>NZ_CP101166.1 GCF_024298885.1 Haloglomus halophilum
GGCGCCGAGGCGCCGCCCATGGCGGGTCGTGGCGGGGGTTTCCGGGTGTGCTGACCCGAAACCTCTTATGAGTACACTCCCCTACTTGCAGTCAATGACCGACGCCGTGGACGATGTCGAGATGCCGTACGACGAGAACGCCTCCCAGCAGGAGAAGGTGGAGGCGCTTCGTGAGCGGTTAGAGGTGCTGGAGGGGCAGAACGAGGAGATGCGGGACAAGCTCCTCGACGCCAGTGCGGAGAACAACAAGTACCAGCAGAAGCTCGAGCGACTCACCCACGAGAACAAGAAGCTGAAGCAGTCGCCGCTGTTCGTCGCGACGGTGCAGGAGCTGACGGGCGAAGGAGTCGTCATCAAGCAGCACGGGAACAACCAGGAGGCGCTCACCGAGGTCACCGACGAGCTGCGTGACCGCCTCGAACCCGACGACCGCGTGGCGGTCAACAACTCCCTGTCCATCGTGAAGGTGCTGGACGACGAGACGGACGTCCGGGCCCGCGTGATGCAGGTCGAGCACAAGCCGGATGTCGGCTACGACGACATCGGCGGCATCGACGAGCAGCTGGAGGAGGTCCGTGAGACGGTCGAGCTCCCGCTCAAGAGCCCGGAGATGTTCGACGATGTCGGCATCGATCCACCGAGCGGCGTCCTGCTGTACGGCCCGCCGGGGACCGGGAAGACGATGCTCGCCAAAGCGGTCGCCAACCAGACGGACGCGACCTTCATCAAGATGGCCGGCTCCGAGCTGGTCCACAAGTTCATCGGCGAGGGCGCGAAGCTGGTCCGGGACCTCTTCGAGCTCGCCCGGCAGAACCAGCCGGCCGTCATCTTCATCGACGAGATCGACGCCATCGCCGCCAAGCGGACCGAATCGAAGACCTCGGGCGACGCCGAGGTCCAGCGGACGATGATGCAGCTCCTCTCGGAGATGGACGGCTTCGACGAGCGCGGTGATATCTCCATCATCGCCGCCACCAACCGCTTCGACATGCTCGACCGCGCGATTCTGCGCCCGGGCCGCTTCGACCGCCTCATCGAGGTCCCCAAGCCCGACCCCGAGGGCCGCGAGATCATCTTCCAGATCCACACCCGCAGCATGAACGTCGCCGACGATGTCGACTACGAGGAGCTCGCCGAGGTAGCCGACGGCGCCTCCGGGGCCGACATCAAGGCGGTCTGCACGGAGGCCGGCATGTTCGCCATCCGCGACGACCGCACGGAGGTCCGCAAGGTCGACTTCGAGCAGGCCTGGGAGAAGATCCAGCAGGAGAGCGACGAGGACGAGGACGAGATCTCGAAGACGTTCGCGTAAGCTCCGACCGTTCCGAGGCTACAGCTCGTACCTTCTACAGAGCCGCCCGTTCGGACACGTACCCATCGGCCCAAACGGTCCTCGTACCGCTCAGTCCTCGTCAGGATCCTCGCCGCGCGCCCGCTTGAACATCGCCAGGGCCTGCTCGCGGCGTTCTGCGTGATCGACAATGGGCGCCGGGTAGTCCGGCGCCAGCCGTTCACGCTCTGCATCGGACAGTTCGTGCCACGAGTGGATATCGTCCGCGTTCACGCCCTCCAGCTCCGGGACGTACTGCTTGATGTACTCCGCCGCCGGGTCGTAGCGTTCGCCCTGCGTCATCGGGTTGAAGATGCGGAAGTAGGGCTGGGCGTCGGTGCCGGTGGAGGCGGCCCACTGCCAGCCGCCGTTGTCGTTGGCGGTGTCGTGGTCGACCAGCCGCTCCCGGAAGTGCGCGTAGCCGTGGCGCCAGTCCAGTAGCAGGTCCTTCGTGAGGAAGGAGGCGACGATCATCCGGACGCGATTGTGCATGTACGCCTCCGCGCGGAGCTGGCGCATCCCGGCGTCGACGATGGGGTAGCCCGTCTCGCCGCGCTTCCAGGCGTCGAGTTCCCCCCTGGGCTCGTTCCAGTCGATGGACTCCTCGTACGACTTGTAGTTCTCCGTGACGACCTCAGGGTTGAAGTTGAGGACGTGGTGGTAGAACTCCCGCCAGGCCAGCTGACTCCGGAACTCGTCGACCGACTCCCGGGCGTCCTCGTCCGGGGCGCCGGCCCGCGCCGTAGCGACCGCGTCCGACACCTCACGCACGCCGATGGTCCCGTAGTGGAGGTGCGCGGAGAGGCGAGAGGTGCAGCGGTCCGCCGGGTAGTCGCGGCGGTCGTCGTACTCGTAGACGTCGCTCGTGAGGAACTCGTCGAGCCGCTCGCGGGCGGCCTCGTACCCCGCGTCGGGGACGGCCGCCTCGGGCGCGTCGAATCCGAGGTCGGCGAGGCCGGGGATATCGCCCGGGTCGTCGGGCGCGGCGAGCTGGTTCGCTTCCGGAGCGGGGTACGGGTCGGCCTTGTCGCGGTCGCGCCACTTCTTCCAGAAGTAGGTGTAGACGGAGTAGGGCTCGCCGGCGTTGGTGGTGATGGACCCGGGTTCGTGGTGGAGCGCGTCGTGGTAGGCCGCGACCCGGACGCCCGCGTCGTCGAGCGCCGCGCGGACAGCCTCGTCACGCTCGCGGGTGAGGCCGGAGTAGCCACGGTTCCAGACCACACCGGTGACATCGAACGCGTCGGCGACCGCGGGGAGGACCGCGGTCGGGTCGCCCCGACGGAGGAGCAGGTCGCCGCCACGGTCGCGATACGCGGCGCGGAGCGACTCCAGCGCGTCCAGCAGGAACGCGACCCGTGGCGGCGATGCGTGGTCGAGCACGGCGTCGTCGAGGACGAACAGACCCAGCGCGGGCGCCTCGCCGGGAGCCGGGTCGGCGCCCTCGACGCCGGCCGCGGCCGCCAGCCCCCGGTTGTCCGTGAGCCGCAGGTCCGCCCGGTGCCAGTGGAGACGCATACCCGAACGGACTCGCGGGCGGCGCATACAGGTTCGGGTCCCCCACGGCCTCGGCCGATTCCGCCCCGCCATGGACGGTGGCTCCCGATGCCCGTGGCCCGGGCGATTTACGGACCGGGGCGTCCCAGCAGTTCGTATGAGCGACGAGACGGACACCGAGGCGACCGACAACGGCGAGTTGGAGGACGACGCTACCGGGAGCGTCCTCGAGGACGACCCCAAGAACGTCCTGGTCCCCATCGACGGTTCGACGCAGTCCGACACCGCCCTCCAGCACGCACTGGACGCATTCGACGGCGCGACGCTGACGCTGCTGCACGTCATCAATCCGGCGCGGGCGGGCTACGGCGCCCAGGCCGGCATTCCGACCTCCTCGGAGGAGTGGCTCGAGGAGGCCGAGGACGAGGCCGACGCGCTGTTCGCGGGCGCCAGGGAGCGAGCGCACGGCTACGATGTCGACATCGAGACCGTCACGGAGGTCGGGAACCCCTCGCGGGTCATCGTCGAGTTCACCGAGGACGAGGAGTACGGCATCGACCACATCGTGATGGGGTCTCACGGGCGGTCGGGGCTGTCGCGGGTCCTGCTCGGAAGCGTCGCGGAGAACGTGGTCCGGCGCTCGACCGTGCCCGTGACGGTCGTCCGCTGACCCCCGGCCACAGCGGACCGGCGTCGCCGCCGGACTTATGAGTCGGTAGTCGAAGGGCCGAACGTGGGCGAGACGAGTTCCGACCTCGGCCCGGAGACCGCGCTCGACCTCCTGAGCGCCAGCCGACGGCTCGCGGCCGTGGTCGCCGTCGAGGAAGCGGACGAGCCGGTCTCCAGCGGTGAGCTCGCGACGATGACCGCCGCGGCCGAACACGGCCGCTCGCCGGGACGGCTCGGCGGGCGGAGTACCAGCGCCGTCAAGTCCGACCTGGAGAGCGACCACCTCCCGCGGCTGGTCGCACACGACGTGCTGCGCGACGCCGAGGGCGGCTACGAGGCGGGCGCGAACCTCGACAACCTCCTGTCGGTGGTCGACGTGACGATGGACGAGTGCGGCGCCGGACGCTCGCTCCGAACGAGCGAGCGCCAGCCCGGCGACGCCGGCGGCCCCGCAATCAGCGGGGGCGTGCGCGACACGGATATTTAACCCTGGGGGTCCGTAGGAGACGCATGGACCGCATCCCGTTCGGTATCCGGCGGCTGGACACGACCATCGACGGGGGCGCCCCCGCCGGGAGCGTCGTGCTCCTCTCCGGAGAGGTGGGGGCCGGAGCCCGGGAGTTCATGTACACCTGCACGGTGATGAACGGGCTGATGCAGTCGGACCCCGACCTGTTCGACCTCTACTACGGCGACCTCGCGAGCGGCGCCACCGCGCCCGAGGAGGTACATTACCTCTCCTTCACCTCCGGCGAGCGGAAGGTCCGCCGGGAGATGGAGCTGGCCATGGACGAGGAGCTGGTCGCCTCCAGTAACCCCTCCATCACGTTCCACGACCTCTCGTCGGAGTTCTTCCAGCTCTCGCCCGTCCCGCGGGAGTGGTACTCGGACCACACGACATCGCTCTCGGACCTGAACACCTCGAGCGAGCGTCAGTCCGTCCCCTCGGCGCTGGGCGACAAGCTCACCGACAACGCCGCGAACAACGTCGTCGTCGTCGACTCGTTGACCGACCTCGTGTCGGCGGCCGGCGACCTCTCGTGGGACGACATCCCGGTCCTGCTGAAGGGTATCGCCCGGGCGGCGTTCGGCTGGCAGGGGCTCATCCTCGTCCACGTCAACAAGGAGAGCCTCTCGAACCTGGAGCACGGGCAGCTGATGGACGCCGCCGACGGGACGCTCCTGTTCGAGTGGGAGGCCGGCGGCTCCACCCGTGCCCGGACGCTCGTCGTCAAGCAGTTCCGGGGGGTCCTCTCGCGCATCGAGGAGGAGAACATCGTCCGGTTCGAGACGGAGATCGGCGACGCCGGCTTCGACATCAGCGACGTCCGGAAGATCAGGTAGCGCCCCCGAAATCCGGGCTTTCCGGGAGATGATTCGACAGGCGCCGGACATTACCGGAGGAACGCTTTAATGAGCACACTTGCAAGGGAGGGTATGGAAAACGAGTCAACCGAGGGCCGAACCCTGTCGCTGGAGCTGCCGGCGGCCCTCGATGAGTGGCTCACCGAACGCGCGTCGGAGCTCGACGTGGACCGCTCGGAACTCATCAGACAGCTGATCGGCGGATACCAGGTCGCCGTGGACGCGACGGACGAGGGGTCCGTCGAGGCACTCGAAGGAGCCATCGAGGCCGGAACCCTGGATGTCGAGGCGGCCGTCCAGGAGACCGTGGACGAGGCCGTCTCGTCGGCCGCTCCGGACGAGGCCGCCATCGCCGCCCGGGTCACCGACCAGGTCGACGACCGCATCGACGCCCTCGACGCGGAGATGGACGAGAAGCTGGACGACATCCGTCGACGCGTCGTACAGGTCAAACAGGAGGCCGACGCGAAGGCCCCGGCCGACCACACCCACCCCGAACTGGAGCGTGTCGAGCAGGTGACGGGCGAGGTCGAGCGGCTCCGCGAGCAGGTCGCCGAGCTGGAGGGGCAGGTCGGTGGGGACGACGACCTCGCCGCGGAGCTCGAGGACGTACAGGAGAAGCTCACGCGGCTGGCCCGGGCGGTCGTCAGCATGCGCGAGGCCGAGACCGAAGACGACGACCGGGACGAGGCGCTCGCCGACATCAGGCGGACGGCGGCACGCAAGGGGTACGAACAGGCGACCTGCGGAGCGTGCGGGGAATCGGTCCGCGTCGGCCTGCTTCCCGAGGCGGCGTGCCCGCACTGCGATAGCCCGTTCGGCGACATCATCGACCGCTCGGGCGGCCTGTTCGGGTCGTCACCGCGGCTGGTGGGGCCCCACGACGGTAGCGAGGACGAGCGGCTGGCCGACGGCGCGACCGGGGACGAGCCGACGGGGGACGAGCCGACCGGGACGGATACCGTGTCAGGCGTCACGCCGGATACGACCGAGAGCGGCGGGTCGGCATCCCCCGACGGGGCGGACGGGGACTCGGAGAACCCGACCACCAGCGACGACGGGGGAGCCGTGAGTACCGACGGAGGGAGCGATGACTGAGGACGACACCGAGGAGTTCGAGCCCTCGGAGAACGACGGTGGCGGGGACGGCGAAGGGGACAGTGACGGGACGGCGGACCCGTTCGCCGATAGCGAGGGCGACGAGGCGCCGGACGACCCCTTCGCCGACCTCGACGGTGACGATGACGGTGCGTCGGACCCGTTCGCCGACATCGAGGGCGTCGAGGTCGAGGACGACCCGTTCACCGACCTCAGCGTCGGTGACGGCGACCCCTCGACCGACTTCGGTCCCTCGGACAACACCCTGTTCACGGACGAGGACGGGGCCGCCCTCGACGAGGAGGCCGTCTGGGAGCAGGTCGACGGCGACGCCGACGAGGCCGCGACGGTCCCCGACCTCGACGAGGAGTCGGGGGAGTCGGCCGACGGAGCGGTCGACACGGGCGAGACCGTGGTGAAGAAGCGGACCTACTGCGAGCGGTGCGAGCACTTCTCGCAGCCGCCGGAGGTCTCCTGCGGGTATCCGAACTCGGAGATCGTCGAACTCGTCGACACCGGCCGGTTCCGGGTCCGGAACTGCCCCATCGTCGAACGGCGACAGAGCCGTGACATCAGCAGCATCGCCGATGGGGGTGGGGCGACCGACCCCGAACTGGAGGCGGGCGACGACGCCGACACCGCCGACGCCGCCGATTCGAGCACCGACGACTGACCCGGGCGGAACCGGGACCGACTTCTCCGTCGAACCACGATACCCACCATGGTCGAGTTCTGCGACGACTGCGGCTCGCTGATGCACGCCGACGGCGACGAGATGGTCTGCTCGTCCTGCGACGCGCGACAGGGTCGGGACGCCGAGCACGAGGCCGAGTTCGTCTCCACGGAGGAGCAATCCGAGGACGATGTCATCGAAACCGAGGAGGGCGCGGAGTTCGAGGGCAAACCCACCGATGACAGCGTCACCTGCGACGACTGTGGCCACGGCGTGGCGTGGTACACCATCAAGCAGACCGGCTCCGCGGACGAGCCGCCGACGCGATTCTTCAAATGCAAACAGTGTGGTAGCCGCTGGAGAGATTACAGCTAAGACCCACCCGATACTGCCGATATCGACGGAATCGGGTTTTGGGTCGATTGCAAGATTGCATCGGTGAACGGTCCAGTCGAAACAGTGGTACGAGGGGCCTTAGTTTTTCGTACTCAGATGTAGCTCGGTGTTGAATCCTGCCGCAGTCGGGCGATTCGAGATTTGACAAGGCACTTCCGCCCTCGTGGAAGGGGTATTCGCCTGCCGTGAGGGTAGGGTGTAACGGGACAGATACCCCTTCCACAAGCTCACTTTGAATTTCGATTGCAAAAATCCGAAATTATCTAAGCAGGCAATCACCCATTCTCGCACAAGCATATATGTATATTTTTATATGAATTATAAACAGAGTTATTGATACTCCAGCGCAGACGGATCGCCAATGCAGACCCAATTCTATCTAAGCTAATAGGGCCTTCTGCCCCTCGGATTCGACCGTTTCAGAAATTGGCCAGGAATATAATCGGTGTATAGTGAAGTATTATCCAAACTGCACTATAATTTCCATATTTTGGAACTATTATCCCAAGATATGGATATATGCGGAGAAGTGAAAATCACAACTAAAATACATCTTATTGCGTTTATAGAATACACTCTATGTAGATGGGAAAGCAAATAACAATGGGAAAATTGTGCTGATGAAAGATTTATATTTCATTTAAGATATCATCCCTTCTCATTTCATATTCTTCATCTGAAATAAGTTCTTGTTGGTGAAGATTTTCTAATTCTTCAAGTCTTTCAGCAGTATCTTTATTATTTTGTTCAGAACCGGCTGAACCCTCAGGTTCTTCAGAAGTGGCCTCATTAGCTCGTTCTCAAATATAGTTAACCGACTCTTCCGCCTTATTAACGTCATAAACGTTGAAACGATAGGTTCTACTGCCAGTAGTAATGCTCAAGTTTGATGATATTCCTTTGTCGAGATTTATCGTGTCAATTTTTTCGTAATCAATTCTCTCTAGCCTTTCATCTTTAATTTCTTGACCTATAACTGCAAATACACGCTGGTCAGTGATTACAGTATGTACACCCTCTCCCGAATAACGTGAGTCCGCCTCCAATTCCTGTTCAATAACTGCCTCTTTCCCATTTAATATCTTCACTATCTCCTCATCCTCCTCTATATATTTTAATACCTTTTCTTTACCCTCCACATTTCGGAATTCATTTCCTTTTGCAGTTATATGCGCAAGAGCCTTATCCACATCAGTACCTGATGTTTTCCCATCTACTGCTATTCTTATTTGCACATCGAGCGAGGAGGACATAATATCGTCAATCTCATTCTTATCAACCCCATGAATTTCGAAAGGTACGAAATCGATGTCTGCATACAGAATTAGTTTGTTCGTAGCTTTCCAAAAGTCCGATTTATGTTTTGTATCGCCCCTAGATATCCCTTCTAATGGGACAGATATTATTTCATCTTTACCCGCATTAGTCTTAGCTATAATTATTCTTAGATCTGTTATCACTACCGCAGCAGTCCCACCAGCAACGGTCTTTCTTTCATCATTCAATTTGGTTCTTATTTTTTGAGTCCCAATTATCATATGAGGCTGTTCCCCCTCTTGAAGATAGTCTATCAATGGCTTCTCAGCTAAATGGTGGCCAGAAAGCAGGCCAGGACTCTTTTTTGTAAGAAGTTTGGCAGTAACGGAGGGGTGGTTGGCATTTTCAACCAACTTCTTAACTTCTTCATCTACATCTTCTTCATCGGAGGAACTGAATATACCCATATACGAATCCGCATCTATTTACTATTAAAACTATCTCCGTTCAGTAGATGTGGGCCGGTCTAGCGGCAAAGGTGGTCGAAGAGTAGCGTCAAAGCACTCGCGCAAGGGGGAACATCGTCTCGCGCCGAACGCCTCTCAGAGCTACGTGAGAGGGCAGAGCAAGCGCGTGAGAAAGACGGCGTTCAACATAATGGCGAAGGTCTGACCGCAGGGGAATACTTCGAGCAACGGGAGCCAGCTAGAACGTGGCTCGGTCTTGACCCGATCCCTAACCCCGAATAATCCCACAGAAAGCTTTTTATATCTTGCTACCAAATTATTAGGTACACAGTTCGGGCCTATCTGGCTGTGATCACAAGAGCGAAACGTCCCAAAACTCGCTGATTTCCACTTTCTGGTGTTTCTAAGGCCGGTATACGTCAAGAGTATAATTCACCAACCCAATATTACGACCATAAACCTTAAATAGTAAGACGTACAATATAGTACTAGAACGTTTCGTTGGGACGGACGTTCTTGTGGCCTGTGGTGACCCCGACAAGCTGGCAGAGAGGAACGGTCAAGTACGCCCGAATTGTGGACAAGATATCTGTCCTAAGCGGCAGGTATTTGCTAAACCCCTTGTAGGACATAAGAACCACGTCTAACTGAGCAAGATGCTCATACGTGCGTAGGGCGAGGGGATAGGTGACTGAATCGGGACACCCTCACACAATGGGACGTGTTTATTATTTGATATACAACCTGTTGTGAGAGTGGCGGTCTGAGCCTTCGGATGGTTTCCCAAGGCTTGGGCCTGTGGTTTCACCCGACTTCTGGCAGTCAGATACCGAAAGAATCGGCTTCAAACCGCCTTACCACACTCTCGGGTTGCTGTCGGCCTGTCACAAGCCGGCAGAGCTTGACCGAGACGGAATGGTGGTATCTCACCCTCTGGCGTACAACTCGACTGCCAGATTTCGGGGGATCCACAGGCCGAAGGTCTGGCAAGGTTCCCTGAGGCTTAGAGGGCGTTCAATACCTCTTCCTTTCGGCGTTCTGCCGCTTGCTCGAAGGTAGGAGAGTCGTAATGCTGTTTCAACATTTGAACCGTTGCGTTCACCCTCCCACTAATGACATCCCAACTCACGCCATTGTCCCGCATACGGGTAATCGCCACTCTGCGCAAGTCGTGACACCCGATACTCTCAGGGCAGTCTGAGGCGTTCTGCTTGGTTAGAGCGTCGCCCGAATCGTCGATACACTCACCACACTTGGTAAGCCCCGCTATGTCCCTGTATAGAGTGCTGTCGTCTATACGACCGGCCCAAGAGGTGAGTAACGCATCTGTCCCGTCTTGCGGTACTGTCCGATGTTCGTTGATGTAGTCAGTCACCACACCCATGATCTCGGGCTTGATATTCACGTCTCGCTCACCTTTGTTACCCTTCTTGAGCCTGACGCCAGATTCCTCAGGCCGATTTCGTAGCTGTATAATTCCGTCTCTCGGTTTCACGTCTGAGCAATCGATAGACAGCAGGGCCGACTTCCTGCACCCGATATGGTATATTAGCAGAAACTCGACCATCTGTCTGCTTGCGTAGTCGTGTTTGGCGAGGTGTTCGATGACTTCCTCTGCTTGCTCTGTCGAGATACGGTGTTCGTCGTCGCCAGAGCGGGACTTCTCATCTGCGGATACGTCTAAGTCGTCTCGCTTTCGGGCGATAGTTTCGCTTATTTTTCGACCTTCTTGTGGGGCCCGCCACTCTGCCTCTGCCCATTTGAAGAATACACCGAGGGTTTCGAGCTTGCCGTCTCTGGTTGTGCGGGCATAGTCTCGGCTATGCAAGAGTTGGTTCCATTTGCTTATTTCCCGAGGTGTGATGTTCTCCAAATCACTCACGTCCTGCGATTGGAGAAAGTCGTTCACCGTATCTCTGTATCGCACATAGGTCTTTTTCGAGAAGCTACCCCTGCCGTCGCTCTTGCCAGAGGGGAAATCGCTTACGTCTGCTCGAAGGCCTGCCGCCGTCCTTGCGACAGGGAGACGGTCGTATCGGCGATTCCGATAGTCATCGGGTTGCTCGAAGCTCACCCGAAGCTCAGACCGCTCTGAGAGGAAGTCGCAAAGGTCGCTCTCTGCTTGGTTCGTCTGCGGTTCATCGGTCGAAGTATCAGCTGTCTTGCTCATTGCCCGTGCGGGTTTGTTTAACTTAAGTGTATCCCCCGCGCCGTCTGGCGATTAGTGAATATCAGAAGCGCGCTGCTATGACAATCTCCTGATACCAAAATCGCAACACGGCGAAGGGGTATTTCGACCGATGCTAATCTGAGGTTAGTCCGATTGCACAACCCACTGTTAAAAGTTGAGTAATCTTTATAACTAACCCCCCTCTTAGCCGCAATCTTCCAAATGCACCGAGTGTGGCAACCGCTGGCGGGATTACAGCTGACCGACCGCTGACCGCTCGGAGAACGGCCGGTCGTTCGCCGCACGAACGGCCCCGGGCATACAGCTCGGTGCCCAGCTGCTCCATCAGCCCCCAGCTGTCCCCGTAGCCCCCCACAGCTCCGCCATTCGTCGCGTGAAACAGCGCTTATCGTCCCGGTAACAACACGGGTGCGACGCCAAGGGTGTCGGGAGCACCATGCCACAGCCAGATGACTCGACCGCGACCGGCGGGCAGCAGGGTACCGGCGGCCAGCAACCGACCAACGGCGGCGGCCAGCAGGGTACCGGCGGCCAGCAACCGACCAACGGCGGCGGCCAGCAGCAGGCGGCCACTGGTACCCAGCAGCAACAGGCCGGCGGACAACAGCAGGGCGCTGGCCAGCGGAGCGGGAACGGACAGCAGCGCACCGGGCGCGGGCAGGGGCTCGCCGACTGGTTCGCGAACGGCGCCCTCCGGACGGGCATCATCCTCGTCGGGTTCACGCTGTTCCTGTTCGCGCTCGGGCAGGCAGTGGGTCTCGAACTGCTCGGGATGTTCGTCGACGCCGTCACCTCGCAGACGGGCCGCTGGCTCGTCGTCGCGGCGTTCGCGCTCGTGCTCATCTTCGTGGGACAGCAGGGCGTGAAACACTCGTCGTTCAGCGACTGACGACGCCCCACGCCCGCGTCACGGGCGACGACGCATCCTGTGGGTGGGTCACTCCACCGGTTCGGGATGCTCGGCCGGTTCCGGGGCCGTCTCTGCCTCCTCCGGCGCGCCGGCCGCCCGATAGATATCCAGCCACCGGCCGGCGACCGCGTCCTCGTCGAACGCGGCGAGGTCCTCGTCGATGGTCCACTCGGGGAACTCGCCGGCCTCGACGATGGCACCCTCGATCTCCTCGGGCGTCGAGACGCGGAAGCCCCGTGTCCGGCGCTCGACGAGCTCGTGGGCGGCGGAGTCGGCCTGATACTCCACGACGCCGACACAGCCGCAGGCGAGCGCCCACAGCAGTTCGATGGCGAACACCTCGTCCCGGGCGGTCTGACAGAAGACGTGCGCCGCCCGGTAGTGGGCCAGTCGCTCGCCGCGCGGGAGGTCACCCGCGAAGGTCACGCGGTCGTCGATGGAGAGGTCCGCAGCCTGCTGTTCATAGGCCGCACGCTCGGGCCCGTCGCCGATGACGGTCGCCGACCAGTCCCGATCCCGGAGTTCCGCGAGCCCGAGCAGCACGCTCTCCAGGTTCGCGTCCGCGTCGAGACGGGTGGCGGCCACCACGTCCGGCGGGTCCGCGACTGGCTCGACCGCGCGGACGCGTTCGAAGTCGATGGCTTCCGGGACGATACGGGCCCGGTCCTCGGGGACGCCACGCTCGCGGACGCGGGTCCGGACGAGTTCCGAAGGCGCGACCACGCGGTCCGCGACCCGGAGCGCCGGCCCGACCAGCGGGTCCTCGGGCGGGCCCTCGCCGAACCAGTCGACCACGAGCGGCGAGCGAGCGAGCGTGGCGCCGGTGCGCGCGGCCAGCACCGCCGAGGGATCGTCGATGGCGTGGACGGCGTCGGGGCGCGCGGTCGCGAGCAGGGCCGGAATCCGGGCGTGATACGAGGTCGTCGCGGGCGAGACCGTCACCGCGCGGTAGGTGACGCCGTCGCGCTCGCGGGTTTCGGTGTAGTCCAGCCGGTCGCTCCACCAGCCCGTGCAGTAGACCGTCACGTCGTGGCCCCGGGCGGCCAGGCTGCGCGCCGTCCGCTCGACGCGGGCGACGGCGCGGTCGTCGGCGTCGGCCAGCGGTGTCGTCTCGGGCGCGACCACGGCGACCTGCATTACCGGAGTCACCGGCCAGTCGCGGCAAAAAGCCGACGGGTCGCGCGGGCCGCCGATTCGGCGGCACAGCGCTCCCCGCCACAGCACCACGGTATCCGCGGTATCCACGGTAGTGTGGCTGCTCGGCAGATGGGTGTGATGCCACCGAACTGCTGACCGAACGGAGCCCCGTGGCCCCGACACGAAACGCTATCCGGCGCCCGGCCGTCACTCGAGGTATGCACGAGTACGACCTCGAGCGGTACCTCAACGTCAGGAGCGCGTACGGGGCCTC
Organism: Haloglomus halophilum; assembly: GCF_024298885.1. Classification (GTDB taxonomy): domain Archaea; phylum Halobacteriota; class Halobacteria; order Halobacteriales; family Haloarculaceae; genus Haloglomus; species Haloglomus halophilum. The sequence goes on from NZ_CP101166.1 coordinate 13,262, forward strand.
GCTCTCCCCGACCGGGCGCCTGGCCTTCCTGATGGACACGACGGGGACAGCCCAGGTGTGGACACTCGACGACCCCCGGGGCTGGCCCCAGCAGCGGACCTTCTACGAGGAGCCGGTGTCGTTCGCCACGTGGTCGCCCGAGCGCCCGGAACTCGTCTTCGGGATGGACGAGGGCGGCAACGAGCGGCTGCAGTTCCACCGGCTCGACGCCGAGAAGAACGTCGTGACCGACCTCACGCGCCACCCCGAGGCGAAACACCAGTGGGGTGGCTGGAGTCACGACGGCGACCGCTTCGCGTTCACCTCGAACCGGCGCGACGAGGCCGTCTTCGACGTGTACACTCAGGGCCGCGACGAGACCGGGACCGACGCCACGCGCCACCACGAGGGCGAGGGGTGGCTCTCGGTCGGCGGCTGGTCGCCGAGCGACGACCGCCTGCTCGTCTACGAGAGCCACTCGAACTTCGACCAGGACCTCTACACGCTCGACCTCGAAACCGACGAGTTGCGCCACCTGACGCCTCACGAGGGCGACGTGCGCTACGGGAGCGCGAACTTCGGGCCAGACGGAGAGGCACTCTACCTGGTCACCGACGACGACCACGACACGCTCTACCTCGCGCGGCTGGACCTGGAAACGCTCGATATCGAGCGGCTGGTCGTCGACGAGGACTGGAACGTCGACGGGGTCGCGCTGGACGACGAGACGGGGCGGCTGGTCTACTCGCGGAACGTCGATGGCTACACCGAGCTGACGGTCGCCGACCTGGCCGGTCCGACAGACCTCGAGGAACTGGCGACGCCCGACCTCCCGGAGGCCGTCGCCGGCGGCGTGAGCTTCTCCGAGGACGCGGACCGGTTCGCAGTCACCGTCACGGGCACCACCACCAACACGAACGTCCACGTGGTCGACGCCGAAGCCGGCGACACCGAGCGCTGGACCGACGCCAGCACGGCCGGTATCCCCCTCGAAAGCTTCCGTGACCGCGACCTGGTCCGGTTCGAGAGCTTCGATGGGCTGGAGGTCCCGGGCTATCTCACCCTGCCCGCGGACGCCGACGAGCGCGCTGGCGAGGTGCCCGTCGTGGTCGACATCCACGGTGGCCCCGAGAGCCAGCGCCGGCCCTCCTTCTACGCGCTCGGGCAGTACTTCGTCTCCCGCGGGTACGCCGTCTTCGAGCCGAACGTGCGCGGCTCGACCGGCTACGGGAAGGCCTACACCCGGGCCGACGACGTCCGCAACCGGATGGATTCGGTGAAGGACCTCCGGGCGGGCGTCGAGTGGCTCCACGACCATCCCGCGGTCGACGAGGACCGCATCGCGGCACTGGGTGGCTCCTACGGCGGCTTCATGGTGCTGGCGGCGCTCACCGAGTATCCAGACCTGTGGGCCGCCGGCGTCGACGTCGTCGGCATCGCGAACTTCGTCACGTTCCTCGAGAACACGGGCCCCTGGCGGCGCGAACTCCGCGAGGCCGAGTACGGGTCGCTCGCGGAGGACCGGGAGTTCCTGGAGTCCATCAGCCCCATCAACAACGTCGACGCCATCCGGGCGCCGCTGTTCGTCCTGCACGGCGCGAACGATCCGCGTGTACCGCTGGGCGAGGCCGAGCAGATCGCCGAGCAAGCCAGCGAGCACGTCCCCGTCGAGAAACTCGTCTTCGAGGACGAGGGACACGGCATCTCGAAGCTGGAGAACCGCATCGAGGCCTACACCCGCGTCGTCGAGTTCCTCGACGAACACGTCTGAAGCGCGGCCGACACCACCGCCAGCCGTGCTCGCTCACCCGGACGCGAGCCACTCCAGCGCGTCGGCCCGTGCGTCCAGCAGCGTCCCGAGGTGGTCGGCGTCGAGTACCGTCAGCTCCCCGTCAGCGGCCGTCACGAACGCCCGGACTGGCTCCAGCGGGACGTTCTCGTCGTGCCGCCCGTGCCAAGCTCGAAGCGGCACGTCGACTGCACCGGCGTCGACTATCGCCGCGTCGTCCCGGCGGAACTCGCGAGCAGTGGCCCGGGCGCCCTGCCGGAGCCCCTCGTGGAAGTCCGCAGCCACGCGTTCCGCGACGCGCTCGGGAACGTCGCGGTCGGTGTACTGTCCCACCACCGCCTCCGGGCCACGCAGCCGCGCGACGGCGCCCGAGACCCGGAACAGCGCCCGGAGTCCGAACGGGACCCGCGCCAGCGAGTCGAGCGGGCTCTCGGCATCGGGCACGGCACCGGCGACGAGCGCGACGCGGGTGACCTGGTCGTCCCGTGCGGCCGCGAGCGCGGCCGTCCCGCCGCCGGAGAACGCGAGCACGGGCGCGGAATCGAGCGATTCCGCGTCGAGCAGCGGCCGCAGTATCGTCCCGGGGCGGTAGTCGGGAGACGGCGGGTCCGAGCCACCGAAGCCGGGCCGGTCGGGGACGAGGAGCCGGATTCCGCGCTCGCGGGCCGGCTCGGCCAGCAGGGCGGCGAACAGCCTGGAGCCGGGGGTTCCGTGGTGAGCGACGACCGGCACCCCGCCGGGGTCGCCGGCGACGGCGTAGGTCAGCGTCCGTCCGTCCGGCCGGTCACAGCGATTCGTCTCGGCCGCCGCGTGCGTGTTGGAGGGCACGACGCGTCGGGCTTCGCCGGGGGGGAACAGGAAGCCACCGGTTCGCCACCGAAGGTTGACAACCGCAGCGGCGCTACGGCACCCCGTGCGTTCGCTCGTCACGGTCGTGGCCGGGCACGCTCTCCTCGCCGCTGGCTGGGCCGCGATGGCGTACTCGGTCGCCCGGCGCGACGCATTCGCTCACGACCCTCTCCGGCGGCCGGCCGTGGTGGCTGTAGCCGGACTCACCGCGGCGCTGTGGGCGGTCACCGCTGGCCTGACCGGGGCGCTGGAAGCGTGGCTGGCGACGCTGGGGCTGGGTCCGGACTGGCCGGAGACGCTGGCCACGGCCGCGACGTTCGTCGGCCCGGTCGCGGCCACGGCGCTCGTGACCCACGTCGCCGGCGGTGGGCACCCACGCCGGTTCGCGCTGGGCTACGGTGCGCTGGTGGGGCCCGCACTCGCGCTCACGCTCCTCCCGACGGGCTGGTGGCTCGTCGCCGGTGTCGCCACGCTCGGTCTCGGGATGGCCGCGCTCCCGCCCGTTCTGGTGCCCCGGTTCGTCCCCACGCGGTCGCTCCGTCCGGACGAGTGCGCCTCGCTGGCACCGGTGCTCGCGTCGGACGAGGTCGGCAGCGGAACCGACCCGACGACACGCGATGGCATCCGCGTCCGGGTCCTCGCGCTCGGGACGGACGGCCCGGCGACCGCCGTCGCCGCCGGCGTCCTCCCGGTCCCGGGCGGGCGGGTCGTGTTCGTCACCGAGCGGGTCCTCTCCCGGCTCGGTCCGGGCGAGGCCGCGGCCGTTGTCGCACACGAACTCGGCCACCACCGGCGGCGTCACGTGCCGCTCCGCCTGGGTGCCGCGACCGTATTCCTGCTCCCGTGGCTCGGGGCGACGGCCGCCGAGGTCCCGGGGGCCTTCCTCACCGGGCTCGTGCTGGTCGTGCCGGCCGTTCTGGGCCTGCTGTGGCTCGTGCGCTGGACCGAGTTCGACGCCGACCGGCAGGCCGCGGCCGAGGTGGGGGCCGAGCCGATGGCGCGAGCGCTGGAGCGGCTCGGCGCGGCCGGCGCACTCGGTGACGGCGGCGGCCCGCTCTCGCTGCATCCCGCCGTTGGCGACCGGGTTCGCCGCCTCCGTGGAACGCCGGCCGCGTCCGGAGCCCGGCGGCTCCCGGATGCTGGTGACGACTGACCCGCGCGGGCGACGCGGAGCTGGCCCCCTGCACCCACCCGCGTCGGACGTGCGACCGCCACCCGTCGGCGGGGCGGACCGCCGTATTGCGGTTCGACATAGGTGTTGCCCAGAAGCCTTATGCCGTGGTACACGTTCTCATTCGACATACGATGTTCGAACCGTTCTCGAGCGGCTACTACCTGGGTCGGCTGTACGTCCAGCCCCACGACGGCGACCGCCCAGCGATGCACCGCGAGCAGCACGAACACGTCTCCGAGCAGCTGTACGGCGACGAGTCGGAGAGGAACGAGGACGTGGACTCGGCGGACGGCACCACGACACCCACCGACTCGGCCGAGCCGACCTACACGCTCGGTATCCCGGCCGAGGAGCGGCCGGTCGAGGGCAGCGGCGAGACCGACGACGACCGGCCGCTGGTGATGAAGATCGGCAGCACCCACGTTCCCGTCCACGGTGCCCCGGGTGTTCCGGAGCAGACGGTCGCGCTGCCGGCGGACTGGCTGGCCGCGACCCGGGTCGAGAACCCGCCGACGCTGACCGAGGTGCTGCTGGCGAAGCGCGAGCGGGTGGACCAGTTGCTGAAGGTGGCCGAGGACACATCGTCGGGCCGGACCTGAGTGGCGTGGCGTTCCGCCGGTGCCCCAGCATCCCCTGACGGCGCGGGATTTACGTCACGGGCGCCGTTCCTCCCGTCATGCTCGACAATCTCCTCGGGAAGACGGAACTGAAAGAACGGATCGCGAAACTGGAGGACGAGAAGGAGCGACTGGAGAACCAGCTCGAGGCCGAGCAGGAGCGTCGGGCGGACGCCTCGACGGCCAAGCAGGCCGCCGAGGAGCGGGTCAACCGGCTGGAGGACCGCATCGCGGACCTGGAGGGACAGCTCGAACAGGCCGAGAGCGACGACGACCTCACGTTCCGCTACCGTGAGGACGTGGCCGGCGACCGCCGGGACGCCGTCCTCGACCGCCTGCGCTCGTTCGAGACCGACCCGGAGGGGGTCCTGACGGCGTATCTCGACGACTCGGACGACCTGCCCGAGCCCGTCGAGGAGACGCTCGGCGACCGGACGCCCCTCGTTCGTCGAGCGGCACCGTGTCTCCTCGTCGCGGACGACGCCGGCCTCCTGGCGACCGCGCTCGACCCGCCCGTCCCGCCGGGAGCGTTCTGCGAGTGGGACGATACGGTCGCCGTCGAACCCGCGTGGTTCGTGCCACAGGGACGCTACGCGCTCGCGCTCGTCCGGGCGGACCTGTTCGCGGTCGGCGTCTACGAGGGGACCGAGCGCGTGGACTTCTCCGGCTTCGAGAGCGATGTGAAGTCGAAGCACTCGAAGGGGGGCTACTCGCAGGCCCGCTTCGACCGGCTCCGCGACGAGCAGGTGCAGGACCACCTCGACGACTGCGCGATGGTCATCCGGACGCTCCGGAGCGACGTGGACCGGCTGTTCCTCGTCGGGGACGCGAAGGCCATCGAGGAGCTGGACGAGGCGGCCGACGCCACCGCCGCCGTCGACGCGACCGGCACGCCCGAGGACGCGCTCGGCGACGCCTACCACGACTTCTGGACGACCCGGGTCTACGGGCTCTGACGGCGCCGCACGAGCCCCGCGGCCAGGGCGAGGAGCGCGGCCAGCGCGACGGACACGCCGAAGCCGGGCGCGCCGGCATCCGTGGGCTCGTCGGTCGGCCCGTCGTCGCCAGCTGCCGGCGTCCCGCCGGAATCAGGCGTCGGCGTCCCGCCGTCACCGTCACCGGCTGTCGGCGTGGCGTCCACGTCCGGGGTCGGCGTCGGCGTCGGTGACGCCGTGTCGGCTCCTGGCGTCGTGAACGGAACCGGGTCGGTCTCCGTCGTGGTGTTCACGACCCGGACGGGTGCGGGGAGCGGGCCGGTGCGGAGCGTCGTGGCGAGGCTGCGTGCCGTCGACTCGTTGGCGGCCGTGACCACGAACCGCGGGTCCTCGACGAACTCGCCGTTACGCATGACATCCGCGAGCCCCGGCGAGAGCGACGCGGCGTAGACCACCTCGCCGTCGATGACGGTGAAGATGCAGTAGCCCGGTTCGTCCGGTGACTCGTCGTAGCGACAGCTCGACGTGTTGGCCTCGTCGGTGAACCCGTTGTCCACGAGGGTCCGGCTGAAGTTCCGGGCCGCGGCGTCGGTCAGCGTCACCGGGACGTAGGGGGCGCCGCCGGAGCGGACCTGGATGGCCCCGACGTTGGCGATGCCGCTCGCGTCCACCAGTTCGGCCCGCCGGTGGCCGTCGGTTCCGGGGAAGCCGGCGACGATACCCACGTCGCCGCGGACGGTCACGGCGGCACGAACCGTCGAGACGGCGGTCGTCCGGATGCGGAGTCGGGAGTCACCGGCGGCCGCCACCGAGGTGTTCCCGTCGAGGCCCGCGGCGACGATCCGCTCGCGGAGCGCCGCCGCGACGGCGTCACGGGTCGCGTTCGAGACGCCGCGGCGAACCGCCACGTCCTCGGTGTCGATGTCGGCCTCGCGCAGCGCCGTGAGAACGGCCTCGTCGGAGCGGTTCGCCAGCACCTCGACCGTATCGTTTCTCCGGTCGACCCTGACACGGGCCACGTTGAGATCGAGTTCGTTCGCGATGATGCCGGTGACGTTCACCATCGGCTCGGCAGCGGCGCCGACCGCCGTCCGCCCGACGACGGTCACGTTCAGGACCGTCACGTTGGCCTGGGTGGTCCGGACCGACTGGGCCGGGGGCGTACGGTCGGATGCTTCGTCGGCGGTTGGCGCTACGGCGGGAGCGGTGCCGGCCGCAGCGACCGGGACGAGCACGAGCAATGCCGCCAGCAGAACGGCTCGAAGGGGAGGGCTCCGTGGCATCAGCATCATCCGGGTCACGAAGCCGACACGGCATGAATCATGCCCCGCGCTCTTATGCTGCACCGGATTCGAATCGAGTGTATGACCGACACGCGCGAGACGACGGCGCTCGGGTTCGACCCCGAACGCGTCGCCCTCCTGGCCCACGAGGGGTTCCCGGACCGGGCGAAGACCGCACTCGGGGTGCTCCGGTACGCCGACTACGAGGTGGTGGCCGTCCTCGACCGGGAGATCGCCGGCGAGGGGCACGGCTGGCAGACCGACTACACCGTCTCCGACTTCGTGGACGACGACCGCGTGCAGGACGCCCCCATCGTCGGCCGGGCGGACGAGGCCCCCGGGTTCGACACACTCGTCATCGGCGTCGCGCCCATCGGCGGCGGGTTCGACCGCTCCTGGCGCGAGGACGTCGAGCGGGCGCTGAAGGCCGGCGCGGACGTGGTCGCGGGACTCCACTACCGGCTGAACGACGATGCGGAGTTCGTCGAACTTGCGGAGGACCACGGCGCGCGCCTGTTCGACATCCGCGAGCCGCCGGCCGACCTGAGCGTCAGCGAGGGTCGCGCCCGCGACATTGACGCGACGGTCGTCGGGACCGTCGGGACCGACTGCTCGACGGGGAAGATGACCACCACCTGTGAACTCGTGAACGCGGCTCGCGAGCGCGGCATCGACGCGGCGATGGTGCCGACGGGACAGACGGGCATCCTCGTCGCCGGGTGGGGAATCGCGGTCGACCGGGCCATCGGCGACTTCGCCGCCGGCGCCACGGAACGGATGGTTCTCGCGGCTGCAGAGGACCACGACCTCCTCGTGGTCGAGGGGCAGGGCTCGCTCGTCCACCCCGCGTACTCGGGAGTCACGACGAGCATCCTGCACGGTTCGATGCCCGACGCGCTCGTCATGTGCCACGTCGCGGGCCGCGATGCGGTCCACGGCTACGAGTCGTTCCCCATCCCGCCAGTCCGCGAGGTGGCCGACCTGTACGAGTCCCTCGGCGGGGCAATCGCCCCCACAGAGGTAGTCGCGGGCACGCTCGCCACGCACGACCTCGACGCCGGAGCCGACGAGCAGGCCGTCACCGAGTACGGCGACGACCTGGGTGTTCCCGCCGCCGACCCCGTGCGCGACGGCGCGGAGGCCATCCTCGATGCCATCGTCGCGTCGACCGACCTCGACGCATGACGACCGACGACGAACGGGCCGACATCGCGCCCGTCGCCGACTGGTCGGTCGAGACCGTCGTGATGGAGCTGGACGCGCCGTTCGGCATCTCGCGCGGGACGACGACCACCGCCGAGTCCGTCGTCGTCCGGCTCGCCGACGAGGATGGGACCGAAGGTGTCGGCGCCGGCTGCCCGGACGCCTACTACGGGGAGACGGTCGGGACGGCCGAGTCCATCCTCCCCGACCTGCTCGCAACCGTCGACGGGGAGGTGCCGAGCGGTCACCAGCGCCGGCACGCCGCATTCGAGCGCGTCGTCCGCGACAATCCGGCGGCGAAGGCAGCCGTCGACATCGCGTGCTACGACCTGTACGCGCGGCAGATCGGCGAGCCCCTCCACGCCCTCCTCGGCACGGACCCCGAGCGCGCGCCTCGCTCGTGTTTCAGCGTCGGCCTCGCCGAGCCCGACGAGATGCGCGACCGCGCGGCAACCGCCGTCGAGGCGGGCTTCGAGCACCTGAAGGTGAAACTGGGGACCGAGCGCGACCGCGAGCGGGTGGCGGCCGTCCGCGAGGGCGCGCCCGACGCGGGCCTCCGCGTGGACGCGAACGAGGCCTGGACGCCCGCCGAGGCCGTCCGGAAGAGCCACTGGCTGGCCGACCACGACGTGGCGTTCGTCGAGCAACCTGTCCCGGCAAGCGACCGCGAGGGCCTGCGATTCGTCTACGAGCACTCCTCACTGCCGGTGGCGGCCGACGAGTCCTGCGTCACGGCCAGCGACGTGCCTGACGTGGCCGACCGCGCGGACGTGGTGGTGGTCAAACTCGACAAGGCCGGCGGCGTGTGGCCCGCACTGCAGCAGGTCCACGCCGCACGAGCCCACGACCTGCAGGTGATGGTCGGCTGTATGGTCGAGACGAACGTGTCGCTTGCCGCTGGCGCGGCGCTCGCGCCGCTGTGTGACTACGCCGACCTCGACGGCTCACTGCTGCTCGCGGACGGGGCGGACCCGTTCGCGTTCGACGGCATCCGGGCGGACGGAACCATCGACCTCTCGGTCGTCGACCAGGGAACTGGCGTCGTTCCCCGGGACTGAACCAGTATTCAGTCCGTTTGACGTAGATTTATGCCACAGTAGAGCCGGAATCGAACCCGTGAATCGTCGTCTTACCCGAGGGGTGCTGGTCGCCCTCGCGAGCACGCTGTTCGCGGCGCCCGCGGCCGCGCAGTCCTCGACCCGGACCGGAGTAGAACCGCCCGTGCAGGCGGGCATCGCGTTCGTCTCGACACTCATCATCGGTACCATGCTGCTCTCCAACCTGGAGGGCTACACCGCGCGGGTGGCGGAGACCATCCGCAACCGTCCGCTCGAGTCGCTCGGGATCGGCATCTTCGCACTGTTCGGCTTCATCGTCCTGGTGTTCCTGTGTGCCCTCCTGGGTGTCATCGGGCTCTTGCTCCTGGTGGTCGTCATCTTCGGGTTCGCCTTCCTGTCCATCGCCGCAAACGCCATCGCCTACATGACGGTGTTCGCCCCGTACGTCGGGCGCCTGCCGTCCCTCGTGCTCGCGGCGCTCGTGGCGGCCGCCTTCGGCTACCTTCCCGCCGTCGGTGGCACCACCGCGCTGGTCGGCCGCATCGTCTCGTTCCTCCTGGGCGCGGTCGGGCTGGGAGCGATGACCATCGTCTACCGGAGCTAGAAGCGACTTGGTACGATAGATACGACACTATCACGGGGATACGCTCCCTATATCCAATCCTCAAACAACAATGGGGAAGTTCGACAGATATACAGGGACAGATGCGCGCCTCACCCGGTCCGGAACGACAGGTCCAGACTGGGCGCCGAGTGCGTCAACGAGCCCATCGAGATGACATCGACACCTGTCGCGGCGTAGGCCGGCACGTCCGAGACACGGATGCCCCCCGACGCCTCCGATAGCACGTCGTCGGGCAACAACTCGACCGCCTCCTCGGTCGTTGCGGGGTCCATGTTGTCCAGCAGGACGATGTCGGCACCGGCTTCGGCGGCACGCGGCGCGTCCTCGGGCTCCTCGACCTCGACCTCGACCTTCGTCGCGAACGAGGCCTGTTCGCGGAAGTGCGTGATGGCGCCCTCCAGCCCCATCTCGGCGACGTGGTTGTCCTTCACCATCACCATGTGCGAGAGGTCCAGCCGGTGGGTGTCACCGCCGCCGGCGACGACGGCGCGTTTCTCGACGCCGCGGAGGCCGGGCGTCGTCTTCCGCGTGCCCGCGATGCGTACACCCTCGTTCACCTCGTGGGCCGCGTCGACCGCGCGCCGCGTCCGGGTTGCGATGCCGGAGGCGTGACCGCTGATGTTGACGGCGACCCGCTCGGCGCGCAGTGTCGCCTTCGCGGGCCCCTCGGTCCGAAGGACCACGTCGCCGGAGTGGACGTGCGCCCCCTCCTCCAGTCGCTCGGTCACGTCGACCTCGAGGTAGTCGAAGACGGCTTCCGCGGCATCGAGGCCGGCGACGACGCCGGGCTCTTTGGCCACGAGTCGGCCCGTCGTCTCGCCGGGGACGTGGTTGGTCACGTCGTGGTGGCCGAGGTCCTCGCGGAGCCACCGCGCGACCTGCTCGGGGTCGAGCACGGTCAGTCCCCGTCGGCCGCGTCGGCCTCGGCGGCAGCGGCCGGCGGTTCGAGGTAATGGCACCCCTTCGACTCGGGGTTCTCGCTGGCCGCCCGGGAGATGAGCAGCGCGACGACCGTCGCCGAGCGGAGTTCGTAGAGGCCCCGGCTCGTCCGGGTCCGGGTGTAGGCGTCGACCTCGCCCTTCAGCCGTCGGAGGACGCCCTGCGCGCGGCCGAGGTCGTCGCGGTTCCGCGAGAGCCCGACGTACTCGCCCATCACGCGGCGCAGGCGGACGAACTTGTCACGGGCGAAGTTGTCCGCGAGCGGCGGGTCGCTGTCCAGCAGGTCAGGTGCCTCGACGACCTCCGGCTCGTCGGCCTCGGCGGCCGTCTCGCCGGCGCGCAGGCCCCACACGAGCCCCTCCAGCAGCGAGGTGGAGGCGAGCCGGTTGGCGCCGTGGACGCCGGTGCGCGAGCACTCGCCGACGGCGAACAGGTGGTCCAGCGAGGCCCGGCCGCGGTCGTCCACGGCGATGCCGCCACAGAGGAAGTGCTCGGCCGGCGCGACCGGGATGCCGTCCGCCCAGTCGACGCCGTACTCCTCGCACTTGTGCGCGAGGTCGGGGAACTCGTCGGCGAAGTCGAGCGGCGAGACGTCGAGCGTGACCTCGCCGGTCTCGTCGATCTGCTCCTGGACGGCGCGCGCGACCACGTCGCGGGGCGCGAGTTCGGCGTCCTCGTGGTAGTCGGGCATGAACCGCTCGCCCTCGGCGTTGCGCAGGAGTGCGCCCTCGCCGCGGACGGCCTCGCTGAGGAGGAAGGTGTCGCCCGATTCGTCGCCAGCGTATGCCGTCGGATGGAACTGGACGTACTCCATGTCCTCGACGTCCGCGCCCGCGAGCGCGGCCATGGCGATGCCGTCGCCGGTCGCGCCCTCGGGGTTCGTGGTGCGCGGATAGAGCGACCCGATGCCGCCCGTCGCGAGGACGGTGGCGCCGGCGAAGCAGGGCGCGAACTCGCCGTCGCGCTCGAGGATGGCCCCGTGGACCAGCCCCTCGTGGGTGACGAGTTCGAGCGCCGCGGTGTCCTGTGCGATGGTGACGCGCTCGTGGTCCTGCAGGTGATCCAGCAGCGGCGGCAGGATGTGGCGCCCGGTGGAGGCGTTGACGTGGAGGATGCGCGGCTCGTCGTGGGCGGCCTCCTGGGCGTAGGCGAACCCCTGCTCGCCGGTGTCGGCGGCCTTTGCGGACTCGTCGGTGGTGTCGAACTCGATACCCAGCGTCTCCAGCAGCACGTCCTCGACGGCGTCGTTGGCGTTCTCGACGAGCGTCTCCACCGCGTCGGGGTCGGCCTCGCCATCGCTGGCCGTGATGATGTCCTCACGGAACACGTCGGGGTGCTCCCGGGAGACGGCAATGCCGCCCTGGGCCCACCAGGAGGAGGCGTCCTCCGGCTCGGTCGCCTTCGTCGCGAGCGTCACCTCGGCGCCGTCGCGGGCGGCGGCGAGCGCGGCGGCACAGCCGGCGATGCCGGAGCCGACAACGAGTACGTCGGTTGTCGTCTGTTGCATGGCTCCGGGCACCTATATCTCGAGCATCCGGTCGAGCGCGAGCCGTGCGAGCTCCTTCTCGCCCGGCGCGACCTCGATGACGTTGCGCTCGCGCCCCTCGACCAGCTCCTCCAGCACCCAGGTCAGGTAGTTCGGGTCGATCTGGCGCATCGCGTTGCAGTCCATGCAGGCGTCACCGCACAGCGGCAGCACCTCGACCTCGGGGTGCCAGCGCGAGAGGTGATTGGCGAGGTGGATCTCGGTACCGATGGCCCACTTGTCGCCGGGGTCGGCCTCCGCGACGGTCTGGCAGATGGTCGAAGTCGAGCCGACCACGTCGGCGGCCTCGACGACCTCGCGGCGGCACTCGGGGTGGACGACCACATTCACGTCCGGGTGCTCCTCGCGGATGTCCTCGATGTGGTGCTCGCGGAAGCGCTCGTGGACCTGACAGTAGCCGTCCCAGAGGATGATGTCGGCCTCGGCGGCCTCCTCGGCGCTGGCGCCCTCGGGGTCCCACGGGTCCCACTCGACGATGGAGTCCTCCATGCCGAGCCGGTGGGCCGTGTTCTCGCCGAGGTGCTTGTCCGGCAGGAACAGCACCTTGTCCCCCTGCTCGAAGCCGTACTCGAACGCCTTGTGCGCGTTCGAGGACGTACAGACCAGCCCGCCCTGCTCGGCGCAGAACGCCTTCAGGTCGGCGTAGCTGTTCATGTACGTGATGGGGATGATGTTCGAATCCGGGGCGGCCTCCGTGATCTCGGCCCACGCGGCGTCGACCTGCAGGGCCTCGGCCATGCCCGCCATGGGGCAGGAGGCCTCCATCGACGGGAGGATGACGGACTGGTCGTCGTCCGTGATGATGTCGGCGGACTCGGCCATGAAGGTCACCCCGCCGAAGATGACGTAGTCGGCGTCGGCGTCGGCGGCCTCCTTGCTCAGCTGGTAGGAGTCACCGATGAAGTCGGCGTGCTCGACGATCTCCCGACGCTGGTAGTTGTGGCCGAGGATGACGACGTCGTCCCCGAGTTCGTCCAGTGCGGCCTCGATACGCTCGGTACGCTCGGCCTCGTCCAGCTCCCGGTACGAGGGTGGGAGCTGCTCGAGGTTGTCGTACTTGAAGAGGCTCAGGTCCGTCTCGATATCCGCTGTTTCCATCTTCGGCACGGTGAGACACCTTGGAAGTACCTGACGTAGTGGAGCCATCTATGAAAAGATTTTCTCTACAAAGGCGCCCCGTGGAGAGGAATCCGACGTTGATTCCCCTCATCGGCAGAAATCAGTCCGTCACGGGCGGGCGGGCCGGGCAGGCCCGACCAGCCCTGGAAGGCTCGTATCCGGCCGTTCGCGGCTCATTCCGCCCGGTACGTCGGGTCGCCACCGACGAACGTCGCCGTCACGTCGATGTCGGCGATGGCGTCGGGCGCGACCGCCCACGGGGACTCATCGAGGACGACCAGGTCCGCGCGCTTGCCCGGCTGGATGGTTCCGAACCGGTCCTCGTCGCGTAGCGCGTACGCCGCGCCGTGGGTGTACGCCCGCAACGCCTCGGTTACGTCGAGCCGCTGGGCCGGGGCCGGCGCCGTCACGGCCTGCTGGACGCCGAACAGCGGCCCGAGCGGCATCGTGTCGCTCCCGAACGCCAGCGGGACGCCGGCGTCGGCGAGCGCCGCGTACCGGTTCGATACACGGGTCCGCTCACGCCCGAGCCGTGACTCGTAGAGCCCGCCCTCGCGTGCCCACTTGAGGAAGTTCGGCTGGACGGAGGCGACCGCGCCCACCTCGGCGAACCGCTCGACGAGGTCGTCGGTCAGCACCTCCGCGTGCTCGACGCGGTGGCGGGCGGCGGCCGCGTCCGTGTCCGCGAAGGCGTCGAGCGTCGCCGCGATGGCCTCGTCACCGATGGCGTGCGCGCAGAACTGGAAGCCCAGGGTGTCCGCCCGTTCGACGTACTCGCGCAACTCGTCGGGTGTCACGACCCACTGCCCCCGTGGGTCCTCGTCGTCGCTCTCGCTCCCCGAGGCGTCCGCGTCGGCGTACGGCTCGGAGAGCCGGGCGGTACGGGCGCCCAGCGAGCCGTCCGTGAACGACTTGACCGCGCCGACGCGTACGAGGTCGTCGCCGTCGCCGGTCACGAGGCCCGTCTCGGCGAGCGCGTCGAGGAAGTCCGTCCAGTAGTTCAGTCGCACCCGCAATCCGAGTTGGCCGTCGCGCGCGAGGTCGCGGTACGCGCGGGGGACCCGGCGGTCCCGTATCATGTCGCCGACCGCGGTGATGCCGAGTTCCGCCGCGCGGTCGCTGGCCGCCGCGATGAAGTCGCGCTCGGGCTGGTCGCCCCGCGTCGCGTCGAGGACCGTCGTGACCGCCCCCTCGACGGCGACGCCCGTCGGGTCGCCGCCCGCCCGCCGGAGGTGTTCGTCGGCGATATCCCCGGCAACACGGTCCAGCGCGACGCCGTTGAGCGAGACGGTGTGCATATCCTCGCGGAAGGCCGCGACGGGTCGTTCCTCGCTCACGGCATCGAGGTCCTCGCGCGTGAGGTAGCGGGCCTCGTCCCACGTGGACTCGTCGTAGCCGAATCCGAGGACCCACTCGCTCTCGTCGGGTGGGTGGGCACCCTCGACCAGGCGCTCGACGGCCTCGTCCGGGGCCGTCGCGTCACCGAGCGCGGCGTGGACGAGGTAGCGCCCGACCATGTCGAGATGCGTGTGTGCGTCGACGAAGCCAGGCAGGACGGCATCACCCCCGCAGTCCTCGACGGTCGTCTCGACGCCCCGGAGGAAGGCGACCTCGTACGCCGAGCCGACGCGGACGACACGCCCGTCCCTGATAGCGACGGCCTCGTGGACCGTGTCGCCGTCGGACCCGTCCGACGAGGCTCGCCCCGCGGACTCACCGCCGCTCGGCGCGAGCGTGTGGACCTCGGCGTTCGTCAGGATGCGGTCGGCGGGTGCGGTCATGACGGTGCCCTCTCGCGGATGGCGGATGAACGTTCGGGCACGCCCTCCATCTATCCCTGCGCCCGGGGGAGGCGCCGGTAGAAGACGACCGTCGCGGCCGCAGCGAGGAGAGCAGCGACAGCGAGTCCACGGCCCACGACCGTGAGGTCAGGCGTCCCGTACGCGGCGGCCATCGCCAGCTCGACCGGCGCGCCGGCGGGGAGGTAGCCGGCGAGGTCGGAGCCGCCGCTCGCCAGCGGGGACTGGACGAGGAACCCGTCCAGCGTCGGCGCGAACAGCAGGACGTAGGTACCAGGGAGCCGGTCGAGCGCGCTGCCCACGAGCGCGCCGACGGCGCCGTAGCCGAGGCCGGCCAGCAGGAGCGCGACGACGAACGCGCCCGGCTGGTCGGGCACTCGGACGGTCGCGAGCGCCGCGAGCGTGGCGGCGCTCGCGAGGAGCGTGACTCCCACGAGGACGCCGAGCCGGCCAGCGAGCAACTGCCACGGCCGATAGCCCGCGACGACCAGTCGCCGGTCGGTGGCCGTCCGGCCGGCGAGGAACAGCCCGGAGATGCCGGCGACGAGGGCGACCGCGAGCGGTGCCATCAGCGTTCCGAACGCCGCCGCGGCGCCGGCCGTCGTGGCGCCGTCCACGCCGTAGAGCGGGACCTGCGCGTCCGGGACCACCCGACCGACGACGCCGACGAGGTAGGCCGGGACCGCGACCAGCAGCGCCAGCAGCACCGGCGTCCGGGCGTACTGTCGGGCCGACGCGACGAGCGCGGCTCCGGCTCGTGTCCGGGTCATCGCACGTCACCCCCGGTGTCGGCGGCTGGCCCGTCGCCGGCCGACTCGACGGTCCCGTCCCCGGACCCGGCGGTTCCGACCAGCCGGAGGTACGCGACCGCGGTGAGGACGGCCAGGCCCGCCACGGTCGCGAGTCCAGCCCGGAGTTCATCGCTCGGGAGAGTTCCGTCGAGGACGGCAGCACGGAACAACGGGTTCGCGGCGTGCAGTGGGGTGAACGAGGCCAGGCCCTTGGTCTCGACGAGCCCGCTCGACAGGATGGCGTCCATGTCCGCCAGCGTGACGAGCACCAGCGACCCCTCCAGCTCCCGCGGGAGCACGGAGCCGACGAGGACCCCGACGAGCCCGTAGGTGAGGCCGGCCAGCAGGAGCGACCCGAAGGCCGCGAGGGGCGCCTCGGGGGCGACACCGAACCAGAGCGTCGCCAGCGACAGGGCCGCGGCCACCGCCACCACGACGAGAACGCTCGTCAGCCGCGCGACGAACAGGGTCGCACGGGGGTAGCCAGCGACCACCAGCCGCCGGTCGGCGCGGGCGGCACTGACGACCTGGAACAGCCCGAGGAGCCCCGCCAGGAACGCGGTCGCGAACAGGGCGCCGTTCAGCCGGCCCGCCGTCTTCGGGACCGTCTCCACGAACGGGAGCCGCGGGAACCCCGCCATCGCCTCGGCATAGCCGACGACCACGAGCGGCGGCAGCGCGACGAGCAGCGCCAGCGCCGTAGGCGAGCGGAGCGCCGCCAGCAACGTCGACCGGAGGCCGACTCCGAACCGGGCGACGGCCCGGTCAGCGGTCGTCATCGAACCTCACCCCCGTCGTGCCCCGGGTCCCCCCGTCGGTCGCCGCCTCACGTCGGCTCGCGGCGACCTCGGTACCCTCCGGCCTGGCGTCGGTCTCGGCACCGTCGTCCGCGTGGAGCTCGCCGTCGGCCAGCTCCAGCACCCGGTCGAACCGCTCGCGCTCCTCGACGAAGTGCGAGACGATGACGATGGCGGTGCCACGGTCGCGCAGGTCGTCCGTGAGCTCCCAGAACGCGAGGTATGTCTCCCAGTCGAACCCCGTGTACGGTTCGTCCAGTACGAGCACGTCCGGGTCGTGGAGCAGCGCGACCGCGAGGTTCACCTTCTGCCGGTTGCCGCCGCTGAGTCGGTCGATACGCCGGTCGAGGTAGCGCTCGAAGTCCAGCCGGTCGGCGAGTCGGTCGCGGGCCTCGGCCACCGCCTCGTCGTCGAGCCCGTACGCCTCCCCGAACAGGGCGAACGTCTCGCGCACCGTCAGGCGGTCGTAGAGCCGGGTCTCCTGCGGACACCAGCCGACCCGGCCCGAGACACGGACCGTCCCGTCGTCCGCCGCGAGGTCGCCGACGAGGATGCGCAACAGTGTGGACTTGCCACTGCCGTTGGCGCCGACGACGCCGACCAGTTCGCCCGCACGGACGGTCAGGTCGGTGCCCGTCAGGACCTCGACGCGCTCCCGGAAGGGGAGCGACGAGCCGTACGCCTTCGCGAGCCCGTCGGCCTGAAGGACGACTTCGCTCTCCCCGTCGGTCGAGCGACGCTCCGATTCCAGCCCGTCACCCTTATTCACTATATTCGGCATTTGCCGAATATTCCGCACGCATCGGATTTATGCGTTTCGGCGCCCTGGATTCGAACGATGAGCGACCACGAGGACGAGCCGGGCAACGAGGGGAGTACGGACCCGCCGGACGACGTGCGGGCCGCCGAGGAGACGGTCATCGAGGCGTTCGCGCGGTCGGCCGAGGTGTACGGTGCGAGCCGCAGCCTCGGGCGGCTCTACGGTGAGCTGTTCTTCGCCGACGAGCCACTGTCGCTGGACGAACTCGTCGAGCGCAGCGGCTACGCCAAATCCACGGTGAGCACCGCGATGAGCACGCTGGAGCGGTTCCACCTCGTCCAGCGACGGTCCCTGCCGAACGAGGGCAAGCGTGCCTTCTTCGAGGCCGAGCGCGACTTCTGGTACATCGCCCGGGAGTTCCTCCAGAACGAGGTCCGGCGCGAGGTGACGGTGATGAGCCGGGCGCTGGACGAGGCCGCCCAGCAGCTGGCCGACGCGGAGGGTGAGCGCGCCGAACGCGACCTCGAACGGGTCGAACAGCTCCGCTCCGTGTACGAACGCTCCGAGCGGTATCTGGACCTGCTCGCCAGCACGCCCGTCGACCGGCTCCTCTCGCTGCTCGACCGGGGCCTCGGCCGCGGCGACGAGTGAGCGACCGGCACGACCCCGGCCGGCGTCTCAGTCAGATGCGTCGGCGCCGGCGCCGGCAACGGCAGTTTGCATCGCATCGCTGTTGTACGCCTCGCCGACGCCGCCCGCGTTGTCGAGGACGATGATGCCGGCCTCGCTCCCGGTCACGTCCGCGAGTTCCTCGACCGCGAGGTCGGCCGCGTCCCCCGCGTCGCGCCCCATCTCCAGATGTGCGACCGCGCGGCGGGCCATCGTCACCCGCGCGATGTCCTCGCCCGCGCCCGTCGCGGACGCGCCGCCCGCCCGCGAGCAGTAGAACCCGCAGCCGACCTGCGGCACGTCACCCACCCGTCCGGCGAGTGCGGCCCACCGGCCGCCCGTGGAGGTGGCCGCCGCGAAGCGGTCGTGGTCGCGCGCGACCGCGCCGACGGTGTCGTGGTCGCGGTGGTCGCGGTGGTCGTCGTAGTTGTCGTCCACACCGCCGTCGCGACGGTCGGCGTCCGGGACCGCGGTCCCGGCCTCGCTCCGTCCGAACCGCTCGCGGACCCACGCGAGGTGGTCCTGCGCGGGCGCTTCGGCGGGCGGCGCGACCTCGTCCATCCCATCCCAGCGCTCGCGGGTCCCGTCGGTCCGGAGGTCGACACCCGTCTCGACGCCGAAGTCGTCCGCGAGGTCGACGGCGTGGACGCCCGCGACCTGCACGTGGGGCGTCTCCTCGGCCACGAGTCGGGCGACTGCGGCGGCATCGCGGACACCGGGCATCGCACACGCGGCGCCGACCTCGCGGTCGTCGGTCATCAGTCCCGCATCGGTCCGGGGGATGCCGTCGGACTGGACCGCCGAGCCGACGCCGGCGTTGAACCGCTCGTCGCGTTCGAGGACGTTGACGGCCGTGGCGACGGCGTCCGTGGGCGTGGCTGCCTCGCTCCCGGTCGTGGCCGCCTCGTCGAGCACCTGCTGGCGGTCGTCGGGTTCGTCGGCTGGACTCCCGGCCCCACCGTGGACGATGACCTGCATAGCGGCAGTTCTCGCGGGCCGGAGTTAGGCGTGGGGGAGTGAGCAGGGGAGTGTGAGAATGGAGAGTACATCCATTCTGCAGAGTTTTGGAGGAATATCCAGATATATTGCAAGCTATCTCGGATTTACTGTGTAAAATCCCCAGGTAATCAGACCAGGTCCGATGTCCGCACGGCCGTCGTGTCCAGTAGCGTTCGTGCTCAGGCGGCGAGGCCCATCGCCTCGATCTGCTCCTGGTACCGATTGCGGATGGTGACCTCGGTCACCTGCGCCACGTCCGCGACCTCGCGCTGGGTCTTCTTCTCGTTGCAGAGCAGCGAGGCGGCGTAGATGGCAGCGGCAGCGTAGCCCGTCGGGGACTTGCCCGAGAGCAGCCCCTGCTCGGCGGTCTCGGTGATGATCTCCTCGGCCTTGCTCTTGACCTCCTCCGAGAGCTCGAGCTCCGAGCAGAAGCGGGGGACGTACTGTTTGGGGTCGACCGGCTCCATCTCGAGGCCGAGCTCCTGGGAGACGTAGCGGTAGGTGCGGCCGATCTCCTTGCGCTCGACGCGGGAGACGTCGCTGATCTCCTCGAGCGAGCGCGGGATACCCTCCTGCCGGCAGGCGGCGTACAGCACGGCCGTGGCGACGCCCTCGATGGAGCGCCCGCGGATGAGGTCCTCGTCGAGGCAGCGCCGGTAGGTGACGGAGGCGACCTCGCGGACCGAGCGTGGGACGCCCAGTGCGCTCGCCATCCGGTCGACCTCGCTCAGCGCGAACTGGAGGTTGCGCTCGCCGGCGTCCTTGGTGCGGATGCGCTCCTGCCACTTGCGCAGCCGGTTCATCTGGGAACGTTTCTCCGAGGAGATGGAGCGACCGTAGGCGTCCTTGTTCTTCCAGTCGATCTGGGTGGTGAGCCCCTTGTCGTGCATCGTCTGCGTGGTCGGGGCCCCGACGCGGGATTTTTGCTGCCGCTCCGAGTGGTTGAACGCGCGCCACTCCGGACCGGGGTCAATCTGGTCCTCCTCGATGACCAGACCGCAGTCCTCACAGATGAGCTCTCCCCGGTCGGCGCTCTTGACGACGCTCTCGGACGAACACTCCGGACAGGTCCGCGTACCCTCGGTCTGCTCCTCCTCCCCCTCGTCGGCGCGGCTGCGCTCGCGCTGCCGTGTGGGCCGTGACATCGCGGTTAATCTTTGGCGCAGGGATACCACATAAATCCCGCGGCGATTCCCGGTTCTCGTAACTGAAATCGCTAGCCGCCGGGGACGCTACGCTCGCCCCACCGGAACCGATAAGTACGACGTTCGGGCACCTCCCGGCATGCCCGTTGTCGAGTGCGACCCGGCGGAGGCCCGCGAACGGCTCGAGACTGCCGGCGTCGCCGTCGCGTCCGGGAACACCGACCACGAACTGTGGCGGGCCGACCACGGCGGTGCGACCGCCGTCGCCTACGAGGGGAAGGTCGTCGTGCAGGGTGGCTCGCCGGAACGGCTGGTCGGCCTCCTGCGGGGGAGCGGCGGCCGCGCGCACGTCTACTTCGACGGCGCCTGTCGCGGGAACCCCGGCCCCGCGGCCGCGGGCTACGCCATCGTGACCGGCGACGGTATCGCGGCCGAGGGCGGTGAGACCATCGGCCGGACGACGAACAACCAGGCCGAGTACCACGCGCTCATCACCGCGCTGGAGGTCGCAGCCGATTTCGGCTTCGACGAGATCCACGTCCGCGGGGACTCCGAACTCATCGTGAAACAGGTCAAGGGCGCCTGGAACACCAACGATCCCGAACTGCGCGAGCTGCGGGTCCGTGCCCGCGAGCTGCTGGACCGGTTCGACGAGTGGACGCTGGAGCACGTTCCGCGGGAGATAAACGAGCGTGCCGACAAGCTGGCGAACGAAGCACTCGATGACGCCTGAGGATATCCACCCCGGCGAGACGGAGCGCGAGGAGGAAGTCGACCAGGGCACCGATTCCGACACGACCGACGGGGCACCGGACACCCTGCCACGCGAGGTCGCCGACGAGGCCGAGCGTCTGACCCGGCTGGCCCGCGACGCCATCGACGAGAACGAGGCCACGGCCTACCGCGAGCGCCGCGCGGACCTCCTGGCCGACCACGAGTACACGTCGCGCATCCGCGGCGAGAACACCGAGGCGACGCTCGTCCTGCATCCCACGGAGTGGGTCGTGGACGGGAGCGTCCACCCGGACCGTATCGAGGACATCGACCGGGGCATCGAAGTTCCGCTGGAGGGCGCGGGCGACGCCGAGGACTGGGACGCCGTCGACGAGCACAACGCGACGGTGGCCGAGCAGGTGGCCGACGAGCACGGCGAGGTCCACGGCGCGAACGCGCGGGCGTTCGCGACCTTCATGAGCAACCACTACGCGCGTCCGGTCGAGGAGGCGACCGAGCGGATGCGCGAGGAGTTCCTGGCCGACTACTTCCCCCGGAACGCGTGGCCCTCGGAGGAGCAGCGGGCGGTCGTCGAGGCGTCGCTGGAACTGGTCACCGAGGCGGCGGCCGCGGAGTGAGAACCGCGGGACGGGTCGCCCCCGGAGCGATGGAACCGGGCGCCGGCACGGAAAACAGAAACACCTTATGACACCGGTCCGGAGGCCGGCGCATGGCGAATCTCTGGGAAGACCTCGAGACCGGCCCGAACCCACCGGAGGAGATCTACGCAGTCGTGGAGTGCCTGAAGGGCGAACGCAACAAGTACGAGTACGACAAGGACATCCCCGGCGTCGTCCTCGACCGCGTCCTCCACTCCAACGTCCACTACCCCTCGGACTACGGGTTCATCCCGCAGTCGTACTACGACGACGAGGACCCGTTCGACGTGCTCGTGCTCGTCGAGGACCAGACGTTCCCGGGCTGTGTCATCGAGGCCCGTCCGGTCGCGCTGATGAAGATGGACGACGACGGCGAGCAGGACGACAAGGTCATCGCCGTCCCCTCCGAGGACCCGCGCTACGACCACATCGAGGACCTCGAGGACATCACCCAGCAGCAGCTCGACGAGATCGACGAGTTCTTCGCGACCTACAAGAACCTCGAGGAGGGCAAGGAGGTCGAGACGCTGGGCTGGGAGGACAAGCAGGCCGCCTACGACGCCATCGAGCACGCCCAGGACCTCTACGACGAGAAGTTCGACTGAGCGCCGCGGGCGACTATTGCGGTCTCACGACGAACGACTCCCCAGCAGCGTCGCGTCCGTCTCCAGCGGACCACCATCGCAGGGGTGAGCCGAGCCGTCCGCGTCCCGGGCCGCCGATTCCGGGCCGAACGACGGGACGCCCCACCTTCCGACATCCCCGTCCTACCGCCCGCACCGGAGTGTCAACCCAGGGAGCGGCAACCGTTGCCGGCAGTACAACTGGCAGTAATCTGGAACCGACCAGTAATGACTTATGCGTATGAGTAATTATTTGGGTGTCGGGACCGGAGGGTCGTATATGGCCACCCGAGAATCAGGCGGCGTCGGGATCGACCACCTCACCGTCGTTCCCGAGGACGCGAGGCTCGAGCCGGCGGCCGACGAGGAGCCCGAGGACCCGGGCGACGTAGCGACCGAGGATGACACCGCGGCCAACTGACTGCCGGTCGGCGTCTCGACCCGGGGAGCGTTGCCGGTACCCCGGACGAGGCCGTTCGGCGGCGAAACGAAGCTTCTTGTAGCCCGACCCCGGTCGTGCGGGTATGGGTCTGTTCGACCGGCTGCGCGGAGGCGACGGGCCGCGCGTGGCCTTCTTCGGCATCGACGGGGTGCCATATAGCCTCATCGCGGACAACCCCGACACCTTCCCTAACCTGACGGAGCTCGCGGCGGAGGGGAGTTCCGGGGCCATCGACAGTATCGTTCCGCCGGAATCCAGCGCCTGCTGGCCCGCTCTGACGACGGGTGTCAATCCGGGCGAGACCGGCGTGTACGGGTTCCAGGACCGGGAGAACGGGTCGTACGACACGTACGTCCCGATGGGTCGTGACGTGCGTGCGACGCGCATCTGGGACCGCGTCGAGAACGCCGACCGGCGGGCCTCCGTCATGAACGTGCCCGTCACGTTCCCGCCCCAGCGCGACGTCCAGCGGATGGTGAGCGGCTTCCTCTCGCCCGGCGTCGAGAAGGCCGCCTACCCGGACGACCTCCGGGAGCACCTGGAGAACAACGACTACCGGATCGACGTGAACGCCAAGCTCGGCCACAAGGACGACAAGGCCGAGTTCATGGAGGACGCCCACCGGACCATCGACGCCCGGTTCGAGAACTTCAAGCACTACATCCAGGAGGACGACTGGGACCTCTTCTTCGGCGTCTTCATGACGACCGACCGGGTCAACCACTTCCTCTTCGGCGACTACGAGGCCGGGGAGGAGGCCTCCCCCGAGGACTACGAGTACTTCGTGGAGTTCTACGAGAAGGTCGACCGCTACCTCGGCGAGCTCCGTGGGATGCTCGACGACGACACGACCATGATGGTCGCCTCCGACCACGGGTTCACGACGCTTGACTACGAGGTCCACTGCAACGCCTGGCTCGAACGGGAGGGCTGGCTCGAGTACGACACCGACGACCACGACGAGCTCGGCGACATCTCCGAGGAGGCCCGCGCCTACTCGCTCATCCCGGGACGCTTCTACCTCAACCTGGAGGGCCGCGAGCCCAACGGCGGCGTCCCACAGGACGAGTACGAGGAGACGCGCGCCGAACTGAAAGAGGCCCTGGAGAACCTGACCGGCCCGAACGGCGAACCGGTCGCCGACCGAGTCGTCACCAAGGAGGAGGCCTACCGCGGGGCCCACGACGATATCGCGCCCGACCTGACGGTCGTCCCGAACCACGGGTTCGACCTCAAGTCCGGCTTCAAGGGCCACGAGGAGGTGTTCGGCACCGGGCCGCGCAACGGAATGCACTCGTTCGACAACGCCTGCCTGTTCATCGACGACCCGGACTGCCCCGTCGAGGACGCCGACCTCTACGACATCGGTCCGACGGTGCTCGACCTGATGGACGTCGACTACGACCGACCGGAGTTCGACGGCGGCAGCCTCGTCAAGCAGTAGCGACCCGCGGCGTCGAGCAACAACGACCGTGGCGTCACGTTCTCCTGCCCGCGGGCTACCCGTGGGCGAAATTCAAGTACCATCCCGGGAGCAACGGCCCTATGCCGAACCCGGACACCGAGACGCTGGCCGCCCGTCTCCGTGCGGTCGAGCGCGCGCTGACCGACGAGGACACCGTCCCCGACCCGCCGACGACCTCACCCGCCGACACGCCGGCCGGGAACGGGACCGCCTCGACCCCCGGCGAGCACCGGAACGACCCAGCCGCGACCGTCGAGCGCCGACTCTGTCGGCTCGAGGCTGCCGTCCAGGCGCTCCGGGCCGCGCTCGACGACGGACCGGACGCGACGCCGTCCGAGGTGCCGGCGACCGAGGAGCCAACGGTCGAGATGCCAGGAGACGAGGAGCCGACGCCCGAGACGGCCGGGCCACGAGCCACGGCACGGGGGGACTCCGGAGCGGCCGAGCGCCCGGGCCCGCCACGGCGCGTCCCGGACGGCGGCCACTGGCCGGACGACCTCGCCACCGAATGAGCGGTCCGCTCCGGACCACCCTGGCGGTCCTGCTCGCGGGGGCACTCCTGGCCGCCGGGCTCGCGGCTGCCGACCAGGCCCGTGAGACACGAACAGCGACGCGTCTCGACGAGACCGTGACACGGTTCGTCGACGCGGCCGACCGTCTCGCGGCGCGGAACGACCCGACCCGTTCGGGCATCGCCCGGCGGACCATGACGGTCACCGTCCCAGCAGGCGGTACCGTCGGCATCGAACGCGGTGTCGTCCGGTGGCGAGTCGATGGCGGACCGTGGCATCGCCGGCAGCCGTCGGTGGCCCTCGACACGGGGGAGACACCCCTCGAACTCGCGGCCGGACACCACCAGCTCCGACTCTCGCTCCGGCTTCGGGCCGGGTCGTCCGTCGTCAGCGTGTCCCGCTTCCCCGAAGTTGAAACCGGAAGCCGGGACCATCGAGCCCATGTTCGACGGACTTGACACGCTACTCGGGACCGGGGAGACACGCGAGCAAGCGACGTGCGCGTGCGACCCGGGCCCCGCGGAGGCCGGCGAGACGCTCCACGTCGATGCGTCGGACTGCCCTGGTGCCGGCCGCATCGCTGCCGAGCCGGCCTGCCGCGAGACCGTCGTCGCGGCGGTCGGCGGGCAGGACGTGCGGGCGGTCCGAACGGAGCACGGGGGCGTCGAACGGTGGTACGAGGACCGGAGTGTCGCGCTGCTGGTCGCGGCCGGGCGCTTCGCCGACACGGCTCGTGTCCACGACCCGGCACTCGCACGGCGGGCACGGCGCGAACCGCTGGTCGCGGCGGCCCGGGCGGCAGGGCGGTCGGATGCCGTGTCTCACGCGGCCGCCGAGAGCGGGCTGCTAGCCGTCGCCGAAGCCGCGGCCGACGAAGCGGCCGCCGCCGAGGACAACTGTCTCGCGCCACTCGTCGGGCCCGCACTCACCCACTCGCTGGTCGAACGGGCACCCCCGCCAGACGGGGTCCTCGCCGACCGATACGAGCTCGACACCGGAGCGGTGGTTCGGCTCTACGACCGACCCGATGCGGAGGCGCCGCGCCGGTACCACATCGAGCCGCCGGTCGTCCGGTTCTCCGCCGCCGCGCTCGCGACGCTCGCGGCCGCCCGCCGGGCGCTCGCCGACGGCGCCGACGATCCGACCGCAGCGGTCGAGGCTGCACTGGCCGAACCCGGCGATGCCGACGCCATCGAGCCCGATGCGGTCGCACTCGCTGCCGCCCTCGCGAAACACACCCGCGGTGCAGGAGTTCTCTCGGACCTGTTCGCCGACGACGCGGTCTCGGACGTCTTCGCCACCGCGCCGGTCGCCGAGACGCCGCTCCGGGTCCGCCGCGACGACGAGTCGATGACCACGAACGTCCGGCTGGCTCGCGAGGGAGCCTCGGTGCTGGCCGGACGGTTCCGCCGAGCCTCGGGACGGGCGTTCGCTCGCTCCTCGCCCACGCTGGCCGCGACGACGGAGGTCGCGGGGCGCCGCGTCCGTGTCTCGGGGGTCACGGGGCCGGTCAGTGACGGGCACGCCTTCGCGCTCCGGGCCCACGACCGGGAGGCGTGGCGACTCGGTGACCTCGTCACGAACGGGACCCTCACACCCGAGGTCGCGGGACTGCTGTCGCTGGCGGTCGAGCGCGGTGTTGCCTGCCTCGTCACGGGCGAGCGCGGTGCCGGGAAGACGACGCTGCTCGGCGCGCTTCTCTGGGAACTCCCGACCGGGAGCCGGACCGTCCTCGTGGAGGACACGCCGGAGCTGCCGGCGGCAGCGCTCCGGGAGGCCGGTCGCGATGTGCAGGCGCTCCGGGTCGGAACCGGCGACGGTGCCGAGCTGTCCCCGGCCGAGGCGCTCCGGACGGCGCTCCGCCTCGGGGAGAGCGCGCTCGTCGTCGGTGAGGTCCGCGGCGAGGAGGCGGCGGTCCTCTACGAGGCGATGCGTGTCGGCGCCGGCGGCTCGGCCGTCCTCGGCACCGTCCACGGGGACGGGGCCGCGACCGTCCGCGAACGGATGGTGACGGACCTCGGCGTTCCGGAGTCGTCGTTCGCCGACACGGACCTGCTGGTGACCGTCGGTGCCCGGGAGACGACCCGGGGCCGGGAGCGACGGGTCCGCCGCGTGGAGGAGGTTGTCAGGACCGACGACGGTGCGGCGTTCGCCCCACTCTACGAGGCCGAGGACGGCTCGCTCGTCGCGGCGGAACGGCTCGGCGGCGGCGCGAGCGCGGTCGTCGCCGACCTGTGCGAGCCGGGGGAGTCGTACGCCGAGACACTCGCCGCCACGAAAGCGCGTGGCGAGACGCTGACGACGGAGGCGGGGGCGGACGCGTGACCGACGGACCGCCGTGGAACCGGCTCGTGCAGTGGTTCACCCACCGCTCCGGAGTGGCAGCCCAGCTCCGGTCGGCTCGGGCCGCCGGGGCCGTCCCCCGGCTGGTCGGGCGGATGGCGCTCCGGGTACACATCGAGCCGACACCCGAGGCGGCCGCGGCTGCCGGGTGTGATGGCGACGACCCGCTGGCCGACCGGCTCGCCACACACGTCCGGCGAGCACGTGGGCGCGACAGCGCCGGTCTGGAGGCGTTCGCCGCCGCCAGCGCGGCCGACCACCCCGAACTCGCACGGGCAGTGCGACAGGTCGTGGCGGCCACAATGGCCCCGGCCGACGAGCGCGAGCGACGACTCGACCGTGCGACCGAGGCCGCGGCCGAGGGCGTCCGCGAACGGGCTACGTCCGCGGCGGCGGCGCTCCACGGCCCGGTGACCGCGGTGTACGCGTTCGGCGTGTTGCTGCCGCTCGCGCTCGTCGGCATCCTCCCGGGCGTGGTCGCAGCCGGCGTTCCCGCGGAACTCCTGCTCGCTACGGTGGTAGGCTGTTACGACCTGCTGCTTCCGGTGACGCTACTGGGGGCCGCCGCGTGGCTCCTCGCCCGGCGGCCGGTCGCCTTCCCCCGCGACCCCGTCCCGGCATCGCACCCGGCGCGTCCCGGCGAACCGTGGCGGGCGGTCGCCGTCGGACTGGGGGCCGCGACGGTGACCGGTGCGGTCGTCGCACTGCTGCCGCCGGTTCCGGGGTGGGCGGCGCCGGTCGCGGCGGTCGGGGCCGCTGGGAGTGGGCTCGCGGTCCATCATCGGCCGGCGGTCGCGGTCCGCGAGCGGACGGCGGCGATGGAACGAGGGCTCCCCGACGCGCTGGTCGCGGTCGGGCGTGAGGTAGCGGCCGGTGTCGCCGTCGAGCGGGCCATCGCGGACGCGACGGCATCGCTCGGGGGGCCCGTCGAGGAGGCGTTCGCGACCGCGAGCGAGCGTGGGCGTCGGCTCGGGTGCGACATCGAGACCGCGTTCCTCGGTCCGGGCGGACCGGCCGCGGACCTGCCGAGTCCACGCGTCGAGCGGGCGGTGACCGCGCTCGCTCGGGCAGGACGCGTGGGGCCACCGGCCGGCGACCTGCTCGTCGCGACCGGCGAACACCTCGCCGAACTGCGGCAGGTGACCCGGCGAACGCGCCGCGAGACCGCCCGGCTGACGGCCACGCTGGCCAACACGGCCACCGTCTTCGGGCCGCTGGTCGGCGGCACGACGGTCGCGCTCGCCGCCGGGACGGCCGGCCGTGCCGACACCGTGGGGGTGGGGGTAGGGCGTGGCGCGGCCACGGACTTCGGTGCCGCCCTGCCGGTCGGCCATCTCGGCCTCGCCGTCGGGCTGTACGTGCTGGCACTGACCGCGATCCTGACCGCGCTCGCGACGGGGCTCCGGTACGGTCGGGACCGGGCCCGGGTCGGCTACCGCGTCGGAGTGGCGCTGCCGCTGGCTGCGACGGTGTTCTGTCTCGCACTCGTCGTGGGCAGGGCGGTGGTCTGAGGCCCGTTTAGGCCTGGCCTATCCACAAGCGCCTTACACGGTGGCGCCGGACCCGGATTCATGATCGGAATCGTCGGTGGCGGTATCGCCGGACTCGCCGCCGCCCACCGGCTGCAGAAACGCGGCCACGAGGTGACCGTCTTCGAGGCCAGCGACGACCTCGGCGGCCTGGCCGCGACGTACGAGACACGGGGCGACCCCATCGAGAAGTTCTACCACCACCTCTCGAAATCCGAGGAGACCATCGTCGAGCTGGCCGAGGACCTCGGGCTGGGCGACGCCGTCGAGTGGCGCGTCGGACAGAACGCCTACTACGTCGACGGGACCGTTCACCCGCTGGACACGCCCGGCGAGATACTGGCGTACCCGCACCTCTCGCTCTACGACAAGTTCCGGCTCGGCATGCTCACGCTGGAGGTCGACGTGCGTGGCGGCATCCCGTCGTTCGACACCTACGAGGATCTGGAGGACTTCGAGGACGTTCCCATCCGCGAGTTCCTGCTCGAGCACACGACACGGGGCGTCTACGAGTTCTTCTTCGAGCCGCTGCTGGACGCGAAGTTCGGCTCGCGCAAGGAGGACGTGAGCGCGGCGTGGCTGCTGGGCCGCGTCAAGTTCCGCGGCGAGCGCGACCTCCGACGCGGGGAGATACTGGGCTATCTGGAGGGCGGATTCGCCCAGCTACTCGACGCACTCGTGGCGGATGTCGGTCACGACACCATCGAGACCGGCGCGCGCGTCTCGGACATCCAGCACGGCGACAGCATCGAATCCGTGGCCGTCGAGACCGACGACGGCACGACCGACCACGACGTGGACGCGCTGGTCGTCGCGACGATGCCGCATCTCCTCGAACACTGGGTCGGCTACGAGTGCGATATCGACTTCCAGGGCTCGGTCTGTGCCGTGTTCGGGATGGAGGAGCAGTTGATGGACACCTACTGGCTCAACATCGCCGACGACGCGCCGTTCGGCGCGCTCATCGAGCACACGAACTTCGTCCCCACGGAGCGGTACGGCGGCGAACACCTGCTGTACGCCGCCAGCTACGTCCAGGAGATGGACGAGGCCCTCTGGCAGATGGACGACACCGAGGTGCGCGAGCACTGGCTCACGGGTATCGAGGACCTGTTCCCCGACTTCGACCGCTCGGCGGTCAAGTGGACGGAGGTCGGCCGCAACCCGCGTACGGCGCCCGTGTACGAACGGGGCTACCTGGAGAAGGTGGTCCCGTACGACCTCGGCGAGGACGTGGCAGAGGGCCTCTACTACGCCGGGATGGCCTCACGGGCGCAGTACCCCGAGCGCTCGCTGAACGGCGCCGTCGTGGCGGGCTTCGAGTGCGCCGACCGCATCGACGGGTTGTGAGCTAGGAGTATCGAGGGGATCGGGTCGTGGGCTCGCGCTCTCACCCGGTGACGCCGACGGCAATTTCCGATCTATCACACGTCCCGCGACTGGTCGCGCTCCGTGCCGCGCCGAAGCGACGGCGCCCCCGACTCGCCACCGGAGGACTGGATGATATCCAGCGCCGTCATCAGGTCCGTCCGGGAGATGAGCCCCGTGAACGAACCCTCCTCGCTCTCGCCGTCGGCACGAGTGACGACGAGACGGCCGACGCCGTGCTCTTGCATCCGCGAGAACGCGTCCATCGCGTCCGCGTCGGCGTCGATGGTGTGGAGGTCGCGCGACATCACCTCCTCAACGCGGTAGGCGTCCCGCTCGACCTCGTTGACCGAACGAGCGTCCTCCAGCGTCACCAGGCCGACGAGGCGGCCGTCCCGCACGACGGGGAAACCGGTGTGACGGGTACGGAACATCCGGTCGACCAGGTCGGCGACCGACGTTTCGGCGTCGACGGTCTCGACCTCATCGACGGGCGTCATCACGTCCCGGACGGCGACCCCCTCGAAGGCGGCCCGGAGCATCGTCTGCTGGGCCTCCGAGGAGGCACCCATGTAGATGAAGAAGGCGATGGCGACGAGGTAGAGGTTGATACCGGCCCCGCCGAACAGCGCGAAGAAGCCCAGCAGGAAGGCGAACCCCTTGCCGACCGCGGCGGCCCGCCGGGTCGCGACGGCGTAGGGCTGGTTCCGGGCCCAGAGCGCGCGCAGCACGCGGCCACCGTCCATCGGGAAGCCCGGGAGCATGTTGAACGCCGCCAGCGCGACGTTGGTGAGTGCGAGGTAGCCGAGCAGGAACACAGCGCCCGCGTTGGCGGCTCCGCCGCTCGCGCCCGGGAGGACAATGAACCCGACGTAGAACGCGGCCCCGAGCAGGACGCTCACGATGGGGCCGGCGATGGCGATGTAGAGCTCCTGCTTCCAGTCGTCCGGGAAGCGCGAGAGCTGGGCGACACCGCCGAACAACCAGAGCTTGATGGAGGAGATCTCCACGTCGTAGCGCATCGCCATCACGCTGTGGCCGAGTTCGTGCAGCAGGACGCTGGCGAACAGCCCGACGGCGGCGGCCGTGCCGAGGCCGAACGCGACGACCGGCGCGCCCGTCAGCGGTCCGGGGACGATACCGGCACCGAACACGTCGTTGAGGATGCCGACCCACTCCCCGATCTGCGACCCGATGACGTACGCGAACACCGGGAGGATGAGGAGGAAGGTCAGGTCCAGCTCGATCGGGATGCCGAAGATGCTCCCGATCCGGTAGCTTGGCATACCCGCGCTTCGCCGCCGAGGGGCTTGAAGCCACGGCCATCGCGGCGAGGAGCCCGGACACTCACTCGTCGTCGGACGCGCCCGCCCCGACACGTTCCCCAACGTGGGTGTCGGCGTCCGGCTCCACCAGCCGAACCTCCTCGCTGAGCCACGCGGTCGCCTCGTCCAGCTTCTCCGGGTCGTCGCTCCGGAGCTTCAGCCGGTTGTGACCCGCCTCACGGTCCGGGTAACAGCCCACCTGCACGCCGAACCGGTTCCGGACGCCGTCGAGTCGCTCGATGAGGTTGGCCTCCGGTTCGGTCGTGTACAGCACCCGCGACTCCACGTCCCCCGCGAACTCCTCGGCGACGCCCTCGAACATGCGCTGCATCTCACCGGGAATGCCGGGGAGGACGTAGACGTTCTCGACGACGGCGCCCGGCGAGAGGCCGGCGTCGTTGATCAGCGGGCGTGCACCCGCCGGGATGGCGGCCTCGGCTTCGATATCCACGTTCAGGTCCGGGTACGAGTCCGTGATGGCTTTCAGTGTCCGTTCGAGGTCGGCGCGCGCGAGGTCGTTCTCCTCGAGCGGTCGGTCGAAGGCCGCGGCGACAGCGTCCATCGTCAGGTCGTCCGGTGTCCCGCCGAGCCCACCTGTCACGATGACGGCATCGTAGCGGTCGGCGTACTCCTGGACGGCGTCGGCGATGGCGGCCTCGATGTCCGGCACGGTGAGCACTCGCCGGACATCGACCCCGCGCTCGGTCAGCTCGCGGGCCAGCCACGTCGCGTTCGTGTTCTCCGTGTCGCCGGCGAGGAGTTCGTCGCCGACGGTGACCAGCGCTGCGTCCATACCACCCGCGAGGCGGGGCAGGGGGATAAGTCGGGCGGGACGGCCGTCGGCCCGAGGGGCCGGGCCGCGTCGCCGCACTCTACGAGGAGTTCTACGGGCCGACGGTTCCCGGATGAAGCGTGCAGTAATTTTTTAAACCAGGTATAAGCGCAGAAAGTCGGGCATTTTCCAGTTATTCCCGCAATAAGTTATGAGTCCGGGTGCGAGAATCGAACCCGCTTCCCAGGCACCACAAGCCTGGAGGATACCAATACCCCAACCCGGACACGCAACTTCTCGTAATCCAGCGTCGGGAATATACGTTACGCCTTCCCCTTCTCCCCGACACACCGACACACACCGGACACCGCGGCGCTTTAGCCGCTCGGCACACAAGCACGCCCAAGCGTGGCCATCACGGACAAGATATACGTCAAGAACCACCGCCAGCTGTCCTCGCAACTGGAGACGAGCTTCCCGAAGGGGGCGTTCTCCGGCGCGACGCTGGACATCCTGTTCCAGGGGGAGGGCCTGTCGAACCTGGACGAGGCGACCCAGGAGCGCGTGCTCGACTTCGCCGAGGACTTCCTCGACTGTGACTGCCAGTCCAACCCCTACTGTGGCCACCCCGAGGAGAAGTTCATCAGTTACCTGCTGGACCTCCGAGCCCAGGGCATGGGCCCGGAGGCCATCGTCGACGTGATGAGCGACGACTACCTCGTCTACGCGTACCCGGGCGACATCCTGAGCTTCCTCGACGACGGTATCCGTACGCTGGAGGCGGCCGAGCAGCTGGCGGACGTGGACGGGCAGACCGAGCAGGCCGACCGCATCCGGGGCCGGCGGAAGGACCTGAGCGGGTAGCGAGCGGGCAGAAGGCGTCTCTCCGGGACGCCGTCGGAGCGACCCCGGTTCAGACGTACGTGAACCAGTCGTCGTAGTCGTCGGTCCGGCGCTCGACGATATCGAAGAAGCGCTGCTGGATCTCCTCGGTCACGGGGCCGCGGGTTCCGGCACCGATCTCGTTGTCGTCGACGGTCCGGATGGGCGTGACCTCCGCCGCCGTCCCCGTGAAGAACAGCTCGTCGGCGGTGTAGAGCTGTCCGCGGGCGATTTTCGCTTCCTCGTGGATCTCGTAGCCCAGGTCCGTCGCGATGTCGATGACGGTCTGCCGGGTGATACCGTCGAGGATGGACTCGGCGAGGCCGGGGGTGTAGATCTCCCCGTCGTTGACCATGAAGATGTTCTCGCCGGGGCCCTCGGCCACGTCGCCCTCCTTGTTGAGGACGATGGCCTCGACGTAGCCGTTGCCACGGGCCTCCTCGCCCGCCAGCATCGAGTTGATGTAGGCGCCGGTGGCCTTCACGTTGGTCGGGATCTGCGAGGAGTGGTGCTTGCGCCACGAGGAGACCATCACGTCGACCCCCTCCTCGAGGGCCTCCTCGCCGAGGTAGGCGCCCCAGGGCCAGCAGGCGATCATCGTGTCGGTCGGGCACTCGCTGGGGCTCACACCGAGGGAGTTGTAGCCGTAGTAGACCAGCGGCCGGATGTAGCAGGACTCCAGGTCCTGCCGGCGGATGAGCTCCAGCGTGGCCTCGGTCAGTTCCTCGCGCGTGTGCTCGATGTCGTGGTCGAGCGCGGCGGCCGACTCGTAGAGCCGGTCCAGGTGCTCGTCCCAGCGGAAGATGGCCGGGCCCTCCTCCGTATCGTAGCAGCGGACCCCCTCGAAGACGGCGGTCCCGTAGTGGAGGCTATGCGTCAGCACGTGAACCTGGGCGTCCTCCCAGTCGGTGAACTCACCGTCCATCCAGATGGTGTCGACGTCCATCTCCTCGAATCCCATACCCCGACGGTCGTATCGGGGGCTAATGAGTGTTGACGGTCCGTGCGGATGACTACCGGAGAGCGGTCGGCCGTCGGAGCGGTCGGCCCCTGAAACTCGTTTCAGGGAACCGTTTAGTCCCCGCCGGCCGCCCGCAGGGACGATGGCCGACCAGCCCGGGCACGCGCTCGTCCGTCGATACTACCTCTACGAGGCGACGGCGGCGTCGGGCTTCGTCTGGCCCGTGTTCACCCTGTTCCTCCTCGGACGGGACCTCTCGTTCACGGAGATCGCCGCGCTGAGCGCGGTCCTGTCGGTCCTCGTCGTGGCTGGCGAGATTCCGACGGGGCGGCTGGCCGACCGGCTCGGGCGCCGGAACGCGCTCCTGCTCGGGCGACTCGCGGAGGCCGCCTCGCTCGCGGGCTTCGTCCTCGCGCAGTCGTTCGCCGACTTCCTCGCCCTCTACGCGCTCTGGGCGCTCGGGATGACGCTCGCTTCGGGCACGGCCGCGGCGTGGCTCTACGACGCGCTCGACGAGTACCTCGACGCGGGCCGGTACACCGCAGTCCGCGGGCGCGGGCGGGCCATCGGTCAGTGGGCGATGGCCGCGCGGATGGTCGTCGCGGGGCCGCTGTACGTGCTCGACCCGACCTATCCGTTCATCGCGGGCGCGGCCGTGGGCGTCCTGAGTGCCGGCGTGCTGCTCGGCCTGCCCGAAGTTCAGGACGCCGACGCGGAGCCGACCGGTCGCGAGGCGCTCGCGCTTGTCCGGGACGCGCTCTCGCGACCGGACGTGCGCGGAGTCGTCCTCTACGCCGGGCTCTTCTTCGGCCTCGTCTCCGCGGTGGACGACCTCATCCAGCCCATCGCCGTCGACGCGTTCGACATCTATCTCGGGGCCCTCCCCGGGAGCGAGGTGGTGCCGGAGCCGGCGCTGTTGGGTGTCCTCTACGCCGGGTTCACCGCGGTCGCCGCCGTCGCCAGCGACCGGGCGGCGGCCCTCGAGCGCCGGGTCGGGACCCGGGCCGCGGTCGTCGGTCTCCCGGTGCTGGTGGCCGTCGCGGCACTGGTACCCGCACTCGTAACCGCGGTTGCCGTCCCCGTCTTCGTCGTGGTCAAGTCGGCCAAAGCGACGGTCGCGCCGCTGGTCTCGGGCTACCTCAACGACCGTATCGACCGGGCAGGCCGGGCAACGGTCCTCTCGGCGGCGGCGATGGCCTACGCGCTGGTCCGGGTCCCGCTGAAACTGGGTACCGGCCGCGTCGCGGACCTCGCGTCACCGATACTGGCCGTCGCGGCGGTGGGCGTGGCCTTCCTCGTCGCGGGAGCGGTTCTGGTGGTGGCGGCCCGGCCGCTGGTCGGGGCGAGCGAGGCGGGAGCGGAGCAGGCGGCGAACGCGGAGCCGCGCGATTAGCGGAGCGCGGCCAGCAGGTCGGCGCCCTCGACGTAGACGAGGTCGTGGCGCTCGGCGTAGCGCCGGGCGTCGACGGGCGAGCGAGCGCCGCCGGTCTCGTCGTCCAGCATCTCGCAGACGACGACCGCGGGCTCGGTGCCGGCAGCCTCGGCCAGCGCGATGCCGAGTTCCGTGTGGCCCTCGCGGTCAGCGAGCAGGTCCGGCGCCGCGCGGAGGAGGTGGACGTGTCCGGGTGCGCGGAACGACTCGGCGAAGGCATCGGGGTCCGGGTCGGTCGCGTGCCGGCCGAGTTCGCGGATGGTCAGCGCGCGGTCCTCGTCGGTGATGCCGGTGAACGTCTCGCGGTGGTTGACCGTCAGCGAGAAGGAGGAGCGCTCGTCGTAGGCCAGTTCGTGGTCGGCGGCGAGCGGGTGGTCGATGGACTCCTGCAGGAAGGGCAGGTCCAGCAGTTCGGCCACGTCGTGCGAGACGGCCGTACAGACCAGCCCGCCGGCGTCGTTGCGCATCCGGGAGACGGCCGCCGGGTCGACCGCGGCGGCGGGGTAGACGAGGTCCGTCTCACCCTCGCGGTCGGCCGCATCGTGGACGAGAACCGGCTCGCCGAGTTCGAACGCCTCGATGGCGGCCTCGACCGGTTCGGACTCGGTCACGGCGCTGGCGGCGTCCGTGTCGGTGTCGGCTCGGGTCATCGCTCTTCACCCGTGACGCGGACGGTTATCTCCTCTCCATCCTCGAGACCGAGCTCGTCGCGGAGTCGGTCCGGCGCGATGACCTCCAGCTGGTCGTCGCCGTGGTGGGTCCGCTCGGGGGCGATGACGTGGGCCGGGTCGTACGTTCCGGAGTCGGTTTCGATGGTGGCGGGCCAGCAGAACGCCGGGCCGTAGGTCCGCTCGTCGTCCTCCCAGCCGTCGATACGGACGGGGTCGAGCGCGTCCATCCGGCCGCGCTCACGGACGCTCTCCTCGTCGAGGTCGACGTTGAGCGTCCCGGCGAACGGCTCGTACCCCAGCCGGTCGACGAACTGCTCCATGTAGCCCGGGAGCGAGATGTAGTGGCGTCCCTCACCCATCCCAGCCGTGACGGTGCCGTGCAGCGTGACATCGGCGTCGGCGCCCTCGAACACCCGGCGGTAATCGGCGTACTCGCGCCGGAGCCGCGCCTCGCCGTCCGGCGTCAGCTGGACGCGCTGCCCGTCGTTGAGCACCTCTCGGTCGATGAGTTCGGCCTCGTCGAGTCGCTGGAGCCGGCGCGACGCGGTCTGGTTCGAGGCACCGAGCCGCTCGGCCAGCCCCGCACACGTGACCGTCGTTCCGGCGAGGGCACCCTCCAGGGCGAGCTCCTTGAGGGTGACCACCTCCGCGGGCCCGACCGCGGCGCGTGTCTCTGCCATACGCCCGGATAGGGTAACGACTCCGATAAGTGTATCGTTCCCGTGATGCATAACGGAAACGTGATGAAGATGCAGCGACAGCGCCGTCTATCGGTTCGGTAGTGACACCCACGCAAAAACGCGTCGGTCCGTCGGTGTTCCCGGCCACCGTCCGCGTCCGACCACCGCCCGCCGTTCCTGGCGGCCGGATCCGGCGGCTTCCCTCTCGTCACCGAGCGACACCGTGACAAAAACTCCCGGGGCCTGACGGCGACAGAAGGTTCGGTCGAACGCGTGTCCACCGACGTGATGGATGGCCACGACGGGCTGACACGACGGAGTGTACTGAAAGCGAGCGCCGCCACGGCCGGGCTGGGGCTCGTCGGGACCGCGTCCGCTGACGACGACACGTCGAGCACCAGACCGATCCCGTGTCTCGACATGACCGGTGTCCTCGAGCGGGAGGACGTGACGACCGTCCAGGCGGCCTCGGTCGCCCCCGAGACATCGAGCGGTATCGGGCCGGGCTCGTTCCTGCTCATCTCGCGCGGTGGCACCACGGCCGGCTGCACTGCCAACTTCATCTGGGACGGTGCCGACGGTGGCACCTACCTGGGCGCGGCGGGTCACTGCTTCCTGCCGGACGGCGCGGCCGCCTCGGAATCCGCGGGTGGCTCGTTCGACACGAGCGGCGTGACGGTCCGGGCCTGCATCGACTGTGCCTTCGGCGGCGCGACGGGCCTCAATGGGCTCCAGGGTGGCGAGCTCGTCGAGCTCGGGGAGGTCGTCTACGCCCGGCAGTCCCAGAACGGCAACGGCGTCGGCAACGACTTCGGGCTGGTCCGGGTTCCGGACGACGTGCAGCCGCTCCTCGACCCCGCGATGCCGCAGTTCGGCGGGCCGAGCGAGATCGGCGCCGTCGACGGCGGCGAGACGATCTGTCACTACGGCAACGCCGTCGCGTTCGGCG
This sequence comes from Haloglomus halophilum, assembly GCF_024298885.1. Lineage (GTDB taxonomy): Archaea > Halobacteriota > Halobacteria > Halobacteriales > Haloarculaceae > Haloglomus > Haloglomus halophilum. Next base: position 50,665 of record NZ_CP101166.1, read on the forward strand.
AGACGTTCCTCACGAAGGGTCGCTCGGGCGCCGGCCTCGGACACGGCAGCGATAGCTGGAGCGCGGCCACCACCTCGGCGCCCGGTGACAGCGGGGCGGCCGTCCAGACCTGCACGCCGACACTGACCGGGCTCCAGGGTGTCGAGGCGGCCGGTGTCCTCACCCACCTCACGACGAACGGCGGCGTCGCCGGGACCACGATGTCCCGGGCGAAGGAGATGGCCGGCGAGGTGGGGCTCGACATCTCCGCGCGGCTGGTCTGAGCCGCCAGCGGGTCGGTCTCAGTCCGCGCTGGCGTCGTACGGGTCGTCGTTCCAGAACTCGCTGCCGCCTTTCAGTTTCGGGACCCAGGTGTCCTCGTCGCGTGCGAGCAGCGCGACCCGTGACTCGGGCACGTCGCGCAGGACGGGATGGGTGGGCAGGTACTCCTGCACCGCCTCGGTGAAGTCGATGACCTCCTCGTGTTCGGGCATCGCCGACCGGTCGAGCCGGCCGCGCGAGTGCCCGACGTGCATGTACGCCTTCAGCTCCACGAAGTCGGCGTCGGCGCGGTCGTACATCCCGGCGTACCACTCGGGGTGGTGGTCGTTGAACCCTTTGAGCACGGTCGTCCGAAGCACCGTTCGGGTCTCGTCTTTCGCCGCGAGCACGTCCAGCGTCTCGATGAGCTGGTCCCACGCGTCGTCCTCCATCGCGCCGACCACGTCGTCGAACGTCTGCCGGTCGGCGGCGTCCACGCTGACGTACAGCTGGGTCGGGTCGCACTCGGCCAGCACCTCCGGCCGGGTGCCGTTGGAGACGAGGAAGGTCGTGATGCCCTGGTCGTGGAACGCCTCGATGAGCTCCGGCAGGTACGGGTACAGCGTCGGCTCCCCGTCCAGCGAGATGGCGACGTGCCGGGGTTCCATGGCCTCCTCGAAGGCCTCGTCGGGGACCTGGTCGTTGCCGCCGAAGCCCGACAGCAGCTTGCGCTGGAGTTCGATGCTCGCCTCGACCACGGCCTCGGGGTCGTCCCACTCGACGCCGTCGAGTTCGTAGGAGTGGCCCTGGTGGTCCCGCCAGCAGAAGACACAGCGCTCGTTGCATTTGACGACCGGCGTCATCTGGATGCAGCGGTGGCTCTGGATGCCGTAGAAGGTGTTCTTGTAGCAGCGCCCCTCGCCCCGGAGCGCGTTGGCGGTCCAGCCGCAGGTCTGGGCCGCGGTGTGGTTCCGGCTGTGATAGTCCGGGTCGTCCACCTGTTTCGGCCCCGAATCGCTCATGTCCGGATGGGCGGCGTGTGGCTACAAATGGGTTGTGTGTCGGGGAACCGGGTGGCCGACCAACCTCTCACTGGCCGGAAGCGCGTGCCGCAGCGCGGACGCGCAAGGCCGCGCGACCTGGGGAAGGGCAGGGCCACAGCGCCCGTGACACAAACTAAATCCTGGCGGACTCGAAGGGCGAGCGGTCTCGGCGGTGGTCACGCGAGCGAAGCGAGCGTGACCTCGTCAGAGCTTGCTCTGACGGTGCCCGGACGACGCAAGCACCGCAGGGAGCGAAGCGACCGAGGAGCACAGCGAGTCCCGGCACCCCGAGAGCGCGAGGGCTTCGTAGGAGGCTCGGTAGTCGCTGTCGCCGTCACCACGAGCGAACACAAGGGCTCCAGAGGCAGCTTCACCATCAGTTACGTACGACCGACGAACCGCAAGCCAATTCCCCCGTGCCACCACATCAACGGCCATGAGCAACTACTACGTCCGGATGGAGGCCGCGTGGCTCGTGCGCGACGTCGAGGATTCGAACGACGCCATCGGCGTCGCCATCAGCGAGGCCGGCAAGCGACTCAACGAGGCCGACCTGGAGTACGTCGACATGAACGTCGGTGCGACGAGCTGTCCGGCCTGCCGGGAGACGCTCGACTCCGTCTTCGTCGCGGCCGACACGGCGCTCGTGGGGCTGGCGATGGAGATGGAGATCTTCGACGCCGAGTCCGAGGAGCACGCCAGCCGCATCGCCACCAGCGAGGTCGGCGGCGCGCTCCGCAACGTCCCGCTGAAGGTCATCGAGGTCGTCGAGACCGACGACGAGGAGGACGAGGAGACCGTCTGAGCCGGTCGAACCCGGCTGGAGATGGACGGGAGATTGACAACGGTGGGGACCACAGTACGAGGAAGTGACGACACAGGACGACCGGTCGATGGTGGCGGACGCCCTCCGGGCCCTCCTCGAGGACCAGGATGCGGCCGTACTCGTCGTCGACGACGAGGAGACCGTCCGCTACGCCACCCCGCGAGCAGCCGACCTGGTCGGCGGCACGGCGGTCGGCGACGGGGACACCGATATCACCGGGAGACCGGTTGCTGACCTTCTCAGCCCCGCCCCGTCGACCGACGCGGACGAGGTGCTGTCGCTCGTCCACGGCCGGTCGACGGACCCCGTCGCGCTCGTCACGACGGCTGCCACCGGGGAGCGGACACGTCTGGATGGCTCCGTCGCCACCTGTCCGGGCGGGGTGGCGCTCACTCTCCGAGCGCCGCCCGACACGACTGCCGGGCCGGGGGTCGGGGATCGGGTCGACGGGGGCGAGGACGGCGCCGGCGCGTACGTTCCCGATGCCGGCTGGCAGCGGGTCCTGGAGACGGCGAGAGCCGGAATCGCGATTCTCGACGAGGACGGCCGCTACCGCTACGTCACCCCCGCCCACGCCGACGTGTACGGCTACGACTCGCCGGACGACCTCGTGGGGCGGAACTGGCGGTCGCTGTACGACGAGGCCGAGGTCGAACGGCTCGAGACGGAGGCCATGGCGGCCCTCGAGCGCGACGGGGCCTGGAGCGGGACCTCGACCGGGCGCCGGCGGGACGGCGAGCCGTTCCCTCAGGCGCTGACGCTGTCGCAGCTCCCGGATGCCGGTCTCGTCTGCGTGGTCCGGGACCGGACCGAGCAGGTCGAATCCCGGGCGACGCTGGAGGCGCTCCACGAGGCGACCCAGGACCTGCTCGCCGCCGACAGCCGGCAGGCGGTCGCCGAGGTGGCCGTAGAGGGGGCGGTCCGTGCGCTCGACCTCCCGCTGTCGGCGGTCTACCTCCACGACGAGGGGCGGGACGCCCTCGACCCGGTCGCGTGGAGCGACGCCGTCGCGGAGACGTTCGACAGTCCCCCCACGTTCACCGGCGACGAGGAGAGCCTCGCGTGGGCGGCGTTCCAGTCCGGCGAGCTACGGCGGTTCGATGACCCCAGCGAGACCGACCAGCTGTACAACCGGGAGACCCCGGCCGGTGGGGAGCTCATCCTCCCGCTGGGCGACCACGGCGTGATCATAACCGGCTACCTCCGGGGCGAGGAGGTCGGCCCGGAGGATGTCCGGCTGGCCCGGACCCTCGCCGCGTCGGTCACGACGGCGCTCGAGGGGGTGACCGCCGCGGAGGCGCTCCGTGAACGCCACGACCAGCTGGAGCGGTTCTCGGCCATGCTCAGCCACGACCTCCGTGACCCGCTCAACACCGCCATGGCCACGACCTCGCTCGCGCGACAGACTGCGGCGGGAGAGACCGCCGAGTATCTGGACACACTGGACCAGATCCACACCCGGATGGAGTCGCTCATCGCCGATGTCCTGGCGCTGTCGCGCGATCCGGCGGAGCTGGAGCGGACCCCGACTGACCTCGAGCCGCTGGTCCGCGAGGCCTGGGAGACCGCCCGAACGGCCACCGGCGCGACCGACGCGACGTTGACCGTCGAGGGGTCGGGAACCGTCGACGCCGACACCACGCATCTCCGGCGACTGGTGGAGAATCTACTCGGGAACGCCACCCGACACGGTGGGGAGAGAGTGAGCGTCCACGTCGGGCTCGACGACGACGGGTTCTACGTGGCCGACGACGGTCCCGGTATCCCCCCGGAGCGACGCGAGCAGGTGTTCGAGCGGGGCCACAGCGACAGCGGGACGGGCCTCGGCCTCGACATCGTCCAGCAGGTCGCCCGGAGCCACGGCTGGGAGGTCTCGGTCGGGGAGAGCGAGGCGGGCGGCGCCCGCTTCGATATCAGGACGGACGGCACCGGACGGTAGGTGCGAGAACCGCAGCGTTCCGCCGGTCGGTTACTCGTCGACGAGGTCGCGAACGGCCGCGGCGAAGGCGTCGTGGCTCAGCTCGCCCGCGCGGTCGCCGGTTTCGTCGTCGATACGGTCCAGCTCGGCCACCAGTTCCTGGTACTCGTCGCTTTCGGCCAGTTCGGCCTCGGTCATCTCGATCTCGAGGACCGCTCGCTTCTCCGCGAGCGCGAACTGCTCGCGGACGCCCGCCGCGTACTCGTCGAGGGAGACGAGCTGGTCGACCGTCTCGATGAGGTCGGATTTCGTGACCGGCTTGGTCAGGTAGGCGTCGAACTCCATGTCCACGATATCGAAGTTCGGGTCGACGGCGGTCACCATCGCGACGCGCGGGTCGAGCCCGCGGTCGCGGAGCTCCTCCAGCACCTCGTCGCCGGAGAGGGTCGGCATACGGCGGTCCAACAGGACGACATCCACCGTGTCGTCGATAGCCTCGAGTGCCTCCTCACCGCCCGTCGCGGTCACGATATCGAACTCGTTCTTGAGCCAGAGCGCGTAGGCCTCGACGACGTTCGGCTCGTCGTCGACGATCAGGACCCTGGTCATCGGCGGCCGTCCCTCCGCCACAGGGCTCCCGCAACGGTGTCACGCATCGACTCTAGATTGGGGGAGCAGCAGCATTAAACCTTCCACCAGCTTCCGCTGCCGTCCCTCCGGCACCGACCGCCCGGTGGCGATGTGGCCCACGTGCCGCGGACTCCGACAGGTGTAAGCGGCTCGCCACGCGAGACCACTCCATGACCGACGGGGCCGTCGAAGCGGACGATACCCGCGACGCCGAGCACGCCGGGAGCGTCCGCGTCGTCGGGACCGCCCACGTCTCACAGGAGAGTGTCGACGAGGTCGAACGCGCCATCGGGGAGGAGCGCCCGGACGTGGTCGCGGTCGAACTGGACGAGGGGCGCTTCCGGCAGATGAAAGGCGAGACGCCCGACGACCTCGACGCCGCGGACCTGCTCCAGGGCAACACCGTCTTCCAGTTCCTCGCCTACTGGATGCTCTCGTACGTGCAGACCCGGCTGGGCGACCGCTTCGACGTCCGCCCGGGCGCGGAGATGCTCGCGGCCGTCGAGACGAGCGAGGAACTCGGCATCGACGTCGCGCTGGTCGACCGCGACATCCAGGTGACCATCCAGCGCTTCTGGGCACGGCTGTCGGGCCTGGAGAAGCTCAGACTGCTCGGCGGCCTCGCCTTCGGCGTCGCCAGCCCGTTCGCCGTCGGACTGGGCGTCGGCCTGACCGTCGGACTGTTCGCCGCGCTGGTCGCCGGCGCGGTCGGCGGCGCACCGCTCGTCCCGCCGGGAACGCCCCTCGCTGGCGTCGTCGACGCGGCGCTGGTCGGAGCGCTTGTCGGCCTCGGTATCGCCGGCCTGCTCGGACTGGCGTTGCGGCTCACCGCGCCCGAGGAGACGGAGGACATCGAGGAGTTCGACCCCGCCGAGCTGACCGACACGGACGTCGTCTCGGCGATGATGGAGGAGTTCCGCCGGTTCTCACCGGGCGGCGCCGAGGCGCTCATCGACGAGCGCGACGCCTACATCGCCCACGAACTCGTTCGCCTCCGCGACGCCGGCAACCACGTCGTCGCCGTCGTCGGCGCGGGCCACCAGGCGGGAATCGAACGCTACCTCGCCAACCCCGAGACGCTCCCGCGGATGGAGGACCTCGTGGGGCGCCAGGAGTCCTCGCGGTTCTCGCCGTACAAGATATTCGGCTACCTGTTCACGCTGGGCTTCCTCGTCTTCTTCGTCCTGCTTGCGGTCGCCGCCTACACCGGCGTCCCGGGCGCGTCGAGCGGCCTGCTCGTCCGGCTGTTCGCCGCGTGGTTCCTCGTCAACGGCCTGCTGTCGTTCGGCCTCGCGAAGCTCGCGGGCGCACACTGGCCCAGCGCGACCGTCGGGGGGGCGGTCGCCTGGCTCACCTCCGTCAACCCGCTGCTCGCGCCGGGCTGGTTCGCCGGCTACGTCGAACTCCGCTATCTCACCGTCAACGTCGCCGATATCGCCGAGCTGAACGAGCTGCTCGACGACACGGAGACGCCCATCCCCCAGCTCGTCGGCAACATGCTGGACGTGCCGCTGTTCCGGCTCATCGTCATCGTCGCCGCGACGAACATCGGCTCGTTCGTCGGGAGCATCCTGTTCGCGACGGTGCTCATCCCGTACCTGTTCGCCGAGATCGGCGGGACCGACGAGATCGTCCGGCTGATGCTCGCCGGGGCGCGCAACAGCGTCGACCTGCTCGTGGGGGGGCTGCTATGAGCCGGCGCGAGGTTCGTGCCGGCGGGCGGGGCGGTGGCATCTCGTTCAGCGCCCGCGAGACGCGCGACCTAGTCGTCGCGTGGCTGGCGCTGGGCGTGGCGTTCACCCTGTTCCTGCTGGTCACGTCCGGCCGTGGCGTCGGGCCGGCGGGCCTCCTCGGCCTCCTCGGCACGGGCCTGTTCGTCGAGCTGCTGGTGCTGTCGCTGCTGACCGCCGGGGTCGGCTTCCTGCTCCACGAGCTCGCACACAAGGTCGTCGCCATCCGGTTCGGCCAGGTCGCGGAGTTCCGTGCCGATTACACGATGCTGGGACTCGCACTGGCGGCAGCGCTCGTCGGCTTCCTGTTCGCCGCGCCCGGCGCGGTCTACCACAGCGGCCGCATCACGCATCGCGAGAGCGCGGGCATCGCGCTCGCCGGGCCGCTCACGAACGTCGTCCTCGCCGGGCTGTTCCTCCCCGTGTTCCTGCTCGCGGATGGGGGGTTCCTGCTCCGGGCCGGACAGCTCGGCGTGACGCTGAACGCCGTCCTCGCCGGGTTCAACATGATCCCGTTCGGGCCGCTGGACGGCCGGAAGGTGCTCCGCTGGAGCTACGTCGGCTTCGGCGCGAGCTTCCTGCTCTGTGCCGGGGTCGCCGTCGCGTCCGTCCTCTTCGTCGGCTTCCCCATCTGAGACCGGAGCCCCGACGGCTGGGCGGTAGACCGAAGTACCAGCGCTTCTCACGAGGAACAACGTCGAATGAGGAACAACGTCGAATGAGGAACAACATCGAATGAGTGTGGGCCGTATCCGTGAAGCGATAGAGCGAGGGGGCGGGTCGTGGTTCGTCAGCGGAATCGGCGTGGTGCTGGCGGGCCTCTCGCTGTGGTACGTCATCGTCTTCCGTGCCCTCTCGGTAACCTCGTCGGCTGTCGGGTCGCCGGGGTTCGTCCTGGCGATGCTGGAAGTGATTCTCCTGGGCGGGTTCTCGGTGGTACTGGTCTACGCGGGCTACTGGCTCGCGACCAGCCAGTTCGACTCCCAGCAGCTCTGGTGGGCCGGACTCTGGACGGTGGTCGGACTGGCCGGTATCGTCGCCATCGTGGCACTCCTGCAGAGTTCACAGCTCTCGGAGGGGCAGGCCCTCTCGGAAGTGACCATCGTCGAGGAGCTGTTGCTGGCCGCCGGCGGCGGCGGCATCGCCGGCCTCCTCATCGGTATCTCGACGGTCCAGTCGATGTGGAGCCAGGAGCAGGTCGAGCGCCAGCGCGACACGCTGGAGTTCGTCAACGAACTGCTGCGACACAACGTCCTCAACGGGATGCAGGTCGTGCTCGCGAGTGCCGAACTCGTCGAGGAAGAACTGGACAGCGAGGACCCGGACCTCGAAGCCGTCGAGAGCGCGCTCTCGCACATCGACGACCGGGGCGAGGACATCGTCGAGCTCGTCGAGAACGTACGCGTGCTCGCACAGTCCGTCTCCGGGGATGTCGCCTGCGGCCCGGTCGCCGTCTCCTCGCTTCTCACTCGGAAGGTCGGGACCGCCCGCGGGACGTATCCCGAGGCGACCATCCGGACCGACATCGAACCGGACGTGACCGTCTCGGCCGACGACCTGCTGCCGGCCGTCTTCGAGAACCTGCTGGCCAATGCCGTGGACCACAACGACCGGGAGTACCCCACCGTCGAGGTGGCTCTCGAGACCGACGCGGACACCGCCGTGGTCACCATCGCCGACGACGGCCCCGGCATCCCGGACGAGTACAAGGAGGCCTACTTCGGCCCCGGGGAGCAGGACGAGGGAAGCGTCGGCCAGGGCCTCGGTCTGTACCTGGTCGACACGCTGGTCGACCGCTACGGGGGCGAGGTCACCGCCACCGACAACGAGCCACGCGGCGCCCGGTTCGAGGTCGAACTCCCGCTCCACGATGGCTGACCAGCTCCGGTTCCCCGTCGATTCCGCCCGTCTCGTGCCCGTGAGCCGCCGCGCACGTCGCCGGACGCTACAGGGAATATCTCCATAACTTATGGAAACGCGGTGGGTCACCGAAGGGAGTGATTCGCCCGCTTCCGCAGGGTCGCACCGCCGGGCAGGCAGGACCGTGATAGACCATCGAAATCGCATGACTGCGGCGGGATTACTGCCACCGGGCTGGTGAGAAGGCTTATATACACCCGAGCATCCCCCCAGAGTACGAAGATGATAGATACGGCGTACCGCGCAACGCTGCTCGCTCTCTACCAGTTCAGCATCATGCTCGGCATCCTGCTGCTTCCCGTCGCGCTGGCGGTCCGGCGTGCCGGGCTCCAGATGCCGATGGACCGGGTCATCGAACGGCTCGGCACCGCCTACGAGAACGCCGCCTGAGAACCGGCCACACCTGCTGCTCCGAGGACTCGTTTCTCGACCGACCAGCCAGGGAAGCGGTGCCTCCATCGACCGCCGGCCGGGGCGCGTCGATCGGGAGTCCGACTCCCCGTCAGGTGCCCGAAGGGGTGCCTTTATGCACGCGACGAGTGTACCCCGGGCCAATGCGTCAGAACGAATTCTCTGCCCCGAGCATGGGTGACGGCATGGAGTCCGCGGTGTACGAGCCGGAGCTCGGCCAGCTCCCCGACGTGTCCGAGAAGGACGCCGAGAAGGTCAACACCACCGGGACGACAACCATCGGCATCACCACCGACGAGGGCGTCGTCATCGCGACGGACATGCGCGCCTCGCTGGGTGGCCGCTTCGTCTCCAACAAGAACGTCCAGAAGGTCGAGCAGATCCACCCGAGCGGCGCGCTCACGCTCGTCGGCTCGGTCGGTGGCGCTCAGTCGTTCATCCGCTCGCTCCGCGCCGAGGTCAACCTCTACGAGGCCCGCCGTGGCGAGGATATGAACATCGAGGCCCTCGCGACGCTCGCGGGCAACTTCGCCCGCGGCGGCCCGTTCTTCGCCATCAACCCCATCCTCGGTGGTGTCGACGACGACGGCCACCACGTCTACTCCATCGACCCCGCGGGCGGTGTCATGGAGGACGACTACACCGTCACCGGTTCCGGGCTCACCGTCGCCTACGGGACGCTCGAGCGCGAGTACAGCGACGACCTCACCATCGACGAGGCCAAGCAGGTCGCCGCCAGCGGTGTCAAGGCCGCCGTCGAGCGCGACACCGGCTCCGGCAACGGCGTCTTCCTCGCGGAGGTCACCGAGGAGGGTGTCGACATCAACGGTCACAAGGACTTCGACGAAGTCCTGTAGCGCGGGTCGGTCGCCGCTTCGAGTCGACGCACTGGTTCCCTGGACAGATATCGAACTACCCAGCCGGTATCCCCGAAATGATGACGATATAGCAGATGCTCCGGAGATAGTCCGATAGCGCCAGCCACAGTGGCGATATCTGCTCGGAGTCAGTCCGCCAGCTGGTCCTCGATGGCGGCCAGGCGCTCCTCGATGTCCTCCATGCGATCGACGATGCCGTCGACGCGCACGTCCTCGGCTTTGGCGTCGTCGACCCGCTGGATGCGGCGGGCGAGCTCGGCGTGGGTCTCGCGGGCGGCGTGCTGGAGTTCGTCGACGCGCTCCTCGACCGTACTCTCGGTCGTCCCGATGGTGGGCACGTCCCGAGAGCGGTAGGAGCGCTTCGTCTCCACCTGCTTCACGTGGCGCTGGAGTTCGTCGTCGCTGACCATGGGTGCTCGTGGCGGCGGTGCCGCCGGTGTCTCTACTCGGGCTTCCATCCACGGCACCATAAGAACCCGAGCGCGTTTTCCGACCCTGAGAACGGCCGCCCGACCGGGATTCCGTCACCAGTCGGTGGCAGAACGTTCAGGGGGGCGCCGCCGCTACCGCGAGCATGGTCCACCACGATGGTATCCAGGCCGACTGGCTCGGCTACGCCACGCTCCGACTGGAGACGCCCGCCCCCGATGCGGCGCTGGCGGGCGAGAACGACGGCTCCAGTACGGTCGTCTACTGCGACCCCGGCCGCTACGGCGTACTCTCGGGGGAGTGGCCGCCCGAGGGGGCCGGCGGTGAGGCGGACCATCACCCGCGGGGGCCGGCGGTCGAACCGCGGGACGGCGACCTCGTCTGCGTGACCCACGACCACCACTACGACCCCGCGGCCATCCGCCGGGTCGCGAACGAGGACGCGACGGTCGTCGTCTTCGAGGGCGTCAACACCCACCGCATCGACCGTGACGCGGAGCGACCCGTCGACCTCCCCCACGAGGTCCGGCGCGTCGACGACGAGGCCGATATCGCGGTCGGCGAGGTCGTCGTCCGGACGACGGCGGCGTTCAACCACGCCGACGGTCCGCACGTCGATGCGTCGGGCGACCCCATCCATCCGGAGGGGTTCGGCTGCGGGTTCCACCTCACACTCCCCTCGCCCGTCCGGCCGGACGGCGTCCGGGTCCTCTGGCCCGGCGATACGGATGTGCTGGAGGGCCACGCCGAGCTGGACGTGAGCCTGTTCTGCCCGCCCATCGGTGGCGCGTTCACCATGGACCGGCACGCGGCCGCCGAGCTGGCCGCCGCCATGGAACCGGAGCTGGTACTGCCGGTCCACTACAACACGTTCGAGGCCCTGACGACGGATTCGCGTGCGTTCGCCGCCGACGTGGCCGAGGCCGGGGTTCCGGTCGTTCTCTCGGAGACATGGGCGAGCCGAGTTAGCTGACCCCACTTGTATCCCCGGCTGGACACTGAACAATCATTAAACCGGGGCGGGTCCCCGCCGTGATACGGTGATTCGAACGGTGCGCTTCGCAGTCGTTCTGGTCGTACTACTGGTCGGACTGACAGCAGCGACGGCGCCGGCCGCGGCGACCGGCGAGGAGGGGCTGCTCGGCTGGGACGGTGACGGCCCGGTCGTTGGAACCAACGAGAGCGGCCTCCAGGTCGGCGGCGACGTGGTCTCCGCTGGCCCCGATGGTGCCGAGGGTCTCGGCCAGGAAGCCGGCCCGGGGACAGTCGATATCACGGAGAACCCGTCGACACCCCTCGGGAACACGACGGTCGGCGTCGGTGCCGGCGGGGAGGGACTCTCCGTCGCTTCCGACCCTCCCGGTGTCGACCGCGAGGAGCCGGTCGGCAACGGTATCGACGGTGACGCCGACCGGGGTGTGACAGATACCGGTGACGACGGGTCGACGGTGGTTCTCGATGCAGGTCCGGGTGGCGGGGACGCACAGGTCCAGTGTCTCGAGAGCGGCGAGGGGAGCTACTGCGAGAAGAGCGGCAACGTCTCGCTCGCCGTGGTCGGGGTCGACTACGAGGGGTACAACCAGTACGACTCGACGGACCGGAGCGGGAGCTTCGGCGACACCGTCGCGGTCCGGATTGGCGGCGAGCGCGTCGGGACGGCCAGCGTCAACAGCAGCGACAGTCCTGCTTCGGCCCTGGTGGGCAGGCTCGGTGGCGTCGGGTTCGGGCTCTTCGGCTGAGGCCACCCGCTACCCCAGTACGGCGCCGACGAGGAGAACGACCGCGATCAGGACCGTCAGTACGGTGATCGCGAGGAACGCGGCCTGCACGAACCGGCTGTCGGCGATGAGGCTCCGGTCGCTCGTCATCGGCTCGAGCAGCCGTCCACGGGCGCGCTCGAGCCGTCCCTCCAGCCCGCCGAACCGGGCGTCGTAGTCCTCGCGGGGGATGACCACCTCGTTCCGACAGATCGCACACTGCTCGGGCGGCTCGTGATAGGTGCGCTCGCAGTTCGTGCAGATCCACTCCTCCGACACGCGTCGGTAGAGGTGTGGAGACGCGAAAAGGGTTGGCGTGGCGGGGCGGTCAGAACACGCCCATCTCGGTCAGCCGCTCGGGCAGGTAGGTGTCGGTCACGAAGTCGAGGCCGCGCGAGGCGAGTGCCTGCTGCTCTGCTTTCTTCCCGATATCGAGCTGCAGCTCGATCTGTTCGCGCCAGAACTCGCTCTGGAAGCGCGGGTCGTCCAGTTCGGATTCGAGCGCGTTGATGTCCGAGTCCGCCAGCGGGTCCGTCGGCAGGTCGTAGTCCACGATGTCCTGCGGGCGGATGCCGACGAACTGCGCCGCCGGCGTGGCGAGGTACTCCGAGAGATGCGCGGACTTGATGGACCCGTACGCCACCGAGCCGTAGATGCGGTACGACCACGGGTCGCCGTCGGTGAAGACCACGACCGGGAGGTCGAGTTCGTCGTGGAGGCGTTTGGTGATGCGACGGGTCGCGCGGGCCGGCTGGCCCTTCAGATGGACGACGATGCAGCCGTACTCCTCGTCGAAGCCGTTCTCGACCAGCCGGTCGCGCATCCCACCGGTCTCGACACAGAGGATGAACTCCGCGTCGTTGTCGAGGAACTCGATGGTGTCGGGGTTGTTGGGGATCTGGTAGCCGCCTTCGCCGACGTCCTCCTGGCAGTGGATCTCGCGCTCGCCCCGGCGGGTCTGCTCGCGCAGGAGGAGCGGGCCCATCAGCGTCGCGCCGGACTCCTCGGGCCGCATGTGGAAGTCCTCGCGGGTGACCCCGGAGACGACCTCGAGGTCCTCGACGAGGCCGTTGGAGTCGTCCTGGTCGTTGAACTGGGCGAACTCGTTGTCCCAGGACTCGCTGAGGTAGTAGAGCTCACGCAGGGTCGAGGAGCGGTCCTCCTCGAGTTGCTGGGCCAGGAACTCGATGGTGTAGATGGCCTTCAGGAGCTTCTGGGCCCCAGCCTTGGTCTTTGCCGTCCGGGTGGTCTGCCGGTCGCCCAGCACCCAGACGCCCTTCTCCTCGGAGTACTCGATGTTGCTCTTCGTCCGGGTCGGGATGCGCATCCGCGGGACGTCCCCCTCGGCGAACTGGTCGTAGAACTCGCTGGCGAGCTCGATGAGCTCCTGGCGCGCTCGTTCGCTGTTCGGCTCGGTGTCGGTGTCTGCGTTCTCGGTGCTCATATCAGGCGTTGGTGGTCAGCTTCTCCTCCTCGATACCCTCGACCGCGACGTCGAACTCGGCGTCGTCGCCGACATCGTAGACCAGCTCGGCGGTCTCGCCGCCCGCCACGGAGGGTTGCCAGCGGACGAACCACTCCCCGTCCATCTCGACGACGCTGGCGTCATCCACCTCCCCGGGGTCCACCGAGCAGATGTCGGTGATCTCGGGCTCGACGGTCGTGTCGTCGTTGTTCTCGACGGCGAGCGTGACGTGGCCGTTCTCCCGGCGCCGCTCGACGAGGACGTTGTTCATGATGCGGGCCAGCGAGTCCTCGATGTGGAGGGGCTCTCGGCCGGTGACCTCGGTCAGTTTGTCGGCCATCTCGGGCAGAATCTCGGCCAGCGTATCGCGCTTCTGCCGGCGCTCGCGCAGCGACTGCTGCTTGTTGAGGTAGGTCTTCAGCTCGCGGGCGGCCTCCCGGAACGCGAGTTCGATCTCGTCCTCGATCTCGGGCACGTTGGCGACGGCGTCCTTCGACTCGCTCGTGAACGGAACGTTCGTCGAGGCGACGTGGACCATCAGCACCGCCGGCCCGTTCGGGATACCGCTGCCGCCGGGCTGGTCGAGGTTGTAGTTCCGCCAGTTGATGCGCTTGATGACGTCCACCGTCGCGCAGGCGCCGCGCTGGTAGACCAGCGGGACGCGGTTGGCGAACCGGAGGATGTCGACGGGGCCCTCGGCCTCGAGGTCGCCGCCGTAGGCGATGCCGGCCTCGACGATGAACGGGTCGCCGCCGTGGACCTCCGCGTCACGGGTGCAGGTCGCGAAGAAGTCCGCGTCGTACTCCTTTCGCAGCCCCGCATCCACGAGCTCCTCCGTGATGGGCGCCAGGCAGTCCGTCGGCGGCGAGAGGATGTCCGTCTCGCGCATCGCCTCCAGCAGCCGGGCCACGGAGTCCCGGTCGTCGACGAGCGCCGCCACGTTCGGCGGCTCCGTCTCGACGGTCCGGGCACGGGCCCAGAGCGCGTCGACGACGTTCTCGCGGGCCGTCTCGCCGAAGGTCCCGCCATCACGCTCGGCGGTCCGCTCGGCGGCCCAGTCGGCCCAGCCGGCCAGCGTGTCGCGGGTCACGCGGTCGCGAGCCCCGTGGCCGACGCCGGCCTCGTGCATCTCGGCATCGGCGAAGCGGTCGGCGAGACGCCGGGCGAGGCCGTCGATGGCCGCGTCGTCCTTCCGGGTGGTGGTCGCCTCGTCGACGAGCCGGTAGCAGTCCGGCTCACGGCGGGTCGTCACCTCGCTCCAGGCGGCCGCGACGGCGTTCTCGCGGACGGTGCTCCCGAGCCGAACGTCGTGTCCGTCCTCCACCTCGTCGGCAGCCTCGTCGACCGCGTTCTCGATGTCGCCGTATCCGACGTGGTCGTGCTCCTCGAGCGCGGCGTAGACGCCCTCGGCGAAGGCCTCGGTCGCCGCGGCGCCCTTGTTCGCGGTCGCGTCGACGACGGCACCGACCACGTCGGCCTCGTCGGTCGTCCCGGGGACGCGCCAGGTCATCTCCCGGCCGAGCTGCCGGTCGCGGAAGGCGTCGACGACGTTGGTCGCGGTCGTGCCGCCGACACGGGTGAACTCCCCCTGGAGGAAGCCGCTGATGGAGTACGAATCCGTCGCCTCCAGCATCTTCTTCAGCGTGCCGAGCTCGACGCCGTGCGGGTGGGGTTTGATCTCCTCCGTCTCGGCGGGGAGCTGGTCGGTCGCACGCTCGAACTTCAGCGGCTCGTCCAGCCCCGGCTCGCGCAGTTCGAGCCGGGCGTGGGGGTTGACGACCGCCGTGTGCTCGATGTAGTCGTGGAGCTGCTGGCGGGCCCGCATGTTCCCCTCCATCTCGAGCTCGATGCGGGTACCGTGTGGGCGCTCCCACGTCGTCGCCTCGTCGGTGTCGATCTCGGGCTCGTTGGCGTCCGTGTCGATGATGAGTTCGAAGTAGCGTGCCTCCCCACCACGGGGCTTGGAGGTGATCTTCGCGGGCTTGCCGGAGGTGAGCTGCGAGTGCATCACCGCGGCGGAGATACCGATTCCCTGCTGGCCACGGTTCTGCTCGCGCTTGCCGAACCGGGAGCCGTACAGCAGTTTGCCGAAGATCTTCGGCACCTGCTCCTTCGTGATGCCGGGGCCGTTGTCCTCGACGACGAGCCGGTAGTAGTCGCCGGCCTCCTCGATCTCGACGTAGATATCGGGCAGGATGCCGGCCTCCTCGGTCGCGTCGAGGGCGTTGTCCACCGCCTCCTTGACGGCGGTCACCAGCCCCCGGGCGCCCGAGTCGAAGCCGAGCATGTGCTTGTTCTTCTCGAAGAACTCGGCGATGGAGATGGCCCGCTGCTCCCGGGCGAGTTCCTCGGCGATGCCGTCGCCATCGCCGCCGTTGCCGTCACCATCGCCGTCGCCACCCCCGTCACCGCCGAGTTCCGACTGGAACGAAGTCATTCGTGTGGGACCCCTATCCCCCGAGAAGGTAAAACCTGCCCGCTACCGTGGTGGAAGTGGAACGGCCTCGTCCGACATCCGGCTGCCGTCTGTCGGTCACGGCCGGAGCGACAGCGGCGACCGCCACTCCAGCAGTACGTAGCTGACTTTCGCGCGCGCGTGCGAGGTTTTAAACCTGAACGCACACTACCCGTGGTAGATAGATGTCCCAGGGATACAGCGAGGACAACATCCAGACCCTCGAGGGGCTGGAGGCGGTCCGGAAACGGCCCGCCATGTACATCGGCTCGACCGACGCGCGCGGCCTCCACCATCTCGTCTACGAGGTCGTCGACAACTCCATCGACGAGGCCCTCGCGGGCTACTGTGACACCATCGAGGTGACCATCCACGAGGACCAGTCGGTGAGCGTCAGCGACGACGGCCGCGGCATCCCCGTCGGGGAACACGAGTCCGGGAAGTCCGCCGTCGAGGTCGTGATGACGGTGCTCCACGCCGGTGGGAAGTTCGACAAGGACTCCTACCAGGTCTCCGGCGGCCTCCACGGCGTCGGCGTCTCCGTCGTCAACGCCCTCTCGCGCTGGCTGGAGGTCGAGGTCAAACGCGACGACGGCGTGTATCGACACCGCTTCGACCACGGCGACCCCGACCAGGAACTCGAGCGGATCCGGGACATGGAGCCCGACGAGGAGACGGGGACGACCATCCAGTTCTGGCCCGACCCGGAGATCTTCGAGACGCTCGATTTCACCTACTCCACGCTTGCCTCCCGCCTGCGCGAACTCGCCTTCCTCAATCCCGGCGTCGCCATCACCATCGAGGACGAGCGCGACGGCGAGCGCGAGACCTTCGAGTACGAGGGGGGCATCAAGGAGTTCGTCGAGTACCTCAACGAGACCCGCGACGTGCTCCACGAGGACGTCCTCTTCGTCGACGGGAGCGGCGAGAGCGAGGACGGCGAGGTGCAGGTCGAGATCGCCATCCAGGCGACGGCGGGTGTGCAGGGCTCCATCCACGCGTTCGCCAACAACATCAACACCCGCGAGGGCGGCACCCACATGACCGGGTTCAAGACCGCGCTCACGCGGGTGGTCAACGACTACGCCACCTCGCAGGGGCTGCTGCGTGACATCGACGGCACGCTGAAGGGCGAGGACATCCGCGAGGGGCTCACCGCCGTGCTCTCCATCAAGCACCCCGACCCGCAGTTCGAGGGGCAGACGAAGACGAAACTGGGGAACGGTGAAGTGAGGGGCATCGTCGAGGGCATCGTCCACGAGAAGCTCTCGGCGTATCTCGAAGAGCACCCCGACACCGCCGAGGCCATCGTCTCGAAGGCCGTCGAGGCCGCGAAGGCCCGGATGGCAGCGAAGAAGGCCGAGGAGCTCACGCGCCGCAAGTCCGCGCTCGATTCGACCTCCCTGCCGGGCAAGCTCGCGGACTGTCAGAGCCGCGACCCGGAGGAGGCCGAACTGTTCGTCGTCGAGGGCGACAGCGCCGGTGGAAGCGCCAAGCAGGGCCGGAACCCGGAGTTCCAGGCGGTCCTCCCGCTGCGCGGGAAGATCCTCAACGTCGAGAAACACCGGCTCGACCGCATCCTCGAGAACGACCAGATCCGCAACCTCATCACCGCCGTCGGCACCGGCATCGGCGACGAGTTCGACATCGAGGACTGTCGCTACCACAAGATCATCATCATGACGGACGCCGACGTCGACGGCGCCCACATCCGGACGCTGATGTTGACCTTCCTCTACCGGCACATGCCGGAACTGCTGGAGCGTGGCTACGTCTACGCCGCCCAGCCACCCCTCTACCGGGTCCGGTACCGTGGCGAGACGTACGACGCCATGACCGAGAAAGAGCGCGACCGCATCGTCGAGGAGGTCTGTGACGGCTCGCCCGACCAGGTCCAGCGGTTCAAGGGGCTCGGCGAGATGAATCCCGAGCAGCTCTGGGACACCACGATGAATCCGGAGAACCGCATCCTCAAGCAGATCAACATCGAGGATGCCGCAACCGCCGACCGGATGTTCTCGGTCCTGATGGGCGACGCGGTCGAACCGCGCAAGCAGTTCATCAAGGACCATGCAGAGGACGCAGAGTGGGTAGATATCTGAAATATTCCAGAATTTGACACCAAAATGGAAACCAAACTAGATACGAGGCAGTTCGAAGACGGATCGAGAACGGGGACCGAACGATGAGTTCCGACGTTCCTGACGCCCCCGACGAGGTCGCGGAGCGGGTCGAGAGCGTCCGCGTCGAGGACGAGATGGAGCAGTCGTACATCGACTACGCGATGAGCGTCATCGTCGGGCGCGCGCTGCCCGACGCCCGTGACGGCCTGAAGCCGGTCCAGCGGCGCATCCTCTACGCCCTGCACGAGATGGGTGTCACCTCCAACTCCGGCCACCGCAAGTCCTCGAACGTCGTCGGGGAGACGATGGGTAACTACCACCCCCACGGCGACAGCGCCATCTACGACGCGCTGGCGCGGATGGCCCAGGAGTTCTCGCTACGCTACCCGCTCGTCGACGGCCAGGGGAACTTCGGGAGCATCGACGGTGACCCGCCCGCGGCGATGCGGTACACGGAGGCCCGCATGGCGCCACTGGCCGAGGAGATGCTGGCCGACATCGAGAAGGGCACCGTCGACTTCGAAGCCAACTACGACGACCGACTGACCGAGCCTGCCGTGTTGCCGGCGGCACTGCCGAACCTCCTGCTGAACGGTGCCTCCGGTATCGCGGTCGGGATGAGCACGAACATCCCGCCGCACAACCTGGGCGAGGTGGTCGACGCCTGCATCCACGTCATCGAGAACCCCGAGTGCCCCATCTCGGACCTCATCGCCACGAAGGAGTCCGACGGCCCCATCAAGGGCCCCGACTTCCCGACCGGCGCACGTATCGTCGGCAAGGAGGGCGTCTACGACGCCTACACGACCGGCAAGGGCCGGGTCCGCGTTCGGGCGGAGTACGACGTGGAGCACAACGAGGGCGGGAAGGACCGTATCATCATCACCGCGTTCCCGTACCAGGAGAACAAGGCGCGCCGCATCGAGCGCATCGCCGACGACGTCAACGACGGGAAGATCGAGGGCATCACGGACATCCGCGACGAGTCCGACCGTGACGGGGTCCGGGTGGTCATCGAGCTGAAGCGGGGCGCGAACACGGAGGTCGTGGAGAACCAGCTCGTCGAGCGCCACCTCGAGGGCACGTTCGGCGTCAACTGCGTCGCGCTCGTCGACGGTCAGCCCCAGCGGCTGGACCTCAAGCGGATGCTGGAGGTGTACGTCGACCACCGCCGCGAGGTGGTGCGCCGGCGCTCCCAGTTCGAACTCGACGAGGCCGAGGACCGTGCCCACATCCTCGAGGGCCGGCTGCAGGCGCTGCAGAACGTCGACGAGGTCGTCGAACTCATCCGCAACAGCGAGGACCGGACGGCGGCCATCGAGGCGCTCCAGACCGACGAGGACGCACTCGGCTTCACGCTGAGCGAGGCCCAGGCCGAGCACATCGTCCGGATGCAGCTGGGGTCGCTCACCTCGATGGAGGCCGCCGACGTGGAGACCGAGTACGAGGAGGTCCAGGCCGAGATCGAGCGCCTGGAGACCATCCTCGGCTCCCAGGCCGAACTCGACCGCGTCGTGACCGAGGAGCTGGAGGAGATGAAGGAGACGTACGACGACGAGCGCCGGACGAGCTTCATGGAGGACGTGGGCTCGGTCACGCGCGAGGACCTCATCCCCGAGGAGGACGTGGTCGTCGTCGTCACCGAGGAGGACTACGTCAAGCGGATGCCGCTCGACGACTTCGACCCGCAGCACCGCGGCGGGAAGGGTATCATCGGCGTCCGCCCGAAGGACGGGGACCGCGTCGCAACCGTCTTCGAGGCCAACACGCACGATTACCTGCTCTGCTTCACGAGCAAGGGCCAGGTCTACCGCCTGAAGACCTACGAGATCCCCGAGATGGGCCGCACGGCCCGCGGGACCTCGGCCCAGCAGGTGCTCGACCTCGACGGTGACGAGGAGATCAACGCCGTCGTCGACGTGGCGGACCTCGACGAGGAGGACTTCCTCGCGATGGTCACCCGGAACGGCTACGTGAAGCGGACCGGCGTCGGCAAGTTCGAGAACGTCCACTCCGGCGGCATCCGTGCCATCAAACTGGAGGAGGGCGACAGTCTCGCCGACGTGGAGGTGACCGACGGCGGGATGGACCTCGTCATCGCCAGCCGACGAGGGATGACAATCCGGTTCGACGAGGAGGAGGCCCGGTCGATGGGCCGGACCGCACGCGGCGTGAACGGCATCAAACTCCAGGACGACGACGAGGTCGCCGGCCTCGTCGCCACCCACGACGAGGACGAGCGCGCGCTGCTGACCGTCACCCGGCAGGGGTACGGCAAGCGCACGCGCCTCGCGGAGTACCGCCGGCAGTCCCGCTACGGCAAGGGCCTCATCGACATCAAGACCAACGAGCGAAACGGCCACGTCGTCTCCGTCAACGCCGTCACGGACGACGACGGACTCGTCATCATGAGCGAGAGCGGACAGATCATGCGCACCCACGTCGACGAGGTGTCGACGCAGGGCCGCAACACGATGGGCGTCGTCGTGATGAAACTCGATGATGACGACTGGGTCGCCAGCGTCGACACCATCCCCGCGGCCGACAACGACCCCGACGCCGAGGACGACGCCACCATCGAGACCGACGCGTAACAGCGACCTCCCCGCCTGCACTTTTGCTCGCGGCAGATTACTCCTCGCCGTCCTCGTAGAAGCGTTCGTCCAGCGCCCGCCGTGGCTCGTCTGCCTCCTCGTACCGGTCGTCGAGGGCCGCCTGGCTCGGGGCCGTCTCCGCCTCGCCGGCGACGCGGTCGACGCGCAGCTGGGTCCGTTCCTCGCTGAGGCCGAGGCTCTCTGCCATCCGCCGCTCGACCTCCTCGGGGTCGTCGGCCTTCGAGCCGACCTTCCGGGCGATGAGGAACAGCCCGGTCCCGACGGCGGCGAACAGGACGGTCAGGGCGCCGATGGCGACGAGGGCACCGGCCTCGCCACCGACCCAGAGCGCGCCGACCAGCGCCACGAGCACGACGACGAGCACCGCGCCGGCAGCGATGAGCGCCGCACTCACCCGGTCGTCGGCAGCGGCCGCACCGTTCGCTCCTGCGTCTCCGGTCACACCCGAACCCAGGGACTGCCACCTCAAAACGCTGGCCCCCGCGGTCCCCGGGGGGACGACCGCCAGACCCTTGCTCGATGCGGGCACCCGGACGACCGTGACGGGCATCCAGTCCCAGTCGCACGCCGACCGCGTGTACGACTGGTGGAGCCAGCACCCGGGGCTGTTCGACCTGTTCGCGGGCGCCGCGTTCTTCGGGCGCTACCGCGCCCTCCGCGAGACCGCCGTCGACCGCCTCGAGCTCGCTCCCGGCGACCGTGTGCTGGACCTCGCCTGCGGGACGGGCCCGAACGTCCCGATGCTCGTCGACCGGACTGGCGACGAGGGCACGGTCCTGGGCCTCGACCACTCGCGCGGGATGGTCGCGGCCGCGCGCGACCGGGGCCACGAGCAGGACCACGCGCCCGTCCGCGTCGCTCGCGCGGACGCGGGTTCGCTGCCGCTCCCCGACGATGCGATGGACGCGGCGCTGTGTACGCTCTCGCTGTCGGCCATCCCCGACCACCTCGCGGCCATCCAGGAACTCCGGCGGGTCGTCCGGCCCGGCGGCCGCGTCGTCGTCCTCGATGCACAGCCCTACCAGTCGGGGCCGATGCGCCTGTTCAACCCCCTCGTCAACTACGTCTCCGCGGTCGCGACGAACTGGTACCCGGACCGCCACCTCCCCACCGACCTCCGTGCGGCGTTCGGTGCCGACCGGGTCGACGTGGACCTGTACAACGGCGGGACGGCGTTCGTGGCGACGGCCGAACTTTAGAAATACTCGAGTGTTTCACGATACATCTACAATAAATCTACAATACAAGTCTTAAAGGTCCGCCCCTAACAGAAATGCACATTCAATATATGAATAGCATACCGTGCGAGCGCGGTTTCACCGGCACGAGGGCGCGAAGCGCCCGAGTGCCGGCTTTTTTCTGAACGTTTTTTGCGACGAGTGGTTCCCGCAGGCGGGCGGCGAAGCCGCCCGCCGAGGAAACCCGAGTCGGAAAAAAGCTCGTTCAGAGGATACGCTTCCCCAGCGCGCTCGCGACCAGTTCGACCCCGAGTTCGGCGGTCCGGTTCAGTTCGTCGAGGATGGGGTTGACCTCGACGAGTTCCATCGAGACGAGCTGGTCGCGGTGGTCGGCGACCTCCTCCATCGCGGCATGGGCTTCACGGTAGGTGGCGCCGCCCCGGACCGGCGTCCCGACGCCGGGGGCCTCGTCCGGGTCGAGGAAGTCCATGTCCAGCGAGGCATGGAAGCCGTCGGTCCCCCCGGTCGCCACGTCGACGGCATCGTCGGCGACGGCCGGGAGCCCCCGGTGGTCGATGTCGCTCATCGTGTAGACGCTCACGTCCGAGTCGGCGAGGGCGTCGCGCTCGGCGTCGTCGAGGTCGCGGATACCGACCAGCGCGACGTTCTCGGGGTCGATACCGGCGCGAGCCCAGTCGTGGCCGGCGAACTCGCCGACGCCGAGTGCGGCCGCCAGGCTCATGCCGTGGACGTTGCCGGAGGGCGTCGTCGAGGGGGTGTTGTAGTCGCCATGCGCGTCGAACCAGACGACACCGAGGTCGCGGTCGCGCGCGGCACCGCCCATCGAGCCGATGGCGATGGAGTGGTCGCCACCGAGGACGAGCGGGAGGGAGTCGTCGGCAACTGTCTCGGCCACCTCGTCGGCGAGCGCGGTGCAGACCTCCCGCGTCTCGCCGAGGAACTTCGCCCGGTCGCCGTACTCCCCGCCGGCCCCGTCGTGGGTCTCGGGGCGCGGAACCGGCAGGTCACCGCGGTCCGCACAGGGGTGGCCTGCAGCCTCGACCGCGTCGGCGAGCCCGGCATACCGGATGGCCGACGGCCCCATGTCCACGCCACGCCGGTCGGCGCCGAGGTCCATGGGGACGCCGATGAGTCGAACGTTCATGCTCGGCGGTGCGAGTCCCTCCGGCATAGGGTTGTGGTCGTGCGCGCCGCGGGAACACCCCAGCCCTGTTACTGGTACTGCGCGCAGACGTGCTCGAGGCCCTCGTCGAACGATATCTCGGGCTCCCAGCCCGTCGCCGCCTGCATCTTCGAGGGGTCGGCCATCGTGTCGTGAACGTAGACATCCTCGGGAATCTGGTTCTCCTCGTAGCGGGGTTCGATGTCGGTGCCGAGTTCCTCGTTGAGGCGCTCGACCAGTTCGTTCAGCGAGTACGACTCGCCGGTGCCGAGGTTGTAGATGCCCTGCAGGTCGTGGTCCGCGGCGAGTTCGATGCCACGGACGATGTCGTCGACGTGCGTGAAGTCCCGGGTCTGCGTGCCATCACCCCAGATCTCCGGGCGCTCGCCGTTCGCGATGGCGTCCGCGAACTGCGCGATGAGGTTCGCGTACTCGCCCTTGTGTTCCTCGGCGCCGCCGAAGCCCTGGTAGACCGAGAAGAAACGCAGGCCACAGGTGGTGAGCCCGTAATGGTGGTTGAAGTACTCGGCGTACCGCTCGCGGGCGAGTTTGGAGGCCTCGTAGCCCGTCCGTGCGGTCACCTCCATGTCCTCGGGGGAGGGCTCGGTCCGGTCGCCGTAGATAGAGGAGGTCGTAGCGTAGACGACGTGGTCACAGCCGTCCTGCCGGGCCTGGTCGGCGGTGTTGACGAACCCCTCGATGTTGACGCGGGCCCCGCGTGCGGGGTCCTCCTCGTGCATGAAGTACGAGGAGAGCGCCGCGAGGTGGAACACGACATCGACGTCGGTCGGAAGGTCGTCGTCCAGCACCGAGGCCTCGACGAACTCGACGCCATCGTCGAGGTTCTCGGGCGTACCGAGATAGCCGTCGTCCAGCGCGATGACCTCGTTGTCGGCCGCGAGGCGGTTCGCCAGGTTCGAGCCGATGAACCCCGCCCCACCCGTCACCAGCACACGGTTCCCGTGCATACCGGAGGGGCCGCGTCCGCGCGCAAAGACGTGTCGGTCCCTGCCGGATGTCTACGGTCCCTGCCGGCCGGCTGTCAGGGCCCGTGCCGGCTGGCCGTCTGTCCGTCGCTGGCCACCTCACCACCGGATTTATGCGAAACGATGGTGAACTGTCCGTTACATGTCGTCCATCGAGCTCACCCCCAGTCAGAAGGCGATTCTCCAGGAACTCGTCAACCTCTACCGGGAGTCCGAAACCGCCGTCAAGGGGGAGGATATCGCGGACCGGGTCGACCGCAACCCCGGCACCATCCGCAACCAGATGCAGTCGCTGAAAGCCCTCCAGCTCGTCGAGGGGGTACCTGGCCCGAAAGGTGGCTACAAGCCGACCGCTGGAGCGTACGAGGCGCTCCAGATCGAGGATATGGAGCAGGCCGCCGACGTGCCGTTCTTCCACGACGACGAACCCGTCGAGGGCGCCAACGTCCAGGAGATCGACCTCACCAGCGTCCACCACCCGGAGCTGTGTCGCGCGGAGATCCGCATGCAGGGCTCCATCTCCGAGTTCCACGAGGGCGACCCCATCCAGGTCGGTCCGACACCGCTCTCGAAGCTCGTCATCGAGGGGACCCTCGAGGGGAAGGACGACACCAACAACACGCTCATCATCACCATCGACGATATGCGGGCCCCCGCCGAGGAGCCCGCACACTGACCGGGGCACGCGCCCGTTCCGACCCCGGTAGCCGGCGCCCCCGGCGGCCCACCCGTGGCCGCCACCCGCCCGTCGATTGCCGGTAGTGATATCCGCCTCGTATCAACGACCCATTCTATCGAGGCTGAATCGGCCGCGTTACCGCGTCACACGGCCTCGCGTCGCCGAATCAACACCTTTGTATCCGGCGCAACCGGACCACGAGACATGACAGAGGACGTCGTCGTGCTCGGCTCCGGCTACGCCGGCACGGGCGCGGTCATGAGTCTCGAAGACGAACTGAACGGCGAGGCCGACGTGACGTGGATCTCCGACGTCCCGCACCACCTCGTTCTCCACGAGTCCCACCGCTGCATCCGGGACCCGTCGGTCCAGAACAAGATCGCCTTCGACTGCGAGGACATCGCCGGCTCCGCCACCCGCTTCGTCCAGGGGCGCGTCGAGAACGTCGAGACCGACGAGCGCACCATCGACCTCGAGGATGGCTCCACCGTCGACTACGACTACCTCGTCGTCGGCTTCGGCTCCCGGACCGCCTTCTTCGGCATCGACGGCCTGAAGGAGCACTCGCTCACGCTCAAGAGCCTCGACGACGCCCTCGAGATCCACGAGGAGGTCAAGGAAGCTGCCCGGCAGGCCTCGCGCAACGACCCCGCGCAGGTCGTCGTCGGCGGCGCCGGCCTCTCGGGCATCCAGTCCGCCGGCGAGATCGCGGAGTTCCGCGACCGCCACCGCGCCCCGATAGATATCCACCTCGTCGAGGGCCTCGACAACGTCTTCCCCAACAACGACCCCGTCGTGCAGGCGAAGCTCCACAACCTGCTCGAGGACGCCGATGTCAACATCATGACCGGCGAGTTCATCGGCGAGGTCGACGAGGAGACCGTCTACGTCGGTGACGATACGGAACTGGACTACGACGTCCTCCTCTGGACCGGCGGTATCACGGGCCGCGAGCCCGCCGCGAACACCGAGCTGGACCAGGACGAGCGCTCGCACCGCATCCACGCCGCCTCGGACTTCCAGACCGACGACGAGCGCGTCTTCGCGCTCGGCGACGCCGCGCTGGTCGACCAGGGCGAGAACCCCGCCCCGCCGACCGCACAGGCCGCCTGGCAGGCCGCCGAGGTCGTCGGCGAGAACGTCGCACGCGCCATCCGCGGCCAGCCGCTCGAGGAGTGGCGCTACAAGGACAAGGGTACCCTCATCTCGGTGGGCGACGACGCCGTCGCGCACAACGTGATGGGCGTCAAGGCCGTCTCGCGGACGTTCGGCGGCCCGCTCGCCGAGACCCTGAAGAAGGGCGTCGCCGCCCGCTGGATCAACGACGTGGCCGGGCCTATCGCCGCTGCGAAGGCCTGGCCCGACATGTAGAGCTTTTTTGACGGCCCGGGTACCGCTTGACCGGCGGCTTCGCCGCCGGTCTGCGGGTACCGGCTGGCGGCTACGCCGCCAGCTATACATTTCTCGGCGAAGCCGAGAAATCTCTCGCCGCAAAAAACGTTCAGAGAAATGCCGGCCTGCGTTCGCTTCGCTCACTCCGGCCGGTGAACCGCGCTCGCTTCGTCGTCGGACTACGTCCGACTGCAAGCGGGACGGAGTCCCGCCCTGCTCGCGCGGATGCACTTCTTGATTGGCCGTCGGTAGCTTGCTGCTGTCGGCGCCTCTTTCACTCCGGCACTCGCAGAGCGCCCATGCCACCTCGTCTCGCCACCGACGCCTCGCTCATCCGCGACCCGGGTGTCGAGTCCGTCTACCGCGATATCGACGGTCTCGAACTCCACGCGGTCGTCGCTGGTGACCCGGACGACCCGCTCGTCGTCCTGCACCACGGCTTCCCCGAGTTCTGGTGGGGCTGGGCCGACTACATCCGGCCGCTCGCCGACGCGGGCTATCGTGTCCTCGTGCCGGACGGTCGGGGGTACAACCTGAGCGAGGCGCCCGACGACGTGGCCGACTACAGCGCGGACCGGCTCTCGGCCGACCTGCAGGGCTGGATCGAGAGCGAGGGGCGGGAATCGGCCCACGTCGTCGGGCACGACTGGGGGGCGGCTGTCGCGTGGGACGCCGCACTTCGCCGACCCGGAATGGTCGACCGGCTCGTGACCATCAACGTCCCGCACCCGGCGGCGTTCGCGGGGGCCCTGATGCCGAGTCGGGACCGCTGGAAGCTCAACCTCCGGCAGTGGCGCCGGAGCTGGTACATCCTGTTCTTCCAGCTCCCCGGGGTTCCGGAGTGGCTCAACCGCCGCAACGACTACGACGGGATGGCCCGCTTCCTCCGGCAGGCCTCGCCCGGGACGTTCTCCGACACCGACATGGACCGCTACCGGGCGGCGTGGAGCCGGCCCGGAGCCCTGACCGCGATGCTGGACTGGTACCGCGCAGCCGTCCAGCACCGCCCCGACCTGCCCGGCATCACCGTCGAGCAGCCGACACTCGTGGTCTGGGGCGAACAGGACGACGCGCTCCTGCCCGAGTTGGCCGAACAGAGCGTCGACTTCTGTGCGGACGGCCGGCTGGAGACGTTCCCCGAGGCGAGCCACTGGGTGACCCACGAGCGACCGGAGGCGGTGACAGAGCTGATTCTGGAGCATCTGGGGGGGTAGCGGGCCCCATTGAACGATATATTCTCGCCAGGGGTGCGATATCTTGCTACTATATCAGAAAGTTCAGATATAATACCCTAAAACGGCGAGATAACGAACTAGCAGCTGCTGTCGGGAAGTGCCGAAAGAAACGGAGTGTCGGTCAGCAGACGGTTCGAGGCGCGGTCGGTGGGAGGGGTGCTGTGACGGTGGCCGACTTCACATCATGCCGCCCATGCCGCCGCCCATGCCGCCCATGCCGCCGCCCATGCCGCCGGGGGCGCCGCCCGGGCCGCCGGGTCCGCCGGCGTCCTCGTCGTCGTCGCCCGTCTGGCCACCCTTCAGGTCGCCAGCGGCGATGACGTCGTCGATGCGCAGGATCATCACGGCCGCCTCGGTGGCGGACTCGATGGCCTGGGTCTTCACGCGGAGCGGCTCGACGACGCCCTCCTCTTCCATGTCGACGATGTCGCCGGTGTAGGCGTCGAGGCCGGCGGCGGTGTTGCCGTCGTCGTGCTCGGAGCGCAGGTCCACGAGCGAGTCGATCGGGTCGTGGCCGGCGTTCTCGGCGAGCGTACGCGGGATGACGTCGATGGCGTCGGCGAACGCCTCGACGGCGAGCTGCTCGCGGCCCTCGACGGAGTCCGCGAAGTCACGGAGCCCCATCGACAGCTCGATCTCGGGGGCGCCCCCACCGGGGAGCACCTTGCCGTCCTCCAGGGTGACGCGGACGACGCCCATCGAGTCCTCGATGGCGCGCTCGACCTCGTCGACGACGTGCTCGGTCCCACCGCGGAGGACGAGCGTGACCGAGCGAGCCTGGTCGACGTCCTCGACGAAGATGCGGGTGTCGCCGCCGATGTCCTTCTCGGCGACGGAGCCGGCGAAGCCGAGGTCGTCCTCGGTGATGTCGTCGATGTTGGAGACGACCTTGGCGCCGGTCGCTCGCGAGAGCGCCTTGATGTCGGACTTCTTCGCGCGGCGGACGGCGAGGATGCCCTCCTTCGCGAGGTAGTGCTGGGCCATGTCGTCGATGCCCTTCTGGGCGAAGACGACGTCGGCACCGGCGTCCTTGAGCTTGTCCACCATCTCGCGGAGCTGCTCCTCCTCCTGGTCGAGGAACTGCTGGAGCTGGTCCGGCGAGTCGACGTTGACCTCGGCGTCGATCTCCGTCTCCTTGACCTCGATAGCGGTGTCGAGGAGGGCGACGTTGGCGTCCTCGGCCATGTACGGCATGTTGTCGTGGACGCGCTCCTTGTCGACGATGACGCCCTCGACGAGCTCGGAGTTCTCGACGGCGCCGCCGACGACCTTCTCGAGCTTGACGTTGTCCGTGTCGATACCGTCGTCGTCGGCGACGGCCTGGACGGCGGAGACGACGAGCGAGGAGAGGGTGTCGCGCGCGTTCTCGGCGCCCTTGCCCGTCATCGCCGTCGCGGCGATCTCCTCGAGGTACTCCGTATCGTCGGAGGAGACCTCGATGGCGTTCTCCTCGAGGATCTCCTTGGCGCGCTGGGCCGCCTGGCGGTACCCCTGCGCGAGGATGGTGGCGTGGATGTCCTGCTCGAGGAGGTCCTCGGCCTTCGCGAGGAGCTCGCCGGCGATGACGACGGAGGTGGTGGTGCCGTCACCGACCTCGTCCTCCTGGGTCTCCGCGACCTCGACGATCATGTTGGCCGCGGGGTGCTCGATGTCCATCTCCTTGAGGATGGTGACGCCGTCGTTCGTGACGACGACGTTGCCCGTCGAGTCGACGAGCATCTTGTCCATCCCCTTCGGGCCGAGTGTCGTGCGGACGGACTCTGCGACTGCCTTCCCTGCCGTGATGTTCATCGACTGGGCGTCCCGCCCGGAGGTCCGCTGGCTGTCCTCGCTGAGTACGATGAGGGGCTGGTTGCCCATCTGCTGCTGAGCCATAATCAGTAGAATCGTTGTTTGCGATTCTATATAAAAGCTTCTGAAACGGTTCGAAGAACCGCCGGACGGGCCGCTGACCTACCGTGTGACATACTGTACCGGGAGAGTATTTATATACAGAGTGGACGGTGCCGACGCGAGTCTGGGTCCGTTGTCAGTCGCTCTCCTCGCCCGGCCGTTCGGCGGTCGCCTCCGGCTCCGTGCTCGTCGGCGCCTCGCCGCCCGGGAACTCGTGGTACTCGATACCCTTGGTCTCCATCTCGTTGTGCTTGCGCTCGAGGAACGAGTAGACCGCGCCGTGCGGGGCACCGTCGAGGATCATCTCCACGGCCGACCGGACGACCTCGACCTCCTCGGGTTCGCCGATGATGCCGACGGTCTTCCCGTAGATGACGACCTCGGCGCCGGAGAGTTCGGCCATCAGCTGTCGGGTCCGGCCGTCCTCGCCGATGAGGCGACCCTTCTGCCGGCGGAGGTCGTTCTCGTTGCGGGTGGCGGCGCGGAGGTCGACGAGGTCGAGCATCCGCATGTCGCCCCCGAGCAGGGAGAGCGCGGCCTCCGGCGAGAAGCCCCGCCCGATGGCCTTCACGATGTCCGGTCCCTTCAGGCCCTTCACCGGGTCGCCGACCGTCTCCACCCGCACCGAGCCGGTCTCGCTGTCGATATCGAGGCGGACCTCGGCACGGGACTCGATCTCCCGCATCGTCTCCCCGCCCTCGCCGATGAGGGCACCGACGCGGTCCTGCGGAATCGTCACGTGCTGCATGCGAGGGCGTTCGTGACGGCCCCGTTTAAGACTTCGCTGTGGCCGCGAGTCCCACACGTGGGGCCTCCTCCCCCGGTTCTCGCGATCCATCCCCATGCCCTCGGCGGCGACCAGTCCGCGGTCGATACCGCGGCCGACCGGCGACCCGACGGACGGCGTGGGGACCGAGACGGGCGGCGTTCGGGACGCGAACTTCGGTTTACGTTTCCGAAAGAGGTTTTTCGGCGGCGGCAAACTGTTGGGTATGAGCGCGGAGTCCACGGAGGATCGCATCCTGTCCGTTCTGGAAGAGGATGCGCAGGCCTCCTACGCCGAGATCGCGGACCGGGCCGGTGTCTCGAAGCCGACCGTCCGCAAGTACATCGACCGC
This sequence comes from Haloglomus halophilum, assembly GCF_024298885.1. Classification (GTDB taxonomy): domain Archaea; phylum Halobacteriota; class Halobacteria; order Halobacteriales; family Haloarculaceae; genus Haloglomus; species Haloglomus halophilum. The sequence continues at coordinate 80,769 of NZ_CP101166.1, forward strand.
CTGGAATCCGAAGGCGTCATCGTCGGCTATTCCGCCGACGTGGACCCCAAGAAACTCTCGAGCCAGTCCATCGCCCTCGTCGGCATCGAGGTTGCCAGCGAATCCTACGTCGAGGCGACACGCGCCCTGAAGGCCCTCGATGCCGTGGAGGCGCTGTACTCCTCCAGCGGCGACCACACGCTGATGGCCGAGATGCGTGCCGCAGACGGCGACGCACTCGGTGAGGTCATCGCCGACGAACTGCTCGCTATCGAGGGCGTCGAGGAGGCCCACCCCTCCTTCCTGCAGGAACGGCTCAAATAGAGCTTTTCGACGCCGAAAACGTTCGGAGAAAGAGACCGACCTCCGCTCACTTCGTTCGCTCCGGCTGGAGAAACGCGCTCGCTTCGTCGTCGGACTACGTCCGACTGCAAGCGGGACGGAGTCCCGCCCTGCTCGCGCGTATGCATCAGCAGAGATGACCTTCTGACAGGAACCCGGTGCAAGACTCAGAGGATGGATGTGCCACTGGCAGTTGGGCACCCAAGTGTTATTTTCGGTACTGGTCAACAACAAGTATGGTCTCCGAGCGGACGTGGGCTGACGCTAGTCGTGGGCTCGTGTTTCTGCTCATGAGCGGAGTCGTCACCGGGGCTCTCGGGGCCTTCACACCGCAGCCCCATCCCTACCTGCAGGTCGTCGCTGGACTGGGACTCACGCTGGGGATTGTCGGGGCGGTCGACGTTCTCCCTCAGTTGATTCGCGGTGACAGACCGGCCCTTGATACGAATAGCTACCTCTACTCCCTCCGTGGTCTGGTCTGGCTACTTCTCATCATATTGCTTACTGCCCTGATAGCCGACCTGCTCAGAGCCACTACCACGCTCTCGGAAACCGCTATCATCACCACAGGGTTTGCAGTCGGCGTCGTCCTCGTTCTGGGCCCAGTCGTCGGCTACTATTGGCGTCGGTCGGCTGCACAGACCCGGTGAATTTCCTCGAGAGCGGACTCCTCTTTTCTTCCCCTACGGTCCGGGTCGGCCGTGTGAGATACGCGCTATGTATGCAGCAGCCGGTCAAAATCGTAGCTATCGGCTGTCAGGTTGGCCGTGCTGACTATAGAGGTTGTAGTCAGCATCGATCTCCTGCCCGTTCTATCCCCCGGCAGTCAGGATTGCTCCCGGCCACCCGAAACCTCTTATCGGTGCTGATGTAATACATATGTATGTCGAATACGGATACAAAATCAGGAGATCCTCCGAAGACGAACATCAACATCCGTGTGACTGAGACGTTTCTGGAGGATATCGACGCAACCTGGCAGGAAGAGGGATACAACAGTCGCAGCGAGTTCATCCGGGATGCACTCCGTGATGCGGTCCGCCATCCGGATTTGACCCGGGAAAGTTGGAAGGAGATCGCTGCTGTCGAGCACGCACGGCGGACTGGCGAGAGCGAGACGTTCTCACGTGAGGACATCGTCGGCGACGATGAGTGACGATGGCTGGCGCTGGCAGTTCCGAAAGCCAGCCAAGCGAACCTACGACGACCTCGACACGCACGCCCAGAATCGTATACACCGACAAACTCGACGAGGCAAGTCGGTCCCACTGCTCCGTCCATCTGCACCGCTCCTTGGCCGCGACGGTCACCGTTATCCGCCGCCCACACCTACTCTCGACCATGCCGACCTACGAGCGGACGACCCGTGTCGCCGCGCCGCTGGAGGAGGTGTGGGCGTTCCACTCCCGTGTCGAGGGACTGGAGGCGCTCACGCCCGACTTCATGAACCTCCGGGTCGAGCGTGTCGTCGGTCCGGACGGCGAACCGGACCCCGAAGTGCTGGAGACGGGCGCGCGCATCGACATGTCGATGCGGCCGTTCGACGTGGGACCGCGACAGACCTGGACTTCCGTCATCCGGGCCCGCGAGGCCCACGACGGCGCGGCCTACTTCCGGGACACGATGGAGGACGGTCCCTTCCCGGAGTGGGAGCACACCCACCTGTTCTACGCCGACGACGGCGAGACCATCTGCCGGGACCGGGTCCGATACCGGCTGCCCGGCGGGCCGCTCGGGCGGCTCGCCGAGCCCTTCGGCGACGTGGGATTCGAGCCGATGTTCGCGGGCCGTCACCGGAAGACGAAGCAGGTACTGGAGTAGGGCCGGCGCGACCGAACCGGGAGCGCTTTTGTGGTGCCGGGTTCCGGAGAGGGTATGAACTGGTTCGTCGTCGCCCACGTCGGCGACACGGCGCTCGGGCTCCAGGGCGCCATCGGCGTCGGCGCGTTCGCGGGCCTGCTCGCGACGATACTGATGAACGTCCCGATGCAGCGGCTCCCGGAGGGCAGTACCCCGCCGTTCGTCGCGGCCGGCGCGCTCACGGGTGAGGAACTGTCCGAGGTCTCGGAGGGACTGGCCAGCCTCGTCCACTACGCCGCCGGAACCCTCGCCGGTGCCGGGTTCGTCCTTGCCGCAGAGGGTATCGAACGGGTCGTCACCGCGCGCGGCGGAGCCCCGGGGTTCGACCTCGTGCTCTCGGGGACCGGCATCCTTCTGGTGCCACATTTCATCGCCGCCGCCATCACGTTCTCCGTCCTCTTCCTCCTGTTCGGCTACGTCGTCCTCCCGCTGTTCGGCAAGGAGGCCGGGGACCGGACCCGGCAGGTCCGCAACGACTGGGCCATCTCGTCGGCGGTGTACACGGCGGTGCTGACCGTCGTGCTCCCCGTCCTGACGGTGGCGCTGACCTGACGGCGCGACTGTACGCCGCCCGGACAAGCCATCGACCCCGGCTCCCGCTCGTCCGGTGACCGCCCGGACTTTTGCCGGCCGCGCGAGGAGCGGGCACATGGCCAAGCAGCCACACATCCTCTGCGAGCCGGGCGACCTGAACGACATCGCGCTCGTGCCGGGCGACCCCGGGCGGGTCGAGCGTATCGTGGAACAGTGCGACAGCCACTCGCTCGTCGCCGAGAACCGGGAGTATCGGGTCGTGAACGCCACCTACGGGGGTGTCGACCTGACGCTCTGCTCGACCGGTATCGGGGCCCCCTCGACCGCCATCGCCGTCGAGGAGCTGGCGAACGTCGGCGTCGAGACGTTCCTGCGCGTGGGGACGACCGGCGCGCTCCAGCGCGGCATCGAGATCGGCGACATGGTCGTCGCCACGGCGGCCGCGAAGGACGAGGGGACCACGAAGCGCTACGAGGACGCCACGGTGCCGGCGGTCGCGACCCACGAGGTGGTCGCGGCGCTGCTCGCGGGCGCACAGGCACGTGACGAGGACGTCCACGTCGGTCCCATCGCGACGGACGACGCGTTCTACGCCGAGACGGAGGCGTACGTCGAGCGCTGGGAGGCCGCCGGACTGCTCTCCGTGGAGATGGAGGCCGCCGCGCTGTTCACGCTGGCACGGCGGAAGGGACTGGACGCGGGCGCCATCTGCACTGTCGATGGTAACCTCGTGGAGGGGACCCAGAAGGGCGAAACGGACGACGACGAACTGCCCGAGAAGGCACAGGACAACGTCGAGCGAGCCATCGGCATCGCGCTGGACACCGTCGTCGCGCTCGACGAGGCCTGAGCCACGCGCCGTCACCGCGGTTCCGGCCGGCGCATCACCGGGCAGCCGGGCGGTTCGCACCCTTGTATCTCGACCGTGATGGACCGTGTAGTATAACGATTCTGCAGCCCCTTGTCAGTCATATTAACACACTTAGTGATATATTATCTCACGATATTCTTATTATGCTACATCGTCTGGACGGCATCATGCACCAGCACGCGGTGCGAACGGCGATGGCGCTGTACACAGGTGGGACACTGGACCTGGAGACGGCAGCACGACAGGCGGGTGTTTCGACCGACCGCATCGAGCGGGCGGCCCGCCGTCTCGGTGCCACCCCGTCCGCACGCACGACCTCCCGCGAACGGCTCAACGTCTCCGCGGACTGACCGCATCCGGCAGTCGGGTCCCCGAGCGACGCCCACAGAACCAGCTCTCTCCTTCCCTCGATTTCGCCCGTTCAGCCGCGCGGCTCTCTCCGATAGCACTCGAACGGCAGTCACAGGTCCGCGAGCACCGACCGAAATCAGAACTCCTGGTTAGCTGCCTTCGGCGGCGGCCGCCGCGGGCGGCGCGAGCGCGTTCGTCGAACTCGTGTCCGTCGACCCGGACGAGCCGTCGTCGCTGCCACCGAGGAAGTCCGTCTCGATGGTCGTGTCGTTGCCGAGGATGTCGAAGGCGGCGCGCTCGGTCCCCTCCGGCGTCTGGATGGTCGCGGTGGTGTTGCTGGACATCCGGGTGACCTCGTCGTTGCGGATGTGGGTCGGCCACCACTCGTCCATCTTCTGGTTGTCCAGGTAGATGACGTAGGAGACCCGCCGGGTCGCACCAGGGGCGATGGTGTGGCTGTTCTCGGAGCTGTTGTCCGCGACGGTGACGCTGTTGAGGTTCACCACGTAGTCGATGCCCTCGATGGTGACCGAGGAGAACGTGTTCTCGTTGCGGATCTCGGTCGTGACGATGAGCGGCGCCGACTGCGGGTCGGAGACGCCCCACTCCGCGTCGACCTCCGTGATGGTGAGGACGTGCTCACCGCTCTCGGTCGTGACGCGCTGGGGTTCCTCGGTCTCGATCTGCCCGATGACATCCGTCGTCTGCGTGTTCTGCCGGTCCGGCAGACTCACCGGGAGCGTCGTGACCGCGATGTCGGCGGTCCCGGTGGCAGTCGTCGTGACCGTCGAGCGCTCGCCGTTGTTGATGTGGCGCGACCACCAGCGTGGGACGGCGTCGTTGTTCGCCAGCGCGCTGATGGTGAACGTCCCCTCGCCGGCGGGGAGGCTCTCGACGGTCGACGTGTTCTGTGCGAACAGCACGTCGTTGACCTCGGTCGTCTGGTTCACCCGCAGCGACAGCAGGTCGTTGAACTCGCCCTCGTTCGGGTTGTCGACGGTCACGTCGGTGACGATCTCGGTCGTCTCGTCGGTCACCGCGCCCCAGTCGCTGCTGGTCGACTGGACCTCCGGCTCGCCGAACTCCGGTGCGACGCCGTCCTCGGCGGGGAGTTCGGTGATCCGCGTGGGTTCGTCGCCGAGGAAGTCGGTCTCGAACCGGATACGCCGGTCGAAGACGTTCAGCGGGACGCGCTTCAGTTCGCCGTCGTCGCGGACGAGGCCGAACACCTCGACACGCAGGCGCGTGCTCTGCTCGTCACGGAGGTGGGTCACCCACCACTGCTCCATCCGCGGCGTGTCCAGCGCGGCGTTCGCGGTGAACGTGTCCGACTCGTCCGGTTGGAGGACGATGGAGTCGTTCGTCCGGCCCTCGCCGACGGTGACGTTGTTCATGACGATGCGGTACTCCGTGCCGTCGAGCCGCACGCTCCGGTTGTGGACGTTCGCCAGGTCGACGGAGAAGGCGATGGGCGTCTCCTCGGCGTTCGCGGTCCCCCACGAGGCACGCTGGTCGGAGACAGTCATGATGTCCTGGTCGGCGATGCTGACGGTGCTGCTGTTGTCGCTGGCGAACGCCGTCAGGAGGTCGGTCTCGATGGAGCGGTTCTGCGGCGGGAGCGAGGCGCCCAGCCCCGCCACGCCGACCCGCGCCTGCGTGGAGACGACCGTCCGCTCGTCGTTGTTGACGTGGGTCACCCACCACGCCGGAATCTTCGTGTTGTCCAGCTGGGCGGTGAAGTTGACCACGTTCCGACCGGGGGCGAGCCCGATGCCGCCCTCGGAGCCCTCCGAGACCCGCACCGAGTTCATGTATATCTCGTAGTTCAGGCTCGCGGCACCCGGGAACGACTGGTTGTTCGGGTTCGTCACCACGACCTCGGTCTCGATACCGGTCGACTCCTCGGAGACGGTGCCGAACTCCGTCTGTACCGACTCGACGATCGGCTGCTCGAAGGAGAGATCACCACCAGTGAAGAACAGCGCTGCCGCGCCACCGGCGGCAGCCAGCACGACGATCCCACCGACCGCAGCCGCAACCTTCGTTGATACCACGGTTGTCTCGAGTAGTCCGTCGGCGCGGTAAAGCGTGTTGGCCACCCGGCGTACCCCCGGCGGCTAAGGGGGCGGCACGCCCAGCGCGGGTGTGAACGTCGGTTACATCACCTACTCGCTCGTCGCGCTCGCGGCGTACACGCTCGTCTCTCCGCTGACGAAACTGGCCACGCGGGACCTCCCCAGCGACGCCGTCGCCGCCGTCACCAACGGGATGCTCGCGGTCGCCGCGCTCGGGTTGACGCTGTACGCCGGAGACTCGGTCACCCGCACGCTGACCCACCCCGACCGCGTCTACGTCCTCGGGGCCGGAATCTGCCTCTCGGTCGGCATCATCGCCTACTACCGCGCGCTCAAGGCCGGCCCCGTCTCGGTGGTCGTGCCCATCTTCGGGATGTTCCTGGTAACCTCCTCGCTCGTGGGAATCGCCTTCCTGAACGAGGCGCTCACGCTCCGGAAGGGCCTGGGCATCGTGCTGGCGGTGGTAGCGGTGCTGCTGGTCACGACGGAGTAACGGTTCGGAGTGACCGCTCGGTGCCAGCGTTCAGGTTCTCCAGTACGCGAACGCGAGGAGGAATCCCAGAGGAGTCGAGGATTAAGTGCGGTGGTGCAGAAGTCATCACACACGCTGAACAGGACCCCCGCCATGCCGTTTACACCATTCCACCTTGGCCCCGGACTCTTGCTCGGGCTGTTGGCCCTCCGGTGGCTCGACCTCCCGGCAGTGCTGGTCGCCAGCGTGCTCGTCGACATCCGGGCAGCACTGGTGTTCTTCGGCGTTCTCGATGGTCCACTCCACGGTCCGTTCCACACGTTCCTCGGGGCGACCCTTCTCGGGGTCGTACTCATCGCCGTCTCGCTGCCGGTACGTCCGACACTCGATTCCGTCCTTGCCTGGCTCCGGCTGGCACAGGAGCCGTCGATAAAGCGGATTGTAGCCGGTGCGTGTGTTGGGGTCTGGCTCCACATCGTCCTCGATGCGATACTGTACGCGGATATGGCACCGTTGGCACCGTTCCCCGGCAATCCACTACTCGGCCTAGTCAGCGTCACAGCGGTCTATATCGGCTGTCTCGTCGCCGGTGTCCTCGGCGTTGGGTTGTACGTGCTGGCAGCGTCTGGTCTGATAGAACTGCTGCCCCGATCCGCTGGACGCTAGCGACCACGCCGCTCAATAGGCCGCAACCCCACCGGACGAGTAGTGAGCGAACCGGAGCCGGTCGCGGGTGCGGACGCGTTCACCCACCTGCACGCGGACGTTCGGGCGGCCCTCTCCGAGCGTGGCTTCAGCACGCCGACGGAGCCACAGCGCCGTGCCGTCCCGCCGCTGGCACGGGGGGAGGACTGTCTCGTCGTCGCGCCGACCGGCACCGGCAAGACCGAGACCGCGATGCTGCCGGTCCTCTCCGCCATCGTCGAGCGGCGCGAGCGGACCGACGAGGGCACCCACGGCGTCCAGGCCCTCTACATAACGCCGCTCCGGGCCCTGAACCGCGACATGCGCGAGCGGCTGGAGTGGTGGGGCGACGTGCTGGATATCACGGTCGACGTGCGCCACGGCGACACCACCGACTACCAGCGCTCGAAGCAGGCCGAGAACCCGCCTGACGTGCTGGTGACCACGCCGGAGACGCTGCAGGCGATGTTCACCGGCAAGAAGCTCCGCCGGGCGCTCGAAGACGTCGAGCACGTCGTCATCGACGAGGTCCACGAACTCGCCGCCGCCAAGCGCGGGGCGCAGTTGACCATCGGTCTCGAACACCTCCGCGAGTACGCCGACGATTTCCAGCGCGTCGGCCTCTCCGCGACCGTCGGCGACCCGGCCGAGGTCGGGCGCTTCCTCACCGGCGGGCCCGACCCGACCATCGTGGAGGTGGACGTGGGCTCGCGCCTGGAGATCGAGGTCCGCGAGCCCGACGTGACCGAACGTGACGAGCGGCTTTCGGGCCAGTTGCTGACCGAGGCGAACGTCGCGAGCCACGTCCGCGTCATCGACGACCTGGTCCGGGAGAACGAGGCGACGCTCGTCTTCGTCAACACCCGGCAGACAGCCGAGGCACTTGGCTCGCGGCTGAAGGAACTCGGGACGAACATCGGCATCCACCACGGCTCGCTGTCGAAGGAGGCCCGCATCGATGTCGAGGACGGGTTCAAGGCCGGCGAGCTGGACGGGCTGCTCTGCACCTCCTCGATGGAGCTGGGCATCGACGTCGGCCACATCGACCACGTCGTCCAGTACCAGTCCCCGCGGCAGGTCTGCCGGCTCCTCCAGCGGGTGGGGCGGGCGGGGCACCGCCGGGACCAGATCTCCTCGGGGACGGTCATCACGACGCGCCCGGACGACACGTTCGAGGCGCTGGCCATCACCGAGCGCGCGCTGAACGGCGATGTGGAGCCGGCGCGCATCCACGACGGCAGCCTCGACACGGTGGCCAACCAGATATGCGGGCTCCTGATGGGCTTCGGCGAGATATCGGCGCGTGGCGCCTACGAGATCATCACGCGGGCCTACCCCTTCCGCGACCTCGACGAGGACGAGTTCAAGGAGGTCGTCCGCGAGTTGAGCGAGAACCGCGTCCTCTGGCTGGACGAGGAGGCCGACCGGCTGGAGAAGTCACGGGGGACGTGGCAGTACTTCTACGCCAACCTCTCGATGATCCCCGACGAGGCCAACTACACCGTCGAGGACATGGCCTCCGGGCGCACGGTCGGCACCCTCGCCGAGCGGTTCGTCGTCAACTTCGCCGGCCCGGGCGAGGTGTTCATCCAGGGCGGCGAGATGTGGCGCATCACCGAGGTCGACGAGGAGGAGGAGGCCGTGAAGGTCACGCCGGTCGAGGACCCCGGCGGCGAGGTCCCCTCCTGGGTCGGCCAGGAGATTCCCGTCCCGTACGGCGTGGCCCAGCACGTCGCGCGCCTCCGGGAGAAGGCCGCGAGACGGTTCGAGTCGGGCGACGACCACGACGCCGTCGCGCGGTGGCTGGCCGACGAGTACCCGACGGACGAGCACACCGCCCATTCGGCGCTCGAACAGGTCGCCGACCACGTCGAGGCCGACACACCCGTGCCGGGTCCCTCCCGCGTCGTGATCGAGTTCAAGGGCCGTGAGGTGGTCCTCAACGCGGCCTTCGGCCACCGGACTAACGAGACGCTCGGACGAGTGCTCTCGGCGCTCCTGGGCCAGCAGTCCGGCTCCAGCGTGGCGATGGAGGTCGACCCGTACCGCATCGAGATGGAGGTCCCTGGTGGCATCCGCGCCAGCGACGTGGTGGAGAAACTGGAGACGACGGACCCGGACCACCTCCGGCCGCTGGTCGAACTCTCGCTGAAGAACGCGGACTCGCTGAAGTTCAAGCTCGCGCAGGTGGCTGCCAAGTTCGGCGCGCTCAAGCGCTACCGCGGCGCGGGGGCCGCGAACTTCGGGCGCGGCCGTCTGCTCGCGGCGCTGCAGGATTCGCCCGTCTACGACGAGGCCGTCCGGGAGACGCTCCACGAGGACCTCGCGGTCGGTCGGGCCGCGGACGTGCTCCGCCGCATCCAGAGCGACGCGGACGATGACGGGGAGCCCGTCCCAATCGACATCGAGGTCGTCGGCCAGCGGACGCCCATCGGGCTCGGCGGGCGCTCCTCCGGCCGCGAACTGCTCGCCCCGGAGAACGCCGACGCCAGCGTCATCGCGACGGTGAAGGAACGCCTCCAGAACGACCGCGTCATCCTGCTGTGCTGTCACTGCCACGAGTGGGACCGTCGCCAGCAGGTGAAGCGGGTGCCCGACCAGCCCGAGTGCCCCGAGTGTGGCTCGACACGGGTCGCGGCGCTCAACCCCTGGGCCGACGAGGTGGTGCAGGCCGTCCGGGCGGCAGAGAAGGACGAGGAACAGGAGAAACAGACCGAGCGCGCTTATCGCGCCGCAAGCCTCGTTCAGAGCCACGGCAAGCAGGCCGTTATCGCGCTCGCCGCGCGGGGCGTCGGCCCGCACAACGCCGCACAGGTCATCAACAAGCTCCGGGAGGACGAGGACGACTTCTATCGGGACATCCTCACGAAGGAGCGCCAGTACGCCCGGACGAAGTCGTTCTGGGACTGACCGCGTGGCGGTCCGACTGCGGGGAGTTCGCTCGGCGAGGGCGGTCAGCAGACGCTGTACGTCGCGTCGACCCCACCATCGTCGGTGGCGGAGACGATGGCATCGCCGTAGCACTCGCTGGTCTCGATGGTGACCGACGCACGGTCACCGCCGCGCTCGGCGACGACGCGGAACGACTCGATGCCGTCCGGGTCGGCCTCGGCGGTGTTGTAGACGACGCGCTCGCCGGGCGGGAGCGTCACGGCCTCGTCGTAGACGGTCTCGTTCGTCGCTTCGCGGCTGACCCGCACGTGGAGAGTGACCTCGCCATCGAGCCGGTTCTCGACCACGACATCGTGGTTCGGCTCGGGCCCGTAGTGTGGTGTCCCGGGCGTCGGGTCGTCCGTCGGCGTGGCGGGGGAGTCCGGCGTGTCGGTAGGGGTCGGCGTCGCGGTCGCTGTCGGGGACGGGTCGGTCAGCGAGGGCTCGGCCGGCGACGGGGCGCCATCGGTCGGGGCGAGTCCGGTGCAGCCCGCGAGCAGGAGGCTCGCGGCCAGGAGGGGGATGAGGAGGGCGGACGGTCGGGACATCGACCGGGGGTGGTCACTCCCCCGGCATAGGTCTTCCTCGTGTCGCCACCGCGGGGCAGGGTGTGGGTGGGCCACACGGTGGAGAACCGCTCAATACCACGGGGCCTCCGGCACCATCCATGTCCGACCCGTTCGGTCGCGCGGTCCGCGACCACCACGAGGGGGCGCGAGAGTCGGCGCTCGTCCAGCGCGATGGCACGGAGACGCTCGACCACCCCATCGACGACTTCTACTTCAGCACCTACGACGCCGAGGCGGACCCCTGGCTGGCCGACGCCCTCGACGGTCCGCTGCTCGACCTGGGCAGTGGCGCGGGCCGGCGCGCGCTGGCGTTCCAGAGGCAGTTCGAGACCGTCGCGACCGACGTGAGCGAGCAGCTGGTGGCCGTCGCCGCGGACCGTGGCGTGGAGGACGCTCGCGTCGCGGACATGTTCGCGCTCCGGGAACCGTTCGAGCGCGACCGGTTCGCGAGCGCGCTCGCCATCGGCACCCAGGTCGGCCTTGCGGGTTCGATGGGCGGGCTCCGAGCGTTCCTCGCCGATCTGGCGCACGTGACGACGCCGGACGCGACGGCCGTCATCGACGGATACGACCCGGCGAGCGTCGAGGAAGGGGAGATGCTCGGCTATCGCTCGCGGCCGGAGCGTGGGCTGGCTCACCGCGTCTTCCACTTCGAGTACGAGGGCGAGGTGGGCGAGACGCTCCTGTTCATCCTGTTCGGTCCCGAGCGGCTCAGCGAGGCCACAGTTGGAACGGACTGGTGGCTGGCCGACACCGACGCCGAGGAGGATGATGTCCACTACCGCGCACGGCTCGAGAAGCGCTGACTCCCGAGGGTTCAAGAACGATTCCGCAGCAGACGGCGCGTGCCCTGACGAGCCGCCGCCGGACCGCCGACCCGGTCGGGGAGGACGCCACTCCTCGCCCGGTTCCGCCAGTGCGATGCCACGGTTCGGCGCCCAGAGCGGTATCGCCTGTTCGCCTACTCCCGAAGTGACGGCTCCACGACCTCCAGCGCCTGCTCGAAGTGCGCCCGCGTGATGCGGACCTCGTCGGCCCGCTCGGTCGCGGCCTCGGGTCCCAGGTCGGCCGCGAACTCGCGGATGGCACGCATCGAGGCCGTCCGGACCAGTGCCTCCAGGTCGGCCCCCGAGTAGCCCTCCGTGACGGCGACGAACTCGTCGAGGTCCACATCGTCGGCGAACGGCTTGCCCCGGCCGTGGACCTGGAGGATGGCCCGGCGACCGTCGGCGTCGGGGGCCGGCACCTCGACGTGCTCCTCCAGACGACCCGGGCGCAGGAGCGCCGGGTCCAGCGCGTCCCGGCGGTTCGTCGCCGCCAGCACCACCACGTTCGGGTTGTCCTCCAGCCCGTCGAGCTCCGTCAGCAGTTGCGACACCACCCGTTCGGTCACCTCGTGCCCCCCCGAGCCCCGGGCACCGGCGACGGCGTCGATCTCGTCGAAGAAGAGAATCGAGGGCGCGGCCTGCCGCGCGCGGTCGAACACCTCCCGGACGGCCCGCTCCGACTCGCCGACGTAGCGGTCCAGCAGCTCCGGCCCGTCGACGGCGATGAAGTTGACCTCGGACTCGCCAGCGAGCGCACGGGCGAGCAACGTCTTCCCGGTTCCGGGGGGGCCATACAGCAACACCCCTGACGGCGGGTCCGTCCGGGTCGCCTCGAACAGGGCCCCGTACTGGAGCGGCCATTCCACGGCCTCCCGGAGGGTCTGCTTGGCCTCGTCCAGCCCACCCACGTCGGCGAACGTCGTATCCGGCGCCTCGGCGACGTACTCGCGCATCGCGCTGGGCTCGACCGCGTTCATCGCGGCCTCGAAATCCGCCTTCGTCACCGTGAGCGGGTCGCGATTGGCGCGGTCGCGCAAGGCGACCATCCCGGCCTCCTTCACCAGCGACGCGAGGTCCGCGCCGACGAACCCGTGGGTCCGGGCAGCGTACGTGTCGAGGTCCACGTCCTCGGCCAGCCGGACACCGCGCGTGTGGACATCGAGTATCTCCCGACGCCCCTCGGCGCGCGGTGCTCCGATCTCGATCTCGCGGTCGAACCGCCCGCCACGCCGGAGCGCCGGGTCGATGGTGTCGACACGGTTGGTCGCACCGATGACGACGACCTCGCCGCGGTCGTCGAGGCCGTCCATCAACGTCAGCAACTGCGCGACCAGACGGTTCTCCATATCCGCGTCCTCGTCGCGCGCGCCGGCGATGGAGTCGATCTCGTCGATGAAGACGATGGCCGGGGCGCTGGCCTCCGCGCGGTCGAACGTCTCGCGCAGCCGCTCCTCGCTGTCACCCTTGTACTTCGAGACGATCTCCGGGCCCGAGATGGTCTCGAAGTGCGCGTCGACCTCGCTGGCGACTGCCTTCGCGATGAGGGTCTTCCCCGTCCCGGGGGGGCCGTGGAGGAGCACCCCCTTCGGCGGGTCGATACCGAGCTGGCGGAACAGCTCCGGCTCGGAGAGCGGCAGCTCTATCATCTCCTTCACGAGGTCGAGTTCCTCGTCGAGCCCACCGATATCCTCGTAGGTGACGTTCAGCCCGCTGCCGGCGTCCGCGTCGGTCGGGCTGCCGGTCTCGACGGTCGTCCGCCCGGCCTCGTCGGTCTCACCCTCCGCGTCGGACGGCGGGCTTCCCCCATCACCCGGCGACTCATCCGGCTCCCCAGGCACGCTTGCCCCGGGCTGTGGGTGTGAGATGACACGCACGTCGGTCCGTCCGGTGACCCGGACTGTCCCGTCCGGGTCGGTCGACCGGATCTCGGCGCGGGTGTCGAGCCGTTCCAGTCGGACGGTCTCACCGACCCGGAGTGGCCGATCGAGGAGGTCCCGCCGGACGACCTCCAGCGTGTCCTCGTCGAGGCCCACGGGTACGTCCAGTGTCACCTCGTCGGCGTCGGCCACGGAGACCGGTCGGACGGTCACCTCGTCGCCGATGGTGACCCCGGCGTTGGCCCGCGTGTCGGCGTCGATGCGGATGCCGTCCTCGTCGCCGCCGGGCCACACCTTCGCGACCGTCGGGCGTTCGCCCTCCACGACGACCGTGTCGCCGCTGAGCACTCCGAGCGCCCGGCGCGCGTCTTCGGGCAGGCGTGCGACCCCGCGGCCGGCGTCACGCTTCTCGGCACCGCGGACGACGAGCGTCACGCTCCGGCCGTCATCGCTCATGCGCGGGAGAACAACGGGGCGACGGATTACCGTTCCGGGCGGTCAGTACTTCGGTTCGGCGCCGGTCGTCTCGTAGATGTCCTCCATGATCTCGTCGCGCTGGTCCCGCCAGGAGGCGAACTCGTCGGGACCCTCCGGATACTCCTCGTAGTGCTCGGTGAGGCGGTCGGCAAGCTTCTTCGTCTGGTAGAAGTCGTACAGCGTCCCCCAGTGGCCGAACGACTTGATGGCGGTCTGGACCTTCAGCTTCAGGCCGATCTCGGCCTTCCCATCGTAGAGCTGCTCGGAGAGCTTGTCGGCGGGCAGCGACGCGAGCAGCGCCATCAGGTCATCGAGATCGTACGCGGTCGTGAAGATGTTGTAGACGTCGAGGGCGGCGTATCGGCCGCCGAAATGGTCCATCACGCGCGTGTTGTACGACCAGAGCACGTCCTCGGACACGTCACCCTGTTCGAGCGCGTCGATGGCCGCGTCGCCGGCATAGGTGCCCGCATAGGCGGCGCCAGCGATACCGCCACCCGTCGTGGGGTTGACGTGGCCCGCGGCGTCCCCGACGGACATGAACCCGGGAGCGGTGGCCGAATCGTACGGCCGGCGGGTCGGGACCGCGGCGCCGAGCTTGTCCTTCACCTCGGCGTTCTCGAACTCCGGCCGGGTCCGCATGTCGTCACGGAGGTCGTCGACCAGCTTCATCGGCTCCTCGTTCATCTGGAAGCCCAGCCCCGCGTTGATTTCGGTCTCGGTCCGGGGGAAGTACCAGAGGTACCCCGCCGACCGCTTCGTCGGCTTGAACACGAGCGCGTCGTGGTAGTCGACCGGCTCCTCGACCTCGATGATCTCCCGGTACGCCGAGGAGAACTGCGAGAACCGGACGTTCGTATCGAACGTCGCGTCCGAGAGGTCGGCCTCGTCCTGCAGGATCGACAGCGCGCCCGCGCCGTCGATGACGAGGTCGGCGTCGTATCGCACGGGGTCGCCCTTCCGGATGCCGGTGACGCCCGTCGCGCGGCCGTCCTCGTCCTGGAGGACGTCCTGGACGACCGTGTCGTAGTGAAACTGGACGCCTGATTCGGTGGCCCCCTCGATGAGGAGTTCGCCGTACAGCTTCCGGTCGATGACCGCCAGCTCCCCGGGGACGGGGATGTCGAGGACGGCGTCCTCCGCGGGAATCTCGAACTGGCCGTGGTCGACGACCGTGTTCGTCAGCGCGGGCTCGATCTTCGACTTGGGGATGACTTCCGGGAACTTGTCGGCTCCCTTCAGCGCGTCCCCGCAGGCGATGTGGCCGGCTTCCTCGGCCGTCTTGCGCTCGACGATGGTCACGTCGTAGCCCGCCTCCGCGATGGTCGCCGCCGCGTAACAGCCCGACGTTCCGGCGCCAACGACGACGACGTCGACCTCGTGCGTGTGCCGGGTCCCCGCCGCCGTCCCGGCCTCGTCGGTACTCATACCCGCCCGTCGTCACCGGACCGGCAAAACTCTTTATTACCGGACCCCCGACCGGGCACTCGCGTCACCGGGTCCGTTCGACAAGAGTTTTGTCGACCGTTTCCGAACCCCCGGGTATGACCGAGTACACCGTCGAGTTCGTCGGGACGGGCGAGACCATCACCTGTTCCGACAAGGAGACCATCCTGAAGCGGTGCATCGAGGAGGGCGTCGCGCAGGAGTACTCCTGCCGCGTCGGGATGTGCCTGGCCTGTTCCGCCGAGATCCTCGAGGGCGAGGTCGAGCAGACCGTCGCCGTCCGCCGCGGCCTCACCGAGGAGGAGGCCGAGAGCTACGCGCTGACCTGTATGGCCCGGCCGCTGTCGGATCTGAAGCTGGAGCGCGGCAAGTACCCGCCCAGTATCGAGAACGACATGCAGGCGGGGAGTGGTGAGGCCGCGGCCGACGACTAGGGACGGGACGCGTCGAGGAGGAGGAGCGCCGGGACTCACCCGGTGACGAGCGTCGACAGCACCCGTGATTCCGCTTTCCGGAGGTGCTCGTCGACGGTGGAGGGCGCACAGCCGAGGTTGTCCGCGATATCCTCGTGGGTCGCGCGACGGGGGATCTCGTAGTAGCCCAGGTCCACGGCCGTCCGGAACACCTCGAGCTGGCGGTCTGTGAGCATCGAGAGCATGTCACCCCGTTCGGGGGTGTACTGGCCAACCTGCTCGACGGTGACCTGTACCTCGTCGGGAATCTGATCGAGCGCCTGGCGGAGCATCTCGTGGGTGCCGACCAGCGTCGTCCGGAGGCCGCCACGGTCGGTGAACTCCAGCGGCGTGTCGATCATCAGCGCGTAGCGCTGGGCCAGCGTCATCAGCGAGCCCGCGGGCTCTCCCGGCGGGACGTGGACGTAACAGTGGAAGCGCTCGCCACGGACGTTCATCATGTCGTACGCGAGGACATCGTCGGACTCCTCCAGGGCCGGTGCGAGGTCGTCGGGGTCGCCCCGCAGCCGGTAGAGCATCACGCCGGTCCCGTCACCCAGCGCGTTCACGTGCATGAGGGCCTCCCGAGTGACACCAGGGGT
Source organism: Haloglomus halophilum (assembly GCF_024298885.1). Classification (GTDB taxonomy): domain Archaea; phylum Halobacteriota; class Halobacteria; order Halobacteriales; family Haloarculaceae; genus Haloglomus; species Haloglomus halophilum. Next base: position 97,118 of record NZ_CP101166.1, read on the forward strand.
GTCGACGATGATCGCGTCCACGGGGTGGATGGTCCCGTCGTCCGGGGTCAGGGTGAAGTCGAAGTATCTCATGGGCCCTCCGCTGTCGCGGGTTGCCACTGCGTTCGACGCCGACCGGTTAGTCGTTTTGGCCCTGCGAGCACGGGCGACCCACCCGACGCAGGCTCACGCCAGCCCGGCCACCGGTCCGTGCGTCCCGTTGCCGTTCCCCGAGGCATAACAATTACCGGAGATAAGCGGGCGGACAAGTATAAGTGTACCGTCAAGGGATAGCACAGTGGATGGCCACATCGCCGCTCTACGCGTGTTTCAGCGCCTGAGTGCCCTGTTGTGGCGACAGCCACCGGAAGCGTGCTTCGATGTCGAACAGTGACTCCGGATCGTTGCTCCGGGTGGTCGCGGCCGAGGGCCACGTCGTGGGTCTGCAGGTCACCGCGGAACCGGCCTCCAGCAGTCCCAGGGATGAGAACACCCTACAGGTCCGCCCCGGACGACCCTGAATCCACGGGCGTCGGCAGAGAGCACGGGCGTCGCCAGCGCGTCGGCCACCTCGTCGTCGAGTGCGGTACGTGGGTACTCGGCGACCTCGAACCGGTCCGGCAGCCACTCAGCCGAGGACCTCGACCGTCCGGGTCCGGGGGCCGTCGCACTCGACCAGCAGGACGGCCTGCCACGTCCCGAGGTCGAGGTCGCCGTCGCGGGCGGGAACCGTCTCGGAGGCCCCACAGAGGAGCGCCCGGAGGTGCGAGTCGGCGTTGTCGTCGATGTCGTCGTGGCGCCACCCCTCGTCCGGGACGACATCGGCGAGGAACGTCTCCATGTCGGCCAGCAGTCGCCGCTCGGCCTCGTTCACCACGACGCCGGCGGTGGTGTGTCGGGAACGGACCGTCACGGGGCCATCGGCATCGGCGGGGAGGGCGTCCACGACGCGGTCGGTGATGTCGATGGCCTGCAGGCGCTCGTCGGTGCCGACCTCGAATCGCTCGTGCATGTGGCCCGCATGGCGGGCGGCCCGCAAAACGCCTGCTCTACTCCTTCCGGAAGCGCTGGAACAGGATGCGGTCCTGCTGTGCGTAGACGTGGTACGTCGAGGACAGCATCAGGATGACGAAGAAGACGGTTGCGGTGACGGTCACGCCGAGCGCCTCGACGCCGGGGACGCCGAGCAGGACCGCGATGGTGGTGAGCGTGCCGAGCAGCCCCAGGCCGAAGTAGAACTCGCCCCACGAGAGCCCGTACCGGGGAACGATCTCCATGTACACCTCGACCTCGCGGACGCGGTCCTCGAGGCGGACCCGCTTCTCGTCGGAGTCGTAGGAGACGATGCCGAACTCCTCGAGCTTCGGCAGATGGGTCTGGTGGAGCGAGACGTAGACGGACTGGCGCTTGTCGCTCGGCGGCGGGTCCTCGCCGGTCTCCAGCGAGGCGATGGCCTCCGAGAGCTCGCGGACACCCATCGTCCCGTCCGGCTGCTCCTGCAGGTTCTTGATGGTGAGCCGGCGCCGGTCGTTCCGGAGGATGTCGTGGATGTCGCTCGGTTCCATCTCCGTCGGCGTGTCCGCCTCCGGAGTGACTGCGCTACCCTCTGACACTACACACCGGTTGCGCCCGGGGGGTCAAGAACCTATCCACAGGGCCGCCCAGCCCGCCGTCGTCCGGCCCGAGTCCGGGGCCGGCGCATCACGCCAGCCACTCGTCGGGTTTGGTGTCGTAGTCGACATCCGTCGCGGCGATACCCTCGACGGCCTCCCACGGGAGGTCCTCGACGGTGAACTCCTCGCCGTCGTACCGGAGGAGCTTGCCGACCTCCTCGGGTTCGGGCTCGCGGTCGCGTCGGCGCGCCACCTCGATGTCGTGCTCGTCGACCTCCTTCACGATGGTCTTGAGGTTGACCGGACGGCCCCAGAGCTGGAAGACGCGTTCGAGCGTCTGCCGGGCCTGCTGGATGTCCAGCATCACGCCGTTGTACTGGTGAGCGAGCAGCAGCTCGTTCCGGTTCTCGTAGTTGCCGTCCTCGACCGCGATGGTCGGCTTCCCGAAGTTGGTGAACCGGAGCATCAGCTTCTTCTTCACGTCCCGGTAGTCGGTCGAGGTGACCCGGTAGTCGCGGGTCGTGTGCGTGTACTCGTAGGTGAAGTAGTCGTTGTCGTCGACGAACTCCTGCGTGAGGAACTCGTCGAGGAAGGTCACGTCGTTGTGGGACTCGCGGATCTCGCGCATCCGGTCCCAACCGGCGGCGCGGTCGACATCCGCGACCGCGTCCTCGACGGAGTCGTACCGGTCCGTGTCGAACAGGTAGCGGGCGATGCGCTCCAGCTCCGACTGGCTGATGCGCTTGAGGAAGCCGCGAAACGCCGGTTTCACGAGCGAATAGTGGCGTTCCGCGAGGCCCGCGTAGGTCAGCACCTTCCAGGGGTACTTCTGTACGTCGACCTCGCCATCGTGGGCCGCCGCCAGCGCCTCGGCGTCGACGCGCTCGTCGTCTGGGTCGAGGTCGTCCAGGTGCCCGACAACGTCGACCAGCCACGGCTCGGGTTCGAGCAGGTCCCGCACCTCGTCGAGGTCGATCACGTCCTCGAAGTTGCGCCAGGTGACGCCCTCCACCCGGAGCAGCTTCTCGACGACCTCGCGGCGATTGGTGGTGTTCTCGACGTAGTTCCAGAGCTGCAGGCCGAGCTTGTACGGGTTCAGCCCGGGCGAGCCCAGGACGGCGGCCATGTGGTCGGCGTACGAGAGGAACTCGTCGTCGCCGGCGAACGCCTCGTCGGTCATCATCTTCGACTCCCAGTAGGCGGCCCACCCCTCGTTCATCACCTTCGTCATCTTCTGGGGAGCGAAGTAGTACGCCTCCTTGCGAAGGATCTCCAGCACGTCGCGCTGCCACTCGGTCATCTCCACGGCCTTCTCGGCCTCCGCGTCGTACGCCTTCCCGTGGTTCCAGAGGAACGCGAGGATGTCCTTCTCGGGCTCGGCCGGGAACCGGACCTCCTCGTCGTCCTCCTGGGACTCGAGCCACTCCTCGTCGAACACCTGGTCCCGGACCTCGTCGGAGAGCTCCAGCTCGTCGAGCTTCTCGGCCACGACCTCCGCCTCGACATCCTCGCCATCACTGCCGCGCGTCTCGGCCGGGACGAACGCCCGGTGCTGGTCGACGTTGTCCTCCAGACAGAGGACGTGGTCGATCCACGCCTCGACCGCCTCGCGGTCGATCTCGGGGTCCTCCATGTACTCCCGGATGGTCTCGGCGTGGCGCTCGAGCATGGCGGCCGCGTCCGGGTCGTTCGCGAACAGCCCGAACCACTCGTTGTTCCGGAAGAAATCGGAGTGCGCCTCGACGTGCGTGATGACGGCCTTCTGGTCCGCGAGGCTGTTGGACTCCTGGAGGAACGCGTGGGCGGGGTTGTCGTTGTTGACGATCTCGAACGCCTTGCCGCCCATGAACTGGCCCTGCTTCTGCTGGCGGTCGTACTGCATCCCCCAGCGCCAGTGCGGGTACCGCGTCTGGAACCCGCCGTAGGCGATGAGCTCGTTCATGTCGTCGTAGTCGACGATCCAGTAGTTGACCGGGAACGGCTCCAGGCCCAGCTTCTCCGCGAGGTTGGCGGCCTCGCGCACCGGTTCCTCCAGTCCCTCGGCGATACGCTGCTGTTCGATGCGGTCGGGGTTCATCGTGCGGTCACCTCCTCGGACTGCTCCGTGCTGAGGATGGTGTAGATGGCGTCGACCACGTCCTCCGGGCTGGAGACGTAGGCGACGGCGACGTTGGAGTCGCCGCCGAAGTGCTCCTCGACCTCCTCGGCGTGGGTCGCGTTGATGGCGTTGCCGGAGGGCTGGGTCTCCACGTACGCGTGCAGGTTCGCGGGAATCTCCTCCATCGCCGGGATGACCCGCTCCTCGGTGTCGTTCGAGGAGTTCTCGCTATCGCCCGCGGCGAACACGTAGCGGTTCCACTCGTTCCAGGGGTAGCGCTCCTCCAGAATCTCCGCGGCGAGGTCGTACGCGCTACTGATGCGCGTGCCGCCGCCGCTGCGGATGCCGAAGAACTCCTCACGCTCGACCTCCCAGGCGTCGGCGTCGTGGGCGATGTAGACGAACTCGGCGTTGTCGTACTTGCCCGTGAGATACCAGTCCAGCGGCGTGAACGTCCGCTCGACGAGTTCCCGCTTCTTCTCGCGCATCGACCCACTCACGTCGCGGATGTTGACCACGACGACGTTCTTCTCGCGCTCCTCGACGATCTCGGGGTAGCGGTACCGCTCGTCGTCGCGCCGGAACGGCACCTCGTCGATGCCGTCCCGGCGGATGCGGGTCGCCGTGGACTCACGCTCGACGTTGGCTTCCATCTCCTCGATACTGGCCCAGCGGTCCCGCTCCTCGCGGGGGATGTCCTCGTAGGCCGTCTCGATCCACGGCCGGGAGACGGGGATGTGCTGCTCGCGGGCCCACTCGAACACCTTCGCCGGCCCCCAGCCCTCGACGCGGAGCGCCTCCTGCAGGTAGTTCTCGTCGAAGTCCATCGCGAGCTTGCGCTTCAGCCCCTTCTTGAACAGGCGCTCGAAGTCGAGGGTGGACGCGGGCCCCGTGCGCGTGATGTCCGTGAAGTCGCCCTCCTTCTCCTCGATGACCTTCTTCCCCTTCGGGTCGAGGTCCAGTCCGAGTTCCTCGTCGAGTTCCTGGGCGAACTCCTCGGGGTCCATCTCGTAGTACTCGTGTTCGCCGCCCTCCTCGCCGGGCTCGCCGTCCTCGTCGCCGTCGCCCGGCTGCGGCTGTGGCTCGCCGACGGGTTGGCCCACGTCGGGCGTGTCGCCGTCGCCCTGGCCCACGCCGCCCATGTCGCGCTGGTCGTAGGCGAACTCCGGCAGGTCGACGATCTTGATGGGGATCTTCACCTCGTCCGGGAGGGATTGGCCCATGTCGCCGTACTGGATGAACTCGGAGAGGTCCTGCCGCTTCTCCTCGCCCACTTCGCGATATCGTTCGAGGTCGTCTTTCAGTCCCATTACGTTGTTACCTCATCTATTATTTCTGAATTTAGATGTTTGTCCGTCGAGTACCCTGGTAATACCGGTGTGTGCGACGGCGACGGGGACGCTACCGAAGCCCTCGGGCGCTCGGGGTGCCGGGACTCGCTGCGCGCTTCCCTCACGGCTCGCGAGGCTCGCCGCTCACGGCGGCTTCGCCGCCGTTCGCTCGGGGGAGCTTCGCTCCCCCGCTGCTCGGTCCAGTGCTTGCTTCGTCCGGGCACCGTCGAGCGCCCTCGCCCTTCGGCAGTCCGCCAGGGTTCGGGGGGCAACCGGAGCATTCGCGCGTGGAGGTTCCATGGGGGCGCAGAGTCCCCACACCTCCCCGCGCGGGCGCCGGCGTGTTCCGGCACGCTCGCTTCGCTCGCGGTGGTCCGAGAGACGCCTGCGGCGTCTCTCGTCATCACGAAAGGCGGCGGAGCCGCCTTTCGAACGACCTCCACGGAAAGGGCGCCCGCGCGCTTCCTGTCCGTGGAACCGGCCGGCCGACCCGTCGCTCGGCTAGTGCGTGCCAGCCCCGTCAGTCCAACCGGCGCGCGCTGGCACCCGGCGGCCGGCTCACCGCGGGCGACCTCGTGTCGCCCGCTCACCTGCCGGCCGCCGGAAGCCCCTGTGCGCGCGAGGGCTGAAGCGCGCAGCGCAGCGAGCACTGCAAGCGGCTGGGGAGGCACGAGGCCCACGGTCCCGACTGACCCACACGCGGTCCTGGTGGACTCGAAGGGCGAGGCCGCTCGGTGGTCCCCCGGCGATGTATGCACTGGACTGAGTGCCGAACGGCGTGAGGCACGAGGGAAGCGCGCAGCGAGCCGCGGGGCCCCGAGCGGCCGAGGGCTTCGTAGGCGTCTCCGTCGTCCCTGACGACATCCGAATCCAAACCGGACACGACCACGGAACATCCTCATCACTCCCATCGGTAGCTCACCTGGCCCATGACGTGCCGGCTCGTGAGTTCGGCCGACGCCTCCGAGTAGTCGAACAGTTCCTGCATGTTCCGGATGGTATCTGATTTGACAGAAGCCGTCTCCGTCCCGGACGGCGGGTCGTCCCACTGGTCGGGGTCGAAGTCCGGGAACGTCCGGCGGACGTCGTCCCAGTCGTGGCTGCCCAGCACCGTCTCGATGACCGGAATCTCCTTGACGTTCACATCTTCCACCCGGAAGTCCTCGTCGCGGTGGCGCCAGGCGTGGCGGTTGAGGGCGGTGACGACCTTCTCGGCGCGGAACTCCTCGACGGCCGCGTCGGGCTCGGTCCCGTCGTAGTCGTCCTCGTCGAACCGGCCGAGGTGCTCGGTCTCGAACACCTTCATCTTCAGCGGGTCCGGCTCCTCCAGTTCGCCGCGCTCGTTCTCGATCCCCTCGTCCTCGACCCACGCGTAGACGTGCTCGATGTACTCCTCGACGGTGGCCTCGTCGACGCGCTTCTCGCGCATGATGGCCTCCAGCACGTCGTCCTCCTGCTCGGTGAACACGTGGTTCTTGATGGGGACGAGCCGGTTCTCGAACTCCGTCTTCTCGTTGGGCCCGAAGACGGGCGTGTCGCTCAGCTCCTCGGCCATCCGGTTGAGCACGTCGCGGGGCATCACCACGTCCTCGACCGGGAGGTCGGGGTGGTGGCGGTCCTGCACCTCGTGGAGCAGGTCCGCGATGATGTCCCGCGTGTACGTGACGGGGATGCCCGTCTCTCCGTCCTCGGCGTCGGCGTCGAAGTCGAACTCCTCCTTCTCCCGGCGCTCGTCGCCGTCCTGCAGGTAGCCCCGGTCGAACACCAGGGCCTTGTCCACGAGGTCCAGCCCGGGCGGGACGTCCTCGCCGTCGAGTCGCGTGACGACCGCGTACAGCGCGGCCGCCTCGATGGTGTGCGGGGCGAGTTCCTTCTCCCGGACGACACCCTCGCCGTCGCGGACGCGGATGGTGACCGGCTGGCGGATGCGCGCCGCCAGCTCGTCGTAGGAGTCGGCGGTCCAGACCGTCGTCTCGTTGGTGAGTTCGCGCTGGATGAGTTCGGCCTCCAGCGAGAGGTTCGTCAGGTAGGTGAACTCGTGCTTGTCGAGGCGCCGCTTCAGGGCCTTCAGCGGGTCCGACCCCGAGCGGTCGGCGTGCTGGTTCAGTCTCGCTTCGAGGTCCGGGTTCGAGATGATGATCATCTGCGTGTCGATGTCCATCCCGATGCCCTTGTCCAGTTTCACGCTCCCCTCGTCGGGGACGTTGAGCAGTTTCTGCAGCAGGTCGGCGTGCTGGGCGGCGTCCTCGACGATGGTGAGGAGGCCGTTCCCCTGCGAGAGGACGCCGTCGTAGCTGAACGCCTGCGGGTTCTTGCGCCCCCGCGAGTCGAGTTCGCGGAGCATCCCGGCCATCCACGAGCCGACGAGCCGCTCCTTGGGCGAGCCGTCGTCCTCCGAGTGGAGGACGCCGATGCCCTGGCCAACGTCGGCGACGTAGTTCTTCACCCGGAGGTGCTTCGGGTCCGTCACCGCCGAGAACAGGTCCTCGACACCCTGCCGGCGGTACTGCTCCTCGAGAAAGTCGTACGCCTCCCGCGAGAACGGGTCCAGCCGCCCCTCCACGCGGATGGGGATGTGGTCGTCCAGCCGGGCGTTCAGCTCGGCGAGCAGGTCCTCGCGCACGTCCTCGGGGAACACCGCCAGTGGGTGGACCTGCACGGGCGAGGCGTACCAGTCGTCCTCGTCCGGTTCCGGCGGGCCCCCGCCGCCGTAGGTCATCGCGCTCGCGCCGCTGTCGGCACCCGCGACGTTCCACTCGACGGTGTAGCGCCGACCCTCGGGCGTCTTGCTGAACTCCCGGAGCCCGTTGATGAGACACCGCTTCAGCTCGGACTTGCCGGTCGCGGTCGGACCCTCCAGCCAGACGATCTTCTCGTCCTTGCCCCGCCCCGCGGCGATGGAGCGGAGGTCGTCGACGAACGCGTTCAGCACCTCCGTGTTGCCGAGGATGGCGTGCTCGCCGTCGTTGTGCGGGTCGTCGAAGAAGCAGTAGCGCTGCTTCTCCTCGCCCTCCTCGACGACGGTGCGGCGGCCGGCGGCCTCGATGGCCTGCAGCAGGTACTTCGAGGCGTGGCTCGCGGTCCCCGGGTTCTCGAACAGTTCCTCGACGTACTCCGAGAGCGACATCGGCGGCTCGTAGGTCGCCTCCAGGCTCTCGTCGGCCGCGTCGATGAACGAGGCCGCGTCACGAGCGACACCGCCGTCGGACCGGCGGCCCGACGAGGCTCGGCTCGCGTCGCTCGCCTCACCTCCATCTGCGACCTCGTCGTCGGTCGGTTCCTCGCCACGGTTGTCGTCGGTCATATCAGTCTTCCATCTCCGTCTTGGCGACCTCGGCGCCGGCGAACTCGAGCACCTCTCTGGCCCCGTCTTCGGAGTAGCCCTGGTCGGTCAGGGCCTGCACCCAGGCGGACCGCTCGTCGTCGTCCATCTCCCCGCTCGACACGAGTGCCGAGAAGTTGATGTTGTGCTTCTTGTCCTCCCAGAGCTTGCGTTCGAGCGCCCGGCGCAGCCGGTCGTTGTCCTGCGGGTCGAACGTCTCCCCCTCGCGCGCTCTGCGGGAGACCCAGTTGGCGACCTCCTGGCGGAAGTCGTTCTTCCGGTCCTCCGGGATGTCGAGTTTCTCCTCGACGTCGCGCAGGAACTTCTCGTCGGGCTCCTGCTCGCGACCCGTAATCTCGTCCTCGACGGTGTCGTCGTCGATGTAGGCCATGACGTGGTCCATGTACTTCTCGCCCTGGCGCTGGATCTCGTCGAGGTCGTAGGCGAGCGCGTGGCGCACGTCCTCGATGGCACGCTCCTTGTACTCCTCGCGGACGAGTTCCAGGTAGCGGTAGTAGGTCTCGAAGTTCTCCTGCGGGATGGAGCCGTGGTTCTCCAGGTTCTCCTCGAGGTGGTTGAACGTGGTGAGCGGCGAGAGGAACCCCCGGCCCCGGTGCATCGAGTCCATGATGGCCTCGGCGATCTCGTCGCCGATGAACCGCGGACTGACCCCGTCCATCCCCTCGCCGAGGTCGGTGGTCTCCTCGGCCTCGTCGCGGAGCTTCTTCACGTCGATGTCCTCACCCTCGTCGATCTCGCCGTTGTAGGCCTTCGCCTTCTGGACGACGCCGACCTGCCCGCCGTCGGGCTCGGCGATGCGCGTGAGGACGCCGAACAGCCCGGCCATCTGGAGGGTGTGGGGCTCGACGTGGATATCCGGCACGTCGGCGTTGTGGAGCATCTTCTCGTAGATGCGGGCCTCCTCCGCGTACTGGAGGACGTACGGGAAGTCGATGCGTTTGGTCCGGTCGTTGAACGCCTCCATCTTCTCGTCGCCCTTCTTGTCCCGGTACTCGGGCATGTTCGTCCGGCCGACGATGACCTGGTCGATGTCGATGCGGGGGTTGTTCTTCGGCTTGATCGTCTGCTCCTGGGTGGCGTGCAGGAAGTCATAGAGGAACTCGCGCTGCAGTTTGAGCAACTCCTCGCCCGAGAAGATACCGCGGTTCGCGTTGCAGAACGCCCCGCTGTAGTCGAATGCTCGCGGGTCCGACTCCCCGTAGACCGCGATCTTCGAGTAGTTGACATCCCCCGTCAGCTCCGTCTCGTCCTGGTTCTTCTTGTCCTTGGGCTCGAACGTCTCGATGCCCTGGCGCTTGTTCTCGTCGGCGATGAACCGGACGATCTCGATGTGGTTCTCCAGAACCGTCTGCAGGTCGTCGTCGTACTCCTCCAGCAGCCGGTCCATGTAGAACTCGCTGGCCGGGTCCAGCGACTGCTCGTTGCGGATGGTGTAGGGCGCGTCGAGCGCCTCGTTCACCCGTTCCAGAACGCGGTCGCGCTGCTTCTGTGGCAGCAGCACGAGCGGGTCCTGGTTCATCGGCGACCGGACCGTGTCGTCGGCCGGGTCCTGGTCGCGGATGACATCGCCCAGGTTGGTCCAGCGGAAGGTGTACATCCGGCCCTCGTCGGTGGCGGTGTAATCCTCGTAGTAGGTCCGGACCTGGCGGTCGAACTCGGACTTCCCGGAGCCGACCGGCCCCAGGAGCAGTTTGATACGCTTCTCGGGGCCCAGTCCACGGGCGCCGGATTTCACCTTGTTGACGAACTCGTGGATGGACTCGTGGACGGCACGGCCGTAGAACGTGTTCTCGCCGTCGTTCAGCGGGTCCTCGCTGGCGAGCAGGTACTCGACGACGCCGGCGTCCTCGTCGTATTCGGTCCCGTAGTAGTCGAACATGTCCGCGACGCGCTGGTGGGCGTTGCGCGCGATGCGCGGGTGGTCGTAGACCTCGTCGAGGTACCACTCGAAGGAGTGGGTCTCGCGGAGGTCCTCGGGGATGGTATCACGGTACTCCTGGCTGAGTGCTTCGAGGCTCTCTCGTTCGCTCATGTGTTGGTCTGGGTGGTCGTCATCTCGGGGGGATGGGTCACAGCCGTGGGCCCACCGTCACGGCGGCCGCGGTCGGTATCGACACGGAGCTGGGGCCCGCCCCCTACGTACCGGCGGAGGAACCGCGGGCACGGGAGTCCGGCCCGGGGGCCGCTCGCACGGAACCGGGGATGAGTGTATTGTGGCATGAGTGGGCGTACCACACTCCGGCGCCGGCACCGACGTCACGGGGCGACGTAACGGGGAGCACGGCCGGGGCGTTCGGTGGCTCGGCGCCACCGCACTATATTAACCATGAGAGTCCGTCACTCATAAGTTTTGCCGCAATCACCCCGAGAGAACACGACCGTCCACCGCCGAAACCACACGCCGACGCGCTGGTGCGACGGACTACCAAGCTCCCTGGCAGAGCGGCGCTTATATACCTTCCGGCCAGCCGGTGTCGGAACCGCCGGACTCAGGGACACCGACGGCGTACCGGCGGGCGATGACCGACGACGCGCGGGACCCCGGGACCTCACTCGACCCGGCGACGCTCCCCGATGGCTGGCGGGTCTGGAGCGACGACGACCAGCGGACGGTCCTCGTCTACCGACCGGATATCTTCGATGGCGGCGCATTCCCCGCACCGTGTCTGCCGACCCTCTACGTCACCCACGGGCGGCGCGACCGCCGGCCCGGCGTCGAGCGCGAGGCTCCGCCGGGTGCGTCGTGGGTCGTGACGCTCTACCTCGAACCCGACGTGTCGGCCCCGGAGGAACGGTACGATACGCGGGGGGCCGCAGTGGAGGGTGCCCGCGAACTGGCCGCGGAGTTCGCACGCGGGGACGTGGACTACCGCGACCTCTATCAGGTCCCTCGCGAGGACTACTTCGACGAGCTGGACCGGCTGACCGGTGAGTGACGGCCGCTACGCGAGACTGCTCCGTGCCACCGCCAGGGAGCCGTCGGCCTCGACCATCACCTGCAGGTCGTCGCCGGACTCGTCGACCTGCCAGTCCACCCGTTCCTCGCGTCCGTCCAGCAGGAGTCGCGTGTCGTAGACGCCGCGCTTCGCCACGAGGGCCTCGGTCTGCCCCTTCCCGCCGGCGGCCAGCGCCACGTCGCGCTCGACGGCCGTGCGGTCCCCGTCGCGGACGACCAGTTCCAGCTGCCGGTCGGCGCCGCTCCGGTTGACCCACTCGAGTCGGGCGGGGTCGGCCACGTTCTCCGACGGGTCGCTCGACTCGTACGGGAGCGAGGCCGCCTCGCACTCCCCACTCGCCCGGTCCGGGAGGTCCTCGACGGGCCGTGTCTCGACGGAGAGCGTCCCGTCACCGGAGACGTCGACGAGTGCCCCCTGCGGGTCGTCGGCGGCGGTCGCCGTCGCGAGCGTCGTCTCCGCACTCGCGTCCCGGCCCAGCGACGCCCGTACCGTGTGGGTCGCGGCCTCGCGGAGGAACGCTCCGTACCGGACGACCGAAGCCGGCGCCGAGGGCTCCCACGGTGGCGTCTCGGCCACCAGTTCCCCGCCGACCGTCGCCGTGACGCGGACCGGGTGGGACTCGCAATCCCGGTTGCGGACGACGAGCGGCCGGGGCTCGTCCAGCAGTTCCCGTCCGTACCGGCCGACGGTGCTGAACCGCGTGGTATCGCCACGCTGGGGCGTGATGCCGACGGTGGCGTGCCTGACGGCCGGGCGGGCCACGCGGACGAGCAGCAGGTCCGTCGTGATGTCGTCCGTGCCGGCGGTACCGGGGTAGCGCGCCGCGAGCGTCACCGTCTCGCCCGCGACCCGCGCCGAGACGAGTTCGAGGTCCGGAACGGAGGACGACTGGGACTCCTGAACGCAGACGACGCTCGCGGCGTCGTAGTCGGTCTCCCTGAGAAACGCGGGGGCCTCGCTCCCGGCTTCGTCGCCTTCGAGTGCGGTCGCGAGTCGCTCGCCGTGGCTCGCCGTCGTCGCCACCGCGAGGTAGTTGCCACCGACCGCACGCTGGGCGAACGGGGCGTCCAGCCGGCCGAGTTCCGGCGTGCCGTTGGCGGTGAGCGTCCCCGTGACGGTCGCCTCGGTGCCGGTCGGCGTCGACCCGGCACCGGGCGTCGTGCCGCCGTCCACCGGCCCGTCCGTACAGCCCGCCAGGCCGGCGAGGGCGCCACCCGCGAGGGCGAGATACTGCCGTCGTTGCATGGCTGTCGAGGGGTCGCCAGCGGGTATATGCCTTCCAGAGAGTCAAGCCGCCGTTTGACCGGCCGGCGCCCGGGTGCTTTTCACCCGTCGCGGCGAACCGTCGGCCATGTCGAAGGTCACGCTCATCGGGACCCGGCTCGCGGAACCGGGGACCGAGTTCGTCTACGGCGGCGAGGCGAGCGGCTGTGCGGGCTGTCCCTACCGGAACCAGTGTCTCAACCTGACCGAGGGCCGCAAGTACCGCGTCACCGAGGTCCGCGACGGCGGGCAGACGCTGGAATGTGCGATGCACGACACCGGCGTCCGCGCGGTGGAGGTGGAGCCGGCACCCATCACGGCGAACGTCGCCGCCACCTCCGCGTACGCCGGCAGCCGCGTCTCGCTGGAGGGGCCCTGCCCACACACGGAGTGCCCGAGTCACGAGTTCTGCGAACCCGACGGCGCGGAGTTCGACGCGGAGTACCGCATCGACGAGGTGCTCGGCGACCCGCCACACGACCACTGCGCGCTGGGCCGGGACCTGGAACTGGTGGAGTTCGAGGCACCCGGAGAGTAGCGTGACCGACCCGGAGCACGACGCGAACCGCGACAGGAGTAGCCGGCGGGACGCCGAGGACGACGACACCGACCGGTTCGAGGTCGACGAGGCGTTCCGTACCATCGGCCGGACGTTCGAGGAGTACGCCGCGATGTTCGACCTCGAACCGGGAGCGCCGTCCGACCGCCGGGTACTGGACTGCCCGTCGGGGGTCGGTTCGTTCGTCGGGACCGCTCGCGAGCGCGGCGTGCCCGTCGTCGGTGCGGACCCGCTCTACGGGCGGCCCCGGGATGATATCGCGACCACGGCACGCGAGGACTGCGAGGCCACCGTCGAGCAGTTGCGCGAGACGCGCGACCTGTTCGCCTGGGACTGGTACGGTGACATCGACGGGCGGGCCGACCACCTCCGGCGGGCCCACCGGCGGTTCCTGGCCGACTACCCCGCGGGCCCGTACGTCGCGGCCGGGCTCCCGGACCTCCCGTTCCCGGACGACAGCTTCGACCTCGCGCTGTCGGCCAACCTGCTGTTCCTCTACGACGACCGGCTGGACGCGGCGTTCCACACCGCGGCGCTCCGGGAACTCGCCCGGGTCGCCGACGAGGTCCGGGTGTTCCCGCTGGCGTCGCTGGACACCGAGCGGTCGGCGTTCGTCGAGCCGTCGGTCACGGCGCTCCGGGCGGACGGACTCGCCGTCGAGACACGCGAGGTACCCTACGAGTTCCAGCGCGGCGTCACGGAGATGCTGGTGGTCCGGCGCTAGCGCTCGGCCCGGGCCGTCGCCTCGCCGTCGGCCTCCAGTTTCCCGACGAGTTCGCCGGTGTAGCCGAACACGTCCTCGTAGCCGTAGGCGGACATCAGGATGGGATAGAACGGTTCGTCGGCGACGAGTTGCTCGCCGTCGACGGCCGCGAACGGCGCGTCCGCGTCCACGCGCTGGAAGTTCTCGACGAGGACCTCGTAGCGGTCGCCCCGGCGCTTCGGGATGCGCCGATGCATCCGGAAGATGGGGACCTCGTGGTTCTCGTGTGGCTCGCCCGGGAGCGCGCCGACGGCCGCGAGGAACTCCCGCACCAACCGCTCCGCGTTCTCGGCGGCCTGGTCGCTTCCCTGAAGCCCACACTCCACCTCCAGCACCTCGTCGCGCTCGATGAGCCGGCCCTCGGAGAACTGCGAGGTCTCGACCAGCGCGTCCACCGAGAGATACGGACACGCCGAGCGCGCGAGCGCGTCCACCGTGTCACAGAGCGCGAACGGCTGCGCGTAGGACTGGGTCGAGTGCATCGAGAAGACGACACAGTCGCGAAGCTCCGCCAGCAGTTCGTGGGCCAGCCGTGCCTCGTGGGTGTCGGCGTCCGGCGCACCCGGGAAGGCACGGTTGAGGTCCTCCTCGACGTACCGGAGGTTCCGCGCCATCGCCTCCTCGTTGGCGACGATGAACTTGACCGGGCGCGCGAGGTCCGGGTCGGCCTGCAACACCGCGTCGATGGCGCGAGGGCCGCACGGCTCGTCGCCGTGGATGCCACCCACCACAGCGATCTCCGGCTCACCATCGCCCAACTGCTCGACCCGCATTACACCGGGGTATCGACCCGAGCCCTATCAACGGCGCGCTTTCCGGGCGGTGTCGACCATCGCTGGCCGTCGAGACGGCGTGGTTTCCGAGTTACTCCGGAGATTATCGCTGAACCCCGGGAGTTCGCGACGGGATTCGGGCGTACGGAGTGGGACGAGGTCACTCCGGCTGCACGGAGAGTGTCAGTTCGAGGTCGGCGTCACAGCTCCGACACCGCCCGGTGTCGATGACATCTCTCAGGAGCTGCTGGTTGAAGCAGGAGGGACACGAGATCGCCTTCATCGTGCCGGGGAGCCCGGCGAACGTGTTGTCCCCGTCCAGTACGAACTCCATCGACCCGCCGTCCTCCGTCGACATGTGGAGCGTTGACGCACACCACGATAATGAAGCTTCGGCAGACGGACGGCGGACACGGCCGGGCATCCCGCATCGGACGGCCCGGTGAGCGTCACCCCGTGCGGGGCGGACAGTGCAACCGCCTCACGCCACGTCGCGGACCGCCTCGGCCAGCAGGTCCACGCCCAGCCGGAC
Source organism: Haloglomus halophilum (assembly GCF_024298885.1). Classification (GTDB taxonomy): domain Archaea; phylum Halobacteriota; class Halobacteria; order Halobacteriales; family Haloarculaceae; genus Haloglomus; species Haloglomus halophilum. Next base: position 112,329 of record NZ_CP101166.1, read on the forward strand.
CTCCCGTTCGGTCACGTCCAGCGGCGGGAGCAGCCGGAGCGTCCTGTGGCCACAGCCCAGCGTCAGCAGGCCGTGCTGCATCGCTGCCGCCTGCACGTCGTCGCGCCGCTCCTTCGTGTCGAACTCGACGGCGAGCAACAGGCCGAGACCACGAACATCGGTCACGCCCGGCAGGTCGGCATCGGCCAGCAGCTCGCGGGCCTGCCGCCCCCGCTCGGTCGCGTTCGTCAGGAGGTCGTACTCGTGGATGGCGTCTAGCGTGAGTGCGCCCTGCAGCGAGGCCGCGATATCCCCGGCGCCCCAGGTCGAGGAGAGCCGGCTCTGCTCCTCGGGGAACACGTCCTTGCTGGCGACCGTCGCGCCCACGCGCAGCGCCTTCGCCGCCGTGATGACGTCCGGTTCGATGGGGTAGTGGTCGCTGGCCCACAGTTCGCCCGAGCGGCCCACGCCGGACTGGATCTCGTCGGCGACGATGTGGATGTCGTGCTCGTCACAGAGCGCGGCGACCTCCTCCATGAACGCGTCGCTGGGGACGTGGTAGCCGCCCTCGCCCTGCACCGGCTCCAGGATGAGGAAGGCCAGTTCGTCGACGTTGACGTGGCCCCGCTCCGGGTCGAGCATCCGGCGGAGGGTGGAGGGCCCCTCGCCGTCGGGGTCGGGGAAGAACCCGCACCCGCACGCGGCCGGGTCACACGAGCGGTCCCGGCAGAACGGCGCGTCGTGGACCGGGCCGATCTCGGGGAACTCGCGGCGGTACACCTCCTTCGAGCGGTTGAGCGAGAGCGTCCCCAGCGTCCGGCCGTGGAAGGCGCCCTCGAAGGTGATGGCGTACTTCCCGCCGGTGTCGTCGTAGCAGATCTTCATCGCGTTCTCGACCGCCTCCGCGCCGGAGTTCGAGAGGAACACGGTGTCCATCCCGTAGTGGCTCGTCGCCTCCACGAGGCGGTCCATCAGCTCCGCCGGCCCCGGGAACTGCGGGTCGGCGGGGTCGCCCGCGGAGAGGTAGAAATCCTGCCCGGCGATCTTGCCCGGGTCGGGCAGGTCGAACTCGGCCATCGGCTCCGTGATCTTCGGGTTCTGGTAGCCCAGCGGCGCCGCACCGACGTGGCTGGTGAAGTCCATGAGGACGTTCCCGTCGACGTCCGTGCAGAACGGGCCGTCGGCGGGGGCGGTGTGGTCCCAGACGAAGTCGTAGACGTACGTGGCTGGCGCGGCGAACGAGCGGTGATAGTCGACCCGTTCCCTGGCCTTCTCGCCGGGCAGTTCGGCCACGCGTGGCTCCACCCGGTCACGGTCGAGACCCATACCCCGCGGCTACGCGAACCCCAAGCAAAAGGCTGTGGGGGGGCAGCGGGACAGAGCTACGGTGACGGAGGTTTATGGTCGCGCCTGCGAACCGCCCAGTATGCAGGTCCCCGTATCGAAGTCCCGCGCCGCGTGGTGGGCCCTTGGGGCCGCCGTGGCGTTCCTGCTCTCCTTCGTCGCGTACTCGTTCGTCGGGACGTTCGTGCTGGCCCTCTTCGTCTACTACGGGACGCGGCCGTTCTACACCCGGTTGCGCCGGCGGTTGCGGTCGAAATCCCTCGCCGCGGCCCTGGCGCTCCTGGCGCTTGCCCTGCCGGTCCTCGTGCTCGTGACCTACGCGCTCGCCATCGGCCTGCAGGAGTTCCAGCGCTTCCGCAACACTGCCGACCTCGGCCCGCTGGAGGAGGCCGTCGCACCCTACCTGGAGCTCTCGGACGCCGTCGGCGACCCGGCCACGTTGCTGTCGGATCCGAACGCCCGCGCCGCCATCGAGAGCGCACTCGGGCCCGCGCTCGACTCGCTCGGCTTCGTCGGCAACGGCCTGCTCCACCTGTTCGTCGTCTTCGCGGCCGCCTTCTACATGCTCCGTGACGGTCCCCGGCTCACCCGCTGGGCGCTCCGACGGTTCGGGACCGAGACGGGCGTCCTCGGCACGTTCGTCGACCGCGTCGACACGGACCTCCACAGCGTCTACACCGGGAACCTGCTGAACGCCGTCTTCACGGCCGGCATCGGTGCCGTCGTCTACTCGCTGCTCAACTTCGTCGCCCCGCCCGGCATCTTCATCCCCTACCCGGCACTCATCGGCCTGCTGGCCGGTGCTGCCAGCCTCGTCCCCGTCGTCGGCATGAAACTGGTCTACGTCCCGGTGGCGATCTACCTGTTCGTCGTCGCCGGAGCCAACGACGCGTCGGTCTGGTTCCCCACCGCGTTCACCCTCCTCTCCTTCGTCATCGTCGACACCATCCCGGACCTGCTGCTCCGGCCGTACGTCTCCGGGCGTAACCTCCACGTCGGCCTCGTGATGTTCGCCTACATCTTCGGCCCGCTCCTCTTTGGCTGGTACGGCATCTTCCTCGGCCCGCTCCTGCTGGTCCTGACGTACCACTTCGCCGACCTCGTCCTCCCGGAACTGGTCGCCGGGAACGCCATCCGGCCGGCCGCGGTCGACCCGGGAACGACCCCTCCTGACGAGGATTACCCGGACGCGATGGCCGATACAGCCCCCACCACGGACGAGTCGGCAGACGACGCGGCGGCCAAGGACGGACCGGACGACGCTCCCGACTCGACGGAACCACGCGACCGACCCGACGGTGACCCGGCCCCGAGCACGGATGGTGACCACCCGGACGGCGGCCCCCCGGGCGAGTAGCCCGGCGACTCACTCGAGCCGCGTTCCGTCCCGGGGACAGTACTCGTGATCGGTCGCCCGGGTCCGGTAACCACACGCCGGACAGGTCCGGACCGGCGGTTCGTCGTGCTCGTCACCACCCCGGAACAGGAACGGGACGAACGGCAGGAAGAGGAACAGGAGCAACGTGTCGAAGTAGACGTACGCGGCGACGCTCACGAGCAGGCTCGCCAGCAGGCCGACGGCCGCGGTGAGCAGACGCGAACGACTGGGCACGTGGCATGGAAGGGCCTCATGCCCGGAAACGGTTGCGTTCCGTCGCGTTCCGGCCGCGAGCGGCAGTCGATTACCGCGTCCCGATGTCGTCCTCGTCCTTGATGACACGGACGTCGGCCTCACCGCTGGAGACCTCGTTGCAGAGCTCGTAGAACTCGTTCTGCAGGCCGGCCGGGAACTTCAGCACGCCGACCCAGCTCCCGTCGGACTGCCACTCCTCGCGCTGCAGGTCGCCGAACTCCCGGACCTGCGCCTGGCCGGAGCCGGCGTGGTCCGCGGGCAGCTGGACCGCCATCACGACCTCGTCGAAGCGGATGGGGATGACCGGCCGGAGCGCCTCCAGCGCGTCGTCGACCTGGTTCTCGACGGGCTCCATCGGGTCGACCTTGAACCCGGCCTGTTCGAGCGCGCGCTCGATGCGCTCGGGCGGGTGGGGTGTGTCGTCCTGCTGGGGGTTGACCGCGTTCCGGACGATGGTGTTGACGAGCTGCTTGTGCTTTTGCTCCTGCATCTCCCGGCGCTGGTCGGCCGTGATCTGGATCTCCCCGCGCTTGATGACCTCCGGGATGATCTCCATCGGATCGGTCGTCCCGAACACCTCCTCCAGCGCGTTCTCGGGCGGCCGGTCGCCGCGCGAGGCGTCCTCGAACACGTCTTCGGCGGCGATGACGTCCTCGAGGTCGCCCTCGAACTCGTCGCGCTTGATGGCCAGTGCCGCGTCCGGGTCGACCAGCACCTCGAACCGCTCGCCGTGGGATTCGAGCCGGGCCGTCACGGCCTCGTCGAGTGATATCATACCGCCGGCTACGCAGGCGGACGGTTAAAAGGTGTGTCCCTGACGGCGTGGCCGCCGCTGGAGAGTGTGAGAACGAGTGGAGGGCGAGTGGGGAACGGGCGGGGATGTGGGTCAGAGCGTGTCCGAGACCGTGTCGGTCGTGCCACTCACGGTGTCGGTGATGGAGCCGCCGTCGCTGCCACCCGAGGAGCCACCGCCCGAGCCACCGGTCGCGTCCGAAATCGGGTCGGTCGCGGAGGTGGGGTCGCTGGCCGTCTCGGTGGTCGTCGAGGTCGCCGAACTCGCGCTCGGCGTGACGGCGTTCTCGTTCGTCCCACCGAAGGTGGCCCGGTCGTTCCGGACGCCCTTCGACTCGGGAGCGTCGATCTCGACGGCAGCGGGCCCCAGCGTGGCCTGACCGCCGCTTTCCTGGACCTCGACCTGGTAGTAGAACTCGCGGCTCTCGCCGTCGTCGTTGACCAGGTCCGCGTCGTACTCGCCGAGGTCGACGATGACGCGGCCGTTCTCGGTCGTGAAGTCCTCGGCGTCGCCGGGACCCTCGACGATCGGCGTCCAGCCCTCGGGCAGGCTGTCACGGACCTTGATCGTGTCACCGTCGGACAGCTCCGTGACATCGTCGAGCGTGACCCGCATGTCGACGGTGGAGCCGCCGATGTAGGTCTGGGTCTCGTCGGCCCGGGAGCCCACCGCGCCGAAGGTGGGCAGCTTCTCCAGCGTGAAGTTCGGCGCGAACGAGACCGTCGTCCGGGCGTCGAACCCGTTGACCAGCCCGGGGACGTTGACGAGCTTCGCGACGACCAGCAGCTTGCGCGTCTCGCCGTCACCCGACGCGGCGTCGAGCGTTCCGACGGCCGAGTCAGCCTGCTCCTGCGGGCTCTGGCTGCGGCCGTCCGTGTAGACCGTGAGCTGGCTGGCACTCCCGTTCCGGATCTGGGTCTTCGCGACGACGTTCGGCTCGCCGTTGGCGGCGGGGTTCTCCGCGTCGTAGACGAACACGTCGACGTGGGGGCCGCCGGCCGCCATTCCGGCGTCGGGACCCTCCAGCTCGCCGGCACCGACACGGAGGTCGAGCGACCCGCGCGGCGCCTCGATGAAGCCCGCGACCGCTCGGGAGTCCTTCGGGACGTCGAGGCCGACCTCGCCGCTGTAGTTCGTGGAGACCTCCTCGCCGGGTTCGAACTTGTCGTCAGTGAGTGACGCACCGCCGCCGTACATGTTCTGCGTGACGGCGTCGATGGCGGCATCCGGGTTGACGCGACCGTACCCCTCGAAGGGGTCGCGGTCGCCGTACTGGTACGAGGGCGCCTTGGCGCGGTGGTACGGAGCCGCGGTGAAGGCCGTCTCCGAGGCCGTCGCCAGGATGACCTGCTTCCACCGCATCACGTCATCGAACGTGGTGTCCTCGGGGGCCGGGAGGAGGCCGTCGTCCCCCTCGTCGAAGGCGTCGCCGTCCTCCATCGCGTCCGCGACGAGGCCCGCCACGCCGTTGACGAACGGGGAGGCCATCGAGGTCCCGGCCTTGCCCGTGTAGTCACGCGGCGTCTCGTCGTCGCTGAAGTCGGAGGTGTTGGCCTTCGCGGCCTGGGCGAGGTCGGTCAGCGAGCCACCGGGTGCGGTGACGTCCGGCTTCATGTACGCCCCCTCGCCGTCCTCGTCGTTGCCACCGAGACCGCCGGAGGAGTACGCGACGATGCCGTCTCGCGGGCCGGTCGCGACCACGCTGACCGCCTCGTCGGCGACCGCGGGCGCACCGTTCCCGTTGGCCGGCGTCGCGGCGTTACCCGCCGCGGCGACCGTCATGATACCCTGCTCGGCCATCTCCTTGACGTTCTCGACGACGCCCCCGTCCAGGCCCTGCCCGAAGCCACCGAGCGGCAGTCCGCCGACGTAGCCCCAGGACATGTTGACCGAGCGGAGGTTGAACTGGCTGGTGAACGTGTCGCCGTGGTTCGCCAGCACCTCGACCGGCGCACCGAAGCCCTGCAGGCCGACCAGTGACGCGTCCGGCGCGACGCCGGAGTGGATGGCGACCCGTCCGTCCTCCGTGCGGTCGCCGTCGCCGGCGTTGGCGACGGATTCGAGGGAGCCGACCGCGAACTCCTTCACGCGGCCGATCGTGGGGGAGGCGCCGCCGAGCTGGTCGTCGGGGTCGACCTCCACCGACTCCTCGGGGAGCGTCTGGTTCCCGACGCTCTGCCCACCGACGCTGGCGGAGGCGCTCGGGGAGCCGGGCTGGATGCGAACCGTGTACGTCCCGGCCTTCTCGGCCGGATACGTGACGACGTTGTTGTCGAACTCGCTGGTGTCGGAGCCGACCGCCGACTCCGCGACGACCTCGCCCCGCGGGTCCTTGATCTTGATCTCCAGGTTGTCACCGTAGGCGGAGGCGAAGACGCCCTCACCGCTCTGGACATCGACGTACTCGACCTTCGCCATCCCCGAGAGGAGCGCCTCGGCGCTCTCGTTCTCGACGTGCTTGGTGACATCCTTGACCGTACTCGCGCGGCCGGAGCCACCCATGATGGAGCTGACGTGACTCCCGTGGCCGTCGGGGTCGCGGGGCTTGCTCAGCTTCCCGAAGCGGCCGGTGGGGTCGACCCAGCCGACCGTCTTGGTGTCCCCATCCCGGTAGTCCTCCATCACGTTCTCCGAGTCCCCGAGGGCGCCCCTCGGCCCTTCCTTCGTGTAGAAGCCGAGAGTCTCGTCCGCCTCGGCGTTCTCTCCGGGGTTGCTGTTCGGCGACTCCGAGGAGCGCACGTAGACGGTCGCCTCCGACACCGTGTTGACGTACAGTTCCGCGACGAACCGGTACTCCGTCTCTTCCTCGACCTTCGCGCCGAGGATGCGCTCCGGAACGCTCCCCGTCGCGGTCGTCGTGACCGGCTTCCACGTCGGGTTGTCCGGCGTCCCGGTGTTCTTGTCCAGCCGGAACTCCAGGTCGTTGGCGTTCTGCTGGCTCGGGGTCCAGTCGAGTTCGGCGTTGACGTACCGCATCGGGCCCGTGTTCATCGTGAACCGGACGACCTCGACCTCCTGGCCGGTCGCGAACGTCCCCGGCGTCGCCTGTGCGGTGGCCGGGAAGGCACCGGGGGTGCTGACGGCGTCCGAGAGCGGCTCGTCCGGCGTGTTGATATCCCGAACGGACTCGTCGACCAGCTGGAGTCCGTCGTCGCCGACGATACCCCGGACGCCGTTCCACGGGCCGAGGTCGGGGTGCCGGGCGTCGAGTCCGGAGTCGGTCAGGCCGATGGACCGGTTGGGGTTCCCGCGGTAGCCACGGTCCCAGACCTTGACGAGTTCCTGGACACGCGAGTTGGCGAGGTCGGACAGCGCGAGCTCCGAGTGACCGGCACTCGCGCTGTTCGCCGAGGCGCCGAGCAGGCCGGCGCCGGCCGCGGCGCCCGCCGCTTTGGTGAACGTTCTGCGTGACAGTTCGATTCCGTTTTCGCTGCTTGAGTCGTCCCCACTCATGCTTCACCCCGACCTTTCTACAGTATGTAAAAAGGGATTCTGACAAATCCATCCAATAATCACGCCGTCGTGTGATTCTGCCGAAATCGGGTATCCGGCTGAAACCGGCATTATAGAAGGTTAGAGCGCATTTAATACCGTCACACTATGGTCTGGGTTTCGTTTGGACGGTTGGATTGGACCCCTGGACGGTTGGACGACCGGATGGGCACTGGCACCGGCAGCGGCGGACGCGTGTGGACGGACAGCGGACGGTGGACGGCGGACGGTGGACGGCGGACGGTGGACGGTGGACGGACCTGTACGGCTCCGCCCACGGCCCCGAGACGTGACAGGCCACCGGTTGAACCACACGGCTACGAGGGCCCGCGCCACACCAGGGAACGGGAGAATACCCCTCGAAACCCGTGGCTGTCCGGGTCGTTCATGGTCGTTCGTGGCGTTGAGACGGCGAGAGCGGTACTAATTTGTCCCGACCCTTCGTTGCGCCGGCTATGTCATACGACAAGGTGGACGTTCCTGCCGACGGGTCGCGGATCGAGGTGGACGACAACGACGAGTTCGTCGTCCCCGACGACCCGGTCATCCCCATCATCTACGGGGACGGTATCGGAGTAGACGTCGGCCCGGCAGCCCAGAAGGTACTGCAGGCCGCCGCGAACGCGACCGGCCGCGAGATCAACTGGATGCGCGTCTACGCGGGCGAATCCGCCCGCGAGAAGTACGACGAGAACCTGCCCGAGGACACGCTGGAGGCGATGCGCGAGTACAAGGTCTCCATCAAGGGGCCGCTCACGACGCCGGTCGGCGCGGGCTTTCGCTCGCTGAACGTCGCGCTCCGGAAGAAGCTCGACCTCTACACCAACGTCCGCCCGACCTACCACCTCGACGGCGTCCCCTCGCCCGTGAAGGCGCCCGAGCAGATGGACATGGTCACCTTCCGCGAGAACACGGAGGACGTCTACGCCGGCATCGAGTGGGAGGCCGGGACCGACGAGGTCGAGAAGGTCCGCGAGTTCATCGAGGAGGAGATGGGCTACGACGCGACCATCCACGACGGCCCGGTCGGTATCGGCATCAAGCCCATCACGGAGTTCGGGACGAAGCGGCTCGTCCGCAACGCCATCGACTACGCCCTCGAGCGCGACCGCGACTCGGTCACGCTGGTCCACAAGGGGAACATCATGAAGTTCACCGAGGGCGCGTTCCGCGACTGGGGCTACGAGGTCGCAGAGGAGGAGTACGGCGAGGAGGTCATCACGGAAGACACCCTCTGGAACGAGCGCGACGGCGAGCCGCCCGAGAACGCCGTCGTGGTCAACGACCGCATCGCGGACAACATGCTCCAGCAGATCCTCACGCGCACGGACCAGTACGACGTGCTCGCGATGCCGAACCTGAACGGCGACTACCTGAGCGACGCCTGTGGCGCCCAGATCGGCGGCCTCGGCATCGCGCCCGGCGCCAACCTCGGTGACGGCCGGATGCTCGCCGAGCCGGTCCACGGCTCCGCCCCGAAGTACGCCGGGCAGGACAAGGTCAACCCCTCCGCGCTTATCCTCTCGGGCCGCATCATGCTCGAGCAGATGGGCTGGCTCGACGCCGCGGACCTGGTTCGGGATGCGGTCGAGGCGACCATCTCGGCCGGCGAGGTCACCTACGACATCCACCGGCAGATCGACGGCGGCGAGAAGCTCGCCTGCAGCGAGTACGCCGAGCGGGTGGCCGAGCGGATCCACGAGATGGCCGAGTAAGTCGCAGATAGAGGCGCTTAGAACTTTTTATCGATTATTACCCGATTATTCCTGTCATATCTACAATATCTCTGGGGGAACCGTTGACCTCTCGCGGCCGCAGCGAACGGGGACGCAGGCCTACGAACGACGACCCACGGACACCACTCCCCGGAAACCGACCTGATGTGACCACGGCAGCGCCGTGCCGGCGCTGCCGACGTAGCCGTGTTGGTCAGTCGGACTCGTGAGCCTCACACCTCCCCAGCCGCCTGCAGTGCTCGCTGGCGCTGCGCGCTTCGGCCCTCGCGCGCTTAGAGCCGGCAGCCCCGCCACCTGTGCGAGCGAGTTGAACTCGCTCGCGGGTTCCGGGGCTGCTGCCAGCGCACGCCGGTTGGACTGACGGGGATGCGCGACCCCCGACATTCCACGGGCCGGGAGCGCGTGCCGAGCGGCTTGCCCGCGAGTGCCGCGCGACCTGGGGAAGGGCAGGGGCGCCACGCCCGTGCCACGTTCGATCCCCTGGCGGACTCGAAGGGCAAGCGGTCTCGACCCATCCCGGGCGACGCAAGGACCGCAGGCCGAACGGAGTGAGGCCGAGGACCGCAGCGAGCCCCGGATGGTCGAGAGCGCGAGGGCTTCGTAGCCGTCTTCGTCGCGGCAGTTGGAGGCAGAAGTAGAAAATCAGGAAGCGTACGCTTCTAGCCGTTACTCAAGCGTGAAGCTCTCGTCGCCCTCGAGGACGTGCACGTCAGCATCCGACCCCGTCGCCTTGACCTCCTTCACGAAGTCGTCCGTGTCGATCTCGATGGGCGGGAAGGTGTCGTAGTGCATCGGGAACGCGTGGTCGACATCGAGCCAGTCGACGGCGATGGCGGCCTGCGTCGGGCCCATGGTGAAGTGGTCGCCGACCGGGACGGCGGCGGCATCCGGCTCCAGGTACGGGCCGATGACGTCTTTCATCTCGCTCATCAGGCCCGTGTCGCCGGCGTGGTAGAACGCCGTGGAGTCGGGGTCGGCCTCCTGGGTCGGCTTCGTGTCGCTGATGACGAAGCCCGTCGGCATGCCGAGGTCGTACTCGTAGCCGGTCATCGCGCCGTTGGTGTGGTCGGCCCGATGCATCGTGACGAAGGCGTCGCCGCACTCGACGGTGCCGCCGATGTTCATCCCCATCCCGCCGACAGCCTCGTCGATGCCGAGTTCGGCCTCGGCGTACGCCGCGAGTTCGGGCACCGCGACGAGCGTGCTGTCGGCGAACTCCCCGGCGTGGGCGATGTGGTCCTCGTGCGCGTGCGTGAGGAGGAGGTAGTCCGGGTCGTCCACGTCGCTCGGGTCGAGCGAGGTCTGCGGGTTCCCGAAGAACGGGTCGATGAGGAGGCTCGTGTCACCGACCTGTACGTGCCAGCAGGAGTGTCCGTGCCAGGTGAGTTCCATGACACGAGCGGTTACTCGCGGCTCCGTCTTAACGGTTCAGGGAGGCGCCGTCACCGACCGACGGCGGGGGCGCTCAGGCGAGGTCGGCCCCGCACGCCGGACAGAAGTTCTCGGTCCCGTCGAGGCCGTTCCCGCAGTCCGGACAGTCGGGCTCGGCGGCAGGTTCGGCCGCCTCGCGGACGCCCTCGGGCAGGTCCTCGGCGGGCGGCAGCGCGACCGCCTCGGCGCCCGCCTCCGGCACCGCGTCGGGGTCGACGAGGTCCGTCTCCACCAGCCGCGCGGCGACTGTCGCGACGGCGGCCTCGGCGTCCGCGCGCGAGTCAGCGTCCGCGACGACCAGCTGTCCGGTGCCGAAAACGAACACCGTCGCGGGGTCGCCCTGATAGACGACGCCGGGGAAGGTGTCGGGCTGGTAGGTCGTGGCCTCGATGCCGAGTTCCAGCGTCGCCATGTTCGTGTCGACCGCGGCGTCGAGCGCGAGCGCGTAGACCGGGTCCGTAACCTCGACCTCCGGGACGTCCGCGAGGTCGATGCTGGCCAGCCCCTGCACGTCGAGGCCGTCGAGGGCGACGAGCAGGCGCGCGCGGTCGGCAGTCATACGGGTAACTGGGAGCGGCCGGGCAAAAGGCGTGCCGCTTACCGACAATCACGCCGGGGCGAGAGGGTTTTGTCCGGCGCCGTCCTGCGTGGGGGCATGAGCGACCCACGCGTCGAACTGGTCACCGACGAGGACGGCCTCGACGCCGCCATCGCGGTCCGACGCGAGGTGTTCGTCGAGGGGCAGGGCGTCCCCGAGGACCGCGAACTCGACGGGCGTGACGACGAGGCCACCCACGTCCTCGCCCGCGACGGGGACGCCGTGGTCGGGACGGCCCGCCTGCGCGAGTACCACGACGGCGAGGGGGACGAGCCACGGACCGCGAAGGTCGAGCGGGTCGCCGTGCGCGACTCCCGGCGCGGCGAGGGCTGGGGTGCCCGCATCATGGCCGCCGTCGAGGACCACGCCCGCGAGCAGGGCTACGACCGGGTCTACCTCCACGCGCAGGTCCCCGTCGTCGCCTTCTACGAGCACCTCGGCTACGAGGCCCACGGCGAGGAGTTCGAGGACGCGGGCATCCCGCACCGCGAGATGACGAAGGCATTGTAGCCGACTGCGCCGACCTCCGCTCGTTCGGCGGAACGGCCTTGCCTCCGGTGGCCCTACTGGGAGATATGCAGGAGTACGTCCCGGCAGACGTCCACGTCCCGCCGGGCGAGGAGGGCCGGACCGACAGGTTCCGCGTCTACCGGAACCTCGCGGCGATTCCGCACGTGAACCTCTACGGGACGACGAACGGGCGGCTGTTCAGTGTCTACCGGGACGGGTACGATGACGAGTTGCAGGCCACCGTCGACGGCCTCAGCACGGGCGATTGCGTCGTCGCGACGGTGCTTGGTGACCCGGACGACCCCGACGAGGCGTGGCGCGTCGTCCGGGCGATACGCGACGACACGCTCAGCACGTCGGTGGCGTTCGCACCGGGCGTCGACCCCGAGCGCCTGCCGGCGCCGGTCACCGAGGCCCCGGACCTGCGCGAGCGAGCCGCGGTGGAACCAGTCGGTCGCGTGCTGGAGCACGAGGGCCAGCCCGTGGGAGAGGTGTGGTGTCAGCCACGCGACCCGCTGCCCCACGACGCCTTCCTGCTGAACGTCCTCGTCGGGCAGGTCCCGATGGAGTCACACCTCGACGGGCTCCCCAAAATCGAGGCACTCCCGGCGGAGGTGCTGGTCCTCGACACCGCGACGCCGAGCGACACCTCCTACGACCTCCCCTTTGGCGTGTTCGTCTTCCTCACCGAGGCGGGCGAGGCGCTCGGCGACGAACTCCGCGAGCGCTACGGCCTCCCGCTGGACCGCGACGCCGACACCCGGCCGGACATCGACCCGTACTGAGGCCGTCGTCGGGGGCTGTTCGGGACCGCGCCAGTGACACCAGCAACAGAACCGCGCCAGTGACACCAGCAACAGAACCGCGCCAGTGACACCAGCAACAGAACCGCGCCAGTGACACCAGCAACAGAACCGCGCCAGTGACACCAGCAACAGAACCGCGCCAGTGACACCAGCAACAGAACCGCGCCAGTGACACCAGCAACAGAACCGCGCCAGTGACACCAGCAACAGAACCGCGCCAGTGACACCAGCAACAGAACCGCGCCAGTGACACCAGCAACAGAACCGCGCCAGTGACACCAGCAACAGAACCGCGCCAGTGACACAGACACGGGCCACTGCATACGCGCGCCGAAGGCGCGCGTTTCACCGGCACGAGGCCGCTTCGCGGCCGAGTGCCGGCCTTTTTTCTGAACGTTTTTTGCGCAAGTGGTTCCGCAGGCGGGCCGGCTCCGCCGGCCCGCCGAGGAAACCCGCAGCGCAAAAAAGCTCGAGTTAGTACTCCTCGTACGCCAGCGTCATGATGTACTGCGAGAACTGGTCGCTGGTGGCGTCGATCTCCTCGTCGCCGATGAAGGGGCTCAGCATGTCGCCGGCCATCAGCAGCGAGAAGTCCAGGTCCCGGGGGTCGTGGACCGGCTCGATGTGGTAGGTGTTGTGCCCCTCGTAGACGGTCTTCTCGCGCTCGATGAGGCCCTTCTCCTCGAGCGACTCCAGGATGCGACTCCCCTTGCGGGAGTCGACATCGAGTTCCTTCCAGAAGTCGCTCTGGTGGATGCTGCCGATCTGCCGGATCAGCTCCAGTCCGGCCTGCTCGTCCTCGGAGAGGTCCGCCTCTTCGTCGGCCGTACTCATCGTACGAGGCGAGGAGACGACCCCCCATAAGACTGTTCCACCGCGCGTGCGGGCCGAGCGGTCGCGTCCCTGTCCGAGGGTGTGCCCTCAGACCGATTCGTCGAGGCCGTAGACGCCCTCGTCGAGCAGTTCCCGGGTCGCCCGCCGGACGGCGTCGTCGCTGGAGCCGGGCGCCTCCCAGCCCAGCCCTGCGAGTTTCTCGACCGAGAGTCGCATCCGGGGCACGTCGCCGGTCCAGCCGCGGTCGCCGCCCGTGAACTCGTAGTCGGGGTCGAGCCCCATCTCGTCGGCCACGATGTCCGCGATGGTCTTGACCGAGGTGGTCGTGCGTGTCCCGAGGTTGTACGTGTTGACGGGCTGGTCGGCGTGCTGGACGACGTGACACATCGCGTCCACGCAGTCGGCGACGTGGAGGTAGGACTTCTCCTGCCGGCCGTCACCGAGTATCTCCAGCGTGCTCGGGTCATCGCGGAGTTTGCCGATGAAGTCCGGGACGACGGCGCCGAGCTGGAGCCGCGGGCCGACGATGTTAGCAAAGCGGAACGACCAGACCTGGAAGTCGTGGCTGTGGGCGTACACCGAGAGGAGCGACTCCTCGGCGAGTTTGGCGGCGCCGTAGACACTGATGGGTTCCAGCGGCGCGTAGTCCTCGGGCGTCGGCCGCGGGGCCTCGCCGTACACCGTCGACGAGGAGGTGAAGGCGACCTGCCGGACGTCGACCTCGTCCATCCGCTCGATGACCCGGCGCGTCAGCTCCGTGTTGACGGTGAACTGCTCGGTGTCGTCCCGGGAGGCGTCCTTGTCGGCCGCGAAGTGGAAGACGATGTCCACGTCCGGGGTGATGGCCTCGGCCACGACCTCGGGGTCCGTGAGGTCGCCCTCGACCAGTTCGGCGCCCTCGGGCACCCAGTCGGGCGAGGAGTTCGAGAAGCGGTCCGCGATACGGACATCGGCGTCGTACTCGGCGATGAGGTGTTCGGCGAGGTGCGAGCCGACGAAGCCCGCGCCGCCGGTGATGCAGACCCGCGCGTTCTGGAGGTCCATTACCGGGGGCGTGGCGGTGTCGGGGCAAGTGGCTTCTGGTCGCTGGGAGCCGGCGCCCGACCCCGTCTAGTCGTCCTCGGTCTTGATATCCGCCGAGAGCCCCTGCGCCATCTGGATGTCCTTCGAGTTGTTCACCGTGAACGCCGTGCGCTCGGTGACGGCCTCGATGACCTCCCTGGCGGAGGGGTAGCCGTTGCCGGACTTCTTGACGCCGCCGAACGGGAGCTGGACCTCCGCGCCGATACACGGCAGGTTCGCGTACGCCAGGCCGAGTTCCGCGTGGTCGCGGTAGTGGTTGATCTCGCGGTAGTCCTCGGAGATGACGGCGCCGGCCAGACCGTAATCCGAGTCGTTCTGGATGGCCACCGCCTCCTCGATATCGCCGTCGTACTCGACCAGCGCGACGTGCGGGCCGAACACCTCCTCCTGCAGCACCCGTTTGGGGTTCTGGGGGTCGTAGTCGATCTCGTAGACGAACGGCCCGACCCAGTACCCGTCCTCGGCGCCGTCCGGAATCTCCTCGCTGTCGAGGGCCTCGCGGTCGACGAGGACGGTCGCGCCCTCCTCGCGGGCGAGGTCGTTGTAGCGGCCGAACTTCTCGACCTGACTCTCGTCGACGAGCGGTCCCATGAAGGTGTCCTCCTCGAGCGGGTCGCCGACGGCCACGGACTCGGCGAGGTCGACGAACCGGCGCTTGAAATCGTCGTACACGTCCGTGTGGACGATAAGGCGCTCGCTGGAGACACAGCGCTGCCCGGTCGTCTTGAACGAACTCATCACCGCGGAGTGGACCGCGATGTCCAGGTCGGCCTCGGCGGTGACGACGATGGCGTTCTTCCCGCCCATCTCGCAGGCCGCGAGCTTCCCGGGTTCGCCGCCGACGCGGGAGGCGATCTCGTGGCCGACCTCCGCACTCCCGGTGAACAGCACCGTGTCGACGCGGGGGTCGTCGACGATCTCGCCGCCGGCCTCACCGAACCCCTGGACCATGTTGAACACGCCGTCCGGGACGCCCGCGTCGGCCAGCATCTCCGCGACAATCTCTCCACACCACGGCGTCTGCTCGGCGGGTTTCCAGACGACGGTGTTGCCCTCGACCAGCGTGACCGCCATGTGCCAGAAGGGGATGGCGACCGGGAAGTTCCAGGGCGTGATACAGCCGACGACGCCGCGGGGCTTGCGCCGCATCGAGGCGTCCTTGCTGGCGATCTCGCTCGGGACCACGTCGCCGTGCGGGTGCCGGGCGTTGCCGGCAGCCCACTCGACCATGTGCGCGGCCTCGACCACGTCCGCGCGGCCCTCGGATATCTCCTTGCCGCACTCGCGCGTGACGACCTCGCCGAGTTCGTCCGTGCGGTCACGGAGTTCGTGGTAGACATCCCACAGGACCTCCGCCCGGTCGATGTAGGACATCCCGCGCCACGCCTCGGACGCCTCGTCGGCGGCCGCGAGCGCGCGGTCGACATCCGACGGGGTGGCCACCGGGTACTCGCCCAGGGACTCACCGGTCGCCGGGTCGATGCTCTCGAACGTCTCCTCGCCTTCGCCGGCGACCCACTCGCCGTCGATGTAATGGCCGGAGGAGCTATCGTTGGCCATATCCGGCAATATCTGCGGGCGGCATATAACGTTGGGCCTCGAGTGGGGGCGTTCAGCTGGTCGTGCGGAGCAGGAGGTGAGGAGGCTAACGGATGACTCGGTGATACAATCACTTGAGGAGACGGCTCCCGGTCCGACCACCGGAGGGAGTAGACTAGCCCCGCTACGGCCAGACCGCCATCATCACCTCGTCGACGTACTCGTCGTCGATGCGGTAGTGGCGTTCGCGGACGGCCTCCGTCTCCCAGCCGTGGTCCTCGAGCCACTCCATACCGCGCTCGTTGGTGGCAGGCACGGAGTTGTAGAGCTTCTCGTAGCCGTTGTCGCGGGCCCAGCCGTAGGCTCGCTCCATGAGTTCGCTCCCGATGGTGTTGCCGCGGTACTCGGGAACGACACCGACCGTCAGCTCCGCGGTGTGGTCGAGGCTGTCGACCTCCGGGTGGTCGAGATTGACCCAGCCGGCGACCTCCCCCTCGACGGTCGCGACGAAGAAGACGCGCGACCGGACCTCGTTGTGCCGGAGGAGGACATCCTCGTGGTCGACCGTGTCCGCGACGGTCTCGCCGACGATGTACGTCCGGTCGGCGAGCGCGGTCCGGATGGCCTCGACCAGCCCGTCGAGGTCGTCCTCGTGGGCCTGCCGGATGGTGAACTCCACGTCGCCCCCGGAGTGGATCTCAACCTCGGCATCCTCGAACGCCAGGCGGAGTTCGTCCTCCGCCTCGTCGCGCTCGATCACGCCCTCACGCCGCAGGATGGCGACGTGGTGGCCGAAGGCCGTCTCGTCCATGTTCAGCGCCGCCCGGGCCTCGTCATAGTCGACCCGCCCGTTGCGCTCGATGTAGTCGTAGATGTCCTTGCGGTCCCGGTGGTCGAACTCCAGGTCGTCACTGAACTGCATGTGGACTGCTACCATCACCCAGTACTTAACGTTTTTTGCCGGAAAATCGCTGACGGCTCGCTCGTGGCTCCAGCAGCCGGCTTCCGGAGGGGTCCATCGTGGACCGGCCCTGCCACGTCCTTGACCGGCCCGGAGCGACTCACTCGCGCGTCCCAGTGGCGAGGGCATCGCGCAACGAGCCGCCGAGCCGGGCGATGCCGCCGGCGACCGTGGTGCCAGCCCGCGCCAGGGCTCGTTCGCCCCGGGCCAGTGCGTCGCGTGTCCGGGCCGCCACGGTCCGGAGCCCGGCAGCCAGGGCCGCGAGGCGACGCGCCGTCGCGTCGCCGGTCCGCCGGAGCCGGCAGTCCGCGAAGACGGCGACCGACGCCAGCAGGACGCTCGTCGCGAGGCCGTAGCGGCGGACGCTCCCGGCAGTCGAGCGGGCACCGGCCGCTACCGCTACCGCCGTCCGGCGAGTCGCCACCGCTGTACGCGTGGCCCCACGGACACCTGCACGGCCGGCGCTCCGGGCACCCCCGCGGACCCGGTCTCCGACCCGCAGCAGACGGTCCCGACCGGTGGCCGCCCGCCGACCCACCCCTCTGCCAGCAGCCACGGGCCGCCGGTCGTCGGCAGCCGCGCGCTCCTCGATTCGGCCGTCGGTCCGGGGTGCCGTGGTCGTCCGGAGGTCCGCCAGGATGGTCTCCGCGACGTATGGCGCGCCGTTCTCGTGTCCGGTCGGGTCCGGTGGGTCGGCCACGGCCTCGAGGACATCGAGCGGCTCCTCGGCCACGGTGAATCCGGCAGTCTCGTCGTCGCGAAGCCGGTCGGCGACGGCTTCCTGCTCGTCCGTCGCCGGGTGGACGACACACGGCGTCCCCGCGACGGCGGCGTCCATCACCGTCGAGTAGCCCGAGCAGACGACGACCTCGGCGTCCCGGAGATACGGGAGCAGCGACGGGACCGGCTCCCAGTCGTCGCTTCCGACGTCGATGACGTCGTATCCCTCGCGTTCGAGCGCGGTCGCGATGCGGCCCAGCTCGGAGTAGTGGCTCGGCACGACCACCACGTCGGCACCGTCGCGGTCGCGGCTCTCTCCCTCCAGCGCGACCGGGGGGACCCGGGTCGCGCCCTCGGGTGCCAGTCCGGCGGCCGGCCACACGGCCGGGTAGAAGAACGCCTCGGCGGCGGAGACCTGGAAGGAGGTGTGGAACGCGGCGCCCGCCCGCTCCAGCCGGTTCCGGTAGAGCCCCGGCATGTCGTGTTTCAGGACGTACAGCGGCACGTCGATACGGAGCGCGGCCATCGCCGCGAACATGTCGTCGGTGACGAGTGCGTCGGGCGCCGTCTCGCGGAGCCAGTCCACGTAGTCGGCGATGCGGTTCGCCGAGGCCGGGAGACTGCCGGTCAGTACCTGCCGGACCGCGCCGTCCTGCACGGTGTCGATGAAATCGACGTTGGTGGGTTCGAACGCGTCGTAGCCGTTGAGCGCGACGAACCGGGAGCCCGCTCCGCCGCCGGCCATCCGGACCGTCGCGCCCCGGGTCTCCAGTTCGTCCGCGATGGCCAGCATCCGGGTCGCGTGGCCGGCTCCCTCGGGGTAGTGGGCGACGGCGATCGTCGGCTCGCCGCTCGAATCTGACGGCGGCCGGTGGGACTGCAGGCTGTCCGTGGCGGGCTGGCTGGGGGAGGGCATCGGGTGGGGATGGCCCGCCCAGCGGCATAAATCCCCCCCGACCCGGACGAGCAGGCCTACTCCGCGGGCGTCGCGTCCGGCCGGGCGTCCCGCTCGGGGACCTTCGTCAGCACCTCGGCCGTGTGTCGGACGTTCTCCGTGCGGACGAGGATCTCGGCAGCCTCACGGACGGTGAACTCGGCGTCGATGTCAGCCCCGTGGCAGGCGGCGTACAGCTCCAGCCAGTCGTTCATGGCCGACTCCAGCGCCGCGAACGCGTCGCGTTCGAACCGGACCTGCTCGCCGCCGCCGGTCCGGGCCTCGAGATACAGCGCGATAGCGGGGCCGGCTCCCTCGCGGAGATACTCCAGCGCGCGCTCCTCGTCCGGCGGGTCGGCCGGTGGGTCGAACGCCGCCCGGTCGCGCTCGGCGCGGCGGGCGAGGTCGGCGATGCGGTCGTGGTAGGGGTCGGTCATGTGGTGGGAGCGGTCCGTGTTAGCCCTGCTTGAACTCGACGCCCTTCCCGCCGGCAGGATGCTCCCAGTCGGTGTCCGCGACGATGGCACAGGTGCCACACTCGACGCAGGGCTGGGTGTCGAGGCTGACGACGCGTTCCTCGTGGCCGTTCGTCTGGACCGTCTCCTCGCGGTAGCAGCCGCCGCCGAAGTCGCGGGCGCTCACCGGACAGGCCGACACCGCGGCACCGCTGGCGTCCCAGGAGTTGTCCTTCACCTCGATGTGCGGGTCCCCGACGTCGTAGGTCAGGTCGCCGATGCGGTCGTCGAGTTCAGGGGGCTCGACGTGGCTGGTGGCGTGGACCTCGCCACCCAGCTCCTCCGCGATGACCGTCGGCACCGTCACGTACGGTACCTTCGTGTCCGGCATCAGCGAGAGGATGGTGGGGTTCGCGAACAGCTTCTCCAGCCCCTTCGTCCCGAGCGCGCGGATGCCGAGGCGGCCGACCGGTGACTCGACGAGCGACTCGGCGAGCCGGGTGGCCGTCTCGTTCTCCGCGAGGGGCGCGATAGTCTCGTAGGCCTCGGGGCGGAGCTTCTGCATCGTCCCCGAGTCCTCGAGCTTCTCGGTGTAGCGCTCGCCAGCCGAATGGGGGCGGCCCGCGCGTTTGGCCTCGGCGAACGCCTCGGCGGCGAGCGCGCCCGCTGTCACGGCGTGGTTCATCCCCTTGATGACGGGCCCCTGGGCCTGCATCTGCCCGCCGGCGTCGCCGACGAGGACGAGCCGGTCGCGGTGGGGCGACCGGTGGGCCACCTTCTTCGAGTCGGGGACGAGCTTCGCGGAGTACTCCACCTCGTCGTAGTCGTCGCCAAGCCAGTCCGCCAGCAACGGGTGCGTGAGGAGGGCATCCAGCAGCTCGTGGGGTTCGGCCTCCTCGGCGACCAGGCTGTCGAGGTGGAACACCGTCCCGATGGAGAGGGTGTCCTGGTTGGTGTAGAGGAAGCCGCCGCCGCGCACGTCCTCGAAGATGTTCCCCGAGAACAGGTGCGCGACACCCTCGCCCTCGCCGACGCCGAACCGGTCGGTGATGGCGTCCTCGGGCATGTCGACGATGGCCTTGACGCCCTGGAACCACTCGTCGGGCTCGTCCCAGTCCATCAGGCCGGCGTCGCGCGCGAGTTCGGAGTTGACGCCGTCGGCGGCGACGATGAGGTCGGCCGTGATGGGCTCGATCTCGTCGCAGGTGACGCCGACGATCTCGCCGCCGTCGCGCAGCAGGCCGTTGACGCGGACGTCCGTGAGGACACCGCCGCCGGCCTCGCGGGTCTTCTCGTGGACCCGCTGTTCGAGCCAGGAGTCCATCGTCCGGCGCAGGACCGCGTCGGACCACTCGGTATCGTGCTCGTGGAGCTCGGTGATGTCCAGCGACTTCACCTGCGACCCGGCCATGTTGTGGATGTGGTACTCCGTGATGGGTCGCTCGGCGGCCTGCTCGCGGAAGTCCGGGAACAGGTCGTCGATGGTGTACGGGGCCGACTCCTCGGCGTAGATGAGGCCGCCGGAGACGTTCTTCGAGCCGGCCTCGACGCCGCGCTCGAGGACGAGCGTCTCCACGCCCTCCTCGGCCAGCTTGGCCGCGGCGGCGGCTCCGCCCGGGCCACAGCCGACGACGAGCGCCTCGTAATGCTCGTACTCGTCGGTGTCGATGGCACTCTCAGTCATCGGTCGCACCTCCGGCCTCCGCGACGGCACCGATCGATTCGCCCGATTCCAGCGCCTCGGTCATGGCGGGCAGGACCTCGAAGAGGTCGCCCTCGATGAAGTAATCAGAGAAATCCACGATGTCTGCGTCCGTGTCGGTGTTGATGCTGATGATGGTGTCCGATTCGTCCATGCCGACCTTGTGCTGGACGGCGCCGGAGATGCCGGCGGCGATGTAGACGGGCGGCTCGACCACCTGCCCGGACTCGCCGATCTGTCGCTCCTCGGTGATGTACTGCTCGACGTGGCCCTCGAACTGGTAGGAGGCCGTGATGACCCCTCGCGAGAGCCCGAGGTCGGCATCCTCGAAGGCGTCGACGAGGTCGACCCCGAGCTCGATGCCCTTGCTCGGGTCGTCCCCGATACCCCGACCGAGGGCGACGACGACCTCGCGGCCGGTGAGGTCGACGCCCTCGTCGAGCTGGTCGTGGTCGGTCACGTCGACGGAGAACCAGCCGTCGTCGAGGGGCGCGTCCCACTCGACCACCTCGCCCTCGCGCTCGGGGTCGGGCTCCGGCACGTCGAACGCGCCCGGGATGACCGAGCCACCCTGTGGGTGGAACTCGCGGTCGGGCTTGTCCAGACAGAGGATGGTCGAGTACTCGAAGCCCGAGAAGTCCGGCCGCTTCATGTGCAGGACGCGCTCGAACTCCTTCTTCGTGCCCGGCTCGCCCGTCTTCGCCGGGTTCGAGATGAGCACATCCGTGATATGAAGGTCCGAACAGTCCGAGGCGAGCCCGGAGTCGAGTTCGGCCTGCACGGTCGCGGAGAGGTCGCGGCCGTTGTTCGTCGCCGGGAACAGGACGTAGCGTGGCTCGTCGTAGCCGTGCCACTCCACGTCCGGCCGGTCCTCGCGGCCGTGCGGGTGACCGGTGCCCCGCGCGGCGTCGACGAATATCTCGGTGTACGGCTTGTGGAGGAACCGGTCGAGCCGCGGGTCCTCCTGGTACAGCGCGACGTCGGCGCCGTACTCGATGGCGAGCTCGGCCTGTTCCTGGATGTCCTCGCCCACGACGAGCGCGATGACCTTCTCGTCGGCATCGTAGTCGTCGTTGTAGTCGTCCATGAGCTGCCGGGCCTTCCCCAGCATCTCCTTCGAGACGTCGATGAGTTCGCCCTGCTGGGTCTCACAGTAGACCCACATGTCGCGGTACTCGCCGTCCTCGACGGCGCGGACGTGGCGCTTGTCCGCGGTCGGATGGTCGAGGTCGGGGTGGCGCTCCTCGGGTGTCTTGGGTTCTTCCTCGGCCGCCTCCTCGTCGGCGTCTTCGTCCTCCGTGACGGAATCGAGGCGGTTCTGTATCTGTGTCTTGACGCCACCGCGGTCCTCGCCGGCCTCCTCCGTCTCGAGCAGCTCGCGGAGTTCGTCGGGGTCGTCGATGTCACGGATGGCGTTGGCCGCCTCCGCCGTCGACATGTCGGTGAGGTCGGGCAGGCCGTCCGGTTCCTCGTCCTCTTCCTCCAGCTTCTCGATGCGGCTCTCGATGACCTGCTTGACCGGCGCCCGGTCCTCGCCCGCTTCCTCGGCCTCGAGGATGGCGCGCAGTTCGTCGGCGTCGTCGATGGCCTGGACCTTCGGACCGATCTCGGAGATGTCGTGCTCTGAGGGGTCGAATTCAGGCATGGTCAATCACCCGCCGCCTCGCTGGCCCCGGCGGCGTGGGGTTGCAGTTCCTCGAGCACCGATTCCATCCCCTCGGCGTCGTCGGCATCGACCATCGTGGCCTCGCGTTCCGCGGGCGGCTTCGGAATCGGGTCGACGGACTCGACGATGGTCGGTGAGCCGTCCAGCCCGATGAAGTCCGGGTCGAGGTTGAGCGCCTCGTGGTTCCAGACGGTGAGGTCGTCCTCGAAGTCGGGCGCCCGCTCCTGGGTGTCCGCGCGGAGGTCC
Organism: Haloglomus halophilum; assembly: GCF_024298885.1. Classification (GTDB taxonomy): domain Archaea; phylum Halobacteriota; class Halobacteria; order Halobacteriales; family Haloarculaceae; genus Haloglomus; species Haloglomus halophilum. Next base: position 134,791 of record NZ_CP101166.1, read on the forward strand.
TTGTGCGTGAGTCGCTCGCCCGCCGTTCGATAGGAGGGCTCGAACTCGGGGTCCATCACGATGAGGGCCGGCATCGGCGCCTCGACGGTCTCGATCTCCTCGATATCACCCTCGACGAGCCGCTTCACGCGGACGGTCTCGCTCTCCTCGTCGACGTCCAGCGCGACGACGTGGGTGACCATCGGGATGTCCAGGCCCCACGCCGTCTGCGGCCCGGTGTGGCCCGTCTCCCCGTCGGCCGTCTTGAAGCCCGCGAACAGCAGGTCCGGCATCTCCTCGAGCTTCTCGATCCCCGTCGTCAGGGTGATGGCCGTCGCCCACGTGTCGGCCGCGGCCATCTCGCGGTCGCTCAGCAGGTAGAGGTCGTCGGCGTACACCGACTCCATCGCCTCCTGGAGCACCTCCTTGTACCCCGGAGGGCCCATGCTCATCACGCTCACGGTCCCGCCGTGGCGGACCTTCGTCTGGAGCGCCCCCCGGAGGGCGTGCTTGTCGTTCGGATTCATCACCGTCGGGGTCTTGCCGCGCTCCAGGTGGCCGTCCTCGTCGAACGAGACCTGGCCCTCCCTGAAGTCGGGGACCCCCTTGGTCAGAACTACCGTGTGCATCGGTATCAAATCACCTTCGGGCAGTGACTCCCCCGGCATCCTAATAGCTCTTTATTATGTCTCTGGACTGTAACTACCAGCCCGTTGCCGACAGTGCGGGGCGGCCGTATTCACGGTCCAGAACCTCGCCCTCACGCGATTTACCCTCGCTCGAAGCGATACAGTAAGCAATCATTCATTTCGTGGCCCGGGCGCTTCGTGCAGTTATTGCCGGAAAGCGTCACGAGAACGGCAGGAATCGTTCCGGCGTCGGCCGGGGGACGGTCGTCCGCTTCCGGAACGGGGCCTCTCGGCTGTCGGACAGAATTCGCACCGAGCGGGTGTCCGCGACGTGGTCGTCGGGGAGAGAACGGCTACCCGGCCGCGGCTAGCTCCGGCCTTCGCGGCTGGGGTCCACGTCGATGGCGTCGACGGGGCAGACGTCGACACAGATCATGCAGTCGATACAGGAGGCCTCCTCCGCGGGGTCGGCCTTGATCTCGCTCTCGGGGTGGCCCGGCGTGTCGACCCACTCGAACACGTCGACCGGGCAGTCCTCGAGACAGGCGCCGTCGGCGAGACAGATGTCGAAGTCGACGGCGACGTGTGTCCCGTGGATACCCAGCGTCTCGGGTTCCTCGACGGGGCCCCACACGTCGTGTCCGTTGTGTTCGTCGACGACTTCGCGCGTATCCTCGAACTGGGGGTCGATGGCCATTGTCGGTTGGTAGCATACCGGGAAGGGACTTAAACTTGTACCCGAAGGGCCCACCGTGTGCGGGTCAGGGCCACTCCTCCTCCCGCCCCTCGATGGGTTCGGCGACCACGCCGTCCCGTGTCGCCATCCCGCGTGCGTGCGCCGTGCAGACCTCCCGGTCGGCGTCCCAGGGGATGCGCAGGCGAACCGCCGCCTCGCGGTCACAGTCCGGCTCGGCGCAGGTCACGACCGTCGCTTGCACCCCGTCGGTTACAATCGTTCCGGCGTGCGGTCGGGCCGCGTCAGGGCGTCGCCCTACTGCTCCCAGGTGGCGAGCGTGGTCGAGTCCCCGTTGGGGCCCTCCCAGACGACCTTGACCGTGTCGTCGCTCCCGACGCCGGTCGCGGTGTACGTGGCTCCGGCGCTGAAGTAGTCATCCGTGTCGGTATCCCCCGTCCAGTCGGGCGTCTTCGGCCCGTTACTGTGGCCCTTGATGGTGACCCGGTCCTCGCGAACCTCGTCGCCGTTCGCGTGCGTGATCTCCAGCGTGCTCGCGCCGGAGTCGTAGTCGAACTCGAACTCCGCGTTGGGTGCGGTGTCCATCTTCCGTTCCTCGAGGCCAAGTGCGAATCCAGCTACGATAGTGGCCAGGACGACCGTGATGGCGACCATCAGGATGACCCCGATGACCGGGGAGACCCCGTCGTCTGTCCGCACGTGTCCGAGGTGCATACCCACCCATGACACTGGTCCGTATTTGTGATTCGGCACGTATCGAGGGTCGAAACGGGCGCTTCGAGGGGCCGAGTTCAGGTATCGGGGGCCTCCCAGATGGTCAGGGTGGCCGAGTCGTCGTCGTTGGCCCAGAGGACGCGGATTTCGTCGTTGGAGTCGATAGCGACGCTCGTCGTGCTGCCTGCCGAGATATCGGTCGGGTTGCCGCTGGTACAGGCGGTCCATGTCTCGGAGCTGCCACCATCGCTAATCGTCACCTGGTCCGCGGGAATCTCATCGTCGCTCGCGTGGGAGATATCGACCATCCGGATGACCTGGATAAATCAACGCACCATCCAGAACACCGGAGGGCCAGGGCAAGATACAGGCATCCTCCCCTCGTAGGAGATGGTGATGGACCAGTGTGACCGGTGCGGCGGGTCGGTTGCCCCGGGTGGAGAGTGGATCGAAGTGAACCACCACCACGCCCACATGACCTTCGGAAGCGCGTTCTGCTGTGGGGCGTGTGCCGCCGCCTATCTCGAGGACGGCCTGGAGGACGGTATCGAGGACCGGGTCGGGTCGGAGACGGACGGCTTCGAGGCCTGAACCGACCGGCGGGCCGTGAGATTCGTCAGATGGTTTTTGCGGCGGGCACCCCTCGGCTCGACCATGAGTGACGGCGGCACGAGCGACCGTGCGAGGGGTGTCCTGCTGGGACTGGCGTGTGGGGACGCGCTCGGTCGTCCGGTCGAGTTCGAGACACCCGCGAGGTTCGAGACACCCGCGAGCATCGAGCGCGAGCACGGCCGCGTGACCGAGATGCTGGGACACGGCACCCACGGGCAACCCGCGGGAACGGTGACCGACGACACCGACCTGGCCCTCTGTATCGCCCGGAGCCTCCGCGACCGCGAGGGGTTCGACCCGGCGGACGTGGCCGAGCGGTTCGTCGCGTGGCTCGACGGCGGCCCGTTCGACATCGGGGTGACGACCCGGGAAGCTATCGGGAGCCTCCGGAACGGGACCCCACCGGACGAGGCCGGCCAGCGCGTGTGGGAGCGCCGGTCGGAGGGGAGCAACGCGGGCAACGGGAGCGTGATGCGCTGTGCACCCCACGCGCTGGCGTATCACGCGGACGACCGGCTCTTCCGGGTGAGTCGCGAGTCCTCGGCCATCACGCACGCCGACCCGCGCTGCATGTGGGGCTGTGCGGCGCTGAACCGCGTGCTGTCGGCGCTGCTCGACGCGGCCGCGCCCGAGACGGCCGTCGAACGGGCGCTCGACGGAATCGGGGACGCGCCCGCGGCGCTCCGCGACGCCGTTGCGGGTGCGACCGACCGCGACCCCTCGCTGCTCTCGGCCTCGGGGTACGTCGTCCACACGCTGGAGACGGGCCTCCACCACGGTCTGACCGCGCCGAGCGCCGAGGAAGCCATCGTCCGGGCCGTCAACATGGGTGACGACGCCGACACCGTGGGTGCCGTGACGGGAGCCGTCGCCGGCGCGCGCTTCGGCGCGACGGCGCTTCCCGAGCGATGGCTCGACCACATCGACGAAGCCGAGGCGTTGCGGTCGCTCGCGGATGCCCTGCTGGCGCTGGACCCTGCCCGGCCCTGACCTGGACCGCTCGGACATCGAAACCGACGTGACCGCCCGCGGTCCAGCGTCGGTATGAGCCTCGATTCGACCCTCGACGGGACGCCCGCGGTCCCCGACGAGTTCGCCTACACGACGACGCTTCCGGTCCGCTACCGCGACACGGACACGATGGGGCACGTCAACAACGCGGTGTACGTGACCTACTTCGAGCAGGCGCGCATCGACTACTTCGACGCCGTGCTGGACATCCCGCTGGAGGAGCGCGAGATGGTGCTGGCGAACCTCGAGATGGACTACCGGCGCTCGGTCACGACCGACGACGAGTACGTGACCGTCGCGGTCCGGACCCCGTCGCTGGGCACGCGGAGTTTCCCGACGGTCTGTGAGATGTACACGCCCGACGGCGACCTGGCGGCCGAGGGGTCCAGCACGCTCGTGGTCGTCGATGGCGAGGGCGGCACCCGTCCCATCCCCGACGCGTGGCGCGAGGCGCTGGTGGCGTTCGAGCCGGCGCTGGACGAGGCGTAGTCGCCGTCAGCCCTCGAACGCCGGGAACGCGACCCGCTCCGCCGCAGTGTCGACCACGCACCGCCCGCCGACGGGCACGGGAACGACGGGGTGCGTGTGGCCGACATCGAAGTTGCCGACCACCGGCACGTCGGGGTTGTACTCCGCGACGAGGTCCGCCACGAGCTCGGTCTGCGTCTCGCGGTAGTCGGCGCGTGCCTCCGGCCCGGGGTCCTCGAACGGGTTGCGAGCCTTCGCGCGGCCGTGGAGCACGGCGTCGACGGCGTCGAGGACGCCGCGCTCTCCCAGCCCGAGAAGCACGCGCTGGACATCCGGCGGTTCGGGGAGCCCCTCGGCGGTCTCGAGCAGCAGCACGCAGCCCTCCAGCGCCGCCACCGGGGGCATCGTGCGGTCGGCCGCGAGGACGGTGTCGACCACTTCGAGGCAGCCACCCCAGACGCGACCGTCGGCGGGTTCGTCGCCACCGCGCCACTCCCAGCCGGGATTGGGTTCCCGTTCGAGCGGCTCGTCCAGCGCGTCCGGCTCGTTCCAGTCGCGGTCGTGGTCGGAGAACTCGTCAGCCGGACGGACGGCGCCGAGGTGGTCGTCGAACAGCGCCCGCCGCACGTGCTCGGCGGTGTAGTCGAAGACGCCGCCAGCGGCCGCGAGGTCGGTCATCAGCGTGCCGCCGTAGAACGAGACCACGCCGGCCTGCCACAGCAGGCTGTGGAGGTGCGTGTTGTCGCTCGTCCCGAGGAACCGGGTCGGATGCTCGCGGAGCACATCGCCGTCGAGGTGTTCCAGGATACGGACCTGGTCGTTCCCGCCGATGGTCGCGATGACGGCGCCGATGTCGGGGTCGCGGAACGCCGTCTCGATGTCCTCGGCGCGTGCCGCGGGATTGTCGGCGAGCCAGTCGTCGTCCTTCCGGGCGGTCGGGTACTCGACGGGGTCGAGGTCGAACCGCTCGCGGAGGGTCCGGAGCCCACGGTCGAGGACGTGCGGGTAGCGCGCCGCGGCACCGGATGCGGGGGCGACGACGGCGACACGGTCCCCCGACTCGACGGGCGGCGGAACGATGACATCGGCCGGCGAGGGCATGGCCGCACGTTGGCATCCCGGCCGGCATAGGCGTTCGGGGAGTGTGGGAGCCGGTCAGACCGACACGCGCGGGCAGGTCGTCACACGCGGTCGGGCTGTCCCGCGCCAGCTGTCACGCGCCGTCCACGTCCTCGGTCGCCCCGCTCGCGGTCCCGTCGTTCTCCTCGCGCCACGTGGCGGCCAGGTCGAGCGCGCCGTCGCGGGCCGCCACCGTCTCGCGGTGGTAGTACTGACCGTCGGGGGCCTGCGTCAGCCGGTCGAGCGTGACCGCCCAGGCACCCGTGGCCGTCTCGCGGACGACCACCCGCGCGTAGCGGTCGGCCCGTTCCCACTCGACACGGCTCGACCCCTCATCCCCGGGGTCGCCGGCGACGACGTGCCACTCCATACCGGCGTCTCCACCGGACCGGTGAAAGCTTCCGGGGGACCATACCTGCCGTCCGGACGGGGACACCGACGCCCATCCGCGGGCGAGACGCTTACGGGGGTCGGCCCCGTGTGATGACGTGTGAACAACTCGCGGCTCCTGCTGGGGATGACCGCCGTGTTCGCGGGGCTGGCGGCCCTGATGGTCGTGCTGGCGGCCGTGTTCCAGGACCCGGTGCCGCTGTTCGTCGCGGCAGCCTTCGGCGGCGCCAGCTACCTGTTCTGGTACCAGGGGAGCGGGAAGCTCCGCACCTCGCTGTACGAACGGGTCGAACGGCGCGCCCGGGCGAACAGCGGCCGGAAGCGCCGCGGTCGCGCCGACGGTGGTCGTGGCCGGCGCGGCGGCCGGGGCCAGGGTGGTGGCGGGTTCGGCGCCGGCCCCCGCGAGGAGTGGACGCCGCCGGGTGGCCGCGAACGCTGGGAGTACCGGTACCAGCAACGCCAGCGGGGCCCGGGCGGCAGTCGCGGCCGGGCCGGCGCCCAGATGGCAGCGCGCGACGGCCCGACGGACGGCGAGGCGTACGCCACCCTCGGACTGGAACCCGGCGCGGACGAGGCCGACGTGAAACGGGCCTACCGCCGCCTCGTCAAGGAGACCCACCCCGACACCGACGACGGCGACGAAGAGGCGTTCAAGGAGGTCACCGAGGCGTACGAACACCTGACAGACTGAGACATCCGATATCACTCATACTCTCGAAATTTTCCAGAGAGGTGCACCAACATCCTCCTAAAATCCAGCATATGCCAATAATCGCACCCTGTCATCCCGAGCGGGAAGGTATTTAGCCCACAGGACACAGCCACGAAGTATGAAAGCAGTCGTCATCGCGGCGGGCGAGGGGACGCGGCTCCGCCCGCTCACCGAGGACAAACCGAAGGGACTGGTCGAGGTCGCCGGGAAGCCGATTCTCACGCACTGCTTCGACCGGCTGGTCGAGCTGGACGCCGACGAGCTGCTGGTCGTCGTCGGGTACAAGAAGGAGAAGATCATCAGTCACTACGGCGACACGTACGAGGGCGTGCCCATCACGTACTGCCACCAGCGCGAGCCGCTCGGCATCGCGCACGCGCTCCTGACCACCGAGGAGCACATCGACGACGATTTCATGATGATGCTGGGGGACAACATCTTCGACGCGAACCTTCAGGACGTCGTCAACCGCCAGCAGGAGGACCGCGCGGACGCCGCCTTCCTCGTCGAGGAGGTGCCGTGGGACGAGGCCTCGCGCTACGGGGTCTGTGACACCAACGACTACGGCGAGATCGTCGACGTGGTCGAGAAGCCCGACGACCCGCCCTCGAACCTGGTGATGACGGGCTTCTACACGTTCACGCCGGCCATCTTCCACGCCTGCCACCTCGTCCAGCCCTCGGGCCGCGACGAGTACGAGATATCAGACGCTATCGACCTGCTCATCAAGTCCGGACGGACCATCGACGCCATCCGGATGGAGGGGTGGCGCATCGACGTGGGCTACCCGGAGGACCGCGACGAGGCCGAACGGCGGCTGGAGGAGGGCTACGAGGCGGAGGTAGCGAGCGAGGCCGAGGAAGCGGAAGCGACGGAGTAACGACTCGAGTGGTGAGTATCCCTACCCACGCCACCGTTCCTCGATCCGGTTCTCGATATCGTCCAGTACCAGTCGGACCACCTCACGGTAGTCGTTCGGCCAGGATCCGTCCTCTCCCGGAGTCGCTGCATCCGGCGGTGGGTGGAAGTGCTCCCGATCGTTGTGCGGGTTCGGGTGCCGATCCCATCGACACTCCCAGCTCTCGTTCCCGCCGGCCTCGCGGTAGTGGATGCTGAAATCGTCGTTCGTGTACCAGCGAATCGTTAGTGTGGCGTTCGTCTCGCTACCCGGATAGTACGCCTCCGAGAGGGTTATCAGTAACTCGATGTGACCCGCTTCGTCGGAAAGGTGGGCGTCCGCGACCTGTCGCGTCGTGCGCAGTCGGTCCCGGAGGAGTTCCAGAACGGACCGGTCGATGGGGACACCCGCCCCCGCTTCGTCGTCCGCCATCGGTCAGGGTGATGCCCGCCCACTGGCGTCCGCAACCTGCTGTCGGGCGCGCTCGTGGAGTCGCCGCTCGTGGATCGCCGTGGCCCAGTCGTTCAAGTCGGCGTACACCTCGTCGATATCACCGTCCGTCTCGAGCGCGTCGACCTCGCTCGGGTGGGTAGCGTCGTACCGTCGCTGGTACGTCTCGATCTGCTCGGTCAGGTCCGCGACACGATCTCGGAGTCCTTCCGGAGTGTGACTAGCTGCGAGGTCGTTCACCCGCCGCCACTCGAAGTACGCGTCGTTGCGCTCGTAGGTCACTGGCCGCCCGTCGTGGCGCGTAGCGACGCCGAGATCGGTGAACCAGCTCAGGTACTTGCGGGCAGTCTTCGGGTCGCAATCGGATTGCTCGGCGATCTCCGAGACGCTGGTCGGGTTCCGCGTCTGCAGCAACGTCCCGTAAATCCGCTGCTCGACATCCTCACCCTCGAACGGGTCCTCGAACGGAGGTGGGCCGTCCGTCTCCGGTTCGGTCATATCCTCCGCTATCGCCTGAATGGGTATAATTCTTTACTCGAGGAATAATATACGCCATCTGGCGGATCGTTGCTGTATGCCCGGATTCGGAACCGCATCGACGACTTCGCGGACGAATGAGTCCGTCCCGACACCTTTGTAGCCCATCCCCGACGACACGGCGCCATGCAGATTCTCGTGACGGGCGGCGCGGGCTTCATCGGTGGCCACCTCGCCGAGCGGTTCCTCGCCGAGGGCCACGACGTGACGGTCATCGACGAGATGCATCCCTACTACGACCTGGGCATCAAGGAGCGGACGCTGGAGGTCCACCGCGAGACCGCGGCCGACGCCGGCACCGACTACGAGTTCGTGAAGGGCGACGTGCGCGACGCGGACCTCGTCGCGGACCTCGTCGGCGACGCCGACTACGTCTTCCACCAGGCCGGTCGTGCGGGCGTTCGCGACAGCGTGGCCGAGCCGCGTGTCTACGACGAGGTGAACGTCGACGGGACGCTCAACATCCTCGACGCGGCCCGCGCGAGCGACGTGGAGCGTATCGTCATGGCCTCCTCGTCGTCCGTGTACGGCGTTCCCGAGTACCTCCCGTACGACGAGGTCCACCCGACGACACCGGTATCGCCGTACGGCGCCTCCAAGCTCGCGGCCGAGCGCTACCTGTGTGCCTACAGCGAGGTGTACGACCTCCCGGCCGTCGCGCTGCGGTACTTCACCGTCTACGGCCCGCGGATGCGCCCGAACATGGCCATCACGAACTTCGTCTCGCGCTGTACGAACGGCGAGCCGCCGGTCATCTACGGCGACGGCACGCAGACGCGCGATTTCACCTACATCGACGACGTGGTCGCGGCGAACCTGTCGCTGCTGGAGACGGACGCCGCCGACGGTGAAGCGGTCAACATCGGGTCGACGGACAACATCGAGATCCGCGAACTGGCGGCGGTCATCCGCGACGAGATCGACCCCTCGCTGGAGTTCGAGTTCGACGACCGCCACTCGGCCGACGCCGAGCACACGCACGCCGACGTGAGCAAGGCCGGCGAGTTGCTGGGCTACGAGCCGACCCACGACATCCGCGAGGGCGTCCGGAAGTTCGTCGACTGGTACCGGACGAATCGGGACTGGTACGAGCCGCTGGTCCGGGCGTCCTGACCGTTTCAGCCCCGGACGAACGCGTCTGACACTCCCGTTGCACTTATCGGCCGTCGTGTCGGAGTCTCGGGTGATGACATCCGGGTGGCGATACCGGATCGCCAGCGTCGGTGGTACCATCGGACTGGTGGTCACCGCCGTGGTCGCCGCGAATCACCCGGCCGTGCAGTCGCTACTCCGTTCGGTCCCGGTCATCGGCGGCCTCCCACTGGACCCGGCCGGCGGGATGGAGCTGGCGTTCGAGGCCGCGACGACCGTTCTCGTCGCGCTCGCCGTGCTCACCCCGCTGTTCAAGCCACGCCCACGGCGGATACTCGACACGGCGTCGCTGGCTGCCGAGCGGACGCTCCTCGCGACCGTGACGCTGGCGGCGGTGGGGTACTTCGACTACACCTACCGGCTCCCGCGCGCGACCCTGCTGTTCACGACGGCGTTCCTGCTGGCCACGCTCCCGGTCCTGTTCGTCACCATCCGACGCCGCCCACGCGAGAAGGGTGGCCGGACCATCCTCGTGGGCGACGACCCCGTCGCGATGGCCGACATCCTGGACGTGATCGAGGGGACCGTCGTCGGATACGTCTCGCCACCCGGAACCACGCGCGAACTGGACGTGGCCACGGACCCGGGGGCACAGACCGCACTCGGCCTGACCGACGGCGGCGGCCGGATAGCCGAGCTCCCCTCGCTGGGCGGTCTCTCACGGCTCGGCGAGGTGCTCGTCGAGCACGACGTGGACACGGTCGCGCTGGCGTTCTCGGAGCCCGACCGCGCCGAGTTCTTCGGTGCGCTCGACACCTGCTTCGACCACGGCGTCGCCGCGAAGGTCCACCGCAAGCACGCCGATAGCGTGCTGACGAGCGGCTTCGGTCAGGATGAGCTGGTCGACGTGGAGCTGGAACCCTGGGACCCACAGGACCACCTGCTGAAGCGGGCGTTCGACATCGTGTTCGCGGGCGTGGGGCTGCTGGTGCTGTCACCGGTGATGCTCGGTATCGCGGCGGCGATCAAGCTGGAGGACGGCGGCAGCGTCCTCTACGAGCAGGAGCGGACGGCGGCATTCGGGGATACGTTCGACGTGTACAAGTTCCGCTCGATGCACGAGACCGACGCCGACGACACCGAGCCCGTCTCCGACGACGGCAACGACCGCATCACGCGCGTGGGGCGGTTCATCCGGCGGACCCATCTAGACGAGACGCCACAGCTCTGGTCCATCCTCGTCGGCGACATGAGCGTCGTCGGGCCGCGCGCCGCGTGGACGGGCGAGGAGACCCACCTCGAAGCCGAGACCGAGGACTGGCGCAAGCGCTGGTTCGTCAAGCCCGGACTGACCGGGCTGGCGCAGATCAACGGCGCGACCAGTCTGGACCCGGAGGCGAAGCTCCGGTACGACGTGGAGTACATCCGCCGACAGAGCTTCTGGTTCGACCTGAAGATCGTCGTCCGGCAGGTGTGGATGGTGCTCATCGACCTCGTTCGGACGGTGGCCGGGCGTCCCCTGGAGGACGAGTAGCGCCCCCTGTGACGACATCGGACCGTTGATGTGGCCGCCCTGGCGACCCTGGAGTGATGCGTATCCTCCGCGTCGCACAGAAGGTCTACCCGGACGTGACGGGTGGGGGGCCGTACCACGTCCACGCGATGTCGCGCGACCAGGCGGCGATGGGCCACGACGTGACCGTCCTGACCGTCGGCGGCGGTGGTGGCGAGGAGGAACGGGACGGGTATCGGGTGGTTCGGCGCCCGGCGACGGTCTCGGCACTGGGGAACGACATCTCTGTGGGCGTAGCGCGCTACCTCCACCGATACGCCGACGAGTACGACGTGCTCCACGCGCACTCGCATCTGTACTTCTCGACCAACCTCGCGGCCGTCGCACGGCTGCTCGGTGGACCGCCACTGGCGATCACGAACCACGGCCTCTACTCCCAGACCGCCCCCGAGAGGGTGTTCGACGCGTACCTCCGGACGGCCGGGCGATGGACGTTCGACCGGGGGGACGTGGTGTTCTGCTACACCGAGGAGGACCGCGAGCGCCTCCGTGGGTTCGGGGTCTCGACGCCAATCGAAGTCATCTCGAACGGCATCGACACGTCGCGGTTCACCCCCGAGGGCGACCCGAGCGAACGCGTCCCGGGCGGCGGGCCGGTGGTCCTGTTCGTGGGGCGACTGGTCGAGGGAAAGCGCCCAGGGGGCGCGGTCGCGGCGCTGGACCGGCTCCGGGAGACCCATCCCGACGCGCGGCTGGTCGTCTGCGGCGAGGGACCGCTGCGGGAGGAACTCGACGCGGCTGTCGCCGAGCGTGATCTGGAGGACGCAGTCACCTTCCTCGGACACGTCTCGTACGACGAGATGCCTGCGGTGTACCGGGCTGTGGACGCGCTCGTGCTCCCGTCGCGGGCGGAGGGGCTCCCCCGGACCGTACTGGAGGCACTCGCCTCCGGCGTTCCGGCGGTCGTCAGCGATCTCGAACAGGTCGCGCCCGTCGTCGAGGGGGTCGGGCGGGCGGTTCCGGTGGGCGACATCGAGGGGTTCGCGGCCGCGTTGCGTGCCGTGCTCGCCGGCACCGACCGCGAGCCACGGACAGCGGTCGTCGACGACCACGACTGGGCGAGTACGGTCGAGCGGACGACCGCCGCACTCGAACACATCGCCGACCGCAACGGCTAACGGCATCGGCACCCGTCGGCTGGGTATGGACCTGCGGGAGGCGGTTCGGGGGTCGACACTCTATCGGGCAGTCGTGACGCTCCGCCGGTGGAGCGAGCACAGCGTCGCGGTCTCGCTCGCCACCGACGAACGCGTCCAGCAGGCCGTCGTCGGAGCCGTCCTGCTCGTGAGCGTCGTCTCGGTGCTGCGGTCGAACATGAACGCGGCCGTGAAGTTCCTCAGTTTCGTCGCGCTGTTCGCCGTGACCGCGGCACTGGTGTGGTCGGTCGCCGACCCGTTCGGGCGTAGGAGTGTAGTGAGTCGGGAAACGGGACCTGATTATCCTAGGGAATAGCGCTGGCCTCCGTCTACGACTCGGCCAGAAGCTGGTGAGTAATCAGCTATGACGAGTAGTCAAAGAGCATCAGAGATTTGCCTTCTGGAGATACTCCCGAGCACCCGGGTATTTGTCTGCCGCCCACTTCCGAAACCTGGGAACGAACATCGCTGAGAGGCCGATGAATATCGGTCCGTACGGTGCACGGTATCGCCAGTCGAAGTCCCAGAAAGTCGCTGCGATGAGCGCAGTCATCGCTACTGCCGGCCAGCCCCACGTCATGAGTCGTTCCGTGTCTTTGCCCTTGATTAGTCTCACGAGTGCCATTATCGAGAGGAGCATGGGTGGAACAAGGACGGTGAGATTGATTACCTTATGCAGCCCCGAGAAGCGCCCAACGAATGGAAGGAACAAGAGGCCTGTCTTGAGAACCCCCATTATGATCAGTTCGAGGGGATTCCGCAGGATGAATTGGAAGACGGTTGAGGCGGGCGTGTGTACATACTCATAGGAGAAGGTAGGGTCGTCCAGCACCAGTACGCCGTTCCGCCAAACGCCGAGTAACTGGGCGGAGAACTCGTCACGTGAGCTAAGAGTGATATACGTTACCACTACAACGACGGCGGATCCGATACCCGTGAGTGGATACCCGAACACTCTGACGGACTCTTCACCGAGAGAGACCCACAGTAGCCAGCCGACCGCCACCAGCAACCCCACGGGGCGAGTGAAACCGATGGCGATAGCGGCCCCCACGACCAGTATCCGATCGTAGAGCGTCGGGTTCTCGGCTGTCCGGTATCGGGTGAGGCTCCACAGACCGACAGTCAACACGAAGATGAAGGATACGTCGGTCAGTATCCAGTTGACCCACTGGAATGTCGGCCAAAATCCGGCAAATACGATGCCAGCTACGAGCCCAGCGAGTTCGGAGTCCCACTCCCGTCTACAGGTGTCGTAGAGGAGCACTGTCGAAGCCGATGAAAGAAGCACCTGATACGCGACGAATCCGGAGTAGCCGAGGCCAGCACCTTCGACGATAAGACACATCGGCAGCGTCGCGCCGGCGTACTCGATGCCAGCTATCGCTTCGATGCCGAAGATGCCAGCAGGATTTCCGAGCCAATACTGACACGACGAGAGGAAGTTCGCCGTGTCAGGGCCGATAGTAATACCATCGTATACGACCCAAGCTGTCCTAAGAGCTGCAGAGATAAGGAGAAGCGAAAGGTAGCGAAGATGCCGTCTCACAGTGCTGATGCGTTCGAGGGAGGGTGATTAATTTACCTATCCGCAGGCCGAACGGCGGGTCGCTATCGGCGGATTGTCTGTTTCGAAACCGACCCGCTGGAACCGGAGTCCAGCCCCAGTAGTATCGTCGCCCACCGCTCGAGCGTCGGAGCCCCGAGGACACACAGCAGGAAGGTGAACGGGATACGGTGGCGGGCTGTCGTCCCGAAGTTGGCGTCGACCAGCCCGTAGCCGACCACGCCGAGGACGTACGTCGTGAGCATCAGAACGAGGACGGCGAGGTCGCGTTCACATTCACGGACCGACCGGTAGGCCGTGACCGTGAGCGTCACGAGGACGGGGAGCAGCAGGACCGAGACCAGGTCGAACGCCGACGTGACGTGGAGCGGGAACGGGGCGTACTGGAAGTAGAGCGCCCGGGCGGGTGCGGCGAGGACGACATCGAGGCCCGTCTCGTAGCTGAAGCCGTCGAGGTAGGTCGCGCCGCCGACGGACCGTCGTTGCAGGCGCTCCGTGAACGGCGCGACGGGAAGCCTCCGGATGAGGAGCGGAAGGGCGGCGACTGCCGGAAGCGCCGCGAGGGCCACGAGTCCGCGGAGCGTCACCGGACGCTCGGCCGTCGCATCGATGGCCCTCACCAAGCCACCGGCCGCCCCACCGAGCAGGAGAACCGCTGCCAGCTCTGGCCGGAGGAGACTCAGCGCACCCCACAGCGGAACCCCGAGGACTGCCGGCCACGTCTCTCCGTCGTAGGCCCGTGCGACCGCAGCGAGCAGGCTGAAGAACAGGAGTACACCGAGCGCGTCCCGCATCGGAACCGTCAGGAAGACGAACGGGAGCGGGAGGAACAGGACGGTCACGACGAGGCCACGGGCTGTCGACAGGTTGGGGTAGAGCCGCCGTGCGAGGTCTGCCGCCGGGAGCGCGACCAGTACGGCACAGAGGCCGTTGAACACCGCAACGACGGTCGGGTCGGTGCCGAAGACGCTGTAGAGAACCGCCTGCGCCCCGGAGAAGGAGTTGATGGTCGGGTTCGTCGAGGGAAGCTCCCCGTTCAGGATGAGCACCGCCCGGTGGTGGAACCGAGCGATGTCCCAGGCGTACGGGAGCCGCGGAAGGACGAGGGCACCGAACGCGACGTGTCCGAGGAGTGCGACGGTCCCGGCGCCCGCATACCAGCGGTTCCCGACCCGCCGGGCGGTGGCGAGGAAGACTGCGAGGATCGCGGCCGTCGCCGCGAGGACCGAGAGCGTCTCCTGGGGCAGCATCTATCCGACCGGCGTCACCACAGGGCGATATATCCGACGGTCGCCGGACGAATCGTCAGCCATCGAGGCAGAGCGGGACCCCCCGGTTGCGGAGCCGGCGCTCCCAGCGACCGTAGACGTAGACGCTCCAGAGGAACTTCGCGTGGTCGGCCCGGCCCGAACGGTGGGCATCGAAGACCTCGCGTACCGTCTGTCGGTCGAGGAACGGCGCCTGGATGGACTCGAGAGCCTCGTGGAAATCGTCTGCGAGCGGGCCCGTCAACCACTCGCCGATGGGCATGTCGAAGCCCTGTTTCCCGCGCTGCTGGATACGTTTCGGGAGCACGTCGTCGAACGCGCGCCGGAGCACGCGCTTCTGCTCGCGGGCATCGATCTTGTGACTCGTCGGGAGCGAGAGTGCGTACTCGACGACCTCCCTGTCCAGGAACGGCACCCGGACCTCCAGCGAGGAGTACATCCCCGCGAGGTCGACCTTGTGGAGCATCTGGTTCGGGAGGCCGAAGCGGGTGTCGACCGCGAGCATCCGGTTGAACTCGTCGCCCTCGGGCAGCATCCGATGGGCGTCACGATGGGCGTCCTCGAGGGCGTCCCCAGCACGGCGTTCCGGGTCGAGCGGTGCAACTGCGCGGGCCGCGTCTTCGTCGGGGAGCCGGAGCCACGCCAGGTGGCGGGCGACCGGGTCCGGCTCTGAGCCGCGCCGGAACTTCCGGGCCTGCCGGCCGAGTTCGCCGACCCTGGTCGTCCGGTCGACCGGAGCCGCGCCGAGCAGCCGGTCGACCGCGCCCCGGACTGGTCCGGGCAACGCGCGGTAGTACGTCGAAAGGTGCTCGCCGCGGTACTTGCTGTAGCCGGCGAACAGTTCGTCCGCACCGTCGCCCGAGAGCGCGACGGTCACGTCGCGTGCGGTCTCGCGGGCGACCACGCTCGTCGGGATGAGCGATGGGTCCGCGAATGGCTCGCCGAGGCGGTCGAGCACGTCGGGAATCGTCTCCCGAACATCGTCGGGCGTGACCGTGTACTCGTGGTGGTCGGTGCCGTGGTAGTCGGCGACCTCGCGAGCCGCCCAGGACTCGTCGAAGCGGGCCTCGTCGAAGCCCACCGTGAACGTCCGGACCGGCTCGTCCATGAGGTCGGCCATCGTCGCCACGACGATGCTGGAGTCGAGCCCCCCCGAGAGGAAGGCGCCGAGCGGCACGTCGCTCATCAGTCGCCGTTCCACGGCGCGCTCGACGCGCGCTCGGAGTTCGGTTGCCGCCGTGCCCAGCGAGGGGTCCTGGGACTCGATGGTCGGCTGGTAGTAGCGTCTGCGGTCGACCGAGAGCGAGCCCCCGTCGCGCCTGCCGTCCTCGTACTCGATGAGGGCGAGTTCACCGGGACGGAGCTTGCTGACGTTCTGGAACGCCGTCCGTGGCGCCGGGGCGAAGCCGAGACAGAAGTAGGTCCCGAGCGCCGCGTGGTCGAGGCCGCCGAGGTCGATGTCGGGCTCGAAGAGGGCCGGGAGTTCGGAGGCGAACGCGACCCGCTCGCCGTCGCGGGCGAGCACGAGCGGCTTGATGCCCATCCGGTCGCGAGCGAGGACGAGCCGGTCGCGGTCGGCGTCCCAGAGCGCGAACGCGAACATTCCGTCGAGTCGCTCGACGAATCCCGGCCCGTGCTCCTCGTACAGATGGACCAGGACCTCCGTGTCGGCGTCCGTGCGGAAGGTGTGGCTGGTCGAGAGTTCATCGCGGAGGTCGCGATGGTTGTAGATCTCGCCATTGAAGACGACGCAGACGGAGCGGTCCTCGTTGAACATCGGCTGCTGGCCGGATTCGAGGTCGATGATGGAGAGGCGACGATGGGCGAGGGCGACCGGCTCGTCGACGTGGATGCCGGCGTCGTCCGGGCCCCGGTGGGCCAGGCAGTCGTTCATCCGCTGGAGGGTGTCCTCGTCGGGGAGCGTGGACGGGTCGAGGACGCCAGCGATACCGCACATGGGTCCTCGGAAGTCGGGGGTGCGGGAGAAGGTTTCTGTCTCGCCGTCGACGGCATGGCAGCGACTCCGAAGGCCTTTGCCCGGGGCTCGACACTGGTCCATCGATGGCGGGAACCGGCGACGACCGGACGCAGGTCTGGTACCTCATCGGGACGCTGGCCGTCGGCGGGACCGAGCGGACGCTGGTCGATCTGGTGAACGGCCTGGACCGCGACCGGTTCGCGCCGACCGTCTGGACCATCGCCGAGCCGGGACCGCTCGCCGACGAAATCGACGACACGGTGCCCGTCCGGTCGCTCGGCGCCGCGAGCAAGGTCGACCCGCGGCCGGCGCTTCGACTCGCACGGGAACTCCGCCGTGAGCGTCCGGCCATCCTGCAGTCGTTCCTCTACTTCGACAACGTCCTCGCGCGACTCGTCGGACAGGTGAGTCCCGGGACGACGGTCGTCACCGGTGTCCGGGAGGTGCCCGAGTCGCTGCCACCCCACCGCGACCTCGTCGACCGCGCGACGCTCGGACTCTCGGACCACGTCGTCTCGAACTCGGAGGCGGGCGCCGAGTGGATCATCGACCGGGGCGTCGATTCCGACCGGGTGTCCGTCGTCCGGAACGGACGGGATGTGGACGCCTACGACGTGCCCGAACCGGAGGGGCTGCGAGCGGAGCTGGGGCTCGGCGATGGACCCATCGTCGGGACGGTCGGGCGGCTGGTCGAGCGGAAGGGGCACCACGACCTGCTTGACGCGTGGCCCGCCGTGCTCGAGGCACATCCCGATGCCGAGCTGGTGCTCGTCGGCGACGGCCCCGAACGGGACGCGCTCCGAGCGCACGCTTCCCGGCTCGGTATTCGTGAGTCGGTCCACCTGCTCGGGCGGCGCGATGACGTGCCCGAACTGCTCGCGCTGTTCGACCTGTTCACATTCCCGTCGCACTACGAGGGGCTCCCCGGGGCGCTGCTGGAGGCGATGTGTGCCGGGCTGCCCATCGTGACGACGCCCGTGGACGGGTGTGCGGAGTTGGTTACCGACGGGGAACACGGGGTTCACGTCCGTCCCCGGGCCCCGGCGCCTCTCGGGGGTGCGATTGCGGACCTGTTGGCGGACCCCGAGCGGGCCGCGGCACTCGGTCGAGCGGCCGTGCAACGCGCCCGCGACGAGTTCGGTGTCGACTCGATGGTTGGGCGGATGGCGGCCCTGTACGAGGAGGTTCGATGAGCCGTCCGCCCGGAGCTATTCCGGGTTCCTGTCGAAGACGTAGGTATTGACGGCCGTCGGAAGGTCTGCTGGAACCTCCGTGCGGACATGCTCGAACGTCTCGGCATCGGTGATGTGGTTCTCGACCGCGGCAGGCGTCGCGTACTCGAACGGCAGCCCACCCAGCCAGTCCCGGATATCGTGCCAGTACTCCATCCCCCGCTCCCGTCGGTAGCGCTCGAGATACGTTCGGGGGTCCTCGCGGCTCAGCAACGTCCGGATCGAGAGGTGGGTCAGGCCGTAGCCGCGAACGGCGAGTGCCTGTGCGGGCCCAGGCAGGCGATTGTACACCCGCTTGATGCGGGTCGACAGAACCGAGTCGTACAGCGCCTCGTCGGGGGCGACCTCGTTGTAGATGCCGAGACACAGCCGCCCACGCGGGGCGACGGCGGCGGCCGCGTTGTCGATGGCGTCCCACATCGACCCGGTGTGGTGAGCCACACCCCAGCAGTAGACACAGTCGAACCGACCCAGCGAGCCGATGAAGTCCGTATCGAGGAGGTCACCCTGTACCACCGCCCACTCCCTGGGGCTGGCGTCGTCCTCGTCACGCAGCCGTCGACAGCAGGCCACGGAGTCCTCGTCGTAGTCGAAGCTGACCACCCGCGAAGCGCCCAGCCGGTGGGCAGCGAGCGAGAACAGGCCACTCCCGCATCCCGCATCGAGGAACGTCCGGTCGCGCAATCCGTTCTCGCCGAACACGTCCCGGAGTTCCCGTTTGGCCTCCTCGATCCTGTCGTCGTCTAGCTCCCGGAGGAACGATTCCCAGTTCTCGCCGAACGCGAAACGCGCTGTCACTGGCCGTACTCAGCGACACGGGGGAGAAATATCATTCGTCATCGATGAACCGCTCGTACCACCCCTCGAGCATGACGAGGTCCCAGATACGGTAGCCGTGGTCCACCTCGCCGTCGAGGTGTTCCGTGAACATCCCGGTGACCCCCGCCGCGTCGAACGGCTCGCGTGCGCCGAGCCGATTCAGTTTCTCGCGACCGAACGCGCGGAGGTCGCCACGGAACCACTCGTCGATTGGGACGCCGAAGCCCTGCTTCTCCCGGGTCAGGACGGGGTCGGGGAGGAGGTCCTCGAACGCCCGCTTGAGGAGCCACTTCTTCTTCCCCCGGCGCCACTTGTACTCGGCGGGGATGCGGGCCGCGAATTCCATGAACTGGTGGTCGAGGAACGGCGAGCGGACCTCCAGCGAGTGGGCCATGCTCGCACGGTCGACCTTGACGAGCAGGTCGTCCGGGAGGTAGGTCTGGATGTCGACATGGGTGATCTCGTCCATCCGGGTTGGACCGTCCGCGCGGGCGAACGCCTCCCGGAGGTTCTGGAGTTCGTCGTCCGGGGCCGGCCCGTTCCAGACCTCCTCGGCCTGGTCGCCCAGCGCGTGGCAGATGTACGCAGCATACTGCTCGATGTCGTCACCGGCAGCGGCGTCGAGGAACCGCTCCATGTCCCGCGCCAGCTCCCCTCGACCGACCGCAGAAGCGACCCGTGGCCCACCCGTCTCCGCGGCAGTCCGGAGCCAGCCGGGGAACCGCCCCGCCCGGCGCGTCAACCAGTCGTACGTGTACCGGTCGTAGCCCGCGAACGTCTCGTCTCCCGCATCGCCACCCAGCGCGACCGTCGTGTCCCGAGCGGCAGCCCGGGAGACGTAGTAGGTCGGGAGCGCCGACGGGTCGCCGAAGGGCATCTCGTACTGCTCGATCAGGTCGGGGAACACTTCCATCGCATCGGGCTGGACGGTGTACTCCGTGTGGTTCGTGTCGTACTCGCTGGCGACTTCGCGGGCGAACCCGAGTTCGTCGTAGGCCGCCCTGTCGAAGCCGATGGAGTAGGTGTTGACCGGCTCGTCGGCCAGGTCGCTCATCAGGGCGGTGACGATCGAGGAGTCGATGCCGCCCGAGAGGAAGACACCCACAGGCACGTCGCTGCGCATCCGCAGCCGGGTGGCCTCCCGGAGTTCCTCGCGCAGTCGTGCCGCGAGGGCGTGTGGCCCGGCGTCGAACTGGTCGGCGAAGGAGAGTGACCAGTACTGCTCGCGGTCCATCCCGTCCTCGTCGACGACAGCGTACTCGGCAGGGCCGAGCTGCTCGATGCCCTCGAAGCCCGTCTTCGGATGCGGCGTGTACTGGTAGGTGAGGTACTCCCGGATGGCCGAGAGGTCGGGGGCGGCCGGGACTTCGGGATCGGCGAGGAGCGTCTTGATGGTCGAGCCGAACCAGAACGCCTCGTCCGTGTTCCGGACGAAGAGCGGTTTCTGCCCCAGGCGGTCCCGGGCGAGGAACAGCCGCTCCTCGTCCTCGTCCCAGATGGCGAAGGCGAACATCCCGCGGAGGTACTGCAGGCAGTCGATACCGTGCTCCTCGTACAGGTGGAGCAGGACCTCCGTGTCTGTCTCTGACCGGAAGGGGTAGTGGTCGACCCGGTCGCGGAGTTCGCGGTAGTTGTAGATCTCCCCGTTGAAGACGATGTGGACACTTCCGTCGGCGTTTGCCATCGGCTGGTGGCCCGCCTCGGAGAGGTCGAGGATGGAGAGTCGGGTGTGTGCGAGGAGGGCCGGCCCGTCCGCGTAGACGCCCTCCGCGTCCGGGCCGCGGTGGTCCATGCAGGCCGTCATCGCATCGCCGAGGTCCGGATCCGGACGGACGGTGAACGAGAGTTTGCCGCCGATGCCGCACATTGGTCCACCGGAGCGCGAGCAGGGATATCCAAGCTTCGGTCCTCGCGATACAGCCGCCACCGCACCGGCTACCGGAGCGCAGCTCGCAGGGCATCGGCGTACTGGGCGGCCGTCTCGGAGATGGTCAGCGTCGCCTCGAACTCTTCCCGAACGTGTCGGCCGAACTCACGGCGACAGGCGACGGAGTCATCGAGCATCCGGACGAGCCCTTCTAGTGTGTCGAACTCGCCGTCGGCGAAGCCGGCCTCCTGACCCCGGAGGAAGCGGGCGGGGTCGATATCCAGACTCAGGACTGGCGTCCCGTATCGCCACGCCTCGAGGAACGTGTTCGGGAACCCCTCGTGGGCGGAGGTACTGACGAGCGCCGTGGCGCGCCGATACCGCTCATGGATTCGGTCCGGGTCGACCCGGCCGAGGTTCGTGACGTTGTCGAGTTGTGATGCCCGACGGGCGATCCGTTCGTTGTACTCCTCCGACGACCCGTCCGGGCCGGCGAGGACGAACTCACAGTCGGGAAGCGCTTCGGCCAGCTGCAAGAAGAGGTGCGGGCGCTTCTGTGCCCGCTCCAGCCGGCCGACCCAGAGGAAGTGCTCCCGCTCCCCGTATGGCGTATGCTCCTCTGCGGGAGGGTACCCGTTCGGGACGACCGTGGCGTCGACCCCGAACCGTTCCCGGAGTCGGGTCCGCTGATACGGGGTCTGTGCGATGATTCCGTCCGCGTCCGCGAGTGACCGCCGGAACAGTACCGACAGCGGCAACGAGAGCTGGTCCGGATGCGAATCGACGTTCCGGTCCGCGGCCAGATTGTACACCCATCGCGTTCCGAGTAGCCGGGCCATGCCGTACGTCACGGCCGCCTTCCTCGGGAACCCACGATAGACGTACAGGTCGGCGTCGGCGCGGCGCATCGCCCGGAAGAGGGCCGCCGTCTGCTGCCAGACCGGATCCTCCGACGGGGTGTACGCACGATGGAGGGTGACGCCGTCGCGGTACATCGTCCGAGGCTGCCCGTAATCACCGACGACGAAGTGGACGTCGAACACCGACCGCAGCTCCTGACTCAGGAGGTAGAGCTGCCGTTCCGCACCCCCCGGCGCGATATCCGACTCCGGAACGAAGTAGCCGTAGGCCGGGAGTGAGACGAAGCAGACGGTGTCGTCGGTGGGGGCTGTCGGTGTCATCGGTCCGGATTCGGCATCTCGACCGTCGTCACCGTGGCTCCGGGATAGGTGACGTACGGTCCGTTCATCGGTGACACCATTCGTCGAGCACGGATTCGAGAGCGACCGGATCTATCCGGATGTCATTGCCATCGGAGCACCCGGTGAGGCAGTAGTAGTCGTGGTCCATCACGTTGGCGAGTGCGTGGTAGTGTCCCCGGAGATCGCCCGACGGGAATATCTCCACGACATCCAGATCCGTTCCGTAGAGGATATTCGTCAGCCCGGCACCGTGGGCCCCAACGACGCAGTCTGCCTGGGCGAACAGTGCTACCTGATCCGCGACGGGATAATGCGAGAGCCTGACGGGTTCGAACCCCCGCTGCTGGAGTAGGGGTTCGATTTCCGGACGGTTCTCGATTCGACGCATCCTGGCGTCCTCCCGGGAGACGAACAGGCGGTCCGGCATGCTGTCCGTCTCCCGACCGGAGACCGCACTGGTCATCCGGTCGCGAAGCCATTCGCAGGCCGCCGGATTCGGAACGGCTCCGTCCCGGAGCGGCGAGGGATACACGTACTGGTCGACGTGGGCTCGCCCACCAGCCCATTCGCGGTACTCGGAGTCCGGATACCCGAGGAGGGAGAGCGATTCGGTGATGTACGCCGGCGGGTCGGATGGAATCAGAACCGTGGGACTGTCGCCCGTCCGGGACTCGTGCCGTTCCAGCTGCCGGATTCGAGGGAGGAACTCGACGACCCAGTGGTGGAACGAGGTCGGGAATCCGACCATCGGGAATGCCCGCTCGTGTCGCTCGCAGGTCCCGAGTCCGAACCGCTCCGACCCGAGTTCCGCGACGACCGGGAGTGGCGCCGTCGGCCCCTGGTCACGAACGTACCGGTAGATGGCCGTGTGGAACCGTTCCTTCCCCATCACGTCGGGACGGTCCTCACAGAGGACGAGCCCCTCGTGATTGAGCTTGATGGCATCGGGGCCGACCAGCCGAACGTCCGGGAGCGTGCAGACGAACGCGGGGTCGAACCGCCGCTCGCCGCTCGCCCCGGAGAACGGGTTCGAGGTCGTGTTCACCGGGGGGTCGACGGTCACCGTCCGCTCCTCGAAGACATCGATTACCTCGGACCCCCGTTCTCGGACCGCCTCCGGACCGAGGAAGTCACCGTCCTCCGTAATCCGGTCGAGAAGCAGGTTGTAGCCCGTCCCGGCCAGAGCAGCGGGGACCCGGGACAGGAGTCCTCTCACGCCATCGTTCCGGAGTTTGATCCACACGTCCCGAACGTTTCGACGCCACCACGCCGGATCCATCGGCGGATGGAGGATGGGGGGCGTGATAGCGTTGGTGGACGCCGATGCTCACCCGGGGCGACTCGAGGAACCGTCGCCGGAACTCCGACAGGCCCAACACGCTCCCGGGGGCGGTCGATTCAGGCGTCGCCCAGCCGCTCGTCGAAGCTGTCGATGGTTCGTCGGAGCCCATCGCGGAGCGTGATCTCCGGTTCCCAATCAAGGAGATCGATCGCCCTGGAGATATCTGGTTTCCGTCGACTGGGGTCGTCCTGCGGGAGCGGTTCGTGTGTGATCTCGCTGTCCGTGTCGCAGATCTCCTGTGTCAGCTCGGCCAGCTGGAGAATCGTCGCTTCCTCGGGGCGGCCGAGATTGACCACCTCGCCGCCGAGGCCATCGGTCTCCATCAGCTCCTGGAGCCCGTCCACCAGGTCGGCCACGTAGCAGAACGAGCGGGTCTGGGACCCGTCACCGTACACTGTCAGGTCCTGGCCCTGGAGCGCCTGCGTGACGAAGTTCGGAACGACCCGCCCGTCATCCATCCGCATCCGGGGACCGTAGGTGTTGAAGATGCGAGCGGTCCGCACGTCGACCTCGTATCGGTCACGGTAGGCGACGGTGAGCGTCTCACCGAACCGCTTGGCCTCGTCGTAGCACCCGCGAGGGCCCCTGATGTTGACGTTCCCGTTGTAGCTCTCCGGCTGGGGATGGACCTCGGGGTCGCCGTACACCTCGCTGGTACTCGCGTAAAGAAGCCTGGCGTCATGTTCGACGGCGTATTCGAGGAGGTAGCGAGTGCCCTGGGTGTTCGTGAGGGCGATTCGAACGGGGAACTCGGTGAAATCTTTGGGCGAGGCACGGGAGGCGAGATGATACACCTCGTCCGCCGGTGGGAGTTCCGGTTCCTCGCGGATGTCCGCCTCGATGAGCCGGTACTGGGGATGGGACTGGAGGGCGTCGATATTCTCCAGCCGACCACTTCCCAGGTTATCGACGCAGATCACCTCGTGGCCGTTATCGAGGAGTTTTTCCGAGAGGTGAGAACCGAGGAATCCAGCCCCACCGACGATTAACGAAGTTCCAGTCACACCACTGTCTTCCACAAGAACTTGATAAATAGTTGGGGTTGGATGTCGACGGTGTTCAGATAAGCTAATTCCATGCGAAGGCGAACGAGCGCAACCACTCGTCGACCTTGTTGCGTGAGCGTGGCTGAAACTATTCGAAAACAAAACAGTTCGTCGTTTTACTTCTCTGTAGACACGTTCGATGCTGATCCGATTTCCATCGGGCTCGTATCTGAAATCGAGCTGGTGGCGTCGGCAGCCGAGTTGGAGTGAATCGCTGTTGTCGACGAGGAAGGTGGCGGTTTTTACGTCTTGTTTTCCACGTAACTCGCGGAGGAACAACCACGCGAGACCGCCGTTGGTGACGGATCTCAGCTTCGCAAGGAGAAAATCGTTTGTCTCAGGATCGACAGCGGCGTACAGCCAGCATTTTTCGCCATCTAGCCAGATCACCGTCTCGTCGACCGCGGCGTGATCTGGCGAGCGACCAGACTCGGGCTGTAACTCGGCCTTCTGAACCCAGTTGTGGACGGTGGAGCGTGCCAGTTAAACATCCAATACCTCAAGTATCGAAACGGTATTCGAAAGTGATAGTCCAGCAAGATGGATCTGAATACCGAGCTTCATCAACGGTTGCGGTGTTGCTTAACGCTACAAGAAATCTAACTGAATCTCGTCCAAACAACCGTTGAGGCGGGCGTTTTCTGGCATAGGACACGAGAAAACCGTCCGGCCTCACCTTTCAATCCAGATTTGAACAGCGCCCACGCTCACTGCACAAGAGTCTTAATCAATCACGCTAATTTGAAATTTGCCTTGAGTCAGGAAGATGCGACCTTAACGAATGACGACGTATGGGTCTTGGTTCCCGTTCATAACCGGAAGGAAATAACATTAACCTGTCTCGACCATCTCTCTGAGTTTGAGGATTTTAAGCGATTAAACGTCGTTGTAATCGACGATGGGTCAACCGATGGAACCGCAAAAGCAGTTCAAAAAGGATACCCAGAGGTGAGTCTCCTCAGGGGTGACGGTTCGCTTTGGTGGGGTGGGGCAATCCGGGCAGGCATGAAGTATGCCTTTCAGAAGGGCGCCAAGACCATCGTTTGGCTAAATGATGATGTTCGACCCGACGAGGGTGCTGTAACTGCCTTGGCGCAGTGCGCTTTTGAGAATACCGCTGTCCTCGCTGGCGTAGTTTCAAACGGAGTTGATTCAGACTATACGACACGACTCGCGCGGACCCGTTGGGGAGTTGAATCAATGGAGTACAAACGTGATGAGGAGATCCAAAGTTGTGACTTGACTCCGGGAAAATTCGTTGCAATACCGCGAGAGGTGATTGAGAAAATCGGTTTACCGGATACAGATGCCTTCCCACACCATATATGCGATTATGAATACACTCTTCGTGCCGCTGAAAATGGATTTGAGGTGGGGGTATATTCACCGGCATCAGCGGAGGATATAGCGTTTGAACCAGCAACTCCTCGCCTTTCATCTGAGGTAAGTTTCGAGACGGTCTTTCTCAATACGTTCAATCCTGGGGCCCATTCGTCCTATACCCTTCGAATGAACTACTATCGAGATCTCCGATTCACCGGGCCACCACGTGCAGTCGGATATCTCGTGTTCTTGTATCATTGCCTTCGCTCTCTTGGAGCCGTTATTATCAAGCTCGCCCTCGCTCTTGGTAGTACGCAACATTCCCTTCGAAGTCAGTAACTACCAGATAAAATGGTCAGTCAATTGAAAATTTATGAATGGAAACTATGGGTGAAATATAACTAAATTTGCTGTAATTTCTATCAATTGTGGTAGCTGCGCCGTATTTCGATGGTACCATTAATTAACTCTCAGAGATAAACTTCGGCTTTCCACCTGGGTCGAATTGACGCTTGTTGGCCGAAGGGGAAGTCTTGGCGTCATCTAATGCTACCCACATAATTCGAATGTAGCTTGGGCAGGCTGTGGCTGTTACAGCGCTGAAACGCGTAGCAACGCCTACCACACCTACATTTACAGCTGGTCGAACGACTTGTAGACGGTGCTATAGTACCAGGGGCCGTTCCGATTTGAGCCTACCGAGTAATCTATTTTAATAATATACTTATCATTTCTGCGTTCCACGTCAGCTCCGGACATCTTTGACCCGAAGATAGTGGAGACTGGCAGGATTCCTGCGGGCGAACCCATTGCTAGCGGGCCCGTCGGGGTACTCATCTAAACGCTAGTTTGATCAGTTAACAGTAATGCTCAGCATAGTAGAGGAAGTCGATCACCATTGATAGTGCTGAATCCCTCCATCTTCCCTCATCTTATCCGGATATCCGCCGGCCAAATTACTATCACATACCACTATAATCTCAGTTAGTCTCAAATTCTAAATCAATAATTGTTAAATTTTATAGTATATTAATACATTTTCATTTTACCATTCTTAATTCCTGAATATATTATAAATATTGTAGAGTCTATTAACTCTCATCAGGTTCAGTAATCTGTGGCTGGGACTAACAGCATCCTCAATTTCTTCATAATATTGTGAGATATCATGACTCATCTGATTTTTGTGCTGTCTGTGAGCAGCGAGTACTGTATCGACTGTTCGGAGTTGGGTCTCTTCGGCGAACTGCCTCCAGAGGTAGTAGTCACCGGCAAGGCGTACATCATCAGGGAATCCGCCTGCTCTGTTCCATAGATCAGATGTCCAGAACGTTGACTCCTGCTGAACGAACCCTAGACCTCTCCGGTGATACCATCCTCGTACGAGCCACTTTCTGTTATAATACGGCCTGATTGGTGAGACGTTCGTGACGCGACCACTTTCGTCGAGGTGTGCTGGATGTCCGGTAATCCAGTCTTTTTCTTTCCGGTTGAGACGCTCCGCCACAATTTCCAGCGTCCACGGCATATACAAGTCGTCGGAGTTCAGCCAACACAGGATTTCCCCTTGAGCTCGTTTGAATCCCTTCTCGATAGCACTGTACATACCCTCGTCCGGTTCCGAGATCCAGCGCATGGGGTACGTGTCTTCGTATTCCCGGAGAATGTCATGCGTGCCGTCATCAGATTCCCCGTCGATTACGATATGCTCAAAGTCTTTATACCGTTGATTCCGAAGACTCTGAAGGGTGTCTTCAAGAAACCGTGAACTGTTATAGGTCGGTGTGACAACTGAGACCGTCGGTCCTGTCATCTGATGAGTATCAGTGTTACTATGTAAGTATAAAGACCGTGCTCGCCGACCATAGAACTCAATAAAATCCACCATTTTATTGTGAAAAGAAGATTGCCTGAGTGGGGTGTTGATAGCTGCTGTCAGCTTGTGCAGTGAGTCAAAAAAGCGTTTGCTAAGAGCTGTTTTAAGTTGTCTTCAGCATTCATCTACAGCATTAGGCTCCGGCAAATACGCCGGAAATGTTACGAAGGCAATGTCGTAACGGGCCGCTAGGTCCTTGATGGCCGATGAATTGAAATAAGGCGTTCCATCCAGCACCACCAGGAAGTCGTCTTCGAACTCTTCGCTTGACGAGGAAATAAAATGTTCAGCGTGGTCGGCTATGATGGACTTGGTGAATTGGGAGAATAAGTTGTCACCGTTTTGGGTGATTGCGCCCAGCAGACACGTCGAGTCCAGTTAGCCAGAGAGTTCCGTTACTGATAACAGACGGTTTAATTACGTCTTGAGGGCGGTTGGATCAACTCTCCGTTCGGAGAGACAGGGAATGTACGAGTGAGTGAGGTTGCGAAACTGAATACCATCTCGTTCCCCATACTCAATCATCTCGGTGAGAGTCTCGACGTGCTGGTCATAGTAGTCTTCATATATCCGGTCACGAAAAAACGAAGGGTGGGTCTTGGCCACCGTTTCCATGAGTTCATCGTCGTACTGAGCTGTGCCGCTGTGTTCCCAGAAGTACGACTCGTTCTTTTCTCTCCCATCTGCACCGACGATTCGAACATCGTCCGTTAGGGACATCGCAATAGGTAGCATGAACAACGTCATTATGTTGGCTGTGCTCATTACCTCAAGTTGATCCGGGGTTGGATAGATGGGTTCCTCTGCAGGAACGCTGTTGAAGCCGATGAATTGGTTGCTTAGTTCAGGAAAGTGGCCGGCAAGAAGACTGTGATAGTGGCTTGGTATGACAGCTTTGCAATCATATTGTCTCAATACTTTAATGGCATCCTGCCTGAACTTGTGTGCGTATCTACTAGGGCCAAAATGAAAAACGGGATCGGCGAATACCAATACATCAGGCTGGAGATGTTGGAGGAGTTCGTCGTTACGAACAATGCTATTACAAATTATTGAGAGTGCATCCTCCGGGATCTCAATATCAAAAACCTTGTCCAAACTTGGTCCAGTGGCAAATACGTAGGATGCGGGATATTCTTCCGAGGAACTTAAGCCCCGATAGTTCTGTTCAGAAGCATCATCCACTGGGTTCCGAATTTCGTTGGTGACGTTTGCCCAGGAGGTGGATTCCACGGTTGAAAAATACTCTTGGTCCACTATTTTCGTTTTACCAATATTTCTGAGAATAGGGGGACGCCAGAGCCGTGAGGAGTCCCAGAGCAAAATTCGGTCAGACACACCATCGAATTGAATATCCTCACTAGGTGGATGGAAAACGAAGGACAGGTGGTCCGTATCAAACTGAGCTTGTGGTTGGGGTGGACTAATTTGTTTGGGTGTTTCCGGAGAAGCCACTATATGAATTTCACAGTTTTTGAAAGAATCTCTTGGGAGATACCACCCCAAACGGTTAGCAAGGTCGTATAACTGTTCCTGATTTTCGATTTGTGGCCAACACAATACCGACTCAACCGGCTGATTGTCCTCTTCAAATACGTATTGCAATCTACTTATAAATTCATTTTTGAATTTTCTATATTTAATCGAAAAATAGTCTTTCGAAGCGGTTGCAATAGTATCGTCCATGCTCAGACAGAGGTTTTGTTTAGACAAATCATAAATATAAGCTTCTATAATCGCTGGTCCGAGTGATACACCGGTCACGACCACGTAGATCTTGCCGTAGAAGGGAAGTCTCAATTCAGGAACCGGTTAGACTTATTACTGATATCGCCGGTTTCGATTTAGGAATACGGTTGGACAGCATCAACGGGCGGTCAGCCCCGACATAAGCTTGACAGCACCCGTACGAAAGAGTGCTTCGGATGGGAAGCGTCTGCCCCACTCCGATAGGGACTGGAACGGAATGTCGAGTGGTACGGGGACCACCGAATTTGGATACTCGGGAATGGGGCGTCCGGGTTGGAGTGAAGTTGAACTGGTGCTCGGGACTGGGCCCTCAGCCCGTCTGGGTTGCGTAGAGGTTCGCGTAAGTACCGTCCTGCTCGATGAGTTCTCCGTGCTGGCCACTCTCGACGATAACCCCGCCCTCCATCGTGTAGATCCTGTCGGCGCTCACGATTGTCGACAGTCGGTGTGCGATGACCAGCATCGCGTAATCTCTGTCCATCGATTCGATCGCCTGATGCATGCTCTCCTCGATGTTCGAGTCCAGATCACTCGTCGCCTCGTCCAGCACAAGGAAATCAGCATCTTTCAATAGCGCCCGCGCGACAGAGACCCGCTGTCGCTGCCCGCCCGAGAGCTTCACCCCTTCGTCTCCAAGTACGGTATTATATCCCTCGGGCAACTCGTCGAGGAACTCCGTCACCTGCGCAATTTCGCAGACTCGCTCCAACTCCGAGGCGGAGACATCCCGGGCACCGATTGTGATGTTGTAGCGGAGGGTGTCGTTGAACACGTAGGGGTTCTGCCGAACGACGGAAATGCGATCTCGCCACGCTTCGATAGGGAATTCGGAGATGTCGGTCCCGTTTGCAGTGATAGTACCCTCGTCGGGGTCGTACATCCGGGTCAACAGGGAGACGATTGTCGACTTTCCCGCACCCGAAGGGCCGACGAACGCCACGAACTCGCCCCGTTCGACCGCAAACGAAACCCCGTCCAGCACCTGCTCGGTGGAGTCGTACGCGAATTGCACGTCCTCAAACCGGGTCTCTTCGATCGGTTCCGGTACCGGTCGGTCCCCCTTGTTGGGCTCCTGGGCGCTCTCGAGTTCGCAGATGAACTTCTGGGTCCGAACCAGATGCGGGAGTTCACCCTCCAGTTGATAGATCGTGTTATTCAATGTGCTGATCCGTGGTGATAGCCGGAACATCGCGAACAGGAACACCCCGAGCCCGGCGAGCGAGAGCGACGAGAATCGGAACGCACCGTAAATGAGGCCGAATACGGTGATTGCGGTTGCGAGCTGATAAAAATTATCGAGCGCGGCCTGATTCCGCCGCAGCTTGATCGAGGAATTTTCGAACTGGTCGACGGACTGCTTGAAGTCCCCAAACAGTTCCTCTCGCAACCCGAAGAGCTTCACGTCGCGGATTCCCTGCATTCCGGCCTGGACCGCGTTCTGGACCTGCTCGTTCGCGGTCGCCACCCGATCTCCGACATCGTATCCCGATTCGACCAGCCATCTGAGTCCGTATAAGACGCTGCCGAGGATTGCTCCCGAGACGATTGTGAACACCGGCGCCAGAAGAAGCGCGATTCCGAGATATATCCCACTCAGCAGGCCCTGTTCAACGACCTTCACAACGCGTTCGATGACCCGGCCCGCGTACCGTGACTGTGTCACGATGGTATTCAGGATGGCGTCCGACCCCTGAACGTCGAAGTACGCAATCTGCGCATCAAGCGCCCGGTCGAACGACTCCGTCTGGAGGTGACGAATGTACTCAGTCTGGAGCTTCGCCCTAAGCCAGTCGACCAGAAAACTCGATGTATATCGGGCGGTCATCACTCCTGCGACCCCGAAAATGATGAATTCTAGCGTGAACGGGATTCCAAGGAAGTCGTAGACTGTCACAAAGACACCAACGATACCCCCCTGTGGAGGCTGGCCGCTGGACTGTGCCGTTTCGATGATTGGGAGGAGGAAACTCAGACCGATTCCCTCCAGAACCGCCGCGAAGAAGCTCAGGCAGATTATCCCGGCGGTCAGGGCAGGACGATAGCCCGCGACCTGACGGAGAGCGGAGAGCTTCTCGCGTGTGGTGATTCCTTCAGTCATGGATATTGCGAGTGACTTGCATCAAAGCTTAACGGGGGTTTCCTCGTTCGTACATAAAACGGGTGCGGTCAGGCCACGGATGGGCTGGGACCCGCTCGATTGGGGTAGCGTATCCAGCGCGTCCACGTCTGTGAGTATCCTACTCACCCGGCATGTTCGACAATCCGACCGGTGACCGGTAGCTCCAGCAGCGTCAACAGCCCGTACAGCTCCTTGTACCGGTCCCCACCGTCCATGTGGTCCCGATAGCACGCCAGTGCCCCTTCCCAGTCGAGGAACGGCAGCGTCCGAATCGTCTCCTCGTGACGCTGAAGCGCCTCCCAGACGAACGATGTCTCACGGACCAGTTCCGGGATGTCCGGCCAGGAGCCGTGCGAGAGGTACGGTTCGGGAGGTTCGTTCACCGGGAGGTACGCATCGTGGAAGCGGACGGCGAGGTCGCCGAGGAAGTGTGCTGCGAACGGCCAGTCGATTGGAACACCAGTGTCCGCGTACCGGATGGCCGCCAGGCCCGGGTCGAGCCGTTCCATCGCTCGATGGATGACGTTCCGCCGTGCGAAGTACCGGGTCGGCATCGAGAGGTAGAGGTCGACCAGCCGGTTGTCGACGAACGGACTCCACGCGGGGCAGTGCTGGCGGAGGCTCTGCAGCAGGAACAGCACGCTCCCGTTCGTCCGCGGCATGAGTGCGCCACAGACGAACAGCTCCTCGGGCGAGCCGTACCGGACGCCGTGATGGTTGATGCCGCCGTGGGTGGATTGAATCTCCTCGTGGAGCGTTGCCTCCACATCGACGGAATCGGCCAGGAACTCGGGAGGGTCGTCCAGCCAGTAGTCGATGTAGGCGTCGATGCTGTCCATCGGCTCGAACCACGGGAAGAAGACCGTGCCGACGGGCCCGAGACGGACGGAGCGACGGGGGAAGCTGTAGCCGTTGCAGTTCGTGTCCGCGAAACTCGCAGTGATCATCTCGTCGACCTCGGGCCGGATGCGGTCCATCATCCCCTCGGCGTGGGCTTGGTCGAAGCGGCCGACGAAGTTCGACAGTCGGGGAGTGCGCTGCAGCGACCGCTCGTGGTACTCGCGGTCCCGTTCGAGCAACGTGAAGTCGACGCCGGCCGTCCCAGCGACCGCTTCGGCGGTGCGGACCTCCCGGTTCCGCCAGTCGCCGAGCGTGTACGCCGCGACATGCTGGCGCTCCGTCTCGTCCATCGCCGCCAGGACCAGTCGGGAGTCGGCCCCACCGCTCAGCAGCAGTCCGTACTCCCGGTCCGGATGCAGGCGCTCGGAGACGGCGGCACGGAACCGCTCCGTGAACTCGTCGACGAAGTACGAGAACGACCGGTCCTCCGGGTGGTAGCGGGGGACCCAGTACGGCTCCATCGCCAGGTCGAGCATCCCGGTGTCGACCGTCGTGACCGCGCCGGGATGGAAGCGGTGCGTGTCCGCCAGCGGCGTCCGGGTGCCGAAGGTCCGGCAGCCGCAGGCGAGGAACTCGGCGGCGAGCTCGGGGTCGAAGGCCGGTTCGACGGCCGGATGCCGCGAGAGCGACTGGGCCGCCGTCGAGAAGACGAACGTCTCGTCGTCGGGCTGACAGTAGTAGGTGTCCCGCAGGCCGAGTCGGTCGGTGAAGACCGAGAGTGTCCCACCGTCGCGGTCGTGGAGGACGACGACGAAATCCCCGTTCAGCCCGGTGACGAATCCCTCCCCGAGTTCGCGGTAGAGTCGGGCACAGTAGGCCGCGGTGGACTCGGCTGTCCGGTCCCTCGGGTGGTAGCCGTTCTCGCGCTCGACCCCGAAGACGGACCCCCACACCCAGAGGTGCGTATCGCCCCCGACTCGTACGGGCTGGTCGGCCTCCGACTCGGCCGTGAAGGCTCCGAAGACACCCACATCGCCGTCCTCGTACGTCGCCGTCGTCTCCTCGCCAGTCCACTCCAGGTCGGATGCGACACGGTGCAGATGCTGGGTCCCCTCCCCGACCACCCCGCAGAGTCCGGCCATTGAGCGGGTCTGAACGGGAGGTCAGTAATCAGTATCGGACGCCGCCTCGACCCCGGCGGTGGGACCACCGGCCGTCGACGGCCACTCGCGGTCGAAGAGGGCCTGGAAGGTCGGGTCGTCCAGCACCCCCTGCTCCAGCTGGAGAAGTTCTTTCCCCGGCCGCGCGTTCGCCTCGATGAGGACCGGGCCGTCGGCCGTGACGACGATGTCCCAGGCGACGAGCGGGGCGTATCGGTGGAGGGTCGCCGCCTCGTGGACAAGCTCGCGGACCGCATCCCAGTGGGGAACGGTGACTCCCTCGACGGTGGCTCCCGTCGCGGGATGTCGTTCCAGCGCCGACCGGGTCGGGCCGTCCACCAGCAGTAGCCGTTTCAGTCGACCCGTCTCCACGTCGACCGGGACGCAGTAGCCGCCCCGGGACCAGTTGTCGGTCGGGGCCGACGACGTGGACCCGAACCGGTGGACCGCACGGAACACTTCGGCCTCGTCGGTTCGCCGGTCGAACACGCTGTAGACGCGGAGCGTGTTGGTCGCGTCGGGGAAGATGGCCGCCGCGTAGTCGTGCTGCTGGATGAATTCGGTGACGAGGTACTCGTCCAGGCCGACGAGCCGGTCCCGGAGCGCCGACGGTGCCACGCGGTCGCCGTTCAGCACGATCTCCCCCTCGGCCCACTCGAGGAAATCGACGCCGGTCCCCTTCCCACCCCGGGCTGGCTTCAGAACCAGCTGCCCGACCTGCTCCAGCACCGCCAGGAGGTCGTCCTCGGTCGTCGTCTGCGGTCTGAACACCCCCTCGTCCACGATGCCGTACAGCGCCGGCAGGGCCGGGAGGTGCGGCTCGGTCAGCAACTGGAAGGTGTACTTGTTGTGGAGGGGGACGATGTGGCGGTGGTTGAGTCGCCGGATAGGGTCGACCGATTTCAGATACCGGTCCGGATTCGCCCCCGAGTCGTCGAGCCCCAGCCAGAGGAACGAGTGGGCGCTGAGGCCCAGGCGGGCCGCCTGCAATCGCGTCTCGAGGGGATACCCCCGTCCGCGGTCCCTTTCGAGCATCCGCGCAACCGTCTCGCAGCGCTCCTCGAATCGTTCCCCGCAGTACCGCGCCGTGGCTCCGACCGTCCGGATGAAGCCACGGCCGGACCAGTAGTCGAGCGCCTTCCGGAGCAGTCCGGTCGTCATCACCGGTCGACCCGTTCGGCCCACGCCTCCAGATCGAGCTCGAGGACCGTCCACTCGTCGACATCCGGGAGGCTGAAGTCGTGCTTCTTCGGGTTCGTCCCGACCCGCTCGTAGCCGAAGTGCTCGATGTACCACTCGATGGTCTCGGGGCGGTCGGTCTCCGTGCGAACGGTCTCGATGCCGCGGGAGTACATCTCCTCGAGACGAGCCGTCTGGAGCCGATAGCCGAGCCCCTCGCCCCGATACTCGGAACTGACGGCCATGCTGGCCGTCTCGGCCAGCGTGTCGCTGTGGACGATGTAGCTGGCGGTGCCGACGATGTCGTCCCCGTCCGCGGCGACGAACGAGTTCTCGACGCGGATCTCGCTCCGCTCGGCGCCGTCCCGATCCGTCTCCGGTGCCATGTCGTACTCGTCGAGGATCTCCATCGCGGCCGGGACCTCCTCCTCGCGCATCTTCCGGATGCGGACGGCGGTGTCGGTGTCGTCGGTCTCATCGGTGTCGGTCATGGTGATCTCCTGGTCTCGTCGAGCAGTCGCGTCAGACGGTATACGGTCCGGATGGTGGGGACGGACCGATCAGTGAGTTCGGCCAGCTCGATGACAGCCCCCACCAGAGCCTCGAGTTCGAGGCGGTTTCCGCGCTCCACATCCTGTAGCATCGATGTTCGGTGGTCACCGACCGCCTCGGCCCCCTCGATACGGTCGTCGATAGAGCGGCGAAACGAGACGCCGAGCGCTTCGGCGACCGTCTTCGCCTCCTCCATCATCGCCCGCACCAGCGCCCGTGTCTCCGGGTTGCGACAGATCTCCGCGAGCGTCGCCCGCGTCAGCGCGCTGACCGGATTGAACGAGAGGTTACCCAGTGCTTTGAGCCATAGCTCCGACCGGACATCGTCGAGGACCCGGGAACGAAAACCGATCTGCCCGAGCAGGTCGGTGACGCCTCTGACCCGAGGAGTCGTCGCACCGTCGAGCTCGCCGACGGGGAACCACCGACCCTCCGTGTGCCGGACGACACCCGGTTCGGCGATGGTCCCCGCGGCGAAGGGGACACAGCCCACGACCTGCTCGGTATCGACGTGGCGCTCGATGACACCCTCCGGATCCACAGCCTCGATGCGGCGGCCGTCCAGGTCGCCACCGAACCCGTGGAAGTACCACCACGGGATGCCGTTCAGTATCGGGAGGACGACCGTCTCCGGGCCCACGACGCGCGGAACCATCGGTGCGACTGTGGGCAGGTCGTAGGCCTTCACGCCCAGCACGACGATGTCCCGGGCCTCGCGTGCCGACACGCTCGAGGTGACATCGACATCCTCGATGCGACGGCGCGTTCCATCGGGATCGACCAGCGTGAGGCCTCGGTCCGATATCGTCCGGCGGTGTGCGCCGACATCGACCAGGGTCACGTCCGTCCCTGCCGCCGCCAGTCGACCGCCGAGGAGTCCTCCCATCGCGCCCGCCCCGATGACACAGACATCGATCGATGCTGGATTCTGCCAGTCGACACCTGTCGATGCCCGGTCGGAAACCTCGGCCTGCCTGTTCCACCCCCCGCTACCGCCCCCCGAATCATTCATTGCAGTCTCTGTTCAGTCCCATTCCGTCCCGGAACAAAAACGTTGGTAACGCCTGGCGTGGACGTACTGCCAGGAACGCGTCGTTGGTGCGCCGCTACTCCATGTCCTCCTGCAGCGCGTCCGGCAGGAACCGGTCCTCGTGGGCCTTCACGACATCCTGATACTCAACGAGCGACGAAATCGCGTCTCGAACGCCGCCCTCGAAGTCCACCCGCTGGTTCCCGATCAGGTCCATGTACCGCTCGTTCTCGATCTCCATCTCGTGGGTCTCGTCCTCGTCGCGGGGGTTCTCGACGTGCGTGACCTCCGTATCAAGTCCATGCTCCTGCGCAACCTCTGCAATCGTCTCGGCGATTTCGACGATGGAGATCGCCCGCGTAACCTGATTGTAGACCACGTGCTCCGACGGCCGCTCGTCCACGTCGTTCAGCGCCAGCCGTGCCAGTCCCTCGACGGCGTCCTCCAGCGAGATGAACGGCTTGCGCTGCTGGCCCTTCCCGTACACCGTGAGCGGGTACTCGGCGACGGCCTGGGCACAGAAGCGGTGCGAGACGACGCCGAAGTAGTAGTCGAAGTCGAAGCGCGTCGCCAGCCGCTCGTCGGCCGCCGTCTCCTCGGTCTCGGTCGTGTACGTGATGGCCGTCCGCACGTCCGACACCGGAATGTCGAACTGCTTGTTCGCCAGCCGCAGGTTCGCCGCGTCGTGGCTCTTGGTGAGGTGATACCAGCTCCCCGCCATCGCCGGGAACGGCACCTCGTCGCGCTCGCCCTGGTTCTCCATCGTCGCGCCACCCTCCGGAATCGGGAACTCGGGCGCGCCGTACACACCCGTGGTGGTCGTCTCGATGAGGTGCGTATCGCTCAGCCCGTTCTCGGCCAGCCCGAACGCGAGGTTCCGGGTGGCCTGCATGTTGTTGTGCTGGGTGTAGTTGGCGCGCTCCCCGTTGATCTGCGAGTATGGTGCGCTGGGCTGGGCTGCCGCATGCACCACGACGCGGGGCTCGTGGACCTGCAGCAGTTCGTCGACGAACGACCGCTCGGCCAGGTCGCCCTCGACGAACGAGAGGTTGCCGTAGCCCTGCTCCTCGGCCGCGGCGAGCCGCTGGTCGATACTCGCGATGGGCGTGGCGCTCTTCGAGCCGATCTCCTCGACCCACTGGCGGCGGGCGAGGTTGTCGACGCCGACGACTCGTTCGTCCGTGCGGTTCGCGATGCGGAGCGCGGTGGGCCATCCGATGAAGCCGTCCGCGCCGGTGACGACGATGGTCATTGGTTACTCACTCTCCGAGTAACTCCACTCGTACAAGAATCTTGTCCACCGCGGGCCGCAGTCCGGAACCGATTTGGGCCCGACCGACGCCGGTTCGAGACAAGATGGGCATCGTCGACGAGGAGGGACGCCTGTTCGGCGTCGTGAACGTCATCGACCTGGTGGTCGCGGCCGTCGTGCTGGCGGCACTCGCCTCGGGTGCGGTCTTCGTGCTGACCGACGATTCCGAACCGACCGAACAGCGCTACCTGACGGTCGTCCTCGACGAGCGGCCGGGTGGCTCGGTTCCCACACTCGACAGTGACTCCGTCGCCATGCCGGACGGTCCAGTCCAGATCGGGGGGACGGACGGGCGTATCACGGACACGTACATCGCCCCGACGGGAGACAGCGGCTTCGTGACGGTCGCCCGTATCCGGGTCGACGTATCCGTGTCGGTCGCGGACCGAACCACCGACCGCCGGCTGGTCGCAGGCGGCGAGACGTACCTCGTCGGGCAGGAGGTCGATCTGAACGCCAGAGAGACCCACTACACCGGGTATATCCACTCTGTCGGCCGCTCCGGGAACGGCCTCTCTGTCCGAACGGTGAACGCCACCGTCGTGGCCCGTCTGCCGCCGTCGGTCGCGGAGCGAATCCAGGCCGGCGACATCCAGCGCGTCGCGGGCCGCGAGATCGCTCAGGTGACAGCCGTCGACCGCCAGCCGACGGCGGACGAGCGGACGCGGGTCGAGGCGACGGTCTCACTCCGTGTACTCGTGACCGACGACGAGCCACTTTACGGCACCCAGCAGGTCCGGCCGGGCGCGGAGGTGTGGGTCGCACCGAACGACTACGAGTTCACCGGCACCGTGACGGAGGCGGCGTGATCCATGGACGTTCACGACGAGTTCGTCCCCGAAGAGACGTTCCGCGAGTTCATCGAGCGGATGCCACAGGTCTGTGTGGAGACAGTGGTCGAACGGTCCGACGGCGCCGTCCTGCTCGCCCGCCGAACGAACGAGCCCGTGGAGGGCGAGTGGTTCTGGCCGGGGAGCCGGCTGTACAAGGGGGAGCACCTCGAAGATGCCGCCCGCCGGGTCGGCCGGGAAGAACTCGGCCTCGACCTCACCATCGGCGACCGGCTCGGTGTCTACGAGCATCGGTGGGAGACGAGCGCCCCCGGACCGAGCCGACACACAATCAACATCGTCTTCCGGGCACGTGCCGCGACTGCCGACCTCTCGGCGGCCGACGTGACGCTGGACGAGCAGCACGACGCCGTCCGGTTCGCCCAGCCCGAGAACGTGGACGAGTCGTACCACGAGTACGTGCGGCGTTATGCGGCTGACCTGCTGGCCGCCCGCGACGCGTAGGTGCGGCTGCCAGCTACTCCTGACCGTCCAGCCCGTCCCGAAGCAGCTCTCGTACCGTCGCCGCGACGCTCTCCTCCGGCTCCCACCCTAACTCCGCCCGCGCCCGCGACGTATCCACACCGAACTCGTCGACCAGCGTCTCGTCGCGGGGGTTCTCCAGTAACTCGATATCCACCTCCGGGCCGCCTTCCTCGACGCAGATCCGCTGGACGAGTTCGGCGATGGTCATCACGCCGGGGTCCTCGTCGGTCGCCACTTCGTACTCCGTGTTGCCGGTCTCGCCTGCATCGCGCTCCTCCAGCAGCGCCTCGGCACTCCGGAGGAACGCCCGGGCCACGTCCCGGACGTGGACGAAGTTGCGCGCCTGGTCGCCGGGTTCGTACACCGTCAGCGACTCGCCCGCGAGCGCGCGATTCACGAAGAAGTTGATGACGGTCCCCTTCGAGACCTGCCGGCCGTCGACGGAGTGGCCGCCGTAGAGGTTGGAGATCATGAACTGGTGGGCCGGGAAGGCGCCCTCGGCCATCGTCTCGACGGCCCGCTCGCCGAGCACCTTCGTCCGGCCGTACCAGTTCAGCGGGTCGCGTTCCATGTCGGTCGTGATGGGGAACTCGTCGGGGTCGCCGATGACGGCCATCGAGAACGGGAAGGCCATCGCGGCGCCGGTCTTCCGGCAGAACCAGGCCACGTTGTTGGTGCCCTGAACGTTCACCTCGTAGGCCAGGTCCGGCTTGTTCTCGCAGTCGTCCACCCCGGAGACGGCCGCGAGATGGAGCACCACGTCGGCGCCCGAGAGCGCTGCTTCCAGCCGGTCGCGGTTCCGGATGTCGACGTGTTCGACGGGTACGCCGTCGATTTCCCGGATATCGCCGAGATAGAAGTTGTCGATAGCAGTTACGTCCCAGTCCGGATGGATCTCCTGGATATCTGCGACGACCCGGCTGCCGATGTACCCCGCCGCGCCCGTGACGGCGACGTGTGGCGCCTCGTTCATGCCTGGTTACTCGCTGCGGTAGTGAATAATTGATGTGGTCGCACTCCGGCTAGACCTCCGAAAGTTTCCAGCTATCCGGAATTATTTATGAGAACGGGACGTAGGTCGGGGTGATGGCATGGACGGACCAGCCCGCGGCCGACCGGGTCCGCTGGGTCGCCGAGTCGCTCGGGGAGCCCCGAACGGCCAACTGGGTAGCCACGGAGGCCGATGTCTCCCCGGCGACGGCCCGGAAATACCTCGAACGGCTGGCGGAGGACCGGCGACTACGACGCGTGGACGACGGCGAGCGGACTCTGTACGCGCCCGACCGCGTCTCACAGTATCTGGACGAGGTCCGAGAGGCGTACGATGCTCATACCGCCGACGAGCTCGCGGAGGCGCTGAGCGACATCCGCGAGCAGCTGTCCGCGTGGCGCGACGAGTTCGACGTGGCCTCACCGAATGAACTCCGGGCGACGGTGGCCGGGGTCGATCGCGAGACAGCGGAGCGCAGGCGGGAGGTCGCCATCGAGTGGGAACACCTCGCGACTCGGCAGGATGTCCTCGAGGACGCGCTCGAACTCTACGATCGATTCCCGAACGAGCCCGTCCCGGCGTAACCGTGCCGCCGGACCCGGCGTTCCGTGGTGACCCGTATCGGCCGCTGAAGCGCGTCCTCGACCGGCATCCGCTCACAGAGACCGTTCGGTACCGACCGTCTGTCGCGGAGAAACGGTATCTCGAGGCTACCGTGGCACCCGAGCGCGTCGACGACGTGGTCGGCCCCGACCCGCCGCTGGTGACAGTCCGGTGGAGTCGGCAACCACCGTACGACGAGTACCGGGTCGACTTCGCCGACCCGAACGTCGACTTCCACTGCGGGTGGCACCGCGACGACGATCACCCGGAGTACGGGCCGCTGCATCTCCAGTACGACCATCCCGGGCTCGACGATCCGGTGTACGAGGCGGCGACGGTCGAGCCGACCACGCCGCCGCGCATCCTCTGGGAACTGCTCGCCCGGCTCTTCGAGGATGTCGTCCCGGAACTGGTCGCGCCGCTGTACGGCTGATCGTCCTCGTCACTCCGCCCCCCGGAACGCCTCGGCGATGTCTCGCACGCCCTCGCGGAGCGCCCACTCGGTCTCGAAGCCGGTCTCGGCGAGCCGGTCGAAGCTCACGTTGTACGACGGTCCCGGATGTTCGTCCTCCAGGTAGGTCACGTCGACGGGGCCGACCTCCTCGCGGACGAGTTCGGCGATGTCGCTGATCTGGAAGTTCCCATCGTTCGAGCCGATGTTGTAGACCAGCCGGTCCCAGTTCCCGGGTTCGAGCGCGGCGCTCGCGTACGCCCGGGCCGAGTCCCGGACGTGGACGAACGGCCGCCAGTTCGAGCCGTCGCCGTACACCGTCAGCGCGCGGTCGGTGAGCGCCCGGAAGACGAAGTAGTTGACCACGAGGTTGAACCGGACCCCGGGCGCGTCGCCGTAGACGGTCGCCATCCGGAGCGCGGTCCCGTCCATGCCGTGGTCCTCGCAGTACTCGCGGAGGAGGGCCTCGCTCTGCAGTTTCGTCTCCGCGTACGGGTTGATGGGGTCCGGGTCGGTCGTCTCGTCCATCGCCGTGCTGGGCGCCCGGCCGTAGACGTTACAGGAGGAGGCGAAGACGACATTGTCGATGTCCAGTTTCCCGGCGGCGCGGAGGACGTTCTCGGTGCCGTCGTAGTTGACCGCGAACGTCTCGTCCCGGCGGTCGTGAGTGGAGGCGGCGCCGG
The DNA here is from genome assembly GCF_024298885.1 of Haloglomus halophilum. Taxonomy (GTDB): domain Archaea; phylum Halobacteriota; class Halobacteria; order Halobacteriales; family Haloarculaceae; genus Haloglomus; species Haloglomus halophilum. Next base: position 176,310 of record NZ_CP101166.1, read on the forward strand.
TGATGGCCGCGAGGTGGATGACGGTGTCGACGCCGCGGGTGGCACCCTCGACATCGCCGTACTCGCGGACGTCACCGCGCGCAAAGGAGAGGTCGTCGCCGCCCAGTTGCCCGCGAAGCGCCCGCGGCGAGCCCGACTCCAGCGAGTCCAGCACCCGGACGTGGTCGACCCGGTCGTCCTCGCGGAGCAGGGGGAGGAGGACGCTGCCGATGTAGCCACAGCCGCCCGTGACGAGCACCGTCCGGTCGCCGTCGTCCGTGGAGGTATCGCCCGTCATCTCACTCCACCGTCACGCTCTTCGCGAGGTTGCGCGGCTTGTCGATGGGACGGCCGAGCATATCGGCCACGTGATAGGCCACCAGCTGCAACTGGACGTTCGCGAGCACGGCCGCAGTCCGTGGGGGCGCCTCGGGGATCTCCAGTACGTGGTCGGCGTATCTCCCCACGTCACTGCGCCCGTCCGTCACGGCCACCACGGGCGCGTCGCGTGATTCGACCTCCTTGACGTTCCCGATGGTCTTGGTCGCGAGCGGGCCGTCGCCCGTGACGACCGCGAAGACCGGCGTCTCCCCCGTGACGAGCGCGAGCGGGCCGTGTTTCAGTTCGCCCGATGCGAACCCCTCGGCGTGCTTGTAGGAGATCTCCTTCAGCTTCAGGGCGCCCTCCAGCGCGACCGGGTAGTGGACGCCCCGGCCGATGAAGAAGTACGAGGGCGCGTCGACGAACTCCTCGGCGACGGCCTCGGCGCTGGACTCGTCGAGGATCGCCTGCACCTCGCCCGGGAGGTCGCGCAGCGCCGAGAGCGACTCGCGCATCGTCCCGGCGCGGCCGCGCTGCTGAGCGACCGAGAGCGCGAGCATGTTGAGCGCGGTCTGCTGGGAGGCGAAGGTCTTGGTGGCGGCGACGCCGATCTCCGGGCCCGAGCGGATGAACAGCGCCTCGTCGCACTCGCGGGCGGCCGTCGAGCCGACCGTGTTCGTGCACGCGAGCGTGCGGGCGCCACGGGAGCGGGCCTCGCGGAGCGCACTCAGCGTGTCCGCGGTCTCGCCGGACTGCGTGACACCGACGACCAGGGCGTCGTCGACGGGCGGCGTCGAGGTGGCGTACTCGCTGGCGAGGAAGCACTGGGCAGGGACGCCCGCTTCGCGGAACAGCTCGGCGCCGTACAGCGCCGCGTGGTAGGAGGTGCCGCAGGCGACGAACTGAACCCGCTCGGGCTCGATGTCCACGTCGAGCGTGACCCGGCCGCCCATCTCGTCGACGCGGCCCTGGAGACACTGGCGCAGGGCGCGGGGCTGCTCGTAGATCTCCTTCAGCATGAAATGGTCGTAGCCGGACTTGCCGGTGTCCTCGGGGTCCCAGTCGACCGTCTCGACCGTCTTCTCGACCACGCCGCCGTCGCTGTCGGTGATGGTGAAGCCGTCCGTGTCGATGCGGGCGAACTCGCCGTTCTCCAGATAGACGACGCGGTCGGTGAACTCCCGGAAGGCGGGCACGTCGCTGGCGAGGTAGGTCGCGCCGGCTCGCGGCTCGCTGCGCTCACCGCTCGCCGATTCGGCGTCGCGTGGCGACGCCCCCAGCACGAGCGGGTTGTCCTGTCGGGAGGCGAACAGCGTCTCGACGCCCGCGACCGAGACGACGACCGCGAAGCTCCCCTCCAGACGCGTCATCGCCTCGCGGATGGCCGGTTCCGGGTCCGCGTGGTCGTACTCCGGACCGGCGAGCAGGTCCTCGATGAGGTGTGGGATCACCTCCGTGTCCGTCTCCGAGCGGAACTCGTGGCCCGCCGCCTCCAGCTCGTCGCGAAGCGTCTGGTAGTTCTCGATGATGCCGTTGTGGACGACGGCCACCTCGCCGGAACAGTCCGTGTGCGGGTGTGCGTTCGCGTCCGACGGCGGGCCGTGGGTCGACCAGCGGGTGTGGGCCATCCCGACGGTGCCGCTGGGGGCGGTCCCCGCGGCGTCCGCCTGGTCGAGCGCCTCGCGGAGCCGCTCCAGTTTCCCCTCGCGCTTGACGACCGCGACGGTCTCGTCGCCGGGCGCGGTGAGCGCGACGCCCGCGGAGTCGTAGCCGCGGTAGTCGAGTTTCGAGAGCCCGTGGACGAGCGTGTCGAGCGTGTCGTCGCCGCAACCGACGCACGCGATGATACCACACATCAGCGGACCACCTCGCTGTCCTCGTCGACCCGGCCGCGGACGTTGACGCCGGTCCCGAGCGTGGCGTTCGGCCCGACGAGCGCGCCCGGTTCCGCCGTCACGCCGCCGCGAGCGTCGACGCGGTCGGCGAAGACGGCACCGAGTTGCTGGTCGCGGTAGACGCGGTCGTCCAGCGCCACGTCCGCCGGCCCGCCGGGGACGGTCGTGTTCGCCCCGAGGTTCACGTCCTCGCCGGTGACACACTCGACGAGGGTCGAGCCCGGACCGACGCGCGTGTCGGCATCGAGGACCGAGCGCTCGACAGTGGCGTTCGCCCCGACGGTGACGTTGCGGCCGAGCGCGCTGTCCGGTCCGACGACGGCGTTGGGCCCGACCTCGCAGTCGGGGCCGACCACGAGCGGCGCCCGCAGCGTCGCGTCCGGGTGGACGATGGCCGACGGCGCGACGTGGAGGGTGTCCTCGGACTCGGGTTCGGTGACGCGGTCCGTGTGGAGGACGCTTCGCGTGATGAAGAGGAGGTCCCACGGGAACGTGGCATCGGCCCACAGCCCGTCCGTTCGGACGCCCCAGACCGGCTCGTCGGCGTCGATTCGACGGGAGATGGCCGCGGTCAGGTCGAGCTCGCCCTCGCGTTTGGGTGTCTCCGCGAGCCCGTCGAAGATGTCGGGCGTGAACGCGTACACGCCGGCGTTGATGAGGCGGTACTCGCCGGCGAGCGGCTTCTCGACGAGTTCGGTCACCCGGTCACCGTCGAGTCGGACGGCACCGAAGGTGTGTGCCTCGGGGTGCTCCATGACGGCCATAGTGGGCTCCCCGCGGTCGCCGAACGCGTCGGCCACGTCGGTCACGATCCCCGGGTCGATGACGCGGTCACCGTTGAGCACGAGCAGCGACTCGTCGACGTACTCGCGGGCCTGCAGGAGGGCGTGACCGCTCCCCAGTTCCTTCTCCTGGACGGCGTACTCGAGAGGCACATCGCGGTACGTCGGCCCGAAGTGCTCTTGTACGCGGTCGCGCTTGTAGCCGACAACCAGGACGATTCGTTCGACCCCGGCGTCGACGAGCGTATCGAGGACGTGTTCGAGGATGGGCCGGTTGCCCGCGGGCAGCATGGGTTTGGGCCGGTTCTTCGTGAGTGGCCGGAGGCGGCGGCCTTCACCCCCCGCGAGAACGACGGCCGTATCGAGGCTCATGGAGTTACCCAGAATCTGAGTAACTGTAAGTGTTCGGGGGGAACCATTGGTCATCGCGCTCATCGGCCGGCGGACGTGAGGAAGAGCCATAGACAATATATCAAATCTTCTATTATATTTTACTCAGATAACTGTTATTAGTTCCGGCAAAAACATGTGGACCTTATTTCAGTAATATACTGATATCATTATCGGAGAATTTGATTTATACATCTAACACCGAAATTTTCCACATTCAACCCACCATAATCTTATTAAGACCAAAAAATAACCACTGAACCATACACCGACAAGAACTCGAGTGATGGAACCTAGATGTGCTAATTTACGACTCTATAACTCCATATTCCAGCCACTATCGGCTTCTTGCACTCGTGCCGCTGAGCAGACATTTGCCAAAAGTATCAGATTTTGTAATATTATAATACCAGATTTATTATAATTCTCCACGAGAGTGAACGGGGACCCGGCCAACCCATATCAACAGCGTGCGGTCGGCCGACACACGAGGCCCGCGACCAGCGCCAGCTGACTGCGTGAAGACAACTCCGTGAACCGTCCGAAGGAAGCGCCGTCTGCTCCCCCCTGGAGAGCAACGCTAGCTACAGCACCGTTCCTCATGCAATGCCCCTGCAGATAGCCGTGGGCGCATGGTTTTTTAATCACGCAATCCTATCACGCCTCAGGATGCACGCAGACGATTTCGATCTCGAAGAAGACCTCGAATACGGGTCTGCCGACGGCGTCAACTCCTTCCGGAACAACCGGATGCTGATATTCAACGCGAAATCGATGGGGCTCCTGCGTCAGCAGTTGATCGACACACTCGGGGTCGAGGAGGCCCGCAAGACCCTGTTCCGGTCGGGCTACCAGTCGGGGTACGCCGACTACCTCTCCATCGAGAAGAACTACGACTTCGAGTCGCCCGAGGAACTCCTCAAAGCCGGGCCGAGGATACACACCGACAAGGGTATCGTCGGCGTGGAGACCGACGAGATCGAGTACGACAGGGAGAACGGTGAGTTCTACTTCTCGGGGACCTGGCACAACTCCTTCGAGGCCCAGCAGCACATCATCCACAACGGAGAGGCCAACGACCCCGTCTGCTGGAACCTCATCGGCTACGCCTCCTCCTGGTGCAGTGGCTTCGCCCAGACGCCGGTCCTGGCGATGGAACACCAGTGTGCGGGCATGGGCGCGGACGTCTGCAAGTGGGAGGTCAAACCCATCGACGAGTGGGACGAGAAGGCCGAGCCGTACATCCGTGCCATCATGGACTTCTTCAAGGGCGAGAAGTTGATGGAGTACTACAGCTACATCGAGGAACAGGAGGGTCTCGAGGGCAAGATCCAGCTCGCCAAAGAGACGAACCTCCCCGAGACGAAAGCGTCGACCGCCGTCGACTCCAAGGAGAACATCAAGATGTTCCGGCAGGCCATCGAGGACATCCTCGGCGAGCGACCCCCCAAACTGTAACCGACACCACCGGCCCGGGCTCGGCATCGACAGCGAGCCACCCACCGCGGCGCGAACATGCAGCGTTCTGCCCCACTCCCAGGACTCGTTACGCGCAGGGCCGCGGGCCAGTTCGTCGACAGCACCGAGATGTCGCGTGCGGACGGCGGGTACTCACGGGGAGAGCTTTCGTTCGAGCTCCTGCATCGACTGGGCCCGGACTCCCGGGAATACCGGGCAGGCTGGCCTGCTCTCGTCGGCCATCTCCTGGATGATGGCCTGGCGGAGGTTGTGCGTGCACGTCCGCCGGAACTCGTCGAAGTGCGGGCACTTCACACAGCAATCTGACAGGTGGAACTCGTTCTCACGCATGGGAGGCACATGCATAGCACGCCGTAAATAGTTTGTCCTCATTAACCCGATAATCGAGAAAACATATCAGTACAACTGCGACAGCGGGGACCGGCTCGACTCCAGATGTTGGGAGAGCTGGGGAGCTGGTTGGACGTCCAGCGAGTCGAGTGCGGCCATCACCTCGTACACTCCCTGCCGCTCCTCGAGTCGGAACTCCTCGACGACGGCGGCCACCGCTGGAGGCGGCACGGAGAGGTCGAGGGACTCCGCGACGACGAGGCGCTCGTGGACAGCGTCGTAGAACCGGTACGCCGCGAGTTCGCTCCACAACTGGTCGTAGAGGGCCGCCTCGGTGCTTGCGGGCACCGACCCGGAGTCCGTCTCGGCGAGAGTCGAGAGGGTCTCCGCGGACGGCGCATCCGCTCCGAGCGCCCCCAGGAGCGAGGCGAGTTGCTCACGATGGCAGGTGGATTCCTCGTGTGCCTCGGCGAGCAGGTGTCGTACCAGGTCGGCCCCGGGGCGGTCCCGGGCCAGGGCGTGTCTGTGCCGGTCGCTGCGCTCCTCCACGATCGCTTCCAGCACGAAACCGACCTGAATGAGGCGCGCGAGTCGCTCGTCGGTCACGCTCGTTCGGGCGGTCATCTCGTGGAGTTCACTACGGGCATGCGTCTGAAGGGATGCGGGAGGTCTGGCTGGATACTCGCGCTACTCCGTCTCGACGGTTCCGAGATTCGAGACACGGATCGAGTGGGGTGTCCCCTCGAGGTCCTCGAACACCTCCCGGTGTGGGTCCGTCGGGTCGGTCCCGTCGTAGTTCGGACAGCGAACGGTCGGCTCACCGTACAGCGGTGGCGTTCCGTCGAGCACGTCTTCTTCAGTGAATCGGTGACCGCAGCCGGGGCAGGTCCCAAGCGATTCGGTCTCTTGGCTATTGGGAGCCATTGACACAGCGTACAGTTCCTGACCAATTAAGTATATCGGAAAAGGCGACCGGCGATGCAGCGATATGGGCTAATATGAGGGGCGGTTCTGGACCGTATCAGTCGTCATCGGCTGCGGTGGGCGAGTCGGCCGACGGCGGGCTCCAGCCGGCCCAGTCGTCGCCCCACTCAGGAGCACGGAAGTCGATGCCGCGCTCGAAGAGGTTGTCCTGGGTCATCCCCATATGATTCAGCGCACCCTCCAGGTTCGGGGGCTGGATGTCGCCAGCGAGGAACCGCCGGAGGATGGACTGGTGGTCCTTGTACCGCTCGGGCTCGTTCTCGAAGATCCACTGGCACGGCTCCGAACAGAAGTAGTACTGCTCACCCTCGTGTTCGTGGGCGCGTGGCCGGTTGACCTCCCTGTCCGGGTCGCCGTGGATGGCCGGCAGCTGGCAGAGGTCACAGAGCAGGATGAGGTCGTCCGCGACCGTCTTGTCTTCGTTGCCCTCCCGCATCATCTCGGCGTGGCGGTCCCACTTGTAGCCCCAGCGGTCCTCCCAGCCGGGGTACTTCTCCTCGAGCCACTCGCGATCCTCCTCGGTCACGCCGGGCGGCGCGATGGGGAGGGTCGGTCGCCAGTGGTAGTGGCCACCCGCCATGTAGTGGCTCGTGTCGCCCTTGCGGACGAGCTCGATGAACTGGTCCCAGTACCACGGCTTCTCGAGTTCGGTGTTCTCGATGCTGTCGAGGAACTGGTCGACGATCCACTCCTCCATGAACTCGCCCCAGGACATCTCGCGGTCCTCGACGGGCGTGTAGTAGTCCATGCTCGGACCGGTGAGAGCCGCGAACAGCTTGTAGCAGCGCCAGAAGGACTTGTCGACCAGGTACTGCGCCCGGTCGAGGTCGTCGTACTCGTTGAGAATCTCGATGATGGCGTTGCCCTGCTGTGCGTGGCGTGCCTCGTCGGTCTGGATCGACGAGATGGCCTCGGAGAACTCGATGTCACCGACGTCGGCGGCGTCCGACGCCAGTGCGAGGAACTGCATGTTGGTGAACCCAGTTTCGAAGGCGAACGTGATCTGGAGCGCCGAGTCGACGGCGTTCGAGGCCTTGAAGTCGTCGAACAGGTGCCGGGCGGCGACGGAGGCCCAGTCCTCGGTGTGGTACAGCTTCTTCGCCCAGTCGTACTGTGCGTCCTCCTTGACGAAGCTGTGCGGGATGCGCAACTGGAGCTCCGTGTGGCGGAGTTCGTCCATGGCACCGAACTGGGCCATGTGGCGCCACGAGCTGTCCGGTGCGAACCGGGCGTACTGCGACTCGGCCGTCACGGCTGCGCGCTCCAGCAGCGGGACGGCGGCGAAGTGGAACTTCAGAACGTCCTCCCAGCCCATCCCGATCGAGTGGGGGAGGTCCGACTGGTCCATCGCGGAACTGACGGAGTAGACGCTCCCGTCCTTCTCGTGCTGGGTCTCGAAGTACTCGCGGGCAGTCTGCTTGTAGGTCTCCTCCCACGCCTCCCAGCCGCCCTCGGGCACGTCGTACGCGTCCTGCCCAGACATCTCCGGCGGGAACAGCTCCTCCTCGTCGACGTAGTCCGGGTCCCAGTTCGTATTCGTGGCAGTATGGTACCAATCCTCACGCCTCACGTTTGGTAACATGGACACCAGAAGGCTGTGTCCGGACTACAATAAATGTACCGGGGATGAACGGGTTTCTGGTATACTGAGGCACCGCTACTCGGGTGAATCGACCGCGTCCAGGGTGGCTGTCGTGACCACCAATGCGACGGTGGCCCTCGACGCGGGCCGACAGCAACTGTTGCGGTCACCGAAGGAGTGTCGAACCGGCTCGGAGGGAAGCAGTCATCAGTCGAGGGTCACGAGGGAACCGAGACCGGGAGGTCGGAGAGCCGCCGTTCGTACTTCGTGTCGACGGCGTCGAGCACGTCGTCGAACGCCATCGTCTCGGGCGGAATCGACTCGAACGCCGGCTCGAACGCCTCGATGGCCTCGTGAGCCGCGGGATAGTACTCGTCGATGACGTCCTGGACGACCTCGCGGTTCGCCTCGTCGATGTCGATGATGTAGTCCGCGAGCGAGACACCCACCTCCATGTGGCGGTCGGCGTCGAGGTAGAAGTTGTCCAGAACCTGCGCGTAGAGCTCGGAGTCGTTCTTGTTGAACAGGTCCGAGTACTGCGCCAGCACGAGCTCGTCCAGCAGCGGCTTCAACACGAGGTTCGTCCCGATGAAGGACCGCCCCCAGTCGTACTCCACGAGGAGTTGCTCGGTGACCTTCCGGAGGGGCTGCCACATCTCGTCATCCTCCCAGACATCCCCCTCCGTCTCCGCGAACCCACGGCCCGGGAACTCCTTCTGGAGCTGTGTCGCCCGCCGGGCGAGTCGCTCCTGCCGTCGGATCTCGTCGGTCGCCTGGAGCGTGGTCGCGCTGGTGATGGTGCTCGACGGGCCGACCATCGTCAGGTACGACGCGAGCATCTGCAGCCCGTGGAACGGGTAGCGCAGTGGGAGGAAGGCCCGGTGCTGGAACTCGAGCCACGGGTCGTCGCTCCGCTCGGTCTCCCGTTCGAGCACCTCGGCCTGCTCGTAGAGCGTGTCGATGGTCCGCTCCCGCTGGTCCATGAGCTTGTTGTACTTCTCGTAGGTGAGCTCGCGGGGGTCCCGCCAGTCGTCGAAGTCGTCGGGATACTCCCCCTGGACGACACTCCCCTCTCGATACTTCCGATACCACTTCGGGAGTGGCAGGTCCGGTGAGGTGGCCAGTCGGGGAACCACGCCGTCGTAGCGTTCCCCGATATCGTAGTTCGTCCGGTGGGTGGCCACGTCGTAGGTGGTCGGGACCCGTCGCTGGGTCCAGGTGCTGTAGGTGCGGTACGTGTTCGCCTTGTCCTTCATCGGGTATTCCTTGCTCATTGGGTCTCAGTCCTGCGTGTGGGTATCCTTGATGTCGCTCACGAACTCGACCTTGTCCGACTGGGGCTTGATGTAGCCCTTGAACGAGGACAGGTTCTCCTCGATACCGCCGGGGACCTCGATGGCCCCCTTCCCTAGAATCTCGTCGAGGGTCTGCCTGGTGACGACACAGTGGTCCTCGGCCTCCACGCGGAGGTACGCGCGCCGGTCGGTGACCTCGACGTGGCCCTCGGTGTCCTGCTTGATGGCCTCGACGATGGCTTCGGTCTCGCGGTTGTTCCGGAGGACGGGGCCGACCTTCATCGTCAGCTCCCCTCCGGGACGACCACGTAGATCTGTCCATCCTCGATACCCGTCTCGTACTCGTTCAGATGGGTCCCGGTCGGGTTGAGCCCCTCCCCGGACTCCAGGTCGAACTCCCAGCTGTGGGCTGAGCACGTGAGGGTTGTCGTGTCGTCGTGGGGGCCACAGACACACTGTCGCTTCCCGGTCTCCTCCAGGTCGCGGTCCTGGTGTGGACAGGTAGCGTTGTACGCGTGGACCTCCTCCTCGAGATCCCGCCAGACCATCACCTTCCGCTGGTCCACCTCGAAGAACGTCATCTCGTCGGCCCAGAGGTCGTGGTCGTCACAGACGTAGTGCTTCTCGCCACCGGCTTCGTTGGCTGCGTCGGACATTGTTCACTGGGGTTTCGCGTGCTCGGGGTGGGCCTCGAGCGCACTCTGGTCGTTCCACGCGGGGTGCGATTCGCCGAATCCCTCGGGGATCTCCTCGCCCTCGTACTGGATCTCGATGTAGTCTACGGGCTCGAAGGACTCGGCAACTGTCGCGTCACCGTCGACGACCCGACCCTCGTAGACGACCTCGAGGGGACGCTCGTGGTCGATACGGACTCTGCTGTCGACGACGTGGGTGATCTTCTCCGCCGCCTCCGTCACCGTATCCTCGGAATCGACGGGGACGAGCGTCGGATAGTCGTCTTCTCTGAACCGGACGAGCAGTGGAAACTCTGCCATGGGAATACAACTCACCCTATCACAATCGCCTTACATATATTTACCGGTGGATGAAGGGTATCTGGTATGAAACAGGGCTCTCGCCGGCTGTTCTCGGGCAGAACCCCCGCGGCTGTGCGGTAGCCGAGCGGGAAAGACGGAGGAATCCAGCGATGATACCGGGGTCGACCGGTCCGAACGACGCGCCAGCCCGGCGTCTGGCTGCTGGATCAGTCGTCGGCCTCCGCTGGCTCCGGTTCCTGCTTCTGGTGGCGTTCCCGGAGGGGACGGCAGTGGAGGTGCTCGCCACCCTGGTCGCTCCAGTCGGTCTCGTCGGTCGGGATGTAGTCGTACTGGCGGCGGGCGTGCGACCCGGCCTTGCCGCCCCACCAGACGAACCCGTCCGAGCCGTCCTCGGGGGTCCACGTGATGGGCTCCCAGTCGGGGTCGAAGATGAGGTAGCCACCCGCGAAGATCTCGACCTTGTTCCCCGACGGCTCGAGGTAGTAGTTGAAGTGGGCCTGACTGATGCCGTGCCGGGCGGGTCCACCGACCATCTCGATGCCGCGCTCCCGGAGCAGGTCGGCAGCTCGCTCGAGTTCACCCGCCTGTCCACCGTCCATGTAGTACGCGACGTGGTCGATCTTCCCATTGACGTTCGCGTCCGGGGGAGCCCGCACGAACGCGATCTCGTGGACGAGCGGCGAGACGCTCAGCCAGGTGCCGGCCTGGTTACCCTCGGGGTCGATCCCCTCCTCCCGAAGCTTGAAGCCAAGGACATCCTGGAACCACTCCGTACACTCGGCGACGTTGGGCACGTTGAAGTTGACGTGGTCGATGCGGCGAAGGCCGGCGCCACGTTCGGGCTTCTTCCGGGGCTGGTTCTTCAGGCGGGAACGGTCCTCCTCGGCGACCGTGTCGAACCCCCGGTCGATGTCGTAGACGAGCTCGAAGTACTCGGGAGCGTCGCCCGGGTAGTCGAACCGGAGCGCGCTCCCCTGACCGGGCTCGTCGCTTTCTTCCACCCACTCGGTGTCGTAGCCCGACTCCTCGATCCGTCGTTCGAACTCCTCGAAGTCGTCCTCGTCCTCCAGCATCCAGGCCACGTGGCGACAGCCCCAGTCCTCCCCCTCGCGGAGGATGAGGGTGTAGTCCTGCCAGTCACCGTAGGCCGCCAGGTAGTACGCGTCGTCCTCCTCGTGGCTGACGTACATTCCCATCGTGTCCCGGAAGTGCTCGAGGGACGCTTCCAGGTCCGGACAGTACAGCTCTGCGTGCGCTAGGGTTGCGATACCCATACGAGGACTCACTTGAACGGTCGTAATAAAGATTTTGCCGGTACCTGATTTTACTGCTGCTCGGCGGCCCGAACGGACCGATATCAACGGTTTCGGGGACAGTACGTTCGATAACCGGCCGACGACCATCGACCACGAAGTTTAGCAACTGAAAACACACCCTGTGAACGAGTCACACATGAGGCAGCTATCGGGAGGTCGATGTCGACGGTGAGCCGTTGGCGCGGCCGAACCGGGGTCAGGAGAGCTTCACATTGACCTCGATGACGTTTGCTGACTCGAGCAGCATGTCCTCCAGTTCGGTGTCGATGCGCTCGTCCGTCATCCGCCGGGCCGGTCCCGAGACGCTGATAGCACCGAGGACTCGACCGGAATCGTCGCGGATGGGCGTTCCGATGCATCGAACGCCACGAAGTCGCTCTCCGTCGCTGAAGGCGTATCCCCGTTCCCGGACTTTGTCGAGGCGGCGCTTGAGTTCGTCCAGGTCGGTGACCGTATTCTCGGTCTGCTTGGGCAACCCGTTCCGTTCGACGATCTCGTTGACCCGGTGGTCGGGGAGATAGGCGATCATCGCCTTGCCGGCTGCCACGCTGTGGGGGTAGACGTACTCTCCGAGCGAGAGCGTGGTCGGAATCGCGTTCTCGCTCATCGCCCGGTAGATGAAGACCACCATATCCTCCTCTAACTTCGCGAACTGGGCCCGCTCGTCCGTCTTCTCCGCCAGCGCGTCGACCTCGTGTTTCATGTCGTCGTAGATGGAGATGCGGTTCTTCACGCGCTCTGAGAGGCTGAGATGTCGCAGACTCAGCCGGTACGTGTCGCTGGTCCGCGCGAGGAACCCCTCCTGCGAGAGCGTCCTTAGATATGTGTGAACAGTACTCTTGGAGACATCGAGCTCGTTCGCGATCTCGGTGAGGGTCATCTTCCCCTCGTCCTCGAGGAGATGGATGATCGTAGAAGCGCGTTCCACCGCCTTGATCGTTCGGGGCGTGTGTTCCTCAGTCATGGTCCCACGTACGACCGATGTAGTATAAGCGTTCGTCCCACACGACGCGACGGGCTCCCGAACGCGCAAACGTGGAACTTTTTGGCCAAGAATGACACATATACAACTACTGAGTCAGAAATCCGGATGCCGAAGCAACGTGTCGCCGTTCAACCCCGTTTCATCGATTATCTCGACGGAATCGGCTGTTCGTATATCTCAAACGGCGAATACGACCGACTGTTGACTGCTGATTCCACCGCCCTTCTGCCATTTTCCGTCGTTCCGACGGACAGCCGTGGCTGCTACTGAGACTGCACGCCACCTACCTCCGGCGCCGAGTGTATAACATCTGTACTGCTGTTATACCTAAGCGGTCGAGACACAAGACGGAATCGTAGGAGAGGGAGCGAGAGCAATAACAAACATACTATTGTTACAAGACCAGGTTAGAACGACACCGGACCCGGTCGCGTCCCTCCAGCAATCCAGGGGACTCATTGAAGTGAGATGGCATGACAAGGTAGCCGCGTCGCTCAACTGTCCCATCGGTTCGCGGAGAGACAGCCCTGGAGCTATCCAGGGACGTCACCCACATCTATCTCCCCGCACAGGAGAGTACGCCGGCACACCAACCAGTGCGGCAAAACGTCGGGAAGATACCCCTGAGACAGGAAGTTTGATAATCACAAACAGTATCTGCGTTGTCGGAGGATGAGAGACGCCGATCTCGATAGCTACGACCCACCAGTACCCGTCGTTCACTCCACCGTTCCTGGCCCCAGGAGGCAGACAGTACCGGACTGTGGAGGCGTCAATTGTACTTCAGGTCGAGTTCGATCTCGTTCGCAGTGCTGACAACCTTTCCGGTAATCTCCCCGTCGAAGTTTCCATCGCCGAGCCGTCTGGTCGGTGCCGAGACGCTGATGGCACCGAGCACCTGGTCGTCCACCTGAACGGGGGCGCCGATACAGGCCAGCCCCCTGGTCCGTTCCTCGTCGTCAATCGCGTACCCGCGCTCACGCACCGTCTCCAGTTCCTCTAGCAGCGCCTCCTTCTCGGTGATCGTGTTCTCCGTCGCCCCCGGGAGTCCCCAGGTGTCGACTATCTCGTCGATGCGCTCTCTGGGCAGGTTCGCCAGGATGGCCTTCCCGACCGCGATGTTGTGAAGCCGGATTCGGTAGCCCACGTGGGTGTCGAGGTTGACCGCGTACTCCCCTCGAGCCTGGTAGAGGTAGACGCCCTTCCCGTTCTCCTCCGTCGCCAGATTGACCAGCATCCCCGTGTCGTCGGCCAACTGGATGGCCTTGGGCCGCCCCGTCTGGTAGAGGGGGATGTTGTCCCGGACGTAGCCACCGAGCGTGAGAAACTGGAGGGTCAGGTGGTAGACGTTCCCCTCCTGCTGGACGAAGCCGTGTTGACGGAGGGTACTGAGGTGGTTGTGGATCGCCCCCTTCGTCATGTCCAGTTCGTCGGTGAGCTCGTGGATGCGGGCCCCATCCAGGTCCCGGAGTTTCGAGACCAGCTCCAGCGATTTCTCGGTCGTTTTGACCGGGTGATTCGTTCCTTCGTTCATACTCCCGTCTCCAGAGGCCACCGGCAAATAGTTTGTTTTCGGTTTCAGAACGCCGGTCCGTGAGAGAACCCTGGCTCGCCCCCTGTGGAGACGGAGGGGAGGCCGGTAGCGCATCCAGCGCAGAACGGGTGTTTAGTATTTGAAAACGAACTTGAACCGTCGCTCACTCCGACTCCTGTCCCTCGACAGCCATCGGATTGAGCATGCGCCCACGTGCAGGTATCTGAATTTTGCAGAACCAGTATTCCGACGAGCGGCAGTTTTAATATCTGGGAGTCAATCTCTGGTCAATATGACGGTGAAAGCTGCAATTGTAGGGCCAGGTAACATCGGGACCGACCTGATGTACAAGATACTCGCCCGTGGTGACGCAGTCGAGCTAGAGCGGATGATCGGGATCTTCCCGGTCGAAGAATCGGAGGGACTCCAGGCCGCCGTCGACGAAGGTGTCGACGTCGGGACCGAGGGCATCGACAGTGTTCGAGAACACGCAGACGAGTTCGACGTGGTCTTCGAGGCGACGAGCGCGAAGGTCCACTCGCAGAACGCGCCGGTGTATCGGGATCTCGGGCTGTTCGCCATCGACCTCACCCCTGCCGCCGTCGGTCCGTACACCGTCCCGGTGGTCAACCTCGACGACGTGGTCCACAGCGAGGACAACATCAACATGGTGACCTGCGGCGGGCAGGCGACCATCCCGATGATCCACGCGGTCGACCGCGTCATCGACGTCGGGTACGCGGAGATGGTGTCGACGATCGCCTCGAAGTCCGCTGGGCCCGGGACACGCCACAACATCGACGAGTTCACCCAGACGACGTCCGCCGGCATGGAGGCTGTCGGGGGCGCCGACGAGGGCAAGGCCATCATCGTCCTCAACCCGGCCGAGCCGCCGATCATGATGCGCAACACCATCTACGCCATGGTCCCCGACACGGTCGACATCGCCGAGGTCCGGGACTCAATCTACGACATGGAGTCCGAGATCCAGTCCTACGTCCCGGGCTACGAGGTGACGCTCGACCCCACCGTCAAGGGTCAGGACGAAGTCGGGTTCGACCTCGACGGGGACGTCATCGTTACCACGATGATCGAGGTGGAGGGCGAGGGCCAGCACCTCCCACCGTACGCCGGGAACCTCGACATCATGACGAGCGCAGCACTCGGAGCCGCCGAACGCATCGCCGCACAACCGTCCGCCGCCGGTGCCCTCGGGGGTGACGACTGATGACGGACGCGGACCTCCGGCTGGTCGACATGACCCTGCGCGACGGGATGCACGCCGTCGACCACCAGTTCACACCCGAGCAGATGGCCGACGTCGCCGGCGCGCTGGACGAGGCCGAGATGGACGTCGTGGAGATGTCCCATGGGGACGGCATGGGTGGGTCATCCATCAACTACGGCTTCGCGGCTGCCGACACCGAGGAGTACCTCGAGGCGGTCGCCCCGGCGCTCACCGACACCGAGCTTTCGGTCCTCCTGCTGCCCGGCATCGGCACCGTCGAGGAGCTCGAACTCGCGGCCAGCAAGGGAGCCGACATCTGCCGCATCGCCACCCACGTCACGGAGGCGGACATCTCACAGGAGCACTTCGAGTACGTCGACGAGCTGGGACTCGAGGCCAACGGACTGTTGATGCTCTCGCACATGGAGCCGCCGGAGAAGGTCCTCGAACAGGCCCGGCTGATGGAGGAGTACGGCGCCGACGCGGTCTACGTCATGGACTCCGCGGGAGCGATGCTCCCCAGTGACGCCCGTGAGCGGGTCGAGCTGCTCGTCGACGAGCTCTCCATCGATGTCGGCTTCCACGCACACAACAACCTCGGCCTCGCCATCGGGAACACGCTGGCCGCCGTCGACGCGGGCGCGGTCACCGTCGACGGCTGCCTCCGCGGCCTGGGCGCCGGCTCGGGTAACGCGCAGCTAGAGGTGCTCGTGGGAACGCTGATGAAGGCCGGCTACGACGTCAACCCGGACTTCTTCGGGACCATGGACGCGGCCGAGGAAGCGCTCCTTCCGATGCTGGACGAGGAGACGATGCCGGAACTGGACAACGACTCGCTGGTGCTCGGCTACGCTGGCGTCTACTCGTCGTTCCTCCGGCACGCCCGCCGCGTCAGCGACGAGTTCGGCCTCGACCCCCGGGACGTACTCGTCGAACTGGGTGAGATGGGCGTCGTCGGCGGCCAGGAGGACATGATCACGGACGTGGCCGCCCGGATGGCCGAGGAGGGGAGCGCGGCCGCCGAGGCCTCACAGGACGACGACTGACGCCATCCACTGCTGGCTGGGTAGCCGTCGCCAACGAGGAGTCGGCTTCGTCGGCGGACCGATTCAGTCGTGGTCTTCTATCAGTTCGATGCCGTACCCCTCGGGGTCCTCGATGAACGCGATGCGGGCGTTCACCGCATCGGAGTCCAGCGGTCCCCGACGGAGCGTACACGGACCGTTCTCCACGAGTCGCTCGACCGCAGCGTCGGTATCCGGCACGGAGAGGGCGATGTGGTCGAACCCACCCGTCGACGGCGGGTCGCGGTCGGGGTCGTACTTGAACTGGATCTCGGTCCCGTTCTCGCCCGCCACGTACACGTTCGTCGCGCCGTCGCCGCTCTCGAACTCGTGTGTCTTCTCGAGTCCCAGGGTGTCGACGTAGAACGACAGCGTCCGTTCGAGGTCCGACACCCACAGGGCGCTGTGGAGTACCTCCATACTCGTCATTGACGGATGTGTGTAATATACCAATCGGTGATCGAGGCGCACCCCCGGGGGCGATAGATTTTTATCAGCGCCGACAGCAGTTCCACTCGGTATCCGATGAGTCGACAAGAGCCAACCGTCCGTGGGCCAGAGATATCGATCGACGCCGACTGGGACCGCCAGTACGTCGGCGGGGAGTGGCGTCGTGTCGAGGAGCGTGAGCGCATCGAGGTCGAGAACCCGGCGACCCGAGAGCACATCACGGAGGTTCCTGCGGCGTCAGTCGAGGACGTCGACGACGCCTACGAGGCAGCCACGGCAGCGCAGGTGGACTGGGCCGAGACGCCACCCCAGGAGCGGGCCCGAATCGTCCGCCGTGTGGGAGAACTGATGGAGAAACACGAGGCGGCGATTCGCGAGATACTCGCCGTCGAGGGCGGCAGCACCGTCCCGAAGCAGGACATCGAGTTCGGCGGCACGGTGACGCTGGTCTACGATACGGCCCAGTTCCCGTTCCGGGTGTCTGGCCGACACGCCGACTCGAAGGTCCCCGGAAAGGAGAACATGGTCAGGCGCGAGCCCGCCGGCGTCGTGGGCGTCATCACGCCGTGGAACGTCCCCCTGAAGCTCGCCATGCGGGCCGCCGGGCCGGCCATCGCGGTCGGTAACGGCGTGGTGCTGAAGCCCCCGGCGGAGACGCCCATCTCGGGGGGGCTCCTGCTCGCACGCCTGTTCGAGCTGGCCGGCCTGCCGGACGGGGTCCTGAACGTCGTCCCGGGACACGGGTCCACGGCCGGCGACCGGGTCGCCGCCCATCCAGACAGCGACGTCATCGCGTTCACCGGCTCGACGCAGGCCGGGCGACTGGTCGGCGAGAATGCCATCGACCACTTCGCGTTCCCGGCCCTCGAACTCGGCGGCAACAACGCCCACGTCGTACTGGAGGACGCGGACCTCGACACCGCGGTCGACGCCGGCGTCTTCGGTAGCTTCTGGAACCAGGGTCAGGTCTGCATCTCCATCAACCGGCACCTGGTCCACGAGTCCATCTACGACGAGTACGTCGAGCGCCTGGCCGAGCGTGCTGCGGACCTGACAGTGGGCGACCCGCGCGACGAGGACTCCATCGTCGGGCCCATCATCAACGAGAGCCAGCGCGACCAGATCATGACCTTCATCGAGGAGACGGCCGAGCAGGGCGCAACCATCGAGACCGGCGGGGAGAACGATGGCCTGTTCGTCGAGCCGACCGTCCTGTCGGGCGTCGAGAACAGCATGTCCGCCGCCTGCAACGAGCACTTCGGCCCCGTCGCGCCGGTCATCCCGTTCAGCAGCGACGAGGAGGCGGTCGAACTCGCCAACGGGACGGCATACGGCCTCGCTGGGTCCGTCCACTCCGCGGACCGTGGACGCGCGCGGGACGTGGGTGACCAGATCGACGTCGGCATGATGCACATCAACGACCAGCCCATCCACGTCGAACCCCACATGCCCTTCGGCGGAGTGAAGGATTCCGGTGTGGGCCGGTACAACGGCGACTGGATAATCGACGAGCTCACGACGACGAAGTGGACGTCGGTGCAGCGGGAGGAACGGGGCTACCCGTTCTGATGCACGGCGCCCGCTTGCTACCAGCGCTGACCCGCGGCGGCCAGCCCTGTCGACTCACACGCGACACGGAGACCGAATCTATTTGCCACCCCCTCTGAATGACCACCCATGGAACTCGATGACGATACCCGCGACGAACTGGCAGCGTCCCTGTACGAGGCCCACGAAACCAGCGAGCCGATCGCGCCGCTCACCGACGGGCGGTCGTTGACGAAGGCCGACGCCTACGACATCCAGTCGAAGTTCGTCGACCGTCGACTGGCTGACGGCGCGACAGTCACGGGACACAAGGTCGGCCTGACGAGTGACGGCATCCAGGAACAGCTTGGCGTCGACGAGCCCGACTTCGGGCGGTTGCTCGACACGATGTTCGTCGACGGTTCGGTGCCGTTCGAGGAACTCATCCAGCCCCGCGTCGAGCCCGAGATCGGATTCGTGATGGGAGAAGCGCTCGACCCACCCGTCACGTACCTGGACGTGCTCCGCGCGACGCGGGCAGTCGTCCCCGTCCTCGAGGTCATCGACAGCCGGGTCCGGGACTGGGACATCGGAATCCAGGACACGATCGCCGACAACGCCTCGTCGGCGATGTACCTCGCCGGAGAGCAGACGAACGCCGTCGACGGGCTCGACCTCTCGCTGGAGGGCGTGAAGGTCCACCGGAACGGGGCGTACCAGGACGGTGGCGTCGGCGCCGCCGTGCTCGGGCATCCGGCTCGCGCCGTCGCATGGCTGGCGAACACGCTCGCGGACCTCGGCGAACGGCTCGAGCCGGGGCAGCTCGTGCTGAGCGGGTCGTTCATCCCGGCCATCGACCTCCATCCGGGCGACACGCTCACGGTCGAGTTCACGTCGCTCGGCACCGTGACGGCCCGGGTCAGCGAGTAGTCCTCGCCGCCCCGAGAGGAGATTACTCCGCGCGGAGGTCGATGGACCCGATGCTCCCGAACGTCACGTTGTAGACGTCGCCGGGTTCGATGTCGATGGCGGCCGTGATGCCGCCGGTCATGACCAGTTCACCCGCCCGGAGCCGGTCGTCGCGTTGCTCCAGCCGGTTCGCGAGCCAGCTGACGGCGCGAGCCGGGTGGCCCATGATGTCGGCACCGGTGCCCGTCGTCTCGACCTCCCCGTTCACGGAGACCAGAACGCTCTCGGTCGGCATGTCGACGTCGGTCACGTCGGTGAGCGACTCGCCGACGAAGATGCGCCCGGCGGAGGTGTTGTCGGCGATGACGTCCTGGGCGCTCGGGATCGTCCAGCCCTGGAACCGGCTCTCGAGGATCTCGATGACGGGGACGACCGCCGCCGTCGCGCGGAGCACGTCCGTCGTCGACGCTGGCGCGGCGATGTCCTCATCGAGGAGGAGGCCGATCTCGGCCTCGATACGAGGCGAGATGATCTCGTCGGTCGGAATCACGGGCTCGTCGAGGACCGTCTCCTCGGTCACGTAGCCGAAGATGGGCTCCTGGATGCCCAGTTGCTCCTGCTTGGCCTCGCTCACCAGGCCGAGTTTGTGGGCGGCGATGGCCGGGTCACCGTCGCCGATGCGGTCGACGAACCGGGACTGGATATCGTAGGCCTCCTCGACGGAGAACTCGGTCTCGTCCGTGAGTGGTGGAATCGGCGACCCCGTACTGTATGCTTCGTACAGGTCGTCTGCGAAGCGCTCAAGCTGCGAACTATCGAGGCTCATACCGTAAACGCGTAGTTCGGGGCAGCAATTAAAAATACCGGCTAGACGGACGGCAACGCCGGCAACTCGGGAGTGCTCGGCACGCCGGACTGCCCTACCCGGTGTTCTTCATGCCCGCGGCGATACCCTTGACCGTCAGCCGGAGCGTCCGCTCCTCGCCCTCGTCCCTGTCCTCCTGCCCGAGGAGGCGGACCTGGAGGAGGTTCAGCGGGTCGACGTACGGGTTCCGCCGGTCGAGGTTCTCGCCCAGCCAGTCGCGCGTGTGGAGCGTATCGCGCTGGCTGATGCGCTTGATGATGTCACCTGCGCGCTCGCACTCGGCGGATAGCCGGGGAAAGAACCGCTCGCGGAGGTCGGAGGACGCGAGGGCGGCGTACTCGGCGGCGATCTCGAGGTCAGTCCGTGCGACCGAGAGCGCCGCGTTGTCGAGCGTCGTCCGGAAGAACGGCCACTCATCGTACATCGTCTGCAGCGTCTCCAGTGACCCCCCGTCGTCGAGATACGTCTCGATGCCGGTGGCCAGCCCGTACCAGCTGGTCATGATACAGCGTGACTGGGTCCACGAGAACACCCAGGGAATCGCCCGCAGGTCCGCAACCGTCCGCTCGTCCGAACGGGACGCAGGCCGCGAGCCGAGGTTGAGGTCCTCGATGACGGTGATGGGGGTCGCCTGCTCGAAGTACTGCACGAAGCCGTCCGTGTCGAGGAGGTCACGGTACTCCTCCCGCGCCGCTGTCGCCATCGTCTCCATGGCCGACCGCCAGTCCTCGGGAACCTCCTCCCGGGGGGACTCCAGACTCCGCTGGCGGGCCCGGAGCTGGGCGTTCACCATCTGCTCGATGTTCCGCTCGGCGATGCGCGGGTTGCTGTACTTCTCGGCGATGGCCTCGCCCTGCTCGGTGAACTTGATCTGTCCGGTCACGGTGCTGTTCGGGAGTGCGAGCATCGCCTCGTTCATCGGCCCGCCACCGCGGGAGATCGACCCGCCCCGGCCGTGGAACAGGCGCATCGTGACCCCGTGCGCCTCGCAGATGTCCGCGAGGCGCTTCTGGTTCCGGTAGAGCGACCAGTTGGCCGCGAGGAAGCCGTTCTCCTTGTTCGAATCGGAGTAGCCGAGCATGATCTCCTGCACGCCGTCGCGCGCGTCGAGGGCGGCCTCATACGCCTCGTTCTCGAACAGCGTCCCCATGATGCGCCGGGCCCCCGACAGGGCGTACTCCGTCTCCAGTAGCGGCACCACGTCGAGCCCACAGTGTTCCGGCAGGGAGACCACCCCGGCCTGGTCCGCGAGGAACAGCACTTCCATCACGTGGCTCGGCTCCTCGGTCATCGAGATGCAGTAGGTGTCGATGGCCTCGGCGCCGTACTGGTCCTGCCAGTCCGCCAGTCGGTCGAACCGGGTCTGTACACGTGCGGCGGTCTCCGAGAGACCAGTCGTGTCACCGAGGTCGATGACGGGTTCGTCCTGCAGGATGGCGTCGGTGAGGAACTCGACGCGTTCGGCCTCGTCGAAGGAACCGTACTCGATGCCCTCGCGGGCGAGGGCCTCGACGAGGGTCTCCGTGTGATTCTGCTGGTGGTCCCGGAGGTCGAGCCCGGCGAGCGAGAATCCGAAGGTCTCGACCTGGCGCCGGAGTGGCCGGACGTGCGCATCTGCGACCGTCTCGGCGCCGGTGGTTCGGAGGCTCTCCTCGAGTCGCTCGACGTCCCGGCGGAACGCCTCGGCGTCGGCGTAGCCGCCAGGGCGGACGTCGTCGACCCGCTCGATGCGGGCCCGCATCAGCGCGAGCTGCTGCCGGTACGGCTCCCCGCTGTACCGCTCGCGTATCTCCTGGGTCCGGCCGGGGAACTCGTCGAGCGCCGCTTCGAGCGTGGACTCGAACGCCGACCCGGCCGAGAGCTGGGCCGCCTTCTGACTCAGCGCACCGAGGAGGGACTCCAGCTCCTCGGCGTACCGCTGGAGCACGACCCGGCGCTGTCGCTGGAGGGTTGCCGTGGTCACTCCCGGTGTCACGTAGGGGTTCCCGTCCCGGTCGCTGCCGGCCCAGGAGCGGAACTCGAACAGCTTCGGGATATCGACCGGCGCATCGAGTCCCTCGTCCAGCGCGGTCTCCAGTTCGTCGTAGACCTCGGCGACCACGTCGAACAGCGTGTTCTCGAGGTACCACTGGACGTTCCGGGCCTCGTCCTCGGGTGCCGGCTTGTGGTCCCGGACCTGCGCCGTCTGCCAGAGACTCGTCACCTCGGCACGGAGGTCCCGCCAGACCTGCCCCGTCTCCTTGTCGGTCAGCAGCCGCTCGTCGAGCGTCTCCAGGTCCGAGGCGATCTCCCGAAGTTTGGCCTTGATCGTCTTCCGGTGGGCCTCCGTCGGGTGGGCGGTGAACGTCGGCTCGATGAGCGTCTCGTCCAGAATCAGCTGTGCGGTCTCCGGGTCGAGTTCGGCGAGCTGAGCCGCGGCGCTCTCGAGGTCGCCGTCGAGGGTCCCGTCCTGAGAGTCCCGGCGGATGGACCGGATGCGTTCGCGCTCCTCGACGAGGTTGATGAGTTCGAAGTACGTCGTGAACGCGCGTGCGACGGTCTGTTGATGGTCGACCGGGTCGCTCGCGAGCGCCTCGCGTATGGGGTCCCGCGTGTCGATATCGCCCGCCCGATACGCGATCGCCGACGTGCGACACTTTTCTACAGCGTCCATCGCCGCTGCCGACGTCTGTTCCTCGAGGACCTCCCCGAGCAGTTCACCGAGTTCTCTCACGTCCTGCCTGACGTTGCGGTTGTACAGTGTCATGGTCCGGTAGCTGCCGCTGGCTCCCCACGAGACGGGGGAATCAAGCCGCACAGGGTCGGGAATAGCCACGCTGCGGGACGCTCTCCGGCTGTGCCGTGGTGTGCCCCACGTGCCAGTTACTCGCGCTCACGCTCCACCGGGGTCGCCTGCGAGCAGTACTCCGGCGGAGCGACTGCGGTAGCTGCCGATATCGAACGCCAACTGCGTCTTGGCTGTTCCCGGTGCGGCTTCTTCCCCCGCTGTCAAATACGTGTTGCTGCCACGAATTCTTTCCTGCTATTTCGTCATCAACAATCGCCCCCTTCGAATCATTGGCCGGCAATCTTCACCAGATATATCACCTACACATATATGATATAATTTTGATTATTGTATAGTTTTGCTACACATCGATTTGAATCCCTGTTCCCGTATTTTGATATTATTATCGTTAAATCCACCCAATATTAATAATAATAGTGAGATAATCCAGAAGTAATCTATTTCTTCGTCATATAGTTGATTTATTTAACAGAGTGGTGTCGGAGCCCAGATACATCCGAACTTCCGGTTTAATTGCCTACAGGCTGCTCTAACCAAACGATTTGTCAGGCACCGATAAACCACATCTTCCCACCACCTCCTGTACAATAATTGTTAATTTCGATTCTTTACCGTAATTTTATAATTCAACATGGGCGGAGAACTCGGCAGCTGGCGCGCTACGAGCGTCAGATATCCGTGATGCGGTCGTAGCCCTCGTCGAGCGCGGCGGCGTCTTCGGTGAGGAGTGCGACGACGAGGTAGTCAGCGTAGTCGTTCAGGTAGTCGACCAGAACCGCGAGGCGGTCGGCGTCGATGGCCTCCAGCGAGTCCAGCACCATGAACGGCACCTTCTGATGGACCTCGTGGGCGAGATAGCCGGCGAGCGCGAAGATCAGTCCCGTCACCTCGCGCTCGCTCTCGGAGAGGTGGTCGACGGTGTCCTCGTAGGTCTGGTTCGAGGCCGTGTTGCGGACGATGTGGAGCTCGAACGTCGTCTTCTGCACCTTCCGCCGCCCCTCGCGGGCCTCTCGCTCCTTGCGTTCGATCCAGATGCGTTCGAGGTTCTCGTAATCCAGCAGTTCGAGCACGGTGTCCATGTGCTCGTTGAAGCCCTCGGTCGCCTGTTCCTCGATGCGCCCGATCTTCGCTCGGAGGGACTCGATCTCGGCCTCGACGGACTCCAGTTCGGCGTTCAGGTCTTCCTGCTCTCCGATCCGGTCCTCGACGCGCTCGATATCGGTCTCGACGCTATCGAGGTCGTTCTCGAGACGCCCGAGATCGTACTCGAGCTGGTTCGCCTCCTTGTGGAGGTCGAGGATGTCGCTGTAGGACTTGCCCTCGAGCTCCTCGACGGTCTCCTCGATGTCAGCGATCTCGTCTGTGAGCTCCTCGCGGCGCTCCTGCAGGCGCTCGAGTTCGGCCTGGCTCTCCTCGAGCTCCGTCTCGAGCTCAGACAGGCGACGGTCGGTGCGGTCGCGCTCGCGCTGGGTCTCCTTCAGTTCCCGGCGCTGGTCCGTCAGCTCGTCGAGGTCGCTTTCGATGTCGCTGATCTCGCCGAACTTGTCCTGGCTCAACTCCCGTAGCTGGCCGATGGTCCGTTCGATTTGCTCCTCCTCGACCTCGCTCCCGCAGGTCCAGCAGGTGACTGTTTCGGCCTCGAGCAGCTGGTCGGTCAGGGGCCCGTCTGACCCCTCCTGCAGCGCCGCGAGAACGTCGGTGTCGGCGTCCTCGAGCATCTCCTCGTTGAAGCTGATGATGCTCTGGAGCTCGTTGATCTCGCCCTCGATGGCCTGCTTCTCGTCGCGGAGCCGCTCGATGCGCGAGTCCAGCTCGTCGATGTCACCCATCGGCGTCTCCGGCAGTGTCGCCTGCTCGGACTCGAGTTCGTTGCGCTCGGCGCGGAGCGACTCGATGGTTTCGCGCTCGGTGTCGATGTCGTACCGGATGTCCTCGAGCGTCGAGCGCTTGCGCCGAAGCTCCGAGAGCTCCCCCTCGAGCTCCTCCTTCTCCTCGCGCGTCTCCTCGATGTCGGCGTCCTCGAGTTCTGACTCCTTGGCCTCCAGTTCCTCTCGTTTCTCCTCGATGTCGTTCTGGAGCGATGTCCGGCGCTCCTCGAGCTTCGGGAGTTTCCCCTTGAGCGAGTCGATGTCCTCGAGTTCCTCCTCGATACGTTTGCGCTCCCGGACGAGCCGGTCGATCTCCGTCTGGACCTCGTCGGTGTCCACCGGCCGCATGATGATCTCGCGGAGGTCCTGCCCCTGCCTGATAGCCTTGCGAGCCTCGTTCGACTCCAGCAGGAACGCGAACAGGTCGGCCACCGTCGAGTCGTCCAGATAGGGGTCACCGTCGGAAGCGACTCCCCCGTTGTGGCGGTACAGGCGCCGGGTGTACGACTCGTCTCCGAGGTCGAGGGTCACCTCGGCCTCCTCGGCACCGCCCTTGATGGACACGTTGTCGCTCCCCAGCGCGGCCATGAGTCCCTGGAGCAGTGAGGTTCGGTTCGTCGCGTTCCGCCCCGACAGGACGGTGACACCGGGTGAGAAGGTGACGTCGGTTTCGTCGATCCCTCCGATGTTCTCCACGTGGAGGGCTGCTCGTTCCTGCTGGGTCTGTCCGGGAGCCATCAATCGGTCCGAACTACACCGGTTCCCTATGTAAGACCTGTGCTCTCGGCGGTCAGACCCGGAAGAACGGTCGTTACGGGCGGTCTCTGTCCCGACCCCGACGGATCAGTTCGAGCACTCGCAGCCACCGTCTTCGACGAGCGTGACGAAGTCCTGCTGGGTGCCACACTCCTCGCAGACGACCCGGAGGTCGAGGATGACCCTGAACTCGCCGAGCGTGAGTTCACCTGCAGAGCGGAGCCCCTCCAGCCGGTTCTCGGCGACGGTGATGAGCCGGCTCCGGAGTCGCTGGACCGTCTCGATGGCACTCGCACCCCGGTCCCGGTCGGCGGTCGTGTGCTCGGCGTCGCGGTGTTTCTTGAGGTACGTCCTGATGGCCTGGTACGAGAGGAAATCCGACCGGAGTTTGTCCACGTCGATATCTTCGCGTTCGAGCTGGCGCTCGGTCCGCGTCCGGTCGCCCGTGCTGACATCGTCGTCGGTCAGCAGCCGGTAGGTGTTCTCGACCTCTCCGTCGAGAACGGTGGCGCCGGCGTCCCGGAGTGCCTGCTCCAGCAACTGCTGGTTGAAGTAGGTCGCAAGGTCACGGAGGCTCCTTCGCTCGTCGGGGTCCTCCGCCGTCCAGGCCCGTTCCAGTTCCGCACCGAGCCCCTCGAGCCCGTACTCCTCGATGAGTCGCTGGACTTTGCTCCGGCGTCCCCCGGCAGCAGCGTCCTCTGCGGTCATGTCGAAGGACCGACCGCCGACACTCATCTTTCTGCTGGTCGGCCCCGGTCCGGTCAGCCGAGGCGGAGACGAGACAGACCGCCTGACTGGAGTCTCGATGGCTGTCAGATAGCGTGGTCGAGACGGATCTCAGTACCGGCCCGCCGGTCCGGAAGCGAGGAGGGGCGCGGTGAGCGGTGCTGACGCCGTCAGACCTCATTCGGTTCACTCTCCGCGAGGTCGTTCCCGCAGTTGTCGCAGAAATCGGACTGCCACGGCACCGTCGACACGATATCCCGTTCCCCCGGGGAGCAGTTACACTCCGGCATAGGAAGACAACGACCCCACCAGCGGATTGTTATGCAGCCCCTAACCGCCAGAGACGGGAGACTACTGTCGTGAGTGACAAATCATTCAATAATTCGACACTGCTTCTCCAGAAGAGCCCAGTATCTCAGAAATCCTCGAGCGCGGCCTGCTCCTGTGCGGCCAGCAGGTCGTCACAGGTCCCCCACGACTTCCGCGCGCAGTCGGGCAGGTGGCCCTCGCGCTCGAGGAACGCTTGCAGGAACTCGCGCGTCTTCGGGTCGGAGGGGTAGCCCGACCCGAGGTCCTCGAAGCCCATCGAGGTGTACCGGTCAGCCAGGCCCTCGACGTGGGCGTCGCGTTCCACCTTCGCGATGACGGACGCGGCGGCGACCAGCGCGTACGTCTCGTCGGCACCGTGTTCGGCTCGGACCTCCACGTCGGCGGTGAGGCGTTCCCGTACCCGGCGTGCGAAGCGGTCGGCGTCCGTGTCCCCGCCGTCGCAGATGCCGCCGTCGCCGTCGCGAGCGACCTTCGCGAGTGCCTCGGCCTGGGCCGCGACGGTCAGCGTGTTCATGTCCACGTCCCCGTCGATGCGCTCGACCGGGACCTCGGCGACCCCCACGTCGACGCGGTCGTCGTCCCGGAGCGTGGCCGCGAGTGCCTCGCGCTGCTCGGGGCGGAGCCGCTTCGAATCGTCGACGCCCGCCGGAATCGCGACCGCCGGCGCCCGGACGGCGGCGGCGAACATCGAGCCCAGCACGGGCCCCTTGCCGGCCTCGTCCACCCCGAAGCGCATGCTCCGGACCGGGACGGGTCGGCTAATCAACCTTTCGCGTACCTCCCATGTGAGGGGGACCCATCACTCGGACGGGTCCTCCTCCGCACCGGGCTCGACCGGATCGATGGCGTCCTCGGTGCTGGCGCGGTCGGTCACGACCGACGAGGCACGGCCCTCGGGGATGCCCTCGGTCCAGGCGTCCGGGTCGCGCCCGCCGGCTCCGTTCACGGCGTCCTCGTCGAGGAGGAAGTCCGGGTCCTCGAACGGCTCCTCGACACCCGTGACGGCCATCACGTCCAGAGCAGTCACTTCGGCGTCGACGCCGAGCAGCCCCGCCAGCGACGGCTCGGTGCGCCCCTCGTCGCTGCTGACGAGCTCTTTCACGTACAGGCCGCCGTCGCCGTGGACGACGAGCGTCGCGTGCTCGTCGTCGGTCGTCGACCCGGAGATGTCGTGGACCGTGCGCGTCCGCACGAGGTCGGCCCGCCGGTGGTCGACCCGATTTGGTGTGCGCTGCTCGACGGTCGCGCCCCGCAGCTCGTCGAGCGCGGCCTGCAGGTCGGCCTCGTCGACGGCCTCCTCGAACGCGACGACCATCCGGTAGGTCTTGGTCGCCTCCAGCTCCTTCACCCGCTCGACCATGTCGTGGGTCGCGTAGCGCAGGCCGACGACCTCGATGTCCTCGGACGCCTCGTTGATCTCGCGCTCCAGTGCGTCGAGGTCCGTCCGCCGACGGTGGGGCGCCTCGACCTCCAGCACGAACGGCCGGCCCGTGCCGACCATCAGCGCGTCCACGTCCTCGCGACCGGCGCCGTGGAAGACGCCCTCGCGGCCGCGGTGGGCCTCCACGAGGACGGGGGCGACCTCCTGCTCGACACTCGTCCGGTAGCGGTAGCCCGTCCCGTCGCACTCGGGACAGGGGCCGACGCCGTGCTGCCGGCCCGAGCCGCCACAGGCCGAGCAGGGCCACTCCGTCTGCGGGACCATCCGCTTCAGTTTGCGGTAGCGCCCGTAGATGGCGAGCGAGTTGATGTCGACCTCGACCGTGGTCTCGTCGCCGACGGCCACGTCCAGCGTCACCTGCACCTGGGGGCGCCCGAAGTCGACCTCGGTCTCGGTCCGGGCGCCGACCCGCCGGCCGACCTCACGATTCAGCTCCTTGCGCAGGTCCTCGCCGTGGGCGCCATCGACGGGGTCGAGCCCCACTTCCTCGCGGAGCAGCTGCTCGTTCTCCTCCAGCAGCGGCGGCACCCGGCTGCCGAGCTGGTAGGTGTCGAACTCGATGCCTTCCAGTTCGGCCACCACGCGCTCGGCGAGGGCGTCGAACTCGCCGCAGAGCCCCTCGCAGACCCAGCAGTCGGCGACCTCGGGCGACTCGTACGGCTCGTCGTCCTCGAGGGCGATGGTCGTCCGGAGCGCCCGCCCCCGCTCCTCGTTGCGCAGGCCGAAGCTCCGGTCGGCCACCAGCCGCCCGAGGCAGGCGTCACACACCGGCCCGGAGGCGACGGCGCGGCGGGCGACCACCAGCACGTCCACGTCCGGCTCCGGATCATCGCTCCCGCCCCCGTCGCCGGCGTCCGCGTCAGTCATGGGTGGGAGTGGTCGTGGCCGGCGCTTGTGCCTTCCGACTGGCGGTGCTGGATCCGGGAGCATCCGGCTCGGGACTCCCATCCCGGACCGCAACGCATACACCCCACCACTGGTCACTCGGAGACAATGCGAGAAGCACTTCGTCTGGCCGTCGTCATCGGTATCCTGCAGGGGGTGTTCGAGTGGCTCCCGGTCTCCAGCGAGGGGAACGTCGCGCTCTACCTGACCGTCGTCGAGGGGCTCCCGGAGGGCGCCGCCGTCCAGTACGCGCTCTTCCTGCACGCGGGCACGGCGCTCGCGGCCGCGGTCTACTACCGCGAGGAGGTCGGAACGGTCCTCCGGACGCTCCCCGGCTGGGGGCCCGGGATGGCCTTCGCCGACCGCGACCACGCCGACCTGACCTTCCTGGTCGTCGCTACCATCACCTCGGCACTCGTCGGCATCGTCGCCTACCTCGCCCTGGATGCCATCGTGAACGCCGTGGCCGGCGGCGCGTTCGTGGCCCTCATCGGCGTCCTGCTCGTCGGGACGGGCGTGGTCCAGTGGACCGCGACGCGCGGCAACGACACGACGCAGGCCGACGGCGGCACGGCCACGGGCGGCAACATCGCGCCGGGCGGCCTCGACACCGCGTTCGGTGAGCGTGCCATCGCGAACGTCCCGGACGCCCTGCTCGTCGGCGTGCTCCAGGGTCTCGCCATCCTGCCCGGCGTCTCACGGTCGGGCACCACCGTCTCGGCGCTCCTCCTGCGTGGCTTCGAGGAGGAGATCGCCTTCCGGCTCTCCTTCCTGCTCTCCATTCCGGCCGCGCTGGGTGCGGCCGTTCTCGTGCTGCTGGATACGGGGCTCCCGACCATCGGTCCGGCCCCTGCCGCGCTCGCACTCGGAACGAGCGCCGTCGTCGGCTACGCCACCATCGGCGGGCTCATGGGCATCGTCCGCCGGGTCGCGTTCTGGGTGGTGTGTGTCCTGCTGGGCATCCTCGCCGTCCTCGGTGGCCTGTTCACCAGCGGTCTGCTGACGGGGCCGCTCCTCGGCTGAGGACGCCACCGGCTCACCGTCATATCGCTTCGCCCGTGCCGAGCGAAGTCGCTAGGTATTCCAGCCTCCGTCCTGAAACGCGGACAATGCAGGACACCCACAAGGAGCTGATGTTCCGTAGCTTCAAGGACGGGATGGATATCGTCGCCGACTACAACGAGTGGGCCGAGGACGCCTTCGACCAGCAGGTCCCCGTGCCGCCCCAGGCCGTCCCGCAGGTCGCGATGGCGCTGTACCAGAGCCGCATCCGGGAGCGCATGGGCAACGGTGACCTCGACTTCCCGGACTTCGACGGCCGGATGTACGAGTGATCCGGCGTCGGGCGACGACCCACCGCCCTAGAGATACTCCAGTCGGCTGGCTGTCTCCGCCGTGAAGCGTCGCCCCCGGGTGACGACCCGCTGCCAGCCCGCCGCTCCCGGAGGTCCCGACTCCGTCCCGAACGGCTGGCGATGCGCGCCGGCCGCGATGACGTGCGAGTCGTCGGTGATGCGGGCGACGTGGACGACGACGGCCCAGGGGCCGTCCCGCCCGCTCACGACGCCCTCGTAGCTCTCGACCGTCGTTCCCGTTCCGAGCATCTGTATCGAGGTGCTGGCGTCCGCGCCCGTCGACCGCGGGCCGTCGAGCCACTCGACCGTCTCGATGTCGGTGATACCGGCCTGCCCGAGCACCTGCCTGGCGGTCTCGTGTTCCAGCAACGCCGTCGTCTCCATCCCGACCAGGGGGTTGACCGACTGCCCGGCGATGGAGGCGTTCGGTGTCGAGAAGGTCGCCAGCCCGAACGTCGCGCCGGCCAGCGGCGCGGGACGCCCCGCATCGAGCAGGTCGGCGACCTGCCCCGGGCCGGAGCCGCTCACCTGCAGCGACGGCGACTCGAACGGGGCCGTCGCGGGCCCGACCACCGCGAACACGGTCGATGCCGGGTCGACGGTGTCGCCCGCCGCGGCCGACTGCACGCCCGCACTCTGGGCCGCGTCGGACCCCGCGGCCATCCCGAACGCGCCCTCCAGGGACTGCCCGCCGGTATCCACGAGCACCTGGACCGACGACGGGTCGCCCGTCGGCCACCCCGGCACCGACCACTCGGGTGACGACTCGCCCCCCGACGACTCGGACTCCCCGGTGCCCGTCCGCCAGGCCCGGTCGTGGAAGAACGCCCGGCCGGGCACCCAGTACAGGCGCCCCGCGGCGCCCGAACTGACGGTGCGGCCGGCCCCCTCGTCGAAATCGCTGCCCCGGAGGAGCCACAGGGCGCTCGCGTCACCGCTGCCGCGGGCTCCCTCCGGCACGAGCAGGCCGACGTGCTGGCCGTCGGCGGTCGCCGACGCGTCGAGCCAGTCGAGCGTCACGCCGTCGATGCCGACATCGCTGGCCGTGGTGACGACCGCGCCGTTCTCGATCCGGCCGCCGTTCGCCGTCCGGACGTACCGGAACACGCCCGAATCCTCCCGCCCCTGCTGTTGCTCGACCGGGCCGCTGTCGGCGATGCGCTCGACGCCCTCGAAGTCGACGGTGACCGATGCCGTGGCGATCTCCCCGCTGCCGCTGGCCGTCGCGTCGAGCGTCGGCGGGTCGTAGGCGAGCGGCCGGGCGTTCGTGAACCGCCACGTGAGCACCGACGCTCCGGTCTCGTCCTGCACGGAGACGACGACGCGCTTCCCTGCCTCCTCCATCTTGCCCTGGTCGACGGCCGCGCGCCAGTCGTGCAGCGTGCTGTCGCCGGCCTGCATCCCGCGCTCCATCTCCAGGTCCTCGTACTCCGTCCGTCCCGAGAGCTGGCGCTGCTGGTCACCGTCAGCGCCCTCCCCGGACTCCGCCAGCCCGGTGGAGCGTGCCGGGAGGTCGACGGTCCGGAAGCCGGCCACCTCGACGCCGCCGATCTCGACGGTGAACCGCCCGGTCTTGAGCGGGCCATGTCTGTCCGGCGCTTCGAGCGACCGGGCCCGCTCCGCCCGTGGCCTGTCCGCGGCGTGGCCGACGAACGGCGCGGTTCCGGACGCCTGCATCGTCCGACGGTGTGCTGGGTCCTCTGTCATGCGTGCTCCGTGTCGGCGTCGTATCGCGTGGGACCGGCCGCGGTCCTTGCGCGTGGGCGATTGGCGTACACGATTCTCCCTACTCCGGTCGCTGCATCTCGTCGAAGACGATGGTGACCGATTCCGTCGCGACACCGCCGCCCTCGGCGGTCGCGTCGAGCGTCGGCGGGTCGTACCGTTTGGGCCACGCGTTCGTGAACTCCCATCGGATCGCCGCCTCACCGTTCTCGTCCTGCAGGACCACGGCGAGGTCCTTCCGACCCTCCTCCATCTTCCCCTGATCGATGGATCTGCGCCACTCGTACAGCGAGGCATCGTTCTTCTTCGCCCCACGCTCCATCGTCAGGTCCTCGTACTCCGTCCCTCCGGCGAGTTTGCGCTGGTGGTCCGGGTCAGAGCCCTCCCTGTACTCCGTCTCCTTGGTGGAGCGTGCCGGGAGGTCGACCACCTGGAACCCATCCACCTGCACGCCGTCGATCTCGACCACGAACCGGCCGGTCCGGAGGGGCCCGTGTCGGTCCGCCATCTCACTCACCCCCCGTCCCGACGGTCCGGTCGTAGACCCCGGCGTAGTTGGTGAGTTCGACCCGGCTCCCGGCCGGCCCGTCGAACGACATGCTCAGGTCCTCAAGCGCCGTCTCGGTCACCTCTAGCGGCTCGTGGTGGGTGTCCGGAAGCCCGACGGCCGACGCCTCGAACGACTGCTGTGTCGGGTCCCCACAGCCCGCCGTCGCGGTCGCGACCACCGCGGTCGCCGTGACGAAACTCCGCCGTGATACCGGGAGCGGGTTTTCCCCGTCCTGTGTCATACCCTCATATCTACGAAACTGTTATATTACATTTATTTAACATTAATTACAGGTCCCCGGTCGAGCACGGATGGTGGAGCTGGCGGAATACTGTCGACGCACGGCCCTGACTGTGGATCAGGACTCCGTCCGGCGACGCGTCAGCAGCAGCGCACCCGCGAGCAGCGCCACGGCAGCGACGATAACGCCGAAGCCGGGCTGACCGTCGGTCGTCGTCTCCGTCCCGGGTCCGTCCTCGGTCGGCGTCGCGGGGGTGATGACCCCGTCGTCGGTCGGTGTGGGGATCGCGGTCGCCGTCGCGGTCACGGTGGGAGTTGCCGTGGCGGTCGGCGTGGGGGTTGCGGTCGCCGTCGCCGTGGAGGTGGGCGTCGGCGTGGTCGTCTCCGTGGGCGTCACCGTCACGTTGTCGGTCGGCGTCGGTGTCGCCGTCGGCGTCGCATCGGAACCGGATGAGCCGCCCGACGAGCCGCCGCCGCCGCTGGAACCACCGCTGTCCGAATCGCTGCCGTCAGAATCGCCGCCACCACCGGACGATGGCGCGTCGGTCGGCGTATCCGTCGGCGTTGCAGTCGACTCGATGGTCACGTCGTGACGGTCGCTGACGCCGAGCGCCTCCTGGTCACCCGAGCTGGTGGTGTTCGGTCCCCGGACGACGCCATACAACGCATAGGACCCCGAAGATAGCTCATCGGTGGGGACCGTGGCTTCGTAGGTCGTTCCTGTCTGTTCCGTCGCCTCGACACGAACCAGGTCCGTCTCGTTCCCGATAACGGCCTGGACAGCGTGGGGAGCCGCTGCATCGGGGTCGACCTGTTCGATATCCACAGTTACGTCGACCGAGGTGCCCCGCTCCACGGAGTTATCTGCTGCCGATGCTGTGACCGAGTACCCTTTGACGACGAGCGGGTGAATCGCCTGCGTCTTACTATCGGAGTTGATTACGATGTAGTATGTCGAGGGCCCGAGATCCGGAAGAGTATAGTCGATGTTCGAACCATCATTTTCATCGCCGATTTTCTCGATATTTGTATTGTCTGCCCTCTTCAAGATGATATCGTACTGATCAGATTCAGCAGTGATCGATATGGAAATACTTCCCTCACTCTCTTGTTGTGCAATCGCATCGACGGTGTACGTCGACCCGCTTACCGTGACCTCTCGCGTCGGTATGTCCGTACTTCCGGCGACATCGATGTCGTACGTACCAGACTGGGTGCTGACTGTCGGAGATGCCATGCTCGCCGTGGAGGTCTGCTGGAGGGCGGCGCTCGCTCCGGAGACCGAAGCGATCACCAGAACCGCCACAGTGAGGAGGACGGGGACTCGTCTCATCACGTGTTTCTGGATGCCGTCGGGGGCATAAATCTACTCTGTCGCTCTCGGCAAACGGCGTAACCGCGAATCGTATTGCTCCTGCTTCGGGGGCGATAGAACAAGTGTGCGCCTGTCGTACCCAAACTGTTTTCTACTAGCCTTCTGACCTATATTTCGAAAATGTCTCGTCTGAGAGCAGTTACGCTATCCTTCCTGCTCCTCGTGTCCGCGTTCGCTGGGGTGCTCGCGTTCGGTGCGGGCCACGTGGCGGCGCAAGGCGGGGGAGGGAATACACTGGTCGTCGACCCGGATGGTTCATGTTCCGTTCAGGGGGTAGCCAGTGGGGATGAATACGATACGATTGAC
The DNA here is from genome assembly GCF_024298885.1 of Haloglomus halophilum. GTDB lineage: Archaea > Halobacteriota > Halobacteria > Halobacteriales > Haloarculaceae > Haloglomus > Haloglomus halophilum. The sequence goes on from NZ_CP101166.1 coordinate 210,568, forward strand.
GCTGCTGTCGGGAATGCGGACCCAACCGGCGGTGATACGGTGTTCGTCTGTGCTTCGGAGTACAACGAAGCGGTCACCGTCGACAGGTCCGTCGAACTCCTCACGTACGAAAGTGGCGTCAAAATGGTCGGCAACACGCAGACGACCTACAGCACCGCGATCGAAGTCGGCGTCTCAGATGTCACCATCGGTGCAAGCGATAACGCCGGGAACGCGGGATTCAACATCACCGGCTACCAGGAGAACGGAATCAACGCAGTAGGGGTTGACCGCATAACCATCAGGGACAACAATATCAGCAAGATTTCTAATTCGAACTCCATCGCGATCAATCTTGTCTCCTCAGATGGTTCGGATATCAGGAACAACGGGATGGTGAACGCTGACTCTGGAATCTCTTATACCGGACAGAACGGGAAGATAGTTGACAATGAAATCGGAGATGTCTCATTCGGAGTTCAGGTTACGAGTGGGAACAACATCCTCATCGAGCGGAACAAGATAGTAGATTACGATGCAGTCGGCATAATCGCAGGGAGCCCCAACGATATAAGCGGCTTGACCATCACCGAGAACGTTCTCGACGGAAGGGATAACAAGAACAATAATCCCGATTCTACCGGCATCAGCCTCAATGAAGCTAGTTTCGAGGATGATGGAACCCAGGACGCGAATATCTATCTGAACGTTATCAGTAATAGCAGCAAGGGAGTAACTATCGCGAGTTCCGTCTCGGATATCAGTGAGACGCGGGTTGCATTCAATTTCTTCCAGGATGACGCCTCGTCGACGCTGACTGCGATCGAGAACAACGCCGAGACCGATCTCGTCGCCCGGCAGAACTACTTCGGTTCCGATAGCGGTCCCGGTGGCATCATCTCCGATCCCCGGACCTCCGAAACCGCTGACGGAAACGGACAGGCGATTGCGACGACCGGCTCCGGTGCCGTCTTCTTCGACCCGTGGCTCGGCAAGTCGAACGTCTGTAGCGGCGGTCAGTTCACGAGCGCGTTCGACTCGCTCTCCTCGGAACTGGACAACTATCCCACGGAGATCCGTGGCGTCTCGGTCGAGGCAGCGCTCCCGACCTGTGTGTGGAACCGGGCAGGGTTGCCCCTTCGTGGAACGACCGGCTCGGCGGCGACCAGTGCTCCGATTCCGACCATCTCCGTCAAGCAGCAAGGTGGGACTGCTGTGGAGATCAACAAGAACAAGCTAACCGTCTATCAGAAGGGTCAGCCGCTTACGCTCGAATATTCCAACGTCGACGGTGCGGATACCACCGACCGCTCCGGCACAGCCCAGCTGCTGATTCTCGAGGGTGTCAGCTCGACGAGTCAGTCCGACCTGTTGACCGGAGGGTCCTTCGACAACGCGACTGGCAACGTGACGCTGCAAACGGATGCGACGAACGCGAAACTGTACGGGAGCTCCCTCACGATCCAGTCTGACGGCACGTTCGCTACCAACCCGACGTACAACCCGCCATCGTCGGGCCCGGTCGCGTTCGTTCTGGTCCAGCCACAGTTCGGTGAGGGGCTGACCGACCCGGACCCGACGGACAACGAGGTCAAGATCCAGGGCGGTATCGATATCATCGGTACGACGGTCGTCCCCGTACAGGAGGCACAGGGAAGTGCCACACCGGCATCGTCGACGGTGACCGCAGGTGACTCGGTCGAATTCACGCTCGACTCGGGGCTCACGGGGAACGAAGAGACGACCCACGCAATCGCCGTCTACGACCGTGACGCGGTCAGTGACGCATTCGTGGATGTCATCCTCGACTCGGGTGTCACACTCGATGACGTACTCTCACAGTCGGTCTCGACGTCCGACGTGACGGTCAAAACCAGCATCCGGGCAATCAGCGGGACCATCAACTTCGAGGAGCCGATATCGGTCGACGAGACGCTCTACGGGCAGACGCTCGATCTCACTCTCGACGGGGTTTCGGAGGGAGAGCAGTCGCTGCTCGGCCCGGAGTACGTCGAGGCGAAGTCGGTGACTACCGTAGTGAACGCCTCGGGGAACTCGACCTCTGCCCCGGCAGGTTCGGCCCCGACCGTCCAGGTTGCCACGGACGAGAACTTCGCGCCCGGGACGTACCAGTTCGTCTACCTCGCCCAGCAGGGCAGCGGTTACGGGAGTTTCAGCACGGACACGGGAACGGTGACCATCGAAGCACCGGACACCGGTGGCGAGGATGGGGATGATGAGGACGATGGGGATGATGGAACCGGTGGTGGTGGCGGAGGCGGTGCTGCCCCCGCTCCCCAGCCCAGCTCACCATTCGTCGTGGTCGATATCTCGGTGAACCCGGACCGAATCGCTCCGGGGAACACCACCACGGTGACGGTGACCGTCCGGAACAACCGGGCCAACTCGGCGCTACTGGGCAAGAAAATCGCCGTCAGGGTCGGTGATGACCGGCGGGCGACCAGAACGATCTCGCTCGGCGCCGGGGAAACCAGAACCGTCGAGATTCCGCTAACGTTCACCGAGGAGGGCCGCTTCCCGGTGAGTGTCAACGGGCAGTCCGCCGGACTCGTCACGGTCCTCCCCCAGGATGTCGAGGACCGGAGTTCCTCGCGCGTCTTCGACCAGAACAGTCGCAAACCGGGCGTGCAGGTCCGGTTCCCGAGAACCACGGTCCGGGAGATCACGTTCCCCGAGGCCGCCGAAGGCCGCGCGAACGTCGATCAGCTCAACCGGCTGCCGCGGGGGACGCCACAGCCTCCGGGCCTCTCGGTACGGAACTATGATATCACCGTGCCCGAACAGCTCCGCGACCAGGGCGCCACCATCCAGTTCGAGGTCGAGCGGTCGCAGCTCGCCGACCTCGGTGCCGACGCCGAGACCATCCGGATGTACCGCTTCAACGACGGCGAGTGGCAGCCGCTCGACACCACGCTCGTCCGCGAGTCCAGCGGGACGCTGATCTACGAGTCCGAGACGCCGGGCTTCTCGCTGTTCGCCGTGACGGGACAGGAGGCGACGCCCGTCACGCCGACCCCGACCCCCGTCACGCCGACGCCCGAGACGCCGACGGCGACCCCGACGCCCGAGACGCCGACGGACACCCCCTCGCCCACAGGGCCGACGGAGACGTCGCCGCCCGGTGACGGTGGCGACAACACGGGGATCCTGCTCGGAGCGCTCATCCTGCTCCTGCTGATCGCCGGTGCGGGTGCCGCGCTCTACCTCGCCCGCGAGGACGAGGACGGGAACACCGGCGGGGCATAGCGACGCCCCCCGACACTCGCCCGCTCGATATCCGACCGACGACGGTGGCTTTTTGTCCGAACTGCGCCCATAGCCGACAGACTCCCCGATGTCAGAGCCCTCCGAAACGGTCGCCGCTCCTCCATCCGCCGACACCGACCCGCCGGTCGTCTGTCGCTCGGTGCGCCGCGAGTACCGCCGGGGCGACAGCGGGCCGACGGTGACGGCACTGGATGATGTCTCGCTCGCCGTCGAGGCCGGCGAACTCGTCGCCGTCGTCGGCGCGAGCGGGAGCGGCAAGTCGACGCTGTTGCACCTCCTCGCGGCGCTCGATACGCCCACGGCCGGCAGTGTCAGCATCGCCGGGACGGACACGGAATCGGTCGGCCGACGTGGCCGGACGCGACTCCGACGCCAGCACATCGGCATCGTGTTCCAGCGGATGCACCTATTCCCGTCGCTGACCACCCGCTCGAACGTCGCGCTGCCGCTGGTCGAGGCCGGCATCGGTCGGCGAGCGCGCCATCAGCGGGCCGACGAGTTGCTCGAACGCGTGGGGCTGGGCGACCGACTCGACCACCGGCCCGACGAGCTCTCCGGCGGCGAGCGACAGCGTGTCGCCGTGGCCCGGGCGCTGGTGCTGGACCCGGCGCTCGTCATCGCCGACGAGCCGACGGGGGAACTGGACACCGCGACCGGCGAGCGGGTGCTGGAGCTGTTCCGCGAGGCGGCAGACGACCGGGCGGTCGTGGTCGCCTCACACGACGATGCCGTGGCCGAGGCCGCCGACCGCGTGATAGAGCTACGCGATGGGCGCCGCATCGACGCCGGCGGCGCCGACCGGGGTCACAGAGATGAATGAGGAGCCGCCCCCGGTCGGAGTGGACTCGGGGACACACCGCGGGAGACTCCGCGGGCTCGCGGGGCTGGCCGCCGCGCGGCTCGGCCACCGACTCCGCGAGCGGGACGGACAGACGCTGCTCAGCGTCGGTGGGGTCGCCGTCGCGGTCGCATTGCTGCTCGTCGTGACGAGCGTGAGCGCCGGCCTCGTGACGGGGACGACAGTCGGCACCGACGAGACGGACTACTGGATCCTCCCGGAGGGCTCCGCGGGCAGTGCCGTGACGGCCGTCGAGGGGCAGCGACTCGGGCAGGTCCATCCGGTGACCGAACGCCTCACCGCCCGACCGGGCGTCACCGACGCGACGCCCGTGCTCACCGGCGTGCTTCGGCTCGGGCCAGCAGACAGCGACGTGGAGCCCCAGTACGTCGTCGTCCTCGGCGTGCTTCCGGGGGCGAGCGAGCAGCGTGTCGCCGGGCTGCCGACGGACGCCCTGTCGCCGGGCGACCCCTACTACGCGAACGGGTCGTACAACGGCACGTGGACCGGCGAGGCGGTCGTCTCCGAGAGTGCCGCGAGCACGTTGGGCTCCGAGGGCGGACAGGTCGAACCCGGAACGAGCCTGCAGGTCGCCGGGACGGAGTTCGACGAGGGGTTCACCGTTTCGACAATCGCGACCACCGACGGCCCGGGAATCGGGCAGTTGCCGGTCGCAGTCGTCCACCTCGCCGAACTCCAGCGGCTCACGGGCGGGACGAGCGGCGACGTGGCCGACCAGATCCTCGTCTCGACGGACGGCTCGGTCGCCGCCGAGGACCTCGATGGCGTGTACCCGAACGCCCAGGTGTTGACTCGCGGCGAGTTGCTCACCTCGCGGGCACAGCAGAGCGGCCTGCCGGTGGCGATGGCCGCCGCGGCGCTGGTCGTCGCCGTCGTCGTCGGAACGCTGTTCCTCGTGACGACGGTCGGGTTCTCGGTCCTCGCGGACGCCGAGTACAGGGCGGTCCTCGCGGCTATCGGCGTCTCCGGCACCTCACGGGCCACGCTGGTCGCCGGCGAGACACTGGCGACCGCGGGCGTGGGCGGACTCGTCGGCGTGGGCTGCTGGCTCGTCGCCGCGGCCGTCGTCGCCCTCCTGGGAGTGTTCGGAACCGCGGTGCCGTTCGCGGTCCGGCCGGTGTTCGGACTGTACGGACTGCTGGTCGCGCTCGGTGTCGGCCTCGTGGCGCTGCCGCCGCTGGTCGTGGTGAGTCGCCGGACGCGGGCCGTCCGGGAGGTGCTTCGATGAGCCCCGACGGCGATTCCGAGGGGGACGAATCACCAGCCCCGTCGTGGCTTCCCGGGACGCGGGCCCGCGCTGCGGTGGGTATCTCGCTGTCACAGGTCCGGCACTACCGCGTCCGGTCGGTGCTGTCGGTGGTCGGTATCGCGCTGGGGGTGGTGCTGGTCGTCTCGCTCGCGGGGCTGGGCTACGGCCTGACGACGACCGGTGACGAGGCAATCGACTACCTCGACCACGACCTCTGGGCGACGAGTGGCCAGGTGGAGCTGAATCCGGCCGGTATCGGTGGCGTCGCCAACCCAATCCCGCAGGCCCATCGGACGACCGAGGAGTTCGAATCGAACGAACGGGTCCGGGACGCACAGGCATTGGCATTCCAGACGGTGTACGTGAGCGATAGCCCGTCGAACTTCGATACTATCGCCGGTGTCGGGTTGACCGGGAACGGGTCGCGAGTCGTCGGTGGGGGCGGGTTCTCCACCGGCGATGTCCACTACGCCAACGGGAGCTACGACGGGCCGATGACCCACGAGATATTCATCGACGAGCGGACCGCCGAGCGGTACGACGTGGGAGTCAACGACACGCTGTACGTCGGCGGCACCATCTACCAGGCCGAACGCAACGAGTTCCGCATCGTCGGGGTGACGCGCTCGTTCTCGCGGTTCCTCGGCGTTCCGACAGTCGCAGTGCATCTGAGCGAACTCCACGAGGTCTCGGGAACGACCGGGAGCGACCGCGCCAGCATCGTCGGCGTCAGTCTCGCCGAGGGGTACGGGACCGAACGCTCACAGCGAGCACTGGAACGGGAGTACGCTGACTTCGACTTCCGGACCAACGACGAACAGGTGGGCGCCATCATCGGTCGACAGGCCTCCGTGCTGGCCGGGGCGGGGACGCTCGTCCTGCTCGCGGTCGTCGCCGGCATCGCGCTGGTGCTGAACACGCTCGCGCTCGTCGTCTACCACCAGCGCGAGGCGCTCGCCGCGATGAAGGCCGTCGGGATGCGTGGCCGCACGCTGGGCGTGATGGTCGGGACACAGGGGGTCCTGTTCGGCCTCGTCGGCGGCGCCGTCGGCTGTCTGCTCGTCCCGCCGCTCGTGAGCGTCGTCAACGGCTTCGTGGCCGACCTGACGGGGTTCACGGAGCTCATCAAGACACCGCTCTGGCTGTACGGCGTGGGGCTGGGGCTGGCGCTCTCGATGGGAACGCTCGGCTCGCTCGTCGCCGGCTGGCGGGCCGCGAGCATCGACCCGCTGGCTGTCCTCTCTCGACAATGATCCGATTCGTCGCTCACCGCGCTACCTCGTCGTACGACGGCCCGGGAGCGACGCGAGACGAGCGCGAGCCGGCGTGCTACATCGCCGAGTCGATGTACGACATCCGGCAGCAGATCTACGAGTGGCGCTACACGCCGCCCGTCGAGGTGAGCCGATGAGCTACCGTCGCGCACTTCTCACGCGCTGGTCACGCCGAGACCGACTCGCGGTGCTGGTGGTCGCCGTGACCGTCGCGTTCCTCGTCGGGACGACGCTGCTCGTCTTCGCCGCGGGCGCACAGACCGCCACCATCGCCGCGCAGTTCGACTCGCCCGGGTCGGTGACGGCCCACGAGTCGCCCGCAGCCGCGGCCGCGAACGACCCGGACGCCGTCGTGCTGCCGCTCGGCAACGCGAACGGCACGACTGTCGTGGGCATCCCCGAGAACGCCTCCGTCGGGGGCGTGGCGCTCCGCGATGCCGTGCCCCCAGAGTGGCAGGTCGTTACACCAGATGAGGTGAGGTCGCCACGCACGGCGCTGGCCGTCCACCCCGATGGCCGGAGTGTGGATACACGAGAGGGAGCGAACGCGACCGGCGTCGACGGGGCAATCGCCGCAGCCGTTCCGAACGAGGGCGTCCCCCTGCTGTCCGCGCTGGCGTTCTTCGTCGCCGGCACGCAGCAGGCACTCGTCGTCGTCGGCGTGGCCGCAGCGTGCGGAGGACTGCTGGTCGGCGTGACGACCTACAGTGTCACGCGCATGAGCGTCCGGGACCGGCGCCCGACCATCCGCGTGGTGCGGGCCACGGGCGGGCGTCCCCGGACGGTCCTCGGCCTGTTCGCCGCCCGTGCGGGACTGCTGACCGCGGTCGGCGTGGCGCTGGGCTACGCTATCGGCGTCATCGCGACAAACGCGGCCGTGAACGTCGCGGTCGTGGCCGGGCTGCCGACATCGCTCGCCGTGCAGGTGTCACCACGAGCTGTCCGGGTGCTGGTGCCGCTGTTCGCGGCGCTGATCGGCGTCGGAATCGGCAGTGGCGTCATCGCGTCGTGGAGTGCCGCTCGCGCCCCACCCGGGAGCCTGACCGACCCCGTGAGCGGGCGGTCCGGTGCCGACACGGGCTCGAGTCTCGTGGCCCGGCTCCGGGCGGCCGCCCGGCCCCGGATTCTGGGCTGGCGACCACTGGTTCCGACCGCGGCGACACTGACGGCGTTCGTCCTGTTCGTCGGACTCGCCGCGGGGCTGGCCGGCGTCGCCGCACCCATCGCGGGCGGCGCGGGACCGCTCGACGGCCTGGTCGACAGCGGAACCGCCGTCGAGACGACGACCATCGTCCAGCCCGGGAGCACCCATCCGGTGAGTAGCAAGTTGCCGGCCGGCTACGCCGACGCGCTCCGGGCACGCGGCGCGAATGCGAGTCCGGAAATCCTCCTGTTCGAGGTCGTCGACGGCCAGCCCGTGCCGGCACGCGGGGCGAACTACACCGCCTTCTCGCGGGTGACCGACGCCGACCTCGTCGCGGGCCGGGCACCGCGGAACGCCTCCGAGGCCGTCATCGGCGCCGACGCAGCCGCCACGCTCGACCTCGCCGTCGGCGAGCAGGTGCTTCTGGGTGGGAGTACCCAGCCCGCAGTCACGCAGGTCCGGCTGGTCGGGACGTTCGAGGCCGCGGGCCCGTTCGACGATCAGGTCGTGGTCCCGCTGGCGACGGCGCGGTCGCTGACCAGCGTCCGCGAGGGGCAGGCGAACCTCATCCGGGCGACCGACCTCCCGGCCGTGGCGCCGGGCACCGGGAGCGGCATCGGTGTCACCGGGCTCTCGACACCAGGTCGAGTGCCCGCGGAGGGACAGCTCCGGGTCGACGTAACCGTTCGAAACGACGCACCCGCGGAGGGAACCGAGCGAATCACCGTCACGTATCGTGGCACGACGCGGACCATCGAGGTGACGCTAGCGCCGTTACGCTCGACGACGCGGACCGTCACCTTCCCCGCGGGTGCGGCCGGGACGGCCACCGTGCAGGCAGGTGACGCCAGACGGGATGTGACGGTCGTGCCCCGCGATGCACTCGCACTCGAGGGCGTCCCCGAGCGGGCACCACCTCGGTCCGAGCCACTGGTCCGGGTCGTCAACGCCTCGGGCGCACCGACGCGAGCGACGCTGACGGTCACGAACGGGCCGTGGAACCGTTCGGTCTCGACGGGGAGCAACGGTCGGACACGACTCGCACTGCCCGCCACGCCCGGCACCTACACTGTGCGGACAACTGCAGAAGGGGCGACGGCCGCGGAGGTGACGGTGACCGTCGCGGCGAACGCGACCCGGCAGGTGGAGACGCGACTGGCAGTCCAACCGGACACTCCCAGCACGCTCGTCCGGCCCACGGCGACACTCCGGTTGTCGAACCCGTGGAACCGGACGCTGACGCGACGGGTGCAGTTGTCGGGTCCTGGCGCTACACTCGACCGAGAGGTACAGCTGACGCCCGGGCAACGAACGGCGCTCGACAGCCGTCTCGGCAGGCAGCCACCGGGCGAGTACACCGTCACCGCGAGCGTCGGGTCCGGAACCGATGCGACCGCGCTGAACGCCACCTACCGGGTGACCGGCGACGACCGCATCGTCGCGGCGCTGGCGACCAGCGGCCGGACGGGGACGAGCGGTATCGGACAGGCCATCGAGGTGGCGTTCGGGAACTTCGGGTTGCTCGTCGGGACCCTGGTTGGTCTCGCGGCGCTGATGACCGTCGGCGGGACGACGGCCGCGTTCGCGGCTGCTGTCGCTGCCCGCCGGCGAACGCTCGGCGTCTTCCGCGCGACGGGTGCGACGCCCGCTCGCGTCGCGCGGCTGGTGCTTTCCGACGCACTCCGGATCGGTATCGTCGCCGCGTTACTGGCGGTCGTCCTGGCGTCGGTCGCGCTCGCCGGACTCGGCGCCGCAGACCTGCTCGTCGTCTTCGGCGTCCGCATCGGGTTCCCGACGCTGGCCGTGCTGGTCGTCTGTGCCGTGGGCGCGGTGCTGCTGACCCTGGTCGCTGCCGGCCTCGCGCTGGTGGGGACGCTCCGGGCGCCACCGGCCTCGCTGCTCGCTGATTCCGGACCGCACCCCCCGGGAATGAACGGCCGTAGCCGAACCCGGCAGTCCCATTCAGTCGGGGAGAGTCCCCGCGCCGAGCCCGTCGGAGGTGACGACGATGACTGACCGCCGCCGTGGACTGGCCCTCGTCGCACTGGCAACGCTCGCCGTGGGCATCGCGACGCGAGCGTGGCCGCTGTACTGGAGCCCGTACCCGGCGACGCTGGACGCGTTCCGGTACGCCCGACTCGCGGAGGCGACGACCGGAGGTGCGCTCCCGATAGCCACGCTCCAGGCCGACGAGCTCGTCTTCACCATCGTCCACGGGTTCCTGGCGGCCGTCACCGGCGTCTCGACGCTGCGGATCGCCCAGCCGATGGTCGCCGTCACGGGTGGGGCCTCCTGCCTGACCGCCGTCGCACTCGTGGTTCGCATCGGCCGTGAGCGGGACTGGTCGACGCGACGGCTGCGCATCGCCGCCACGACGGCGGGCCTCGGTATCGCCGTCGAGGGGCTCTACCTCCGGCGCTCGGGCGTGCCCGACGAGGAGGCGTTCGGACTGCTGGTGGTGCCGCTGCTGGCGCTGGCGGCGTGGCAGGCACTCCGAACTCGACGCCCGGCGTGGTGGATACCGACCGTCGCGCTCACGCTGACGATGCCACTGCTCCACAACATGAGCGGCCTCGTCGCCGGGATGACGCTGACCGGCGTGGCGACGGCCGCGCTCGTCCGGAGCCGTGACCGCTGGGACGTGCTCGCCGCGCTCGCCATCGGCCTCGGCTACTGGACCGTCTACTTCGGCTACGCGCTTACGGCACCCGCGGTGGGGCTGGACCTCACCTACAGCGGCCTCCTGAGCGGGACCCTCGGCCTGTTCGTCGCCTGGGTCGTCGCGGTCGGCATCCTCGCCGTGTGGAGTCGGTCGGCGTCGCCTACGGCGCTCCGACTGGCCTGGTTGCTCCCGGTCGGTGGCTGGTTCGTCCTCGTCGGCGTGAACACGGTCGTGACCATCTACCCGGGGACCGTTCCGTCACCGAACCTCGTCGCGCTGCTCATCGGCGCGTACGTCGTTCCCGTCGTGCTGGTCGGTGTCGGGCTCCCTGCGGGTCGTGCAGGGAGTGGGACGCCGGCATTGGCTGCGCTCCTCGCGCCCGTCGCGCTCACCTACTACGCGCTGACCGCGACGCTCACGCCGCAGTTCTTCGACCTGCTCATCCGCGTCCAGTCGTTCGCCCATCTGCCGGCGTTCGTGTTCGTCGGCGTCGCACTCGGGGCGGTGCTGGTTCGAGCAGAGCCCGCAGTACGAGGTGTCTCTGATTCGATTCCGGGCGTGGCGGCCGACGGCGGCGTCACCGGTGCCAGTGGCTCCGAACGAATCCCGTCGTGGCTAGGGGCCGCAGGGCGTGTGGCTCTCACGCTCATCTTCGTGATAGCGCTGGCCGCCACCCTTCCTGTCGGGTACGTGGACCTCGACACCGGCGCGATGCCCAGTACGACCACGCCCGGTGAGTTCCAGGGGGTGACATTCGCGGAGCGGTACGTGAACGGCTCCTATGCGACCGACCACGCACTGTCCCGGGTGGGCATCCACTACTACACCGAGACCGGTGCCACCGTTCAGGTCATCCCCATCCGAAGCTGGCTCCAGGGCGGACCACCGCCCACCTGTCCGGTTCTGGTGGCGGAGGACTGGGTCACCGCCGGAGCACACCTGTACCCCACGGCCCCCGAGACGCTGTCGCGCGACCGCTACGAAGGATTCCTCGAACGACGACACGTGGTCTACCACTCCGGCGGCGTCGACTCCCACACGCTGGTGGTCCCGAGAGCCAGCAGCAAGGATTGCTGAATTAAATCCCCAATATTGTCACTATATCACATTTCCGGTAAAAATACAGAGTATTACTGGATACTGAGGAACGCTCGAATCGAGTCGACACCGTTAGGCCCCCGTCGGCAGAAGCGGAAGCGATGACAACGGAGGGGCGGGAGTCGACGGATGCGAGCAGTCCCGACGAGCCCGTGCTGGCCGCCGAGGGTGTCTCGGTCGACCGGGGCGACACCCGTGTCCTCACGGATGTCTCGCTCGCGGTGCCGCCGGAGGCCCGACTGCTCATCCGCGGACCGAGCGGCGCCGGGAAGACGACGCTCTTTCGCGTCCTCGGGTTGCTCGAACCGCCGACCGAGGGCCGTATCCTCGTCCGCGGGACGGACGCTGCCTCGCTCCCGGAGCGCAAGCGGGCGGCACTGCGCCGCGACCACGTCGGCATCGTCTTCCAGGACTTCCAGCTCATCCCTGACCTGACGGCTCGCGAGAACGCCGCGCTCCCGCAGGAACACGGCGGGAGCCACGACGGCGAGTGGCTGGACACGCTGTTCGAACGCCTCGACATCGTCGACCTCGCCGACCAGTACCCGGCGTCGCTCTCGGGCGGCGAGAAACAGCGCGTCGCTATCGCCCGGGCGCTGGCCAACCGGCCGGCTGTGGTGCTGGCCGACGAGCCGACCGGGCAACTCGACCCCGACACCGAGGGGCGGGTGCTGGACCTGCTCGACGAGGCCACACGGGAGACGGCGCTCGTGGTCGTGAGCCACGACCGGGCACTGGGCGAGCGGTTCGAGCGGACCGTGACGCTGCGGGATGGGCAGATTGTCAGCCGCTAGTGTCGATTACAGAGATTTGAGGAGAACGCCCACGACTGAAGTCGTGGGAGGATGTCAACGAATGGCGTGTTCCGGGATGGAGGGGCGGTCGTTTTCCCACCGTAGTTCGTCGAGCACACTAACTAGCCCATCAATTCGCTGTTCAAACACGTTCAGAGGGTGCGAATCGAGGAACTCGGCCTCCTCTCGCTGTACCGTCTCTCCTCGATGATCGATCTGGAGGTGGCATTCTCCGAGACTCATGTGTGTTTCATCCTGGTGCCATCCGATCATGAGGTCACGCTCGGGCTCGACCCACTGGACCTTGTAGAAATCATACGCGTAGTCCTGTGGGAAGTCGAACGAAATCTGAAGTTCGGCCTCATCGACAGGATACGACCTCGTCAGGAATATCGGTGCTGCAATCGTCGCTCGAACACCGGTCTTATTGCCCGTAGACATATGATACCAGACCTGTTCAACTGGAGACCCCTCCGTGGAGACCTGGGTCTGGAGGCGGTTGTGGAGTCGGCTGAGAAGTGTTCGCTTATCGAGGTTCGCGCGATTCGCGAGAAATATCATCGAACAGTCTACTGGGAGAGTGGCATCGAGGAGTTCGGTGAACCGTCCTGTCCGGGGTAGAGCGACCGGGCATCGTCGTAGAGTTCGAGTGCGTGCTTGAGCAGGCGTTTATTGTCCTCATAGGTTTCCCACTGTCGAAGCACACGATTCCGTTCCTGGATGGCCTCGCTGGTGAGGTCGTCATCGGTGAGCGTCGATTCCAGATCGTCCCGTGATTCGATGTCGAATTCGGTCTTCCATTCGTCGATCTCCGCTTGAATCGTGGCAATCTCCTCACGGAGCTCCTCGCGACTGTGGTCATTGATCAGCTCGGTTACTTCGTTGAAATATCGGAGCTGGTAGTTCGGAGCGTACTTCGTGTTCCCGTCGTCGCCCTCGATATCGTGAATCTGCCCGAATTCGACGAGCATCTCCAGTTCGTCTTTCGCGGTCTGCCACGAGGAGATCTGTGCCTGTTCACGTACCCACTCGACGGAGCGGGGCCGGGTGAGTGTCGTCGCGATCTCCCTGACACGCTCGCGAGATGATAGCCCATCAGTCCACGATTCGAGGCCAGGGTCGGTCATACCTGTCACTCGTCGCCGTAATCTATTATATCTTTTGAGGAGTCTCATATATACGAGATAACTTCGTGAGGAATCGGCGGCAATTTCGGGAGACTCGACGATGACACCATAGAAACCTACTGAGTGCCCCGCTCGTCATACCCCCGAGGGACCGCTCACTCCACGTCCGACTCGGGCGACCGCCCCTCGGACGTGAGGAGTCCGACCAGCTCCCGGAGCCCGGGCAGCCCGTGTCGGTACCAGAGCCCGAGCCCGACCACCGTGAGACCGAGGCCGAACAGGAACAGCGGTGACCCCTCGATATCCCGGAGGTGGGTGAGGATACCGACCGTCTCGGTCGATGGTGATGGTGCTAGCGGCCACGCCAGGAACACGAGGTCGCCGAAGCTCAGTGACACCAGCGAGCCGAACGCGTCACCGAAGAAGTGCGACGCGTAGCCGATGGCGAGTGCCGTCCCCGAGGTTTCGGCCCCCCGGAGCCGGAGCGCCGCGACGACGGCGAGCATGATGACCGTCCCCGTCAGCAGCGAGTGCGCCAGCGACCGGCCGTACGGCAGGACGCCGACGTACCACGCCAGCGTCTTGTCGATGAGGTCCGGGAGCTGGGTGCCGAATCCCAGTGCAACGACGGGAAGTCCGACCGGTCGCTCGCTGAACCGGCCACGCAGGTACAGCGTGTAGGCGAGGTAGCCGAGCGCGGCGTGGGCCCAGGGCCACATTCAGCCGGACGTATCGCGGGGACGTGGATAGGTCGTTCGGGACACGCCCACGACCTCAGCCCGAGGACGGGCTGGTCGTCGCGTTCGTCGCGTTCGTCGCGGTGGCGTTCCCCTGCCGGACGCGGACGGTCTCGTCGTCGTATATCTCCAGCGTCCCGACGACGGTTCCGTTCGGCGCGACCCGCTCGACGACCAGGGTCGGCGTCCGGTCACCCGGCTGGCCGTCACCGCCCCCGTCGTCGACCTGCTCGCCCCGGAGGAAGGCGGTCACCTCCGCGGTCGTCGTGACCTCGTGGACATCGCTGGAGCGGGCATTGACGAACGCCGTGTACGCGATGCCACTGCTGTCCTCGGGGACGATCCGAACCTGCCAGTAGAGCTGGCTATCGACCACGACGGGGATAGGCTCGGAGGGAGTGAACCGGTTCCAGTCGGTCGTCCGGGCGGCCTGCCGGACGTAGTCGGTCGCCTTGCGGGCGCCGAACAGCGACGCCGTCGGCGAGTACCGCTCGTACTCGCCGGTCCGCGCGTCGATCGTCCAGACCTCCTTCAGCCCCTGGGCCTGACCGTACGGCTCGACCGCGACGACGTACTCCGGGCCGGCCTCCGTGAACACGAGGAACGGCTGGCTGTTGCCCTCGCCCGGAACGGGCGCGACCTCGATCTCGTCCTCGTGGCTCGTGAACGTGTTGACGATGCCGTTGCGGTACTTCGTCGCCGCGACCTTCCGGCGGGTCAGGTCGAACGGGTAGAGCTTCTGGCCCGACAGCGCGGGATGGTCACGGGCCTCCGCCGGCGAGAGGTCCTCGACGGTGCCGTCGCGGTCGAGCAGGACCACCCCGCCCCATTCGGGCGTCGTGTACGGCAGCGGGAGCCAGTGGAACTCCGGTTTCGTGTACGGGACGGCGATGTACTGCTCGCCCTCGTGGACCACCATGTACGGGTCCTGGTACTGGACGAGGTAGTCGGCCCGCTTCAGCGTCTCGAACCTGTAGTTGTTGTAGAAGGCTGGGCCGATTCCCTTCTGCAGGTCGCCGACGACGGTGTCGACCTCCGCGTTCTGCTCGGTCATGTCGACGAGCACCGTCCCGTGCTGGCGCTTGGTGAGATGGTTGAACGTCCCGTCCGGCGCGAGCGCGTACGACCAGTACGGCGTCCCGTTACG
Organism: Haloglomus halophilum; assembly: GCF_024298885.1. Classification (GTDB taxonomy): domain Archaea; phylum Halobacteriota; class Halobacteria; order Halobacteriales; family Haloarculaceae; genus Haloglomus; species Haloglomus halophilum. Next base: position 225,926 of record NZ_CP101166.1, read on the forward strand.
GACGGTGATGTCGCCGCCGGCGATGCGGTACTGTGGGAAGTTCAGGGTGTTCGAGGCGTACCGCGTCGCCACGCTCTGCGGGACGACCCGCGGCTTCGCCGGGTCGGTCTCGCTGAGGTTGCCGGCCGTGTCCGAGCGGGTCATCGTCGTCTTCCCGAGTTCCTCGCCGGCCAGCAGGCCGGCACCGCCGATGCCGACGAAGAGCATGAAGCCGGCCAGGACCAGCGCGACCTGGGCAGCGCCGGGTGTGCCGAGACGCGGCCGGAGGAGGGCCAGGACCACCAGCCCGAGTACCACGACCGGCAGGACTATCGGCGTCGTGTAGAGGCCGTAGACGACGGCGTGGAGCCACGGCCGGAAGTACCACCCCAGGACGGCGAGGACGACACCCGTCACGACCAGCAGGACCGCCAGTCGGCGGGGGTTGCGGTCACGCATCCGGTTGAGCCAGTTCCAGACGGCGAGCAGGAGGGCATCCTGAGAGGGCATCGTACCGGCCCATCTCGACGACAGGGTATCACTGTGGCGGAGGTCCCCATGGTCTCGTCCGAATCCCCGGCAGCGAGGCCGGAAGGGGGCCGACGATGCTGGCCCAGACCGGAGCGTAGCCCGAGGGCGACGGTGACGGGACGCGCCACGCGCAGGCCGGTGGTCGATGCTGCGAGGGATGGGGGCAGCGGGCGTTCGCACTCGGCCATCGAAGCCCGACACCTTCTAACGCCCTCCCCCGAACACACCCACAATGGCGACCCGACGGCGACAGCGGTTCGTCCACGCGCAACTGGCGTGGATGCTGGCGACGGTGCTGGCCCTGTCGCTGCTCGGGTCGCTCTCGTACGAACTGTTCTTCGTCGTCTCGCTCATCGGCTTCCTCGTCGTGGTCGAGTTGACGGCCCCGTTCAACGTGACGCCGCGGTGGCGCTCGCGGCTGAAGTGGCTCATCGGGCTGGGGCTGGTCGTCTTCGGCTACATCGTGGTGCGGCGCATCCTCGCCATCCTGCCGCCGGGGGTGTTCGGCTGAATGGCGCGCGAACTGCTGGGCGTCGAGTGGGACGTTCCCCGCGTGTTGCTGGTGGCGCTCGTCGCAACGACGCTGCTGGGCGTCGTCGTCGCGGCGAGCACCTCCTCGGCCGCGTTCGGGCTCTACAACCCGGGCTGGGAGGGGACCTCCGAACTCCGGACCGTGGCCGACGAGGCCGGGACGGAGACGACGGTCGCTCGGAACGTGAGCGAGTATCGTGGCGCCGGCGACGGGACGGTCGCGGTCGTCCTCGCGCCCGACCGCTCCTACTCCGAGCGCGACCTCGCGGCTATCCGTGGTTTCCTCGCCCGCGGCGGCACGCTCGTCGTCGCCGAGGACGTGGGGGCCGGTGGCAACGAACTCCTGGGCGGCGTCGGCGCGACGGCACGAGTCAACGGCACGCTCCTCCGGGACGAACGCCACAACTACCGCTCGCCAGCGATGCCGGTCGCACGGAACGTCACGGACAACGAGACGCTGACGCGCGGTGTCGAGCGCCTGACGCTCAACTACGGCAGCGTCGTCGAACCGGGCGACGGCAACACGACCGTGCTGGTTCGCTCGTCCGGGTTCGCGTATCTGGACACGAACGGTAACGGTGAACTGGACGACGACGAGCGGCTGGCCTCGCGACCGGTCGCGACGGTCGAGCGCGTGGGCCAGGGACGGGTCGTGGTCGTCTCGGACCCCAGCGTGTTCATCAACACGATGCTGGAGCGGTCGGGCAACCGCCGGTTCGCTCGCAACCTCGTGGCCAGCGAGGACCGGCTGCTGCTGGATTTCTCGCACACCGCCGACCTGCCGCCGCTGTCGCTCGCGCTCGTGACCGTCCGGAACGCGCCGCTGCTGCAGACGGCCGTCGGCTTCCTCGCGGTCGGCCTCGTCGGTGCGTGGGGTGCCGGCTTGTTCGGTCGGTTCGGGGCAATCGCGGCACGGCTCCGCGACGAGCGCCCGTCCGACGCCCCGCCCGTGACGGAGGCCGACCTCGTGGCGTACCTCCGCGAGCAACACCCAGAGTGGGACGAGTCGCGAATCCGGCGGATTGCGCAAGGGATTTCAACGGAACGCGGCGAAGGTGGCGCAGATGACTGACCCCGCGTCGGTGGCCGCGGCCGTCCGCGAGGAAGTGAGCACGGTGCTCATCGGCAACGAGGACACCGTCGACCGCCTGACCATCGCGCTGCTGACGCGGGGCCACGTCCTGCTGGAGGGCGTCCCTGGGGTGGCGAAGACGACGATGGCGAACCTGATGGCCCGGGCGACCGGGCTGGAGTACAACCGCATCCAGATGACGCCCGACGTGCTGCCCGCCGACGTGACGGGGACGAACGTCTACCGCGAGAACACCGGCGAGTTCGTGGTCCAGAAGGGCCCCGTCTTCGCGAACGTGGTGGTGGCCGACGAGATCAACCGCGCCACGCCGAAGACCCAGTCCGCGCTGCTCGAGGCGATGCAGGAGCGAACCGTCACCATCGAAGGGGAGACGCACTCGCTCCCGGACCCGTTCTTCGTCGTCGCGACGCAGAACCCCATCGAGTTCGAGGGGACGTTCTCGCTGCCCGAGGCCCAGCGCGACCGCTTCCAGTTCAAACTGACCGTCGACCTGCCCGACCGCGAGACGGAGTCGGCCATCCTCGACCGGTTCGACAGCGAGCCGGGGCTCGGCCCGGACGCTGTCGAGCAGGTCATCGACCCCGAGGGCCTCCAGGAAGCCCGCGAGACCGTGACCGACATCCACGTCGAGCAGCCGGTCAAGGAGTACATCCTCGACCTCGTCGCGGCGACCCGTGAGAGTCCGGACACGGCTCACGGTGCCTCGCCACGGGCAACGCTGGCCTTCCTCAACGCCGGGAAGGCACAGGCCGCCATCGAGGGGCGCGAGTACGTCATCCCCGACGACGTGAAGGCACTGGCAGAGCCCATCCTCGCGCATCGGCTGGTGTTGAGTACGGACGCGGAACTGAGCGACATGACGGCACGCGAGGTGGTGCAGGACGTGGTCGCGTCGGTGGCACCGCCGAGTGCCGAGGGGATGCTGGAGGAGACGGAGGGAGGCGAGGAGGAGGCGGTCAGCGACGGCGGGTCAGGTGTCGAGAGGTAAGCGACGCCGCGCACAACGAGCTTCGACTTTTCCGGGCTGTCTTCCCCTACGTCACCACCAGTTTACCGCAGTACGAGCAGGTCGTTATCAGGATAATCATTATCACGATAATGGCCGCCGGGACTGGCGATAATCGGCGGATACGGGGAAGATTATCCCTCACTGGACGCTGACTACGGCCACCCTCACTGGTCTGTGGGCGGAGTGTCCGTCTCGAACGCCTCCTCCTCCCGAGCGGGTCGCACAGTCACGGCCACGTCCGCCCGACCATCCGCCTCCGTGACCTCGGCCGCGGTCGGCACCTCGAAGCCGCGGGCGAAGCCGGCCGCGAGGAACGAGGCGACCGGGTGGTCGAAGCGTCCCACGTCGCCGTACGCGGACCCGGAGATGCCGACGGTGACGCGCTCGTGGCTCGCATCCACGTCGGCCCCGTCGACGAGTTCGAACTGCTCGACGAGGCCGTCGGCGAGTTGCTCGGCCAGCGCGCTCGGGGCGTCCGCCAGCGGGCCCGTCAGCGAGCGCTCGAACTCGTCGAACAGCGCGTCACCCGTCGGGACGAGCGCGAGGCCGCGCGTGGTGTCCGTGATGACGAAGCCGGGCTCGAGGGCGGCTCCGGCCGGAAGTTCGGGGTCACCGCCGCCACCGTCGGCCTGCGAGGCGAACAGCCGCACGTCGTCGCTCGCCCCGCGTGGGACGTATATCGGGTCCCCGAGCCCGAGGTCGTCGCGCAATGCGGTCCCGTTGGTAGCGAGGGTGCCGTAGACGGCTTCCCCGACGCTGACCGAGATGAACCGCTCCGGCGTGAGATAGTAGGTCAGGAGTGCGCCGAAGATGCCCGTCGCGCCGAGGGCGAACAGGACCGTCCGGGCACCCGGGAAGAGGACGCCCGCCCCGGCCGCGACGACGCCGACGAGCGCGAGACCGAGCGCCGTCCGGCGATAGCTCTGCTGTCGGGCACGGGCGTACTCGCGGCGAAGCCGTCGGTTCTCCTCCTGCAGCAGGTCGAGTTGCGCGGCGAGCGTGGCGCGGTCGGGCTGGTCGTCCTGTGCCGCTGGGGTCTGGTCGGAGGCACCGCTGTCGTCATCGGCCTCACCGCGCTCGTTTTCGTCCAGCGCACCCGACATGCCGTGTTCGTCTCCCGTCTCCGCCTCCTGACTCATGGCTCCTCCGAAACGAGTCCCAGTCGGAGTGTCCGTGAGTGGGAGATGCCACTTATAGAGAATCGAGGAGAAAACCCACGACTTCAGTCGTAGGGTGAATCCGACGAATTTGTACCAATCTGTGCCGTATGTGGCTCGTGCGTGGGGAACTGGCAGTTGACTCGGCGTTTGCCTTAACAAAAAGTAAGCCGACCACGCCGACAGTCGTTAAACAAACAGGTAACTCGAAGCCCTCTACGGGGTATGAGTAACGGCTTCGTGGCAGAGCCACTGGTTGACTGTCCAGAAACCTTAGATTCCCACCCATCCGAATCGACGGGAATAGGAACCTCGAGAAGCCCACGAGCAGTCGTGGGAGGATGTCACCGAAGCCGGGCGAGCTGTCTTCACGACACCGGACAGCATCAGCATCGACACGACCTCCAACGCCCCGCGACTCCTTCTGCTGGCCAGCGGCACAAAATCTTTACAGCTTCACGGTAATCTGTAACTACGACTCATCAATGTCACGAGCTACCGACCGGACCGGGGGCGAGGTCGTCGGGGAGTTCCTCTCGGTCGCGCAACTGCTAGAGGAGCCGCGGCTGGCGCAGGTGTACGCCCACTGCCATCGGGAGGATACGACCAGCGTACAGGACCTGATGGAGGCACTCGAACTTCCGCAGGGAACCGCATACGCCTATGTCGACCGGTTGACCGAGGCTGGCGTTCTCGAGGTGGACGACGAGGGGCAGCCACGAACGTACACTGCCCGTCCGATCGACCTGACGGTGACGACCGGGACGGATGCGGGAGAGTATCACATCACTCCGGCACTCGTCGACGCGGTGGGACGGCGAACGACGGACGCCGACATCGATACGTACATCGACCGACACGGAATCGCCGGCCTCGCCACGGCGCTCGAGTACGCTCTCGACCGGGAGCGCGGGACGGTCACCCACCGCTTGATGGCCCGCGACCTCGATATCTCGCCGCTTGCTGCCGAAATCATCCTCCAGGCGCTCCGTCCGGTCGTCCACGAGCACTTCGACATCGAACCGTCCGGTGCCTCACTCGACAACGTGGTTGCCGCCGAGGAGCCGGCAATCGACGATGAGGGCGTTGACGAGCCGTGAGTGCGGCCCACGTCGCGGACACGGGATTCATCGCCGCCCTCGGCGGGCCGGAGAACGAGCGATACCGGCGTGTCCGGACCTTCGCCCGGCGGAACGGCGTGGTGTTCATGCTCCCCGAACGCATCTACGATGAGCTGACCGCCTCGGATACCGAGGACTCGCACGTCGACACCGCGATAGCGGAGGGGTGGGTGCAAGTCGCCCCTTCGCTGAACTATACTGACTCGCTCGTCTCAAGGACGATGGATAGCGTCCAGCGGTACACACGGAAGCGCTTGTCCGGGAGACGGGCCCAGGCATCCAGAAACATGGCCGGGCAAGCGGACAGCCGATACCACTATTTATCTCCGAACCGTATAACGGTTCATGAACCGCAATGCGGTTCGGAAAACTGCCGACAGACAGAGCGCATACGTGCGACTCCCAGTCCCCCTCGGCGATCGGGAGGCGTTCCGACACGGCGCAACGGCTGACGTGCTTCATCTGCTCGTCGACAATCCGGGCCGGTCGTTCACGAACCGGGAACTTCGACGAGTAACCGGGCGTGGGATGAGTGGCATCAATTCAGCCGTGGACACACTCGAAGCACTCGGGGTAGTCACGGTAGACCGATCCGGCAGGGCAAACGCGGTGCGGGCTGCGTCTGGAATGCTCTTCAAGCCAGACGACCCGGTGACCAGCGTTCCGCAATCCAAGTACCATGCACCAATCAGAGAACTCCTCAGGCGACTCGAGTCGTTGATAGCGGACGATATCGGAGTTGTTCTCTTCGGCAGCGTCGCCCGGGGTGGGGCAGATCGGAGAAGCGATATCGACCTGTTCGTCGTCGTCGACGAGGACCGGATGCGAACACAGCGTGCGGCACATCGGCTCGAGCAGGAGTTCGCGGATGAGCAGTTCGACGGAGATCGATACGAAGCACATATAGTGGTGGAGACTTCGGAATCTGCTCCGGGCCACGACCGAATCGAGAACATCCTCGCCGAGGGGCTGACCCTGCGAGAAAACGCCGCACTAGCGGCCGTGAAAGACGAGGTGTTTGGCGATGGGGCTTGACGATGTCGTCGTAGCGCTGGAACATGTCGAACAGTTACTCGAAGATGGTGAGATGGGACCAGCGCAGGACTCGCTCTCGTGGCAGCGGGCTACCGACGATGCAGATATCCAACTCGGGAAGGCCTGTGCCATGCTCGGGACGTGTCGGCAACTCCGCAAAGGGACGAACAACTACATCAGTATCGTCGAGCTGTCGTTCAACGCTATCGAGCGATCCCTCCAGTTCTATCTCGTTGAGATGACCTCAGCAAAGTCGTCCGACTACCGAACGCACGATGACGTGTTCGACGACATCGAAGCACGAAACGTATTCTCCGAGAGGACTGTTGCAGGGCGAATCGATGCCTTCCGCTCCGAGCACCGGTCACGGTTCTACTACGATATCGATCGGCCAGGACGGGATTTCGCTCACGGGATGCACGACCTCGCCGAAGAGGTCCATCGGTACATGGTCGAATTCGCAGACGCGCAGAGTAGGTGCAACTGCGAGGACTGATTCTTCTCAGGGCTCCTCCGAAACCAGCCCCAGCTGAACCCGTTCGTATCGATGCAACCCGTAGCCCACCAGCAGGCCAACGGCCACCAGCGTCACCGCGACGAGCCACAGACTGTCCGTGCCGCGCTGGGCCAGCCACACGACGGCGAACAGTGCGAGTGCGAGCACCCAGCAGGCGACCGTCGTCCGGAGCGCGCTCCCTGTGCCGGCGAACGAGAACGCGAGGATGAGAAGCGAGGCACCAACCAGTGCACCGAACACCGGGAGCGAAGGCGCACCCGGCAGGATGCCGACGGCCGCCAAGTAGAGCACCACCGCGAACACGGGCCCGAACAGCGGGATCCGACTCGTTCGACGGCCGGTCGCACCTTCCGCGCTCATCGGCCATCACCCGGGCCCGGGGCTGTGGGACCACCATCGGAGCCGTCTCGTGGTGGTCCCATCTTCGCCGTCGGCTCGCCGCCCGACGTTCCGGCCGCCCCGCCGGACGCCTGCCGGCGTCGCTGTTGCTGAGCCAGGAGCGCGCCGATGCGGTCGCCCGGTGCGACCTCGAAGGCCTCGACCCTGTCGAGCGCGGCGAGACTCCGCCGGAACTCCTCGAAGTCGAGATAGCGGTCGTAGGCGGCTTCCAGGTCGCTCATCGCGTCCGGTTCGTACAGCACGCGCGGCGCGACGAAGACGACGACGTGGTCGTCACCCCGACGGGCGACCTTGACGGCCTCCCGGAGCTCCGCGCGGTCGCGGTCGTCGGTGAGGATGACCGTCCACGTCGAGCCACGGAGTCGGGTGAGGCGGCTCCGGGTCGCCGCGAACAGCGGGTTCGCATCCACCCGCTCGACGTACGGGTCGGCCGTCTCCAGGAAGGGCCGGAGCGTCGACGCGAACGGCGTCTCCTCGTCGGCGAGCCGGACGGCGTCTCGTCGGGCGGTGGCCGGCGTTCGTGCCTCTCGCCGCGGCCTGTCGGCCCGGCCGTGGCCGCTCGGCGCCTCGGTCGGTTCGAGGCCGGTCAGGGCCTCGCGGATGGTCGTGTAGGTGTCGAGATCGGCGTTCGGCGGCTCCGAGACAGTGATTCCCTCGTCGCCGACCGCGTAGCAACCCAGGGGGTCGTCCAGTTCGCGGGCGCTCTCGAGATACGCGATGGCGACCTCGCGGAGGTAATCGAGGACGCGCTGGCCGTCGCGACCGAGGCCCGTTGTGGCGCGGTGGTCGATGAGCAGTACCGTCGTCCGGTCGGTTTCGGCCTCGAACTCGCGGACGTGGGGCTCGTTCAGGCGAGCCGTCGCCTTCCAGTCGATGCGTTTGGCCTCGTCGCCGGCGATGTACTTGCGGACCTCCGCGGGTTCGAGGCCGGAGCCGATGCGGCCAGCGTCGTGTTCGCCGTAGGCGGCCGCGACGGAGTCGCCGCCGACACCGACGTGGACGTTCCGGGGGGCGCGGGGCTCGACGGTGAGGCGAGGTGTGGGGCCGCGTTCGATGGACTCGTGGAAGAGCCCGCGACCGTCCGCGAGGTGGAGCGTGGGCTGGGGAACGGCGTGAGCCCCGGCGACCGGGACGGTGACGCCGAACGTCGTGCTGGCGTCCGTCTGTCCGCGACTCAGTTCGAGCGTCGTGTCGGCGTCATCGACCGCGCGCCCCGCGACGGGGCGCCGCCCCTCGGCGTGGACATCGAGCGGGCTGCCATCCGGAGCGGTGAGCGAGAGGGTGACGGTCGCGGGGTCATCGGTCGCGACGCGGCCGGGAGCGAGCGACTGCTCGACGGTCAGGCGTTCGTCGAGTGTCGCGGCACGGTGTGTGAAGAGATACTGGTGTGCGAGGAGCCACGCGCCGACGGTCGCGCCGGCGAACAGGAGGAGCGGCCGCTCGAAGGCCACCGCGAGTGCGGCCAGCACGAGTGCGGTCGCGGCGACCGCCCAGGCACGGCGCGTGGCGTGCATACCGTCGTGGTAAGGGGTGGAGGAGTTGAAAGCTTCCCTCTCCGGGTCTCGCGAGGGGTCCAGTCCGAGGCGGAGCCTCTTTGATGCCCTGGGGCCACGGTCGGGACGAACGTGCGCCGTCGTGTCGTCCTCGTGCTGGTGCTCGCGCTCGCGCTTGCGAGTATCGTCCCACCCGTCAGCGCCGCTGGAGCGAGCACCTCGGGTGGCGCTGGTCCCGGCGAGGTCGCTGCCCTCGACTCGCATGTCGGGGCGCTCCAGGCCGAGAACAACACGACGGCGGTTCGGCATCGCGACCCGGAAGAGACCGACCAGAACGGGGACCTCGCCGCGGTCCGCGGGCAGCTCGCCGGCCGGATGGGTGAGATCACGGTCGACTGCTCGGAAGGCATCCGCATCGGGAACTACGACGCGTGCGAGGAGTTGAACGGGAGCTACAGCGACGCGCTGTCGAAGTACGTCGACGTGACCGGGCGGGATGCCGGTGGCACCGAGAACGACTCGGAGTCGGCCGAGTCGTACCGCGACCTCCAGGAACAGCAACAGGAGTTCGCGAACGAGACACAGCAGTTCCGGCAGACCTACCGTGAGTACCGCGAGGCCCGACGGAACGGCAACACGACTCGGGCACGGCGGCTGGCGCGGGAGCTGCTCGAGTTGCAGGGGAGCATCCAGCGGACCGGAACGAACGTCTCCCGGACATCGAACGACATCGGCAACCAGACCGGCGTCTCGCTCGTGGCCGTCAGGCAGAACACGGCGGCCGTGACGGCGAACGTCACCAACACGACGAACACGGTCGTCACGGCGGTGTTCGTCCCGACGACGGTGACGGCCACCCGCGAGACCCAGGGGAACGTCTCGGCCCGTGACCGGCTCGTCGTGACGGGGCAGGTGCGGATGGCCAACGGGACGATGGTCCGGAACGGCAGCGTCGTGCTGGCGACCGGCCCCGGGCGTGGGTCACGGGTCGTCGACCGGACACGAGTCACCGTCGACGAGTCCGGATCGTACCGGCTGACCTATCGGCCGACGACCATCCGAACCGGCGACCGGACGCTGTCGGTGTGGTATCGGCCGCCCGCGACCTCGGTGTATCTCCCGGCGAACGAAACCGTCGACGCCACCGTCGAAGGCGTCCGTGCGACGCTCTCGGTCGGGGAGACACCCGGGTCGCTCCGATACCGCGACAGGGTGCGGGCCGTGGCGAGCGTCACGACCGACGGGAGCGAGCCCATCGACCTGCAGGGTGTACCCCTTCGGCTCCGTGTCGACGGGCGGACACTCGGCGAGGCACGGACCAACGCGACGGGCGCCGCGGTGCTGGAGTCACGGCTTCCGGCCGGAATCGCACCGGGTGACCGGACGCTGACGGTCGCGGGGGCGACGCGGAACCGGGCGGTGACCGTCGACGCCGTCCGCCGCTCGGTTCGGGTGGCGCCGACCGAGACGGCCCTCGATGCGCGGGCCGTACAGACGGCCGTCGGCGAGCGCTTGGTCCGGGTGGTCGGCCGGTTGCAGGCCGACGGCCAGGGCGTCCCCGGGCAGGAGCTCGAGGTCCGTGTCGACGGGCGACTGGTACGGACCATCGAGACGAACGCGACCGGGTACTACCGCGGGACGGTGACGGTGCCGAACGCGTCGTTCCCGGCGACCGGGAGCGAGCAGGTGGGCGTCGTCGTCGCGTTCGACGGCGCCGGAACGAACCTGGAGGCTGCTCGCGTCCGGCAGCAACTCACCATGCGGAGCGGGGGGACGGCATCGTCCGAGGGTGCGTTCGGTCGGGCCGTCGGATTCGTCGAGTCGAACCCAGCCGTGGTGGCCGCTGGGGGCATCCTGAGCATCCTGCTGGTCGCCGGTGTGTTCGTGCTCCTCCGCCGGCGTGACGGCGGCGAGACGGTCGACGACGCGGCCGTGGGAGCGGGCTACTCCGGTGAATCCAGCGACGACGGTGGCACGGTGGGCGGCGGGGGCCACGGACTTGGCGTGGAGGCGGTACAGGAGGCACTCTCGGATGGGGCCTATGCCCGGGCGGTGCTGTCGGGCTACGCGGCCGTCCGGCGTGGGCTGCCCGTCACGGAGGGGTCGTCGGTCACGCACTGGGAGTTCTACCGCCGAGCCAGCGAGGCCGGGCTGTCCGAGGCGCAACTCGAGGCACTGCGTGACGTGACCGAGGCGTTCGAGCAGGTGAGCTTCGCGGGACGGGCGCCCGACGAGAGCGAGGCAGCATCCGTCGTCGAGGCCGTCCGGAACGCGCTCGGGGAGCGCGAGGGCGGCTCGGTCACGGAGCCTGCGGACGATTGAGAAGTGTGGCGTCGCGAGCGGACGACCGAGGGAGCGGGCCGGCGGCTCAGCCCTGGTCGGCCGCCTCCTCCTTGGCCGCGTTTAACTCGTCGACCTGTCCGGCGTCCGGGAGTGGCGGCGCCGACACGATCACCTGGATCGTGTCGGTGTCCGACAGCCCGGTGTCCGGGTCGGTGCCCGTGACGGTCACCTCGTAGGTCCCCGGTCGGGTGAACCGGTGCGTGAACGGGGTGCCCGACTGCCGGGCCACGGTCCGTCCGTTCTCGTCGGTCGCCTGCCAGCTGACCGCCGACGCCGGAAGCGACCGGCCCCACTCGTCCCGCGTCGAGGCCGACAGCGAGACCGACTCGCCGGCGACCGCACGGACCGGCCCGCCGACCCGCCGGGTCGTCAGGTCCTGGTCGCCGACCTCCTCGCCGGCTCGGTCGCTCGACCCGCCGTCGTCACGCAGCTGTCGGCGCTCCCGTTGCTCGTCCTCGGGAGCGGGCCCCTCGACGACGTAGCGCTCGTTCCGGGCGATGCGCACGTCCGGCGCAGCAGGCTCGACGGTGAACGGGTCGCTGGTGACGAACCGGGTGTCGACCCCGTCGCTCACGAGGAGGACGAACCGCGCCCGCTCGCCGCCCGGCAGGCCGTCGAACGCGGCCGTGAACTCGCCGTCGGTCCGGACGCTACTGAACGGGTAGAGCGTGGTGCCGTCCGGCGTGTACAGGAGTTGCGTGTACAGTGGCCCCTCGGATTCTGCCGCGAGGTCGACCGCGACCGGCGTGGGCTGGTCGCGGCCGAAGCGCTCGGGCAGGTCGAACGACGCGTCCTCGAGTCGGAAGTCCGTCGGGGCGAGGCGGTCGAGTGGCTCACCCGTGTCGGAGTCGACGAGCGTGATACTGCTGACGGTGCCGTTGTCGGCGACCGGAACCGTGAACGGCCGCGCGGGCTCGTCGCCGTACTCCTCGAGCCCGTCCTCGAACCGGCCCGCGAGCGGTATCTCGCGCTCGCTGCCGTCATCGTACTGCACGACGAGGACGGCGTGGGGGTCCTCGACGCCGGCGCCGACCCCGACGCCGGTACCGGGAATCTCCGGCCCGACGCGGCCGGGTTGCTCGAAGGTGGGGCGCAACTCACCGCCGCCCTCCCGGAAGAGGACACCCGAGATGAGCCGCGCGGTCGGCCGTTCGCGCCCGAGCAGTTTGCGCCCGGACGCGCTGTCGGCGGCCGTCTCGGCCGACCCGGAGCCACCGTCACTGCGGAGGTTCGGGTGCGCGGGGTTGTCGTCCCACGAGGTGAAGCGGTCGGCGAGGCGTTTCCAGCGGTAGTCGCTGATCCACTGCGGCGGGTCGTTCGTGGACCAGCCCGGAACCGTGCTCCGGACCTCCCAGATCTGACAGTAACTCTCGAACTCCGGGAACTGCTGCGGGATGATGCCGACCGACGGGTCCCACCCGACCTCCTGGATGTAGGTGTTCGTCGGGTTGATGCTCGACCACTCGTCGTCGGCACCGGCCGTACAGCCGTTCGCGAACCGGTTGGCCGAGCGGTTGCCCACGTGCTTGCCCCAGTCGTTATCGCCGAGGTTGTGGTTGATCTCGTGGGCCATGACCATCCGCCGGTGGGCCGACCCGGTGGGGCCACCGATGGACGCGTACGAGGCGCCGTTGTCCCAGGCCGGGTCGCTGATGCCGGCGAAGTCGGGCGTGAAGCCGTACACCTGCGTCGGCCGGGCGGGCGAGTTCGGGCCGGTGGTTGCGGCCGACGCCCACAGGAGCCCGAAGGTGACGCGGTTCAGCTCGTTGATTCGCTCGCTCGTGCTCGCGCCCTCGAAGTCGGCGTTCGACGCCGCGAGCTCGATGAACGTGGGGTCCGCGACGGGATACGTATCCGCGAGCGATGCCGTGGCCGCGTCCGCGGTCGCCGTCGTGGTCCGCGAGGTGCCGGCGCCGCTCTGCACGTCCGGGCGGACGTAGTAGATGTTCGGGTCGAACGTCTCGACGAACGAGACGGTCGTCTGCTGGCTGTTGTCCGCGGGCGTCTGGTCGAGGTAGCCGAGCCGGTAGACCCGGGCCTCCAGCCGGAGGTCCTCTACGTCGGTCCAGCTCGCCGGCAACTCGACGTTCGCGCTGTCGTCGCCGTCGTTGCGGTCCGGCGTTCCCGACGGCGCATCGAACGTCGTCGTCTCCGTCCCGAGCGTGCGGACCGTCCCGCCGCCCACATCGTACCCTGTCAGCCGGACCGTCACCTCCGTCGCGTCGCTGTTGTCGTGCGTGACGAACACCCGGGCGAGCGTCTCCTTCTCGCGGACGAGCCGGAGCGAGTTGCTGGCCGTCTGCACGCTCTGGGTCACCTCGATGTGGTCGACGCCGACCTCGTCCTCGGGCAACTGCAGGCGCGGCCTGACCCGGTAATCGAGGTAGCCGTTCCCGGTGAGTTCGTCGCTGAGGTCGATCTGCTCGACGCCGTAGGTCTCCCCTTCGAGTTCCAGGCCGACCCACACGCCGGTCCGCTCGTTCTCCGCATCGACCGCCCCAGCCACCTCCTCGAGGTGCCGCCGGTCGAGTGAGGCCTCCAGGACGAATCCGGTGTCGGTGTCGCTCCCGATGTCGCCGCTCGACACGGCCGCGGATGCGGCCACGGGCGCCCCGGCGCCGCTGTCGGTGGCCACCCAGTCGCCATCGCGGAACACCTCGATACGCACCCCGGCGCCGGACTCCTTGGCCCTGGCGTCGTCACCGTCGCTGGGGGTACGGAGGAGACGAACGTCACCGGCCGACAGCTCCCCGTCGCCGTCGCGGTCGAGTTGCACGGCGATTCGCCCGGGCGTCGACTCCACAACGGACGGGGCCGAGAGGGCGACGTAGAGCCGGTCCTGGACCTCCTTGACGTAGAGTTTCCCCTCCAGTGTCCGCTCGCCGTCGGCCGACCGGAGCGCGACCGACCGGACCGAGCCGTCGGCCCACTCGGCGGCCGACCCCTCTTCGAGTTGCTGGCCGGAGTGACCGTAGAGGATGCCGTCGACCTGCGGCGGGTGGAAGCCCGTCGCGAGCTGTGCCTCAGCCGGTGTCTCGGTGTCGGTCGGCGTTTTCTCGTCCGGGCCGGTCGTCGTCGTGGCCGTGGGCCCCGCATCGGTCGGCTGGGCGTCCGCGTGCTCGATGCAGCCGCGGAGCCGGTCGAGGCGCTCGCGCTCGCCCGGGTTCGACTGCTCGTGGATGCTCCCGACGACGACGAAGTCCGAGCCGTGCTCGACGCGCAGCACCGACAGCTCCACGTCGACCGGGTCGCCGTTGTCGTCGGTTCCGGTCGCGCCGAACCGGGTCCGCGTGGTCTCGCTCCCGAGGACGCGCACCTGGTCCGTGCCGAGCCGCTGGATGTCCGACAGCTCGCCGTACTGGTCGAGTTCGGCGGACAGGGTCGACACCATATCGCGGGCGGACATGCCGCCGACGGGATTGGCCGCCTGCCCGGCGACCGACGCCTTCGGGGTCGCGAGGAGCGCGAACCCGCCCCTGGTCTGCCCGCTCGCGTTGATCCGCTCGTAGCCAGAGACGTAGCTGTCGAGTTGCAGCGTCCGCGTCTGTCCCGCCACGGTCACGTTCCGTGACTGGTTCTCCCAGCGCGACACCTCGGTCGAGTAGCCCGTCGCCGAGAGCGTGTCCGAACAGACGCTGGCCGGCGACGCCGTGAACGCGACGGTGTCACCGCCGAGGAACGAACAGCCGCTGGTCAGCACCAGGGCCACCACAAGCAGGGTGGCGACGCGACGGCTGGACATCACCGCCCCCCGGGCGACGGCTGTCGTCGCCCCGTCCGTTTCCGGTCCCGCTGGCGCGGGCCGTCGGAATCGCCCCCCGGCGCTGCGTGACCCCCCGGTCGCTCGCGTGGACGCCTTCGCAATGGCATACGGTACCAAGCGAGCTATCGTATAAGAATCCGTATGTTACGTGCGTGATAGTTACTGGGTGGGTCGGCTGGTTCGCTCGGGACTGGTGCATCGATGGACGCGTTTCAAGGAAGTGTAGACACCGACGACGATCGAAACCGCAAACCCGACTCTCTCCGCCAGATATGGGCTGTGGCGCCTTCGCGTAGTACACCGCCTCGAACGGTACCGTCGACGCGCCCGTCGGGGTCTAGACGAGACGACTGATACGGGGTACTCGAACAGCAGCTCGGCCGGCGCCACTTCTTTATACCTCGTTGCACAGAATCAGATAGTGTGAACAATGACGATACGAGATATAACAGTCTGTATCGATGCGTATCCAGAGAGGGATGCCGAGGTCTTTCGCGTCGGAGCCGCAGACGATATCCTCCGGCTGTTAGCCGACGCCCACGAAACGGAATTCACGATCCCGGAGCTCGTCGATGCAACCGGCGTTACCCGGTCGACGGTATGGCGGGCCGTC
The DNA here is from genome assembly GCF_024298885.1 of Haloglomus halophilum. GTDB lineage: Archaea > Halobacteriota > Halobacteria > Halobacteriales > Haloarculaceae > Haloglomus > Haloglomus halophilum. The sequence continues at coordinate 241,510 of NZ_CP101166.1, forward strand.
GATCTCCTCGACGATATCGGCGCCGTACGAATCCGGGAAACACCGCAACGCAACTACGTCGCTATCGATACGGACCGACTTCAGAAAGACGACCCCATCCTCGCGGTCCCACAGTCCGAGTTCCACGCACCGATTCGAGCGTTCGTGGAGCGTGTTCAGGATGCGATTGCCGATGCTGATGATATCGACGAACTTCTCGGTATCATCGTCTTCGGCAGTGTTGCCCGCGGTGAGGCCGACCGTCGGAGCGATATCGATTGCTTCGTCGTCGTGGATGGCGACCGGACGACAGCCCGCCGTCGTATCACGGATGTTGTCGCCGAACTCCAGCAGGAACAGTTCGATGGCGACCGGTTCGCGTTCGAACCATACGTCGAATCCATCGAGAGTGCGCACAGAGCGGGGTCGAAACTCCGCGAGATCTTCGCGGAGGGCGTGACGGTGTACGGAAGTGAACAGCTCGACTCCCTTCGAAAGTCGGTGATGTCCGATGAGTAGTACGCGAATCGAGCAACTCATCGCCGACGTACAGGCCGCGTTCGACCGGCGGCCGACTGAGATCGAACCCGGGCTCGACGTGGCGGATGCAGCACTCCTCCAGTTGCGGAAGGCCTGCCGACTGCTCGCCGGGGCCGCGGCGTTGCGAGAGGCCGACTACTACACGCTCGTGATCGAGGCCTCGTTCGTCGCTATCGAACGCACAGTCGAGTTCCGGTTGCTTGAACGGGGGACGATGCAGCCTGACGGTCTTCCCGGAACGCACCCCGGCGTCTATCAGGAGGCGGCAGCCACAGGCGTTTTCGCTGAGTCGATAGCAGAGGATCTTGCTGACCTCTGGCGAGAACACCGAGCGAAGACCTACTATCAGGATGGCCTTGCCTCAGCGGACCGTGCCGAAGCGATGTATGCGCTCGCCTGCGAAATCCATGCGTACATCGTCGGCCGATCTCGACAGGGCCACGAGTGTATCTGCTGAGTACGTGTGTATCAATCCAGAATCGAGCTCGTACATCCGGACCCGGCTGTGCTGCCGAGCGACCGACCGGCTTTTGGTCCTCGCTCGCTTGCGACCGGTAGATGAGTCAACGGCGCGACCCGTGGCTGTTGCTCCCGGCGCCCCTGCGGCGACTGCCCGCGGACCTGGCGGCCGTCTCGCTGCTCGTCGGGCTGACAGTGTTCGTCGTGTTCGCGCCGGTCGTCCGGGAGACGCCGCTGCGGGTGGTGCTGGGACTGCCGTTCGTACTGTTCATTCCGGGGTACGCCTTCATCGCGGCGCTGTTCCCCGAGGCTGGGGAGGGGCCTGTCGGAGACGATGACGAGAAGGGAGACCTGGACGTCGAAGGGTCGCGTGACGGTGGCATCGACGGTATCGAGCGGGTCGCGCTCTCGTTCGGGCTGAGTATCGCCGTCGTGCCGTTGATCGGGCTGGTGCTGAACTTCACGCCGTGGGGCATCCGGCTGGCGCCGATTATGGTCTCGGTGAGCGGGTTCACGCTCGTGGCCGTGGCCGTGGGGGCGGTTCGTCGGTGGGAGTTACCCGAGGAGGAGCGGTTCGCGGTGCCGTATCGCGAGTGGTGGGCGGCCGGTCGCGAGGAGATGCTCGAGCCGGATGACCGGGCTGATGCTGTGTTGAACGTGGTGCTCGTATTGAGTATCGTGCTGGCCGTGTCGAGCGTGGGGTACGCCGTTGCGGTTCCGAAGCAGGGCGAGTCGTTCTCCGAGCTGTATCTACTGACCCAGAACGAGACGGGCGACCTGGTTGCGGACGAGTATCCCACGGAGTTCACGCGCGGGGAGCCTCGGGAGTTGGTGGTCGGAATCGGGAACCACGAGCACGAAACCGTGGATTACAGCGTCGTGGTGATGTTGCAGAACGTGACGTTCGTGCAGAATGAGTCACGGGTGCGCTCGGCGAACGGGACGGTGACGCCCGTGTACAATGAGACGCGGGTGCTGGAGGAGGAGCGCCTGCGCACGTTCGAGACGACGCTCGGGGACAACGAGACGTGGATCCAGCCCCACTCCGTGGAGCCGACGATGGCTGGTGAGGACCTACGGTTGACGTACCTGCTGTACAAGGGCGAAGTGCCACCGGAGCCGAGTGTGGATGAGGCGTATCGGGAAGTCCACCTGTGGGTGAACGTGACGAGCGACTCCCGAGAAGTTCTCAGCCGGGCTTCGAGTGCCGACTAGGGTGGCGGATTGTTCCCGACGCCCGCAAGTACTGGTATCCGATACGTGGACGCGTCATCACTTTCTCCCGAGAGATACAAAAATGGCCCTAAATACCCGGCACCAATTTCATTCCAATTTGATTCGGATATTCACCCGATGGTGAGATGTGACTGTCCTCCCGACGAGCGGGACCCAAGGGCCACGGTCCCGTGGCAGGAGGACTTCTGTGAGAACTGCGGAAACCCGCTCCCGGAAGCGACCACCGTGTAAGCGGAGTCATGGACACTCGCTGATTGGGGGGGTTGGGGAATCGATTGCAAACAGCCCTCATCGGGCGCCGACTGAAGGTGAGGTACTGGCGGTTCGACAGTCCTCAAAAGGGACGCCATTTTTCGGTACTCGTTCCGTTCTACGTTCCTCTCGCTAGCCTCGGACTCCGTCTTGACAGAACGAGTTGTACACGTCGTACGTCTCGCATGTCTAGTCGGGGAACAGCCATGGCATCGTCGTACACACGACGGTTCACGAGGAACGGCTCTTGACGCTGGAAACGTCGCTGGAGAGTACCGAGGCGTGGATTCAGCAGTACTCGGTGGAGCCGACGATGACGGGAAACAATCCCCGGTTGGTGTAGCTACTGTACGAGGGGGAGGAACCACCTGCCCCGACGTAGACGGAGCGTATCGATAGGTGCATCTGTGGGTGAACGTGACCGATTCCAGCGGGGTACCACAACCGCTAGCAAGGTCTAGATAAGGGTAAGATTGCAGAAACACCCGTTCGATGCGGACCTACCCGTTATTGGGTATGCGCCGAACCATATCCTTATGCCATTACAGTAGTAGCAGACAAATGAGCGGAACTGCCGTCCCAGAATTACGGCAGCGTGATTTAAATAATCGCACATGTATGGGAAGATATGCTGATGTCGGGGGGAGTGTTGCATGGTGGATGAAACGCTGAAGAGCGCTCACCCACAACCGTGGGGAGAGATGAAATGGGGGGCTCGGTAGATGTCGGGCACTGAGGAGTCTACACTCGCTGTAGAGTCGAATCTTGCAACAGATCGGCCTGCAGTCGGGGTTGTAGTGACCCCAGAGAACTCGAAGCATCTGCCCCATGCAGTGCTCCGAGCACAACAGAGCGAGTACGATGTACTCGTTGTTCCGACGGCAGGTGTTACCGAAGAGTCACTCTCGTTTGCTAATCAATTGGATGCGCAGGTCCTGAAACACGCGTCAGAAACGGATGTCTCACCAACAGAGCGTCTCGTGGAAATCGGTCGAAGTACCGGCTATCCAGGCGTCATCGTGCAGGATGAGCTCCGGACGAAGGTCGACTTCAAAGCAAGCGAGGCAGCACTCAGGGAACAGGCGAACTACTTCGTAGAAGGTGTCCGTGCCAACACTCATGACGAGGAAGGAGAAATTGTTGTTGGGATACCGGCGTACAACGAGGAGGTCGGCATCGGGAGCGTGATTCTCCGGGCGAGCGAGTACGCCAGCGAGGTTGTGGTCGTCGACGATGGGAGTACAGACCAGACTGTGGAGGTCGCTCGCGAAGCTGGAGCGACTGTCATCGAACACGAGTCGAACTCCGGCAAGGGGGCTGCCGTGCAGACCCTCTTCGACCATGTGGCCGGACAGTCGTTCGATGCACTCGTCCTCATCGACGGTGACGGGCAACACGTCCCGTCCGATATTCCGCAGGTGGTTGGCCCGGTATCGGAGGGAGAGTCGGACCTAGTGGTTGGAAGTCGTTACCTGGAGGACTCCGGGGAAGACGAAACCCCCCGGTATCGCCGGTTCGGACAGCGCGTGCTCGATATGCTGACGATGGGGTCCTCTCGAACGAACGTCACGGACTCGCAGAGCGGCTTCCGTGCGTTCTCCCCGAAGGCCGTCGAAGAACTCGAACTCAACTCGCAGTCGTTCGGCGTCGAGTCCGAGATGATCAGCGAGGCGTCAAGCAAGGGGTTGGATATCGAGGAACGGTCCATCGACGTTCGATACGACGGGATCGACGGGCAGACCCAGAACCCGCTCCGGCATGGCCTGAGTGTGGTGACGTTCCTACTGACATTAGTGCGTGACCGGCACCCGTTACTCTTCTTCGGACTACCGGGACTGGTTTTCTTCGGGGTTGGTGCGTTGTATGGAGTAGATGCAATTCTGGTATACAGAGCCACGGGTGAATTTTTCCCAGCTAAGGTCCTCGTGAGTGGATTCTTGACTATTCTAGGGACCCTGGGACTCTTCATAGGACTGGTGCTGAACCGGATCGGAAACATGATTGCCGAAATCGGGTCCGAATAATGAGAGAAGAAGCCCCTCAAATAGTGATAATCCTCGGCACAAGACCTGAGATTATCAAACTCTCTCCCGTTATTCGAGCTTGCCAAGAACACAACATACCGTTCTCTGTGCTGCACACCGGGCAGCACTATTCCGACGGGTTGGACTCGGTGTTCTTTGACCAATTAGAGCTTCCAGTTCCAGATCTAAACCTTCAGGTCGGATCAGCTTCACACGGACAGCAAACGGGTGAGATGCTGGAAGGCATTGAGGAGTATCTGATGGATCGACAACCAGATACGGTTCTGGTGCAAGGAGATACGAACTCTGTACTGGCGGGAGCTATCGCGACGAGTAAGCTGGACGCTGATCTGGGACACGTGGAAGCTGGTCTTCGTAGTTTCGACCGGGAGATGCCCGAGGAGACGAATCGGGTGGTGTCTGACCACGTGTCTGATTATCTCTTCGCACCGACAGAGCAAAGCAAGGAATACTTGCTCCAAGAGGGCCGTCCCGAGGAAGATATCTACGTGACCGGTAACACGGTAGTCGATGCGCTCTACCGAAACCGTGAACTCGCACGCGAGAAGAGTGACATCCTCTCTGAGTTGGATCTGCTTGATGAGGAGTACTTCCTCATGACGGCTCATCGTGCCGAGAACGTCGACAATCAGACGCGATTCAGCGATCTTCTCGCAGGTGTCTCCAAGGCGGCAGCGGAACACGGCGTCTCTGTCATCTATCCGATTCACCCCCGAGCGCAGAATCGTATTGAGGAATTCGAGATCGACGTGCCCGACCGGATTCAACTGACAGAACCGCAGGAGTACCTGGACTTTCTCAGGCTCGAGGCAGACGCAAGTCTGATACTGACCGATTCCGGAGGAGTGCAGGAAGAAGCGTGCGTACTCAGGGTACCCTGTGTGACGCTTCGGGACAACACAGAACGTCCTGAGACAGTAGATGTTGGGGCGAACCTGCTCAGTGGAACCGATACTGAATCGATACAGGAGAAGTCACAGACGATGCTATCAAGGCCAACTGAATGGGAGAATCCCTTCGGTGATGGAAAAGCTGCAGACCGGATACTCGAAATAGTGACAGCAAAACAACAGCAGGTGACTCGATGAGTTCAGTGTGTGTACACGGATTGGGCTACATTGGCCTCCCCACGGCGGCGATGCTCGCTAACTACGACCACGAGGTCTACGGGTATGACACCAGCGAGGAGGTCACAGAACAGCTTCGTGGTGGTGAAGTCCACCTAGATGAGCCCGGCCTACGAGCGTTCGTCACGCAAGCCCTCGAGTCGGGCCAGTTGGAGATAGTAGAGGAGGTCGTTGAGGCGAAGTATCACATCATCTGTGTGCCGACGCCCTTCGATGACGAAAAGAAGAAAGCTGACCTGAACTACATCGAACAAGCTGGCGAAGCTATCGTCCCGAACCTTGTAGCAGGAGATACGGTCATTCTCGAATCGACCGTGCCTCCTGGAACGACTGTCAACGTTCTTCAGCCGGTTCTCGAAGAATCGGGGCTTACAGCCGGAGATGACTTCGCCTTAGTTCACTGTCCTGAGACGGTTTTACCAGGTAACATAATCACAGAGCTTCGACAGAATAACCGAATTATCGGTGGGGTCAATGGCGTCTCGACACAGGCAGCTGTCCGTCTGTACGATTCCTTCGTAGAAGCCGATATCCGAACGACACAGGACGCGACGACAGCCGAGTTCGTGAAGCTAATTCAGAATACGTTCCGGGATACGAACATCGCCCTAGCCAACGAAGTCGCGAAGCTGGCACACGACTACGACATTGATTCTCGAGAGGCCATCGACCTCGCCAACGAGCATCCGAGAGTCGATCTCCTACAACCGGGGCCGGGAGTCGGTGGTCACTGCTTGCCAATCGATCCCTGGTTCTTGGGGCAAAATTCCGACGAGCTCGAACTAATCGAAATAGCACGGCAAGTCAACGATGGGATGTCCCAGTACATAATCGAGATTCTTAACGAGAGGTTGGGGACGGTAGCTGGAAAGAAAATTGCCATTCTCGGAGTTGCCTACAAGGGGAATGTCGGTGATACTAGAAAAAGCCCAGGACTGAAACTGGCACGGGAGTTACAATCGATTCCTAGAGAAGAATCCGAAGCAGTGGCCGTTGATGGAGGCGTCGACGTAGAGGTGATGTTGCACGATCCGCACGTTATCGATCAGACCCTCCAGCTAGAGTCACTTGACGATGTGCTCAACGAAGCAGACGGGATTGTAATCGCGACGGATCACGACGAGTACGAAACGCTTGATCCGACGCAGATTGAAACCGATGAGGCAGTCGTAGTTGACGCACGAGCGATGATTGATGATACGCAGTGGCAGAGAGCTGGGTTCGATGTCGTGACCATCTGATGATTGATAGGAAAGATTCCCAGTCTGTCGTCATTGTCTCACAGCACTATCCGCCTGATAAATCGGGCAACGCATCTCGAATCCACGACACTGCGAAACACCTGGTAACAGAGGGGTGGGACGTGACCGTTCTAGCCCCCCCTCCAGCGTTTCCCCACGGTCAGTTCGATCGATCCTGGTCACGGAAGATGACGAGAGAAAACGACGGTGTGACAGTGCATAATCTCTGGGCCTGGCAACCCACTGAGGAGGACCCAGGGTTCGTTAGTCGCATGGCGTATTATCTTCTCTTCCCCCTCCATGCACTCATCTGGTTACTATTGAATCATCGGGGGGTAGATGCGATTATTACTTCTTCACCGCCGATTTTCACCGGGATTACTGGTCTTCCGTTCGGGCTTTTCAGTTCGACCTCGTGGCTCGTCGATGTTCGTGACCTCTGGATCGACGCTTCTGTCGGCCTCGGATTCATTGAGGAAGGTGGACTCGCCGAACGAATCAGTCGTCGCTACGAAAGTTGGGTACTGTCAACTGCTGACCGAATCACAGTCACCACGTCAGTGCTGGGAGATAAACTGGCCGAACAGTACGGTCTCGACCGGGACATAATTGTCCACCTGCCGAATGGAGTCGATACTGACGAATTCGAGCCCACCGGGTCCGTTTCAGAGCCAACGATTGTCTATACCGGTAACGTCGGACACGCCCAGGACCTCGAATCCTGTATCCGAGCGATGTCCCGGATAGACCATCCTGATGCGAAATTGAAAATCGTCGGCGACGGTGATATCAAAGGAGATCTCGAGAAACTAGTCCAGGAAGAGGGACTGAATGAATCCGTCGAATTCACCGGACTCGTGGAGCGACAAGAAGTACCGAAGATTCTCGACGAAGCAATAATCGGAATAGCTCCGCTCAAGTCCGACGAGTCCCTCGAATATGCTGTCCCGACGAAAGCGTACGAATACATGTCGTACGAACTACCTGTCGTAACAACGGGTATTGGAGAAATCGAGACGCTCGTCGAACAATCGGGCGGTGGCTATCACGTTGCAAACGATCCGGATGCGATAGCTTCGGCGTTCGAGACGCTCCTTGCCGACGACGAAAAGCGGGCAGAATTCGGCACGAACAGCCGCCAGCATATGATTGAGCGTTACGACAGAGGGGTCGTCGCAAAGAAGTTGAGTGCCACCCTACAAGAGGTGGGCGCGGCGTGAATCAGTCGGACGAAGAAACTCAGGAGGGACGCCTCTCGTTCTTCACTGACCCGTCCAACTGGCCACTGTTCTACCATACTGCGAAGAATATGAAGGCGAGGCAGTTGGTAGGCATCGCTGAGCGAAAAGCTCGTCATGCGATCATTCCACGCCTACCAATTGACTTCGACCAGCGATACGAGCAACGGATTCCAGATGAGCTGGTCGTCACTCCCAGACCGATTTCTGAAAACTCAGGGACCCTCCGAGATAGCCTGAGTAAATCAGAGCGTGAACGGTATCAGCAACGGGTGAATGACGCAACGGATGGAAAGCTGACCTTTCTCAACCGGTCCATCAACTTCGGTGACGAGATCGATTGGAATCATGAACAGTTAGATGAGTTCCCGTTACTCTGGCGTCTCAAGTTGCAGTCCTTCGAGTTCCTTGAATGGGCCATACTTGGATTCGAAGATCCGTCTGAGGCTGGAGACATCCATGACCGCTTTCAGCGATGGCTTCTCTCTTGGGCGGAAACTAATCCCATTGGCGATACCAAGTATCTCCGGCGATCGTGGATACCACATTCCGTGTCACTTCGAATCCTCAATTGGACACGGTACGCGGCATGGTGTGAGCAGGCGAACCTATCGGTTGACGACCGCCTCTACCACCAGATTTTCAAGAACGCTCTGTTCCTCGAGAACCATATCGAGTTTGAAGTCGGTGGAAACCATCTGATAGAGAACGCTATCGCGCTCGTCGTTGCTGGTGTGCTCTTCGATTCCCACGAAACCGGTTGGAAGGAGATTGGGCTTGACATTCTGGAAGACGCCGGTGAGACACAGTTCTTGACCGATGGAGGCCATTTTGAGCGGAGTCCGATGTACCATCTAATGGTTTTGCGTCGATTCATCACGGCCTACCAACTGTTGGCGCATCTCAATTACCCGACAGACCAGCTACAGAGCACTATCAAACAGGCTCTCGGACATCTTGAGTCGATATCGGAGCCGGAAGGACGTATACCTCTGCTGAACGATGCTGTGCTTGGAGAACAGATTTCTGCGAGAGCCTGTGGAAGCTATGCCGAGAAATGCGGTATTGCTCCTCAACAGACCTCACTTGACAATCCCAAGGGCTCCGGCTATTTGAAGTTGACATCAACAAATAGTACGGTACTCGTTGATGTGGGAGACATCGGTCCCCGCCACCTCCCAGCACACTCACATAACGATCAGTTGAGCGTGCTACTCTGGATTGGCAACTCACCGATCCTCACCGATACAGGCGTATATGATTATGCTCCGACACCTCGACGCCAATATTCAAGAAGTATCGCCGCACACAACACGGCCCAGTTTGAGGATGCAGAGCCAATTCCAATCGGGGGGAGCTATCTCATGGGTAGACGCGCCACTACTGACCTCCACAACCATACTTCAGAATTCGTCCGAGCTGAGTGTAAAAAGCAGTCCTGGATCGGCCCTGAATATTCTCATAACCGAGAAGTCTCAATCTCCAACAACGGATGGAAAATCAGGGATCGCGTTGACTCAGAAGCTGAGGGCCATTTCACCGTCCGATACCACTTTTCTCCGACAATTGGGTTAGAAGAGGTCCGACACGGTGTCTTCACTGTTTCTAATGAAGAGTGTATTTTATCGACAATTCAGGTAGAGGGGTATCAATCTGTGGAGCAATCCGAAAGCCCGTACTTCGAACGATACGGTACCGAAACGATGCGGCCACGAATTTCAGTAACAGCCAAGAAAGGTAGCGAGATACGAACTTGTATTTCAATCTCATCACAACAGATTAGCGAGGATATTAAGCCCACTACAAACCAGTCACCAGATAATTGTATACAATGAATCACCGTATACGGAACTTCGACGATGGTAACCTTCGGATGGTCCCAGTATCACAAGTGACTGATAACTCGGTACTGGCCAACACTTCGTTACCCGTGTGTACAGGCAAGGTCGAAAGTCTGATGAACCAGATGACTCAGATGAACGTGCCTAGCAACGAACGTGAACGGCCGGATCTTATCCAACAAGTAATCGAGAAGGTTCACCAGGGTGGGGATAGCTCATGAAGCAGGTAATCCAGGATTTCAAACATGGCGATGTGCGCGTGGCTGATGTGCCCCGGCCACAGGTCGATGCTGGAAATATCCTCGTCAAGAATCACTACTCCTGTGTGAGTGCGGGAACCGAGAAATCGATGATCGAACTGGGCCAGAAGAGCTACCTTGGCAAGGCCAAGGAGCGGCCCGATCTCGCCAAGAAAGTATTCGAGAAAGCGCGAAACGACGGCTTAGTCTCGACCTACAGGTCGGTCATGGCCCGTCTCGAAGAGGCCACTCCCCTCGGTTACAGCTGTAGTGGAGAAGTGATTGCTGTTGGGGATGACGTCACCGAATTTTCGAGGGGAGATATGGTCGCTTGTGCTGGAGCTGGGTATGCCAATCATGCGGAAGTGGTTTCAGTTCCAGCTAACCTCTGTGCACCAGTTCCAGAAGGGGTCGCCCTATCCGAAGCCGCATTCGTTACCATCGGGTCGATTGCTATGCAAGGGATTCGGCGCGCGGACCTGACGCCTGGAGAGCGAGTCGCAGTGCTCGGGCTCGGGTTAGTAGGCCAAACCGCAACCCAGATTCTCGACGCATATGGGTTCCCGGTGCTTGGTATCGATATCGACCCTGGTCAGGTCGAAAAGGGAACTGCTATGGGGGCAGCACAGGGTGCAGTCATCGGCGAAGATGACATTGGAGCCGTTGCAGAGGAGTTCTCAGAAGGGCACGGGGTGGACGCAACGCTCGTGGCTGCATCGACAAAAAGCAACGACCCCGTCGAGCTGGCAGGAGAGATCACGCGAAAGCAGGGACGCGTCTCCATCGTCGGTCAGGTCGGTATGGACATCCCCCGTGAACTGTACTACGAGAAGGAACTGGACTTCCTGATTTCCCGTTCGTACGGTCCGGGACGTTATGATAGAACCTACGAGGAGAATGGGTTAGATTATCCGATCGGATACGTCCGCTGGACTGAGAACCGAAACATGCGCGAGTGTCTACGATTGCTCGCTGATGATCGTTTGGACTTCGACGCGCTCCAGACACACCAGTTTTCGATCGACGAGGCGACCGATGCCTACGAGATGATTCTGGAGAATCCAAACAATGAGGATTTCACAGGAGTTCTGCTCAAGTACGATCCAGAGCGTGAACACCCGACGAAGCGGGAGCACAACCCAGGCTCCAGGCTGAAAAGTCGCTCTGCACCTCTCTCGGTCGGATTGATAGGGGCAGGAACCTTCGCAAGAGGGACACTGGTTCCGATTATCGCCGACAACGATGATCTCAACTTACACGCAGTATGTTCGGGTACGGGGGTATCGGCCTCCGAAGTTGCAGACGAACACGACTGTTCGTACTCGACATCAGATTATTCAGACATCACTGTTGACGACGATATCGATATCGTAGTTGTGGCCACCCGGCATGACCTTCACGCGGAGGTCGCAACTGCGGCGCTCAAGAACGACAGGGACGTTCACGTGGAGAAACCACTCGCGATAGATGAGGCAGGACTCCACGAAGTAGCTACGACAGCCCAGGAATCTGAAGGGCGGCTGATGGTCGGGTTCAATCGGCGATTTGCAGGTCCGACTCAGCAGATGAAAGAGACGATATCGGGGAGTAATAGCCCAGTCATGCTGAACTATCGGGTGAATGCTGATGAGATTCCCGATGACCACTGGCTGCATGATCCGGCGGAGGGTGGCGGCCGGGTGGTCGGAGAGGTGTGTCACTTCATCGACTTCGTGCGATTCGTTGCAGAGTCACCCATCCAACGTGTGTATTCGACCTCCACGGATACCGGCCCCGGCCTCCCCGAGAACGTTCAGGTCAATGTAACGTTTGTGGACGGGAGTACCGCAGCTATTACCTACACTACCTTGGGAGATAGCTCTCTTCCAAAGGAGTACGTGGAGGGTTTCGGAGACGGACGCTCAACGACTGTCGATAATTTCAAGGGAGGGAGATTGAGCCTCGGACAGGACAAAGGACATGACCGAGAGTTCGACGCATTCGTCGAATCGATACTTTCGGGTGGGAAATCACCGATTCCACTTGAGGAAGTAGTTGAGGTGACCGCAGCAACGTTCGGAGTCAACGAGTCCTTGCGTAGTTCCGATCCGGTTGAGGTTGACGTGACTGAGTACCTGTAAGATGTCCTCGCTATAAGCAATAGAAATCCCTGGATACATACTGATGATTGATAACCGTCTCAAGTCCATATATGACCGCTCTCCGCGCCTTCTGCAGCACGTGGCCGTCTCGGCGAAGGGCTGGCGTCTAAAACGGAAGCGCCGTGGAGGGGCCTTCAATAATTTATTACAAGACGCTATCAGACGAGAGAACTATTCGACCGAGGAACTTCGTCAATATCGTACTGATAGGCTTCAACAATTCCTCCGTACGGCGTCGGAAAGTCCGTACTGGCGCAAGCGATTTGAAGAGTACGGGGTCGAGCCAGACTCCAACAAGCCATTTGAACAGCTGGAAAAGCTCCCGATCCTCACCAAGCAAGAGGTGAAAGACGCGGGGGGACAGATTCAGCCGGAAACGATTCCCGATGACGACCTAATCCCCTGCCACACAAGCGGCACGACGGGAAGTGGACTGAGATTCGCACAGACTAAGCGAGCTATGCGGGAGCAGTGGGCCGTGTGGTGGCGGTATCGAAAATGGCATGGGCTTGATCTCGAGACCTGGCACGGATACTTCGGTGGGATTCCTATCGTTCCAATCAATCAGTCTTCCCCACCTTTCTGGCGAGTGAACTACCCCTACCACCAAGTGATGTTCAGTTCGTTCCATCTGAAACCGAGGAACGCTCAACACTACGTACAGGGAATACGAGACCACGAACTGCCCTGGCTACACGGCTATCCCTCCTCACTGGCACTGCTCGGAAGTCAGATTCTGGACGAGGGTCTAGATGCTCCGCCTACGCTACGAATTGCGACAATCGGAGCGGAAACGCTCTTTGACCACCAGCGAGAGATAATCTCGGAAGCGTTCGGTATCCCTGTGCGACAGCACTACGGCCTCGCAGAAGCCGTCGCTAACATCTCGGAATGCCCAGAGGGCAACCTCCATGTGGACGAGGATTTCGCCCACGTCGAGTTCATTCCGCTTGAAAATGGAGAGGGCCACCGTATCGTCGGAACCAACTGGACGAATCCAGCATTCCCCCTGTTACGATACGATACAGGAGACATCGCTACGCTTGCCAACGAAAGCTGTTCCTGTGGACGGCCCGGCCGAGTCATTGACTCTTTACTTGGCCGACAGGACGATTACGTCGTATTGCCCAATGGTGCCCGAGTCGGGCGGCTGGATCACATCTTCAAGGACTTCGAGTCCGTCCACGAAGCTCAGATATACCAACCCGACCGAGAGCACGTTGTGTTCCGAATCGTCGCTGGTGATGAATACGGCGATAAAATCGAGTCGGCGCTTCGTGAAAATGCACGGTCTCGCCTCGGCGAAGAAATTGGAATTGAATTCACCTATGTCGATGAAATCAATCGGACTGACAACGGGAAAATGAAATTTGTCGTCTCGGATATCAAGACGATGCGAATCGAAGAATCAGATCGCTAAACGTATCACTAGTGACGCGTTCGTGCTGTAGCCTGGGCACGGCTCTCCGCTTCAGAATGCTCGGAACCGTGTTCAATGTGGTCCACCCACCCGAAGTGTGGCTCGAATTCTAATGTCGATTCCACTGGGATTTTCGTGAGGTTCCCGTCCCACTCCGGGCGGTTACTCTCAACCGCGATATCTTCGAGAGCGCATTCTGCGAGTGGATATTTTTCGCAACGGAACGCGTTACGGACGATAGGGACCAGCTCCGGGTCGAATCCCATCAGATATGTGGTGACCGCGTCAACGCTCGCCGGATGTGTACCGAAGACCAATAACCCGGCTTCTTTCGGATCCGGGTCCATGGGACCACGGGACTCGCCAGCAACAATACCGTCACACAGAGAGTAGTGCCGCTTTCTGCTCTCCGAATTATCATCTCGGAGTTCGCCATCAGGTTTTCCGTAGAACAGCAACTTGTTGAGGTCAAGACACATCCGCCACACAGTATCATTACCCCACCAATTGCCGCTACGTATCGTGTCGCTGGTACTCCCAAAGATACCTTCCCACACTGGTCTGGCGGTGGAGACAGCCTTCGGTACCAGATTAGGAAACGTCGTCATTCCCTTTCTGACCAGCGGCATTATCGCCTGTTCTACTCGGTGGGTCGGATCCGGATCTGGGTGCTCATCGTTAACCTCGTCACCCTCTGTGTGGTGTGGTAAGTAGTTTTTATCACCGTTGATCCCGACAAGGTTCTTCAGACTGAGCGTCACCCCGGCTTTCTTGTGCGTCTTCGCTTTCGGGAGGCTGAAGACGACGTCTGCTTCGATCGCGGATGAAGCGATGAGGTACTCATGGCGCCCACCGGTGTGGTGGTGGTTGACGTGTTCCGTGTCGTAGTCCGCTCCGTAATAGTCTCCTTGCCCAGGGTGATCAGCGAACTCGCTTGCGTCACCGAGATCGAATTCGGTGTAGCCGAAGGGGTCGCCACGAAGTTTCCTTCGGTCAGTTACTATACCTCCCTCGCTCTCCCATTCCTCTTGTCGCATATCGACTGTTTGGAGGCACTTGCCTTCACTGAGGTAGAAATCCTGAATATGGTACAGTCCGACTCGTTCACACACCTTATCAAATGATGAGTCCGTTTGGGGGGCATCTCCCAAGATAAGTTGCCCATCTCCTCCCAGAGCAAGTAGAACATAATCAGCGATTGCTCTTATGACGCTTCCGTGGGTGAGAACGTACCTCCACCCGTCGGGGTCGCGAGGGTGATCCTCTTTTACGAAGTTGGGTTTCAGAAGAACCCTGTCGGTGGACTCTATCAATCCAGAGAGTGGATTCCAGTCTGCTGTGCCAACGTGTTCGGAGTCCAGGTTAGCCTGTTTAAAACATTCACGGACCGCATCATATACGGGATTCCCCTTATCACTCAGAGCGTCGAATTGGTATTCAGGGTAATCGGTGTCTGGATGAAATGGCGGGTCCTCAGGATAGGTGGATTTATCGACCTGATGAGCGACTACCGTTTCCGGCGCCTCTGAGAAGTTCATGTGTAATGCTTTGTGAGGAACCCGTAAATCTCTTCCTTCGAGTTTTTGTATTTGTTTATTGGCATGAAAGTACAGTTCAATGTATTGGAGTAATTGGGTATGGCTACCTCCAATAACGTATTATCGGGTCAGCATCTACTCCATAGCTTTTGAATATGTTTCGAGGTGTCTTTCAATGCAACGTTCTAATGAGAAAACGTCTACTGCTTTTTGACGGGCATTCTTCTCTCTCCGATGTCTTTCGCCTTCATCCTCAACAGCCTTGACGATCGCGTTGGCCAATTCCTGGCTATCTTTTGGAGGAACGAGCCATCCGGATTCACCGTCGGTGATTTGTTCAGGGACCCCCCCAACCGAAGTTGCGACCACTGGTTTTCTCATTGCCATCGCTTCCAATACTGCCATCGGACATGCTTCAGCAATTGATGGTAGTACGAAGATATCGAACTGAGACAGAAGTTGAGGGATATCGCTGCGTCTGCCGAGAAAGTGAACTGTCTGCTCAAGTCCCAGCTCGCTACGTAATGATTTCAGGTGCTCGAAATATTCCATCCGTGAATCAAGAACACCCCCTGCGATTGGAACAACAATCTCGTGCTCGGTTTTCGATTGCACCTGCGCTGCAGCACGGATGATGTACTCATGGCCCTTGATCGGGTTCAGATTACCAACGCCACCGACGATAATTGTGTCTTCTGGAACACCGAGTTCCTCACGTAATCCGGATCCCGTGACATTGTCAGGATTGAATTCCTGAATATCGACTGGGGCGTACAACTTCTGCACACCATTTGTTGTGGCGAAATAGTGGTCAGCTACACTTCCCGACGCTACAACCCTCTCGTCAGCGATCGCACCAGATAGTAGTCCAGCAATACGAGTGAGTGGCCATGGCACCAAAACATCGTTGAAGTGCCAAACAAGGGCTGCGTCGCTTCGCCATGTGGCAATGCTCGCGTCGAAGTTCAGAGACATATTCGCGTGGACAACATCAATCTCTCGGTCCTGAATTACCCTCTGTATACGATGGACCGCGAGAGGAAATTTGAGGAGATATTTGCTATTATTTATGATATCCTTCGGTGGATGGATACGGGAAAATCCTGGACGATGAACTTTGAACTCGTCTTCTCGAGCACGCTTGACGAACTCATCATCACCGTCAGGGAGGAGAAATTCAGTTTCGACATCGTGTTCTCGGAGTCGTTTGGCGACAGCAAGACTCCGAAGTTGTGGGCCACCAATTCGCGGATCAATCATTGAATTAAGTACGCGCATCGATTACAGGTATCCGAGATTTTCGAGCTGTTCGGCGTTCGCCGCTTCAAGTTCTTGTCGCAATCCGACCGGTGAGCGTTCGTTCAACCGCTGGAGTGTAGTTTTCGCGTCGTCGATGCTAAACGCTGGGTCTCCGTACTTGCGGGATTCCCTGCTGTACTGACTGAACAACGAACCGACGTTCCGGCGAAGGTAGTGGCGCTTCGGGCTCTTGTAGGTCTTCCCGGCGAGCACCAATAATCGCTTGGCGAGATTACTGCGCGGGAAGACGTAACCTCCATCTGCATCCCAGATGCCATAGTACTGGATGTGGCCATCCGTCAGCGGAAACTTGTCAGACACGAACCGATTGTTGTAGATACAGCACTTCGGTCCTGATGAAGCAGGCCTTACCAGGGATTCCCCATCGAACGCTGAGTCGTGGTAGCGACCGAGCATATCGAGGATGGTCGGGAACAGATCCACATGGCTCATCACGGCATCCGTGACCGCGCCGTCGGGCAGGTCTGGGTGAACGAACACGGTTGGGACGTACGCCGTCTCAGGAGTCATTGGTGAGTTGTGCCCAACCATGCCGTTCTCTCCGAGAAGTTCGCCGTGGTCGGATGTGTATACGACAAGTGTGTCATCTAGCACGTCCTTCGATTCGAGCAGGTCGAGTCGGTCCTCGAACAGGTCGACATCGAGTTCGATCGACCGTTCGTAGTCAGCTTTGAGTTCGTGTTCGCCGTGGTTCCGGTGGCGTTCGGAGTACTCCGTCGCACCGCTAGCGAAATCGCCGTACGGGGGGTGTCCGCCAGGGGCGTGTTCGAAGAGCACGAACGGCGACTCTCTATCACAGGGACTCTCGTAGGGTGGTCGACGCCGAGCATCTGATAGATTGGGCCGAGGCTATTATGCTTTTTCGCCGCGTACTCGAAAATTGAGTTCAAAAACCCCGTCGATACTTCGTCCAAGTCCGACATAGTCGGTACTTCGTCACCGAGCCTGTTTTTGAACGAGTAACCTGGTTAGAGGTCGGATACAGCCCCGAGAGCATGGAGGAGAACGAGGGTGCGCTCATTGTCGACGCGCCGACTTTTTTACTGTCGTACCGAGGTCTAGGATGTTGTTCGGAAGGTAGTCCCTTCGGACCGCATCGCAGGCGTAAACATAAACGTTGTCGACGGTGAGCTCTGAGAGCGCTTCCGAGAGACTGGACACTGCTATTATCCAATTCTTGTAGCCACGGACACAAATATATACTGTGGGAATTGTCTCCCGTTTGATATTATTGGTGACACCGTCAGAGCGTGCCGGTATTGAACCGATGCCTATTTATTAATTATGGTGGGCGTTGGGGTAATGAGTAATACGTAAACGAGCTAATCGAAGAGTATTCAAAGAATAGCTTGATACAGAACCCTGCCGTATCTTATGTTTCTACGGTTGAAGGATGCCGACGCTGTTTCAAGAGCCCCCTGCCGCCTGAGGCTCGCCCAAACTGTAAGTGTACCTAACCGGGAAAATCAGTGGTCACACTATTCTGCAATAATACAACGAACATTGACGGTATCAAGTGCTCGATGGATGAAATCAAGAGAGGTGCAAAACTATACCGTGCTCTATCATTAATGACTTTCGAGTTCTGATATTATGCTGCGCAATCTTTTGGATTGCTTTGGGAGCGTATAGTTCTGTGAAATATATTTGGCTTCATTCTTCAACTTTGTTGTTTTTTCACATGTAATTATGGAGGTTAAACGATTTTCCAAACGGTCTGTACTTGAATAATTATTTAGCAACCCCTCCATATTTGTTGGTATATTAAAATGGCTTGGTACAAATGCAGGCGTTCCCGTTTTTATTGCATCAAGTACAGTACCACACCCCTTTGTTCTCCCATAAATCTCATACCAGCCACCTTTATTAATTTTGTATTTTAATGGAGCTATTAAAAAGTCGGTGTGTAACAGTTGACCATTAAATTCGTCCGTGGATACCCATCTCTCATAATAGGTTATGTTATAACCACTATTTTGCAGACTTTCTGCGTAATCAACAATATCCTTTCCGTAAGTGCCACGGGGGTTTCCTAAGAGAACCAAACGGATTTCTTTGTTTAAACTGTCTGACATTAATTTGAATATATCTAATATTGGCCGGTAATCTCGGCGATCGTCTCGGATGTGTCCAGGGATAGTGATAGTTATTTGATTATCTGAGCGGATATTATTATGTTCAGCTTCGCAATTATAGATGGATGGACTCCATACTTTCACCTTTTTCCCGAGACCAATATTCTCGCACAAGAATTCTTTCATTGGTCCATACTCTACAAGGATAAGGTCAAATTTTCTTAGAATAACTCTTCTTGCCAAATAACTAATATAGGGGGCGACAGTTAAGCGAACGTGGGGAAAAGAAAACCAATTATTTAAGTTATATAATTGACAAGCGATATTACAATCAGGATTAAATCTTAGATATGCCTTTAGCTCATCAATCTCAGAAGATATATATTGTATAAATAAGTTGTCTATTGAATTTGAGCATACGTCTTCTACCCTTTCTAAATAATCTGCAATTGATTCTCTATTCTTTATTAGGTTCCAGTCGCATTGGCTTGTTATGTGGTTTTCCTCAACTATATCACTTCTTATGTCATTTGTAGTAAAAACGGTTACGTCAAATCCTGCTGATATCAGGGTTTGGATATTTGTTCGCAATAGATTTTGATGTGTATTGACCTCAAGGATTCCGACAGATGTCATTACTCAAGTGTTCAGTCGTGATTGCTTAAAATATCTCCTATCGTATAGGCATAACTCATCCAATCCTCCCAGTTTCCGGTGAGGGGAGAGCAATCAATTTCAGTATATCACAAACCAGTTAGTTAGGACATCTGTTGATGAAGATGTGTTCAAGGCGGAAAAATTAGTTGATGAAATTCAGAAGAATAAACACATTTAATCCTATTCAAAAAACTTTATGAAAAACTCTCTTGAAACTTGCCAAAAACACTGAAAATCGGTATTGAGGACATCTACAATCCTCGGCGGCCTGATTGCGGACGGGACTCCGTCTCAACACTGCAACTCCATCAAAGACTCGTTACCGTTGAACACAATTCTTACTCATCTACGGACGAATTTCAGGCCGGAAAGGCTCTAACAAGTCTATAACACCCCTTTGTCGAGATATTGCCGAACTGCTTCCCGAGCAGGTGCAGATCTGCGCAGACCGCCACTTGTGACTCTATTACGATGACGAAGATGAAACGGACAGTATCTACCAGTCGGAAGTGAAGCACGGAATGCGTATCTGCAGATATAACCACGTCTCGAAGACGGCGAAACCACCGGCAGAGTCCCCGCCGAGGTTATTGGTCTACTTGATGGTCTTGACCTCGGTGTCAAACTCAAGGTCATCGCCAAGTGGGGTATCGGCACGGATAACATCGAGTCCGACACCACGGCGGACAACGGAGTCGAGATGTTCAACACGCCCGGTGCCTTCATTAATGAGGTTGCCGATGGCGTCATCGCCTACGCAATACTCCTGACCCGCGACCTCCACTTGATTGACCAGCCCTACGCAAGGCTGACTTGGTCTCCTCCCGAGGAACGTCGCTTCGTGGGAAAACGTTCGGCGCCGTCGGCGTGGGCAAAATCGGTCAGGACGTGGCTCGCTGATTCCAATGGCCTATGATGATTCATCAGATGTCAAAGAATGTAGTTCCCCGATTAAAGAAATTTTGTTACTTAGAATAACTTAATGGTAGAGTATGGTGTTTCGGTTCGTGTATACCTTGAATATCCTCTTGTTTGCTTCTATCTCTGGTTGTGGATTGTAACGGAGTCTCCACGATGAGTGCTCTCCTCGGTATATTTCTTGATCTGACCGGTAGAGTAGATACTTAAAACTATCTGCGTCGATATTGCGATTGAACAGGTTCGAATTGTAGTTTCTATATTGATTGGAAGTCTGATAATCGATTTGAGATGGTATCCTCTCCTTAGCTAGATAGGAGTCAGTTGAAACAGGTTGTTGGACGTAGGTATTCGAGAATGCCTTAGCACTAACTTCAGGCTCGGTGAGATAATACCGCTGTGTTCCCGGCCCCTCTTTGATAGCAATTCCACTAAAAACCTGAGAAATTACCATGATTAATAAAATGAAAATAAGAATGGATTTCTTGGTTTTACTTGTAACCCCCCTGTATAAACCGATAATAAGCACGACAGCAAATGGTGCTGCAAAGAATTCCCATCTTGAATTGCCACCAGGAAGGAGTTCTGGAAGAGCGAATGAAACCGAAAATAAGAACGTGGTGATTCCCGCAGCTGCAAGCACGCACGTAGTTCGCATGTCGATACGGTCACTAGTGTGTCCGAGTAGTGTCAAAGCCCCTCCTAGCGCGGCCGCTGGGAAAAATATCAAATGGTATTCCAACTTCCAAAACCAATGATAGATGCTTGAGTATTCTGAGATCGGGTTTACTACCCACTTTGTTTCAACTACGGGTGATATCGCTGGTGGTTTTGATGTTCCGATAGGCAATATACTGGCTAAAAATACAGTGATTATTCCAAACTGAACAATTAAAATTACTGATGTGAAAATTGCTAGCTGAATAGTCCTGATGATATTGGTCCCTTGGACGACTCTTTCCGATTCTAATCTTATATCAAAGTAAGACAGCACACTATAAGTCATTATTAATATCAAAATGAATCCAAAGAATAGCACCAAGTACAATATCGGCAACTTGTGGGTGAGAGTCATCGCCAGCACGAACGTGATAAAAACCAGATAATATCTAGATTTATTATGGTCATACAAACTCATTACAGATAGTATACTCGCAACAAAAAAGAAAGTCGCCAAACTCTGGGCTATCGGGTAGATTCCCCAGGCTATGGAAGTCGGTTCTACTGCGATTAAACTAGCGCCCATCAGGGCATGATTTCGATTTCCCCACAGCTGACTAATTATCGAATATACAAATATCGGGAACCCGATGCCAAGTATAAACGGATAGATAATCAGACTCCATGACACTCCTACCTCTCCTACGTGATTGAACATCGAACTGAAAACTATAAATAATGGTGCTCGCCCGTAGAAGTGAGATAGTATCGGCTCGATGGTTCCTGTATTACTCACTCGGAATACCTGCCAAGCAAACCAATCTGGATCTATTCCGATTAGAGATGCTGGGAATGTAAATAAGTACACACGCCACAGTACCGCCCCCGAGATTATTAGAAGTAAAATGTATCTACTGTCGGTATTCGAATAAGTAATCAGCAGGAACATCCCGACACCGAACAGTGTGATGAACACTGGAGCAGTTGGGAAAAGAGACCCATGGAATTGGGTCATCCCAAAACCTACGAAAGATGTGAGTAAAAGAACGATGGTCGCAATGGTTTTCGTGCGTCTCTGTTTTTTATGTATTTGCGTCATTGAGTTTGGACAGCCTAAACTAAAACCACTTTAGTTTACTTAACTGCACCTCGTATCTCGTTGGTATATACCTTCTTATGAACCAAATTGGAGCCTTCTCCGGTACATCACGCGTATCAATCCACTCGGTACGGGTTCCGCCCCAGATTTTGTCGAACCCCCACTTTCGTTTGAATCGAACGTCGGCGCTCTCTTGTTTTGATGTTCCGTCCCTATGCTGCCACCTATACTTGTTGTTGGATTGCTTGTGATGTGGAAAGGTTACTGCGGGACAAACCGCGAACTCCCAGTTCGTCTCAAAATAGTGGCCTGTGTAGAAGTCTAGGTGCTCTCTATCGATCATTTCGTTATCCCAACAGTAGTCAGCGTAGCACTCACTCTTGACGATTGCAGCATTTGTCAGAAAGTCGAACTTGGCAATAGGATGACCGACGACCGATTCTACTTCTGGGGGAGTTCGAATGTCAAGTGTTAGAGCCTGTCTGTCACCAAACAGTTCTTCAATGAACAGATTGCGACAACCGGATCTCACTCTTTCGTTCTCCAGCAGAATACCGCTTACTGCCCCCAGATTCGGCGCTGCCTTGAGAATGTCAACTAATATTTCGATATTGTGGGGAACCTCCATATCATTATCGACAACGAGTAGGTACTCATCGTCGCACGCCTCGGCAACTGCTCGTCTACAGGCACCTATACCAATGTCATATTGGAGGTCTAAAATTTCCAAATCGAACGGATAGGATTTTTGGTAGAGTGATTGACGTTCGCCGCTATTCCCGTTGTCTGCGACAATCACTGTATCAATTGGACTCTCTATTGCACTCGAAAGGAAACGCCTCAGATCGGATGTCCGTTGTAGTACAGGGACCCCCGCTGCAACTGACATAGCCAAGTGTGAACCTACTCCCGCCTAACTATTGCGGTTGTGGACTAGGTATGCTGAGTCCCCTGTGCCCATTCCGGACAGCTATTTCCGATTCTAGCCCGAAGAGTGGTTTAGATGCAGTTCCCGGATGTCGTATACGGATTGCGGAACCCACGAGAAGTTTTGTTCTGGCTCCACCGGAACTGGGCACGGAAAATTCGAGGGTACGACGGAGTATCAGTAATGGATCACGATTGGGATAACCTAATCATCATTGACGCTTGCCGGTACGATGTGTTCACTGAGGTAGCTGGAGGTCAGTTCGAAGTAGAAAAACGGATTTCAAGGGGGTCACACACGACGGAGTTTCTTGAACGAAACTTTTCAAATCGAATGTTTCGGGATACCGTTTACGTAAGTGCGACACCTCAACTCGTCTCAACTAGTCTCCATGAGCAGTTCTACGACTTTCTCCCGCTCTGGGAGACCCACTGGGATGACGAACTAAACACAGTGCCTCCCCAAGCTGCAGTTGAGGCAAGTCTGGAAGCCGAACAGGAGTACCCTGATAAGCGACTAATATGTCATCTTTTGCAACCCCACTACCCATTCATCGGCGAAACTGGCCGGCAACTGAACCATCGCACCGTGTCAGGGGGAGGTGAGATTGATACCGATCATGATAAAATGTCTATTTGGCGTCTTCTAGAAATTGGTGAAGTCGATAAGGAAACGGTGTACAAGGCCTACGTGGAGAATCTTGAACTCACAATGCCTCACGTTAGGCATCTCGTTACCTCATTAAATGGAAAGTCAGTACTGACATCCGACCACGGGAACTCATTTGGCCGGTTCGGAATCTACGGTCATCCTAGAGGTAAGTTCCTCCGAGATTTGGTGCTTGTGCCGTGGGTGGAGTTCGACAGTAATCAACGAAAGTCGATCTCCAACGGTGCACCTAACGATAGTGAAGCTGAGCTAAATGAGGATATCACCGAACGTCTCAGAAACCTAGGCTACAAGTAGTCACTCCTGGGTGAGTACATCCTCGTAAACTTCGAGATACTGGTTGGCTATGTGTTTGAAGCGGTGATTTTCTACAGCATACTCTCGTGCTTTCAGTCCCATACTCTCTATATCCGTTTCTAATAGACGATTCACAGCCCCGACAAGTCTATCGATATCCTCAGGTTCAACTAGCTCTCCGGTCCGGCCTGTCTCAACCAACTCTGGCATTGATGTGGCCTCGTATCCTAGCACTGGAGTACCCGAAGCCAGTGATTCTAGTACAACGTTTGGACACCCCTCTTGCGTACTCGGGAAAATAAACCCACTGGCTTCCGCGTATATTGGGGGAAGTTTCGATTTTTCTACTCTACCGAGGAGATAGAGGTTGTCAATCGATTCAGCGCGTCGCTTCGCGGTATCGAACTGCGGTCCGTCTCCCGCCATGACGAACGATGCATCAGGCACTCTCGAAGCTACTTTGACAAAGTCAAGCGGTCGCTTTCTTGTATGGAAAGCCCCGACAAAGAGAAAGACGGGTTCATTGATACCAAGATCCTCGAGAACTTTTGATGGACCCCTATCCGGGGCGAATTCGTTCAAATCAACCCCGTTATAAATCACCTTCGGTGAGATTCCAAATTCACGCTCAGCAGTCCTCGCAGTGTGTTCGCTGACGGCAGTAACTACGTCGGCCATCTCGGCCGTACGACGCCGTATTTCGGGATTCCAGCGTTCAGGATCTATATCGACTCGGAATGTGTGTATATGCTTTGCATTCCGGTTTCTCATTGTTCCGAGCTGTGCGCTATGATAGTGGAGGCGTCCACCAGCTCCGGTATGTATCAAATCAAACTGGTTGATACTACTTATTCCAAATTTTAGAATTTTATCAAGAACACTCTCATTGTGAGTCTTTATTTCGCTAATTCTATTAGAACCAAATGTCTTACCGTCTTGAGAGTGAATTGTAATAATATACTTGTTGGCGAAGTAAGGAGCTGTCTTCTCAAATAAGAACGGTATTGGGGATTCCGTTCCGACGACGTACGGGAGGTACAAGCGTGGTTCCATCATCATCTATAACTGCTTATTGGTACTTTTGCCGCACAGGGGATATACATTTGTTTGCTAACGCCAATAAATAACTGTCTGTATGATATGCGCACCACATTTAAACAACAAGGCTCTCATTTAAAAGCCACCATTATCGTCATCTTGAATACAGTCAGAATAGATGATTCGAAATTGCTGGAGATAGCGGCAGACGACAAGGCCGAGTTCAAGTTTTGGCTACCCGCCCACCAGACCACCTTGCTGATCAAAGGGTTCGGCCGTGCGAAGGGGTCAGGCGCAACAGCGAACGATTTCCAGTGTGGCTAAATAAGGACATCTGGGGCCTCTAAGACGGAGTCAACTGCTTATTGTTTCTCGGTCGGAAACGACAGTCGATCACAGGCCCCTGGGAGCACTTTTCAACAACCGAGGGCGTACATTATCGCAACTGTGCTGACACAATCGTCCTCTCAAATACTGAAAGTTCTACCAATATCTTGGTTGATGATGTGTACTTTTATCAAGCATGGTCGTGAGATTTTTGTAACCGCCGTTTGGGTAAGGCGGCAATCGATGAACGCTCTTTTGTAGGAGATTGTTGATACTGCTGAGCTGGCGCTGTCGAGTCAAAGAGGACAAAGACACCGCTGACGCGGTGTCCGACACGAATGATTCCGCTCGATGTGTTTGGGTCCGAATCGGTCGCAGCGGACCTGCCCCAACAGGTTCGCTGGCGTGACAGTGTTTCCAGTCCCCACTGCTGTTCTGACCGAACGGTCAAAAAACGGTAGCTACGGACAGTTTCAGCGGCATCTCTGTAAGGATTGCGACCGGACGTTCAACGATAAGACCGGCACGATTTTCGCTCACTCGGAGATCGCACTCCGCAAATGGTTGTGCTCAATCTACGCGCTTTTGCGGTTTAACACCAGTCACAGGCAGATACAGTGCGAAATAGAGGTCACCTACAAAACAATTCACAGGCGTGTCGAGCGCTTCGCCGAAGCGCTCGACGGGCCGTCACTCAATCTCCGTGGACCGCGGTCAAAATTGACGAGTTCTACGTCTCTGCCGGCTTGAAAGGCCTCGAGCGCAACAGCTGATTGCGCTCTCACGGCCTCGCTCGACGCGAACGCGGAACCTATAGAACCAGACAAACACCCCGTTCGTTCTCGTGGATTGCGGCACCGAGCAGTGGTCCGTTGTGCCAGTGAAATCCGCAGACGAATCGACGATTCGGCTCCTGCTGGCGGTCAGCCAGCAGGAGCCCCGTCTTGCCGACGGATTTTATGTGTACGATCCGCTTGCGGAAGACGAGCAATTCGACCGCGGATACGTCGTTTACGGAGACGGCGAGTACGCCAACGAGACGGTCCACGTGAACACCTGCGAGAGCCACGCGTCGCTGGCGCGACGGTGGCTCTCGCCGCATCGAGGCATCTCAAAAGATTACCTTACACAGTATACCCGAGCGTTCCAACTCAGACGAGAACTCTATCGCAACCCCGGACGAGAAGCGCTCAAACACGCTGTCAGAGTGACTCTCTAAAATCAACAATGTGCTACACAAGAGCGAACGGCCATCCCTCTGGAAGTCTGCATCCAAAATTAAGACGTGTCTCTTGGGTCACCACTGGTGCAACAAACGCGGAAAGTTGCGACCAGTAAATTCCGATAACGGGCAACTTTGAGAATGAAAATGCACATGTATGTCCTCATTTATTTATAGTTCATTATGGCCTTAATTATGTTAATCAGTTTTGAATATGGAAACCAACCATTTTCCTTGGGGGCAATAGGTACTAAATGGAAGTTTTTGAAATCGTCCATTTTATTATTCTCTGCTCCCCTAGTATTGATTAGCCATCATGGAGAGATTATACACAACGGAAACGGCTGTTACTGCGTCGCATAAAAATCAGCGTACTTTCCGTTCTCTTCCACAAGCTCAAAATGTTGACCCCGCTCTATAATTTCGCCATCTTCCATCATGTAAATCCTATCGGCATCCGTAATCGTTGAGAGTCGGTGCGCAATTGCGATGATTCCGTAATCACGGTCCATCGATTCGATGCCCCGATGGACATCTGCCTCTAGGTGGCTATCGAGGTCACTCGTCGCCTCGTCCAGAATCAGGAAGTCCGCATCCTTCAGCAGCGCCCGAGCAATCGCCACTCGCTGCTTCTGCCCCCCCGATAGTCTGACTCCGTTATCGCCGAGAACCGTATCGTATCCCTGCGGCAACTCGTCGAAGAACTCGTCCACCTTTGCGATGCGAACCGCGCGGTCGATTTCCTCCTCTGTCGCCTCTCGGTTTCCGATAGTGAGGTTGTATCGGAGGGTGTCGTTGAAGATGAATGGGTGCTGCCGAACCAGCGAGACGCGGGAGCGCCACTCGTGGATGTCGAACTGTCCGATCGGCGTCCCGTCGGCAGTAATCTCTCCCCCGTCGGGTGTGTACATCCGAATCAGCAACGAGACAATCGTAGACTTCCCAGTCCCTGACGGTCCCGCGAATGCGACGAACTCGCCGCGGTCCACATTGAACGAGACGCCGTTGAGCACCTGTTCGTCGGTCGTCTCGTACGAGAACTCGATATCATCGAACCAAACCTCATCGACGGGAACGGGAACCGATTCCTCCCCATCGTCCTCCTGATTCTGTTCCAGCCGCTTGACGAACGACTGCGTGCGGACGAGATGCGGTAGGTCGTTCTCGGCGGCATAAACGACATCGTTCAGATGGCTGAGTTTCGGCCCGAGCCGGAACATCGCGAACAGGAACACCCCGAGCGCACCCAGTGACAGGTTCGCTACCTCAATACCGACGAAGAGCAGTGCGAACACCGTCGCCGCCGTCATGAACTGGTTGAAGTTGTTGATGATGGCCTGATTCCGTCGCTGGTGGACCATCGAGTCAACGTGCTGTGTCACTGCAGTCCGGAAGTCACCGAAGAGCTCCGTGTGGAGGTTGAACGCCTTCACATCCCGAATCCCCTGCATCCCTGCCTGAACGGACTCCTGCACACGCTCGTTCGCGTTAGCGACCTTGCTCCCGACGCTGAATCCTGACTCAACTACGCGCCTAATCCCGTACATGAGTCCGCCGAGGGCAACGACGCTGACCAGCATCAGTATTGGCGCGAGAGCGAACGCGACGAGCAGGTACGCGAGACTGATGAGGAAAAGCTCAAGAATCCGGCGCACCTTCTGAATTGTATTCCCCGCGTAGTGGGTCTGCGTGATGATGGCGTTCAGCATCTCGTCGGAACCCTTCGTGTCGAAGTAGGAGATTCGGGCATCCAGCGCGTTCTCGAAGGCCTCCGTACGCAGATAGCGCATGTAGTCCATCCGTAGCTTCGCGGTCAGCCAGTCGATGACGAACGCACAGGTGTATCGAACAGCGAGAATCAATCCGACGCCGAGGAGAATGTACTGCAGCTTGAAGGGGACACCTAGAAACTCGTACACACTGGCGAATAGCCCGACGAGTCCACCACTCGCCTCGGCTTTTCCCTGCGTTACCTGGATGATGGGGAGGATGAATCCCACCCCCAGGCCTTCCAAGACGGCAACGACGACCCCAAGCCCGACGATGCCCGCCGTGAACTTCGGCCGATACCGCGCAACACCCACCAGCGCCCGAAGTTGCTCCCGCGAAGACGGCATCTCCTCGGTCACGACTCCTCCCCGCAACAACCCTGTCTTGCGAACATTCTGGTGTCACAAACAGGGGGCGAAGCGAGACATAAACCTGCTGTTGTTACAGCGGAAAAGATTATCCTGGTGACACTTTATATCCGAAGGCACTGTCTAGTTTAGCACTTCCTCAGCTGACGTTCGTCCGTCGAGCGATTGGTACGGTCGCTGCTCGTTGCAGTATTGCACAAAAAGCGAAGTCTATCAGCGGACGCTCCGCCGACTGCCGACCCACGAGTGATGGAAGCGGTCGATGCGCTGCTTGAGTGTGTGAAACCACTTTTCGATGAGGTTTTGATCGGTGTAATCCACCTGACCGCTTACGCCTAACCGAGCGAAGTCAGTCCGATAGCCGTAGGAATCAGTCAGAAACGAGGTGTTCGAGCAGTCGTGGTTTTCTGTGAATCGGTGGAGGAACGCAGCCGCTGGATCGGTACCATGACGCTTGAAAATCTGGGCATCGAGAATCAACTTTGTATCGAGGTCGATTGTATCGCACACCCAATACAGGTCACCGTTGACCCGGACAGCAGTTTCGTCGACTGCGACCCGCGACGGCGAAGCCGTCGGCGGGTCGGGACTGCTGTCAGTCAGCCGATGTACCCACTGAAAGTTCGCCTGATGCGAGTGTTCCACGCCGAGTGACGCGAGAATTGCTTCTGTTTCCCTGAGAGAACAACCGGTCGCGTGGAGCCGGACGGCGAACGCCCTAACGGGCGTCGCCATCCGCTCGCGCCCCCACTATTCATCTAACTCCCCGTCATACTCCTCGCTGAGCAGGTCTGCGAGCATCTTTGGACAAGACACTCAACGACCTGCTCACTTCTCAAACTGGCCTAACTAGACAGTGCCTGATGCCCGTCAGCCAGAGAAATTCCGGCTCTTACTGCGCGAAAGCGTGGTTGAAGCTTTCATTACACCGTCTAATACTTAACCGAACACCGATGCTTCCTACTGCTCAGCAATTATACAAGCTTATACTCCTGGTTTGCTGAATTGAAACACGGTAGTCCGAATATGGAGGATACAATTGCAACGGCTTCAAAGAACTATGTTTCAATTAAATATAGATATTATAGAACTAAATTATTAAAAGGGTTGCAATATTTATTTGATGAGGGCGGAGGTACAGTAGAATCAGTTTTATTGTGGCCACCATTCAAGTGCCAAAATCAGTTTTACGATATAGCTAACCGCTTGGGATGGTATCTCCCTGCAGAATCTTTTGATAACTGCGAAATTCACGTAGTGATTTCCTCGGAGATAGACGAGCAAATTAGCGCACCCCCATCACAAGCTTCGTATGACACGAACCATTTGCCGTTTGTTTTTCATACCTCATGTGAAGATATCCAGTTTGATCTCGTTGCTGAACTAATTTTGCTCTGGGATTACTCACGATTCTGGAGTTCCCCTATTCTCAGAAATATTGGAAAAACTGAAATAGTGGATCCAGAGTATTTTTCCACCGTTGAATCATCCACCTGGGAGAATGTCACCAGGAAAATTCGCAATTCTTTTGCTCATAATTCCGAAAAAAACTATCGGGATTTGAGTTCATCAAAAGAATATCCCGCATCCTTCGTATTTGCGACCGGGCCAAGTTTAGATGATGTTTTTGATATTGAAATCCCAGAAGACGCACTGTCTATAATCTGCAACAGTATCGTCCGTGACGATGAGCTCCTTCAACATCTCCAGCCGGATGTATTAGTATTCGCTGACCCCGTCTTTCACTTCGGTCCAAGTAAATATGCACATGAGTTCAGACAGGATGCAATCAAGGTATTGAGGAAATACAACTGCAAGGCCGTCATTCCAAAAGAGTATCACAGTCTGCTTGCCGGTCACTACCCGGAATTTCGTGACCATTTAATAGGAGTTAGAAGCGTTTCTGCAGACAAACCAGTCTTTCCCACTCCAAATCGGCTTGAAGTTATGGGTACAGCCAATATTATGACGTTATTCATGCTCCCAATCGCGATGGCCCTAACGGATGATGTTCGAATCGTCGGTGCTGATGGTAGAGAAGAAAATGAGTCGTACTTTTGGGAACACAGCGACACCGCCCAGTACGACGATGAGCTTATGAAAACGGTTGCCGAAACCCATCCTTCGTTTTTCCGAGATCGGATATATGAAGACTACTATGACCAGCACGTTGAGACTCTCACCGAGATAATCGAGTATGGGGAACAAGATGGGATTCAGTTTCACAACCTCACCCATTCGTATATTCCCTGTCTCTCTGAACGGAGAGTCGATCCGAGCGAACTCGAGACGTAATCACGCCATGGGTTATCGGTACCGGAGTGCTTAATTCCGGACATTCGTTATGGCCCGTTGATGGAATCGCCCCGGGCATCGATCATCATCCGCTGTTACAACGAGCGAGAGCATATCGAGAAACTGCTTCACGGAATCTTCGAACAACGGATGAACGATTTCGAGGTCATCTTAGTCGACTCGGGATCGACCGATGGAACAATCGAAGTCGCAAAGCAGTACCCGATCGACGAGGTCGTCTACATACCCCCGGACAAGTTCTCGTTCGGCCGGGCGCTCAACTACGGCTGTAAAGAGGCCAACGGTGAGTTCTGCGTGTTCGCGAGCGCCCACGTCTACCCGACTCGCGTC
Source organism: Haloglomus halophilum (assembly GCF_024298885.1). Lineage (GTDB taxonomy): Archaea > Halobacteriota > Halobacteria > Halobacteriales > Haloarculaceae > Haloglomus > Haloglomus halophilum. Next base: position 272,800 of record NZ_CP101166.1, read on the forward strand.
GATTGGCTGGAAAATTTGCTCGACAAGTTCGACGAGGACATCGCCCTGGTGTACGGCAAGCAGCGCGGGAACCACGTGACGAAGTACCCTGAGAAGCGGGTCTTCCGACGGTGGTTCCCCGAGGAGGATGTGGACTACCAGTCCTCCCCCTTCTGTAACAACGCCAACGCCGCCATTCGCCGTTCGGTGTGGGAAGAGTTCCGGTACGACGAGAGCCTGACGGGGCTCGAGGACCTAGATTGGGCCAAGAGAGTCCAGGAGACGGGATGGCACATCTCGTATGCGAGTGATGCTGAGATCATCCATGTCCACGACGAAACCCCCCGAGAGGTCTACAACCGATATCGGCGTGAGGCGATTGCACACAAGCAGATTTTCCCAGATCAGGAATTCACCTTCGGAGATTTTCTCAAGATGTTCGGGTCGAATACCGTGATGGACTACATCGCTGCGGCTCGTGAGGGGAAACTCCTCGATAGTATTGTCGAGATTCCTCGGTTCCGGCTCATGCAGTTCTGGGGCACGTACAGAGGGTTTGCACGAGACAAGCCCGTCTCAGATCGGCTCTGGCGACGGTTCTACTACCCCGATAGGAACGGATACCCGAGTGAGGAACACTCTGGCGGGGGTTCGGAAGATGACGATCTGCGTATCGAGTATCCGAAAGGGGACGAACTGCCAGGAAGCAAGTCAATCGAGGGTTGACGAAGGTTGGTGGAAAATCTACAATCCCTGGTTGATTCCCCTATCTGGCGACGAGATGAAGGACCTGTAATTAATGCTCGAAATCGACCGGCTCAAGAATCTACTACGGCTGACCAGCATCTACTCAGTCGGGAAAATCGGAGCGGCAGCGATTGGATTCGCTCTCTATCCGATTTACACCCAGTTCATCACTGTGCCGCTCGATATTCTTCGGTCGGGTTCGTCACCTCAAATACTGAGGAATGGCCTTGTTTAGACGCGGTGCAAATCGTCTTCTACGGCCGCTATCCGGTCAACGAAGTCCAGTAGAGAGGACCTCACGGATTGATTCTATTTGGCCGACATCGCTACTGACCGACCTCTTCAGAAGCGTCTAAACAAGGCTCTGAGGAATAATCCTCCAGCTCAACTAAACTGACCTTGGGATAGGTCGTCTCACTATCCGGAATAACCCTTCTTGCCAGCTTTCGGAGTTTCATTTGTAAACCCATATTCAAATCGATAGTATATCTAACATGGTTACACAATTACCTCCCGGTTTAGCCTTTTGAAACACAGAGTGCACGTATAACGATAGTCCGATGGGACAGTTAATACCACTTCGGGTTGGGGGCAGTCTTAATCTACTTCAAGGGGAATCTTCATGCGATATCCATCCCCCGATACTGGTATGTCCCCAATACTTCACGGAGAATTCGACGACGCAGTAATCGTAATCACTGGCTCAACTAGAGGAATTGGGGCAGAAATAGCTAGAAGGTTCGCTGTGGAAGGGGGGGCAGTAGTGGTGTCTGGCCGTTCAGATTCCCAGGGGGAGAAGATTGTTACCGACATCCAAGATGCAGGTGGGACGGCCGATTTCGTGTCGGCCGATCTACGGAATCCTGATGACATCCATAGACTGGTACACCAGACCGTTGATCAGTTCGGCCGTATCGATGTACTGGTGAACAATGCGGCAGTACAGACGGAAACCTCTGTAACTGAGGCCACGATTGAAGACTGGACCCGCATAGTTGAGACCAATTTCCGCGCCTACTGGCTGACAGTCAAGCACGCAGTCGAACACATGCCCGAAGGCTCCAGTGTGGTAAACGTCTCGTCTAACCACGCACACCACACCATGCCACGCATGTTCCCCTACAACGCGGTCAAAGCAGGTATCGAGGGAATGACCCGCGCGATGGCACTCGACCTCGGAAAACTCGGAATTCGGGCTAACGCCGTCACTCCGGGTTGGGTTCGAGTCGACCGAACGGAGCAAGAGCTGTCGAAGGAGGAGGAGGAACACCTCCAGAATATCCATCCGGTCGGACGAATCGGAGAACCGGAGGATATCGCGGGCACGGTCCTGTGGCTCGCAAGCGATGACGCTGCGTTCGTCACCGGTAGCTCGATTCTGGTTGACGGTGGGCGGGGCGCTGTCATGCAGGACGACACGATGGCTCAATACCAGAACTCCTGAACCATCCTCGGGTTCTTCCAACCCAACGATAGTCCAAACCAGCGGATCAACTATGAGGGACAATCCAAAGGTTGATTTCTTTTTCCTGAGTGTTCGAACGTAATGCCCCGGTTAGCCGCACTCGTGCCGATGAAGGGCCACAGCGAGCGTGTGCCGAACAAGAATCTTCGTGACTTCAACGGCCGACCGCTCTGTCACTGGATTCTGAATACACTGCGTGTCACGCCAGAGGTGGATGAGATCGTGGTCAATACCGACTCTCCCGAAATCGGCTCTGAAGCGAAAGAATTCGACGCCACAGTAATCGACCGACCTGAACAATTACAGGGAGACTACGTACCGATGAACGATATCATCCTCTATGATGTCGAGAGAGTAGATGCGGACCTGTATCTTCAGACTCACTGCACCAACCCGCTCCTCCGCTCAGGGACAATTCGTGATGCAGTGGCGATGTTAGAAGAGAATGAGAGTTGCGACTCCGTCTTTTCTGTGACTTCACTTCAGACGCGTCTCTGGGATGACAACTGCAGACCTATCAATCACGAGCGCGATCAACTCCAGCGCACCCAAGATCTGGACCCCGTCTATGAGGAGAACTCGAATATATATCTATTCACACAGGACTCGGTCGAGAGCCGCGAGAACCGAATCGGTGACCGACCGATGATGTTCCCGATGGAAGAGGAGGAGGCGATTGATATCGATGAACCGATCGATTTTCGCATTGCCGAATTCCTGCACAAAGATCGCTACGGGGAAGATCCAGAACTTCAGACGGCTGTTGATAGCTAATGCATTAGAGTATGAATAGTAAATTACTGGCGCGAGACTGGATAGAGGAGAACTGTTTTGTATCTACTGGGGGTCGGCTATGCCACACCAATGGCCGAGTCGACTACAGACACGTCCGGAGATGATAGAGACTACCGTGTTCTGATATCCTGCCCGTTGATTCTTGATGATATCGACAAATACCAATCGCAACTCAACGAGAACGGTATCTCGTACACTATTGCCGACGTGGACCAGCAACTTGATGAGCACGAACTTCTCGAAACACTGCCGGCTTACGATGGGATTCTCGCAGGAGATGACGAGCTCTCCGCCGAAGTAATCGAGTCGTGCCCACGACTCAAGGTGATCTCGAAATGGGGTATCGGAACTGACAATATCGATTTCGATGCTGCCGAACGACACGGAGTGGAAGTGTATAACACCCCCGGAGCGTTCACCGACGAGGTTGCTGATATCGTCATCGGATACGCAATACTCCTGACGCGCCAACTCCACCAGATCGACAATGCGGTCCGTCAAGGCAAATGGTTCTGTCCGAGAGGAACGTCACTTCAGGGGAAGAGGTTCGGTGTTGTTGGGGTTGGTAACATCGGTTCCACAGTTGCACGACGTGCTGCCGCACATGGAATGAAAGTAATTGGTAACGACGTGCAACCGCTTCCGGATGATCTGGTCGAGGATATTGGTATCGAGCCTGTTGACCGTAGCACTCTATTTGAAGAGGCAGACATCGTCAGCCTCAATTGCGCACTTGTCGATGGAACACGGAATCTCGTTAGTCATGACGAGTTGGCTGCTCTTGGCTCCGATGGCTACCTCATCAATACCGCGCGGGGAGAACTCATCGATCAGGATGCCCTCATTAGCGCCCTGGAGTCAGGGACGATCGCAGGCGCTGGCCTAGATGTTTTTCAGCGGGAACCATTACCCGCAGATAGTCCACTGACTGAATTAGATAACGTCGTTCTTGGGACCCATAATGCCCAGAATACGCATGAAGCAGTTGCCTCTGTCAACGAGAGAGCAGTAAGGAATCTAGTCGAAGGCCTCTCTACCTGAATATAGGGATGGGCCTTGTTTAGACGCTCGAATTCACGCGGTCCAGATGGTGAGAGACCATTCGATGTTTCTGACAGCGGTCTTTAGGACGATCTCTCGAAACTGACCGAACCACGTTCTGGGTTTAAATGTCAAGCCGAATCGCTTGCGAAGCGTGAAAAATATCCATTCGACGATATACCCCCGATGGAACGGTTCATTATCCATCCGAACATTGTTAGCGCCAGCACCCGAGTAGAATTCACGGTGCTTGATCACGGGTCTAATGCCTTCTTCCCGCAGAATGTGACGCATTTTGTCCCAGTCGAAGCCTTTGTCGGCGACCACAGTTCTCAAGCGGTCGAGATTTCTCGTGAGGACTTGCCACGCGATTTGTGTGTCGTGTAGAAGGCTCATCGAGCAGTGTGCCTCGAGGATGGCCCTTGTCGAGCAATCCACGAGAGGCGTCGTTTTCACCGGCACTGTCTGGTTACGAACCCCTCAGCTGGCGTTCGTCCGCCGAGCGATCGGTGCAGTAGTTGTTCGTTGTAGTATTGTACGAAGTGAGAAATACATCGCCGGAGGCTCCGCCGACTGCCCACCCACGAGCGATAGAAGCGGTCGATGCGTTGCTTGAGGGTGTGAAACCAGGTTTCGATGAGGTTTCGGTTGGTGTAGGTCACCCGACCGCCCAGCCCTGATCGATTGAGGGCAGTCCGAGAGCCGAACGAATGAGTCAGAAACGTGGTTTTCGAGCAATCGTGGTTTTCTGTGAGTCGGTGGAGGAACGGAGCAGTTGGATTGGTGCCGTGACGTCCAAAAATTTGCGCATCGAGAATCAGTTTTGTATCGAGGTCAATTGCAGCATATACCCCAACACAACTCACCGTTGATCCGGACAGCAGTCACGTCAACCGCGACCCGCCGACGGTGTCGCCACGGTGGGTCGAGACTGATATCAGTTATCCGAGGTACCCAATGAAAGAACGCCTGGTTCGAACGTTCAATGCCGAGAAATGCAAGAATCGATTCTATTTTCTCTAAGCGAACATTCAGTCGCGTGGAGCCGGACGGCGAAAGCTCTGACGGGCTTCGCCGTCCGCTCAGGCTCCCAATATTCATATAACTCTCCATCATACAGCCTACTGAGAGGGTCTGCGAGCTTCCTGGGCAGACTACTCAACGACTTGCTCTTTCCTCGATCTGCGCTAACTAGACAATGCCGTTTTAACTAATCGGTATTAGCGTATGACATTCATTGAATGCTACTTATTTTGTATCAATATACCCAAGAGCGGCCAGTTTATCTTCTATATTTTCTTCAGAATTGTCCTGATGCTTAAATGGTGCTTTTTCATAAAACCTCTCTTCGATAGGTATAGTTCCAATAACTGATTCGTCAACCGTGAACCAAGGGACTTGTCTTCCTTCTGGATAATGGGTCTGGGGGTGAAAGAACAGATTATGCTCACCAAGAAATTCTCCATGATCAGCAGTCACAATAACAGAACAGTTAACCCTTTCAACAAGACGTTTTACCTCTTCTAATACATACAGTAGATTGTCACGGTATGCCGCTCTAAGTTCTTGTGTCGAAATATCTCCGGTTTCAATTCGATTTTTGATTGTGTGGGTCGGAAGTGTCATTTCCTCTTCTTCTAATTCCCGGGCGCCCAAATCTTCTTCAAATATTCTGGACAACATCTCGCTATCGATAGCATCGGGGATTTCTTCGCTCTCTCGGATGTTTTTGAGGTCTAGTTCCTCCAATTCATTACTATCCAGTCCCCAAGGAAGTATTTTTGAATCCCCAATATACGGCGAATGTGGTTGCATATAATGGACTACTAATCGAGTATTATCCGACTGTGCGGCCAGAGCTAAAGAGACATCTGTAACATCCTTTGCAGGTGTAGTTCCAAGTAAGGGGTTCCAATGGGTGTCCCAAACATCCACAATCGAATCTAAGTGTTCAGAAGGACGATAATCTTTGTCTCGACTCTGGAACGAGAAGTCTGATACATGCGGTGCAGCACTGGTATATGTCAAATCGTAATTTCCGGTCCAAGTTCGCTCCACATAATCAGCGGTCCAAGATGCGGAACTCCAGACAGCTTCAAGATCCCCGCTTAGAAAGTCGGAATAGTATTGGCAAAAGTAATCATATCTACATGCGTCAAGAACGATCAATACAAATTCATTCTCACTTACAAAGTGTTCAATTTTGGGCTTTTGCTTATCTATATGGTTAATATTTCGATATACTTCACCTCTGATCGGTCCGATAGCCTTTGCAATAGTCTTTCGTTTTATATATCCTGGAACCTTCCCGGATTTTTTATACCTTTCTTTATCAAACTCGCCATTCTAAGTTACCTTCATCACGTATGGTCCCTCTTTGCGTATAAGTCCTTAGCAATTTGTAGTATGGTGGTGTTCAGATAAGCTGATTCCATGCGAAGCGAACGAGCGCAACCACTCATCTGCGGTTGTTGCGGTAGCTTGGGTGAAAATATTCGAGAACGCATTGATTGGTTGTTTTACTTTTCTGGAGACACGTTCGTGCTGTAATAGAATCCGGAAGTCTTTGAAGAGTAACCAGCCGAAAGCCGGTGTTACCTGTCGTCTCTCAGAGATACAGAGAAGAGTGTGAGTAGATACTTCTGGCGATCACTATGTTCCGATTTCCATCGGACTTGTATCTGAGATCGAGTTGGTGGCGTCGGCAGGCAAGTTGGAGTGAATCGCTGTCGTCAACGAGGAAGGCGGCGGTTTATATGTCATGTTTGCCGCGCAGCTTGCGGAGGAACAGCCACGCGAGACCGCCGGTCGTGACGTGTTTCAGATCCTTGTGGAGGAGATCGTTCATTTCGGGATCGACAGCAGCGTACAGCCAGTACTTATCGCTATCGAGCCAGATATCCGTCTCGTCGACCGCGACGTGATCTGGCGAGCGGCCCGACCCGGGCTGTAACTCGGCATTGTGAACCCAGTTGTGGACGGTGGAGCGCGCTCGTTCAACACCAGATACCTCAAGTATCAAAATTGTATTTAAAAGTGATAGTTCAGCAAGATGGAGCTGAATACCAAGCTTCGTCAACAGTCGCGGTGTTGCTTTACGCTCCACAAAGTCTACCTGGATCTCGTCCAAACAACCGGTGAGGCGAGCGTTTTCTGGCATAACTGCCATCCTACGATTTCACCAAAGGCCATGAGTTACTGATACCGAACATTACAAGCCCTGGCAGTGGTGTGGATTATTTATCCGATGAACTTGGAAGCCCGTCTCAATGATAGGCCGATTTTCGTCACTGGCGCAGATGGTTTCGTCGGCTCTCACCTAACCGAGACATTGGTCGATTTCGGAGCGGATGTCCATGTCTTCGTTCGCGCAACCTCGAGTGGGGAGCTCAGGAATATTCGACATCTCCAGGAGGAGATTACTGTTCACCGAGGAGATCTCCGGGACAAACATTCGGTCACGGAGGCTCTGAAGGCGATGACGGGGTATTCCGATATCATCGTCTTCCATCTGGCTGCGCAAGCCCATGTTGGGGAATCATGGGAGCGTCCATACGAGACAATCGACACGAACGTCAACGGGACACTGAATCTGTTGCAGGCTGCAGTCGACCTCGACCTCGATCTGTACAAGTTCGATACGGCTGGTACGAGCGAGGAGTACGGGAATATCGACCAGCAGATGGAGGACAAGCACGAGTACGAAGAGGACGGACGGGTTATTCTGAGTGAACGGTCACCGGTTAATCCCACCTCAGTGTACGCCACCTCGAAACTCGCGTCGGACTTCCTGACAATGAACTATCACGACGCGTATGATGTCCCGGGGGTCACAACCCGGATGTTCAACAACTACGGCCCCAGGCAGAATCCTCGCTACATTACGGGAACGATCATCACTCAGGCACTAAAACGTGATATCGTCGAACTCGGGAATCTCACGCCAAAGCGAGACATGTGTTTCGTCTCCGATGGTGTTCGCGGACATCTCCACGTTGCACTTGAGGGACAGCCCGGAGAGGAGTATGTCTATGGATACGGCGAGAACATTTCGATGCGAGAGTGGGCGAATCTCCTCTTAGAGGTGGGTAGCGAGGAAGGCTACTGGGAAAACCCCGAAATCGTCCAGCGCGACGATCGATTCCGTCCTGGTGATAGCGACGTTGAAGAGCTACTCGTTGGCTACGAGAAACTTAATGAGGAGACGGGTTGGGAACCTGAAGTCGATTGGCGCGAAGGTGCCAGCCGGACAATCGAATGGTACGCGAGCAATCCAGAAAAGTGGGCAGGCCGGGTTGATTGGCGATGACCGGACACGATTACTGGAGCGGACGGACGGTGATGGTCACTGGTGGAAGCGGGTTCCTGGGGAGTCACCTCGTTGATGAACTTGAACGCAGGAACGACGCTGTAGATATCTTCGTCCCCCGCAGCGATGAATACGATCTCCGCAATCGTGAAGCTATTCAGCAGGCTTTCGAGGAGTCAAAGGCGGATACTGTTATTCACCTCGCTGCAACGGTAGGGGGTATAGGAGCTAATCGCAAGAATCCTGGGCGCTACTTCTACGATAATGCGATAATGGGAATCGAGCTTATGGAACAAGCTCGTCGATACGATATAGAGAAATTCAGCATCCTGGGCACGATATGCGCCTACCCTGAACATACACCTGTACCATTTTCTGAGGAGGATCTGTACAACGGGTACCCCGAGAAGACGAACGCACCCTACGGAATCGCCAAGAAGGCACTACACACACAATCGTGGGCCTACCGGGAGCAATATGGATTCAACAGTATCTATCTCCTTCCCGTCAACCTCTACGGCCCTCGTGATGACTTCGATCTGGAGACTTCGCACGTTATCCCGGCAATAATCCGCAAGTGTATCGAGGCTCGAGAGAGCGGTGAAGACGCGATTACTGCGTGGGGTACCGGTAGTCCCACACGAGAATTTTTATTTGTAAAGGATGCTGCCGAGGGGATACTGGACGCTACCGAGCAATACGATTCCTCCGAGCCGGTCAATCTCGGGAGCGGTGAAGAGATATCGATTCAGAATCTCATCGAACTGATTGTAAATCTCACTGGATTTGAGGGGCAGATCGAGTGGGACACCTCGAAGCCAGATGGCCAACCTCGCCGCAAGCTGGATACTTCCCGTGCTAAGGAACGATTTGACTGGGAGGCTTCAACAGAATTTCGTGACGGATTGCGTGAAACTATCGAATGGTACGAGCAAAATCGTGAGCGAATACTAGATGCCTGAACCCATCGGCCAGCCCGAACGCGTAGAGTGGATAGATGAGGAAACTTGGAGAGCTATCGTTCGGAATGTTCCCATAGTTTCAGTAGATCTGGTGGTGCTTGTTGATGGCGGAGTTGCTCTCGCGAAGCGCCGGAATCATCCAGCAAAAGGGGAGTGGTTCGTTCCGGGTGGCAGAGTTCATAAAGGAGAGATGCTTGACGATGCCGTAGACCGGATTGCGTATGAGGAGTTCGGCATAAAAATTGAAATTGTCGAATCGCTCGGGGCTTTCCAGCACCTATACGACGAATCTGAGATTTCTGGCAGTGGAGGTAAGCACTATTTAGCGAACGGTTTCGTTGTAGAGACCACAGACAAACCAACGGTTAGCGATGATCAACATGGTTCCGTCCGAGTTTTCAGTGAGCTTCCGGACAACCTTCACCCATATATAGAGGCGTACTTCCGCGACTCAGAGACATTGGAGGCCAGGTCTTTCGGACTTTAGCTGATATTGATCGGAGAATGTCCGTTCTGATTGTCGCCCTGAGCACCTCCCGCCCATAGGGGATATCCAGACCTTCACACGGAATATCGAATCTGGACTCCCCATTGCCGACTACTCAGTCGAAGTCCTCCACCTCAGCCTCGAAAGATACCGAATAATCTGGCATGACTGGATACCTGGCGTATCGCAGTTGCACTCCAGGAAGGCACTAGCAGCGCACTGTTTCGTGTACAACACGCACTAACGAGAAACCAGGTCCTTCGTCGACGAATACATGCCAGACGTTGTGCACGCTACACACGTCCGTTGCTGGCCCACACTCATGTGCACGTAAGCACGAAATACCCGCTACACTATCGACTCATGCTCTCGAACTTGCCGAACAATCGAGGATACGTCATGCAGTCAGAACAGCAGATGCCGTTCACACAGTGAGCGAATTTACTCGGAATCTGCTCCTGCCGCCGATACAAGAAGAGATTTCGGGCGGTTCGACATCGAACCGGTCGCACGCTCGTGAAGAGACAGGTTTCGGATGTCACACCGATTCGTCTCTTCGCTTTCTACCCAAATAACGGAGTCGTCGACTTCATGTCTAGCGAAGCTACAGTGTCGAAATTTATATTACTTATTATCAGATGCCCCAAACATGGTGTTAGAGAGGTTTTGAGCAACCGTCAGATGATATTCGATACGCCACCCGCAGATTTATTACTCCGCCGTCATTCTGTATACACAGCGAATCACCAGACGGGAACGGGCGTGTGGTGCAGCGTCACGATATCAACATCGAGAAACGGCGGGCCCTTTATACGGAACCCGCCGCCGTGTGTGAGACACGGACCTGCACGCACGGCCGTTATCCCTGCAGGAGCACATCATGAATAATCCCCTTCTGAATATACGAAACAGTCCGCTGGCGATCTGGTTTTTTAGCTAAACGTGATACACGGACGCGGCGAGGTAGAAACCCCACCTGTTGTGAATCGCGGACCCGGTATTGACCACGGTGCAGGCACGTCCCCGACATCTACGATACGACCCACGACTGCAGTCGTGGGCGTCCGCCCTGAGCCGCTGCGATGACTGGGACTGGGGGAGTCTTGCTCTGGCTGCCACTCCCACTGCTCGGCTTTCAGCCTCGCCATCGTCCGGGAACGATCGAGGCGACCAGTCCACGGAGCACACTCACCGAGCCAGCACGATGTGTACTCGACCCTGGAACACCGACCCGGGCGGGCCTGAAAGGGGCCGCGGGCTCGGCGGCCTCTCCAGAAATCGGAGATTTCTGGGATGACGATGAGCTTCGCTCATCGAACCACCCCGACGACGCAAGGACCGCAGGGAGCGAAGCGACCGAGGACCGTCGTCCGAGAGAGCGACGCTCTCTCGTGATTCCGAGGAACCTCGTTCCCTCGAAGCTCGCGAATCTCCGATTCGCTCACTCTCGAAAATCCTCGATTTTCGGCGACAGCGAGTCGCGGGACCCCGAGCCAGCGGGGGCTTTCAATCGGTCGTCGCCGGCGCTGTCGCCGAAGAACGCACCATATCAAATCGACAACCACGCCTGACAGAGCTTTCGCGAACGACATCCCCCTGAATGACACTCCCCCAACCCGGCTGCCAAACACACCTCACTCGACGAGCCCCTCGAACCGATCGACCTCGCTGATGGCCGACTTCACCGCCTGCGGGTCGACCGACAGTTCGTGGACGAGGAACTTCCCACCGCCCTTCCCCTCGTTGCGCTCAGTCGAGGTCAGGAATCCCATCAAAGCCATCTTGGAAAGGTGGTTCTGGACAGTCCGTGTCGTTCGTGCCTCCATCTCGACGGCCTCACAGAACCGCCGATACAGTTGCGCGACGGTCTTCGTCCGGACTTCATCGACCGACTCGTCCATCTCGAGGACCGCCACCGCGTACAGAGAAAGCAGCGCATGACTCGAGAGCGAGGTCAACTCCGACTTGATGATCTCTTCCTCAACCTCCTCCTGAGCGACACGGACGTGCTCCTCGGCCACCTGGTCAGTGTCTGCCTTCTGAGCCATTTCCCCAGCCGTCCGAAGGATGTCTATCGCTCGCCGCGCCGACCCGGTGTTCGATGCCACGAGGGCTGCCGTCAGCGGAATCACGTCGTCGCTAAGCGCTCCCGACTCGAATGCCTCCGTGGCCCGCTGCTCGAGAATCGCCCGGAGCTCGGCCGCATCGTAGGGGGCGAAATGGATCTCCGTCTCGGCCAGCGTCGAGCGAACCCGCGCCGAGAGATTCTCATGGAACCTCTGATACATCTAGTTCGATATCACGTCGACCCTGTCCACGAGAGAGTGATGGTAACGCTACCGAAGGAAGTCGGTGTCACCCTCGCACGACGAATCATGGAGCCGTCGAACTTCGGCGAACGTTTTGTAGTCGACTGTGATGTGCTCCGGTTCGTGGAGCAGTTGCTGAAACGACGGTCGGGACAGATGCTGTTCAGCCGTCTCCGCTCTGTTCTCCGGAACGACGACATAGAGGTCGACCATGAGATTCGGCACACTGGCCGCGAAATCGGCCATCCGGAGGAGTCCAGAATAGATCTGCGTCGAGTTCTCGACTTCGAACATCTTGACGATGGAATCGCCGTCCAACCAGATGACGTCGATATACTCGATAAGTTCGGCCGCCTTTTCGGGCAGTCCTCGAAGCGGGAGGGTGTCGACACAACCCTCGCCGAGCGTCCTACCGTCGATCGACTCACTGCGGTCGTTCCGAGCGACGAATACGTCGTGCTGATGAGCCCGTCCGAGTTGGACGAGTGCGTGCTGGATTTCCAGGTGGTCTCGTACCGAACGGGTTTCATCCTTGTCGTCGGTCAGACCTTGATCGTTCGTCGATTCTTGCTTCCGTTGCTCCGCGTGTTCAATACCGGATGGTGCCGACTCTGGACCCGTAGATGCCGTCGCTGAGGCAGAACGCCAGTGGCTGGGAGTCGCCGAGGAATCGGCGCTGGTAACGGATTTCCGGAGGTGGTCGTTCAGGTACGTCTCGATTGCCTCCAGAGCAGCCGTGCAATCCGGCTGCAGCTGGTACTCGAAGTAGACCCCCTCCCCTCGGCCGCCAGCGATCTGCTCGCGTTCAAGGAATGGCCACCGTTCCTCGAGTTCTTTGAGTCGTTCCCGGACGTATGCGTCGGACCAGGGATCGCCCTCCAGGTCTGTTTCAAGCGTCTTCCGATGGTTCTGAATCTCGGCTGTCCGAACTGGTTCTCCACTCTCATTCTGACGGGTAGCGAGTATCCAGAAGAGAAGCTGCGTCGGGGGGTACTCCCGTCGACAACTGCCCGGAGATCGTGCAGGGCCCACCGCTCGGTGGCTGCATCGACGTGCTCCATGCGCACGGCGTCGGCATCCTCACGCTCGGCACAGTGCCAAGCCTCTCTGAGGAGACGGAGGGCCCGCGACGCATTGGCGGCGTACGGGAGCGTCGACTCAGCACAGTGCCGAATCGTCTCCGTATCGACGGCTCCATCGATGAATGCGTCCTCTGCACGGTCCGAGAGAATCTCCTCGAGATCGTCCGCGTCGTAGCCGTCGAAATAGACCGTTGCGTCGACGTACTTCTCGAAGCGGCTGCACTCGTCGAACTGGGTTTCGTCCGTTAGGATGACCGTGATGCTGTATGCGCCTGGCGCGCCGATACGGTCCCCGTCGAGTCGATCCCGCGTACTCCGGGCCAGGAACTCCCAGATTGGTGGAAGCCGAGCCGTCTTATCGATGTCGGAATCGGGGGAAGAAAGCGGCGCCCCGGAGGTAGAGCAATCGAGCACGAGATGCGTCGGTTGGTCGATCGCCGCCAACTCGTCGATCGCATCATCGAACAGGGTCTCCGTCTTCTCAGTGGACTTTCGAATAGGGTCACCACCCCGGGCCGCTCGTATCTGGTTCAACACGCTGATTACGGTTGGCGATCGTTCGGCTGGTGATAGACCGGGACCTCGATGACCTCGGCAGCATCGATTGAAGAGAGCACCTCGCGAACTGAGGTGGTCTTCCCGACCGCGGCGGAGTCCGGGGGACCGTACACGACCACATTCGACCCGCTGCACTCGCCCTGTTGAAGCGGAGCATACAGTGCCTCCAACTGGCGAATCTGAGACTCGCGAGCGACCGGGGAACGCACTTCGTCGGGATGACGGTACACGTCGAGAGGGGCGGAATCAGCGATCAAACGGTTGTCCCGGTCGAAGATTGAATCCTGCACATGACCGGCTGGCTGCCTGATGAGTAATAAACTAACTGGCGCCTCGATAGGCTACAGTGTAAAATACTGGGCGTATCAACCCTGAGTCTGGAGAATCGTCTCACATCGTACCGATCAGCGATCCGTGCGGCGACAAATCAGTCGTAATCGAGATACATCTCGATCAACAATCTGAAATGGCGATGCAAGGTAGTTTAGATTCGGCGCAACCAGAAGAACAATCAGTAACGTAACTAAACAATTGAATATCGGATTCGAGAAATTCGATGAAGCAGGCAGTGGCCGCGGCCGCCCAGCTGGTACCGAGCCGATGATCTCCATCCGCAAATCCGGCAGCATCGGCGTCAACCAGGCCGCCATCGAGGAATTCTTCGAGGACGACGACGGCGCCGTGATGTACTACGATGAGGATGCCAACCAGGTCGGTATCGAGCCGGTCGCGGACAAGGACGCCGATGACGCGGCCTACACCGTCAGCAAGACCGACTCCGGGGGCACCATCGCCCCGAAGGCGTTCCTCGAACGCTACGACCTCATTCCCGAGGTGACCACACAGTACGACCCGGAGTGGAACGACGACGAGTCGCTCGTCGTTCTCGACCTCGACGAACCGAAGAAGACCTACGGCTCTGCGGACGACGAGGCGGAAGGTGAGGCAGAGAGTGACGAGGACGACGAGTAGTACCAGCGGACCCAGGGAGAGAGTGCAATAGCAGCGCCACAGGTCACTCAGGTACGTCTCTTTCGTTCATCTTCGTCTTCGTCAATCAGGCGAGCGACGAGCCCATCACCACCGATGATGTCGTCCAGGCCAAGTTCCGGGCCGCCACGGCCGACGCCATCGACGAGGCGTACAACATCGGCACGGGCACGGAAACCTCCGTGCTCGACCTCGCCGAGACCATCCAGCAGGCCACGAACACCGACTCGGCGATCGTCCACACCGACCCGCGCCCAGCCGACATCGACCACTGTGTCGCGGACATCTCGAAGGCTCGCGAGCAGCTCGGCTACGCCCCACGGATGTCGCTACGAGAGGGCATCGAAGCGTTGCAGAAAACCACCCGAAGCACAGAGCTGGATTGACTACGATAGAGTGTCTCCACCAGAGATTCGCCACCCCTGCAGCAACCGACGGAACCACAACGCCGATGTGGAACGGGCCCACCAGCGGTACTGTACCCGTATGGAGGATGACGGGCTCCCCACGCCGGACGAGATTCTCGCCGTGCACGAGCAGCTCGAGGAAGCGTACGACCTGAAGCATCGCGGACTGATGAAGGCTGCTCCGCGACTGAAACTCGAACGCGAGGTCCTGGCGCCGGCCCGGGAGTACGAGAACCCCCACTACCGTGCCGCTGCCCTGCTCTGGGAACTGGTCAGTCTCCATCTGTTCGAGGACGGCAACAAGCGGACGGCATGGACCGTGACAGTTGAGTACCTGTCTCGCCACGGAATCGATACGGACCACCTGGGAGACGAGACGGCGACGGTCATCCGACGAATCGGGCTCTTCAGCGTGGAAGAGCTGGCGACGTGGCTGGAAACGGGCGAGATCGACACCTCCAGGCTGCCGGAGGATTAACTATGCTACAGTCGAATGTGGTTGTATGAGCGAGCCCGCATCCGACCCCGCCCCCGACGTCGATGAGGAGTACCGGGCGCGAATCGACCGGATCATCGCTGCACAACGGGATATCCTCGACGAACTCGCCGACTGACCCGCACCGGGGCTGTACTCGTGCGCGTCCCGCCCGAACAGGGCGGAGTGGACTTGCGGGAGACACCGCAGGCGTTCCTCCGGTTTCCCGCTCACCGATGCGCTCCGCCGATGCCGGTTGACATCCTCGTACCCCTGAAGAGGTGGGCTTCCGCGCGCTATGCGTCAGATACACTCCTCTCGTCGGGCAACACGGCGACCGTCTCGCTCGTCGATTAGGAGCAGGTCGGCTCCTTCCTTGACGGATAGCAGATCGCAGCTGTTTCTCCGCGGTCGAGTTCGGTGACAATCTCGATGAAGAAGTCGGAACGGTCAACCGGGACCGGCGTCAGGAATCCGGACTCACAGAGTCTCAAGGCGGAAGCCCACGACTTCAGGCGTGGGAGGAAGCCGACACGATTCGATTACTTCCCCAGCAACAATCCCCTCCCGACTCCCGACCGTTGCCTGAACTTTATACCCGATAGCGCGGCATCCAGGTGTGCCGATGGAGGTCACGCGTACCATCCCGGTCAAACTGGACGTGCCCGCTGAGCGGCGCGAAGATCTCCATCGGACGATTGAGCAGTTCAATCACGCCGCCAACTACACCGTCCAGCACGGCCGCAGCGAGAGGGTTATCTCAGCCTCAGCAAGTCGAAGATACACGACCGGGTGTACCACGACCTTCGGGACGAAACAGACCTCCCGGCGAACCTCTGCGTCCGGGCATACTCGAAAGCTCTCGAGGCGATGAAATCTACCGTCGCTGACTGGAAGAAGGGCAACAGCCGACCGCTTCCTCGATTCGACAAGCCATCCGCCGTCTACGACAAACGGACGCTGACGATCAAGGACAGGTCGGCTACCCTCTCCACCATCAACGGCAGGGTCGCCGTGGACTACGTTCTCGGAGACTACCAGAAGTCCTACCTCGATGATGACGACTACGAGAAGCGGATGGGAACGCTCCACTACCGCGAGGGTGAGGATGCGTTCTACCTCCACATCGTCATCAAGAAAGAGGTCGAAGAACGCGACGGTGACAAGGTACTGGGCGTGGACTTGAACCTGAAGAACGTCGCCGTGACCAGCACGGGGTCGTTCTACGATGGTGGCGACCTATTGTGGGGCCAGAACCACTACTTCCGCGTGCGTCGAATCCTTCAGCACAAAGGCACTCGCTCCGCGAAGCAGGTACTCCGGCGACTGTCGGGGCGAGAAACCCGCTTCGTGCTGAACCGCCTGCACACGATTTCACGACGCATCGTGGAGGAAGCAGATGCCCACGACTGTTCGTATATCGCCGTCGAACGCCTGACCCACATCCGCGAGCGGATGGATCACCAAGACGACCGAGTGAAGCGGCAGCTGCACAACTGGGCGTTCCGCGAACTCCAGGAGATGCTGGAGTACAAGGCCGCAGAGTACGGCATTCGCGTCGAGCATGTCCCACCCGCGTACACGAGTCAAACCTGCTCGAAATGTGGGCATCGATCCAGTACGAACCGGGATTCGGATGGCTGGTTCGAGTGCACCGACTGTGGCTACGAGGTCGACGGCGACTACAACGCGGCGAAGAATATCGGCATGACGTTGCTAACCTTACCATCGGGCGAACGCCCCGGTGGGTTGGGCGACGGTCATCTCGCCCTGAAGTCCGGGACGCTGAACGGGAATGGCAACTACACCGCCTACGACACTACATCGGCAGACCGGGAGTCCACGGACAAGCCCACGACTTCAGTCGTGGGTCGATGGCCCTCCAGAGGCAGACGCGAGAACCCAGCTGAAACGTAGATACACGAGCTCTGTGACGGGTAAATCCGGAGTACAGGAGTCTGAGCCCACTCTCATTCACGGCCGGGGCTGCGTCCAGATCTCTAACCAGTCTCCTCAGGCGAGTTTGCGGCCGATCTGGCGTTCCATCGGTACCCCCCGCAGTATCGACTTTGCACACACCTGTTAGCGCGCCGCTACACGGCGAAACCCGGCCGCATATCCGAATTCGGTGGATCACGGACCGATACCGGGGGTCTGCACACGCACGGGGTCAGTCCGCAACGAAACGGTGTGGGCTCGCGTGTGAACGACATCGAGTGGGCACCAGAATCCCACTCGTCCACAACGAACTGAGAACCGTCGGTAGAGCCGCTTCACAGTGGACTCTCCATCGTGGCGATTCCCCACCGTGATGTCAGGATGAGCGCACTTGAGAGCGATACTACGCCGGAGAGAGCTTGTATCCTCGGTTTCGCATCGAATTCAGTTCCCCATACGGTACGCACGAACGCTCCCCTGGGTCCCCAGAAGCGTCGTAATATCGTCTTCCAGGGCCTGTAAACCAGGGATATGGCCATGATGGATGGACAGAGGCTCCTCCAATCGTCTCAAGCGTACAGGCCGATTTCACGACCGAGAGGTCCGTGTACGCCGATACTCGGCTCCGGAACTCGTGGCCCTCCCGGAAGCCGGTAGCGACACCGGGCGATCTGGTGACCAACTGTCGCGATACACGGTGTCCCGGGGTATCTCCGAGAGGTCTGTCGCTGTGCTGCCGAGGTGGGCCTGTACATTCCTGTGGTCTGGCTCGTTGCTGTTCACACACGTTCTTCACGCGTTATATTGCGGACCGAATCGGGCGTGTGCAGTCGAAACTGTGGTTGCACCGTCGAATCATCGCGTTGGTGCAGGGGCTATGCGGGTGATCTCCGGATTTCCGAAAGTCGTGGTTGTCGCTGTGAGCCGGATGGAACGTGTCGTCGGAACGGTGGTGAGGTCACTCGACCGTGTCGAGCGACGCCGTGAGCTGCTGTGCGGTGTCGAGGCCAGTGTGGAACCGGCCGATGAGCTCCGTCTGGTGCTCCGCACAGGCGAGGGGTGCGACGGCCCCATCCTGGACGGGAATCAGTGGCTGTTGTGGGTTGGTGAGCGTGAGCTGGCAGCTGGGACACGAGATTCCGCCGGCCGGCCGGTGCTCGATGAGCGAGGCCGTTCCGTCCGTTGTGAACCCGCAGGCGGTAGCGAACCGTTCGAGATGGGCCTCACACCCCACGACCGGGACCGTCAACTGATCGAGAAGCAGGAAGGATACCGTCTGACTGGTGGCCGATTGGAGGGCAGCCTCGCAGGCATCACACTGGATTGGTGGGGAACCCTGGGCCTCCGCATGCTGTTGCTCGGAGATGTCTGCAGGACACATGTGAGAGTGATACGACATTGGGTCGTCAGACGGGAAAGGCTGTGGGCGACCGACGACGACACGCTCAGGGGCGACTCAGCTAGCACGGATGGACCAATCGACGACTGGATTCGGGCTACCAGTAGCGGCGAATCCTTGATTACACGGTTTTCTCCACGAGTGTGTCCTGGGACTCGAACGATCTGTGCAATTGAAACAGGGTGCGGGGACACAGGGCGAGTGTCGAATGCAACGATCGACGTACCTGTTCCGGGGGATGTGACTCCACGCTCTATCCGTCATCCGCTGGGAAAATGGCATGTATCTGCATAATCGAAATTCATCTCAACCAGCAATCTGAAACGGCGATAGAAGGTGGTTTAGATTCGGCGCAACCAGAAGAACAATCAGCAACGTAAACAAACAATTGAATATGGGATTCGAGAAATTCGATGAAGCGGGCTCCGGCCGCGGCCGCCCGGCCGGCACCGAGCCGATGATCTCCATCCGGAAATCGGGCAGCATCGGCGTCAATCAGGCCGCCATCGAGGCGTTCTTCGAGGACGACGACGGCGCCGTGATGTACTACGATGAGGATGCCAACCAGGTCGGTATCGAGCCGGTCGCGGACAAGGACGCCGACGAGGCCGCCTACACCGTCAGCAAGACCGACTCCGGGGGTACCATTGCCCCGAAGGCGTTCCTCGAACGCTACGACCTCATCCCGGAGGTCACCACGCAGTACGACCCGGAGTGGAACGACGACGAATCACTCGTCGTCCTCGACCTCGACGAACCGAAGAAGACCTACGGCTCTCCCGACGACGAGGACGACGCCGAGGATTGACATCCCCCCACGACTGAAGTCGTGGGCGTTCTCCTCAAATCTCTGTAAATCCACCCGGCGGGAAGCCGGGGTGTCTCGGTTCGTGCGCCGTGCGTGAGTCCCGCGAGGGATGTGGCGTCTTCGACGTCCTGACGGACGCAGTATCTCCTTGCACCGTACATCTCCGCCGTCCACGAGGGAGTCGGGGGATGCCCCCGGACACCCCGTTCGGCGCGTCCGGGCACGGGTCGTGCCATCGACCTGCCTGCCCTTTGAGCCACGACGAGCAGACTGCTCGAGACAAGCACAACTCACGGACAGTCGTCGGCGTGGACGTGAACGAGGACAACGTGGCCCTGGCCGCTCTGTCCGAGGATGGTGTCGAGGAGACGCTGGTTATCGACTTCCCCGAAATCAAGTTCGAGCGTCACCGCTACTTCACGATCCGAAAGCGCGTTCAGAACGCGGAGAAAGAAAGCATTCACGACACGCTTGAAGGGCGTGAGGAACGATTCGTCCGCGATCGACTCCACAAGGTGTCTCGGCACATAGTGGAGTGGAGCCAGCAGCTCGAGAGGCCGTGCATCGTCTTTGAAGACCTCAAACAGATGCGCGACAGTATCGACTACGGCACGCGGATGAACCGACGCTTGCACCACCTGCCGTTCCGCGCCCTTCAGTTCTATATGTCATACAAGGCGTCGTTCGAGGGCATCCCGACTGCGTGGATTAACCCCGAGTACACGAGCCAACGGTGTCCGATATGCGAACACACGGAGCGAGCGAACCGCAACAGGAAGCGGTTCAAGTGTCGGTCGTGTGGGCATCAAGATCACAGCGACCGTGGTGCAAGCGTCAACATCGCTGTGAAAGGCATCAAGAAGCATCAGGACTGGAATGTGCCTGCTCTCAACAGCCTCCCCCAAGTGCGGAAGGTGCGACGGCGGGCATCGGGGGCCGTGGACGCCCCGACCGTGACCCACCCGACCGTTCGAGGCGATCAGGCCGATGGTCGGATGGGAGTGTCTAACTAACCCACGGGAAGCCTCGGGGTCGCCGGAAGACGAAGTCTTCCGAAATGACGAGACGCCTTCGGCGTCTCGAACCACTTGACCCCGTGGCCGTTCACCCGCTCGTCGCGAAGCGCTGTGTGAGAGAACTCCGACAGATGGAGACGAATGCAGAACTCAATAGTGCCGACCCGACGACCATCTGGCAGCACCTGAGCTGACTGCGAGAAGGAAGTGCGGTAGCGACAATGAGTGCTATCGAGGGTCAGCCCGTATCGATGTACGTCGCCGCCTGTTGGGCAACTCTGTCGGTGAACGATTTCGGCGAATACGTGGGGCCGAAATCAGTCAGTCCTTCCCCGCCGGTCGGGGCATCTGCTCGACATCCCGAATCCGGGCCGTCTTCTCGACGGCCTCGTACTGGCGCTGCCACGCCTCGCGTGGGAACAGCCCGTTCCGGTCGAACAGCGCCCGCGCCTCGTCGGTGATCGTGTAGAACTTGTTCGGGAAGTCCCGGCGCCGATTGCCGGGCACGACCTCCAGCACCCGGACGACCTTGGCGTCGACGAGGCGCCGGAGGTGCCGGCGGATGGCGTCCTCGCTCTTGTCGGGGTTCACGTACGCCAACTCCTCGACGCTCGGTGCACCCTTCGGATGACCGGCGATGTCCGACAGCAGGTCCGCCCGGGGCGTGTCCGTCGCCTCCTGGAGCGCCCGCCACGTATCGAACCCCTCGTCGCCGTGGTCGGGCTCTCTCGTCTGCGGTTCCATATCGCCCCGTACACCACGCGGCGCCATAAATACTTTCACTCAAATGAGTTTGGTTCCACAGATAGTCTACAAAGTGATATGGTATCCGAACACATAATTGATGTGTGCTCCGGAGCGACGACCAGCATGGACCCTGCCGACGGTGACGACCACACGGACGGTTCGGGTAAAGGGGAGCAATCATCGCCAGCGCCCGCAGACGTGGATGCGGCCGCGAATGTAGAAGACCGACTCGTGGATGCTGGTGCGACCTCGTTGACACCCACTGAATACCAGCGACTCAAGGACCTCGTGAACGGTGACCGGCTCGAGCAGATCAAGGGCCACTCACGTCGGTATCTCGTGGCGGGCGCGGGTGGAGACGGTGAGGCAGCCGACCGCCGGGGACTGGTCTGTGGCCGACTTGACGACCGTCGTGACCCACCAGCGGTCGCCGTCCGGCTGGAGGATTTCGGTCTGACCCGTGAGGAGATGGCCCTGTGGGCCCGCCTGTTCGACGTGCTGTGTGGGATGGCGACCCACGTAGTTGCGGTGCTGGAGGACTTCGACGGCGGCTACGTGTGGGAACTGGGCCTGCTGTACGCACCGTCCTATCGGGCGAAGGCGTGGGTACCCCAGCGTGTATATGACGACGACCGGACCCAGCGCGAGCACTACGAGAACGGGATGGCGGCCGCCCATCTCGAACACCTCTCCCGAGAGCGAGTCTTCACCTGGGCGACGGTATCTGACCTTCGGGCGGCGGTTGATGAGATCCCGTAGTCCACCTATTCGAACACTCGAGGTGGGGCCTGAGCGTCTGGATATCCGCTATGGATTCAGAATTCGGGAGAGGATGTAGCTGACAGCCGTCTATCTCCAAGGCTCATGTATTACTCCACCATTGTATCTGCGGCAAGAGGATGAATTTAACCGAGAGCGACGTTCGAGATCGTTGTACGGAGGCCGTTTACGAGCGAGGAGAGAGGTACCTGGCGGAGGGCCGAATCAAGCGACGGTCCAGGTTCGGTGAGACGGTTACGGCCGTCGTCAGCGGCAGTCGCGACTACGACCTGACACTCGACCACTCGACAGCAGATATCGAGTGCCAGTGCAGCTGCCCGTACGATGGGCCCGGTATCTGCAAGCACGCGGTGGCCGTCTTGCTCTCGCTCGTCGACGACCCACCCAAGGACGAAGGCCACCACGTCGAGACCACGCTCGACCGGGCCGAGGCCGACGAACTCCGTGCGTTCCTCCGTGACGAGTTGGCCACGGACCCCTCGTTGCGTGACCGTTTTGTCGCTCGATTCGGCGAGTCTACCCCGCGATCCGTCGACGATCTCCGTACGGATATCGATGGACGGTTCGAGGAGACGAATCCGGAGTACGCCGTGGTCTTCGAACCGATCGACTTCTCGGACCTGTTCGACCTGGCGTCGACGTTTCGATCCCGAGGAGCCCACGAGTCAGCGGCAACGGTCTACCGGGCACTCATCGAAGGTCTCGACGACAACATGGAGCTGGTCGACGGGTCGTACGACCACTTCGCCCAAGCGTTCCAGCGGGCGCTGGACGGGTACGTCGAGTGCGTGGAGACGGCCGAAATCAGTGCCGACGAACGCTCCGACCACGCCCAGTTCCTCGAGGAGCGCGCGGCCTCGGGAACCGATGTGCTTCGAGAACAGTTCAATCACGCCGCGAGGGCGCTTCGAGAGGGAGCAGAGACTGATCGACCCTAACACCCCACGAGAACGTGGACACACGAACTGCAGCGGCTATACGATGCAGATCATCGACGGGCCCCAACTGACATCCTCCCCGCGCTCCAGGGCGGGGGGTTTTCTCCTCCATCTTGCATAAGGTTACATCAGGGTTGGTTACCGACTCTCGTTGCACGCCACGCCGGCTAGTCGTCCCTCAGGCGGCCGAAGGTTGGCCGTGTTCTCCGCTAGAGTGTGCTGGAGGTAGTGAAGACTGACTAGTAACCGGACCCAGGACCGCTTCGCTCGGAGGGCAACCACAGGGCGACGGCTTGCCAAGCAGGCCTGTCGCACCAGTTCCGGGGAGTGTAGCGCGAAGGAAGGATTCGCTGTTCGTCTCGGATCGATAGAATATCTCGCGTACGGATGGCGTAAGGTTGGCGCTGTCGTGCGATTCGATGCATGCTTACGTCAGTACAGCCCTCTGTGATGTTCCCTTCTCGCCGATGTGCAGGGACGCTCAATCCTTCGATTCTCCGTCCGTGGAAGCGCGCCGCGAGGCAACGCCTCCGTTCCTCTTCCTCTACCCGATTCTACCCCCGACTTCGGTCACATAACCCACTCTAGCGGAGAACGCGACGAAGGTTAGGACACGTCAGCAGCACCCAGATCGCGTATGGAGTGGTTTGCGCGCCCTATCCGGTTCCGCGGTACATACAGTCGGTATCGATGCGTCGTGGCTCGGTCTCCACGAACCAGACAGTCCCACGCCCGGATTCTGAAGTGAGATATTTGTTAATTACCATCTTGCCGGTAGCTATCAGATGTACGAGACTCTCGACGACACGGCCGCACAAATCATCCTCGCTACCGAGAGTGGTGACTCCATCCGTCGTGTCGCCCAGCGCCTCCACACTCCATACGAGACAGTCCGACAGGCCGTCAATCGACTCGAAGACGGGGCTACATCCGCTATGCCGATGGCCTCTCCGTGGTCGACGAGCGCGTGAGGGCTGCGGCAGGTGAACTCGTCGCTGCGAGCGCCAGCGTCAGTCCCCCACCATCGAGGAGGCCTACATCATACCGCAGTTCGGGAATTGGCCGTTCGCATTCACGCGAATCGATGCCGTCTACGTGTGGACACAGGGAGGCTATCAGGTCGGTCGGAGCCCCGAAGACTACCCGTTGTTCCTCGCAGTTCGCGAGCGAGATGTGGACGCCTGGGAGTCGTTCTTCGAGTCGTTCGGCCTTCCGACCGCATCCGAACGCCAGCTCCCTGATGAGGTGGCAGGGCCACTGCAGTTCGTTCTTGACCCGCGTCGATCGCTCGACATCGAGCACGTCGAAGGCTACCCGGTGAGTCCTCAGGAGGAGACAATCGCGTATATGCGCGAACACTACGCCCAGTTCCAATCGGCGTTGGCGATGCTGGACCGAATGTACGATGACCTCGACCTCGATGTCGCCTATCGGGAGAGAGACCGGGCCCAGCCGTGAGCTTCCACAATCGGAGCGACGCACTCACCTGAACCAGCCGAAGCAGTAGCTATATCACACATACGTCAGCCAGTATCTAGCATGGCTGGGGGCTGGATGGGGCGTCGTGACCTCCTTCGAGCGGGAGCCGCTGGCATCGTGACCGCCTGCGCGGGATGCTTCGGCCCGGAGAAGGACGGCGTGTACGCACTTTCACGCACCGATGGCAGCAAGCGCTGGGTGACCACCCTGGGGGCCGTTGATGGTGGCCCCACCCTCTTCGACGACACCATCGTCGTCGGGTCAGGAACGACGGTATCTGCGCTCGCGACCACGGATGGCGAAGAGCGCTGGAGCTACGATGTCGAGTTCGAGTACACGAACGATATCAAGGACCCCATACTGGTGGACGAGACGCTCCTGGTCCCCGCCGGCAAGGAACTCTACGCGCTCTCAGCGGCCGATGGAAGCGAGCAGTGGACGGTTGCCGGCGACGCCGAGATGTGGCTGCTGCCACGCCCCGTCGATGGGACCGTCGTCGTGGGCGCTGGAAAGGAGCAGCTTCGGGGTATCTCCCTCGAGGATGGGTCCGAGCGCTGGACGTACGAGGGTGGGGCGCTGGACAGGAACGCGGCGACGGTCGCCGACGCCACCGCGTTCGTCGGCTCGCGGAACGGTCGGGTGATCGCGATCGACGTGACGGACGGGAGCGAGCGCTGGACGTTCGACACCGAGAAGCCGGTTCGCGGTGGCATGGCGGTCCACAGCGGCCACGTCTACCCGAGTACGACCGGGAACCGGGTCTATGCGCTCACGACCGGGGACGGAACCGAACGGTGGCAGTGGAAGGCACCAGCCGGAGGCGAGATCATGCCGCTCGGTGCGAGCTGGCCCTCGACCATGGGTCTGGGCCAATCACTGTACGCCGCGTATGCCGGCCGTCTGTTCGCACTCTCGACGAGCGACGGGACCGAACAGTGGCGAACCGTCACGGAGCTGACATCGATGGTGCTCCAGCAGTCGGGTGACACCATCTTCGTCACCGGTGACGGACTCAGTGACACGGGGGGCGGAAATTCGGGGGCCGCGTCGTACGGATCGCTACAGGCATTCCGTCAGCGAGATGGACGCGAGCGCTGGTCGGAGACGTTCACGGAGGACCTGGAACACCCCCCAATCATCGCAGAGAATACCGTCTTCGCCGGGACGGAGGAAGGGATGGTACATGCGTTCGAGAAACGCGATGGGAGCGAGGCGTGGACGTTCGAGACGGAGACCGGGCGGCAACCGGGAGTGGTGCTCGACGGAGATACGGTCTACGTCGGCACACTCCGATAGCGGCCACCCGGGGGCGTCACTCGCCGGACGCCGGACCTGTAGCGACACACCACCTGCCACCGACTACGCCACGGTCACCACGACGCGAGCGGAGACGGGCCGCGGGTCCACGGAGACGGTCACCTCCCGTGCATCCGCGTCGTACGTCCAGTCCGCCGTCCGCCCGTCGCCCGACACGACGACCTGTTCGGGCGCCTCGACGCCGACGAACGTCACGTCGTACGCCCGTTCGTCCGGGCGGCCCGGGTAGTCGCCGTCCATCCCCTCGATGACGAACCGGTGGCCGTTGGGCCTCGTCTCGTATCGGAGCGGCGTCCGCCCGAACTCGTCCGCCCGATACCCGAGGCCCTCACCCGCGTCGTCGTACAGTTCGAACGCGCCCTCGTCGCCCGCGTAGACACGAATCTCACGACGGTCCTCGGAATCACCAGCACGGTCGCCGAGCGGCTTGAGCGGGAGAACCGCGCCGGTCCGGGCGAAGACCGGCATCCGGTCGAGCGGTGCCTCGACGGTCGCGACCTGGCCCGCCTCGTAGCGCTCGCCGGTGAAGATGTCCACCCATGCGTCCTCGCCCGGCGGGAACCAGACCTCCTTCGTCGCGACCGGCCCGGGCGTCGCGATGGGCGCCACCAGCAGGTCGTCGCCGAGCAGGTACTGGCGGTCGAACGTGGCGGCCGGCTCCGCGTCAGGGTAGGCGAGCCACATTGCCCGCGCCATCGGGAGCCCCTCGTCGTGGACCTCACGAGCCAGCGCGTACAGGTACGGCACCAGCCGGTTCCGCAGTCGGAGGAACTTCTTCGCGGCTGCCTCGGCGGGCGGCGAGTACTCCCACGGCAGCCGGTCGCCGTGATACGAACGCTCGCTCGCAGTTGGCACCGCTTCGAGCGAACAGCGCGTCCTCGAAGTCTCACGCCAGCTCCTCCCGCCAGTCGAGGGCAGCGACATCACTGGCGTGGGTCGCCTCGAGACGGTCGGGCACCGCCGCCACGAGGTCCGCGTAGAACTCCGGCTGTGTGTCGGCCAGGTCCGTGACGGCGTCGACGATCCGCTCGAAGCGGTCACCATCCAGCCAGGTCTCGCGCCAGACGGCGTGGACCGTCGCCGCCAGGACCGCCGCGACGCGCGCGACGGCGTCCTCGTGGTCCGTTCCGGGGGGCTCCTCGCCAGCCGCGCGCAGTAGCGTGATTGCGAGCCGGACCCGACGGTCCAGCGGGTCGCCATCCCCAGCGTGGGGGTCGGCGTACGTGTCGACGAATCCGGGCAGGGCCGCCGTGGGCAGGGTCTCGATGGTCTGCCCGACGAGAGCCGGATACCACCGCTGTGCGACCGCCGGGGGCCGGGCCCGGACCTGGTCGAGTGCCATCACGAGCATCTCGTCCCCCTGGTCTGCCTCGACGACTCGCGAGAGCAACAGGTCGACCCAGCCGGCACACGCCCGCGGGTCGGGGTGGTACTTGGCGACATCGGGCAGTGCCGAGGCGTGGGCGAACGGGTAGAGTGGGACCCCCTCGTCGTCGACGTGGTCGGTCGCGTCGTCGACCAGCTCACCGACGAGCTCGACCCACCCGGGAATCTCGGCGGGGTCCGGGTAGGCGCCCGCCAGTCCGCTGAGGACATCCGCGTAGACGTGCGCGAGGAACAGTCCGGGGCGGTCGTCGTGGATATCACGCCGTGCGGTCCGGACGGTCCGTTCCTGAAGGGTCTCGACCCAGCCGGCGACCTCGGACGGGTCCGGGCTGTGCTGTGAGAGCCGCGAGATGGCGATCCCGTACGCGCCGGTGAGAAAGAGAGCGGGACCGCCTCGGAACCCGCCCTCGACGCCTGTCTCGAGCATCCGCTGCTCGAACTCGTCGACCCAGTCCGCGACCGGGTCCGGGTCCGGGTTCGAGGTGGCGAGTTTCAGCAGCGCCATCGGGTAGACGTTCTGGAGGAACTGGACGCGGTCGGCGCCGTGTGACTCCGAGCGGGCGGTCTCCCGGGCCCGCCGTTCGAACACGTCGATCCAGGCGGCTGCCGCCCCGGGGTCCGGGTAGTGCGCTGCCAGCCCCGCGAGCGACCCGGCGTACGTGTTCTCGAGGAACCGGCTGGCTGCCACGTCGAGGCGGTCGTCGGTCGCAGTCGTCACCGCCCGCCGGTCGAACGCCGCCACCCAGTCGGCCACGTCTGACGGGTCCGGTTCCTCGTTCGCCAGGAGGGATAGCGTCGCCGAGTAGAGCTCCACGAGTGCGAGTTCCCCCTCGACGCCGGCGTCGCCGGCGACGGCAGCATCGACGGCCCGGGCCTCGAGGTCGTCGACCCACGCCGCGGCGTCGCCAGGTTCGTCGTAGTACTCCGGGAGGGACGACAGGACCGTTCCGTAGGCAGTCGCCAGGAAGGCCGCCGCGTCAGTTCCGTGGACCTCGCCGGTGGCGAGTTCGGTCACGCGGTCGGACAGCGACTCGACCCAGCTGCCGACCCGGTCCGGCGCCGGATAGTCCCGGGTCAGGTCCGACAGCGCTCCCGCGAACACCAGCAGGAGGAACGTCGCGGGCTCCTCGTCGTGGACATCGCTCCCGGCGCTGTCGACGGTCCGGTCGAGATATCGGTCCCGCCAGCCGACGACCGTCGACGGGTCCGGATGAGACTGGGCGAGCGTCGACAGCGTCGTGCCGTAGAAGTCCGCCAGGACGGCTCCGGAGTCCTCGATACCGTCGCTGGTGGCGGTTTCGAGCGCCATCGCTTCGACCGTCTCGACCCACCCGTCGACGGTCCTCGGGTCGGGGTAGTGGTCCGAGAGCTTGGCCAGGGTCATCGCGTACGTCGTCGCGAGGAACCGCTCGGGCGTCCGACCGTGGTCCGCTCCGTGGGCCGTCTCGACCGTCCGCCGCCTGATGTCCTCGACCCAGCCGCGTATCTCCGAGGGCTCCGACCGCCACTGGGCCAGTTTCGAGAACGACATCGCGTAGACGTTCTCCAGGAACCGTGCGGGGTCGTTCCCGTGGGCGTCGGCGTGGGCGGCGTCCAGCGCCAGCCGCTCGACGGCGTCGAGGGCGTCGGCGACCGCCTCCGGCTCCGGTTCGTCCGCTGCCAGCCCCGACAGCGCCATCGAGTAGAGGTTCTCCAGGAAACTCGCCGGGTCCGCCCCGCGGGCCCGCTCGTACTCGGCGGCGACCCGCCTGGCGACATCGTCGAGCGCCGCCATCTGCTCCGCCCCGGCGAACTCGTAGTGATTCAGGTAGAGGCTCCCGAACAGGTTGGTCGAGAGGGTCTCGACGCTCACGCGCGAGGGGTCGACGTCCAGGTCCCCTTCGTCGAAGTCGGCCCGTTCGAGGAGCCGTTCCCGCCCGGCGCTGGTGCCGCTGACGACCCGTTCGACGTGCTCCCGGAGGTGCCAGGCAGCGACCGGCACCTGGTTGCGTACCAATTCGTCGAGACACTCCACGTACACCGCCGCCGGCACGTCATCGCCGGCCACCCGGGCCAGCAGTCTGTGGGCCTCTTCGGCGACGGTCCGCGCGAGGTCGTCGTCGCCGCTCTCGCGGCTGTGGCCGAACGCCTCTCCGAGGTGCTCGGCGAGTCCGACGTACCGGTCGGGGTTCCCGGCGTCCGCGACGGCGTCCAGATACTCGTCCAGCGTGCGGTCGGTGATCTCCCCCTCGAGGAAGCCGACCCTGAACACGGTGTCGGCGTAGATGTCCGGCGAGACCTGCCAGATGTCGTCGTCATCGAGCGGAATCGGCCCGGCGTCCGCGTCGACGGGGTCGGGCTCGAGGAACCGCCCCCCACCGGACGTCTCCCCGGCACGGTCGGCAGCCGCCCGGACATCACCGCCGAGGTACCCCGACAGGTACCGCGCACAGAGCCCCAGGTCACGGCGGTCGACCGTCTGTCCGAGGGCTGCCGCGAGTTCGTCGGTCCGCACCCGACGGACCGCCGACGTGATCTCGAAGGCGCTCCCGCCGATCGCTCGCCCGTCGACGACGATCGCCTCCCGGCTGAACAGCGAGTCGATGTCGCTCCAGATCAGCTCGTCCTGCGAGTCGATGCGCCCGAGCTGTGTCCCGTCGGTCAGCGCGAAGCGGGCGGCGATCTTCGCGATCTCTGGGTTCCCGTCGGCCACCCTGGTCGCCTCCCGGACGATGTCGGCCCGGTCGCCCTGGTAGTCGAACCGGTCGAGCGTCCAGGCGACGACCGCCTCGATGTCCTCGTTCGAGAGCCGGTCGAAGCGGATCTCCTCGTGGTCCCGCCAGACGGCCTTCCGGTAGCGGTCGTCGATGTCGTTGCTCAGCGAGTCCAGCGACCGGTAGAGTTCGTCTCGACACTCGAGGATGACCGTCGAACAGTGCCCCCGGTCCAGCCAGCGGAGCACCGCCTGGAAGCCACCCGGCCCGTTGATCGCGGTCTCGTCGGTCAGGCCACGCTTGTAGGCCGTGAACACGACCGTCTCCTCGCCGGTGGCCGTGAGGCTGTACTCGAGGGCGTCCCGGGAGCTGGTGTTGAAGTTCGGAAGCCGCACGTCGTACTCCGGCGCCAGCGCCTCGCAGGCCAGGTGGGCCGCCGTGGTCTTGCCTGTCCCGTGGCTTCCGCGCAGGACCACCAGGTCGGCACCCTCCTCGACCAGCTCGACCAGCCGGTCGTCCTCGTCGCCGTGGTAGGGCGGCACCTCGTCGACCGTGCCCACCTGGAGGACGTTGTCACGCTCCTCGTCCCGAACGGTCTCGCGGAGGTCCTCGATGTCGTCGGTGGCGCCGGCGATGCTCCCGGCGACGAAATCCGCGAATTCGTCGGGGGCGATGGTCGCCTCGGCCAGCCGCCCGGAGAGGTCCTCGAAGGCCCGCAGGTCCTCCTGGTGGGATTCGACGGCTGCCTCGACCTCGTCGAGGCGCCGGTCGACGGCCCCGCCGCGGGAGGACTCGCTCAGGGCGAGGAGCCGTTCGGCCGTATCGCCCCGGACGAGTCGCCGGAAGTTCCCGACGGTCCGTGGGGGGAGCCCGAGTTCGGCCTCGAGGCTCGCCCGCGCCGGGGGCGTCATCTCGTCCCCGAGCAACGCATCGAACGCGTCGGCACGCGAGAGGTCGTCGTCATCCTGGAGACGCAGGTACAGCGCCAGCGACCCTCCGGCGACCAGTGCGCTCGGCGCCGCCCCAGCGCCGAGCCCCAGCGTCGACGCCACGGGGACGGCGGTTCCCGATGACCCCGCTATGGCGGAGGCGTCCGTCGCCAGGTCGGCCAGCGTCTCCCGAGAGAACAGCCCGGAACAGGCCTCCTTCGTCTCGGCGAGGAACTGGGTGATGCCGACGTTCCCGAGGACCCCCTCGAAGGCGTTGCGCACGCCTCCCGGGAGGAGTGCCTCGCCGTCTGCCCCCAGTCGGTCCGAGAGATACACCACGAGCGCCGGTACCAGCGTCTCGCCGTACGCCTCGACGCCGAGCGCCTCGCGGAGCGCCGGACTGTCGAACTCGTACTCGGGAACCAGGAAGAGTTCGTCCATCGCCGCCCGCACCTCGGCCGGCGTGAGCGAGGCGTCGGCCTCCGTCCGACAGACCGACAGGCAGCACCCCACCACCTGGTCACGGTCATCGTCGTCCTCGGGACTGTACCGGAGGAGGTAGCCCCGGTCGAAGCCGCCGAGGATGCCGCCATCGAGACCCGTCTCCGGACTCTCCAGCAGCCAGTCGATGTCGTACGGACGGGTGACCAGGCAGACGCCACCCGGGCGGTCCTCCGCGAGCCACGCCTCGAACGCGTGCCGGTCCTCGGCCGGGGCGTGCTGGTAGGCCGAATAGAAGTCGTCGACGACGACGAACTCCCCGGGAGGCGACTCAACCGCCGTTCCGAGGTCGTCGACGACGGAGGCCCGCCGTTCGGCCGCCCTGAAGCAGTGGCTCTTGCCGACGTACGCCGCCCCGATCAGAAGGGTGTCCCGCCCCGCGAGCTCACCCACCTCGATGCCGTCGGGTGTTCGCTCGAATAACTCCATCGTGATGCTCATCACTTTCGAGGCAGCCGTACTGAATATTATCCCGGTCCGGACGGAACTGTCCAGATTCGAAGTTCCGGGCAGCAGGTCCCCCGAGAACGGAGCGGAGGCTCCCGTCCTGTCCCTGCCTGCAGTTCTCCGGAGCGGCGTCGGTCGGGAGTCTACAGTCCCTCCGGGGGCTGCCGTGGCGTCGTCTCCATGTGGACGGGCCAATTCATCTCACCGCGGCCTCCACCGATACTGCACATCCGAAGTCGAACGCCGCCTCACTCGGCGGATTCGTCGAAGCGGCGACCTCGCTAAAAACACGTGAATGCCGAGTACGAGCCTGCCGTCGACGGCGACCAGAACGGGGGCCCACGCGAACGTCCCACCTCAACGAGGCGAACGACGAAGCCGTGAGCGGGTAGGGTAGTTTACACGAGTCCGAACAGATCGGCGACCTCCTCGGCGAACTCGGCGATCGCCCATTTGACCCGGTTGACCGTCCCGACACCCCGGATGGAGATGTCGTCATCGACCAGCGCGTCCCGGAACGCCCGGGCGGGGCGGTCGGCGGCCTCGATGCGCTCGACGGTCTCGCGGTCGGTCTCCATGCGGATGGTCGCGTCGTCGCGGGGGCCCCGCTGGAACGACCCGATCCGGGTCTGTCCGTCGGTCACGAACGAGAACTCCGCCACCCCCTCCGCGGCGGTCACGCGCAGGTTCACCTGCTCGCTCGCCAGTTGCTCCTGCGCGGCGCCGAGGTCGGCCCCGCCGACGGCGCCGTTGTATCGCTCGATGTACGAGGCGAGTCGCTCGTACAGCTCCAGCACCCACACCGGCTCGACCGGAGCCATGGCCCCCGTGGGCGGCAGGTCGGGCGGGGCGACCGACGACGCCTCACCGTCGGGGGTGGCGTCGGCCGAATCCGACGACGACTCCCCGCTCCCGGAGGCCGACTCGTCGCTCGTGGTCGCCGACACCCCGCTGTCGATGAGGACCGTCGGCGCTCCGGAGACGATGGTGTTCGGGGGGCCGTTCTCCGCGATGGTGTCGCCGACACGCACCGCGGGATAGCCGTTTATCAGGACCGTGGTACTGCCGGTCACGACCGAGCCACCGACGTGGGGGACCGGGCCGGTCGACAGCGGACAGCTGTGGACATCGGCACCGGCCCGCCACGCCGGGAGGCCACCGATGAGCACGTTCGGACTTCCGACGCCGTTCAGCGGTGTCCCGTGAGCGGTCATGTCGCCGACTCTGACTCCCGGTGGCATGGTCAGTTGATCTTGACGAGCGAGCCCTGCAGGGTGAGGATTCCCGCCGAGGTGGTCGTGAGCTGGGCGTCCGCCGAGATGTCGATGTTCGGCGCGTCCAGCGATATCCTCGTCGGACTCTCGATGACGACTTCCCCCTGCTGGTTGCACTCGACTCGGCACGACGACTGCGCCGACTCCGATGCGGCGCTGGCGTCGCTGCGCTGCTGTTCCGCCTCGAGCGCCGATGCAAGCGTCGACTGTAGGTCCTGTAGCGCCTCGCCCGCGCCCTCGATGTCTTCGGGGCCCTCACCGGGGACCCGCAGTCCGCCCTCGGCGTCGAGCCGGTACACGGACCCCGACGCCGGATGCTCCAGCCGTAACTCCTCGGCCTCGTCGTCGATATCGATCTGCCACCCGATATCTTCGGGGCTCCCCCCATCTACTGACATGCGTGGCTGTTTGGTAGGTGGTATCAAGAAACTCATGGTGCCGTACGGGAGGCGCCGGCCACGTCACTCCGGGACAACCCCCAGGTCGCTGCCGAGAGGCGCTCACTCGACGGTGGTACAGTCCAGGTCCGGGACGGTGATGGGCTCGACATCCCCCCACGATCGGTAGTCGACGACGGTCGCCCCCGTCTCCAGTCGGCGCGGGTACCGCGTCTCGGCGTCCACGTAGTACGTCATCTGGCCGTGTGTTCCCATGCTTGCCTCGTCCTCGTTCCCGTCGCGGGTCCGCGTCCGGTTCTGCCCCGAGCCGGGGCCGTCGGCGGGTCCGGAGGGAGTCTCTGCCGCAACGTCGGCCGCGGGAACGGTGAGGACGAGCATCTCCCGGCCGTCGAGCGACGTGGTCTCCGTCACCTGCAGTTCGGGCGGTTCAGTGTCACCATCGGGCTGCTCGGCGACCGAGGCCAGGGCTTCCGTCCCGGAATCCACGTCCGGATATCTGGTGCAGTCCCCGTCGACGACCACGTACCCGTCCCCGTCGACGATGTAGGACTCGACGGCCGGCTCGGCGCCGTTCTCCGGGAGCCGGAGGTAGCGGTCGTCGCCGTCGAACCGCGCGACCGTGAGCGGCGCTCCGTCGCCCGGTCGGGTCACCCGCATCCGGTACGCGTCGCCGAAGCGGAAGGCGCCGGGGTAGTCGGTTCTGTCGCCCGGGGACAGATCGTCGAGCGGTGCCCCCCCGCCCAGTTCGAGTTGTCCGCACCCGGCGACCGAGGTCGAGACTGCAGAGGCCGAGAGCGCCTGCAGGAACCGGCGCCGGTCGGCTACAGCCGTGCCAGCGATACCAGCGGACCCCGCGTCGGTGGCGCGTGAACTGGTCGGCTCTGCGTCCGCCTCGGCAGGTGGCGGCTCGGAAGCCGGGGGCTCACCATCCGTCGGCGCTACGTCGGTCGATTCGCGGGGGTTCGGACACATATCGTGTTCGGGCAAGGTACTGGCCAGCGGTCCCCGGCCACGACGCACGTGGCCGGGCGCGGTGTGGGACACGTTCACTCGCCCAGTGACATAAATCCCGGCGCGGAACCGGCGCCGGTGAGAAGCCGCCACGCCTCACCCGCGGACAGGGGAAGCGAGGAGGTAGGCCGCGGGACGGTGTGGGCCGGATATCACCCACCACTATGCCGGCCCGCCCCGGAGAGACGGGTATGACCGGCACGCCGGACGACGAGTTCCAGCGGCTGCTACTCAGACGCCGGGCCGTGCTGCGGGCGGTCGTCGATGGGGTCGACGACAAGCGCGACCTCGTCGAGCGACTCGAGATACCCCGGTCGACGCTCGACGACGTGATGCGCGAACTCGCCGAGGCCGGCCTCGTCAGCTACGACGACGGCCGCTGGCGACCGACGTCCGTCGGCCGAACGGCGCAGGCGATCCACGCGGACTACACCGAACGGGTCAGTGGCGTCGCCGACGCGGCCTCGGTACTCGGGGCCGTCCCGGATATCGACATCGGCCGGGCGATGCTCGATGGCTGTACGGTTCACGAGCCTGGCAATATTCTGCCGGACCGGGCCGTGACGACCTTCGTCGAGCAGGTCCGCGCCGCCGACGAACTCCACGGGCTCGTCCCCCAGGCGCTGGCCGGTCATGTCCCGTCGGTTCACGAAGAGGTGACTGCCGACCAGTCGATGGAGGTCGAACTCGTCTTCGAGCCGGCCGTTTTCGACCAGTTGTTCGACGTGTACGCGGCGGAGATGACCCGGGCACTCGAGACGGACCGAATCGAGTTCTACCGGACGCCTCTCCCACACCCCTACGGGCTGTGGGTTGCCGACGAGGCCCACGCCGGCGTGGTTATCTACGGCGGCGGGGGCATCCGGGGCATCATGGTGAACGACACCGACGCCGCCGTCGAGTGGGCCACCGAGAGATACCGGCGGGCGAGCGCCGAGGCCGAGCCGATTACGCTCGCGAGCGTCGAATCCTGAGGCCTCGGTGGCTGGGCGAGCGACGCGCCGGCGGCACGGCGTGCCCGCGCCCACCCCCGTGCGACGTTCGACCAGGGGTAGTCGTAATTCGCACGGAGCGAGGCAGCCGCTCGGAACGGGAATACAGAGTAATGCTGCCGGCACGTGCCCGTTCGGGTGGCCCTCCAGGCACTCACCACGTCGCGGTCCCACGTTTCTGCGGGCCGGTCAGATCGCGTCGGCCTCCGCCAGCGCGTAGGCGACGAGGTGGCGATACACCCGCTCCTGGCGAGTGGTTGGCTCGTCGAGCTCCATCCGTTCGAGATACGGCCGCGCGGCCTCGGGAACGAGCAGGCCCTTCCCGACCGACCCCAGCGCATCCGCCACGGACGACCTCGAACCGAGCGCGGACGGCAGCGACTTGAGCGCCGACGGCACCGCCCCGACTGATGACGGCAGCCCGCTCACCTGCCGCTGGAGCGTCTGGAGTCCCCGAGCGAGGGCCTGCTCCTCCTCGGTCAGCGCCGTCCCGAGCGGGAACCGTGGCAGGTGGTCGTCGTACGGTTCCAGCGCGGACTCGATGGTCTCCGGGTAGTTGTCGCGATAGGCGGGCGGGATGGACCAGTCCTCCGGCAACTTCCCGGCGGCCTTCGCCTGCTCGACGAGGTCGGCCTGGAAGCGCGAATCCGCGACCTTCACCATCTCCTTGATGACCGCGGCGTCGGAGCGGTCCCGGAGGTCGGCGACACCGTACTCCGTGACCACGATATCGCGGAGGTGGCGCGGGATGGTGATGTGGCCGTAGTTCCAGACGATGTTCGACTCGACGCCCCCGTCGCTCGTCTCGCGGGTGGCCCGGACGAGGATGACCGACCGGCCGTCGTCGAGTTCCTGGGCCATGTTCACGAAGTCGAACTGGCCGCCGACGCCGCTGATGACCCGGTTGTCGGCGAGCCCGTCCGAGACGACGGCGCCCGTCACGGTCGCCTTCATCCCCGTGTTGATGAAGCGCGCATCCCGGCGCTGCAGGCGAGCGAGGTCTCCGCCCCGCCGGAGCTGGTTCGTGAACTGCACGCTCCGCATGCTGAACCGTCGGCGCTCGGTCTCGTCCATCTCCCGGAACTGCTCGTAGAGGTCCTGGGACCCGAGGAAGAAGCCGCCGTGGCACACCCTCCCGTTCGCCAGTCCGTCTCCGAGCGCGTGGCTGGCGATGACCGACCGGGCCTCCTCGTCGGAGAGGTCGGCCGGGCAGGTCTCGCCGTCGACCCGCAACTCGCCCGCGTCGTACTCGACGGCGTCCCGGAAGACACCCCACTCCCGGAGGTAGGCCACGTCCGCCGGAGCGAGCGCCTCGTCGATGGCTCCCATCTCGACCAGCGCGTCGAGTGCCGACAGGTCGATTCCGTCCGCGACGATACCCTCGTCGACCAGCCGCTGGATGTGGATATCGTCGTAGACCTCCCGGGAGAGGATGCCCGCCTCGTGGAGATGGAGGAAGGTCTCGACGACCATCTCGGAGGCGGCGTACAGCCCCTCGTCGAACGGGTCGCTCCCGCCCCAGTCGGCCAGCAGGTCCGGGCAGTCCTCGGGGACGCCCAGCGCCTCGATGGCGTCGGTGTAGACATCGTTGTGCTGGTCGCGGAGTTCGATGGCCGCGCCGATGGCGTCGCCCAGCGAGCCGATGCCGATCTGGAGCGTGCCGCCATCGCGGACCAGGGCACTGACCCGGAGTGCGATGGCGTGCTCGGCCGTCGAGACGGGAAGGTGCGGTGGGCCGACCAGCGGGAAGTCGTACGCCGGATCGTCGAGCACCGCGTCGAACGCGGCCGGGTCGATGGGCGCCTCCCCGTACATGAACGGCATGTTCCGGTTGACCTGCCCGACGACCATCGCCTCGTCGTCGGCCGCGTGCTGCTCGCGGAGCATCTCGATCACCTCGTGGCTCAGGTCGGGGTTCGACC
Source organism: Haloglomus halophilum (assembly GCF_024298885.1). GTDB lineage: Archaea > Halobacteriota > Halobacteria > Halobacteriales > Haloarculaceae > Haloglomus > Haloglomus halophilum. The sequence continues at coordinate 310,381 of NZ_CP101166.1, forward strand.
CCAGGTTGAAGCACCGCTCGCCGTCCCGTTCGCCGACCCCGACGAGCTGGACGAGCAGGTTCACGTCCGCGGTCGCGACGGCCCGGGCGGCGTGGGTGTAGTTGACACTGTGATGGTGCTGCTGGGCGTCGGGGTTCCCCAGGAAGTCACCGGGCGGGAAGTAGAACTGGTGAACATCGATGTTCTCCGGGAGGTCGCCCTCACGCAGCAGCTCGTCGTACCTGATGGCGGGGTAGCCGTCGAAGAGCCGCTCGCCGAGCGGTTCGACCAGCCGGCGTTCGAGGTCGGACTCCCAGCCGGGCTCCGAGAGCGTCAGCGCCGTCCAGATGGTGAGGTCGAGCGAGGGGTCCGCAAGCGCCCGCTCGACGAGTTCGTTGAGCAGGTGGTTCGGCTTCCCGAGCCCGAGCGGCGTCGCGACCGTGATATCGTGGCCGAGCCGGTCGACGATGCGGTCGACACACGCCGATACGTCGTCGAACTCCGTTGGGGGCATGGTTCGATGGGTTCTCGACCCGGACGTATCAATGACGGCTACTTCCTCCTCGGACCGTCCCTCGTGACGGTGCGTGGGCAGCCGGCTACCAGAGCCGATGTGAGCCGGGGTTTCAAGTGAATGAGCGTTCAGTACATCACCAGCAGCGATGAGCCGAACCGTCCGGCCCGCAGTCCACTTCCTCCTCGTCACCGCACTGCTGGTCGGGGTCGTGTCGGGGGCCCCGCTCGCAGCAGCCGACGACGATGACGACACCGTCGTCGCGACGAACGGGACCAATCTGGAACTCGGCGGGCCGAAGGGCATCAACCTCGGGACGGATGGCGTGAGCCTCGGCGGCGACTCGGGAATCGCCCTCGAACCCGGTGACGGAGTGAGTGTGGGTGGTGAGAGCGGCGTCCACGCAGAGGTCGGCGAGGGCGTGAGTGTGGGCGGTGAGAGCGGCATCCACGCGGAGGTCGGAGAAGGTGTGAGTGTGGGCGGTGAGAGCGGCGTCCACGCCGAGGTCGGAGAAGGTGTGAGTGTGGGCGGTGAGAGCGGCATCCACGCCGAGGTCGGCGAGGGCGTGAGTGTCGCGAACGGAAGCGTGCTGTCGGCGGGGCGTGACGGCGTGACGGTTCTGGAGCAGGGGTACGAGGCGGACTCCGGCCTGACGGTCGGCGAGTCACCGGTCCGCACCGGGAACGGGTCGCTCGCACTCGGCGGGAGCGAGGGTATCTCCCTGGGCCGCGACGGTATCGCCGTCGGTGGGGATGACGGTGTCGCCGTCGGGGTGAGTGAGGGAGTGAGTGTCGGCGGTGAGAGCGGCATCCACGCGGAGGTCGGCGAGGGCGTGAGTGTCGGTGGCGACGACGGCGTCACCGCGGAGGTCGGCGAGGGGATTCGGGTCGGCGGTGACGAGGGCATCACCGTGGGACTCACCGATGGTCTCCGTATCGGCGGCGACGACGGGCTCCGGCTCTCGGCGAGCAGCAGCGGCGTCGGGGACCTGGGATACGATCTGGAGTCCGTCGACAGCACGGATTTCGACGCGGGGGCAGTGAACCAATCGAACGCCAGCGTGGTGACGGCCACACCGGTTGCCGGGGAGAACGGCGAGCTGGACCCCGTCGGTCCTGCCCCTGCAGACCGGCCGGACACGACGGGAGCGCGGACGGGCCGGCTCGACACCGCCACCCCGGCCACGGAGCAGTCCGGGACCGAGACGTCCACGGCCACGACCGACAGGGCCGCTGGTGCAGTGCCGTCCGGATTCGACGGCGAGCTCCCGGTTTCCCCCGAGGGCGCCGCAGCGGGCGGCGCGGCGACGGCGGCACTGCTCGGCGCGGCGGGAATCGCGGCCAGGCAGACCTCGATGGTCGGCGGGACCGGGACGGGGACGGCGGCCGCACGAGCCGCCTCGACGGCGATCGCGACCGGCGACGGCCGGCTCGCCCGGATGCTATCGCTGTTCCGGTACTCCCGGTACGACGACTCGGACCCGCTGGAGCTCGATGCCCGGCGGCACGTCTACGAGGCCATCAGCGACCAGCCCGGCGAGCCCATCACGGCGGTCAGCGACCGGGCGGACGTGAACCTCTCGACTGCCCGCCACCACGTCAAGGTGCTCGAGCGCGAGGGGCTGGTCGCGACCGCGCGGGTCCGCAACTGCGAGCGGTTCTACCCCGCCGGCACGGACGACCTCGAACTGGCGGCGGCCATGGCCGACGAGTGTACCGCGGATATCCTCGATGCGCTCGTCCGCCTGGAGCCGGCGTCGGTCAGCGGCCTGGCCGAGGCGGTCGACCGTTCGCCAGCCACCGTGACGCATCACCTCCAGAAACTCGAGGACGACGATATCGTCGTCCGGGAACGCAACGGCCGGGCGGTCGAGAACAAGCTCTCCGAGGCGGCTCGCGCCGCACTCGACCCCGAGACGGAACGTCGCCGCCACGCGGCCGAACGCAAACTCGAGGCCGACGGCGCCGAGCCGAACGCCGGGGGCGACACCGTCTCCGGAGCGCAGGCGGACTGAGGCGTACGGTCGGCATCTCGGCGTCGGTACTCCTCCGTGCAGGTCTGTGAGTCCCCGCAGCGGCCCCCGGTGGAAGGGCCGGGTACTCTCTGACGTGGGCTCGCTGGCGCGGCACGGCGGCCGACTACTCCCGCAACCCGGCCTCCTGCAGCGACTCGTCGAGGTCGTCCCGGACCCGCTCGCCCATCTCGCGGCTCCCCGCCGTCGTCACGACGCGGTTCTCCTGTACCGACGACCCATCCCGGATCAGCAGTCGGACGTTGCCGTTCTCGTCGGCGCGGGTCGCCTTCGCCCGGAGCCCCGAGCGCGAGCCGGAGCCGCCCGCCGATATGGGACCGGGGATCACCTTCTTCACGTGCGGGTGTGCGGCCACGGTCCGGACCGCCGTCATCCCGTCGCGGCCGCCGACCAGCGTCGTGTGCGAGCCGCCGAGCTTCTCGTCGGGCGGCGTCTCCACCACCTCCAGGGACCGCTCGCCCGCCCGCTCCCGGACGGCATCGACGACCGACTGGTCGCCCCGGGGCTCGACACGCCGGAGGGGGTAGTGCAGTTGCTCGCGAACGGCCTCCAGCACGTCCCGGTTGCCGGCCGCGTACACCTCTTCGGGGCGCTTGCGGTGGATCTCGTCGGCGATGCGGCCCGCGAAGTTGCGCAACTCGATGGGTTCGCGCTCCCCGTCGCTCTCGGGGCGCGTGGTGACCGTGCGCTCGGCGACCACGTCCTCGTCCAGCAGGACCGTCACGGTGGCGCGGTCGCGCTCGCAGGCGACGACCACCCGGTCCGCGTTCTCCGTCCGACAGGTGAGACAGAAGTCGCCAGGGCGCTCCAGTGGCGTGGCACACTGGCGACACTCCATACCGGATGGAGGCCATCCGCGCGCATAAGCCGGGCGGTTCGAATCGTCGATATCTCGCAGGGGCCTGCTGGACGATCCTGTTCGCGCTACAGAACCTGTGCGACGGACGCGCTGTGCCCAACGTCGCTGCGCCTCCGTGAGTCTAACCCATATTGGGTACGCAGCAAGGTCTTTGTTGCCTGACGCGAATCCCGACACGTGAGCCGGAATCGCGATGATTCGGGGCAGTTCACCGAGGAGGTCGGCCTCGGGGACGTGCTCGCGGTGTTCGACGAGGTCGAAGGGCCCGTCGTGATGACGGGCGACGTGGTCGAGGCCACAGGCTGCTCTGATGATACTGCGCGGCGGAAGCTCGGCCAGCTGTACGAGCAGGGGCGGCTCGGTCGCCGCAAGACGGCTGGTCGGGTGGTCTACTGGCGACTCGACGCCGCGGACCCGACCCCAATGGATCCCGAAGACCCGATTTTCACCGACCGTCCCACATTCAGTTCGGGCGAGGAGAACCTCTCCGGGCGGGTGGATGAGCTGCTGTACGGGGAGGGAGCGTGACGGAGCCACGACCGCTGTTCGTGGATACGAACGCGTTCGTCGCGATCTACGACGAAAGCGACGACCACCACGAACGCGCGAACGCAGTCCTCGACGGAATCAGGGACCGGAGCTATCCTTATGGGCCACTGTTCACCAGCCGCCACGTCCTCTCGGAGACGGCCACAGTGTTGCTGTACGGGAGCAGCCACCGGGATGCGGTCCGGGCGCTCCGGAATATCTGTGAGTCCTCGAGCATGAACGTACTGGCGCTCACCGAGCCACTGTTCGAGCGCACAGCCCGACAGTTCGAGCAGTACGACGACCAGCAGATATCATTCGTCGACCATATGAACGCCGTCCTCCCGGCCGAATACGATATCGAGCACATCTTCGCATTCGAGGAGGATTTCAGAACCCTCGGCATGACCCGCGTCCCGGTGGATACCGGGGAGCATCCGGAGGGTGGGTAGCGGAACCGAGTGCCGGTAACCGAGCGGGGAACGCCCGTGAGTGACTCCACACAGCCGGTCTGTGCTGACGAAATCAGGTCAACGCCAGCGGGTCGTCCTTCAGATACTCCCGCAGCACCACCGTCGCATACGACCCCTTCGGCAGCGCGAACCGGAACCACAGCGACTCGGGGTCGTCGTCGACGCGCTCGGCATCCAGCTCGGTCCGCAGCAACATCGCGCGCCGCGTCCCCGTCGACTCGAACGCCCCGGGCAGGTCGAAGTCGGACGGCGAGAGGTCCAGTTCGTCCAGTACCTCGCGTTCGATGTCGCCCTGCTCCCCGTCCGCGAGCTCGGTCTCGGTCCCGACGAGCGGCGCGGTGACGAACGCCCGGCCGCGGGCGCAGTGGCGGTTGACCGTATCCACCCGCCCCTCGTCGACGCGCTGGAGACGGTCGGCATCCGGGAGCGCGAGGTCGTCGGGAATCTCCGGGCCCCGCTCGGCGAAGCAGACCACGTCGCCCGCGACGGCCTCGGCGAACGGGAGGCCGCGCTCCAGTCGCTCCGACAGCATCAGGTTGAACGCGTACGACTGCGCGGCGTTGACGAGCATCGTCTGCAGGTTCGACGGGAGCGACTCCAGGGCGGCGCGCCAGTCCTCGTCGGTCGGCTCGCCCTCGCCGACGCGCTCGGCCAGCGTGTGGAGCATCGCGCGCTCGTAGCGGAGCTTCCCGGGCAGTCGGTCCAGCGCCGCGTTCCAGTCGCGCGTCTCGGCCACGAACTCGCGGGCCTCGCGCGTGTCAGCGGGCTCCTCGGGCGCCGTCTGCGTGACGTAGGTCATCACCGCGTCCTCCCAGTCCTGCCGGACGACCGCGAGTCCACAGCGGTGCGTGACCGGGCGATACGAGCCGAACCGCTGGTGGCCGAAGTAGTTCGGCACGCCCGCGGGGTCGTCTGCGGACACGTCCTCGGGGCCGGCATCGCCTCCGGCCACGAACGCCCGGAGCGCGTCGGTGATGGCAGCGGCGTTCTCGGGGTGGTCAGCGCTCCGCACGCGGATCTCGAAGGCGTTGCCCGCGAGGTCGCCGAACAGGACCGGCCGCCCCGCCCGACCCAGGACCTCGATATCGGCGTCGCCCAGCTCGGGCAGGTCGCGCTCCTCGTACCGCACGGAGAACAGCTGCGTCGTCACCGCCCGCTTGTCCTTCGTGCCGGCCCAGGAGACGCGCTCGCGGCTCATCCCCAGCTTCCGCGAGAGCGCGCTCGCGAAGTCGTTGGTGTCCCAGCCACGCAGCGTCGCGCGGAACACGAGATGCGGGTACGCGCCCGTGTCGGCGTCGGCGGGGTGCAGGTCCACGTCGAACCGCTCGCGCTCGCGGACGACGAAATCCTCCTCGGCGAAGCGTAACTCCCCACCGGTCCCGTCGGCGTCGCTGACGTACCACTCCATCCCCATCTCGCGCTCGCGGGGGGCGGCCTCACGCATCGTTTCCGGCCCCGCTGCGCTGGTCGCTCCGGTCCGGTCTCGGTCGTCGCATACCTGGACGTGGCCGGCGACGGGCCTCGGTCTTTCCGGTCGGCTGCCACACCTCCGTCGGCGTCGCTGCGACCGGCTGGCGCTACTGGATACGTCGGGAAGAAACGGAGTCGAAACCCCCGGAAGGGGCGTTCAGTTCTCGTCGCGAGTGATCTCGTACTGGAAGTCCACCGCGTTCTGGGGCATGATCAGGGCGGTCCACTGCCCCTCGGCCGGGTCGTCGATGCGGTAGACGAACTCCTTCTGACTCCCGTGGCTGGTGTAGGGTCCCTGGCTCTCGCCGCGCGGGCCCTCACCGCCGAGGGAGACGTGGCCGTCGTTCGTGACGCGGACCCGTTCGGCCTCGACCGTCGTGCCGTTCGGCGCGACGAAGGTCACGTCGAAGCTGGCCGACCGGTCGTTGGCCGGGCTCCCCGTCGACAGCGTCACCGACGCGCTCTCGGTGTCGTCGCTGACGCCGAAGGTCGTCTCGAAGGGCTCGTCGGGCTGTGTCCAGACCTGGAAGTGCAGGTCGACCTGCTGCCAGTAGTCGCCCCGGTCCGGGCGGGCCGGGTCCTGCAACCCGAGGTCGATCTCGGCGTTGTAGTCACCGACGCTCGCGGATTCGGGCGGGCTCACGGTCACGTTCACGGTCGCGGTCTCACCGGGCGCGACCTCGCTGGGTGCGTCGATCTCGAACCACGAGCGCTCGACGGTCTGCTCGGAGCCGGGATAGCGACGCCGGGTCTCCTGGGTCTCCAGCGTCGGGTTCAGCGGCACCGCCTGCTCGCCGGTGTTCGAGACCTCGATCTGGTAGGTGTAGTCGTCGCCGGCCTGGACCTGGGTGCGGTAGTACCGGTCGCTACTGATCCTGACCGTCGGCTCTTCGAACACCTCGACGTTGATGGTCGCCGCGTGGACCGGCCGCGCCGGCTGCCCCGGGCGGTAGGTGACGGTCTCGTTCGTGAACGCGACCAGCGCGCGGTACTCGCCGAGTTCGGCGTCCGACGGGACCGAGACGGTCACCGTGAACGTGCGCTCCTCGCCGGCCGCGAGCGTCGTGTCCGCGCTCTCGATGCTGACCCAGCTCTTCGCGAGCGGGCGGCCCCTGACCTGTGGGAGGACGACGTGCGGGTCGAGTTCGACCGCCTCGTCCTCGCTGTTGCCGACCGTGACGTTGAACGTGGTCGACTCGCCGGGCTTGACCTCGCTGCTGCGGTAGCCCTCTTCGATGTAGAGGCGGGTGTAGTTGCGCTCCTGGGACGCCGATGCGGCGTCACCGTTCTGTGCTCCATCCGTGGCAAGAGCGGCCGGTTCGCCCTGTGTCTGCGCGGGCGTGCTGTTCCCTGGTGCGTATGCCGTCGCTGCTGGCGCGATGAGCAGTGCGACCAGCGCGAGGGTAAGGAGGGTTCGTACGTTCATCGGTAGCGAGGTCCGGGCTTGGAGGGCCGATGGACCCGTTTCGGTCGGATGGCTGAATGATTATTCAATGCGGCGGAGGAACAAACGGCCAGTTCACCTTGCGGTGTGTTCACGTATCAGAGCGATGTGACAGCAGGAGCAGCAGTTCCGTCGCACGGCCGCTCGCGAGCGATACACCGCGGTCAAATAAGAGAGCCGGAGCCGCCGTTCATGGACCGGGGCTGCCGTTCAGGAGGACATGGGTTCGCAATGCCAGCCGGGGTCCTCACCCGTCCGACCGATGAGGTCGGACCGGCACGCCGGGCAGTAGTCCGGCGTCCCGCCCATGTTCCGGGGGACGTACACCGCGCCGCCACACTCCACGCACGCATCAGCAACGACCGTCGTGCAGTCCGCGCAGACGTTGAAATCGTCGACCGTGAGGTCGCGCAGGGGTTCGAGTTGTTTGTCGAGGATGTACTCGTCGATGACCGCCTGACAGTTCTGACACGGTTTCATGGCGATGCGTCTCTCCCCATGTGATGGTCACACAAAGCCTTGCCCCCCGCGGCGAAGTGTGCAGGCGATTCCCCGTGACCTGTCCACTCCCAGCGTCGTCGGGGGTCGTGGTAACTCGACCCTCGGAAGGGTTATCCCCGCGACCACGTTACGTCTATTCGCAATGGCAACCGGAAAAGTTGACTTCTTCAACGACACTGGCGGTTACGGCTTCATCTCTACTGACGACGGCGACCTGGACGACGACGAGGACGTCTTCTTCCACATGGACGACGTCGGCGGCGAGGACCTGCAGGAGGGCCAGGAGGTCGAGTTCGACATCGAGTCGTCCCCGAAGGGCCCGCGCGCGGCGAACCTCGTTCGCGTCGAGTAACTCCTTCGCAGACAGTACCGACGGCTCCCCGCCGCAGCGCGCGATGGGCGTGACCGTTCGCAGTTTCCGTTCTTTCACACTCCCGAGCGACGCGACTCCTCGCTCGGGCTCCACCGGCTCCGGAGCCACGGCCACAGGCGGTGCTGCGGTCGACCGACCGAGTGACCTCAGCGCTCGTGCTCGTGCTGGTCCTCGTTCTCCTCCAGCAGTCGCGCCTGCGCCTCGATGCTGGCCAGTTCGCGCTCTGCCTCGGCCCGCCCGGAGCCGTGGGCCTCCCGGACCGAGATGTCGAGTTCGGAGGGGACGAACCGGCCGCTCTCGTCGTCGGCCGCGTCCTCGGGCTCGTCGTCGCCGCGCCCGGTCAGCCAGGCCAAGATGCGACGGAGCATGCCTCGGCCTACGTGGACCTGCAACAAAAGCGTTCAGCCGGGCTCTCCCGGGGGCGACCCAACGCACGCGAACCGCAAGACCCCTGACCACCGGGGGGCAAGAGTGGGGTATGAGCGACGACGCCGAACGCCGTCGGGCCCCGCCGACGGAGGAGGGCTGGTACGTACTGCACGACCTGCGCAGCGTGGACTGGGACGCGTGGCGTGACGCACCGGACCGCGAGCGCCACACGGCGCTGGACGAGGGTGTCGACTACCTCGAACGCCACGCAGCACTCGCCGATGTCGACGGCGAGGACGGCGGCACGGCGGTATTCTCCGTCGTCGGGCACAAGGCCGACTTCATGGTGCTGCACCTCCGGCCGACGCTGGCGGCGCTGGACCGTGCCGAGCGCGCGTTCGAGCGGACGGTACTCGGCGGCTTCACCGAGCAGGCCGATTCGTACCTCTCGGTCACGGAGGTCTCGGGCTACATGCACGACGACCTCGACGAGGGCCTCGAGAACGTCGAGGACGCGGGGATGCGCCGCTACATGCGACAGCGCATCCACCCCGACATCCCGGACATGGCGCACGTCTGCTTCTACCCGATGGACAAGCGCCGCGGCCCGGACCACAACTGGTACGACCTCCCGTTCGACGAGCGTGCGGACCTGATGAGCGCCCACGGCGACATCGGCCGCCAGTACGCCGGCAAGGTGACCCAGATCATCAGCGGGAGCGTCGGCCTCGACGACCACGAGTGGGGCGTCACGCTGTTCGCCGACGACCCGACCCAGATCAAGAAGCTCCTGTACGAGATGCGGTTCGACCCCTCCTCCTCGCGCTACGCCGAGTTCGGCACGTTCTACTTCGGCCAGCGGTTCTCACCGACGGACCTGCCCGCGCTGTTCGCGGGCGAGGCCGTCCCGAGCGATGGAGCGAGCGAGGGTGCGGACGCGGGACACGCGGCCGTGAGCGGGGGTACGGACGAGTCTCCGGCCGCGCACGGCGACGAATCGGCAGCGCCCAGCCACGCACACGGGGGCGAGGGGGAAGGCCATCCCCACGCCGGCGGCGAGGATGGTGACGCAGCCGAGGCGAGCGACGACTCGGACGGCGACCATCCCGACACCGGTGGCGGCGGCCGGCCGCAGACGCCGGACGAAGCCCCACACGAAGAGATCGAGCAGGAGGCGCTCCGGCGGGAGATGAAGAGTCTCGGCGTGGAGGCCGGCGACCACTCCGGGGCGGGCTACGGGCTCGTCTTCTACTCGAACGCCGACGCGGAGGCGCTGATGGAGGAGGTCGAAGGGCTCCGGAGCAACTTCGACCACTACGACACGCACGTCCTGACGACGGTGCGGGCCGACCAGGGGCGCTCGGTGGCCATCAGTCTGTGGGCGAACCAGCGCGCGGCCGACACCGCGAGCGGCTTCCTCGGCGACCTGACCGACATCGAGCGCGGCGTCGGCGGCCCGCTCCCGGGCGGCGAGAACGCCGCGGACGAGGATGCGGCCGACGAGGCCGACGGCGAACACGGCGACGCGGACGCGGAGGACGGTACCGCGGGCACCGACGACGAGGCAACCGAATCGCTCCGGGAGGAACTCGAGGACCTGGATGTCTACGCCGGCCAGCCCCACGGCGAGGACGTCTACGCGGTCGTCCTCTACTCCGAGGCCGACGCCGAGGAGCTGGCCGAGGAGGTGTACGGGATGCGCGAGCGGTTCGACCACTACGACACGCACGTCAAGACCGCGCTGTACGACGCGCGTGGCGCGCCCGGCGAGGGCGGCGACGCGGACGAGGGGACGGGCGACCGAACCGCCGTCGTCAGTATCTGGGACACCGCCGACGCGGCCGACACCGCGAGTGGCTTCCTCGCCGACCTCCCGGGCATCGTCGAGCGGGCCGGCGAGGAGTCCGGCTTCGGCACGATGGGGATGTTCTACACCGTCGAGCCCGACTACCGGGACGAGTTCGTCGATACGTTCGCCGACGTGGGCGGGATGCTCGCCGACATGGAGGGCCACTTCGATACGGACCTGATGGTCAACCGCGAGGACGAGAACGACATGTTCATCGCGAGCCAGTGGCGCTCGCGCGAGGACGCGATGGCGTTCTTCCGCTCGGACGCGTTCCGCGATACGGTCGAGTGGGGCCGCGAGGTGCTGGCCGACCGGCCGCGACACGTCTTCCTGGCCTGAGGACGCCGTTTTATCTCGATCGAGTGGGACGGTACAGCATGGACGAGTACGTCCGACCACATCGTGACGGTGCTGTACTGCTGACAATCGACGTGCAGGCCGATTTCACGCGGCCAGGGTCCCCGGCAGCGGTCGACGGGACTGCCGAGGCGGTCCCACGGATGCGACGGCTCGTCGAGGCGTTCCGGGCTGCGGATGCTCCGATCATCCACGTGGTCCGGCTCTACAGGCAGGACGGGTCGAACGTCGACCGGTGCCGGAGGGAAGATATCGAATCCGGGGCGGAGATCGTTCGGCCCGGGACCGATGGCGCCGAACTGGTGGGTGAACTGAAACCATCGGCCGATGTCCGTCTCGACGCTGCGCAGCTACTACGTGGCGAGTTCCAGAACATCGGGCCCGAGGAGTGGCTGATGTACAAGCCACGATGGAGCGCCTTCCATCGGACGGGCCTGGAGGAGTTCCTCGCGACTCGGTCGGTGGACACGGTCGTCGTCTGTGGCTGCAACTTCCCGAACTGTCCACGAGCGACCATCTACGAGGCGAGCGAGCGGGATTACCGCCTGGTCTTCGTTCCCGACGCGACCTCCAGGGTGTACGAACGTGGTATCGATGAACTGGAGGACATCGGTGTGGCGGTCCGAGAGACCGCGGACACGGTCGAGTGGCTCGTCGGCTGAACTGGGGGTCGCGGCGGGAGTCGCGTCAGTCGTCGGCTGCGGCGCCCTCGTAGCCGTAGGCGTGCTCTGCGTCGGACTCGGCGGCGCCGAGCTGGTCGGCCAGCGGCCCGCAGGTCGTCTCGCTCACCTCGAGGTAGCGCTCGCCCAGCTCCTCGGTCACGTCGGCGCTCGTCTCCACGGCGTCGCTCATGGCGCTCGTCGCCCGGGCATCCGCCTCGGCGAGCCGCTCGAACGTCCGCCCGACCCCGTCGTAGAGGGTGTCCAGCGCGGCGTCGTCGTCGGGGTGGGCCTCCTCGATCTGGTCGACGGCACGAACGGCCGCGTAGTGCGAGGAGAGCCGCGTCCGGCGACTGAGGTCGCCGAGGTTCTCGATACCGTCGAGAACGTCCTCCGCGACCGTGCGCTGCACGCCGAGCCCACCACGAACGAGGGAGCGCTGCATCGAGAGGACCGGCCCGAACAGGCCACCCCGATCCGCGTCATCCGATACCATACAGCCTCCTAAAACAGGACGGTATTGTATAAGGTTTTCCACCGTGTCGGACAGCGAGCCGACAGTGGAACGTTGTTAACGGGATACTATCCGGTAATCAACGAGCGGAAAGCGGCATCGGTCGACAGGACCGAGCGGGGCGAGACAGGACGGCACGTTCCCGGGCCCTCGGGTCGGTTCGGGTCAGTTCGGGTCCAGCCCCGGCGACAGCAGCCGGCGCGTCAGCCGCTCGGAGAGGGTCGCAGCCGTCTCGACCGTCGTGATGGCCGACTCCCGGGCGCGGTCGTCGAGGTCGGTGAGGATCTCGAACGTGCGGCCCACGCCGTCGTACAGCGGGTCCGTCGGCGGTTCCTCGTCCGGGTGGAGTGTCTCCACCTGGTCGACCCCGCGGACGGCCGCGTAGTGCGAGGAGAGGCGCACACGGCGGCAGCGGTCCTCGGCTCGCTCGATCTCCTCGAGCAGCGACTCCTCCACGTCACGCTGCAGCGAAACGCCCTCGCGAGTGACCGTCCGTCGCAACGCACAGACCGGACCGAGCGGCCCACCGACACCCCCCTCGTCGCTCGTCGACATACACGGGCCGAGTCCACGACAACTGAAAACTGTTTCTTTGTTGTTATCCGGTGGCAGACCCCCAGTCGCCGACGGTCGGGGCCCGGAACTCGGGGCTCGGACCTCGGGGCTCGGACCTCGGCGCGTCACTCCTCCCAGCGGAAGCGGCCGTTCCGCTGGACCACCTCGCCGTCGACCGTGAGCGAGGACTCACCGCTCATGTCCGTGATGAGGTCGAGATGGACCGCCGAGTCGTTGCCCGACTCTCCCTCGGGGAGGCAGTCGTCGTACGCCCGGCCGACGGCGAGATGGACCGTCTCGGCCATCTTCTCGTCGAAGAGGATGCTGTCGGTGAACCGGTCGATGCCGCGGTTCATCCCGATGCCGAGTTCGCCCAGGCGGCGGGCCCCCGCGTCCGTGGTGAGGACCGATTCGAGGGCGCCCGCGCCCTGCTCGGCACTCCAGTCGACCACCTCGCCCCCCTCGAACGAGAGGTGTACGTCGCGCACGCGCTGGCCTTCGACGGTCAGTGGCACGTCGAAGAAGACCTCGCCCGCCGTGTCGTAGGGGGCGGTGAACACCTCGCCCGAGGGCAGGTTGTGCGAATCGTACGTGACCGACGCGGCGGAGTTGACGGCCGTCCGCCCCGCGATGGACATCGTCAGGTCGGTCTCGACGGGGCCGCCGGCCTTCTGCAACCGGACGGTATCGCCCTCGTCGAGAATCGTCTTCAGCTGGGCCATCTCCTCGGCCAGGGACTCCCAGTCCCGGAGCATCGCGTCGTAGACGAAGTCGCGGTACGCCTCGTAGCTCATCCCGGCCGACTGGGCCATCGCCCGCGTCGGGTGGACCGTCGCCACCCAGTCGGTCGCGAGCCGGGCCTCGCGGATGCCCTGGCGAGCCCGACTGCTGGCCTGTGACCGCTCGCTCGGCACGTCGGCCATCGCGGTCGCGTTGCGGTCGGCTCGCAACGAGAGAACGGAATCCGCGTTCTCGTACAGCGAGAGCTCGTACTCGGGGTCGCTCTCGAACTCGCCGTCGTGCGCCCGGAGGTAGGCCCGGGACACCTCGCCGGACTGGTAGAGGGTGACCAGGTTCGCCCCACGCTCGCCGAGCTCGGCGGCCACGGCGACCGCGAGGTCGTGGGCCCCCTCGCCGACCTGCACGACCACGTCGTCGCCCGCCTCGATGCGGGCGCTCCAGTCCACCAGCGTCCTCGCGTGTTCGCGTACGCGCTCGTCCATGCCGGGCGGTCGGCACGCCCGACCAAAAGGGCGCCGGGCGGGACCGCAGCGGTTGTCGGACGGTGAAACTCATCCACGCAGGTCCCACCGGCGACGGACACGACCGGTCGCCGTCCGCCAGTTCCATCCGCCAGCAGACACGTCACCGCAGCGACTACTATCACGCTGGCGCCGCTGGCAGGGCGCATGCGCTCGTACAGAGCGAAGATGGTCGAGCCGATCCGGCTCCCCGACCGCGAGGAGCGCGAGGCCGCGCTCGACCGGGCCGGGCACAACGTCTTCAACCTCGACTCCGACGCGGTCTACGTCGACCTCCTCACCGACAGCGGCACGGGGACGATGAGCGACGCCCAGTGGGCGGCGATGGTGCAGGGCGACGAGGCCTACGCCGGCAGCGCGAGCTTCACCGACCTCGAGGCGGCCGTCTCCGACGTGCTGGGCTTCTCCCGCATCGTGCCCGCTCACCAGGGCCGCGGGGCCGAGAACGTCCTCTACGGCTGTCTCGTCGAGCCGGGTGATGTCGTCCTCAACAACACCCATTTCGACACGACACGGGCCCACGTCGTCGAGCACGGCGGCGAGCCCGTCGACTGCCCGGTCGACGGCGCGCTCGACCCCGCGACGAGCGGCGACTTCATGGGGAACTTCGACGTGGGGCGGGCCCGCGAGGTCGTCGACGAGGTGGGCAAAGAGCGCGTCCCCGTGGTCGTCGTCACGGTCACCAACAACTCCGCCGCCGGCCAGCCCGTCAGCGTGGCGAACGTCCGCGAGGTCCGGGCGTTCTGCGACGATATCGGCGCGACGTTCGTCATCGACGCCTGCCGGTTCGCCGAGAACGCCTACTTCGTCCGCGAGCGCGAACCCGAGTTCGCGGACGCGAGCGTCGCCGAAGTCGCCCGCGAGCAGCTCTCGTACGCCGACGCCTGCATCATGAGCGCGAAGAAGGACGGTCTCGCCAACGCCGGCGGCTTCGTCGGGGTCCGGGACGACCCCTCGTTCGACGACCTGTTCGAGCGCGCGAAGCAGCGCGCCATCCTCTACGAGGGGTTCACGACCTACGGCGGGATGGCGGGCCGGGACCTCGCGGCGGTCGCCGTCGGTCTCCGCGAGGCCGTCACCGAGGAGTACGTCCGTGACCGCGTCGGGCAGGTCCGGTGGCTCGGGGAGCGCCTCGACGCGGCCGGCGTCCCCGTCGTCCAGCCGGCCGGGGGCCACGCGGTCTACATCGACGCCGGAACGATGTGTCCCCACGTTCCGAGCGAGGAGTTCCCGGGACAGGCGGTGGTCTGTGACCTCTACCGCGAGGGGGGCGTCCGCGGGGTGGAACTCGGCGAGTTCGCCTTCCCCGGGACCGACCGGCCCGACCTCGTCCGCCTCGCGGTTCCCCGCCGGACCTACGCCCGCGACCACCTCGAACACGTGGTCGAGACGGCGGCCGCCGTCGCCGACCACGCCACCAGCCTCGCTGGCTACGAGGTCGTCAGCGAGCCGCCGATGGAGGAGCTCCGGCACTTCTCCGCGGAGCTCCGGCCGCTGACGTAGCGGTCACGACCCTCGTGTCGCCGGACGGGTGAACGCCCGAGCGGTGTCGTCCGGTCCCACGACCGTGAGCCGCCTCCACTCCCCCTGAAAGCTTATCCCGTCGTCGGTGGGTGCCATACGTACACACATGAACCGCGAGCGCATCCTGGCGGCCGGCGCCGTCGGGGTGGTCGTGGTCGCCCTCCTGTCAGCCGCGGTCGTCCCCGGGGCCATCACGGACCCCTCGGCCGACGACCCCGAGCGACCCGGTCCCCTCCGCGTGGTCGACATGCCCATCGCGCCCGGGCAGGTCGACGGGGAGACCGCCACCCTGCGAGTGACCCCGTACCTCCGACACGACGGCCCGACGACGCCGAACGTCTCCGTGGTGTTCCGCGCCGTCGACTCCGAGTCCGGCCTGGTCGAGACCACCCGTCGCGTCGCGGTCGGCGACGTGACGACCGAGGGGGAGCGCCCCGTCTCCGCGAACCTGACCGTCGAGCGCGAGGGCGGCTACCACATCGAGGCCATCGTCTACACGGACGACCGGCGCGTCGACACCGCCCGCCGCACGGTGTCGGGGCTCGATGCCCTCACGCCCGCGTACGCCCGGAGCACCGTCGCGTTCACCGACGAGGAGGCACTTCCGGCGCTGTCGGTCGGCGTCGAGAGTGCCAGCGAGGACCGGACGACCCTGCGCGTGGCGCCGTCGCTCGTCAACCGCGGCGACACGGCGTCCGAGGGCCTTCGCGTCGAGGTGACGCTCCGGCAGGCCGAATCGAACGTCGTCGCGGCCCGAACCGCCGTCGACGTGGGGACCGTCCGGCCGGGCCGCACCGCCTCGCCCGCGACGACCGTGACCGTCCCCGCCGAGTACAACTACTACGTCGACGCCGTGCTGTACCGGGACGGCGTGGTCGTCGACACCGCCCGCGGCGCGGTGAACCTCGACCCGAGCGAGCCCATCTCCGTCAACGAGACCCGCCGCGAGGTCGAGTTCGAGGCCGGTGACTTCGAGAGCGACGGCGGCGGCAGCGGTGGCGCGCCGCCGCGGACGGAGACGGCCCTCGGCAGCGGTGGGCAGCCCGGCTTCGGTGCCGGTCTCGCCGTCGTCGCACTGCTCGGCGCCGCCCTGCTGACCCGGAGGTGGTCGCGATGAGCGACGACGAACCGGGCGCCCCCGAATCGACCACGGACGCGGACAGGAACGCGAACGCGAATGCGAACGCGGACCCGCCCGAGAACCAGCCTCCCGACCAATCCATGTCCCCCGACACCACCGACGCGACCGCGGCGACGGCGAAGACCGCTCCGACCGACGATTCCGACGATGATTCCAACGAGGGCACAAGCGACCTCGTCAGATACGCCCGCTACGCGCTGCTGGGCGGTCTGACGCTACTGGCGCTGGTGGCGACGCTCCGGTTCTACTTCGCCGCCTCGAACGCCATCGACATCTGGGTCGCCCGACAGTACCGGCCCCTGTTCCAGGCGGCGTTCAACCTGGTGGTGCTGCTCGTGGCGGCCGTCGGCATCTCCTGGGAGATCCGGAAGGTGGCCGGCTGACCCACGCCGCGTTTCGACCGCCGACAGAGCGCCATCCCCACATGCACTGGTACACAGCGGCCCCAGGGCTGGTCGACACCACCACGGCACGAGCGGCGTGGCTCGCGCTTCGTGGCGACCTCGGAACGTTCGAGCCGCCCGAATCGCCGGATTCCGAGCTCATCGTCCCCGTCGCGGCGCCGTTCGACTCGGTCGATGCGGCGGTCGAGAAGCTCGCCGACCTCGAGACGCGGCTCCGGGCCCGCGGAGACCGCCGGGCCGTCTTCCTCACCATCTACGAGCGGATGACGCGCGCGGTCCGGGACGGCATCGAGGACGGCCGGTTCGTCGATGCCGCGTGGATGCGAGAGTACACCACCACGTTCGCGAACTACTACCGGCGGGCGTTCCTCGCGTTCGAGCGCGGCCGGCTCGGTGCGGTTCCCGACCCCTGGCGGGTCGCGTTCGGCACCGCACGCCGGGCGGACCGCCTCGTCGTCCAGGACGCCTTCCTCGGTGTGAACGCACACATCAACTACGACCTCGCGCTCGCGCTCCGCGACGTGGGAATCGACCCCGACCGGGAACGGAAGTACGCCGACCACCGGGCCATCGACGACATCCTGTCGCGGCTGGTCGACGCCCAGCAGACCGCGCTGGCGGAGCTCTACGCGCCCGAGGTCGACGATATCGACAGGGCACTCGGCCGGCTCGACGAGACGCTCACCCTGCGCTCGATGACGGAGGGCCGCGAGCAGGCCTGGCGAATCGCCGTCGTGCTCGCCGACGCTCCCTGGTCACCCGTCAGGGCGCTCGCCCGACAGGTCCTGCGAACGACCGCGACCGGGGCCGCCTTCCTCGTCCGGGGCCCGGACCTCGACCCCGCGCTCGTGGGGCGACTCCGGGCCGCTGAACGCGACGGCCTCGACCTCGAGACGGTGCTGGAGCGAGTGAAGACGACGCTGGACGACACCGCCGTCTGAGCGGCCCGACGGCTGGGGCCGTTCGATACGGTTCCACCGGCGCGAGCGCCGGCGATGTCGCTCGCGAGAGGTAGGAAGTGCCCGGGGCGGGCTCCGAACCCGCGATCTCCGCATGTCTCAGGTGGAGGCAGGCAGCCTCCGACACGCGGGGTGCCGCTCGTGGTGTTACCCTATGAGTGCGGCGCTATGTCCAACTAAGCCACCCGGGCGCAGTCGTTCGTAACCGGGACGGCCTCTTGAACGTTCTTGTTTGGGTGCCACGACCCGACGACGGCGGCCGCGCCGGGTTCCGGGGGCGGCCGCACGCTCGCCAGTGACGGGTGGGGGTCACCCCCGGATTTATGCCGAATCCGGGGGACCCTCGGGCATGGACGTTCCGGACCTCGTGGCCGACGCACTGGACGGGGAGTCGGTCCTCGCGTCGGTGAGTATCGGCGGTGACGACGGCGTCTTCGTCACGCCGCAGCGGACGCTCGTCTATCGGGGTGACGGCCTGCTCAGCGACGAGTCCGTCGGGGAACACGAGCACGGGTTCGACCGGCTGGAGCTGAAGCAGGGCCGGCGCCGAACCTCGTTCACACTGCACTACTACGACCGCGAGGAGTCGTTCGCGGTCGGCTCCAGCTACGCACAGGACGTCATCAAGACGGTGCTGTCGGCCCACCTGCGCGCGACGGGGGCGCTCGCCGAGGACGAGCAGGTTCGCGGTGTCTACCGCTTCAACGAACTCACGGTCGTCGTCGGGACCGAGCGCCTGCTCAAGCACGTCGGCGGCGCGGTCTGGTCCGAGGATTACGAGGCCTACCCGTACGCCGACCTGACGCGCCTGGACTTCGAGGAGGGTGGCCACGCGATGCAGATCGTCATCGCCGTGGCGGGGCGGCCCGAGCGCATCAAGGTGCCCAACGACCGGGCATCCGAGGTCCGACGCACCATCGAGGAGGCCGTCCTCGCCTTCCACGATGCCGACTCGCTCGCGGCGCTCAACGAGGCCATCGCTCCCGAGGAACCCGAACAGGAGGAGACGGGGCCGGACTACGCCGACAGCGGCATCGACTCGCTCATCGACGATGGCGAGGGGGACGGCGACGCCCCTGCCACGGCGGCGGCCGGGGCGGACGCCGACGGGTCCGCTGACGTGGATACGGACACGACGGCCGAGGCTCCGGCTGGCGCCGACGGTTTCGTCTCCGCGACCGATACGGAGGTCCTCAGCCGGCTGGAGGCGCTGGAGGCGAAGGTCGACGAGCAGACGGAGCTCATCGAGCGCCAGCAGGAGACCATCGAGCAACTGGTGGACGAACTCCGACGCGGGCGCTGAGCACTGAGCAGGGCCGCCGTCGACCGCCACCGCGGCCGCGACCGGGGCCGGGCCCTCAGTCGCGCCGCCCGGTGACCTTCTGGATGCACGACGAGCCGAACGGCCCGAGCTCGCCCGCCTCCAGCCGGATGAAGTGGCCGACGGAGAGGGACTTCCCGCAGCGCTCGCACTCGTAGTCGCCGCTCCGTTCGACCACCTCGCTCTCGAACGCGAGGAAGCGCCCGCTCGTCGGCTTCACGGCGTCCCCCTCGCGCTCGATGACGCCGCGCTTCTCGGCCTCCTCGATGATGGCCCGCGTCGTCGCGGGGTGGGTCGTGACCGTCTCGATACGGTCGACCAGCTCGGCCAGCGACAGCTCGGCGTGCTCCAGCCGTTCCAGGAGCTGGACCCCAAGCTCGACCGGGTGGTCGTCGGTGCCCCCCTCGTCCGGGGGCGTTCTGTCGCCACCGCGCCGGTCGCGCGCCATACGCCCGAGCGGGACCGGCGCGGACGAAAACCTGTCGCCCACGGCCGAAACCGAGACGAATTCTAGACGAACTCTAGCCGGTGTCCCAACGGAGACCGGAGGGAGTCTGAAGAACGCGTATACGGGAGGCACTCCCCATCTCGGGTAATGAAGCGACAGGAACTCACGGCGGCGGCCCGCGAGCGGTGGGTCGTGGCGCTCGTCGCGCTGGCAGCCGGGGGGGCGGCGGTCGCCGGGTCGTACGCGGCGGCCGGCTTCACGCCCTCGTACGTCGTCGCGCCGGTCGAGACCGTCCTCGCGCGGTACATCCCCGGCGTGTTCATCACGTTCGCCATCGTCGTGCTGGGCGACCTCGGGAAGCAGCTGAGCCTCATCGGCGCCACGCTGCTGGCCGTGCTCGTCCTCGGGACGCTCGCCGGCCTGGGGCGGGCCATCGCCGAGCAAGCCGGCCTGCGGCCGCTCGCCGGGCCGTTCGCCGGTATCCCCGTGTGGGGCGCGACCGTCGCGCTGACCGGGCGGCCGGTCCTCTCGCTGGGCGCGGGCCTGGCCGCGGCGCTGGTGGTCAGCCTGGCGGGACTCGCGGGCCGCATGACGCGGGCCGACGACCCGTCGCCGGACCGGCGCCGCGTCGTCACCAGTCTCGCGGGGCTCGCGGGACTGGGGGCGGCCGGCTGGTTCCTCGGGAACCGGCGGACATCGTCCGGCGGACCGGCTGCGCCCCCCACACCCGCCGCGGGGCAGGACGGCAGCGGGGACGGCGGCTCGGACGCACAGGCCGCGGCGGGTGAGACTCCCGCGCCGACGGAGACCGAGATGCTGCTGGCCGAAGCCGAGGAGAAGAGCTTCGACATCGACGGGCTGGAGCCGCTGGTGAGCGAGGAGTTCTACCACGTCGACATCAGCTCCGTCAACCCGCAGGTCCAGGCCCAGGACTGGTCGCTGTCGGTCACGGGCGCCGTCCCCGAGGAGACGAGTTTCGACTATCAGGACATCATCGAGCGCGAGTCGACGCTGGAGTTCTCGACGCTGCGCTGTGTCGGCGAGCGGCTCAACGGGAAGAAGACCGACACCGCGCTCTGGGAGGGCGTCCGCGTCGGCGACCTGCTCGAGGCGGCGAACGTGCCGGACCGGTGCTGTGTGATGGCCAGGGGCGCCGACAGCTTCTTCGAGGAGTTCCCGGTGGCGGCGCTCCGGGAGTCGCTGCTCGTCTACCGGATGAACGGCGACCTCCTGCCGCGGGCGCACGGCTACCCGGCCCGGCTCGTCGTCCCCGGCCACTGGGGGGAGATCCACGTCAAGTGGGTCGACGAACTGGAGATCCTCGACGAGCCGGCGAAGGGCTACTGGGAGCAGAAGGGCTGGCACGGCACCGGCCCGGTCAACACCGTCGCGAAGCTGTACGCCGTGAACGACCGTCAGGACGGTCGCAAGCAGGTCGCCGGCCACTCATACGCCGGGACGCGTGGCATCCGGACCGTCGAGGTGTCGACCGACGGCGGGAGCACCTGGAACGAGGCCGACCTGACGGAGGAACTGCCCGGGCGCGCCGTGTGGCGCCAGTGGAAGTACGAGTACGAGCCGCCCGGCAGCACGCACGAGGTGGTGGTGCGGGCCGTGGACGGCGAGGGAACGCTGCAGCCACAGGAGGACAGCGGCCCCTACCCCAGCGGGCCGAGCGGCTGGGTCTCACGGAGGGTGGACTGATGGAGGAGTCACTGTGGTACCTGCTGGCCGGGACGCGTGGCAGCGAGAACCGGGGCCGCATCGTCCGTGCGCTCGACGAACAGCCGCGCAACGCCAACCGGCTGGCCGAGGCGCTCGGCATCGACTACAACACCGTCCGGCACCATCTCGACACGCTCCGTGAACACGAGGTCGTCGTCCGGAACGGCGACGACTACGGCGCGGTCTACCGGCTCACCGACGAGTTCGAGGAGCACCGTGGCGTCTACGAGCGGGTCCTCGAGACCGTCGACCACGTCGCCGTCGAGGCCGGCGATGCCGGCAGGGGTGTGGAGTGATGCTGCCGCTCGCGTCGATGCCGGCCATGGCGCCGTGGCTGTTGGCTGCGACCGGTATCTCCGTACTGAACGCCCTCATGCTGGCCGCGCTGACGGTCGTCTGGCTCCGGAACTACCGCACGTTCCGGACCCCCATGACCGCGGGGCTCGCCGCCTTCGGCGGGCTGTTGCTGACCGAGAACCTGGTCGCCGTCTACTTCTTCGTCTCCACCCAGATGCTGTACTCGGGCGAGGCGGTCGCCCAGCAGACGGTCGTCGTCCTGCGGGTACTGGAGCTGCTGGCCGTCGGCTTCCTGACGTACGTGACGATGCAGTAGTGGACTTGGCATGCGCAGTTACTGGTCTGTCCCGGTGTGGTCTCGGGAGATCAGGTTCACGCCGTTCCTGCATAGAGCGGTCGCAAGTACGTATCCACGACAGCGATCGCGAGCGCTCCCACGACGACAGCGACCTTCGCTACTCCAGCGATAAGCGAGTCACTCGGGACACCACCGACGGCGATGAATGGAATCGCGGACAGCAGCGCGAGCCCCACCACCGCGATGAAGAAGGTCAGCACGAACTCGGTGAACCGGTCGAGCGACCACGGGCCTGCCACGAGCGGGTAGGAAGCGCCGAACGCGAGAACGAGTGCGACTGCGCCGACCAGTGACTCGGAGACTGGCATGCCAGCGGCATCATTCACCGTCTGGAGCGACAGGAACACGACGAAGACACCGCCAAGAAATGCGATTAGGAAGTCGTACGTGGCACCGATCGTCGAGCGGAGGGACTGGCTCAGGGAGGGGTCAGAGCGGGACATCGCCGTGCTTGAGGTAGCGACTGTCGGTAAAAGAAGGTGGTGCTGGCGGGCTGCGAGCTGTCCCACAGTAGGAGTGGTCACGCAGCGGGTGTATCCTGAAGACCGAGCCACGAGCCACCCTGCACAGCACTCACCTCTCTGTCCTGTACGGCCGTCCGAGCACCGCCGTGTCCCGCCGGTCGGTCAGAAAACGTATACCGACCCTTCCACACACCCCGCACGTGCAGCGCGCGACCCGACGACAGCTGTTCGGCGCGGCCCTGTTCGGCGGGGTCGTCCTCGCGGCGGCGCTCCTCGCGTCCCCCGACCGCGCCGTCACCCAGCTCCACGCGCTCGCAGCCCGGCCGCTCCTGTTCGCGCCAGCGTTGCTGGCGGCGTACCTGCTCCGGCCGCTCGTCGCGTGGCCCATCAGCGCGCTCTCCATCCTGCTGGGCTTCCTCTACGGCCCCGTCGCCATCCCGGTCGCACTTCTCGGGGCCGTCGTCACGTGTACACCCGCCTATCTGCTGGCACGACGGACCGGGAATCGGGGCCTGCTCGCCCGCGCCGGGGACTCCGGCCAGCGCTTCTTCGCCGCGACCGGCGACATCCGTGGCCTCACGGGACTGCGGCTGATGCCGCTCCCGCCGGACCCCGTCTCCTACGGCGCCGGACTCTCGGGGCTCTCGCCCGGCCGGTTCGTCCTCGGAACGGCGCTCGGGGAGTTCCCCTGGGTCGTCGCAGCCGTCCTGCTGGGCGCGTCACTGGAACGGCTCACCGTGGCGGGCGTCGGGGGCGGCTTCCCACTGGTCGTCGGACTCGCGGCACTGGCCGTGCTCGTGCTCGGCGGGCCGCTCTACCGGCGGTGGCGCAAGCGGCGTGGCTCGCCGGTGGATTGACATCCTCCTCCGCGTGAACGCGGAGGAATCCCGACCGCGTTTGGGATATTAGGGTTTGCAGTCTACCACTTGTGCCTGCGGTTGGAATCCGCTGGACAAGTCGTGAAGGTAGACTCCGGGCTGTGCCAACCAGCCGGTACTCCTATCCCCAGCCAACGTGGCCGAAGACTCGGAGTTACGTTCGTCGTTGCTATCGAGACGGATGTTCTCCGCCCCGTTCACGTCAGCGTTGAACGCATCGTCGTGTTCCTCGCAGACGTACAATCCGCGTTCGACACGCTGACTGTCGTCTTTCCTACCGCAGACGCAACACGTTTTGCTCGTGTCTCGCTCAGGGATGTATTGAGTGGCGGATTGTTGCTCGTGGCAGTGTGCTGCCTCGCTGGGGGACTGTATGTACGCTGGAAGAACTCCTGACCATTACCGGACTCGTGCCGAGGCACGAGGCGTTTGCACCGCTGGAGGCTCACGGGATGAGTGGTTCGCTAATCGCTCACAGTTCTGGGTACGCTATCAGTCAGCTGACTCCACCGGATCTCCCAGTAGAGATAGAGCCATTCGCTCGGCAACGTACGCGAATCCGTTAGCCAGATGCATCACGAGGAGTACGAGAATCGCGCCGGCTCCCATCGCCAGAACGGTCTCGGGGACTGTCCCGATCGTCCAGATCACTGGGTCACCATTCACCTCACCGAAACTGACATCGAGCGGGCGGCGCACCCCTGCCGACAGAAGTGTCAATCCCTGCACCAGCCCGTAGGCAAGCACGACCCCGATCATACCGAGGAAGAGCTTCAACGACAGGAATCCGAATCCCCGCCAGGTGCTCGCCGCATCGATGTATCCCCGGAAACCTCCGGCAGCCCCACCACCGCTGGTGACATCATCCGGCGCCTCCAGTGAGACGGTAAGCAGGGAATTCGCCAGCCAACGTTCCAGCGTGACGAACGCTCGTACGACGAAGAGCATCAACGCCAGGATGGCGATTCCCACGAGCACGACCGAGAGTAGAGACCCGAGTAACATGCCGAAGCCGAACAGGGACCAGTACAGCATCGTGAGTGGAAACGCCAGGATGAGATAGGCCAGGTTCCTGTACGTCCGCCGAGAGAGTACCGGACCGAGTATAGCTTCGAGACTGCCCCGAAGCGTGGGTTGATGTCCGTCAGTGGAGGGCATAAAGCAACCATCGAACAGCCCGATATTAAATTACAGGAACAACGAGCGGCTGTGCGTGGATCTCCCCGGCGGAGGGACATCGAATCGTACCGCCCCTGTTCTACTCGTGTGACTGCTCGAGGACTGACAGTGTACGCCGTCCCACAGTTCGATATCGTCCACTCGGGGATTGTCTTCGACGGGACTGTGTTGACTGGCGTCGGAACCGGTACACTGCCCCGATGCATCTCACGCCCGGTCCCTCAGGATGCGGAGGGTCCAGCGAGTTTCAGGTCCAGAAGGTATCCCCGCAGTCCATCACTACGCCGTGCTGCGGGCAGACGTACTTGCAGTGCCGCTTGTAGAGGTCGGCCTCGCACATCGGACAGGTCGGCGGCCCGCTCATACCCGCGGTTCGAGCCCACCGTACCTCAATCCGACGACCGGCTCCGGTCGTGGCGTCGGTCCCGGGCCTCGGCGTTCGGTGCCGTGACCAGCAGCCACGACGGCGACTGGCTCATCCAAGCCGTTATGCGTTCGCTTTCCACAGGTGTACCAATGGGCCACTTGCGGCGGCGACTTCGCAGGAATCTCGGCGGTGTCATCAGGCTGTTCCTGACGGATCTGATATGGCGGCGGAAGAACCTCCTCACGCTCGGCGCCGTCGGGGTGGGACTCACGCAGATCCACGCCGGAGTCGGCCTCCTCCTCGCGGGTAGCTTCGTCGCATCACTCGGAGCGCTGTTTCTGGGTGTCGGAGGGCTCCTGGCTGGCGGTCTCAGCTTCTTCGGCCGCACGGTCCCCGGGGGTATCGGCCTCGGCCTCGTCGTCTTCCTGATCGTCGCCGGCCCGGGCGTCGTGCTGGGCGTCGCCGACACGGCCCACAGTACCGCCGATGAGTCACTGGACACGCTGGGCACTCAGCCGACCGAGACTCCCGTGAACGACACCACGACCTTCGCGGATGGGCCCTCGTACGACGATGACGACCGTGTCGGCGGCGGGTTCCGGGACGGCGACACCGCCGCCGACGGCTGCGGGACGAACGACGGCGACCCGGACTACAACGAGGACAACGACCGCGACAACGACGGCCTCTGCGACGAGTAGCCGGACCACCGTGCAGTTCTCGACGGCTGCGTTCCGCTCGCCGAATCTGCCCTCCTATCGGAATGATTGTACGTTATCGAGACAGTGGTTGAAAATTCGCAGATATATCTAGAATATCTCGAATAATGGTAGAGAGGTCCGAGTTCGTGAACTTACGCCGTCAGCACTCGGACCAGCCGCAGGACTCGCAGGTCTTGCAGCCCTCCGAGAAGTAGAGGTTCATGCCGCCACAGTCGGGGCACTCGGGGCTCTCGCCGGCCTCGATGAGCGACTGGGTGTCGCCCTGGTCGGCCGCGCGAGCGCCGGCACCGCCGTCCGTCTCCGGCGTCGGCGGCTCGGGGGGTTCGTTCTCGGGCTCGGGCGTCCCGGTGCTGGTGGAGGCGTCCGCATCGACCGCCTCGTCCAGGCTGGTCTGCTTGGGGTACGGCTTGTCGATCTCGTCCTCGATGTAGCGGCTGAGCGCCGTCCCGATGGCGTCCGGGATGGAGTTGATCTGCTCGCCCTTGTCCCAGGCGACCTTCGGGGAGCGCGTCCCGCGGAGTTCGTCGACGATCTCCTCGGGGTCGACACCTGCGCGGAGGGCGGTCGAGATGACCTTGCCCAGCGCCTCCGTGAAGGAGTTGGTGTAGCCACCCGAGTGGCCGATGTTGGCGAAGACCTCGAACGGCTGGCCCGTCTCGGGGTCCTCGTTGATGGTGACGTACAGCTTGCCGTAGCCGGTCTTCACGCGCTGGCTGACGCCGTGGAGCGTGTCCGGCCGGGCCTGCAGTTCGCCCATCTGGACCTCGCTGCTGCCCGCGTCCTCCAGCAGGGCCGCAACGTCGGCCTCGGCCTGCGCGCGGACCTCCTCGTTGTCGAGGAAGGCCGCCAGCCCGCCGAACGCCTCGTCGACCTGCTCCAGAATCGCGGCGGCGGCCTCGGACTCGTCCATCTCCGAGAACTCGGCATTGTCCGCACGGGTCGTGAGGACCTGCTTCGAGCGGGTCCCGTCGCGGTAGACGGTGACGCCCTTCCCGCCGTTCTCGTAGATGTAGCGGTACACCTCGTCCATGTCCTCCTTGGTGGCGGTGTTGGGGAAGTTGCAGGTCTTCGAGATGGCCGAGTCGACCCCGTCCTGGCAGGCACACTGCACGCCGGCGTGCTCCTTGCCGGTCAGGTCCGAGGTGACGACGAACAGCTCGCCGATGGCCGTCGGGACCGTCTCGAGGCCCTCGACGCCGTCGAACTCGTTGGCAGCCATCTGCTCTTTGGCCTCCTCCTTGACGGCGTCGACGTCGATGTCGTTGGCCTCCAGGGTCCGGAGGAAGTAGTCGTCGAACTCGACGAGCATCTCGTCGCCCTGCACGTCGTCGGAGACGTTCTTGTAGTAGGCGACGTTGTAGATGGGCTCGCAGCCCCCCGTCGTGTTGCCGACCATCGAGGTGGTGCCCGTCGGCGCGATGGTCGTCGTGTTGTGGTTCCGGATGGGGAACCCGTCCGCCCACTCGTCGGCGTCGAGGCCGGTGTGGTGCTCGAACCAGTCGGCGTACTCGGTCGGGTTCGCGTACTTCGAGTTGTCCCACTCCGCGAAGGAGTCACGCTCCTCGGCCAGCTTGTGGCTGGCCCACTTCGAGTCGTGGTTGATCTTCATCATGACCTGCCGGGCGATCTCGTTGGCCTCCTCGCTCCCGTAGCGGACGCCCAGCTGGATGTACAGCTGTGCGAGACCCATGATGCCCAGGCCGATCTTCCGCATCTCCCGGACCTTCTCCTCGATCTCCGGGACGGGGAAGTCCGACATCGTGACGACGTTCTCGAGGAAGCGCGTCCCGAGTTCGATGCGACGCTCGAACTCGCCGATGTCCAGTGACTCCTGCAGGAACGCCTCGACGGAGTCCTCGAGGGATTCGCTGTCCGGGCGACTGTCCTTGAACACGCGCCAGTCCGGCGAGTCGTGGGCCGCGAGCGTCGAGAGGTTGATGTGACCGAGGTTGCAGGCCTCGTACTCCTCGAGGGGCTGCTCGCCGCACGGGTTCGTCGCGAGGATGCGGTGGTCCGGGTGCTCCTCGACGTCGAACGAGTGTTGCTTGTTGACTCGCTCGAGGTAGATGACGCCCGGCTCGCCGTTCTGGTGGGCGCCGTCGACGATGCGGTCCCAGATGAGCTGCGGGTCGATGGAGAGCTCCTCGCCCGGCTCGACGTGGTCGCCGAGGCCGTAGCGACCGTACATCTCCTTCGTCTCCTCGGTGGCGATGTGGGGCTCGCCCGTCCGGGGGTTGGTGAAGGTGAACTCCTCGCCGTTCTGCAGGGCCTCCATGAAGTCGTCCGTGATGCCCACGGAGATGTTGAAGTTCGAGAGGTGGCCCTCGACGGCGTTACGGAGGTGTTCGGGCACGCGACCCTCGTCGTCGATGAGTTCGCGGGCCTCAGCGAGCGCGTCGGAGAAGTCGGTGTGGGTGTAGTCGTCGGGGTCGTTCAGCCGCAGGGTGTGGGCCAGCGAGACGTCCTTGTTCTTCGCGTGGAGGAACTCGATGACGTCAGGGTGCGAGACACGCATCACGCCCATCTGGGCGCCCCGCCGGGCGCCACCCTGGGCGATGGTCTCGCACATCTGGTCGAACGTCTCCATGAACGTCATCGGGCCGCTGGCGATGCCGCCGGTCGAACCGACCGGGTCGCCGTACGGCCGAAGCTGCCAGAAAGCATAGCCCATGCCGCCGCCGGACTGGAAGACCTCGGCGGCCTCTTTGGCGGTCTGGTGGATGTCGGTCAGGTCGTCACCGGGCGAGTCGACGAAGCAGGCCGAGAGCTGCTGGAGCTCGTCGCCGGCGTTCATCAGCGTCGGCGAGTTGGGGATGAAGGAGAGCTGCTCCATCAGCGTCTGGAACTCGTCGGCCGTCGACTCGACGTGGCTCTGGATCTCGTCCGGGAGTTCCGGCACGAGCGTCTCGTAGGAGAACTTGTTGACGTTGTGGATGTCGAGCGTCGTCTCCGCGTCGTCGGCGGCGGTCGTCCCCTCCCCGAAGACCTCCGCGGCCAGTTCGTCGCGGCGCGGGTGGTCGGGTTTCAGCAGGTCCGGCGTGACCGTGACCTCGATGTCCCGGCGCTCGGCCTCGAAGACGGCCTCGGCGAGCGCGATGTTGTTGGCGACCCGCCGGAACAGGTCCTCCTGCTCCTCGACGAAGTTCCCGTCGGCGTCCTTCTTCAGATAGCGTGCCGGCAGGATGTTGTGGTAGGCGTTCCCCGTGAGCCGTTCCTCCATCGTGTCGCCCTCGGTCCGCTTGACCGGGAGCACGACCTCGTCGGCGTCCGCATCGGGTGTCTCCGCGCTCATCGCTGCCGTCCCCCTCCTCGTACAAGAGTGAAATCCGGATGGTATGTCATGGTGGTGTGTTGTCGCTCCCTACCGATTAACCCTCGGTAGCACGGGCGTCTGTCAGATCTATGATACTGAACTGTCGGCACTGTACCAACTCGCTATGACTGGCCTCGCGCGGGCATCCGCGCGACACGACCTGTTGTGACTGCCCCTGCGTTAATGAACGTGGCCAAACCGAAGTGAAAGTGAAGATCGGGCCCCAGGAACCACCGGACATAAGCACGATTTCGACTGGAAGTGATGGGGGGTTGCAAGCCGCTCGTCCGACGGCCGACACGCTTACCTCGACGGGCAGTGTGAACCGAAACATGCTTCCCGTGCTTGCACCGTTACAACTCGGCGCGCTCGCGTCCCCCGTCGGACTTATCGGAGCAGTGATACTCGCGCTCCTGGCCGTCGTGGTCGTCCGGTTCGTCCTCAAGATGGCCATCCGCATCGCCATCATCGCCGCTATCGTGGTGGCCGCGCTCTGGTTCCTCGGATTGCTCGGTCCACTCCAGAGCCTCGTCGGACTGGTCGGCATTCCCGGCGCCGTCGGCGTCTGACGACCGACTGACGAGACCCAATTTATATACGGGGATATGGCTTCCTTGCGACTATGCCCCGTGAGAGTTACCAGTCGCAGCTAGAGCAACTCCGCGAGGACGTGCTCTACATGAGCGAGGTGGTCATCGAACGCTTCCGGACGGCGCTGTCGGCGCTGGCCCAGCGCGACGAGGAGACCGCGTGGGAGGTCATCGAGGGTGACGGCGAAATCAACCAGATGTATCTCGACCTCGAGCAGGACTGCATCGACCTGCTCGCGCTGCAGCAGCCGGTCGCCAGTGACCTCCGCTTCATCGCCGCCTCCTTCAAGATCATCACCGACCTCGAACGGGTCGCCGACCTCGCGACCAACATCGGCGACTACACGCTCGAGGCCGGCGAGGAGCGCTACCCCGATGTCGACGTGCAGGGCATCGGCGACGCCGTCCTGGGGATGCTCGAGGACGCGATGGCGGCCTACGCCGAGGAGTCACCGGAGGCCTGCCGCGGGGTCGCCGAACGCGACGACGAGGTCGACGCCGAGTGCGAACACGCCTCCGACGAGGTCGTCCGCTCGCTCATCGAGACGGAGCTGGATGACCCCGAGGACACCGACGTGAACGCCCTCATGGACGACGTTTCCAGGCTCCTCCTGACCATCCGCGACCTCGAACGCGTCGGCGACCACGCCGTCAACATCGCCGCCCGGACGCTGTACATGATCGAGAACGACGACGAGCTCATCTACTAGACGAGCTTTTTTCCGCCTCGGGTTCGCCGGCAGAGCCGGCGAACCTCTCGGCGCAAAAAACGTTCAGAAAAAATTCCGGCCTCCACTCGCTCCGCTCGTTCCGGCCGGCGAAACGCGCTCGCTTCGCTCGCGCGTACGCAGGGACTGTTGTCTGTATCACGGTCGCGGTCCTGTTGTCCGTGTTACAGGTCACGGCTCCGTCGGGCGATGGCTCCAGAGCGTCCAGATTCGAGACGGCCGGGGGACAACGCTGATTGCCCCGAAGCCCGAACGGCGGCCCATGACAGACGACGACCCCGACAGCACGGCGTGGTCGGACCGCATCGTCGGGGCCCGGATGGCCGTCGACAGCGAGTTCTCCAGCGAGGTCGACCGGTCGGTCTTCTCACGGCAGGAGTGGGGACTGGTGATGACCGCCGTCGAGTTCGACATCGAGAGCGCCGGCGACGAGGAGACCGCCGAACTGGTGGCGAACACGGACAGCCTTCGCGAGGTGCTCCCTGAGCTGGAGCGGGCCCGCGAGGCCCAGGCCGCGATGGCCGCCGGCCGGGACCCGGACTCCGGCGGCGGGAGCGGCATCCTCGACTCCGTGAAGGGCGCGCTCGGGCTCGACGGCGACGACGATGTCGAGGAGATCGACGAGGACCAGCTCCGGGAGGCAGAGCGCCTCGCCGACGCCTACGCAACGGAGCTCCAGGCGTATCTCGAATCGAACGGCCGCTGGGAGGAGATCCGCACGGCCTACGTCGAACAGCAGTAGCGAACGGCTCTCTCGGTTCCTACAGCCGCTCCAGCACCGCGGCCGTCACGTCCTCGGTCGAGGCGTCGCCGCCGAGGTCCGGCGTGCGCGGCCCGTCGGCGAGCACGGCCTCGACCGCTGCATGCACGTCGGCGCCGGCCTCGTCGTACCCCAGGTGCTCCAGCAGCATCGCCGCCGAGACGATGGTCGCGGCGGGGTTGGCGACACCCTGCCCGGCGATGTCGGGCGCGGTACCGTGGACCGGCTCGAACAGCGCGTTGTCGGTGCCGATGTTGGCGGATGGCAGCAGCCCCAGTCCGCCGACGAGGCCGGCGGCGAGGTCGCTCAGCACGTCGCCCGCGAGATTGGGGCAGACGACCACGTCGAACGCCGTCGGGTCCAGGGGGAGCCGGGTCGCGAACGCGTCCATCAACACCTCCTCGGCCTCGACGCCGTGTTCGTCGGCCACCGAGACGACGGCGTCCCGGAACCGGCCGTCCGTCTCGCGCATCACGTTCGCCTTGTGCGCCACGTGGAAGCCGTCCACGTCGCGGTCCGCGACGTAATCACACGCGAACTCCGCCAGTCGCTCGGAGGCGGAGGTGGTCGTCACGCGCGTCAGCGTGGAGAGGTCGTCGGAGAGCCGGTCCTCGTGGCCGGCGTACACGCCCTCGGTGTTCTCGCGGAGGAAGACCACGTCCGTCTCCGGCCGGAGCGCGTCCACGCCCGGGTACGCCTTCGCGGGCCGGACGTTGACGAACGAGCCGACGGCCTCCCGGAGTGGGAGGATGACATCGGCGGCGGTCTCGCCGGCCGCGCCGAACAGCGTCGCGTCGGCAGCCTGGACGGCGTCGTAGGTCGCCTGCGGGAGCGCCTCGCCCGTCTCCGCGAGTACGGCGTCGCCCGCGTCGGCGTGTGTGAACCTGAAGTCTGCGTCGACGGCCTCCAGCACCTCGACTGCGGCCGGAACGACCTCCTGTCCGATACCGTCGCCCTCGATGACGACGATTTCGTCTGTCATGCCACGGAGTCCGCGGGGCCGGCGAAAGAGGGTGTCGGTCCGCGCAAGCGACGCGGTTCGGCACCCCCAGCTATAACTGTCGACAGGCGAGAGGCCTACGGAGACCACATGGTCGAGCCCCGAACCGGCGACATCACCGTCCTGCACGTCGAGGACGACCCGGCGTTCGCCGACCTCGCCGACGACATGCTCGAGCTTGTCGCCGACGACATCACGGTCACGACCGCCCCCGACGCCGAGGCGGCACTGGAGCGGCTCGAGGCGGAGTCGGTGGACTGCGTGGTGAGCGACTACGACATGCCCGGGCGCAGTGGGCTCGAGCTGCTGGAGGCGGTCCGGGAGGACCGTCCGGACCTCCCCTTCATCCTGTTCACGGGGAAGGGGAGCGAGGAGATCGCCAGCCAGGCCATCGGCGCGGGCGTCACCGACTACCTCCAGAAGAGCGGCGGGCGGGACTGCTACGAGATACTCGCCAAGCGCGTCCGGGACGCGGTCAGCCGGTACCGCTCCGAGGAGCGCTACCACAACCTCGTCGACACCGCGCCGGTCCCCATCGCGCTGTTCGGTCCTGACGGGCATCTCCGCTACGCCAACGACGCGGCCGTCGAGTTCCTCGAGGCCGACAGCGCCGCGGCGCTACTCGATACGCCGATGCCGGAGTTCGTCCACCCGGAGTACCAGGAGGCCGCCGACGGACGGTTCGCACAGCTCATGGACGAGGGAGAGCCGGCCCCACGGGCCGAGTTCAAACTCCAGACGGTCGACGGCACGGTGAAGCAAGCGGTCATCGCGACCGCCCCGGGCCACTACCGCGGCGAGAAGGTGGCACAGGTCATCGTCCGCGTCGTCGAGGAGTGACGACGGCCGGAACGCAGCAGTTCCAGCCGACGTTCAGTCGCCCGTGACGTACGGCAGGTTCGCCGCCGTCTCCGCGATGGCCTGCTCGTTGGCCTTCATCAGCGCGGTCGTATCCCAGATGCCGTCGACCAGTGCCTTCCGCTGGGCGTCGTCGACGGAGACGCCGACCTCCTGGCCGCCGTAGGTGACCGTCTCGGCGGCCACGTCGACCTCGACCTCCCCGTCGGGGTTGTCGTCGACCCACTGCTGCAGGTCGTTGATGGTCTCGTGGTCCGCGGTCACCGTCGGGATGCCGAGCGCGAGGCAGTTGCCCGCGAAGATCTCGGCGAAGGACTCGCCGATGAGCGCGTCGATCCCCCAGCGCATCAGGGCCTGCGGCGCGTGCTCCCGGGAGGAGCCACAGCCGAAGTTGTTGTTGACCACCATGATGTTCGCGTCCTGGAACCGCTCCTCGTTCATCGGGTGGTCCTTCTCGTTGTCGTCGTCGTCGAACCGCAGGTCGAAGAAGGAGAACTGGCCCAGGCCGTCGAAGGTGACGACCTTCATGAACCGCGCGGGGATGATCTGGTCCGTGTCGATGTCGTTCCCGCGGATGGGGATGCCGGTCCCCTCGACGTAGTCGACCTCGGGGATCTCCTCGGTCGCGTCGGTCACGCTAAGGTCACCTCCTTCAGGTCGCGCACGTCTGTGACCTCGCCGGTGATGGCCGCGGCGGCCACCATCCGCGGGTTCATCAGGACGGTCCGCCCGTCCTTGCTCCCCTGCCGGCCGACGAAGTTCCGGTTCGAGGAGGAGGCACACGCCTCGTCACCCTCCAGCTGGTCCTCGTTCATGCCGAGACACATCGAGCAGCCCGCGTTCCGCCAGTCGAAGCCGGCCTCGCGGAAGATGTCAGCGAGACCCTCCTCCTCGGCGGCCTGCTGGACGCGCTGACTGCCGGGGACGACGAACGCGCGTACGTCGTCGGCGACCTGCCGGCCCTTCACGATGCGGGCGGCACGCCGCAGGTCGGGCAGGCGGGCGTTCGTACAGGAGCCGAGGAAGGCCACGTCGATGTCGTAGCCCTCCATCGTCTCGCCGGGCTCGACGCGCATGTGCTTCTGGGCGCGCCGGGCCGTGTCCTGCTTGTCCTCGGCGAGGTCCTCCGGTGCCGGGATGGGGTCGTGGATGCCGACGCCCTGCCCGGGCGTGGTGCCCCACGTGACGACGGGGTCGAGTTCGGAGGCGTCGATGGTGACGACGTCGTCGTACTCGGCGTCCGCGTCGCTCCGGATGGACTCCCAGTACGGCTTCAGTTCGTCGAACTCCTCGGGGTTCTCCTGGAAGTAGTCGGTCTCCGCGAGCCACTCGTAGGTGGTCTCGTCGGGGTTGACGTAGCCCGCGCGGGCGCCACCCTCGATGGACATGTTGCAGATGGACATCCGGCCCTCCATGTCGAGGTTCTCGATGGCCTCGCCGGCGTACTCGTAGACGTAGCCGACGCCGCCCTCGGTGCCCAGGCGGCGGATGATCTCCAGGATGATGTCCTTGGCCTCGACGCCCTCGCCGAGTTCGCCGTCGACCTGGATCTTCCGCACCTGCTGCTTCTCCATCGCGACGGTCTGGGTCGCCAGCACGTCACGGATCTGCGAGGTCCCGATGCCGAACGCCAGCGCGCCGAACGCGCCGTGCGTCGAGGTGTGGGAGTCACCGCAGACGATGGTCTTGCCGGGCTGGGTGATGCCCTGCTCCGGCCCGATGACGTGGACGATGCCCTGGTTGCCCGTGGTGGGGTCGTCGAACTCGATGCCCGCGTCGCGGACGTTCTCCTCGAGTTCGGCCATCATCTCCTCGGCAGCGTCGTCGCTGTACGGCCGCGACTGGTCGGCCGTCGGGACGATGTGGTCGACCGTCGCGTGGGTCAGGTCCGGCCGCGCGACCTCCAGGTCGCGCTCGCGGAGCATGCCGAACGCCTGCGGGCTCGTCACCTCGTGGATGAGGTGGAGGCCGACGAACAGCTGGTCCTGCCCGTTCGGCAGGGTCGTCACCTTGTGGCGGTCCCAGACCTTGTCGTAGAGCGTGCCCTGACTCATCCTATCGGTTCTCCTCGCGGCCCTCGTGGCCGCGCTCGTATACGCCGTTGGTCCCCTCGGCGTCGCCCGGGGGCGTGTGCTCGACGTCCTGCAGTTCCTCGGCTTCGGCCTCACCGCCGTCGGTGGCCGTCTCGGTGTCGGCCGACGCCTCGTCGGCTGTGGCCTCGACCTCGGCCTCCCCGCCGTCCGCGGCGATGGTGCGGCCACGGTCGTACGTCTGCGTGGCGCCGAACGCCTTGTTCGTGAACGGGTTGGTGTGGCTCAGTTCGCCCAGCGTCTTCGGTTCCGTGTCGTCCGGTGTGTCCTCTGTCATTGTTGTCAGTCGTCCGCAGGTGTCTCCGCTGTCTCTCCCTCCGATTCGGCGTCCTCGCCCCACGCGAACAGGGAGCGCAGGTTCTCGCCCACCGCCTCGATCTCGTGGTCCTTCTCGGCCTGCCGGAGCTGCTTGTAGGAGGGTCGGTTCGCCTGGTTCTCGTTGATCCACTCGCGAGCGAAGGTGCCGTCCTGGACCGCCTCGAGGACCTCCTCCATGTTCTCGCGGGCGTGGTCGTCGACGACCATGTCACCGCGGGTGAGGCCGCCGTACTCGGCGGTGTCGGAGACGGAATCCCACATCTCGCCGAGCCCACCCTCGTACATCAGGTCGACGATGAGCTTCAGCTCGTTCAGGCACTCGAAGTAGGCCATCTCCGGCGAGTAGCCGTTGTCGACGAGCGTCTCGTACCCCTGCTTGACCAGCGAGGTGACGCCGCCACAGAGGACGGCCTGCTCGCCGAACAGGTCGGTCTCGGTCTCCTCGCGGAACGAGGTCTCGACGACACCCGCGCGGGTGCAGCCGATGGCCTTCGCGTACGCCAGCCCCACGTCGTGGGCCTCGCCGGTCGCGTCCTGGTAGACCGCGAGCAGGCCGGGCGTGCCCTCGTCGTGCTCGTAGTTCCGGCGGACGAGGTGCCCCGGCGACTTCGGGGCGACCATCGTCACGTTGACCTCCTCCTTGGGCTCGATCTGCCCGTAGTGGATGTTGAAGCCGTGTGCGAACTGGAGCGTGTCGCCGGGCCCCAGTTCGTCCTCGATCTCGTCGTAGACGGCGGGCTGGACGGTGTCGGGCACCAGCACGCTCACGAGGTCGGCCTCGCTGGCGGCGTTCTTCGGGGTCGTCACGCGCAGCCCCTCGGCCTCGGCGGCCTCGCGGGAACTCGATGATTTGCGCAGGCCGACCACGACATCGATGCCGGACTCGTGCAGGTTCAGGGCGTGCGCGTGGCCCTGGCTGCCGTAGCCCAGCACCGCGACCGTCTGCTCGGCCAGCGCGCCGAGGTCGGCGTCGTCGTCGTAGTAGACCGTCGTCGTGAACTCCTCGTTTCCGTCGTCGTCGTTAGTGCTCATTCGTCAACCACCTCGTCGGCCGCGCCCTCGTCGTGCGCGGTCCCGTCAGTATTCGCCTCGTCGTCGGTCACGCCGTCGGTCGCTTCCTCGTTCGCCGGCACGGAGATGACGCGCTCGCGGTTGGCGGGCACGTCCACGGCAGCCTCCCGGTTGGCGGGCGCCGTGACGGCGGGCCGCTCGTACTCCGGGTCCGGGGCGTCCGCGTCGTTCGCGGGCGCCGTCACCGCGGCCTCGTCGGCTGCGCCGCTCCCGTCCGTGACGGCGATGGCGTCGTTGGGCGCGGTCGCGGTCTCGCCGCGGGCCAGCGCCGCCTGCCCGGTCCGGGCAATCTCCCGGATGCCGAACTGCTCGTAGGCGTCGATGGCGTCGTCGATCTTCCCCTCGTCGCCGGTTATCTGGACCGTGATGGTCCGGGGCCCGGCGTCGAGGGTGGTGCCGTCGTACATCTCGGTGATGGCGTGGACCTTGTCCGGCTCCTCGCCGTTCACCTTCAGCAGCACCAGCTCGCGCGAGACGGGCTGGCCGTCCAGTTCGCGGGCGCTCACGACCGGGACGAGCTTGCTCAGCTGCTTCTCGATCTGGTCGATGTTCGGGTCCGGCTCCTCGACGACGATGGTGATGCGCGAGTAGTCGTCCTCCTGCGTGGGGCCGACCGTCAGCGACTCGATGTTGAACTGCCGGCGGCTGAACAGCCCCGAGACGCGCGAGAGCACCCCCGGCTCGTTCTCCACGAGCGCGGTCATGACCGTGCGGCGCGGGTGGTGCTCGGCCTCGGCCTCGGGGTCGATACGGATACCCTGCGAGTTGCGCCGGCCGGTCGGGCGCATCCGCTCGCCCGGCTCGGGCCCGTGCAGGCCGCCCTTTCGGTCCTCCGCCTCGCGCTCGGCGCGCGAGCGGGACTCGAACTCGTCGTGCGTGTCCTCGCTGCTCATAGCTGGTCCTCCGACAGCGCGAACTGTCCGTTGTCTCCGCCACTCGGAACCATCGGGTAGACGTTCTCCTCGGGGTCGATGTGGACGTCGACGACGCTCGGGCCGTCGTACGCCAGCGACTCCTCGACCACGTCGGGAAGCTCCTCGTACGTGTCCACGCGGAAGCCCTTCGCGCCGAACGCCTCGGCGAGGGTGTCGAACTCCGGCACCCACGGATATTCGGAGGCCATCCGGCGCTTCTCGAAGAAGGCGTCCTGCCACTGCCGGACCATCCCGACCGCGGCGTTGTTGAGGACGACGACGGTGATGTCCATGTCCTCGCGCACGGCGACCGAGAGTTCCTGCAGCGTCATCAGGAAGGAACCGTCGCCGTCGAAGCAGACGACCGTCTGGTCGTCGTCCGCGGCGAGGCGGGCGCCGATGGCCGACGGCAGGCCGTAGCCCATCGTCCCCAGCCCGTGGCTGGAGACCCAGGTCCGGGGCTCGGTGAACATCCAGTACTGACAGGCCCACATCTGGTGCTGGCCGACGCCGGTCGTCACGACGGTATCGTCGTCGGTCGCCTCGTCGTACGCCTCGACGACGAACTGCGGCTTGACCGGCTCGTCGGCCGGCGCCGAGTAGTCCATCGGGTACTCCGATTTCCACTGCTGGCAGGTGTCCCGCCACGCCTCGCAGTCGGGCGCGGTCGGCATCGCCTCGTGGACCTGGCTGATGACGTGTGCGGCGTCACCCAGCAGGGCGTAGTCGGCCTCGACGTTCTTCGATATCTCGGCGGGGTCGATGTCCGCGTGGATGATGTCCGCGTCCGGCGCGAACGTCTCGATGCCACCGGTCAGGCGGTCGTCGAACCGCGTCCCGACGGCGAACATGGCGTCGCAGTTCGTGATGGCCATGTTCGCGTAGCCGGTGCCGTGCATCCCGGCCCACTCCAGCGAGAGGTCGTGGTCCTCCGGGAACGCACCGATGGCCGGCATCGTGGTGATGACCGGGATCTCGTGCTCCATGGCGAACTCCCGGAGTTCGTCGCTCGCGTCGGCCTTGATGACGCCGCCACCCGCGAGGATGACGGGCCGGTCGGCGCTCGCGAGCACGTCGGCCGCGTCACGGACGGCCTCGGGGTCCGCTCGCTCGGGCGGGTCGTACGTCTTCGGCGTCTTCGGCGCGCCCGGGCGCCGCTCGGTCTCGCCCTTCGTCACGTCCTTCGGCAGGTCGACCAGGGTCGGCCCCTGGCGGCCCTCGCGGGCCAGTGCGAACGCCTCGCTCACGTCCGTCCCGACCTCGTCCGGGTCGGAGGCGAACGTGTTCTCCTTCGTGATGGGGCGGGTGACGCCGATGGTGTCGGTCTCCTGGAAGGCGTCGCTCCCGACGAAATCCGTCGGGACCTGCCCCGTCAGCGCGACGACCGGGTCCGAGTCCATGTTGGAGTCGGCCAGCCCCGTGACGAGGTTGGTCGCGCCCGGCCCGGAGGTGGCCATGCAGACGCCCGGCTCCCCGCTCACGATGCCGTACGCGTCGGCCGCGTGGGCCGCGCCCTGCTCGTGGGCCATCGTGATATGGGTCATCTCCGAGTCGTACAGCGCGTCGTAGACGGGCATGATGGCGCCGCCCTGCACGCCGAACAGGTACTCGACGCCGGCGTTCTCCATCGCCTCGACGACGGTCTCGGCGCCAGTCACGGCACCGCGACCGGTCGGCTCCTCGTCGGCCTCGGTCTCGTCGGGTGTCGCCTCGGTCTCGGTCGTGGGCGACACCGGCTTCGGTTGTTCCTTGCTCATGGTCGATACCTCCGTCGGTCCGGGGTTGGGTGGTTGTTTTCGTCGTACATATCTGGTTCCTCGTGAACGCGGCAGGTAGCACGCGAACGCGTGCTGTTGGTCGTGAACTGCGGCAACGTCGATAGGATGGGTGATGTCGGGGCTAGGCAGCCCCTACAATACCCAGAATCGTAAGGAGACGGCGCACGGTCGCGTCGCTGGTCCGGGGCGTCCGGTCCTGCGCGACACGCCGTGTCATCACGTCGTGGATAGTGCGCTGCTCTGGTAAAACGCTGTCGTGTCGCGCCCCCCCGAGCGCGGGTGTGGCCGTCCACGTGGGCGCATGGCCCGGTCGCGCGCACGGCGGCGCAGCCGCTCGTAGGTGAGCGACGCGCGCTGGTCTGCTCGCTACGTACCACTCTCGTGGGCGCGACGACCGGATGAGGGGGCATGGGCCTAGACCCTGACCTCCTCGCGGGTGACGCCGATCTCGCGGGCGAACTCCTTCAGGTGCGCCAGCGTGACGCGGCCCTGCTCGGCGCCGTAGTCCTTCACCCGCCGGGTGACCTCGCGGACCTCGTCGTCGGTCGGGGCGAAGCCCTCCTCCTCGAGGCGCTCGCGCACGGAGTGCTGGCCCGTGTGCTTGCCCAGCACGAGTTCGCGCTTCGCGCCGACCATCTCCGGCGTCATCACGCCGGGTTCGAAGGTGTCGGAGTTCTCGATGACTCCGGCCGCGTGGATACCGGATTCGTGGCTGAACGCGTTCGAGCCGACGATGGGCTTGTTGGCCGGCACGTCGATGCCGGACTTCTCCTCCACGATACGGGACAGCTCCACGATGCGCGTGGTGTCGATGCCCGTATCCACGTCGTACAGCGACTCGAGGCTCATCACGACCTCCTCGTAGGCCGCGTTGCCCGCGCGCTCGCCGATACCGTTGACCGACACCTGCGACTGGGTCGCGCCGGCCTCGTAGCCCGAGATGGCGTTGGCGGCGGCCAGCCCGAAGTCGTCGTGGGTGTGGACGTCCACGTACACCTCGCCCTGGCCGACCTCCGTCGCGGCCTCGTTGGCCGTTCCGACGACGCCCTCGACCATGTCGTAGAAGCGTCGCGGCGTGGCCACCCCGCAGGTGTCGGGGATGTTGATCCAGTCGGTTCCCGCCTTCGAGACGGCCTCCACGACCTCGCCCAGGAACGCCTCGTCGGTCCGCGTGGCGTCCATCGGCGAGAACATGCAGGTCGCGCCGGCCTCCTTGACCCGTTCGACCGCGTCCACGGAGCGCTCGACGGCCTCCTCGCGGGAAGCGTGCATCGAGTCCTCCAGCTGGACGTCACTGGTCGAACAGAAGACGTGGACCATGCCCACGCCCGAGTCCAGCGCCGCCTCGATATCCTTGTCGACGACCCGCGCCAGCCCGCACACGGTGGAGTTGCGGGTGCTCTCGGCGATGTCGCTCACGGCCTCGAACTCCGCGTCGGAGTTCACGGGGAACCCGGCCTCGATGACGTGGGTGCCCATCTCGTCGAGGACCTCCGCGATCTCGCGCTTGTCCTCGTACGAGAACGATGTGCGTGGCGACTGCTCACCGTCGCGCAGCGTGGTGTCGAAAATTCGTGCCTCGTCTATCTCTCCAGTGGAATCAAGCGTGCCCTGGAAGAACTCGACCCGCCGACGAAGTCGACGAACCCTCGGTGTTGCCTGTCATGGCTATCCGTCACTGGATGCTCCCGGCTATTTAATACTGTCGTCGCGGCAGCGTCTGCGGGCACGAGTCCGGCCCACCCCAGCACGACCACTGCAGCAGAACCGCACGACGTAAACGGTGTGGGAGACCGGGAGGGCCCTTATATGCCAAGGTACAACGTGCCACGAACGGAGTGGTTTATATCGGAGCCAGGTGAACATTCCAGAGGTTCTCTGACAGAATAAACTCGCACGCGGCCAGCGCGCGCCGGTCCGGTGGACACGTGTCCGTCTCGGTCCGCGACCGGGTCGGGAACGGTACCCCGGAACTACCGTCGGAGCCTCTCGCCGGCACACACCTAAGTCCGGAGCCCGTGAGTCCCGACTGTATGAGCGACGACGAGGTAACCCGACTGCTGCAGAAGGCGTACCAGGACGAGATCGAGACCGTGATGAACTACCTGTCGAACAGCATCGTCCTCGACGGCGTGCGGGCCGAGGAGATCAAGGAGTCCCTCGAGGTGGACATCGACGAGGAGCTCCAGCACGCCCGGATGCTGGGCGAGCGCCTCAAACAGCTCGACGAGAACGTCCCCGGAAGCGAGGCGTTCGTCGCCACCCAGGGCTCGCTCCAGCCGCCGGAGGACACCACCGACGTACTCGGCGTCATCGACGGCGTCATCGAGGCCGAGGAGGACGCCATCGCCACCTACCGCGACCTCATCGACGCTGCCGAGGCGGCCGACGACCCCGTCACCGAGGACCTCGCCGTGACCCTGCTGGCGGACGAGGAGGCCCACCGCACGGAGTTCCGCGGCTTCCGCAAGGAGTACGCGCAGGACTGACCCGCTGCCCGCCCGGCCCGCCGACAGCCGCGCGTCGGACCCTGCCGCGACCTTTTTGCCGCCCCCTCCCGACCCCTCGCCCATGAGCGACGACCCGGACTCGACGGGCGGGCCGCTGAGCGACCTCGACCTGCAGGCCGCCGAGGGGGAGATCGACGAGCCGACCCCCAAGGCGTTCGACCGCGTCGAACTCGGCGTGCTGGACGGCTCCGACGACCCCGAGGAGTGGATCGCCGCCATCCGGGACGGCGCGGTCCTCGTGCTGGACGTGGAGGGCGACCTCAACGAACTCGCGGCCGGCTTCGCCCGCGACGTGCGGGAACTCGGCGGCGAACTGATGCACTTCCGGGGCTTCCTCGTGGTCTCACCGCCCGACGTGGAGATCGATACCGACCGACTGTGAACGGCGCTCCCACGGGAACGGCGCTCCCACGTGAACGGCGAATACCCGTCGACAGCTCTCCCGACGAGGCTGGGTCATCGCGCGTCTCGGGGACGGCCGGACGGCCCCGGTTAGATACCGCTCAGGCCGGCCAGCGCCTCCGCGTAGACCACCACGTCGAGCGCGAGCGTGAACCCGACCATCGCCAGGGCCGGTACCCACACCGACCGGGTCCGTTCGTAGCCGAGGACCGCGAGCCCGAACGCGGCGACCCACAGCGCGTCGACGACGATCTCCCCGAGCGTCGTCAGGCCGGTTCCGACACCCACGATGCCGACGAGCGCCAGCGCCAGTACGGCGAGATGTCGGCGTTCCAGGGCCTCGCCGTCGAACGTCACGGAGCCGTCCGTCCCCTCGGCGTGGCGGTAGAGGATGCCCACGCCCATCGCGAACGCGACGCCGAACACGAGCGACGCGGTGAACTCGACGGCGTTCCCGACGCTGAGCCGGAGGCCGACAGCGTCCATGGGGAGGAGCCAGAAGAACGCGACCAGCAGGGTGGCGACCACGGGCGCGTCCTCGGCGCCGACGAGAGCCCGTGCCCGCTCCGGGACCAGCGCACAGAACAGGACGCCGAGACCGACACCGAGGAACACGGACGGGAGCCCCATCACCCACGCGAGGACCGACATCGATGCCTCGGGGTTCACGAACCGGTTCAGGAGCGAGCTCAGGGGAACCCCGAACACCGTGTTCGCGACGAGCGCCGTGCCCCCCGCGATGGCTGCTGGCCCGACGACGGTCGCGGTGGCGACCGGCCACGACCCGTCACGGGGCCGCCCCAGCGAGATGTCGATGCCACGGTAGCGAGCGTACGCTAGCGCGCCGCCGGCGAGTCCGGCGAGCGACGCGGCTCCCGAGACGAGGAGGAGTGATCCGGGGGTCCCGAGGGGCCGCCCGGCGAACTGTGCCAGGGAGGCCACCGCGGCCGACCAGAGACTGACGGCGATGAGCGCCGCGAAGAGAGCCCCGAGTCCGAGGGCAGTGGTGTCCTCGGGCCCGCCGAAGCCCCACGTCGCGCTACGTCTACTGTTGGACATTGGTTGAATGACTGTTCACCGAGAACAAATACCTGTCCCCGAGTGGGGACGCGTCAGGTCGTCGGCCCGGGCCGCCGCCTCACTCCGCCGAACCCGGCCGGAGTCGGTCGGTCTCGGCACCACACCCCGCGCAGGACAGGACGTACACCGTCACACCGTTCTCCTCGTCGGCCGCGAAGTCCCG
Organism: Haloglomus halophilum; assembly: GCF_024298885.1. Lineage (GTDB taxonomy): Archaea > Halobacteriota > Halobacteria > Halobacteriales > Haloarculaceae > Haloglomus > Haloglomus halophilum. Next base: position 353,481 of record NZ_CP101166.1, read on the forward strand.
CCCCGTCCGCTCACCGCACGCCTCGCACACCTCGACGATGGTGGCCCCGTCGGACGCCTTCGGCGCGCCGACGGCGATGACCCGCGCGGGTTCGTCCCCGACGGCGACGGCCTTCTGCGGGTGGTTCGGCGGGACGAACAGCACCTCGCCCGCCGGAACCCGGCGCTCTCCGTCAGGAGTCTCCACCCGCAACTCGCCCTCCAGCACGTGCAGCACCTCCTCGTGGTCCGGGTGGTAGTGGTAGCCCCACGGCAGTTTCTCGCCGGGCTCGGCGACGAAGACGTTGTAGCCGAACTGTGTGGCGCCGACGGCCTCGTCCACCTCGCGCTTCGCGCGGGTCGGGTTCGGGGCGTCGGGCAGGTCGTCGACCGCGACCTGCCGGTAGTCGTACGCGCCGTCCAGCGGGTCCGGGTCGGGGTGGGTGTCCTCCTCGTCGGCCATGCCCCCTTGTCGCGCGGACGGGACAAAAGTCCGCCGCGCGGCTCACTCCCCGACGAACGTCAGGTAGTGCCCGTCCGGGTCCCGCACCCGGACCGCACCCGAGTCGAGGTCCTCGATGCGGTCGGCCCGGCCCCAGACGGCGTCGGTCGCGGTCTCGGGGTCGTCGACGTACACGCCGAGGTCGACGTGGACGCCGCCGCGCGCGTCGGCCAGCCCGAGGTGGGGCTCCCACAGCTCCAGGTCGAACGGGCCCGCAGTGAGACGGGTCCGCTTGCGCCGGTCGCCCTGGTCGACGATCTCCATCCCCAGTGCGGTGTAGAACGCCTCCGCGCGCGGCAGGTCCTCGACCTCGAGGACCACCTCCATCAGGCCCGTGATGGCGGTCTGGCTCCCCTGGTCCCGCCCCATGACTTCGACGCAGTTCCCCTCCGTGTCGTAGAAGTACAGCGACCGCACGTCGCCGAAGGTCTCCTCGTGGAGGTCGAAGTCGTCCTCCAGCCGGTCCCACCAGTCCTCGTACGCGTCGGCCGGACAGGAGAAGGCGTAGTGGGTGTGGAGACCACCCCGGGGAACGCCGGCCGGGCGCCGCAGGACGAGATCCGTCTCCCCGGCCCCGAGCGCGGCCTCGCGGCCGTCCTTGCGCCGGATCGGGAGGTCCAGGTGCTCGCGGTAGAACGCGACCGCCCGGTCGAGGTACTTGACCTCCAGCGCCAGCCACGCGAGTCCCGAGAGCATACCCGCCGTTCGCGCGCTCGGGTGTTAAGTGCCGCCCCGGCACCGGACAGCGCCGTCGCCCACCGGTGGGGCCGCTCGCTTGCCCGGAGACGACCCTTTAACCGCGTTCCGGCCGAATCGAGGGGTATGCCGATGAAGTCATCCGGAGCGGGGTCGCTCAACGAGGTCAACCGCTGGGGCGGTGGCGCGAGCTGGATTCCCTATCCCGAGGAGGAGATGCAGCGCGCGAGTCACGCCGTCGCCACCGACGAGGGGCTCGTCGTCGTCGACCCGGTGGACGTACCGAACCTCGACGAGTGGCTCGCGGACCTCGCCGCGGACACCGGCGCGGACGGGGTGGCCGGCGTGGCCGTGCTGCTGGACCGGCACAAACGCGACTCGGCCGCCGTCGCGAACCGCCACGATGTCCCCGTGGGCGTCCCGTCGTGGATGAGCGGCGTCGCCGGCGACCTCGACGCGCCCACGACCGACCTCGCGGACCTGCTCGCGGACACCTCCTACGAGGTCCGGCGGGTCATCGACAACCCGTTCTGGCAGGAGGCCGGGATGTACGACCCCGACGCCGAGGTGCTGGTCCTGCCGGAGGTGTTCGGCACCGTCGACTACTACTGCGCCCCGAGCGAGCAACTGGGCGTCCACCCGATGCTCCGGCTCACGCCGCCGAAGAAGCTCAAGCGCCTCGACCTCGAGCGTCTCCTCGTCGGCCACGGGGAGGGGATCACCGACGACGCCGACGACCTGATTCGGACGGCACTCCGGAAGGCCACGACCAACGCGCCCGGGCTCTACATCAGCACGGTCAAGAACGCGCTCTTCTGACGCGGCCGTCGGTCAGCCGGTCGCCCCGGCGACCACCGGTGTTAAGCGATTCGGCGGCGTACTGGAGGTGTGACCGACGACCTCGACGCGGCGACGCCGGACGGTTCGGGCGGGCGGCCGCCGGTGTACGCCACCGCGGGGCTCGTGCGGGCGCTGCTGGACATCGCCGAGGACCGCTCGCCGAACAAGGTGACCATCGCGGTCACCACCACCCCCGCCGGCGAGTTCGAGCCGCCGCTCGACCTGCCGCCGGAGACACCCGTCTTCACGGACCTCTACCTCCCGGGAACGGGGGGCTCCGTCGCGGCCGTCTTCGGGATGGACCTCGGGACGCCCGCCTCCGACGGGCGGTTCGTCTCACACCCGGACGGCCGGCTCGAGGTCCGGCAGACGGACGACCTCCACGAGGTCGTGTTCATCGGTGTTCCCCCGTGGGACGATACCGCCATCGCGGCGTTCGACCGCCGTGGCCGCGGGCGGGACCTGGAATTGCTCGATGTCGAGCCGCCGGCCGAGTCGCTGCCGCCCTGACGGCCCCGTTACTCCAGATAGCCCAGGTCCTGCAGCTGTGCGGTTATCTCCTCGAACTCCGCCTCGGTCAGCTCGCCCTGCTGCTGGTGCTGGATGACGATGCTCCGCAACAGGAACCGCACCAGGTCGCTGGTCGAGGAGAAGGAGGTCCCCTCGATGGTCCCCTCGACGCGCTCGGCCAGGTCCTTCGGGATGGAGACGGTGGTGTACTCGGTCATACCGCCGGGGACGGTGCCCGTACCGATAGGGGTGACGCTCGCTGACTCAGAAGGGGAGCAGCGCGCGCAACTGGCCGAGGATACTGTTGCCGGCGCGCTCGCGGTAGGACTCGAAGACGGGGTGGAGCGTGTTCAGCAGCTCCTGTTCGGAGTCGAACTGCTGGATGTGGACCTTGTCCATGGCCTCCGAGAGCGCCACGGTCGACCCGGTGGCGTCGTAGGGGATGTCCGGGTCGCCCAGCTGGGTCAGCAGCGTCTCGGCGTCGACGGGGAACTCCACGTCCGCGCGCTCGAGGTGGGCGTCCAGAGCCGCGATGCCGAACGTGATCGTATCGGGCTCGTCGTCGTCGTTCTGCGGTGGCCGGACTCCCATCGTCCGACAGTACGCCGCGCCTCGTACAAAAGACTGCCCTCATCGGGAGACAGGCCGTGCCTCGACGCCCGTGTGGAGTCAGTCTCGCCCGGACGGGGACGGACGGGACCGCGGAGATTGAAACCCCCTCGCCGCCTGCGGTCGGTATGGACCTCTTCGGCACGGCGGGCATCCGCGGGCCGGTTCGCGACCGCGTGACGCCGGCACTCGCCCTGCGCGTCGGGCGCGCGGCGGCGCGTGAAGCACACGCTGACGGCGAACGAGACGGGAACGGAGGGGACGGCGACGGCACGCCGGTCGAGTTCGTGGTCGGGCGCGACGGCCGGGAGACGGGCGACGCCATCGCGTCGGCGGTCACCTCGGGGCTCCAGTCCGGTGGCGCGCGCGTCGTCCGGGTCGGCCGCGTCCCCACGCCGACGCTCGCGTACGCCTCGCGCGGCCGCTACGGCGTGATGGTCACGGCCAGCCACAACCCGCCGGCCGACAACGGCCTCAAACTGTTCCGCGACGGCCGGGAGTACGACCGCGAGGTCGAGCGGCGTATCGAGCAAGCCGTCGCGACCGAGGCCCCGCCGGTCGCCTGGGACGACTGGGGCGGCGCCGAGCGTGCCGACCGGCTCACCGAGTACCGCCACGCCGTCGTCGCGTACGCCCGGGGCCACGGCGTCCCGCTCGACGGCCTCCGGATCGCCGCCGACACGGGCAACGGGATGGCCGCGCGGGCCGCGCCCTGGGTGCTCCGGGAACTCGGCGCGCACGTCGTCACGCTCAACGGGAACGTGGACGGTCACTTCCCCGGCCGCGAGTCCAAACCCACGCCCGAGAGCCTGGCGGACCTCCGCGCGTTCGTCGCGGACGGCGAGTTCGCGTTCGGGCTGGGGTTCGATGGCGACGCCGACCGCATCGTCGTCGTCGACGACGACGGCGACGTGGTCCACGAGGACACCGTCCTCGCCGTCCTCGCCGAGCACTACACCCGCGCCGCGGCCCCGGGCGACCCGGTGGTCGTGACGACGCCGAACGCCTCCGGGCGCATCGACGAGCGCGTCGCCGAGGCGGGTGGCCGCGTCGAGCGCGTCCGCCTGGGTGCGCTCCACGAGGGCATCGCCGCCGCCCGGGCCGCGGGTGGCCCCGACACCGAAGTCGTGTTCGCCGCCGAACCCTGGAAGCACACGCACACCCGGTTCGGCCCGTGGATCGACGGCGTCGCCAGCGCGGCCGTCCTCGCGCGGCTGGTCGCCGAGTCCGGCCTCGGGGCGCTCCGCGACCCCATCACCGAACGTCCCTACCGGAAGGTGAGCGTCGACTGCCCGGACGACCGCAAGACGGCGGTGATGGCGGCGCTCGAGCGCACCCTCCCGGAGGCGTTCCCGGACGCCGCGGTCGACACCGAACACGGCGTCCGCCTCGAACTCGACGGGGGCTGGACCCTCGTCCGCCCCTCCGGAACCGAACCGTACGTCCGGGTCTACGCCGAACACGACGACGTGGACGCGCTCGTCGACCGAACCGTCGAGGTCGTCGAGGCCGCCGTCACGGACGCCGCATAACCCGCCGTCCCGCGTCGACCCTGCCGGGATACCGCTCGTCGGGGATCCACTCCCCGTCAGTCGAGCGGGCGCGCGCTGGCGGCTGTGCCGCAGGCCAGCCGCCGGCACCGTGCGAGGGACGAGGAGCGCAACGGAGGGAGCGAAGCGACCGGAGTGAGCACCGCAGACGGCTGGGGAGGTGTGAGGCCGACGAATACCGACTGACAAGTGTGCAGTCCTGGCAGAATCGAAGCACGAGGGCTTCGGAGGAGTCCCCGTCGTCGCCGTCGGAGTTGAAAGAGACCGCGTGGTCCCAGCGTTCCCGCCCACACGCTCAACTACAAAGTGCCCCCCCGTCCACAACGGCCCATGGACAGCGAGGACCCGAACGACGAGGTCCAGTACCACCTCGAACTGGCGCCCGGCGACATCGACGGGCCGGTCCTGCTCCCGGGGGACCCCGACCGGGTCCCGGTCGTCGCCGAGCAGTGGGACCGGGCCGAGGAGGTCGCGCACCACCGCGAGTACCGGACGATGCGGGGCCACCGCGCAGGGTCGCCGGTCGCCTGTACCTCGACGGGGATCGGCTCACCCTCCGCGGCCATCGCGGCCGAGGAACTCGCCAACGTCGGCGCCGAGACGCTCATCCGCGTCGGCTCCTGCGGGGCCATCCAGCCCGAGGCCGAGGTCGGCGACCTCGTCATCACCACCGGTGCCGTCCGGCAGGAAGGGGCCAGCGCGGAGTACGTCCGCGAGGACTACCCGGCAAGCGCGCACGGCGAGGTCGTCACCGCCCTCGTGACGGCGGCCGAGCGCCTCGACTACGACTACCACCTCGGCGTCACCTGCTCGACGGACTCGTTCTACGCCGGGCAGGGGCGCCCCGGGCACGGCGGCTTCGAGGCCGCAGGGGCCGAGGAGCGCACCGCCGAACTGCAGGAGGCGGGCGTCCTCAACTACGAGATGGAGGCCGCCGCGCTCCTGACGCTGGCCTCCCTCTACGGCCTGCGGGCGGGTGCGGTCTGTACGGTCTTCGCCAACCGCGTCACCGGCGAGTTCCGGACCGAGGGCGAGTCACGCGCCGCCGAGGTGGCCAGCGAGGCCGCCGTCGTCCTCGACCACATGGACCACGTCAAGCAGGAGGCCGGCGCCGACCACTGGCACGCGGGGCTGTCGCTAGACCGATAGTTGCAGAATCCTCTAGCTATACGAGATGTATCTTGTACTCTATAGGAAACTCCAGAATGTGCTAGTTATACGCCACTGGTACGGGATAGTGCCGATTACTCGGACCGCCCGACCTCGACAGTCCGGCTCTGCGGGCGGTCGCCGGAGATGGGGAGGCGGATCTCCAGTACGTCATCGGAGTCGTTGTAGTCGGCGGTGATCGCGTCCTCGTCGACCGCCCGCGGGAACGTCATGTCCCGATGGGTGACGCGGGTGCGGCCCTCCTGATGGTGTTCGGCGGCGACGTGGAGGTGGCCGTCGACCCACTTCACGTCGATGTCCGCGGGGTCGGCATCGACGTGGGCGAGCACGAGGTAGTGGTCGTCCTCCCGGTACAGCTCTAGTTCGTGCCGCGGGTCCGTCATCGTCATCTCGGCCGGCAGTTCGACGGGACCGCACTTCAGGATACTGTCGGCTCTCGGTGAACGAGAACCACCGATGCACGGCTACCGGTCGGTGAGAACGGGTAGAAACGGAACTCGCTAACTCAGAGCTTGCCGGCGCGCTGCAGCTTCATGAGGTCCTCGGTGTCGAGGGTCTCGCCCTCCTTGAAGCGCTGGTAGATCTCCTCGGCCTCCTCCTGGGCCTGCTCCTTCTTGGCCTGGCGCTCGTCCTTGCGCTCTTCCTCCTCCTCCTTGTCCATCTCGCGGAGTCGCTTCTGGACGCGGACGAAGTCCTCGTGGTGGCGGTCGGCGGCCTCCTGGGCGTCGACGAACTTCTCGTGCCACTCGTCGGCCTCGTCGCGGATGTCGTCGGCCTCGCGGTAGGCCTCGATCATCTGGTTGTGGTGCTCCTGGGCCTTGTCCGCGAGCTCGGTCACCTTCTGGTGGTGCTCGCTGGCCTCGGCGCGGACCTCCTGGGCCTCCTCCTTGACGCCCTCGAGGTCACCGGTCTGGTCGAGCTTCTCCTTCCGGTTCTGGAGCTTCTCGCGCTTGTTCTCGATCTTCTCGATGAGCTCGCGCTCCTCGTCCGTCGAGAGAACCTCCGTCTGCTGCTTGAACTCCAGATCCTCGATCTCCTCCTTGAGCTCGTCGGCCGACTTGCCCTCGTTCAGCTCGAGGTCGTCCTTCATGTCGTCGACCTTGTCGAAGAGCTCGTTGGCCTTCGCGTTGAGCTCGTTGCGCTGCTCCTTGTGCTCCTGGACCTGCTCGTTGAGCTCGTCGCGCTTCTCGCGGTGCTCCTGGGCCTCGTCGACCTTCTCGCGGGTCTTCGCGTTCAGCTCGTCGCGCTTGGAGGCGCGCTCGGAGGCCATCTGGTTCAGCTCGTTCCGCCGGTCACGGAGCTGCCCGGCCTTCTTGATGAGCTGGCCCTTGGAGTTGCTCTCGAGGTCGTCGTCTGTCAGTTCTACGTTCTTGCTTTCGTCAATGCTCTCTGCCATTGTTAGTAACTCTCTATCCATTACCGCTCCGGGTCCACACACCGGTCCCTAGGGGACATTGCAGCCACCGAAGGATCGAAGGGTCCTGTCATTCTGGTCGGCTGGCGATGCGGGTGAACGCCGGAGGCGTTCTGGTACCTGCATCTTTATCATTCAACCATATAATGGTTTCGCCGATGCGAGACCCGTGAAAACGAGCCACACGGCCCTCCTACCCGCGACAACAGTTCACACGGGACAGGCAAGCAGTATATAAGTTACCCGTGTCTCCGGGGCTCGTCACCGGGCCCGCCCGGCGTCACCGGGGGGGAATTCCACCGGACGGACCAGCGGAACGTCGGCCTGAAGTGCAGCCGTCGCTCCGGTCCGGGTATGAGCGACCACGCCCCCGTCGACACCACCCACGAGGAGGTCGTCCACGCGCACGGACACGAGCACGTCCGCGCCGAACACGCCAGCACGTTCGAGGTGACGACCGACGACTGGCTCACGCCCGCCGGCGACTGCATCCTCGCCATCGAGGCCGACCGCGCGCCCGCGGACTTCGACGAGGGCTTCGTCGCCGCATGCCGGGATGCCGACGCCCGTATCGAGGCCACCATCGCCGTCGACCCGGCCGGCGACTGGGACGCGCCAGCCCACGAGACGACCATCACGGGGCGGGGCCATCCGGACCTGACCTTCTCGGACGACCGTGGTGCGGTGGGTCGGACCAGCGACCACGCCGACGACCGGACCGTCATGCTGGGTACCGACGCGGCGGCCGCGGACCTCGACCGCGACCTGGTCGCGGCGCTCGCGGACGGCGCGGACCTGCGGCTCACGCTCCGGGTCACCGAGAACTGACGCTCCTGCTGACTACTCGATGTCGACGGTCAGGACGCCGTTCGAGACGCGTCGGTCGGCATCCGTCGGGTCGAAGGGGAGGTCGAACGAGCGCTCGACACCCTCGGCGCGGACGGTCACGCCGAAGCGACCCAGCTCGACCGTCGCGTCCGGGTCGTCCACGACGACGGTCGCCGTCTCGCCGTCCGGCGCGCAGTCGAACCGGACCAGCGGCTCGGGCACCGTCCCCGCGTCGTCGGCCACCTCACCCCGGCCGGCCGCGACGGCCCGCCGGACGGCGTCCGCGTCCCCACCGCGCCGGACGAGCAGCACGCGCCGCCCGCCGATGTCGGGGCGGTCCTCGACCTCGACGTACCCTGTCCGGACGGCGGCGGAGACGCCGGGCAGCAGGTTCAGCGAGCGGACGAACAGCTGCAGTGGCGCGAGGAACGGATTCATTACCGTACGATGGTCCTCCACGGTATTCATTGGTTTCGGTCGTGGCGGATGCTGACGGATGCCGATGGGACCGCCGCGAACCGCAGTCCTATGGCACCGCCACCCCACGGTTCGGCCATGAGCGAGCAGCCCGGAGACGGTTCCAGCGACCCCGCGTCGGACCCGGAGCCGACCGAGAACATCTCGGGGGGTGACTCCGGGGGCGGCCATGCCCACCCGTTCGAGCCGGCGGCCGACCCGGCGACCCGTGCCGAGGCCGTCGTCGACCGCCTCGGTGAGCGCTACTGGCGGAAGGCGTACGGCGGGCAGGCCGCCTTCGAGTGTCTCGTCCGGACGGTCCTCTCGCAGAACACCTCGGACAAGGCCTCCCAGCCGGCCCACGACGCACTGATGGAGCAGTACGGGCGTGGCGGGCCCGACGAGGAGGGCGACCTGGCTGCCGCTCTCGCCGCGGCCGCGCAGGACGAACTGGCCGAGACCATCTCGTCGGCCGGCCTCTACAACCGGAAGTCCGAGACGCTCATCCGTCTCGCCGGGCGCGTCCGCGACGAGTACGGGGGTGCCGACGCTTTCGACGCGTTCGTCACCGGAGAGGACCCGACGACCGTGCGCGGCGCGCTGCTGGACATGAAGGGTGTCGGGCCGAAGACGGCCGACTGCGTGCTGCTGTTCTCCGGTGGACGCGGCGGTGTCTTCCCCGTCGACACGCACGTCCACCGTATCGCCCGGCGGCTGGGGCTCGCGCCGGCCGACGCCGACCACGAGGGCGTCCGCGCGGCGCTCGAACGCGACGTTCCGGCCGAGAAGTGCGGCTTCGGCCACACCGCGATGATACAGTTCGGCCGCGAGTTCTGCACGGCCCGCAAGCCCGCCTGTCTCGAGGACCCGGACGCGTGTCCGATGGCCGATGTCTGCGACCAGGTCGGTGTCTACCCCGCCACGGGCGAGGTGGTCGACCCGGCCGAGGCCCCCGAGGCCGGCGCGAACTGACTCAGCCGAGCAGTCCGCGTTCCCGGGCCGCCACGACGCCGCCCAGCCCAGCCACGAGTCCGAACGCCACCAGAGACAGGTTCGGAATCGTGAGGCCGGCGACGGGGGCGCGCCACAGGACCGCCGCGCAGTCACCCTCGAAACCGCAGGCCACGGTCGTCGCCTGCAGGTAGCTGTGGTACGCCGCGACGACGAGACCGGAAACGGCCAGCGGGAGGACCGTCCGCCAGACCGCCGGTCGCGACTCCGCGACTCCCACGCCGAGCACGACCACGAGCGGGTACATCAGGACGCGCTGGTACCAGCAGAGCTCGCACGGCACCAGCCCGAGGCCGAGCGAGAACCAGAGGCTCCCGGCCGTCGCGACGGTCGCGACGAGTGTCGCCAGCACGAGCAGGGACCGCGAGTCGATGGCGACCTCACCCGGCGGTCCCCCGGTCTCGCCGGCCATCGTCTCACTCGGTCGCTCCTTCGAGCGCGCTCCGCAGGCTATCGGGCTCGAACGGGCTGTACGAAGCGTCACCGACGACGACGGCGGGTGTCCCCTCGACGCCGCTGTTGGCGGCGAACTCCGTGTTGGCGCGGACCTCGCTCTCGTACTCGCCGCCGCCGATGGCCGTGCCGACGGCCTCCGGGTCGGAGACGCCGGCCTCGCGGGCGAACTCGACGAGCTTCGATTTCGTCGCCCAGCGCTTGCTCTCGGCCGGCTGGTTCGCCATCACGTGCTCGTGGTACCGCCAGTAGTTATCCGGGTCGACGTTCCAGACGGCGAGGCCAGCCCGCGCGGCGCGGGGGGCGTCGGGGCCGAGGAACGGCTCGCCGTCGCCGGTGTAGGAGAGCGCCCGGTACTCCAGCGCGAGGTCGCCGGGGGCGACGTAGTCGGAGACGATGGTGCCCAGCGACAGCACCCGGTCCGAGCCCGTCGAGAACTCCGCGCAGAACGGGCATTTCCAGTTGCCGAGATACGTGATGGTCGTCGACGCCCCGGCATCCATCCGGGCGTAGGTGGTCGCCCCGGGATCGTCCGGGACGGGCGCGGTCGCCACGGGGCCGTTCGGCGTGCCCTGGTTCCCGCTTCCGCCATCGCCATCGCCACCGTCGCCACCGTCATCACCGTCGCCACCGCCCAGTTCGGTGCAACCGGTCAGTCCCGCGGCGGCGGTCGTTCCGGCGGCCGCGAGGAAGGTACGTCGAGTGGTCATGGCCGCGCTTGCACGGTCCGGTGTCTCAATCTTCTGGTCGGACTCTCGAAAACGTCGGCCGAACGGGTACGACCCGCCGAATCGTCCGTTACCGGTCCTCGAGCGCGTCCGCCACGCGCTCGACCTCGCGGCGGATGTCGTGGAGCTCGTCCCGGACCTTCCGGACCTCGCGGACGAGTTCCTCGTTGTCCTGGCCGCCCTCGTCGCGCCCGCGGCCCTCGGGGCCACCGGGCGAGCCGCCGAGCGCGCCGCCGGGGCCGCCACCGCCCATCATGCCGCCCATCATCTGCGCGAACGGGTTGCCGCCGCCACCGCCGCCCATGCCCGGCGGGCCACCGCCCTCGCCACCCATCCCGGGCGGGCCACCGCCGCCCATCATCTCCTCCATGCGCTCCTCGGGGCTCTGCCCCTCGCCGCCCTCGCCCTCGCGCTCCTCGGCGCGCTGCTGTCGGATCTCCTCGACGCGCTCGCGGAAGGACTTCTCCTCGCCGCCGTTCTCGCCACCGTCCTCGCCGCTGTTCTCGGCCGGCTTGTCCGTATCTTCGGGTTCGTCCGTCATACCTCCCGGTATCGGTGCGCCACGGAAAAACATGCGGGAATCGTCGGTAACCCCCGGTCCGGTATCGCTGCTACCCGAACCTCCCGAGCGACGACTGGATATCCCGGTCACCCGCGCCGTCCGTGACCTCGTGACCCAGCAGGTCGCGCAGGTCGACGGCGTAGGTGCTGCCCGCGTTCTCCAGTACAAGCAGTCGGCCCTGCACGCCGACGACCGTTCCAGTCGCGAGCGTCTCGCGGACCGGCCGGTCGTCGACGGTGAAGCCGTAGTCGAGGTCGAACGTCTCCAGCGGGTCGAACTCCGCGAGCAGTGCCTCCCACGCCCCGGCGTCCACCGTCCGCGCGAGGGCTGCCACCTTCGTCGGCGTCCGGACCCGGTCCGGCAGGCGGTCGGCGAGCGCGGCCTCCCGACGTCGTGCGGCCCGGCCGTCGGGGAAGTGTTCGATCAGCGCGGCGCGGTCGGCGCCCTGCTCGCGGAGGCGGGTCTCCAGGCGCTCGGGCTTCGTGACGCCGACCTTGAACGTGTCCGGTGCGAAGGCGGCGAGGTAGCAGACGTGCTCGCGGCCGCAGTTCTCCAGCGGCATGTCGCAGTTCCCCGTACAACGGGCGCAGGCCCACGTCGAGGTGTGGTCACGGCAGTACGGGGCCCGCGACGCGGCACACGAGCGGTGCTGCAGTTCGGCCCCACCGTCCCCGCCCTCGGCGACCAGCGCGCCCGCGCAGTGGCGCTCCCCGAGCCCGTACTCCAGGGAGGCACCCGACACCAGCGCTACACGCTCGACGGGACCCCCGGCGGCGAGCTGTAGCGCGGGGTCGGGGGACCGGTCGTAGCCGACGAACTGCACACGTGGTGTTCGTGGGGGACGGCAAAAGAGGTGCCGTCGCCGCTGTACTGATAAATGGTGGCGCAGATACGGCTATTCTTTGATACATTGTGATGGCACGGGGGGATACGGACCGGCGACCCGTCGGTGGTGGTATGAGACAGGGTGGACGGAGTCGGCGGGCGGTACTGCAGGCGATCGGTGCGGGAACGACGGCGGTCGGTCTCGGTGCTGGTCTCGGAGCGGCCGACGGGCGCGATGGTCGCGATGGTGGCGCGACCACGCGCGTGAACGTCGGTGTCCGGCCGGGCGGGGAGCAGGCGATTCGGGCGGCCGCAGCGACGGTCCACCGGACCTACGCGTTCGACGCGCTGACGGCGACCGTCCCCGAGGTGGCGATTCCGGACCTCCGGTCGCGCGACGACGTGCGCTACGTCGAGGTCGACGGGGAGGTCCGGGTGGACGGGTCGGGGCCCGTCGAGTCCGAGGACACCCAGACCGCCCCGTACGGCATCGAGCGTGTCGGGGCGACGGCTGTCGACGCGACCGGCGAAGGGGCCCACGTCGGCGTCGTGGACACGGGTATCGACGCGACACACCCCGACCTGCTCGGCCGTGTCGGTGAGAGCTTCACCACGGTCGGGAGCTGGGTCACCGGGGCCGCGGCACCCGCGGGACAGGACGACAACGGACACGGCACCCACGTCGCCGGGACGGTCGGCGCGACCGACGACTCCGGCGGCGTCGTCGGGGTCGCACCCGGGGTGACCGTCCACGCGGTCAAGGCGCTCACCGCGGCCGGGGTCGGCTACAACGCCGACCTGGCCCGTGGTGTCGAACTCGCCGCGGAGCAGGGCTGGGACGTGGTGAACCTCAGCGTCGAGACCACGGCCGCATCGGGCACCCGGATGCTCCGTGACGCCTGCGCGTTCGCCCGCGAGCGCGGGGTCGTCCTCGTGGCGGCAGCCGGCAACTACGGCCCGTGTTCGGACTGCGTGGCCGCGCCCGGGAAGCTGCCCACGACCATCGGCGTCGGCGCGACCGATGCCGACGACGACGTGGCCGGCTTCTCCTCGACGGGACCGGGCGTCGACATCGCCGCGCCGGGCGTCGACGTCCGCTCGACCGACCTCGGTGCAGGCTACACGGAGAAGAGCGGCACGTCGATGGCGACCCCCCACGTCACCGGGGCCGCCGCGCTGCTCCGTGCAGCCGGCCACGACCCCGCACGGACGGAGGAACGACTGCTCTACACGGCCGAGGACATCGGTCGGGAGGTGGCCGAGACGGGCGCCGGCCTGCTGGATGTCCCAGCGGCGCTGCAGCGGTAGCCCGGCAGCCCGTCGAACCCGCACAAACGCTTTCTCCCCGGGGTCGTATGCTCCGGCCGTGTCACCGCTCGACGCGTCGCTGGAGGTCACGGTCGACGGCGACGGCCAGCAGGTGCAGTTCACGCTGGTCGTCGAGAACGCCGGTCACGACCCCGTCAGCGTGACCTTCCGCGACAGCGGCGACGCGGATTTCGCCGTGCTGACGCCCGGCGGCGAGGAGGTGTGGCGCTGGTCCGACGGCCGGATGTTCGCGCAGGCGCTCCGCCCGGCCGAGTTCGCGCCCGGCGAGTCGGCCACGTTCGAGGCCGAGTGGCCGGCTCCCGAGCCCGGCGACTACACCGCCATCGGCGAACTCCGCGTCCGCGAGAGCGAGGTCCGCGCGGAGACGCCCTTCTCGGTCTGAGTCCCCGGGCCGCGTAGTCCCGCGGCGCTCGGCCGCGCGACGGGGCTCACTCGATGGAGAGCTCCTCGCCGTCGACGGGGGCGTCCTCGTCCCACTCCAGCTCCAGCTCGAGCCCGAGCTCGCCGGGGCCGCTGGCCGGTCCCTCGCGCTCGACCTTCACCTCGAACTCCACCCGGTTGGGCGGCGTCACGGAGACCGACTGGTCCCCGGATTTCAGCGTGACGGCACCGTCGGACTCCAGCGCGTCCGCGACATCGCGCAGGTAGGCGGCGACCTCCGACCGGCTCCGCATCGACTCCGTCTCGAACAGCACTTCTTCGGGCATACCCGGAGGTAGACTGTCGGATGGGATACGCGTATCGACTCCCGCAATCCATTCTCACCCCAGCAGTGCCTCGTGGACGGCATCGAGGATGCGCCGGGTACCCGCGCCGTCGACGAACTCCCTGGCGCGCTCGGCCAGTTGCCGCCGGCGCTCGCGGTCCGCAGCGAGGTCGTCGACGGCCGTCCGCAGGGCCCCGGCCGACATCCCGCGGCCGTCGCCGAGGTAGCCGACGACGCCGCGCTCGCCGAGCGCCGCCATCCGTTCGTGCTCGCGGTCGTTCTGCGCCAGGACGAGCGTCGGCGTCCCGGTCGCCGCGAGTTCGTAGGCCGTCCGCCCGCCCGAGCAGACCGCGAAGTCGGCCCACTCCATCACCGCACCCATCTCCGGGTCCGTGACGGCGGCCACGTTCGGCGCCCCGGCCAGCGCGTCGTCGAGGTCGGCGTCGTCGAAATCGGGCCCGCGGACGAGCCGGTACTCGCGGCCGTCCCCGGCCACCGCCGCGACGGCGAGCGCCGACAGCCCCGCGGGGTCGCTCCCGCCGAACGTCAGCAGGCCGTGCTCGGCCGTCTCGGGTACTTCGAGCGGGCGGTCGCGGAACTCCTCGCGCAGGACGAAGTACTCCGCGCCCGCGAGGTGGTTGTCACCCCCCTCGACGAGTTCGGGCTCGTACAGCGCGTTCACGACGAGGTCGGCGGACTCGGGGCCGCCCGCGAGGTCCTCCAGGTTGACGACCGCGGCGGCGGTCCGGTGGAGCTGGCGCACCCGCTCGGGGTCCGTGTCCAGTACGTCCAGGAACACGAGGTCCGGGTCCATCGCCGTGACGGGCGCGAGCGGGTCGCGCTCGTCCGGGTCGACCACCTGGACCTCGCGCCCGGCGTCCCGGATGGCGGCGACCCCCGCGGGGTAGTCGGCCCGACAGACGAAGGTCGGCGCCGCGCGGAGCGTCCGCTCCAGCTCCGCGGCCAGCGTGAGACACCGCGAGACGTGCCCCAGCCCGCGCCCCCCGCCCCCGTCGACGCGGAAGACGACGCGCGGGCCCTGCGCGAGCCGTTCGGCCAGCCACAGGTCCACGACGCCGTCGATGGCCAGCGAGGAGAGCCGGTCGGTGACGACGTAGCCCGGCGCCTCACCGACCCGGGTCCCCCGTTCGAGCAGGGCCGTCGAGGTGACGTTGATGGAGCCCGTCTCCCGGTAGAACGGTTCGAGGTCCGCCCGGAGCGCGCGCTCGTCGAAACGCGGTTCGAGCCGCCCGGCTCCGTGGTTCTCACCGCTCCCGGCGTCTCCGCCCACGCCGACCCCGTCGTCCGCATCGCTCCCGTCGTCCCCGGTCGCGCTCGCCCCGTCGTCGCGTGCCTGCCAGAAGAAGCGCCGCTCCTCGGCCACGCTGATGACCGCCTCGTGGCCGTCCCGGAACCGCTCGATTGCCGTCTCCACGTCGGCGACCCGCCGGAACGGGACGTTCGGCTGGAGGACGACGATGGGCGTCGCCGCCGTGACCGGTCGCTCCGCGCGCATCTCCTCGACGGCGTGCGCGACGACCTCGTGGAGGAGCGCGTCCGTGGCCAGTCGCTCGGGGCGGAGGAACGGGACCCGGGCGCCGTGCTCCCGCGCGAGGTCGGCCAGCGCCTCGTCCTCCGTCGTGACGAGCACCTCCTCGATGCCCGGGCACGAGAGTCCCGTCTCGACCGTGTGTGCGAGGACCGGCTTCCCGGCGAGCTGCTTGAAATGCTTCTTCGGCAGGCCGGGGGAGGTCCCGCGCGCGGGGACGATGCAGAGTGGGTCGGTCGGGTCCATGGTGTGGTGCCGTCGTCGGCGTCCTCGGTCGTCGTCAGTGCTCCCGCTCGATGTCCTCGGCCGCCAGCACCTCGTCGGCGGGTAGGTCCCGGGTCGCGCGCCACGCCTCGTCGTCGACCTCGAACAGCAGTTTCGGGGCGAGGCCGGTCCCCGGTCGCTTCACCGCGAGGTCCGCCCGCCGGATGCGCTCGCCCGCCTCGATGGCGCGGTCGGTGACGAGCGAGCGCCGCGCCAGGCGCATCCCGTCGGCCTCGACCTCGGTCGGCCCCTGCTCGGCCCGACCCATCGCGGCGTGGACCTCGCGGGTCCGGTCGACGATGTCGCGCATGACCTCCGTGTCGGCCGAGAGCCGATGGTCCGGGCTCTTCTCCAGCGACGTGTCGTAGGTGAAATGCTTCTCGATGATGGCGGCACCCATCGCGGCCGCGGCGACCGGGACGGTGGTCCCGATGGTGTGGTCCGAGAGGCCGACGGGGTAGTCGAACTCGGCCATCAGGGTCGACATCATCCGCAAGTTCGCGTCCTCGATGTCGGTCGGGTACTTCGTGATGCAGTGGAGCAACACGATGTCGTCGTTCCCGGCGTCCTCGATGACGCCGACGGCCTCGCGGATCTCCGCGAGTGTCGCCATCCCGGTCGAGAGGATGACTGGTTCGCCCCGCGAGGCCACGTCCCGGAGGAGCGGATGGTGGGTGAGGTCGCCCGACGCAATCTTGTACGCGGGCACGTCGAGGTCGTCGAGCAGGTCGACCGCCGCGTGGTCGAACGGCGTCGAGAGATAGGTGATGTCCTGCTCGCGGGCGTGAGCCGCCATCGCCTCGTAGTCCGAGCGCTCGAGGACGTCCAGTTCCGCGAATTTCTCGTACTGTGTGCCCTCGCCCCAGTACTTCGGTGCGTCGCGCGTGACGAGGGTGTCCGCGGAGTAGTTCTGGAACTTGACGGCGTCGGCGCCGCTCTCGACGGCCGCGTCGACGAGTCGCTTCGCCTTCGCCAGTTCGCCGTCGTGGTTGGCCCCGGCCTCGGCGATGACGTAGGCCGGCTCGCCCGGGCCGACCGCCCTATCGCCGATGTGGACCGGCTCGATGTCGCGTTCGTCCGGCATCAGTGGGTGGTGGGTGTCGGTGGTCTGCGCATCATCAGTGGTGGTCGGCGCCCGCCGGCGTGTACGAGGTGGTCGCGAGCATGCGCTCGAAGCCCGGCTCCTGCGGGGTCCCGCGGTGGAGCCCGGCCTGGTTCGCGACGATGAGCGTTCCCTTCGGGGCCGTGCAGACGAGGGCGTCGTCCTCGTCGTGGAACACGCCGTCGGTGGGCGGGTCCCCGCGGACCCGGTTGACGAGCTGTGCGGCCTTCTTCCGCAGGACGGAGGGCTCGTGGCTCCCCGGAATGTACTGGAACGGGCCGTAGCGCTCGTCGGGTACGTCGGTCAGGTAGACGAACGCCTTGAACTTGCCCGCGTAGGTGTCGGCGTGGAAGTCCCGGGTGTCCGTGACGCCGCGGTTGACGTACACGTTGAGGTTGTCCGGGGTGTAACGCGCCCCGGCCGCGTCGTTGACGATCTCGGCGACGAAGCGGTCGCGCTTGCGCTGTGCCAGCGCCGGGACCGCGAGGTCCATGTTGAACACGTCCAGCATCCCGTCGTCGTTCTCGCCGGTCCGTTCCCTGACGACCGGCTCGCCGCGCGTCGAGAGCGAGCCGTAATCGTCGTCCGGGCCGGCGCGCGGGAGGTCGTCGAGCCGTGTCTCGACGCGCTCGCGGATCTCGTCACAGAGCGACGGTGCGAGGAAGTCCTCCACCACGACGACACCGTCGGCGGCCAGCGTATCCGCGAACGTCCCGGCGTCCGCGTCGAGGTCGAGCGCCGCCTCCCCCTCGGCGTCGGTGACGGTAGCCATACCACACGCACTCGCCTGCGCTGTAAGTGCTTTTCTCGTCGTGGGCGCTCACCGCCGCCGTCCCCCTCACCGCCGCCGTCCCTCGGCCGCCAGCCGGTCGAGCGTCCGGACCGCGTGGCGGGTCGCGTCCGGCCGGAAGTACGCGTCCGGGTCGAACGCTGGGGCGGGGGCATCCGGGTCGAACGCCGGGGCGGGGGCATCCGGGCCGAACGCCGGGGCGGAGGCCTCGGTGTCCGCGGCATCGTCGTCGCCACCAGCCGCGATGGCCTCGGCGACGGCCGCGGCGTCCGGGAGCACCGTCGCGGCGCCGGCCTCGACGAGCCGGTCCATGTACGCGACCCCCGGCAGGTCGACGAGCAGCGTCTCGCAGCCGAAGGCCAGCCCCTCGAACAGCGCCGTCGAGTAGACACCGACCTGCGCCCGGCTCGTGGCGAACAGCTCGTACAGGTCGGCCGAGGGGTCCGCGACGACGCGGAGCCGCCCTGCCTCGTGGGCATCGACCAGCCACGGCGTCCGGTCGCGCCAGCGGTCGTACTCGGAGGGGTGGAGTTTGTAGACGAGTTCCGGGCCGTCACCGGGGCCGTCCGCCCGATCGGCGAGCCGGTCGGCCACCTCGCACGCGACCCGCGAGAGCCGGACGCCGGCGGTCCCCTGCGAGATGAACGTCACTCGGTCCCGGGTCCTCGTCTCGGCGTATCGCTCGCGGCCGCGTTCGAGTTCCGGGTAGCCGACCGGCAGGACACGCTCCGCGGGCAGGGGGAGCGGACAGAGGTCGGCCCAGTGCTCGCCCCACGAGAGGAGGTAGTCCGGGAAGACGCTCGGCGACCCCGTCCAGCCCGGGGCGTCGCTGTCGGGGTACGCGTACCCGAGGTGGTACGGGCTCATCACCCCGTGCTGGAGCTCGGCGACCGGGACCCCCTCCTCCCGACAGACCTCGACGAACGTCGGCTTCGTGTACCACACGGTCACGACCGCGAGGTCCGGGTCGACGCGCCGGAGGAGCGCGCGGAACGCGGGGCGCTCGAGCCGCCGCCGCGCGAGACGCCGGCCGACCATCGCCACGAGGTCCGGCGCCGTGCCGACGGCCGCACGGAGGCGTGCCTCGGCGGTACGCAGCTTCGTCCGCTCGCTCGCCGGGAGTTCGTCGGCCGGATCGCCCAGATGGTCCGCGAGCCCCGCACCGTAGAGGACCGGGTCGAGATACCGGACACCGTCCGTCCGCGCCGGCGTCAGGTGCTCGCCCTCGTGGGGCGCCTCGACGAAGGTCCACGAGCGCTCGCCGCCGCTTTCGGTTCCGCCTCCATCGAACGCGTCCAGCAACGGGTCGCAGTAGCGGTCGTGCCACACCTCATCGCGCCGAGTCCGACGCTCGTGGCCCCACACGAGGAGGTCGGCATCCGGCGCCAGCCACGGGTTCCGTGACGGTCGGAGCCCACCCAGGATACGCCGGGCGCGGTCAGCCGTCGTCAGGCCGCCGGAGCCGTGGGCACGGTCGGTCGCCCCCGTCCGTTCGAGGAGCCGCTGCTGGGCATCGAACCGGACGTGGGCCCAGTAGCGACAGCCGTCCGCCGTCCGGGACAGGAGGTCGAGGTCCGCCTCGACGGCGAGCAGCGCGTCGGTGACGGCCGCGAGCGTCCAGTCGTCGGTATCTCGCTCCGGGGCGCCCCCGTCGCGTGCTCCGTCCCCGCTCATGGCCCCGCGACCGCCTGCTTCGCACGCCACGCGAGCCGGTACGGGCGCCGGCCGAGCGACGCGAGGCCGAGCATCGCGGCGTGTGTCGGTTCGGGTGCGAGCCGCACCGTGCGGGCGAACCGGCGGACGGCCTCGCGGCGGTCGCGTCGTTCGAGCGCGGCGAGGCCCCGTTGCTTCGCGAGCATCGCCTCGAACCGCCGCCGTGCTTCGGGATGCGATTCGAGGTCGTCGAGGTACTTCTCCCGGAGCCGTTCACGGATACGCACCTCGTAGGAGGGGTCGCCGAACGCGGCGTCGCCGGAGACGTTGTCGTCGGCGTAGCGGCGCTCGACGAGCGGTTCGGGGACGTACGCCCAGCGCCAGCGCCTGCAGAGGCGGACCGTGAGGTCCCAGTCGACGCCGCGCGGGAACGACTCGTCGTAACCGCCTACGGCCCGCAGGCAGTCGCGCCGGACGAGATGGCCGGAGTGGGGCCGGATATCGAATCGGACGAGCACCTCGGGCCAGCAATCCCCCGCCGCGCCGGTGTTGACACGGCGGACGACCGCGCCGTCGCCGTCGCGGACCACGCCGCCGCAGTAGACACCGCAGTAGTCTGCCGGGTCACAGTCGTCGCGCTCGCGGAGCCGGGCGAGCGCGGCGAGCTGGCGCTCGACCTTCCGGGAGCGCCACCGGTCGTCGTCGTCGAGCTGACAGACGTACGCACCGCGCGCGGCCCCGATGCCGCGATTGCGCGTGTGACTGATACCGCGGTTGGTGTCGTTGTGGAGCGCCCGAACCCGGTCGTGGCGCTCGGCGAACCCCTCGACGACGGCGCGGGTGTCGTCGGTGGAGCCGTCGTTCACCACGACGACCTCCAGACGGTCGTGGCTCTGGTCGAGCGCGCTCTCGATGGCCCCGCCGACCCGGTCGGCCCGCTCGTAGGTCGGGACGACGACGGAGACGAGCGCGTCGCGCGGGCGCTCGGGCGGCGCCGCGACGGCCGTCCCGGCTGTCCCTGCCGCCTCGGATTCGGGACCGGTCACTGCCGAGCGGTGTGGGTCGCGTGCCGTTAGCGTTGCGGTCGGGCGTCGGTCCCGTCGGGCGCGTTCGCGGTCGGGCGTCGGTCCCGTCGGGCGCGTTCGCGGTCGGGCGTCGGTCCCGCCGGATGCGGTTCCCGGTGATTCCGGCCTCCCGGCTTTATGCTCCCGCCGGGAGAACCCCCGGCCATGACACTGTTCGACCTGACGGACGAGGTCGTCGTGGTGGTCGGGGGCGCCGGGCGTATCGGTCCCGCCGTCTGCGGGGCGCTGGCCGACCACGGCGCCGAGGTCGTGGTCGCCGACGTGGACCGCGACGCCGGCCGGCGCGTGGCCGACGACATCGACGGCACCTACCACCACGTGGACGTGACCGACGAGACCTCTATCCGCAAACTCTACGACGCAGTCATCGACGGCTTCGACCGCATCGACGCCGCCGTCCATGCCGCCTACCCGCGGGACGCGGCCTACGGCGACGCCTTCCTCGCGCGCGACGAAAGCGACTGGCGCGAGCAGGTCGACGCCCAGCTCACGGCCACCGCCACCCTCTCCCGGGAGGCCATCCGCCGGATGCACCCCGACGGTGCCGGGACCGCCGGCCAGTCCGACCCGGACGACGCAGTCCGCGACGGCGGCGCAGTCGTCAACTTCGGCTCGACCTACGGGATGGTCGCGCCCGACTTCCGGGTCTACGAAGAGGCGAACATGCCGCCGAGCCCGGCGCACTACTCCGCCAGCAAGGGCGGCATCCTCAACCTCACGCGCTATCTCGCCTCCGAGTTCGCCCCCGAGGTCCGGGTGAACGCCGTCTCGCCGGGCGGCGTCTTCGACGAGCAGGACCCGGAGTTCGTGGCCGCGTACGAGGACCGGACGCCGATGGAGCGCATGGCCGATCCCGAGGACATCGCGGGCGCGGTCGTCTACCTCGTCTCCGATGCGGCCTCGTACGTCACGGGTGAGAACATCGCGGTCGACGGGGGGTGGACCGCACAATGACCGCCGACGAACCCGCGCCGACGCCCGACGACGTGCCCGCCCTCGGCCTCGGCACCTGGAAGCTGACCGGCGACACCTGTACGGAGGTCGTGGCCGACGCCCTGGAGACGGATTACCGCCACGTCGACACCGCCCAGCTGTACGACAACGAACTCGAGGTCGGGCGTGGCATCCGTCGGGTCGACCCCGACGAGAACGTCTTCCTCGCCACCAAGGTCGCGCCGGAGAACTGTTCGTACGAGGACTGCGTCTCCTCGGTCCGGGCTTCGAAGGACCGCCTCGGCCGGGCGCCGGACCTCGTCTACGTCCACTGGCCCCGCGCCGCGTACGACCCCGAAGACACGACGCGGGCGCTGGACGACCTCGTCGACGAGGGGACCGCCCGCACCGTCGGCGTCTCGAACTTCACGGTCGAGCTGCTCGACGAGTTCGTGGCCCACGCCGACCACCGTCCGGTCGCCCACCAGTTCGAGTGCCACCCGCTGCTCCCGCAGGAGGACCTGGTCGAGGCGTGCCACGAGCGCGACGTGCTCCCCGTGGCGTACTCCCCGATTGCGCGGGGGAAGGCACTCGACCATCCGGTGGTGCAGGAGGTCGCCGACGAGGTCGACGCCACGCCCGGACAGGTCTGTCTCGCGTGGCTCCGCGCGCGCAACGTCGCCGCCATCCCGAAGACGACCGGCGGCCACCTCGCGGAGAACTTCGAGTCGCAGTCGGTGACGCTCACGGACGACCAGGTGGCGCGCATCTCGGCCATCGAGGACCGCCATCGCTGCGTGAACCCGCCGAGTGCGCCGTGGGACTGACCTGGTCGCCACCGGACGCTCGAACCGGGACCTCGGCCACCGATGGGAATATATTCCTTGCCCGGCAATTCCGAGCCATGAGAATCGAGGATGGTATCGGCATCGAGCAGTTCACCATCTTCCTGGTCGGTGTCGCGATGATGGCCGTTGGGGCGCTCATCCTCACCGGCGGCCTCTCTACCAGCGGCCTGCTTGCACTGGGCGGGTCGGCCGTCGTCGCTCTGCTCGCCTTCTCGCTGGGACGGTTCAGGTTCGAGACCGATCAGGCGTGAGTCTCTCGCCTGCCGAACTCGACTTCCTCTCTCGGCTGACAGCGCTGTTCTTCATCATCATATCCGCCGTGTTGCTCACTGCTGGCCGAGCGCGATTCGCATCGGGCGTCATGCTGGTCGGTGGCGGTGCAATCGTCGTACTGATCCAACTGTTCGCAGCGTACAGACGACTCTACAACGAGTAGGGCTCCGGGACCGGTGGCCCTCGACTACACCACGCCAGTCTCCTCGGACCGCTGGATGGGGTCGCCGTCCGCGTCGGTGAGCAGCGTCACCGTGTTCGCGCCGCCGACATCGTCGACGTACTTCAGCTTCTCGCTGTCGTTGCTCACGAAGACGACCTCCGGCGTGCCGTCGCCATCCACGTCGGCGACCGTCGCCGGCGACTTCCGGGCCACGCCACCCGTGAGCGTGGTCGTCGCCTCGCCACCGGCAGCCGTCCCGGTTCCGACCAGCTTCACCTGATTGCTCCCGTCCACCCCGACGGCGCGGTGGATGCCGTCTCCGTCGAAGTCGGCCAGCGCGCCCGCGCCGATGCCGTTGTTCGACCCGAGCTGCCCGTCGGCGAGCGCGGTCACGGTTCCGTCGGGGTCGAGCGCCTGGAGCCGCTGGCTGCCGTCGGCGAACACGAGTTCGTCGGCCGCGTCGCCGTCGACGTCGGCGATACCGACGACCGCCTGGGTGCCGTCGCCCGGCGCGGCGACTGCGGTCGGCGTTCCGCCCTCCGCGACGCGATAGAGGGTATCATGGTTCTCGTTCACGAAGAGGACCGACGGGTCGCTCCCGTCCCAGCGGCCGGTCGCCAGCCGGGTCTTCGCGCCCTCGATGGTGCCCGGGATGTCGCCGCTCGTCGCCAGCGTCGTGGTCGACCCGTCGGGGCCGGTCACGCGGACCCGGTCCGTGCCGTCGACGTAGGGAACGTCCGTCCCGCCGTCGTCGAGGAGGTTGGTCGTCGCCGGGCCGAGCGCGTCGACACTCCCGGGAACGGACAGCGTCTCCAGCGTGCCGCTTCCCGTGTCTATCGAGGTCAGCGAGCCGCCGTCACCCGCGTAGAGGACGCCACCGCAGGCGGTCGCACTCCCTCCGGGCGGCTCCAGACGGGAGAGGACGTACGTCGACCCGTCGTCGGGGGAGTTCCAGACGACGGTCACCTCGTCGGCGGTCGGCCGCACGGTGACGCTGTCGCCGGCCTCGAACCGCTGGTCCTGCAGTGGTGTAGCGTGCTCGGTCCCCTGGAGCCGAATCCGGTCCCCGTCGAGCGTGTCACCCTGCCGATGGACCAGGTCGACGGGACAGTCGTCGCCCTGGAGCGCCAGTCGACTCTCCGGCGACGCCGGCCCGGAATCCGCGAGCCCCAGCACCAGCCCCGAGATGACGACGCCCAGCGCGACGACGATGGCGAGCATGAGCGCGACGCCGACGGCCGGCGAGACGGCTCTCGGATCGGACGGTCGAAGACACCGCACGGGTATATCTCGCGGTAGGACTCCTGGACACAAAGGGTCGGGGACTACTTTCGCGGCTCGAAACAGGTCGGGGGCGCTGGGGTGCGGCCGGTCGGACCGGAGTGGAACGGGCCGTCGCCAGAGAGGACGAGGAGCAGCAGCGCGTCACGCAGACATCTTCACTAACCCAGACATAGAGCACAGAGTGGCAGAATTATCCCCCAATGTTCGTCTTTCGCCCTTTGAATATACTTTTCAGCAAGAACTCACGTAGCCACTGCTGGTGCTACCGGAGAGGTGAAAGAACGGAGAACGTGGGTCGTGGCCGCTTCAGTTCCCGACGCCCATCGCCCGCTCGACGACGTCCTCGCTGTACAGCTCGGCGAGGTCGTCGTGCTGGTCCGGGCGGTTCTCGTAGACGTCCTGGAACAGCGCGACCGGCGTCATGAGGGCCTGGTAGGTCGCCTCGTCCCACATGCGGTCCTTGGCGATGTCGACCTCGACGCCGTCGATGGAGACGGTGGCGGACTGGGTCATCGCGATGGCGCCCTTGCCGGCCTCCTTCGCGGCCTCGAACTCCTCCATGGAGTCGACGATGTCGTCCATCGAGGGAACGTAGTCGAGCAGGTCGAGCAGCTCCTCGCGGAGCTCGTCCTCGGTCTCGAAGAACAGCTCGTCGCCGCCGACCTCGAGCTCGTAGCCGCCGTCCTCCGCCTCGAGCTCGATGCGGTCGCCGGAGTAGACCTCGACGCCGTCCTGGCTCTCGAGTTCGACCTCGCGGCCGTCGGCGTCGATGATCCAGTAACCGGCGGCCGGCGGGAGCGGGCTCCGGTTGGCCTCGACGACCTGCCCGGGCGTCAGGGACCAGATGCCGAGCATCCCCATCGCGTTGTTGGCCGTGATGCGCTCGTGGTAGCCGTCCACGTCGCGGATGTCGTCGTACGGGCCGTCGACGGAGATGAGGCCGGCCGCGCTCGCGGCACGGGAGGTGTTGTGGCGCAGCTCCTTCCACTCCGGCAGCGCGCCGGTCGGCGTGATGGCGCGCATGTCCTTCGTGTAGTCGACCTCGCCGTCGACGAGCAGGAAGAGGCGCTGCAGGTTGTTCGAGGGCTTGCCCATCTCGTCACGGAGCTTCTCCATGGCGAGCTCGGCGGAGCCGGACTCGATGATGACGCTCATCGCGAGCGACCCCTCTTCGAGACCGTGCTCGTTCTCGACGATGGTCATGAACTCGTCGGCCTTCTTCCAGTCGTCGATGTCGCCGACCTCCGGGATGACGAAGCCGTCGAGGTTCTCGACGGCACCGTTCTCGGGGTCCGCGATGTGGAGCATGTGCTGGAAGCCCTTGTAGCGGGTCTCCGGGCTGTCGCGGTGCCAGACGACGCGCGGGTGGATCTCGCCGGGGAAGTCGGCGCCGCCCTCGGCGAGCACCTCGGCGATGTTCTCGGCGCCCTCGTCGCGCATGTTCGGCGCCGTGGCGTCCTCGTTGTCCGGAACCCAGACGTCGGGAGCCTGCATGCCGCGGAGCTGGATAGACTTCCGGAGCATCTCCGCGGTGTCGTCTTTATCGCTGACAGCTGTCGGCGTCGTCATGAACGTCCGCACGAACTTCCGGTCGTGGGTCCGCTTGTCGAGTGCAGCCATATCAGTCACTCGGAGGGATACGCGTCCGGAAGGTGTAGGTTTCGATACGTGCGGGAACTGCGCCGTCCACCGTGCCGGACGTTCCCACTCCCGGAGCCGACCCGGCGAAAACGGCTTGCCGGCGGCGGCAGAACGGCCGGTGATGCTCTCGGAGGGTGATACGCTTCAGGACGCGAACGGCTATCGTGCGGAGGTTATCCACGCCAGCAAGGACATCGTCCGGCTCCGGATGACGATCTCCCTGCAGAACTTCGCCAGGGAGACCGGTGCCGACCCGGACCGGCTCCGGCGCGAGCTCTCGCCGGGTGACACCGTCACGGACGACGAGACGGGCGCGATACTCGACCTGGTCGAGATGTCCGACTCGATGCTCCGCATGACCGGGGAGTTCCACCGCGAGCATCTGGAGCGCGAGCGGCAGCAGGGCTCGTTCGAGATATTCTGAGCCCGTCTCCAGCCGACCGGGTCAGCGCTTGACCTCCAGCAGCGGCGTGTAGCTCCCCGCGAACCCGTCCGTCGCCGGGAGCGTTCCGACGACGGTCCACTCCCCGGCCGTCCGGCGCAGTACCGTCCCCTCGTGGGTCCCCACGACTACGTCGCCGTCGGCCGCGGTGATACCGGTGGCTGTCTCGTCGGGGCGTGGATGCGAGACGGGCTCGGCCCGGTCGCCGCCGCGCCAGGCGAACAGTTCGGGGTCGGCGTCCGGCTCCAGCCACGTCGACGTGTGTGCGAGGGCCCCGCCGGCGTACACCACGTCACCGACCACGCCGACCGAGCGGAAGTAGCGCTGGTCGTACCCCTCGTCCAGCCGGGTCCACGACGCCCCGGCGTCGTCCGTGTGGAACAGCCCGTAGCCCGTCGCGGCGACGAACTCGTCGGCGCCGAGCACGGCGAGTTCGTGGACATCGTCGTGGACCCCCTCGCGGCGCTCGGTCCACGTCTCCCCGCGGTCCTCGCTGACGTGGACGCCGCCGACCTCGACGCCGGCGGTCACGCGGTCGGGCGCGTCGGGGTGGACGTGGAGGTCCCGGACCTGCGCGAGGTCCTCGTGGCGGGGCAGGCGCCACTCCTCGCGCGAGGGGAGGTCCTGGAACCCATCGAGTTCGCGCCACGAGCGGTCGTCGAGGTCGTCCACATCCCCCGGGTGGGCGACGTAGACATGTGCGGGGCGCGTGCCGGCGTACAGCCGACCGTCGGGGGCTGCCCCGACAGCGTACACCCGTTCCTGCGGGACGCCGAGGTCCGCCCACCGCTCGGCGTCGGTCGAGTGGTACAGGCCCGTCGCCGTGGCCGCGAACACTCCCTCGAATGCCTCGAACGTTCGGAGACGCATGACGGCTCCCGCATCGAGCACCGTCCGAACGGTCGCCTCGCCGCTGTCGAGGCCCTCGACCCGGTGAACACCGTCCTCGGTTCCAGCGAGTAGCATGCTCGACCCGTGACCCGGACCCGGAGTAAGGCTTTCCTGAAGCTCGTTTATGGACGGTACGTGACACGAAGGCCGTCTCCCGGGCGGCTACACGCCGTCGAGGAAGTTCCGCACCACGTCGTGGCCGACGCCAGTCAGGACGCTCTCGGGGTGGAACTGCACGCACTCGATGGGGTGGTCCTCGTGGCGGACGCCCATCACGAGGTCCACGTCCTCGTGGTCGGTCGTCGCGGTCACGTCAAAGCAGTCGGGGACCTCGGTCGCGACGAGCGAGTGGTAGCGCCCGCCCTGGAACCCCTGGTCCAGCCCCGCGAAGACGCCCTGCCCGTCGTGCTCGACGGGGAACGCCTTGCCGTGGATGGGTTCGGGCGCGCGCCCGACGCTCCCGCCGTAGGCGTACACGGCCGCTTCGAGGCCGAGACAGACGCCGAGTGTCGGAACCGTCTCCGAGAGCGTCCGGAACACCTCGTTGGTGATGCCAACGTCGCGGGGGTTCCTGGGATGGCCGGGTCCCGGCGACACCACGATGGCGTCCGGGTCGATATCGCGCAATTCGTCGAGTGATGCGGTATTGCGCCGAACCGTCGTCCGAGCGTGCTGGCTGACGTACTCGACGAGGTTGTAGGTGAACGAGTCGAAGTTGTCCACGAACAGCACGAGCGGCGCGTCGTCGGTGACATCCGCGGCGGCCTCGACGCTCATCGGGACACCTCCGGCTCCGCGTCGGCCGTGCCGTCGCCGTCAGCGGTCGCCCCGCCCTCGCACTCGATCTCCTCCAGCGCCGCGAGCACCCCCCGCATCTTGTTCTCGGTCTCCTCGTACTCGCTGGTCGGGTCCGAATCCGCCACGATGCCCGCACCCGCCTGCACGGTGACGAGGTCCGTGCCGTCCGGCCCCGCCCCCGACTCGACCGTCGCGGTCCGGATGACGATGGCCATGTCGGCGTCGCCGTCCCAGGAGACGTAGCCGACGCCGCCGCCGTACGGGCCCCGTGGGCTCCGTTCGAGGTCGTCGATGATCTCCATCGCACGCATCTTCGGCGCGCCCGAGAGCGTCCCCGCCGGGAACGACGCTCGCGCCGCGTCGAAGGCGTCGGCATCGTCGGCCAGGCGGCCCGTCACGGTCGACTCGATGTGCTGGACGTGGCTGTACTTCAGGACGTTCATGAACTCCTCGACGCGCACCGAGCCGGCCTCGCTCACCCGCCGTACGTCGTTGCGCGCGAGGTCGACCAGCATCGTGTGCTCGGCGCGCTCCTTCCCGTCGGCCAGCATCTCGCCCGCGAGCCGTCGGTCCTCGACGGGCGAGGTGCCACGGTCACAGGTCCCCGCGATGGGGTTCGCGGTGACCGTCTCCCCGCGCACCGACACCAGCGTCTCCGGCGACGCCCCGACGATGGTCAGGTCGTCGTGGTCGAGCAGGTACATGTACGGCGATGGGTTCACCTCACGCAGTGCCGCGTACAGCCCGAGCGGGTCGATGTCGCCGTACAGCTCCCGGGTCCGCGAGATGACGCCCTGGTAGATGTCGCCGTCGAGGACGTGTTCCTTCGCGGTCGCGACGGCGTCCTCGTACGAGTCCTGCGGGCCCGCACGCTCGCCCGCTCGGACGAAGCCGCCGGGGTCGGGCGCGACCGCGTCCGCCAGCAGCCCCGCCACCCGCTCGGCCTCGGCGACGAGTTCGTCGTACACCGCGTCCGGGGCGTCCTCCGGGCGGACGACGGGCGTGAACGCCAGCGACACCGTATCACGCTCGTCGTCGAACACGAGCGTCCGGGTCGTCAGCAGGAACTCGGCATCCGGGAACCGCGAGTCCGGCCGCTCCAGGCCCACCTCGTGGAGGTGGAGGTCGTAGACGGCGTCGTAGGAGAGGAAGCCGACGAGGCCCCCATCGAGTCGCTGGCGGTGGCCGTTGCCGAAGCCGCGCCGGGCGACGTCCGGCAGCGCCGCGCGGAGGGTGTCCAGCGTGTCGCCCTCGCCCGGCGTCACGAGCCTCTCGTAGCGCTCGTCCAGCACCTCGATGTCGACGCGGTCCTCGCCCTCGGGGTGGACCGTCACGCGCGCCGCTGGGTCGTAGCCGACGAACGAGTAGCGTGCGTGTCGGTCGGCGCCGCCACGGTCGGGCGTGAACGCGCCGTCCGGGTCGCTGGAGGCGACCTTCTCGGCACTCTCCAGCAGGAAGGTGTGGTCGGCGCCGGGCGCGTCGCTGGTGCGCCCGCTCAACGCCGCGTACGCGGGGAGCGGGGCCACGTCCACGGGGAGGGTCGCCTCGGCGCGCACCACGACGCCCGTCTCGCTCCCGGCGTCGGTCCGGCGCCCGTGGGCGACGAGGTCGGCGAACGACTCCCGGGAGACGTCGAGCATCGGTCCGGGCTCGGCATCGTCGGCGCCGTCGCTCATGTCGCGACCCCCTCCTCGTCGGGTGCCTGCGTCGCGTTCCTGACGAACGCGCGGACCGCGTCGGCGTCCTTGACGCCACCCTCGCGCTCGACGCCCGAGGCCACGTCGACGGCGAACGGTCGCACCGTTCGCACCGCGTCGGCCACGTTCTCGGGAGTGAGTCCGCCGGCCAGCACGACCGGCACGTCGAGCTCCGCGACCAGGTCACGGGTCCGCTCCCAGTCACCCGTCTCGCCGGTACCGCCGCCGCCCTGCTCGTCGAGCGAGTCGACGACCAGTGCATCGGCCGCGTCGGCGTACCGTGGTGCGTCGACCGCGTCGACGGCCGCCAGCACGGGCACCGGTGCGCGGACGCGCAGGGCCGCGACCCGGTCGGGCGTGAGGCCGTGAACCTGCACGGCGTCCGGCTCCAGCCGCTCGACCAGTCGAACCGCGGCCTCCGCGTTCGCTGGCATCGTCACCAGCGTCCCCGTCACGAACGGCGGGACCACATCGAGCAAGCCACGCGCCTGCTCGACGGACACCTCCCGGGGGGTGTCGACGGTCACGTCCGTGATGACGCCGACGGCGTCCGTGCCCGCGTCGACCGCGGTCCGGAGGTCGACCTCGAGCGTGACGCCACAGACCTTCGTACGGGTTCGGGCAGCCGCCGTGGCCCTGGACGTGTCCCCGTCCATCTCAGGCCCCATCACAGAGGTCGTCGAGTTTCTGCGCAGCGTCACCGGATTCGATGGCGTGCAGCGCGCGCTCGGCACCCGCCTCCAGGGAGTCGGCCTCGCCCGCGACGTAGATGGCGGCGCCGGCGTTCGCCAGGATGATGTCGCGCTTGGCGCCCTGCTCCTCGCCCTCGACGATGGCCCGGAGGTCCGCGGCGTTGTCCTCCGGCGTCCCACCCGAGATGTCCGCGACGGGCGCGCGTTCCAGCCCGAAGTCCTCCGGTGCGAGTTCCAGTTCGGTCACGTCGGCACCACTCACCTCGGCTGCGATGGTCTCGCCGTGGAGGCAGATCTCGTCCAGACCGTCGCCATGGACCACGAGCGCGCGCTCGACATCCATCCGCGCCAGCGCCTCGGCCATCGGTACCACGAGGTCGGGGTCGTACGTTCCGACGACCTGCGCGTCGGCGCCCGCGGGGTTGGTCAGCGGGCCGAGGATGTTGAACAGCGTCCGCATCCCCAGCTCGCGGCGCGGTCCGATGACCGCCTTCATCGCCGGGTGGAACACGGGGGCCAGCATGAAGCCGATGCCGTCGCGTTGGATGGCCCGCTCGACGGCTTCGGGCTCGGCTTCGACGTTCACGCCCGCGACCTCCAGCACGTCCGCGCTCCCCGAGGACGAGGAGACCGAGTAGTTGCCGTGTTTCGCGACGGGGACGCCGGCACCGCTGGCGACGATGGCGCTCGTAGTGGAGACGTTGATGGTGTCGTAGTCGTCACCGCCCGTCCCACAGGTGTCGACGAGCGGTTCGCGGTCGGGCGAGATGGTCCGCGCTGCCGCACGCATCCCCTCGGCGAACCCCGCGATCTCCGCTTCCGTCTCCCCCTTCGCCCGGAGCGCCGCGAGCAACGCCCCGATCTGTGCCTCGGTCGCCCCCTCGAAGACCAGCGTCGATACCTCGCGGGCCTCCGCCTGTGTCAGGTCCCCGCCGTCCGTCACGCGCTCGATGTAGTCCTGCATGTGGAATCACTGATGTACAGTTCTGTCTTATGATGGTCGAAGTAGTACGGCAGTAAAAGCGTGTCGGCTCGGCGGGCATGGCTGTCGCTACGGGGCGTGAGAACGGAAGAGGAGAACGGAGGAGAAGAGAGAACGAGGCCGCTACGGCTGCTTACGGCGAGGGGACCGGCTCCGGCGGGCTCGGGATCATGTCGAAGACCATCGAGCCGGGGCCGGCGTAGACGCCGGTGTTGTCGGCCGGGCTGCAGCGGTAGTCGTCACAGTTCAGGCCGACGATGACTCCGGCGCCCTCGCCCTTCGCGAGCACGTAGACGTCGTCGTCACCGGGGTACTGGCCGCTGTCGTAGGCCGTCACCAGGTTAGCCTGACGGCCCTGGCCGGATGCCTGGGCGTCCTCCTCTGCGACGACTCGCTGACCGTCGGTGGCGAATATGGCGTCGTGCTCTCCACTGGGGAGGCCGTCGCCGAGCGTCGCCTCACGGTCGTCGATGATGACGGCGCCGCCCTGACCGACATTGGTCACCGGCTGGCCGGTGTCGGCGGACGGACCCGGCTGCGGGTCCTCGCCGCCGCTACCGCCGCCAGCCGGGACGGCCGGCACGGCGTTCCCGCTGGGGACGCCGCCGGCCTTGGGCTTGCACTCCGAGCCGTCACAGGTCACGCTCGCGCTAGCGCCCTGGCCGAACGCGACGGCCTCGACGACGTAGGTGCCCTGATTGGGCTGGTTCCCGGGCATCCGGAGGTCGACCGCACCGCCCGTGTCAGTTCGGCCGTTCGTGGCGCTGGGCTCGACGACGACCGCACTCGAGTCCTGCGAGGCCATGACGATGGCCATCGACTCGCCACCGGGGGCAGCACCCTCATCGCTCGTGCCCTCGGCGAGCCAGTAGAGAGTCACTCCGTCCTGTCCGGCGTCGGTCCGTGCCGGATCGAACGTCGCGCTCGGGTCGTCCGGCGGGCTCGTCGGGTTGACGGCCGGGTTGTACGGGTTGAAGACGTCACACTGGTCGATGGGCGCACTCACGAGCCCGAGCGGGTCCCCGACAGGTGTGTCGGGAGGACTCGTCGGAACCGCGTCCGGTGCCTGCTCCTGCACGGCGCCCGGGACCGGGTCCGTCGGGTCGACCGGGTTGGCCTCGCGAACGTCGTCGACGCCGTACGGCGGATTACAGAAGTTCGGGAAGGCCTCGAACGGCACGTTCTCCCCGTAGTTCACGGGGAGGTCGGGGGCGTCGATGGGGACCTCCGGCGTGGAGATCTCGTCCATCGTGGTCGGCGGGGACGGGCTCTCGCCGCTACCGCCGTCACCGTCGCCACCGTCACCGAGACTAGGTGCCTCGGGCGCATCGGGTGCGTCACCCGTACCGGGTGCCTCGGGGGCGTCACCCGTGCCGGGTGCTTCCGGGGCGTCGTCCAGGCCGGGCATCGAGCCACCGTCGGTGCCGCTGGGCTCACAGTCCGCCTCCTGACTACTCGTATCGAGGCTACAGTCGAGCGAGCCGTCGGTTCCGCTGCCGTCGCCACCACTCACCGAGGCGTCGGCATCGACACCGTCCTGACCCGCATCGGCCGAGACCGTCGTGCTACCGTTCGTGCTGCCGTCGTCACCGGCGCCGACGGTGACCCCGTCGTCGCCACCGACGTTGACGCCATCGCCACCAACGCTGACGTCCCCGTCGTCGTCCGCCAGGGCCGGGCCGACAGCGACGCTGCCGACCATGGCCATGGCGAAGAGGATTGCCGCGATCTTCCGTGCAATGCTGGCTGCCATGTTGTATCCCAATATGTATCATCTCCCCGCATACCCCTTGCGGCCGCTATGTCCGGGTGTTTATTACACCAGGTTCTGACTGAATGTTCAGTCAGAAAGGGATAGTACCGCGCATAATCGGAGAGGAGGGCCCGAAAGCTGTGGATCACTCGAATACCGAACCGCCCGGACCGTCGCGGATCAGGCCGGGAGGCCCGCGTCGCCAGCGATGGGGTTCGGGAGTTCGGGCAGCGCACCCAGACTCGGCAGCCCGGAGTAGCTCGGCTGGCAGCCGCTGGCGTCGCACTTCAGCTCGAGTTTAATAATCTGTTTCTGGAGCACGCTCGGGGAAACCCCACCAGAGAACTCGCCCTGCCCGGGCCCGTTCTCGAAGTCGGTGGCGAGACCAGCGTAGTCCTCTCGGAGTGATGCCTCGAGCTCGCCGCTCGTGACCCCATCCTCGCGCGTCCCGCGCGTGTTGATGAGGACGTACTGGTACTCGCTGTTGGAGATGTCCATCTCGTACACCGCGTCCTGCTTGTCCTGGTCGAGGACGACAGCGTAGACGCCGTCGGCGGTGCCGAGGTTGCCACCCGGACCGACCTCGAAGAACCGCACGGCACTGAACCCACTATCGGTGCTCATGGAGCCATCGCCCACGTCGAACGTCGGGCTCGCCTGCCCCGGCTCGTTCGCGGGGTTCGCGACCGGGTCGAGGACGGGCTGCGTGACCTCACACGGCGCCGGTGCGGCGCCGAACGCGAGCCCGAGCACCGCCTCGTTCGTCAGCAGGGAGGTCGGCACGCCGGGCAGGGTGCCCTTCGGGAGGTCCGAGAGCCCCGGGAGCTGCTCCGCAGGGATGTCGTCCGAGTCGATGGGCTTGTTGCACGGGGCCACGACGCCGCTCTGGTCGATGGTCCGCGGGAAGGGGTAGTTGTTCCGCAGCGTCTGCGTGAACTGGTTGTCGGGAATCTGCTCGTAGATGCCCGCCGTCCCGACCTGACACTCCTCACCGTTGCAGCTGATGCCGCCACCGAGTCGTTCGGGCGCCTGCGGGCCGACCGGAAGCGACGGGCCGGGAGTGTTAGCGGGATTCAGACCGCCCGCCAGGGTCCCCTGCTGGGTCCCGGGGTCGTTCTGTGCGTTGATGACGCCGACCTGCTTACCCTGTGCAACCGCAGTTCCGGCCGCCTGCACGTTGTCGCGCGAGAGTGCCAGGAGGTACGTCCCGCCGCTCTCGTTGACCGTGTAGATGGCCCCGTCGGACTTCTCGAGGCCCTCCTCGCTGACGAGGTTCCGACCGTCGAAGTCCAGATACGTTCGGTCTGCGTCCGAAACCTCCAGCCGCGAGACCATGTCCATGGCCCCATCGTCCTTCTGCGCGGAGACCAGCATCCCGTCGACACCGACGGGACTCGACTCCGACGTGCCGATGGTCACGTATCGGTTCATCACGCCGCTCCCCTCGAACGCGACATCGACGGGAAGCGGACCGGTGGGGACCTCGCCCACGCTACCGGAATCAGAGCCCGGAACGCCATCAAGGCCCGGCAGCCCCTCACCGCCAGGCAGCCCGTCGCCAGAAGGAAGTCCATCACCGGAGGGCAGCCCGTCGCCGCCGACATCCTGCCCTGCGACGCTGACACCGTCCGTCCCGACACTGACGCCGGAGTCTCCGCCGGCGCTCACGCCGTCAGTCCCGATGGAGACCCCTTCGTCACCACCCACTTCGAGGTTCGAGCCGTCGGTACCGACCGGGCCGTCGTCCGTTCCCGGGAGCGACGGGGAGTCACCATCCGGGAGGGTCCCCGTGCCGACCTCCTGGCCGGCGACGCTCACACCGTCGGTACTCGCGTTGATTCCCTCGTCGCCACCGACGCTGACGCCGTCCGTTCCGACATCGATGCCGGAGTCACCGCCGACGCTGACGCCGTCCGTTCCGACATCGACTCCGGAGTCACCGCCAAGCGTGCTGTCGTCCGAGCTATCCCCACCCAGTAGGCCACCGTCGTCCGGGGTCGCCACTGCTGGTCCCACCGCCATCGAGAGGACGACGGCCGCTGCCACCAGGACCGTCGCAAGAACCCGTGCCGTTCGACTGAACATACATTCTTTTGACTATCTGTTCCATCAATATGACTTGGCGCGGTAATCTCCGGTGGTTTATAAGCAGCATCCCGCGTATATAAACGAACTCGTAAACCGGGACCTCGCCCCCGGCCCGGACCTGTGCCTCGGCCATCTCCCGGCCCGGTCCGGACCGTGGTCGTTTCGAAACCTTCAAACTACCAAACGCGGTACGAGTGAGTGCAGGTCGGGTTGGTGGTCTAGGCTGGTTATGACACCTCCTTGACATGGAGGAGGCCGGCGGTTCAAATCCGCCCCAACCCATACCGGTAAAAAAGAGGTACATTACCTCTCAAGCCGTTTTTCACGAGGTGCGTCTCGATGAGTGAGCAGCAGCGCTCACTCGATATCGAGGCGCTCCCTGATCCGGAGTGCTGGTTCTGCGGTGAACGGTTCGATCCCGACCGGCCGCCTCGCTGTGACGCTCGCGAGGACGGGAGGTGTCGGCCATGAGCGCCGAGCAGCAACGGCGCTCCGAGCGCGACGGCCCCGAGCCCGCGTGTAGCCGCACCAACAGCGACTGGCGGCCCGAGCCCGCTACCGGTGGCCTGCTGGCCTTCCACCCGCCGTGCCAGGAGTGCTTCCCCGACGACGGGCCCGACGAGGGCGAGACGGTCCTGCGGTCGCGTGGCACCTGCGGGAACCGCGTCCACCGGCCAGCCGACGGAGGTGACGCGTGATGGCGGCGACCGACGCCGATCCCGATGGGGCCGTCCTCGCGACGTACTTCCCCGACGACTCGGACTTCCGGGCCGAGAGCGAGCCCCGCACCCTGCCCGAGTCCTGGCGCGCCGCCCGCTTCGACACCGCTGACCGCGAGGCCACCGAGCACGTCGGCTACGCCGTGCTCATGGTTCGCGGGCGGTTCCGAGGCCTGGAGGGCGACCGCGCGATGATCCGCGTGCTGTACGTGGATGCTGCGGTCTCGCGGACCTGGTATCGGGACTACGAGGCCCAGCACGACGACGCCGGGTACCGCCCGCGTGCGGTCGTGTGGGCCTGCACGCAGTCATTCCCCGGCGCGTTCGGTGGTGCCGGCGACCCTGTGGCCGGTGCGGAGGCCGACGTGCTGGCGCGACTGCTCGACGCGCAGTACGATCTCGACGGGGGTGACGAGCAGTGAGCCTCTCCGGCAACCGCAACTGGGGCGCTGACGCCGAGTATCCGGACCCCGTGGCCGCTCACGGGCCCTCGGAGGTCGTCACCCAGGGTGTCATCGACCCGGGGCTCCTGCAGGACTGGCTCGCCGCGCTCGACATCGTCCATCCGGAGGCGCCACTCGAGTTCGGGACCGACGGCATCGGCGTCTCGGTCGTCAACGAGGCCAAGACGATGCAGCTCGACACGGCACTCTACGCCGAGGCCTTCGAGGAGTTCCAGCACTTCGGCGACGAGTCGACCGAGCGCATCGTCGCGCTCCGGCCGTTCCACGAGACCGCTCGGCTGGCCGAGCCCGACGCCGAGGAGGCGGTCTCGATCACCGTCGACGAGGTCGGGCAGCCGCTCCACCTCCGGGCTGGCCCTGTCGGCCGGACGGTCGCCGCCTACGACGACCTCGGCACGATGCGGGCGTCCGAGTTGGAGCGC
This sequence comes from Haloglomus halophilum, assembly GCF_024298885.1. Lineage (GTDB taxonomy): Archaea > Halobacteriota > Halobacteria > Halobacteriales > Haloarculaceae > Haloglomus > Haloglomus halophilum. Next base: position 390,181 of record NZ_CP101166.1, read on the forward strand.
GATTACACGTATCGGGCCGCCATCGACCGGCGTCAGCTGGTTGCAGCCGCCAAACACGCCCGCGTCCCGTTCCGCGCGATGGACGGCTTCGGCAGCACCAGCGACCAGTATCGCATCCGCGGCGAGCCCGACGGCACGCTGCACGTCATCGGCGACAGCGACATCGACAACGTCGACGCGCCGGTCGCGACCGAGGACGCCATCCGGACGCCCGAGAGCGCAGTCGAGGCCGTCTACTCCGGCGAACTAATCCGCGATGTCGTCGGGTCCATCCCCGACGGCGCGGTCGTCTCGTTCCAGTTCGGTGCGGAGACGGACTTTCGCCTGCGCTGGACGCTCAAACAGGAGCGCCATGGCGAGCAGCGGCCCGTGGCGGAGGCCGAGTATCACGTCGCACCCATCCTGGACTCCGGAGGTGGCACATGAGCGTGTCCCGCCGTCAGCCCGAGGCCGACAGTCGGCTCGCGCGCTCGAAGCGGCTCGGCGAGCGCGTCGAGGCGACGGTCATCCAGCGTGTCGACGGGCTCCGAGCGGCGCCCGAGCGCGATAGCCGCCACGACGCCGTCGCCGAGCACTGTCTCGCGCCGACCGACCGGCTCCCGTTCGCCGGTATCTGTCTCGTCGAACAGGGCACGCCCGTCGAGATCAAGAGCGTCGCCGCAGTGCAGGGCGAGCGCGAGGCGACCGGGCGCTTCTACCTGCGCGAGGGGCAGCACGGCGAGCTGCTGGCGGACGCGGGCGTCTACATCTTCGTCGTCGCGGTGCCCGTTCCGAATCGGGACCCGCTCGCGATGAAGCTCGTCCCCGCGTCGCTGGTCGACGAGCTGCGCGGGAGTTGGATCGAGGTCGAGGACCGGTGTACGCACACGAAACTGGCGTGGTCGCACGTCTTTCGGGATTCGGAGGTGAGCGACGGTGTCTGAAGAGGACCCGACCGTCTCTCACCTCTCCGAGGACGATTATACGAACCCCGCCTTCGCTGGCGCCTACCGGAAAGGCGCACTCGCCCGCCGGGACGGGAAGGGCAAAGCTGCCTGCCCTTACGACCGCGACCAGTACGGTCGTCAAGGCGTCACGTTCGCTCGGGCCTTCTGGAAGCGCTGGATGGAGGGCTGGGAGGCTGAAGACCGACTCATTCGAAACTCCGACGCAGAGGTGAGAGACGGTGTCTGAGGAGCCCGTCACGGACCCGCTGGCCATCGTCTGTGGCAACTGTGGGGCCGAGCACGGGCTCGGCGCCGCGAACGAGCCCGGGATGTGTCGGGAGTGTTCGTGCTTCCTCCCGACGCCGACCAGCGAACAGCACCGCCTGCTCGGGAAGCGGATGGAGCAGCAGGTCCTCCATGAAGAGGGTTACGTGACCGTCGGAGGGTACGTCCCGGGTGTTCACGGCCCGGACTACGGAGAGTCCGATGCCCAGTGAGTTCCAGAGCGCCAGCGCCGAGGCCGGCGTGCCCGCGTGGCGCCAGGCCATCGCCGCCGAGATCGGCGAGGACCCCGGCCGCTGGCTCGACCGCGACCTCGTCGAGCGTGCGCCCGGCCACACCGACCGGACCATGCAGCGAGCGGTTCACGCGCGCATCCAGGGCATCCGGTCGCGAGAGGTCATCGACGCCTGGCAGACCGTCGAGGTGCGGCTTGAGCGGGGCCCACGCCAGCAGGTGATGGCCTGGCTCAACCAGCGCGACCAGCAGCTGAAGGCGCGCGAGGAGCCTTCCCAGCGGGCCGTTAGCCGTCCGACACCCACGGCCGAGCCCGAGGCCGACGACGGCCCGGAGCTGGTCCACGACGACTGCGGCAGTGTCGTCGAAGAGCGCGACGGCGAGGGCTACCGCTGTCCCGACTGCGACACCATCACGCGCTCGGTCGCCGAGCTGAGTGCCGTCTCGAACGCGACGCCGGTTGCGGCCGACGGAGGTGAGCCGTAGATGTCGGATATCGACGCGTGGGCCCACGACATCCACTGCGGCGACGCCATCGAGACGCTGGAGCAGCTCCCAGCCTCGTCGGTTCACTGCTGCATGACGAGCCCGCCGTACTTCGGCCTTCGCGACTACGGCGTCGACGGCCAGCTCGGGTTGGAGGAGTCCCTGGACGAGTATATCGAGAACCTCGTCGACGTGGGGGCGGCCATCCGGCGTGTCCTCCGCGACGATGGGTCGTGGTGGCTCAACCTCGGCGACTCGTTTGGCGATGGGAAGCAGAAGATGCTCGTCCCGCATCGGGTCGCCAGCGCCCTGCAGGACGCCGGTTGGGTCGTTCGGAACGACGTGACGTGGGTGAAGCCGAACCCGATGCCCTCTGCGGTCAAGGACCGGCTGAACACGACGACCGAACAGGTCTTCCACCTCACACCGTCGCCGGACTACTGGTACGACCTTGATGCGATTCGGGAGCCACACAAGGCCGAGTCTCTCGAACGTGCGGCACGAGGATACACTGGCACGAAGACGACCCGCGTCGAGCACATGCCGGGGCGCGAGACCGAGTCTCGCGTCCACAACTTCGACCGCGGCGTCCATCCGAACGGCAAGAACCCAGGTGACGTGTTCGAGGTCACCGTCCAGCCGTTCTCCGAGGCGCACTTCGCAGTTTACCCGCCCGAGCTCTGCGAGACGCCACTGAAGGCGACGGCGCCGCCGGAGGTTTGTGTCGACTGCGGAACACCCTACGAGCGCGAGGTCGAGACGACACCGCTCTGGGACCGTGATATCCAGGCGCTCGACCGACCACAGCAGCGTAAGGCCCTGGAACGGTTCCAGGCCTCGGACCTGACGGTCGCACACCTGCAGGCCGCTCGGTCGGTCGGCTTCGGCGACGGTGCCCACGGCGACGCCGCGCAGGGGAGTCGCGACCGTGTCGACGATCGAACCCGGAAGCTGGCCGACGAGGCGAAGCAGGTCCTCGGTGGCTACTTCCGTGAGTTCGTCCACCGGCCCGAGCGGGACGCGACCGGCTGGGGGCAGACCTGCGACTGCGACACCGACGCGACCGAGGCTGGCATCGTCCTAGACCCGTTCGCGGGCGCCGGGACTACCTGCCTCGTCGCGAAACGACTGGGCCGGCGGTTCATCGGAATCGACCTGAACCCAGAGTACGTGGCGCTGGCCCAGCAGCGCGTCGGGCTCGACGTCGACGAGCCCGAGCGACTGCTGGAGGAAGGTGAGACCCACCTGCAGGCGTTCACCGACGGGGGTGAGCCGTAGATGCCCCGCTCCATCGCCCGCGAGCATCTGTTGGGCGCCACCATCTCGGCCTACGGGCGCGGGGCCGCCCGCATCGTCCCCTGGACGCGCCCGGAACACTTCCCGCGATTCGCGGGTGGTCGGCTGTGAGCTCCGATTCCGTCTCGGGCTCGGTCCGGCCCACCGGCGCCCGGCACCAGACCGACCGCGTCGAGGGGATCGAGACGGTCCCGACGAAGGGGCCGACGCCAGCCCGCCACGGTGGCGGTGGCAAGCTCGTCCTGTGTGACCAGCACCGTGACGCCGACGCGGTCCCGTTCGAGGTCGGCGAGTATCGCACGCTCCCGGACGGCTCGCTCTACCAGTGGTGTCGCGCCGCGTGGGTCGCTCACGACGACGCGCTCGTCGAGGACCACAAGGGCCGCCAGTACGCGGTCCTCTCGCGGTCGTTCACTCGCCCGGACGACGACTCCGAGTACGCGGTCACGCTGAAATCGAGTCGCTGGAAGGCTGGCACCGGCGAGGGTGAGGATTACAGCGCGTGGTGGAAGTACGACCTCACCGTCCAGCCGCTCGACGAGGACGGCGCGGTCGACTTCGAGCGGACGCCCGACCAGAGCCTCACGCTGAAGATCGAGCCCCAGTACGACGACCTCGTCTACCCCGACGGGAACGATCTCGACCTCCCGCACGGCGAGGGGTCGGTCGTCCGCGTCAGCTCCACCTGGGTCGACGAGCCCGAGGAGATGCTGGAGCGTGCGGCGCGACTCCTCGGTCACGCGCTCGGCTACCAGCTCGACCACGACGATGTCGTCCAGGACTCGCTCGGCTTCTCGAAGGCCGAGGTGCACGTCCGGTTCGACGAGGACCGTGAGGGCGATGCCGTGCATACGCTGCAGCAGTCCTCGGACCTGCTGACGGCGCATCACGGCGACCACGAGTGGCTGAAGAAGGTCGAGGACGGCTGTGTCCTGAAGGGGAAGATCCCCGCGACCGACTGCTGGGAGCAACTCGGCTTCCCCGACCTCGATGCCGATATCCTCCTGAAGGTCTACTATCCTGACCACAAGGAGGCGCTCGACTACCCGATGGACCAGCCGAAGATGGAGGTTGCGCTCGCCGGCAAGGAGCGCGTCCAGCAGGAGGACGGCTCGACCTACCGGCGGATGTTCAGCTGGGACCGCTGGGACGAGGTCATCGCCATCCTGGAGGAGATCCTCCTCTCGCACCTGGAGTGGGCCGGCATCGAGCGCGGCGACCTCGTCGCGGATGACTACTTCGACGGGCCCGAGGCCGACGTGCTGGCGTTCGATATGCCGGCGGGCCGGCGTCACTGGCTCCAGAAGCACTACCAGAGCCTCGTGCCCGCGCTCTACCGCGAGGCCACGCACACGCACACCGACCTCGTGTACGACATCCTCGATGTCGTCCGGCGCAAGGAGTCGGTCACCTACCACGGTTTGGCCGAGGAGACCGGCGCCGCCTACCGGACCGTTCGCGAGCACGTCCGGAAGCTCGCCGAGGAGATCGGGGGTGACGACCCCGGCATCCTGGAGCGGCATCGCGGCGCCGTCACGGTCATCACCTTCAGCTCCCGCTACTTCGAGGAGCAGGCCGACGACGCGCTCGACCAGATCAAGCCCGACGACCAGCCCGAAGACCGCAAGGAGCGTGCCGAGGAGCGTCGCGAGCGCCGCGAGAGCGACGACCAGGCGGACGAGAACGAGGACACGGCCTCGTCGAACGTCTGGGAGTACTTCGCCGATCTCGACCTGACCGCCGACCAGCTGGCCAGCGCGCTCGACCAGGAGTACCTCTCCGACCAGCACGTCCGCGTCCGCGTCGACGACTCGTCGCTGTTCCCGACCTACGGCCCGCCCGGGTAGCGCCGCTCACGCCGGCGCTCGCCCGCTTCCCCAGCCGCAGCACTCGATACCAATCCTTTCTTTCGCGCTCGCTTGCCGCGAGCCCAGCGTCTCGACGCACTCCCATCCGGCGCCGTGCGTAGTTTCACTTTCACCGGGGAGTTGATAGCTTATTTCCGCGCCAGTTTCGCCACAACTGGCCGCCAGTCGCCGGCGCGACCGCCGGCCTCGACCGCTCTCGGCGCCGCTCAGGAGGGAGCCAGCGGCCCGGGGTGCTGCCGGGGGGCCTCAGAGGGGTGCCACTAAGGTGGTGAGGGATAGCGGGCTGGCCCATAGCGGGCCAGCCCTCCCGCACCGCACCGCCCCGAGCGTCTGCACGCGGGAGGACGGTTGACGACGCCATGTACGGGCAGTACTACCGGGCGGTACAGCGGCCGGTCGGCGTGCCGGTCCGCGTTAGGACCGGCTCTCCGAGCGCGCAGTCTCGACCGCTCGCTCGGCGTAGGTCGGGCCGATGCCATCGACTTCGTCGGCTACCTCTGCGGGCTCGTGAGCAGCCAGCGTCTCGACCGAACCGAACGCCTCGGCCAGCTGGAGCGCCCGCTGCTCGCCGATCCCGTCGGCTTCGTCGAGGACTTCCAGCGCTCGCGATGTCGAAGGGTCCAGCGCCGCCTCGACGCGGCGCTCGTACTCGGTGAGTGTGATGTCGCCAGCCACGTACTGCTCGCGGGCGGTCGCGTCGACGGGCTCCTCGTCGTCCTCGTGCACCCACTCGTAGAACCGCGCACCGGCCGCCTCGATTCTGTCGCGGGCGTACAGCACGACCACCGCGCCGGCGAGAATGGCCGCCGCCAGCGGGTCGTGGACGTGGCCATGGGAGAGGATTGGGAGCATCACGGCCCGACGACCACCGCGTGTCCGCAGGCCTCGCACCGGACGATGTCCATGCCGTCGCGCTCGTGGATCGTCAGCAGCGCGTGCTCGGTGCCCAGCTCCGCGACCGTCGCGAGGATGGCGTCGACGGTCATGGCTCCCAGGGCCACTCGATAGGCGGCATCGGCGGTCGCTCGTCCTCTACTCGTGCGAACTTGACAACCAGGGAGAAACCCACCACGACCACGAGCACGTAGACCGCGAGCGAGGCGAGTCCATCGGGCGCGAGGGCCGTCAGGAGCGACTCCAGACACATCTACCCGCTCACCTCTGAGCGGTACCGGTGGAGTAGGTATGCCACCAGCAGGACTGTCGCGACCGCGACCGGTAGCCGCACCGCACCGAGCGCCGAGAGCGCGGCCAGCCACCACCCAGCCGACTCCGAGACCATGGTCACGGGCTGGACCACCGCCGCGGCGACGAACCGCCCGATTCCTGAGAGCGCCACCAGCGACCATCGCGCCGACTGTCCGAGCAGCACCACCGGCCGGACCAGCAACTCGCCGAGGATACCTCCTGAACCCAGCACGTCGACGGCAACGCCGGCGAGCACGAGGTAGCCGAGCGGTTCGGGGCGGGGCTCCTGGCTCACCGCTGCTCACCCCCATCGGTGTCACCATCGCCCGCCTGGTAGTCGCCCGTCAGCCGCGGCTCCACCTCCGTCCAGACGCCGCAGGTCCACTCCGCCTGCGGCTGCTGTCCGTATGCCTCCGGCGTCGGTAGTTTCGCGATTCCGTCGGCCGTCTCGGTTCGCAGCGCCTCCAGATCCTCGAGAGTCAGCTGGCTCTCGCGGTCCCAGTAGCGCTCGACCCAGTCCGCCTCCGACCGCTCGCGGTAGATCACGTTGCCGCTGGCACAGGACGTGACCTCGACGACGAGCCCCGCGGCGCGGCCGATTCCGAGCTGCTCGCTGAACCACGGGTCACGGAGCCCCGACAGCGTCTCCTGAACCGGGTACAGCGACTTGACCGCCATCTGCCCGCGGACACGGAGGACCGCCCGGTCGTACGCGACGGTTTCGAGCCGGTAGGGCGTTCCCGTCGGGCCCTCAGTCGGCCGGAGCGCGTTGGCGTACTCTGCCGCGAGGTCACCCGCACCCTCGGAGATCGGGGGCTCGTCCGCAGCGGTCGGCGTCCGCGTGACGGCCCGGATTCGCTGGGGTGAGAGGCCAGCACAGCCCGCGACCGCCGTTGACCCGGCAGCCGCCAGCAGCGCCCGCCGGGAGCACGCGGTCTCCTCGCTCATGCCGGCACCCCTTCGGCGAGCCCGTGGTTGCGCTGCGCGGCCGCGACCGACTCGGCCGACGGGCCCCGCATCACCGGCGACAGGCCGGCACGGAGGTCGGAGCTGCTCGGGCCCGCATGCACCAGCACGCCGTAGTAGGCGCCGAGCGCGACGCCGGGACCGAGTGGGCTCGTCAGGAGGCCGGCGACCGCTGCGGCCGGCACGGCGACCGCCAGCGGCGCCAGGTGCAGTGCGTAGTACTGTGGCCGGCCCAGCGAGAGGATGTCCTGATACCGGACCTCCCAGCGGGCCTGCTGGAGTATCTCGTACCCGAGCCACCGCGACTCGCGCAGGTCGACCGAGAGGCTGTAGTCGACGCCCAGCAGCCGGAGGACCGCGAGGTGCGTCGCCTCGTGCCAGCAGCCGACGCGGGCCGAGAGCGGGCCGTACAGGACGACGTGGCATGCTACGAACACGAGATAGACCAGGGCGAACTGCGCCACCGACAGCGTCGGGACAACCGCTGCCGGGACCGTGACGAGCGCCAGGACGACGGCCACGACGGAGACCCAGACACCCCATGTCCGCAGGCCCTCCTGGAGCCCGGCCAGCGAGCACCGCCAGAACGTCTCCAGGGCCGGCAGGAACCCAGCCGCGACGGCGATAGCCAGCAGCACCGGGATGTCTGGGAATATCGCGATCAGCACCAGCTGGACGCCTGTCGCCATCACGACGCCACGGCCCAGCGACGGGACCGGGCACCTGCCGACGTACCGGTCGCACAGTACGACCAGTGCCCACGCCGCGGTCGCCGTGGCGAGCAGCGCGACCGCTATCGCGAGGCCGACCGCGAGGGGCGACGACTCGGTCATCCAGAGCGCCACCGTCAGTCACCACCTCTCCAGGGAAGCACGCTACTCGACGAGCCGCCGCCCGCACCGGGGTCGCTGGGGCCGGCTCCGCCCGAGCCGAACCGGCGGTAGGCGAGGTAGCCGACCGCGCCGATGAGCGCGACGCCGACGGCTGTCTGACTCGTCGACGGACTCCCGCCACCGCCGGCGCCCCCACCGCCGCCGATGGGCGCACCCAGCAGCGCGTCGCTCCCGAGTTCGTCGCTGTAGTTGAACGCCTCGCCGCCGCTCGTGTAGTTGCCCGACAGCGTCGTGTCACCAGGGGCGTCCGAGGCGTTGCCCGTCAGGCCGTCACCCACGCACCAGGTCGTGTAGCCGACCGCGGTGTCGAACTGCCGCTCGCCGGCGTAGGACTGGTTGCCGCTCGTGAGGTTGTAGGTCAGCGAGGTCGTCTCGAAGGCCGGGTCCCAGTACTCGACGAGGACGCCCTCGGAGCCGTCGGCCTGGATGCACTCGCCGGCCAGGCGCGGGCCGAAGCCATCGCCGTAGTCCGGCGCTGTGAAGTTCGTGTCCGGTGTGTCCGGGTAGTCGTAGTGGTACCCGTCACCGTCACGGTCGAACGGGTCCGGTGGTGGGGTGAGGGGCCCGCCGCCGTTGATCGGGCCGGCCGGAGTCACGGTCGCAGTGCCGCTGGTCGGCGTGCCGGCGGGCGTGGCCGTCGCGGTCGTCGACGCCGTCGTCGGCGTGACCGAGATCAGGAACGGGTCCGCACGGGACTTGTTCGCCCGCCAGCCCAGCGACTCCCAGCGGGTCGAGAGGCCGCCGCTGGTGGCTGTGACCGCGACGCGATAGGGCTCGCCGTCGGTGAGCCGAACATCGGCGTTCCCGTACGCGTTGATGTCTTTGTTCGCGACCTCGGTCCAGGTGCCCGGGCCAGCCTTGAACGTCGTGCCGCCCGGGAGCGGGAGTTCGATGGCGCGGTCGAAGCGGTAGACGGTCAGCTCCGAGAGTGCCGGCGGGTAGGTGTAGCGAGCCTGCTCGCCGAGCTGGAACTCGCGCTCGAACGTACCTGTCTCGAAGAGCGAGAAGTCAACCGTTCGCGGGGAACTGGTATTGATTTGCTTAGTCTTGTTCTGGTATCCTGGCGCTGAAGCGCGAAGGTCGTACTCGCCCTTCGATACACTATCAAATTTGTAGCCCCCTGTTGAATTTGTCGTGGTGCTCTTAACAATAGAGCCGTCTGTTTGATTTCTAACCTCAACCGTTCCGTCAGTAATCGGAGACCCACTACTATCAGTTACTGTCCCAGATACCTCTTTGCCAAGCGATTTGCCATCTGTCACAAAATAATCCAAATATTGGGTTTTACCCCTATTTGCATACTCTATTTTTTGTATATCTGATGGGTTGCTTACCATGTTCCCCGTCGCCGACCCGACAACATCTCCGCCCGAGTCAAAGACAGTCACCTCCAGAGTATCTGCCGAATAATTGAAATCAAAGGTGATTTTATACCGTTCGGACGGGTCGGAGAGATCCGCTACTTGATTATATCCACCACTTCCGTCGCCAACTTCGATATTCGATTGGCCGAACCTGATTTTACCTGCAAGACTGGAAAAGCTCGAATCGCCACCGAGCCGAATCGTATTATCCCCGCCCGGAGAATCAAAGTCTCCCGCATCTGAATAGAAAAACGACAGCGTGTCAGGTTTAATCGATACCGAGCGCGAAATAATCCCGGTTTGGCCTTTCCCTTCAACCCCGTGAGAGCCTTCTAGGGCCGCGGCTGAAGTAGCCGCAATATCGCCCGAGTCACCGTATTCGTATGTCCACTCTGAGAGGTCGCCGTCGTTAAAATCATCAATAACAGAACCAGTAGCACTCGCTCGCTCGCTACCGGTTATAATCAGCGCCGGAGCGGCCGCAGACAGGACGAGGAGAGCGGCCAGCGCCGTCGCCAGCGCCGGTCGCCGGTCAACTTCAGACAGCCGACTGGTAACGCCTCCGCCTGCGGACACGAGCGCCTGACTGCGAGCCCGTGCCGGGGCGACCCAGCGCTCCCGCGTGGAGAACAGCACGCCCGCGGCCAGCAGCGCGAGCAGGCCGACGAGCGCTCCCGTGACCACGTAGATCGACGCGGCCGCGTAGACGACACCCGCGACCTGCGAGCGCTCGACCGGCCCGATGCCGGCGCCGGGGCCGCCGCTCCACTGGTCCGTGTGCGGTTCCGCGGTGCCCTGGGTTATCCAGCCGTCGGCCGTCTCGCGGACCAGCTCGTGGCGCAGCCAGCCAGCCTCCGAGTCGAAGACGGCCACGTCGCCGGCCTCCAGGTCACCAGCCGGGCCGTAGAGAACGAACTGCGGGACCGACTCGCCCATGCTGTCGCCCGTGGCCAGGCTGGCGCCGACCGGCAGCGCCGTCGACGGCGAGACCACGACGACCGCAGTCCCGACAACCGCCAGCAGCAGCGTCAGGCTCGCGAAGAGCGCGACCGCCGGCCGCTCACGGACGGCATCCATCACGCCGACTCACCTCCCTCAAGCGCCGCCATCGCTCTGAGACTGGTCCCAAGCATGACGACCAGCGCCAGCAGGCCGATGCCGACGGCGAGCACCGGCAGCTCGCCGACCGACAGCACGCTCCCGACGAAGACGAGCCCAGCGAGGCCGGCCTGCCACGCCCAGAAGCCCGCCTCACGGGGGCTCGGCTCGCGCCGCTGTCCCTCCTCGGTTGGCTGTACCGTACTGTGCTCGTCCGCGTTCTGTGTTGCACTCATGAGTCTGAAACCGCGAGTCCGCCCAGTTCCCGCCCGAGACACCAGGGTCGCGCCATCATGCCAGCACCCCGCCGACGACGCTCACCAGCCAGTGCACGATGCCCGCGCCCAGCTCGATAGCCCGGCTGACCCGGAGCGTCGGAATCACGCGCGTCAGCAGGCCGAGCACCAGCACGCCGGCGATGACGATGAGGTACCGTACCGTCTGGCCGGCCGCCTCGCCAGCCTGCAGGGCCTTCCGCCCGTACAGCGCCACCGCGATGAGTGCGATGAGCGTCCCCGAGACGCCGATACCGGCGGCGCCGAGCAGACTCGACACGAGGTCGCCACCGACGAGCGGAACGAGGCCGATTCCAGGCGCGAAACCGAACAGCGTGTGCTGACTGGCCCCTCCCCCACCGCCCCGCTTGTCCCGGAGTACGCGCGCGCGCTGTCGCACAGCGGCGCCGGCGCGCGGGTCGCCGGCGGGGGTCGCGCGAATAGCGGAAATCGAGCCGAATTCGACGCTCAAATCGGCTCACCTCCATCGGTCGCGACCGGCTGCTCGTCGCCGTCCGAGCCCCGGGGAATCGGGTCGCGAGTGTTGATCTGGAGCGAGTAACTCGGCATCAAGTCGGCCGCGTTCGGCCAGTCGACCTCCTCGAAGTTCTCCGGCGAGAACAGCGTCCCCTCGCCCGGGTCCTTGCCCTTGTTCACGTTGCTCTCGAACGGCGTCGAGCCGAACCCGAGCGGCGCCGCCCCGTCCGTCGTCGGGACCGCGCGGCCAGCGGTGTGGAGTCGGTAGTGGATCTTCCGGCGCCAGCGCGCCGAGACCGCGACCTCGCCGTGGCCGGCGCCGACTAAGGTCACGTTCCGCTTCCGGAGGTCCGCGGTCAGGTCGCCGCCCAGCTGGTGGACCTTCTGGTAGCTGCCGAACGCGTCCTTCTTCGCGTCGTCCGGCGCGATGTCCTTGATCTCGTCCCAGATGAGTGCCAGCGGTGTCGACCGGTCGCGGCCGTCGACGGCCGCCAGCAGCAGCGCAACCCACCAGTGTGGCGTCGGGTCGCCCGGTGCGAACAGGTCGTCGCGCTGGGCTGGTGGCTCGACGGTTCGGGACGGAATCGACTCGAAGAGCCGCTGGCAGTGCGAGAACGTCGGGTCCGGGTAGACGACGTTGATGCCGCCCGCGCGACACTTCCGCAGCGCGTCGACGGGGCCCTGGTAGTGGACGACCTCTCGGGCGAAGTTGCCCAGCTCTGGGTCCCGGCCCACGGGGTCGACCGGCCGCTCGGGCCGGAGCGTCGCGTCGATCTCGGCCCGCGCCGGGAGAATCAGCCGGACCCAGGGCGCCAACGGGAGCCACTCCGAGCGCGAGGGCGCGCCGCGCCACACGACCGCCTCGCCCATCCGGTGGCCGTTACACTCGAGAAAGCGCTGGGCGCAGGTCCGGAGCAGCGTGCTCTTTCCCTTCCCTGGCGGGCCCAGCACCAGCCCGAAGATGCCGCCCTCGGTCTGGTCGGCCGGTGGGTTCGTCCAGTAGTGCTCGTAGAAGTCCGCGACCGGCCCCCAGCCCTCGCCATCCGAGCGCCACACCGTCGGGTCGTAGCGGGGGATGCCGTGGAGCCGTCGGATGGATTTGGCGTCCGTGTGGGCGTTGCCGTTCTCCGGCGTCAGCTCCGCACTCCTGAGGTCGGCGCCGATGGCGACCGGGCGGCCGGCGTCGTCGCGAGTAACCTCGCCGACGGCCAGCTCCCAGGCGTGGTGGTCGCGAGCGTACGCGTCGGCCATCTCACGGCCCGTGTCTACGAGGTCGCCTCGGAGGCCGGTATCCGGCGTCCGCGGGTCCTCGTGCGGCGCGAGCGGGATGTCGTCGTCGGGTGTGTTCGGTACGTCGTCGTCCGGGTGGTTGGCTCTGCTCATGGTGGTCACATGGTCTTGCTGCGGCTCTCGGTCTCGCGGTCGCTCGACTCCGCAGCGTGGTCGTAGCGAGCCCGCGTCCCCGCGCGGAAGCGCCCACACAGTTTGGCCGCGACCGTCTCGCGGGCGCGTCGATGCACCGGTGGGTCGGGGTGGGCCCCGTCGCCGCCAGCGAGCAGCACCCGCCGCATCGCCGGGTCGTTGACCGCGTCGGCGACCCAGTTGCTCGGCAGGGTGCCGTGACAGGCCAGCTCCAGCACGTCGCCCCAGCGGAGGATGGCACTCAGGTCTTGGAAGCCCGCCAGCAGTCCCACCAGCGCCTGCTGCTGGTGGCGCTCGATAGCCGAGAGCGAGGGCCGCATCGCGACGTGGCGCTCGCGCTCGGGTTTGGTCGGGGCGTCCTCACCGGACCGGCTCGGGGCGTGCTCCTGGGCGTCGTCACGGAGCGTCCGGATGGCCTTCGAGTGGGCGGGCGTCAGCGTCGACGCGGCGAGCCGTGCCCGAATCACCCGCGGCTCGACGCCTTCGACGGCGTCCGGCCGGTCCAGCAGCGCGCCGACCAGGGGCGTCGCCTCGTCCCGGGTGGCCGCCACCATGTCGGCGTGGACGGCCTCGTAGAGCGCCTTCGGGAGTCGCCCCAGCGTCGCGCCCGTTATCGAGACCAGCCACGCGAGCACGTCCGCCCGCGAGTTGAACCCCTCAAGCAGCGCCTCGCGATGCTCCCGGTGGTCACGGGAGAGTCGTTCCAGCGCGGGTTGGCGGCGCTCCTGCAGGTCGCTCGCGAAATCCTGGGCGCCGACCGGGTCGGCCAGCGGGTCCGGGGCGTCACTCGGCAGCCAGCGGTGGACGCCGTGGCTCACTGGCCATCACCTCCCGCGTCGTCCTCGCTCGGTCCGGTGGCGAGGATGCTCGCGGCCTCCGAGCGGCTGATACTGCCGTTCTGGAGCAGTCGGGCGACCCGATTCTCGTCCGGGTGGTCGGTGTCGCCGCCGGGTGTCGTCGCACCGCCGGCCACGTCGAGGCCGTCGCCGCCGTCGGCCGCCGGCGTCTTCCCGGCGCCACGGTCGGCGCGGTCGCGGCCGGCGTCGTCGCCGAGAATCGTCGAGAGGAACGAGCCCGCCCGCTCGCTCGCCTTCTCGGCGGCCCGGCGCTCGGTCTGGGCCTCGGACTCCAGGCGCTTCTGCTCGGACTCCTCGGCCGATTTGGCCGCGTCGATCTCGCGGGCCAGCCCCAGCGCCGTCGCGAACGCGCGGCGCATATGGACGGTCGCGAACGGGATGACGGCGCTCCCGTCGGACGCGCCGATGAACGCCAGGCCCCAGCCCAGCAGCGCGACCAGCACGGCCAGCGGCACCGCGCCCAGGCCGGTCGGCGCGAGGACGGCGTAGGTCGCACCGGCGATCAGGATCGGCAGCGCGATGCGGACGAAGTTCCCGAGGAACGTGTCCTGAGACGTGAACGTGAACGACGGGGCCGAGTAGCTCGACAGCAGCGAGCGGCTGGTGTCGGCCTCCGGGTCGACCAGGAGCAGCTCGTCGTGGTGGCCGGACATCCGGATGCGCGAGTCGGCATCCGACCAGTTCTCGACGGTCGCCGTGCCGCCCAGGGCTCGCGCGAGGAATCGCAGCCAGCCCGGGAGCACGACCGCCATGTCGCCGTCGTCGTCACCGTCGCCCTCCTCGGCGCCGGGCATCGGCGCGAGCAGGTAGACCCGCGAGGTCGCCGACAGCCAGTCGTGCCCGCGGTCGCCGCTCGGGGCTGGCGCCTTCGACACGTCGGGTTTGAGCGCGAGGGCGCGCCGGATGCGCCGCTCGCCGACCAGCTCGATGCCGACGATCAGGAACGCGAGGAACGTCGCGACCGCGAGCACCACCGGCGCCGCCGCGACCAGCGCCTGCCCGACCGTCAGCCACAGGCTCAGTGCGAGCCCGGTGTAGAGCAGGGCTATCGCGGCTGCGGTCTTGATCCAGCCGTAGCCCGGCGGGGCTCGGGCCCGGTAGAGCGCCGCACTGGCGGTCCCGACGCCGGTGAGCGCGCCAGCCACGACGGGCAGCACCAGCGTCAGCATCCCCCACTCCAGCAGGTCCGAGTTGCTCGGGTCGTCCGGCACCGGCGCGTCTTGACTCAGTGCTGACGAGCGATGCTGGAAGTGCCAGCGAGCGATGGTCTCGCCATCGTCGCTCCGGAGCAGCAGCGCCACCTGTCGGGCGTGGTCGTTCGTCGGCGGCAGCGCCACCGAGACGTTCGACCAGCCGCGGGTGAACGCGACGGACTGCTGTCGGGTGGAGACGTTCCGGACCGTTGTCGAGCCGTTCGCGTCCGTGCTCGTGCGGTAGGCCACGACGACGGCGGTGAAGCTGTCCGCATCGAGCAGGTCCGGGTCCTGCGAGAGGATCGTCCGGAGTCGGACCGTGTCACGTCGGACCGTCGTCGACGGCGAGATGAACCGCCACGCGCTCCGGGCGCCTTCCTTCGCGGCCGGGTTCGAGGCCGGCGTGTACGTCGCCCAGAGGCTCATGCCGGGCGGGTCGGCGATCCGGTAGCCCGCCGGTGAGCCCGAGACGCGCTGGCCGGGTTTCTGCAGCTCCGAGAGCGTCCAGGTCGTATCGTCGGCCGTCGCGACCTCGACCGGGGCCGCGCTTGCCGGTGTCGGCGTGGCCGTAGCGGTCGGTGTCGCTGTCGCGGTCGACGCCGTGGCCGTCCGGGTAGGGGTCGGCGTTGGTGCCGGCGTTGGCGTCGCCGTCGGTTGTGGAGTCGTAGCCAGGTCGGGCCGCGGTGTCGGTGTCGCCGTGCTGTCGTTCGCGGCGGCCGCCGGGGCGACACCGACCGCGAGCGCCGGCGCGAGCAGACTGGCCATCGCGACCAGCGCCAGCACGACGGCGCAGAGCCGGCGGCCGCCGTCGCTCACTCGTCACCACCCCCGTCGGCGTCGTGCTCCGGGTCGTCGCGCCGGGCCGGCCCGACGGCCGCGGCGAACGCGATCGGCGTCTCGCCCCCGTCAGCGACCGTCTCGGAACTGCTGTTCGGGGCGGTCGCGCCGGCCTCGTCGGTGATGGTGGTCGCCTCCGCGTCCGGGCGAGTCCGCTCGTTGAGCTCCGAGCCGACGCCCCGGACCCGCGCCGGGATGTCCCACTCGCCGACCGCCGTCGGCGTCACGTCACGGTCGCCGTCGGCCCACGCACGGTCGGCCTCCTTGCAGGCGCCACAGCGCCAGCGCTGCTCGGCCTCGGTCGCGTCGGCGGCGTCGGGGCGGACCGACGCCCCGAGCCCACAGACGAGCCGTGAGGCCGCTCGTGCGCCCGGCACGGCGACGAGGGCCGTCAGGACGAGGCCACCGATGGCCCCGCCGACGGACGGCTCCGCGGCACCCAGGCCGACGAGCGTCCGGACCGACATCCCGAGCAGGACCACCGCGAGCGTGAGGAGGCCCCCGGCCGCGAACGCGTCTCCTCGAATCGTCGAGGAATAGCGCAGTGCGCCGAGCCAGCCGAAGCGGCCCTCGCGGACGCGCTCGACACGGTCGGCCTCCGCGCCCGAGACTCGCGACGGGAGGCCGTGCGGTGCTGGCCAGCCACCCATCGGGCCTATCGCCGCGTCCGGGTGGCCGCCGTGGCCGGGTCGCTCGGTCGCGGCCGGCCGCTCGACGAGGCCCGTCCACGCGAGGCGGTCGCGCGACCAGATCGCGAGCCGGTGACAGTAGTCCGCCCACGAGCCGGGTGTCCGGCCGGCCTCTCGGTAGGCGTCCTCGTAGCTGTCCGCGTCGGCCGGGCGTTCGGGCGCGCCGGGCATCGGGTCAGTCACGGCGCTCTTGCACCTCCTGGGCCGCGTGGAGCGTGACCAGTCCGCCGAGGATGATGACGACCGCCACCGGCACGCGGCCGAGCGCCACCTTCGACGCGCCGGCGACGATCAGCGCGAGCAGCGCGACGGCGTAGATGCCCGACACCAGGAACGACATCGAGCCGAGCGTCCCCGACGACTGCGCACGGAGCGACGGGTCGTCGTCGCTGCCACCCAGCCGTGAGACCGTGTAGACCGCGATGAGCACCAGCCCCGCGATGGCGATCATCGCCGCGGCCGCCTGCATCGGCAGCCCGTTCAGCAGTGCGACCGGCAGGAAGCCGACGGCGCTCGTCCCGCTCTCGTCGCTTGTCCGCGTCGCGAGATAGGCCACGACGACGACCAGGATGGCACCGGCGACCAGCTGCACCGCGCTGATACCGATGACTCCGCGGAGGCCCAGCGCCCCGAGCGCCGCCGTCACGAGGTTACTCCCTGCGAGCGGGTGGTTGCCGAGCCAGCCGAACAGGCCGACAGCCACGTCGGCGAAGAGCACGAGCGACGCGAACGCGCCACCCAGCACCGCCGCCACAAGGCCACGGGCCCAGGTCTGGGTGCGGTCGACCGCCTCGTCGGCGTCGACATCGTCCTTCCCGATGGCGGCCGTGAACCGCAGACCGATTCCGAGGACGGCCACGGCGATCAGGACCGCGAACCCGACCAGCAGGATCATGCCGACGTTCACCATCCGAACCCACCTCCCGGATGCGGGGCCGGGTCCCAGGTCGGGCCCCGCGGGGCCCGCGGTGGTCGTCTCTCACGCCGACGGACGGCCCCGTCGGCTGCCGATACGTGTGTCTCGTTGGTGTGGATCATGTCTCTCTCCGTAGTCGTGTCCGCATCGGTGCCGAGCCGGGTGCTCCGGCTGGGAGTGGTGCGACAGGTCGTTGCGAGGTGGCCGGTCAGTCGTCGTCGACGAGCCGGTCGGCCCGGCGCCGCAGCCGGACGATAAGGGCGATGGCGAACAGCGGCACCGCGATCACGATGCCTGCCGTCACCAGCCAGGGTGGAAACACCGGCACCACCTGGTTGAACCGCGCCCCAGCGCCGACGACCGACATCAACGTCGGGCCGAGTAGCAGCGACGCCTGGATGAGCGGATCGAGAAATCCACTCGCCAGCGCGGCGATGCTCGACAGCACCCCGACCGCCGCCGACACCGGCCCGGCCGCCTCGCGTGCGTTCTTCTTGTCCATATGTGGTCCGCGTCTCCGTGCCCATCATCGGAGCAGCCCTCCCGCTCCCGGCAGGGCACGGTCCACCAGGAGCGATAGCCCGACCACGACGCCGCCCGCTGCGGCCGCGGTTACCCCCGCAGCGACGACCGGAGCGAACGGCCCCAATGGCGCGAACGCGCCCGCGAGACCGGCGTAGAACCCGCCGATGGTCGACAGCGTACCAGCCAGGAGCGGCTGGGCGCCCTCGACGCCGGCGACGGCGAGCTCGAACAGCTCGTTGCCCAGCAGGATGAACGGCGCCGCAATCGCGCCGGCGAGCCACAGCCCGCCGCCGATGATGACGTTCACGAACCACCGCCGGATGATGGCGAGGACGGCCGGGATCACGCCACCCTGCTGGGCGACGAACTGCCCGAACGCCAGCAGCGGGCCCGCGACCGCCGCGAGCTTGCTCAGCCGCTTCGCCGTGCTCGCCGAGAACTGTTTGGCCGTCTCTCGGGTCGCCTCGTTCGTCTCCTCGCCGGCCGGCACGCCGGCGCCCAGCGCCGCGCGGAACAGGCCGAGGTACGAGATGCTGTCGTCGTCCTCAGGCACGGGCCGTCACCTCGCTGAAGACCCGCAGGGCGACGTACGCCGAGAGCAGCATCACCGCGACGCCGACGACGATGGCGACCGGTCCGAAACTCCGGATGGACGGCACCGCAGCCTGGCCGGCGCCTGCGAGGACAGTCGCGCCGCCGCCCAGCAGCGCCGCGATGATCGCACGGACGGCGGCGCCGGCGAAGCCGATCAGCAGCTCGACACCGTCGACGAACCGCGCGATGAGCATCGCTATCGAGCCGACGAAGACCCGGACGATGCCGCCGAAGACGAACAGGCCGAGGTCGGACCAGCGGATGCCGGACTCGCCGACGTAGCCGCTCGTCGGGAGCGTCACGCCACCGCCACCGCCGCCCGGTGCCGGCGTATCAGCCATCGCGGGGCACCTCCGTCGACGGCGGCAGGGCTGTCCGCACCGCCGCGAGCCGAGTGCGGCGGGCGCCAGCCATCGTCAGTCCTCCGGGTCTGCCTCCTCGTCGGTACCGAGTGGGCCGAAATCGACCCCGGTTCCGAAGAAGAAGCTGTCCGTCGTCTCGTCCTCCTGGCGGAACCGAGCGACCAGCCACGCGGCGATGAGCACCATCCCCACGCCGACCGGGAGTCCGACCAGTGCGAGCTGCGACCCCGGGCCGACCGCCGAGGCCGTCCCGAGTGCACCCGCGAAAATCGGCCGGATCAGGCTGTTGAAGAACCCGAGTAGCAGGTTCTGTGTGCCGACCGCCGCGCCGCCGATGACGGCGACGAAGAAGTCGACCACACCAGCCATGATGCGGGCGATGCCGCGGGCGCCCCCGTAGATGATAACGCCGATGCTGGTCGTCAGGATGGTCACGAGGGACTCCGCACTCCGAGCCCGCGCGAAGAGCCGCGTGATGCGTGACTCCTCGGTCGACGTGATGCTGACCGACAGCGGGTCGTCCGAGGCGGACATCGGTCACCCGCCCCCGTTGCCCATCCAGCCGAACAGCTTGAAGCTCCCGAGGCCGAGCAGGCCGGCCAGCCCGCCCAGGATGCCGAACCCGAACAGGCCGTTCCCGCCACCCTGTCGGGGCGGACCGCCGGCGATGGCGCCCTGGGGCGCCATCACCTCGTCGGCCTCGCTGTCGGTGTAGAGGATCTCCGCACCGATGGCCGCGTCGTGGTCACTCGACGCGGAGAGCCCGGTCGCGAGTTCGACGCGGTCACCGATAGCGCCGCTGAACTGGCTGGTCGCGTCGGTCGTCGACGCTTCCGAGTAGTTGCCAGCGTAGCCGGTTGCGTAGTCGACGCTGACGTACTGGGAGCTGGGCTGGCGCTGCTCGGCGACCAGCGTCAGCGTCCCGTGAGTTACGTCGACCGGTGCGGGGATGTCCCAGACCGCCAACGGCTCGCCTTCGAGGCGGTCGGAGTAGCTCGCGTAGTCCTCGGCGTCCGTGAAGTTGACCTCGCTGCCGTCGGCCATCGCGAGCGGGTAGTTGACCGTCGCGTCACCCGCGCCGACGACGAGGTCGTGGACGTGGGCGTCACCGAAGTGGTCAGCGAGCCCGTCCAGGGACCGCATCCGGACGGCACCGCCGTCGATGTTGGTCCGGGTCTCGGTCTCGTAGCGGTCGTCGGTGTCGTCCTGGTAGGCGACCGTGCCGAAGGTCTTCGTCTCCTTCGAGGAGATGTCCATCCCGGTGATGGCGAGGTCGGCGTCGGCGTCGGTGACGTTCAGTCGGACGGCGTTGATCTCGTCCATCGTCCCGTCACCGGAGCCCTGGACGCCGTTCGCCGAGACCAGCGTATCCACGCGAACACTCGAGAAGAAGGCGCCCGTCTCGTTCGCGAACGTCTCCGCGTTGGTGTCGGCCGCGCCCTCGGAGATGTTCGCGTAGGCGTAGTCGCCGTCCGAGTCGACGATCTCGAAGCGGACCTCGGCGCTGCTGTCGAGCGTGTTGACCTTGCCCGCCGTGGTCAGCACGCGCTTGCGGGCGTTGTCGAGGCTGACGTTGTCCGAGTAGTTGAACGTCACCACGTCGCCGCCGGTCATGCTGCCGTCGGTGGCGAGCTGGGTCGGCGCCGCGCGGAAGTTCGGGGCCGCGCCCCACTCAGTGGCGCTGCCCTTTGCCGAGGCACCGCCGCTGATGGTCCAGTCGCCCTCCTCAGCGACGAACGACTGGTCCTCGACGTTGGCCTCGTCGTCGGTGACCGGGCCGTAGAGGTCCGGGTCGTCGATGTACGCCGGCGACACCTCGATGGGTGCGTCGGCGTCGGAGGCGTTCACCTCCGCCGGCAGCTCGGTGTTGCTGCCGTCGTCGGCTTCGTAGGCGAGCGGGTCGTTCCCGTGCTCACCCATCCGATGCTCGGCGATGGTCGCGTCGGTCTCCTCGACCCAGACCTGCGGACTCTCGTCGCTGTCCGGGTTGATCGGTGGCGCGCCGTTCCCGCGGTCGTCGTGGTCGGCGGCGACCGGTGCCGCGACCATCGAGAACGCGAGAGCGACGACCATCAGGGCGACGACGCCCTGCTGGGCCAGTCGTCTCATCGGCCGGGGCCCTCCAGGTCGAAGACCTCGAACAGCTCCTCGTCGACCGTCGCGAGATGGCCGAGTCGCAGGTCCGAAGCGATGTCAGCGCGCGTCGTCGCGCTGTCGATACCACTGGGTCGTGCCTCCTGCGAAAAGGAGGTCGAGCGAGGCTCGCGCCCGCGCTCTGGTGTTGCGCTCATGGGTTGCGCTCCGCCCCCAGGGGCGACCTGAGGACTTCCACCAGCCCAGTGCGGGTATAAGTGTCAACCGTCGGATTATACTGCGCGGATGGCGTGCGGATACCTCGCGGATACTGTGCAGATACTGTGCAGAAGCCGCCCTCTGTGGTCGCTCTGGACGCAGGATTTGTTACGATTGACCTCTCCGGTTATCGTATGTCAACGCAGAACTGCTCTATCCGTTCGTTGATGTGTCTGGGGACGCGTCGGCACGGCGTGACCCTGGAGCCGGGGTGGGTGGCCGACGCCGACCTCTCGGTGGGTGAGGCAATCGGCATCGACCGTGTCTCCGGGAAGTACGCCGAGCGCGGGGCGACGCTCTATCTGGGCGAGTACGACCCAGATACAGTGGACTACGAGCGGACGCTGGGAGAGTGCGGGGACTCGGTCGCAGTGACGCTCCCGCCCGGCATCCGCGAGTGGCTCGATGCCGAGCTAACGGAGTCGCTCTATCTCATGCGGACGGAAGACGGCGAGGACATCCTCGTCGAGGCGCCGTAGTTCAGTTCCCCATCACCTCGCCGATGCGCGCCTCAGTCGCTTCCTTCAGATACGGCTCGATGGCCGAGTAGTCGCTCCAGCCGCCGACCGACATCATCGTCCGTACGTCCTTGCCCTCCTCGACGAGGTAGTGGGTCGCCCAGGACCGCCGGAGGTCGTGACTCGTCACCGCCCGCCAGCGCGCCTCGCCCAGCTGCTCAGCGATGGCGTCGGTCGCGTTGTCGACCCAGCGCCGCACCGTCGGCGTCGAGCGTGGGACCCAGGGCTCGTCGCGGCTGAGGTCGCGCTCTCGCGTGTACTTGTTCAGGTCCTCGGCGACGCGGTCTGGCATCCAGGCGTCCCGGAGCTTCCGGGCGCCGCCCTCGGTGTTCTTCCCGCGGACCTCGAAGAGCCAGCACTCGCCCTCCTCGCTCCAGCGAAGATGCTTGTCGGCCGGGTAGGGCACCTCGTGGGCCCGGAGGCCACACCGGCCCATCAACTGGATGGCGACCTCGCGCATCCAGTCGTCGCGACCGGCCTCGCGTTCGAGCCGGGCGAGTTCCTCCTGGTCGAGCCAGCACTTCGTCACGTCGCCGGAGTCATCCACGCGAACCATGAGCGGATTGTCTGGGATAGACGGGCACAAACACTGGGGTCGGCGGCGTGATCGACGCGGGTTCACCTCCGATTCGGGCGCTTTGTGAGCGGGAAGTACAAGAACTCGCTTACAGTCACCAGTTCCCGATCTGGTAGTCTTCCCCGCAGTCGACGCATTCGGCGCGACTCTTCCCACTCCCGAAGCTGTACAGGCCGAGGTCGCCTCCACAATCGCCACAGACGAGTGCCATGGCCGGCCTGCCGTCGCCAGGGCAATAACTCTCGGTGAGGTCCGTGGTCTCTGAACCAAGCACTCGCCTACGCCTCGGTGACGCCGAGGATGGCCTGACACTCAGGACACGAGTACATCGACTTCATCCCTGACGTGGTCTCGTCCAGCTCCGATACCATGAATATCGGCTCACCGCAGTGAGGGCATTCGGCCATACGGTAGCTGGTTGCTGGGGGCGACCGGAAGAACCTGACGCCGGCGCTGGCTCACGGTCACGCGGCGTAGGGGCCACCGCCGAGGACGGCATCGCAACTCGGACAGCAGACTAGAGTGTAGCCGCCGTAGTCGTCGTTCTCCTTCGAGTGCGTGAACCAGTCATCGACCGTCGACTCGCTGTGGCCGCATTCGGGGCATGTCGGCATACCCACGGCCCCGAACGCCGGGGTGAAAATCCGTCGGGTCCCAGCAACCACGACCGAACACGCCTTCGGCCGAGTGTCGCGGGGATTCAAGCCACCGGCTGGCGACGGACACGCCAATGCCCGCTGGCGAGCTGCGTCGCGTCGCCGACCCGACAGACACCGAAGCGGTTCGTGCGGCGTTCATCGGGACCTACGGGACCGCGAGCGAGACCGCCGACGCCGCCACGCTCGTCGCCCAGTACGAGCGGGTTCGGGAGCACTGTGCCGAGCATCCAAATCAGGGCTCGGCGGCGGTCGCGTCGGCGCTGGACCTGCCGCGACCGCGAATCCGGACGTGGGTCGACAACGACGGGCGGCCCGACGCGGTCCGTGGGCTCGACCGGCTGACCGAGCGCGGCTGGCTGCATCTGGGGTGGGACGACCCGACGCTGCGGGCGCTGGCCGGACTCATCGTGTGGACGGTCGTCGGCGGGTCGCTCCCGCGGCAGGGGTGGACGCCGGCGTTCTCGGTCGCCGACGGCACCGAGCCCGACATCGAGCGGCTGGGTGACGTGCTGGGTCTGGAGTGGCGACAGCGCCACGTCGACGACGACATCAGCGGCGCCGAGTGGGTGCCGGCACGGGATGGGTCGGTCCTGGGGCGGCTGCTCGCGGTCCTGGGCGCGCCGACCGGCGCCGACGAGGGGCCCTCGCTCCCGCCGTGGTTGCTGTTGGATGCGCCCCGAGCAGTGCGGTTGGATGCTGCCCGGGTGGCCGTCCGGCAGCGCGGGACCGCGCTCGATCTCCCGACGATGCCGCTCCAGCTCGGCCTGCACCGCGACGGCCGCCGCGAGGCCATCGCCCGGCTGTGCCGGTCGGTCGCCCCGTCCGACGGTGAGGTGCGGGTCGACGACGGTGGCAACATCCGGCTGGACCGGCGGGCCGCGGAGTTGCTGGCTGCGGCGCCGCTGCTGGACGGGTTCCTGCCGCGGTAAGTCCGCCGTAACCGCTATCTACCCGGGCGACGAGGAGTCCGGTAGTCCCTCACGGGGCATTCGGTAATAGCGGGCTTCGGCCCGCGGCTGGGGCACTGGCCCGGTTCCACGCGCCCGATGGAAGCCCGTTGCCCGGGTCTTCCATCATTCGCGTTCTGCAGCGTACTCTCACGGCCAGCAAACGGTGAAGATGGTTTATGCCGGCCGGGGGCGTCGGGGCAGATACCCACGGTGTCGCAGTGAGCCCGATGCGACCGTGGGGAGGATCGGCGGCGGGCCACCTGCCCGGGTCCCGACCCGCCGCCACCGCATCGCGACCGGCAATATCCGGCCCGCGCGTCAAACCGGGCGGTGGCCTCAGGCTTTATAGTCAGCTCTCGAACTGGCCAGTACGTTTATCAGGGCGTGTCAGCCCGTCGCAGCGAGAAACCGGCTAAACCGGCCGTTAATCCGCCGTTACGCGGCGCTCGATAGGGTCGATTGGCGACACAACCGCGTGGAAGTCGCGACAGTGGCCGCGAGGGGCGCTCTCCGTGTCGGGTACAAATATCCCCGGTTGGCTCCGGCTGGCGAATCGAATCCGCGAGAACGGCTCTACCTGCCGATAACGCGTCGTTAAATGACTGGTGCGGTGGCTAAACCGCCCCTATCTTTATATGTATCCGTTGGATGCGTCAGGGTACGCGACCCGGGCAGCACGGTCACGCGGCGGGCGGGCTCACCACCCGTCGCCTCGGCCATGGGACCCGGGCGTGTGAGCAATACAATGCAAATCACAAACCTACTCGGCGACGACGACGCCGTGTCACCGGTCATCGGAGTCATCCTGATGGTCGCCATCACGGTGATCCTCGCAGCGGTTATCGGCACGTTCGTCCTCGGTCTCGGTGACCAGGTCAGTAATACGAGTCCGACGGCGAGCTTCACGTTCGATTACGATAGCTCAGCAGTATCAGGAGATGGGCCATCCGACTGTGGGACTTCGTACACCTCATCACTGCATGAGCTCTCAATTACGCATGACGGCGGAGATAGCATTCCTGCAACACAGTTGCAGGTTTCCGGTGGATCTGCCGAGAAGGACGTAGACACCTGCATCTCTGCATCTGACGTAACAGCAGGAACTAGCTGGACATATGCCGCAGCAAACGACGCAACCGTCCGTGTGACGTGGGCGTCTTCGAACGGCGGTGACACGGCTACGCTCGGCAAGTGGACAGGGCCGGGTGCCTAACAGCAAGGATTTGGTTCAATAACACGACAATGAATTTCAAAAACATATTCATAGACGACGACGCGGTTTCGCCAGTTATCGGAGTCATCCTGATGGTGGCGATAACGGTGATCCTCGCAGCAGTGATCGGGACGTTCGTGCTCGGCCTGGGTGACCAGGTCTCGAACACGAGTCCGCAAGCCAGCTTCACCTTCGATTATACGGAGGAAGCCACCACTGGAGGAAACTTCGGTGGGGCTGCAGGTGATGGGACCGGAATTCTAGAGATGACTCACGACGGGGGCGATGGAATCTCTGCCAGTCAACTGAGCGTTGCTGGCTCGACAGCAGGCAATTCCTCGTCGATTACCTGGGCAGCAGCTGACGAGCCTAACGACGCTGGATATACTAACTCAGACACTATTTCAGCTGGCTCCACTGCTGCAGCACGAGTTGATGATGGAGACACTATTCGCATTACCTGGCAATCGTCCAATGGCGGTGACACGGCCACGCTCGGCAAGTGGACTGGCCCGGACGCGTAAGATAGGATCATGAATTTCAAACAGCTCCTCACAGACAACGACGCGGTATCGCCAGTCATCGGAGTCATCTTGATGGTTGCCATCACGGTGATTCTCGCAGCAGTTATCGGCACGTTCGTCCTCGGGCTCGGCGATCAAGTCTCGGATACGAGTCCGACGGCGAGCTTCACGTTCGACCTGAACGACAATGCCGACTATGACACGGACTTCACAGGGAGTGACTCTAATGCAGAAGATGGTGACATCCTTGCGATTACGCACGACGGTGGCGATTCAATCGCCCAATCGCAGCTGGATGTCAAACTCGGGAATCCTGCGCTCCTAAGCAGTTCCAGCCCGACCAACGCAGACTTCAGTGGTGGCGACCCGACCGCTACGACGCTTAATTATCAGGACGACGCCGGAGTCTCGTCCGAGATATCAGCCGGGACGACCGTCTATCTCTACACCTCAGACGACGGTAGTATCAACGCCGCCGGGGATGCTTTCCCCAATCAGGAATTAAACGATGAAACGGTCCGCGTGACGTGGGCCTCCTCGAACGGCGGCGACACGGCCACGCTCGGCAAGTGGACCGGCCCGAACGCGTAGAGCTGTAACCACCCCTTCCTGCTTTCTTTCTACCCGACCAGCGACGGCACTCCCTTTCGGACACTTCGGACACGTCGCCCCCGCGCTTATGCCGGCCACCCGAGTCAGCACCACGCGATGATACTCGACAGGGGGGTCTTCGATGTCGAGACGTTCGTCCCGTCCGACCTGGTCCATCGCGACGGCCCGCTCGATGCCCTCTCGGCCTCGCTGGAGCCCGTCGTCAGGCACGGGACTGGCCGGCAGACACATATCTTCGGGCCCTCGGGCGCCGGGAAGACCTGTCTCGCGCGCTACTGTCTCAAGCAACTCCGCGAGGAGGCCCCGCACGTCCGCCGGCAGTACATCAACTGCTGGGAGCACTTCGCCACGACCGCGATCCTCTACCAGCTCGCCGCTGGCGTCGGGACGGCCGCCGACATCCGGCCGGATACGGTGTCGCATGACGAGCTGCTCCGGCGGGTCCGGGACGCCGACGAGTACGCCTACGTCGTGGTCCTCGACGAGGTCGACCAGATCGAGGAGCCCCAGCTCCTCTATCAACTCTACCGAATGGCGCATGTCCACACCATCTACATCGCCAACGAGGAGCACGCCTTCTTCACCCGGCTCGACGAGCGGCTGACCAGTCGGCTTCGGAGTGGCGAGCCCATCACGCTCGACCGGTACTCCCGAGACGAGCTGGTCAGCATCCTGGAGCGGCGCGCCGAGGCCGGGCTGGAGACGGGCGCGACGACCGAGGCCATCCTCACGGAGATCGCCCAGCTGGCCACCGGGGACGCCCGGGTCGCCGTCGAGACGCTGTTCCAGGCCGCGCGGAAGGCCCGGGCTCGTGGGAGTGGCACCATCGAGCAGCGCGACATCGAGGATGCCGAGCCGGTGGCGCGGTCGGAGTTGCGACAGAAGACGCTCTCACAGCTGACGCGGCACCAGCGGCTGCTGTACGAGGCGCTCTGTGATGCGCCTGGAGAGACCGGGATGGGTGACCTGGAGCAGCGGTACCGGGAGCGAGTCGAGCAGCCGAAGTCGACGAAGACGCTCCGGCGATACCTGCAGAAGCTCGCGCAGTACAACCTCGTGGCAATCGAGGGCGAGAAGAGCGGGCGGCGCTACCTGGCGCGATAGTCAGTCGCTGAAGTGGCCGGCCGCGTTGAAGTGCCGGACAATCGCGTCACCCACGGCTTCCTCGTCGGCGATCTCGATGGTGTCGCCACACTCGGCGCAGTCGGTCGTGTCGGCGTCCGGGTCGACGAACGTGCTCACCTTCCGTCTTCTTCCGGGCATTCTGGGTGAAAAATTCCGAGTCTCGATTGTGAACGTTACGGTTGTCAGCAGTCGTGCTCGCGAAGCCGGTTGAGCGTGCCAAGGAGGATGCAGGTCGGGACGACGTATTGGGGCGTGGCGGCGCCCGTGCAGTCGTCGCCCGAGGTTCAGTATTCGTGCCGGTCCTGAATCGTGCCGTCGGACCGCCGGATAATCACCACGTCACCGCTGCCGGCCTGGGACTTGGCCGAGGAGACCGCTGGCGCCTTCTTCCGGTGGTTCGAGACGACACTGCCGTTTCCTTTCTCGACTCGCCATTGATTCCCGCTGGGGAGCACTTTGTATTCCGTCATGGTTGGTCGCCACGCAGCCCGCGAGGCCCCGGGCGGAAGGACTGTGCATCCGCACCACGTCAGTCCCACCGCCGGCACTGGTCACCCCCCGCCGGCTTCTGTGGGTGTCCCGCTAGCCTCGGCCAGTTCTCTTTATATTTACGACGAAAATAGTCCTCTCGCTTGCGAATCCGTTCGCTTTTGGACTCGCAAGCAGGGGTGACTGGTCGGGGAGTAATCAGGCGCTACCAGCAGTCGTGCTCTCGGAGTCGCTCGCGCGTGCCCAGCACCCCACAGGCCGGACACTGCTCGATGGGGGCGCCGAGGTCGGGCGCCAGCTCGCCCAGGACCGCGCGGAGTTCCTTCCGGGCTTCGGGATGCCGGGCGAGACGACTGGCCTTCCGGACGCGAGCGCGAACGAACTGCCAGTCGGGTTCAGGCTCGTACTCGCTCATGGGAACACCTCGCCGGGCTCGTCGCAGGTTTCGGCGTGGGCGGCGCCACGGCACAGTTCGCGGACGCTGTCGAACTCGGCGCCACAGCCGAGACAACGGGCCAGCGCGCCGTCGGTGGTGCTCATGCCGCGACCGCCTCCAGCCAGCCGCGGCCCGGGCTCGCGTCGGGGTGGTCGACCCAGCCGACGCCGTCGTCGATGTACGCGACCCAGTGCCGAACTGGGCGGCCGTGCAGTCGCTCGACGTGACAGAGACCCGTGTCGTCGGTCACCAGAATGGTCTCGTCGGTCGTGCGGTACGTGTGCCAGCGACCGTCGCGGTCGACGCCCAGTGCGAGGTACTTCGGGCGCACCCCAACGGTCTTGTCAGAGTGGATGGTAGTGCTCATTGTCCTGGGATAGGACACCGGCCCGAGTGTGCCATCACTCGGGCATCATTCATCCGCTGAAATCAGCCCCGAGAGGCCGGTGTGCCTACTAAATGCTCATGAGCGGGAGGTACTTAATAGTTGCGTGAAAACACGCAAAAGTGCGACAGAATTAGTATCTACTCTAGTCGCTCTTCACCTTCAGTCGTGAGGATGTAATAACCCGTCTCGTCGGTGTCTATCTCCACGATATTCCCTTTCTCCAGTTCGTCGGGGTCTACTTTGATTACCAATCCCTCATCCTGCAGCTCATCGAGGTAATTCCCAAGCGTTCGTCGCTCGAACGTCGCTCCGCGAGATTTCAGATTCCGGAATATCACGCCCGGGGGTAGCGCCAACTCCGACTCGTGGAGGAGCTGCAGAACCATCTCCATCCGCTCCTCCTTTCCCATGCAGGTGGCTTCAGAGCGATGCATAAAATTAGCAGCGTTAGCAACTCTGCCAGCATTTGAGCGAGATTTATCGTTATCACTCATATTTGCTTGAATACACGCAAACTATACAAACCCTGCCTCGTATAGCCCTGGTGACGGCGCGACGAGCGCCGTGCGCCCATGACGACCGACACCGCGCGCCGGCCACCCGCCGGCTCCGACCGACCGTCCGACCATCGGACACGTTTCGGACATCCGCGATTCGAGTCGCAGCGCCCCCCAACCACGCCGAATCCGACGGCCCGGCGCCTTTCGGACACTTCGGACACGCCCGGGGCGGCCTTACGGCCCCCTCGGCCCGACCGTACTGGCATGGCCCACAGCCAGCCCCGCGAGCACGCGTTCATCGACCTCGCGGCCGACGCCGTCGCCGCACAGCACGCCTTCGAACAGGCCGAGCAGCGGGTTGCGGACCTGCGCCACGAGCTGCTCGACGCGCTGACCCACGCGGTCGCCGCGGACCAGCTCGCCCGCGCAGATGCGGAAGTGATCGAGCGCTACCTGCAGGAGGGTGCGTTCGACCGGGCGCGCACCGAGTTCCGGCAGCGCGCCGAGCTGGAGGGTGCCCACGCATGAGTACCGACGACACCAACACGACCGAGGCACAGGTCGAAGACCGATACCCCATCGTCGAAATCCGGCGTCTCACGACCACCCGCGACCGTGATGGCGTCCCGCTGCGCGTCGATGTGGATGTCGAGTACTTCGAGCAGACCCACGGGCACGAACTCGAACTCCGGTACGACGTGCTGGAATCCGGCGTCGCGGAACTCGTCCGGCTGAAGCCCGTCTCCTCGGCGCCACGGAGCGACGAGATCGTCCCGTTCTTCCCGAGCCAGCTTCGCGTGCTGCCGGCGGTCGAGGACGCGCTGGAACGCGTCCCCGGTATCGAGCGTGCCGAGCCGGTCGACCACACTCTCGGCGACCACCTCTCGGTCGGCGAGGCCGACGTGTACGAGGAGACCATCGACGGGCTGGTCTACCGCGGCGACACGGAGGGCGACCGATGACCACCAGCGACGCCCCACTCGACCGGCTCGACGGCCTCCTCACGGCGGCCGAGCCCGCACTGTCCGACGCCGAGATCGAGGCGTTCGAGACCGCACTCACCACCCTGCGCGAAGCGGACGACGAGCCGCCGGCGCCACACTGGAACTGGTCGTTCGGGAGCGCCGAGGATGGCCACTACATCCTCGAAGGGCGCACGGCCGAACAGCGGCTCCAGCTGCGGCTCACCGACCCGGACGTGCGCTTCCTGCACAGTGCGACCGGCGATGCCGTCGACGCGATGGAGGACGAGTCATGAGTTCGAACGACACCGACAGCGACGAATCGATCTACCCGCCCGGAATGCCCGTGTTCCCGGAGGCCGGTACCGAGAGCTACCGAGGTCACAGTCACTGGGACGACCTCCTCGACCGCGAGTTCGCCAACGACCCCGCGACGGTCGCGGGCGTCGCCGTCGACGACCGCACCGAGCCCGACGAGCGCGTCCAGCTGGGCACGTACTGTCCGGCGTACCTTCGCCAGTGGGCCGAACTCATCGAGTTCGCCTACGGCCACTACACCAACGACGGGTTCGCGCGCGGCGAGGTGACGCTCGAACTCCACAAGAAAGACGAGGTGTGGCGGCTGGTCGGACTGCCGGATTTCGGCCACGAGAGCGGTGTCTACCCCGCCGTCTACAACCGCCAGTACATGGAGAACCGGACCGCGCTCCCGACGGAGGCCGACCGATGACGCTGGACCACTCCCCGGTCGAGACGGTCCACGTCCACGAGGACCTCCGGGTCGAGGTCGACCAGTACGGTGGGTGTCACTTCCGTGCGTCCACCCTCCCCGAGCCGATCCGGTTGTCGCCGGTGACGATGGCCGAGATCGAGGAAGTGCGGAGCCGCGTCCTCGACGAACGTGAGGCTCCCGACCGATGACCGACCAGTCGCACCGCTACACGACTATCCCGTCCGTGGTCCCCTCGGAGCGCGCCTCAACTGTCCAAAGCCCGGCGCGCTCCGGCTCGGACCACAGCCCCGTATCAACGAGACCATGCCAAGTCTAGCGAACCCGTCTGAAGAACGTACCGACGAGGAATTGACCGACGACGAGTGGCGCCTGCGTTGGCACGTCGGGGACCTCGCGATCCACACGGCGTGGACGAGCGATTTCGGCACCGTCGAGAACCTCTACGAGCAGTACCGGCGCTCGGAGGTCCATCCGGGCACCGACTACACCATCGAGCGCCGGAGTGTCGTCCGGCCGGGGGGCCAGTCATGAGCGCCACGACCCGCGCCGGGCCCGGGGTGCGATTCTTCATCCTCTCGCATCTGACCGTCGCGCTGCTGGGCATCGTCCTGGGCGGGCTGCTCGTCGCCGGAGGTGGGCTGTGATGGGGCACTCCCAGGATATCCTCGCCGCCCAGCGGGCGCTCGTCGAGGATGACGACCTCCGTGATGAGCTGGGGCTCGACGACACCGACGACGAGGCCGTCACCGCGTGCCCGACCTGCGAGAGTGCGAGTATCGAGTACCACCCCGGCGCCCCCTTCGGCGGCGAGCCCGCGAGCGCGTCGTGGACGTGTCAGGACTGTGGCGAGGCGTTCGAGGCGCCCATCGAACGGTCGCCCGAGCGCGAGTCGGGCTCGTGTCGGCACGGGCCCGCGAAGTCGCTCGTCGATGCCGACCCGGACGATCTGGTGCCCGATGGGGGCCGAGACCGCGTCGAGGCCTGTCCCGAGTGCGACAACTCCTCGTTCAAGGTCGCTCGCGACGGCTCCAGCGCGTCGGGGGCGCCGCCGGGCAGTCCCGAACGGTTCCACTGTTCGGCCTGTGGCCACGACTTCGATGAGCCCGTCGAGCGCCCCGCGAAACGGTCCGGCGACACCCGGAACGGGCTCGCGAAGTCGCTGGTCGAGGCCGACCCCGACGATCTGGTGACCGACGGCGGGCAGGTCGCGGTCTGTCCCGAGTGTGGCGCGCATGATTTCAGCCCGCGAGTGGGCTCGATGCGGACGCCGGCCTCGGAGTATCGGTACGGCTGCTCGCGGTGTGGCACGGAGTTCGACGCCCCCGAGCGCCGCGAGCGCGAGGGGTCGGCCCCGCCGCTGCCGGAGACCCAGCAGGCACTGCTCGATGCCGACCCCGACGCGGTGCTGCCTGACGGCGGTGAGGACCTCGACGAGCACGACCAGCTCGACAGCAGCGAGGGCTACCCAGGGACGAGCGCGGCCGACAGCGACCCCATCTCGTACCCGTTCCGTGGCGACACGACGGCCACAGCCAGCGTCGAGTCACCGTGGACGCACATGGAGCTCGACGAGGCGGGTGCGCTGTACAGCATCGAGGAGTGCTGGAACGGGAAGGTCCAGTTCCTCCTCAAATGCAGCCCTGATAACGGCTCGGTCGGCGTTCTCGCCGGGCTCGATCCGAGCGATGCGCGTCGGCTCGGGAAGGCGCTCCTGCGCGCTGCCGACCACGCGGAAGAGCAAGCGGTCGCGACCGATGGGGGTGTTCCCCAGACCGACCCGTCGGAGCTGACCACCCGTGAACTCCAGGAGGAGTACCAGCGCTACGACGTGGCTTCACTCGACTCGGAGTCCGAGCTCTGGAAGCGCTCGTTGCGCCTATGGCAGGAGCTGGAACAGCGACCCATCGCCGCCTTCCCGGCCTGCCAGAGGTGCGGAACCGAGCGCTGGCGATTCAGCGTCGGTGACCCGCCGACCTGCGCGGAGTGTGGCGAGTATGCTCGAAGCGGTCAGGCGCAGGCTGTTCACGACGCTGCCCACGCACTCATCTACGACGACCCAGAGGAGGAGAGTCAGGAGGTCGCGACCGACGGAGGTGAGCCGCGGTGAGCGGCCTGGATTGGCCAGCAGGATTCGACCGCACGCCGGCCGAGGAGCGCACCTCGTACCCGCACGGCTTCCGCGTCTCCCGGACCGAGGCGTTCGACTCCATCCTCGCCGAGCTGGAGCAGATGGACGCGGTCAACCCGCGCGTCGAGACCGCGGCGCCACACACGCAGGCCAACCCGCATCGGCCCTACCAGGACCGCGAGCCCGACGACCCGGGTGTCGTCGTCTACTGCGACCTCGATGGGGAGGGGCGGGCGTTCCCGTGTGACCGGTGGGACACCCTCCGGGACAACGCCCGGGCCATCGCGAAGTATCTGCAGGCCAAACGCGCCCTGGACCGCTACGGGGTCGGCACGGTCGGGAGCGAATTCGAGACCCAAGCCCTGCCCGGTGGCGAGGAGGCCGTCGCGACCGGGCCGCCACCGCACGAGGTGCTCGGGGTGCGGCAGGATGCGCCCGAGAGCGTCGTGAAGGGGGCCGCACGCGCTCGGAAGAAGCAGACCCACCCAGACAACGGCGGGAGCACCGAGGCGTTCCAGCGGGTCGTGGCAGCCGAGGAGGCGCTGCTGGAGGGTACGCAGTGAGCCGTGCGCCCGACCTATCCCCGCGCGAGGCTGTCGAGCGCTGGCTCGACAAGCTGCGCGTCGACAAGGCCGAGGCGACGGTCTCGGGGTACTGGTACCGGCTCAAGCTGTTCGTCGAGTGGTGCGACGAGGAGGGCATCGAGTCGGTGCGTGACCTCTCGGGCTGGGACCTCGATAGCTACGAACAGGCCCGGCGCGCGGCCGGCGTCAGCCCGGTCACGCTCTCGAACGAACTCACCACACTGCGGCAGTTCCTCGCGTACTGCGAGCGCGTCGAGCTGGTCGAGGAGGGGTTGCCCGACAAGATCGACCCACCCAGCATCGACGAGAGCGACGAGGTCAACTCCGAGCGGCTGGAGAGCGAGCGGGCGCTGGCGCTCATCCGCGCCTTTCGCGACGGCGACGAGCGCGCCAGCGCCCATCACGTCGCCCTGGAGCTGCTGTGGTTCATCGGCGCGCGGATGGGCGCGATCCGTGCCCTCGATGTGGGGGATGTCGACACCGACGCCGGGACCGTCCGGTTCGTCCACCGGCCCGAGTCCGACACCACCCTCAAGAACGGGCAGAAGGGCGAGCGGCTCGTCGGCATCCCCGACGAGACGGCGACGACCGTCAAGCGGTACCTCGCGCTTCAGCGGACGGAACTCGTCGATGACCACAAGCGCCGGCCGCTGCTCACGACGAGCCGCGGCCGGGTCAGTACGAACACCATCCGGAAGTGGATCTACTACGCGACGGCCCCGTGTCGAGCGAGTCCCTGTCCACACGACCGGCAGCGGGCCACCTGTGACTGGTTCGACCGGACCTCCGCGAACAAGTGTCCCTCGACGCTCTCGCCCCATCGGGTACGGACCGGGAGCATCACCTGGCAGCTCAACCGCGGGCTCGACGAACACGAAGTCAGCCGTCGCGTCAACGCCAGTCCGGAGACGATCAGAAAGCACTACGACGTGGCTGATGCGGACGAAGCGTTCCACAAGCGTCGCTCGGAAACCGTTACCCGATTGGCTATGGAGGACCCCAATGAATAATCACAATCACATTCCGATAAGTTATCCGCGTAATCCGCCCCAACCCACTATTTTATACCGTTCACACCTTCGATAAGAGGTTTTTGTGTGCAACCGGTGTATGTAACCGAGGTGGTATTTCGTGAGCGAGCAGCAGCCGCGCGTCCCGCTCGATGACCTCAGTGACCCCATCTG
Organism: Haloglomus halophilum; assembly: GCF_024298885.1. Classification (GTDB taxonomy): domain Archaea; phylum Halobacteriota; class Halobacteria; order Halobacteriales; family Haloarculaceae; genus Haloglomus; species Haloglomus halophilum. Next base: position 424,863 of record NZ_CP101166.1, read on the forward strand.
CGACCTCGGTCAAAGCGGAACTCAGAATGCGAACGCAGGAACTCGGCCGCGTTGAACTTGCAAACAGTATCGACGAACGAGCAGAGATCGAGGTCGAGGTCATTCGAGACGGAACAACCGTCCTCGACTCGTCCTACCAACTCGAGCCGGGCTCGCCCGAAGAACGTACCCAGATCGTTCTCTACGAGTGGCGACGGAATCCCACCGCGCAAAGATGGGAAGTCCGAGCCAGAACGACCACCAGCGAGTGGCAACACGCAGTGCTGAAGGCGTCCAGAGGTGACGGCGATGACTGTCACAAGGTGGCTGTCGTCGCTGGCGACTGGCCGGAAGCAGACATCCTCGTCCTCCCGACGGATTGTGGCCGGTCCTGAACTGAGCGGCGAAAGCTCACGACGCACAGAAAGGGATCCATCACCACCACGTCGGAGGACGGGGCGGAGACGCTCATCGAAATCAAATGACCTGGGCACGCGCGACCAACGACCGGGAGAAACTGCTCGGTGAAGAGATACCTGTATAACCGCGTGAATCTTTTAGTAGCGACCACCGCCCGCTGTCCCTGGGCTGGCACGGTGGGTGATTCTCCCCCCGCTCGCCAGTGCCAGCCCAGACGTCCAGTTGTGCCTGCGAGGAGAGCCACGACGGGTCGTGGGACGGTCACTGGGCGGTACAGCAGCCGTCCAGGCGGCCGGGACGCTTTCGGGGTCTTCGAATCCCCCGGCCTGCACCACGCTTTTGAGTCGTCCTATGGTGGGCCTACATCCAATGTCACAGTCAGTTCCCGTCCAATGTCCTGGCTGCGGCTGGACTGGTACGGAGTCCGAGTTAACCACCCTGGGTCGTACCTACCATTGCCCAGTCTGTGAAGACGAAATCCCGGTAGAGTGAGCGGACAGAGCGAGACTCCGATCTCACGTACTACGCTTCAGCCGAGGCCCTCACCGCGGTGACCGCCCGCTCGGCGTAGACCTCGCCCACGCCGTCGACCTCGTCGGCGACCTCGGCCGGCGACTGGGCGGCGATGGTCTCGGCGCTGCCGCTTCAACCCCACGAGGGTCCGTCTGTAACGCAACCCATCGGTCATCACCTCCGCGAGTCCGCCCGCGCTTCAACTCCACGGGGGTCCGTCTGTAACTACCGGCGAGTGGTCCCCATCGTAACCTGGGAGCCGGCCCAACCCATTTCTCGCGGCCGTCCACCCCGGACTCCGTATCCTCACGTCTCCCGTACACCCGTCGACATAGAGGTGGAACCAGCCACGTCGAGAACCAATCTTAAGAGCGCGGGCGGTCAACCGTTTCGGGAGAAGACGATGGACATCGCAGATATCGCGACCCGCGAGTACGTGCAGGTGGATAGTGACGAACGGTTGGCCAAGGTCCGCTCGCTGTTCGACCGCGAGAACCCCAAGAGCGTCATCGTCACAGAGGACGACGAGTACGCGGGCGTCATCACGGAGCGCCAGTTGCTCCAGTCCCACGTCGAGGACGACGCGAAGGCGGGGAAGATGACACAGACCGCGCCCAAGGTCGACCGGACGGCGAACGTCCGGGACGTGGCGCGGGTTCTGGTGGAGGGTGGCGTGAAGCTGGCGCCCGTGTTCGAGGCCGACCGGCTCTGGGGCGTCGTCACGGAGGACGCCATCCTCGAGGCCGTCCTCGACAACCTCGACGTGCTGACGGTCGAGCAGATCGCCACGCGTGAGGTCAGCACGCTCCCCGAGGACGCGAGCGTCGGGCAGGCCATCAACCGCCTCCGGGAGAACGGTATCTCGCGGCTCCCCGTAGTCAACGAGAACGGCCGGCTGACGGGGATGCTGACGACCCACGACATCGCGGAGTTCGTGGTCCAGCGCAAGGACCGCACGACCCGCGGCGACCGCGCGGGCGACATCGACCGCGTCCTCGACCTTCCGGTGGCGGACCTGATGAGCAGCCCGGTGTCGACCGTGACCCAGGGCGAATCCGTCCGCGAGGCCGTCGAGCGGATGCTGGAGAACGACTACGCCGGCCTCGTGGTCACGCCGGACGACGACGACGACCTCATCGCCGGCATCCTCACGAAGACGGACGTACTGCGTGCGCTCTCCTACACCGAGGAGGAGCACATGGACGTCCAGATCACGAACGTGAAGCTGCTGGAGACCCTCTCGCGCGAGGAGATCGTCCGCTCCATCGAGGAGACCACGGACAAGTTCGCGAAGATGCAGGTCCAGCACGCGCACGTCCGCTTCCACGAGCACGACGAGAAGCTCCGGGGCACGCCGCTGGTACAGTGCCAGATCCGCCTCCGGACGAACGTCGGGCAGATGGCCGGCTCCGGGGAGGGCTACGGCGCCGAATCCGCCTTCCACGTCGCGCTCGACACGCTCGAACGGAACGTCCTCGAGCGGAAGGGGATGCGCGCCGACGAGGAGTACGAGGGCCAGCTCCTGCGGAAGCTGGGCGAGCTCTAAACGAGCTTTTTTGCGCTGCGGGTTGCCTTGTCGGCCGGCCTGCGGCCGGCCGTCTGCGGCAACCACTTGCGCAAAAAACGTTCAGAAAAAAGGCCGCTCCTCGCGGCTTCGCCGCTCGGAGCGGAGAAACGCGCGCCTTCGGCGCGCGTATGCAGTAAAAACGAGGGTAGAATCTTTATGAGTTGGAGTGAAATCAACCAATCATGAACTGGGGAGTAATCCTCGGCGGGCTGTTCATGATGTCGGCCGGGATTACGGGGGCGGTCGCACCGCAGCGAATCCTGGATATCGAGTGTCAGATAGACCGGCGCTGCGAATCACCGAGGGTGCTGAGTAGCAGTGGCCGCACGTTCAACCGATTCGCCGGTACTGTCATCGCGTTCCTCGGCCTCTCGTTCGTCTTCGTCGGACTGTAGCCGTCAGAACTCCGCCGGACTCCCTTCCTCGACCCCCTCCAGCCCGTCCTCGGTGATCCGGAACCGCGCCGTCTCACCCGCGGCCTTCGAGCGGTGCTTCTCCAGCGTCGCGCGCCGGTTGCCCGCGCGGAATCGCTCGACCCGCAGCACGACGCCCGACCAGTGGGTCAGCGTGTGCCCGCCGAGCGGCCGCGGGCGCTCGGACTCGCTCTCCGGGTCGGCGTACACCTGGTTCGTGATGACGACCGCGAGGTCGTGCTTGCGCGCGAGCGAGAGGAGGTGGGTCACCTGTCGGGCCACGTCCCGGAGCGCGGCGCCACCGTCCTCGTCGTCGCGCGCGAGCCGGTAGAACCCCGTCGCCGAATCGAGGACGACGATGTCGACGCGGTCGGCGAACTCGGCGGCGTCCCGCACCGCTTCGGCCTGCTCGTCGAAGTCGTACGCCTCCGTGATGATGATGCGCGAGGCCAGGTCCTCGACGGTGGCGTCGGGGTCGTCCATCTCCGCAACGCGCGCACGCGCGAGCTGTTCGAGCCGGTCGACCGAGAGCCCCTCCGTGTCGATGTAGAGGGCGGTCCCGCCACGGGCGGCGACGCCGACGGCGGCCGACAGCGCGAGATTCGTCTTGCCGGCGGCCGGCGGGCCGTAGATCTGGGTCACGGCGCCGCGCTCCAGCCCACCGTCCAGCAGCTCGTCGACCGTCGAACACCCCGTCGGGATGGACTCGCTCACACGCGTCGTTGGTCGCAATCCGACAAAAACGTCCGGAGTCGCGTTCCGGCGCGCGCGGTCGAGCGGCCGGCGGCCCACCCGGTCACCGCTCCCGAACGAGGAACTCCTGGTCCTCCTTCATCCGCAGCGTCATCTGCGGCGAGAGCGGCGGGCCACCGTCCTCGTTCTCCCCGAGGAAGTAGAGCTCGTACTCCCGACCGATGGTCGCCAGCGCCAGCTTCGCCTCCAGCAGGGCGAACTGGCGGCCGATGCAGATGCGTGGGCCGCCGCCGAACGGCGCGTACGCGAAGTCGTGGAGGTTCTGCCGGAACTCGTCGGTCCACCGGTCCGGGTCGAACGTGTCCGGCCGGTCGAAGAACCGCGGGTCGCGCTGGATGCGGTAGAGGACGATGTTGATGCGCTCGCCCTCGGGGACGCGGTAGCCGTCGAACGCCACGTCCTCGGCCGCCTCGCGCGGGAGGCCATAGACGGGGGGGAACAGCCGGAGCGTCTCGGTGACGACCTTGTCCGTGAACTCCAGCCGTCCCTCCTCGATGTCCTCGGCGGTCGGCGGCCCATCGAGCGCATCCACTTCGGCCTGGAACCGCTCGCGGACCTCGGGATGCTCCGCGAGCGCCCACAGTGCGAACGTCAGCGACGTGGTCGTCGTGTCGTGGCCCGCGAAGATGATGGTCACCATCTGGTCGCGCAGGCGCTCGTCGGTCAGCATCCCCGAGTCCGTCACACCCGCCTCGCGCAGGCCGACGAGCAGGCGCATCAGGTCGTCGGCCTCGTCCGGGGTCGCGGGCGGGTTCTCGGCGGCATCCTCCAGAAGGCGGTCGGCCTCCTCCTGGAGTGTCTGCTTGCCCTGCTTGAATCGTCGGCGCGCGGGCGTGGGAACCCACTCGGGAAGCGGGTACGACGTGGGGACGAACCAGTCGTGGAGCGCCTCGGCGGCCCACCGGATGCGGTCGTCCCCATCGAGGCGGAGTTCGCGCCCGAGGATGGCGGCGAACAGCACGTCCAGCGTCAGGTCGGTCATCTCGCTCTGGAGGGTGAGACGCTGGCCGTCGTCCCACCGGTCGACGCGGCGCTCGACCTGCTCGACCATCGTGTCCGCGTAGCCGCGAACGCTCTCGCGGACGAACAACGGTTGCAGGGTCTGTCGTTGCTGGGTCCACTCCTCGCCTTCGACGGTGAGGAGGCCGTCACCGAACGCGATGCCGAAGTCGTCGGACTTGCGGAACCGGTCGCGCTCCGTGAGGAGGACGCGTTTCGAGTGGTCCGGATGGCAGAGCTGGTACCAGTCGCCCACGCCAGCCAGGTGGGCGCGGAAGATATCCTGCTCGCGCCCGCCCCGGTTCAGCAGCTCCACCGGGCTCCGCATGTACTGCAGCGAGTGGAACGCCGGGTGCCCGAGGGTCTCGGGATACGGCGGGAGCGGCAGGTCGGTAGGTCGGGACCCGTCCGAGTCGTCGTCACGCACCGCGGTCACATCGGACTCGGTCCCGTCGACGGTATCGACACGGCCGCCGGTCGGACCAGCGCCGGAACTCATGTGCTATCACGTGGCACGACAACAATTGCCTGTTATCCCGTCAATATGAGGTTAGCTTATCAGAAGCAGTCCGGAGCGGCTGGACCGCTGTCGGGGAGTCGAGGATTCGTCAGACCGAGAGCACGGGCTGGTCGGCGTGCGCGATGACGTACTGTGCGGCCTTCTCGATAGCCGCCTGGGGGTCGCCCGTGACCGGCTCGCGCGGCAGGACGACGAAGTCCGCCCCCAGCTGGTCGGCCACCTCCGTGATGACGCTACCGGGGTGCTGGGTCAGGCGCTGGGTCGAGTAGCCGTACGCCGACGAGTGGGTCGACTCGAGGTCGGTCCCGTCGAGTCGGTCGAGGATGGGGTCGACGGCGGCGACCGTCGTCTCGGCCGCCACTTCGCCGTCGATGGTCCCGTCCTGTACGCGGCGGGACATCTCCTCACCCAGCACGAACAGGACGTGGACTGCCGCGTCGTAACGGTCGGCGACCGCGACGGCGTACTCGAACGCCTCGGCGGCGTTGTCGCTCCCGTCGACCGGTGCCAGCACCAGGTCCGCCTCCATACCCGGCCCGAGACGGGCAGGGTACAAGAAGCCACCCGACCCGAACCCGTGCAGGCCCGCCTGCGACAGCCCCCGACCCCAGTCGGCCTGGACCGCGACGGGGGACGACGGGGTGGCAAACACCGGCGATAGCGGTGAGTCCCCAACACGGCTTCGAAGCGTTCTTAACTCTGCTGGGTGTGCGTATCAGTAATATGAGCGACAAACCGGCCTCGATGTACCGGGACATCGACAAGCCGTCGTACACGCGACGGGAGTACATCACGGGCATCCCGGGCTCGAAGATCGCACAGCACAAGATGGGACGGATCAAGAAGGACCCCGACGAGTACGAGGTCCAGATCTCGCTCGTCACGGAGGAGTCCTGCCAGCTCCGCCACGGGTCGCTGGAGGCCTCGCGCCTGTCGGCCAACCGTCGGATGCTGAAGGTGCTCGGCGAGGAGGGCGACTACAAGATGATCCTCCGGAAGTTCCCCCATCAGGTCATCCGGGAGAACAAGCAGGCGACCGGCGCCGGCGCCGACCGTGTCTCCGACGGGATGCGCCAGTCGTTCGGCAAGATCGTCGGCACGGCCGCCCGCGTCCAGAAGGGCGACCAGCTGTTCACGGCGTGGGTCCACCCCGAGGACGCCGACACCGTGAAGGACGCCTTCCGCCGCGCCTACAACAAGATCTCCCCGCCCTGCCGCATCGTCGTCGAGCGTGGCGAGGAGACGCTCATCTCCTGATACGGCGAGCGACGCCGCGAATCACTCTTTCATCTCTCTACCGGATAGCCCCGTCAGTATCCGACGGGTGGTGTCTCGTTCCGCGGAAAGGACGAACTGATTCGAGAATCCGCCAGCGAGCCGTGGCTCCTCGTGGCCGTGGGAGTCCGAGAACGGGAGGACCGCCTACCGGCCGACGACGATGTGGTCCCGGACGGCCTGCACGTTGCCGATGGGGACGAGGAAGTGGCCGTGGTCGTTGCGCTGGAAGGCGGTCTCGCGGGGGCCCGTCTCGCCGGGGTCGACGATGAGGTTCTGCAACGTCCCGGTCTTGAGGTCCATCGTGACGTTGTACAGCATGCCCAGTTCGGCCCCGTCGGCGCCCATGACCGTCTTGCCCGAGAGGTTCTCGGCCAGTATCTCCGACATGTCCGGTCGGTACCGTCGCCCCCACTTCAACGTTCCTGCGGCGTCAGACGGCCGTCGGCCGCGTGTCGCGCGCGGTCCGGAACCGGTGGCGGGGGATTTCGGGTCGGAATCTGGTCAACGCTTTTGCGTCCCCCCATCCGCTAGCGGGACATGGAACGACGACGATTCCTCCGCGCGGCCGCGGTCGCAGGGATACCGGTCACACTCGCGGGCTGTACGAACGACGGTGACGGCGGAGCGACACCCACCGACACCGACACCGACGAACCGACGCCCACGCCGACCGAGGCGATGGGAACGACCAGCGACCAGATGACCCCGACGGACGAATCCACGGCCACGCCGACCGACGAGGCCACCGCGACCGAGAGCCCGACACCGACGGGGACGCCGACGCCCGTCCCCGACATGGAGGTGACCGTGGCGCCGAGCGGCAACCTCCGGTTCGACCCGGCCTCGTTCACCATCTCCGCAGGCGATACCGTGCTCTGGACGTGGGACGGGAGCGGCCACAACGTCAAGCCCGACGGCATCCCGTCGGACTCGGACTGGACGGGCACCCCCGGGGACAACCTGACCACCTACGGGAGCGACTACAGCTACGTCTACACCTTCGACGTCCCGGGGTCGTACGACTACAAATGCATCCCACACCAGAGCAGTGGCATGACGGCGTCGTTCACCGTCGAGTGACGCTCCCGGCGCGTCCCGCACGGCCGGGCCACGGCGAGACGGGTTGGACAGGTTCAAACCCCCTCGGACCGCACGACAGGCCAACGAACCTTCTCGGGTGATCTCCATATGTCAAACGCTGACGCCGACTCCGACGCCGAGGACGAGACAGCCCCCGGCGAACTCCGCACGCCCATCGTGGCCGTTCTCGGCCACGTCGACCACGGGAAGACGACGCTACTCGACAAGATCCGCGGCTCCGCGGTGACCGAGGGCGAGGCCGGCGCCATCACCCAGCACATCGGCGCGACCGCCGTCCCGCTGGACGTCATCTCGGAGCTGTCGGGCAAGCTGGTCGACCCCGACGACTTCGACCTGCCGGGGTTGCTGTTCATCGACACGCCCGGCCACCACTCGTTCTCCACGCTCCGCTCGCGCGGGGGGGCGCTCGCCGACATCGCCATCCTCGTCGTCGACGTGAACGACGGCTTCCAGCCACAGACGCTGGAGGCCATCGACATCCTCAAGCGGACCCAGACGCCCTTCATCGTCGCCGCGAACAAGGTCGACACCGTCCCCGGCTGGAACCCGCAGCCGGACACCCCCATCCAGCAATCCATCGAGGCCCAGTCCGACCGCGCCGAGTCCGACCTCAACGAGCGCCTCTACGAGATCATCGGCCAGATGTCCGACAACGAGTTCTCCTCGGACATGTACTGGCGGGTGCAGGACTTCCGCTCGAACATCGGCGTCGTCCCCTGCTCGGCGATGACCGGCGAGGGCGTCCCGGACCTGCTCGCGGTGATGATGGGCCTCTCCCAGCGCTACATGAAAGAGGAGATGTCCATCGACACCTCCGGCCCCGGGGCCGGGACGGTGCTGGAGGTCAAGGACGAGCAGGGCTTCGGCACCACCATCGACGTCGTCCTCTACGACGGCACCGTCCGCGAGGACGACATCATCGTCGTCGGGGGGCAGAACGACCCCATCGTGACGGAGGTCCGCGCGCTGCTCCAGCCCCGACCGCTCGCGGAGATCCGGACCGAGAGCCGGTTCGAGAACGTCGACGAGGTCGTCGCCGCGGCGGGTATCAAGATCGCCGCACCCGACCTCGACCGCGCGATGGCGGGCGCTCCGGTCCGCGTCGTCCGCGACCAGGACCGCGAGACGGTCATCGAGGAGGTCGAACAGGAACTCGCGCAGTTCGAGGTCCACACCGCCGAGGAGGGCGTGGTCGTCAAGGCCGACACCCTGGGCTCGCTGGAGGCCATCGCCGACGCGCTGGAGGAGGCGGAGGTGCCCATCGTCCGCGCCGAGGTCGGCGACGTGGCCCCCCGCGACATCGCGGTAGCCGACACCGCCAACGAGTCCAAACACGAGTGCATCCTCGCGTTCAACGTCGACGTCCTGCCCGACGCCGAGCGTCGGGCGAAAGAGACCGGCGTCACCCTCTTCGAGGACGACGTCATCTACCAGCTCGTCGAGGAGTACGAGGAGCACGTCGCCGAGATCGAGCGCGCCCAGCAGGAGAACGTCCTCGACAAGATCTCCCGCCCGGCCCGCTTCCAGGTCCTGCAGGACCACACCTTCCGCCAGTCCAACCCCGCGGTCGTGGGCGTCGAGGTGCTCTCGGGGACGCTGAAGCGCAACTCGAAGATCGCGAAGTGGGAGGGCAACGAGCAGACCCGTGTCGGCGACCTCAAATCCATCCAGGACGAGGGCGAGGACATCGACGAACTCCGGGCCGGCGAGCGTGCGGCCGTCTCCATCGACGGCCCCACGGTGGGCCGGCAGATCGAGGAGGGCGACGAACTGTGGGTCGACCTGCCGGAGAAACACGCGAAGATCCTCGAACAGGAGCTCTCCGACGAGATTCCCGCCGACGAACTCGAGGCGCTCGGGATGTACCTCGACAAGCACCGCAAGCGCGACCCCTTCTGGGGGAAGTAGGCCGGACTCTCCAGTCGCGTTCACTCCGCCCCGTCGTCGGCCGACTCCAGCCGCGACAGCAACTCGTCGAACAGGATCTCCTCCCAGCGGCGCTCCCGCAGGTCGACCTGGCCCTCGGCGGCGCAGATGCCGAGGTGGTGGACCACATCGTGGTACTCCTGCAGTAACTCCTCGGCTGGCACCGAATCGAGTTGCTCTCGGTCGTAGGAACTCCGGTCGCTCATACCCCACCTACGGTTGGTGAGACAATAGACGCTTTCCGACCCGAGGGCCGTCGGAGGGTACCCGCTACCGCCGAGTCGGGCAATCTCTCGAGTCGCGGGGGACCTGTGGCCGCCGGGCTTACCGGGGGGAGCAGCCTTATTGTACACCCAGGATATCCATCCCTGTGGCGACGCACTCGACACACCCACACGACGAGGACCGGATCACCGAACTCATCGAACGAAGTGAGTTCGTCGAAGTATCCTCACGGGGCCGCCTCGATGGCAAAGCGGTCTTGCTCGAAGACACCGACTACGGCCTGGTAACTCCGTACTTCGCGGACGACGAGACGGCCGACGAGTTCGGCGACCTCATCCGCGAGAGCGACATCTGCACGCACAGTCGAGAGGACCCGGCCGTGGAGGTTCGTGATATCAGTGAGATAAAGAAGGGGATCGTCGACGCGTTCATCTCGAGTGCCGGCCTCGATGTCGCGGACGTTCAGACCGTCGTCTACTGCCACAAGTGTGAGCAGATAATCCGGAAGATCAAGCAGTAGACTGTCTGTGCGCGAGTACCGTCGGTCCCGGACGGCTCTCCGCGCTCCGGCGTGACCGATTGCGGGTACGATATCGCGACCACCCGAGACGGCGGCGGGCGTTCAGAACACGGGGTCGTAGTCGTCGCAGACCTCGTCCAGGAAGACCTCGTGCTGGGTCGCGATCCGCTTCGAGGCGGTTCCGGGGTCGTTGTTGTCGTGGATGGCTGCCACCCGCTCCGCGTGCGACCGGACCGCCGCCGCGGAGACCGGATAGGTGTTGATGACGTGGTCGAGGACCACGAGGTAGTCGCGGTGGACCGCGTCCGAGTCTGCCCCCTCGTCGGCCTCGACCAGCTCCACGACCACCCGTTCGAGGTCCTCGATGTCGGCCTCGAACGATGCCGAATACTCCACGCTGGCACGTCGGTTGGGGCCGACAATAACGGTCACGTTCGGGCGCACGCCTGGCGCTTCCCTTGCAGGGGACACTCAGGTGGCCTGCCACTCCCCGATGGAGAGCCCCACGACCGGGATGAGGCTGACGAGCCCGATGATGACCAGCACGACCCCGAGCGCGGTGAGCGCGGGCCCACCGAACAGGATGAGCCCGGTTCCGGCGACGGCAGCCACGACCGTCTCGATGCGGAGGCCGATGTCGATGGTGTGTGAGTCCATGCCACAACCTTGACCATTATGCGGCAAAAAGTTCTGGTTCAGTTCCTGTTCCTCCACAGGTGAGCGATGAACCGCCATGGAATCTGTCGTTCGTCACGCTCGGACCGGCGATATCCGGTCCGAGCTCGGCGAGCCTGAAAGAGCCGTGTCACCGCTGGCTACTCGCTTCGCTCGCAGTGGGTCACGGCTCGGGGGCCGGGTAGCTCCCGATACCCGTCTCGGTTTCGCCCTCGGACATGACCCAGCCATCCTGCGAGCCGGTGGTGTTGAACCGGGCACGGTCGACGTAGCTGTTCCCGGTCCAGCCGCCGGCGAACCACTCGTTCGACCCCTCGACGGAGACGACTCCGGCGACCCGAACGTCGCTCCCGGCCTCGTAGGAGAGGTAGACCGGCGCGTCGTACGCGAAGCAGGTCGCGGACTCCATGCTGGTGGGGCCACACGCCGTGAGCTCACGGGCCACCGCATCGTCGGCGTACAGCGTCGGCGAGGTACCGAGCGGCGCCCGGGTCTCGATGGGGTACTCGACCTGCTGATCGGCACGCAGGCCGACCGAGCGACGGTCGACCTTCTGGTGGTCGGGGTCCGCGGGGTCGTACTCGCTCTCGGAGATGCGCTCGCGACGGCCCTGGTCACCCTCCACGACGAATCGGTAGTAGCGCGGCTGGACGGTCACCTCGTCGGCCGTCAACTCCAGCATCGGGCCGCGGTCGGTCTCGACGACCGTCGCGTCGAACACCCCCTCGACGGTGCCGTTCCCGGTGAGCGTCGTCACGTTGTACGTCGAGGTACCGTCCTGCTGGGGGACCGGAAGTCGGATGGTGACATCCGAGACGTTGCCGTCGAGGTCCACACCGACCGAGTAGTAGTGGTGGCTGGAGTAGCTGTCCGGGTTCGGCGCGAGGAACGAACAGCCCGCCGTGAGGGCGAGACAGGCGACGATGAGGGTGATGGTGCGGTGGGTCATCGGTGGAGGTCCGTCAGAAGAGGTGACGCCGGATGGTGTGATACCGTTTGCGCCGGGGGCTCTGTCACCGCCGGGCACTGGAACGGCCGGCGATGCTGTCCGGGCCACCGCGCGACGACCCTGACAGGGAGCAATAATATTTAATTAGCTGGCGGGACTGGTTCCGTCCGTGACGCAGTCGACCGACACGTCGAGCGACCGCGCTCGTTCCGGCGACGAGGACCCGGACCCGGTCGCCGCACACGTCCACGCCGAGGCCCACCCGCGAGGGAGCGAAGCCGAGGCGGCCGCAGCGCGGGAGGTGGGCGGCTACGACGCGGTGCTGGCGGCCGTGCCGGCGCCGCTGGCGCTGGGCGCGGTCGTCGCGCTGGTCTCCTCGCTGTCGGTCACGCTGACGCTGGGCGCGGCGAGCCTGGTGTCGGCAGGAATCGTCGGCTGGGCGCTGTTCTCCGCGTCGCCGGTCTGAGCCGGCGCGCGGGCTTCGTTACGACGCGTGGTCCGGGACACCCTCGGGCGAGCGGAGCATCTGGAGCGCGGCGCCGGCGGCGAGTTCCGAGGCGAGTTCCCCGGTCAGTTCGTCCGGGTCGAGCTGGACAGTCACCACCTGACCAACGGGCGGACGGACCGCGACGGTGGCGCTGAGGCCGTCCGCGCCGTCGGTCACCTCGCCGCCGACGACGAAGTCGTCCGTGAGCAGCGACCGCGTCGAGGCTGTCACCGACGCGAGGTCACGCCGGATGGAGTGACGCTGCGCGCTCGTCGTCTCCTCCTCCTCGGGCCCCGCGTACGGCGTGTTTCCGTGCATTGATTGAACGGCCCGGAGGTTGGGTTGCACCCGGGATAAACCCGTCGGCGGCGCCCGGGGAATGGGCATCCGTCCACGGTCCACGTCCCGCTACACGATGGGCGTCGAATCGCCGTACACCGCCAGTGCGAGCGCCACGGTGTACCGCTCGTCGGGGGACGCCCCGCCCGCAACCACGTCCGGGTCGGTCGGGTCGGCCCTGACGGTCTCGATACCCCGGGTGACGGGCTCCCAGTCCCGCAGCGTGACACCGTCCTCGAGCCCGGTCGCGACGAGCTCGCGCGCGGTCTCGGCGTCGGGCCCCGATGCCTCGTAGAACAGCCCCCGCCCATCGGCCCCGCGAGTCCACCCCAGCGCCGCGCTGGCCGCGTCGCCGGTGTCGGGCCCGACGGTCGCGCGCGCCTCGACGACGGTCAGCCGGTTCCCGACGGCCCCGAGGTCCGGTGCGGTCCCCACGACCTCCACCGTCGCCTCCGCGGGCACCACCGACGAGACCGTCACGAGGTTGTAGTCGTGGACGTTGGCGGCGGCGAGCGCGGCGTCGTAGGCCGACAGCGCCGTGCGCCCGGCGCCGGTTCCCGTCACGATGCGGATCTGCATGTGTCGTACTCGGTGTGCGCGGAAAAGCGGCTTTCGATGGACCGTTTCCCGCAGGGGGACCGCTCGACCGGTCACGGTGCGCCATCGCTGGGTCCCTCGTGACGGACCAACGCCACGACGAACACGCTCCCTTCCGGCTCGTTATCCGTGACACGGACCGAACCCCCGTAGCGGTCCACGAGCGTCTGGACGAGGTACAGCCCCAGTCCAGTTCCCTCGCTGCCGAGGCCTTTCTCGCCCTTCTCGAAGATCAGGGACTTCTGGTCGTCGGGAATCCCCGGGCCGTTGTCCGCGACACGAACCAGAAGCCGCTCGTCGTCGGTAGTCACTGAGACGGTGACCTCGGGAACCTCCTTGTCGTTGTGGACGATGGCGTTGTTCAGCAGGTTCCGGAACACCGACTCCAGCATGTCATCGGCGAGCACCTCGTCGTTCGGAATCTGCCCGTCGACCGAGACGATGGCGCGCTCGTGGCTGGTTCGTACCTCCTCGACCTGGTTCTCGAGGACGGGACCGACGTGTAACGGCGCACGGTCGGCCTCCGAGCGGAGCAGGACCTTGGTGACCTCACCGGCGGTTCGGGTGATATCGACGGCTTCGCGACCCGCGTCCAGAATCTGCCGGAGGTATTCCTCGCCGTCCTCCTGAACGTGGTCTTCCAGTATCCCGGTGTACGCGAGCACGAGCTGGAGGGCGTTACGGACGTCGTGGCGGACGACCTGGTTGAGCACCTCCAGGTTGTCACGCTGGCGCTCGAGCGTTCGCTCGTACTGTTTCCGGTCGTCGATGTCGAGGTGGATTCCGACGGCCCGAACCGGCTCTCCGTCCGCATCGCGCTCGGCGACCTTCCCGACATCGCGAATCCAGTTCCAGGTGCCGTCGGCGGTTCGCATCCGGTGTTCCGCGTCGTAGAGTTCGGTTCTGCCCGCGAGATGGTTCTCCAGAGCGTCCTCGACCCGGTCCAGGTCGTCCGGATGGACGCGCCGTTCCCATTCCTCGAGATGGGAACCGATCTCCTCGGGTGCGTATCCGAGCATCCGGGCCCACTGGTCGTTGAATTCGACCTCGTCGGTGGTCAGGTCCCAGTCCCAGACGCCCAGTTTCGCGCCTTCGACGGCGAGCTCGAACCGTTCCGCGAGGTGCTGGAACTCCTGCTCTCGTCGCTTCTGGTCGGTGATGTCGGTCGAGACACCGCAGAGAGCCACGACCTCGTCGTCCCCGTCGTCGTAGACGGGGGATTTCCGCGTCAGCCGAACGGTGTTCCCCGCAGCTGTCGGTACCGTCTCCTCTATCTCGATGACCTCGCCGCCCTCGACGACTCGTCGGTCGTCCGCTCTGGCCTTTTCAGCCGTCTCCGGCGGGACGAGTTCCTCATCGGTCAACCCGACGACGTCCTGGTCGCCGACGTTGAACAGTTCACGGCACGCTCGGTTCATCATCAGATACTGGCCGTCGGTATCCTTCAGGAAGACAGCCGCGGACATGGTCTCCATGACCGCCTCGAACCGGCGGTGGATACGCTGCAGCTCCCGTTCCTGCTCCCGTTGCTCCGTGATGTCCCGTGCGACCCCGACGATCTGCGCTACCTGCCCGTCGTCGGTGATGGGGGTGAGTTTCGTCTGCCAGTGACTCGTTCCGCCCGGGAGGGCCAGCTCCTCCTCGTACTCGATGGTCTCTCCCTGTTCGATACAGCGACGGTAGTTCGCCGCGACGACCGCGCCCTGTTCGTCGCCGAGAAGGTCCCGAGGGGTCTGCCCCCGTAGCTCGTCCTCGGACAGGCCGGTCCGACTTCGGTGTGAGGCGTTGTTCCGACGGAACGTGAACGCGTAGTCGCCATCCCGCTGCTCGACGTCTATCAGGAAGACGGCATCCTCCATCTCGCGGAAGATTACCTCGTAGACACCCTCGGGCTCACCGTCCATCGCTCCAATCCACTCGGTACCGTTCTCCGGAGTTTCGCTCATCGAATCCTCGCTACAATCGTGTAGACGTGCCAGCGAGTAGAATCTGTGGGTTGAATCCAGGGCGAGACCCGCCAGTACTGCAGTTTCGTGGCGATTGTCGGTATCTCGGAACCGAGTCGACGTTCGACCGCCCACTCGTTCACGACCTCGGGTGAGCGGTTCGCCGACGGAGCCGGCGAACTCGAACCCGAAAGAAGCTCGAGTACGAGCGTTATTCGATGATCTCGCCGACCGCGAAGTTCGACTTGACCTCGGTGATCTCGATCTTGACGCGCTCGCCGACCTCGGCGTCGGGGACGATGATGACGTAGCCGCGTTCGACGCGGGCGATGCCGTCGCCTTGCTTGCCGAGGTCCTCGACCTCGACGTAGCGGATCTCGCCGCGCTCGACCGGCGG
The DNA here is from genome assembly GCF_024298885.1 of Haloglomus halophilum. Lineage (GTDB taxonomy): Archaea > Halobacteriota > Halobacteria > Halobacteriales > Haloarculaceae > Haloglomus > Haloglomus halophilum. The sequence continues at coordinate 440,467 of NZ_CP101166.1, forward strand.
CTGGGGTTCGTCGGGCGCCGTCGCCGGCTCGGAAGCCTCCTCGACCTCGGCGGTTCCCTCCTGGTCGGTGCTGATGAGCGCAACCCGGTAGGTCTCGCCCGCCTCGACCGCACCCGTGTCGACCTCGCGGCGCGGCACCTCCACGACGAACCGGTCCTCCTCGGCCTCGACATCCGCGTTGAACAGACAGAGCAGCTTTTCGGAGATCTCCATGAGAGTTCTACATGCGCAGTCCGGCGGGCGCGTATTCAACCTACCGCCGGAGTGACGCTATCGAACCGATTGACCGGGGGCTCATCGGTTCGATGAGGGACGAGGAAGCACGGTACGGGACGATTACGAACTCTGACGTGTAATTTATTTATTGTTGTCGCTCATATACTATACCCGCTAATAACAATTTGTCGTAGCTATTGCCGAATAAACGCCCCGGACGGGCTCATTCACGTCCGTCGAGTGCCGTTCCATCCGGCCGTTTCGCGCCCTCGGAGTCGTGGACCACCACGCCGTCGACGTTCGCGGGCTCGTACTCGTCACGGACGGCGATGGCCTCCTCCAGTTCCCGGACGGCGCGCTCCTTCAGCGCGGCCGCGAGCTCCTCGGCGTCCGCCCGGGAGATGTCGCGGCCGAGGCCCTCGCACTCGTGGGCCCGGACCGTGCCCTCGCGGTCGACCGCCGCACCCATCGGCTGGGCGAGCTCGGCGCCGTCGTCCCCGTCACCGGCGAGGACGACGCTGAACGGGTAGGTCCGGCAGATGAGCGGCCGCGAGCCGTGGACGCTGCAGGCGCCGGTCCCGTCGTCGCTCTCGCGGTAGAAGGTACAGTCGCCACAGGCGTCGGTCTGGAGTGCCCACTCGAAGGTCTCGCCCTCGGGCCCGTCCTCGCCCTCGTGGAGGCCGTACGGCATGGGACGGGCCACGTCGCGCCAGTCGTACTCGCGGTCGAAGTCGTCGTTCGCGGCCGTGGCGGCCTGCAGCTCGCGAACCTCGTCGGGGAAGACGGTCGCCGTGTGTGGTTCGGGCTCGCCGTCGCCGTTGCCGCGGTCATCGCCGGCAGCGTCACTCTCGGGCTCCGCGCCGCTCGCACACGTCTCGGCCTTGCAGCAGGCGCCACAGCGGGTACACTCGAAGCCGATGGTCTCGATGGCGTCCGCGAGGTCGGCCGTGTCCAGGTCGCGCGCGGCGGCCAGGTCCGCCTCGAGTGATTGCACGGGCGTAGCTGGGGGCCCGAGCGGCAAAAGCGGCGCGTCCGGGCGACGCCTGCGCGGGGCCCACGGTCGCCGACCGGGACCCGACAGTATCAAAATGGACCGGTCCAAGCGGTAGGATAGTGCGAGTCCTCGACGCCTCCGCCTTCATGGGCGACTACCACACGGACGACGACACCGCGACCATCCCGCTGGTCCGCGAGGAACTCGAGGACGATGCCTCCGGCTATCGGTTCGATGCGCTGGAGGGCGGCGGGATGCGAATCCACGTGCCCGACGGCGAGACCGTCGAGCGCGTCGAGCGCGCGGCCGGGACCACCGGTGACGCGACGGAACTCTCCCGGACCGACATCCGCCTGCTCGCCGCCGCGCTCGAACTCGACGCTACGCTCGTCACGGACGACTACGCCATGCAGAACACCGCCGACCAGCTGGAGGTCCGCATCGAGTCCATCGCCCAGGAGGGCATCGACGAGCGCCGCGACTGGATATACCAGTGCCAGGGCTGCGGCCGCGAGTACGACGACCACCGCGAGCGCTGTGAGATCTGTGGCAGCGACCTCGCGCGCAAGAACCCGTCCTGACGGTCGCAGCGGGTCAGCCGACGGTCGCGACGCCCCGGGTGGGCCATCAGCCGGTCCACCGGAGGCGCCGGTCGGTCAGCCCCCGGCGTAGCTCCCGAAGCCGACGAGCGCGACCCGGTTGCCCTTCTTCAGTGACCGCGTCGATGCGGTCAGGTGGACCAGTGGCGCGTCCAGCGGGACGACCGTCGTCTTCAGGGGTGTCTCGTCGTCGCCGGCCGGCCCATCGACGAGCGGGACGACGGGGTCCACGGAACTGCCCGCACCGCCACTCGGTCCTGCCTTCCCGGTGACCATCCCGCGCTTGACCTGGTCCTTCTCGATGCCCGCGTGCAGTTTGGTGGTCGTGTCGATGAATGCGTCGAGCGACCGCCTGGCATCGGCCTTCGTGATGTCGGCCTCCGACGCGATGGCGTCGATCAGTTCGGCCTTGTTCATCGCCCGGCCCTCCGCGTCGGTGACGACCATCACGACGACCCGGAGGTCATCGCCCGATCCGAACACGCTCCAGTACCGGACCTGCGGCGGGTCGTTGGCGTCACCACCAGCGGTCCGCGTCCGCTGGACGTTGACGGCGTTCATCCCCTTGCGGCCCTCCTTCAGTTCGAACGTGTGAGCGGTCCCCACCACGCCGCCGGTAACCAGGAGCTTGTCGCTCGAGACCGCGCCCGCGACGGCGCTCCCGTCGATGGCGTCCCAGATGCCGTCGCCGTCGTCGTCACCGGCGATGCCACGCTCTATCTTCTCGACCGCCAGTTCGATCTCCTCGACATCGTTCCCCTCGCTGTCGCTCTCGTCGAACCCGTCGCCATCCACGTCCCGGTCGAGCGGGTCCAGCGCGAGGGCCGTCTCGCGCCTGACGGCCCGCTCCAGACCGAGCAGGTCGCCGACCGCCTCGCGGTCCTCGACGCCGGCCAGTAACTCGATGTCACCCGCCACGATCTCCCGGACCGCCAGCAGTTCCTCGCGGGCGGCCGCGTCGTCGCCGTCCTCGAGTGCCGACCGTGCGCGCTCGATGTGGCTCTTCCGGGCACCGGCGTGTTCGCCCACGGTCCCACACGACTCCAGTCCGCAGCGGTCGGCCCGTGTCTGGATGGTGGCCACGGTGGTTCCCATCGCCGCGACTCGCTTCGCCGGGATCTTGATCTCCTTGCCGGTCTGCGGGTTCCGACCCTTCCGGGCGCTCCGTTTCGAGGCGGTACCGAACCGCTCCAGCCCGTCACCCTCGCGGAGGGCTGGGGGAAGAAACGGGAGGAGGTCGTCGGTCGCAGGGCCATCGTAGACGAGACCACCGAGACGGCTCCGCTCGCGAGTGAGCCGTCCAGTGAGCAGCGCGTCATCGGCGCTGCCGATCTCGTCGTCACCGAGCCCAACCACCTCGTTCGGACCCGCCTCGACCAGGAGGGTGGCGGCGTCGCTGTAGATGCGCCCGGCGTCGAGCACCCAGCCGCCGACGAACAGGTAGTCCTCGCCGTGCCGGATGCGCTTCATATGCAGGAGGGCGGGCAGGTCGACCGCCGCGCCGCCAACGCCATCGACCGAGACGACCGCGGCACCGAGGATGGTCTGGGAGATGGTGCCGCCCTTGAACGTCCGCGCCTGCTGCCACTGGCCAGGCAGCCCGTCGCCCCCGCCCCCAGTGGTCAGGCCATCGTAGATCTTCGGTGACGCCTTGTCGATCTCCTTGTGGACCGTGACGTTCCGGACCGGTGTGCCGACCGCGGTCAGCTTGACCCTGTCCGAGAGTTCCGCTCCAGGCTTGAACTTGACCGCTGTCGCCGATGTCGAGCCACCGCCGTCCCGGCTGTCGTCGCCGGCGGTGACCGCATCCAGCAACTGGTCGGGCGCGAACTCGGCCATCGGCTCCCCCCCACCGGGCGGCTTCGCGTTCGGGAGCGAGAGCAGGAACCCCTCGCCGATGACGGCCTCGCCGTCGAGGTACGCGGCCACGGCGCAGTCGTCCCACATGCAGTCCCCATCCCCCGACGCACTCTCGCTGTCCCGGTCGTTGCTCCGCGTCGAGTCGTCGTTCTTCGACCGGAGCTGACTCGTGGTGAACCAGCCGTCGATGTCGACCGAGCCCGAGAGCCCCGCGACACTCCCCGAGACCGTGAGTGCCGCCTTCGTGATGCTCGTCGTCTCGACCGAGGGCAGACCGAAGTCGAACGTCGTCGGGACCTGCCCACCCGACAGGTACGTGGCTGCGGGTCCCGATCCCGTCCGCGTCGTCGCGTTCGCGACGGTCGCGACACAGCCACTCAACCCGACGAGCGCCGCCCCAGTTCCGGCCCCGAGTAACTCACGTCGCTTCATGAGTGACTACTCGGCACGAACGTAATGAGCGTTGTGGCTGTAATTAACTACCACACCCCGACAGAGTCCACGGAGCGGGCGGTCTCCGGCCGGAGGCGGTCGACTCAGTCGGCGGTTTCGAGCGTGATGTCGAACTGTGCGCCACCGCTCGGCGAGTCGTCTACCGTGACCGACCCGCCGTAGACATCCGCCAGCCGCGAGACGAGGTAGAGGCCGAGGCCGTCACCCTGGCTCCCCGGTCCCTTCTCGCCGAGCTCGAAGCAGGTCTCGCGGATCGCCTCGGGAATGCCCGTCCCGTTGTCGCTCACCGTGATGTCGACGAGGTCCTGCCGTCGCTTCGCCCCGACGTGGATCCGCAGGTCCTCGGTGTCGTTGTGTGCCACCGCGTTCGAGAGGAGGTTCAGGAACAGCTGGTGGAGCAGGCCGTCGGCCACGACCTGCAGGTCCTCGGGCACGTCGGTCTCGACGGTGACCTCGGGATGCTCGTCGCGGATGCTGACCGCCTCCTGCTCGACGGTAGTCGAGAGCGAGATGGGGCGAAGCTCCCGGTCGGAGCCGAGCGTCTCGATGAGCGTCGAGGTGTCCTCCAGCAGTCGGAGGATGGCGTCGCTCCGCTGCTTGATGACCCCCAGCGACGACTCCCCGTCCTCGCTGAGGTCCTCCTCGGCGAGGAAGCCGGCGTGGGCGTTGACCGCCTGCATGTCGTTGCGGATGTCGTGGCGGAGCAGTCGCGTCAGCAGTTCCAGGGTCTCGCGCTGGTCCTCGGTCCGCTCGGCCAGTATCTCGTTCCGGGTGGCGCGGCCGCGGTTCACGCCGATGATGGCGCCGAACGCGCCGCCGATGCTGCCGAAGACGACGATGTTGCTGACCAGGTCCCGGGTCATCGTCGCCGCGAGGACGGCGTCGAGCTCCGACCAGACCGCGAGCCAGAAGAAGAACAGGAACGCCGAGAAACACCAGAGGATGACCTCGCGGCGCTCCTCCGGGACGAGTTCGCTCCGCTCGATGTGGATGCCGAGCAGGAGGATGACCGTCCCGAACAGCACGTGCATCACGAGCTCGTAGAGGGCGGTCGCCACGGTGTCGGTCGTCGGGAGGATGGACTGTGACCAGAAGGCGACGCCGCTCAGCACGAAGACCAGCCCCAGGGCCGCGACCAGCTCCGATCCGTCCAGTGGGAGCCGGTCGAACGACTCGGTACTCGGCTTCGACAGCGTACTCATCTCGTCGTCCCGTCGTGACGAGCGCCGCGGCCGTCGCGTCGGCTCGTCGTCCGGTCGCCGTCCCTGTCGTCCGCCGGGCCGCTGGTCCCCCGTCCGTCCCGCTTCACCTGCCCGTGGCGAGGCCCCCGTACGAACGCCCATCCCGAAGTCATGCTGCACAGCAGAGAGTGCGGCAGGATAAAGCCTGTTAATTGGTAACAGTGTTAGAATTGATTTAACTCCAGTCCGAGGAATCGAGCTTCCAGTCCCCACCTTCCACGAGTCAGACCCCGCCGCTGACCTGCACGTACAGGAGCGAGAACAGGATGGCGTTGTAGACGCCGTGGATGAGGGCGGGGACGACGAGGTTGTCCGTCCGTTCGTAGACGAACCCGAGGATGCAGCCCAGCACGAAGGTCACCGCGATGTAGACCAGCACGCCGGTGCCCGAGCCCGAGAGCGCGAAGACGTGGGCGACGCCGAACAGTGCCGACGCGATGATGATGGCCGGAATCGGGGCGTACGCCCGCCGGAGGACGCCCTGGATGGCACCACGGAACAGCAGCTCCTCGCTCGGCCCGACCACGAGGATGGCCAGCGGGATGAGGTAGAGCACGAGCTGAGGGTTCTTGCGCCCCTCCTCGACGATAGCGTTCTGCGCGGTGTCGACGCCGAGCTGGGAGACGATGAGCGCGATGGCCATGTAGCCGGCGAACAGCGCGACCAGGCCGCCGGCCGCCCAGCCGAGGTCCCGCAGCGTCGGCAGTCGGTACTTCAGGAGGTCGAACCGCTTCGTGAGCGCCATGTAGACCGCGACCGCGATGCCGAAGCCGAGCCCCTGGAGGACGATGCTCAGGCCGATGACGAGGACGGGCTGTTCCTGTACGGGGATACCGGCGGCAGAGAGTGCCTGCACCCCGGCGAACAGCACCACCAGGGCCGTGACGAAGCCGGCCACGGTGAGGCCGATACCGGTGCCGACGCTCCGGAGGCGCTCCTCCGGGCTGGCACCGCTCAGTCCGCTCAGTTCGTCCATGGGGTCGGTTCGGGCCGCCCTCGAATACCTCTTTCTCACTTGGAATCGGAGGACGAACGCCCGGCCGACCGCACACCGGCCCGGAACGGTTACTTCCCGCCGACGACCCGCGTGGTCTTCTCGGCCACCGCGTCGGCCTCCGCGAACTCGCCGCCACCGAGCAGCCCCCGGGCCGCACGCTTGCCCCACTCGACGGCGGGCTGGGTGAACGTCTCGACGCCCATGAGCTCGCCCGCGAGGACGCACGCGGCCTCCACGTCGAACAGGAGTCGCCCGATGCCGGGACCGTCGACCCGCGGGAACTCCACCCGGACGTTGGGCTGGTCGGCCGCGGCCAGCGACGCCTCCGTCGCCTCGAACTCCGCGTCCAGCAGCTCCCCCAGCGTCGCGTCGCCCAGATAGCGCATCCCCTCGACCGCCGTCGCCGGTATCTCCACGTCGGCCCGCTCGCGCGGCCGGACCAGCGTGACGAGCTTGTCGTGGCGGCCACCCCGGTAGAGCTGGAGCTGGGAGTGCTGGTCGGTCGCGCCGAGCGCACGGGCAGGCGTCTGCCCGAGGCCGTCCTTCCCGAGCGACTCGGCCCAGAGCTGGGCGAACCACTCCGCGAACGGCTCCAGCGACTCGGCGTACGGCAGCATCGCGTTCACGGTCGCGCCGCGCTGCTCCAGCGCGTACGCCACCGCGCCGTAAGCGTAGCCCGGATAGTCGAACAGCGACCCGCCGTCGAGCAACGCCTCGCGGCCGGCGACACCGCCCGCGACGACCCCCTCCACGTCACCACCCAGGATGGCAGCCGGAACCAGCCCGACCGCCGAGAGCGCGGAGAACCGGCCGGGAACGCCCTCGGGCACGTCCAGCGCCGGGAGGCCATGCTCCTCGGCGGCCGCCCGGAGCGGTCCCCCCTCGCCCGTCGTGACGACCGTCCGCTCGGTCCAGTCGACGCCGGCCTCGTCCAGTGCCTCGCGGACGACGAGGAAGTTCGCCAGCGTCTCGGCGGTCGTGCCCGAGCGCGAGACGACGTTGACCGCCGTACGGTCCAGCGGGAGCGAGTCCAGCAGGCGGCGTGTCGCCTCGGGGTCGACGTTGTCGAGCGTGTGGTGGCGGTCGGCGAGGCCGAGCGCGGCCGAGACGGTGACCGCGCCCAGCGCCGATCCGCCGATACCGACGGTGAGGACGTGGTCGGCGTCGATATCCGCGACGGCGTCCTCGATGGCGGCCGGGTCGGTTCGCTCGGGCAGGTTCAGGCTGGCGTAGCCGAACTCGCCCTCGGCCATCCCGGTCGAGATGGTGTCGTGTACGTCGGCGACGCGCTCGTCCAGCCGTTCGAGGATCCCCTCGCTCACGCCCGGCGTCGCCTCGACATCGAGCGCGTTCCCGAAGTCCACCGTGAGATCGGTCATACGCGGGGGGTCGGGCCGGGCATCAAAACGGGTTCGGGTTGCGGAGCGACTACACGACCGGCTGCTGAGAAGAGTTATCTCACGGTATCGCGAGTGGAACGTAATGACCCCCATCGCCGACTTCATGGCGTGGCTGGCGACGCTGCCCCGGTGGCAGACGCTCGCCGTCATCATCCTCGCCTCCGTCCTGGTCGCGCGTGCCGTCCAGGTGGGCGGCGACGCGTTCATCCGCGCGCTCACGACCCGTATCGAGGGCGAGGTGGACGACGTGGCGCTCCAGACGGTCCACCCGGCCCTCTACCTGAGCGCGCTACTGGCCGGTGCGTACTTCGCCCGGGCGCCGCTCGCACTCGACGCGGCGCTGGACGCCGACGTTGCAGCCGTCGTCCTCTCGGCGCTCATCCTCGTCTGGATGGCCACGCTCGTCCGACTCGGCCGCCGCGTCTCGAAGACCATCACCGCCGCCGAGTCGACCACCGCGGAGCGATCGGTCGTCCCCGTCTTCCAGAACGTCTGGTCGGCCGGCATCATCGCGCTGTCGTCGTTCGCGCTGCTCCGCGTCTGGAACTACGACGTGACGCCGCTGCTGGCCTCGGCGGGTATCCTCGGCATCATCCTCGGGTTCGCCGCCCGTGACACCATCGCGAACTTCTTCGGGAGCATCGCGCTCTACTTCGATGGGACGTACAAGGTCGGCGACTACATCGTCACCGAGGACGGCGACCGCGGCCGCGTCGAGGACGTCTCCATCCGCTCGACGACCATCCGGACCCGCGACGACGTGCTCGTCACCCTCCCGAACAGCGTCCTCAACTCGGCGCGGGTCATCAACGAGTCCGGGCCGAAGCGCGAGCGGCGCATCCGCATCCCCGTCGGCGTCGCCTACGACTCGGACCTCGACCACGTCGAGGCGACGCTACTGGCGGTGGCTGCCGGGGAATCGCTGGTGCAGGAGCGCCCCTCGCCGCGGGTCCGGTTCCGCGAGTTCGGCGACAGCGCCATCGACACGGAGCTGCTCATCTGGGTAGCCGACCCGGTCCTGCGCGGGCGGGCGACGCACCTGCTGCTGAAGGCGGTCCACGCCGGCCTCCGGGACGCCGACATCGCTATCCCGTTCCCGCAGCGCGAGGTGCACATCGTGGGCGACCACCCCTTCGGTCCGGCTGCCGACGAGGGGGTGACGGCGACCGTCGATGCTGACGGGGGGACCGATATCACCGGCCACGACGTGCCCGGTGCGGACTGACTGCTGGACCGGGACCAGTGAGCGCGGCCGCTATCGAATCGGGAGAACGGAAGAGAAACCCGGTCTACGCGTAGCGCTCCAGCTCCGGCCGGTCGAGCTCCTCGAGGAGGTCCGTCGCGACCTCGCTGAGGAAGGCGCGCCCGTCACCGGTGACGGCGCGGCCCGCGCTGCCCTCCTGCTGGACGTAGTCGGCGTCCTCGAGCTGCTGGAGGATGGTGCGGACGATCTTGCCCGAGGACTCGGTCTTCTGGTCCGGGCGGACGCGGTAGCGCGTCGAGCCCTGCTTCGAGTCGCCGTAGCTGGTGCGGAGGCGCTGGACGCCGACGGGACCGTCGACGGCGACCTTCCGGAAGACGGAGGCGGCACGGCGCTGCCAGAAGTCCTCCTGCTCGGGGGGCAGTTCGCGGCCGACGCCGGTCTTCGCGACCGTCGCCCAGTCGGGCTCGTCGAACGTGTCGTCCTCGGCCAGTCGCTCCGCGAGGGCCTCGATGAACTCCTCGGTGGGTACGTCGTAGAGTGTCGCCATTACCGCCCTCTTCCCGACGCCCGGGTTTAATCCTGACGTTATCCGGGTCGCACGGGTGCCCCGCCCCCGCTGTGGCCTCAGGGCCCGCGGTCGTCGTCGTCCAGCCGCGTCCCCCCCGCCCCGGAGGCGCCGTCGGTGGCCCGCCGGGTGAGGAAGCCGTCGGCACCGAGCGCGGTCGCGGTCCCGCCGCCCAGCAGGAGCGGGAGGAAGTAGGTCCCCATCCGGTGGATGAGGACGCCGGCGGCGGCCGCGCCCGCGGGGACGCCCAGTGCCACCAGCAGGGCGATGAGGACCGCCTCGACCCCGCCCAGCCCGCCGGGGAGCGGCGTGATGCCCGCGATGGCGCCGACCGGGATGACCACGAACACCACCTCCGGTTCGACGGGCGCGCCGATGGCCAGCATCGCGAGGTAGAGCGACGCGCCCTGGCAGAGCCAGCCCAGCGTCGAGAGGCCGAGCGCGAGCGCGAGTCGCTCGCGGTCGCTCGCGACGCGCTCGATGGCGTGGAAGAACCCCTCGATGCGCTCCTCGATGACCTCGGGGTCGAGCGGCTGCTTCCCCGGGACGAGTCGGCCCACGCCCCGGATGAACGGCGTGAGCGCCCCGATGACCCGCCGCTCGACGGCATAGCGGTTCTGCCAGCCGTAGTAGCCCGCGACCGGGATGGCGAGTGCGAGCGCGACCACCGCGGCCGTGGCGAACTGGAGCCGCCGACCGAACGCGATCTTCGTCGAGAAGTACGCCAGCCCCAGCGTCGCAAGCGTGATCGAGGGGACGAAGTTGAGCGAGTCGACGCTGGCGATGGCCGCGAGGCCGGTCTCGTACTCCGTCTCCGAGACCCGCGAGATGAACAGCGCGGCGATCGGCTCGCCGCCAGCCTGCCCGAACGGCGTGACGTTGTTGGCGAACGTCGCCGCCGTGAACACCAGCACCGCGACCGGGGCGCGGAGCGACGCACCCAGGACGCGCAGGACGGTTCGGAGCGCCAGCCCCCACGCCGTGAGCCACGCCAGCGCCGCCACCAGCACGCCCACGAGCAGCGTGGGCTCGGCCCGCACCAGTGCGTCGACGACCCGCCCGACCCCGACGAACGCGAGCAGTGCCCCGAGGACGAGGAGTGCGCCCACGAAGCCGACCGCGGTCGCGCGGAGGTCGATATCCATCACCGAGGCGTCCGCTCGCGCGGCACGTCAATTCACCGAACCGCGTTCCTCACTTCACCGAACCGTGTTCCCGTCCCGGCGCGGCGGCCGCCCTGCCAAACGACCACCGCTAAGTGGGCCCCCGACGACGCGCGGACCATGGTCGACACGAAGACGGTCCTCATCACGGGCTGCTCCTCGGGCATCGGGCGGGCAACCGCCTACGCGTTCCTCGACGACGACTGGCAGGTGTACGCGACCGCCCGCAACACCGCGGATATCGAGAAACTCGGCGAGGAGGGCTGTGACATCAACACCCTCGACGTGACCGACCCCGAGGACGTCGAGCGCGTGGTCGACCGTATCATCGAGCGCGACGGTCGTATCGACTGCCTCGTCAACAACGCGGGCTACGGCCAGCACGGGCCGCTCGAGGACGTGAGCGACGAGTTGCTCCACCGGCAGTTCGACGTGAACGTCTACGGTCCCCACCGCCTCATCCGCGCGGTGCTGCCGCACATGCGCGAGCGAGAGGACGGCACCATCGTCAACGTCTCCTCGGTCGCGGGCCGACTCGCCTCGCCCGGGATGGGCGCCTACTCCGCCTCGAAGTTCGCGCTGGAGGGGTACAGTGATGCGCTCCGCAACGAGGTCGCCCCGCACGGAATCGACGTGAGCGTCGTCCAGCCCGGCCCGGTCAAGACGAAGTTCCGCGAGCGCGTCGACGAGGAACTCGACCGCTACGACCGCACCGACGCCTACGCCGACATCTACGAGTTCCAGGAGGATGCCTCCCTGTTCGGCGCGGACTCGCCCGTCGCCGTCCATCCGAAGGACGTGGCCCGGGTCATCCTCGAGGCCGGCGTCTCCCCGGACCCCGAGCCGCGCTACGTCGTCGGTGGCCTCGCCGACCTGATGGTGAAACTGCGCTTCCTGCCCGACCGGATTCGGGACCGTCTCTTCGGACTCGTTCGGAAGTTCGCCTGACCGGCCTGACCGTCCGGCCCGGGAGTCCGATTCTCAGCGCGGCTCGATCTCGAACGTCGTGACGATGCCCAGCAGTCCGGTCCGTGTGTCCGTCACCGACAGGCCGGCCTCCGCGACGACCTCCCGGGGCTCCTGGGTCCAGCGACAGCCCGCCTGTTCGTAGTGAGCGTCGCTCCGCCACTCCTGATACCGGGCGATGGGCCCGACATCGCTCCGCCCGTGTTCGACGAGTCGGATGGTCCCGTCCGGCTTGCAGACCCGCTCCATCTCCCGGAGCGCGGCGACCGGGTCTGGGAACGTGCAGGTCGAGAGCGCCGAGACGACCGCGTCGAACCTGTCGTCCTCGAACGCCAGGTCCTGTGCGTCCATCCGTTCGAGCCTCCCGTCGCGGCCGAGGTCGTCGAGCTGGCGCTCGGCCTTCGCCAGCATCTCCGGGCTGATGTCGATACCGACGATGTCGGCGGTCGTCGGGAGATACCGGAAGTTCGTCCCGGTCCCGCAGGCGACATCGAGGACACGGCCCGTCACGTCGCCGAACCGGCGGCGGCGGTACCGCCCCGTCAGCAGCCGGTCGACCCACTCGAACCGGTGCATCAGGTCGGCGTACTCGGCGTACGACGCCTGGATCTCCTCGACCGACATCGGGCGGTTCGATGCCGGGTCGCGGCCGGTCGCGGTCTCGTGTGAGCTGTGCTCCGTCAGGTCCGAGCTGGGTGTCGAGGTCATCGGTGTATCACGTCCGGTGCTTCCACGGTGCGGTCTCCACCCGGATAAATCTTCTCGGAAAATTGATAATTTGTCGCGTGCGTTTCAAAATCCGTGTTGAGCGATTCGGGGCGGAGAGCGAGCTCTTTGTGACGATGGTCCGACAGGGGCCGAAACCACGCCCGGATAACTCAACGACGTTTTTGATAGGTTCCTGCCATGATTGTCGGCACCCGTCCGGCCGCGCGGGTCAGCCGTCGCCCCCGCCGTGGTCCCGCCGCTGGATCCGCTCGGTCCGGGTGACCGCGGCGGACCCGTCGAGGAAGAGCCGCAGGGAGGCGTCGTCGCGCCGCAGGTCGACCCGGTACGTCTCCGGGTCGTCGTCGACCCGTTCGTCCGTCCACCGTCCCTCCCGGAGATACCGGTGGAACTCCCAGACCCCCGTCCCGAGGATGTCCACGCCGTGCTCCCAGTGGAACGCGACCGACTCCGGGTGGTAGACCGCCGCGTGGGTCAGGGGAACGCCGAGACATCGGAGACACTCCTGACACTCGCTGAACGTCCCGAACGACGCCGGCAGTCCCTCGTACTCGGGGGCCTCGTCGATGGCTCGCACCTCCGTCTCCAGTCGTCCAGCGCAGTCCGGGCAGACCCCCTGGCGCATCTTCAGGAAGTCGCCCGCCTGCTCGCCCCTGACGGCCTCGACGAGGTCGCCCTCTTCGTGTGCCCGGACCTGTGCCGGCGTGACCCGGTAGGAGAACGCCGGGCGGTCACACGCCCCACATCGGATCATGAAGAACTGCCCTTCGAGCGTCGCCTGCAGACGCGCCGCACCACAGAACAGGCAGTTCCCGGCCGCGTCTATCCGCCCGAACTCCGCGGGGCGGCGGTGGTTCTCGGCGAGGACGAACCGGACGACGCGCTCGCCGGCGTGGGTGAACGCGTATCCCCCGTCGTGCTTCCTGAGGAACGTCCCGGTGAGTTCCCCGAGGTGGTACGACAGTTTGGAGGTGTTGTCGACATCGACGCGCTCGTAGATGTCCGAGAACGATGGTGCGGCCACCGCTGCGCCGGAGACCTCGTGCTGTGCGAGCGCGACGGCCCGGAGGATGTCGAGCCGTATCTCGTCGGACAGGAGCCGGAAGGCCTCGTCCGCCGGTCGGTCGCTCCCCATACCCGCTGCAGCACGGCTCTGGTATTCAAACCACGGCGTCGGCCCACCCGAGGGCGCCGCTCACCTACCGCGCCAGCGGCTGGCCGAAGCTCTTCTCTCGCTCCATCACGGCCTCCCACGTCAGTTCGCACTCACACGAGACCTGCTCGAACACCGACGGGTCCTGCCGCAGATCGAAGTCCTTGATGGCGGTCTGGACGTTGTCGTCGCACTCGCCGCAGTTGTGCGGGCCGCGGTCGGAGCCGTGGCCGACGGGGTCCGAGACGACGATGGCGTCGGCGTCCGCGGTCGATTCGAGCACCTCGGCGACCGACCAGAGCCAGGGTGGTCGGTACCCCCCATCGTGGAAGACGTCCTCGACCATCGTGTACCGCTGGACGTTGCAGGGGTTCATCGAGACGGTGTGGCAGCCCTCGACCGACGCACAGCGCCGGACGCTCGATTCCATGTCCGCGACGGCCTCGGGTTCGGAGAGGAAGAGCGGCTTCATCAGGAGGTACGCCTTCACGCCGGCGTCGGCCTCGCGGGCCTCGGCGCAGGCGGCCTCGAAGTCGGTGAAGTCGAAGTACTTGTTGACGCAGTCGTGGCGGACGCGGTCGGTCGCGGTCTCCAGCCCGATGGCCACGTCGGTCTCCAGCCCCTGCTCGGTGAAGTCCGCGAGCCGCTCGGTCGCGACGAAGTCGGGAAGCGACTCCACGACCATGCGCTCGCGATCGGCGAACGTCTCGCCGATGGCGGCGCGGGTCTCGGCCGGCACCTCGCGCTCGTCGAGGAACGACCCCGAGGTGTAGATCTTGATGAGCGGCGCCGGTTCGTCAGCGTTCTCCTGCTCGTGCTCCAGGCAGACATCGACCTGTGCCATCAGGTCCTCGTGGCTGACGCTGCCGCCCTCGACGGACTCGGCGACGTAGCCACACATCGTGCAGCCGCCGGCGCGGGCCCAGCGACAGCCGCCCGTGTTCAGGATGATGGTCAGTGACCGCCGGGTCCCGTCCGGCGTGTTGTCCTCGTCGAGCCAGACCCGGGTGGGCTCGCGGGGGTCGTAGGTCTCGTCGCGGCGGGCGCGGATCTCGCGCATCGCCTCGTTGTGCGCGTCCATCCCGCGGCCCGACTCGTAGACCTCCGGGCTCGGCTCGTCCGTACTCATACGTCCGGGTTGCCGAGCGGCGGGTAAAGCGGCTTCGGCTCGGGGGACGCTCCGGTCGGGGGCTCACCCCGGGGGCCACGCTCCGCAGCGGCCGAGCTGCCGCCGAACGAGAGCGCCACTCACCCAGCCCGCCGCACCGACGGCCGCGCCGACGGCGTTCGCGGCGGCGTCGAGCAGGTCGAACGTCCGGTACGGGATGGGGAACTGGACGCCCTCTATCGCGAGGCCGTAGGCCGTGGCCACGACGACGGCGAGCAGGGCCACCCGGACGAGGGGACGCTCCCGGAGCTCGTTCCCGGGCAACCGCTCCGGCTCGACCGTCGCGAACCCGACGGCGAGGGCCGCCGCGAGCGTCGCGTACGTGAGCCCGTGGAGCACCTTGTCGGCCGGGAAGCCGAGAACCGGCGGGGAGGGGGCCCCACCGCCGGGCTCGATGACGCTCGCGACGAGGACGAAGCCCGCCCACGCGACCGGAACGAGGCGTCGCACCCAGCGTGTGGGACACGCGAGTGGGGCGGAATCCGACACGGCCGGGCGCACGACCACGCGGCTCATGATCGTGACGGTCCCGGTCAGCCACCCCAGTCACCGGCCAGTCAGACCGTCCGGTCACCGGCCCAACCGGGCACACGACCCACGCTCGGGCAGTGACGGGTTCCGGTTTCGCCGACGCCGGGTGGGCGGTCGTGTCGGTCGGCCACCCAAGCCCGATAAATAGAGGCCGGCTATCAACGGGCACAGTTCGCGAGATGTAACCGTTCGGAGTTACGCGTACGTGGCAATTTCTAACATGCCAGCGCCCCAATCATATCGATACTGGTTCACCATGACAGATCTCGGCGGATTCCAGGACCACGTCGCCCGCGTCGACCTCTCGGAGGGGTCGGTGGGCTACGAAAGTGTAGACGACGAGGACGCGCGCAAGTACATCGGCGCGCGCGGCCTCGGTGTGAAGTACGTCTTCGACCAGGGGCCCGACGTGGACCCGCTGGGCGAGGACAACCTGCTGGCGTTCATGAACGGCCCGCTCACGGGGACGCAGGTGACGATGTCCGGGCGCATCGCCATCTGTACGAAGTCACCGTTGACGGGCACCGTGACCGACAGCCATCACGGCGGCTGGTCGGGCGCGCGGCTCAAGTGGGCCGGCTTCGACGGCCTCCTCTTCGAGGGGCGCGCCGACGAGCCGGTGTACGCCTTCGTCGAGGACGGCGAGGTCACCCTCCACGACGCCTCCGACCTCTGGGGCAAGGGCGTCCACGACACGATGGACGCGCTGGAGGAGCGCCACGAGGGCGCGTACGGCAAGAACCTCTCCACGATGGCCATCGGCCAGGGTGGGGAGAACGAGGTGAAGTTCGCCTGCATCATGAACGAGGACGACCGCGCCTCGGGCCGGGGCGGCACCGGCTGCGTGATGGGCAACAAGAACCTGAAAGCGGTCGTCGTCAAGTCCACGACGAAGATGCAGAAGCCGGCCGACCCCGAGACGTTCAAGAAGGGCCACCAGCAGGCGATGCAGCTCATCCAGGAGTCCGAGGTCACCGGCCCGAACGAGGGCGGCCTCTCGCTGTACGGGACGAACGTCCTGATGAACGCGACCGAGGAGATGTCCGGCCTCCCGGCCCGCAACGCGAAGTACACGTCCACGAGCGACGCCCGTGACGACGGCTGGGGCGCCGACGACTTCGACTCCGAGCGCGTCTCCGGCGAGAACGTCCGCGAGAACATCCTCGTCGACGAGCCGACCTGTCACTCCTGTCCGGTCGCGTGCAAGAAGGAGGTCGAGGTCGACGTGATGCACAAGGGCGAGGAGCTGAACGTCCGCACCGAATCGTACGAGTACGAGTCGGCGTGGGCGCTCGGCCCCAACTCCGGGCACACCGAGCGCGACGACATCGCGCTCATGCTCCAGCGCTGCAACGACCACGGCATCGACACCATCGACGCCGGCAACACGATGGCGATGGCGATGGAGATGACCGAGGAGGGCAAGCTGGACGGCCTCGGCGACGGCATCGAGTGGGGCGACACCGAGGAGATGGTCGAGATGCTGACGAAGATCGCCACCCGCGAGACGGAGCTCGCGGACCACCTCGCCGAGGGACCGAGCCATCTCGCCGAGGAGTTCGACGCCCACGAGAACTCGCTGGCCGTCAAGGGCCAGTCGATGGCCGCCTACGACCCGCGCTGCATGAAGGGGATGGGCATCGGCTACGCCACCTCGAACCGCGGCGCCTGCCACCTGCGGGCCTACACCCCGGCGGCGGAGATTCTCGGTATCCCCGAGAAGGTCGACCCCTACGCCTGGGAGGGCAAGGGCGAGCTGGCGGCGACCTTCCAGGACATGCACGCCATCTCGGACTCCTTCGACATCTGCAAGTTCAACGCCTTCGCGGAGGGCGTCGAGGAGTACGTCCTCCAGTACAACGGCATGACCGGCCTCGATGTCGGTGAGGAGGAGCTGATGGCCGCCGGCGAGCGGGTCTACAACCTCGAGCGCTACTACAACAACCTGAACGGATTCGACGCCGAGGACGACTCGCTCCCGGACCGCTTCCTGCCCGACAACCCCGGCTCCATGCCGGGCCAGGGCGCCTCGGAGGGCGAAGTCTGCGAGCTCGAGCCGATGAAGGAGGAGTACTACGAGGTGCGTGGCTGGGTCGACGGCGTCGTCACCGACGAGAAGCTCGACGAGCTGGACATCGAGGTCGGGCCCGGTACCGGCGTCTCGGCCGGCAGCGGCGCGGCCGCCCCCAGCGACGACTAACTGGAGCTTTTTTCCCGCTCGGGTTGCCTCGGCGGCCTCCGGCCGCCGTCGGCAACCACTCGCGGCAAAAAACGTTCAGAAAAAAGGCCGACCTCCGCTCGCTTCGCTCGCTCCGGTCGGTGAAACCGCGCCTTCGGCGCGGTATGCAGGATGAACGTAACCCCCCCGAGCAGTACTCCGTGGTCACTCCAGCAGCGACGCGCCCGTCATCGCCTCGGGCTGGTCGAGACCCATCCGGTCGAGAAGCGTCGGCGCCAGGTCGGCCAGCACGCCCCCGTCTCGGACCTCCACGCCCCCCTCGCCGCCCTCGGCCGGGAGCGAGACGAACGGGACCGGGTTCGTCGTGTGGGCCGTGTGCGGGTCCGCTTCCGTCCCCATGTCGTCGGCGTTGCCGTGGTCCGCCGTGACGAGGACGTGCGCGCCGGCGTCGTGACAGGCCGCCACGAGCCGCCCGAGTTGCTCGTCGACCGCCTCGACGGCGGCGACGGCGGCGTCGAAGTCGCCCGTGTGCCCGACCATGTCCGGGTTGGCGTAGTTCAGGACGAGCGCGCCCGGGTCCTCGCGCTCGATGCGCCCGATGACCGCGTCCGTGAGTTCGTGGGCGTGCATCTCGGGTTGCTGGTCGTAGGTCGCCACGTCCGGGCTGTCGATGATCTCGCGCTCCTCGCCCTCGAACGCGACCTCGCGGCCCCCGTTGAGGAAGTAGGTGACGTGGGCGTACTTCTCGGACTCGGCGGCCCGGAGCTGGCTCAGCCCGGCGTCCGCGAGCACCTCACCCAGCACGTCCGCGGGCTGGTTCGGCGGGTACGCCACCGGCAGGTCGAAGGTGGCGTCGTACTCGGTCATCGTGACGACGCGGGTGTCGGGCGACGAGGTGTCGAGGTCCCACTCCGGGCGGATGTCCGCGAGCATCCGGACCAGTTGCCGGGCGCGGTCGGCCCGGAAGTTGAAGAAGACCACCGCGTCGCCGTCCGAGAGCGCCGCCTCCCCCTCGACCAGGGTGGGCTCGACGTACTCGTCGGTCGTGTCGCGCTCGTAGGACCGCTCGACCGCTTCGACCGCGGAAGAGACCTCGTGAGGCGCTTCGCGGTTGACGATGGCGTCGAAGGCCCGTTTCGTCCGCTCCCAGTTCTGGTCGCGGTCCATCGCGTAGTAGCGGCCGGTGACGGTCGCCACGTCGCCGGTGCCGTACTCATCGGTGACCGCCTGGAACTCCCGGAGGAAGCCCGCGCCCGATGTCGGTGCCGTGTCGCGGCCATCCGTGAAGGCGTGGGTGACCGCGGGGACACCCTGCCGGTCGGCCATCTCGACCAGCGCGTGGAGGTGCTCCTGCATCGAGTGGACGCCGCCGTCACTGAGCAGCCCCATGAGGTGGACGCGGCCCCCGTTCCGGTCGGCGTAGTCGAACGCCGACACCAGCTGGTCGTTCTCGAAGAACGACCCGTCGGCGATGTCGTCGGAGACGCGCGTCGAGTCCTGCTTGACGACGCGGCCCGCCCCGATGTTGAGGTGGCCGACCTCGCTGTTGCCCATCTGTCCCTCCGGGAGGCCCACCGCGCGGCCGTGGGTGGTGAGCGTCCCGGCCGCGCCGGTCTCGCGGTAGCGGTCGAAGTTGGGCGTCTCGGCCGCCGCCACGGCGTCCCGGCCCGTCTGGTCCTCGGGGGCGAGCCCCCAGCCGTCCAGCACGATGAGCGCGCCTCGCATTCGTTGTCGGTGGTGGGGTACGGGCGGGTTAGAACGTGTCGGAAGCCCTGCCGGGTGGCTCGGGCTTCCAGGCCGCCACGAGGAACCCCGTCTCGAACGGACCAGACCGGCCGCGACATCGGGTCGCTGACCGTGTAGAGGGCAACGCCGATGAGGACGAGCCCGACGACGACCGCGGGGCGCATCATGTCGTCGGACGGTCGTGTGTGGTCGAAGGAACGTCTTGTCCCGCCGTCGGGAGCGACTGGCTGTCGGTCGGGGCCATCATCTTTCCAGTGTCCCTTCTCGTGGTCCCCGAATCGACGATTTCGAAAGTATCTCGGCGGATGCGCTTCGGGTTCGAAGGGGAAACCACATTGAACGTGGGGCGTGTATCTACACCCAGAGCCCGGGGTACACCCGGGGTGACCCACGATGTCCACCAACACCTCCACCAATCAGCTCCTGACGTTCGCGCTGGTCTTGCTCGGTATCCTGGTCCTCCTCCCGCTCCTGTTCATGGGGCTCGGGATGGTCGGCTACGGCATGATGGCCGGCTGGGGCGGGACGATGGGGGGAGGGCATATGTGGGGCGGCGGGGGCGGGATGACGGGCGGGATGTTCCTGCTCGCGGTCCTGCTCCGGCTGGCGCTCCTCGCCGGCCTCGTCGGCGGCGGGTACCTGCTCTACCGGACGCTGACGGCCGACAGCGAGGGCGGTGACACGGCCCTCGAGGAGCTGCGGCTGGCGTACGCCCGCGGCGACCTGAGCGACGAGGAGTTCGAGCGGCGCAAGGAGACCCTCGAACGGGAGGACTGACCGCCGATGCCGGACGCTTCCCGCCACTCCAGCGCGGACGCGGCGCTACCGGCGTGGCTCGATTCCTACACCACCGTCGCCCTGTACGGGCTCGTGGCCGGGACCGTCCTCTCGCTCGCGGCACTGTTCACGAACCCCGTTCCGGACCCCTCCTTTCCGTGGGCGACGCTGCCCGCATCGCTCCGGCTGCCTGTCACCCAGCCTCGCATCGAGCACTGGCCGGTCACGTATACGGTCGGCATCTGGTTGTGGATCATCGGGTTCCCGGCGCTGTTCCTCGCCGGGTACCGGCGCTACGGCTCGCGAACCTGTCGCTCCGGAACGAGGTGGCTCGTCGGCCTCCCGACGGCCGCGATGCTCGCCTGGACGACCTACTGTCGGTTCTTCTGGCCGAAGCTCTCCCCACCGACCTGGAACGCTCCCTCCTACACGCTCGTCTGCTGGCTCTACTGCTCGTCGTACGACCCGCTCTGGAGCAACCTCGCGTACCTCGTCGCCGGCCTGGGCGTCGTTGCGACGGGGCTGGCGTGGCGCGACGACGACCCGGCCCGGTACGCGCTCGTCGCCTTCGGCGTGCTCGCGCTTCCGCTGGGACTGCCGGCGCTGTACGAGGGGTACCGACGGTTCCGGGGCGGCAGCGAGGGCCGACCGGTCACGGTGGGCGCCTGAATCAGACCGGGAACTCGGCGTCGGCCTCGACCTCGCGGTCCGGCTCGGGCGGCATCTCCCAGCCCGTCGCGAGTTCGAGGAACTGCACCAGCATCCGGCCGGTCGCGCCCCAGACGGTGTAGCCGTCGACGCGGAAGTAGTGGAGCCGGATGTCGCCGTAGTGGGGGTGGTCGCGGCGCTCGGAGTCGTAGTTCGCGCGGTCGGTGAGGTCGTCGACCGAGAGCGCGGCGACCTCGGCCACCTCGCGGGTGTCGCGGGGCCGGTAGTCGGCGTCCGGGACGCGGGCGACGTACGGCCGGACGGCGTAGCGGGTGACGGTGCGGATGTCGTCCAGCCGCCCGACCACGTCCGCGTTCGTCGGTTCGACGCCGACCTCCTCGCGGGCCTCGCGGAGCGCCGTCCCCTCGAGGTCGGGGTCCACGTCCTCGCGGCCACCCCCCGGGAAACTCATCTGTCCGGCGTGCTCGCCGAGGTCGTCCTGGCGCTTGATGAACAGCACGTGCGGGTCCTCGGGGACGCCGCCGTGTGGCCACTCGTCGTTGCCGGGGTCGACCACCGAGACCAGCACGCCGGCCTCGCGTTCCTCGTCCGTCACCGAGACGGGGTCGTGCCGGGTCACCCGGGACAGGTCCATACCTCCGGTAGCGGTCGGGGCATCTTAACGCCCTCGGCGACCGGGAGTGCGAACGAGCCATCCCAGGAGACGTGTCCGGTCAGCGGCACCGAGACGGCGGCTGTGCGGTGCGGGAACCACAAGAGACAGATAGGCGCCTTCCCCAGCGCGGGTATGGAATCGGTCTCCGAGCGTCTGCGTGCCCGCCTCGCGGGTACGCGACGGCGCCTCGCCGAATCGCGGGCCTGGCGTGCCCGCGCGGTCCTCCTCGTGGTGCTGCTCCTCCTGCTGAGCCCGACGGTCGTCTCCGCGGCCACCGACCGCGGCACCCGGCTCGGCCCGGGAACGGTCGAACAGCCCGCCGAGAACACGACCTACGTCTCCGTCCAGGGGTTCCACTTCAAGGGCGTCGGCAACGAGAAGAAGCCGGCCCGCGTGGTCGCCGCCGACGGCGACGCCACCGGCCGTGAACTCATCTCCGGGGTCGACAACGACCTCGCGTTCCCGGCGCGCTGGTTCTACGACGCTGACCCGCTGCCGAACGGGAACCTGCTCGTGACCAGCACGAACCCCGGCGGGACGGTCGTCTTCTCGTACGACCCCGCGGCCGACGAGGTGGCGTGGTCCGAGCAGTTCGACTTCCACGACACCCACGACGTGGACCTCATCAACGGCGACCAGCTGCTCATCGCGAACATGCGGGAGTACGAGGACGGCGTCTCGAACGACCGCATCCTCGTCTACGACCGCGGCAACGACTCGGTCGTCTGGGAGTGGACGTTCAACCAGCACTACCCCAACTCGACCGAGGGCGGCTTCAAGCCCGACTGGACGCACGTCAACGACGTCGACAAGGTCGGTGACGGTCGCTACCTCGCCTCCCCGCGCAACTTCGACCAGGTCATCCTCGTGAACCGCTCGACGAACGACATCGAGTACCGGCTCGGGAGCGACGGGAACCACTCCCGCCTGTTCGAGCAGCACAACCCCGACTTCTGGGTGGACGAGCAGGGGAACCCGACCATCCTCGTCGCGGACTCCGAGAACGACCGCGTCGTCGAGTTCACCCACGAGGACGGCCGCTGGCGGGAGGTCTGGAGCGTCGGCGGCTTCAACTGGCCCCGCGACGCCGACCGCCTGCCGAACGGCAACACGCTCGTGACGGACTCGCTCAACCACCGTGCCGTCGAGATAACGCCCGAGGGCGAGGTGGTCTGGGAGTTCTACGCGGCGTGGGCCCCGTACGATTCCGAGCGCGGGGCGCCCGGCTCGAACGGGCCCTCGATGGCCGCGATGGGCGAGGGTGGCAGCCACGAGGTGACCGGCGGCGCCGGCGAGGGCCCGGCCTCGCAGGAGACGTTCCCGGACTGGCTCCGCGGCTCGACGGCCGGCACCCCGGTCGAGTCGCTCGGGGAGGAGGTCGCCGACAGCTACCAGCATATCACGCCGTTCCTCCGCCCGGTCTGGATGTCCTCGTGGGCGCTGCTGGGCGTCTTCCTCGCCATCCCGCTGTTGCTGGGCTGGGGCGTCGGGGAGCTGGTGTACGCCCGCCGCCGCATCGCCGCAGCGCTCCGCGAGCTGGCGGGACGTGGTAGCTCGGGCGAGCGGGTGTAGCCGACGGCGACGCGGGTGAACGATGTAGCCGACGGGAACTGGCAGGCGACCGCCGGCCCCGTCTCGCGGGCCCTTCGCTACCCTCAAACCACCTGGCCCCGCAGCAGTGGCCGTGTCGACCCAGGACGACCAGCAACGGACCACGCCGGGGCGTGCCTCCGTCGCGCTCCTCGGTCTCGGGGCGCTCGCCTACGGCTGTCTGCTGTTCGCCTGGTTCTCGCTGCCGGCCTACCTCCCCACCCTCCAGACCGACCTCTCGCTCACCAACACGGAGGCCGGCGTCCTCGCGGGGGCGGTCCCGCTCACGTACGTCCCCATCGGCCTGTTCAGCGGTGCGCTGACCGACCGCGTCGGCGGCGAGCGCGCCGTCGGCGCCGGCGTCACACTCGTCGGCATCGCCCACCTCGCGCGGAGTACGGCGCCGGACTTCCCGACGATGCTGCTCGCGACGCTCCTGCTCGGGGTCGGCGGGACCGGCATCACCTTCGGGCTCCCCAAACTCGTCGCCGACCGGTTCCCCGAGCGCCTGGTGAGTTCGGCGTCGGCGGTCTACCTCGTCGGGTCGACGCTCGGTACCGCGGCCGCCTTCGGCCTCGGGCGGCCGACCATCGGCCCGGCCCTGGGTGGCTGGCGGCCGTTCTTCGGCGCCACGGGCGTCGCCGTCCTCGCCTTCGCGGCGGGCTGGTGGGTCGCGCTGGCGCTGGCCGAGCGGGTCGGGCCGGTGCCCGACCGGACCTCGCGCGAGTCGTCGCTGGCGGCGCTCCGGGCCGTCGCGCGCACGCCGGCCGTGGCGCTGCTGGTCGTCGTCGGCTTCGTCTACCTGTTCGTCGTCCACGGCCTGCAGGGCTGGCTCACGGCGGTCCTGGAGTCACGCGGTGCCTCCCCGACGCTCGCAGCGCGTGTGACCACACTCCTCGTCGTGGCCCAGCTGGCCGGCACCGTGACGCTGGCGCCGCTCGCCGAACGGCTGGACCGGCGCCGTGCGGCCGTGCCCGTCGCGGGTCTGGTCCTCGCCGCGGGGACCGCCGGCGTCGCGCTGGCCGTCGACCCGCTCGTCGCCGCAGTGCTGGTCGCCGGCGTCGGGCTGGGGCTCGGGACCATCTCGCCGCTGCTGCGCGCACTCCCGGTCGAACTGGAGGGCGTCGGTGCCGAGCGTACCGGGACCGCCGTGGGGCTGGTGTTCGCCGTCGGGGAGATAGGCGGCTTCGCCGGCCCGGCGCTGGTCGGGACGCTCCGCGACGCGACCGACTCGTTCGTCCCGGGACTCGGCCTGCTCGCGGCGGCCGGCCTGCTCGCGGTCGGCGCCGGTGGGGCACTCGCCCGGCGCGGATAGCTCTTGAACGCCTCGAATTCTCGAATGAAGTACGGAATATCTGTATTCTATCGAGGATAGACACCGAAAGAGTCCACTACCGGATGGATACTGCTCCAGCCGCTGTTTATCGAGGGCCGAAAGAGGAAGGCGGCAGAGTGGTGACGGCAGCGCCGGTGGGTGGTGACAGGGTGGTGGTGGTGGTGATGTTTGTGGTGGTGGCAACCACCCACCGCATGCGAGAGGTAGGCACACCCACAACTAACCGTTCTGCCGGGTACGTACCGGGATTTATTACAGGCTCTCGTCGGGTGTCCGGCGCCGGACGGTACCGCGTGCCGCATCGGGGCCGGCGGGCGGCTCAGTCCTCGACCGGGGGATGGCCGCGTGCGACGACCTCGCTGCCCTCGCGGTGGTCGTCGGCGTACTGGGTGTACGCCTGCCCGGCGTACGCCCAGGGGGACTCCTCGACCTCCTTCTTGACCGTCGCGGGCTGCCCGACGGCGAGCGTGTTCGCCGGAATCTCGGTGCCCTCCGTCACGAGCGCGCAGGCCCCGACCATCGCCTCCTCGCCGACGGTGCAGTCGTCGAGGACGACCGCGTTCATCCCGACCAGCGAGCGCTCCTCCGTGACGGCCCCGTGGACGATGGCCGAGTGGCCGACGGTCGCGTACGGGCCGATGTCGGCGCCCTCGTGGAGCACGGCGTTGTCCTGCACGTTCGCGCCCTCGCGGAGGACGATGGCGCCGTGGTCGCCCCGGAGCGTGGTGTTGGGCCAGACGCTGGCGTCGGCCTCCAGCGTCACGTCGCCGATGACCTCGGCGGCAGGGTGGACGAACGCGTCCTCGTGGATGGTCGGTTCCGTACCCTCGAACGAGCGGATAGCCATGGTCCGGGCGTCGGCCCCAGGGGTCAAAGGCCCGTCGGGCGGCAGCCCCCCGTGGTCGTGTTCAGTCCCGGTCGAACGGGCGGCTGTTGTCGGAATCCATCTCGATGTCGGCGATGGCGTCTGCCACCTCGCGCTGCTTCGCGCCCTGCGTACCCTCGGGGAGGAGTTCGGGGTAGGCGATGGCGTCGCGGACGGCCGCGTCGTCGAGGTCGTCGAACACCTCGCTCACGCTCCGGGCGGGGTCCTCGAACGCCTCGTGAAGCGCCCCCAGCGTACGCATCTCCGGGAGCGAGACGGGTGCGTACAGCCCCGCGAGGTCGACGGCGAACCCGCGGCCGTCGTCCACGCCGATGCGGTCGTCGAAGGCCTCGGCCAGCGCCGCCTGCACGTCCGGGCCGTCCTCGGGGGCCAGCGCCAGCAGGTCCCCAGCCGGGCCCCAGCGGTTCTCCCGTGCGGTCGCCATCACGAGGCGACTCTCCGGGGCCGCGTCGCCGTCCGGGTCGTGGACCGGGTCGGAGAGGGCCACCACCAGCGTGGTGAGTTCGGTCGCGATGTCGGACTCGTCGACGAACCCCTCGGCGACCAGCTCGGCGAGGCTGTTCGCGAACGAGAGCGTCTCCGGGATGAGGTCGGCGACGTTCGTCAGCGGAACCTGCCGGTGGCGCCCCCCTTCCGTGATCCGGGGGTGGGACAGCCGCTCGCGCAGGTCGTCGCGCCGGCGCGTTATCTCCCGGCGGGACTCGCTCATGCTGTCGTGCTTGCGCCGCACCGTATCGCGCTCGCGCTCCAGTTCGTCCCGTCGCTCCCGGAGTCGCTCGCGGGCCTCGCCGGCACGCTCGCGCGCGGCCTCGCGGACGGCCGTGAGGGTCGCGAAGGCGTCCGCGAGGTCGTCGAGTTCGGCGGCGCGCCCGTTCACGGCCTCGGCCTGCTTCCGGAGCCGGCGGCTCGCGATGGGGTTGAGCCGGTCCTCGGCTGCCGCGGACAGCGACTCGGCCTCGTTCGAGAGTGCCGGCTTGACGACCTGCCGCCAGGCTCCCAGCGGCTCCGAGGGGAGCCCGTCCTCGCCACGCTCCGCCAGCACGGCGTCGACGGCGTCGCCGTACTCGCTGGTGGTCTCGTTCAGCGTCGCCGGGAACGGATGCCCGTCGACGGCCTCGTCGAGCCGCTTGGCGAGGCCGTGGCCGAGGATGAGCGCGACCACCGGCCGCGTCGGAACCCGCTTCGGAACCGCCCGCCCGACCTCGCTGACCACGCTGTCGATGTGGGCCTGCAGGTCCACCCGGCCCTGCGCGAGCGCGTCGACATCGGCGTCCTCGACGCGGCGCTCCGGGTAGTGGAAGACCGCATCCTCGATGCCGTCCGGGACGCGCTCACCGTCGAGGTCGGCGTCGAGGATGGTCGAGAGCCAGTCGATATCCGCATCCAGCCCGTCGATGCGGTTCTCGAGGTCCTCGAGCTGGTCGGTGACCGCGAGCCGGTCCGAGCGGACATCGAACAGCCGGTCGAGGTCGTCGACCGGGAGCGTCACACGCCCGGCGGTGACCCCGTAGATGGGCGGGCCGGGCTCCTGGCCGAACGTCGCGTTGTCGAAGGCGAGGTCCGGCCGGCCGTTCGTCAGGGCGTGGCCGACGGCGGTCGTCGCGGCGGCGCGCTCGACCGGCGTCACGCGCCCCTCGTCGTCGACGGGGGCGAGGAAGAGGCCCGCGAGCGGCGGCTCGTCGAGCGTGATTGCCGGGCGTCCGAGGACGGCCTCGGCCAGCGGGAGCTCGAGCTCTATCGGGGAGGCCGTCTCGCTCCCTGGCAGGAGCGCCTGTAGCTCCCGAACCGTGACGTAGGCGTTCCGCGCGTGGATGGCACTCGTCGCGTCACCGGTGCTGCTGGGGAGGCTCCCGAACGCGTACGTGGAGACCGGGAGCCGCAACTCGTCGGCGATATCGGCGACGAGTGCGGTCAGCAGTGGGAGGCTTCCGCCGCCGATGCCACCGCCGAGCCCCGCGAGCAACCAGACATCGATGCCGTCCTCGGCGTTCTCGACCGCCGCGGCCTCGCCGATGGCGGTGTCGAGCGCCGACCGGACGGCTGCGAGGTTGCCGCCGGATTCGAGCGCCAGCCGTGCCAGCGCCCGGCGGCGGCGCAGTCCCGACCCGGGTTCGGTCGCCGAGGGGGGTGCAGCCAGGTACGACCGCTCCGCGTTGGCGTCCGGCGGCCCCAGCGTAACCGTCTCGGCCACCGCTGGAGCCTCCGTCCCGAGGTCGCCCTCGTCGGTGTCGACGGCGATGAAGGAGAACCGGTCGGGGTCGATATCCGCCTCTCCGGTCCAGTCCGACCCGTTCCCGTCGGCCAC
The DNA here is from genome assembly GCF_024298885.1 of Haloglomus halophilum. GTDB lineage: Archaea > Halobacteriota > Halobacteria > Halobacteriales > Haloarculaceae > Haloglomus > Haloglomus halophilum. Next base: position 467,846 of record NZ_CP101166.1, read on the forward strand.
GGCTCCGACCCGGTCAGCGACTGCCGCCAGCATCCGTGCGCCCCCCGCACCGATGCCGACGACGACCGTCGGCCTGTTCATGCCTCGACCTGTGCGGAGGGGAATATAAATCCCTCCCGGCCACCGCGCACACGGAACCTGCCGGCCGCCACAGCCGGCCCGCTGACCGTCATCCCGCCGACCGTCGGTCCCGCTGTCCGACCGTCGGTCCCGGCATCAGTCCCGATTGTGCGTGTGCCCGGCGCTCAACGCGAGCAGGTGGAGCACGACCAGTGCAGCGAGGAGCATGGCGTCCTGCTGGCTGGAGAGGCCAGTAAGCAGGAGCGGGACGTAGGTCAGCGGCAGGAGGACGGCAGCCCAGAAACCGACCGTCTCGACCGCCGCGACCGCTGGTCCCCCGGCCGCCGTCGCGAGGCCCGAGAGCGCCTCCGCGAGGACGTCCCTCGACTGTCCGGGGACGTCCTGTCGGAGCACGCGTCGCGGGTTCCATCGCATGGTAACGAGTAACGTATCCGCCCACATGAAGCTTCGCCGGAGACCGACTCAAAAGTGTCCCATCTCCGGGTTCTTCGGGTATCAACCACCGGCGTGAGCCGGGCTCGAGAGCCGGCGTTCAGGGGTGGTCCGTCAGCCGCCGGCCGGCGCGCGCGTGGAGGACGCGGCGACGGCCGGCGACCAGCCCTGCGCCGAGGCCGACGGCGTGGGCGACGAGCGCCACGTTCGGGGCCGCGGTCACCAGCACGATTGCGGACACCAGTGCGGCGCCGCCGACGAGCAGGAGCGTCCGGTCCGGGCGGAACCGACGGAGCGCGGCGTGGACGACGGCGTTCCCCGTGATGGCGTAGCCGACCAGCGCGAAGACGGCGCCGCTCGCGCCCAGCACCGCTGTGGGCTGCCCCACGAGCCCGTCGACCAGGACCTGCACGATGGCCGAGAGCATCCCCGTCAGGACGAAGAAGGCGTGGAACCGGAAGCGCGTACTCGTCCGCTCGATGGCCAGCCCGATGGCTGCCAGCGCCACCGCGTTCCCCAGCAGGTGCGGGAGGCTCGCGTGCGCGTAGACGTTCGTGACGAGCGTCCAGGGACGGGCGAGCAGCGGCGGCGCCAGCGCGAAGAGATGCCCCTGGATGCCGACCAGCCCCACCGTACTCTGGACGAGGAAGACCGAAGCCATCGCCGTCAGCGTCTCCACCGTCGGGCTCTCGCGAAGCGCCACGGGCGGATTCAGTGGGGATAGCGCAAAAGACCGTCGGGCAGATGGGACGGTCGGACGACCGGTCGTGGCTGCCTCCGGTGGGTTTAGGCCGCCCGCGCGGGACGCTCGCCCATGGACCTGCTCATCTACGGCTCCTACGGCTACACGGGCGACCTCATCGCCCGGCAGGCGGTCGAGGCCGGCGCGGAACCGACGCTCGCCGGGCGGTCGCGAGCGAAGGTACAGCATCAGGCCACGGAACTCGACCTGCCACACCGCGTCTTCGACCTCGACGCGGACGACGTGGCGGCCGAACTCGCGGCCGCCGACGTGGATGCCGTCCTCCACTGTGCCGGCCCGTTCGTCGAAACCCACCGGCCGATGGTCGAGGCGTGCATCGACACCGGCACCCACTACCTCGACATCACCGGCGAGATCGAGGTGTTCGAGTCCGTCGCCAGCTACGACGAGGCCGCCACGGAGGCGGGCGTCCAGCTGATGCCCGGCGTCGGCTTCGACGTGGTCCCGACGGACTGTCTCGCCGCCCACCTCGCCGAACGCCTGCCGGACGCGACGGACCTCCGGCTGGGCTTCCAGGCCGAGGGGGGCCTCTCGCCCGGGACCGCGGCGACGGCCGTCAACTCCATGGGCGAGGGCGGCGCGGTCCGGCGCGACGGCCGCATCAAGTCGGTCGGGGCGGCCCACGAGACCCGCCGCATCGACTTCGGCCGCGGGAAGACCGGCGCCGTCACCATCCCCTGGGGGGACGTGGCGACGGCGTACCACACGACCGGCATCGAGAACGTCACCGTCTACACCGCCGTTCCGGGCGTCGCACGGCTGTTCATGCGCTCGTCCGACCTGTTCGCGCCGCTGTTCGACCTGCCCGGCGTGACCGACACGCTGCAGGACCTCGTCCACGCCACCGTGGAGGGTCCGGACGAGGAGACCCGCGAGCACACGCACTGCTACGTCTGGGGTGAGGCCTCGAACGACGAGGAGCGTGTCGTCTCCCGACTCGTCACGCCGAACACCTACACGCTGACGGTGGATGCAGCGCTCATCGTCGCCCGGAAGGTGCTCGACGGCGAGTGGGAGGCCGGCTTCGGAACCCCCGGCGGCGTCTACGGCCCGGACCTGGTGCTGGAGATCGACGGCGTCGAGCGGACCGACGAGGAGCCCGTGCGCGTGGTGAGTCGCTGAGATCCAACGGCTGAACCGTCGACGTTCGCCTCCGGAGCGACCGGGAGAGGCGCGGGCGGCCCAGTGGCTGATGCGTGGGAGCATGCGCCCACGACTCGAACTCACTCGGGACTCGGGACCGCCCGGTGGATCGAATCGGTCAGGGCCGACTCCAGTCCTGCCTCCCGGAAACTCGGTGCGGCGTTACAGTCGACGGCGTATCGGATACCATCCGCCTCGATGATGTCGACCCCCACCGCCTGTGTGTCCGCCAGCGACAGCAGCCGTTCCATCCGGTCGACGTCCCGCTCGGGCGTCGGCTCGTGGCCAAGTACCCGTTTCTCCCCGGACAGCTTCGACGAACAGATGACGGTCTCGGCGTGTAGCTGCCGGCCATCGTCGACGAGGTAGCACTTCCGGTCGCGCCCGTCGGTATCCAGCAGGGGCTGGTAGAAGCCGCCGGTTCCGCCGATCTCCGGATCCCCATCCCAGCTGAACAGTGGCTTGGTGACGTACTGCCCCTCGGGTGGCTCGAAGCTCACCGGTGGAACGCGGAAGCCGACCGCCGACAGCGCCTCCAGCATCACCAGCCGTGAGGCGAGGATCGTGGTCGACAGCCGGCCGTTCCAGGTGGCGATTCCGGCACGTTCGGCCAGGCGTAATGCCCGGACCGATGCGGGGCGGACCTTCTTGCAGACCAGAAGTGACAGCTCCTCGATCGCTGACCGGGGCAGTTCCCGCTCCGGCTCGAAGTACGTCACTTCGTGCCCTCGGCGGCGGAGGCGACGCCCGACCGTCTCGAACACGTGGTGGTCCGGCCGGCAGATGATCCCGATCCGGGATCCGTCGCCGGTGGTCATACCGTGTTGCCGGCGGATCGGCATCGGTCATCCCGGTCAGTCCGTACGACGCCGTTCCAGCGCCAGCTCTGGGGAACCACGGCTATGCCCGACCTTTCTCCGTGATAGGGCATTCGATATCGATAGATGATCCGCGCCGTTTCTACATCCCTCTCGCCATCAACCGGCTCCGGATCATATCGGCGTCCTTGTTCCCGGCGCCGGTGTTCAGCAGGACGATGGTGTCGTCCTCGCCGAACGCCCCCTCCTGTGCCAGCTCCCACGCCCCGGAGGCGGCGGCCGCGCAGGTCACACCCATCTCCAGGCCCTCGTGCTGGGCCACGGTCGCCGCCGAGTCCATGATGTCCTGGTCGTCGGTCGCCACGGCGCCGCCATCCGACTCCCGCAACGCCTCAAGCACGAGCCGGCTCTCGCCGGGGTCGGGGATCTCGATGCCGCCACAGATGGTGTCGGGGTACTCCCAGGGCTCGTGCTCGTCGCGGCCCGCCTCGAACGCCTCGACGATGGGGGCACAGCCCTCCGACTGGGCGGCGTACAGCGGCGGAACCTCGTCGACGAGCCCCAGCTCGCGGAACTCGCGGGCGGCCTTGTGCATCCCGACGAGGCCGACGCCGCCACCTGTCGGGTGGACGATGGCGTCGGGGGTCTCCCACCCGAGCTGCTCGATGAGCTCGTAGTACATCGTCTTCTTCCCCTCGTGGCGGTACGGCGTGACGAACGTCTGGAGCGCGTAGTAGTCGTCGCGCTCGTCCATCACGTCCCGGTAGGCCTCGGCGGCGTCGTCGATCTGCCCCTCGACGACGTACATGTCGCCGCCATGGGCGTTGATCATCGCCTTGTTGACGAACGAGGCGCGCGAGGGGACGAACACGTGCGACGCCATGCCCGCGCGGGCGGCGTACGCCGAGGCGGCCTGCCCGGCGTTGCCGGCCGAGGCGAGCGCCACGTCCGTCGCGCCGTGCTGGGCGGCCGCCGACACCGCGACCGCCGCACCGCGGTCCGTGAACGTCCCCGTCGGGTTGCGTCCCTCGTCCTTGATGAGGACGCGCCCGACGCCCAGTTCCTCGGCCAGGTTCGGACACTCCACGAGCGGCGTGCCACCCTCGTCCATCGTCACCGCCGCGTCGCGCGGGAACGGGAGCAGCGGCTCGTAGCGCCAGACCCCCGCCCGCCCGGCGCGGATGGCATCGCTGGCGAAGGAGTTGCGCGTCAGGTCCAGCGCGTCGTAGTCGTACGTCGGGTCGAGGACGCCGCCGCAGTCGGGACATCGCCCCGGCTCGTCGGCGGCGTCGAACGACGCCCCGCAGTCGAGACACTCCAGCCCGGTGAACGCGTCCGTCGTCTCCATGGTCGGGCGTTGGGGTGTCCGCGGCAAAGGGCTGTCTTTCGCGGCTGCACGGGCCGGATGCTGTATCTCCGCGGTGACATCCGCGACGACAGTGGTTTAGTCCCCGCCGCGAGAACCGCCGGCCATGACAGACGTCGCCGTCGTCGGCGGTGGGCTCGCGGGACTGGTGGCCGCCCGACGACTCGCGGAGGCCGGGGCACGCGTCGAACTGTTCGAGCGCCGCGAGGCGTTCGGCGGCCGTGTCCGCAGCACGCACGACGGGCGCTACACCTTCGACCACGGCTTCCAAGTGCTGTTCACGGGCTATCCGGCCGCCCGGCGCGAACTCGACCTGGACCGGCTGGATCTGCGCGAGTTCCCCCCCGGCGCGGTCATCTGCCGCCCCGGCCATCGCTCGACGCTGTCGGACCCGCTACGGGACCTGAGTGCGCTCGTCCCGACGCTCCTCAATCGGGACATCCGCACCGCGGACAAGCTCCGGCTGTTCCAGCTCCAGCGCGAGCTGAAGGGGAAGTCCGAGCGCGAGATCTTCGCGGGGGAGGATACGTCCATCCGTGCGTTCCTCGCTGACTACGGCTTCTCGCAGTCGCTCGTCGAGAACTTCGCGGAACCGTTCTACGGGGGTATCACGCTCGACCGCTCGCTCGAATCCTCGGCGGCCGTCTTCCAGTACACCTTCAAGTGCCTCTCGGAGGGTGCCATCGCCGTGCCGGCGGCGGGGATGGGCGCCATCCCCGAACAGCTCGCGACGCGAGCCGAGCGGGCTGATGCCACGCTCCACGCCGGGGAGACGGTGACGACGGTCGCGCCGGACGGCGAGGACCCCCGGACGGACGGCGTAGCACTCACCCTGGACGGCGTGACCGGGACCCGTCGCTTCGATGCCTGCGTGGTCGCGACGAACCCGAAGGCCGCGAGCGGCCTGACCGGCATCGCGACGCCCGACGAGACCCGCTCGTGTACAACCGGCTACTACTCGCTCCCGGCGCACAAGGACCTCCGGACCGGCGGGCGCATCCTGCTGAACGCGGCCGACGACCGGCCGAACGAGGTCGCCCCCCTCTCCGAGGTGGCACCCGAGTACGCCCCCGACGACCGGCAGCTCCTGAGCGCGACCTGGCTCGGGAGTCCCGATGCCGACGACGACGCGCTGACCGAGGAGGTCCGGGAGGCCCTCGTCGAGTGGTATCCCGAGCACCGCTTCGACGACCTCGAACACGAGCATACCGACCGGGTCGCGTTCGCGCAGTTCGCCCAGCCGCCGGGGTTCCGTGACGACCTGCCCGGGGTCACGGAACCCGAGGGGCCGGTGTACCTCGCCGGCGACTACACCTCCTGGTCCTCCATCCACGCGGCGCTGGACTCGGGCGGACGAGCGACGCAGACGGTACTGGACGAGCAGGGCATCTGAGAGCTCCGGTGCCGACCTGCGACCGCGCAGCTACAGCATCTCCCGGAACCGCCCCAGCGGCGGGAACGCCAGCGTCTCGTCGGCGCGCTCGTCCTGAACGACCGGCCGGAGCAGGTCCGCGTCCGTGACGAGCGGCGACATGAAATCGTTCGTGCCCATTCCGTTGACGGGGGCACCCGCCGCGAGTCGCGTGAACGAGGGCAGCATCAGCAGGTCCGCGCCGCGGTAGCAGCCCCGGCCGTGAAGGTAGCAGGGGCGGCGTTTCCCCTCGATCTCGATGGTCGGGTGGTCGTGGCCGACCACGTACAGGTCCGCGTCCCCATCCACATCCGTCTCGGCCGGCGACTCGTGGCCGTGACAGACCACAACCGTACGGTCGCCGTCGACGAGTGGATATCCGGCGGTCGTCGAGCCGTCCCACAGCTCGGCCAGCATCGTGTCGTGGTTGCCCGGCGTGATGACCACGTGTGCGTCGGCCTCGTCCACGGCGGCCCGGAGGTCACGCAGCGACTCGCGGACGCCACGCGGGACGCTGCTGAACGAGTGGAGGAGGTCGCCCGCGACGACCAGCTCGGCGGGGTCGAACCGCTCGAGAAGCGCGCCGACCCGCTCGACGATATCGCGGTCCTCGCCGAGCCGGAGCTGGACGTTCGAGGACTCGTCGCGGCCGAGGTGGGTATCGGCCAGAACCAGCGCGTCGGCGCGCTCGAGGTAGACCGCGCGGTCGCGGAAGCTGACTCCCTCGACGGGCGCGCCGCGCGTGGACATGGCCGTGCGTAGTGGGTCGGCGGCGAAAAGGGTCCCGGCTGCCGGCGTGTCGCCCCGGCTCAGACCGCGAGATCGCTCTTCTCGCTGAGTACCGTGACGGCCTCGGCGTCGACGTCATCGACCTCCATATGCATCGGGATGAAATCCCGCCGCGCGAACGTCTCGCGCTCGTCCTCGGTCCCGACGGTGCACCAGAGCTGGACGCGGTCGGGGCCGTGCCAGTCGCCCTGCCGGGCGATCGCGAAGCAGACGAGTTCCTCGCCGTCGACCTCGATGACGGCGTCCTTGCGGATGCCGGGGTCCCCGTGGATGATGAGCCGCTTCATGCGCCCACGTTGCGAGCATCGGTGGTTAAGCGTGTCGAAGCGATGCCCGTTCAGTTCCCGGGGGGGACCACGTCGACATCGTGGAACTCGAAGCGAGCGCCCTGGCCGTCGCCGAGCGTCACGCGCCAGCCGTGGGCCTCCGCGAGGTTCCGCACCACGGCCAGCCCGAGCCCGACCCCGTCGCCCGTGGAGTGGCCCCGGTCGAAGACGCGCTCGCGGTCCGTCTCGGGGACACCCGGGCCATCGTCGGCGACGACGAACCCCGCCGTCCCGTCTTCGCCCGCGAGCGTGGCCACCGTGACGGTGACATCGTGGCCCGCGGTGGAACCGTGTTCCACGCTGTTCCGGAACAGGTTCTCCAGGACACGGCGGAGCCGCGTGGGGTCGGCCCGGATGACGATATCCGTCGTCACCTCCAGGGTCGCCCCGTGGGTCGACACGCTGTTCCAGGCCGCCTGCGAGATGGCCCGGAGCGAGACCGGGACCGGGTCGATGACGGTCCGGTCCTGCCGTGCGGCCGTGAGGATGTCGTCGATGAGGTCGTTCAGTCGGGCGAGCGCGTCGGCCGTTCGTTCCAGGTCCGACGTATCCCGCTCGGCCCGAGCGATGTCCAGTGAGCCGATGGCGACCGACAGCGGGTTCCGGAGGTCGTGGCTCAGCACCGCCGCGAACTCGTCCAGTTGCTCGTTTCGGGTCCGCAGGCTGTCCTCGCGGGCCGCCTGCTCGGAGATGTCACGCCCGGTCCCGCAGAGCCCGAGGATGTTCCCGTGGTCGTCGGTGAGCCGGCGGCCCTGCAGTTCGAGCATGGGCGTCCGGCCGTCGGGAAGCGCCGCCCGGACGCGGGCGGACGCCTCACCCTCGCTCAGAGTCTGTCCGATAGCTTCCTGCACAGCGGCCCAGTCGTCCTCGACGAGGAACTCCCAGGGCCACGTCTCGGCGATCTCCGCGTCCGTGAGCCCCCAGCGCTCGTTGAACCGTCGGTTCCACCGGACCATCCGCCCGTCGGCATCGATGACGTAGAACAGGTCGGTAAGGCTGTCCAGGGCATGGTCGACCTGCTCGCGCTTCCAGCGGAGCGTCTCCACGTCCGCGGCGGCGACGAGGGCCGCGGCCCGGCGCGCGACGAGCTCCGGGAGCAATTCGTCGTCGGCCCACACCACGTCCGCGGCGGGCGCTGCGAGGAGCCCCTGCGCTCCGATCCGGTCGTCCCGCGGGAGGATAGCGAGGAACGGGATGTCGGCCGTGTCCGCGCGGACGGCGTCCAGCGCTGCCGCCGGGTCGGCACCCAGGGCGACCACGCAGTCGGCCTCGCCGGCCGTCACTGCCGTCGCAGCACGCTCCGGGTCCTCGGTCGTCCGGACGACCACGAGCCCTGCGGTCTCGCCGAGGCCCGAGCGGTCGGTGGCCTCTGTGTGTCGAGTTCTGGACGATCCTTCGGCCTCCGTGACGAGCTGGACGACACGGACTGGCGCTGTCGAGTCGGTGATCATTCCCCCTCCGCGGTCCACCCCCGTCTGCGACCGCATGGTTCCGGTACGCCGTACCGGTAGATATACCTCGCGTCGATGGCTCCAGAGCGTGCCACCCGCGGGCCTGTCGCGGAACCGAACCCGTTTTACCGAGGGACGCGCTACCGCCGACAACCTATGGAGATGCCACGCCGGTTCAACACGTACTGTCCACACTGCAACGCCCACCACCAGCACGAGGTGGAGAAGGTCCGGACGGGCCGCTCCTCGGGCACCAAGTGGGACGCGCGCCGCACCCGTCGGGGCAAGAGCGTCATCGGGAACGCCGGGCGCTTCTCGAAGGTGCCCGGTGGGGACAAGCCCACCAAGAAGACGAACCTGCGCTACCGCTGCTCGGACTGTGGGAAGGCCCACCTCCGCGAGGGATGGCGAGCAGGCAAGCTGGAGCTGACCGAATAATGGCGGGGGATTTCGTCTCCGTCCGGTGTCCGGACTGCGAGAACGAACAGACCGTCTTCGGGAAGGCCGCCACCGAGGTCGCGTGTGCCGTCTGTGGCCACGTCCTCGTCCGGCCGACGGGTGGCCTCGCCGACATCGAGGGGGAGGTCCTCGAGGTCGTCGAGTCCCGCGCTGCCTGAACCGGAGCACTCCATCTCTCCTGCTTTCACGCCCCGAGCCGCCGGCTCGTCGACGCGGCGGCCTACTCGGGTCCGGCGTCGGCGCCCGCCGTCACCGACCGGTAGGCGTCCTCCAGTTCCCGCGCCACCCGCTCTATGGAGTGCTCGGCGGCGGTCTCCTTCGCGTTCTCGCCGAGCCGCTCGCGGAGGTCGGGGTTCGCGGCCAGGCGGTCAAGCGCCTCGACGTACTCCTCGAACGACGAGCACATCAGGCAGTCCTCGCCGTCGGTGTAGAACTCACGGAAGACGGGGATGTCGCTCAGGACGACCGCCTTCCCGCAGCTCATCGCTTCGAGGACGACGATGCCCTGGTTCTCGTCCTTCGTCGGGAGGAGGAACACGTCGCCGGCGCCGTAGCCGCCGCGGATGTCCTCGACCCAGCCGGTGAACGTGGCGTTCTCCGGCGGGTCACGGGTCCACTCTTCCACGACGGGTGAGGCGTGTGGCCCCTCGTCGACGTGGCCGAACCAGGTGAAGTCGTAATCGGTGGCCTGTGCGAGTTCACAGAACGTCGTCAGGCCCTTGCGCTCGAAGACACTGCCGACGGTGAACACGCTCATCCCGTCGATATCGTAGCGGTCGCGGTACTCCGCGCGGAGGTCCTCGTGGCCCTCGAGACGCTCGGCGTCGACCCCGTTCGTGAGCTGCCGGATGGGGGCGTCGACGGGGTAGGACTCGATGTTCGAGCGGGTGTACTCCGAGGGCACGAGCACGAGGTCCGCCTGCGAGTAGAACCACCGCAGGTACCGCCGGAGCGGGCCGGTCACCTGCGAGGAGAAGCGGAACGACTCCGCGAAGTCCTCGGCGGTGACGTGGGCGTGGAGGACGAGCGGAATCGAGTTGCGCCTCGCGTGGCGGGCGACGGCGACGCTCCCGGGCCCGATGACGTTGCAGTGCGCGAGGTCGTACTCGCGGAAGAAGCGGTCGCCGAGCAGGCGACGGCCCGCTGCCGAGAGCGGGGAGCCGCCGTTCCAGGGCGAGGTCTCGACGACGTGCTCGGTGTCGGCCAGCGCCGCCCGCTGGTGGGTGGTGCTGGTGCCGATACCGCTGCGCTCCAACTGGTCCTCCAGTTCGAGGTAGTTGAGGACCCGCATTCGTTGTTCGAAGGTCGCAGGGGGCCGCGCTAAACGGTGTCGTTGTAGCATGGAGGCAAAATAATATTTCTATCGTCTTTTTATCTTCTTAACCCTGGGCATATCTGTATAATTTTGGAATTTGTGGTAAATATGGCCTGGTAGTATGGACCTGGCGTCGGACGAAATCTGTTGAAAGCCCCGCCCGCTCGACCTCCCGCGGCTCGCTGCGGTCCTCGGCCTCACTACGTTCGGCCTGCGGTCCTTACATCGCCGGGGGAGGGTCGAGACAGGCGGCCCCTTTCAGTCCCACCCTGTTGCCTGTCGCATCGAGTGTTCGCGCGTGGTGGTTCCAGCGGAGCGCTAGTATCCCCAAACCTCCCCGCGCGAGCGCCGGTGAGGTAGCGGCCCCTCGCCGTTGGCTCGGGAGCCGCCGACCGGTGGCGCTCGCACGCTTCCTGGTCTCGGAACCAGCTGGCCGGGCAATCATTCTCCGGCCGGGAGCGCGTGGCCGAGCGCGGACCCGCGAACCACGCGCGACGCGGGGGAGGGCAGGGGCGGGGTGCCCGTGGAACATCTGTCTCCTAGCGGACTCGAAGGGCGAGAGTGCGAGGGCTTCGTACTGGTCGTCGTTGCCGTCGTCCTGAGAGCGTAGTGAAACCGAGAAACTGGCCTCAAAAACCGCTACAGTCCTATAATTTCGACTGGTCGACCCGGAGGATGGCGACCCCGTTGCTCCCGCCGGACTGGTGGACCACGGTCACGGCCTCGTGCTGGCGGAGGACGCCGATGGTGGTCCCATCGTAGCGGTTGCGCTCGGCCGGGCCGTAGTAGATGTACTCGACGTTGTAGGCGTCCAGCAGTTCGACCTGCTGTTGTGTCGACCCGGTGTAGATGGTCTCGACATCGTCCACGCGGTTCTGGTACGGCTCCTGCCCGCGATAGCCGACCTCGTGGAACCAGCCCGCAACGGTCGGGACCCCGGTCAGCGAGGCAGGAGCGGCGGCGCCCTTCCCGGCCTGGGGGTTCCACCGGTAGCCCGCTGGCGCCGCGGTGACGATGTTCGGCTGGCCCTCCAGCCCGTCGACGTAGGCGATGGCGCGGGCCTCGGCCGGGTGTGACTCCGCGACGAAGGCCTTGCCGTCGAGCGACTGCGGGCCGCCCGCGTTGAAGTGGGCGGGGACGGCGAAGCCGGCGTACAGGGCGCTGAGGAAGACGAGCCCTGCGGCGAGTCCGCGGCCGAGTGTGCGCCAGGTGTCGGCGTTCGGCGCGTCGAACGACCAGCGCCCGGCGAAGGCCAGCCGCGTCAGGACGACACCCATCGCGGGCGCCCAGAGCGCCCACACCTGCGCGTAGGTCTTGAAGACGGTGTTGAACCGCTCCGGCCCGGCGCGCTCGATGACGTAGAGGAACTCGACGAGGACGACGAGGCCGGCACCGGCGACGACGAGCATCGTCTCGTAGCCCACGTCGCGGTCCAGCCGGAGGAGGACCCAGCCGGCCGCCAGCAGCGGGCCGAACAGCGCGAGCGCGGCGAAGTCCATCGCGTACGCCGTCAGGACGAGATACGGCGCGAGCAGCACCGGGAGCGAGAGGTCCTCGAACGGGTCGAGCCGGCTCCCGACGACGAGCACCGCACCGAGCAGGAGCAGCGAGGCCGGCAGCCCGCTGCCGACGGGGAGCGGGATGACGTACAGCGGGACGGAGATGGCCGCGACCGAGAACAGCGTCGAGACGAGTGCCGTCAGGAGCGGCTGCTCGACGCCCCGGAGATCGCGCCCGACGCGGCGACCGAGGTAGGCCCCGAACGCCAGCACGAAGGCGCCGTGGACGAGCAGGAGGCCGCCCAGCGAACTCCGGCCGGGGAGGAAGCCGACGGACCGGCCGCTGGCGGTCCCCAGCCAGAACGGGAGTGCCCAGAGCACTCCGACGACGAGCATCCCGGCTGCGAGGCCGAGCGCGAGCCCCGAGCGCAGCGCCTCCTCGCGGAGGCGGTCGCCGAGGCCGACGTCGGTGGGCGCGTCGTCGGACTCGGCGGGGTCGGTCCCGGTGCCCGCCGCGACCCCGCCATCCGCCCGTGCGAGGTCCGGGAGCCGCCCGCGGACCCGGTCGGGGAGGAGCGTCGACGGGCGCGTGGGTGCGAACGCCAGCGTGAGGAAGGTGAGCCCGGCCGCCGTCGGGAACGACCACGTGTTGACGACGGCGATGAAGCCCGCCAGCGGCGGAACGAGACCGAAGACGAGGAGCCGGCGGCGGGTCAGGTCCGCCTCCGGCGTCCGCCAGTAGGCAAAGAGGATGGCCGCCAGCAGCAGCGTGAACGGCGTGCTCATCATGTGTGCGTGGAGGTCGCCGTTCAGCCACGCGAACAGGGGGAACTCGTTGATGGTGCCCGGGATGACACGGGAGGCCGACCAGTAGGAGAAGTCGGCGGGCGTCCAGGCCGTGAGCTCGGACGGGAGGCCGGCGGCGGCGACGATACCCGAAGCGATGCCGTCGGGGAGCAACCAGAGCACAGCGAGGGCAGCCGTCTGCAGGTTCGCGGCGATGCCGGCGAAGAACGCGCCCAGCGCGCCGGCGAAGCGGCGGGGGGCCCCGTAGACCGCGGCGACGTTGCTCGCGATGCCCCACGCCGAGACGACGAGCGCGCCGAAGAAGCCCGCGAGCGCGAGGTTGTAGGCGAACCGCGCGGCCGTGCTGGTGAGCATCGTCAGCAGGGCCGCGAGCATGTGACCGCCGTAGTAGTACTGGACCGGCTCGTTCGCGAACCACATGTCCTCGGGCGCGAGCGTGCCCATCCCGGCGCCCGTCCGCAGGAGCGACTTGAGGAGGCCGAAGTCGAGGAACTTCTCGCCGCCGATGGGATGGACGGCGGGGTCGAACGCGCGAACGGCGACGACGAACAGGAAGCCGACGGCGAACACGGCCGCGGCCTCGATGGCCCCGCCACGGTCGATCTCCACGTCCCCGGCGAGATAGGAGGCGCCGACGAGGGCGAGAAGCCCGGCGATGAGGGCCGGCCAGCCGAAGGCGACCTGCCCGACCAGGTAGCCGACGATACCGAGTACCGCGAGCGCGAGCGGCAGGGCGAAGGCGGCTCCCCGGTCGGCGAACCGTGGGAACAGCCAGGCGGCCGCCGGCAGCGCCGCCAGCCCCAGCGCCAGATACGTCACCAGCCAGACGGCGACCAGCAGGTACTCCATTCGACCGAGGGACGGGTGGCGTCGAACATACGTCTTTCCCACCGTTCTCGAGGTTTTAACGGGCCACTATTGGCCGGTGAACGGTTCAGAACGGTGAGAACTAGTGCGACCGGTTATGGTGGTCCGGCCCTTCGCCTGGGGCATGGCAACCGGTGGTGCGTGGACATCCGGTTCGACCCCGGGGCTCGCCGTCACGGCGAGTGGCCCCGAGCGGCTAGTCGATCGGCTCCCCAGCGAGGTCTCCCGGGCAGCGGTCGCGGCGGCGAAGCGGGCCGACGTGCTGGTCGTCGACCGGCGGACGTCGGGAACCCGAACCGAGCGCACGGGCGAGGCCGACATCGCCGGCCGGACGGTCCTCGTCGTGCCGAAACCCCCCGGCGCGCGCCCGAGTGTGACCTGTCACAGTACCGAGGCGCCCGAGGCGGACCCGGCGGTCGAACTCATCCGACGGACCGTCGAACTCGACGCGACCGCCGACGCCCACTTCGGCGTCGCCTCGGCCGTCGCCGTCGCGAGCGGTGACGAGCCCCCGTCCGGCGACGTGGGCGGGTCGGCCGACTGGGTCGCCGCCGACGAGCAGGACGACGGGCTCGACTCCGGGACGCCGGACGCGACGGATGCCTCGTTCGGCTTCTCGGACCCGGACGACGGTTCCGGCCAGGTCCCCGACGGCGGCGGCACCACCAGCCGGACGGGCCACGCGAGCGTCTCGCCCTCCGCAGCCGAGCTCGCCGCGCGACGCGACTCCGTCGACACCGCCGCCTCGCGCGTCCTCGAGGACGGCCCGGACGCGGCGGCGCCGCTGGCGTTCTGCGGTCTCTCGGCGGTCGTCGAGCCACTCGACGGCACGTGACCGTAGTCGAACGGCTTTTGCTCCCCCGCTTCCGACCCGTTGGCGATGGCTGACCGGTCGCTGGGACTCGTCGTGCCGGCCTACCAGCCGGATGTCGACCGACTCACCGCGTACGTCCGAGCCTGCCGCACGGCGCTCGACCCCGCCGCCCTCCGTATCGAACTCGACGCACCCGCAGCCGGTACCGCCGACACCCTCCGCGAGCACCTCCCCGACGTGGGCGTCTCGGTCGCCCGCGAGCGCCGCGGCAAGGGCGCCGCGGTCACGGCCGGCTTCGAGGCCCTCGCGGACGAGGTGGACGTGCTCGCGTTCGCCGATGCCGACGGCTCCACCCCACCCGAGAGCCTCGCCACCGTCGTGGGGCCGGTACTCGACGGCCGCACCGACCTCGCGGTCGGGTCGCGCCGCCACCCGGACTCCGAGGTCGTGGGCCACCAGACCCTCGCGCGACGCCGCCTCGGTGACGGCTTCGCCTGGCTCGCGCGCCGCCTGCTCGACGCCGACTGCTACGACTACCAGTGTGGCGCGAAGGCCATCTCGGCCGACGCCTGGGAACGCGTCCGCCCGCACCTGTACGAGGCCGGCTTCGCCTGGGACGTCGAACTCATCGCGATGGCCGGCGCACTCGGCCTGCGAGTGCTGGAGGTCCCCATCGAGTGGGAGGACCAGCCCGGGTCGACCGTCGACCCCGTCGACACCGCCATCTCGCTCGGGGCCGCCCTGTTCGTCGCCCGCCACCGTGCCAAGCGCCTGCAGGACAGCCGCCTGCACGACGCCATCGCCCGCCAGCGCGCGGACGAGACCGCCCTCGTCGACCGGGAGGAACCGTGAGCGTCGCCGACCTCCTACGTGCCCGCCTGCGTGCGCTCGCCTCGGCCGGGCGCATCGGACAGTTCGTCTCCGTCGGCGTCGCCGGCGCCTCGCTGGAGACGGTCATTGTCGCCCTGCTCACCGGCGGCTTCGTCGTCGAGGCGGTGCTCGCGGGACAGCCGCTCGTCGCGAAGGCCGTCGGCGCTGAGGCCTCCATCACGCTGATGTTCCTGCTGAACGACAACTGGACCTTCGCCGACCACGGGGGCGCCGGGCCGGTCGCGCTCGTCCGCCGCTGGGTGAAGTCGCATCTCGTGCGGTCGGTCGGCCTGGCCGTCGCGTTCGCCACGCTGTTCGTGCTCACGTCCTGGACCGACGTGACCCTCGTCGTCGCCGGCGGCGACGTCTGGCCGACGCTCGCCAACGCCATCGGTATCGGTGTCGGGCTCACCATCAACTACGTCGCGGAGAGTCTCGTGACGTGGCGGGTCCACGAGATGGATGCGTGAGTCCGGTGGCCACTCGTACCGCCGCCCTGTGTGAGTTCCTTTCACTCCGACGGCGATAGCACAACCCTTAACCGGGGTTCCGCGCTACGAGTTGGTAGCGGGATGGGATAGCCAGGAGATTCCGCCGGGCTCATAACCCGGAGATCGGTGGTTCAAATCCACTTCCCGCTATTCGAGACTTATCAACTATTTTCACAGATTATCCGGAACTCTCAGTCTCAACTCTCGATATATCTTGTACAACCTCCAACACCTGAATTTTAAAAGTCATTCCGCAGCATTCCGCCTCGTGGCCGCCGAGTACTGCTACCGGACGGCGATTACGCGGCTCCGGGTAGATACATCAGACCGTCGGCTGCTGGAACGGACCATCGACGAGTTCCGGGACGGATGTCAACTCGCGGTCGAGCGGGGATTCCCGGGCGTCACCGAGAAACAGCGTCTTCAGTCGCTCGCCTACGATGACGTTCGAGACGCCACCGCGCTAAAGAGCCAACACGCGATTCTGGCCACGCACCGGGCAGCCGAGGCTATCGCTGGAGTCCGTGATAGCTGGGACGAGGGGCAGAGCGCCTCGAAACCCGAGTTCACGAGCCCCACTATCCCCTACGACGACCGGACGATGACGCTGTTCGATGACGGAACGGTGTCACTCACGACCGTCGAGAGTCGCGTCCGGCCGGAACTCGCACTCCCTGAGGACGAAGACGGCTACCAGTACCAGTATCTGGAGGATGACCGTTGGTCCGTGACCGAGAGTTCGCTCACCATCCGTGATGGGGAGTTCTACCTGCATCTCGGATTCCGGCGGCCCACTGAAGCCACGACTGCCGAGGACGGAACGGTTCTCGGGGTCGACTTCGGAATCGAGAACATCGCGGTCACCAGCACGGCGCGGTTCTTCAGCGGCCGGGAGCTAGCCCATGAACAGCGGCAGTTCGAGCAACGCCGGGCCTCGTTGCAGCAGACGGGAACACGGAGCGCACATCGGACGCTGCAACAGGTGGCGGGCCGTGAGGTGCGGCGACATCGACAGCGGCTCCACGAGATCGCGAACGGAATCGTGGAGGAAGCCCTCTCGCACGATTGCTCGGTCATCGCTGTCGAGGAGTTGACCGGCATCCACGACGAGCTGCCCGAGGCGACCTGGTTCCACCGCTGGGCCTTCCGGCGGCTTCGGGAATATCTCCGCTACAAGGCCGAAGCCTCAGACATCGAGGTCGTCTCCGTCGAACCTCGGAATACGTCGAAGGCCTGTTCGGACTGTGGCCACGTTGCCGACAGCAACCGGCCGAGTAGGGACCACTTCAGGTGTGTCGCCTGCGGGTCGGAGGCGAATGCCGACTACAACGCGGCGAAGAACATCGCGCTCAGGCACGTCCGTCGTGGCCCTCAGTCGTCACGGCGGACGGGCACCCGCCAGTGTGCCCTGAAGTCCGGGATTGTCACCGCGAACGGGACGTTCGTTCCCAGGTGACGTCCACGGACAAGTAACGAGCAACTGGTATCTTCCTCCCGCTATTCACCCCCGGTGTAGCGCCTCCTCGTCAGAGGGCACTCCTCTGGGCCCCTGCTCCGAGCAGGATGACGCCGAGTACGTTCTACCAGTCCAACTTTACCGAACAGGCTCGTGTGACGGGCTCTCGCGGGAGAAACACGTCGAAGTCTCCGCAGTGAGGGGTCTGAGACTGGCCTACAGAAGCGCCAAATCCGCAGATGTACGTGTCCTCATCGCCTGTGTGGTGTGATTCTATCAGATCAGCCCGAATCTGAGTGATGCTGCACGAGCGAACCGGACGAATATCACAGTCTTGCTCGCTATCTCGCTGGATATCAGGCATGCGACCAGTCGATTGGGAAAGTTCCGATTCTCGATATCGCCCGAACACGGCGCTCTCGCTGGATAGATTCCTCAGTACGACGGTCTCTCTGGGGGAACCCGTACGCATCCCGTATTCCCGGATAATCGCGGGTCAGAACATCTCTGACTGGCGAATAGGTGTTCGTACCCTTGCACTGGCTCGAACGTCGATTCCCGAATCCGGCGATTCGCCCGGCGAACAGTGGCGATTTGCCGGCGAACGCAGCCTGCAAATCGGCTGCGATAGTCGATTACCGAGTGTGGCCCAATCTTCCGCGAACTCGAGCGAGCGCTGCGCTGTCCCGGCGCTGTAGCGATTCGCGCGTGAGCGGTTGTAGCCGACTGGCAGGTCAGTCGAGGCACCATGTCCACCACATTCCGACACAGCGTCTATGCTGCGGGGGACGCCGCAGGTGTACCGGGATATTCGAGTTCGGATCGACCGAATACAGCCCCGTGAGATGTGATTCGCCGGCGCTTCGGACAATAGCCTGCCGGACCCCCCGTTCGACTGCTCGATAGAATCTGGTTGCGGTCTGCGCGCCCGGAATCCAACACTCGGGCTCGTTCTTGCTGTGTGGCTCAGCCGTCGCCGTTCTCGTCGACGATGACGACCTCGCCGTCCACGACATCGACGTTGATGAGCGTCTTGGCGTCGTGCTCGGTCTCCTCGAGCTTGTTCTCGCCGCCGACCTTCTTGATGACCGCGACCACGTCGGCGATCTCGGCGCCGACCTCGTCGAGTGCGCCGGTGATGGCCGTGAGGGTGCCGCCGGTCGAGAGCACGTCGTCCAGCACGAGCACGCGGTCGCCCGGCTCCACGTCGTTGATGTACATCTCCGACTCGGAGTAGCCGGTGACCTGCGAGAGCGCCACCTCGCCCTCCAGCCCGTACTGGCGCTTGCGGACGACGACCAGCGGGATGTCGGTCATCAGGGAGACGGCCGTGGAGATGTGGATGCCCATCGCGGCGGGCGTGACGATCTTGTCCACATCGAGGTCGGCCTTCCGGATGATGCTGATGACGATCTCCCGGAGGAGTTCCGGACGGAGCATCGGGACCCCGTCGCTGATGGGATGGACGAAGTAGTGGTAGCCATCCTTCTCGATTATCGGCGCATCCAGCAGGGACTGACGAAGCCGGTCCATGTCGCGGGTTGCGCGGCGGATGGTGAAAACTTGACGAAGCGGCCCGACGGTTCAACACTCAGGCGTCCGGCCCGCGCCAGGCCCCGACGATGACGGTCTTGCCCTGCGGGTTGGGCTCCTCCCAGCGGATGCGGAGTTCGGTATCGTCACCGACCTCGGACGGTTCGAGCGCGATGGTGTCACCCGCGATGAATCGCCCGTCGGGCCCACCCCCGCCGCCCCCCGTTGCGACGGCATCCAGGGGCTTCTCGTGGACGGCGCTACAGCTCGCCCCGTCCTTGCAGACGAGGTGGACGTGCTCACCTTCGAACCCGTTGCCGTCCTCGATACCGCCGCTCTCGGACTCGATGACGAGTTGCAGCTCCCGGTCGCTGTCACTGTCCACGTCCTCGTAGTTGTAGCCGAACGCGACGTTCGGTGCGGTGCCGCTCTCCTGCTGGAACGTCGTGAACGCGAACGCCGCGACGGACGTGCCGAGGATGAACGCGATGAGGACGATCAGGATGACCCCCGTCGACTCGCTCTGCCCGCGGTCGGGGCGGGCAAGCCGGTCGTGTTCCCCCATATCGACCCACTGCGAGCCGACCATATATTTAATCGGGTGTTGTCAGAGGATTAACGGAAGCTTTCGGGCCGTCGCCCCGGCCTCAGGCGGTGACCCGGACGGTCACGTTCGACGCGTGGATACGTCGAGTCCCGCGGTCGCTCCGGACGACGAGCGTGAGGTCGGCGGCGTAGCTGTCGTTCTCGATACGCTCGACCGCGAGCGTGGAGGGTTCGAGTGCGGCTCGGAAGGAGCCCTCCTGGGCCGTGCTCAGGACGTGGGCGGTACCGCGGGTGTGGCCGACGCCGTCGATGCGGAGCTTGTAGGTCAGTACCGGCCGCCCGGAGACGTTCGCCACGTCGACGGTCGCGTCGGGGACGACCAGCCGGTACCGGTCGGTTCCGTTCTCCGTGTAGCGGTCGAGCCGGGCGGTCGCCGGGGCGTCGAGAACCGTGGCGTCCATACCGCCCGTCGCGTACGCCGCTCGCTCGTCGCTCGACGCCAGTGACCGGATATCGGCGCCGTACGGGCCCGCGGCGAGTGCGATGCCGAAGCAGGCCGCGAGAAGGAGTGCGCCGGCGACGTGGGTCCGGTCCATCCAGACGGGACGACGACCGGGGCGGGCATACGTGTTCGGGGCACCGGTTCGCCGCCAGCACGACGGCGAACCGTGTTCGTGGCGACCGGCTGGAGCCCAATCGACAACCCTTATTGCCCGCCCGCGCCCGACTCGCAACCGTGCAACCGGACGCCGGCGTCCTCGTGGCCGCGCTCGCCCTGCCGTTCGTCGCGGCGCCGCTGGTCCCCGTGCTGTTCCGCGTGCTGGGCCAGCGCGTCGCCTTCTTCGCGGCCACGGTCGCGGCGGGCAGTTTCGGCCTGCTCGCGACCCAGTACGGCGCCCACGGCGCGGTCCAGCTCCCCTGGATCCCCTCGCTCGGCGTCACCCTCACGCTGTACGTCGACGGCCTCGCGCTGCTCATCGGTTTCCTGGCCAGCGGCGTCGGCGTCCTCGTCTTCACCTACTCGTATGGCTACATGGCCCACGAGCACGGCCACGTCAAGTACTACGCCACGCTGCTCGCGTTCATGGGGTCGATGCTCGGCGTCGCCTTCGCCGCCGACCTGCTGGCCCTGTTCGTCTTCTGGGAGCTCACGTCGGTCACCTCCTTCCTCCTCATCGGCCACCACCAGCGCGAGGCCGACTCGCAGTACGCCGCCCGCAAGTCGATGCTCATCACGGTCGCGGGCGGCCTGTTCATGCTCGCGGGTTTTCTCGTCCTCGCGTTCGCCTCGGGTGATACCGCTGCGGGCCGGACCTTCGTCCTCATCGGGACCTCGGACTCGCTCATCGCCAACGGCGAGGCCGTCCGCGAGGCCCTGCGCGCCGCGGGCCTGTTCGTGCCCGCGCTCGCGCTCGTCGCGGTGGGCGCGGTCACCAAATCCGCACAGGCGCCCTTCCACGTCTGGCTCCCGAACGCGATGGAGGCGCCCACGCCCGTCTCGGCGTTCCTCCACAGCGCGACGATGGTCAAGGCGGGTGTCTACCTCGTCGGGCGCTTCCGGCCGCTGTTCGTCCCCGACCTGCCCGCGGTTCCGGAGTGGACGCTCCTGCTCGCGACGCTCGGGCTCGTCTCGATGACCATCACGGCTATCCTCGCCGTGGGGGCGACCGACATCAAGGAACTGCTCGCGTACTCCACCGCCTCCCATCTCGGCCTCATCATCGCGGGCTACGGGCTGGCAGGCGCCGAGGCGCTCGAACTCGGGGCCGAGACGGGCGCGTTCCACATCTTCAACCACGCCGTCTTCAAGGCGACCCTGTTCCTCGTCGCGGGAATCGTCGCCCACGAGGCCCACACGCGGAAGATATCCGAACTGGGCGGGCTCCGAAAGGACCTCCCCATCGTGGCGGGCATCACGGGTATCGCCGCGCTGGGGATGGCCGGCGTCCCGCCGTTCAACGGCTTCTGGTCGAAGGAACTGCTCTTCGAGACGACCTACTACGTCGCGACGGCCAACGGCGGCTGGTTCTGGCTCTACCCCGCCATCGCCGTCTTCGGGAGCGTGTTCACGTTCCTCTACTCCCTGAAGTTCCTCTCGCTGTTCTTCGGCGACCGGCCCGAGGCCCTCGCGGATGTCGACGTCCACCGGCCGCCGCTCTCGATGCTCGCGCCGCCCGCGCTCCTTGCGGGCATCGCTATCGTCGCCGGCGTCGTCCCGCAGGTCGCCATCGACGCCATCGTCCAGTCGGCGTTCGAGGCGAGCGTCCCGGTCGGCGTCGAGGCCCACTCGCTGAAGCTGTCGATTCCGAAGCTGTTCAGCTTCACGCCGTACCTCGGGATGAGCCTCCTGACAATCGCCCTGGGCGCGGTCGCGTACCCGTTCTACGACCGCCTCCACGCGGGCGTCCGCCGCGCCCGCGCCGTGCCCTACACGAGCCCGAACCGGTACTACGACTCGCTCACCGAGGGTGCGAACGGCGTCTCCCGCCGGGTCGCCATCGCCGTCCACGGCGGTGCGTTCCGGACGTACGCTGCCCCGCTGCTCCTCGCGACCGCGACCATCACGCTCGCCGGATACGCCGCGGCGGGCACTATCTCCGTCGAGGGCGTCGGCGCACTGCCGTCGGCACCGCTCGCGCTCGTCCTCGGCGTCGCCGTCGTCGGCGCGCTGGCCGTCGCCCGCGCGCCCTCGCACATCGCGGGCGTGCTCACGCTCTCCATCCTCGGGTTCATGGTCGCCATCGTCTACATCCTCGCGAACGCGCCCGACCTCGCGCTGACCCAGCTCGTCATCGAGACGCTCGTGCTGGTCATCTTCCTGCTCGTCCTCGACAAGCTCCCGGCGTACTACGGGGAGATACGCAGCCGCGCCCGGACGGTCGCGGACGCCGCGCTCGCGTCACTCGTCGGCTTCACGGTCTTCGCGACGGTCATCATCGCGACGAGCGCACAGCCCGACGGCCCCATCTTCGAGTACTTCCTCGCCCGCGCAGGCGTGCCCGCCGAGCACGGCCCCGTCTTCGCCGACTACGGCGGCGGGAGCAACGTCGTCAACGTCATCCTCGTCGACTTCCGGGCGTTCGACACGCTCGGTGAGATATCCGTCGTGGCGATGGCCGCGCTCTCGGTGCTGACGCTCATCGGGATGCGTGCCCAGACGGACGCGGGTGTCGAGAATCCCGAGGTGACCGAGGGGGAGGAGGGCGCTGCCGTTGCGGACGGCGGCACCCCTGACGGGTCGTCGGCCGGGGACCGGAACGGAGGTGACGCCCGATGAGCCAGGAGCGCGAGCCGACCGTCATCGCGAAGACGGTCACCAGGACGGTCGTCCCCATCATCGCCGTCACCGCTGTCGCCCTCCTCATCCAGGGTCACAACCTGCCGGGCGGCGGGTTCATCGCGGGCGTCCTGACGGCGACGGCGTTCGTCCTGATGTACGTCATCTACGGCATCGAGACGGTCCGGCGCGACCTCGTCACGCGCTCGGAGGGGTACGGACTCCTCTCGGGGCCGACGGAGTCGTACGAGCGGACGTTCGCCGTCGGCCTCGCGCTGGCGGTCGCCTCGGGGGTCGCCGCGATGTTCTTCGAGGTGCCGTTCCTGACGCAGGCGGTCGTCTTCCTCGAGGGCGTCCCTCTGTACGGCACGCTGGAGTACGCCTCCGCGCTGGCGTTCGACCTCGGCGTCTACTTCGTCGTCGTCGGGTCGCTCCTGACGATCCTCGCGGTGGTGGGCAAGGAATGATGAATCTCGAAACCTACACCGTTACGACCGAGCTTCGGCGCCATCTGAAATATCGTCGGGATATTCTGAAAATATCTGACATCCGCGGCGAATCGACGGGGGTGACGGCCTGATGGCGGAGGTCGTCCTCGCGCTCGCGCTGGGCCTGCTGTTCGCGCTCGGGACGTTCCTCGTCCTCCGGCGGGACGTGGTCCGGGTCGTCTGGGGCGTGACCATCATCTCGCAGGCGGCGAACCTCTACCTCGTCACGATGGGCTTCGGTCTCACGGGCGCCGAGGGTGCCGACGCGCCGATTCTGACGGGCGGGGCCGAGGCACCGTTCGCCGACCCGCTGGTGCAGGCCCTGGTCCTGACGGCCATCGTCATCGGCTTCGGGACGACCGCGTTCGCGCTCGTGCTCACCTTCCGCGTCTACGAGGAGAACGGCACCATCGACCTCGAGGAACTCGCCTCGAACCCCTTCGAGGGGCCGCAGGCGGCTGCCGCCGAGGCACGGGCGGACGGCGGGCGGCCCGAATCGGATCGCGGGGACGACCCCGCCGACGGGGGTGACCACTGATGGCGCCGGCACAGGTCGTCATCGCGCCGCTGCTGGCCGCGCTCGTGACGGCCATCCTCGCGCTCCTGACGCGCTGGAGTCCGCAGGTCCAGCGGACGCTCTCGGTCGCGGGCGCCGTGGCCTACGTCGTCGGCGTCGCCGCGCTGTTCCGGGCGGTCCGGCTCGACCCGGACAACCGCCTCGTCTACCAGGTGTCGAACTGGGACGCCCCGTTCGGCATCACGCTCGTCGCGGACCCGCTGTCCGTGCTGTTGCTCGCGCTCGCGGCGGTCGTCTCGCTCGTCGCCACCGTCTACAGCGTCCGTGCCATCGACCGCGAGGGCCAGCGCCTCTCCTACCACGCGCTGTATCACTTCATGGTCGTCGGCATCACGGGCGCGTTCCTCACCGGCGACATCTTCAACCTGTTCGTCTGGTTCGAGGTGATGCTGATGTCCTCGTACGTGCTGGTGGCGTTCTACAGCGGCCCCGACAGCACCCGCGCCGCGCTCCAGTACGCCGTCCTCAACCTGCTCGGGAGCGCGGTCATGCTCCTGGCCATCGGCGGCCTCTACGCCACGACCGGGACGCTCAACATGGCCGACATGGCCCGCCGGCTCGCCGAGCCCGCCGCGTACGGCATCGACCCGGCGCCCGTCCTCGGGCTCTCGGCGGTCCTGCTCGTCGTCTTCCTCCTGAAGGCAGGGGTCGTCCCGTTCCAGTTCTGGGTGCCCGACGCCTATCGGGCCGCACCGGCACCGGCGACGGCGATGCTCGCCGGCGTGGTGAAGAAGGTCGGCGTCTACGCCGTCATCCGGCTCTACTTCACGGTCTTCGCGGCCGCGCCGCTGGCCGTCTCGCTCCCCGGCATCGAGGGGGGGCCGGAGCTGGGCTTCCTCGCCTTCTTCGGCCCCATCCTCTTCCTCATGGCGGCCGCCAGCACCGTCCTCGGCGGCATCGGCGCCATCGACCAGCCCGACATGGAAGGCCTGCTGGCGTACTCCTCCATCGGGCAGGTCGGCTTCATCATGCTCCCGCTCGCGGTGGCGGCGACCGCGACCGACCCGGCGGTCCGTACCCTCGGCATCGCGGCCGCGCTCGTCTACAGTATCAACCACGGGCTGGCGAAGGGACTGCTGTTCATGGCCGTCGGCGCCGTCGAGGACGCGGTCGGCTCCACGCGGCTGTCCGACCTCGGCGGCCTGGCGGAGGCGGCGCCGGTCCTGTCGGGTGCCTTCCTCATCGGCGCGCTCTCGCTGGTCGGTATCCCGCCGCTGACGGGCTTCTTCGCGAAGCTCCTCGTCTTCGACACGGCCGTCCGTGCCGGGGCACCGCTCGCGCTGGCGGTCGCACTCGTCGGCGCGGTCCTCACCATCGCATACGTGACCCGCGCGTGGAACCGCGCCTTCTGGGGCGACCCCGGTCCCCGGGTCCGTGCCGCGGCGGTCGCCGCGCTGGCCGGGTCGAGCAGGGATTCAGAGGACACCGCGCTGGCGGACGGCGGGCAGGCGGGCGACAACGACGACGACCACGGTGACGACGTGTCGGCTGCTGCGAGCATCGCCGACCCCGTCCTCGTGACCTGCACGCTGGCGCTGGCGGTCCTGCTGGTGGCGCTCGGGATCGGCTTCGACCCGCTCTACACGGCCACCACACAGGCCGCGAGCGCCGCCCTCGACACGGGCGCCTACGTCGACGCCGTCGACCCGACGACCGCGGGCGAGGCCCTCGCCGGCGACGGCGGCGGCAGTGGCGGTGGCCACGATATCGAGACGCTCCGTGCCCTGTTCGGAGGTGGCGGTCAGTGACCCGTCGCTGGCTCGCGAACGCCGTCGCGCTGGCGGTCCTGTGGCTGTTCGTCCGCGGTGTCGACCCGACGCCGCTCCCGGGCGGCCTGGTCATCATCGCCGAGGAGTTCATCATCGGCCTGCTCGTGGGGGTTCCGACGGCGTTCGCGCTCCGGGCGTTCTACGCGGACGAGTTCGCCGTCCGCCCCTCGCTCCGGGTCGTCCCCTACGCCGTTCGGTACGTCGCGGTCTTCATCCGGGAGCTGCTGACGGCGAACATCGACGTGGCCTACCGGGTCCTCGCGCCGTCGATGCCCATCGAACCCGACGTCATCGCAGTGCCGCTCCGCGTCGAGTCCGACGCCGCCATCACCACCATCGCGAACTCCATCACGCTCACCCCCGGCACGCTCACCATGGACCACGACGCCGAGACCAACACGCTGTACGTGCACGCCATCAACTGTCAGGACCAGGCATCCGTCGTCGCCCCCATCCGGACCTGGGAGGACTACGCGCTGGTCATCTTCGAGGGGCGCGACCCCTCGACGCCGGTTCCCGGTCCCGAACCCGGACAGCCGTCGGCCGACGGCGGCACGCCCGGACCGGCGGCGAGCGGAGGTGACTCCGATGGCCAGTGAGGCCGCGTTCCTCGACCCCGTTCTGCTGGCGGCGCTCGTCCTCTCGGCGGCCATCACGCTGGTCGCGGGCTACCGGGTCATCGTCGGCCCGACGACGCCGGACCGCGTCGTGGCGCTGGACGTCATCGGGACGAACGTGGTCGCCATCGCCGCGCTGTACGCGATGTTCTCCGCCCGGGGCCTCTTCGCCGACGTGGCGCTCGTGCTCGCCATCATCGGCTTCATCAGCACCATCACCGTCGCGCGCTACGTGACCGAGGGGGACATCATCGAGTGACCATGTTCGACACCACCACCGCGCCGACCGCGCTCGCCCACATGCTCGACCCCGTCGTGCTCGTCTCGGAGAGCGGTGGGCCCCCGGCGGTCGGCCCCATCAGAGGGGCTGTCGTCGTCGCGCTCGTCGCGCTCGGGGCCTTCTTCCTCATCGTGGGGACCGTCGGCCTCGTCCGGCTCCCGGACATCTACAACCGGATGCACGCGACCAGCAAGGCGACCACCATCGGCGCCGCGTCCATCCTGCTGGCCAACACGGCCTACTTCGGGCCGCGTGGGGCCGGACTCGTCTCGCTGGTCGGCATCGTCTTCCTGTTCGTCACCGCCCCGACGGGGTCGCATATGATCAGTCGGGCCGCCCAGCGGATGGGTGTCGACTTCGCCGGCGACGTGACCTGGCCGGGTGCGAGCGACGATGTCGACGACCCCACCGAGTCCGACGGGACCGAACCGGCTGACGACTGAGCACCAGGGCCACGCTCTCCCCTCACGCTCTCAGTACCAGGTCATCCCGGCGTCGATGCCGATCTCCTGTGCCGTGATATGTCGACCGCGCTCGCTGGCGAGGTACGCCACCTGCTCGGCGACCTCCTCGGCGTCGGTCATGTAGTCGGGGAGTGCGAAGTCGTCGGGACCCATGGTGGCCGGTTCGGCGCGCTCGACGTCAGCGAGTTCGGCCTGTTTCGCGACGACATCCTCGATGCGTGGTCCCTCGACCGGCCCCGGCAGGACCGTGTTGACGGTGACGCCGTCCCGGCCTAGCTCGTAGGCCAGCGTCCGCGTCATCCCGACGAGCGCCATCTTCGAGGCCGCGTACGGGAGCCGGTTGACGTACGGGCGTTTGCCGCCGACGGAGCCGATGTTGACGACGCTCCCTCGCTCGGACTCCCGGAGGGGCTCCTCCGCGTGTTTCGCACAGAGGAACGGCCCGACCACGTTCACCTCCTGCGTGTGCCGGAAGTCGTCGGCGTCGATGCGGTGGACCGGCTCCACCGGGCCACCGATACCGGCGTTGTTGACGAGGCAGTCCAGTCCGCCGAACTCCTCGACGGTCGCCTCGACGACCGCGGCCACGTCGTCCTCGTCGGTCACGTCCGTCTCGACCGCGACGGCTGCTCCGCCCGCGTCCGCGACCATGTCGGCGGTCTCGTCGATGGCGTCCCCGCTGCGGGCCGCACAGACGACGTTGGCGCCGTGGCTCCCGAACGTCGTGGCTATCTCCCGACCGATTCCCTGCGAGGCACCCGTCACGAGCGCCGTCGTTCCCTCGAGCATTGTCGAGCCGTCGACCGGCCGGCGAGTAAGCGTTCGCGTCCCGGCGAAGGACTCAGGCCGTGGTGTACCGGGAGCGTGTCCGGACGTACCCCCCGACGACGCTCCCGATGACCGAGACGCTGACCGCGTACAGGCCGGCCAGGAGAATCCAGACGATGCCCACCGTCGGGATGAGCGTCAGTAGCGTCGTCATGTCGTAGCCGGGTGAACCCCACACCAGGGACAGCCCCGATCCACCCACCACGAGCGTGGCGAGCACGGTCAGGACCCCACCGGCCCGGGCGCCTGCCCGGAGGCGGTCGCTCATCCGACCCGTCGTCCGGTACCCTACCACGAAGCCGACCGTCAGCGGGACCAGTGCCGTCCCCGCCGCGACGACGGCCGGCAGGAGATACCTGCTCATCGACCCCCAATCGGGAAGCGGAGACATACCTGTTGAACGAGTGTTCAGCAAGTAGTTCTTTTTGCCGGTTTTGACCGGGCATTCAATAGGGCCGGGGAGCCTGGTCGCTCCCGCAGCCACCGGGCACACGCTAGCCGTCGTCGGGGTCGTCGAGTTCGGCGGCGAGTTCCTCCGCCACCCGGATGCCGAGTGCGTCCTTGCTTCCCACGAACTCCGTGATGCTCGAACCGCGGACGAACAGCGTCCGGGTCTCGGCGTCTCCCAGGACGGAGGCGTCGTTCCCGACGACGAACGCCAGCCCCGCCCGGTCGAGGGTCTCGCGCGCCCTCGCGACGAGTTCGTCGTCGTCGCCGCTCGTCTCCAGTTTGAAGCCGACGACCGTGAGGTCCGGATACTCCTCGCCGACGGTGTCGATGAGCTTCGGTGTCGGCTCCAGTTCGAGCGTCAGCTCCTGACCCGAGCGGAGCTTCTCCTCGCTCGGCGCGACCGTGTAGTCGGAGATTGCGGCCGCGCTCACCAGTGCGTCCGCGTCGTCGGCGTGGGCGCGTACGCCGTCGAGCATCTCGGCGGCACTCTCGACCTGCTCGACGGCCGCGTACGTCGTATCCGGGCCGTCGTGGACCAGCGTCACGTCCGCCCCGAGGACGTAGCACGCCCGCGCGACGGCGCGGCCGGTCCGCCCGGAGGCACGGTTGGTGATGGTTCTGACGGGGTCGATGCGCTCGCTCGTCGCGCCGCTCGTGACGACGACGTGCCGGCCGGCCAGCGGCGTCGACCCCGCCGCGCGAGCGACCTCGGTCACGATGTCGTCCTCGGCGGCGATCTTCGCCTTCCCCTCCTCCAGCCGCGGGTCGACGAAATCGACACCCCACTCCTCGAGGCGGTCGAGCGACGCCAGGACACCCGGATGGTCGTACATCGGCTCGTGCATCGCCGGCGCGACCACCACGGGGATATCCGTGCCGAGCGCCACCGTCGCGCAGGTCGTGACGGGCGTGTCGTCGACCGCGGCGGCCATCTTGCCGACGGTGTTGGCGGTGGCCGGGGCCACGAGGAACACGTCCGCCCAGCCGTCACGCCCGCAGAGCTCGACGTGCTCGACGGCGCCCGTGATCTCCGTGACCACGTCGTTCTCGGTGGCGAACTCCAGTGCCCACGGGTGGATGATGCCCGTCGCGGCGTCGGTGGTGACCGCACGCACCTCGGCCCCGTGGCGTCGCAGCTCGTGTGCCAGCTCGACCGTCTTCACCGCCGCGATGGAGCCCGACACCCCCAGCGCGACGTTCACACCCTCCAGCATAGCCCGCCGTTGATGCCTGGGGGTATTGAGTCCCCCGCACGACGCGTGCGGGGCCAGCCGACGAAAGATATAACCACCTGCTGAACGCCCGGTCAAGTATGCGCCAGGCGAACGTCGTCACCGGGCCGGCCCTCGCCCTGCTCGGGCTGGTCATGCTCGCGGCGGCACCGGTACTGGGCGAGCGCGGCTGCCTCGTCGGCTCGCTCACCACGGGCGCCTGCGGCACCGGCGGCGACCTGATGGTCGCGCTCGGCGTCACGCTGGGGCTCATCTTCCTCCTCCTCGGCTACGCCGCCTTCACGCGTGGCCTGACCGGCTACTGAAGCCTCCGCGTCCCGCCGCCCCGCTACTCGTCGCCCTCCCCCTCCGTTCCTGCCTCCCGCGCTCGCTTCGCGACCACGCTCGGGTGCATCGTCGGCTCGTCGGGGTGGGGCTCGGCGAACGCCTCCCGCATCCGCTCGATGGACGCCTGCTCGCGGCGCTCGCGCTCCTCGGCGGGGACCTCCTCGCAGCCCGGCGGCACGTCGCGGTCGCGCTCGGTGAAGTACCCCTCCGGGACGACCCAGTCGTGGTAGAAGGGCACCTCGCTGTCCTCGACGACTGCGAGGCCGACCTCCGCGCCGTGACCGGCGCAGACGGCGGTCTGGTGGGCCTTCGTCGCCAGTCGCCCGGCCGCGTACAGCCCCTCCACGGCCGTCCGGCCGCAGTCGTCGTCCGTGTCGACGTAGGTCTTCGACCCGCGGTCGAGGAGGGCGACGCCACTGTCCTCGAGATACGAGGCGTCGCTCCAGGACGATGCCACGACGAACGGCGCCGTCAGGACCGTCTCGTCGTCCGTCCGCTCGACTCTGACGGCGTGTGCGTCCTCGTCCGGGTCGATGTCCGTCACGCGCCCCTCGAGGAACGCCGCCCCGTTCGCCCCCGCCTGCTCGGCGAGCAGGTCGAGGAACAGGCGCGCGTTCACGCCGGCCGGGAAGCCGGGGACGTTCTCGAGGTGCGCGTTCCGTCGGAGGATGGACTCGCCGTCATCAATCACGAGCGTCTCCAGCCCGGCACGCGCCGTGAAGGTCGCTGCCATCAGCCCGGAAACGCCACCGCCGACGACGATGACATCCGGGTCCGTGGGTGGTTCGTCGCTGGGCGCACGCTCGGCCGTCGTATCGTCGGTCTCGCTCATATCTGCAGTCGACCACCGGCCGACAGGAACCTGACGATTCGTCCCACGGAACGCTTACGGCCGCGCGGGGCGACGCCCGGACGTGGACACCGTCGAGGTCAGTACCGTCGTCTACATCCCGCCCGCGGAGGCCCACGAGTTCCTGGTGGACTTCCCGGGGTACGCCCGGTACTCGGAGTATCTCGACCGGGTCGACCAGCACGGCGACGGCAGCCCCGGCACGGAGTACGACCTCCACTTCTCGTGGTGGAAGCTACACTACACCGCCCGGTCACGCGTGGTCGCGGTGGAGCCGCCGGACCGGCTGGACTGGACGGTCGTCAAGGACATCGACGCGCGCGGCCGCTGGGTGGTCGAGGAACTCCCCGACGAGGAGGTGCCACCCGACCGGGCACACGCGACCCGCGTGCGGCTGCAGATACAGTTCTTCCCCGACTCGGCCGACGAGAACGCCGTCGACCTCCCCCGGTTCGTCTCCATCGGCTGGGTCGTCGAGAGGGTGAAACCCCTCATCCAGGAGGAGGCCGAGCGCATCGTCCGGCGTATCGTCGCCGACCTCGAAGGCGAACCGCGGGACGTGGACCTGGAGATCCACACCACCCCGGATTCGGTCTGACGGCGACTGTCCCGCACTGTGGGATTCGGCGGAACGCGAATACCACTTCGTCCCGTATTCGTACGCATGAGTGGAACTGAAGCCCGGACGGACGCCGAGACGGTTCGCGTGTGGCTCGTCGAGCGGACCTACTCCGACGACGAACAGAACCTCATCATCAGTACCTACGCCACGCCCGACGGCGCGCGCTACTACCGCCAGGAGCGCGCCCTGACGACGTTCTCGGGGACCGACAGCGGAACGCCGGTCGCCCGCGAGGTCGCCGTCTCGGACCTCGGGACGAGTGACCCCGACGAACGCGAGCGCTACGCGGCCGAGGCCGCCCGGATGGCCGAGACACACGAGCAGGACGACAAGCTCTGAGGAGCAATCGAGCGGACAGCAGAAGAGATGTTACCGGCGTTACTCGTCGGGCGTCTCGTAATCTCCCCCATATTTCATGAAAAAGTAAGCCAATCCGAGCGTCGAGACCATCCCGAAGCCGGTGGCGATGCCGAGCGTCTTCGCCGAGTCCGGAATCTGCGGTGGGCCGCTGGCCGGCTCCGGGGTCGGCGAGGAGCCGTCCTCGTTGACGACGATTTTACCGGCCATTCCGGGGGCGTGCGGGAAGCAGACGTACTCGTACTCGCCCTTCGTCTCGAACGTGTGTTCGTAGGTGTGCCCCTCGTTGTACGTCTTCGTCTCGGCTCCCTCGGTCCCCTCCCAGCCAGCGCCCTCGGGCTGGGAGTTGACGACGATGTTGTGGTTGTTGGAGTCCCACTCCCACTTGACCGTCTCGCCGGCGGCGACGTAGACGGTCGCGGGTTCGAAGACGAGGTCGCCACCGGGGCCGACGGTGACGGTGGCGGCCTGGGCCGCGGCGCTCCCGCTCGTGACGGCCACACCACCCGCGGCGGCGGCACCGCCGGTCGCCGCGCGGAGGAAGCCGCGACGGCTCACGTGCCCGGCGGACGAATCGTGTCCTGTCATGCCCGTTCCTAACTACTACCCGCCCCTGAATATATCGGTTCGCGGCCGACACGGTAGCCCCCGACAGCCCATGCTCCGGCGTCGGGAGCGGGCCACCGCGACGTGCGGTGCCCGTCCGGGCGCTATCGTTCGACCGGGATCGCCCGTTCCTCGAACGCCGACCGGCCCTCGGGGACCCGGAGGAGCCGGATGTCGTCGACCGGGCGGACGTGTACGTCCTCACCGGCGGGGACGTTACCGGCAGGCCGGCCGTCGGCGAGCAGTTCGACGGGCGCCTCGTCACGGTCGACCCGGAGGGCGACCGAGTCGTCGGCCAGCACCCAGTGGTCCGTATCCGTCGCGAACGGTGATATCGGAACGACCCCGACCACACCGGTTTCGGGCCCGACAACCGGCCCGCCGGCGGCCCGCGCGTAGTCGGGGCTCCCGGCCGGCGTCGCGACCACGACCCCGTCCGCGCGGAACTGCCGCACCGTCGCCGCCCCCGAACGGACGGTGTACTCGGAGATGCGCGCGGCCTCCTCGGTCACCAGCGTCAGGTCGAACAGCGCGCGGGTCTCCGCCAGCGCCCCGGTCGCGCCGAGCACCGGATGCTCGACGACCTCGAACTCGCCCGCGACGAGCGACCCGACCCCCCGCTCGATAGCCGACGAGGGGATCGCACCGACCCCCGACACCGCACCCGCGGGCAGCACCGCCGCCGAGACGCCGTGTCGCACCAGCGACACCAGCGCCGCCTCACCGACCGTCACGATGGCGTCGACGCTCCGCTCCTCGGCCATCGCGCGGGCCCCGCCCTCGACGGTGTCGAGGCCCGCACGCTCGGCAGCCCCCAGCGCGGCCCGGGCCACCGCCCCCTCGCCGACCACGCCCAGCCGCCGGAGGACCCCCTCGTCGCTCATGTCGGGAACCGTCGGCGGGCGGCGACATAAGCCCCCGGAAAGGCAGTGTTCACGTCACACGCTCGCCGGACCGCCGGCAGTCCCCGTCGAGCGACGCGTCGCTCTGGGATACGGATGTGTCCTGGCGCGGAGAAGGCGATAGTCCGAGCAGTTCGGCCGTGATTCAGACGATGGACGACCAGACCGGCTTGATGATGAAGAAGAGGGTCTGGTAGCCGATGTACATCAGGGCCAGGATGGACGCGGCGATGGCACCCTTCGGCCGCTCGATGTCGATCTCGCGGCGTGCCTCCACCTTGCGGGACTCGAACTCGAACAGGTCCGTGAGGAACAGGCCGAGGACGATGATGGAGAACACCATCCCGCCGTGGTGGTGGACCGTCATGTAGTAGAACGCCCCGACCAGCAGCAGGACGTTCGTCGCGATACGGACCGGATGTCGGCTGACGGCGTCGGCGCCGCCCTCGGCCACCTGGCTCTTGATGCGCTCGTACTCCAGCGCGCGAGCGCCGATGTTGACGACCAGCAGCACCAGCAGGACGTACTCGATGTACGGCCCGACGACGGTGTCCACGGGACCGAAGAGGTTGACGAGTGGCTCGGCCATACCTCACGTTCGGTCGTATGCGCGTTTCAAACTTTCCAATCCCCGGCCCGGTTCACTCTCCCTCGAACGGACCCGTGCCGTGACCGACCGACACCCGGCCCGTCGGGACGGGGGGCGTGTCTTTTTGCCCTCGCCGCCCCCCTACGTGGCCATGTCCGACTGGATCGGCGAGACGTTCACGAGCGATATCGGCTGGGACCACCTCGAGACGCTGGTGGATATCGGGAACCGGATGGCCGGCAGCGAGGGCGAGCGCCGGGCCGCCGAGGCGACCCGTGATGCGCTGGCCGCGGTCGGCGCGCGCGACGCCCGCCTCGAACCGTTCGATATCCAGGGCTGGGTCCGCGGCTCCTCGGCGGTGGCAACCGACGCGGGGACCGAGGCGTGCATCGCGCTCCCGCGCTCGCCCGCGGACGAGGTCACGGGCGAGCTGGTCGATGTCGGCTACGGCCTGCCCGAGGACTTCGACCGTGACCTCGAGGGGAAAGTCGTCATGGCGGCCTCGAACGTGCCCGAATGGTACGACCGCTTCCTCCACCGGCGCGAGAAGTACTACCACGCCGTCGAGGGCGGCGCGGCGGCGTTCGTCTTCCGGAACCACGTCGAGGGCTGTCTCGCACCCACCGGCAGCGTCGGCACCCCCGAGGCCCCCATCGGTGACATCCCCGCCGTCGGCGTCTCGAAGGAGGTCGGCGCCCGGCTCGCTCGCCGGCACGAGGGCGAGGAGGTGACCGCCCGGGTCGGCTGCGAGACGCCCGACGCGACCAGCCGGAACGTCCACGCAGACCTCGGGCCCGACACGGACGAGGCGGTCCTCCTGACGAGCCACATCGACGCACACGACATCGCCGAGGGGGCGAGCGACAACGGCGCCGGCACGGCGATGGTCGTCGAACTCGCCCGCGCGCTGGCCGCACGGGAGTCCGAACTGGACACACGTGTCCACGTCGTCTGCTACGGCGCCGAGGAGGTCGGCCTGCTCGGCTCGGGCTACGACGCCACACAGCGCGACCTCGACGACGTGACGGCCGTCGTGAACAACGACGGCGTGGTGACCGCTCGAACCCTGAAGGCGTACACGCACGGGTTCGACGGGCTCCGGGACGCGGTGGAGACGGTCGCCAACCGGTTCGACCACCCCATCGAGACGACGCCGCGCCTCGGGCCGCACAGCGACCACTGGCAGTACGTCAAGTGGGGCGTTCCGGGCTACCACCTGACCAGTCACACCGGCTCCGCGGACCGCGGCTGGGGCCACACCCGGGCCGACACGCTGGACAAACTGGAGGCCCGGACCCTCCGCGAGCAGGCCATCCTGCTGACCGAACTCGTCGTCTACCTCGCGGCCGACGGGACGACCGTCGCCCACCGCGATTCCGAGGACATCGCGTCGCAACTGGAAGCCGAGGACTACGCCGAGGGGCTGAAGGTCACCGGCGACTGGCCGTACTGAGCGTCCCCATGCCCGAGTCCCCCAGCAGTGTGACCTCGCGGCTGGGACGGCCGGAGCGACGCGCAAGCGTTTAGTCCGGTCCCGGATTGCGATTGCTCATGCGCGAGGTACTCGCGGAGTGGCGGCCGGTCGTCGACGAGACCATCGAGGAGCTGCTCCCCCGCGAGATCGACGAGGACTACCTCACGGACTACTTCGGCCCCGCCGCCTACCGGTACGACCCCGAAGCCATCCAGACGGCGCTCGCGGACCCCATCTGGAACCTGCTGGACCGGGGTGGCAAACGCTGGCGGGCGGTCCTCCTGCTCGTCCTCGTCGACGGGTTCGGGGAGGACCCGGAGGAGTACCTCCAGTACGCCTGCATCCCCGAGATCCTCCACAACGGCACCATCATCGTCGACGACGTGGAGGACGGCGCCACGATGCGCCGGGGCGAGCCCGCCCTCCACCACGAGTTCGGTGTCGATATCGCGCTGAACGCCGGCAACGCGATGTACTTCCTCCCGCTGAAGGTCATCACCCGGAACCCCGCGGACCTCGACGCGGAGACCCGACTCGCGGCCTACGAGATGCTGATGCACGAACTCAACCGGACCCACCTCGGCCAGGGGATGGACATCCGGTGGCACAACGCCCGCGACGTGGACCTGACCGAGGACGAGTACCTCGAGATGTCCGCCTGCAAGACGGGCGCACTGGGCCGCATCGTCGCCCGGCTCGCGGCCATCATCACGGACAACGAGGCCGACGAACTCGACGTGGCCCGCTTCGCCGAGTCGATGAGCGTCGCCTTCCAGATCGCCGACGACATCCTCGACATCGAGCACGCGATGGAGGCCGGCGGCGACTTCGGCAAGGGCGTCGGCAACGACATCCGGGAGGGGAAGAAGACCCTCCCGGTCATCCACGCGGTCACGCACGCCGACCGCGGCGACGCCGAACGGCTCGTCGACATCCTCTGGAGCGACGAGAACACCGACGCCGAGGTCAGCGAGGCCATCGGGGTGCTCCAGTCGACCGGCAGCGTCGACTACGCCCGTGAACAGGCCGAGGCGCTCGCCGCCGACGCACGCGACCACCTGGACGAGGCCGACCTCGACCCCGGCGCCGCCGAACAGCTGGCCGACTTCACACGGTTCGTCGTCGAGCGGGACGTCTGATATCCTGTATATTCGAACCGTTCTTCGATAATCCACCCCCTCCGAGAGATATCGACACGGCTGTTCTCCCGTGTCATCGGTGCCGGAGAAACGCAGGAAGTCGAGGGACGACGGTCGAGCGGCGGCCGTCGCCGTGTGTAGGCTGCCGTGTCAGTTCTCGGGCTCGCCGCGGTAGGCGCGCCGGGCCTCCCGCATCGCCGGGATGACGACCCAGAACGTGATGGCGCCGAGGATGGCGAACCAGAACAGGACGTCCTTCAGGAGGAGCGCGACGGTGTCGTAGAACGTCGCGGCCTCCGGTTCCGGTGCGATGAGCTGGGTGCTCTCGAAGCCGGCCGTGGTGTACCAGCCGGCCAGCGTCATCCAGCCCAGCCCCGCCGTCACGAGGATGCCGAAGCCCTTGGCGAACTCGTCTGCCATACTCGCGCTTAGCTCTCGCCGTCTTTAGGGTTTCCCATTCCCGCCGTCCGGAACCGCGTGGAGAACGCGTACACCGCGGCCCCCGCGGCGATGCTCAGCAGGCCCGCGACCGCCAGCACGACGTTCACCTCGTTCAGGTCGCGGCTCGCCCGACCCGTCGCCGTGTCGAGCAGGATGAAGCCCGCGAGGACGGCGACGACCGCGAACAGCGTCGAGAAGACCGTGATGCGCTTGTAGAGCGCCAGCGGCACGACCACGTCGCGGCCGCCGGCGCCCTCGGGCTCGACCTCGGCGTCCGAGACCGACGGCCCCTCGTCGAGTTCCGGGTCGGGTGCGTGGTCCGGCGCCGGCTCGCCAGCGTCCGCGTTCGCGCCCTCGCTGTCCGTCATCACGCCGACTACGCGAGGGACGCACTTGAGGATTGAGAGTGCGGCGCGATGTGCGAGCCGACCGGACCCACGGCGAGGCTGCTTGGCGCCGCGGTCGCTATCGGACGCGGAGAACAGTGAGAACGACCGGGAAGACGGACGGTCGGGGGTCGGCGTTACTTCGGCGGCCGCAGCCGGTAGTAGCGCCGGTTCAGCTCGAACATGTACCCCTCCCGCATCGACTTCAGCACCGCGTAGGTGAGGAAGCCGCCCACGAAGGGCAGCAGGAACGTCAGGTCGAACAGCAGGTGGGAGTCCATCGGGAACAGGTTCTTGACCGACAGCGTACTGATGGTGAGGGCGAAGATGACGCCGAAGACGCCGACCGCCGCCCAGAACGGCTGCTCGACGGGGCGCCGGGCCGCACCCTTGTTCAGGAACGGCACGATGGCGATGAAACCCACGACGACCAGATTGGCGACGACGCCGTAGGTCCGGTCGGCCATCAGCTTGCTCCCGCCCAGCAGCGCCAGGTCCGGGTTCAGCGGCCCGAGCTTGAGCAGCCCGAACGACCAGTAGAGATACCAGTCCGGCAGGATGACTGCCGGCGTCTGGGACGGGTTGGCCGGCGCCCCGATGTGGGGCGGCAGCGCCGCCGAGAGGAAGACCATCATGCCGACGAAGAAGCTCGTCAGCGCGAGGTTCCGGATCATCTCGTGGGGCCATACCGGGAACGCCAGCACGTCCCGCTCGACGTAGTCGCTCTCCGTCCGCAGGTCCTGGTCCTCGCGGCGCGCCCGCTCGAAGTACTCGTAGGTCAGCTGCGAGAGCCCCTGCGTGCGCTCCTTGCGCTCGCGCCACGTCGGCGTCTCGTCGTCCGGCGCGACGATACCGCTCCCGTCGGCGGCAGCCTCCTTGCCGCCGTCAGAGCGGACCTCTGACGAGGCTCGGCTCGCGTCGCTCGCCTCACCGCCGTCCGTGGCGGTCTCCTTCGCGTCGTCGGTGGTGGTGGTTTCGTTGCTCATTGTTGATCAGTGCGGCTCCGCGATGCCCTGCATCCAGACGATGCCGATGTGGATGGCGATGAGCGCCGTCGTGATGAACGGCAGGAAGAACACGTGCAGGATGTACATCCGTTGCAGCGTGGACTGGCTCAGGGTGAACCCGCCGAACAGCAGCTGGGCCACCCACTCACCCGCCAACGGCACTGATAACGCCATCTCGACCCCGATCTGTCCGGCCCAGAAGGCCAGCTGGTCCCACGGGAGCAGGTAGCCCGTGTACCCGAAGACCATCGTCAGCGAGATGAGCACGATGCCGATGATCCAGTTCAGTTCGCGGGGCTCCTTGTACGCGCCCGTGAAGTAGACGCGCAGCATGTGGAGGAAGACCGCCGCGACCATCACCTGCGCCGACCAGCGGTGGAGGCTCCGCAGGAAGAAGCCGAACCGCAGGTCGGTCATGATGAAGGTGATGGAGTTGTACGCCGTCGAGGGGTCGCCCGTGGTCGCGGGCGAGTAGTAGAAGCCAAGCAGCGCTCCCGAGATGGCTGCGACGACGTAGGCGATGGTACTGAAGCTCCCGAGTGCGTACAGGGGGTACCAGTACCAGAACTTGTTGTCCAGGTTGTACTGTTCCGTGTGGCTCTTCGGCATCTGCATGTTGATCTTGTAGTACAGGTCCTCGAGCAGCTCGAGGTAATCAACGATGCGGAGCCGCTTGTCGAGCCACATCAGCGTCGTGAGGTAGACCGTCTCGACCGGAGTCAGGTCCCGCTCCTTCATCCAGCCCTCGTGGTCGTACTCGTCCTTGCGTTCCAGACTCATGTTGTGTGGTTCCCGTCTCCCGGTTTCCGTGGTGACCGCCTGCCCGATTGTTGGTGCCGATACGACTTATAGCCGTGGTTCGCGACCCGTCAGCTACTCGGGGCGCGGCAGCGCGACGAACGACACGTTGACGATACTGAACGGGTCGTAGATCGACTGGTGGCACTGGCAGTAGACACCGTCCTCGGCACCGAACTTGGCGCTACCCTCGTAGGCCTTGAACGCCGGCACGCAGCAGAAGTGCGTACATTTGTCGACCCACGCCATGAACCCGTCCTCGGTGGTCGTGGCGCGGAGCCAGTCGCCGTCGATGTCCTCCGGCGGGTTCTCGCGCATCTCGATAATCTTCGGCGAGCGGAGTACCTGCACCGGGATGGTCGAGGACGGCGGTACGTCCTCGGAGCGCCAGTTGGCCATCGCGGGCTTGCCGAGTCCGGCCTTGCCGATGCCACCGTTCCACTCGCGGAAGTCCTCGAACAGGTCCGCCGTGATAGGGTCCCCCGGCTCCAGCTGCTCGGACTGCCAGTCGTACGGCGGCGAGGCGGCCGCCTTGAACACGTTGTTCTGGTCGGCACCGGGCTGCACACCGGGGTAGGTCTGCACACCGCAGTACTGGAACGCGGCCGAGGTGTACGTCGAGCCACCCAGCTGCATCTTCGCGACGCCGTCCTCGACGGTGTCGGGCCAGATGCCGACGAGTTCGCCGGCGTCGTTCTTCTTCACCGGTACCTGCGGCATGCCGCGTGGGGCGGGCCCGTCCGTGTTCTCGATGGCGAAGTACTGTGTGATACCACCGCCAGCTCCGGAGGACGAGGTCGCGGTGTTGACCGCGACCGCCGAGCCGGTGCCGATACCGGCCAGGGTCGCGCTCCCGACGACGCCCTTGACGAAGCGCCGTCGGCCGCTCTCGGCCGGATACTTGTCGTCTGCGCTCATTATTTCTTGTAGTAGGGGTAGACCGCGCGCTTCACCGACTCCCAGGCGTCGGGTACCGAATCGGTTCCGTGCATGTCCTCCTCGCGGACGTAGAGGTCCTCCCACTTCCGCCGGCGCTTCTTGACGATCATCACGTCCGGAAGGAACTCCTTCCGGTAGAGGAGCAGGATGAACGCCAGGTCCAGGAAGATGACCGCGAGCATCCCGCCGAGGAACATGTTCCCGAACTCGGACATCGCCCAGCCCGCGACGAGCCCGTAGGTGAACAGGCCCACGAAGACGACCTCGACGACCGTCAGGAGGACGATGCCGATGAGAGCCGCCGTCGACTCGCTTGGGGGCTCGTAGCGGTGGATGGCGCCGTATGTGTTGTTACCCGAACTCATCTCAGTCACCCCCGCTCGCGTGCGGGCTCTCGCCGTACTTGAGCATGAAGAACGTGAACATCACCGACACGAGGATGGCGAGGATGGTCGCGATGCCCACGAAGTGTGCCTGGATAGGGACACCCATGTGCTTGGGGTCGGCCTCCTTCTGCCCGCCACCTCCGCCGCCGGGCTTCTTCCCTTCCTCGTTGACGATGACCTGCCCGGCCATCGAGGGCGCGTGCGGGAAACACTGGTACTCGTAGGTACCCTTCGTCTCGAACGTGTGCTCGTACTCGTGGCCCGTGTTGTACGTCTTCGTCTTCGGGCCCTCCGTGCCCTCCCAGGTGGCGCCCTCCGGTGTGGAGAGGACCTGGATGTTGTGGTTGTCCGAATCCCAGACCCACTTCACGGTGTCGCCCGGTTTGACGTACACCTCAGAGGGCTCGTAGACGAGGTTGCCGCCAGGGCCGACGGTGACCTCGGCGGCCTGGGCGCTGGCCGTGCCCGCGGTGCTGGCGGACGCTGCCGCGGCGACGGCGGTCGCCCCGGCACCGGTCCGCAGGAACTCCCGTCTGTTCATATACACCAAGGACTCCGGATTACGCGCGTATAAACTCACCGAACGCAACGCCGTGGTGCCGGCCTCGGTAGGGTTCGAGAGCGGCACACACGCCGGTTCGCACCCGGCGTATCAACCCGTTGCAATCACCGGTCGGAAGGTCAGGCGGCCGACTCGCCATCGTCGTCGGGCTCGGCCAGCTCGGGGTGCTCCTCGAGCAGGTCGTCCATGAACGCCGGTCGGTCCTCGCCCTCCATCCCGAGCGCCCGCAGACGGTTCCGGTACTCCTCGGCCCGGAACTTGTCCGAGAGCCGGGCGTTGGCCACCGTGAAGAAGAGGATGAACGCGATGAGGAGGAAGAACAGCCCCGCGACGACGAGAACCGAACTCCCCTCCCGGCCGTTCAGGGCCGAGACGATGCCGCCGCCGAGCAGGACGAGCCCCGCGAGTACCTGCACCCCGGCGACGATCTGCAGCATCAGGTTCCCCCGCTCGCCGCTCCCCTCGGGCACCTCCATCGGGTCCGGCAGCAACTCGCCGTCGGGCATCTCGTCGGCTTCGTACTCCTCCATCGAGCACAGCGCCACAACCGGCTTCACGTCGCGCAGGACCGTCCCGGAGCCCTCGACGCTGCCGTCCTCGTAGACGACGGCGTACCCCTCGTCGGAGTACGCGACGATGCGGTCGGGGTCGGCGAGCCGCTCGACGCGGGCGAACACGTCCCGACGGACGACGGCCGCCTTGATGTCGGCCTCCACCCGGTCCATCAGCTCCTCGCCCGTAATCCACGTGTCCGGGTCGAACGCGGCGTCCCACTCCTTCGGGGACATCCGCTTCATGTCCTCGGGCGTGAAGTCCTCGAAATCGTACTGCTTCTCGACCTGTGCCCGGAGCTCGTCGGTACCGGGGTCGCCCGTCGCCCCACCGTCGGCATCATCGATGTCGGCGGCGCCCTCGGCTGTCGTCTCGCCGCTCCCACCCGCCTCCTGCCCGCGGCTGTCGCGTGGCTCGTCGCCGCGCGGTGCCTCGGCGTCGCCATCCGCCTCCTCGCTGGGGGTGGACCGGGGGTCAGCCATCGCCCGAACCTACGGCTGCTCGCGGTAAACCGTTTCCGACGCATCCGCCCGTCGCTGACGGGGGACAGCCCGCCGCCGGGAAGGGGCAGAGACTATGCACGTCCGTTCCTCACGGACGTATCGATGCCGGACGTTCGCGAGGCCGTGTTACATATCGACCGTTCCCAGCTTGAGGCCCTCGGGATGGACGGGCTGTTCGAGGCCGCCACCGAGGCCGGAATCCGCGACGTGCAGGACCTCGTCTGGCGTGGCTCGAGCGGTATCGTCCTCATCCGTCTGGAGAACCCGGTCGCCGACGGCCGGATCGACGACCTCGAGCCAATCGTCTGGTGGGAGCGTATCGAGGGGGACGGCTCCGGCGCGGCCTATCTCTGCGAGATCAGCATCCCCGAACTCCCGGAGGAGCAGGACGCCATCACCCGGAACGTCCGCGGGATGAACGAGCGTGGCATCCAGGTGTCCGTCGTCGGGTCCCAGGAGGACATCAGCCGTGGTGTCGAGCGCCTCGGCGAGGTCGGCATCAGCGCCCGTGTCGAACGGTTCGCCGACTACCGCGGCCCCTCGGCCCCGCTGGACGCGCTCACCGACCGCCAGCGCGAGGTCGTCGAGGTCGCCCACGAACTGGGCTACTTCGAGGTCCCCCGCTCGGCCACCCCCGAGGACATCGCCGCCGAACTCGGCCTCGAACCCTCGACGGTCGGCGAACATCTCCGCCGCGCGCAGGCGAACCTGATCGACAACCTCCTCGGCGAGCGCGAGGACTGAGGCCGCCCAGCGCCCGGGGCCACGCGAGGGTCGACCCGTCCCTTCCGCCATCGGGACGCTCAAACGACTCCGCCCCCTACTGCCGGGTGATGGTCTCGGACGCCCTCGTCGCCACGCTGGTCGCCGTGGCGGTGACGCTGTCGCTCCCCTGCTTCCTCTACGGCGCGTGGATCATGATCGACGCCGAGGCGGTGACCTGGGGCGTCCTCACCTACCACCTCAAGTTCATCTTCACGGGCCTGGCGCTGACGACGGTCCCGCTCGTCGGCTGGATGTTCCCCCGACTGTTCGGTATCTGGGGGCACAGCGCCCAGTTCGGCGGCTACTCCGCCGTCCACGCCTTCATCGGCCTCACCGCCTACGCCTTCCTCCTGTTCGCGTTCACCGGCATCGTCCGCATCTTCCGCGCGAAGTGGGAACACGACCTCTACCACGACTACGACGAGGACGTGCTGCTGGAGGAGATCGGCTCCGA
The DNA here is from genome assembly GCF_024298885.1 of Haloglomus halophilum. GTDB lineage: Archaea > Halobacteriota > Halobacteria > Halobacteriales > Haloarculaceae > Haloglomus > Haloglomus halophilum. Next base: position 510,724 of record NZ_CP101166.1, read on the forward strand.
GCGCATGAGCCACTGGCGCTCGCGCCTGCGCGTCGGCGTGTTCGGCTACACCTTCTTCTGGATCATCGCGTGGCTGACGGGGGTCTCGCGGTTCGTGCTGCGGTACGTGGTGACCTGACCCGACGCCGATACCATGATCAGATATCGAGATATTCAGGCTGTTCGTCCCGTGCAGCCGAAGTTACCGAGTAATCATGACGGCTGCCGTTCACCACGCCTCGCCGCTCGCGAGGTCCACGTCCGCGTCGCCCTTCTCCGAGGGACAGATGTCCGCCAGGGTGCAGTCGGCACATGAGGGGTTCCGCGCCGTACACGTCTCCCGACCGTGACTGATGAGCAGATGGGTGAGGTCCCGCCACTCCTCCTCCGGGACGATATCCATGAGATCCTGCTCGATGGTCTCCGGCCGCTCTTCCTCGGTCAGCCCGAGCCGCCGGGAGATACGCTGGACGTGCGTGTCGACCACGATACCCTCGACGACCTCGTGGCCGTGCTGGAGGACGACGTTCGCGGTCTTGCGGCCCACGCCCGGCAGGTCCGTCAGCGCCGACATCGTGTCGGGGACCTCGCCGTCGTGTTCCTCGACGAGCATCTCGCCGATACCCTTCAGGTAGCCGCCCTTGTTGTTGTGGAAGGTGATGCCGTAGATGTCCTCGGCGAGCTGCTCCTCGCTCGCCTCGGCGTAGTCCTCGGCCGACCGGTACTCCTCGAACAGCTCCGCGGTGACCTCGTTGACGCGCTCGTCGGTACACTGCGCGCTGAGGACGACCGCGACGAGTAGTTCGAGGCGGTTCGAGAAGTCCAGCGATATCTCCGGCTCCGGGTACTGCTCGTACAGCCGGTCGACGACTTCGGCGGCCTGTGCCTCCCGGGACGAAAGCGGCGTGCCCATACCAGGGACGCGGGCGGGTGCCCCTTGAGTCGTGGCCTTTCCCGCGGCTCCGGCCGGCTTCGCCCAGATGACCGGTCGGTGGCCGGGAGCCTCAAGTCCGCCCGGGGCCGCGTGCCGGTATGGAGCGGCTCTCGTTCACCGTCCGGTATCCGGAGTACGGCCACCTGGAGGCCGCTATCGCGTTCGCCCTGTTCGCGCTGGTGGTCCACCGGGCGACGCCGGCACTGGCCGGGCCGCTCGCAGAGGCCACCGGCACGACCCCGGGCCGCATCCGCCTGGGCTTCGCGATTCTACTGTGGGTCGCGCTCGCCATCGCACTCGCCGTCTCGGCCGTCCGCCAGCGGCGCGGCCGTGCCCCGGAGTTCGCCGCACGCGATGTGCTCGTGAAGTTCCTCGAACAGCACCGCCCGGACCCGGCCCGCCACGCCGTCCACGGGGCCGCCGCACTGGGTGGACTCGTCATCGTCGCCGTGGGGTACGCCCGGTTCGTCGACGCACTCGACGGTGCCATCGTGCTCGCCCGGCGACTCGTCGCGGGGGTGCCGCTGGGCGGAGCGGCCCTCACCAGCGTCGCGTGGGGAATCGTCTTCCTCGCCGGCCTCGTCGGCCTCGCCGTGGGCGGCGACCGGTTCCTCGTCGGCCTCGCACGGGAGGCCCTGTACCGGTACCACTCCGCCCGGCTCTGAGCCCGGAACCGGCCCCGGAGCCGGCGCTCACCGGGTGGAACGGCGTGCGGGTCCTCCCCTACCCGGGGACCCGCATGAGCAACTCTGAATCTCAGGGGGAAACCTCTTGTGGGCCGGTAGCAGCCCAGGTTCGGGGTTCGAGGGGTTACAGTCCGAGTTCGCGGCCGATGACGAGATGCTGGATCTCGCTGGTGCCCTCGCCGATCTCCATCAGCTTCGCATCCCGGTAGAACCGCTGGGGGGCGAAGTCCTCCGTATAGCCGTAGCCGCCGAGCGTCTGGACGGCCTCCTCGGCGACCTCCCGGCTGACCTCGGAGGCATCCAGCTTCGCGAGCGAGGAGATGCGGGTGACGTTCTCGCCGTCGTCGTACATGGTGGCGGCCTTGTGGGTGAGCAGGCGCGCCCGCTCGATCTTCCGGTCCATGTCCACGACCTTGTCGCGGATGGCGTCGAACTTCGAGATGGGCTTGCCGAACTGCTCGCGCTCGGTGGCGTACTCCTTCGCGGCCTCGAACGCGCCCTGTGCGAGGCCCGTCGAGAGCGCCGCGATGGAGATGCGGCCGCCGTCGAGGGTCTTCTTGGTCTGCTTCCAGCCCTCGCCCTCCTCTCCGAGGAGACGGTCCTCGGGGATGCGGACATTGTCGAGCTGGAGCTCACACGTGGGCGAGGCGTTCAGCCCCATCTTGTCCCACACCGTCGAGACCTCGAAGCCGTCGTCGTTCTCGGGGTCGACGATGAACGTGGAGATGCCGTCGTAGCCCGCGCCCGGCTCCGTGACGGCCTTCACGAGCACGGAGTTGGCGACGTTCGCGTTCGTGATGAACTGCTTCGTCCCGTTGATGACGTACTCGTCCCCGTCCTTCTCGGCCATCGTGTCCATATCCGAGGCGTCGCTCCCGGAGGAGGGCTCGGTGAGTGCCCACGCGCCCATCTCCTCTCCCTCTGCGAGCGGCCGGAGCCACTCCTCCTTCTGTGCCTCGGTGCCGAACGCCTCGATGGGCTTGCTCCCCAGCGAGGTGTGGGCGACGTACGAGAGGCCGATGGAACCGGAGACGCGGCCGAGCTCCTCGGCGACGAGCGAGTACATGAGGTAGTCGCCGCCGGCGCCGCCGTACTCCTCGGCCACCGGGACCCCCATCAGGTCCAGGTCACCCAGCTCCTCGAACACCTCGGCGGGGAAGCGGTGTTCGTCCTCGATCTCCTGGGCGATGGGCTCGATCTCGGCCTCACAGAAGTCACGAACCGTATCCCGGATCATCCGATGCTCGCCGGGTAGCTCGAAGTCCATGCCCAATCCTCCGGTCCAGTGGCCATAAAACTCACTCCAACCCCCGACCACGGACGGTCAGTGGTCGCTGGCCCGTGTGCCTGCCGAACGGCGGCTACTCCACCGTGAGCGTTCCGACCATCCCCTGTCCCCGGTGTGGCTGGCAGAAGTACTCGTAGGTCCCGGCCGTCGAGAACGTGTGGACGTGGGTGTACCCCTCGTCGTGCGTCTCCTCCCCGGTCCCGTTCCAGTTCTCGCCCTCGGGCTGGCTCTCGACGGTCACCGTGTGGAAGTCCGACTCCCAGGTCCACTGGACCGTCGCGTCCGTCGAGACGGTCACCTCGGCCGGGTCGAACACGAGCGAGCCACCGGGCCCGACGATGATCTCCTGGTCGGGCTCCACGGGTGTCGGGGTCGGGGTCGGGGTCGGGGTCGCATCGCCACCGTTGTCTCCATCACCGCCCCCGTCGCCACCATCGCTCCCACCGTCCCCGCCGCCCCCGCCACAGCCAGCCAGGGTGGTCGCCAGTGCGGTTCCGCCGAGTGCGAGCAGCCGCCGCCGCGTCGTCCGGTCGGTCATGCCCGCGCCTTCCGGCTGGGTCCTCAAGTAACCGAAGGTCCACAGCGTCCCGCTCAGGGGGCGGGTTCCGAGAGCCGGTCGCTCGCGCCGTGGGCCCTGCCGAGTCACGTTGTCGCCGGGAGGCTTTTGCTCCGGCCCGCCGAGAGGCGACGCATGAAGGTACTGCTGGGCGTCGGTGGGAGCGACGACTCGCTCCGAGCGCTGGAGCGCGCCGTCGAACGAGCCCGAGAGGCCGGCGACGAGTTGACCGTCGCCGTCCTCGACAACCCGGAGAGCGCCGCCGCCGTCGACGATGTCGAGGAACGGGTCCGAGACACGCTCGCGGCGGCTGATGTCGACGCCGCGGTCCGGCGGCTGGAGGGCGACCCCGGCAGCCGGCTCGTCGACGTGGCCGAGCGCGAGGGCTTCGACCGCATCGTCCTCGGCGGCGGCGAGACCAGCCCGCTCGGGAAGATCCAGCTCGGGAGCATCGCGGAGTTCGTCGTCCTGAACGCCAGCGTCTCGGTCACCCTCGTCAGATGACTCGCGACTACCCCGACACGGTCGCCGGACCGTACGAACCGCCGCCGCGCACATTCACCGACCGCGCGGACCGCGAGCTCACCGTCCGGGTGTACGGCGAGGGCCCCGGTGACGACCTCGAGGCGCTGGTGGAGATGTACGAGGGCTACGACCCCGAGGACCGCGCCCAGGGCATCCCGCCCGCCGGCGAGGAGCGTATCCGGAGCTGGCTCGACACCATCACCGACGACGACTGCTACAACGTCGTCGCGTGGCACGACGACTGGCCCGCCGGCCACGCCACGCTCGTCCCGGACCGCGGCGGCGCCTACGAACTCGCCATCTTCGTCGACAGCGACTACCAGAACGCCGGCATCGGCACCCAGCTCATCGAGGGCCTGCTGGGTCACGGCCACGACATCGGCATCGAACGAGTGTGGCTCACGGTCGAACGCTGGAACGAACCCGCCATCAGCCTCTACCACAAGGTCGGCTTCGAGCGAACCGGCGACGGCAGCTTCGAACTCGAGATGACGGCCCGATTACGAGAAGAATAGGCGGTTTTACCGTGTTTCCGTAGCGATTGGCAGGTACGGCGACCGAACCACCTACGAAGCCCTCGCGCTCTCACAGGACGACTGCATCCACAACAGCAACGCTACCACCTACGAAGCCCTCGCGCTCTCGACCGGTTGCGGCTCGTTGCGCCCCTCGCGCTCGCTTCGCTCGCGCTGCGGTGCTTACGTCGCCTCACCGGGTCGAGACCGCTCGCCCTTCGAGTCCGCCAGGAACGTGGATAGTGGCACGACGCTGTGACCCTGCCCTTCCCCAGGTCGCGGGGGTTCGCGGGCGCGCCGCGAACCACCCGCTCCCGGCCGGCGAGCGGTTGCTCGGCGAGCCGGTTCCGGGACCAGGAAGCGCGCGGGCGCGCTCGGCGAAGCACGACGACGCAAGCACTGCACCGAGCGACCATCGGGAGCGAGGGAAGCGCGCAGCGAGGCGCGCGAGCCGAGCGCGTGAGGGCTTCGGAGATGGCTCAATCACGCCCGATAGAATTTCCGCAGCCAGGTTGAATAGAAATGCGGCAGTTTATGCCTTAATAGCGACAATGAGAGGCGAGAAACTCTAGTTCGGTGGAAAAAGGAATATTTCGGAATTTACGGCGTCTCGCCGGTCTCGAGCGAGAGGTCGTCGGTGGGGTAGGCCACGCAGGTGAGCGTGTAGCCGTCGTCCAGCTCCTCCTGACCCAGCATCTCGTTGTTGGAGTGGATGATGAAGTCGTCCGTGGCGCCGTCGGTGATGTGGCCCGCACAGGAGACACACTGGCCCTCGCGGCAGGCGTAGGGGAGGTCCCAGCCCTCGTCCTCGCCGGCCTCGAGCAGCGTCTCGTTCTCCTTGACCTCGACCGTCTCACCCTCCTTGACGTACTCGACCTCGAACACGTCGGCCTCGTCGTCCGGGATGACCGACGGGTCGTCGGAGGGGTCGACCTCCTCCTCCTCGTCGCCGAGTTCGCCAGCAGCCTCACCCTCGGCGCCGCCGACGGCGGCGACCGCGCCGCCGCCGCCGATGGAGCGGTTCATCGGTTCCGCGAAGTCCGTCTCGGGCACCTGCGCGGCCCGCCGCTCGGTGACCTCCTGTGCGATGTCGTCGGGGATCGCCTTCTCCGTCCCCTTGGAGAAGTGAATGCCGACCACGAGGAGGGTCAGCGTCGCCCCCAGCGCGACGGCGAGTGCTTCGACCATACGCGCGGTTGGGAAAGGCGCTTCAAAGCCGTTGTGATTGCTCGCGCCACGTGTGCGGGATTCTCCCCCCTGCTGGACGCCGGCGCACGCGGGCTTACTCCGTCCGTGCGACCTCGTGCCGGCCGAAGCCGTACCGAAGCCGGTTCGCGAGCCGCCGCGAGAAGCGCCCCTCGCCGTCGCCCGTCGCCCGCGAGTTGAACCGCTCGGAGAGGGCCGCGTACACCAGCGGCATCGGCACCTCCTGCGCGAGTGCCTCCTGCACCGTCCACGTCCCCGTCGACCCGCCCGCGACGTGGTCGGCCACGTCACCCAGGTCCGACCCCTCCTCGCGGAACGCCTCCTCGCACAGCTCCAGCAGCCACGACCGGATGACCGCACCGTTGTTCCACGTCCGCGCGACCGACTCCATGTCGAGGTCGTAGCGCCCCTCGTGGAGCAGTTCGAACCCCTCGCCGTACGCCTGCATCAGGGCGTACTCCACACCGTTGTGGACCATCTTCACGTAGTGGCCCGACCCCGACCGGCCCATCCGGTCGTGGCCCGCCGGACCGGTCGCCACCGCATCGAAGACGGGCGTCAGCTCGTCGTAGGCCCACGCCGGGCCGCCGACCATCAGCGAGAAGCCGAGTTCGGCCCCGGCGGGACCGCCCGACGTGCCACAGTCCAGGTACGCCGCCTCCGTCGCCTCCGCGCGGCGCACGGAGTCCTCGAAATGGGAGTTCCCCCCGTCGACGACGACGTCCTCGCCATCGAGGTGCGGTTCGAGGTCGTCCAGCGCGGCGTCCACCGCGTCGCCAGCGGGCACCATCAGCCAGACTCGCTTTGCCTCGCCGAGTCGCTCGGCGAGGTCCGCGACCGATTCGGCCGGCACCGCGCCGGCGTCGGCCGCGTCCGCCACCGCCTCGGGGTCCACGTCGAACGCGACCACGTCGTGTCCCGCGTCGAGTACCCTGTCGACCACGATACGCCCCATCCGACCGAGTCCGATGACGCCGAGTTCCATGCCCGGAGTGGCAGGGGCGCGCTACTGAGGGTTGTGGTGTTCGGGCGCGACCGGACGATGACGCGGACACGACCGCCGAACGTCCCATCGGCAATATAAACACCCCGCTACGCACGCCAGCAACGTCACGGGGGGATGGCCACATCCCCGTCCATGGACGGACAGGGTCGATCCGACGAGGCGAGCGACGAGGGGGGACTCTCGCGGCGGAGCGTACTCCGAGCCGCGGGCGCGACGGCAACGGGTGCCGTCACGGTCGCCGGGACGGCGAGCGCGGCGGACGTGGGAGCCGACAGCACGGCCACCGGCAGCGACGACCCGGCGTACCCCTCGGCCGCGTGGTTCCAGCGCGAGCAGGCCAACTACGCGAAGACACAGGAGGCACCGCGCGAGCAGGCCGGGGACCCCGCGTTCCAGCAGCACCTGCAGACACAGAGCGCGCGCAACGCGGTCGACTTCCGCCAGCGGACGGTCGCGGAGCCACGCTGGAACAGCGAGGGCAACCTCTGCAAGGAGTACGCCGAGCAGTGTACCGGCGACCCGTTCAGCTATCCCGCGAACACGACCGCCGGCGAGAGCCACACGTACGACGGTATCGAGCGCCAGCGCGTCGCCTTCCACGATTCGGGGCTGGACAGCGACCCCGGCGGCGCCCGCCTCACCGGCTGGGTCTGGGCGCCCGCCGACAGCGACCCCGGCGACGACCTCCCCGGCGTCGTCATCACCAACGGTTCCGTACAGGCCTCCCAGACGCTGTACTGGTGGTTCGCGGACACGCTCGCCCGGAACGGCTACGTGGTGATGACCTACGACCCGCGCGGCCAGGGGCGCTCGGACACGGCGACGCCCGACGGGACACTGGGCACGAACGCCAACTCGACCGTCTTCGTCACGAACCAGGTCGACGCCATCGACCTCCTCCGCTCGACGCCCGAGAACCGCTACCCACACAATACCGAGGCTCCCCACGCGGTGCCCGCCCCCATCGCGGAGTTCAACCCCTTCCACGACCGGCTGGACCGCTCGCGACTCGGCATCGTCGGCCACTCGCTGGGCGCGACCGGCGTCAGCGTCGTCCAGGGCATCCCGGACGAGAAGTGGCCCGGTGCCATCGACGACGCTAACCCCGTCGATGCCGCGGTGGCGTGGGACAACCTCGCGGCGCCCGGCGAGTCGCTCGCGGGCTTCGAGGTCCGGCCCCGCGTCCCCGCGATGGGCCAGTCGGCGGACTACGGGCTCACCCCACAGCCGAAGACGGAGCCACCGAACGAGGACGCGAAGGTGACCGCCCAGGCAGCCTGGAGCGAGGCCGGCGTCGACACCTACCAGGTGAACGTCCGTGGCGGCACCCACTACGAGTGGTCGCTCATCCCCACCTTCCCGACCACCTCCTGGGACTTTGGCAACCCGATGGCCGACCACTACTCGCTCGCGTGGCTCGACCGCTATCTCAAGCATCCCGGAGAAGAGGGGTTCCACGGCGCCGACGACCGGCTGCTGGCCGACGACCGCTGGCGCGACCGCCTCTCCTTTTACTACCGCTCGGCACGCGACTTCACGACACGAAACCAGCAGGTCAGAGACTGTCCCGACATCAAGGCCGGCTGTGACGGCCCCACGCCCCCCGGACAGGACTGAACCCGCCCGTCAGTCCAACCGGTCGACCCCGAGGTCACCCTCGATGTCGCCCAGCCGCCGGGCCCGGGCGCGGGCGTCGGCGGGGTCGCTCGCCACGACCACGACCTCGGCGTCGTCCCCGGTGACGCGGTAGGGGGCCGTGCCGTCGGTCTCGAACTGGGTCGCGTACGTCCGGACCGTCCCCCGAACGCGGCGCTCCAGCGTCGACAGGTCGCACTCGCCGTTCTCGAACTCGCGGAGCGCGTCCTCGACGTTCCGGAGCGCGGAGATGCGGTCCATGGATTCACGTATCGGTGGATGGGCCACTTACCGATTCTGTTCGTCTCGAGAACTGGCGCCCCTCCTGGAGCCGGAAAACTCCGTGGCCTGCCCCTCAGAGTTCGTCGCCACGCCGCCAACCGTCGGGCCACGCAACCTCCGCATCGGGTCCCTCGACAGCGTCCTCGCCACCGTCGGCTGTGTCCATCATGGTATCTCCACTCTCCTCGGTGGCACCCGTCTCCGCCGGAGCGTCGCGACGGCCGATACACTCGCCCGGCGTCGCGCGTCCCAGCGTCTCCTCGGGGTCCAGCACGTCCGGGACGGGGACCCCCGGACCGCCATCCGCCCGTTCCGAACCGTCGGCATCGGCGCCCGAGACAGGACCGGCCGCCAGCCCCGGGACGCCTTCGGCGACAGCGTGGCTCTCGGGGACCATTATCGGTGGATGGCGCGTGCCGGGGCCAGACTGTGGGAGCGACAGCGACGCGACCGGCACTGCGAGCGAGGCGTCACAGACACGGATGTCGGGGTCGCCACCGCCGGGCGGTCGGACAGGCGGGAGGCCGGGAGCGTCGGGGAGCTGATTCCCGAGACTGGGCGCGACCGGGAGGCGGTCACGGAGACGGGCACGCCCCGAAAGGCCACCCCGGATGTCACGGACGGTCGGCACCCGGTCCCGCCACGACCGGTCACTGATGTCGGCGAGACTGGGTGGGGCATCGCTGCGGAATCGATAGTACTGGACCGACACGACGAGCCCCATGGTGAGGAACGTGACCGAGAGACTCACGAGCCCCCACGCGACGCTCCGGGGCAGTCCGAGGAGGACGTGTAACTGGGAGAGCGCGGGCGGCCGGACCAGCACCGGCAACTGCTGGGTGAGTCCGACCAGCCGCCGCCAGCCGCCCAGCGCGATGCCCAGATAGACCGAGAAGTAGGTGACGACCCCGACGCGCTTCAGCCGGTCACCGTCGACCATCGACCGGACGGCCGCGAATCGGTCGCAGTCACCACCGAGAAGCCGGGTCACTCGTGTGTCCCTCCCGGCCCCGTGACGCGGCGAGCGGACGACCGGCTCGTGTTCGTCATGGCCGTCGTCTGGGAGGCGCCGGAACTTGCTTATGCTCGCCGTAACCGGCGACCCGCTGCGCCGGTCACGTCGTCCGGAGATGCCCCTGCGACGGCTCGTACACCTCACCGCGCTGTTTCAGCTTCTCGATCTCGTGCTCGGCCTTGTCGCGGTCGGTCCCGTTCTCGACGGCCATCTCCAGCACCTCGTCGTACGGGGCCCCCTCCTCGTACTCGTCCTCCAGTTCCTGGATGATCGCCTTCAGGCCCTTGATGCGGTCGCGCTGGCTCTTCGAGTGGCCCGCCTCGATCATGTCCGCGTCGAACTCGTTGGTCTCGGGGTCCATCCCCACGTCCTCCAGCGACTTGCGGACGATGTCGATGACGCGGTCGGCGTCCTGCTGCTCGACGGTGTCAGAGAGCCGGACCCGGGCGCTCGCCTCCGCGAGCCGCACCAGCGCCTCCAGCTTCCGGGCCGTGACGGGCACGGGCGCGTCCTCCCCCTCGCCATGCGAGCGCAGGTCCACGTAGAACTCCTCGATGGCGCTCCGGGCCTCGTCGGTCATCGTCGGGTAACAGGAACGCTTCGCGTGCGCGACGTACTTGCGCAGGAGGTGTGCGTCGATGGCCGGCTCCACGTCCTCCGTGGCGGTCGCCACCTCCTCCTCCGAGACGTTCGCCGTCGGCACGTTCTGGCGGTGGGTGTGCAACTCGCCGGCGTAGTTCGTGTCGATTATGTGCCGGGCCAGCTTCCGGTCCTCTTCCTCGTCGGGCTTGTCGGTGATGGTGAAGATGAGGTCGAACCGGGAGATGAGCGCCGGCTCCAGGTCGATCTGCTCGGAGATGGACTCGTACTCGTCGAAGCGACCGTACTTGGGGTTCGCGGCGCCGAGCAGCGAGCAGCGAGACTTGAGAGTGGCATTTATTCCAGCCTTGGCTACGCTAATAGATTGCTGCTCTAGCGCCTCGTGCATGGCTGAACGGTCACCGGCGTCCATCTTGTCCAGCTCGTCGATGGCCGCGATACCCTTGTCCGCAAGGACGAGTGCGCCAGCTTCGAGGGACCACTGATCACCTTCGCCGAAGTCGTCTCTCACCGCTGTTGCTGTTAAACCTGCCGCAGAACTGCCTTTTCCTGAAGTATAAACCGAACGTGGTGCGATATTCTTGACATACTGGAGGAGTTGTGAGTTGTGTGAGACGACCCCGTTCGAGAGGTAGTTGTGTGTCCCCTCAACTTCGAGGTCATACACCCACTCCTCGGCTGGCTCTACGGCGTTGATCGACTCGATACGGTCCCAAGAGAGGTCGTCACTCGCCAGCGCGGAGAGCGCTCCCAGTTCTGCTTCGATATCGGTACCACCATCGGCGACGGCAGCAGCCCCCTCGGCAGACTCGAAGGAATCCAGAACAGTTCGTAGGCTCGCTCTGCTCGGATTCCGGTCACCACGCTCGTAATGCTGGTAGGTCGACCGAGGGAGCCCACAATCGGCCTGTGTGAGTCCCAGCCCCTCTCGAACGCTCCGGAGTCGTTCACCTGCGACAGGAACGACATCACGATTGGGGTTCGACGAGCCGCCAGTCATCTCCTCTGCGGCAGCGCGCTTGCGGCCGGTGACGAAGCCGATCTGGGACACGTAACGGTCGAAATCGTCACCGCTGATACGAAGCCGGTAGCTCCCGTTCTCACGCCCATGGAGTTGCGATTCGATGCCGAACGAGAGCAGCAGGCTGCGAACGTCCTCCAGTAGCGAACGACTCATCGAGGCGGTGACCACCGACCGCTGCTTCGGTGAGATGGTCCCCTCGCCATCGATGTAGGCACGGAGGAAGGCTCGGGTTACTGGGCTCGTCGCTCGGTGGATCGGTTCCGGGACTCGCTGTTCAGCGGAGTTCTTGAGCAGAGCCGGGTCGAGTCCCCCCAGGAAACTCACCAGTTCGCTGGACGAGCAAACGATTTCGTTCGCATCCTTGCCCTTGTGGGGGGTTCGTTCGGTGGGATTGAGGCCGAGTCGTTCGAGCGCCTGCCGAACATCATCGAGGATCTCCCGGTCGTTGTTCGTGACGTACAGCGTTCCACTTCCTGAATCGTGGTCCTGTATGTGTCCTTCTGCAACGATGTAGCCAAGAAGCCGTGCAAACCACGGTTGCAGTTCTTCCGGCGGGTCGAGTCTGACAGCGTTGTTCGCTCGCGACCGGCGGTAGGAGACATCCAGTTCGTCGTGTCCCGCGGTTTCGAGGGAAGCGGGAGTCGCGACGAACTCTCCTTCGGTCAGGTCGTCGGCGATAACGGCCTCGACATCCCCGTCCTGGGCGACGAACAGCGGGTGTGACGGCGTCACCGTCAGTTCCCGACCGCTCTCGGTCGTGAGCTCGTACATCCGCTCTGGTGCCTCCCGCTTCCAGACCTTCGTTGCCCGCCGTGTCCCCAGAGAACCATCGGAGGCCATCGACGGTACCTCGATATCGACATCGTCCCAGACCCCGTCATCGACCGGCTTCGGGTCGTCGAGGTTCGACTCTACGAGGTCCCGAATCCGAGGCTCGGAGCCGTCCGAGAGAGTCACTCTCGTATCGCCGTCGAGGCACTTTCCCGTCCCCGGATCGCCTATCAGGAGCATATGCAGGTCACCCCGAATCCGCGAATTGTCGGGGAGTCGCTTCGTCACGCCGGAGAACAGCTGGAAGATGATGGCCTTCTTGTGGGTCTCGTAGCCCCAGATGGAGGGCGCCATCGACGCGACCATCTTCTCGTAGATGTCGGGGTCGTTGGAGAGTCCGATGATCTCCTGTTTGTCCTCCTCGGTGATGTCCATCTCCTCGAACTCCTCGTCCTCGACCTCGACGGAGACGCCCTGCATGTACTTCTCGAACATCAGGGACTTCTCCTGCTGGTTGCCCTGCTGTTCGAGCCGGAGGATACCCGTGACCCGAACGTGGTCGCCCGCCGTGACCTCGCCGGTGATGTCGTCCTCGATGTTGACGTCGATGGCCTCGGGCGTCTGCCCGCCGCGCAGGCCCTCGGGCGACTCCTGGACCCGCAGCGTCTGGGCGTCGACGAACTCGGACTGCTCGAAGTTGATGTTGAACGGCCCCTGTCGTTCGCAGCCCTCGCACTGGTGGGGTTCGGTGAAACCCGCGTGCTGGGGGATGTACGAGAGGGTGCCACAGCGCTGGCACTCGAAGGCCGCCTCGCGGAGTTTGGGGCGGACGCTGGTGGCCTTGTTGACGGTCCCCTGCACGGAGATGAGGTTGCCGTGGTGGCGCTCGCGGATGTCCCGGATGCCGGTCGACTCCCCGAGGTTGGTCATCCGGACGTGGGCGTTGCCCAGCTTCACGTCCGCCGGCAGGTCGTACAGTCGCAATGCCTCCTCGGCGTAGTCCTGCATCTGGCCGGGCTGGGCCTGGTAGTCCTCGGCCATGTCGCGGTCGAACCGGTAGAGGTCCTGCCAGTCGAGGTAGAGTGACTTCCGGTCGTTGGGGTAGGCCTGGGCCAGCTGGCCGATGTCGTCGGCACAGTAGGTCCGGTAGAACTCCAGGAACCGGTCGATGATCTCGGTGTTGTCCGGGCGGTCCATCGGATTAGGGTGGGTTGTGCGCCACCGGGTAAGAAGTTTCGCGATGCAGGGCGGAAGTGGTCGTGGGGAGCCACTGTCGAGCGGTTTCGCCGAACGGCCGTCGACGTGAATCCCGGTGAGCCGGGTTTTTCCCGGGGGGAATCGTAGCGGCGTCCAATGAGCGACGCCGCGCAGGCAGCCGACGACAATCCCTACCTTCGGGACCCACCGACCGACTTCGAGCCGGTCGAGGAGCTCGATCCCGAGACGGCACGCGAGCAGACCGCGCAGCTTCGTGAGGCCGTTCGGTTCCACGACCGGCGCTACTACATCGATGCCGACCCTGCTATCGACGACCGGACGTACGACCTGCTGTTCGACCGACTGGAGCGACTCGAGACCGCGTTCGACCTCGACACGACGAACTCGCCGACGAACCGCATCGGGGGGGAGCCGCTCGACGAACTGGAGACAGTCGAACACGTGGCACCGATGCTCTCCATCGACTCCTCGGGCGACCCCGACGAGGTCCGGGAGTTCGACCGCCGAGTCCGGGACCGACTGGCCGACTCGGACGCCGAGGCCGACATCGCCTACGTCTGCGAGCCGAAGTTCGACGGCATCTCCGTCGAGCTCGTCTACGAGGACGGCGTTCTCGAACGCGCGGCCACACGGGGCGACGGGTACGAGGGGGATGATATCACCGCCAACGTCCGGACGGTCGGCTCCATCCCGCAGCGCCTGCGCGGGGACGCGCCGGCGTACCTCGCCGTCCGGGGTGAGCTGTTCATGCCGCGGGAGCCGTTCTCGGCCTACAACTCCGAGCGGGTCGCCGAAGGGAAGGAGCCGTTCGCGAACCCGCGCAACGCCGTGGCGGGGACCGTCCGGCAGCTGGACCCGTCGACGGTCGCCGAGCGCCCGCTCGACTGCTTCTTCTTCGATGTCCTCGAATCGAGCGCCGACTTCGAGACGCACACGGAGCAGGTCCGGCGGCTCCCGGAGTGGGGACTGAAGACGAGCGCGAAGGTCGAGCACGTCGACGATATCGAGGCCGCACTCGACTACCGCGACCGACTGCTCGCCGAGCGCGACGACCTCTCCTACGAGGTGGACGGGACCGTCATCAAGCTCGACGACCTGGCCGCGTGCGAGGTGCTGGGAGCCACGTCGCGGGCGCCGCGCTGGGCGTTCGCCTACAAGTTCCCCGCACGGACCGAGGAGACGACCGTCCGCCAGATCGCCGTCCAGGTCGGTCGGACGGGGCGACTGACGCCGGTCGCGATGCTCGACCCCGTCGAGGTCGGTGGCGTCACCGTCTCGCGGGCGACGCTCCACAACCCCGACCAGATCGCCGATCTGGGCGTCGATGTGGGCGACCGCGTCCGCATCCAGCGCGCGGGCGACGTCATCCCGTACGTCGAGGAGGTGACGGAGTCCTCGTCGGCGGGGCACTTCGAGTTCCCCGACCACTGTCCCGCGTGTGACAGCGCCGTCGAGCGCGACGGCCCGAACGCGTTCTGCACCGGTGGCGTCGCGTGCCCGGCACAGCTCCAGCGCGCGGTGGAGCATTACGCCGCCCGGGCCGGGCTGGACATCGAGGGACTCGGCGAGAAGATGGTCGCACAGCTCATCGACGAGGGGCTCGTCGAGGGCATCCCGGACCTGTACGACCTCACGGTCGAGGAACTGGCCGAGCTGGAGGGCTGGGGTGAGACGAGTGCCGAGAACCTCGTCAGGGAACTCGAAGCCGCCAAAGAGCCGCCGCTGGCCGACTTCCTCGCCGCTATCGGCGTTCCGGAGGTCGGCAAGACCACCGCCACGAACCTCGCACGCCACTTCGGCACGCTCGATGCGGTGATAGACGCTTCCGAGGAGGAACTCGAGGCCGTCGACGACGTGGGCCCCATCGTCGCCGAGGAGATCCACGAGTTCTTCCGGAGCGAGCGGAACCGCGCGGTGGTCGAGGCGCTCCGGGAGCGCGGCGTCGAGCCACAGGAAGCCGAGACCGAGACCGGGGACGAACTCGACGGCCTCACCTTCGTGTTCACGGGCTCGCTCGATGGCTACACCAGAGGCGAGGCTCAGGACCTCGTCGAGCGCCACGGTGGCAACGCCACCAGCAGCGTCTCCGGGAACACGGACTACCTCGTGGCCGGCTCGAATCCGGGCGCCAGCAAGCAGGACGACGCCGAGGCCAACGACGTCCCCATCGTCGACCAGGAGCGGTTCGAGGAACTCCTCGCCGAGCGCGGCGTCGAGATGAAGGAGTGACCCGGAAGGGGCGAACAGGCAGGTCCTCCGGCACGCGAGGCGACGGACCGCACGCTTCCCGCGGCCCGGCCGGTTCCGGCCCACGCTCGGGGCTCGCGCCCCATCTGCCCGCCTCGCGGTGGCTCGTCAGGTCACGGGGGCGCTGGTCGCGTTCTCGTACTTGAACCTGAGGTCGGGGAGGAATTCGTAGCAGACAACAAACCCGATACGATTCGAGTTCAGATACAATACTCGACGTAGCACCTCAGGCCACCATATATCATAGCATATGGAAATCGATTGAGTATGTCTCTGCATCCGCGCGAGCGCAGCGAGCGCGGTTCTCCGGCCGGAGCGCGCGAAGCGCGCGGAGGCCGGCTTTTTTGGTGCAGATTTTTTGCGCGAGTGGTGCCGCAGGCGCGGCGAAGCCGCGCCGAGGACACCCGAGCGCAAAAAAGGTGCGTTAGAAGGAAACCTGCTCGTGCCCGTTCTCGCCCAGTCCGGGGGCGTCGCGGTCCGAGTAGCCGACGCGGCCGACGGCGGACTCCGAGAGCGCGGAGTAGGCGGTGAGGCGGACCTCCTCGGCGTCCTCGAACGTCTGCTCCCCGAGCCGCTGGATGGCGTCGCCGAACGTCTCCGTCCCGTCGGCGAGCTCCAGCTCCAGCTCCCCGTACGCCTCGACCAGTTCCTCGGTCGTCGCGGGGTAGGAGTGGGCGTCGATCTTCTCGTCCACGTCGTTCATGAAGCGCATCGTACCTCCATTCCAGCCCGAGACCTTCATAAATGTTCTCTACAGACGACCCCACCAATCTACAAGGAAGATAATGACATACTAGGCCACGATGCGTGTGATCACCCCACACGCCAAGCGGGGACTTTTGGGTCGCCCCACCGGACCCGCCGTATGGTCGTCGCGGACCTCCACGCGCACACGACGAACTCGGACGGGGAGATGACGCTGGACGAGGTCCCGGCAGCCGCCCGTCGGGCCGGCGTCGAGGTGGTCGCGGTGACGGACCACGACCGACTCCATCCCGGACTGGACGCCCCCGTAACCGAGCGCGACGGCGTGACCGTCGTCCACGGCATCGAGCTCCGGGTCGAGAGTCCCGCCGGACGCGTCGATCTACTCGGGTACGGGGTCCGCGAGACGCCGGCGCTGTCCGACCTCGTCGGTCACCTCCAGCGCGACCGCGTCGAGCGCGGCCGGGCGATGGTCGAGCGGGTCGAGGACCACCTGAGCGTGGACCTCGACGTGACCGTCGAGCCGGGATTCGGTCGCCCGGATGTCGCCAGGGCGGTCGCCGCGGCCACGGAGTACGAGTTCGGTGAGGTGTTCGAGCAGCTCATCGGCGAGGACCAGCCATGCTACGTCGCGCGCGACATCCCGACGTTCGAGACCGGCCGGGAGGTACTGGCCGGCGCCTGCGCGCTGGTCGGCCTCGCACACCCCTTCCGGTACGAGGACCCGGCGGCCGCACTCGAGTTGACGGCGGCCCTCGACGCGGTAGAGCGGTACTACCCCTACGGGTTCGACCCGGAGGTCTCGGCCGTGGAGGCGGCGATGGAGGCGAACGACCTGCTGGCGACCGGCGGCAGCGACGCGCACGACCATCGGCTCGGCCGGTCCGGGCTGGAGCGGTCGGAGTGGGAGCGGGTTCGGGCCCGGTTGCCGGACCCGTAGCACTGAAACGGACAGCCACCTCAATGCCGGTATATGCAGTGCCACTACTGCGACGGGGACGCCGCTCTGGCCGTCGAGAAAGACGGCATCAAGGTCGGGCTCTGCGAGGACCACTTCCAGGAGCGCCTGGAGGAGCTCTCCGAGTCCGGCTTCCTGGAGGACATCCAGGAGGACCTCGATATCGACCGGTGAGCCGTCGCGGTCAGCCTTCCTCGGCCGTCTCGCCATCCACGCCCGTCTCGCGCTCGGCCAGCGCCGCCTTCGAGTCGTGCGAAAGCTGCTTGAGTTCGTACTCGCGCGACATCGCGGCCGACCGGTCCGGGAACGCCTCCAGATGGACCAGTTCCACGGGCGTCCGACCGCGGGTGTACTTCGCACCCTCCCCAGCGTCGTGCTCGGCGACGCGGCGCTCCGGGTCCGTCGTGTAACCGGCGTAGAACGTGCCGTCGGCACAGCGGAGCAGGTAGGCGTAGTGGCTCACGGGTCGACGTTGCACCGATAAGATGAGGGCACCCTGTGGTTACTGCACGATTCCACGGCCCGCTCAGGACCGTGTTTCGTGTGCGCGCTCCCTCGATACCTCGGCGATACCCGCGTTCGCCGAACAGTTCGGACACGCGTGGATAGCCCCGCGTTCGTCGGCGAACACGCGCGCGAACCGGTCCGAGACGTGCGCGTCGCAGTGGTCGCACCTTGGCATGCTGGTGACCGACTCGGGCAGGGGCCCCTCGCCGGTGCCACAGCGTACGTGGCCGATGCGTAAAACTCCCCCGACAGGTAGT
Source organism: Haloglomus halophilum (assembly GCF_024298885.1). Taxonomy (GTDB): domain Archaea; phylum Halobacteriota; class Halobacteria; order Halobacteriales; family Haloarculaceae; genus Haloglomus; species Haloglomus halophilum. Next base: position 528,638 of record NZ_CP101166.1, read on the forward strand.
GACACACCACCCAACCGCGAGCCGGCGTGGCGGTCACTCGGACTCCTCCCGGGCGGCACTGACGGTCCGGGCGACCAGGCCGGCCTGCGATCCCGCGGTGAACCCCGCACCGATGTTGACGACCGTCAGTGGCGTACAGGACTGGAGCATGCCCGATAGGGCGGCCTGCCCCACCCCACCGTGGCCGTAGCCGGTTCCGACCGGGAGCCCGATGACGGGTGCGTCGACCAGCCCCGCGACGACCGTGGGGAGCGCCCCCTCGCGCCCGGCGGCGACGACGAGCACGTCCGGCTCCCGGACCGCCGGGAGCGCGTCGAGCAGGCGGTCGATGCTGGCGACGCCGACATCCTCGACGAGCCGGATCTCGGCCCCCATCTCGCGGGCGACCGTGACCGCCTCGCGCGCCGGCTGGGCGTCGGACGTGCCGGCGGTCACGACGCCCACGCTCGCCGACAGCGAGGGTGGTTCGTAGTCGGGGGCGTGGACGACGACCGTCCGCCCGCGCTCGTCCCAGGCGACGGTCGCGTCCGGTTCCTCGGCCGCGAGGACCTTCCGGACCGCGGTCGCGTCCTCGGTATCGGCCCGCGTCACGAGCGCGTGGCCGGTCGTCTCGACGGCGGCGGCCGCGAGTGCCGCCACCTCGGGCGGCGTCTTCCCCTCGGCGAGAATCCCCTCGGGGATGCCGGTCCGTCGCTCACGGGCGGCGTCGAACCGCCCGGCGTCGAGCGTGGTGTAGCCGCGGAGTTCGGCCTCGGCGGTCGCCGGGCTCGTCTCACCGCGGGCGACCCGTTCGAGCAAGTCGCGCATACCCGGCCTCTGCGCGCGCGAGCGGACGTGCCTGTCGGTTCCGCCCCGCCAGTACCCGACCGAGGCGACCTGTAGCCGCAAAGAATATATAAAACCCACTTGGACCGTAACGGTTCGGCGTTTCAGAGGCCCCAAAACGGGCGATAGAAGCGGCGAAACCACCCGGCTTCAGTCACTATTATAAAGGGTGCCTGTCAACGGGAGTTCGTATGGCAGACCTGATCGTCAAGGCCGCTGTGAAGGACGCACTGGACGACATGAACGTTGCTTCGGACTTCTACGACGCGCTCGACGAGGAGGTCGAGGAGCTCCTCGAGGACGCCTCCCGCCGAGCCGACGCCAACGACCGGAAGACGGTCCAGCCGCGCGACCTGTAAACCGGTTCGACCCTCCCGATTCTTTGCCCACTCCACCCCGGAGCCGTGCGTCTCGCAGTCGTCGGGGCAGCCTCAGAACTCGTAGACGGCCGTGTCGTCGCCCATCCCCACGTGAAGTTCCTCGGCCAGGTCGACGAAGAGGCCGTGGGCGACCACGCCCGGTACCGCGTCGAGTCGTGTTGCGAGGTCCCCGGCCGCCTCGATGGGCCCGAAGTCACAGTCCAGCACGAGGTTCCCGTTGTCCGTCACGACCGGGCCGTCCTTGCGCTCGGCGGCACGGAGGGTCGGTTCGCCGCCGATGTCGACCACCCGTTCACGAACCGTCGGCGTCGCGTCGGACAGGACCTCGACCGGGACGGGGTGGTCGGGCGCCGACGCGAGTTTCGACTCGTCCACGACGACCAGCAACCGGTCGGCCGCCGCGTCGACGACCTTCTCGCGTGCGTGCGCGGCACCGCCGCCCTTGACGAGGACGGCCCCGTCGGCGTCGCTGAATCCGTCGGCAGTGGCGTCCCCCCCGCCGAGCGGCGCGGCCTGGTCGGCGCCGTCGATGGCCACGTCGGGCGTGGCGTCCTCCAGCGTCGTCAGCGGGATGCCGACCTCGCGGGCGAGCGCCCGGGACTGGTAGGAGGTCGGGATGCCCCACACGTCGAGACCACCGTCGACGGCCCGCCCGAGCGCCCGGATGGCGTGGGCGGCCGTGCTCCCCGTGCCGAGGCCGACGACCTCGCCGTCGCTGACCCGGTCGGCAGCGGATTCGCCGGCCCGGCGCTTGGCCGCTGTCGTCCCGTCGTTCGACTTCATGCGCGTGGCGTCTCGGTCGCGGGTATAGAAGCCACCGACAGCGTGTGGGGGATATCGACGCGGACCCGCGACAGGTTCGAGTCGCTCCCGGGCGAAAGACGGACCATGCCTGCCTGCACCTACTGCGACGCGCCGGTCGAGAACCACGACCCGGTCTGTGTCTGCGAGTGCGACGACGGGACCGGCACCAGCATCGACGCGAGATTCTGCAACTACGCCTGTCTGGTCCAGCACGTCGAGGAGGCGGGGCTCACCCTCGGTTCGAGTTGCGAGTGGTCGCCCGGCAGCGCCGGTGATTGCTGTTGAATCCGGGCGGAAGCGGACTGTAGGCCGAGCATATTTTTACCGCGTCCGGCCGGGTCTCCAGCCATGTTCGGAACCAGCGGTGTGCGTGGGCCTGTCGGCGAGGACGTGACCGCCGAACTCGCGCTTCGCGTCGGGCGCGCGCTCGGCGACCGCGACCGCGTCGTCGTCGGACGGGATCCCCGTAACTCGGGACGGCTCCTCGTGGATGCGCTCGCGGCCGGCTGCCGGGAGTGTGGCGTCGAGGTCGTCGACCTCGGCGTGGCCGCGACCCCCACGGTGGGCCGGGCGGTCGCGTGGGAGGACGCCGACGCCGGCGTCGCCATCACGGCCTCGCACAACCCCGCACCCGACAACGGCATCAAGCTCTGGCAGCCCTCCGGGCAGGCGTTCGACGGACCCCTGCGCGAGGAGATCGAGGCGCGCGTCCGCGCCGACGACCCCGACCTCGAGGCGTGGGACGGCCTCGGCGACCGGCGCGCTGCGGACGCGACCGACCGCCACGTCGCCGCACTGGTCGACACCGTCGAGGACTGCGAGCGCTCGGTCGTCCTCGACGTGGGCAACGGCGCCGGCGGCGTCACGGCCGGCGCGCTCGTCGGCCTCGGCTGCCACGTCGAGACGCTCAACGCTCAGCCCGACGGCTCGTTCCCCGGCCGCCCATCGGAGCCGACGCCCGAGAACTGCGAGAGCCTCGCGACGCTCGTGCGGGAGGGCGAGGCCGACCTGGGCATCGCCCACGACGGCGACGCCGACCGGATGCGGGCGGTGGCGGGCGACGGCGAGTTCCTCTCCGGCGACACGCTGCTGGCGGTGCTGGCGGCGGACGCCGCCGAGTCGGGGGACAGCGTGGCCGTCCCCGTCGACACGAGCCTCGCTGTCGAGGACTTCCTCGCCGAGCGCGGCGTGGAGACGGTCCGGACGCCCGTGGGCGACGTCTACGTCGCGGCCGCCGCGGCCGAGGACGGCGTCACGTTCGGCGGCGAGCCCTCGGGCGCATGGATATGGCCCGAGGAGACGCTCTGTCCCGACGGCCCGCTCGCGGCCTGCCGGCTGGCCGCACTCGACGCCGAGCGACCGCTGGCCGAGCGCGCGGCCGAGGTGCCGACCTACCCCATCCGCCGCGAGAACATCGAGACCGAGGCGAAGGCGGCGGTCATGGAGCGGGTTCGGGAGACTGTCACCGCGGAGTACGACGCCGCCGACGTGTCGACGCTGGACGGTGTCCGCGTCGACCGGGACGACGGCTGGTTCCTGCTCCGCGCCAGCGGGACCCAGCCGCTCGTCCGCGTGACCGCCGAGGCACGCGACCCCGAGCGGGCCGACGCACTCCGGGAGACAGCGCTATCGCTGGTCGACACTGCACGCAGTGAGTAGGGGGCCGCAGGATCAGGTCAGGTTCGTCGGGTCGAGCGCGCCTCTCGTACGTCCGCGCCGTCACGGATCTTATCCTCACACCGGGGGCAGACACGGGGGCTTTCGACACCGTTCGGTGTGAAGACCCGAGCGTATGCTGCCGTTACGAACGAAGAACAGTTCTGACACTCCGGCATACACGTGTACGATAGGCTGGGTTTCACATAATGATACTGTGTGAAACTATACCACGATTTCGAGCTGGAACTTGAACGTTCCGGCAAGGGAAGGCAGTTCCGTCATATTGCTGTGTCCAGCCGACGACACGCGACCGGCCAAGAGCTAAGCATCGGGCGGCCGAGTTCGTCCCCGTGACACACACCACCGTCATCGCCGGGTTCGGGCCCGGGCTCGGCGAGTCGCTTGCCCGCCGGTTCGCGGCGGAGGGCTGTGAGGTCGCGCTGCTCGCGCGCAGCGCCGGCTACATCGACGAACTCGCCATCGACCTCGACGGCAGCACCGCTGGCGAGGCGCTCGCGGTCCCGACCGACATCAGCGACCGCGACGCCGTCGTCGAGGCGTTCGGTGCCGTCCGCGAGGCGTTCGGCGACGTGGACGTCCTCGTGAACCACGCGTCCGCGGCCGCGTGTGACGGCCTCCTCGATGCGGACCCCGAGGAGTTCCGCCGCGCGCTCGGCGTCAACGTCGAGGGGGCCTTCCACTGCTCGCAGGAAGCCGTCGCGGACATGGTCGACGGCGACGGCGGGACCGTCATCTTCACCGGCGCGACGACCTCGGTGCGCGGGCGCGAGGGCGCGGTCGGCTTCTCGGCCGCGAAGTTCGGCGCCCGCGGGCTGGCCGAGTCGATGGCCCGGGAGCTGGGACCCGAGGGCGTCCACGTCGCCCACGTCGTGCTCGACGGGATGATTCGGCCCCCCGGCGCGGACGACGACGAGCAGTACCTCGACCCCGACGCCATCGCCGAGGAGTACTGGCGGCTCGTCCAGCAGGACCGCTCGGCGTGGACGCTGGAGCTGGACCTCCGGCCACACGTCGAGGAGTTCTGATAAAACCCGACATTGTCAAGGGGCGGTGCTATGCTCGACTACTTCGTCAGGGAGGGACGGATGCGACACAGGCGACAGCACGGTGCCGGAGCTGTATCATCCCCGGGCCGGACATCGACGGGTTATTCAAAATCAGCAGACACAACGCAGTCACCGTGAGTCTCCTCGATGACCCCGAACGCCGCCGGTGGCTCGTCTTCGCCGTCCTCGCCGGCGCGTTCCTGCTGGTCAACGTCCACCGCCTCTCGACCGCCGTCCTCGCCGACCCGCTCGCACGGTCGTTCGACACGACGGCCGCCGAACTCGGAACGCTGCACGCGGCGTTCTTCTACGTCTACGCACCGCTCCAGGTCGTCGCGGGCGTCCTCGCCGACCGCGCGGGCATCCGCTGGACCGCCGCCATCGGCACCGTCGTGATGAGCGTCGGCGGCGTGCTGTTCGCGCTGGCGCCGTTCTTCCCGGCCGCGTTCGCCGCGCGCCTGCTCGTCGGCCTCGGTGGGAGCGTCGTCTTCATCGCGACGCTGCGGTTCTGCGCCAACTGGTTCCGACCGGACGAGTTCGCCACGATGTCCGGCGTCACCGTCGCCATCGCCGGCCTCGGCGGCATCGTCGCCACGACGCCGCTCGCACTGCTGGTCGAGCGGACGGGCTGGCGACAGGCGATGCTCGGCCTGGGCCTCGTCGGACTGGTCGTCGGCGCCATCGTCGCGGTCGCCGCGCGGGACTCGCCGGCCGACGCGGGCCTCCCGGCCATCCAGGGCGTCCCGTCGGCCGAGACACTCTCGCTGTCGGGCGTCCTCACGAACGCGAAGCGCGTCCTGGGTGGCGCCGACACCTGGCTCGTCGGCATCGTCCTCTTCTGTGAGATCGGGGTCAACCTCACCGTCATCGGACTGTGGGGCGTTCCCTACATGGTCCAGAACTACCCCGGCGTGGGCGTCACGGAGGCTTCGACGTACGCGCTCGCGGGCAGCGTCGGCCTCCTGCTCGGCCCGCCGCTCATCGGCCGCCTCTCGGACCGGCTGGAGCGCCGGACGGCCCTGATGGTCGTCGGCGGGGTCATCTACACCGCCGCGTTCGGCATCCTCGCACTGGGCACACCCCCGAAGTTCGTCGTCGGCATCGTGCTGTTCACGGCGGGCGCGCTCGGCGGCGCGTTCGCGCTGGGCTACGCCGTCGTCAAGGAACAGCACAGCGCCGCCGCCTCCGGCGTCGCCACCGGGACCGTCAACGCCATCGGCTTCTCCGGCGCGGCCGTCTTCCCGGTCGCGATGGGGGTCATCCTCGACGCCTACTGGACCGGCGAGACGGTCGCCGGCGCGCGCGTCTACACGGAGTTCGGCTACCAGGTCGCGTTCGGCCTGGCGACGCTCGCAGGGGTGGTGGCGCTGGCCTGCGCGCTCGCGCTCCACCGGCGCGTTGGCGCGCCCGCCGCGGCGCAGGACGCCGCCGCCGGCGACGACTGAGGGCCGGCAGCCCCCAGCCGCGTCCCGCGACCTCCGCGTCCCACGACCACTTCCACCGCGCGGGCGCGCCGCTCAAGTGCGCGCGCGCCCTGCCACGTGTATGAGCGATTCAGCGGGCGGCGCCCTCTCGCCCGACGAGCCCGAGGCCGAACGCCCGTTCCGGGTCGACGCCCCGTTCGACCCCGCCGGCGACCAGCCCGACGCCATCAAGGAACTCGTGGCGGGCTACGAGTCCGGCATGACGAAACAGACCCTGCTGGGTGTGACGGGGTCGGGCAAGACCAACACCGTCTCCTGGGTGGTCGAGGAACTCCAGCAGCCGACGCTGGTCATCGCCCACAACAAGACCCTCGCGGCCCAGCTGTACGAGGAGTTCCGCAACCTGTTCCCCGACAACGCCGTCGAGTACTTCGTCTCCTACTACGACTACTACCAGCCCGAGGCCTACGTCGAGGGGACGGACACCTACATCGACAAGGACGCCTCCATCAACGACGAGATCGACCGCTTGCGCCACTCCGCGACGCGCTCGCTCCTCACCCGGGACGACGTCATCGTCGTCGCCTCCGTCTCGGCCATCTACGGACTCGGTGACCCCGCCAACTACGTCGAGATGGCGATGCGCCTGGAGGAGGGCGACGAGATCGACCGCGACGAACTCCTGGCTCAGCTCGTCGACCTCAACTACGAGCGCAACGACGTCGACTTCACCAACGGCACCTTCCGCGTGCGCGGGGACACGGTCGAGGTGTTCCCGATGTACGGCCGCTACGCCGTTCGGGTGGAGTTCTGGGGTGACGAGGTCGACCGGCTCCAGAAGCTCGACCCGTTGGAGGGCGAGATCAAGAGCCAGGAGCCCGCGGTCCTGTTCCACCCGGCCGAGCACTACTCCATCCCCGAACAGCGCCTGGAGCGCGCCATCGAGGAGATCGAGGCCCTGCTGGAGGACCGCGTGCGCTACTTCGAGCGCCAGGGCGACCTCGTCGCGGCCCAGCGCATCGAGGAACGCACGACGTTCGACCTCGAGATGATGCGCGAGACGGGCTACTGCTCGGGCATCGAGAACTACTCGCTCCACCTGAGCGACCGTGAGGCCGGGGAGGCCCCCTACACCCTGCTCGACTACTTCCCCGACGACTTCCTCACCGTGGTCGACGAGTCACACCAGACGCTCCCGCAGATACGTGGGCAGCTCGCGGGCGACAAGGCCCGCAAGGAGTCGCTCGTGGACAACGGCTTCCGGCTCCCGACGGCGTACGACAATCGACCGCTCTCGTTCGAGGAGTTCCAGGAACGCACGGACCGCACGCTGTACGTGAGTGCGACGCCGGGCGACTACGAGCGCGAGCACTCGGAGCAGGTGGTCGAACAGATCGTCCGGCCCACCCACCTCGTCGACCCGAAGGTGACCGTCGAACCGGCCGAGGGGCAGGTCGAGAACCTGATGGACCGCATCGACGCCGTCCCCGAGGACGAGCGCGTTCTCGTGACGACGCTCACCAAGCGGATGGCCGAGGACCTCACGGAGTACCTGGAGGAGGCCGGCGTCGATGTCGCCTACATGCACGACGAGACGGACACGCTCGAACGCCACGAACTCGTCCGGTCGCTGCGACTGGGTGAGATCCAGGTCCTCGTCGGCATCAACCTGCTCCGCGAGGGGCTGGACATCCCGGAGGTGAGTCTGGTCGCCATCCTCGACGCCGACCAGGAGGGGTTCCTCCGCTCGGAGACCACGCTCGTCCAGACGATGGGGCGGGCGGCCCGGAACGTCAACGGCGAGGTGGTGCTGTACGCCGACGAGACGACGGACTCGATGCGGTCGGCCATCGAGGAGACCCAGCGTCGCCGCGAGATCCAGCAGCAGTTCAACGAGGAGCAGGGCCACACCCCCACCACCATCGAGAAGGAGGTCGGCGAGACGAACCTGCCCGGCGCGAAGACGGAGACGGACGGCGTCTCGGGGTACGAGGCCGACGACCCGGACGAGGCGCGCGAACTGATCGAGCGGCTGGAGCGCCGGATGCGCGAGGCCGCCGACAACCTCGAGTTCGAGCTGGCCGCGGACATCCGCGACCGCATCCGCGAACTGCGCGAGGCCTTCGAACTCGACGGCGACGACGGCGTCCCGCCGGAGGACGAGTCCATCCCGGCCCCGGACGAGGAGTTCTGAGGCCCGCCTACTCCAGTGACTCGACGCCGGTGAACTCGAAGCGGGCGCCGCCGGTCTCGCTCTCGGTCACAGCCACCGTCCAGCCGTGCGCGGCAGCGACGGTCTCGACGATGGTGAGGCCGAAGCCCGTCCCGCCGGTCTTCGTGGAGTACCCCTGGTCGAACACCGAATCGCGCTCCTCCGGGGGGATGCCGGGGCCGTCGTCGGCGACGTAGAAGCCGTCACCGTCTTCGAGGGGACCGACGGTGACGGACACGTCCGCCCCCGCGTGCTCGACCGCGTTCCGGTAGAGGTTCTCGAGGAGCTGGGCGAGCCGGTCGGGGTCGGCCGCGATGCGTGGCACCGCCGGATCGACGGCGAGCGTCGCGTGCGGCGTCTCGACGTTCCCCCACGCGCGTTCGGCCAGCGCCGACAGCTCGACGGGGCGGGGCTCACCGACCGCCTCCCCCTGCCGGGCCAGCGTCAGCAGGTCCTCGATGAGCCGCTCCATGCGGTCGGCGGCATCGGCGATGCGGTCGAGGTCGTCGCTCTCGACCTCCTCGGCAAGAAGGGCGACGCTCCCCTGGATGACGTTCAACGGGTTCCGGAGGTCGTGGCTCACGATGCTGGTGAAGGCATCGAGGCGCTCGTTCTCGCGCTCGAGCTGCTTGCGCTCGGTGATGTCGACGTAGAGCGCCAGCGAGCCGACGACCTCCCCGGTCTCTCCCTGCCGCGGCACGGCACGGAGCAGCGCGTCCACGCGATCGCCGTCGCTGGTGACCAGCTGCCGTTCCTCGTTGGTGAACTGGTCGGTCAGAGCCCGGTCGTACCCCCCCTGGTCGAGGAGTTCGTCCGCGGAGCCGTCCGTGTAGAACGCCGCGAGTGGACGGTCGAGGACCTCGTCGCGTTCGTAGCCCAGCGTGTCGAGGAAGAGCTGGTTGCAGGCGTCGACGACGGGCGTGCCGTCCTCGTTCCGGGTGAGTACGCCCATGACCGGCGCCTCCTCGAACAGGTCGCGGTACTGCTCGCGGAGTCGCTCGGTCAGCTCGACGCGGTTGATGGCGTGGGCCACGGTGGTCCCGAGTTCGTCGAACACCGAGAGTTCCCGCTCGCCGAACGCCGCCGGACGGTCGGCGTACACGTTCAGGACGCCGTACAGCGTCTCCTGATAGACGAGCGGTACCGCGGCGGCGGACTGGAACCCCCGCTCCCGTGCGGCCTCGCGCCACGGCTCGAAGTCGGGGGCCTCGAGGATGTCCTGGACGGCCTGTGGCTCGTGTGTGCGTGCCGCCCGGCCGGCGGGGCCCAGGCCCGTCTCGCTCCGGTCGACCGTGACCGTGATGTCGTCGAGATAGCCCTCGTCGACGCCCACCCAGGCCGCCGGGACGATGGTCGAGTCCTCGGTCACGTGCCCGACCCACGCGAACACGTACGGCTCGGAGTCGGCCAGCTGCTCACAGAGCACCTGTTCGATATCGTCCCTGCTCTCGGCCTGGACCACCGCCTGCGTCGTCTCGCGGAGCGTCCGGTTGATGCGGTTCAGTTCCGCAACCTCGGCTTTGCGCTGCTGGCGGTCGCTGGCGTCGCGGATGGTGGCGACGATCTCGGCGTGGTCGGCGATCTCCATCGGGCTGAGGCTGACATCGACCGGGAACTCCGTCCCGTCCTTGCGCCGACCGTACAGCTCCCGACCGGTTCCCATCGGTCGCCGCTCCGGGTCCGCCGTGTACGACTCGCGGTAGTCGACGTGGTCCTCGCGGTACCGCTCCGGGATGAGCGTCTCGACGGGTTCGCCCTCCAGCTCCGTCGCCTCGTAGCCGAACAGCCGCTCGACCTCCTCGTTGGCCCGCCGGATCCGCCCGTCGGTCCCGACGATGACGATACCGTCGGGAGCGGCGTCCATGTGCTTCGAGACACGCTCCTCGGCCCGGCGCTTCGCGACGGCGTTTCTCACCTGCCGGGCGAGCACCTCGTAGTGGTCCGTCCCGGTCTCCTTCTGGAGGTAGTTGGTGACGCCCGCGGAGATAGCCTCGCTGGCGAGGTCCTCGCTCCCCTTCCCCGTGAACAGGATGAACGGGATATCGGAGTTCCGCGCCCGGACCTGCTCCAGGAACTCGATGCCGTTCGTGCCCGGCATCTGGTAGTCCGAGACGACACAGTCGAACGACTCGTCGGCGAGTCGTTCGAGCCCCGCGTCCGCGTCGTGTTCCACGACGACATCGAGTGATTCGTCTGCCCGCTCGAGGAACCGCGACGTGATGTCGGCCACTCCCGGCTCGTCATCCACCAGCAGTACGCGTACGGCAGCGTCCCCGTCCGGACGAGCCTGGACTGTGGCCCCGTTGGCCGCCATTCTGTGCCCTGTACACCATCGGAGATAATATCAGTTGGCATCGAATCGAGCGGCGAGGGGGGCGACGGACCCCCGTGCATCGGAGAGGAGCGGCCTTTTACCCTCCACCGCCGAACCCGGAGCCATGCCCGACCTCGTCGACACGCGTATCCAGAACCGGTGGATGGTCCAGCCCAACCACGCGAACAACCTCGGCGCCGCCCACGGGGGGAACGTGCTGAAGTGGATGGACGAGGCCGGTGCGATGAGCGCCGTCCGTTTCTCCGGAGAGACCTGTGTCACCGCGCATATGGACGAGGTGAACTTCAAACAGCCCGTCCCCGTCGGGGAGACGGCGTTCATCGACGCCTACGTCTACGGCGCCGGCCGGACCAGCGTGAAGGTCCGCGCGCAGGTCTACCGCGAGGACCTCAAGAGCGGCCACCGGGAACTGACGACCAACTGCTACATGGTGTTCGTCGCCATCGACGAGCGCAACGAGCCGGTCCCAGTCCCGGACCTGACCGTCGCTACGGAGACGGGCGAACGCCTCCGCGAGGAAGCACTGGACGACGCACCCGAGTAGCATCGTAACACAGAAACGAACCCCTTTTCTGAGTTATATCCACATCCCACATTATAATCAGATATCAGAGGATCAGTGAGAGAGGTACGGCAGCAGTTGCGGCGTCTCCGTCGCACCCGAGTAGATATACTCCCGGGCGGAGTCGGGCACAGGCCTATCCGACGAACGCGCGTAACCGCGCGCATGACCGACACCGAATACACCGACATCCGCGAGTCGTACGCACCCCAACCGGAGGCGTGGAAGTACTGGTTCCTCCTCGCGGCGCTGGCCCTCGGGCCGCTGTACGCCCTGCTGCTGCCGGTACTGGTCGGCTGAGGGGGTATCCGTACCGACCTGCCCGCGTGACTACCGACCCAGCAACCGGTCGACATGCCGTTTTCCGAGCGCGATGGTCTCGTGGTCGCGCGTCCCGACCTCCAGCGTCGCGGTCCCCGACCACCCATCGAGCGCCGCGAACAGGCCCGCGAAGTCGATCTCGCCCATCCCGGCGGGGAGGTGCTCGTCGCTACCACCGCGGGTGTCCGAGAGGTGGAGGTGGTCGATGCGGCCCGCGTTGGCGGCGGCGTACGCGTCCGGTTCCACCGGCGGGTCCCCGAGCACGGCGTGTGCGGTGTCGAACGTCGTTCCGAGGTCGTCGGCCGCCCCGTCCTCGTCGAGGGTGGCAAGCAGGTCGTCGAACTCCGGCGCGACGAAGGGCCCGTGGATGACGTTCTCGGGCACCGGCGTGACGCCGCGCTCCCGTGCCGCCCTGACGACGCGTCGGGTCCCGTCGACGACGAACTCCCGGACCTCGGCGTCGGTCCAGCCGAGGTCCCACGCATCCGATGAGGGGTGGAAGACGGCCTTCTCGGCCCCGAGGTCGGCCGCCAGGTCGAGACAGGCCCGGCACTCGCGGACGGCTCCGTCCCGGACGGGACCGAACGGCGAGCCGAGGTCGAGCGAGAACGGGAGGTGAACGACGAGCGAGAGCCCGGTGTCGTCGAGGGCGTCCGCGAGAGGGTCACGCCAGGCATCGGCGCGGGAGCGAGCGTGTGGCCCGTCCAGCAGCACCTCCACGAGGTCGAACCCCTCGCTCGCGGCCCACTCGACCGTCGACCCCACGTCGCGGTGGGGGAGGGTGAACCCCAGGTCGAGGTCGACCGAGGCGTCGACCGGTTCCGGGTCAGGGTCAGGGCGGGTGAACACGGCGGGAGGTCGTCGGCCGCCGTGTTCAACCCCGTGGTCGGCGGGACGCTCCCGGCGACGCTCCCGACCGCGCCGGCGACAGGGACCGGGACGCCGGTCGTCGGTCGTCGGTCGTCGGTCGGTCGTCATCGGCCCGTCCGACACCGCCGACACCCCTTTGACCGGGACGCCCCCAGGCCACGGTATGACCGACGAGGCCGACGGACGACCGGAGGGGGAGCCGGACGTCGATGGGATGGGAACCGCGCCGACGCCCCGTGACCCCGGGGCGGCGGAGTCGGCAGTCCGACGGGTCGAGGCGGCCGACGACCCGACGACACCGATGGCGCCGGACGTGCCCGAGGACGTGCGCAAGTACGACCGCTTCAAGAAGATGGACGGCGCCACCTACGACCGTGCCAACGAGTTCCTCCGGGACCGGACCTACATCACGGCCCGGGAGTGGGCCATCGCGCGGTTGTGTGCGGACTTCCGGACGGAGACGGGCGTCGAGATGACGAAGATCGGCGAGAACCTGCCCCACCTCGTCCCGTTCATGACCGACACCTACTCGCCACAGGCCGTGAACCAGGCGCGGGCCTCGTTCAAGGAGAAGGTCCGCAAGTCCGGCGCCACCTTCCTCTACGGGGCGATGTGTGATTTCTACACCGCCGAGGAGCTGGACGAGCTGATGTACGAGGTGACCGAGGTGGCGAAGTTCCTGCTGGAGGTCGAGGGCGTCGAGCTGACCGTCGAGGAGGAACTCGCCGCGGAGGACCGCATCGGCGACGTGATGCGTGAGGTCCGCGAGTCCTCGGCGGCGCTCCGGCACGACCACGTCACCTGTCCGGAGTGTGGTCACGAGATCGACTCCGCCGACGCCGGCCACGAGAGCGACCACGAGCCGGCCAGCGCGGACGACTGAGGACCCGCCGGCACTGTTCCTCCGCGACGAGTCCGGGGCGGCGTACGGAACGCCCAGCGGCGAGTCCCGAGCTATGACTCCTCGTCGGCGTCCGTCTCGGTCCCCTCGACCGCCGACCGGTCCGACGTTCCCGGCGTTCCCTCGCGGGTCCGGGCCGTCCGGGGCATCTCGGCGCCGGGGAAGAACAGGCTCGGGTCGTCGTGGGTGAACGAGACGGTGGCGTCGTCCTCGGGTGGCGTGACGTGGGTGTAGAACGTGCCATCGACCACGGCGCGGAGCCCCTCGAGCCGGTCCTCGTCGACCGCCGCGGGGACGAAGATAGCAACCTCCGCGTCCGCGCTGTAGAGGATGGTGAGGAACTGTATCTCGCCCGGGAGGTCGGCCCGGAGGACCTCGTACTCGTCGATCTCGTGGACACTGACGATCTCGTCCAGCCCGTCGAACTCCTCGCGCCGGACGACCACGCCGACGCCGGGCTCCTCGTCGTCGATGACGCCGCTGGCCGTCGGGTGGAGGACGGCGGTCCGCCAGCCGGCCTTGCGGTGCTCCTCGGCGGACTGTTCCATCTCCAGCACGAGCTGTTTCCAGTGGTTCTCCGTGGCGCCGTCGGGGACCTCCTCCGGGTCGGCATCGCGTGACTCGCCCTGCTCGTCTGGCGACTCCACGTCAGCGGCAGGTTCATCGCCGTCGTCTGCACCCGCGGTCTCGTCGTCCATGTCCACACTCCGTGGCGGAGGTGGGAAAACCTGTTCGCCGTGGGGTCCCGACCCGGTCCACGCCCCCCGGGGCGGGTCAGAGCAGCCCGTCGTCGGAGTCGTCGCCCCCGAACAGCCACCACCCATCGTCGTCGTCCGCGGGGGTCGCGGTGGATGTGGCGGTCGGGGTCGCGGTGGACGTATCGGTTGGTGACGCGCTCGCGACGGGGGTGCCGGTCGCGGTCGGCATCGGTGCCGCGGCTGGTGTCTCCGTGGCGGTTGCCGCCGGAGCCGACGTCGAGGTCGACACGGCGGTGGCCGTCGTGGTTGGCGAACCCCTCGTCGCCGCCGACTCGGTCGTCGCCGTCGCCGTGTCCGGCGTCGGCGTGAGTCCAGCGGTCGACGTCGGGGACGGTGACGGGGGGGCCGTTACCGGCGTGTCCACGCTAGTCTCGACGGTCGATGTCGCCGTCGTCGTGGCGCCAGCGGTCGGTGCGGCCGTGGAGACACCCGTGCCCGTGGTGTGAGTGGTCGGCGTCGCGGTGGCCGCCGCCGTCCGGGTCGCCGACGCCGTGGCTGGTGGCGTGGCTGGACCGGGAGTGGGAGAGGAATCGGACGCCGCTGTGGGAGTGGGAGAGGAATCGGACGCCGCTGTCCTCGTCGTGGCGTCCGCGTCCGTGGGCGTGCGCTCCGGTACGTCGGTCTCGGCGGGAGAGGTCCCCTCTGGCGTGGCCGTTGCGCTGTCGGGAGTCCCGGTCTGGGAGAGCAGGTCACCGACGCGGAGGCCGCCGGGGTCGGGGACCGAGCCGACCTCGTCCGAGCCGGTGACGAGCTCCATCCCCCTGGCGTTCAGCACGTCGGACTCCATGTAGTAGGCCTCCAGGGTAACGGGCAGCGGCTGCGAGAGGTGGAGGCAGGCGTCGAGTTCCGCAAGCGCGTCGACGAGGTCGTTCTCGCCGTTCGTGTAGAGCATCGTCTCGTCGGTCTCGCCACGTGGGATGGCCAGCCGCATGGGTAGCTCCCCCTCGTGCCAGAGGCTGACCTCCTTCAGGACGGCGTTCTCGATGGTGACGCGGTTGCGTTCCGACGCCAGTTCCGAGGCGCAGATGCTCCCGCCGGGTTCGAGGACGATGCTCCCGGTCCGCACCGTGAACACCTCGCCGTCCGTGACGGTGGCGGGGACTCCGTCTCCGGACTGGCCCGTCGCCCGCCCGGGGAGCGCCGCGACCTGCAGGACGCTGGCAGCGACGAGGACGAGAACGAGAACGAGCGCCGCGTGGCTCCGGTCCATCCGGGGTCAGTCGGCCGTGGCCCCGCTCGAACTCGAGGGGGTCGCTGGCTCCTCGTCGGCCGAGGGATCCCAGGCGATGCAGAGGTTCCCGCCAACGATACCGACGAGCATCCCGACCACGAGTCCGCCGAGCGCACCGAAGATGGACAGGATGGACATCGCTACCCCGAGGATGCCCAGCTCACGCGAGAGGTCGGGTCGCATCAGGGCGAACACCCCCGTCAGCGCGACGAGGACGGCGAACAGCAGCCCGATGAAGGTGAACGACCCACCCACGAGCAGCAGCTCCGTCGCGAACTGCATCGGGACGTAGGCGATGACGAGCCCGGCCAGGAGCAAAAGCGCCCCGCCCAGGAACGGACGGTCGTGCCGCCACCGGTCGAACCGGGCGCGAGTCTCGGCGAGTCGCTGGTGGGTCGCGTGCAGTCGCTCCCGGGGCTCGAGCCGCGCCTCCCCGTCGTCGCCATCGTCGCCGTCGTCGCCGTCGTCGTCCGCGTCGTCGAACCACTCCTCGCGGGTGGTCGATGTGGTGTCCGACATCGTCACTGTCCGTACTGTTGTTCGTACGTCCCGTCGTCGTCGGGGTCGTACTGGATGGTGATCTTCTGTCCCGGGATGGAGATACGGTTGGTCGCCAGGTAGTGGGCGTTGATGGTGGCGTTCTTCAGCACCAGTCCGGGCTTGCCTGACGAGAGGGAGGGGTCGACGGTCTCGCCCGCCGAGGCGTTCCCCTGCGCGTCGATGGTGAACCGGTCGTTCGGGTCGCTCGCGGGCGACTCGTCGATGACCTGCTCGCGGAGAACGGCCTGGTCGGCCTGGATGCGGGACGCCTTCAGTATCTGGTTGCCCGTCGTCACCGTCCCGGTGCCGGAGATGACCATCTTCGCGTCGCCGCTCAGCCCGGGCAGGCTCTCGACGCTCAGTTCCTTGATGAGCTTCAGCCCCTCTATCTCGGAGCTCTCCAGCTCGGTGACCCCCACGGGAATCGCTTGCTTCTCGCTCGTGTCGCCGACACCCACGTAGATGTGGGCGTCCTGTCCCCGTATCTCGTCGGCCTTGACGGTGAAGCCGCCGACGCCGGCCAGCGGTACCGCGTAGGCCGTCCCGGTGTGCAGTACCAGCATCGCCACGAGGGCGACCACGCCGAGCGAGAGTCCAGTTCCCTTCGCCAGTAGTGACTTGTCGTACATGCGTAGCTCTCGGTCTCCGTCCAGTGGTCCGCCCCCGACGGATGACACGCGGGGACCGCTCGACCGCCTGCCGGGGGCGGCGAACTGAACGCTCGTTACGCCGCCCCATTTAGGAGTAGGGATTACCCCGGCTAGAGAAGGCCAATTAAAACCAGTCGGCTGTATACCCGTGAACTCGATTCCGCCGATATCAGTTGAAAGAGTACGTCTGAGATGGATAAACATCGCAGTTGTTCCTGGCAGTTTCGCCGCCATCGGTCCCGTTCCCCGTCCCCGTTCACCGGGGCGCGACCGCCGAGAGGACCGTCGCCTCGACGCGCCGGAGGTGCTCGCCGACGGTCGACATCGTCCGGTCGAGTTCGTCCGCGATGTCGGCCTGGGTCGCCTGTCGAGGTACCTCGTAGTAGCCGAGATCGAGGGCGGTGAGCAGTATCTCCTGTTGCCGGTCGGTGAGTGCGTCGAACGCGACATCGGCGCTGTGGTCGTACTCCCCGGTCTGTTCGAGCCGTACCGTGAGGTCCCTGGGGAGTTCCGGGATCACCTCTCGGATGGTCGACAGCTCCCCGATGACGACCGCCCGGACCCCGCCGCGCTCGATGCACTCGAGCGGGAGGTCCAGGATGAGTTCGTACTCGCGGAACAGCGAGAGGAGTTCGTCCATCAGGTCGCTGGTCTCGACCTGCACGTAGAGAGTGATGCGACCCCGGTCGGTGGTCAGTTGCGACTCGTGGAGGTCGGCCGCCGCGACCAGTTCCCGGACGCGGCCGACGTCACCGGCAAGCTCGTAGAGGACGACCGCTGTCCCGTCCGCCAGCCGGTGGAGGTGGGCGAGTCGCTTCCGGGTGACGCCGTCGGCCTTGGCCAGTCGCCGGTCGAACGGGTGGAGGGGCCGGTCGGTCGGGGTGAGCGAGGTCCGGACGTAACGCACGATGTTTGTGTATCAATAACAGCGTATACTCGGCTATGTGCCCATTATTTATAAGCCATCTCGGCTGCCATGGCGGACGTTCCGCCCCTGCGTCTCGGCGAAGGCGTCGGCGTCGCCGTCGTAGACCACCTCGCCGCGGAGCATCGTCCACTCGGGGAAGACACCCTCGCTGCCCTCGAACGGCGTCCAGCCACACTTCGAGTGCAGGTCCAGTCCCCGGATGGGGCGCGTCTCCGCCGGGTCGACGAGCACGAGGTCGGCGTCGCGCCCTTCCTCGATGCGGCCCTTCGACGGGAGGCCGAATATCTCTGCGGGGTTCGCCGCGGTGACATCGCGGACGCGCTCGTACGAGAGCTTCCCGTCGCCGGCCGCGACGAGCAGCAGGGGAAGTGCCGTCTCCACACCGGGCACGCCCGACGGGGCATCCCAGATGCCGGCGTCCTTCTCCTCGCGCGTGTGGGGCGCGTGGTCCGTCGCGACCACGTCGACAGTCCCGTCGGCGAGGCGCTCGAACAGCGCCTCGCGGCGGTCATCGCTCCGGAGCGGCGGGTTCATCCGACCGTACGTCCCCAGCTCGTCGAGGTCGTCACGGGAGAGAAAGAGGTGGTGTGGCGTCACCTCGCAGGTCAGCCCTGCATCGACGGCCGCGTCGACCCCCTCGGGCGTGGAGGTGTGGGCGATGTGGACGGTGGCGTCGTGGTCGGCCGCGACCTCGCCCGCGCGCTCGACCGCGGCGGCCTCGGCCTCGGGCGTGCGGTAGGCGCTCCACGCGTCGGCGTCGTCGTCGGGCCGTTCCAGTGCCTCGTCTCGCGGCTCGCTCCGCTCGCCGCTCGACCGTGTGCTGCGTGGCAGCACGCTGTCGTCGAACAGGTCGGCGTCCTCCGCGTGGACCGTAACGGCCACGTCCGCCGCGGCCGCCCGCGCGACGGCGTCGTCGAACAGGTCGGCGTCGATACCCATGTCGCCGGTCGAGTCCGCGAGGAACACCTCGCCGAGCGCGAAGAGGGGCCGGTCGAACAGCGAGTCGGGGGCCCAGTCGGCGGTGACACCGCCGTTGATGCCGTAGTCGACGGCCGAGGCGCGGGCGAACGACTCCTTCCCGTCGTAGGCGTCGCCGGTCGTCGTGGGCGGGTCGGTGTTGGGCTGGTCGACGACGGTCGTGACGCCGCCCGCGGCGGCCGCCTTCGACCCCGTGGTCCAGTCCTCCTTGTGGCCGAAGCCGGGCTGGCGGAAGTGGACGTGGACGTCGATCATCCCCGGGAGAAGCCGCTTCCCGGTGGCGACCAGCACGTCCTCGTCGTCGGCCGCCGTCAGCTCCGCGGCGACGGCTGCGATGCGCTCGCCCTCGACGCGGACGTCGCGGACGCGTCCGTCCGGGAGGGTGGCGTTCCGGATGAGCATACCCGTGGCTCGCGGGCGGGTCGCTTCGGTCTTCCGGAGTTCCCACGGAAGAGCTATGGCGCCCGTCGTCGTGTCCGCGGCCATGCCCTC
Source organism: Haloglomus halophilum (assembly GCF_024298885.1). Lineage (GTDB taxonomy): Archaea > Halobacteriota > Halobacteria > Halobacteriales > Haloarculaceae > Haloglomus > Haloglomus halophilum. The sequence goes on from NZ_CP101166.1 coordinate 547,575, forward strand.
CGACACCGACGGACGACGGTTCACGCGGCGTCGACTGCTCGCCGCCGGGAGCGCGGCCGCTGCGGCCGGACTCGCGGGCTGTACGCTGGGTCGCTCCTCGCAGGTCCGCTGTGGCAGTACCGGCGAGGGAGGTGGTCAGACCATCCGGACGCTCCGGGCCACGCCCGGCGAGGAGGACGCGTACCTCCTCATCGGGGTCCCGGCCTCGCAGGTTCCGGACCCGCTGGACGCGCTCCGCGTCTACGATGGTGCCGACCGGCTCGTCCACGACATCCCCGTGCAGGACACGGCGGACCTGAACCAGTGGGAGCCGGACGGCATCGGCGGCGACGAGGTCCCGTTCCCGGTCAACCTGGGCGAGCCGCCGGTCCACGGCGACTACCGGGTCGAGGCGGTTTCCGACGGGACGGTCGTGGCGGAAGCGACACTGGAGTTCAACTGCTTCGTCGACGCCCCGCGGTGAGGAGATAGGACTTCGCCGACGCCCCGCGGTGAAGAGACAGGGCTTTGTCGCCCGCTCGTGGATGGCTGACCATGTCCGGCGACGAGGCCACGAGCGACGGCGTCCCCCCCGCGGCCCGCGAGGAGGCGGTCGAGGCCGTCCGGCGGGCGCTCGCCGAGCACGGCTACGCCGGTCTCACCACGAAGAAGATCGCCGCCGAGTCCGACAAGAGCGAGGCCTTCCTCTTCTATCACTACGACAGCAAGGAGGAGCTCGTCCTCGCGTTCATGGACTGGGCGGCCGGCCGCGTGACCGACCGGCTCGAGGGGGTCGAGGGGGACCCGGTCCAGCGGCTCTACGGGCTCTGTGACGCGCTCGTCGGTGACCCCGGCGACGACGTGGAGCGCGGGACGAACGTCGCGATGATGGAGTTGCTGGCGCACGCACGGCACAACCGGGTGTTCCGGGAGCGGCTCGTCGCCTACGAGCAGGCCATCATCGACGACACCGCCGCCCTCATCCGGGACGGCATCGAGACGGGTCAGTTCCGCGAGGTCGACCCGGAGTCGACGGCGGCGTTCATCCTGACGCTGGCCGACGGCACCGTGGGCGCGGTGCAGGCGCTCGGGATGACCGAGGTCGGCGAGGGCGTTCGCGAGCGGCTGTTCGACTACCTGGAGCATCGCGTTCTCGCCGATGGGGTCGAGTCCCCCTCGCTCGACTGAGCGCGGCGTCAGGCGGCGCCGAGCCGGGCCTCGTACCGCCGGCGGAGGTAGATGAGCAGGGGCACACCGAGCAGTGTCGGCCAGAGCCATCGGACGACCGGCGGCAGGAACCCGAAGTTGACCGCCGAGAAGGCACTGACCGCGGCGATGTATCCCCCACCCATCCGGGTGACGTGCTCGCCGACCCAGTCTCCCCTGGCACGCTCGCCGCGGAACGACCGCACGTCGACGAGTGTGAACACGCCGCCGAGCGCACCGAAGACGAGCAGGACCACGCCGAACCCGCTCCCGCCGAGCAGTCGCCAGCCGCCGAGCACGAGGAGGCCGACGCTGGCCAGGCCGTACAGCCCCGCGGCGAGCCAGTCCACGGCCGCCGCGTCGTCGGCCGGGCGCTTGCGCGACAGCGCCCGGTAGCCGGAGAAGGCGAAGTAGAAACTGAACACCGCGACCAGGGAGAGGAACAGTCGGAGGAATCCCGGGTCGAACGGGTAGAGCACCAGCGCCGAGCCGGAGACGACCGCCATCGCGGCCACGAACGTCCGGCCGAACCGCCGGTGATACCACCCGCCCTTGCGGGTTCCGAACGCCCCGCCGCCCGCGAACAGGGCGAGGAACCCGGCGGCGATGTGGACGACGAGCACCGCCCGCTCGACGGCCACCATCTCACCGTACCCCGTGGTCGTCGGAACGGTCGACTTCGATGGAGGACCGGCGAGCGCCGTCGGCCCGCCCACGGACGAACTCGCGGGCCGTCGCCACGTCCTCCGTCAGGAGCAGCCGCTCCAGCCGGGCCTCGAACGCGGCCTCGTCCAGATCGCCGCTCGCGTACCGTTCGCGGAGCCGTGCCAGCGCGGCGTCCGTGCCATCGCTCGCACCAGCCTCCGCTTCGGCTCCCCGACGCCGGCCACCGCGCTCGCCGTCACGGGCACGACGACGCTTCGCGGCGCCGACCGCGACCGGCAGGACACCGCCGAACCCGACCGGGAAGACGACCCAGAACCACTCGACGTGCAGCGCGAGGAGGGTGAACGCGGTCCCGAGGGTCGCCATCGTGACGACCCCCGCGACCTCACCGGGGTCGCCGTCCGTCGGGAACGAGGGGCGGACGTGCCGGGTCACCGGCGGTCACCACCGTTCGTCGCACTCGCGCCGTCAGCGGCGACGGCCGCCGCTTCGCCGCCGGCGGTGGCGGGCGCGTCCAACCCGTCAGTCCGACCCAGCCGGCCGTCGGCCGTCTCGCGCTGGCCCGTCGCCGGGACACGGTCGGTCCCGGAGGCGGCCCCGAGTCCGGTGGCGGGCATGTTCCGGTAGACCGTCTCGTACTCGTCCTCGCGGACGAGGTAGGTCTCGTGCCAGATGCCGACCGCGCCGTCGGCGAGGTCGCCGTCGAACCGCGACCACATCGAGCGGTGTTCCTCGCCCTCGCGGGCGTAGTCCCGGAGCGCCTCGAACGATTCCCAGTACTGGACGAACTGGAACTCCCGGGGGCTCACCATCATCGACCGCGACTCCAGCAACCCGACCGGGTCGGCCTCCTGCTCCCGGACCATCCGCGGCGCGCTCAGGAACACCGGCAACCACCGGTGGACGGCCCGGAGCCGGTTGATGCGCATCCCGACGAGGAAGACGACGAAGTCACCCTCCCGCTCCGCGTGGAGCCGCTCACGATTCACGTTCATAGTACTGAGTAAGTACTCACTCAGTATAAATCTAGGTGGACACTCGGTGACACGATGCTCAGAGCAACCGCTACGGAATCGGTCGTCGAAAAAGCGGAAGCAGCCGGCAGGCCGACTACGGACTCAGCCGCTGCCGGTCTCGCGGGAACAGCACGGCCTCGCGGATGTTGGCGAGGCCCAGCATCGTCATGACCAGCCGCTCGACGCCGTACGCCCAGCCGGCGTGGGGCGGCATGCCATACTTGAACATCTTCGTGTAGTACTCGAACTGGTCGGGGTCGAGGCCCTGCTGCTCGAAGCCCGCGACGAGTTCCTCGTAGCGGTGCTCACGCTGGCCGCCCGAGACCAGTTCCATCCGCGGGTGCATCAGGTCGAAGCCCTTCGAGTACTCGGGGTCGTCGTCGTCGTCCTGGATGTAGAACGGCTTGATCTCCGCGGGCCAGTCCGTGATGAAGTAGTGCCCGCCCACGTCGTCGCCGAGCGCCTTCTCGCCCTCGGTGGGGAGGTCGTCGCCCCACACGAGGTGTTCGTCGAGTTCACCGGTCGCGTTGATGCGCTCGATGGCCTCCTCGTAGGTCAGCCGCGGGAAGCCCTCGTCGGGCACCTCGAACGCCTCGACCATGTCCAGGGTCTCCAGCTCGTCCTGACAGTTCTCCGCGACGGCCTCGTACGCGGCCATCAGGGTGCCCTCACAGACGTCCATCGCCTCGTGGTGGTCGATGAACGCGGACTCGAAGTCGATCATCGTCGCCTCGTTCAGGTGGCGCGGGGTGTTGTGCTCCTCCGCGCGGAAGATGGGCCCGACCTCGAAGACGCGCTCCAGCCCGGAGCCGACCATCAGCTGCTTGAACAGCTGCGGGCTCTGGTTCATGAACGCCTCGCGCCCGAAGTACGTGACCGGGAACAGCTCCGTCCCGCCCTCGGTCCCCGTGGCGACGATCTTCGGCGTGTTGATCTCCGTACAGCCCTCGCCGCGGAAGTAGTCACGCACCGCGCGGAGGACCTCGGCGCGGATCTCGAAGATGGCCTGCGCCTCGGGACGGCGCACGTCCAGGGTGCGGTTGTCCAGGCGGGTCGGGAGTTCGGCGTCGACCTTCCCGGAGGGGTCGAGCGGCAGCTCCGGCTCGGCGGGCGCGATGACCTCGACGGACTCGGGGACGACCTCGACGCCGGTGGGGGCGCGCTCCTCCTCCTCGACGGCGCCGGTGACCTGCACGACGGACTCGCGCGTGACCTCGGTACCCGTCTCGACGAGGTCGTCGTCCATCTCGTCCTTCTCGAACTTGACCTGTATCTTGCCGGTCGTGTCCCGGACGATGAGGAAGGCGATGCCGCCGAGGTCGCGGATCTCGTGGGCCCAGCCAGCGACCGTCACGTGGTCGCCCGGCTCGGCGTCCGCGGTGTACGTTCTGTTGTCCATATCCGTGGTTCTCGTACCGGGGCCGAAAACGTGTCGTTACCGTGTTACCTGTTCTGCGAATGCGAAGGGCGAGGGCAATCCCATAACATTCACACAAAACTCAGAAGTCAGCATATTCCCCTCATAACCTGGCCATAATTCGATAATCCTCGCAGATTGTGCGTCCCCGAGGTTCAAGTACGAGACCGCGACCAGACGCCCCGTGACCTGACGCACCGAGCGGGTCGGGGAATCCGGGCGCGGTATCGTACCGCGCCACGGTTCGGCCAGCGCGACACGACCGACCCGTCGCCGGTGGGGGTTCGTGGGCTCCCGCAGTGTCGCCTGTTCGCTAGACTGGGATGGTAGTGGTGGCGATGGAGACTTCGCTTCCCTCGCGCTCTCTCACGAACGCGACGGCAGGGACCCCTACGAAGCCCTCGCGCTCTCGACCGTCCGGGAGTCGCTGCGCTCCTCGCTCACTACGTTCGCTCCGGTGCTTGCTTCCTCCGGGACGAATCGAGAGTGCTCGCCCTTCGAGTCCACCAGGGGGCTATTTCTCGGCCGAGCGTTCGCTCGGGGTGGTTCCACCGGAGCGCTAGCGTCCCCACACCTCCCCGCGCGAGCGCTGTGGTGGCTCCGCACGGCGCTGGCGCGCCGGCTCCGCCAGTGGTGGCGCTCGCGCGCTTCCTAGTCCCGGAACCAACTGGCCGACCAGCCGCTCGGCTGGTGCGTGCTCGTCCGTCAGTCGAACTGGCGCGCGCTGGCGGCTGTGCCGCAGGCCAGCCGCCTCTACACGTGCGAGGGCCGAGAAGCGCAGCGAGCGAACGCAGTGAGCGATGCGAGCATCGCAGGCGGCTGGGGAGGCGTGAGGCTCACGGACCCGACTGACCAGCGCGCGGTCCTGGTGGAATCGAAGGGCGAGCGCTCTCGGGGAAGGCGGGTGACGCAAGCACCGTGGTTCGAGAGGCGCCGGAGGCGCCTCTCGTCATCACGAGAGAGCGCTTCGCGCTCTCTCGAACGACAGCGACCGGAGGGAGCGAGGAGCGTGGTTCGAGAGAGCAAAGCTCTCTCGTCATCCTGAAAATCTCTGATTTTCAGAGACAGCGAGCCCCCCGACCCGAGAGCGCGAGGGCTTCGGAAGCAGTTCCATCGCCACCGAGAAGCGAGACAACTGCTGCTGACCCTTCCGACACGGTTTAGTCGCGCGGTAGCCACGCCCGCGTATGAGCGGCACGCCGTGGTCCGACTGGACCCACATCACCAAGCTCGACCCGGACAAGGAGCTTGTCGAGGGCGAGACGTTCGGCGACGTCTGCGAGACCGGCACGGACGCCATCGAGATCGGCGGCACCACCGGGATGACCGAGGAGAAGATGGAGCGGGTCGTCGAGGCCTGCGTCGCCCACGACGTGCCCGTCTACATCGAGCCCTCCCATTCGGGCACCGTCGTCCACGACGAGGGGCTGGACGGCTACCTCATCCCCATCGTGTTCAACGCCGGCGATATCGCGTGGGTCACCGGCGCCCACAAGGAGTGGGTCCGGGTGGACCCCGACATCGACTGGGAGCGAACCCACACGGAGGCGTACATCGTCCTCAACCCCGACTCCTCCGTGGCGGAGTACACGCAGGCCGACTGCAACCTCGACGCCGAGGAGGTCGCAGCCTACGCCACGGCGGCCGAGCAGATGTTCGGCCAGGAGATCATCTACATCGAGTACTCGGGCATGCTCGGCGATACCGAGAAGGTCGCCGCGGGCCGCGACGCGCTCGACGAGGCCACCCTCTTCTACGGCGGCGGCATCCACGACTACGAGTCGGCCCGGACGATGGGCGAGCACGCGGACACGGTCATCGTCGGCGACCTGGTCCACGACGAGGGCGCCGACGCGGTCCGGGAGACGGTCGAGGGCGCCCGCGACGCCCAGGCCGCGACGCGGTAGACGGGAGCCCCGTTCGGCGCATCGTGTGGGACTCCCGCGGTACGCCGGCCAACGCGACACACCACCGACAGCTGTTTACGTGTCGCATCGAACCCGAGTGCATGCGGGAGTTCGACGGAGCCGGGGGCCTCGTATGAGCGTCATCGCGGAGTACCGGCTCTCCGCGGACCGGCTCGTCCTGGGGCCGACGTTCGAGACGGTTCCGGGCATCGAGCTGGAGCTGGAGCGGTCGTTCGCCACGGACCCGGACCATCCCATCCTCTTCGCGTGGGGCCGGGGACCGCTGGACGCGTTCGAACGCGCCGCGGCCGGCGACCCGACGGTCGCGGACCTGAACGTGCTGGACACCGTCGGCGAGAAGCGGCTCTACCGCATCGCCGTCGGCGACGCCACGGAGGTCGTCCTCTACCCACGGTGGGTCGAACTCGGTGCCGAACGGCTGGAGGCGTGGTACGCCGACGACTGGTGGCACTCCCGGACGCGCTTCCCGGACCGCGACGCGCTCGCCGACTACCGGACCTACCTCGACGACAACGACATCGCCTTCCAGCTGAAGCGGCTGTACGACGCCGAGCAGGCGACGGATGACGACCTCGGCCTGACGCCGGAACAGCGCGAGACGCTCGTGCTGGCCTACGAGATGGGCTACTTCGACATCCCACGGGGTACCACCACCTCGGGGCTGGCCGAGGAACTCGACATCTCGAACCAGGCCATCTCCGAGCGGCTCCGCCGTGGCTACAGCCGGCTGGTCGAACAGCTCATCTGAGCGGCCGCGCCCGACGCGAATCATCGAACGCCGGACAGCTGCTATCCCGTTCCCGCTTCAGCCCGCGCTCTCGGCCTGTTCCTGCCAGTCCCGGACGCGGTCGGCGCTCACACCCGAGACGCGGCTGGCCACGTCGTCCGGGTCGGCGGCCTGCAGGTCCGCGAGCGACTCGATGTCCGCGTCGGCCAGCTTCGCGGCGGTCTTCTCCCCCACGCCGTCGAGGTCGTCCAGGTCCCGGGTCGCCCGGCGCGCCTGGAACTCCTCGAAGTTGCAGATGGGACAGCCAAGCTCCCACGGGTCGCCGTCGCCGTCGTGGATGACCAGCTCCGGCAGGTCGTGGTCGGGACAGAACTCGCCGGTCACCTCGATGTCGCCGCGCCGGGGCAGCGGCAGCGAGTAATCGCAGTCGGGGTAGCGCGTACATCCCACGAGCCGGCTCCCGCTCTGGAGGTGCTTGATGGCGAGTTCGCCGCCCTCGTCCTCGCCACACTCCGGACAGGCGCCGATGACCTCGTCCTCCTGGGCGTCGGCCTCCTCGGCCTTGCAGATGGGACAACCGTGGACGAACGTCGACCGGCCGGCGAGCATCTTCACGTGCCGCAGGTCGTGCTCCCCACACGATTCCTCCATCACCGTCGGCTCGCCCGAGGAGGGGAGCTGGTAGGTGTTCTCGCAGTCCGGGTACCCCTCGCAGCCGACGAAGTACGACCCGCGCCGCGACCGCCGGACGATGAGCGTCTCGCCGCACTCCGGACAGGGGCCGAGCCGCTTGTCGTCCTTCAGCGCCTCGCGCAGGTGCTCGCCGATGGCCTCGCGGGACTCGTGGAGTTCGTCGAACACCCGGTTCAGCATCTCCCGGGACTCGTCGGTCACGTCGTCCAGCGTCGCCTCGCCGTTGGCGATGGCCGTCATATCCTGCTCCAGTTGCTGGGTCATCGCCTCGTCGACGACGAGGTCGGCGAACTCCTCGGCCGCCTCGACGACCGCCATCGCCAGCCGCGTCGGGCGCGGCGGGTCGTCCTCGATGTAGCCGCGGCTGTAAAGTTTCTCCAAAGTGTTATGTCGAGTACTTTTTGTTCCGATTCCGAGACTTTCCATCGTCTCGATGAGCCGGGACTGCCCGCGCCGGCGCGGCGGCTGGGTCTGCTTGGCCTCCAGCCGCGCGTCCGTCAGGTCGAGTTCCTCGCCCTCGTCTACGTCGGGGACCAGGTTCTCGTCCGAGGAGGCGTACGGGTAGACATCGAGGTAGCCCGGTTCCAGCAGGCGCTTCCCGTTGGCCTTCAGCTGGCAGCCGTTCGCCTCGACCGTGACGCGGAGGTGCTCCCACTCCGCCGGGTCCGCGCAGGTCGCGAGGAACCGCCGGACGACGAGTTCGTACACCTCCCACTCGTCGTCGCCGATGTCGACCTTGCCCGGCACCTCCCCGGTGGGGTGGATGGGCGGATGGTCGGTCGTCTCGGTGTCGCCGCGCGTCGGCTCGATGTCCGCGTCGCCGTCGAGCAGCGAGGCGGCGTCCTCCCCGAACGCGCCCGTGTCGGCGAGCGTCGCCAGCAGGTCCTCGGGGTCGAGGTCCTCCGGGTAGACGGTGTTGTCCGTCCGGGGGTAGGTGATGTAGCCAGCCGTGTACAGCTCCTCGGCGATGCTCATCGCGCGGCCGGCACCGTAGCCCAGCGAACTCGCCGCGCGGATGAACTGGGTCGTGTTGAACGGCGCCGGCGGGTCGTCGGTGCGCGTGCGGCGGCGGACGCCCGTGACGGTCGCGCTCGACGCCGTCGAGAGCCGGGCGTACGCGTCGTCGGCGTCGCCCTCGTTCCAGACGCGCTCGTTCTCGGTGCCGTCCTCGCCCTCGTAGAAGTACTGCGCCTCGAACTCGACCGCGTCCTTGTGCAGGTCTGCGAACAGCTCCCAGTAGTCGTCGGGGTCGAACGCCTCGATCTCGCGCTCGCGGTCGACGATGAGCTTCAGCGTCGGGCTCTGGACCCGCCCGACGGAGATGAAGTCCTCGCCGAGTTGGCCAGCCGACAGCGAGAGGAACCGCGTCAGGGCAGCACCCCACAGCAGGTCGATGATCTGCCGGGCCTCGCCCGCGGCCGCGAGGTCGAAGTCCAGCTCGTCCGGGTTCTCGAACGCCTCCTTCACCTCGCGCTCGGTGATGGAGGAGAACCGGACCCGCTGGATGGGGATGGAGGCCACCTCGTCGACGAGTTCGTAGGCCTCCTTCCCGATGAGCTCGCCCTCGCGGTCGTAGTCGGTCGCGATGACCGCCTCGTCCGCCTCGCGCGCGAGCTGCTGGAGGGTGCGGACGATGTTCTCCTGGGTCGGGCGCTTCTCGATGTCGGCGTGCAGCAGTTCGACCGGCCGGACATCGCGCCAGTCGTCGTACTCCGGCGGGAAGTCCACCCCGACGACGTGCCCTGACAGCCCGACGCAGACGGTCTCACCGCCGGCCCACTGGTAGACGTTGACCCCATTGCGCCGGTCGGTCCCGGCCGAGCCGTCGCTGAGGATATCGGCGATGCGCCGCGCGGCGTTGTCCTTCTCGGTGATGATCAGTTCCACGCGCGCTCACCCCCTCGGCAGGCAGCCGACCTGGTCTCGCTCGTACTCATTACCGCCCCGTAGCCGCCACCGGTTGCTAAACGTTTCGGGCGAAATCGCCGGACAGCGCGGGTGTGCGTGCGGACGGGCGTCCGAGCGCGCCGCGGCCGCGTGTCCGGGGGCGCGCCGGACGCGAGCGTGTGGGGCGGGTGAGTGGGCGCCCGGGCCCGCACCCGGACACGCGCGCGAGGACTACTTCGTACTCGGCGAACAGTTACTCGTACTCGTACTCGGCGAACAGTTCGTCGACGGCCGACTGTGCGGCGAGCGCGGCGTCGTCGGCGACCTGTTCCGGGTCGAGGTCACCCTCGGCGTCGGGCGCGTTGAGGTAGACGTCCACCTCCAGCACGCCGTCCTCGAAGGTGACGGTCACGTCGAGGTCGCGGACCTCGGACTGCTTGAACCGCGAGAGGACGAGCCCCTCGGCGGCCTCCGAGGCGGTGTTCACGACGGCCTCGTCGCTGGGGGCGTCGGTGTCGTCGGTCGAGGAATCGGTCACGGTCGGGCGTTCAGTCGCCGCCTGCGCCCGGGCCGCCCGGTCCCATCGGGCCGCCGCCACCGGGGCCGCCGGCGCCGCCCTGGAGCAGCTGCTGGAGCTCCTCCTGGAGGTCCTCGAACTGCTCTCGGACGCGCTCCTCCTGCTTCTCGAGGGTCTCGACGCGGATCTCCAGCGAGTCGACCTTCTCCTCCAGCTCGTCGTACGCCTCGTCGTACTCGCTCTTCACGAGGAGTTCGCCGACCTCGCGGTAGATCTCGGTGTCATCCTCGACATCGTCGAGCGCCTCGAGGGCGTTCTCGGACTCGCGGAGGGTGGTCTCGGCCTGCTGCTTCTGGGCCGCGACCTGCTGTGCGGTCTCCTGGAGGTCCTGTAGCTCTTCGAGCTTCTCCTGGGCCTCCGGCGGAAGGTTACCCTGCATACCTGTCGGCTCGGGTTCGCCCGTGAAAAACCCCCGCTTCTCGGGCTCACGGCGACCCCACCCATCGCGACCCGCGGCCGGGCGACCCAGCTGGTCACTCCAGTGCCGCCGCTCGGGTGCGGTCAGCCACGTCGACCAGAGAGGTCCACGTGTTCAGCCCGGCCCGGAGCGCGGTCAGGTCGGCCGCCCGGACCGTCACACGGACGGTGCTCCCCTCGCGAGCGACGGCCGCGGTGCTGCGGTCGCCGTCGATGCGGTCGATGTCCTGCCGGAGGCTGGTCGTGACCAGCGCGGCCGCTTCGGGGTCGTCGTAGGAGCAGTCGAGAACGGTCTCGTGTGGGAACCGGTCGCCGGGCGGGGTGTCAGCGGCGTCGGGCACCTGTCAGTGAACGTCGATCTCTTTCACGTCACGGCTCCGCTCCTTCAGCAGGACGCGGTGGCCACAGTACGGACAGCGGACGCCGCCGTACTCGTCCAGTTCGACGTCGCGCTTGCAGCGGGAGCACTTGTAGCTCATCGGTTATGCTTCGTCGGCTTCCTCGCCACCGGACAGAGCCGCGCGGAGCGAGCGGCGGACCGTCTTGCCCGCGGGGGTCTGGGCGCGGTAGGCGCCACCGGTGAACTTCTCGCCCGTCTCCTCGTCCACCCAGATGCCGGTGCCGACGCGCTTGACATCGTTGCCGTCGACCGTCGCACTGTTCGTGTCAGCCTCGATCTCGGCGACGCGGCGACGCGAGACACGTCCGTAGCGCGCACCGAAACGGCCCGCACTACCCGTCTTGCTCTTGGCCATAGTACCCGACCGTGCGGCCCTCGCCCGTATAAGCCCTGCGAGTTCGAGTACGGCGGGCCAGCGCGGAGCCGCCGGTCACGACATCAGTCGGCGCCCGCATCCTCGCGCCGGTCGAGATAGTCGTTCAGGAGGAGGGGCGAGACGACGCCGACGCCGAGGATGATGGCGGAGACGGCCCAGCTCGGTGCGTCGAACTGCAACGCGGCGTACGCGGAGAGGAGGGCGAACACGATGAACGCGATGCCGATCCGGTTCTCGCGGGAGAGCACACCGGGAGCACGGGACCGAGCCAGGAAAGGGTTTCTCGGCGCCGAGCTGAGCCCTCCGAACCCCATTCGCTACGGAACCCGACATCGACTGTACGCGAATCTCGGACCTTATGCCCCCACTACGAATATTACGGCCACATTTAGGATGCAACAGAAAATACAACTCGACGAGGGAACGTTTCCAGTAGATGTCTCGGTATGTCGAAGGAGTACCGCTTAACTGCAATCGTCTCGAAGCCCGCGCCGTGATAGCGCCGCTCCTCGTCGTGGGGTTGCTGGTCGCGGCGTTCGTCGGCTTCAACATCGGCGGCTCCTCGACCGGCGTCGCCTTCGGTCCAGCCGTCGGTAGCGACACGGTCTCGAAGACCGCAGCCGCCGGCCTGATGACCGCGTTCGCCCTGCTCGGCGGCTACACCGTCGGGAAGAACGTCATCCGGACGATGGGCGGTGAGATCGTCCCGGCCTCGAAGTTCACGCTGGCTGCCTCGGTCGCCGTGCTGTTCTTCGTCGGGCTGGCGCTGCTGGTGTCGAACCTGTTCGGCGTCCCCGCCTCCACGTCGATGACCGCCGTCGGCGCCATCGCCGGACTGGGTGTCGCCACGGATTCCATCGTCTGGCCCGTCATGGGCCGCATCGTCTCGTGGTGGCTGGTCGCCCCCATCGCCGCGTTCTGGGTCTGTGCGGTCATCGGGCGCTACCTCTACCCGTACCTCGACGCGAAGGTACCGCTCGACTCGGCCGGCGGCGTCATCGAACGGCGCTACGCGGGCCCGGTCCCGTACCCCGCCCGCGCGCCCGGCGCCGCGATGAAGGACGTCGTCGGCGTCGTCCTCGTCGTCGCCATCGCCTGCTACATGGCCTTCTCCGCCGGCGCGTCGAACGTCGCGAACGCGGTCGCACCGCTGGTCGGGAGCGAGGCCATCAGGCCGAACACCGGCGTCCTCCTCGCGGGCGGCGCCATCGGCGTCGGCGCGTTCACCATCGCACGCCGGACGCTGGACACGGTCGGCAACGACCTGACGGACCTGCCGCTGCTGGCCGCGCTCATCGTGGAGACGGTGGCGGCCTCGCTCATCACCTTCCTGTCGTTCATCGGCATCCCCGCCTCGCTCGCGGTGTCGGCGACGATGTCCATCGTCGGCCTCGGGTGGGGCCGTGCCACCCGGACGACGACGCTCTCGGAGGCCGCCGGCGCGGCGATGGCCGGCGAGGAGCCGACCGCGACGGCCCGCGTGGACGCACTGGCCGCGGACGGACAGGGCGGCAGTGGCGGGGACGGCACCGAGACGCAGGCCGTGCCCCGCATCGGCGAGGAGGACCCCGACGACCTCGCCGCCACGGAGCTGTTCGACCCCGCCACCACCGGCCGCGTCATCGTCCTCTGGATCATGACCCCCTCCATCTCCGCGGCGGCCTCGTTCCTCCTCTTCGAGTACGCCCCGTTCTTCTGAGATAGCCACCCCGAACCGGCTTCCGGTCGACAAACGTCCAGCAAACCGGTTTAGGGCCGCCTAACAGTAGCTTTGAAGGTAGGGGCGGGCGTACCGGTGAGCGATGCCTACAGTAGAATACCTCAACTACGAGGTCGTCGAGGACAACGGCTGGGATATGTACGACGACCCCGTCTTCGACGAGGCCGCGGACATGAGCCTCGACGACGAGGACTACGGCGAGCTGGACGTCAACGAGGGCGAGTACATCCTCGAGGCCGCCGAGGCCCAGGGCTACGACTGGCCCTTCTCGTGCCGGGCCGGCGCGTGTGCGAACTGCGCCGCCATCGTCCTCGAGGGCGACATCGACATGGACATGCAGCAGATCCTCTCCGACGAGGAGGTCGACGAGAAGAACGTCCGCCTGACCTGCATCGGGTCGCCCGCGGCCGACACCGTCCGCATCGTCTACAACGCCAAGCATCTGGACTACCTCCAGAACCGCGTCATCTAGCGCCGCGTCTCCCGTCTTCGAGTCGAGAAGCCGTCCTGCAGTCACAACCGCAGCAGCGGGCTATGCGACGCGCCCAACGGGGCCGCGCCGTCGGCCGCCACGGCTGTATTATCTTCGCGCGCAGCACTCACCACACATGGACTGGGCCGACCTGTTCGACCGGGGCGACGAGTACGGCGTCAGCGTCGCAGCCGTCCGCGAATCGCTCGCCGTACAGCGAGAAGAACGCTCGTAGCTCAACAGCCCCAGCACGCCGAGGCGTCGGTTCGGGTGAACTAACTACAGGGGACTGGAACTCCGAGTGAACCAAACGATGAGTCAGCAGGAGGCGGGAACGATGGCGTGGAGGACTCGTCTCGTCGAGGCACGACACGAGGTGCGGGGCTCGCCGACGGTGGTCGATGGAACGGTCTTCGTGGGGTGCAGCGACCGTCTGTGCGCCATCGACGCCGACACGGGCGAGCAGCGATGGCAGTTCCGCCCGAACGTCCAGGGGAAGGGGCTGGTCTCCTCGGCTGCGGTGGTCGGCGATGTCGTCTGTGCCAACTTCGAACACTTCAACCAGAAAGAGCGCCTGTACGCGGTCGATATCGCCACCGGCGAGCAGCGGTGGGAGTTCGCCGAGCAGTCCCTCGGCATCGAGGGGTCGCCGACGGCCGCCGACGGGACCGTCTACGTGGCGGGGGAGAACCACGGGACGGAAGGGGACACACTGTACGCGCTCGACGCCGACACCGGCAGGGTGCAGTGGCGGTTCAACCGGCGGGACGTGGGCTGGACGGGCGCGTCGCCGACGGTGGCTGACGGAGCCGTCTACATCAGCGGGGACTCGACGTACGGCCTGTACGCGGTCGACGCCGCTACGGGCAGCGAGGAGTGGACCTTCGAGGAGTCGGAGTGGGCCCCGTACTCGTCGCCGACGGTGGCCGACGGAACGGTCTACTTCGCAAGCAAGGACCTGTACGCAGTCGACGCCGACACCGGGCGCGAGGAGTGGACGTTCACCGGTACCGATGACGGGACCTACTCGTCGCCGACGGTGTACGCAGGGACGGTCTACATCGGAAGCCCCGACGGGACGCTCTTCGCCGTCTCGGCGACCTCGGGACACCGGGAGTGGACGTTCACGGTTCCGACCGGGCTGCGCCGCAGCTCCCCGACGGCTGCCGACGGGACGGTCTACATCAACGGGACGGACGGCGGCGTGTACGCGCTCGATGCCGACACCGGCGCGCAGGAGTGGACCTGCTCGCGGGTCGCCGGTGCCAACAGGTCCTCACCGACCGTGGTCGACGGGACGCTGTACGCCGGGACGAACGGCGGCCAGGTGGTCGCCGTCAGAGCCGCCGGCACCAGCGAGGGGTCGCGGGTGCTGCTCGGCACGCTGGGCCATCACCACCGACGGGCGACCGACGACCCGACGTTCGGCGCCGGACGCTCGCTTCCCGGGTCGGACCTGGCCTCGACGGTCCGTTCGGCCGTCGGCGACCTCGTGACGTCGGACGACGGGGACACGACGATGGGGACGGCAACCGAGACGGCGACGGGGCGCGACGACGCGGAAGCACCCGGCGACGCGGAAGCACCCGACGACGCGACCACCGAGACTGGTGTCGGGGACGACCGCTCGACGGCACCCTGCCCCACCTGTGGCGAGGCGGTCGAGGAAGGGGACGGGCCGACCTTCTGTCCGGCGTGTGGCACCCGGATGTGAGCCGTCGCCGGGTCACCGCGGCGCCGCCCGGGATGGGACCCCATCGTTTATCGCCGTCCTCGTCCCCACGGCTGGCATGGACCGGACCGAGCGCCCGAACCCCGCCCGCGTCGTGGCCGACGCCGACGTGCTCGCGGCCGACCTGCTGTGTGGCGGGCCGGCCGACGCCACGCCCGACGCGGAGCGGCTCGACGCAGCCGGCGACGGCGCCGCGGCCCGTGCCGCGCTCGACCAGCTCCGTGCACACTCGTGGGCGACGCTGGTCGCTACCGAGACGCTGCTCGACGACGCGGAGGCCGTCATCGTCGACCTCGCGGACCCCGGGCTGGCGGCGGACTGGCGCGAGCGCATCGGGGACTGGGCCACGGTCGTCGACCCCAGCGCCGGCGGTCAGCCTGCACTCGTGGCAGCCCACGCCGGCCCTGCAGCACACATTCTCACCTTCGAGGAATCACTCGCGAGCGCGGGCTCGGGCGCGAACCTCCGCAAGCATCTCGACGTCTCGGTGCGGCACCCCCGCGCGTTCGCCCGGGTGTTCGACGCCGCCGCGCTGTGGGCCGCCGTCCACGACGCCGCCCCCGACGAGTATCCGGGGCCGGACCGGGACCCGCGGGCGTGACCACTGCCCAGAACCAACTCAGGCCTCGTTCAGGCTCCGTGACAGCTTCCGCACCGTCGAGCGCGGGAGGAGCGGTACCACGCGGGAGAGGACCTTCAGGTCCGTCCCGGTGACGACGACCGCCTCCCCGTCGTGGACACCCTCGTAGCCAGCCTCGGCGACATCGACCGCGTCCTGCCAGTTGATGCTCATCAGCCCGTCGTGCTCGCCGCCGCCGATGGGGGCGTCCTCGTTCTCGGCGCGTGCCTGGAACTCCGTCTCCACGGGCCCGGGGCAGAGCGCCGTCACGGTCACCCCGTCCTCCTTCAGCTCCTCGTGGAGCGCCTCCGAGAACGAGAGCAGGTACGCCTTGCTGGCGTAGTAGACGGCCATGAACGGCCCGGGCTGGAACGCCGCCGAGGAGGCGACGTTGAGGATACGGCCGTCACCGCGCTCGACCATGTCCGCGCCGAACAGTTTGGTGAGGTGCGACGGCGTCGTGATGTTGAGCTCTATCTGCAGCAGGTCCCGGTCGGCGGGGATGTCGGTGTACTTGCCCTGTGTACCGATGCCGACGTTGTTGACGAGCGTGTCCACCTCGATGCCCCGCTCCTCCGTGACCTCCTCGTACAGGTCTTCGCGGTTCTCCCGAGTTCCGAGGTCGGTCGGGACGACGTGGGCGGTGCTACCGTACTGCTCGAACTCGTTGGCGGCCTCCTGGAGTTTCTCCTCCCGGCGCGCGACGAGGACGAGGTCGTAGCCGTTCCGGGCGAATTCCTCGGCGATCGCGCGACCGATTCCGGCCGAGGCACCCGTCACGAGCGCGGTTCCGTGTGGCATGTGTGGGTCGTTCGGCGTGTGGTGCGCGTATAGTTCTGACCTCTCGCGTGCAGCAGGGCGGGATAGTCGAGGTGGCGAGCCCGGTCTCCCCGACGACGACGGAGACAGCTGAGCCGACGACGACGGAGACAGCTGAGCCGACGACGACGGAGACAGCTGAGCCGACGACGACGGAGACACCTGCGAAGCCCTCGTGCGCCCCGTTCCCCCGGCCAAGGGGCGGTTGGTCGGTCGACTGGTTCCGAACAGAGGAAGCGCGCGAGCGCGCTCCGACCGAGCCTCCCGAGCGAAGCGAGGGGGCGAGGCCTCACGCCGCGCTCGCGCGGGGAGGTTCGGGGACACTCTGCTCGTCCGGGACCACCATGCGCGAGCGCTCGGACGGACACCCGAATCCTGGTGGAATCGAAGGGCGAGCGCTCTCGATCCGTCCCCGGCGACGTAAGGACCGCAGGGAGCGCAGCGACCGAGGACCACAGCGAGCCGCGGGCGGTCGAGAGCGCGAGGGCTTCGTAGCAGTCTCCGACCCGTCACGCACCCCCGACCACGCCACCGACGTATCCCCGTGCCACCCACTCCCGCGACACCGACACGACTTTTCCGACGACCCCAGAAACCACGGACAACAGATGATCCCCCGACAGTACCTCCGCGAGCATCCCGACGAGGTGCGCGCGGCACTCGACGCGCGCGGGTACGACGACGTGGACGTTGATACGCTCCTCGCTGTCGACGAGGAGTGGCGCGACCTGAAGGCCGAGGGCGACGGCCTCCGCCACGAGCGCAACGAGGTGTCGAGCAAGATCGGCGAACTCAAACAGGAGGGCAAGGAGGATGAAGCCCAGGAGGCCATCGAGCAGTCACAGGAGCTCAAGGCCGAGATCGAGCGCGTCGAGGACCGCGCCGACGAACTGGAGGCGAAACTCGAACAGGGCCTGCTCGAACTCCCGCAGATCCCCCACGAGGATGTCCCCGTGGGCGCGGACGAGGCCGACAACGTCGAGCGCCGGCGCGAGGGGTTCGACGACCCCCGCGACCTGCCCGACGAGGTGACGCCGCACTACGACCTCGGCGAGGAACTCGAGATCATCGACGAGGCCCGCGGCGCGAAGACGACCGGCGGCGGCTTCTACTTCCTGAAGGGCGAGGGCGCGCGCCTCGAACACGCACTCATCCAGTTCATGCTGGACGTCCACCGCGAGCAGGACTACCACGACATCTTCCCGCCCGTCCCCGTCACGAGCGCGTCGATGCGCGGGACCGGCCAGCTGCCGAAGTTCAACCACGACGCCTACCGGGTCGGCGGCGCCGAACAGGAGGACTACACGGACGACGACCTGTGGCTCTGCCCGACCGCGGAGGTCCCGGTCACGAACATGCACCGCGAGGAGATCCTGCTGGACGACGACCTCCCGCTGAAGTACCAGGCCTACACGCCGAACTTCCGGCGCGAGGCCGGCGAACACGGCACGGAGACCCGCGGCATCGTCCGCGTCCACCAGTTCAACAAGGTCGAGCTCGTCAACTTCGTCCGGCCCGACGAATCGTACGACCGACTGGACGCGCTCATCGACGAGGCCTGCGAGGTCATCGACCGGCTCGGGCTGCCGTACCGCACGCTCGACCTCTGCACGGGCGACCTCACCTTCGCCTCGGCCCGCACCGTCGACATCGAGGTCTGGGCCCCCGGTACGGACAGCGAGGACGGCCCCGAAGAGGGCGGCCGCTGGCTGGAGGTCTCCTCGGCGTCGAACTTCGAGGACTTCCAGGCCCGCCGCGCCGGCATCCAGTACCGCCCCGAGCGCCACGAGTCGGCCGAGTACCTCCACACGCTGAACGCGTCGGGGACCGCCGTCGGCCGCGTGATGGTCGCCATCCTCGAGTACTACCAGAACGAGGACGGTACCGTCGACGTGCCCGAACCGCTCCAGCCGTACATGGGTGGGACCGAGGTCATCGAGGGCCACGACCCCGTCGGGGAGTCGGCCGTCGGCGCCGGCGAGAAGGAGTAGCCGACCGACGACACGGACCGCCACCTCGGAAGGCGACAACATTTGACAAGCACCGCAGATATATCTACAAAATGCCATTTTAATCAGAAAGTCCAGACGTTTCCTATATATTGGCGCTCAAATAACCCTCAGGCAGAGAAACAGCCTCAGCTCTACGGTCGCCAGCCACCTGCGCCGCCCGATTCGGTATCGCGATAAGTAGTTTATCGTATATACTCCCCCGGAGCGTCCCCGCCGCGGAGCCGCCGCCCGAGACACCGTTATCAGGCCACCGCGCTACCGACCGGACGTGATTCGGAACCGCGACGACCTGCTGGCCGGCGCTCGCGACCGCGACCTGGCAGCGCTCGCGCTAGACTGCGTCGAAGCCGGTATCCGCGCGGCCGACCCCGAGCGGGCGACCCGCGAGTGCGTTCAGGTCGAGGACGGGCACCTCTCCGTCGCCGACGACACGTACGACCTCGCGGAGTACGACCGGGTCGCGGTCCTCGGCGGTGGGAAGGCCGCGGCCGGCGTGGCCCGCGCCCTCGAAGCGACGCTCGGTGACCGGCTCTCCGCGGGCGTCGTCGGCGTACCCGCGGATGTCGATACGTCGGGGCTCGGCCGGGTCGAAACCGTCCGGGCGGGCCACCCGACCCCGACCGAGGGGAGCGTCGAGGCGGGCGAGCGGCTGCTCGAAGCCGCCAGCGCTGCCGACGACCGAACGCTCGTCCTCGCAGTCATCACGGGCGGCGGCTCCGCGTGCCTCGCGGCACCCGCCGGCGACCTCGCGCTCGCCGACCTCCGGGACGTGACCGATGCCCTGCTCGCCGCTGGTGCCAGCATCGAGGAGACGAACGCCGTCCGCAAGCACGTCTCGGCGCTCAAGGGCGGCCGCCTCGCCCGCGCGGCCACACCTGCGACCGTCGTCGGCCTGCTCGTCAGTGACGTGGTCGGCGACGGCCCCGGGGTCATCGCCAGCGGCCCGACCGCATCCGACCCGACGACCTACGCCGGCGCACTCGGGGTGCTGGACCGGTACGATATCGGCGCCCCGGCCGTCCGAGCGCATCTCGAGGCCGGCGAGCGTGGTAGCCACCCGGAGACGCCAGCCGCCGGGAGCGAGGTGTTCGACGAACACCACGTCGAGAACCACGTCCTCGCGGGGAATCGGACCGCACTGGATGCGGCCCGGGACCACGCCGCGGCAGCCGGCTACGACCCGCTCGTGCTGTCCTCACGCGTGCGCGGGGAAGCGCGGGAGGCCGCACTCACGGGCGTGGCCATCGCGGAAGAGGCACTGGCGACCGGCGACCCCGTCGAGCCGCCGGCAGTCATCCTCTCGGGCGGGGAGACAACCGTCACCGTCCGTGGTGACGGCACCGGCGGCCCGAACGGGGAGTACGCGCTCCGGGCGGCGCTGGAACTGTCGGGTACCGACGTGCCGGTCGCGCTCGCGTGCGTGGACACCGATGGCCGCGATGGGAGCGCCGACGCCGCTGGAGCACTGGTCGATTCGGGAACCGTCGAGGCCCCGTCTGTCGCCCGGGACGCGCTCGCACGGAGCGACTCCCACGGGTACCTCGCCGAGCGTGGGGCCGTCGTCCGGACCGGCGCGACGGGGACGAACGTGAACGACCTGCGGGTGTTCGTGGTCGGCAGCCGGGAGTGAGCCTCGCCGCCACGGACGTGTTTTTGCTGGCTCCGACCGTACGGTCGGCCGTGCTGGAGTTCTTCCCCTCACCGCTGACCTTCGACCGGTTGCAGTGGGCCGTCTTCGGCCTCCACTGCCTCGTCGCATCGCTGTTCGTCGCGGGGGCTGTCGGGTTCCTCCAGCAGGGTGCGCCGATGGGTGCCGCGCTCCAGTCGCTGCTGGCGCTCCTGTTCGTCGGGCTCGGCCTCGTCATCGCGCGGGTCGTCGGCCGACGGACGTAGCCACGGATGGGACACAGAACGGGATTCAGGAGAGACAGGCCGCGACGACCCGCAGCATCCGTTCGCCTCGGACCTCCTCTGCGAACAGCGGGACGCGCTTCACGTCGTGGCCGCGGAACACGTCCTGGGCCCGCGAGAGCGCCTCGCGCTGGACCTCCCAGCGCCGCTGGCAGAACTCACAGTCCTCCAGGTCGGGCGCGACGAACCAGTCGGCATCGGCCCCTTCCGCCACGTCCGCGAGGTCCTGCATCACGCGATTGACGACGACCGTGCTCACGGGAATCTCGAAGGTACGCAGGCGCTCCAGCAGGTGCTCGGACTCGACGACGCTCATCTCCTCGGGCACCATCACGACCCGGAAGTCGGTGCGGGCGGGGTCGCGAAGGCGCTCCCGGAGCCGCTCGACGCGGTCGGCCAGCGCGCGGAGGTCGTCCATCCCCTGCTCCAGCGACTCCTCGTCCGCCCCCGAACCGAACAGCCCCTTCACGCTGCCCATCATCCCCGACAGGCGCTCGCGGAAGGCGAGCAGACGGCCCGTCAGCGACTCCATCAGCTCGGGTAGCTCCAGCAACCGCAGCGTGTGCCCCGTCGGCGCCGTGTCGACGACGACACGGTCGAACCGCTCGTCGTCCATGTACTGCAGGAGCAGCTGCATCGCGGCGGCCTCGTCGGCGCCGGGCATCGTCCCCGCGGCGAACGGGTTCAGCCCCTCGTCCTGCATCAGCGCGTCCAGTCCGCCGAGCATCCCGCCACCCTCGCCACCCTCGGCGAACGGGCCGCTCGTCATCGCGTCCGGGTCGATCTCGGCGGCGTACAGTGGTACGTCCTCACGGACGCGCGTCGGCTCCGCCGGGATCGGCGTCTCCAGTGAGTCCGACAGCGAGTGGGCCGGGTCCGTCGAGACGGCGAGTGTCGACACGCCGTCACGGGCCGACGCGAGCGCGGTGGCGGCCGCCATCGTCGTCTTGCCGACGCCGCCCTTCCCGCCGTAGAGGACGTACTCCGGTGCGTCCACCGCGAGCCCCTCCTCCTCGACCGACTCCACGGCCTCCACGTCGATACTGCTCATGTGCGACGCTACTCCGTGGGGACGGGAGTACCCGTCGGTCTCCGGTCTCACACCCGTTCGCGAGACGAGGATTCAAACCGGAGGCCGCGCCACCGAACGCGGACGCGCCGCCAGCGCGGGGCGGCCCGGTTCCGAGGCCAACCGGGAGTCCGGCTACACCGTGCGTGAGCACGGTCGCGAGCACGAGGAGCCACCGCCACGCCCTGCGCCAGTCAGGCGAAGAACTCGCGGAGTCGCTCGGCCGCCTCCTCGACCCGGGGTGTCACCAGCGCGAACCGGAGCCAGTCGGCACGCGACTCGCCGAACGCGTCGCCGGGCATCCCCGCGACGCCGGCCTCGTCGATGAGCCGCTCGACGTTCGCCAGCGTGCCGGGGTAGTCCTCGAACCGTGCGAGGACGTAGAAGGCACCCTCGGGTGTGACGTAATCAGCCCCGGCTGCGTCCAGCGCGGCCGTGAACGTCTCGATACGCTCGCCCACGAGCGAGCGGTTCCGCTCGTAGTACGACTCGGGCGTCTCCCGGAGCGCCCGGAGCACGGCGTACTGTGCCGGGCGCGAACAGGTCACGTTCGTCAGCATGTGGCGCGTCCGGACCGCCGGCCACAGGTGCTCCGGAGCGATGCAGTAGCCGACCCGCAGGCCCGTGATGGCCATCGACTTCGAGAACGCGTTCGTCACGAACCGGTGCTCGGAGTCGAAGGCCAGCGCCGAGCAGAACCGCCCGGAGTGGTCGAACCGCTCGTACACCTCGTCGCTGACCAGCAGCGCATCGTGGGCCTCGGCGACCCCGACCAGCGCCTGCTTCGTCTCGCGGCCGTACACCGCGCCCGTCGGGTTGTTCGGCGAGTTGACGACGATGACGGCCGTCTCGTCACTCGCCGCCCGACGGACATCGTCGGGGTCGAGGCGTCCCCGTTCGTCGGCCGGCACGTACGTCGCATCGGCACCCAGCAGCTCCGCCCGCCCGGCGTAGTACGGGTAGACGGGGTCGGTCAGTAGCACCTCGTTCCCGGGGTACTCATCGAGGCCGATGGCCGTCCCGAGGTGGTTGGCCTCGCCGGTCCCGTTCGTGACGAAGACGCTCTCGGCCGGCACGTCGTGGTGTGTCGCGATAGCGGCCCGGAGTTCGTCCAGCCCCTCGCTCGGCGGGTACTGGTAGTGTTCGACGGGCAGATCCGCGAACTCGCGGAGTCCCTCGCGGAGCGCGTCGGGTGGCGCCCAGTCCGGGTTGCCGCTCACCATGTCGACCACGTCCCGCTCGGCGGCCGCGGCGTACTGCATCACCCGGAAGAACAGTGGCCGCTCGTAGTCCATACCCGCTCTCGCGGGTCGTTCGACGTGGTTCTTGCCTTTCCGGATGGTATTTCGACCCCCTGTCAGACGACACAATCCGTGGTTCCCCCTCGACTCGTAAATCGGATATCGCGATACAGAATCGCCACCCGTTCGCAACACCCCGCACACGAGAGCGCCCGGTTTCATGGGCGAGAGGTCCCTGTTCCCGATATGCGCGAGTTCGCCGACGACCCGCCGGTCGAGGAACGCATCGGGGACGCTCTCCGGGACACGGGCGCCACCATCGCGGCCGCCGAATCCGCGACCGGCGGCCTCATCGGATCGCTGCTGACCGACATCCCGGGTTCCAGCGACTACTTCGACCGTTCCGTAGTGACCTACTCCTACGACGCCAAGCGCGACGTGCTCGCGATCCCGCGCGAACATCTCGACGAACACGGTGCCGTCAGCGAGCCGGTCGCGCGGGCGATGGCCCGCGGAGTCCGGGATACGGCCGACACGACCTGGGGCGTCGCGACCACCGGTATCGCCGGCCCGACCGGCGGCGACGACGAGGACCCCGTCGGGACCGTCTACATCGGTGTCGCGTACGCGGGCGCGTGGGGTTCGGGCGAGTCGACGAGTACGGTCGAACGCTACGTCTTCGACGGTGACCGCCTGCAGGTCAAGGAACGGTTCGCCCGGCAGGCACTGCGCGACGCGCTCGCAGCCATCGAGGCACGTCGCGGGTAGTCGACCGCCTCGGCGGCCGAGACCGACGCGTTTTCGACCACCCGGAGCCGAGCGATGCCCGTGCTAGCCATCGTCGCCAGCCGTGCCGACAGCGCGTCCGTCCACATCGCCGAGCAGCTCCTGGACCGCGCATCCTGGACCGAGCACACGGACGGGACGCGCTCGGACGGCGACGGCGGCGACACCGTCTACCGGACGGAGGGCGCGGCGCTCCGGGTCTTCGACGACCTGCATCTCCACCTCGACGGCGTCGCGTCGGCGTTCGGCACCGTCGACGACGGCCCCGAACACGAGCCCGACCTGCTGGCGTTCGCCTCGCGACACGCCGGCGAGACCGGCCGTCTCCTGACCGCCCACCACACGGGCAACTTCGGCCCGGCGGACCACGGCGGCGCGGACGGCGAGCTGGCGGCCGCCGCACCGAACGCCACCCGACGAGCGCTGGAGGCACTGTCCGACCACGCGCCCGACGGCTACGAGACGGGACTGGAGTGTACCCACCACGGCCCGACGGACGTGGGCTGCCCGTCGCTGTTCGTGGAGGTCGGGAGTGCGGAACCGCAGTGGGAGGACCCGGCGGCTGCCGGCGCGGTGGCGGCGGCGATTCTGGACCTCCGCGACGTGACCCCCGACGCGGAGCGGACGGTCGTCTGCTTCGGTGGCGGCCACTACGCCGCCCGGCCCGAGCGCGTCGTCCGCGAGACGGACTGGACCGTGGGCCACATCGCCGCCGACTGGTGCCTGGACGACCTCGGTGACCCGGATTCGACGGCGGCTCGCGAGACTCTCGACGCCGCCTTCACGGAGAGCGGTGCGACCCACGCGCTCGTCGAGGGGCGCCACCCGGACCTCGTGGCCGCCATCGAAGAGCTCGGCTACCGTGCGGTCGGCGAGACGTATCTCCGGGAGACGACCGGCGTGCCCCAGGGAACGGTCGAGCGCTCCGAGGCCGAGCTCTGCCGGGTCGGGGATGGACTCCGCTTCGGTGACCGCGCGACCGGGTACGACGGCCCCCTGACCGCGGTCGACCTCCCTGCCGGCCTGGTCATCGAGTGCGAGGGCATCGACCCCGAGCGGACACGGGAGGCCGTCGACAGTCGGACCGTCGCCGTAACGACCACCGAGAACGGGACCCGCGTCGACGACCGTGCGGTCGTACCGACCGGCGACGAGGCGGCTGCCGCGGACATCCGGGCCGAACTGGTCGACGAACTGGTGGCCGTCCTCCGGGAGCGCTACGACGGCGTGAGCGTCCACGCCGACGCGGTCGTGGCGCGCCGCACGGCCTTCGATCCGGAGAAGGCTCGGACGCTCGGTATCCCCGAGGGCCCGGCGTTCGGGAAGCTCTCGGCCGGCGAATCGGTGGAGGTGAACGGTCGGACCATCGAGCCGGAGGCGGTCCACTCCGAGGAGGAGCTGCGGTTCCCGCTCTGACTCGTCCTCGTCCGGGGCGGGTGCGCGCCCGTCAGACATCGTGCGCGGAGCGGCGCGTCGGTGACAGTCGCGCCCGGATTCCGTATCGTCCCAGACGGTTTATCGGCCGAACCCGGCTCGAAAGCGGCAAAACCGCGCATCGGCGTCAGACACGCGCGTGACGCCGGAGAAAGCTACTTACGGGACGTAGGCATCCGACCTGACAGCATGGACTCGCTGATCGAGGACGCCATCGACGAGGCCGAGAATAGGGAGGAGGAGGGCCCGGCTG
This sequence comes from Haloglomus halophilum, assembly GCF_024298885.1. Taxonomy (GTDB): domain Archaea; phylum Halobacteriota; class Halobacteria; order Halobacteriales; family Haloarculaceae; genus Haloglomus; species Haloglomus halophilum. The sequence continues at coordinate 572,932 of NZ_CP101166.1, forward strand.
GGGACGGGCCGGCGAACTCGAACGACGCATCGCCGAACACGTCGGGCACCATGACCGACGATGAGCTGGCGAGCGTCGTCGAGGACCTCGAAACCAAGATCACCGTCGTCGGCTGCGGCGGCGCCGGCGGCAACACCGTCACCCGGATGGACCGCGAGGGCATCCACGGCGCGAAGCTGGTCGCCGCGAACACCGACGCCCAGCACCTCGCGACCGAGGTAGAAGCCGACACGAAGATCCTCATCGGTCGCCAGCGGACCGGCGGCCGCGGTGCGGGTTCGGTCCCGAAGATCGGGGAGGAGGCCGCCCAGGAGAACATCGACGACATCAACGCCGCCATCGACGGCTCGGACATGGTGTTCGTCACCGCCGGGCTCGGCGGCGGGACGGGGACGGGCTCGGCGCCCGTCGTCGCCCAGGCTGCCCAGGAGCAGGGCGCCCTGACGATTGCGGTCGTCACGGTCCCGTTCACCGCGGAGGGTGAGCGCCGGCGGGCCAACGCCGACGCCGGCCTGGAGCGGCTCCGGGCCGTCGCGGACACCGTCATCGTCATCCCGAACGACCGACTGCTGGACTACGCGCCGAACCTGCCGCTCCAGGACGCGTTCAAGATCTGCGACCGGGTCCTGATGCGCTCGGTGAAGGGGATGACCGAGCTCATCACGAAGCCGGGACTGGTCAACGTCGACTTCGCCGACGTGAAGACCATCATGGAGAACGGCGGCGTCGCCATGATCGGTCTCGGCGAGTCCGACTCCCAGAACAAGGCCCAGGACTCTATCCGCTCGGCACTGCGGTCGCCGCTGCTGGACGTGGAGTTCGACGGGGCCAACTCGGCCCTGGTCAACGTCGTCGGCGGCCCCGACATGAGCATCGAGGAGGCCGAGGGCGTCGTCGAGCAGATCTACGACCGCATCGACCCCGACGCCCGCATCATCTGGGGCGCCTCCGTCAACAACGAGTTCGACGGGAAGATGGAGACGATGATCGTCGTCACGGGCGTCGAGAGCCCGCAGATCTACGGCAAGAACGAGGCCGAGGCCGACACCCAGGGCGGCACGCAGGTCGGCAACCTCGACGGACAGGCGACCACCGACGGGTCGGGCGGTCAGCAGCCCGCCTCCTCGGACGGCGGCATCGACTTCGTGGAGTAACCGCGGCTCGTCCTGCCGTTCTGTCTTCTGCCGAACCCCCGGCTCCAGGGGAGCGACCCGTCAGCCCGTGATGACACGGCGACATCCTCGCCGCTGTTCTACCGCTGCGGTTTCGCCATTAACGCCACGTTAACGCCTGGTACTGCTGCAATACCTATACTCGGTTCCGGCATCCGGACGCCCGGAAACAAATGAACACATCATCGACAGATGGACCGACAGCACCACGTGGCGGGGAGCGGTCGGGCCAGCGCCTCCGGCAGGCGCTCGCCGTCCTCGTCACACTGCTGGTCGTCACCAGCGGTTTCGTCGCCTTCGTCGCGGCGCCCGTAGCGGCACAGACAGGCCCGGATGTACTCGGCGGACAGACGGTGGAGGGCGCCCTCCGGATCACGGTCGACCAGGGGAACCTCGCCGTCGCGCGCTACCAGAGCAGTTCCTGGGTGCGCCAGTACTACAGCGACGATAGCTCCGACACGGTGCTGTACGCCGGCGGGACGGTCTACGACATCCCGGGCGGCGGCACGGCCGACGCGGACGGCATCGAGCTGACGGTCGCGGAGCAGTCCATGTCGGGCGACACCATCGTGACCCGGTTCGAACCTGCCGGCAGCACGGGTATCCAGCTGGTCCAGCGGGTCAGTTACACCGGCACTCAGCAGTTCTTCGACCTGACCTGGGAGGTCGAGAACACGGGCTCGAGTACGGCCACCGGCCTCCGGCTTCTCAACGGGAAGGACACCTATCTCGCCGGTGGTGACAACGGCGAGGGGTTCTGGAACCCGGGCATCGCCACGATCGGCGTGGCCAAGGAGGTCGGTAACGAGCGACAACAGCTCACGATGAGTGGCCTCCCGGGATCGGAGCCGTTCAACCACCAGAGTAACAGCTACAGCAGCGTCCAGGACAGTCTCGAAGCCGGAGCGCTCACGGGAATCGTGGACACCAGTAACCACGACAACGGCTACGCGCTGGAATGGCGACGGAGTTCGCTCGCCGCCGGTGATACGTGGACGGTACGAGCCCGCGAGGGGTTCGCGAAGTCCTCGGTCATCGTCGACAGTCCGGGCGCTGTGTCGTCGAGCGGTGACCCCGTCAACCTCCAGTTCGACGTGACCAACGTCGGCGACACCCAGACCGCCGTGAGCTTCGCCACGGACGGTCCGAGCGGCTGGACCGTCTCGACGCCCGGCGGTATCGACCTCGACGGTGGGGCCACGGAGCCGGTAACGGTCACCGCGACACCGCCCGAGTCGGTCGGGTCCGGGTCGTACGACATCACGCTGACGGCTGACACCGAGACATCGACCTTCTCGGCCGTTGCTCGGGTCGACATCGCTGCGGATGGCGAGAGCAGGCAGGTGCGGAGACCCGCACGATTCAGCGTCATCGACAGTTCGATCTCCCCCGATGAGGTCGAGATCGGCGAGAACATCACGGTCACGGTCACGGTGGAGAACAGCGGCGACCGAGCGGGAACCTACATCGGGCTCCTGAGCGCCGACAACAGGCTTATCGAGACCCAGATGCCCCGGGTCGCTCCCGACGAGACCGCGACGCTCACCTACGAGTTCGCCCTGAACAGGCCCGGCGGGTACTACATCCAGAGCCGGGCCCACGTCCTCGGTCGGGTCACCGTGACGCCGCTGCGTGAACCCAGCGCGACGGTCGAGACCGACAGGCAGCGCCCGAACCGGGTCGAGGCCGCGCTCCGCGACCCACAGCCGGGGAGGCCGGTGTTCGTCGCGTTCCCGTTCACCAACACGAGCGACGAGAGCGGCGTGCACCTCGACAGCCTGAACGTCACCGTCGACAGGCGGACGGACACCGTTGTCACCGTCGAGCAGTCCGGACGACCGCAGAACGACGAGCCGCCGGTCGCCGGCGGCACCCGCGAGTTCAGCTTCTTCACCATCGACGTGGAGTCGGCGGGGAACGTGACCGACGCCGGGTTCACCTTCACGATCCAGAAGCGGCTCTACAAGGAGTTCATCGACGAGACGGACCCCGCCGCGGGCACCGCGCTGTTCCGGTACGACCCCGAGAGCGGCACCTGGGAGCGGTTCGAGATGGAGCTGATCGGCGAGACCGACAACGCCTACCGCTTCCGGGGCTCGACGCCCGGCTTCTCGACGTTCGCCGTCGGGGCCGCCGGCACGGAGTTCGACCTGCGCGACGTGCGCCTCGCCTCGGAGACGATCACCGCCGGTGACGACGCCCGCATCCGGGCGACCGTCGCCAACGACGGCGACCGCAACGGCACCTACACCGCCGTGCTGCGGGTCGACGGCGACCGGCGCACCAGCCGGGACGTCTTCGTCCCCGCCGGGGAGTCACGGAACGTCCAGTTCCGCGAGACGTTCCAAGAGCCCGGCGAGTACGCCATCACCCTCGACAACGTCAGCGCGGGGACCCTGACGGTGGAGGCAGCCGCCACGCCGACACCCGAACCGACGCCCACCCCGACCGAGGAGCCGGAGCCGACCGACACGCCGACGGAGTCGGGCAGTTCGACACCGACCGAGACGGACGACGGGACGCCGGCGACGACGGCCAGCGACGGGCAACCGGGGTTCGCCCTCGTGACGGCGCTGTTGGCGCTCCTCGGTGCGGCGCTCCTGTCCGCCCGCCGCCGGGACTGACCGGGCGAACTCGACACCACGCTCTTTTCCCTGCGCTGCTGCGTAGCGCCATCGTTCCCCCGGACCAACAGGTATAGAAAGCCCGACCGGAAATGACTCGGCATGCAAGTACCGAAGGAACTCGGCGCGTACACCCGGGTGCTCAAGCTCGCGAGCACCCCCTCCTGGCAGGAGTTCTCCAGGGTCGCCCTCATCGCGGGCGTGGGGGTCATCCTCGTCGGCATCCTGGGGTTCCTGATCTTCGTCATGATGAGCTTCGTCCCCGGAGGTGTCTGAGGCCGTGCCCATCTTCGCCGTCAAGACCACCGCGAGCCAGGAACGCACCGTCGCGGACATGATCATGAGCCGCGAGGAGGACAGCGTCCACGCCGCGCTGGCGCCGGACTCGCTCACCTCCTACGTGATGGTCGAGGCCGACGACATCTCGGTCTTCGACCGCATCCTCGACGAGATTCCCCACTCCCGGGGCGTCGTGCAGGGGAAGTCCTCCATCGCCGAGGTGGAGCATTTCCTCTCGCCGAAACCGGACGTGGAGGGCATCGCCGAGGGCGACATCGTGGAGCTCATCGCCGGCCCGTTCAAGGGCGAGAAGGCCAAGGTCCAGCGCATCGACGAGGGCAAGGACCAGGTCACCGTCGAGCTGTACGAGGCGACCGTCCCCATCCCGGTCACGGTCCGTGGGGACCAGATCCGCGTGCTTGACTCCGAAGAACGGTAAGATACCAACTCCGCATTTTCGAGGCATAGTTCCATCTTTCGGTAGTTTCCTCGGCCATTCTCCGGATAATCCAGACATACAGCGCGAACGTCGGACGTACCCACGGCCACGACCCGGTAGCCGTTCCCACGCACGACCACGAGCAGGAGCCGAACGGGCGATATCGGATACCGGGCCCCCGCCCGGGACCGATGGCGTGCGCGGGTCCAAACTAAAGTGGCTCTGCTGCGGAGTTCCTCGCATGGCCGACGACGACCTCGACGACGTCGACAGGGCGATCCTGCACGCGCTCCAGGAGGACGCCCGGAACATGTCGTCCGGCGACATCGCGGAGCGAACCGGGACCTCGGACAGCACGGTCCGCAAGCGCATCCAGCGCCTCGAGTCCGACGGGATAATCAAGGGGTACAGCGCCAGCGTCGACTACCAGCGGTCGGGGTACCCGCTCCGGATGTTGCTCTACTGCACCGCCTCGATCCCCGAGCGCGGCGAGATGATCCCCGAGATCCTGGGGATCGACGGCGTCATCTCGGTCCAGGAGCTGGTCACCGGCGAACAGAACCTCCTCGTGACGGCCGTCGGCGAGTCCGACAGCGACATCACACCCGTCGCACAGGCGCTCCTCGACATGGGACTGACGGTCGCCGACGAGGTGCTCGTCCGGAGCCACGAGACGACACCCTTCAGCAGGTTCGAGCCCGGAGACGAGAGCTGACTGTCGTATCCCGACGGGTGGCCGAGCGAACGTGGCGACCCCGACATCGGAATCCGCCTCGCCCTGCGCCTCCCGAGCGGCCCGAACCGGTATATCCGCTATCGGATCACGCAACCCTTGCCAGACCATAATGTTCTATAATACCAGCCAGTTCGAACGAACTGGTCGGATAGGTAGATTTAACAACCGAACTGTTCTCAGAAGGAGGCGAAGACGACCAGTAACGGTTCACCGGGTCCCCGGTGGTCGTGGCTGGCCGCTGGACGAACGATGTCAGGACACAGCTCATCGACGACGGTCGGACCACTTCCGGACACGACGGCCGAGTCACCGTTCGTGCCCGTCGCACTCACCTGGCTCGTCTGGTCGCTGCTGGCCGCGAGCATCGCTGCGCTCGCACTCCGAGTCCGGGGCGGGGGCGCGTGGGAGGTGCCCGGGCTGGTGGCCGTCGACGGGCTGACCGTCCTGATGTGGGTGGTCGTCACCTTCTTCAGCGGCATCGTGCACAGCTACTCGCGGCGCTACATGGCCGGAAGCGCCCACGAGACGCGCTTCTTCGCCACCATGTTCGGGTTCACGGTGGTCGTGATGGGGCTGGTTGCGGCCGACCACCTCGCCCTGTTCGGCGTCCTGTGGCTGGCGATGGGCCTGCTGATGGCGACCCTCATCGGCACCGTCAGCGGCTGGGAGCAGGCACAGGCGGCCGCGACGGTCGCCCGCAGGCACTTCCTCGCCAGCAGCGCGCTCCTCGGCGTCGCGCTGACGGCCCTGTGGTGGACGACCGGCGCGACGACGGTCTCCGGCATCGCCGGGGCCGCCGACACGCTCGGTGGCCCGGTCTGGCTGGTCGCCGCCGGCGCGCTCGTGCTCGCGGCGATGATCCAATCCGCTCTGGTGCCGTTCCACACCTGGCTGCTCTCCTCGATGACCGCCCCGACGCCGGCGTCGGCGCTGATGCACGCCGGGTTCGTCAACGCGGGCGGCATCCTGCTGACCCGCTTCGCCCCGGTCATCACCGTCGACCCCGCGCTCATGCTCGCGGTGGTCGCCGTGGGCGGGGCCAGCGCCATCGGCGGGAAGCTCCTGAAATCGGTCCAGCCGGACATCAAGAGCAAGCTCGGCTGTTCGACCGTCGGGCAGATGGGGTTCATGCTCATGCAGGCCGGGCTCGGCTTCTTCGGGGCCGCCATCACCCATCTCATCCTGCACGGCTTCTACAAGGCCTACCAGTTCCTGAGCGCGGGCGGCCAGGTCGAACACACCGGCCCGAGCGAGCGGACCCCGCACACGACGGGGCCGCTTCCGAGCGTCGCTGGCGGCGTCGTGACGGTGCTGACCGGGCTGGCTGGCGGCGTCCTCTTCGCAGCGCTGACGGGGAAAGGGACGAGCGTCGACAGCAGCCTCCTGCTGACCGTCTTCGTGGTCTTCACCACGCTCCACGCCGCCCGGAGTACGGTCCAGCACACCTCGCTTCCGAGGGCGGCCCGGTACGCGGCCGTTCCGCTGGTCTTCCTCCCGGCCATCGTCGTCTACGCCGTGGTCTACGGGGCGGTGTCCGGACTCCTCTCCGGCCTCCCCATGGTCGCGGTGCCGACGGAGCTGACCCTGCTCCACGGCATCCTCGCAGCCATCTTCGTCGGCATCTACGTCGCCATCGAGACCGGCGTCCACGAGCACAGCCAGCGGCTCTACGTGGCGCTGCTGAACGCCAGCCAGCCATCCCCGGACAGCGTGCTGACCTCCACGGAGGACTACAATGAGTACTGAATCCGCCATCGACGACAGCATCGACAGGGCAGCGACCGTCGTGGGCTCGCTCTGGCCCATCCACTCGTTCGTGACCGCCAACCCCCTCTCGGGGTTCGAGGACCAGCCGTTCGACCAGGCGGTCGAACAGGCAGCCGACCTGCTGGGTGGCCGTGGCTATCCCGACCCCGAGACGTTCCGGGCGGCGCTGGACCGCGGGCAGATCGACCCGGCGCTCCTCGAGACGGAGCTCGCCGCGGCCGGCTACGAGGACGACCCCGAGACGCTGCTCGACCGCATGGCGGATGCGACCGGCAGCGAGGCAGACGAGGCCGACACCCCCACCGACCACGTCGACCGGGTGCTGGCGAAGTGGCTGTCGGCCTTCCTCGACGAAGGGGGCGCCCACTGGCCGATGCCGAACCGCGAGGCGGGGTTCTACACCGCCTTCCGTGGCGTGGCCGAACACGACGGCGAGATCCCCGACGAGGGGGTCGTCGCGGACCTGCCCGAACGGCCGTCAGAGGCCATCAAGACGGTGCTGGCACCGTTCCCGGAGAGCCAGTGGGTGCCCATCCTCGAGGAGCAGCTGACCGCCCTCCCCGGCTGGACGGGGTTCATCAAGCAGCGGGCCGCGGACGACGGCGAGTGGCAGTCGACGTACCCGATCTCGCTGAAGGGCTACCTCGCGGTGCGCCTGGCACTGCTGGATGCGGTCGATACCGACATCGAGCCATCGAACGACAGCGTCGACGCGAACCCGGCCGACGAACTCGCCCGGGCGTTCCTGCGCGCGTGGGAGGCGACCTACCGCGGTGACCTCGTCGAGGGCATCGCCACGGAGAGCCGGTCGCTGGCCGACGGCGAGGCGTCGGGCCGCCCGGACGCCCAGCTGGTCTTCTGTATCGACACCCGCTCGGAGATCATCCGCCGTCACATCGAGTCGACGGGCGACTACGAGACCCACGGATACGCCGGCTTCTTCGGTATCCCGATGGAGTACCAGGGGTACGACGCCGACATGGCGGTCGATGCCTGCCCGCCCATCCTCGACCCACAGCACCACGTCACCGACTTCCCGACCGACGACGACACCCAGGCACGCCACGACCGCTGGTCGAACCTCCGGGAGGCCGCCACCGAGACGGTCGAGACGCTGAAGGCCAACGCCGCGACGGCCTACGGCTACGTCGAGACCGCCGGGAGCGGCTACGGGCTCGCGCTCGCGGCCCGGACGCTCGTCCCCGGCCGCGTCCGCGACCTGGTCACCGCCGCCGACGGGTCGGTGCCCGACGAGCACGAGTTCTGTGACCCGCTCGTCCACCACCAGCACCAGTACGCCGGCGACCTGCCGGTGGGGCTGACGACCGAGGAGAAGGTCGAGTACGCCGCAACCGCCTTCGACCTGATGGGCTGGGAGGCGTTCGGCCGCCTCGTCGTCTTCACCGGCCACGCCAGCGAGACGGCCAACAACCCCTACGATTCGAGCCTCGACTGTGGGGCCTGCGCCGGCAACCCCGGCGGGCCGAGCGCCCGCGTCCTCGCGACCATCTGCAACGACACCGAGGTGCAGGCGAAGCTCCGCGAACGCGGCCACGAGGTCCCCGAGGACACCGTCTTCCTCGCCGGGCAGCACAACACGACGACCGACGAGGTCGAGCTGTACGACGGCGACGTGCCCGAGAGCCACGCCGAGGACCTCGCGCAGTTGCGCGCCGACCTCGCCACCGCCCGCGAGCACGCGGCCGCCGAGCGCGCCGCGTCGATGGGTGCCGACGGGTCGGGCGTCGACGAGGTGGAGCGCCGCGCCGCCGACTGGGCCGAGACCCGCCCCGAGTGGGGCCTGGCCGGCAACGCCGGCTTCGTCGTCGGCCCCCGTGAGTTGACGAGCGACCTCGACCTCGACGGCCGCGCGTTCCTCCACTCCTACGACTGGTCGACCGACCCCGATGGCGAGGCGCTGGAGGCCATCATGACCGGGCCGATGGTCGTCACCCAGTGGATAAACACCCAGTACTACTTCTCGACGGTCGACAACGCCGTCTACGGCAGCGGCTCGAAGGTGACCCACAACCCCGTCGGCAACGTCGGCGTCTACCAGGGCAACGGTGGCGACCTGATGACCGGGCTCCCGCTCCAGTCGCTGATGGCGGCCGACGACCAGCCACACCACCAGCCGCTCCGCCTCTCGACGGTCGTCCACGCGCCGGTCGACCGCGTCACCGAGGTCCTCGCCGAGCACGGGGAGCTGGCGGAGCTGCTCGACAACGACTGGCTCTCGCTGACGGTCGTCGACCCGACCCAGGACCACCGCGCGTTCCACTACGAGGAGGACCTGGAGTGGACGCCGGTATCGGAGGAGGCCGCCCCCGAGCCCGCGGCGCCGACCACGCCCGCGGTGGCGGACGACTGAGCCGGAACAGAGACACCCGGCCGCCGTGGCGTCGGTCGTCGCCGTCCCGAACCCGCAACGGCTTAGCCCCCGCATGCCTGACCCGACACCAGTGACCGAGAGCGAGTTCCGGGTCGACCCTCATGTGAAGATTCTCGACGACCGGGTCGTCCAGCGGGCCAAACGCCGGGGGCTCGATGCGCTCATCTACGCGCCCCACTTCACCCGGCTCCCCGACATTCGGGCCCGGGCGCGCCGGTTCTCCGACGAGGAGCTGCTCGTGTTGCCCGCTCGCGAAGTGTTCACCGGGAGCTTCCGCGAGCGCAAGCACGTCCTCGCGGTCGGGCTCTCCGAACCGGTTCCCGACTTCATCACGCTCGACGCGGCGATGGCCGAGTTCCGGCGCCAGGACGCGGCCGTCCTCGCCCCGCATCCGGAGTTCGCGACCGTCAGCCTCGACGCCGACGACCTCGCCGAGTACCGTGATACCGTCGACGCCATCGAGGTGTACAACCCGAAGCATCTGCCGGGCCACAACGAGCGGGCGCTGGAACTCGCCCGGGAGACGGGTCTGTCACCGTTCGGCTCGTCGTACGCCCACCTCCGGGGCACCATCGGCGAGGTGTGGACCACGTTCGAGGAGCCGCTCTGGTCCGAGCGCGAGCTCGTCGAGGCGTTCCAGACGGGCGCTCCTCGGCGGGTCCACCACCGCGACGGCCCCGGACACGGCGCCCGCTGTGCGGCCGAGACCGCACACCTGCTGTACGAGAACACCTGGGAGAAGGTCGACCGCCTGTTCCTCCAGGGGACCGAGCCGACCCATCCACGACATATCGCCTACGACGGCCGGTTCGACGACGTGTCGGTCTACTAGCTCAGACGGGCAGGCCAGCGACGGCCCCGACCAGCCAGCCGAACACGGCGGTCGAGGGCTCGTTCCCCACGCCGGGTGCGAACGGCAGCGCTGCCGCGAGGTCCCGGAGGAGGCCGGGGACGACGTGGACGAACACGGCGACCACGGCGAGCTCCAGAAGCGTCACGAGCAGCGTCACGGCGTCGGCGTACGAACTGCTCGTCTTGACGCCGAAGGGGAGCCCGAACTCCTCGTCCCAGAGCGGGTGGAACAGCGCGATGCCGCGCTTCGACCCGACCATGTCGAGCACGTAGTGGCTGAGGACGCCGATCCAGACGTAGTGGAGGTTGTCGAGGTAGATGGGGTAGGCGACGAAGACGGCCAGTACGGTGAGGCTGTGGAACGTCTTGCGGTGCTTCCCGAACGCGGTGTCGATGTCGGGGAACAGCGCGCCCAGCGTCACCGGTACGAGCGTCATCGCGATGGTGCGGAACGTCTCGAAATCCCCGGCCGGCTCCAGAACGTACCCCAGCCCGATGGCCAGCAGGACACCGTTCAGTACGTGACCCTTCTTGTTCATCGGTCGGAGGGACTCGCGGGGGCCGGACAAGCGTTTCCGTCGGCGGCGCGGGCGTCCGACGCGCGGCAGACGGCGCCACCGTCCCGGCCGGCCCCCAAGGCGTTTGCCACCGGAGCCCCGACCCGGCCAGCATGTTCGTCGAACTCCTCGCGGTGGGCAGCCTCTCGACGGCCATCCTCGCGACCGGCCTCGCCCTCCTCCTGCGGCCCGAGCGGGCAATCGAGTACCAGGAGCGGTACGCCGAGCGGGTCGCGGCGGTCGGTCCCGAGGAGAATCCCGAGTATTACGACCAGACACGCGCGGACCGCCGGGACACGTTCCTCCTGGGTGGCCTCGTCCTGTCGCTGGTGGGGGGTGCCCTCCTCGCGTTCACGGTGTACGGCGCGCTGTTCGTCTGAGACGGCCCCGAGAGCGGTGGGACGGCCTCGGCTGGGAGCGCCCGGTTGAACGGTCTCAGATCGGGTCGATATGGTGTTTCTTCGGCGGCCAGTCCGCCTCCAGTTCCTCGTCCGCACGGGCGAGCATCCGGGCGATGCGGCCGCGTGTCTCGCCCGGTGCGATGGCCGCGTCCACGCCGACGCCCGACGCGGCGCGGATGGCGCCGGTCCGGTCCTGGAACTTCGCGACGAGCTCCTCGCGCTTGGCCTCGGGGTCGTCGGCCGCCTGTATCTCCCGGCGATACGCGATGTCGACAGCACCCTCGATACCCATCGCCGCGACCTCCGCCGTCGCCCAGACGACGGTGAGGTCGTTGCGCGCCGACCGGCCGCCCCCCATCGCGACGTGGCCGAACCCGTACCCCCGCCGGAGAACGACGTTCGCGATGGGGACTGTCGCCCGGTTCAGCTGGAAGGGGAGCTTGCCGGCGTGGCGGGCGACACCCTCGGCCTCCGAGTCCGGCCCCGGCAGGACGCCGGGCGTGTCCTCGAACAGCAGGATGGGCAGATCGAACGCGTCACAGAGCGACGCGAAGCGGGCGGCCTTCTCGGAGGCGTCCGTGTCGATGGTGCCGGCCATCACGCGGGGCGCGTTGGCGATGACACCCACGGGCTCGCCCTCGACGCGGGCGAAGGCGGTGACGATGTTGCGGGCGTAGCGTGACTTCAGCTCGAACACCGACCCCGCGTCGACCACGCCCGCGATGACATCGCGCACGTCGTAGCCCTTCTTCGGGTCCGCCGGGATGACGTCGACGAGGTCCTCGGGGTCGCGCTCGGGAGCGCGGGGCTCGACCGCGGGCGGGTCGCGCCGGCAGTTGCGCGGGAGGTACGACAGCCACTCCGCGATGGCGTCGAGACACGCCTCGTCGTCCGGGTACGCGGCGTCGGCCATCCCCGTCCGCACGGTGTGGACATCGGCGCCGCCGAGTTCCTCCTTCGGGACCTCCGTTCCGAGCGCGGCCTCGACCAGGGAGGGCCCGGCCACGCCGAGCGTCGAGCCCTCGACCATCGGCACGAAGTCGGCCATCACGGAGAAGTTGGTCGGCGCGGCGAACCCCGGTCCCATCATCGCCGAGACGAACGGGACCCAGCCCGAGAGCTTCGTCTGCTGGCGGAACAGGCCGCCGTCTCCCTGCGCGGTCGGGCGGGCATCCAGCCCCTCCTGGATGCGGTGGCCGCCGCCGTCGTGGAGGTTGACGACCGGGAACCCGCGGTCGATGGCGAGGTCGTACAGCCGTTCGAGCTTGTGCCCGCCGGTGTGGCCGATGGAGCCGCCCTTGACGGTGAAGTCCGTCGCCGCGATGGCGACCGGCCGACCCTCGACCTCGCCGATTCCAGCCACGACGCCGTCGGCAGGGGCGTCCTCGCGCTCCCAGTCGACCGTCTCGGGCGTGGTCGGTGCGGGCGCCGCCAGTTGCCCGAGTTCGTCGAAGCTCCCGTCGTCGCAGAGGTGGGCCACCCGTTCGCGGGCGGTCAGTTTCCCGTGCTCGTGCTGGCGTTCGACGGCCTCGGGGCGTCCCTCGTCGCTCACGGCCCGTCGCTCGGCACGCAGACGCTCGGTCAGTGCCGTCGCATCGAGGTCGCGTCTGTCGGCCGGGTCGCCACCGGCTCCGTCCGTCGCCGCGTCGTCGGGCGTCTCGTCCATGACCCGGCGGTCGGGTGGCGGCCTGTTATCGGTTGCCCCGAGTGCGGCCGCCGTCCCGGCCTCGTCGGGCCGCACCGAGGGCGAGAAGTGCGGCCGCGAGGAGCGCCACGCCGACCCCGAATCCGGCGCCACCCGCGCCGGAGGGTGTCACCGGCGACCCGGTCGCCGTCCCGGTCGCCGTGACGGACGAGGCCGACCCACCGCTGCCGCGGCCGTCACCACCGCTGGTTCCCCGGGCCGTCCCATCGCTGCCGGCGGTGTCCGTCGACGGGGCGGCGGTCCCGTCGCCGGGACCACGTCGCCCGGCGGTCGTCCGGGTCGGCGTCGAATCGCGGACCGTGACGGTCGTCGCGCGGGCGCCAGCCTCGACGGGGTACTCGCCGGGTGTGTCGAACGTCGCGGTCCCGGTCAGCGTGACGGACTCACCCGGCGCGAGCCGGAGGGTACGTTCTGCCACCGGCTCCCCGTCGACGGTGAGGGTGAGGGTCCCGTCGGCCGGGCGCTCAGCCGGGTTCCGGACGAGTGCACGGACCGTGACGGACTCGCCGACGGCGATACGTTCGGGCACCTCCAGCCCGGTAACGGTGGGGGTCGCGGGCGGCCGAACGGTGACGGCACGGCTGGACTCGCCGAGGCGGAGTTGTGTGTCCGCGGCGGCGTCGAACGGCACCGTCCAGGAGAGGTCGGCCGTGGCGCCGGCGTCGAGCTCGCCCGTCCGGGTCCCGACCGCGCGGTCACCCCGGCGCAGCGTGATGGCGAACTCCCCGGCGGCGTCTCCGGTGTTCTCGGCGGTCGCGCGGACGACGACCCGCTCGCCCGGGACGAGCGTCGGGAGCCGGTCGACGGTCGTGTTCCGGTAGGGCCCCGTGAGGCGGAACTCCTCGAAGCGGTAGTCGAGGTCGGCGAGGCCGCCGAAGACGCGAGCGTACTCCGAGCGGTTCGGCGGTTCGGGCGCCGCGTCGGTCTCGGTGTACCGGCGCGCGACCTCGCGGGAGTCGGCGCCGCCGACAGCCTCGATGCTGGCGAGGAAGATCGACTGGTTCAGGCGGCCGCCATCGGCACGGTCCTGCGCGCGCCGGATGGCATCCTGCAGGGTGGCGCTCCCGTCGGTCTCGACCCGTATCTGTCGGTCGATGGCGGCGAACACCAGCGCCCCCTTCCAGTAGTGGGCGGTCGTCCCGCTCCACGTGTCCGGGTCCGCGAGGACCACGTCGCCGTAGCGCTGGCGCGTGCCGATGTTCAGGTGGCGCTGGAACTGCGAGTAGTTGATGCGGCCGCTCCGGAGTGCCCGGCTGGCGGCGTAGTAGTCGGCCATCCCCTCGTACGTCCAGCGCGTCTCCGTCGTCGGGCGATACGTCTGCCGGGTGTGGACGTACTCGTGGGACCAGACGTTCTCCGGAGTGTCGAGGCGCTGCACGTCACGGACCCAGAAGTCCTCGGGCCCGCGCTGGAGCCCCGTGGAACCGTACTCGACGCCCTCGGTCGGGGCGGTGATGGCGAGGACCTCGTCGTCGGCCGGGCCGAGTGTCAGCGTGCGGGCGGTGCCCGCGAGCGCGCCGAGCACGTCGGCCCGGGAGTCACGGAGGTCGGCAGCCTCCGGGACGGCGAGCGTGATGCGTTGCCCCGCGACCTCGCGGGTCGTCGTGTCGACCGGGCCGAGGAAGAGGAGCGATTCGCCGGCCACACCCTCGCCCGCGACCGCGTGGTCGGTCCGGATGGGCTGGCGCTGGCCCGTCCCGGAGTAGGTCACGCCGAGGCGCGGGACCTTCGTCAGTGCCCACTCGCCGGTGTCGACGAAGAGGTACCCGCTCGTCTCGGCGCCCTCGCGCCCGCGCGTCACGGTCTCGTTCACGGGCAGCCGGTAGGACAGCGACGGCCGGTTCGTCGTCCGCGTCCACTCGTACTGGCGGGGGCCGCGCTGGCTGAACCCCTCGGTGTTCGTGACCGTCACCCCCTCGGGGACCTCCGCGGTCAGCGAGGTGACGCCGTCGGGGATGGTAAAGCGGGCGTCGACACCGATCTCGCCGGGGCGCTCGGGCGTCAGCGACGAGGTGAACTCGATGTCGACGCCGCCGTGTGGCGTCGTGGGTCCGGCCGTCGTGGCCGCGCGCGTGACCGTGGCGGAGTCGGTCCCGGCCCCCGTCTCCGCGGCCGCTATCCCCGCGAGCGGGACTGCGACAGTGCTCGTGACGACGAGGACCGCGAGGAGTACGGAGCGAGCCGCGACCCGGACGCGACGGCGGGACCGTGTCATCTACCGCCCCGTCCGGGCCGAAGCGGCATAATCCCCCGGCGAGCGGCGAGGCTGACTGCGACCGGCTGGTACGGATGGGTACGCACGGGCACGGACGGGTACGGACCGGTTCGCTCGTATGGAGGGGCTGGTACGGAACGTCGGACGCGGCGGGAATCGGCCGTATCGAGTGTCAGTTGTCACCGAGTACGCCCAAACCGTTTTGTCGTGTGGACGAGTACCGAACCGAAGATGGCCTTCAGTCACACGGCCGGAGAGCTCCCGGACGCGATACCGGAAGAGGCCGCAGGCTGGACGGTCGCAGTGCTGGGCCTGGCACTCGTCGCCAGCGGCGCCGCCTACCACACCGTCACACCGGACAGCGAGTTCTTCATCACGGCGGTCGCGAGTCTGCCCGGAGCCGCGACGACGGGTCTCTGGGTGGTGGCGCGGAACCGGTGGGTTGGGACGGAACACCAGCCACGCCTGCTCCGCTGGACGCTCATCGGCGGCGGGGTCCTCGGCAGTATCATCATCGTGGTCGCACTGGTCCAGGGGGGTGGACTGTTCGAGTGGTTCGAACTCCTCCAGTTCCTCACCGGCGTCGGGACCGCGTCCGGGGTCGCCATCGGCACCAGTGAGGCACGGAGCGTCGAGGCGGCCCGCCGGGCCGAGCGCGCCCGCGTCTCAGCCGAACACGTCCGCGAGGAACGTGACCGCCTTCGATTCCTCAACAACCTGCTGCGCCACAACGTCCTCAACAAGATGCAGATCGTCCGCGCGTACACCCGCGAGGTCGCCGACCAGCAGGACGGCGAGTTCGACGAGGAACTGGGGACGACGATGGAGCAGACCCGCGAGGTGGCCGAACTCGTCGAGAACGTCCGCCACCTCGTCCGAGCGACGACCGACGACACCCCCCCACGTCCGGTCGACCTGCAGGCGGCGGTGGAGGCCGCCGTCGAATCCATCGACCCCGAATCCGGCGGCACCGTCGAGGCCGACGTGCCCGCCGTCACCGTCGAGGGTGACGACCTCCTGAAGTACGTCGTCGAGAACCTCGTCCGGAACAGCTTCCAGCATCACGACCGGGAGGCGGCGACCGTCCGGGTGACGGGGACGACCGACGGGGAGACGGCCCACCTCCGCATCAGCGACGACGGCCCCGGCATCCCGAACGGCCTGAAGGAGGAGGTGCTCACCCCCGGCGAGCACGGGGACAGCGGCCTCGGGCTCTATCTCGCGCGGACCGTCATCGAGGGGTACGGCGGGTCGGTCGGTATCCGGGACAACGAACCCCGGGGGACGGTCGTGGAGCTGACGCTGACGCGCGCCGAGGCGTGAGCCTCACCGACCGAGTTCGACCGAGTGGTCCGCGCGGATCCAGGCCCCCTTCGCGTCGCTGTCGTAGAGGATGGTCTCGTCGTTCCGGGTGGTGAACGCGCCGTAGCGCTCCGGGTCGATGCTCGGCAACGAGTCGTCGTCGGGGGTGCGGACGGTCGACAGTTCGGTCGCCTCGCTCCGGTTCTCGTTCGTGGGCATGTGTGTCACGACACGTTCCACCACCCTGAGCGTGATGCCAGTCATTGCCGGGAGAAGGTAATACATGGTGAGAATGGCACGGAGAGTGGGGACATCCGGAGCTGTCCGTCACCGAGTGGTATCTCCGGATGAACACGAGAGGAATCGGCGTGAGAGTGCCGGTGGGGAACCGGTATCGAGCGACAGCGGAGACGGTGAGCAGCGGAGACAGCAGAGACAGGGGAGCAGTGGAGACAACGCGGACAGTGGGGACAGGCACCTCACCGACCGAGTTCGACCGAGTGGTCCGCACGGATCCAGGCCCCCTTCGCGTCGCTGTCGTAGAGCACGGTCTCGCCGCTTCGGGTCTCGAACGCGCCGTAGCGCTCCGGGTGGATGCTGGGCAGCGAATCGTCCTCCGGGGTGTGAACCGCCGCCAGGTCTGCGCCGTCGTCCTCGTGGTGCTGGTCCATCAGTGACCCACCTCGACTGCACAGTCGGCGCGGAGCCAGGCGTCCTCGGCCTCACGGTCGAAGAGGACGGTCGTCCCGTCCGCGACATCGAAGGCCCCGTATCGCGCGTCGGGAACCGGCGGCAGCCGCTCGTCCGCCGGCGTCTCGACGGCCACCCTGTCGGTCCGTTCGTTCGTGTCTCCCATCGACAGATGCTTGTCCGGGGACCTCCCTGAGGCTGTTCCCGGTTCTAGCCAGGTATTTATTATTCGTCGATTTATAATACACCATATTGAGACGGCAAATATCGGTTCGGCCGGAGCGAACCGCGGCCGTCACACCCGGCACGCGTCGCCCGAACGACCACGCCTGACAGGTGGGCGGGTTTCATGCCGGCGGGGCGCCTCCCGTGAGCCGTGCCCGAGGACCCGACCTTTCCGGACCCCAGCCGGCGGAACCCGGTGGCAGCCGGCTGTGAACGCTGCCCGGAACTGGTCGACTGTCGCACGCATATCAGCCACGGCGTCGGGCCGACGGACGCGTCGCTGGTCGTGGTCGGGGAGGCGCCCGGCGCGGGCGCGCCGGCGGCCGACCGCTGGCGGGGCGGGAACCTGACGGGGATGGCCTACACGACCCGCAACTCCGGGCGGAAGGTGCGCCGGCTGGTCGCCGACGCCGGCTTCGCGGACGACGCCTACTACACGAACGCCGTCAAGTGCTTCCCGTGCGACGGCGCGGGGAGCAACCGTGAACCCACGCCCGAGGAGCGGGCGAACTGCCGGCCGTATCTCCGTGAGGAACTGGCGGCCGTCGACCCGGACACCGTCCTCACCACCGGCAAGCACGCGACGACATCGGTGTTCGTGATGACCGGCCGGTCGCTCGACGGGTTCCTCGACGCCGTGCTCGAACCCGTAGCGACGGACATCGGGCGGGTGATTCCGCTGCTCCACCCCAGCTACCAGGAGGTGTGGCTCTCCCGGCTGGACCACACCCGCGAGTCGTACCTCACGGAGTTGCGGGCGCTGCTGGCCTGAGCCGAGCGCTCAGAACGGGAGCGCCGGCTTCGCGGACCCGCTGTAGCGCTCGGCCTCGGATTCGATGTCGACCTCGAAGGAGACCTCGCGGCGCTCGCCGGCGTCCATCGAGACGGTCTTACCGTGTTTGCTCTGGACGGTCTCGCCCTGCCCGTAGATGGTGAGGGTGACGGTCACGTCGCCGCCGGCACCCCCGTTCTCGACCACGAACTCGACGGTCGTGGGACCGAGGAGGCTGCCGCTGGCGTTCGATTCGACGATCTCGGGGGCGGGCAGGACGGTCGAGCACCCCGCCAGCGTGACCGCCCCGGCGGCCGCCGTCGTCGCGAGGAAGCGTCTCCGTTGCACGTGTCGTCGTTGCGGACGGTCCGACTAACTTACGCGGTGCGAAAGGTGCGGGGAGGGGTCGCAGGACCCGCCGGGAGGGCAGGTTTCAAGCCCTCCCCCGCGGATTCGACACCAACGACCATGTCGGACCAGGCGATCCAGCGGGCGGTGCGCGAACTCCGGAACGCGGAGGTGGCCGCGACCGAGACGGTGACCGTCCAGAACGGGACCAACGTGTTCCCGGACGATGTCGGTGAGCCGGTGCGGGTCCTCGACGCCGGGAGCGCGGTCCGGAAGGTCGAGGACCTGGCCCGGAACGCGCTGGGCGAGTACCTCCCCGAGGGGGTCGGCATCGCGACGCAGAACGGGGAGTTCGAGGTGAGCGCGCCTGCCGCCGAGGGGGTCGACGTCCGCTTCGACACGGAGCTGTTCGCGGTCCACTCGACGCAGGTCACCTTCTCGGGAACCATCGAGCGCGCCGCCGACGGTGTCGAGGTCGGCATCGTCACGGTCAACTTCCGCCTGCTGGACCGCCAGCGGTTCCCCGGGGCGCAGGGTGGCCGGGGGCAGCAACAGGGCGAGCAGCAGGGCGGACAACAGGGTCAGGGCGGACAGTAGCTACCGGAGCGCGGCCACGAGCCCGTTCCCGGCCATCGCGAACACCGTTCCGTCGACGGGCGCGAGCGTTCGGGCCGGTGCGTCGAACGCGACCCGCCAGCGCTCGCGTCCGTCGATGGGGTCGAGTGCCCGCACGTCGCCGGGCGCCCCATCCGTCGCATCCTCGTCTCTGGCCGTCGCCACGAGCACGCGGTCGCCCGCGAACACGACATCGCGGACGAATCGGCCGGTACCGGCCTCGTGTGTCCACGCGACGGCCCCGTCCTCGAGCGCGAACGCCCGCACCGTCGCCCGGAACCGCTCCCCGGTCGTCGGCTCGCTGGTCCACTGCCGGTAGACGCCAGCGTACACCCGGTCGCGGGCGGCGTCGACGGCGGCATACCGGGACCCGAGGAACGCGTCCCGCTCGTCGCTGCGAATCGCCCGCCACGCCACCTCGCCCGTCGTCGCGTCGACCGCTCGGAAGGCCGGCGCGCCGGCGTCCGTCCGGAATCCGTACCGCGTACCCGGCACGAGCACCCGAGAGCCGGCGCCCACGGGGGCGTCGATGCGTTCCACCTGTGTCACGGACCGCCACTCGGCCGGCGGCACCGCGCGCAGTGGCACGTCCAACGCACTCCGTGGCCGGTACCGGACGAGTTCGTAGCCGTCGTGGCCGAACAGCGCGCCGTCGTGGACGAGCGGCTGGGCCCGCAGGTCGGGCGACTCACCACCCCAGCGACGGATGCCCGTGTCCTGCTCCCGGGCGACCGACCCGAATCGGGTCGTGGTCAGGACCATCCCGGCTGCGACCGTCAGCCCCGCCGGTAGAGCGGGGAGGTCCCGTGTCCACGCTGTGTCGCCGGTCGCGGCGTCGCGGGCGGCGACCCTCGGACTCTCGCCGTCGCCGCCGGCGACGAACAGGCGACCACCGCGGCGTGCGAGGGTATCCACCGGCCGCTCGTCGCTCCACACCTTCGACCCGCCGCCCCGGTCGAGTGCGACGAGACCGTCGGCACCAGCGTACACCCGGTCGGTATCGACGACGAGCGCCTGCGGCGCGAACTGCGACGACGCCGCGACGGACGCGGTCCAGTCGACCGTCGGGTCGTCGGGAACGCTCACGTCGGGCACGGCAGCCGTGTTCGCGAGGTCGTAGCGGGAGAGTGGCCACGTATCCGCGGTCGGCGTCCAGTCGTCCACCTCGCCGAGTCGGACGCGGTCGGCGACCAGTCCGCCACCGGCGACGAGACCGGCCGCACCGGCCAGGAGGACACGTCGGGAGGGCATCACCGGCCGGTTCCCGACGAACCACCGAGTGGTTTGTGGTCCGGAGAGCGGCCAGGTGGCGGACTGGTCGCTGATGACAGAGATGTTCGTAATCCTGCCATTATCGATTATCTCCGGCCCATATCCCGCAGAGATGAACGGAAAGTTGAGTATGTCGAGAGCTCCGGAACTGTCTCAGCCTACAGCTCGCCCTTCGTACTCGGCGTGTCACCCGCCCGGCGCTCGTCGACGCGGGTGGCATCGTCCAGCGCGCGGGCGAGCGCCTTGAACAGCGCCTCGACCTCGTGGTGGGCGTTCTCGCCGGTGACGCCGGCGTGGAGCGTGAGCCCGGCGTTCATCGCGAGCGAGCGGGCGAAGTGCGCGGCCATGTCGCTGGTGAACTCGCCGACCGACGGCTGTGAGAACGCGCCGTCGAAGTCGAAGTAGGGGCGCCCGGAGACATCCACGACCACGTCCGCGACGGCCTCGTCCAGCGGGACCCGGCGGTCGGCGTAGCGGACGATGCCACGTTTCTCGCCGAGCGCCGCGTCGAACGCCTGCCCGATGGCGATGGCCACGTCCTCGACGGTGTGGTGGTCGTCGATGTGGAGGTCACCGTCGCACTGGACCGTGAGGTCGAACAGGCCGTGTTTGGCGAGGGCGGTGAGCATGTGGTCGAAGAAGCCGACGCCGGTGTCGACGGTGGACTCGCCGTCGCCGTCGAGCGCCAGCGTGACCTCGATGTCGGTCTCGGCGGTCTCGCGGGTCACGGCGGCCTCCCGGGCACCACCCGCGGTCGTCTCGTCGCTCATGGTCGCGGCTCCGGGGCCCACCGGCAAGACGGTTCCCCCTCGGCACGGACGCGCCGCCCGGCGCGGCAGTACTTAAACTCAGTATGTGACGTAATGCCCCCGTACTCGAAACAATCACTGCGGGGTATCGTGTCTCCGCGTCGGCAGTGCCCCGGGTCGGCTCGGCTCCATCTTCGATCCGTCACTGGCGACCGCGTCGACACGACACCGCTTGGCGCGCGTGCCGCTACCGGGGGGTGGGGGTGCGCTCGCCGGGCAGACCTTTTGTGAGTGGCCGAAGAACGAGCGACAAATGGACGACGGGGGGGAGCCCGTACTCGACGTTGTCAAGCGGCGCTGGCCGGTGTTCGAGCAATTGCTGGACGGCCCCTCGTACAAGCGCGACCTCGTCGCATCGGTCGACCGGTCGCGGTCGACCGTCGACCGGGCCGTTCGGGAACTGGAGGCGGCCGGACTGGTCGAGCGGACGGACGGCGGCTACGTCGCGACCGTGGCCGGGCGACTCGCCGCCGAGGAGTACCGGGCGGCGACGGACTCACTGGCGGCGGTCGAGGCGGCGGTCGCCGCGCTGGAGCCGCTGCCGTACGACGCCCCGCTGTCGGGCGCGGCGCTGGCCGACGCGACGGTCGACCTCACCGGGTCGGATGCCGACGCGACGGCGCTCGCCGACCGGTTCCTCGACCGCCTCGCGAGCGCGGACAGGGTGGCGGCCGCCATCGCAGCAGCCGCGGACGAGTCGTTCACGGCCGAGGCCGTTGCGACGGGCGGGGCGTCCGTGCTGCTGGCGCCGGGCGCCGACACGGGGCCGAACGGCCGGACGGCGACGACCAACCCACCGTTCTCGCTGCTCCGGACGCCGACGGCCGTCCTGCTACTGATACACGCCGACGACGGACGCCCGCACGCACTGGTCGAGGCGACCGGCGACGACGCGCTCGCGTGGGCCGGGGAGCGGCTCGCCGAACTCGACCCGGAGCGGGCTACCGCGACGCCCCCAAGACAGGAGGACGGGTCGGAGTCGGCACGGCTGGCGTCGGATGGGTTCGAGCGCCTCGGCGACGCCGCGTTCGACCCGGCGAACGCCCGTGACCTCGTGCTGGCGCTCCGGACCGGCCACGAGTTCGCGGACGTGGCCGCTGGGCACGCGCTGCCGCGGGAGCGACCCGGCGGCGGTGACGCTGCCCGCGAGCGCCTCGACGACTGTCTCCTGGCACGCCTGACCGACGGCCGCGACGTGGCGCTCGTGGGGCCGCCGGGGAGCGGCAAGAGCACCGTCTGCCGGCAGGTCGCACACCGCTGGGACGAGGCCGACCACGGCGCGGTGTGGTACCGCCGGAGTGGCCGGGGGCGACAGTTCACCGCGCCGGAGGCACTCGCAGCCGCGGCCCGGCGTGACCCCGGCCACACGCTGGTCGTCGTCGAGGACGCCGTCCGGTCGGGCCGGGCCGTGTTCGAGACGATGCGTGCCCTCCGGGACGACCCGACGGTCTCGGTACTCGTGGACGCGCGGACGGCCGAGTGGGGTGACCCGCCGGGCGAGCCGCTGTCCCCCGCGGTCAGAGCCGACCGGGACGAGGCGGTCGAGGTGTTCCGGATGCCCCCCCTCGACGAACGCGAGCGCGAGCGGTTCGTCGCCCACGTCGCCGCCGACCGCGACCGGTCGGCCGAGGAACTGGCGGCGGCGGTCGAGGCGGTCGCGCACTGCTCCGACGACGAGGCGGCCGGCGCACCGTCGGCGGTACTGGCCTTCCTCCACTGCCTCGCGACGGCCGCGGGCGTCGGGGAGGACGTTCCGAGCGCGCTGCAGGCGGACGCGGAGACGACGCTGGCGCGGCTCCGCGAGGGGGACCCGGCGGCGTACGACCTCGGCGTGCTGGCCAACCTGCTGAACGCGGCGGGAGTGGCCGTGGAGCCGGCGTCCCTCTACGCGCTGGTCGCGCCGCCGGCCGGCTACGACGCGACGGCCATCGACGCCGCCATCGAGACCCTCCACGGGCGGGTGCTGTTCGGACCATCGCCGCTGGACTGTCAGCTCCCCCACGAGGAGTGGTCGGTCGCGTTCCTCGACGCGCTGGTCGAGACGGAGCCGGCGCCGGCGGCCCAGCGCCGGGTCGGCCGCGTCTGCTCGGCGCTCTGGTCGCTGGCCGACGACCCCGAAGGCCGTGAGGCGGTCCGGGACGCGCTGGGCGCGGAGGCGGCGGTCCTCGAACGGATCGCCGCCGACCCGACCGCGTGGGCCGACGAGACGGTCGACGCCCTGTTCACGCTCGTCGAGCGCCAGCCGGGGCTCGCACCGTTGCTGGGCGAGAGCGACCACTCGGCGCTCACCCTGCCCGACGCCTGTTCCCCGCGGACGGTCGTCCGGACCGTCGCACGGCGCTGTCAGGCCCGCTTCGACCAGGGGGACTACGAGACGCTCGCCCGCGAGGCGGCGGGGCTGTACCATCGGGCGGGCGTCCTCGACGCACCTGAACGGACGCGCTTCCGGTCGGAAGCGTTCTTCCACCGGGCCTGGGCCGCCATCAGGACCGGTGCGTTCGACGACGCCGACCGGTACGCCGAGTGGGCGCTCGCGCTGGCCGAGACGGTCGACGACGACGAACGGGCCCGGAAGGCGCTCGGGGCCCGCGGCGTCGCGGCGTGGCTCGCCGGCGACCTGGACGACGCCGAACGCCACCTCGGGACCGCCGAGTCACGGGCCGACGCCGAGGGGGACCCGGCCGGGGCGGCCTCCATCCAGAACAACCTCGGCATCGTCCACTACGAGCGGGGCGAGTTCGACGCCGCGCTGGACCGGTTCGAGCGGAGCCGAGCGCTCCGCGAGCGGGCGGGTGTCCGGGTCGCGCTCGTCGACTCCCTGGTCAACCTCGGCGTCATCGAGCGCGACCGGGGACGGCCGGAGGCGGCCATCGAACGGTTCGAGACGGCAGTGGACCTGGCGCGTGACACCGGAGCTCGCGACTATCTCGCGCACGCGTTGCGTGCGCTCGGGAACACGCTCGCCGACGACGGCCGCCACACGGCAGCCACCGAACGACTCGAGGAAGCCCTCACCCTCGCCCGTGACGCCGGCAACCGGGAGAACGTCGCCCACTGCCTCCGGGGGCTGGGCGTGGCCGCTCGCGAACGGGGCGACCTCGACCGGGCCGAGCGCTACCTGACCGAGAGCCGCGGGACCGCCGACGCCGTCGACGCCGATCGCGCGCTCGCGCTCGTACTCCGGGAACTGGGCACGCTCGCCCGCGAGCGCGGTGACAGCGAGGTGGCGCTCGACCGACTGGACGCGTGCCTGGAGACGTTCGACCCGGAGACGCGGAACGCCGAGACGGCACGTGCACACCGCGAGCGCGGCGAGGCGTTGCTGGCGCTCGGCGACGACGCGGCGGCGCGTGAGGCCTTCGAGACCGCACGGGCCCAGTACCGGGCACTCGGCGCGGACCACCGGGTTGCGGAGTGCGAGAGCCGGATGGCGGGCGTCGCGGACTGAACCGTCCCGACCCGCGGCGCCGGCACCGTGGCTCGGCGGGCCTCACACTCCCCGTCGCCGGGGGCGAGCGGGGGGCACTGCCCCGGCCGCCCCCGGACCATATAAATAGCAGGGTGGAACCGGATTGGTGCTCGATTTTATATATCTCTGCCCCAACGAACGGGTACAGTGTCGCTCATCCAGTCAGTGACGGATACGGTCGTTGCGGCGGCGCCACAGATGGCGGCCGCCTCCCCGACGGGAGCGGCCGTCTCCGGTGCCGCCGCCTACGCGCTGGTCCGGCTGGCGGGCCGGCGGGAGCACCGACCCACGGACGGAACCTGAGGCCGACCGGGCGCGGAGTCGGGCACGGTTCGTCACTCGACGGCCGCGCTCGCCTCGGCGAGCGTGAACGCGCCCTCGTAGAGCGCCGTGCCGACGACGACCGCCGCGGCCCCCGCGTCGTGGACAGTCCGGACATCCTCGATGGTCGCGACGCCGCCGCTCGCGATGACGGGAGCGTCCGCCGCCTCGGCGACGCGCCGGATCTCCTCACCGCGAACACCCTCCATCTGTCCCTCGACATCCACGTCGGTGAAGAGGATACCCGCCGCGCCGGCATCGACGAACCGCGCGGCGGCCTCGGCCGGGTCGAGACCCGTCCCCTCGGTCCAGCCGGAGACGACGACCTCGCCGCCCCGGCTGTCGAGGCTCACGATGACGCCGTCGGGGAAGCGCTCGGCGATGGTCGAGACGATGTCGGGGTTCTCGACGGCTGCCGTCCCGAGGATGACGCGGTCGACGCCACCCTCCAGCAGCGAGACGGCATCGGTCGCGGTACGGATGCCGCCCCCGACCTGCACGTCGGCGCTCGTGGCCGCGACCACGCGCTCGATGGCGCCCGCGTTCTCGCGCTCGCCCTCGAACGCCCCGTCGAGGTCGACGAGATGGAGCGTCCGGGCGCCCTCCTCCTCCCAGCCCTGGGCGGCCTCGACGGGGTCGCCGTAGGTCCGCCCGGTTCCACGCTCGCCGCCCACGAGCTGGACGACCTGCCCGTCCTGTACGTCGACCGCCGGCACGACCTCGAACGAGTCGAACATTCCGGTTGGTGCGTACTGGGTGGCCGCGCGGCTAAACGGTGCTGGTCGGGCCGTCACTGGAGACAGTCGTAGACGGCCTCCCGGACGGCCACCTCGCGGGGGTCGTCGACGAGATGGACGCCCAGTCGGTTCGGAACGTACGCGAAGGCGAGGTCGGCGTCGGGGTCGGCGAAGCCGAACGTGCCGCCGAAGCCGGGCGTCCCGAACGCCGCGTCGGAGCTCCCGAACGTGAACTCGCCGTACGGCTTCGAGTAGCCCATGTCGTACTCGTTTCGGATCCGCACGACGAGGTCCCGGTCGCCACCCGACGGGGGCGTCGGGACCGTCGTCAGCTCCTCGTAGGTCGCCTCGTCGATGCCGAGGCGGTCACCACCGGTCGCGAGGTCGTCGTAGACTTGGGCCAGCCCCCGGGCCGTCCCGATGCCGTTGGCCGAGGGGATCTCGACCGACCGGAGCGGCGGCTCCGTCAGGTCCGTCGGGTCGTCGTAGGCGACGCAGTTCGCGGCGCGGTTGCTGAGCGACCGCGGGTTCAGCAACGCCGCGAGGTAGCGCGGCGATAGCCGGTGGGCGTTCCGGAGGAGCTGGACCGGGCCGAAGGGGTCGAGCTCGGCCACCCGCTCGTCCGGGACGGACTCGGGCAGGCCGATGTGGAACTCGGCGTCCAGCGGGTCGGCGACCTCGTCCGCGAAGAACTCGCCGACGGTCCGCCCGTCCGTCCGGCGGAACAGCTCGCTCGTGTACCAGCCCAGCGTGAACGTGTGGTAGCCATGGCGGGTCCCGGGGCCCCAGTCGGGATTCTGGGCCGCCAGAACCTCGGCGAGTTCGTCGTGGTCGGCCAGCTGCGCGGCGGTCACCGGCTCGTCCAGCGTCGCCAGCCCGCTCCGGTGGCGCAGCAGCTGCTGGACGGTGATCGTCTCCTTGCCGTGCCGAGCGAACTCGGGCCAGTGGTCGGCGATGCGGTCCTCGAGGGCGAACAGTCCCCGCGAGAGCGCGACCGCCGTCGCCGTCGCTGCCATCCCCTTCGTCCCGGAGAACGCCATCGCCATCGTGTGCTCCGCCCAGGGCTGCTCGCCAGCGGTGTCCCGGTAGCCACCCCAGATGTCGACGACACACTCCCCCTCGTGGTAGACGGTACAGGCGGCCCCGAGCTCGTTCCGCGACCGGAAGTTCTCGGCGAAGGCGTCCACCACCGGTCCGAACCCGTCCGCGGCCGTCCCGTCGACGACCGGCATCAGCGATCGTCCCCTTGTATCGTGTTATCAATCCGGACAGACATGATACCGGGTAGGCCACAAGCGAAGATAAATCTTGACCGGGGGCTACCGGTCGGTGAACAGAAGCTCGTCCACTGCGCTGTCCGCCGCAGCCCCGGCCGTCGGGTGCTACATCGTGTACGTTGTCAGCGCGGCCAACCGGCCGTCCGCGACGGCGAAGGTGTCGACGAACCGGAACCACGTCTCGCCGCCCGCCCGCTCCAGCCACCCCTCGACGGCGACGTACGCGTCGGCGTCGGCCGTGGCGAGCGGGTCGTCCGCGGCAGCCGTAGCGGTGGTCGCCTCCTCCGTCCGGTAGACCCGCTCGACGACGTGTGTGGTGTCGGTCTCCGGACGCTCCTCGCGCATGAACCGGACGAACGCGTCGGCCCCGTCCAGGGTCCGGTCGGGCCGGTGCTGGGCGAAGTCGTCGGCGAGGAGGTCCCGGAGCGACTCGTAGTCGCCGTCATCGATGGTCCGGTAGTAGGCACGGGCGAGGGCTCCGGCGTCGGTCATGGCTGGGACCTGGGTGCGTGGACGGTATCAAACCCCGCGGCCGCAGGGGTTCCGGAATCCTTTTGTGCAACACCGGCGTCCCATCTGGTACAGGCGCGCTGGTAGTGTAGTGGTATCACGTGACCTTGCCATGGTCACAACCGGGGTTCAAATCCCCGCCAGCGCACTTCTACTGCGAGCGAAGTGAGCAGTTGAGTCGCTCACGGGGATTCGAGCGAACGAGTCGCAGCGCCGGGCGGAGCGAGGCGACCGTCTCGTCCGGTTCAAATCCCCGCCAGCGCACTTCTCCGAACACTGCCCGTCGAGCGGCCGCGCTCTCCGACCACCTCTCCCAGCAGCGATGGGTCTCGTCCGCTGCGTGAAGCCCGCTCGTCGGTAGACAGGACGACTGCGGTGCGGAGATGGTCACCGGAAAGGAGGCTACTTGGAGTGGCGGCGGCGACCCTTTCGCCCCGCCCGGTTCCGGAACCAGAGAAGGAGGCTGAGCCCGAGGCCCGACAGAGCCGTCAGCAGCAGGAAGCCGATGGCCAGCAGGAGTCCCAGGGATGTATCGTCGAACTGGCCGACGACGATGGCGTCGAGCGACAGCATATTTCAAGCTACACCATCTAAGGATATAACGTTCTCGACGGCTACGCGTCCGGGTCGTCCCGGCGGCGGTCGCTCCGGGAATCCCACTGGAACAGGACCCTCCCGGTCTCGCGGTCACCGCCGAGGAGCCGTGGCCGGTCGACGGTCTTGACCGTGACCGAGGCCTCGTCCGGGCGCGGGAGCGTCACCTCGCGGTCGTCGATGGCGACCCGGACCTCGTCGTACCCCTCGGCCTCGGCGACCTCGAGAGCCTCCTCCAGTTCGCGGAGCGGCTCGACGAAGTCGTCGTCGTTGTACGAGTGGTGTGTCCCGGGTTCGGCGCCCCAGGCGATGTTCTCCACGTCCTCGCTGCGGCCCGAGAGGACGGCGTTGATGGACGCGCCGACGAGCAGGATCAGCCCGCCGAAGTAGAGCCAGGTGATGAGGAGGATGATGACGCCGACGATGCCGTAGGAGGAGGTCGAGGAGGCGGCGACGTAGTAGCGGAACACGGCGCTGAGGGCGGTCCAGCCGGCCGCGGCGGCCAGGGCACCCGGAATCACCTCGCGGACGGTGACATCCTCGTCCGGGAAGATGTAGTACATCGGGAACAGGGCGATACCGATACTGAGGACCGAGAGGAGGGGGCGGACGACGGTGTCGGCCTCGCCGAGCGTGGGAACCCCGATGAAGCGCTCGGCGGCACTGACGACGAAGAGGGCGATACCGAGCGCCCCGAAGACGATGACGCCGTCGATCATCTGGTCGGCGAAGGTGTTCAGCGACTCGGACTCGTAGATGTCGGAGAACGCCTGGTCGAGCCCGCGGAAGATGCGCAGCGTCCCCCAGATGAGTGCAGCGAACGACAGAGCGGATATGCTGGCGTTCTGCGTCCCGCTGGTCGCGGCGTCCAGCAGGACCTGCGTGAACTGGCCGACGACGCCCTCGTCCTGGGCGGCACCGACCGGGGTGAGGTTGGCCGCGATGGCGCGGAGGAACGACTCGGCGAGCGCGTCGTCACCGACCTGCGAGATGAGGAACAGCACCAGCAACAGGAAGGGTACCAGCGAGACGAACGCATGGTAGGCGATGCTCCCGGCCATGAACGTGACGTTCTCGGCCCTGACCTCGGTGATGATGGCCTCCACCACGGTTCGCGCGCGGCGGACGCGTGGGTCGTCGAGTACCCGGCTGCTCATGGCGGCCCCTTCTCGCGCCGCCCTATAACCCCCCGGGATGACGACGATACGGCCCCACGCAAGAAGGACCGAACTGTTAGCCGGCGAACCCACCCGACGAACAGCACCGGCTAGAAACAGCATGACCGAAACGACCTCGAACGCTCCCGAGCGGCTCGTCCCGTACCTCCGCGGCTCGCTGGGTCGGGGCCTCCGAACCGTGATACGGTACCACGATGACGGGTACGAGCGGCTGTACTGTGACGAGGGGTTATCCGACGAGGTCCGTGCGGCGCTCCGCGAGGCCGACACGGGCTCAGCAGGGACGGCGGTCCGCAACACGCTCGGCGCTCGACGCGGGACCATCGAGTGCTACGAGGACACCGTCCTGGTCCATCTCCCGGAGGGGAACGACCGGGGCACACTCGTCACGGCGGACCCGGACGCACTCTCCGAGCTCTACGACCTCCTCCGGGGGATACACCACCACCAGTCGGTCGGGGCGGGGGCGGAGCGTGGGGAGCGGTGAGGCGACCGGCGACGGCGTCGACGCCGAAGCGAGCGGGTTCAGGCGCCGTCGAGGAAGCGGCGGATCTCGTCGCCGACGAGCGCGGGGCGCTCCTGGTGGACGAAATGGCCCGCGTCGCTGACCCGGAGGACGCGACAGGGCGCGTCGAAGGCCCGCTCGGCCTCGTCGTACAGCTCAGTGCCGATACAGCCGTCGCGCTCGCCGGTGATGAGCAGCGCGGGCACCTCGATGGTCGGACCCTCGTCCGGTGAGGGCGGGCCGTGGAAGACCATCTCCTTCAGTCCGCCGCCGACGATCTGCCGGTAGTACGCGAGCGCGTGCTCGACGGTGTCCTCGCGCTCCAGGGTGGCCTTCACGCTCTCGATGCGGCTGCGGGAGTAGTCCCAGCCGGGGCTCCAGAGCCCCCAGAGGAACTCGACGAACTCGAAGTCCCGCCACCGGAGCGCCTGCTCGGGCGCACCGGGGACCTGGAACAGCCACATGTACCACGAGCGCAGCACCTGCTTCGGGTAGCGCGTCAGCAGCGCCTCGAAGCGTGGCGGGACCGCCATCGCCACCAGCCGGTCCATCGCGTCCGGATTCGCGGCCGCGGCGGCGTACGTGGCGACGGCCCCCCAGTCGTGGCCCACGAGGACGCGCTCGCCATCGCGGTCGAAGTGGTCGGCTGCCACGTCCAGCAGGGCGTTCGCGTCGGCGCCCAGCGCCTCGGCGGTGTACTCGCCGTCGGGTGCGGGGTCCGTGGGCGCGTACCCGCGCATGTACGGCGCGACGGCGGTGTAGCCCGATTCCGAGAGCGCGTCCAGCACGGGTACCATCGACCCCGCGTCGTCCGGGAAACCGTGGAGGCAGACCGCGAGGTCGCCGGTGTCCTCGGCGTCGGTCGCGGGCTGTTCGACCAGACACTCGAAGGTGAGGCCGTTCGCCTCGAATTCGATGGTCCCGTACCCCGCCGTGTCACCGGCGGCGACCGGGTCGGCCGGGCGCGTCTCGGGGTCACTCGTCGTCGGGGCATCCGTGGAGTCGTCGCTCATACTCGCCCCTCCGACGCCCACGCTCTTAGCCGTGGGTGTCGTAGGCCCGGCCATGACGGTCGTCGCGCTGCTGTCGGTCGCACCGGTCATCGAAGGGAGCATGGCGGGCGAGGTAGCGAAGGCGGTCGCCGCGCTCGACGAGTTCGACGTCTCGTACGAGACGAATCCGATGGGGACGGTCATCGAGACCGATGACATCGGGACGCTGTTCGCCGCCGCGCAGGCCGCTCACGAGGCGGTCGATGGCGACCGCGTCAGTACGGTCCTGAAGATCGACGACAAGCGGACCCGGGAGTTCCGCGCCCGCGAAAAGGTCGACGCCGTCGAGCGGGAGCTGGGGCGGGAGGCGACGCGGGAACGGGAGCGGTGACCGGGACACTCACCGCTCGGGATGCGTGGGCGCGTCGAACCCACCCCGGACGAGTGGCTTCGCGATGTGCCGACGGGCACAGGGCGGCACCTCGTACCAGCCCCGTTCGAGGTCGCGTTCGACCGCCCGCTCGACCTTCCCCGGCGCTGAGGTGTCACAGTCCCGGCAGCGGTAGCCCTGTCCGCGACCCGCGGAGGACATCGACCGGCCGCAGTCCGGACAGTCCGGCGTCGCGGGTTCGGTCCGGGCCAGTTCGCGAACGGCGAACTTCTCCAGTTTCAGCGTCCCGTCGCTCACCTCGCCGCAGGCGGTGATGTG
Organism: Haloglomus halophilum; assembly: GCF_024298885.1. Lineage (GTDB taxonomy): Archaea > Halobacteriota > Halobacteria > Halobacteriales > Haloarculaceae > Haloglomus > Haloglomus halophilum. Next base: position 604,396 of record NZ_CP101166.1, read on the forward strand.
GTCGCCGACGCGCAGGGCGCGCACGCGGTCGCGGAAGCGCTTGGTCGGCTCGAAGGCGGCACAGCCGAGCGTCACGGCGTCCGCCCGGTCGTCACCGGGGGCGCGGAGTTCACAGAAGACGTGCCCGCCCCGGCGCGTCTCGGGCGGCTCCGAGACGACCCCGTCCAGCCGGTACGCACGCCCGTCACGGGCGTTCGCGAGCGTCCCGTCGCGGAGGTGTGCGTCGGTTCCCTGGTTGGTGACGAACGTTCGCGCGCGCTCGGCCGGCTCCGAGTCGATGGCGGCGGCGACCCGCCGGCAGGCGTCGGGGGCGTCGCCGCGGATGCCGTAGAGAACCGGCCCCGGCGTGTGGGGGACACAGACCGTCTCTCGCTCGCCACGGTCGACGGTGTCCCAGACGGTCGGGTACGCCTCGTCGGCGGCGGCGAAGACGCTCGCGGCGTCGACGGAGCGCTCGGTCCCCCAGCGCTCGCGCGGCCGGTAGACGATGTGCTCGTAGGTCGGTGTCAGGTCGTCCTCGGCCCAGGCACGCCACGCACCGGTGGCCGCGAGCGCGCCCACGAGGCCGCGCCCGTCACCCCAGGTCGCGTGACGGGTCTCGACCGCCCCCGCCGCGTCGGCGAGCACATCGCGGGCCGTCTCGCGCGCCAGGACCTCGCGGACGGCCCGGCCGGAGAGGTCGGCGACGGCTTCGGGCACCGCCCCGGGCGCGCCGCCGAGGGCGACCACGCCGGGGTTGGTCCGCGGGTCGTCGACGACGGCGGTGTCGTCGACGAGGGCACGGGCAGCGTCGAACGCCGTGTCCACGGCAGCGTCGGTATGGACCGCGAGTGCGGCGTTGCCGCGGGTCTTGTACTCGACGGCAGGGTTGAGCCGGACGAGGCAGACCCGGGCGACGCTGGCACCGCGCCCGCGCAACCGCTCGGCGAGCACCGCGGCCGCGTACGTGGTGCACATCCCCGCCTCGCGCGAGTCCGTGTCGTCCAGTCCGACGACGGTCACGGTCGTCATTATCTGCCCGGTTACGAACGGGTTTCGCTCCGCGACCGCCCGACCGACTGCACCCCGGTTCGCCGCTGAGCGGCCACGAACAGCCCTCGGACCCCCGTTCGCCGTGCCACACTACCCGGTATTTGAATGTGTCCCCGGTGCCTCCAGAATCGACGGACACAGCGGGTGAGGGGACACAACACATATGTTCATCGAGTCATCTATATTCCTCTATGTCCCGGTCCGCACTGGTCGAGAACGTGACCGCGATGCTCGAGGACGCTGGGTTCCTCGTCAGCGACCGGTGTGCGATCCGTCCGAAGAGCTTCGACGTGGCCGCTCGCCGCGGCGAGGACACGCTCCTGCTGAAGGTCCTCGTCAACATCGACGCGTTCGACGCCCCGACGGGGGCGGAGATGCGCCGACTCGGCCACTACCTGGGCGCGACACCCATGGTCCTCGGACTCCGGACGCGCGACGAGGAGCTCGACCCCGGCGTCGTCTACTTCCGCCAGGGTGTCCCGGTGCTCTCGCCGGACACCGCGATGGACCTGTTCGTCGAGGAGGTGCCGCCGCTCATCTACGCCGCCCCCGGCGGACTGTACGTCAACATCGACAGCGAGGTGCTGGCCGATGCCCGCGAGCAGAAGGACTGGTCGCTCGGCCGTCTCGCACAGGAACTCGGCGTCTCCCGGCGTACCGTCTCGAAGTACGAGGACGGCATGAACGCCTCCGTCGAGGTCGCGGCCGAACTGGAGGAGATGTTCGACGCGCCGCTCACCTCGCCCGTCGAGGTGCTCGACGGCGCCGAGGAGGTCCGTGAGGGCGACCCCACGCCCGATGACCCCGACGCCGACCCGGACGACGAGCCCGTCATCGCGGTTCTCACCCGTGTTGGTTACGACGTCCACCCGACCGACCGCGCCCCCTTCAAGGCCGTCGGCGAGGCCCGGCGGGCGCGCCTGGCCTCGATGCTGACCGGCCACTCCACCTTCGACAGAACCGCCGAGAAACGCGCCCGCATCATGTCCTCGGTGGGTCGTGTCACTCGCACGCGGTCGGTGTACGTCGTCGACCGCGCGACGCGGGACAGCGTGGCGGGCACGGCGCTCGTCGAGCGCGAGGACCTGGAGCAGGTCGAGGACGCCGACGACCTGCGCGACCTGATCCAGGAGCGCGTCGACATCGACGTCGAGGAACCGGCGTAAGGCCGTTCTGGAGCGGTCCTGTCGCCTCGGGTCGCTGGTCACCCGAGACCAGACTGCTGGACAGGAACACGAGTTCAGCACTCTCCGCAGATCATTCCTCGGAGGCCGCTTCCGAGGATGCGACATACCGTCGTGTCGCGTAGAATCCGACGGCATAGATTCCGAACGCGAACGGTCCGACTGCGAAGATGCCGACGGAGAAGATACCGACCGCGAAGACACCTGCAGAGAAGATTCCGACCGAGAAGATGCCCGCGGAAAGCACGCCCAGACTGAAGTTCCCTGCTGCGAGGAACCCGAAGGCCGATTGCCCGGCAGCCAGCACCTCGTATCCGGCGATGGTTTCGACACCTGCCAGTGTCAACACCAGCGCGATTACCAGCAGCCCAACCGCCACGAAACCGCCGGCATCCTTCCAATCTGTCTCCATATCCGGGGATACGACGGAAACGGTATTAAGATATTATCGTATTCCGAGTTTCTGAGAACAATCGGTGCTCATCGACACGGAACCCGTGGCCCGCTCCGTGAGTGACGCGCCCCCGCGTTCAGTGCGAGCGCTGCGGCCTGTCGCCCCCGACGAGGCCCTCATTCCCGGTCGCCACCGTCGTCGCCACCCTCCCCGGCCTCTATCTCGACCGCCAGTTCGTACGCCGCACCGAGCCCGAACACCTCCCGGCAGCAGGCCTCGAGGAAGTCGGCCGCATGCTTCGGGTCGGCAAGCGCCGAGACGTGCACCGTCCCGTCGCGGGCCTTGCGGGTCTCGGGCTGCTGTATCTTGAACACGGGAAACGACGCCAGCAACTCGTCGAGTGCGGCGCGTGCGCCCCCGGCATCGGTGGCGGCACCCGCCTCCGCGAGGTCCAGCGTGATGGTCCGGTCGGCGTAGGTGATGCCGACCCGCCGGTCGCCCGCCCGCGCGACGAAGTCGACGCCGTCCTCGCGGGAGCGATGGCGAGCGATGGCCCGAACGGCGAGCCGTTTCCGGTCGGCCGGGGACGTGGCGGGCATCAGTCCGACTCCGAGCGCGAGCCCTTTCGCTCTGACGGAGACGGCGGCGACGGTCACAGTCATCGACACCGTTAGGTAGCGGCGGGAGCCGTCTCCCACAACGCATGGAGCACAACCTCCTCATCACGGTGTCGGGGCCGCCGGGCAGCGGCGCGTCGAGCACGTCACAGGCGCTGGCAGAGGCGCTTGGAGTCCAGCGGGTCGATGGCGGCGAGGTGTTCCGCGAGCTCGCGGAGGAACGGGGGATGAGCCTCACGCAGTTCTCCGCGAAGGCCGACGAGGACCCCGAGATCGACCAGCTCATCGACCGACGCCTCCAGCGCGTCGCCGAGGTGTGGGGCGCCTCCAACAAGGGGTTCGTCCTGGAGTCCCGGCTGGCGGGCTGGCTGGCCGGCAACCGCGCGGACCTGCGCATCTGGCTCAACGCCCCCGAGGAGGTCCGCGTCGAGCGGACCGCCGACCGCGAGGAGATGGAGTCCGAGATGCGGGTCCGCGAGGTCCAGGAGGTCGGTCGCTTCGAGCGTGCCTACGGCGTCGATGTCACGGACACCTCCTTCTACGACCTGTCGGTCAACACGTCGCGCTGGTCGCGCGAATCGGTCGTCGAGATAATCATGCAGGCGGTCTCGGAGTACGAGTACACCGAGGACGAGGGAGCGTTCACCAACGAGATCGAACTGCCCGAGACGGACGGCGAGACGGACCTGGGCCCGAACGCGTAAGCGGCGGCTACCGGACGGTGTTCGTCCCGGTGACCTGCGCCGGCAATCGCCTCCGGCGACGCCGATTCGCTGCCGTATCTACTGTCGATATCATTTCTCTAGGCCGAAAATAAGCTAACCATCGACCCGAGCACAGTGTGAACGGGTATCACACATGACGGAACAGACGCGGGAGACGGATTCCGGGGCACCGTCGGCAGACCCGGCGGGGACAGCGGTTGACAGCGGGCAGGACCGACGGTCGTTCCTCAGATACGCCGGGGCGGGCAGTACCGCGGCGCTGGCCGCGGGCTGCAAGTCCCGGAAGGCACAGAACCGGGGCGAGGGCGGCTTCGAGGGTTCCATCGGCGGCGGCAGCGGCACGGGGACCGCACCCCCACAGCCGCTCGCCGGGAACACCATCCGCCTCGGTTGCCTGGCCCCACAGCCCGAGAGCTTCCCGGTCGGCCAGTCGATGTGGAAGTCGATGCAGCTGGCGGTCGAGGACATCAACAAGAACGGCGTGCCCGGCATCGGCGGCCGTGGCATCCTCGGCGCGAAGTTGAAAGCGTTCTCCGGCAACACGGAGGCCTCGCCGGGGACCGCACGGAAGGAGTTCCGACGGCTCGTCCAGAAGGAGCGCTGCAAGACCACGTTCGGGACGTTCCTGACCCAGTGCACGCTCCAGATCTTCAACCCGATGAAGGCGACCCGGACGGTCCACATCACGACCGCGGCCGCCGGACCGAAGCCGGGGCGCATCGTCCACGACCGCTACGACGAGTTCAAGTGGCACTTCCGCGCCGGGCCCATCCACTCGTACGACCTCGCCCGGGCGGAGCTGGAGTTCCTCAACCTCTACGCGGACAAACTCGGCTGGAACACGGCGGCCGCCCTCATCGAGAACATCGCCCCGTTCGACCCCTTCGCCGAGTTGCTCAAGCCGAACATGGGCGAGTTCTTCGACGACGTGCCGGTGTTCAAGCGCTCCTCCTCGGGGACGACCAACTGGACGCCGCTGTTCGACGAGGTCGGCTCCTCGGGCGCCGACATCTGTCTGATCGCCCACGCCCTGACGGGGACCGCGGCGGTCAAGCAGTGGGCCAACCAGAACCGCCCGTTCGAGATGGGCGGCATCAGTCTCCCGGCCCAGATCTACGAGTTCTGGGAGGAGGTCTCCGGGGCCTGCCGGTACATCTTCACGATGAACGCCGTCACGCCCCAGACGACCAACACCCCCCGAACCCAGGACTTCATGAAGCGCTACCGCAAGAAGTTCGACACCTACCCCGTCTACTCCGGCCCCATCACCTACGACGCGGTCCGAGCCTACGCCACCGCGATGGCGAGGTACGTGCTGGACAACAACCTCGAGAAGATCCCCACGAACGCGGACATGGTGAAGGCACTGGAGAAGTACAAGTTCGATCAGGGGACCATCCTGCCGGAGATCAAGTTCACGCCGCCGGAGGCCGACTACGCCCACGAGCCGGCCTGGACCTCGATGAAGGAGACCGGCGTCCCGGTCTGGCAGCAGTGGCAGGTCGACGAGGAGATCGCGAAAGACTACGGCGTGATGCACTCGTTCGCGCCGGAACAGAACAAGACCGCCGACTACTCGTATCCGGACTGGATCAACTACCCCAAGAACCATCCGGCCAACCAGAAGGGCTGAGCCGGTCGGGACGGCTGCTCAGTTGGCGTCTGTCGGTGTCGTCCTGTGGCACCGAACGGTCCCCCCGAGCTCGTGCGGGTTGCTGGTGCAGCCAGCTCGACCCACGGCAGAAGATGGCGAGGGGGAAGAGCGGAAAGCCGACGACGAGACCTCGGGGGCCGCGCTAGTCCCCGAAGACCTGCCGCATCATCGGGTGCATCTCCATCAGCTGCTCTTCTGCGATCTCCTCGTAGAGCTTGTACGTGATGGAGACGGTCAGCAGCAGGCCCGTCCCGGAGACGGCGCCGATGGTGCCGAGCATGTTGGCCATGACGGCCAGCAGCCCGACCAGGGCGCCGCCGATGACGGTCACCTGCGGGATGTAGCGTTCGAGCACCTTCTCGATGACGCCGGGCGACTGGCGGAACCCGGGAATCTGCATCCCGGAGTTCTGGATCTGCTGGGCCGTCGCCTCCGGCCCCATGTCCGCGGTCTCGACCCAGAAGATGGCGAAGATGGCGCCGCCGACGACCATGATGAACAGGTCGACGAACACCCGGACCAGGATCATGCTGGGCGGGTTCGAGGTCGTCCCGAGGAACCACATCCAGTCCTGGTAGCTGTAGATGGGTGCCAGGTAGTAGAACAGCCCGCCGACGGGTTCGGCGGTGCCGGCGCCGCTGGACTGGTAGACGCCGAGCCAGCCGGGCATGCCGCCACCCAGCTGACTGTTGAGGATGCGCCCGAGGAACTGGATGTTGGCCTGGAGCGCGCGGACGAGAATCATCGGCAGGACGCTGGCGTAGATGAGCTTCACGGGGAAGCGACCACGTGCGCCCTTGACCCGGGCGTGCGAGAGCGGAATCTCGACACGGACCGATTCGGCGTAGACGACGACCCCGAAGATGGCGACCGTCGTGAACAGGAACAGTATCTGTCCGGGCTCGATGAGCAGGTTCAGCAGGCCCTGCGTCGAGAGGACCGCGCCGAGCTGCTGTTGCCCGGTCAGGATGGTGTACCAGTTGTAGAAGAACCCGGGGTTACGGGTGACACCGGGGACGCCGAAGAAGCCGCCGATGAGACGCTGGCTGATACCGGCGATGATGAACAGGCCGATACCGGAGCCGACGCCCCACTTCGAGATGACCTCGTCCATGAACAGGATGAGGAGACCGCCGATCAGGATCTGCGTGAACATCAGCCACTTGAGCCCGGCGAGACCGATGCCGAGCTGCTGGGCAATCTGCGGGCTCGCCGGCAGGAATCCGCCAGCGAACACCATCGGCAGGCCCGTCAGGATACACATCACGATCACCAGCAGCTTCTGGAGTCCCTGGTAGAGGATCTGGTCCCGCGGGTTCTCCTGGGTGTCCAGCCCGAGCAGGTCGGCACCGCCGAGCAACTGCAGCACGATGGACGCGGTGACGATGGGCCCGATACCGAGCTGCAGGATGGTTCCCTGCCCACCAGCGAGGATGGTCCGGAACTGCCCGAACGCGTCGTTGCCGCCCCCACTCGCGAGTCCGTAGATGAACACGTTCGTGAGGAAGAAGTACAGCACGAGAACGCCGGCTGTCCAGCCGAGCTTGCGGCGGAAGGGTACGTGCCCCTCCGGGCGCTCGACGCCGGGCATCCGCGTGAGTACTGGTTCGGCGGTCTCCTTCCAACTCATTCGTTAATCCTCGTTGGCCTCGTCCGTTGTATCTCCTTCGGCCTCGTCGGAGTCGTCTGCCTCGGCGGCGCGCTCCTCACCGCGCTCGGTGAGGACCGCCTCGCCGCCCGCGGCCTCGAGGGCCTCGCGAGCCTCGTCCGAGAACGCGTCGGCGTGGACGGTCAGGGACTCGTGGACCTGCCCGCCGGCGAGGAGCTTCACCGCGTCGGCCTCGTGGCCGTCCTCGACGACGTCGCGAACGTCGACCTCGTAGCCGTCGTCGGTCTCCTCGGCGACGCCCTCCGCCGCGAGGACGACCGCGTCCTCGTCGAGTTCGCGGACGTTGATGGTCTCGATGTCCTCCTGTACCTTCTGGGGGCGCTTGAAGCCGGACTTGCCGAGCGGCGGGTAGAGGTACTGCTCGTGCTTGTCACGACCGGCGCGACCGCGGCCGCCGCGGTGGCCGGCGCCCCGTCGTTTCTTGTGCGAGCCCCCGCCGTGCGTGCGGGAGCCGCGCTGTCGTCGTTTCTTGGATGTCATCGCATCGCCTCCAGCAGGGCGTCGATCTCCTCGGTCGACTGCTTGCCGAGGACCCCGCCCTCCTTGATGGGGTGCTTGATGCCGTCGTGGCCGCCACGCGGCGGGTGGAGCCGCAGCGTGGGCGAGAGGCCCTCGTCCTGGAGCTTCGTCTCCTCGGCGACGAGCGCCTCGGCCAGCGACGCGACGTCGCTGTAGTCCGTGTTGTCGGCGACCCACTCGTCGTCGATGTCGGCGTCGCCCTCGGCGGGCTCGCCGCGACGACGGACGAGCGTCTCGACCATCTCGGCCGAGGGCTCCCCGTGGGCCACCCAGTCGTTCACCTTGTTCACCATGCCACGGTAGGTGTCAGTCTCCGGCACCAGCGTGGCGTGGTTGACGCGGTGAAGGTTGAGCATGCCGAGCGTGTCGCGTACGTCGGTGCCCTGGTTGACCTCACCGCGGAGCTGGACGAGTACACGCATCAGTCGCTCACCTCCCCGGGCTCGACGTCGGATTCGGCACGCAGTGCGCGGGGGCCACGAGCCATCGCGGCGTTCTCCAGCGCGCGGAAGGTCGCCTTCCCGAGGTTGAGCGTCGTCCGGGTGTTGCCGTGGCTCTTGGTCCAGGCGTTCTCCACGCCGGCCAGCTCGAGCACGTTCCGGACGGTCTCGCTCGCGGCGAGACCCAGACCCTCGGGGGCCGGGATGAGCTCCACCGTGACGGAGCCCGCCTTGCCCTCGGTCTTCCGGGCCAGCGAGTGGGGCCGGTCCGACCGGTCCTCCCACGAGCCAGCGCCGCGCTCGACCTTGATCATGTTCAGCTTCGCGATTCCGATGGCCTTCTGGATGGCACCGCCGACCTGGTCGTCACGCCCCTCGGCGTAGCCGACGTAGCCGTCGCGGTTGCCGACCGCCACCACGCACCGGAACTTCACCCGGCGCCCGGAGTCGGTCATCCGCTGGACCATGTTGATGTCCAGCACCTCGTCCTCCAGCCCCGGGAGGAGCTGGTCGACGATCTCGGGCTCCTTCAGCGGGAGCCCGGATTCGAGGGCGGTCTTCATGTCGCTGATCTCGCCCTCGGCCACCTTCCGGCCCAGTCGTGTCTGGGGTTCCCAGCCTCTGCTCATTGTTCGATGTCCTCCATGATGGTCTCGCGGACCGTATCGAAGTGGTCCGGCAGTTCGGTCGCGTCGAACTCGCCGCTGTACAGCGGCTCGTCGAGCGACTCGGCGTACTCAGCGATGTGCTCCCCGCGCGTGCGGGGCCACTCCGCGAACACGTCGTCGCTGTGCGGAACCTCGAGCCCGGCGTCGATAGCGCCCTCCTGGACGGCGAACGCCTTGTTGCCGGGCGTCGCCGTGTTGAGGCCGATGTCGAGGACCGCCTCCTCGAGCCCGGCGTCGAGGGCGCGCTTGCCGGCCAGCAGGCCGGTCAGGTACGCCGCCGGCAGGTTCCCGGTGGGAGCCTCCCAGCCGAAGTCCTGCAGGTCGTTCGAGGTCGCCGATGCGACCGTGTCGTCTCCCTGTGCACCGCGCACTATCAGCTGCGCCCTGGTGTGCTGGTTGCTCTTTCGAGCGACCAGTCGCGGCTTGCCGGATTTCAGCAGGCGCAACCGCTGGTGGTAGTTCGTCCTGGATTCGCGCCGACGCCGCATCGGCACCTTGTATCGTGGTCCTGTCGCCATCAGTCGTCACCTCCAACGTCGTAGTTGGCCCGGACGTGGCGCTCCACGTCCGCGACCGAGTCGAACTCGCCACCGCCCGCCATCCGGTACAGCTGGCGGTAGTCGGTGGGGTCCAGTTCGCCGTTCTGTCGGTACTTGCGGAGCCGGCGCCGCTGGGCGCGGATCTTGCTCTGCCACTCCTCCTTCTCGTTCTTCCGACCGCCGGCCTTGCCCTTGCGGGAACCCTGGCCCTTGCGGTGCCCGTACGCACGCTTCTTCGCGCGCTCGCGGGCCCGGCCACGGCTGTTGCCCTGCTTGGGCTCGACGCGGATGGCGCCCTCGTCGATGAGTTCACGCACGTCGTCGCGCGTGATGGCGTCCGCGATGTCCTCCTGCCGGCTCGGGTCGAGCTTCACACGGTTCTTGCCGACGTCGAGGACGTCGGCGGCCAGTCGCTTCTGTGCCTTCAGGTCAGTCATTGTTCGACCTCCACCTCCTCGTAGGTCGGGTTGAGGACGCGGATACCGCGGTCCTCGGCCTCCTCCTCGATGCGCTCGCGCTTGCGGGCACCGACGGTGGAGCCGATACGGACGGCCTCCGTGTCCCCGTCGACGCCCTCGAGGTCGTCCACGTTCATCACGCGGACCTCCTCGAAGCCCGAGGGGTGCTTGCCGCGAACGGCCTTCGGCGTCCGGAAGCCGGCCTCGACCTTCGGGCCCTTGCCCTTGATGCCCCGTCGCTGCTTCGACAGGCCACCGCGGGGTCGGCGCCACGAGGTCGGCGTCCGCTTCTTCTTGTGGTAGTCCTGCCGGTAGAACTGCGGCTTGCCCACGCGCTTGCGCTGGGCCAGCAGCCGTTCTTCCTGCTCGGAGAGGTCGGGCGTCTTGTCGGCGTGGCCGCGGGGACGGAGCTCCGTCTCCACGTCCTCGGCCGCCTCCTCCTCCTCCTCGTCGCCCTCGACCTCGGCCTCGGTCTCCTCGGAGACCTCGAGACCGCCGACGTCGGCCTTGATACGCGCGGCGAGCGCGTTCCCGATGCCGTCGACCTCTGCGAGGTCGGACTGGGAGGCACGACGCACGTCGTCGACCGTCTCGTAGCCCGCGCCCTCGAGGGCCGCGGCCTTCGCGTTCCCGACACCACTGATGTCGGTCAGGTCGGTGTACTCGTCCTCCTCGTCCTCGGCCTCGGGCTCTTCTTCGTCCATCCGTTCGAGTTCCTCTTCGGTCTCCTCGCGAGCCTGCTCGTCGGCCTGGTCGCGTGCCTGATCCTCGCGACCCTCCTTGTCGTCCGCCATCAGGCGTCACCTCGCGACGGCTTGCTGGTGATGTAGACCCCGTCCTGGAAGACGCGGGTGTCCTTGTCGTTCACGCGGGTCAGCTGCTCGATGTCGGCGGCCGTCTGGCCCACCGCCTCGATGTCGCTGCCGCGGAGCGTCACGTCCTCGCCGTCCACCTCGACCTCCGTGTCGCCGCGGACGGGCGTCCGCCGGGGGGACTTCTCGCCGAGGAAGTTCGAGATGACGACCTCGCCACCTTCGACCTTCACCTGCATCGGGAAGTGGGAGTAGAAGACCTCCATCGTGTACTCCCAGCCCTCGGTCACCCCGTGGAACATGTTCCGCACGTGGGACTCGAACGTGCCGGCCGTGGCGTTGGTCTTGGCGTCCTCCTCGTCCGAGGTGATGACGACCTGACCGTCCTCGACGGCGACGTCGATGTCCGGGTACCAGAGCTTGCGCGTGACGCTCCCGTTGGGCCCCTCGACCGTGAGGTCGAGCCGGTCCATCGAGGCGTCCACGTCCTCGGGTACGTCGATTTCGATGCGTGTTGTCATTGTCAGTATACGTAGGCGATAACCTGGCCACCAACGCCGGCCTCGCGGGCCTCGTAGTGGGACATGACGCCCTGCGAGGTGGTGACGACCAAGGCACCGTAGTCACGGGCGGGGAGGAATCGTTTCTCCCAGCGCTCGAACTCGTCGGCGCCTGCCGAGTAGCGCGGCTTCACCGCGCCACACTGGTTGATTGCTCCCTTCAGTTCGACCTCGAACAGGCCGGCCTTCCCGTCGTCGACGTACTGGAAGCCGTCGACGTACCCGCGGTCGTAGAGGACCTCGAGCACGGAGCCGATCTCGTTCGAGGCGGGCTCGACCTCATGCGTCAGGTGGCCGACTCGCTCGGCGTTGTCGATGCCGGACAGCGCGGCGGCCAGTGGATCGTTTCCTGTCATCAGTTGTACTTCTCGAACCCCATACCGCGGGCGATCTCGCGGAAGCACTGCCGGCAGAGCCAGATGTCGTACTTGCCGACCAGGCCCTGCTCGCGACCGCACCGCTGGCAGGCCTCCTGCGCGCCGGTGCGCTTCGCGGCGTTCTCGCCGGTGGGTTCCTCGTGTTCTCCTTCGGTTTCGCTCTCGCTCATTCGTTGACCTCCGCGTCGAACTCGCTCTCGACGAACGCCACCGCGTCGGCCGCATCGAGGCGGTGGCGCGGCGGGATGTCGCTCGTTGCCTTGTCGCGCTTGCGGACCCGGTAGCCCGGCCGGACGAGGTTGACCGTCACGTCCAGCCCGTAGATACCGATGCTCGGGTCGTACTCCTGGCTCGGGAAGTCGGTGTGCTCCTCGACACCAAACGAGAAGTTCCCGAACTCGTCGAACTGGCTCGCCGACAGCTCGACGAGCGGCAGCGATGTCTCGAGGAACTCGCGGGCGATGTCGTCGCGCAGGGTCACCTTCGCGCCGATCGGGTCGCCCTCGCGGACGCCGAACTCGGCGATGGTGCCCTTCGCGGTCGTCCGGACGGGCTCCTGGCCAGCGACCTCCGCCAGGATCTCCTCGGCGTTGGCGAGCTCGCGCCCACCCTCGCCGACGCCCATGTGGACGACGACCTTCTCGATGCGCGGCTTGCGCATCTCGTGGAACTCGCCGCCCTCGGCTTCACTACTCATCGTCGCTCACCTCCTCGGCGTCGTCGGACTCGGGTTCGTCGTCCGTGCCCGCGTCCGCCTCATCCTCGTCGGTGGCGGTCACGTCGGGCTCGGCCTCGCCCTCGTCGTCGGTGAAGTTCTCGTCGATGACGACGACGTAGTCCTCGACCGTCTCGAAGCGGCCGTCGTCGCCCTCGATGAGGACGTTGTTCTTCGAGGAGCCGGGGGTGACCTGGATCTGGTCGATGCGGCCGATCTCGCCGGCGTGCGTGCCGCGGACGGCCGTCACCAGCGCACCCTCCTCGTACGGGAAGTGGGCCACGATGGACTTGTCGTCGTTCGAGACGACGACGGAGTCGTTCGGCGAGATCTGGTCGTCGCCGGACCGGAGCGTGGCGCCGTCGTGCAGCGTGAGCTGCGTGTGGCCGCCTGCCTCCTGGGTCTTGCCGACGACCTTGCCGAGGCGCGAGCCCGCGCTGTCGGCGTCGATGGCGGTCAGCGCGAGCCGACCACCCTCGTCGGGGAAGACGCGATAATGCTCGTCGCGCTCGGTGAACTCGAGGATGTCGAACATCCCGATGGGGCGCTCCTCGTCGGAGGCCGGCTGGCCGTTCACGAGCACGTTGTCCTGCTCGAGGGCGTAGCGGGTCTCCTTCCGGGAGTTCGCGTAGCCCAGCACGTCGCGGAGGACGATGAGCAGCGGGACCCCGCTCTCACCGTGCGGGCCGGCGTCGGCCTTGACGGTGTAGGCGGCGGTCTTGCGCTCGACGGGCCACGACTTCGGCACGGAGAGCCGTTTCTGGTGGCGCGTCATTCGTCGTCACCTCCCTCGGTCTGTTCCAGCCGCTCCTCGCGCAGGTCGTCCTCGAGGTCGAGGTCCGTCACGACGAGGTTGGACGCGTCGAGATCGCGGGGAACCTCCTCCCCGTCGGCCTTCTCGACGGTCACGTCCTCGACGTTGATGGTCGCCGACCGGAGGTCGACATCGACGACCTCGCCGGTCTCGCCGGCGAAGTCGCCACGCTGGACCTCGACGGTGTCGCCCGCGTTGACGCGGACGGACCGCTGCCCGTACTCCTCCCGGAGCTCCTCCGAGAGGTGGGCCCGGACCTGCTTCTGCTTCTCGTGGAGCGGCGCACGTCGCTGTCGTGTCCGCTGTTTGGATGGCTGCTTGCTCATACTATCATCGTCGCGGTGGACGCGATGGAGCCGAACCGCTCGGCGACTTCGCGTGCGATGGGGCCCTTGAGTTCGGTCCCGCGGGGGTCCTCGTTGTCGTCGACGACGACCGCCGCGTTATCCTCGAACTTCACGCGCGTCCCGTCGGGACGGCGGATGGGCTTGCGCTGCCGGATGATGACCGCAGGCAGGACCTGCCGTCGCATCTCCGGGGTGCCCTTCGTGACGGAGACGGTGACCTTGTCACCGAGCCCGGCCTTCGGGTGCCGGTTCTTCGTGCCGGACTGGCCGGCCACGCTGATGACCTTGAGCTCGCGGGCACCGGTGTTGTCCGCACACCGGATGAGCGAGCCCTTCTCCAGGCCGGGCGTGACGTCGGCGTTGAGTGCCTCCATCAGTCGTCACCCTCCTTGATATCTATCACGACGTGGCTCTTCGTCTTCGAGAGCGGTCGTGTCTCTGCGATACGGACCGTGTCGCCGACCTCGACCTCGAGGCACGGCGGGTGGTGTGCGGATACCCGCGACCGGCGTTTCATCAGCCGGTCGTACTTGGGTACCGTCACGTCGTACTCCCGCTCGACGACGACGGTCTTGTCCATGTCTGTCGAGGCTACCTGTCCCTCGATGACCCCGCCCCGCACGGAGAGCTCCCCGTGGAAGGGACAGTTGGGGTCGGCACAGGCCGCCTCAGGTTCGGTTGCGTTCAGTCCTAGCGCCATATCGAATCACCTCTATGTTCGGTCCGTCGGGCCGGGCGGGCGACGAGTCGCTCGCCTGCCACGGTCACGAACGCGTCCTCGGCCTCCTGCACGCCACCGTGGCGTGCCGAGGCGTCATCGCTCGGGGTCGTGTCCGCGGGCAGGCGGAACTCGAACGTCGCCGCCGCCTTCGGGACCTGCCGCACGCTGGCCCCCGAGGCCTCGCTCGCGGCGCGGGGCGCCGCTCCGTCCGCACCACTGACAGCGTCGCCGCTCTCGACGAGCAGCGTCCGCTCGGTCTCCTCGACCACGCGACCCGTGATACCGACGTACCCGTCGTGGGTGGCGTCGGCGACACGGACCGGCAGGCCGGTGAGTTCGTGGCGCGGCAGCGTCTCGGGGGTCAGCATCGTCACTCGTCAGCCTCCTCGTTCTGGATCGTCTTGATGCGGGCGATGGCCTTGCGGAGCTCCGGAATCCGTCCGGGGTTCTCCGGCGCACCACCGGCCGCCTGCACAGCCCGCGCGTTCAGGAGCTCCGTCTCGAGCTCGTCGAGCTCGGTCTCCCGCTCGGCGGGCGTCATGTCGCGGATCTCCTCGACGTGCAGGATGGTCATTCGTCGTCACCCTCCGCGTCGGTCTCGTCGGCGTCCGCCGACTCCGAATCGTCATCGTCCGCGGGAGCCTGTGCGCCCTCGTCGGCCTCGTCGGGCATCTGCTCCATCAGGTCGTCGGCCTCGTCCTCGACGGACTCCTCGAGCTCCTCGAGTTCGTCCTCGATCTCCTCGTCGGGCTCGACGGCCGGGGCGGGCTCCTCCTCGTCCTCGAGGACCTCCTCCTCGATGTCCGCCTCGTCGAGGGCCTCCTCCTCGGCGTCAGCGGCGTCGCCCTCGGTGGTCTCGGCGAGGTCCTCGGGAACCTCTGCCTCACCCTCGGCGACCTCACCCTCCTCGGGCTCGCCCTCGAGGAGTTCCTCGACGCTCTCGTCGGACTCCTCGATGTAGTCCTCGACCTCGACGTCCTCGTAGACCTCGAAGTCGTCGGGGAGCACGGCGTCGGGGCCGATGATCTTCACGTCGACACCGATGGTGCCGAGCTTCATCACGGCGACCCCCTGCCCGTGGTCGACCACGGTCTCGGCGGGCTCGCCGTTGTGCTTGATGTAGCCGCGGTTGAACTTCTCGACGCGCGAGCGGGCGCCCGTGACCTTTCCGCTCAGGACGATCTCGGCGCCCTTCGCGCCGGACTCCATGATACGGTCGATGGTCGTGTGGCCGGCCTTCCGGAAGTACCAGCCACGTTCGAGCGCGTTCGCCAGCCGGTCGGCGACGATCTGCGCGTTGAGGTCCGGCTCGTCCACCTCCTGGACGTCGATCTGCGGGTCGTCCATGTCGAAGCGGGACTCGAGCTCGGACGTGATCTTCCGGATGTTCTTCCCGCCCTTGCCGATGACCATCCCGGGCTTCTCGGCCTTGAGGACGATCTGGGTCCCCATCGGGGTCTGGGCGACGTCCATGCCGCCGTAGCCCGCTCGGGACAGTTCGGACTGGAAGAACTCGTCGATCTGGGCCCGTTCGAGGCCGTTCTCGATGAACTGGTGTTCGTCTGCCATTATTCGGTCTCCTCCTGGGTCAGGATCATCTCGACGTCGACCTGCGGGGTGTTCCACTCGGAGGCGCGTCCGAACGCGCGGGGCTTGCGCCCCGGGGACTCGCCCACCTTGTGGGCGGCGACGTGCATGATGGCCATGGTCTCGCCGTCGAACCCCTGGTGGTCGGCGTTGCCGATGGCGTTCTCCAGCAGGTCGAGGAAGGCCTTGCTGGCCTTCTCCGGGTAGCGGCCCGCGTCCCAGCCATCGATGTCGTTGCGGTGACCGACCCCGGAGTTGTGGGACTTGAACGGGACCGACGTCTCGCCGGCGATCACCTCTTCGAGGTAATCGATGGCGTCGCCGGCCGTCATGCCCTTGATCTCGCGGGCGATCTCCTTGCTGTGCTTGTGGCTCATGTGCCGCTCCCGGAGCATCGCTTTCGCCGTCGAGTCCGGGTCGGCGTCGACCGAGTAGCTGATTCCCATGGTTTACTTGAGGGGCACGAACTTCGAGGACCGGGTCGCGCCGATGCCGGCCTGGCCGTGTTCGACCGAGGTGCGGGTGAGGGTGAACTCGCCCAGGAAGTGGCCCAGCATCTCCGGCTCGACCAGGACGCGGTCGAACTCGTGGCCGTTGTACACCTCGAAGGTGAGACCGACCATCTCCGGGACGATCGGCATGTCACGCAGATGCGTCCGGAGCGGGTCGTTGGCCGTCGCTTCCTCCTCGGCCTCGCGGGCGTCCTCGAGCAGTTTCTGCTGCTCGGTCGTCAGCCCTCGGGTGATACTCCGCCGCTGGCGGGCGGGCAGCAGTTCGGCGACCTCCTCCAGCGACAGCTCCTGGAGCTCGTCGAGCGTGTGACCGCGGTACGTGAACTCCTCGTCCTTGTCGCGGCCGATCTGGTATTCGGAACTCATGATTTGTCTCGGCCCCCTTTGCCCCCGCGGCCCGTCCGCCGCGAGGAGATGTCACCGACCTTGCGTCCCGGCGGGGCGTTCCGGGAGATACTCTTCGGCTTGCCGGGGTGCTGGCGGCCGCCGCCACCGAACGGGTGGTCGACGGCGTTCATCGCCACGCCCCGGACGGTGGGGTACTTCCCACCGCGCGCTCGCATCTTGTGGTGCTTGTTGCCGGCCTTGACGAACGGCTTCTCCGTTCGACCGCCGCCGGCGACCACGCCGATGGTGGCGCGGCAATCCGGCGAGAGGCGCCGGACCTCACCGGAGGGAAGCTGGACCACGGCCGCGTTGCGGTCGTGAGTCAGCAGGTCCGCGCTGACGCCGGAGGCGCGCGCGAACTTCCCACCGTCACCGGGCTGGCGCTCGACGTTGCAGACCGGGACCCCTTCCGGGATCTCGGCCAGCGGGAGCGTGTTCCCCGGTGCCACCTCGGCGGAGACACCGAGCTGGAGCGTGTCCCCGACGGCGATGCCCTCGGGGGCGAGCACGAGCCGGCGGTCGCCGTCCTCGAACTGGATGTCCGCGACGGGCGCGCTGCGCGCGGGGTCGTGCTCGATGCCGACGACCTCCCCGGAGATCACGTCGCCGTCTTCGACCTTCCGGTGGGAGAGGTCGGCCTTGTAGCGGTGCGAGGGCGCACGGAACGTGGGGGTACCGCGCCCACGCCGCTGGCCCTGGATACGACGCCCCATCTAGAACACCCCCACGCGGGACGCGACATCCTGTGCGTCGTCGTCCTCGTGAAGCGTGATGGTCGCCTTCTTGTGGCCCTTCATCGTGTTCTGGGTGTTGACGTTCGTGACGCGCACGTCGAAGCGCTCCTCGACGGCGGCCGCGATCTCGTCCTTGTTCGCGCCCATGTCACAGACGAACTCGAGCTTGTTCTCGAAGTCCATCTTGTTCATGGCCTTCTCCGTGACGAGCGGGTGCTTGACGACGTCCTTGCTCATCGGTCGGCCACCTCCTCGATGGCGGACTCGGTGAACAGCGTCAGGCGGCCCGGATGCGTACCGGGCGCGAGGTCCTCCGCGTTGACCTCGTCGGCCGTCGCGACATCGACGCCCGCGAGGTTGCGGGCGGCGCGCGAGGGCTCCTCGCTGGTCACGACGAGCACGGACTTGGGCTGCTTGTACTTCCGGCCGCGGCCCTTGCCCTTGCCGGCGCGGACCGAGCGGCCCTCGTCGGCGCGCTCGACGTCGGCGGCGACGCCGAGTGCCTCCAGCACACCCAGGGCCTCCTGGGTCTTCTGCAGGTCCTCGAACTCGTCGGAGACGACGAGCGGGAACGCGATGTCCTCGTTGAAGTCGTGGCCACGCTCGGCGACGAGGTCGCCGTCCGTGGTGGCCGCCAGCGCCGAGCGAACGGCGAGCTGGCGCTCCTTGTCGTTGATGTCGAGCGTGCGGTCCTTCTCGGCCTTCGGCGGGTGCGCCGGGCGCCCGCCCACCGTCTGGGGGACGCGCTTGGCGACGCCGTTCTGCCGGGGGACGTGCGCCATCCCACGGCCGGAGCCGGGGGACTCGGCGGGCGTCCGCAGGCCCGCGAACTCGTCGGTACCGTAGTCCTGTCGTCGGTTGGCCTGGGCGGCGAGCACGGCGCGCTTGATGAGGTCCGGTCGGTGGACCGTCTCGAACACGTCCGGCAGCTCGAGGCTGCCAGCGTCCTCGCCGTCCAGGTCGCGTACTGTTGCTTCCATGATCTATCCCTGGTTGGATTCCGTGGAGACGTACCGCACCTCGGGGTCGAGGGGCGGCTGCTTCGTCGCGCGGACCGCGGGGCGGAGACGCAGGAGGCGCTTGTTCGGGCCCGGAACGGAGCCCTTCACCAGCGCGTACGACCCGTCGACCTCGCCGTAGTTGACGAAGCCGCCGTCCGGCGCCATCTCGCCCTCGTCCAGCGCGAGGAGTCGCTTGTTCAGTTCCGTCCGCTGGCTGTACCCCATCTGGCCCTGCTGCGGGACCGTCGAGCGGACGCGGGAGGGGTTCCACGGACCGAGGTTGCCGATGCGTCGGCGCCACCCCTGGCGTGCGTGCTTGCCCTTCCGCTTCTGGACGCCCCAGCGCTTGACCGGGCCCTGGGTGCCCTTGCCCTTCGTGACGCCCGAGATGTCGGCGTACTCGCCGGCACGGAAGACGTCGGTCACGTCGTGTGCGCCACCCTCCTCGAGGAGGTCCATGGCGAACTCGACGCGCGCGTCGACGGACGGGCCGCCGACCCGCGTCTCCATGACATCCGGAGTCGTCTTCGGGACGCTCGGGAGCTCACCGGGGACGGTGTGCGTGATTAGGCGCACGTCGTCCACGCGGCCCTCGTCGAGGGCCGTCTGGAGGTCCGAATCGTCCATCTCGTCCGGAGCGGAGACCGCACGCTCGAGGTCGTCGTGACGGTCCTCGGCGTCGGCCCACACCTCGGTGATCGGTCGCTGTCCGTACGGCGTCGACTCGTAGGCTCGCAGGGCGGCCGCCCGGACGGGCGGCGTCTCCACGACCGTCACGGGGACGGTCTCCTCCATCCCCTCGCGCGGGGAGTCGGGTTCGTCGTTGATCATGACGACGTGGGTCATACCGGCCTTGTAGCCGGCGAAGCCCTGAATCGCGGGCTGGTCGCCGTCGTCCGGCCAGGTCGAGATGCGAGGCACCTCGCTGTCCGTCCGCGACCGGGGGCTGTACCCCATCGAGCCCTTGCGTGGTCTGCTCGGTTGTGGCATGTGTTGTGTTCCTCTGTCTGCTGTCTGGTGGGCGTCTCGCGTGGGGTACGACGAGGGCCTGTATCGCCACCTGACGCGCGAATACCGCGCGCAGGCGTCCCTCGTCGCACCGTGGAACTCGACGCCCCCGAACCCCCTACCGCCGGGGGAGACGCAGGGGCGAGAGCGACGCGAACATCGCCTCTTCCGTTCGCACCGTCTCGCTTCCCTGGTCGGGGACCGTGTTGAGCCAGAGGTCGAACCGCGGGTCGCGCGGTTCGTTGTCGGTGGCGACAGCCGCCTCGTCGGCGGATGCGCCGTCGTCGGTGTCGGTGTGGCCGGCCACGGCCACGGTACCAGTCTCACTCGGAGTCGCCTCGCGCGCCGCATCCTCGATGTCGAGGATGGCGGGGAGCCCCCGTTCGGGAGCCCCGAAAGCCACCGTCCAGCCGCCGGCCGACTCGCACTCCCCGCGAAGGGAGTCGAGCCGGGCGACGGTGAGCCGCTCACCGAAGCGCGACGCGGCGATACGGACGCCGGCGTCGGCCCGGGCGAGCGTGGTGGCCAGGTCCGCGCGTTCGACGTCGAACCCCGGCTGGGGTTCGTCGACGAGCTTCGCGCGGACCGGTTCGCGTGAGGAGACCCTGATAGTCACGCGTTCTCCCTCGCGCGGAACCGCCATTCCTGGCGGGACCGGCAGGGAGATCGGGTGTTGCAGGCCGCAATTGACCCGGACGCGCTCCTCAGGTCCGACCTCGGTCACGATGCCCTGTCTTGACGACCCCGAACCGTTCGATCCGGAGCCGGTCTGTGCACCCAGGTGGAGCGGCGGCAGCACGCCCGCGTACTCCAGTTCGCTCCGCCTGCCCCAGGCCTCCTTTCGGAGGTAGGGGGCCGTGGCGGCGTACGCGAGTACGGTGTGCACGAACCCGCCGTCACCCCAGCTGGCGTCACGCTCCCCGACGGGGTCGGGGTAGACGACCAGCCGGTCGACCCGGAAGACCGCCGCCGCGCGGGCGACGGTGCCGAGTTTGCGGGTCGCAGCCCGCTTGTCCTCGGCTTCCCGGACCAGTGACGACGGCACGAGCACGCTGCGTGTCATGCCGTGGCGCTTCCACGCCGGGCCACTAGACTGTGCCGGTCGTACCGAATCCGCGCATAAAAGGATAGTGTTTCTACACGGCGTCTGTGGCCGTCTCGCACGGGTTTCGCCGTGGGAACGCGTGTCGTGGTGGCGGTAAACGGTGCCGGAAGATGGGTGTGTCGGTCGTGTGGTTCGCGGGCACCCGGAAGATGCTGCAACCCTCTCGGGACCCTCGACCGCTCGAACGACGACA
This sequence comes from Haloglomus halophilum, assembly GCF_024298885.1. GTDB lineage: Archaea > Halobacteriota > Halobacteria > Halobacteriales > Haloarculaceae > Haloglomus > Haloglomus halophilum. The sequence continues at coordinate 625,168 of NZ_CP101166.1, forward strand.
GCGACCGAAAGGAGTTCCCCAACGACAGCGACCGAAAGGACACTGACGAGCAAAGGACACCGACGAGCAAAGGACACCGACGAGCAAAGGACACCGACGAAGCCCTCGCGCGCTCAGGGGCCCGCGACTCGCTGCGGTCCTCGGTCGCTCACTCCGTTCGCTCCCTGTGGTCCTTGCGTCGCCGGGGGCCCGCTGAGCGCGCTCGCCCTTCGATTCCGCCAGGGCGTCGATGTGTCACGGTCAGGTCGCCCTGCCCTTCCCCGAGTCGCGCGGGCCTCCCTTGCGGTCGGCCACGCGCTCCCGGCCCGTGGACTGCCGAGAATCGCGCAGCACCGTCAGTCCGATGGGCGCGCGCTGGCGCTCCGGCTCCGGCTTCCGTGAGCGAGTTCATCTCGCGAGCACCACGCCGGAGCCGGAACGCCGGCACCGCGCGAGGGCTTCGGAGGAGGCTCCTGACGAACAGAACTCGGGGAACATCGTCTAGAATCGGATTGTAATTGGAAAACGGCGGCACAAGTAGTTAGTAAATCTATTAAATGGTATATAACAATATTCTCCGGTATCCGCCAATCGCATGTAGCCACCCCCCGAACGTCCACCCGTCTATGCGAGTCGTACGCGGGCGCGCGGCGGACATCGAGGAGGACCGGGCCGTCACGGAGCATCTGGTCACCGATGCCGCCGAGACCGGCGTGCCCGCGGTCCGGGTCTGGACCCCCCATCGGCAGGTCGCGTTCGGGCGGCGCGACGCGCGGGAGCCGGGCTACGAAGGGGCGCGCGCGGCCGCCCAGGACCACGGCTACCCGCCCCACGAGCGCGAGACCGGCGGGCGTGCAGTCGCCTACACGGGGAACACGGTCGCGTTCACGCGCGTCGAACCCATCGAGGAACTCCGAACGGGCATCGAGGAACGCTACGACGAGGCCGTCACGCTCGTGAGAGCCGCGCTGGCCGACTGCGGCGTCGACGCCGAGCGCGGCGAACCGCCGGATTCGTTCTGCCCGGGCGCACACTCGCTGTCGGCCGACGGGAAGCTGTGTGGCATCGCCCAGCGCGTCGGCGGGGGCGTCGCCCGCGTCGGCGGCATCCTCGTCGTCCACGACCACGAAGCGGTCGCCACCGTGTTGACACCCGTCTACGACGCGCTGGGGGTGCCGTTCGACCCGGCGACCGTGGGGAGCATCGCGCGAGCGCGCGGGATCTCACCTGACGCCGTGGACCCCGAGGCGGTCGCCCGGACGCTGGAACACCACCTCGTCGGGAACGCCACGACCACCGTCGAACAGCTCGACTGAGGGGCTGCTGTCATCGACCGTGCGGAACCGCCACCGACCGAACGAGAGCACGACTGACCGCGGATGCCGGGACGCCCCACACCTGACGGTTCGTCGCCGAGCATGGCGCCGACGCCGTCCGCTTCGAGCACCATACCGCGAGCGTGGCGGCCGTCGGGTTTATTGCCGGTCGTGCAGGACATCATAGCATGGATTCCTCCGGCCACGGCAGTCGCGGTACCACGAACGGGTCCGAGGTCGGCGTGACCTGGTTCCTGAAAGTCGCGCTGCTCTTCGCCCTCATCCTCGCGGTCGCGCTCGGTCTCGGCATCGGCCTCGGCGTCATCCCCGTCGGCCTCTGAGACGGCGGGACGACCGTCCGGGCCGCCGTCCAGCACGACTCACCCCCCATATGCCTACTTTCTTGAGGACGCCACGAGAGGCAAGCGTATGCTCGGACCACTCCGTCGACATCCGCTCGCGACGGGCGGACTCCTGCTCGGCGCGGTCGCCGCCGCCGGTTCGCTCGCCGACTCACGCCTCGACCCCGTCGGCTGGCACCCGCCCGACCCGCCCCCGATGGCGGGCGCACTGGAGCCGGACCACGCGCTGGCCGACGCCGACCGCGTGCTGACCGTCGACGGCCCGGAGGACACCGCGTTCGATGCCGAGGGGCGGTGCTACACCGGCGCCGACGACGGCGTCGTCTACCGCACCGTCGAACCGGTCGATGGCCGCACGGACTGCCCGGTCGAACCCTTCGCCCGCGTCGGCGGCCGGCCGCTCGGCCTCGTCTTCGAGGACGGTATCGACGAGGGCGACCCGGGGTCGGACCTCATCGTCGCCGCCGAGGACGCCGGCCTCGTGAGCGTCTCGCCCGACGGCGACGTGGAGACGCTCACCGACAGCGCCGCCGGCCAGCACACCCAGTTCGCCGACGACCTCTACGTCCACGACGGCGTCGTCTACGTCACGGACGCGACGGTCCACGAGATCTTCCAGGACGAGCTGTTCGAACTGCAGGACACCGGCCGCCTGCTGAGCTACGACCTCGAGACGGGCGAGACGACGGTCGAACTGACGGGACTGGGCTTCGCCAACGGCGTCGCGCCCGGCCCCGACGGGGAGTCGCTGCTGGTCAACGAGACCTCGCGCTACCGCATCCGCCGCTACTGGGTCGAGGGGGACCGCGCCGGCGAGGACGAGGTGTTCGTCGACAACCTCCCCGGCTACCCCGACAACGTCGACGTGGCCAGCGAGGGTGGCTACTGGGTCGCCATCCCCAGCCTGCGCGACGAATCGCTGGAGGCGCTCCAGCGCCGTCCGTGGGTGAAACGACAGCTCGGCAAGCTGCCCGAGTCCGTCCTCCAGCAGGTCAGCGGCGACGCGTACGGGCTCGTCCTCCGCGTCGACGAGTCCGGTGAGGTCGTCGACTCGCTCCATGACCCCGCGGGCGGCGTCTTCGGCGTCACCTCCGCGACGGAGTACGACGGCGACCTCTACCTGGGCTCGCTGTTCAACGACTACGTCTACCGGTACGAGCTGTAGTCGCGCCCGCGTACCTCGGAGATGGTGACCCCGTCGGTCGGCGAGACCTTCTTGCCTGACGGGTCGTGTGTGCTCGTACCGATCCGCCGGGAGGAATCGGATTGACCGACCGGTTCGTGCGGCAGTCGGTGCGCCGTGCAGTGGTTGATGTACTGCCGGCGGACGTGCGGGGCCTCCTCGCACAGTTGCTTGAGACAGTAGCGCGCGAGACAGGTATTCCCGGCGCCTGACGGCCCGAAGAGGTGTGTCTGCCGGCCGGTCCCGTGCCTGACGACAGGTTCGAGTGAGGTGGAGAGAGAGAATCGAGGGATTTCTGGCATGGACACCCGAAACCGAACGCTTCATTCTCTAAGTTAACACCGCCGCGTGTGCCCCGCTGGAGTCGTTCTCTGACGCCTGGGCCGCTTCACAGCGAGGGAACAATCGGAAGCAGGAACTCCCCGACAGGGAAGTACGCGATGGTTGCGAGCAGCACGAGGACCGTTCCCGCCCCCGCGGCGAGGCCGAGGAGGATCGCGCCGACCGTGTCGTAGCGGTCGGAAGTATCTGGCCGGGTGGCGAGGGTAGCGGCGAGGGCCCACAGGGCGAGCAATGTTGCCATGGAGAGATTGACGACCGCGTGTGTCTGCATGGACTCGCCAGCACCCTGGTTTAGAAGCGTGACACCTGCGAGGAACAATTGGCCTCCAATCAGTACTGTTCCCGCGTAGGTCCAGAGTCCCCACTTCCAGCGGTATTCTATGGCTCGTCTGACGGCTGGAAGACGGGCGACGGCGTAGACAAGAAGCGGATACATCGGGACGAGATAGCGAACCGTAATTGTGGCGTAGAGGGGTAGGCGTGGGAGATACGCAAGAACCAGTAGCAATGTGTAGGCGCCAACGAAAGCGTCCGACGAAGCCGGCTTCCAGTTCGATACTGATAGCCGGGAGGCTACGACACCCAGAGTAATCACCACCGGGCTGATGATTGGAACCGATTCGATGACAGATAGGTTGATTCCATCCGTGGAGGGGAATCCCCCTGGCGTCGCGAGATTGTACTCCGATCGGATGAAGACAGTAAAAACACGCTCTGGTTGCGTGAGGAAGACGGCGGTTCCAATGAGATATTGATTGATAATCCGCCAGATAGGCGTCGAACGGAACCACGGTGGGACGAACGAGGCCCCGATTTCGGGATTCGAATCTGGGACAGGTTCTGGAGCTGTACCGTAGTCCATCAGGAGACGAGGAGCTCTGATAGGAGAACCAGAAATCGCAATATTCGTCGCGACAAATGGTATGAACGATACGATTATCACGATACCTCTCAGGCCAACTCCGCGTAGAGTGATTCCACGTAGGGTCGCGATATCAGCAATGAAGACAGCGATCCCCAGAATCACTCCATCGGGTGCGCTGACCCATGCGGTGAGGCCGACTGGTGCGTAGGCCAGTGCTCGATAGGTGGTGGCCATCTTCTCAGCGTCCTGAACTGTACTCCGCTGGAAGAAGAACAGCGAACAGACAGCAAGACCCGCCAGAAGCACGTGCCGTTTTGGAATCGGTGCCCAGAAGATAACTGGCGTTCCAATCGAAGCCACGATCCCTGCCGCCACTGCTACTCTCCGGTCAGCACGGCCAAGGAGCGATCGATATACGCCTGTACCGATGAGTCCAGCGGCGAGGACCGATACCAGTGCGAGAGATATATACGGGAACCAAAGGGTGTTCAGATTTCCGCCGAGCAGTACCGTCATCGTAAACAGGAGTAAAGAGATACCGAGTCCCCCGAGAGCACCTTCTCGCTCAAAGCCGAATACTGATAACCCAATTTCGAAGACCCCGTAGACGGCTAAAGACCAGACGCCAGCGAGGATTACGAATGGGTCGGCAACGGCCGAGACTCCCCGGAGGAGAAGCAGAATTGGAAGAGCAAGCAAGACGTGGCCGTAGTTCCGGCCGTATGCCTCTCCCCCGGACTGAACCATCCCGGGGGTGTCCAGAGTCTGCCCGTATACGGCCTCGCTCACTGCGAGTGATCCTTCGCCAACTGCTACCAGAGTGTTAGCGACGGTGTAGTTGTCTGTGATGGCGAATCCTAGCGAGATGAGAGGAGTTCCAATAACGAACCCGAGGAGGAAGATAGCGAAACCGAACCGATCTTCGAACAGCATCCGATAACCGCCATCCTGGATTCCACGGAGGCGGTCGATACCGATATTCAGTCTATCGTACTCCAGCGTTTTGTCGGTCACTCTCGCACCTCTACCACGATCGTCTCTTGGTGAAGTATCTTCTCACCGGCATCAGATCGAAGGAGAACTGTCAGCGTTCCGTTATACGTCTCTTCGCGAATACGTGACTCTTCGAATTGGCTGGTTTCAAGCGTGAGCGTTTGCGTTCCAGTCCGGGACGCATTCAGGAACAGAGTGGTCCCCTGGGTATGACCAAGCTCTCGAATCTGGATTTTGTAGACCAGTATCGGTCTGAGAGTCACGTTCTCAACCCTGGCAGTAGCTTCTGGAACCTGTAGCTTGTAACCAGCGTCGTCCCCAAGCGACTTCGGGACAATCATGGCGTCCTGCGGCGTTGAGACGATAGTCACGTCTGCGCTCCCCGAGCCAGGGGGCGGAAGCTCTCCCTGTGATTCTGTTAAGTCGATGCCCTGAACCAGTGGACCGGAGACGGTTGCTACCGAAAAGAATATTCCAATCGCAATGAGCGATGCAACCCTTCCGTAGTCCATCTAGCAACTTAATCGATGACCACCGCGATAAATGCCTCGGGCAGAGAGTGGATAGCCCTGAAACCCGATTATCGGTTTCGCTATGTAGCTCCGGCTTGACAGAAAATGAAAGTAATCAGATCAGCGGGTTTACGCGTCGGGGCCGGTCCACTTGCCGAGCGTGGCCGTGTCGCCGCCGTTCGAGGACTGCCACGTCATGCGGACGGTCGCACCGTTGAGGCCATCTGCGGTATCCTCCACGATCGTAACGCTGGACCCGGCAGTAACATCATCTGACGACCCACTCGCGGCCTCCCATGAGGTTGACGATGTGGCCGCTCCGAGGTTACCGTTATTGTAGGACGCGCCCTGGGCAACGATGGTCAACTGCGAAGCCGGGATGGAATTACCGCCATCATGCGTGATGGCGAGCTCACCGTTGGAGTCACTGAAGTCGAACGTGAAGCTGGCCGTCGGACTCGTGTTCGAGACCTGGTCGCCCAGGCCGAGCACGAACGTGCCGATGACGGCCGCGAGGATGACCGTGATGGCGACCATCAGAATGACTCCGATGACCGGTGACACCGCGTCGTCGTCTGTGAATAGGTTGTTGAAGTTCATGGATTGAATTGGGTGTTCAGTTTACGCGTCGGGGCCGGTCCACTTGCCGAGCGTGGCCGTGTCGCCGCCGTTCGAGGACTGCCATATGACACGGACAGTTGCGCCGGAGAGGTCCAGGTCGCCGCTGGCACCACTCAGCTTGTTGCCACTCCCATCATCGAAATCGTTGAAGTCGATTACGTCAGAACTCCCTGCGGAGACTGGCCCGGTCGGGTAAAGCGTGCCGTTTTGCGATCCCGGACTGTTGGCACCGCCTTTTCCGAACGCGACTGCAGTGCCAGTAGGCGCTTCTGCGCCGTTTACACTGGCATTAATCTGCGAGGCCGTAATCTGATCGCCACCATCGTGTGTGACGGTCAGTGCGTCTCCCCGACTTGTAGCGCCTTCATTTAGGTCGAACGTGAAACTCGCGGTTGGACTCGTGTTCGAGACCTGGTCACCGAGACCAAGCACGAACGTGCCGATGACGGCCGCGAGGATTACCGTGATTGCGACCATCAGGATGACTCCGATGACCGGCGACACCGCGTCGTCGTCTGTGAATATGTTTTTGAAATTCATTGTTCAATTACGCGTTCGGACCAGTCCACTTGCCGAGCGTGGCCGTATCGCCGCCGTTCGAGGATGCCCACGTCACTCGAACCGTAGCGCCGTTCAGCTCAACGTCGGAACCAGCACCAGAACCATCGCCAGTGTACCAGTACGCAGTGCTGCCTGCAGTGATTTCACTGGTGTATCCGGCAGATGAGAAGGTCTCACTGCTGTTGGATCCGGGCAGCCCAGTTGACGTTGATGGTTCACTCTTGCTGAGGTCTCCATCCACGTCAGAGACAACACTCAGCTGTGTTTGCTCAATTTTGTCCCCTCCGTCGTGAGTGATGGAGAGAACGTCACCTTCCTGATTACCGTCGCCATCGTAGTCGGCGTTATCATCCAGATCGAAGGTGAAGCTCGCTTGCGGGCTCGTGTTCGAGACCTGATCACCGAGGCCGAGCACGAACGTGCCGATGACGGCCGCGAGAATCACCGTGATTGCGACCATCAGAATTACGCCGATGACCGGCGAGACCGCGTCGTCGTCTGTGAATATGTTTTTGAAATTCATGATTTTCTTAGTTTAGGCGTCCGGACCGGTCCACTTGCCGAGCGTAGACGTGTCGCCGCCGTTCGAGGAGGCCCAGGTGACGCGAACGGTGTCATCGCTTGCAACTGCGTAATCGAACGAAGTCCCTGCACTGACAGTGTCACCGCTGTTGAAGTCTCCAGAATCTGCTGCAAGGTCTCGGTCAGTCAGGCCACCGCTAACTCCGATTTGTCCAGCCTCAATCCCATCTCCACCGTCGTGCGTGATAGTGAGGAGGCCCTGATCAGGGTTGGAAGCTCCGGAGTTTGGACTTTCGCTGAAAGCGTCGGCATTGTGGTTGCTCCCATCGAAGTCGAACGTGAAGCTCGCCTGCGGACTCGTGTTCGAGACCTGATCGCCCAGACCGAGGACGAACGTACCGATTACGGCTGCGAGAATCACCGTGATTGCGACCATTAGGATAACCCCAATAACCGGTGACACGGCGTCGTCGTCGCCGAGTAGGTATGTGAATTGCATTGTCGTGTGTGTCGCGCCCGGGTCCCGTGGCCGGCGCGGCGGGAAGTGAGCCCGCCCGCCGCCCGCACCGCGTTGCCCGGGTCGCGTACCCTGAGGCATCCAACGGACGTATATAAAGATACGGGCGGTTTAGTCGCCGCACCAGTCTTTTAACGACGCGTTATCGGGCGGTAGAGCCGTTCTCACTGATTCGATTCCGCGGCCGGAGTCAACCGGGGATATTTGTATCACATAGGTACAGCGCCCCTCGCGGCCACTGGCGCGGTCTCCAGGCGGTTGTGTCACCAATCGGCCCTATCGAGCGCCGCTCAACGGCCGATTAACGGCCGGTTTAGCCGGTTTTCCGCTGCGTCGGGCTGACACGGGTATATAAACGCACTGGCCAGTTCGAGCGTTGAGTATAAAGGCTGAGGCTATCTGGTGGTTTGACGCGCGGCCCGGATATTGCCGGGTACGATGCGGTGGCGGCGGGTCGGGACCCGGGCAGGAACCCCGCCGCCGATCCTCCCCACGGCCGCATCGGGCTCACTGCGACACCGTGGGTAGCTGTCCGGACGCCCCCAGCGGGTATAAACCGCCCTCACCGTTTGCTGGCCGTGAATATCGTTGCAGAAACGCGAATGATGGAGAGCCCCGGGCAACGGGTCTCGATACCACGTGCGCGAGACCGCGCGGTCGACAAGCTAACGCGAATCATCGCACGGTCGCCGCCGAGCCCGCGGAACCGCCCGCGGACCATGAGCACGGCGTACCGACGTGCTCGGTGGCCTCGCGGTCGGCCTGGTCGAAGCGGGCGGCGCGCCAGCTGGCCGGCAGCGTCCGGGGCTCGCTCTCGGCCCGGAAGTCCGCGTCGTCGGGGAAGTACGTCGCGAGGACGGCACCGTCGGGTTCGGCGTCGGTCGCCGCCATCACGCGTCACCTCCGTCGTCGTCGGGCGGCCGGTGGACGCGGTTCCCGCAGGTGCCACGCGACCGCAGGACCGTCTCACCCTCCTCGGACCCGTCGTCGGGGAAACTCCTGGCACGGCGGGTGGAAGGCGAGCAGGCCACCGGTGGCGGGCTCGGGCCGCCAGTCGCTGTTGGTGCGGCTACACGCGGGCTTCGGGCCGTCGCTCTCGGAGCGCCGCTGCTGCTCGACGCTCAAGGCGCGCACACCTCGCCGTCACCGCGGGCGTAGCACTGCAGGTCTCGGTCCTCGATCTCGAACCCACAGAACTCGCAGATGGGGTTGTCGAGGTCCGCGAGGGAGACGCGCGGCTGCGTCTCGCTCATGCAGTACCACCCGCCGAGCTGGCGAGGGGCGTCGGTAAGTAGAGGGGCAGAACTGCGGCTCTTCCTTTAATTACGGATGGGACCGCCCGGATTTGAACCAGAGCGAGACTCGCTCCGCTCGTCTCGCAGGGTCCGAATCCGGCGCTCGCCTCGGCGGTCGCTCACATTCGTTCGCGACACGCCAGCAGTGGGACCGCCCGGATTTGAACCGGGGTCACGGGCACCCAAGGCCCGAAGTATACCATGCTAACCCACGGTCCCGCAGGGAACTCTACTGGAAGCCGGTGGGAAAGCGTTTCGCTCCCTCTCCGCTCACACCCCGACCAGAACCGAGATACCGGCCGTCGTCACGATGGCGAGCAGTATCTGCAGCGGCGTGCCAACGCGGAGGTAGTCCGTGAAGCGGTAGCCGCCGGGACCGTAGACGAACAGGTTGGTCTGGTAGCCGACGGGCGTCATGAACGCCGTCGAGGCGGCGAACGTCACGGCCAGGACGAACGCGTACGCGGCGCTCGGCTGGATCTGCAGGGCAGCCTCGAACGCGACCGGGATCATCAGCACGACCGCGGCGTTGTTGGAGATGATGTTGGTGAGCGTGGCCGTGACCACGTACATCAGTCCCAGGACGGCCACCAGCGGGAGCGACCCGGCGGCCATGACGATACCCTCCGCGATGAAGTCGGCACCGCCGGTCTCCTCCATGGCGAGCCCGAGCGGGATGACGCCGGCGAGCAGGAAGATGACATCCCACTGGATGTCCTCGTACACCTCCGTCGGCTTCAGGCAGCCCGTCAGCACCATCAGCAGGGCGCCCGCCAGTGCCGAGACGACGATGGGGAGGATATCGAGCGCGGCGACACCGACGACGGCGGCGACGATGCCGACCGCCACGGGGATGCGGGACTGCCGGAAGTCCGGGCGCTCGATCTCCTGGGCGATGATGAAGTCCCGACGGTCGGCGAGACGGTCGATGGAGTCGGTGGTGGCCTGGATGAGCAGCGTGTCGCCCACCTTGAGGCGGGTGCGGTCCATCCGCTGGCGGATGAGTTCCGGGCCACGCCGGAACGCGAGAACGGTCGCGTCGTAGCGCTGGCGGAAGTTGGTCGACGCGAGCGTCTCGCCGACCAGGAAGGAGCCGGGCGCGACGACCACCTCGACGAGGTTGTTCGCCTCCTCCTCGGCGGCCTCGAGTTCGGCCTCGTCGACGGTGCGGGCGACCAGGTCCAGCCCGTCGACGTCCATGATCTCGACCAGGGTGTCCCGGTCGGTCCGGAGCGCGAAGATGTCGCCGGGCTGGATGGTCTTCGGCCCGAGCGGTTCGAGGAACACCTCGTCGCCGCGGATGAGCTGGACGATGTCGACGTCGAAGTCCGTCTCTACCAGCGCGTCACGGATGGTGTCGCCGACGATGGGTGAGTCCTCGCGGACGGTCACCTCCGTCAGGTACTCGCCCATCTCGAACTCCTCGGTCAGGTCCTCGCGGGGTTTGATGCGCTCGGGCGTGAGGTACTGGCCCAGCGTGAACAGGTAGATGGTGCCCGCGATGCTGACGAGGATGCCGAGCGCGGTGAACTGGAACATCGAGAACGGCGCGTTCGGCACGCCGAGGTCGGCGGCCACCTCGCTGGCGAGGATGTTGGTCGAGGTCCCGATGAGGGTGAGGGTGCCGCCGAACATCGAGGCGTACGAGAGCGGGAGCAGCAGTTTCGACGGCGATGTCTTCCCCTCGTGGGCGATGTCGGTCACCATCGGGAGGAGGATGGCGACCGCGGCGGTGTTGTTGATGAACCCGGAGATGGGGCCGACGGCGCCGATGGTGGCGCCCAGCTGTCGGGTCTCGCTGTCGCCGGTCAGGGCGGACAGCTCCCGACCGAGGATCTGGACCACGCCCGTCCGCTGGACGCCGGCGCTGAGGATGAACATCGCCAGGACGGTGATGGTCGCGCCGGAGGCGAACCCCGAGATGCCCTGCTGGGGCGAGATACCGGTCAGGTCGAGGGGGCCGGCCGTCCCGAGCACCATCAGCGAGACCATCACCCCGATGGCCGTGATGTCGATGGGGACCGGCTCCGTCGCGAACAGGACCAGCGCCACGACGATGATGGCGAACACGGCCAACATCCCGGGCGTGACCGGCGGTAGTGCCACGCCGTCCGGCACTCGTAGCGGCGAGGAAAAGGTTGCGGCCTCGTCGCGATTCAGACCCCGAGCGCGTCGGCCAGCCCGTGGAAGTCGTCGACCGTCAGGTCCGGGTCGCCGGCGAACGCGTCCCACGGTTCGCCGCCCCGGGCGACCCGCACGGCCTGCATCCCGGCGTTCATCGCGCCGTACACGTCGAAGAACGGGCCACAGACGTGTGCGATGCGGTCGATGGGCGTCCCCGTTCGGGCGGCGGCATGACGGTAGATCTCGGCGTCCGGTTTGAACGTCGCCACCTCGTCAGCGCTGATGGTATCCTCGATGACATCGTCGATATCGGCCGCCTCGACCATCGAGTCGAGCATCTCCGGGTTCCCGTTGGAGACGACGTAGCAGTCGTAGTCGGCGGCGAGGGCGGCGATACCGTCGGCCACGTCGTCGAACACGTCGAGGTCGTGGTACGTCTCGAGGACGGCCTCGCGCTCGGCGGGCGTGGTCTCGATGCCGTGGGCGGCGAGTGCGTGGGTCAGCGCGGCCCGGTTCAGCGCGTAGAACGGCTGGTAGGCGTCGATGGCGTTCGCGACCATCGTGTACAGCAACGAGCGCGAGCGCCAGTGGTTCGAGATCGGCTCGGGGTCGGTCACGCCGTCGACGTTCGCGAGCGCCGCCTCGACGGCGGCCACGTCGACGAGGGTGCCGTACGAGTCGAAGGTCAGCGTCTCCACGCGGTCGGGGTCGAACGACATGGGCGGGACACCCGGAGCCCGCCACATAAGGGAGGTGCCTAGCCCCCGGGTCAGACGCCCAGTTCGTCCGCGAGGCCGTGGAAGTCACCTACCTCCAGATCCGGCTCCCCGTCGAAGTGGACCCACGGCCCGTCGTCGCGGTTCACCCAGACGCCCTGCATCCCCGCGTGGCTCGCGCCCTGCACGTCGAACCAGCCCGCCGAGGTGTGCGCCATCCGCTCGATGTCGGTCCCAGCGCGCTCGGCGGCGTGCTCGTACAGCGTCGCGTCGGGCTTGTACGTCTCCACCTCGTCGGCGCTGATGGTGTCCTCGACGTAGTCGCCGATGTCGGCCACCTGCACCATCGCGTCCAACATCGCCGGGTCGCCGTTCGAGACGATGTAGACCTCGTACTCGTCGGCGAGGCGGGCCATCCCGTCCTCGACGTCGGTGAACACGTCGAGGTCCATGTAGACCGCGAGAATCTCGTCGCGGATCCCCTCCGGAGCCTCGACCCCGAACGTCTCCAGCGCGTGGGTCAGCGCCTGCCGGTTGTACTCGTAGAAGGTGTCGTACGTGTCGAGGTGGTTGGCGACGAGCGTGTACATGATGGAGTGGGCCCGCCAGAGGTTCGAGAGCTGCTCGGTGGGCACGTCCTCGGGGAGGTGCTCGTCGAGCGCGGATTCGGCGGAATCGACGTCGACGACGGTGCTGTAGGAGTCGAAGGTCAGCGTCTCCACGCGGCCGGGGTCGAAGGACATGGCTGGACCGTCGACCGGCGCCGAGTTAGTTCTCCGGGGCACGGACGACCTGCTGTCACCGCGTCTGTCGGTGCTCCATCGCCGTGACCGCGCCGCGGACGGCGACCCACGGCAGCAGGACCGGCGCCGTGAACAGGGCCACCGCGGCGACGCCCGCGCCGAGCGGGCCGGTCGTGGCCGTGATGCCGACCGCGACCAGCGCGCCGACGAACGCCAGCGGCGCCAGGGCGACGAGCGCGAGCACCGTCAGGGCCGCTCTGCTCCGGTGTTTGCCGCTCGATACCGTCGTCGTCCGATGGGAGGTTGGGTGTTCGGTTCGCATCTGTCTTCATCTGTATCGAGGACCCCCGGACGGATAATGGTAATCTGAATTACATTTCTGTATGCGAGCTTACTGGACCCTCCTTCTGTAAGGATACGTACACGAACCGAGCGGCGGGAGAACGATAGACGGGAGGAGGGCTCAGCGCTCGGTGATGAGGAACTCCTGGCCCTCCTTCATCCGGAGCGTCATCTGTGGCGAGAGCGGCGCGCCGTCGTGGTCGCCCTCCTCGCCGAGGTAGTAGAGCTCGTAGTCCTGGGCGATGGTCGCCAGCGAGAGTTTGGCTTCGAGCAGGGCGAACTGGCGGCCGATGCAGATGCGTGGGCCGCCGCCGAACGGCGCGTACGCGAAGTCGTGGAGGTTCTGCCGGAACTCGTCGGTCCACCGGTCCGGGTCGAAATCAGTAGGGTCGTCGAAGAACCGGGGGTCACGCTGGATGCGCCGGATGAGGACGCCGATACGCTCACCCTCGGGGACGCGATAGCCGTCGAACTGCACGTCCTGGTCGGCGACACGGGGGAGCGCGTAGACGGGGGGGAACAGCCGGAGCGTCTCGGTGACGACCTTGTCCGTGAACTCCAGCCGTCCCTCCTCGATGTCCTCGGCGGTCGGCGGGCCGTCCAGAGCGTCGACCTCCTGGTGGAACCGCTCGCGGATGTCGGGATGCTCGGCGAGCGCCCAGAGCGCGAACGTCAGCGACGTGGTCGTCGTGTCGTGGCCCGCGAAGATGATAGTCACCATCTGGTCGCGGAGGTCCTCGTCGGTGAACATCCCCGAGTCGGTCATCCCGGACTCGCGGAGGCCGACCAGCAGGCTCATCAGGTCGTCGGCCTCCGTCGGGTCCGCGGGCGGGTTCCGGGCGGCCTCGTCGAGCAGGCGGTCGGCCTCCTCCTGGAGCGTCTGCTTGCCCTGTCTGAACCGTCGGCGCGCGGGCGTCGGCATCCAGCGTGGAAGCGGGTAGGAGGTGGGCAGGAACCAGTCGTGCAGCGCCTCGGCACCCCGTCGGATCTTCTCGTCGCCGTCGAGTTCGAGCTCGCGCCCGAGGATGGCCGCGAACAGCACGTCCAGCGTCAGGTCGGTCATCTCCGACTGGAGGTCGAGTTGCTGGCCACCCTCCCAGCGACCGACGCGGCGCTGGACCTGCTCGACCATCGTCTCGGCGTGGCCCATCACGCTCTCGCGGACGAACAGCGGCTGCAGGGTCTTGCGCTGCTGGGCCCACTCCTCACCCTCGACGGTGAGGAGGCCGTCGCCGAACGCGATGCCGAAGTCGTCGGACTTGCGGAACTTCTCGCGCTCGGTCAGCATGACACGCTTCATGTGGTCCGGATGGGTGACCTGCGTCAGGTCACCGAGGCCGGGGAGCCAGACGCGGTAGACATCACGGACGGCCGCGGCCCGGTCGCTGAACCCGATGGGGTCCTGCACCTGCCGGAGCGCGTGCAGCTTCGGGTTCCCGAGGTTCGGCGGGTAGGGCGCCAGCGGCAGGTCCGATACCTCCTCGTCGGCCGCCGCTCCTGCCGAGTCGTCCTCCTCGTCGCGGACTCCTCCCGACCCGACGGTGTCGATGCTGCCGCCAGTCGGCCCGGTGTCTGAACTCATAGCCGGCGGTTGCGTGGTGTGTGTTGATAAGTCTCGTGCCCCGGATACGGGCGGGGGTCTTATGTCGGGGGGCGATGCGTCCGGAGCGACCGGAACGGCGGCGTCAACCGAGCCGGGTGTAGACGGCGGTTCCGACCCGCATCGCAACCAGCGGGACGAACGCGAGCTGTGCCATCAGCAGCGTCCACGCCGTGACGACGACCGGGACGTTCTGTCCGTGGGAGACGGTGACGCCGATGGCGAGGCCGGCGACGGCCACCACGAGCAGGGCGACGAGCAGGACACAGCCGAGGACGAGCAGGTCGACCAGCAGCGTCCGGATGCGCGAGCGCGCCGCCTGCCGGCGCTCCCGCCCCGCGATATCGACCGCCAGCGAGCGGGTGGCCGCCGACAGCCACCGTCGGAGGTCACGCATCCTGCGTCCCGAGCGGCTCCTCGGTGTCGCCGGCCTCGGTCGGTGTCGTCGCCTCCGTCGCCGCGTCGCCCGTCCGTGCCCGCCGCTCGGTGTGCTGGACGGCGATGTCGTCGTCGACGGTGACCCGGAGCTCCTCGTCGCCCAGCGGCACCGTCACCCGGAGCCGCCACGGGTCCCGCGAGAGGATCTCCAGATGCCGGTCGCTGATGCACCACTCCAGCGTCCAGAAGCGGACCGTGTTCAGGTCGATACCGTGGTCCCGATAGAAGGAGACGATCTCGGCGTCGTCCAGGAGCGTCAGCCCGACGGAGGAGACGATATGATTGTTGCACCGCTCGCACTCGTGGACGACGAACAGGTCCTGCTCGGCGATGGGTTTCACCTTGTCCGGCGGGAGGTCCTCGGGCTCGAGGATCTCAGTCCGCACGCGCCCGTTGCAGTCCGGGCAGACCCCGTCGGCGGTGAGGCAGGCAAGGTGTCGGGCCCGCTGGTTGAACGCCGACAGCACCTCGTCCCGGGAGCGGTCCTCCAGCCCTCCGGGCGGGAACGGGTAGGTGCCGTGTGGACGCTGGCACTCCGCGCACATGATGAGGAACGCCTCGTCACGGTACGAGGCCTGCAGACCGCCGCTACAGGCGACACACTCGCCCTCGACCGGGAACGGCTCCAGTTCGGGGTCCTGGTTGTACGTCCCCGCCAGCACCGCACGGACGATGGCCTTCCCCGCCTGGCGGAACTCGTAGCCGTCGTCGGTCTTGCGGACGAACTGGCCCCGCAGTTTGGAGAGGTGGTAGTTGAACTGTGCCGAATCGCGCATCCCCACCGACCGCCGCAGCTCCGAGAACGCCGCGGGCCGGTCGGCCGCCCACAGCGCCTCCAGGATATGCAGGCGCGTCTCGTTGCCGACGATGGCGAACGCGTCCGCCGGCGGGAGACACTCCTCGCACTGGAGGATGGAATCCTCGCTCGCGCTGGCGTCGTCGCTCATGTGTGTGCCGTCGTCCCGTACCGGCTAAAGCGTTGGCTGAAGCGGGTTTCTGTAAGGGAGCCGA
This sequence comes from Haloglomus halophilum, assembly GCF_024298885.1. GTDB lineage: Archaea > Halobacteriota > Halobacteria > Halobacteriales > Haloarculaceae > Haloglomus > Haloglomus halophilum. The sequence goes on from NZ_CP101166.1 coordinate 641,210, forward strand.
GACGAGCGCCCGAGGGGCCACGGCGGGCGAGACAGCAGCGAGCGGTCGAGCCGACCCGACTGGCGTGACGCCCCACTTCGGTAGCCTTATACGCCGCAGGGGATGATAACCGGTATATTACTGATGTCGAACACACACCGACAACCGGAGGTGAACATCGGACTGGTCGGCCACGTCGACCACGGGAAGACGACCCTGGTGCAGGCGCTCTCGGGGGAGTGGACCGACCAGCACTCCGAGGAGATGAAACGCGGCATCTCCATCCGCCTCGGGTACGCTGACGCCACCTTCCGCCGGCGGCCGGGCGCCGACCCGCCCGAGTGCTACACTGTAGCAGAGGAGGTCGACGGCGAGGAGACGGAGGTCGTGCGGACGGTGTCGTTCGTCGACGCCCCCGGCCACGAGACGCTGATGGCGACGATGCTGTCGGGCGCATCCATCATGGACGGCGCCGTGCTGGTCATCGGCGCGAACGAGCCGGTGCCCCAGGCCCAGACCCAGGAGCACCTGATGGCGCTGGACATCATCGGCATCGACAACATCGTCATCGCCCAGAACAAGATCGACCTGGTCCGCGACCGCGAGGCCGCCCTCGAGAACAGGGAGCAGATCGAGAACTTCATCGAGGGGACCGTCGCCGAGGGCGCCCCCATCGTCCCCGTCTCCGCACAGCAGGAGGTCAACATCGACGTCCTCATCGACGCCATCGAGGAGGAGATTCCGACGCCCGAGCGCGACGCCGACGCCGACGCACGGCTGCAGGTCGCGCGCTCGTTCGACATCAACCGCCCCGGCACGGACGCCGGCGGGCTGATGGGCGGTGTCATCGGCGGCTCGCTCTCGCAGGGTCGCCTCCACGTCGACGACGAGATGGAGATCCGCCCGGGCCGCGAGGTCGAGGAGGGCGGCCAGTCTGAGTACCGCCCCGTCGAGACCACCGTCCGGTCGCTGCAGGCCGGCGGCGAGTCCGCCGACGAGGCCACGCCGGGTGGCCTCATCGGCGTCGGCACGGGACTGGACCCCTCGTTCACGAAGGGCGACGCGCTGGCCGGGCAGGTCGCCGGGCCGCCGGGCTCGCTCCCGCCGACGCGGGACTCGTTCGTGATGGACGTGGACCTGCTCGAACGGGTCGTCGGCGAGGACGCCGAGGAGATCGAGCCCATCTCGACGGGCGAACCCCTCATGCTCACCGTCGGGACCGCCACGACCGTCGGCTCCGTCACCAGCGCCCGCGACGAGGAGTGCGAGGTCGCGCTCAAGCGGCCCGTCTGCGCCCAGGAGGGCGCGAAGATCGCCATCAATCGCCGTGTCGGCTCGCGCTGGCGGCTCATCGGCGTGGGGACGCTGCGATAGGATGACCTCGGTCCTGCTCGACACCAACGCGCTCATGATGCCCGTCGAGTGCGACGTGCGCGTCTTCGAGGAACTCGACCGGGTGCTGGAGGACCCGGAGCCGGTCGTCCCGGCCGCGTGCGTCGCGGAGCTGGAGAAGCTCAGCGAGGGGCAGGGCGAGGAGGCCGTCGCCGCGAGCGTCGGCCGCGACCTCGCCGACCGGTGCGAGCAGGTCGCCCACACCGAGCAGTACGCCGACGACGCCGTCGTCGAGATCGCGACCCGCGACCCCGGCGAGGGAGCCACCGTCGACTGTGTCGCCACGAACGACGCCGAGCTGCGCGACCGCCTGCTGGCCCGCGACGTACCCGTAATCGGTTTACGCGGGCGAAACGAACTCGCGCTCACTCAGCCGTAACTCGCCGTCTCCCGGACCGCACACGAGAACACCACACCCGGACCACACACGATACAACCAATGTACAAACGCGTTCGACTCAAGGACACCGTCGAGGTGCCGCCCAAGCACCTGGCGGACGTCTCCCCCGACCTGGTGAAACGACTCCTGCAGGACAAACTGGAGGGCCGGATGGACGAGGACGTCGGCTCCGTCGTGAGCGTCATCGATATCCACGACATCGGCACCGGCGCCGTCCTCCCCAACCGCCCCGGCGTCTACTACGAGGCCGAGTTCGACGCTCTCACGTTCGACCCCGAGATGCAGGAGGTCGTCGACGGCGAGGTCGTCGAGGTCGTCAACTTCGGCGCCTTCGTCGGTATCGGCCCCGTCGACGGGCTGCTCCACGTCTCGCAGATCGACGACGAGTACCTCGCCTACGACGAGGAGAACCAGCAGCTCGCCTCGCGCGACTCCAGCCGCGTCCTCTCGGTGGGTGACTCCGTGCGGGCACGCATCGTCACCAAGAGCATCGACGAGCGGAATCCACGCGACTCGAAGATCGGCCTGACGGCCAAGCAGCCCGGTCTCGGCAAGCACGAGTGGCTCGAGCAGGACCGCAAGCGCCGGGCCCAGCAGGGCCAGGCGGGTGATTAGATGGCCGACCGACTCGTCTGCCGCGAGTGCCACCGCGTGCTCGAGACGGACGACGGGGAGCAGTGCCCCGCCTGCGGCTCGACCTCCGTCACGGAGGACTGGGCCGGCTACGTCATCATCGCCCACCCCGAGGAGTCACGGATCGCCGAGGAGATGGACGTGACCGAGCCGGGCAAGTACGCCCTCAAGGTCCGATAATGGCCGACGCCGGGGATGCGAACGGCGCCGACGACGACTCCCCGGACCCCGGCCAGCCCCGGGTCGTCCTCTCGCTGCCCGACTCGATGCGTCACGAGCTGAAGGACCCGCTCGGCCCCATCTACACCGACGCCGACGAACTGCTGGGCCGGTCGGGAAGCCCGCTCATCGCCGTCGGTGACATCGTCACCTACCATCTCCTGCTGGGCCACACCCGCCCGGCCATCGCGCTGGTCGACGGGAAGACGAAGCGGGAAGCCGTCACCGCGGAGGTCCGGGACGCCATCGACACGGGTGCGTTCGACCACCACGTCCGGGTCCGGAACCCGGCCGCGACGCTCACCGTGGGGCTCCTCGAGGAACTCCGGGCCGCGCTCGACCGCGCGACCGCCGGCGAGGGCCAGTCGACGGTCATCGAGGTGACGGAGGGCGAGGAGGACCTCGCCGCGCTCCCGGCGCTCGCCGTGGCGCCGGACGACGCGGGCGTCGTCTACGGCCAGCCCGACGAGGGGATGGTCCTCGCGACCGTGGACGACGAGGCCCGTGCCGGCGTCTGGGACCTCCTCGAACGGATGGACGGCGACATCGAGCAGGTCCGTGACCTGCTCGGGGCGTAACGCGGCGCGTGCGACACCGCGAGAGACGCCCTGGAATCCTCCCGAGACCCGGTTACTGTCGCGTCTGGTAGTAGTCCTCCTTCAACCACGCCAGTCCGGCGCCGGCATCCTTCGCAGCCGCCTCGAGCCGGCGCGTCAGGAGTTCGAACGCCTCCGAGTCCGAGACCCCCGTCGTCTGTCGCGCCGTCCGGAGCACGTCCCGTCGGCGCTCCAGCGAGTGGTACTCACGGACCGCCTTCCCCGCCTTGCGGAGCCGGAGCATCCGGTCGATGACGCTGAGCACCACGTCCTTCGTGACGGGTTTGGTGATGTAGTCGTCGAACGGGAGGCTGACGATGTCCGGCCCGGGGTCCACCGCGGTCAGCATGACGACGCGGGCGTCGTAACCCCGTTCTTTCATCTCCAGGAGGAACTCGTCACCGCCCATCCGGGGCATCCGACGGTCGAGGAGCACCACGTCCACGTCCTCGGTGATGACATCCAGCGCCTCCTGGCCGTCGTAGGCGACGAGGGTCTCGTGGCGCTCGCCGACCCAGGTCGAGAGGATCTCGGTCATCGCCGCCTCATCGTCGACGATGAGGACGGTCGCTCCCGGAGAGGAGACGGCGCCGGACGTGGGAGAAGACTCGGTGTTGCTGTCGGACATAACACTGTTACGGTTCCAGACAACCTTAATTTAGCGGTCACCAGGATATAGAGTATCACCCGCGCCGGCACGGCCCCGCGACGACCTCCGACGACGCCGAGGGACTGATACACCCGGCCACCCTACGGGCGCGTGAATGATCTCCATCGCCGACGTGGTCGGCCTGCTCGTCATCCTCGGGGTGAACTCGGCGGCGGCCGCCCTGCTGACCCGATTCTTCCGGGTCCGGCTCAACACCCGCTGGGGCGCGGCACTGTACGCCGTCCTGCTGGGAACGTTGGTCCTGACGGTCCTCACCATCGTCCTCGGAGGCGTGGGGCTCGGCCCGGACCTGGGCAACCCGGCCGCGGTCATGGGCCTGACGGTGGTCCTCCCGCTGGCGACCGGCATCGCCTTCGACTACTTCTGGATGCCCGCACCCGACGACGTGGACCTGCCCGCCGAGTACCGGGAGCGTTCGAGTCGGAACCGACGGGAGCTGTAGGGAGTGTAGTTGGAGCGGGATGCAGAGCTCTCCGTCGTGAATAGAACCGTGTTGGAAGCCCCTGGCCGCTTCCATTCCCACCCGAGATTACTCGTCTCACGGAGCGTCCGCACCGAGCCAGCACGGTGCGAAGCGACCCTGGAGCGCTGCATCGGGCGGGACTGAAAGGGGCCGCGGGCTGAGCGGTCCCCCGGCGACGTAAGCACCGCAGGGTGAGCGAAGCGAACCCGAGGAGCGCAGCGAGCCGCGGGACCCTCAGCCCGCGGGGGCTTTCAACAGAGTCCGGTCAGCGCTGTCGGCTCGACTCCCACCAGAGCAGACCAGTAACCACGCACGACCAGCCTACCGACAGGGCTACAGCCCCACGGTTACCGGCGACATAGAACTTCAGCACACCACAATAACCAATTATATCTCGTAATTAATATCTATCTGTGCCCATAATATATGAATAGGGACCATTAGAAATAAAATCCCCAGAGAATACGAACTACGTCTCGCTGCTACTCGTCGGGGTCGTCCGAGTCCGCGACCTGCCGCAATCGCGCCACGCCGTCACACTCCTCGAGTACGTCGACCACGGGGTCGGGGACGAGCGACTGCCAGTCGCCGCCGTCGATGATGCGCTGGCGGACCTCGGTGCCCTGGAACTCGTCGCGGCGGTACATCTCGGACTGGCGGACCTCGATGCCGGCCTCCTCGAACAGCCGGATGACGAGCGGGTTGTTGGAGTAGGCCACGTCGAAGTTCGGGCTCATCGACTGGACGTGACTTACCCAGACCGCGTTGCGGTTGAGGTCCTCGATGGGGACCGCGTAGGTGAGCAGGTCCATCCCCTGGGTGGCCTTCGTGATCATCATCACCCGTTCGCCGGCGGTGAACGGGTCGTGGGGCGTGTGCGACTGGTCGGCGCTCCCGATGCCGAGAACGAGTTCGTCCACGTCCCGAGCGATGCGCTCGACCATCGCCTGGTGACCCTCGTGGTAGGGCTGGAATCGCCCGATGTAGAACCCTCGACTGGTTGCCATCCTGTCTCCTCGACGGATTGTGTGGCCCCGTTCATAAGCCCCCCGGGTCGCCGTCCCACGCGGCGGCCGCCCGTCACCACGCTCGCTGGCCGGTCCACGAGGAGCGCCGGGCACCGCCAGCAGCTGCTCGCGCCGAAACTCGTTAGAGAGCCGCTGTCGCCCGGTTTACGCGTGTACGGCGGTCACCAGTTGGGAGAAAGTATATCAGTCGAAGGCCCCTCCATATCGATGATAGCAACGGTTCTATGAGCGATGACAACAACGCGGATGAGCACCCCGGTCGCGGGTCCGAGGACGAGGTGCCCGAGGAGGAGCACCCCGACCCGGGCATCCCGCTCGACCGGGAGGAGAGCGAGACCCCGAGCGGGCCGCCGGCGCCCGCCGAGGAGTCCGACGAACTGACCGACGGGTCGGACCTCGGGAGCGACGTCACCGTCGAGGCCGGCGCGGAGGTCGAGCCCGAGGAGGAGGACGGGCTGCTCGGTGGCCTCCAGATCGGCTCGACCGACGATATCGAGGTTCCCGACCGCCTCGTCGACCAGGTCATCGGGCAGGACGACGCCCGCGACATCATCCTGAAGGCGGCCAAGCAGCGCCGCCACGTCATGATGATCGGCTCGCCCGGGACGGGCAAGTCGATGCTCGCGAAGGCGATGAGCCAGCTCCTCCCGAAGGAGGACCTGCAGGACATCCTCGTCTACCACAACCCGGACGACGGCAACGAGCCGAAGGTCCGCACCGTGCCCGCGGGGAAGGGCGAACAGATCGTCGAAGCACACAAGGAGGAAGCCAGGAAGCGCAACCAGATGCGGAGCTTCCTGATGTGGATCATCATCGCGGTGGTCTTCGGCTACTCGCTGCTCATCGCCGGGCAACTCCTGCTCGGCATCCTGGCGGCGGGTGTCATCTACCTCGCGTTCCGCTACTCCTCGCGGGGCAGCGACGCGATGATCCCGAACCTGCTGGTCAACAACGCCGACCAGCAGACCGCGCCGTTCGAGGACGCGACCGGCGCGCACGCCGGCGCACTGCTCGGCGACGTCCGGCACGACCCGTTCCAGTCCGGCGGGATGGAGACCCCGAGCCACGACCGCGTGGAAGCGGGCGCCATCCACAAGGCCAACAAGGGCGTGCTGTTCGTCGACGAGATCAACACCCTCGACATCCGGTCCCAGCAGAAGCTGATGACCGCCATCCAGGAGGGCGAGTTCTCCATCACGGGCCAGTCCGAGCGCTCCTCGGGTGCGATGGTCCAGACCGAGGCCGTCCCGTGTGACTTCGTGATGGTCGCCGCCGGGAACCTCGACGCGATGGAGAACATGCACCCGGCGCTGCGCTCCCGTATCAAGGGGTACGGCTACGAGGTGTACATGGACGACACCATCCGCGACACCCCGGAGATGCGCCGGAAGTACGCCCGGTTCATCGCCCAGGAGGTCGAGAAGGACGGCCGGCTCCCCGCGTTCGACGAGGGCGCGATGGAGGAGGTCATCCTCGAGGCCCAGCGGCGTGCCGGCCGGAAGGAGCACCTCACGCTGGAACTCCGGAACCTCGGCGGCCTCGTGCGTGTCGCGGGCGACATCGCCCGGGCCGAGAACGCCGAGTTCACCACGCGCGACCACGTGCTGCAGGCCAAGCGCCGCAGCCGCTCCATCGAGCAGCAGCTCGCCGACGACTACATCGAGCGCCGGAAGGACTACGAGCTCTCCGTCTCGGAGGGCCAGGTCGTCGGGCGCGTCAACGGCCTCGCCGTCATGGGCGAGGACTCCGGTATCGTGATGCCCGTCATGGCGGAGGTCACGCCGGCACAGGGTGCCGGTGAGGTCATCGCCACCGGGAACCTGCAGGACATCGCTCAGGAGGCCGTCCAGAACGTCTCGGCCATCATCAAGAAGTTCTCGGACGAGGACATCGGCAAGAAGGACATCCACATCCAGTACGTCATGTCCTACGAGGGCGTGCAGGGTGATTCGGCCAGCGTGACGATGGCCACGGCGGTCATCTCCGCGCTGGAGGACATCCCCGTCGAGCAGGACCTCGCCATGACCGGCTCGCTGTCGGTCCGTGGCGACGTGCTGCCGGTCGGGGGCGTGACCCACAAGATCGAGGCCGCCGCCAAGACCGGCCTCGACCGGGTCATCATCCCGGCCGCCAACGAGCAGGACGTGATGATCGAGGAGGAGTTCAAGGACCAGATCGAGATCATCCCGGTCACGCACATCAGCGAGGTGCTGGAGGTCGCGCTGGCCGGCGAACCCGAGAAGGACTCGCTGGTCGACCGCCTCAAGAACATCACCGGCTCCGCGCTGGACCGGCAGGTCGGCCGCTCCAGCGGCTCTCCCTCGCCGCAGTAAGGTGCGGTGGGCCGCGTTCGCGGGCGTCGCGGTCGCGGTCACGGTTCTGCTGCTTCTTCTGGCGCGCGCCTCACAGGCAGCCGTCGGCACGCCACCTGCCACGCCGGGCGAGGTCCGCTGGCTCGACCGGCTCGAGGACGGCGCCGACCACCTCGACGCCAGCGGGGCGCCCGACCCCACACCAGCGAGCCCGTTCGAGGCGTCGATGGCGGGTCCGGATTCGATGTCCTCGGCCGTCCTGCTGGTCAACGTCGCCTTCTCGCAGGGCCTGTTCGGACTCCTCCTCCTCGCCGGAGCGTGGTACACCGGCATCCCGGCGAGCGCGTTCGGCGTCGGGAGCGCCGATGTCGGTCTCGATGCGCTCGCGGTCGGCGTGGGCTTCGGCATCGCGCTCTCGCTGGCCAACGGCGTCGCGGGCGCCGCCGCGAGCGCGCTGGGGCACGACCCCAGCGAGGACCTCCGCGAGCTGCTCGCCCCCGACTCGGCCGGTGGCTGGGTGCTGCTGCTGGGCGTGGTCCTGCCGCTCATCGCGGGCTTCGAGGAGCTCCTCTTCCGCGGGGCGCTCGTCGGCGTCATGGCGACGGGCTTCGGCTGGTCGCCGTGGCTGCTGGCGGTCGCGTCGTCGGTCGCCTTCGCACTGGGCCATGGCGCACAGGGGCCCATCGGCATCGTCGTGACGGGGCTGCTGGGATTCGTCCTCGCGGCCGGCTACGTCGTGACGGGGAGCCTGCTGGTCGTGGTGGTCGCGCACTACCTCGTCAACGCCGTGGAGTTCGTGGCCTACGAGGGGTTCGGGCTGGAGCCGCCGTTCGGGCCCTGACGCGGTGGTCGACGCTACAGACCCTCCAGCGACCGGAGCTTCTGCTCGACCTTCGGCGGCGCCGAGCTGGGGCCATCGCGGACGCGGTGGTCGGGAACGACGATGGGGACCGGGTTCGTGTCGAGCGCCATCCGCACGGTCTGGAGGTCGCCCTGGTCGTCGTCGTCCAGCCCGGCCATGCGGGCCAGCCGCTCGACGGAGACGTCTTCGCCGTACGGCACGTTCCGGAGTGCCTCCAGCACGGTCCGCTGCTCGGTGGGGACGGTCAGCGCGATATCGACGTCCTGGAACTGGTCCTTCTTCCCCTCGAGATAGGCGAAGATACGCTTCAGCAGCGGGTACTCGTCCTCCGCATCCTCGTTGGGCTCCGCCGGGAAGGAGACGTTGATGAGCTTCTCGCCCGCGACGCCCAGCTGGACGTGGCGGTCGAGGTACGGCGACTCGCGGGCGTAGATGCCCGTCTCGTACTCCGGGCCGGGCGCGCCGTCGTCGGTGGTCACGTCGGCCGTGTCAGCCGGGTCGGCCGGGTCGGCCGGCGGGTCGGCGTCCTCGGCGTCCGCGTCGGCTTTCACCGACATATCGTCCTCGGGGGCGTCCTCGGGGTCGGGCATGGACGGGGCATCGCCCGTCCGGGCAATCAAGCTTCGCCCGTCGTCGCCCGCTCACGGAGTCGCTCGTAGGCCGCGTGTCCCCCGGCGGCCAGCAGGAAGGCGATGCCGACGTTCGCGAGGAGCGCGGCGACGCCCGTTCCGACGACCACCGCGCCCTCGGCGGGCGTCTCGACCGATTCGAGCGCCACGCGGCCGAGGTGGACCGCCACGAGGACGAGCAGCACGCCCAGGGCGGCCATCGGGAAGCTGCTCCAGAGGCCGGCGACCAGCGCGGCACCGGCGTAGAGGACCGCGAGAACGATGTTCGCGCCGGCGGTCCGCGCCCCGAAGGCGTGCTTGCCGGCGAGGCCACCGGAGCCGTGACACATCGGCACCCCGCCCAGCGGCACCGCGAGCAGGTTGGTGACACCCATGCTCCGCGCGAGACCGTCGGGCGAGATATCGCGACTGTAGAGGTCGTCGACCAGGAGCGCCGTCGCGACGGCGGCGTTACCGACGGTCATGGCGAGCTGGCCGGCGAGGCCGGTCAGCGCGTCCTGCGTGACCATCGGGGTCGGGAACGCCGAGAGCGTGGGGACCGCGACTGTCGGCGTCCCGCCGACGGCGTAGAGCGCCGCGAGCGTGCCCGCGAGTAGCACCGCGGGCGCGGGTGCGCGATGGTCGACGAGCGCGGCGACGGCAGCGACGGCGACGCCACCGGCTGCCACGACGGGCGCGCCGGCCGCGAGTTCGACGCCCGCGACGAGCAGGAGGAGCGCGACCGCGAACTGGACCCCGCGGACGACCGGGCGCCCGACGAGGCGAGCGATACGACCGACGAGACCGGTCACGCCCGCGGCGAGCAGGAAGCCGCCGGCGAGGAGGCCGGCAGCGACGAGTTCGCCGTAGCCGAGCGTCCCGGCGATGGCGAGGCCGGCGAGTGCCTTCATCGGCTCGACGGACATCGGTAGCCCGTAGTGGACCCCCCAGACGACCTGGAAGACCGCGAACCCCAGCAACACCAGCCCGAGCGAGGCGTCGGTGAGGGCACCCAGCGCCACGACGAGCGGGAGGACCGTGATCGAATCTCCAAGCGCACCGGCGACCTCGCCGCGGTCGAACCGAAGCGCGACCTGTCGTCCGAACACCTCCGCCGTGGCCATCGCCGTCCGGTAGCGGCCGCCACCACATGACGCTTATCAGAAACCTTACACAGATGCGCGGCCAGGGGGAGTGTAACCGTGAGTGGTTCCGCGGTCAGTAGACGAGTTCGCCGCGGACGAACGCGCGGGCCCGGTCGTCGTCGGGGTCGTCGAAGACCCGTTCCGTGGCGCCCTGCTCGATGACGGTGCCGTCGAGCATGACGGCGCTGCGGTCGGCGACGCGGCGTGCCTGTGCCATGTCGTGGGTGGCGAGTACGACGGCGATGCCGCGGTCGCGGGCGTCGGCGACGGCGGTCTCGATGGCGTCGGTGTTCCGGGGGTCGAGGTTGGAAGTGGGCTCGTCCAGCAGCATCACGGCCGGGTCGGTCGCGAGCGCACGGGCGACGGCGACCCGCTGGGCCTCGCCGGCCGAGAGCGAGCGGGCGTTCCGGTCGGCCATCCCCCCCAGGCCGACCGTCTCGAGGGCACGGGTCACCCGGGCAGGTGGCTCGCTTCGGCCGACCAGTCCCCGGAGCCAGCGGGCGGCGCGCTCGCGCCACGACCGGCGGACGGTGAGTCCGTACGCGACGTTCCGGGCGACGCTGCCGGTGAACAGCGAGCGGTCCTGGAAGACGAAGGCGATACGGCGGCGGAGCCGCAGGCGCTCCCGGTCGCCGAGCGTCCAGGCGTCACGCCCGTCGACGGTGACCCGTCCCTCGTCCGGCGGATCGAACAGCGCGAGCAGCCGCAGGAGCGTCGTCTTCCCGGTCCCCGAAGGCCCGACCAGCGCGACGACCTCGCCGGGCTCGGCGGCGAGGCTGGTGTCCGAGAGCACGCGCTGCTGGCCGTCGCTCCCCGCGTAGCCGTAGGTCACCCCATCCGCGACGACACGCGTGCCGTCCACGGCGGGGGGCGCGTCGGTCTCAGATGCGTCGGTCGGCTCGGCATCCCGGCGGCCGTGGGCGGCGCCCGTGTCGGGGCCGCTCGCGGTCACGAGCGCTCCCCCCGGGCACGGACCACGTTGCCGACGGCGTTGACCCCGAGCGCGAGCGCCAGCAGGACGACCCCGAGCGCGATGCCGACCTCGTACTGGCCCCGGCGGGCCTCGATGGTGATGGCGGTGGTCAGGGTGCGCGTGAGCGAGACGAGTTCGCCCGACTGGTTGCGGATAGCGATGTTGCCGCCGACGATGAGGACGGAGCCGACCTCACTGACGGCACGACCGAACCCCGCGAGGATGGCGGTGATGAGACCGTAGCGGGCCTCCCGGAGGACCGCAAGCTGCACGTCGCGGCGGGTCCCCCCGGCGGCGAAGGCGGCGTCCCGGAGCGACTCGTCCACGTCCTCGATGGCCGACAGCGAGACGCTCGTGATGACCGGCACGGCGAGGATACACTGGGAGACGACCATCGCCTCCTTCGTGAACAGGAGTTCGACACCGCCGAAGCGGAGCGGACCGACGGCGAACCCCCCGCCGACCGGCCCCTGGTTCGACAGGAGCAGGAGGACCGCCAGTCCGACCACGACGCTGGGAAAGCCCATCCCCGTGTTGATGACCGTCTCGACCACACGCTTGCCGCGGAAGTCGACGAAGCCCATCGTCAGCGAGATAGCGAGGCTGATGAGGGTGCTGATGCCGACGGCGACGAGGCTCACCTGCAGCGTGACGAGCACCACGCTGACGAGATAGCGCGTGCCGAACTCGGAGAGCAGTCCTGCTCCTGCCATGCTGTCTGGGTGCCCCGTTCAGTAGTCGTTCGGGACGATGTTGTCCACCCAGTGCTGGTAGCGACGGCGCCGTAACTCCTCCGTGTTGCCGCCGTAGTCCTGGGGGACGTACTGGTCGAACTGCGGCTCCTCGGCCAGCGCGTTCGGGAAGAACAGCTGCGAGCCGTTCGCGGTGTAGTTCCCGATGGCCTCCTGGCCCGCCGGGCTCGTGAGGAATCCGACGTACGCCATCGCCGCCTGGTAGTTGACGTTGTCGTGGACAGCAGGGTTGACCGGGATGACGCCGTACGGGTTCCGCAGGATGGCCGGGCCGTCCTTGAGCGGCCCCTGAACGTGGATGACGAGGTCGATATCGCTCTTGAGCGAGAGGAAGGTGCCCCGGTCGGCAAGCGTGTAGCCGCCGACCTGGTTGGCCTGGTTCAGCGTATCGCCCATCCCCTTGCCGGTCTCCTGGTACCACGACCCCGTCGGTGAGGCGCTGGACTGGTCCCAGATGGTGAGCTCCTTCTTGTTCGTCCCGGAGTCGTCACCGCGCGAGAGGAACGTCGATTCCGTCTCGGCGATGGTCGCGAACGCCTCCGTCGCGCTCGACATCCCGTTGATGCCGGCGGGGTCGTCCTGCGGGCCGACGATGACGAAGTCGTTGAACATCACGTCGCGGCGGTTGACACCGAAGCCGTCCTTGAGGAACTGGTCCTCGGCGCCCCGCGCGTGGACGAGGATGATGTCGGCGTCGCCGTCACGCGCCGTGCGGATGGCCGCGCCGGTCCCCTGGACCAGTGGCTCCACCTGGATGCCGAACGTCGACTGGAACATCGGGTTCAGTTCGCCCAGCAGCCCCGTGTCGTACGTCGAGGTGGTGGTCGCGACCGTCAGGGTCCCGTCGCCGACACTGTTCGAGCCACCACCACCACCGCCGTCGCCCCCGTCGCCACCGCCGTCGCCCCCGTCGCCCTGGTTCCCCATCGTACAGCCGGCGAGCGCGAGCGCGCCGCCGACACCGGCGGCCTGCAGCGCCCGCCGTCGCGTCGTCGAGCCCCAACCCGTCTCGTCGTCAGCCTCAGGTCCCGTGTTCCGTTGTTCCGACATGGATACAACGCTGGTGCAGCGGCACCGTCATAATCGTTTTGCCACCGGCTCCCACAGTGTGGGTATGGACCCGAACGTGACCCCGGAACTGCGGGCCGGCACGGTGGCGTTCGGTGCCGACGACGCGGCGCTCCTCCGGGCCATCGACGAACACGGGTCGGTGAGCGCGGCCGCGAGCGCGCTGGAGCGGTCGCGAGCCCGCGCGACCGGCCGGCTGGACGACCTGGAGGCCGCGTTCGGCTCGCTGGTCGAGCGCACGCGGGGCGGGACGGGCGGTGGCGGCACGGAGCTCACCTCGGAGGCCCGGCGACTGCTCGCCCGGTTCGACCGCCTCGGGACGACGCTCTCGGGGGTCGCCGCGGCCGAGGAGTGCGTGCTGGAGGGTCGGGTCCTCGACCGGGACGGGGAACTGGCCACGGTGGCGACCTCGGTCGGCGAGGTGCGTGCGCTCGCCCCGGCCGGCGCCGACCGGGTGCAGGTGTCGCTCCGCGCCGACGCCGTGACGCTCCACGCGCCCGACGAGGCCCCACCCGCCGGCGGGACGAGCGCGCGGAACCGGCTGGCGGGGACGGTTCGCGCGGTCGAACGCGGCGAGTCGGTCGCGCACGTGCGGGTCACCGTGGAGGACACGGACGGACGCACGGACGGGACCGTCGAGCTCGTCGCGCTGGTCACGCTGGAGAGCGTCGACCGGCTGGGGCTGGCCGAGGGAACGGCGGTCGTCGCGACGTTCAAGGCGACGGCCACGCGGGCGACCGGCATGTCGTAGTGTCCGAACAGATTCCGAACCACGATGAGAACTCGATAAATTGTTTCCCAATCTGAAAATATCGGACGTAATCCGACTACACCGTTCAACGTGGGCGCTCGCCGCGGCCTCGGTGGGGATGAACCCCTCCAGGACGGGAACGGCCAGCAGACCTCGCCGCGAACGTCGCCAGTCTCGAACGGCTTATGTCCCTTCCTCCCGAACTCTCCCGAGAATGAGCAGTCCTGAACTCGATGTCGTCGAGTTTCTCCTCACCGCAGCGGTCTACACGGAGAACGGTGACCTCGACGAGCGCGACCTGCCACCGCGGTACCGGCGGGTGTTCTGGTCGGAGGGAGATATCGAACGGCCGCTGGCGACGACGGGGAACACCGCGGCCGCCGCAACCGGCGTCGACCGGCCGTGGGAGGCCGTCTCCGGCCTGATGTTCACCGAGCGCGACGACTTCTCGGGGACCATCGACCTCTCGGACCGGGACATGGCCGAGTCGTGGTACGTCCAGCGCGTCGACACCGAGCGCATCCAGGAGAACCCCACACTGGCCTCGCACTTCGAGGCCGAGATGGACGAGATCGACTACCAGTCCTCGCGGGAGCGGAACCGCCCGGTCCACGCCGACCGCGTCTGGATCGACTCCCTGCTCGACGAGATGTTCGACGAGGACGACGAGGAGATGCTGGACCTCGTCGAGGTCAAAGCGCCCGAGGAGGTCGAGATCACGATGAACGACCTCGTCCTCACCGAGGACCAGGAGGGCGAGATCGAGAAGGTCGTCAAGGCCATCGAGCACCGCGACTACCTCGCGGAGATCGGCCTCCGGGAGATCGGCAAGCTCCTGTTCGTCGGGCCGCCCGGCACGGGGAAGACGAGCGTCGCGCGCGCGCTGGCGCGTGAACTCGATCTCCCGTTCGTGGAGGTCAAGCTGTCGATGATCACGAGCCAGTACCTCGGGGAGACGGCCAAGAACGTCGACAAGACGTTCGAGGTCGCCAAGCGGCTCTCGCCCTGTATCCTGTTCATGGACGAGTTCGACTTCGTCGCGAAGACGCGCTCCTCCGACGAGCACGCCGCCATCAAGCGCGCGGTCAACACGCTCCTGAAGAGCATCGACGAAGTGAGCCTCATCCAGGACGACGTGCTCCTCATCGGCGCGACCAACCACCCCGATCAGCTCGACGCCGCGGCGTGGCGCCGGTTCGACGAGATCGTCAACTTCCCCAAGCCCGACGCCGGGATGCGCGCGGACATCCTGGAGGTCGTCACCCGGCGGATGGAGATCGACGACTTCGACCCGGCCGAGGTGGCCGACCTGACCGAGGGCCTGACCGGCAGCGACCTCCGGCTCGTCCTCCGCGAGGCGGTGCTGGATGCGCTGACCGAGGAGCGGACCACCCTCACGCAGGCCGACCTCCGGCGGGCCGTCGAGGGGTTCGAGGAACGGGACAACCTCAAGAACATGGACGACTTCGACAACTGGAAGGGGACCCGCTCGGACGAGAGCGAGAACGGCGAGGGGGACTCGCACGACCACTCCGACCACGACCACACGCACGAGTCGACCGAGGTCGAGCCGCCCTCCGAGTAGGGGGCCACTGGGTTCCGGGTCGACCGTCGGCTACTCACTCCGATCCGTCGCTCCGGTCCTCGCGTTCCTCCCGCTCGAACAGCGTGCCACAGAGCTTGCGGTGGCCGGCCCGGAGATGCTGTGAGACGGTCGCATCGCCGATGGAGAGCGCGTCGGCCAGCTCGCTGGCGTCGGTCCGCCGGGGCCACTCGTAGTAGCCCGAGACGTACGCCGTTTCGAGGGTCTGGCGCTGGCGCTCGGTCAGTTTCGACTCCACCTCGCCCACGTACTCGATACTGCTCTTCGATTCCAGGGTGACCTGCTGCTGGCTGACCAGTGAGGTGTCCGGATACTGCTCGGCGACGGCATCGACGACCGACCGCACGTCGCTCTCCGGCGGGAGTTCGACGGTGACGATGGCGCTCGATGGCTGGATGACGATCTCCCGGACCTGGCCGCCGCGCTCGCCGAGCATCGAGAGTGTCGGGGGCTCGTCGAGCAACCACTCGTACAGTCCGACGCCGTCGTGCTCGCCCACGTGCCGGAACCGGGCCACCGTGTCGGCCCCCTGCTCGATGAACGTCCGGACCGCCGACTCGGTCGTCCCGTCGGCGCTCGCGTAGACGAGGAACCGGCCGTCATCGAGCGGGATGGTGCGCTCGACCTGGATGCGTGGTGTCGTGTCCCCGGACTCGTCGACCGGGAGGTCGTCACTCGGGATCGAGAGTTCCAGCTCGATGGCACTCTCGGCCATCAGGGCCTCCCGGTGCTCCAGCGCCGCGATAGCGTGGCCGATGCTCTCGCCGAGATGCGAGACGACGGTCCGTTCGCGGTCGTCGAACGCCGCCTCACGCCGGGAGTAGAGGGCCAGCAGGCCGTACTGGCGGCCGTCGTACCGGAGCGGAATCGCCGCCATGGCACGGAACCCGGCGTCGCGGGCCGCCACCTGCCACGCCTCGTCCGCGAGCCCGTCGATATCCCGTACCACCTGTGTCCGGCCCGTCTCCAGGGCGGTCGCGCCCGGCCCCGTCGGCTCGGTGTCCTCGCCGTACGGGATGGAGA
The DNA here is from genome assembly GCF_024298885.1 of Haloglomus halophilum. GTDB lineage: Archaea > Halobacteriota > Halobacteria > Halobacteriales > Haloarculaceae > Haloglomus > Haloglomus halophilum. The sequence goes on from NZ_CP101166.1 coordinate 657,687, forward strand.
CGGCGTCCAGATACGCCTGGTGTGGCCCGGCACTCGTCCGCGGGACCACCTCGCCGGCCGTGGTGTCGACCTCGCCGACCCACGCGAAGGCGTACGAGTCCGCGCCCGCGAGCGTCTCGCAGACCCGCTCCTCCAGTTCGGTACGCGAGGTGGCGTCGATGACGGCACCGTTGACCTCGCGGACGACCTCGTTCAGGTCGACGAGCGCCCCCAGCTGGTCGCGCTGCTCGCGGAGCCGGCGCTCGCGCTCCCGGCGCTCGGTCACCTCACGGGTGTTGACCAGGATGCCATCGACGTGGGGCTCGTCGGTGAGGTTGCGGGCGCTGGCCTCGACGATGGCCTCGGACCCGTCCTCGCGGCGGAGGGTGACCTCGATGGTCGGCTGCGAGGACGGGTCCGCCAGGAGCCCCTCGAGTTCCTGGGCCACGCCTTCGACCTCCCCCTGGTCGAGGTACTCGAAGATGGACTCACCGAGGGCCTCGGCCGGCGTGTAGCCGAACACCTCCTCGACGGATGGCGTGATGTACGTGATGGTCCCGTCCTCGTCGAGGATGGCGCTCACGTCGGTCGAGCGTTCGAGTGCCACCTCGTACTGCTTGAGTCGCCGCTCGTACGCCACCCGGTCGATGGCGGTCGCGAGCACGTTCGCGACGCTCTCGACGAACGAGGTGTCGGTCCCGGCGAAGGAACGCGGCGAGGTGTCGTGGACGCCGAGGATGCCCCACGGGTCGTCCGTCGGGCCGATGACGACGCTGATGCCGCTCTCCACATCGTGGTCGGTCAGGAGCGACGGCGGGGCGAAACGCGTCTCCTCGGCGAAGTCCTCGACCACGACCGGCTCCTCGGAGACCAGTGTGAACCCCGCCTGCGAGTCGCGACCGGTGCCGACCGCCGCCTCCCCGACGTAGCCGGGCTGCCAGCCCACACCGGCCCGCAGCTCGAGTTCCCCCGCCTCGGGCTGGAGATCGAGCACCTTGCAGTAATCGGCGTCGAGCACGCCCGCGACGGCCGCGACGGCGCTGTCGAACAGGTCGTCCAGCGACTCGCCACCGAGTGCCTGTCTACCGAGGTCGGCGACGGCCGTCTGCTGGTCGACCCGCCGCTCCAGCTCGCGCTGCTGGGCCCGCCGCTCGGTGATGTCGCGGACCACGCCGATACGCTCCAGGCCGGTCGCGCCCTCGATGAGCGCGAAGCGGGCTTCGGCCGGGAACGTCGAGCCGTCGGCCCGTTCGACCTCGGCCCGGATGGTCGGCGAGACGCGCTCGTCGGCCGCCATGTCGGCCTCGATCTCGCGGGCCCGCTCGATGGTCTCCTCGTCGACGAGTTTCGAGACGTGGTCGCCGAGCAACGCCTCGCTGTCGTAGCCGGTCATCCGCGCGTACTCGTCGTTGACCATCGTGAACCGACCGTCCTCGTCGACCGTGTACACCCCGTCGTTCATCGCCTGGACGATGGTCTCGTACCGTTCGAGTTCGCGCTCGCGGCGCCTGGGCTCGGTGATGTCGGTGAAGTACACCGATAGCCCCGTCTCTGAGGGGTAGGCGTTCACCCGGAACCAGGTGTCGAGCGGGTCGTAGTGGGCCTCGAACTCGACCGGCTGCTGGGTCCGCATCGCCGCCTCGTACTCCTCCTGGAACGCCGTCCCTCGGGCCTCCGGGTACAGCTCCCAGATGTGCTCCCCCTCGAGCTCGTCCGGGGAGTGGCCGAGCAGCTCGCCCGTCCGCTCGTTCGCGTAGGTGAACCGCCAGTCGTCGTCGAGCGCGAAGAACCCGTGGGAGATGCGGTCGAAGACCGCCTCCGTGTCCTCCCCGGAGTCGAACCCGGCCGCGGCGTCGGCGGTATCCACATGGGCCGGAGACGCCGGTTCCCCGTCGGCCGGCGTCACGAGGAGCGTCAGACGCTCACCGTCCGGGTAGACTCGACCCGAACGGAACACCCCGTCCGTCGCCGGGAGCCGGACCGTCGTCGCCGACCCCTCATCCCGCGCCTCCCGGAGGCGGTCCGCGGCGGCCGTCCCCTGCAGGTCCGGCCACGCGTCCCAGACGCGGCGTCCCTCCAGGTCCGCCGCCGTCCCCCCGATGAGGTCGGCCGCGGCGTCGTTGACGTACGTGAGCCGCCAGTCCGCGTCGAGCGACACGACGGGGTCGCTGATGCACTGGAGCGCCGTGGTCTGGGGAGCAGAGGTCTCACTCGGCATGGTGGTCGTCCATCCGTCCGTATCTCCACACGGTCGAGGGAGTGATATCCCTCTTACGGCCGAACTGGTCAGGACAGCGCGGGCGACGCGACCGAATCCGAGAGCCGACCGCTGGTGAACTGCGACACCGGTACCAAAATGGTTTGCCAGCACCGATATGCCCCAGTCCATCCTGCATTGCGATAGCGACAGTACGACGCGGACACCGAACGGGCCATCGAACAACCGCCGTCCACACAGCCAATGAACACCGACCGCACATCACTCAAGGACCACGTCACGACGATGTATGCGAGACTCCGTCGAGCCCTCGGAACCGGCCGTGGCGACCGGCAGGAGACCGATGTCGGGGTTGGATTCCCGGAGACCACCGAGACGGACCCCCCCGCGGGCACGACGGACGCACCGACCATCGCCGACGGGTCCGGCGCCGCCGAGACCCTGACACGCTCGGAGCTCGCCGGCAGAACCGGACTCAGCCCGGAGCAGTACATCCGGCAGTTGCTCGCGGAGCACGACGGCCGACTCCGGCAGAGCGACGTGGGCGACCTGGCCCGGCTGTCAGCATCGACGACGAGTCGGCTCCTCTCGGAGATGGAGGCCGACCAGCAGATCACGCGCGTCTCTATCGGTCGCGAGAAGGTCGTCTGTCTCCCCTCCTCGACGCCCGACAGCGCGAACCAGCGGGCGGTCTGAGGACCGGTCCCCCGGCGCTTCCGGCCCCCACCACGGTACTTTTGGCCCGACACCACGATTCGGGAACCGATGGAGGTCACCCTCCTCGGAACCGGCGACACGACCGGCACGCCGACGCCGGGCTGTTCATGTGACACCTGCGAGGCGGCCCGCGAGCGCGGCATCGAGCGCTCACGGTTCTCGGTCCACGTCCACAACGAGCGGACCGGCGAGTCGCTGCTCGTCGACGCCAGCCCGGACCTCCGCCAGCAGTTCCTCGACCACGATGTCGACCTGCCCGACGAGGTCGTCATCAGCCACATCCACTTCGACCATCTCGATGGGCTGGGCAACGCCTACCGGCTGTTCCCCGAGGTGCCGGTGTACGCCGCCGACGAGACCGACCCGGAGACCGGCGAGAGCGTCGCCGCGGCCGTCCGCCGGCGCTACGACTACCTCGACACCGTCGTCGTCGAGCCCCGGACCCCCTTCGAGCCGTTCGAGGTCTGCGGCCTGGAGCTGACGCTCGTCCCGGTCGACCATCCGCCGCTCGTGTGTTACGGGCTCGCCATCGAGGACCCCGAGACGGGCGCGAAGCTCTCGCTCTCCGGCGATACGGGCTACGACATCCCCGACGAGTCGCTCGACGTGCTCAGGGACCCCGACCTGCTGCTGGCCGACGGTATCGTCCCGGCGCACCTCTGTGAGTACCACCCGCTCGGTGGCGCCGACGAGGTCGACGGCGAGTTCATGACGTTCGGCACGAAGCACATGACCTTCGAGGGGGCCCAGCGCCTCGGCCGGAACCTCGATGCCGACGAGACGCGCGTCGTCCACATCTCGCATTTCGTCCCGGCCGAGGAGGCGTTCGAGGAGCCGCTGGCGGTCGACGGGGAGCGGTACGTCCTGTAGTTCGCGGGACCGGGACGAGGCTGGGGCGGGGTCGGGACGCCGTGGTTGCCAAGGCTCTTGCGTCGAGGGCCACTCTGTACGTGTATATGATTTCCCTGACACTTGCTGTGGGGGAGCGGACACCCGTCAGCAGCCAACCCGGGGCCGTCCGGGGAGACCTGTGAACCCCAGCCGGGTCGACTCCATCGTCGACCTGACGTACGGCCTGCTCATCGCGGCCTCGGTCGGACTCATCGTGGTCGCCGGGAACACCGTCGGACTGGCCTTCGGCTTCGGCGTCCTCCTCTCGTTCATGCTCCACGTCGTCTGGAAGATGGCGCGGTTCGACCCGAACTGGATGACCACGGAGGTCCAGCGGACGGTCGAGGAGACCGTCGACGAGACGGTCAGCGAGACGGTGGAGAAGACCGTCGGTGAGACCGTCGAAGAGAAGGTCGGCGAGACGGTCGAGGAGAAGGTCGGTGAGACCGTCGAAGAGACCGTCGATGAAACCGTCAGCGAGACCGTCGAGAAGACGGTCGAAGAGACCGTGGACGAGACGGTCGGCGAGACGGTGGAGAAGACCGTCGACGAAACCGTCGGTGAGACGGTGGAGAAGACCGTAGAGGAGACCGTCGGCGAGACGGTCGAGGAGACGGTCGAAGAGACGGTTGGCGAGACGGTCGAGGAGAAGGTCGAGGAGACCGTCGAGAAGACCGTGGAGGAGACCGTGGGCGAGACGGTGGAGAAGACCGTGGACGAGACGGTGGAGGAGAAGGTCGGGGAAACCGTCGAGAAGACGGTCGAGGAAACCGTCAGCGAGACAGTCGAGAAGACGGTCGAGGAAACCGTGGACGAGACGGTCGAGGAGAAGGTCGGGGAAACCGTCGAGACGACGGTCGAGGAGACGCTGGGTGCGCAGGTGGACTCGAAGTCCGGCGAGTGGGAGGACCGGACCGAGGAAGAGGTGTGGGAGGACGAGGCGGCCGACGGCGAGTGGGAGGACGAGGACGAGCGGGAGGTGTGGGAGGACGACGAGGCGAGCGACAGCGAGGGAGAGGACGAAACGAACGACGACGGATCGGATGCGACGAACGGCGAGGACGATGCTAGCGACGAGGACGCGGACGACCCGGAGGACGCCTGATGGTCGACCCGTTGCTCGTCGTCGGCGTCCTCGTCTCGATGTTCGTCGCGTACAACATCGGCGGGTCGACGACCGGGCCGGCGTTCGGGCCGGCGGTCGGCGCCGACGCCATCTCGAAGACGGCCGCCGCGGCGCTGATGTCGGTGTTCTTCTTCCTCGGGGCCTGGACTATCGGTCGGAACGTCGTGACGAAGCTCGGCACGGAGCTGGTCGCGGACCCCGGCGTGTTCACGCTGGAGTCGTCCATCGCGGTCCTGTTCTTCATCGGGGTCGCGCTGCTGATGGGGAACCTCTTCGGCGTCCCGGCCTCGACCTCCATGACGGCCGTCGGCGCCATCGCGGGGCTGGGGCTCGCGGGCGGCGTCCTCGACTTCGCCGTCATGGGCGAGATCGTCATCTGGTGGGTCGTCTCGCCCATCATCGGCTTCTGGGTGTCGCTCATCATCGGCCGGTACTTCTACGCGCGGCTCAACCGGATGATCGCGATGGAGCGCAGCACGGGCCCGCTGCTCGATGTCGACCGTTCGGGACCGATACCGATTCCACGGGTTCACCGGACGACCAACCGGCGTGAACTGTACGGGACGATAACGGTCGTCGCTATCGGCTGTCTGATGGCGTTCAGTTCCGGAACCTCGAACATCGCCAACGCCGTCGCGCCGCTGGTCGGGAGCAAGGAGCTGGCGATGAACCCGGCCATCATCTTCGGCGGCATCGCCGTCGCCATCGGCGCGTTCACCATCGCCCGGCGGACCCTGGAGACGATGGGGAGCGACATCACGGAGCTGCCGCTGACGGCCGCCATCGTGGTCGCGACGGTCAGCTCCACGCTGGTCGTCTTCCTCTCGACGCTGGGCATCCCCGCGAGCTTCGTCGTCATCGCGACGGTCTCCATCATCGGCCTGGGCTGGGGCCGGGCGACCCGACCGGTGACCGTCCCGGAGGCGGTCACCGCCGCCGAGGACCCGCCCAGGGTGTCGGTCGACGCGCTGGCCGCCGACGAGGAGGGCGAGGAGCTCCCCCCCATCGGCGAGGAATCACCCGAACGGACCGACGCCGGCGACCTCTTCAACCCCGCGACGACCGCCCGGGTCGTCCTGATGCAGAACGTCGTGCCGGCCATCGCCACCGTCGGGGCGTACCTCACGTTCCGGTTCGTCCCGATATTCGGGTTCTGAACGGCGGTCCCGCCCGGCCCGATGGTGGCCGCCGCGCGGGCCGTCAGCCGTCGAGGCCGTGGCGCTCGCGCAGCTCGGGGACGCTCTCGGGCTTCGACTCGAACCCGTACTCGTCGCCCAGCCGGTCGATGCGCACCAGCAGTTCCTCGGGCGGCGCGTCGTCGTCGAGTAGCTCCGCGAGTTCCTCGAAGTACCACGCGAACCCGCCCGGGGCGATGACCTCGAGGAACCGGAGCGGCTCCGACCCGGGGTTCCAGAAGGCGTGCCAGACGCCGCGCTCCTTCACCACGGTCCCGCCCGCCTCGACGACCCGGACCTCCCGGTCCGCCCCCGTTCCTTCCTCGATGCCCATCCGCCCGGCCAGCACGTGCGAGATCTCGTCCTCGCGGCTGTGCCGGTGGAGTGGCGACCCGAGCGTCCCGGGTGGGAGCGTGTGTTCGACGACCGCCACCTCGCTGTCGCTCTCGTCCGGCGCGACCTGCAGGTCGGCGCCGAGCTGCCCGTCGGCACCTGTCTGGACCGAGTAGTGTGGCTCGTCGGCCATACGGGGGCGTCCCGAGCCAGCGGCGTAAGGGTTGGCCGGCAGTGCCATCCATCCACACGGAATCCGAGTGGGCAGCGTTTTGCCGACCCCGACCCCAGCACCCCCAATGGTGTACGAGCTGAAGCCACCGGTCGGAGGGTCGCCGGGGCTGCTGATGTTCACGCACAAGGAGCGCCCCTACTTCTTCGACTCGCCCGAGCCGCTGGCCCGGCGGCTGGTCGCGCTGAAGGAGCGCTACGTCCTCGGGCTCCAGTGGGGAGCCTACCACGCCGACGTGGGCGACACGCCGTACGTCGACTTCCAGATGGCCTGTCCCGGCACCGTCGACTGGGCGCCCGGCGCCGACCCCCGGCTGGTCGAGCTGTGCTCACGGGACTTCACGCCCGCCCGCTTCCGGCCGATGGACGTGCCCCAGCAGTGGGACGTGTTCAGTGTGGGCCACCCCATCGACATCAAGCGGTACTCGGAACTGCTCGATACCGTCCGCGAGTGCTTCGACCGCGGCGTCGACCTCGATGTCCTCCTCATCTGTGCCGTTCCGGAACCGCCCGACGACCTCGGCGGCTACTGGGACACCGAGTTCTTCGAGCAGTACGAGGCCGACTTCACGGACGCCGAGCGCGAGCACATCGACCTCGGGGTGCCCGTCGAGGCGTCGTTCGGCGACCGCCCCCTCCACCCCATCCCGAACGAGGTGTTCCCGTACCTCTACAACGCCTCGCGCGGGTTCGCGCTGTTCTCGCGCGAGGAGGGCCAGTCGAAGGTGGTCCACGAGGCGCTCTGCTGTGGCACGCCCGTCGTCGTCCACGAGGGCCTGAAGGGCGGTGGCCGGGACAAGCTGGACGCGACGAACTCGCTCCAGTTCGGCGATGTCGACGAGGCGGCCGACGCCTTCCAGACGCTCGCAGAGGGGGACGCGCCGTCCTTCGACGCCGAGCCGCTCCGCCGGGAGCTGGTCGAGGCGTTCACCGGCCCCGTCTTCGAGGAGCGCGTCCGCGAGGTGTACGCCGACCTCGGGCGCCCGTACGAGGGAGACCTGGAGACGACGGACCTGGCGTTCAAACTCGGGAGCCACACCGTCACGCTGCCCGAGTCGATGCGCTCGGGGAACACGAACGACCTGCGTTCGCGCGAGGCGTTCGTCCGGTTCGTCGACTACAAGCTGGACCGCACGACGCCGCTGGCCGACCGCGCGACCGCTCGCCGGGCCGACGCCGAGGCCACCATCGACGACTTGCGCGAGGCGGGCCCGGAGGCGGTGGCGGGGCGCGTCCTCCGGGCGGTCGACCGACAGGTGCCGGTGCCGCTCCACCGGACGGCGGCGCGCGCGTACCGGCGGGTGACTGGTGACGGGACGACCGGCGAGCCGGCCGGCTCCGAGAGCCGGAGTTAAGTCCGAGGCCGACGCACCGCCGTCGATGAACGTCGGACGGTACGGTTACGGCGCCCTCTCGCGACTCGGGATGGCTGCCCGCCTCGACCGGCCGGACTACCGCCACCGGAGCGCCGTCCTGATGTATCACTCCGTCCGACCCGCCGGCGAGTGTCGGCCCGGAACGTCGGACGTGGCCGTCGAGGACTTCCGGTCCCACCTCGAGTACCTCACCGGCAACTTCGAGGTGGTCGACCTGCCGGACGTCCGGCTGAACGACGGCCGCGGCGTCGGGCGCAAGCACGTCGCGCTCACCTTCGACGACGGCTACCGCGACTTCTACACGGAGGTCCGGCCGTTGCTGCACGAGTACGAGGTGCCCGCGACGGTGTTCGTCTGCCCGGCGCTGCTGGACAACGCCTGCCGCCGCGAACAGGTGATGAACACCGGCCACATGTTCGACACCCTGACGAGCGACCAGGTGCTCGAGCTGGCCGACGACCCGCTGGTCACCGTCGGGAACCACACCCGGACCCACCACAACGTGGGCGCCCACCACGACCGCGACATCATCCGCGAGGAGGTCGTCGGCGCCCAGCAGGACCTCGCCGAGCGGTTCGGCATCGACTGCGACCGCTTCTGCTACCCGAACGGGGGCTTCAACGACACCTCGGTGTCCATCGTCCGCGAGACCCACGACATCGCGACGATGAACGAGTCCCGGCGGCCCCTGCTCGGGAGCGAGGACCCGATGCTCGTCCCGCGGGTCGACGCGGGCCTCCCGTTCCGGCGCTGGCGCTGGCACATGAGCGACCTGAACGGCGAACTGATGCTGCTCGCTCGCCTGGCCAGGTTCGACGTTTCCTGACCGAATTCGACGTTTACTGGCTGGATTCGGCATCTGCTAACCAATTTCGAGGCCTATTGGCCAGAATCAGTGACTATCTCGCCAGATACCAAGCAACCTCCGCGTGTTCCGGACCCGATTGAGCGTCGTCTTCGCCGTCTCCAGCGCGACGTACTTCGCCACGACACCGAGCGTCACGTCCGAGGAGTAGTACATCCGGCCGAGTTCGTCCTCGGGCACTGTCTCCGGCTCGCGTCCAGCGTCGAACCGCTCGATGGCGTCGGCCACGAGCGGGACGCCGGCGCGGTGCTTGCGCCCTTCGAGTTCCGACCACGTCAGGCAGTCCGCGATGTCGACCTCGCGCTCGGCGGCGATGGCGCCGGCATCGAGGGCCTCGGTCAGCTGGAGCAGCGTCACGCCGCCCGTCGCCACGCGGTCGAGGTAGTTCCAGAGGTGGGTGTAGACGCCCCGGTAGCGCCGGATGTCGCCGTGGTGGTAGGAGAGCACGCCGTGTTCGGGCGCCGTGAGCACGTCGCCCTTCAGGATGCCGACGCCGTTCTGGAGCGCGGCGTCGGTCTCGGCGATGCGGTCGACGGTCGCCGCCGGGAACCGGACGCCCGGCCCGTCCGCGACGGGGTCGAGAGCGACGTAGCGGCGCTCCAGGTCGGACGCCCTGGCTGTCTCGGGGATGTCGACGCGCCCGTCCGCGCCCGGGTCGCGCCCGGCCGTGTCCGTGCGGACGACGAGCGCGACGCGGGCGTCCGTCCGGGCCGCCATCTCCACGAGCGCGTCGGCGAGCCAGTCGCGGAGGTGGTCCCGTCCGAGGAGGAGCGCGAGCCGCTCGATGGCCATGTCCCGTCGGCGCCCGGACGGGGCAAGAGGCTACCGCTCGCGGGCGGTGTGGCGTTACTCCGGCGCGCCGCCGTCCGCCCCGGTCGCGCTGTCGTCCCGCTCAGTCGTGTCGCTGTCCGTCCCGGTCGCGCCGCCGTCCGGCTCCGCGCGGGCCTCGCCGTCGCTCGCGACGCCGGCCTCGGCCTGGGTCGCGTAGAGGTCAGCGTACTGGCCGCCCTGCGAGAGGAGCTCCTCGTGCGGCCCGGCCTCGGCGATGCGGCCGGCATCGAGCGCGTAGATGCGGTCCGCGCCGACGACGGTCGACAGGCGGTGCGCGATGGCGACGATGGCGTAGTCGCGCTCCATCTCCTCGATGGCGGTGTGGACGCGCTCCTCGAGGCCGGTGTCGAGGTCGGAGGTCGCCTCGTCCAGCACGAGCACGTCGGCGTCCTTCAGGAGTGCGCGGGCGATGGCGACGCGCTGGCGCTGGCCGCCCGAGAGCCGGACGCCGTCGTCGCCCAGCTGCGTCTCGAGGCCGGCGGGCAGGTCGTCGGCGAACTCGGTGACCTGCGCGATGTCACAGACCCGCCGGACCTCGGCGTCGGTCGCGTCCCGGTTGCCGACAGTGAGGTTGTACCGGAGGGTGTCGTTGAATATCCAGGGCTGCTGGCGGACGACGCTCACCCGGGAGCGCCACTCGCGCCGGTCGAACGCGCGGATGTCCGTCCCGTCGGCGCGGACGGCGCCGGAATCGGGTTCGTACAGACGCGTCAGCAGCGACACCACGGTGGACTTTCCGGCGCCCGACTGCCCGACGAACGCGACGAACTCGCCGCGCTCGAAGTCGAAGGAGACGCCGTCGAGAATCGTCTCGTCGGCCTCGGGATACGAGAAGCGAACGGTGTCGAACGCCACCTCGTCCACGGGTGTGGGAACGGGGTCGCCCGCGTCGGGTTCGGCGTTGGCCTCCAGCGCGTCGACGAACCGCTCCATCCGGACGACGTGGGGGAGGTCCCCCTCGGCGCGGTAGTAGAGGTCGTTCACGTCCGAGACCTTCGGCGCGAGCCGGAACATCGCGAACAGGAAGACCGCGAGCCGGGAGACGGGGAGGCCGAAGACGGCCAGGCCCAGGTACAGCAGCCCGAAGACGGTCAGCGCGCTGACCCACTGGTATATCTCCTTGAACGCCGCCTGGTTCCGGCGGAGCAGGACGTTCGCCCGGGCGTAGGTGTCGACGGCGCCGCGGAAGTCCGCGAACAGCTCCTCGGCGACCCCGAACAGTTTCACGTCCCGGATACCCTGTGTCCCGGCCTGTACCGACTCCTGGACGCGCTCGTTGGCGTCGGCGATGCGGTCGCCGACCTCGTAGCCGGACTCGAACTGGGTGCGGACGAGGACGGTCGTGCTGCCGAGGACGACACCCGTCAGGAGTGTGAGCTGTGGCGCGAGATACAGCGCCAGGCCGAGATACGCCGCCGAGACCAGCGCCGCCTCCAGCAGGCGGGTCCCGTTCTTGATGAACCCGCCCGCGTACCGGGCCTGCGTGACGATGGCGTTGAGAATCTCGTCGGAGCCGTTCCGGTCGTAGTACCCCACGCGCGCGTCGAGCGCCCGGTCGAACGCGCGGGTCTGGAGGTCCCGGACGTACGCGGTCTGGAGCACCGCCCGGAGGTAGGCGACGACGAACGACGCGGCGTGGCGGGCGGTCATCACGACCGCGACCCCCGCGACCGCCGTTTCGAGGGTCAGCGGGAGCCCGAGCAGGTCGTAGGTGGCGACGAACGCCGCGAGGATGCCGGTGGTGTCGCTGCTGGTGCCCTGGGCCAGCTCGATGATGGGGAGGATGAAGCCCGCGCCAACGCCCGAGAGGACGGCCGCAGCGACCGCCAGGACGACGACCGCGACGGTCGTCAGCGGTCGGTAGGCGGCGACGGCCCGGACCGCCGCGAACTTCTCGCGGCGCCCCACGTCCGGGGCCTCGGGGTCCGGGTTCGGCCCGGCGTCCTCGCTCATTGCGCCCGTTTCGGGCGGCTTCGCTCATAAACTCGGGTATTCAGCGATGCCGGCGTGGAATGTGGGGCGCTGGAAATCAACTGTCGTGATTCTTGTCGCGAAATCTGCCGATTATCCAGGATAGGGGCAACATTTATACCCTGTTCCCTCGCGCGCTCGAAATGAGGCATGATACCATGACACAGAACGTGAAGACCCGACTGCTCGGACGGAACGTCTCGTTCCCCGTCTCCGAGCCGTGGCTGGCGTACTGGCTGGTGATCATGCGGCTCGCGGTCGGGTGGTGGATGCTCCATGCGGGGCTCGACAAGTTCCTCGCCTGGCCGTTCGACGCCGGCTGGTTCGTCAGCGGCGCCGCGCAGGGGACCAGTCTCGGGCCGATAGTGACCCTGTTCGCCGACGGCATCCTCCTCTCGTTCGTCAACGTCGCCATCCCGCTCGGGCAGACGCTGATCGGCCTCGGGCTCATCCTCGGGGCACTGACCAGGCTGGCGTCGTTCTTCGGCGCCCTCCTGATGGCCTTCTTCTACTTCATCAACGGGGAGACCGGTGGCTGGAATCACGGCGTCGTCACCGGCGAGCTGCTGGGACTCCTCATCTTCGCGATGATCGCCACGCTCGGCGCTGGGCGCGTCCTCGGTGTCGACGCGTACCTCGCCGAGTCGGACATCGTCCAGAACCATCCGAAGCTCCGGTACATCGTGGGGTGATACGTCATGAGTGAACTCGACACGGCGGACAGGATCGCGGCGTACGGCGGCGGTGGCCTCGTGGTCCTCGGAACGGTGGTCATCGGCCTGCTCGAGGTGCTCGCAGGCTCACCACATCCGGTCGACGGCGAAGGACAGATCGTCCACGAGGCGCTCGTCCCCCTCGAGATCCGCTCGTACATCATCATCCTCGGCCTGCTTATCTGGATGTTCTACGCGGTCTACAGGGTGGTCGCGACCACGCCCGACACCGGGAGGGCGGCCTGAGGAACGAGCGACAGCAGCGTTCGCTTCGTTCGTCGGAGAGCTGCACCTGCATCGGCGCGCCGCAGGCGCGCCGTTCACCGCTGGCGAGCGAAGCGAGCCAGCGGGCAACAGTTTTTCTGAACGTTTTTGCGAGGAGCGGTTCGCGGGCGGAGCCCGCGAACCTGACGAGTAAAAAGCTCTACTGGAACCCGATACGCCCGCCACCCTGCTGTGGACCGGGCTCGGCGCCGCCGCCCTTGAAGTCCTCCTCGATGCGGTCGTAGTAGTCGCGGATGTCCTCGTTGATGGTGGGACGGACCGATTCGAGCGCCTTGCGGAAGTGGCGCATCTCGACCATCTCGGCGTCGTCGTCCTCGCGGAGTGCCTCGATGGCGGCCTCGCGGGCGATGGACTCGATGTCGGAGCCGACGTAGCCGCCCGTGAGCTCCGCGAGTTCACGGAGCGAGACGTCCGGCGAGAGCGGCGTGTCGTCCGTGTGGATGCGGAAGATCTGCTCGCGACCGTCGACCTCCGGCTCGCCGATGTAGACCAGCCGGTCGAACCGGCCCGAGCGGATGAGCGCGGGGTCGATCATGTCCGGGCGGTTGGTCGCGCCGATGACCATCACGTCGCCCATCTCCTCCAGCCCGTCCAGCTCGGTCAGGAGCTGGTTGACGACGCGCTCGGAGACGTTCGAGCCGACATCACCGCCCCGACCGGGCGCCAGCGAGTCCAGCTCGTCGAAGAAGATGACCGTCGGGGCCACCTGCCTCGCCTTGCGGAACGTCTGTCGGATGGCCTTCTCGGACTCGCCGACCCACTTCGAGAGCAGTTGCGGGCCGCGGACGCTGATGAAGTTCGCGTTCGTCTCGTTGGCGACCGCCTTCGCCATCAACGTCTTCCCGGTGCCGGGCGGACCGTACAGCAGCACGCCGGCGGGCGGCTCGACGCCCATGCGCTCGAACTTCTCGCGCTGGGTCATCGGCCACTCGATGGACTCCTGGACCTGGCCCTTGGCCTCGTCCAGGCCGCCCACGTCGTCCCAGGAGACCTTCGGGAGTTCGACCAGCACCTCCCGCATCGCCGAGGGGGAGACCTCGTTCAGCGCGCCGCGGAAGTCGTCGCGCTTGATTATCATCCGGTCGATGAGGCTCGGCGGGATGTCCTCCTCGTCGAGATCGATCTCGGGGAGGTACCGGCGCAGGGCCTTCATCGCGGCCTCCTTCGTCAGCGACTCGATGTCGGCACCGACGAAGCCGTGGGTCTCGTCGGCCATGTGGTCCAGCGAGACGTCGTCGGAGAGGGGCATCCCGCGGGTGTGGATCTGGAGGATCTCCTTGCGGCCCGTCTCGTCGGGGACGCCGATCTCGATCTCGCGGTCGAACCGGCCCGGCCGGCGGAGCGCGGGGTCGACCGAATCGACGCGGTTCGTCGCGGCGATGACGATGACCTGCCCGCGCGATTCGAGGCCGTCCATCATCGTCAGCAGCTGGGCGACGACCCGGCGCTCGACCTCGCCGGTCACGTCCTCGCGTTTGGGTGCGATGGAGTCCAGTTCGTCGATGAAGATGATAGAGGGACTCTCCTCGGAGGCGTCCTCGAAGATCTCCCGGAGCTGTTGCTCGGACTCGCCGTAGTACTTCGAGATGATCTCCGGGCCCGCGATGGAGAAGAAGCTCGCGGAGGTCTCGTTGGCGACCGCCTTCGCCAGCAGCGTCTTGCCGGTGCCGGGCGGGCCGTGAAGTAGCACCCCCTGTGGCGGCTCGATGCCGAGCTTCTTGAAGATCTGCGGGTGCTTCATCGGCAGCTCGACCATCTCGCGCACCCGCTGGATCTCGTTGGAGAGGCCGCCGATGTCCTCGTACGTGATGCCGCCGCCGGTCTTCTCGAAGCCGGAGATGGGCTCCTCCCGCAGCTCGACCTCCGTATCCTCGGTGACGAGCACGACGCCCTCGGGGTCCGTCTCGACCGCGATGAGCGGAATCGCCTGTCCGGGCGACCGCATGAATGGATGGTTGGTCGAGGACATCACCGGAACGATGTCGTGTTCGACGACCGGGCGCTTCAGGATCTGACGCTTGACCATGCCGGCGGCGTCGGAGCCGAACTGGACGCTGGCCTCCTCGGGCGGCGCCAGCACGAGCCGGTCGGCCTTGGTGGCCTCGGCCTTGCGGATCTCGACGCGCTCGCCGATGCCGACATCCGCGTTCTGCCGGGTGAACCCATCGATGCGGACGGTGTCGGTGTTCCAGTCCTGTCGGTCGGCGCGCCAGACCTTCGCCGCGGTCCGGTCGCCGCCCTCGATCTCGATGATGTCCCCTGGGCTCAGCTTCAGGTGCAACAGCGTGTCCGGGTCGAGGCGTGCGATGCCGCGCCCCGAGTCGTTGGGGTACGCCTTCGCCACCTCCAGTTGAACCTCGTTCATGGTAGGAGTGGTATACCAAGGAACTCAACGCCCGCGGCGATATGTCTTGTGCTCACACGGGAACCCGTGACACTTTTCCTGACGTGGACACCGACGGCTCCTCACGGTTCGTGGTCGCCCGGCTGGGTCCCGTGCCCCCTGCTGGCGTCGGTGGGATTACTCGTCGCTGGGAGGCTGTTCGTCGTTGTCCGCTTCCTCGCCTTCGACCGTCTCCTCATCCACCTCATCATCGTCTTCCCCCTCCTCCCCTTCGGCCGTCTCCTCGTCTATCTCCTCGTCCTCCCCACCCTCCCCTTCGACCTCGACTTCCACCTCTATCTCGAGCCCGTCGGTCTCCAGTTCCGCCTCGGCTTCGCGGGTTCCGCCGATCTCGATCTCCAGTTCCTCACGATCGACCGCCACTTCGACCTCCACCTCGATGTCGAGCTCGGTCTCGTCGCTCATAGCCCCGACCAGTTTCGGACGGATAAAAACCGATACTCCCCCGGCAACGTCCGGGGGCTTTCGCGCTCGGGTCTCAGTCGCCGAACCGCTCGTCGATCTCCTCGGGCGTGAGCGCGCCGAGGGGCTCGTCGTCCTGGGCTTCGCCCCCGCCAGCCTCGCGGGCGGCCATCTCGGCGGCCTCCATGCCGACGAGCTGGACGTACACCCGCGCGGCGACGGCGGCCCCGAACGCGGTGACGACCGCACCGAGGACGACCCCGAGCGCGGCCGCGGCGGCCTCGCCCAGCGGCGTGACCTCGACCAGGCTCCCGGGGAGGGTGGCGACCTGCCCGACGAGGACCACGACCAGCAGGACGAACAGGACCCGGATGCGGTGGCCCTTCACCAGCCGCCACGACCGACGGAGCGCCGGCACGACGCCCGCGCCCTCCACGGCGACGACGGCGCGGACCTGGTAGAACGCGACCGCGAGGAAGACCCCGGGGAGGATGAACGCGACGAAGCCGACGAACACCGCGGCGGCGGCCAGCGAGTTCGCCACGAACGAGACGAGCGAGCGCGCCGGGAGGTCCGCCAGCGCCTCGCGCGGGAACTCGCGGGCGTCGCGCACGAACACCTGAACGGCGACCACGTTCAGCGTCTCGGCCAGCAGCGCGGTCAACAGCACGAGTCCGAGGGCCGTGCTCAACTCGACGGGGAGGGCGAGCGGCGAGGGGTCCGCCAGCGGCGGGAAGTCGGCCGGGGTCGCGGCCGAGTTCTCGATGACCGCGGTCCGGACACGGGGCACGAGGGTCGCGAACAGGCTCGTCGTGGCGACCGCACCCGCGAAGCCGACCAGCAGGTAGCCGGCGACGAGCGCCAGCCCGACCGGGCGGACGAGCCGCGCGACGGCACCGCTCAGCGCGTCGCCGACCGCGAGCGTGCCGTCCGGTTCCGGTCCGCGCGAACCAGGTCCGTCGGAGGAGGGCTCGTCGGCGTCGGTATCGTCCACCCGGGGGGGCGGGCCGCTACTGTCGTCGGACACGTCAGGGCCAGTCGTCGCGTTCGTCCTCGGTCGGCTCGGACGATGCCGCCTGTTCCGTGTCCCCCAGCTCCCAGCCGGCCGCATCGGCGGCCTGCTCGACGGGGAGGTACTCCCAGTCGACCTGGTCGGCGAGAGCAGCGTCCTCGTCACTCGTGCCGACGAAGACGTGCCGGTCCGTGTCGAACTGGCGCTTGACGTTCTCGAGGGACTCCTCCCGGCCCCGCGGGCCGGAGAAGAAGTCCTGTCGGATGCGATTCTTCCGGGTGAAGTTCGTCACCACGTAGGTCGGCTCCTCCGAGACGACGCCGACGTACTTGCTCCACGTGCGCGCGTCCGAGAAGACGGCGTCCGGCTCGGCCAGCCGCTTCAGGGCCGCCAACTCGAACGCGAGGGTCATGTCGCTCGAACCGCCGCCTCCGTCCATACCGAGTGGGTCCCGCCCGCCGGAGAAAACGCTTTGGAAAGGGCCTGACGCTCGGTCCGGAAGCCCGGGGCGGTCGTGGCCAGACTCATGTCGTCCCCGGCGATACCGTCGGCCATGACCACCCGCTCGTTCGTCATCGCGGCGGCCGACGCGTTGCCGTTCGCCCTCGTCGGGGTCGTCGTGGCCTTCCTCGGGGGACGACGGCTCGCCGGCCCGGCGTTCGCCCTCCCCGTCGCGGGCCTCGTCGGTGTCGCCCTGCTTGCGAGTCTCGGCGCCATCAGCCTCTCGCGCGTCGAGGACCGCCCGTTCGTCTGCTGTCGGACGACGGCGAACGTCCTGTGGTTCCACTGAGCCGGACGACCATCCCTCGTCCACGGCCACCCCTATTTAGGTGTCACTGCGGGCGCCCTGCGAACAGTTGACGAGGGCCCCGTGTCGGGGTTTCATAGACCTGTTCGACAACACTTATATAGAACCGCTGACTGATTTTCGTACGACTATGGCACAGCAGCAGCAGCGCATGGGCGGACAGCCGATGTTCATCCTCGCCGAGGACTCCCAGCGGACCCGCGGCGAGGACGCACAGTCCTCGAACATCCAGGCCGGCAAGGCCATCGCCGAATCGGTACGCACGACACTCGGGCCGCGCGGCATGGACAAGATGCTCGTGAGCGACGACGGCGACGTCGTCATCACGAACGACGGGGCGACCATCCTCGACAAGATGGATATCGAGCACCCCGCCGCGCAGATGATCGTCGAGGTCGCCGAGACCCAGGAGGAGGAGGTCGGTGACGGTACCACGACCGCCTCCGTCCTGGCGGGCCGGCTCCTCGCGCAGGCCGAGGACCTCCTCGAGGACGACGTCCACCCGACGACCATCGTCGAGGGCTACCACGAGGCCAGCGCACTCGCGCTGGAGGCCATCGAGGACATGACGCTGGACGAGGAGCTCGACGACGACCTCCTCAGGAAGGTGACCGAGACCTCGATGACCGGCAAGGGCACCGGTGACATCGAGGCCGGTGCGCTCGCCGAGACCGTCGTCGGTGCCGTCCGCGCCGTCGAGGGCGAGGACGGTGTCGAGCGCGAGAACATCACCGTCCGCACGCAGAAGGGCGCCTCCTCCTCCGCGACCGAACTGGTCGAGGGCGTCATCGCCGAGGAAGAGCCGCTCCACGAGGACATGCCCCGCTCCGTCGAGGACGCGACCGTCGCCGTCCTCGACGTGGACCTGGAGATCCGCGAGGCCAACATCGACGCCGAGTACGACATCAGCGACGTCGACCAGCTGAACCAGGCCATCGAGGCCGAGCAGTCCGAGCTCCGCGGCTACGCGGAGACCCTCGACGAGGCCGGCATCGATGTCGCCTTCGTCACGGGCGACGTCGACGACCACGTCGGCTCCTACCTGGCCGAGTTCGGCATCCTCGCCTTCGACTCCATCGGCGACGACGACGCCGGCTCCATCGCCCGCGCGACGGGCGCGAAGACGCTCGGCTCCGTCGAGGACCTCGACGCCGACGACTTCGGCCACGCCGACTCCATCCGCGTCGAGCAGTTCGCCGACGACGGCCTCGTCTTCGTCGAGGGCGGCGCGGCTGCCGAGGCCGTCACCGTCCTCGCCCGTGGTGGCACCGAGCACGTCGCCGACGAGCTCGAGCGCGCGCTCAACGACGCCATCGACGTCGCCACCGCCGCGCTCGACTCCGGCGGCATCGTCCCCGGCGCCGGCGCCTCCGAGATCGCCATCGCGGACCACATCCGCTCGGGCTCGGCCGGCATCGAGGGCCGCAAGCAGCTCGCCGTCGAGGCGTTCGCCGACGCGATGGACGTCATCCCGCGCACGCTCGCGGAGAACACCGGCCTCGACCCCATCGACGCGCTGGTCGACCTCCGCTCGCGCCACGAGGAGGAGGGCGTCGCCGGCATCATCTCCGAGGGACAGACCGGCCACATCGACGACCCCGTCGACTACGGCGTCTTCGACCCCGCCGCGGTCAAGCGCGAGGCCGTCGAGTCCGCCACCGAGGCGGCCACGATGATCGTCCGCATCGACGACGTCATCTCGTCGAGCTAACGTCTCAAATACACCCGTTCGGTTGTAAATTCTCGAATAACTTATTTATCCCGGGCGTGGTAGATTATTCTCTGCGTTCCAAGTATTGTTTCGGAGAAGTGAAGGGCCCCTACGAAGCCCTCGCGCTCTCGCCCTTCAAGTCCACCAGGGACGTGGAACGTTGCACGGAGCGGCGCCCCTACCCTTCCCCGGGTTCTCGCGGCTACGCCGCGAGGTACGGGGACGGAGTCCCCCGGCACGCGCGGGTTCGCTTTCGCTCACCACGCGCTCCCGGCCCGTGGTTGTGGAGGCTCACGTCGCCGTCAGTCGACCGGGCGCGCGCTGGCGGCTGTGCCGCAGGCCAGCCGCCGCCAGCGCGCGAGGGACGAGGAGCGCAACGAAGGGAGCGAAGCGACCGGAGTGAGCACCGCAGGCGGCTGGGGAGGTACGAGGCTCCCGCTAGCCGACTGACCAGAGACGGCCCTGGCGGAATCGAAGCTGAGCCGAACGGAGTGAGGCGAAGGTCGTCAGAGCTTGCTCTGACGGAAGGCGAGGGCGCTCGTCGTCTCCATCGCCGTCGCAGTCACCCGAGCAGTCACGAGAGACCCGTGCTATCGACCGAACCCCTCAAGACGGGCACCAGCCTACGTGTGGCTGGCAGAGGGAGCCCGGCTCCCGTGCGCGACATGGCGCACGAGGAAAGTCCCCCCACCGTCCGGGCAGGCGACCGGGCGCAAGCCCGGGACGGGAGACCGTCGGCTCTGGAACAGCAACGAGACCCCCCGGTCCGAGTGATGATGCGCGAGGGGCCACGAGGCCCCCCGGCGCGAGCGGGCGTGACCCGCGAGCGTGCGAAGCGAGCCGCGAGGCGAGCCAGCTAACCTGCAGAACGTCGACGACCGGGAACGGATGGAACGGCGAATCCTCGCCGGTGCAAGCCCGCCGTGCTGGTAGCCCGGACACGGCGGCGGGCGCTCAGCCGAATGCCGGGACGAACAGAAGGGGGCTTACTCCCCTCAGCCATCAGCACCACGGAGCGGCCGCGCTCTCGGGTACTCTCCGGCGATTCCGGGCGCTGGGACGCGCCGCCGGGCTTTTGATAGGGGGTCGCATACGGGCGGGTATGGACTCCGTCCGAAAGGGACTCCGCTCCGAGCAGATCACGAAGGACACGTACGAGCGGCTGGTGTGTGCGGAGTGTGGTGAGAACCTGGACTCCAAGGACAACCCGGACGGACTCGGGAAGGTCCGGTCCTGTCCGGAGTGCGGTCGGGAGTGGCAGCAGGTCGGGTAGCACGGCGAGGGGCGCCCAGCCCGGACTCACGGGTCGGAAACGGCGGACGCGCGTCGGACGAGCCACCGAACGGTTTTGTGCCCACGTTACCCAGGTAGCACAGTGAGTACCGTCGCGGAGTGGACCGACGCGCTCGCCGAGGCCGGGGAGCTGACCCCGGCCGTCGTCGACCGCATCATCGAGGCGCACGGCAAGCGCGGTCGTCGCGCCATCGAGGCGGTCGGCGAGCAGCGCGTCAAGCAGTACCGCGACTTCACCGTCGTCGTCGGCCACACCGAGGAGTACGTCGTCGAGGACGACGGCTGCACCTGCGAGGACAGCCAGTACAACCTCGACGCCGACGACCCGGACGAGCTCTGCTGGCACGTCATCGCCGCGAAGATCGCCCCCCGCATCGACGCCGTCGACCACCACGACATGTGGTACTCCGACGTCCGGGAGTTCATCTGAGCGATGGTCGAGGGCGACAGCGACGACGAGACCAGCGCGGACCCACCGACCGTCCCGGTTCTGGGCCGGCCACTCGTCCGCGCGGAGTTCTGGGCGGTCCTGCTGGCCCTCGCCGCCCTCTCGTTCGGGGGCCTCGCGGCGGCGCGCGCGCTCGGTGCCGCCGCGGGCGACCCGTGGCTCATCGGCGCGGCGGCCGTCGCGCAGGCGGGGCTCGCCGTCCACTACGCCCGGCGACCGCCCGGCTACGCGCGGGGGACGCTCCCCGTCCCGGTCCACTGGTACCGTATCATCCTCTTCCTGCTCGTCGGGGTCGCGGCGGGCGCCATCGCGGCGCTCGTCGTCGGCTGAGCGGCCGTCACGACGACACGGACCGCCCCGCCGGCCGCAGCACCCAGCTCACTCGTCCGTCTCCGTGGTCCCCTCGCGCTCGGTCTCCCGGAGGATGAACGGTCCGATGGAGAGGGTGCGCCCGGTGATGGTCGCGATACGGAGGACGTACGACAGCAGGACGACGAAGGGCAGGAGCGCCAGCACCGTCGTGATGCAGACGACCAGCGACGCCCCGCCGATGCCGAGGACCGTGGTCGGCGGGGCCGCCGACGCGTCGAAGAAGGCCAGCACGGAGACCGTGACGACCAGCGACGGGAGGGATGCCAACAGCACGAGCCGCGAGAGGTCGACCAGCTCGGACTGGAAGTAGAGCGTCTTGAAATGTTCGCGGGCGGGTCCGAACAGCTGGAGCAGTCCCTCCAGTTCCTCCAGCGTCTCGCAGGTCTCGTCCGACAGCTCGTCGGCGTAGGCCGTCCGGAGCCGCCGGGCACGGTAGAGCTTCCGGGAGTACTCGAAGTCGAGCGCGGCGTCGACGACCTCGTACTGGCCGAACGTCGAATCCGAGAGCGAATCGACCACCGCGTCGGCAGCCGTCGTCACGCCGTCGGCGAGGTCGCGCACGCCCTTCCTCGCCTCGTCGTCGGGGTCGTCGGCCACCGAGTCGCCGAGGGCCTCGGCTCGGGCGGCGGTCGCCGTCACCATCGCCCGGAGGAAGGCGGAGGGCTCGGCGGGTGCGACGGGGTCCTCGAGGAACTCGGCCACGTCCTGGCGGAACTCCATCGCGCCGTCCATCCGCTCGCGCTGGTCGCCCGCGGCCCCCAGCTCCTGCGAGAGGACGAGCTGGTTCAGCGTCAGGACCAGCGTCACACCCGTCACCGTGGCGCCGACCAGCGCCTGGAACAGCGTCTCCACGGGGTCACCGCTACGGACCGCCGCCTCCGACCCGGGCACGACGGCCACCACCAGCAGGAGCGACCCCAGCACCCCGGCCAGGAGCCCGGCCGTCACGAGCCGCCGGTCGGCCTCGACGAGCAGGTAGGAGAGCCGGGTATCCCGGCCGGCCCGCTCGGCGATGGTCTCCTCGGCGTCCGCACCGACGTCGGCGGTCGTCGCGCTGTCGCTCACCGCCACACCACCCGTCGAGTCGGCCACGGCGTTTCGGGGTTCATGCCCGGGCCGAGTAGCGTCGGGCTCTTAGTGCTTGACGAAGCCGAATGCGGACGTATCCGGTCAGAAGCAACGAGGCGTGTCACGACCCGGCGGCGGGACCTCTCAGTTCGACTCGTCCTCGGGCTCCTCGCCCTCCTTCAGGTCCGCGAGTTCCGCCTCGACCTCGGGGTCGGGGGCCGGCTCCGCCACCTCCTCGGGGTCGGACTCGTCGCTCGTCGCAGACTCGGCCGCCGCCTCCGTCGAGCCGCGGCCGGCCTCGGTCTTCAGCGTCTCCAGCTCGGCCTCGACCTCGCTGTCGCTCCGGAGTTCGCGGAGTTCGCGGTCGAGGTCGTCCTCGTCGGAGAGGGCGTCGTCGAACGCGCCCGTCTCCTGGAGTTCGTCCATCGCCTCGGCACGGGCCTCCATCTCGTCGGTCCGGTCGCGGGCGCGCTCGATGGCGCGGGCGGTCTCCTCCATCTCGTCGCCGACGCCGCTCATCGCCTCGGAGACGCGGGCGCTGGCCTCGGCGGCCTCGTAGCGCGCCTTCATGGTCTCCTTCTCCGTGCGGAACCGCTCGATGCGCTCCTGCAGCTCGTCCTTCTTCTCGACGAGGCGGTCCTGCGTGCTCTGCAGGTCCGCGATCTGCCCTTCGAGGTCCTCGATCTGCGTCATCTTCTGTTTCTTCTTCTCGAGCGCGCGGCGCGCGAGGTCGTCACGGCCCGCGTTGACGGCCTCGCGGGCCTGCTCGTTGTGCTTCTCGACGTTCTCCGCCAGCCGCCGCTTCTGTATCTCGAGGCGCTTCTTCTGGGTCGTCAGGTCCGCGATACCCTGCTTGACGTCCTGCAGTTCGTCGCGCATCTTCTCGTAGCTGTAGTCCAGCGTCTCGGAGGGGTCCTCCTGGCTGGAGACGATGGCGTTCAGCTTCGACCGGATGACGTACGAGGCCCGCGAGAGGATTCCCATACCCCGGCTTTCGCGGCCCGTGGGCATAAATTTCCCATGTCCGGTGGGCGGCCATAGCCCGGCGGACCCGGACGACCGACAGGGATTAGCGCACGGCCCGCACAGAACGGGTATGGCAGACGACGAAGCCGACGTGGAGGTGGACCTGAAGCGACGGCAGATGCGGCTGATGGGCGTCGGCTCCGTCATCGCGGGGCTTCTCGTGTTCGGGGCGGCGATGGTCAGCGAGAGCCCCTACGAGCCGATGGTGGGCATCCTGGGCTTCCTCGGCATCGCGGCGATGGTGTTCGAGTACACGGAGAACGTCCAGCGGGGTGTCTCGCTGGGCTTCCTCGTCAGTGGCGTCCTCGTGTGGCTCTATCCGGTCGTGGTACCGACCTCGCAGCGCTCGGCGCTGTTCCTGGGCGCACTGCTGGCGATGGCCGGCGTGTTCAACTTCGTGTTCGGCCAGTTCGCCGACCGCCTCCAGGAGTTCGGCGCGCGACTCGGTGGCGGTGGGGACGAGGACGCGGAGGAGGCGTGATCGAGGACCCCCGGGCCGGAAGGAAGCTCTACTGCGTCGCCTTCGTCGGAGCGCCGGTCGTCCCGGCGTCGGTCTCGTAGCCGGCCAGCGCGAGCACGTCATCGAAGAAGTCCAGCGAGTCGTTCGGCCCCGGGTTCGCCTCGGGGTGGTACTGGCGGGTGATGATGTCCAGTTCATCCGATTCGAGGCCCTCGGGCGTATCGTCGTTGACGTTGATCTGCGTGACCTCGAGCTGGTCGCCGGGCTCGTCGACGGTGTAGCCGTGGTTCTGGGTGGTCATCACGACGCGCCCCGAGCGCAGGTCACGGACCGGCTGGTTGACCCCGCGGTGCCCGAACTCCATCTTCTCGGTGGAGCCGCCGAGCGCGTTGGCGACGACCTGCTGGCCCAGGCAGATGCCCGCGATGGGCGTCTCGCCGACGTACTCGTCGACCAGGGCGGCCGCGCGCTCGAAGTTCTCCGGGTCGCCGGGGCCGTTCGAGATGAACATGAGGTCCGGGTCGACGGACTCGACATCCGCGACCGTCGCGTCGTAGGGGAGGACCTCGACGACGGCGTCGCGCTCGACGAGCGAACTGATGATGCTGCCCTTCGCGCCGCAGTCGACGAGGGCGACCGTGGGCCCGTCGCCCTCGCGATTGTGTGTCTCGCGACCCGGGACGCTGACCTGCGAGCCGATGTCGGTGTGGTCGCTCATCGCGACACACTGGTCGAGTTCCTCCGTCGCGGCCTCGGGGGAGGCGTCCGGCCCGGCCGAGATACCACACTTCATCGCGCCCTCCTCGCGGATGCCGGTCACGAGGTCGCGGGTGTCGAGGTGGTCGACCGCCGGAATCCCCTCGTTGGCGAGCCACTCGGCCACGTCCTCGGTGAACTCGCGGGCGACCGCGGCACGCGGGTGGACGCGGTCGGACTCGAAGCGCTCCTCTCGGACCCCGTAGTTGCCGATGAGCGGGTAGGAGAACGTGAGGATCTGCTCCTCGTAGGAGGGGTCGGTGAGCGACTCCTCGTAGCCGGTGTAGGCGGTCGTGAACACGAGTTCGCCGCGAGCGCGCCCGGGTGCGCGGCTCCGAGCCTCCACGACCCGTCCCCCCTCGATGGCCACGTACGCGGTCGGATGCTCGTCGCCGTCGTCGGTTGCGGCGTCAGTCATTACGATGCTCGTATCGTCGCCCCCGGAATAACCGTTGCGTTCGAAGCCGAATTACGAATTTCGTAATCGGTAAGTGCGCCCCCCGGATATCGTCGCACCTCAGCGGGGCCCCGCAGTCACCGGGTCACCCCGCATCAACGACCATGGATAGCCTGGACCGGGAGATACTCGCCATCCTCCGGCGGGACTCGCGCACGCCGTACACGGAGATCGCCGACGAGGTCGGCACCAGCGAGGGCACCGTCCGGAACCGGGTGGACCGGATGCTGGAGGAGGGCGTCATCGAGCGGTTCACCGTCGCCACCCGGACGGGGAACGTGAAGGCGATGATCGAGATCGACGTGGCCGTCGATGTCGACACCACCACGATGTCCGGCGACATGGCCGACTGGTCGGAGGTCGACTTCGTCTGGCAGGTCTCCGGCGAAGAGGATATCGTCGTGGTCGCGGACACGACCGACACGGACGCGCTGAACGCGCTCATCACGCGTGCTCGAGAACTGGACGAGGTGGTGTCGACGAAGACGCGGCTGATTCTGGACGAGAGACTCGGGTGACCTCCGGGCGACCGCGTCGCTCGGCGAGGTGAAGAACGGCAGGTCCGGACCGTGGGGTCCGGCGGTGGGTGGCCGGGATCAGGCGGACTCGCTGGCAGCGCCCGGTGCGGCGGCGTCGAGGGTCTCCGTGTGGAGGTCCCACTCGCCCGCCGGCGGCAGCCCGTCCTCGACGTAGCAGGTCGCATCCGCGAGGTCGAGGAGCCCGTCGAGCCACTCGTGGTCCGGTGCGACCGGAAGGTGGGCGTGCACGACCGCGTTCGTCCCGAGGGCGGCGACACGGAGTTCGAGCAGGAACCGCTCCAGCTCGAACCGGTCGTCGGTCAGCGAGGTCACGTCGCGCAGGCAGACGACGGGGCGGCCCTCGTCGCGGGCCGCGGTGATCTCCATCGCGTCGGAGACAGCGGCACCGAGCGCGCGGAGCGAGCCGTTGACCTGGTCGACGGCGGCCCGGGTCGGGATACCGTCGAACCGGCCGTCGTGGTCCGGGCCGCGCGAGGTCCGGATGACCCGGACGGACGCGCCCTTCGGGACGGCGTCGACGTGGTGTTTCACTGAAGGCAGAGTCCGCGCGGGACTCACGAACAGGTGGTGATCCTCTTCGGGGGCACGTGCGTGGAGTCGGCTGCTCGCCGTCGCGTGCGCCGGCGACTCCTCGCCGACGAACAGCGACAGACAGCCCTGTGCGCCGAGCCGCCGCAGCTCGGTCTCCTCCGCGCCGATGTCCCCGCGGCCCACACCGCCGGTGTCCACAGCTTCGTGTAGCATCCGTACACCACACTACCGTCCAGATGGATAAAATGCTGTGTACTAACCACCTAGAGTCACCTGGCGCCGGCGCCTGGCACCATCCCCTGTCCCCACCCACCACGACATCGACACACATACACACACGGGCCCCTCGGGCGCCGAGGGACCCGTCCTCGTGAACCGGCTATCATAGTCGTGCCGGCATGCGCCGGCCGCACGGTCGGCAGCCACCCACCAGAATCGGAACCTGGCGCCGGAAGTGTTCGGCCATTTATATTCTCCGGCCATTCGGGACCGCCCCGGAATCAGTCCGAGAAGCCGAAGCGGTCTTAAGGTGAACGGGCAAGCGACCACCATGAGCACCGACGAGATCGACCCCGGCGGCGCCGCGGCGGGCGACGACGCCGACCACGAGAACGCTCGCCAGGAGGTCATCGTCGTCGACGAGAACGACACCGAACAGGGGCTCGCCAACCGACTGGAGGCCCACACGGGCGACGGCATCCGACACCGCGCGTTCACCGTCCTCGTCTTCGACCGCGAGGACAACGTGCTGCTGGCCCAGCGGGCGGCCGACAAGCGGCTGTGGGACACCCACTGGGACGGCACCGTCGCCTCGCACCCCGAGGCGGGGCAGAGTCAGAAGGCCGCGACCCGCCAGCGCCTCGAAGAGGAACTCGGTGTCACGCCCGACCAGTACGACGACCTCCGCATCACGGACAAGTTCGAGTACAAGCGCTACTACCTCGACCAGGGCCTCGAGTGGGAGGTCTGTGCGGTCCTGAAATGCACGCTGGAGGACCGTACGCTCGACCCCGACCCCGAGGAGGTCGGCGGCCGGATGTGGGTGCCCTACGAGCACCTCTACGAGAACCAGAAGCAGTACCGGCAGCTCCGGCTCTGCCCGTGGTTCGAGATCGCGATGCGACGCGACTTCGAGGAGGAGTAGCCGGCTCCACCGGAGGCCGGTCCGCACGTCGCGCCCCTGACGCAAGCCTTACCCTCGCGAACCGCCAACCCGGACGTAATGAGCGACGACGACGAGACCGCGACGGCGCCGGAGGAGGCCAAACCGCCCGTCCCTCCGGGGCAGGCCGAGGAGGACGGGGACGAGGAACAGGAGGCACCGTCCGGCGGTAGCGACCACCAGTTCTCCAGCGGCCAGGGGTTCGGCGACCCGTACGAGGAGGGCTTCGACCTCGAACCACCCGAGCTGAAGGTCGACTCCGGGAAGGTCGACCCCGTCGATTCGCGGGTCGTGGCGGATACGCTCGACGACCGGCAGGTCGGCGCCGACCAGGTCGACGCCGACGATCTGCTCGACGTGGGGCTCTCCTACATGCGCATCAACCGCCACGAGCAGGCCGCCGACGCGTTCGAGCGGGTCGCCCGGTTCACCGACGACGAGCGCTTAGAGCAGGAGGCCTGGGTCGACAAGGGCGTCGCCCACGCGGAACTGGAGGAGTGGGAGCCCGCCATCAGCTCGTATCAGGAGGCGCTCCGCATCGACGGCGACAGCGACCACGCCGCGAGCGCACACACGAACCTGGCGTACGCGCTGTACGAGTCGGGCCGGAGCGAGCAGGCGCTCGAACACGCCGAGAAGGCGGTGGAGCTCGATCCGCGCTTCGGCCAGGCGTGGTACAACCGCGGCTTCTTCCTGCTCGAGCGGGGCCTCGCGGAAGACGCCCTCAACGCGTTCGACAACGCGCTCCGACTGGGCTTCCGGAACACGGAGATACTGGAGGAGAAGGCCCGCGCGCTCGACGAACTCGGCCACTACGACCGGGCCGAGGAGGTCGCCTCGGAGGCCGAGGAGATCCGGAAGGAGGCCGAGCAGGACCTCGTCGACCAGCACGGCCGGGGCGGGGCGGCCGGAGCAGCCGGTGGGGCCGGCGGAGCCGGCGGAGCCACCGGGGACGCACCGAGCGCTCCCGGCGGCGGGCTGGCCGAGGAACTCGCCGAGGAGTTCGCGGGGGAGCCCCCCGCGGACGAGGAGCGCGACCGCGAGCGGCTCGACGAATGACGCTCCTGCTGAGCGAACGAGAGACACCGGAGGGACTCATCGTCGCGGTCTGTGACGAGGCGACGCTGGGCGAGTCCTACGAGAACGGCCGTGTGTCGCTCACCGTGACCGAGGAGTTCTACGGCGGGAACCCTGCCGACGCCGAGACGGTGCTGGCGGCACTCGCACGGGCCGAGACCGCAAACATCGTCGGCGAACAGGCCGTCTCGACCGCGGTCGACGGCGGCTTCGTCGACCCCGAGAACGTCCTCGACCTCGGCGGAACCGTCCACGCGCAGTACGTTCGGTTCTGAGACGCCAGTGTTCCCGAGACGCCAATCGTCGAGTCCCTCGGGCCGTCGTGGTCCATCGGGGTAGCCACCACACCTAAACCCGACGACACGAAACCACCGTCCGACGCAGATGTCTTCGCAGTCGGGGGTCGAGCCGGTTCTCGCCGCTATCGTGGTCGGGTACGCCCTCGCGACCGCCATCCCGGCAGGGCTGGCGTGGTACGCGACCCGGAGCCGACCGGATTCGGCGACGGCCCGGGCGTTCGCGGCGACGATGGCCGGGATCACGGTCTGGGCCGGGGCGTACTTCGTCCGCCTGTTCGCCCCCGAGTGGGCGGCCTTCGGCCTGACGGTCCTCGCGTTCGTCGGCATCACGACGACGCCGGTCGCGGTGCTGCTGTTCGCGCTGCGGTACACCGACCGCGAGCAGTACGTCACACCCGGCACGACTGCCCTGTTGCTGGTGGTGCCGCTGGTGACGCTGGCGCTGCTCGCGACGACACGGTCCCACGGGCTGTTCTACACCTCGTTCCGGGTCGTCCAGGTCGGCCCGCTGTCGACGACCAGCGCCGCCAGTGGACCGTGGTTCTGGGTCCACACGGCGTACAGTTTCGCCACTCTCGCCGTCGCATCGATCCTGCTGGTCACCTTCGGTGCGAGGCAGCGGCGTATCTACCGCCGGCAGGCCGTCCTCATCGTCCTCGCCGTCGCGGTGGCCTGGGCGACCAACGTGGCCTATCTGGCCGGACGCACCCCCATCCCGGTGCTGGACCTGACGCCGGTCGGACTGGCCCTGGCCGGGGCACTCCTGGCACTGGCGGTGTTCCGTGCCCGCCTCATCGACGTGACACCGGTGGCCCGGGACGCGGTGCTGGAGGCACTCGACGACGTGGTCATCGTTCTGGAAGGGGGACGGGTTGTCGACATCAACGCGGCCGCCGAGGCCCTGCTCGGCCCCGACAATCCGGTCGGGAAGCCGGCAGCGGCGGTCCTCCCGGAGGCGCTCACGGCGGCGCTCGAGGCCACCGAGACGGAACGTGCGGGAGCATCCTCCGGCACGAACAGTGCGTTCTCCCCCGCGAACGGTTCGAGGGGTGCCTCCGACGCGGCCGGTGGAAGTGGTGGTGTCCCCAGTACGAACGGCTCCGGGAACTGGCTGGAGGACCCGCTGGCGACGGCCGACCACGAGGAGCGGTCCGGGTCCGGGCAGGTCATCGAGCTGTCCCGGGCGGATGAAACCCGCTGTTACCGGGTTCGGACGCTCCCCCTCCAGACGCTCGGTGATGGCACCGCGACCGATACGGACGGCAACGGCGGCGGCGGTGACGACGGCGACGGCGGCGGCGGTCGGCCCACGTCACCGGTGTTGACACCCGGAGCCGCGACGGTCCCCCATGCGACGGTGCTCCTGCTGACCGACGTGACACCGCAGCGGGAACACCTCCGGCAGCTCCGGAAGCAGAACGAGCGGCTGGAGGAGTTCGCGGCCGCCGCGGCACACGACCTGCGGAACCCGCTGAACGTCATCGATGGCTACCTGGAGCTGGTCCGCGAGGACCCCGACCCGGAGCATCTCGACCGCATCGACGAGGCGACCGGCCGGATGAGCCGACTCGTCGAGGACCTGCTGTCGCTGGGACGGCGGGGCCGGCTCGTCGAGTCCGCCGTTCCGGTGTCGCTGGAGGCGGCCGCCGAACGCGCCTGGAGCGGCATCGAGACGAAGGGAGCAACCCTCCAGGTCGAATCGGGCGACCCCGTGCCGGCGGACACGGACCGACTGGTCCAGCTCCTCGAGAACCTGCTCGTCAACGCCGTCCAGCAGGCCGGCGGTGGCGAGTCCATCACCGTCACCGTCAGCCGGACGCCGGACGGGTTCTACGTCGCCGACGACGGCCCCGGCATCCCGGACGAGGACCGCGAGCGCGTCTTCGACTACGGCTTCACTACCCGGGAGGCTGGCAGCGGCTTCGGACTGGCCATCGTCGAGACGGTGGCCGACGCGCACGGCTGGGACGTGCGCGTCGTCGAGAGCGAATCCGGCGGTGCCCGGTTCGAGGTGACTGGCGTCGGTCGGTTCGACCGCGAGGGCGAGACGTGGCTGGCGGAGCCCTGACACTCGTCCACGGGGCCGTGCAAGACAGGCGCAAGTTATTCGGCGCCCCCCATCCCGTCCTCGCGCATGCAGATCACCGGCATCGAGCAGACCCACCTCGACGGCGCCGTCGACGGGATGTTCTACCCGACGTGGATTCCGGGCTACCCGCAGAGCACGCACGAACTGGAACTGTTCGAGGTCCAGACCGACGAGGGCATCACGGGCTACGCGGCCAGTCCCTCGTTCGCGGGCGGGCTGGAGTACGGCGACCAGCTCGGGCTCTTCCTCACCGGCGAGGACCCGCACAACGTCGATGGTATCCTGCAGAAACTCGAGACCGTGAATCTGGTCGGGCCGCGCCCGTGGCACCTCGAGATGGCGCTGTGGGATATCATCGGCAAGGACGCCGGCAAGCCCGTCTACGAGCTGCTCGGCGCCGAGGCCACGGACATCCCCTGCTACGCCTCGACGGGCGAGTACAAGCCCGCCGACGAGCGCGTCGACTACATCCAGGACCGCATCGACGAGGGGTTCGAGGCCGTCAAGCTCCGCGTGACGGAGGTCGAGCACATCGAGATGGTCAAGCAGATCCGCGACCACTTCCCGGACCTCCCGCTGATGGTCGACGCCAACAAGGGCTGGGCGGTTCGGGTGATGGAGGAGGAGACGAAGTGGTCGCTGTCGGATGCGGTGGAGTTCGCCCGCGGGCTGGAGGAGGTCGGCAACGTCCGCTGGCTGGAGGAGCCGCTCCCCCGCCACGATTATCGGGCGTACGGTCGGCTGCGCGAGAAGACCGACGTGCCCATCGCGGGCGGGGAGTTCAACAACGACACCCACCACTTCCGCGAGTTCGCGAAACACGAGTCGCTGGACGTGTTCCAGCCCGACGCCGCGCTCGCGACCGGCATCAAGCAAGGCGTCGAGGTGGCGGCGATGGCCCAGGAGTTCGGCGCGAAGTTCGTCCCCCACACCTGGACGAACGCGCTCGGGTTCGCGGCGAACCTTCATACGATGACCGCGGCCGGGTCGGACTGGTGCGAGTACCCGATGGAGCCGCCGTGGACGCCCGACGTGTGGTCGTTCATGCTCGAAGAGGGCTTCGAGCACGAGGATGGGATGATTCGGGCGCCGGATGAACCGGGGCTGGGGGTCAAACTGGACGAGGAGGTTGTCGAGGAAGCGAAGGCCGAGGACTGAGACTCCGGTTCCTGGCCCCCTCGTGGGGTCCTCGGGCACTCTCGTGACGGCCGCGGAACCGAGACCATCTCCGAAGCCCTCACGCTCTCGACCGGCCGGGAGTCGCTGCGCGCGCTCGCTGCGGTGCTCAGCCCTCGCGCGCTGGGCGACGGCTGGCCTGTGGCACAGCCGCCAGCGCGCGCCCACTGACTGACGGCTAGCGGGTGCCGATAGAGCGAGCTAACTCACCATTTCCCATATCCACAGATAATATCGAGTATTGGTGACTTGATTCCATTATATCTATTCAACAGTAGTATTCGCCGAGGTATTCGACGATATCGTCGCTCTCGTACAGCGACTCCCCGCGCTCCGTATCCACCAGCAGCGGGACCTGGTCCTGGCCGTACCCCTCCAGTTCGGCGTGGCGGTCGCGGTTCGTGACGGTGCCGCCGGAGAACGGGGTGCCAGCGGTCCGGGGGTTGTGGCAGGTGTAGCTGATGCCGTTCCGGGTACAGAATCGCCGGACCTTCGCACAGTGGGGGCAGTCCTCCGCCTGGTACAGGAGCAGCGAGCCGGCCGTGTCGGGGCGACCGCCCTCGTCGGCGTCGAGGCCGAGTTCGCGCTGGACCGTCAGGCCGACCATGCCCACCAGCACGGCCAGCGCGACCGCGCCGACCGGGAGGAGGCTCCCGCTGGTGAGGGTGTCGAGGCGGCCGGTGAGGCCGGTGACCGTCGCGAACGCGCCGATGAACGCCAGCAGCCAGGTCGTGCCGTCGCGGACCCGCTCGGGCCCACCGAGTCGCTGGAGCGGTGTCGTCATCACGACGGAGGTTGCGGGCCGACGACTTGAAGCCCGGCGCGTCGGCACGCGGCGCGGTCACTCGGCCCCGTCGGGCGCGAACACCCGGGCCGAGCCGTCCGTGACGACGCCGTGCTCGGCCGCCGCCACGGTATCGGGGAGTTCGTTCCCGCGGCCGTCGTAGCGCGCGTCGAGGCTCGCGAGCAGGGCGTCCCGGACGCAGGCACGGGTGGCCGCGCCGACGCCGGTGGCGCTCCCGGCGAACTCGGCCGGGGCGCCCGACGGGTCGCAGCCGACGGCGACGGCGTCCGAGCTCGTGCCGGTGAAGCCGGTCGCGTCGAGCAGCGTCGCGGTCTTCGCCTCGACGGCCGTCGCGAGCAGTTCGGCGCACGTCCCCGCGGCCAGCGCGCGGTCCGTGGCGACGACGAGGTTGACGGTGCCGACGGGCGGGCGGTCGTCGCCCCCCGACGCGGTCGGCGGCACCGCGCCCCCCAGCGGGAGCGTGGCGGGGTTGGACAGCCCCCCGGTCGCGAGGACGGTGACCGGGCCCCGAACGGCGACCCGGGCGTGGCGCATCGCGACGCCGGTCAGGAGCGCCGGGCCGTCAGTGTCGAAGCCGGCCTCGCGGCGGCGCTCGCGGGTGTAGGCGTCGAGGTCGGTCCGGTCGAACCCCTCCGGGACGGTGACGTTGTAGGCCGCGGGCGCGCGCCGGATACCGCCACGGATACCCGTGACGAGCCAGCGCCACGCGGTCGGTGCGGCGACCCGGCAGACCCCCTCGCGGACGGTCGCGGTCACCGCGGCCCCCGCGTCGGCCGGTGGGTCGTCCCCCTCAGACATCGAGCGCCTCCAGCAGTCGGTCGTTCTCGTCGGGCAGTCGCACGGCGACGCGGACGTGACGGTCCAGTCCGCGGAAGGTAGTCGCATCGCGGACGGCGATGTCCTCGCGGTCGAGGCGGGCGACGAGCGCGTCGACGCTCCCGGCGGGGTCGTCGTCCCGGAGGTGACACAGCAGGAACGGCGCCTCGGAGTCGTGGACATCGAACCGCCCGCCGAGGCGCTCGCGCATCCGCTCGCGCTCGCTGGCCACTCGCTCGCGTGTCTCCCTGACGAACTCGTCCGCGCGCATCGCGTGCGCGCCCACGGCGGACGCGGGCGTCCCGAGCGCCCACGCGGGCACGGCCGTCCGCAGGCGGTCGAGCGCCCGGCCGCGAGCGACCGCGAAGCCCGCGCGGAGGCCGGGCAGGCCGAACAGCTTCGTGAGCGAGCGCGCCGCGACGACGCCCTCCCGCCCCGCGAGGGAGTCGCGCTCGGTGAATCCGAGGAACGCTTCGTCTGCGAGCAGGAGCGTATCGGCAGCTCGACACCGGTCGGCGAACACCCGGAGCGCGTCGGGCGCAGGGGCGTCGCCGGTCGGGTTGTTCGGGACGCAGACGATGACGAGCGCGTGCGGAGCGGGGTCGGCGTCGACGAGTTCGTCGTGCGGCACGAACTCGGGCTCGCCGCCCTGGAGTCGGACCTCGCGGGCGTACTCGCCGAAGCTCGGCGCGGGAACGAGCACGCTGTCGCCGGGTTCGACGTGCGTGGCCACCGTGAGTCGGATGGCCTGCAGGCCGCCGGCGGTCGGGACGACCCGGTCGGGCGCACAGTCGGCGTAGTCGGCGGCGGCGGCACGGTAGTCGGGGTAGCCACGCGGCGGGTACGAGCGCGCCGCGTCGAGAGCATCCTCGTACACCGCGCGCGTTCCGGGCGGGGTCCGCGGGTTGATGTTGGCGCTGAAATCGAGGATGGAGGGGTCGTCGCTGGAGCCGTGCGGGACGCGCTCGGCTCGGTCGACGCCGTCGGGGTTCATCGTTCGGCCTCCGCGAGACGCGCTGCGACCGTCGCGTCCGCCAGTCGGTTGACGTTCACCGCCAGCCGGGCGTCGTATGTCACGTACAGCCGCTCGTCGTGCTCCGGGGAGGTGTCGGTTCCGTTCGCGCCGGAGGCGTCGTCGGTCGGCGCGTCGTCGGTCGGGGGGCCTCCGCCGTCGCCGGCGACCCTGCCGACCACGTTCACGCCGGTCGGCGCCAGCTCGCGGCCGCCGTGCGCGCGGGTGGTGTCCGCGGAGACCCCGAGCGCCTCCTTCAGCGCGGTCGGAACACAGACCGTGAGCGACGGGGCGGCGGTCGGCTCCGGGGCGAGGGCGGCGTAGTGGTCACAGACCGTGTCGACGGCATCAGCCGCGAGCAGCGGGAGGTCGGCGACGACGGTGAGGATGGGGATCGTGACCCGCTCGTCGCGGAGCGCCCGGCCGAGGTCGGCGACGTACCCCTCGCCCGGCGCCTCGATGACGGTCTCGTGGGAAGCGGCAGTCTCGGCGACGTGGCGTGCGGTCCGGGGCGCGTTCGGGGCGGTGACGACGTGGACCGCCTCGACGCGGTCGGCACGCCGGAGTGCGCCACGGACCCGGTCGACCATCGGCCGGCCGGCGACCTCGTGGAGCGGTTTCTCCTGGGGGCTGTCGAGGCGCGTGCCGCGACCGCCGCACATGAGTATCGCGTTCATCGCGGAGATATCTCGACTCACGCCATCACCCACGCCACGGCCCCGGCGTTGAGCGCGACCAGTCGGCCCAGCTCGTTCGCTGCGCCGAACACGTCGCCGTTGACCCCGCCGAGTCGCGACCGGGCCCAGCGCAGTACCACGAGCGCCGTCGTGAACGCGGCGAGCAGGGCCACGGGGGCGGCGGCCGAGACGCCCGTCAGGAGGGTAGCGGGGACCGACACCGCCACGGGACCCACGAGCAACCCGGGCGTCGCACGGCCGGTGAACGCGGCGCCGAAGCCGTCGGTGATGGCCTCGCCGTAGCACGCGACGGCGGCCATCCCCAGTTTCGCCCCCACCTCGGCCGCGACGACGAGCCCGGCGGCCCGGAGCGGGGGCGCGGGGCTCCCGTTCACCACGAGCGGCCCGAACAGCGGCCCCCGACCGAGCTGCGCGACTGCCAGCAGGCCCAGCGTCGTCCCCGCCAGCCCGATGCCGACGGCCGCGAGCGCGCCGACGCCGGTCGTCGTGTCCTTCAGCACCTCGCGCCGGCGCTCGACGGTGTGGACGGCGGCTGCGTCGCCGCAGTCGGCCAGCCCGTCGAGGTGGTTGATGCCCGTGACCAGATACAGCGTCGCGAGCGTCGCGGCCGCGGCGACCGGCGCCGGCGCGCCGACGGCCGAGAACGCGGCCAGCGGCACGGCCGCGATGAGGCCGACGACGTAGCCCGCGACCGGGAAGGCCAGCGGCGTCCCCTGGAACGCGACCCACGCGCGACCCTCGTGGGACACCGGGAGCCGGGTCAGGAACCCCAGCGCCCCGCGGACCGCCCGCCGGAGCCGCACGCGGGTCGGCGGCATCAGGAACCGCCCCCCGCGTCCGTCGTCGCATCGGGGTCCTCGGCCCGACGGGCGAGCCACGCCAGCCCCGCCGCCCCGGCCCACGCCAGCCACCCGGCACGCGCGACGAGTCGGACGCCACGCCGGGCGACCGCGCCGTCGGGGAACCTTTCGCCGCCCGGCAACGCGTACACGCCGGGCTTCTCGAGTCGTGTCCCGAGCGCGGCCGCGAGCGTCCCCATCGGCCAGCCCGAGTTGGGCGAGGGGACATCGTCGAGCCACGAGCGGGCCCGAACGGGGGCGCTCGGGTCGCCGGCCGCGAGCGCCAGCAGGCCGGCGCTCGCGCGGGCGGGCAGCCACGCGACGGCGTCGTCCAGCCGCGCGCTCGCGGTGCCGTGGGCCTTCTCCGGGTAGCCCAGCATCGAGTCCAGCGTGTTGACGGCCTTCACCCACGCGGCACCCGCGGCGGCCGCCGGGAGCGAGACGAGCGCCCCGAGACAGAAGCCCGCGAGCGGCGCGACCAGCCCGTCAGCGAGGTTCTCGGCGGCGGACTCGACCGCCGCGCTCCGCACCGCGCCCGCCGAGAGGTCGCTCGCGTCGCGCCCGGCGAGCGCGAGTAACGCGTCCCGGGCCGCGTCGAGATCGCGCTCGCTCGTCGCCACCACGTCGCCGGCCGTCTCGACGAGCAACCGGTGGCTCGTCGCGGTGAACAGCGCGACTGCGGCCGCGAGGACGCCCAGCCCGCGACCTCGGCGCTCGGCGAGCGCGACCAGCCCACCGACCGTCGCGGCGGCGATGGCGGGGAGCAGGCCGGCGATGGCTGCCCCGGCCGCTCGCGGGTGCGACCACGCGCGGTCGAGCGGCGCGACCAGCCGGCCGAACAGTGCCACGGGGTGGGGGTCCGGCGGCTCCGCGACGAGCCGGTCCAGCAGCGCCGCAATCAGGACCGTCCATGCCGCCCGCCGGCTCACGGCCCGGTCACCCCGTCGGCATCGTCCCCGGAGGGTCGCCGGCCCTCCTCGTCCGCTTCGAGCCACGCGGGGAACGAGGCGAGCGGCGTTTCGGTCACGTCGACGAACCGGCCGCCCGCGCCCTCGATACCGCCGTCGGCTTCCGGGTCGTCGCCGACGTGGACGAGGGCGGCCGGCTCGACGCCGAGGCGGTTGGCGACGGCCTCGAACGCCCGGGTATCGGGCTTGCGCCAGCCACAGCCGGCGCTGGTCACGACGGCGTCGAAGGCGTCCGCGAGGTCCGCGCGGATGAGCGCCCGCCGGGCGAGTTCCGGGACGCTCGTGTTGGACATGACGCCGACAGGACCCTTCTCCCGGGCGGCCGCGATGGCCGCCTCGGCGCCCTCGCGGCGCTCCACGTCGGGGTCGAAGGCGGCGACGACGGCCCGCCGGGGGACGTTGCCAGACGTCTCGACGCCGCGGCTCCGGAGGGCCGCGGCCACGTGCGCCGGAAGCGGCACCTCGGCACCCTCGGGGGCGTCGATGTGGTGCTCACGGAAGGCCCGGTCCCAGTCGTCGGGAACCTGCACACCCCGGGACGCGAGTTCGTCGGCGATGGCTCGGCCGGGGTCACCGGTGCGGTCCACGCGGACGAGCGTCCCGAACAGGTCGAACGAAACTGCCACGGCGGGAGAGGGACCCGATGGAACTTGAATCCGACCCACGGATGGCGGCCGGAGAACGGAGCGAGCGGGAGGCGGGCGCGGCGACTACTCCTGTAGCGAGAGCCAGTCGGAGGTGACCGACCCGTGGACGAACCAGCGCTGCTGTGGCTCGTTGTCGGCCAGCCGGAGCACGACGGTCGCGTCGGCCAGCGCCTCGAAACGGGTGACGAGGTCGTCGTCGCGGTCGACAGGGAGGTGTGCGTGGCAGACGCCGCCAGCCGCGCGCACGTCGGCCGCGATGGCGTGGTACCACTCGAAGGCGCGCTCCTCGCCGAGTTCCTCGATGAGCGGGAGGAGCGAGTCCACGCAGACCCGCGGGTCGTCGGCCTCGCTCGTCAGTTCCGCGACGGCCTCGGCAGCCCGTGCCCCGAACTCGGCGGGTGTCTCCACCACGGTCCGCGTGGCTCCCTCACCCGCGGCGGCCCCGGGGACCGCGCCGTCGTGGCCGGTTCCGACGCTGGCGGTCGCACTGCGTGCGTCAACGGCGAGGTCGATGAGTCGGTCGTTCGGCCCCGCGCCGGTCACGCCGGCCGAACAGCTCCCGTCGGTCCGACAGACCACCCGCGGCTGGTCACTGCTCCCGAGCATCCGGCTGCACGCCCGCTCGTGGGTGTTCCCGGGCGTCGCCCCGACCACCAGCAGGGCGCCGCCGTCCCGCTGTAGTCGGCCGAGGGCATCCGCGAATGCTCCGGCCCGCTTCGTTCGGCTCCCAGATGTCATTATTGTCATCCCTTCGTCAAGGTTGAACAAAAGCGTTCGCCCCACCGGTAGGAAGGCCGGACGACCTACTGGCCCCCTTCGGAGAACGCGGCAGGACTGTTGGCCAGCAGCGCCTCGCGGTCGATGGTCTCGACCGCCGCGAGCGCGGCATCGGCCTCGCTCCGTGCCTCGTGGATCCGCTCACGCACCGTCAGCGTGTCCGCCTCCCGTCCGGCGTGCTCGCTCGCGAGTTCGTAGAGGTCGGCGATAGCACGGTCGTAGCGTCGACATGCGAGGAGCCCCTCCACCGTCCGGACCAGCAGGTCCGCCTCGACGGGCGTCTGGAGCCACGCGTCGAACCCCTGCGCGACCACGTCCCCCTCGGGGCGCTCGGGAGACAGCAGCACGGCACGGACGCTGAACCCCCGGTCGCGGACCGTCGCGATCAGCTCCGACGCCTCGCGGTCGGGCAGGTCGCGGTGAACGACGAGCACCTCGACCCCCTCGTCGATGCACGTGAGTGCCTCCGCTCCGTCGGCGACAGCCTCGGTACTGACGAGGTCGACGAGCGCCGTCCGCCAGCGTTCCCGCTCTCTCTCGGAACCGCCAACCACCAACGCCGCGCCGCACGCCGACTCCGACATACGTTCCACTACCGGCATGGCTCGTTTAATCCTTGTGTCAATCACTATCCGGCAACCGCTTGCGACACGACACCAGTTGGGGCCAGCCCCGGTCACAAGCGCCGGGCCGCACGCGGCCCTGGCCGCCCGCCCCCGCGAATCGAAACCCCTAACATCGAAACCGCCGGACCGGTGAGTGAGCCGAGGTAGCCTAGCCTGGCCAAGGCGGTTGCTTCGAGAGCAACTGTCCTCACGGACTCGGGAGTTCAAATCTCCCCCTCGGCGCTCACTTGTCTCGGCGGCCGGATCGATATCACCCCTATCGCGGAGCTGTATCCCCGACATCGCCACGACGGAGCGTCACCGACAACGGCGAGCACCGCCGCTATCGCAATCGGATTGGGTCCCCGTCGGGAACGCCCGTCCATGACGGACGACCTCATCGAGACGCTGGCACACCGCCTCGAGACCGAGTTCGACTGCCCGGACGAGGTGGCCGGCGAGATCGCCGCGAAGGCCGACACGCTCGTCACCGACTACGAGGACGCCGGGTTCGACGCACAGGCGTTCATCGACCGCATCCACGAGGCTCCCTACGACGAGTTCGACCGCAAGTGGAACTGGGCGGTCGGCGACATCTGTGGTGAGCTGGACGACTGCACCGACTCGCGGCCCTACCGACTGGAAGGGTTCGGCGATGTCGGCGCGACGAACTGAGCCCCGACACCCCTGCTGCCCTTCCTGCGCCCGTCAGTAGCCGGGGTCGCGCTCGTCGGCCGGCCGCGTTCCCGAGGCCGGCTCGTCCTCGACCCGGTCGCGGGCGAACCCGCCGCGGATGGCGAGCCAGCCGAGGATGCTGATAGCGAGGATAGGCGGGAGGATCATGAACCCCCAGAGCGGGTCCAGCCCCCAGAACAGCAGCAAGAGCACGTCCGCGACCCCCAGCGCGAGGAAGGGAAGGATGTAGAGCGCGGCGGTCTTCCGGCCCACCTCGAACTTGCCGGCGTCCATAGCTGTCCGTGAGGGGCGGAGCGGCAAAAACCGTCCGTCTCCGGTCGTGGGTGGCCGTGACTCACTCGTCGTCGCTCGCCACGTCCTCACCCTCGACGCCGCCGCGGTCGGGCACCCCGCCCTGGAGTTCGAGTCGCCGCTCGTCGCCGGCGATGGCGCGCGCGGCGACGTAGCTCACCAGCGCGACCCCGAGAACGATGGCGGCGTGGAATGCCAGCAACGGCTCGCTCCCGGACCCGTACAGCGGCAGGAGGCTGAACAGCCCCACGAACGCCGCGATGATGGCCACCGGAACGAGGTTCACGAACAGGTCCGACAGCGTCCGCCCGTCGAACACCTCACGGTGGCTCACGTCGTACCACGCCCGCTCCTCGCTCGGGTCGTCGGTCGGCATCCGCCCGCACGTCGGGCTGCCGGCGGCATGGGTCCTGCGTCCCCGGCGAGGGTGACCGTCTCCGCACCCCGTGTGGCCGCCGCTTCTCGCCCGCGTCACTCCCCCTGGAACTCGGGTTCGCGCCCCTCCAGTCGCGCGTCGAACCCCTCCCGATAGTCGGCCGTGTCGTCCAGCTCCCGGCCCAGCGCCCGCTCCAGTGCCAGTCCCTCGTCGAGCGGCGTCTCCAGGGCGGCGTTCAGCGCCTGCTTCGCGTTCCGCAGCCCGAGCGGTGCGTTCTCGCAGAGGTCGTCCGCGAGCGCGCGGGCCTGCGCGTCGACCGCCTCGTCCGGGCAGACCTCGTGGACGAGGCCGATGTCGTGGGCCTCCTCGGGGTCGATGAACTCGCCGGTGAGGACGATCTCCTTGGCCTTCGAGAGGCCCACGAGCCGGGGCAGCCGTTGCGTGGCGCCGCCGTGTGGGAACGTCCCCAGCCGAACCTCGATGACGCCGTATTTGGCCTCCTCGCCGAGGACGCGCAGGTCGCAGGGGAGCGTCAACTCGAACGCGCCGGCGGGCCCGGCGCGCTTGATACCCGCGACGACCGGCTGCTCGCAGGCATCGACGGCGTCCAGCAGGTCCGGGAACGCCGTCTCGGTCACCTCGCTGTCGTCCTCGACGCGGTTGCGCATCATGTTCAGGTCCATCCCGGCACAGAAGACGGAGCCCTCGCCGAGCAGCGTCACGGCCCGAACTCCGTCGGCGCCGGAGACGCGCTCGAACGCCTCGGTGAGTTCCGCGATGACCTGCGGATTCATGGCGTTGCGCTTGTCCGGCCGGTCGATGACCACGTCGGCACGGTGCCCCTCGGTCTCGATGCGGACCAGTTCCAGGTCGTCGGCAGTGACAGCCATACCCCGGGGTGCAGCGGCGTGGACTTGAAACCGTGGGCGGCCGGCAGTGGGCGACGGTGTGCCCGACCGTGAGAGGTGCTGCCGCGACCGCACCGGGCATACGTCGTCGGTCCGTACCCCGCGCCATGCTGCGGCCACCGTTCCCGCTCCCGCTCCCGAGCCTCGGACGGCGTGACCCGCCGGCAGTGCCGGTCAACGACTCGCTCGACGAGTACGCCGACTGGCTCCGCGGGTCGCGGCTCCGGCGCCTGACGGTCTCGAAGACCGTCGTCGACGAGGTGCCCGACGAGTTCACGCGGACCCGCCTCGCCGCCGTCCGCGAGGACGCCCTTGCCAGCTACCGCGACGGCCGCCGCCGCGACAGCGTCCACGTCGTCGAGTACCCGGACCGCTGGGAGCTCCACATCGACCGGTACAACCCTCGGTACGAGCCACTCGGCCACGTCCTCGTCGACGCGCCCGAGCAGACCGCCGAGGCGGTCGGCGAGGCGCTCGGCCTGGACCGGGTGCTGGGCTTCGGCCGGCGCGTCGGGCGCGTCGCGGGCGCCGCGCGGGAGAACGGGGACGACACGGATGTCGACGCCGACTCCGACGAGGCCGAAGCCGAGGACGGGGGCGCCGAGGCTACTGGAACGGACGGAACCGCAGAAGCGAACTGAGCCGCGAACCGGAGCGTCAGGGGATTAGGTGCCGGCACTGCTGTCGCCGCTCCCGCCACGCTCGGCGGGACTCGGCTTCTCGTCACCGCCGGGCGTCACGCCGGAGACGGCCTCGCCGAGCGACTCGATGGAGCCGTCCAGGAAGCCGCCGATTCCGTCGTGGATGTCACCCACGAAGTCCGGAACCACATCCGGCAGGCCACCCGGCGGGCCCACGTTCACGTCCACGCTCGGGCCCGTGTCGCCGTCCTGGTCGTCGGCCGGTACGTCGTCGGGTGCCTGGCCCGGGGTCGCGGCGGCCGCGCCGGCGCCCAGTACGAGCAGCGCCAGCAGGGCCGCGATGATGTGTCGCAGATTCATGTTCGTTGCCTCCACCCCCATCTGGGCACCGGGCCTACTTGAGGGGATGAACTCGTTCAGACCGTTCGGCCCTTTCGTGGCCTGTTGAACGTGAAAACGGCAGATCTGAAGCATCTGAACGGAGCACGAGCCGCCGATACCAGGACATCGTGGCCGCCGGATATATACGCGTGAACGGACGGCGGCTCAGCCACCGTCGGCGAGCGTGACCTGCTCGCCGGGCGGGTCCTCGTCACGCGAGACCCAGAACGCGACCCGCCGCGCGACCAGATAGCCGTCCACCGTGTCGTCCTGCGGGTGGGCGTCCTGGACCCACACCGTCCGCTCCTCGCCGAGGTCGCTGGCCCACTCCCGGGCGGCCTGCTTCGAGTCGAAGTCACGGCGGGCCCCCCGGTCACGGACCCACTCGCCGGCCGTGACGCTGGCCTGCCGGGCCGAACGCTTCACCGCGACGACGTAGCTCACACTCGTGGCTACACGGGGTGTGGCAAAAGCTTTCACGACCCTCGCGGAAGCATGTGTAGGGATGGCACACGAGGCCACGGTCAGGGGACTCGGCGTCGGCATCGGCGAGGACGGTCCGGAGACGCCGGTGGTGTTGCTCGCCGCCGACGGGCGGGTCGTTCCGATATTCATCAGCGCGGACCAGGCACAGTCCATCGGCCACGCACTTCGAGGCGAGCCGTTCAAACGACCGCTCACGCACGACCTGTTCGTCGACATGGTCGCGGAGTTCGGCGGCGCCGTCGACCGCGTCCGCATCGACGGGCTCGCCGAGGGGACCTTCCTCGCGAAGCTCGACGCCGAGCAGTACACGAACGGCGAGCGCCGGACGGCCACCTTCGACGCCCGGCCCTCCGACGCCATCGCCGTCGCGCTCCGGGTCGACTGCCCGATACTCGTCGACGAGGACGTGCTCGACCGGGCGGGGCGCTCGCCGGACCAGTTCGACATCCGGCAGGAGCCCGGACAGGGGCCCGAACGGGACCGCAGCGAGGAGTGAGCGGACGGCGTTGGCCGTTCTGGGTCTGTTGGAATCCTCACCCGGTGATAGGTTTCTGCAGCCGCACTGAATAGATAGCGCTCAGTCAGCAAGAGCACGGTTAGGCAGCACGAAACCGTGCTGGTCACGATGAGACGCATGATCGGGCCTCGAAATCCTCGTGGCAAACGAATGGTAGCCTCGAAAGAAGCAGAGTCTTTGGTTCATGCAGGCCCCGGCCTGAATATCATATAAACTCCTGGCTATACGAAGGAATCGTTGTTAGCAGCCCCGCCTCGGACTCGTCCACATGTCGTCAGACTGGACGGACCCCTCGGATGGGAACACGACCCCTTGCGAGGCTGTACCAGATGTCGAGGGAGCCAGCCCAGCCGTAGAGTGTTGTATCGATAATCTGGACTCCGAGAGCCGCCGGGCAATCGAGGCCAGTGACAAGTCGGTCGACGTTCGGTACTGTCTCCAACGGTGTGGACGCTGCTACAAGGAACCGTTCTTCGTCGTCGATGGTGAGGCAATCACCGGAGCCGACCACTCAACGCTTCTCGAAACGCTGGAGTCCGGGGTGACCCACGATGCGTGACCTGAACGTCCTCTTCATCTCGATCGATAGCCTCCGGCGGGACATGCTCGGGGCCTACGAGTCCCCGTTCGACTGGGTCACCGAGATGGGAGTTGAGACTCCCAACCTCGATCAGTTCGCCGAGAAGGCCATCACGTTCGACAACCACTACGCCGGGAGCCTCCCGTGTATGCCGGCCCGCCGGGAGTGGGATACTGGGATTCAGGAGTTCCTCTGGCGGGGCTGGGGACCGATCGAGGCGTACGACACGACACTCGCCGAGAAGGCCCGCAACGCTGGCGTGCTAACGAAGCTACTCACGGACCACTTCCATCTCTTCCAGCACGGCTCAAGCGGATACTACGAGGACTACCACGGGTTCGAGTTCGTCCGTGGACACGAGGACGACCTCTGGAAGACACAGCCGTACGAGGCCGACGAGGGGCTCTTGCAACAGGTCGGCTACGATTTCGGCGGGGAGCAGGCTGAAACGACTGCGGAGGTGACGGATGCCGCAGCGAACCCCAATCACGTTCTCGACCCCTACGATCTGGAACACTATCGGCCGCGCTGGAAATACGTCCGCAACGTCGCAGAGTTCGATGACGAGGACGAGACGGATTTCTTCGCCGCGAAGGTGTTCTCCAGGGCGGCCGACTGGCTCCGGACCACCAGCG
Source organism: Haloglomus halophilum (assembly GCF_024298885.1). Lineage (GTDB taxonomy): Archaea > Halobacteriota > Halobacteria > Halobacteriales > Haloarculaceae > Haloglomus > Haloglomus halophilum. The sequence continues at coordinate 702,166 of NZ_CP101166.1, forward strand.
GATGGGACCAGTGGTTACTTCGGATCGACGAGTTCGACGTCCATGAGCCGTTCCACTGCCCGGAGCCGTACGCCTCGATGTATACGGACGAGGACCCGCGTGACCCGGAGCTACCCGTCTGGCCATACTATGGCCGGACGGACAGAGGGCAAGCGGCGCTCACTGACCGCGAGCTGTCGTTCATCCGCTCGCAGTTCGCCGGGAAGGTGACCATGGTCGACACCTGGCTTGGCCGTGTCTTCGATGCGCTCGACGAGCAGGACCTCTGGGACGAGACGGCCGTCGTCATCACGTCCGATCACGGGTTCCTCCTCGGCGAACACGGCTGGATCGGGAAGATGAGTCCGGACTTCGACCTCGTCGCGAAGACGCCGCTGTTCGTCTGGCACCCGGATAGCCCCGAGTCGGGCTCGACTGTCGAGGCACTGACCTCGGCCGTCGACCTGCACGCGACGGTTCTCGACCTTCTGGGTGCCGAGAGCGACACCGGGACACACAGCGAGAGCCTGCTCCCGACCATCCAGGGAGAAGCCACGGAACACCGGGACTGGGCGCTCTACGGCTGGTGGCACTCGGATATCAACGTCACCGATGGAACACACACCTACATGGCACCCATACAGGAGGATGTCCCGTTGTACAACTACTCGACGATGCAGATGAGAGCACAGAGTCCGTTCACTCCGACAAGCGGCTACGAGGGTGCGGAGTCGGGGCCGTTCCTCCCGTACACCGACGTCCCGGTCTGGCGACAGCAGTACCCCTCGGCATCCCTGGTTCGGCAGCCCAGACTGTACGATACCGACGCTGACCCGCGCCAGTCCGACAACATCGTGACCGAATCACCGTCGGTGAAGACGGAGATGGAGGAACTACTGCAGGACGCGCTCGAGACCATGGAGGCTCCCGAGGAGGTCTTCGAGCAGTACGGAATCGATCGGTGAGATGCCCGGACGAATCACTCATGCCCGATTGCTTGTCTCCCCGAGCGTTGATGGGCCTCGGAGATAATCGGGTATCATGCGATTTGCTACGTTCACGTTCCGGCATCCCGATGGGGGGCTGCAATCGCTCGGCAGGGCCTTCGCCAGTGCCGATGACGTGGCCCGGGTCGCGGTCCACTCCCAGCGGTTACTCGACGATGGGCAGGCGATCTACCTGTACGAACTTGTCGGGGATGCTGGAACTGTCCGGGATGTCCTCGACGAGACCGATATCGCCACCAGCTATCAGGTGGTCCAGGGAACGGAGTCCGTGTTCGCGTATATCCACTTCGAGCCGACGCCGACTGCCGAGCAGCTCCTCCGGGCACCGGGAGAGTACGGGCTCCTCATCGAAGGGCCGGTGACTATCCGAGACGACGGAACCCTCGAGATCACGCTCGTCGGCGAGGAGGAAGACATCAGGAAGGCGTTCTCCTCGCCCCCTGACGATCTCACGGTATCAGTCAAGCGCGTCGGTGACTACCATCCCGGTGCAGAGCAGCTGTTCACGAACCTGAGCGAGCGCCAGCGTGAGGTGCTTCGGACGGCCCACGAACTCGGATACTACCAGGACCCGCGTCAGGTTACACATCAGGATATCGCCAGCGAGCTGGATTGCACGCCGTCGAACGTCGGTGACATCCTCCGCCGTATCGAGAACAACATCATCGGCGAGATAATGACTGCCCAGTTCGGAGCTACGTCCGGCAACCCTTCCTGATTCCGTCCCGTCTCCGCCAGAACATCTGCCCGGATATGAATGTCTTTGCATGCGGAGGAACGGGCGTTAGTCACAGACCCTCACACCCAGTCCTATGCCACACTCCGGCATCAGCCCATTCGAGATCGACATGTTCGTCGACCATCTCGATGGTCCCGTCGAGGTGACCGACGGCGTCTACTACTACGCTGAGTTCAGCGGTGTGACCGCCTTCGAGACCGAGGAGGGCCTCGTCCTCGTCGACACCGGTCTCGAGGATAACGCCCCGGCCCTCGCCGAGACGATCCGTACGGAAACTGACCAGCCCGTCGACACCGTCGTCTACACGCACGGACACCTCGACCATGCATTCGGATTGGAGGCGTTCCTGCTCGAAGACCAGTCGGACCCGAGGGTCATCGCTCACGAGAACATGCCGGCTCGGTTCGACCGCTACGAGCGGACTTCCGGCCACAACGAGGCGATAAACGCCCGTCAGTTCGGTGGCACTGCGGCCGAACAATCAGCTGGTGATGGCGAGAGCCAGTTTCGGTGGCCCGAGTATCCGCCCACGATCTGCTACCGTGACGAACTGACCCTCGATATCGGAGGGCTCACCTTCGAGGTCCGCCATTCGAGGGGCGAGACGGATGACCACTCGTGGGTCTACTGCCCCGAGAAGGATGTCCTCTGTACGGGTGACTTCCACATCAATGTCGCACCGAATCCGGGCAACCCACAGAAGGTTCAGCGCTACCCGGAGGAGTGGGCCGAAACGCTCCGTGAGATGGCGGCGCTGGCCCCGCACCACCTCTGTCCAGGGCATGGCGAGCCCGTCGTTGACGCACCCGACGAGATCCAGAACCGGTTGGGGAGTTCGGCCGAGTATCTCGAATCGATCGTCGAGCAGACCATCGACGCGTTGAACGACGGCTCGCCACCGCATGTCGACATCATCCACGAGGTCGATGCGCCCGACTGCGACGCCCCGTGGCTCGCAGAAACGTACGACGAGAGCGAGTTCATCGCGCGGAACGTGATCCGGCGCTACGGCGGCTGGTGGTCGGGACGTCCATCGGAACTCAAACCCGCACCGCGCGAGCGTCTCGCGTCGGAACTTGCCTCGCTGGCGGGCGGCGCCGACGTGCTGGCCGACAGAGCGCTCGCGCTTGCCGACGAGGACGTGCGACTGTCCTGTCATCTAGCCGATTTCGCCCTCGAAGCGGCGCCGGGGAACGAATCTGTACAAGCAGCTGTTGCGGAGATCTACAGACATCGCGCCAGCGAGGAACGCAACCTCATGTCGGGGAACCTCTATGCGGCGGCGGCCGCGTACGCAAGCGAGGGGCGACCGTTCAGATGATTCCGACGTGTACCTGTGGGGGGAATCATGCGTAGGGACTTCGACCTGCTCTCGGGGCGGATCGGCGTGGTAGAGGCAACGGCGCTACTCGTCGGAAACGTCATCGGAATCAGCATCTTCACGCTACCGGGACCGCTCGCCGCCGACGCCGGGCCACTCGTCGCGATCGGTATTCTGGTGGCGGCCATTCCGCTCGGGTTCGGGATCCTGATCAGCTTCCAACTCGGGAGCGCCATTCCCGTCGCCGGTGGAAACTACGTCTACGCGAGTCGATTGGTCCACCCATTCGCCGGATTTCTGATCCCGTGGCTGATTCTCCCCGGCGTGTGGGCTGGCCTCCTGTTCATCGGCGACGGGTTCGCGGAGTACGTCGGCGTCTTCCTATCCGTCCCTGACCTCGCTCTGGTCTATGCCCTGCTCGTGCCGTTCCTGGTGTTGAACATCGTCGGTATTCGACCCCTGGCCCGTGTCCAGCTCACACTCGTTGTCGTGCTGTTCGCGAGTATGCTGGTGTTCATCGTTCCTGGAGCGTTCTCCATCACCCCATCGAACTATACGCCCGCACTGCCGAACGGCGTGGCCCCCTTCGCTATCGCAGTGGTCTCGCTGTACTTCCCGCTCCGTGGCTTCGGGCTGATAACCGCCCTGGGTGAAGAGCTCACCGAGCCCGCACGGAACATCCCGCGGGTACTCGGCTACAGCGCGGCCATCTCGCTGACGATGTTCGTCTCGCTGGTGGCGGTCCTCGTTGGCGTGGTCAATTGGCAGTCACTGGCTGGCGTCGACGCTGCCGTACTCGTCGCCGCTCGGACGTTCCTTCCCGACCCGGTAATCGTGGCCGTGGCGGTCGGCCCCGTCGTCGGCGGACTCACATCGCTCAGCACCACGTACACCGGATTCTCGCGATCACTCATGCGAGCGGCTCGAGACGAACTGCTCCCTCGGCGGCTCGCGGACATCCACCCAGAGTTCGGAACGCCGCATGTGGCACTACTGGTTCTCGGAATCCCACCGTTGGTGGTTGCGCCTGTTCGCCCCTCGCCAGTGATCCTCTCGATCTGGATCGCACTCGCGGTGCTCACCGCTGGGACGCTCAAGGCCGTCGCACTATGGCGACTCCCGGCGGTGTATCCGGACCGCTACGCGGAGGCGCCGGTGACGTTCCCCCAGGGGATGCTCAAGACCGTGGCGGTTCTTGGTGCGCTCACGTCACTGGTGTTGGTGTTCGTCGTCGCCACACAGCTCCCCCAACTCCTCGGCGTCTTCCTCGGCCACATAGCCCTCGGGTACATTGCATTCCGACTGCGGGTGCGCCAGCTGGCTGGCCGCGGGACGGACCTCCGATCTACCCTTCGTCAGCTGGCGTCCCACGAGTGAGGCTCTCGAGTCGCGGTACTCCGGGGCTACGTCCGGTGCGACGAGGGGACCCCGCTTGCCGAATTGAGTGTCGTCGCGTACCACATCCACGCTCTGTCTCTTTCACGTCGTTACTGTCAGCAGTTGAGGATTCAACAGGGTCGTCGTTCCGCATCCGCGCGCCGCAGGCGCGCGGTTCACCGGCCGGAGCGCCCGAAGGGCGCGGAGTCCGGCCTCTTTTCTGAACGTTTTCTGCCGTCATCAGAACGCGGCGCGTTCTGATTGCCCGTGGAATCGCGGCGCGATTCCACGACCGCGAGTGGTTCGCCGGCGGAGCCGGCGAACCCGAGCGGGAAAGAAGCTCTACTGGAACCTGACCCCGAGCCCGTGGAGCCCCTCGTTCTCGCTGGCGAGATTGACCAGCAGCGGCGTGACTGCCTCCACCTCGCCGGCGTTGGCGATGCCGCCGCCGTCGAGCGCCCGCAGTCCCGCGATACCCTCGGTGATGTCCATCACGGTCCGCTTCGCGTCGTCGTCGTCGCCGACCACGACCGTGTCCCACTCGAACGTGGCGTCGAGGTCCGCCAGGCGGCCGGCCGGGAGGTTGTGGAAGGCACCGACGACGGGTACCTCGTCGGGTGCGGCATCACGCGCGAGCGCCGTCACGCTCCCGTGCCCAGGCGGGTTGTAGTGGAGGCCGTCCTCGTCACGTTTCATCCCGACAGCCGGTGTCACGAGGACGCCCGTCAGCTCGTCGGCGACCGCCTCGATGGTGTCCGTGAGGTGGTAGGCCGGCACCGCCAGCACCACCACGTCCGCCCCCGCGGCGGCCTCGGGGTTCGCGTGGCCCGTCACCTCGGCCTCGGTGCCACGGCTGTCCAGCTCGTTCAGGTACTCCTCGGCCTTCGCCTCGGCCTTCGACGCCTCACGCGAGCCGATTCGAACCGCGTGGTTCGTGTCGTACGCCAGCCGGAGGGCGAGTCCCTCGCCGATGTCGCCGGTCCCGCCAAGCAGCGCGATATCCATACCCGGAGCGAAGGGCGCCCACACGGTAGGGATTGTGCTCTCGGAACCCCTTGCCTCACGAGCGGTCGTGTGGTCCGGGGGCGGGACACCCACACCGGGCGGTTCGGCGGGTCATCACTTCTCCCGCGGTGGCCCCGACCCGGTGACGGAACGGCGCTCGTCGGGTCCCTCGCGGTAGACGTAGATGTAGGAGGCGACGCCGGCGACGATCACCACGATAGGCACGAACGGGGCTCGAACCATCGGGTCCGCCGGGAGCAGGTACAGCACCGGCGCCCCGAGCAGCGCCATCAGCACCATGGCGGTGAGCAGGGACCGAGCCAGGCGTGACATATCGGGGACTGTTCCCGCAGTCAGATAGTGCTCCTGCCGGCATGGAACGGGGTTTCAACCGTGGTGCCGGTCGATACCCGGAGGAACGGTACGGCGAGCGACGGGCGGCCTACTCGGCGCCGTCGAGCAGTGCCGGCAGGTCGTCGACACTGTCGAGGACGGCGCTCGCCCCCGCCGTCTCGTACTTCCGGCGGCCGGAGGGGCCCGTGAGCCCGCCAGTCAGGACGCCGACGCCGTGGTACTCGCGGTCGGGGTCGGACTCCCGGGCGTTGTGGGCCGTCTCGATGTCGTCCAGCGTATCACCGACGAAGACGACCGACTCGGCGTCGGCGTCCTCCGCGACGGCGACGAGCGTCTCGGGCGCCGGCTTCCCGGGGCCGTCCTCCATCGCGTACACCCGCTCGTCCGGGAGCGTATCGAGGCCGACGCGTTCGAGCGCGATGGCGGCCTCGGCCCGGGGGCGTCCGGTCACGACGCCGAGTTCGCGGTCCGCGAGCGCGTCGAGCGTCGACGGGTCGAGCAACACGGGTTCGTCCTCGATGAAGCCCCGTTCCTCGCTCGCGAGCGGCGGTTCCCCGCCCTCCAGCTCGCGGAACCGCTCGTCGCCGAGGTAGAGCTGCTGGAAGACGCGCCGGAGCCGGTCACGGTCCCACTCGGCGTACACCCGCTCGCGGGCGTCCGGGTCCAGCAGGTCCGCGACGACCGCCTCCACCGCTTCGAGCCCACCGCCGGAGGCCGCGACGGTGTCGGTGAACGTCGTCACGGAGCGGCCCAGCCCCTCGCGGTACGCGAGGACGTACAGCGCGACCGCGTAGGTGACCGTCCAGTCGTTGTTGAAGCCGCCGGCGTTCTTGAACTGCTGCACGTCGTCGCTGTGGACCGTCTCGCCGTGGACGCGCTCGACGGACTCGACGACCGCACGCCGGTAGGAGTCGGCCACGTCGATGAGGACCCCGTCGACGTCGAAGACGACCGTATCCGCCCTGATGTCGCCCCTCACGGCGACTCACCTCCGTGTCGGGGCTGCGGGTCGACGGGCGACCGTCCCCCAGTGTCCACGGCCGCTCCCCTCCCCGGCGCGTCGGTCGCCCGGAAGAGCGTCCCCTCGTCGAGCGTCGTCGGCGTCGCCGGGACGACGGCCGGGTCGGCGCCCAGCGTGGTGAAGTAGAACGCGGCGCCGGCCCGGCGGGCGGCCTCGTGGGCGGGCCGCTGGAGCTCCGGCGGGCATCGGAGCGCGTACACGGCGTCCGCGTCCCCGTAGACCGCCGGGTCGGGGTCGGTCACGTCGTCCCGGACGAACGCGACGCCGTCGGGGACCGGCCGCTCGTGGATGTCGGTCGCGGTCACGGCACAGCCGCGCTGTGCGAGGTCGCGGGCTACGTCCGGTCGATTGCCGATGCCGACCTCGACCAGTCGGTCGTGTGTCGCGAGTCGGGCGACGAGTCCCCGGGTCACGGCCAGGGATAGGCGCTGGTGCGAACTTCAGCGTTGCGACCCGTACCGCGCCGGACCGGACGGCCATCGCGGAACGGACTCCGGCGACCCGAGGTACCCCGGCCACGCCGCTCGGGTCGGCCGTTCTCAGGACGCGAACGGGGGCGGGATGTTTATACTGCGCCCTACCCAATCGGCAGCTATGCATGTCGACATCGTGCCGGTGGGCGATGTCCCTGCAGTCGTCAAGCGGGAGGCCTCCTCCGGACTCCGCTCCGTGTACGACTGCGAGGTGACCCTGCACGACGGGCAGGACGTACCCGACGGCGCGTACGACCCCGGTCGCCAGCAGTACCGGGCAGAGGAGTTCATCGAGCTGGCCTCCCGAATCGGCAACGGGACCAAGAACATCGCTATCACCGGGCACGACCTGTACTACCGCCGCCGGAACTACGTCTTCGGCCTGGCCTACCTCTCGGGCAACGGCTCGGTCATCTCCACCTACCGGCTCCAGACCTCCACCGATGGGGGCTTCTCCAACAAGCCCGCCTCGGAGATATTCGCCGACCGCGTCCGCAAGGAGGTCATCCACGAGATCGGCCACACCCTCGGCCTGGAGCACTGCGACAACAAGCGCTGCGTGATGAACTTCTCACCCACCGTCCGCGAGGTCGATATCAAGGAACAGACCCTGTGCGGGAGCTGTCAGAAGCAGGTATTGTGAAAATCGGAAACTGGTGAAGTACCTCCGTTGCGAAGGAGTCGATGGCCGAGCCGATTGACTCCGATTTGCACACCTACTACGAGGATATCGAGCAGGTGTACCGCGAGAACATCTATAGACTCGGCATTTAGCCTTCTTCCGAATCGAACCGTCCCTAACGTATTATACATATTACCACCATATGAACACGAGATGCACCAACCCGACCGTGAGTGGATCCAGGACAAGCTCTCCAGCCTGACTGCCCACGCTGATGAGTTGCAGAGGGTTGGTGATGCGGCAGACGAACCGAATTTTGGCCCGTGGACAGCTCTCAAGCTAATCGTCCTTACCGCGACGGTGGACGTTTATACTCAGATTATCCACGATTACGATTTCGACCCCTACTATGTCGATGCGATGGCAGGGAGTGGCATAACCGAGTTAGATGGAGGTAGAGATACTCTAATCGGGTCCCCGATCGTTGCTGGAACAGTCGCTCACGAACCGTTCAGCAAAATGTTCTTAATTGAGCAGAATGAGGAGCGGGCGGAGGCCCTCCGGGATCGACTGGAATTTGCGACGGAGGAAATTGACACGTTCACCCAGTCTCGCGACGAGTGGGTTGTGATTGAGGGAGATACTAATGAGGAGTTACCCTCAATTCCCAGCCGGGTCCGTGATGAGAGAGGGGGATACCTAGGAGGTCAGGACGGCCAAGACGGTGCTCATCATCTCGCGTTTATTGACAACGAACGGGTCGAGGTGGAATTTGACTCACTCCGCCGACTGAGTTCGATGTGGGGTGATCTCCTGATTAATTATCAGGAGAAGGGAATCAACCGTGAAATCGGACTAATTGAGAGTGGAGAGAAAGACGGCTGGGACGAAATCTTGGCCTTCTTCGATGATGATGCTCACATCCAGCGTGATTCGACGCCAAACGAGCGGTTTGAACTCTACTTAGGGAAACTTGACAGTATCAACCGGTCCGAGTACGAATCTTTGACCATACATGGGTCCGACGAGCATCCGTACGGGTACAAGATGATATACGCAACCCGGCCTACTGGCGGGGGAAGCGAGTACGTGGAGTTCATGGAAACGTACCAACGGAAGATTGAGGCACTTACCGGAGACGATATTGAGAATGTTCTTGACACGATGAAGGGGACCTCCACTCACCTCGGACTCTGGTCCCCGGACGAAGATTCTCAATCAAGGCTCGGTGGCTTCTAATTCGGGATCTCTGGTGGGTCACATTCAGGCGTATCCCGACCAGCGAACTCCTCGGGCGACTGCCGTTCGCGCCACGCTTTGAGCCAATCTGACACCGGCGGCTCAGTATGCTTCAGGAGTTCCTTATCGGGCCAGAGATGAATCGGTAGTCCAAGTTCCGTTCCAATCTCCTGAACGGTCTTGAGGTGGGTGATGGAGTAGTCTACCCATTGGTCTACGTCTCGTAGCGCCTCCAGTTCATTCGCAAGCTCAAGCTTTCCCGCCTCGCGAGCCGCTCGTATACACATCTCTGCGTTACCGGCTCTCGGGTTGATGGGTTCGTGGAAAACCACATCCGGGTCACACTCTGCGACGCGCTGAAGGAGGTTGCGTATGTCCCCGGAATCCATCGTCGGGTAGGTTGGACTGACGCTCACGTACGTCTGTATGCCGTACTCGTTGAACTCCTCAAGACCACGCAATCGGTGTTCTGGGGCGGGGGCCTGTGGTTCGATTGCGGCGGCTTCTGCTCGATTAAGTGTCGGTACTGAGGACCCCACAGTCACGTATTCTCCGGCCTGCTCGAACACATCGATATCTTGCAGGGCTAGAATCGGGTTCCGAGTTAATACACGGGCGTTTTTTTGGTGGTCGGCGAGAGCTTCCACTACCCCCTGCGTAATTTCGCCCGCTCTGCCGTCCATATAGCAATCAGTCGAGAAGGAGATACCCACAATCCCACATCCACCTTCAGTTTCTCTCCATGTGCGCTTTCTGTCGAGATGCTCGTCAAGCCGTTCGGGTAAGTCATCCCGATAGAGAACGTAGCTCCCCCACTCCTTCTGGCTATTCTGAACGTCAGCTTCCTCCTCCAGCATATCTGGCCGCGCCCGTATCTGCGGTGTGGACGGAACGTAACAGAACTTGCACCCGTGGCGACAACCGGTCGCTACGTTGATGCTGTAATCGCAGAGGTACTTGCCGTTCAGACTGGACTCACTGAGAATTGCTTTGGTCGGGTCTTCGCCCGTTCGCACCCCATCTTGGAGTTGTGGAGGTTGAGGCATCTGAGGTGCTCCTTACCTCGCTCTACCGCCCAACGACCTATAATGCTGGGGAAATCGGGGTGGTAGTGGAATTAGAGAACAAATTCGTCTGGGATTCTGCTTGGCTGAGAGTATCTACTAGTAGATACTGACATCTCGCTGTCGACATGCACATCGTCGCCCCGGAGGCTGACGAGGATCAGGTCCGTCGGCAGATCGACCGCCCGACGTTCCAGCACGTGATGGGCGAAGCGAAACACTGCTCGCTGCAGTACCTCTCCTTCGAGGCCGTCCGGGAGAAACGTGAGGTCGTCAGTCGTGCGGGGCCGCTCAAGCAAGTGTTCTGATTTTCACCGGCCCAGGACTTCCCACGACGTTTTGCATACCGCGCGAGCGAAGCGAGCGCGGTTTTACCGGTACGAGGGCGCGAAGCGCCCGAGTGCCGGCATTTTTTCTGAACGTTTTTTGCGCCGAGCGGTGCTCGCAGCGCGAGCGAAGCGAGCGCGAGGACACCCGAGGCGTCAAAAAAGCTCAGCCGAGTCGGTCCTTCAGCACCGCCCCGAACCCGGCCGCCCCGATACCGAACGCGACGAGGCCACCGATGCCGGTGAGCGTGAGGGCGCCGTTGAGCGCCGCCGCGACGAGCAGCGGTTTCGCCCACTCGTCGCCGTCGCGGCCCACGAGTCGCTCGGCGATGGCGAGGTAGGCGATGGCCGCGCCGACCGACCAGATGAGGGCCGCCAGGATGGCGAAGGGGACGGCCACGAGGATGCCGATGATGGTGATGACGAGGATGATGGTCACGAGGATGACACCCACCAGGCAGACGAGACCGTAGACGAACGAGCCGACGGGCTCGTCGACGACCGTGTCCATCATCCGCTCGACGTAGGCCGGCGCGACCGCGACGAGGATGGCGCCGACGACGAGCGTCGTGACGAACGCACCGATGGCGCTCCCGACGACGTTGCCGATGGGGTTGGCGCCGACGTTGACGTCGATGCCGCTCCCACCCATCTGGAGGAGGAGTTCCGAGACCGGGGACTGGAGGTTCATACCGACTGAATGACGAGCGGGACAAAATCAGTTCCTTGAGGTCTCATAGCACGCACCGTGGGGGCCACGAGAGGTCGGCCACCGAGAGAGTAACCGTCGTTGCATACCGCGCGAGCGGAGCGAGCGCGGTTTCACCGGCGGCGAACGGAGTGAGCCGCCGGCATTTTTTCTGAACGTTTTTTGCGGCGAGAGGTACCCGCAGACCGGCGGCTTCGCCGTCCTCAGGACCGCTTCGCGGTTCTGATGGGCTGCGCGAGAGCTTCGCTCTCGCGAACGCCGGTCAAGCGGTACCCGAGCCGTCAAAAAAGCTCGACTGGCTCGATACCGTACCGCTCGAACTGCTCGGCGATGGCCTCGATGCGGGGCTCGATGACATCCGGTTCGTGCGAGTCCGTCCCGACCGTGAACGCGACATCGTGCTCCAGCAGGACCTCGACGAACCGGGGTGCGGGGTGGAACTCGCCGTAGTCGTCCAGCGCGCGGCCGGCGTTGAGTTCCGGAACCGTCCGCGAGGACCGGAACGCCTCGGCGACCTCGTGGTAGTGGTCGTCGCTCGCGAGGCCGCGGAACTCGGCGGTCCGCTCGAACAGGTCCGGGTGCGCGGCGATGTCGAACAGCTCCGAGTCGACGAGGGCGACGAGTTTCTCGAAGTAGCGGTCCACCAGCTCCCGGCGCTCCTCGCGGGGCATGTCGGCGTAGTAGGAGCCGAAGTGGACGTTCACGCCGTCGAGGTAGTGGACGCTCCCGATGGCGTAGTCGAAGTCGGCCACGTCGAGGAACTCACGGATGGCCGCCTCGTCCTCGGGTTCGTAGTCCATCTCCACCGCGTCGTAGATGTCGATATCGAACCGGTCGCGCATTGCCTCGATGCCCTCGCGCCGGCGCTCGTAGGTCGCATCGAGGTTGAACCCCATCACCTTCTTGCGCCGGTCGTGGTCCGCCTCCTCGGAGACGTTGCAGTGGTCGGTGATGCCGAGTCCCTCCAGCCCGGCGTCGGCGGCGGCCCCGATCATCGACCAGAGGAAGCTGCCGTCCGAGTACGTCGAGTGGGTGTGGTAGTCGTGGGCGATTCGGGTCACTGGCGTCGCGTAGGGGCGTGTGCCACGAGTACCTGTCGGGCCGACGGGATACACCCACACGCGGCGGCTGGTCCGAACCGAACGGCGGCCGGTACGGGCCCCGGAAGGGATTTGCCGGCGACCGCCCCAGAGCCGGCATGGTCGACTGGCAAGCGGTCGGACTCGGCTTCCTCGCGCACGTCGTACTGGGATTCTTCGCCTTCCTCGCGCCGGGTATCGGCCACGTCGCCGTCGGCCTCCTCGGCGGGTTCCTGACCGGGTACATCGCTGGGGGTGACCTCGTCAACGGCGCGTGGAACGGACTCGTCGCCGGGGCGCTCGGCGGCATCCTGCTCGCGGTGTTCGCCGCCGTCGCGCTCGGGTTCATCGTGGAGGTCCTGCTCGGCGGCGGCCTCGGCCTCCTCGGCGGCTCCGGCGCGCTCGTCATCGGCGTAGTCATCGCGCTCATCCTCGCCGTGGACTCGGCTATCGGCGGTGCGGTCGGCGCGGCCGTCGCCGACTGAGGCGACCGACCGTGGTGGCGCGGCGCGGGCGACGGACTGCCGCGGGCTCCGGGTTTTTGATGGAGCGGCCCCTACACCGGCCCATGAGCGAGACCACCGAGGCCGACATCGACGCCGGCGACCTCCTGCCGAACGACCACGTCCAGCAACTCGCGCTGGAGGGCGAGGTGACCCAGATTCACCGCGGCGCGAGCCAACACTACGCCGACGAGGGCGACCAGTTCGTCATCGACGGGACGACGTTCGAGGTGACGGGCGTCGAGGACCGCACGCTCGGCGACATGACCGACGAGGACGCCCGGCGCGAGGGCTCGGACTCACTGGAGGCCTACAAGCAGCGGATGGAGCGCGTCCACGGCGGTAACTTCGAGTGGGACGATTCGAGCACGGTCGTCCGGTACCAGTTCGAGCCCGTCGAGAACTGACCGGCCGGCAACGACCGGCTACCGCCGCTCGGCCAGCTCCGCCCGCAGGTCCGCCACGTCCATGTCCTTCATCGCGAGCAGGACGAGCAGGTGGTAGACGAGGTCGGCGGCCTCGTGTGCCAGCTCCTCGTGGTCGTCGTCCTTCGCGGCGAGCAGGAGTTCGGTCGTCTCCTCGCCCAGCTTCTCAAGCACCGCGTTCTCCCCTTTCTCGTGGGTGAACAGCGACGCCGTGTACGAATCCTCCGGGAGTTCCTCCTTCCGGGATTCGATGACGGCGAACAGCTCGTCCAGAATCTCGTCGGTGCCGGGCGCGTCTTCCGCCGCGTCACTCCTCATCCTCGAACACCTCGCGGATGTTGTCGAGTTCCGCGAAGCGGTCGGCGTCCTCGGCGGCACCCTCCCAGACCGGGCGCGCGACCAGCAGCGGGGCGTTCGTCCGTGCGGCCAGCGCCAGCGAGTCGCTCGGGCGGGCATCGACGGTCACGTCGTCGCGGGGCGTGTTGAGCCACAGCGTCGCGAAGAAGGTCCCCTCCTCCAGGTTCGAGACGGCCACGCGGTCGACACGGCCACCCAGTTCCTCGACGATGTCCAGGGTGAGGTCGTGGGTCATGGGGCGCCCGATGTCCTCGGCCTCCATCCCGCGGACGATGCTGCGGGCCTCCTCGAAGCCGATGAAGATGGGGAGCACCTCGCCCTCGAGCGGGCCCTCCGGGCCGCCCGCGCTATCGACCCCGTCCTCGCGGGCATCGCCCGCTGCGGTGCCGTCCTCCTCGACCGCGAGCAGGACGACCGGAACCGGGCCGTTCGGGGTGCCCGCGACCCGCACCGAGTCGATGCGTGCGGGGAGGCCCTCGGTCACGTCGGCGTCGGCATCGGTGTCCTCGCCGTCGCCGGAGACGTCCGTGTTCATACAGTGACGAGGCGGCCGCGGCGGAAAAGGCTATCTCGTTGGGTCGCAGCGGGTGGCGCCGGCGCGTCCAGCGCCGACTCAGTCGTCGGCCGCGGCCGCGTCGCGCTCGGCGGGCGTCCCCTCGAAGAACGCGAGGTCGTGGACCCGCGAGTCCTCGGTCAGTTCCGGGTGGAAGGCGGTCCCGACGACCGGACCGTCGCGCACGGCGACCGGGCGGCCGTCCCACGAGGCGAGCACCTCGACGCCCTCGCCGACGGACTCGATGGCCGGCGCGCGGATGAAGACGGCCGGGAACGGTGAGTCGAGCCCCTCGATGTCGAGCGGGGCCTGGAAGGAGTCGCGCTGGCGACCGAAGGCGTTGCGCTCGACGGTGGCGTCCACGAGGTCGAGCGTCGCCACACGGTCGTCACCCGCGTCCCGGCTCAGAACGATGAGCCCGGCACACGTCGCGAGGACGGGCTTGCCGGCCGCGACGTGCTCGCTGATCTCCTCGTCGATGCCCTCCTCCGCGATGGTCTTCGAGATGGTCGTTGACTCGCCGCCGGGCATCAGGAGCGCGTCGCAGTCGGGGACCGTGCCGGCGTGACGGATCTCGTGGACGACCGCGTCCTCGCCGTGGGCGGCCGCGGCCCGCTCGATGGCGTCGGCGTGTTCGGAGACGTCCCCCTGCACCGCGAGGACGCCGGCCGTGAGTGTCATGCGTAGGTGTAGCGGGCCGAGCGACAAAACGGCCGCGCTCTGGGAGACGCCGATGTCGTCGAGGCACCAGCGTCGCCCTCCGGGACGCGAGAGCTATCGCTGACACCAGGTCACACCGAGTTCGGTCGTCGCGCGAATCGACCCTCGAGGCGGAGCGTACATCGCCGCCAACTGAGCGAGTCACTCGCCGCACTCGTTTCCGAGCAATCCGAGATATAATACCCTGGAAAACAGAGCCACATGTCATGAGAGCGCTACCCCGTAACGATCGCAGGACGACACGAGGATACGAAGACGTAACCGCCGATGGCGAGACCGGCACGGCGCATATTGCAGGACTGAACCGAGACGAGACACGGGGCGAGGGGCGACGGCTGTCACCCGGCACACAAGGAGTCCGTCGCCATGATGGATGAGAGGGAGTTCGACCGGTCACGGGTCCTCTGGTGGGCCCTCACTGCCGCCCTCGTCGGAGCGCTCGGGCTGCTGGTGTACTCGTATATCGGGACGTTCGTCCTCGCGATATTCATCTACTACGCTGCCCGGCCCGTCTACCGCCGGTTGCGGCTCGTCGTCGACAGCTCCGGGCTCGCCGCGGCGGGCGCGCTGTTCGCGTTCGAACTCCCGTTTCTCGCGATAGCCGGGTACCTCCTGTTCCTCGCCGTCAGGGAACTCGAGCAGTACGCTGGCTCGGGCGCCGAACTCGTCGCCTGGTTCCTGCCGATCCCCCCTGCAGAGATAAAACGGGCGATCGCCGACCCGAGGGCGTACGCTTCGTCGTTCGACGTCGCATCGCTCACCGAGATTATCAGTACTGGAGGGGACGTGTTGGGGCCGGTCACGACGTTCTTCCTGCATCTCACGCTGGCCGTCGCCCTCGCGTTCTACCTGCTCCGGGACGGTGGCCGCATCGCGGACTGGTTCCGTGACGAGGTGGGGGAGGATTCGGCACTGTGGCTCTATGCGTCGCTCGTCGATCGCGACTTCCAGGTGGTGTATTTCGGGAACGTCCGTACCGTCGTCGTCGTCGCGCTGCTCGCCCTGGGCATCTACAACGGGCTCAACGTGGTCGCCCCGCCGGGGCTGAAGATCCCCATCCCCAACGTCCTCGCCCTCCTGACGGGCGCGGCGACGCTCATCCCCATCGTCGTGGGGAAGGTCGTGTACGTCCCGATGGCGGTGTATCTCGGGGTGAAAGCGGCCGAGTCGGACCCACAGACGCTCTGGTTCCCCATCGCCGTGGCCATCGTGGCACTGCTCGTCCTCGACCTGTTCCCGATCATGGTCATCCGGCCGTTCTTCGCCGGCCAGAGCACCCACAGGGGGGCGATGATGTTCTCCTACATCTTCGGTGGGCTGCTTTTCAGCTGGTACGGTGTCTTCCTCGGGCCGCTAGTGCTGATCGCGACCATCCATCTCGTCCGCGTGGGGCTCTCGGAACTCGCCCATGGCGACCGTATCACCCCGGAGGTGACGACCGCTCACGGGCTCGGCTCGATGCCACGACCCGGCGATGAACCACCAGATGAGGCGGTGTCCGGGGACGCTGACGCCGCTGCCGAGGAGTAACCTCCCACGGGGCAGACTCACACCCCGTCGAGACGACGCTCCGGGTAGTCACGCTCTTGTCCCTCCACACGATACGTCCCTCCAATGAAGGACCCCGCCGACCTCGACGTGACGCTGGTCGACGGCTACGTCGACGAGCCGGCCCACTTCGGCGTGCCCCCCTACATCTCGACGTATCCGCGGTACACGGCGGGCGCGCTGGTCGACGCCGGGGTTCCGGAGGCGAACATCACCTACCACACCATCGACGCGCTACGCGAGGAGCGCTCGCGCTGGCACGACGTGGTCGACGCCGACCTGATGATCTACATCGGCGGGATGACCGTGCCCGGCAAGTACGTGGGCGGCACGCCCGCCGAGCCCGACGAGGTGCGCGAACTCGCCTGGAACGCCGAGGGGACGAGCCTCATCGGCGGCCCCGTCCGGTTCGGCGTCGGCGAGGCCAACGAGGGCGCCACCGAGACCGCCCGCGACGACCTCGACTTCGACTTCCTCGCGATGGCCGACATCGAAGCCGCGGCGTACGACCTCGCGCACGGCGGCATGGAGGGGTTCGAGAACCGTTACCGCTCGAACGAGGAGATCGGCCGGTGGGCCCAGAAGGGTGCGTTCGTCGTCGAGCAGCATCCCAACCACCCGGACTACATCATCGCCGAACTCGAAACGTCGCGGGGCTGTCCCTACCGCTGTTCGTTCTGCACGGAACCGATGTACGGCGACCCGTCGTTCCGCACGGTCGACACGGTGACGGGCGAGGTGGAGGCCCTCTACGAGCACGGCATCACGGACTTCCGGCTTGGACGGCAGGCCGACATCCTCGCGTACGGGGGCGACGGCGAGAAGCCCAACCCCGAGGCGCTGCGCGAGCTGTACGGCGGCATCCGCGAGGTGGCGCCCGACCTCGACACGCTCCACCTCGACAACATGAACCCCATCACGGTCGTCGAGTGGCCGGAGAAGGCCCGCGAGGGCATCGAAATCATCGCCGAACACAACACGCCCGGCGACACCGCGGCGTTCGGGCTCGAGTCGGCGGACCCCCTCGTGCAGGAGGAGAACAACCTGAACGTCACCGCCGACGAGTGCTTCCGGGCGGTGGAGATCGTCAACGAGGCGGCGGGCTGGCGACCGGGCGGCGACCGCGACTCCGCGCCGAATCACGGCCCCGACGCCGCGCGTCGGCTCCCCAAACTCCTGCCGGGCATCAACCTGCTGCACGGGCTGAAGGGCGAGCGGATGGAGACCTACGAGCACAACAAACGGTTCCTCCAGCGCGTGATGGACGCGGGGCTGATGCTCCGGCGGGTGAACATCCGGCAGGTGATGGCGTTCGAGGGCACCGAGATGGCCGAGACGGGTGCGTCGGTCGCGCACGCCCACAAGGAGCAGTTCCAGCAGTACAAGTCGGAGATCCGCGAGACGGTCGACAACCCGATGCTCCAGCGGGTAGCGCCGCCCGGGACCGTCCTGCCGGACGTGCATCTGGAGTACCACCAGGACGGGCGGACGTTCGGCCGGCAGCTGGGGACCTACCCGCTGCTGGTGGCGATTCCGGGCGAGCGCGAGCTGGGGCGGACGCTCGACGTGGCCATCACGGACCACGGCTACCGCTCCGTGACGGGGGTGCCGCACCCGCTGGACGTGAACAGCGCGACGATGGACGAGCTGACGGCGATTCCGGGTATCGGCAAGCAGCGCGCGGGCGACATCGTCGTCAACCGGCCGTACGCAGCGACGAACGAGGTGTCGAGTTCGGAGGAGGTCGACCTGACGCGGTTCCTCGACGCCACCGAACCGGGGTCGGCCGATTGAACCGTTCAGCTGGAGCGTCGGGCAGGAGTCGGCGGAAGCGCGGAACGCCCCGAAACGGCCGCCCGGAACGGTTAGGACCGAGCTAAGGGATGCCACGGAGAGGAAGGCTCTTAGGGCGCCACACAAACCCACGAGCAATGAGTGTCGAGGTGAGCGTCGTCCTCCCCGCGTACAACGAGGAGGATACGATCGAACACACGGTCGAGAGGACCCTGGAGACGCTCGCCTCGTTCCTCCCGGCGAACGCGTTCGAGGTCATCGTGGCCGAGGACGGCTGCGAGGACCGTACGCCCGACATCGCCTCGCGGATGGCCGAGGCGGACAGCCGCGTCCGACACTTCCACAGCGACGAGCGGCTGGGTCGCGGCGGGGCCCTCGAACGCGCGTTCCGCGCCGCCGACGGCGAGACGCTGGTCTACTTCGACACGGACCTGGCGACGGACATGCGCCACCTCGAGGAGCTGGTCGAGAGCATCCGCTCCGAGGGGTACGACGTGGCCACGGGCTCGCGGCGG
This sequence comes from Haloglomus halophilum, assembly GCF_024298885.1. Taxonomy (GTDB): domain Archaea; phylum Halobacteriota; class Halobacteria; order Halobacteriales; family Haloarculaceae; genus Haloglomus; species Haloglomus halophilum. The sequence continues at coordinate 720,896 of NZ_CP101166.1, forward strand.
ATGCCCGGCGAGAAGCAGGACCGCGAGCCCGAGCGCGGGGTCGCCTCCACCGGGTTCAACTCCCTCGTCCGGCTCTTCCTCCGGTCGGACCTGTACGACCACCAGTGCGGGTTCAAGGCGTTCGACCGCACGGCGCTGTTCGACCTGCTGGACGACGTTGAGGACGAGCACTGGTTCTGGGACACGGAGGTGCTGGTGCGGGCCCAGCGGGGCGGCTACCGGGTGAAGGAGTTCCCCGTCGACTGGACGCCGAAGGGGGACACGAAGGTCGACCTCGTCCGGGACGTGTTCGGGATGGGGAGCCAGATTCTCCGGGTCTGGTGGGAGTTCGCGGTCGCCCCACGGGTCACCCGCCGCGTCACGGTCGCCGTCGGGACGCTGCTGGTCCTCGCGGCGGTCGCGCTGATGACCGTCTACCTCGACCCCTCGACGGTCCTGCAACGTATCTCCGAGGCCGACCCGCAGCTGGTGGGGGTCGCGGCCATCGTCTACGCACTGTCGTGGCCGCTCAGGGGGGCGCGCTACCGCGATATCCTCGAGGAGCTCGGCTATCACGGGTCCGTCGGATTCCTCACCGGCGCGGTGTTCATCTCGCAGACCGGGAACCTCGTGTTCCCCGCGCGTGCGGGTGATGCCGTCCGCGCGTACGTGGTGAAGACGCGCCGGGCCGTCCCGTACCCGACCGGATTCGCCTCGCTCGCCGTCGAGCGGGTGTTCGACCTGCTGACCATCGCCGGACTCGCGGGGACCGTCCTCGTCCTGTTCGCCCTCGCGGGACTCGACCCGACGAGCGCGGCGTCCGGTGATGTCTCACAGAGCGGGCAGACGGCACTCGTCGTGGCGGCCGGTGTCGGCGCCGCGGCGATCCTGGCGGTCGTGGCCATCGTCGCCTCCGCGCGCTCGGACCGGAACCTGGTCCGGCGAGCGGTGCGCGCGGTCAGTACGGACTCGTACGCCGACTGGCTGGCCGGCATCATCGAGCAGTTCGTCGGCGACGTCCAGCAGGTCGCCGGGAACCGGGCAGCGTTCGCCCGTGTCGGCGCGAGCAGCGTCGCCATCTGGTCGCTGGACGTGGTGACGGCGCTGCTGGTGTTCGCCGCGTTCGAACCCGCGCTGGTCGCCGCGAGCCCGATGCTCGTCGTCGCGGTCGGCTTCTTCGCGGTCAGCGTCGGGAACCTCGCGAAGGTGCTTCCGCTGTCGCCGGGGGGCGTCGGCCTGTACGAGGGGGCGTTCACCCTACTCGTCGTCGGGCTCACGCCCGTCAGCGCTGGTACGGCGCTGGGCATCGCCATCGTCGACCACGCCGTGAAGAACGTCGTGACGCTCGTGGGGGGTATCGGCTCGACCCTCCTCCTCAACGTTTCGCTCACCACGGCCGTCGAGGAGTCCGCGGAGGTCAAGGCCGACGGCGGGGACGAAGCCGATACCGACGGACCGGACTGACGACCGGAACGAACCGACAGAACTGACCGTCCGTCGGAATACTGTCCCGTCAGTCAGTCGTATGGAACGTGTTATTCTGATTGACACCGGCGCGTGACGGCTCGACGACGGTGGTGTTCGCTACCATCGAATGGTCCCACCCGTGTATCATGCCGTTCTTTCCGGTTCCATATACCATCCTGTGGAATCAGTCGGTAATCACGTTCCAGACGGTACAGGACATCATCATGACAGATTCCGAAGTAACTCGACACTACTAAATACGAGTTTTTTGTAGTAACGGGGGACAACAGGGCGGCCGGGCGTCTGCTCGACCGTCGCAACGTATCAACCAATGAGCGAACGAATCAGCACCCGCGAGTGGGACCCGACCGAGACGGAAGCCGAGGAGAGCGACGAGAAACACGGCTGCCCAGAGTGTGGCGGCGATATCGCGAACGACACGGAGCATGGGGAGGTCGTCTGCCAGGACTGTGGCCTCGTGGTCGACGAGGACAACATCGACCGCGGGCCCGAGTGGCGCGCGTTCGACGCCCAGGAGAAAGACGAGAAGAGCCGCGTCGGCGCCCCGACGACCAATATGATGCACGACAAGGGGCTCTCGACCAACATCGACTGGCGCGACAAGGACGCCTACGGCAACAGCCTGTCGAGCAAGCAGCGCCAGAAGATGCAGCGCCTGCGCAAGTGGAACGAGCGGTTCCGCACGCGCGACTCCAAGGAGCGCAACCTCAAGCAGGCCCTCGGCGAGATCGACCGGATGGCCTCCGCGCTCGGCCTCCCGGACAACGTCCGCGAGACCGCCTCCGTCATCTACCGGCGCGCGCTCGACGAGAACCTCCTCCCCGGCCGCTCCATCGAGGGGGTCTCCACCAGCGCGCTGTACGCCGCCGCACGACAGGCCGGCGTTCCGCGTTCGCTGGACGAGGTCGCCGGCGTCTGCCGCGTCGACAAGGACGAGATCGCCCGCACCTACCGCTACGTCGCCCGCGAGCTGGGGCTGGAGATCGCCCCCGCGGACCCGGAGAGCTACGTGCCCCGGTTCGCCTCCGACCTCGAACTCAGCGAGGAAGCCGCGGGGCGGGCGCGCGAACTGCTCTCGAACGCGAAGGAGGCCGGCATCCACTCCGGGAAGTCCCCGGTCGGGCTGGCGGCCGCGGCGGTGTACGCCGCGTCGCTCCTGACGAACGAGAAGGTCACGCAGAGCGAGGTCGGTGAGGTCGCGGACATCTCCGAGGTCACCATCCGGAACCGGTACCACGAACTGCTCGAAGCCGAGCAGGGACTGGCGATGGCGTAAGAGTCAGAATACGCCCATATCTGAACTCCCTCGTATTTCCGCATATATTCTGGAGAATAATTCTCAGGTCCCGACCATAAATTTGTAATACGTCGCATAATCGGGATGGTCGCGATTTTCTCCTGACACCGACAGCGGAGATACCTACGAAGCCCTCGCGCTCTCGCCCTTCGAGTCCGCCAGGACCGCAACTCGTCAGTCGGTAGTCGTCGGCCTCACACCTCCCCACCCGCCTGCGCTCCTCGCTCGCTTCGCTCGCTCCGCTGCTCGGCCCTCGCACGTGTAGCGGCGGCCGGCCCTCCGGGCACGGCCGCCAGCGCGCGCCTGTTCGACTGACGGGAGGGTGCGGCCCGGTTGGGAAAGCGTCTAGTCCCCCGCCACCGACGCCCGCATGTGCAGACCGAGCACGTCGTTCACGTCGCCGACGCGCGGGAGGCCGTGGCCGAACTCGGCGACGACGCGGTCGACCTCGTCGTCACCTCGCCCCCGTACCCGATGGTGGAGATGTGGGACGAGTCGTTCACCGCGCAGGACCCGGCCATCGGCGAGGCGCTGGCGGCGAACGAGGGCGACCGCGCGTTCGAACTGATGCACGACCTGCTCGACGAGGTGTGGGCCGAACTCCCGCGTGTCGTCAGCGAGGGGGGCATCGTCGTGGTGAACGTCGGGCCAGCCACGCGCACCCTCGACCGGTTCCGACAGTACCCCAACCACGAGGCAATCAGCCGGCGACTGCGGGACCACGGCTTCCAGTCGCTCCCTGGCGTGCTGTGGCGCAAGCCGACCAACAGCGCCGCGAAGTTCATGGGGAGCGGAATGCGCCCGCCGAACGCCTACGTCACGCTGGAGCACGAACACCTGCTGGTCTTCCGGAACGGCGGGCTCCGCCAGCCGGACCCCGAGCGGCGCGACGCGGCGGCCTACTTCTGGGAGGAGCGCAACGAGTGGTTCTCGGACCTCTGGGAGTTCACCGGCGAGCGCCAGGCGCTGTCGGGCGCGGCTGCCGAGGCACGCGACCGCTCGGGTGCGTTCCCGCTGGACCTCCCGCTCCGGCTCGTCCGGATGTTCTCCGTCTACGGCGACACCGTCCTCGACCCGTTCTGGGGGACCGGAACGACGAGTCTCGCGGCGCTCGTGGCCGGGCGCCCCTCGGTGGGCATCGAGCGCGACCCCGACCTCGTCCGAGCGTTCGACGCGCGCGTGGCCGACGCCCCCGAGCTGTCGGCCGACCTCGTCCGCGAGCGACTCGACCGCCACCGCGAGTTCGTCGCCGAGCGCCGTGCCGACGGGAAGACGCTGCAGTACGACGCCGAACACTACGACTTCCCGGTCGTCACGAAGCAGGAGCGCCGCATCCGGCTGTACGAGGCAACGACCGTGACACGCGAGGATGCGGCCGCGGAGCGCCGTCGGTACGTCGCCGAGCACGACCCCATCTGACGCCGACACCGGCCGACGACCCATCATCCGAACCGGTGGCTATACCTCCGGCGCCGTGCCAGAAGTACGCATGGACCTCTCGTTCGACGAGTTCGTACTGGCGGCCGCCACGGCCGACCTCGGCGAGGAGCCGGCCGCCCGCGAGCACGCCGACGCCGTGGAGTTCCGGATGGACATGGCCGACGACCCGCTGGACGCGCTGGGCCGGTACGACGGCGACCTGCCGCTCGTCGCCACCAACCGTCCCACCTGGGAGGGTGGCGAGGCCGCCGAGGAGGGACGGCTGGCGGCGCTCCGGGCGGCCGCCGAGTACGACGCCGTCGCGGCCATCGACGTGGAGCTGGCCGCCATCACCGGCGAGGGCGCGCCCGCCGACGCCGTGGACCCGGAGGACGGCCCCGCAGCCGTCAGGCACGCCCACGAACACGACGCGCAGGTCATCGTCTCCACACACGATTTCGAGTCGACGCCGCCGCGCGAGGAACTGGAGCGCCTGCTCGGCGACGCCAGCGAGCACGGCGACGTGGCGAAGCTCGCCGTCACCGCGACCGGCCTCGACGATGCCCTCCGCGTGCTGGGCGCGACCCGCGCGGCCGCCAGCGACGGCCTGACGGTCGCCACGATGGCGATGGGCGCGGCCGGGAGCCACACCCGCGCCGTCGCGCCCGTGTACGGCTCGCGCATCGGCTACGCACCGGTCGACCCCGCCCGCGCCACCGCGCCGGGGCAGTACGACCTCGCGACGCTTCGCGAGTTGATCGACGCGCTACACTAGCGGTTCGGGCGATAGGGGGCTGCTCGCGCCCGCTCAGACCATCGAAGCGTCAGACGCCCTGCACGGGGTTTATTACCCCAGAGTGGCTACGGCGATGGAAGTGGCGCCCAACGACCGAAAGCGGCCGTGGCTGGCGGCCATGCTCGCGCTCCAGCCGGGACTGGGGCACGCCTACCTGCGGTCGTGGATCCGTGCCGTCCTCTGGTTCGGGCTCTGGGCCGCGACCGTGATGGTCGTCGTCCCCGCTCCGGGCGTCCCGGCGACGGAGCCCGTCGCGTTCCTCCAGGGGCTCGCGACCGGGATACAGGGCCTGGAGTTCGAGGCGACGCTGGCGCTCGTCTCCGTCACCGCGTTCAGCGTCCTCGACGCCTACTGGCTGGGCGCCCGCAACGCCGCCAGACAGGAGCAGTTCGCCGACGCGTTCCAGTGTCCCGCGTGCGGCCGCGAGACGGACCCGAACCTCGAGTTCTGTCACTGGTGTACGACGGAGTTCGAGAGCCCCGAGGACGATGTCAGTGGCCCGCGCGCGAGCGGAGCGGGCGCCGGCGAGGCGCCGTGAGGCCAGGGCCACGGAACAGCCGGCGAGCGAACGGCCGGGGTCGGACGCCACCGCCGTTCGGTACGGTCGCCCATAGCAGCGACTATTGAGTAGGGATTTATTCCGGGTCGGCGTCGACTACTCGTATGGCAGTTCTCGTGGCCTACGACGGGTCCGACCCGGCACAGAAAGCGGTCCAGCGTGCGGTCAGAGCCGCGAACGAGATTGGAGAGGACGAAGTCGTCCTCTTGCGAGTTATCGAGGCAGCTGACGGGATGCTCGAGGCGGGATTCGACATCGTCCAGGACCGACTGAAGGAGTTCCGAGAGCAGGAGCCGAAGGAGTTGTCCGCGGATATCAGGTCCCTGCTGGAGTCGGAAGCGGTCGAGTTCCGCATCGAGGCCGTGGCCGGCAAGCCGGCCAGGGAGATCGTCTCGTACGCAGAGGAGCACGACGTCTCGGAGATCGTCATCGGGAGCCACGGTCGGGAGGGCGTCTCCCGGGTGTTACTGGGGAACGTCGCCGAGAACGTGGTTCGACGGGCCCCGACCACGGTCATCGTCGTTCGCTGATTGGGTCCGAGCCGAGCGAGCCCGTGCTACCGTCCCGAGGGGCGGACGGAGTCGCGGAGTTGGTCTGGATGCGCTACTGCTCGATGATCGACTCCTCGACCGCCTCACCGAAGTGCCGCGCGACGGGTTCGTAGTAGACCAGCACCTCGTCGCCCACCTCCAGATCCGTCACCGCCTTGCGGCCCTCGCTGGTGGCGACCTTGATGGTCTCGGCGTTCTGCAGCAGCGTCTCGATGACATCCGTCTCGCCGTCGTGGCTCACCTCGGCCTGCACCCGGAACATGGGGCGCTTCTCGATCTTCGAGCGGCCGACGATGGTCTCGCGGGTGTTGCCGTCCGTGTCGACGATCTGGACCTCGTCGCCGCTCCGCACCTCCGAGAGGTACTTCGTCTCGCCGCCGGGCGTGCGGACGTAGGCGTGGACGGCGCCCGCGTTGACCCGGAACGGCCGCGAGGCGACGTAGGGTGAGTCGGCGGTCTCGGCGTGGACGAAGAACAGTCCCCGGCTCATCGAGCCGACCAGCATCCCCTCGTCGTGCTCCATCAGCGAGCCGGTGTCGACGCAGACGCGGTCGGCGCTGCCGACCTCGTCGACGGCCGTGACGGTCGCCGTCGTCAGGTCGAGCGACTCGCGGTCGGTGGCGTCCCGGGCGTCGACGGTCGCACGAATCTCGTCGGGGTCGTCGGTATCCAGCAGGACCGCGTCGGCGCCGAGCTCCAGCGTCTCGAAGGCGGTCCGGGCCTCCTCGGCCGTCTGGACGCCGGCGACGAGGTCAGTCTCCTCGCCGATGCGGGCGATGAGGTTCTCCAGCGGGATGATGGACCAGTCCTCGCCGACGACGATGGTGTAGTCGGCGTCGCGGGCAGCTTCCTGCGCGAGTTCCTCGTAGCCCGGGCCCAGGACGCGGATGTACGCACCGCTGGTGCCCTCGGTACGCCGGAGCGTCGTCAGGTCGGCGCTGCCCGAGAAGTCCGACGGGAGGTCGACCGTCCCGTCGCCCTCGCCGTCCTTCCCGACGACGACGGCGTCGGGTTCGGCCTCCTCGCCGGGTTCGGCGTCGTCGATGACGTGGACGTCGTCGCCGGAGAAGGCCGCGACGTTGACCCGGCCGAGTTCGCGGACCTTGGCCACGTCCTTCCGGTCGACGAGCACCCAGTCGACGCCGGCCTCGAGGCCGGCGGTGATGCGGCGTTTTCGCTCCTCCCAGTCGCCGACCGTGTCGTCGGCCTTCAGCCAGACGGCGCGTGACATGTATACCGGCGGGTCGACTGGCGGCGGTTTAACCGTGGCGGAAGGTGCAGTACAGCCGTGTACTGTCAGACGGACGGAGGACAGTCGCCGCTGCACCCGGCAAGCGGAGCGACCGGAACCTGTCGGAAGCCCCGGCCGGTTCGACTCGCGCGCCAGCCCGGTGTGTCCGTCACTCGGCCGATTCGGCGGCCGTGACTGCCGGTTCCCGCTTCCCTTTCGCGTGCAGGCCCGAAACCAGCGCCATGAGCGACGACACGGCGGACCTGTTCACGCCGCTGGAACTGCGCGACACCACCGCCCGCAACCGCGTGATGGTCTCCCCGATGTGCCAGTACTCCTGTGACGAGGACGGCCTCGCGACGGACTGGCATCACGTCCACCTCGGTTCCCGTGCCGTGGGGGGTGCCGGCATCGTGATGGCCGAGGCGACGGCCGTCTCGCCGGAGGGTCGCATCACCCCAAACGACCTCGGTATCTGGACGGACGCACACGGCGAGGCGCTGGCCGACACCGCGGCGTTCATGCGCGAGCACGGGGCCCTGGCGGGCATCCAGCTCGCACACGCCGGCCGCAAAGCGTCGACCGAGCGGCCGGCCGACGGCGGCGGCCCGGTCCACGACGACCGCGGCTGGACCACCGTGGCGCCGAGCGCGAAGCCGTGGCCCCACGACGAGGAGGCGGGCGGCCCCGTTCCGACCGAGCGGCTGGACGTCGAGGGCATCCAGCAGGTGGTCGACGACTTCCGGGCGGCCGCCGAGCGGGCGCTCGACGCGGGCTTCCAGGTTGCGGAGGTCCACGGCGCGCACGGCTACCTGCTCCACGAGTTCTGCTCGCCCGTCACCAACGAGCGTCAGGACGACTACGGCGGCGATTTCGAGGGCCGGACGCGCCTCGTTCGGGAGGTCACCCGCGCGGTGCGTGACGTGTGGCCCGACGACAAGCCCGTGTTCGTCCGGCTGTCGGCGACGGACTGGATGGGCGAGGACGCGTGGACCGTCGCGGACACCGCACGACTGGCACCGCTGCTGGCCGAGGACGGCACCGACCTCATCGACGTGAGCGCCGGCGCCATCGACCCCGAACAGGACGTCCCTGACCTCGGCCCGCACTACCAGGTGCCGTACGCGGAGCGCGTCCGCGAGTCGCTCCACGAGGCGGACGCCGACTGCGCGGTCGGGGCCGTCGGCGGCATCACCACGCCGGAGGGCGCCGACGAACTCGTCCGCAACGACCGGGCCGACCTCGCCATCATGGCCCGCGAGCACATCCGCGACCCGCACTTCACGCTCACCGCCGCGCAGGAACTCGACGCGCTCGACCGCGTGGACGTGCCCCGACAGTACTACCGCGGCTTCACCCACTGACGCCACACACCGCGGAGTGCGTATAAAGGACCATAATATTCGCCGGTAGGGGGAGGGTGGTAGGGTGTCTCCGTTCTCTCATGACGACGCTCATCATCGGTGACGGGCCAGCGGGGGCGGCCGCGGCACACGTCTGTCTGGACGCGGTCGTGCTGCCGGCCGACGAGCAGGGCGGGGTCGGGGGCGGAGGGCGGATGGAGACCCGCAGCCACGACGGTGCGACGTACGACATCGGCACGACCTGTCTCCGCGACCGTGGCGACGAACGCTCGACGCTCGTCCGTGAGCTGCTCGGCGCCGACTGCGTCGCGTTCGAGGGGCGTATCGAGGCGTTCGGTACCGGCGACGAGCCCGCCCACCCACGGACCACCCACGCGCGCCTGACGGGCCGCCACGGTATCGAACAGGTCCCCGAGCAGCTGCTCGCGGCCCGGCACTGCGACCACCGGCCCGACGCGTCCGTCGAGCGGCTGGAGCGGACCGACGACGGCTGGCGCGCCCACACGGACGCGGGCACCATCGACGCCCAGCGCGTCGTCATGGCGACGGGCGCCGAGCGGACGGCCGCGCTGCTCGCCGACGACCCGCTGGCCCCGGGCCTCGAACTGGCGGCCCAGCGCGTCGACCACCGGACCGTCGACAGCGTCGTCCTCGGGTACGACCACGCCGTCGACCGGGAGTGGTACGCCCTCGCGGCGGACGGCGAGCCCCACGACGTCCGCTGGCTCTCGCGGGAGTCGGCCAAGCCGGGCCGCGTCCCGGCGGGACAGGAGGCACTCGTGGTCAGGCTCGGTGACGACTGGGCGTCGGCCCACGACCCGGGAGCGGCCGTCGACCGCGCGTGCGAGGCGGCCGCGACCCTGCTGGACGACGACCGACTCGCCGACCCCTCGTGGACGGACCACGAGCGGTACCGCTACGCCGCCCCCTACAACCGGCCCGACCCCACGCTCGCCGAGGACGCGGCGGCCGCGGACTGCTACCTCGCCGGGGACTGGGTGGCCGGCACGGACCGGACGTTCGCACCGCTGGAGACCGGGCTCGACGCCGGCCGGCGGGCCATGGACTTCGCTCGGCAGGCCCGCCTCCAGCGGGACGGCCCGCTGGAAGGGTAACCCAGACCTACCGAGTATCTACAGCACGTTATAGAAATAAATAGAGATTTATCCCCTAAACCCAGAGATATATCTATTATACAGCAGCTTTCAGAACAGCGAGAGGTCCCCAGTCACCTTGTCGACGATGTTCTCCGGGCCGGGACCGACGGCGAGTGCGGTGACCGTTCCGGGTTCGAGCTGGGTGTGGCCGGCGTCCCGGACCAGCGCGTAGGGGAGCCCCTCGCGCCGGGCGAGGTCGGCGAGTTCCTGTAGCTGGGACTCGGATTCGCCCTTCAGGACGATCTTCTTCCCCCCGCTCCCCTTCCACTCGCGCTGGGTCTTCCCGTCGGCGTCCTCGTAGGCCTGGAGCGAGGCGTGCGCGACCTGCGCGGCGAGTTTCCCCTGCCCCATCCCGATGTCCGTGCGTGCGACGATGGCCTGCTTCTGGTTCATACGGGCGCTGCGGGGGCGACCGGCTTAGGCGCGACGGCTCGCCGCACGGGCCGTGTTCAGATGGTCGTATGGGACGAGCAGGGGATGAGTTTAGCAGGTTGTTTGGGGGAGATACGACTGGAAGGAACAGCTTGGAAGCCCCTGGCCGGCGCCGCCCGGCCGACGCAAGCACTGCAGCGCGCAGCGAGGCCCGGCGGCGCCGAGCGCGTGGGGGCTTTCAACAGGTTGCCGCCGGAAAACGGCACACGAGGGGGCGGGCCAGGGTCCCGCCTCAGAGGAACAGGAAGACCCCGAAGGCGATGAGCACGAGCGCGATGCTGTACTTCAGGCCCGTCAGGACCGCATTGTCCGAGAGCTTCCCGGTGATGAGGCCAGTCCCGACGGCCTGGATGATGGCGGAGTGGAAGAACAGGGTGCGGTAGGCGTCGACCGCGCCCTGCGAGATGGTGACGGGACCGCTGTCGCCGGTCGTGAGGCCGCTCCCCGTGATGGGGCCGAGGAAGCTCTCGTTGATGATGACGATGACCGCGAGGTAGACGAGGAACCCGATGATGACGACCGCCGTGTACGAGGAGAGGGTCTGCTTGCGGTCGCGGGCGAGTCGGTAGCGGTGCCGGGTGTCCTCGGCGGCGATGTCGAGCACCCGGTGGAGGTCACCCGTCGAGCGCGACCCCTCGGCGAGGATCTTGCAGGTCCGGGTGAGCTGGGAGACCTGGAGCCGGTCGGCCAGCCCCAGCAGCGCCCGGCGGATGTCGTTGTTCCAGCGGATGTCGTTGCTGACACGCCGGAGTTCGAGGGCGAGGCGGCCGCTGAGGTTCCGGGCCACGAGGTCAAGCCCCTCGACGAGGCCGACACCCATCTGGTTCGCGCTGGCGAGGATGTCGAGCGCGTCGGGGAGCCGCCGGGAGATGGACTCCGAGCGGCGCCGCGCGAGCTCGTGGAAGAGCGACAGCGGCACCGAGACGAGGAGGAACGGGGCGATGAGGAGCAGCGCCGTCGTCGAGACGGGGGCGTCGATGAACGCGGCGGGCGTCGGGTCGGCCAGTCCCGCCGTCACGATACCGCCGAGCAGGACGAGCGCGAGCGGGACCGTCACGAGGAGCGTCGCGGGCGGATACTCCCGGAACACCGCGGTGGGGTCGGCCAGTCGGTCGCGCAGCCACGCACGCTCGCGGAGTCGTCGGAAGGTACCGAAGTGCGGGTGGGACCGGACGGCCTCGCTGGGGTCACTGGGCTCCCGGTCGTCCAGCTGGAGCTGGTGGTCCGGCTGCTTGTACGGCTCGGAGAGGACGGAGATGATGACGAGGAACGCGGTCATCCCGAGCGGGATGACGAGGTAGACGATGACGGCGAGCGGGATGGTCCCGACGTTGCCCAGCAGGCTCAGCATCATCATCGTCACCACGACGAACAGAGGGGCGGCGACGAACGCGACGACGAAGATCTCCGAGAGGGTGGCGAGCGCGTCCAGGAACGACTGCTGCTCGTCACGAGCCCGCTGCATGTACTTCTCGCTCTCGTCCTCGAGGAACACCGTCAGCTCCCCGCCCGAGTCCAGCACCGACAGCAGGTCGTCGAGGAACTGTTCGAGGTTGTCGCTGGGCGTGAGGTTCCGGGCGTTCCGGACCGCGGTGAACAGGTCGTTGCCGAACACGTCGACGTCCCGGACGATCATGTCGAACTCGTGGGCGACCTCGCCGTAGGTGTCGTCCGCGGCCGCCATCTGCCGCAGCACGGCGGTCATCTCCATCCCGCCGAACGACAGGGCGTACATGTAGACGATGGCGTGTGGGAGCGTGACATCGACGCTCCGGCGTCTGACCTCGACGACGGTCGAGGGGTAGTAGTACGCGCCGAGCCAGACGCCGCCGCCGGCCAGCAGGCCGACCGTCGTCACGGAGGTGACGGTCGCGATGACCAGCCGGTTGGCGGCGGCGGCCTCGGCGAGCCAGGTGGGGACGAACGACGGGGCCGAGATGCCCGCCAGCACGCCCGATTGCGCCAGCGCGACCACCAGCGCGAACCCCAGCAGCGCGCCGAGGATGCCCGCCGCCGCGGCGTAGGTCGCAGTCCGCGTGAGATAGATGTCGTAGGTGACGCCGAAGCGGCCCTGGTTGAGCCACTCCTGGAGCTTCCAGTGCCGTTCCGGGCGGGTCTTGAAGTAGGCCCTGACGGGCCCGAACTTCTCGCTCAGCACCCGCTCGCGGAACTCCTTCTCGACGGCCGACTCCGTCCCCGGAACGTACTGCTCGGCCTCGTACTCCGGGACGGGCGGGTGTTCGGCCGTCCCACCGTCGGAGGCGACATCGCCCGTCGCGGCGTCGGAGTCACCACCGTCGGGCCCTTCGGCCCGGTCGGTCACGACCCGTCACCCCGGTCGGCGGTCCCGTCGTCGGCGTCGCCGTCACCGTCGGTGTCCGCCGGTGGCTCGTCGGGAACGGCTGTGTCCTCCGGGTCCATCGCGGACGACCCCTCGACCCGGCCGCCGTTGGCCCGGGGCGGCTGGTCGGCATCGGCCCCGGAGAGTTCGCCGTCAGCGTCGGAATCGACTCGCTCCCACGGGTTCGGCGCGCCCGCGGGACGCGAGCCGGCCGCTCCCTCGGCGACGGCGCTGCTGGCCGCGCTCGCGCCCGCATCGATACCCCGGCTCTGGCCCGACATCCGGGAGTCCAGTTCCGCCAGCCCCTCCTCACCCGACCGGATGGCCTCCAGCACCCGCTCCTGGTCCTGCATGAAGGTGTGGATGACCCGAGCCACGTCCTCGTACCAGGTGATGTCGTTGTCGACGAGGTAGTTCAGCACCTCGACGCGCCGGTCGAGTTCCTGGTTGAGCTGTTTGTGGTCCCAGCCCCGGTCGTCGGCGATGTCGTCCAGCACCCGGGAGTCGAACATCTCGTTGTACGAGTCCTCGGCGGCGTCCCACTCGAACACGTCGTGTACCGAGACGTCGTCGACCTCGCCGCGCGAGAGGAGTTCGGTGACGCGGGCGTTCCGGCGGACCCGCTCGCCGTTCAGCATCACCTGCCGCTGGATGGAGACGATGTCGAGCTCCTTGACCATCTGTGTCGGTACCCCCAGCGGGTCGTTCTCGAGGCGGTTGATGACGCCCGTGACGGACTCGGAGTGGATGGTGGTGTAGGCGGTGTGACCGGTCGCCATCGCCTGGAAGAAGGTCAGGGCGACGTTGGCCTCGGTCCGGATCTCGCCCACGAGGATGTACTCGGGGCGCTGGCGGAGTGCGGTCTGGAGCTGCTCGTACATCGTCACCTCGCCCCGCCCCTCCTCCGTGACGGATTCGCGGGTGAGCGACTGGACCCAGTTGTCGTGGGGCAGCGAGATCTCGCGGGTGTCCTCGATGGAGACGATCTTCGACTTCTTGGGGATGAAGAAGGAGACGGCGTTCAGCGAGGTCGTCTTCCCGGAGCCGGTGCCGCCGGCGAAGACGAGCGAGCGGTTGTTCTCGATGGCCAACCAGAAGTAGGCCATCTGCTCGACGCTGAAGGTCCCCCAGTTGACGAGGTCGACCGGCGTATCCGGCACCGAGGAGAACTGCCGGATGGTGAAGTTCGGCCCGCGGGTCGCCACGTCACCGCCGAAGGTGAGCTGGACGCGGCTCCCGTCCGGGAGCGAGGCGTCGACCAGCGGGTTCGACACGGAGAGGTGCTTGCCGGCGCGCTGGGCCATCCGCGTGACGAACGACAGGAGGCCGTCGCGGTCGAACTGGACGTTCGTATCGAGGTCGCGGTGCTCGCGGTGGTAGACGAAGACGGGGACGTCCGCGCCGTCACAGGAGATGTCCTCGACCGCCTCGTCGCGCATGATGGGGTCGATACGCTCGTACTCCACGAAGTCGCGTTTGAGGTAGTAGAGGATCTTGTGCAGCGAGATCGGGTCCAGCGCCGCGGTGTGCTGGTCCATCAGCTCACGGGCCCGTCGGGCGAACGTGTCCGCCAGGTTCGCGCCCTCCGCGATGTCCTGGTACATCAGGCTGTCCCGGAGCACCTTCGACAGCTCGTCGAGGACGAACGCCTCGTACTCGTCGAGCATCGGCTCTGTGACCCGGTACCGGAGCTCGTTGGTCCCCTGCTCCTCGATGATGGAGACGTACGCGAAGGGTTCGTTCACCCAGTACCGCTCTATCTCGTCGTTGTGCTCCAGGTAGGAGAAGTCGAACAGTCGACGGTTGATGGCCTCGTCGTCGGGGGCCGGAAACTGCCCGTCCCCGTCGATGTCCCGGAAGTAGTCGAAGACATCGGCCAGGACCGAAGAGCGAGTCGGATGGTCACGAACCGCCTCCGGAACCGGTGGCATCTCCTGCAGCGACCGGGCCGCCTCCGAGGCGGGTCCCGACCCCGAGTCAGCACCGAGCCCACTGGACAGGCTCGCTCGGATCCCGACGACAGCTCCGGCGACCGTGTCGGCGACCGTCCGGAACGGGCCGTCCCCCGGGTCTCGGTTACTATCGCCCCCACGAGAGTTGTTATCATTGCCCCCCATTGCTAGGTGTGACTGACTGGAACACGAGTCATAAATGTTGTTGCCCGCCACGATTATTCCAAAGTTCCATATCGAAAAACAACTTGGATTGCCACTAGAGGATGATATCCGCGGCGGCGTTTCTGTGGTTGTTGGAGGCCGCGACGGAGCGGGGCCTCGGCGTGGGCAGGCGAGCAGGGCTCGCGACAGGGGCCGCGGCGTGGTCGGCCGAGCAGGGAGACCGCGCTCGCGGGGAGCGGACCGGGGGCGCCGCCCCGTGACCCCCGACCGGAATCCTTTCCTCGCCGTCGCTCCCGCCAACGGCCATGATACTCTCGGACGCGGACATCCTCCGCCGGCTGGAGGAGGGCGACCTCGTCGTCGAGC
The DNA here is from genome assembly GCF_024298885.1 of Haloglomus halophilum. Lineage (GTDB taxonomy): Archaea > Halobacteriota > Halobacteria > Halobacteriales > Haloarculaceae > Haloglomus > Haloglomus halophilum. The sequence continues at coordinate 735,993 of NZ_CP101166.1, forward strand.
CGCTGGACGACATCGACCTGCAGGTCCAGCCCGCCAGCGTCGACCTCCGGCTGGGGCGGGAGTTCCTGGAGTTCCAGCGGACGAACATCCCCTGCATCCATCCGGGTAGCGAGGCCGAGACCGACGAGTACGTCGACGAGACCGTCGTGCCCGAGGACGGCGAGTTCATCCTCCACCCGGGTGACTTCGTCCTCGGGACGACGAAAGAGCGCGTGGAGGTACCGCCCGATCTCATCGCCCACGTTCAGGGCCGGTCCTCGCTGGGGCGACTCGCCGTCGTCATCCACGCGACGGCCGGGATTATCGACCCCGGGTACCGTGGGCAGATCACTCTCGAGCTGTCGAACCTCGGGACCGCACCGGTCGCACTGACGCCGGGAATGCGCATCTCGCAGGTGCTGTTCACGGAACTCTCCTCGCCAGCCGACCGCCCCTACGGGAGCGAGCGCGGATCGAAGTACCAGGACCAGGCCGGGCCGCAGGCGTCTCGCGTCGGCTCGGACACCGAGTTCGGTGGTGACCAATGAGGCCCGACCGTGCCGTGGCCGCGTCTCGGCACCGAACGATGGCGTTCGGTGGTGACCAGTAACCGATGAAGTTCGTCGAGGAGGTCGTGGTCGAGGAGTTCCTGCCGACGTACCGGTCGCTGCTGGCGGCGGACCTTCGGGACCGTGGCCTCACACAGAGCGAGGTCGCCGACCTGCTGGGTATCAGCCAGAGCGCCGTCTCGAAGTACGCCACCGGCGCGGTCGAGGTGAACGACCGCGTGGCGGACGACGACCGCGTTCGCGACCTCGTCGGGCGGGTCGGGTCCGGCCTCGCGAACGGGGAGCTGTCACCGGTCGGCGCGCTGGCCGAGGCGGAGGTGCTGGTCCGCCAGCTCGAACAGGGCGACCTGCTGGCGAAGCTCCACGAGGAGGCGTTCCCGCCGCTCGCGGAGTACGAGGGGAGTTTCGACGTGCACGACCCCGAGTCCGGGCTCCGGGCGAGCGAGCGCGTCCTGTCGTCGGTCCGGAGCGGCCTGCGGACGCTGGAGGAATCGCCCGCCTTCACGACGCTCGTCCCGGCCGTCGGCTCGAACCTGGTCGAGGCGCTCCCCGAGGCCACCCGCGTCGAGGACGTGGCCGCCGTTCCCGGGCGCATCCTCGACGTGAAGGGGCACGCGGCGGTCCCGGCGGAGCCGGAGTTCGGCGTCTCCGTCTACGTCGCGAGCGTGCTGCTCGCGGCGCGACGCGCTGGGCACGCCGCCCGTGCGGCGTGCAACGTCCGCTACACGCCGGCCATCGTCGAGTCGATCGAGGACCTCGGCTACGAGACGGCCGAGTTCGACGCCGTCGGCGAGGCCGAACGGGCGGGCACCGCGGACGAGACGGACGATGATCTCGACGCGGCCATCGCCGAGGCGCTCGCCGACACCCCCGATGCGGACGCACTCTACCAGACCGGCGGGTTCGGCGTCGAACCCATCGTCTACGTCCTCGGGCCGGACGCCGCGACCGTCGCCGACAGCGTCCGGGACCTGGCCGAGGCCCGATGAGCGGGCGCGGCGTCGCCGAGTTCTACGGCGACAACGCCGCGCTGTACGACCGCATCGCGACGCTCCCGCCCGTCGGCCGGTGGCGCGCCCGGGCGGTCGCAGCACTCGACCTCGCCCCGGGCGACACGGTCGTCGAGATGGGCTGTGGGACGGGCGCGAACCTGCCGTACCTCCGGCGCGCGGTCGGCCCCGGCGGCCGCGTGGTCGGCGTCGACCTGACCGGGCCGCTGCTCGCGCGGGCCCGGGACCGGGTCGCCCGCGAGGGATGGACCAACGTCCACGTCGTGCAGGGCGACGCGACGAGTCCGCCCGTCACCGCCCCCGACGCGCTGCTGGCGACGTTCGTCGTCGGGCTGCTCGACGACCCCGCGACCGCCGTCGAGGACTGGTGTGCCCTCGTGGCGGGTGGCCCCGGCGACGGCACGGGCGGCCGCGTCGCGCTGGTCGACGCGACCGCCAGCGAGCACCCCGCTGGCCGGTTCCTGAACCCGGCGTTCCGCGCGTTCGTGGCCGCCGGGGCTCCCTCGTCGTCGGCAGAGGACGTGGCCCGCGCGCTCGTCCCGGGAAGCGACCTCGACGGACCGCTCTCGGAGCGTGTACGCGCGTCACGGCGGACGCTCACGGCACGGTCACGGGCGCGGCGCTACGAGACGATGGGGCTGGGGTTCGTGGGCGTGCTGTCCGGGCAGGTCTGAGTCCCCCCGCGCTGGACAGCTCAGTCGTCGGCCGGCGCCGGCGCCGTCGACACGTCGGGCGCATCGACGCCGAGCTCGTCGAGCGCGGCCTGCGCGGCGCGCTTCCCCGAGAGGAGCATCGCGCCGAACGTCGGGCCCATCCGCGGGAGGCCGTGCGCGGTCGCGACCGCCATCCCGCTCGCGACGAGGCCGGGGTGGACGACCCCCGTGTGCTCGACGACGGCGTCCTCGGACTCGGCGACGTGCATGGAATCGTGGCCGGGCGAGTCGTGGCCGGGCGCGCCGTACGACTCCGCGTCCGTGTTGTCCATCCCCGTCGCGCGTTCCTCGGCCTCGGCGATGCCCGCCACGTCGAGGACGCCGCGCTCGTGGAGCTTCGAGAGCGCGACGGCCTCGTGGCCCGTCGCGTCGATGACGAGGTCGGACTCCACGGCGACCGGGTCGACACACGTTATCTCGCGGGGGAGCGCGTGGACCGGCGTCCAGTTCATCACGACGCCGCCGACGCGGTGGCCCTCGCGGCCGTCGGCCGCTGCGGTGTCATCATCCCGGACGACGAGGTCGGTGAACTCGGTCATGTTCTGGACGTTGACGCCCGCGTCGCATGCGGCCTTAATGAGGCCCGAACACGCCTCGGGCCCGCTCGCGACGTGGAGCCCCTCGGCCTCGTCGGTCGGGGAGTGGTCGACATCGAGGCTGTCGAGGACGCGGTCGGCCGGCTCGCGCACCGTCACCTTGTTCATCAGGAAGCCGCCCAGCCAGAAGCCGCCGCCGAGGTAGTTGTTCTTCTCCAGCAGCATCACGTCGACGCCGCGCTCGGCGAGTTCCTTGCCCGCCATCAGTCCCGAGGGCCCGCCGCCGACGATGATGACATCACTCTCCGTGAACTCCATGAACTCCTCGTGCCACTCGCCGGCGATGGCGCGGGTGACCTGTGCCTCGCTCGCGTCGCTGAAGCCGTCGAACTGCTCCGTGTTCTGCATACCACCCTAGAATATTATCCAGTGGTTGAAAGTCGTTGGGGTCCGGGGAACCATCCAGGCGGAACCGGGAGTGCCGCCGCTATCGAAACGGGTTCCACGGGAGACAGGTCGCCGCCCTCAGTTCAGGTCGCCGCTCCGGATGGCGTCCTCGGCCGCCGCCAGCGCCGCGTCGCGGTCGAACGCCGCGACGATGTCGCGCAGTTCCGCCTCGGAGGACCCCTGCAGGCTGCGGGCGTGTTCGGTGATGTTCGGGACCGCCCGGATGACGTTGTCCACGATGGGGACGCTCGCGGACTGGGCCGACCGCGACAGCGGGTTCAGGTCGATGACGAGTTCCGTCTTCCCCATCGCGGCCAGCGCCTCGGCGCGGTCGCCGTCCTCCAGCGGGACGAGCACCACGTCGGCGCTCCCGATGCCGTCGGCATCGACCTTCGCGCGCTCGTGGTCGAGCCCGGGGATGCGCCCGTCCGCCTCCAGCCCGAGCACCTCCTCGGCGCCGTGCTCGCGGAGGTGGTCAGCGATGCGCTCCATCCGCTCGCGGGTGCGGTTGAACAGGTTCACCTCGATCTCCGCGCCGGTCGCCTCGGCGAGTTCGACCACCTCGCCGGGGCAGAGCGCCGCCACGTTCCCGTTGACGGAGATGACCGCCTGCTCCGCGAGGAGGAAGTGTGCGGCGGCGGCGCGCTCGGCCTCGTCGGCCGACGGGATGGTGCGCTCACCGAGGAGGTAGTCGTACGCCTCGCCCCGTCCCTGTGCGATGAGTCCCTGCCGGGAGGTGATACCCTTCTCGACGCCTGCCTCGATGCGGTGGCGGGTCAGCAGCGACTCGTACCGCGGGTGGCTCTCCGGCACGTCGACCTCGGTCATACACGGACTACCGGCACCGTGGGTCAAAAGGGGTGCGCCGCAGTTCTGCGCCCCACTCCCTCATCACGTGGCCTCTTCGTTCACTCCTCGGGCACTGCACCGACGGGCCGCCGCCCCGTCTCGTGGTCCGACCACTCGCGGAGCGCCTCCAGCGTGGCCTCGATATCGGCGTAGGTCTCCTCCAGTTCGTGGACGTTCCGGCCCGAGGACAGCGTGTCGGCATCGAGATTGTGGACGACGTTGCCGTAGTGGGCGACCTGGTTGCGGAGTTCCCGGATGTCGTGGAGCGCGGCGGCGGCGGCCTCGCCGTCCTCGAACGGGAGGCGCTCGACGGCGGCGTCCTCCTCGCGGACGCACTGGGTGAGCTGCCAGAAGGTGGTGTAGTCGATCTCCCGCAGCTGCAGGTCCGAGCCGGCGTGGGCCTCGTACTCCTCGAGGACGGCGTCGTACTCGGTCTCCTCGCCGTGGCCCTCGCGCTGGAGCATCGAGAGCGCGCCGGCCCAGGAGGTCTCGGCGTCCAGCAGGTCGCGGAGGCGCATCTCCAGCTCGCCGACCCGGGTGTAGAGGAAGGCGTGGGCGGCGGGCTTGTTCAGGTCCGCGCGGGTGACGATGCCCTCGACGCGGCCGTGCCAGCCGACGAAGTAGAACGGTCGGTCCTCCAGTTCGCGCAGGAGCCCCTCGAACCCCAGGTCCGGCGCGACGAGGTCGTCCAGCCCGAAGCGCTCGGCGTGCTCGTAGACGGGGTCGTCGATGGCCTCTGCGGAGGCGTCGGCGAGGCCCTGGCGCGTGACGTACATGAACGGCGGCTCGTCGCGGGCCAGCGGCGCCGCCGTGTACCCCTTCTCGTCGAGCCACTCGCGGACGTCCGCGACGGTGGCCGCGGGGTGGACCTCCTGGGGGTCCTCGGTCATCAACTCGCGGACGGTCACGCGCTCCTGGTCGCCGAACATTGGGGTGGAACTGTCGGCATCGGCGGAAAGTCGTTCTGGCCGAACAGGTCCGGTCGGAGCAGCCGGACAGCCGTCCGCCCTGACCCGACATTCAGGCGTCTCAGGGCCGAATACACGGAAATACCTCCGTGCTTCGACGGCAGTACGACTTTACCACAGTGTACTGCCGGTGGCTGTATATGAGGGACGGAGCGAGGGGTCAGGACGGCGCATCGGGCGGCATCAGCAGGCGCGGCGTACTGCGGCGCGCGACCGCGGCCGCTGCGGCCACGACGGCGCTGGGGACCGGAGTAGCCGCGGGGGACCCCCAGACGCCACCGGACGGGCGCGTCCACGGCGACGACTTCGAGGAGACGGAGTGGGGCTACGTCAAGTCCGACTACGAGTCACCCACCGGCGAGGACCGTCCGGTCGTGGTGACTGCCGACGGCTACACGCAGGGGTCGCCGACCCACTACCTCCGGATGCGTGACGGCGCGCTGGTCGCGGTGACGGTGACGAAGGAGGACCACGTCTGGCGGGCGCCGCCCGGACTCCCCGACGAGTACGTCTGTGCCCACCTCAGCCTCCGCGGGACGGGCTGTTCGGGTGGGACCTTCGACCTCTACAGTCAGACGCAGGCGCTCGACGGCTACGAGACGGTAGAGTGGCTGGCCGACCGTGAGTGGAGTCTCGACCGCGTCGGGCTGTACGGCGGCTCGTACTCCGGGTTCACGGCCTTCTTCATCGCCGCGACGCAGCCGCCGTCGCTGGCCGCGGTGAGCGCGAACATGCTCACGGCGGACCTCTACCGGGGCGTCGTCTTCCCCGGTGGCGTGCCGAACACGGTGTTCCCGAGTTTCTGGGCGCTCGGCCGGCGACCGTCCTCGGACTACCAGTCCGCGGCCGAGGGGGCTCAGGCACAGGACGAGATCTGCATGCAGAATATCACGACCCGCGGCCAGCACAACCCGACCCACGAGGAGGCCACGTGGTACGCCCACCGGACCGACGACGCACTGTGGCGGTCGCGCTCGCTGATCACCTACGCCGAGAAGGTGGAGGTCCCGACCTACATCGCCAACGCCTGGCAGGACGAGCAGACCGGGCCCCGAGGCGGCCCGGAACTGTTCGACGCCATCTCGCCGGCGCCCGCGTCGCCGCCGGGAGAGCCCGGTCCGACGCCGGGCGAGGACCACCCGTCCGAGGGACGCGGTCCGCCGACGGCAGCGCAGCGCAATCTGGCAGCCCACGACGAGCCGAAGCTCCTGCGTGGCACCAACGGTGTGCACTCGACGGCCTTCTCCGTCGCCGACGACGACGCCGCCCGCTGGTTCGAGTACTGGCTCCGCGGGAAGGAGACGGGCATCATGGACGAGTCACCGGTCGAGTTCCACGTCAACCGTGGCACGGACTCCGAGGCGACGCTCGGCTTCGACGGGTATCCGGTCCCCGAGTCGGACTGGACGCGTTACTACCTCCGCGAGGGGGAGGCGCTCTCGACGACGGCGCCCGGTGACGAGGCTCCGGACCGCTACGTCACCGGGAGTCCGCGTCAGAGCTGGTTCTTCGAGGCCCCCGAGGCCGGGAGTCGGCCGGCGATGGCCGAGGGGCCGGACGTGCTGACCTACACCTCGGAGGCGGTCGAGGAGCCGCGGATCGTCGCCGGACCCATCACGGCCACCCTGTACATCGAGACGACCGCGCCGGAGATGGACCTGTTCGTCCGCATCGCCGACCGGAACGCCGAGACGGGGCAGATAACCCCACTCCAGCGTGGCCTACTCCGGGCCAGCCACCGCGAACTCGACGAGGACCGGACGCTGTACAACCACGCCGGTGACATCGTCCGGCCGTACCGGCCACACACGAACCCCGAGCCGGTGACGCCGGGCGAGGTGACCCGCTACGACGTGGAGGTGTTCCCGCTGGGGCACGTCCTCTACCCCGGCCACCGGCTCGTCGTCCGGGTCCACACGCCGCCGGCGACCGACGGCCTGTCGGGCTACGAGCCCTCGCGGGCGCCCGGCGTCAACACCGTCTATCACGACAGCGAACACCCTTCGAGCGTGCTGTTTCCGATGGTCGACTGGCCCGAGGACCAGCCGCTCCCCCCGGAACCGGCCTGTGGCGGACCCGATGGCTACCGCTGTCTGGACGGGTACGCCGACCCCGCAGGCACCGGGAGCGGCCTGCCGGACGCCCCCGCTGGCACGCTCGGCAGCGGCCCCACGGGCACGCTCGACGGCGCTGACCGGTAATTCAGCCCGTTCGTGCCTTCAACGCCCCTGCATCGGCGGCAGCAGGCCGATACTGGAGTACCGGGACGGAGGGGCATGCGACAGAACCGACGCGACTTCGTGAGGGGGCTCGGTGCGGCAGCGGGGGCCGTGACGCTGGGGTCGGTCCCGGCGAGCGCCGCGGCGCCACCCGAGGGAGGGTACGAGGTCCAGCGCGCGGACGTGACCGTCCGGTCGTTCGACGGGACACGCATCGAGACGACCATCTTCGAACCGAAGGCCGACGGGGAGTATCCGGCGGTCATGGCGACCCACGGCTGGGGCGGGAGCCGCGATCAGAACTTCGGGGAGGGAGAGGACTACGCCTCACGGGGGTACGTCCTGCTGACGTTCGACTCGCGCGGCTTCGGCGAGTCCGGCGGCAACGTCGGCGTCGACGGGCCGAAGGAGGTCCGCGACGTGTCGGCACTCATCGACCACCTCGCGGACCACCCGAAGGTCCGGACCGAGGATCCGGACGGCGAGGACCCCGTCGTCGGGATGTTCGGCGGGTCGTACGCGGGCGGCATCCAGCTCAACGCGGCCGCCCACGACGACCGGCTGGACGCGCTCGTCCCGGAGATCTGCTGGCACGACCTGAACTACGCGCTCCAGCCCAACGGCGTCGTCAAGACGGTGTGGGGGCTCGGGCTGTACGGCGTCGGCATCGGCGGCTCGCGCCAGCACGAGGCCGAATCCGGCGACGTGCGTGGCCTCCGGCAGGGACTGGACACGGCCGTCCACCGCGGCATCGCAGAGGGCCTCGCACTCAACGATTTCTCGCAGGGGACCGAGTCGTACTTCGCGGTCCGGTCGCCCGGCCACCAGCTGGAGGCCATCGCCGAGACGAGCGCGCCGGCGCTGTTCATCCAGGGGTGGACCGACCACCTGTTCGTCCCGAACCAGGCCATCTGGAACTACGAGGGCCTCCGCGAACGCGGGCTGGAGACGAAGCTCCTGTTCTACAACGAGGGCCACGAGCAGATTCCCGTCGACGGCGAGTACACGCAGACGGTCGACATCAGCGACGAGGCCCGGCGCGCCTGGCTCGACGTGCACCTGAAACGAGGGCGGGTGGCGGCGAAGGGCCGGAAGCGACTCCGGAGCCTCCTTCCCGACGACGTGACCTACTACTCCGCACAGGACGAGGTCAACCGCTCGGCCGACGCCATCCCGCCGAGCGGGGCGACCACCCACTCGGTCCCGCTGGGCACCAGCGAGACGGTCCCCGGCGTGCAGGGCGAGAGCGTGGTCGCGAACGGGCCAGCCACATCGAACAGCTACGTCCTGAAGGACAGCTACGACGGGCCCGCCACGTCCGTGGACTTCGACATCCCGGCGACGGAACTGGGCGCGAGCGAGGACGGCGATCGCATCGAGGTGCTGGGCGCGCCGCACCTGGACCTGAACGTCCGGCCGCTCGGCGACGAGGCGTTCCTGTTCTTCAAGCCGTACCACATCCGCGCGGACGGCAGCGCGACCCACATCAACGACCTCGTGACGCCGCTGCGTGTCTCCGCGGGGCCACAGGGCGCCGGGCAGGTCCAGCAGGTGTCGCTGGAGCTGCTGGCGTTCCACCGCTACCTCGAACCGGGCGACAGCCTCCGGTACACGGTTGCGGGCGCGGACACGGGGTTCAACTTCTCGCGGCAGAGTGCCGGGGCGGCCGTCGGGCACGACTCCGTGCTGCGGGTGCCGACGCGGCCGGACCCCACGTCGTAGTGGAGAAACCGCCCGCCGCCGGGACGGATGACGCCCGTCAGACACGGTGTGGGTGTCTGACGCAGGTTTAAGGGCCGGCAGGGACCGTGTGGGTGTATGACCGGCAACCGGGTCGAGGAACTCGAGGCGAAAGTGCGCTCGCTGGAAGCGACCGTCGACGGCCTGACCGACGAACTCGTCGAATGCAAGGAGCGCATCCAGCATCTGGAGGCCGAGGTCGAACCGGACCCCGCGACCAGCGATATCATGGCCCCGGAGCCGACCGGCACCCAGCCCAGCGCGGAGAACGGCCGCGAGGCCCCACAGGAGGAGGTCGAAGAGGCGGTCGAATCGGCCGACGACTCTAAAAGCGAGGCGGGCGAGGAGGCTGACGAGGACTCCGCGTCGGACGACATCATCGTCGCCTGAACGCGGGGCAACGAGCGCCCCACATGCACATCAAAGAGCTCGTACTGGACGACTTCAAGAGCTTCGGCCGGAAGACACGCATCCCGTTCTATCAGGACTTCACCACCATCAGCGGCCCGAACGGGTCGGGCAAGTCGAACATCATCGACGCCGTCCTGTTCGCCCTGGGACTCGCCCGGACCTCGGGCATCCGCGCCGACAAGCTCACCGACCTGATATACAACCCCGGCCACGACGACGAGGCGAACGACTTCTCCGGCGAGCGCGAGGCCAGCGTGGAGGTCATCCTCGCCAACGAGGACCGGACCCTCGAACGCTCGCAGGTCGTCAGCGCCGCGGGCACCGAGGACGTCGGCGACGTGGAGGAGATCTCCATCCGCCGCCGCGTCAAGCAGACCGACGAGGACACCTACTACTCGTACTACTACCTCAACGGTCGCTCGGTGAACCTCTCGGACATCCGCGACCTGCTCGCGCAGGCCGGCGTCACGCCCGAGGGCTACAACGTCGTGATGCAGGGCGACGTGACCGAGATCATCACGATGACCGCCGGGCGACGGCGGGAGATCATCGACGAGATCGCCGGCGTCGCCGAGTTCGACGCGAAGAAGGACGACGCGTTCGAGGAACTGGAGACGGTCCAGGAACGTATCGAGGAGGCCGACCTCCGTATCGAGGAGAAGGAGAAACGCCTCGAGGAACTCGAGGACGAACGCGAGACCGCACTCCGGTACCGCGACCTGAAAGAGGAGAAAGCGGAGTACGAGGGCTACCTGAAGGCCGCCGAACTCGAGACGAAGCGGAGCGAGCTAGAGGAGACCCGTGAGGCCATCGAGGAGACAGAGGCGGAGCTGGCGGAGCTGCGCGAGGAGCTCGACAGCCGCCAGGGACGGGTCACCCGCCTGGAGGACGAACTCGCGGAGCTGAACCGGGAAATCGAGCGCAAGGGCGAGGACGAGCAGCTCGCGATCAAGCGCGAGATGGAGGAGATCAAGGGCGAGATATCCCGGCTCGAGGACAAGATTACCAACGCCGAGGAGCGCATCGAGGCCGCCGAGAACGAGCGCCGGCAGGCGTTCGTCAAGATCGACCGCAAGAACGAGGAGGTCGACGAGCTGGAGGGAGACATCCGCCAGCTGAAGGTCCAGAAGTCCTCGCTGAAGGCCGACGAGGTCGAGAAGCAGGAGGCGCTGGACGAGGTCGAGGCCGAGATCGAGGCCATCGACACGGAGTACGACGAGCTCCGGGAGAACCTCGCCGCGAAGCGGGAGGAGCTCGACGGGCTGAAAGACGAGAAGAACGAGCTGCAGCGCGAGCAGGACCGCCTCACCGACGAGGCGCGCCGGCGCTCCAACGAGGAGCGCGAGAAGCGCGAGGCCATCGAGGAGGCGGAGGCGGACCTGCCCGAACTGAAGGCGGAACTCTCCGACCTCGAGACCGAGCGCGAGAAGGCCGAGAAGAACCGCGAGACCATCACCGAGGTCGTCGAGGACCTCAAGACCGAGAAGCGGTCGCTGACCGACGACCTCGACGATGTCGAGGACGAGATCAAGGCCAAGCAGTCCGAGTACGCCGAGCTGGAGGCCAACGCCGGGCAGAGCGGCGACCAGTCCTACGGCCGCGCGGTCACGACCATCCTCAACGCCGACATGGACGGCGTCCACGGGACCGTCGGGCAACTCGGCGGCGTCCCCGGCGAGTACGCCACCGCGTGTGAGACGGCCGCCGGCGGGCGGCTCGCGCACGTCGTCGTCGACGACGACGGCGTCGGCCAGCGCGGCATCGAGCACCTGAAATCGCGGGGCGCGGGCCGGGCGACCTTCCTCCCCATCAACCAGATGGACGACCGCTCGCTCCCGAGCGCCCCGAGCCAGCCCGGCGTGGTCGACTTCGCGTACAACCTCGTCGACTTCGATTCGCACTACTCGGGTATCTTCTCGTACGTGCTGGGCGACACGCTCGTCGTCGAGGACATCGAGACGGCACGGGACCTGATGGGCCAGTACCGGCTCGTCACGCTCGACGGCGAACTCGTCGAGAAGAGCGGCGCGATGACCGGCGGCTCCTCGTCGGGCTCGCGCTACTCGTTCACCAAGAGCGGCAAGGGCCGCATCGAGCGCGTCGCCGAGCGCATCAACGAACTGGAGGACCAGCGTCGCGACCTCCGTGAGGAAATCCGCGACGTGGAGGACCGGCTCGAGGACGCCCGTGACCGGCAGTCGAACGCGTCCGAGCAGGTCCGCGACGTGGAGAACGAGATCGACCGCGTCGAGAGCGAAATCGCCGACACCGAGGCGCGGGTCGAGCGCCTGGAGTCCGAACTCGCGGACATCGAGGAGCAACGCGAGGCAGTCTCGGAGGAGATGGACGAGCTGGAGGAGACCATCGCCGCGAAGACCGCCGAAATCGAGTCCGTTCAGGCCGAAATCGCCGAACTCGAGACGGAGCTCGAGGAGTCCGAGATCGCCGAGCTGAACGCCGAGGCCGACGAGCTCCGCGAGGAGATATCGGACCTCGAGGACCGGATGGACGACATCGACGGCGACCTGAACCAGCTCCAGCTCGAGAAGCAGTACGCCGAGAACGAGATCGACGACCTCCACGACACCATCGAGGACGCCCAGAACCGGAAGGCGGAGGCCGAGGAAGCCGTCGAGGAGCTGGAGGGCGAGATCGACGAGCAGGAGGAACTGCTCGCGGAGAAGGAGGCGGCCGTCGCCGAACTCGAGGAAGAGCTCGCGGACCTGAAGGAGGAGCGCGAGGACCTCAAGGACGAGTTGCGGGAGGCCCGGCAGGAACGCGACGCACAGAAGGACGCCGTCTCGTCGGTCGAGTCCGACCTCTCGGAGCTGGAGGGCGAGGCCGAACGCCTCGAGTGGGAGGTCGACGAACTCGAGGACGAGGTCGGCGACTACGACGCCGAGGAGATTCCCGACCACGGCTTCGTCAAGGGGCAGATCACCAAACTCGAGAACCAGATGGCCGAGCTGGAGCCGGTCAACATGCGCGCCATCGACCAGTACGACACCGTTCAGGACGCCCTCGAGGACCTGCAGGAGAAACGCGAGGTCCTGCAGGAGGAGGCCGACGGCATCCGCGAGCGCATCGAGGGCTACGAGGAGCGCAAGCGCGAGGTGTTCATGGAGGCCTACGAGGGCATCAACGACCACTTCCAGCGCATCTTCGCGAAGCTCTCGGACGGCTCGGGTGAGCTCCACCTGGAGAACCGCGAGGACCCGTTCGACGGCGGCCTGACGATGAAGGCCCAGCCACGGGACAAGCCGGTCCAGCGGCTCGCAGCCATGTCCGGCGGCGAGAAATCACTGACTGCGCTGGCGTTCATCTTCGCCATCCAGCGGTTCAACCCGGCGCCGTTCTACGCGCTGGACGAGGTCGACGCCTTCCTCGATGCGGCCAACGCCGAGATGGTCGGGGAGATGGTCGACGAACTCGCCGGCGACGCGCAGTTCATCGTCGTCTCGCACCGCGCCGCGCTGCTGGAGCGCTCCGAGCGCGCCATCGGCGTGATGATGCAGGACGACAACGTCTCCGCCGTCACCGGCATCGACCTCTCCGAGGAGGGGCCCGACGCGGACGACGAGGTGGTCGCGGATGACTGACGGGTGGTCGATATGAGCGACGACGACATCCCGCTGAACATCACGGGCCACGAGGACCGGACCCGCCCCGGCGAGGATGACGAGGGCGACGGCGGCCGTGACACGGACGAATCGGGCGACGCGGCCGAACCGGGCGAGCCGTCGGTCGACGTTCCCGGACTCGGCCCCGACGACTCGGCAGCTGACGAACCCGATACCGGCTTCGGCGGCTTCTCCGTCGCCGAGGAGGTCGAGGCGGTCGACGAGAGCGATGTCGGGGGCGACGAGGGTGTCGAGCCGGTCGAGATGCTCGTCCAGCTCGCGGACGAGGACCGCATCGACCCGTGGGACATCGACATCGTCACCGTCACCGACGCGTTCCTCGACCGGCTGGACGAGGCCGACATCCGGACGGGCGGGCGGGCACTGTTCTACGCGAGCGTGCTCCTGCGGATGAAGAGCGACGCGATGCTCGCCGACGATGACGACGACGCCTGGGAGGCGGACCAGCGCGAGCCCTGGGAAGTCGCCTGGGAGGACGGTCCCGCCGACGCCGAGGGGGCCGCGGGCGACCCGTCGGTCGACCCCATCGCCGGGCTGGAGCAGGAGATGGAGCGCCGGCTCGACCGGAAGAACGCCCGCGGGATGCCCCAGACCCTGGACCAGCTGGTCCGGGAGCTCCGCGAGCGCGAGCGCGAGTCCCGGTGGAAGGAGTCCCGGACCTACGACACCAGCGGCTCACCCAGCGGCTACAGCCGCGGGACCCAGACCCTGGACTACCGCTCGGGCGACGATTTCCGGATGGAGGAGGAGCCGACGGTCGACGACGTGACCGGCACCGCACACGACGAGCACATGGAGGACATCATCACGGAGGTCTATACGGCGCTCCGTGAGCAGTACGACCAGGGCCGCGCCGAGGTGCTGTTCACCGAGGTGGAGGAGGCCGGCGGCAGCAAGGTCCAGACGTTCCTCGGGCTGCTCTTTCTCGCACACCGTGGCCAGGTCCGCCTCGAACAGGACGAGACGTTCGGCGACCTCTGGGTACAGGACCCGGCGGCCGTGGAGGGGACAGAGGAGGCCGTCGCGGACTGAGCGGGCGTGGGTCGTCCGGCCACCGCTCTCCGGTCGCGCCGGCCGAAGCGGTCCGTGCGCTTCTCTCGGAGTGCCGACAGCTGGCGGTCGGTCACGAACCGAAACGGGTAGGCGCCGGGCGACCGCCGCGGGGACATGGCACTCGTCTGTGCGAGATGCGGCGGCGACCTGGCACCGACACGGGTCTGGGACGACCTCGAGTCGTACATCGAGGACTACGACGGCGGGTCGAGCGACCCGTACGTGTCCGAGACGGACGTGAACGCCTTCGAGTGTGTCGACTGCGGCGCATATCAGAAGTGAGCCCGTGAGCCCTACCGCTCGTCCAGATACGCCCCGGCGAGCAGCTCCAGCGGCTCGCGCTTCTCGACCGGGATGGCCTCGGACGGCGTGGTGATGGCACCGGCGAGCGCCGAGCCGCAATCGCAGTCCCGCTCGTCGGGGAGCGTCCGGATGGCCCGCTCGAGGACCGCGTTGATGGCGGCCTCGTTGGCCGCGGCGTTCTCCTGGACCTCCGCCAGCGTGACGCCCTCCTCGCGCCAGACATCGTAGTCCGTGACGCCGGTCAGCGTGGCGTAGCAGAGTTCGGCCTCCCGCGCGAGGTTCGCCTCGGGAACGGTGGTCATGCCGATGATGTCCCAGTCGTTCGACCGGTAGAACTCGCTCTCGGCGCGGGTCGAGAACTGCGGCCCCTCGATGCAGACGTAGGTCCCTCCGTCGGCGAGGTCGGCGTCGGTCGCGTCGGCTGAATCGACGAGATGCTCGCGGGTGTGCGGGCAGTACGGGTCGGCCATCGAGAGGTGGGCGACCACGCCGTCGCCGAAGAAGCTCATCGGACGCTGCTTCGTCCGGTCGAAGTACTGGTCCGGCACCACGAGGGTCCGGGGCGGGAGGTCCTCGCGGAGGCTGCCGACGGCGTTCGTCGAGAGGACGCGCTCGACGCCGACCTGCTTCAGCGCGTGGATGTTCGCCCGGTACGGCACCTCCGTCGGGGAGAGCGAGTGGTTGCGGCCGTGTCGCGGGAGGAAGACGACCTCCTCGCCCGCCAGCTGCCCGACCGTGAGCCGGCCGCTCGGCTCGCCGAAGGGCGTGTCGACGTACTGGGTCGCCTCCTGCTCCAGGTCCAGCGCCTCGTACACCCCGCTGCCACCGATGATGCCGACGGTCATACCCTGGCTGGGGACCGGGATGTACTTGATTGTAGGTGTCGGGAAGACAGGGAGAGCTTCGCGAACAGCCTGCGTAACCCGGAGATTACCCGGCAGTTCGGGATATTACCGGTATATCGACCAGAACCGGTAGAAATCCGGAGCTACGGTCGCCTACTCCCACCAGTCGCTCCGGCGCTCGGAGTAGGACGCGCCCTCGCGGAGCGGCTCGGGGTACTCCTCACCCTCCAGCCCGAAGCCGACGCCGAGCCAGCGGCCGACGTGCCAGCCGACGGCCTCGGTGTCGAGGTCGGTGACGGTGATCTCCAGCCGGGTGTACCACTCGCGGGCGCCGTCGCCGTCCGGGTCGGACCCGAGGAGATAGCCACACGAGCCCGAGGAGGTCGAGCAGGGCGACTCGTCGGTCGCGCGGATGGTGATATCGGCGGCAGTGCGGTTGTCCGTCCGGACGAAGCTGACGTTCTCCGGGACGGTGCCCTCGGCGCCGTCGGCGAAGTAACCCAGCGCGCCACGCACCTGCCGGCGGGCCTCGTCGCGCTCGCTCGCCGGGAGCGCGGACACGTCGACGTACACCGAGAGCGTCTCCGACCGCCAGGGGAGTGCCCGCTCGCTCGCGTCCGTCTGTGGCGGCGTGGTCAGCGTCGAGGACGCCTGCATCACCGCCTGCGGGGCGTCGCCGTGGTTCAGCCCGAGCGAGTGACCGAACTCGTGTTTCAGCACCTGTACCGTCGATTCGTCGGAGAATCCGGTCCTGACCTCGACGCTGACGGGTGGGTCGAACTGGCCGGGCTTCGTGATGACCGGCGCACAGCCCGCGGCGTGCTCCTCGGTCCCGCACGCGGCGACCGACTCGACGAAGGTGACCCGTACGTCCGGGTCGGAATCGTTCGCGACCAGTCGGTACTCGATGGGGTAGCCCGCGTACTGCTCGCTGTTGGCCTCCCAGTAGTCGAGCGCCTGGCGGACGAGCGGCGTGAAGTCACGCGACTCGTTGGCCGACCCGACCACCGCGACGGTCAGGGTCTCCTGCCGGAAGGGGTTATCCTCGTCGCCGGTCCAGACGGGGTCGCCGCCACCGTCGTCGAGGCTCGGCCCCCCGGGTCCGAGCGTACAGCCCGAGAGGACGAGGAGCGCCGCAACCAGGAGCGAGACCGCCCGTTGCCTCATCGGTCGTGGATAGGAGACGGGTGCGTATGGGGCTTGCGGCCACTGATGTCTGAGCACCCCCCAGAGCCGCGTGAGACGGTCGCACACGGCTGTCCGGTCGTTCAGTCGGGCAGGTCACGGGCGACGGGGTCACTCGAACGTGGCGTCGAAGGCGTCGGCACCCAGCGGCTCGTACCGGCCGGCACCGACGTTCTCGGCGACGTGCTCCGGGCTGCCCGTCCCGACGAGTGCGGCGGTAACGCCCGGTGCGGAGCGGGCGAAGTTGATGGCCCGCTGGGCCGGCGTCTCGCCGGCCAGCTTCGCTGCCACGTCGTCGGGGATGGCGCCCTCGCGAGCGAGGGCGCCCTGCTTCAGCGGCGCGCTGGCGAAGACGTCCAGTCCGGCCTCGTGGGCGAACGCGAGCGCGCTCTGTGGCCCCTCGGGCCCGTCGTGGGCCGCACGGGTGAACGCGTCGGCCATGTGGACGTTGAACGGCAGCTGTACCGCCCGGAAGCCGGTCGCGTTCGTGTCGGCGCGGTCGCTCGCGGCCCGGGCGCGCCGGACGACCTCCGGCAGGGAGAGGTAGTTCGGGTGGTCCTGGGGGACCCGGAAGCACTCCCAGGTCGCGACACCGTAGTAGCGCAGGTCGCCCGCCTCGCGGCGCTCCTCCAGCCGGACGAACGCGTCCTCCAGCAGGTCGTACACCGTCTCGCGGTCGCGCTCTGCCAGCTGCGTCTCGGGGTTGTGGACGTAGTACAGGTCGACCGTGTCCAGCCCGAGGTTCTCCAGCGACAGGTCCAGCGACCGACTCAGGAAGCGCGGGGAGAGGCAGTTCCCCCGGACCATCTCCCCGGGGCTCGCGTGGTCGGGCTCGAACCACTCCTCGCGGACGTACGCTGCCGGGTCGTCGGGCTGGGCACCGTCGAACGGGACGAACCCGCCCTTCGTCGCGACCAGCAGGGCCTCGCGGTCCACATCGGCGGCCTCGATGGCCCGTCCCACCGCGCGCTCCGAGCGCTGGGCGCGGTAGTTGACGGCCGTATCGACGACGCTCACGCCGGACTCGACGGCCTGCCGCACCGCCGTCTCGTAGCGCTCGTCCTGCTCGTCCGTGGGGTCGCCGAGGTAGGTGCCGACGCCGACCGAGGAGACGACGCCCGGCCCGAACCGGCGGAAGTAGGTCCGCGCGAACTCCTCGTCGACGCCGTCGCGGTACGCCCACGACGCCTCCTTGGTGACCATCGGTAGCGGGGATTGGTGTGGTGGCGGGGTAGGTCTGACGTTCGGGCGGCTACCCGTCGCGGCCCGCGCGCTTGCACTCGTCGGCGTACGCGTCGGCCAGCCGTGTCGGCTCGGGGAGCTTGTAGTCGCCGCCGCAGCGCTCGACGAGGTCGACGGCCGTCCCGGCGCTCACGCGGTGGCCGGGCGAGACGTACAGCGGATTGATGCGCTTCGAGTCGGGGAACTGGCGGCTCTGGAAGGCGTAGCCGATGACCGTCCCGACGAGGGCGTCCACGTCGTCACCCTCGCGGACCTCGATGGGCACGCGCGCGCCCTCGGGGAGCGCGGCCACGGACTCGCGGGGAGTCCCGCAGAGCAACGATTTGGCGACGCCGACGCTGGGCAGGTCCAGCGCCGCGCCGACGTGGGTCGCCAGCCCCGCCTGCCGGAAGTGGATGCGCCCGCTCCCGTCGAACAGCGCGAGGTCGGGCTCGCGGTCGAGTTCGGCGAACGCCGCGAGGATGGAGGGCGCCTCCCGGAACGAGAGCAGCCCCGGGATGTACGGCAGCTCGCAGTCGGCGACGGCGTGGGCACGCTCGACGACCTCGCCACCGCGCCACAGGACGACGGCACTGACGGCTTGCTCGGGGTCACGGTCCGTTCGGAACGCCTGGTCGACGCCGGCGACGAGCGGCGCATCGGGGCCGGCCTCGCCCACCCGTTCCGGGTCGAACGAGAGGTCGTCGGTGAAGCTGGCCGCGTCGGCGATGTCGCGCTGGAGCGATTCCATCTCCTCGCGACCGAGCGTCGGGTCCGGGTCGAAGCGGGCTGGCGGCTCGCGCATGTGCGGCGGCGTTCGACCGGCACCCAGAGGAACCTGTCGGGAGGCGAGTACGGTACAGATACTTATTATCGGACGCGCAAAACGGGGAGTATCGGGGGACAAGTCACGTGGTGAGTGCACGCGCGTCACGCCAACGGTCGCAGGGGGGCGACCGACCGTCACCGTTCGAGCTCTGCGTCTACGTCGTCGCTGGGCTCCACGTCCTCGCGGGGGGCTACATCGCCGCGACCGGACGGCTCCCCGTCGACCCCGGAATCAGCGGGCCGCGGGTACGGCTGCTCCTCGCGGCCGGGGTGAGCGCCGGACCGTCGGTGCTGGTGCTACTGGGCGCGCTCGGGCTGCGACGGACGGCGTACCCGGACCCCGACTGGCGGCACGTCGGTGGCTGGTACCTGGCGGGCGTCGGGGTCGGTGCCGCCACGCTGGCCTGGCTCGTCGTCGGCACCGGCCCGGCCGACCCGGTACCGGTTCCGGGAGAGCTCCGGGCCACCTGGCTGGTGGTCGCCGGCGGCCTCGGCGGGGCGTCCGGGTTCGTCCTGGGAGCGTGGCGCGGGCGAGCGGCTCGCAGTCGACACGCGCCGGCACGCCTGCTCGCGACCGGCGACCAGGCCGCGTGGCTGTTCGACCCGGAGCACTCGGAGACGCTCTACGTCAATCCGGCGTACGAGCGCCTGTTCGGACAGGATACCGAGGAGCTGGTCGACGACCCACGGGCCGTCATCGAGGTGGTCCACCCCGACGACCGCGAGGCGCTCCGCGACGGCTTCGACCGACTTGCCGACGGCGACCCCGTCGAATTCGAACTCCGGGCGAACCCCGACGACGGGTTCGGACGCTGGGTGTGGCTGAGCGGATGGCCCGTCACCGACGGCGACGACCGTGACACCGTCGCCTGCGTCGCCCGCGATGTCACCAGCCGGCGGACGCACCGCGAGCGGCTGGTGCGACTCCACGACGCCACGCGGGAGCTGTTCCGGGCGGAGACGGAGGAGGAGGCCGCGCGGAAGGCGACGGATGCGGCCGAGGAGGTCCTCGGCCTCCGGCTCAACACCATCTGGCTCCACGACGACGAGCGCGACGAGCTGATCTCGACGGCAGCGAGCGCGGCCGCCGAAGCTGCCTCGCGACCACTTCCGCGGTTCAAGACCGGGACGAGACTCGCACGGGAGGTCTACGAGTCCGGCGAGCCCCAGGTGTTCAACGAGGTCCGGGTCGCGCCCGGCGGCCCCAACGCCCCGACACGGAGCGAGATGGTGCTCCCGCTGGGTGAGTACGGAGTGTTCATGGCCGGGTCGACGACGACCGGCCCGCTCGAGAACTGGCAGGTGTCGCTGGGGAAGGTGCTGGCCGCGAACGTGGAGGTGGCGCTGGCCCGCATCGAGGGGACCAGAGAGCTGGAGGAGAGTCGCCGCGCGCTCGAGCGGCGCAACGAGCGGCTCGACGAGTTCACGAGCGTCGTGAGCCACGACCTCCGGAACCCGCTCGCGGTGGCGCGCGGCCACCTGGACCTCGTCGGCGAGGAGTGCGACCACGAGAGCGTCGAGACCATCGACTCGGCACTCGACCGCATGGGAACGCTCATCGACGACCTGCTCACGCTCGCCCGCGAGGGGGAGGCCATCGACGAGCCACAGTCGTTCGACCTCGGAGACCACGTCCGGGACTGCTGGGCCGGTGTCGAAACCGGGGAGGCCCGGCTGGCGGTCGAGACGGACACGACGATAGAGGCCGACCCGAGCCGGCTCACACAGCTGTTCGAGAACCTCTTCCGGAACGCGGTCGAGCACGGCACCACGGCCGACGACCCCGTGACCGTCACCGTCGGGTCGCTGCCCCGGGGGTTCTACGTCGAGGACGACGGGCCGGGCATCCCGCCGGAGAAGCGCGGGTCCGTGTTCGAGGCGGGCTACACGACGGAGCGAGAGGGGACCGGGTTCGGTCTCAGCATCGTCCAGACCATCGCCGAGGCCCACGGCTGGGACATCGAGGTCACCGAGGGGAGCGGGGGCGGCGCCCGGTTCGAGGTGACCGGTGTGACGGTCTATTGACCGGCAGTCGCACGGCGATTCGCTTCAGAACGGCCCCCGACCGCCGCCCCGGCGACCGCCGCCACGCCCCCCGAGTGAGACCTCGCTTGGGCTCCGGACATCGCCCTTGACGTACTGCCCGTAGAGCAGGCCGAGGACGAGGCCGGAGAGGTGGGCCATGTGCGCGACGTTGCCCAGTGCGGTGGTGCCCCCCACGCTCGTCGGGAGGACGCCGACCACGGAGAGCGCGGCGTAGCCCAGGGTCAGCAACCAGATGGGGACGGGAAGGATGAAGTAGAGGTAGACCTTCAGCCCCGGATTCAGGACCGTCAGGACGCCGAGAATCGCCATGATGGCACCGCTGGCGCCCAGGACGCCCGTGATGGGGCTCCCGATGGCGAAGCCGAAGGCGATCTGCGCGAGGCCGGCGATGATGCCCGTCGCGAGGAACAGCGCGGCGAAGCGCTTCGAACCGATACGTCGCTCGACGACCGGCCCGAAGAAGTACAGCACGATACCGTTCCCGATGATGTGGAAGAACGTGTTCGGCGAGTGTGAGAACACCGACGTGACCCACGTCCAGACGTAGAACGGGTTCTCGGACGTGAGCACGAAGATGTCCCGGAACAGGCCCGGCGCCAGGAAGATGACGAGGAACTCCAGGATGAAGACGACGAACATGATGGCGAGGAACAGGTACGAGACGTTCCCCCGGAAGTAGCTCAGCGGGCCGCCGGTGCTGGTGAGCCCCGAGAGGAACCCGCCGGAGCCGCCGCGCTCGTTCACGCCGTCGTCGAAGCCCGAGTCGAACACGCCGTCGGGGTCGTTCCAGTCGTTCAGGCCCGCACAGGAGTGGTTCTCGGGGAGTCGATGCTCCGAGCAGTAGTTCTCACCGCACCGGTTGCAGCGGTACGGCATATCCACGTGCTTGCCACACACGGCACAGTTCGCCATTACGTCGGGAGTGGCGTGGACCACGCAAATGGGTTGGGGTCCCCGGCGACGGCACTGCATGGCCCCGGCTGCCGGCCGCGGGTCCGAGTAGGCAGGCCCGGCGCGTCACACGGGCGTCAGACGCTCGGCGTGCGCGCCGTCAGGGTTTATGCTGAAGGTGTGCCAATCCGTCGGCGTGTCCATCCGCTCGGACCCACTGGACCGGTTGCAGATCCCCGACGGCACGACCGTCGAGGAGCACGACCTCGTCGCGAACGGGGACGTGGTCGTGGGCGGCCAGTCGACCGTCGAGTTCGGGGTCCGCGGGCGGAACGTCTACGCCGGCGAGCGGGTCCGCTTCGGCGGCGACATCGAGGCCGACGGGGAGTGTCGGCTGGACGTCTGGTGTGACGTCGGCGGGAACGTCCTCGTCGGCGGCGACGCGTATCTGGGCGAGCGTGTCCACGTCGCCGGCCAGCTCATCGTCTCGGGTGACCTCGACATCGGCGACGACGTCGACATCGAGGACGGCTTCGAGGCGAACGGCTGGATCGTCATCCGGAACCCGATGCCGACTATCGTCTTCCTGTTCGTCTACCTCTCGCAGCTCCTGCGGCTGGGGCGCGACGAGGACGCCGAGGAGGTCGTCGACGAGTTCCTCACCGACGACCGCGAGCACGAGCCCGTGCTCGTTCCGCGGGGCGCGCGCGTCTCCGACGACGCCTGGCAGGTCTCGACGCCCGCGACGGTCGGCGCGGACTGCCGGCTCCACGGGAACCTCCGGGCCGAGTCCATCGACGTGGGCGAGGGAACCGAGCTGTTCGGCTCGCTCCGCGCGAAGGGCGAC
Source organism: Haloglomus halophilum (assembly GCF_024298885.1). Taxonomy (GTDB): domain Archaea; phylum Halobacteriota; class Halobacteria; order Halobacteriales; family Haloarculaceae; genus Haloglomus; species Haloglomus halophilum. The sequence goes on from NZ_CP101166.1 coordinate 758,294, forward strand.
ATCACCGTGGCCGCCGACGCGGTCATCCACGGCGACGTGACGACGCGCGGCGGCGACGTGACCATCGCCGAGGACGCCCACATCCGCGGCGACGTGGCCGGCGAGAACGTCGACCTCCACGACGACGCGGAGGTCGACGGCGCCATCCGCGCCCGCGGCGCGATGAACATCACCCGGGACGACGGCGAGGAGGAGTCGGCCGACGAGGCGGCCAGCGCGCCGCCCGACCCGCCCGACGCTATCGAGCGCGTCGAGCCGACGGTCTCACCCCGCGAGGTGTCCGGCGACGCGACGCCGGCCGTGCGCTCCGCGACCAGTCCGGACGAGCTGACCGCCAGCGGCGACCTCACACCCGCAATCCGCCGGGTCGACGGGGCGGACGGCGGGTCCACGGCCGACGACGGCGACGGTGACGAGGAGCCCCGCGACCCGGACTACAGCACCTCCGCCCCAGAGCCCGCGACGAACGGCCACGGCCTCTCCAGCGCCATCGCCGAGGCGGAGAAGCGCTGAGAACTGTTCTCCCGCCCGATTCCGATACCTGCTGTACGGCGCTCAGTCCTCGACAGGCCTGCCGTCCTCCGTCCGTGGCGCGACGTGGTCGATGTACGCCTCGACGGAGGGCTCGTGGACGGTCACGCGGACGTGGATGTCGCCGAGTTCCGCGGGCTCGCCGACGGCGAAGTTGACCACGCTCTGGAAGGCGGCCTGCTTCTTCAGGTCGAACGAGAAGGTGCCACCCTGCCGGTCCGCGAGGAACTGGCCGCGCGCGGTGTCGAGGATGGCCTCCTCGTGGAGGAGTTCGGAGAACGTCTCCATGCTGTGGGCCTCGGCGAGCAGCTCGCCGTGGCCCTCCTCGATGTCGGCCTCGGGGAACAGGTTCTCGACGGCGTCGCGGACGCGGTCGGTCACCTCCGTCGGCATGACGGGCGCCGTGATCTGGACGTCGACGCTGTAGACGTCAGTCACGACTCCCCCACCTCCCCCGACGGCCGTTCCTCGGCACCGGGGCTCTCGCGCCAGTCGAAGCCGTCGTCGGGCTCGACGGCATCGATACCCTCCTCGATGACGGTGCGGGCGCGCTCGCGGAGCCGCTCCAGCGAGTCGACGTTCTCGACGACGAGGTCCGCGCGGTCCATCGCCCGGCCCATCCCGAAGCCGAGTTCGCGGGCGTCGCGCTCGGCCAGCGTCTCGCGGTCGGTGTTGTCCCGCCCGCGGTCGGTGATGCGCTCCTCACGGACGTCGTAGGGCGCCTCGACGCTCACCAGCGAGAAGGCGTCGCCGAAGGCGTCCTCGAAGGCGTCGACCTCCACGTCCGACCGGAGGCCGTCCACGAGGACCACGTCGCTCTCCTCCAGGGCCTCCCGGATGAGCGGGAGCGAGCGCTCCGCGATGGCCGCGGGCCCGTTCTCGGCACGGAGCGCCTGGGCCACCTCGCCGTGGTGGTCGGCGGGGTCGAGCCCGCGGTCCCGGCACTCCGCGCGGATGACGTCGCCCATCGTGACGACCGGGACGCCGGCCTCGCGGGCCACCTCGGCGAACTCGCCCTTGCCGCTCCCAGCCAGCCCGACGGTTCCGATGACACGCATTGGTTGTCGTGGGGTTCTGCGTGTTCGGGGTTAACGGCTACGTTCTGGGAGTGGCGCGACATCCGGTGAGCAAGATATGCTGGTGTCGATGCCAACGATGCCGAGGATGACTTGGACGACGACAACGACGCCTCCGAAGCCCTCGCGCGCTCCGGGTCCCTGACTCGCTGCGCGCCTCGCGCTCGCTTCGCTCGCGCTGCGGTGCTTGCGTCGTCAGTTGACCCGGAGCCCGCTCGCCCTTCGAGTCCGCCAGGAACAGGGAACGTTGCACGGAGCGGCGTCCCTGCCCTTCCCCAGGTCGCGCGGGCCTCCCTTGCGGTCGGCCACGCGCTCCCGGCCCGTGGACTGTGGCAGGTCGCTCCTCCCGTCAGTCGAACGGGCGCGCGCTGGCGGCCGTGCCCGGAGAGCCGGCCGCCGCACTGCGTGCGAGGGGCGAGCGCGCAACGAGCGGAGCGAGTGAGCACTGCAGGCGGATGGGGAGGCGTGAGGCCCACGGCTACCGACTGACCAATGGCGGTCCCTGGTGGACTCGAAGCTGAGCCGAGCGAAGCGAGGCGAAGCGAGGCGAAGGTCGGCAGAGCTTGCTCTGACGGAAGGCGAGGCGCGCAGCGAGGCCCGGCCCCACAGAGCGCGAGGGCTTCGTAAGCCGCCCGACCAAGATAGACGACAGGACCACAGATAAAACTTCGAAAGTGTCAATATTTCTATTCTAATAGTATTAAGCAGATTAAACGGATTTAACAGAAGTTCTGCGTGGCGTACACCGACCCGTCGACGATGACGATGCCGATGCCCTGCCGGGTGAAGCGCTCCTTCAGGATGGCCTCGCGGTGGCCCTCGGAGTTCATCCACTCGCGGACGACGTGCTCGGCCAGCGTCCGCTCGGTCGCGGCCAGCCCGCCGCCATGGGTGAGGTAGATGTTCTCGCCGCCGTTGCAGTCGATGCCGAAGCGGGCGTAGCGGTCGCGGACCGTCTCCCCGTCGGGGCCCTCGTGGGCGAAGTAGTCGCGCTCGTGCATGTCCCGGGAGTGGTAGGCGGCCACCTCGGCCAGGTCGGTGTCGTAGTCGAGGGCGCCGAGGCCGTTCGCAGCCCGGCGGTCGTTGACCTCCTGGGCGACGAGCCGTTCGACACGGGTCTCGTTGAGGCCGTCGCCGGCCGCCGCGCCGGGGCCCGGCGCCGCGAAGACGACCAGCAGCGCGGCGACGAGGAGGACGAGGACGCTGGCGACGGCCATGTACGCGCCGCTCCGGGAGGGGGTCAGCAGGTCGACCCAGTCCGGGTCCTCGCGGGCGGTGCCCGCTGCGATACCGTCCTCACGGGCAGTACCCGCTGCGATACCGTCCTCGCGGTCGGTGGGTTTCGGCTGCGGCCCGTCGAGGTCGATGATCCAGCCGCGCGTCCGCTCGGCGTCGAGGCCGGGGCAGTCGTGTGCGTCGGTCGACCGGTGAGCCGCACAGACCGGCTGGCCGCAGTGCGGACAGGCGGCCGTGACGGATGTCTCCCGGCCACAGACGACGCAGTCGGCCATACCGAGGGTGTAGGTGACGGCGCGTGAAAAGCGACGCGCCGGCGGTGTTCCGGGCCCGGGAGGGAATCGAGGGGAGCGTCGAGAGCGAGGGCTGCTGGGAAGCGACCGACGCTCTCACACCCGGGCATACGTCCCACGCGTCCGAGGTGGGCCGGCAAGTGGCCCCCGCGTTTATTAGCGAACGGGACTCACGTGGGATTGCGGGATACCCGACCGCCTCTGACCCCACACCGGGCGCCGGGACCCGCATGTAGCATCCGAGGCCGCGCGCGGTCGGGGAGGCGTCGCCCCACACGACGCTACACCCCTCTGGGGAGGTCCGTTCCTGTCGGTACCCGAAGTCGGGAGCCACGGCCACGCGAAAGGGGGACCACGAACCCGGCGTGCCGAGCACCGGGTCCCTACCGGGTAGGGGCAGGTTACGGGCAGCCGTTGGGGGGAGAGACGATGTGTCTCGACTGCCCGTGTGGGTGGCTAGCACCCGCCAATGATAATTCCATCGCTCGGGCGGCGGAACTGCCCGAACGTCAGCCACCGCGCATCTCGACGAAGCGGACACCGCCGTGGGATTCGCGGTCCAGCGAGCCGTCCTCGCGGCGCGTGGCCGCCACGAGCGTCTGCCCGACCCCGTCGGAGAGCGGCGCGAGCAGGCGCCCGCCGGGGCGGACCTGCTCGACGACGGCCTCGGGGAACGCGTCCGCCGCGCAGGTCAGATACGCGGCGTCGTAGGGGGCGTGTTCGGGCCAGCCCTCGTGGCCGTCGCCCTCGCGCACGTGGATATCGTAGCCGAGTCGGTCGAGGCGCTCGCGGGCCTCGCGGGCCAGCCGAGGCTCGAACTCGACGCTGTACACCTCGGCGCCGAGTTCGGCCGTGACGGCGGCGTGGTAGCCACAGCCCGTGCCGATCTCGAGGACGCGGTCGCCCGCACCGACATCGAGCAGTTCGGCCATCACGGCCACCATGTGCGGCGCGGAGATGGTCTGTCCGTCGCCGATGGGGAGCGGGCGGTCGGCGTACGCAGCGTCGCGCTTCCCCTCGGGAACGAACTCGTGGCGCGGGACCGCACGGAGCGCCTCGGCGACGGCGTCGTCGCTGATGCGGCCGCCCGAGACGAGGCCCTCGACCATCCGTTCGCGGGCCTCGCGATAGTCCGCATCCGCCATCGGGTCTCACCACCCGGACCAGGCGTTCGAACTCCGGGTCTCGTCGCGGGCGTACACCCGCTTGATGTGTTTGGCGGGCGCCTGGTCGCCCGCGTAATCGAGTTTCTGCTGGCCGTAGCGCTCCACGTCGCTCCGGAGGAAGATGCCCTCGACGGTGAACTCGTTCTCGCCGTACTCCTGGGTCTCGCCCACGGTGAACACCTCGTCGCCGGGCACCCGGACCGTCGTCGAGTACGTCGAGTCGTGGCGTCCGTCCTTCGGGTGGAGGGTGAGGTCGACCGAGACGTTGCCGACGACGCGGGTCCAGACCGTCTTCACGTCGTCGACGGGCGCGGCGTCGGTCCGCGGGGATTCGTCCTCGCCGGCGAGTTCGAGGCTCGTCACCGCGACCGAGAGGATGGCCTCGTCGGTCTCGACGAGGAACTCGTCGTCGACCGCCAGCGTCTCGTCCGGGTCGAACTCGACGGGAGCATCGAACGAATCCCCCTCCTGGGAGACGATGACCCGGCGCTCGACGGTGGGCTCGCTCGGGAGGTCCGTCTTGTGGACGTGGTCGCACTCCGTACAGCGGACGGTGGCGTGACCGCTCTCGTGTAACACCTCGTGGACCGTCTCGTCCCCCGGCGAACAGGACGGACAGGCGACCGCAACGCGAGTCGTGCTCATACGGGCGGCTTGCCGGCCCGAGCGTATAAGCCCGCGGTCCCGGCGACGGGGAGCGTGACGGTACCACGCGCCGCCAGCAGCGGGGGTATCGGGGCACACAGCGCAGGAGTCCGGAGAACCGAAACCCCCGATTTCGGGCGCTTGAGGCCCGCCTAAACCCCGCAAGAAGCGGCGGACACGCCGGATTTATATTCGAGGGTCGCACATCGTCAGACGACAATGGGACAGACGCTTACCGAGAAGATCCTCTCCGACCACCTCGTGGACGGGGAGCTCGAGACCGGCGAGGAGATCGGGATCGAGATCGACCAGGTGCTCACACAGGACACGACCGGGACGCTCGTCTGGCTGCAGTTCGAGGCGCTTGACCTCGACGAGGTCCAGACGGAGATCGCGGCCCAGTACTGCGACCACCAGACCTACCAGTTCGACTTCAAGAACACGGACGACCACCGCTTCCTCCGCAGTGCGGCGGGCACGTTCGGCGCGCACTTCTCGCGCCCGGGCAACGGTATCTGCCACAACGTCCACAAGGAGAACTTCGCGGCGCCCGGCAAGACGATGCTCGGCTCCGACTCCCACACGCCGACGCCCGGTGGCCTCGGCGAGCTGGCCATCGGTGCCGGCGGCCTCGACGTCGCCGTCGCGATGGGTGGCGGCCCGTACTACATCGAGATGCCCGAGATCGTCAACGTCCGGCTGGAGGGCGAGCTCCCCGAGTGGAGCACCGCCAAGGACGTGGCGCTGGAGATGCTGCGTCGCCTCACCGTCAAGGGCGGCGTCGGCAAGATCTTCGAGTACACCGGACCCGGTGTGGAGAACCTCACGGTGCCGGAGCGGACGACCATCACCAACCTGGGCACGGAGCTCGGCGCGACCACCTCCATCTTCCCGACCGACGAGGAGACCAAGGACTACCTGGAGCGCCAGGGTCGCGGCGACGAGTACGTCGACATCGGCCCGGACGAGGACGCCGAGTACGACGACGAGATCGTCGTCGACATGTCCGAGATCGAGCCGCTCATCGCCGAGCCCTCGATGCCGGACAAGGTCGTCCCGGTCCGCGAGGCTGCCGGCACGTCCGTCGACCAGGTCATCATCGGCTCCTGTACGAACGGTGGCTACGAGGACATCCTCCCGACGGCGAAGATGCTGGAGGGTCGCGAGATCGACAAGAAGACCGAGATGATCGTCGCGCCCGGTTCGAAGCAGGCCTCCGAGATCCTCGCCCGCCAGGGCTGGACCGCGGAGCTGATGGCCGCCGGCGTCAACTTCTCCGAGGCGACGTGTGGTGCCTGTATCGGCATCGGCCACGTCCCCGCGTCGGATTCGGTCTCCGTGCGGACGTTCAACCGCAACTTCGAGGGCCGCTCCGGCATCGAGGACGACTCCGTCTTCCTCTCCTCGCCGGAGGTCGCGGCCGCGGCCGCCCTCAAGGGCGAGATCGTCGACCCGCGTGACCTCGCCGACGAACTCGGCGACCTGGAGGCGCCGGGCGTCGAGCTCCCCGACAAGTACGACGGCTCGAAGGCCGACCTCATCGCGCCCGACGAGGCCGTCGACGACGGCCTCGTCAAGGGCCCGAACATCGGCGACGTCCCGCTGAAGGACGAGCTGGACTCCGAGCTGAAGGGGCCGAACCTCCTCCACATGGAGGACAACATCACGACCGACCACATCATCCCGGCCACGCAGGACATCCTGATGTACCGGTCGAACGTTCCGAAGCTGTCCGAGTTCACGCTCTCGCGTGTCGACGACACGTTCGCGCAGCGTGCGCTCGACAGCGACGGCGGCTTCCTCGTCGCCGGCGAGAACTACGGTCAGGGCTCCTCGCGTGAGCACGCCGCCCTCTGCCCGATGTATCTGGGCATCGAGGGTGTCTTCGCGCAGAGCTTCGCCCGCATCCACAAGGCGAACCTGTTCAACTTCGGCCTCATCCCGCTCACCATCGACGCGGAGACCTACGAGCAGCTCGAGCAGGGCGACGACCTGGAGATCCTCGACGATGTCGCGGCAGGCGTCCGCGGCGGCGAGGAGGAGTTCACGGTCAGCGTCAACGACGGCGAGTGGGAGTTCACCGCCAACCTCGACGCCTCCGAGCGCGAGCGCGAGATCCTCGCCGACGGTGGCAAGCTGTCGCACACGAAAAAGCAGGCGAAGGGCGGCGACTCCGGCGCGACGCCCGCCGACGACTGAGCGAGCCCCCGACGAACGTTCCCCTTTCTTTCGCGCCTGCCCGGAGAGCGTCGCGAATCACACACCCAACGCAGGACGCACGGATGGCTCGGCGTGGGCCGAGAACAAGAGCCAGGTAGTATAGCCCCTGGCACGCATATCATCGGCAACCTGCGAGTGGATGGATGAGGCAGGACGACAACTAGTCCATCCGCAACAGCTCGACGATCGCCAGGCTCAGTCCGAGCGGGACGAACGTCACCGCGACCAGGAAGAACCCGGCCCACGAGAGGAGCGGCTGGTCGGTGAAGATGAAGATGATGGGGCCGAACAGCGACCACGCCCCGAAGACGGGGACACCGACCTCCGGGGTCGCGAGCAGGTAGCCGACCGTGCAGAGCAGACAGCACAGCAGGATGAGATTGACCACGAGTGGGAACTTCGGGGTGAAGCTGCTGGCGAGGAACACCGGGTAGAGGAAGAACGTCGCCAGCCCGAAGATGGCGGTCTTCGGGGCGAGGTCGAACCGGTAGCGCTCCAGCATCCGGGCCGCGATGGTGATGCGGTCACCCATATCCATCGGCTCGGTGGAGGGACCGGCGTCGCCGGGTGGTGTAGCGGAGTTGGCGGTCTGCCGGGGGCCGGACCCCGTCGACGTACCGGCCCCGGCACCCGCCGCGCCAGCGGAGCTGGAGCCGGCCCAGCCCTCGGCGGTCCAGCGGGCGCGCTGGCGCTGGCGGGACCGGCCGTCGGCGTTGCCGCCGGCGTCGGCCGTGGTGGTATCGGCCCCACCACCGACGTATCGTTCGTGCCCGAGTCGGTCGTACCGGGCCCGCTCCTCGGGGTCCGTGAGGACCTCCTCGGCCCGCTTGACGCGCTGGAACTGCTCGGTCGCGTTCGGGGCGTCGTTGAGGTCCGGATGCGTCTGTTTGACCCGGTCGCGGTAGGCGGCCTCGATGGCCGCGACGCTGGCGTCGGAGGACACACCGAGCACCGCGTAGTAGTCCTCCACACCGTCGCCCCGGTCGGACATTGTTGGTCTCACGGACTCGGGGAACCAAACGCTATCGGTGATTCACCGAGCATGAGGTCGCAGTGGCCGTGGCTCGAGGGTAGTAAAAGCGGGGTGGGGGGGTGGGGATGCACCCTGATCGGGTGCACCTGAGCGTAACCTCGGCAGGAGTATGAACCTTGTGGCCACAGCTACGTCCTCCAGTGTTGGCGAGAAGACACGAACTGACATCGGCGTACAGACTCAGACACGCCGGGAGAGTGGACGTCGTGGACCCATCGTCGCTGACGCCGAGCGGGCGGACGGCGACCCGGGCGTCGCGAGTGGGGCCGACCCATCGGAACCGAGCGTATCGACCTCGAACACCCGGCAACAGGGCTTAAATTCCAGGGGGGAGTAGAGCGGCCCGTGACGGCCACCCCCCCGCGTCGGACGCTCGTGGTCCGCGAGGCCACCCGCGCGGACCTGCTGGAGGTGTTCCGCATCGAGCGGACCTCGTTCCCCCAGCCGTGGCCCTACGGGGCGTTCGAGGGGTTCCTCGGGACGCCCGGCTTCCTGGTGGCCGAGTGCCGCGACGAGGGCGACGACGACCCGGGCACCATCGCCGGCTACATCGTCGCCGATACGGTTCCGAACCACGGCAGCCCCATCGGCCACGTGAAGGACATCGCCGTCCACCCGGACCATCGCGGCCAGGGTATCGGCCGGCGTCTGCTGGAACGGGGACTCGCCGTGATGGACAGCCGCGGCGCCGCCCGCGTCAAACTGGAGGTACGGGACGGGAACGAGGCCGCCCTCTCGCTGTACCGTGACCTCGGCTTCACCCACCACCACACCGTCCCCGGCTACTACGACGACGGGACGGACGCGCTGGTGATGGTGCGTCCCGGAAGCTGAGTCACCACACGCACTCACCGCCCGGGTTTTGTATCCGCACCCACTACACCCGGCCATGAGCACGGGCTACGCCTGTCCGGTCTGTGACGACCCCCAGGCCGACATCGGCCATCTCGCCAACCACCTCGCGTTCACCGCGATACTCCGGGACGAGGCCCACGCCGACTGGCTGGACGAGCACGTCCCGGCGTGGAACGAGTACGACGAGGCGGAGCTCTCGTCGGCGCTGGCAGACCACACGGACCGCCTCGAGGAGCGCGAGTACCCGCAGGTGTTCGAGGACACCACCGGGGAGGACGGCACCGCTCCTGGCCGGGATGACCCGACCGAGCGCTCGGGCGCGCTGTTCGACGACGGGCACGCCCACGGCCACAGTGAGCAGGACGGTCACGACCACGGCCACCAGCACAGTCACGACCACCAGCACGGCCACGACCACGGACCGTCCGGTATCCCCGAGGACGTCGAGACGGCCTCCGTCCCGGGCGGTGAGATCGACGACGAGGAGCACGAGGCAATCATCGAGGAGGCTCGCGAGATGACCCGGAAGCTGCACGATGGCGACGGGGGCGAGGAGGGCGAGGGGGAGCCAACCGTCCACAGCGACGGGGATGACGGGACGACCGAAGACGCGACCGACGACGAGTAGCATTAACCCGCCCGCGCCCGCGGGGCCGGCATGGACGCCGACACCATCCCCGACGACCCGGCCGACGACCGCTTCCACTACGTCTACGAGAACCGCGTCCGGTACGCCGAGACGGACGCGCAGGGCGTCGTCTTCTACGGCGAGTACGTCACCTACCAGGACGAGACGTTCTCGGAGTTCCTCCGGACCATCGACTTCCCGTACGACGAGTTCGAGGCGAGCGGCGTCGACTTCCACGTCGTCCACACGGAACTGGACTACCACTCGTTCGCCGAGTTCGACGACGAACTCCGCAACGGCTTCCGCGTCGCGGCGGTTCGCGATTCGAGCGCCGACTTCGAGTGGGTCTGCCGGCAGGCCGACGACGACCGCGTCGTCGCCAGCGGCGCCATCACCCACGTCGCCGTCGGCGAGGACGGCCCCACCCGCGTCCCCGACGACTTCCGGGAGGCGGTCGTGGCGTTCCAGGACGAGCCGCCAGAGCCGGTGTGAGGCCACACCCACTCCCGTGGGCGCACGCACCGGACCGACGACACCGATTAACACCCCGAGTGCGAAGGGGTCGCCATGAGCGAATCGGAGGACCCGCATCAGGACCTCGGTGAGCACCTCGAGGAGCACCTGATGGCCGACGGGGTCTACATCACGGACTACACCGTCACCGAGGGGACGTTCCACGTCGCCTACGAGACGGCCGCGCCCGAGGAGGGTGTGCCGCGAAACGAGATGGGGAGCATCCTGCAGGAACTGCTCGACGCGCACGCCGACGGCTGGCCGGCGACGGACGTTACCGTCTGGGTGTACGACGTCGACGAACCGGCCGAGGAGCGCGAGCCGAAGGGTCGCTGGGAGGCCCGCGAGGGCTGGTTCCGCGCGTTCGAGAACGACAACCTCTCCGAGACGGACCTCTCGACGCTGGTCATCTCGACGGTGGACCTGGAGGCGACGCGGGGGTAGTCAGCAGACGGGCTTCGGGTCCAGCCCCATCTCCTCCAGCCGCTCGGCGTACTCGTCGTACGCCGTCCCGATAGCGTCGGTCGCGGCCTGTTGTGCGGTCACCCAGTCCCCGTCGTCGTCGCACACGTCGTCCAGCAGATCGGCCGCGTCCTCGGGCATCGCCTGCAGGTCGCTCCGGGCCTCGCGGACGGTGTCGGCGCCCGAACGGACACCCTCGTTGACGAGGAAATTGATGACCTGGAGCAGGAGGCGGTCGGCGACGAGCGGGAGCGCGACCAGCCCCGCAGCGACGCGCTCGGGCGTCCGCTCGGCGGTTCGGAGTTCGTCGACCACGTACGGTACGTCCCCGTCCGCGCTCGCGTCGTCGTCGATGCCGAGGATGGCGTCCCGGTGGTCGGCGAGGCTGCCGCCCGCATCCGTGAACGCCGCGCGGGCGGCCTCGTGCTCGACCTCGTCGGTCCACGCAGCCAGCGTATCCGCCCCACCGTCGAGGAGTCGGGCGGCCGCGCTCAGGACCGGGCTCGTCTCCAGTTGTGCCCCGGTCGCCGCGACCACCGCCTTCTCGGAGCCGAGGCGGCCGAGTTCGGTCTCGCGCTCGGCCCGGACGTTCGCCACGAGTTCCTCGCCGTTCATGGCCGGACGGTCGACCGGGAACGCCATAGGTGTAGTCCCGGCCACGGGCACCGCCCCACGCTTATCTCCGGGCGCGACCTACCCGAGCGTATGACCGACGACGCCGACCCCGGAGCCGCCACCGAGGCCAGTCCGGCCGCGGGCGACCCCGTGGCCGGATCCCCGGAACCGGAGGAGGCGGGCACGCTCACGCCCGCCGACCTCCAGGCGTGGCTCGACGAGGGCCGCAAGTTCACCCTGCTGGACACCCGGAACCGCGAGGAGATCGACGAGTGGCGCATCGACGCCCCCCGGCGGCTGGACGTGCCGTACATGAAGTTCGTGAGCGCACGCGTGACCGGCGGCGTTGCCGACCTCGTCACGGATGTTGACGACGGCGACCCCGAGGGCCCGTTCGTCGCGGTCTGTCCGCGCGGCGAGGCCAGCGCGGAGGTCGCGGACCTGCTCGCGGATGAAGGGTACGAGGCGTACAACCTCGCCGGCGGCATGCACGGGTGGGCGCGGCTGTACGAGGCCGCGGAGCTCCCGGCCGGGACCACGCCCGAGGGCGTGACCGTTCTCCAGTACCGCCGGCCCTCCAGTGGCTGTCTCGCGTACCTCGTGGTCGCAGGCGACGAGGCCGTCGTCGTGGATCCGCTGCGCGCGTTCGCAGAGCGGTACGCGGCCGACGCGCGCGAGCACGGGGCCGACCTCGTCGCCGCCGTCGACACGCACGTCCACGCCGACCACGTCAGCGGCGTCCGGGCCGTGGCCGACGCGACCGACGCGGCCGCGGTCCTCCCGGCGGGGGCCACGGACCGCGGGTTGGCGTGGGATGCGACGCTCCTCGATGCGGGCGAGACGCTCGACGTGGGAGACACCACACTCGAGGCCGTCGCCGCGCCGGGCCACACCACCGAGATGCTCGCCTACCGCGTCGGGGACCTCCTCCTGACGGGCGACTCGCTGTTCACGCACAGCGTCGCGCGGCCGGATCTGGAGGCCGGTGACGAGGACATCGAGGCGTTCGCGGCGACCCTCCACGAGACCCTGACCGGGCGGTTCGACGCGTTCGACGACGGCACGCTCATCGCACCCGGCCACTACGCCAGCGAGGACGAGGTCGAGGACGGTCGCGTGACCGCGCGCCTCGGCGACCTGCGGGAGTCACTCGACCTCCTCGCCGTCGACCGCGAGACGTTCGTCGAGCGCGTCCTCGCGGCGATGCCGCCCCGCCCCGCGAACCACGAGACCATCATCGCGGTCAACCTCGGGCGCGAGACGGCCGACGCGGAGGCGGCGTTCGAACTCGAACTCGGGCCGAACAACTGCGCCGCGACCGCCGACTGACGTGCCGGACGGACTGGACGCGGCGGCGGTCCGGGCACACTTGCTGGGCGAGCGCCGGGAGCTCGTCGTGACGGTCCGGGACTGTGCGGACGCCGTGGCTGCGGGCTGGACGGACGCGTCGACTACCGACCGGGGTGCCGTGGTGGAACCGCTCCGTGCGACGCTGGAGCGGGCCGGCGTGCTGGCGGAGTTCCCGACGGTGCTCCGCGAGTGCGTGGCCGCCACCGGCGGGCGGCTACAGGCCGAGCCCGTGGCCGCGCCGCCGTACGTCGTCGTCACCAGCGTCGGACCCGTGCTGCGCGCGACGCTGGACGGTGGGCGGCTGGTTGTGACGCTCCGCGTGTTCGCCCTCAAGCGAGGTGGCGGGGGCTCGCCGGCACGGTACGTCCGGAGCGGAGAGTCGGCCGAGGAGATAGTCGCCGTCGCGGTTCGTGGCCGGTAGCCTCAGGCGTCTTCCGCGTCCTCGTCGCGGCCGAAGTACGCCGCGAAGTCGTCCCAGCGGGGGAAGAACTTCTCGGGGGCCTCGTGGCGGAAGGTCCCGGCGACGGTTCCGTCGGTCCCCATGAGCCAGGTCTGGACGTATCCCTCGCGCTTGGCAGTGGCGATACAGCCCTCGGCCCGCTGGAGGAGGTAGTTGCCGGCGACGAACAGCGCGATGCGCTCGTCGGGGTCCCGGAGGACCAGAAGGTGGAAGACGCGGCCGTCGACGAGGCGGCGGAAGACGTCGTACTCGGGGAACTCGCCGCGGTCGACGGCGTCCGCGAACTCCTCGACGTAGTTGTCGGGGATGGTGTGGAGGATACCCCAGCCGTAGTCGCCGCGGGCAGCCTGTGCCTCATCGGCCGACGCCGTCGACGTGTCCAGCGTCGCGACATGGTGGGTCTCCCAGCCGTCCGCCTCGTACTCCGTGGCGCGGGCCTGCATCTCCTCGATGGTCTCCCCCCACGCGCTGGTATGCACCTCGGCGTTCGCGGCCAGCTGTTCGGCGGGGTCGATGTCGTCCGACTGCTCTCCCGCGTCGGTCATGTCCCACGGGTTGCCTGCCCGCGTGCCTATACCTGTCGGCTTCGCGAAACGGCCGCAACGACCCCTCGACACCCGTTCGCCGGCATCCGTTCGTCGGCGCCCGTTCCTTGGCATCCGGTCGTCGTGGATCCGTTCGTCGGCATCCGTTCGTCGGCGCCTCACCCGACCGTCGGCACGCCGACGCCGAGCACGGCCTCCAGCAGGAACGAGGTCAGCAGCATACAGACGGCGCCGAACAGGAGCTTCAGACCATCGGAGAAGCGCTGGTCGTCGGCCAGCGGCGAGCCGCGGAACGGGGGGAGGCGGTCGACGAGCCGCTGGACCTGCGACTGCCCACGACTGTCCGAGATGAGCCCGTCGCTGCCGGAGACCAGGCCGTCGTCCTCGGCACGCCAGCGCTTCCCGGGCCGGAGCTTGAACGACCCGGTGCCGAGCGCCAGCAGCCCGACCAGGAACAGCCCCCACTTCACCCCGACGAGGTCGCCGCCGAGCAGCAGGCTCGGCGGCAGGAAGACGGCGGCCCAGACCGCGGTCAGCACGACGGCGTAGAGGAGGGCATCGGCCAGCTTCAGCCGGAGCGACTCGGTCACACGCCGAGGTAGCCGAGCCGCCGGATTGACTCTTACGGGCCGGACCGCGCGTGGCCGCACGAGCCGACGCGTCGCGGGGGCTACTCGTCGAACGGGAGCTCCGGCTCGTAGCCGACCGCGTCGACGACGAGGTCGAGCACCCCGTCGACGTTCTCGCCCTCGGTGACGCTCATGTACGCGTCCGCGTCCACGTCGCGCGAGCGGTCGCTCTTGTTGCAGACCGTGAGGACGGGAACGGGCTCGTCGTCCGCGTCGGCCGTGACGGCGAACCGCTCCTCCAGTTCGTCCCGGAGTTCGAGCTGGGCCTCGATGGGGTAGCCACAGTCCCCGCTCGCGTCCACCATGAACAGGACGGCGTCGGCGAGGTGGGTCAGGGCGCTCACGGCCTGTGACTCGATGGCGTTACGCTCGTCGGCCGGCTGGTCCAGCAGGCCGGGCGTGTCCACGAGCTGGTAGCGGATGTGGTCACGCTCGACGTGGCCCACGCGAATCTGCGTCGTCGTGAACGGGTAGCTCGCGGTCTCGTTGCTGGCGTTCGTGACGTGGTTGACGAACGAGGACTTGCCGACGTTCGGGTAGCCCGCGACGACGATGGCGGGTTCGTCCGCGCGGATGTCGGGCAGGGTCTTCAGCGCCTCGCGTGCCTCGCCAAGCGCGAGCAGGTCGTCCTCGACCTCCTCACAGATGTCGGCGAACCGCGCGAACGCCTGCTTGCGGACCTTGCGCGCGGTGTCGGAGTCCGCGCGGCGGATGCGCCCCTGGTAGTCGCTCCGGAGTTCGCTGATCTGCCGGCTCGCCCAGCCGACCTCCGAGAGGTTCTGCCGGAGCGCGTCCACGCCGGGGACACCCTCGGTGTCCCGGCAGACGGCGTCGGCCAGTTCACGGTAGAACGGGTCGACGGTGTCGAAATCCGGCCAGTTGGTGACGACGTTCTCCAGGTTGTCGCTCAGGATGTTCGAGGCCGTGATGAGCATCGACTCCTGGGCCTCGACGCCTTGCTTCGCGCGGCCCGCACGCGCCGCTCGGGAGAACGCCTTGTCCACGAGTTCCTCCGAGCGAGGAACGGTCTGCAGGGATTCGAATGCGGGCATGGCTGGTTGAGGGGACTTGTCCGTCGGGGGGGATAAGGGCGTTCGTTCCGGGATGATGGGCAGAAGGACCAATATCTGCTTTATCGCGATGTTTAGAATATGATGTTTCAAATATCGCCATTTTGAACCTATTCTGAAGTTTATTGACTGATGCGGATGGCAAGTACGGAGCCCTCGCGCGCTCGGGCGATTGGACCGACGACAACGGAGACACCCACGAAGCCCTCGCGCGCTCCGGGCCTCTGACTCGCTGTGCTCCTCGGGTTCGCTCCGCTCACCCTGCGGTGCTTGTGTCGTCAGAGGCCCGGAGCCCGCTCGCCCTTCGATTCCACCAGGAAGTCGGACGTGTCATCGAGCGGCAGCCCTGCCCTTCCCCAGGTCGCGCGGGTTCGCCGGCAAGCGGCTCACCACGCGCTCCCGGCCCGTGGACTGTGAAGAATCGCTCTCCCCGTCAGTCGAACGGGCGCGCGCTGGCGGCTGTGCCGAAGGCCAGCTGCCTCTATACGTGCGAGGGCTGAGGAGCGCACCCGCGCGCAGCGAGGCCTGGCCCCGCAGAGCGCGAGGGCTTCGTAGGTGGCTCGGTCGTAGTGGTCCCCCCGAGGAACGCCGAGAGGACCAAAGACGTCCTCCTACAGCCACTCGGTGAACGAATCGGTCGCCTCGCTCAGCTCGATGTACTCCCACTGCATCGCCTCGACGGCCTCGTGGAAGGTCTCGCCGTGGTCCATGCCGGCCCGGACGCGGTGTTTCTTCCAGACGCTGGGCGTGATGGCCGTCACCTGGCGGGCTTCGAGCGGCCCGATCCAGCGGTCGATCTCGTCCTCGGGGAACCCGGCCGCCGACAGCCCGACCCGGGCGACCGACAGCAGCTCCGCCAGCGCGATGTCGGGGTTGTCCGTCCGGTCGCCGTCCTCGGTGATCCACGCGAGGTCGGCGCCGGGGCCGTCCGCGACCGCGTTGTAGAAGGAGTCGCGGGCGGCCGCCCAGGGCAGTTCCCGGAGCGGGTGGTCCAGTTCGTCGAGACCGCGGAGCGCGCCGGCAACCATCGCCTGCACGGCGATACAGTCCCGGACCGTCGGCTGGGTCGGAACCGGCCGGAACTCCAGGCGAACCGACGCGTCGTCGTTGCCGTCCGCGCGGCCGTCGGCAGCAGCGGGCGTGTCGCCGCCGAACACCGGCCGGACCCAGCGCCAGTAGGTGCCGTGCTTGTGGGCGAACTCCGGGAACCGCTCGCGGTAGGGCGCGTCGTCGGGCACGTCCTCGGGGTCCGTGCAGAAGGGCGCGAACGTCTCGTCGGCGACGATGGCGTCGACGGCCTCGCTGGCGTCCGCCACGTCGTCGGGGACCCGGACCTTCTCGATGCCGGGCGGGTTGATGCTGTCCTCGTACACCGGCACGCGGAGTTCGTGGGGGCCGTCCAGCACCGCCTCGGCGTCGACCGCCTCGGGGTAGAGGTCCGCCGGGAGGAACGGGCTGTTGGCCGTCAGCGCGACCGCCGGGCCGAGGATGCGGGTGGCGTAGCGCATGTACCGCCCCACGTCGGCCGCGGCGGGCAGCTGCAGATGGGGCTGCACGGAGGTGGCCAGCGACTCGACGAGGATGGACGGGAAGTGATGCTCGGCACCCGGCAGATCGATGGGGATGCCGTTGTCCATCCGGCGGAGCGTGTCCGCGTCGAGCGCGTGGTAGCGGGCGTCCGTGGCCATGTTCTCGGCGATCCAGACGCCGTCACGCGCCTCGCCGGCCGAGAGGTAGGCGCTCGTGCCCTCCGGCGGCGCGACCGTCCACATCGAGTCCAGCACGGGCCTGACGCGCCCGTCGACGCCCGCCGCCGCGCCCGCCTCGGCGATGGCCTCGCGGGCGTCCGTGACGGCCGTATCGAGGCGCTCGGCCTGCCGGTCGAGTCCCGCCGGGGAGAGCACGTCCGGCGGCGTGTTCACCTCGAGGTTGTGCCGGCCGAGTTCCGGCGCGAAGCCGCCCGCCTCGGGCGCGCCCGCGGGTACGTCGTGCAGGCGCGCCTGCGGGTCGACCGTGTACGCCTCGAGTTCGAGGCCGACGGCGTAGTCGGCGTTGTCGAGGCGGCCGGCCTCGCAGTCGGCCGCGACCTGCGCGGCCTGCTCGGCCACGCGGTCGTCGAACCGCTCGTAGGTCTCCGCCGCCAGCGCCGCGTGTACGGCTGCGACCAGCCGGTCCTCCGTGCCGTCCCCGGGTCCCGACCCGCCCCCGCCCCGGCGCGGCTCGCCTTCGTCCATGCTGGGGCCGACGATGCCCTCTCCTAAAGCATCCCCGCCCGTCGCAAGAAGCGACGCGGCCCCGACCCACCGCCGCGCACCCGGCCAGCCACCGACGCGCACCCGGCCCGCCGCGACTGTTTAGTGCGGGCGGCCCCGAGAGCCGGGCCGTGCCGGACCAGTGCGAGCAGGTGGTGGCCGCGGTCTGTGAGCGCGCGCTGGCCGCGACGCCCGCCGCCGTCCGCGAGCCGCCCACCGGGAACTCGAAGCGGACCGCGCTGGTCACGCTCGCCGACGGTCGCGAGGTGGCGGTGCAGTACCGCGACCGGGAGCGGTCGCTCGCCGCCGAGGCCGCCGTCACGCGCGCCGTCGCGAGGCGAACCGACGTACCCGTCGCACGGGTCCTCGCGGCCGGCGGACTCGCGGACCTCGGGATCACGTACCTCGTCACCGAGCGGGTCCCCGGCGCGGACCTCCACGAGCGATTCACCGGGTTCGACGCCGCGACCCGCGAACGGCTCGCCCGGACGCTCGGCCGACACCTCGCGGCCGTCCACGACGCGTTCGCGTTCGATGCGCCCGGCCGCGTGACGGCCGACGGGGACGACCTCGCCGTCACGGAGCCGCTCCCGGCGGGCGCGTTCTACCGCGAGTACCTGCGCCGCGCGCTGGCCGACTGGCCGGACGCGCTGGCGGCTCTCGAACCCCGCGTCGAGGCGGCGCTCGGCGACCGACTCGATTCCCTCCCGGCCGACGAGGCCCGCCTGTTCCCGTGGGACTACCGGCCGGGGAACGTCGTCGTCAGCGGGGACCCGCCCGAGGTGGCGGCGGTGCTGGACTGGGGCGAACCGCTCGCGGCCCACCCTGGGCTCTCGGCCGCGAAGGCGGAGTTCACGCTGTGTGACTGGTACCTCCGCGCGGAGGCCGACGTGGCGGCGCTCCGGGAGGCGTATCGGGCGGGGTATCGGGAGGTGCGCCCGTTCCCCGAGGCGTCGTTCGATGCCTTCCGCCTGCTCGGGATGGCCGACTCGGCCGCGGACTCACGGGGCGAGGTGACGCGACCGCGCTACCCCGTCGTGGACGCCGACGAGGCGGTCGCGTTCCACCGCGAGCGGGTCACGGCGGCGCTGGAACGGCTTGGGTGAGCGACGGGGCCATCAACCGCAGGGTTTGAAGCCATCGGCCGGCCACCGACCACGCAACAATGTCTGGCTCGGAGCTCGCCGCGCGGGTGCGTGAGACGCTGGAGGCCGACGGAGAGGAGTTCGCCGCCCGCGTCGAGTCGGAGGTCGAGGACCTCAAGCGCGAGGTGGAGAAGGGCACCTTCGACAACTCCCAGGCCATCGTCGGGCTGGAGTACGAGTTCTACGCCGTCGACGCGGAAACGGACGCGCTCAAGCGCGTCCCTCGACGGCTGCTGGAGTACATCGGCTTCGAGAAGGAACTCGGCCTGCACAACGCCGAGATGCAGACCTCGCCCGAACCCTGCTCGGCGTACGGCCTGCGCGCGACCGAGCGCGAGGTACAGGCCAAACTCGACGCCGCACAGGCCGCCTGCGAACCCGAGGGGATGCGCCTCGTCAGCGACGGGATGTGGACGGTCCCGCCGATCGGCGAGACGGCGTCCTCGTATCTGGCGGACAGCATCGAGGAGGATGGGGTGGTGCTGGCGACGAACATGAGCGACGCCGTCCGCTACCACGCGATGGCCAACACCGGATTCAAGGAGGACATGTCGCTGTCGGCCCCGCACGTCCACCTCGACGCGCGGACCGTGATGCCCGAGAGCCTCATCACCTCCATCCAGCCCCACTACCAGATGGCCCAGGCCGCCGACCTGCCCGAGCGGTTCCGGTACGCGCTGCGCGTGGCGGGCCCGCTGGTGGCGCTCTCGGTCAACAGCCCGTTCTTCCCGCCGGACCTCTACGACACGGACGACGCCGAGGAGGTGCTGAGCGAGTGCGCGATGGAGAACCGCGTCACCGTCTTCGAGTCCGTCCTCAACCCGGACGGCGAGGCGAAGGTCGACTTCCCGGAGGACGTCGAGGACATCGACCAGGTCGTCGACCGCATCGCGGCCGACCGCACCGTCGTCCCGATGCTGCAGGACGATGCGGGGCGCTTCGACGACCGGTTCGCGCATTTCCGCCACAAGCACGGCACCTACTGGCGCTGGGTCCGGCCGGTCCTCGACGGGCCATCGCGGGCCGGCGCCAACGCCCGTATCGAGTTCCGGCCGCTCCCCGCGCAGCCGACCGTCCGGGACTCGATGGCGTTCCTGGCCGTCTTCGCGGGGCTGATGGAGTCGCTGCCGCGCCGTGAGCATCCGCTCCGCTCGCTCCCGTGGGCGGACGCCCGCGACAACTTCTACGCCGCCGTCGAGGATGGCCTGGAGGCGGACATGAACTGGATCACGCTGGAGGGGACCGAGACGACCGACACCGACGTGCTGTTCGAGGAACTGTTCGACGCCGCCCGCGACGGGCTCGAACTCCGGGGGCTGAGCGACGACGACATCGACCGCTACGTCCGCCCGCTGGAGCGCCGCTGGGAGACCGGCATCACGCCCGCGCGCTGGAAGTACCGCGAGGTCGCCCGCCGGGTGAACCACGGTGTCCCGCTCGGTCAGGCCATCTGGGGGATGCAGGCCGACTACATCGACTGGCAGGCCGAGACCCTCATCGAGGGCTGCTTCACCGACTGGTTCGACGGTTGACGCCGCTCACCCGTCGGCGCGGTCCCCGTCCCCGGCAGCGACGTACCGGGCCCGGAAGCCCGCCGCCAGCAGGAGCGTCGCGAACCCCGCCAGCCCGAGCCAGTCGACGAGCGGGGCGTACGTCCCGTAGCCGACGAGCGCGAGCAGGCCGCCGTCCGCGGGCCCGCGGTAGGTCCCCGTGAGCAGGAGCGACGCGAGGCCCAGCAGCAGGCCGAGCCCGCCCGCGGGCAGGACGACCCGCCGGTACCACCAGTCCGTATCCATTGGTCGGGCACGGGACCGCCGCCCGGGTAAACGGTCCGGCCACCTCAGCGGCGGTCGAGCGGGGGACGGCGTGCCCGCCGCGCCCGGAACCGGCACGCACTTGCCGCCGCTGCCCGCACGCCCGTCCATGTACGTCGGACGCCTGCTCGTGGTCGGCCCCGAAACCGCAGCCTACCGCGTCTCCTCGCGCTCGTTCCCGAACCGTCAGGCCACCGTCCGCGAGGACGGCGAGACGGTCACCATCGAGCCCACGCCGGACGCCCCGCCCAGCGACAACCCCTACATCTCCTACAACTGCCTGCGCATCGTCGAGACGCCCGCGGGGACGGCGACCGCCATCGGGAACGGCTCGCACGTCGACCCCGTGGCCGAGAAACTGACGCTGGGCTACCCGCCCCGCGACGCGCTCGTGACGGCGCTGCACGCACTCGACTTCGAGAAGGACGACTACGACACGCCCCGCATCGCCGGCGTCCTCGGCCCGGACGCCGCCTACATCGGGACCGTCCGGAGCGATGCCCTGCTCGTCCGCGAGGTCGACGAACCGACGCTCGTCGCGACCTACGAGGAGGACGCACCCGTCGCGTTCGACTTCGAGGTCGACGGCCCGGAGGCGGCCGCTCGCGCCGCCTACGACCTCGACTTCGAACACGCGGTCTGTGCGGCCGCCGCGACCCGCGACGGCGAGGGGTTCGATGTGGCCGCGTTCACGCCGGAGTAGACAGATAACAAGAATCTAAACAATATTCCCCACTTAGTGGGCCATCTTGAGAACAATGCCCAGAATTTAGAGTTTATCTCCCCTCTCACTCTGCCCGCACCCTGACTACTCATCGGGAGGCACGGCGCACTCGGCGCCGTACGCCGTGCGTCTGACGCTTCCACTGTTTCATCTGTGGCCCCTCGCTTCGACTCGAACCGGCACCCACCGGCCAGTATAACTTCTGCCCACCACGTCAGACGCTTCCACTGTTTCGGGTGGAGCCCCTCTCTTCGGGTGGACACGGGGCGGTGACACACCACACGCCGGGTTCATTGTCCGCGGGTCCGCCGTCACCGGTAGATGCGCCTGGCTGTCCTCGCGGACGTGCACGCCAATCTCCCCGCGCTGGAGGCAGTCCTCGCCGACCTCCCGACGGTCGACGCACTGGTCTGTGCGGGCGACGTCGTCGGGTACGGCCCACATCCGGCCGAGTGCGTGGCGGCGCTCCGCGAGTGGGAGGGGGACGTGCTGGCGGTGCAGGGGAACCACGACCGCGCCGTCGCTGTCGGCGCCGACATCGGTGACGGGATGGCGGGGGCCGGAATCCGGCACGCCCGGGCGGAACTCGACGAGGACGCGCTCGCGTGGCTCGACGCACTGCCCGCGGTCCGCACGGCGTTCGACGGCCGCCTCCGGGTCGCGCACGGCCACCCCGAGGACCCGGACCGCTACGTCTACCCGTCGCTGTTCGACGAGTCACTGCTCGACGACGAGCGCGTGCTGGTGCTGGGCCACACCCACGTCCAGGCGCGTCGGGCGTTCGAGCGGTCCGGCTGGGGTGGGCCCGAGCGACGGCTCGTCCTGAATCCGGGGAGCGTCGGCCAGCCCCGGGACGGCGTCCGCGCGAGTAGCGCGAGCGCGGGCTCGTCGGAGCGGCGCTCCGACGGCGACCCCGATGCGGCGTACGCCACGCTGGGGCTCGACGGCAGCCCCGAGGCGACGCTCCACCGGGTGGCGTACGACGTGGAGCGGACGGTCCGGGCCGTGCGTGAGGCGGGGCTCCCCGCGGCCGCGGGCGAGCGGCTCCGGAAAGGTGCCTGAGCGCGCACCCGATGGACGTATGTCGACTCCAGCCGTAGTGTCTGGCAGTGATGCCCGAGGAGGCGGGGCCATCTGATGACAAAGGGGCGGCCGACGCGAACCGCGAGCGGGTGCTGGCGTCGCTGCTGGACGCGACCCGTGAGCTGATGATCGCGGGGGACGCCGAGGCCATCTGCCAGGTGGCTGTCGACGCCGCGAACGACCGGCTCGGCTACGAACTCGTCGGCGCCCACCTCCACCCGGGTGCCCCGCTGTCGGAACGGGCGGCCGCGGACGACGCCCCGGTGGGGCTGGAGTCGGTGGCGTGGACGGACGCACTGGTCGACATCATCGGCCAGTCCCCACCACCGACCATCGAGCCGGGGGTCGGGGTCGCGTGGGAGAGCTTCGAGGAGGGGACGCTCCGGGTCTACGACGACCTCCGGACGGCCGACGCCGAGCTGATGGACCCGGACACGGCGTTCCGGAGCGAACTGCACGTCCCGCTGGGGCGCCACGGACTCCTCATCATCGGGTCGGCCGAGGTCGACGAGTTCGACGCCGAGGACATCTACTTCGCGCGCATCCTCGCGGCCAACACCACCGCGGCGCTCGACAACCTCGCCTCCCGCCGAGCGGTCGAGAGGCGCGAGCAGGAACTGGCCCGACAGAACCGCCGGCTCGAGGAGTTCGCGGGCGTCATCAGTCACGACCTCCGGAACCCGCTGGCCATCGCACAGGCCAGCCTCCAGATGGCGCTCGAGGACGACGGCATGGACGAACTGGAGCGGACACGTGACGCGCTCGACCGGATGGAGTCGCTGGTCGACGGCCTGCTCACGCTCGCCCGTGAGGGCCGGGGCGTGGGCGACATCTCGGCCGTGGACATCGTCACCATCGCCGAGCGGGCCTGGACGACCGTCGATACCGGCGACGCGCGCCTCGAGACCGAGCCGGTGCCCGAACTCCAGGCCGACCCCGACCGGCTCCAGCAACTGCTGGAGAACCTCTTCCGGAACAGTGTGGAACACGGCGCCGACGCCACGGCCGCGCTGACCGTCACCGTCGGCCCGCTCACGGCCGGCGCGGGTTTCTACGTGGCCGACGACGGCAGCGGCATCCCCGACGCCGAACGCGAGTCGGTCTTCGAGCACGGCGTCTCGACGGCCGGCGGTACCGGCCTCGGCCTCACCATCGTTCGTACCATCGCGGAAGCCCACGGCTGGACGGTCGCGGCGACGGAGAGCGATGCGGGTGGGGCCCGGTTCGAGTTCCGCATCGGCGAGAGCTGATGGCCCCGCACTCGAACGCGCGGGGCGGCCGGCTTACGACTTGAACTTGCTCTGGATGATCTCCAGCGTCTCCTCGCGGTCCTCCCAGTCGACGAAGGCGGCCACGGACGTGGCCGACGTGACGAGGTCGTGGACGGTGATGTGTGCGTCGTGGAGCGGGTCCACGATGTCGTGGAGGATGCCGGACTCGGCCGGCAGCTCGCCGCCCGTCACGCGGACGACGGCGATGTCGTCCTCGACGGTGACCGACGAGAGGATGTCGTCCTCGACCACGGCGTCGTGGAGGACCGTCTCGGCCTCCTCAGCCCGGTCGTCGTCGACGTAGAACGTGACCGAGTCCATCCCGCTGGCGACACAGTCGATGTTGATGCCGGCCTCGCCGAGCGCGTTGGCGAGCTCCGCGAGGACGCCGGGCGAGTTCCGGATGGCCCGGCCCGCCACGGTGATACAGGAGAGCCGCCCCTCCCGGAGGTCGATGAGGTTCTGGAACTGCCCCTCGATGCTCGTCCCGCCGGTGAGCAGGTCACCGTGCTGGTAGTGGACGACCCGGACGTCCATCTTGCCGGTCTTGTACGAGAGCGCGGACGGCGCCACCACCTCCGCACCACGGAACGAGAGGTTCCGGAGTTCGTCGACGGAGATCTCCCCGACGTTGCGGGCACCCTCGACGACGCGGGGGTCGCCCGTCATGACGCCCTCGACGTCGGTCACGATGACGACCTCGTCGGCGTCCATGTAGTTGCCCAGCATGACGGCGGTCGTGTCGGAGCCGCCGCGGCCGAGCGTCGTGACGTTGCCGTCGTGGTCCTGGGCGAGGAAGCCGGTGATGACGGGGACGACCCCGTCCATGCGGTCGGCGAGCTTCTTCGCGCGGCGCTGGGTCTCCTCGACGTCGACCTCGCCGTGGGCGTCCGTGATGACGGGCCAGTCGTCCCGGCCGGGTTCGAGGAACTCGGCGTCGACGCCGCGCGCGCCGAGCGCGGCCTTCAGCATCCGGACGGAGGTGCGCTCGCCCATGCTGACGATCTCGGCCTCGTCGCTGTCGTCGGCCTCGAAGGTGATGGCGTCGAGCAGGAAGTCCGTCGTGGACCCCATCGCGCTCGCGACGACGGCGACTTCGTGGCCGGCCTCGACGGCGGCGGCGATGGAGTCGGCGGCCCGGTTGACACGGTCCCCGTTCCCGAGGCTGGTCCCGCCGAACTTGGCGACGACGCGCATCAGTCCGCTCGCCCCCCTGCAGCCGATGGTACGTGGTGCTGCGTCTCGTCGTGCATACCCCGCGCTATCTCCGCGCCGGGGATAACCCTGTCCCTGAACCGAAGCCTTGCCGAGGTCGGCATCGCCGGGCGGCGAGTGGACGGGGGACCGCCGGCGCCGAGAACAGGTGGCCCGTCAGTCGTCGCGGGCCTCGGCACCGGGCTTGGGCTCGTCCGGCGGCGCCGACTCCGGCCCGACCGGCGCCGGCGTCTCCCCCTTTCGGTGGTCGCCGTTCCCGTCCTCGGCATCGAGCGCAGCGTCGCCGTTCTCGCGCGCGGCCGCGGCCCGCCGGCGACGCGTCTTCTCCTGTTCCTCCTCCGGGTCGAACGTCACCATCCCCAGCCCGCTGGTGTACTCGTAGGCGTGCCACTCCGGAATCACGAGGACACCGTTCAGCTTCCGGATGCGGGCCTGCTTGATGAGCGTGTCCGGGATGATCTCCTCGTTGAGCCGCATCTCGACGATGCCGTCGACGACGTAGCCCAGGTCGTGGGGGAAGCCGTCGTGGCCACCCGCGATGGTCGCGCCGGCGAAGATGGGGACGAACCGGCCCTTCGAGACATCCGCGCGGAGGTCCTTCACGAAGTCGTACGCCTGCACCGGCTGGACGAGCGTCCCCAGCTCGGTCAGCGAGTCGATGAGGACGAGTCCCTCGTCGACCATGTCCCGTGCCTCGAGCGCGTTGTCGACCTTGTTGCGGACCTCGCCGAGGTCGGTGGGGTCGCGGATGGTCGTGGTGGCGTCGGTCGCCACGTCGTAGAGATGGGCGTTCCACTCGTCCATCCGGTCGAACATCCGGTCGCGGTCCGAGAGCCGGTAGGTGAAGCAGTCGACGATGTGCAGCTGCCCGGATTCGAGGAAGGGGAGGACGTTCCACTCCAGCGTGAGGAACTGCTGGACGACGCTCCCCGGCGGTTCCTTGAACGAGACGACGACGGCGGGCTCGCCGCGCTGGAGCGCCCGCCAGACGAGTTCGGCGTGGACCGCGCGGTCGCGGCTGCCGGCCTCGCCGGCCAGCAGGACGAACGCGTTCCGGGGGAACCCCTGGGGGAGCGAACTGTCGAACGCCGCCACGCCCGAGCGGACGCGGCGGTGACCACCGCCGGCAGCGGGGTCGAACTCGACCCGTTCGAGTGCGTCCCGGCACGCCGCCGAACAGCAGCGATACGTCTCGCCGTCGTGGTTCACCTCGACCCCGTCGGTCGGGATGGGGAGTTCACAGAACGCGCACCGCTCTCCCGCGTGCGGGTGGCCGGGCTCGGCCTCGCCGTCGTCGCGAGGCGCTTCCGGGTCCGGACCACCGGCCGCATCGTCCTCGGCGGTCGACCGGCGCTCGTCGGTCATGTCCACTGTTTGGGGTTCCAGCGTAGAAGGGGGTTGCGGTCCCGACGTTCCGAGCCGGTTCCCAACCGGTTCGGGTGCCCTCGGGCGATTATCCGAATTGGCCATATATCTATCATCTATGCGATTGGTTCGCCCGCTGGCGGTTCGGTCCGCACCGTCGCGTGCCACCCGTCCCCACCGGACCGAGGCCTTTAACCGCGAACCGGGCACACCTCACGGTAATGCCCAGCGGGAGCTACGACCCCGACGCGGTCGAACCGGCCTGGCAGGACCGGTGGGTCGAGACCGACACCTACGCCTACGAGTCGGTCGACGACCCGGACCTGTCGTTCAGTATCGACACGCCGCCGCCGACCGTCTCCGGCGACCTGCACTGGGGCCACGTCTACGGCGCCACCCTGCAGGACTTCGTCGCCCGGTTCCAGCGGATGGCCAACGGGGAGGTGTTCTTCCCCTTCGGCTACGACGACAACGGCATCGCCTCGGAACGGCTGACCGAGGACGAGCTCGGCATCGAGCACTCGAACTTCGAGCGCCGGGAGTTCCAGCGCAAGTGTCGCGAGGTCTGTGCCGAGTACGAGGCCGACTTCACGGAGAAGATGCAGGCGCTCGGCGTCTCCATCGACTGGGGCCACACCTACCAGACCATCGAGCCCCGCGTCCAGCGCATCTCCCAGCGGTCGTTCATCGACCTCTACGAGCAGGGACGGGAGTACCGCCGCCGCGCCCCGACCATCTGGTGTCCGGACTGTGCGACCGCCATCTCGCAGGTCGAGACCGAGGACGACGAGCGCGGGAGCCACTTCCACGACATCGAGTTCGACGTGGTCGACTCCGACGAGGCGTTCACCATCTCCACCACCCGGCCGGAACTCCTGCCCGCCTGCGTCTCCGTCTTCGTCCACCCGGACGACGACGAGAACGAACACCTCGTCGGTGAGGAAGCCCGTATCCCCCTCTTCGGTCAGGAGGTCCCCATCATCGAGGACGAGCGCGTCGACATGGAGACCGGCAGCGGCGTCGTGATGTGCTGTACCTTCGGTGACCAGACGGACATCGAGTGGTACCAGGCCCACGACCTCCCGCTCCGCATCGCCATCGACGAGACCGGCACGATGACCGAGCAGGCCGGCGACTATCAGGGGATGGACAGCGACGAGGCCCGCGAGGCCATCGTCGCGGACCTCGACGAGACGGGCGCGCTGCTGGACAAGCGCGCCATCACCCACAGCGTCAACGTCCACGAGCGGTGTGACACGCCCGTCGAGTTCCTCGTCACCGAGCAGTGGTACGTCGAGATACTCGACAAGAAGGAGGAGTACCTCCAGGCCGGCCGCGAGATGGACTGGTACCCGGAGAAGATGTTCACCCGGTACAAACACTGGATCGAGGGGCTCGAATGGGACTGGTGTATCTCGCGCCAGCGCTCCTCGGGTATCCCGTTCCCGGTCTGGTACTGCGAATCCTGCGACGAGGCGGTCGTCGCCGACCGGGCCGACCTCCCGGTCGACCCGCTCTCGGACGAGCCACCGGTCGACGCGTGCCCGGAGTGTGGGCACGACGAATTCGAGCCCGAGGACGACGTGTTCGACACCTGGGCCACCTCGTCGCTGACGCCGCTCATCAACGCCGGCTGGGCCGAGGGTGACGACGACCCCGCCTCGGACGCGATGGCCCGGCCCGAGCTCTACCCGATGGACATGCGGCCCCAGGGCCACGACATCATCTCGTTCTGGTTGTTCCACACGGTCGTCAAGTGCTACGAGCACACCGGCGAGCCGCCGTTCGAGTCGGTGATGATCAACGGGATGGTGCTGGACGAGAACCGCAAGAAGATGTCCAAATCCGTCGGCAACATCGTCGCGCCCGACGAGGTCCTCGAGAAGTACCCGGTCGACGCGGCGCGCTACTGGGCCGCCGGCTCCAGTGTCGGCGACGACCTGCCGTACAAGGAGAAGGGCATCGTCTCGGGCGAGCGCCTGCTCCAGAAGCTCTGGAACGCCTCCAAACTCGTCGACGAACTCGCGCCCGCCGACGAGGTGCCCGACGAGCAGCCCGAGCTGGCGGCGCTCGACGAGTGGCTGCTCGCCCGGCTGGACGAGGAGGCCGCGCGCGCGGCCGAACACCTCGAATCCCGTGCGTTCTCGAAGTACCGGGACTCCCTGCGGTCGTTCTTCTGGCACACGTTCTGTGACGACTACCTCGAGATCGCGAAGGGGCGCATCCGCGAGACCGACGACCCCGGCGCCCGCTACACCCTCCGGACCGCCCACGAGCGCTTCCTGAAGCTGTTCGCGCCCGTCCTCTCGCACGTCACCGAGGAACTGTGGCACGACATGTACGTCGACGCCGACTCCGTGGGCGCCACGAGCGAGGACGCCACCGCCGCGGACGGGGGGGCGACGGTGAACAGCATCCACCGGACCGACTGGCCCGAACCGCTCGGCCTCGACGCCGATATCGAGGGCGGCGAGCGCGCCCTGGAGGTCGTCTCGGCGCTCCGGAAGTACAAGTCCGAGCGCGACCTCGCGCTGAACACGGAACTCGACCACGTCGAGGTGTACGGCGACGTGGCCGACTACGTCGACGACATCGCCCGCGCGATGCACGTCGAGACCCTCGACCTGCTGGACGAGGCCCCCGAAGTCGAGACGGTCGTGACGGGTATCGACCTCGACTACTCGGTCGTCGGCCCGGAGTTCGGCGGCGACGTGCCCGACATCGAGGCCGCCATCGAGAGCGGCGAGTACGTCCTCGAGGGCGAGGGCGACGACGCGACGCTCATCGCCGGCGAGCACGAACTCACCGCCGACATGTTCGACGTGGAGGAGGAGCGCCGTTACGACGGCAAGGGTGACCTGCTGGAGACCGACGGCGCCGTGGTCATCGTGGGATAGGACTGTACTCCCACATGAACCTCGATAGATCGCGATAGAACCTCCCGGGCGTAGTCATCACGGATGGGCGGTAGCACTAATAGCACCTGTGGAGAAATGCTACCGCATAGCATGAACCTCTTCGGCACAGAGTTCACCACCGAAACATCCGAGCAGCGGGCAGACAGTGGGGGTGAAGCGCCCCCGGAATCGATTCCCATCCAAACGATACGGGGAGGCGATGCGTCCGATGTCGTCTCGGAAGGCCTGCTACGAACGACGGTCGCCGAGCACGGAGACCCGGCGAAGAACGTCCCAGAGACGGTCCGAAGGGTTCGGGGCGAGTTTGCGTCGCTCCAACGCGTACTCGAAACACGAATCGCCCGCTATGATGCGGCGTTGGAGGTGGTATTCGAGGACACCGAACTCATCATCTATCGACTGGAGACGGAGCGTGACTTCGAGAACATCCTGGATTTCTGTGAGATCGAGACCGCTCTACACCGACGAGTTATCGTGGCGCTGATGCGGGCGATCGCTACCGACAGAACGGACACCAGCCCGGAGTACCCGCTCGTCGTGCGCAAGCCAACGGCGTTCCGGGCTGGCGAACGTCATGCCCGGGCTCGTCTCACTCGACCGGATCGCACCAACTGATTCTGCTGCAAATCCCCTCCGAGTGCGCTCTGTATCTCGTGTACACGCGGCTGCGGGGTCAGTCGTCCACACTCATCGGTTCCGGTGACCGGCTCCGTGAGGCGCCGGTTCCGCCCCGGACCTCGTCGGGTCCGTACCGGCGGGTCCACAGCACCAGCAGTGCGGGCAGCACCACGACCGCCCCGATGAACGAGTAGGCGATGGTGAGTGCCGTGATGATGCCGAACTGCTGGAGCGGGACGAGGATGGCGAACGCGAGCACGCCGACGCCGGCGATGTCGGTGATGGCCGAGCCCAGCATCGCGCCACCCGAGCCGAGCACGGCAGTTTCGAGCGCGGCGCCCATGTCGCCCTGAGCGTGGAGTTCCTGCATGTACCGCTCGGAGAGGTGGATGGCGTAGTCCACTCCGATACCGATGGTGAACGAGGTGATGAGCGCCGTCATCACGTTGAACGGGATGTCCAGGACGAACATCGTCCCGAGGATCCACGCGAGGGCGAAGGTGATGGGTAACAGCGTGACGACACCGAGCGAGGGGTAGCCCTCGGTCCGGCGGTAGACCAGCATCAGGATGACCAGCACGATGCTCAGCGTGAGGAGGAGGCCCGTGTTGACCGTCGAGAGGAGCTGCGCGGCGACGGCCTGGTTCTTGATGGGCTGGCCGGTCGGGACCGTCCGGAGGCCGTTCCCCTGCACCGGCGCCGAGGCGTTGCGCACGCGCTCGGTGATGGTGGACTCGGAGTAGGTCCCGTTGACGGGAATCTTCACCCGGAGCGCGACGTACTCGCCGTCCTCGCGCGCGACCATCGTCGGCGCGGCCTCCGGGGCGACCCGGTAGAGCGTGTCGTAGACCGCCTCGATGTTCCGGTCCGGGATGCCGTCGCCGTCGGTGTCGGCCTGCTGCTTGACCCGGGCGAACGTCTCGTTCCGGCTGGCGACCGTGTTCATCAGGCGGACGGGGGTCTGGGTCGCGTACGTCTCGTCCGGCAGCTGGAGGACGACGCCGGTGTCGTTGACGCGGTCGCCGGCCCGCTGGGCCCGGTCGAGGGCCGCGTCCTGTGTCACATCACCCCTGATGACGTACTGGGTGAACGTCCCGTCGTAGATGAACCCCTCCTCCTCGACGTAGTCGAGGTTCTCCTGTGCGGTGTAGTTCGCGGGCTGGAAGGCGGGCGGGAGGTCGTCGGCCCAGCCGGGCACGTCGCCGTCGTCGACGAGCAGGTCATCCTGTTCGAACTGGTTGGAGACCTGCGTGGCGCCAGCGATGCCCGCGAACGTCGCCAGCAGGGCGACGCCGACGACGAGCCACGGCGTCCGGTGGGCGAACGTGACGATGGTCCCCAGCAGCGACTCGAAGCGACCCTGCGTCCCGAACGCGGCCTTGCGTCGGTCGTGGCCGCGTGCCTCCAGGAACCGGTCGACCTCGACCTTCAGCGCGGGGATGAACGCGCCGAAGACGACCAGCGCCGCGACGATGCCGACCGCGCTCACGACGCCGAACTCGCGGATGGGACCGACGCCGCTCGTCAGGTTGGCGAGGAAGCCCGTCGCGGTCGTCAGCGTCACCAGCGCCAGCGCCGTCCCGACACCGGCCAGCCCGACCGTCATCGTGTCCGTGATGTCGTCGAACGGCCCGCCGGTGGCACCCGAGCGGCCGCCGGGCGGGTCCGGGTCACGACCGCCACCGGACGCGGTCCGGTCGGGCTCACGCGTGCTTCCCGGTCCAGCCGGGGGCTCGGCCGTACGGTCCGACTCGCCTGGAGTCGGCGTGGCGTCCGGGGTGTCGCCGTCGTCCGCAGCGCCGTCCGGTCCCGCGGCCGGGTCGTCGGGCGCATCAGACGTGTCGGCCCCGTCCTCCGGCTCCCCGTCCGACCCCTCCTCTGGGTCACTGAACGCGTCGTCGCCGAAGACGAAACCGCCCTCCTCGTCTTCGGTGTCGGCCGCCTCGTCGTCCGTCTCGGCGGTATCGGCCGCCTCGTCGTCCTCCGGGCGGCCCCCATCGGTCCGAGCGGTATCGCGCGTACCACCGTCGGCGGCCGCGCCGCGGGACCGGGGCGCCGAGCGCCGGTCGGACTCGCCGCCCGTGTCGGGCGGGCGCTCCTCGCGGTGGCGCATGAACACGTGGATGGCGTAGTCCACGGAGAGGCCCATCAGCAGGACCGGGACGGCGACGAACAGCTGGTTGAACGTGATGTCCATCCAGCCCATGAAGCCGAAGGTCCAGACCTGGACCATCCCGACACCGAGCAGCCCGAGTCCGGCATCCACGAGGTCACGGTAGGCGAACAGCAACATGAACACCATCAGCAGGAGCGCGAGCGGCCCGACGATGGTGAGGCTGTCGAGCGACGACTGCCGCAACTCGGCGTTGATGATACCGTTCCCGATGATGAGCGCGTCCCGCTCGGGGTCCGAGAGCTCGTCGGCGGCGATGCGCTGTGCCGTGAGCTGTGCGGTGGTCAGGTTCTTCGGGTCGGTATCCTCGTCGTGCGAGAGGACGATACCGGTCGCGGGCGCGGTCTTGCCGTTGCCCTCGTAGCTGAGCGGGACGAACGCGAAACCGCCCCCGTCCGGCCAGGTGTGCTCGGGGTCGGACAGCACCTCGCCGATGGCGTAGGTGGTGTAGAGGCGACGCTGGTACTCCGAGATGTTCCGGAGGGCCGCCTTCTGCTCGGAGAGGGGCGGCCGGGGCTCGATATCCATCTCGTCGACCGAGACACCCTGCTGTTCCCGGATGGCGATGATGGCCACGGCGTTGGCCATGGAGATGGGCCGTTGCTCGGCAACCAGGGTCCGGTTGACGGTCTCGTTGGCCAGCAGCCGCTCCTGGATGCGCAACACCGTGAGGTACCCCTCCTCGGTGAGGACGTTGCGCTCGGTTGCGCCGGCGGACTCGTTGGTGTTGCGAACGACGAGCAACGACTGCTCGACGCCGGCGACGGAGCCGGACATCTCCCGTTCGACGTAGCTGTCGGCGGCGGCGGGTTCGGTACCGCCGCGGAACTGTTCGAGCGAGGTCGAGAGTTCGACCGACGGTGCCGCCGCGCCGAGCAGGAGCGTCGCGACGAGGATGGCGACGAGTGTGAGCCGACGACGTTCGTCGACGAGGAGCCGCGCCACCTCTCGGGGGCTCTTCACGTGAACCACCTCGGGCAAGTGGGGAGGGCAGACGGCAGCGAGGACCGACGAGTGTGCACGTTCACCACATCACTCCGCGGCCCCCGACTTAGGCGCTTCGCCACCAGAAGACGGGCTTACATGACAGCCCGGCGTCGGCATCCCCGAACGCCGGTGCCGGAGGGCACGGCGGGCGCCGGGTCCGCGAACGTTTTAGTCGGGTGCCGCGCAAGGCGGGGCATGGCAGTCGAGTACGAGCCGGTGAGCGTCAAGGAGGTGCTGGCGGAGATGAAAGACACCGCCGAACTGCTCATCGACCTCTCGTACTCGGCGGTGCTGCTCGGTAGCACCGAGGTCGCCCACGAGGTGCTGGAACTCGAGGAACGGATGGACGTCCTCCAGATGCAGGCCCGGATGAGCCTGCTGATGGCCGCGCGGAATCCCGAGGACGCCGAAGCGCTCGCGCCCGTTCTCGGCGTTGTCGGCGCCGCCGAGAAGATCAGCGACGCCGCCGGCGACATCGCGAAGGTCGTCGTCGAGGAGGTCGGCCTGCCCGACTCGATGCGGACGGCGCTGCCGGAGGCGGTCGAGGCGCTCGTCCCGGTCGGGGTGGCGGCCGACTCCCCGCTCGCGGACACGACGCTCGGCGAGGCCAACCTCGAGACCGAGACCGGTGTCCGGGTCATCGCCATCCGACGCGAGGGGGACTGGCTGCTCAACCCGGCCCACGACACCCGTATCCTGGCCGGCGACGTGGCGCTCCTTCGGGGTGCCGTCGAGGGGATCGCCGAGGTCCACGAGCAACTCTGTGGCCAGCCCTACGAGCCACCGACCCCCGACGAGCCGGCCATCGCCGACCTCGAACGGGCGCTCGACTCCATCGTCCTGATGAAGGACATGAGCGAACTCGCCGTCGACCTCGCGTACGGTGCTATCCTGTACGACAGCGAGGCGCTCGCCGAGGAGGTGCTCGAACTCGAGGCGGAGGTCGACGCGCTGCAGTCCCGGTTCGAGGCCTGGATCCTCCGGGCCGCCGCGAGCGTCGACGACCCCGTCTCGCTCCGGGGGCTGGTCCACCTGGCCACCGCGACGGAGGTCATCTCCGACGCCGCCGTCGAGATCAGCGAGGGCGTCCTCCGGGGGCTGGGCACCCACCCGGTCATCACCGAGGCGGTGTGGGAGTCCGACGAGGTCATCGTCCGCTACACGGTCTCGCCGGGCAGCCCGCTCGACGGGGCGACGCTGGGCGACGCGGAGGTCTCGACGGAGACCGGGATGCGCGTCATCGCTGTCCGGCGGGGACACCCCTCCGAGTCCGCCACCACGGGCGAGTCGGACTGGGTGGTCTCGCCCGGGCCGGAGACGCGGCTCCGGGCGAACGACCGGTTCGTCGCGAAGGGGACCCGCTCGGGGGCCGGTCGACTCGGCGAACTGGCCGGCGACGAACCACCCGAGACGGGTTGACGCGGCCCGTCAGTCGAGTTCCCGCGCCCGGTGGAGCGCCGAGCGCAGCGTGAGTATCGCCGTCAGCAACAGCCCCATCCCGACCGCGAGGACGAACCCCAGCGTCGCCCACAGCGCCAGCGAGTACGGCCGGTCGGGGACGACGACGTAGACGTAGACGACGAACACGGTGAACAGGACGCCGAGCGTGAAGCCGATAGCGGCGTTCCGGCGGACGTTCAGCGCCGCGACGACGTTGGCGACGCCCGGCCGGTCGGGGACATCGGCGTCAGCGGCGTCGGCGTCAGCGGCATCGGCGTCGAGGTCGGGCACGCACACCGGTAGGGAACGCGCGTGCAAATCGGTTGGCATCGCGGCTGGGCGGGCCCGAAACCGGCAGGGCGGGCGGATACCGAACCTCCTAATAACGGGCCCGGGATGACTAGCGTCCATGACCAGCCTCGGGACGGCGAGTGCGGCCCCCGGCGAGAAGGACACGGGCCGGCTACCCGTCGGTGAGGCCCGCGACGGGTCGGAGGTGGGGCTCCCCGTCGCCGTCGTCAACGGGGCTCGGGACGGCCGGACGCTGTACGTGCAGGCCGTCAGCGACGGTGACGAACTCAACGGTCTGGGTGTTGTCCAGCGGCTCTACCCCCGAATCAACCCGAAGGAACTCTCGGGAACGCTCCTCATCGTCGGCATCGTCAACCACTACGGCTTCCAGATCGCCGAGCACCGCAACCCCATCGACGACACGAAACTGAACCGCGCCTATCCGGGCAACGCCAACGGCACGGCCAGCGAGCGTATCGCCGCCGCCACCTTCGACGCCGCGACGCGGGCGGACCTCGTGCTGGACCTCCATCAGGGGTCGACCAGCCGGATGATAAACGAGACCCGCGTCCGCTGTGGCCCGCGCCACCGCCTTCACCGGGATTGCCTCGAACTCGCGAAGGTGTTCGGCTGTGGCTACATCCTCGACCAGAAGGGCCCCGACGGTCAGCTCGCCCGGGCCGCCCCGGACGAGGGCATCCCCACCATCGACCCCGAGCTGGGGGGGTCGGTCGGCTGGGACGAGGAGTCCATCCGTCTGGGCCTGCAGGGCGTGATGAACGTGCTGACCTACTACGACTTCCTCGACGGCACCCACGACCCCGATGCCCAGACCCGCGCGACCGGCTTCGAGCAGTACGGCGCCCCCGCGGGCGGGCTGGTCTCCTTCCACGCCGACCTCGGCGACACCGTCGAGCGCGGCGACACCCTGTTCGAGGTGACCGACCCGTTCGGCACGGTCAAGAGCGAGGTGACCGCCGACACCGCGGGCATCTTCTGGCGGACCCGACGGCTCCCGCAGATCGCGACCGGGGAGTACGTGTGCAGTGTCGGGACGGATATCGACCAATACTAACCCACTTTTTACTCGTCGGGTTCGGCGGCTTCGCCGCCGAACCGCTCCTCGCAAAAACTGGTTGAAAAAGGCTGCCGCTCTCCGCTCGCTTCGCTCGCTCCGAGCGGTGAAACGCCCTCGCTCCGCTCGGGCGTATGCAGGATACTGTCTCCGTGGCACCGGCACGGCCCTGTTGCCTGCTCCACCAGCACCACCCAACCACCGAAACGCCCACGCCGTCCCCGCGTGACCCGCCAGCATGAGCGACCTCCACTGTCCCGCGTGTGGAAACGAGTACGCCGACCGCTGGCGCTGCGAGTGTGGGGCGCCGCTGGATTACGAGCAGCCGCTGCCGGACGCCGACAGCCCGGCCGAGGCCGACCTCGACCTCTCGCGGGGGCTGTGGGCGTTCTCGGCGTTCCTGCCCGTCGGCGCGCACGTGACGCTGGGCGAGGGGCCGACGCCGCTGGTCGAGGCGCCGGAGTGGGACGCCGAGTTCAAGCTCGACTGGACGTTCCCCTCGGGGTCGTTCAAGGACCGCGGCGCGACGGCGGTGCTGTCGCGGGCCGCGGAGCTGGGCGTCGAACGGGTCGTGGAGGACTCCTCGGGCAATGCAGGCGCCGCCATCGCCACCTACGCGGCGCGGGCCGGTATCGACTGTGCGGTGTACGTCCCCGCAGACGTGAAGCCGGGGAAGGTGCGGGCCATCGAACGCGCCGGGGCAGCAGTCGAGCGAGTGGAGGGGTCGCGCGAGGCCGTGACCGAGGCCTGCATCGCGGCGGTGGAGGCGGGCGAGGGCTGGTACGCCAGCCATGCGTGGAACCCCTACTTCTTCGCCGGCACGGCGACGATGGCGTACGAACTCGCGTGGCAGCGCGGCTGGTCGGTGCCGGACGCGGTGGTGCTGCCGCTGGGCCACGGGACGATGTTCCTCGGCGCGTATCGGGGCTTCCGGGCGCTCCGGGACGCGGGGTGGACCGACTCGATGCCGCGGCTACTGGGCGCACAGGCCGCCGGGTACGCGCCCGTGGTCGAGGAACTGCACGGCGAGGCGGCCGCCGCGGGCGACAACAACGCCGCCGACGGTATCCAGATACGGGAACCGGTCCGGTTCGACGGGATACTCGGCGCGGTCGACGCCACCGGCGGGGACGCCATCGCGCTCGGGAGCGAGGCCGTCGAGCGGGAGCTCGACGCGCTCCACCGTGCGGGCTTCTACGTCGAGCCGACCTGTGCGGTCGCGCCCGCCGCACTGCGCGCGTACCGGGAGCGCGGAGTGGTAGACGCGGACGACGACGTGGTGGTCGGGCTGAGCGGGAGCGGGCTGAAAGGATGATTAGGAAATCACTCTCCATTCCCAGATGATATCTCCGAAGTAGTGGAATTAGCTCTCGTTTTTGGCGATAATAACGCCAGTTCGAACTATCCTCTGAACCGCCTGTCGATAGCAGCTCGGCAGTTGGGACAGCGCAGCTGTACCCCATCCGACCGCTCGACCCGTCGCCAGTCGCCGTCGATGGGAGCGCGGTGTGGACACTCGGGGCAGAACAGCGTCAGTTTGGGGAACGTCGAGTTGGAGGCCATCGTACGAATCCGTACGATTCCATCGCCCATAAGACACTAGTACTAGGAATAATACGAACTTAAGACAATCAATCAACCAATGACGACGCCATATAATCGTCATATGGGCAATTAGTTTCGGTTTCGGTTTCGGGTGGCCCGATACGACGGGAGGGGCCGGCTCCCGCGACCCGGCGCTCCGGGGTATTCAGGTCGCGGCCTCGATGGCCTGCCGGAGGTCGTCGATGATGCGGCCGGGGTCCTCGATGCCGACCGAGAGTCGGACGAGGTCGTCGGTGACGCCCGAGGACTCCTTCTCCTCGTCGGTTAACTGCTGGTGGGTCGTGGAGGCGGGGTGGATGATGAGCGTCTTCGCGTCGCCGACGTTCGCGAGGAGGCTGGCGAGTTCGGTGGACTCGACGGTCGTGCGGGCGGCCTCGTAGCCGGCCTCCAGCCCGAAGGTGATCATGCCGCCGTAGCCCCTGTCGAGGTACTCGCTGGCGGTGTCGTGGGTCGGGTGCGATTCGAGGCCGGGGTAGTTGACCCACGCCACGTCCTCGTGCTGGTCGAGGAACTCGGCGACGGCCATCGCGTTCTCGCAGTGGCGCTCCATCCGCAGGGGGAGCGTCTCGATGCCCTGGATGGTCTGCCAGGCGTCGAACGGTGACTGCTGGTTGCCCAGGTCACGCAGGCCGCGAGCGATGGCGGCGTAGGTGAACGCCTGCTCGCCGAACGTCTCGGCGAAGTTGACGCCGTGGTACGCGGGGTTGTCCTTCGCGATCTCCGGGTAGTCGTCGGCGTACTCCTGCCACGGGAACGAGCCGCCGTCGACGACGACCCCGCCGATGGTGGTGCCCGAACCGTGGAGCCACTTCGTCGTGGAGTTCCAGACGAGGTCGGCGCCGTGTTCGAGCGGCCGGCAGAGCGCGGGCGTCGCGAACGTGTTGTCCACGAACAACGGCGTCCCGTGCTCGTGGGCGATGTCCGCGATACGCTGGATGTCGGGCGTGTCCAGCGCCGGGTTGCCGATCGTCTCGAGGTGGACGTACGCGGTATCCTCGTCGATGGCCTCGGCGTATGAGTCGTAGTCCA
This sequence comes from Haloglomus halophilum, assembly GCF_024298885.1. GTDB lineage: Archaea > Halobacteriota > Halobacteria > Halobacteriales > Haloarculaceae > Haloglomus > Haloglomus halophilum. The sequence continues at coordinate 796,626 of NZ_CP101166.1, forward strand.
GCGTGTCGACGAAGCGTGTCGTGATGCCCCGACGCTCGACGGTGTGGGTGAGGTAGGTGTAGGTGCCACCGTACAGCGAGGAGGCCGAGACGATGTTGTCGCCGGCCTCGGCGAGCAGGAACGTCGTCAGGTCGAACGCGGCCATCCCGGAGGAGGTGACCGCGGCGCCGACGCCACCCTCCAGCGCCGCGAGGCGCTCCTGGAGCGTCTCCAGGGTGGGGTTCATCAGCCGGGAGTAGATGTAGCCAGGTTTCGAGAGCTCGAACTGCGCGGCGGCGTCCTCGGCATCCTCGAAGACGTACGAGGTGGTCTGGTACAGCGGCGGCGCCCGGGCACCCGTGGCGGGGTCGGGCTCCTGGCCGGCGTGAAGCGAGTCTGTCGCGAGGTGTCGGTCGTCGGAGGGTTCGTCACCCATAACCGGCCGCTCGGCGGGGAAGGTAATCAACCCACCTCCGAATGCCCGGTGAACGTTCGGCCGCTCGGTGGGGACGCCGTCGCCGTCACCGGGACCCGGACTACGCGGCCTTCGAGTCCGGCCGCCGGGGGGCACGCTGCTCCGCGATGGCGAAGGCGAGCGTGCTGAACAGCCCCAGCAGCGTTCCCCCCGCCAGCGCGGCCGCGAGGTACGCCAGGTCCGCGTACGGCAGCGCGAGGAAGAACGCGCTCACGCCGTGGAGGACGACCGCGATGGCGATGACGTAGAACGGGGCGTTGAGGTAGCGCCAGCGGAAGTCGCCGGCGATGTACTCGTCGGTGATGCGCCCGAGCGAGGCGATGACGCCGGCCGCGGCGAACCACTCGACAGCACCGTTGACCAGCGCCGCGAGCGTCTGCCCCGGCCCCAGCCGACCGCCGGCCGTCGCGCGGAGCGTCTCGACGAGGTCGACACCGGTGACCCCGCCGACGACCAGCAGCGCCGCCGCGACGACGTACGTGACCAGCGTCACACGACCGGTGAACAGGCTCGTCCGGGCGCGCTCGACCACGCGGTCGATGGTGCGCTCGACCGCGAGCCCGCGTGCGAGGATGTAGAGTCCGAGCAGCGCGGATACCACCCCCAGCGTCGAGCCGGGGAGCTTGAGCAGGTCGGCCAGCACCGCGACCGGATAGATGAGCAACAGGATGCCCAGCGGCACGAGGATGGTCCCGCGGGTCTCGGGGTCCGAGAGGACCTGTTTGAAGGTGTAGTACATCGACTCGAGGTCCTGGGCCTGCCGGACGACCACCCGGCGGACGCCGTCGATGGGGACCCGCGAGCGGATGACTGGGATGACGGACTCGTCCTGGGCGCCGTCGGTGACCACGAGCGCGCGGACGTCCTCGCCCGTCGCGAGGGAGGCGAGCACCGTGTCCACCTCGTCGCCGACCTCGCGGTTGGCGGCCACGTCGCCGCGTTCGTTGCCGGTGACGACGGCCACCTCGACGGTCTCGTCGGTGATACGGTCGTAGAGGTGACACCCCTCGAAGCAGACGTTCACGTCCGAGTCCTCGGGGTCGGCGGTCGCCAGGTCCACCGCTGCACGCTCGACACGCTCGCGGCCGATGACGGGCGTATCGTGGTCCGTCTTCCGGCCGAGATCGTCATCGAGGTCCACACACAGCACGAGCAGCACGGTCGCGGCTGCCTACGACGGGCCGGGTTAATTCGCTTGTGGGTGGCTGGCAGGTCAGGCCGACCCCGCCGCGTGCTCGACGCCCTCGAGTAACGTCCGCATGGTCCCCTCGCGGGGGCCGGCGGCCCGCGGGTGGGCCGCGACGGTGAGCACGAAGTCCTCGCCGGCCCGGACGGGCGTGCCGACGTAGAGGTAGATGGGGACGTCCGTCGAGACGACGGCGGTCGTCAGCAGGTCCGCCTCGGCGGTGTACCGGGTCACCCCCGTGGACTGCCCGAGGAGCGTTCCCGAGAGCTCGGCGTCCGTCGCGAGGTTCCGGAAGCCGCCGTAGTGTTGCTGGATGAGGTTCGCCAGTTCGTCGGTCGAGAGGTTGGCGACCGGGTTGAGTGTCCGGCCGAAAATGTCGACCGCCGGCGTCGTGAACGCGGCGAACACCGCGGCTCGCGCGTCGGTCGGGATGCCGAGCCCGTCGGTCAGGCCACCGCTGTCGAGGCCGACGCTGCGGTCGTACTCGGCCAGCAGGTTCGTCACCTCCACCGTCCGCCGGATCGGCCCCAGCGAGACCTGACGGCTGAACGGAATCGCGGTCACACCGGCCTCCTGATAGCCCGCCTCGGAACGTGCCTGTGCCGTGACGGTGGCGCTACCGGACTCGAACGACAGGTCACCCGCCAGGCCCGCACAGCCAGCGAGCCCGACGGTGGCGGCGGTCGCGCCGGCCGCGAGAACCGAACGACGGCTCCTCCCCGGCGACTCCTCGGTCATATCCGACGCCACGCCGTCGGCGGATATGGGCCTGTCGGCCGTGCATGTGGCTCGACAACACACGTTAGAGAGACATGAGGTCAGAGAGATAGGAAAGGAGATCGAGCCGCAGTGCCGGGCGCCGGGATGGGTCAGGCGGCGTCCATCCAGCCACACTCGCCACACGTCGCCAGGTCGCTGACGATGCCCGTCGCCCCACCGCAGAAGGGGCAGGTGGCCGCCGGGATGCCGGCGAGCGGGTCGCCGTCGCCGGAGGGTTCGGTGGCGGCCATCAGAGGCGGAACACCGGGTGGTCGAACGTGCTCTCCTCCGTGAACGCCGCGGAGGTCAGCGAGAACTCGCACTCGAAGCAGGTGTAGAGACCCTGCCCGTTGAGCACCGCTGCGCCACAGTCCGGACAGGTGTGCCCGGCCGGGAAGTCGGTCGTCGTCGTTTCGAGGTCGGAACCGTCGTCGGAGGTCTCGCGTACTGCCATCACCAGTGTCCATGCCAGCCACCCACTAAAGCGTTTCGTGAATGTCCACCAGAAGAGCTTGTACCACTACAAACACATTATATACTTCGCATCCATTCCGTTATCGTGTTCTAAATTGGACTCAATAGTTGATATTCGGATATAGGTATCCCGCATCTCCACAGGTGTGTAGTCCCCCCCGTGTAGCTCACCCTGGTTCGTGGCGGCATGCGGGCGCCACGCACGCCGGTGGACGAGACGCACGACTTTTCACGTCGCTCCGACAACAGTGGGCAGACACACATGATCTCCGAGGGGTGCGAACAGTGCGCGGAAGGCGGGAAGATGGTGCTGTTCGTCTACGGCTACTGTGACCAGCGCGACTGCTTCTACTGCCCCCTCGGTGAGAACCGGAAGAACGTGAACCAGGTGTACGCCAACGAGCGCCCCGTCGAGTCCGACGAGGACGTGCTGGAGGAGGCCCACCGGATGGACGCCCTGGGCACCTCCATCACGGGCGGCGAGCCCCAGGAGGCGATGGCGCGCACGACGCGGTACCTCTCGCTGCTGAAAGAGGAGTTCGGCGAGGACCACCACACGCACCTGTACACGGGCATCACGGGCGGGCGCGAGAACATGCGCCGCCTGAGCGAGGCAGGTCTCGACGAGATCCGCTTCCACCCGCCGTTCGAGCTGTGGGGTGACCTCCACGGGACCGAGTGGGAGGAGATCCTCTACATCGCCCGCGAGGAGGGACTCACACCCTCCTTCGAGATTCCGGGTATCCGCGCGGAGCCGGAGTTCCTCGAGTTCCTCGACGAGGGGGCCGCCGAGTTCTGCAACATCAACGAGTTCGAGATGTCCGACGGGAACTACCGCCGGATGCAGGAGGCGGGCTTCGAACTCAAGGACGGCCACATGAGCGCGGTCGAGGGGAGCCACGATATCCTCGAGGTGATGGGCGACCACGAGCGGGTCTACTTCTGCACGAGCGTCTTCAAGGACGCCGCCCAGCACCGCAACCGCCTCAAGCGGATGGCCCGGAACATCCGCCGCCCGTTCGACGAGATAACGGACGACGGCACGCTCGTCTACGGGAAGACGTGGCTCGACCCCGAGAAGCTGGAGGCGCTCGGGGTGCCCGACGAGTTCTACACCGTCAAATCCGACCACGTCGAGCTGGCGTGGTGGCTGCTGGAGGAGATGGTCGAGGAGGGCGACGTCTCCGAGGGGGAACTGGTCGAGCAGTACCCGACCTACGACGGGACCGTGGTGGAGCGCACGCCGCTGGCGTAGAGTCGAATCCGCCTCGACTGAATCACGTCCACACCAGAGTAGCGAGTGGCGATGCTCGGTGCGACACGAGGGACGGGCGGGACTGAAAGGGGCCGGGCGCTTTCGACAGGCCGGCAGTGGTGGCAGTAGCACCAGTACTCACCAGCCAACCAGCCCGGAGCGCACGACTAATCAGCCACAGTCACCAATCGACAGGTAATGCGAGAGTTCGAGCGGAAACAGCTCCTCGAACGGGTCGAGCGCGAGGGGGCCACGCTCGGTGCCGACATCCCCGACGAGATCGAGGTGCAGGGCGAGACCGTCGAACTGCACCAGTTCGTCTTCGAGATCAAGCGCCGGGACACCGTCCCGCCGGGCGAGCGCGAGCGGGTCGAGGAGGCGAAGAAGAACCTCCGGCGCGAGCGGCTCCAGCGCAAGCAGCGGCTGGAGGACGAGGCCGAGGCGGCCGACCTCACCTTCGCGGAGGGCGAGGAGCTCGTCGAGTCCATCATCGGCATCGACCGGGCGCTCGAAGCGTTGCAGTCGCTCGGCCCGACGAGCATCGAGCAGGAGGCCAAAGCGCAGGAGGCCGCCGACAAGAAGCGGTGGATGAAGTTCCTGAAGCAGGCGCTCGGGCGCGAGGACGATACCGGGAAGCGGGGCGGGTACTGACCCACCGCATCGTGGCACCGGACAGTACGCTGCCACCGGGTGGAGCGGCCCGAACCCGTCGGTCGGCGGTGCCCGACCGTGACGAGGAGTGGTCAGACATCGAACCGCCGGAAGCGGACGTAGCCGAACGCCAGCGGGAGAACTATCCAGACCGCCAGGATGGGGAACCCGACCCAGCCCTGGGCGTAGGCGGCGCTCGCCTCCGGGTAGAAGGTGATCTCGCGGTACGCCGGGATGACGGTCCGGGCCGCGTGCATGAACGCGGTCGAGGGGTTCAACATCCCGATGAAGCTGAACCAGTCAGGCAGGCCGGCCTCGGGGATGTCCTGCCCGTAGATCGCCAGCTGGAGGAGCAACAGCCCGATATCCCAGCCGATGATGAACAGGAAGTAGAGGCCACCAGCGCCGACGAACGCGCCGAGTCGCGAGCGCATCCCCGCGGAGAACCCCGTGGCGATGGCGACGTAGACGGCCCCGTAGACCAGCGTGAGGAGCGTGAACAGGGTGAAGACGGCGGTGTCGAACGACTCGTACGTCGCCAGGGCGATGCCGCCGGCCACGGCGTACCCGGCCAGCACCGCGACCGCGACGACGCTGGTCCGACCGAGGAACTTCCCGAGCACGACCTCCCGCCGGGAGTTGGGGAGGCCGAGCAGGAGGCGGATACTCCCGCTCTCGCGCTCGCCGACGATGGTGTCGTAGGCGACCATGAGGCCGAACAGCGGGACGAAGAACACCGCCGGCTGTCGCATGCTGTTCAGGAGGGCCAGCGTGGTCGCCGGGGCGGTGCTGCCGTCGTCTATGTACAGGGTCGGGAAGAACTGGAGGGCCGCGAGCAGGGCCGCGAAGAGGCCGAACAGCAGGACCGACACCAGCAGCGATTTGGACCTGACAGCGTCCTCGAAATCCTTCCGGAAGACGGCAGCGAGGCTCATATCCGCGGTTCGGTGACCTGCCCGTTCAAGCTTTCCCAGCCGGCGGTTACCCGCCCGAACTATCACGCAGGGCCGAGTTCACACGAACAATGACCCAGAACGCCGCCGTCGCGGACCTGCTGGAGGAGATGGCTGACCGGCTGGAGGCGATGGACGTGGAGTACAAGCCACGGGCCTACCGCCGCGCCGCGGAGAACATCAGGGGCCACCCAGCCGACATCGCGGGGCTCGCGAGAGAGGGCGAGGCCGCCGTCCAGGAGATCGAGGGCGTGGGCGATGCCATCGCGGAGAAGGTCGTGGAGTACGTCGAGACCGGCGAAATCGAGGAACTGGCGGACCTCCGGGAGGAGCTCCCGGCTGACATCGAGGTGCTCACCCGGGTCGAGGGGGTCGGCCCGAAGACCGTCGGCGACCTGTATCGCGAACTCGGGGTCGAGACACTGGACGACCTCGAAGCGGCCGCGGAGGCCGGCGAGATACAGACGGTGAAGGGCTTCGGCCCGAAGACCGAGCAGAACATCCTGGAGGGCATCGACTTCGCCCGCGAGAGCCACGGCCGCGAGTTGCTGGGCGAGGGCCGACCGCTCGCCGACCGGGTCATCAACCACCTGGAGGCGGCGAGTAGCGTCGAGCGTGCCGAGGCTGCGGGTTCGCTCCGGCGGTGGCGGCCGACCATCGGCGACGTGGACGTACTGGTCTCCAGCGACGAGCCCGAGACCGTGTTCGACGCGTTCACGAGCTGGGACGGCACGGACCGGGTCATCGAGGCGGGCGAGGCCAAAGCATCCGTCCGGGCCGACGGGCTCCGGGTCGACCTGCGCGTCGTCGACCCCGACGAGTTCGGCGCCGCGCTCCAGTACTTCACGGGGAGCCGCGACCACAACGTCCGCGTCCGGAATCGGGCCATCGAGCGCGGCCTGACGATGAACGAGTACGGTGTCTTCGACATCTCGGAGCTGAGCGAGGAGGAACGCGACGAGGCCGGCCCACGAGCGGGTGAGCGCGTCGCGGGCGAGTCCGAGCGCGGGATGTACGCAGCCGTCGACCTGCCGTGGATGCCCCCCGAACTCCGCGAGGACCGCGGCGAGGTCGACGCCGCCGCAGCCGGCGACCTGCCCGACCTCGTCGAGCAGCCCGACGTGCGCGGCGACCTCCACCTCCACAGCGAGTGGTCCGACGGGAACAACACCATCGCGGAGATGGCCGAGGGCGCGGCCGCGTTCGGCCACGAGTACATCGCCATCACCGACCACGCCACCGGGCCGGGGATGGTGGGCGGCGTCGGCCTCGACGACGAGGAGCTTCGCGAGCAGATCGCCGAGGTCCGTGAGGTCGCGGGCGACGCCGACGTGGACGTGTTCACGGGTGTCGAGGCGAACATCGACGCCGAGGGTGGCCTGAGCGTCGGCGACGACGTGCTGGACGAACTCGACTGCGTGGTCGCCTCTCCGCACGCCGCGCTGGACGGCGACGGCACCGACCGCGTGGTCGCGGCCATCGAGCACCCCGCGACGGACATCGTCGGCCACCCGACGGGCCGCCAGCTCAACCAGCGCTCCGGGCTCGACCTGGACTTCGAGACGGTCGGCACGGCCGCCGCCGAGCACGACGTGGCGCTCGAGATCAACGCCAACCCCCGCCGGCTCGACCTGCGGGGCGCCGCGGTCAAGGAGGTCGTCGAGCAGGGCGCGACAATCGCCATCGACACGGACGCCCACCGCCCGGAGAGCTACGCCTACATCCGATACGGCGTCCACACGGCGCGCCGGGGGTGGGCGGAACCGGCGGACGTGCTGAACACCCAGCCCGCCAGCGGTATCCGGCAGTTCCTCGGGCTGTAGGCGACGACACGGAGAGCGTGGTCGGAGTCGGCTCGACTCGGCTCAGGCCGTCCAGACCTCGCCGAACGCGTCGAAGAAGTCCGCGTCGGACTCGACCAGCCGGTGTCGGACCCGGAGGGTCCGGGCCCGCTCGGCCACGTCGTCGACGTGCTCGGTCAGCCGGGACCGGTACCGCTCGCGCCGGCGGCTCCCGACGTGGGTCCGTAGGGACCGCGTCGACTCGGGGTCCTCGGCGACGACATCGCCGCTCACGGGGAGGTCGCGCTCGACCGGGTCCAGCACCCGCGCCAGTATCACCTCGTTCCGGGCCAGCGCCTCCAGCCCCCGCTCGACCTCGTCGGCCGGCGCCAGGCAGTCGCTGCAGACCAGCACCAGCGACCGCGACCCGATCTGGTCGGCGTACGCCTCCAGCGCCCCGCCGAAGTCACCCTCACCGGCGGGCGTGACCTGTTCCACCTCGTCGACCAGCGACAGGACCTCCCCCCGGTTCGACCGTCCGCGGTCGATGCGGCGCGGGCGCTCGTCGAACAGGGAGAACCGGAACTCGTCGTGCTCGCGGGCGACCAGGTACGCGAACCCCAGCCCGAGTTTCGCGGCGAACTCGAACTTGGTCGGCGTCCCCTCGTCCCCGGCGAACCCCATCGACCCGCTGGTGTCGAGCAGGACGTGGAGCGTGCGGTTGCGCTCGGCCTCGTACTCGGTCACGTAGAACTCGTCCGTCCGGGCGAACAGCTTCCAGTCGATGCGACGCGTATCGTCGCCGGGGGAGTACCGCCGGTAGTCGGCGAACGTGAGCCCTTCACCGCGCTCCTTCGTCCGCTGCTCGCCCCTGAACCGGGAGGAGACGTCCCGCTCGCGCGAGCGAGCGTACCGCTCCAGTTCGTCCAGGAAGGACGGGTCGATGGTCATCGGCACCACCCGACGGTCGGATGGCCCGTCATAGCAGCTCGTCGACGGCGTCGTCGGGTGTCATCCCGTCGCGCTCGGCCCGGAAGTCGACGACGACCCGGTGCCGGAGCACCGGCTTGGCCATCCGCTCGATGTCGTCCTCGCTGACGTACGCCCGCCCCTCGATGAGCGCGCGGGCCTTGGCGGTCACCACCAGCGCCATGCTGGCGCGGGGCGAGGCCCCGTACTCGATGTGGTCGGCCTCGCGGGTCTCTCGGACGAGTTCGACCGCCCGCTCGCGGATGTCGTCCGCGATTGGGACCTCCCGGGTGAGGGTCTGTGCGTCCAGCAGTTCCTCGCGGCTGAGCACCTGCTCGACGGGAATCGCCTCGTCGACGCGGCCCGTGTACCGGTCCACGACCGCCAGCTCCTCGTCCAGAGACGGGTAGTCGACGAGGATCTTCAGCAGGAAGCGGTCCATCTGTGCCTCCGGCAACCGGTAGGTCCCCTCCTGCTCGATGGGGTTCTGCGTCGCCATCACGAAGAACGGGTCCGGCAGCGCGTGGGTCTCGCCCGCGGCGGTCACCTGTCCCTCCTCCATCGCTTCGAGCAGCGCGGCCTGCGTCTTCGGCGTCGCCCTGTTTATCTCGTCCGCGAGCACGACGTTGGCGAAGATGGGGCCCTGCTCGAAGACGAACTCCCGGCTGCCGCCCTCGCCCTCGCGGATGATCTCGGTGCCGGTGATGTCCGACGGCATCAGGTCCGGCGTGTTCTGGACCCGCGAGAAGTCGAGGTCGGTGACGTTCGCGAGCGTCCGGACCGTGAGCGTCTTCGCGAGCCCCGGGTTCGACTCCAGGAGGGCGTTCCCGTCCGCGAGGACGCAGGCGAGGAGGTCATCGAGGACACGCTGCTGGCCGACCAGTCGCCGGCCGACCTCCTCGCGGACGCGTGCCAGTTTCGTCTGCAGTTCGTCGATATCCAGTTCGAGGTCGTCGGTCGTGGGGTCCTGACTCATGTGTGGGGGTTCGATGTGGGGTCGTTCGGGGACCGCGGTCGGTCGCGGGATTGGTTCCGGGAGATGCCGGTCGGCGCGGGGGACACGCCAGTCGGCGCGGGGGGGACGCCAGTCGGCGCGGGGGCCACGGCGATCATGTCTCGTCATCGTCGGAACGGATGCGGAGGTTGTACTCCCGGATGATGTCGGCGTTCTCCACGTCGTCCGGGGAGTCGAAGCCGGCCTGCTGGGCATCGTACGAGCCCTCGGAGGCGAACCCGCCGGTGTCGAAGCCACCGTCGCCGGCGGGGGCGTCGCCCGCCTCGCCGGTGCTGCCACCGATGACGACGTCCTCGGACTCGTCACCCTCGCTCACGTTCGTCTCCTCGCCCAGCACCGCGTCGCCGTCCTGCAGGCCGTCGTAGTCGCCGGACCCGCCCGTCGGCACGTCACCGTCGGTCGGGCCGCCCGTGTCGGCACCGGGGCCCAGTCCCAGGCCGAGCCCGGCGGCGCTGATGCCGACCGTCGAGACGGCCAGTATCACGACGAGGCCGGCGCCGGCGGAGACGTGCCGGGTCGAGATCAGGTCGCCGCTGGAGGCCGACCGGAGCCCATCGAGCACGTCGGCGTACAGGCGGCGGGCGACCCGCGTCTCCGCGCCGTCCGCGGCGGCGTCGCGGGCCGTCCGGAGCGCCTCCCGGACCTGCGGGTTCACGGCCTCGAACTGCTGGACCAGTGGCTGCCGGGTGCGGGCGAGGAACTCGGTGGTGGCGGCCACGACACCCAGGCTGACCACGACGGCGGTCTCCAGCCACGACGGGCCCGGAAACACGACGCCGGCGACGGTCAGCGCGAGGTTCGCCGCCAGGAGGACGACCACGCCGTCGACGACGGCGTGGACCGCCGCGGCCTTGCGAGCCTCGCGCCGGACCTGCCGGACGGCCCGCTCGACGCGTTCCCTGAGTTCCTCCGGGGGCGCGGTAGCTGCCGGGGTGCTGTCGCCCTCACCGTTCCGGGCGGTGTCGGCACCACCGTCGGACGCGTCGTCGGTCACGAGCTCGACCCGCCGCTGCTGTCGTTGTTGTTCCGGCACTCCTCCAGCTCCCGCTTCAGCCGCTGGTTCTCGTCCTCGAGGTTCTGGTTCTCCGTCCGGAGTTGCTGGTTCTCGTCCTCGAGGTTCTGGTTCTCCGTCCGGAGTTGCTGGTTCTCGTCCTCGAGGTTCTGGTTCTCCGTCTCCAGATCCTCGACCCGGGACTCGAGGTCATCGACCTGGCTCTCCAGCGTTCGCTCCCGGCTTCGCAGGCTGTCAACGCGGGCCTGCAGCTCGTCGTTGGTCGATTCGAGCCGGTCCCGGCGGTCCTCCAGATTGGCGACACGCTCCTCGAGTCCCTGTTTCTCCGAGCGCAGCTGGACGAGCTGCGAGCGGGCGGTCTGCAGCGACTCGCGGGTCTGCAGGAGCTCGTCCTCGGCCTCTCGGAGTTCCTGTTCGGTCTCCCGGAGATCGTCGGTCACCTGCTGCAGGTCGGACTGGCGGGTGTCGATGCTCCGGTTCAGGCGCTGCAGTCGTTGCTCGGCAGTGGCCAGTTGCTCCTGCTTCTCGTCGACGTCCGCCGCCAGCTCGGCGTTCTGCTGGCGGAGCTGTTCGTTCCGGTCCCGGAGGTCCTCGACGGACTCCTGGTAGTAGAGGGTCGCCCCGGCGGTACCGGCCATGGTGGCGCCGACGAGGAGGACGAGGACCACGTTGATGCTGCCACCGAGGAGCTTCATACCGGACCCAGCCCCGCGGTTCACAAATCTCTTCGGTGCGCTCGGCTCGCACCGCCCCCGTCACTCCGGGCGTCGGCCCGGGCCCACGGGAAGAGGCCGCCGGAACCGAGGGGTGGTCAGCCCGAGGGGTGGTCAGTCGTCGGCGGCGGTCGCGGTCGTGGCGGTTCGCCGGCGGTACCGCGAGATTCGCCGGGCCGCCACCTCGAGCAGGAACAGCAGGAGGGCGCCGACGAGCAACAGCCAGCCCCACTCCCGGCGGACCTCGCGGGTCCGGCTGGCCGACTGCTGGACCGTCTCGGCGATGGCCGCGGCCTCGCCCGGGCCGAACTGCTGTCCGCCGGTCGTCCGGACGAGTCCGGACAGCGCGTCTGACTGGCCGTACCCCTCGTACTCGCGGGGGTAGTTGACCGCGACGGTGGCTCCCAGCACCTCGCGGAAGCCCTGTGCCTCGGGAACCAGCGTCGCCTCGTACGTCTCGGGGGCGACCTGCCGGAACCGTGGCGGGCCGTCGGGCCGCTCACGGCCCACGTACCGCACCGTCACCTGCTCGCCGACACGCGCGTCGGGGGCGGACACGACACCGCGGGCGTCGCGTTCCGGGTCACCGACCACCCAGTTGACCGACTTCGACAGCAGGAGCGAGTCCGGCCGCTCCAGCAGCCCGTCCAGCGAGCCGTCGACACCGTAGGCCGTGACGGAGACGACCCGGCCGAGGCCGTAGCGCCACTGGGCCAGCGCGGGCTCCCCGTCACCGGTGGCGACGAGGAACTCCGCGCCGGACTTGACCGACACCTCGTTGGCCAGGCCGGGGTCCGACTCGGGCTCGACCCCGGCCGTGATGAACTGGTTCCGGTCCACGACGGTCAGCTTCCCGGCGGCGAAGGTTCGCGACTCGCCGCCGAACAGGAGCCGGAGCCGGTCGGTCTCGTCGGCTCGGAGGTACTGCCCACCGGTGGCCGACGCCACGTCCGACAGCAGGTCCTCGTTCACCCGGCGCCCGACGCCGACGGTCACGACCTGCACGCCCTGCTGGTTCAGCCGCCGGGCGACCGCCCGGGACGTGACATCCTGGGCCTGCCCGTCCGAGACGACGATGACGGTCCCGGGACCGTCGAGCAGGTCGGCGGCGCCCTGCAGCCCGACCCCGAGGTCGGTCCCGCCGCCGCTCTGGAGCCGCCGGACCTTCGAGCGGAGCTGCTCCCGGTTCGAGCCCAGCGGGACGACATCGTTGACGAGGTGGGCCTGCCAGTTGAAGCCGACCACCCCGACCTCGTTGCCGTCGCCGAGCTGCTCCAGCACGTCGAGCGCGACGCGTTTCTGCGTCTCCATGCCCGCCTCGGAGCTGCCGGAGACGTCGACCAGGAGGACCATCCGGGTCGTCCGACCGCCACCCTCGCCGACGCTGACGGGGAGCATCGACCCCAGCGAGGAGTTCGCGTAGCCGCCGTTGTCGTACGCGTTCCGACCACCGACCGCGACCAGGCCCGTCCCGTCGATGACCGCCCGCTGGAGGGCGGTCACGTTACCCGCTTCGTCCGCGGGGAGGTCCTGCAGGACGACGGCCTGGTAGGGTTCGAGGTCGTCCGGCACCGCTGGCCGGCTGGTCACGTTGTAGAGACGGTCGAGCAGCCCCTCCAGCGGGTACTCGCCGCGGGAGACGTACAGGACCCGCGGCTTCGGGACGACGCGGACGCTCCGCCGGACGACGTCGTTGCCGTCGTGGACGTCGTCGGCGTCGACCCTCGCGACCAGCTCGTGAGAGCCCACCTCGTCGAAGGTGTAGGTGAACTCGGCGGCGCCCGCGCCCGAGATCTCCTCGGTGAAGACGGGCGTCCCGTCGGCCGTGACCGTGACGGTGGCGGTGCTCGACCCCAGGTCCGCCCCGCTGACACGGACGAGGAAGCTGTTGCCGACGCCGGCGCTGGTCTTGGCGGGGCCGGCGAGGGTGACGTACCGTTCGGTCCGGGTCGTCGAGAGCCGGACCGCGTGAACGGTGGCGCCGGCGCTGGTGGCGACCTCCGCGGCCTCGCCCAGCGACCGACCACCCGTCACCTGTCCGTCCGAGACCACCAGCAGCTCCGCGTCCCGCTCGGTGTTGGCGACGACGGCATCACCCAGCCGCGAGGTGGTGCCCGACCCGACGACCGACCGGCTGACCGGGACCCCCTCGGCCTCGATGGCGGCCGCGAGCGCGTCGACGTTCGCGTCGGTCACGGCCATCGAGTCGGACTCGTCGGCCAGCAGGCGGACCCGCGGGTCGCCGGGCGTCTCGCGGGCGGTGACCGTGTACGGCCCGGCAGCAGCGGCCACCAGAAGCGTCGCGAGGACCACCCGTGAGGCGAACAGCCCCAGCCGTCGGCGCCGGCTCCAGTCGCCGGCCGCCCCGCGGAGGTGGAACGTCAGCGCGACGAGCGCGACGAGCACGACCGGGAGCGCCAGTGCGACGAGGGGCAACTCGACCCCGAGGGTCACGCCCCTGACGGTGACCTCGGCCGCCTCGGTCCCGGGAATACCGGCCTGGAGCCCGGTCCCGGGGAGGCCAGCCTGGAGCTCGGTCCCCGGTCCGGCCTGGAGAGGCGACATCACAGGTCACCCCGGCGCCGGAGCAGCGCCACCTCCGTCAGCAACACGCCGAGCGCGGCGAGCGCGACCGCCGGGGAGAGGTCCAGCGGCCGCTGGACGACCTCCTCCCGCGACCGCGCGACGCCGTCGGGGCCGGTCCGGAGCGCCGGGGCCGAGACGTTCGACTCCGCCGCGTCGAGCAGCGCGGCCGCCACCCGCCGGTCGTCGAGGCGGTAGTGGCCCGCGGCGTCCAGAGAGACCGAGCCGTCGGCCGCGGTCCGGCTCCCGTCCGGGGCCGCCACCGCCGTCCCGTTGGGGACAGAGAGGCGCGTGCCCGTCTCGTAGTTGGTCCGCGGGAGCGGCTCCCGTCCGGCCGCCTCGTAGACCAGCCGCTTCCACAGCACCGGGTACTGGTAGTTGAACTGGAACTGGCTGGCGCCCGGGAGGTAGCCGTAGTAGAGGGTCCGGCCGTTCCCGAGTCGCCCGCGCGCGAGTAGCGGCGAGTCGTTCGCCCGGACCAGGCTCTCGGAGTCGTTGCGCAACTCGGCGGTGAGGTACGACTTCGGTGGCGGGAAGCTGATGCCCCTGACGAGCGGGTCGTCGCTCGCCCGAACCGAGGGGCCCGACGAACGCCCGGTCGGCTCGACCGGCAGGAGGCCGCCGTAACCGACCTGTCCGAGGTCGTCCTGCGCGACGACGATGGTGCCACCACCCTCGCGCGTCACCGACCCGGCGGCCTCGCGCGTGCCCTGTAGCAGCCGCTGGCGGTCCACGCCGGCGAAGACGACCACGTCGTACTCCCTCTCGACGGCCGTCGGCGGCTCGGCGACCGTCAGCGAGACCTCGTCGAGCACCTCCAGCGCCGTCACCAGATACCGGTCCGGGTCGTTGCTCACCAGCAGGACGCGAATCCTCGCCTCCCCGGGGCCGGAGACGGCGACCCGGTCGTCGAGGGCGAACCCGTCGCCCGGCGAGAGGCGGGCGGTCGCGTCGCCGGTCGGGACCGGCAGCGTCGCGGTCCCCACGTCGCCGGGCTGGAGTCGCAGGGTCTCGCGCGCGCCACCCAGACTGACCGTCCGCTCGACCGGGCGGTCGGCGTAGCTCTTCACGGAGAGCGTGACGCTCGTCCGGCCGTACTCGGCGTCCACGAAGCCGACGTTGGTGGCCTCGCTCCCGACCGGCCGCAGGTCGACCGTGTAGCCCCGGCCACGGGCGGTCTCGACGGCGTCACGCCACGCGCCGGCGCCGGCGAAGTCGCTGACGACGACGATGCGGGCGTCCTCGTCGGCCACGGCGACCGCCTGCGAGACGGCCGCTGAGAGGTCGCCCGCGGCATCCGTCCGCGAGAGGTCGTCGAGCACCTCGCGGGCGTCCGCCGCGCCACTGGCCTGGAGCCGGACCCGCGGCGTCGCGCCGGCGGTCACGACGGACGTGGTCTGCGAGACCGACTCCCGGGCGATGGCCCGGGCCCGGTCGAACCGGCTCCCCCCGCTTGCGTCCTCGACGGCCATGCTCGCGGAGGTGTCCAGCACGACCACCGTCTCCGTGACCGTCGCGGTCCCGCTGGTCGTGACGTACGGCGAGGCCAGCGCGAGTGCCACCAGCACGACCACGAGTAGCTGGAGGAACAACAGGAGGTTCCGGCGGAGCGTCTCGAGGGCGGCGCTGTCGGTGCCGCCCTCCTCTCCGGCCGCGAGGAACTCCAGCGTCGGCAGCTGTAGCCGACGGGGGTCCGGCCGGACCAGGTACAGCAGCAGGATGGGCACGACGGCGAGGAGGGCGAGCAGACCGAGCGGGGTCAGGAACACGTCGGCGAGGCCTGCCATCGGACGGAGGCTCGGCGGCGACCGCCAAACCCCTTGTGACGCGACGCGCCGGGTAGCGGTCGAACCGGCCGGCTCAGAGGTCGACCGTCTCGCCGTCGTCGGGCACGACGACCTGCTCCTCGACGCCCGCCTCGTCGAGCGTCGCCTGCAGGTCCTCGCGCGTCGCGAGACAGTGGTTGATGCTGTCCATGTGGTCCGCGACGATGGTCGCGTCCGTCCACTCGGTCAGTGTCACCACGTCCTCGGGCGTCATCGTGATGGGCCGACCCTCGGTGAACTGTGCCGCGCCCGCGTTCGCCACCACCACGTCCGGCTCGTACTCGTCCAGCGTCTCCCGGACCGCCTCGTACGGCACGGTGTCGCCCGCGTGGTAGACGGTCGGCTCGTCAGGGGCCTCCAGCACGAACCCCGACACCGGGCCCATCTGCTCGGCCAGGTCGCCGTAGCCGTGGCGCGCCGGCGTCCGCGTCACGGTCAGGTCACCCAGCGTCGCCGTGTCGTCGACCGGCCGGGGGTCGAAGCCGTCGTCGGCCAACTCGTCAGTGTCCGCGGGCTGGCAGAGCGTCGGCTGCCCGTCGGCGAGTTCCTCGCGCGCCCGGTCGTCGAGGTGGTCGCGGTGGAGGTGGGTGACCAGCAGCGCGTCGTGGTCGAGCGGGGCGTCCGGCAACTCGACGAGCGGGTTCCGCCGGTCGTTGGGCGAGTTCGGGATGGGCGGCATCTCGCCGGGCTCGGAGAGCATCGGGTCGACCAGCAGTGTCGTGTCACCGAGCGTCAGTCGGAGTGTCGCGTGGCGCAGGAGCTGGAGCGTGGCCATACCACCGCCATCGGGTGGATGGGGCATAGGGATGCCGCCGGAGGCGGCAAGGGGGAGGTCGACTCCGGCGAGCAGGCCGCGCACCCGTTTTCGAAGAAATCGGTGGAGGCGACTGTGGCGATGCCCTCAGCGACTGACAGGATGTGCGTGCTGAATATAGAGGATGGATTCAGCAAACGAATATCTGAGTTTCAGAGAGGTCTCAGAGAGGTTGCGTCGGATTCTCCGCCCGATTTCGGCTACTCTGAGGTCAAGAGGCCAACTAGACCGACTACAAATCCAGTCAGGAGGAGACCGAGTGCAATAGTCCCGATAAGTTGGTCCATTCCTGCGAAGATATCCCTTCCGACGAGAAGGAATCCACTAAGAACCATCACTAGCATCGATAGTTGAAAGGCTCCATCGGACATACAATTAACCAGAACAGGAGCCACTAAGCAGTTATTATCGAAGGTCCGCGCTGATTAACCAATGACCGACTTGCGCCCTCTATTCAGCACGACCACTGAATAATATCATTTGCGAGAGATTTAATCGAGCTACGAACGATATATTCTATATAAATCCCGATACAACGCATAATGTCGAACCTTTTCTAAAAACAGACTATAGTGGCAGCATGTATGGTATGCCCGGTGCAACAGCATGGATTGCTGCATACCGCGCGAGCGGAGCGAGCGCTGTTTCACCGGCCGGAGCGCCCGAAGGGCGCGGAGGCCGGCAACGTTTTTCCGCAAGTTTTTGCGACGAGTGGTGCCCGCAGGCCGGCGGCGAAGCCGCCGGCCGAGGACACCCGAGGAGTAAAAAGTGCGTGTTAGTCGTCGGTCGACGCAGCGAAGCCCTGCCCCGCAGCGTCGGCGTCCGGGCCGACGGACTCGGGCAGGTCCTCGCGGACGTCCTCCGCGCCCTCGCTGAGCGCGCGGCTGTACGCCTCGGGCATCACCTTCACGAACCTGTCGAGTTCCTCCTCCCAGTGCTCGAGGACGTACTCGGCGCGGTCGGAATCGGTGTGGGCGACGTGGTTCTCGACGAGGCGGCGCATCATGCGCCGGTCGGACTCGCCGAGTTCACGGGTGGTCTCGACCATCCCGTAGTTCACCCGGTCCTCGAAGTCGCCCTCGCGGTCGAGGACGTAGGCGATACCGCCGGACATGCCCGCAGCGAAGTTCTTGCCCGTGTCACCCAGGCAGACGACGACGCCGCCGGTCATGTACTCACAGCCGTGGTCGCCGACGGACTCGACGACGGCCTTCACGCCGGAGTTGCGGACGGCGAAGCGCTCGCCGGCCTTCCCGTTGACGTACATCTGCCCCTGGGTCGCGCCGTACAGCGCGACGTTGCCGGTGACGATGTTCTCCTCGGGCTCGTACGGCGCCGAGTTGGGCGTCTGGACGATGAGCTTCCCGCCGGAGAGCCCCTTGCCGACGTAGTCGTTGCCGCTGCCGGTCAGCGACATCGTCACGCCGTGCTTGAGGAAGGCACCGAACGACTGGCCGGCGACGCCGTCGAAGTCGATACGGAAGGTGTCCTCCGGGAGCCCGTCGAGGCCGTGCTCCTTCGAGATGTGGTTCGAGAGGGTCGCGCCGACCGCGCGGTGCTGGTTGCCGATCTCCATGTCCAGATGCGCGGGCTCGCCCGTCTCGAGGGCGTCGCCCAGCTCGTCCATGATCTCCCAGTCCAGCTGCTCGTCGACCTCGTGGGTCTGGGGCTCGGTCTTGCGTCGCTGGTCGCCCGGCGGCTGGGCGATGACCGAGGAGAGGTCGAGCTTCCGGGCCTTCTCCTGTTCCACGTCGGTCCGCTGGGCCAGGAACTCGGGGCGACCGATCATCTCGTCCAGCGAGGTGAAGCCCAGGTCGGCCATGATCTCGCGCAGCTCCTGGGCCATGAACGTCATGTAGTTGATGACGTGGTCGGGCTCGCCGGGGAACCGGTTGCGCAGCTCGTCGCGCTGCGTGGCGACACCGACCGGGCAGGTGTTCTCGTGGCACTGCCGGGCCATCACACAGCCCGAGGTGACCAGGGAGGCGGTCCCGAAGACGTACTCCTCCGCACCGAGGAGGGCAGCGATGGCCACGTCACGGCCGGTCTTCAGCCCGCCGTCGGCGGTGACGCGGATGCGGTTGCGCAGGTCCGTCGCGCGGAGCATCTGGTTGGCCTCGGCCAGCCCGAGCTCCCACGGCAGGCCGGCGTTCTTGATACTGGTCTTCGGCGAGGCGCCGGTGCCGCCCGAGTGGCCCGAGATGTGGACCACGTCGGCGTTGGCCTTCGCGACGCCGGCGGCGATGGTGCCGATGCCGGCCTCGGAGACGAGTTTGACGTTGATGTCGGCGTCCGGGTTGGCCGCCTTCAGGTCGTGGATGAGCTGCTTGAGGTCCTCGATGGAGTAGATGTCGTGCAGCGGCGGCGGCGAGATGAGACCCACGCCCGGCGTCGCGTACCGGACGTGCGCGATCATCTCGTTGACCTTCTTGCCGGGCAGGTGGCCGCCCTCGCCGGGCTTGGAGCCCTGGGCCATCTTGATCTGGATCTCCTCGGCGTTGGTGAGGTAGTCGGAGGTGACCCCGAAGCGGCCGGAGGCGACCTGCTTGATGTTGCACTCCTTCTCCGTGTCGAAGCGCTCGGGGGGCTCGCCGCCCTCGCCGGTGTTGGATTTGGCCCCGAGCCGGTTCATCGCGATGGAGTTGTTCTCGTGGGCCTCCGGCGAGAGGCTCCCGAGGCTCATCGCGGCGGTCGAGAAGTGCTTGACGATCTCCTCGACCGGCTGGACCTCGTCGATGTCGACGGGGTCGCGGTCCGAATCGAACTCCAGCAGGCCGCGCAGCGTCTGGAGCTGCTCGGTCTGCTCGTTCATCAGGTCCGCGAAGTCGCCGTAGCGCTCGTAGTCACCCGTCCGCACCGCCTGCTGGAGCGCGCCCACGGACTGGGGGTTCCACTCGTGGAAGATGCCGTCCGAGCGGTGCTCGTACTCGCCCTGTCGCTCGAGGTCGGCCTCCTCGCCCCAGGCGACCGTGTGGCGCTTCGTCAGGTCGGCCTCCACGTCGTCGATGTCGATGCCCTCGGTGCGGGCGGTGGTGCCCTCGAAGTACTCGGCGACGAAGTCCGAGTCGAGGCCGACGGCCTCGAAGATCTGGGCGCCCTGGTAGGACTCGACGGTCGAGATGCCCATCTTCGCCATCGTCTTCAGCAGCCCGTCCTCGACGGCGTGGACGTACGCGTCGACAGCCTGCTCCTCGTCGGCGCCGTCCGGGCCGGCGACGAGGTCGCTGATGGACTGGTAGGCGAGGTACGGGTTCACCGCGCCGGCGCCGTAGCCGATGAGCGTCGCGAAGTGGTGGACCGCACGCGGGTCGCCCGACTCGATGACGAGGCCCGCGCGGTTCCGCAGGCCGTTCCGGACGAGGTGGTGGTGGACGCCGCCGACCGCGAGCAGCGAGGGGATGGGGACGCGGCCCTCGCCGGCCGCGCGGTCCGAGAGCACGACGATGTCGTGCTCCTGTGCGGCGTCGGTGGCCTCGGCCCGGAGCGCCTCGACCGCGGCCTCCAGGCTCGCGGTCTCCTCGGGGTCGTACGTGATGTCCACGACCGTCGAGGAGAGCTCGCCCTCGCCGCCGTCCAGCTCCTTGATGCTCGCCGTCTCCGCGTCGGTGAGAACCGGCGAGTCACAGACCAGCTGGCGGGCGTGCTCGGGCGTCTCGTCCAGCAGGTTGCGCTGGTTGCCCAGCCGCGTCTCCATCGACGTGACGACCTCCTCGCGGATGTAGTCCAGCGGCGGGTTCGTGACCTGCGCGAACAGCTGCTTGAAGTAGGTGAACAGCGGCCGGTTGAACTGCGACAGTACGGAGAGGGGCGTGTCGTCCCCCATCGAGCCGACGGGGTCCTTCCCCTCGCTCGCCATCGGCTCCAGCAGGTGGTCCATCTCGTCGTACGTGTAGCCGTACATCGCCTGGTGGGCCCGCAGCCCGTCGACGTCGCCGCGAGGGGCGCGGTCCTCGCGGTCGGCGATGTCGTCGATATCGACCTGTTCGGAGTCGACCCACTCGCCGTACTTCTCGTCGAGCAGGCCGTCGAAGACCTCCTCGTCCGGGATGACGCGACCCTCCTCGGGGTCGGCGAGGAACAGCTGGCCGGGCTGGAGCCGGTCGCGCGTCTCGATCTCCGAGGGGTCGTGGTCCATGGCACCGGCCTCGCTGGCCATGACCAGCGTGTTGTCGCTCAGCACGTCGTACCGGCAGGGCCGGAGCCCGTTCCGGTCGAGGACCGCGCCGATGCGGTCGCCGTCGGTGGCCGCGACGAGCGCCGGGCCGTCCCACGGCTCGACGAGCGAGGCGTGGTAGTCGTACCACTCCTGGCGCTCCTCGGGGACGTGGTTGCCGTCCTTGCGCCACGCCTCGGGGATGAGCATCCGCAGGGCGTGGGGCAGGTCGCGCCCGCCCTCGAGGAGGAGTTCGAGCCCGTTGTCCACCGAGGCGGTGTCTGACTGCTCCGGGTCGTCGATGATCGGCTTGATGGTCTCGATGTCGTCGCCGAAGTCCTCGTGGGCGATATCCGTCTCCCGGGCCCGCATCCAGTTGATGTTGCCCTGGATGGTGTTGAACTCGCCGTTGTGGATGATGTTGCGGTACGGATGGGCGAGATGCCACGCGCCGAGCGTGTTCGTCGAGAACCGCGCGTGGACCATCGCGAACGTCGACGCCATCCGCTCGTCCGTGAGCTCGGGGAAGTAGCCGGGGAGCTGGTCGGCCTTCAGGAGCCCCTTGTAGACGAGCGTCTTCCGGTCCAGCGAGACGATGTAGAAGCGCTCGGCGCCGGTGGGCTGCTCGTCCTCCAGTCGGTTCTCGATGGCCCGTCGGCCGACGTACAGTGCGCGGTCGAAGGCGTCCGCGTCGAGGTCGGCCTCGGGCCGGACGAAGACCTGCGCGATCTGGGGCTCGCTCTCGACGGCCGTCGCGCCCAGCATCGAGTTGTCCGTCTCGACACTCCGCCAGTGGAAGACCTCCAGCCCCTGGTCGGCGAGTTCCTGCTCGACGACCGCCTGGAGGCTGGCCGCGGCCTCGTCGTCCTGCGGGAGGAAGACGGAGCCGACGGCGTACTCCCGGGCGGGCGGGAGGTCGACATCGAGTTCGTCTCGGAAGAAGCGATCCGGGATCTGGATGAGGACGCCGGCCCCGTCGCCCGTGTTCTCCTCGGCGCCGGTCGTGCCGCGGTGTTCGAGGTTCTCGAGGAGGTCGAGGCCGTCCGCCAGTACGTCGTGGCCACCCTCACCGTCGAGGTCGAACACCACCCCGACGCCACAGTTGGCGCGGTGGTCCTCGGGGTCGGCGAGGAGCGTCGCGCCGTCGTCGCTCGCGGACCCTGTCGTGCGTTCCTGCATGTCAACACCTCGCTCGACGCCGCATAAGAGGGTTCCTGTTAAGGACTAATGGTTCACTAACCGCAACTAAGGGGCATAATACGCATCCACGGAATCCTAGGTGTCGGAACATGGCTGTCGCGTGCGTGAACACAACTCATGGTCGTGCAGGAAAGAGGATGTCGTCTCCATCCGCGCTCCACTGGTCGGCAGCGAGCTCAGTCGGCGGCCGGAACGCCGACCTGCGAACGGTGCTCCTCGACCAGCGCCTCGAGGCGTTCGATACGGGCACACAACGCCTCGTAGCGGTCGTCCTCCGCCAGGCGGCGCTCGGACTGCTCGACCTGCAGGACGTTCCGTTTCACCCGGAGCGAGCCCAGTTCGATGCGGAGCGATTCGTACGTGTCGCGCTCGAGCAGCCCCTCGACGGTCCCCACCAGCGTCCCCCGGTCCACGGGCTTGAGCAGGTAGTCGTCGAACCCCATCTCCAGGATGTCCATCTCGGGTGAGACCCCGGTGACCATCGCCACCCGGGCGTCGAGCCCCCAGTCCCGCAGCGTGACCAGCACCTCGTCGCCCGAGATATCCGGCATGTGTCGGTCCAGGAGGACCACGTCGATGCCTCCCTCGGCCAGCCGCTCGAGCGCCGGCTCCCCACCGAGAACCACCTCGACGTCGTAGTCTCCCCGGAGCCAGTCGGCGTACAGGTCCGCCAGCGGTTCGTCGTCCTCGACGAGGAGGACGGTCGGGGTGGGTGAGGAGGCCATGCTTCACACCCAGCTACACCCCGTGAGGTCATAACCCTCCAACAGTGGTTTCAGGCCCTGAAAAGCGTTTTCAGAACCAGAGAACGGTCCGGGAAACGTGTCGGCCGAGTGGACGGAACTCAGTCGTCGGCCGGGGCCGGGCCGCCGGACTCGCCGGCTGCCGTGGCCGCGGGGCCGCCCTGCTCGATGGCCTCGATGAGCAGTTCGGCCACGTCGACGATCTCGATGTCGTCCTCGAAGTCGCCGGTCTTGCGGCCGTCCTCGTACATCGTCATGCACATCGGGCAGGCGACGACGAACTTCTCGACGGCGCTCCCGGCCTCGGTATCGTTGAGGGCCTCGCGAAGGCGCTCCTCGGAGGCCTTCTCCTCCTGCTCGTGCTCGAGCCAGAGCCCGCCGCCGCCGCCACCGCAGCAGTAGGAGTTGTCGCGGTTGCGCGGCATCTCGTGGAGGTCACAGCCCGTCGCGCGAATCAGTTCGCGGGGGGCCTCGTACTCGTCGTTGTACCGGCCCAGGTGACACGGGTCGTGGTAGGTGACGGTGTAGTCGAGTTCCGTCCCCGTCAGCCCGAGCGCGTTGCGCTCGACCAGTTCCTCGACGACCTGCGTCCAGTGGAGCACGTCGACCTCGCCGTTCTGGTTCCAGCCCTCCTCGATCTCGAACGGCATCATCGGGTCGTCGGCGAACTCGTCGAAGTCGACCTCCGGGTACTCGTTCTTGAAGGTGTTGTACGAGTGTGGGTCCGTACAGACCAGCTTGTCGAAGTCACACTCCTGGAACGACTCGACGTGGTGGCCGGCCAGCTCGACGTAGAGGAACTCCTCGCCGACACGGCGGATGTCGTTGCCGTCGTACTTCTCGTCGTCGAACAGGATACCGAAGCTCACGCCGGACTCCTTCAGCAGTTTGGCGAGCGACCGAGCGACCTTCTTGTTCCGGTCGTCGTAGCTCGGGTAGTCACCGACGTACCAGAGGTACTCCACCTCCTCCTCGCGGGCGTCCGTGATGTCGAACTCCAGCTCGTCGGCCCAGTCGGCGCGCTTGCGCTGGCTGTTCCCGAACGTGTTGCCCTTCTGCATCACGTTCTGGAAGACCTCCTGCAGCGAGGGCTGGATGTCGCCCTGGTCGGTGAGCTGGCGGTTGAGACGGGTGAAGCTCTTCAGGTGCTCGATCTCGACCGGGCAGGCGTCCATGCAGGCCATGCAGGCCATGCAGGACTCCATCGTCTCGGCCGCGATGACGTCGCCGTCCTCGGCGATGATCTCTTTCTCCTCGCCCGTGGCGTCGACCTCCTCGCGGTACTGCTTGAGGTCGAGGATGACGTCACGGGGGTCGAGGTTGCGGCCGGACGCGTTCGCCGGACAGACCGACGAACAGCGGCCACACTTCGTGCAGGCGTCCTGGTCCAGCATCTCCTTCCAGGAGAACTGGTCGATGGACTCGGCGCCGGTGTCAGCATCGAGGTCGGCGGGGACGCCGGGCAGGCGCTTGCCGGCCTTCTCGTCGCGGGTGACCACGTTCGCGAACGAGGAGATCATGTGGAACGGCTTGGCGTACGGCACCGCGGCGATGAAGACGAACGCGAGCAGGGCGTGGGACCACCAGCCGACGGGGTAGAGCGCGGCGGCCGCGCCGACGGACTCGCTCGGGCCCATGCCCAGCCCCTGGAAGAAGACGTTCAACACGTCGGCGACGAACCAGCCGACGAACGAGACCTGCTCGAAGGAGATGAACTGGACCGTGCCGTTCTCGACGCTCGCGGTACCGAGGATGCGCAGCCCCTCCTGGATGTAGCCGCCGACACCGAGCAGGAACAGCGACCAGACGAGGAAGGCGTCCTCCCAGCCCGTGTGCTTGCCGTGGAGGCGGTCCTTCCGGGTGACGTAGCGGCGCCACAGTGCGATGCCGAGGCCGACCACGAACAGCAGCCCCATGAAGTCCATCACCAGCGAGTACGAGAGATAGAAGTCACCGATGAAGAACGACTGGCGCTCGCCCAGCAGGAACTGGGTCCCGTTGCGGAAGAAGTCGATGTCGATGGCGATGATGGTCGTCCCGATCAGCAGGGTCAGGAAGCCCCACATGATGAACGCGTGCATCACGCCGCCGACGAGGTCGCGGTTGAACTGTTTCTCGTTGGAGGCGACGATCTTGGCCGCGCTCGTGATGCGTCCGGGGAGGTCGTCCAGCCGGTCGAACCAGTCCTCGGTACCGCGCTGGTAGCGGGCGAAGCGGTCGTACACCCCGTAGGCGAAGACGAAGATCGTCACCGCCGCGAGGTAGTAGAACACCACCTCGCCGGTGTGCGAGATCTTCCAGAACGTCGGTCGGGTGGTGACCCCGGACTCGACGCCGGCCTGCAAGGGTAGCGTCCACGTCATACCGCGGGAACGGGAGCCTATATGGTTAAGTCTTGTCAAGCGCCCGCACCCGCTCCGTTGCCGCCTTTTGCGCAAATTTCCAGCTTGATTTCCGCTGTAAAACCAGTAGCGAACGGGGGGTTTATCTCCGCGCCGTCCCGCCCCCATCGGTCCTGTTCCACGCAGCGGTCGCGACACGGTCGACCGCGCCGTGGCCGCCGCCCGCGCCGCGACCGCCCCCGCGCCGCGGGAACCGCCCCACAGAACTAAATACCGCGGTCCGTCCCCACCAAGCCATGGACGAGAAGACGGAGGAGTTGCGGGACATCTTCGAGGAGGTGACCGGGGAGGAGACAGTCACCGAGAAACAGGAGGAGACGCCGGGAACGCTGGCGGGCGAGGACGACGAGGAGGTCGCCGAGCGGCTGGCCGACGTGGTCGCGCGCATGCGGGAGAAGTACGAGTTCGAGACCGACCTCTCGGACGCCGAGTACGCCCGTGTCGTCCGGGGCTACTACGAGGGCGAGGACGACACCGACATCGCCGACACGCTCGACGTCGACCGCCGCGACGTGGTCCGGGCCCGACTCGACGTGCATCTGGTCCGGGACCGGGACCGCGACGCCCCGTTCGAGCTGAAGGAGCTACGCAGGCTCCTCAACGCGGACGAGGACCTCGGGACGGGGGACCTCGCCGAGGAGCTGGACGTGTCGCCGAGCACGGTCCGGCGCTACCGCCGCGTCGTCGAGACGGAGACGGAGATCCGGAGCGTCTCCGCCCGCTACCAGGCCGACTTCGAGGATGTCCTGACCGACGCGGGCATCAGCCACGACATGACCAGCGACATCCAGGAGGACGGCCTCCAGGACGCCACCGAGGGCGCCGAGGCCGAGAGCGACATGTCGCTGTAATCCCGTCCCCGCAACGCTCCGTCACGAGACTTTTCATCCCGGCCGTCGGACCCATCGCCGCATGTCGCCGCCCTCCACTCCCCTCCGCCGACCGGACCGGTACTTCAGCGAGCGCACGGCCAGCCTCGGCCGTGGCGTCGCCGTCGCCGGCCTCACCATCCTCGTACTCCTGGCGGGCGTCTACGCGCTCGGCTGGATGTTCGCTGCCAACATCGACGGCACCGTCACGGTGGACAACCCGGCGTATCCGGGCGACACCTTCTGCGACGGTGACAGTCCCGGGCGCTTCACCCCGAGCGGCTGCGACGAGCCCGAGCAGGTCGAGCGGAACATCGACCATTTCATCTGGAAGGCCATCGGCACGGTCGCGGGCCAGCTCGCCATCGGCCTCCCCATCGTCTGGGTCCTCGTCGCCGGGACACTCCACGCCGGGTCGTGGCTCGCGAACGGCGAGGGCCCGTTCGGCCGGACGCTGACCGTCGCGGCCTGGGGGATGGTCCCGGCCCTGCTCGGCATGGTGGTCACGCTCCTCGCGTTCTGGGTCACGTTCGACCCCATCACCGTCAGCAGCGGGCAGGACCCCGCGGCGTTCCGGGACCAGGCCATCGCACAGCTGGACGCGATGCGACTCGTGGGGCAGGCCAGTGGCGTTCTCACGATGGCCTGGGGCGCCGTCATCTGGCGGTTCGGCCTGCTCCACGAGCGCGGAGTCTCCGGGACCGCAGCCTCGGCGGTCGCCGCCGTCGCCGCGGTCCTGTTCCTGCTGCTGGGCGTGGCGTGACGCCCTGAGTCATCACGGTATCTCCGGAGCCTGGAGAAGTGGAGCGGCGTCCGCTTCCAGCGGCGAACGGCCGCTACCGGTCGTAGCCGTCCCACTCCTCGCGGAGGAGGCCGTAGTTGTAGGTGTCGTAGTAGGCGCCCTCGATGTAGATGGACTCGCGCTGGACGCCCTCGCGGGTGAAGCCGAGCTTCTCCATCACGCGCTGTGAGGGCCGGTTCGGCTCGTAGACGCCGGTGTTGAGCCGGTGGAGGTCCAGCTCCTCGAACGCCCAGTCGATGGCCAGTGCGGTGCCGCGGGGGGCGTACCCCTCGCCGTGATGGTCCGGGTCGATCCACGCACCCATCCACGCGGTGCCGTTGACGTGGTCGATGTTCCAGATACCGATGTGGCCCACGGGCTCGTCCGGAGCACAGATGCAGAAGCCGGCGCCGTCGTCGTTGTCGGCGTACTCCTCGAACTCGTCCTCGACGGCCTGGGCGTTCTTCGGGGTCGTGTTCCGCATCAACCGGCGCACCTCCGGCAGGTTCGTCACGTCACGGACGAACTCGTGATCCTCGGCCTGCCGGGGGCGCAGCGTCACCTCGCCGTCGTCGGTCGCGCGGAAGACGGGGCCCGGCATCACCGCTCACCCCCCTGGTCCGCGCCCGCACCGTCGCCGGCGTCGGGGCGCCGCTCGCCGCCGACCGTCCCGTCGGCGTCCGTGGCGAACGGGTTCGTGTGGCCGCGCTCGGCGGCGGTCGCGCCCGGCGGGCTGTCCGGGAGCCCGCGAGTGGTGTCCGGCCGGTCGAACCAGTCGTCGGCGAGCAGCGAGTGGGCCACCACGTCGACGTGCTCGCCATCGACCCGCTTGAGTTCGCGCCGGACCTCGCCGACGCGGAAGCCGACGTTCTCCAGCACCGCACGGGAGGCGTCGTTCGTCACGAGCGCGAGCGCCCGGACCTTGGTCAGCCGGAGTTCCTCGATGCCGTAGGCGACCAGCTCGCGGACCGCGTCGGTGGCGTACCCCTGGCCCCGGTGCTCGGGCGCGACGGTGACCGCGATCTCCCCGGTGCCGGCGGGGCGCTCGATGTCGAACAGCGAGACGTAGCCGACCGGCTGGGGCGCGGGCCGGGCATCATCCGCGGCCTCGTCGCTGCCGCCGTCGGGCTCGGCATCCGTCCCGTGGGCGGCGTCGCGCGGAACGATGAGGAGCTGTGCCCCCTCGTCGTCGGTGTCCGTCGCGGAGACGTGGTCCTCGAACCAGGACTCGAGTTCGACATCGCTCTCGGGGCGGGTGAACGTCACGCCGTGGCGGATGTCCGGGTCGTTGCGGAGTCGCGCGACGAACTCCAGGTCCTCGCGCTCGATGGTGTGGAGCGCCACGTCCTCGCCGATGCGGAAGGCGGGACCGGGCATCAGGCCTCACCCCCGTGACCGAGGGCCGCGGCGGCACCGTCCCACTCCCGGGCCAGCATCGAGTACCGGACCACGTCGACGTGCTCGCCGTCGACGTACTTCTCGGCGGGCTGGATACCCTCCTGCTGGAAGCCGAGGCCCTCCAGCACCGCGCGGCTGGCCTCGTTCTGGACGATGGCGCGGGCGACGACCGTGTGCAGTCGCCGCTCGGCGAACAGGTAGTCCATCATCAGGGCGGTTCCCTCGGTGGCGTACCCCTCGCCCTGTGCCTCGGGGGCGACCCAGGCGGCGAGTTCGGCGGTCCCGTGTGCGGGGTCGATATCGAAGCCGACGACGTTGCCGACCGGGTCGTCGGCGTCCGTCGGGACGATGAGGAGGCCGACGCCGGAGTCGTCCTCGGCGTGCTGTTCGTGTCGCTTCTCGGCTTGCTCGCGGGTCTGCGGGAAGGCCGTCGTCAGGCCCCATCGGACCTCGGGGTCGTTCCGGTTCTCGTGGAGGAAGTCGATATCCTCCTCGTTGATGGGGTGGAGGGCGACGGTTTCGCCGCGACGGAACGCGGGACCTGGCATGGCCGTTACTCCTGTTCGGAGTGACTAAACGCTTCCCTGAAACTGAGACACGTAATCACACCGAGAGGTTCCGGGGGTCACGCCGGGTCGTCGCTATCTGGGTCGCCGCCGTCAGCCGACTCCCCGTCCGAGCCGTCGCCGTCCAGGGGGTCGCCACCCGGTCCGTCGGAAGTCGCTGGCTCGGAATCGGTCGTCCCCGCTTCGAAGGGATTCGCCGATTCGGCCGCCACCTCGTACCGGGCTCGCGCCTCCGCGACCGGGATATCGGTCGCGAGAAGGTCCGGGGACGGCGCCGCCGCGCCCGAAGGCGACCGGCGCGCGGCGTAGACGCTCACGATACCGATTAGCACCGTCCCGACCGCGGTGACGGGTGTCGGACCGATGACGGCGAGGGCCACCGCACCCGAGAGGAGGGTGAGGAGGGCCGCGGCGACCACGCCGAGACGGTTCCGCCGCCGGCGCTCCTCGTCGTGGGCCGCGACGACGCGCTCGCCCAGTCCCGCGGGAACGAGTCGGACGGTGTCGGCCGCATCACCGGGGAACTGGAGACAGTCGACCCGGTCGAGGTCGTCGCTCATGGGCGAATCACGGTCGGGGCGCGCAAGAAGCCGGGGGAGCGTGGTGGGCAGGTAACCCACGGGACGCCGCCCGGAGCGTGGGAGGGCCGCGTGGAGGGAATGGCTGGAGGGCATCGACCGCGTGGAGGGCGTCAGGTGGCTGCCTACTGCGTGGCTGCCTCGCTCTCCTCGGTGGGGTCGCCAACGTGGTGGTTGTGCCCGAGGACGAGGACGAGGGCGTTCACGAGCAGGAGCCCGACGAACGTGGTGAACTCGCCGCCCGTGAGCCCGCCCAGCAGGAGCGGGACGTAGAGGAAGGGCATGACGACCGCCGACCAGAAGGCGGTCGCCTGGAGCAGCGGGCGGACGTGGTCGACGGCGGTGCGAGCGCCACGGCGGAGCTGGTCGGCGATGCGGGCGGGGGATGCGTCGGCGGGGGGCCAGAGCGAGGGACTGTTCGTGGACATCGTGCTTCACTCACCCCATGGACGGACACCGGCATATAACCGCGAGAGCCTTCGTATCGTTTCGGACCTTTCACCGCGCACGAACGGTCCAGAGGGAACGTTTTACGAACGCCCTAGAATCGTTTAGAAGTTTTATACGGCGCTATCAGCCATTATCTCCGTATCAAGATACCGGCACTGACGGATATATATCACTCTGGTGGCCGAGTGGAAACTGGAACCGCGGCGAACTCGTGGGAACGACCGACGGGGCACCGGGGCACCGGCCCACCGGGCATCACCGGCGCGGCGGGCAGGTCCGGTTATGGACCCCCTACCCGAGCACCGATACCTCGACTGTCGCCTCGCCGTCGGGCGTTTCGAGTGTCGTCTCCTCGCGGACGCGGTCGCGGACGGCGGCGCGCCACTCCGCGACGCGTTGCTCGTGGCGCTCGCGGTGGCGCTCGGGCGTGTACTCGCTGTCAGGGTCCGACCGGAGGTCGTCCTCGGTGGCGTCGACGCTGGGGAAGGCGGGCGCGCCGTCGTCGAGCAACTGCTCGGGGTCGATGTGGATCGGCTGTGGCGGCCCGTCGTAGCCGCCCTCCGCGCCGGCGAGGTGGAGGCGTGCGCGCATCCGACCGCTGAACGGCGGCGTCACCCGGAGGACGGCGCCCGCGTCACGACGGGCGTTCGCCTCCAGCGCCGCCAGGAGGTCCTCGGCGGTGATGGCCAGCGAACGGATGCGGGTCGGGTCGTCTGCCGACACGGCCGAACGGACGGCCGGGAACCGCTTCAGCGTGTCGCCTCCGACGGTCCCGATGCGCTCACCAGCCGTCGAGCGTGAGGTGCGCGCCGGTCGGGTGGATGCGGCAGACGGCGGGGTCGTGGCCGGCGTCCGAGAGCCCCGTTCCCAGCGCGAACACCGTCTCGCCGAGCATCGCCATCGACCCCGAGCCGTCGGCCTCGCTCACATCGAGGATGACATCGCGGACACGGTCGGTGAGGAGTTCGGCCTCGCGGGCGAACCGCCGGGACGAGCGGACGAACGTATCCAGCGTGGGCTCCTGCACGAGCGCGGAGCGCGCGCGCTGGCCGGCGTGGGTCAGCAGCTCCGTATCGCCCGACAGCACGCCCTCCGTGGAGAGTTCGCCGAGCGTGACGTACTCCACCCGCGAGCGGGCGGGGATGCCGTCCATCGTGCCGTGGCCGGGCGCGCCGGGTTCGAGCCGGATGGGGACGCCACCGCGGGCCTGCGCCACCACGTCACCGAGCCCGGTGCCGGCCTGCACCTCCGCACCGTGGGCGACGGTGACGAGTTCGTTCTCCGAGAGGTCGCGGTCGAAGACGGCGTTCGCACAGAGCGCGGTCCCGAGCGCGAGCGCGCCGCTCACGCCGAACCCGGAGGCCAGCGGGACCTCCGAGCGGGCCCGCACGCGAGCCCCGTCCACGCGGAGCGCACGGAGGACGCGCTTCGGGGCGGCGATATCCAGGGTCTCACCGTCGAGGACGACCTCGTAGGTCCCGGGGGTCGTCGGCTCGACGCGGACGGTGACGCCGTCCGAGAGCGCGAGGCCGGCGCCGGTCGACCCCGCCTCCGTCGGGTCGTCCGCTGGCTCGGCCGTGAAGAAGCCCGTGATGTGAGCGGGGACGAACGCCGTCGGCGTGGCGTCGGCGTCGATGCCGCTTCCGACCTGCAGCGGCCGGTCGGCGGTGTCGGTCATGGCCGACCTGGGGCGGCCGGCGTGTTAACGCTCACTCTCCCCGCCGGAGCTGGAAGTACGGGACGAGATCCGTTACTTCATCTATAATGTTGGAATCTTACTGATTAATCCCGAATCTGGAAGACTAATCCGTCGTCTCGGAATCAACACCCGATGTACTACGAGCCAGGCGGTGCCACGACACACGCTCTCGATGAAGGAACAGACACATGCCCGGTCCGTTCCTGCCCCCGCTGGTGCAGCCCTCCGAGGACACCATCACCGAGGGTGGCCTGGCACGGCCGCTGTTCGGGCTGGCGTGGCCCATCGTCGTCACCCAGCTGCTGCAGGTGACCTACAACATCGCCGATACGCTGTGGCTCGGCCGGCTGTCCGCGGAGGCGGTCGGGGCGCTGAGCATCGCGTTCCCGCTCGTCTTCCTCGTCCTCTCGGTCGGCGGCGGCTTCACCGTCGCCGGCTCGACGCTGGTCGCACAGCACACCGGCGCGAGCGCCGGTGACGACGGGACCGCGGAGCCAGGGGCCGGGGAAGACACCGACGAGGCGTCGGGGCCGGGAGAGGTGGCCGGGCAGACGCTCTCGTTCGTCACGCTGCTCGCGACGGGCCTGGGTATCCTGGGCTTCCTCGGCGTCGTCCCGCTGCTGGGCCTGTTCCCCGCGGACGCCGCGACGGCGACCGACGTCATCCCGCTCGCCGAGGAGTACATGCGCGTGTTCTTCCTGGGGACACCGTTCCTGTTCGGCTTCTTCCTGTTCTCGGCGCTGATGCGGGGGTACGGCGACACGCGGACGCCGATGGTCGTGATGGCGCTGTCCGTCGCGTTGAACGTCGCGCTCGACCCCGTCCTCATCTTCGGCTGGTTCGGGGCGCCCCGGCTGGAGGTTGCGGGCGCGGCGTACGCGACGGTCATCTCGCGC
This sequence comes from Haloglomus halophilum, assembly GCF_024298885.1. Lineage (GTDB taxonomy): Archaea > Halobacteriota > Halobacteria > Halobacteriales > Haloarculaceae > Haloglomus > Haloglomus halophilum. Next base: position 828,806 of record NZ_CP101166.1, read on the forward strand.
GGCCTCGCGACGGCAATCGGCCTCTACATCCTGTTCCGGACGACCCGGGGGCCGGACGTGGCGGTCCGGCATCTCCGGCTCCAGTACGAGCGCGTCCGCGAGATCGTCTCCATCGGGACGCCCGCGGCGCTCGAACAGTCGACGACGGCGCTCGCGATGGTCGCGCTCACGGGGATGGTCGCCGCGTTCGGCCCGCCGGTCGTCGCGGCGTACGGCCTGGGTAACCGGCTCATCTCGCTCGTCTACCTCCCCGCGATGGGGCTGGGTCGGGCGACGAACACGATGGTCGGGCAGAACCTCGGCGCCGGCAACCCGGACCGCGCCGAGCGTGCCGTCGGCATCGCCGCCGGCGCCGCCGCGCTCGTGATGGTCGGGGTCGGCGTGGTGGCGCTGCTCGCCGCGCGCCCGGTCGTGAGCGTCTTCATGACCACGGGGACGGCGACGGCGACGGCGACCATCGACCTCGCGACGGAGTACCTCCGCATCCGGGCCGTCGAGTTCGCCTTCATCGGCGTGTTCCAGGTGCTGCTGGGCGCCTACCGGGGTGCCGGCAACACCCGGACCGCGCTCGGATTCTCGCTCGTCGCGCTCTGGCTCGGCCGGGTGCCGATGGTGTACGGGTTCGCCTTCCTCGCGGGCATGGGCGCGACCGGCATCTGGGTCGGGATGACGACGGGCCACATCCTCGGCGCGCTCGGGGCCGGCCTCTGGTTCACCCGCGGGACCTGGAAGGACGCCGTCGTCGACCCGGACGAACCGGAGCCGGCCACCGGCGCCACGCAACCGACCGAGGCCGACCTCCCAGACCCCGAGGCGAACCGGCCGAGCGGGCGGACGGAGCAGTAGCGCTGGGAGCAGAGCGAGCGAAGACCGTCGAGCAGCGCCCTCAGCCGCCGTCCGTGCGGAGCCGCTGGCGGTGGCGCTCGTCGGCATCGGTGTCAGCGTCCGCCTCGGCCTCGTTGGGCGCGGCCTCGCTCGACCCGACAGAGCGGACCGCGGCGGCCGGCTCCCCGGCGACGACCCGGGGAGCGGGCGGGACACGGGTCGTCGCGGCGACGGTGTCGGTCGCGACCGACCGAGGTTCGGGCGCTGGCTCGGTCGCCCCCTCGGCCGTGGCGTCGTCCTCAGTGACGTTCCGCAGGGACGCGGTGGTCTCGGACGACCGGTCGAGGAACGTCGGTGCGACGCGGATGTCGGGGAGGTCACCGGCGTAGTCGGCGATGTACCGGGTCCTGACGGTCCCGTCGGGGTCCACGCCGAACATCCCGGCGCGCTGCCAGCGGGTGCCGCTCGGGGTGCGGTCCTTCGCGCCCGCCCGGCGCGCCCGGAGGAGGTTCCGGACCACCGTCGGCCGGAGGAGGTGGCGGAGGCCGCCCAGTCCCAGCCCCCACTCGGCGTACAGTTCGCGCTCCTCGTCGACGATGACGCGGAGGTTGCCGGCGTCGGTCCCCCGACACCACCGGTCGACGGCGTCCTCGGCGTCGGGGTTGTGGACCGCGACCCGGTCGAGTCCGAGTTCCTCGCACCAGCCGGTGGCGGCCTCGGGGTCCCCATGCGTGATGGCGACGAACTGGACGTCAGGGGTCGCCCGGGCGGTCTCCCGGAACTCCGTCAGCATGTGCTCCCCGAAGGCACAGCCCGTGTGCCGCAGGAACAGCACCACTCGTGGCTCGCCGGCGCCGAGCCGTGGGCGCTCCGGGGCGGGGTCCCCCACCGCGGGTGGTTCGGCCAGCGCCGGCCCGTCCGGGCGCCGGAAGCTGGCGAGCCGCTTCCACAGTGAGCGGAACATGTCCCGGAGGTACGGCCGGTCGCACAAAGACCCTTCTCCACCGCACGACGGGCGTCGGACGGCTCGGTACCGGACACGCCCGGTCGGGCCGGCGGGCATCGAGCGCGTGGAGGGGTCGGTTTTAGGTCGGAGCGGCCGGTAGCCGCCGGTATGATCACCCCAAGCGAACTGGACCTGCTCGGAAAGCTGGCGGACGGCTCGCTCGAGCACGTGGCCGCATCCATCGACGCCGACGCGGGGCGGATCGTCTATCCCGAGGCTGCCGCGGTCCTCGAGACGGAGAACGTGGCCGAGACGCTACGCGAGTTCACCGACCTCGGCCTGCTCGAGCCGGCGAGCACCCGCGACTGTACCTGCGTCCTCTCGGACCCCCACGAGACCATCGATCTCCAGCTCACAGAGTACGACATCTCCGACCAGGGTGAGCAGTGGGTGGCTACCCAGCGCGGCGCCATCGAGGCGGCCTCGGACCTGCTCACCGGCCGGGGCTACGAGGTCGAGACCGATACGACGCTGACCGGCTCCTCGGGCGAGCGCTACCGCGTCCACCTCCACGCCGAGGACGAACTCATCGGCACGGAGCTCGTCGTCGGCCTCGCGCCCGGGACCATGGCTGACGACGTGCTGGATCTGCGAGCGACCGCCGACGACACCGGTGCCAGCCCGGTCCTCCTCACGACCGGCGACCCCGACGAGGAGGTCCGCACGCTCGCCCGGGACCGGCGCGTCAACCTGCTCCGGGTCGACGAGGGGAGCGCGAACCCCACGGCCGGGGAGCTAGCGGCCACCCAGGACGTGTAGGGGCCGGAGTGGTAACGGTTTTACAGGGGACTCCGTTATCGGTGGGTGAGGGCCCGTAGCTCAGTGGACAGAGTGCCAGGTTCCGGACCTGGTTGTCGGGGGTTCGAATCCCTCCGGGCTCGTGCCAGCGCGGTGCGCTGGGGAGCCGAAGTATTCCGCCGTCTCCAGCCTCGTACTGATTGTTTTCATCAGATTGCCTGTGGGTCCGGTTTGGATTTCGACTCGCGGCGGGTCGTTTCCGGCCATACTTGATGTGCAACAGGAGCTACGCGGGAGCCAAGTTAAACGAATTGTCGGGTTTGTGGACGGGTTAGCTGGGGACAATCGAGGCAGGGAACACGCGAGAACGCCGCCCGCCTGACTCCAGCCGGCCACCGGATGTTAGGGGGTTGTGACACCAGTATTCGTGACGGGCGGTGAATTCGACGTTACCCGCTCGCAGAATTTCGGGATTTCGGGCCCCACGAAAGCAATCGTGTTAGCAGGGTGCCCGGCGGGAATACTCCGAGAACGGCACCGATCCCGAGAGTCCCACCCAGCCCGGGTTCCCCGCTTGATGTATTGGTTGGGTGGCTCTGCTGAAATCCTCAATCGGTGATGGGTTTCACCGGTCGTGCTGCATAGAAGGCGCGAGTCGGTCAGGGCGGTTTGATATTGGACGTGTTCTCTGGCTCGGTTCCTCTCGGAAACGGTCGGATTATCACCGCTCTCCGAGGAACGTCTTCCGAGTCATTTCATCGGTCACGTAGTACCGGAACGCCTGCGTGAAGTAATCGTAGTGGGGCCCGGGCGTCGCCGTGCTGTTCTCAGGGGGACGAACGTTGTTGAACCCGGTACAGACGACGACAGCCTCGTATCGGTCGTCGTGCTGGGTCACTTCCTCAACCTCGCACCGCACCGTCACCTGCGAGTAGTTGCCGCGCCAGAGACTGTTGTAGACGGCTCGTGATTCCATCTCGTAGACGTACTGCCGGACAGAAGTGTTCGATAGTTCATCGGGTCGCTCAGGCTTCGATTTCGGCCCTTCGGGGAACGTGATTGGTTCGGCGGTCGGCGTCGCTGCGGTGGTCGGTGTTGAGTGCGTTGTGTCGGTCGGCTGTGTGCCGGGGGCCCCTGTACAGCCTGCGAGACAGAGCAGGCCGACGAGGGCCAAGATGGCCAAGCGGGAGGGCATTTGTCCATCAACTTCAAGGATTGAACAAGTACTTTCTGCTGGAGGAGGGGATGGCTGCGAGAGTCTCGCCTTTGCTAAACTCACCCTCTTTGTCGGTCAAGAGGGTACTGACAGCGAGCAGGTACGTCTCTCGACAGTTGCTGAAATCACCGTGCGAGTCAGTCACGAGTAGAGCATCGACTCCGGCTCACCCAGACCAGTATCACAGAGAGATCGGGATGTGGACAAAACATATGCCAGCGCGAGGGAAGTGTAAAACAGAGGCTCACCCGATGGGTATCACGTTCAGCAACCTCCACGACCGGCGTCTTGGAGTTGCCTTTCTAGGATACTTTCTGATGTATCTATTCTTGGCTGTAATCTCTCGTACTGGGGCTGAAATCCCTATTCTATCAAGCTACAACGCAGTACTATCTGAGACTTTCTGGGCAGTTCTTGACGCTCAGCCGGGCGTTATTCCCTGTAACTCGTGGGAATGCATCGTATACTTCGTCCTACCTACGCTTACGATTGGAGGAGTTTGGTACATTCTTTCGCTACTGACAGTTGCCTCCGTTGAGTCCTACAAAGGGCGGTTCTGATTCTCCTCACCCTGCTGCTGACCTCATCCTCGATATCGGTCACGCTGCTACTGACAGGCGGTATAGCGTTCGAAACGACGCTGCTGCATAGAGGGGGCGAGTCTTGCACGGTGAATGGGTCGGCCCGGAGATGTTCTGAATTCCGCGAGAACGCCGCCAGCCCCGAGCTTGACCGCCCCGTCCCTCACTCCAGCCGACCCCCGGATGCGAGGGGGTTGTGACACCACGAAATCGAACAGACGGAGAACTTGACGTTGCCCACTCGCAGAATTTCGGAATTTCGCCCCCGCGTTACGCTCAGTTACCGATAGAAATCGAGTATGTTGCTGCTATCAAGAACCGGGAGTATGGATCCTCTTGACCGTATGAAGCTATGCTCACTCCCGACTATCTTCAGATAGGAGCCCCGATGGACGAATATCACGAGCCGGGTACGATTATCACTCGGGAGGATATCTGGAGCCTACCACCAGAACAGCAACGAACTTACCGCAGGTTGCGACAGATCCAGCAGGGAAAAACCCACAAAGGATGGGAAGACTCGAAGCCACGGAATCAACGGGAGAAGTCGGGTGTCTTCGACCGGATCGCAAACCGGCTCAATCTCACCGACCACCGGAAAGCCATAGCCAAGGGTCGGTTCACCGATATCAATCTCCAGACGTTCGGCTTCTCTCGGGAGCTTGTGGCCTTTTGCGTCTGTGCGCTGGCTGTCCGGGCGGATAATCGGTTCTACCACCCGAACCGGAGCGACGAGAACAACGACCCCGTGTTTCTCGAAGTTGCCAGCGAAGATCTCAGCCAGTACGAGCAGCGCCACATCCTCCGCTGTATGAGCAAACTCGTCCGCGAAACACCCCTCGATTGGTGACGAACCGGCACACCCTATTTAACCCGTCCGAGATACCCTATATAACCCGTCAGCTTTCATCTTGGTAAGCGTCGCGAGACGGGCTCCGGCTCGGCTACTTCTGACGCTTGTCGCAGACTCACGAGACACGTCTTCGGGTCGTCTCCCACGGGTCTGCGGGAGTTCGAAAAATGAACGCACCACCCCAACCAAATGAGAGTACTGACCACGAAAACATCCCTGCTGAATTGCGGAGCCACGAGAGTTGGGTCTGCTGGCGGTATCACTCCCGAGCGGACGGAAAACCCGCGAAGGTGCCCGTCACCCCACAACCGGACGTGGCTGGGACCCCTGCGAACATCAGCGACCCCGAAACGTGGCGGACCTTCGCTGATGCCGTGACCTGCCTCGCTACCGACGAACGGGGAGCTGGCGAATTGGGAGGTATCGGATTCGTCTTCTCCGAGAACGACCCGTACACGGGGATCGACCTCGACGGGTGCGTGGACGAGAACGGCGAGATGGCGGAGTGGGCAGCCGAGATCATCTCGCGCGTGGACTCGTACACGGAATACAGCCCGTCGGGAACGGGCGTTCACATCATCGTCGCGGGAGAAGTCCCGTCCGGCGGTGTACGGCGCGGGCAAATCGAGATGTACGATACGGCCCGCTACTTCACGATGACCGGCCTGCGCGTGGACGGCACACCGAGGCGGGTTCACGACCTGCAGGGCGCGATTGACGCACTCTACGCCGAGTTGACTCCCGAGGCCCGGCCCGAGCCACGGTCGGAATTACGATCATCACAGGTTGTGGGTCGGACCACCCGGACGCAGGGCGACGACTACCTCCTGAGCAAAGCGAAGGCGGCCAAGAACGGCGCGAAATTCGAGCGGTTGTGGAACGGCTCGACCGCCGGCTACCCCAGCCAGAGCGAGGCCGACCAAGCCCTGTGCTGTCAACTGGCCTTCTGGACCGGCGGGAACCGTCGCCAGATGGACCGGCTGTTCCGACGATCCGGGCTGATGCGTTCCAAGTGGGCTGCCCGGCACGGCAGCGACGGACGCACTTACGGCGAGATGACCATCGACGCTGCCCTTCGGCGGGTCGATAACTACTACAAATACTGATCTGAGAAAATGTCTACCAACGACAACACCCCCAGCGGCGCACAGCCTTCCGACTTCCCGAACCGCACGACCATCGATGACGTGCGCCGGGTCACCATCGAGGAGTTCGACGAGCGGACGTGGGACGTGCTCGAAGCCGAGCTTGCCACGCTTGCGACTCTGCTGATCGAAGACGTGGATGCTTGCACCGGCCTGATTGTGGTTGGGCCGTCCAGCAGCGGCAAGACGACGGCGCTCTCGTTCCTCGAAGGGCTGGACGAGCTGATTTACCGCTCCGACGACGTGACGCCTGCCTCATTCGTCTCGCACGACGCCTCCAAGAGCGAGGAGCAGCTGCGCAAAGTGGACCTGCTCCCGAAGATTGCACAGAAGACCCTGCTGGTCCGTGACCTCTCGACGTGGTTCGCCGGCGAGCAGGACGAGGTGTACGAACGGATGGCGACGATGACGACCCTGATGGACGGCCACGGTTACACCCGCGACTCCGGTTCGCACGGGGGGCGGGGCTACACCGGGAGCGAATACCGCTTCAACTTCATCGGCGCGAGCACCCCGCTCCAGCCCCGCGCGTGGGCCGCGATGGGGAACGCCGGGAGCCGGTTCGTCTTCCACGAGAAGCGCGGCACGACCGATATCGAGGACGTGGTTGACGCCGTGTTGAACGGGACTTCGTATCCCGAGAAGGTACGGCGCGTGCGCGAGGCCGTGACCGCGTTCGTCACCCAGCTATGGGGCGACACGGGCGGCGTCGGAAGCGCCCTGATGGAACCGCACCGTGACCCGGAGGTTGGGGTGGTTCTCGGCTATCTCGCGGAGGTGATCCGCCACGCCCGCGCACAGCAGTCTGCTGGGTCGGTTCACCGCGAGAACGCCTTCCGTCTCGTCTCGGTGCTGAAGACGCTGGCACAGGGCCGGGCGCTGCTATACGGGCGCCGGCACATCGAGGTTGACGACCTGAACCTGTGCGCCCGGATAGCCCTGAGCACGATGCCCGAGAAGCGTCGGGCGGTGATTCGGGCGCTGCTTGACCCGGCCAACGGCGGCACGCTCACCGCGGCCGATATAGAAGCGGCGACCGGCCTGAGCCGACCAACGGCGCACAAGCGGATGGAGGAAGTTGCTGCGCTCGGGTTCGGTGGCTACATTGAGATCGATAGGCGGGAAACGAAGGCCCTCACGATTGACGAGCGGTTTGTCTGGCCGCGGCGTCTCGACTTCCCGGTCTTTTGAGTCGTAAAATTTCCTCGACCCGCGTGCAGACTCATTAACCGTCTCTACCCCCCACACCTGTGATTATCTATACTCCGAGACGGAAAACGGGGGGTAACAGAATTTTACGACTTCTGCCCGCGACTTCGTTCACGGCGATTTTGTAGGCCGTTGAGAAGTGGTTCCCCCCAGACACTTACCGATTCCCGCCTAAGGACCGCAAATGGCTACAACGGCACAGACCGAGGCTGGCGGCGGAACAGAGTGGCCGCTTCGCTATCTTCTGTTGAGCGTCGGGGTGAGTGTAATCGTATTCACGATCAAGTTTGTCGGTTACACGGTCGGCGGGCCAGCATTTCTTCTTACAAGTTGGCTGGCGGTGGGCTTGCTGGTCGTCGTGACCGGTGCGCTGGCGGCTGGCAACAGTAAAGCCGACGGGAGCGTCCTCCTGTCGATACTCGTGGCATTTCTCCCTGTTGCTGTTGAGAGAGAGTTTGACATCGTATTCGGGATTGGTCACCCGAATCCGGGGGTTCTCTATGGGGTCGCGCTGGCGCTTGCCGTTGCGGTGCCGGTCGGAATAATGGGACATATCATCGGACAGCGGTTGTAAACGTTAACACGGCGGCCATCCTGCCCAAGACACTCATACCTCTGCGGTCTTGAGACGGCTATGAAGCGCCGCCGCCTGCTCCTCACCACGGTCCCCGCAATCTTCGGTGCTGGATGCAGCGGCGGTTACGATGGCCTGACGGGCGTTACACGGGACCCGACCGCTACACCAACCGAAACACCGACGCCCCGAGACACCCCCAGCGGATACTTCCGAAGCGTATCTCTCGTTAATCAGTATCCTCCTTCCGATGAGCACCAAGTCGGATTGGAGGCAGAGCTAACAGAGGATTGGATCACCAGCGAGCACACCGCCACGGTGGATATCACGCTGACGAATCGAGCCTCAAAGACACGGACGTTCTATGGGTTCGAGGATGTAGAGGTGCGCCGCGGCTTGTTCGCCGATGAAGGGGCGCTACTCGGCCCGGTCACTTATGCTCCGAAATGTATCGGGACGGACGGCAAAGAGCAGGGTCCGTTCGGCGAGGCGGGGGTCAGGTGGGTTCGGGAGTTCACTCCCGGCGAGTCTGTGACAATTCCGTTTGGTGTCGTGGACGACCCTCGCGTGAAAGGGTGTATTTCACCCGGCACGTATCGGTTCGATTGGCGCGATCTCTCATACAAGCCTGTCCCCAGATCCACGGACGCTGAAACCACCCCACTTTCGTGGAGCCTCAAGTTGGAGATAGAGGCCCCGAACGAGTAGGCCGGGGTCGCAGGTGGCCCGCTGCTGCACTCCGAGACGCAGGTGCGAGTCTCCTATCGTCCGACCGAAGAACGCACGCAGGAACGAATCTGGAGCGTCTGAGAGGGGCAGGCGGGAGGGGGGCGTTCTCGGCGGTTTCCAGCCCTCGATTACAGATTGTCGAAGTAGTCCCGCCGTGATTCCATCTTCTCCTGCTCCGTCGCGGGGTAGTAATGCTTCTCTATGGTCTTCTCGCTGACATTCATCCGCTTCGAGGCGGCATACGGAGGTACATCGTTGAGCAGCGCCCACGTAATCGCCCCGCGTCGGATCGCGTGCGGGTTGACGTTCTCGGGGCAGCGAGCCAAGAGCGGTTTGCCGATGTAGTCACACGTCTCCGGGTCGTTTCCGACGGGACAGCTACCGTAGTAGCAGGGCTGTGTGACCCGGTAGATCTGCTCTCGGAGGTTCGATGTTCCGCGCCGTCCGTACTGCGAGGTGAACAGCGGCTCCCTCCCGTAGTCGTCCGTCTTGCTCTCGCGGGTGTGGGCGATGTAGTCCTCCACGACCGCAACGGTGTTCGACCGGAGTGACACGTCCCGCTCCCCCTTCTCCTTCTGCTTGAGATACGTGCCCTGCTCCGGGCGGTGGCGGATGGATAGCGAGCGGTTCTCGGCGTCGAAATCGTCTATATCCAGCGACCACGCCGCGCCGATTCGCATCCCCGTCACCCACAGCAACTCGAACAGGGCGTGCCGGAGGCTGGCGTACTCGAACTTGCTCAGGTAGGCCAGTACGTCGTTGGCGTGCTCGTAGTCTATCATCCGGTCGTCCACGCCGTCGTCGCCCACCTCGGGAAGTTGGACCATCTGCGAGGTGAACGGTGGGACGGCCTGAATCGTCTCACACCACTTGATGAAGGCGCGAAGGGTGGTGACGTAGCCGCGCAACGTGACCGTCTTGATGCCGTCGCCTCTCTGTCGCCATACGCTCTTGAAGCGCATCAGCTGACGCCCGCCCACGTCGTTCATATTGTCGATGCCGCCCTTCTCGGAGTCTTCGCACCACTCCACGAAGTCGATCAGCCGGGAGCGGTGGGTCTGGTGGGTCAACTCGGTCAACTCGCTGGCCCGGTCTTCGAGATACCAGTTGTAGGCCTCGCGTGGCGTGATCGGTTCGAGCGGTGCGTCTCCGGGTACTGCCATCGGGTTCGGGTCGGTCATAGTCTGATTTCCGCACATCCAGTTCGACCGGAATCCGACCCGTCGCTCGGGGCCTGTGGTGCCGCCAGTAGCTCGGGCCCGGACAGCACGCCGTGTTCCCAGCATATGTTGTGTCCGGGCACGAGAGCGGCTGAGGTGCCCGCTGACGGGGGTGGAGAATCCCTCCGGGCTCGTGTGTCGTCACGAACGCAGTGAGTGACGACCACGAGCCGACGAGGGATTCGAATCAGGGAACGGAGCGAGCGATAGCGAGCGGAGTGACCGTGGTTCGAATCCCTCCGGGCTCGCTCCTGCGAGCCGATTCGGAACTCAGTCCAGCAGTTCCCGCCGCACCTTCGTCAGCCCGTTGAAGCCAGTCATCAGCGCCCGGTCCCCGAGCGAGTCCTCGTCGGGGAGCAGGCCGACCTGCCGGGCGAACGTGAGCCCGTCGTAGTAGATGGTGTTGTGGCACAGGCGCTTCTCGTCGGCCGAGCGCGCCTCGAACTCCATCACGTCGACGCCGCGGAAGTCGAGGTCCGCCCCGGTCGGCTCGATGCCCTGGAAGGGGCCGCCGTCGAACGTGCCGGTGAAGCGCCACTGGCCGATGGCGGTGTCGGCGTCGACGGCGTGGATCGACTCGATCTCGAAGGTGGAGTCCGGGACGGCCGCGAACAGTTCCGCGAAGAAATCACGCAGTGCCGCGCGGCCGTGGAAGGTCCCCAGTACCACGAACTCCTCGACCACGTCCTCGTGTACCATCGCCGCCATCGCGTCCGGGTCACGGTCGGCGACGTGACCGAAGTACTCGCGGGCCAGCTCGGCGGCCGGCGGCGAGTCGGTGTTGTCGCTCATTCGAGACAGACGTAGGTCTTCGTATCCGTCACACCCTCGACAGAGCGGATGGCGTTCGAGGCGGAGTGGAGCACGTCGTACACTTCCTCGCCTTCGGCCTCCACGACCAGGTCGAAATCGCCGGCGACGACGTGCGCTTCCGTGACGCGCTCGAGCGCAAGCACCTCGTCCAGGGTCGACTCGGCGTAGCCGGCATCGGCCTTGACCATGATGAACGCACGGACCATAGCAGCCGTTCGACCACCGCCGTCCTAAACCTTCGCCCGGTGGAGTGAACGGGGGTCGGGTAGCGGAGAGTGATAACCAGGGCGTGCGAAGATACAGAAGGGCTCTCTGGTGACAGCGCTTCCCTGACCTTCTGGAAAGCCCCCGAGCGCTCCGGGCTCCGGGGCTCGCTGCGGTCCTCGGCCGCCGGAGGCGGCCTGCGGTCCTTACGTCGCCCGGGAGCCGCGGAGTGCTCGGCCCCTTTCAGTCCCGCCTGGGTCGGCGTTCCAGGGTCGCTTCGCACCAGGCTGGCTCGGTGCGGACGCTCCGTGGACCGGACACTCTCGGGTGGAATGGAAGGGGCTGGCCGCTCGACCCGGCCCCGGCGAAGCAAGGACCGCAGGCGGCCGAAGGCCGCCGAGGACCGCAGCGGGCCGCGGACGGTCGAGCGGCCAGGGGCTTCCAAACCGGTTCTATTCGCGGTTCCTCGCTCTGCATCTCCCTCCAACTACACTCCCTGCAACGACTGGAATAGAACAGCGTATCCAACCGGCACCGAGTCAGGGGTCGAACTCGGTCGCCTCGGGCGGGAAGGCCTCCTCGCGGTCGCTCCGGCCCCGAACCTCGCGGTAGAGGGTCCGGTAGCGGGAGATCTTCCGGAAGAGGGCGAGCCCGAAGATGGTGTCGTAGACGACGACGAACGCGAAGAACGCCACGAGGTCGGGGATGGCGACACCGAGGAACTGGCTCGCAGCGATGCTGAACACCGCGGGGACGAACCCGACCATCACGTTGTAGGTGGCGTGGATGAGCGAGGCGATGACGAGCCCCTTGACCACGATGGGCCCGGCGTGTTCGCTGTTGAACTTCGCGAGCCCGAGGTAGTAGCCGGCGAACGCGGAGTAGATGACGTGGCCCGGTCCAGCGAGCGCACGGAGCGCGGTGATGCGCCCGCCGCTCTCGAAGATGCCGATGATGCCGCTCGCGCCCGACTGGACGACCGGGATGGAGAGGTCCGCGAGGCCGGCGGCGACCCAGCCGAGGCCGGCGGTGGTGAGCGCGGCGCCGAGGGCCATCTCGGTGCCCGCGGCCCCGATGTTGCGCGTGATGTAGAGCGCGTTCTCGATGGTGGCGAACCCGAGGCCGGCGGCAGCACCGTAGACGGCGCCGTCGATGACGGCGTCGAACGACTCGTCGCGGTACGGGTAGAGCCGGACGGCGAGCAGCTTCACGGACTCCTCGACGGGGCCGACGACGAGATAGAAGAAGAGCAGCGAGCCGGCGACGGCGCCGAGGACGCCGAAGGCGGCGGGGACCCCACGGACGACGGGACCCAGCACCGTGTTCAGGACGGCGGCGAAGCCGGCGAACAGGATGCCGAGCATGAAGGTGCCGACGATGAGTTCGAGCGGTTCCGACGAGGTGATATCGGAGAAGTAGACGTACGCGGCGAGACCGACCGCGGGCGCGACCGACAGCACCACCAGCCCGACTGAGTAGGGGTCCTGGGCGAACGTCACGCCGATGCTCCCGAGCAGGAACTGGCTCAGCAGGATGAGCACCGCCAGCAGGATGACGATGGCCCGGAGCGTGGTCAGTATCCCCCGGTACAGTCGGACGGAGAGGCCGTCCAGCGACGACCGGGGCTCCCACGTGGAGACGTCGTAGAGGTCACGCGAGTCGTCGGCGTGTGCCTCTATCGGGTCGCGGTTTCCCATTCACCCTGGCGTACTCGGGGGACGACCCTGAACGTTTTGGACGGTTCTACGGGGTACACGACCGGCAGACGTGTAACCGAGCAGCACCGGGGCGAGGGCGGCTGCATCCGTCGGGCCGGAACCCCGACCGCACATTCGTCGCTCCGTAGCAGCGACCGCACATCCGTGGGCACGGGGCGCCCACCGCACATTCGTCGCTCCGTAGCAGCGACCGCACACCGGACGCTTTTCGTCCCCGCCCGTCGAAGCCGCGGTATGCACTTCGACCCCCGCGAGCAGGCGGCGCTCCGCGAGGTCGGCCTGACGACCGAGGAGCTACAGGCGGCCTCCGAGGCCGTGGCGGAGGCCGTCGCCGATGCGGCGGCCGACCTCGAGGCGTTCTTCGACGAGCACGACACGGTCTACTCCACGATGGACCAGGCCCACTCCAGCGCCGAGTTCCCCGAACACGAGGTCCGCTGGCTCGACACCTACACCCACGCGGCGGACCTCCGGGGGTGGCTCCGGTTCGACACCTGGGGCGTCCCCGTCGAGGACGGCCGCGTCCTCCCTGACGGCACCGTCGAGTTGACCCTCGGACCGACCGTGAACGGGCGCGTCCGGTTCGCGCCGACCCGCGAGGAACTGGAATGAGCGGCGAGGGCGCGGGCGACGCCGGGGGGCCTCCCGAGGTGCCCGCGGAGACCGACCACCTCTCGGTCCGGGTCCGAGGCATCTACACGACCGCGCTGACCGCGCTACTGCAGGACTCGACGACCGATGGCGTCCCGACCCGGGTCGTACAGGCCTCCGAGCCCATCCGAGACCGGTTCGACGCGGCGTTCCCGGTCACCGCGGCCGCCGCCACCGTCGAACCCACCGACGAGCGCCAGGGAATCGGCGTCTCCGGCGCACCCTGGGCCGTCACGCGGCTCGCCGAGCGGCTCGCGAGCGTCGGGCGCGACACCTTCGCGTGGGACGCCACGCTCCCCGCGGGCGCCGTCTACCAGGGCGTCGTCACCGACGACGTGGGGAGCGGCGCCGTCGTCGACTGCGGCCCGGATTCGGGATTCCTCCCGTACAGCGCGGCCGACGACTACGTCGAGGAGGGCGACGTTCTCCGCGTGCAGGTCCGGGACCCCCGCCCCCCGTGGGACGACGACCGCGCCGAACTCGGCACGGACCTGGTCGTCGATGGCGGCCTCGTGGAGCTCCGGCGCGGCGGCTCGCGCGGGTCCAGCGAGGCCGCCCGGATGGCCGAGATGCTCCCCGTCGACGTGCCCGACGGGTGGGCACCGCGCTGGGACCGCGCCGCGGACGACGCCGGCCTCGACGCGCTCGCGGACGCGCTCGGGCGGGCGGTCGACCGCGTGGCGACCGTGACGGACGCCGCCGAGATGGACCCGGACGACGCGCCCTGCCCGCTCGCTGCACCCGAAGCGACGGTCTGGTGCTGGTTCGGCCGGGAGTCCCGCTTCGAACTGGACGACCACCGGCGGGGCGTCACGGCGACGATGCCCGGCCACCACCGGACGAAGGCCGCGGACTACGCCGCCAGCGCCGCCGTCGACTTCGCCGAGGCGGTCGCCGGAGAGCGCTTCCAGCCCGACGACCCGTTCCCGTTCGCCGCGGTCACGCGGCAGTTCGGGCCCCGGGAGGGCGACCGGCTCGCGCTCCACCACGGGAAGCCGGACGGCCGCCTCATCACCCTGGGCCACGGTGAGGTGCGCGACTACGACCCCGAGGGGCAGGTGACGGTCCGCCGGCAGATGTCCGCCGGCGGCACCTACGACGCGCTCGGCGTCGAGCGCCAGGCCGGCGACGTGGCCATCACGAAACTACAGGAGGGCCGCTGGTGGTACCCGACGGTCTACCGGGGCGACGACGGCACCCGGCGGGGGACCTACGTCAACATCTGCACGCCGGTGGAACTGTTCCCGAACGCGGCCCGCTACGTCGACCTCCACGTCGACGTGGTGAAACACACCGACGGGACCGTCGAGCGGGTCGACGACGACGAACTCGACGAGGCCGTCGCGCGCGGCCATGTGAGCGAGGCGCTCGCGGAGAAGGCGCGAGGCGTGGCAAGCGCGGTCGAGAACGCGCTATAATAGTCATACACCCACCATTCCCCAGTTTATCACCCGATTCAGCAGAACCCGACAAGTTAACTCATCAACTATCGACCGTCGTCCGAGCGCAGCAGCCGCCACGCCCCCAGTCCCAGCCCACCGAGCGCGGCGAGTGGGCCGAAGCCGGGACCGGCCGCGGCCGTCCCGGTCGGCTCCGCACCGGTATCGCCGGCGGCCGGGTCCGGCGATTCGGTCGGTGTCGCGCTGGCCGTGTCGGTCGTCGTCGGCGTCGACGCGTCGGTCGGCGTGCCCGACGTGGTCCCGGTCGCCGTGGCGCTGGCGGATGGGGTCGCACTCGGGGGCGGTGGCAGCGGCTCGGCGTCGGCCGGCGGGTCGGGGAAGGTGTACAGCGCGGCGCGGTCGGCGGAGCTCTCGCTCGACGCCCGCGGCCCGTCGCGGTGGCTGGTCCCGACGAAGAAGCCGTGGTCGGTCGGCTCGGCGGTCCACATGCTCGCCGCGTCACTGTCGCGCCACCGCGCCAGCAGCGCCGGGGCGGACGGGTCGCGCACGTCGTACACCCGGACGCCGCCCTCGTACCAGGAGGTGTAGAGCCGGTCGCCCCGGAACGAGAAGTTGTGCGAGGTCGTCCACGTCCCGCCGAGCGTCGGGTCGTCGGTCGGTGGCGGCTCGATGAACGCCAGTTCCTCGGGGGCGGTCGGGTCGCGCACGTCGTACAGGGTGACCCCGCCGGGGCCGCCGGTATCGTCGCTCGTATCGGTATCCCAGGACTCGACGCTGATACCAAGCAGCGTGCCGTCGTCGTTGGTGGCGACGTAGTGGTCGTTGCCGGGCGGCTCGGAGTAGTCCCGCCGGGCCTCCGAACGCGTCATCTCGACGAACGTCCCGGGATCACGGCCCCGGACCTTCGCGAGGAGTTCCGGCGCCGTCGGGTCGCTCACGTCGACCGCCCACGTCCCGGCGTCCCAGTGGGCGAGGTAGGCAACGTCGTCGTGGACGTACAGGTCGTGCAGGACCCAGTTCGGACCGACCTCCGTCCACTGCTCGTCCACATCGGCGATGGACCAGCGCCCCACCTCCTCGCCGGCGCGTGCGTCGACGACGACCATCGAGTTGCGCTCGCTCGTGTTCTCGGGGAGGTAGACGTACCCGCCGGTCGCGAAGCAGTTGTGGTTGAACGAGGCCGTCTCGTGGACGGCCACCTTCTCGGGGGCGGTCGGGTCGCGCACGTCGTAGACGATGAGGCCGCGCCACGCGTTCCGCGGGTTGGCGGGCCCGACGACCGCGAGCAGGTCCGCCTCGCGGTCGAGTTTCACGTCGTAGATCTGTTCGAGGCGGCCGTTCCCCTCGCCGGCCCACGGCTCGCGGTTCTCGTGGACGACCGCGGGGTTCTGGGGGTCCGAGAGGTCCACGACGGCGAACCCGTCGGTGACGGCGAGGAAGGCGGTCCGGCCGTCGGCGCTCAGGACGACCTCCTTCGCCTTCGGGACCCGCAGTTCCGCGAGCGGGCCGTAGTCGTCCTGGCGGTTGCGTCCGGCGGTGGCAGCAGTCACACTGCCGACCCCGGAGAGTGCGAACGGGAGGGCGGCGCCGCGGCGGAGGACGGAGCGGCGGTTCACGACCCCACTCGCCGTCGGGCAGGACTAAGCTTTGTGGTCGGGTGACCCCTCGCCACGTCGGCGCCGCCGCGCCAGGGCGGACAGCGCCCCCGCGCCGAGTCCCGCGAGCCCGGCCAGCGGACCGAGCCCGGGCTGGCCGTCGCTCGACGTGGCCGACTCCGTCGGTGGGGGCGGGTCGGGGTCCGAGAACGTGTACAGCGCGGCCCGGTCGAAGGCGAAGACGCCCTCGTCGTCGCGGCCCTTCCACGACGGGGCGACGAAGAAGTCGCGCTCGCCCGCCGGTTCCGCGGTCCAGAAGCCCGCGTTGTACGAGTCCCGCCAGCGCGCGACGAGCGTCGGGTCGGCGGGGTCGCTCACATCGTACACCCGGACGCCGCCGCGGTACCACGAGGTGTAGAGGCGGTCGCCCCGGAACGAGAAGTTGTGCGAGGTCGTCCAGACGCCCGAGAAGGAGGGGTCCGGCGTCGGCGGCGGCTCGATGACCGCCAGTGCCTCGGGTGAGCGCGGGTCGGACACGTCGTACAGCGTGATACCTCCGGGCCCACCCTCGTCGTCCTCGGGGTCGGCGTCCCAGGACTCGACACCCACGCCGAGGAGGGTGCCGTCGTCGTTGGTGGCGGTGTAGTGGTCGTTGCCCGGCGGCTCCAGCGCCTCGTCGTTGGCCTCGTCGCTCGTGAGCGCCGCGAGTTCCCCGGGCTCCCGGCCGCCGATGCGCGAGAGGAACGTCGGGGCGGTCGGGTCGCGCACGTCGAGCAGGACCGTGCCGGCGTCCCAGTACGCCAGGTAGGCCACGTCGTCGTGGACGTACAGGTCGTGCAGCACCCAGTTCTGCAGGCGGACGTCCCGCCAGCGCCCGTCGCGGTCGGCGAGCGACCACTCGCCCACCTGCTCGCCCGACCGGGCATCGACAACGACCACACCGTTCCGGTCGCCACGGTTCGCACAGAGGTAGACGTGGCCGCCGGTCGCGAAGCAGTTGTGGTTGAAGTAGTCCGTCTCGTAGACGGTGATGCGCTCGGGCGCGGCCGGGTCGCGAACGTCGTAGACGAGCAGTCCCTTGAACACGTCCGGACCCGCGGGGTTCGCCGGCGCGACGACCGCGAGCAGGTCGTTCTCGGCGTCCAGCTTCACGTCGAACACGTCGAACAGCCGGTCCTCGCGGTCGGCCAACGGTTCGCGCTCGTCGACCAGCAGCTCCGGCGCGGCCGGGTCCGCGAGGTCCACGACCGCGAACCCGTCCGTCGTCGCGCAGTAGGCGGTCCGCCCGTCCGGAGAGAGGACAGCCTCGCGGAGGCCATCGACCGGGAGCCGGCCCAGCGGCGCCGTCCCCTCGGCGACGGGCGTGGTCTGGCGCGGCGTGAACGTCGGCGTCCCCGTCTCCGCATCGGCCGCATCCGAGGCTGGCCCGCCACCCGCGGCAGCGCCGGGGAGCAGTCCGAGCCCACCCGCGGCTAGCCCGGCCCGTCGCAGGAACCTGCGCCGTCTCATCGCCGGGAGGAGGCCCCCCGCAGGCGTAGGGGTTGTGGTCGGGAGTCGACCGGAGAATCGAATCACTCGGGCAGCACGCTCGCCAGCGCGCCGCGGAGTACGGCGTCCTCGCCCAGCTGCGTCGCGCGGACCTCGGGCGCGGGCACCGCGAGGCCCCCCTCGTCGAGCAGGCCGGCGAGCGGGTCGACCACGAGCGCGGGGTTCGACAGCGCGACGGCACCGCCGATTGAGACGAGTTCCGGCGCGTACGCGTGTGCCAGCGCCGCGACCCCGCGGGCGTTCAGGCGCACGGCGTCGGCGACGACGCGCGTCGCGAGCGGGTCGTCTTCGACACCACCTGGGACGCCATCCGGGCCCGTGGCGACGGCGGCCAGCACGGCCTCGGGCTCGGTCGCCTCGAACACCGCTTCGGCGTCGAGCGTCCCGGCGTCGAGCCCCGTCTCGTGGCCGGCCGCCGCGCGGTCACGGGCGTGGGCGGCGATGCCGCTCCCGGAGCAGTAGGCCTCCCAGTGGCCCGTCCCGCCACAGCCGCAGGGACGGCCGTCGGGCACGAGCGTGAGGTGGCCGACCTCCGCGGCGTTCCCGCGCCGGCCCCGGAGGACGTGGTCGTCGACCGCGACGCCTGCACCGACGCCGGTCGAGAGCGTGAGGTAGACGGCGTTCTCGGGGCAGTCGGTGAACCGGCGCTCGCCGCGGATACCGGCCACGGCGTCGTTCTCGAGGGTGACGGGTGCATCCGTGCGCTCGCAGAGCGCGTCGACGAGGGCGATACGCTCGGCAGGGACGTTCGGCGGGTCGACGACCGCGCCCGCGTCGGCATCGAGCGGGCCGATGCTCCCGACCCCAACGGCTTCGAGGTCCCCGGGAGCGACATCCGCGGCCTCACAGGCCGTCTCGAGCGTGGCCACCACGGCCGCGGCGACGGTCGCACCGTCGGCCTGTGGGGTCGAGCGGCGGGCGCGCCCACGCTCGTCCCCATCGGGACCGGCGACCAGCGCCCGCGTGTTCGTCGCCCCGAGGTCGACGGCCGCGTAGCACGACATGCCGACGGCCGGGCGCCGGGCGTACATCAACCCTTCCACGTCGTGGCCAGGCGCACGCTGGCGTCACGGAGTAGCAGCCACGGCGACCGGTAACGGAGGACGCCAGCGGGAGAACGAGGAACGAAGCCGGGGGGAGAGCGCCGACGAGGGAGGCAGGAGAGACGGGGACGAAGAACAGGAGGGGAGCGTATCGGGGGCGGCGTGGCGGGCGTCAGCGTCGGCAGCAGTCGGCGTTCGGGTCGTCGTCCGTCTCGGCCGCGACCGCGTACTGGAGCGCCTGACGGAGGTGGTATCTCGCGTTCGAATCTGTCACCTCTTCGAGGGCCCGACGGATGTGGTCGGTGTCCTGCATCTGGGTCCGAGTCATCATGGAGACGTGTACGGTCCAGCGGGCCATATATCCCGAGCGGAGTTATCCGAGCGAGATAACAGCGTCAGACGCCGTGCCATCTCCGAGTTCGACGTGGACGTGCACCGGCTCAGAACTTGACCCGGAACCCCGGACCGGACGACCCGCTGCTGACGAACCCGCCGGAGCGACCCGTATCGTGGCCGGAACCGCCGATGTCGGTCGAGGTGTACCCCCGCGAGAGATGGCTATCCAGCCACGAGAGGAGCGCATCGATGCTGCGGGACTGCACCCAGACGGTGCCAGGACCCTCGAAGTCACAGACGAGGCCCTCACCGGAGAACAGCGTCGACTTCAGGCCGCCGACGCGGCGCACGTCGAAGTCGGTGTCGCGGAAGGCCGCGATGTGGCCGGTGTCGACGGTGAGCGTCTCGCCCGCGGCGAGTTCGACCGCCTCGAGCGCGCCGTAGCTGGAGACGAACAGCGGGCCCGTGCCGGAGACCCGAAGCAGGAAGAGTCCCTCACCACCGAGGAAGGTCCGCGCGCCGCCGAACTTCGTGTCCACCTCGATACCCTCGCCGGCGGCGAGGTAGGAGCCCGACTGGACGTAGACGGTCTCGTCGGTCAGGTCGAGCGCGACCACGTCACCCGGGAGCGGCGCGGCAAGCGAGACACTGCTCGTATCCTCGGCGCGGAACGTGTTGACGAAGAAGGATTCCCCGCCGAGCATCCGCTTGAGCGAGCCGAAGACGCCGCCGCGGGTCCCCGTCTCGACGGTCAGACCGTCCGTGTGGCTCACCAGCGCGCCGGCCTCGGCGACCAGCGTCTCGCCGGGGCCGAGTTCGACGACCAGCAGCGAGTCCGACGGGCGGTGTTTGACCTCGTAATCCATATCGTTCTATCCGCGTGTGAGACGATAAACTAATACTGGGGGTTGATAGCAGAGTGCGCCCCGGTTTCCGGCTCCAGCGGTCCGTTGCAGGGCGGGCGTTTTTGCCGCCCTCGGTCGAAGGACGGCCATGACCGCCGATGCCGACCGTCCGGTTCCCGATATCGCGCCGGACCTGAGCGGGCGCACGGCGCTGGTGACCGGGAGCGCGACGGGACTCGGAAGCGGCCTCCTGCTGGCACTGGCCGAGGCGGGCGCCGACGCCGTCGTCCACTACCGCACGAGCGACGAGGCCGCCGCCGAGGTGGCCGACGAGGCCCGGGAGCGCGGCGTCGAGGCGACCGTCGTGCAAGGTGACGTGACCGACCCCGACAGCGTCGACGCGATGTTCGCCGACGCCGAGGCCGCCCTCGGGACCGTCGACATCCTCGTCAACAACGTCGGGGCGTTCGCGCCCAGCCACTGGGAGGCGATCGGCTGGGACCGCTGGAACCTGGTGCTGGAGACGAACTTCAACGGGACCGCCATCTGCTCGCAGCGCGCGCTCGGCCCGATGCGCGAGCAGGGGTGGGGCCGTATCGTCAACCTCGGCTACGCCTCCAGCGAGAAGGGCCTCGTCTCGCCGAAGAACTTCCCGTACTTCGTGGCGAAGGCGGGCGTCCTGATGTTCACGCGGATGCTCGCGGCCGACACGCAGGACGATGGGGTCACCGTCAACGCCGTCTCCCCGTACGTCGTGGAGAACTCCGACGAGTTCCCCGACGAGGCCCCGCGAGGCCGGTGGGCCTCGTACGACGACCTCGCGGCGCCGCTGCTGTTCTTCTGCTCGGACGCTGCCGACTACGTCTCGGGTGAGAACGTCGAGGTGGACGGCGGCTGGCTGCCCGAGAAGGTATGAGTGGCACACTGGACCCGAAGTGGTCTCCTACCCACGGTTGCCGGCAACAGGGCGTCGGCGTGCCAGCCCGGGGAGGCCCACCGGTGTCACCGAGGGTGGTCCTGTCACGGGCCCCCACCGACCTACCCACCTCGCCGCCGTCGGCAGACACTTGCCCTCCCCCCACCTGCCGACCGAGCATGGAGTACTACGAGGATATCGAGGTCGGCGACGTAACCGAGCACGGCACCTACGAGATGACGGAGGAGGAGGTCAAGGAGTTCGCCGAGCAGTACGACCCGCAGCCGTTCCACACGGACGAGGAGGCCGCCGAGGAGTCCATCTTCGGCTCGCTCGCCGCGTCGGGCTGGCACACCGCGAGCGCCTGTATGCGCCTGCTCGTCGACGGCGTGCTGAACGACCAGGCCAGCATGGGCGCCGCCGGCGTGGACGAGCTCCGGTGGAAACAGCCCGTCTACCCGGGTGACGAGCTGACGGTGCGGGTGGAGGTCATCGAGAAGGAGCCCCATCCGACGGACCCGACGCGCGGACGCATGAGGTCGAAGCTGACCGGGCTCAACCAGGACGGCGAGGCGGTCATCTCGTGGATCGGGCTGGGGATGGTGAAGCGGCGCGAGCCGCTAGACGAGGCGCCCGGCGGGGACTGAGGGCGGCGCGACCCCCGCGGAGAACTGACGGGCGCACCACGCCGGCGCCGGCGCCGGCGTCAGTTCCCCTGGATGGCGTCGATGACCATCGCCGCCGCGATGATCGGTTCCTTGGGCACGTCGCTGGCGTCGTCGATGGTGATCTCGTACGTGTCCTTCAGCGAGAACTGGCCGGCGATGGAGCCGACGTGGTTCCCGCTCGCGTCGGTGATCTCGTACTTGTGGGGGATGAGCTCGCCGAACGGCAGCACGTTCCGGGCGATGGTCGTCGCGGCGCCGCGGGAGTCGATCTTCGCCAGCGCGGCCTCCGTCTCGGCGTCACGGATCGTCCAGGTGTCCTGCAGGATGGAGTAGTCGTTGTCCAGGATGACGAGGTCCTCGCCCGTCTGGGCGTCCGAGAGCACGTAGTTCCCCGCGACGTCGATGATGCCGCCGGCCTTGACGGTGAACACGTCGGTGCCGTCCCCGTCGGTGAACGGGAACTCCTCCTTCATCTTGAACATCTTCTGCTTCCCGCGGAGGACGACGTTCCCGGACGCGTCCATCGCCTTGTACTTGTTCCGGATGAGCGACTGGACCACGGTGTAGCGGTCGTCGCTCAACTCGATACCCTGGATGTCGTACTTCGACGCGGTTTCGGGGCCCATGCCGGAGCATTCAGTCAGTCACCTGTTGAAACTTGCCCTGCTCCGGGGGAGGCTGCTGTCCCACCCCCTGGCCGCGACCGACAGCGTTTCCGTCGCCCCGCTCGTGTCGTCCGTCAATGACCAAGGAGTACATCGAGGTCCGCGGCGCGGAGGAGCACAACCTCAAGGACCTCGACGTGTGCATCCCCCGCGAGGAGTTCACGGTCGTCACCGGCCTCTCGGGCTCCGGGAAGTCCTCGCTCGCGTTCGAGACCGTCTACGCGGAGGGGCAGCGACGCTACATCGAGTCGCTGTCGGCCTACGCCCGGAACTTCCTCGGGCAGATGGACAAGCCACAGGTCGAAACCGTCGAGGGCCTGTCGCCCGCCATCTCCATCGACCAGAAGAGCGCCGCCAACAACCCCCGCTCGACGGTCGGCACCGTCACCGAACTCCACGACTACCTGCGCCTGCTGTACGCCCGCGTCGGCACCCCACACTGCCCCGAGTGTGGCCGCGAGGTGGGCGAGCAGTCCGCCTCGAACATGGTCGACCGCATCCTCGAGCTGCCGGAGGGCACGCGCGCCAAGCTCTGCGCACCGGTCGTCCGCGACCAGAAGGGCGCGTTCGCGGACCTGTTCGACGAACTCGTCGCGGAGGGGTACTCCCGCGTGGAGGTCGACGGCGAGGAGTACGACCTCGCGGTCGAGAAACCGGACCTCGACGAGAACTACAACCACACCGTCGACGTGGTCGTCGACCGCGTGAAGGTGTCGCCGGAGGCCCGCTCGCGCATCACCGACTCCGTCGAGACCGCCCTGGAGGAGGCCGAGGGCGTCATCAAACTCGTCCTCCCGGACCCGCCGGCCGACATCGACCTCGGCAGCGAGACTCGCTCGACCGGCGACCTCGCCGGCGACGAGGACGACGCGGCCGACACGGACGACGACCGGCTGGTCGTCACCTTCTCCGAGGAACTGGCCTGCACGCACTGTGGCATCGACCTGCCGGAGATCGAGACGCGGTCGTTCTCGTTCAACTCCCCGCACGGCGCCTGCCCGGAGTGCGAGGGCATCGGTGAGACGAAGGAGGTCGACCCGGACCTCGTCGTCAAGGACCACTCGAAGCCGCTCAAGGACGTGTTCGAGCCGTGGAGCTACTCGCGGTCCTACTACCGCACCCGGCTCGACGCCGTCGCCGAGCACTTCGAGGTCCCGCTCGACACCCCGTTCGAGGCGCTCGACGCGGACGTGCAGAACGCCTTCCTCTACGGGACGAACGAGGACGTGGTGTTCAAGCGACAGACGAAGAACGGCACCCGGCGCAAGGAGAAACCGTTCGAGGGCGTCATCCCGAACCTCTCCCGTCGGTACGTCGAGACCGACTCCGAGGGGACCCGCGACCACATCGAGAAGTACATGGCCACGACCACGTGCCCGGCCTGCGAGGGGTCGCGGCTCAAACCCGAATCGCGAGCCGTTCTCGTCGCGGACGCCTCCCTGGCCGAGGTCAACCGCCTCTCCATCGGCGACGCGCTGGCCCACTTCGAGGGGATGGAGGACGAGATGACGGAGCGCCAGCGGACCATCGCCGAGGAGATACTGAAGGAGATCCGCGCGCGGCTGGGCTTCATGGACGAGGTCGGGCTGGAGTACCTCACGCTCGACCGCGAGGCCTCGACGCTGTCGGGCGGCGAGAGCCAGCGCATCCGCCTCGCGACGCAGGTCGGCTCCGGGCTCGTGGGCGTGCTGTACGTCCTCGACGAACCCTCCATCGGTCTCCACCAGCGTGACAACGACAAGCTCCTGGACACGCTGGAGGGCCTGCGCGACCTCGGCAACACGCTCGTCGTCGTCGAGCACGACGAGGAGACGATGTGGCGCGCGGACAACGTCATCGACATGGGGCCCGGCCCCGGCAAACGCGGCGGCGAGGTCGTCGTCAACGGGGACGTCGAGGACGTGATGAGCGAGCCGCGCTCGGTCACCGGCGACTACCTCGCCGGCCGCGATGTCATCCCCGTACCCGACGAGCGACGGGACCCGGACGGCCACATCCACGTCTCGGGCGCCCGCCAGCACAACCTGAAGGACCTCGACGTGGACGTGCCGCTGGGCAACTTCACGGCCATCACGGGCGTCTCGGGCTCCGGGAAGTCGACGCTCCTGCACGAGATCCTCTACAAGGGCCTCGTCCGGCGGATGAACGACACGGACGTCAACCCCGGCGACCACGACGACATCCAGTACGAGGGCATCGAGACGGTCCGGCTCATCGACCAGTCGCCCATCGGCCGCACGCCGCGCTCGAACCCGGCGACGTACACGGGCGTCTTCGACCACATCCGCGAGCTGTTCGCCGAGACGAACCTCGCCAAACAGCGCGGCTACGCGAAGGGTCGCTTCTCGTTCAACGTCAAAGGGGGTAGATGTGAGGGCTGTGGCGGGCAGGGAACGGTGAAGATAGACATGAACTTCCTCTCGGACGTGTACGTCCCCTGCGAGGACTGCGACGGGGCGCGCTACAACGACGAGACCCTCGATGTCACCTACAAGGACGCCACCATCGCGGACGTGCTGGACATGAGCGTCGAGGAGGCCTACGAGTTCTTCGAGGGCCACACCGGCATCCGCCGGCGGCTCGAACTCCTGATGGACGTCGGGCTCGATTACATGCGGCTGGGCCAGCCCTCCACGACGCTGTCGGGCGGCGAGGCCCAGCGCGTGAAGCTGGCCGAGGAGCTCGGCAAGAAGGACCGCGGCGAGGCCCTCTACCTGCTGGACGAGCCGACGACGGGCCTGCACAGCGCCGACGAGCGCAAGCTCATCGAGGTGCTCCACCGGCTGACCGACGCCGGCAACACGGTCGTCGTCGTCGAGCACGAACTCGACCTGGTGAAGAACGCCGACACCATCATCGACCTCGGCCCGGAGGGCGGCGAGGGCGGCGGCGAGATCGTCGCACAGGGCACGCCCGAACACGTCGCCCGGCAGGACGCCTCGCACACGGGGCGGTACCTCCGCGACCACCTCGATGTGGACCTGCCGGGGCCGCGCGCCGAACGCGAGCGCGAGCGGGCGGAACTGCGCGAGCGCGCCAACGAGCGCGTGTCGGAGCTCCGGAGCGAGGCCGACGCCGACACGGAGGCCGCGGCCGGCGACGACTAGCGTCCCGGAGCGCAGAGAATCACTGGTGCCCGGTATTTTGCTTCTCCGTCCGGTTCAAGCGGTCAGAAAGATATCAGAGAGGTATCGCAGATATTATCCGATAATCTGCCGTTTCAGGACCCGGACCCATCCACCGTCTCCGCCGACGTTTTCGCCCGCGGCAGCGACAGCCGGACGACGCTCCCCCGTGGCTCGTTCTCGTGGATGTCGATCTCGCCGCCCACGTTCGTGACCGTCCAGCGGACGAACCAGAGGCCGAGCCCGGTGGCGTGTTCCAGCGGCGTCTCGTGGCCACGTTCGAGCGCGGTCTGCTCCAGTTCGCTGATGCCCGGTCCGTCGTCGGCCACGGCGACGGTGACGCGGTCGTCCGCGACCGACACCCGAAGTTCGACGGTGGGGTCGGCACTGTCGTGGTGGGTGATGGCGTTCTCGATCAGTTCGTCGAGCGCGACCTCCAGCGTATCGTGGCCGCTGACCCACGCCGCATCGGGGGCCGAGACCGAGATGGTGGCGTCCGTCGTCTGCTCGCGGTACTCGTCGGCGACCCGCCGGACGAGCGCGGCCACGTCGACGGGTTCGGTGTCGCTTTCGGGCGAGACACTGTGTCGGAACTCCCGCGTCCGGTCGCTGAGCGCCAGGAGTTCCTCACCCGCCCGTCGGATGGCTTCGGCCTGGCTCTCGGGGTCCTCGGCCCCGGCCTCGATGTTCGCGGCCCGTGCCAGCACGATGTTCATCTTGTTGCGGAGGTTGTGCCGCAGCACGCGGTCGAACACGGAGAGGCGACTCTCGCTCTGGCGGAGGTCCGTCATGTCGCGGCAGACCCCCACTCGGCCGACGACCTCGCCGTCCTCGTCGGTGAGGAGCGTGATGTTGATCTCGAGCGAGCGAAGGGTGCCCTCGCCGTTTCGGACCTCTAGCTCCAGGGTCTCGACCCCGCTTTCGGACTCCGTGAGCGCCTCCACGACCTCCTGCCCATCCGCCAGCTGCTCCTCGGACAGGACTATCGAGGCGTGCGAACCGACGAGGGTATCGCGGTCCCGACCGAGCAACTCCACCATCGCGTCGTTGACGAGCGTGAACCGGCCCTCTGTGTCCAGCGCGTACACCGGGTCCGGCGCGGTCTTGAGGATGGCCTCGAACCGCTCCAACTCCCGCTCGCGGGCCTTCCGCTCGGAGATATCGCGACCGATACCGACCAGCCCGAGTTCGGACCCGTCCTGCGCGACCAGCGGTGCACCGGTGAACTCGTAGGGGATGCGCTCACCCCCCTTCGTCTCGAACGCGCTCTCGACCGTCACCGTCTCACCCCGCTCGAGCACACGGGCCATACTCTCCGCGACGTTCGCCTGCTGGTCCTCGGGGATGAAATCGAGCGGCGTCATCTCCGGGATCTCTGCTTGCGAGTAGCCCGTGACGTCGCTGAGCCGCTCGTTCCAGCGGAGGAAGTTCCCCTGATGGTCGAACGCGTACAGCACGTCCGGGAGCCCCTCGAAGACGCTCTCGGCGAACGCCCGCTCCTCACGGAGCTCCCGCTCGCGCTCGACCCGGTCGGAGACGTCGCGACCGATACCGGCGTAGCCCAGCAGTTCGCCGTCGACCTCGACACGGGCGTTGGCGAACTCGTAGGGGATGCGCTCGCCGTCGAGCGTGACGATCTCCGTCTGGACGGTGGCCGTCGGCTGGTCCTTGGCGACCGCGCCCAGTTCCTCGGCCACCCGCGGGCGCATCGGTTCGGGGATGAACGAGAACGGGCCGAGTTCGTCGATCACCTCGTCGGTACAGCCAGTCACCTCGTTGAAACGGTCGTTCCAGCGGACGTAGGTCCCCTCCGTGTCGAACATGTAGAACACGTCGGGGACGGCGTCGAGGATGGCCTCCGTGACCGCCTGTTCCTCGCGGAGCTCCCGTTCGCGCTCCTTGAGCGGGGTGATGTCACGTGCCTCCGCGACGAGGAGGTTCACCTCCCCATCTCCGCCGGTCACGGGCTTGACGGTGAAATGCATTGTCAGAACCTCGTCCGGCAGTTCGACATCGAGTTCGCCACGGACCAGTTCCCCGTCGGCCGCGCGCTCGATGGCGTCGGCAATGACATCCCGGTTGTTGTCGTCGAACCACTCCGCCTCGGGGAAGAACGCCCCGAGTACGTCCTCGCGGTCGTCGTCGATGACCTCCAGCGCGGCGGCGTTGGTCTCGACGAGGGTCCCGTCGGGTTCGAGCAGGCTGGCGAACTGGTCGGCGTTGTCGAGGATGGCCTCGTAGCGGCGCTCCCGCTCCAGCTCCTCGGTCACGTCCTCCTGGAAGCCGACGAAATGAGTGATGGTCCCCGCCTCGTCCCGGACGGGGGCGACGGTCAACCGGTTCCAGAACGTGGACCCGTCCTGCCGGTAGTTCAGGAGCTGGACCCGCGTCGACTCGCCGGCGTCGATGGCACGCCGCAGTTCGGCGACGGGTTCGGAGGTCGTTTCGGGTCCCTGCAGGAACCGACAGTTCCGGCCGGTGGCCGCCGCCTCGTCGTATCCCGTGATCTCGGTGAAGCGGTCGTTGACGTAGACGATGGGGTTGTCCGGCTGCCGGTAGTCGGTGATGGAGATCCCGACGGCCGCCTCGTCGATGGCGCGCTGGAACAGCCGGAGCTGGTCGCGCTGGTCCGCGAGTGCGACCGACATCTTGCGGTCGCGGGCGAGCGACGCGACCCGGGCGTCGAGTTCGAGCTTCCCCGTCGGGAGCTCGACCACGTCGTCGACGGTCACGCCCAGCGCGTCGGACAGCCACGGCGTGTTGCTGGCCTGGCCGCGGAGGAGGAGCAGGACCGGGAGCTGGACCGGTTCGGCCGCGGCCCGCCGGCCGCTCAGCTTCGTCGCCACCTCCGGGTACCAGTCCGAATCGACGAGGCAGAGGTCGAACGCCGGCCACTCCTCGTCGGGCGCCGCCGTCACCACGTCGTAGCCGTCGGCGAGCTGCTGGGCGAACAGCTCCCGGTCGCGCCCGTGGGAGACCAGCACCAGGACCCGGAGCTGCTCGTCGGAGCGGGCCCCCACAGCGGCGGCGTCTCTCATTCCCATTGGCCCAGTTATCGCTGTCAGTCGTCCGACTCGTCGACCCGCTCGGGGGTGCCCGTGAGGATGCCCCGGAGGTCGGTCATCGGGTCCCCGACGTGCAGCCCGTCCTCGCCGATCTCCAGTTCGCGGAGCGTCCGTTCGAAGCCACCGAGACGCTTCTTCAGCACGCCGATGGATTTCCGAATCTCGCCGTCCAGCTCCAGGTAGCGCAGGAACAGGATGCTGTCGGCGAGGTAGCTGATGTTCTCCTGTGTCGCCGAGAACTCCCCGGCAACGGACTGTTGCTCCTCGATGAGGATGACGGTGACCCCGACGTTCCGGAGGTACCGACAGAGGGTGTGGAGCTGCTCGAGCAGGCCGTCCTCGTCACGGAGCGAGAGCCGGTAGCCGGCGGTCCCGTCGATCATCACCACCTCCGTCCCGTTCTCCTCGACGTCCATCCGGACCTGGTGGGCGAACTCGTCGGCGGAGAGGTCCATCGGCTCGATCTCCTCGACGCCGAGGTTCCCCTCCGACATCATCCGGTCCACCGGGATGTCGATGGCCTCCGACCGGTACGTGAACTGCTCGGTGGCCTCCTCGAACAGGTAGATGGTGGAGCGCTCGCCACGAGCGGCGGCCTCCTTCATGAAGTGGGTCCCGGTGGTCGTCTTGCCCACGCCCGACGGGCCCGTGATGACGCTCACCGTCCCGCGCTCGAAGCCGCCGCCGAGGAGCTGGTCGAGCTCGGCGATGCCCGAGGAGAGGGTCTCGCGGGTGAACTCGCGGTCGTAGTCGCCGGGTACGAGCGACGGGAAGACGTGGATGCCGTCGTTGCGGATGCGCATCGCGTGCGAGCCACCGCGGAAATCCGACCCGCGGAGCTTCTCGACCTCGATGCGCCGGCCGGTGTCGCTCCGCGAGAGCGTGAGAATCCCGTCACCGAGGAACTGGAGGTCGTCGTCGGGACTGTTCGGCGTGGGCTGTGTGGTGTACAGCGCGGTGACGTCCCGGTTCTTCAGGAACGCCGTAAGAGAGGCCATCTCCTGACGGAACTGGTAGTTGTCGGGCGCGAGCAGCCGGAAGCCGGTCAGCGGGTCGATGACGACGCGCTTCGGGTCACGCTCCCGGACCGCCTCGACGATGCGCTCGGCGGGCTCGTGGCCCTCGACCTCGGAGGGCTCGAAGGCGGTGTAGCTCCGGTCCTCGAGGAACCGGTCGGCGCTCGGACTCAGGTCGAGGATCTCCACGCCGTCGAGGTCGAACCCCAGCCCGGCCGCGTTCTGCCGGAGGTCGGCGGCCGGCTCCTCGAACGCGACGAACAGCGGGTCGTCGCCCGCCTCGACGCCCGCGGTCAGGAAGTGAAGCGCCACGATGGTCTTGCCTGTGCCGGGGCCGCCCCGGAGGATGTAGGCACGTCCCCCTGGAAGCCCCCCGCAAGTGAGTTCGTCGAGCCCCGAGATACCGGTCGAGACCCGGCTGGAAGATTCCGGTCCGGACATAGATTGCTAGTCGTTCACAGTCGCTGATAAGTGTAGTGGCTAACCACCTGCCCTCGTGGTGTTTTCACCTAGATATCTGAGCGATAGGAACCGGCCATGACCGGGAGATATCATCCACTCAACCGGGCGACTGGACGGCGTCGCGGGGGCGGGCAGCCTCATGTGCCTGGCCGCCCCATCGACGCACATGGACGCACTCCTCGCGCTGGACGACCGGCTGCTCGTCGTCGACCTCGACACGGGCGAAGCGACAGCCCTCCTCGAGAGTCACACCCCGGAGTGCCTGGCGGCGACCACCGAAGCGGTCCTCGTGGGGACGTTCGACGACGGCCTGTGGCGGGCCGAGCGAGGCGACGATGGCCCCGAGTCCTTCGAGCGCGTCGCGCCCGAGACGCTCCCCGAGCGCGTGACCGCCCTCGCAATCGCGCCGAGCGACCCCGAGGTCGTCTCCCTCGGCGCCGAACCGAGCGCCGTGTATCGCTCCGATGACGGCGGGGAGACGTGGCGTGCGTGTGCGCCCCTGACCGATCTGCCCTCGGCCGACGAGTGGTCGTTCCCGCCACGGCCGGACACTCACCACGTCCGGACGCTCGCGGTCCACCCCGAGGACCCGGCACGGCTCTCCGTCGGCATCGAGGCCGGTGCGCTCGTCCGGAGCGAGGACGGGGGACGGGACTGGACCGAGCGCCCACCAGGGTCCCGCCGGGACAACCACGCGCTCGCGACGCACCCGGACGCGCCCGACCGGGTGTACGCGGCCGCAGGCGACGGCTACGCCGAGTCACACGACGCGGGTGCGACCTGGGACCACCCGACCGCCGGGCTCGAGCACGGCTACGTCTGGGGACTGGCCATCGACCCGGCCGACCCCGACAGGGTGTACGTCTCGGCCGCACACGGCGCGTACGCCGCCCACCGCGTGGCGAACGCCGATGCCCACGTCTACCGGCGCGAGGAGGACGAGGCCTGGCAGCGCTTCGACGGGGAGACGCTCGGCGCGGGGTTGCCCGTCGGGGAGGGCGTGTGCCGGGCAGTGCTGGCGGCACCCGCACCGGACGAACTGCTGGCCCTGAACGACCGCGGCCTGTTCCGGTCGACGGATGCAGGAGCGTCGTTCGAGCAGGTACTGTCGGGGGAGTGGGGCGTTCCGAGAGCAATCAGCGTAATATAGATTTAGAACAGTTGAGACGGATGCAGCACAAATATTCCAGATATTTTCCATCTAAATCCAGATTTCGAATCGAAATCTGCCGAGACAGCAGCACCGTTCGCGTCCACCGTCGACCCGGAGCAACAAGCTACTTAGCCGCCAGTCACCGACCACCGTCCAGATGCACGACTTCGTCGTCGTCGGCTGCGGGCCCGCGGGCGCCCGGTTCGCCCGGAGCGCCGCCGAGCGGGGCCGCGACGTGCTCGTCCTCGAGCAGGGCGAGGTGGGAAAGCCCCTCGCGTGTTCGGGGCACGTCTCGCTGGACATCTGGGACTACGTCCCCGACGGCGCCCGCGAGGAGCTGTTCCAGAACGCCATCCGGGGCGCGCGGTTCCACCTCGGCGGCGCCGACTCGACGGCCTACGAGTTCTACCGCGGGGGACCCATCTCGAACGCCATCGACCGGGTCGGACTGGACCGTACCCTGGCCGAGGCCGCAGCGGAGGCAGGCGCCGACGTCCGCGACCACCACACCGTCACCGCGGTCGACGAGCGCCAGGGTGGGGTGACCGTCACCGCCCGCGGTCCGGACGGCACCGAGCGCCACGAGGCCCGGATGGTCGTCGGCGCGGACGGCCCGCGCTCGCGGGTCCGCGACGAGTGTGGCCTCCCCGAACCGGACGAGTTCCTCCACGGGGTGCTGGGCTTCGACGAGGACCCCGACGCCCAGGACTTCGTGGACGTCCACCTCACCGTCCCGCGCTTCTTCGCGTGGCGCATCCCCCGCGGCGACGCCGGGGTCGAGTACGGCCTCGCGGTCTCGCCCGGCGAGGACGAGCGCGCCCGGTTCGAGACGCTCTGCGAGGACTACGGCGTCACGCTGGACCGGCGCTGCTCGGGGCTCATCCCCGTCGGCCCGCCGCGACGCGTGACCGGCCGGCGCTCCCTGCTCGTCGGGGACGCCGCCGCCCAGACCAAGCCGTTCACCGGCGGCGGCATCCTCTACGGGATGCGCGCGGCCGACCACGCCGCCCGCGAGGTCGACCCCGACGCGCCGGGGACGCTGGGCGACTACGAGCGTGCGTGGCGCGACGAGTTGCGGACCGAGCAGCGCCTCGGCCACCTCGTTCGCGGGGGCTACTCCGTGCCCGAGCCGATCCAGCGGGCCGGCCTCCGGGCGTTCTCCGGCGAGATCGGCGTCCACATGGACGAACCCTCGACACTGTTCTCGCGCGAGCAACTGCGCGCGCTGCTGGGTCGGTAGCTTCGAACCAGAACCAGGTTACCTAAGGTAACTGGTATTGCAGACCCCCAGCACGACCGACGCCAGCTTATCAGTGCCGAGTGCGTAGTTCGGGCGTGGCAGAGGACCCCTCCGACATCGCCGGGTTACCGGCAGAGCTGGGCATCGACGACGACCTCGCGCGAGCGGATGCGAGCCTCCGCATCCGGCTCGAGAAGCGGCGCTACGGCAAGCCAGTCACCATCGTCGAGGGCTTCGACGACGTCGACCTGGCCGCGCTGGCCTCCGAACTGAAGCGCGCCCTCGGCACCGGCGGTACCGTCGACGAGGACAGCATCGAACTGCAGGGCGACCACGCCGACCGCGTGCCGGCGCTCCTGCGCGAACGTGGCTTCACCGTCGACGGCTGACCCACCCGCTCGTCACCCGTCCCGGTCGCCGGTCGGGAGTCGGAGTTCGACGACCGCGCCCCCTTCCTCGCGGTCGCCGATGTGCATCGTCCCTCCGCTGTTCGTGACCGTCCACTGGACGAACCAGAGTCCGAGCCCGGTGGCGTGCTGGAGCGGCGTCTCTGCGCCCGCCAGGAGTGCCTGCCGCTCCAGCTCCGGGATGCCGGGTCCGTCGTCGAGAACCCGGACGACCACCTCGTCGTCGACGGTCTCGACCTCGACCCGCACGGTTGCTCCGGGACCCCCGTGGGTGGCGGCGTTGTCGACGAGTTCGCTCAGCGCCAGCTCGAACTCCGCGTGCACCGTCGCCGTCGCGGTCTCGGGCAGGTCGGCCTCGATGGCCACGTCGTCGTAGCTGAGTCGCGCGGCCTCGACCACGTGTGCGGCGTGTTGGGCGATATCCTCGACACCGAGCAGCTCCGTCTGACTGGGATCGAGCGCGTCGTGGAACGAGCGGGCGGCCTCGCCGAGACCGAGCAGCTCCTCGGCCGCCGTCTCGATGGACGCCCCGGCCTCGGCAACCGCCTCGTCGACGGCCGTCTCCTGGACGCTCTGGGCCCGCGCGAGGACGACGTTCATCTTGTTGCGGAGGTTGTGCCGGAGCACCCGGTCGAGCACCGAGAGCCGGCGTTCGTGTTCGGTGACATCGGTCACGTCGTGGCCCACACAGACGAGGCCGTGGAACCTCTCGGCATCCATCTTCGGCGAGACGGCGGTCTGGAAGCGACGGGTACGCCCCAGGTCGTCGGTGACGGTCGTCTCGATGGTGACGGGATCGCTCTCGTCCCGGGCGTAGAGCTTCGTCGCGGCGTCGCCGAGCGCTTCGGCATGACCGATGTCGAACACCGAGGAGATGTGCTCACCCATCAGTGCCTCGCGCTCACGGCCGAGCATGTCGGCGAGCGCGCTGTTGGCGAGCGTGAGGCGGAGGTCGGCATCGAGCGTGTAGATCGGCTCGCTGGCGGTCTCGACGATGCGCTCGTGGCGCTCGAGGAACTCCTCGCGGCGCTTGCGCTGGGTGATGTCCCGAACGACGCCCCGAACGGCCGTTGTCCTGCCGCCCTCGACCTCGGGGTCACCGGTGACCCGGACCCAGCGTGGGGGCTCGGTGTCGAGCTCGATCTCGACGTCGAACGGCTCGGTCTCGACGACGGCCCGCTCCATGGCCGCCTGCATCCGCTCCCGGGAGTGGGGCTCGTACAGGTCGAGCACCGCCTCCGCGGTCGGCTCGAACGACGGCACCTGGCCGTAGATATCCCACACCTTCTCGTCCCACCACACATCCCCGGTGTCGGGGTCGTACTCCCAGCCGCTCACGTCCGCGATGTCGCGCGTCTGCTCGAGTTGCTCGACGGTCCGTTCGCGCTCCCGCTCGCGCTTCTTCCGGGCATGGATGTCCTGGATGGCGCCGCGCAGCATCCGCCGCCCGTCGACGACCTCCGGCTCACCGATGGTCCGGACCCACCGGATATCGCCGTCCGGCCGGATTATCCGGAGCTCGAGGTCGTAGGGCTCGCCCTCCTCGAGCGCCCGCTCGAACGCCTCGGTGATGACCGGCCGGTCCTCGGGGTGGTAGAAGTCGATGGCCGCCTCCACGTCGGGAGCGTCCTTCTCGGGGGCGAGACCATGGATACGGGAGACCTGCTCGGTCCATGTGAGCTCGTCGGCTGCGGGGTCGTACTGCCAGCCGCCGACATCGGCGATGTTCTCGGCCCGGTCGAGCATGTCGACCGTCCGCTCGAGTTCCCGCTTGCGCTCCTCCTGGGCCGTGATGTCGCGTGCGAGCCCGACAACACCCTCGATATCCCCGTCGTACGTCAGTGGGGAGAGCCCGATCTCGATGACTGCTGCCCCGCCCTGGATCGACAGCTCCGTGACCACCTCGGCGCTCTCCCGCTCGCCGGCCAGTATCGCCTCGAGCGCCTCGACGTACTCCGTGTAGTCCTCGGTGTCGGAGAACAGCGTCTCTCGGAACGCCTCGACAGGCTTCCCGAGAAGGTCCTCCCGTGTCAGCCCGGCAGATCTCGCCGCGCTGCTGTCGGTGAAGACGACCTCGAGGGTCTCGTCGAGCACCCACGCCGCCTCCGGGACCGTCTCCAGCACCGTCTCGTAGCGCTCGAGTTCCTGCTCGCGCTCCTTGCGCTCGGTGATGTCCTGGATGGTCCCGCGGAACGTCTCGACCTCGCCGTCGATCACGACCGGCTCGCCGACCGTCCGTACCCACCGGACCTCGTCGTCGGCCCGCACGACGCGGAGGTCGAGGTCGAACGGCTCGAACCCCGAGATTGCGGCCTCGATGGCGGCCTCGATACGGGGCCGATCTTCCGGATGGTAGAACTCCAGCGCCTCGTCCAGGGGTGGCTCCTCGCCGGCCGGGAGGCCGAGGAGTTCGAACAGCTGGTCGGTCCAGGTGAGCGCCAGTGTCTCGGCGTCGACCACCCAGCCGGCGACATCGGCCATCGACTGGGTCCGGTCCAGCAGGTCGACCGTCCGCTCCAGTTCCTGTTCGCGCTCCCGGCGCTCCGTGATGTCCTGGAAGGTCCCCCGCAGCGTCTCGACCTCGTCCTCGGCCGTGACGGGCTCCCCGATGACGCGCACCCACCGGATCTCGCCGTCGGCCCGCACGACACGAACGTCCACGTCGAACGCCTCTCCCGTCTCGAAGGCCGTCTCGACGGCGCGCTCGATGACCGGCCGGTCTTCCTGGTGGTAGACCTCGAACGCCTCCTCCAGCGGCGGCTCGTCGGCCTTGGGCAGCCCGAGTATCTCGTACACCTGGTCCGTCCAGAGCACCTCCAGTGTCTCCGCATCGATCTCCCAGCCACCCACATCGGCGATGGCCTCTGTCTTCCCCAGCAGGTCGACCGTCCGCTCCAGTTCCTGCTCGCGCTCCACTTGCTCGGTGACGTCCTGGATGATGCCGGTGAAGCGTCGCTCGCCCCCGGTCCGGTGCTCGGCGAACGCCAGCAGCAGGGGGATCTCGTGGCCATCGGCGTGCTGGCCAGGGAGCCGCGCCCCGGTCCAGTCCAGCGACCGCTCGCCGGTCTCCAGATAGCGTGCCAGCCCCTCGGCGTGCGCCTCTCGGAGTCCGGGCGGCATCAGCATCGTCAGCAGTTCGCCGACCACGGCCTCGGGCGGGTGGCCGAACACCTGCTCGACGGCCGGGTTGGCGTACTGGACGACACCGTCGTCGTCGATGGTGAGGATGGCGTTCGGGGCCGTCTCCGCGAGCGTGCGGAACCGCTCGCGCTCGGCGTCGAGCTGGAGCGAGTCCCGGCGCGCCCGCAGGAGCGAGTCGACCCGGCTCCGCAGGACCGGCTCGGAGGTCGGGAGCGGGAGTACGTCGTCGGCGATGTCGGCGGTCTCCCGGACGACCGTCGTCCGCTCGTCGGCCCCAACGACGAGCAACATCGGGAGATGGGGCCCGGTCTCGGCCTTCCGCTCGGCCAGCGCCTCGGCGGCCGCCGGGTACGTGGCCGTATCGATGAGGCAGAGGTCGAACTCGGGGAGCGGCTCGTCCGGGTCACCGACGACGACCTCGCGGTCGTCGAGCCGCTCGGCGAACAGCTCCCGGTCGCGCCCCGGCTCGAGCAACAGCAGGATCCGCTCGGACGCCGGCCCCTCGCCGGTCGTTCGCTGTCCCGAGTCGGACGACCAGGCCGGACCCGACCGTTCACTCACGGCCACCACCCACCGAGGACAGTGGTGGGCACCCGGTCGCAGTGCCGCCCTCTCGTGTATGGTCGGGACTGGCGAGTCCGCCGAGTGCGGGACCGGCCGTCGAGGGGCAGCGAGAGGGAGTGCCCATCAGCCTAGTAGCTAGAGACTGATTGACACCATAAATTCCTATCGGCCCGGAGAACCCTGAAATCCCCTACGAACGTATCAGTCGCGCCGGCGCAGCAGCAGCGCCGCCAGCAGTAGTCCCAGCACGCCGGCGACCGGGGTGAACCCGGGCAGTCCGACGGCCGGGGTGGCCGTCGGCGTCTCTTCGGCCGGCGTCGCGGTCGCGGTGGCCGTCGGCGTCGCGGTCGGCGTCGGTGTCGCTTCGTCGACCTCCAGTCCACGGACGACGACCTCCTCGGAGCTCAGCGACCCGGACTGGGCCACCAGCGTCAGGTTCCCGGTCTGCTCGACCCGGAACCGGAACT
This sequence comes from Haloglomus halophilum, assembly GCF_024298885.1. GTDB lineage: Archaea > Halobacteriota > Halobacteria > Halobacteriales > Haloarculaceae > Haloglomus > Haloglomus halophilum. The sequence goes on from NZ_CP101166.1 coordinate 865,944, forward strand.
GGCCGTTGGTCCCGGTCTGGCCGAGCGTCTCGCCGTCGAGCGAGATGGTGGCGCCGTTGACCGGCTCGTCGTAGGCGTTCAGGACGGAGACGCCGACCCGGTTCCCGACGAGCACGCGGGTGCTATCGGCGGTCAGGTTCAGCTCCGGCGTCCGCTGGGTGGTCGCGCGGACGGTCTGACTGGACTCGCCGACGGTGACCGTCCGTTCGACGGTCTGGTACCCCTCCTTCGTGATATCCACCTCCTGCTGGGTGTTGACCGGAACCGTGAACGTGACCCGGCCGTTGGTCGTTCGCTGGGTGCCGGTCCCCTCGAGCGTGACGGCAGCGTCGGAGATCGGCCGCGGGTCGTCGAAGTGGTCGTCGGAGACGCGGAACTCCAGGTTCACGCTCCCCTGGCGCATCTCGTAGGAGCGGATGACGCCCCCGGGCACCGACAGCGACGTCTCGTTCCGGTAGTAGCCGTCCTTCCGGAAGATGAGCGTGTAGTCGCCCTGCTCAATGGTGCCGCTGGAGAACCGGCCGTTCGCGTTCGTCTGCCCCGAGACCACCACGCGCTGGCCCGACCGGATGAACACCGTCGCGTTCCGGACCGCGGTATCACCCTCCTCGGTGAACGTCAGTGCCGCCGACCCCTTCTCAGCGACCTCGATGGTCACGTCCTGGGCCTCGGCGTTCGTAACAATCTTGGGGAAGTTACGGACGTAGGTGTCGTCCTGGATGGTGAGTTCGATATCCTCCCCCTGGGGCACGTCGATGAGCGTCCGACCGCTGGAGGTCGTCGTCTCGCTCGCGCTCCCGCCATCCCACGTCGCGTTGACCGTCGCCCCGCTGACGGGGTCCCCCGCCTCGTTCACCACCTTCACGTCCAGCGTCACCTGCTCCTGTGTCGCCGCCGTCGCCGTGCCGACGAACGGTGCCGCAGCCGCAACCACGAGGACTACACTGAGCAGTACGGCGCGTTGCATATCCGCCCCGACGGGGGGGGAACCTAAATATCCGCGGGCTCCCCGGCCGCATTTCGGCCGCGTGCCCCCCGATACCACCGGTCAGGACCCCTGAAGCCGCAGTATCCGGAATCAGCCGGGGAACGATCCGGGTCCGGCCTCACCGGCCGTCGCGTTCGGCCTCGGTCACGTCCACGGTGACCGGCTCGTCGGCTTCCTCGTCATCGGTCGCCGCGCGGCCGTCATCGTCGGTTCCGCCACCAAGCAGCGTCTCGCGGAGGTCGTCGGCGAACGACTCGACCTGGTTCCGCAGCGTCGCCACCTCGTCCTCGAACGCCTCGACGGTCCGGTCGACGTAGTACACCCGCTCTGCGGGAATCCGCCGGACGACGTCCTCGCCGTCGCGTTCGTCGATCTTGAGGATCCAGTGGTCCTGAAAGTACGCCACGTTCTCGTTCTCGAGCGAGCGCTCGACGGTGCCCTCGTCGGGATGCTCGTAGACGACCGTCGCCGTTCCGAGTTCCTCGTCCATACGCCGACGTGGTCGCGGGCGACGGATACGTTCTGGGGCCCGCGGTCGATGGCCTATTCGGGTACCTGCACACGGACTCGTGCGCGCGAAGGTCTAAGTAGGACCGAGGGCAACCCCCGGACAGGAATGTGGGGCAGCCGAGACCGTGACCGGACGCAGGTCACGTGCATCGCCTGCGGCGAGGAGGTGCCGCGAACGGCGGCACGCGAGTACGACAAGCACGGCAACCGCTGGGAGCGCGCGGACAAGGAGTTCGAGTACCTCTGCAAGGAGTGTCACAGCGACATCTGCCACCAGCCACGGGGGGACCTGGAGACCGTCCTCGTCGAGAGCGGCGCCGGCGAGGACGACCGGACGGCGTTCCTCCGCCGCTACACCGAACTCGCGACCGGCGAGGCCGAAAGCGAAGCCGAGAGCGAGCACGAGCGCGAGCGATAGGGTCGCCGTCGGCGCCCGCCCAACAGGACTAACTAGCCGTTTCTCCTACCCGCCTGCATGAGCGACACGGACGCCGACGAGCAGGCGCAGGCCGGGACCGCGGAGGGGCAGGGCCCCGTCCGCATCGACGAGGCGCTCGCCGACGCGCTCGCTGCAAAGCGGGAGTCCCTCTTCGAGGAGTTCGACCTCAACGACGAGTTCCCGAGCGAGGTCCTCAGCGAGGCCCGCGAGCGGACCACCGACACCGAGAGCGAGATACAGTCGGAGATCGGCGAGGACTACCGCACGGACTGCCGGGACCTCACCACCTGCACCATCGACCCGGCCGACGCGCAGGACTACGACGACGCCATCTCCATCCGCCGCGACGAGGACTACTACTACCTCCACGTCCACATCGCCGACGTCACCCACTACGTCCACCCGGGAACCGCGATGTGGCAGGAGGCCGTCGAGCGGGCCAACACGGTCTACCTTCCGGGCTACACGATGCACATGCTCCCGCCGGTACTGGCAGAGACGGTCTGCTCGCTGGTCCCCAACGAGGACCGCCTCGCCCACACGGTCGAGATGAAGATCGACGCCGAGACGCTCTCGAACGAGTCCATCGACATCTACAAATCGGTGGTCCACTCCGACGAGCGACTGACCTACAAGCAGGCCGAGAACCGCCTCGACGAGCCCGACGCCGACCTTCACGAGGAGCTGTCGCTGGCCTACGAGCTGGCCGAGGCGCTCCACGAGCAGCGCAAGGCGGACGGCTCCCTGGTGCTGAACCCGAAGCGCGACCGCGCCCACACCATCATCGAGGAGTGCATGCTGAAGGCCAACAAGGCCGTCACGCACGAACTCCAGTGGGTCCGCGGGCTGGAGGCGATGTTCCGCGTCCACCCGCAGCCCACCCCCGAGGAGTGGGACGAGGCCCTGCAGGAGATACAGGACCTCGACGGTGTCTCCATCCCCGGCGAGGCGTGGGACGACCCCCGCAAGGCCGTCAACGCGACCCTCGAACAGGCGCCGGGCCGCCAGCTGAACAAGATCCAGTGGGCCGTGATGAAGGTGATGCCGCGCGCGAAGTACATGGCCGACCCGTTCGGCGGCCACCACGCGCTCAACTTCGAGATCTACGGCCACTTCACCTCCCCCATCCGCCGGCTCTCGGACCTGGTCAACCACTGGATCATCTACCAGAACGAGACGCCCGGCGACCACTCGCTCCCGTCGCTGTGTGACCACGCCTCCAGCAAGCAGAAGGACGGCGAGACGGTCGAGCGCATCTACAAGGACTTCCTCCAGGAGGTCGGCCTCGACCCCCACGCCATCAACAACCGCGGCGTCGAGGTCGTCGAGGACCCCGACCCCGACGAGGACCTCGACCGGCGCAAGAGCGAGGTCAGCCCGGAAGCGTTCAACTGAGGGCCGTTCCGCGACGCCGAATCCGCGCTGAAACACTGTATCGGCCCTGTCGAGCGCCGAGCAGTCAGACACGGAACTCGGTGAGCCAGCCGTCAGGCGGGTGTACGGAGCTAACACTTTTCACCACGTGAGTCGCGTTTCCCAGTATGCCCTTCATCGAGCGATTCGACCACCTGAGTCTCCTCACCGCGTTCGTCGCGCTGGTGCTCGTCGCGATGCTCGTGGTCGTGCGGCCGGCACTTCCGGTGGCGCTGGCGCTCGTACTCGGTGTCGTCCTCTTCTCGGCCGGTGTCCCCGTCGCCATCCGCGAGACCATCCCGTCGTACAGACGGCTCCTCGGCGTCTACTGCGGCGTCTTCGGCGTCGCCAGGTTCGTGAGCGAGGGGTGGAGCGTCGAAACCGTGGGGTTGGTCTCGATCGGCGTCGCCTTCACACTCGAACTCGCCTACGAGCGCGTGGCCGGACGGTCCGCCGACATCGTCTGACCATCGGTCCAGAGGAGCGAGTTACACCGGACAGCGACGGTGTACCGTTCGAAAGCACTCCCGAAACGTACTGTTCGGAGACCACCACAGAACGTCGAGGATTCCGCGCCGAGGATTCCGGCTAGCTCACGCCGCCACCGGACTCGGACGGCGACCCAGGTAGACAGCGAGGAGGCCCGCGACGACCGCGAGGACGACGCTCGTGCCCACGTGAACCGGGAACGTGAACACCGCGTCGGCGCCGGGGACGTTGGCGTAGCTCAGGCCCGCAATCGCGACGAACGCGGGGCCGAGGGTCGCGTAGGTGGCCAGTGCCGCCGTCGCTACCCCGGAGAGACGGTCGGCGGATGCGACGACGAGTGCGCCCGCCAGCAGGCCGGCGACGAGGCCACCGAGGACCCCGAGGATGCCGATTCCGGGCGCGTCACCGCCGCCGAGGGATTCGATGACCACGACCGCGGCCAGCAGGAAGGTCGTGACGGCGGTTCCGATTCCGAGGGCGATTCGACGGGTGCTGTTCATGTGTGTACCGACGCGTCCCGAGGATATCTACCCGGAGGTGATTCCCAGCGGACGGGGACTGACGGGCGGCAGCGTGCGTCTACCGCGCATACACCGGCCCACCGACGAGCATGGGGAGCGCCACGTCGTCGTCGGGCGTCACGGCGAGGTACGGCCGCTCGACGGGACCGAACACGTCGACGACACGGCCGACCGTCTCCAGGTCCTCGTCAAGCACCATCGTCCCGATATCGGGGTGGTCCGCGTCGGGACAGCGGACGATGGCCAGCCCCTGGGCCGTCCGGACCACCTCGCCGAGTCGTCTCATCGCTCACCTCGCATCCTGAACACCGCGCTCACTCCCGCAACGCCGTCAGGTACGCGGCGACGGCGCCGAGCAGGTCGGACTTGCCGGCGTCGTCGGCGTTCTGTACGAGGACGCGCCCCCGCGGTTCGAACTCGCGGGCGTACGTCTTGTCGCGCTCGATGACGGCGTCGTAGCCGACCTGCTGGACGGCCTGCGCGAGTTCGTCGACCGTCGGCTCCTCGACCGCGAGGTCCTGGGGGACCCGGCGACCCTCCCCGCGGGAGTAGGCGGCGTCGAAGTAGGCGGGGTAGAGGACGTTCTCGACCATACCGGGGGGAGTGGGGGCCGCGGTAAATGGGTTTCCGAAGGCGCGCGCCGGCCGTCGGCCGCAGACGCGGGTCCTGTGCGGACGGTTCCGGGTGAACCGCCTGCCGATACACCTGTCGGCGACGGCAGAACCCGCCGCCCCCCATCCGTTCGGATAGCTTTTTACCCGTTTCCGACGCCACGTCGGTATGGGACTCGACGAGGATTCGCTCGAATATCACGAACGCGACCCTCCCGGCAAACTGGAGATCTCGACGACGAAGCCGACCAACACGCAGCGTGACCTCTCGCTGGCCTACTCGCCCGGCGTGGCCGCGCCGTGCCGCGAGATCCGCGACAACCCGGACGACGCCTTCAGCTACACCGCGAAGGGGAACATGGTCGGGGTCGTCTCGAACGGGACCGCCGTCCTCGGACTGGGCGATATCGGCGCGCAGGCCTCCAAGCCCGTCATGGAGGGGAAGGGCGTCCTCTTCAAGCGGTTCGCCGACATCGACGTCTTCGACATCGAACTCGACCAGGACGACCCGAAGGACATCATCCAGTCGGTGTCGGCGATGGAGCCGACGTTCGGCGGCATCAACCTGGAGGACATCAAGGCCCCCGAGTGCTTCGAGGTGGAGGAACGGCTCCGCGAGGAGATGGACATCCCCGTCTTCCACGACGACCAGCACGGGACCGCCATCATCTCCGGCGCGGCGCTCGTCAACGCCGCCGACATCGCCGGAAAGGACCTCTCCGAGCTGGAGATCGTCTTCTCCGGTGCCGGCGCCTCGGCCATCGCGACGGCGCGCTTCTACGTCTCGCTCGGCGCCAGCCGCGAGAACATCACGATGTGTGACTCCTCGGGCATCATCACCCAGGAGCGCGCCGACGCGGGCGACGTCAACGAGTTCAAGCAGGAGTTCGCCGCCGACCGCCCGGCGGGCGACCTCGCGGACGCCATGGAGGGCGCCGACGTGTTCGTCGGGCTCTCCATCGGCGGCCTCGTGAGTCAGGAGATGGTCCAGTCGATGGCCTCGGACCCCATCGTGTTCGCGATGGCGAACCCGGACCCGGAGATCGGCTACGAGGACGCGAAGGAGGCCCGCGACGACACCGTCATCATGGCGACGGGGCGCTCGGACTACCCCAATCAGGTGAACAACGTGCTGGGCTTCCCGTTCATCTTCCGCGGCGCGCTGGACGTGCGCGCGACGGAGATCAACGAGGAGATGAAGGTCGCCGCCGCCGAGGCGCTGGCCGACCTCGCCCGGCAGGACGTGCCCGACGCCGTCGTGAAGGCGTACGGCGACGAACCGCTCCAGTTCGGCCCCGAGTACATCATCCCGAAGCCGCTGGACCCGAGGGTCCTGTTCGAGGTGGCGCCGGCCGTCGCGGACGCCGCCGTCGAGTCCGGCAGCGCCCGGAAGGAACTCGACCACGAGCGGTACGTCGAGCGCCTCGAAGCGCGACTGGGCAAGTCCCGCGAGATGATGCGGGTCGTCCTCAACAAGGCCAAGAGCGAGCCCAAGCGGGTCGTCCTCGCGGAGGGCGACGACGAGAAGATGGTCCGGGCGGCGTTCCAGCTCCAGGAGCAGGGTATCGCCGAGCCGGTCCTCGTCGGCGACCGCGAGGAGATCTGGGCGACCGCCGAGCGGCTGGGCCTGGACTTCTCGCCCGAGATCGTCGACCCCGAGGAGGGGAACCTCGACCCGTACGCCGAGCGCCTCCACCAGCTCCGCCGCCGGAAGGGCATCACCCGCCGCGAGGCGGACGAGCTCATCCAGGACGGCAACTACCTCGGCAGCGTGATGGTGGAGATGGGCGACGCCGACGCGATGCTGACGGGCCTGATGCACCACTACCCCAGCGCCCTGCGCCCGCCGCTCCAGGTCATCGGCACCGCCGACGACGCCGACTACGCGGCCGGCGTCTACATGCTCACGTTCAAGAACCGCGTCGTCTTCTGTGCCGACGCGACCGTCAACCAGGAGCCCGACGAGGAGGTGCTCGCGGAGGTCACCAAGCAGACCGCGAAGCTCGCCCGCCGGTTCAACATCGAGCCGCGGGCCGCGCTCCTCTCGTACTCGGACTTCGGCTCCGTCGACAACGAGGGCACCCGCAAGCCCCGCGAGGCCGCCCGGATGCTCCACGGCGACGACGAGGTCGACTTCCCGGTCGACGGCGAGATGCAGGCCGACACCGCCGTGGTCGAGGAGATGCTCGAGGGCGACTACGACTTCGCCGACCTCGACGAGCCCGCGAACGTGCTCGTCTTCCCGAACCTCGAAGCGGGCAACATCGCCTACAAACTGCTCCAGCGCCTCGGCGGCGCCGAGGCCATCGGCCCGATGCTCGTCGGCATGGACAAGCCGGTCCACGTGCTCCAGCGCGGCGACGAGGTCAAGGACATCGTCAACCTCGCCGGCGTGGCCGTCGTCGACGCACAGGAGGACTGAGAAGACAGCACAGGTCGGCTGTCACGTCTCCTATCCGCCGGGCACTCCCTTACCCGAACCGCAACTGTCGAGATTGCGGTACATGACAGATGTCAGAGTCCTCGCCGGAACCACCGCGCCAGCCCCGCGCTCGTCACGAGTTCGATGACCCCGAACGCCACCGCCGGGAGTGCCGCGGCCGGCGGGAAGCCCGCCGAGACGACCAGCGCGGCCGCGACCGCGAAGTCGCGCATCCCGACCGAGAGCGTCGTCGCGATTCGGGCGGGGCGGTCGAACGGGGCGCTGGCGAGCCACCCTGCGGTGTAGCCGCCGAGGTTGAGCGCGAGCGCCCCCACCGCGACCGCGCCGATCTGCGAGCCACCCGCGCGGACGAGACCGGCGTTCTCCGCGGTGACGCCGCCGATGATGACGACCACGAGGACGGCGGCCACCGACGGGTAGAGCTGGTCGTACCGTCCCACCTGCTCCGGGAACCGGGTCCGCAGGCCCACGGCGACGACCATCGGCAGCACGACCGCCAGCGCCAGCCCGCGGACGATACGGAGCGTGTCGAACGCGACAGCGTCGCCGACGAGGAGCGTCACCGCCCCGGGGACGAGGGCGACGCTGCCGAGCCCCACGAGGACGAGGACTGCGGAGGCCAGCGCCGTATCGCCGTCGGCGAGTTCGGTCATCACGGGCGTCACGAGTTCGGGTGTCACCGCGCCCAGCACGACGAACCCGACGGTGAGCGCCGGCCCGAGCCCGAGCAGACGCGCGACGGCGAACGCCGCCAGCACCATCCCGGTCTGGACGACCAGCGCCACCGCAAGCGCCCGGCGGTCGACCGCGCGGAAGGCGCCGACCGACAGCGTGAGCGAGACCGCCCCGACCATCGCGGCGAGGATGGGCGTCGAGAACGCCGTGACGGCCCCGAGTTCCGGTATCGCGAACCCGACGCCGACGGCGAGCGCCACCCAGCCGACGAGGTAGTCGTCGACCAGTCGGGCGGCGCGGGTCGCGAGGCTCATCGGGCGCTCTCCGGCCCCGGCTGCCACGGCCCCCGGTTCACGTCTCCGCCTGCAGGCGCTCGCGGACGGTCTCGGTTATCGCCGCCTCGTCGTACTCGTCGGTCGACTTGTCGAAGACCTGTTCGCCGTCGACGCGGACGACGAAGACACCCCCGTCGCCGGGGCGGAGCGCGACGGTCTCCAGTTGCTGGCCGAACAGCGCCAGCAGGTCGCGCTGGAGGTCGGCAGCACGGTCCAGATGGCCACACGGCACACAGTACTCGATCTCGACGCGGGTCACGGGCGGGTCTTGTGGACCTGTCGTCTTCAATCCGCGCTCAGGGTGCGCTGACCCGGTTACGGTCGCGTACCGAACCATCACGGAGCTGCCGGCCTTCGTCCGGGCGTGTCCCCCGAAACCGACCGCCGCACCGACTGCCTCGCCGACTGGTGCGCCGACGCCGAGTGGTGTGGCCTGACCTGCGCGCTGGACGTACTCGACCGGAAGTGGAGCCCCGTCGTGGTCGCCGTCCTGCTGGACGGTCCCCGTGGGTTCGCGGCCATCTCCGACGCCGTCGACGGCGTCTCGGGGACGGTCCTCTCGGAGACGCTGGACGACCTCACCGACGCCGGCATCGTCGAACGCCGGACCGTCTCGGAGCGCCCCCATCGCGTCGAGTACCGGCTCACCGCGGCTGGACGCGACCTCGAGCCGGCCGTCGAGGCGCTCCGGGAGTGGGGCGAGCGTCACGGCACGGCCTGACCCGGCCTCAGTCCTCGTCCCCGAACACCAGTGCGGCGTCCTCGCGGGTGCGCTCGATGCTCTCGTCGAGGTCGAAGGCGGCAGCTATCTCGCCGTCCTCGACGACCGGCTCCAGCAACGGCGCGCCGTCCGCCGGCCCGTCCTCGCGAGCGAGTCCGAGATGATGCGCGCCGTCCGGGGTGCGGTACACCTGCTTCGGGAGCGAGAGCTTCCCCCGCTTGGCGGCCGGCTCGCCCTCGACGGTGATGAGGTCAAGCCCGAAGTCGACCGAGTCGGCGTCACTGATGGCACCGCCGACGCCGAAGCCGTCGGCCACGTCGCGCAGTTCGCGGAGGTCGGCCGGGCCGAGGCCGCCGGAGACGAAGATGTCGATGTCCTCGTGACCGCGAGCGTCGAGTTCCCAGCGGACCTCCCGGCAGATATGCCGGAAGTCGCCGCGGCGCGAGCCCGTCGTGTCCAGGCGGACGCCGTTCAGGTCGTCGACGGCCTCGGCGGCGCGGATGGCCTCGTCGACCTCGTCGCTGTAGGTGTCCACGAGCGCCGTCCGCGGGACATCGGGGCCGACGCCCTCGTCGAAGGCGCGCCACGCGGCCTCCTGCTCGCCGCGGCCGAAGCAGATGACCAGCGCGTGTGGCATCGTTCCCGTCGCCTCCCGGCCGAGCACCTCGCCAGCGGCGACGTGGGAGAAGCCGTCGAGGCCCGCGAGCAGCGCCGAGCGCTCCAGGACGGCCGCCAGCGACGGGTGGAGGTGGCGCGCGCCGAAGGAGACGACCGGGGTGCCGGGCGCGGCCCGCCGGAGTTCGTGCGCGGCGGTGGCGAACGCGGTCGCCTGCGAGAGGAATCCGAGGAGTGAGGTCTCGTGCCGGGCGAAATCCCGATACGGACCCTCGATGCGGACGACGGGTCCGCCGTCGAAGAACGTCCCCGGCGGGAGCGCGTGCACGTCGACGGGCAGCCCCTCGAACAGGTGGATGGCGTCCTCGATGCCGGCGAACAGGTGCGGGTCGCCCGAGGGGAACTGCCCGAGCGTCACCTCGGCGACGACGTGGGGGTTCCGGTCGGCCCCGTCCAGTGCCGTCTCCGTCCGGAGGAAGTACGCGTCGGTGGCGGTACCGTCGCGGATGGCGGCGGGCGGGACGATATCGAACGGGTGGTCGGTCCCGTGGTCCGGTTCCTCGGTCATGCCCGTCGGGACTCGTGGCGCGTCGAAAAAGGTGGGGACTCCTGCGGCGACGCTACCGGAGCGCGTCGAGTACCGCCGCGGTGTCGGCAATCGTCGCGAACTCGCCCGAGAGATGCGCAAGTGCCGTCCGGTGGACCGTCTCGGCGTCGAACCGCTCGTCGTCGTAGGAGCGGTCGAACGTGGCGCAGGCATCGGCGACGAGGACGACATCGAACCCGCGGTTCTCGGCCATCCGGGCGGTGGTCGAGACGCAGTGGTCGGTCGTCAGGCCCGCGAGGACGAGCGTCCGGCGGCCGCGGTCGCGGAGCCACCACTCCAGGTCCGTGTCGACGAAGGCGCCGTTGACGGACTTGACGAACTCCGGCTCCGCGTCGTCGGGCGAGAGCCCCGGCTTGAACGCGAACCCCGGAGTGTCGCGCTGCAGCGGCGAGTCCGCGTCCATCGAGTCGTGTCGGATGTGGGCCACGGGCTGCTCGCGTTCGCGCCACGCCGCGAGCAGGTCGCGAGCGTTCGCTTCCGCGTCGGGGTTGTTCCGCTCCCCCCAACGGGGCTCGTCGAATCCCACCTGGAAATCGACGAGGACGAGCACCGCATCGTCAGGTACCGCGAGCGCGCCACGGGACATGCCGGTCATCTCGGGACGAGGGAACTTAATCGTCCGCCGCCCCGGCGGCAGGCATCACGGGGTCGAACCGCTGGTCGACCTTCGGGTGCTCGCGGGAGAACGTCACCGGGCACGCGTCGGGCGCCTGGGACTCGTCCTCCGGGAGCATGTACTGGTGCCACTCGCGGTCGCCGGGGACCCCCCAGTCCCCGAGGTTGGCGTGCGGGCAGACGCCGTCGTACCGTTCGAGGTTGTTCTGGATGGTCTCGCGGGCGCGCTGGCCGGCCTCCGTGTCGCCCGTGATGCCATCGAACAGCGTCCGTGGCTGGAAGGTGATCTCCAGACCGACCGGACAGTAGCGCGAGCGATACGTGTCGTAGAAGGGCGCCCGGCAGGTCGGGAACATCGGTTCGCCGCCGAAACAGAACTCCCAGAACCGGCTGTCCGTCTCCGTCGGGATGTCGTCGGGCCACGGCTCCGGGTCGTGGACGTGCAACACCTCGAGGACGTGCCAGAGTGCCTCGTGGTAGTCGGCCTCCGCCTCGATGTCCGCCTCGGGGCGGAAGAACACGACGAACGAGGCACGCCCCTCGCGGTCCGCGTACACGTCGAGGTACTCCAGCAGCGAGTCGCGGAACGACAGCAGCGCGTCGCGCTCGCTCGTCGACGGGACCGCGGTGTACAGCGGTTCGCCGTTGGCGACCGATTCGGCGCCGAAGAAGCAGGGGAACGACTCGCCCTCGTGCTCACCGGTGAGGCTCTCGTGGAACGTTCGCCAGTGCCGCTCGACCCAGTCGGGCAGCTCGCCGGCCTCGACCCGCTCGGCGAGGGTGTCCTGGTCCATGACGGACTGGAACCCCGGCTCGTTCATACCGCTCGTTGTGGACCGGGCGGATTCAATTCTCCGGTCCGTCGGGCCCGCCGTCGCCGGCCGTGAGCCCCGTCACGGCGTCCCCGACGGCGACCGTCCCGCCCGTGACGATGCGTGCCCGGAGCCCCCCACGGTGGACGAGGGCCTCGCGGACCCCCTCGCGCTCGAGGTGGCGCTCCAGATACGAGCAGGGTTCGCAGAGTTCGACGCCCACACAGACCGCGTCCCCGACCCGGAACCGCTCGCCGACGAGGTGGTTGAGGGCGATTCCCTCGGTCGTGACGTTGCGCCGGTGGATGCCCGGTTCGAGGGCGATATCGTAGTCGGCCTCGACCGCATCGAGGGCCTCCCGTTCGATGAGGGTGAGGTCGCTTCCCTCGCGGCTGGCGAAGGTCCCCGTCTCGTCGAAGTAGCGGTCGCCACGGAGGCCCGCGTCGGCCGCGGCCATCACCGCGTCGCGCGACTCGACCGGCGCGCCGGACTCGGGCGCGACGTGGATGGCGCGGACGATTCCGTCACTGGTCATACCTGGAACTGGAACGCGCCCGACCTGACGGTTTCGCCACCGTGTGACACCGACTCACCCGCGGTTCGTCGCCATCTCAACCGTCGCCGTGGGTCACGTCGCGCCCGTCCTCGTCCAGCACCCGGACCGTATCACCCGGTTCGACCCCGTTGGCGGCCCCAGCCGGGAGTTCGAGGACGGTGTCCGCCTTCGCACGGCCCGTTCCGCGCCACGCCCGCATCCGCTCTACGGCCTGCACCTCGCCGTCGACGAGCCACACCGCGTCGATGTCGAACGGGACGAACACCATGTGCAGGCCCCGCGTCGTGACGCGGCCGAAGCGGAACACGAGCGCGAAGTCGTCCGGCACCGAGCGACGGAACATGAGGCCGATACCCTGCGAGAAGAGCCCATCCGCGAACTCGACGGTCGTCGCTAGCGTCCGCTCGGACCCGCTCGCCGGTTCGTGGACGACGCGCACGGCGGAAACATCGCGAGGTCGGGACAAATAGGTTGCGGAGACCTCGAGTTTCGAGCGAGTCGGCATGTTTCGCCCCGAAACAGAGACATTATCCGTTTAAGCGACCGTTTATCGGATAATACCTCGGGCGCCCGCTGTCGGGAATCACGCCGCTAGCGGGCGAAGGGTTTAGCGGCCGGCGGCCGTCCGGCCCGACAGTGCGACCCGCCCTCCCCGCCGTCTGCTGTGCCCTCCTGCTGGTCCTGGCCGGATGTAGCGTCGGGTACGACGGCCCCGGGACGACCGGGACCACGGTGCCGACATCCGGACCGACGGCCACGCCCGCGGACGGTAGTGGGTCCACATCGACCGCCACCGGGACGGCCACGCCGACCGCGTCGTCGTCGACCCCGACGTTCCCCGAGCCGACGGCCACCGCCATCGAGACGCCGACGCCGCCCACCACGCAGGAGCCGGGCGGGCTCGGCGGGCTCGGCGGCCTCTTCGGCGGGAGCGACGGGGACTCCATCGCGGTCCAGGGCGGCGAGCTGCCGCTGGACCCGACACGGGTGTACGACCGAACGAGCCGACTCCTGGGGACGGACGCCCCGCGGCCGAACGCGGTCCAGTTGCTGGACACGACCGGTAACACGACGCGGCCGCCCGAGTTCCAGCGCCTGCTCGGCCTCGAACGGAACGTGACCGAGGTCGAGGCCGTCGCCTTCGTCGCGGGCCCCCGGACGGTGTACGTCAACCGCAACCTCACCGACCGGCCGGCGTTCCTCGAACACGTCCTCGCCCACGAGTTCGCCCACACCGTCCAGTTCCGACGGGGCGACATCGGCCGCGTGACGGCGGCCACGGCGTCGGGGCCGGACGGCCGCTTCGCCAGCACCGCCGTCATCGAGGGTGGCGCGAGCTACGTCGAGGACCGCTACTGGCTGGCCTACATGGTGAACCGGTCGGCTCCCGGCCCGCGGCCGGCTCGCGACCTGGAGCGACGCTACCGGAACAGCGACGGCGCCGCGCGCTACGCCTTCGCGCCGTACTGGTTCGGCTACCGGTATCTGACGGCGACCGTCGACTCCCCCGCCGACCTGTCCGCCGTGTACGCCGACCCGCCGACGACGAGCGAGCAGGTGCTCCACCCCGGCGTCCGCGACGAGCCGGTCCCCCTGAACGTCACGCTCCGCGGCGAGACCGAGGGCGTCTGGCAGGAGACGTTCGCACCCGCGCGGGGCCGCGTCGGCGAGGCGTTCGTCCGGGTGGCGCTCGGTACCGAACTCCGCGACGAGCGGGCCGCCCGCGCCGCGGCCGGCTGGGGCAACGACACCCGCATCGCGTTCAACAACGAGAGCGGCGCCCGGGGCTACGCGTGGGTGCTGCGGTTCGACGACGAGGGGAACGCCAGCGAGTTCGACGACGCCCTCGCCGACTACCTCGACGAACGGACCGGGACGGGTCCGCTGGCCGACGACCGGACCGGCCGCCAGTGGGCGACGACGCTCGACGGGCGGCCCATCGCCTACCGCCTCCGCCGGACGGACGGCCGGACGGCGGTGCTGCTGCTCGGGACACCGGGGTTCGTGGACGCCGACACGACGACCGTCCGCGAAGGGGACGGGCGGGTCGTCATCACGACGGACCGCGAGGCGGACCGTGAGGACGGGTAGCGGGCGTTACAGCGTGAGCGCGAGCGGGACGCCGAAGACGAGCGCGAGGCCCACCAGCGCGACGACGAAGCCGATGGCGACCTGCCGGGCGGTGTACGCGCTCTGCGGGGCGGTCGTGCGGCCCTCGTCGTCGTCCTCGTGACCGTGGTCGTGGTCGTCTGCCATATCCGAGCCTCCGTCGGGGCGCACTTGCCAGTATCGGTCCGTGGTCGGCGTCGGAGGACGAACGGGGGAGCGCCGGGCGTGGATCAGTCCGAACCGGTCGCGATGCGGTCGAGGACGGCATCGGGCATCTGCTCGCGCATCTCGGCGGGGATGTCCTCGGCGTCTAACGCGCCTGCGGCAACGTCCTCGGCGTCTAACGCGCCTGCGGCAACGTCCTCGGCGTCGACGGCACCCGAGGGGATGCCCTCCCCGACATCGTCGGGGTCGACCTTCATCCCGGGGCCGAACAGTTCGAGCGCGGAGTTGATGGTGGTCCAGTCGCCCTTCTCGGCGGCCTCACGGATACTCTTGGTCGGCGCCGAGAGGAGCTGGTTGACCAGCGCATCGGCCATCGCTTCGACGGCCGCCTCCTGGTCGTCGGTCAGCCCGTCCGTCTCCATCGTGGAGACGGCCTTGCCGACCTCGCGAGCTTTCACGCGCTCTGCGCCCTCGTACATTGCCGCGATGATCTGGTCGGCGCGCTTGCGCTTGTACTGGCTGAGGAGGTGGTCGAGTTCCTCGGAGACCATCGCCTCGACCCGGCCGGCGGCCTCGGCCCGGGCCTCGCGGGTCCGGTCGGTCACGTCCTCCAGTGCGTCGAGGTCGTGGACGGTCACGTTCTCGAGGCCGTCGGTGGCGGGCGCCACGTCACGCGGCGAGGCGAGGTCGACGACGAACGTCTCGCCCGCCCCCGAGAGGTGCTCGGCGTCGAGCACGTGCTCGTCGCTCCCGGTCGCCGTGAGGACGAGCCCGGCCGACATGGTGGCCTCGGGGAGCGTCCCCAGTCCGACCGCGCGGGCCGGCGTCTCCTCGACATCGCCGGTGAGGTGTTCGGCACGCTCGGGCGAGCGGTTCGCGACCGTCAGCGAGGCGACCTCACCGTCGAGCGCCCGAACCGCGAGCGTTCCCATCTCGCCGGCGCCGACGACGAGCGCGTCCTCGGCCGAGAGGTCGCCGAGTTCGCGCTCGGCCAGCTCCACGGCGGCACTCCCCAGCGAGACGACGCCCTCGTTGATTCCGGTCTCGTCACGGGCACGCTCGCCGACGTGGAGTGCCTTCGTGAGCGCGTCCTCCAGCACGGGGCCGACGCCGCCGGCCTCGCGGGCCGTCACGAACGCGCGCCGGACCTGGCCGATGATCTGGTCCTCGCCGAGGACGAGCGACTCCAGCCCGCACGCGACCCGGATGAGGTGTTCCAGCGACGCCTCGTGGTCGAGGCTGACGCGGGCGTCCTCCAGCCCGGCCGTGTAGCGGTCCAGCGCCGCGCGCCCCGTCGCCGCGTCGTCCGTGACGACGTACGCCTCGACGCGGTTGCAGGTCTGGAGGCAGAACGCCTCGCGGACGCCCGGCTGGGAGAGGAGCGTCTCCACGCCACGGCACTGTGACTCGACGGCGGCCCGCTCGATGTGGTCGAGACTGGCGTGCCGGTGGGAGATACTGACGCCGGAGACCAACCCAGTTGGAACAGTCATTCGTCACCTACCACCTCGGTAACGACCTCGGTGGCTCTTTCCCGGGGGTTGGCACTACCCTCACCTAAAGCCTTCCAAACGTTCGAGTCGCGAACCACCCGCCGGACGGCGGTTCGCCGGAGGTCGGGGTCGACCCCGCGTTCCTGCAGGTCCGCCCGGATGTCACCGGTCAACTCGGCCATCGCGCCGGCGCCCGCGAGTTCCGTCTCCAGCCGCTCGCGGAGGTGCTTCGAGAGTGCCGGACTGGCCCCGCCGGTCGCGAGGCTCGCGACGACGGGCTCGTCGCGCACCGTCGCCGGGACGACCACCTCATCGACGGGCCGACGGTCGGTCCCCGAGCGGTCGGCCCGGTTGTAGAGGACGCCTCGCTCGTCGGCCTCGGCAGCGACGGCCGCGTTCAGGTCGGCGTCGTCCGTAGCGGCCACGACCAGCGCCGGCTCGACGCGGTCGAACCAGTCGGGCACCGCGTCGGGCGTGGGCGCCGCGCGGACGAACTCGACGTGGCCCGTCCCGTCACCGTCGTCCGCCGCCCCGGGCTCGAACCGGCGGTCCGCGAACCCCGGACTGACGACCACGACCCGCGCCTCGCGGGCGAAGCGACGAGCCTTGCGCGCCCCGACGGGACCGCCCCCGAAGACGAGGACCGTCTCCCCGCGGAAATCGTGGTGGAGCGGAATCATCTAGTCGTCGCCGACCTCCGTCTCCGCGGAGTCGGCAGGAGCGCCCTCGGTGTTCGCGTCGGCGCGCTCGTCGAGCCGGATACCGGTCTTCTTCAGGATGCGCGTCGAGAACAGCGTGTCCCAGTCGTCCTCGCCGACATCCCAGAACTCGGCCATCCGCTCCCGTACCTGCTGGACGCGCTCGTCGCTCTCAGCCTCGCTGCGGCCGTGGGTCATCGCGAAGAAGTTGTACGGCCAGACGCCCTCGTGGCGCGGGCGCTCGTAGCAGTGCGTGACGAAGTCGAGCGAGGCGATGGCGGGCCCAACTTCGTCGACGAGGTCGTCGGGAACGTTCCAGACGGTCATCCCGTTCTCCGTGTAGCCCAGGGCGTAGTGGTTCGGGACGACGCCGACGCGCCGGACCTTCCCCTCCGCGTCGAAGCGCTGGAGCGTCGCCAGCACCCACTCGACCGGCTGGTCGATCTCGCTCGCGACATCCGCGTACGGTGTCGCCGTGAGAGGCAGGCCGTCCTGCACCGCGAGCACGAGGTCGCGCTCGCGGGGCGTGAGGAGGTCGCGGTCGGTCGGCGCCACGTCCGGGCCGAGGTGAGAGAGGTCCACGTTACCCTCCGGGATGGGGCCGTCGACCAGGAACTTCGCCTCGACGCGGAACTCCTGCTGTTTCGGGAGGTTGTAGGTCTCCTGGCCCGTCTCGGCCTCGATTGCGTCCAGCACCTCCCGCACGCGGTCAGCGTCGGCGACGCTGACGACGAACCACATGTTGAGATGGGGGTGCTCGCGCTCGTAGTTGTGCGCGACCTCGCGGTGCGCGTTGACCTGCTCGGCCACCGCCTCGTAGCGGTCCTCGGGCGCGTGCATCGCGACCAGCGTCGCGGCGCCACCGATGGCCTCGGCGTTGACGAGCGCGCCGAAGCGCGTCAGCGTGCCGGCCTCGTCCATCGCCCGGATGCGGGCCAGCAGCTCGTCGGCGTCGATGTCGATGTCGCGCTCGCGGAGCGCAGCCGCAGCGGGCTCGAAGGGGCGCTCGGCGACAGGGAACCCGCCCTGGAAGGCGTTGACGATCGCGCGGTCGACCCGGTCGAGCGACGGGTCGGCGTCCTCGCTCATGCTCGGAACTCGGGGGCAGAGTCGGATAAGCGTCGCGTTCCCGTCGGTCGTCGTCACCGCGGACGCCGACGACGCCCCTGTTCAGTCGCCGTCGCCGCGGACGCCGACGACGCCCCTGTTCAGTCGCCGTCGCCGCGGACGCCGACGACGCCCCTGTTCAGTCGCCGTCGCCGCGGACGCCGACAACGCCCCTGTTCAGTCGCCGTCGCCGCGGACGCCGACAACGCTGTCCACGTGGTCGAGGGTCTCGACCGCCGCGACGACGCCGTCCTGGTCGACGACGGCCTCGTAGTAGATGACGACGGCGTAGTGGCCCTCGCGGAGCAACTGCTGGCACTCCCAGACGAACTCCTCGCCGTCCAGCGTGAGCCCCTGATGCTGGTTGACGCCGAAATCGGGGTCGTCGTTGCCGGAGTAGACGTAGGTATCCTCGGGGGCGATGTCGGGATGGTGCTCGGCGATGCGATTGCCGGTGTCGAGGGTGAGCTGGTGGAGCGCGGGCTCGTCCTCGCCCGAGAGGTCCGTGTGGACGATGATGCCGTTGAGTTCGATATCGCCCGGCTCCAGCAGGGCACGCGTCCGCTGGTAGAGGTCCTCGTCGATGGTCTCCATGCCGCTGGGTTCGCGACGGCCGGATAAACCGCTAGCGGTCGATGTCGGCTGCCGGCCGGGGCGAGGCCGGAAGCGGTCGATGCCGGCTGCCGGCCGGGGCGAGGCCGGAAGCGGTCGATGTCGGCTGCCGGCCGGGGCGAGGCCGGAAGCGGTCGATGTCAGTATCGGCCGGGCTGGAAGACAGCACGAGCTGAAGTGGCGAGCGCTGCGGCTCACCGGCTATGACTGCGCGCCCGCGACAAGTCGCGCGACCGCGCCGCAGTTCCGTGCCGCTACGTCTCCGTGGTCGTCTGTCCTTCAGACGCGGGTCGGATTCTGGGCCCGGGGGCCCTTCTCGGACTCGACGATGTCGAACTCGAGCTCCTCGCCCTCCTCTAGGTCGGGGCCCTCGATGTCGTCCATGTGGACGAACACGTCCTCGTCCGCCTCGTCAGTCTCGATGAAACCGTAGCCGCCAGTGTCGTTGAAGAACACGACCTTACCAGTCGCCATTGCAACTCTCTCGTGGATACGCCTGTATAAAAAGCCTGCGACCGTCAGCACCGCCACGACGGCCCGTCCGGCATGAACACCCGGTATGACCAGTCAAAAGACCCATACTTGCCGGGCGTCCGGTTCGCATATGACCGGGTGGCTCCGCCGGCGCGCGCTCGCGCTGTACGAGCGCCTGCTGGAACGCGAACTCGACGGCGCGCCGGAACACGTCGCCGTCATCCAGGACGGGAACCGCCGCTACGCCCGCCAGGCGGGCGACGAGGCCACGGACGGCCACCGCGCCGGCGCGCAGACGACCGAGCAGATGCTCCACTGGTGCAACGAGCTGGGTGTCCGCGAGCTCACCCTCTACACGTTCTCGACGGAGAACTTCGACCGACCACCCGAGCAGCGCGAGGACCTGTTCGACCTCATCGAGGACAAGCTCCGGGAGTTCGCCGACCGCGAGGAGGTCCACGAGAACGAGGTCCGCATCCGCGCCATCGGCGAACTCGACCGGCTCCCGCCTCGCGTCCGCGATGCCGTCGACTACGCCGACCGCCGGACCGCGGGCTACGACGAGTTCCACCTCAACATCGCGCTCGCCTACGGTGGCCGCGCGGAACTCCTCTCGGCGACGCGCGCGCTCGCCAGCGACGTGGCCGACGGTGACCTCGACCCCGCCGACATCGACGTCGGAACCATCGAAACGCAGCTGTACGAGGGGCCCGCGCGCGCCGTCGACCTCATCATCCGCACGGGCGGCGACGAGCGCACCTCGAACTTCCTCCCGTGGCACGCCAACGGCAACGAGGCCGCCGTCTTCTTCTGCTCGCCGTACTGGCCGGAGTTCCGCCGCGTCGACTTCCTCCGCGCGGTCCGGACCTACCAGGCCCGCGAGGCATCGTGGCGCCGCACCCGGGCCGAGCGCGCGGTCGCGCTGCTCCGCGCCGTGGGCGATGCCGAACTCGGCGAGGCTCGACGGGTACTGGGTCGGGTCCGGGACCGGGCGGACGACGAGGACCACGAGCTGGACCTGCCCGAGGCCGACGCGGCCATCGAGACGGCCGACTGAGCGCCGGCGACAGGTGTCTACTTCGGGGGTCGCAGGCGGTAGTAGCGCCGGTTCAGCTCGAACATGTACCCCTCCCGCATCGACTTCAGCACCGCGTAGGTGAGGAAGCCGCCCACGAAGGGCAGCAGGAACGTCAGGTCGAACAGCAGGTGCGGTGCCACCGGCACGAGGTTCTTCGCGGAGTACGCAGCGATGGTGAACGCGAACGTGACGCCGGCGACACCGACGGCAGCCCAGAACGGCTGCTCGACGGGGCGCCGGGCCGCACCCTTATTCAGGAACGGCACGATGGCGATGAAACCCACGACGACCAGATTGGCGACGACACCGTAGGTCCGGTCGGCCATCAGCTTCTCCCCGCCCAGCAACGCCAGGTCCGGGTTCAGCGGCCCGAGCTTGAGCAGCCCGAACGACCAGTAGAGATACCAGTCCGGCAGGATGACCGCCGGCGTCTGGTTCGGATTGGCTGGCGCCCCGATATGGGGTGGGAGGGCGGCTGCGAGGAAGACGACCATCCCGACGAAGAAGCTCGTCAGCGCGAGGTTCCGGATCATCTCGTGGGGCCACACCGGGAACGCCAGCACGTCCCGCTCGACGTAGTCGCTCTCCGTCCGCAGGTCCTGATCCTCGCGGCGCGCCCGCTCGAAGTACTCGTAGGTGATCTGTGAGAGCCCCTGCGTGCGCTCCTTGCGCTCGCCCCAGGTCGGCGTCTCGTCGTCCGGCGCGACGACGCCGCTTCCGTCAGAGCGGACCTCTGACGAGGCTCGGCTCGCGTCGCTCGCCTCGTCGTCGCCGGTCCGTGGCTGGTCTCGGTCCGTCTGCTCGTCGGAATCGTCGGTCATTCGTTGGAGGGTGGGTGATAGCTGTGGTTCACGGACCGATGCGGGCGGCGTGGAAGGCCGGTCCGTGGGCAGGGCGGTACCGCCGTCGTCCATCGAAACGGGGGGCTGGGACGATTCCCTGTCGGAGGTCATCCGGACGGCTTTAAGTCGGGCACTCGGCTAGCCGACGGTATGCGGTACCTGACGGTCCGACTGGTCCCCCGAGATCAGCCGGGGTTCCACCCACTCGGTGAGCGACTGCTGGCGGAGCCCTCCCTCCAGCGCGAGGCGGTCCATCACTTCGAACTCCTCGACGACGGGACGCTCCTGTTGCTCGCGGAGGGGAGTGGCGACCGCGACCGCTACGAGGAGATCATGGCGTCCGAACCCACCGTCCGCGACTACATGGTCTCGGGCGAGGAGCGCTGGATGGCGGTCAGCCAGTTCGAAGCGAACGAGGCCATCCGGGAGGTACTGGCGTGGCAGCAGCGCGAGGACATCGTCGTCGAGACGCCGGTGCAGTTCCAGCAGGACGGGAGCCAGCAGATGACACTCATCGGCGAGGACGAATCGTTCCGGGCGCTGTACGAGGAGGCGACATCGCTGGACTCGTTCGACATCGAGGTCGTCGAGACCGGCGAGTACACACCGGATACCGACCGGCTGGCCCGGACGCTCACCACCCGGCAGCAGGAGATCATGGCCGCGGCCGTCGACCTCGGCTACTACCGGGAACCACGGGAGGCCACACACGAGGACATCGCCGGGGCGCTCGACCTGTCACCGTCCGCCGTCGGCAAGCACCTGCGCCGGGTCGAGGAACGGGTGTTCGCCGCGCTGGCCAGGTGACCACGTCCACCGGCGCATCGACCGATATATGCCCGCCGCCGAACACGACGCCTGCATGAGCCTGCGCGTCGCCATCGGGGCCCCGTTCCAGCGCGAGGGGACCTCGGAACTCCCGGAGGGGACGTTCTTCAAGAAGCTCTCGCTCGATTGGGAGTGGTTCACCCCCGACCAGGCCCGCCGTCTGGCGGACATCGGCGTCGGCGAGGGCCTGCTGAAGCGCGAGGAGAACCGGCTCGTGGCGCAGTTCGACCCCGCCACGGTGGAGGTGCCCGAGGAGTTCCAGCCCGACGAGTCGCTGCTCCAGGAGCGCTCGACGTTCGACCGCATCCTCTCGGCACTCGCGGGGGAGGGCGTCGAGAAGCAGGAGGCCGTCGCCGCGATGAACCGCCTGAAGGCCGACCGTGGGCTGACGATGGACGGCGCCGCCGTCCTCTACGCCCACCGACAGGGTGCCGACGTGGCCGGCCTCGCCGAGCGCGCCCGGGAGGAGCTGTAGTGGTCGACGAGCGCGTCACGGACGGCCGGCGCATCGCGCAGCTGCTCGCCGCGGAACTGCGCGGCCACGAGCACGGTGCGCTCGGTCGCCTCGCGGTGACGGACGTCCGCGACGTGGAGGGGAGCGAGCACGGCGAGTTCGCCTACGGTGTGGCGCTCCTGCCGCCCGGCGAGACGGCCGACCGACGCAATCCGGATGTGGAGACGCGCGAGGCGGTCGACCGCCTCGCGGACGTGTACGTCCACACCGACCGGGCGCGCGTGGAGTTCCGGCTGGCGCCTGATGCGGCCGCCAACGCGGGACAGGAGGCCGCTGCCGAGGAGGCGTCGGGGCTGCGCGTGCGGCCGAAGGCCACGACGCCGCCGCGGACGCTGCTGTTCCTGGAGTCGGGCGTCGCGGCGAAGCGGGCGCTCCCGGTGTTCCGGGCCGTGGTCGAGGCCAGCGATAAATCGTGAGTCCCCCATATCATCAGAATATCAGAAATTATCGCGCTTTTGAGCCCATATAGCGGAGAAACGCCGCCAGTTCCGAAGCGTTGATTCAGTCCTCCGATATGGCGTGCGCGAACACGAACTCTCTGAGGAGTTTCGCCCCCAGCACCGCGGCCTGCCCGTCGTCGCGGTCGTTGACCTCCACGAGGTCGAACCCCTCGGCGTGCGGAGCGACCGCCCGCACCACATCGCGCATCTCGCGGCTCGACAGCCCGAACGGCTCCGGGGTGCCCGTCCCGGGCGCGACGCCCGGGTCCGCGGCGTCGATGTCGACGCTCAGGTAGACCGACTCGTCCCCGAAGTCGGGCGACCAGTCGGATACGTCCTCGGGCACCACGACCGTCACGTCCGCCTCGCTTGCCCGGTCCCACTCGGCCTCGCTGCCCGCCCGCGCGCCCAGCACGACCGCGCGGTCCGCGGTGTCGAGCGCGTGCCGGGTGACGGTGCTGTGCGAGAGGGGGTCGCCACCAAGGTCCTCGCGCAGGTCGAGATGCGCATCCAGGCAGACGAACACGTCCGGCTCGACGGCCCGGACGCCCGCCACCGAGACGGTGTGCTCGCCGCCGACGAGCAGCGGGACAGCCCCGTCCGCCCGGCCATCACCCAACTGGTCGGCGAGGAAGCCGAGATAGTCGTCGGTGTCGGCCCACGGCTCGATGTCGCCGGCGTCGTGGACCGCACGGTCGGTGAAGTGTGCGTCCGTGTGGTGGTCGTAGTCCTCGAAGCCCCGGGCGTAGCGCCGGACCTCGTCGGGGCCGAATCTGGTTCCGGGCTGGAAGGAGGTCGAGCGGTCCAGCGGCGCGCCGACGAGGACGTAGTCGGCGGCCGAACGGGCAGCGTTCGCGCCGGGGAACTGGGTCACGGTGTGAGGAGAGGAACTGCTCGGCGGGGCGGCCTCAGACCAGCTTGCGGTTGCCCTCGTACTCGAGGTACTCGATCTCGTCGTCGGCCGTGATATCCTCGCTACCGGGGATACGCATCGTGATGGTCTCGTACGTCTCGAGGTCCATCACCTGCATCTCACCGTCGGACGCGGAGACGACCTGCCCCTGCTTGCGCTCGATGATGGGGACCCACACCTTCGCGTCGACGGGCTGGGTGAAGTTGCGCTTCTGCCCGTCGAAGACGCCCGTCCCCTCGACACGGGCCTTCGCGCTGCCGTGTTTGCCGGGCTTGGACGTGCTGTACGCCGTGATCTTCGAGGGGGTGTCCTCGATCATCACGTAGTTCCCCTCCTGTAGTTCGCGAACCTCCGTCTGCTCTCGCGCCATGCTCTGGCGTTCCGGTTGCGCCGGTATAAACGGTACGGAACGGGTGAGCGGGGCTGGCGCCACTCACCCAGGGAGTGCGGCCAGCACGAGCAACACCGGCCCCGAGTTCCGGCGGTCAGAACGTCATATGCGAAGTGGAGCCGGGCATATCGTCGTCATCGTCGTCCTCGGACCCGGCATCGGCGGGTCCGGCGTGGCTGAACGCCACGTCCTCGTCGGTCAGATACACCTGGCCGAGTTCCTCGGTCACGTCGACCTCGGCGAGCGTCGAACCTGCGGCCTTGCCGTTGTCGCAGTAGCCCGTCGCGGCGTCGAAGACGGAGCCGTGCTTCGGACAGACGATGCCGCCGTCGCGCATCACGGCGCCGATGTCCTCGCGGTAGAGTTCCTGGTCCGTCTCGTGCTGGCAGTAGTTCTTCCATGCCGCGATACCGTCGTCGAGTTCGACGAGGAAGACCTCTCGAAGGGAGCCATCCGGCTCCTCGACGGTGAACAGCCAGCCGCCCTGCTCGGGCACGTCGTCGGCGCTCGTCAGGTGCGTGCGGGGGGACACGGGGCCGCGTTGCGGGGGGATCGACAAAACTCCGCCGACGGATATCGACGGGTTCGCGGCTGCGGCCCCGGGGGATGCCCCGCGGGGGGTCAGTCGGCCGCCTGGCCGCCGTCGACCGGAATCGTGTGTCCGGTGATGTACGAGGCGTCGGTCGAGCAGAGGAACGCCACCACGCCGGCGATCTCCTCCGGGTCGGCGACCCGGTCCATCGGAACGTCCCGCATCGCCGAGGTGTCGAAGTCGGCCCGGAGCGTGCGAATCGTCAGCCGGAGCAACTGGACCGCCCGGCAGAGCCGGTCCAGGAGCGACGGGGAATCGCCGCCGCCGACCGCGCCGGACTCCCCCAGCAGGCCGGACTGGATGTTCGTCCGCGTCGGGCCAGGGGCGACCGCGTTGATCCGGATGTCCCGGTCGGCGTACTCGAGCGCGACCGACTTCGTCAGCCCGACGACGCCGTGCTTGCTGGCGGAGTAGCTGGAGAGCCCACCCATCCCGACCAGCCCGGCCTCGGAGGCGGTGTTGACGATGGCACCGCCGCCCTGGCGCCGCATCGCCGGTATTTCGGCCTTCAGGCACGCCCAGACGCCCTTCAGGTTGACATCGATCAGCCGGTCCCACTGTTCCTCGGCGATCCCCGTCACCTCCACGAAGTCGGTGAGGATGCCCGCGTTGTTGTGCGCGAAGTCGAGCCCGCCGTACGTCTCGACCACGGTGTCGACCATCCGGCGGGTGGACTCGAGCGAGGAGACATCGACCTCGACGAAGGTCGCGCTCCCGCCGCCATCCTCGATCAGGTCGACCGTTTCGCGACCGGGGCCCTCGACGATGTCCGCGACGACGACGTTCGCGCCCTCCTCGGCGAACCGGAGCGCCGACGCCCGGCCGATTCCCGACCCGGCCCCGGTCACGAGTGCCGTCCTGTCGGTCAGTCCCTTCATCCTCGATGGCCCGTCGACCAGTCAGTTAACCGTATCCCCAGTACCGTCCAGCGGGAGTCGGTCGCGGACCGCCGCCACCGGGCCCCTTTTGTCCGCTCCAGCCGAATACGGAGCTATGCAAGGGCTCGGCGGCGAACGGATCGCCGTGATCGGTGGCGGCTTCGGCGGCCTCTCGACGGCCTGTTATCTCGCGGACGCGGGGGCGGACGTGACCGTCTTCGAGAAGAACGAGCAGCTCGGAGGGCGTGCCTCCCGGCTGGAGGCCGAGGGATTCAAATTCGACATGGGGCCCTCGTGGTACCTGATGCCGGACGTCTTCGAGCGGTTCTTCGGCCACTTCGGGCGAGCGCCCGAGGACTACTACTCGCTGACGCGGCTCGACCCGCACTACCGCATCTTCTTCAAGGACGGCGACCGGGTCGACATGGTCCCGGACCGCGACGCCAACGCCGAGACGTTCGAGTCCTACGCCGAGGGCGCGGGCGAGACGTTCCAGGAGTACCTCGATACCTCGGAGTACCACTACGAGACCGCGATGGACAACTTCGTCTACGAGGACCGCTCCTCGCTCCGGGATTTCGTTGACCTCGACGTGATGAAGGCCGCGCCGGTCGGCCTCAAGTTGCTCGGGACGATGGACGGCTACGTCTCGAACCACTTCGACCACCCGAAGCTCCAGCAGATCATGCAGTACACGCTGGTGTTCCTCGGGGGGGCGCCGAAGAACACGCCCGCGCTCTACAACATCATGAGCCACGTCGACTTCAATCTCGGCGTCTACTACCCCGACGGCGGCATCGGGGCCGTCGTCGACGCGCTGGTGGAGCTGGGCGGCGAACTCGGCGTGACCTACGAGACCGGCGCACCCATCGAGGAGATTATCACGCGCCGCGAGGGGTTCGAACTCGTCGTCGGCGAGACGGCCGACACGGGCCTCCCCACGCGGACCGAGACGGGGAGCGACGCGGCGACGGCCGTCGACGACGGCGACGGTGACGCGGTCGAGGCGACGCCCGACGGCGGTGCGACGACCGAGCGCCGCGAGCGCTTCGACTACGTCGTGAGCGACGCCGACTACGCCCACACCGAGCAGGAGCTGCTTCCCGAACACGAGCGGGGTTACGACGCGGACTACTGGGACTCTCGCACCTACGCCCCGTCGGCGTTCCTGCTGTACATGGGCGTCGAGGGCGACGTGGACCCACTCGAGCACCACACGCTCGTCCTGCCGACCGACTGGGACGAGCACTTCGAGACCATCTTCGACGACCCGGCGTGGCCCGACGACCCCGCGTACTACGTCTGTGTCCCCTCCGAGACGGACCCGACGGTCGCGCCGGAGGGCCACAGCAACCTGTTCGTCCTCGTTCCTATCGCGCCCGACCTGGAGGACGGCCCGGAGACCCGCGAAAAGTACCGCGAACTCGTGCTGGACGACCTCGCCGAGAACACGGGCGTCGAGTTGCGCGACCGCATCGTCTTCGAGGAGTCGTTCTCCGTCTCGGAGTTCGCCGACCGCTACAACTCGATGCAGGGCACGGCGCTCGGGATGGCCCACACGCTCCGCCAGACCGCGTTCCTCCGGCCGCCCCACCGCTCGAAGGAGGTCGACGGCCTCTACTTCACGGGGTCGTACACCACGCCCGGCATCGGCGTCCCGATGTGTCTGGTGAGTGGCCAGCACACCGCCGACTGCGTCATCGAGGACCTCGCGGGGAGCGTTCCCGACCGATAGCATGAGCGAGCAGGAATCGCTGGCGCTGGAGCGGGTGCTGCCGCCCGAGGACACGGCCGTCGGCTACCTGCTGCGGCTCTCGCGCCCCCGGTTCTGGCTGTACCTGGCGGGCCCTGTCGTCGTCGGGGTGGCGTACGCCGCCACGAGCGTCGGTGAGCTGTTCGCCCCGCTCGCGCTGGCGCTGTTCGCGTACTTCCTGCTCCCGGCGAACGTCTTCCTCTACGGCGTCAACGACATCTTCGACGCGGACATCGACGCCGAGAACCCGAAGAAGGAGGGCCGCGAGGTCCGCTATCGGGGCTCTCGACTCGTCGTGGCGGCGGTGGTGGTGTCGGGGCTGCTGGGGCTGGCGTTCGTCCCGTTCCTGCCGCTCGCCGCGGTCGGCGTGCTCGCCCTGTTCGGCTTCCTCGCCACGGAGTACTCGGCGCCGCCGCTCCGCTTCAAGACGACGCCGTTCCTCGATTCGCTCTCGAACGGCCTCTACATCCTCCCCGGCGTCGTGGCGTACACGGCGCTTGCCGGGCAACTGCCCCCACTGGGCGCCATCGTCGGCGGCTGGCTCTGGACGATGGGGATGCACACGTTCTCCGCGATTCCGGACATCGAACCCGACCGCGCCGCCGGCATCGAGACGACCGCGACCTACCTCGGGCGGTTCAACACCTTCCTCTACTGCGCGCTGATGTGGCTCCTGGCGGCGGTGGCGTTCGTCTACGTACATCCGTTCTTTACCGTGATTCTGATGCTGTACCCGCTGCTCGTGTTCGGCATCACCTTCGCCCGCGTGGACGTGGACGAGGCCTACTGGTGGTATCCCATCATCAACTCGCTCGCCGGGATGGTCATCACGATGGGCGGGCTGTACGTGCTGGTCTACGGGAACCCGTTCGTGGGGTGACGACGGAACTCAGGCATCCCCGGTGGATGTCCCGGATGCGCGCCGGACCCGGCCGAGGAGGTAGCCGAGCAGGACAACTACCAGACCGACGCCGAGAGTGAGATGGCCCGGATAGCCGAAACTCGTCATCATGGGTTGCAGGTCTCCAGCACCAGGTCTCGCGGGCGCGGGGCCACCGTAGACGGTGACGAACGGGGTGCCGAACAGCGCGTAGTACGTCTCCAGGCTCACGAAGCCGAGGAAGGGTGCCAGTCCGAGGAGTGTCGCCCGGAGTGGGCTACGAGACCGGTAGCCGAAGGACGCTGCGATGCCAGCGCCGATGATGGGGACGATCGCGATACTCAGGTACAGGGTGGAGACAGCCCAGAGCCGATGAACGGCGAGCCCTGTCAAGAACAGGAGCGAGGCGGCGACGGCGAGTTGCGTTCCAGACAACTCGCTCCGGCCAGAGAGCAGTCGCCTCGTCCTCGCCACGTCCATGCGAGCGCCCAGCGGGCCGCTGCGGATAAGCTTTGTTCGGGGGGAGACGCGATTCGTCGTTGCAGGGAAGCTGAGTCTCCCGTCGGTTCCGACAACAGGAAGCGCGCGAGCGCCACACGGCGGAGGCCGCGAGCGCTAGCGAGCGTGCCGGAGCCACCACGGCGCTCGCGCGGGGAGGTGTGGGGGCACCAGCACTCCGCTGGAACCACCACGAGCGTCGCTCGATCCGAAACCAACCCCCTGGCGGACTCGAAGGGCGAGCGCTCTCGGGGAAGACGGCCGACGCAAGCACCGCAGGCGCCTCCGGCGCCCGAGGAGCGCAGCGAGGCCCTCGACCCGAGAGCGCGAGGGCTTCGTAGTTGTTGTCGCTGAAATTGTTGGCAGAGAACACAAAGACTTCGCATGTCCCGAATTAGCGATATATTGGAGATTTTAGAGTAAAATATTCGGCCCAATCGTTGAATGTCGCTAATTAGCACTTTAATTCCAGTCTCTACATGAAATCGCCTAGCCCGGACTGCTGGTCGTCGTCCTCGGCGGCCTCCGCGTCGGCCTCGCGGCCCTCCTCCTCCCCGTCGCCCGAGCCATCGTCACCGCCACCGAGCGTCGCCTGCGCGACTTCCTCGTCTTCGCCGTCGGCATCGTCACCCTCCTCCCCGTCCATCTCCGACTCCGCCACGCCACCCGCAAAGGCCCCGCCCGAATGCTCCACGGCCTCCTGCTCGCGCAGTTCCTCGGCGTCGGCGACGATGTCCTGCACCTTGTTCGTCGACTCGCCGCTGCCCGTGATGAAGGAGACGTGTTCGGCGTCGAGTTCGTAGCGCGCGGCCATCAACACCGTCAATTCGCGATTCTTGCAGTGGTGGGTCATCACCGCGAGGAACGGCATGATCTCACGCCGAGCGGTCGCCGTCGACACCCCGGCGGACTCGGCGATGCGCTCGGCGATGTAGTCCCGCGTCGAGTCCCGGTACGACCGGTAGGGCGCGCCGCCGTAGCGCGTCCAGCCGCCGCGGTCGCGGGTCCGGGCGGCCGCGACACCCGCCGCGATGTTGTCGGTCGCGTAGCGCCAGTACGTGTAGTTCTGCGTCGCACGCACGCGTCCGAGCCAGCGGTCCGCCTTCGCGAGGTAGCCGTACGCGTCGGCCACCTCGTCGCCCTCGTACACCGTCGGGACCTTGTCCTCGACCCACTGGAGCAGGTCGTCCGGCGTCTCGTCCGTGTCGTAGGCCGTCTGCAGCGCCTCTTCGGGCGACTGCTCCTTGAGGACGGCGTCCAGCAGCGAGAAGATGTCCTGCGTGCGGTCGCGGTCGCCCGTCGACACGTCGTCGACGGTGATGCGGTCCCGGCCCTCGGCGGCGGCCTGGAGGTCCTTGATGGCGCCGCGCAGGTCGCCGTCGTTGGTGCTCGCGATGCGGTCCAGCGCGGCGTCCTCGTACTGGATGTCCTCCTTCCGGCAGATGTCGCGCAGCACCGGCAGGATGGAGCGTTTGCCCACGTCCCTGAACTCGATGTCCTTGCAGGCGTTCCGGAGGCCACGCGACATCTCGTAGAAGTCGTTGGCGATGAGGACGACCGGCTGGTTGGCCTCCTTCACGAGGTCGGTCATCGCGCCGGCGCCGCCGCGGTCCTTGTGCTGGTGGAGGTTGTCCGCCTCGTCGAGGATGACGAGCTGGCGCCCCGTCGAGGTGAGCGACTGGTTCATCGCGGCGCCCCCGGCCACCTTCTTGATCTTGTCGGCGGTCCGCGAGTCGCTGGCGTTGAGCTCCATCACCGACCAGCCCATGTCGTTCGCGAGCGCGTGCGCGGCGCTGGTCTTGCCGATCCCCGGCGCGCCGTAGATGATGACCGCCTCGCCGTGGTCGTCCCACGACCGGGCCCACTCGTGGAGCTTGTCCCGGGCCTTGTCGTTGCCCCGGACCTCCGACAGCGTCGTGGGCCGGTACTTCTCCGTCCAATCCATTTAGCGGAGGCAGGTGGGGGGCGGGGTTAGTGGTTGCGGAGGGACGGTCCGACGAACCGAATGACCGGCGCACGAGGGACTCCCGCCCCCGCGGCATAAGATACCACGACACTTGCGTCCACTTCAGCGAACTATTGCGCCAACCTCCGGCACCAACTAACCCAATCAATTGACGAGCGTCGAGTGATTTCGACACTACTAGAGCAATACCCAACTGAACGGTTCTCACGGAGGGAGCGAATGAAAGGTACTATGGTCGCGTTATATGTATACGAACGTATGCCAACTGACCGCGGAACCGACCGTCGTTCGTACCTCAAAGCCCTCGCTGCCGGGAGCGTCGTCACGCTCGCTGGGTGTACCAACACCGGCGATGGCGGCGGGGACGGCGGCGACGGCGGTGATGGTGGGGACGGTGGGGACGGTGGGGACGACAGCACGCCGACGGACGAGCCGGCACCGCAGATCGTCGCCGGCACCGCGCCCGGCTTCCCGCCGTTCGAGATCAAGCAGGACGGCGAGCTGACCGGCTTCGACGTGGAGCTGTTCGAGGCCATCGTCGAGGAGAGCGAGTACGAGTTCGGCGGCTGGAAGGAGTTCGAGTTCGACGCGCTCATCCCGTCGCTCCGGGACGACAAGATCGACGCCATCGCCGCGGCGATGACCATCACGGACAAGCGCGACAACGCCATCGACTTCTCGGACCCGTACTACAGCGCCGACCAGTCCGTCATCGTGCGCGAGGGCGGCGATTTCAGCCCGTCCTCGCTGGACGACCTCTCGGGCCACCCCATCGGCGCCCAGAAGGGGACCACCGGCGAGAGCGTCATCCAGGAGCAGCTCATCCAGGAGAACAAGCTGGAGGAGTCCAACTACAACGCCTACGACAACTACACGCTCGCGGTGCAGGACCTCGAGAACGGCAACATCGACGCCATCGTGCTGGACCAGCCGGTCGGCGCGACGTTCGCCGACCAGCGGGCCGTCGTCGTCTCGTTCGTCTACGAGACGGGCGAGCGCTACGGCTTCGGCGTCCGCGAGGGCGACAGCGACCGCCAGCAGGCCATCAACCAGGGACTCCAGGCCGTCCGCGACAACGGCACCTACGAGGAGCTCCGCAACGAGTGGTTCGGCTCGAACTGAACCGATGAGCCCCGCGCTCGCGCCGGACGTGGTGCTCGCGGCGGCCGCCGGCAATGTCGACCCCGGGGTGGTGCTCCAGGCCGGTGACTGGGAGTTCGTCTACCGGAACCGCCGGTTCCTGCTGTACGGCGCCGGCGTCACCGTCCTGCTGACACTGACGAGCGTCGTCCTCGGCCTGCTGGCGGGGCTCCCCGCCGGCATCGTCGAGGTGTACGGCTCCGGCCCCGTCGCGGCAGCGGTGAACCGCGCGGGCGTCCTGCTCCGGGGGACACCCCTCCTGGTCATCCTGGCGTTCACGTTCTTCGTCAACCCCATCAACGTCGGCGCGTTCGAGGCCGCGACGCTCGGACTGGGGCTCCGGAGCGCGGCCTACCAGTCACAGATCTTCCGTGGCGCCATCCAGAGCGTCGGCGAGGGACAGATGGAGGCCGCCCGCTCGGTCGGGATGAGCCAGTTCGAGGCCATCCGGCACGTCGTCGTGCCGCAGGCGCTCCGGCGCTCGATTCCGGGGTTCCAGAACGAGTTCACCATCGTCCTGAAGGACACCAGCGTCGCCTTCTTCATCGGCCTCGCGGAGCTGCTGACCCGGGGGTTCAACCTGTTCACCCAGCCCGGCCAGTCCACCTCCGTGCTGGAGGTCATCCTCGCGGTCTCGGCGGTCTACTTCGTCCTGACCGTCCTCACCAACCAGGGGCTGGAACTGCTGGGGCGGCGCTTCGCCATCCCCGGCACGGGGGGTGAACGATGAGCGACGCGAACGCGCTCCTCGAGTTCGAGGACGTCCACCAGTCCTACGGCGAGGAGAAGGTGCTCCGCGGCATCGACTTCGAGATGGAGCGTGGCGACGTGGAGGTCGTCATCGGGCCCTCCGGCTCGGGGAAGTCGACGATGCTGCGCTGCGTGAACCGTCTCACCGAGATCGACTCGGGCACCATCTACCTCGATGGCGACCCCGTCACGACCCCCGAGACCGACGTGAACGCGCTCCGGCGGCGGGTCGGGATGGTGTTCCAGGACTTCAACCTGTTCGCCCACCGGACCGCGCTCGGCAACGTCACCCTCGGGCTCCGGGAGGTGCTGGGCCACTCGAAGGAGGAGGCCCGTGCCGAGGCGATGTCGCAACTGGAACGCGTCGGCCTCGCGAACCAGGCCGACTCCTACCCGGCCGAGCTCTCGGGCGGGCAGAAACAGCGCGTCGGCATCGCCCGTGCGCTGGCGATGGACCCCGAGCTGATGCTGTTCGACGAGCCCACGAGCGCACTCGACCCCGAACTCATCGGCGAGGTGCTGCGCGTGATGCGCGACCTCGCCGACGACGGGATGACGATGCTGTGTGTCACCCACGAGATGGGGTTCGCACAGGAGGCGGCCTCGACCATCTCCTTCCTCGACGAGGGGAGCGTCGTCGAGCGTGGGCCGCCCGAGCAGCTGTTCGAGGCGCCCGAACACGAGCGGACGGGTGAGTTCCTCGAGCGACTGACCAGCCTCCACGGAGGCCAGCACGGATGAGCGCCGAGACCGCCGACGAGCCGGGGGGTTCCGCGACCACTCGCGGCACCGTCGGCGTCGAACTCGGCCGGCGGCCGCTGTTCTACGCGGTGCTGGGTCCGTTCTGGGCGTGGCTCGTCGTCCGGTGGGTGTACGACTGGGTGGTCGTCCCGGGGACGAACGTGACCTCTCGGGAGACGTTCTTCCCGACGCAGCCGTTCGTGTCGGCGGGCGAGGTGCTCCGGGAGACGGCCGCGCCGGCCCCCCTCGCGGGCCTGCTCGACTGGTTCGCCGGCGGACTGGACTTCATCGCCTTCGGTATCGAGGCGCTCCCGCAGCTGGCGGCGGGCGCCTGGGTCACCATCGTCCTCACCGTCGTCTCCATCCTGGCGGGGCTGGTGCTGGCGGTGCCGCTGAGCGTCGCCCGGGTCTACGGCAACCGGGTGACCCGGTACCCCGCGCTCGCAGCGACGGAACTCATCCGCGGGACGCCGCTGCTCGCGCAGCTGTTCGTCCTCTACTTCGGGCTGGGACTCACCCAGTACGTCCGCGTGATTCCCGGCGTCGGCGTGGGCGTCCTCCCCGACACGGCGGTGATGGTGGCGCTCATCGGCTTCACCATCAACTCGGCGGCCTACCAGTCCGAGTACATCCGGTCGGCGCTGCTCTCGGTCGACTCGGGCCAGCTGACGGCCGGGCGCGCCATCGGCCTCTCGAAGGTCGAGGCCATCCGCCACGTCGTCCTGCCCCAGGGGCTTCGATTCGCCATCCCTGGCTGGTCGAACGAACTGGTCTACCTCATCAAGTACTCCTCGCTGGCCTCGTTCATCACGGTCCGGGAGCTGTTCTTCCGGGCCGAAGCCATCGGCAACGACACCTACCTGTACGTCCAGATCTACACCGTCGCCGCGCTGTTCTACATCGCGCTGGTCGTCTCGGCGTCGGCGTTCATGAGCTACGTCGAGGACCGCGTCGCCATCCCCGGACTGGGTACCAAGGGCCGCCGGTAGGTCGCGGCCACCACACCCGCCGAAACCGCTTTGCCCACCGCGGCCCGCCCTCCGGGCGTGCCATCGACGGTCGTCCACGTCGCCTTCGGACTCCTCGTCGCGGCAGCCGTGCTCGGGCCCTACTTCGACCGCCGGGCCCTGCTCGCGGTCGCCGCCGCCGTCGTCTTCGTCGACCTGGACACCGTCACGAGTCTCGTCCTCGAATCGACCCACCGCGCACTCTTCCACACGGTCCTCCTCCCGCTGTTCGCCGCGACCTACCTGTACGCGGAGACGCGCCTGGGCGAGCGCTCGCTGGTCCGCGAGCGGTACGGGGACCGTGGGGTCCGGGTGGCGTGGGCGGCCATCGCCGCCGTCGTCGTCTCGGGCATCGGCCTCGACCTCACCAACCCCGCCGGGGTGAACATCCTCTACCCGCTCCACGACCAGTTCTACGCGTTCGACGGCGCCGCCAACTACTCCACCCGGGCCGGCTTCCAGCAGTCGTTCGTCGAGGTCGGGACCGCGACACCGGAGCCGAGCGGCGGTGGCGGCGGCGGCGGTGCTCGCGTCGACGTGGGCGGGCAGGGGTCGACCCGCGACTACCACGTCGGGAGCGGCATCGACCCCGACAAGGGCCGCGAGCCGAAGGACGTCCGTCGGGTCTTCCCGGTCGTCTTCCGGGGCTGGCAGCTCCTGCTCGTCGTCGCGAGCGTCGTCGGCCTGACAATCCGCGCCCGGCTCTCGCCCGAGGTGGCGATGGCCGAGACGACGCCCGTCCCCGCCGAGACGGACGGCGACGCCGAGCCCGCGGTCCGCCGGGTCGACGACGCGAGCGACGACACGGACCCGGATTCCACCGATTCGCCCGGCGACGAGGGGGATGTAGCGTGACCAGTCCCACCGCGGACCCGAACCCGACGGTCCGACCGTACCACCCGGACCGCGATACCGAGGCGCTGTGGGCCGGCAAGCGCGTGTTCGAACTGGGGCTCGGCGAGGCCGGCGACACGGAGAAGGAGGCCGCGTACGCCGAGAAACTGACCGAGGGATACAGGGAACGGTGGCTCGCCTGGGTCCGGCGCTGTGCGACTGACGACCCGGGTTGTGTGCTGGTCGCGGTCCCGGAGCGCGAGGTCGCAGACGGGCCGCCGCTCGCGGGCTACGCGTTCCTGCTCCCCGAACGGCTCGCGTTCGTCTGGGACGCCGCCGTCCTGAACGAGCTGTGGGTCGCCCCGCGCAACCGGGGAACGGGGCTCGCGGACGAGCTGTTCGAGGGGGTGCTGTCGCACGCCCGCGAGCAGACCCTGCCGCTGGACCGGCTCCTGCTGGATGTCGACACGGAAAACGAGCGGGCCCGCGCCTTCTACGAGCGCCACGGCTTCACCGGATGGGGCGAACTCGTGGCGCGTGACCTCTGAGCCGGGCGGGAGCGAGCGCACGCGTGGCCGTCGGCCGTCAGTCGGTGACCGTCGCGATGAGGCCACCGACGGTGCCGAACACGAGGGGGTAGACCAGCCCCGCGAGGAGGATGCCCGTCGCGAACACCGGCCCGGTTCCCTGTGCCGGGAACAGGAACAGTCCGACGAGGACGAGCGCGAGGTAGCCGAGCACGACGCCAGCGGCGCCCGTCAGCGCCTCGACCGGTTCGTCGATATCGCCGTACTGTCCAACGGCGAGGCCAGCCGCGATGAGGACCAGCGGCGGGATGGCGTAGAGGAGGGTGGTGAACCCGTCGTCGCCGCCGATGAAGCTCCCGGTGCCGCTCCCGAAGAAGCCCAGGTCGATCATCGTCTCGACGAAGTGGGCGTTGAAGAACACCCAGCCGACGGCCTTCCACGTCGGGATGTCGGTCGCCTGACGGAGGATGTTGTCGCGGATGCTGCCGGAGGTGATGATGAAGACGAGGGCGTAGCCGACCAGTTCCGCGGCGGCACCGGCGGCGGCGCCGACCGCAAGCGGGATCTCCCTGTTGCCGACTGAGACTGACATTCCGTTCGGCCGAACACGGGGCCGCCGAAAGTAGTTTCCGGCCGGGGGGTCCCGGGAACCAGCCACACGCGACCTCAGTCATCCGTCGAGACGGGGTCGGACGCCGAGCCGCCCGCAGCCTCGCTCCCCGCGCCGTCAGCCGACGACGCGGTGGTCCGGCTGGCCGCGTCGGAATGGGCGGCGAGCCAGCCGACGAGCGGCGCCGCGGCGAGCACGAGCAGTTGCCAGCCCGACTCGACGATATCGACGATACGCTCGGAGTTCCCGTTCGGCCCGCGAACCGGGTTGAGTGGCGAGGGGATGAAGAACTCGGCCGTCCCGCCCTGCTGCCCGACGTAGACGGCGTACCCCTCCGTCCCGAACTGGACGTACGACTGGGCGAACAGCTCCTGATTGGAGAACACGATGCTCCCGACGAACGCGTAGAACTGGTCGTGGAGCGGCCAGAACGGGTTGGCGGTTGCGACGTTCAGCAGGTCGAGACCGATGCCGGCGACGGCGTAGACGGCGACCGCGACCCACGCCAGCCGCACGCCGGCGGCGCCGAGGTGGTCGACCACGCGCCGGTCCCGCCGCGCGTCGGCGTAGAGGACGGCCGCCGCGAGGCCCGGGATGAAGAGCGTGTGCAGGACGGCCCCGTGGGTGCTCTCGGGAACGGGGAGGCCGCCGGGCACCGCGAGCAACCCGAAGAGGGCGTCGAGGTCCGGCGCAGCACCGGCCGCTCCCGCGACGACGGCGGCCCGTCGGTCGAACGCGGCGCCGAGGGCTGCCGCGGCCAGGATGACCCCGAGCGCCGCGTGGACGACCGTCGGTGGCATGGGTCGGCCTGGGGCGTGTGCGAGTATGAACGTTCTGCCGGTGGATCTGCGGGACGATTGTTCGGTTCCGGGAACAGGGAGCGCACGGAGGGGTGGGGGCGCGAGCGCTCCGCGGGAACCACCACGCACGTCGCTCGGCCGAACGACAGGCAACTCCAACGCGGGGGATTCAAGCCCGAACCCGGCGAACGACCGCGCAGATGCTCATCGCGTTCGACTTCGACGGGACGCTCAGCGACTCCGAGATGACCGTGCTACTGGGGGGCGAGCAGGGCGTGGCCGAGGAGATGGCCGACATCACCGAGCGGGCGATGAACGACGAGATGTCCTACGCCGAGAGCCTGCGCTCGCGGGCGGAACTGCTGCGGGGGCTGAAGGAGAAGAAGGCCGACCGCGCGTTCGGCCGGGTGGAACTGCGCCCGGGGGCCGCCGAGGTCATCGACGCGCTCCGTGACGCCGGCCACACGGTCGCCATCCTCACCGGCGGGTTCGAGCGCGGCGTCGCCCGCGCACTGGACGACGCCGGCACGGACGTGGACACGGTGGTCGCCAACCGGCTCCCCATCCGGAACGGCAAGCTGACCGGCGACGTCGAGGGACCACTCATCGAGGGGACCAAGGACGAGGCGCTGGAGGACCTCGCCGCCGAGGTCGACGTGGCGATGGCCGACACGGTCGCCGTCGGTGACGGCGCGAACGACCTGCCGATGCTGGAGGTGGCGGGCCTCGCCGTGGGCTACGAGCCCAAGCCGGCCGTCGAACCCCACTGCGACGTGGTCGTCGAGTCGATGGCCGAGCTACAGGAGCTGCTGACCGAGCGCGACATCCTCTGAGGCGGTCCGGTCGGTGGCCGACCGGCGCGTCAGACGCACGTCGTACGAGGGTTGACGGCCGCTGCCACCCAGTATCGGGTATGGCATTCGGCATCGGACTGTTGCTTCGCGGCCTCCGGTGGGGCCCCCGGCGACTGGCGCTGTGGGCCGGGGCCAACCCGCTCCGGACGGCTGGGGGGGTCGGCGCGCTGGTCGCGGCCTGGGTCATCGTCGCCTCGCTCTCGCCCGGGACCGGCGTGATGCCGGACCTGGCCGGCGTCACGCTCGAACGGTTCCTGCAGTTCTCGCGAGCCCACCCGGCGTATCCGGTCGCGGTCGTCGTGGGGAGCGCGACGCTGCTGCTGTTGCGGTGAGTCCCCGGAACTGACTTTCCGCTGCCCACCCGAAGGGGCGCATGGACCAATCCGACCCGCCGGACGTGGCGGCGTTCGTCGAGTACTGTCGGACCCAGGCCGCACTCTGCTCCGGGCGCGTCCAGCAGCTGGGGGAGGAGGCCGACGAACTACTGGACGAGGTCGACGACGAGCTGGCGGCGCTTCGCGGTGACCTCGACGACGCGACCGAGGGTATCGTGACCCCGCCCTCGACGACCGAGCCCGAGCGACCCGAGGCGGGCGGCGACGAGGCCGGAGCAGCCGCGGACGCCGCCGAGTCGGCCGTATCGACCGTCGAGCACAAGCAGACGCTGGTCGAGGCGAAACAGGCCCGGATGAACGCGTTCAACGACCTCGCCGGTGGCTACGCCGACCTCGCAGCGGAACTGGACGATGTCGAGGACGGCGGCGAGGCCCTGGAGCGCGTGGTCGCGTTCGAGGTCGAACGGGACGCCCCCGCGTACTTCCCGGACCGCGAGACGCTGGCCGAGACGGTCGCCGAGGGCGAGCGCGACGGCGGGAGCTGAGCCGCCTCAGTCCGAGAACAGGCTCGTATGGACGGGCGCGAACTCGCTCTCACGCTCCTCGTCGTCGCGGGTGTCCGTGACGGACTTGCCGCGAACGCCGTCGGCGAGGAAGTCCGCGAGCGGCGGCCCCACACGGTCCGGTTCGACGAGGAAGGCGTCGTGGCCGTGGTCGCTCTCGATGACGTGGTGGGCAGTGCGTGCGCCCGCAGTCCGGAACGCGTCGGCCAGCTCCTCGCCCTGCTCGACGGTGAAGTGCCAGTCGCCGGTGAAGGAGACGACCATCGCCTCCCCGTCGAACGCGGCGAGCGCGTCGGCGTCGGACTCGTAGCCCGACGCCAGGTCGTAGTTGTCCATCGCCCGCGAGAGGTAGAGATACGAGTTCGGGTCGAACCGCTCGGCGAACTTCTCGCCCTGGTAGTCGAGGTACGACTCCACGTCCCGGTAGGGGAAGAAGTCGGCCGCGGGGTCGACCGGGAAGGTGTCGCGGGCGGCGTCCCTGGAGGCCGAGCGCCGGCCGAACTTGTCGCTCATCGACGATTTGGAGAGGTAGGTGACGTGGCCGATCTGCCGGGCGATAGCGAGGCCGTTCTCCGGGCGCGGCCCCTCGCCGTAGTAGTCGCCGCCCTGCCACGCCGGGTCCGAGGTGATGGCACGGCGGGCGATGCCGTCGAGCGCGACGATCTGCGGGTCGAGACGAGCAGCCGTCGCCACGGGGATGACGCGGTCGACGTGGTCGGGGTGGCGCTTCGCCCAGTCCAGCGCGTTCATGCCGCCGACCGAACCGCCGACGACGGCGTGCAGGTTGGGGACGCCGATGTGGTCGAGCAGGCGGCGCTGCGCGCGGGTCCAGTCCCCGACCGTGACCGGTGGGAACCGTGTGCCCCAGTGCTCGCCGTCCTCGTCCAGCGATTCGGGGCCCGACGAGCCGTAGCAGGAGCCCGGGACGTTGACGCAGACGACGTAGTAGGAGGTGGTGTCGATGGCCTTCCCGGCGCCGACGATGTCGTCCCACCAGGCCCGTGCCTGGCCGGCCGTGTCTGGGCCACCGCTCCGGCGGCGCCGTCCCGCGACATGGGCGCTCCCGGTGAGCGCGTGACAGACGAGGACGGCGTTGTCACCGGTGAACTCCCCGTACGCCTCGTACGAGAGTTCGAGGTCCGGGATGGACTCGCCGCACTCGAAGGTGAACTCGCCGACGGAGACGGTGTCGGCCTCGTGCGGGACGCCCTCCATCTCAGTCACCTCCCGCGCCCGTCCGGGCGCCCCCGTCGGTCGCTCGCGAGGCGCTCTCGATGGCCTGTCCGAGGTCGGCCACGATGTCGGCGGGGTCCTCGATGCCGACCGAGAGGCGGACGAGGTCCGGCGTGACGCCGGAGGCGCGTTGCTCCTCCTCGCTCAACTGCGCGTGCGTCGTGCTGGCGGGGTGGATGACGAGGGTGCGGGCGTCGCCGATGTTGGCGAGGAAGCGTGCGAGGTCGACGTTCTCGCAGACGCGCTTGCCGGCCTCGAAGCCACCCTCCAGCCCGAACGCGATCATCCCGCCGAAGCCGCCGTCCAGATAGCGCCGGGCGTGGTCGTGGGTCTCGTGCGATTCGAGGCCCGGGTACGTCACCCAGGCCACGTCCTCGTGGTCCGCGAGGAACTCCGCGACGAGCGCGGCGTTCTCGCAGTGGCGCTCCATCCGGAGCGAGAGCGTCTCGGACCCCTGCAGCGTGGCCCACGCGTCGAACGGGGACTGCTGGCTCCCGACCGAGCGCACGGCGCGCTGGCGCGCGGCCATCGTGAACGCGCCGTCGCCGAACGTCTCGGCGAAGTTCAGCCCGTGGAACGAGGGGTTCGGCCCACCGACCTCGGGGTACTTCTCGGGGTAGTCGGCCCACGGGAAACTGCCGTCCTCGACGAGGACGCCGCCCACGGTGGTGCCGGAGCCGTGAATCCACTTCGTCGTCGACTCCCAGACGAGGTCCGCGCCGTGCTCGAACGGGCGACAGAGCGCCGGCGTCGCGAACGTGTTGTCGACCAGCAGCGGGACGCCGTGGTCGTGGGCGACCTCGGCGATGGCCTCGAACGGCGGCACGACGAGCGACGGGTTCCCGATGCTCTCGACGTGGACGTACGCGGTGTCCTCGTCGATGGCCGCGGCGTACGCGTCGGGGTCGAGGGTGTCGACGAACCGCGCCTCGATACCCCGACGGCCGGCGGTCCCGGAGAGGTACGAGTGCGTGCCGCCGTAGATTGAGGAGGAGGAGACGATGTTGTCGCCGGCCTCGGCGAGGACGAAGGTGGCGGCGTCGAGCGCGGCCATGCCGCTGGCCGTGGCGAGCGCGTCCGACCCGCCGTGGAGCGATGCGAGACGGCGCTCCAGCTTGCGCGTGGTGGGGTTGCTGATGCGCGAGTAGATGTGGTCGACCTCGTCCAGCGCGTACAGGTCGGCCGCACGGTCGGCGTCCGGGAACTCGTAGGAGGAGGTCTGGTGGATAGCCGTCGCGGAGGCGCCCGTCTCGGGGTCGGGCTCGTGGCCCGCGTGGACACAGCGGGTGCCGAAGCCGAGGTCGGCGAGATTCGCATCCGACTGCTCGTCGTTCATGTGTGTCGTGCATATATCTCTAGAAATCTATAACCCACAGTTACGGCAATATTTGCTAGGCGGAGAGGGCTCGGGGATTTGGAGGGTGGTTATCGATGGCGGTAGCAGGACGGCAACGAAGATAGCTACGGAGACGCCTCCGAAGCCCTCGCGCTCTCACACGGCGACACCGACGACACAACCGCCTCCGAAGCCCTCGCGCTCTCACACGGCGACACCGACGACACAACCGCCTCCGAAGCCCTCGCGCTCTCACACGGCGACACCGACGACACAACCGCCTCCGAAGCCCTCGCGCTCTCGACCACTCCGGGCCTCGCTGCGCTCCTCGCTCCGGTCGCTGCGCTCCCTTCGCTCCGGTGCTTACGTCGGCCGGGAGGGTTCGAGAGCGCTCGCCCTTCGAGTCCGCCAGGACGTAGAATGTGTCACTGAGCGGCGCCCCTGCCCTTCCCCGGGTCGCGCGGGTTCGGCCCATCCGGGCCTCACCACGCGCTCCCGGCCCGTGGACTGGAGCGGTCGCACACCGCCGTCAGTCGAGGTGGCGCGCGCTGGCGGCTGTGCCGCAGGCCAGCCGCCTCTATCGCGTGCGAGGGCTGAGCATCGCAGGCCGAGCGGAGCGAGGCCGAGAAGCGCAAGCGGTTGGGGAGGCCCGAGGCTCACGGTGGTCGATTGACTGACCTGCGGCCCTCGGTGGAATCGAAGGGCGAACGCGCTCCGGGTCAACTGACGACGCAAGCACCGCAGGGAGGGAGCGAAGCGACCGACCGAGCGCGCAGCGAGTCAGGGGCCCGGAGCGCGTGAGGGCTTCGTAGTCGCCTCTGCCAGCAGACTCTCTGAGAATATAGCCACTACAACAGAACTCCCCGCCATTCAAAGTACCAAACCCGCCAGAAGCAGACGAAAACTCCGGTTCTACACCCTACTCCTCACGCACGCCCCACTTGCGACGCTCGCGGGGGCGGTCCGACAGCGACTCCACGTCCAGCGGCTCGTCCTTCGTCTCGATGGCTTCCAGCGCCGCCTTCGCCGAGGGCAACGTCGAGAAGTAGGTGATCGTCTCCTCGACGGCGACCTCGAGCGGTTCGCGCTCGCGCGAGACCACGAGGTCGACCTCGCCGTCCTTGATGGCCTGTTCGAGGTCGTCGAACTGCTTGACCTCGAAGTGGCGCTCGAAGCCCGCCTGCACCTCGCTCACGTCCTCGTCCAGCTGCGAGAGTTCGCGCACCGACTCCAGGTCGACGTGGGCAACACCCTCCGTCGGAATGGCCTTGCCCGTCGCGGACTGGGCCTTGAGGTAGGCCTTCCCGAACGAGCGGGCGGTGCCCATGACCTCGCCGGTGGACTTCATCTCCGGGCCGAGACGCGGGTCGCTGCCGGGCAGGCGGTCGAACGGCAGGACGACCTCCTTCACGGAGACGTGCTCGGGCACCATCTCGTGGGCGCGCAGCTCCTCCAGCGAGGAGCCGGCCATCACCTTCGCCGCCAGCTTCGCGATGGGCACCCCCGTCGCCTTCGAGACGAACGGGACCGTGCGCGAGGAGCGCGGGTTCGCCTCCAGGACGAACACCTCGCCGTCGCGCACCGCGAGCT
Organism: Haloglomus halophilum; assembly: GCF_024298885.1. Classification (GTDB taxonomy): domain Archaea; phylum Halobacteriota; class Halobacteria; order Halobacteriales; family Haloarculaceae; genus Haloglomus; species Haloglomus halophilum. The sequence continues at coordinate 908,845 of NZ_CP101166.1, forward strand.
GGACGTTCAGCAGGCCCACCGTGTCCAGCGCCACCGCGATGTCCTTCGTGACCTCGCGGACCCGCTCCAGCGTGTCCTCCGACAGCGAGCGCGGCGGAATCATGCAGGCCGAGTCGCCGGAGTGGACGCCGGCGGTCTCGACGTGCTCCATGATGCCGCCGATGAGCACGTCCTCGCCGTCGGCCACCGCGTCCACGTCCAGCTCGACGGCGTCCGCGAGGAACTCGTCGACGAGGATGGGCTTGTCCGGGGAGACACGCACCGCCTCCTCGATGTACGTCTTCAGTTCCTCGTCGGAGTGGACCACGTCCATCGCACGCCCGCCCAGCACGTACGACGGGCGGACGAGGACGGGGTAGCCGATATCGCTGGCCAGGTCGAGCGCCTCGGATTCGCTCGTAGCGGTCCCGCCCGAGGGCTGGGAGATGCCCAGGTCGTCCATCAGGCGGTTGAAGCGGTCGCGGTCCTCGGCGAGGTCCATCGCCTCGACGGACGTACCCATGATGTCGCAGTCCAGCCCGCGGCGCTCTATCTCGTCGGCCAGCGGTTCACCGATGTTGACGGAGGTCTGCCCGCCGAACTGGACCATCACGCCGTCGGCGTCCGTCTCCTCGACCACGTCGGCCACCTCCTCGGCCGTGATGGGCTCGAAGAACAGGCCGTCGGAGGTGTCGTAGTCCGTCGACACCGTCTCCGGGTTGTTGTTGACGACGTGCGCGTCGATGCCCGACTCGCGGAGCGCGCGGACCGCGTGGACCGCACAGTAGTCGAACTCGACACCCTGCCCGATGCGGATGGGGCCGCCGCCCACCACGACCACGGACTCGTTGTCGCGCTCGACCTGCACCTCGTCGCGCGAGATACCCGACACCGGGTCGCGGGCGGAGTAGTAGTACGGCGTGCTGGCAGCGAACTCGCCGGCGCAGGTGTCGACCTGCTTGAACCGGCGGTCGATGGACTCGTCCTCGACCGCATCGATGGGCCCCTGCTGCGGGTTGGCCTCGGAGGCGAACTCCGGGGCGGTCCCGGCGCCGTCGGCGATGGCCGCCGTCTGGTGGTCCGTGAAGCCGATGTTGGCCGCGCCGGAGAAGTCGCCGTTCTGTGCGTCCGCGGCGGCGTCCGCGATGGTCCCGAACCGCTCGACGTACCACTCCTTGATGCGAGTCAGCTCGACGACCTCCTCGACGGAGTAGCCACGGTCGAACGCCTCGAACATCGCGTACGGGCGGTCCGGCGTCGGCGTCTCGAGGTAGTCGCGCTCGAGTTTCTCGTCACTCACGTCCACCCAGTCGACGGCTGGCTGGTACTCCGAGGAGCGCAACGCCTTCAGCAGCGACTCCTCGAACGTCCGACCGATGGACATCGCCTCGCCGGTCGATTTCATCGCCGTGCCGAGCGTGAAGTCGACGTCGGTGAACTTGTCCTTCGGCCAGCGCGGGACCTTCGTCACGACGTAGTCGATAGCCGGCTCGAACGCCGCGGTGGTCTCGCCGGTGATCTCGTTCTCGATCTCGTGGAGGCGCTTGCCCAGCGCGACCTTCGCGGTGACGCGGGCGATGGGATAGCCCGTCGCCTTCGACGCCAGCGCGGAGGAGCGCGAGACGCGGGGGTTCACCTCGACGACGCGGTACTCCCCACCCGGGGTCCCGTCGTCGCGCCACGCGAACTGGATGTTACAGCCACCCTGGATGCCGAGTTCGCGAATCACTTCGAGCGCCGCGTCGCGCATCTCCTGGTGACCCTCGTCCGGGATGACCTGGCTGGGCGTGACGACCGTCGACTCCCCCGTGTGGATGCCCATCGGGTCGAGGTTCTCCATGTTGCAGATGATGATACACGAGTCGTCCGCGTCGCGCATCACCTCGTACTCGAGTTCGACCCAGCCGTCGATGGACTCGGTGATCATCACCTCGCTGTTGCGCGAGAGGCGCAGGCCCTTGCGGACGCGCTCGCGCATCTCGTCCATCTCGTGGATGACGCCCGACCCCGCGCCACCCAGCGTGTACGTCGTCCGCATGATGGCGGGCAGCCCGCCGACCGTGTCGACGGCGTCGTCGATCTCCTCGATGCTGTTGATGGTGACGGACTCGGGCACGGGCTGGCCGATGGACTCCATCCGCTCGCGGAAGAGGTCCCGGTCCTCCGTCGCGTAGATGGTGTCCAGCGGCGTCCCCATGATGTCCACGTCGAACTCCTCGAGGACGCCCTCCTCGGCGAGTTCGGCGGTGACGTTCAGTCCCGTCTGCCCCCCGAGGCCCGCGATGACGCCGTCCGGGCGCTCCTCCTCGATGACCTCGGCGATGGCCTCGGTGGTGATGGGCTCGACGTACACCTCGTCGGCCATCTCCGGGTCGGTCATGATGGTCGCGGGGTTCGAGTTGACGAGGACGACTCGGGCGCCCTCCTCCTGCAGGGCGCGACACGCCTGCGCGCCGGAGTAGTCGAACTCGGCGGCCTGTCCGATCTGAATCGGTCCGCTCCCGATGAGTAGGATGGTCCGGTCCTCGCCGGTTACGCTCATTACCGCGACCTGGTCCGCACATCGTAATAAGGGCGACGAAACGTTACGAATCTCGGAACCTCGTTTCGAAATTCGCAAACCTTACGGCGACCCACCGCGCCCCCGGCGGGCCGCGAGCAGCCCCACCAGCCCGAGCACCCCGAGGAGAGCCGCGAGCGGCCCGAACCCGGGTGCCCCGGCGTCCGTCACCGAGAGCGTCGTTCCGGGCGGTGGCGCGGTGACGGTCGGGGTCGGCGACGGCGGCGGGAGCTGCACCGTCCGGGCGAGGAGCTGCCCGTCCTCCGACGGGAACGGCCTGTCGGTGGACCCGTCCCCGCCGGGACCGTCGAACTGCCCGTTCCGGTTGCTGTCGTAGACGGCGATGAGCCGAACCGGGCGCGGCGCCTCCTCGTCGCGTGGCTGTATCGGGATCGTCCCGTTCACCCGGACCGGCTCACCGGCGGTGACGGGGAACGCGGCGTACCCGCCGCTCCGGTTCTGCACGACCACGAATCCCGGCGCCGGGAAGCGGGCAGTGACCCCGAATCGGATCGTCGAGCCCTCCGGCCCGCGACGAACCCGGCGGACGGTCGCGTCACGTAGCGTCGGCCGCTGGCCCACCAGCACCTCCGCGCGGTGGAAGGTCGTCCCGTTCCGGGCGAGCGTCAGTGTCAGCATTCGACCGGCCGGCTGGGATCCGAGGTCGAACGTGGCGTCGGGAGTGCCCTCCGGCCGGTCCAGGGTTCCTCGCTCGGCCGGGAACGTCCGCTGGGCCAGCGTCTCGTTCCCCGACTGGACCCGGAGCGTCAGTTCCGAGTTCACCGCGAGGTTCGACCCCACCCGCGCGACGAACGCACCGTCCGTCCCGACGACGGCCAGCTCCCGGGCCCCATCGACCGACGCGTTCCGCGCGACCGCGACGACGCCATCGGGCGTCCCGACGACGAGCCGACCCTGGTATCGCTCCGGGTCGCCGCCGGGGACGGTCAGCGACGGACGCAGGAACGTCCTCGACTGGGTCGCCAGCCGGACGGTCTCGTCCCCCTGGCGAAGCCGTACCCGGCCGGTGTCGAGCACGACGTAGAACGTGTCGTTCCCCCGGTCCGCGACGGTCGACACGCCGGGGCCCAGGAGTGCCACACCGGGCGGGGCGCCGGAGTCGGCCTCCGTCTCGGTGCTGCTATCGACCGGCTCCGGACCGCCGGGCCGCTCGGCGATCACGGCGAAGCGCCCCCCAGTGGCGTTCGCCGCACGGAGGAGTCGCTGGGTCGCGTTCGACCCGGTGGCGTTCGCGTACGCCCGGCCGAGCCGTGCCGAACGGAACTCCAGCACCGCCACCTCGTCGGGGACGACGACCGATGACTGTTCCAGTTCCCTCGCCCCGATTCCTCGCCGGATCTCCCCGCCAGTGCGAAGCTCGCCGGCGAGCGCGGGCGCCGCGCGGTAGGTGGCGATCTCCCGATCCGGCCCGGGGTCGACCGGCCGGTCGAGGAGGTCGAACCACTCGGTCCGGCGGCTGGTACCGTTCCGCGTCGACCGTTCGAGCGCCACCTGGTACCGGCCCGGCACGTCGAGTTCCCCGTCGCAGCCACCGTCTACCTCCAGCCCAGCCGTATCCAGCAGGAGTCGGAACGAACCGCTCTCGGCGTCGGCGAGCACCCGGTGCCGGCTCTCGCGGAGGTCGATACGGAGCCGCTCACAGGAGGTTCCGGACGGGCTGGTGACGTTCAGGCTCGCGTCCGTCGCGTCCAGTGCCTGGAAGAACCGGACCGTCGCGTTCGGTCCCGTCGTGTCGGCGTACTCGGCACCGAGCCGCTCGGCCGTGAACGCCACCACCAGCGTCTCGCCGACCCGCACGCGGTCGTCGGTCTCCAGTTCCCCGGCCCGGTGGGCCGTGGTCACGTCGTCGACCCCCTCGAGTGCGTCGTACGAGCGACCCGGCCCGACGAGCAGCGTCAGGTTCCCGCCGGTAGCGTTCTCGTGAGGTTCGACGGCACCTGTCGTCGCGCTCGGGCCGCCGCTACCGGCGCCGCCGGCCACGGCGACGAACGGCGTTATCGTCGTCAGAACGGCCATGAGCGCCACGAACAGGACGGTGAGCCGCCGTCGACGGGGCGGCCGCTGGTCGGCCGAGTCGGTACCGGTCGTGGAGGGCATCGGTCGAGAGGAACGGCCCGTCCGGTAAGTGTCTTTACGCCCGCAGCTGGGGGCAGTGGTGGGACGGACGGGAACGACCGGAGGACACGTTCACTGCGGTTCGTCGAGTCGGTACCGGTAGGGGTGGTCCCTGATGACCTCCACCTCGCCGGCCTCGGCCTGCCGGCCGAGCACCGTCGCGATGCGGTGGGCACTCTCGAACTCCTCGCCGTGCTCCTCCAGCAGGTCGAGAATCTCGCGCGCGGTCAGGGGCTGCTCCGCATCGGCGTCGGTGATGACCGACCGGATCCGCTCGAACTCACCCCGGCGTAAGCGCATGTGCATACATAACACTCCAACTATCATAGAACCCCGTCAGACAATCGTCAGACGCGCGGCTGTCGAGAACCGCAGGAGGGCTCAGCGATGGCGGCCAGGGTGGACCGTCCGACGAATCGTCCGTCGGCCGCTCACCGAGGTCGCTCGTACCACCCAGCGGTGCATCGGGGGATGTACTAATGGTTGCGGTCGGGAGCAATATATGGCGAGTACCGACCGACCGAACGGTCTCACGAGATACGGAGATGCCCGGAACGATACCGACACCGACCAGGCACAACTGCGGAACATGGGAACCTCTTCATCAGTAACGTAGCCGGTTGTCGTCGACATCGCTCGGTTCCGGCTCTATCGCTGCACCAACCGGGGAAAATTTTATTTAGATAATGAATACACAATGATATGCATGTCGGATACAGTCGAGATCACCGACCGCTCGGCGTTCAGCAGCCAGTCGCTCGGACTCCAGGTCGTATTCACCATCATAACGCTCGGGCTCTACCCGATATGGTGGTCGTACAAGACCGCGAAGATGCTCGACCGGGGGACGAATCAGGACCTCAGCCCGATCCTGGCGTTCATCCCCCTCGTGAACATCATCGTCTTCTGGCAGATATCGAAGGCCTCGGAGCCGCTCACCGACCAGGACGCGATGCCGGTGTTCCTGCTGTTCCTCTTCTTCGGCATCATCAGCTGGTACTGGGTCCAGAGCGGTATCAACTCCGCCGCGGCGTAGCTGCAGCCGCCTCGGAACCACCTTCTCCGCCCGGAAACATCGACGAGGGACCGGAGGACCGAACGCTCACGCCGGCTGATCGAACTCGTCCTCGAAGTCGCGCTCGGCCCGATACGCTTCGACGAACTCCGCGACATCGAACTGGAGCATCTCCTGTTCGAACTGCCTGGCCGCCGTCTCGTCCTCGGCGTGGCTCAGCGCGTGTTCCATCAGCTCGACCAGCAGCTCGACGACGATCTCGTGGAGCCGGCGAGCGTCGAAGTCCGCCACCCACACCATCGCGTAGCCCACGGAGCCGTCGTCGCTCACGTCGGCACTCACGACGGCCTCGGGGAACTCCTCCAGCACCATCCCCATCACGTGGGGCGTGCCGAACTGGCCGAACTCGTCGGCCGTCTCGATGGCCGCCTCCAGGGTGCGGACGAGTTCCTCGGGCACCCACCGCGAGAGCGGGTGGACGTCCATCACGACCGCGTGGCGCTCGCCACAGTCACAGGCGTACTCCCGCAGCCCCAGGTCGAGCTCGTGGGGGGTGACCGTCTCGCCACACGGGAGGTCGAGTTCCGTCCCGCGCCCGCCGGGTACGCGCGGCTCTGTCATCGGCCGCGCTTGGACGTGTGGCCGGGTAAAGGGGTCGGTCTGGAGTCGTACACGCCGTGGTTTCGGGTCGGGGTCGGCTCGCTACGCGCTCTGCTCGGGTGGGACTGAAAGGGCCCGGCAGTTCGACCCGTCCCGGACGACGTAAGCACCGCAACGAGGCCCGGACGGTCGAACTGCCGGGGGCTTTCTACCCGCTCCCGTCGGTCGCTGCCGGCGCCGTCCAGTTGTCGAAAGTCCCACCCGGACAGAATGTGTGGCGAGCCGATGCGGACTCGAAACCACAGTGAGTCCCTTCGAAACCGACAGACCTGCCTAGTCGTCCGCGATGACGGGATCCTCGTCGTAGGCGAGCAGGCGGTCGAGCGCGTCGACCATCGCGCGCACCGAGGCGGTGGTGATATCGGAATCGCTGGCGGCGACGTTGACCGTGCGGTCACCCCGGGACATCGTCACCTCGACCGTGACGACGGCGTCGGTGCCGCCCGTGATGGCGTCGACGTGGTACTCGTCGAGCTGGGCGTCGGCGGCGGTGCCGAGCGCGTTGCGGACCGCGGAGAGCGCGGCGTCGACCGGGCCGGAGCCGGTGCCCGCGGCGGTGCGCTCCTCGCCCTGTACGCGGAGCCGGACGCTCGCGGTGGGCGTGCCGGAGCCGGAGGCGGCCGTGAGGTCGAGCAGTTCGACCCGGCGCTCGCGCTCCTGCCCGCTGACCTCCTCGGCGATGGCCAGCAGGTCGGCATCCGTGACGCGCTTGCCGCGGTCGCCGAGCTGCTTGACACGGCTGACGACATCCGTGAGCTCCTCGTCGGTCATGTCGACGCCGTGTTCGTTGAGCGCGGCCTCGACGCCGGCACGGCCGGCGTGTTTGCCCAGCACGAGACGGCGCTCGCGGCCCACCTTCTCCGGCGGGTACGGCTCGTACATGGAGTCGTCCTTCAGCGTGCCGTCCGTGTGGATGCCGGACTCGTGGGTGAAGGCGTTCTCCCCGACGACGGCCTTGTTCGGCGCGATGGGGACGCCCATACTGTTGGCGACGAGTTCGGCGAGCCCGTACAGCTCGTCGGTCTTGAGCGTCTGGACGCCGTAGCCGTGGTCGAGCGCGATGGCGACCTCCTCGATGGCGACGTTGCCCGCACGCTCGCCGATACCGTTGATGGTGCCGTGGACGAGGTCCGCGCCGGCGGCGACGCCGACCAGGGCGTTCGTCACGGCGAGCCCGAGGTCGTCGTGCGTGTGGGTGCTGGTGGGGCCGATGTCGTCCAGCGCGGCGTAGATCTCCAGCATCCGGTCGGGTGTGGCGTGGCCCACCGTGTCGGGCACGCAGATACGGTCGGCGCCGGCGTCCATCGCCGCGGACATCAGCTCGACCAGGAACTCCAGATCGGCGCGGGAGCCGTCCTCGCCGAGCACCTCGACCCACAGGCCGTGGTCGGCGGCGTACTCGACGAGTTCGACGGTGTCGGCGATGACCTCCTCGTGGGTCGTCCCGACCTTCGTCTCGACGTGGCGGTCGCTGGCGGGGACGACGATGTCCACGCCGTCGACGCCGCAGTCGAGTGCGAGGTCGATGTCGTTCTTCACGCCACGACAGAACGACGTGACCGTCGCGTCGAGGTCCAGCGACGTGACCTTCTGGATGGTCTCGCGCTCGCCCGGACCCGTACACGCGGAGCCGGCCTCGATGACCGACACGTCCGCGTCGTCGAGGCGCTGGGCGATGTCGGCCTTCTCCTCGGGCGTCAGCGAGACGCCCGGCGCCTGCTCCCCGTCGCGCAGCGTCGTGTCGAGGAACTCCACGCCGGTCGCCTCGGTCAGCGAGCGTGTCGCTGGGTGGTCGCCGAACAGGAACGAGTTCGATGCGTCGGTGTTGGGTGTGGGGTCAGAAGAGCCCACGAATTTCACACCCAGCCGCCTCGCGGCGACTTCCTCTATCCTCCGGGTTGTCGGAATCCGACATGGTTACGCGTGACACCTTGCGGTCGAAGGGTAAGAGGGTGCCGGTCCGGGACAGATGTGACGAGGCGCGCAGCCGAACGGGCACAGCTCCGCCCGAGACGGCCGTTCGAGCCGGTGAGACGCGTCAGTCCAGCGCCCGCTCGTAGACGACCTCCCGCTCGCCCGCGTCGACCAGCCCCGATTCGCTCACCGGCTCGAAGCCGTGCGACTCGTAGAAGCCGACCCCGACCTCGTTGCCCGCGAGCAGGACGACCTGCAGGCGGTCGGTCTCATCGCGGGCCCGCGCGACGACGTGGTCGAGCAGTTCGGTCCCGATACCCTCGCCCCACCGCTCCGGATGGACGTACAGCCGCGGGACGACGTACGCACCCGACGGGCTGGGACCGGCGTGGACGACGCCGACCGGGTCCGCACCCGCGCCCGTCTCGGCCGCACCCTCGCCCGACCCGCCGCCCACGGCGCCCGTATCGACCGCGACGAGGAAGACGTGGTCCGGGTTCGTGATGACATCGCGCAGCTCCTCGGCGCGCCACCAGTTGTCGAGCCGCTCGTCGACCTCGTCGGGGCCCATGATGTCGTCGTACGCCTCGTGCCACGCCGCCCGCGCGAGTTCGCGGACGGCCTCGGCCTCACCGGGCGTCGCCGCCCGGATGGCTACGTCGGTCATGAGGCGGAGGTCCGCCGGATGGCACTAAGCGGTTGCGTTCGCGTTCTCCCTGCTTTTCGAGGAGAAACAACGCGGAAATTGCAATATTATAGAGCATAAATCACATATGGAACATCTTATGAGACAGATGACCGAGATTCGACGCCACCCCGGCGAACACGGAGCCGAGCCTACCGCGAGTGCACGTCGTCCAGTTGCCCGGTGGTCGGCGCGTTCACGATGGTGACGGTCGCCCCCGACCGCTGGACGCGGAAAGCGTCGGCGTACGGGTCCGACTCGGGGACGACGAACACGCCGTCGCCGCGTGCCTCGGCGTCGTGCGAGCGGAGCAGGTCACGGTAGGCCGTCACGAACTCGCGGGCCTCGTCGGCCGAGTCCCACTCGCTCCGCCAGACGTAGCCGTACTCGCCGTCGTTCTCGTACGGGACGACGCGGTCCCCGTCCCAGCCCGTCGAGTACGGGTGGGCGTAGTCGTACTGCGGATGGTCGCCGAGCTGGTCGTTGGCCCAGAACATCGCGTAGATGGACGCCTCGCCCACCGTGTCGTACTCGGGGTCGACGTCGAAGCGCTCCCAGTCGGCCGAGGACCGGTCGTTCAGCGTGATCCGGGCGGGTTTGTCGCCCGGATAGCGCTCGGGGTGGATGACCTGCTCCGTCGAGGTCGGGTACTGGTCGTAGGCGTCGTCGACGGCGTCCCAGCCACCACGCTGCTTCAGTTCCTCGACGAACCCCGGACCGGCCGCGTACGGCGCGAAGACGGTGGTGAACAGGCCCCGGTTGAACGGGCCGCCGCCACCACCGCCACCGCCGCTCTCGGGGCGCTCCAGACAGGACCACTGGCCCCCACAGCGGCGCTCGTAGGTGTTCTCGACGAAGTTCGCGTCGCCCTCGATGAGGCCGTCCTCGGCGAGCTGGGCGTCCTGGGTCTCGGGGTTGGTACCGAGCCCGAAGTGCTGGTCCTGGAGCGCGTGGACCAGTTCGTGCGAGAGGGTCGTCCGGTCGACCGTCGGGGTCTCGCTGTTGCTCACGAGCACGATCTCGTCCTTCGAGGGGGAGTAGTAGCCCTGCACGGAGGAGCCGAACACCGAATCCAGCGTCTGTGCGACGCTTTCGTCCTCGTCGACGATGAAGATGGCCTCCCAGACCTGATCGTTCCAGCGGTTGAACTCGCTGTCGGGGTCGCTCGCGCGGTCGCCGCGCTGCTGGCGGTACTCCTCCCGGCTGATGACCTCTACCGGCACGCGGCTCTCGAACTCCAGCCCCCGGATCTTCTCGACGCGGGCCATCGTCCGGGCGACGACACGCCGGCGCTCGGTCTCGTTGAGGCCGTCGTCGAACGTCACGTCCACCGGGTCGTCGTGCCAGTAGCCGTCCTCCCAGCCGAGCTGGTCGTTCGCCGGGTCCTCGCGCTCACCACCCTGGAGCGGCCCGCCGACGCTACAGCCCGCGAGCACGAGCAGGGCCGCCAGCGAGACCGCGAGGAGACGGTGGCGCGCCGTCGTCACGCTGCCCCCATCTCCGCCGCGGTCTCGCCCGAGTCGGAGCTGCCGTCGCCCGAACCGCTCCCCGAGTCGTCGGCGGTCACGCCGCTCGTAACGAGGTCGGGCCGCACTTCCTCGAGGTCGTCGACCGTCGGCGCGTTCGTGATGACGACCGTGTCGCCGTCGACCCGCACCCGGAAGGCGTCCTCGAACGGGAGCCGGTCGACCGCGTAGACGTACTCGACGCGGTCACCGGAGACCCGCTCGCCCTTCCAGTGTTCGAGCAGGAGCCGGTAACCCCGCGCGAACTGCCGGGCGTCCTCGGGGGAGTCCCAGACGGACTTCCAGACGTACGCCGTGGCGTTGGTGCTGCCGTTCGTCTCCGCAGCAGCGGTCCCGTTCCGGTAGATATGCATCCGGTCACCGTCCCAGCCGCTGGTCCAGCGGAGGTCGTAGTTGAACGGGTCCTGTCGGTCGACCTGCCCGCCGTCGCGGTTGATGAACTCGCGCGCGCCGTCGACGGCCGAGCGGTTGTACGGGTCCGCGATGGTGTACGCGAACATCGCGCTCATCCCGGACTGGCCGAGGCTGGCGTACGCCGGGCGGGTCTGTCCCTCGCGGGGTGGCTCCGGGCGGACCCGCTCCCAGACACCCTCGTTCCGGTCGGTCAGCGAGACGTTCGTCGGCTGGTCCTCGCCGTACTTCTCGGGATAGATGACCTGCTCGGAGGAGGCGGGCGGGTCGTCGTACATCGCGTCGACGCGGTCCCAGCCGCCGGCGTCGCGGTGGTGTCGGACGAACGGTGGCCCGTCGCTGTACGGGAAGAAGTTGAGGAAGTAGACGCCGAAGTGGATGTCGCTCCCGCCGCCGGCACCGCCCTCGCTGGGGAGCGACAGGCAGTTCCACTCGCCGCCACATCGCTGTCGGTAGAGCTGCTCGGTGTAGTGCGAGTCGCCCTCGAACAGCCCGTTGTAGGCGTTGTACGTCTCGCGCGTGGGACGCGTGTAGTTCGAGAGGTTGTACACCTGGTCCTGGAGTGCGTGGGTGAGTTCGTGGCCCAGCGTCAGCTCGTCGCGCAGTTTCGGCGGCGTCGACTCCGAGACGACGACGATGGAGTCGTTCTTCGGCGAGTAGAAGCCCAGCACGTTCGACCCGCGGTTGGAGTTCTGGACGTTCAGCGAGTCCCGGTCCTCGCCGATGAGGAACAGCGACTCGAACTTCGCGTTGTCGAAGGTGCGGAAGGCGTCGGTGTAGTTGGCGTCACCGCTCGCGTACTCGGCCTGGTAGGTCGAGCGGTTGATGACCCGGATGGGGACGCGCTCGCGGAACTCCAGCTCGCGGAGGTGCTCGACGCGGGCCATCGAGCGCGCCACGAGCGCCCGGCGCTCGGTCTCGTTCAGGCCGTCGCTGGCGTTGTACGCGAGCGACTCGTTGTACCAGTAGCCGCCCTCCCAGCCGAGGCGGTCCTCGGCGGGGTCGGCGAAGTCGAAGCCGTCGGCGGTGGGCGTCGGTGTCGACCCGTCCGTCGGCTCCTCCCCGTCACCGGGTCCGGCGTCGGTCGGGGTCGGCGTCGCGGTCGGCGTGGGCGCGGCGTCGTCGCCGAGCGGGCCGCCGCCGGTGAACCCGGTCGAACAGCCGGCGAGGACGACGAGTGCAACGACCAGCAGGGCGGGCAGCGTTCGCATTGCTCGGCCGGACGGGCGGCGCATGCAAAAGCCCCGCGGGGTCGTCACGCACGGACACGACCTCCCCGTAACCACCGTTCGGGCGCCGACCCCGAGCCCGAGCACCGGCAACGGCTCGCGCCGACAGCCCCGACGACTTATACCGCAGGATGCGTAGAGTGAGGTATGGACCGACAACAGATCTTCGCGCTCCTCATGGTCATCGCCATGATCGGGTCGTCCGTCGTGTACGGCCTGGCGTTCTTCCTCTAGCCCTGCGCGTCCCGTCCGCCGCGGAATCAGCACGCCCCGAGCGCTGCCAGCGTCCCGTCCGCCCGGGGTGGCCTGGTCGTCCTCGTTACTCGCCCCACACGTCCGAGAGCGGGTGGTCGGCGGGGTCCTGCGACCCGGAACTGCCGGAGCGCCCCGACCGACCCCCGGACCGGCTCCCCGACCCACCGTCCCCGGTCCGGCGGCGCGACCCCCCACGGGTGCCACCGGAACCGCCGCCGTCCCCGACGGCCGCCTGCGGGTCGAACGCGGGCAGGTCCGGCGTCGACATCAGGTCCACCTGCTCGGCGAACCAGCCGGGCATGTCGTGGCGCGCGCGCTCGAACAGGTCCAGCAGGCTCGAATCGGCGAGGTAGGTCGCCCCGTAGTCGTCCGGTGCGCGCACGACGCGCCCGCACGCCTGGATGACCGTGCGCAGGGCGGTGCGGTAGTACCAGCCCCACTGCCCGTCCTCGAGTCGGCGGGCGACCCGCGAGTCACGCGTGTTCGGGTACGGCGCCTTGCAGAGGACCTGCCACCGGCAGAGGTCGCCGTTCAGGTCGAGCGCCTCCTCCATCTTCACCGAGACGAACACGTCGGCGCCCGAGGAGCGCTTCCAGCCCGAGAGCGCGGCGTCCCGGGTGTCGGAGTCGTGGCCGCGAACGCGGGCGCCGACGCCGAAGTCCTCGAGGTGCTCGCGCAGGCGCTCGGCGATGGCGTACGAGTGCGCGTGGACGAGGCCCTTCTCCTCGGGGTGCTGTTGCATCAGCCGGACGACGAGCCGGGCGATCTTCGGGATGGTCTCGTCGCGGTGCTCGTAGGTCATCTTCCCCTGCGCGGTGTCGTACAGCGGGCGGTTCTCGACGGGGAACGTGTGGGGCACGTCCACCAGCGCGACGTTCGCCGGGTCGAGGCCGGAGCCGCGGCAGAAGGCGTCCTTGTCGAGGATGGTCGCCGAGAGGAGGGCGAACTTCGTCCCGCGGTCCCAGACGGTGTGATGGAGGTAGCGCGCGGGGTCCATCGGCTTGATGGTCACCGCCGTCCCCGCGCCGTCGGGCTGGTCGACGACCCAGGTCGTCGTCGACTCGGTGTCGCGGAGGTCCTCGACGAACCAGCCCAGTTCCCGGATGAGGTCGGTGAGCCGGTCGCGCTCGGCGACCTGCTCGCGGTCGAGTTCGGCCTCCGACCGGAGCTCCGTAAGCCGGCGGTCGCAGGCGGCCTCGAGCCGCTCGGCGTAGTCGGCGGCGTCGCCGAGGTTCTCGATGTTCGGTGGGGTGGTCGCCTCCCACACCGCCGACGGCACCCACCCCGGCGTCAGTTCGATGGTGGCGTACATCTCGGCCCACTCCGCGAGGCCGTGTGCCTCGTCGACGACGACCACGTCGCGCTGGCCGAACACGTCGCTCCCGGCGGTCTGCATGAAGTACGCCAGCGTCATCGCCGCGATGGAGCGGTTCGAGGCGATGGCCCGGTCGGAGAAGTACGGACACCGGTGCTCGACGGGACAGTTGTAGCCGCGCTCGCGGGCACACGGCGCCTCGTCGACCGGAGTGTCCGACTCCCCGGGGAGGATGCACTTGTAGTTCGACTTCCCGCGGATGATACTCAAATCCTCCAGCAGTTCGTCGCCCGCCACGTCGTCGAGTTGCGAGACCTGCGGCGTCGTGTAGTAGGCGCCGACGGGCTGGTGGGGCTCGGCCTCGCCCGGCCGGCGGGCACAGCCGGCGATGGCCCGCGCGAGGAGGGACTTGCCGCTCCCCGTCGGCGCACGCACCAGCACCACGTCGTTCCCGTCCTCGAAGGCCGCTCGAATCCGCTGGAGGGCGGTCTCCTGTGCCCCCCGGTAGGAAGGGGCCGGGAACTCGGACTGGATACGGGCGGGGTCCACGTGCCCATGTCCGCGTCGGCGACAATAACCGCACCGGACTCGGACACCCCACCGGGCCCGACGGCCCCGGCGCGCGCGAGCTGCGCCGACCGGGCTGAATGACCGGTCAGTGTGCTGATACCAGAGCAGTCACCCGTCTACTGACGGTTACCGAACGATATCCGGTATGTGACGGTTACTTCCAGGACCACTTATGAGCGAAAATATTCTTGATTACCCGCCTATACACGGATATTCGCCATACTTTATATGCCACCCACAGGGGCCGGAACATATAACCCCCTGTATAACTTGCCCTCACTTATGGTGGGACAACACACAGCCAGCCGGACAAACGAGGGGAGATCGCCGACGACCCAGCCGTTCACGAAGAAGGTACTCCCGTCGCTCGGACTGATAGCGTTCCTGACAGTTGGGATCATCTTCAACCCGTTCTTCGGGGTCGGAGCGGGGGCGGTGCCGGGTGTCGATAGCGGTGCCAGCCCCGGCGACAGCGCTGGTCCCGGGAACGGGGCGGACACTCCCGCTGACAGTGCGGCGGCAGCAGCCGATGCCGGCAACGGCGGCGACACCTCACAGGGCGCCCAGTCGAGCGTCGGGACGCCCGAGCCGCAGGGCATCTTCGCATCGAACGACCGGTCGGACACCGATGCCGCGGACGTGACCGACGGACCAGCGACCACCGCCAGCGGGAGCACGGCGGCTGACGCCGGCGGCAGCGACGCGGCCGAGGACGGCGACTGGATGGACTTCCTGAACGACCAGACCAGCCCGCTCGTCCAGACGCTCCGTGGCCCGTTCGGACAGCTCCAGCCGGACAGCCAGCTGGCCGAGACGATGCGCGGTCCGATGTACGAACTGGACGACCCGGACAGCAACGTGGCCCGGACGCTCGCCCGCCCCGACAGCGAGGACGTGGTGGGTGGCCCGGTCGGTGACGTGACCGCCGACCTCGACCAAGCGGATTACGCACAGAACGCCGCCGAGGACTCGACGGGTGACCTCTCCGACGTGGCCGGCGAGACCACGGAGGGCGTCACCGAGGACGTGACCGACACGGTGGACACCACGACCGGCGACAGCACCGACGGGACGACCGAGGGAGTGACCGACACCGTCGAGGACACCACGGACACCGTGGAGGAGACGACCGACTCGACCACCGACACCATCGACAACACGACCGACTCCACGACGGACACCATCGACAACACGACCGACTCCACGACGGACACCATCGACAACACGACCGACTCCACGACGGACACCATCGACGACACCACCGGCGGGACGACCGATTCGACCACCGACACCGTGGACGACACGGTCGACGACACGACGGACACGGTCGACGACACGACGGACACGGTCGACGATACGGTCGACTCGACGAGCGACACGCTGAGCGGTGACAGTACCAGCGACGACAGCACCAGCGACGACAGTACGTCGACGCCGTCCGACGACGACGACGGCCTCCTGTAGGCGGGCGACTGCAGCCGTCCGTTCTGCTCCCGCGTCTCCCCCGAGCGGCCGCGCCGACTACGCCTCGTCGCCCCCGTCATCCCCGGAGGACGTCCGGTCCTCGTGGGAGGGGAGCGCCGCCACGTCCTCGGCGGTGACGTCGTGGTCGTCGGGAAGGCGCTCGATACAGTCGTAACAGAGCAGGAACTCCGAGCCGTCGGCCAGTTCGAGCGTCAGCCCCTCCGTCCGGTCGCCGCCGAACGACCAGAGGTTGGCGATGCCGCCGGCGATCTGGACGGAGCGGCCACAGCCGTCACACGGCTCTCGTGTCATGCCCCGCGGTTCGGCCGGCGTCGGCAAACCGCTGTCGGGAGCTGGTATCCCGGTCACTCAAAGACGCCTTTGATATTACGTAACGATGGGTGTGGATGCCCCCGTAGGGGAGTCCATGATTCCACGAACCGTCGCGGTCGTGGTGCTGGTCCTCGCCGCGTCCGTGACCGGCGCCGTCGTGCTGGAGGACTCCGCGGACCGGAGCCCGACGCCGGAAGCGGAGCCGGACGACCGGCCGGTGACCGACAACCGGAGCACCGTCCGCGAGGCGATGCAGTTGACCACGGCCGACTCCGACGCGGCGTTCCGGTCGTATCTCGAACGGGCCCAGCGCGAGGCAGGCGGTGGCTACCACGGCGTCGAGTTCGACCGCGGGCGACCGACCCGGGTGACGGAGGCCCCGATGGCGACGGCCGTCGCGGCCGACAGCTCCGTGTCCCTGACCGGGCAGGCCGCCGCAGCCGGCGGTGACGGCGGCGGTGGCGACGCCGGCGGGGGCGCACCCTCGCGCCGCGTCGGCGGGACGAACGTGCAGGTCGTCGGCGTCGACGAGCCGGACGTGGTGAAGACGGTGGGCGACCGGTTCTACGTCCAGCGGGCGGGTCCCTCGCTGGCCGCGGCCGGGACGAGCGTCGTGGCCGCGACGCCGCCGGCCGACGCCCGCGTGACCGCGACCATCGACCGGAGCGGCCGGATGCTCGTCGGTGAGAACCGCGTCGTCGTGCTGCCGGACCGACGGGCGGTGCGGCGCCCCGTCGAGCCGGAACCGCGGCGAGGCGGCCCGGCCGGCGCGGTCACCGGCGCTGTCGACTCGATGGTCGCCGACGAGGACGACCGCGCGGCCCGCAAGCGGGTGTTGACTGGATACGACGTGAGCGACCCCGACGCGCCGTCGGAAGCGTGGGAGCAGAAGGTCCGAGGGCGGGTGGTCTCGGCCCGCCTGTCCGACGGCCGGGTGCTCCTGGTCGTCGCGAACGACATCCCCCGGCCCGGCGAACCCTGCCGGGTGCGACCGCTGGCCGACGAGACGGTGGCGTGTACCGACATCCGCCACCCGGACCGACCGGTCCCGGCGGACGTGACCTACTCCGTGCTGGCCGTGAACGCCGAGGACGGTAGCGTCGAGGAGCGGACGACGTTCGTCGGGAGCCGCGAGTCGACGGTGTACGTCTCGCCGGACGCCGTCTACGCCACCTACACGACGAGCGAGCGGCGCTCGGCGCTCCGGACGGAGTTCCTGCTGGACAGCGACGTCGTCCCCGAGCGCGTGAAGGAGCGACTCCGCACCGTCCGGGACTACGACCTCTCGCCGCGCGCCGAGGAGGAGGAGGTCGAGGCGACCGTACAGCGCTGGCTCGGCACGCTCGCGCCCGCAGAGCGCGAGGACGCTCGGCGGGACCTCCGCAAGGACTGGGAGGAGTACCTCCGTGAGCACCGGCGCGACGCGACGACCACCCACGTCGCGCGCTTCCCCGTCGACGACCTGGAGGACGCGACGACCGGGAGCGTCCCGGGCATCGTCCTCAACCAGTTCTCCTTCGACGTCCACGACGGCCACCTCCGCGTGGCGACGACCGTCGGCGAGCGGCTCCCGGGCGTCGAGAGCGCCAACGACGTCTACACGCTCGACGCGACCAGCCTCGAACAGGTCGGGAGCGTCACCGGGATGAGCGAGGGCCAGCGCGTCTACGGCGTCCGGTTCGACGGCGACCGCGGTTACGTCGTCACCTTCCGGCAGGTGGACCCGCTCCACGTGCTGGACCTCTCGGACCCCGCGAACCCGACCGAGGAGGGCGAGGTGAAGCTCCCGGGCTACTCCTCGTACCTCCACCCGCTCGGTGACGGCCGCGTGATGGGCATCGGCGAGGAGGACGGCCGCGTCAAGGCCGTCATCTTCGACGTGAGCGACGCCAGCGACCCGCGGGTCGAGGAGTCGCGGATCCTCGACGCCTACTGGTCCGGCGTCTCGCAGACCCACCACGCGTTCACCTACGACCCGCGCCACGGCGTCGCCTTCCTCCCGACGCCCGAGGGCGGCTACATCCTCTCCACGGACGACCTCTCGACGGAGACGCGAGTGGAGATGCGGGCCCCCCGCCGGGCCCGCTACGTCGGCGACCACCTGTTCGTCTTCGGGAGCGACGAGGCGGTCGTCCTCGACGAGACGGACTGGTCGCGCGTGGCGACGGTCGACCTGAACGCGGTCCCGGAGCCACCGCGGACGGAGACGCCGACGCCAGTCGAGACGGCCACCGCCACACCGACGCCGATGCCGCCGACCACGACCCCGACGCCACCGCCGGAGGCGACGCCGACACGGACGCCGACGGCCAGTCCGACGCCCGAGGCAACCCCGCCACGGACCACGACACCGACCGCAACCCCAACACCGACACCGACCGCGACACCGACCGATACCACCGAGACTGCAACCGCGACACGGTCACCGACGCCCACGCGGACCGCGACGCCGCAACCGACCGGGACGCCGACAGCGCCGACCGCGTCCTGACGGCTGCGGCGTCACGGCTTCGTGGCGACTGCCCGCTGGTGCCGATAGCGCCAGGAGCCGTCTCTGTCACGAGAGTTTCGGCACGTATATCGAGAACAGCAGCTCAGAAACAGATTCCCTCTGCCTGTAGTGGTTTTTCGACAGTTATATTCGATACTATCGGAGAATCAGGTGCCGAGCGGCGGGTTGCGGAACAGCGCGTCCCCGAGCACGAACGCGCTGACCAGTCCGCCAGCCGCCGTCGTAGCGTGCGAGGGGACATCCAGAAGCACGCCGGCGAGGGCGGCCACGACGAACGCGACTGGGATACAGAGCAGGACGATATCGTAGCGGGTCAGCCCCGACCCGCGACCACTGTTGGCACTCACAGACATGACTGACTCTCACCTCCACCAGAAGTGTACTCGGGCGTCCAACAAAAATTTTGCCCCGAACCCATCCACCGAACCGCCAGTGAACCCTGAACGAACGATATCTAGAGTTATATCAAATATTCCGATAACTTATCCATATCTCGCCTACCTCGAGTCACCGGGTTCGGGTACGCAGCGTCGGAGACGCGGCACGGAATCGGCACCGGCCACGCCACCAGCGACCGACGCAGGGCGTCGGTGACCCCGGGACGCACACTTATCCGCCGTCCGCACCTCGTGTAGCCATATGCGCGTACTGGTCACGGGGGCGACCGGGTTCGTCGGCGGGCGGCTGGTGCCGGCACTGCTCCGGGCCGGCCACGAGGTGGTCGCGATGGTGCGGGACCCCGCGGGGTACGACGGGCCGTCGGGCGTCGAGGTGGTGCAGGGCGACCTCCTCGAATCCGGCTGGGAGGACACCCTCGACGGTATCGACGCCGCGTACTACCTCGTCCACTCGATGGGCGCCGGCGAGGAGTTCGCCGAGCGCGACCGCCGGGCGGCACGGAACTTCGCCGACGCAGCGAGCGCGGCCGGCGTCGACCGTGTCGTCTACCTCGGCGGCCTCGGCGCCGAGGGCGACGACCTCTCCGAGCACCTCGAATCGCGCCGCGAGGTCGAGCGCGTGCTCGGGGAGGGAGAGTACGACCTGACGGTCCTCCGGGCCGCCGTCATCATCGGCGACGGGTCGCTCTCGTTCGACCTCATCCGCCAGCTCGTCACCCGGCTCCCCGTGATGATCACGCCCCGGTGGGTCCGGACGCCGTGCCAGCCCATCGCCATCGACGACGTGGTGGCGTACCTGGTCGGCATCCTCGATGTCCCCGAGACCCGGGCGGACACGTTCGAGATCGGTGGGCCGGAGGTCCTCACGTACGAGGCGATGCTCCGGGAGACCGCCCGCCTCTCCGGGCGGCGCGAGCCGGTCATCCTCCCGGCGCCCATCCTCTCGCCGGGGCTCTCCTCGCGCTGGCTCGGCCTCGTGACGGACGTGTCGACCGAGGTGGCCGTGCCGCTGGTGAAGGGCCTCCGGAACCCGGTCGTCGTCACGGACCGGCGCATCGAGTCGCTGGTCCCCATCGACCGGACACCGTTCGAGGCTGCCGTGTTGCGCGCGCTCTCGCCGGTCGAGACGGCACCGGCGTCCGAAGCGGGCGCGCCGCATGCCGAGCCCGACGGCGGTACCGCGGGGGCGGGCGACTCCGACGGAGGTGCCCCCTGATGGCCTCCCCGACCGGTGCCCGGAAACCCGAGTTCGGGGAGACGTGGGTGTACGAGAGCATCATCTCGGCGCTGCCGGGGATCGAGCTCTCACAGCCCGTCGCCATCGCCATCCAGCTCGCCATCTTCGAGGTCGGCGTGCTCGCGCTGGCGCTGTACTACGGGCTGTGGAACGCCGCCATCGCCGGGACCGCCGCGGTCTTCGTCGCCGCGGTGGGGAGCGCGGAGATGCTCCGCATCAGTACCCTCACCCGCGCGGTGCCGGTGCCCGAGTCCTACCGGCGGCTCCTGTTCGGGTCCAGCGTCGAGGTGGTGCTGGCGGTGCTGGCGTACATCGCGCTCATCACGCACCTGTTCGTGTTCGACCCGGCGTCGGGCGGGACGCCACTCGTGGAGCGACTGTTCGGCCCGGACCCGCCCGTGCTGGTGGTCTACATGACGTTGCTGGTGCTGTGGGACGTCTGCTACCGCATCGGAACGAACTGGTGGGCGTCGGTGACGGCGCTGTGGCGCTCGGCCCGGTTCCGGTTCGAACCCGAGACCGCGCGGGCGTTCCAGCGAGCCGACCTCGAGACGGTCGCGTTCGGACTCCTCCAGTTGCTCCTCGTGCCGTTCATCACTGACTTCCCGGTCCTGCTCGCGACCATCGTCGCCCACGTCGCCGCCGTCACGACGGTCTGTGGCCTCTCGGTGGTGCTGTTGCAGGTCCGGACGGAGACGGCGTAGCTCGGGCCGGAGACGCCCCGAGGCAGAGGGACGGTCAGTTGTTCTCCTTGATCTCCTTGAACTGGTCGAGGAGTGCCTCCGTCGAGTCACCGGAGTCGAACTCCACCTTCCCCCGGTACTCGTTCCGCTCGTCGTCGAAATCGGTGTCTACGGTGGTCGACTTCTCTTCGCGGCGCTCGTGCTCGTCCTCGTCATAGGCACCCATTGACATGGTAACTACACTCGAGCGTTATCAGTTGTCAATAATCAATCTATCGTGTGGGATAGCCGGGCGTTCATATACCAGCCGCCGAGAGCTGGGGGGCGAACGACCTCCAGCACCGGGCTCGGGGTCCCCAGCGGGTGAACGGGAACGATTACACGTTCGGGTGTCGAAGCGGGGGTGTGGCAGGGCCACTGCGCTTCCGTCGGTCGCGAGAGCACTGGGGGACCGACCGGGTCCGTCGCGAGCTGCTGGAGCCGCTGGACCAGCGGTTCGGCGCCACGCTCACGGACCCGTGGTTCGCCCCGGAGAGCTACCAGGCCCGGCGGCTGGAGATGGACAACGGCGACTTCGCCCTGTTCTGCTGGACGCACAGCGGCGACGACGGCAACCCCGACGCCTACTGGCTGGGTAACACGGAGACGCCCGAGGTGCTGTGGCGGACGGACAAGTACACCTTCGGCGAGGCACCCGCCGAGGTGGGCGCGTGGGCCGAGAGCGAGCTGTTCGCCCGCCTGGAGGTCGAGGAGCCGTGGCTCGCGCGCCACGAGCACCTCTCGCGGTTCTTCCTCCCCGTCCTGTTCTCGAAGGACGGCCGCGAGACGACCCGTGAGTTCTTCGCCGACCACGCCGCGGGGTTCCCGGACGCCGACCGCGACGAGGCGCTGGCCTACTACGATACCTTCCTCGCGACGGGCGCGCTCGACGAGCACCGCTACACGATGGCGGCCAAGCTCGGCACCTCGGAGGGCGGCGACTGGTTCCGCATGGCCGCCACCATGTCCGAGTTCACGACCGCGAAGCTGCTGACGGACGCCGGTCTCGGCTTCGAACCGGAGGTCCAGCTGGACAGCGGCCACGCGCTCGACTTCCGGGTGAACGGCCAGCTGGTCGAGGTGACCCGTCCCCGGCCGCCGACGCGCCGACGCGCCGACACCGCCGTCGCCGCCGTCCGGCAGACCGGGAAGTCGAAGAACGACAGCCAGTTGCGCGAGCATCCGAACGCGCTGTTGCTGGTGGACTGCTCCTCCTTCCGCGACGACGAGTGGCGGCAGGTCGCCGGCGAGCGCCCCGACGTGGCCCACCGACCGACCATCGTCTTCCGGGCCCGCCCGGACGGGAGCTTCGAGGGCTACCGTGTGGGCGGCTGTCCGCTCGACTTCGGCGGCGTCATCGACTGGCAGGACTGAGCGGCGGGGGGTTTCCACAGGGACGCACGCACCGTCGTTTCGGGAGTACGGCGCCCGCCGGGAGTTGAGTCGACGCGAAGCGATGGTGTGGACGAGGATATCCCGCAGCCAGTCAGCCTACTCCCCCTGAATCCGGTTCCGCGTCTCCTCGGCGTCCCACGCGGAGTCGCTGGAGTCGCCGCCCGTCTTGTACGTCCCCCGTGCGGTGGCCAGCCGCTCCCCCTCGCCGTCGGTGATGACCACGTCGACGGTCGCCACGGACTCGCCGACGCGGGTGCAGTCGGCCTCGCCCAGCATCACCTCGCCCGTCCCCGGCGCGAGGTAGTCGATGCGCATGTCGATGGTGGGGGTGATGTCCTCGACCGCCGAGATGACGGCGGCGCCGCCGACCGTGTCCGCGAGCGCGTACGTGACGCCCCCGTGGGCGACGCGCGTGAGCGGGCTGGAGGAGTGCCGGTCCTCGAGGTCGATACGGCCCTCGGCGTGGCCGTCCGCGGCGTGCGTGATCTCGATGCCGACCTCCTGGTTGAACGGCATGTACTCGAACATCGACTCGACGTCCATACCCGTCGCTGGCGGGGCGCGGGCTTAGGCGGACCGCCTCGGATGTGCGGGCGGCGTGGCGCGTTCGTCGCGGACGGTCACTCCCGTCCCGGCGGCCACCGCCGCGGGTCGACCGCGTACGCGGGCACCAGCAGGCCCAGGAAGCCGGCGGTCCACGCGAGCCACGCGATGTCCGGAAGCGACAGGAGCGCGATGGGCGCCCCGAGCGCGGTGTAGGCGGCCGCGAGGTAGCCGACGGCGCCGGCCCGACGTGTGAGCACCCGCTCCTCGGCGGGCGGGAGGTCGCCGGGAGTGTAGCCGCTGACCAGCGAAGCGTCGCCGGCACGGACGAGCCACGCGATGCTGGCCGTGAACGCCGCCGCGACGAGGGCGATGCCCGCCACGACGACCGCGGCAGCCTCGACCATCGCTCACTCCAGCGCCGCGAGCACGTCCTCGTAGAACCGCTCCTCGCGGTCGGCGACGGCGTGGACGCGCTCGGCGGCCTCCTCGAGCAGGGGCGCCATCTCGCCATCCGTCTCGCTGGCCTCGTACAGCACGGCAGCCAGCGAGGACCAGTCGCCCGCGATGCCGTGCATCTCCTCGGCGAACGAGTCGTCGAGGCCCGCTGCCTCGCCGAGTTCGTCGAGGAACGGCGCGTACAGCCCCCGGAAGGCGCCGCCGCCGGTCCCCCGCCGCTCGATGTTCTGGTAGGCGAACCGCGCGATCCACGTCGGGTCCTCCAGCTCGGGCCACTCGGCCATCGAGTCGGCGAACGCGTGCATCCCGTCAAGGCCGTGAGTGCCCATCCCCATCGTGTCCGCGAGGGTGTCGCGGCTGGCCGTGGCCGGGTCGAGCATGTAGCTGGCCGTCTCCCGGATAGCGTCGCGGGCGGCTGCGCCGACATCGGCCTGCGGGTCGCCCTCCGTGACGATGTAGCGGTTGTCCAGCGGGAGCATGTCCTTCGACGCCCACGCGTCGCGCAGCGAGGAGAGCGGTAGTGGCTGGACCCCGTCGAACTCGCTGTCGGCCATGTACGCGACGCCGGTGCCCGCGTCGGCGTCGGCGTGGGGCGCCTCGGTCGCGTCGGCGTCCTCGTCGTAGCCGACGACCAGCAGCGAGTGCGGCGCGAAATGCGTGTTCGTGTCGTAGTAGTCGAGGTAGTAGAGGTCGACGAACACGAGGACGGGGTCGCCGGCGTCGAGGTGGGTCTTCACGTCGCTCCAGGCCGTCTCCCAGTCGTCGCCGCGGCGCTCCGTGTGCGGGATGGAGAGGTTCTCGAAGAAGGCCTTCTCCAGCCACAGCGGGCGGCCGATGAACATCCGCCACGGGTCAATGGGCAGTTCGAGGTAGACGAAGCCGAGGCCCGAGCCCAGGCCGAAACAGCCTGGCTCGGAGAGGTCCCAGTCGTAGTGGTCGGCGAGGTTGCGCAGGGAGGTCGAGCCGCAGTGGGCTCCCGTCTCGTGTTCGAACCCGTCGATTCGCATGCCGGCGAGTCGGTGGGGTCGGGCTTAACCGTTCGGCCGGTTCCGGCGGCCGGTCACGCCTCACCCTCGCTCGTGACGGTCACCGGCCGCTCACCGACCGGGCGCGAAAGAAGGGGAACGTGGTGTCGAGCGGCCTTCAGACCCGGAACTCGATGGCCGCGCCCTGCCCGAAGCCGACACACTCCGTGGCGAGGCCGAGTTCGGCGTCGTCGCGCTTGTGCATCTCGTGGATGAGCGTCACGGGCAGGCGCGCACCACTGGCCCCGAGCGGGTGGCCGATGGCGATGGCGCCGCCGTTGACGTTGTAGATGTCGTCGTCGAAGCCCAGCTGCTCCTGGCAGTAGAGACACTGGGAGGCGAACGCCTCGTTCAGCTCGACGAGGTCGTAGTCGTCGGCGCTCGTCCCGGAGCGCTCGAACAGCCCCTCACACGCGGGGATGGGGCCGATACCCATGACCTCGGGCTCGACGCCGGCGACGTTGTTGTTGCCGACCTCCGCGAGGATATCGAGGCCGTGGTCCTCGGCGAACGCCTTCGAGGTGAGCATCGTCGCGGCGGCGCCGTCGGAGACCTGGGAGGCGTTCCCGGGCGTGACGGTGCCGTCGGCCTTGAACACGGTCGGGAGACCGGAGAGCTTCTCGGCGGTGGTGCCCGGCCGGAGGCCCTCGTCCTCGGAGACGGTGATCTCCTCGCCCTCGTCGTCGTGGCCCTCGATGGGGATGATCTCGTCGTCGAAGCGGCCCTCGTCGGTCGCCTCGCAGGCGCGCTGCTGGGAGCGGGCGGCGTACTCGTCCTGGGCCTCGCGACTCACGTCGTAGCGGTCGGCGACCTCCTCGGCGGTCATCCCCATCTGGAGCGAGGCGATGTTGTGCTCGTCGTTGAGGCCGGGGTGGATGGCGCTGTTCTGCCCCATCTTCACGCGGGACATGTTCTCGACGCCGCCGGCGATGATGACATCGCGCTGGCCGGCGCGGATGGCGTCGGAGGCCGAGATGATGGACTGGGCCGACGAGGCACACCAGCGGTTGATGGTCGTCGCGGGGGTCTTCTCGCCGAGGTCGCTCATCAGCGCGATGACGCGGGCCATGTTGTTGCCCTGCTCGCTCCGTTGCTGGGCACAGCCCCACATCAGGTCGTCCACCTGCTCGCCCGAGAGGCCCGTCTCGGCGAGCATCTCGTCGATGAGCGGGATGGAGAGGTCCTCACTCCGGACCTCGCTGAAGACACCGTCCTCCTTGCCCTGGGGCGTACGGTACGCCTGAACCACGACCGGCGTGTTGTCTGACATACGTTCCCGGGGAACCGCTCCGCGTGCATAAACCCGGCCCCTTCGGTCTGCGGGCCCTCAAGGGGATGTGGGGCCGTACGCCTCCGTGCGCGGTGGGCTGGCGCCCGGCTCAGAGCGGCGCGCCGCCGGGCAGGTCGTCACCGCTCGGCAGGTCGTCGCCGCTCGGAGCGCTCGTGCCGACCGCGACGACCGTGTTCGTATCCGACGTGCCGGGGATGGTCGCCCACGGCGTGTCGGCCGCCGCGTCCACCGGCTGCGCCTCGGCCGGGCCGAACGTGTACCGGTTCGAGTCCGCGAGGGCGTCGGGCGCCTCCACGAAGTAGGTGTACTCCGTCGTGCCGTCGGGCGCGGCGTCGCCGTCGAGGTAGACGTACTGCGGGCCGTTCTCGGCGGACTGCTCGACGCGGTCGACATCGCCGCCGACCACCTCCCACGCCGCCGGGACGACATCGCGGACCGTCGCCGTCTCGTCGGGGTTCGTCACCGCGAGGTCGACCTGGTCGGTGGCGCCGGCCGTGAAGACGCGGCCGTCGTCGGTTCGCGAGCCGCTCTCGACCCCGAACCGCTCCAGGGTCGCGTCCACGCCGACGGTCAGGTCGAAGTGGCTCTGCACGTCGTGCCCGTTGACGACGCCGGGAATGTTGACGAGCTTCGCGACGACGACGTAGGTGGTCGTCTCGCCGGGGGCGCCCGGCACGGTCACGGTCGTCGAGGGGGCGCCAGTGAGCCCCTGTGCCCGGGCGACGATGGTCGGGTCGCCGCGCGCGCTCGGGTTCGCGGGGTCGTAGACGAACAGGTCGATGTGCGGATCGTCCGCTGCCATCCCTCGGTTCCCGCCCGAGAGGTGCGATAGCTCGACCGAGACGTCCAGCGTGCCCGCGGGCGCCTCGACGTACCCCGCCACGGCCCGCGAGTCATCGGGGACGTACAGCCCCAGCTCCTCGCTGGTGGTCGCCTCGCCGGTACCATCGTCGTCAACGGCGGGCGTGAGGTCGCGCGTGACCGCGTCGACGGCAGCATCGGGATTGACGCGACCGTACCCCTCGAAGGGGTCGCGGCCGCCGAAGTCGTAGGTGGGTGCCTTCGGCGGGTTCTGCGCGGCGTGGTACGGCGCGGCCGTGAAGACGGATTCGCTGGCGGTCGCGAGCAACAGGGCCTTCAGCCGGTAGACGTCGGCCTCCTCGGTCGCGGCCGGTTCCGGGAGCGTCAGCGGGTCGGGCCGCTCACCCTGGCCCGGCAGGCCGTCCTCCATCGCCTGTGCCACGAGGCCGGCCACGCCGTTCGTGTACGGCGAGGACATCGAGGTGCCGGCCTTGTCCGTGTAGTCCCGCGGGGCGAACGGCTCGTCGGCGCCGGCGTCGGCGGTCCCGTCCGCGTCACCGTAGGCCGTCGACGGGTCACCGTTCTTCGCCGCCCGGGCCAGTTCGTAGATGGAGGGAACCGGGTAGTTGACACCGACAGGGAGGTCGATAGCGCTCCCGACGACCGGCGGGTTCGTCGCCAGCCCGAGGCCGATGTTCGCGAGCGCGTCCGGCCCGATATCGCCACCCGGCGCCGTGAGATCCGGTTTCGTGTAGGCCGGGGTCGACTCGGCCGACTCGTCGCTCTGCTCGTCCACGCCGCCGATGCCGCCGGAGGAGTACGTCGCGATACCGTCGAACGGGCCGGTCGCGACCACCGAGATGGCCTCGTCCGCGGCCGCGGGCCCGCCGTTCCCGTTGGCCGGGGTGAAGGAGTTCCCGGCCGAGGCACAGACCAGTATCCCGCCCTCGGTGATCTTCCGCACGTCGGCGCGGGTGGAGGAGAGCTGCTCGACCTGCCCGAGTGGCAGGCCCTGGAGCGGCCCCCAGGACATGTTCACCGACCGGATGTTGAACGCCTGCTTGAACGCCTCGGCGTGCTCGCCGAGGGTGGTCGTGGGGGCACCGAGTCCCTGGAGCCCGACGATGCCGGCGTTCGGGGCGACGCCCGGGTGGAGCGACTGCACGTCGGTGTCCGGGTCGGCCTGGCCCGTCGTCGTCTCGGCGTGTGCGGTCGCGCCGACGGCGATGCGCTCCAGCGTCCCCCCGGTCGGGTTGCCCGCCTGTGCCTGCTCGGCAGCGCCCTCGACCACGACCTCCGTCTCCCGCGGCCGGACCTGGACGGTGTAGGTGCCGGACTCGTCGACGGGGTGCTCGACGATGATGGAGTCCTTCCGGACGGGCGACTGGTCGAGTTCGCGCCCCTCCGGGTCGAGGATGTAGATGTTGACGTTGGTGCCGAAGCCGGAGGCCCAGACGCTCTGTCCGGCGTCGGCCTCGACCTCGTACGTGAGGAAGTCGCCGGGCAGGAGCGTCGCGTTCGGCTCGTGGACCTCGCTCGTCTCGACCGTGCTGGCCCGTCCGGAGCCGGCCATGATGGAGGAGACGTGCGTCCCGTGGCCGTTCTGGTCCAGCGGCTCCTCGAAGCCGCCGTAGTCGCCGCTGGTGTACCAGCCGAGCGTCTTCGGCGTATCGGCGTCGGGCGCGAGCGGGTCGCCGACCCCCGCGAACGGCTCGATATCGCCGGCCGAGACATCCGTGGTGGTCTCACCACCCACCTTCCGGACGTACGTCGCGCTCACGGTGTACTGGCCGGCGACGCTGGCGTACAGTTCGACGACGAACTGGTACTCGCGGTCGGCCTCGACGTCCACGCGGAGCGTCTCGGGATTGTCGGCGGTCGCGGCGCGCCCCACTTCCGTCCGCTCGTCGGTCACGTCGTCGATGCGGAACTCCAGGTCGTTGCCTGGCGGCGTCCACGACAGCTCGGCGTCCAGTTTGCTCGTCACATCCGCCCTGAACGTCGCGCCCCTGACCTCGGAGAGCTGCTCGTTCGGCGCCGCGAAGACCCCCGGCGTGAACGTCCCGCTGTCGGACTCCGTGAGCGGCTCGCCGGCGTCGTCCGTCACCGGTTCGAACTCGGCGGCGCCACCGTCGCCACCCGCCCCGCGGGTCAGCGTGAACTCGCCGTCCTGAATCTCGGCCCGGACGCCGTTCCACGGGCCGAGGTCGGGGTGGCGCCCGTCGACGCCGGAGTCGGTCACCGCGAGCGTCCGGTCGCGCCGCCCCCGCAGGCCGCGCTCCCACACCTTCCGGGCCTCGACGGCCCGCCAGTTGAGGAACCGCTCGTCGATGCTCGTCCGCTCGGCACTCCCCAGGCCCGGGCCGACGGCCGCCGCGGCCGCCGTCAGTCCGATACCCTTCAGGAAGGTCCGGCGCGGAACGCCGGAGTCGTCACCAGGCATTGTGACTAAATCATCAGTCAGTGGAGGTAAGGAGGTTCTGACAATACCGTCCAATCGTCCACGGTAACACCGAATACAGCAGCTTCTTGGGCTGTCCGCGGAGTGTTTAACAGAGGCGTTCAATAACGGGGCAGCCGGAGGGATGGAAACGGATTTGCCTCCGGGCCGCACACCACCGACGAATGCGCGTCATCATCGTCGGGGCCGGCGAGGTCGGCTCCGCCATCGCGGAGAGTCTCTCCGGCGCACACGACGTGGTCGTCATCGACGTCGACGCCGACCGCGTCGAGACGCTCACCTACGAACTGGATGTCCTCGCCCTGCAGGGCGACGGCTGCAGCCTCGACGTCCTGCAGGAGGCCGGCATCGAGGAGGCGGACATGCTCATCGCCTCCACCGACGACGACCAGACCAACATCGTCACCTGCGGGACCGCTGCCGTCGGCGGCGACCCGTTCACCATCGCCCGCGTGAAGAGCCCCCAGTACCTCCACACCTGGGAGCGGGACAACCGCGCCTTCGGGGTCGACTTCATGGTCTGTACGGACCTGCTGGCCGCCCGGACCATCGTCGGCGTCATCGGGCTGCCCACCGCGCAGGACGTGGACATGTTCGCCGACGGCGCCGTCCAGATGGCCGAGTTCGAGATCCCCGCCGAGTCGCCGGTCGCCGGACAGACCGTCCAGGAGGCCGACCGGTTCGACTCGCTCACCTTCGTCGGCATCATCCGCGAGGACGACATCATCGTCCCGAGCGGCGGCACGACCATCGAGGCCGGCGACGACGTGGTGGTCATCGGGAGCCCGGAGAGCACGCGGGCGTTCTCCTCGGCCATCGCGCCCCAGGAGAACCGCCCCAGCGACATCGTCATCGTCGGCGGCGGGGAGGTCGGTTACCAGACCGCGCGGCTGCTGGAGGAGCGGGGCTTCTCCCCCCGGCTCGTCGAGCACGACCCCGGGCGGGCACGCTGGCTGGCCGAGCAGCTCCCGAAGACGACCGTGCTGGAGAGCGACGCCACCGACCGCTCCTTTCTCGAACGCGAGAACGTCGGCCGCGCGGACGCCGTCATCGCGGCCCTGGAGAACGACCAGCAGAACCTTCTCGCGACGCTGCTCGCGAAGCGTCTCGGGGCCGGCCGGGCCGTCGCCATCGTCGACACCGTCGAGTTCGCCGAACTGTTCGAGGCCGTCGGCGTCGACGTGGCGGTCTCGCCGCGCGAGGCGACCGCCGAGGAGATCACCCGCTTCACGCGGGGCCGTCACGCCGAGAACGTCTCCATCGTCGACGGCGACCGCGCGGAAGTGCTGGAGGTCGAAATCGAAGCCGAGAGCGTCTTCGCCGACCGGACCATCCGCGAGGCCGCTTCGGACCTCCCGGACGGCGTCGTGGTCGGCGCCATCACTCGGAACGGCGAGTTCGTCGTCCCACGGGGTGACACGGTCGTCGAGGTGGGCGACCATGTCGTGGTCTTCGTCGAGACCGACAGCCTCGAACAGATGACACAGCTGCTCTGAGACGCCCCGACGAGCCGTCGAGACCGACGATTGGGAGCACGCCCGCGCTCGCCGGCGACGCGCCGCCGGACGAGCACCGCCGGGCCGGGGACCGGAAGCGATGGATTGATTCGCCCGCCGTGAAATCCCGGATGCGTGCCACTGCTCGGCGTGACGGACGGCAGACGAGGGAGCCTCCGCGTCGACTGGCGGGCGTCACTGAGCCTCGTCGGGACCGTTCTGAAGTACCTCGCCGTGCCGCTGATGGTGCCGCTACTGGTCGGGGTCGTATACGGCGACGACGTGTTCGTCTTCCTCCTGACCGCACTGTTCACACTCCTCGTCGGGACCGGCCTCGAACGGCTCGACCCGGACCCGGACCTGGGCGCCCGCGAGGGGTTCCTGATGGTCGCCGGTGCCTGGCTCGGCGTGGCGCTGGTCGCCGCGGTGCCGTACCTGCTGGCGGCCCGCGGCGTGCCGGGCATCCTGCCGCCGAGCTCGCCAGCTTCGACGCTCGCGAACCCCGTCAACGCCCTGTTCGAGTCGATGTCCGGGTTCACGACGACCGGGGCGACGCTGCTGGGCGAGATCTCGCTGGATCGGCACTCCCACGCCATCCTCATCTGGCGTCAGCTCACCCAGTGGCTCGGCGGCATGGGTATCATCGTGCTCGCCATCGCCATCCTCCCGGAGCTATCGGTCGGTGGCGCGCAACTGATGGACGCTGAGGCGCCCGGGGTCGGCATCGAGAAGCTCACGCCCCGTATCGCCGAGACCGCCCGCGTCCTCTGGATCGCCTACTTCGCGTTCACCGCGCTGGAGATCGGCCTCCTGTACGGACTCCACCTCGCCGGCCCGCTGCTGGGGATGGAACTGGCCCCGAACATGGGCGCGTACAACGCCGTCGCGCACGGCCTGACGACGCTCCCGACCGGTGGCTTCTCCCCGGAGGCTGACTCCATCGCGGCCTTCTCCGCGGCCGTCCAGTGGGTCGTCATCCCGTTCATGGTCGTCGCCGGCACCAACTTCGCGCTGTTCTACGCCGTCTTCCGCGGTGACATCCGGAAGCTGGTCGACGACGCCGAGTTCCGGGCCTACGCCGGCATCATGGGCGTCCTGTCGGCGATACTCGCGGGCGTGCTGTTCGTCGGCGGCGCGCCCCCGCTGGGCGACCTCGGCGGCGTGGTCCAGGGGAACGTCGAGAACACCCTCCGGCAGTCCATCTTCCAGGTGGTCAGTCTCGTCACCACGACCGGGTACGCGACCAGCGACTTCGCCCAGTGGTCCGAGGCCGGCAAGTACCTGCTGCTGTTCGCGATGTTCATCGGTGGCTCCGGCGGCTCGACGGGCGGTGCCATCAAGATCGTCCGCTGGGTGGTCATCGTGAAGGTCGTGCGACGGGAACTGTTCACGACCACCCACCCGGAGGCCGTCCGGCCGATCCGGCTCGCCGGTGAGGTCGTCGACGAGGACGCCGTCCGCGGCGTGATGAGCTTCACCCTCCTCTACCTGCTCCTGTTCGCCGTCGGGACGGTACTCATCAGTCTCGACGTCTCCCGCGTCGGCTACGACATCAACACGCTGGAGGCGATGAGTGCAATCGCCGCGACGCTCGGCAACGTCGGTCCGGGCTTTGGCTCGCTCGGCCCGTTCGGCTCGTATCTGGAGTTCCCCGCCACGTCGAAACTGCTGATGGTGTTCCTGATGTGGATCGGCCGGCTGGAGATCCTGCCGGTGCTGGTGCTGCTGACGAGCGGGTACTGGAAGTCGTAGATTCTGGATCTCTCCTCGGGCCCCTCGGCATCTGTGAGAACGAGCGTGCGTGTGTACCGATTTGTTTGGTGTTCCTGGCGACAGCAGCAACCGGTAGAAAGCCCCGGGGCGCTGAGGGGCCCCGCGGCTCGCTGCGGTCCTCGGTCGCTTCGCTCCCTGCGGTACTTACGTCGTCCTCAGAAATCTCCGAGTTTCGAAGACAGCGAGACCCGGACAGCCGAGCAGCCAGGGGCTTCCAAGACGTTCCTTCCAGCAGCAGATCCATCAGACCAACTGACAAAGCAATCCCCTACCTCTACCACCACATCCGAGCGAGTACCCGGGGTGAGAACGTCCACTCAGGGGTCGAGCCCCTTCACCAGCGCGCGCCCGAAGACGAGCACCGGGATGATCTCCAGCCGACCGATCCACATGTTGAGGACGAACATCGCCTCGGCGAGCGGATGCATCGAGGGGCCGGTGATGCCCGAGGAGAGGCCGACGTTGCCCTGGGCGCTGGCGACCTCGAACAGCGCGTCGGCGTAGCCGAAGTCGGCGCCCGCGACGTTGACCAGAACGAGACTGGAGGCAGCCAGCAACAGTACCCACAGCAGGCTGATGATGGCGGCCTCGGAGAACTCCCGCTCCATCTCCTCGCGGTCGAGGCGGCGGCCGTCGATGTCGATGGAGACGACCGCGCTCGCCGGCAGGAACACACGGCTGAACTGCCACCGGATGCCCCGCGCGACGGTGTAGGCGCGGATGATCTTGATACCGCCGACCGTCGAGCCGGCAGCGCCACCGATGACCATCGCCACGGAGATGATGAGCTTGCCGCCGTCGCTCCACGACCCGATTGGGGAGGACTGGAACCCCGTGCAGGTGAGCGCGCTCACGAGCTGGAAGACGGCATCGCGGGTGGCGTCCGCGGCGAGCCGGTCCACGTACGGGACGGCGACGCTGGCACCGTAGTCGCTCGTCGGCGCGGTGAGCAGGTTCTGGGCGACCAGTATCAGCGTCCCAAGGCCGAGCAGCACGAACAGCCACCGGGTCTGGAGGTCACCGAACAGTTCCCGGTAGTCGCGGTCGTGGAGGACGCCGTAGTGGACGGGGAAGGCGATGGCCCCCAGTGTCATCACCGGCAGGAGGATGCCCTCGATGAGCGGCGCGTTGTAGGTGCCGATGGAGTTGTCGGTGACCGAGAACCCACCCGTCGAGAGCCCGGTCATCGCGTGGTTGAGCGACTGCCACGCCTGCTCGCCGAGCGTCAGCGTCGACCCGTACTCCGAGAAGTGGAGCGCGAGGAAGAACAGGACGATGGCGAGAACGGTGTAACCGACGAAGATCTTCCAGATGGTCCGGACGGTGGAGACGACGCTCGGGTGGATGCGCTCCTCGCGCGCCTCGGAGCGGTAGAGCGCGTAGCTGCCCGAGCCGGAGCCGGGCCGGGCCAGGATGGAGACAGTCAGGACGATGACGCCGATGCCGCCGACCCACTGGATGACCGACCGCCACCACTGGATGGTCCGGGGGAGCGACGGCTCGTGGACGGCCATCGTCAGGCCGCTGCCGGTCCAGCCGCTCATCGACTCGAACAGCGCGTGCAGGGGCGACCGGAAGTAACCCAGGCTGGACTGCGTGGCCGGCCCGCCGACGGTGACAGGGTCGTAGGCCGCTCCTGCGGGGACGTACGTCGCCATCGTCGACAGCGGCGTGAGATGTGCGGTCAGGAAGAACGGCAGGGCCCCGAACAGCGCGACCGTGAACCAGCCGCCGGCGGCGATGACCATCCCGTGTTTCATCACGGGGGTGGGGGCGTCGGCGAACGTCCGGCGCGCGAGGGAGCCGACGCCGGCGGTGACCCCGGCGGCCAGCAGGAAGGCGAGTGCGGGGTAGAACTCGCCCGCCAGCAGCGCCACGCCGACGGTGACGGTCATCACCAGCGCCTCGATGAGCAGCAGCGACCCGACGTCCCGGAGGACCGTCGCGAGGTCCGCCGGGAACCCACCGAACCGGTCCGGTTGCCGTGCCACGCTACCCACCCGCGCCTCCGTTCTCGTCCTCGTCGTCCGGCTCCGGGCGCGTCTCCGGGTCGTCGTGGTCGCCGTACACCCCGAACACGTCCGTCACCTCCGGGGTCGCACCCGAGGCGGAGTAGACCGTCAGCAGGTCACCGACTCGGAGTTCCGTGGGGCCGCTCGGGGTGATGGGGTCGTCGTGCCCCTCGCGCTCGATGGCGACGATGAGCAGCTCGTCACCGACGTGGCCGGCGTCGGCGGCCTCGGCGACGGTCATCCCGGCGACCGGGGCGTCGTCGGCCACCGCGATTTCGAACACCTCTGCCTCCTCACCGATGCGCATGTAATCGACGATGGCGGGCCGCTTGACCGCGCGGTAGAGGTACTCCGCGATGAGGCGCTGGGGGTTGCCGATGGTGTTCACGCCGATGCGCCGGTACAGCGCCATGTGCTCTGGGTCGTGGACGACGGAGACGATCTCCGGGACGTCGAGTTCCTCGGCCAGCAGGCAGACCATCACGTTCGTCGCGTCGCGGTCCGTCGTGGAGATGAGCGCGTCCGCGCGGCCGGCACCGGCGTCCTCGAGGGTCTCCTTCACCGTCGCGTCGTCCTGCAGGACCAGGCAGTCGAACCGCTGGGCCGCTCGCTCGGCCCGCTCGGGGTCCTGCTCGACGACGACCACCTCGTTGCCGCCGGCGGTCGCGATCTCGATGAGCGGCGTCCCGATGTCGCCCGCCCCGACGATGATGAGGTACACGGCGGGTGTGTGTCGGGGGGGCCCAAAACGTCTACCGTTCGATGACCGGCGACAGGATGTCGCGACGCACACCGCGCCACCGCCCGGGGCGGGAGGCTCGTGGTGGTTCCGGGGCAGCGCCCGGCGGAACCCGAGCACCGATATACCGCCCCGGCCTACCACGGGTATGGACGACCGCGTCGACGAGGTGGACCGGCGCATCCTGTACGCCCTCGCCGGGGACGCGCGGGGGACCTCGGCACCGATGATCGCCGAGCAGGTGGACGTCTCGCCGGGAACCATCCGGAACCGCATCGACCAGCTGGAGACGGCCGGCATCATCCGGGGCTACCACGCCGACATCGACTACGAGCGCGTCGAGGGGCGGCTGACGAACCTGTTCGTCTGCACCGCCCCGGTCGCGGACCGCGAACGCCTCGCGAACCAGGCGCTCAACCTGTCGGGCGTGGTGAACGTCCGGCAGCTCACGGCCGGGCAGCGGAACCTCCACGTCACGGTGGTCGGGGGCGGGTCGCGAGAGCTGACCCGCATCGCCACCCAGCTCTCGGAGCTGGGGCTCACTATCGAGGAGGAGCGCCTGGTCGAGCAGGAGGTGACCCAGCCGTACGAGCCGTTCGGCCCGAACGGCGACCGGGAGTTCCCGTCCCTGAACGACTTCATCAGCCTCACGGGCGACGCCGAGATCGTCGAACTGACGGCCTCCGTCGGCGCCCCCATCCTCGGGATGACACTCGAGGAAGCCAAGCGGGACGGGGTCCTCCCGGACGAGACGCTCGTGGTCGGCATCGAGCGCGGGGACAACGTGGTGACACCGAAGGGCGAGACACGCATCCAGGCCGGCGACATCATCACGCTGTTCTCACGCGAGCCGTCCTCGGGCGAGACCATCGCCGCGTTCGGCGGCGAGTGACGCCCGGGCGACAACCGCTCGCTCCCCCGTTACCGGCCAGTCAGCGGACATACTTTGCATAGCGGTAGGATTACCCCACATTTAGCAGAATATGTAGGTTATCGCGACAGTTAAGAGAAAACTCCGCCGATACGCCTACGGCTGGAGCCGCTCGACGAGCGCTTCGCGGACGGAGCGCGGCGAGTCCTCGGGGCCGCGAGCGATGGCCACCGTTCCCTCGACCTCGCTGCCGACCGTCTCGGGGAGCGACCCGAACAGCGCCTGCGACACGGTGCCGGTCCGGGTCGCGCCGACACAGACCGTGTCGAACCGCTCCAGCGCCGCCAGCAGGTCCGCCTCGAGGTCCGTCGCCGGCACGACCTCGGCTTCGTAATCGTCGGATTCGAGTCCCGCCGCTTCGGCGACCGACTCGACCGTCTCCATCCCCGCGGCGTGGTAGTCGTCCTCGCCCTTGCCTTCGTCCTCGGCGTCGTCGCGCACCTGCGCGTTGAGGAGCGTGAGCGACCCGTCCGCTGCGTCGGCGAACTCGTGGGCCCGGCGTGCCGCGACCGGCGCGTGGGGCCCCTGGCCGGCGAGCGCCGCGATGTCGCCCTCGCCGCGGCTCCCCTCGGGACCGAGCTTGACCAGCGTCACGTCACACGGCGCCCGGCTCACCACGGGGTCGATGGTCGAGCCGAGGACGTGCTCGCGGCGGCTCCGCTTCCCGGTCCAGCCCAGCAGCACCTGGTCGGCGGCCTCGTCCTCGACGATGTCGAGGATGGCCCTGGCGGCACTTCGCCCGACGACCGCGCGGGTCCGGATGCCGACCTCGAGACCCCCGGCGACCTCCCGGGCCTGCTCCAGGAGGTCGCTCTGGGCCTGGACCCGCTCCTCCTCGAAGGCGAGGTCCTGCGAGAGCGAGGTCTGCTGGGGGACCTCGATGACGTTCACCGCGACGAGTTCGGCGTTGCCGTCCTCGTTGGCGTGGGCGCTGGCGGCGGCCAGCCGCAGCAGGTCCGACTCGGTCACGGGGTTCGAGACCGGCACCACGACGCGGTAGGTCCCGCGACCGTCGGGGACCGTCGCCGGCTCCGGGGAGATGGCCTCCCCCATCAGCCCCTCCGTCCGGGACCGGGACCGGGCGTAGAGCGCGTACCAGGCGATGCCGACGCCGACGATGACGACGCCGATGACCTGAACGACGAGGTCCATCTGGAACAGGATGGCGACGCAGGCCAGCAGGCCCAGCACCGGCACGACCGGGTAGAGCGGGTCCGGGATGCGGAACGCGGGGTCGTAGTCGGACGGGTCGGCCCGACGCATCACCACGACGGCGACGTGGACCAGGGCGTAGGTCACCAGGTAGGAGAAGCTCGCGACCTCGGCCAGCGTCCCGATCTCGACGTTGAGCGCGATGAGCAGCAGGATGACCCCGCCGGTGGCGAGGATGGCCCGGTACGGCGTCCGGAACTTGCTGTGGACCTGGTTCAGCCAGTTCGTCAGGATGCGGTCCCGGCCCATCGCGAAGTTGACCCGGGCCGCCGACAGGATGGAGGCGTTGGCGCTGGAGACCGTCGCCAGCACCGCCCCGACGACCATCGCCGCCGCACCGACGTTGAACCCGGCGAGGGAGATGTCGGAGAACACCGCCGCCACCTCCGCGACGGGGATGCGGGAGTTGATGAGCAGCTCCCGGCTGATGTTCCCCGTGCTGACGAACATCACCAGGACGTACATCAGCGTCGGCGTGACGACCGCCGCGAGCATCGACAGCGGCAGGTTCCGGCTGGGGTTCTTTATCTCCTCGGCGCTGGTCGCGATGACCTCGAACCCGATGAAGGTGACGTAGATCGTCCCGGCGGTAGCGGCGACCTGCGCCCAGCCGAACGGGTTGAACTCGCCCATCGTCGCGGCGTCGTAGTTCAGCAGGCCGAACGCGATGAAGACGATGATGATGCCGACCAGGGCGATGACGATGACGTTCTGGAGCGCACCGGTCTCCTTCACGCCGACGTAGTTGACCAGCGTCAGGATGGCGGCCATCACGAGCGCGGCGATGGCGACGCCGGTCGCCCCCATCGGGAGGAAGAAGGTGAGGTACCGGCCGAAGCCGAGCATGTAGAACGCCGAGGCGAACATCAGCCCGCCCCACATCCCCCAGCCGACGATGCTGCCGAAGAACGGCCCGAGTGCCCGGTTGACGTAGTAGTAGCTCCCGCCGGCCCGGGGCATCCCGGTCGCGAGTTCCGACAGGGAGAGCGCCGCCAGCAGCGACACGATGCCGCCGATGGCGAACGACACCATGCTCGCAGGTCCGGCCTGGTCGGCGGCGATGCTCGGCAGGACGAAGATACCCGCGCCGATCATCGTCCCCAGGCCGATGGTGTACGCCTCCAGGAAGCCCAGGTCGCGGGCCAGCTCCTGGTCACCCGCGCCCTCGGCCTCACTCATCCGTACCACCCGGCGCCGGCCCGCCGTCAGTCGCCGCCTCGTCGACGTCCGGGAGCACGACGACCGGGATGTCGCTCCCCTCCACCAGCGAGGTGGCGACGTCGCCGGTCAGCAGTTTGACCCACCTGCTCCCGCCACGCGGCGTGAACGCGATGGCGGAGGCGTCGGTCTCGTGGGCCGCCGTGACGATGGTCTCCGCGACGTCGGTCCCGTAGAGGATGTCGCTCTCGACCGTCGCCGCGTCCGAATCGAACGCCGTCTCGAACGCCTCGAACAGGTCGCGGCCGTACATCTCGCGCTGCTCGACGGATGCCTTGTCCGGTGCACCGCCGGCCTTCTCGACGACGAACACCACGAGCACGGAGGCATCGTCCGGGAGCGGTGCGTCCCGGAGTGCCCGGGCCGTCGCACGGGCGTCGTCCGGGTCGGCGACGGGAACGACGACGCGACGTAGCAGTCCCCCCGTCATGTGGCTGTCACCGTCCCGTGACCCGCCCCGAGAACGGCCGAGTGGACCGACGTGCGTGCTTGCATATCTGCGGCGATAGACGGGAACATCATAACTGGTTCGGTGGAGAATACTGATTCAGTAGCAGAGTATATAAACTATATCAGGATAGCCGATAGATAGCGGATATCTTATTACCAAGTGCCCCACACGACCGTGGCATGGACGGACCAGAGGGTACGCCCCGTCGCCCGTCGCCGGAGGTGGGTCGGTGTACCTGATCATCGTCGGCGCCGGCAACATCGGGATGCCGCTCATCCAGCTCGCGACCGCGGACGCCAACGAGGTGGTCGTCGTCGAGCAGGACCCCGACGTAGCCGATGCAGCCGCCCGTGCGTTCGACTGCCTGATGCTGAACCGGGACGCGACGGTGGCCGAGACGCTCCAGGAGGCCGGCGCCGACGAGGCCGACGCTATCGTGAGCACCACCGACCGCGACGCGACGAACGTGATGGTGATGCTGCTCGCCGACCAGCTCGGCATCCCGACGCGGGTCTCCGTGGTCCACGACGAGGAGCACATGGGGCTGTTCGAACGCATCGGCGTCAACACGATGGAGAACCCCCAGCAGCTCATCGCCGACCACCTCTACCGGGCGGTCAAGCAGCCCTCGGTGGAGGACGTGCTCCACCTCGCGGGCGAGGCGGAGATCTTCGAGATCACCGTCGCCGAGGACGCCCCGCTGGCGGGGCTCTCGCTGGCCGAAGCCGACGAACAGGGCCTGCTCGGGGAGGACGACCTGCTGGTGGTCGCCATCGAGCGCGGCAACGATGTCCTCACCCCACGGGGGGACACGACCGTGCTGGCCGGCGACCTGGTGACGGTCTTCTCGAGGACGGGATTCGCACCGGAGGTGCTGGCCCGGTTCGACCCCCAGGGGGCGACCACATGACCGACGAGGCACCGGAGCCGTCGCCGGCCCTCCCGTCCTCGCTCGTCGAGACGGTCCGGGAGCTGTCGGACCACCAGCTCCGCGAGCTCATGTCCTTCAGCGGCGACCTCCTCCAGTACCACGACGAGCAGTTGCTCGAGGACATCGAGGCCAATCCCGGCGAGGAACTCGTCCGCGTCGAGAAGCGGGACGGTTACGTGGAGGTGGTGAAGGCGGTCCCGTGCGGCGAGGACTGCGCCGGCTGTCCCCACGGGCCGTACCTCTACCACGTCCGGACGGCGCCGACGCAGGCGGGCGAGAAGCGGTTGCGCTGGGAATTCATCGGCCGCGTCAGGGAGTGAACCGTGCGGACGGAGTCTCACACTCCGATCCACGAGCCGGCGGTTGTATCCGCCGGTGAGGGTCTGCCCAGTCGTGTGCCGGGCAACGGAGGGCCGACGCGATGAGCCACTTCGGGACGCTGGGCGATCCCCGGACGGTCGCTCGCGACCTGGGCCGGATGCTGCAGGCGCTGTCCGGGCTGATGCTCGTCTCGGTGGCGATTCCGATGGTCTGGATGGAACTCTGGGCGGTTCCGGCGATGCTCGTCTCGGCTGCGGTGCCACTGGCGCTGGGCACGCTGCTGGCCCGCCGGTACCGTGACGCGAAGAACCCGGACCGGTTCCACGGGATGGTGGTGGCGGCGTCCGGCTGGTTCGTCGTCGCGGTGTTCGGCTCGCTCCCGTTCGTGCTGGTGGCGTGGACCATCCGGCTGGACCCGATGATGCTGGATGCGCCGACGCTCACCGGACGCGCGGCGTCGACGGTGGCGGCGTTCGAACACCCACTGAACGCGCTGTTCGAGTCGATGTCCGGCTTCACCGGCACCGGCCTCACGATGACCGACGACGAGGCGGCGCTGCCCCGGACGCTCCAGTGGTGGCGTTCGTTCATCGAGTGGGTCGGCGGCGTCGGTGTCATCGTCCTGACGACCGCCATCCTCTCGCGCCCGGGCAGTGGCTCGCTCACGCTCTACGAGTCCGAGGCCCGCAGCGAGAAGATCCACCCCAGCATCGTCTCGACGGTGCGGACCATCTGGTGGATCTTCCTGCTGTTCACGTTCGGCTCGGTGCTGCTGCTGTGGCTCGTCGGGATGCCGCTCTGGGACGCCATCAACCACGGCATGACCGGGCTGGCGACGGGCGGGTTCTCCATCACCGACAACAGCATCGCCACCTACGACAGCGCGCTCATCGACTACGCCCTGCTGCCGATAATGACGCTGGGGAGCATCGCGTTCCCCATCCACTACCTCGTCCTGCGCGGGGACCTCTCGCACCTGTACGAGGACCTCCAGACCCGCTGGGTGTTCCTCTCGTTCACCGTCGGGACCGCCGTGCTCGTCGGGCTGCTCGTTGTCAACGGCACCTACGACTCGGTCGAGGCGGCGGTCCGCTACGGGGCGTTCCAGTTCGTCTCCGCCATGTCCTGTACCGGGTTCCAGACCGCCGGCGGCCTGGGCACGGACTGGACCGCCGAGGCACAGCTGACCGTCTCGCTCGGGATGGTCCTCGGTGCGGCCGCGGGGTCCACCGTCGGGGGCATCAAGCTCGTGCGTGCGCTCACCCTGTCGAAGGGTATCCTGTTCCGCATCGCGGGCGTGTTCTACCCCGCCGACGCCGTCCGGTACTTCCGGCTGAACGGGCGGGCCCTGTCGGAGGAGGAGGCCGCCCGCGAGTTCGAGGAGGCCGCCATCGTCGCCTTCCTCTGGTTCCTGTTCCTCGGCGTCGGGACGCTGACCCTGCTGCTGGCGCTCCCCGACGACTACACGCTGGCGAACGTCGTCTTCGAGGTGGCCAGTGCCCAGGGCAACGTCGGCCTCTCCTCGGGCATCACCGGCCCGGGGATGCCCGACGCCACGAAGACGATGTTCCTGTTCAACATGTGGATCGGCCGGCTGGAGATAATCCCGGTGCTGGTCCTCCTCCGGGGGCTCCTCTACGGAGGGCTGGGTCGATGACCCCGGACGATATCCCCGTCCTCGGGGCGCTGCGACGGGTCGGTCCCGACGACAGGGTGTTCGACCTCCTGTTGCTCACCGGGCCGCTGGTGGTCGCCTGTATCGCCCTCCTCGGGCGCGGGCCGGTGACGGTCGGGCTCGCGGTCGTGTACCTCCTCGTGCTGGTCGGACGGGTCGCGTACAACGCCACCGCGGCGTGAGACGGCCGGGGACCGGTCCCCCGACCACCGCCGAGACGCCCACGCGCCCCTCTTCGGGCTCACCAGCCCCGGAGCCGAACAGCCCCACCCGTCACGCGGACGGGCCGTCCGCCGTCGTGCTGCAGTTCGACGACCGGACGGTCACCGGGTGCCAGCACAACCGGACCCAGCGCGACGTGGCCGCGGCCGTCCGCGGCGACGTCGAACGTCCCGCTCGCGCTCGCAGCTCCCGCGGAGCACGTCGTCTCGACGGCCACCGGGTCGGGGCTCTCGACCTGCGGCCGGACCGACACGCGGTACCAGCCGCCCTCCGGAACGGTGAGCGTCCCCGTCACGGAGAGGACGGCCCGCTCGCCCGGATGGACCGTGCGGCTGGCCAGTGCTGCCCGTTCCACGCCCTCCGTGCCGCCGCCGAACTCGCGGGTCCGGGCCACGCCGAGCCGGTAGTCGCGGGCGGCGTCCTGCCCGTCCACGAGCACGAGGTCGCTACCCGTCGCCCGGGCCAGCCCCGCGTCGACGTGGTGGACGTTGCGCTCGTCCCAGGCGCCCGGCTCGCCCGACCCGGAGACGACGGGCGACGTGGGGAGTTCGTGCATCGGCCAGTCCTCGCGCGAGGGGTCGACGACGCGCCAGGCCTCGACGATGCCGGGGTCGCCACGCCGGAAGAACAGGTCGACGGTGCCCGCCGTCGCGTCGACCAGCGGCCGGCCGCCGGGGGCGATGTCGTTCCCGCCGGGGGCGAACAGCGGGCTGGCGGGATGCTCCTCCCAGTCGCCGCCGACGAGTCGCTCGCTCCAGCGCAGGCGGACGGTGTAGTCCGGCGCCTGGTGGACGAGGAACCACGTCCCGTCGTACTCGAAGGGTGTCGGGTCGATGCGGACCGCGCCGGCGAGCGCGGTGTCAACCAGTTCCCAGTCGGTCGGGAAGTCGGTCGCGCGGTAGATCCGGAGTTCGTTCGGCGTCGAGCCGGCGGGTGAGGGGACCATGAGCCAGTCACCGTCGTGGCGGAAGACGTGCGGGTAGGTGTGTTCGGCCTGCGCGGCCGGGAGGACGACGCCCTCGTACGACCAGTCCCGGCCGTCCGGGCTGGTGGCGTGGCCGATGTCGAACCGCGCCCCGGTGTCGCGCAGGCCCAGGAGCGGGTGGCGGTCGCGGCGCTTCACCTCGAAGAAGCAGTGGTACGGGCCGTCGTCGCGGATGTCGTCGCTCTCGTCCGACCCCGCCCGGACGACGAACGGGTCCGCGACGAACGAGACGTGCGAGACATCGTCCACGTCGCCGGCCGTCAGGACGGGGTTCCGGTCGGCGTCGGAGGAGCGGTCCACCCGGAGTGGGGGCGTCGCGAGCCGGGGGTCGGCGCCCGGGCTGTCACGACCCGGTCCGTGACGCCCCGGGCTGTCGGCTGTGGCCGACGCGACGCCCGGTGCCGGCGGTCGGGGGAGCCGTTCCCGGTCGGCGAGGGCCCCGTCGGCCAGCCACCGGCGGACCACCGCGGGGGCCGGCCCAGGGAGCGAGGGGACGAAGGGGATGCGCATGGGCGGGAGGCGTCCGGACGGCCGATTACGCTTTCGGGCGGCCCGCATCGGGAGTGGACGGTGCTTCCCGAAGCCCGGCCACTAGCGTCTATATTTATATCTTTCATCGGCGTATATAAATCATGAGTACCACCACGTCTCCCCGGCGGTTCCCGTCCGTACAGGTCCTGTTCGGCGCCATCGTCGTCCTGCTGGGTGTCCTCCTCCTGTTGGACACGACCGGCGTGTTCCGCGTCGACGACTACCTCGTCTACGTCCCGTCGCTGTTCGTCCTGCTCGGCGTGTGGGCGCTCGTCCGCGCCGGACTGCGCGGCTTCGTCGGCCCGACCGTCCTCATCGTGGTGGCCGGCGCGTGGCAGGCCGTCGCGCTGGGCTACACGACCGTCGGCGCGGTCGTCGCGTTCTGGCCCGTCCTGATCATCGCGTTCGGCCTCTCGGTGGTCCTCGGAACCTACCGCTCGAAGGCGCGCGCGACCGACGACTCGTACAACTCGCTGTTCGCGGCGTTCGGCGGCGTCGAGCGGCGGAACACCTCGAAGGCGTTCACCGGCGCGGACCTGACGGCCGTCTTCGGCGGCGCGGAACTGGACCTCCGGGAGGCCGAACTCGCCAGCCGCCCCGCGACCGTCAACACCGTCGCGCTGTTCGGCGGCGCCGAGGTCATCGTCCCGCGGGAGTGGAACGTCCGGATGGAGGTCATCCCAATCCTCGGCGGCGCCAGCGACGAACGCCCCCGCCGCGAGAACACCAACGAGGCGGTCGACCTCATCGTCACCGGCTTCGCCGCGTTCGGTGGCGTCTCGGTCAGTGATTGAGGATTTTCACACTACGCGAGATTTTCCACATATATGGATATCTTCCATCGATCATACACCACTTTCGAACCGGTCGAGGAGCGTTTCTCGGAGAACCGTCATCATCCGAGCAGTGACGACGGCCGCCAGGAGGTAGGAGCGAGCCGCCGCGTGGCCACCGCTGGGACGCGGACGCAGCAAGGTCAAGGGTTTTGAGTCCGCCCCGGCTACCGGAGGTATGGACCTGCGTCTCGTGGCCGTGCTGTTGCTGGTCCCGGTGCTGGACCTCCTGCTCCTCGTCGGGCTGGTGGCGGTCGGGCCGCTGACCATCGCCCACGGCGTGCTCGTGGTGGTCATCACGTCGCTGGTGGGCCTGCTGCTGGTCCGGGCCGAGGGACGACACACGCTCCGGAAGATACAGCGCAACCTCGCCGACGGCGAGCTGCCGGGCGACCAGCTACTGGACGGCGCGCTCGTCCTCGTCTCGGCCGCGCTGTTCCTCACGCCGGGCCTCCTGACGGACCTGTTCGGGCTCCTGCTGGTGCTGCCACCGACGCGCTACCCGTTCCGGCTGGCGACGAGGAAGTTCGTCGTGACGCCGTATCTCGACGCGAAGACGGGCGGCTTCGTCACCGGCGACGTGTACGAGGGCGGACCCCCCCGAACCGAGGTCGAACTGGACGAGTCGGACTACCGCTTCGACGACGGCGACGACGACCCGGGCGACCCCCGTGGGAGCGACTCGCCCCAGG
Source organism: Haloglomus halophilum (assembly GCF_024298885.1). Taxonomy (GTDB): domain Archaea; phylum Halobacteriota; class Halobacteria; order Halobacteriales; family Haloarculaceae; genus Haloglomus; species Haloglomus halophilum. The sequence continues at coordinate 953,763 of NZ_CP101166.1, forward strand.
ACTGACGGGGCCCCGGCGACGTAGCGGACCGGCGTGGCGGACCGATTCTCGAACGTGTCGAGTTCCACCCGGAACCGAGCGGGAGCGCTATCGGGGCGAGACTCGACTATATAGCAGTCTTGCCCGTCCGTACCGCTCGATAGCTATCGCGCTGTGGACGGTACACATCCCGTCGCGGCGGAGCGATACACCCCACAACACCCCACTATATTTTTGGACACTCATGCTAGAAATGTTATCAGAACACGGCCGTCGTGCTGGAGTGATGACAGACCGGCGTGGTGACGAAGCCGAGCACAGCACGACACGACGAGGCATCCTGAAGGCGGCGGGCGCGGCGTCCGCAGGCGCCGCGGCCGCGACGCTGCTCAGCACGGGCGCGGTCGCGGAACCGACCGACCCGAGCCAGGGCGGGAGCGTCCCCGGTGAGTTCCGGACCGACGACTACGATGCGTTCCCGCAGTCGGTCGGGAGTGGGGGGCCGACGCCGAGCGGGGCCATCGTCTGGACCCGGCTGGACGAGGAACTGGCCGCGTTCACGAACGGACAGCTCTACCTGCAGGTGGCCGCGGACGAGACGGACGGCGATGCCACCAACGCGGACGCCGACTTCACGGACGCGCGGACGTTCACCGTTCCGACGGCCGGACGACGCGACGACGCGACGGCACTGTCGGCCGCGCAGGACCACACGGTCCGGGTCGACCTCGACGGCGAACTCGACTCGAACACGTACTACTTCTACCGCTTCGTCTACGAGACCGGCGGCGACGCGCCGTCGACGGCGAGCCCGGTCGGGCGACTCCACACGATGCCCGCCCCCGACGCCTCCGTCGACGACGTGCGGCTGGCGGTCAGCTCCTGCAACAACTACCTCCACGGCTACTACGGAGCGTTCGCCCACATCGCCGAGGAGGACGCGGACTACCACGTCTCGCTCGGGGACTTCCTCTACGAGTACGCCGGCGGCGGCCAGCAGCCCGGCCGCGACATCGAACTGCCCAGCGGGAAGAGCGTCACGCACACGCTGGCGGACTACCGGCACCTGCACCGGACGTACCGGAGCGACGACCACCTGCAGGCCGCGATGGAGCGTCACACGCTCATCCACACCTGGGACGACCACGAGATCATCAACAACCGCTGGTGGGTCGGTGACGCGGGGACGGGGTTCCCGGACACGCGGAGCCACCCGTTCGGCGGCGACCCCGAGCGGATGCGGCGACTGTACGCCCGCGGCATCAAGGCGATGCTGGAGTACCTCCCGCTCCGGGTGGCGTACGAGGACCCCTACGAGGCCGACGAGCCGGTCGAGGAGAGCAGCGCACGGCAGTACTTCCGGCTCTACCGCTCGTTCAAGTTCGGCGACCTCGCGGAGCTGTTCATGACCGACGAGCGGCTGTATCGCTCGCCCCCGCCGAAGGACGACGACGACCCGACCGCGGCGAGCGGTCGCGACCTCGCGCCGCCGTCGCCCGAGCGCAACCAGGCCGACCTCGACCGGACGATGCTCGGGACCGAGCAGTACCGCTGGTTCCTCGACGGGGGCACCAATCCAGGGTCGATGCCCGACACCGACGGCGTCACCGGGACGGACGCGACGTGGAAGCTCCACGGCAACGAGGTGCTGTGTGCCGCGCTGAAGGCCGCCAACGCCGGCGTCGACGGCCTGTATCTCAACTACGACGCCTGGGACGGCTACGAGGCCGAGCGGAACCTCGTCATGGGTCGGCTCGCCCGTGACGAGGTGGACAACTACGTCACGCTCACGGGCGACATGCACAGCTACGTCGCGGGCTACCTGAAGCAGGACTACAAGGACCCCGAGCAGTCCGAGTACGTCGGCGGCCCGCGGGTCGGCGTCGAGTTCATGACGCCCGGCATCTCCAGCAACAACCTCGCCAGCGCCGGCGGCCTCCCCGCGAACGCGACCGAGGACGCTATCGACGAGGCGGTGCAGACCCAGAACCCCCACATCGAGTGGTTCAACTCCTCGCGCTGGGGGTACACGACGGTCCACATCAGCGACGGGTCGCTCACGTACACCGCGTACGACGTGGACCGGTCGGTGGACGCGGCCGACGCGCCGAAGACACTGCTGCGGAGCTACCGGGTGCCCGAGGGGCGCTACGAACTGCAGGCGGTCCGCTCGCCGACGCTCGACGGGACCATCGGCGACCGGGTCGCGGCCTCGTTCGCCGGGGGGACCGCGAACGACGGCCCCGACGTGGCGACCGGAGCGGGTCCGGTCGACGGGACCGTCGACGCCGTGACCGGTGACGAGGGCGACGACAGCAGTGGGGGCAACGGTGGCAGCGACGACGATGGGAGCGCCAGCAGTGCCGACGGCACGGATAGCGACCCGGACGACACCGGCAGCAGCACTACCGGCAGCGACGGCGATGGGAGCGGTATCCCGGACCACATCGAGGACGCGTTCGAGCGGGGACTCTGACCATGACACGTGACACGACAGCGACCGACGACGCAGGGGAGAGTGGGGACGACGGCAGCGCGCTCTCGCGCCGAGGCGTCCTGCGGGGCAGCGCGGCACTGGGTGCGGCGCCCATCATCGCCAGCGCTGCAGGGGCGGCCGAGGCCGGCATCGGCGACGGGCCGCAGGGCATCCACGTCGCCTGCGGGCAGGAGCCGACAAGCATGATGACCGTCGCGTTCACCGGCGCGCCCGCAGCGACCGGGGCGACCGTGCGCTACGGCGAGCCGGGCGACCTCGACACGACCACGAGCGCGACCGGCCGGCCCGTCCCCGGCAGGGACGCGATGGCGTACACGGCCCCGCTGACGGGGCTCGCGCCCGACACGGCGTACGCCTACGAGGTCGAGTTGAACGGGACGGTCTCCGAACGGCGGGCCGTCCGCACTGCACCCAGCTACGACAGCGACGCGGGGACGGACGGGTTCACCATCACGCAGGTCGGCGACCACGGCGCCGCCGACCCCGACAACCCCGGCCAGCGGCCCGGCGACGCCCACCCGCGGATGGTGATGGCCATCGCCGAGGCGCTCGACCCCGATATGCAGCTGCTGTCGGGTGACATCTCCTACTCCAACGGGAAGCCCTCGACGTGGGAGCTGTACTTCGACGTCCACGAGGACTACTACGGCGGGACCGCGGACCGCCCCGCGACCCCGTTCATGACGGTCCCGGGCAACCACGAGGCCGAGGTCGGGACCGGCATGGTCCAGTACGACCGCCGGCTCAACGACGCGATGCCCATCTACGACCCCGACATCGACGCCGTCTCGAAGCAGCGGTGGTGGGACATCGTCTACGAGAACGCCTTCATCATGGGGCTGAACACGACCGCGGACGCCTGCGGCGACCTCGCGCGGGCCGAGGAGTTCGTCCCGCTGTACGACCCCCGCTGCGAGACCGAGCAGGGACTCACCTACGGGGCGGTCCAGGAGCGGTACATGCGGTCGGCGCTCCAGCGCGCCGAGGACGACGAGGACGTGAAATGGAAGATCGTCACCTTCCACGGCCCGCTCTGGACCACCTCGCCGGACCACGAGCCCCGGCGCGACCTGCAGGAGCGCTGGGGGCCCATCTTCGACGAGTACGACGTGGACCTCGTGCTCCACGGGGACAACCACGTCTACGAGCGCACCAAACCCATCCGGCACACCGACGACCTGCTGACCTACTCGGAGCGCCGAGCCCCGGCGCGGACGCCCGCCGGGGAGAGCGCCCCCCCGCCGGCAGAGGCCGCCGAGGGCCTCGAGTTGCCGTTCGACGAGGAGGACCCGCACGGGACGACCTTCATCGTCAACGGGACCGGCGGCGTGAGCCACTACCCGCTCGGCGTGCGCGAGCTGTACATGGACACGACGGCGGCCGAGTTCTTCGGCGTCACACGGCTGGACATCGACGAGGCGTCCATCGACGTGCAGTACGTCGCGGCGCCGCCGCTCGCGGCCCAGGACCTGGACGAATCCACGCCCCTGACCGACGACTTCGACCCGACCGGGGACGCGGTCCGGGTCGTCGACGAGTTCTCCATCGTCAAGGACAGCCGCGGCCGCCCGACACAGGTCGAGGGGACCCCCAGCGGGCCGACGACGCCACGACAGCTCGCGGTCACCGGCCGCCGGACCGACGACGGCCGCCTCTTCACCGCCGGCAGCACGAACCAGATGACCGTCGAGGTCACCGAGGCCAACGACACGGTCGAGCTGCGCGACCGGATTCCGGCGGCGTGGACCGTGGTCGGCGGCGAGGTCGAGCGTGTCGAATCCGGTCCCGAGGGGACCGGGACGAAGTACGTCTACCTCGACCCGTCGGCGCCCGACGACGAGGCGGTCCGACTCCGCGCGGACTACTTCGTGGAGGCGCCCGGCGATACCGACGACACGGGCGAGTACACCTTCGGGCCGGTCCAGGCACGCGGGACCGAGCAGTACCGGGACTCGGGCTGGACCGCGGTCGCGGGCACGACCAGCACCGAGCGCGTGGTCGGCGTCGGCACGCAGGGGCTGTTCTGAGGCTGTTCGGCCGCGCTCCGGGGCCGGGAAGCCGGTAGCCGACCTCCCCGCCCACAGGTATTTCAGCGGCGACGGGGAACCGTACGGATACCTGCGATGGACTCGCCGAGCGACCCGAGACGGGTACTCCACGTCGACGACGACCAGGCGTTCCTCGAGCTGACGGCGGAGTTCCTCGAACGCGAGAGCGACGCCCTCGTCGTGACGACGGCGACGGGCGTCGACGAGGCGATGGCCACCCTCGACCGGGAGTCGTTCGACTGTATCGTGAGCGACTACGACATGCCCGGCGCCAACGGGCTGACGTTCCTCGAAGGGGTTCGCGAGCGCCACCCCGACCTGCCGTTCGTCCTGTTCACGGGCAAGGGGAGCGAGGAGGTCGCCAGCGAGGCCATCACCGCGGGCGTCACCGACTACCTGCAGAAGGGGGGCGGCACCGAACGGTTCGCACTGCTGGCCAACCGCATCGAGAAGGCCGTCGAGCGCTACCGCTCCGAGCAGGCGCTGGAGGAACGCAACCGTCGGCTGGAGACGCTCATCAGCAACCTCCCCGGTATCGTCTACCGCTGCGAGAACGCGCCGGGCTGGCCGATGAGCTACGTGGCCGGCGAGTGCGAACAGCTGGTCGGCTACCCCGCCGACGCCATCGAGCGCGGCGACATCTCGTGGGGGGAGGATATCATCCATCCCGAGGACCGGGAGGTGGCCTGGGAGACGGTCCAGGACGCCATCACGTCCGGCGAAGCGTTCGAACTCACCTACCGCATCGTCGACGCCGACGGCGAGGTACGGTGGGTATGGGAGCGCGGCCGAGCTGTCGATGTGACGAACGCACCGTGGGCTGACCCCGCGGAGTTCGACAACGGGGGAGCCGGCAGCCAGGCCGTCGACACGGTGGCGCTGGAGGGGTTCATCACCGACATCACCGAGGCCAAGGAGCGCGAACAGGAACTCCGCGAACAGCGCGCGTTCACCGAGACCATCATGGACGCGTTCGACGACATCGTCTACGTCTTCGACCACGGGGGGAACTTCATCGAGTGGAACGACCGGGCGACGGTCGTCTCGGGCTACACGGACGAGGAACTGGCCGAGATGGGACCGCTCGACTTCATCGCGGACGAGGACGCCGAGCGCGTCGCGGACTCCATCCAGGAGATCTACGAGACCGGCCGCTCACACGTCGAGGCCGACCTCGTCATGGCGGACGGCTCGACGGTCCCCTACGAGTTCCGGGGACGGGCGCTCACCGACGAGGACGGCGAGCCCTGGGGTTTCTGTGGCATCGCACGCGACATCTCGGAGCGCCGCCGCAACGAGCGCGAACTGGAGTCACGCAACGAGCGTCTCGACGAGTTCGCGTCCATCGTCAGCCACGACCTCCGCAACCCGCTGAACGTGGCCGCAGGCCACCTGGAGCTGGCCCGCGAGGAGTGCGACTCTGACCACCTCGACCCGGTCGAGCGGGCCCACGACCGCATGCACGCACTCATCGAGGAGCTCCTGACACTCGGCCGCGAGGGCGAGTCCGTCGAGGACCCCGCTCCGGTCCCGCTGGCGGATATCGCCGAGGCGGGCTGGCAGCACGTCGACACGGGGGACGCGACGCTCACCGTAGAGACCGACCGACACGTCCGGGCCGACAGCCCCCGGCTCCAGCGCCTCCTCGAGAACCTCGTCCGCAACGCCGTGACACACGGCACGGACGACGACACGGCGGCCGACATCACCGTCACCGTCGGCTGCCTGCCGGAGGATGCGGGCTTCTACGTGGCCGACGACGGCTGCGGCATCCCGGCCGACGAGCGCCAGGCCGTCCTGGACCCGGGCTACTCCACGAGCGAGATCGGGACCGGGTTCGGCCTCACCATCGTCCGGCGCATCGCCGACGCCCACGGCTGGGACCTGACGCTCGCCGAGAGCGAGGCCGGCGGCGTCCGGGTCGAGGTCCGGAACGTCGGGTTCGACTGACCGGTGAGTGGGGGAAACCGCACCGAAAGGTAATGCTTAAACAATCGACGGCAGTACCACCGAGTGCGCCTACCTGGGCCAATAGCTCAGTCAGGTACGAGCGCTCGGCTGATAACCGGGAGGTCACCGGTTCAAATCCGGTTTGGCCCATGGGCCAGGCACCCGATGCCTGTCCGTGGCTAAACAAGGCGCAGACCTCCCCAGCCAATTCATCTCGGACGTTACACCGAACAGCGGCAGTACTCATCTTCCGGCCCCCGGTCTCGGCCCCGGAGCGTCGTGACGCTGGGAGCGTCGATAGACGAGGGACGCGAGCAGCGTTCGTGTCGGCGGTGTATCGCTTCGTTCGTCCGCCCTCCTTCATATCAAATACACTATCTATTCTCAAGGTCGGCAACAACCGACACGCTCTTTTGGGCCTGAAATGCCCAATATACGATAGCCGTACCTGTCCGACCATCCGTTCTTTCTTATCTATATCTTGTCATAAATGGCCGTCGTCGTCCGGTAGAAGTCCGAAGTGGGTGTCCGCTCTGTGTCGGGGTGGATGGGTCTGACCAATCGTTCGACGATGGCACAGGTTACGCTCGCACTCGCCGTCCTCCTCTCGACCACGGTGGCCCCGGTCGCGGCCGCTCCGGACGAGGGCGGTCTCCTCGGTGGCGACGACGGTGGGCTGCTCGGAGGGGCCAACGAGTCCGAGGCTGGAAGCAACGCCACCGACGTGGTCGATGACACGGTGGATACCACTACCGGGCAGGTCGACGACGCGACGGGTACCGACGCCGTCGGCGACACCGTCGACTCGGCCACGGCGCCGGTAGCGGGCGTTACGGATGGTACCGCGCCGACCGACGGCGTGACCGAGGGGGGCGCCGGCCCGGCCGGGACGGTCTCGGACGCCGTCACCTCGACCGGTGAGGCGACCGACGCTGACGCGACCACCGCCGACGCGGCCGCCGAGCCGCTCGCCGGTGACCGGTTGGAGCGCGGCGTCGGCACGGGCCTGCTCCCGGTCGGCCCGCTCCCCACCGACCGGCTGCCGGTGACCGGTGAGGGCGCGCCGGTCGAGCCGGAGGATTCGCCGTACGGCTCGGACGCGTCCGGGCGACTCGACGCGTGTACGCTCCCGGTCCGGTCCGACGACCTCCCGCTCGAGCGGGCGCCGGCTCCCAGTGACCTCCCGGTGGAACTCGACGTGCCCGGGGTGCCGGCCAGCCTCCTGACACCCGAGACGGTGACGGGGCTGGCGTTCGCGGTTGCGCCGCGCCCCTGTACGGTGTACGACCCGCACGACCCGTCGATCGACCCGACGGAGCCGCCGAACGACCCGGAGGCGGTCGCCGAGCTGAGCCAGGTGGAGGCCGGCCAGGACGGCGTCCAGGTCGCGGGGGGCTCGCTGGCCTTCCTCGAACGGGGCGGACCCAGTAGCTCGCTGCTCGCGGGCATCGTCGCCAACCGCGAGCAGATCAGCGCCGGCGAGCGGCTCAAGGCCACCGACGGCCGGACCTCGAAGTACCTCTACCTGAAGGGACTCGGGCTCGTCCTCGTCGAGGAGCGCGTCGTCGACGGGCAGCTGGAGACCGCGGTCTTCGGCAAGAGCTTCACGGTCACCTCGCGGTGCGAACTGCAGAACGCGTCGGCACCCTCCGCCGACGACCCCCTGGGCCCCTGCGAGTACGACTACAACGGCCTCCCGCAGGCCGTGACGGCCGAGGATGTCATCGACATGGTCCAGAACCCGCCGAGCGAGCCACCCGTCCAGCCACAGGGCGACGTGGTCCCCTGACCGACGACCGGACGGTCGTCGACGAAGCGCCGCATCTCCCGACCTACACCCGGAACTCGAACCGCGCTCCGCCGTCCTCGCCCCCGGCCACCTCCACCTGCCAGCCGTGGGCGTCGGCGATGCGCCGGACGATGGCGAGGCCGATACCGGTTCCGCCGGAAGCGGTCGTGTACCCCTGGTTGAACACCTCGTCGCGTTCGTCGGGCGGGATGCCGGGGCCGTCGTCCGCGACGTAGAAGCCCTCGTCGCCGGGGAGCGTGCCGACCGTGACCGTCGGGTCGGCACCGGCGTGCTCGTGGGCATTGCGGAGCAGGTTCTCGAAGAGGGCCGTGAGGCGCTCGGGGTCGGCGCGGAGCTTCGTCTCGTCGCTGACGACCACCTCGATGTCGGCGTCGACGGTGTTGCGGGCACGTTCGACCGTCCGCTCCAGCGAGACCGGCTTGAGGTCGGTCACGTCGCGCCCCTCCTGGGAGAGCGTGAGCAGTTCGCCGATCATCTGGTCCATCCGGCGGTGGGCCTGCTCGACGCGCTCGAAGTCCGCCTCGTCGCCGGTCTCCTTCGCGAGCTGGAGGCCACCGCTGGCGACCCCGAGCGGGTTGCGGAGGTCGTGGCTGACGATGGACGCGAACTCGTCGAGGCGGACGTTGCGCTGGCGGAGTTCGGCGGTCGTCTGCTGGAGCTGCGCGTGGTAGTAGCCCGCGGCGCCGCCGAACGTGGCGCCGACGGTCGCCGAGGAAGCGACCATGAAGATGGGGTCCGTGACGCTCTCGCGCTGGAACGTGAGCACCGCGAGCAACCAGACCGCGAGCGCGCCCGTCACGACGGCGCCGCTGAACCCCCACGCGCTGATGAGGAGCATATCCTCGGGGTCGGTGCCGCGCTCCCAGAGCACGACGCCGAAGGCGAGGAAGAACAGCGACAGCCCGACCGGGAGCCCGGATTCGACCAGTCGGAGCCAGAACGGTGCCGAACTCACGACGATGTTGGCCAGCGAGAGACACAATAGCAGGAAGCCGAGCCCCGCGACGGAGGCCCGCTGGAGCGCGGTGTCGGAGAGCGAGGCGGTCGAGGGAGCCATCGATGATACCGGGAACTGGTCCCGTCGTCCACGACGACACCCGCTGTCGATATAAAAACTGGCGTGGGCCCGTGTAACACTGGGGCGCCGCGACCACCGGGCACGGTACCGGTCCATCGCCGCCGCTGCCGGTCACCACGGGGAATCGGGCCGTCGGATGGCACCGGCGGGACGAGCGCTCCTTCCACGCGGCGCGCCCATCGTAAATACCCCCGGACGGCACCGGCAGTACCCCTTTGCCTCGATGCTCGGTACGGAGTGACATGGGAGACAGTGCTGGCGAGACGGTCCCGTGTCACTACTGTGGCACCGCCGTCGACGTTCCCGCCGAGCGAAGCCGCTTCGAGGTGTTCACGTCGCACTTCGAGACCGAGCACATCCGGGACCGGCCCGCTGTGTCCCGCGAGCGAGCGACCGGTGAGCTCGCCGCCGGGTCGCACTCCCGAACGGAAGGGGACCGTGACGCGGGGAACTGACAGGGAACCGGGACACGGAGAACCGACAGGGAACCGGGACACGGGAACGGACCCGCGAACCCCCGAGACGGTCGGACACAGCATCGTTCCACAGGCGTCTGACGCTGCATAAATACCCCCGGGGCGTACCGGCACCATCCCTTTGCGAGTCCACATGATGGAGACAGGCATGGGCGACACCGCCGGCGAGTCGATCACCTGCCAGTACTGTGGTACCGACATCCAGGTGTCCGCCGAGCGGTCGCGCTACGAGGCATCCGTGGCGCACTTCGAGGCCGAGCATATCCGGCGGGCGGGCGCGCCACACGAGGCCGGCGAGCAGACCGGCGTCGCAGCGCGGTCCGCACCACCCGTCGAGAGCGACGAACAGGGCATCAGCGACTGACGCCGCGGTTCGTGGCGTGTCTCCGCGCGGGGTAGCTTTTTGGTCGCCCCAGTCGACCCGATAGCCGCATGATCGTACTCAACGCGAGCATCCCCATCGACCCCGACAGCCGCGACACGGCCGTCGAGGCCGCCACCGAACTGGCCCAGCAGTCCCGCGAGGAGGACGGCGTCATCGACTACCGCGTCGCGCTCGACGTGGAGGACGACACGACGCTGCGCATCTTCGAGCAGTACGAGGACGACGAGGCCGTCCAGTCACACATGGGGAGCGACCACTTCGAGGCGTTCCAGGGCCGCATCCCGGAGTTCGTCGCCGGCGATGTCGAACTCCACCGGTTCGACGTGAGCGAGAAGTCCCGCATGATGTAGGCGCCGCTGGGCGGCGAGCGGTCGGAAGCGGAAGTGACGCGTCGCGGGGGGCGACGCGCCTGACACGGTGAATCGACGTGCTGTAGCTGGCCGAGCGAGCGGCGGAGGGCTCGGTGGCAGCGCCGTCTCGGCCGGGCGGGCACCTACTCGCCGCCGCCCTCCTTCCAGGTGGTGTCGTGGACCTGTCGTGACGACCCCATCGCGCCGAACGGCGCGACGTTCGTGTTCGGGTACCAGAAGCGCTCGTCGGCGGCGTGAGCCACGTTCAGGAGGATGACGTCCTCCCAGTTGGCCTGCTCCATCGTCACGGCGGCCTCGTCGCGGGCCTGCTGGGCCTCCTCGGTGGGGCCCTGGTTGTTCTGGATCTTCTCCCAGGCGGCCTGGGCGTCCCGGCGTGCCTGGGTGTCGGCGTCGTCCCAGTCCGTGTAGGTGGTCGCCGCCGACCCCAACTCGTCGACGTCCGTCAGCGACGGCGCCATCAGCTGGAGGAAGTTGTCCGGCGCGGGCCAGTCGGCCAGCCACCCCAGCGTGTAACACTGGAGTGTCCCCTGGTTTCCCTTCTCGATGATGGTCGAGAAGTCCGTCGGCTCCACGGAGATCTCGATGTACGCCGAGGAGAGCTTGTCGCGCAGCCCGTTGGCGAGCTGCTGGAACGCCCCGGAGTTGTACGCGTTGACCGTCAGGTCGAACGTGTTGTCCTCGCCGTAACCGGCGTCCTCCATGACCTGCTTGGCGTCGGCGATGCGGGTCTCGCCGACACCGTACGGGTAGTTCTCCTCCACGTCGCTGTTGTAGGCGCTCGCACCGCCCGGGTAGATACCCGGTGGCGTCAGGTTGAATCCCGTCTGGTAGCGGTTCTTGAACACGCTCTCGACGACATCCTCTCGGTTGAGGGCGTAGGCGGCAGCCTGCCGGACCGGCTTGGGTGTCTGCTTGGCGTTGAACGCGATGTAGTAGGTCGTCAGCGTCGGCGACCGGACGTACCGGACGTTCTCGCCGCTGGCCTCACCGGAGTCCAGCGGCCCGTAGAACCCCAGCTCCTGGCCGGCGTCCGTCTCCTCGACGACCGTCACCTTGTCCCGGCTGTACTTCGAGGTCGGGATCTCCAGGATGTCGGCGTTCTTGTTGGTCGAGTAGGTGTAGCGGGGCTGGTCCTCCTCGATGACGGCCCAGTAGATGCCGTCGAGGTACGGGAGCCCGTCCCGACGGTAGTCGCCGTAGGCCTCGACCTCGGCGTGGTCACCCTCCGTCCACTCGACGAACTGGAACGGCCCGGTGCCGACCGGATTGGAGGTGGCGAACTCGGACTGGCTCATCTCGCCCTGATGTCCCTCGATATCCCCGACAATCCCCTCCGGGACCACCGCGAACGAGGAGTAGGCCATCATCTGCAGCGAGTCGTGGAACGGCTCGGCGAGCTGGATCTCGAGTTCGTAGTCACCGGTCGCCGTCACCTCGATGCTCCCGGGCACGTAGCTCCCGTCCTGGGTCTCGTGTGCGACGCCGAGGCTGTCGAGGATGAAGTACTGCCGGTTCGAGTTCTCGGACTGGGCCAGCCGCTCCCAGGAGTAGATGATGTCCTGAGCGGTCAGCTCCGACCCGTCGTGGAAGGTCACCCCCTCCGCGATGGAGACGGTGTAGGTGGTGAAGTCCTCGCTCACCTCGATGTTCGTCGCGAGCTGGTTCACCGGCTTCTGCTCGCCGTTGGGGTACTTCGTCAGCCCCTCGAACAGCTGCCGGATGACCCGGCCGCTGGCCGTGTCCGTCGCCGCGATGGGGTCGAAGGTGGTGATGGTGTCGTTGATGAGCTGGAGGGTGCCACCTGTATCACCGTCACTGGGCTCGGTACCCGTCTCGAACATCGTCGGCGTGGCATCGCCGCCGGTGCCGTCACCGCCGTCGTCGTTCAAACTACACCCGGCGACCGTCGCCGCCGCTGCGGCACCGCCGGTCGCCTGCAGGAATCGCCGTCTGGAGAGTCGGTCATCTGTCTCTGACATGTTCGTTGCTGTCGCTCACACCGCTGCTGACGGGGAGAGGCGTGGACGCGATGTGGGAGCCCGACGCGTGGAGGGTGGTCGAGGTGCCTCGCCCCGAGTCTGGGGACCGTACGCTCGGGGCGAGCGCCTCCGGGGCGTTATAGCTGGCGCACGATAAAAGACCGATTTCACCAACCAGCGCGCCGCTGACGGGGAACGCGCCGTGCGAGACCCCCCGTCGAACGCGCACCCGGTCGACACCCCGCGAACGCCTCACTCGGTGAACGACTCGCGGACCGTCTCGACGGCCTCGAGGAAGCCGTCGGCGTACGAACCCGCACAGACCGTGTCGGCAGCGGCACGGGCCGCGGCGTCGGCGTTGGCGACCGCGAACGAGCGGCCGGCGAGCGCCAGCATCGCGGCGTCGTTCTCCGAATCACCGACCGCGACGAACGCGTCCGGCTCGAGGTCGAGGGCGGCCGCGGCGGCTCCCAGTCCCCGTCCCTTGTCCACGTCGGGCGAGGTGACGTGGTAGGCGAAGCCGGTGTCGAAGACGTGCATCCCGTGGTCGTCGGCGATGCGCTCCAGCGGCTCCAGCGGGGAGTCGTGCGCGACGGCGAACTCCGTCTCCCGCCAGCGGTTGACGAAGTCCGTCGGTCCCCAGCCCACGTCGTACCCCTCGGCCTCGTACTCGCGGGCGACGGCCGCGGCGGCCTCGCGGTCGCCCGTGAACCGCAGCTCGCCGTCGCCCTCCCGCTCGTGGTCGACGTAGACGGCGCCGCCGTTCTCCGCGACGACGCGTTTGGGCACGCCCAGGAACTCACAGAGCGCCACGGGGTACGGGAGCGCCTTCCCCGTCGCGACGACGACGGGGGCCTCGGCGGCCCACTCCCGGAGTGCGGGCAGTACCCGGGGGTCGAGCGCCCGTTCGTCGTCGGTCAGCGTCCCGTCGATGTCCACGGCCAGCGGCGGAAGCACGCCCGGCCCTCCGCCCGCCGAGGGTATCAAGCCCCTGTCTCCCGTGTGGTACCGGAACGTGGCCAGCGCCCGGGGCTGCCCCGGAACCGGGCGGACGGGACCTGACCGCGCCGACGCGGCCCGTTCGAACGGATTTATGCGACCGGAACGAGTCACTCCCCCCGTGCCGATAGAGCGTCACCTCCGGGGCGACGAGGCCGTCCACGCCCGCTACGACGGGGACTGGGTGTGGTGCTGTACGGACCGGCGCGTGCTCCGCGTGCCGGCGGCGACGACGGACGCGGACCCGGAGACCCTCCCGTACGAGGATATCGAGCGCGTCGGCCGCGTCGCCGGGCGCGACACCCGCTACCTGGTCGCCGCACTCTCGGCGGTCCTGCTGGCCACGCTGGTCCCCGCGCTCCTGATGGGCGTCGCGGCCGTCCCCGTCGAGCCCGCGTCCGCCGTCGCCGCCGGCTTCGCCGTCCTCGCGGTGTACGGGTTCTACCGCTGGACCGAGTCGAACCAGCCGTACTACCAGTTCCAGGGCACCGCGGGACTCGAGGCCACGAACGACTGGCGGCTCCCCGACGACGAGGACGCCACCGCGTTCGTCGAGACGGTCCGATTGCGACTGTAGACCGGCCGGTCGTCGGCCCGACCGCCGGCCCGAGCACGAAACGGTGAACAGTCGCGAGCGCCAGTCACCGGTATGAACGACGAGCCGACGAGCGACGGGGACGACGAAACCGGAGCCGGGACCGAGGGTCCCGCGGACGCCGAGCGCGGGCAGTTCGTGGTCACGCACGCGGACGACGACAGCGCCGTCCTGAAGGCCGTCGACGGCGGGCAGGTCCACACGCTCGCGTCGAACCCGGACCTGGCCGAGGACGACGTGGTCGAGGCGACGCTCACGCCCGAGCCGCCGATGGAGGTGACCTGGCGGGTCGTCGAGGTGGCCTCGCAGCGCTCGCTCAGCATCGAGCGCAGTCCCGAACCGCCGACCGAGCTGGCCTACGATATCGCCGCCGACCAGCCCGTCGGCGAGGTGACCCGCCGGGAGCGGGCCGGGGAGGGCGAACTCCACGTGCTGACGCTGGACCCGGGGAGTGTCGCGGACGCGGCCGCGGAGGTGGCCGCCGACGAGGCCACCCGGACCGTCGCCGCCCGCGCCGGCGCCCGCCGGGTCGAGTTGCGACTGGACGACGAGGAGGGCGTCCTCAGCGTCCGGTACCTCCCGTAACCGGGCGTGAACAGCGCTCGGGCACCGGAATCAGCCCGGAGCGCCGTCCCGGACCACTTATCACCCGGTCGCACGTACCGGATGGTGTGCAGTAACCGGCGCCACCCGCCTTTCGACGACCGCAGTGGTCCGAATCGGGCGTCGCCGTAGTGCTGCCATGACTCTACACCGCGAGCAGCGGCACCGTCCGCCACCTCGCTCCCGACCGGGTCGTCCGGGAGGCGGAGACCGGTGCCGACGAGACAGTTCAGTCACCAGATAGTGAAATGAAACTTGCTAGCAACTTTTGTGGGCGTGCAATGAAGCGGTGCCCATGGGGACGACCGCGCGCGAGAGATTCAAACGCAAGCTCGTCTACCTCGCCATCCTGGCGGTGCTGTTCGTCGGTACCGCCATCGGCCTGGGGTGGGCGTTCGTCCAGGGTGCGCCGTAGCCGGCGCGATGCGGACGCTCCCGACCGACCGGGGGAGTGGGGACACGCCGCTCGTGGCCTGCGTAGCCCTCGGCTCGGCTGGCGGGCCACCGACACCGCTTAACCGGTGCGCGACGAACCCCGGTGTATGAGCGACGCGGACGAGCCGGTCGACCCGGCCGAGATCGGGGAGACCGATGCCCCGGCAGTCGAGGAGAAGCCGTACAAGATAATCTTCGAGGCGAACAAGTGCATCGCGGCCGGCAAATGCGCCGAGGTCTCCGCGAACTGGGAGATGGACCTGCAATCCGGGCTGGGAAAACCCGAGACGTACTTCTTCGACGAGTCGGAGCTCGACCACAACGTCCGGGCGGCCGAGGTCTGCCCCGCGAAGAAGGACCGCGGCGTCATCCACGTCGTCGACCGCCGGACCAACGAGGAGATCGCCCCCGACCCGCACGGGGACGGCACGCTCTCGGTCGACTGGTAGTTTTTCTCTCAAATTTTGTAATTTCTCGAATTGTCACGCAGATGTTCGAGATGGTATCGGATTTATACCGGGTCTTCGGTAGAAATCGAGCGCTGCTCCGGGTAGCATACGCACCGCAGCGACCGAAACCGACAAACGGCGCCCCCGCCGACTGAGGGACGCGCGGGGGTGGCCGAGTCCGGACAAAGGCGGCGGACTTAAGATCCGCTCCAGTAGTGGTTCGAGGGTTCGAATCCCTTCCCCCGCACTCCGGCGAACGCCAGTGAGCCGTGAGTGCGGACGTATGATTCGAACCCGGGAAGTCGCGCGCAGCGAACGAAGTGAGCGAGCACGTCTTCCTTCGGTTCGAATCCCTTCCCCCGCATCGCTAGTGAGCCGTGAATGCGGACGTATGATTCGAACCCGGGAAGTCGCGCGCAGCGAACGAAGTGAGCGAGCACGTCTTCCTCCGGTTCGAATCCCTTCCCCCCGCACTCGCGGGCTCGAACGCACAGTGAGTGCGAGTCGTCTACCACCACCAATCGGGACCGGCGGCGCCGTCGGGCCCGTCGCCGTGGTCCGAATCCGAGCCAACATTCATTACCAACGCAACCACAGTTCAGGAGAGGCGACAATGGCAGAGCACGGGGGTGGGCCGCTGGCGACCGATGGGAAGACGAGCGAGATACGGTTGCTTCACATCGACGACGACGCGGCCTTCGCGGACATCGCGAAGCCCCACATCGAGCGGTGTAACCCCTCCATCGACGTGACGACGGAGACCGACCCCGAGCAGGGGCTCGAGCGGCTGGCCGAGGAGCCCTTCGACTGCGTGCTCTGTGACTACGATATGCCCGGGCAGACCGGGCTCGAGCTGCTGACGGAGCTCCGGGAGTTCGCCCCCGAACTGCCGTTCATCCTGTTCACGGGCAAGGGGAGCGAGGAGATCGCCAGCGACGCGTTCTCCGCGGGGGCGACCGACTACTTCCGGAAACCGACCGATACCAGCGAGTACGAGGTGCTGGCCGAGCGGATCGCGACGGTCGTCGACAAGTACCGCACGGAGCAGCGCCTGGAGCGGAGCGAGGAGCGCTACCGGCGGCTCGTCGAGACCGCGCCGGTCCCCATCGCCGTCCACCACGGCGACGAGATCGTCTTCGCCAACCGGGCCGCCGCCGAGTTCCTCGCCGTCGACGACCCCGAGGAGCTGGTCGGGGACGACCCGATTCAGTACCTGGAGACCGACGACCGCGCGGTCGCCCGCGAGCGGATCGGGCGGCTCCTCGACGACGAGACCACGACCGAGTCCATCGAGGAGCAGTACGTCGACGCCAACGGGGAGGTGAAGCAGGCGCTCGTGGCCGGAAGCGCCATCGAGCACGGCGGGAAGCGGGCGGTGCAGGTCGTCGTCCAGGACGTGACCGAACACCGGGAGCGCCAGCAGGAGCTGGAGCGCTACCGGCAGCTGGTCGAGGCGATGGGCGACGGCGTCTACGCGCTCGACGCCGAGGGGCGCTTCGAGATGTTCAACGAGCGGATGGTGGAGCTGAGCGGGTACAGCCGCGAGGAACTGCAGGGGATGGACGCGAGCGAGGTGATGACCGAGTCGGGGCTGGACCGGACGGAGACGGCCATCCGCTCGCTGCTCGACGGCGAGGCGGATTCGGTCACCATCGAGGTGCAGGCAAAGCGCGCGAGCGGGGCGGTGGTCCCGCGGGAGCTGACGCTCACGCTCCAGCCGACCGGCCCGGACGAGTCGTTCGCGGGCACCGTCGGCGTCGTCCACGACATCTCGGAGCGCCGGGCCCGCGAGCGGGAGCTGGAGCAGAAGAACGAGCAGCTGGAGGCGTTCGCCGAGATCGTCAGCCACGACCTCCAGAACCCACTCAGCGTCGTGAGCGGCCACGTCGCGCTGTCCCGCGAGCTGGCCGACGAGGGGGCGAGCGGCGAGGACCTGCTGCCACAGCTCGAGGCCATCTCCGAGGCCACGGACCGGATGACGACGATGACCGAGGACCTGCTCACGCTGGCCAAGCAGGGTGATACGGTCGGGGACCGCGAGCCGGTGGTGCTGTCGGCCGTCGTCCGGGATGTCTGGGAGACCCTCGACACGACGGGCGCGACGCTGGCGGTCGAGGACCCCGGGACCGTCGAGGCCGACCCGACACGGCTGGAACAGCTCGTCGCGAACCTGCTGGAGAACGCCGTGGAGCACGGCTCCACGAGCCCTGCCTCGCAGACTCGGCAGGACAGTGTGGAACACGGTTCCACAAGCAGCCGGACGGAGTCCGGCGACGCCGGAAGCGGAGCTTCCGAGCCCTCGGTCGCTGACGCTCCCGAGGACACCGTGGAGCACGACACGGAGACGGCGGCGTCCGCCACGGATGGGAACGCGACGACGGACGGGGGAGACGACCAGCTTGAGGTCGTGGTCCGGGGGACCGAGACGGGCTTCGCGGTGCTGGACGACGGCCCCGGGATCCCCGAATCCGAGCGCGATGACGTGTTCGAGCGGGGCTACTCCACCGAGACGGGGACCGGCTTCGGGCTGGCCATCGTCCGGACGGTCGCGGAGGCGCACGGCTGGGAGGTCACCGTCGGCGAGAGTGCAGCCGGCGGCGCCCGGTTCGACATCCACATCGACGCCTGAGCCGTGGGCCACGGGCGACCCGGTGTGCGCTCGACCGCGCGCCGACCGCGCCGCTCTTGTGCGCGCATCCCCGAGCACGGGCATGGAACTGGCCTCGCTGGGGCGGGACCTGTCGCCGTCGGAGGCCCGGAAGCTCCGCTTCCTGGCGGTCCAACTCGTCGGCGCGGTCGCGGTCGTCCACCTCGTGGTCGGGCTGACGGGGTTCATCGAGATCCTCGTCAACGGCCTGCTCGTGACCTACCTCACGGAGTTCGTCTTCGAGCGTCCACGAACCCTCCTGTTCACGCTCTCGGGGAGCGCCATCCTCGTCGGGCTGTTCGCGACCGCACGCGGCCGGCTCGACCTCCGACGGGCGTACCTCCTCGGGGCGGCGATGCTCGCGGCGTACCTCGTCGGCTGGCTCGCCTGGCACACCGTCCTCGACCACGGGTTCGCGCTGACCGGTGGCGGCCCGACCGAGACGACCCACACCCACGGCGGCGTGCTGGCCACGCTCTTCTCGCACTACGTCGAGCCGCTGCTGGCGACGCTCGGGGCCGCCGGCTCCGGAACCCCCGGCTCCGGCCGGACGCTGCTCGGCATCGTCTCGGTCACGCTCGAGGCGGCCGGGCTCGTCGTCATCGGGCTGTTGCTCCGGGGCGACCCCGATATCGAGCGGCCGGACGACACGTTCGGTAGCCTGACGCTCGAGCGGCCGGACACGGACGAGGATCCCCGGGAGTCGAACTGAGACCGCCCGGAGCCGACGCCAGCAGCACCGATTCGCGACATCCGGCAGCATCGGCCACGAGCCAGGACTACGACCGGGCCACGGGGGCAGGGGTCTCGATCACCGACGGGTCCCCGAGGCCACCCTCGTCAGACGAAGGCGTCTCGTGTGAGGCTGGCGTCTCCGCGGACCCGTCAGCGACGGTCACGTCCTCGGCGGTGACCGCGTTCGGGCTGGCCGTTCCGAGCCGTGCCGACGCCAGTGTCGCGGCGGCCCGTGCATCGAGCAGGCCGGCACCGGCGGCGGCGTCCGGCCCGGGAGCCGCGACGTCACGGGCGCTGTCGGTGAGCGCCGCCCGGATGTCGGCCGCCGTGGCGTTCGGGTTGGCCTGGGCGATGAGCGCGGCGGTCCCCGCGACGTACGGGGCCGCGAAGGACGTACCGGCCGACGCGTCGGTTCCAGGGGCAGCAACCGTATCCGGCGCGACCAGCCCCACACCGGTCCGGTTCCCGACCGGGCCGCGGGAGCTGAAGTCGGCCACCTGTTCGGCCTCGTAATCGTACGCCCCGACGCCGAGGACACCGGGCGCGGTCGCGGGGGTGGCGAGGCTCCCAGCAGCCGTCCGGTAGGTCAGGTCACGGGTGGCGAACAGCTCCAGTTCGTGCGCCCGGGAGACGTTCTCGGCCTCGATGGCGAGGTAGTAGTGCCCGCGAGGGACCGTGGCGTCGAGGTAGGCCGTACCGTTCCCACCGCCCCCCGACGAGGCGACGAGGCGCTGTCCGCCCACGCCCCGCCGGAACAGGTAGAGTTCGTACGCATCGGCAGTCGCGTTCGCACCGGTCGGCGACCACTCCAGGCTGGCCCGGACCCGGCCGGCGAACACCTCGCCGTCGGCCAGCGCGTTCCCCTCGGCACCCGGCCTGAACGTGACCCAGCGGCGGTCGTCCGGCTCGTGGGTGCCCGCCCAGTGGCGCCGGGCGTAGTTGCCCGCCGAGGTGACGAAGACGGCATCCTCGGAGGCGTTGCGGGCGACCGCAGACAGCGCATCCGTGTCGGCCCCGGCGTTCCCGAAGTAGCTCCCCGAGTCCACGATGACATCGGCGCCCGAATCGCGGAGCCACGCCACCGCCTCGCGGTACTCCGCCGCGGAGGTCGCGTCCCCGACGGCTGCGACGTGGAGGTCCGCGTCCGGAGCCGTATCTGCGACGACACTGGCGACGGCCGTTCCGTGGTCGGCGTCACCGGGCGGGCCGAACGAGCGGTAGGCCCCGACGTGCCCCGCGAGTTCGGGGTCGGAGACGCGGAACCCGCCGTCGATGATGCCGACGGTCACGTTCTCGCCCGTCAGACCCCGTTCGTGGAGGTCGGTCGCACCGATGCGGTCGACGCCGGCCGCGACGCGCCCCCCGAGGTCACGGCTGGCACGCAGCCGGACAGCCTGGACCGCCGGGTCCGACGAGAGGTCCCGGACCGCCGACAGCGGGACGTATCCCTCGACGTGGTGGGCCCCCTGTCTGACGAACCGGCGCCGCACGTCGAGCCCGGCATCGGATAGCGCCCCCGCCTCGCGGAGTTTCACCGTCACCAGCACCTCCCGGTCCACGGGTTCGGGCTCGGACGCCCCGCCGCGGAACAGCTGCTCCAGCTCCTCGACGGCCCTGTTGCTGTCACCGAACGTCGTCCGTTCGGAGGGGCCGAGGTCGACGGTGAAGACCGGCAGGAGCGGCGTCGCCAGTAACACCACGGCGAGCAGCAGCCTGAGGCCGGTCTCTCGGTTCATTGTGTGCGGTCGTGCGGGATTCCGGAGGACGGGTGAAGAACGTTCGCCCGCCTATGTGGTGGCCTGCCACCGGGACACCGCGAGGGCCAGTCCCAGCGCGAGGAGGCCGCCAGCCAGGAAGACGAGGCCGACCGGGAGAGCGAGCGGGCCGCCGCCACCGAGGCTCTCGCCGATGCGCGGGAGGTCACCGCTCGCGGCCGTGCCGATGCTGGGGACGACCAGCCACTGGACCAGCAGGCTCGCGACCGCCAGCACGGCCACCGCCGGGAGGAGACTGCGAAGCGACTCGAGCAGGCCACCGTCGTGCTCGCGCGAGCCGACGAAGACCACCGTCGGGTCACGGGCGGGCGCGTAGACGTTCATCTCGCGTCCCTTCGAGGAGTAGCGTGTCTCCGCCACTTCGACGAGGTCTGCGTCCTGGAGGCTGTTCAGGTGGTGCCGGGCGTTCTGGAGCGACGTGTCCACCCGGTCGGCGACCTCGGAGGCGGTCGCGGGCTCGTCGTGGAGCGCCGTGAGCACCGACCGGGCGGTGTCGGACGCCAGCGACGAGAGCAGGTCCCCAGCCTCCTCGGAGTCGAGCCAGAGCGTCTGGAGGTCCCCCTCGCCCTCGCGCGCTGCGGACTCGCTCGCGATATCCCCCGACGCAGCGTCCGAGTCGGAGGACAGCAGTTCGGACATTGTCGGTGGTTGCCGCCCCGCGCGTTTAAGCTTTGAGGATACCCCTGCCGGGAAACGACCCGGTGATACCCTGAACGTCCGTTCTCCCCGGTTCGATGTACCCAGATGAGCATCGAAGAACGGATTCGGTTGTTGGATTGCAACTTCCCCACCGAAGACGGCTATCGGAAGCCGCAATCTCTGCCCCCGGTGCGAGTGCTTCCATCCCCAGTGCGGCACCCCCGCTCCCGGCGCGTGGCGGGCCGGTCAGTCCTCGGCGAGTTGCTCGCGCAGCAGCTCGTTGACCGTCCCGGGGTCCGCGCTCCCGCCCGTCGACTGCATCACCTGCCCGACGAGGAAGTTGAGCGCGCCGTCCTCGCCGGCATGGAAGTCCTCGACCGCGTCCGGGTTCTCGTCGATGGCCTCGCGGACCGCCGCCGCCACCTCATCGTCGCCGGTCTTGCCCAGCCCCTCGCGCTCGACGATGTCGTCGGGGGCGTCCCCGTCGTCGAGCATCCCGCGGAGCACGGTCTCGCGGGCGTTCTTCGCGGTTATCTCGTCGGCCGCGACGAGTTCGACGAGGCGCTTGACCTCGTCCAGCCGGCCCTCGATGTCCGTGACGTGCATATCGCGGTAGTTCAGCTCGCCCAGCAGCTCGTCGGCGACCCACGTCGCCGCGAGGTCCGGGTCGAACGCCTCGGCGACCTCCTCGAAGAAGTCCGCCACCTGCTTCGTGCTGGTCAGCTTGTCGGCGGCCTCCCGTGAGAGCCCGTACTCCTCGCGGAACCGCTCGCGCCGCGCCGCCGGGAGTTCGGGGATGGCGATGCGCTCCTTCCAGTCCGAGACGCGCAGCGGCGGCAGGTCCGCCTCCCGGAAGTAGCGGTAGTCCTTCTCCTCCTCCTTCGTCCGCATCGAGAGCGTGACGCCCTTCGATTCGTCCCAGTGGCGGGTCTCCTGCTCGACATCGGCACCGCGCTGGATGGCGTTCTTCTGCCGGGACTGCTCGTAGGCCAGCGCCTTCTCCGCGCCCTTGTGGCTGGAGATGTTCTTGACCTCCGTCCGGTTGGCGTTCTCCAGCGTGGCCTCGTCGATGGCGCCGTCGTCGGCGACCTCGTCGGCGTCGACCATCGAGAGGTTGGCGTCGACGCGCAGGGAGCCGTCCCGGGTCGCATCGAAGACGCCCAGATATTCGAGGACCTCCTCCAGTTTCGCCAGGAACGCCCGGACCTCGCCCGGCGAACGGAAATCGGGTTCCGTGACGATCTCCATCAGCGGCGTGCCCGCGCGGTTGTAGTCGACCAGCGTGTAGTCGGCGGTGTCGATGCCGCCGCCGACGTGCTGCAGGCTCCCGGGGTCCTCCTCCAGATGGGCCCGGCGGATGTTCACCGAGCGGTCCTCGCCCTCGACGGAGAACTCCAGGGTCCCGTCCTGGCAGACGGGCGCGTCGTACTGCGTTATCTGGAAGTTCTTCGGCAGGTCGGGGTAGTAGTAGTTCTTCCGGTGGAACTGGGTCTCCTCCGGAATCGAGGCATCGATGGCCTTCCCGATCTTGACGGCCGCCTCGACGGCACCCTCGTTCAGGACGGGCAGGGCGCCGGGCAGCCCCAGACAGACCGGACACGTCCGGGTGTTGGGCTCCTCGTCGTCCGCGGCGTCGGTCGAACACCCGCAGAAGATCTTCGTGTCCGTCTCCAGCTGGACGTGGACCTCCAGCCCGATGACGGTCGCGAGGTCGCGCGATTGCGCGGTCTGTGCGGTCATTGGACCACTTTCGGGAGGGCTGGTGCTTTAGCCTGACGGACACGAGCGTTTCACTCATCGGCGCCCTCGCTCCCGAGGGCACAGAACGGTGACGCGAGGCTCGTCACTCCGGCTGGTACGGGTTCGTCGCCGTATCCAGCCGGTAGACATCCGAGGCAGCGTCGAAGTCATCATCGAACGCGTAGAGGTAGCCCAGTCCCTCGGTCTGCATGTAGGCGACGATGGCCGCGTCGACGAAGGAGAACCGTTCGTACTGCCGGAAGAGCGCCTTCGCGGTCGCGAACGTGTCCGCGGTCAGGGAGTCGATATGGAAG
The DNA here is from genome assembly GCF_024298885.1 of Haloglomus halophilum. Lineage (GTDB taxonomy): Archaea > Halobacteriota > Halobacteria > Halobacteriales > Haloarculaceae > Haloglomus > Haloglomus halophilum. The sequence continues at coordinate 977,267 of NZ_CP101166.1, forward strand.
CGCGCGTTCTCCTCGAGTCGGTCGAGGAAGTCGACGGCGGCGTCGTGGCCGGCGTGGGTCGTCAACCCGTTGAGCGTCTCCCCGAGGACGTAATCGAGGACCACCGCCTCCGGAAGGTCCGCCGAGTCGATACCCGTGAGGATTGGAAGGGCCTCCTAGTGCGCCCCGTCCCGGCGGTACGCCGCAGCGAAGAGAACCGTCGTGTCGACGAGCGCACGGGGCATCTAGTCGACGCCCCACGCGTCGTGCTCGGTCGTGACCTCGGTTCCCTCCTCCCCGTCGTAGCCGTCGAAGTCGCCGAAGGTGCCGCTCCGCTGCTGGACGACGTGGACACGGAGCGTGCCGTCGTCCTCGATCTGCCACCGGAGCGTGTCGCCGTCGTCGATATCGAGTTCGCGACGGATGCGGGCGGGGATGTTCGCCTGGTTCCCCGACACCGTGCTCTCGGAGTCGACGCGCTCGCTGCTCATACACGGAACGAGTGCGGTCTCGCTGATAAAACCAGTGTGCGCCCACACTACCGGGTCGCGTCGATGAAGCGGCCCCCCGGACGACGCGACGGTGCCTACCGCACCGCCTCGGTCGCCTCGTCCATGATCGCCAGCGCCTCCTTCAGCGTCTCCATGTCCGTCGCGTAGGAGATGCGCGCGTGGCCGGCGCCGTTCGCGCCGAACGCCTCGCCCGGCACGACCACGACGCCGCGGTCGATGACCTCGTCGACCCAGCCCTCCGGCACGCGTGGCATCGCGTAGAACGCGCCCTGCGGGGTGGGCACGTCCAGACCCATGTCCTCCAGTCCGTCGAGCACCACGTCGCGTCGCTCCTCGAACGCGGCGACCATCTCGTCGACGGGGTCCTGCGGGCCCGAGAGGGCGGCCTCGGCGGCGTACTGGGCAGGTGCCGATGCACACGCCTGGCAGTACTGGTGGACGCGGAGCATCCGCTCGACGCGCTCGTGACTCCCCGTGACCCAGCCCAGCCGCCAGCCGGTCATCGAGTAGGTCTTCGAGCAGGCGTCGACCACGACGACGTTGTCCGACTCGGCGAACTCAAGGGGTGAGCGGTGCTCGCCCTCGAAGACGATGCGACCGTACACCTCGTCGGAGATACACAGCACGTCGTGCTCGTCGGCGATGCGTGCGAACTCGCGCATGTCCTCGGTCGACTGCACGGCGCCGGTCGGATTGGCCGGCGAGTTGACGACGAACGCCGCCGTGTTCTCGGTGATAGCGTCCTCGACGGCGGCGGGGTCCATCGTCAGGTCCTCGCGGAGTTCCACGGGGACGGGGTCGCCGCCGGCGAGGTGCGTGAGTGCCTCGTAGGAGACGAACCCGGGGTCCGGGAAGACGACCTCCTGCCCCTGGTCGACATGGGCTTCGAGGGCGATGTGGAGCGCCTCGCTCCCGCCCGCGGTGGCGATGACGTTCTCCGGGTCCACGTCGAGGTCGTTGTCCCGGGCGTGCTTGCCGGCGATGGCCTCGCGCAGTTCGAGGGTGCCCTTGTTGGAGGTGTAGCCGTCGCTGTCGCCCGCCTGGATGGCCTCGATGGCCGCCTGCTTGGCGTTCTCGGGCGTCGGGAAGTCGGGTTGTCCGAGTCCGAGGTTGATGGCGTCCTCGCCGGCCGCCTCGAACACCTCGCGGATGCCACTGATGGAGACCTGCTCGACTCGCGATGAGAACCCGGTCATGGGAGTCGTGTGGAGGGGCGGGGTGGTAACTGTTCGTGGTCCGGAACATAGTGGTCAACGGCGCCATTTACCAATTATACCTGCTATCCTATACTTATACTAGCCAATACTGATTAACAACGGCATTTCAAAGTGAATTCGGCAGTGCCAGCTAATTCGAACGAACCTCGAAGACCACCTACGAAGCCCTCGCACGCTCCGGGGTCCCTGACTCGCTGCGCGCCTCACTCGCTGCGCGCCTCACTCGCTCGCGGTGCTTGCGTCGTCAGCTGCCCCGGAGCCCGCTCGCCTTCCGGCAGAGCACGCTCTGCCGACGTTCGCCTCGCTTCGCTCGGCTCACCTTCGAGTCCGCCAGGATTCGGTTGTGTCACGGAGCGGAGCCCCTGCCCTTCCCCAGGTCGCGGGGGTTCGCCCGCAAGGGGCGAACCACCCGCTCCCGGCCCGTGGATTGTGGCGGGTCGCGCACGCCTGTCAGTCACACCGGCGTGCGCTGGCTGGCGGCGCCCGCCCTCCGCGAGCGGCTTCATGCCGCGAGCACCAGCGGCGGGCGCCGCCAGCCTCTAAGCGCGCGAGGGGCGAGGAGCGCAGCGAAGCGAGCACCACAGGCGGCTGGGGAGGTGTGAGGCCCACGGGCCCGACTGACCGATACCCGGTCCTGGCGGACTCGAAGGTGAGCCGAGCACAGCGAGGCGAACGTCGCTGGGCGAGCGAAGCGAGTCCAGCGGAAGGCGAGCGCTCTCGACCCGTCCCGGAGGAAGCAAGCACCACAACGGAACGAGCGAAGCGAGTGGAGCGAGGAGCGTGGTTCGAGAGAGCGAAGCTCTCTCGTCATCCCGAAAATCTCCGATTTTCGGAGACAGCGACTTCCGGACGGTCGAGAGCGCGAGAACGTCGGGCCCGTCGACAACGTAGCGGTCGGTCACACCGGCAACCACCCACGAACAGCCTTACGTGCCGACCACCCACACGGGAGACCACGACATGAACCACGTCGATATCGACGACATCGAGAAGTGGCCCCACCCGATGGGCGTCAACAGCGACCGCCGCGACGTGACGGGCGCGCTGGGTGGCGAGGACGTGACCGTCGTGCGGTACGAACTCGACCCGGGCGAGCAGTTCTCCGGTGGCCTCCACACCCACCACGACCAGGAGGAGCTGTTCTACATCCTCGAGGGCACCGCCACCTTCGACGTGGGGCCGGAACCCGACGACGACCACGCGGAGGGGCACGCCGAGGAGCGCCCCGACACCGAGGCCGTGGAGGTGGCGGCTGGCGAGGTCATCAGCTTCCCACCGGGGCAGTTCCAGTGCGGCCGGAACAAGTCCGACGACACGGTGGTCGGCCTCGTCATCGCCGCCCCGGACACGCGCCACGAGTGGGAGGCGCTGGAGTCGTTCGCCCCCTGTGCCGGCAACTGCGACGGCATCACCAGCCACGGCGTCCGCGCGCCGGAGGACGGGATGGTCGTCTACTGCAACGTCTGTGGCACGGAACTCCAGGTCGCCTGAGGGCACATGCCCGGGCGGTCCGACAGCCACGACCGTCGAATCGCAAGACACGTCGCGCCCGGCCCCGGAGCCGCCGACGTGAGCGAGTCACCACGCGATGCCTTCCTCGCAGGGATCCGGGCCGTCGCACCCATCATCGTCGGCATCGTCCCGTTCGGGCTGGTTGCGGGCGCCGCGGCCGTCAACGCGGGGCTGACACTGCTGGACGCCGTCGGCCTGTCAGTCGTCGTCTTCGCCGGGGCCTCCCAGCTCGCGGCCATCGGCCTGTTCGGCGACGGCGCACCGCTCGCTCTGGTCGTCGTGACGGTCCTCGTCATCAATCTCCGGATGGTGATGTACAGCGCCAGCATCGCGCCCGAACTGCTCGACGAGCCGCGGCGCTGGCGGACGCTGGAGGCGTATCTGCTCACCGACCAGGCGTACGCGCTGTCGGTGACCCGCTTCGAGCGCGCGCCGGGGACGAGCCGGCGCTGGTTCTACCTCGGGGTCGCGGCGCCGCTGTGGGTCGTCTGGCAGGTCTGCACGGTCGTCGGGGCCGTCGTCGGCGCGCGGGTCCCGCCCTGGCTCCCGCTGGACTTCGCAGTTCCTCTCACGTTCCTCGCGCTCCTCGTTCCGGCCATCGAGGGGCGAGCGACCGGCATCGCCGCCCTGGTCGGCGGCGGACTCGCCACGGTGGGGACGGGCCTGCCGCTGGAGGCCGGGCTGATGGCCGGCGCACTCGCGGGCGTGCTGGCGGGTCTCGTCGCCGAGCGCGTCGTCGGTCCCGACGCGGTGGGGAGGGACGGGGACGGCCCCGGAGGTGGGCACGCGTGAGCGGTCGTCCCCCCGGAGGTGAGAGCGCGTGAGTCCCCCGCCCGGCCCGCAGGTATGGCTCGCCATCGTCGCCGCCGGCCTGGGTACGTTCCTCATCCGGGCCTCGTTCCTGTTCCTGTTCGAGCGGATGGGCGGCGTCCCGCCGCGACTGGAGCGGGCACTCGCCTACGTCCCGGCGGCGGTGCTGGCGGCGCTCGTCGTCCCCGCACTGGTCGCGCCCGACGGCACCGCGACGGTCCTCGGCAACGACCGCCTCCTCGCGGGCGCGCTCGCGGCACTGGTGGCCTGGCGGACCGAGAGCGTCCTCGCGACCATCGTCGTCGGGATGGTCGCGCTGGTGGCCCTCGGCGCGGCCGGGACGTTCGTGTGATGATGCGGGCGGAACCTGCACGCGACGTAACCGGATTCGGTACCCCAGACGATATCTGTACCTTCTAGTGGTTTCTTCCCGGCCGACACCGAACGACCGGTATGGAGTCGACCCTCGGAGGCCTCGTCAGCGACCGGCCACACCAGGCCCTCTCCCGCGCGGTCGTGAAGACGGTGCTCTACCGTATGGTGATGGTCTGTATCACGGTCCTCGTCGCCTATCTCGTGGTGGGCGACGCCTCCGCGGCGCTCAGTATCGGCTTCGTGACGAACGTCGTCAAGACCGCGACGTACTACGGCTACGAGCGGCTCTGGGACCGAATCGCCTGGGGCGTCTGAGTCACTCGAACGTCGACTCGTCCTCGCGCGGCCGGTAGAGGTGTCGCATCTCCTCGGAGGCGCCGTCGGGCCGTGTCGGTGTAGCACGGCGTGGCCGACCCGTCGCGCCCGCGACCCGGAACGCACCGTGTTTAAGACGCCCCTCCGACACCTACGGGTATGAGCGACGCCGACGACGGCGACGGACAGGAGCTCGGCATCACCGAGTCCAAATCACACAAGCCTGGCGAGTGGTACGCCGAGGTCGTCCAGAAGGCCGAACTCGCGGACTACGCCCCGATGGGCGGGTTCATCGTCACGCGACCGCGGGGGTACGCCATCTGGGAGCGCATCCAGGAGCATCTCGACGGCTGGTTCAAGGACACCGGTGTCCAGAACGCCTACTTCCCGATGTTCATCCCCGAGTCCTACCTGGAGCGCGAGAAGGACATCGTCGAGGGGTTCGACCCCGAGGTGGCGTGGGTCGAGAAAGCCGGCCACGAGGAACTGGAGGAGCGCCTGGCCGTCCGGCCGACCAGCGAATCCATCATCACGCCGTTCATCGCCCAGTGGGTCCGGAGCCACCGCGACCTGCCGATGCGACTCAACCAGTGGTGTTCGGTCGTCCGCTGGGAGGCCACGGACACGAAGCCGTTCTTCCGCACCAAGGAGTTCCTCTGGCAGGAGGGCCACACCGCCCACGCCGACGAGGAGGGCGCCTGGGAGGAGACGATGACCCGGCTGGGCCAGTACGAGCGCCTCTACGAGGAGGTCATGGCCATCCCCGGGCTCACCGGACGGAAGCCCGACCACGACAAGTTCCCCGGCGCGCACACGACGACGACCATCGAGGCGCTGATGCCCGACGGCAAGAGCGTCCAGGCCGGCACCTCCCACTACCTCGGGCAGTCGTTCGCCGAGGCGTACGACGTGACGTTCACCGACGAGGACGAGAACGAGCAGGTCGCCCACACCACCTCGTGGGGCCTCTCGTGGCGCGCGATGGGCGCGCTCATCATGACCCACTCCGACGACCAGGGGCTCGTCCTGCCGCCCGCGCTCGCCCCTCAGCAGGTCGTCGTCGTCCCGATCTGGCAGGAGGACACCGAGGACGAGGTGCTGGAGTACAGCGCCGAACTGGCCGCCGAACTGGACGAGGAGTTCCGCGTCCACCTCGACGACCGCGACGAGCGCAACCCCGGCTTCAAGTACAACGAGTGGGAGCTGAAGGGGGTCCCCCTCCGCATCGAGGTCGGCCCCAACGAGGTCGAGGACGGCGAGGCGACGCTCGTCCACCGGCCCGACGGTGAGAACGAGGTCGCCGACCGCGACGGGCTGACCGAGGCAGTCGGCGACGCGCTCGACACGGTGTACGCGAAGCTGTACGCCGCCGCCGAGGAGAACATGGAGGAGAACATCCGCGAAGCCCACGGGCGCAACGAGATCCTCGGGACGCTCGGCCAGCACGGCGGCTACGTGAAGACCGGCTGGTGTGGCGACGAGGACTGCGAGGCCGAGATCAAGGACCAGATCGCCGCCGAGATCGTGATGGTGCCGCTCGACCGCGACGAGGAACCGATTCACGAGACGTGTGGCGTCTGCGGGGAGGACGCCGAGGAGACGGCGTACTTCGCGAAGAACTACTAACGCACCTTTTTTCGGTTCGGGTGCTCCTCGGCGGGCGGCGAGGCCGCCCGCCTGCGGGCACCACTCCCCGAAAAAATCTGTACCAAAAAAGCCGCTCCTCGCTCCGCTCGGAGCGGTGAAACGCGCGCGCGGCGCGCGTATGCAGCGATATATTCCAGTCCAACAGCGCCCGCCCAACAGTTGTTCTATTACCCAATACAAATATATTATATGTAGTATGAATTCATAATTTCTTCAATTAGTATTAAATAGGGCATTTTAAATATGAATATGTTTGCATCGGCGCGAGCGAAGCGAGCGCCGTTCACCGGCCGGAGTGAGCGAAGCGAACGAAGGCCGGCAGCGTTTTTCCGCAAGTTTTTGCGAGGAGCGGTTCGCGGGCGAAGCCCGCGAACCCGGCGAGTAAAAGGTGCGTGTTAGTCGTCGGCGGGCGCCGCGCCGCCGCTATCGCCGACGTTCGCGTCCGGGACGGTGCCGTCCTCGTTCCAGCCGCGCAGGTCGTAGTAGTTGTCGAGTTCCTCGTCGAGGCCCTCCAGTTCGTAGGGCAGGTCGTCGTCGTCGGCGCGGTCGAAGCCGCGCTTCGAGTTGAAGTGCCGTTCCAGTTCGACGACGCGGCCTCCGACATCCATCAGCTCCTCCCAGGAGGCGTCGAACAGCTGCTCGTAGCGCTCGTGGTCGAAGCTGGAGGACGAGAACTTGCAGAGCACGCCGGAGTCGTGGACGGCGTTCTTGTTCTCCTGTTCGATGAGGCGGTCGGACTTGCCCTCGACGCCTTCCTTGTCGAGCGCGTCGTTGGGCGCGACCAGCGGGTACTCCAGCTGGTACATCTCCCCGTACATGTGGTCGGCGCCGCGGTTCGCGGTGGCGAAGGAGAGCCCCTGGCCGTTCAGCGCGCGGCCGTCGTGGGCGGCGAACTCCATCCCCTTCATCGTCCAGTTCTCGACGCCGAGCTCCTCGTGGCAGCGGTCGATGCCCTCGGCGAGCGTGTCGCCGATGCCCTCGCGGTGGGCGATCTTCCGGACCGTCTCGACCATCAGCTCCTCGTTGCCGAGTTCGCCCTCGCTCTTCAGGTAGGCCGAGACCACGTCGCCACAGGAGATGGTGTCCATCCCGAGCTCGTCACACAGCTCGTTGGCCTCCATGATGGCGACGAAGTCGTCGTTGTCGGCGTTCGAGCCGAACGACATCATCGTCTCGTATTCGGGTCCCTCGGTGACGATGCCGCTCTCCTCGTCCTTGGTGGGGAGCTTGCAGGCGAACGCGCACTGCGAGCAGGTGCCCTTCTTGTACTTGTGCTCCATCACGGCGCCCGACCCGATCTGGTCGAGGTGCTCGAACGACTGGTCCTCGAAGTAGCGGGTGGGGAGCGCGTTCACCGCGTTCGCGTAGTCCGAGACCGACACCGTGCCGGCGTCCTTCATCGGGCTGCCGGAGGTGGAGGCCTCCTTGTGGATCTCCATCCCGAGCTCCTCGTCCAGCTCGATCTCGGGCGGGGAGTCCCCGTCGAAGGTGAGGAACTTCACGTTCTTGCTCCCGAGGACGGCACCGAGGCCGCCCCGACCGAACGCGCGCGACTCGCTGGTGATGATGCCGGCGAACCGGACGCCGTTCTCGCCGGCCGGCCCGACGACGGCCGTGTGGCCCTCGTCGAGCCCGCGGTGCTCCTCGATATGTTCGATGGTCTCGCTCGTCGTGGCGCCCTCGAGGTCGCTCGCGTCCTCGAACTCGACGCTCTCGTCCGTGACGTGGACGCCGACGAGGTCGTCGCTGGCGCCTTTGATCTCGACGGCGGCGTTGCCGGCTGCGGCGAACGGCCGCGACATGTAGCCGCCGGCGTTCGAGGAGAGCAGGCCGTCCGTGAGCGGCGAGAGGCCCGTGCAGGACATCCGGCCCGTAAAGGAGGTCATCGCGGTCTGGAGCGGGCCGGTGGCGAAGACGAGCCTGTTCTCCGGCCCCAGCGGGTCCGCGTCGAACGGGATACGCTCGTGCGCGAGCCGCGTGCCCACGCCGCGCCCGCCGATGAACTGCTCGTTCACCTCGCTGATATCCTCCTCCTGCGTCGTCCGCTCCCCCACGTCGATGCTGAGGAGCGGGCCGCGGTTGTGAATCATCGTCTCACAGGAACGGTGCCACCGGCATAAACGGTGTGCCACGGAGCCCGGGCCGATTGATAGGCCGGGCACGAACCGTTCACAGGAACGGAACGACGTGCCGCCGACGGGTCACTCCCCGGGGTGGCAGAACTCCATCGCCTCACGGACATCGTCGCGGTTCCCGATGAGGGTGATGCGGTCGCCCTTCTCCAGCGTGAAGTCGGCATCGGGGACCCGCGTCTCGCCGTTCCGGGCGACCAGCGCGATGAGCACGCCACCCGGGAGCTCGGGGCCGACCTCGTGGACGGGCCGCCCGACCATCTCGCCGGAGGTGACCTCGATCTCCTGGACGTCGCCCGAGCGGCCGATCTCGCCCATCCAGTTGGCGAGCGCCGGGCGCTCGATGGCGTTGTCCATGGCCTGGGCGGTCGCGACGGCCGAGGAGATGGTCCGCACGCCCAGGTCCTCGAACGCCTCGACGTTGTTCGGGTTGTTGGCCCGGGCCATCACCGTCTCGATGTCGAACTTGCTTTTCGCGAGCTGTGCCGTGAGGAGGTTGGCGTCGTCGTCACCGGTGGCGGCGACGAGGATACGGCAGTTGTCCGCCCCGGCCGACCGGAGAACATCCGTGTCCGTCCCGTCGCCGATGTGGACCGTGTGACCCTGATTGCGGGCCGTCTCGACCGCATCCTCGTCGACCTCCACGATGACGACGTTCTCCCCTCTGTCTTCGAGGCGGTCGGCCAGGGTGCGTCCCACCTGGCCGCCGCCGACTACGATTACACGCATGGGTATCACATCGAGGAACTCCGCGATGTACCGGGCGAGGCCGCCCTCGAACACGACCGTCGCCAGGATGACCAGGAACACCGTCCCGACCAGGAGCGTCGCACCGGAATCCAGCTGTGCCGCCCGCGCGCAGGCTGCCGCCGCCTCCGCCCCGAGGCCCCCCGTCGTACAGACCGTTGCGGCCTCGGCGCCGCCGCCCGCGAGTTCGGCCGCCTCCGCACGCAGCGCCGCCGCCTCCGACTGCAACTCGACCGCGAACAGCGTCGCGACCGAGGCCGGGATGATGCCGCGCGGGCCGACGAACGACATGAAGGCGCGCTCCTCGAAGGTGAAGCGGTCACCCACCGTCGTGAGGAACACGAGCGCCGGGCGGATGACCAGAGCGACCGCCACGACCACGAACACGCCGCCCAGCCCCAGCCGGAGCAGGTCCTCGAACCGCAGCAGCGCCGCGAGGGCGATGAACACGAACGAGAGCACCAGCAGCGTGATGTCGCCCTTGAACTCGGAGATGTCCTCCTCGTAGGGAATGTCGAGGTTCCCGAGGACGATACCGGCGACGGCGACCGCGGCGACGCCGGCCTCGGCGAAGACGAAGTCGGCGGCCGCGAACGCGATCAGCGCGCCCGCAAGCACCAGCAGCCGGGCGTTCTGTGGGGCGTTCCCCGGCGACAGGTCGACGTACCGGAGCGCGTAGTACAGCACGCCGGCGACGATGGTCCCGATGACCATGCCGGTGCCCAGCCGCTCGACGAACAGCTGCAGGAACTCCGCGGGCGTCGACCCGCCCGTGACGATGACCTCGAAGACGACGACAGCGAGGATGGCGGCGGTCACGTCGTTGACGATGCCCTCCGTCTCCAGGGCCGCCTCCACGCGGTCGCGCACGGGGACGACCTCCATGATGGGCGTGATGACCGTCGGCCCGGTCGCGACGAGGAGGGCACCGATGAGGAAGGCGAACTCCCAGGAGGTCTGCGGGAACGCGAATTTGACCGCGCCGGCGGTCCCGAACAGCGCGATGGCCGCGCCTACCGTCACCAGTCGAGTCGTCGCGGCGGGGGTCTCGCGGAACTTCTCCAGCCGGAGATGGAAGGCTCCCTCGAAGACGATGATGGCCACGGAGAGGCCGACGATGGAGGGCAGAGCCCCGGCGAACGTCGACCGCGTGACCAGCCCCAGTCCCTCCGGACCGAGCGCGATGCCCGCGGCGATGAGGAAGATGATGCTGGGAACCTCGAAGCGGTCCGACAGCACCTGTGCGACCACACCGATGCCGATGATGGACGCGACGAGATAGAGCCCAGTGCTCGCTCCGGCTGCCATACGGTCGGGTCGTCTCGCGTCGGTTGCTTAAGTCTCCTGTCTCGGCCTGGATATCAGGGCCTCACTCACCCGCCTCGTCGGCTGCCGTCCGCCGGTCGAGATACCCCAGCACCCCCCGCACGTTCATCGCCGTCTCGGCCGCCGCCTTCCGCTCGCTCCACACCTCGTCCATCTCGGTCCGCTCGACGAAGTGCTCGATGACGGCCTCGTCGTCCGCGAGTTCGACGCGGGCCTCCGCGATGGCCTCGACCCAGTCGGTCAGCACGTCGGCGTACTCCGTGAGCAGGCCGTCAGCGGGCGCGGGGCCGAAGTGGGCGTAACACAGCGTCTCGGGGTCGAGTCGCTGGATGAGGCGTACGTCCTCGATGCACTGCTCGAAGTCGAAGTTCGCCGGCGGCGAGGTCGGCTCGATGGCGTCGAGCTGTGGCACGTAGATTCCCGCGGCGTCCGCGACGAACACGGCGTCAGCTTCGGCGTCGTGGAAGACGTGCTGGTGCGGGGCGTGGCCGGGCGCCTCGTACACGTCGAGTTCCCGGTCGCCGAGGTCGACGGTGTCACCGTCGACGAGCGGCGCCACGCGGCTGTCCGGGACGGGCTCGGGTTCGGTGTAGAACTCGATCTGCTCGCCGACCGCCGCCTTCGTCCCCTGCCACAGCCGCTCGGGATCGATGAGGTGGCGCGCGCCCTGCTCGTGGACCAGGACCTCCGCGTTCGGGCAGGCCTCCGCCAGGAAGCCCGCCCCGCCCGCGTGGTCGAGGTGGACGTGGGTCGGGACGAGCAGTTCGAGGGCCTCGCGGTCGATGTCCAGTTCGTCGAGGGCGTCCAGCAGCAGGTCGTGGTTCGTGCCGATGCCCGTGTCCAGCATCGTCGGGCGCTCGGTGTCGAAGATGTAGACGGCCCCGTACTTCTCGGTGCCGTACATCCCGGTGTCGACGTAGTAGCAGTCGGGAACGTTCTCGACGGGTTCGACGTCGCCGATGGTCATTGGCGCGGATGCGGGTGCGAGCGTCTTAGTTCGGTTGGGTGTGATTCGTTCTCGATGGTGGAACCGTCTCCCGAAGCCCTCGGCCGCTGTTGGTCAGTCGGAGAGTGTGGGCCTCACGCCTCCCCAACCGCCTGCGATGCTCACTCGCTGCGCTCGTTGCGCTTCTCGTCCCTCGCACGTGTAGCGGCGGCTGGACTGACGAGCTCGCACGCACCAGTCGAGCGGCTAGTCGGCCGGCCGGTTCCGAGTCTAGGAAGCGCGCAATCGCCACCCGTGTCGAACCCCGAGGCCCTCGGCCGAGGGGGTGAGACACTCACGGCGATTGCGCGGGGAGGTGTGGGGACCCCGCGCTCCGCTGGAACCGCCGCGCGCCGCTCGACCCGTAACCGTCCCCCTGGCGGAATCGAAGCGCGAGGGCTTCGGAGGTGTCCCCACTGTCGTGGTCGCCGTTGTCGTCAGAGAGTGCGAGGGCTTCGGGGACAGCGCCCCCATCACTAACAGGCCGAATTTCACAATTATGGGTAATATAAAAACAGAATGAAGCTGTTATATCCACTACGTCTTACTCTTCCAGGAAGTCAGGCTCCGTCCGCTTCTCCGCCCGCTCGTCCTCCAGGTGCGACAGGAACGCGTCCAGTTCGATGTCCTGCTCCTCGCGCTCCTTGCGGTCACGGACGGAGATGTTCCCCGCTTCCTCCTCGTTGTCGCCGACGATGACCATGTACGGGAGCCGGTCCTCGTGGGAACCGCGGATCTTCCGGCCGATGGTCTGGTCGCGGTCCTCGACCTCCACCCGGAAACCGGCGTCGTCCAGTTCGTTCTTGACGCGGTGGGCGTAGCCGAGGTTGTCGTCCGAGATGGGGAGGATGCGGACCTGCTCGGGCGCGAGCCAGAGCGGGAACTTCCCGTCGAAGTGCTCGATGAGCACCATGAAGAACCGCTCGTAGGAGCCGTACAGCGCCCGGTGGATCATCACCGGGCGGTGCTCCTCGTTGTCCTCGCCGATGTAGCTCAGGTCGAACCGCTCGGGCATGTTGAAGTCGAGCTGGACCGTCGGGCCGTCCCACTCCCGCCCGAGCGCGTCCTCGAAGCCGAAGTCGATCTTCGGGCCGTAGAACGCCCCGTCGCCGGGCTCGACGTGGTAGTCGAGGCTGGAGTTCTCCAGCACGTCACGGAGCTGTGATTCGGCACGCTCCCAGATCTCGTCGCTCCCGACCGACTTCTCGGGCCGCGTCGCCAGCGCCACCGTGTAGTCGAGGTCGAACGTCTCCAGCACCTCGTTGATGGCGGTCATGATGTTGTCGACCTCCTGCTCGATGTCGTTCGGCCGGCAGAACAGGTGGCCGTCGTCGATGGTGAACGCCCAGACGCGCGAGAGCCCGGAGAGTTCACCGCGTTGCTCCTTCCGGTACACCTTGCCGTCCTCGGCGTAGCGGACGGGCAGGTCCCGGTACGACCACGAGCCCTCCTCGAAGATGGTGGCGTGGCCGGGACAGTTCATCGGCTTCAGCCCGTACTCCTCGTCGTTCACGTCGAGGAGGAACATGTCGTCCCGGTAGTTGTCGTAGTGCCCCGATTTCTTCCACAGCTCCGTGCGGAAGAGGTGGGGCGTCTCGACGTACTCGTAGCCGTAGCGCTCGTTCAGGTCGCGGACGTAGCCCGACAGCTCGTCGAGTACCGTCTTCCCGGCGGGGTGGTACAGCGGCAGGCCCGGCCCCGTCGTGTCCGGAATGGAGAACAGGTCGAGTTCGCTCCCGAGGCGGCGGTGGTCGCGCTTCTTCGCCTCCTCGCGCCGTTCGAGGAACTGCTCGAGGTCCTTCTCGGAGGGGAACGCCGTCCCGTGGACCCGCGTCAGCGTGTCGTTCTCCTCGTCGCCGCGCCAGTACGCCGCCGAGATGTCGAGCAGCTCGAACGCGCCGACCTCGCCCGTACTGTCGACGTGGGGGCCCTGACAGAGGTCCTGCCAGTCGTCCTGGACGTAGAAGGAGACCTCCTCCGCGTCGGCGGCTTCGGTCTCCAGGATCTCGCGCTTGTACTCGTTGTCCTCGTAGACCTCGAACGCCTCCTCGCGGGAGCGCTCGACGCGCTCGATGGCGTAGTCGGCCTCGACGATGTCGGCCATCTCGTCCTCGATGGCCGCGAGGTCGTCCTCGTCGAGGTCGACGTTCGTGATGTCGTAGTAGAAGCCCTGGTCCGTCGGCGGGCCGATGGTGAGCTTGGCCTCGGGGTGCAGGCGCTGGAGCGCCTGCGCGAAGACGTGGGCGGCGGAGTGGCGGAGGACCTGCAGGTACTCGTCGGAGTCCTCCGTGACGATCTCCAGCTTGCAGTCCTCGTGCAGCGGCGTGTGCCGGTCGACCAGCTCGCCGTCGACGACGCCGGCGACTGTGGCCGCCCCGAGTCCCGGTCCGATCTCGTAGGCGACCTCCTCGACCGTGACCCCGTCGTCCAGGTCCAGGACGGACCCGTCGGGGAGCGTGACGGCTACCATACCACGAGGGAGTCGGGAGCGCCGGATAAAGCTTTAGAGACGGCGGGAGGGGTTGGCACACACCCGCAAGCCGGGCATCGCTCGGCCGGGTGCGCTCAGAACAACGTCGACTCGCCACCCTCGGCCATCCGCGCCTCCGCGAAGCGGTCGGCCGCCGCCAGCGGCGTGATGCCCTCCGCCCGCGCCGTCTCGAAGATGGACTCCAGCCGGTCGCGGACGGCCGCCACCCGCTCCAGCGCCTCGGCGGTGCCGCCGCCCTCCATCTCCGTGACGCCCGCGACCAGGCCGCCGGCGTTCACCACGTAATCGGGCGCGTACAGGATGCCGCGCTCGGCCAGCGCGTCGGCGTGCCGGCGCTCGGCGAGCTGGTTGTTCGCCGACCCGCAGACGATGTCGCACTCCAGGCGCGGAATCGTCTCGTCGTCCAGCACGCCCCCGAGCGCGCAGGGCGCGAAGGCGTCGCAGGGCTCCTCGTAGATGGCGTCGGGCGCGACCGACTCGACATCGAACTCTTCCTCGACCGCGGCGACCGCTTCCTCGTCCACGTCGGCGACGACCACGTTCGCCCACTCGTCCACGAGCCGCTCCACGAGCGCCCGTCCGACCTTGCCGACGCCCTGCACCGCGATTCGTCGCCCGTCCAGCGAGTCGTCCCCGTCCTGCTCGGCGAACGACGCCCGCAGTCCGTGAACGACGCCCGCCGCGGTCACGTCCGTCCCCTCGCCGCCGCCCGCGCCGCCGACGTTGCCGGTCGTCTCCTGGATGACCCGCAGGTCCGCCACGTCGATGTTCACGTCCTCGCCGGTGACGAAGCGACCGCCGTAGGTGTCGACCACGCGACCGTACGCCCGCAGGAGGTCGTCGGTCTTCTCCCCGGGGTCACCGACGATGACGGCCTTCCCGCCGCCGAGCGGCAACTCGGCGGCCGCGGTCTTGTACGCCATCGCCTCCGAGAGCCGGAGCGCGTCCGCGAGCGCGTCGGCCTCGTCGTCGTAGTCGAGCATCCGGGTGCCGCCGACGGCCGGGCCGCGCCGGGAGTCGTAGACGGCAACGATACAGCGCAGGCCCGTCGACTCGTCGCGGTAGAAGGCGACGTGCTCGTGACCGGCCTCGTCCATCTCGCGGAGGGTCATGGGAGACGCCACGCACGGTGGTGGCTTAATCGCGGGGGCGGGGGGCGGTCACAACTCGACACTGGCGACCAGTTGGTGCTCGTCGCCGTCGGCCGGCGGCCGCGTGACCGAGACGTTGTCGACGGTGAACTCCCACGCGAACGTCCGCTCTGCGAGGTGGGCGACGACCTCGCCCGCGAGGTCAGCCTCCAGCGAGAGCGCGAGGCCGACGTGCGGGAACCACCGTTCGGGTTCGTAGTAGTCCGTCGGCGCGTCGCCGAGCGGTGCGAGCGCGTCGACGGCATCCCGATGCAGGTCCAGCAGCGCCGGCGACTTCGCCACCGGAACATAGACGTGCGCGCCGGGGAAGACGCCGAGCCCGCTGGTCCGGACGGTGAACGGGTCGTGCTCGGCGGCGACGCGCTCGACCGCGGCCACGACGGCGTCCACGTCGGCGGACTCGGCCAGTCCGTACAGCGTGGCGTGCGGGTACGGGTTGGGGTAGCGGTCGATGCCGAACCGGTCGGCCAACTCGTCCCAGACGGCCTCGACGCGCTCGAAGTACGGTTCGGGGAGGGTCGGCCCGACGATGATGGCCATGGCCGACCGGCACGGCGCGGGCCCAAAAATCCCGCCTCCCGGACCCACCCACAATCGCTTTGCCGCGACCGGCCGACCGGCCCCCATGCGCGTCCTCGACGTCCACGCCGACCACTGCTCGTTCGAGAGGGTCGCCGCACCGCCCGCCGAGGACGCCCCCGACCCCGAGGAGCCGACCCCCGACCCGGCCGACGACACGCTACCGGTTCCGAGCGAGGGGGGCTTCGACGACTGCCTCGTCGCCTTCGTCGCCATAGAGGGCGACGACGCACACGACCCCGACGCCGTCGCGGCCGAGGTTGCCGACCACCTCGCCGACCGGGCCGAGGACCTGCGGCTCTCGCGGCTGCTCGTGTACCCGTGTCCCGCACTCAGCGAGCGAGCGAGCGACAACGAGACGAGCGTGGCGTGCTGTCGGGCGCTCGCGCGGGCGCTCGACGACCGAGGGGACGGCGACGGGGACGGCCTCGACGTGCTCCGGGCGCCCGTCGGCTGGCACCACGCGCTCACGCTGGAGAGCGCTGGCCACCCGTTCGCCGAGTCGGTGAACCGCTTCACGGGCACGGTCGAGGTGAAAGCGGTCGAGTCCGAGTGGACCGTCGTCGTCGACGGCGAGCGCCGTGACCTCGACGCTGTGCGCCCGGACCTGGACGAGCACACGCGCGAGGCGTTCGAGTTGGCGATGGACGGCCCCACCGTCGACCACCGCATCGCGCGAGGTGACCGGGACGGCGGGCACTCCTCGCTCGCCGAGTCCGACGGCCTCGGCGGCCGCCGCCTGCTCCCGGCCGGGCGCCTCGTACAGGACCTCCTGACCGACCGGGTCCACGAGCGCCTGCTCGACGCCGGCGCCGCTCCTGTCGAGACCGCCGTCACGTACGACCCCTCGGACCCGGACACGGCGCGCCTGCTGGGCGCGCTCGGGACGGTCGACGCGTACCCGGAGCGGGGCGCACGGCTCCGGCCATCCGCACGGCTCGGGGCCCTCGCCTTCCTCCGGGACGCCGACCTCCGGCCCGGGGACTGCCCGCTCCGGCTGGCCGAGACCGGCCTCGTCGCCCGGGATGGGGACGCGGCGACCGTCCCGACCGCCCACGCGGTGACGGCCGGCCGCGATACGGCGTGGGAGTCGCTCGCCGAGTTCGCGGCGCTCGTCACGGGCCTGAACCGCGACTGCGGACTTGACGCGGTGCCGGTCTGTCACGCCGGCGAGGCCGTTCCACCGGCCCGCCTCGACGACCTCGCCGCGGCGCTCGACCGCCCGCTGCTGGTCCACCGCTTCGCGGACGAGGCGGCCGCCGCATCCGGAACCGTCCGCCTCGAGTTCCACGACCGCCGGCGCGACCCGGGCGACGTACCCCACGTCCGACTGAGCCCCGGGCTCGCGGAGCGGGCGGGAATCGCGTTCGACCGAGCCGGGGGCGAGCCAGAGGACGGCCACGACCACCCGGTCATCGTCGACTGCGAGCCGCTCGGGAGTCTCGATATCGCGCACACGACGCTCTGGGAATCGCCGCCGGCCTGGCTCGCCCCGACACAGGTCCGGTTCGTCACGGTCGCCGCCGACCACCGCGACCGGGCGACGGCGCTGGCGAGCGAGGTGACCGAGGCCGGCCTCCGCGCCGACGTGGACGACCGCCCCGAGCCCGTCGACGAGCGGCTCGACCGGGCCGAGCGCGACCGGGTGCCGTTCGTGGTCGTGGTCGGGAACCGTGAGGCGACGGTCGACGAGCCGCCGCTGAAGGTCTGGGACCGTCGGGCGGGGACCGAGCGTGCGCTGTCGGTCGAAGCGCTCGTGGCCCGCGTCGAGAACGCGGTCGATGGGGCCCCTCGACGGGAGCGGTACCTGCCGTTTCTCGTCGCGGACGGGCCGCTCAGAGGAACGGAACGAGCGAACCGGGAGGGATAGGGTCGGCTCCGCGGCCGTCAGTGCGCGGCGAGTCGCTTCCCGGACGGAACCACCGCATCGAGCAGGTGTTCGACGGTGACGAGGTCGTCGCCGACCCGGACCGGCGCGACCCCGACGAGGTCGTCGCCACGGGTGGTCGCCAGGGCCACCGTCGGGAGCGAGAGCAACCGGCACTCCCGGTCGGTGAACGCACAGGCCGTCTCGTGGGTCTCGAAGCCGACCAGTCCGGCCCCGTTACGGGCGGCCCAGTCGCGGAAGTCGGCGACCTCCTAGAGGATGAACCGGCCCGACGGTGCCTCGGCAAGGGGGCCCTCCAGCCCGACCGCATCGCCCCAGATGTGGACGGTCGTATCGATGGGCTCGGCGAGGTCGTCCAGTCGGGCGACGAGTTCCTCGACGCGCCCGCCGTCACCGTCGGGCGAGAGCGAGCGGACGAACAGGTGGACAGCTGTCACCGCCGTGCGGTCGGTACCGGACGCCTGGCTCGAGGAGAGGTTCATGTGATACAGTACCAAAGGCGGTAGCTTAACCGTTTCTTCCGTGTTCGACACCGACCCACACGGGGTGGTGGGAGAGCCCGCTACCCACCACCCAGCGGCGTTCGGGGGCGCTGTCCCTGGCGAGGGATGGCGCCTACAGCTCCTCGCTGGAGGATAGCGGCCCGCCGAGGCGGTCGGCGGCCTCGTCCTCCAGTTTGTAGCGCTGGACCTTCCGGGTGCCCGAGCGCGGGAGTTCGTCGACGAAGAACACCCGCCGGGGGTGGGCGTACGTGGGGACGCGGTCGAGCGCGAACTCGCGGAGCGCGCGCTCCGTTATCTCCTCGGGGTCCGCGTCGTTCGCGAGGACGACGAACGCGACCGGGGCCTGCCCCTTCACCTCGTGGTCGGCGCCCACGACCGCGGCCTCGGCGACGGCGGGGTGGTCGAACAGCGCGTTCTCGACCTCCGCGGGGTAGACGTTCTCCCCGCCGACGATTATCATGTCGTCGGCGCGGTCGACCATCCAGAGGAAGCGGTCCTCGTCGACGCGCGCGATGTCGTCCGTGTAGAACCAGCCCTCGTCGTCGAACACCTGCTCGTTCTTCTCGGGCAGGTTGTGGTAGCCCTCGAACACCTGTGGTCCACGGACCGCCATCTCGCCGGTGTAGGACTCCTCGTCATCGAAGTCGACGTGCTCCTCGATATCGACGGGCGCCTGCGGGTCGAGCCATTCGGCCTCGACGCGGGTCTCGCCGGTCACCGGGTCGACCAGTTTGAGTTCGATGTCCGGGCTCGGCCGGCCGATGCAGCCGGCACCCTTGATGACGCCCCGGACGGAGTTCGTCGTACCCGCGGGCGTGGTCTCGGTCATCCCCCAGCCCTCGATGAGCTGCGCGCCGAACATCTCCTCGACGCGGTCGCGGGTGTCGTCCGCGAGCGGCGCGGCCCCCGACCCCACGGTCTCGATGCTGGAGAGGTCGTACGCCTCCGGGTTGGACTCGTACTCGTTGAGCATCTCGATGAAGATGGCCGGGATGCCCGCGAACTGGGTCACGTCCTCGTCGTCGATGGCGCCCAGCAGCGCCGACGCGACGGGCAGGGTCTTGAGCACGATGTCGATACCGTTGTAGAGCCCGTTGATGAGGACGACGCTCAGCCCGTACATGTGGAACAGCGGCAGCACGAGCAGCGTCGTGTCCTCCTCCGGGTCGCCCGCGCCCGTCTCCGTGTACGACTGGGCCGTCGAGATGACGTTCCGGTGTGTCGTCAGGACGCCCTTCGGGTCGCCCGTCGTCCCGGAGGTGTAGCACTGCAGGCAGACGTCCTCGAAGTCGCGTTCGGGCCGGTCGAACTCGTCGCTCGCGGAGTCGACGTGTTCGTCGTAGTTCAGCAGCCCGGCGTCCTCGTTGCCGCCGGGGATGAGCGTCGTCTCGACGTGCGCGGAGAGGTCCTTCACGACCGACGGGAACACCTCCGAGCCCACCAGTACGTCGACGCCGGCGTCGTCGAGGATGTACTCCAGCCGGCCCTTGTCCATCCGGTGGTTGAGCGGCACCGCGACGGCGCCCGTGCGGACGATGCCGAAGAACGTCTCCGGGAACTGCAGCGAGTTGGCGACGTACATCGCCACGCGGTCGCCCGGCTCGACGCCCAGCTCCACTAACGCCGACGCCACCTGGTCGGCTCGCCGGTCGAGGTCGGCGTAGGAGTACTCCTCCCCGCGGTACTCCAGTGCCCGTTTCTCGCCGTATCGGTCGGCCCCCATCGCCGGAATCGCTCCGACGTGGCGAAGCGGCTCCTGCTGGTGGTACTTCATGTGCCACGGTGACGCGGAGCCCCCCGACTAAACTCTGACCCCTGTTCTGCCGGTGCCGTTTTAACCAACGGCCATCGCACCGGCTACTCCCGCACGTAGCCGACGCTCTCGTCGAGTTCGACGCGACTCCGGGCGAACCGGCCCGTACCCCGTGCGATCTCGTTGCCCTCGCCGTCCTCGGCGATGGCGCTCGCGAGCAGCTGGTTCGGGTTCGCGTTCACGACGACCCCCTCGGCGCGGACGGTCCCCTCGCTCACCGGGCGTTCGAAGTGGACATCGAAGCCCGTCGTCAGGACGAACACGTCCTCGACGAGCGAGTTGACGGCGAAGAAGGCGGCGTCGTCGAGCGCCTTGAAGTAGTACGAGCCGTGCATCCCGCCGGCCGCGTGGTGGGTGGACTCGTCCACGTCGAACTCGAGCGTCGCCTCGGCCGTATCGATGCTGAGCGTGGGGTCGAGGCGGTCGTTGCAGGGGGCCTGGTGGTACATCTCCTCGAGTGCGCGGAAGTGGGCCGGGTCGGGGCCGCTCGTGTCGTCTTCGTCGGTCATACCGTGTCGGGTGGCGGGCGCGGGGAAAACGGTGCCGGGACCGGGGCGATGGCACGGGTGGGATTGCTGCGAACTTCTCGCGTCCCCTCCCTGTGACGACCTGACCGACGACGAAGCCGGATAGAAAGCCCCCGCCCGCTCGACCGCCCGGGAGTCGCTGTGCTCCTCACGTCGCTCCCTTCGGTCGCTCGTTGCGGTGCTTGCTTCCTCCGGGGCGGGTCGAGGCGGGCGGCCCCTTTCAGTCCCGCCCTGTTGCCCGCCGCACCGAGCGTTCGCGCGTAGTGGTTCCAGCGGAGTGCTAGTGTCCCCACACCTCCCCGCGCGGGCGCCGCGAGTGTTCCGACACGCTCGCTCCGCTCGCGGTCTCCACGGGGATGGCGCCCGCGCGCTTCCTGGTCCCGGAACCAGCCCGCCGACCAACCGCTCTTCGGCCGGGAGCGCGTGGTGAGGCCCTCGCGGCCGAACCCGCGCGACCCGGGGAAGGGCAGGGCCACAGCGCCCGTGGAACAGCCGAATCCTGGCGGACTCGAAGGGCGAGCGCTCTCGACCCATCCCGGACGACGCAAGCACCGCAGCGACCGAAGGGAGCGAGGAGCGCAGCGAGTCCCGGATGGTCGAGAGCGTGAGGGCTTCGTAGGTGGCTCCGTTGGAGTCGCCGTCACCGTGAGAGAGCGTGAGGGCTTCGTAGGTGGCTCCGTTGTAGTCGCTGTCACCGTGAGAGAGCGCGAGGGCTTCGTAGGTGGCTCCGTTGTCGTGATCGTCGGGGCGGGCCTGTGCCAGTTCGTCGGGCCGGTCGTGCTCCAGTGCCACCCCGCCACAGGCCCGCAAACTGCCCCGGCAAGGACAACGATTTTGAACGCCACCGACCCAGAGAGCACATGTTGATTACCATCTCCGGCCCCGCGGGCAGTGGGAAATCCACTGCCGCGGCCGGACTCGCCGAGGCGCTCGGCTACGAGCACGTCAGCGGGGGTGACATCTTCCGGGCGCTGGCCGACGAGCGCGGGATGACGCCGCTCGAGCTGAACCGGGCGGCCGAGGAGGACGACGCCATCGACCGCGATCTGGACCGCCGGCTCCGCGAGACCGCCAGCGAGCGCGACGACCTCGTCCTCGAGTCGCGGCTCGCGGGCTGGATGGCGGGCGAACACGCCGATTTCAAGATGTGGCTGAACGCGCCGCTCGCGGTCCGGGCCCAGCGCATCGCCGAGCGCGAGGACAAGGCCGTCGACCGCGCCCGCGAGGAGACCCGCGCCCGCGCCGAGTCCGAAGCCTCGCGCTACCGGGAGTACTACGGCATCGACATCGAGGACCTCTCCATCTACGACCTCGTGCTGAACACCTCCCGGCTCGACCCCGACGGCGTCGTCGGCGCGCTCCGCGCCGTCGTCGAGGCGTACACGCCCGAGGGCGACGAGGGGAAGACCCCCGTCGAGGGCATCCGCTACGAGTTCTGAGATGGACGACGCCGACGCGACCGTCGACATCGACCTCCGGCCCGCGCCCGACGAGCGGTCGGTCCCGGAACTGCTCGCGTTCGGCGTCTGCAACCTCGACAAGCCGCCCGGCCCCTCCGCCCACCAGGTCGCGGCGTGGACGCGCGACCTCGCCGACGACGCGCTCGCGGCCGCGGACGCCGACACGCACGTCGACCGCGCGGCCCACGCGGGCACGCTCGACCCGAAGGTGACGGGCTGCCTGCCGCTCATGCTCGGCGACGCCACCCGCCTCGCACAGGCGTTCGACGACGCCGACAAGGAGTACGTCACCGTCCTCGAACTCCACCGCCCGGCCCCGGCAGACCTCGAGGGGACCGTCGCCGAGTTCGAGGGGCCGCTGCTCCAGAAGCCGCCGCGGAAATCGGCCGTGAGCCGGCGGCTCCGAACGCGGACGGTCCACGAACTCGACCTCCTCGAACGCGAGGACCGGCGCGCACTGTTGCGCATCGAGTGCGAGGCCGGCACCTACGTCCGGAAGCTCTGTCACGACCTCGGACTGGCGCTGGGGACGGGCGCGAACATGGGCGACCTCCGCCGGACCGCCACCGGCACCTTCGACGACACCGACCTCGTCACGCTCCACGACTACGTCGACGCGCTGGCGGTCTGGCGCGAGGACGGCCACGAGGGCCCCATCCGCGAGGTCGTCCAGCCGGCCGAGCGGACGCTCCGGCACCTCCCGCGCGTGACGGTCGCGCCCAGTGCCGCCCAGCAGGTGGCCACCGGCGCGCCCGTCTACGCACCCGGCGTGCTGGGCATCGATCCGCCCGCGGAGGGCCCGGATGCCGGCGAGATGCCCGCGCCCGGCGACGGCGAGGACGCGCCGCTCGTGGCCGGCTACGTCCCGAGCGGCACGGCCGTCTGCCTCGGCCGACTCGTGGGGGCCCCCGACGCAGAGCGTGGCGTCGTGGTCGACCTCGAACGCGTACTCGTGTGATTCTCTGTCGGATACCGAGTTTCGTCGCGAGATAGGGATGTTCGCGATGGCTGCTCGAAGTATCCGGATTATCTCTTCAGTCGTCGGCGGGTGCCTCCACCTCGCCCCCCTGCATCTCCACGTCGATACCGCCCAGCAGCTGCTGGTGGGGGTACGGCATGTCGATCTCCTCGGCGTCACAGCGCTCCTTGACCGCCTGGACGTACTCCGAGCGGACCTTCGCCCAGTCCGAGCGCGAGGGACTGTCGATCCAGAACCGCGACTGGATGCCGACGTACGAGTCCGCGAGTTCGGTCACGCGCGTCGAGGGCGCGGGCTCGTCGAGGATATCGTCGTGGCGCTCGGCCTCCTCGATGATGACGTCCTGCGCGTGGTCGAGGTCATCCCCGTAGCCGACACCGAACGTGAACGGGACGCGGAGCTTGTCCTTCGCGACGGGGTTGGTGATGGCCGTGTTCGCGAGCTCGGAGTTGGGGACCGTCACGAGTTCGTTGTTGAACGTCCGCACGCGCGAGACGCGGAAGCTGATGTCCTCGATGATGCCCTTCTCGTCGTTCCACTCGACCCAGTCACCGATGCGGACCTTCGGGTCCGCGATGAGGAACACGCCGGCGACGAGGTTGCCGATGACGTCCTGCGAGGCGAAGCCGATGGCCAGCGTCAGCGCCGCGGCGATGGTCGCCAGCGACGTGAGCAGGTCGCCGAACCCGGCGATTGCGAACCCGACCGCGACGGCCACGAAGACGACCGCCGCGAGCGTCAGCTTCCGGGCCGGCTTCGCCAGCGTCGGCTGCACGTTGCGGGCCTTCAGCAGGCGCGTGACGACGGGGACGACGACGATGCGCCCGAGCAGGTAGAACACCACGACCGTCGCGACGAAGACGAGCAGGTCGCCGGCGAACGCGACCCCGCCCGCGATCAGGTTGTTGAACAGCGTGTCGATGCGTTGGCCCAGTGTCTGCAGCGGCAGGACAGGGAGCATACGGGCCGGCGAACTCGGCGCGGGGCCGTAATGGTAGTGGCCCCGGCGACCGAAACGACACGCTCTTTACCCGGACCCGCATTTCCTCGGATGCAAGGGACCGTGGGGTAGTGGTATCCTCTGCGGATGGGGTCCGTAGGACCCGAGTTCAATTCTCGGCGGTCCCGTTCTCTCCGTTGTAGAGACGAGTCCACGAGAGACGCAGTCTCTCGGCGGTCCCGTTCTCTCACCTCGGACCGACGGTGCTCGTCGCTGCGCCCGTACTCACTCCCGCTCCAGCACCGCGAGCAGCCCCGGAACGTCCATCGCCTGGGTCTCGAACACGGCTTCGCGACAGACCAGCTCGGTCCACCCGTCCGCGAACGCTTCCCGGACGTCCGCCGGGACCATCGGAACCGGGCCGAAATCCGTCGGCGCGTCCGGGCCGAAACCGACCAGAAACAGCCGGCCACCGGGACGGAGCACCTCGCCGACCTCCGCGGCGTACGCGGCGTGTCCCTCGGTTTCGAAAGCGTGGAACAGGCCACTGTCGAGCACTGTCTCGAACGCCTCGCCGTCGGCATCGAGGTCGAGCGCGTTGCCGACCCGGAACCGGATATCGAGGTCACGGTCGGCCGCCCGTTCCCGCGCCCGCTCGATGCCGCGCTCGGAGATGTCGATACCGACGGCAGGATGGCCCTGCTCGGCGGCCCAGAGCGCGTGGGTCCCCGTTCCACAGCCGATGTCGAGCACCTGCCCCGAGAGCCCGTACTCCGCGACCGCATCGACGAGCGCCGGCTGCGGTTCGCCGGTGTCCCAGGGCGTCTCCTCCGATTCGTAGCGCTCGTCCCACCAGGCCGCCGGACCATCGCCGCTGGATTCGTCCTTCCCCGACACGTCTGAGTGGGCAGCGGCCACGAGCGTAAATCCCCCGACGTCGAGGGGCAGGCGCTCCGGGACCCCGAACGTCCGCGGAACCCCGTCTCGGTTCCGGAACGGTGTCCGGACGCCAGCCCACGATTTTATTCCCCCGCCGCCCGCTGACAGACCGATGAGCGAGACCGAGACCGTCTACATCGTCGCACAGATCCAGGTCGAGGACTGGGACACCTACGAGTCCGAGTACATCCCGACGACGTTCGAGCGCATCACCGCCCACGACGGCGAGGTACTGGTGGCGACCGAGGAGGCCGAAGAACTCGAGGGGGAGTGGGACGGCAACTGGACGGTGGTCATCGAGTTCCCGTCCGAAGCCGACGCCTACGCGTTCATGCAGGACGAGGAGTACGTCGAGGCGATGAGTGCACGCCACGAGGCGGCCGCGTGGAACGACATCGCGATGCTCCCGGCGTTCGACGGCTGAGACGGGGATCGGGAATCCACGGCCCGCTACGGGTCGCTCCCGTCCGCAGCCGGGTCGTCGATGGTGTCACTGTCGCTGTTGCCCGCGGCGTCCTCGGCGACGACCGTGAACGAGTACGCGTCCCCATACGCGCCCTCCCGATGGTACGTCTCGGTCCCGCTGTAGCCGCTGTAGGTCTGGACGAGGCTCCCGTCCCGCCGGACCTCGACGGTCACCGAGTCGAGGTCGCCGTCGGCGTCCGATACGCTCCAGGAGATCTCGAACTCGGCGTGATCCGTCGCGGCCTTGTTCTTGCAATCACCGTGTCCGGGATTGATGTCGGAGCACTCGCTGTCGTCCGTGACGCCGAACGAGTCGACGGTCGGCGCGTTGTCACCGCCGGGACCGGGGTCCGACGCGGGGTAGTCCGCGGTCGCGGTCTCGGACTCGCCTTCGCTCGTGTCGACGGCCGTCACACTGGCCTCGTCCGGGAGGCTGTCGCAGTCGATCACGCCGGCGTCGCACGCGACCGTCGTCGTCGGGTCGGCCGTCGTCCCGTCGACGGTGCCGTCGGCGTCGAAGTCCCAGCGGTACTCGTCGACCCGGTCGGCCTCGGTGGTCCCGGCGGCGTCGAACCGGTACTCGTCGCCGTCGCTCCGCTCGGAGACGGCGAGGTTCGCGATGATGGTCCGGCCCGGGAGCGGCACCGTTCCGCGTGTGGCGCTGGCACCGTCGACCTCGATGCGGTTGACCGAGATGTGCAGGTACGTGACCGGCGGCGGGAGCGCGGTCCCCTCGGGGAACCGTGGCTCGACGGCCCGGAGTTCGTCGCCGTACTCGAAGCTGGTCCCCTGCTGGATGCTGGCCGGACCGCCGATGATGGCGCCGTTCACCTCGCCGCTCCCCTGCCCCAGACAGGTGTCCACGTCCGTCGGACAGGCGGCGGTCGCCGAGGTGAGCCCGTACTCCCCGACGGCGTCGTTCGACCCCTCGGCGGGCTCGTCACGCGGCGCGTAGACGGCCCCGGTGAACCCGTTGTTGCTCTGCCCCATCGCGAACTGCATCTCCGAGGTCCCGTACAGCTGGAAGCGGCTCGCGTTGCCCGACGCGACGGTCACGCCGGACTGGCCCTTCGCCATCGCGACATCACCGTTCGTGTACACCCGGGCGTAGTGGTCGGTGCCGGCGCCGTTCTCGACGGCGATCCGCCCGTTGTCCAGCCCGATGTTGCCGTCGACGAACAGCGTGACGTTGCCCGACGAGAGGTCGAGGGTGAGCGTGTCGCCGCTGAGGCCGAACCCCTCGCTGTAGTACGACCCCGCGGTGAGCGTCGTATCGCCGTCGATGTCGGCGTCCGGGTGGTCGTCCTCGGCGTTGTCGAGGAGGACCCCGATGCCGGCGTCGAGGGCCATCCACCGGGTGTCGGTGTTCGTCGTGGTGCAGTCCGAACCGCTCCCGGCGGCACACTCGATGCTCCCGTGCTTGTCGCTCACGCTCCCCGCCGAGACGACGGCCGTATCGACGGTCTTCGGGGTCTTCACGCTGATATCGCCGTCGGCGACGAGGCCGTCGCGGTACGTCCCGTCGAGGTCGAGGCGCGCGAGGTCCGCCTCGACGGTCCGGTTGCTGTGGTGGACCGTGACCGAGACGCCGTCGATGCGGTCGCGGAAGTAGTCCGCCCAGGCGACGTAGTGGTCGCTGGTGACGCTGACCGTGAGAACCTGCTCCCGGACGACACCCGGGCCGAGCCCCTGCCGGGACCCGGCCGCCTGGATGGTGACCTCCTCGCCCGTCCCCGACTCGCCCGGGGTGGCGGCGACGATGGGGAGCGTGAGCGTCCCCGCCCGGTAGTGGAACTCGGGCGGCGAGATCATCCGGCTCGCGTTGCCCGTGCCGCGCCAGACGCCGCCACCCTGGTACGCGACGACCTGGTCGCTCGTCTCCCGCGTGACAGTCCCGAGTGTCTGGTTGAGGTACTCGGTCCCGTCCTGGGCCTCGACGACGATGCGACCCGTCGCCGCCGCGGTGAGCGCACCCCCGCGACCGTTCCGGGTCAGGGGCACCGTCTGGACCTGGCTGTCACCCAGCGCGACCCGTGCCGCCTTCGCGTCGAGCTGCGTGAGCGCCGTCTCGGCCTGCCCCTGCTCGATGGACCCCTCGATGTCGTTCAGCCCGGCCGCGCCGATAACGACCACCAGCGTGACGCCGAGCGCCGTGATGCCCAGCAACAGCGCGACGCCAAGGACCGTAGCCTGTGCTCGACGCCCGCCCCCGTCGCCCCCGGTATCCGGCATTGCTCGCCGTTGGACGCACGTAATAAACAGGGAATCGACCACTCCCCCCCAGGCCGTCTATATCGGGGGCTGTCATCGGTGAATGAAACGGAGGTCGTGGTGACAACGGCCGGACCGGGCGGGACCCTCCCCCACCCACCCGAACCCCTTTGTCGTCGACACCCGACCCTGCAGCCATGCGTGCAGCAGTCCTGCGAGAACACGGCGAACCACTGGACGTGACCGAGGTCGACCCCCCGGAGCCGGACCCGGACGGCGTCGTCGTCGAGATCGAGGCGTGTGGCATCTGCCGGTCGGACTGGCACGGCTGGCAGGGGGACTGGGGCTGGCTCGGCCTCGAAACGTCGCCCGGACAGATCCTCGGCCACGAGCCCGCCGGCCACGTCGTCGCCGTCGGCGAGGAGGTCGAGAAGGTCCGCGAGGGTGACCACATCGCGGTCCCGTTCAATCTCGGCGACGGCACCTGCGAGCAGTGCCGCACCGGCCACGGGAACACCTGCGACAACACCACGCCGCTCGGCTTCGTCGAGAGCGCACCCGGCGCGTTCGCCGAACTCCTGCACGTCCCCCACGCCGACCACAACGCCGTCCACCTGCCCGAGGGCGTCTCCTCGACGGACATGGCCGGACTCGGCTGTCGGTTCATGACCGCGTTCCACGGGCTGGCCCACCAGGCGCCTGTCAGCGCGGGCGACTGGGTCGCGGTCCACGGCTGTGGCGGCGTGGGGCTCTCGGCGGTCCACATCGCGGACGCACTCGGCGCGAACGTCGTCGCGGTCGACCTCGACGACGACAAGCTCTCGAAGGCGGCCGAACTCGGGGCGACCGAGACCCTCAACGCCGGCGAGACCGAGCGCGTTCCACGGGAGATAAAGGGTATCTCCGACGGCGGCTGCCACGTCTCCGTCGACGCGCTCGGCATCGAGGAGACCTGCCGCAACTCCATCCTCGGGCTGGGCAAGCGCGGCACGCACGTCCAGATTGGCCTCACCACGGAGGCCGAGCAGGGCGACCTCTCCATCCCCTCGGACCTGATGGTGATGCAGGAGATCGAGTTCGTCGGCTCGCTGGGCCTGCCGCCGACGCGCTACGACGAGATCTTCCGGATGGTCGCCACCGACAAGATCACCCCGGGCGCCGTCGTCAGCGAGACCGTCGGGCTGGAGGATGTCAGCGACAAACTGGCGGCGATGACCGACTTCGAGACCGAGGGGATTCCGGTCGTCGACTCGTTCTGAACCGGCACGCCCGCCCTCGCGAGACGGACCCCGGCGGGAACGCTACGAGTCCACGTCGGAGGCGATCTTCTTGCTCCCGTTCACGGAGCTGTTGCTGACGGAGACCCGGTAGCGGTCCACGGTGCCGTCAGGGTGGCGAACGTCCGCGTAGACCAGATACCGGACGATATCGTGCTTCGTATTGGTGATGGTGTAGCTCACGTTCCCGCCGACGATCTTGTCCAGGTGCTCACCCGCCAGTTCGGTCGCCTCGCTCCTGCTCGTCATGAATGCTAGATTGTTGCAGTATCGGTACTAATGGTTTTCTGCCACCCGCAGGGGCGGTGCCGCGTCTCTCACCATCCGCAGAGCCGGTGCCGGGTATCGGACACCGACCACCGTCCGAACGCACGGTCCCGGGGACACCGCCAGCGTCACCGACAGGGGACCGGTAGAAGAACCCACCGGCAACCGAAGCCACAACCCCTACACAGTTTCCAGCCGTTGTTACGATATCATGACGACAGAGACCCGCGTGGACGACGTTGCAGCCGCTGATGTCGGCCCTGGCCCCGCCACGGAGACGTGCGACCTCTGCGGTGCGGTCGTCCAGCCCGATCCCGGCGAGTCGCGGTTCGAGGCCGTGGTCGCGCACTTCGAGGCGGTCCACATGGACCGCGAGTAAGCGCCGGCCGGCGCTCGGCGTCACGACATCGATACAGCAGACCGCAAAGAATCAGCGTCGGAAGCGTCGTCAGGCGGTCTGCTCGACGAGGACTTCCAGTTTCGAGAACGAATCTATCGGCAGTTCGCTCGGGAAGTCGTACGTGACCGATGTCACCGAATCCTGCGTGAACGTCTTCCCGGTGTAGGTCTTGCTGTCCACGATGGTGCCGTCCGACTTCTTGATGGAGATGTGAACGTCGCCCGTGTGGTCGGTCATGCCGGTGTTGTTGACATCGACGGTGACGCCCGTCGCGTTGACGCCGGAGTACGAGAGACTCTGCGAGTCGATTGACAGGTTGGTCGAACCCGTGACCTGCCCCTCACCGGGGGCGACTTCGTTCGGATTGGCCTGGGAGATGGTCACCGCTGCCGCCGCGAACCCGGCACCCACCACCAGTGCGACCAGACCGACCGCGATGGTCGAGGTCTTGATTGGGAAACTCATGTTGCACTGCTTCCTTCCGCTCGGCGACCCATCCTCGTGCGCACTAGCCTGTTACCCCCATCCGCTCGGATGGCTTTCCAGCTAGACCGAGGTGAAGAACGGCCCGGTGCGGAGCCGACGTTGCCGGCGACCGGTCGGTCACTCCGACTCCGATTCCGTCTCCGAGTGGGATTCGGACGACAGGAGTTCGCCGAAGATGTGCCGCTGTGCGGCCCGGAGATGCGTGTGGAAGGTCGGTCCGGAGATACCCAGGTCCGAAGCCAGGTCCTGTCCCGTCTGCACCCGGGGCGACTCGAAGTACCCGCCGCCGTAGGCCAGTTCGAGAACCTGCTGCTGGCGGTCGGTCAGCAGGTCGTCGAGTTGCGTCCCGAGCGCGGGCTGTGAGCGGCCGGTCCGCTGCTGGCGCGACCGCAGCCGCACGGTGTCGTAGCTGTCGTCCAGCATCTTCACGAACGACCGCACGTCGGTACTCGATGGGACCTGCACGGTCAGCGTACAGTGCTCGGGGGTCGCCGACAGGGACTCGAGGACGCTCCCGTGTGTCGCGAGCCTATCGACGACGCCGCCCTCGGTGGTCTCGAGCTTCAGGATCGACGTGTCACGGCCGTCGGTGACCCAGCCCCAGTCGTCGATAGAGGGGAACTGCTCGCAGACGGCCTCGACCCGGTCGGTCTCCCGGCACGCCACGGAGAGGTACATGGTGGTAGCACCGTCCTCGCAGGGGGTGATGCGTTCGAGCGTGATCGCCCGGTCCAGCGCCGCGGCGAACCGGTTGAAGAACTCGGTCTCGTCGGCGATCTCGAGCTCCAGCTCCACCACCGGCGCTGCGAGCAGGGCCCGCTTGCGCTCGGCGGTGTTGATGGCCGCACCGACCGTTTCGCCGAGTTCACCGAGGACGCCCTCCTCCAGTTCGATGTTGTCGCTCCGGTGGCCCGAGTACAGCGCCAGCACGCCGTAGCGGGCGTTCTGGAAGCTCAGCGGGATCGTGATGACCGACTCGAAACCCCTGGCCTGCGCTGCCTGGCGCCAGGGCTCGAACGCCGCGTCCGTGATCTCGTTCGTCTGCACCTCGTTCGTCCGTATCGCCCGCACGACGGGGGCCTGTTGCTCGTCGTCGAGCGATATCGAGATGGCGTCCAGATACCCCTCGTCCGTTCCGGCGGCCGCTCGCGGCACGATCCGCTGGTGGCCCCGGTCGGGGGCTCCGATCCAGGCGAACTGGTACGGCCCGGTCCCGGCGAGTCGCTCACAGACGAGCGACTCCACCTCCGCCCGGGACTCCGCCGTGACCAGGGCCGCGTTGATCTCCCTGACCAGCTGGTTGGTCTGGGCGAGCATCGAGAGTTGCTCGCGCTGGGCGGTGAGCTGGCGCTCCCGCTCGCGGCGCTCGGCGATGCCGCGGGAGATGCCGACGGCACCGATGACGGTCCCCGCCTCGTCGGTCAGCCGCCGGGTCCGCGCCTCTATCGGCATCGTCTCGCCCTCCTTCGTCACCATCGTCAGCTCCCGGGTGTCCTGCCCCTCGTCCAGCGCCGTCTGCAGCCCGGATTCGAAGTCCGGGATGTCCCGCCCGACGATCAGCCGGTCGAGGGACATCCCGTCGAGTTCGGTCTCGGTGTAGCCGGTCGTCTCGGCGAGCGCCCGGTTCCACCGGACGAGCCGCCCCTCCGGGTCGACGACGTAGAACCCGTCGTCCAGCGTATCGAGCGCGTTCTCGATGAACCGTCGCTCCGACCGCAGCTCCCGCTCGGCCTCCCGGAGTTCGGTCACGTCGATGATGACCGCCTGCCCGACCGGTTCCCCGCGGAACTCACCGGGCGCCGTGGCGACCTGGATATCCCGGCAGGGCCCGTCGTCAGGGCAGACCGTCATCTGTGTCGGCCCGACCGTCTCCCCCTCCTCGATGACGCTGGCCAGTTCCGCCCGGGCGACCTCGCGGTCCGCGACCTCGATGTAGTCGAATATCGAATCACCCTCGAGGTCGGCCGGGTGGTCGATACCGAGCAGGTCGGCGACGGCCTGGTTGGAGTAGAGGATCTCGCCCGTCCTGTCGAAGACGTTGATGGGCGCCGGTGACGCCTCCAGCAGGTTCCGATAGCGCCGTTCACCCTCGCTGGTCCGCGACACGGTGGACTGGAGGAGCTCGGTCACCCGCTCCACCACGGCGTCCACGGCATCCACGTCGTCCACCGGGAGATACCCGTCCACGCCGGCCGCGACCGCCTCGCTCGCGACCTGCTCGTCGCCGTCGGCGGCGACCAGCACGAACGGGATGTCGGTATCCACGTCGCGGACAGTGCGCAGCAACTCGAGCCCGTCGCCGTCCGACAGCGAGTACCGGCTGACGATCGCCTCGGCGACGCCCTCTCTGACGAGATCCACCGCGTGCTCGCCCGAGTCGGCATCGTGGACGTCGAACACCATCCGCTCGGCCGCGGCGTTCACGCGCTGCTCGGGGAGGTCGCTGGAACCGACGTGGACGATGGCCGTCCCCGGACTCGCCGGACCTTGCATGCTAGAAGGTCGCACACAGGGACTAAAGAATCTAGTCTTGAACGAACGTTCGCCACACGGACCACTCCCGTTCGGCGAACCAGGAGACCTGCTGGGCCTGGAGCCACCCGATGGCACTGAGCGATGCCGCCAGCAGTGGTGCAACCGAGGTTCCGCCCGGGGCAGCGACCGCGCTCCAGAGGACGCCGGCGACGGTCGCGGTGCCCGCGATCGTGTACAGCCGCGTGAACCGGACGTCGGTCCCGCGTTCCCACGCGGCGGCGAAGAGGAGCGTCCCCCCACCGAGCAGCACCACGAGCAGCTGGATGTGGAGCCAGTACCCCAGTTTCGGCGTGATGACGGCGAAGCCGGTCGTCAGCGTCGACGGCTCGGGAACCACCCAGTAGATGGTGTGGGCGGGCGCCGTCATCGCCAGGAGGACGTCGACGCCCGTGAGGACGGCCGCGCCGCCGTACAGCAGCCGTCTGCGCGGGACGTTCGGGGTACTGCTCGCGGTACAGGCGAAGAGGAACCACCCGAGCGCGGCGAGCAGCGACCCGACGACCGACAGCGAGAGGAAGAACCCCTTCACCAGCGGCCGGGGGGAGAGGAGCTGTGCGGCGAGCATCGCGTTCCAGACGCTGATCCCCATCAGGAGCAGGATGTAGGCGAGCCCGTTGTCGCGACGGCGGTAGGCGATGGCGGTCGCGACGAACGGGTACGTCGACAGGAGGACCAGCACGGCGAACCCGCCGAGCAGTGCCTGGACGACCGCGTCGGCAACGATGGGGCTCATGCGTCGACCTTCCTCATGCGATGAGCCTCCGCAGTTCGGCCGACTCGAAGCGTTCGGTGTCAAGTTCGGCCCAGGACAGCTCGATCTCCGTCGCCAGCTGGTCGAAGGCCGGGCTCTCGCGGAGCTGTGCCTTCGTCTTCGTCTCCTGGAGCGCGACGCGCTTCTCGGCCAGCGCACAGAGGGTCCGGAGCGTCCGGCCGTACGACGCCCGCTCCTGGAGCGTCTCGACGGCGGTCACGAGGTCCGCCCGGGAGACCGGTTTCCGGAGATACATGTCGAACGGCGGCTCCGTCGCGTCGATACTGGGGGCGGCAGCCGAGACGGCCGCGATCATACACGCGGGGTGCCGGTCGCGGATGTCGGCCGCGACGGCGTCACCGGACCGACCGGGCATGTGCCGGTCCAGAAGGACGATATCGACCGTCTCGTCGAGCGTGTCGAGCGCCGCCTCCCCGCCATGCACCGTCCGCACCTCCGCGGACTCGCGGAGCCATATCTCGTAGGCAGCCGCGACATCCGGGTCGTCGTCCACGACGAGTACGGTCGGCGTTCCTGTGTCTCGAGCTATCGAACCCACCATACGTGTCCTTGCAGTGTAATCGACGGTAGCGGTTGGGGCTCGATAGTTAGTCCGGCGAACACGCGGGGCTCATCATCTAGCCCCGGTCGAGTCCGGCTGGCGGTGCGTCCGTCCCGGCCGGGGTGAGCAGCCGCCTCAGTCGTCCGCCGGCGCCGGTCCGGCATCCGCCTGCGCACCCCAGAGGTCGGCGTACTCGCCGTCGGTCGCGAGCAGTTCCTCATGGGTCCCCTGCTCGACGATACGACCCTCGTCCAGCACGACGATCTCGTCGGCGTCCTTGATGGTCGAGAGCCGGTGGGCGATGACGAACGCCGTTCGGTCCTCGACCAGCCGGTCGAGACTCGCCTGGATCAGCTCCTCGGTCTCCGTGTCCACGTCGGAGGTCGCCTCGTCGAAGACGATGATGGACGGGTCGTTCAGCAGGGCCCGGGCGATCGCGAGACGCTGGCGCTGCCCGCCGGAGAGTTTCACCCCGCGCTCGCCGACGCGCGTGTCGTAGCCCTCGGGCAGGTCGGTGATGAACTCGTGGGCCTCGACCGCCTTCGCGACCTGGCGGATGCGGTCACGGGTCGACGTGTCCCCGTCACCAGCCTCCGCCCCACTCGCGGAGTCGCCGCGCTCCCGGCCGTACCACTCGGCTTCGAGTGCCTCGCGGTCGCCGTACGAGATATTCTCGGCCACGGTCCCCGAGAAGAGGTACGGGTTCTGCTCGACGACCGCGATCTCGTCACGAAGCGCCTGGAGGTCGTACTCGCGGACATCGACATCGCCGACCCGGACCGCCCCCTCGTCGACATCGTGGAAGCGAGCGACGAGTTTCAGCAGCGTCGACTTCCCGGCGCCGGTCGCGCCCGCAAGGCCGACCGTCGTCCCGGCCGGGACCGCCAGCGACACGTCGTGGATGACCGGCTCGCGGTCGCCGTAGGCGAACGTGACATCGTCGAAGGTGACGCGCCCGTCGATGGCCTCGGGCTGGTGGGGGTCGGGGGGTGACGTGATGGCCGGCTCCTGGCCGAGCAGCCCGAACACGCGCTCGGCACTCGACCTGGCCAGCTGGTACTTGTTCGCGGACTTCCCGACCCGACGCATCGGCGAGTAGAGCCGCCGGAGAAGCAGGAAGAAGAGGGCGAACCCGCCGGTCGACAGCGCGATGCCGCCGGCCGTCTCGGCACCGATGATATCGCGCCCACCCACGTAGAGCGCCACCACGAAGACGACGCCCGTGAGGAGCCGCAGACTGGCGAAGAACGCCCGGCGGATGCGCAACGCGGCCACCTTCTCGTCGTGGTACTGCTCGCTCTGCTCGGCGACCCGGTCGCGCTCGAAGTCGTACCGGTCGAACGCCTTGATGACGGCCGCCCCGCCGAGGTTGTTCTCGAGGCGGGTGTTCAGTCGGGCGACCGTCTCCCGGATGGATCTGTATCGGGGCTCGATCCACGTGAGGAAGCGCCCGCTCGCGACGCCGATGATGGGGACCGGCGCCAGCGCGATGAGTGCGAGTTTCGGCGAGTAGTACCAGAGGATGGCCGCGATACCGCCGACGGTGGCGACGACGCGGATGAGTTGCCGGAACTCGGTGTTGAGGAAGGTCTCCAGCCGGTTGATGTCGCTGTTGAGGATGGACAGCATCCCGCCGGTCTGGTGGTCGACGAAGAAATCCATCGAGAGGTGCTGGAGGTGGTCGTAGGTGTCGTTCCGGAGGTCGCGCTGGACCTTCTGTGCGGTCGACTGGAGGAGATACCGCGACGCGAACCGCGTGAGCGACCGGATCGCGTACGCGAAGACGGCGATCCAGACCAGCCGCTCCAGCAGCGCGAGCCTCGCTGCCTGCCCGGTAATCCGGCCCGCCGGAAGCAGCCCGACCCACGTCAGCAGCCCCGCGTTGCCGGAGGTCCGGATGACCCGGTCGATGGCCGCGGCGACGATGACCGGCGGCACCAGCCGTGCGAGTCGGGTCGCGAACGACGCGAGCACGCCGACGACCAGCCGGACCCAGTACCGCCGCGCGTAGGACAGGAGACTCACCATCGGATGCCCGTCGACGTTCTCGCGGACATCCTCGAACCCCCCGTGGTCGTCTGCCATTGGCCCGTGTTGCGGTCGCCGAGGCAAGTATTCCGTGTCTCGTGGCGCGGTGTGCCGTCGGCTAGCCGATACCGGCACGCACTCGCGCAGGCTGCACTCCCATCGGTACCCCCACGCTGGCTCGTGCCTGGAGCGTGTCGGTCAACTCGGTGGCGCGATTCAGCTCGAACCCCACACCCTCAGTCCCACAGTCCGGACAGGAAACCAGTGAGTGTTGTCGTATCCGACCCAGCCGTGTTCACCGCGTACAGGTGGCCGTCGTCGCTCCCGACGTACACCGTCCCATCACCCACCGTCGGCGAGGAGTGTACCGCTGCTCCGGTGTCGAAGCGCCACTGCTCGCTCCCGCCGTTCGTATCAACCGCGTACAGGCGCCCGTCGTCGCTCCCGACGTACACCGTCCCATCGGCCTCGGTCGGCGAGGCGTGGATCGGGGCCTCAGTCTCGAAGCGCCACTGCTCGCTCCCACTGCGTGCATCAACCGCGTACAGGCCGCCGTCCGTACTCCCCACGTACGCCGTCCCGTCGGCCACGACCGGCGGGGCATAGACCGACCCCCCGATGTCGACGCGCCACTGCTCGCTCCCACTGCGTGCATCAACCGCGTATAGGTGGCCGTCCTTGCTCCCCACGTACGCCATCCCATCCACCACTGTCAGTGATGCTTTGACCCGGTGGCCTGTGTCGAAGCGCCACTGTTCGCTTCCGCTGCTCGTGTCCACCGCGAACAGGTAGCCACCGTTGTTCCCGATGTACACCGTCCCATCCGCCACGACCGGTGCGGAGGAGATCCAGCTCCAGGTGTCGAAACACCACTGCTCGCTTCCGCTGCTCGTGTCCACCGCGTACAGGTAGCCACCGCTGTTCCCGACGTACACCGTCCCATCCGCCACCGCCACCGGGTAAGCAACCGAGACCTCGGTGTCGAAGCGCCACTGCTCGCTCCCACTGCGTGCATCAACCGCATACAGACAGTCGTCGTCACTCCCGACGTACACCGTTCCGCCCACCACCGTCGGTGGGCAACGGACTGTATCCTCGGTTTCGAAGCGCCACTGCCCGTCGCCGCTGCCCTTCTCCACCGCGTACAGGTTCTCCCCACTCACGACGTACACCGTTCCGTCCACCACCGTCGGTGAGGAACTGATTCCATCCCCGGCTTCGAAGCGCCACTGCTCGGTTCCGGGCACGGGTCCCTCTCCCCCGCTCTCGGATTCACGCATCGGCTCCGGCGACTCGACAGACACGCATAAACCTAGGCTGTGACGACTGTCCCCGGATCCGTCGACATCCCGCTGGAACACAGGGGTTCCACCGAGCGGCACAGAGACGCACTACGGCCCCTCGTCGGACTCGATATCGTGCTTCGTGCGGTCGGACTCCGCCTCCCCGGGGACGATACCGACCCCGACGAGCGTTATCAGAACCCCGGAGAGTAGTACGGTTGCGCGTGCGAAGAGTGTGTTCGGGAGCCCGAGAAGTTCGACGAACAGGTCGATATAGATACCATCCCACTGACGGCCGAATCCGTGTAGCCCCGTCCCGGCCCAGAAGCAGAGGAAGCCGGCGAAGATCAGACTGGATCCCACACCAGTCCGTAACGGGGAGTCCTCCATCGCCATGCGCGATACCACGGCAACCGACCGGCGTAGTGGTTCGTCTGAACGGGGTCGGCGCCGAATCGAGGGGGACCGCACGAGTCCAGCAACTGACCGAGTGGAGGAGGAAGGAAGTGGACTCGCGGGGGTCTCGCGAGCGGAGCGAGTGAGACCACGCGAGGGAACGAACGAAGTGAGTGGACTCGCGGGGATTTGAACCCCGGGCCTTCCCCGTGCCAGGGGGATGATCTACCACTGATCTACGAGCCCGCGCAGTCGATTCTGAGTCCAGCCGCGGGCATAAACCCATCGTCATCCCACCGCGCGTGGCCCGGCATGGCACGCGCGGGGGCAACGGAAACCGTTTAGTCGCTGAGGAGTCCAGCACGGGTGGGAACAGCACAGCCGCATATCCGACTCGCCGCCCGTTCGGGCGGCTTGGGAGTGCGGAAGTGCAGGCCGACAGCGGCGCGTTGCCGCACCCGGCCACACGCTCGCAGCCCCTCGCGCGGTCGGCGCGCGGGCGACACCGTCCGAGGTGTCTGCCGAGGGGGCACGCGGCTCGTGCGGTTCCAATCACACAGCTACGAGTATACACATGGCACGAATGCATACCCGCCGTCGCGGCTCGTCCGGTTCGGACAAGCCCGCGACCGACGAACCGCCGGAGTGGAGCGACGTGGACGAGGACGCCGTCGAGGAGCGCGTCGTCGAACTCGCAGAGCAGGGGCACGACCCGTCCCAGATCGGGATGAAGCTGCGCGACGAGGGCGTCCAAGGCACGCCGATTCCCGACGTCAAGCTCGCCACGGGCAAGAAGGTCACCGAGATCCTCGAGGAGCACGACGCCTCCCCCGAGGTCCCGGAGGACCTGTACAACCTGCTCGAGCGCGCCGTGCGCCTGCGCGAGCACATGGACGAGAACCCCGGCGACGCACAGAACAAGCGCGCGCTCCAGAACACGGAGTCGAAGATCCGCCGGCTCGCCGACTACTACCGCGGCGACGAGCTGGACACGGACTTCACGTACACCTACGAGCTCGCGAAGGAGCTCACCGAGTAACCCCCTGTCCACCAATGGCCGCCGCCGACCCGTCCGACGGGCACGCCCCCGGTGAGAGCGTCGCCGCCGCCTGCCGCGAAGCCGGCCTCGTCCGGCTCGTGGCGACGAGCGACGGCGACGCGCTCGCCGCGACGGGTGTCCTCGCGCGGGCGCTCTCGGCGACCGGCATCCCGTTCCAGGCCTCCGTCCACCCGTTCCCGGCCGAGACACGCGGCGACGGCACGGACGCGGACGCGACGGTGACCGTCGGCGCACCCGGCGGCGATGTCGCGCTCGACGGCCATCCCGCGAGCCCCGCGGCCTACGCGGCCGCTCGCGACATCGCGCCCGACGCCGCCGACCCGACGCTCGCACTCGCGGGCGTGCTGGCGGCCGGCGCTGCACCGGGCGACGACCCGACGACGCTCGCCGACGACGCCACCGCCGCCGGCTGCGACCGCCGGCCCGGCGTGGGCGTCCCGACCGCGGACCTCGCGGACGGACTGGCACACACGACGCTAGTCCACACGCCCGACTCTGGCGACATCGAGGCGTACCGCGCGGCACTCGCCGAGCGGGACCTGCCCACCGAGCGGACCGGCGACACCAGCGAGGACGACACCGCAGCGGGCGAGGCCCGCGAGGACGCCGGCCGCCGGCTGGCGTCGTTGCTGGCGTTCGACGCCGTCCGGTCCGGCGAGGCGCCGCCGCGAGCGGCCGACGCGGCAGAGCGTGCGCTCCGGCCCCACGCCGGCGCGCGCTGCCCGTTCGCGACGGTCGAGGGGTATGCCGACGTACTCGACGCGACGGCGCGCCGCGCGCCCGGCACGGGCGTCGCGCTCGCACTCGGGCACGATGCCCGCGAGGCCGCGCTCGACGCGTGGCGCGAGCACGCAAGTGCCGCCCACCACGCGCTCCGCGCGGCCGACACCAGCCGGTACGACGGCTGTGTCGCGGTGGTCACGCGGACCGGCCCCGTCGAGACGGTCGCACGACTGGTTCGTGACTTCCGCTCGCCCGAGCCCGCGGTCCTCGTCATCGGTGACGGGGAGGCCGCGGCCGCGGGCGACGGCGTCGATGTCGGCGAGCCGCTGCGGGCGACCGCGGCGGCTGGCGGTCCGTCCGGCGGGCGAGCCTCGTCGGACGGGTCCGGCGGTGGCACGAGCCACGCGCGCGGCGAGACGGCGTACGCCCGGCTGGACACGAGCGACCCGACGGGACTCCTCGACGCGTTCCGGGAGGAACTGGCATGAGCGGGGCCGACGCTGCCGGCGACGGCGCGGACGGCGTCCGCAAGCGTGCCACCCTCCGGACGCGCCACGACGACCCCGCGGTCGTCGCCCGAGCGGTCCGGCCGGACAACACGGACGCGATGGAGACCGCAGTGGCCGAGGACCGCGTCGTCACGCGCATCGAGCGCCCGACGACCGGTGGCCTGCGCTCGACCGTCGACGACTACGTGGTCAACCTCCGCGTGGCCGAGCAGGTCGCGGCGACCGCTCGGGGCGAGGCGACGACCGCGGTGGACGACCGGGACGCGGCGGCCGTGGATGGTGACGCGGCGGACGAGAGCGAGGAGGCATCGGGCGGTACGAACGACAGCGACATCACCACAGACGACACACACGACACATGAGCGAACGAAGCGTTTCCCGACGGAAACAGGAGAAGCGGTGGTACACCGTGCTCGCGCCGGAGCAGTTCGACCGGCAGGAGCTCGGCCGCACCCCCGCCGACGAACCCGAACAGCTCTACGAACGCACCATCGAGACGACGCTCGGTGAGCTGGAGAACGACGCCAGCGAGAACAACACGAAGCTGACGTTCCAGATCAACGACGTCGGCTCGGACTCGGCGTACACGGAGTTCATCCGGCACGAACTCACCCGGGACTACCTGCGCTCGCTGGTCCGCCGTGGCTCCTCGAAGATCGCCACCTACGAGACCGTGCTGACGACGGACGACTACCGCGTCCAGATCCAGCCGGTCGCGTTCACGACCAAGAAGGCCGACCACTCCCAGGAGAAGGCGATCCGCCGGACGATGATCGACCTGACCCGCGAGGCCGCGGAGGACCGGACCTTCGAGGAACTCGTGGACGCGGTCGTCAACGGCCAGCTCTCCTCGGCCATCTACGCCGAGGCCAAGACCATCTACCCGCTCCGCCGGGTGGAGGTCCAGAAGATGACCCTCGAGGCACGCCCCGAGGAGGTCGCCGAGGAGGAGGAGACCGCCGTCGCCGTCGAGGACGAGGACGTCGAGGTCTGAACCCGAGCTTTTCCGTTCTCTTTTCGCTCCCGCAGTGGCTACTCCGTGACGACGACGGTCCCCTTCATCCCGGCGGCCTCGTGGGGGATGCAGTAGTACTGATACTCGCCGGGCACCTCGAAGGTGTGCGAGTAGGTCTCCCCCGGCTGGATGTTCCCGGCACCCGGCCACCCATCCACCGCCTCCTGCTGGGAGTCGGCGCCCCCGGAGGCGAAGTACGTCGCGTCCGCGGGGATGAGGCTCTCGTAGGCCGTGACGCTGTGGCCCCGGCTCCCGACGTTCCCCCAGACGACGGTGTCGCCGGCCGACACCTCGTACTCGACGGGCCGGAAGGCGTTGTGGACCATCCCCACGTCGTAGGAGTCGTCGGAGAGCGCCGCGCTCGACCCACAGCCCGCGAGGCCGACCGAGGCGGCGGCACCAGCCGTCGCGAGGAACGTCCGTCGCTTCATCACCTCGCGGTTGGGGTTCGGCGCGCTTAGGCGCCGTGGTTCGACCCTCGAATCCGGGCCTCGGCACGAGAGTTCAAGTAGGGTGCCGGGACCAGACGGCCCACCGTGCTCCCCGTGCTCCCGTCCGTGCCGCCGACGCCGCGCCAGCTCCCTCTCCGGGCGGCCGTCGACCTCGCCGGCGTCCGGTTCCTGCTCGACCCGGCGTTGGCGGCCACGGCACTGGCGTTCGTGGTGGGTGGGGTCCTCCTCGGCACGGTCAGCGGGCTGACGCCGGGGCTGCACGCGAACAACATGGCGCTCCTGCTGGCCTCCGTTGCGCCCGCGGTCCCCGGCCCGCCGCGGCTCGTCGGCGCGGCGCTGCTGGCGACCGGCGTGGTCCACACGTTCCTCGACGTGGTGCCCGCGCTCGCGCTGGGCGTGCCCGACCCCGCGATGGC
Organism: Haloglomus halophilum; assembly: GCF_024298885.1. Classification (GTDB taxonomy): domain Archaea; phylum Halobacteriota; class Halobacteria; order Halobacteriales; family Haloarculaceae; genus Haloglomus; species Haloglomus halophilum. The sequence continues at coordinate 1,018,930 of NZ_CP101166.1, forward strand.
CGCCTCCGCGCTGCCGGGCCATCGACTCGTGCTCGAAGGACGGGGCCGGGAGGCCCTCCGACTCTCCGCGCTCGGGAGTGGCCTCGCCGTCCTGCTCGCGGTGCCGCTCGCCATCCCCGTCACGCGGGCGATGGTCACGGCCTACCCGACGCTGCGGGCACATCTGCCGCTCGTCCTCGGTGGCGTGGCCCTCGTGCTGGTCCTCACCGAGCGCGACCCGTTCCGGATGCTCGTGGGCGCGGGGTCGTTCCTCGCCAGCGGCGCGCTCGGTTGGCTCACCCTCGACATCGACCCCGCCGCGCCGCTCGCCGTCGGCGGCGTCCTGACGCCGCTGTTCGCCGGGCTGTTCGGTGCGCCAGTCCTCGTGGACGCGCTCGGCGGGAGCGGTGTCCCCCCGCAGGGCGACACGACCGTCGCGACCGGACCGAAGGCCGTCGCCCGGCTCGGCGCCGTCGGCGCGCTCGCCGGCGCCGTCGTCGGCTACGTCCCCGGCGTCTCCAGCGCGGTCGCGGCGACGGTCGCCCTGCTCGCGGTCGGCGGCAGCGGCGCCCGCGGGTTCATCGTCACGACGAGCGGCGTCAACACCGCTAACTCCGTCTTCGCCCTGTTCGCGCTCGTCGCACTCGGCTCCCCGCGAACCGGCGTTCTCGTGGCGCTGGAGGAGGCGAAGACCCCGCTGAACCTGCCGCTGCTCCTGGCCGCTGCTGGACTCGCAGCCGTCGCCGGCTTCTGCCTGGTCCCGGTGCTGGGCGACCGGTATCTCGAACGACTCCGTGACACCGACTACACCCGGCTGTCGGCCGCCGTCCTCGTGGGACTCGCCGCCGTCTCCTTCGTCTTCGCGGGCGTGCTCGGCGTGGGCATCTTCCTCGTCGCGGCGGGGCTGGGACTGGTGCCCGCTCGCCTCGGCGCACGCCGGTCACACCTGATGGGCGTGCTGATGGGGCCGCTCATCGTGGGGGCGTGATTCGTCCCGAACCAGCGAACATTCCAGACATAAGTTCTTCGAGCAGAGTTAGATGGATATCGAGGGGCTATTCGAGATATTCTGGGACTAGTCTGCTGCCGCGAGGATATCGTCCCGCATCGCGTGGGCGAGCGCCTCCGCGCGCTCGCGGCTCGGTGCCTCGGCGTACACCCGGATGAGCGGTTCCGTCCCCGATTCCCGGGCCAGCACCCAGGCGTCGCCGAAGTCGAGGCGGTAGCCGTCGATGGTCGTGACCTCGGCGTCCGCCGCGGCAGCGTGGGCTTCGATGGCCTCGAGCATCGCCTCGCGCTCCGTGCCGCCGGAGTGTCCCACGTTCAGCCGGACGTTCTCGTAGCCGTCGAACGGGGCGACCACCTCCCGGAACGTCCGGCGGCCGTCGGCGACGCCCGCGATGTCGCCGTGGCCGGCCAGCAACTCGCAGAAGCGGGCGGCCGTGTAGGCGCCGTCGCGGGCGAGGCGGTAGGGCGGGAAGAGGACGCCCCCGTTCCCCTCGCCGGCGACCGGGACGTGGGTCCCCTCGGCCTGCAGTTCCTCGATGCGCGTGATGATGTGCGTGCTCCCGATGGGCGTGAGTTCGAGCGCCGCGTCGGACCGCCGGGCAGCCTCGACGAGCCGCTGGGAGACGTTCACGGCGGAGACGGTGGCGTCCCCGGGTTCCAGGTCCGCGGCGGCCAGCGCCGCGAGGGTGGCGTCACCCTCGACGGGGTCGCCGGCGGCGTCGTAGAAGATGGCGCGGTCGGCGTCGCCGTCGTGGGCGATGCCGACATCCGCGCCGCGGGCCCGGACGAGTCGCCCGAGGTCGGCGAGATTGTCCGGGACGGGTTCGGGGTCGCGGCCCGGGAAGTGGCCGTCGGGCGTCGCGTTGACGGTGACGACCTCGCAGCCGAGTTCGCGGAACAGGTCGGGTGAGGTGAGTGCACCGGCCCCGTGACCGGGGTCGAGCGCGACCGTCAGGTCGGCACCGGCGATGGCCTCGCGGTCGACCGCGTCGACGACGCTCTCGACGTACTGTCGTCTGGCGTTGTCGATGCGGTAGCTCCGGCCGGTCTCGTCCCACGAGGCGTGAGGCGGCCCGACGGCGCCGTCGGAGCGCATCGCGCGGACGTGTGCCTCCACGCGTTCGAGGTCCGAACGGTCCAGTTCGATGCCGTCGGCGCCGATGAGCTTCACGCCGTTGTACTCCGGCGGGTTGTGGCTGGCCGTCACCATCAGTCCCGGGACCCCCTTGCACTCGGCGTACGCCTGCAACCCCGGCGTGGGGACGACACCGAGTCGGTGGACATCGAGGCCGACGCTGGTCAGGCCGGCGGCTGCGGCGTCCGCGAACGTCTCGCCAGTCCGGCGGGTGTCGCGAGCGAGCGCGGCCACCGGTCGGTCGTCACCCGGGACGTCCTCGCGCCAGACGGCGCCAGCAGCGCGCGCGACCCGGCCGACGAACGCGGGCGTCATCAGGTCACCGACCACACCGCGGACCCCGCTGGAACCGAACACCTCCATTCGGGTGGGCGTCCGTCCGGTCGCGTCAAAGGGGTTCCGGACAGCACCCCGCCGTCGCTATCCCGTGACGCCCTCGCCCACACCGGGAGCCGGAGCCGCACGGCAACCGCTTTGGGCGTGGCCGTCGGCGTTCGGATATGAGCGACGACGACATCTCCATCGACGAGAAGCGCGTCTACGGCGCGAAGACGGGCACGACGGCCGTGTTCGTCGCCACGGGTGCGGGGCTCGCGCGGGTCGAGATCTCGGACGACCTCGTCGGCGAGTTCGGCCTGGCCCACCGCGGCGGCGTCCACGACGTGGCCGGCGCGGACGGCAACCTCGCGCTCGCGGGCGAGGACGACGTGCGCCTCGGCACCGGCGACACCTTCCGCCCCACCGGGTTCGGCGACGCGACGGCTGTCGGCTGGCACGACGGTGCGCTCCACGCCGCGGGCGACGACCGTGTCCTCCGGTTCGACCCCGACGGCGACCCGACCGTCGGCGACACCGACGACCCCGCGCCGGGTTCCTGGACGACCACTGCCGAAGTGGGCGAGGTGCGTGCCATCGTCGACGACATGGTCGCGGGTGCCGAGGGTCTGTTCCGCCTCGACGGCGACCGCCTCGGCCTCGCGGATGTCCGTGACGTGGCGCCCGCGGGCCCGCTTGCCGCGACCGGCGACGGGCTCTACTACCTCGGCAACGGCTGGATGGACGCGCTCGCCGGCGACTTCCGGGCCGTGGCCGCAGCGCCCGACGGCCGCGCCCACGCCGCGACCCCGGACGCGCTGTACGCCCGCTCGCCCGCCAGCGAGGGGTACGACGAGGCCGCCTGGGTCGAGACCGACCTCCCGGTGGCCGGCCACGTCGTCGACGTGGCGTACGGCCCCGAGGCGACCTACGCCGTCACTGCCGAGGGGACCGTCCTGGCGAACGCGGGCGACGGCTGGCGCGACCGCTCGCTCGGCCTCCCCGGCGCACGGCGGCTGGCCGTCCCCGGCGTCTCGCTGGAGTAATCAGCCGGAAGCGACGGCCGGCCCATTCCACCACAGGAAGCGCCCGCTCGCCCCATCAGGCGGAGCCGGCGCGTCAGCGCCGTGCGGAGCCACGCCGGCGAGCGGGCGGGGAGGTGTGGGGGTACCCTGCTCGGCTGGAACGACCACGAGCGACCGAGGGCTTCGTAGCCAACCTCGCCGCCATCCCCGACCTCGCTGCAAACGCCTGCCGACGGAAACGCTTGTTACCCTGCACGAGGGAGCCGCAGTCATGATAGTCCCAGGGTCCGGGTCGCAGTCGCTCGCGGCGTCGCTGGCCGCCGCCCTCGACGAGCCCCTGGCCCCCGTCGAGTTCGAGCGGTTCGCGGACGGCGAGCTCCTCGCCCGTGTGCCCGACTTCGAGGGGTCCCGTGCGGTGGTGGTGGCGAGCACGGACTCCAGCGACGCCCACGTCGAGTTGCTCCAGCTGCAGGACGCCGTCGCCGACCGGGCCGACGAGGTCGTGACGGTCGTCCCGTACATGGGCTACGGCCGACAGGACCAGCGGTTCCGCGAGGGCGAGCCGGTCTCGGCGCGGGCGATGGCACGGGCCATCTCCACGGGAACGGACCGCGTCCTCGTGGTCACCCCCCACGAGCCGGACGTCGGCGAGTTCTTCGACGTGCCGTTCGAGGCCGTCGACGCGTCGGCCCGCCTGGCCGAGCCGCTCCCCGACGACCTGCAGGAGCCGCTGTTCCTCGCGCCCGACGCGGGGGCCACCGACCTCGCGGCGACGGTCCGGGACGCCTACGGCGCCGGCGAGACCGACCACTTCGAGAAGCACCGCGACCGGGAGACCGGCGAGGTCGAGATGGAGCCGTCCGCGGTCGACGCCGCTGGCCGCGATGTGGTCCTCGTCGACGATATCATCGCCACCGGCGGAACGATGAGCGAGGCCATCGCACAGCTCCACGGCCACGCCGTCGGCCGCGTCTTCGTGACCTGCGTCCACCCGATGCTCGCGGCGAGCGCACGGACCCGGCTCGAACGGGCGGATATCGAGGCCGTCTACGGCACGGACACGCTGGAGCGAGCGTCGTCGTCTGTGAGCGTCGCCCCCGCAGTAGCCGAGCACCTCTGACCCGGCGCCGGCGCCCCGCTCCGGCCGCCACGGCAGCTATCCCCACGCAAAGACACGCGTTAAGTGGGTCCGGACCCAACGTTTTCCCATGAGCGAGGCCACCGATCTCGAGGAACTCGAACGCGGCACGGAACTCGTCAAGCGCGGGTTCGCGAAGATGCAGAAGGGCGGTGTCATCATGGACGTCGTCAACCGCGAGCAGGCCCGCATCGCCGAGGACGTGGGCGCAGTCGCCGTCATGAACCTCGAGGCGGTGCCCGCCGACATCCGCAAGCGCGGCGGCGTCGCGCGGATGGCCGACCCCGCCAGCCTGACGGAGATCATCGACGAGGTCTCCATCCCGGTCATGGGCAAGGCCCGTATCGGCCACACGAAGGAGGCCGAGATCCTCGAGGCCGCCGGCGCCGACATGGTCGACGAGTCCGAGGTGCTCACCCCGGCGGACAACGAGTACCACATCGAGAAGGAGGAGTTCACGGCCCCGTTCGTCTGTGGCGCCAGGAACCTGCAGGAGGCGCTGCGCCGCATCGACGAGGGCGCCGCGATGATCCGCACGAAGGGCGAGGCCGGCACCGGCGACGTCAACCAGGCCGTCACCCACCAGCGCGCCATCAAGTCCGCCATCCGCGAACTGGAGGGCACGACGAAGGAGGAGCGCGAGAAGTGGGCCCGCGAGCACGAGGCGCCCGCCGACCTCGTCCACCAGACCGCCGAGATGGGTCGGCTCCCGGTCGTCAACTTCGCGGCCGGCGGCATCGCCACGCCCGCCGACGCCGCGCTGATGATGCACCACGGCTGCGACGGCATCTTCGTCGGCTCGGGCATCTTCGGCGCCGAGAACCCCGAGGCGATGGGCCGGGCGGTCGTCGAGGCCGTCAACAACTGGGACGACCCCGAGCGCCTCGCCGAGATCGCCACCAACGTCGGCAAGGGCATGAAGGGCGATTCCAACGTCGACATGCCCGAGGAGGAGAAGCTGCAGGGCCGCGGCGTGTGACCGACACCGGCATCGTCCCTCCACGGTAGTACTGGCAGCCCGGGCGACGAACCCCACAAGACGTTTACTGCGGACGTTCATGCCGCCAGACGTGTCTCCGATACCTCGTCGGCGACTCCTCCTGACTGCCGGTGCCGGAGGCATCGGTGTTCTCAGCGCCGGATGCACCTCCACTGGAGGGTCCCCACCCACGGAGACCGGACGCCCCGACTCGGAACGTCGGGAGGACTTCCGATTCTCTAACGAGACGAACGCGGAGGTCACCCTTCGGATGTCCGTCACCGACGAGGAATCGGGAGAGTCGGTCATGGAACGCTCGTACGAGCTGGCACCCCGCTCCGAGAGGGAACACGCGGTAGAGGATACGATTCCGGAACTACGCGACCAGCTCTACGCCTACGATTTCAGCACGGACGCTGGACAGGAGGAAAGCTACGGGTACGCGCCATATCGGTCCACACAGCTGCGGGTGTACGTTCGGGCGACCGGAATAGAGGTCCGGGAGGTCGCATAGCGTCTCGCATACGCGCGCCGAAGGCGCTGGCAAGCGAGGACACCCGAGGCGGAAAGATGCTCGTTTCAGTGTCGATAGTTCGTCGGAATCGAACTCGATATATCCGTCAGGTCGACCGCGGCCTCGGTGTACTGCATCACCTTCTGCATGTCGCCCTCCAGCTCGAAGACGCCGGACATCATCCCGTCGACGGCGCCGATATCACCGTTGTTGAGGTCGATCCAGTCCGAGTAGGCGCCCCGGAGCACGAACCCGGCGTCGACCTCGTCGGGGTCGTCGACCTCCATCGCCCCGGTGGCCTCACCGTCCTCCAGCCCGATGAAGAAGTACCGCGTCTCGGGCAGGCGGTCGTCGGCCTCGATGACGTAGAGGAAGTCGCCGTTGAAGTCGACACCCCACCCCGCGCCCGTCTCGGCGTAGCTCTCGCTGGCGTTGACGCGCTCCTTGTACTCCTTCATCCACTCCTCGCTGGGGAAATCGAGCTCCTCCGTCATGTTCGACGGACCGCACGCGTGGTCCGTGATTAAAGGTTCGGCCCTTCATACGACGCATCATTTAATTCGGAGTCGGACCGAGCGCGCGCAGCGGGCGGTTCGAGCAGGGCAGGTCGGGTCGGTCGGAATCGCCGGAAACCGGCGGAGTAGCCGGTATAAACCGCCGGAGAGCACCCCCGCAACGCTTTATTAGGTTGGGTTTACAAACGCTTGTAGACAGACAGTGACGCACAGCAACGTGTTTGGCCGCGCCGGGGTCGGTGGGAATCCCGGGCGCGGAGCGGACGGCCGGGTGGTGCTCGCGCTCCTCGGGGGCCTCCTCGCGGGAGCGCTGGCCGTGCTGGTGGCAACGGGCGTCGTCTCCGCACCCGACGGGATGGAGGGAGTCCTGACGGCGGGGTCCGGAATGGCCATGAGCAGCGGGACGCAGAGTGCGACAGGTAACCGGAAGCGCCGCGCGACGGCGTACGCCGGACTGACCGGCGCGCTGGCAGGGGCCGTGACGACGTACTTCGTCTCGGCGCTCCACCTCCGGTACATGGGGACCATCCTCCAGAGCGGGTCACCGACCCGCGGGATGTTCCTCTTCGGCATCGTGGCGCTGGCGCTGACGGGCCTCTACACCGTCACCGGCGCGAAGTTCGTCGGCCGTGGCAGCGGGTTCGTCCGCCGGAGCGCGACGACGGGGCTCGCCTTCGGGGGCATCCTCGGCGGCCTGTTCAGCCTCTTCGTCGTGCCGGCGCTCATCGGGAGCACCCCGTCGAGTATCGACCCGGCACCGACCGGTGTCGTCCTCGGCTGGGCCGTCTTCGGCCTCGTGATGGGGACGACATACGCGAGCGTCCTCTCGGAGCAGCCGGTGCTCCCGGCGTACGTCCGCCGGAACGGGACCCGGGCCGTCGCGAGTTCGCTCGCCGGCGTCTACCTGGGTGGCCTCGCGCTCATCATCATCCGCCCGCCGCATCTCCGCTTCGTCGGCACCATCATCGCCAGTGGCACGCAACAGCGTGGGCTGATCTTCCTCCTTCTCGTCGGCCTGCTGCTGACGTTGACCATCTCGCGTGTGGCCGGCGTGCGGGCCGAGCAGGCGCCGTTCTCGACCGGCGTCTTCGCCGGCATCGGCATGACCGTCTTCGGCCTGTTCGTCGTGCCCGCGCTCGTCAGCGCCATCGGTGGCTGGCCGCTGCAGGTGCCCATCGGCTACTTCCCCATCGCCTTCGGCTACTTCCTGTTCGGGCTCGGAACGGCGGCCTCGTATGGCCTGCTCCGGCGCCGCGAGATCGACCTCGTCACCGATATCCGCAGCACCGCGACCCTGAAGGGACTCCTGGCCGGCGGCACCGTCGGCGGCGTGCTGCTCTACGTCCTCGCACTGCCGCATCTCCTCTGGTTGGGCACCATCCTCCGGTCGGGGTCCACCGGACGCGGGTTCCTCGCGTGGTTCATCGTCTGCCTGCCGCTCGCGGTCATCATCGCGGCGGTCCCGGGACGCCGGTTCGAAGCCGGAACGAGCAGCCTCGATGCCGGCACCACGGGCCTCATCTACGGCCTCGTGTACGCCATCGTCGCCGGCGCCGCGCTCGTGCCCACGGTCATCGATGGCGTGACACCGCTCCAGCCGTATCCCGCGCCGTACGTCGGTCTGGGACTGCTCGCGTACGTCGTGTTCGGCTTCGTGTTCGCCGCCGTCTACCGCGACAGCCTCCCGCTGGGTGAACCGCAGACCGACTTCGACGCCGTCGGTGCCGGCGTCGGCTCACGCCGCGCCCGCGCCTACCTGTTCGGCTCCACGTTCGGTGGCCTCGTCGGTGGGCTCACCATCTACCACCTCGGCGGCCCGGTGTACATGCGCTACATCGGCTCGCTGTTCAAGCTGGGCGGGAGCTTCGAGATGGCGTGGGTCGCGTGGTTCATCCTCTCGCTGGTGATGGGCGGCCTGTTCGTCGCGCTCCTGCGGAACAAGCTCGACGACTACGTCAACAGCCTCATCATGACGACCTCGCGGAACCGTGACCTGCGCCAGCTCCTCCAGCCCGCACTCAAGCAGGCCTCGGTCACCACCACCGCGACGGCGGTCGGCCTGGCCTACGGTGTCGCGCTCGCGGTCGTCCTCGGCGCGGTCGGCCTGCCGCTGCTGGTCGAGAACCTCACCGCGTTCTCGATGGGGCCCGCCCCGAACCTCGACGGGGGCACGCTGCTCGGGTTCGTCCTCTACGGCGGCTTCCTCGGTGCCGGCTACGGGCTCATGCTGGAGTTCTGAGACCGGCACGAACCCGGATTCCGTATCCCTCCGTATCCCTCCGAAGGTCCAGACCGATCTCTGCATTTCGACCAATAGGCGAGCTAGTCTCGGGACATCCCACGGGGACACGAGATTCAAGTACGAGACCGGGACCAGCGACCCCATGCCCTGACGAGTCGCTCCGGACCGCCGGCCCGGGCGGGGAGAACGCCACTTCCCGACCGGTTCGACCAGTGCGGTGCCCGGTCCGGAACCCTGTCGCACTGTGCTCGGAGCCCGCCCTCACGAGCACGCGACGCTGCGGCCGCACCGCCTGTTCGCTACTCGACCTCGATAGCGGCGCCCTCGTTCCGCGGTCGGGTGACCAGCACGTCGCCATCGCTCCCGACCGCGTCGAGCGCTGCGTGGGCCGCCCGGTCGGCGTCGTCGGCCCGGTCGGCGTCCGTGAGCGCGTACACGGCCGGCCCCCACGACGACTGGCCGACGCCCGCGACCGCCGGCGACTCGCGGAGTTCCTCGACCACTTGCCCGGCTGGCGGTCGGTAGACGCCACCCTGCTCGTCGGCGTACCAGGCCCCGTTGAGACGGCCGAACTCCGCGATGGCGTCGCCGAAGGCCCCCAGTCGTCCCTCGGCCGCCGCGGGGAGCAGCCGCCGGACCGTCAGCGCCGCGAGGTCGTCGGCCACCGACGGGTCCGCCGACTCCACGACCGCACGCATGCTGTCGTCCTCGTCGCTCCCGTGGCGCCCCTGTTCGGCGTCGGGGAGCGCGAGGACGACGCGCCACTCGGTCGGAAGCGTGTGCCGCGCCAGCACCGCCGGCACGGTCCAGTCGCCCTGCGCGGGCGGCCGGGTGGTGAACCGCTCGGTCGGATGGCCCGCGTCGACGACGAAGCCGCCACGCTCGAACGCGGCGACACCCACACCCGACCGGCCGCCCCGGCCCAGTTCCGGCGCCCGCTTCCGGGGCTGCACCGTCCGGTCGTGCGCCCGCGCGACGGCTGCCAGCGTCGCCAGCGCCGTCGCCGTCCCGCTTCCGAGGCCCGCGTGCCGCGGGAGCGTCGCCTCGACCGCCAGTTCGGCACCGGGAACGTCGAGCAGCTCGCAGGCCGTCGTCGCGTACGCCCGGACCTCGTCGGTATCGACCCCGTCACCGTTCGCACGACAGGTCACCGTCTCCGCCGGCGTCGCCGAGAGCCGAACCCGCGGCTCCGCGAGTGCCAGCCCGACTCCCCCGTAGAGGCGCTCGTGCGCCAGCGAGAGGTTGCCGAAGCCGACGTGGAGCCGTGCGCCGGTCGAGACGGTTGCCCGCATCGTCCGGGCGTGGGCGGCCCGCCGACAAGCGACTTTCGACCGTCCGACGTACGGGCAGAACTCGCCCCCTCTCGCGGAACTTAACCCCGTGCGCGACAATCGACCGGCATGAGCCAGCAACGCCCCCGCCGCACCGAGGACGACGACGCGGTCGGCCCCGACGACGAGAAACCGGAGAACCTGCGGTCACGCGAGGTGACCGAGGGCGCCGAGCGGGCGCCCCACCGCGCGATGTTCCGCGCGATGGGGTTCGACGACGAGGACCTCACCTCCCCGATGGTCGGCGTCGCCAACCCGGCCGCCGACATCACGCCCTGCAACGTCCACCTCGACGACGTGGCGCAGTCGGCGGTCGACGGCATCGACACCGCCGGCGGGATGCCCATCGAGTTCGGGACCATCACCATCTCGGACGCCATCTCGATGGGCACCGAGGGGATGAAGGCCTCGCTCATCAGCCGCGAGGTCATCGCGGACTCGGTCGAACTCGTCTCGTTCGGCGAGCGCATGGACGCCCTCGTCACCGTCGCGGGCTGTGACAAGAACCTCCCCGGGATGATGATGGCTGCCATCCGCACGGACCTGCCCAGCGTCTTCCTCTACGGCGGCTCCATCATGCCCGGCCAGCACGAGGGCCGCGACGTGACCATCGTCAACGTGTTCGAGGGGGTCGGCGCGTACGCCGAAGGCGACATGTCGGGCGAGGAACTGGACGACCTCGAACGGCACGCCTGCCCCGGCGCCGGGTCGTGTGGCGGGATGTACACCGCCAACACGATGGCCTCCATCAGCGAGGCGCTCGGCCTCGCGCCGCTGGGTTCGGCCTCGGCCCCGGCCGAGGATCAGGAGCGCTACGACGTGGCCGAGCGCGCCGGCGACCTCGTTCTGGAGTGTGTGCAGGAGGACCGCCGCCCCTCCGACATCCTCACGAAGGAGTCGTTCGAGAACGCCATCGCGCTCCAGACCGCCATCGGCGGCTCCACCAACGCCGTCCTCCACCTGCTCGCACTGGCTGCCGAGGCCGACGTCGACCTCGACATCGAGGACTTCGACCGCATCAGCCGGCAGACGCCGAAGATCGCTGACCTCTCGCCCGGCGGCACGCACGTGATGAACGACCTCCACGAGGTCGGCGGCGTCCCCGTGGTCGTCCGCCGTCTGCTCGACGCGGGCCTGTTCCACGGCGACCAGCAGACGGTCACGGGCCGCACCATCGCCGAGGAACTCGAGCAGCTGGACCTGCCCGACGACGAGGAGATCGACGCCGAGTTCCTCTACACGGTCGACGACCCCAAGTACCCGGAGGGTGCCATCAAGATACTCACGGGCAACCTCGCTCCCGACGGCGCCGTCCTGAAGGCGACCGGCCAGGACGAGTTCCACCACGAGGGGCCCGCCCGCATCTTCGAGGACGAGGAGGACGCGATGCGCTACGTCCAGGAGGGCCACATCGAGTCGGGCGATGTCATCGTCATCCGGAACGAGGGGCCCCGCGGCGGGCCCGGGATGCGCGAGATGCTCGGTGTCACGGCCGCCGTCGTCGGTGCCGGCCACGAGGACGACGTGGCGCTGCTGACGGACGGCCGCTTCTCCGGCGGAACCCGCGGCCCGATGATCGGCCACGTCGCCCCGGAGGCGTTCGTCGGGGGCCCCATCGCCGCGCTGGAGGACGGGGACGTGGTCACCGTCGATATCCCGGACCGCACCATCGAGGTCGACCTGACCGACGAGGAACTGGAGCAGCGGCTGGAGGACTGGGACCAGCCCGAACCGGCCTACGACAGCGGTGTCCTCGCGAAGTACGGCTTCGCCTTCGATTCGGCAGCGAACGGTGCCGTCACCAACCCCGGCGTCCGCGTGAGCGGCGCGAACGCGGGCTCGTCACGAGCGGAGCGAAGTGACGGCGTCCGGCGGTCGGACGACCGGTAGGCGGCCTCGTCGCGAGCGGAGCGACGTGACTGCATCCGGCGGTTCGGCGACTGCGCCGGCGCGATACGCGTCCTCCTTCTCACCGCAGGCTCGACCGCGAGATGGCCACCGTCGAGGCGAGCCACGCGCCCGACTCCTCACGTCCGGACTCGTAGATCCGGACCTCGCCCTCGTGCTCCCGGGACTCGTACCCCTCGTAGGCCGCCGCACCCGGCCCGACGGTCGGATAGCGCTCCATCTCGCCCGCACCCTCGCCGTCCCGTGAACTACTGGACATCTGTCTCGGACTCCCTGCACCGGGCCTCGACCCCGGCCTCGTTAAATGTTGCCACACCGCACGACGTACGTCAGACGCGGGGCTCGGCGCCCGAAAGAAGTGAGAAGGATCGGTTAGCCGCTCAGTGCTGGCGACGGGCGAGCAGTGCCGCCGCGACGAGCGCGACGAGAGTCGCCACGGCACCGAAGCCGGGCTGACCGTCGCTGGAGGTGCCGCCGTCGCCACCGTCACCACCGTCGCCGCCGTCACCGCCGCCCGCGGTGGGCGTCGGCGTCGGTGCCTCGAGCCCGAGGTAGTCGTACGCTCGCTCGGTCTCCATCTCGGGGAACGAGCGGTCGTACGAACCGGGCATGTGGACCGTGGTGTCCTCGTCGACCACGGAGAGCTCTCGGACGGCGCTCTCACTGGCGCCGGCCTCGACTGCACCCGTGACGTAGACGTACTGGTTCAGCGAGCCGCTCTCGTTGGACCGGCCGACGACCTGACTGACCGAGAGGTCGAGTCGGCCGGACTGCTGGAGCACGTCGCGGAACGCCGCCATGTCCTCGAACTTCGCGCCGGCCTCGAAGGTGACGTTCCCCTCGCTGACGCTGATGTCCGTTCGGGCCTTCTGGAAGCCAGCCTCGCGGAAGGCGCGGACGAACTGTCGGGCCTGCTCGGTGTCCTCGTCGGTCGCATTCTGGGTCTCCGTCGCGTTGAGGAACTGGTCGACGGCGGTGTCGACGAGGTCCTCCTGCTCGACGCTGAGCGACCCGTTCGCGACGATCTGGTCACCGGACGTATCGGCGGCCAGCGAGAACTCCTGGTTCGCGACCGGGATATCTCGACTCTCGAGTTCGCTCACGTAGGCCTGCCAGTTCTCCGTCCGGGACTGGGCCTGCAGCTCGATGACCGCCAGCGAGCTGGACTCCAGGGAGTGCGAGGCACTCAGCGAGTACGTCCGCGTCAGGTCGGCCGCCTGCTGGGCCTCGATCTGTGCGCGGAGGTCCTCGAGCTGTGCCGTCTGGACGGGAACCTCCTGCTCCGGCGGCGAGTAGGCCGCCGCCGCTTCGATGCCCGCCAGCAGAGCGTCGTTGTAGTTCTCGAGCTGGACGTCGAAGCTGCCCTCGACGGACTGGGCCTGCATCCGGTAGTCGGCCGCGATGCGCTCGATCTCCAGCTGCGTCACGTTCGCGGCGATGCCCGATGCGGCCTCGCGCGAGAGGTTGAACTGCTCGGAGTTGGCGAGGTAGGCCGCCGCCTGCCGTTCCAGCCCCTCGTCGACGCCCTCGTACTCGACCGTGTAGTCCACGTCGAGCCGGTAGACGCCACGCTGACTGGCGTTGGCGAAGGCGTAGGAGTTCAGCGTGACCGTGGCACTACCACCGAGCTGCTCGGCGACGCTCGCGTAGCGCTGTCGGATGGTCTGCCGGGCGCGCTCCTCGGTGTCCCACTGGTCCTTCGAGAACTCGCGGACGGTCTGGTTCTGGGCCGCGTTCAGCGTGTACGTGCCCTCACCCTCGACCAGCTCGAAGGAGGCCGACATCGGCTGCCCGAGCTGCGTCGACGTCTGGGCGTTCAGGCTCCCGGAGGCGTCGAACGAGTCCGGCGCGACCGTCGCCTGCAGCGACGTGTCGGCGGACTCGACGAGCCGCAGCGACGGGGCGCTCCGCGTGGCGACAGCCACCCGGCCGTCCGCGTCGAAGCGGTTGTTCTCCTGGGTCCGGACGGCGTCGACCGTGAGGCTCAGGTCCTCGATGGCCTGCGGGCGGACCGTCGTCAGCTCACCCTGGGCGGTCAGGGCACCGGGCTCGAGCACCGCCTGCGCCGACCCCGTCGCGTTCGGCGTCTCCTCGAGGTCGCTCACGATGAGCCCGTAGAAGATGCCCTGCCCGACGTGGAGCCCGTACTCGCCGTTCGTCAGTTCGGACTCCGTGCCGGTCTCCTGTTCGCTCTCGTCCTCGTAGTAGAGGATAGCGTCGCCGTTCTCCTTGACGTAGACCTCATCGGCGACGTCGAGTGTCTGATTGCCGGTACTGTCGTCGTCCTCCTGGAGGGACTGCTGGGCCGGGTCGTCCGCTGCCGCGACTGCAGCACCGGCACCCGCACCGATGGCCATACTCGAGACCATCAGCAGGGCGACCAGTGCAACAACCACCCGTCGCCAGTACCCCGCGGAGGGAGTTGCGTCATCCATTGTATTGTCACCTATCGACCCCGTGGTTACACGGCAGGTCCCCGGAGACGTGACAGCAGTCACGCGGGTAGGGAACGGGGACCGGCGTCCTCGATTTCGGACGCGTTCGTCCTGCGGTTCTAGCTGTCCCTACATAAACGTTCGTGGGACGGAATGACGATGAGGCCAGGTAACCGACTGACACGACAGCTACCGACCGCCGTCGCCAGGTTCCGGGACGGTGAGCGCCGGAAGGAGTATCCCTCGCTCCCCCCTAGCGACGGCCGATGGACCCGTTCTCGGTGGTCGCCGGGGAGGATGACGACGCGGGCGAGGAGCTGGCCGAAGGGGTGGGGTCGCTGTCGACAACGACGTTCCGGGCGTTCGTCGTGGCCCTCCTGCTCGCGCAGGCGGGCCTGTTCGCGGCGAGTCTGGGGCTCCTGCTGGGCTGGTTCCGGGCACAGTGGTTGCTGGGCGGCGCACTGTTCGCCGGCGGCATCGCGGCGCTGATGGCGACGGTCGGCATCGTCCGCTGGCACGGACGACGGGACCGACCGCAGGAGAACTGACCACCGTCCCGGTCAGGGCGCGAACCCCAGCCCGGTGGCGGCGACCGCCGAGACGACGAGCGCGACGACCAGCAGACAGAGGACGAAGAGGAGCGCCTTCTGGACGCGGTACATACGTTCACGGACGGACACCAGCAATAAGAGCCCTCGTGGCGTTCTCCGAACCAGAGAACGGTCCCGAAGGTGACTACTCCCCGACCTCGTACATCGGCCGCCGGGCCACGACATCGCGGTCGCGGAACCATTCGGCTCCGGTCGGGAGCGCCGCCGAGCAGCGGCCGCAGGCCAGCCCCGTGAGCCCGCGCTCGACGAACGCCGCTGCGGGCGCGAGACACCACGGACAGACGAGGTCGTCAGCCGGCGCGTCGGTCCCCGTCGCCGCCCCGTCCCGCCCATCCGACTGGCCGTCGTCCCCGTCCGGGTCGGCGCCAGGGCCATCGCTCGCCGAGCCCTCGTCGTCCGATTCGTCGCCGTCGCTGTCGGCGAAGGTGCCCAGCGTCGCCTGGTCGTCGGCCATCGGTGGAGGAGCGTCCGGCGGGTGCTTAACGCTCACGGAGCAGCTGCTCGTGGTGGTAGATGCCGCCGAGAACGGAGGTCGCCGCTTACTCGTCGTCGGTGGACTTCCGGCCCCGCTCCCAGACCCGGACGGGCTCGCCGGTCGGGGGTGTGTGGCTGATGTCCTTCAGAGTCGGCTTCTTGGCACTCATTGTGAGACACAGTAGCACGAGCCAGCTATTTGAGGGTTTGCTGGAACCACCTATGACACCTTATACTATACATATATTTCCATAATGGAGAGAATGATCCAACGCAATACAACATCTGACACTTATATTCGATATTCCAGTTTCGAATATACCATATGTCGATGTAGAACGGGCGTTCAGGCAGTGTGGGAATGGGCATGGTCAGCAGGTGACCTCCAGTGACGTTCCAGCCGCGAGGCGTCACCGACCCATTCCTGGATGGAGTAGCGACCGCCTACGATGGCCCGGCGGAGCCGCGACGGGCACGACCAGCACATCCGCTGAAACCGGGCATCGTGGCGGCAGCTACCGGCCGAGACCCGTGATGGCCACGCAGTTTATGCCTCGTGGACCCCTCGTCGGGGACGATGAACGGAAGACCCTCGCGAGGGCAGGCGACGATCGGGTTCGCGCTTATCGTCGGCATCGCCCTCATCGGGGTCGTGACCGTGGTGGCACTCGGCGCAACGGCCCTGACCGATATCCAGACCTCGTCGGGCACCGGTGCCGCCGAGCAGGCGATGACGCAGTTCGACTCCAAGACCTCCCAGGTCGCCCTCGGGGACTCGAACACCCAGACCGTCAGCGTCGGGCAGACCGCGGGCAGCTATCAGGTCGACCCGGACGCCGGCTACGTCCAGGTCGTCCACCAGAACTTCGACGGGGTCAACAACGGCCCTGGCGACCCCAACGACCACGTCATCTACGAGACGAAACTGGGGACCGTCAGCTACGAGCGCGGTGACACGGCCGTCGCCTACCAGTCCGGCGGCGTCTGGAAGAAGACCGGCGACGGTCAGAGCCGGATGGTCTCCCCGCCGGAGTTCCACTATCGCGGCTCGACGCTCACCTTCCCCATCGTCCGCGTGAACCAGGACAGCAACTCCGTACAGAGCGGCGGCGGCGCCGTCGACCTCCGGGTTTCGCAGTCCGGCGAGCCGGTCGATATCTTCCCCGACAGGAACTCGGGCTACCCCGACACCGACAGTGACGGTGACGGGTTCGTCGATGCCGACAACCCCGGCGACGACGACGACGACGGCGACGGCGGCGCCTACGTCAATCCCTCCGAGGACGGAACGGTCGTCGTCTACATCGAGAGCGAGTACTACAAGGCGTGGGCCGAGTACTTCGAGGACCGGACCGACGGGGCCATCCAGACCAGCGACACCGGCGGCGCGCTCATCAACGCGAACCCCGATCCGGCTGGCGATGGGAACGACGGCCAAGTCGTCGCTGTCGAACTCGTCAGTACCGGACAGACGGGCACGTTCGCGATGCCCGGTGAGGGCTCCTCGCTCGGCGTCTCCGGGGTCAGCGACCACTCGATGACGGACTTCGAGATCACCGTCGCCCCCGACACGAATGATCAGGCGAGCTTCAACAACCTCCAGTGGTCGATGTACGTCGACGACGGCGGCAAGGAGTTCGAGATGCACCTCCGGTCGGACGGGGGGGGCTCGTGTTCGAACCAGGAGTTCACGCTGGTCATCTTCTACTCCCCGGCGGGTACCGACGACTACCACGGCTGGAAACAGGAGAACATGGACTCGTTCAAGCAGTGCTCCGACCTCGACGGCGACGGTGACGACGAAATCCGCCTCAACCCGCACTTCGTCGACGACGAGGATGACGACGGCAAACCCCGCGAGCCGGGCGATGCCAGCGAGAACGACTTCAACCTCACCTACACCTCGCTCAGCAGCAACGACCTGATCCACTTCGGAGTGGGCGGGTCGAGCGACCGGGACCTGATCGCGTCACCGACGTTCGACCAGCACGCCAGTGGGGTGGGCTGGGAATCCATCACGTACGACGCCGACACGAGCGACGACACCAACCCGAGCGAGGAGACCACCGACGGCCTCGTCAACCACTACTTCTCGCTGCTGGGGCCGGGGTTCGACCTGGTCGTCGACGACAAGAGTGGCAGTTCCGTCCAGGAGAGCGATTCGGCAGGGAACATCGAGTACGCCGGGGGTGACGAGTTCATCACCTTCATCCACATCTCGAAGAACGACGTCGAGGTCACGATCGACTGAGCAGGGGGCCGGCAGCCACGAGTGCGGGACTGACGATGTACCGCGTCCACTTCCTTATCGGTAGATGACGTCGATGCGCGTCGCCGTGGAGTAGACGTTCTCGGCGGCGAGGCTGCACTCGACGGTCTCGGTACCGCCGACGTCGATGATATCGCACGCGCTGGAGGACCCGGCGCGTGCATCGAAGTTGCCGCCGGCCTCGGCGACCTGCTCCTCGATGTAGTCGTGCCAAATCTCGTTGCGATCCGGCGAGGATTGGATACGGACCGTGACGTTGTACTCCGTGCCGGTGGTCCCGTCAGGGTTGTCGTCGCGGGGATTGGCGAACACGCTGGTGTCGACATCTCCGGGGTCGTCCTCGGCGATGGTGACCTCCCGGATGGCCAGCAGGGTCCGCACGAGGACCGTCCGCTGGCTCCCCGTGCTCTCCGGACCCACGTTCCGCGTCTCGATGACGGGCAGGATGAGCGTTTTCTCGTCGTCCGCGGTGCCGGCGGTGTCGTCGGGCCCCTCGTCGAGCGTCAGCAGGAACGGCGGGTTCTTGTCCATCACGGTGCCGCTCCGGTCCTCCCGGAACAGCGCCCCGTTCGCGTAGACGAGGTCGGTCCCGCCGTCGGCGGAGTAGACGATGGGCTGGTACTCGATGACGGAGACGTTCCCCCCCATCTTGTTCCGTATCGTGATGTTGACCCGGACGCGGTCGCCGAACTCCATCTGCGCGTCGGAGACCTTGATCTCGGTCGCCCGGCTCGGCGCCGCCTGCCGGTGGATGTCCCCGATGTTGTCCGCGAGCACGTCGAACGCGCGCTCGGCGTTGTTCACCTGCTCGGACGAGCGGGTGTTCTCCAGCCCGCCGATACCGGAGACGTACACCAGCGCGACCGTCGCGGCGATGAGCGAGAAGACCAGGGCGAAGCTGATGACCTCGCTCACGCCACGGTCGGCGGCGGTCCGCCCGGCAGCACCGGACTCGCAGCGGGCTCCGAACCGTTCAGACATTGCTCACCACCAGCGTGTTGTCGGTATCGTCGGCCGGGTCGTTCTCCTCGAACGCCACCTGGATATCACCCCCGTCGACGCTGGTCGCCTCGAGCCCGTTCGAGATGAACTGCGTCTGGACATCGACGCGGACCGTCACCTCTGGCTCGGCCGAGGTCAACAGGAGATGCGTCTCTCCACTCGTCACCACCTCCACCGTGTAGGCCGACCCGGTCACCCGGTCCGGGAGGTTGCGCTGGACCCGGATGTTCGACGCGTCCGTGCCGACGAGCCGGTCCGCCGAGGCGATGTCGGCGGCGATCTGGTGACCGATGACCGTCAGCTCCGAGCGGGTGCTGGTGACGCGCTGGTCCTGCAGGAACCCGCCGCCGGCGATGAGCAGCCCCGAGATGAGCAGCGCCGAGATGCCGAGCGAGAGGGTGTAACCGACGGTCGTCGAGACGGCCCGGTCGTCGAACTCACGCATCGTGGTCCACCCCCACCGCGCTCACGGCTCGTTCGGCGCCACCGTCACGGTCGATTCGTAGCTCATGGAGTCCGACTGGTAGTCCAGCGAGACGGTGGCGTCGTAGAGGGCCGGCTCGATGTAGGGGCTCTCCGTGCTGTACGGTGAGGTGTGTGCGGATGGGTCCGGGTGGGACTGGTAGAAGTCGTCGAACGTGGGGTCGGACAGGCCGAGCAGGCTCACGTCCAGCAGGTCCAGAGCGTCGTAATCGTCGTCGAACGTGTCGGTCGGTTCGTCCACGACCAGTTCGTAGTCGCCACCGATCTGGTCGCCCTCGACGAAAATCAGCTGGTACGGGTCCGAGATTCTCGACTGGAAGGCGAACACGTCGCTGCAGGCGCCATCGGCACCTTCTACCCGCCCGTTGGAGACATCGACCGTGAATGTACTGTCGACATTCTCGATTGTGCAGGTACGCGTCACTCCCGTGTCGTAGTTCCGAGACGTCACCCTCACGTCGTCCGGGTCGTCGTCTGACGGATAGATGGCGAAGGAGTAGTCGATGTCGCCGTCGTCGCCGACATCGTAGACAGCGGTGAACGGGGCGCCGTCGAGCGACAGGGAGTCCACCAGTTCTAGGTTCGTGCCGCCATCGAGACGCAGGTCCGCTAGGTAGTCGCCCACCACCCCCACCTCGAGTTGCAGCAGTGAACCTCCTTCGTTCCCCAGCTGGTCGTGGTCGACGGTCATACTGAAATCTCGGACCCTGGAGGAGCCAGGGGTAACACTCCAGTAGTCGACAACGAGATCGCCGGTGAGACTCGACAGAAGGTCGATTTCCAGTACCGCGTCCGACTCGTTCGGCTCGAACGTTCCACCGTCGTCCTGCGTGATGCGCGTCCCACGCGTGTACGGGTCGGTATCCACCACGCTCACATCCACGTACTGCCCCTCGCGAGCGCTGTCGCGGACGGTCCAGTCCGACCAGTTGTCGATGGCGTCGTCGAAGTTGCTCTCCAGATCCGTATACGACGTGTGCGAGTCGAGGTCGTGATGGAGATGTTCCATCGCGACGCCGGCACCCTGTGCGGCCTCCCGTTCCAGCGTCACGATCTGACCGCTCTCCTGCTGGTTCGCGCGGGTCGCGAGGTTCTCCGCGTAGATGGAGGCGTTCAGCACCAGTGCGATACCCACGAGAACGATCGCGAGCGACAGCGCTCCGACGAGGATGAGCTGCCCGTTCTCCCGTCGCTCGCGAACGTCCCACATAGCTGGTTCGTGCTGAGATTGCACTTCGAGCCGATATGCCTTTCGGCCGTACTGGCGATAACCGGCGGTTCATAACGGGCACGCCCCGCTGGTGTCGGTATCGCCGTCGGCGTCGTGGGTCACCGTCCGGGTACGCTCGGCCATCCCGTCGGTGACGGTCACGGCCAGGTCATAGGTGTTGCCACCACCGTCGGTCTCCGAGACGGAGAGGAGCCCACCGGCCGACTCGCCCCCGATACTGGTGTCCTCGGCGGTGTCCACGACGGTGCCGCCGTCGACCAGTTCGAGGGTGACCTTGCTCAGGTCGCCGTTCGGATCCTCGACGGTCCAGTCGACGGTGAACGACGCGTCCCCGTCGGTGGCGGAGTTGTCGGTCACGTCGAGCGAGGCGACCAGCGGCGTATCCAGGGAGTCACCGGCCTGTTCGGGCATGACCTGTACCGTCGCGTCGGTCGTGGCCTGGTGGCTCCGGTAGCGCAGGTCGACCGTCCCGGCGTAGATGGCGGGCACGCTGTACGGGTCGTCACCGACCGTGTCGGCGTACGTGGTCCCGCTGCAGGCGGCGCCGTAGTTCACGTGGTCGACCTGCTCGTCGAGGGATTCCTCGGAGGCGGACGGCCCGTCGAGCCGGTCGACGACGAGCCGGTAGGTCCCCAGCGCCAGGTCGCCGTTGGTGACGTTCACCTCGTACGTGCCGCTCGTCTCGGCCACCGGACCGAGCGCATCGCAGTACGCGCCGTCGACGGTCGGTCGCCCGGTCAGCGAGACGGTGGCGGCCCCGCCCTCGGCGTCGCACTCGCGGACGGCACCGGAGCCGACCTCGCTGACCGCGACCCGAACAGTCGAGTCGTCGCTGTCCTCGTAGACGGCCACCTCGTGGGCCGTCCCCGTCGCGGCCGTCAGCGTCACCTCGAACGCGTCACCGGTTCCGCCCGTCAGTTGGGTGGTGACCTCGCTCGTCGAGTCCGACGCCGTCGGGTCGGCCGTCAGCTCGAACGCCCGGACGTGGGCCGATGCGACCATCGTCCAGTCGCCGGTGGTCGTCGTCGCGTCCCGGGGCGTGAAGTCGGTGCTCGCGTCGGCGTCGACCACCTGCGTGCCCGGACGGCTCCCGTCGGTCGTCAGCTGGATGGCCTCGCCGTCGAGCGACCGACGGTTGGCGAGCTGGTCGGCCAGTGTCTCGACCCGGGGCTGGTAACGGCTGTCCCTGAGCGTGTCGAACGACTCGCCGGCACCGTCCTGGTTCGTGCTTCCGATGGCGTCTCCGACCCCATCGGCGACCGTGCTACGGAACTCCTGGATGTCGGCGCTTGCGCCGCCGCTCTGCCGCGTCGCGAGGTTCTCGGCGAAGATCGAGCCGTTCAGCACCAGCGCGATGCCGATGAATATCATCGCGAGCACGATGCCACCGAGGAGGAGCAACTGGCCTCGGGCGGAATCCCGTCGGCCGGACCGCGCCGTCACATCCGCCACGCGACCACCTCGACGCGTACCACGTTGTACAGTCCGTCCGAGTCCGGGAGGTCGGGCGCGTAGAAGTCGCTCTTCGTCCAGTCGTTCCCGTCGCTGGGGTCGCCGTCGTCGAGGCACCGGCTTTCGTCGGTCGTCTCGTCCTCGTTCAGCATGCAGTCGCTGTCGTACAGCGTCACCGTCCGCGAGGCACTGATGGCGTTGTCGCTCGGCCGCCCCCGGTAGACCATCCGCTGGGTCACCCACGACCCGCTGCCGCTCTGGTAGGAGACGTAGACGTTGTACGCGATGGCGCGACCGCCGTACGCCATCGAGAGCGCCTCGCCGAACTCGTTGTCCGGTGGCCCGTTCGTGTAGTAGACGCCGGGGGCGCCGTAGAAATTGAACTCGTCGTCGCCGTCCTTGTCGCCCCAGAACAGCACCGAGTCCTTCAGATGGCCGTTCTCCGCGGAGACCGCCAGCACGCCGTCGGCGACGGACTGCATCTGGTTCTCGATATGCTGGCTGGACGTACTGGCGGATAGCGGCGTTACGGCCGTCACCTGCAGGGCGAACGTCAGGCTCGACAGCAGCAGGATGGCCGCCACGACGCCTTCCAGCGTGTGGGCCTGCCCGCGGTCCCGGCTCATCCCAGTACCTCCAGTGAACGCACGATGGCTGACGGTTCGGGGCGACTGTACAAGTACCTCATCACCACACCCGTACGTAGACGGTCGCCCGGATACCGTCGATTGTCACGATGCGACGGGCCACGACGACCGACCCGGAGTCCTCGGGTGGGTCCCCACCAGCCACGAACGGGATATCCTGGTCGGCGCCACTCACGTCGCACGGCCCTCCGACCGGGCCGTTGGCATCGACCAGCGGGTCGATGACCTCGGCGTCCGAGGTGGAGCGATTGTTGGCGTCCAGACACAGCAGTTTCGTGACGCTATCGGAGTTGTTGTCCGCCCGGATCTCGACCTGTAGCCCGGGCGACAGCGCCCGGTCGATGTTGCCGCCGTCGCCGATTCCGGCGACACCGAGACGTTCGTGCAGATACGTCGGTTCGAAGTTGCAGCTCCCGTCCCAGAACGACTTGGTGGTAACGTCGTCGTACGACTGGAGGCTCTCGTAGTTCGACGAATCGAGATTTCCCGGCCAGAAGAACGCCATCGTACACGCCTTGTCAAGCACGTACGGCTCGCTGGGGTCGACGAGCGTCCCCTCGACGAGCTGGCTTGCCACGCGGTTCGCGATGATGGTGTCCTCCGTGCCACTGTCGGCGAACGGCTGGACGAGGTTCGGCGTGAACGAGATGACGAACGCGACCGAGATGAGAAAGAGGCTCATCCCGACCGCGAAATCGAGCGTCGTCTGCCCGCGGCTCCGCCCATCACCGTCGCTGGGACCGGGCGTGTCTCCGCGCGCGTCGAACGTGGGGGGTTTGGCCTGCATGCTGGCCTCAGAGGAACATGAACGTGAGCAGTGCGAACGTCGGCAGGATGACGGCGAACTTCAGCCCGGCCATCAGGCTCACGTCACGCATGTAGCCGGCGATGAACCCGCTGATGATGGCCTGCAGCGTGACGGCGTGGAAGAACAGCATGTTCAGCATGTTCACGTCGACGCCGCCGCTGAAGCCACCGCCGCCGGCGCCACCGCCACCGCCGCCCGACGCCTGCTGGGCCAGCCCCGCCATCACGTCGAGGAACTTCACCTTGAGGATGGCCATCACGCCCAGCAGCGTCATGTAGGTCATGATGATGATTACCGTCTGCATCCGGGTGCGGGACTTGCGGTCGCGCTCGATGTCGTCCTGGTTCTCGGAGGCCTGCGCCGCCGTCGAGAGGACCTGCGTGATCTGACTGGATGCCTCCTGGGCCTTCGAGATGAGCTTCATCGTCCGGGCGAGCCGAGGGATGTGGTACTTGTTGTTGAAATCGACCAGCGCCGTCTTCAGGCTCGTCCCGTAGTTCACCTTCGCGTACATCGTCTCGAACTCGTCGGAGAGCTTGCCCGAGGACGTGTCCGAGACGACCTTGATGGACTCCAGCAGCGTCATCCCGGTGTCGTTGGCCGAGGAGAGCTTCCGGAGGTTGTCCGAGAGCTTGTCCGTGATGGCCCGCCGCGACCGGACGTTCCACTCGTAGAAGATGGTCAGCGGGATGAAGTTGATGTACAGCGGGGCGTACAGCCAGAAGAACGTCCCGAGGATGGGGTCGGCCTTGATCCCCTCCCACGAGGTGGGCGCCATCCCGGACAGTGCCGTGAACGCCAGCACGACCAGCGAGATGGGCAGCGTCACCCCCAGCACCGCGAGCGGGTGGTCCCGGAAGAAGTGGTGGGGGGCCTTCATGATCTCCATCAGCTCGTAGGTCCCCTCGCGGGACTTGATACGGTCGAACAGGCCGTATTCGCCGGTGTAGTTGTTCACGATGCCCAGGTCGAACATGGCGGTGTTGTCCGCGGCCGCGTCCGCGTTCTCCGGGTCGAGGTAGCCGTCACCGACCTCGTCCTGGACGACCGTCGACACGAGCACGAGGAACCCGGCGCCGATGAGCGGGATGAGGCCGTAGACGGTCCCGTACAGCAGGAAGTCCTGGGCCTCCCCCAGCATCGACATGATGACGAGGATGATGATGAGCAGGAGCGGGAACAGCGACAGCGTCATGAACATCTCGCCGAACAGCTCCAGGGTCTCCAGCACCATCTCCTGTTCCTGCTTGGAGGTCCGCATCTGCTTCTCCTTCTGGTCGGCCAGGAACTTCTCCATGTCACCCCCCGAGTTGATGATCGACAGCATGTCCGTGAGGAACTGGCTCAGCTCGTCGGAGGGCGTCTCCATCGCCTGGTTCCGGATGGCCGTCCGGTAGTCCGTGTCGAAGTACTCCGTCTCGAGGACGATGGACTGGAACTCCTTCGACACCTCGCCGTACGTGTCGTCGGCCTTCGCCATCGCCTCGAGGATCTCGAGCTGGTTCAGCCCACCCACCGACAGAGCGTACATGAACGACACCGAGTCAGAGAGGAGGACGTTGATCTCGCGCTTGCGTTCGCCCGAGGTCATGTACGGACGGGCGACCATCGACCCGAAGCCGAGGCCGAACCCGATGAGCCCCATCACGATGCCGGTGATGATGATGAACGCCGGTATCTTGATGGCGTTCAGGAACGCCGCGGTCGACTCGCCGACCGGCAGCCCGAGCAGGATGGGGACCTCGGTGAGGACGACGCTGAAGACGAACCAGCCGGTGAACACGCCGAGGAGCCACAGCACCAGCCCCACGAGCACGCCGACCGCGAGCGACCGTGAGAGGTAGATCTCGACGGTCTCGGGCATCCGGGCCTCGGCCAGCTTCGTCTCGACGTTCGAGACGAAGTCACCCTCCTCGTCGAACAGCCGCTTGTACATCGGGTAGAACAGGTCGCTGAGCGTGCCGCCTTCGCCGTACGACCCGCCCGCGCCGGCGCCCGCGCCACCCGCGGTGTCGAGGCTCATTCCTCGTCACCCTCGTTCTCGTCGTCCTCCTTGTCGAAGGCGAAGCCGCCGAAGTCGACATCGTCGGCCGCGCCGCCGTCGGCGGCGGCGGGCTCACCGGGATCGGCGTTCACGTCGAGAGCGGAGGCGAGGTCGCTCGACCCCTGGCCGCGGTACTCCGTGAGCAGGTCCTCGGCGTTGTCGAGGACCTCGGCCGTCTCCTCGAGCATCTCCTCGCCGGCGTCCGGCCGGGGGACCATCTCCTCCTTCTCCGGGTCGATGTCGATCTCGACGGACTCCATCTCGCGGAGGTCCTCGAGGGACTTCTCCAGCCGGTCGCCCGCCAGCAGCCCCATGATGGTGTCGGGGTCGTTCATGAACGCCTGCAGGCTCGCCGCGACCTGCGTGTACGTGTTGAGGCCGTTCTCGATGAGGTAGGCGAGGACGACCTTCCGCTTGAAGATCTCCGTCTGCATGCGGTCCTGGGTCCAGCCACGGTCGAACATGATCTCCTCGAGGGTGTTGGACTCGCCCATCTGGAGGTAGGTGTCCGTCTCGGCCTGCCACTGGTAGACGTCCTGGACGTTGATCTCGTCGTTCTCCGGGTCGTAGTGGTTGATCTCGGTGAGCGACTTGTTCCGGCGGACCTTGCGCCCGCGCACACGGGTCTGGGTCTGGATGGACACGAGGTCCAGCGCCGTGAACATCGTCTTCGAGACGTTGATGGGTTCGGTCGTGAACCGCTTGATGACCTCGCCGACGGAGTCGGCGTGGAACGTCGTCAGCGTCGTGTGCCCCGTCGACATGACCTGGAACAGCGTCCGGCCCTCCTCACCACGGATCTCACCCATGACGATGTACTCGGGCCGCTGTCGGAGTGCCGCTTCGAGGAGGTCGAACTCGTCGACGTCACCCTTGTCGCCCTCGCTGAACGAGGGGCGGGTGACGGATGCGATCCAGTTGCGCTGGGGCAACTCGACCTCGCGCGTGTCCTCGATGGAGACGATCTTCGCCTTCGACGGGATGAACAGGCTCACCGCGTTCAGGGAGGTCGTCTTCCCCGATGCCGTACCACCGGCGAAGATGAGCGACTTGTGGTTCTCGATGCAGAGCCACAGGAACGCCATCTCGTCGAGCGAGAAGGTGTTCCAGTTGATGAGGTCGACCGGCGTGAACGGGACGTCCTTGAACTGCCGGATGGTGTAGTTGGTCCCGTGGTCGGAGACCTCCTTGCCCAGCGTGAGCTGGGCACGCGAGCCGTCCGGCAGCGTCGCGTCCACCTGCGGCGAGCGCTTCGAGATACCCTTCCCGGACCGCTGGGCCAGCTTGACGACGAAGTCGTCGAGCTCCTCCTTCCCGTGGTAGACGTTGGAGATGAGCTGCTCGTAGTCCGAGTGGTAGACGAAGACGGGCGAGTTGTAGCCGTCGACGGAGATGTCCTCGACGTTGATGTCGTGTTTGATGCCGTCGATGCGCTCGAAGCCGATGAAGTCCCGCTTCAGCAGGTAGAGGATCTTGTCTATCTGGTAGCCGTTGAGCGTCTCGGCGTCCTCCTCGATGACGGCGTGTTCGGGTCGGACCGTGACCTCTCGGGCCGGGACGAGCGCCGCGTCCTCGCTGCCGCCGCCACCGCCCATCCCAAGTGCGTCCTTGACCCTGGACATCACGTCGCCACCGCCACCGTCACCGCCACCGTCACCGTCACCGTCACCGCCATCGCCGTCACCGCCGTGGCTGCGGCGGGCGTCGCGGGCGCCCTCGGCGTAGAGGTCGTAGCGCTCCAGGAGGTTCTCGGTCTCCTTCTCGATGACGTTCGCACGGGCGTCCTCGTTGCCCTCGACGATGACGTCGTCGCTGGAGTACTTGATGGCGGTCTTCAGTTTCGAGGAGAGGAACTCCCGCAGGTCCGCCTCGATTGGCGTCAGATGCGGCTCGATGAGGTAGTACTTCTTCTCGTTCTCCTTCTCGGAGTGGAAGATGATGACGAACGCGTACGGCTTGTTCACCCAGTAGCGGTCGACCTCGCGGAAGTGGGTCTTCTTCGACAGGGGTACGGCCTTCTCGAGGTCGTAGCGCGTGACGATGGTCGTGGAGCCGTCCGGTTCGCTGAAGAAGGCGTCCTCGTCGAGCTCCTCGTTGACGCTGACGGTCCGGTCCTCGACGATGTCCGCGAGGACATCCCCCACGTCCCCGGCCATCGCCAGTTGGCCCTCCGTCCGCTCGGGGTCGAAGCCGAGATGCTCTGCGGGGTCGAACTCGACCCGCTGGCCGTTGCTGTCCGTCGGCGGGTTGCCGGCCTCGTCGTAGTAGTACTCCTCCTTGAACGCGTCCCAGTCGTACGTGCCGGCGACCACGGACGACCCTCCCGTTTCGACGTCGGCGCTATCGGCGCCGTCCGCGCGAGACGCCTCGGACGCCTCGCTGTCGTCGACGGCGACCTCCCCCGCCTCCTCCGCGTCGCCGCCGTCTGCCTCGTCGATAGCCATTGAACAAGGGGTTGGTCCGAGTAGGGATATAAATTACGCCCACCTTAACTTCCCAGGGACCACCCTATAGAGGCATTTAGGGCCGTTCTACCGGGAATTCAGTTCCCGTCGCTGGCCCGGGGAGACCCGGATTATTTAACTGCTGTTCCGCCGTGCTACCGGTCGCCATTCCTGCCGGTCACGGCCGTCTCCCACGCTCTCGGAACCCGGCTGGCTCCCCGGTCGCCCCGGGTCAGTCGGCATCCTCGACGAACCGCTCCAGTCGGTCCATCGCCGCCTTCAGGTCGTCCAATCCGGTCGCGTACGACGCGCGGAGATGACCGTCGCCGCCGGCTCCGAACGCGTCGCCCGGGACCATCGCCACCGACTCGGCCTCCAGCAGGTCCTCGGCGAACGTCTCCGCGTCCGTCCACGGGTCGGGGACCTCGGGGAAGACGTAGAACGCGCCGGTCGCCTCGAAGCAACTCACCCCCATCTCTTCGAACCGCGAGAGGACGAACTGCCGGCGCCGGTCGTACTGCCGGCGCATCTCGGCCACCTCGTCCGCACAGGAGTCCAGCGCTTCGATAGCCGCGTACTGGGCCGTCGTCGGCGCCGACAGCATCGCGTACTGGTGGATCCGGTTGATGGCCTCGATGGCGCCGGCCGGCCCCATCGCGTACCCGAGCCGCAGCCCCGTCATCGCGTACGCCTTCGAGAAGCCGTTGAACACGACCGTCCGCTCGCGCATCCCCGGCAGCGCGGCGATGCTGGCGTGGTCACCTTCGTAGGTGAGGTCGGCGTAGATCTCGTCGGAGAGCACGCCGATGTCGTGGCGCTTGCAGAACTCCGCGACCGGCGCCAGCTCCTCGACCGACATGGTCGCTCCGGTCGGGTTGTTCGGGAAGCAGTAGACCAGCAGGTCGGCGTCCTCGGCGCCCGCGTCGCGCAGCACGTCGGGAGTCAATTTGAACTCGTCCGCGGCACGCGTCGGCACCGGCAGCACCTCGCCGCCCGCGAACCGCACCCCCGGCTCGTAGGAGACGTAACACGGCTGGGCGACCGCCACCGTATCGCCGGGGTCGACCAGCGCCCGGAACGCCGCGTCGATGGCCTCGCTCGCCCCCGCCGTGACGATGACCTCCTCGTCGGCGTCGTACGAGAGGTCCCACCGCTCGGCGTCGGCGGCGATGCGCTCGCGCAGTTCACGCATCCCCCGGTTCGCGGTGTAGGAGGTCTGCCCGCGCTCCAGCGAGGCGATGGCCGCCTCCCGGGCGTTCCACGGCGCGGTGAAGTCGGGCTCGCCCACACCCAGCGAGATGACGTCGTCCATCTCCTCGGCGAGTTCGAAGAACCGGCGGATGCCCGAGGGGGGCGTGTTCTGCACCCGCTGGGACGGGACGAGCGGCCCGTCCCCGTCGCCCTGTTCGCTCCCGTCGGCCCGCTCGTCCCCGTTCTCGCCCTCGGATTCGGTGTCGGAGTCCAGGCTCATGGCGTCACGGAGAGCCGGTCGTCGTCGCCGGTCTCCTCGAAGCGGTGGCCCGCCTCCTTGTACGTGTCCATCACGTAGTGGGTCACCGTCTGCGTGATCTCCGGGACGGGTGCGACCTTCTCGCTGATGAAGCGCGACACCTTGCTCATCGACTCCTCCTCGACCTCCAGAGCGAAGTCGTAGTTGCCGCTGACCAGCCGGAGCGCCTGCACCTCGGGGAACTGCGCCAGCCGGTCGGCGATGTCCTCGTAGCCGGTCTCGCGGTCCAGCTCCACGTTCAGCTCGACCAGCGCGTGGACGTGCTCGGCCTGGGTGACGGACTCGGCCCGCTCCCAGTCCACGACCGCGGCGTACCCCTGGACGACGCCCGACGCTTCGAGGTCGGCGATGACGTCCTCTACCTCGGCGGCGTCGAGCCCGGTCATCCGTGCGAGGTCATCGGTGCTGTAGCGGGCGTTCTCGCACAGCAGGTCGAGGAGTTCGGCGCGGGCCTCGGTCTCGTCCTGGCCGCCGTCGGCCGCGGCGTCGTCCGACTGGTCGCTCATACCTCGTTGGGGGTGCAGGGCGGACTAAACGCTTGCGAGTGCGTGCTAGGTGTAGGCGTGGAGGGTGGAACCGATACCGGCCGCGACGGAACCGTGTAGAAAGCCCCCGCTCGCTCGACTTCCGTCAGAGCAAGCTCTGACGACTTCTCGCTCGCTTCGCTCGCGAGAACGTCCGGGACTCGCTGTGCTCCTCACTCGCTCCGCTCGTTGCGGTGCTTGCGTCGTCCGGGATGGGTCGAGCGATTTCTCGGCTTCGCCGAGAAATGTATAGCTGGCGGCGAAGCCGCCAGCCGAGCGGCCCCTTTCAGTCCCGCCCTGTAGCTGGTTGCACCGAGCATTCGTGGGTAGTGGTTCCAGCGGGGTGCTCGTGCCCCCACACCTCCCCGCGCGAGCGCCGGATTTGGCTCCGGCACGCTCGCTCGTGCTCGCGGCCTCCGCCGTGTGGCGCTCGCGCGCTTCCTGGTGGCGGAACCGGCCGGCCGAGCAACCGCTCTCGGGCCGGGAGCGCGTGCCGAGGCCCGGACGGGCCGAGTGCCGCGCGACTCGGGGAAGGGCAGGGTCACAGCGCCCACTCCACGAACAGCGTTCCTGGCGGACTCGAAGGTGAGCCGAACGGAGTGAGGCGAACGTCGAGAGACGAGCGAAGCGAGCGCGCGCAGCGAGTCGCAACCGGTCGAGAGCGCGAGGGCTTCGTAAAGGTTCTCGTCGCTGTTGTCGTTGCCGTCGGAGCGCACGAGGGCTTAGGGAACGGGCTGTTCTTCGGTAATAATTCCCATTATAGCTCCATATGGCGCTATAATGGCTAATAAGTGGCCATATAAACTTACAACTTGAAATTGCGATCCAGAATAGCGAAATCACAGTCCAGTTCGTCCACGCGCTCGAACGTCGGTCGCGACACGAACCGCGACGCGGTCGACCGGTCCGAGGACGACCCGATGATGACGAGGTCGTAGCTCGCCGAGGCGCGGGCGAGGAACTCCGTGATGTCGTCCCGTGCGACCCGCGTCTCGACGCCGCCATCGGCCGTCTCAGCCAGGTTCCCGAGCATCCGTTCGGCGTCGGCGCGCTCGCGCTCGCTGTCGATGCAGTTACAGACCGACACCCGGCCGCGGTCGCCGGCCAGGCGGGTTGCGAAATCGATCATCTTGTGGGCCACGTCGCCCGCGCGCCGGACCGGGACCAGCACGTCGCGCCACTCACCCCCCGACGGATTCTCGGGGTCCACACACCGGTGGACCAGCGTGTCCGTGTCGCTGTGGAACAGTTCGTGGATGTAGCCCGCCAGCCGGTCGTCCTCGGTCTCGTAGGGCGTGACGATGAGGTCGCAGTTGGTGTCGTGGGCAGCCTGCACGATGGCGCTGCCGGGCGTCTCGGGCGTGGTCTCGGCCACCAGCACCTCCGTCGGGACCCCGTAGGTCGCCTCGATGTCGGCCGCACGAGATTCGAGGTCCATCGCCGAGGCGGCGGTCGCGAGCTGCTCGGCGAGCGGGTCGGCCGCCACGTCGGGGTGGGCGCCGTCCACCGTCGCCTCATCGGGCGACGTGCCGCCGTCGGCGTCGCCGTCGTCGGCAGCGTGGCCGCCACCGGAGGTCGTTCCGCCAGCCGTCGTCGGCCCGGGGCCGTCCGTCCCGCCGAGGACGGCGACGGCGTCGTCGGGAGTGCCGCTCGTGTCCGCCGTTGTTGCGGCCTCGAACTCCTTGGGGGAGAGCAACCCGAGCAGCACCACCTTCGCGCCCTCGTGGGCGGCGGCGATGCGCGCTCCGAGGTGGGCGGTCTCGCCCGGGTGTGCGCCCCGGATGGGCACGAGGACGCGGTCGTCGCCGCGGGTGGAGGTGTAGAGGTAGCGCGCCCGCCGGTCGAAGAACCGCTCGCGCCACAGGAGGAACACGCCGGCGACGAGGAGGCTGGAGGTGGCGACGCTCACGACGTACGTCAGGCGGTCGGTCCCCGTCACGAGGACCAGCAGCGCCGTCGAGAACGCCGCCGGTTCCTCGAGGTCCAGCGCCCAGGTCCCCGCCCCCGTCAGGAACACCGCCAGCGCGGCGCTCGCGGGTGTGACCTGCAGCGCGTCGACGGTCGTCCCCTGCAGGGCGGCGGCGGCGTTCACCGCGACCAGCCCCGCCACCGCGCCGAACGTCAGTCCACCCACGAACCGCCGCGGCGAGGCGAACGTCCCGTCCGGGTCGTAGAACAGTGTGTACGTCCCCGACGCAAGCGGCGGGAACAGGAGGAAGGAGAGCTGCTGCAGTTCCCCGGACAGGAAAGTCACGGCGCCCATCAACAGCGGGACGAACAGGAGCGCCGAGAGGTGGATGAGGTTGTTCGTGTGCTCCAGCCACGCGCGGAACCCCCGGACCTCGCGCCGTTCCAGCCGCCGGAGCCGACGGCCCGCCGCCCGCAGTCGGGTCCGGAGGTCGTCCTGCATGGCTGGTCACGTACCGGCGGGGCCAGTAAACCGTTCTGCCTGCAGTTCAGCGCGCGTATCGGTGCGCGCCGTAGATGACTGCCGCGGCCGCGAGCGGGAACACGAAGGCCGCGACCGACGGGAGTGCGTACAGCGCCGCGACGAGCGGCTCGAACGGCCCGGCGGCCGATGCCGGGTCGCGGAGGCCCGGAGACGACGCACCGAGCGCGAAGAGGTACAGCGAGAGCAGGAACAGGAAGCCCGACACGGCGAGCAGGCTGTCGTATCGAGTATCGCCCCCGGTCCTGCGGTGGCGCCGCGCGACCAGCAGCACGGGCGCCAGTACCGGCCCGACGACGAACAGCCCGACCAGCAGGAACAGCGCCCGCGAGAACGTGAACGTCCCGCCCGTTCCGGAGAGCGTGTTGAAGACCTGAACGACGAACGCGAAGCCGAACCCGACCGCGAGCAGGCCGCCGAGCAGGCCGCCGACGGCGACGTACAGTTTACAGAGCCGCGAGTCGGTCGCCCGGAAGGCGTACGGGAACGCCCCGAACAGCCCGGAGTAGGCGTCGTCGTCCGGTGTCGGGTCGTCCGCCGCACCCGTCGCCGGCCCCGCGTCTGCCGTGGCGGCCTCCGAGTCGGTCATCACCCCGGCTACGGGCGGCGGGTCGAAAAGCCGCCCGGTACCGACCGATCAGCGGTCGCCGAGCGCCGCGCCGCAGTCCGGACAGAACGATGGCGCTGTCAGTTCCGACAGGTCGGTACCACAGTGCGAACAGCACCCGGGGGCGCCGGAATCGTGGACCCGAGTGACGGTCCCGGAGGTGTGGTCATCGGGCGACCCCGGCGGGCCGGCAGGGTCACGGCGGTCGTGGTGACCCAGCGTTCCGGCCAGCACGCGCGAGTCACGGCTCGACCAGTCGCGGTCGCCGACAGCCCCGACCGCGTACAGGTAGCCGTCGTGGCTGCCGGCGTAGACGGTTCCGTCGACGACCGTCGGGGCGGTGTCCACCGGCCCCTCCGTCTCGAACCGCCAGCGCTCCTCGCCGGTCCACGCGTCCACCGCGACCAGGGCGCCGGCACGCTCGCCGGCGTACACCGTTCGACCAGCGACCGTCGGCGAGGAGGCCACCGACGAACCGGTTCCGAACCGCCAGCGCTCCTCGCCGGTCGCCGCGTCGAACGCGTACAGCCGGTCGCCACCACTCCCCGCGTAGACGAGGCCGTCGGCGACGGTCGGAGCCCCTCTGAACGCCTCATCGGGGCGGACGGACCAGCGCTCCTCGCCAGTGGTCGCGTCGAGCGCGTACAGACCCGCACGACTCCCGACGAACGCCGACCCCGCCCCGACGGCCGGCGCGGAGTGTCCCGGTGGGATGGTGGCGCGCCAGTGTCCCTCGCCGGTCGCCGTATCGAGCGCGAACAGTACCCCTTCGCTCCCCGCGTACACGGTCCCCTCGGCGACCGTCGGCGACCGGTGGATGCCGGTCGCGGCCACGTACTCCCAGCGCTTCTCGCCGGTCGCTGCGTTCACCGCGTCCAGTCGGTCGGCACCGACGCCGCAGTTCCCCACGTAGACCGTCCCGTCGTGGACGGTGGGCGAGACGTCCACCGCGTCGCCGACCGCGTACGTCCACCGTCGGTCCCCGGTGGCCGCGTCGAGCGCGTGGAGGTCACCGTCTGCGGTGACGTAGGCGACCCCATCGGCGACCGAGGGCGCGGTCTCGACCGCTCCACCGGGGCCGTACCGCCAGCGCCGGTCGCCGGTCGTGGTGTCGACGGCGTACAGGTATCGGTCCGTGCTTCCGACGTACACCGTTCCGTCGACGACCGTCGGCGAGGAACGCGTGATGGCCCCCGTACGCGTGCCCCGATTCGTGGTCGCGTCGTACCGCCACAGCTGTCTGCCACCCCCGGACATATGACCGAGCGGAACCCCAGCGGACAACAACCTTCCGACAGCCCGGAAGGGGAAACCCCTTGCCGACCGACTGCGACCCCCCGCGCATGACCAGCGTCAAGGAGTTCGTCATCGAGGAGGCCGCGACGCCCGAACGGACGGGTCGTGGCCGGTTCGCCTTCACCGACGACTACTCCGTCTTCGACTGGGGGAAGATGCCCGACCCCATCCCCGGCAAGGGCGCCTCGCTGTGTGCGATGGGCGCCGCCAACTTCGAACTGCTCGAGGCCGAGGGCGTCCCGACCCACTACCGCGGCGTCGTCTCGGACGGCGAGGTCGTCGAACTGGAGGCGGCCGACGACCCGCCGCGCGAGATGGCCATCGACCTCTCGCGTGTGCCGGACCTCCCCCACGAGGGTCGCACCTACGACTACGACGCGTTCCACGCCGAGGCGGGCGAGAACTACGTGGTCCCCCTGGAAATCGTCTTCCGCAACACCGTCCCCGTCGGCTCCTCGCTCCGGAGGCGCGCCGGCCCGGCCGACTTCGGCCTCGGGTTCGACGACTGGCCGGACGAGGCCGTCGACCTGCCCGAGCCCGTGGTCGAGTTCTCCACGAAGTTCGAGGAGTCCGACCGCTACCTCTCGCGGGACGAGGCCGACCGCATCGCCGGCGCCGCCGACATCGACGACCTGGAGGCGACCGCCCGCGCGGTCAACCGGCTCGTCACCGAGCGTGCCGACGAGGCCGGGCTCAAGCACGAAGACGGGAAGATAGAGTGCATCTACGTCGATAGCGGGGCGTCGCAGACGCCCCGAGCGAACGGCGAAACCGTGAGCGGCGAGGTGCGCGTCGCCGACGTGGTGGGGACGTTCGACGAGAACCGCTTCTCCTACGACGGCCAGCAGGTCTCGAAGGAGGTCGTCCGGCAGTACCACAAGCGCGAACAGCCCGAGTGGGTGGCGGCCGTCGACGAGGCGAAAGAACGCGCGAAGGCCGAGGACGTGGCCGACTGGCGCGAACTCTGCGAGCGCGACCCCGAACCCCTCCCCGAGCACGTGGTCGAGGCCATGAGCGACCTGTACTGCGGGGGCGCGAACGCCTACCTCGGGCGGGACCTGTTCGACGCGCCGTCGCTGGCCGACGCCGTGGAGCAGGTTCGGGACCTGTAGGGCAGCGAGTCAGCGGTGCTCGTCGACCCACCGGCACCAGGCGTCGAAGTCGTTGGCGCCGCACTGGTCGGCGATGTTCTGGAGCGTCCCCTCTCGAATCCGACCGTGCATCGGAACCGAGACGATGCGCACTTCGTCGGTTTCCGGGTGCTCGTATCGGAGCCGGACGTGGCTCCCCGTGCGGCCGACTGGCCGGAAGTCGTGTTTCCGCAGGACCGCGATTACGTCTCGCCCGGAGAAATCAGTCGGCCGGCTCACTGCATGAAGTCGGGGAGGTCCTTCGTCTCCTTGACCTCGTCGGGCTCGATTCCAAGCTCCCGCAGGAACGCGTCCTCGTCTTCGATGGGCTCTCCACCTCCTTCGTGCAACTCGACCGCCTCGTCCAGATTCTCCAGCGCCTCCTCACGTGTCGAACCCTGACTGGCGACCCCCGTCGGCTCGTCGATAGCCGTCCACCAGCCGTCCTCGTTCTCGACGAGGCGGATCTCGCGCCCGGTGCTCATACGTCGGCTAGCGCGGGTTCGTATTTGAATCCTCGTCCGCTCGCCCCGTCACCGCCTCGCTCGGCCGATCAGTCGTCCTCGGACGAGGCCGACTCCGTGGCGACATCAACGTCCACGTCGTACTCCAGTCCCGCACCGTCACGCGGCTCGCTGGGCCGGAGTGCGTCGGCCTCCTCGGGGAGCCCGAGCTGGTACTGCGAGCGGTCCACGTCGTCGCGGAACTCCGTGCGCCCGTGGTAGACCGACACCGCGTCGTCGAGATGGAGCCGGACGGCCTCGACGAGCGCGGCCGCCTCGAGTGGCTGGCCCCGGCGCTCGAGTTCCTCGGCGTCGGCGCCGGCGGGCGCGTCGAAGACGCGCTGGGTGATGATGGGCCCCTGGTCGAGGTCCGTCGTGACGTAGTGGGCCGTGACGCCGGCCACACGCACGCCCTCTTCGCGGGCCTGTCGGTAGGCCTCGGCGCCGGGGAACGCCGGGAGCAGCGACGGGTGGACGTTGATGATACGGCTCTCGTAGCGGAAGACGACGTTCGGGCTGAGGATGCGCATGTACCGCGCCAGCACCACGAGGTCGACCTCGTACTCCGCGAGCAGGTCGAGCAGGCGGTTCTCGTCGGGGACGCCCTTCTCGTCGCCGATGTTGTAGAAGTCGACGCCGCGCTCGGCGGCAAGCGGTTCGAGGTCGTCGTGGTTCCCGATGACGACCGATATCTCGGCGTCGAGTTCCCCCTCCTCGCGGGCCTGGAACAGCGCCTCCAGGCAGTGGGACTCCTTCGTCACGAGGACGGCGATGCGGTCGGTCTGGCGGTCGCTCGGGAACCGGACCTGGATGTCGACGCCGAGTTCGTCGCCGAGTTCGGTCAGGTCGCCGCGGAGCTTCTCGTCCGTGACGACCATCTCCTCGGTGTCGACGTGGAGCGTCATCCGGAAGACGCCGTCACGGACCGCCTGGTCGAGGTCCTCGATGTTGATGCCGCGCTCGAATAGCAGCGAGGTGACCCGGGCGATGAGCCCCTTCTTGTCGTCGCCGACGACGACGATCTCCGTGTAGTGGCGGGTCACGCGACCACCTCGGCGGGCGTTGAACTGGTCATACCCGCCCTGAGCGCCCGCGCCGGCAAAAGCGCGCCGCTCTCGGTGCGAGCCCAGGGCGGCGCGGCCGGGTGCGGAGGTTTATCACCCGGCGCGCGCCACCGTCCCGGTGAGCGAGTTCCCAATGGAGTACGACGGCGACCGGCTCGTCATCGAGAAGGAGACCCTGTCGAACCTGGACGAGTTCGTCCTCCAGTTCACCGAGGTTCTGGACCAAGCGGGAGTCCAGTACGTCGTCGTGGCCGGCTACGTGGCGATACTACTCGGCCGGTCGCGGGCGACGGAGGACGTGGATGTCATCATCGAACCGCTCTCCGAGTCGGAGACGGACGCGCTCGCCGAGGCGCTTGATGACGCCGGCTACTGGGGCGTCGAGGAGCCGCTGGAGCACATGTACGACCGACTGACCGACGACATCGCGACCCGAGTCGCCCCGGATGGCGAGGTGATCCCGAACTTCGAGGTCGTCTTCCCGCAGGACGGGTACGACCGTCACTCCCTCGCCGAGGCCATCGAAGCCGAACTCGCCGGTCGAACGCTCCGGATCGGGCCGCTCGAACTACAGGTTGCGTACAAACTGCACCTGGGGTCGCAGAAGTACTTCGAGGACGCCCTCCACCTGTACACCCTGTTCGCCGACAGACTCGATACCGAGGAACTCGAACGGTTCGTCGACGGCTTCGAGGTGAACGACAGCTATGAGCGACTCAGAGACGCCTGACCTGGACGAACTCGAGGCCAAGCACGAGCGCAACCGCCAGCAGCGCCTCGAGTTCGTCAAGTTCTGGGCCGAGTACGTCCGCACCCACCCGGACGAGGAGTGGGCCCGCCAGCAGGCAGTCGTCATCGACGGACAGGTCGACCCGCCGGCCCTGGACGGCGCCACCGAGGACCCGGACGGCGCCACCGAGGACCCGGACGGCGCCACCGAGGACCTGGACGGCGCCACCGAGGACCCGGACGGCGACTGACTCGCGCCCCGCACAACAGAACCGTTTTGTCCGGCCGCCACCGCCCCTCGGACATGACCGCCTACACCGCCGTCGTGACGGTCCGACTCAAGCACGGCGTGCTGGACCCGGAGGCCGAACGGACACAGGAGGCGCTCGAACGGCTGGGGTTCGAGCTGGCCGACCTCCGCTCGGCGGACCGCTTCGAGGTCGACCTCGACGCCGAGTCGTCCGAGGCCGCCGCCGACCGCGCCGAGGAGATGGCCGAGCGACTGCTCGCCAACCCCACCATCCACGACTACACCGTGGAGGTCGAGGAGCGGTGACGGTTGCACACATGACGGCGACGCCCGGTTCGGCGAGGTGGTCGCTGTGACTGTCGCCGTCATCCGCTTCGGCGGCTCGAACTGCGACCGCGACGCCGTCCGCGCGCTGGAGCACCTCGGCGTCGACGCCGAGATCGTCTGGCACGAGGACGGCCTCCCGGCCGACCTCGCCGGCGTCGTCATCCCCGGCGGGTTCTCCTACGGGGACTACCTCCGGGCCGGCGCGATGGCCGCCCGCTCGCCCATCATGGACGAGGTCCGCGCGGTCGCCGACGAGGGGACGCCCGTCCTCGGCGTCTGCAACGGCGCACAGATCGGCTCCGAGTCCGGCCTCACGCCGGGTGCGTTCACGACCAACCGGAGCGCCCGCTTCCAGTGCGAGCACGTCCACTGCCGCGTCGAGCGCGCCGACACCCCGTTCACGGGCGCGTTCGAGGAGGGGGCTGTCATCGAGTTGCCCATCGCTCACGGCGAGGGCCGCTTCGAGGTCGACGAGGACCGCTACGACGCGCTCGTCGACGAGGACCGCGTGCTGTTCCGCTACTGCGACGCCGACGGGAACGTGACCGACGCCGCGAACCCGAACGGCTCGAAGGGGAACGTCGCCGGCGTGCTGGGCGAGCGCGAGTCCGTCGCGGTGCTGATGCCCCACCCCGAGCGCGCGACGCTGCCGGACCTCCACGCCGGCACCGACGGACAGGGGCTGCTGCGGGCGTTCGCCTGACGGCTTCGGTTCACCATAGTCGAGATATTTAGCCCATTAATCTACTAATAGACATATTCAAACTATACCTCACCATCAATCGAAAAGTTCGGAGGGCAACCAGCAGACACCGACTCACTCGTCGTCCGATTCGGCGTCCGCCGTCTCCTCCTCCGCCTCGAGCCCCTCCACGTCGACCTCCTCGGCCAGCTCCTCGTCGGCCGCGGCGATCTCCTTCTCGTCGGCCCGGGCGATGCGGGCGGCGAAGTTCTCCACCCCGGCGCCGCCGAGGGCGGACTGGGCGAGCAGGTGACCGCCGATGACAGCCGGTGAGACGACCGTGTTGGCGCCGGCACGCTTCAGCTTCTTCTCGTTCTGCCGCTCCGTGGCGGCCGCGACGATGTTCAGGTCTGGGTTGAGTTCGCGGGCGGTCAGAATCGCGAGGGCGTCCTGCGCGTCGTCGTCGGTGGCGGCCACCAGCGCACGAGCCCGCTCGATACCGGCCTGGCGGAGTGGGTCCTCGTCGGAGGGGTCCGCGACGACGACGTCGATGTCGCGGTTCCGGAGGCGTCGGGCCTTCTCCTCGTCGCGGGTGATGACGATGAAGTCGACCCGGCCCAGTTCCTCGATGATCGGTTCCGTCATGTCGCTGAACCCGACCACGATGACGTGGTCGTCCAGCAGTTCCAGTCGTGATTCGTTCATGGTTCCGAGTGCCTCGGCGAGGCGGGCCTCGATGGCCGGTGTCAGCAGCGTCCCCAGCGCGACCGCGAACGACGCCGTCCCGATGACCAGCGCGCTCATCGCGAACAGCTTCGCGGTCTCGGTCTCGGGGGTCACGTCGCCGTACCCCACCGTGGAGGCGGTGACCAGGGCGAAGTAGAACGCGTCGGTCAGGGAGTCGACGCCGGTGAAGCCGTCCTGCAGGGCGAACGCGCCGGCGGTGCCGTACACCTGCGCCCCGACGATGGCCGCCAGCGCCGCCAGCTGTGTCGTTCCGAGGTCGAACTCCCGGTCGAACGTCCGGAAGTTGATGAGCAGGCCGAGCAGCGACAGCACGGAGAGCGCGACCAGCGGTGTCGCGACGGGGATGGTCCGGCCGGCGACCGCCACCCCGGTGGAGCCGACGAGTCCCTGGAACGCCGTCACGGGGAGCAGGACGACCGCGATGCCCCAGGCGACACGGACCCCCCGGCGGAGGCCGGCAGTGGTGGCGAGGAGGATGAAGCCCGTGAGCGCGCCGGTGAACCCGAACGCCTGCTCGACGGACTGGGGGACGTACGCCGAGAGCAGTCCGGACGTCTCCGTGCCACCGATGTTGATGATTCCGGTGGCGATAGAGAGGAGAGCGACGACGGTGACGAGGCCGATGGCCGCACGGACCCGGAACAGCGACCGCCCGGCCCGCCGAACCGACCGCTGGGCCTCGTCCAGTTCCTCGTCGACGCCACTCATGGACGCGCAGTCTCCCCCATCCGACTAAACTACCGTGGTCGCGGCCGGGGGCCTCGCCGGGGACCGTCGCCGCCCGGCCGAGCGTCGCGCGGCCGGTCCACGGACCGCTCCGGTAGTCGTTTAACCGTCCCCGCCATCGGAGCGCGCATGGCTCCACTCCCCGTCGAGGTCGTCCTCGGCATCTATCTGGGGGTGCTCACCGGCATCATCCCGGCACTGGTCGCCTGGGGGCTCGGCTTCATCTTCAAGTACGTCACCGGGGTCTCCATCCCCGGCTTCGGTGTGGTCGTCCTCGCGCTCGCTATCGCGGGCGTCAACGGCGGCCTGCTGGCCCTGACCGACCAGACCGTCACGAGGCAGGCCACGGGCCCGGTCGTCGTGGTCGCCATCCTCGTCGTGCTGATGATGTCGCTGTACGCCCACGCGAAAGGCGACGCGATGGGCGCGGCGTTCCCCAAACGCGTCTCGCTCCAGAAACTCCGCGACCAGACGCTCTCGGCCGACGTGGTGGAACTGGTCGGCGGCCGTGGACAGGTCCGGGTCGCGGTGGTCGGCGAGGTGGCCGACATGGAGGGCTACCCGCCGCTCCCGGACGACATCCGCGCCGAGATCCGCGACGGGGACTGGACCTTCCCCGCCGATCTCCCCATCGGCGAACTGGAATCGCGGTTCGCCGACCGCCTCCGGACGGAGTTCGACTGCGCCGAGGTGACCGTCAGTATCGACGAGCGCGGCCAGGCGACTGTCGCGGCCGCACCGCCGCTGGCCGGCCTCTCGAAGCGCGTCCCCGAGGGCCACCGCGCCGTCTCCGTCGACGCGCTGCTCCCGACGGGCCTCGCACGCGGCGACCGCGTCACCGTCCGCACCGACGGCGGCGCGGTCGACGGGACCGTC
The DNA here is from genome assembly GCF_024298885.1 of Haloglomus halophilum. Lineage (GTDB taxonomy): Archaea > Halobacteriota > Halobacteria > Halobacteriales > Haloarculaceae > Haloglomus > Haloglomus halophilum. The sequence goes on from NZ_CP101166.1 coordinate 1,060,339, forward strand.
CTCAGTGCGAAGACCGGGACGCCGCCGGCACCGACCCGGACGCCGGACCCCCCCGGCGCGGCCGCCAGCGCCAGCGGTGACCTCTCTCCGCCGGCTGGCCGCGAGGAACGGGACGACGACGCCCGGACGGACGGCGGGACCGTCGCCGAGGCCGCCGAAGTGCCCCCGCCGCGGGCACCGACGACCACCGGCGGCGACGGCCGGCTGACGGTCACGGTCCCGCGGAGCGACGCGGACACCCTCCTGGCGGCCGACCGGGGTCGCGTGGTGGTCCGCTCGCGGGGGCGGCGCCGCGAGTTCGAACTCCTCTCGCTGCTCCGCCGGGCCGGGAAACGAATCCGGCGGCTGACGCTCCGTGCCGACGGCGCCCTCGACGGCGCGAGCATCGGAAACGCGAGCGTCCGGGAGACGTACGGTGTGGCGGTGCTCGCGGTCCGAACGGCCGAGGGCTGGGCGTTCGCCCCCTCGGGGGAGACGGAACTCGCCCCCGGCGACGAACTGTTCGCCATCGGGACACGCGAGTCGCTCGACGCGTTCGCGGAGGCGGTCGCATGACGGGACTCGCCGCGTTCGACACCCTCCTCCAGTCGATGGGCGGGCTCGGCTCGGTGCTGGGCATCCCGGTGCGGTCGCTCGTCAACGCGGCCGGACTGGCGGTGCTGGCGTTCGCGCTCGGCGGCGGCATCGGCCTCGTCCACCGCTGGTACGCCGACCAGACGGTCCCCGAAGGGCTCTCCGTGCTGGTCGGGTTGAGCGGCGTCGCGCTCTCGCTCAACACCGACTTCGCACTCGCGCAGGTCATCGACGACCAGACCGCCATCCTGGCGCTCGAGACGGCCGTGTTCAACGTCAGCGTCTTCCTCGCCGCCGGCCTCACCGCGGCGGCCGGGGGACGCGCCGGTGACCGCCTCGGTGCCGGCACGTTCGCCCTGACCGGCGGCGACCGCGTCGACCGCGAGGTTTCGAAGGTCGTCAGGGCCGTCGGGCGGGTCGTCACCGTCGACCTCCCGGACACCGAGGACATCGGTGACATCGAGGGGTACGACCCGGTTCCACCCGAAACGAAGGCGGAGTTCGGGGGCGCGACGCTCGTCTTCCCCCGGCGTCTGACCGTCGAGGAGCTCCGCAAACGCCTGGTCGAGCGCCTCAAGACCGACTACGGCGTCGGACAGGTGGACCTGGAACTCGACGAGGACGGCGTCGTGGAGTACCTCGCGGTCGGCTCCCGCGAGTCCGGCATCGGCCCCTCGCTCCCGCCCGGGACCGCCGCGGTCCCCGTCCGCGCGGACCCGCCCCACGCGGCCCGGGCCGGCGACGTGGTGCAGGTGTTCCGGCCCGCCGCCGGCGAGAGCGGCCCGGAACGCGTGACGACGGCAGAGGTCCGCGGAAGCGCCGACGACACGGTGACGCTGGCCGTCGACGAGGCCGAGGCCGACGCGTTCGACGATACGACACGCTATCGGCTCGCGACGCTCCCCATCGCCGCGCGCGCCGACCGCGAGTTCGCCTCCCTCCTCCGCGCGGCCGAGGAGACGATGGGCGTCGCCACCGTCGCCGAGGGCAGCCCGCTGGTCGGTGTGAGCCTCGGCGGCCTCGCGGTGTCGGTCGCGGCCGTCCGCCCCGCCGAGGGGGCCGTCGAGGCCATCCCCTCCCGAACCCGGACACTCGCCGCCGGCGACACGGTCTACGCCGTCGCACGACCGGCACTCCTGCGACGGCTGGAGGCCGCCGCCCGCGGCGACGCCGACGCCGAGCCGCCACTGGCGGACGCCGCCGGACGCAGCGACTGACCGCCTCGGCTTCCCTCGCGCTGCCCGTGACTCTCGACGCGCGATGAGCGGCACGACCAGCCACAGTGACACGTTCGTCTTACTCCCACGGCGGGTCGAGCAGTTCCCGCATCGACCCCAGCTCGAAGTGCGGCCGGGTCCCCGGCCGGCCGGTGGCGTCCAGTTCCGCGTCCGACCGGCGCAGCCAGGCGGTCCGCATCCCCGCCGCATCAGCCCCGAGGACGTCGTCGCGGCCGTCGCCGACGTGGACCGTCGCGGGCGCCGCGGTCCCCAGCGCGTCCAGCGCGTCGAGGAACGGCGCGGGGTCGGGCTTCGCGAGCGTGTCGTAGCCCGCGTGGACCACCGTCTCGAACCGGTCGGCGAGCCCGAGTTCGTCGAGCTTGGGCGCCTGGTTCTCGGGCGCGCCGTTCGTCACCACGGCGAGCGGGTAGCGCTCGGCCAGCGCCGCGACCGCCTCGCGGGCCCCCGGCACCGGTTCCACATCGCGGTGGTCGCGGAGGTTCGTGTGGACCGCGGCGACCCGCCGCCCGACGGCGCGGTCGTGGCCCCGCTCCGCGGCGAGGTCCGCGAAGCACGCCTCCCGGAGCTCCGCCTTCGTGTCGGTGCGGGGGACGTAGCGGAACACCCGGTCGCGGTACTCCCCGGCCGTGAAGAAGGGGTCGACGCCGACCGTGTCGAACGCCTCGGCGAGCAGGTCGGCGGTCGAGCGCCGGTACTCGCACAGCGTCCGGTCGATGTCCAGCGTGACGGCCTCGACCTGCGTCGGCATTCGCTCGCGGGTAGGGCCCTGGCAGGGGTAAACTGTTGTGGGGCGTACAGCGGGGGTGGGTCGTCGCGGGGCTGGCCGGCGCCGCGCCGGGGAGTGCGGGCGGAGCCCGCTGGACCGGTCGGCGACAGAACCCGCCAGCGTCGAAGTGAGAAGGCTTATTCGCCGCCGTTTCCGACCCGTGGCCATGGTAGACTCCGCGCACGTGGGGGTGAGCGTCGGTGGCTGAGGCCGACGCCCCCGGGAAACTCCCGTTCAGCCTCCCCGACGTGGACTACGAGCGGTACACGAACCGGCAGCTCATCACCATCCCGCTGGTCGTGCTCGTACTCGCGCTCGCGGTCCTCGCCGGCTTCTTCGTACTCACCGGGTCGCCCGTCCAGCCGGGACTGGCGTTCACCGGCGGCACCGAGCTGCAGGTCACGACGACCGACACCGCGGCCCAGATCGAGTCCACGTTCGAGTCCAACGGGTTCGACGTGGAGTCGGTCCAGCCCATCCGCTCCCAGGAGAACGCCTTCATCGTCACCTTCCAGTCGACGGACACGGACGCCATCCAGACCCAGGCCGAGGGAGCCGGCTACGACGTGAACTCCATCCAGGGGCGGTCGGCCTCGTTCGGCGCACAGAGCCAGAGCCAGGCCCTCATCGGTCTCGTCATCGCCTTCGGCGGCATGGCGGCCCTGGTGTTCGCCCTGTTCCGGACGTTCATCCCCTCCATCGCCGTCGTCGCGAGCGCCTTCTCCGACATCGTCATCCCCCTCGCGCTGATGAACATCTTCGGGATGGAGCTGACGCTCGGAACGGTCGCGGCGCTCCTGATGCTCATCGGGTACTCGGTCGACTCCGACCTCCTGTTGAACAACCACGTCCTCCGTCGGTCGGGTGGCTTCTACGAGTCCACCTACCGCGCGATGCGGACCGGGGTGACGATGACGCTCACCTCCATCGCCGCGATGACGGTGATGGCCATCACGGCGTTCCTGTTCGGTATCCCGCTCCTGCCGGCGGTCGGGACGGTACTCGTCTTCGGCCTGACGGCCGACCTGATGAACACCTACATGCTCAACGTCACGCTGCTGCGCTACTACAAGTACGAGGGGGTGGCGAGATGAACCTCTCACCCCGCGAGAACTGGCGTATCTACCTGCTCATCGTCCTCATGCTGGTGAGTACGGTCGCGGTGTTCGTCCCGCTGGGCGGCGCCGACACGGACGGCCCGACGAACCTCCAGTACGGCCTCGAGCTCTCCGGTGGGACCCGCGTCCGCGCGCCCCTGGTCGGCATGACCGCCGAGGTCGACACCGGCAACCAGAACACGCGTGAGCTCGCGGCCACGGTCTCGAACCGCCTCAACGTCTCCCGCACGGACGTCAACATCCGGCAGGTCCAGAACGGGCAGGACACCGTGGAGGTGTTCGCCGACGCCGACAACGGCAACGTCACCCAGGAGGAGTTCGCGGCCGCGCTGAATGCAGCCGGTGTCGAGGCCTCGACCGACGACATCCGTGACGGCGTCACCCAGCAGACCCGGCAGACCGCCGTGAGCGTCCTCTCGAACAAGATCAACTCCGTCGGGCTCTCGGGTGGAACCGTCTCGACGACGACCACGCCGACCGGCGAGACGTTCGTCCTCGTCGAGGTGCCCAACGCGAACCGCTCGCAGGTGCTGGACCTCATCACCTCGCGCGGCCGCGTCGAGCTGGTCGCGCACTTCCCCCAGCAGCGCCAGAACGAGAGCGACAACGGCACCCGGACCGTCTACCGCGACGTGTCGCTGCTGACACAGGAGGACTTCTCCACCAGCAACTTCCAGGCCCAGCCGGCCGACGGGGGCCAGCCGGCCCGCGTCCCGGTCGCGCTGAAGGACGAGCCCGCCCGGAACTTCTCGAACGCGATGCAGACGTTCGGCTTCACCGACGAGGGCATCAGCAACTGCGGCTACCAGCCCGCCTCCGGCGAGGACCCGGACACGTTCCCGGGCTACTGTCTCTACACGGTCCGTGACGGCGAGGTCGTCTACGGCGCCTCGATGAGTCCCGGCCTCGCCGAGACCATCCGGAGCGGGGACTTCGTGAAGGACCCCACCTTCGTCATCACGGCCAACAACTACAGCGAGGCCCAGCAGCTCGCCATCGACCTGCAGGCCGGCGCCCTGCCGACGACGCTCGACATCCAGGGCGAGGGGACGACCTACTTCCTCGAGGCCTCGCTGGCCAACGAGTTCAAGCTCTTCTCGCTGATCACCGCCATCATCGCCGTCTTCGCCGTCGCGGGGATGGTGTTCCTGCGCTACCGCGAGCCGGGAGTGGCGGCGCCGATGATACTCACCGCGGGCGCGGAGGTGTTCCTGCTGCTCGGGTTCGCCTCCGCGGTCGGCCTGGCCCTGGACCTGTCTCACATCGCCGGCTTCATCGCCGTCATCGGCACGGGGGTGGACGACCTCATCATCATCGCCGACGAGATCCTCCAGAGCGGTGAGGTCAACACCTCCCGCGTCTTCGAGTCGCGCTTCCGCAAGGCCTTCTGGGTCATCGGCGCGGCCGCCGCGACCACCATCATCGCCATGTCGCCGCTCGCGGTCCTCTCGCTCGGGGACCTGCAGGGCTTCGCCATCGTCACCATCGTCGGCGTCCTGCTCGGCGTCCTCGTGACCCGGCCCGCCTACGGTGACATCCTCCGCAACCTCGTCCTGGAGGACGTCTGAACGCGGTTCGCTGACCGGATTTCCGTCCACCGTCACGACGTTCCCGGCGGCTTGATGTGCCACACCGTCGGAGTGTCTCGTACAGAATGCGCGGCCTCGCAATCAACGTCGGCGCGAACACGAACGAGCCGGGCTTCCGGGCGCCCATCGACGCCTACGGCCAGTTCGACTTCGTGCCCATCCCGGAGGACGAGCCGACCCGCGCGGACATCCACGTCCCGACGTACGGCGAGCTGGACGAGGCGCTCGACTTCTCCGTCGACGTGAGCGACGTGGCCGACGTACCGGTCCACCTCGACCCGGAGTTCGGGGACTACCCGTTCTGCGAGGGGTACACCTACGGCGACCCGTACGGGGCGAAGGCGGGCCCCATCTCGGAGCTGGAGGCGGGCGATTTCCTGTTCTTCTACGCGACGCTGGATACGCCGGGCGAGGACCGCCCCGACTGGCAGCCACCGAGATGGGGCGCCTTCCTCGTCGGGCACTTCCGGCTGGCACGGGACCCACTGGGGCCCGAGGCGTTCGCGGCGGCCGGCGAGCCGACGAAGGCCGCGTTCGCCAACAACGCCCACGTCAAGCGCGAGACGTTCGACGCGCGCGTCCTCGTGCAGGGCGACGCGTGGGGGTCGGAGCTGTACGACGCAGCCGTTCCGCTCTCCTCGCGGACGGCCGGGAGCGAGGCCAACCGCCTCGTCACCGACCTGTCGGCGGACTCCGGGAAGGGCCCGTGGTGGCGCCGGCCGCTCCGCTTCGACCACGACGCCACGGAGGAGCTGCTCGATATCCACGACACACGGGCGTGGGACCGCTGTTTCGGGGCGTAGCCCCGGCCGCTGGCGGGCGTGCCCGCAACCTTCCTTGCTCCCCGGCCACAGGCCCACCCGTGACCGACACCGACCCCGGCGACGGCACGACCGTCTCGCTCGCCGACGCCTTCGACCGCATCAACGACCACTGGGCGCCGCGACTCGCCGCCGAGTGCAACGGCCAGCACGTCAAACTCGCGAAGCTGCAGGGCGTCTTCGAGTGGCACCATCACGCCGAGGCCGACGAGCTGTTCCTCGTCGTGGCTGGCTCGCTGGACATCGAGCGCCGTGACGCCCCCGACGTGCACCTGGAGGCCAACGAACTGCACGTCGTCCCCGCGGGCGTCGAGCACCGGCCCGTCGTGCCCGAGAGGACGGGCATCGGCCCGGACGGCGACGAGGCGCACGTCCTCCTGTTCGAGCCGGCCGGGACGCTGAATACGGGCGAACACGAGAGCGAGCGGACGCGGCAGGTCGAGGACCTGTAAGGCACCGGGGGCCATCCCGGCCGCGACTGGCGCCGACTAGCCGCCGGTTCCCGCCCAGTGGACCCGAATCCAGATACCGTGGAGACAGAACACGACCAGCCCGATAGAGACCGCGAGGATGAGGTTCCGGTGCAGGGGGAGCACGTCGTACGCCGGCAGCAGAACCGCCGCGTGGAACACCGTCGCGGCCAGCAACGTGAGGTACGCCCCGATGACAGCGAGGTCGTCGAAGACGAACGGTTCCTGATGATACGCCACGCTAGCTGTCGCCTGCCACGCACCATATATCCGCCGCCGGTTCTCACGGATAGAGAGCCCGAGAGGCCCGCAGTCAGAAGTTCTGCGCGACGTACCGGCCGATCCGCTCCACGCGGCCGGGGTCGTACGTCCACATCGCCCGCCACACGTTGTCGCCGGTCTCCAGCGCGACGAGGGCGATGTGGCCGTCCTCGCCGTCGGGCGGGCGGAAGACCACGAACCAGGAGCGGCGGTACTCGTCGTGTGTCCCCGCGTGGACCGTCACGTCGAGCGAGTCGGGGACCGGCTCGTCGCGGACGCCGTAGACGTGGACGTCGACGGCCGAATCGCCGAGCCAGCGGTACACCTTCCGGGTGCCGTACTCGTCGTCGAGCCGCGAGAACCGCTGGAAGGAGACATCGAACCGGCCCTCGCCGGCCTGGAGCGCTCGCCCCTCGATGAACCGGGAGATGAGCACCAGCAGCAGCTTCTCCTTGTTCGATTCGGGGAACCCGCGGACCTCGAACTCGACCTCGTCGAGGCCGGTCAGTACCTCGGGCATGTCGACCTCGCCGAGCCCGTGGGCGCCGGTCCGGTACCGGTCGGCGTTGATGAGCAGGAACGTGTTCTGCAGGCGCTCCATCGGCGTGGTCGCGACGATCTCGCCCTCGCGAAGCAACAGTACCACGTCCGTCGTCCCCTCGGGGACCTGCCGCTCGGCGACCGTCACGTCCTGCGTGTCGAAGGCCTCCTCCAGGAGGGAGACGAGCGGCTCCGGTCCGGTCCGGTTCAGCACCACCAGAGACGTATCGGTCTCGGGAACCTCGTCGATGAACTCCGAGAGTGCCTCGGGGAGCGGCTCATCCACCGACGAATCCATGCATGTCGGCAGATGGGACGGCGAGAACAAGTATGTGGGGACTGGTTCGGACGCCCACGCCGAACGGGCGGCGGCTGGATGTACCGTCGGGAACGTCGCCCGTCGGCGTCCGAGAGATGCGCCGTCCGGGAATAGTGAACTCCCGTCGTTCCGCTCCGCTCCACGACGACGTTCAATTCCCGGGGAGCGATTTTCGCCTCGCTTTGCTCAGCAGAAAATGCGCCGTCCGGGAATTGAACCCGGGCTCTAGCCTTGGGAAGGCTATGTCCTACCACTGGACCAACGGCGCGCTCGTTACACTCGCGCCCCGAGGCTCGTAACCCTTCGGGATTACTCACCAACGGCGCGCTTCCGTCCGTCGCGCTCCACGGCTCGCGACCCGCGGTCGCGTGAACTGCTTGCTCGGTCGCCAACTTGAACGTAGCGCTTCCGCGGGCCCCACACCACCGGACGACCGTCCAGTTCCGCTCGCCGGACAGGAGGTATTAGTCGGTCGCGGTCCACGATTCCGGTGATGACAGAATCCACGGCGCTTCTGGAGGGGACGAACGTCGACCTGCTGCTCTCGGAGGCGGAGCTGGAGACGCGGCGCGAGCACCTTACCTCGTTCATCGAGGAGGTCGTCGAGGACGCTGGCGCCGAGGGCGCGGTACTCGGGCTGTCGGGCGGTATCGACTCGACGTTGACGGCGTACCTCGCCGTCGAGGCGCTCGGCGAGGACGGCCTCCACGGGCTGGTCCTCCCGAGCGACGTGAACACGGAGACGAACATGAGCGACGCCGAGCGCGTCGCCGAGCTGCTCGACATCTCGTACGACGTCATCGACATCGAGCCCATCGTGGCGTCGTTCGTCGACGCCGCGCCCGAGCACGCGGCCGACGACCGGATGGCGCTGGGCAACGTCCGGGTCCGGACGCGCGCGGTGCTCAACTACTTCGTCGCCAACGCCGAGTCCCGCATCGTCCTCGGGACCGGCAACCGCTCGGAGGCGATGACGGGCTACTTCACGAAGTACGGCGACCAGGCCGTCGACTGCAACCCCATCGGGAACCTCTACAAGTGCCAGGTCCGCCAGCTCGCGAGCCACGTCGGCGTCCCCGACGAGTTCGTCGAGAAGCCACCCAGCGCCGAGATGTGGGAGGGGCAGACCGACGAGGAGGAGATGGGCCTGGGCTACGACACGCTGGACGCCATCCTCGCGCTCCACGTCGACGGCCCGTTCTCGAAGTCCGCGACGATGCGGACGCTCGACGTGCCCGAGCCGGCCATCGACCGTGTCACGGAGCTGGTGGCCGGCAGCGAGCACAAGCGCCACATGCCGCCGGCGCCCGAGCCGCCGTAACCCGCATACGTGACGCCGGGCGGACACGGCGTTCGGTATCGACGGTAGCCCTTTGAGCGTCCAGTCCCTCGTGCTGGTATGGACGAGACGGACGATCCGCGCGACGGACCCACCGACGAGTCCGGCCACAGGAAGTACGCCGCCGAGCCTCGCGAGCCGGCCGCCGGGTCCCGCGAGCCGGGGGAGGACCCCCGCTACGACGACGAGACGGTCGCGTCGACGGTGCGCGATGTCGAGGGGATCGAGTACGAGCAGAGCGGGAACGTGGCCGGCGCGTCGCCGGGTGCCGACCTCGGACCGGTAGAGCCCGAGACACCGACGCTGGAGGGCGCGCTGTTCGTGCTGCTCGGCGTCGTGCTCACGCTCGTCGTGCTCGCACAACTGGTCGGCTTCTGAGACCGGACCCGACCCCGCGACCGCGCCGACGGGCGGCCTCGGGGGCCAACCGTTATTCCGGGGCGCGTCGTAGTCGGGGGTATGCTCGACGCCCTCGCGGTGGTGCCCCTCCAGGGGGGGTTCGAACTGTTCGGCCTCTCCCTCTCCCTGATACTGTTACTCGCTGGTGCCGGGCTCGTCGTGCTCGAGGCACTGGCGCCGGGCGCACACTTCATCGTCATCGGCGTCGCACTGCTGGCGGCCGGGCTGGTCGGGACACTGCTGGGCGGTGTGCTCGGCCCGCTCACCCCGCTCCTGCTCGCGGCGGTCGTCCTCGTCTCCGGCGCCGGCGCGCTGTACGCCTACCGCAACCTCGGCATCTACGGGGAGGCCGACGGGGGGCGCACCTCGGATTCGGGATCGCTCCGTGGCAAGACCGCACGCGTCACCGAGCGCGTCACCCGCGACGGCGGCGAGGTGAAGCTCTCGGAGGGCGGCGGCTTCAACCCGTACTTCCAGGCCCGCTCGGTCGACGGCACCATCGATGAGGGCGAAGAGGTACTCGTCGTCGACCCCGGCGGCGGGAACGTCCTCACCGTCGAGTCCGTCTCCGGGCTCGGCGGCGACGATTCCATCGACCGCGAACTGGCGCGCGAGCGGGCGCGCCGGGAGGCGGAGAACGGCGACGACCACGACGACGAGGAGGAACCCGAGACCGCCTGATACCCGGCAGCTCCGGTCCTGGCCTCGGGCGTCACCGACCGTCCCTCCGCCGGTCGTCGAACGACTACTCTCCCGCCGGCCGACCGCCTTCCGTCGACCGCCGACCGACCGCTTTTCCATCGCTCGCGCCCACGACCAGCCATGAGCGAACGCGTCGTCGCCGTCGTGCAGGCCCGGATGGGTTCGACCCGACTGCCGGGGAAGGTGATGCTCCCGCTCGCCGGCGAGCACGTCCTGACCCACGACGTGCGCCGACTGCAGGCGACGGGGACGGTCGATACGGTGGTCGTCGCCACCTCCACTGCGGGTCGGGACGACATCGTCGCGCGCTACGCCGAGCGCGCAGGGGCGGCTGTCCACCGCGGCCCCGAGGACGACGTGCTCGGGCGAATGCACGCCGCCGCGCGCGAGGCCGGCGCCGACGTGGTGGTCCGGGCGACGGGCGACGACCCCCTCGTGGCGCCGGCCGTCGTCGACACCTGCGTCGAACGGGTCCGCGCGGGTGCCGAGTACGCCGCCAACACCATCGACCGGACGTTCCCGCAGGGGCTGGTGGTGGAGGCGTTCTCGATGGACTCGTTCGACCGTGTCGAGGCGGCCTCCGACGACCCCCACCAGCGCGAGCACGTCACGCAGTACTACCTCGAACACCCCGACCGGTTCGACCGCGAGAACGTCGCGTGGGACGAGGTGTACGACCGGCCGCTCCCCTGTGACCGCCACGACGTGCGACTGGCGCTGGACGAGCCGGACGACTACGAACTCCTGCGCGGGGTCTACGAGGGCGTCGAGCCGGGCGAGCGCGGCATCGTCCCGGTCCGTGAGGCCATCGAGTACGCGCTCGCCGAGGGGCTCACGGAGTGGAACAGCCACGTGGGACAGACGAAGGTCCAGGGCGACGAATAGGAAACAGATTGCGGAATTGCGGAGAGGATTCCAGACGGAGTCGAGTTATTACGGGCGAAAGGCAGAATTCCGCACCGAACAGCGACGATATCTTACTGCCGGCCGGTGATGACGAGGAACGGGCCGACGAAGATGAGCGCGATGCCGAGGAACTGGAAGTGAACCGGCTGCATCGACGGGGTCGGGGTCAGCAGGAACAGCACCCCGAAGGCGACCGTGTTGAGGCCGATTATCTTCCGGGACTTGAGCGGGAGCGCCCCGAGCGTGGTGAGGATGAACAGGAAGAGGATGGCCTGCCCCACGTTGTACTTGAGCAGGAAACTGTCGACGAGCTGCAACGGTGCGACAGGGAACATTCTTGCTCCGAAGTCACGACGACGCGCACATAACAATTCCGTTCGCCGCCGAGGGGGCCCCTGCGGGTGTTCTCGGCGAGGGCTCGATTCAGTAGGGGTCCGACCGGTCGCCGTCGTCAGGCGGGTTCTCCTCGCTGTCGGCCTCGTGGCCGACGCCCGTGTCGCCCACGAGTTCGAGGTGCTGGCCCCAGACCACCCAGACGACGATGATGGTCCCGGCGTAGCCGCTGGCCCACACGAACGTGGCGAGGTTCGGGTAGCCGGCCTGCGTCAGCGCGAAATCGGCCATCCCGGAGACGGCGACGCCGCCCGCGAGGACGGCCAGGAGCCGGGCCCACCCGGGGAGGGCGATGTCGTAGTCGGCACCCGACGGAAGGGGCATGCCCGTGGCTACGGAGCGGAGTCGCGTGAACCTGACGGTCGACGGACGGGGAACGCAGGAAACGGTGGGCCGCTCAGGCCTCGTGTTCGGCGGTCGCCTCGACCTCGTCGGCCTCGCTGGCGAGCGCACGGACGCGGTCGGCCAGCTCGTCCAGCCCGGCGTTGATCTCGGCGACGCGCCCCTCGATGTCGTCGGCGGGGACGGCACCCTGCTGTGTCGGGTCGATGAGCCCGTCGTTCTCCAGCATCCGCAGCGAGTAGCGCACCTTGTGCTCCGGGATACCGGTCTCCTTGGAGATACGCACGATGCCGATAGGATGGTGGTCGATGACGGCCTGCAGAATCTGCAGGTCGCGAGCCTCCTTCGAGACCTGGTCCGTGAGTCGCTCGATCATTGCCCCCTGCTAGTGCCCCCCGAGGCAAAAGGGTATCGGTCAGATACCATCCAGACCCATTACAGACCATCTCGAGACACTGATTGGACTGCTCGTGCCGGTGCGAGCGCGCCCCTCGCTGGAGGCGGTCGGCGAGGCCGGACGGCAGCGGCGAGTGACGCGTCAGAGTGCGCCGAGGAAGTGGAGTACGTCGACGAGGACGACCCCGAGGATGGCGAGCAGGATGAGGAGCATCATCACCTTCACGCCGAACGGGAGTCCGTCGTCGTCCTCGGTGGAGTCGCCCATAGGTCGCTCGTCGGTGCCCTCCGTGGTGTCGGTTGCGGTCATCAGCGGAGGGGAGGTCGTCTCCGGGCATCAACACCCGTTCCGCTCCCAGATTCTGGGAACGTGTTCAGTCGCCACCCGCCGGCGTGCGCGTGGGGGTCGACGGTCCCTCGGGGTCCGGGTCGCTGACGTGGTCGCCACCGTGGCCACCGTGCCGGCCCGCCTCGCCGCTCGCCTCGTCGCCGAGGACCGACCGCGTGGAGTTGACGACCACGAGGAGGCTGCTGGTCGCCATCGCGACGGCCGCCAGCAGCGGCGACAGCAGCCCCAGCGCCGCCGCCGGCACCGCGACGGCGTTGTAACACAGCGCCCAACCCAGGTTCTCCCGAACCCGGCGCCGGGTCCCCGCCGTCAGGTCGAACACCGTCGGCACCCGGTCGAGGCCGCCCTCCGTGACGACGGCGTCGGCCGCGTCGGCCGCGAGCGCCGTCCCGGAGCGGAGCGCGACCCCGAGGTCCGCCGCCGCCAGCGCGGGCGCGTCGTTGCTTCCGTCGCCGACCATCACGACCGTCCCCTCCCGTCGGAGGCGCTCGACCGTCTCGGCCTTCCCCTCCGGCGGGACGCCCGCGAACACCTCGTCGACGGCCGGATGGGCGGCGAACGGTTCGGCGGCGGCCCGGTCGTCGCCCGTGAGCACGACGAGGCGCCGCCCGTCGCCGAGCGCCGCGACTGCGTCCGCCCAGCCCTCCCGCGGGCGCTCCGCGGCGACGAGCGCCCCCCGGACCGCACCGTCCCAGCCGACGTACGCCGCGATACCGCGCTCGTCGCCCGACCCGTAGCAGTCCCGGCAGTCGCCGGGTATCGGCCACTCGCCATCCAGCCCCTCGAACAGCCCCGCGCCGCCGACGTAGACGCGGTCCCCATCGACGACCGCGCTGACGCCGTGGCCGGGATGCGTGCGGAAGTCACTGGCCGCTGGGGGCGCGTCGACTGCCTCGACCACGGCACCAGCGATGGGGTGGTCCGCCCGCGTCTCGACCGCGGCCGCCCGCGCCAGCGCCTCGTCGTCGCCGACGTGGTCGACCAGCGACGGGTTGGCCTCGGTCAGCGTCCCCGTCTTGTCCAGCACCACGGTGTCGGCGGCGACGGCCGTCTCGAACACGGACGGGTCCGTCACCACGACGCCGCGATCCAGCGCGTCCCGGACCCCGGCGGCGACGGCGAGCGGAGTCGCCAGCCCCATCGCACACGGGCAGGAGACGACCAGCACCGCCAGCCCCGTCAACAGCGCCCCCGTCGGCGTGCCGCCGGTCAGGAGCGTCGCGCCGAACGCCAGCACCGCCACCACGACGACCAGCGGGACGAACACGGCCGCCACTCTGTCGGCGACTCGCTGGACGCCCGGCGTGGCGGCCTGCACGTCCCAGAGGTGGTGGGCCAGTCGGTCGACGGTGCTGGTCCCGTCGCTCTCGACGTGGAGCGTTCCGTCGGTCACGAGCGCCCCACCCAGCACCTCGTCACCCGACTCGACCCGACGGGGGGCCGCCTCACCGGTCACGAGCGATTCGTCCACGCCCGCACGACCGCTCACCACGGTACCGTCGGTCGGCAGCCGCTCGCCCGGTTCGACCACGAGGCGGTCACCCGCGGACACCTCCTCGACGGGGACCACCTCCGTGGCCGGGGCGCCGGCGTCCGCAGTCCCATCCGCGCCCGCCCCGTCGCCCACCACCCGCCGCGCGGTCTCGACGCGCTCGGTCGTCAGGTCGGTGAGGCGGTCGGCCGCGCGCCGGCGGATGCGCCGCTCGTAGTAGCCCCCGACGGTCACGGCGACCAGCACGACCACGCTCACGTCGAAGTAGACGTCGACGCCACCGGTCAGGAGAACCACCGTGCTGTAGCAGTAGGCGGTGACGGCCGCCGTCGCGACGAGCAGGTCCATGTTCGGCCGGGCCGCACGCAGACTCACGAGCGCACCGCGGAGAATCGGCGCGCCGGTGTACCCCAGCACGACGGTCGCGAACGCCCAGACGTTCCACAGCAGGTACCCGCCCGCCCCACCGTTGACATCGAGCAGCAGCGATTCGGAGGGCAGTCCGAGGTACGTCGGGTAGAGGAACAGGACGTACCACGCCATCACCATCATCCCGAGGAAGCCGCCGACGAGCAGCCGCCCCAGCGACTCGTGGTCGTCGGCCGGTCCCTCGTCGGCGGGCCGGGCCCGGTAGCCCGGCGCGTCGAGCAGGCTGGCGGCGCGCTCGTCGGCACCGGTTCCGTCGCCGTCACCCTCCCCGCCGAGTTCGTCGAGGTCGTACGCGACCCGGACGAGTTCCGAGGCGTAGCTGGCCTCCGCGCGGTGGACGCCCGGCGCGGACTCGGCGCGCGATTCGAGGAACGCCTCACAGCTGGTGCAGTGCATCCCGTCGACCCGGACGAACGCGGTCTCGGCATCGTCCGGGACCGGGCGGTCGCCGGTGTCGCGGACGGCCTCGCGAGCGGCGTCCGCGTCCGTCTCCAGCGGGTCGTCGAGCGTCCGTGCGACGGCGAGACATCCCTGACAGCAGTACGCCCCTGGTACGTCGTCGTCCGTCACGGGCGGGTCCGGCGTCGGCAGGTCACAGAGGTCACAGCCGTCGGCGTCGTCGGCGCCGCCCGGGGCGGTCGACGGGTCGCTCATCTACGCGACCCCCAGCAGCGCGAGCGGTTCGAGGCCGAGACTCCGCAGCCCCATCCGGAGCGGGAACACGGCGAGCAGGACGAACGCCGCGCCGAGGACGCGGTGGAGCCGCCGTTTCGTCTCCGGGCCGAGTGATCCGACCGCGAGCCCGGTCGCGAACAGCGTCGGGACGGTGCCGGCCCCGAGCGCCGCGAGCGCGACGCCGCCGCGAACGGGCGAGGCCGTCGCCAGCGCGTAGAGGAACGCCGGGTAGAGCAGCGGGCACGGCAGCAGTCCGTGGGCAGCGCCGAGCCCGACGATACGGGGGCCGCGAGTCCAGCGCTCCGCGCGGGCCTGGAGCCACGCCACGACCCCCGAGAGGGCCGCCCCGCCGGCGCGGAACGGCCGGCCGAGGGCACCGACGAGGCGGCCACCGCCGCTGTCGGCGGCGAGGTAGCCGAGGCCGAGCGCGAGGACCAGCAGCCCGACCGCGAGGCCGACGACGCCACGGACGAGCCGTGCGGCCGACAGCAGGCCGCCGGCATCGACGAGGACGGCCCCGAGCGCGCCGAAGACGGCCCCCAGCAGCGTGTACGAGACGGTCCGGCCGGCGTTGAACAGGAGGTGCTGGCGGATGGCGGGCCACTCGGTGGCGTCGTGACCGCGCGAGCGGATGCCATCGGCGTACGTCGAGACGAGCGGCCCACACATCCCGAGACAGTGGACGCTGCCGAGCGCACCGAGCAGGCAGAACGCGGCGATCTCCAGGCCGCCGGCTCCGGCCTCGGGGACGAACCCGGCGAACGGACTGGATGACATGGGTTGGGACTCCGGGGTAGCACTCCGATGCACGGTCGGCCGTACGGCCGGCCGGTCGACGGCGGTTCGTTCGGAACTGGGTGGGCGGGAATCGCCCGGTCAGGCGTGCAGCCGGGCGGGAATCAGTCTGTCAGGCGTGTGCCGCGCCGTGTCCGCCTGACGCCTCACGGGTGAACACGTACAGCAGGAACCCGCCGATGAGCAGCACGTTCACCACGGCGACCGCGATGAACGGCTGGCCACGGCTCAGGAAGAACACCGCGACCGACGGCAGTGCGAGCAGTGCCACGAGCGGCGCGAGCGAGTCGGGGAGCGAGTCCAGCATTGCTACACGCTCGTTCGGCCGCCACCACATAAACGGTCGGGGCGGTTCTCGGGACCCCGGAACCGCATATACTTTTTTTGGGATGGTCCGTCAACCGCAGGACCGTCATGTCGAAGCGAACCTCGGGACAGCGAGGGCCCAGTCGGCGTGCGGTACTTCGGGGCGGGGCCGGCATCGCCGCCACGGCCACGGGCGCATCGGCGCTCGCGGGCACGGCTGCGGCCCAGCCCCAACCGTCGTTCGACGGCTGGCTCTCCGACGTCCAGAACTACAACGGCGTCATCGACCGGACCGGCCGCGACGAGGTCACGGTCCGGGTCGGCGTCGACAACGGCGGGCAACCGTTCGGGTTCGGCCCCCCGGCGATTCAGATAGACCCCGGGACGACCGTCGTCTGGGAGTGGACCGGGCGTGGGAACCAGCACAACGTCGTCGACCTCGACGGCGCGTTCGAATCCGAGCTCGCTAGCGAAGCCGGGTACACCTTCGAGCAGACCTTCGAGAGCGAGGGGGTGACGAAGTACTACTGCGCCCCCCACCGCGCGCTCGGGATGAAGGGCGTCGTCGTGACCGGCGACGTCGAACTGGGCGGCGGCGGCGGGCAGCCGTTCGAACCGCCGGGCGGCGCCTTCGGGCTGACGTTCATGGGTATCCTCCTCGGCCTGAGCGGCCTCGCCGGGGCGGCCATCCTCGGGGCCGACGGCTACCGCTCGTACGGCGCCTGGAAGGAGAAGGTGACCGACGTGGAGGGACCGGCCGTGGAGTCGGCCCCCGAGGAGGAGACCGTCGAGCGGACCATCGGTCACGACGCGTTCGACCCGACGGGGACGGCCGCCCTACTCGTCGGGTACTTCCTCATCCTGGTCGTGTTGTGGATACTGATGTACTTCGTCGAGTTCCTCGGCGGTCCGACCATCATCGGGTGATCCAGTCATGGAGATACACAGATACGAGAAGGCGTGGTTCGTCGCGGGAATGGTGCTCATCGTCGGGTTCATCGCGACGGTCGTCTACGGCGCGGTCGGTCCCGGCATCGCGATGGTGGACGACTCCGGCGGCCAGGTCGGCGCGAACCCCATCGCCAACGAGAACTACGACGCCGTCGACAACTTCCGCGAACCCGGGGTCTACCGGACCGGCGAGAACAGCTTCGACATCTACGTCGTCGCCCAGCGGTTCGCGTTCGTCCCCGGAACGGGCGAACCGATTCGGATACCGGCGGGGAGCGAGGTGACGTTCTACGTCGCCTCGGCCGACGTCACGCACGGGTTCAACCTCGCCGGGACGAACGTGAACGTCATGGTCGTCCCGGGGCAGGTCTCGGAGATGACCGCCCGGTTCGACGAGACCGGAACGTACGGCATCATCTGTCACGAGTACTGTGGGGCCGGCCACCACGACATGGCCGGCACCTTCGAGGTCGTCCCGCAGTCCCAGTACGACCACGACGCGACGAGCGACGACCGCGAGCTGCTCCGGGCGGCCCTGACCGCCGGAGGTGAGCGATAATGGCGACTGTCACCCCTGACGAGACCGATACCGAGACCGGCACCGAGGAACCGTTGCTCGACGAGGAGCGCAACGCCTTCGTCGACAAGTTCCCGAACGAGGCCCGCCTGACCCGCTGGACGTTCCTCGTCGCGTTCGGCGCGCTGGGCATCGGGGGCTTCTTCGGCCTCATCCAGGCACTCCACCGGACGGGGGCCTTCCGTGGGTTCGTCTCCTCGTCGGACTACTACACCGTGCTGACGGGCCACGGCGTCCTGCTGGCGCTCGTCTTCACGACGTTCTTCATCAGCGGCTTCTTCAACTGGGCCATCACCCGCTCGCTCGGGCGGGGGAGCGTCGACCGGCGCGTCGCGTGGAGCGGCTTCACGATGCTGCTGGTCGGGACGGTGCTGGCGGCGGTCGCCATCATCGGCGGGTTCTTCCCGAACGTGCCGCTCTCGGCCGACGTCCTGTTCACGTTCTACCCGCCGCTGCAGGCCCATCCCGCGTTCTACGTGGGCGCCGCGCTCATCGTCGTCGGCTCGTGGACCGTCGGTGTCGACTGGTTCCGACGGTTCTGGGCCTGGCGGTCGGACAACCCGGACGAGCGCATCCCGCTCCAGGCGTTCATGGTCCTGACGACGATGATCATGTGGTACGTCGCCACCATCGGCGTCGCCGTCGAGGTGGTCGTCTTCCTCATCCCGTGGTCGCTGGGGCTCATCCAGACGGTCGACCCCATCCTGGCCCGGACGCTGTTCTGGTTCTTCGGCCACCCGGTCGTCTACTTCTGGCTCCTGCCGGCCTACCTCGGGTGGTACACCATCATGCCCAAGCTCGCGGGCGGGCGCCTGTTCAGCGACCCGCTCGCGCGGGTCGTGTTCGTCCTGTTCGTCCTGCTGTCGACGCCGGTCGGCTTCCACCACCAGTACGTCGACCCCGGCATCCCCGAGGGCTTCAAGTTCGTCGCCATGACGAACACGATGTTCCTCCTGCTGCCGTCGCTACTGACGGCGTTCACGGTCGTCGCCAGCCTCGAACACGCCGGTCGCCAGCAGGGCGGTACCGGCCGATTCGGCTGGCTGAAGACGCTGCCGTGGGGTAACCCCGCGTTCTCCGGGATGGCGTTAGCGGCCCTGATGTTCGCAGCCGGCGGCTTCTCCGGCATGATCAACGCCGGGATGAACATCAACTACCTCGTCCACAACACCATCTGGATTCCCGGCCACTTCCACCTCACCGTCGGCACCGCGTTCGCGCTGACGGCGATGGCGCTGGCCTACTGGCTCGTTCCACAGATAACGGGCAAGCGCCTCCAGTTGCGGGGTGTGGCGGCGCTCCAGCCGTACATGTGGTTCCTCGGGATGACGCTGATGTCGAACGCGATGCACCGGGCCGGCCTCATCGGCGTCCCCCGACGCACCGCGGAACCCCAGTACGAGGCCTTCAGCTACGCGCAATCGGTCGGAGGGTACGGCGAGATGCGCATCCAGATCGCCATCGGCGGCACCCTGCTGTTCGTCGCGCTCGTGATGTTCCTCGCGGTGATGTTCGCCACCATCCTCGCGGGCAAGGGCGGCCAGCTGGAGGTCAACAGCGAGTTCCCGGAGCCGCTCTCGGGCGCCGAGGACGCCCCGAAGGTGCTCGACGACCTGCGGCTGTGGGCGGTCTTCGCCCTGCTGCTGGTCGCGCTGGCCTACGGCTTCCCCATCTACTCGATGATACAGAGCGGGGCACTCGACCCGAGCATCCCCGCCGTGCCGGTGTCGATTGCCGGGTGGCTGCCGATATGACGTGAGCCCATATCCGACCGATAGCTCTCTAAATATAAATTATATTCATTTATATCGGTAGAAATTCGGAAACTTCGAGATTTCCAGATTATATTGGCTCACCAAATTCTCGATTGGTGACGGTTCCGAAGGGCCATGCTGCATAGACAGCGCGACCTTTTTCCGCCTCGGGTTCGCCTCCGGCGAACCACTCGGCGCAAAAACGTCGATGAAAAAAGCTGACGGCTCGGCCTCCGGCCTCGCAGTCAGAGAACCGCGCTCGCTTCGCTCGCGCGGATGCTGGTGCTGACTACATCCTCTCTATGCAGCAGGCCACTTCTGTCAGCTGCCGACCGGCTCCACCAGTCCCGACCGTTCAGGACTCGAAGAGCCGCTGGGCCCGCCGGTAGATCGGAGCCCCGAGCCAGTCACGGTCCGCTGCGAGCCGTTCGAGCCGCTCGGACGCCTCTGCCTGGGTGAGACACCCGCGCTTCACCAGCGCTCGAAGGAGGACCGGCGAGATCGCGACCTGCGCCTCGGTCAGCTGTTGCAGCTCGGGGAGGGCGCGCAGGTCGTCGGTGATGAGGAACGCCGCCTCGTGGTCGGTCGCCAGGCGTGCACAGGACGCTTCACCCGAGTCGACGCGTGAGGTCTGGAGGTCCGTGGCGCTGCTGTCGTGAACCGGAACACCGGCGAGGCGGCCGGGAGCTGTTTCAGCGGCCATACCGTGCACGTCGTCGTACTCGGCCGTCTCCGAGAGTTCCGACATCACCTGGGTCGTCGTTCGGACCTCGTACTCGGCCAGTACCGAGTCGAGAACGTCGGCGAGTTCGAGCGAGATGACCGCACTCGTATCCACGACGAGCATCGGTCACTCGAGCGCTGCCAGATCATCGGCCAGCGCCTCGCCGTCCTCCAGTAGCGCCTTCGAGGCCCGGACGGAATCGGCGTCCTGCCGACCGATGAACGTCCGCAGCGTCTCGAACTCGATGTCGCCGTCGAGATACAGTTCGATCACGTCCTCGCGGAACGCGTCCTCGTCCTCGATCTCGTCGAGGTACGTCCGTAGGGCCTCGATGACGATCTCGGTCCGGTTCCTGTGCGTCAGCTCCGCTGCGACATCGGCCTTCTCGACCAGCTCCTCCGGAATGCGGAAGTTGACACGTGTGGTTCCCATCGGCGATCGCTTCGTGTACATACGTTGTACCCACGATTGGATAAGCGTTGCCTCGGGGCCCCACCGTTCCCGGAAGTAGCGGTCCTCCGGTGACCCCTTCCCCTGGACGCGACTTCCGCCCCGGAGAAAGCTACTTGCCGGCGGCCGGTGAACGGGTCCGTATGCGATTCGTTATCGTCGGTGCTGGGCGCGTCGGGATGCGGACGGCGCGCGTGCTCCGCGAGGAGGGCCACGATGTGGTCATCGTCGAGCCGGACCGGACGAAGGTCGAGCGCCTCCGCGAGGAGGGGTTCGCCGTCGTCGAGGGGGACGGCTCACAGGAGGAACTGCTGCTCGATCTCGATCTCGAGGAGATCGACGGGCTCGCGGCGCTCACGCCGGACCTCGTCGTCAACTTCACCGCCTGCATGATCGCGAAGGAGTACGGCTGCCGGACGGTCCTGCGGGCCGACGACGACTATCGCGAGTACGTCATCCGGAAGTACGCCAGCGACGTGGACGAGGTCGTCTACCCGGAGCGACTGGGTGCAGTGCTGGCGAAGAACGCGCTGCTCGGCGGCAACATCCACGCCATCGCGGACGTTGCCCAGGAGGTCCAGCTCGTCGAGCTGACGGTGACCGAGGAGTCACCGATGCGGGGGTACACCCTCTCGGAGCTGGAGATGCCCGCCAACTCCCGGCTGCTCGCGTTCGGCAAGGCCGGCAGCCCGGTCGAGATCCCCGAGCCCGACCAGTCGCTGGAGGAGGGTGACCGGCTCGTCGTCATCGCCGGGTTCGACGTGCTGGGCGACGTCCGGCACCTCATCGTCGGCGGGAGCGACGCACAGCAGGTGGCCGCCGCGGCCGCCGGAGGTGAGTGAGGATGGTGCGCGCCTACGTGATGGTGAAGGCCCACACCGGCGAGGCCGACCGACTGCTCCGGGAGATCGAGTCCATCGAGGGCGTCGTCGACGCGGCCGTCGTCGCGGGCGATGTCGACCTCATCGCGACACTGGACGTCCCCTCGCCGGCGGAGGTCAAGACCGTCGCTGCCGACGCCATCCAGAACATCGACGGCGTCGAGGACACACAGACCTACGTCGCGATGGAGTCATCGGGTCGGTCGGCGTAGCGACCGTAGCGGCCGGGAGCCGCTGTCACCCGTGACCGTCACGCCTATGCGCGGTGACGCGTAGTCGGCGTGTATGAACCGCCGCCTGCTGGTCCCCGCGGTCGTTCTCCTCCTCTCGGTGGCCCTGCTCGTCGGGCAGGCCGCCACGGCCCCCGCACCCGGCGTACAGCCGGCAACGCCCGACGCCCCCGAGGGCGGCGAGGGCGCCTATCCCGGCAAGACGCTCATCTCGGTGCAGGTGTACGGCTGGTTCACCGAGGACAACGGACAGGCCATCATCGTCGACCAGAACGGCACGCGAACCTGGACGTACGACCCGCCGCACGCCTACGTGTTCGACGCGGAAGCCCTCGACAACGGGAACGTGCAGGTCGCGTTCGGGCAGAACCCGCTCGCCGAGAACGTCCGGTGTCCGGACGAGTACTACAACGGCGAGCGCCCGGCCGGCAAGAACGGCTGCATCTACAACCGCGTCGTCGAGGTGGACCCCGACACGAACGAGATCGTCTGGGAGCACTCCTGGTACGACGCCTTCCCGACCCACCACGAGGTCCACGACGCCGACCGGCTCCCGAGCGGGGAGACGGTCATCATCGACATGGGCAACGACCGGACGTTCACCGTCGACCAGTCCGGCAAGATAACGTGGGAGTGGTACGCCGAGAACCACCTCACCGAGGGCACCGAGTTCTGGAACGAGTACGTCGCCCCGCTGCCCGAGGAGGAACAGGAGGAGTTCCGCCGGAAGGGCGCCGAGGGCGACTGGACCCACATGAACGACGTGGACCTGCTCGAGAACGGCAACCTCCAGATGTCCATCCGGAACTTCGACACGACCATCGAGGTCGAGCGTCCCTCCGGAGACATCGTCGGCGTCGTGGGGGCGCCCACGCGCCACGAGGTGATGAACGAGCAGCACAACCCCAACCGGCTGGAGCGCCACGATACCCTGCTCGTCGCGGATTCGGAGAACGACCGCGTCGTCGAGGTCCACGCCTCGAACGGCTCCGTCGTCTGGGAGTACGACGGGACGGGGTCGGGTGAGAAGCTGGCCTGGCCGCGGGACGCCGACCGCCTCCCCAACGGGAACACCCTCGTCACCGACTCACGGAACTTCCGGGTGCTGGAGGTCGGCCCCAACGGGAGCGTCGTCTGGTCGCACTCGCTGGCCGACCGCAAGGGTATCGTCTACGAGGCCGACCGCCTCGGGACCGGCGACGAGCCGCTGCCCGAGGAGCCGGACAACGTGCCGGCGGGCGGCGAACTGCAGAGCCGCTCCACGGGTGGTGTCGGTGACACGGTCGCGACCGTCGAGTCGTGGCTCGGCTTCGTCTTCCCGCCCTGGGTCGGCATCATGGAGGTCCTGACGGGGCTCGTCGGCCTCGTCGCCGGTGTGGCACTCGTCTGGGAGGGGTACCGCGACGGCTGGTTCGCGGACATCCCCTGAGAGCCACCGAAAACCGTTTTCCGCCGGGGCGTGCCGGGGTACTCGAAGATGCCCTCCGACGACCGCAGCCCCGATACCGGTCACGGCCACGACACCGTCACGACCCACTCGTCGACCCGCCGAGCGTTCCTCGCCACCGGGGCAGTCGCCACGACGGCGGCGCTCGCTGGCTGTGCCTTCGGCACCGGGGCGCTGGAGATCGAGCGCTCGACGAACGTCTACAGCATCCCGGCCGACACCGCCATCGACATCTCCAACACGAACGGCGACATCATCGTCGAGCCGCTGCCCGAGGGCGACGACGTGGAGGTCGCCATCGTGAAGCGCACCCGGGGGAACCGCGACCGTTTCGACCGCGTCTCCGTCGTCTCCGCGGTCGAGGACGGCACGCTCGAACTCGAGACCGACTACGAGGGCGCCCTGTCCTCGGGGCGCGTCTCGGTCGACCTGACCGTCCGGGTGCCGGAAGGCCACCCGCTCGTGGGCGCCGGCACGGGCAATGGCGACGTGACCGTCTCGGGCGTGGCGGGCGACGCGACGCTCCGGTCGGCCAACGGTGATGTCACCGCCGATGACATCGACGGCGCCCCGGAACTGGAGACGGCCAACGGCGATGTCGAGGCGACCGGGACGACCGGCCTGGCGGGCGCGCGGAGCGCCAACGGGGACGTGGCCGTCGAGCTGTTCACCCTCTTCGAGGCCCTGACCTGTTCCTCGGGCAACGGCGACGTCGATGTCGGCGTCCCGAGCTACCTCCCGGCCGATGTGGAGCTCTCGGTCGGGAACGGCGACATCACCGTCGAGGGCGTCGACCTGCAGAACCGCTCGGGGAGCGGGAACCGCATCACTGGCCGACTCGTCGGGGGCGGGCACGAACTGACCTGCGAGTCGGGCAACGGCGACGTGCGGCTGTACGGCCTCTTCGAGTGACGGACGGCGATAGACGATGGACGGCCGACGGGTCGCGGTGGCGGGCGTCAGTCGTCGCCCGCGTCGGCGGTCGCGTCGGGCCGGTCCGGCGGCTGGAGGTCGCGCTGGAACTCGTCGAACTGGTCGAGGTCGTCGGGCAGGTCGTAGGGGATCTCCCGGTCGTCCTTCCCGCGCTCGTGGTCCGCGTCGACCGGGTCGGCCACGGACTCCCAGCCCGGCTTCACTTTCACGCTCCGGGCGGGCGTCCCGACGGCGATGTGGTGGGCGGGGATGTCGTCCTGCACGACGGCGCGCGAACCGACGACGGCGTTCTCGCCGACCCGACAGCCGGCCTGAACCACGGCGTCGTAGGTGAGCCGCACGTCGTCCTCGATGACCGTGTGGTAGTTGGTCACCTCTGTCTGGTCGACGATATCGTGGTCGTGGCTGTAGACGTGGACGCCGTCGCTGATGGAGACGCGGTCGCCGATGGTCAGCTGCCCGCGGTCGTCGAGGTGGACGTCGTCGTGGATGACGACGTTATCCCCGACCTCGATGTTGTGGCCGTAGGTCATCGAGATGCCCTTGAAGAAGCGGCAGTTCTCCCCGCAGTCCTCGAAGAGGTGCTTCGCGAGCATCCGGCGGAAACGGAGCGCGAACTCCACGTTGTCGGCCATCGGCGTGGCGTCGAACTGGCGCCAGAGCCACTGGAGGTACTTCGACTCCTGGAACCGGTCCTCGTCCTTCTCGGCGTAGTACTCCGATTCGAGCGTGGCGTTGCAGGGGTCGTACCCCTGGAGCCGGACGCGTTCGGCGGGTGAGACCTCCTCGCCGGCCTGCCAGCGGTCGTAGGCGTCGCGGTCGCCGAACAGGTCGACGAGCGTCTCCGTGACGACCTCGCAGGTGTCCTCCTCGGGGTCGCCGAGCCGCCGGTCCACGTCCTCAAGGAACGCCTGGAGGCCCTCCTCGGCCTCGACCGGCAGGCGGACGTGACGTTTGGTCATACCCGCCCGGTAGTCGGTCCGGCGGCATAGGGGTTGCCGTTACGTC
Source organism: Haloglomus halophilum (assembly GCF_024298885.1). Taxonomy (GTDB): domain Archaea; phylum Halobacteriota; class Halobacteria; order Halobacteriales; family Haloarculaceae; genus Haloglomus; species Haloglomus halophilum. Next base: position 1,085,512 of record NZ_CP101166.1, read on the forward strand.
GGTGTAACCGGCGCCGTGGCGTGGTTTCCACACGACCGCGCTCGCGGCGGGACGCCGCCACGCCGTCCCCACGATGCAACCCCGCCATCCAACGGCGCTATGCCATCCCCACGATGCAACCCCGCCATCCAACGGCGCTATGCCATCCCCACGGTGCCATCCCACCGTCCCGACGGCGCGACTCCACCGTCCCCACGGGGCGGGAACTGACCGCATCCGCTAAGTGCGACCGCACCCGAACAGGGCGTATGAACCATCGAGAACTCGGCAACTCCGGGGTCGAGGTCAGCGAAGTCGGCTTCGGCGCGTGGGTCGTCGGCACGGACTGGTGGGGCGACCGCACCGAGGAGCAGGCCGTCGAGATGGTCCAGCACGCGCTGGACCGGGGTATCACCTACTTCGACACGAGCGACGTGTACGGTCACGGCGACTCCGAGCGGCTGCTCGGGCGCGCGCTCGCCGAGCACCGCGACGAGGTCGTCCTCGGCACGAAGGTCGGTTACGACTTCTACAACAACCCCCAGGCCGGCCACGGCGAGCTCCCGAAGGAACTGGACGTCGAGTACCTCGACGAGGCCTTCGAGAAGAGCCTCGACCGCCTGGGTACGGACCACGTCGAACTGCTCCAGCTCCACAACCCCAACGCCGACGAGGTCGACGCAGACGTGCTGGAGTGGCTCGACCAGCAGCGCGAGCAGGGCCGCGTCGACGCGGTGGGGTGGGCGCTCGGCCCCTCCATCGGCTGGCTCGCCGAGGGGGACGCTGCCGTCGCCCACGAGTTCGACGTGGTTCAGACCGTCTTCAACATGTTCGAGCAGACGCCGGGTCGGCACTTCATCGAGACCATCCGCGCCGAGAACGCCGACACGAGCGTGATGGCCCGCGTCCCGCACTCCTCGGGCCTGCTCAACGAGCAGGTGACCCCGGAGACGGAACTGGAGGAGGGCGACCACCGCGGCCACCGACCCACCGAGTGGTACGAGGCCGGCTGGGAGAAGGTCGAGAACATCCGGTTCCTCGAGCGCGATGGGGCACGAACGCTCGGGCAGGCCGCCATCCAGTGGCTCCTCTCGTTCGACGAGATGGCGAGCGTCACGCCGACGTTCCGCACCGAGGCCGACATCGACGAGTGGGCCGCCGCGCCCGATACGCCCGCACTCGACGCCGAGGAGCTGGAGCGCGTCGAGAAGCTGTACGCCGAGAACTTCGGTGCCACGCAGGACGACGGGATGGCCGCCGAGGACCTGCGGACGAGCGTCGGCGGCGACGACCTGCGGGACGCGGGCGTACTGTCGAGCGCCGCGGGAGACTGAAACAGTTCGAGAAACCCGAGAATAGAGTTATAGATGAGTTCGTACCTGCCATAGACGAGGATACACAGACGTATTCCGAACTGAACTCATATCTGCAACCCACCTGCGCCACGTTCACGTCCCACTGCTGGGTGGTTCGGGTCCCGGTGCGAGCAGGTGAACGGACGGTTCGTGGGAGACCGAGAATCTGCGGGGGAAATTTTTGACTCTACCCACCATACCACAGTGTATGTCCGAGGCGACGCTGGACGGTCGGGGCCGTCTTACGCTCCCGAAAGAGGTCCGAGAGCGGTACGGTGACCACTACCGCATCGTCCAGCTTCACGACGGTATCAAGCTGATTCCGATCGAAGACGATCCGCTGGATGCGCTCCGGTCGGAGTTCGCGGACGTCGAGAAGACGGCCGAGGAACTCCGGGCGGACGCTCGCGAGGGCGCACTGGAGGGGGCCGGGCGCTGAATGTACGCGGAGACGGACTTCCTGCTGGCACTCATCAAGGACGAGGACTGGTTCGGGGACGCAGCCGAGACGGTGTATCGCGACCACCGAGACGACCTCTGGACCTCCCAGTTCACGCTCGTCGAGTTGCTCATGGTCGCCTACTGCGAGGGACTCGACACCGATCGGGTGGTCACCAACGCGGCCGCCCTGCTGGAGGTGCGCGGTGACGTGGACACGGTCGTCGCCGCCGCGACCTACGTCGAGAATCACGGGTTCACCCCCTTCGACGCGCTGCATCTCGTCGAGTCCGACGGCGACACCATCGTCTCGAGCGACGAGGCCTACGAGTCGTTCGCCCCCCGTCTCGACCTGAAACAGACGGGGGAGGGTGAGGCGGGCACCGAGGGGAGAATGTCATCTGACGGCTATCTCTGGAGAACGGTGCTGCATACAGAACGCGAGTCGTCACCAGCGAGTGAAACAGACTGTAGCTATGGCCACAGGCCGCGTGCCTCGTGTCCTTCGGCGATTCTGGAGAGCGCGACGATGTAGGCCGCGTCTCGCCATGTCACGTCACGCCTGTCGTATTCGGCCTGAATCGCATCCCAAGCGGAGTTCATCTCGGCTTCGAGTTCCTGATTGACCCGTTCGAGTGACCACGCTCTGCGATTGATGTCCTGAAGCCACTCGAAATAGCTCACGGTAACACCGCCGGCGTTGGCCAAGATGTCGGGGATAACGGCGATATCACGCTCTTCGAGGGCTGAATCGGCCGCAAACGTCGTCGGGCCGTTCGCCCCTTCGATGATCAGGTCGGCCGCCACCGAGTCTACGTTTGCTCTCGTAATCACGTTACCAAGAGCGGCGGGGACGAGAACGTCCACGTCCAGCGTGAGCAGCTCCTCGTTCGAGATCACGTCATCGGCGTACGTTGTGACGGCTTCCGGTTCCTCATCGTGTGAGGGCACCGAGGCGGTGTCGATCCCCGCCGGGTCGTACATCGCGCCGTTCACGTCGCTGATAGAGACGATCGTGGCTCCCCACCGGTCCAGCAGACGGGCCGCGTTCGCACCAACGCTTCCGTACCCCTGGACCGCAACGGTCGTCTCTGACAGGTCGCGGTCGTAATAGCCACAGGCGAGTTTCGTGGCGATGGCGACGCTTCGACCGGGGGCCTTCTCGCGTCCCTTGCTTCCTCCGACGACGGGGGGTTTGCCGGTGACGACGCCCGGTATCGTCTCTCCTTCCTGCATCGAGTAGGCGTCCATCAGCCACGCCATCGTCTGTGGGTCCGTCCCCATGTCCGGGGCCGGGATATCCTGTTTCGGCCCGATGACGGACCGGATCTCCTGGGTGAACCGGCGGGTGAGTCGCTGTTTCTCGTCCGAACTCAACTCCTTCGGGTTGACCGCCACACCTCCCTTCGCGCCCCCGAAGGGCAAGTCCATCACCGCACACTTCCAGGTCATCCACATGGCGAGGCCGACACTCTCGTCTCTGCTGACAGCCGGATGGTAGCGGAGGCCTCCCTTGTACGGCCCCCTGACGCTGTCGTGCTGCGCCCGGTAGCCCGTGAACACCTCGACCGTTCCGTCGTCCCGTTCAACTGGAACCGTCACCTCGTGGACTTTCTTCGGATGCTTCAGCCGTTCGAGGACGTTCGGGTCGATATCGAGGTGATCGGCAGCTCGGCGGAGTTGCCTGCGGGCCGTCTTGAGCGCCGATCCCGGATCGGGCGACCCCTCGGTCTCGTCGTCCGTCGTTCGGTGGGTAGTGTCGTCTGTCGATGCCATCGTTACTCGAGCGGCATTCTTCGGTTTCGCATCTGGCCGCCACAATCGGGACACGTGCTGGGCTTGAGCTCCGCGAGGGTGATGTTGCCACAGTCGAAACATTCATACGCCGATTCCTCCCCCGACTCGTACTCAACATCTCTCATCAGGTAATCACGAGTGCCGCCGGGGTATCGGGGCACTCCAGTCCGGTCTATCCACGCCGGACCCCAGTATCCGGCAGTTCAATACCAAACATCAGTTGCAGAGGTGGGTTCGTTATTCAACCCCTTGGAGAACGGTAGCGGTCAGGTAGCCGCTCTCGTCGAAAAGGGTCGCGAACAGTTTCCGCTGGACCGTTCGGACATGCTGGTAGAATGCCGTCGGAGAGATCCCCAGTGTTTCGGCGACATCCTCTCCCGTCCGTGCACGCGGTGACTCGAAATAGCCACTGTAGTACGCCATCTGGATCACCTCGAGCTGCCGGTCGGTCAGCTCGCCGATGATCTTCGAGTAGAGGTCGTGCTCTTCGGTCTGGTCCAGGGTCTGCTTCGACCGGAGGTCGACCTCGGGGAACGATTCGCGAACCAGTCGGGTAATCGTCCGCACATCGATACTGTCCGGGATGTCGATTACGAGGGCCGTCTCATGCGAATCAGTGGTGGCCTCTCGCAAGATCGCACCGTGATCAGCTAACTCCAGAGCGAGGAACGGCCGCGTGAACTGGAGTCGGATCACGCCCCCGTCGTCATCCGTTGTGATCCGCTTGACATCCTCGACTGCGACGAGGTCGGCTGCAGTAGCGACGACGGTGGCCAGGGGGGCACCTTCGACGGTCACGAACACGGCGTTCCCCTCGGTGGATTGCTGGACACCACCCCGGTAGGACACCGTACAGGACGCCTCCTCGGCCAGCCGTGAGAGGACGAACGAAGAGTCTTCGACCGTGAATTCGACACGACTGATCGATGTGGTGAGCAGGGCGTTCTTCCGTTCGATCGCACTCAGTGCGGAGGCCGTGGTTTCACCGAGCTCGGCAAGTACCGCTTTCGCCGTTTCGCCGAACGCGTCCTGTGTTGGTGCATAGACCGTCAAGATACCATACGTGAGGTCGTTGTACACGAGGGGGATACTCAGTATCGAGAGGTAGTCCCGGGAGAGTGCTTCCTTCCGCCAGGGCTCGTCGTGGAGCCGATCTGCGACGTTCCCCACCATCGTTACGTCACCAGTCGCAGCCGTTCGGCCCGCTGGCTCCGCGTCCGACTCGGCGACCGGAACCGACTGGCTGTCCAGATATCCCTGCTCGCTACCTGCCCAGGCGTGTGGCTCGACCGACTCGGTCGTCGGATCCACGGTCCCGATCCAGGCGAACTCGAAGCGGTCGTCCGCCGTCAGTAACTCGCAGACGGCGCTGGTGATCTCTTCGCGGGTTTCGGCCTGGACGAGTGCCTGGTCGATCTCTCGAATCGTCTCGTTAATCCGGTTGAGCGCGGTGAGTCGGTCGTTTTGCTGCTGGAGCCTCCGATCCTGTTCTCGAAGCCGGGACTCTCGCGTTACGCGATCGAGCGCCGCCTCGGCGGTCGCAGCGAGCAGGTCGGCGAGTTCACGGGTAACCTCGTCGAAGGCCCCGATCCGGTCCGACCCAGCGACGAACACGCCGTGGTTACCGAGTGGGATGTACGCGGTCCCCCGGAGATCTGTCGCACGGTTCTCCAGTCGGTCAGTGTCGTGGATGTCGTCGAAGAACAGAGCCTCGTTCTCGACGAAACTGTGCCCCGGATGGGTCTCGCCGTCGGTGTGAACCGTGGGGAGCGGTCCATTCAACGCTTTCATCGCCGGCGAACGCGCGACGGGCTGGAGTTCGTTGGCGTCGGCGTCGAAGAGGTAGACGGCGCTGGCTTCGAGATCCAGAACACCGGGAGTGTCATCGACGACGTGCTGCGCGATCGCCCGGTGGGTTTCGGCGTAGAGGAAGTCACGGGCGGTCTCGTGTAGCGTCGCCAGTGCCTCCTCACGTTGTTTGCGTTTCGTGATGTCACGACAGCTGAAGAGGAGTGTCCCATCCTGGATCGAGACCTCACGAACGTTGACCAGGAGCGTGTGTTCACGCCCGACCTTGTCTGTCGCCGTACATTCGATATTCTTCAGCACTCCCTTCTCGGCGAGCTCCTCACGGTTGAACAGGTCCTCGCCGAGGAGTTCGTCGATCGTCCCGAGTTCGTGGATCTCCTCGGCCGAGTAGCCGAAGATGAAGTGGACGTTGGGGCAGACGTACGTGTACTCACCGTCCTCGTTGGTGATCAACACTGTGTCGGTCATATTGTTCAGCGTGACCCGGTGCAGTTTCTCGGAACGGCGGAGATCACGTTCCAGGGCGACACGGTCGGTGATATCGACACCCTCGACGATGATCGAGCGGAGGTCCCCATACTCGTTCTCGACGGGACGAAGCGAGAGGTCCAGCATCCGGGGTTGCTCTCCTTGCGTCGGCTGTGAGACGACCGCGTTTCCGAAGGCACCAGTGGCCGCCTTCTCGACGAGTTGCTGGATGTCCTCCACAGCCGTATCCGCCTGGGACCACCACGGGAGTGCCCAGAACGGCCGCCCGATGATCGAGTCTACGCTGGCATCTATCATCTCGCGAGCGGCTCGGTTAACCCGTGTGAGTGAGCCGTCCGGATCGAGGACCCAGGTTGCGGTGTCCGAATCGTCGAAGGTGGCGTCGAACTGCCGGGCCCGGTCTCGCTCGGCTATCGACCGTCGGGCTTCTCTGAGGGCGCGTTCCAGACGGGATAGCAGCTCGTCGGGCCGCCCGTCGTCCGGATCCGAGAGTGGGATATAGTCGGTGACACCTGCACCGATGGCTTCACTGGCGACGGTCTCGTCCCCCTCGGCCGTCACCATCACGACCGGGAGTCTGGTCGTTTCGTCCCGGATGTTTTCGAGTAGCTCGATTCCTGTCATCCCCTGAAGCGAGTAGTCGGCGACGATGCAGTCGGGTCCTCCGTTACGGACCAGGTCGAGTGCTGCGGTGCCGGTTCGCTCCGTTCGTACGGTGGTCTCGGTGTTGGTTTCGAGTGTCCTTTCGAGCTGCTCGGTCCACTTGGCTGTGCCGACGAGAACTGTACTGGCAGTATCGAGGATCGAGGACGAGTTCACGATTCCGAGCTGCCCCGCTGACTGGAATCGGGCACGCTGCCGCTTGGCGAAGGGAACCACTTTCGCCGAGCCGGGGAGTGAGCTCCGAGCATGTTCTGGTTAGATAACGAACCCCAGAGGAACAAATCAGTTTGCTATCGGACTGTCTGAGCGATGCGTATCGGCTCTGGTGATGCGATACGCATCGATCGTGGTCGAGACGAACCGCTCGATTCAGAACCAAGTTGCACGTTGTTCGATGGACCCACCTGTGCCCCAGACTCGGATCGACAGTATTCGGCTCCGGATCTCGTCAACTGGTGAACCGACAGCGCGTATGGATCAACCGTGTTCGGTAACCGGGGGATCTGCAGTCTCTCCGGCTGGCCTGTCGAGCCGATATCGGCGCTCGCAGGACTCAACGACGGGCTTGCCGTAGTGCGAGTGAATGGGCCAAGATCCGCTCGCGGTATCGTCTGGCGACCCATTTGCAGTGATGAATTCCTCCGCGTTCACGCGGAGGAGGATGTCAACGACCCGAATGCCCTGCTGGATTCACGCTCCGTAGTCAGCACGCGGTAACAGAGCGTCGGTAGAACACCTCGATACGGTCACCCGCTCCACTGGCTCGGCCAGATGTATCCTGTGCCGGACACGGCTGCCGACCTGGCTGTTCCGGAGAACCGTCGAAACGTGTCGTTTCGAACGTCCACTTACCGCCCGATATCGAACTCGGCGAAGATGTCGTCGATATCGCTGACGAACTCCCGGAGCATCGAGCGGTCGACGTGGGGCATCATCACGACCCGGGCCTCGTCGGTGCCGGTACGCGAGAGCCGCCAGCCACGGTCGCGCAGCGTGTCGATGAGGCGGTCGGGCATGTCCGCCGCGACGATGGGGAGGACGGGCGGCACCACCTCGCAGCCCCGGGTGCGGAGCTTCTTCGCGAGCCACTCGGCGTTGGCCTGGGACTCGTAGTACTGCTCGCGGTAGCCGTCGGGCCACAGCGTCTCCATCGCCGCGACGGCGGAGGCGACGCCCGCGCCCGAGCGGGTCCCGGTGAGCGTCACCTGCGAGGTCGATTCGAGGTAGGGCGTGTCGATGGCGAGTTCGTCGAGGAACTCGGGGCCCCGTGCGAGCAGCCCCCCCGCTGGCACGGCGGCCTGACCCATCTTGTGCGGGTCGATGGTCATCGTGTCCACGTCGGCGGAGGCGAAGTTCCAGTCGTGGCTGGTGAACGGCAGGACGAAGCCGCCCCACGCGGCGTCGACGTGACACAGTGCGCCCACGTCGGCCGCGATGTCGGCCAGTGCCGGAATATCGTCGACGCGGCCGTACTCGGTGGAGCCGGCGACGCCGACGACAGCGATGGTGTCCTCGTCGACCTGTTGCTTGATGGCCTCGAGGTTGGCCGTGTAGTTCGACAGCGGCGCCGTCCGCAACTCGACGCCGAGCACGTCGGCGGCCTTCCAGAACGAGAAGTGCGCGTGCTGGGGGGCGACGACGTTGGGGTTGCGGGTGTCGGTCTCGAAGCGGTTGCGCGCGATGCGGACCGCCTGGATGTTGGCCTCGGTGCCGCCGGAGGCGACGTAGCCCGCGACATCGGGCAGGCCGACGATCTCCCCGAGCAGGTCCACCGCGCGGCGTTCCAGCTTGGCGACGGTCTCGTACGTCCCCGGGTCTCCCGGGTTGGTCGCGAGGAACCGCTCGGCCGCGTCCCGCGCAGCCGGGTGCGGCTCCGTACACATCGACGAGAGAACTTGCCCGAAGTCCTGTGGATCCTGTTCGACCCGCTGCATCTAGACACCTACCAGTGGAGGCGTTCTCTTAGGTATTGCGCCACGGACTGGCGGGGGGTATACAACCCCGCTGGCGTGGTTCACTCGCGGGTCCGGACGGAGCCATCGCTGCCGAGGAGTGGCCCGCGATGGACACGCCGGGGTGTCAGCGTAACGAGTGGATGGATTTCACGCACTCCCGTTCTGCAGGGCCTGGCTCGCCCAGTCGGGCTGGGTCACGGACCGGTCACCGAGCCCGACGGTCCGGTAGCCGACGGAGAAGCTGCTGGATTCACCCTGGATGTCGTACGTTCCCCGGGCGACCAGCGCGTGGATCCGCCCCTGCGAGTCGGCCACGAACCGGAGCCGGTAGTCGCGGACGTTCGTCGCGTTGTCGGGGAGGGCGTCGGGGTCCGTCGGCGGCGTGGTCGTCTCGAAGGTGACCAGTGTCTGGCCGTCGCGCTCGCTGACGTTCGTGACGGTCGCCTCCGAGCCGTTGATGTAGTTGGCCATGACGCCACTGACGGTGAGCCCGCTCGTGCCGGCCCGTCGGTCACGAACCTGGTAGGTCGTCCGGTCCCCGAGCAATCCCCGGGAGACCCAGACGGTCTCGTTGCCCCAGTGGTCGAACCGGACATCGCCACCACCTTGCTGATTGACCACCCGGAAGCGGTACGCGCTCGCCCCGGGCTCGGTGATGACCTGTTTCTCCCGGGCCGATTTCACCGCTTCACCCCGGTACGCGACGGTCGCATTCAGCTGGAGCCGGTTCTCGAAGCCCGCAGCCACCAGGCCCCGCTCGTGAGCCGCCAGCAACGCCGTCGCGTTCGTCACCTGACCGTTCTCGACGCCGGGCACCGTGTTCGCCGCGTCGCCGTCGACCGGCGTCGGCTCGGCTGACGAGGGGGTGCCGTCACCGCCGAACACGCCGCTACAACCGGCCGTCATCAGGAGGACGGCGAGCGCCACCGCCGCAAGCGGGGACCGTTGCATGGCTCCCGGTCGGCGATGGCGCGGTAAAAGCCTCGTGACTCGTGGTGGGCGTTCTGTCCGCCCGATAGGTCGCGCGAACGGGGAGAATCCGCGCCGCCTAGCGCACGGAGTCGAGCAGGAGCTTCTGCTCGACGCGCTTGACCTCGTGCTGGACATCACGGACGGCGTCGATGTTGGCCGAGATGGAGGAGACCCCCTCGTTGACGAGGAAACGCGCCATCTCCGGCTTCGAGCCGGCCTGCCCGCAGATGGAGGTCGCCACGTCGTGCTCGCGGCAGGTCTCGATGACCTCCGCGATGAGCTCGAGGACGGCGGGGTGGAGCTCGTCGAACCGATCGGCGACGTTGCCGTTGTTCCGGTCAACGGCGAGCGTGTACTGGGTCAGGTCGTTCGTCCCGAAGGAGGCGAAGTCGATGCCGTGCTCGACCATCGACTCCACCGAGAGCGCGGCGGCAGGCGTCTCGATCATCACGCCCCAGTTGCGCTTCTCCCAGTCGATGCCGGCCTCCTCCATCAGGTTCCGGGCCCGGAGCACGTCCTCGGCGTCGTTGACCAGGGGCAGCATCAGCTCGACGTTGTCGTAGCCCATCTCCCAGAGCCGGCGGAACGCCTCCAGCTCGTGGGCGAACACGTCCGGCCGGTCGAGCGAGCGCCGGATGCCCCGATACCCGAGCATCGGGTTGTGCTCGTGGGGCTCGTCCTCGCCGCCCTCCAGCTGGCGGAACTCGTCGGTCGGGGCGTCCAGCGTGCGGACACGGACCGGTCGCGGGTAGAACTCGTCGGCGACGCCGCGCACGCCGTTGATTATCTCGTCGATGTAGGCGTCCTCGCCGTGGTTCTCGATGTAGTGCTCGGGCGTCTCGTTGGTCGAGAGGATCATGTGCTCCATCCGGAGCAGGCCGACCCCGTCGGCGCCGGTCTGGGCCGCGCGCTCGGCCGCTTCCGGGATGGAGACGTTCACCTTGACCTCCGTCGCGGTCATCGGCTTGACGGGGTTCTGCGGGCGGACCTCCTCCAGCCGGTCCTCCTTGGTGGTCTCCTCGTCGGTGCTCCCCTCCGTGACGGTCCCCTTGTCTCCGTCGATGGTGATGAGCTGGCCGTCACCCAGCACCTCCGAGCCGGTACCGGTGCCGACCACGGCGGGGACGCCGAGCTCGCGCGAGACGATGGCGGCGTGGGAGGTCATCCCCCCCTCGTCGGTGACGATGCCGGCGGCGCGCTTCATCGCGGGCACCATGTCCGGGGTGGTCATCTCGGTGACGATGATGTCGCCCTCGCCGACCTTGTCGAGCCCATCGAGCTTGCGGACGACGCGGGCCGCGCCGCTCACGATACCGGGCGAGGCGCCCAGCCCCTTCAGCAGGACGTCGTCGTCCTCGCCGTTCCCGCTGCCGTCGCTCACGGCCGCGTCCGCGCCCGCCCCGGCACTCGCGTCACTGATGGTCGTGATGGGCCGGGACTGGAGCATGAACACGCCCTCCTCCGTGATGGCCCACTCGACGTCCTGGGGGTCGTCGTAGTGGTCCTCGGCGCGCTCGCCGATGTCGATGAGCATCTCGATCTCGTCCTCGTCGAGGACCTGCGCCTCGCGCAGCTCCTCGTCAACCTCGCGCTCGATGGTCGAGCCCGTCTCCGGGTCCTTCTCCATCATCGTCTTCTTGTCCGCGATGGTGGCGTCGAGCACCTCGCCCGTCTCGCGGTCGATGACGTAGTTGTCGGGGGAGACCGACCCCGAGACGACGGCCTCGCCGAGCCCCCACGCGGCCTCGATGATGATCTTCGGCTCGCCGGTCGAGGGGTGGCTGGTGAACATGACGCCGGACTTCTCGGCGTCGACCATCCGCTGGACGACGACCGCGATGTCGACCTTGTCGTGGGCGAAGCCCTGCTCCTGCCGGTAGTAGATGGCGCGTTGCGTGAAGAGGGAGGCCCAGCACCGCTTCACGCGGTCGATGAGGTCCTCGCCGGTGATGTTGAGGAAGGTCTCCTGCTGGCCGGCGAACGAGGCGTCCGGGAGGTCCTCGGCGGTGGCCGAGGACCGCACCGCGACGAACGCTTCGCCGTCGTCGAGGTCGGCGTAGGCGTCGAGGATGCCCTGGCGCATCTCCTCGGGCATCTCCGTCTCGAGGATGAGCTCCTTGGCGTGGGCCTCTGCCTCGGCGAGCGCGGTCGAGTCCTCCGCGTCCACGTCGACGGCCTCGAACAGTTCCTCGTCGATATCCGTGGACTCGATGAACTCGCGATAGCTGCCCGCGGTCACCACGAACCCCGGCGGGACGGGGAGGCCGGCAGCGGTCATCTCCCCGAGAGAGGCGCCCTTGCCGCCGACCAGATCGAGGTCGTCGGACCCGATCTCGTCCAGCCAGAGGACGAACTCGTTCGCACCCGAATCCGGTGTAGCCATTTGGTCGTTATCTTGCCAGCCCCGGTGATAGGTGCTTCGTTACTCGCCGGTGGCCGAGGTCGGTCGAGAGCGCCGAATATTGCCGGCTCGGTGCCCGAAGCACCGGAAATCTTTGGACGGAGAGGGCTGTCCGTAACCCCTCGTGGTCAGGGGTGTCGACGCGACCGCTAGGCCCCGGATAACAAAGGTCACTCCCGGCCGACCCTTGATGTTCGGACCCCTGTTCCCGAGGGCCGTCCGCCTGCCTCCCTGCAGCAGGGACATCGACGCGACCGTCCTGCCGGTGCTCGTGGCTACTCAGCGTAGCATCGTGGGGATTCCAACGCCTGCCGCGGACACCACGACGAACGACACGAGGAGATAGACGAGTAACACCAGCACGTTGCGCTTGTGCGTTCCAGGGGCCATCCCCGGGACGAGGGAAGCGATGGATGAATGGGGAATCCGGAGGAGCATCCGGCGATCAGCCCGATTCGGAGGTCTGCTCGCCACCGTCGGGGGACTCCGGCATCGGTGTCGACGAGTCGGTGGCCGTGGGGGTCGGCGAGTCGGTGGCCGTGGGGGTCGGCGAGTCGGTGGCCGTGGGGGTCGGCGAGTCGGTGGCCGTGGGGGTCGGCGAGTCGGTGGGCGTACTGGTGGTCCGGGTGGAAGCCGTGCCGGTCTTCATCTCGGTGTCGGCTGTCACGGTGCCCGTCTCGGTCGCCGGTGGTTCCGGGGGTGGAGTCGGAGTCGGAGCGGTGATGGAGGAACCCTTACCGCCCGACTCCTCACCGAACACCGAGACGTCCGAACTACCGCTGTTGCCGCCGCCGGACCCACCGAGCGCGGACGCGTCGATGGTGACCGATACCTCCTCCTCATCGGTGAACGCGGCGTAGGTGTGTCCGCCAGCGATGCTCAGCCCGAACACCAGCACGACCACCAGAACGGCCCTTCGGCGGTCAGTCATCGGAACCACCCCCACGAACGGCAGACAGTCGCCGATAGACGAATCGGGTCGGCTCCACGACCGCATACCCGATGTAGTAGAGCAGGACGAACGGGACCGTGATAAGCGGGTTCTCTGACGGGGGCTGGGGCCCACCGCGGCCTGTCTCCACCGCCTCGGCTGTCACATCACTATCGACGGGCCCGTCAGCGGCCGTACTCGATAGCGTGGCCTGGTCGACAGGCACGATGGCCGGTTCCAGCTGGTCGGACGTGACGACTGTTGCCGGAGCAGGGGCCGACTCCGCTTCGGCGACTGCCGGTTCGGCGGTCCCGGTCGGCGACCGGGGCACGACCACATCGGCGCTGTCTCGCCCCGGGACTGCTTCTCCGGGTGCCGCCCCACCGAGCGGTTCTCCGAGGACGGGGGCGTCGTTCCCCGTCCAGGGTGTTCCGGCGTCTCGGACGGCAGCCCGGTCGGTCCCGCCGTCGTGGACCGCCTTGTGACGACGCTCCGATGTCCTCGCGGCGGTGGCGGGGACGGTCGCGGGAGCGTCAGCGCCCGACCGCGTGCCGTCCTCGGGCGGCGAGCCCCCGAACAGGTACATCGCCCCGACGAGGACGAGCGTCGCGCCGACGGTCGTAGCCCCCGTCACGGCCCAGACCTCCAGGGTCGCGTAGGCCACCCACGCGGCGTACGCCGTGAACAGGAACAGGACCCCGACCGTCAGCCGGAGGTCCATCGGGGTCAGCGTGAACCCGCCATCCTCGTCCGCCGCTTCGGCGGGCTCGGCGTCCCTGTCGGCTGTCGCCGCCGCGGTTCCGGCCGTCGCTACGGGGTCGGGCTCGGTGGACGCACCCGGTTCGGGGTCGCCCGGCTCCCCGCTGGCGCCGTCCCCGCCGCGGCTGGACCGTACGAGCACGTACGCCTCCGAGAGTACCAGCAACACCAGCGGCGCGACGAGGAGCGTGAGGATTCCCGTGGTGGTCCCGGCGAACTGGATGACGTAGCCGACCAGCGGGATGACGAACAGGTGGCCCCCGACGGTCGGCACCACGCCGCGGACCTGGTCGGCAGTCACCAGTGCCGGGTCGGGATCCTCGTTCGCGTCCCCCGCGGTCCGGAACGCGAGCCCCTGTTCGGTCTCGACCACCTCGATGACCCGGTGGGTCGTCGGCCGTGTCTCGCCCGCCGCCGCGAAGGTCACCACGTCGCCCGCCGAGATGGTCGACGGTGGTACCGCCTCGGCGACGATGACATCGCCCGCACTCATCGCCGGCTCCATGCTCCCCGAGAGCACGACGTAGCTCGCGTCGGCACCGACCACGCCCGGCACTGCGTAGACGACGAACGGCAGGACGAGGGCGACGACGAGGAGTGTCCCCACCACCGACAGTAGCCGCCGCCAGGGTACTGATTCGAGTACGTCGTTGCCGCCGTCACGTTCGAGTTCGGTGTCTGTCATTCTTCGCACCCCTTCGATTCCGGCGTCTGGAACGTTCCCTCGTACTTCAGCCCGCACGTGCCGGGACACGGCACCGAGTTGCTCCGGCCGCTGTCGGGGAACGAGTTGCCGCTCTTGTCGTAGGTCGTCCCGCCCGTCGCCGTGGTGAAGGTGCCCGACGTTCCGGGATCGGTGAAGACCCGAATCTCGGGGCCGTACTTCAGCACCACGGTCTCCAGCGTCGACGGTGCGCTCGTCAGGTCGAGGGTGTCCCCGCTCACGGTGAACGTCAGGTCGCCGTCCGTCAGGGCCTCTCCGTCCGCCGCGCAGAACGCGACCCAGCTGATATCCTTCCCCGACGACACGGGACACGACAGCGGCTCGTACGGGTTCGTCGGCGCGTCGTTGTTGCGACACTGCTCGGCGAAGAACTCCAGGTCGAAGTCCGTCTCGTCGAACTCCGCGGAGTCCTCGGTGTACTCCCACCCGACGAGGAGGTATCGAGTCGTGTCCGCGTCCAGACATCCGTCGTCGCCGAACTGGAGCTTCGTTCCCGGCTGTTCGGCGAGGTCACGGAGGGTCCGGCTGTCGATGGCCATCCCGTCGGCGTCCAGGACGTGGTCGCCTGGCGTCCCCTGTGCGTCGGAGTGGCGGACGGAGAGTTCCAGCGCGTCGGCGAGCCCGGCGGCTGATTCGGGCGGGCAGGTCGGCTGGAACCAGACGTGTGCCGGGTTGTTCGCAGAGCCCGGGAGCGAGAGCTCCAGAAGGTCCTGCCCACTCGTGTTGCCCGCCTCGAGCGTTGCAGTCAGGTTCTCGCCGTCGGTGGTGTCCCAGGCGACATCCAGCTCTAACGAGCCGCTCTGGAACAGTCCGTTGAGTGACTCCTCGTCCCGAAGGAGCGCCGCGCTCCCGACGCCGCCGACGACCCCGAGCCCGCCTGCGCCGGCCGCAGCTGCCAGTACCTTCCGGCGGGCGATTCCCCGGTCGCCGTCGTCGTTGCTCATCTCATCCCCCCTCCGAGCGTCGGACCCCCCAGTCGTTCGGCCCTATCATGCCATTCGATGACAAACATCATAAACCCCCTGAACAGTAATCCAGAAGACAGGTCGGCCGCCCGAGCCGACTCTCGACCCTCTGGGCGTCTCTCGGCATGGAGGACCTGTTGCTCCGGCAGGGGTACTGCGCGCTCGACGGGTGCGGTCCCGCCGGGCATCGTCCGCCAGCCGATTCGTGTGTCATGTGTTGTGCCTCGTTCGAGGCCCACCGGCGGAATCGAACCGCCGCAACACGGCGAGGCCGTGCCGGGTGCGCTACACCGCGACGGTGCAGGCCCCGATACCGGTGTGGGTGAGTGTCGGTTAGCTCACGGTGCTGGCTGGATGGTCTGATCGTAGCTGTAGTCGCCTCCGCCGGAGCCCACCGCCTGGTCGAACGTGTTGTCGGCGATGATCGACGCGACGGGTGAGACGGCGTCCCCGTCCTTCTCGCCGAAGTAGAGCTCCAACCCGCTGACGCTGGTGTCGATGTTACTCAGGCTGTTGTCGACGAAGGTCAGCTCCGTCGCGGCCTCCTTGACCTCGGCGCCGATGTTGACGTCGTCGATGGTGTTGTCCCGGACGAGGTAGTTCGTCCCGTCCGCCTCGACGCCGAAGCCGACGCCGAGAGGGGAAGTCCCTGGATTCGCCAAGACCGAACTGATGTCGTTGTCGACGATGTCGACGTTCCGCGGGAGAACGGAGTGATTCCCTGTGCCTCGAATCACGGTGCCGAACGCCCAGCTCGTGGTCTCTTGACCGATTTCCGTGACGGTATTGTTCTTCACCGTGGCACCGTCGACGTTACCTTGGATGCTGATACCCGCGGCCCCACCCTGGGTGTTCCGCCCCTGGATACGACGGGCGGTGTTGTTGGCGATCGTGAGGTTCTCGATGGGATCGCTTGCACTTCCCCCGAATGCCACGATGGCATCCATCCCCTCCCACGTGGGGAGGTTGCTTCCATCGATATCCTCGACGATATTGTTGTAGATCGATACGCCGTCGGGTGAATCACTGATCCGGAGCGCCTCGCCGGTCCCGTTAGATGTCGGAGCCGGCGGCGAGACGGTGAACCCACAGAGGGTCGCCCCGTCCGCGCTCACGACGACCTGGTCGGTGATGGTCGTCGCGGCCGGGTCCCGCGAGAACAGCAGGAGGTCCGGCACGTCGACCGTCACCTGCTCAGCGTACGTCCCGGGTTTGACCATGATGACGTCGCCCGCCGATGCGGCGTCGATGGCGTCCTGAATAGAGCCTGACGTGACTATCGCGTCGACGAACGGGTTGGCCGGGTCGGGGTTGTTCCGTGCTTGCTCGGCGACGAACTGGAACCCGAACTCGATGGCGTCGGACTGGATCTCGTTGCCGACGTCCGTCGGCACCTCCCACTCGATGCAGAGACACGGCCCCTGCTGGTCGTCGGCGCCGCTGGAGCCGGGATACGGAGTCACCGTCCCATCGTCGTTCCCCGGCTCGTCCCCGTCGAGCGGGAAGCCGGTCTCCAGATCCTTCGAGAGGTCGGCCAGCGTGTAGTCGGCGGGGTTGTTCAGCTCCCGGGTGTTGCTGCACTCCACCTGATCGCCGTCGAGACTCGCGCTCTCGGCATACGAGACCGTCACGTCCATCGCACAGCTCAGATCGCCAGCGTCCGCGCCGTCGTTCGTCCCGTTCATGCTGCCGCCGGGCGTGGCGTCGACGCCGCCCTCCGGCTCGGTCTGTCCGTTCTCGTAGTCGGTCACCCCGGCCGAGCCGACCCAGAGCCAGCCCCGGTTCGTGACGATCTTCGGACAGAACGCGAGCGTTCCGCTATCGCCCGGCTTCACGTCGGAGACGGTGTAGTCGTACACCGTTGCCCCGTCGCCGTTGACCTCGCCGCTCTGACTGCTGGTGCCGAACGACCCCTGGTCCGTGCTGGTGTAGTAGTCGACCACGAGGTCGAGCGTCCCCGCCTGAACCGAGTTGTTCAGGAACGATTCCGTGTCGTTGAACAGGGCGCTCGTGCCCAGCCCAGCGCCCGCCCCCGCGGCTCCCACCGTGGCGAGCCCCGCGAGTGCCTTCCGCCGCGTGAGTTCGAAGTCCCGGTCTGTCATGATTACCCCCCAGTCGGGAGAGGCCCACCGGCGGAGTCGAACCGCCGTGACGCACCAGCGTGGGTGAAGACTGCGAGGGGGCGACGACGCGTCGTGCCTGTATCAGGGTCCGCTGTAGCTCCCGTCGTTGTTCTCGCACTGCTCGGTGTAGAAGCCGAGATCGAACGAGACGGAGTCACCCTGGACCTCGTTGCCGACATCCGCCGGCAGCCACCAGCCGAACCCGATGTAGTGGGTCACGCCGGCCGGGAAGCACTCGCGGTCCGCATCGTCACCGGATCCACTGAACTCATCGAATCCGGTGGCCCGATTACCGTCGAGGGGCACTGGAGACGACTCGAGGGCCGTGATATCGTCTTTCAGGTTTTCGGGGGACCCCTCGATCTCGGGATTCCCGCGGCGGAACACCTCGCCACAGAGTATGCCGGCAGTCATATCGCCGGACGTGAGGTCCCAGGATTCTAACGTCCCATCATCGTCCTCGTCGAATTCGGTCGGGAAACTAGCGCCGAGATTTCCATTCGTCCTGTCGACTACCCTGATTTCGTCATCTTGCTTGTTGGAAACGACGATGTTTCCGTTTCCGCCGCTACGAATCGCCATTCCGGTGACGTTCGTATCCTTGTCACCGACACTACCGACGGCGACGGCAGTTGTATCGCTGGCCGGGTCGACCACCTCGTAGAGGCCATTCGCCGTGGGGTCGCCGGACCAGAGGTACATCGTTCCGTCAGACGCGAACGCGAGATCGGCCCCGCTGAGGTTGATGCCTGTATCGCCTTCCTCGGTGAAGGATGGAGTGTTCGGGTCGACGGTGTAGAGTTTGTTGTCGTCCTGGCTTGCCGCCCAAAGCGTCCCTGACGGGGAGTAGCCGGCCAGCACGACACCACCCGGTACCGTGCCACTGGTGGCTCCATTGTCGGTGAACGACTCATTCCCGACATCGTAGACGCCGATGTGCTCAGATTCCTTGTCGAATAGGACGACTTCGTTCCCGTTGGGTGTGGCTGCGATGGCGTCCGTCTCGTCGAAATTCCCGTTGTTAATTGTGCTGTCCTTTGCGGGGAGCAGTTCGGTCAGTTCCGCAGTGCCACCTGATAGGTCAACCTCGAACAGGACCGTCTGATTGTTGTTGTAGTCGCTGTCGGTATCGGTCAGATAGAGTTTCTCTTCACAGTCCGTCCGTGGCGGGATATTGTCGCCCCTGGCGTCGTACCACCACACCGTCCGGATGTTCTCGGCGAGATTGGCCTCGTTAGCCCCTTCCGATTCCGGATTCGCGCCCCCATCTTCGTTGAAGTTCGCCGCCTGGAGCCACACGTAGCCGGGGTTATCACAGAGGTGGAAACTGAACGTGAACTCGCCGAAGTCGCCGGGCTTGACGTCCTCCAGTTTGATCAGCGGCTCGGCGTTGCCGGCATCGTCGGTCGTGTCGTCGTTGTTCGTCCGGACCGGGTTCCCCGACCCCCCAGAGTGGAGACTTTCGAGCCCTGATGGCAAATCCGCACCGTCATTACAAGGTTCGTAGGTGAACGAACCCGTTTCGACCTCCTGCTCTCCGTCGTTGTCGGGGTCAGGGAACGCCTCGATGGCTGTATTCGACATGTAGGCACCGAGGTCGTCCTCATGGACCCAGACAACAGGGTCGTCGGGATCCGGCAGACCGACGTAGTCGCTCGTGTCCTCTGGTTCTGACCGGGTGATATCGAGCCCATCGGTCGGATCGCTGAACCCGTACAACTGCGGGTAGGAGTAGTGCTCCTCCCAATCGACTTTCAGGTCAAGCTCCCCTGCAGCCAGGGTATTCTGTTCGAACAACTCAGTGTCGCCGAACAGGGCACTCGTTCCCATTCCGGCACCGGCACCGGCGGCACCGACGGCCCCTAGCGCCCCGAGTATCTTCCGCCGTGTGATGTCTATCTGTCGGTCGCTCATGTGTCGCCCCCTCCGGGCAGGACCCACCGGCGGAGTCGAACCGCCATCGTGCACCCGCGTGGGTCGTTCATCGTCATGGGTTCAGGTTCCGCTGAACGGGGTTGGATTGTTGCGCACCTGCTCGGCGTCGAACCGAAGCGTGAAGGTGAGCACGTCGCCCTGAACGTCGTTACCGACGCCCGTCGGCAGTTCCAGCAGTTGCCAGAAACTCGCCGGATCCTTTCCGCCACCTGGCCCCACCTCAAGCGGATCCCCCGTGGTGCGATCCCGAAGGAGGACACCTGTCTTGTACACGTCGTGTGCCTCGTTCATCGTCGTGTAGTGGGCACCGCTCGCCGTCACGCCGTTCGTGTCCGGGATCTCGTAGTCGGTGAGCCCGGTATCGTTGAGGTCGGTGGTCGGGTCGAGGTAGTCGAGGTCTGCGCGGCTCGGACCGGAGGGCTGGTAGTCGCCCCACACCGTCGAGAGAAGCGCGTCACCAAGGTCGCCCGGGCTCGACGTGTCGGTCTCTGACTCCGGTGTGGCCCCCTCTTGGTTGGCGTAATCCCCGTCAACCGAGGTGACCTGGACGTATCCCGGGTTGAAGAACACCTCGGCCTCCCATTCCAGGATGAGCCAGTCGCCCGGTTTCAGGTCCGAAACGGTGATCGTCACCGAGTTCCCGTCAGCGGTGTCCTTCGGTGAGATGGCCGTATTGTCCCGCACGATGGCGGTACTGTGCAGGATGTTGTCGACGGTCACCTGCATGTTCAACCGGCCCGCCTGGATGGAGTTGTTGTCGAACGATTCGGTGTCGCTGAACAGGGCACTCGTCCCCAGTCCGGCGCCCAAGCCTGCGGCTCCCACCGTGGCGAGCCCCGCGAGCGCCTTCCGCCGTGTTAACTTGATTCGGTCGTCCATCTGTGGTACCCCCGTTCGGGGAGGACCCACCGGCGGAGTCGAACCGCCGAGATGTCCGACATGGGTCGAGTATTCAGGTGCCGGTTCTACGTCGAGTTCACGCTACCGTCGACGACATCACTCGGCCCGTCCGGCTCGGGGTTGTTCCGGACCTGCTCCCCGTACCAGGTGACGTTCCAGGAGATGCTATCGTCCTGAATCTCGTTGCCGACGCCGATCGGCACCTCGAAGTACTGCCAGTGGGTGACGTTGTCGCCGTTCCCGAGTTCCGTCGGGCTGCCATTCCCGTGTCCCTGACCGTTAGTCGACGGCTCTCCGCTGTCGGGATCTTGATAGAGGAATCCGTCGTTCTCTAGACTACCGAGGAATGAGTCCAACGTCGGGCCACCGCCAGTCCCGGCTTCGGGATTGTTGGGCGCCACGGCACCAGACTGGTCCCACGTGTAGTTGTTGGCATCACTACCGTCGGCGGCGCCGTCGTAACCGAGGACGGTGTTGATGTTCGCCCCGAGCTCACCGTTGTCTTGGCCCTCGGATTCCTCCGGCTCGGTAGTGTCGCCCGGATCGTTACTCACGTTCGCCGCCCTCGCGGCGACGTACATCGGATTGTCCTCGACGATGACGTTGAAGCCGACGACGAACGAGTCGCCGGGCTTGATGTCCGTCGCTACGATGCCAACACCGGCATCACCGTCGACCTCCCCATCAGCATCCTCAATAATCACATCCCCATCACTACTCTCCAGACCCTGCGACAGAGCAGCGACTTTCGCCTGGACGATCAGGTTCGTCGTCCCCGCCTGGATCGAGTTGTTGTTGAACGATTCGGTGTCACTGAACAGGGCACTCGTGCCCAGTCCAGCGCCCGCCCCCGCGGCTCCCACCGTGGCGAGCCCCGCGAGCGCCTTCCGCCGCGTCAGTTGATAGCGTTCGTCTGTCATGGTCTCGGGTCCAGGGCCCGTCGGGGCGCCCGGACTTGCCCAAGCCACTACCCCCCATCCACTAAGCTAATGGCGCACCCTCGAAGAGAAACGGGTGGTTCGGCGGCTCTAACCCCAAATTCGAGATCCCATTCGGGTCGTTATCCGACTCGAATCGGTCGTTGAGCGCGCTGAAAGCATCGGTTAATCGTCCCGTCACGCGGGGGAGAGCCCCCCTCCGCCGCGAACCGCGGATGCAGCCGAGCGTCTGAAAGAATATTCAGAAACGTCCTCATGATTTATACTGTGTCCAACGCACCCGATACTCACGGACTGCCACGGCGGCATCCAGCGTCACCAGTGTCAGCGTCAGAACGAGGGAGGGGGGACGATGAAGGTACTACCGACATACAACAACGGCATCGACAGGGGTGAGGTGCACGAGATACTCCGGAACGACCGGCGTCGCGCGACGGTCGAGGTACTCCGGGCGAAACTGGGGTCGGTCTCGCTGCGGAACCTCTCGGAGGCGATCGCCGAGCGCGAGGCCGGCGAGTCGCCGCCACCACGCAAGGTCCGGCAGAGCGTCTACAACTCGTTGCACCAGACGCATCTCCCGAAACTCGACGAGCGGGGTGTCATCGAGTACGACCGGGACCGGAAGACGGTCCAGCTCGAGGAGGGGGCGCGTCACGTGTACGTCCACATGGAGGTCGTCAACGAGTACGGCATCACGTGGGCGGACTACTACCGCTCGCTGGGCGTGCTCGCGCTGATGACCGTTGTCGCCGCCGGCCTGGGGACGCCGTTCCTGTCGTCGATCGAGCCGATGTTCATCGCGAGCGTCTTCCTCGCACTTTTCGCGCTCTCGACGGCCCGCCAGCTGTGGGTCAACCGCTGGCTCTACCTCCGGGCACTCCTCCCGGACGAGTAGGGCCCGTCGGGGTGCTGGTCGGTCGCTCACCCGTCGCCGAGCAGCGCCCCCATCACCTTCGTCTCCGCGTTCCGGAGGTGGTGGCCAACGGTCCCCGCCGCGCAGTCGACGGCGGCCGCCACGTCCTCGTAGGTCGCCTCGCGCGGGTTCCGGTAGTACCCGAGCTCGACGGCGGCCTGGAGCGTCTCGTGTTCCCGTGGCGTCAGCCGCGCGAGCAGTCGGTCGGGCCCCGGCCGGTACTCCCCCGTCCGTTCGACCTGTACCCGGACCCCCTCCGGCACCGCGTCGATAGCGCCCTGCAGTTCGGCGTCGTCGCCCACCAGCGTCAGCACGACCTCGCGGTCGTCGACGAGCCGGATGGGCCAGTCGACGACGACCGTCCACTCGTCCAGGACCCCGAGGATGGCAGCCGTCATCGCGCTCGGGGTCGTGTTGGCGTACATCAGCTGCCGGCCGCTCAGCTCGGTCACCTGCCAGCTCACCGCCCCGTCGAGGCGGTCGGCCGCGAGCCGCTCGGCCACCGCCCGGTCGCCCGTGTACTCGTACAGCAGCACCGAGGAGCCGTCGGCCAGGAGTCGCAGGGCGTGAACGGCCCGGATGGAGATATCGTCGGCCTCGGTGGCGGCACGATGGAACGGGCCGAACCACCCCCGCTCGGGCTGGATACGGACCCGGATGGCCCTCATACGCCGCCGCTCATCGGCCACCCGCAAGAAACCCGCGGCGCCGGCGGACATAACTCGGGCCACCGAGCCGGGTGCTGACGGCGGGTGATGTGGGGCTCACATCTGAGACCGAAACTACTCCCCCGGGTGCATCCCGTGAAATGGTGACATGACGCAGGACCGAACCAGCGTCTCGCGGCGCCGCGTACTGAAATCGACCGGAGCCGCCACGGCCGGGCTCGCACTCGCCGGGCGTGGCGCTGCCGAGGAAGGCCACGGCACCTCGAACTGTCCGGGCTACTACAGCAACGCCGAGAAGGGCGGGGGGCACCACGGTGGGAGCCAGGACCAGCTCCAGCAGCAGCTCTGTCCGAACCATCCGGACGCGACGACCGGCCCCGGACACACCAGTAGCCACTCCAACGGCGGGTCGAGCGCCTGCCCGGCGAGCCACGGGCTCGACCCCGAGACCTGTACGGCGGAGGAGTGGCCGGACTGTACGGACTGGCCGGAGCCGACGAAGGAGATAATCCGGGAGTCCCGCGACTCGCTGACGACCAACTTCGACGACGTGGGGACGCTGCTGGCGAAGGGGTTCATCCCCTACTTCGACGTCGTCCTGCCGGGCGTGAACGGCGGGGTCTCGCACTGGCTCAACCCCGAGTTCATCGACGACGGCACCGTCGACGCCGATCCCGCGAAGCCCGAATCGGTCATCATGGACAACCAGTACTGGCGGCCGCTGGGGCCGATGTACATCGCGACGAAGCACGGCGACCGCGTCTGGGCCGACGAGGACGAGGAGATCCAGGCCGTGCGCCAGCTCTGGGGCTACGAGAACGAGTGTGGCACCTGCATCCCCTGGCACTCCCACTCGGGTATGCCCGGGCGGTTCGCGTGGTGGTACTACCGGCAGGTCCACGAGGGCGACTACGCGAGCGGCGAGACCGAGGACCTCACGCTGCCCTGTTACACGCCGCCGATGATGCACGCCTGGATCTACCCGACGCCGCACGGGCCCCACAGCGCCACCTCGGGTGCGCCGCCGCGGCGACACCGCCCGAGCGAGCCGGGGATCCCGGGCTACCCGACGCCCGCGGTCCCGGGCCAGGACCAGCTCTCCTACGAGGCGCTGCCCGACGCGGTGGCCGAGGCGGCGATGCCGAAGCGGCTGGAGCGCGAGCTCCGGATCATCGCGGGGCTCCCGGACGAGACCCTGCGGACGGCCACCATCGCGGACCTCGAGGGCATCATGACCACACGGCTCGGCCCCGTCGGTGACTCGCTGGACGGGCTGGGCGCTGTCGGCCCGGTGACCGACGGGCTCGGTGACATCGCCGGGCTGTGAAGCGGTCACGAGCATCGGACGGACCCCCGCGACTTATCCGTCCCTGTCCCGTGCATCGGGTGTATGGGCTTTGGCAGCTACGATGAATCCGAGCAGGAGAATCAGCAGCAATCCACCGACGACGAGGACGTCGAGGCCGTCAACGTCCACGAGCACGACCACGATGGCGAGGTCAGCTTCGAGAACGACGCCGGAACCGACGAGCTCCTGGACCGACTCCAGGAGATGAAAGAGGACTGAACCGGCAACGGCACTCAAGAAGCAGCGTATTGTTCGGCGGAGCCGGCTTGCTTTTCGACGGGGAAGACGCCCAGCAACGGGGATGACCGACGACGAGCGCGAGCACCGGACGGACGGGGCTTCGGGGAACGGGAGGGACACGGGGGACGCGAGAGATGTGGGAGACGAGGAGGACCACCGTCCCCGGTATCGTGGGCTCACCCAGCGGGTCGCCGCGGCCGCACCCGGCACGGCGCTCGAACGCCTCCGTGACTGGCTCCCGACCCCCGCCCGGGCCGACGCGTTCCCCGTCAGCGTCCAGCGCCGGGGCGCGTTCTCCCCGGACCGGCTGCTCGCGTCGCTGTTCGTCCTCCTCGGGACCGGCGGCATCCTCCTGGCGCTGGGCTACGCCCGCATCCTCACGTTTCCGGCACCGCTCCGGGGGTGGGCGCTCTGGGCGGTCTACGTCGGCCTCTGGGCGTTCGTCGGCATCTACGCCATCGCGACGTGCATCTGGTCGGTCGAGGCGCTCGTCGCCCGGCGCTACGACCCGCCGCCGCTCGTCTACGGCCCCGAGGACGTGCAGGTCCGCATCCTCACCATCGCCGCCGAGGACGTGGTGCAGACGACGGTCGATGCACTCCCCGAGCGGCTCGACGACCGCCACGTCATCGCCGAGGACCCCATCGAGGTCGACGGCGCGACGGTCCACGTCGTCCCCGACGGGTTCGCGTGCGAGGCGACCGACAAGGGCCGGGCGCTGGAGTGGGCCCGGCGCAACGTGGCCTGTGACCGCGAGTGGGTCCTGTTCCTCGACGAGGACACCATCGTCACCGACTTCCCGGGACTGCCCGACGCCGACATCGCGCAGTTCCAGGAGTGGCCGATGTACACCGGCTCGCTGGTGACCTACTGGGCCGAGGTGCTCCGGATGGGCTACCAGACGGAGCTGCGGGCGTTCGCCCGCCTCTCGGTCCCGCTGTACGCGTGGGGCGGCGGCATCGCGGTCCGGCAGTCGGTCGAGGACGACGTGACGTGGAACTACGAGACGCTCATCGAGGACACGGTCTTCGCGTGGCTCGCGACCGAGCAGGGGTACGACTACGAGGTGCTGGACACGAAGTTCCGGAACCAGGCACCGCCGTCGCTCGGGGAGATGGTCGCCCAGCGCCGGCGCTGGATATCCGGCTCGCTGGCGCGAGAGGACCTCCTCCCGCTCCCGTACCGCGTGCTGTACGTCCTCCGGAACGTGGCGTGGGCGTTCTCGCCGCTGTCGCCGTTCCTGGTCGCGTTCGCCGGGCTCCTGCCCGAGACGGTGCCCGGCGTCGGCCCCCTCCGGGCACTCGGGGTCGCGATGCTCCTGTTCACCTTCGTCTGGGTGTGGCGTGGCTGGCGCTACTACGAGGGCCCGTCGCTCCGGACGCTACCCGTCTTCCTCCTCAACCCCGTCGTCGTGGCGCTGCACTCGCTCGGCGCGGCGTACGGGCTGGTGAGCCCGGCCGAGGAGTTCCAGGCCACCGAGAAGGAGTGAGCGCCCGGGCGACACGAGCCCGACTCCGCCGGCTCACTTGGTGGCCCGGTCACGACCACGAAGCGCCGCCAGTCGACGCCGGAGCCGGTCCCGCGCCAGCCACGCCTCCACGGCGCCCCAGCCCAGTACCAGCAGGCCGGCCGTCGCGAACAGGAGGAAGGCACTCGGGGGCATCCAGACCGGGCGGAGCCACGGCAACACGCCCTGGACGGTCTCGCCGGCATCGACGACGAGCCCGTGGCCGGGGAGCCTCGCGAGGACGGACTCCTCGTCCGTATCGACGGGCGTCGCCCCGGCGTCGTGGACGGCGAACGCCCCCGAGACGTTCAGATCGTGCATCGTCGGGCCACCGGCCTCCCGGCCGTGAACGGGCCGCTCGGCGTCGTACGGGAGCCAGGGGGCGTGGTACTCCCAGACCACCTCGCCGCGGGGAGTCACCTCGACCACGCGGTGGTTGATGGTGTCCGTGACGAGCGTGTTGCCGTTCGGGAGCCGGTCGGCGTCGCGGGGCCACTCGAACCCGCCGACCGACCAGGTCCGCTCCCAGTCGCAGTTGGGCTCCATATCTCCGTCGAGCGGGTGGTCCGGGTCGGCCCGGTCGCAGGTGTACTCGACGACGCGGTCGTTCTCGGAGTCGGCTACCAGCAGCGCGGGCGCGCCGGCCTCGGTCTGCAGGTACGAGGGGTTGTGCTGCTCGTCGAGCACCGAGTGGTTCCCGTCCGCGCCGAGCCGCATGACGATCTCGTCGGTCGAGCGGTTCACCACGATGACCTGGTCGAAGTTGCGCGGCGACAGCAGGTAGAGGTCCTCGGCGATGACGTCCACGTCGTTGACGTGGGTCCAGTCGCCCGCGGAGACGCCCTCGTCCGTGTCGGCGGGGTAGTGCTCGCGGAACAGCCACTCCCACTCCACCTCGTCGGTCGTCCGGTTGTAGACGAAGACGCGGTCGTCGCTCGTCCCGTTGTTCGTGTTCCGCATGTTCGCGACCAGCAGGTTCCCCTCGGCGGTGAGGGTCACGTCGTGGGTATCCCACAGCGGGAGGGTCTCGACCCACTCGGGCTCGCGGGTGTCGCCATCCAGCCGGATGACCCGCGTCCGCCGGTCGACGGTCCCGACCACGAGCAGGTCGCCGTCGGGCAGCGGGTCCACGTCGTAGAACCAGGAGACGTTCAGCGCCGACTGTGCGACCTGCCAGTTCGTCTCGCCACGCGGGCCGACGCCGACGAGCCGCGCGGGCTTGTTCGGGTTCACGTCCCCGCCGATGTTGTCCCCCTGGACGGCGATGACCGTCTCGCCGGCGGCCGGCGCCTCGATGGTGCCGGGGGCGACCTGCGGCCGGTCGTAGACCGCCGTGTCGGCGACACCGGTGCCGGCCAGCGATACCGCGAGCAGGAGGACCGCGAGGCGAGCGGCCGTCCAGCGGCCGTCGAGGCGGTCCGCGAGGCGTTCGCGTGGACGGCCGCGCGGGTCGTCGCTCACGACGCGACCAGCCGGCCGGGGAGCCGGCGGGAGCGGTGGAGAGCGGGTCGGCAGCGGCGACGATGGAGGGGAGCGGAGGACGCTTCAGCGGGCATCTATCGCCCGGGTAGCGCGAGCCGGTACAAAAAGTCCGCGTCGCGTATCGGGCGTGGTCCCCGGCTCAGGCCTCGATGATGTCGTCGGAGGAGGGTTCGGGCACCGCCACCCCCCCATCGAGCGCGACGACGGCCTCGCCGCCCACGCGGACCAGGCCCTCGGTCGTGGCGTCGCTCGCCTCGACGTGGACGATGCCGTCGCGGTCCATGAAGTGGCCCTGCTCGAAGCGCATCCGCTCGGGCGTCGGGTCGAGCGCGCCGAACCGGTCGAGATACGCCCCGCAGGCGCCCGACGCGGTCCCCGTCACGGGGTCCTCGGGGACGCCCGCGCCGGGCGCGAACATCCGTGCGTGGAGCGTCGATTCGGCGTCGAGCGTGTCGAAGGTGAACGCGTAGACGCCCGCGCAGTCGTGTTCCTCCGAGAGGGCCTCGATGGCCGTCATGTCGGGGTCCATCTCGCTGAGGTCCGCGAGGTACTCGACGGGGACCATGAGGAACGGGAGCCCGGTCGTCGCGCGCGCCAGCGGCAGGTCCGCCGAGAGCCCCGTGAGTGCGGACTCGCGCACGCCGAGCGCGTCGGCGACCCGTTCGTACGAGAGCGCCTCCAGTTCGCGGATCTCGGGCGGCTTCTGCGTCATCCACACCGTCGCGCCGTCCACCTCGATGTCGAGGACGCCGACGTTCGTCTCCAGCGTGTGCTCGCCGTCGTCGAGTTGCCCCTCCATCGCGAGCAACGCGTGCGAGCCGATGGTGGCGTGTCCACAGAGGTCGACCTCCTGGCTCGGCGTGAAGTAGCGGACCCGCCGGTCGGCCTCGTCGCTGGGCGTGAGGAAGGCGGTCTCGCTGGCGCCGAGTTCCGTCGCGATGGCCTGCATCTGCTCGGTGTCGAGGCCGCTCGCGTCCGGGACGACGCCGGCCGCGTTGCCCGTGAGCGGCGTGTCGGTGAACGCGTCAACGAGGAGCGCGCGTCGAGTGTCGGTCATGCTTGGTGTCGGTGTCACGGGGCACCCGGAAAACTCCGGGTGGTCGCTAGCAAGGGAATGACGTGGTGGAGATTACGTCGACACTGTGCAGCGACGACAGCGGCACCTACGACGCCCTCGCTCTCACCCACGACAACAGCACCTACGAAGCCCTCACGCGCTCAGGGTTCCGGGCCTCGCTGCGCTCCTCGGGGTCCGGGCCTGCGGCGGGTTCGCTTCGCTCACCCGCCGTTCCGGGCTTACCCTGCGGTGCTTGCGTCGTCCGGGAACCGCTGAGCGCGCTCGCCCTTCGAGTCCGCCAGGACCGTGGGCTGTGTCACGGGCGCTATGGCCCTGCCCTTCCCCAGGTCGCGCGGGCTCCACTTCGTTCCGCCACGCGCTCCCGGCCCGGGAGCGGGTGCTCGGCCGGCCGGTTCCGTGGCCAGGAAGCGCGCTCGCGCCACCCCGACGAACCCGCGAGCAACGCGAGCGTGGTGAGTCGACCCGGCGCGAGCGCGGGGAGGTGTGGGGACGCTAGCACCCCAGTGGAACCCCCACGTGCGTCGCTCGACTCGAAACACTGCCCCTGGTGGAATCGAAGGGCGAGCGCTCTCGGGGAAGCACGCCGACGCAAGCACCGCAGGGAGCGAACGAAGTGAGCGACCGAGGAGCGCAGCGAGGCGCGCGACCCGAGAGCGCGAGGGCTTCGTAGCCGTTCTCCTGCCCATCGCTAACAACGTCTCCAACAACACCCCGCACCCGCCGGAGTTAAGCGCGAACGCACCCAGGTACGAGCATCCAGCGACCAGCGGATTACACCCGATAACCCGACACAGTACAACAAATCCGCGAATTACCAGATAATCCAGATGATAGTCGTCAAAACAGACAATTTCGAGGTGTACCACGGTGTCGTCACGGAACTCCGCGAGCGCGGCGTGACGTTCACCACCCTCGATGCCACCAGCGACGAACCCCTGCCGGAGGGCACGCAGGCGCTCATCGTCGGCCCCGACGACGACGTGGCCGTCGAGGACCCGGTCGAGTTCGTCCGCGCGGACCCCGAGAACCCGCGGGCCGCCGTGGACCACGCACTCAGACTCCTCCGCGGTGGGGGTGAGCGCACCGTCGTCGGCGTCGACCCCGGCGAGCGGCCGGGCATCGCCGTCCTCTCCGGCGACACCGTGGTCGCGGCGTTCGCCGTCCCGCTCGCTGACGCGGCGGACGTGGTGACTGACGAACTGGCGGAGGCCGGCGGCGCGGACCCCGTCGTCAGGGTCGGCGACGGCGCCCGACTCCAGGGCGCGCAGATCATCGACGGCCTCCCGGACGACGTCCGCGTCGAACTCGTCGACGAGACGGGGACGACCCCCTATCTCGGACAGGGCGCCCGCGGGATGGGCGACGTGCTCGCGGCGGTCAACATCGCGCGCATCGAGGGCGAACCCGTCGACTCGCGGGACGTGGAGCCGACCCCCGGCGAGATACGGGTTGTCAAGACGCGCTCGCGGGAGGTCTCCCCCGAGAACCGCGAACTCCCGGATGACCTCGCGCGCCGGGTCGCGCTCGGTGAACTGGACGTGGACGAGGCGCTGGCCGAACACCGGGAGGGAGACGGAGCGGACGGGAACGGGGACGAGGACGAGGACGAGGACGAGGACGAGGACGAGGAGTAGTCAGGCCCCGTCGCCGTCGAGATCCTCGTGGACCGCCGCCTCCGCGCGGCGCATGACCTCCCGCGTCGGCAGGTCGACAAGACCGGCGACCGCCTCACAGTCGTCGTACTCGGCGCTCACGTCGTACACCTCGCCGGCGTCGTCGCTGGCGACCTTCACCGTCACCTCGTGGGCTTCGTCCTCGCCCTCGAACGCGAGTTCGACCGTCTCGTAGCGGCGCTCGGCCACCCACCGGTGGTCGGCGCTCGTCTCGCGCACGCCGAGCGTCCCCGTCTCCTCGGCCAGCACGCGCGCCACGGACTGCACGTCGGCCGGCCGGACGACGACCTTCACCAGATGCCCCGGCCGGGACTTCTTCATCGTCGCCGGCAGGACCGTCACGTCGCGTGCGCCGGCCTCCTTCAGCCGCGTCTGCAAGCCGCCCAGCAACTCGGGGTCGGCGTCGTCGACGTTCGTCTCAAGCACCCGCACGCCGTCGCGGACGAGGCCACCGCGTTGCTCGCCGACCGTCGCGCGGAGGACGTTCGGATGGTCACCGAACGTGTAGCCACCGGCGCCGTAGCCGGTCGCCTCGACCCGAAGCGGGGGGAACGAGTCGACACCCTCGGCGAAGTGGGCGAGGATGGCGGCCCCCGTCGGCGTCAGGAGTTCGGCGTCGACGGGCCCACCCTGCAGTTCCCATGACGCCTCGGCCGCGATGTTGACCACGGCGGGCGTCGGAACGGGGTAGGTCCCGTGGCTCATCTCGACGGTCCCGCCACCGGTCGCGAGCGGCGTCGTCACGACGCGCTCGACGCCGAGGTCGTCGAGCAGGAGGCAGGCGCCGACCACGTCCGCGATGGCGTCGTCGGCCCCGACCTCGTGGAACGCAGTCTCCTCGATGTCGGTCCCGTGGACGGCGGCCTCGGCCTTCCCGAGGATGGTGAATATCCGGCGCGCATCGCGAGCGACATCCCCCGGCAGGTCCAGCTCGTCGACGAGGTCGACGACCTCCCGGTAGGTGCGCGTGTGGCCGTGACCCTCGGCGTGGGTGTGGTCGTGTGAGTGGCCGTCGTGCTCGTGCGAGTGGTCGTTTCCCCCATCCTCGTGCGAGTGGCCGTGCTCCGCCTCGTCCGCCCCGTCACCGTCCTCCGCCTCGTCCGCCCCGCCACCGTCCTCCGCCTCGTCACCAGCGTCGGTCAACAGGACATCGACGGTCGTCGCGCGGATACCGTTCTTCGTCGTTCGGTCGACCGCGTAGCGGACATCGAGTGCGTCCTCGACGGGCGCGAGGGCGTCGCGGTCGGCGCCCGCCGCCAGCAACGCGGCCAGTATCATGTCGCCGGAGGCGCCCATGCCCCCATCGAACGCGAGCGTCTGCATACTCGGACTCGGACGGCGCGGCGCGAAAAGCGTGTGGCTCCGGAGCGGCCGCCGGGCTACCACTCGGACGGGTCGGCGAACTCACCGTGTTCGAACGACCAGTCGTAGTCCCGGAACCGCAGGCTCGGGTCGGCCGTCCTCGGGAACACGTCGTGCTCGCGGAGGAACTCCTTCGCCCCGCCCGGCCCGCCGAAGTCGCCGATGAACCAGAGCAGCAGCCGAGGCGCCCGCACCACATCGGCGTCGGGCTCGTAGACGGCCTCCTGCTCCAGATACGAGCCCGTGGCGGCCGTCAGTTCGTCGTCGATGCCCTCGCGCGAGTAGGCCGCGATGGGCGGGCAGGCCGCGGCGCCGCAATTGAGCGCGAAGTGGATGCGCGGGTCGGGCTCACGCACGCCGAACCGCTCGACGAACGCCGAGGGCCACGGGTTCCGGACGTAGCCCAGCCCCCACTTCGGCCGCGCGCCGCGCAGCAGGCCGTGTTCCACGTCGTCCAGCGACAGGGCCCGCCCCGCGACGGTCACGATGTCGGCACCGAAGAAACTCGACTTGTCGTCGAACACCTCGGGCGCAGCAGCGAGCAGGTCGCGGGCGGCGGCGTTGTAGACGTTCACCCAGAACGCGAGGCGGGCGTCGTCGCTGTCGAGCCCCGCCGCGAGCGTCTCCCGGTCGAGGTCACGGAGCCGCGAGGTGACCGCGTGCGTGGACTCGCCGGTCCGCACCCGTCGGAGGAACTCGTGGGAGAGCGCGACCGGGTCGGCCGCCGTCGCGTCGGGCGGGGTCGTCGTCACGGAGTGGGCGTTCGCCCGCCCGTAGTAAGACGTTCGGCCCGGCGGGCGACATCCTCGCACGACCGGCCGACCCCGCGACCGACGCACACGACCGGCAGGCTTGTGTCGGCGGCCCGCACACGCCCGAGCATGAGCGGTGCCTCGGCCACCGACCGCGCCCGCCGGGCCTACGACCGGTGGTTCCCGGCGGACGACCTGCCCGAGCAGCGCGACCTCCCGCGGTTCGTCGCCCCCCTCCCCGACTGGCTGGAGGACCTCGGCCTGCGGCTGGTGTGGCTGGTCGTCCTCGTCAACCTCGCCGGCACCGCCTTCGGCTTCTGGTTCTACGGCTTCCAGTTCACCATCACCGAGCCCGTGATGTGGCCGTTCGTGCCGGACTCGCCGATGGCGACGCTGTTCATCGCCCTCTCGCTGGCGTCGTGGAAGCTGGGCTACGCCGACCGGGTACCGTGGCTCCACGCGCTGGCCTTCTTCGGCTGCATCAAGCTCGGCGCGTGGACGCCGGTCGTTCTCACCGTCTTCCCGGTCGAGTACCCCGGCGGCTCGCTGGCCGCACTCGGGACACTCGGCTTCCTCTGGGAGTACGGCCTGTACGGGTTCCTCGTGGTCAGCCACCTCGCGATGGTGGTCGAGGCGTTCCTCGTCCACCGGTACGCCACCTTCTCGGCGGGCGCGGTGGCCGTCGCAGCCGCGTGGTACACGCTGAACGACGTGCTGGACTACCTCGTCCCCGTCGTCGGCGAGCCCCACCACACCGTGCTGAACGCCGAGCCGTTCCTCGGGAACGGGTTCGACCACTCGGTGCCGGCCCACGACATCGCGGCCGCCGTCGCCATCGCGCTGACCGTCACCTGTGTCTTCCTCGCGCTCTCGACGCGGGCGGCGACGTTGCGGGCGGAGCTGGCGGACTGACTCCCGACGGATGCCGCCCCGCTACCAGTCGAATCGCTCGGAGTCGTCGGCGTGGCTCCGGACCCACAGCTCACCGATGCGCGATAATCTCGTCCGGTAGGATTTCCCGTGTGACTCCTGCTCGACGTACCCCTTCCCGCCCGGACCCAGCCGGTCGACGTTGTAGATGACCTTCGAGCGGAAGGCGTCGGTGTACTCCTCGCCGAGTTCGCGTGCGAGCGTCTGGGCCAGTTCCGACACCGACTCGAACTCGCCGTGCTCGCCCAGCGTGAACAGGATGAGCTCCTCGAACGGCTTCACGTTCGAGAACGACGCGACCGGCAGCTCGACGATGTGGGCATCCCCGATGCGTTTCGCGCCGATGGTCGTCCCACGCTCATCGAACTCGCCGAGCAGGTCGCGGGCGCTCTCCAGGCGCTCGCGCATCCGCTCGTCGGCCACGTCGTCGACGGCCCCGTCGTCCAGCAGGTCCTCCAGCAGGTCCGCCTGCGTCCGGAGCTCCTCCGCGAGCTCCGTCTCCAGGTACTTCTCGGGGACCGTGTAGTAGGTATGGATGCGGTTGCGGTCGCCCTCGCGCTCGACCATGATGGAGTGGGCGGCCGTCGCGAACGCGAACGACACTGTCCGGGGCATCGAGGAGACGTTGACCCACACCTCGGCGTCGCCCCGGTCGAGTTCGGCCTCGATGAGCGCGTACGCCGTCTCGAACGCCGCATCGTAGTCGTAGACGTCCTCGACGACGAACCGCTCCGTACTCGCCCCGAGCAGGTTCTGGAAGTCCTGCTCCAGCTTGGTCGCGAGCTTCCGCGAGTACTCCACGTTGGCCTCGCTCCCCACCGCCCCCTCCAGCAGGACGACCCGGTCGACATCGAGTTGATCGCGCACGAGCGGCGCGATGAGCCGGTCGTAGTCGAACCCGACCGGGACGATGTGCGTCTGCATACGTGGTACGTGGGCCGGCCGTTTATAAAAACCACCAGCCTTCTGACCATAGATACACACATCGCCGATGTGCGTCGTCGCGCCGTACCGGACTTCTTGAGATACATTGAAGTGGAGTCCAATAATTCTTCTGGACTCTGACACCTCAGGAAGGGCCTGGAGTGAGCTGCTCGACCTCCAGGCTCACTTGCCACTTCTCAGTTAGGGAGGAACCTGATGCACGAACCGAGGAGTTTGACCGAAAGCCCCACAGCATTGAGCGGCGAGTGCGAAGATGCCATAACAAACAAGTAACTTCGGTATAAGTTATTATTGTATGCAGAATCTCTCTGACCGACAGCTCGCGTTCCTCCAGCACGAGATGGAATCCGTAATCGAGAACGACAACCGGTCAGGCGCAGATCAGAAAGACGCCCGGGAAATCCTCACCCACGTTACCGACGAGTTGCACCACCGCGAGGACCAGCTGTTGGCCTGACTGCATTGAGGCGGGTGTGAGCAGAACTACCAGTCAACCGAGTATTCCTAAATGTGGTGTAATACAGAGATTCAAAGACTTAGAACCCTATCTTTAATTCCTCCAGTCAGAAAATTTATATTATTGGCGCTACTGAGTCTGATGTATGGCTCAGTCAAATCCTCACGATGCCAATCTGATTCCGAGTATCACCGAAGTCCCCGTCCCGGTTGACAGTCTGGAAGACCTCCAAAAATCCTACGTAGAAGCTGACTCTGAAGGAAAGAAAGCGATGCTCGAAGAAGCAGCCCTTGTCCATCTATTCGATGCAGAACCAATCCTCTGCCAGAAGGAGATAGATATGGAAGATATGGACAAAGAAACGCTTCGGGATATTGTGAACTCTCCGCTTGAAAACCGACTTGCGACCGAGATGGAGCGGGAACTGTTGGTCCGGGAAATGGACTGATTCGCGATCTCAATCCGGTTGCATTCCATCAAAGCAGTCAGGTGTCGTCAGCACTCTTGCTGCCCTTTTTGAGGTTCTCCCGGTACTGTGAAAGCGCCTCAGCCTGCTCGCGTAGTTCTTCATCCGTGGGTGCGTGGTGTTTCTCCTCGTCGAAGAATGGGAGTTCGTCCACGTCTGGAACGTCCATCACAACTCCCAGCTGCCGAATCTTCCAGTAGTTGTCGATGACCCATTCCTCACTGTGGTCCTCAACCGCTTTCAGGATGTACTCCGCCGCCTCCGGATAGTCTTCTTTGAGGTCGTCCGTCATACTGGCCCCTAATCCCTCAGAGAGGGCATAGATACGTACCATTTCCCCCTCGCCTCAATGCAGTCGGAATCTCAGAACCCCGGTACGGTACACTCCTCTGCGATAGCTATCGGCTTCAAATCCATCCGGTTATCAACTCCCGCTATTCTGCTCTAATCGTCGCTAACCAATGACGGATGATGGAGGCAGTCTGTTCGAAACGAGTCCCGAATCGACGCAACGTGAGGACGATGACCTCACTATGCAGAATCTCAGGGACGCTTTGTTCGAGGCCATCGATACCGCCTTTACTGAGAACCAGCGGACACTCATCGAAGCACTCCCTGCGATGGGGAAAAGCCACAATGTCGTAGAGTGGGCCGCTAAATCGGGGAAACCACTCACCGTTCTCACCTCCCGACACGGCCTCTACGACCAGTATTCCGATTGGGCAGAAGAATCCGAGCTATCCCATCTCCAGCTCCCATCGTTCCACAAGGACTGTCCGACTATGTCTGGTGAGGAAGGGGAGAAAGGTGAGATCGAGCAAGCAATTGGCGAGGTCTACCGAACAGGCATCACCGGCAAGCAGATCCACGAACACCCGGAACGCTACGTCGGCGAACCACTACCCTGCCAACAGGACGGCCGGTGTCCATACATCGAGAAGCGCGAGTTTGACCCAGCAGAGTACAATGTCCTCATCGGCCACTACCTCCAGGCCCACAATCCGAACTACATTGAGGAGCGGTACGTCGCCGTTGACGAATTCCCGCAGGATAGCTACCTGTTCACCCCATCACACGATACGGTCGCACGGGCTGTTAGCAGCTACTTAGAGAAGGAAGAAGACCTACCCTTCGATAACTGGAAAGAACTCTGGCGCAACACAGAGAATCCAGAAGCGCGGGAACAGTTTGAGGAGTGGAAGGATGAGGCCAGTAGCTACGACCCAAGAGAGACGCGGCTGTCGCATCAGAATTCTCCTGGTTATCACGCCCGGGCGCCGCTGATGATACGAGCAGCGTTCAATTTCGAACTCCTCGATAACCAGTGGGAGTATGCCGATCTTGGACAGGGACGAGTGGCCGTCCGGAGTCCAGAGGACGACTGGGCATTTCTCGTTCCACCACCATTCTACCTCGCTGAGAGTGTGATTGCGCTCGATGGAACACCGACTGTCGGGATGTGGCGGCTGGCTCTGGGAGGCGAGTACATCCAGCACGAGGAGATTCCAGACACCTACCAGAAGAAGCGCCAATACCTCAGAGAGTTGCTCGGGATGGAGATCGTTCAGACCTCGGCGGGCACCAAACCATATCATAGCGGGAATCACATCAATGTGGAATCGGATGGGGCGCTACTCGAAGCAGTTGACAACCGGCACGAGGAATCACCGAGCGTCATCACGACGACAGAAGCGGAAGAAGCGTACGAAGAAGCTGGAGTCTACGAATTCATCGACGAATCAGATCACTACGGCGCGGTCAAAGGGATGAACGACTACTCTGAGAAACGGCTTGGAGCCGTAATCGGAGCGCCACACCCGAACGAGAGCAAAACCATTGAGCGATGGGGCGCCCTCAATGGGGAAGCAGTAGGTAGGGTAGAAGACGAGGAGGGAATCAGCAAAGGGGAAAACCTGGATTTCGGTTCGCCATTCGGGAACGCTCTCTACCACCATTTCGTCCACAACGAAGTACTTCAGTCCGTACTCCGATTCGGACGTGAGGAAGATGATGACGGTGATAGGTGGGCACGCGTGTACGTTCACACCTCCTGTCTCCCAAAGTGGGTCCACCCGGAGTACCGGGTATCGGTCAAGACGTGGTCAGATGGGATGGAGGAGGTCGTGGAAACTATTCAAGAGATGGATGACTGGCCCAGTGGGGGGGTCACCAATAGCGAGATTGCGGAGCGTACCTCAATCACCGCCAGGCGAGTTCGGGACCTGATGAAAGAACTCAGCGAAATGGGATATGTGACATACCGCAGGGGAGGACGTGGGAATGCGTATCACTGGTCAGATATTTGCATAGAGGAATTCAATCGATTCGGGCACACGGAGATATGAGGTCTTTTTCGGAACTCTGACGTATAATCTATATACGTGAAATTTCCGGAAAACCTGGACCTGAATCGCTGGCCTATTCGGCTGGGCAATATTCGACTACGTTGAGGCGGAGGGGGGCAATATTCTAAACTGATAACCATTAGATAATATTACCCAATAATCTCCATCTGTTTTGATATCGCCTCGTCAACGTAGTCGGATACGGCCGCGCCCCACCATTCAAATATCTCCTTCTAAAAATACGTATGTGTTCGACGAAGAAAACACCAGAACACACCTGCTGAGTGCGGCGCTGGCGCTATTGTTGGTACTCTCAGGGTGTTCCACGGCTGACCTATCCGAGGAACCGAATGTAGCTCCTCCTGCTGGAGAGCAGATCGAGGAGCCGACTCCAACTCGGAATACAGCTCCACCGGAAGCGACGGCCCTGAACCTCTCAGAGTACGTCCATACCGAACGTGCCGGGGCTGGTCGGGCAGGCCTCACCTCGGAGCAACAGGCAAGAGTCCGGGAGACAGTCGTCTCGTTCTACAACCTCTCACGGAACCAGAGCAAGCGGCGGGAAGCCAGCCTCAATGCCGCAAACAAACTCTGTGAGTACGATAGAGGATTCAAGGGGCAGGCGAAGGCCTCCGCCCTCAAAGCAGGCGGTTCCACGGCTAAGACCACTACCCGACGACTGGACTTCGCAGCGCAGATAGTCATCGATGAGATGGGTGGTAGTGTCGAGCAGACAGGGTTCAACCAGTTGCGTGACGGCGTCGGGAAGGTCACGAAGTACGTTCCTCTCCTCGGGAGCTACAACGACCTCGCTCAGAAGGCCTGCCTCGCCTCAAAGGAGCGAACCAACGAGTCCATCGAGGAGTTCCACATTGCGGCGTTGATGTTCGGTGTTGACGCCGCCCTGGTGGCAGGGACGGTCTACTACCAGCCGGCCTTTGCAGGGACCCGGTTCGTCGCGAATAGCGCGAGTAAGCTCGGCCTCTACCGACTCCGCTACCTCTGCGGGAACCGGTGTTGGGCGCTTGCGATGAGCGAGGTTCACTGGGCTATGCGAGGGACGATGCTCGGCTTGACCAGCAATCTCGGGAGTAAGGCTGTGAAAATGGGAATCGAATTTTCCAAAGAGGATGTCCGGTTCGCATTGAGGGAGCAGGGGTACGACCCGGGGAAGTATCTCGCAAACTCTGATCTCGACTTCGGGAGGCTGTCCGAATGTGTATCGGATACTCGAAGCTCAGTTCGCACCGCCGTCAATGAAGTCGAAGACAGTGGAGAGAATGGAGGCATCGGACTCGGTGACGTGGCCGAGGAGGGTGAATCAGTACTAAATCAGGCCGGGAGCGCAGTTGAGAATCAGACCGTTGAATCAGCTCTCAACCAGGATTTACCCTCCAGAGAGGCTCTGAAAGAGGCCTGTCCCGGTGCAATTGCTGGTAAGGGGAAGTGACTTCCCCTCCTCAATGCAGTCTCCTACCTCGGGCTAACTACTCGCTTCCTGAACCTCCTCATAGACCGCCTGACGGAGATGGTTCGTAATCGCCTCCTGCACTTCGTCGTTGTCCATAAACTTCGCAAATAGCTCCTGATTCTGGTCCATCCGGTCGATGAACATATCGGTCAGAGCGTCATCGAATTCAAGCGAGAAGTTCTCCTCGCTGTTCATCCGGGCCGACTGGCGAAGGTGGTCATCCTCCAGAGCATCTTCCTTCAGCTGATCGAGGAATAGCTGGTCAGCCTCGGTGAAGTCGGTCCCCAATTTCTCGTTGATTTTCTCAATGATGGATGATAGTTCGACCTCCTCATCATCCCGTCCGCCAGTCCCTGTTTCAGTCGGTACGGAGACACCCTCCCCTCCAGCCCCGAGATCGATACCACCTTCCTCTGCCTTCTCCAGCCGGTAGTACTGTAGAGCCAACTCGTCGTTGAACTCCACACGCGGCCCGGTAGAATCTCGGGGGAGTTCCTTGTAGAGGAATCGGCCGAACGTGTAGAGCTTCTCCAACTCCGTATCCTCGTAGTTGACCACCTGCGACTGGAACTTGTAGAGTCGGAGGAATGACCGGAGCTTCGACCGGAAATCGTCCTGTTTCTCCTCGTCAGCTACCATAAATCGGTCGTGGGCCGGCTCAACGTGGCTGCTCAGTTTCGCGTGAGCTTTCTCCGTGCCCTTGTTCTCCGGGCTGAAGAACTCCTCCGCGAATTTGTCCACTTCCTGCTGCGTGAATATCTGGAGTCCCTTCAGCTCGTTCTCAAGCTGGTACAGGTGCTGCGGGTTCGAGGTTTCCTCAACGGTGGTCTTCTCGTAGTACGGCTGGAACGAGCTGAATATGTCCTCACGGTCGTTCTCGAAGTCAAGGACGAAGGTATCCTCTTTGCCGGGATGCGTCCGGTTGAGCCGCGATAAGGTCTGCACAGCTTGGACACCAGAGAGCCTCTTGTCCACGTACATCGTGTGGAGCAGCGGCTGGTCGAAGCCGGTCTGATACTTGTCGGCGACGACGAGAACCTGATACTCCGGGGTATCGAATTTACTCGGCAACTCCGATTCTTTGATACCGTCATTCATCCCCTTCTCGGTGTACTCCATCCCGTCGTCCTCGACGGTCCCACTGAACGCAACGAGCGCGTTGAGGTCGTATCCGTTCTCCTCAATGTGGTCGTCAATCGCGTTCTTGTATCGGACTGCGGCCTTCCGGGAGGAGGTGACAATCATGGCCTTCGCCTTACCGCCGATCTTGTGCTGGGTGTGATTGCGGAAGTGTTCGACGATGATCTCGACCTTCTGCGCGATGTTGTGGGGATGCAGCTTGAGAAACTTCGAGACGGCTTTGACGGCCTTCTTCTGGGGAACCTGCGGGTCCTCCTCGATGACCTTCGCAATATTGTAGAACGTCTCGTAGGTGGTGTAGTGCTGCAGCACATCGAGAATGAATCCTTCCTCGATGGCCTGTTTCATCGAGTAGAGATGGAACGGCTCCGGCTTGTCGCCATCTTCCGGGACGGTCCCGAATGCTTCCAGCGTCTTCCCCTTCGGAGTGGCCGTGAACGCGAAGAAGCTGAGGTTCTCCTGATTCCCCCGTGCCTCTGCACTCTTTGCCAATAGGTCCTCCCAGTCGTCGTCTTCGTCGATATCGCCACCGGAGAGTATCTGCTTCATCTCTTTCGCCATCTCCCCGGTCTGACTGCTGTGGGCCTCGTCAACGACAACAGCGTAGTCCCGTTCCGGGAGGCCCTGTGTGTGTTCGATGACGTAGGGGAACGTCTGGAGCGTCGTGATGACGACCGGCTTTCCCGCCTCCAGCGCCCCAGCGAGTTCCTGGGACTTCGACTGGTTCTCGCCCTTGATCGCTTCGACAACGCCGGTCTTGTGATCGAGTTCGTAGATCGTGTTCCGTAGCTGCTCGTCAAGGATTGTCCTGTCCGTGACGACCACTACCCCGTCAAAGACGTTCTCATCATTCTCGTCGTGGAGCGAGGTGAGGCGGTGGACGAGCCACGCGATGGACTTGCTCTTGCCACTCCCTGTTGAGTGCTGGATGAGGTAGTCTTCGCCAGCGCCCTGCACTTTCGCACTCGCCACGAGCTGGCGGACGCACTCCAGCTGGTGATAGCGCGGGAAGATTATCGTCTCCTTCTCTCCGACCTTGACGCCGTCCTGCCGAATCTCCTCCTCGTCAATGTGGATGAAACGCTGGATGATATCCATCCAGGAATCCTTCTCCCACACGTCTTCCCAGAGATAGGCCGTCCGGTGCCCGGACTCGTGAGGCGGATTGCCAGCACCTCTCTCGTGTCCCCGGTTGAACGGGAGGAAGTGGGTATCGTCGCCATCCAGTTCAGTCGTGTACTCCACCTCCCGCTTGTCGAGAGCGAAGTGAACTAGTGCCCCCCGTTTGAATCGAAGGACCGGCTCACCAGGGTCCCGATCTTGCTCGTACTGTCGCTTCGCGTCTTCGACAGTCTGGGCGGTGGATGGGTTCTTCAGCTCGGCCGTCGCGACCGGGATTCCATTGAGGGAGAGGGCAAGGTCGATGCTTTTCTTCGGCTCAGTCGTTGAGTAGTAGAACTGCTGTGTGACGCCAAGACGGTTGGCATCGTACCGTTCCTGTACCTCAGGATTGAGTCCTGTGTTAGGTTTGAACGCTGCGAGATCGATGGTGGTGCCAGTCGTTCGGAATCCGTGGCGGAGGACTTCCAACGTCCCCAGTCGTTCCAGAGCGCTCGTAAGCTCCTGGAGAAATCGCTGTTTGGCGTTACCCTTGTACGCCGTCTCCAGCTTCTCCCACTTGCTCGGCTGCGTCTCCTTGACGAACGAGACGACGACCTCCGGGAAAATTCCCCGCTCTTGGTCGAACTCCTCGGATGGCAGCCGTTCGTATCCCCCCTTCTCGACGAGGTGAGCAGCTATCGCGTCCTCAAAGCTGGCCTCGTCGTAGATGCCAGAACTCATAGAGTCGATTCTATTTCATCACCTCGTGACTCTTGCACATCAATCTGGCCCGTAACTGCAGCCGTAATCAACGCTTGCCGCTTCTCTTCGAGAAGGTCGATGGTTTGCCCCACCTTGTTGATAAGTTCCCATAACCGCTCCCTCTCGTGTTCAATATGATTTACAATCTCCCGTTGCTCCTCAAGCGGCGGAAGGGGGGTCTTGAAGGAGCGAATATCGGGCATATAGATAGTCTGGTGCGTGGACCCCTGCGTGAGCCGGTCGAACTCTTGGTCCATCGAGCGGAACACGTAGAGAAGGTATTCGGGGAGAATCTCATCCCCGCAGACCCAGTTGGCGAAGTCCTGTGAGGTCGCCATCTCCTTGCCCATAATGCCGGAAAATCCGACTGAGGCAGTCCGAGAGAGGAACACCGTCCCCTCGGGCAGGAGTCTCGCCCCCGAGTTCTCCAGCCCGAGTTGACTAATCTGGTTCTCCGTCTCGTCCAGGTACACCTTCCTGCCATCACGGAACGGCTTGATGTCTGAGGTCGTCACCCACGGGATGTCCGTGTCTTCCCAGTACTCATCGTTGGAGCGGCTAGGGGTGTGGCCTGACTCCAGACGGGCGATGAATCGAGTACGGACTACCTCCCAGTGTTCGGGCACTTCACCAATCCACCCAACACCACTTTGAGTCAGATTTGCATCATTATAGACCCCAGTAGTGACAGATTGATATATTCGGTTATTTAGTAATTCCTCGACCTCTGAGGACAATTTCGACAATTGCTCTGTCAGCTTCTCAGCCTTTCGCCTGTTATTGTCCAGTAAATCGGCTATCTTCTCTTGTTCATCGGCAGGTGGGATTGTAATCGTCTGCTCACTCAGTTTCTCCGTTGACAGGTGCTCAATTGTAGCTCTGTTTGCATCAGCAGACAATATACCCGACTTCTTTGCGAACTCCATAAAATGGGCAAAATATCGGGGGTCGTAGTCTTCGTAGCGGGGCCGTACTCTATGCAAAGCCATCTGAAAGAAACAATCCTTGTCACTCTCCAAGATGGCGCACCTCCCGGCTTCTCCACCCTCACATACAAGTATATCCCCTTCCCTTAGTTCGTACTTCCTCTGGTCGCTCGGCGGGAAATTCATCATCGCTAAATCGTCAGTATTTATATCCCACCATTTAACATCCTGGTTTCTTAGATATGGCCGCATATATCCTCCAGACTTATCTTCATTTTCCAATTTCTTGCCCAACTGTATGTCGTAGTGCCATCCAATCTTTCCTACATCCCAACTGTCTGGTACGCCAGAAAGCCAGCTTGGCGATGAATCTACCGGCATTATTCAGATATTGCTGTTGACCATTTCTTCTATCTGTGCCGCTAATCTCTGAATTTCTGATTCTATTTCGGAAGGATTTCGAACAGTAGAGTACTCAAAGAATTTCCTATCAAACGAGATTTCGTATCCCACAATCCCGGGCTTACCATCTTTCTCATCACAGTACTTGTTACTATCGTTGACCCAAGCATTCTCTAAATGTGGCTGTATTTTAGACTCAAAGTAGTCGTGAGCATCCGTGTTTAGCGGTATGCGTTCTCTACGTCGCAAATCGCTATCGTGTTCTGGGTTTCCGTTCCCATCACGACAGATCTCCGCATTGGGGTCCTGCTCACCAAACGCCCGTTCGATGGCGTTGTACACACTCTTCCGCACATCCAACCCCTTCATATTCAACTGCAACTCAACGTCGTTCATAAACACCTCACGGTCCATCCAGACCTTCTCGTGGTCCATCTCGGAGATCGCGTCCTTGATACCCTGTTGAATTTCCTCGTCGCGATTGGTGAAGGCCCGCTCGTCGTCGAGCGCCGCGATGTTCTCCTCGGAAACCTCGAACCGGAGCCTTAGCGCCTGGTCGATGACGATGCGGCGGTAGC
Organism: Haloglomus halophilum; assembly: GCF_024298885.1. GTDB lineage: Archaea > Halobacteriota > Halobacteria > Halobacteriales > Haloarculaceae > Haloglomus > Haloglomus halophilum. Next base: position 1,129,191 of record NZ_CP101166.1, read on the forward strand.
CGAACTCCTCATTGTCCACGACCTTCGACCGGCCGTTGGCCTCCAGGTCGCCGAAGATACGCGTGATCTCGTTGATGTGCTCCTCGGTGAGCTTGTGTCGCTTCTCCCCAAGGCTCTCGTCCATCTCCTCGTACATCTCCCGGGCGTCGATGAGCTGGGTCTTCCCCTCACGATGCTCTGGCTTGTCGTTCGACAAGACCCAGATGTACGTTCGAATTCCCGTGTTGTAGAAGAGATTCTCTGGCAGGCCGACGATTGCCTCCAGCCAGTCATTCTCCAAAATCCAGCGCCGGATTGCCGACTCTCCGCTGTTCGGGCCTCCATTAAACAGGGGAGAACCGTTGAACACGATTGCAATCCGGGAGCCACCCTCCTCAGGTGGCTTCATTTTGCTAATCATATGCTGCAGAAACAACATCGAGCCGTCGTTTATACGGGGAGTTCCCGCCCCAAACCTACCCGCGTAACCCTGCTCTTCGTGTTCCTTCTCGATCTCTTCCTTGACCTTCTTCCACGAGACGCCGAACGGCGGATTAGAGAGCAGATAGTCGAACCGCTTGTCCGAGAATCCATCATTGGTGAATGAGTTTCCGTAGACGATGTTGTCTGGGTCCTGCCCCTTGATCAGCATATCAGAGTTGCAGACAGCGTAGCTCTCGGGGTTCAACTCCTGGCCGAAGACGTGGAGATTCGCGCCTTCATTGAGGGAGCGAACGTGGTTCTGAGCGACACTCAGCATCCCTCCAGTCCCACACGCGGGGTCGTACACAGTTCGGACAGCCCCCTGCTGGGTGAGTACCTCGTCGTCCTCGTCGAAGATGAGGTTCACCATCAGCTCGATGACCTCGCGCGGCGTGAAGTGTTCCCCAGCCGTCTCGTTGCTGAGTTCGTTGAACTTCCGGATTAGCTCCTCGTAGATGTACCCCATCTCCTCGTTGGGAACCGCGTCAGGGTGGAGGTCGATCTCGGCGAAGCTCTGCACGACCTGATAGAGAATCTCGGCCTCCTCCAGTCGCCGAATCTGGTGGTCGAAGTCGAACTTGTCGAAGATCTCCTTCGTCTCCTCGTCATAGGAGTTGATGTAGTACTGGAGGTTCTCGGCGATTTGGTCAGGATCCTTGCGGAGCTTGTCGAAGGTGTACTCGCTCGTGTTGTAGACCTCCTCTCCAGAGACTCGCTTGAGAGCCGGGGCGACGTTCTCGATGCCCTGCTCCTGGAGTTGCTCGTGCTTCTCCAGCACCTCCTCTTTGGTCGGCTCGGTCACACAGTCAAGTCGCCGGAGAACGGTCATCGGGAGAATGACCTTCTGGTATTCCGACTGCTTGTAGTCCCCCCTGAGAAGATCAGCGATAGACCATATGAAATCAGCCTTCTCGTTGAAATTATCGACCATCTACAGACTCCTTTCGCACCACGGTCTTATTCGCTGTGGTGGTCGCGCTGTGTCCGGGTTCTGGTCGTTCGCTTTGGGTAAGTTGTATCGGGAGAGTGAGATTCATCACAGCTATTGACGGGTTTACTTAGCAGCTTCCGACCGCGTTGAGGCGGAGGGAGGGAGGATGACTTCGGAACGAACTTCCCCGACTTGCGGTGTCTGACTCACGTTCTTGACTCCGGCAAGCAAGCAGAGAGTCAGAAGATCTCCTTTCTCCCTCGCACTGTGGGAGGGTTGACCGCCCGGAATGAGACTCCGTTGAGGGGGCGGTTGTCATCGGAGCGAAACCGAACCAGACTCAGCTCGTCTTCCCCCCCGCTCAACGGAGTCCCTAACCGCCTGGAAGCATCCTAATGGTGCATCCACCCACCCAATTATCTATAGTAATAAAATATTTATTTGACACTATTAGTGTGATATTGATGACTTCCCGTTGTTGGCCAGCCCGGCCCCCTCCCCCAGCCGCTACCCCGGCCGCTCCCCCGCCCGGACCCGGGGGCGGGCCTCGCGTACGCGACTATACTGTAGTTAGTATATATTATATAGTATATACTGTAGTAAGGAGATAGTAGAGATTGGCCAGTAATGTTGGGGAATACTACTTGATACCTGATTAACCCCAATACTCCCCCTCAACGTAGTCGAAAACAGTTAGGCTAAACCGGAAAGAGCGCGGGGGCGCGAGCGGCCGGCAGGGGGCGAGATCGAGGTGTGGTCTGTCGATTCCGAGAGCGGCGTTCTGAGCGTGCTTCGGAAATCGTGATGCGCACTACTTGGAACGGTGTAAAGTCGATGAGAAGGCCGAGATTTTCCGCCAGAGCGCCAAAATTTGTGCCGCCCTGCTTGGGTCCTGGCTGGCGGGGCTGAGAGCCGCAGATCGAGAGGCGAGGGAACCCCCCAGTTAGAACATTACCGGCCCTATATTTCATATATATTGGTAAGTTTGCGCAATAGAATGTGGCTCTGAGGTCAGGTCCGCCCCCTCAATTCGCCAATCATTCGCTGAAGTAATACGGGCCGTAAGGAGGCTGACGGAGTGGACGGTCGCCCCTCGCCCGCTCAACGCGGAGAGTCCACGCCGAGGTCAACCGGCGGATAATCCAGGGCGTCTGGCGAGATATGCTCTCGATGGTCGGCCATTCTCTGGGCCAGCTCTCCAGTGATTTCTGAATCCTCGAAGTAGTGGTCGAACAGGAACGCCAGCACCCGATAGATTTCGTGATAGTGACGCCAGTTGGTAAACCGCTGGTAGCCCAAGTGGGCCGAGTTGTTCCGGTGGACTCGAAGCAGGCGAAGAATCTGTCCGACCCGGGCGCGTTCCTCGTTCCCGAAACTCTCCGGGAGCTGGGGCATCACCCAAGAGATGCCCTCGTCAAGGCTCGGCGTTCTCCCCTCCTCAACGGAGGCCCGTTCCGCGAAGTAGTTCCAGTCCTCGCGCATCATCACTGCGTTGAGCGCGACTTCGGCCGCGATTGCAAGTAGCAGTAGATGGACCTCGTTCGGGGAGGCATCGCCCATCGTACTCCGGTCGCGAAGTTCTAGATGCTCGAAGCTCGCCTCAATCAGCGCCTCAGCTCTCCGGCAGAGTCGTTCGTGGGGCGGCTCGTCGAACTCGCCGTGGTTGCCCTGGTCGTAGTATTCCTCGACTTTGACCCACTCCTCGTGGAAGTTCTCAATCTCATCGATCTGCTGGCCGAGGTCGAGGTACTCGTCGGTCACTCTTGAGAGAAAACGAGAGGGTCAGTTGTCTCCACGTCTGCTATCGTACCATCCACGCTTGATTGTGACCAAGTCGTCAGTGTCGGTCAGTTCAGCGTAAACTAACTCCCCCAACTCCTCGGTGGTATCCCCATCGTGGTAGTACGCTTCGCAGGTCCCGTTTCGATTCACTGTGAAGTGGTAGTCGCCTCTGCCCTCTGCGTTCCCAGCACCTTTGGCTTCAACCCGATATACCTCGCCCTCTGTGTCTATATTGCGTACTGTCTTCGGGCGAGTCCGTTCGGTATCCTTCCCACCTTCAGCTTGCCACGCGAGGTAGTCTCCCGGTCCCAATCGCTCGACCAATTCTCGCAAGGAAGCCAGTTCTTCCGCCATATTTTATGATGAGATTCTATCACGAAAAGTCCTCTCCTCAGCAGAGTGAATCACAGAGTGAACGCGAACTCCTCCTGAATCTCCGTAGCCTGTCGTCGGAGATCGATTACGAGCGAAAGGACGGATAGGAACAGGAATCCCACGACGAATCCGATGAGGTGGCCGTAGACATTCGTCCCCGTCTCAACGTTGACCAGATTCTGGAAGGGTAGTATCAGGAAGAAGGCTATAGCGATGAACAGCAGTGTCTGGTACTCTGGAGTATCGATTAGGGTTCCCCACTCGCCTCGGGTGTCCCAGTAGAGCAAACCCGTGCCGAGAATGGCCAGAACAGAGAGTCCGATAACAGAAATCGATAGACCTCCCCAGCCAAAGAGTATCAGCGCCATTTCCACCGCAACGAGAACCAAGCTGTGGTGAAGGCGAATGTTCGAACTTACCTCTCGCCGCAGGAACGCGAAAGTCGCTACAGGAAGTAGACCAAGAAACGCCGCGTCAATGCCAGAGAATCCGTAGGTTCGAACGACACCTGACCCCTGGAGCGTCCAGACCGAGTACGCTGAGACAATCAGCGGCAGTACGGTCAGGAAGAATATGGTCGTCAGGTACAGCTCGCGCTCCCAGTTAGCGTAGATCGCCAGGGAAAGTAGGACCGCCATCAGGAGGACATAGTTCGCGATGTTCGCGACAAGGTGGCTGGTTCCACCGTGGACGAAGTTCGAGAGATACGCACCCCAGAGGGTAGGCGACTCAATGTGGAGGGTCAGCGAGTCCTGCACGGTCTGTGGGAGCGTTTCGATTGCGGCCAGGAGAGCAGGTAGAGCGACGAACAGCAGACCGAATTCGAGCATCGACGTTTCTGTCCACGTCCGCCTGACCACGTTGAGGAGGGGCAGGTTTCGAATTTTGTCCCTGGCTTTCTGTAGCATATAGTATGAAAACCATCTATCAAGAAAAAACCTGCCACGGTTCTCTCCCCTCAACGGAGAGGAAACAGCCAGAATCCCCTACACTCCCTCCAAGTACTCACGCCGCTGTTCGACTTTCACCTCCTCCGAGCGACGGTCATAGTGGGCTTCCAGCACGTCCGGGCTGACGTTCATCCGGTCGCTGACGACCTCGATGGGTACGTCCTCGGTGAGATGATACGTGATTGCGCCTCGACGCCAAGCGTGGGGACTCCGCGTTGAGGGGCAGACTGATGGAGCCTTTTCGGGAGGGTTCAGGGCCTGGCACTCGTCTGGGTCGCGTCCGTGGGGGCAGTGACCTCCGTTGTACCGGCAGGGGTGGGTCCCCCGGTAGCAGGTTGCCCGGATTGTCGGCTTTGAGACGCGGCCGTGCTTTGTCGTCAGGAGTGGGTCCCGCCCGTTTTCATCCATTACGTCCTCTCGATGATGCTGGATGTAGTCGTTGAGTACCTGGCAGGTGTCGTCACTCAACGCAATCAGACGTTCCCCGTCCTGCTTGTTCTTCAGCGGTGTTCCGTCCCGATGTTTGGCGAGCAGTCGTGCATTTTCGGGGTCATAGTCGCCGAGGTCGAAGGCTCGGAGAGTGCCGGTCCGTGCCCCGCACTTCCAGAGCAGCGTCAACGTAGTGTGCTGCCGGGAAGCGTAGTGGAACTGGCGGTAGTAGTCCAGAGCAGCCTCTGCCTGCTCCTCCTCAACCAGCACGTCCCGTTCCCGATCTCCGCGGTCGAGAGAGGGAGACAGCACCTTGCTGTGGAGGTCCTGTTCCACCGCATCGATGGATTCCGCGAAGCGAATGAACGCCCGGAGTGCGTCCATCTGCGCCTTCAGAGAGACGGGAGCGAGGTCGTCTTGCCGTGACTGCTTGAACCGGAGGATGTCGCGCCCGGAGAGTTCGTTCAGGTTCTCGATGCCGTCGGCCTCGCACCACTCAACGAAGTGGGTCAGTTTGTACCGATACGACTCCAGCGTTCCGTCCGCCAACTCGGTCTGACGATTGTTGAGGTAGAACTGTACGGCTTCGTCCGGCGAAATGGGTTCGAGCGAATTTGGCATTCTCAGGCTCCGAAGCCCGGCCTGAGCGCAGCGACACCGTCGAGCCGGTCGTAGTCGAACCCGACCGGGACGATGTGCGTCTGCATGGGCGATTCTTCGCCGGACCGGGTGAAAAGCCGTCGGGTGTCGAGAGGGCGCCGGCTCGACCGATGTCTGACGAACGTACTCGTACCTCCAGCCACATGGCGGGCGTATGCAGGACGCACCCGGCGTCAACTGTGGCTGTGGCGACGAGTCGACCCGCCGCGAACGGGCCAGCGTGTGCACGGACTGCGGGAGCCACAAGGAGTGGGTTTCGCACGGCCCGAGCGCCGTCGTGTTCGAGTGCCCCGACTGCGGCTGACGGGGAGGCAGACTCGCCGACTCAGTAGACGCGGGTCCCGTCGGGCACCTCCCGCTCCGGCTGCAGGTGGACCACGTCGCCGTCCCCGTCGTCGACGCCGACCACGAGACACTGCGATTCGAACCCCGCGATGGTGACGGCCCCGAGGTTGACGACGGCGACGACCTGTCGACCCTCCAGTTCGGCCGTCGTGTAGTTGTCCGTCAGGCCGGCCGCCGACTGGCGGACCTCGGAGCCGAAGTCGACCTCCAGTTTGTACACGTCCTTGCGCGCTTCCGGGAACTCCGCGACCGAACGGACGGTGCCGATGCGCATCTCCACGTCCTCCAGGAACCTCTCCGGGTCGATATCCGCTTCCTCGATGCCCATGCCCGCGGCGTCGCGGAGTCGGCACAAGAGCGTTCGGGCGACGGCAGGGGAGCCTGGCCTCGGACCCACGAGCCGTGATTCTCGCGGCGAGGGCATCGTGCCGACCCTTTTAAGCGTTCGGTGCATGACGAACAGTTGCACATGGGGCCACTCATGGGCGCATCACCATCCAGCGGTTCATCAGCACGCGGTTCACCAACACGCGGTTCGCCGAGACGCGGTTCACCAACCAGCCCCACACCGGGGCAGTTCGCACATGCCGGATACAGCCAAGTACCTCATCCACGCACGCATCAGCGCCGACGGAGTGGTCGAACGGAACGACGTCGTCGGGGCGGTCTTCGGCCAGACCGAGGGCCTCCTGGGCGACGACCTCGACCTCCGGGACCTCCAGGAGTCCTCGAAGGTCGGCCGCATCGACGTCGAGATCGACTCCGAGGGCGGCCAGTCGTTCGGCCACCTGACCATCGCCACCAGCCTCGACAAGGTCGAGACGGCCATCCTCGCCGCGGGGCTGGAGACCATCGACCGGGTCGGGCCCTGCCGGGCCGACCTCGAGGTCACCAGCATCGAGGACGTCCGGGCTGCCAAACGCCGCGAGGTCGTCGACCGGGCGAAGGAGCTGCTGGGCGAGGCGTTCGAGGGCGCGATGATGTCCTCGGAGGAACTCGTCGAGGAGGTCCGCCGCTCCATCCGGGTCGAGGACATGGCCGAGTACGAGGGCTACCCGGCCGGCCCCAACGTCGGCGATAGCGACGCCGTCATCGTCGTCGAGGGGCGCGCGGACGTGACCCAGCTGCTGAGCTACGGCATCAAGAACGCCGTCGCCGTCGAGGGGACGAACGTCCCCGAGAAGGTGGCCGACCTGACCCGGCACCGGACCGTCACGGCCTTCCTCGACGGCGACCGCGGTGGGGACCTCATCCTGAAGGAACTGGTCCAGGTCGGCGAGGTCGACTACGTCGCGTTCGCCCCCGAGGGCCAGTCCGTCGAGGACCTCTCGCGCCACGAGGTGATGGCCGCGCTCCGGGACAAGGTCCCCTACGAGACCATCGCCGACCGCGCGGACGGGGCGGCCCACGAGGTCGCCGCCACGGACGGGTCGAGCCGGCCCGCCCCCGGCAGCGACGACGCGGCCGGCACGACGCCCGCCCCGGACACGCCGCCGACAGCCCCGTCCCCGCCGGACGAGTCGGTTCCGGAGGCACCGGCGGATCTCGAAACGGGGCCACCCGCGAACGAGCGGGCGACCACCGAGGTCGGCCAGTCACCCGCCGCCGGCCCGGACACGGACGAGGCGAGTGGCGCCGGTTCGGCGGCCAGCGAAGGAGTGGCCGGCGAGGAAGCTGCCGACGCCGAAGCGACGACCGACACCGAAGACGCGACCGACGACGACACCGAGGCCGAGGTAGAGAGCGACACCGACGAACCGGAGACGCTCCGGGGGCACGTCCGGGCCGCCGTCGGTACCGGCGAGGTCCGGCTGCTCGACCGGGATTTCGGAGCGGTCGCGGTCGCGCCCGTCGACGAGGCGTTCGACCGCGTGGAGGACGCCGACCCGGTTCCGACCGCCGTCGTTCTCGACGGCGAACTGAGCCAGCGCCTCCTCGACGTGTGCGCACAGCGGGGTGTCGACCAGGTGGTCGCGTCCACACTCGGCGACCTCGTCAAGCGGCCGACCGGCGTCCGCGTCCGCACCATCGACGACCTACTCGAGGTCGCGGACCAGTAACACGCCGTCGGCCGGGGCGGGGCCGTCGGCGTCCTCGTCCCCGTAGTACCCCGGCAGTTCCTCGACCGCACGGAAGCCCAGCGACGCGTAGAACGACCGCGCGGCCTCGTTGTCGGCCCGGGTGGTGAGCCGCAGTCGCTCGCGGTCCGGGTGACGGGCGGCCACCGCGGCCAGCAGCCGGCCGCCGTGCCCCCGGCGCCGATGGCCCGGGGCCACGGCCAGCTCCGCGACGTACACCGACGCCTCGTCGGCCGTGAACAGCGCGTAACCGACCGGGTCCGGGGCGGCGACGACGCCGCCGGACGCGACCGGGCCGTCGACCGCGACCAGCGCGAGTCCCGCGCGGACGGCGTTCCGCAGTAGCGTCCGCTGTGGGTCGGGGAACGCCGCTGCCTGGATGGTCAGCAGCCGCGTGCGGTCCTCGTCCCGGGCGGCGCGAACCGTCGGGGCCGCCGCCGGCACGTGCGCGTCGGGGTCGTCGCTCATACCAGTCCCAGCGCGAGTGCCGCGCTGACGATAGCGCCGGCGAGCGTGGCGAGCAGGTTGACCCCCTGGTTGCCGAGCACCGGCCCCTCCAGCGTGGCCCCGAGCAGGCTGTCGGCGAGCGTGCCGACGAACCCACCCACGACGACGATGCCGGCCGCGACCGGACCCAGCTCGAAGAAGACCGCGGCGATGCCCGCGATGATGCCGGCCCCGGCGAGCCCCGCGACCTGGCCCTGCCAGGTGACCGCGCCGTCGGTGCCGGGCTCGACGCGTTCGAACGTGGTGACCAGCCGCGGCTCGTCGAAGAGCCCGCCGATCTCGCTGGAGAGCGTGTCGGCCATCGCGGTGGCGACGCTGCCCGCGAACGCGTACCGGAACAGTTCGGGCGGCATCCCCACCCGCGCGGAGGCCGCGAACAGGACCACGGCGACCAGCGCGACCGCCGAGTTGGCGAGGACGTTCCCACCGCCGCGGGCGCCCTCGTTGTCCTCGGCGATGCCGCGTGCGGCCTTCTCCTCGTAGCGGAACTTCGAGGAGAGGCCGCCGAGCCCGAAGAACGTTATCAGGAGCGCGAACCAACCGTAGCCGCCGAGGACGATGGCCAGCAGCGCCAGCAGCACGCCCGTCAGCATCCCGGTGAGCGAGGCGGTTCCGAGCGCGAACGCGACGTAGCCCAGCAGCGCGGAGACACCGATACCGACGCCGACGCGTACGGTGGGCGCGGCGATGCCGAGTTCGAGGAAGCCCCACAGCAGCAGTGCCACGGAGACGAGGACGAGCGGGTCGTCACGCTCGAACAGCGCGGCCCGCAGGAGCGCCGCCGCGAGCGCGGCGACCGCCGCGAGGAAGGCGACGAGCGGGAGCGCGAGCCGGCCGCCGGCGATCTCGCCCACGGCGAGGAAGGCCGCCACCGCAGCCACCAGCCCGCCGAGCGTGAACCCCGTCGTCACGGCGAACTGGTCGGTCGTCCGGAGCCGGACGAGTTCGGCGGTCACGTTCCCGACGACCAGGGTGGCCACGCTGCCGACGAACGCCGTCGGCGGGAGGCCGAACTGCCGGAGGGGGACCAGCAGCGCGAGGCCCGCGCAGGCGAAGGCAAAGGCCGCGAGGCCGAACAGCCGGCCCTCCTCGTAGTCGCCGGGACGCGCCAGCAGGTCGAACAGCGGCCCCTCGTCGACGACGTACAGCGCGGCCAGGCCGACTGCGACGAAGGGGAGTGCCGCAGCACCGGCGGTGGTCAGGGGGTCGAGCCCCCGTCCGGCGAGTACCGGCACCACCAGCGCCAGCGAGCCGACGAGGGCGTACGCCCCCGCCCGCCGCACGTTCCCCGTCACGACCCGCCCGTTCCCGCGACGCGCACTTAACGCTCCCGAAGGGGGTGGTGCGACGCACCAGCTTCCGAAAGGGGTGCGACGGACCACCTTACAACAGGCTGGTCCTCCCGACCAGCTGCCGAAGCGGTTGCCCATCGACCGGCGGCTGACGGACCCCGACAGCCGGCTATTCCGCGACGAACGTGACGCCGGTGATATCGAACCGGGCGCCGCCGTCTGTGCCCTCGGTGGCGCGGATCGCCCAGCCGTGGGCGTCGGCCACCTGCTTGACGATGGTGAGGCCGAAGCCGGTCCCCTCCTCACCGGTGGAGTAGCCGGCGGCGAACACGTCGTCGCGCGCCGCCGCCGGGATACCGGGACCGTCGTCCTCGATATAGAAGCCGTCGTCCAGCGTACCGACGGTGACGGTCACGTCGTCACCGCCGTGTTCGAGCGCGTTCCGCAGCAGGTTCTCTATGAGCTGCCGGAGGCGGTCGCGGTCGGCCTCGATGGTGACTCCGGCGGGGTTCTCGTCGGCGAAGCGAAGCTCGGCCTGGTCCGCCTCGTCCGCAACCAGCTCCCACGCGGCGTCGACGACGCCCTGGACCGCGACGGCGTCCATCGACCCGACCTCCCGCCCCTTGCGGGCCAACCAGAGCACGTCCTCGATGATGCGCCCCATCCGGTCGACCGCGGTGTCGATGGCGTCCAGGTGCTCGCTGTCGTACTCCGCCCGCGCCATCTCCAGCCGGCCCTCGACGACGTTCAGGGGGGTCCGGAGGTCGTGGCTGACGACGCCGGCGAACTCGTCGAGCCGGTCGCGTTCCCGCTGGACGGCCTGCTCGCGCTCGACCCGCTCGGTGATATCCCGGCTGTTCGTCACGATGCCCCCGATGGCGTCGTGGTCGAGCTGGTTCGTGCCGTGGACCTCGAGCCAGCGCCACTCGTCGTCGGCCGCCCGGAACCGACACTCGACGGTGACCGTGGAGTCGGGGTCGGAGACGAGATCGGTGAACGCCGCACGCATCCGTGGCACGTCGTCGGGATGGATGAGGTCGAACCCGTCCTGGCCGACCAGCTCTGACTGCTCGTAGCCCAGGACCCGTTCGACGGCGGGGCTCTGGTACTCTATCACCCCCGACCCGTCGAGCACGGTGATGATATCGGTCGACTCCTTGAGGTACGCGCCGTACTGCTCCAGTTCGCGCTCCCGCTGTTTCCGCTCGGTGACATCACGGTCCGAGATGAGGAGGGAGACGACATCCCCGTCGTCGTCCGTGACCGGTCTGAACACACCCTCTATCGTGTAGGGCTCGCCGTCGGGCCGCACGAGATCGGCCTCGAACTCGACGTACTCGCCCCGCAGCGCGCGGTCGATCCACTCCCGGACCTCCTCCTGGACGGACGCCGAATGGGCGAACCACGGCGTCTCCCAGAACGGCGTGCCCACGAGCTCGTCCGTCGTGACATCGACGTACTCCATCGCGGTCCGGTTGATGTCGAGCACGGTCCCGTCCGTGTCGAGCAGCCCGACGAGGATGTTCGGGTCGTCGAAGACCGCCTGATAGCGGCGTTCGGTCCGGCTGAGCTCGCGCTCGCGCTCCTTGCGGTCGGTGATGTCCTGCTGGAACCCGACGTAGTTCACGACCGTCCCGTCCTCGTCACGCACTGGGGCGATGGAGACGCGGTTCCAGAACTCGGTCCCGTCCTTCCGGTAGTTCCGGAGCTCGACCGTCACGCGGCGTTCCTCGCCGATCGCCTCCCGCATCGCGGCGACCGGCTCGGGGTCGGTGTACTCCCCCTGGAGGAGCCGACAGTTCCGCCCGCGGACGTCCGCCTCGGAGTACCCCGTCAGTTCCTCGAACCGGTCGTTCGCGTAGATGATCGGGTTGTCCTCCCGCGTGGGGTCGGAGATGGTGATGCCGACCGGCGCCTCGTCCATCGCCCGCTCGTTCCGGTGGAGCTCCTCCTGGCGCTCCTTGCTGTCGGTGATATCGCGGGCGACGCCGACGACCCCCTCGACGGCGCCGTCGACCAGCAGCGGGGTCAGCTGGTACTCCAGCACGGCGTAGCCGTGTCCGGGGAACTCCGCCTCGACCTCGCCGGAGAGCTGCTCGCGCCGCCCGTCGAGGAGCGCCCGATACGGGTCCTCGTCGCCCCGCTCCCGGATCGATGGGATGAGGTTGCTCGTCTCCCCTTCGAGCGCCTCCCGTGTCGTGTCGTACCAGTCCGCCAGGTACTCGTTCACCACCACGAACCGGCCGTCCGCGTCGTAGATGCAGGCGGCCTCCTGCATCGAGTTGATCATGTGCTCGTACCGGCGCAGGTCACGGTTCCGCTCGGCGAGCGCCCGCCGTGACCGGTACGACTCGACGGCGTTGGTGATCCGGTTGGCGAGGACGGTGTACTGGTCGATGCCGCTCTCCTTCTGGAGGTAGTCGGTGACGCCCGCCGAGATGGCCGCGGACGCGACCTCCTCGCTCCCCTTCCCGGTGTAGAGGATGAACGGGAGGTCGGGGAACTCCCCCCGGACCGCCTCGAGGAACGCGATGCCGTTCCGGCCGGGCATATCGTAGTCCGAGACGATGCACTCGATGTCGTGGGCGGCCAGCACGTCCAGCCCCTCGTCGGCACTCGTCGCGGTCCGGACCGTGAGCCGGTCGTCCTCGCGTTCGAGATACGTCGCGACCAGATCGGCCAGGTCCGGCTCGTCGTCGACGTGGAGGACGTGAACCGTATCATCGATGGCGCTCATTCGAATCCTCGGAAACTGGTCGGTATCAGCGGCGCTGACGGATAAGTGATGGCCCATAGTCGGGGGACGGACGGCCGATGCCCCACATCCGGTGCATCCCACGCCCGGCGCACCCCACGTCCGGCGCCCGTCCCCTGCGCCAGGGTGTGAGCCGCCCGACCGTATCACTCCGACCCGGAAGCACACGGTTTACGGCCGGCGGTGGCTACCCCCGGGTGTGGGCATCTACGACCGGTATCTCGAGGCGCGGGTCAGGATGAGCGACGCCGACCGGCCCGCTCACGTCGCGCTGGTCATCACCGAGCGGGACCTGCTGGAGCCGGGGGCCTACGGGACGCTCGCGGACTTCTTCGGCTGGGCGTTCGACCTCGGCGCCGAACGCGTCACCGTCTACGTGAGCGTCATCGACGAGGACGCCGTCCCGACGCTACGTCGGGCGTTCGACGAGGTCGAGGCCCCTCGCGAGGTCGCGGTCCGAGGCCCGGGCGACGAGGAGCGGGCCGACGCGCCCATCCGCGTCTCGATGGGGCTGGGCGGCCGAGACGAGTTCGCCGCCGCCGTCCGGGGCGTCGCCGAGGAGGTGCAGGCCGGCGACCTCGACCCCGAGGACATCACCGAGGCCGACATCGAGGACCGACTCGTCTTCCCCGAACCGCCGGATGTCGTCCTGAAGACCGGCGCAGAGCGCCTCTCCGATTTCATGATCTGGCAGTCCGTCTACTCGGAACTCTACTTCACGGACGTCAACTGGCGGGACTTCCGCTACCGCGACTACCTCCGGGCAGTCCGGGATTTCCAGGAGCGCCAGCGGCGGTTCGGCCGGTAGGTGGGGTAGTAGCTGCATCCGGGAACTCTGAAGTCGTCCCAGGGAGAGCCGGTCAGCAATGGACCCAGTAACCACGGCCACCTCACTCCTCACCGCGACGACGCTGGTCTTCGCCGGATCCTCGTTCCTCATCGGGGAATTGGAGGAGCGTGTAGAGCAGTCCATCGAGGAAAGCGACGACCACAGCGAAGCCATCTACTTGGCGACGGCCGCGGGGTTCGGGTTCACGATACTGACTGCACTGTTCTGTGTGGCCGCCATTGTCGGGAATTTCTCATTCGGATTCGACCTCCTCCCAGTGGACCGCAACGGACTGGTGAAGCTCGCGTCCTATTCCCTCCTGGGTGCCATCACGGCGCCCTCCTGTGCGGCGGTAATCGCCAGTTGGACGCTGTTCAACGTACACCGGTAGCGACAGGCGAAGCCGTTTACCCGACGGCCTCCCTCGACGGCCCCATGACCGAGTTCGACCCCGAGAAGTTCGAGGCCAAGTACGTCCACTACTTCGAGGAACTGGAGTCGGCGTACACGGCCGCCTATCAGGAGCTACACGGGGAGGTCGACTCCGGCATCCTGCGCCCTATCGACCGCCGGGTCCTCTCCGGGAGCGAGCCGTTCTACGAGGGCGACGGCGAGTTCCGCGTCGAACTCCCCGACGACCCGTACGAGCGGGCGGGGCAACCGGGCGACCGGGAGCAGTTCGAGGCCGTGCTCGACGACCTGGTCGCCGGTATCGAGCGCGAACTGCGCACGGAGTTCGGGTTCACGGACGCGGCGGAGGAGTGACCCCGGCAGGATATAACTCGATTATACCACCAGATTTTAGCCAGCGTGAACCGGACGGTCGGGCATGCAGGCACCCGATTCGAGCCAGCGAGGTGAGCGGTCGTGGTGAGCAGCACGGTCGCGCTGGGCGCGACCGTCGTCACGCTGGCCGTCTTCGCGGCCATCGGCATCCGGTACAGCCGCGGCGACGGGAGCGTCGAGTCGTTCATCAGCGCGCGCGGCAGCGTCGGCGGCTACCGGATGGGCGCGACCGTCCTCGCGTCGAGCATGGGCGCGTGGATACTGTTCTCGCCGGCCGAGGCCGGGGCCGCGTTCGGCGGCATCACGGCCGTCGCGGGCTACGCGCTCGGGAGCGCGCTCGCGCTGCTGGCGTACGTGAAGCTGGGGCCACGCATCCGCGAACTGATTCCGGAGGGCCACTCGCTGACCGAGTACGCCTACGTCCGGTACGGGCCGGTCGCCTACGCGTACGTGCTCGTCGTGAGCGTCGCCTACATGTTCGTCTTCCTCGCGGCCGAGTTCACCGGCATCGCGGGGGCGCTCTCGCTGGTCGCTGGCGTCCCGGCCTGGCAGACCGCCGCGCTCATCGGCGGGTTCGTCCTGCTGTACACGGGCTACGGCGGCCTCCGGGCCAGCATTGTCACCGACACGGTGCAGACGGCGGTCCTGCTCCCGCTCATCGCCGTCGGCTTCGTGGGTGCCGTCTTCGCGCTCGGCGGGCCCGCCGAACTCGTCCGCGAGACGGCCGCCTCGAACCCGGACCTCCTCGACCTCGGCTTCCTCCCCGGGCTCCAGTTCGGCGTCTACGTCGTGGTCGCCGTCGTGGGCGCGGAACTGGTCAACCAGGCGTGGTGGCAGCGGGTCTACGCCGCCGCGGACGACACCTCGCTCCGGCGCGGCTTCGGCCTCGGCGCGGCGCTCGTGATTCCGATGGTGCTGTTCGCGGGGCTGTTCGGCGTCTTCGCCGCCGGGACGGGCGCGCTGGCGGAGGGCGAGGCCTCCATCGCCTTCTTCGTCCTGCTCCAGCAGTCGTTCCCCGACTGGGTCGTGCTGGTCGTCGTGCTGGTCGCCGTGCTGCTGGTGACGAGTTCGGCCGATACGCTGTTCAACGCCATCGCGAGTCTCGTCACGTCGGACCTGCCGCGGCTGCTGGACGACCCCTCGGGCGACCGGCTCACGGCGGCCGCCCGCGGGCTGACCGCGGTCGTCGCGCTCGCTGCGACGGTCATCGGCGCACAGGAGTACAGCGTGCTGGCCATCTTCCTCACGGCGGACCTGCTGGCGGCGGCGACGTTCGGCCCGCTGCTGGCCGGGCTCTACACCCCGCGGCTGTCCGGCGGAGGCTTGCTCGTCTCCAGCGTGGCGGGCCTCCTCGTCGGCCTCCTGTTCTTCCCCACCGCCCGCGGCGTCCTCGCGGGGCTCCCGGGCGCGAGCGCGCTCCCCGAAGCGTCGTTCCTCTACAGCTTCCTCGGGGCGGCCGTCGTCTCGCTGGGACTGGCGGCGCTCGCGACGCAGGTCGCACCCGCGGACTACGACCTCGGCCGACTGTCGACGGAGATCCGGACGCTGGACGGGGGGAGCGGTGAGCGGGAGGAGGCCGCCCCCGCCGACGACTGAGACGCCCACGACCCCCGGACGACGCCCCGACACGGGGGTCCGCGACCGTTCCGAGATGTTTCCCGGGGGTCGGGAATCGTACGTGCATACATCACCTATCGACCCGGAGAGACGTTGTGAGCGACGATTGTGAGAACTGTTCCGGGGCTGCGACCCTCATCTGCACGTACTCGGTCCACAACGGTGGAACGGTCACGGAGCCGCTGTGCGAGGAATGTGCGGGCGTCCTGGCGGGACTGGCGTCGGTCAGCGATATCGAGGCCACGGAGTGCCTCATCGATTGAGAGCCCAGAATAGTAGGTAGACCCGGATTATATTCATTTTGCCTCACATTTAATCAGACTATTCTGGATTTTTGCCAATTATCCGAGCCGGACTGCGTCGTCGGTCGGCACCACATCCACGCGCACCTCATCGCCGATGGCGTGGTCGTGTCCGCGAGCGACCACCTTCGCACCCAGTTCCTCGCGGCCGACGAACAGCGACAGGCCCGTGACCGGCTCGCCGTCGAGCCGGACGGCCACGTCGGCCCAGCGGACATCCCGGTCCCGGGCGATACCGACGCGCTGGCCGAGCAGGGTGACGGGGTCGTCCGGGCCGCCGGCTGCGGGCGCGTTCGATCCGAAACGACCCCCGCCGGTGTAGTGACGGAGCCCCCCATCCAGCGGGCGCCCCTCGTCGCTCGCGAGCGCCGCCCAGCCGTCACCCGGGTGCGCGGGACGGTCCAGCCGGACGTACGTCTCACCGGCCTCGACGACGGTGCCGTGCCCGTTCCACGTGACCGGCTCGATACCGACCTCATCGGCGAGCGCGAGCCGGGGGGAGCCACGCGCACGCAGGAGGTCCGCACCGCGATGCCGGAGTTCGAGGTGGACGTGGTTGGCGACCCACGGCGCGAAGAACCCGGAACGGACGAGCCGTCCGAGCGGCTCCCCCGGCTCGACGCGGTCGCCCGGGGCGACGGCCGGGTCGACGTGGAGGATGCGGGCGACCCACTCCTCGTCGTACTCGTTCCCGTCGAGTGAGAGTCCGGGCGTCGCCTCGCCGTCGACCGCCACCAGCAGGACCGTGTCGGTGGCCTCGGCGTACGCCTGCTCGGGGACGCGGCGCTCCTGGATGTCGAGGACCGTCCCCGCGACCGGCGAGGGCGCCAGGTCGTCGTCACGGTCGGGGTACAGGTCGACCGCACAGCCGCGGTCGTGCGCCGGGTACGGGGAGTTGTACAGCGAGAACCGCGGGTAGCGAGAGAGGATGGCGTCCCCCAGTGTGGGCATGGCCGCCGTTGGGGCGGCGGGCGTTTAGCGGCGTCGGGTCAGGCCTCGTCCGGCGACGCCGACACGTCGAACGCCGCGGGGTCGGCGTCCGCGACCGCGGGGAGCCGCCGGAGCCGCGGGCGCACGAGGACGTACAGCCCCGTGAACCCGAACCCGAACGCGGCCAGCCCCATCGTCGTCGTGGTGCCCAGTAGCTCCCCGACGAGGCCACCGACGAGCGAGCCGAGCGGCAGGGTCGCGCCCGAGGCGGTCCCCTTGATGGAGGAGACGCGCCCGAGGCGGTCGGCCGGGAACACCGTCTGGTTCAGCGTCGCCGTGAGCACGCCGCTGGTGCCCGCAGGCACCCACGCGAGGCCGAACAGGACGACGGTGAGCCACGCCGACGGCGCGTAGGCCGCGGCGAGCCAGCAGCAGGCGCCCAGCGAGTGGCCGACGAGCAGCAGCCGGCCGTACGCGACCCGTTCGAGGTACGGCGCGACGAGGGAGCCGACCAGTCGGCCGACCCCTAATGCACCGAGTAGCAGGCCGTAGACCGCGGGGCCGCCGAGCCCGTCACCGAACGCGGGCAGGACCGCGAGCGTCACGCCGGTCGCCAGGTTGGCCACCGCCGTCAGGAGCACCAGCTCGACGAAGACGGTCCCCCGGAGGGCGTCGACCCCCTCCCGCAGGTCGGCGACGTACGAGCCGAGCATCGACCCGTCGGCCTCCGTCGACTCCGCGTGCTGCCCGGAGGGTCCGTCACCGGCGCCGACGGTCGGGATGGCGATTCCGGCGAACAGCAGGCCGGCGACGGCGAACGTCACCGAATCGAGCAGGAACAGCGTCGTCGCGCCGAAGACGGCGATGAAGGCGCCGCCGAGCGCGTCGAACACCATGTCCAGCCCGAGCGTGACGGTCGCGAGCGCGGAGTTGGCCCGCGAGAGCCGCGTGTCGTCCACGATGCGAGGAACGAGCGTCGCCTGCATCGGCGCCATCGGCAGCGTCGCGAGCGTCAGCACCGGGATGACCGCGAGCAGGAGCGGGACGCTCAACTGCCCGGTCACCGCGGCGACCGGGAGCACGAGCACGACGACCCCCTGCACCACCTGCGACCCCACGAGGACGGGCCGGAGGGGGAGCCGGTCCACGACCGGCCCGGCGAGCGCCTGCAGCAGCCACGGGAGCAACAGCAACGCGCTCGCGACGCCGGTGAGCGCGGTCGAGCCGCTGAGCTCGAAGACGAGCCAGAGGACGGCGACGGAGTAGAGGCTGTCCCCCGCGTTCGTCACGAACTGGCCGGCGAAGAACCGCCGGAAGTCGCGGTTCCGCCACAGCGACGGTGCTTGCCCGTCTGTGCCGGCCGCGTCGGCGGTGTCGACCGGCTCGGCCGTATCAGCGGGCTCGGCCGTGTCGGCCGTGGTCATCGACAACCACCTCCGTCGGTCGGTACCGGTGGGTCGAGCGGCCCGGACGACGGCGGGCGATGCCGCTGTTCGGTCGGCGGTACGTGGTCGGCCGGCGATACGTGTTCAGACGGCGAGTCGTGGTCGGTCGGGGCCTGGCGGTGTGCCAGCGACCCGTCGAAGATCGACATATGCGTGTGTGTTCGATCGACGAACTGCGGCTACAGGACGTAGCGAGGCGAACCCGGGTGCTGCAGCTATCGGGCCCGCCGCGCGGCCGGCGGCGAGAGGGGATCGAACACCGGACGACACGCGAACCGGTGGGTCATAGAACGCTTCACGCGGACGCAGAGCCGCATCCGATATATCTCTGGTGCCGCCGTGTGATGGAGTCACGGACCACGAGCGGGACGGCCCGGGCCGGAGACGTGTCTACACCAGTCCGATCTCGCTCGCGACCTCGCGGTACGTCTCGTAGAAGGCGGCGGGTTCGGCCAGTGCGCCGGCGGCGACGCCGAAGACGTTCACGGTGGCCTCGCCGTCGGGCCCTTCCAGTGCGACCGACCAGTTCAGCCGACCCTGCTGCCACTCGCCGTCGTGGCTCCGAACCAGCGTCTCGCCGAAGTAGCTCCCGAACTGGACGGCCACGCCCGACAGGGCCTCGGGGTCGCTGTCGGCGGCGTCGGCCGCATCTTCGGGCCCGTAGTACGTGTCGACCAGCGAGTCGAGGTGGCGGAGCGATTGGGGCGTGAAGTCGAGCGGGTAGTCGTCCCAGTAGTCGGCGCACTGCTCGGCGGCGACGCGGAACGACTCGGGCGGGTCGGGGGCGGCGTCCGCTGACACGAATCGACGTGCGTGCGCGAGCGCCGAAGCCCTTGCGCTCGCCTACTCGAACAACGACCCCTCGGTGACCGGGATGTCGGTCGGGCCGTCGTCGGGCCCGCCGGTCGCATCGGCCGCGTCGGTCGGCCGGGCCGCGTCGTCGACGACCTCGCCACCGTCCGGGACGATCGTCGGTTTCGCCTGCTGCCTGGCGCTGTCGAGCAGACTGCCGCCGACGTAGCCCAGCGCGGCCCCGAGCCCGGCGTTGAACCCAGTCGCGAAGGGGCCGCCGTGTTTCGAACCGACCTTGGTCCCGAGGTACGCGCCGGTCTGTGCGCCGTAGCGGGCGCCGCGGTCGCTGCGCTTGCACGGGCAGAGCTTCATACCAGACCTTGGGACGGGACGGGTTTCAATCCGTCCCCGAGCAGCGGGCAGAATCAGCCGATGGCGCGGCGACCGCTCGAGCTCAGTGCTCGTCCATCAGCTCGATGTCGGCGACGAGCTGGTCGGGCGCGCGACCCTTCCGGATGCCATCCAGCATCGTGAACGCCTGGTCGGGCGCGAGGAAGTGCCGGCAGACGACCTGCCCCATATCGGTCGGCTCGAGACCGCTGATGAAGTCGTACTCCAGCAGCTTCCCGAGGGCGTGCTTCGTCGGCACCTCGCCGACCATGCGGGCGTTGAGCCGCTTGCACTGGTCGCCGCCCACGACGAGGTTGGCCAGCGTCTCCTCGACGGCGGCACCCTCGTCGTAGGTCGTCACGACCGGCTCCATCTCGCCCTTCAGGAGCTTGAACGCCACCTCGTCTTCGGTCATCTCCATGGAGTTATGGTAGGAGCCGTCCGGCTCGACGAGGAGGTAGACGGTCCCCTTGTCGTGGTAGTCCGGCCGGCCTGCGCGCCCGAGCATCTGCGAGAACTCCTGCACGGAGAGCCACTCGATGCCCATCGCCAGCGAGTCGAAGATGACCTGCGAGGCGGGGAAGTCGACCCCGGCTGCGAGCGCGGCCGTCGTGACGACCGCGGCGAGGTCCTGGTCGCCGAACTGCCGTTCGACCTTCTTGCGGCGCTTGTAATCGAGCCCGGCGTGGTACGGCGCCGAATCGTACTGCAACCGCCGCGAGACCTCGTGGCACCGCCGCCGCGAGTTGGTGAAGATGATGGTCTGTCCGCGATACCCCTTGCTCGATTTCGTGTCGAACGCGCGCTTGACCAGCCGGTCCTCGATGTCGACCTTCTCCTGGTCGTCGGCGAAGGTGACGTGGCGCTCGATGGGGACCGGCCGCTCCTCGAACTCGATGAGGGTGGCCTGCAGCGACCTCGCCAGCGATTCGGGGTTGCCGACCGTCGCCGAGAGGTAGACCCACTGCGTGTCCTGGTTCCGCGTCTCCGTGTAGTACTTCAGCCGCGAGATGAGGCCGTCCAGCCGGTGGCCGCGCTCCTCCTCGCCGAGCGTGTGGACCTCGTCGATGACCACGGTCCCGATCTCCCCCAGGTTCCGGCCCGTCCGGAGCGCGTGGTCGATACCCTCGTAGGTGCCGACGATGACATCGGCCCCGGGGTCGAAGCGTTCCCCGTCGTCGTTGACGCGGGAGGCCCCGACCCGGAGGGTCACGTCGACCACGTCGCCGTACTCGTCCTGGAAATCGTCGTACTTCTGGTTCGCCAGCGCCACGAGGGGCACGAGGAACAGCATCTTCCCCTTCCCGTTGAGCGCGCGGTCGATGCCGGCCATCTCGCCGACGAGGGTCTTCCCGGTCGCCGTGGCGCTCACGACGAGCTGGTCCTGTCCCTCGGTGGCGCCGTTGGCGACCGCGAGCGACTGCACCGGGAGCAGCGAGTCGAACCGCCCCTCCAGCTTCGACTGCATCCCGGGATGGAGCCCGAGCGAGTCCACCGGGATGGGGTCGACCTCGTCGACGGTCGCCGATATCTCGTCGAACTTCGTCAGGTCCGGGTCCAGATTGCCCGAGAGGAGGTTCCGGATGCGTTCGAGGTCGCCCACGTCGAGGAGCAGTTCCTCCAGCCGGTCGCGGGCACCCGACCGGAGCCCACGGTACTCGGCCTCGCGCTCTAGCTCCCGCATCGCACAGTCCGGACAGATGTACTCGTTGTCCGTCTCGATCTGCCGCTCGCTCGTGAGCGGGGAGTACCGGCCCGCGCTCGCGCACTTCCGGCAGGTCCGTACCGCCTTGGTCTTGTCGTCGAGTTGATAGCCGGCGAACAGCTCGCGCAGCCGCTCGCGCGCTTCGGGTGCGGTCTGCTCGGAGATGCGGATGCGCGTCGCTCGCCGGGCGATATCGACGAACTGGTCCGGCGAGCGGGGCTCCTCGTCGTCCCCGCGAAGGACTCGGAACCGGCCCGGCCGGGCGCCCGCGCTGGTCTCCTTCAGCTGGAGCCGCCCGCGGAAGACGCGCTCGCCGTCACGGATGGCGGCGACCGTGAAGTCGTCCTCGTCCCGCTGGTGGAGGAAGAGCGTATCCACCGACGCGACCTGCTGTGACACGGCTATCGGTAGGGGAAGGGGGGATTTCAGCGTTCGGAGTCCGCACGGCGTGTGAGCTTCTGACAGTGCGGTTCTGAACGCCGCTACCGACGGAACCCTGTCGAACGCCCCCGGTCGCTTTCAGTCCCACCCGTGTCGGCTGCTCGGCCGGGCGTCGTCGCCTCGAAACGACGGTGTGTGCATCACTCGTCGACGAGGGCGATGCTGTCGTCGCCGGTCGGGACCGCGCAGATGAACGCCCCCTCCGCGTCACCCTCGTTGCGGTACCAGTGAACCGTCCCGGCGGGGATGAGCAGGGAATCGCCCGCGCTGACGACGTGTTCCTCCTCCCCGATACCGACGACGTACTCGCCTTCGAGGACGTACTGCTCGTGTTCGATATCGTTGGTGTGCTTCGGAACCTCGGCACCCGGGTCGAGGACGAACCGGCGGATGGCGAGGTTCGGCGCGCCGTCGTCCTCGCCGACCAGGACGCCCTTGTGCATCCCCTCGGCGGCACTCACGGACTCGTATTCGACCTCGCCGGCGCGTCGGACCAGTGGCCGCGGGCCGGAATCGACGTCACTCATAGGAACCCCTCTACCCGCCATCCGCATTAGCCCTTCCACGCCACAGAATATCCCACTCTAGCCAAGGAAAGAGATGCTTCGAATCAATCGTCCAGGTATTTCTACTACTACCATATATTTACCCCTATTACGACCTTATTTATGGCGGAGATACGTTGCCGAGTGTATGGCAGCGAACAGCGCGGACTCCGAGCGGATGGCGCCCGCTCCCGACGACCAGCCGGTGGCGGACGCCTCGCCGGCCCTGTCCGAGAGTGTGACGGTGACGCTGTGGCTTCGCGGGTCCGCACCGAGCGTGGCGCGGGAGCGCCAGGACCGGATCGAGGCCCGCGTCGCCGCGTTCGCGGAGGCGGGCGTGACGACCGAGGTTCGGGAGTGGCCCGACACCGTGACCGACCCGTCGACGGACCGCCAGCGGGCCGCGGTCGAGGCGTTCGACCGCTACCGGGCCGTCGCGGGGATGCAGGGCGTTCGACTGGATCCGTTCTTCGAGTGCCGGACGAACCCGGACGGGAGCCGGACCATCCGCTTCCCGGTCGCGTGTCTCGCGCTCGAACGCGACGACGACCTCACCGGCCTCTACCCCTGCTACGTCGACGGCGGCCACGCCGCCATCGAGGACGGACTGTCGGCCATCGAGGACGGGGGCGCGGAGAACCTCCGCTGAGGGCCGCCCGGGCCGCGCTGACCCATCGCTCCGATAATCTTGCCGGGCACGACGGACTGAAACCCAGCAACTGGGAGCCGTCGAACCACTACTTGATGGGGGACCGCCTTCTCTCGACCATGACCGCGAGTCCACTGACCGCAGGGCTGGCGCCCGAGGCCGAGTCCGAGACCCCGCCGCTCCCGGAGGGCGTGACGGTGACCCTCTGGGTCCGCGCGACCACGCCGGAGGCGGACGAGGAGGCAGACGAACAGCAGACACGCCTCCGCGAACGCGTGACGGCCCTCGCCGAGGCGGGCGTCGAGACGACCGTCCACGAGTGCCCCGACCATGTCACCGACCCCGGGACCATGGTCGAGACGGCCGCGCTACAGGCGTTCGACCACTACCGGGCCGTCGCGGGCCGCCTCGGAGTGCGGCTCGACCCGTTCTTCCGCTGCTGGACGAACCCCGACGGGAGCCGCACCGTCGTGTACCCGCCGGCCTGCCTCGCCATCGAACGGGAGGGGACCCTGACGGGGCTCTACCCCTGCGAGATCGACGGCGAGCGGTTCACCGTCGAGGACGCGCTCGACGCCATCGAGACGGGCGAGGTCGAGAACCTCCGCTGAGGGCCGGCAGGGCGGGCAACGGCCGTGGACCTGCGGAGCGATTCCCCCGGCCGCCGTTCGGAAACCCATTTACCGACGCTCGCCGCAACGGACGGTATGTACCTGGCATTCCGCGAGTCCGT
Source organism: Haloglomus halophilum (assembly GCF_024298885.1). GTDB lineage: Archaea > Halobacteriota > Halobacteria > Halobacteriales > Haloarculaceae > Haloglomus > Haloglomus halophilum. Next base: position 1,152,921 of record NZ_CP101166.1, read on the forward strand.
CCGCGACGCCGTCGCGGACGCGCTCGACGCCGCGGGCTACCCGACCGACGACCTCGGGGTGGAGGACCCCCCGGACGGGGTGGACGCGACGCTGGCCTCCAGCGTCGCCTTCCGGCTGGCGAGCGAGGCACAGGCCCCGCCGCCGCAGGTCGCCACCGAACTCGCCGAAACCATCGACGCCGCAGACTACGAGTACGTCGCGGCAGTCCGCGCGCAGGGCCCGTACCTCAACTTCTTCACCGACGACGCCTACCTCGCCGACACCCTGCAGGGCGCCACGGCGCCGGACTGGGGCCACCTCCCCGACCGTGACACATCGGTCGTGGTCGAGCACACCTCCGCCAATCCGACGGGGCCGGTCCACGTCGGCCGCGCGCGCAACCCCATCATCGGCGACGCCGTCGCGAACGTGCTGGACGCGGCCGGCTACGACGTCGACCGGCACTACTACGTCAACGACGCCGGCCGGCAGATGGCCGTCTTCACGTGGGCGTACGAGACGTTCGACGAGGACGACCTCCCGGAACCGGAGCGGCCTCGTGCGGAGTACGAGATGGTCCGCTACTACCGGAAGGGCAACGACTTCCTCGAGAACGCCGACCCCGCCGAAGTCGACGAGGCCGAGGCCGAGATCGAGGCCATCCTGCAGGGCCTCGAGGCGGGTGACGAGGAGGTCTACGAGCGCGTGAGCGAGGTCGTCGACACCGTTCTCGGCGGGATGCAGCAGTGCCTCGCCCGCCTCCCCGCCGAGTTCGACGAGTTCGTCAAGGAGACGCGGTTCATGCGCAACGGCGACACGGACGACGTGGTCGAGCGCCTGCAGGACCTGGACTGTGCGGTCTACGAGGAGGAGGCCTGGCAACTGGACCTCCCGGAGTTCGAGAAGAACCTCGTCTTCCTCCGGTCGGACGGCACCTCGCTGTACACGACGCGTGACCTCGCCCACCACGAGTGGAAGTTCTCTCACTACGACCGCGCCGTCACCGTCCTCGGCGAGGACCACAAGCTCCAGGCCGGCCAGCTCCGCGCCGCGCTCGACCTGCTCGGCAACGACACCGACCAGCTCCGCAACGTCATCTACTCCTACGTCGACCTGCCCGAGGGCGGGATGAGCACGCGCAAGGGGACCGGCGTGGACCTCGACGACCTGCTCGACGAGTCCATCGCGCGGGCCCGCGAGGAGGTCGAGTCCCGGCTGGAGGGCCGGCTGCGCGACGACGACCTCGATGCCGAGGACGTCGAGCGCATCGCCCGGCAGGTCGGCATCGGCGCCGTCCGCTACGACATCGTCAGCAAGCAGCCCACGAAGGGCATCACCTTCGAGTGGGACCGCGCGCTCGACTTCGAGGCCCAGTCCGCGCCGTACGTCCAGTACGTCCACGCGCGCTGCTGTGGCATCCTCGAGGAGGCAGGGCTCACCATCGAGGACACCGCAGTCGGCGACGTGGACGCGAGCGTCCTCGACACGCCCGAAGAGCGCGACCTGCTCCACACCATCGCCCGACTCGAGGGCGTCGTCGACCGCGCGGCCGCCGACCTCGAACCCCACCGCGTCGCCACCTACACCCGCGAGTTCGCGGAGACGTTCAACGCCTTCTACCGGGAGTGCCCGGTGCTGAACGCCGAGGACGAAGCGGTCCGCGAAGCCCGGCTCGCGCTCGTGGCCGCCTCCCGGCACACGGTCGCCAACGCCCTCGCGATGCTGGGGGTCGCGGCGCCGGAATCGATGTAGGCGTGGGAGGGACGGCCGCGCTCAGGCTCCGGGCGGCTGGCGGTCGCCGGCCTCGGTCTCGGGCCGCTCCTCGCGGTCCAGCGGGTCCTCGATGTCACCCGTGACCGATTCGAGCAGGTCCGTCACCGTCACCATCCCGACCACCTCGCCGTCCTCGACGACGAACGCGAGCTCCTGCCCCTCCAGCTGGAACTGGTCGATAGCGTCGCTGACGTCGGTGTCCGGCGAGAGCGTCATCGGGGGAGCCGCCAGTCCCTCGAAGTCGACCTCGCCGGCAGCCAGTTCGTCGCGGTGCCGTGCCAGCACCGGGAAGTAGATGATACCGCGGTAGTCGGTCAGGTCCTCGCCCACCAGCGGGTAGCGGGTATGTGGACGCTCGGCCATCCGGTCGAGGTTCTCCTCGGCGGAGTCGGCCGTCGACAGGGCGATGATCTCCTCGGGCGGAACCATCAGCTCGCGGACGGGCTGCTCGCCGATGCGGAGCGCGTTCAGCACCTCCTCCCGGCGCTCGTCGGCGAGGTCACCCTCCCGGAGGACGCTTCCCAGCCGGTTGCGCAGGTCCGCCCGGGACTCGATGACATCCTCCTCGGTCTCCAGCCAGGCGCCGGTCATCTCCACGCCGAACAGCTTCAGCGTCCCCTTCGCGACGCCGTCGCCGAGCGCGATGATCGGCGAGATGAGCTTGTGGAAGTAGTACAGCGGTGCGGCGCCGTACCGGCAGACGAACCGCGAGCGCTCCACGCCCAGGTAGGTCGGGGTCTGCTCCCCGTGGGTCAGGTGGACGAGGTTGATGATGAGGAAGGCGATGATGGCGCCGGAGCCGATGGCGGCGAGGCGGGTCCCCCTGAACAGCGGCTCGAACAGCGCCGCCAGCGCCGGTTCGGCGACGATACCGACCGCGATGCTGGAGGCCGTGATGCCGACCTGACAGGTCGTCAGGTAGAGCTCCAGGTCGTCGGTCATCTCCCAGGCACGCTGGAGCGACGGCCGGTCGCCGACGAACTCCTCCTCGGTGAACTGCCGGGCACGGGTGAGGGCGAACTCGATGGCCACGAAGAACCCGTTGGCCAGGATGAGCAGCGTCCCGGCGACCAGGCGGAGCGTGATTTCGAGCGGGGTCATCGTCCGGCGTGTGTTCGGCCAGTGGGAAAATCCCGGTGGAACCGTCCGCCTGGGTCTTCCCGGGGTCCAACCGTCGAGCGCGCCGCCGGGGGCCGAGCCGGACGGCCGTCCCGACACGCTTTCGTCCCCGCCCACACGACACCACGCTATGCCCCCCATCCACGACAGTCAGCGGGTGGCCGTGCTCGCGGACTCGCAGAACCTCTACCACACGGCCCACAGCCTCTACTCCCGGAACATCGACTACACCGCGCTCCTCGACGGCGCCAGGCTGGACCGCGAACTCGTGCGCGCCATCGCGTACGTCATCCGTGCAGACTCGCCGGCAGAGGAGGACTTCTTCGACGCCCTTCGGGACATCGGCTTCGAGACGAAGATCAAGGAGATCAAGACCTTCGGCGACGGCTCGAAGAAGGCCGACTGGGACGTGGGCATCGTGCTCGACGCCATCACGCTGGCCGAGCACGTCGACGCCATCGTCCTCGCCTCCGGCGACGGGGACTTCTCCCGGCTCTGCTCGCACGTCCGCCACCAGGGGACCCGCGTCGAGGTGATGAGCTTCGGCGAGTCAACGGCGGACGAACTCATCGAGGCTGCCGACTCGTTCGTCGACATGAGCGAGAACGAGGAGAGATATCTACTATAGTCGATGTTTCAACGCTGTTCCAAACTTTCCTCTATAATTCCGACCGTTCGAGGCGAACTAGACGCTCGCGTCCTCTTCGGACAGCCCCAGCAGCAGCGTCCCGGCGACGACGCCGACCGCGGCGGCAGCCGCCGCAGCCGGCGGAATCGGGCCGTTCTGCAGCCCGTAGCCGACCACGACGACGCTGCTGACCGCCAGCAGGACCACTCCGAGCGCGACCTTCCGCCAGTCCGAGGCCATACCGGGCGGAGGAGTCTCGGGAAAATAAGTCCCGCTTTCGCGACCGGGCGCGCCACCGTAGCCGACGACGTGCGGAGCGAGGTGTCGAAAGGCGTTTGCCCGGCGGCCCCGCCCGTCGGGGTATGAGCGAGGACGCCGACGACCCCGCCCGACGCCCCGGCCACGTCGGCACCGACGGCTCCATCACCGATGAGGAACTGGCCCGGCTCCGGCGGGTCGCTGCCTACCAGTTCGGCGCCGGCGCCGAGGACCTCTTCCGGGGTGGCGAGGGCGTCCAGCGCACGAGTTCGGACCGACCGCGGCAGGTCGCCACCGCCGCGGAGAGCCGGCGGCTCGTCTCCTTCGGCACGGACGGCCGATTCACGCTGGGCGTGGCGGGCGGCCGGCGGCTCCAGGACCTCGACGCGCCCGCGAACCGCGTGGCCGTCAACAGCGAGTCCGTCCCGTTCGTGAGCGACGGGAAGAACGCCTTCGCGAAGTTCGTCGTCGGCGTCGGGCCCGATGTCCGCCCGGGCGACGAGGTGCTGGTCGTCCACGGCGGGCCGACGGTCGGCACAGGGGTCGACCTCGACGCGCCGGACGCGCCCGGCGAGGCCGGCGTCGACGCCGCGGAGCGTCTGCTCGCCGTCGGCCGCGCGGAGCTCCCTGCCGTGGGGATGGCCGACTTCGAGACGGGGATGGCCGTGAAGGTCCGGGAGGGGACGGAGCCGTAACTCGGAACCCATTTACCCGCGACTCCCTCACGCCCGGATATGTCGACCTCGGACTCGGACCCCGGCGTGCCCGAGAACACGGACATCAGTGCGACGTGGATCGTCATCTTCCTGCTGCTCGTGCTCGGCCTGGGCGCCGCCGCCATCCTCTTCACCGGCGGCACGCTCATCGCCGAAGGGCAGATCCTCGTCCCGGGCGGCTTCTGAACGACGACCGCGGCGACCGCCCTCCTGCCCACACGTCTCGCCGTATCATCCGCGTAGCGCCTCGACCGGCCGTTCGCGGGCCGCACGCCAGGCCGGGTACGCTCCGGCGACGAGACTCGTCAGGATGCCGAAGCCGACGGCCGCGACCAGGTATCCGGCCGACTCGGCGGTGAAGGCGAAGGGGTCCCCGAGGAAGATGGCGTTCGCGGCCAGTACGACGAGCAGCGAGAGGCCGAGCCCGAGGACGGCGCCGATGCCCCCCAGCATCGCCGCCTCCACCAGCAGGATGCGGACGACATCGCGCTGCGTGTAGCCGACCGCCCGGAGGACGCCGATCTCCTCGCGCCGCTTGAGCACCGCCATCAGCATCGTGTTCATGATGGCGACGCCCGCGACCAGCAGCGAGAGCGACCCCAGTCCGGCGAGGAAGACGTTGATACCGTCGATGATGGTCCTGAGCAGGCGGAGGAGCGAGGTGAGCTCGAACACGAGCAGTAGCTCCTTCCGGTCGTTGAACCGTTCCCGAAGCGCCGTCGCGGCGGCCTCGGCCTCGTCGGCCGACCCGGTTGTGACCCGGACCTGGCTGTACCGACGGTTCTCGGCCTGCTCGATGGGGAGATACACGCCGGTCGAGCCGAAGCCCTGGGTCTCGGTCAGCACGGCGCTGACGCGGTAGGTCCGTTCCCGCTCGACGGTCGTCCCACCGGTCCGCTCCTGGCTGACGAGCGTGATGCGGTCGTCCGGCGAGAGGCCGCGCTCGGCCGCGAATCCGGCGGAGACGACCGCACTCCGGCGCCAGTTCTCCGGAATCGCCCCCCGCTCGACGGTGTACAGCGGCCGCACGTCCTCGATGAACGTGACCGACACCGGCGCCCGGCGCCCGGCCCGGCCGACCACCTCCCGCGAGGCGCTCTGCGTGGCGACCACCCCCGCCGGCCCGACCGTCTCCTCGATGGCGAGCAGGTCCTCGCGGTCGAAGTAGCGCTCGGGCTTGTCGAAGCCGGGCGCGACGAAGACGTTGGTAGCACCCTGCTCCTGGATGGAGTTGAGCTGGCTCTGCTTGAACGCCGCCCCGCCCGCGCCGATGGTGCCGATGGCGACGACGCCGATGAGGATGGCCGCGGCGGCCAGCGCCGACCGTGCCTTCGCCCGCGAGACGTTCCGCCGGGCGATGACGACCGACGGGAACCGGCCGGTGAGGCGGTAGAGCCAGCTCACGCGAACACACCCCCTGGAGTAGCCGGGTGGGCGCCCCCGGCCATCACCCGAGCACCTCCACGGGCGGCCGGTTGGCCGCCTTCCACGCGGGGTAGATACCCGCGACGAGCGCGGTGACGATGCCGAAGCCGACCCCGAGGCCGACGTACCGCAGGCCGGCGTCGGTGAACGCCAGCGGGTCGCCGACGAGCACCTGGTTGACCACCGCACCGATACCGAGCGCGACGGGGGCGCCGATGGCGGCTCCCACGATGCCGAGGATGGTCGCCTCGGCGACGAGCAGGCTGATGACCGCGCGTTTCGGGTAGCCCACCGCCCGGAAGACGCCGATCTCCCCCTCGCGCTCGATGGCCGACATCAGCATCGTGTTGGCGATGGTGACCGCCGCGACGAGCAGGGAGATGGCGCCGATGCCGATGAGGAACTGGTTGACGGTGGCGAAGAACTGCTCGAACTGCTGGCGCTGGTCCTGGACCGTGCTGACGTCGACCGTCCGGCGACGGTCGTTGAACTCGGCCTCGATGCCGGCGGCCGCGTCGTCGACCGACCGGACCTGCGGGTCGACCCGGACGATGGCGCGCCCGTACTCGCCGTCGTCGAACTGCGCCAGCGGGACGAACACCGTCTGGTCGGCGCTCAGCGGGTCGGCGAACCCCTGTGGCTCGAGGACGGCCGCGACCCGGAACGAGCGCTCGAACTCGCCGTTCACGAGGACCGCCATCCGGTCGCCCGGCTGGATGTCGTTGTCGTTGGCGACCCGGCTCCCGACGATGATGCTCCGCCGCCAGTTGGCCGGAATCGTGCCGGCCCGCGCGTCGTAGAACGCCCCCGGGTCCCCCAGTCCCCGCACCTGGACCGTCAGTAGCGGGTCCCCCTCGGGGGACCGGACGAACGACCCCGCCGGCTCCACGACGGGGAGGACGGTCGCACCGCCGCTGGCGCGCCGCATCCGGCCGATCTCCGCGTCGGTGAACGTCGTGTCGGGCTCACCGCCCTCCTCGGGGTAGAACACCGGGTCGACGGTCGCGGTTCCGCCGAACCCCTCGTAGGCCTCCAGCTGGTCCTGTTTGAACGCCTCGCCGCCGGTGCCGATGGCGCCGATGGCGACCACCCCGATGACGATGGCGACCACCGCCAGCACCGTCCGCGCCGTGGCCCGCGAGAGGTTCCGACGGGCCAGCACCAGCGTCGGGAACTGGACGGCGAGCCGGCGGAGCGGCTTCACGCCCCACCACCCGGGTCGGTCGCCATGGGCTCGTCGTCGCGGACCTCACCGTCGACGAGATTCACCACCCGGTCGGCCGCCGCCGCGACGTAGTCGTCGTGGGTCACGGTGACGACGGCGACATCCTCCTCGGCCCGGAGCTCGTCGAACAGGTCGAGGATGCTGTCGCCGGTCGCCCGGTCGAGGTTGCCGGTCGGCTCGTCGGCCAGCAGGATGGCAGGGTCGTTGATGAGCGCGCGGGCGACAGCGACGCGCTGTTTCTGCCCGCCCGACAGCTCGTCGGGATAGTGGTCCAGCCGCTCGCCGAGCCCGACCCGCTCCAGCAGCGTCCGCGCCCGCTCACGGGTCCGTTTCGGCGTTCGGTCGAGCATCCGGGGCATCTCCACGTTCTCCAGCGCGGTCAGCGTCGGGATGAGGTAGAACTGCTGGAAGACGAAGCCGATGGTCCGTTTGCGCTCGCGGGTCGCCCGGGCGTCGGAGAACGTCGCCACGTCCTCGTCGCGGAGTCGGACCGTGCCGCTGGTCGGCACGTCGAGCAGCCCAAGCAGGTTCAACAGCGTGGACTTCCCGCTGCCGGAGGGCCCGACGACCGCGACGAAGTCCGCGGGCCCGATACCGAAGTCGATGCCCTTCAGCGCCCGGACGACGGTGTCACCGGTCTCGTACTCCTTGACGACATCCTCGCCCCGGATGATGGCGTTCTCGGGGATGTACGAGCCCGACTGCGGGTCCGAGCGCGGGTCCGAGCGTGGGTCGGCAGAGCGGCCGTCGCCGGCGTCACGTTCCACGGCGGTCACCCCCGCCGCCAGCGGTAGACGGCCACGGCGGCCCCCACCACCACGAGGACGACGACGATGGGCACCAGCGGGAGCCCGCCGCCACCGCCGCCGCGGCTCGGCTCGGGAGCGGCCTGCTGGACGGGTACGTCGGTGGTGAACGACCGCTCGACACCGTCGACGACGTAGCTCACCCGGACCGGGGCCGTCGAGACGTTGCCGTCGACCGCGGTCGAGAGGGTGAACGAGGCGAAGTCGCTGGCGTCGACGCCGCCAACGAAGTAGTCGGCGGCGGTGACCTGCTCGCCGTCGACCGACACGACGACCGCTTCCACGTCGCTGGACCCGACGTTGCTGGCGGTTGCCGAGATCTCCAGGCCGGCGCCGGTCTCGACCGCCTCGACGCCCGTCAGCGTTATCTCGCCGGGGTTGGCGGGGGCGCCGAACGACGCCTCGAACTGGCGGGTGATGCGCCGGCGGATGCCGTCGTCGGTGTAGACGAGCGTCACGTTCACCGGGTAGCTGCCGCGCTCGGCGACGCTGGCCGGGTAGCTGAACGTCGCGCTCCCCCCGGCCTCCAGCGTCGAGCGGACCCGCTCGGTCACCTCGAACTCGGCCTCGGGCGAGTCGGCCACGACCCGTACCTGCCGGATCTCGTTCTCCAGCCCGTTGGCGACGGTGACGTTCACCGGCCGTGTCGCGCCGGGGACGGCGTCCGCGACGGTCACCTCGACCTGCGGCCGCTCGACGGGGGCACCGCCCCGCCCGAGGTCGACCGTGGTCGTCTCGCGGACGGTGCGGCGCTCGCCACCGGGAGTCGTGTACCGGAGCGTCAGCGAGACCGTGCTCCGGGCCTGATCGGGGAAGGTCGTATCGTAGGTGAACGTCCGCTCGGCGCCCGCCCCGAGGTCGGCGGCGAACCGGCGGGGGCTCTCGACGCGGACGTTCGAGCCGTTCGCCACCACCTCGATGTCGCCGAGCGATGCCTGCCGCCCGTTCGCGACGGTGACGGCGACCGGCGTCTCGCCGCCGACGCTCGCGTTCCGGACCGCGACATCGAGGCCGACACCCGTCCCCACGTCGACGGTCGCGCTGTCGCGGAGCGTCCGCGTCTCCCCGGTGCTGGTCGTGTACCGGAGCGTCGCGTCGACGGTCCGGTCGCCGACCTCGGTGAACGTCGCTGCGTAGGTGAACGTCCGGTCCGCGCCGGGTGCGAGCGTCGCGTCGAGTCGCCGCGGGTCGTCGACCTCGAGGGCCGTTCCGTCGACGGTCAACTCGAGGTCACGGAACTCCGACCGGTCGCCGTTCGAGACGTTGACCGCGAGCGGCGCCTCGTCGCCGACCGTCGCCCCGGACCCGACCACGTTCATCCGGAGGCCACCCTCGCTGACGCTGACCGTGACGGGGTACTGGAGCCGGACCCGATCGCCGTCGTCGGACTCGCCGCGGACGTAGACGCGCAGGTCCTTCACGCCCGGTTCGGAGAACGACACCGACAGCGGGACCGTCAGCGACCCGCCCGGCGTCACCGTGCCGAAGTCCTCCGCCCGGGCGTACTCCCGGATGTCGTCACCACCCGCGCGACGGATGTAGATGTCGTTCACCTCGACGCTGTCGGGGCTGCTCTCGGCGACACGGACGGTCGTCCGTATCTCCGTTCGCTGGCCGGGCGTCGGCTGTTCGGGCGTGACGGTGACGTTCGGGATCGAGACGTGGGGGTCGCCATCGGACTGGGCGGTCGCGGCTCCCACCGCGACCGACCCTGCGAGCGCTGCCAGCAGGACCGACAGCGAGAACGCGGCCACGAGCAGTATCCGCGACCGACCGCGCTGCAGGGCGCCGGCAGTCCAGCGGCTCATCGACCCACCCCGTGGAGGAGGCGTTCGGGGACCATGTCAGTACGTCTCGACCTAGATGGGTGTTCTACTTAGTGATTGGCCAGCGCGGCGACGCCGGGAGCGTGTCGACACCGGAGCCCTAGAGCTAAGCCCCGACCGCCCGCACGCGGTGGCGTGACAGACACGTTCCAGTCGGCCGCGGCCATCGCCCGCGAGGTCCGTGCGGGCGACCGGTCTGCCGTCGACACCGTCGAGCCGTTCCTCGAGCGTATCGCCGACCGCGGGGACCCCACCAACGCCCTCGTGACGGTTCTCGACGAGCGTGCCCGCGAGCAGGCCGCTGCCGTCGACGAGCAGGTCGCCGACGGCGAGGACCCCGGCCCGCTGGCGGGCGTCCCGCTCGCCGTGAAGGACCTCACCGAGACCATCGAGGGCGTCCCCAACACGCACGGGCTGAAACCGCTCGCGGACAACGTCGCCGACCACACCACCGTGACCGTCCGGCGGCTGGAGGCCGCGGGTGCGGTCGTCGTCGGGACGACGAACACGCCGGAACTCGGCCACACGCCGCTCACCTACAACGAGCTACAGGGCCCGACCGCGACGCCGTTCGACCTCGAACGGAACGCCGGGGGCTCTTCGGGCGGCTCGGCGGCCGCACTCGCCGACGGCCTCACCGTCCTCGCGACCGGGAGCGACGTGGGCGGCTCGCTCCGCAATCCGGCCTCCTGCTGTGGCGTCGTCTCCGTCAAACCCTCGTACGGGCTGGTCCCGAAGGAGACCCGCCCGGACGGGTTCAACTCGCACTCCCCGTTCGCCGTGCTGGGGCCGATGGCCCGCAGCGTCGAGGACGCCGGGCTGATGCTGGACGTGCTCGCCGGCCAGGACGACATCGACCCGTTCTCCGTGCCCGCCGAGGGCGACTACGCCGCCGCCGCGGCGGGCGGCGTCCCGGCCGACGAGTTCGACGTGGGCTACTCGCCGGACCTCGACCGGTTCGCCGTGGAGCAGTCGGTGCGCGACGCGTGCCGCGAGGCCGTGGACGCGCTCGCGGACGCGGGCGCCGCGGTCGAGGACACCGCGGTCGGCGGCCCGCCGAAGGGCGACATGACATTCGACTACGGCAAGCAGGCCACCGCCTTCTTCGCCACCATCGTCGACCGTCTGGAGGACGAGCACCCCGACCTCGACATCGAGGGCGACCACGCGGGCGAGGTCTCGCCCACGCTGCTCAACACGCTCGGGATGGGCCGGGGCCACGGCGCCGACGACTACCTGGACGCCAACGTTGGCCGGACGGCGTTCTACGACGCCGTCGAGGACGCCCTGGATGGCCGGGACGCGCTCGCCGTGCCCGTGCTGGCGACGCCGCCGCTGCCGCTGGAGGGGGAGTTCCCCAACGAGATCGACGGTGAGAACGTCGCCGGCCTGCCGATGGACTGGATGCTCTCCTGGCCGTTCAACATGAGCGGCCACCCCGTCGTGACGGTGCCCGCCGGGCTCACGGACGACGGGCTCCCCGTGGGCCTGCAGCTGGTGGGCCACCGCTACGACGAGGAGCGCCTGCTGTCGCTGGCGGCCGCGTACGAGGCCGCGAACCCCTGGAGCTACCCGGACGCCTGAGCCGGGAGGAGACGAGACCGCTCGCTCAATCTCGACCGACGACACCCGTCACCGTCGCGGCCTCGCGCGCGGCGCGCTCGTTCACGCCGTCGCCGAGGATGGTGTAGCGGTCGCGGATGGTGTGAGCGGTCGTCACCGCCTCGAGGAAGTCCTCGTCGTCGATGCCGAGTTCGGCGGCGTCCGTCGGCGCCCCGAGGTTCTCCAGCGCCGCGCGGACGTTGCGCCACTCCCCGTCCTCGCCGGAGTGGAGGTACTCCGTGACGAGCGAGGCGACCCCGACCTGGTGGCCGTGGAGTGCCGCGCCGGGGGCGATGCGGTCGAGCTGGTGGGAGATGAGGTGCTCGGCGCCCGACGCCGGCCGCGAGGAGCCCGCGATGGACATCGCCACGCCCGAGGAGACCAGCGCCTTCACGACGATCCACGCGCTCTCCTCCAGTCCCCGCTTGATGGAGTCGGCCGCGCCCACCAGCATCTCGGCGGTCATCTGGCTCAGCGCGCCGGCGTACTCGCTGTACTCGACGTTCTTCAGCCGGTGGGCCAGCTGCCAGTCCTTGACCGCGGTGTAGTTCGAGATGATGTCGGCACAGCCCGCCGTCGTCAGGCGCCACGGCGCCGCCGCGAGGAGTTCGGTGTCGGCGATGACCGCGAGCGGCGGGTCCGCGGCGACGGAGTGGCGCGTGTCGCCCTCGGGAACCGACCCACGCCCGGAGACGATACCGTCGTGGCTGGCCGCCGTCGGAACCGACACCAGCGCGAGGTCCAGCTCGTCCGCGGCCATCTTCGCGATGTCGATGGGTTTGCCGCCGCCGATGCCGATGAGGAAGTCCGCGTCGGCCTCGCGGGCGGCCGCCATGACCTGCTCCACGGCGCCGAAGGAAGCCTCCTCGACGATGGTGGTCTCGGGCGTGGTGCCACGGTCCGCGAACTGCTCGGCGACCCGGTCGCCCGCGAGTTCCGCCGGCGTCGGCGAGGTCACGAGGAGGGGCGTCCCGCTCAGGTAGAGGTCGTCGACCGCCTCGCCAACCTGGTCGAGGACGCCGTGCCCCACCACCACGTTCCGGGGCAGGCGTATCCACGTCGACTTGTCGAACATACCGGGAGTGGTGGGCCGGCCGGCGTAAACGTTCGGCACCGGAACGGCTAGACGGGGACGATGCCCCATTTGTCACTAAATCCTCGCACAAATATAAAAAGTAAACTATTAACAGAATTGGGCAGACTTTTCCGACTTATCTCGGCATTAACGATGGCGACGGGGACGCCTACGAAGCCCTCGCGCGCTCGCCCTTCCAGTCCACCAGGACATAGAACGTAGCACGGAGCGGCGGCCCTGCCCTTCCCCAGGTCGCGCGGGCCTCGCGCGCACGGCGCTACGCGCCGTTTGCCGGGGCGGCGAAGCCGCCCCGCTGCTCGGCCACGCGCTCCCGGCCAGATATCGGCTGCATCCGCGAGCGGAGCGAGCGGTTCACCGGCCGAAGCGCCCGCAGGGCGCGGAGGCCGGCCTTTTTTCTGAATGTTTTTTGCGACGAGTGGATTGTCGGCTGCGCCGACAATCTATTAGCTGGCGGCGTAGCCGCCAGCCGGTACCCGCAGCGCGCCGGCTTCGCCGGCGCGCAAGCGGTACCCGAGTCGGAAAAAAGCTCTCAGTCGTCGGCGGGCAGCGACTCGCCCGCGCCGTCCGTCGGCGCGGGACTGGACCCCATGTCGTCCTCCTCGGCGTAGGGGTACCAGGTCATCTTCGTGTTGTGCATGTAGGGGTCCTCGTAGGAGGTCTCCTCGGGCTCGCCCATCTCCTGCAGCTCCTCCTCGGAGTGTGCGGCGATGAAGTCGCGGAAGGACTGCCCCTCCTCGCGGCGCTCCTCGTAGTCGGCGAGGAGGTTCTGGATGTAGCCGGGCACCTCGTCGGCGGCGACGCGCATCTCCACCCAGTCGGCGAAGTGCGGGTCCTCGCCCAGTCCGCCGCCGAGGCCGATGTCGAACGCCTCGACCGGCTCGCCGTCCTTGCGCGTCTTCATGCCGCGCAGGGAGATGTCCGCGATCTGGGGCTGGGCACAGGAGGCCGTACAGCCCGACAGGTGGACGTGGAAGTCCTCGACGCCCTCGGGCACGTCGACGTTGCTGCGCATCCAGCGCGCGTACCGGACCATCCGGTTCTTCGTCTCCGTGATGGAGAGCGAGCAGAACTCCGTCCCCGTACAGGCCAGCGAGCCGCGCATGAACGGGTGCGGGTCGGGCGAGTAGTCCTCCAGCAGCGGCTCGTCGAGGAACGCCTCGAGTTCCGAGTCCGGAACGTCCGTGACGATGATGTTCTGTCGCTGGGTCAGGCGGACCTCGCCGGAGCCGTACTCCTCGGCCAGGTCGGCCAGTTCCAGCACGTCGTCGACGCCCATCCGGCCGGTGAGGACCGAGAGGCCGACGTAGTTCTTCCCGTCGGGCTGGTCGTAGACGCCGACGTGGTCGCCGTGCTCGCCGTCGCCGGCGTTGTACGTGTACTCCTCGCGGAGGTCCTCGCCCGCCGTGGGCAGCTCGTAGTCGATGTACTCGTCCTGCAGGACCTGGCGGAACTTCTCCGGACCCCACTCGTCCATGAGGAACTTGATGCGGGCGTTGAAGCGGTCCTCGCGGTCGCCGTGGTCGCGGAACAGCGCGGAGATGCCCGCGGACACCTTCGGCGCGTCCTCGGGCGTGCAGAACACGTCGATGGAGCGGGCGAAGCGGGGCTCCTTGCGGGAGAGGCCGCCGCCGACGCGGACGTTGAAGCCGGTGACCTCCTCGCCGTCATCGAAATCCTCCGGATTTCGATTGCTCGACGGGCTCGGCCCGTCGGTGTCGACCTCCTTCACCGCGGGCTCGAACGCGAGGTCGTTGATGTCGCCCTGGCCACAGCCCTCGTCACAGCCCGTGACGGAGACCTTCCACTTCCGGGGCATGTTCGAGTACGCCTCGTTGCCCTTGAACTCGTCGTGGAGCTGGCGCGCGACGGGCCAGGCGTCGACGTGCTCGTGCTCGTCCTTCCCGGCGACCGGACAGCCGACGATGTTCCGCCAGGAGTCCCCGCAGGCCTGGATGGTCGAGAGGCCGTTGGCCTCGAGCTTCTCGAAGATCTCCGGGATGTCCTCCAGCTTGATCCAGTGGAGCTGGATGCTCTGGCGGGTAGTCCAGTCGGCGTAGGCGCCGCCGAACTCCGGGTTGTCGACGGGACCGCGGGCGTACTCGTCGGTGATCTCCCCGACGACACGCAGCTGACCCGGCTCCAGCACCCCGTTCGGGGTGCCGATACGCATCATGAAGTAGCTCTCCTGGCCCTTCCGCTGGTGGTACAGCCCCCACCATTTGAAGCGCTCGAACCAGGCGTCCTGCTCGTCCTCTGGGATCGCGTCCCAGCCCTTCTCGGCGAACTCGAAGAGGTGATCACGGATCTCGTTCCCGTAGATCTCGTCTTTCCACCCTTCGACCTTGCTCGGCATATCCACGACCAGCACGCGCCCACGTATAGGCACGCCTCTCTCGCCAAGCGTCCCCGGTGCTTCCGGGTACCAGAATATGTTGCCGGTAGTTCGTGGCAGGTCTCGCCGGGTTCACGGGGCCGTCCGGAGGTGGGTTCACGCGCCCTGGAGGTGGAATCACGCACCCCGGGCGTAGCCGGGGGACGGCCACGAGGGAGGAGTCACTCGTCGGGCGGGGACGCGAGGCGGGTCCGGCGGCGGGGTACGTGAACACTCTCCGCGTCGACGCCCCGGAAGATGCCGGTGTCCGGGTCGACCCGGCCGACGACCAACCAGTCGGTGACCCCGCTCTCGCCGCAGGCGATGCACTGACCGGCGATACGGGCCGTCACGTTCGGCGGGTCGACGCCGACCTCCACGAACCCCTCGGCGAGGAAGTCGGCCAGTTCGCACCCACAGAAGTCGTGGCGCGCGAGCCACCACAGGTCGCTCACGTTCACCTCGCGGGAGTCGTTGACGCTGATCCACGCCCCGTCGTCGAGCTGGTGGATACTGGTGACCACACGGGCAAGAACGCGCCGGCGCAGGTAACCGTGTCGTCCCTCGCGAGGCTCGCCGGGCGTCGTTCGACGTGGTGACGAATCGTGACCGCGGAAACCACCCGACTGCACCCGGATTCAACGGAACAGTCCCGTCGCCACTACCGGCAACAGAATCCGGTAGTTGGGAGTGGGGGACAGGCTTGTCCGGGCGCACGGCCTTATACCGTGAGCCGGCATACGGGGGAGTGATGACCGATCGCCAACCAAGCGATGTCGCACCGGCGGCGGATGTCGCGCCGGAGCTCGTCGAATCGGAGGGCAGTGATGAGTGAGGAGGCCGCCACCGTCGAGGAGGAAGAGGAGGTCGACACGAGCCACCTGGACGATGTCGAGGACGGCTGTGGCTGTGCGGAGGTCTGGGAGCACCTCTCGGAGAGCCGCGACGGCGCGGCCGAAGCCGACGACTGAACCGTTCGATATCCCTTCTCGCGGCCGATACACGCGGGCGGGAGGTTTTTGCCCCGGTTCCACCTACGGGACTCCAATGACAGGACGGGGACGCGACGACGAAGGGCCATCGGCCGACCGGGAGTCACCGGTGGGCCAGCCGGTCATCCGGGGCGAGCCGGAGGTGGCCGGCGACGAGGCGGTCGGCTTCGACCCCTCGGACCCCGAGAGCCTCGAGCTCGCGGCAGACGTGGTCCGGCGGTTCTCGCAGAACACCGCCGGCGCCGACGACAACGTCTTCATGCTCCGGGGCGCCGCGGCCTGCGCGGCGCTCGTCCGCGGCGAGGGCTCGTACAAGGCTGCCGCCGAACGTGCCGGCGGCGAGGCCACGGTCGCGTTCATCCGCAAGTGGGCACGGGTCCACGACCTCCCGCGCTCGGTCCGGCGCTACGTCGCGCTCGGGCGCATCGCCCCGACGGCCGCGAAGCACATCGCCCGCGTCTCCGGCGAGGCTCGCTTCCTGCTCGCCTGGGCCACCCTCGACCACGGCCTCACGGTGCGCGAGGTCCGGGCCGCCGCCTCGCGGGTGAACGAGGGGATGAGCGTCGAGGCGGCGCTCGCCGAGGTGGGCGTCGAGCTCGGACAGCTGACCGTCTCGCTGGAGCCCGATGTCTACCGCGAGCTCCGCCGGCGCGCCGCGCTGGACGACGTGGAACCCTCGGAGGTCGTCGAGGCCGCACTCGTCGACTACTTCGAGCGGCTGTAGCCGTGTCGAGTAACTTCGACCGCATCTGACGCGCGCCCTGACCGAAACCGTTACCCCGGACTCGAACACAACTACGGGCGAGGGCCGATAGCTCAGCCCGGCAGAGCGTCTGGCTTTTAACGTGGCGCCCCGGTCTCCCCGGGACCCTGCGGGAGAGACCAGACGGTCGGGGGTTCAAATCCCTCTCGGCCCGTGCCGGAGTTCTCGGGCGAAGTGAGAGAACCACGAACCGGCAGAGAAGGATTTGAACCCTGCGAGTCGCGCGCAGTGAGCGGAGCGAACGAGCACGTCCCGCTCCGGTTCAAATCCCTCTCGGCCCGTACCCGAATTCTCGGACGAAGTGAACACGAGCAGCAGTGGCGACGACCGTCGGTCCGGCCGCTCTTCGGCCGTGGAGTGCGAGAGAGAAACGAGTCGCGGAGCGGCCGGTTCGGGGTTCAGCCGCGGGTCGGCAGGTAGGCCAGCGCGACGATCATCAGCGCGCCGAAGCCGGAGAGGATGGAGATGCCCCAGAGGCCGTTCACCCGCTCGTGGTAGTAGTCCTGTTGTTCGACCTGGTCCTGATAGCTCCCGATATCGGAGGAGATGACGACCGTGCTGGGGTTGGCGAAGTGGACGACATGGGTCTGCCCGGCGAGCGTGACGTTGGCGCCCTCGGTCAGTTCCTGGCTCGTGGTCCGGGGCCCGGTCCACTCGATGAGGACACGGTCGCTGGAGATGTTCGCGACGGTCGTCTCGTTGGCCGGGACCGAGAGGTCCTCGGCCGCACGGTAGGTGAGCGTGTCACCCTCGGTGAACGTCGTCCTCGCGGGTTCGGGGAGGTACGCGTCGAGCGGCTGGGTGGTACCGTTGCGGTAGCGGACGAACTGTCCGTCGTCGCCGCTGTACACCTGATTCTCGACATCCGGATCGCCCCGGAGCCGCTCGGTCACGTTGAACCGCTGGACCGCGTGGAACGCGCTCACGTCGGTCCCGTTCGGGATGACGACCTCGTAGTTGTCACCCCAGACCAGCGTGGCCGAGGTGTTGCCGACCTCGGTGACCGTGGCGGTGGCGTTCTCGTACGGCAGGGTGTCGCCGACGGCGAACGAAGCCGTGGTGTTGCCGGTAGCGTTCACCAGCGAAAGCTCACCGCCGGAGACGTTGGCGGTCTGCTGGGTGCCGTTGTACTGGACGGAATCGCCGTCCTGGATGGTGGCCGAGAACGCACCCTGTTTGCCCGTCCACGAGGAGTTGGTCGGGGAGAGTGCCGTCCCGTTCGACAGCTCGGCGCTGTAGACGAACGAGTCGTTCGTGGTCGAGAGCTGGCCGACCAGCGTCGTGCCACCCCCGCCGCCGTGGCCGCCACCGCCGCTGCTCTGCTCGGAGATGTTCGAGACGGTGTACGTCTGTCCGTCGACCGTCATGGAATCGCCCACTGCGAGTCCCTCGCTGTCGAGGTCGATGGTAGGCTGCTGTGCCACCGCGATGACCGAATAGGCACTCGCCCCCATGACGACGAAGAAGACGAGGTATATCGCCGCGACTCGTCGTTGCATATGTGGGCGGTTGCCGCGGCCGCAAATAGGCGTTGTCTTTCACGGGCGCCCGGGGTGTACGCCCCCGGCCGCCCGCGAGCGCCGTGCTGTCGACCGCTCAGTCGCGCCGGAACGCGAGCAGCGCCGCCGCCAGCACGCCGACGAGCGCGGCCACCAGGCCGAAGCCCGGCCCCGCACCGACCGTCGGCGTCGCCGGGGCCTGTCCGGCGCCGCCGGGGGCGGCCGCCTGGGTCGCCGTGGCCGTCGACCCGCCGCCGGTCGCGTCGCCACCACCACCGCCGTTCCCGTCGTCGTTCGCCGCCGTCGCGGTGGCTTCTGCCGTCGCCGTCGCCGTCGCTTCGGCCGTCGCCGTCGCCTCGGGCGCCGCCGTCGCGGTGTCGGTGGCTTCTGCCGTCGCCGTCGCCGTCGCTTCGGGGGCTGCCGTCGCGGTGGCTTCAGCCGTTGCCGTCGCCGTGGCCTCGGCCGTCGCCGTTGCGGTCGCCGTCGGCTCGGGCGTCGACTCGTCGCCACCGTCCTCGCTCGGCGGCGGGCCGAGCTGCTCGCGGGCCTCCTCCTCGCTCCCGCACTCGCAGACGTAGAAGTAGTGCGAGTCCAGCGTCACCTCGAACTGGTTGTCGTTGTAGCCGGTCCCGTTGAGGAAGCCGTTGATCTGGTACCAGCCCGGCTCACTGGGCATCGTGTAACACTCGTTCTGGACGGCGACGACCTCGTCGACGTCGTTGATGGCGATCGGGTCGCCGGCGAGGTCATCCTCACCGAAGAACTCGATGACGATCTCGTGCTCGTTGAACTGTGAGTTCTTCCGGGCGGCCAGCAGCGACTCGTCCGTCTCCGTTCCACTGTCGTCGTTCCCGCGGTCCACGCCGAACGCCGCAGTGTTCTCGGTCGAGCACTCCGAGAAGTCGATATCCTCGTTCCCGATGATGAGGAAGTCGGTCACCTCGTACCCCTTCGGGGAGGGCGTTCCGTCGAACGTTCCCTCCAGGCCGGCGAGGTGCTGGATACTCGCGTTCGCCCGGTTCTGGTCACCGGGGTAGTGGTCGACCTCCTCCGGGAGGAACACCTCGTAGTTCCCGGTCGCGCCGTGGTTCGTTCCGGCACCACCGGTGCCGGCAGCACCCACGCCACCCACCACCACGAGAGCGCCTAACATGATAACTGCAACCGTTAACGCGCCGCTGAATTGGTTTCTGGCCGCCATTCGGATTCTTATCCCAGGAAACGGATGGAGCTATAAAACCCTTCGTTCCCACACAGGGACAAAAACCGACCGTCTCATGGCGGCTGGACGCCCCAGAACGAGCCGTTCAGTCGCGCCGGAACGCGAGCAGCGCCGCCGCCAGCACGCCACCCAGCGCGGCCGCCAGTCCGAATCCCGGGCCGGCCCCGGCGGTCGGCGTCCCCGGAGCGGAACCCGGCTGGTCGTTCTGCTGCTGCGCACCGCCCGAGCCGCCGGGGTCGGTGTCGACGTTCGCCCCCGCCGTCACCGTCACCGTCTGCCCGGCCGCACCACCGCCGGCGCCGCCGCCTGCACCTGCACCGCCACCACCGCCACCGCCACCGCCACCGCCGCCGGATGCCTCGGTGGCTGTCGTGGTTGCGGTCGGGGCCTGGGTCGCCGTGGCCGTCGCCGTCGCGGTTACGGTCGGGGTCGCCGTCGCGGTCGCGGTCGACTCGCTACCGCCACCGCCGCCGGATGCCTCGGTCGTCGTCGCGGTTGCGGTCGGGGTCGCCGTGGCCGTCGACTCGCCACCGCTACCGCCGTCGCCACCGCTGCCCCCGTCGTCGGACGGCGGCGGCCCGAGCTGCTCGCGGGCCTCCTGCTCGCTCTGACAGTCACAGATGTAGAAGTAGTGCGAGCGGATGGTGCCCTGGTCCTTGCTGTCGATGTAGTTCCCGTTGTAGCCGGTGCCGTTGATGCGCGAGTTGATCTGGTACCAGCCCGGCTCGCTGGGCATCTCGTAGCAGTCCTGCTGGACCGCGACGATCTGGTCGATGGCATTGTACCGGACGGGCGACCCGGCGATGGAGTCCGGACCGAAGAAGTTCACGAAGATGGCGTGCTCCTTGAACGCCGAGTTCTGTCGGTGCTGCAGGAGTCCCTCGTCGGTCTTCGTGCCGGTGTTGTTGTTGCCGTAGTCGAGGCCGAACGCGGCCGTGTTCTCGGTGGTACAGCCGCCGAACACGATATCCTGGTTGCTGATGGTCAGCGTGTCCATCCGCTTGAGCCCCTCCGGCGAGGAGGTGGCCTCGAAGGAGTCGCCGGCCGCAGCGAGATGCCAGATGCTCGCCGCGCCACCCTGGGTGCCTGGGTAGTGGTCCGCCTGGTTCGGCAGGGCGACCGTGTAGTTCGACCCGATACCGTTGTCGTGGCCGGTCGAGGCCGCGCCACCGGCGGCGGCCCCACCGCCGACCGCCACCATCGCGAGCGCCACCGCCGCGACGACGACGAGCGTCGAGGTTCGCATAACCAGACCGAACTGTTTGAAGCTGAAAAGTTCTACGGCTTACCACCGAACAGCGGCCATGTTACAGCAGTTCATGCAAAAATACCAGAATACGATTGAATATATGGTATAAAGCTGCCAGCATGAACGGCTTTCGAGTAATGTGGGGCGGTCCTCGCGGGCGCGCCACTACCGGTGATCAGGGGGAACAGGAAGGCGGAACGCCGCCGGGGCTCAGTCGCGCCGGAGCGCGAGCAGTGCCGCCGCCAGCACGCCACCCAGCGCCGCCACGAGGCCGAAGCCCGGCCCGGCACCGGCCGTCGGCGTCACCGGACCGGAACCCTGCTGGTTCTGCTGGACCTGCTGGCCGCCGCCCGAACCACCGGTGTTGGCACCGCCGTTCGCCCCCGCCGTCGCCGTCACCGTCGCCGTCTGCCCGGCCGCGCCGCCGCCGGCGCCGCCACCGCTACCACCGCCACCGCCGGCGCCGCCACCACCGCCGCCACCGCTACCACCACCGGCCGCCTCAGTCGCTGTCGGCTCCGGCGTCGCGGTCGCGGTGGCCGTCGCCGTCGCGGTGGCCGTCGCCGTCGCGGTGGCCGTCGCCGTCGACTCGCTACCGCCGCCACCGGCCGCCTCGGTCGCTGTCGGCTCCGGCGTCGCGGTCGCCGTCGACTCGCTACCGCCGCCGCCGCTCTCGTACGGGTTCTCCTGACCCGGCGGGGCGCCGAGCTGGTTGTACGCTTCCTCCTCCGACTGGCACTCACAGATGTAGTAGTAGTGCGAGACCAGGTTCACCTCGACCTCGTTACCGCTGTAGGAGGTCCCGTTCGCGTAGCCCTGGATCTGGTACCACCCGGGCTCGGTGGGCATCCCGTAGCACGGGCCGCCACCGGACTGATACCCCTGGTGGGCGACGATCTGGTCGTCCGAGTACAGCTCGGCGTTGCCGTCGCCGTCCTCCTTGCCGGTCTCGGCGCCGCCCTTGTCGCTCGGACTGGGTGAGGCCAGTTCGTCACCCTCGTACAGGTAGATGTCGATGGAGTGGTCGTTGAACGAGTTCTTCTCCAGATACCGGAGGAGGTCGACGTCGACCTTCGTCCCCGGGTCGTCGCTGTTGCGGTCGATACCGAACGCCGCCGTGTTCGAGGTCGAACACTGCGAGAAGTCCACGTCCGGGTTGCCGATTCGGATGTACTTCAGATGCTCGACCCCCCTGGAGGCACCCGCGTTCTCGAACAGTTCCTCCGTCCCGGCCGCGTAGTGGTTGATGCTCGCGTTGTTGGGCCCGCCGGGATTCTTCGACCGCGGATAGTGGTCCGTCGCGAACGGCAGGTTCACCGTGTAGTTCCCGTTCTCCGCGCCGTGACCCACACCGCCGGACGCCGCGGAGGGAGCGGCACCGGCACCGCCGGATACCCCCGCTACCACCGCGAGGATCGCTACTGCACCGAGGATGACCGCCGTGCGCTGTCGTGTCATGTACCCTGTATCTCCTACTGTGCCCCCCTAACCCCGTTGCAGGGATTGAACGGCTATTTATATATTTCGCTTGTACTGAACGGGTATTTCATATATCGGGGCGACAGGCAACGAGGAGGAGCCGTCAGCGAGCCGTCCGTCGGCTCGTCGTTCAGTCGCGCCGGAACGCGAGCAGTGCCGCCGCCAGCACGCCACCCAGCGCCGCCACGAGGCCGAAACCCGGACCGGACCCAGCGGTCGGCGTCGTGACCCCTGCAGCCTGCTGTTGTCGGGCCTGCCCGCCGCTGGACTGCCCACCAGCACCGCCGGCCTGCTGGGCCTGCTGCCCGCCGGACTGACCGCCGGCACCGCCGGCACCGCCGCCACCACCGCCGGCTGCCGTGTTCGTGGCCGTGACCGTCGAGGCCGCTCCGCCCGACGACTCCGCCGTGGCCGTCGACCCGCCGTCCCCATCGGCTGGTTCGGGCGTCGGGGTCGCCGTGGCCGTCGCCGTCGGGGGCGCCGTCGCTGTCGCCGTGGCCGTCGCGTCGCTGGACTCGCTTACGCCGCCGGACGACTCGGGCGTCGCGGTCGCCGTGGCCGTCGCCTCCGGGGACGGGCCGTCGCTGCTCCCGCTCCCGTCAGCGTAGGGGTTCTCCTGGCCCGGCGGCGCGCCGA
This sequence comes from Haloglomus halophilum, assembly GCF_024298885.1. GTDB lineage: Archaea > Halobacteriota > Halobacteria > Halobacteriales > Haloarculaceae > Haloglomus > Haloglomus halophilum. Next base: position 1,175,586 of record NZ_CP101166.1, read on the forward strand.
GCTGGTCGTACGCCTCCTTCTCCGACTGGCACTCGCAGATGTAGAAGTAATGCGAGGGGAGGGTCAGTTCGACGTAGTTCCCGTTGAACGCGGTCCCGTTGAGGAACCCGGTCATCTGGTACCAGCCGGGCTCGGTGGGCATCCCATAGCAGGGCCCACCGCCGGCCTTGTACCCCTGGTGCGAGACGATCTCGTCGTCCGGGTACACCTCGGCGTTCCCGTCACCGTCCTCGCGACCCTGGCCCTTCTCGCCCGGGTTCTCGCCGGGGCCACCCTTGTCGCTCGGGCTCGGCGAGGCCAGTTCGTCGCCCTCGTAGAGGTTGACGACGATGCTGTGCTTCTTGAACCGCGAGTTCTCACGGTACTGGAGCAGTCCGACATCTGTGACCGTTCCGCCGTCGTCGTTGTCCCGGTCGATACCGAACGCCCCCGTATTCGAGGTCTCACACTGCGAGAAGTCGGTATCCTGGTTCGAGACGATGATGAATTCGGCCTGCTCGATACCCTTCTTCCCGCCGGCCGCCTCCAGCTGCTCCGGGGTCGACGCCGAGAGGTGGTTGATGCTCGCGTTGTACGGCCCGCCCGGGTTCTCGTCCCGCGGGTAGTGGTCCGTCGCGAACGGCAGGTCGACCGTGTAGTTCCCGTTCTCCACACCGTGGTCGGTGTCCACGGTTTCCCCCGAGGGCGCCGCGCCGACGGCGCCGGACAGCACCGCGACCGCCCCGATGACGGCGACTGCCGCGAGGACGACCGCCGTCCGTTGCTGGATCATATGCCCCGTTCCAGAGATAATACCAGCATAGCCCTGCTGCGGGTATTACAGGGTGATTTATAATGGATGAAGTGAATGAATGGACAGTCTACAGCGACGAGAACACGCGTTCCAGCCCCCGAAACCCGAGAAGACGAGAGAAGAGTCGACACCCGACTGACTCGGCATTCAAGTACCGGTGGAAATCGAGGATGGCCGTGCTAGTCGCGCCGGAGCGCGAGCAGTGCCGCCGCCAGCACGCCGCCCAGCGCCGCCGCGAGACCGAAGCCCGGACCGGACCCAGCCGTCGGCGTCATCGGGCCGGCTCCCCGCTGGTTCTGCTGGGCCTGCTGGCCCCCATCTGAGCTGCCGCTCACGGTGGCCGAGGCCGTCGCGGTCCCACCGCCCGTACTGCCGCCACCGCTCGCACCGCCGCCGTCGGAATCGGCGCCGGCACTCGCGCCGCCACCGCCGGAGTCACCACCGGCCGACCCGCCAGCGCTCGCACCACCGCCGGAGTCGTCCGGGGTCGGCGTGGCCGTCGGTGTCGGCGTGGGGTCGGGCGTGGCTGTCGGTGTCGGCGTGGGGTCGGGCGTGGTCGTCGGCGTCGACGCACCCGCGGAGCCACCCGAGTCGGGCGTCGCGGTCGCCGTCGCTGTCGAACCGGAGCCGGAGCCGCCCTCGCTCCCGTCCGCGTAGGGGTTCTCCTGGCCCGGCGGCGCGCCGAGCTGGTCGTATGCTTCCTCCTCCGACTGGCACTCGCAGATGTAGAAGTAGTGTGACGGGATGGTCACGTCGGCGTAGTTGTCGCTGAACCCGGTCCCGTTGATGAACCCGGTGATCTGGTACCAGCCCGGCTCGCTGGGCATCCCGTAGCAGGGGCCACCCCCGGACTTGTATCCCTGGTGTGCGACGATCTCGTCGTCCGGGTACACCTCGGGGTCCTTGTCACCGTCCTCGCGGCCGGCCTCCTTGCCGCCCTTGTCCTCCCGGCTCTTCGCGCCGAGGTCGTCGTCGTTGTAGAACTCGACGACGATGCTGTGGTCGCGGAACTCGGAGTTCTTCCGGTAGGCCAGCAGTCCGACGTCGGTCTTCGTCCCGGAGTCATCGTTGTCCCGGTCGATACCGAACGCCGCCGTGTTCGACGTGGAACACTGCGAGAAGTCGATATCCTGGTTCGAGATGATGATGAAGTCAACCTCCTCGAGTCCCTCCGGGACGTCCTTCTTCTCGAACAGCTCCGGGGTCGCTGCGGCGAAGTGGTTGATGCTGGCGTTGTGGGTGCCGCCGGGGTTCTTATCCCGTGGGTAGTGGTCCGTCGCGAACGGGAGGTTCACCGTGTAGTTCCCGTTCTCCACGCCGTGGCTGCTGTCGGCGGTCGGGGAGGCCCACACCCCACCAGTCAGGGCGCTGACGGCGAGTAGCACAGCGATCGCTCCGACGAGAGCAACGGTCGCATTTCGTGTCATGTACTCGTCAGGGTAGACGCGATTCACCTAATCGCTCTGCTGGGAGTACGCGGTTATTTATATTATGCCCCATCAGAGGAAGGTATATTCTTAACTCTACTTCGAATCGGGGGTAGAGGACGCTTACTGAATATTCTGTCAATAGATAGAGTAGAGCCGCGTATCGACGGAATGTTCAGTCGGCCCGAGACCGGGAGACCCCCCGACAGCTGGCGGATACGGCGCTATGGGTCGGAGTTCGGTAATCAGGGAGGATTTATGTGCTCTCATTACCCACGGCTGGTCACCCGCATGGACAGCGGACAGTTCGCGAGTATCGACCGATGGGCGGGCGGACGGAAGCCCGAACCGTCGAATCGCATGGGACCGGGCGGAGTGGCAACAGGCCGCATAGACCTATTAAACGGCCGGGCTTGCCCAGCGAAACGGCTTAACGGAAACAGTAAACAATGACAGACAGCATGGCAGAGGAAACAGGAGATACGGGAGACGGGAGCGGCCGTCGCTCGTTCCTCAAATACGCGGGGGCCGGTGGGGCCGCCGCGTTGGCAGCGGGTTGTAAGACACGAGAGAATCCAGGCGCCAGCGGCGGCTTCGAGAACACCGTCACCGGCAACGGTACCGGCAGCGGGACCGCACCGCCACAGCCCCTCGCTGGCAACAGCATCAACATCGGCTGCCTGGCCCCACAGCCCGAGAGCTTCCCCGTCGGGCAATCGATGTGGAACTCGATGCAGCTGGCGGTCGACGACATCAACAAGAACGGCGTGCCCGGCATCGGCGGCCGCGGGATCCTCGGCGCGAAGCTGAATGCCGTCTCGGGCAACACCGAGGCCTCGCCCGGGACCGGGCTGAACGAGTTCAACCGCCTCGTCCAGGCCGAAGGCTGCAAGACCACCTTCGGCACCTTCCTCACGCAGGTCACGCTCCAGTGCTTCAACGCGATGAAGGCGACCCAGACGGTCCACATCACGACCGCGGCCGCGGGGCCGAAGCCGGGTCGCATCGTCCACGAGCGCTACGACGAGTTCAAGTGGCACTTCCGCGCGGGCCCCATCAACTCCTTCGACCTCGCACGCGCGGAACTCGAATTCCTCAACCTCTACGCGGACAAACTCGGCTGGAAGACCGCCGCGGTCCTCATCGAGAACATCGCTCCGTTCGACCCCTTCGCGGAACTGCTCGAGCCGAACATCGGCGAGTTCTTCGACGACGTGCCGGTGTTCAAGCGCTCCTCCTCGGGGACGACCAACTGGACGCCCCTGTTCGACGAGGTCGAGTCCTCCGGTGCCGACGTGAACCTCATCGCACAGGCGCTGACGGGCACCGCGGCGGTCAAGCAGTGGGCCAACCAGAACCGTTCGTTCGAGATGGGCGGCATCAGCCTGCCCGCGCAGATCTACGAGTTCTGGGAGGAGGTCTCGGGCGCGTGCCAGTACATCTTCACGATGAACGCCGTCACGCCCCAGACCACCAACACGCCGCGCACCCAGGACTTCATGAAGCGGTACCGGAAGACGTACGACACCTACCCCGTCTACTCCGGCCCCATCACCTTCGACGCGGTCAAGGCCTACGCCGTCGCGATGGCCCGCTACGTCCTCGACAACGATCTCGACCGCATCCCCACCAACGAGGAGATGGTCGAGGCCCTCGAGACGTACAAGTTCGACCAGGGGACCATCCTGCCGGAGATCAAGTTCACGCCGCCGGAGGCCGACTACGCCCACGAGCCGGCCTGGACCTCGATGAAGGAGACGGGCGTCCCGGTCTGGCAGCAGTGGCAGGTCGACGAGGAAATCGCCGAGGACTACGGCGTGATGCACTCGTTCGCGCCGGAGCAGAACAAGACCTCCGACTACTCGTATCCGGACTGGATCGACTACCCCAGCGATCACCCCGCCAACCAGTGAGAGCGGCGGGATAATCACGCATCACAGGCTCGACACACGAGAGAACCACGACACGAACCAAACAGAATCACACACAACACATGGTCAGTCTCGCAAACGTCGTCATCAACGCCATCTCGATCAGTTCCCTCTACGCGATCATCGCGATCGGATTCACACTGATCTTCGGCGTTGGTGGGGTCCTGAACTTCTCGCACGGCGCGCTAATCACCATCGGGGCGGAAGCCTCGTGGCTCATCTCCGGGGGCAGCTCCCCGCTGGAACTGGGGCTCAACCCTGCTGTCGGGCTCATCGGTGGCATGATCACCGCCGCACTCGTGAGTGGCGCCCTCTACCTCGGGGTCGTCCGGTTCGTCGAGGACGAACCGGTCACGCTGCTCATCCTCACGTTCATCATCGGCTTCTTCATCCAGCACGCCTGTCGGGTGTTCCTGACCGGCACCGGGAACTTCTCCGTCGACCTGATCGTCGGCGGTAGTACGAACCTAGGCGGCATCGGAGTCCAGAACATCAGCGTGTTCATCTTCGTGCTGTCGATGCTGCTGGTCGTCCTCACGGGCGTGTTCGTCTCCCGGACGAAGACCGGGAAGGCGATCCTCGCGGTGTCGATGTCCGACAAGGGCGCGGCGGTCGTGGGTATCGACGCCCGGAAGATCAACCTCGTCACGTGGCTCCTGGCGGGCGCGTTCGCCGGCATCGCGGGGGTGCTCCTCACGATGAAGAACACCGGCACCTGGACGATGGGTACCCAGCCGCTCATCCTGGCGTTCTCCATCGTCATCCTGGGTGGCCTCGGTTCCATCAAGGGCTCCGTCGTCGGGGCCTACATCATCGGGTTCACCGAGACCATCACCACCCAGTACATCGACTCCTCACTGCAGGGGTTCTCCGCGCTCGTCCTGTTGATCGTGTTCCTTCTCGTCAAGCCCGAAGGCCTGTTCGGGCGGGAGGCTGCTGAATAATGTCCACGGAAAACGAATCCATCATCGGCGGTTCGACATCGGCCGAGCGCCGGCAGGCGGTGCTCGAGAAGCTCAACCCTATCGCGATGCCCCTTCGGTTCCAGATCGGGCTGCTGGGGCTGTTGCTGTTCGTGCTGCTCCCGACACAGCTCTACCCCGACCAGATGGGTGGCCCGACCACCCTCATCTTCCTCGCCATCTTCGGGATGTCGTGGGACGTCGTCTCGGGGTACACCGGGCAGCTCTCGTTCGGACACGCCTTCTTCATCGCGCTGGGCGGCTACACCACCGCCGTCCTCGACATCCAGCACGGCATCACGCCAGTCATCGGCATCCCCGTCGGGATGATCGTGGCGGGCATCGGCGGCATCCTGGTCGGACTGCCCGCGCTCCGGCTGCGGGGCCCGTACCTGTCGCTGGTGACGCTCATCGTCCCCATCATCCTGTCGAAGCTGTTCACGCTGTTCAACAACAGCTTCACGCCGCTGGGTATCCCCATCGCGCCCGAGGGGCTCGGCGGCCGGAACGGGCCCGGACTCCCGACCCAGCTGTTCGGCATCGACGGCAGTGGGGCCGTGGTCGAGCTGGCCTCGGGCTACTCCGGTATCCAGCAGACCGCGCTCGCGAACTACTACTTCGCGCTCGCGCTGATGATCGTGGTGCTGGTGGTGTTGATAGGCGTCACCCGGTCGTCGGCGGGGTCGGTGTTCACCGCCATCCGCGAGGACGAGGATGCCGTCGCGGCCGCGGGCCTGGACGGCGCGAAGTTCAAGCTGTTCGCGTTCGTCCTCTCGGCGCTCGTCGCCGGGCTCGGCGGTGCCATCTGGGTCCACACGATCAAGACCCCGACGCCGCTGGGCATCCTCGGCCAGGACGATATCCAGCAGAGCATCAACCTCATCATCATCTCCATCCTCGGCGGGACCGGCACCATCGTCGGCCCCATCGTGGGGGCGGTGGTGTACGCGATGACCGGCATCGTCATCGGGCTGATCGATCCGCTCATCGGCTTCGATCTGGCCAACCTGCGGCCGCTCCCGCTGCTGGCGGCCGCGATGGCCGTCCTCGTGTTCGCACCCGGTGGCATCCTCCGGGCCAGTATCCGTGGCGGCCGGATGGTGCTGGCCTCCGCCCGCGGCGAGGAGTACGAGGGCCAGTCGGTCGGCGGCGACGGCGACTCCGCCCTCGGGGAGATCATCGAGAAGTACCGCGCGGAACTGCGTGAGATCATCGACGAGCGTCGATAACAATGAGCACTGACGGACAACAGAGCGGCGAGCGCGCCACGCCCACGGGGAGCGGTCTCGGCCCCCAGGACGGCGTCCTCGTCGCCAACGACCTGCGGAAGGAGTTCGGCGGACTGACAGCGGTCGACGACCTGTCGTTCGCCGTCCAGGAACAGGAGATCCTCGGCTTCATCGGCCCGAACGGCGCCGGGAAGTCGACCACGTTCAACTGCATCACCGGCTTCTACGAGCCGACCGACGGCACCGTCTGGTTCAAGGGCGAGGACGTCACCGGGCTGGACTCCCACGAGATGGTCCAGGCGGGGATGGCCCGCACCTTCCAGGACTTCGCCCCGCTCTCGGACCGCACGGTGGTCCGGAACGTGGCGCTGTCGCTGGCGCCGGACAAGCTGTTCACGCTCGCGGGCGTGGGCGGCGAGACGACGCGGCTGGCCGAGGAGATCTGCCGGCGCGTCGGGCTGGGTGACCAGCTCCAGGAGACGCCCAGCGAACTCCCGCACGCCGGGATGTTGAAGCTGGAGCTGGCCAAGGCCATCGCGACCAACCCCGACCTGATGCTGGTCGACGAGCCGTTCGCCGGCCTCTCCAGCGGCGAGGTTCAGGAGCTGACGGACGTGCTCCTCAGCCTCCGGGACAACGGAATGACCCTCATCGTGGTCGACCACAACATGCGTGGCCTGCTCAACCTCATCGACCGCGCGTTCGTCATCCAGTTCGGCGCGAAGATCGCCGAGGGGTCACCCGACGAGATCACGGACGACCCGAAAGTTCAAGAAGCATACCTCGGTGGTGATGAGATATGAGCAGCCAGTCCCGAGCGGGTGCCGGTGCGGGCGCTGCCGGCGGCGGCAACATGGTCCTCGAGGCCGAGAACGTGCAGGTCTCCTACGGGAAGGTCACCGCACTCCGCGGTGTCGACCTGGAACTCGGAGAGGGCGAACTCGTCTCGCTCATCGGCCCGAACGGCGCCGGGAAGACGACGTTCTGTGACACCGTCAACGGGTTCCTCCCGTTCGGCGGGAGCGTCCGCTTCCGCGGCACCGAGGTCAGCAGTGTCTCGCGCGACGAGCTCGTCGACCGCGGGATGATCTACTGCACGGAGGAGCGGGACCTCTTCGGCTTCATGGACGTCGAGGACAACCTCCGGCTCGGCGCGTACGCCATCGACGACGAGAGCTACGTCGAGCAGCAGCTGGAGTTCGTCTACGACCTCTTCCCGCGCCTGGAGGAGCGGACCGACCAGAACGCGCGCTCGATGTCCGGCGGTGAGCAGCAGATGCTCGCCATCGGCCGCGCGCTGATGGGCGACCCGGACCTGCTCGTCCTCGACGAGCCGACCATCGGCCTCGCGCCGGTCATCCTCGAGGACATCAGCCAGGCCATCGACCCCATCCAGGAGCAGGGCGTCTCCATCCTGCTGACCGAGCAGAACGTCACGTTCGCGCTCGACCACGCCGACCGGATGTACCTCCTCGAGAACGGTGAGGTCGTCAAGACCGGCACCCCCGAGGAACTCCGCGGCGACGACTACATCCGCGAGACCTACCTCGGCGGGTAACGCGGAACACCCGCTTTCCACCCGGCTCGGCGCTCGTTCTCGGCGGCAGTATCGCCTGATATCCGAGACTCCGGGATAGTTCCGAGAGCTCCAGACGTATCCGGTGGATTCGACAGTTTTCCGCCGTTCCGACGGCCACTGCCGGAGGCGGCTTGGCCTCCGGAGCGTACATAGTGCTCCGGAGTATCGCTTACGGCCCCCCCGCCCGACCACGCGGTATGGCGACCGACCGGGGGCCGGATGCGCTGGCAGCGTTCCGCCAGTTCCTCGCGCTGGAGCGAGACGTGCTGACGCTGTCGCTGGCGATGTTCGCCTTCAGCCTCGCGTTCCAGATGACCGGCCGGTACGTCCCGGAGTACCTGCGGACGCTTGGCGCCGGTGCAGCCGTCGTCGGCCTGTACGGGAGCGTCGGCAATCTCATCGGGGCGCTCTATCCCTACCCCGGTGGGGCGCTCTCGGACCGCATCGGCTCACGGCTGGCCCTCACCCTGTTCGGCGTCGTGGCCACGCTCGGATTCGGGCTGTGGGCGCTCGCGCCCGCACTCGAACTCGCGGTGGGCGGACTCGTGATACCGGCGTGGGCGTGGGTGTTCGTCGGGCTGTTCCTCGCGCAGGCGTGGAAGTCGTTCGGCCTCGGCGCGACCTTCGCGGTCGTCCGGCAGTCGGTCCCGGACGCGGAACTCGCGGCGGGGTTCGCGGCGACCGAGACGTTCCGCCGGGTGGGCTTCCTCGTCGGGCCGCTCCTCGCGGCCGGCATCCTGGCACTCACCACGGGCTTCGTCGACGGCTTCCAGCGTGTCCTGTGGCTGGCGGTCGCGTTCGGCGCGGTCGCCACCGTCGCCCAGCATCTGCTGTACGACGCGGGCGAGGACACCGTCGGCGATTCGTTCGCCGGGGTCGGCGCCGTCATCGAGGACCTCGGGTCGCTGCCCGAGCCCCTGCGGCCCCTGCTGGTCGCTGACACGCTGGTCCGGTTCGCCAACGGGATGGTGTACGTCTTCTTCGTCATCGTAATCACGGACTTCCTGTCGGTCGGCCTGCGGATTCCGGCGCTGTCGCTGGGGGGGTTCTCGCTCGGCCCCATCACACTGACCCCCGCGGCGTTCTTCGGCGTCCTGCTCGGCGTGGAGATGGTCGTGGCACTGCTCAGTATGGCCCCCGTCGCGCGCCTGGCCGAACACGTCGGCCTCAAGCCCGTCGTCGCGGTCGGGTTCGCGGTGTACGCCGTCTTCCCCGTGCTGCTCATCGCCGCACCACCCGACCAGCTCGTTCTCGTCGCGCTCTTTGCCTTCTCCGGGCTCCGGTTCGCGGGCCTCCCCGCGCACAAGGCACTCATCGTCGGCCCCGCCGAGCGCGACGCGGGCGGCCGCGTCACCGGGTCGTACTACCTCGTGCGGAACACGGTCGTCATCCCGTCGGCACTGCTCGGCGGCATCATCTACGGCCTCGACCGCGTGACCGTCGCCGGGACCGCGCTCGCCGGCCCGACGGTCGCGTTCGGCCTCGCCACCATCGTCGGCCTCCTCGGAACGGGCTACTTCCTCGTCGCCGGCGAGGAGTTCGCGGCGTACGCGTAACGGAACACCACCACTAAGCGGTGCCCACGCCGAGCGGTGGTGTGGTCGCCACCGGACTGCTCCTCGACGCCGGCGCGGTCGCCGCGGGCATCGTCGCGCTGTGGCTCGGAGCCTCCCGCTTCGTCGCGGGGGCGGGCGACCTCGCCGCGCGCGCCGGCATCCCGCCGCTGGTGGTCGGGCTCACCGTCGTCGCCATCGGGACCTCGCTACCGGAGTTCGCCGTCACCATCGGCGCCGCGCTCGCCGGCCGGACGGACGTCTCCGTCGCCAACGTGGTCGGGTCGAACGTCGTCAACCTGGGCATCGTGCTGGGCGGGAGCGCCGTGTTCACCGCGCTCCCGACACCCGGTGACATCGTCCGCCGGGACGGGCCGGTGCTCGTCGGGGCGACGCTGCTGGTCGTGGCATTCGTCGTCGACCTCCGGCTCAGCCGCCTCGAGGGGGCGGTGCTCATGGCGCTCCTGATAGCCTACCTCGCGCTGCTGGCGTACCGGGGCGTGGCCGGTCCGAGCCTCGCAGTCGACGCGGCCATCACCGAGCGCCGGGCGGCCGTCGATGTTCTTCGGGTGCTGGTCGGCCTCGTCGCGGTCGTGGTGGGGGCCGACCTGCTCGTCGGCGGCGCCGTCGACATCGCGCGCGCGGCCGGCGTCTCGGACTGGCTCATCGGCGAGACAGTGGTCGCCCTCGGCACCTCCGCACCCGAGATCGTCGCGAGCGCCGCCGCCATCCGTCAGGGCCGGTTCGAGGTCTCGGCCGGCAACATCTTCGGCTCCTGTGTGGTCAACCTGCTCGGTGTCCTGGGGCTCGCCGCGGCGCTGCGGCCGCTCGCCCTCTCGGCGGTCGCCGTCGAGGCCTCGCTGGGGCTCTGTGCGGTCACCCTCCTCGCCGTGGGACTGGCGGTGAGCAGGCGGGCCCTGTCGCGAGCCGAGGGCGTGCTGTTGCTGGCGGTCGGACTGGCCGACTGGGTCATCGTCGCGCTGTTCGGGTGAACGGGCAAGCTATTAGGCCTCCTTCGCAGAACGTCCGCCCGAATGACGGAGCTAGTGACGTGGTCCGAGAGCGGGGGTGTCGGCAAGACGACCACGGCCATCAACCTCGGCGCCGCGCTCGGGCGCCGGGGCGACGACGTGCTACTCGTGGACCTGGACCCCCAGCCCGCGAGCCTCACCGCCGCGGCCGGCCACGCCGAAGCCAAGACCACCGACGGGACGACCATCACTGACGTGTTACTCGACGACGGCGACCTGCGCGAACTCGTCATCGAGGACGAGCCGTTCGACCTCGTCCCGGGCCACGAGTCGCTCGCCTCGCTGGAGAGTACGGCGCGCGCGGAGGGCATCTCCACCGCGGAGTTCCTGCTGCGCTCCTCGCTCGCACCCGTCGCGGACGAGTACGACCACGTCATCATCGATCCGCCGGCGACGCTGAACCTGCTTGTCGACAACGCGCTCATCGCGACCGGCAACGTCCTCGTACCGATGGAGATGACGCGCAAGGGCGAACAGTCCATCGGCGGCGTCCTCGATACCGTCGAGGCACTCGAATCCCAGCTCCAGCGCGCCCAGCCCGACTTCGCACTCGAGGTCATCGGCGTCCTCCCGAACAAGGTCGAGGGCTCCAGCCTCAACCAGCAGGTCCGCGAGACGCTCGCGGCCGAGGCCGACGGCGTCCGGGTCCTCCCGGTGACGGTCCCGGACTACAACGTCCTCGCGCAGGCCTGGGACGAGGGGCTCGACATCTTCCGCTACGCGGACGCGCACGGCCTCCGCGCGTACCAGGAGTCGCTCCTCGAGGCGTACGAGGACCTCGCGGAGATCGTCGCGGCGCACGGCACGGACGAACGACAGGCAGTGGTGAACGACTGACATGTCCAAGGAAGACCGCTACGCACATCTCGGCGACGGTATCGAGGAGACGAACGACGGCGAGGAGGCCGACGAGCCGACCGACGGCGTCCGGGTGACCATCCAGGACGGCGACGAGGAGACCGTCCTGACGGTCGACCCAGACGTCGCGTCGGCCGACGACGTTCGCGAGGCCGTCGAGAACGCCTCCAGCAGTCGGCGGGCCAGCGTCACGACCAGCGACCCCGGCCGCCTCGCACTCGAACTCGGCACGCTCGGACCCCGGCTCGCGCTGAAGGGCGTCGAGTCGCTGTTCCAGGTCGACAGAACCGACACGGACGAGAGATAACCACTATATCTCCGCTATCGACCAGCTCTCAGCCAGATGGAACGATAATCCCCTCGATTATCGATCTGTAACGCAAGGCTGCGATGCCGCTGCTGCTCGGGGCGACGCGGAACACCAGGGCCGGGTCGTCGCCACCGCGCGGTCGCATCCGTACCGCCCACATCGGCCGTCGGCGTAGCCCGCGCCGTGCGGTGCCGTCGCTCGTCGGAAGCAAGGCGCTGACCTCGAGTCCGGGGAACGGATTCCGGTGCGGCAGTTTTTATTCGTTGTAGAAAATATTATACAAATTGATAAACTACGCCCAATATGCGAGAATCCAACCCCGCACCCGCCGAGGCTATCGGATTTCTGATGGTGCTAGTGTTCCTGCTGCTTCTCGTATTGGTGATTTTTCCATAGTTGGCTGGGCCAGCGTGCCTGAGGGATTACCTGGATACCACCGAAGCGGCCGCTCCCGAGGAAGCGGACGGATGCCCAGAGAATGTCGTACTGGGTACTGAGCCTACGGGTTCGAACCGACTGCTGGCTCTCACGCTCACTTCGTTCCCGAGAAGAGCCATGGGCCGGATTTGAACCGGCGATATGCGGCTCTGCAGGCCGCCGCGTTCGGCCGGACTCTGCCACCATGGCCCGCAAGCGTGCCTAGTCCAACGGACGGCAAAAGCGTAGCGGTCCGCAAGACGTCGAGCGACACCGACGACGAGCGACGGAAACGTTCGTTCTAGTACGAGCGAGGCAGGCCGAGCGTGTGCTCGGCGACGTGGTTGCGCATCATCTCGGTGCTGCCGGGCGCGACCTTGCCGAGGCGCGACCCCTTCCACATCTCGATGACAGCGTAGTCGCGCGAGAAGCCGTTGCCACCGTGGGTCTGGACCGCCACGTCGGTGGCGTCGTGGCCGACCTCCGTCGCGCGGAGTTTCGCCATGTTCGAGATCTCGGCGGTCTTCTTGGGGTCCGGCTCGTTGTCGACCATCCACGCGGCCTTGCGCAGCAGGAGCTGGGCCGCCTCGAGCTTCGTCCACGAGTCCGCGATGGGGTGCTGGATGGCCTGGTGCGCGCCGATGGGCTGGTCGAAGACCTCGCGCTCCTTCGCGTAGTCGATGGCGCGATTGAGCGCGCACTTGCCCGTGCCGATGGCACCCGCGGAGCCGAGCAGCCGCTCGGGGTTGACCGTGTCGAACAGCTGGTAGAGGCCCATGCCGGGCGTGCCGACGACATCCTCCTCGTGGACGCGGACGCCGTCGAACGAGAGCTCGAACTGCTTCTCCGGCGTGGGGATGCCGACGTCGAGCTCGCGCTTCTCCAGGTTCGGGTCGTCCGGGTCGACGAGGAACAGGGTGACCCCCTGCATCTTCGCCGCGTCGTCCTTCGAATCCGTGCGCGCGACCGTCAACATCCGGTCGGCGTAGTCAACGCCGGAGATCCACTGCTTGGTCCCCTCGATGACGTACTCGTCGCCGTCCTTCTCGGCGAACGTCGTCATGTTGGGCGCGTTGTGGCCCGCGTCCGGTTCCGTCAGGGCCATCGCCCAGTTGGCGTCACCGTTGCAGATCTTCGGGAGCCACTCCTCCTTCTGCTCCTCGCTCCCGTTCTCGACGAGCGTGATGCCGCCGAAGCAGACGTTCACGACGAACAGCATCTCCGCACCCATACAGCCCTGGGTGCAGAGTTCCTCGACGATGGCGCTCAGTTCCCAGAACCCCATCCCCTCGCCGCCGTACTCCTGCGGGATAGCGGCGCCGAGGAAGCCGGCGTCCGCACAGTCGTTCCAGAACTCCTCCGGTTTCTTCCCCTCGGAGACCTCGAACCAGTACTCGTCGTCGTAGCCGGCCGCCACGTCGCGGGCCGTCTGACGGATCATGTCCAGCTCGGCCGTCTCCTCGAACGCAGGGGGTGTGGACTGTGTGGTTGTCACATACGCACGCAGGTCTGCGTGTTCTATAAAGTTTCGCAACTAACAACGCCGGTAGTGTTTCCGGGCGGCCACGCCCGAGCCGAGCGTTGCCACTGTTCGGCCGAGAACGACGAACGACATAGCTGTCGCTCACCAAGGACGGAGAACCGAGTGACGGAGTCGTCACTCGGCGTGTGATGAACCGGAGAGAGGCCAAGAGGCCTCTCACCGTGAGTAATGAATGGCAGGCGGCGAACCGGTGTTCCCAGAGGCTCGCGCACTCCAGTACTGGCCGGAACGCTGGCGGGCTTAACTACCGTGTTCGGGATGGGTACGGGTGTGGCCCCGCCGCTGTGGCCGCCTTAACGCCGATCGACGGAATCGAACCGTCGTAATGCCAATATCGGTGGCGAGATCGCGTGTATTGAATGTGTGATTTCCAGTTAGCGCCTGGACCCGTTCACGGAGTCCGAAGGTATGATTGGTGGCTTTGGGCAGTTAGTTCTCGCGGGCTGAACACCTCGTTGCCTCGGTGCGTACACCCCGAGTCTATCGAACTCGTCTTCTACGAGCGCCCTCAGCGGTGCCTCTTTTCCAGGTGGGTTTCGAGCTTAGATGCGTTCAGCTCTTACCCCGTGTGGCGTAGCTGCCCGGCACATGCCCTCTCGGACAACCGGTACACCAGTGGCCACCGATCGTAGTTCCTCTCGTACTATACGATCGTTCCCGTCAGGCACCGTACACCCCCAGTAGATAGCAGCCGACCTGTCTCACGACGGTCTAAACCCAGCTCACGACCTCCTTTAATAGGCGAACAACCTCACCCTTGCCCGCTTCTGCACGGGCAGGATGGAGGGAACCGACATCGAGGTAGCAAGCCACCGGGTCGATATGTGCTCTTGCCGGTGACGACTCTGTTATCCCTAGGGTAGCTTTTCTGTCGTCAATGGCCCGCATCGGGCAGGCTCATTGGTTCGCTAGACCACACTTTCGTGTCAGCGTCGCTCGTTAGGAACGACACTGTCAATCCACCTTTTGCTCTTGCACTCTTCTTCGGGTTCCCGACCCGAATGAGGTGGACTTAGGGCGCGCTCGATATCATTTCGAGCGCGTACCGCCCCAGTCAAACTGCCCGGCTATCAGTGTCCTCCTCCCGGAGTGAGAGTCACAGTCACTGACGGGTAGTATTTCAGTGTTGTCTGGGTGGCCCGCTAGCGCGGGTACCTCTGTAACGACTCCTACCTATCCTGCACATCAGCGACCATGTCTCAGTGACAGCCTGCAGTAAAGCTCCATAGGGTCTTCGCTTCCCCCTGGGGGTCTCCAGACTCCGCACTGGAACGTACAGTTCACCGGGCCCAACGTTGGGACAGCGACGCTCTCGTTGATCCATTCATGCAAGCCGCTACTGAAGCGGCAAGGTACTACGCTACCTTAAGAGGGTCATAGTTACCCCCGCCGTTGACGGGTCCTTCGTCCCATTGTACTGGGTGTTCAGATACCCGCACTGGGCAGGATTCAGTGACCGTACGAGTCCTTGCGGATTTGCGGTCACCTATGTTGTTACTAGACAGTCGGAGCGTCCGAGTCACTGCGACCTGCTCATCTCCTGAGCAGGCATCCCTTATCGCGAACTTACGGGACCAGATTGCCGAATTCCCTAACGTCGGTTATTCCCGACAGGCCTTGCCTTTCGCTGGCACGAGTACCTGTGTCGGATCTCGGTACGGATTCTGTACTCGCCTTTTCACGGGCCCTAGGTTGAACCGGCTTGCGCTATCCTGCCGTTCGTCCGCTTCGTGCCATTACGGCTTCCACGGATTTTGACAGTTCGACCACGCGAAGGCGTGGCCCGGTCGACCCCAAGGCGTCGGCTTTCGATGTACAGAAGCGCTGGAATATTAACCAGCTTCCCAATTTGTCACGCTCGAATTACGACGTGACTTAGGACCGGCTAACCCTCGGTTGACGAACATTGCCGAGGAACCCTTACTCGTTCGGCCGTCGGGATTCTAACCCGACTATCGCTGCTACTATGACCAGGATTTTCCTCACCGGTCGGTCCACGCGAGCTCTCGCCCGTGCTTCCACCCAACCGGAGTGCCGACCTACGCGAGCACGATGTGAATCGTGCGGCTAGGTCTCGGTGATGGACTTGAGCCCCGATCATTTTGGGCGCCCCGAACCTCGGCCGGTAAGCTGTTACGCTTTTCTTAGAGGGTAGCTGCTTCTAAGCTCACCTCCCGGCTGTCTAGGGCTCGGGACCACCTTCGATCGCACTTAGTCCATACTTTGGGACCTTAACCCAGCTCTGGGTTGTCTCCCTCACGCTACGCAAGCTTACCCCGCGCAGCGGACTCCCTTCGTCCACGGCGTCCGTGAGTTCGGAGTTCGACAGGAGGTCCGACTCCTCTCGGAGTCGGTGCCCCCAATCGGTCGCTCTACCCCACGGACTACCTCGGAAGAGGTAATGCTTCGACATTTTTCGGTCGGAACCAGCTGTTTCCGGGTTCGATGGGCCTTTCACCCCTACACGTAGGTCACGAGAGGGTATTGTAGGACACCAACTCTAACGGGCCTCCACGTAGCTTTCGCCACGCTTCGCCCTGCCCACGCGTAGATCACCCGGTTTCGGGTCGTGTCCGTTTGGCTCCCCGCACTTGAATACGGCGGCCCTCGCAATGCTGCGGCCATGTCGGTTTCCCTACGCCTCCCTGGATACTCCAGTTAGACTCGCCAAACAGACACACTCCCTGGTTCGTTTTTCAAAACGCACGATGAGACAGCGGCTCCCGAAGGTTTCTACTGTACCCTCGCGGGTAGGTCGTTTCCCGTCGGGCCTTTCGTGCCCCATCGCTCAATCGCTACCTGATTTCAGGCCCTATTGCACCTCCCTTCTCGGGGTGCTTTTCAGCGTTCGCTCACGCTACTTGTTCGCTATCGGTCTCAGAACGTATTTAGTCTTAGCAGACGATGTCTGCCAGCTTCACGAGGAATTTCCAATCCCCGCTACTCTGGAGCTGACGCACCAGCTACTGCACGACGATACGGGGTTGTCACCCTGTCTCACGCTCCGTTCCAGGAGACTTCTCGTCGAGGGTCGCTGGATGAGGGTCAGTCCGAACACCACATTGGCCGAAGCCTTCGGTTTGGACTGTATCGCGTTTACTCGCGGTTACTAACGACATCTCGGTTGATTTCTCTTCCTGCACCTACTGAGATGTTTCAATTCGGTGCGTTCCCCATTGCGCGAAGCAATTGCGGTGGGGATTCCCATTCGGACATCCCTAGTTCTTCGCCTCCGTGCGGCTCCCTAGGGCTTATCGCAGCTTGGCACGTCCTTCGTCGGCGTCTGAGCCGAGCCATCCACCAGGCAGCACAGTAGCCACGATGACTATAACTCGGACCCTGTGAACGGGTCCAGTGTGCGCCTGGAAATCACACGTACACGCGATCTCATCTGCAGCGTTGCGGGTGGGCAAGCTGCATCAACCCTTCCCACTCACGCTTGCACGGAGTGGTGCATCGGTCTGTTACGGGAAAGCGCAGGATGCCACTTGAGGGCATCGCTTTGCTTCCCCGCAAACATGGACCCAGCGAGATTCGAACTCGCGGCATCCTCCTTGCAAAGGAGGCACTCTACCACTGAGCTATGGGCCCTTCGTTAGCCTTGACAGTTCTTAGGTGCTCGGTCGACCCTCGTCGAACGCCCGAAGCGAAAGGTGGGCCCACCACGATGGGTGGGTCCCGGTCATTAGGAGGTGATCCAGCCGCAGATTCCCCTACGGCTACCTTGTTACGACTTAAGCCCCCTTGCGGAGCCCAGATTCGACCTGGCAACCCAGGCCTCATCCGGACCCCACTCGGGTGCTTTGACGGGCGGTGTGTGCAAGGAGCAGGGACGTATTCACCGCGCGCTGCTGACACGCGATTACTACCGAATCCAGCTTCATGAGGGCGAGTTTCAGCCCTCAATCCGAACTACGATCGGGTTTAGGAGATTAGCTCCACCTCTCGGTGTCGCGTCCCATTGTCCCGACCATTGTAGCCCGCGTGTTGCCCAGCCCATTCGGGGCATACTGACCTACCGTTGCCCGTTCCTTCCTCCGCTTTGGCAGCGGCAGTCCCCCTAGTGTACCCAGCTATCTCGCGATACTGCTGGCAACTAGAGGTGCGGGTCTCGCTCGTTGCCTGACTTAACAGGACGCCTCACGGTACGAGCTGACGGCGGCCATGCACCTCCTCTCAACAGCGTCGGGTAAGGTCATCAACCTGACCGTCATGACTGTTGTCGGGGCTGGTGAGATGTCCGGCGTTGAGTCCAATTAAACCGCAGGCTCCTCCGGTTGTAGTGCTCCCCCGCCAATTCCTTTAAGTTTCATCCTTGCGGACGTACTTCCCAGGCGGCTCGCTTCACGGCTTCCCTACGGCACAGCACAGGCTCGTAGCCTGTGCCACACCTAGCGAGCATCGTTTACGGCTAGGACTACCCGGGTATCTAATCCGGTTCGAGACCCTAGCTTTCGTCCCTCACTGTCGGATCCGTCCT
The DNA here is from genome assembly GCF_024298885.1 of Haloglomus halophilum. Classification (GTDB taxonomy): domain Archaea; phylum Halobacteriota; class Halobacteria; order Halobacteriales; family Haloarculaceae; genus Haloglomus; species Haloglomus halophilum. The sequence continues at coordinate 1,193,699 of NZ_CP101166.1, forward strand.
CCGAAGGCGCTTTCGCCACCGGTGGTCCGTCCAGGATTACAGGATTTCACTCCTACCCCGGACGTACCCCTTCGGTCTTCCGGTCCCAAGCCGGAGGGTTTCCGCCGGACGCCCACTCGTTGAGCGAGTGGATTTCCCGACGGACCTCCCCGGCCAGCTACGGACGCTTTAGGCCCAATAATATCGGCTATCACTCGGGCTGCCGGTGTTACCGCGGCGGCTGGCACCGGTCTTGCCCAGCCCTTATTCCTGAACCACCTTAAGGTTCAGAAAAGCGAGGGCTCTATGCCCTCGCACTCGGTGTCCCCCTATCGCACTGACGTGCAGTGTAAAGGTTTCGCGCCTGCTGCGCCCCGTAGGGCCCGGACTCTTGTCTCAGAGTCCGTCTCCGGGTTCTTGCTCTCACAACCCGTACCGATTATCGGCACGGTGGGCCATTACCCCACCGTCTACCTAATCGGCCGCAGCCGCATCCTCCGGCGCCGGAGCGTTTCCCGCTTCCAGCACTCCAGCTCGGAAGCGGTATGACGGGTTAGCCTCAGTTTCCCGAGGTTATCCGTCTCCAGAGGGTAGCTTGGCCACGTGTTACTGAGCAGTTCGCCGCGGGCCTGAACCCGCACGACTCGCATGGCTAAATCGGACACCGATAGCAATAGCCTCCGGCAGGATCAACCGGAATGTGCCTCGCACGAGGCGAGGCGGGTTAAGGCGGGATGCTATCGGACGTTCGGTGACGATCGACCGAGTGTCACCGAACTGTCAAGGCTAACATCAGATTCCATCTTGACGGCGGACCGCAGGGGTGGAATCCTCATCTTCTTCGGACCTGAACGTTGTCCGGGATGGGTCATAAACCCACCGGACCTCGTTCAGGTCCGGGACGCCCGTGAGGGCGCCCCGTTCACATTACCACCGAACGCCCATTATCATATAAGGGCGTCGATGGCCTCCCGCCGCCCTGTGTCGATTCGGGCGGCGGGTGCGTACTTCAACCGAAACGCCCTGTGCCCCATAAGGGCGTCGGAACGTTCCGGCCGACCACGGGGGCAGCCCGGGAACGAGTCCAGGGTGAGTGCCCCGCGGCGCTTCGCATTCCATTCGAAGCCGGTGTTACACTTAACCCCGTCGGAGTGAACCCGCCGTGTGCCGGCGTTACACGGCACATGCCGCCACGGCACGCTGGCGCGCGCCACCCCCACGAGGGGGCGACTCATATGTTCACCAGCTGGTATGAAGGTGATGTCACGCGGCTGGAGGCCGGGCGGTCATCCCGCGCTGGCACGCCGTCCCGCCGGATGAGGGCCGCGCATTCGACGGTGCGGCCGCTGTCGGGTTAGCCCTTCGGGAGTTCGCCGGAGAGGAGACGGCGAGGATCAGATGGAGTCGAGGTGTTCGATACCCTTCTTCGAGACGTTGGCCTCGGTGATCTCGGTCGGCATCCAGCCGGGCTTGTCGTCGGGGGCGGTCTCGGTCCACGCCCAGCCGTCGTAGATATGGACCTTCTTGGTACCTTTCTCCCGGAGCCGGAGCTCGTGATGCTCGGCCTGCTGTTCACTCTTGGCCGGGTCCAGCCGTCGGGCCGCCTTCAGTGCGGCCTGCCGTGGTGTCCGTCCGGAGAACACGCTTGTCTCGTTGCCGATGTCGTCCCGGAGCGCGAAGTTCCGCTTGTCGTCTTCGACCATTGGTTGTGACCTCCATGCGGGATGTCAACACCACCAAATATAAATATACCCCCCGAATCCGCCGCTCGGCGGGCGATTTCAGCCCAGAGATCGGCGGCTCGGTGGGGCGACTGCCACATCCGGGACACCAGGTCAGGTGGCTGCGCCGACCCCGGCTCGTGGCGTCCGCGATTGCCCTGCTCCATCCCCCGGCTCGCACGCGCGTGCAGGCACGCGAGGGACGTGGATGTGAAGAGAGCCGAATCCAGGGGCGGGGCACGGTACACTTATGTATGCCGTGTGGTGAACTTGGCCCACGTACTCGATGGTTCGCAAGAAGAAGCTCTCTCCGAGTGGCGCGAAGGACGAGAACGGGGAGTACCACAACGTCCACGTCAATCTGCACGAGGACGAACTCGCGGTCGCCGGGATGGAGATCGGTGACGAGGTGTTCGTCCGCGTGCGCGACGGGAAAATCATCATCCAGAAGGCCGACCCTGACGAGGTCGAACACGAGTTCTGAGCCACGCCACCGAAGCGACGCGGACCGCCGCGCTTATTCTCGCGCCACGCCGCCCAACGACCGATGGGACTCTCGCTCTACGACATCGCGAAGCCGCTCCTCTTCTCGCTCCCACCGGAGACGGCCCACGAGATCACCCTGCGTGGTCTCGCGGCTGTCCAGGACACATCGGTCGAGTCGCTCCTTCGGCGCCAGCTGACGGTCGATGACGACCGACTCTCCGTCGAGGCGTTCGGCCAGTCGTTCCCCTCGCCGGTCGGTGTCGCCGCGGGCCTCGACAAGAACGCTCGCGTCGCCCCCGCGCTGGCCGCGCTCGGCTTCGGCCACGTCGAGGTGGGCGGCGTCACCGCCGAACAGCAGGCCGGCAACCCCCGGCCACGGATGTTCCGCCTGCCCGAGGACCACGCCATCATCAACCGGATGGGCTTCAACAACGACGGCGCCGACGCCATCGGCCCGCGTGTCTCGGCGCACGCGGCCACACTGGACGTTCCGCTGGGTGCCAACATCGGGAAGTCCAAATCCGCACCGCTGGAGACGGCCGAGGACGACTACCGCTACACGTACGAGCGCGTCTCGGACGCGGACTTCTTCGTCGTCAACGTCTCCAGCCCGAACACGCCGGGACTGCGCGACCTCCAGAACCGTGACCGCCTCGCGAGCATCCTCGGGACCCTCCGCGACGCGGGCGCCGACCCGCTCCTCGTGAAACTCTCCCCGGACCTGGGTGAGGGAGCCATCGAAGATGCCATCGGCGTGGTGAACGACCTCGACCTCGACGGCATCGTCGCGACCAACACCACCACGCGGCGGCCGGCCTCGTTGCGCTCTCCGAACGCGACCGAGGACGGCGGGCTCTCGGGCGCGCCGCTCGAACGACACGCCACCGAGGCGGTCCGCTTCGTCGCCGAGCGGACGGATGTCCCGGTTGTAGGCGTCGGGGGCGTCGCCTCGGCGGAGGGAGCCTACGCGAAGATCCGGGCGGGCGCACGCGTGGTCCAGCTGTACACCGGCCTCGTCTACGAGGGCCCGACGCTGGCGCGAGATATCAACCGCGGCCTGCTCGACCTGCTCGACCGCGACGGCTTCGATTCGGTGGCCGACGCCGTCGGTGCGGACCTGTAGTCGCCCCGGACACGGGGCTGGCGGTCGCGCACGGGCGTGGACGCCAACCACACGTTACTTACTCCGGCCACGCCACGACTCGACCGAATGGACGACACCGTGCTGCTGACCGGCGCCGGGGGGTACGTCGGTGGCGCAATCCTGGACGGTATCGGCGACGAGTACGACTGGCGCCTCCTCTATCACAACCCGCCGGCCGAGGAGCCCGATCACCCCTACATGGTCGGCGAGATCACCGAACCCGAGGACGCCAGGGAGGCCTGCGAGGGTGTCGGCGCGGTCATCCACCTCGCTGGCGACCCCCGCCCCGACGCCCCGTGGGACTCGGTCCTCGAGAACAACATCCACGGGACGAAGGTGATGTTCGACGCGGCGCTCGAGGCCGGCGTCGAGAAGTTCGTCTACGCCTCCTCGAACCACGCCGTGGGCCACTTCGAGACCGAGCGCAAGCCCGACCTCTACCAGCCCGAGGACGACTTCCGCCTCGACGGCACCGAACTCCCCCGCCCTGGCAACTTCTACGGCGTCTCCAAGGCCGCCGGCGAGACGCTCGGCCGCTTCTACCACGACGAACACGACCTCTCCGTCTGCTGTATCCGCATCGGCAACCTCACGAAAGGTCACCCCCCCATCGACTACGAGCGCGGGCAGGCGATGTGGTTGTCCTATCCCGACTGTGCGCACCTGCACGCGTGCGCGCTGGAGGCCGACTACGGCTACGAGATCGTCTACGGCATCTCCGACAACGACCGCAAGTACTACTCGCTGGAGCGGGCGAAAGAGGCCCTCGGCTACGACCCGCAGGACAACTCCGCCGAGTGGGACGGCGAGGAGAAGGTCGCTTAGAACACGCGATATAGCCCAGATCGTATCCACTATCGAAATAAGTCAGATATTCTGGATTTATCCGCCAGTTTGAGCGGCACAGAAGGCGCTACCGAAGCCCTCGCGCTCTCGACCGGTTGCGACTCGCTGCGCGCGCTCGCTCCGCTCGCGTGCTTACTTCGTCTCACCGGGCCGAGACCGCTCGCCCTTCGATTCCGCCAGGAGCGGGGTTCGTGTCACGAGCGCGTCGCCCTGCCCTTCCCCGGGTCGCCCAGGGTCGCGGGCGAGCCGCGACCCATGCGCTCCCAGCCTCTGGATTGTCGCGCCTCGCTCGGACAATTGAAGTCCGGGGCCGGCGAGGGACAGGTATGAGCGAACCCGGGGAGCCCGCCGCCGACGCGCCCGCCGCGTCCGAGCGCGGCCGGGAGGTCTGGATCGAGAAGTACCGCCCCCAGTCGCTGGACGACATCGTCGGCCAGGACACCATCGTCGAGCGGCTCAAATCGTACATCAACCGGCAAGATTTGCCCCACCTACTTTTTGCGGGCCCGGCAGGTGTGGGAAAAACCACCGCCTCGGTAGCCATCGCCAAGGAGATCTACGGCGACGACTGGCGCGAGAACTTCCTCGAGCTGAACGCCAGCGACCAGCGCGGCATCGACGTGGTCCGGGACCGCATCAAGAGCTTCGCGCGCGCGTCGTTCGGTGGATATGATTACCGAGTGATATTTCTGGACGAGGCGGACGCGCTCACGAGTGACGCCCAGGGCGCGCTCCGGCGGACGATGGAGCAGTTCTCCAACAACACCCGCTTCATCCTCTCGTGTAACTACTCCTCGCAGATCATCGACCCCATCCAGTCCCGGTGTGCCGTCTTCCGGTTCTCGCCGCTGGGCGACGACGCCGTCGAGGCACAGATCCGGCAGATCGCCGAGAACGAGGACATCGAACTTACGGAAGCCGGCCTCGACGCGCTCGTCTACGCGGCGGGCGGGGACATGCGCAAGGCCATCAACGGACTGCAGGCCGCCGCGGTGATGGGTGAGACCGTCGACGAGGAGGCCGTCTACGCCATCACCTCGACCGCGCGCCCGGAGGAGATCAACGGGATGGTCCAGCGTGCGCTCGACGGGGACTTCACCGCCGCGCGGTCGAAACTCGACGAGCTGCTCACGGAGTCGGGGATCGCGGGCGGCGACATCATCGACCAGCTCCATCGGTCGGTCTGGGAGTTCGACATCGACGATGAGGCCGCGGTCCGGCTGATGGACCGGGTCGGCGAGGCCGACTACCGCATCACCGCGGGCGCCAACGAGCAGATCCAGCTGGAGGCGCTGCTCGCGTCGCTCGCGCTCGACGGCGACTGAGCCGACGCGTCGGGCTCGGGCCGAACGCGGCTCCCGTCGCTATCGGATGCGGCGTTCGCGAAGAAGGGATAGCCGTTCGGAGTTCTATCGGGGAGTACCGACTTCAGACCGGGAGGCCCGGACCGGGGAGGCTCGGCAGGTCGTCGCCCGGGAGACCCGGCAGCTCGTCACCAGGGAGACCAGGGGCCTCGGGCGGGCTCGGGAGTCCGGGGTCCTCCGGCGGGCTGGGCGAGATCGGCGGGCTCGGGAGACCGGGGGCGCCGCCGCCACCGGGGCTCTCGGTCGCCGTCTCGCAGGGGTTCGACGCGCCCTCCGGCGGGAGCGTACACTCGACGGAGCCGCCGACGGTGTTGCCGGCCACGGAGACGTTGCCGCCGCCACCGACGGTCCCCTCCTGGGCCTCGGCGTCGACACCGCCGCCACCGTTGGCGTTGGCCGCGACCGGGCCGCCACTGACGGAGACGCCGCCCTCACCGTTGCCACCGGACGGGCCGGCCGCGACCGTCACGCCGCCGTCCGCGCCGCCCTGACTGGTTCCGCCACCGCCGGCGACCTCGACGGTCACGCCATCAGCCCCGCCGTCGACGTTCACCACACCGTCGGCGACGCCGCCGGTATCGCCACCGTCGGCGATACCGAGCCCGTCACCGATTCCGAGGCCGCCATCGTCGCCCGCAGCAGCGGCCGGGCTCGCGAGGAGCCCGAGGGCCACGAGTGCGGTTATCGTTGCTGTTGCCATCATCCGGACGCGTGTGCGGTCCATGATACATACTACCAGCAATGGTGATTGACCGTGTAGTTAGTGCCGGGACCCACCGGCGATTTAAATGAACGGTCAATACAGGGGCACGAAACGACTAGCCTGTCGCCGCGCCGCCGGGTCGGCGGCGAGGGAGCCACGACAAGAGCCGCGGCCACCGGTACCAATCGGTTTTTCCACGCGTGCCGCACAATCTCGGGCATGACCGACCTGTCGCTCCCGGCCGAGCCCGAGGTTCCCGATGTCGCCACGGACGGCGTCTGGCTGACCTGCATCGACTGCGGCGAGACGCACGCGCCGTTCGACGATATCATCTACACCTGCCCGGACTGCGGAGCACTGCTGGAGGCCCGCTACGACTCGTACCCCGGCTTCGACGACTTCGAGGGCCCGAAGTCGGTGTGGCGCTACAGCGCCGCGCTTCCCTTCTCCGAGGGGGTGACGCTCCCGGAGGGCGGGACGCCACTCCACCGCGTCCCACGCCTCGAAGACGACCTCGGAGTCCGCAACCTCCGCATCAAGCACGAGGGCATGAACCCGACGGGGTCGTTCAAGGACCGCGGGATGACCGTCGGCGTGAAGGTCGCAGAGCGTCTGGGCGTGGACCGGCTCGCCTGTGCCTCGACCGGGAACACCTCGGCCGCGCTCGCGGCGTATGGCGGCCGCGCGGACCTGGAGACGCTGGTGCTCCTGCCGGCCGGGAAGGTCGCCGCCGGGAAGATCGCCCAGGCCGCGCTCCACGACGCGCGCATCCTGGAGGTCGAGGGGAACTTCGACGCCTGCCTCGACCGCGTGCAGGACCTCGCGGACCGCGGCGAGGCGTATCTGCTGAACTCGCTCAACCCCTTCCGGCTGGAGGGGCAGAAGACCATCGGCCTCGAGATACTGGAGGAGTTCTACGACGACCACGGCCGCTTCCCCGACCGCATCTGCCTCCCGGTCGGCAACGCCGGCAACACCGCGGCGCTGTACAAGTGCTTCCGCGAGCTGGTCCGGAGCGGCGACCTCGCACCCGGCGACGTGCCGAAACTGACGGGCGTACAGGCCGAGGGCGCGGCGCCGATGGTCGAGGCAATCGAGGAGGGACTCGATGACACTCGCCGCTGGGAGGACGTCGAGACCATCGCGACGGCCATCCGCATCGGGAACCCGGTCAACGCCCCGAAGGCGCTCCCGGGCATCCGCGAGACGGGCGGCACCGCGGTCTCGGTGAGCGACGAGGAGATCACGACGGCCCAGCGCGACCTCGCGCGCGAGGGCGTCGGCGTCGAACCCGCATCGGCCGCGTCGGTCGCGGGCCTGCGCAAACTCCGCCGGCAGGGCGAGGTCGACGCCGGCGAGGACGTGGTCTGCCTGACGACGGGCCACCTCCTGAAGGACCCCGACGCGGCCGCGAAAGCGGGCGCGGACCCCGAACCGGTCCCGAACGACACGGACGATATCCTCGCACACCTCGCGGGCGAGTCGGTCGCGGCCGGCGGAAGCGGGGACGCGGAGGGCCTGCTCGCGCGGCTGAAGGGCCTGTTCTGAGGCGCGGGTCCCGAGTACGCCCCACGGCCGGCGCGCCCTACCGGAAACGATGGCGTGCGGAGCGCCGACGGGCGTCTGACGCCTCCCGTGGGTACTTGTAACAGGGGTACCCGCGACCCCGCATGGCCTCGACCGAGACCGACCCCGAGTCCGAGACGCAGTTCGTCCGGACGACGGGTCTCGAGGAGCAGCGACCGACCGACGAGCGCACGCGGTTGCGCGCCCGGGTCGCGGACCTGGAGTCCGAGCTCGCGCGCAAGGAGGCCGTCCTCGCCGAGCGCAACGAGGAGATCGCCCGCCTGCGCCACCGACTCGACCGGCGCGAGCAGGCGCTGGCCGAGCGCGAGGCCGACCTGAAGGCGGCGCGCGAGGACCTCGAGAACGCCGAGGAGTGGGCGGAGTTCCTCGACCGCGAGCTGCGGGCCCAGCGCGACCGCGTCGGGTCGCTGGAGGCCCGCGTCGAGTCGCTGGAGTCGCGCTCGTTCCTGGACCGCCTGCGGGACCTCTTCTGAACCCGACCCCGTCGGAGAGGTAGCTGCCAGCCGTCCGTCGCGTGTCTGACGGGGGTTCTTGTCACACCGTACCATACCGACGGGCGGATGGCGTCACGCTCCCCCGAGGCCGCTGGGGACGGATGGGGGCACGACGACGACGAGGAACCGACCGCGACCGCACACCGGGACCCAGCGACAGGGCCCCCGGAGGACCGCCAGCGTCACCTGCGCGCACGGGTCGCCGAACTGGAGGCCGAACTGGACCGCAGCCACGACCGCGTCCAGCGGGTCATCGACCAGTACGAGTCCATCATCGACCAGCGACCGGCGGCGGGGTCCCGGAACCGGGGACCGCTGGCCCGCCTGCGGGACTGGCTCACGGGCTGACCGGCGGCGTGCGAACGCCGCCGGCGCCCACGACACGCACGTCGAGCGGCTGCGCCACCCAGTGACGCGAGACAGCCCGGCCCACGCAGGACGAACAGCCAGTCCTCTGTGGCCGTCCGAGGGGGGTGAGAGAGTCAGAAGGGGCTACCGCCGAGCAGGCCCCCGTCCGCGGCCGCCCCCTCGTCCGCTGGCACCCCGGGCGGCTCGACCGGGAGGTCGGCGGCGGCTCGGTTCTCGTCGCCGCCGCCCGGACCGCCCTGACCACGGGCACAGAGCCGGAGCGTCCGCTCCGTGGTACCGGCATCGACCTCGACCGCCCGCTCGCCGAACGAACCCATGAGCGTCAGCGTGGCGGGCCCGTCGCTCTCGACGACGAGCGTCAGGGGCTGCGTGGGGTCGAGGCCGGCCTCCTCGACGTACACCGTCGCCTCCCCCGCTCCCTCCAGGGTCACGTCCAGTTCGTTCGCGCCAGCGCCCGCGTCCGGCCGCCCGAGAACGCGGGTCCCACGCTTCAGATGTGGGTCGGGGTCCCGGCCGAAGCCACGGAAGTCCTCGGCCAGCGGCTCGGCGTAGCCCTCGACCCGGGAGATGGCGTCGACCAGCCCCGAGCCGGCATCCTCGCGAGGCGTGATGTCGTGGACCCAGTACGCCCCGTCGTGGACCAGCCCCAGGTCACGAAGTTCGGGCGCCACCGCGTCCATCGCGGGCACCGCGCGGTAGGTCACGCGTTCGGGGGCGCGCGTGACGGTCCCGTCACCGAGGAACGCCCCGTCGAGGAACCGCTTGCCCCGCTCCCAGTTGTCCCGCACCGCGAACAGGAAGTGGTCGTAGCCCGGGAACACGTCGAGCTCGTGTGGATAGCCGTGGTCGCGCAGTTGCTGGGCGTAGTTGACCGGGCCCGTCACCGGGACCAGTTCGTCGTTGGCGCCGTTCCACATGAGCAGCGGGACGTGCCGGAGGTTGTCGCTGACCTGCATCACGTTGTGCCGGCTGCCGACGAGGTCGTCGGTCGGGCCACCGGCGGGGTCCTCGTCCGGCGGGCCGACGGTGGCGAACCCCTTCGCGAACAGGTCCGGGTAGTGCGAGGCGAACCGGTAGGTGGCGTAGCCGCCCATCGAGTAGCCGCCGACGGTGACGCGGTCCTCGTCCACGGTGTAGCGCGCCCGGAGGTCGGCCCACGCCTCGAACACGGCGAGTTCGGCCACGTCGTGGTACCACTGACCCGGACCGCGGGCCTCGGGCGTGAGGATCATCGCACCGCGTTCCTCGCCCAGTTCCTGGATGAGGTCCGGCGAGTACACCTCGTACTGGTTGTACGTCCCCGACAGCGAGTGCGGGTGGACGTGCAGCGGCGCGCCCTCGTCGGGGTCGTAATCGGAGGGCACGTACACCGAGTACGGCTGGACGCGCCCGGAGAGCACGTCCTCGTGGCCGGCACTGGCCAGTTCGAAATCACGGCCCGCGACCGACTGGTCCGTGTTGCCCGCGCGGTCCTCGATGCCCTCGCCGTACTCGTACGGACCCGCTCCGGTGCCCGAGTCGAGTCCCTCGAGGTCGACGCGGGAGGCGTACAGCCGGTCGACGAACCCCTCCGTCGGCACGTCGACCTCGGTCACCCCCTCGCGGAGCTTCGCGAAGTCGATGTCGGCGTGGAACCCGAGGAGGAGGCGGTCCGCGAGCGCCTTGGCCTGCCCGTGCTCGCGCCAGTGGCCGAACCCGACCGCGCGCGAGCCGTTGAGCTGTGTCTCCTCGACCTCGCCGAGCAGGTCGCCCGGCCCGGTATCCTCGTCGAACTGGGGCGCGCCCATCGGCTCCTGGTCGGGACTGCGGAACCCGACGTTGAAGACGGGGGGCGCGTCGCTCCCGTTCACGCCGCCGGGCTGATCGGCCGAGGGGCGGTTCGCCACGGGCGCGAACGCGCCGTCACCGTCGTGGATGCCCGTGACGCAGTAGTGGCGCCAGGCGGCGCCGCTCTCGCCACCGCCACCGACGCCGCTGCCGTCGGTCGCGGGCGGTTCGATGGGGACCCGGACCTCGATCTGGTTGCGCTCCGTGTCGACGGAGACGCGGTCGTCGCCGAGCGCCTCCCCGTCGAGTTCGGCGCCGGTCCCCCACGTCACGACGCGGTGCTCGACGGGTGCGCCCAGGTCGCCCAGGCCGTAGCCCCAGTCCTCGACCGCCCCGTCGTTGCCGCTGACGGTGACGTTGTCCGCGCCGGTGTCGATACCGAGCGCGACGATGGCGGCATCCGGCTCGACCATCGTGTTCAGCGTGATCCGGTAGGCGACCTCCTCGTCGCGGTCGCTGTCGGCCGGCGCGTCGACGACCCGGCAGCGGACCTCCAGCAGGTCGGCGGCGTTGTGGCGGTAGACCTCGTCGTCGGTGGGATAGACGTAGTCGCCGGTCGCGCCCCCGTACACTGTGTTCGAGGGCTGGGCCGTCGGCGGGGTTCGGGTGGGACTGGTGTCGGCGCCGTGGTCGTCGTAGACCCAGTCCTGGTAGCGGAACTCGCCGTCCTCGTAGCCGGTCGCGCCCGAGACGAGCAGCGGGTCGGCACTCCATCCAGGGCCGTTCTCGAACTGCGGCGCGACCGCCGGGCTGTCGTAGAGAACGCTCGGCCCGGGCCGGGGCGAGGTGTTGTCCGCGCTACCGCAGGCCGGCGGGGCGTCGGTCCTCCCGTGGTCGGCCGCCGCCGAGCCGGCGACCCCGAGGCCGACCAGCGTGCCGGCCGTCCGGAGGACCGAACGTCGTGCGATACCGTTCCTGTCGTCGTGCATACCCCACCCTGTGTGGACACCAGCGTAGGCCCGCTGCCGTCACACGACGGCCGTTCAAGCGCGTCCCACGAGCCCGAGTCTCGATGACACGACACACGACGAAATGCCGTTTCCGGGCCGCTTAACCGGCTTCGCGGCCTCCATTCGCTAATGACCCTGGCCATCCGGACCGAGGACCTCGTGAAGGACTACGGCGACGTCCGGGCGCTGGACGGCCTCTCGCTGGAGGTGGAGCAGGGGGAGTTCTTCGGCCTGCTCGGCCCCAACGGCGCCGGCAAGACGACCTTCATCAACACGCTGGTCGGCCTCGCGCGGGCGACGGGCGGGACCGCCGAGGTGTTCGGCCACGACGTGGCGGACGACTACCGCGAGGCCCGCAACCGCATCGGCCTCGCCCCCCAGGAGTTCAACGTCGACCGCTTCTTCCCCATCCGCGAGGTGCTCGAACACAAGGCGGGCTACCACGGCGTCCCGCCGGCCGAGGCCTCCGAGCGCGCGGACGAGGCGCTCCGCACCGTCGGCATCTACGACAAGCGCGACACCCGGTTCGACTGGCTGTCGGGCGGGATGAAGCGGCGCTTCCTGCTCGCCCGCGCGCTCGTGACGGACCCGGACCTGCTCATCCTCGACGAGCCGACGGCCGGCGTGGACGTCGAACTGCGGCGGGACCTGTGGGAACTCATCGAGCGGCTCAACGCCGGCGGGACGACCATCCTCCTGACCACCCACTACATCGAGGAGGCCGAACGCCTCTGTGACCGCGTCGCCATCATGGACGAGGGGCGCCGGGTCGAGGTGGCGACGCCGGACGAGCTCCGGGCCCGCGGGACCGACACCGTCCGCCTGACGCTGGCCCAGCGGCCCGCCGCCGTCCCGAGCGCGGTCCGGGCCATCGACGGCGTGCAGGATGCCACCCTCGACGGCGACGGCCTCTCCGTGACGGCCGCGGGCGGCGGCCGCGTCGCGCCCGACCTGATGCGGACGCTGGAGGACGCGGGCCACCGGGTCGTCGATATCGACATCCGGCGGGCCTCGCTGGAGGAGGTGTTCGTCGCCATGACCCGACGGGACGAGGGAGGCGACGGGGCGGAGAACGGTCACGACGCGGAGCGCGAAATCGCCGCGGCCGACGGAGGGTTGCACGATGAGTGACGACCCGGACACCCGGCCCGACGGTGGTGCGCTCGGCGTGAGCACGGACACGGCCCCGAGCGAGCGGGGCGGCCGGGGCGTCGGCTTCCGGTCGCTGCTGAAGCGGGAGATCCTCCGGTTCGTCCGGCGGCCGCGCAACACCTTCCTCCCACCGGCCATCACCAACATCCTCTACTTCGCCGTCTTCGGCGTGGTGCTGGGCGGCCGCATCGACCAGATCGCCGGCTTCGACTACATCCTCTTCATCCTGCCCGGCCTCGTCGTGCTGGGCGCCATCTCCAACGCCTTCGAGAACTCCGCGTTCTCCATCTTCCACGGCAGATGGAACGACTACATCCACGAGGTACTCACCTCGCCGCTGTCGTACCGCGAGCAGGTCGCGGCCTACACGCTCGCCTCGATGCTCCGGGGGCTGATGGTCGGGTTCATCATCGTCGGCGTCGGCCTCGTCTTCCTGCCCTTCGCCATCGACCGGTCGTTCGTCCCCATCGAGCGGCCGTTCTACCTCGTGGCGTTCATGCTCGTCGTCACGACCCTGTTCGCCTCCTTCGGCGTGATGGGTGGGCTCTGGGCCGAGGACTTCGACTACCTGACGGTCCTCAACCAGTTCATCCTCCGGCCGCTCGTGTTCTTCGGCGGCGTCTTCTACTCGCTGGACGTGCTCCCGCCGCTCTACCGGACGCTGTCGCTGCTGAACCCGATGATATACATGGTCAACGGCGTCCGCTACGGCTTCCTCGGCTACGCCGACGTGGACCCCAACGCCTCGCTGGTCGTGCTGACGGGGCTGACGATTGCGGTCATCGCGGCGAACGTGGCGCTGTTCCGGCGTGGGTACGGGCTCATCGACTGATTGCACCGCGAATTCGGGCCGCAGCAGGCCTGAACGACCGTTCGAGCCTAGATTTTTATCAGATACTCGAACTTCGCTAGCTATGCTCGCGGAACTGGCATTCGGGGGGCTGTTCGCGCTGGGGGGCCTGCTGATGATCACGTTCGGCCTCGTCACGTACGCGCGGGGCCGGGTCATCGCCCGTGGACCGAAGACACCGATGGGGAACGAGGGCAAGCAGGTCTACTGCACCGGGACGGTCGCGACCGATAACTGCGAGGTCGGACCGCTGTCGGGCGAGCCCTGCGTCAACTACGTGCTCAAACTGGAGCGGGATTCTGGTGGCGACCACGGCGGCTACACGGATGTCAGCGAGGTGCGGACGACCAACGAGTTCATCGTCGACGAGGGGGACGCCCGCATCCGCTTCGAGCCCGAGATACTGGCGGCCCATCCGGAGATGTTCGAGTACCCGTTCCAGGTCAACTACGCCAAAGAGCGGGTCGAGGACGAGTCGGACATCCCGGAGTCGGTCCGGGAGACGGGGCTCATGGACGACGAGAACCTCTCGCTCACCCGGGAGCGACTCACCGAGGTGCGGCTGGAGCACGGCGACGACGCCTGCTGCGTGGGCACGTTCGAGGGGGACCATCGGGCCGACGCTACCCACCGCTTCCGCTCGGGTGGCGTGACGACCGACTTCAGCAACGAGTCGCCCGAGCAGTTCGAGAAGGGGAACAACCTCGTCTCCGTCGCGGCGTACGTCGTGTTCGGCCTCGGGTTCGCGACCCCAGGGACGGGGATGTTGCTCGTGACGCTCGGGTGGGTCTGAGCCCGCCTCCGACTGCGGGAGGGGTTACCGATTCAGCGTGTGGATTGCCTCGCCGCGCGCGTTCATCACGGCCTCCATCGACGCCTCGGCCAGCGTCGGGTGCGTGTGCACGGTGGAGGCCACGTCCTCCAGACGGGCGCCCATCTCGATGGCGAGCGCGAACTCGGCGATGAGTTCCGATGCCTCGGGCGCGACGATCTGCGCGCCGAGGATGAACTCCGACTCCGCGTCGGCGACGACGCGGACGAACCCCTCGGGGTCGTTCAGCGTGAGCGCGCGGCCGGAGGCGTTCATCGGCATCTGGCCAGTGACGGGCTCGAAGCCGGCCTCCTCGGCCTCGGCCTCGGTCATGCCGACCGTGGCGATCTCGGGGTCCGTGAACACGGCCGCGGGCATCGCCTGGTAATCGAGGCCGGCGGGTTCGCCGGCGACGACCTCGGCGGCCACCTCACCCTCTTTGGAGGCCTTGTGTGCCAGCATCGGCTCGCCGGCCACGTCGCCGATAGCGAACACGTGGTCGACCGCCGTCCGGCACTGGTCGTCGGTCGGGATGAACCCGCGGTCGTCCGTCTCGATGCCCAGCGCCTCCAGGTTCATCGTGTCCGTCACGGGCTCGCGCCCGACCGCCTGCAGGACGAGGTCCGTGTCGAACTCCGTCTCCGTGTCGTCCTCGTCGACGGTCGTGACCCGGAGGCCGGTCGGCGTCTCCTGCCAGGAGTCGGCAGCCTCGCCGAAGCGGAACTCGACGCCCAGTTCCTCCGCGCGCTTGCGGACGACGCGCGAGATGTCGTCCTCGTAGCCCGGCAGGACCGAATCCAGCATCTCGACGACGGTCACGTCGGCGCCGAGCTTCGCGAACGTCGTCGACAGCTCCATGCCGATGTAGCCGGCCCCGACCACGAGCAGGCGCTCGGGCACCTCGTCCAGCGCGAGCGCGCCCGTCGAGGAGATGACGTGCTCGCCGTCGAAGTCGAACGGAACCGCCGTCGGGCGCGAGCCGGTGGCGATGATCGCGTGTTCGAACTCGATGGACTCGCTCCCCTGGCCCTCCCCCTGGTGGGCGACCCGGACCTTGTTCTCGCTCGCGAACTCCGCGCGCCCCTCGACGAGGTTGACGCCGTTGGCCTTGCAGAGCTTCTCGACGCCGCCCGTGAGCTGGTCGACCACCTCGTCCTTCCAGCCCTTCAGCCGGGCCATGTCCACGGCCGGGTCGGCGTGGATACCTATGTCCTCGGCGTTGGCCGCGCCGTGGGCGCGGTCGGCGGCCGTGATGTACGCCTTCGAGGGGATACAGCCCTCGTTGAGGCAGGTCCCGCCGTACGCGTCCTTCTCGACGAGCGTCGTGTCGATACCCTCCTGGGCGGCGCGGATGGCGGCCACGTATCCGCCGGGGCCCGCGCCCACGACGAGGAGGTCCGTTCCGGTGGAGATGTCTCCGACGACCATACCACGGTTCGTGCGGGGGCGGGCATTAAACCTGGCAGGTCTTGCCGCCCCACAAAGCCGAGGATGGCTAAGGTGTGCACGGTCGCGGCGACCGCAGACTCACCTCGAACGGCCACTCACGCTCTCGCCACGATTGCGACAGCCACGATTGCGACAGCCACGACGGAATCACCTCGAGAGCCCCCGCCCGCTCGACTCGCGCGACTCGCTGCGCTCCTCGCTCACTTCGTTCGCTGCGGTGCTTGCGTCGTCGTGCTTCGTCGAGCGGGCGGCCCCTTTTAGTCCCGCCCCGTTGCCTGTGGCACCGAGCGTTCAGGCGTGGTGGTTCCGTCGGAGTGCTAGTGCCCCCACACCTCCCCGCGCGAGCACCGTCGGATGTCGGCGAACACGCTCACTACGTTCGCGGTTCGCCACGGGTGGCGCTCGCGCGCTTCCTGTTCACGGAACCGGCCGACCGACCAACCGCTACCCGGCCGTGAGCCGCGTGGCCGAGCGGTGTGGGGCGCTCCGCGCCCCCGCGAGCGGCGGCAGCCGCGAGCAGCGAGGCCCGCGTGAACTGGGGAAGGGCAGGGCCACCGCTCCGTGCGGCAAACTATCCACGGGTGGGAGTGGAAGGGGCGACGGGCTCGACCCGGCCCGGGCGACGCAAGCACTGGACCGAGCGACCAACGGGAGCGAGGGAAGCGCGCAGCGAGCCCCGGACGGTCGAGCCCGTCGGGGCTTCCTGGATGATGGCGATATTATCCCAATTCGCGAATGAAATCTGCCATGCCCACACCTTCTAGAAAAATGGCCAGCCACAGTCAATATGAGGCCTTTTTAGGACTTCTCCCTACGTCTCGCAGTAGCCGTACTTCCGGATGCACTTCAGCATCTCGTCGCGGTCGTCGTGTTTGTGGAGCCGCGTGGGCGTGTCGCAGTAGTAGGTGTCGCCGTCGAACCGGAGCGTCACGTCGTGCTCGCCGCCGAACGACTTCGTCCGGACGACCACACGGGTCCCGTCCTCGATGGTGGCGAGTAGTTCCTCGGCGTCGCACTCACCCTGCTCGATGGTTTCGGTCGCCATTGACGGGGCGTATGCCGGCCCCCGGCAAGAGCATTCGGCCGGGAACGCCCCAGGCGAGTGGCCGGGGCCGTACTCAGCCCTCGGCCGGCGCGGCGAGGTACTCCTGCCCCCAGTCCCGCATCGCGACGATGATGGGCTCCAGCGAGCGCCCGCGCTCGGTCAGGGAGTACTCCACGCGGAACGGCTTCTCGCTCACGATCTCGCGGGTCACGAGCCCGTGCTCGTCCAGGTCCTCCAGCGAGTCCGAGAGAACCTTCGAGGAGACGCCGTCAACCGCCTCCTTCAGCGCGTTGAATCCGAGCGGCCCCTCCTGCAGCAGCCGATGGATGATGACGGGGTGCCACTTCCGCCCGAGGATGGTGGCGGTCGACGTGATGGGACACCAGTCCTCGCCCGCGCACCAGACCTCCAGGCGCTCGTGCTCCGCCGGGTCGCTCCCGCTCATGCCCCCGCCTACCGCACCACTCGGGATAAGGTTACTGCCGGAAACCGACTACCGTGCAGTAGCGCCGAATTCGGCGATATGAACCGGTAGCTGAGCGAACCAGGCTGTGCTGACGGCAGCGGACGCCGGACACCCCCGAAGTTTTTGCCCCCCCACCGCAACCACCGGGCGATGCTGGTGGAAGTCGCGGAGTTGCTCGGCATCGCCATCGTCGCCACCGTGGCCGTCTGGAAGGGGAGCGATATCCTCGAGTCGGCCGCCCAGAACCTCTCCAGCCACTACGGCCTCCCGCCGGTGGTGCAGGGCGCTGTCGTCGTCGCCATCGGCTCCTCGTTCCCGGAACTGGTGAGCGTCATCCTGAGCACGGCGCCGCCGCCCCTCGGCGCCGGCGAGTTCGACCTCGGCGTGAGCGCCGTCGTCGGCTCCGCGACGTTCAACCTGCTGGTCATCCCGGCGGCGTCGGGGATCTTCTCCGACGAGGTGTCCGCGTCACGGGACATCGTCTACAAGGAGGCCCAGTTCTACATGGTCGCCGTGTCGGCGGTCGTCATCATGTTCGCGCTGGCGGTCATCTACTACCCCGTCCCCGACGACCGACTCGTCGGCACCGTCACCCGGCCGCTGGCGGTCATCCCCGTGCTCCTGTACTGCGTCTACGTCTTCACGCAGTACCAGGATACCACCGACTTCGACGCACCCGAACCCGACGACATGAACGTCCCGAAACAGTGGGGCCTCATGGCACTCAGCCTCGCCATCATCGCGGTCGCGGTCGAGGGGCTGGTCCACTCGGCGGTCGGCTTCGGGGACCTGTTCGAGACGCCATCGTTCCTCTGGGGGCTGACCGTCATCGCCGCGGGGACGTCGCTGCCGGACACGCTGGTCTCGGTCCGCGCGGCGCGGGACGGCCGCGGCGAGACCTCCCTGGCGAACGTCCTCGGAAGCAACATCTTCGACCTGCTGGTGGCGGTTCCGGTCGGCGTATTGCTGGTCGGCGCGGTTCCCATCAACTTCGGCGTCGCCGTCCCGCTGATGGGCTTCCTGACGGTGGCCACCGTCATCGTCTTCGGCTTCCTCCGGACGGACCTCACGCTCTCGACCACCGAGTCGTACGTACTCCTGCTCATCTACGTCGGCTTCATCGCCTGGATGGCCCTGGAGACGTTCGGCGTGCTGGCGTTCATTCCCGGGGCGTAGCGAACCGGCCGAATCGGGCGGGGCGAAAGGCGACGAGACGACGGACACGGGGCCGAGGCGGGTGAGGACCGACCGGCCCGGCCGCACACAGTTCACGACCTCGTAGCGGGGCATCGGTCGTGAACGCCCATCTATAACCCGCCGGCGCCCCTCTACCGACCACCACCAATCACGCGCGCCGCCCGCGTCACGCGCGGCAGCTCTCCACCACACGAATGAGCCACGAGCCACGACAGCGGCGAGGAACGGGGCCCGAACCGGCAGCCGACGGCGGACAGGCGTACGCCATCGCCGGCGAGGGCATCGAGGTGACCTACAGCGACGGTACCCGCGCGGTTCGGGGCGTTGACCTCCACATCCCGCGCGGGGAGTTCTTCGGCTTCCTCGGCCCGAACGGCGCCGGGAAGACGACCACCATCAAGACGCTCGCGACGCTGCTCTCGCCGACCGGCGGCGAGGTCCGGGTCAACGGGTTCGACGTCTCGGCGGAGGCCCGGAAGGTGCGGGAATCCATCGGCTACATGGCCCAGGAGACCAGCGTCGACCCCGAACTCACCGCCCGCGAGAACATCAGGTTCTCCTGCGAGGCGTACGGGGTTCCGCGTAGCGAGCGGGCCGACCGAATCGACGAGCTGCTCGACCTGGCGGATCTCGCCGACGTGGCCGACAAGGAGGCCGACGAGTTCTCCGGCGGGATGAAGAAGCGACTGGACGCCGCGACCGCCCTGGTCCACCGGCCGCCGCTCGTCTTCCTCGACGAGCCCACGACCGGGCTGGACCCGAAGGCGCGCAACCGCCTCTGGGACTACTTCCGCCGCATCAACGACCAGGGGACGACCGTCTTCCTCACGACGCAGTACCTCGAGGAGGCCGACCAGCTCTGTGACCGCCTCTCGGTCATCGCAGAGGGCGAGATCGTCGCGACCGGCTCGCCGGACGAGCTCAAGCGCCGCGTCGGCGGCGAGATCCTCGATATCGAACTCGCCGGCGCGGAGGGTGTCGACGCCGGAAGCGACGGTGACGGGACGGACGCGGACGCCGGCCCTCGCGAGCGGGCCGCCACGGTCGCCCGCGAGACGGACCTGTTCACGAACGCGACCGTCGAGACCACGGCGGAGGGGCTCACCGTCACCGCCGAGGACGCCCGCGCCCACGGGACGGACCTGCTGGTGGCGCTCCGGGACGCGGGCATCGGCGTAACGGGCTTCAACATCCGTGCGCCGACGCTGGACGACGTGTTCCTCGCCATCACCGGCGAGCAGCTGGACGAGGCCGACGAGGCCGACGAGGACGCCGCGGCCGCGGAGGTGACGACATGAGCACGACCGGCGATGGCGGTTCCGACGGCCCGGCGGCGACCGACGGCGGTTCCGCCGAAGGCGGAGCCTCGTCAGAGCTTCGCTCTGACGGCGGCACGACCGCCGCGGCCACTGCGGCCGAAGGGCCGACGCTGGAGCGCTCGGCAAACACGTTCGTCGGCGACGTGTGGACCAACTTCAAGCGCTGGAACCTGAAGGCCGTCCGCAACCCGTTCGTGCTGGTCGTCTCGCTCGTCCAGCCCATCATCTTCCTCGTTCTCTTCACGCAGGTGTTCGGCAACATCGCCGGCCGCGCCCTGCCGGGTGGCATCTCCTACGAGACCTACCTCGTCCCGGCCATCGCCATCCAGGTGTCGCTGGCCGCCGCTGTCACCTCCGGCGTGGGGCTGGTCAACGACATCGAGGAGGGGATGTTCGAGAAGGTGCTCGTCAGCCCGATGAACCGGACGGCGGTCTTTTTGGGGAAGACGCTGGCCGAACTGCTCCGCATTGGCATCCAGATCTGCATCATCCTCGTGCTCGGCGTCGCGCTCGGCGCGGAGGTCGCCACCGGCGTCGCCGGCGCGCTCGGCATCGTCGCCGTCGGGGTGCTGTTCTCGCTGTGGTTCATCTCCTTCTCGAACACGCTGGCCGTGGTGACGAAGGACCAGGAGTCGACCATCATCGCCGCGAACCTGCTGCAGTTCCCGCTCCTCTTCCTCTCCTCGGCGTTCCTCCCACTGGAGGCGCTGCCGGGGTGGATACAGACCGTCGCCACGCTCAACCCTGTGACGTACGGCGTGGACGCCGCCCGCGCCATCATCCTCGATGCGGACGTGATGACCGTCATCGACGTGTCGCTGGGCTACGGCGCCGCCCTCGACACCATCGTCCCCGCGGTGGCCGTGCTGGGCGCACTCGACCTCGTCCTCGGGGCCGTCGCCGTCTACATGCTCTCGCGCGCGACCAGTTCGAAGGTCCGGTAGCCGGTCCGACCAGTTCCGCGGCAGCGGCGACGCCGTCGCGGTGCCGTCCCCGGAACCACCCCCACTCCGCCGCACCCGTTGTGCCTTTGTACCTCCGCATGGGAGGGTGGGGCATGGACACGTTCGAGGCGCCCGCCGACACGGGCGTCCCCCGTGGCCGGTTCGGGTTCGACCACCGGCCGGTCACGGACCAGTCGTTCGAGAACGCGCTCGCGAAGGCCCGCGCGGGCGAGCGCCTCGATGTCGACGACGCCATCGAACTCCTCACGACGGGTACCGCGACGGACGGCATCGACCACGCCCGCAAGGAACTCGTCCTCGAGGCCGCGGACCGCCGGCGTGCCGAGGTCGTCGGCGAGGAAGTCACGTTCGTCGCGAACCTCAACAACAACGTCACCACGGCGTGCAACACGGGCTGTCTGTTCTGCAACTTCAAGGACACCGCGGCGAACTTCGAGACCGACAGCGATGTCGAGCACGCGGGCTTCACCAAGACGCCCGCCGAATCCCGCGCCATCGTCCGGGACGCCCTCGAACGGGGCATCTACGAGGTCACCTCCGTCTCCGGCCTGCACCCGGCGTTCGCGCTGGACGCCGAGCACCACGAGGCCCTCGCCGCGTACGACGACCCGGCGAGCGAGGTGAACTACAAGCCCCCCGAGCGATACGACACCGACCCCGGCACGTACGTCGAGCAGATGCGCGCGATGTCGGTCGACGGCGCGCACCTCCACTCGATGACCCCGGAGGAGGCCTACCACGCCAAACGCGGGACGGACCGCTCCTACCGCGAGACGTACCGCCGGCTCCGCGACGCGGGCCTCGATTCGGTTCCGGGGACAGCAGCCGAGATTCTCGTCGACGAGGTGCGCGATGTCATCTGCCCCGGCAAGATCGGCACGGACGACTGGCTCGACGCGATGGAGGCGGCCGCCGATGCCGGGTTGCCGACGACCGCGACCATCATGTACGGCCACGTCGAGAACGAGGCCCACCGCGCCCTGCATCTGGACCGCATCCGGGACCTGCAGGACCGGACCGGCGCCATCACGGAGTTCGTCCCCCTCTCGTTCGTCCACGAGACGACGCCGCTGTACGAGCGCGGCGTCGTCGATGGGGGGGCGACCACGACCGAGGACGAACTGATGATCGCGGTCTCGCGGCTCTACCTCGACAACGTCGACCACATCCAGTCCTCGTGGGTGAAGTACGGCGACGAGCAGGGCCTGAAGATGCTCTCCTGCGGGGCGGACGACTTCATGGGCACCATCCTCTCGGAGGAGATCACGAAGCGCGCGGGCGGCGGACACGGGGAGTTCCGCTCGTTCGACGAGTACGCGCGGATGGTCCGTGCGGTCGGTCGGGTCCCGGTCGAGCGCTCGACGGACTACGAGCAGCGCCGCGTCCTCGACGGCGAGGGACCACACGGCCCCGAACTGGGCCCGCAGGCCGACGGCACGCCACTCCTGCGCCCGGCCGAACGCGACACCTCGGGCGAGGCCGCCAGCGCCGACGACTGACGGCTGTCGAGGTTACGTCGCACACCGAGTAATCCGCCAGACATCTTCCGAATTGGAACGGTAATAGACCAAACCTGATTTTCGAGGGCAAACACCAGTGAGATGCCAATAACTCTGATTCCATTCGCGTTTCAGTCCCCGGCGGCTTCGGTGGCCTCCCCACCGAGGACCGCCCGGTAGCGCGCGCCGGCATCGTCCTCGGCCCGGAGCGCCCGGCGGACGGGTGGCGCGACCCACGCCCGGCCGCCGTCCTCGAGGAACCGCTCGTACACCGGCAGGCGCTCGCGGAGCGGGACGCCCGCCTCGTCGGCCAGGTGCTCCAACTGCCGGAGCTCGGGCCACTCGTAGTCCGGGTTGACGTGGTCGACGGTGACGGGCGAGACGCCGCCGAGGTCGTCGATACCACAGTCGAGCAGGTCGCGGACCGGCGCGAGGTTCGGCGGCGCCTGCACGCTCACCGCCTCTGGGAGACAGCGACGCGCCATCGCGACGGCCTCCCGGAGCTCCTCGAGCGACGGTTCGCCGCCGCGCCAGCGCTCGTTCTCGCTCACGGGCTGGACGATGACCTCCTGGACGTGGCCGTACCGCTCGTGCAGGTCACGGATGGCGAGCAGCGAGACCGCGCGGTCGCGCCGGCTCTCGCCGATTCCGACCAGGATTCCGGTCGTGAACGGCACCCCGAGTTCACCCGCGATGCGGATGGTCCGGAGCCGCTGTCCGGGGTTCTTCGCGCGCGGCCCGCCGTGGGCGCGTACGTCCGCGGTCGTCTCCAGCATGGTCCCCATCGAGGCGTTCACGTCGGCGACGGCGGCCATCTCCTCACGCGTCTGGTCGCCCGGATTCGAGTGTGGGAGGAGCCCGGCATCCAGCGCGATCTCGCACGCCTCCCGCAGATAGGAGTGGATGGAGTCGTGGCCGTACTCGTCGAGCTGGGCGTGGATCTCGTCGTAGCGGTCGTCCGGGTCGTCGCCGAAGGTGAACAGCGCCTCCGTACACCCCGCGCGGGCGCCGCGCTCGACCGTCTCGCGGATCTCGGCGGGCGACATGAGGCTCGCCTCCCCGGGCGGGTCGTAGTAGGTACAGTAGGTGCAGGTGTACCGACACGCGGTCGTCAGCGGGAGGAAGACGTTCCGCGCGAAGCTGAGTTCCGGGGCCGCCGCCACGTCGGCCGGCGTCGTCGTCAGCAGGTCCTCGACGGCGCGGTCGCTGATGGAGACCTCGACCCCGTACTCCTCGGTCCCGGGTATCGATACCACGGCGCGCTCTGGGGGGGCGACCGACAAGAGCGTTCGGTTCGGCAGAGCGCATCGGGTGGAGGCGGGTCGGTGTTGACGATGTCCTGCGTGGTTATCGGATTGCTCCGCCGGATTCTCTGACGACAGCGCTTCCCTGACCTTCTGGAAAGCCCCCGAGCGCTCCGGGCTCCGGAGGGTCGAGCGACCAGGGGCTTCCAACACAGCTCTATTCGTAATTCCGGTCTCTGCATCTCCCTCCAACTACGTCCCCTACACCCACCGACCAGAGGAGCGGTGCCGCTGGTCACCATCGGCCAGGTACTCGCAGAACGGGATGCCCGGGTGGCCCGGGAAGCAGGGTGCCCTCCTCGTGAACCGCCCCCGTGCCACTGCCCGGATACACCGCGCGAGCACGGCTCGCGCAGTGTTATGTTGGTTCGGAGGCATCAAAATGATTGTCCCTGCGTCGGCCGGCGTCACGCCGAGCCGTCACCGCCGCGAGCGACCCGCACGCGCCCGTCACCGGTCGTGAGCGAGAACCCCGCGTTCCGGAGGTAACGACGCGTCTCGGTCCCCTCGCCGTGGAGCAAGACCTCGACGAGATCGGCACGCTCGTCGATATCGCTCGCCAGCCGGAACGAGTCGACCGTGGCCAGGTCGAGCCCCCGCTCACGGGCGGCCTCGCGGTGGTCGCGGCAGGAGGCTCCGTGGTAGTCCACCCGGAACGACCCGTCCCGGACACAGAGCGCGTTCGTCCCGCCGCCCAGTCCCGGCGCCATGGTCACGTCCGGGTGGCGGCCGTCGACCTCGGCGAACAGGAGCCGTCCGAGGGCGTCCGGCGTCACCAGCGGCAGGTCCGCCATCACGACCGCGACCGGCCGCTCGCGCGAGGGAACGGGAGGCTCCGCCTCGCCCACGAGGTCGCCGGCGAGCCGTGCGTTGACGGCGGTCGTCAGCGGCCGGTCGTCCACGACGACGGCGGCCGACCGCTCCAGCACCGCGTCGTGGGCCGTCTTCGAGAGTACGGTGTACGGGAGGTCCAGCGCCTCGAGGGTCGCGAGCACGTCCTCGAGCATGGCGGCCGCGAACGCGCGGCGCTCGCGCTCGTCGAACAGGGGCGCGAGGCGGGTCTTGGGTGCGCTCGGGTCGAACGGGACGAGCACGTGGGGGTCGGCGTCGGTCACGCGGGCGAGGGGAGGAGCCGCGGCCCCTTAGAACAGCGGTTCGAGCTCCTCGTCGTCGTCGTGGACGAGGCGGTCGAGGTTCTCCGAGGAGGCGTCACGGAGGTCGTCGATGTTGTCCTGGGCCTCGACGGCGACCTGCTGGAGCTCCTTGATGCGCGGGACGTTGGTCACGCCCGACAGCAGAACCACCGAGCGGACCTTGTCGTCCTTCGAGCGCGGGTAGTCCCCGCCCCGAACCTCCATCGAGCCGGTCTCGTCTTCGAGCCACTTCCGCCCGCGCTCTATCCCCTTCCGGTTGAGGTACTTCGGCGGGCCCGCCAGGACCAGGAGCGCCCGTTCGGTCCCACCCACCTCACACGGAAGCGTGAGTCGCCCGAGCGTGGCCTTCCGGACGAGCGAGGTGATGCGGTTCGTGGTCGAGGTGGAATCGATCTCCTCCTCCTCGCCGGTGAACCGCGAGAGCAGGCCGCTCTTGTGGTCGCGGTCCAGCGTCTCGCTGGCGTAGCCCACCGTGGAGACACCGCCGCAGGCGAGCGTGTTGATGATCTCGGAGGAGTCGACGACGGACTCGCCCACCTCGCCGCCCTCCTTGATCTCGCCGGCGCCGAACAGGATGCCGAACCGCTCGACGATCTCGCGGTTGATGTCGGCGTATCCCGACTCCATGGACTCGCCCGACTGGCGCCAGTTGTCGTTGTCGAACACGAGCAGGTTGTCCGTCTCGCGGACGAACGTCTGGAACGAGCGCGCGGCGTTCAGCGTGTAGATGCCACCCTCGTCCGAGCCGGGGAGGATACCCAGCGCGTACACCGGTTCGGTGTAGATCCGCTTGAGGTGCTTCGCGAGGACGGGGCCACCACCCGAACCCGTCCCGCCACCCAGCCCCGCGATGATGAGGAACGCGTCGACCTCGTGGACGGGGATGTTGTCGATGGCGGACTGGACCTCGTCGATGTCCTCCTCGGCGACCTCGGCGCCGAGTTCGTTGTCGGCCCCGACGCCGTGGCCCTTGACCCGCGCCTGCCCGATGAGGACGCGGTTCTCCTCCGGGACGTTGTCCAGGCCCATGAGGTCCGCCTTCGCGGTGTTGACGGCCACGGCGGCGCGGACGATTTCGCTTCCCTCTTCGCGGTCGTACTCGAGGAAGCGGTCGAGCACCTTCCCGCCCGCCTGACCGAAGCCGATCATCGCGAGTTTCATCTGACGGTCACTACCTCACAGGGGGGCGCCGGCGTAGGATAAGTTTTCGGCCGAGACGGGGGTGTTACGGCTCCAAGCGTGCGTCAGGCGTCGGACGGCCACAGCACGCCCGAGGGCGGACCAGCAGCCGTGTCACTCCGTCACCCAGGTCACGCGGTCACACGACCGTCGCCGTCGGCGACGGTGGGGTCGACACCGAGGTAGTCAGCCAGCGTCCGCAGGTCCGCCTCGTCGTAGCCGAAGACGGCCACGTCGTTGTCGTCGGTGGTGTTGTCGAACTTCAGCGACCGGAACTGGTCGCCGCCCATCGGCGCACCGGGGAGTGCCCCGAGCGTCTTCAGGCCGATCCCCGCGAGCGGCATCGGGATGTCGACGACGCTGACCGGCTTGTTGTCGGCGGCGTGGGCCAGCCGCGCGACCTGCGCGAGCGTCAGCACGTCAGGGCCGCCGATCTCGTAGGTCGCACCGACGTGCGGGTCCGCGCGCGCAGCCTCGGCCTCCTCGACGCGCCGGACGGCGGGCGTCGGCCCGTCGGCCTCGTCCTCGTCGTCGGGCGCCTCACCCTCGACGGCCATCGCCAGCATCGGCGCGAGGTCACCGATCCAGATGGGCTGGAAGCGCGTCTTCCCGCCGCCCGGCAGCGGCGTGAAGTAGGGCGGTGCGAGCAGTTTCGTGAAGCCGACGAACTCGTCGCCGTCGCCGAAGACGACGGAGGGCCGGAAGATGGTCCAGTCCACGTCGGCGTTCTTCACGGCCTGCTCGGCCTCGCCCTTCGCCCGGATGTAGTGGGTCGACCCGTTCGGGTCCGCACCGAGCGCGCTCATCTGGACGAACTTCTCGACGCCGTGTTCCTCGGCCGCCCGCAGGCAGTTCTCCGTCCCGCCGAGGTGGACCTCCATGTGGCGCTCGTTGCCCCCCTTCGGCTGGAACAGCGGCGACAGCGCGACCAGGTTCACCACCGCATCCTGCCCCTCGAACGTGGGGACGATGGAGTCGTACGCGGACACGTCGCCGACGACCGTCTCCACGTCCGGGTGGAGGTCGACCTCGCCGGGCGTCCGGGCGAGCGCCGTCACGTCGTGGCCCCGCTCGGCGAGTTCCCGCGTCAGGTTCCGGCCGACGAAGCCGGTGCCGCCGGTGACAAGCACGTTCATGTCCCCGAGTACGTCCGCAAGCGACGTAAAGGCACGCGAAGCGGTACCCCCCGGACGACCGGCCCCGTACGCTAGTCGTCCACCGGCGATGACGGCCCGCCCGAACCTGTCGGGCCCTCGCTGGGCCGCCGGGTCTGCCGGACGGCCGCGCGTTGACAGACAACGCCCAGCGCCACGCAGGTCGCCAGCGCGGCGGCGCCCACCCCGACGCCCAGCAGGAGGAGCGTCCGGACCACGCCGAACGGGACGACGACTGCGAGCGCCGAGAGGATACCCAGCGCGACGCCCGCGGGGAGGGTGGCGGTCGCGACCGCGATGGGCGAGACGCCGCCCGGGAGCGTCCGGTAGCAGCGGGCGATCGCCCGGATCTGCACGGCGTAGCCGGCCAGGAACGCCACCACGCAGGCGAGGCCGGCGACGAGCGCGACACGGCCGGTGAGCACCTCACCGGTGAACAGGAGCACGGCCAGCGCGTCGGCGGCGACCGCCGCGCCGACGATGCCCCCGCGCAGCACCGACCGGATGCGGTAGAGGTCCGCCGCGTCGAGCGGGTCACCGCCCCTCGCGAGCACCTCGGAGACCTGGGACCCCTGCGCGGCTCGGAGCCAGCCCGAGCCGCCACGATCCGAAGACGCTGCCATCTACCAGTACTGGCACAGCACGTCACAAGGGGATTATGGCCACTATATCCGGTGCCTTATGCGACCGGGAGAGCGGTGGCTTTTCGCCCACCCCCCGCTACCGTCCGGCCATGCTCGTCACGCTGGAGGGGATCGACGGCGCCGGGAAGTCCACGGTCCACGAGGCGCTCCGCGACCACGACGCCCTCGCCGACGCCGTCTTCACCCGCGAACCGACGGAGTCGTGGTACGGCGAGGCCGTCCGGCGCTCGCTCGGCGACGACGGCGCCGACCCGCTCGCCGAGCTGTTCCTCTACACCGCCGACCACGCCGACCACCTCGCGGACGTGGTCCGGCCCGCGCTGAACGAGGGGCGGGTCGTCGTCTCCGACCGCTACGTCGACTCGCGCTACGCCTACCAGGGCGCCGCGCTGGAGGAGACCGACATCGCGCGGCCGATGGAGTACGTCCGGGGCATCCACGAGGCGTTCACCCGGCCACCCGACGCCACGCTCTACCTCGACGTGGACCCGCGCAGCGGCGCCGAGCGCGCGGGGGCCTCGGACAAGTTCGAGACCGCCGGCCACCTCGCCGCCGTGCAGGCCAACTACGAGCGCCTCATCGAGGCCGAACCCGAGCGGTTCGTCCGCATCGACGCCACCCGCCCGCCCGAGGACGTGGTCGAGGCGGCCGAGGACGCCATCGACCGAATCCTCGCCGACCGCGAGGACTGACCGTCAGGGTGCGGTCACGGCCGGCCGCCGGACCGACAGCCCGAAACGCCCCGACCTCCCACCCGCTCGCATGGCACGGAGCATCCTCGGCACCGTCGGCCTCGCGCTCACGCTGGCCTTCGCCCTCCCCGTGGCGTACCTCGGCGTCGAGTTCCTCCTCGACGGGAAGACCAACCAGGGGCTGCTCTTCCTCGCGCTCGCCGCCCTGATGGTCGGTATCCAGGAGTACGTCACCACGCCGATGGACCTGCCCGGCGAGATCGCCGGAAAGGTGCTCGGCACCGCCGTGAAAGAGCCCGACGATGGCAGCGACGCGGGTGACACCGGAACCGGTGCAGAGGACGCTCGACCGGAAACAGGGGGCGACGACGGCGCGACCGAGGACGAGCCGCTGATCCCCGACGCGGAAGGGAAGAAAGGCAGATAGCGGCCGATATTTTCTAGATATTCGCAATAGGCCTGAAATCAGAACTACTGGTGAGAAACTTCCGACATTCAATACTTGCATCGGGCGCCGAAACCTGCACGAGCTGCCACCCCACGCCTCCCGAAGACCCATACCGGCAGCGCGACCCGCTCCGGGTGATGGTCGAGAAGCAAGCGGTTCGCCGGGCGTACGACGAACTCGGGGCGTCCTACGGGGCCCAGCGTGACTCGGGCGGGCTGACGGCCCTCGACGCGGTCCTCGAGGCAGCCGACCCGGACCGGGTACTCGACGCGGGGTGTGGGCCGGGGCGGCCCGTTCTCGAGCGACTCGACGCGGCGACGGCGGCCGTGGGACTGGATATCTCGCGCGAACAGCTGTCTCTCGCCGCCGAGCGCGTCCCCGAGACGCCCCTGTTGCAGGGCGACATGACGCGGCTCCCGTTCGGCGACGACGCGGTCGACGCGGTCGTGGCGTACTGGTCGCTCATCCACGTTCCGCTCGACGAGCATCAGGCCGTCCTCGATGAGTTCGCGCGAGTGCTTCGCCCCGGCGGCCGCGCCCTCGTCTGCGAGGGTCGCGAGCAGTGGGTCGGTGAGAACCCCGACTGGCTCGATTCGGGCGTGGAGATGTCGTGGGAGCTGGCCGGCGCCGAGGCGACGCGGGAACAGCTCCGAACGGCCGGGTTCACCGTCGAGCGCGAGTGGGGCGCCGCCGACAGCCTCGACGATGACGACGAGAGCGAGCCCTGGGTGTTCATCGAAGGCCGGCTAGAGGAGTAGGGAATCTGCGGGAGTGGCACTAACGCTCGCGCGGTCTACAGCAACAGCGACAACCAGAGGACTGCAACAGCGACAACCAGAGGACTGCAACAGCGACAACCAGAGGACTGCAACAGCGACAACCAGAGGACTGCAACAGCGACAACCAGAGGACTACCCTCGAAGCCCTCGCGCGCTCAGGCGGCCGCGGCTCGCTGCGGTCCTCACTCCGCTCGCTTCGCTCGCTCCGTTGCGGTCCTTACGTCGCCGGGGCCGCGCTGAGCCCGCTCGCCCTTCGAGTCCGCCAGGGTCCGGCTGTGTCACGGGCGCAGCACCCCTGCCCTTCCCCAGGTCGCGCGGGCCTCACTTCGTTCGGCCACGCGCTCCCGGCCCGTGGATTGTGGCGGGTCGCGAACCGTCGTCAGTCGAACGGGCGCGCGCTGGCGGCTGTGCCGCAGGCCAGCCGCCGCCCAGCGCGCGAGGGGCGAGCATCGCAGCGACCGCAGAGAGCGAGAAGCGCAGGCGGTTGGGGAGGTGTGAGGCTCACACGGCCCGACTGACCAGCGCTCGCCCTTCGTAGGTATCCCTGTTGTCGCCGTCCCGAGAGAGCGCGAGGGCTTCGTAGCGGTTCCCGTTGTCGCCGCAGTCGTCACCAGAGAACAGGAGAACTTCGGAAACAATCCGGCTGCCGACGTGGTTGGTGGAAAAGAGCCGAAAACCGCCTTACTCCGCTTCGGCCGGCTCTGCAAGCGGTTCCTGGGCCTGCTCGACCAGCTCGCCCAGCGACAGGTCCGAGGGCTGGTTCTCGATGAGGACGTCCAGCGGGAGCGTCGGGGCCCCGCTGATGAGGTTCTCCATGATGACCAGGCGCTCGCGGGCCCGGGACATCCCGACGTAGAAGACACGGCGCTCGTTGTCCGTCAGGACCGGCACCGGGTCCGCACGCTTGTCGAAGGAGACGCCCGGCGGGAGCTCCTCTTCCGTGACGGAGGCGGACATCTGCTCGACGACCTTCTCCGTGAGGTCCGTCCCGACGAAGACGTGGTCGGCCTCGCGACCCTTCGCGGAGTGGATGGTGCCCACGCGGATGCGGTTCGGGTCCATCCCACGGTAGCCGCCCTTGAAGTAGGACTCGACGGAGCGTTCCTGGAAGTTCGAGACGCGCGTGAGCATGTCGCCGGCACTGGCCGGACCGGGCGCGAACGGCGCGTGCTCCTGGATGAAGTCGGGCGCGACCTGCATCTCCTCGAGGTCGTCGACCCCGTTCTGCTCCTGCAGGTCGTCGATGGCGTCGAACATCTCGTCGCGGCCGCCGGTGCCGAACGCCGAGTCCGCGAGCATCTCCGCGAGCCGCCGGGCTTCGAGGCCGGTGATGTGCTCGTCCTCGTCGAGTTTCTCGACGGCAGAGACGTACCCCTGCAGGCGGTCGGTCCACAGGCGCGTGTCCGTCAGGGAGACGAACGGCATCCCCTGCTTGATGAACTCATCGACGAACTGGAACATCTGGTAGCGCGCGCGGAACAGAATCATCGCGGTGCCCTCCTCGTCCTCCTCGATGGTGTTGCGGACGTTCCGGGAGAGTTCGACGATGGAGGGGTTCCGGACGGCCTCGAAGGAGCCGCCCTGTTTCCGGGGCTTGAGGTCCTTCTCCTGGCGCTTCTCGATGTGGCGGATCTGCCGGTTGACGACGTTGAGGATGCGCGAGGGGAGCCGGTAGGAGTTCGGGAGGACGTTGTCGTCGTCGACCTGCTCGTCGAGCAGGAGGTTCGGGTCGGCCCCCTGCCACGCGTAGACGACCTGGTCGTCGTCACCGGCGATGAGCACCGAGTCCATGTGGGGGCGCCACTCCTCGTACACCGAGTACTGGAGCGTCGTGATGTCCTGGAACTCGTCGATGACGAGGTGGTCGACGCTCGGGACCTTCGAGCGCTGCTGGACGCGCTCGAGCATGTCGGCGAAGCCGACGACGCCCTGCTCACCCTTGAACGAGCGCCACGCCCGGATGGCCTCGGGCACGTCGATACGGTCGTCGTCGCTCGAC
Source organism: Haloglomus halophilum (assembly GCF_024298885.1). Classification (GTDB taxonomy): domain Archaea; phylum Halobacteriota; class Halobacteria; order Halobacteriales; family Haloarculaceae; genus Haloglomus; species Haloglomus halophilum. Next base: position 1,225,275 of record NZ_CP101166.1, read on the forward strand.
CACGTCGGCGTGTACTTGTTGCCGGTCTGGGCCTTCTCGTCGATGTCCGGCGGGAGGCGGACCTCCTCCTCGTCCCACTGGAACGGGACGTCGTACCAGTCGGCCACGTCCCGGCGGGTCCGCTGGAGCCACTGCGAGGTGGCGATGATCTTGTTGCCGATGGTCGTCGACCGGGCCGACCGGCGGCGGCCGCTGTCGTTCTCGTCCTCGAACTCGATGCCGTAGTCCTCGCAGAACTCCTCCTTGTGCTCCTCGCCGACGACGTCGCCACGCGAGAGATTCAGCAGCTCGTACGCCTTCGCGTGCATCGTACAGACGTTGCCCTTCAGCGATTTCGGGGAGCGGTCGAGCCGCTCGGCGAGCCGTTCGCGGACCTCCTGGGCGGCGGCCCGGGTGTAGGAGACGACGAGGATGTCGCGGATGTCGACCCCCTCGTCGAGCATCTCGTCGACCTTGTCGAGCAAGGCGGTGGTCTTCCCGCTCCCGGGACCACCGAAGAGGCGAGTTACGTGGGGCTGACTCATTATCGGGCACAGGCCCCCCTCCTGTATAACGCTGTTCGTCAGTGGAAGGGCGCTACGCGCCCGGAAGTAGCAAGGGGCTACGCGCCCGGTGAACAGACAGGGTTCGGTCCACCCAGGTGGGGCGGCCGAGCAGCCGTCCGCGGTGCGGGTCGGCTTCCGTCAGGTGGGTGTCCAGCCGCACACCGAACAGGTCGACGCCTCGAGGTCGTGGATGCCGGAACACTCCGGGCAGCGCTTCTTGTTATAGTCGCGCTCCCAGCCAGCGCTCTCGGTTTCGTGTCCACGGTCCGCCAGGAAGTCGTCGAAAACGCTCTCATCGGCGGTCGCCATACGAGCCGTGGTATGTCACGCCGTGCCAAAACGTTTGTGACCGCGGCAGTTCGTGAATCGATCACACGGGACGGCTCCGGAGCGAGCCGTTCGACACCCGCCGGTTCCGGATGCCGGGAGCGTTTTGTTCGTACCGGCCGGCAGGGCCACACATGACCGAACCGGCCGGTACTCCCCCCGGCGAGGCGCCCGAGGCCCCCGGGGAGGTTCGGACACTGACCCGTGAACTGGTCGCCACGCCCAGCCACGAGGACGAGACCGCCGCCGGCGACCTGCTGGAGGCGTGGCTCCGCACGGAGACCGACGCCACCGTGACCCGCGACGACCACGGGAACGTCCTCGCGGCCCGGGCGCCCGACAGCGACCCGGTGGCGCCCTCCGAATCGGCCGCCGACCGACCGACACTCGCGCTCGTCGGCCACCACGACGTGGTACCGCCGGACGACTCGCAGGTGGTCGACGACGACGGGGGCGAGGGGACCGAGTACATCCTCGAGGAGCGCGACGACCGCCTGTACGGCCGCGGGAGCGCCGATATGAAGGGGTCGCTCGCGGCGCTCGCGGTCGCCTTCCGCGACGCGGCGCTCCCCGACGACGGCCCACGCCTCGTCTTCGCCTCCTTCGTCGGCGAGGAGGTCGGCGGCGAGGGCTGCCGGGCGGCCATCGAGGACGGGTTCGCGCCCGACTGGGCGGTCGTCGGCGAGGGCTCGACCGGCTACTCCGCCGACGGCGTGACCGACGTTGCGGTCGCGCACAAGGGCCGGCGCGCGTCCACGCTCGTCGCACACGGCCAGGCGGCGCACGCGAGCGAGCCCGAGCAGGGTGACAACGCGGTCTACCGCGCGGCCGACGCCGTCGACGCCGTCCGCGACCTCGACGCACCCACGGCGACCGTGCTGGGCCACGACCTCGCGGGCAGCGTCGCCGTCACGGGCATCGAGGGCGGCGACGCGTGGAACGTCATCCCCGAACGCTGCGAGGTGACAATCGACGAACGCACCGTGCCGGGCGACCGCGCCGACATCGGGCGGGCGGCGGGCGAGTCCATCGACTGGGAGGTCGACCAGGACCTCCCGCCGATGGCCTGCCGGGACGAGCGGTTCGCGAGCGTCGCGCTCGCGGCCGCTCGCACGGCGCACGGGCACGCGAACGACCCGCTCGCTGGCGACGACCCCGCCCCCGGCGCGACGCCCGAGCACGTCGTCAAGCCCCACGCCACGGACGCCGGGTGGCTGGCCGACCGCGCCGGAACCGACTGCGTGGTCTGTGGCGCGGCCGAGCCTGGCGAGGCCCACACCGCCGACGAGTCCGTCTCGCTGGCCGTGCTGGACCGCTGCTACCGCATCTATCGGGGCGTCGCGGAGACGTTCGAGGGCGGGTGAGGCCGGGTCCCCGGGCGCGACACGAGCTTCCCCTGCCGGGAGGTTGATACCCCACGCGGCCGTCCAGCCGGGTATGGCGACCGAGCAACAGCCCTCCGATGCGGACGCCGACAGCGAGAGCCCCCACGCGGGCGCTCCCGACGCGTACCACGACCTGCTGGACCGCTACCGACAGGTCACCTACCTGAACGACAGCGGGATGCTCCTCTCGTGGGACCAGCAGGTGATGATGCCCGAGGGCGGCACGCCCGCCCGCTCGAAACAGCAGTCCGCGCTCTCCAGCGTCCAGCACGAGAAACTCACCGCCGACGAAGTGGGCGACCTGCTGGACGAGGTCGAGAGCGCCGACCTCACCGCGGACCAGGCCGCCGTCGTCCGCGAGATCCGCCGCGAGTACGAGCGCGAGGCCGCCGTTCCGGGAGAGCTGGTCGAGCGCATCTCCGAGGAGACCAGCAACGCCCTCCCGGTCTGGGAGCAGGCCCGCGAGGAGTCCGACTGGGAGCGGTTCGCCCCGCAGGTGGAGACGCTGCTCGAGCTCAAGCGCGAGTACGCCGAGCACATCGACCCCGACGCCGACCCGTACGCCGTGCTGTTCGCCGACTACGAGCCGTACCTCGACCTGGAGGTGGCCGACCGCGTCCTCACCCGCCTGCGCGAGGAACTGGTCCCCATCATCGACGCCATCGCCGACTCGGACGTGACGCTGGCCGAGGACGCCTTCGACGACGAGTACGACCCCGACATCCAGGAGGACGTGGCGCGCGACGCGCTGGACGAATTGGGCTACCCGTGGGACCACGGCCGCCTCGACCGCTCGACGCACCCGTTCTCGACGGGCAACCAGTTCGACGCGCGCGTCACGACGCGGTTCGCCCCGGACGACCCCGTCGACGCGCTCTCCTCGACCATCCACGAGTTCGGCCACGCCACCTACACGCTCGGCCTCCGCGACGACGAGTACGGCACGCCGCTGGGCTCACATCGGGGGCTCTCGGTCCACGAGTCACAGTCCCGGCTCTGGGAGAACCACGTCGGCCGCTCGGAGCACTGGTGGGAACATTTCCTCCCGACCTTCCAGGAGCACTTCCCGTCGGCCGAGGACCTCAGCCCGCGTGACGCCTTCGAGGCCGCCAACCAGGTGTACGATGACAACCTCATCCGGGTCGAGGCGGACGAACTGACCTACCACATGCACATCGTCCTGCGCTACGAGATCGAGCAGGACCTCGTCCACGGCGACCTCGACGTCGCGGACGTGCCGGGCGTGTGGAACGACAAGATGGACGAGTACCTCGGCATCCGCCCGGACGACGACGCGACGGGCTGCCTGCAGGACATCCACTGGTCGCACGGCTCCTTCGGCTACTTCCCGACGTACACGCTCGGTTCGGTCATGGCGGCGCAGCTGTACGCCGCCGCCGCGGAGGACATCGACGACCTCGAGGGGAAGATATCGCGTGGGGAGTTCGAGGACCTCCACGACTGGCTCACCGAGAACGTCCACCGCCACGGCGCGAAGTACGAGACGAACGAACTGGTGAAGCAGGCGACCGGCGAGGAGTTCACCGCCGACTACTTCCTCGACTACGTGCGGGAGAAGTACGGGAAGCTGTACGACCTGGGTCTGTAGGGACACAGACCGTTCCGTCGCTCTCCGTGCTCAGTCCGGCGGGTGCTCGCGAGCGGTCGCCGGCGCCGGTGACTCACCCCACAACGGCGGCGTCGGGACGGGGTGGCGAGAGAGCCGCCGGGTACCGTACGCGGCCACGATGGCGACGACGAGGAGCGCCAGCACCACGAACGCGGCCAGCTGCCCCGTGGACGCGACCCACTCGTCCTGAATGCCGTCGACGAACAGCACGTTGTTGACGGGGTACCAGTTCATCGCGACGTTGTTACCGGCGTGGAACAGCCCGGCCAGGAGGACGCTCCCGCCGGTGTTGTTGTAGACCCACGCGAGGATGACGGACTCGGCGAGGATGCCACCGAAGTAGAGCGCGAAATCGAACCCGCTCTGGGTCGCCCCCGGGATGATGAACAGGGGTGCGTGCCACGTCGCCCAGATGACGCCGATTCCGAGCGCGGCCGCGAGCGCGCCGTAACGCTCCTGCAGGTACGGCTGGGCGAACCCGCGCCACCCCAGCTCCTCCTGGCCGCCGCCGATGACGAGGACGTACAGGAGCAGGAACGGGTAGACCACGAGCGTCTCGAGGCCGGTGACGACGAGCTCACCGCCCAGCAGGACGAAGACACCCGTCGCGCCGACGATGATTCCCGCCGGGAGCAGCAGGGCGACAGCCCACCAGGCCGGGTGGACGCGCCAGCGGAACGCCTGCATGACCCACGACCGCAGGTCGCCGTCGCTCGCCCAGACGACGACCGCCGCGCCCACGACCGGCCCGTACGCGCCCAGCCCGGCCAGGATAGAGAAGGTCCACGACTGCGGCAGGCCGAGCTGGAAGAGCGCCCCGTGGACGGTCCACGTGAAGGCGTAAGTCACGGCGATGAAGCTGACAAGCCGGTGTTCGGATATCCAGTTGCGAACGTCCATAGCGTACGTACAGAGGCGTTAGCGCGGCATCTACTGGTGACTCGGTTCTCGGGCAGTGGGAAGAACTGGACCAACCAGTCCACGTTCCGGGAGGATGGCCGACAGCACGCACACCGCCAGCCTGGACAGATCCGTAGAATCGCAGTATTCCAGGTCATTCGTTTTTCGAGCCACCTTGTGGATTTGTTTCCACCCTGTGCGAGGGAAGTACGCCCGCGGGAAGGATGGAGCCTCGCCAGCGACGACCCATGGCCCGTAATCGTCAGTCCTCCAGGACGAGGTTGCGGAGGATGTCACCGTAGGCGGGGCGGGTCACGAGGACGCCGAGCAGCACGCCGACGATGGTGACGATGGCGAAGCCCCGCAGGTCGCCCAGCGAGAGGGCGGCGAGCGGCGACATGGCGATGATGGTGGTCGCCGCGGCCGCGCCGATGACCCAGAAGGCCTTGCGGAAGCGCGATTCGAAGACGCGGGAGGTGTTGACCTCGCCCGACTGCAGGATCTCGTCGGCGATGATGACGAGGTCGTCCACTCCCGTGCCGATGACGGCGATGAACCCCGCGATGTGCGAGAGGTCCAGGGCCAGGCCCACGGCGGAGGCGAACCCGAGCAGCAGGAACACCTCGGCACCCGCGGTGAGCACCATCGGCGCCGCCACCCCCGGCTCGCCGTACCTGAGGAACACCACGACGGCGACGGCACCCATCGCGACGAGCCCGGTGACCAGCGAGAGGGGTTTGAACTCCTCTGCCAGCGCCGGTTCCACGTAGTAGGTCGTTCCTTCGCCCTCGATGTCCAGCGTCGTCGGCAGGGCGCCGGCCTGCAGGTCGATGGCGAGCTGCTGGGCCTCGCTGTAGTTGTTGGCCGTGATGACGAAGGTGGGGTCCTTCACGAAGTCCCCGCTCCGGATCGTGGGCGCCAACCCGTCCGGCCCGCCGCTCATCGAGGCGCCGTAGACGACCTCGTCGTCACGAACGGTGTAGAGACAGTAGCCGGGGAACGTGTCCGGGTCCTCGCCCGAGGAGGGCTGGTAGCCACAGTTGTCGACACCCTCGGGACTCGTGAAGCCGAACGTCTGCATCGCGTTCAAGAAGTTCCGGGCGGGCTCGTCCTTCAGCGCGACCCGAACACGCGGCGGACGGCCACCCTCCGCCTGTCTGGCCTGGAAGTTCCGGTTGGAGAAGTCCTCCTGTGTCAGCAGCGACACGTCGCGGTAGACGGTCCGGGTGCCGTTGTCGCTCTCGTTCTGGCGCTGCTGGGGGAAGTGCGCGACCAGCTCGACACGGCCGGGCGATCTGATGAGGGTCAGGACCTGCGACTGGTTCGCGCTGGGCACCTCGACGAGGACGAACGTCTCGCCGGTCGGCGTGGTCGTCGTCGAGACGGCCCCGCCCGAGAGCCCGAGCCCGTTGATCTTGCTCTCCAGCACCGTCACGGCGGTCTGCCGGGTCTGCTGGGTGACGCCGTCACGGATGTCGTCGGTCGAGACCTCGACGCTGGCCGCATTCAGCGCCGCGGCGAACTCCTCCCGGGTGACGTTGCCGTTGTCGGCGTCGGCGAACACCTCCACGGTGTCCGTAGCTCCCGAGGCGTGTACCTGTACGTCCGTCCGGGAGACGTTCAGCCGACTCGCCACGGTCGTCTCGACCTCGCGCCCGGTGCCGTCCGCGAGATCGACCTCGGCGGTCATGCCGACCAGGGGCGCCCGGACACGGGTCCCACCGGAGAGTTCGAGGCCGTACTGGAGGTTCGTCGGGCCGTCCGTCTCCGAACCGCCGAGCGGGACGAACACCGCGACCGTACTCGTCAGCAACAGGGAGACGAGCAACAGGGTCCGCCAGTGTTCGCGGACGGCCGCCAGTCCCAGGCCGATAGCGGGCATGAGCGGTCGTCGGTGCCCGATGGAAGAGAGGGTGTTCCAGTCTCAGTCGCTGTTTTAGTCTGATTCCTGCCCGGCCTCCTGCGTGCTATCGTAGATGAGCACGCGGGGCTGTTGGGTCGCCGTGTAGACCGACATCTCCCGACCCCGTGCGGAGTACTCGACGCCGATCTCCGCGATCGCGTCCGCCTCGCGCAGGTTCTCCAGATGGTAGTGAACGTTCTGGAGGGAGGTATCGGCGTCGTCGGCGAGTTCGGACGCCGTCAGCGGCTCCTCGACGAGCCGCTGGAGGACGGTCCTCGCGGTCTCCGAGGAGAGCACGTCGAACAGGTCGCCGGCGCGGTCGTCCGTCAGGTCGACCACCTCCGGATCCGACCGCTCCGGCACCCGCCGGTCACTCCCGAGGGGGAATATCGAAGCGGCGGAGACCCCGCCGGGGAGATAGCACTGCCCGGCACACGGGTCGCCAGCGACCTGTTGGCCGGGCGTCGCGGCCGCTGCCACGCCCGAGTGCTCGGGCGCGAGCAGGAGTGCTGTCGGGTTCGCCGCCAGGAGGAGTACGAGCGCGAGCGCGAGTATCCCGAGGAGGCGGCGGCCGGTGCGTTCGTGTCGGGGACCAATCCAGCGCATCCGTCGACCGACAGTACTCGCCACCACACTAAGTAGTGTCGTGAGCCGGCGTCTCGGAGGCCGACGGAGAGACCCCCCATCGGCGTTCTCGATAGCGCGGGCCCGATAGCCCGCTTCCGGGGGACGCGTGGGTGGTTACTCTCCCATCCGCGAGACGTGCTCGACGGCGATCTCCAGCACGACCCGCTCGGTCTGGATCGGTATCTGGTACTCGTCGCCCGTGTACCGCCGCGCCAGTTCGTCGATGTGCTCGCGGGCGCCCTCGGTCGTCAGCTCGTCGACCTCGCCCCGGAGCGCGAGCATCCGGTAAGGGTCCTCGGGGTCGGTCATGCTGACGGCGACACGCGGGTCCTCGCGGACGTTCTTCTCCTTCCGGCGCTCGCGCTCGGTGTTGACCAGCAACCGGTCGGCACCGGCGTCGTAGTCGACCCACACCGGCGCACTGTGGGGCGAGCCGTCGGGCAGGAGCGTCGAGAGGTGCGCGATGGTCGGCTTCTCGAACAGGTCGTGGTAGTCCTCCGGAATCGAGGGCATACCGGCCCTGCAAGCGGGAGGTACAAAGTTCGACTCCCGGACCGGGGCTGCTCGCCGTCGGCCGATGTCCTTTTGCGCCGACCACCCGACGCGGCGAGCGTGCGCGGCTACGTCCGGTTCGCCGTCGGTGCTGGCCTCGGAGCGGCGGCGCTCGTCGCCTACCTCCTGTTCGTCGGGGTCGGAACCGTTGTGGACCGCCTGACGGCCATCACGCTCGCGACCGCGGCGGTCGTCGCGGTGCTCGTCGTCCTCGAGGGGGCCGCCGACGGTATCGGCGTGTGGGCCTCCGTCCGGCCACTGGGCGAGGGACTCACGCCCGCCCAGGGGGTGCAGTTCGCACTCGCGGGTGACTTCTTCGACACCCTCAGCCCGGCGGGGCCGGTCACCTCCGAACCCATCATGGCGCGGTTCATCGGCGTGACGACCGACACCACCTACAGCGGCGCGCTCGCGGTGCGCTCGGTCGCGAAGTACGTGAAGTCGGGCTCGCAGGTGTGTGTCTCGCTGGCGCTGGGCGCGGCACTGTTGCTGGGCGGGGGCTCCCAGCGCGTCGTCCTGCTGACCCTGGCGGGGGCGCTCGGGGTCATCCTCGTCCTCGGCGTGGTGCTCGTCGTCCTCCGCCACCAGCTCTCCCGTGGCCTCGTCGCCCTCCTCGCGCCAGTCGTCGTCCGCGTCTCGGGGCTGTGGCGCGCGGAGCCGCTGGACCGCGCTGCCGTCGAGGCCGCTGTCGGCCGCTACCGCGAGCGGGTCGGGCTGTTCCGCGACCGCCCGGACCTGCTCGGACTCATCGCGCTCGGTGGCCTGCTCGAACAGGTCCTGACGGCGACGGCGCTGTGGGTCGCGCTCTCGGGGGCCGGCGCGCCCGTCGCGTGGCTCCCCATCGTCGTGGTCATCCCGCTGCCCCAGGCCGCGAGCGTCGTCCCCGTGCCCGCGAGCCTGGGTGCCTACGACCTCCTGCTCGCGGGCGCGCTGACGCTCGTGACGGGCGCGGCCGGCGCGGCCGCGGCCGCCGCGGTGCTGGTGCTCCGCACGGCGACCATCCCGTTCGGGCTGGGGGCCGGGGGCCTGTGCGTGGCGTTCCTCCGTGGCTGGCGGCCGGTGTAGTGGACAGCGGGGCGCCCGCCCGCTCACTCCACGCCTTCGGCCTCGTCCATCGCGTCGTCCTCGTATGAGTCCTCGTACAGTTCCATCGCGGTCTCGTGGCTCTGGACCGCGAGTTCGTACGTCTCGCGGAGGTCCGCGATGGGCGTCTCCGAGGCGTCGACGCGGAGGTCGTGCTGGTACGGGGCCGTCGCGGGGTCCGGGTGGGCCGTGTCGACCACCTTCAGCGCGGCGCTCTGCACCGTGAGTTCCTCGCGCTTGTCGCCGCCCGTCTCGTGGCCGGCGGCGAGCGCCGCGATGAGACGGGCGGGCAGCGGGTCGTCGTCGGCCGCCGCCTCCCAGGTCGTGGCAACGGCGTCCAGCACCTCGGGCCCCGTCAGCAGGTTGCCTGCGACGGTGTAGCCCTCGCCCTCGCGGTCGCCGTACCAGTCACCGCATTCGTCACCGGAGAACGCGAACGTGCCATCGCCGTCGACGCCGTGGAGCTGGCGCGTCTCGCGGCCGTCGTCCGCCCGGAGGAGCGCCTCCAGCGCGTCCTCGACCGCAAGGCCGTCGGCGAGGTACGCGACGCCGCGCTCCCCCAGCGAGACGTTGACGAGCGACTGGGTGGCGACCGCGCCGTGCTCGTTGACGAACGGACAGAGCGTCCCGACGCCGGCGAGCCGGGTCGTGACCGCGACGCCGAAGCGGTCCTGCTCCTCCCCCTCGTCGTCGGTGTAGGACTCGTGGACGCAGATGCTGAAGGTCATGGACGGGGAAACGCACGGTGGGCGCAAAAAGTCGGGTGGCGCGACACCGGACACACGGGCATCCGCCGGGAGCGACCTCGGCCGAAACGCCGTGGAACGCCGATGTGACGCGTGTCTGACGCGGATTTAAGCCCGATGGGGACCGTCCCGTTGTCATGGGACTGATGAGCAAACTCATCGGGGGAGGACAGCGGAGTGCCGACGAGTACGTCGAACTCGACATCGACGACTTCGACGCCGGTCCGAGCGAGGCCAACACCCAGGTCCACATCGCCGAGATAAGCGACAAGCAGGACGTCGTGGACATCAAGGACGCCGTCTACGACGGCGGGCTGGTCATCGCGGACATCACCCGGCACACCACCTCCGACCGCACGATGGAGCACATCTACGACGAACTGAAGCAGGTCGCCAACGAGGTCGGCGGCGACGTCGTCCAGAAGGACGACGACCAGGTCATCATCACGCCGGGCGGGATGAAGGTCGCCCGCGAGAAACTGGGCCGGTAGCCGACCCGCGGCCGACCCCGGCGGAAACCACCCCTTCTCTTCGCCGCCGCCTCCCGAGGCCGGGGCGGCGCGCACTCGAGTCGGTGAGCGGCCGGTATCCGTTCCGTCGTGCTACGGCTCCTCCCCGACCTGCACTAGCGTCTTCCCGATGTTGACGCCCTCGAACAGCCCGAGGAACGCGTCGGGTGCGTTCTCGAAGCCCTCGATGACGTGCTCGCGGTACCGGAGTTCGTCCTCAGCGATGAGGCCGCCCAGCCGCCCCAGCGCGTGGGCCCAGCGGTCGTAGTCGCTGACGATGAAGCCCTCTATCTTCAGGCGCTTCTGGACCGCGTCGGTCAGTTTGCGGGGTCCGGTCGGGAGTTCGGTCGCGTTGTAGAGCGAGATCTGCCCGCAGGCGACGACGCGCGCGAAGTCGTTCAGCGACGGCCACACCGCGTCCGTGACGGGGCCGCCGACGTTGTCGAAGTAGATGTCGACGCCGCCGGGCGCCGCCTCGGCCACCGCACGCCGGACGTCCTCCTTCTTGTAGTTGACCGCGGCGTCGAAGCCCAGCTCGTCGGTCAGCCAGTCGCATTTCTCCTCGGCGCCCGCGATGCCGACCACGTCACAGCCCTGCGCGCCCGCGAGCTGGCCGACGACGCTGCCGACCGCGCCGGCGGCCGCGCTCACGACCACGGTGTCGCCCGGCTGGGGCTCGCCCTTCTCCGTGAAGCCGTAGAACGCGGTGACGCCGGGCATCCCGAGGACGCCGACCGCGGTCGAGATGGGGGCGAGCGAGGGGTCGACCGTCCGCAGCTCGTCGCCGTCGGCGGCGGCGTACTCGGCCCACAGCAGGTCGCCCGTGACGATGTCGCCCTCGGCGAAGCGGTCGTCGCGGCTCGCCTCGACCTCGCCGACGACGCCCGCCTTCATCGGCTCGCCCGGCTCCCACGGCTCGGCGTAGGACTCGGCGTCGCGCATCCGCCCGCGCATGTACGGGTCCACGGACTGGTAGATGGTCCGGACGAGGACCTCGCCGTGCTCGGGCTCGGGAACGTCGGCCTCGACGAGTTCGAAGGTGTCGTGGTCGGGTTCGCCGGTCGGGCGCTCCGCGAGGTGCCACTGTCTGTTGGTTGCCATGGGGTAGCCTCGCCCGGCGGCGGCTTGACCGTTGGGGCGCCGGCGGCGCCACCCGATTCCGCGGGTCAACAGCCCGGCGTCGGACGGCGGACCGTCGCGTTCACTGTCACGCGCTCGGGGGCCTCGCGCCCGTGGACGACGATGTGGACCCGGACCGCCCGGAGTCGACCTCCGGGGACGGTGAACGTCTCCCGGCCGGTGACGTTCCCGACCGTCGCGCGGACGCGGTAGCGGCCCTCTCGCGAGGGGAACGTCGCCCGCGTCTCCAGATGCTGGACGGGGGCCAGCCCCACGGTCGAGTTGAACAGCACGGTCCGGCTCCCGTTCGTGCGCAGGTGGGTCGCGCGGATGTCCAGCGCGTGCGTCCCGGTGCCCTCGTTGTCGATGACGACGTACACCGGTGGCTCGGCGCGCGGCGTCGGCGACGGGGTGGTCGTGCAGTCGGGCGTCGAGCCCGCGAACCCGCCACAGCCCGCCAGGAGGAGGCAGACGACGAGGGCGGCACGGAGACCCCAGCGCATCGCTCAGAGCAGGTCGACCAGCCGGTCGACCTCGGCCTCGGTGTTGAACGCGTGGACCGAGGCCCGGACCCAGCCGTCGCGCGGGACCGAGCGGATGACCACGTCCGCGTCGTTCGCGCGGTCGACGAGGCCCCGGGCGGCGGCCTCGTCGCCCAGGTCGAACGTCACGAGGCCGGACTCGGGGTCACGGGGGGAGACGAGTCGGTCGCCGAGCCCGTCCTGCAGCCGCTCGACGAGGCCGCGCTGGCGCTCGCGGATGGTGTCCAGGCCGACCTCGTGGTGCAGGTCGATGGTCTCCCGGAGCGCGGCGTAGGGTGCGAGGGAGTTGGTGCCGATCTCGAAGCGGCGGGCGTCGGCGTGGTACGACAGCGCGCCCGCCTCGGCATCGTACTGCTCGGCCGCGTAGTAGCCCAGGTGCCGGGGGCGCCACCGCTCGGGGTCCCGAACGTAGCAGAAGCCGGCGCCCCAGACGCCCGCGAGCCACTTGTGCCCGGCCGCCGCGACGAAGTCGGCATCCCAGTCCTCGACGGGCATCGCCGCCTGCCCGGGGGACTGCACCGCGTCGACCAGCACCGCCGCGCCGGCGTCGTGGGCCACACGAGTCGCCCACTCGACATCGAGGTGGGTGCCGTGGAACCAGGAGATGCTGTTGAAGCAGACGAGGGTCGCCCCGTCGACGGCCTCGCGGTAGGCGTCGCGGTCGAAGTGACCGTCCGGGCAGGGCACCACCCTGACCTCGACGCCCGCCTCGCGCAGGCGGTCCCACGGGAGCTCGCCGGCCGGGTGTTCGAGGTCGGTCCGGACGACGGTGTCGCCCTCGGCCCAGTCGATGGCGTTGGCGACCCTGCTGATGCCGTCGGAGGTGGAGTCCGTGAGCGCGATCCGCTCGGCCGACGTGTCCAGCAGGTCGGCGACGGCCTCTCGCGTGGCTCCGAACTGCTCGCCGGCGTACTCGTACGGGTCCGCGACCGAGTGGGCGTGGCGCTCGTGGCGGCGCTGTTCCTCGCGAGCGGCGGCGAGCACGCGCTCGGGCGCGGGGCCGCTGGCGCCCCAGTTCAGGTAGGCGGTGCCGTCGAGGTCGATGTCGGCGGCGACGTCGGCGGGTTCCATACGCGACGGTTCGAGCGGGTGGGTCAAGAAGCCGGCCCGTCGGGCGCCGCGACATCGCGGAGTTCGAAGCGGGCCCCGCCGGTCTCGCTGTCGACGACGTGGACGCTCCAGCCGTGGGCCGTGGCGATCTCCTCGACGATAGCCAGCCCGACCCCGTCACCCGACTCGGCCTCCGAGTGGCCGAGGTCGAAGACGGACGCGCGGCGCTCTGCGGGGATGCCCCGGCCGTTGTCGGCGACGTAGAAGCCGTCGGTGTCGGGCGCGTCGAGGCAGCCGACCCGGACGACGAGCCCGGCGGGCGCGGCGACCACCGGATTGTCGGTAATCGCGTGCTCGACCGCGTTGGCGAACAGGTTCTCGAGCAGCTGTCGGAGCCGCGGGGGGTCGGCCAGGACCCGGCAGTCCGTCTCCACCGAGAGGGTCGCGTCGGCGGCGTCCCGGCCGGGGATGGTCGCCCAGGCGTCCTCGGCGAGCGACCCGAGCGCGACCGGCTCCAGTTCGTCGACCGCCCGGCCCTCCCGGGCCAGCGTGAGGAGGTCCGCGATGAGGTCGTCCATCCGTTCGAGTGCGGTCTCGGCGTCGTCGAGATGGTCGAGGTCGCCGGTCTCGCGGGCGAGTTCGACGCGGCCACGGGCGACGTTGAGCGGGTTCCGGAGGTCGTGGCTGACGACGGTGGCGAACTCGTCGAGCTGTTCGTTGCGCCGCTCCAGCTCGGCGGTCCGCTCGGTGCGGTCGCTCACGTCCCGGAGGGCGCCGACCAGCCGGGCCGGCTCCCCGCCCGAGCGGACCACCTCCCCGCCGTCGACGACGCTCGCGTACGACCCGTCGGCACGCCGGACGCGGTACCGACACTCGAACGTGTCCGCCTCGCCGGCCTCGGCGGGGTGCCAGGCCTCCTCGACGGCCGCGCGGTCCGCCGGACGGACCTGCTCCAGCCACCACTCGCGGTCGTAGTCGCCGTCGCGGTCGTACCCGAGCGTGGCCTCGACGCCGGCACCCCACCGGACGGTCCCGGTGTCGAGGTCGCGTTCCCAGACCACGTCCGAGACGGCCCGCCCCGCGAGTTCGTACCGCTCGCGACCCCGTTCGAGCGCGGCCCGCTCCCGGTAGCGCCGGGCGTAGCCCACCGCGCGGCCGGCCAGTAGCGCGAACGGGTTCGTCCCGCTGCGGCGGAGGTAGTCGGTGGCGCCACGTCCGAGCGCCTCGCTGGCGAGCCGCTCGTCGCCCTCGGCGGCGAACAGGACGAACGGAAGTTCGGCGTGTGACTCGCGTACCCGGTCCAGCAGCGCCAGCCCCGACTCGTCGTCGACCGCGTCCGTACAGACCACGCAGTGGACCGTCGAATCCGAGAGCGTCGACAGCGCGGCTGCGCCGCTGGTCGCCGTCGCGACATCGACACGGTATCGCCCGAACGCCCGTTCCAGCAGCGCCAGCTGGGTCGAGTCGGCGGCCACACAGAGCACCTGAAGGTCGTCTCCTGCCACGAACGGCTGTAGGTTACCCGCGGCACCTGATAAATGCCCCCTCTATATGAGGCAGATGACGCAGACAGCCGAGGCGGTGGCACCCCCGCAAGCGGTATGTGCCGACCGGCCCACCGTACGGGCGTGCCGACCGCAACCGCCGACGACGGGACGACGCTGCGCTACGCCGTGGCGGGCGAGGGGGCCGACCCGCCGGTCGCGCTCGTCAACGACGCCGGCTTCGGGGCGTGGGCCTGGGGCTGGCAGCACGAGCCGCTGGCGGGGCGCCGTCGCGTCGTCACCTACGACCACCGCGGCACCGGCGACTCCGGCGCCGGGGGGGCGACGGACATCGACACCCTGGTGGGCGACCTGAGCGCGGTGCTCGCGGCCGCGGACGCCAAGCCCGCCCACCTCGTCGGCTTCGGGCTGGGGGGCGCCGTGGCGATGCGCTACGCGCGCGACCGCGGCGTCCGCTCGCTCGCGCTCGTGGGGACCTGTGCGGGTGGCGACATCGACGAGGACGGCCTGGCGCGTTGCTACCCGGCCGGGGCCGACGAGGCCGCCGTTCGTGCGACGCTGCCCGCGCTGTTCTCCGACGCGTTCCGCGACGCCGACCCGTCCCTGCTGGAGCGGGTGGTCGACTGGCGCCGGGCCGAGGACGCCCCGCCGCGGGCGCGCCGGGCGCAGGTGGATGCGTGGCTCGACTTCGAGCCCGAACCGCTGTACGAGTTGACCACCCCGTCGTTCGTCCTCCAGGGGACCGGCGACCCGGCCGTCGGCCGCCGGACGGCCGAACGGCTCGCCGAGGACCTCCCGCGCGGGCGGTTCGAGGCCATCGCCGGCCGCCGGCTGGCCCACGTGGAGTGCTCGCGGCCGGTGAACGACGCGCTGACGGCGTTCTTCGACGAGGTGGACGATGACGGATGAGGAGACCCCCGACGGCGAGAGCCCGTACGAACCCGACGCGGCCGCGGGCCCGCGGACGGACGACGAGGCGGGCCCGCCCCATGTCTCCCGCCTCGACCTCGACGCCGTCCGTGCCCACCGGGCCCGCGAGCTGGCCGGCGTCGAACGTGCCGAGTGGGCGGGCGTCCTCGTCCCGGTCATCGAGCGCGGAGGCGACCACCACCTCCTGTTCACCGAGCGCGCGGCCGACATGCGCAACCACGCCGGCGAGATGAGCTTCCCGGGGGGTGGCTACGAGGCCGACGACGGCGACCTGGAGACGACCGCGCTCCGCGAAGCGAGGGAGGAGATCGGCCTCGAACCGATGACGGCCGACGTGGTCGGCCCGCTTGACGACCTGCCGGGGCCGTACGGCCACGTCGTCCGGCCGTTCGTGGCGCGGGTGCCCGACCGCGTCTACGACCCCGACGAGCGCGAGGTCGCGGCGGTGGTGGTCATCTCGGTGTCGGACCTGACCGCACCGGGCGTCTACGAGAACGAGACCCGGAGCCACCCCGACCGCGGGACCGCGCGACTGCCCTTCTTCCGCGTCGACGGGCACGTTGTATGGGGGCTGACCGGGTTCATCGTGCGGACCCTGCTGGACCTGACGACCGACTGGGACCCGCCGGACCGGGGGGAACGGCTGGGGCCGCGACCCGACGAGGGACACGACGCTCCCGGCGAGTGGCCGAACAGGAAGGGGTGAACGGAGGCCCCCGGGTCAGTTCCCACCGCCGGGGACGATGGGGATCTCCGGAAGCGCGCCGAGTTTCGGTAGCCCGTCGTAATCGGGCTGGCAGGTCGTCGCGTCGCAGTCGAGGCTGACACCGACGTTAGACCCGAAGAGGTCGACCGTGACCGACCGGCTGCTGTTCCCGACGCCGAGTTCGTTCCGGGTCTCGACATCGACGCCGAGGAGACTCGGGCTCTCGTCGCCACGGAGCGAGAGTCCGAGGGAACCCGTCACGACACCGTCCTGCTGTGTCAGTCGGCCGTTCGCCTGCGCGTACTCGTACTCCTCGTCTCCGGCGGAGAGTTCGAGGACGCCGTCCTGCTTCTCCCGGTCGAGGACGGTCGCGAACGTCCCGTCGAGTCCGGGGCCGCCGTTCGACAGGCCAGCCTCGAACGTCCGGAGCGCGCTGATGCCGTTCTGGAAGCTCTGTGCGCCATCCGTCTCGAACGTCGGCTCACCCTGGTACTCCTCGTACGGGGTCGCCGGGTCGGCGACCGGCTCCAGCAGGGGCTTGCTCACGTCGCAAGGGGCGGGCACGACGCCGTACGCCAGCCCGAGCACCGCCTCGTTGCTCAGAATCTGCGTCGGCAGTCCCGGCACCAGGTCCGGCGGGAGGTCCGTCAGCCCGGGCAGCTCCTCCTCGGGCAGGTCCTCCGGCCCGACGACCGTGTTACACGGGAGGACGTACCCCGTGGTATCGACCCGCTGGGGGAGCGGGTAGTACTTCTTGATGGGGTCGGTCAGCGGGGTGCTGGGAATCGTCTCGTTGACACCCTCGGTGCCGACCAGACACTCCTGACCGGTACACTCGATGCCGGCTCCCAGCCGCCCCGGGAGCACCTGTTGGAGCGCGGGCTTCAGAACCGGAATCCCCGGCAGCGCGTCGGTTCCCGTCCCCGGGAAGACGCCCGCACCGAGGTTCCCGCGCTTCGTGAACGGTGCGTGGTTCGCGTTGACGAACGCGACCGGCTCGCCGGCCGCTTCGGCCTGCAGCCGGGTCTCGATGTAGTCCCGGGACACCTCGCCGGTGATGGTCACACCGGACTCGTTGACCGAGTAGAGCGCGACATCGGCGCGGTCGATGCCCGCCTCGCTTGCGGTGATGTTGGTCCCGAGGTCGAGGTAGGTCCGCTCACCGTCGCCAGCAGAGACCTGTGGGGCGATGACCAGTCCCGTCCGCTCGGTGAGGTCGCCCTCGGAGTCCACCTCGAAGTAGGTCGTCTCGTCGTTCTCGACGGCGTACTGGAGCGCAGATTTGAAGCCGTCCCCACCCGCCTCGGAGGCGTAGAGGAAATCGCTCTGTACACCCTGGGGGCCCTCCGGCGACGTGGCCCGCAGGTACACGTTGCCGAGTCCCTGCCGCGAGACGTAGAGCTTCCCCTGCTCTCCCAGCGGGACCTCACGCTTGAACGAGACGCCCTCCGTGGTCGGGTCGTAGCTCGCATCCCCGACGCCCACATCGGTCGTGGAGAGGCGGATGCCGTCACCACCACCGACCTGTACGCCGTCGTCGGGGCCCGCACCGATGCCGTCGGAGCCGACCTGTACGCCGTCACTGGCATCGACGCCGACGCCCTCACCGACCTCGACACCCTCCGTGCCGACGCCGACACCGTCGTCACCGCCGACGGTGAGGCCATCCGACCCGACGGAGATACCGTCGCCGCCACCGAGTTCGACGTTGGTGCCGTTGACCGCGACGGGTGACTCCCCGACCGTGACCCCCTCCTCGGCGGTGTATCCCTGGCCGAGAACCTGTGCCCCGTCGGGCGCGACCTGTACGACATCGCCGTCAGCGACGCTGACTCCCTCGGTGGCGCTCACCTGGACGCCGCTCGTTCCGCCGACGGTGACGCCGTCCTCCAGGTCGGCATCGATGCCCTGTTCGCCGCCGACGCTGACACCACTGCGACCGACGGCGACACCGTCGTCGCCGCCGACGCTGACACCCTCGGTCGGGTCCGCGTCGATGCCCGACTCGCCGCCGACACTGACGCCGTCGGCCCCGATGGAGACGCCCTTGCTTCCGCCGACTTCGAGGTTCGTTCCGTTCGTGCCGACGACGGACACGTCGTCGCCGTCGTCCGAGGAATCACCGTCGAACAGTCCCCCGTCGTCGTCGTCCGCCGCGACCGGTGCGACCGGCACCGAGAGAACGACGACCAGCGCCAGTACCACCGCCGCCACCCGTGACCTGAGCCGATTCGAACTCATCTATCCCGTTTCCTGACAGAACATTCAGTACAGCGTTCTGCCGGTTATTCATCGTGGTTTAAATATCTCTGTTGGAATACGCTACAAGTACCCCCGTATAGAAACGGTAAGCCGGGCGCGGCCAGCGGTCACCGGACGCGGCATTTAACCGTCGGAACGACCCACGGAGGAGTAATGAGCGACTCCGAGGAACGGGGCGAACGAGGGTTCTGCCCGCGCTGTGGCGACGCCATCGAGCGGCCGCCCGGTGTGGACCTGCCGGGGAGCCCCAGCGCCAGGGACGCGGTGCTGTGCGACGCCTGCTACTTCGAGGACTTCGACCTCGTGGACGCCCCGGACCGGGTGGAGGTCCAGGTCTGCTCGGACTGTGGCGCGGTCCACCGGGGGAACCGCTGGGTGGACGTGGGCGCGCGGGACTACACCGACGTGGCCATCGAGGAGGTGACCGGCGTGCTGGGCGTCCACGTCGACGCGCAGGCCGTCGAATGGGTCGTCGACCCCGAGCAGGTCGACGAGAACACCATCCGGATGCACACCATGTTCACCGGCGTCATCCGCGGGACGCCGGTCGAGGAGGAGGTCACCGTGCCCGTCTACATCTCGCGGGGCACCTGCGACCGCTGCGGGCGCATCGCGGGCGACTACTGGGAGGCGCTGGTACAGGTCCGCGCGACCGAGCGCACGCCGACCGACGACGAGTGCGACCGCGCGACCGAGATCGCCGAGGCGTACATCGCCGAGCGCGAGGACAAGGGCGACCGGAACGCGTTCATCACCTCGGTCGACCGCACGGACAGTGGCGTCGACATGAAGCTCAGCGCGAACCAGTTCGGCGAGGCCATCGCCCACCGTATCGTCCGCGAGTTCGGCGGCGAAGTCTCCGCGGCCGAGACGCTCGCCACGGAGGACTCCGACGGGAACGAACTCTACCGCGTCACGTTCGTCGCGCGCCTGCCGCCGTACACCCCGGGCGATATCATCGCGCCGGCCGACGACGAGGGGCCCGTCCTCGTCACGAGCGCGCACGGGAACCTGAAGGGCGTCCGCCTGACGACCGGCGAGCGCTACGAGGCCAGTTACGAGGAGGGTATCGACCCCGACGCGCGGCGGCTGGGCACCCGCGAGGACGGCCAGCGCACGACCCTCGTCACCGTCGAGGACGCACACGCCGTGCAGGTGCTCGACCCCGAAACGTACGAGGCCCGCACGATACCGCGGCCCAACTACATGGACTCCGACGCCGAGGAGGTGCCGGTGCTGCGCTCGCGGGCGGGCCTTCATGTCCTGCCGGAGCGCGACGCGGGCGCGGACGAGGACGAGGAGCCCGGGGAGCGATGACCGAGACTGGCGGCGCGGCCGACCCCGACCGGGCGCCCGGGCTCGCGGCGCTGGTCCCGAAGCCGGCCGCCGAGCGCGCCGAACGCGAGCTGTCGGCACTGGGCGTCTACGACGACAGCCGGGGTATCGAATCCTACGACGACGAACGGGTCGCCCTGCCGGTCGTCGGCGAGGTCCCCGCCGACCGGGAGGGGACCGTCGCCGCAGTCGCCGCCGTCGAGGAGGTCGTCGCGTACGACCTCCCCTCGCGTGATTCGACGCTGGCCGACCGCCTCCGGGCACGCGGGTTCACCGAGGCCGAGATCGACGCCGTGCCCGGAAGCTGGGCCGTCATCGGGACGGTCGTCCTCGCTGACTTCGAGGGGTGCCCGCGGCCGGGCGAGGTCGGCGACGCGCTGCTGGAACTCCACGGCGAGGCCGACACCGTTCTCGACCGCGGCGGCATCGCGGGCCGCACCCGCGACCCGGACGTGACCGTCGTCGCGGGCGTGGGCGACACCGAAACCGTCCACACCGAGTACGGTACCCGCTACGCGCTCGACCTCGCGACGACGATGTTCTCGCCGGGCAACAAGGCCGAGCGCGCGCGGATGGGCGACGTGACCGGTCCCGAGGAGCGTGTCTTCGACATGTTCGCCGGCGTCGGCTACTTCGCGCTCCCGATGGCCCGCGCCGGCGCCGCGGTAACCGCCGCCGAACTCGACCCGACCACGTACCAGTATCTCGTCGAGAACGCCGTCCTCAACGACGTGACCGACCGGTTCCGGGCCGTGCGCGCGGACTGTGCCGATGTCGAGCTGGAGCCGGTCGACCGCGTGGTGATGGGCCATTACGACGCGTACGAACGACTACCCGCGGGTGTCGCTGCCCTGCGCGAGGGCGGGACGATACATCTCCACGAGGCCACACCCGAAGCCGAACTCCCCGACCGCCCGGTCGGGCGGCTGGAGACAGCGGTCGCGGACGCCGGCCGTTCGTGCGAGGTGCTGGCCGTGCGCGAGGTCAAGAGCTACGCCGAAGGCGTCCAGCACGTCGTGGTGGACGCGAGAATCGAGTAGCGGCCGGACGGCCGCTGGTTCACCCGAGGTCGAGGCGGTCGTTCACTCGAGGTCGAAGCGGTCGTTGGTCATCACCTTGTGCCACGCGTCGACGAAGTCCTGGACGAACTGCTCCTCGCCGTCCTCGGCGGCGTACACCTCCGCGATGGCGCGGAGCCGGGCGTTCGACCCGAAGATGAGGTCGAAGCGGGTGGCCTCCCACTCCAGTTCCCCGGTTTCGCGGTCGTAGCCCTCGTAGACGCCGTCACCGGCCGGCTCCCACCCGTACGTCATATCGAGCAGGGTGTCGAAGAAGTCGGTGGTCAGCGTCCCCGGGTCGTCGGTGAGGACGCCGCGGTCCGAGTCCCCGTAGGTCGCACCCAGGGTGCGCAGGCCGCCGACCAGGACCGTCATCTCGTCGGCAGACAGGTCCAGGAGGTCCGCCCTGTCGACGAGCAGTTCCTCCGGCCGCTCGTGGTCGACATCGTCGGGGAGGTAGTTGCGGAAGCCGTCGGCATCCGGTTCGAGCGCCTCGAACGACTCCACGTCGGTCTGCTCCTGGCTGGCGTCCGTACGTCCCGGCTCGAACGGAACGGTCACGTCGTAGCCGGCCTCGGCCGCCGCCGCCTCGATGGCCGCGTTGCCACCCAGCACGATGAGGTCGGCGAGCGACACCTGCGTCCCGTCCGAGCGCGAGTCGTTGAACTCCGCCTGGATCCCCTCCAGGGTCTCCAGCACGGTCGCCAGCTCCTCGGGCTCGTTGACCGCCCAGCTCCGCTGGGGTTCGAGCCGGATGCGGGCGCCGTTCGCGCCGCCGCGCTTGTCGCTGTCTCGGTACGTCGACGCCGCGGCCCAGGCGGTCTTGACCAGCTGGGTGCGCGAGAGATCCGACGCGAGGAGGTCCTGCTTGAGCGTCTCGGCCTCGCTCTCGCCGATGGTTCCGTAGTCGGCATCGGGGATGGGGTCCTGCCAGAGCATCTCCTCGTCGGGAACCTCCGGGCCGAGGAGCCGCTCCGGCGGGCCCATATCCCGGTGGAGCAGCTTGTACCAGGCCCGCGAGAACGCGTCCATGAACTCCATCGGGTCGTTCTGGAACTCCTCGATGATCTCCCGGTAGTCCGGGTCCTTCTTCAGCGCGACGTCGGTCGTCAGCATCATCGGCGTCTGCTCGTCCTCGGGGTCGTGGGCGGCCGGCGCGTCGTCGATCTCGTCCTCGTCGACCGGGCGCCACTGCCAGGCGCCTCCGGGGCCCTTCTCGGGCTCCCACTCGTGGTTGAGCAGGTTGTCGAGGTAGGAGGTATCCCACATCGTCGGTGTGCTGTTCCACGGCCCCTCGATGCCGCTCGTGATGGTGTCGTCACCCTTCCCGGAGCCGTAGTCGCTCTCCCAGCCCAGGCCCATGTCCTCGATGGGTGCGGCCTCGGGCTCGGGGCCGACGTGCTCCTCGGGGTCGTCGGCGCCGTGGACCTTTCCGAACGTGTGGCCGCCGGCGATGAGCGCGGCCGTCTCCTTGTCGTTCATCGCCATGCGGTCGAACGACTGCCGGATGCGCTCGGCCGACCACTCCGGGTCCGGCTCGCCTTCCGGGCCTTCGGGGTTCACGTAGATGAGACCCATCACGGTCGCGCCGAGCGGCCCCTGGAGCATATCGTCCTCGTCGAACCGGTCCCAGCTCTCCATCTCCATCTCGGGCCCCCAGTCGACGGCCTCGTCGGCCTCGAACACGTCCTCGCGACCGCCGGCGAAGCCGAACGTCTCGAACCCCATCGACTCCAGGGCGACGTTGCCCGCCAGGACGATCAGGTCGGCCCACGAGAGCTTGCGGCCGTACTTCTGCTTGACCGGCTCGAGCAGCCGGCGGGCCTTGTCGAGGTTGGCGTTGTCGGGCCAGCTGTTGAGCGGTGCGAACCGCTGGGTGCCACCCGAGGCGCCACCGCGCCCGTCGGTGGTGCGGTACGTGCCGGCGCTGTGCCACGCCATCCGGATGAACAGCGGGCCGTAGTGACCGTAGTCCGCCGGCCACCAGTCCTGCGAGGTCGTCATCACGTCCTCGATATCTGCCTTCACCGCATCGAAGTCGAGGGATTCGAACGCCTCGGCGTAGTCG
Source organism: Haloglomus halophilum (assembly GCF_024298885.1). Lineage (GTDB taxonomy): Archaea > Halobacteriota > Halobacteria > Halobacteriales > Haloarculaceae > Haloglomus > Haloglomus halophilum. The sequence goes on from NZ_CP101166.1 coordinate 1,248,057, forward strand.
AACTCCTCGCCCCTCGGGTCGACCGGACGGGCGTTCTGGTCGAGGATCTCGAGGTTCAGTTGGTTGGGCCACCAGTCTTGATTGGACCTGCTCATACTGGGGTGGTTATGGCTTGTGGCTGTTAAGATTGTCTAAATCAGTAATCAAATCTTCACTACAGCAAAAGGTATCTGCCGGATTCGAAAAGCTCGGGTAGCGTCGTTCAGGCGACGGGTCCGGCACCACTGGGCGACATCAGGGGTGCGACCGGAGCCGTCGGCCACGGCAGTGCCCGGTCGGAGCGCCCGACCGTCGGCGTCCAGATATCGGCGTCGTGGGGCCGCTACCCGCTCACGATGGCCCGCAGCGCGAACGCCGCGTTCCCGGTGTTCTCCTTCACGCGCCGGTAGAAGTACGAGAGCCACTTCCCGCCGTACGGGACGTACTGGTAGACGGGCACCGACCGCGCGAGCTCTGTCTGCGCGCCCTCGCGAACGCCCATGAGCATCTGTATCTCGTAGTCGGTGCCGTACGTCTCGTGCAGGTCGCGGGCGTACGCCACCATCGCGGGGTCGTGGCTCCCGACGGCGACACCGCCGTCGAACGTCCGGAACGCCTGCTCCAGCAGGTCGCGATAGGCCTCGTTCACGCGGGATTTCTCCCGGTAGGCGATATCGCGCGGCGGCTCGTAGGCACCTTTCACCAGCCGGACCTTCCCCGGCAGGTCGGCGAGCCGGCCGAGGTCCTCCGGTGTCCGCTTCATGTTGGCCTGGAGGCACAGGCCCATATCGTGGTAGTCCGCCACGAGGTCACAGAAGCCGTCGAGCGTCGCGTCGACGGTCGTGTGGTCCTCCATGTCGACCCAGACGAAGGCGTCCCGGCGGTCGGCGTGCGCGGCGATATCGCCGAGGTTCTTCCGGAACACGTCCTCGTCGACCTGGATGCCGACCTGCGAGGGCTTGACCGAGACACAGCAGTCCAGATCGGACCGACCGATGTCGTCCAGCAGGCGCCGGTAGGTCGCCGCGTCGGCCTCTGCCGGGTCCCGTTCGTGGTAATGCTCGCCGAGCAGATTGAGGAGGGCCCCCACGTCGCGCTCGTTCAGCCGCCGGGCGTGCTCGAGCGCCTGCGCGGGGTGTTCGCCGGCCACGAACCGGTCCGCGACGGGCGGAATCATACCGGAACTAGCGCCTGGAGCGTATTTGAGTGTGGTCCCGGCCGCCCGGGCACGAGCGCCGATAAACCACATGCCGCGATACAGAATCCACTCGGCCGCAGGACCCCATCGAGCACGAGGAACGGCCCGCAGGCGGTCCGAGCGTTCCGTCTATCGCCGTTCCGGGTAGTTTTCACGCGTGGAATCTCGGCGGTGACATCCGTCCGGCCACCCAGGTCGGGGCATGGACCGCCGTTCGCTACTGCTCTCGGGGGCGGCGCTGGCGGCGACCGCGGCCGGCTGTACGAGTCTGCCGGGGATGGGTGACGGGGCCGCCGCGACGGCCCCCCGGGCGAGCCTCCGAGCGACCGCCGTCGAGGACATCGACATCGCCCGCCGGATGGACCGGCACGTCGAGGGCGACGGCGCCCGTGCGGCACTGCTCGACGAGGTGCTCGAAGCCGGGAGTGCGACCCGGGACTCCATCCGCCCGCGCCTCCGCGCGGGCACCCTCGTCAACGGGGAGACCCGCTATCGCCTGACCGCGACCGTCGAGAGCCGGCAGCCAGCGACGGTGTATCCCATCATGCTGGAGGACCTCTCGTACGAGGGCGTGCACGCGAGCGACGGCGCGGAACGGGTCCGGTTCGGCGACCTCCCCGCCGTGGACCGGCGTATCTTCCGCGAGAACGGGCTCGCCGACGGCGACGGGCTGGGCATCGGTACACAGCTTGTCTACCCCGATAGCGCCCGTGAGGACTCCGAGCTGGTCCCGCCGGCGGAGACGGTCATCGTCTGGGGGCCGGACCGGAAGGGGCTGTTCGACTCACGCCACGAGAGCCGCGACGCGGCGCTGGTGACGCGGCGGTACACTGCCGAGCGGCTGGAACCGGCAGCCGCGTACGGCCGGCGGCTCCGCGAGCGGTACGCCGTCGACCTCTCGGACGTGCCCGAGGCGGAGGCACAGCTCCTCCGCACGGCCGCCGGGACCGAGGTGTACGAGGTGCCGCGCGGGCGGACACCCCGGACGCCGTTCCGGTCGCTGGCCGAACGGTTCCGCGATGTCACCGACGTACGCGAGGCGACCCAGGGGGAGGGCGACGAGGCCCCGACCGGCGAGCGCTCGGGGACCTACCTCGTCCGCTTCGAGGAGGCGGTCTATCTGGTCCACCTGCAGCTGTTCCCACCCGGGCGGTGAGGCCTGGAGGCGGCGGGAGCCGAGCCACCCCGAACCCCCGGCCGTTAAGCCGAGCGGCCGCACATCCCCGCGCATGTCGCTGCTCGGAACGGTGATCGGTGCGCTGTGGGCGATGCTCCCCGCCTACATCCCGAACAACGCGGCCGTGCTGTTCGGCGGCGGGCGACCGCTCGACGGCGGGCGGAACCTCGGCGAGCGACGCATCCTCGGCGACGGCAAGACCTGGCGCGGGACCATCGCGGGCATCACCGCCGGCACGCTCCTCGCGGGCCTGCTCAACGTGCTCCGCGAGCGCGCCGGCGCGGCGTTCGGCGTGACGCTCCCGTCGTTCCCGACCGCTGCGGCGGTCGCGCTCCCGGCAGGCGCGATGCTGGGTGACATCCTCGCCAGTTTCCTCAAGCGCCGGACGGGACGGGACCGGGGGGCGGCGTTCCCCGTCCTCGACCAGCTCGATTTCGTCGCGGCGGCGCTGGCGCTCGCCGCCGTCGTGGTCCCGAACTGGACGCGGGAGACGTTCACGCCCGGCCGGCTGGTGGTGGTCGCGATCGCCACGCCCGCGCTCCACCTCCTCACCAACGCCGGGGCCTACGTACTCGGACTGAAGGACGAACCCTGGTGACCGGGCGTCGGCCGGCGTTCGCCGGTGATATCCTCCCCGCCGTGACCGACGGGGTCCCTCCGTAGAACGAGAGCCTGCACCCACAGCGTCGCGTCCGCGTGTCCGTCGCGTCCCCTGTCGGTCGAAACGGGAGGCTCGCGACACGGTGGAGCCTCGCATCGAACCGTCCTGCCCCCGAACGTACGCATGTGCTGTCGGACCACCGGTACCGGCTCGACTGCCGACTGGAACTCTACGCGACACCATTTCAGATAAGTTGTGTCTATTTCTCATCTCTAACCAATATTTTCCAGATATGCGAAGTACTTCGAACGAGCCCTAGTACTTGGACTGTTGCCTTCTCACTCCCCGGAACCCCTGGACCGAAATTCGATATCGTGGTATACAGTTTATCCGCGAGGAGCCCCGAACTCCCCTTCCCCAACCCGACAGCGGTTTCACGCCCGCTCGCGGAGGCACGCGTATGCGAGAGACACGAACGGTCCGGCTGGCGACACGGGGTTCGGACCTGGCGCTGCGGCAGGCCGCCACCGTCGCCGAGCAGCTGGAGGACCGTCACACGGAGGTCGAACTGGTCGAGGTGGAGACGGAGGGCGACCGGATCCGCGACGAGCTCATCCACCGGCTCGGCAAGACCGGCGCGTTCGTCCGGGCGCTGGACGAGCGCGTCATCGACGGCGAGGTCGACGCCGCCGTCCACTCGATGAAGGACGTACCCACGGACTTCCCGGACGAACTGGTCGTTGCGGGCATCCCAGAGCGCGCGCCCGCGAACGACGTGCTCCTGACCCCGGGTGGTCGGACCCTCGACGAGCTCCCGGAGGGCGCAACGGTCGGCACCTCCAGCCTCCGGCGGCAGGCCCAGCTACTGGCCGAACGACCGGACCTCGACGTCCAGCCCCTGCGCGGGAACGTCGACACGCGCGTCGAGAAGCTGCTCGCGACGAGTGTCGGGAAGGAGCACGACCGCCGCGTCGCCGCCGACGGCGAGTTCGACTCGCCGTCTGCAAGCGGGACGGAGTCCCGCCCTGCCGAAGAGGAAGAGGACCCCAACGAGACGTTCGACCAGTCGAGCGAGGAGTGGTTCGAGTCGCTGTCGGTCCTCGAGCAGGACGCGCTGGCGCGCTACCCCGTCGAGACCGCTTACGACGCCATCGTCCTCGCGGAGGCCGGCCTCGAACGGATGGGCCTGCTCCACCACGTTCCCCACGCACGCCTCGACCCGAACGAGTTCGTCCCCGCCCCCGGTCAGGGAGCCATCGCGGTGACCGCGCTCGCCGACGACGCCGCGTCGTTCCGCGAGACCGTCGACCACCCGCGGACCCGCGTCGAGACGACCGTCGAGCGGACGGTCCTGAAGGAGCTCGGCGGAGGGTGCGTGGCGCCGCTGGGCGTCCACGCCACCGTCCGCGGCGAGTACGTCCACGTCGTCGCGCGCGTGCTGGACCGTGCCGGCGAGGAGACCATCCGGGAGACGAGCGATCTGCCCGCCAACGACCACGCCGACGCCGCGCGCGCGTTCGCGGCCGACATCGCGGACCGCGGCGGCGCGGAGCTCGTCGCGGAAGCTCGCAAGACCGCCGAGGAGCACGAGGAAACGGAGGGAGCCCGATGAGCGGGGCTACCGATGGGGAACAGGATGACGTGGGCACCGTCTACCTCGTCGGGAGCGGCCCCGGCGACCCCGAACTCATGACGGTGAAGGCGAAGCGCCTGCTCGAGGAGGCGGACGTGGTCCTCCACGACAAGCTCCCGGGCCCGGAGATCCTCGGCTCCATCCCCGAGGAGAAGCGCGAGGACGTGGGCAAACGCGCCGGCGGCGAGCGAACCTCCCAGGAGTACACCAACGACCGGCTCGTCGAACTCGCCCGCGAGGGCAAGACCGTCGTCCGGCTGAAGGGCGGCGACCCGTTCGTCTTCGGCCGCGGCGGCGAGGAGGCCGAACACCTCGCCGAACACGGCATCCCGTTCGAGTACGTTCCCGGCGTCACCAGCCCCATCGCCGGCCCCGGTGTCGCCGGAATCCCGGTCACCCACCGGGACCACACCTCCTCGGTGTCGTTCGTCACGGGCCACGAGGACCCCACCAAGGACGAATCGATGGTGGACTGGGAGGCGCTCGCGGCGACCGGCGGCACCATCGTCGTCCTGATGGGCGTCGGGAAGCTCCCGGCCTACACCGAGGCGCTCCGCGATGCGGGGAGGGCCGGCGACACACCCGTCGCGCTGATCGAGCGCGCCACCTGGCCCGACCAGCGCGTCGCCACCGGCACCCTGGACACCATCGTCGACGTGCGCGACGAGCAGGGCATCGAACCGCCCGCCATCACCGTCATCGGCGGCGTCGCGGGCACGCGCGAGCGAGTCGAGGCGTTCCTCGCCGGCGAACTCGGTGAGTACGGGGGCGAAGCATGACCGGGGGACAGGGCGCCGATAAACCGCGGATGACGATACCAAACCCGGCCGAAGCGACCATCACCCGGACGGAGGTGGCCCCATGAAGATCGCCGTCTTCCGGCCGGACGACGGCCGTGCGGCCGCCGCAGCCGAGACCGTCCGCGACCTGGGCGCCGAGCCGGTGCTCGACCCGATGCTCGCCGTCGAACCGACCGGCGCTCGGCCCCGCGAGGACGCCGAGATCGCCGTCTTCACCAGCACCTCGGGCGTCGAGCTGCTGGCCGAAGCCGGCTGGAGCGCGGGCGAGACGACGGTCTGTGCCATCGGGTCCTCGACGGCCGAGGCGCTCCGCGAGGCCGGGTACGAGGTCGAGGTCGTGCCCGAGCAGTACTCCTCGGCGGGACTGGTCGAGGCGCTCGCCGACCGGGTGGGCGGGGTCCGCGTCGAGGTCGCACGCTCGGACCACGGCAGCGCCGTGCTGCTGGACGGGCTGGAGGACGCCGGCGCGTACGTCCACGAGACCACCCTCTACCGGCTCGTCCGGCCCGAGGGTGCGGGGTCGTCGGCCGACCTCGCCGCCCGCGGCCAGCTCGCAGGCGCCTGCTTCACCGCCTCGATGACCGTCGAGAACTTCCTTGCCAGCGCGGACGAGCGAGGGGTTCGTGCCCCGGCGGTCGCGGGGCTGAACGATGCCGTCGTGGGCTGTATCGGCGAGCCGACGCGCGAGCGCGCGGAGCGCGCGGGTATCGAGGTCGATGTCGTGCCCGAGGTCGCCTCGTTCGAAGCGCTGGCCGAGGCCGTGGTCGAGCAGGCACGCGACCGCTGAGCGCTGCCGCCGAGCCGGCATCGTCGAGGCTGTTTCTGCTTCGAGCACCCGATAGCAGAACGGAGCGTCCCGTCTCCGGCCCGTTCGGTGTGGCCCGCGAGGGAGCGCTCGGGCGAGTTCCGTATCGTGCTCGGTGGTTTATCCGCCAGGTGGAGGCTCCCTGGAGAGCGAATCGATAATCGGCCAGAAGAACCATATAAGACACAGAAGGAACCTTAGCCAGAATGCCAGACGCATAATCGAAGGAATTCGAGTGTTGCACACTTATTCAGGTCGCCGACACGTAACGACGTGGCACAGCGCCGAGGACGATCGAGTCACCGCTCCTCGTGTGGCGTCAGCGCCAGCCGTCGCCGGAGCACCGGGCGCAGGATGACGACTGCACTGAGGAACACGAGGAGGGGGTAGAGGACCCACGCGGCGAGCGCCCCCAGTTCACGCATCGTCGTGGCGTCGGCGAGGCCGAACACCAGCACGGCGTGGACCGGCGCGTGGAGCAGCGCCAGGAGCGCGAGCAGGCGCCCCGGGACGGTCCGGTCCCCGCTAGCGAGGTGGTGGAGTGCGAACCCCGCCATCGCGACGACGAGCGCCGTCGCGGTCCAGACGAGGAACTGCCATCCGGCGAACAGGTCCGTCCGCCAGGGGGACCCCTGGAACAGCCCCTCCACGACCAGCATGACCGACGCGAACGTCAGGGCCACCCAGGCGAGGGCCTGGTCGGAGTCGTTCGCGAGCCGAACGGTGCCTCTCATGGGCGCCCCTTGGCCGTCCCCGTGGATATGTCCCCGTGCGATTCCCGGGGGCGAGGAACGAGCGTCACTCCGTCGCGTCGGGCGGCCAGTCGGCCGCGAGGTCGAATCCACCGGGCGTGTGACCGCCCCGTTCCAGCGCCCGCTCGCGGTAGTCCGCGAGCGCGTCGCGGAAGTCCGGATGGGCCACATCGAGCATCGCCGCCATCCGCTCGCGGGGCGACAGGCCACGCAGGTCCGCGACGCCCCGGTCGGTGACGACCACGTCCACGTCGTGTTCGGTGTGGTCGACATGCGCGACACGAGGGACGACCCTGGAAACGTCGCCGCCGGCCGCGGTCGAGGGGAGCGCGACGACCGAGCACAGCGCGTTCCGGAAGAAGTCGCCCGAGCCGCCGACGCCGCCGACCACGTCGGTGCCGATATGCGTGGAGTTGACCTGCCCCGTCAGGTCGACCTCGACGGCGCCGTTGACCGCGACGACGCCGAACGAGTCGATGAGGCCGGCGTCGTTCGAGACATCGACCGGGCGGAGGACGACCTGCTCGCCGTAGCGGTCGAGGTTCGCAAACAGGCGCGCCTGGCCCTCGCTGGAGAGCGCGAGCGAGGTGGCACTGGCCGAGGCGAGCGTGCCGTCGTCGAGCGCGTCCAGCACGGCATCCTGCAGGACCTCGCCGAAGTAGGCCACGTCGCGGTCGCCCACCTCGACGGCGTCGAGCGCCGAGACGACGGCGTTCCCGACGCTCCCGACGCCGAACTGGAGGTTGAGCGCCTCGTCGAAGGCGGCGTTCCGGTCGAGTTCGGCGTCGAGGAAGCCCGCGAGTTCGTCCGCGAGCGCGCGGTCGGCCGCGGTGGGGTCGCGGAAGGTGTAGGTCGTGTCGGCGCGGTCCGTCCGAACGACAGCCGCGAGTTCCTCGGGTTCGAACTCGACACGCGGCGAGCCGATACGCGCGTCGACGGCATCGAGGGCGAGCGGCTCGCGTTCGGGGGGTGCGGTCCGCACGAGCAGGTCGTGCAGCCCCTCCAGGTCGCGGGGCTGGGCCGCGTTCACCTCGACGATGACGCGGTCGGCCGCGGCCACGAGCGCCGGCGTCGAACCGACCGAGGGCGACGGGACGAGCCAGTCCTCGCCCACGGCGACCGCTTCCACGACGGCCCAGTCGGGCGACGGGAGGCCGCCAGAGCGGACCTCGTCGGCCACGTCGGCGACATGCCGGTCGTGGAACGCCACCGCACCGTCGTTGATGGCCTCGCGCAGTGCCTCGTGGCCGACGAACGGGTAGCGCCGCGCCATCGCACCCGATTCCACGAGGGCCTCGTCCACTTCGGGGCCGACACTCCCGCCGCTGATGACCGTCAGGTCGAGGGCGGCGGCATCGTCGCGGTCTGCCAGTGCCTCCGGGACGAGCTTCGGGTAGCCGACGCTCCCGAACCCGGAGATACCCAGCACGGCGCCGGACTCGATACGGGCCGCGGCCGCGGCGGCCGTCTCGACCGGCAGATCGCCCGCGACGCGCCCGCCGGTCCCGTCGTCTGTCATGGCCCGACCGTGGGCGGGCGGGTAGTTAGCGTTGGGTGTCGTGGCCGACACGCGTGGCGTTCCCGCCGCCGGGCCCGTACTCGCTCCGGACGGCACGCCAGGTCGGACCGAGCCGCCCGCAGGGAGCCGTCTCCCAGCGCTGCCCCTCGGCGAGGCCCAGCCGCCGCACGAGCCGCTGCTGGTTGGCGGCGCCGAACGCCCGGCAGTTGGCTATCGGGACCCGGTTCCAGTAGACGTACTGGCGTTCGACGCCGTCAAGGTCGTCGGGGCCCGACACGTTCAGCGCGCGCTCCTGGGTGGTATCGTACGTCTTCGGGTCGGTCCGGGGCGGGCCGGTGACGAACCCGCCCATCGTGGCGACGGCGACCGCCGCCAGCATCAGCACCGCGGCCGCGAGCGTCCGCGCGAGCGTAGCGCTGTCGGCGGGAATCCGGGCAGCGAGCCCATCCGACCAGCCCCGCAGGTCCGCGACCGCCAGCCCGACGCCGAGCGAGACGACCGCGAGCCACGGGAACAGGTCGGGTGGGTTGTCGTAGTCGAGGGCGGCGAGCTGGATGGAGAACCAGGCGACGAGGACGAGCAGCGGCCACTCGCGTGCCAGCCGCCCCGCCGTGCTGTGCCGGACGATGCCGGCCACCCCGACGAGCGCCACCGGCGCCCACGACCCCAGCGCCCACCCGATGTCCGACACCCGCGCGAGGAGCGGCTGGCCGCGGGTCAACAGCAGCGGCGCCAGCACCGTCTCGGCGACCATCGCGGGCAGCGCCCCCCAGTAGAGTACCGGCAGGAGGACGACCACGCCGGCCCCGAGCCCGCCAGCCACCGCCCGTGACGCGGCGCGGCGCCCGCCCGTCTGCCAGCACAGCCCCACCACACAGCACGGGAACACGACGGCGAACTGCCAGAACCCGACCGCCGCCGCGCTCACGGCGCCGGCCGCGAGCGGGCGCTCGCGGAACCCGAGCCACAGACAGCCCAGCCCCGTCGCGATGACGAGGTACTTCGGCTTGAACCCGACGAGCGCGCGGTAGAAGTACATCGGCAGCGCGAACGGTGCGGCGCCCGCGACCACCGCCGCGAGGCGGTCGCCGGTCAGGTCGTGGACGAGGCCCGCAGCGACCGCGGCCCCGACAGCGATGGCCACGGCGTTCACCAGCAGGTTGAGCACGTGATACAGCGCGACGTGCTCGCCCGCCAGCACCGCCAGCACCGCCGTCACCTCGAACGCGAGCGGCGGCTTCACCTCCCAGACATCGATGTAGAGGCGGTTCCCCTCGGCGAGGAACCAGCCGACGTACTCGAAGATGACCGAGTCACCCAGCCACGGCCACGTGCCGGCGGGGAGCGCTGTGAACAGGCGGGCGGCGGCGTACCCGAGCGCCAGCAGCGCCAAGAGGGCCGCGGCGACCGGCGGCCGGGCGGCGAGCCACGCGCCCGCCGACCGCAGCGCGGTCCGGGCCTCGGCGGCGTATCGCCGGGCCTCGGTAGAGAGGGCCTCGTCGGGAGCCATACTCGCGGAAGCAGGGGCCGCGAGAAAAAGGGGCGGCACGCTCCGTCCTGCCAGCCCGTCGCCCACAGCCACAAGCACGACACGGATGGGGACCGCGACCACAAGTGGCGCAACAAGTATGCGTCCGGCGTCTGTACTGCGGGATATGGCGACACAAGAGACACCCGAGGAGACCAAGGTGAGCGACAGCGGCGTCGTCACGGTCCCCGCGAGCATCCGGCGCCGGCTCGACATCGAGCCCGGCGACAAGCTCCGCTGGCACACGGAGGACGACGGAACCCTCTCCGTCGAGGTCGTCCGGGAGCGCTACGGGGCGTTCGAGGACGACGACCTGCAGGCCGACCTCGGTGGTGACGGGCTCGAGACGCACGACCTATCGGGACACGAGGACGCGCTCTGATGCCGGCCGTCGTCGTGGATTCGAACGTCTTGATCGACTACAAGGATACGAGCAGCAGCCGCCACGAGACGGCGGCATCGCTGGTCCGGGGCGTCGACAGCGGTGACCTCCCGACGGCCCGGGTCACGGACTACGTCGTTCTGGAGACACTGAACTGGATCCACGAGCGTCAGCGCCACGACATCGCGGCCGACCTCCGACGGCGACTCACCGATTCGGCCGGGTTCGAACTCGTCCACTCGGCGCAGAAGGATTACCGTCGAGCCGTGGAGCTGTTCGACGACCACGAGCAGCTCGCGTTCGGTGACGCGACTATCGCCGCACACATGGAGCGCACCGGCATCGAGTACCTCTACTCGTTCGACGACGACTTCGACCGGCTCGGCTGGGTGACTCGGCTCGACACCCCGGACGACCCGTTCGCCTGACGGAGGGTCGTCCGGGCTCAGTCCCCGACGGCATCCTCCACGATGGCGATCTCCTCGTCGGTCAGCCCGTACAGGTCGTAGACGATCTCGTCGATCAGCGCATCGGTGCGCTCGATCTGCTCGTCCAACTCCGCCGCGCGTGCGACCTGCTCGCGGTACGTCTCCAGCCCGTCGCGAACGTCCGCGAGCGCGGGGAGGGTGAGCGCCTCCAGCCGGTCCAGCGGGGAGATGGTGCTGGTCGCGTTGTCCCGGAAGCCCGCCGTGCCGCCGGCCTCGTCGACGGCGTACGGGACGAACGACTCGATGAGGTCGGCCTGTGCGTCGTCCAGCCCGACGAAGCGCATCGCCGGCTCCGGGTCCAGCGTCAGGTAGCCGTGCTGGTTCGGCTCGCCGTCGTACTCGTCGGAATCCTCGGGCTTGACGTACGGGACGATGCTGAGGGTGAGCGTGTCGCCGTCGCGCTCGACGGTCACGTCGGCGATGCGGAGCTTCTGGAGGCCCTCTGCGGTGTCTTCGGTCTTGGTGATGAGCGAGTCGGCGCGGCCCTCAGGAGGGATGGGGCCGAGGTCGGCCAGCGTGGGGCCGTCGTCGTAGGTGCCGAGGTAGTCCGGGAGGTGGAGGTTCAGGCGGTTCCGCTCCCCAGTTAATTCTATAATATCCCCAACATTATTTCTTAGCTCGCCCTCAAATTTGTTTATCGGGAGAGAGATTGGTTTTATATAATCGGTTTTATATCTATAATAGCCTCCACGGAGTACGGTACCTGTACGCAAAATATAGTACCATACCAGATCCGAATTCAATATTCCAAGAACTTCTTTATCATAATTAGCGTAGTTCCCCTTGAATATAGGGCTATAGACTGTAGTAGAATGATAAATATCTCCAGACTGGTCGTAAGTTGCCTCACCTTGTTTAACTATTTCAGGAATTAGTATCTTGTCACGGGCAAATTTACTCGGGTGCCGTGGGCACCAGTGAGCGTACCACGATTCGAATATTTGATTTTCGCCACCCCTACTTTTCAGAGATTCAGAATGGTTGCTTAGATATTGATGCGCATTCGGATATTCATTGGAGAATATATCCTCAGATAACAAATTGCCATCATTAGTATATGGATATATCAAATATGAATCTGTTTCTATAGGCCCGTACCGCGACACTTCGTCACCACCAACATACGGGTGTGCAATCTCTTTTTCAATTTCTACCTGTTCATCGCTTGCTTGTGAGTATCCTCTAATGATTTCGTCCTTGACCTCACAATCCGTCAAGACGAATATCTTGTCCCCGCTGGTCTGTATACCGACAAAAATCTGTTCAGCCACCGCTGTGAAATCTTTCCCTTGCTCCTCGATCTTCTTCAGCACTTTCTGTTCTTCCTCACTCAAAAGCCTCCATCCTTCGTGCCCAAGCTCAGTTCTATTCCACTGAATACTCTCAAGTTCTCTCTCGGGGGCCTCTCTTATGATGGTATATTTTGTCTCATCTTCGACTTCGACATCTGAAGACAAAAATAAGAGACATGTATATGTGGATACACCATCAAATATCTGATATTGGCTGAAATCCACTATAGATTCGATAACATGTCTGTCTGTCAAATAGGTGCGTAAGGCTTCACCTGCTTTTGATTCAAAAAACTTGTTTGGGACGATTAACCCGGTGCGTTTTGCAGATAGTTCGTTTCCTAATTCAATAAATAGCGAATACAAATCATACCGCCCCTTTGATGATTCAAACAGGTTCTCGTACCCTTTTTTGAATATATCCGATATATTCTGTATTTTTACGTAGGGGGGATTCCCAATTACTGCATCGAATCCTGGTGATTCCCTCTTTTTCCCAGATGGTGTGTAGAATGACTCGGGGAACTCGAGTCTCCAATGAAATGCTTGCGTATCTCGTGAGGTTGATTTCGCTGTTTTGAACCAATCCTGTTTCTCAACCTCTCTCCACTCCTCTCCATCATCCAACGCCCCGGCCATCCGCTCGTACGCCCCACTCGGAACATCTACCCCGAAATCCTCCGCAACCCGTACGTTCGCCATCGCCACCAGCCGCTGCCGGAGTTCGTCGTTCTCGATTTCGGCGTACTTGCGCTCCATCGCCTTCACGTCCTCCAGGTCCTCGTTCTCGATGGCGAGGAACTCCTGATAGACATCCATCAGGTGTTCCATCGTGCCCCGTCGGGTCGCGCCGAACTCCGCGAGCGAGGACTGGTCGGAGTCCTCGGCGGAGGCGTCGGACTCCAGTTCTTCTATCTCCTCGATGTCCGCACCGACCAGCGAGTTGCCGCATTTGAGGTGGTGGTCGAGGAAGGCGAGCGGCTGGTCGGCGGCGAGCGTCTCCAGCCACATCGAGAGCTTCGCGAGTTCGACGGCCATCTCGTTGATGTCGACACCGTAGATGCACTCCTTGGCGAGCGTGCGGCGGATGTGGCTCTCGTCGAGGACCGTCACCTCGCGCTCGCGAGCCTCGTCCATCACCTGTTTGGTGAGGTAGCGGGTGGCCGCGGTGAGGAAGTGACCCGACCCCATCGCCGGGTCGAGGATTTTCAGCTCCTTCACCTCCTTCATGAACTCCTGCACGTAGGCGGCATCGCTCTGGAACGTGCCGGCGTCGACCGCCTCGCGGATGTCGTCGAGCAGCGGGTCGATTGTCTCCTCGACGATGTAGGAGACCACGTAGTCGGGCGTGTAGTAGGCGCCCGTGGCCTTGCGCTCGCCGTCGTCGTTGACGACGTAGAGGTCGCCACGCTCGACGGACTCGACGGCATCCGCGACCGTCACCTCGTCGGCGGGCTGCCACACCTGCGCGCCGTCCTCGCGGACCGCAGCCATCGACTCCGGGGCGACGCGGAACTGATGTTCCAGCAGGCCCTCGTAGATGCTTCCGAGGTGCCGGGTGTTCAGGTCGGCGTAGTCCGCGAGGACGACCTCGCCCGTCTCGCTGGTCGTGGTAGAGATGCGGTGGATGGCCTCGGCGAGGTGCCGGTTCGGGAGGTCGTTCTCCTCGAGGAAGGCGTGTTCGTCGGGGTCGAACAGGCCGCCGTTGTAGGCGGGGACGCCGAGCTTCTCGTTGCCCGTGTCGATGAGGTCGAACAGCCGGGTGAGCCGGTCCCACATGCTCGGGGACCGGGTGCTGAATTCCCGCTCGTAGTCCGCGGTGCCGTCGAGGCCCTCGTGGATGTCCTGCCGGAGCGTATCGAGGCTATAGTCGTCCTCATACGCCTCGCGAGCGTCCGGGTCGTCCGGGTTGATGAGGTCACGCCCCTCGGCGTAGAGGATGAACATCAGCCGGTACAGCAGAACGAGCGACTGCTCTTTCAGCTCGTCCAGCGCCGCGTCGTCGTCCGAGTCGATGTCGAGGTCGTTGTACTCGATGAACCCGCGGCCGACGATGCGGAGCGCGGTGAACACGTCGTCCTGCAGGTCCTCGCCGAGTTCCTCGGCCGCGGTCTCGGACTCGGACCACACCTCGTCGAGAAAGGTGGTGCCACCCGTCTCCCGGAGGGCATCGGCCCGGAAGAAGACGAAGAAGCGCTTGAACGCCTCCAGGTCGCCCGATTCGAGCAGTTCCTGCAGGTCCACCTCGTAGTACGTCTCCGTCTCGTAGTCCTTCGTCCCGTAGAGGCGCCACTTCTTCCCGTCCGTGAGGATTCCCCAGCGGATGCTTCCGGGTGTCTTGTCGAGGTAGTACTTGATCTGGTTCGAGGCGTCGTGGTAGTTGCGCCCCTCGCTGAACTTCTGCGAGAAGTCCGCTCCCCACCGCTTCGCTTCCAGGATACCCAGCCCGAGGTTGTACATCCCCGCGTGGTCACCGTCACGCTGGCGTCCGGCCGCGTCGAGTGCGTCGTCGTCGGATTCGAGAAGCAGTCGGTCGACCGCGCCGCCACCCTCCGGCATCGACGCTTCGTTGAGCGTCGCGTAGCCGAGAACCTCCAGCACCTCATCGATCCACCGCGACCGGAGGTTGTCCTCGTCGTAGTCCGCGACGGTCCCTCCCTCCGTCGTGTAGAGCTCCTGCAGGGCGTCGAACGCGTCCTGTGCCGCCTCGTCGCAGTCCCACGCGTCGAGCGCGTATACCTTCTCGTCCAGATAGTAGTTGGAGAAGAGGTTGGAGTTCCGATAGACTCCCCCCAGCGTCGCCTGACTCATCGTGACTCCGACACGCGAGGGCGGCGGTGAAATAAGTTCCTGCGACCGGGGCGAAGCCTTATGACCGAAGCTACCAGCACCGACGCGAGATGGCGCGTTCCGAAGGGACCGACGGCCAGCGCGAGGGCGTCGAGTTCATCCCCGAGTTCATGCGGTAGCGTGGTGCGGATCTCGTTCTCCGGTCGCGAAATCGCGAGCGTCCTCCGGGGTCACTGCTTCCGCCCGGTCAGGCGGACGGGGAGTCACCTGAAACTCCGGTACGGGCACCCCGAAACCGACCAGATTCGGGTGGTACCGGTGCCGATGGGTCCGGCCGACGACATCCCGACGGGGACGCTCCAGTCCATCGCGTGCCAGTGCGGTGCCGAGGACTTCCACGCCCGGTGTGAGTGGATCGACGCGAATCGCTGACAGCCCCGACCGCGACGGGTCGAGGAGCACCGCAGTCGGCCGCGGGCGGGACCGCCTCGCTCGGAGAACGCGGTCGCTCGCAACGCCAACAGGAAAAGCAGCGAGAAACGCGGCGAACGGAGTTCAGAACGGCGCTTCGGGGCCCTCGTCCGACCCCTCAGACGAGGACTCGCCGGGGAAGGAGGGAGACATGCCGCTGCCGCCGCCGGCGCCGCCGGCCATGCCCTCGTTGCCGCCCATGCCGGTCTCGGCGTGGACCGTGTTGATCTCGGGGATCTCCTTGGTCATGCGGGACTTGATGGCCTGGATGGTCATCGGGGAGATACCACAGCCCGAGCAGGCGCCGCCGAGCATGATGGTGACGCTGCCCTCCTCGCGGTCGAGGTTCTGGATGGCCGCGCTGCCGCCGTGCATCTGGATCTGCGGGAAGTTCCGGCGGAGGAAGTTGCTGATACGCTCGCGCAGCTCGTCCTCGGTGTCGCCGTCCTCGCTCTGGGTGCTCATGTACCGGGGTTGGCGGCGACGGCGCTTAGACCTTTGGTCTGTGCACGCCGTGTGATGGTCGCGCCGGCAGAGCCCGCACTCACTCGGCGGCCGTCGCCGACCCCTCGTCCGGGTCGAAGCCGAACTGCCGGGCGATCTCGCGCTCGACGGTCTCCTGATACGCCTCCAGCACGCCCGTCAGTTTCTCCTCGCCCACCACGACGCTCGTCACCCGGTCCGCGGGGTCGTCGGGCACCTCCAGGCGGAACCGGCCGTCGCCCTCGTAGAACGGCTCGGACTCGTTGAGCACCTCCTGGTCGATGGCGTGGACCAGCTGCGAGTCGTAGCGGTCGTTCATCCGGTCGAACGCGTTCTTGTACGCCTGCTGCAGGTCGGTCAGGTAGTCGACGTACTTCGCCTCGGCGAAGCGGTCGGCGTCGAACTCGGGCATACGTGGTCGTGGGGTCGCCCGGGGGTAAAACGGGACGGGTGTCGAGCGGGCAGGTCAGTCCGGATATGGCGCGGACGGTCAATCGGAGGGGGCGGGGTCACCGCCCGGCCCGCCCGCGCCCTCGGCAGGCTCCTCGTACGGCAGTTCCAGCAGCCGCGAGCCACACTCCTGGCAGTTGGCTGCGACGACCTCGTGGGAGCGACAGCAGGACTCGACGGTCTCGCGGCCGGCCACCACGGGCCCGCCACAGTCGGGGCACTCCTCGATGAAGATGCGGAGGCCGCCCAGGAGTTGCGACCGGGCACCGATGGCGAGGTCGTCCCACTCGGCGACCCACTCCGGGAGGACCCGTGCGGCGGCGAGGTCGGCGATGAGCGCCGCACGGGACTCCCACTGCCCGGCACGGCGGCCGTCGTAGAACGCGACGAACGCGCCGCCGTGCTCCTCGAAGCGGACCTCCTCGGGGTCGAGGTCCAGTTGTGCCGCGAGTTCGTCGCGCTCGGCACCCTCGTCGCGGATGACGGCCATCCGCTCGCGCCACGCGCCGCGGAACTCCGGCGCCAGGCAGAGGTCGTCCTCGTCGGCACAGGGCTCCACGACGCCCGCCTCCAGCAGGACCGCCTCCGGGTTCACCTGCCCCTGGAGTTCGCGGTCGGCACCGGCCTCGTCACCGGGGGCCTCCGCTCCGGCACCGGCGCCGGCGGCCATCCCACCCGCCGTAGCGGGCCCCTTGTCGAACTTCGCCAGCACCCAGTCGGGGAAGTAGCGCTTCGTCAGCTCGGGGGTCCCGGGGACCAGATACCCCCGGAGCCAGATACTGAGCGCGCTCGCGACGAGCACGACGCTGGCGGCGACGGCCGCCCCGACGCCGGGAGCGACCAGCGTCCACCACGCCGCCCCGACGACCGCCGCCAGGACGACCGCGATGACGCCGTTTGCGAGCGTGCAGGGGATACAGCGGTTCTCGCCGGTGTACTCCGGCTGGCGGACCCGCTCGACGATGGACATACCGGTGGCTACGTCGCCCGGGGTATATCTCTGCTGCCTGTGAGAACCGGCGAGGGGCGGGAAGCGTGTGGTGCGTGCCGCTCAGTCGTCCACGCCGGCCTCGCTCGCTGCGGGGTCGGGGTCGGGCGCATCGAACTCGGGGAGGGCGGCCTCGATTGCCTCGCGCTCGTCCTCCAGCCACCCCGGGAGCGCGAGGCGCTCACCCAGCGACTCGACGGGTTCGTCGGCGTCGAAGCCCGGTCCCATCGTGGCGAACTCGAACAGGACCCCCTGGGGCTCCCGGGCGTAGATCGCCCTGAAGTACGTCCGGTCGATGACCTCGGTCGGGTCCATCCCGACGGCCTCCAGCGTCTCCTGCATCGCGTGCTGTTCGGCCTCGTCGGCCAGACGGAAGGCGACGTGGTGGACCGTCCCGACGCCCATCCGCCCGCGCGGGGCGTCCGTCGCCACGAGGTCGACCCACGTCCCGATGCCGTCGGCGCCGGTGTCGTAGCGCGTGACCGTGGCCCCGTCGTCGTCCTCGGCGACCCGTCCGTAGCCGATGGACTCCAGCACGCCGGCGGTCACGGTCGGGTCCGCGAGCGCGAGCGTGACGCCGGCGAGCCCGCGAATCTGGTGTGCCTCGGGGACTGGAGAGGCGTCCCACGCGGGACCCGGGCGCTCGGCGGCCTCGGCGACGAGTTCGAGGCCGATGTCGTCGGGGTCCGTGAAGCGCAGGCGCTCCTCGCCGAACAGCTCCAGCCGCTCGGCGTCGACCTCGTGGTCGGCGAGGCGGTCGGCCCAGTAGGAGAGCGAGCCCTCGGGTACCGAGAACGCGGTGTACTGGGTCTGTCCGGCGCCGAACTCGCCCTGCCGGCCGTCGTCGGTCCACGGGAAGAAGGTGATGTTGGTGCCGGGCGTCCCCGCGCCGTCACCGAAGTAGAGGTGGTAGGTGTTGGTGTCGTCGTGGTTGACGGTCCGCTTGACGAGGCGGAGCCCGAGCGTCTCGACGTAGAACGCGGCGTTCCGGGTCGGGCCCCCGCCGATGGCGGTCACGTGATGGATTCCCGTCGTCTCGACCATGCCTGAGGGAGGTGCGCCGGCGGCATATACCTCCGTGGACCCACGCGTCAGCGGGTGGCACGGGCGTTACCGGAAGAAGCGCCGCAGAGAGCGGCATGGCATGGATGTTTATAGTAGTTTGTTGGGAAGAGAGGCCATGAGTAGGGTGGAAGCGGACTGTGGGCGCTGTGGGGTGACCGAACGAATCGATTCCACGTACTTTCGCGTCTTCGGGGACGATTTCTACTGCGAAGACTGCCTGATCCATACCCGATGTCAGAGATGTCAGGGAGGACTCCGACTCAGGCCGTCAAGATACCAGGATCTCGGAGGGGATCCAGTCGTCTGCTCCGACTGTGGGTCCTCAGCGACTAGCTCGCAGTCGACGCCGACAGGGTCAGGAGCGGCTCCGCCGGAGACCACCCAGTCCACCCCTTCCGGCTCCTCGTCGTTCTGGGACGGCCTCACCAGGGGTGAGAAGGTCGTCTTCCCGATCCTCCTGCTTCTCTTCCTTGGATACGGAAGCATCGCCGTTCTCGGAGCCCAGAACGGGGCCGATATCGACGGAACGCCGCTTGCCGGGCTACTGATCCTGCTGGTCTGGACATATCGGCGGGGGAAGAAGAACGGCTGAGCGGGAGTGGAGCGGGCACGGCACGCCCCCATCCACCGGATTCGACACATCACAGGCAACGTGGGAACTACCACGCCCGCTCCAGCACGGCCTCGATGTCCTCGGCCGTGGGGTCGTAGCCACGCGGGCGGTTGGGCATGAACCCGTCGTCGACGACCGCGCGGGCGATGTCGGGCAGGTCCTCGCGGGGGATGGCGGTCTCACGCAGTCGTCCGGGCAGTCCGAGCGACTCGCGGATGCCGTCGATTGCGTCGACGACGGCGGCGGCAGTGGTCTCGGGTCCGTCGTCGCCACCAGCGACGCCGAGCGCCTCGGCCAGTTCCTCGCGCCGGCCGTCGACCGCGTCGAAGATGTCCCGGACGGCGTGGGGCGCGATGACGCCGTGGGCGGCGCCCTGCTGGAGGTCGTAGCCGCGGGCGAGGCCGTGGCCGAACGCGTGGATGACCGACAGCGTGGTCCCGTCGCCGCGCGAGGCGCCGTACTGGACCAGGATGGTCCCGACGATGGCGTCGTGCATGGTGTCGGCGTCGCGGTCGCCGGCACCCAGCGCCGGGAGCCCCCGCGCGAGCAGCCGCAACCCCCGGAGGGCCGTGCCGTCGGTGACGGGGGTCCCGTTCCGGGCGTAGACCGTCTCCAGCCCCTTGTCGAAGCCGTTCATCGCCGACGCACAGAGGACGCCGTCCGGCGTGGTGCGGAACAGGTCGGGGTCGTAGACCAGCGCCGCGGGCATCAGTCGGCCGTCGAAGACGCCGCCGCGGACGACCGGTCCGTCGTCGCGTCTGGCCGTGATGCCCGCGACGACCGAGAGGTCGGCGCCCGCGAGCGTCGTCGGGACGGCGACGATGGGGGGCAGCTCGCCGGCCGGAACGGGGACGGTCCCGGCGCGTTCGAGGTCGTTCAGCGCGCCCTCGTAGGGCTGCCCGGAGGCGACCATCGCGCTCGCCACCTTCGCCACGTCGAGGCTGCTCCCGCCGCCGAGCGCGACGAACGCGTCGGCGTCCGCGTCCGCGTAGGCGTCCGCGGCGGCCGCGGCCTGTGCCAGCCGCTTCTCGGGTGTCGTCCCGGCGAAGACGTCGGCGAGCCGGTCGCCCAGTCCCTCACGGACGGGACCGACGACGGCGTCGGTCGTGCCGACGGTCTCGCCGGCGACCACCAGTCCCCGCTCGGCACCGATGGCAGCCAGCTCACGCTCCAGGTCGCTCACCCGTCCCTCGCCGTAGACGACGGTCCCCGGTTCGTAGGCGAACCGGAAGCCCGCCGCCGTCCCGCCGTCGGTCGTGGCGACCCCGGACGCGTCGCCGCGCTCGTGGAAGGGATGCACGCGCGGGCCTACTCGCGGCCGCGGCTTGAAACCCGCCACCGATCTCGAGGGGTGCCGGCCGAGTGGGACCGCCGCTGCTCGTTGGAGGTGCCGGCCGAGCGGGACCGCCGCCACCTGTGGGACCACGCATCCGCCCACCACTCGTGTATCCCCGGTAACCGACGGGCGCAACGTTATCCCCCGGGCGTTCCCCTCCATGGTTGATGGCGACGGTTCACATCCTGCTGACGGTCGCCGGCGTCGTGGTGATGGGGGCCGGGTTCATGCTGGGGCGGGCCGGGGACCGCCGCCGGAAGCGCCACTCGCGGCTGGCGACCACCATCCCGGCCGGGACCGGCCGGACGACCGAGCGCGGCCTGGTCGAGTTGACGGGGACGGTCGTCCCCGCCCCGGACGCGCCGGTCCGGACGGTGGAGCCGGACCCGGACGGGACGTTCACGGCCCCCGTCTCGGGGACGGAGAACGCCGTCCTGACGGCCTGGCGCGCCAATCGCGGGAAGGGGGGCACGGGAATCGCGGGGACGCGCCGGGTCGCGACGGGCTTTCGCTCGGTCCCGTTCTACGTCGACGACGGGCGCAGCAGGGTCCTCGTCGACCCGGGGAGCCTCGCGACGCGCGACTTCGAGTTCGACAGCGAGCTCGGGGCGCCCGCCTCGACGGTCCGCACGGCCCGCGCGACCGTCGACCTCGGCGGGTTCGACGCGGAGGTGTTCGTCCCCGCCCGGACGGCTGCGGGCGACCGCCTGACCAGATGGGTACAGGACTCCCCGCACCTCCGGGCGAACGAGGGGCTGGAGAACCGGACCTACGAGGAGACGACGCTGCAGGCCGGCGACGAGGTGTACGTTCTCGGCTACGCCCGCCGGGACACGGGGCGGGCGGGCGGCTCCTCGGAGCTGCTGACGGGCGGCGACGACGACCGCTTCCCAACCCAGGAAGCCGTGGTGACCCATCCGGTCGACGGCACCCGGATGCTGGTCTCGACGCGCGACAAACGCCTGCTCCTCGACGAGAGCGCCGACGGCCACCGCCTCTACCTGACCGGGAGCGTCGTCCTCCTGCTGGGCTTCGCGCTCGCGCTCGCCGCGACCATGCAACTGGTTCCGTGAGATGAGTAGGTGAATCGAACGTCTCCGCCCGCTCTCACTACGACGGCACCCACAACAGAACAACCTCGAAAGCCCCCGCCCGCACTCTCCGTGACGGCAACAGGGACGACGGATACCTGTTGAAAGCCCCCGCCCGCTCGACGTTCCGGGGCTCGCTGCGCTCCTCAGTCACTCACTTCGTTCGCTCCCTGCGGTGCTTACGTCGCCCGGGAACGGTCGAGGCGGGCGGCCCCTTTCAGTCCCACCCTGCTGCTTGTCGCACCGAGCGTTCGCGCGTGGTGGTTCCAGCGGAGTGCTCGTGTCCCCACACCTCCCCGCGCGAGCGCCGCAGACGACTCACCACGCTCCCCGCGGTCGCGGGTTCGTCGGGAGGGCGCTCGCGCGCTTCCTGTACACGGAACCGGCCGGGCGACCCGCCGCCTGACTGGTGCGTGCCGGCCTCGTCAGTCGAGCGGGCGTGCGCTGGCGGCCGACGACTGCCCCTGCGAACGGCCCTGTGCCGCGAGCCCCCGGCTGTCGTCGGCCGTCTCTAAGCGCGCGAGGGCCGAGGAGCGCAACGCAGTGAGCACCGCAGGCGGCTGGGGAGGAACGAGGCTCACAGCTGCTGACTGACCCACGTTCCTGGCGGACTTCCGAGCGGGCGAGGGCTCCGGAAGCAGTTCGCTGTCGATGGTGAATTGATTGAATGTTCCGAGAATAAACCTGATATCGGGAAAATATTGGACTAATCAGTCGCCTTCAGGTTGTGAACGGGCTCCAGCCGTTCGACCACCTCGGCCGTCGGCTCCAGCGCACGCTCGATGGCGTCGGCGGGCTTGTACGCCGCGGGCGCCTCGTCCAGCACGCCCTCGACGACGGACTCGGAGTAGACGCCGTCCATGGCGGCCTCGAAGTCGGCCATCGAGAGGCGGTCGTGGGCGTCGCGCCGGCCCATCCGACGGCCGGCGCCGTGCGGTGCCGTCCGGAGCCAGTCGTCGTTGCCCTTCCCGCGGGCGATGACGGCGCCCTCGGCCATGTTGAACGGAATCAGGAGGCGCTCGCCCTCGCGGGCCGGGGTGGCGCCCTTCCGGATGGTCAGGTCGTGGAAGTCGATGTAGTTGTGGACCGAGTGCCAGGTCTCCTCGGGCGCGACACCCAGCGCGTCGCAGACGGCCCCCGACATCAGCTCCCGGTTCCAGCGGGCGTACTGCTGGGCGAACAGCATGTCCACGTAGTAGCCGTGGGCCTCGCGGCCGACCAGTGGGTCGAGGTCGGTGTTGCGGCCCTCGTCGCCCGAGGGCGGCTGGAGGTCGCCCAGCCGGGCGAAGGTGTGCTCGATCTCCTTCCCATCGAGCTCCTCGCGGAGACGCTCCTTGCGGATGTGGGACTCGCCCATGCCGCCGGTGACCCAGCGGAACAGCTCCTCGTCACTCACGTCGTCGGGGTCGAACTTCAGGAAGCGCCGGTCGTCGGGGTCGATGCGCTCGCGGACCCGGTCGGCGTTCCGGAGCTGGGTGGCGCGGGCCTGCCAGAACTCCGCGACGGCCTTCCCGAGGTAGCGCGAGCCGCTGTGGACCACGAGGTAGTAGTCACCCGACTCGCGAGCGCGGGCGAACTCGACGAAGTGGTTGCCGCCGCCGAGGGTGCCGGCCGAGCGGATGACGTGGCCCATCCCCTGGCGCTGCCGGGAGAGGACGCGCTCGCAGAGCGCCTCGAAGTAGTCGCCGTCGTAGCCATCGAACTCGAAGGTGGGGGCGACGGGCTCGCCGAAGCGCTCGCGGAACGAGCGGTCGAACCGCTCGAACCGCTCGTTGGCCCGCGCGAACGGGAACTCGTCGACGAGGTGGACCGCATCGTCGTAGTCGTGGACGTTGCGGCCCATCGGGACGGCCTCGCGGACGCGGCGCTCGCGCTCGGCGTGGGCCAGCGGGAGCGAGTCGCCGAGGTGGGTGACCGTCATCCCACAGCCCACGTCCACCCCGACGACGTTCGGGACCACGCGGTCCGGGAGCGGCATCGTGAACCCGACCGGGGCACCCATTCCCCAGTGGCCGTCGGGCTGGACGACGACCGGCTCCGTGAATGCGGGGTGGTCGATGAACTCCTGCACCTGGTCGAGGAGTCCCTCCCCGACCAGCGACTCGTCCTCGACCATCACCCGTGCCGTCGTGTACTCGCCGTCCAGTTCGATGGGCATCTCGCCGGAACGTATCCGGGTGACGGGGTTGAAGCTGTCGCACCGGTGTGAGCGGACCACAGGGAGCCAGCAGGGGGAGTTGAGAACGTCCCCGTGGCCGTCGCTCCCGCACGGAGTCGTGAACCGAGCCGCGGCGCGGTCACCTGTCCGCTTCCCCGCCGGCCGCCCCCCACATGTCCGTCGGGGCCGTGCCGCCCTCATCGGCCCGAGTGAGTTCGACATCGGTGAACTCGAAGCGCGCCCCGCCGTCCACGGCGTCGGTGATGGTGAGCGACCAGCCGTGCGCCTCGGCGATGGTGTCGACGATGGCCAGCCCGAGACCGCTGCCGTCGCCGCCACTCTCGCCGAACTCCAGGACCGATTCGCGCCGCTCGGGCGGGATGCCGGGACCGTCGTCGGCGACGAAGAAGCCCGGCTCCTCGTCGAGTGGGCCGACCGTGACGGCGTTGCCACCGTGCTCGACGGCGTTTCGGAACAGGTTCTCCAGAACCTGTCGGAGCCGGTCCGGGTCGGCCCGGAAGGTCATGTCACCCTCGACGACGAGGGCGGCCTCGGCCGTGCCGACCGTCGACCACGCCTTCTCGGCGGCCGTCGCCAGCGAGACGGGCTGCTTGTCACCGACGTCCAGCCCCTGCCGGGCCATCGTCAGCAGGTTCTCGATGAGCCGCTGCATCCGCTCGAGCGACCCCGCGACGGCCGCGAGGTTCTCGCTGTCGTGCTGCTCGCGTGCCATCTCCAGCCGCCCGGATGCCACGTTCAGGGGGTTCCGCAGGTCGTGAGAGATGACGCCAGCCAGCTGGCCGAGTCGCTCGTTCTGCTGCTCGATCTGCCGCCGGTAGCGCTCCTCACGGGTGATGTCGTTCACGAGAACCATCCGACCGATGCGGGTGTTTCCGACGGTGAACGGGTTGGTGGACACGTGGAAGTACCGGGGCTCCCCGTCACGCTCCAGTTCGAGGACCTCGCCGCTCTGCGCCACCTCCCCGGCGAGCACGGGCACCCGGTTCTCGAGGCGGTCACCGACCGCCCCCTCGAGTTCGGGGAACAGCTCGACGGCGGCCTCGTTCGCGTCGCGGATGGTCCCGCTCTCACCGAGGATGACGACGGGGTCCGCGATATCGCCCGCCAGCCGGACGGCCTGGAAGCGCTCGGAGAAGACGAACAGCACCCCGACGGCGAAGGCGGCCACTCCCAGCGGCTCGTAGGTCATGTCGACCAGTACCGCGCTCCGCCGGCCGAGGATATCGAAGAGGAGCGGCAGGCCCGTCAGCCCGAGCAAGAACGTCAGCGCCCGGGCATCGTAGCCGGTCAGCGTGAACAGTTCCAGCAGCATGAAGCCGCCGACGGCCGCGAGCGCGTACGAGAGCCCCATCGCGAGCCAGTGGAACAGCCGGTGCTCGACAGCCAAGTGGGGGAACGGCGACGTAGCTGCCGTCGTGGTGAAGTAGAGCCCGTGGATCGGGTTCGTGAGCTTCACCGCCACCACGACCACGAAGATGGCGACCGCGATGCGGCGATAGGTCGTGTTCCGGTGGAGGGCCCGGCCGGTGTAGGCCGAGCAGAAGTAGAGCCACGCACCGACCGCGGCGAAGCCGACGACGAGACCGACGTAGTAGGCCGCGAGCCGGACCGCCGTCACCGGAACGACGAGGAAGACCACGTGGGAGATGGCCCACAGGCCGCTCGCGACGAGTAGCCCCGCCATCCCCCGACGGGTGTCGTCGTCCTCGATGGTCGACAGCCGGGTGAGGCTCGCGATGCAGGCCAGCGCCGCTGCTAGGAACACGCCGACGTAGACCAGCAGGGGGAGTGACACAGTGACGCCCAGTGTGGAGAGCACCTAGCGGCCGCGACGCAGTTGAGATACAAACAGGTTCCGGTGATTCCCAACCGCAGACCGGGTTCGGCGCGATTAGAGGCCGTAGCGGCCGGTCAGACCGCAGTCCTCGCAGCGGATCTCGACGGTACCGTCGGCGGCCCGAGGGCCGCGGACAACCTCGCGGGAGCCACACGAGGGGCACGCCAGCCACGCGTAGATGGACTCCGGGGCGCGTGCCGAGTCGTCGGGCGGCGAGAGGGTGCTTTCGGGCATGGTCGGTGTCTGCGGTACGGGCTCGGCGGGTGAAGGCCTTCCGGCAGCAGTGGCCGGCGGAGTTAAACGTGTATTCCGTTGTCGCCCGTGGATGGCCGCCCACGGGTCGGCAGGCGCGGGGGGCAGCCGGCCAGGACGCGTCAGTCGTCAGCCAGGACGCCCTCCTCCGCACGTTCGTCCTCGGGCGTGACCGCGCGGAGCCGGAACCGCTTGCGGACCACGTCGTAGCCGAACAGCAGCGTCCCGATGATGATGAGCGTATCACCCGGCAGGCGTGCCCAGAACAGCGCCTGCACCAGCTCGCCGTTGTAGAACGCCAGCGACCGGGCGGCGTCGTACCCCTGCGTGAAGACGACCTCCAGCTGGAGGATGCCCACGGGCAGGACCGAGGCGAACACCATCACCGCGAGCCCCAGGTTCCAGCACCAGAACGCCCACCGGAGCCGGTGCTCGGTCCAGCGACCGGGGTCGACGGTCAGCCGGAGCATGTAGGTCGCGAGCCCCAACGCGAGGAAGCCGAACGCCCCGAACATCGCCGCGTGGGCGTGGGCCACCGTGAGGTAGGTGCCGTGCTCGTAGTAGTTGACCAGCGGGAGGTTGATGAAAAAGCCCAGCACGCCTGCGCCGACGAAGTTCCAAACCCCGCTGGCGACGATGAACGCGAACGGGAGGCGGTACGGGAACGACTCGCCGGCCTGCCCGAGGGTGCGGTACTCCGCGATGGCCTCGAACAGGATGAACACGAGCGGGATGAGTTCGAGGGTGGAGAAGACGCTCCCCAGCGGCACCCAGATGTCGGGCTGGCCGATCCACCAGTAGTGGTGCGAGACACCGATGACGCCGGTCCCCATCACGAGCAGCGCCTCGACCATGACGGCCTTCTCGGCGGACTCGCGCCGGAGGAGGTTCATCGACACCAGCGTCAGGCCGACGACGGCGACGATGAAGAACTCGAAGGCACCCTCCACCCACATGTGGACGACCCACCAGCGCCAGAACTCCGTCATCACGATGTTGGTCTGGGGGGTGTACAGCATCCCGGCGACGAACAGGAGGCCGATGGAGCCGCCGGCGTAGAGGATCATGTGCGCCAGTCCGTACCGGGGCTCGTCGGCGAGTAGCGGCCGGAAGCCCCGCGCGACGAGGAGGGTCCACAGCCCGAATCCGACCAGCAGGCCGAACTGCCACACCTTGCCCACTTCGAGGTACTCCAGCCCCTCGTTGCCGAGCAGCCACCACCAGTCCCCGAGGTAGCCGTTCGAGCCGAGGTAGATGCCGGCGAACCCGCCGACCACGACGACCACGAGCGCACCCAGCAGGACGTTCACGTAGCGGGTCTGGTTCGCGGGCTCGACGCGGGTGAACAGCGGCGGGAGGAACAGTCCGGCGCCGAGCCACAGCGTGGCGATCCACAGCACCGCGAGGTCGATGTGGTAGGTCTTCGCGATGGCGAACGGCATGACCTGAAGGATGTCGACGCCGACGAGCGCCCCCAGCCCGAAGAAGGCGTCACGTTCGATGTAGAAATGCGCCAGCAACCCGCCCAGCAGGGTCTGTGCGGCGAACAACCCGGCCGCGACCGGGATGAACCGCGTCGCGGCCCGCTGGCTCGGGAGCAGGGCGACCGCGTCCGGCTCCGGCACCGAGATGCCCTCGACCTCGGGGTCCGGGAGGTCCAGCGAGCGGTAGAGCCAGATACCCCCGCCCGCTGCGGCCACCAGCAGCACCATCGCGAGCACGCTCCACGTCATCGCGGCCGCCGTCGGGGCGTTGCCCGCGACCGGGTTGTACGGCCAGTCGTTCGTGTAGGTGTGCTCGGTTCCCGGGCGCTCCGTGTGAGCCATCCAGGCGGTCCACAGCGCGAAGTCGGCGAACCGGCGGGCGTCCTCGGCCGTCGCGATCATCCCGGCCGGCACGCCGCGCTCGCGGTCGCCCTCGTGGTACCGCTCGACGTACGTCTCGCGCACCTGCTCGTGGGCGTACGCCTCGGCGGCCGACAGCTGCACGGGCGAGGTCGTGTCCGTGCTCGCGAGGTCCGACTCGACACGGTCGTCTACGGCGGCCTGCTCGGGCCCGTCGAGCGTGTCGTAGTCGCCGCCGTACCGCTCGCGGGCGTAGAACTCCCGCATGGCCCCGACCTTCAGGTCGAGCGCGTCGGCGGTGTAGTCGACGCCGTAGTACGCGCCGTTCCCGAGGATGGAGCCGTGGTTCATCAGCCCGTTACGCTGGAACTGTACCTTCCCGGCCCGGACCTGCTCGGCGGTCGCGACCGTCCCCCCGTCGGGTCCCTCGAACTCGCGGGGGATGGGCGGCGCGTTCTCGTAGGAGTACAGCGCCCCGGCCCCCATCACGACGAGGTTCGTGATGAACGCGAACGCGAGCAGTCTCGCGATGGTTCGACGACTGACCTGCATGTGGGCGGCAGACACGGCATCGGGGAAGTATCTCGGGGCGATTGCCCGGGCGACGGGAACCGGGGGCGAAGGTGTTCGGATGCACGTATATGCGGAACTCGGCCGGGGGGAGACACCGGCCCGGACCACACACACACGAGTGCGGGAAGAGACAGCTATTTGGGCGCCTAGGGTAGTATCCCGGGTAGGGCCCTTAGCTTAGTCTGGTTTAAAGCCCCCGGCTCATATCAGTTCCTCGACACTTTGTCGAGCACTGTGAGACACCGGGTGAGCGCTGGTTCGAATCCGGCAGGGCCCATCCAGGCTTCTCGCGTTTCCTGTTCAGCGAGGGTGACCTTCCAGCACGCTGTCGGGCCGATTAGGAGTTCCGCCGGGACGATATTCTGCGGGTGGTTGGAACACTTCGACAAAGGTATTTAGACTGCTGGTCGGCTACAGCGAGACGATGGGCAAGCTCGAAGGGCTCGGCGTGGGCCAGCTACAGGCGGCCCTGGAGGAGGCAACGTCGGCGAAGGGCGCGAAGCGGCTCATGGTGGCGCTGGCCTACAAGGACGGGGTCGGCACCGACGTGCTCTCTACCAGATACGGCATCCCGAAGTCGACCGTCTACTACTGGCTCGACCGCTTCGAGGAGCGGGGACTGGAGGAGGCACTGGAGGACGAGCACCGTCCGGGTCGCCCCCCGAAGCTCACGGTCGAACAACGCACCGAGGTGGAGTCCTGGCTGGCCGACCCACCGGAAGACGCCGAGGAATGGACCGCACCACGACTCCAGCAGCGGATCGTCGAGGAGTTCGGCGTCGAGTACTCCACCGCCCACGTCCACCGACGGTTCCTCTCCTGACCGCTCGGAGTTACAACCGCAATCATCACTTCGTCGGCCGGGGTCGGTCAGCTGTTCCCCGGTCAGTAGCCCTCGACCGAGAACCGGAACGATATCTCATCCCCACCGATTCTTCGACAGGTATTACAGCTGGATAGACCATCTCCTGTTCTCGGTCTGGTCGATGCGTCGCGCCTTCCATCGCGATCCGGTGCTCGGAGCGGAGCGGGAGTCGGACACCGATATCCGAGAGACGGTTCGCGTCGGGCCGGCGCCACCGAGGGCGCGCACATCGCGGGCGACGAGAAGCCCGGGCTCGTACCGGCCGGTTCCGTCGCCGCCGCGGCGGAATCCGTCTGCGACGGAACGGCCGTCGACGCCGACCAGAGAGAACGGAGAAGGGCACGGACCCCGGGCGCCCCGGGGGGTCAGCCGCTCGAACCGTGGTCACGGGCGCGGGTGCCCGTGTCGGTCAGCTGCGATTCCGATGGTCAGGCCTGGCGACGCGCGAGCAGAGCCGCGCCGACGAGCGCGATGACAGCGACGCCGGCACCGAAGCCGGGCTGGCCGCCGCTGATTGCGCCGCCGCCGTCACCGCCGGACTGCATCGAGACCTCACGGGCGGAGAAGTGGTTGATACCGACCACCACGTCCGTCGAGGCCTGCGCGCTGCTCGAGGAGCGCACGAGGTACTTCGAGGTCTCGCCGTCGTTGGTCGCACTCTGGACCTCGGAGTACGAGGAGGCTTCGGCCGCGGCCTCACCGTCGACGTACACCTCGGCGTCCTCGGCGTTCTCGAAGGCGGCCTCCGAGACGCTCATGATGACGACCTTCCCCTCGCTCTGGCTCCGCTCGACCGTCGCGTTGAACGTGCCGGCCGCGTTCTCGGTCACCTCGACCGTCGTGTCCTCGCTGTAGCGGACGACGTCGGCGCTGCGTTCCTTGGCCTCCTCGCTGGAGTCCTCGGTCGGCGAGTCGGTCGCGGTCGGCGTGCTGTCGCTGTCGTCGCTGTCGTCGGCGTCGGCGTCGCTCGCGGCGTCACCGGCGGCCTGGACGTACACCTCGGCGACCGCGGTGCCGTTGGCGATCATGCGCTCCTGTTGCTTCTCGGAGTCGTTGCGCTCGCCCTCGTACTGGCGGTAGACGACACGGCTGTTCTCCTCGGCCATCGCCGTGACGTTGCCGCCGTCGGAGACGGTCACGTTCCCGTCACCGACGACGATGACCGTCGCCGTGGCGCCGTCGTCGCTCGTGATGACCGCGCGCTTCTCGGATGCCTGCTCGGCCTCGGAGCCGTCCGAGCTGTTGAAGCGTGCGACGTGGCTCTCTCCGTTCGCCTTCACGACCACGATACCGCGGTCGTTGTCGTGGGCGACGAGCTCCGCGCCGCTCTCGGACTGGATGGTAGCGCTCGTGCTGGCATCGAAACTACTGGCGAGGCTCAGGCCCGCGCCGGAGAACCCGGCATCGCCGCTGAGCCCGAGTTCACCACCGGTCTGGGACTTGGCCTCCGACGTGGACTGGACGCTCAGCCGGTCGACGACCGTCTTCCCGTTGACCGTGTAGTCCACGACCGCGCTGTCGGCCGTCTCGAACGAGACGTAGGTACCGCTCTGTGCCTGCGCGGAGGACTGCCCGCTGGCCGCATTCGTCGTCGCGGCGGCAGCCACCGGCGTCCCCACGGCGGAGACGACCAGGGTGACCGCGACCACGAGTGCTTTCCAGTTCATGCTGCCTCGCCGCTATCCCGTGGGTTTGTATAAGCTTGCTGGCCAGTCATGTGAAACGGACACACGACACTATCCGGCAATCAGCGGCCCGTATAACCGGAGCTACCAGAACGTATCGCCGAACGGCAAGAGTTGCTGTCAGTGAGTCGTCACACAACCAGGTGGTAGCGCTCGCGCGACGTACACCAGTGACCGAACCTGTACATCCGGCCGTGAGGTCACGTCCCCCGGCCGTTCAGCGGGTCGCATCGGCGCGACCGTCCTCGAACTCCGCAAGGACGTAGACGCCCAGGTAGCCGCCGATCGCCCCGAGAGCGACGTTCCAGGCCAGTGCGAAGACGAACACCACCACGCCGAAGGCGAGCCCGAGCCCGGCCTCCGTGAGCCCGCCGCCCGCCAGGAACAGGCCGAAGATGCCCACCACGAACATGAGGAGGAGGACGAACGGGACGGTGGCGATGGCGCCCGAGAGCGCGCCGACACGGGCTCCCTCGCTCCGGTCACCGCGCTGGAGATAGCCGGCCACACCACCACCCAGTAGCGGCGAGAAGCCGGTGAACGAGAGGACCACCGTGACGAGGGCGCCGATGACCGCGTTGAGCAGGGTATCTCCGTCTCCCATATCCGTGAGGGCCACCGCCGAGGGTATCAAGCCATGGGTAGCTCAACCGCCGCTTTCACTCAGACACGGACATACACGGGAGAGCGCGCGCACGGGACGTTTGCGAGGGCGTCCTATGAGGGCATCCTACGGTCGGCCATGCGACGAACGAGGTGCCGGGACTGAAGCCGGCCGAGGCGGTCGTGGCTGTCGTGGAGGCGACACGTGACGGGGCGGCCGTCACCGCCCGACCGGAACGCCCGTGCTATCGGGGCGCCAACGGCGCGTATGGCCCACGACCGCGTCCACGCACGGCTGCCCCACGACCCCGAGAACTGGTGGCTCGGGACCGTCACGGACCTCTCCGAGCGTGACGGCCACGCGGTCTTCACGGTCCGGCCGGACGGTGACGAGAGGGGCACCAACCCGGACAGCACCGAGCCGGTCGAACTCGTGGTGACGGTCGCGGTCCGCGACCTCGTCTGCCGCCGGCTCGCGGCCGACGAGCCGGTCGGCGAGCGTGTCTGGTTCCGGGAACACGGTGGGCGCTGACCCGATGGAGTTGTCCTATGACAGAGATCCGGAAACA
The DNA here is from genome assembly GCF_024298885.1 of Haloglomus halophilum. Lineage (GTDB taxonomy): Archaea > Halobacteriota > Halobacteria > Halobacteriales > Haloarculaceae > Haloglomus > Haloglomus halophilum. The sequence goes on from NZ_CP101166.1 coordinate 1,279,905, forward strand.
CATGCCGGATTCCGGAGCGCTGCCGCCGGACCAGGCACCAGAGTGAGCTTAAGGTTGTCGCACGACAAGACGTGGCCGTGCGAGAGTTCGCCTTCTCCCTCCACTTCGAGCCAGGGGTCGACCGGGTGATGGACGCCTTCATGCAGGCGCCAGGGGCGCGCTCGGAGGCGTTCCTCTGCTCGCTCGACGGCGAGCAGTCGTGGCGGCTGGAACGCGTCGTCGGCCCGAGCGCAGCGCTCGACCGCATCGAGGACCGGCTGCTCGCGGCGGGCGGGGAGTCCATCAGCGGCCGGCCGTGCGACGGGGAGCACTACGTCGACCTGCTCGACGCGGGTCCCGGCCACCGGGTCGTCTACACGTATCTGTCAGACATCACGCGCTGTGAGACGGTCCCGCGGCTGGCGACCCGGTATCTCCCCGGCGGCGTCCTGTTCCGCCTGGCCCGGCAGGGGAGCGAACAGCGCTGGCAACTGCTGATGCGCGACGACGAGAAGGTCGGGCTGCTGTACGACGCCCTGAGCGCGGCGCTCCGCGACGGGCTGACGTTCGAGTTCGGCCACCTCGACGCCGCGAGCGGCTGGGCGGCGGACATGTTCACCTCGCTGACCATCCCGCCGGACCAGCACGAGGTGCTGGCGACGGCGGCCGAGATGGGCTACTACGAGACACCGAGCGAGACGACGCTGGACGCGGTGGCCGACCGGCTCGACCTGCCGCGCTCGACGGCCTCGTACCGACTCCGCCGGGCGGAGGCACAGCTCGTCGAGTACTACCTCTCGGAGACGCTGTGAGCCGGAGGCCCGTCAGACGGGGGCGACCGGTCGGCTGCCGGCGCCGCCGCGTAGCGACAGTCCACCGGGCCGACCTGCGCTGGGTCCGCGAGCAGGACCAGCCGCCGGTCAGCCGCCCGCTCGACCGCCACCGGCTCGAACCCCGGGTCGTCGAACGCGGCCGCGTAGCAGTCCGGGCACACCGTCGCGTGGACGCGGGCATCGGCCACCGGACCCGGCAGCACGCCATCTCCCGGGCCGTCGGCGAGCGCGCGTAGCTCCGTCACCGGTTCGCTCCGGCCGATGGGCTCGCCACACCAGTCACACCGCCGCCGGCCGGCGGTCCCGTCCCCCGCGGTCGTCATCAGGAATCGCCTCCGTCGGGTGTTGGTGAGCCGACCCCATGGCTCGTCGGTTGGCGCACGACGAATCGCCTATCCACGGACGAGCGCGGGCGTGATGTCCTCGAACGCCAGCAGCTCACCACCGTACTCCGACTGGAACGCCTCCGCGTCGGCCGAGTCGGAGAACGGGACGATGGCTGTCGTCATGGCTCCCTTGATGTCGCTACGGGCGACGTAGGTCATCTCGCGGGCCGGCCCGAACGCCTCGGCCGCGACGTGCGAGGAGACGAACTGGTCGCCACCCTCGCTGAACACCTCCCAGTCGACGGCGGAGTAGTCGGTGACGTAGATGGCCGTCGGCGACCAGCCCGCGTCGTCCTTCGCGAAGTGGTAGTCGAACAGGCAGGGGTTCAGCGCGTCGAACCACGCGGGGTTCGCGTGGTTCTCGGGCTCGTTGTCGCAGTAGAATATCTGCCCGACCGGGCCGGGGTGGCGCTCGATGACCATCCCACACTCGTCACAGCGTTTCGTCCCGGAGAGTGCGATGGCCGCCGGGTCCGTCTCGTGGGTGCAGTCCTGGCCCGTGAGCGACGAGCACCCGGCCAGGCCGGCGACCGCGGCGGCGCCGCTAGCCCGCAGCACCGCCCGCCGAGAGAGCGGCGGCGGGACGTGAGTCCCGCGATGCGGTTCTCGATTCGATGCGTCCGTCCGGGTGGTATCTGTCGGGGTCGGTGCGTCCGTCGTGTCCGTGATGTCTCGAGTCATGGGTTGATGGGTCAGTCGATGCCGGTGATCGCGAGCGTCGCCACGACGAGGGAGCCGATTCCCCAGGCCAGCAGCGCCAGCACCGCCGGGAGGGGGGCACCGGCGCTGACCGGCGAGGTGACGACCGGCGCGACGACGGTCTCCAGCACGAGGCTCCGGTAGGCTCCGTTCGGGGTGAGCGTCAACACGACCGGGAGCGCGGACTCGGGCAACAGGTCGGTCGCCAGCCCGGCGATGATGAGGAGGTCCAGTCCGACGACGAGGAGGACCACCACCGCGACCGCGACCGCGACCCCTCGGCGGACGACCCGGACGACCGCCGAGAGCGCAGTGAAGATGGCCGTCAGCACCGCCGTGAACAGCGCCGTCAGGACGACGAACCGGACGAACAGGACCGGCGAGTCGAGACCGCTGTGCTGGACCAGGAACGTCGATTCGACGCTGCCGAGCGCCACCATCACCAGCACGACCAGCAACGGCACCAGCACGGCGCCGAGCAGCGCGGTCACCCGGCCGAGGTAGACGCCGGCGACGTAGGTCCGGACCCTGGCCGGGTAGGTCCGGACCAGTGCCAGCTCGCCGCGCTCCCGGTCGCCCAGCACCGCCCGGGAGACGAACGCGGCGGTCAACAGCGGGAGCAGGACCTCCAGCGGCGTCAGCAGCGACAGTACGGTCGGGACGAAGCCGGTGCTCCCGCTCACCCAGACCAGCCCCACCACCGCCAGCACGAACCCGCCGGCCAGCAGCAGGTGGACGCGCGTGCGGGTCAGGGTCCGTAGCTCACGGCGGACGACGGCCCGCAACGCCGTGCGGTCGACTGACGGCGCCATCACGCATCACCCCCGTTGGCGGCCGCGGTGTCGTCGCCGGCTTCCTCATCCTGGACGGTCCCGGACCCGGGCTGGACGGTCCGGCCCCGGCCCACCTCGGCGAGGAACGCATCCGTGAGCGTCTCGGCGTCGCGGGCGGCACAGACCGCCTCGGGTGTGTCGTCGACGACCAGTCGCCCCCGGTTCAGCAGGAGCACCCGGTCGGCGACCCGCGAGACGTCGAGGTCGTGCGTCGAGAGCAGTACGGCCGTTCCCTCATCGGCGGCGAGGTCGGCGATGACGTCGTAGATGTACTCGGTCATCGCGGGGTCGAGGCTACTCGTGGGCTCGTCCAGCACGAGCAGGGCAGGGTCGCCGAGCAGCGCCTGCGCGAGCCCCACGAGCCGGACCATCCCGCCCGAGAGCGCCTCGATGCGGCGGTCGCGGAGCTCCGCCAGCCCGACCCGCTCGAGCGCCTCGTCGACGCTCACGCCCCCCTCCACCAGGTCGGCGTAGAACGATAGCGTCTCCGTGACCGTGAGCCGGGACCGGAACCGGGGCGCCTGCGGGAGGTATCCGACCGCGCGTGGCCCCTCCGCGGCGACCGACACTTCGCCCGCGTCGGCCGGGAGTAGCCCCGCGATGACCCGGAGCAGGGTCGTCTTCCCGGAGCCGTTCGGCCCGACGAGCGCGGCCACCTGCCCCGCCCGGAGGCGCGTCGACACCCCGTCGACAACCGTCAGGTCGCCGAACCCCCGCTCGACTCCCTCGAGGGTCAGCACCGGCTCGCCGGCGTCGGGCGGCGACCGGTGGCCGTCGCTCCGGGCCGTCGCTCCGTTCGTCATCATCTTTTTGCCGTCCGCGGCCGCCGCGCCCGGCTGGGTCGTGTCCGTCATGGGTTCGTCCTCCGTGTCGTAGCCGCCGTGTCGGTCGTCAGACTGGTCGTGCCGACCGTCGTGTTCCCCGCGTTCGCCGGGACGGGCGCAACCAGCGGGTCCGGGAGCGGTTCGGTCCGCTCGCGGGCCCGGGCGAGCCGTGACGCCGGGTCCGTGCCAGCGGGAGCGGTCAGCGGCGCGGTGTCGAGCACGCCCGCGCGCCGGAAGCCGGGGACGCTGGTCCGCATGGCCCGGACGAGGGCCACCGCGGGCGAGCGGGCCAGCGCCGGCCCACCGGTCGTCCGGGCGGCGGGGCCGTCCACCGGCCCGGTCGGGCGGAACGCGCGGTCGAGGGCGCCGTCACCGTCGCGGTCGTAGCCGGGCGCGCCCGTCCAGTAGTTGCCGACGCCGTCGACCGTCCAGACCTGGAGCGACCCCATCGAGCGGTCACGGGCGTGCTCCCCGTTGTCGACGAAGTCGTTCCGGGTGACGCGGTTGGTCGGGAGGAGCGTCCCCGTCCGGGCGCCGTCCTCGTTGCGCGCCAGCAGGTTGCCGACGTAGTAGCTGCCCGAACTCGTCGTCTGGACGCCGTAGCGGTTGTCGAACAGCACGTTGTCGGCGACGTACGAGCGGCTGCCGGCCACGCTCACGCCGCCGGCGCTGTCGCGGACGGCGTTCCCGACGATGGCGTTCCCCGTCGGCCGGGTCATCACCACGACCCCGATGGCGGTGTTCCGGACGTCGTTGTCCCGGACCAGCGCGTTCGAGGTGTACATCTCGTGGACGCCGAACCGGACCCCCTCCATCGTGTTGTTCCGGACCACGAGGCCGTCGGCCCGGTGGGTGTAGACGGCGTCCCGACCGCCCTGGAACTGCGAGTCCTGAACCACGACCCGCGACCGGAACGCGAGCAGGTCCATGAACCCCGCCGACCACGGGGTGTCGCCGACGACCCGGACCTCGCGGGCGACGCTGCCGTCGCTCTCGATGAAGACGATGCCGTTGGCGGGCGTCCGGACACCGATATCGTGGGCCAGCGACCCGTTCGCATCGACGAACCGGACCCCAGCGTCGGCGACGGCGTACGCGAGTCGGATGCGCTCGCTCCAGTTCTCGGCCCGGGAGAGGTTGCCCACCTGTCGGTCACCGACGCCCGCGACCCGGAGCGAGGAGATGGCCGAGCTGGGCGCCCGGAACTCGACGACGGTCCCGTTGCCATCACCGAGCAGGACGGTTTCTGACCCGGCACCGCGGAGGGTCAGCGGCTTCCGGACGGTGAGGTTCCGGACCCGGTGGACGCCCGGCCGGAGCCGGACGGTCGTGTTCGGCGGTGCTCGCTGGACCGCCGCGGCGACGGACTCACCCGGGTCGACCGTGGCCGCGACGGGCCGGTCCAGCAGCGGGTCGGTCGCGGTCACCGTCCCATCGGCCCACGCCGCCCGCTGGCGCACCGTCTCCCGCCACGCCGCCGGTGACCGGCCGTCGTCCGCGACCGGCAGCTCTCGGACGGTCTCCCACCGCTCGATCCGGCCGCCGAACCGCTCGGTGAACCGCTCGGCGTCCGCCCGCGAGGAGAACGGCACCACGGTCGGGCCGGCGGGAAGCCGGGCCTCGCTCCCGACCACGAAGTGGGCGTCCTCGGCCCGGACCCAGTCCGGCTCCCCGAGCGCGTCCGTCGTCAGGTAGCCCTCCGCGGTGCGGTTCGCCCCCTCGCCGGCGAAGTCGGAGACGTAGACGACCAGCGGCCGCCCGTAACGGTCCTCGTGGCCCGGGCGCTGGAGCCGCGCGACGAGGCTCTCGACGCCGTAGTAGCCGACGCCGAACTCGAAGCGGGCGTAGTACACCTGTGCTCGCGGGATGACGGCCCCGACCCGGTCCGCCTCCGACACCTCGACCTGCGTCATCCCGACGCTCAGCAGGTCCTCGAACGCACCGGGGTCGTCGTTGCCAGTCCCGGTCCCCGCCACCGCGAACGACCCACTCATGGCTACGACGAGGGCGAGAATCACGGCGGTGGCGAGTTCGTATCGCATGTGCGAGAGGGTCGTGCCTCGGTTACCTACATGTGGACCCGCGTCGTCTCGGAAGCGTCGGCCGGAGCGACCGGCCGCGCTCGGTCAGGGCGTACTCACCCGGCATGGCCACCGCGAGCGGTCCGGCGGCCGCATCACACCTGCCGGTGTCGCCCGATCCATCCTGTATCACCCATGTGAGAGCGTTCGCCGCGGACAGCAATGATAGCTGACCTGTCGAGCGACAAGGTGAGTCCGGGCTCACCGGCAGCCCGCAAGGCACGGGCCTCGACCGGCCGTCGTCCGCGACCGTCAGTCACGCGGACGTGAGACGAACCGGTATCCCGGAGTCCGGGAAGGGACACACGGTATTTGGTCTGTGGGCCCCTAGCACGGCGCATGGACGACACGGAGAGCGTAACCATGGATGAGGACGAGCGCGACGCGTTCCTCGGCACCGGCGGAACGGGCGTCATCTCCTACGCACGCGCGAGGGACGAGCCACCGTACGCCGTCCCGGTGTCGTACGGCTACGACGCGGCCGAGGAGACGTTCTACTTCCGGCTGGCCGTCGGGCCGGGCGGCGAGAAATCCGACCTCGCGGGGCGGGCGGTGACGTTCGTCACCCACGGGGAGACGGACCGCTACCGCAGCGTGGTGGCGTCTGGACGGCTGGAGCCGACCGACGAGAAGGGAATCGGGACGGACGCGATGGAGGGGCTTCGGCGGGTCCACATCCCACTGCACGACGTGTTCGAGCGGCCGCCGTCGGAGGTGGCGTTCGAGTTCCACCGGCTCGTACCGGACGAGCTGACCACCCGGGTCGAGTCGACGACACCGACGAACGGTTGAACGGCAGCGGCGGGCAGCGGCGCACCCGTCAGACCGGGCCTCGCTCGGCGTCGCCGACACGCGCGTCCGCGTCGACCCGGAGGCGGAGGCGCTCCCCACTGGTGGTCATCGACACCGCCGCCACCGGCCCGTCGGGGGCCTCGTCCCCCACCTCGACAGCCACGTCGAGGCGGTCGACGACGTACCAGATGGGCTCTTCGCGGACATCGACGGAGTGGTCGTGGCAGAACGCGACGAGTGCCGGGTGGTCGAGGACGGTGTAGTCCACCTCGACGGAGGGGCCGCCGCCACACCCCCCGCAGACGTACCGGACGAACGCGGGCGCGTCCTCGTCCACGTCGTGCGGGAGGCTGTCCGGGTCGGTCGTGAGATGGCTGTCGACGCGGCCGCCACACCACGGGCAGACCCCACGGTCGAACAGGAGGAGCTGGCTCCGCGCCCACGCGTCGACCGCCCGGAGGAGGGCGTCGGCGTCGTCGCTCCGGTCGGCGGCACCGTGCGGCGGGAACTCGTAGTGGAGGTAGTCCGCCCCACACGCCGGGCAGTCCACGTCGGTCACGCCGTCACCGCGGCTGGCGACCGTGAGCGCCGACCCGCACTCGGGACAGTCCCACTCCTCGGTCCGGGCCTCGACGGGCGGACTCCCGGCGAAGACCCCACGGACGAGCAGCCGGTAGATGGTGTAGCCGGGGTAGGTGAGGTAGTAGCCCTCGCGCTCGTCGTCCTCCTCGAACCGGCCGACGAAGGTGTCGCCGAGCTTCTGGAGGTGGTAGTTGAACCGGCTACTGTCCCGGACGCCGACACGGGCCCGGAGCTCCGAGAAGGAGAGCGAGGTCGGCGCGCCGTGGGGCTCGGCCCGTCCGAGCTCGCGGAGGATGTCGAGCCGCGTCGCGTCCGCCAGCGTCTCGAACGCCTCCGTCGCCGTGCGGTCGTCGGAGTGGTGGCTCATGGGGCAGGCTGCGGAACACCCCGACATAGGTCTTCGGCCAGCCGGCGTACGGACAGACAGCAGCCGGTGGGGTCACGCCTCGACCAGCCGCGCCAGCAGCGCGTCCACCCACGCGAACTCGTCGTCGGTCACCTCGTGGCCGACACCCTCGGAGACGCGTTCGGTCACGTCGGCACCCAGCGCCCGGAACACATCGCCGGTCGCTCGCACCCGCGCGACGGGGACGTACGGGTCGTCGGCGCCGACGCCGAGGAGGACGGGCGCACCCGCGCAGTCGGCCGTGTCGTCGCCCACGTACCGCTCGGGGTCGATGTCGGGACCCAGCAGCGACCCGCTGAGGACGACCACGGGCGAGGGGGCCGGGTTCCGAGCGGCGTACTCGGCCGCGATGCCGGCACCCTGCGAGAACCCCAGCAGGACGACGTGCTCGCGGTCGAGGCCGAGCCGGTCGACGGCGTCCGCAACGACGGCCTCGACGACCGCGAGCGCCGACGACAGGTGTGGCTCGTTCCGCTCGTGGGGCGCATCGGCGGCGTGGGGCAACCAGCGACTCCGCTCGGCGTCGGGCGCGAGGACGGTGACCCCGTGGCGGTGGACGGGTTCGAGGAGGTTGACGACGCCCTGCGCGGTCGCGCCGCGGCCGTGGAGCGCGACGACGGCGGCCTCGGCCGCGCCACGGGGGGCGCCCGCGGCCACGACCCGGCAGCCGCCGTGCGGGCCCGGAACGTCGGCCGTCGGGTCGGTCCGGCCGTCGCCCCCGGCGCCGGTCATCGCCAGTCCTCGACGGCGGGCACCTCGACCGGCGGCAGTTGCCCCTCGACCATCTCGCGGTCGTCCTCGGCCCACGGCGGGAGGACGAGCGACTCGCCGAGGCTGTCGACCGCCTCGTCGACGGTGAAGCCCGGCTTCTCGGAGGCGAGTTCGACGAGGACGCCACCGCCGGGCCGGACGTAGACGGAGCGGTAGTAGTGGCGGTCCCGGACCCGCGAGACCTGCACGCCGCGCTCGCGGAACAGGTCGTGCCAGTCCATGAGGTCGTCGTCGGGCACCCGGACGGCGACGTGGTGGACCGTACCCGGCCCCTCGCGGCCGAAGCCGGAGACGGACTCGCGCTCGTGCTCCGTCGCCGACCCCGAGCCGGCGCCGCGGTCCAGCAGGTCGAGAACGGTCCCGTGGTCGCCGCCAGCGCGGTAGCGCACACGGTCGCCGTCCTGCCCGACGTGGTCGAGGCCGAGCGTCTCCAGCACGCTGGCGGTCCGGAACGGGTCGGCCGGGAGCGCGGTCGCCCCGTGGATGCCCCGGATCGCAACGTCCGCGGGGACGGGCCCCTCGCGCCACGGCTCGACGGCCGAGTCGGCGGCGACGAGTTCCAGCCGGGTGCCCGCGGGGTCCTCGAACCGGAGCAACGATTCACCGCCGAACCGCTGGCGGCGCTCGGTCTCGACGGAGTGGTCGGCGAGGCGGTCGGCCCAGAAGTCGAGCGACCCCTCGGGGACGGCGAACGAGACGGCAGCCCACTGCGGGACGCCGCGGCGCCCGGGCGGCTCCTCCGGATACGGGAAGCAGGTGTAGACGGTCCCGAGGTCGCCGGTCCCGTTGCCGTAGTAGAGGTGGTAGCGGAGGACGTCCTCGTGGTTGACGGTCCGCTTGACCAGCCGCAGCCCAAGGACCCCGACATGGAAATCGAGGTTCGCCTGTGCGTCCCCGACCATCGCCGTGACGTGGTGGATGCCGGGCGTGTCGCTGACCATGGCGGCGCGTTCCGTGGGCTGTGGCATAGGCCCACCGCCGCGGCACAACTGACATAGCGCCCGCCCGAGAGAGCCAGCTCGTGCCGACCGCACTCCCCGAGCCCCAGGTGCTCGCGCACACGAAGCGGCGTCTGTTCCCCGACGACGGCGAGGACGGCTACGCGGTGGCCGACACGCAGTTCGCCACCGACCGCTGGCTGGAGGACCGGCCGGTCCCCGCGGAGGTCCGTGAGGCGCTTGCGCCGTTCAACCACGTTCGCGTCGGCTCGGGCTACCCGGACCTCGTCGGCGTCCGGACGCTGGATACCGACCTGCTCTCGGTCGACCGCTTCGGTGACCCACCGCTCGTCGCCGTGGAGGCGAAGGGGTACGCCGGTGGGACCGTCGACGTCGAGCGCGGTATCGTGCAGGCCCACGACCGGCTGGGCGAGGCGAACGTCGCGTTCGTGGCTGCGCCCGCCGAGGCGGTGACGAACACGAACCGGACGCTCGCACGCGACCTCAACGTCGGCGTCCTCGCGGTCGAGCCGGAGGGCGCCGTCGAGCCGCTGGAGCCCGCCCGCGTCGTCGGGAACCGGACGACCACGGAGGTCGGCGCCATCCGCTTCCAGGCGAGCGCGCAGGGGGTCACCGACCGCTCGTTCGGACTGAACCACCCGAAGAACTACCTCGGCTACGCCGTCGCGGTCCACGCCGACGGCGACACCGCGGCGCTGGTCGACGAGCACGTCGTCGGGGCCGTCGCCGACGCGCGGCGAGGAGCGGCGTTCCTGGGACTCATCGAGGAGACGCCGCGCGGCCCCGGGCTCACCGGGCTCGGTCACGAGGTCGTCCGCTTCGCGACCCGCCACGAGGGGTCGACGGCGGCCACGCTGGAGCGGTTCGAGGACTGGCAGGGCTCCGGGCGGCGCTTCTGTGACCTCGACCCGGCGTGGGGCCAGCTCGCCCGACGCGTCGTCTACGACTACCCTGCGACCGAGTTGCTGATCACGGAGCTCCAGACGATGCACACCGACGGCGTCGGTGACCCGACGCTGGTCGACCTCGTGGGGTGGCTCCACGAACACCACCCGACGTTCACCATCGAGCTGTTCGTCCGCGGGAGCGACGACGCCCGCGAGCGCGTGCTGACGACCGACGGCGACCTGCGGGAGCGCGCGCTCCACGACGGGTCGGTGTATCACTCGCCGACCGTCTTCCAGCTGAAGGCGATGCTGTACCACGCGGGGCTGCTGGCCGAGCGCGGCGCCGAACCCTCGAACCTGGACCCGACGGCCGACAGCTGGCGGCTCCGGGACCCACTCGACCCGCGGTAGTGCCGGTCGCCACCCGGAGCAAGCGTTACGACGACGCCCCGCGACAGCGATACCGTGACAGGACTCACCGACACGGTACGGCGCTTCCGCGAGGGGCGCGACGCCGTCCCGCCGTTCTTCGACGGCGCGACCGAGGGCCCGCTGGCGGTCGGGCGCGAGATATTCGAGAACCCGCGAACCATCGAGTTGCCGGACGGGCGTGACCTGGGCTACGCCGAGGCTGGCGACCCCGACGGGGAGCCGGGGCTCCTCTTCCACGGCTGGCCCAACTGCCGGACGTTCGCGGCCGCGTTCGACGCTATCGGGCGCGAGCGCGGCCTCCGTATCATCGCCCCCGAGCGCCCCGGCTTCGGCATCTCGGACCCGGACCCCGGCCGGCGGCTGACCGACTGGCCCGCCGACGTGACCGCGCTCATGGACCACCTCGGCATCGAGTCGGCGCCGGTGCTCGGCGTCTCCGGCGGCGGCCCGTACGCGCTGGCGTGCGCGTCCGAGATACCCGAGCGGACGCCCCGCGTGGCGGTGGGCTGTGGCGTCGGGCCGATGCAGGCCGTCTCGCCGGCGGCGCGCGGCCCGTTCACCGTCGCGAGGTACGCGCCCGGGGTCATCCGGGCATACCTGCGCGCGGAGGAACTCGCGGAACGGTACGCCCCCGAGAAGCTCATCGAGCGACGCGCGGCCACCGCCGCGGAGTACGACGCGGACTACTGGCGCAGCGAGGCCGGCGAGCTACTCATCGCGACCGCCGTCGCCGCCCGGCAGGGGCACGGGAACGAGCATCTCGTGACGGACCTGCACCTGTACGCGACGGACTGGGGCTTCGACCTCGGAACCATCGACGTGCCCGTCGGGCTCTGGTACGGCCGGGCGGACCGGCTGGTTCCGGTCGACGCGGGGCGGTACCTGGAACGACACGTTCCGACCGCGGAGGCGCACTTCTACCCCGACTACGGCCACGTCTCCGTCGTCCAGGAGAACAAACCCGCCATCGTGGACTGGCTCCGGCGGTAGGCCGAGCGGAACTGGCTCCGGCAGTGAGCCGTATCGGCCGAGGCGGCGTCAGTCGGCGGAGGCCTGGCCGGCGTCGGCGCTCGCCTCGACCCCGGATTCGAGGGCGACCCGCCACGTCGTCGCGTTCGTGTACGCCCAGCGCTCGACAGTCAGGCCCTCGGCGGTCTCATCGAGGTCCGGCATCAGGTTCCCGATCTGCGAGGCCGACATGTCGACGTCGTCGGCGATGAACTTGCTCTTGCAGTAGAACTCACCGTCCGCGGCGCGCTGCCGGAGGTAGCGTTCCAGGCGGTCGGCGTCCGATTCCGCTTCCGCTTCCGCATCCGCACTCGCGTGGACACTCATCGTGGTCTGACCAAGGGGGGCCCTTTCCAACGGCTTTCTGTAAACTCAAAGAGCCGTTTGAGTCCGGAGGGTCGCGGCCGACCGGGACTACTCCGCCCCTTCGCTCCACTCGGCATCCGCGAGCGTCCGCTGGACGGCTTGCTGGCCGACGGCGGCCGCCAGCGTCTCGAAGCCCTGACGCTCGACGGGGTCGCCGGCCTCGGCCACCAGCCGACTGACGATGAACTCCGGCGTCGAGCGCCCGAGCGTCCCGAAGCGGGGCTGGTAGTCGACCTCCAGTTCCAGATCCGTCGTCAGCCCCTCGGCGAAGATACCGTCCGTGCGCGCGGGCGTCGGCAACGGTTCCAGGTCCTCGGCGAGGTGGGTCACGAACACGCCCAGCGCCCCTCTTTCGACGGCGAGCGTCAGCAGGCCGTGGAGGAGGTCGGCCGCACTTCCGGGTTCGGTGATGGCCTCGAACTCGTCGACCAGGAGCAGGGTGCGGCCCTCCTGGGTCACGGGGGGCACGACGGAGCGGAGCGTCGACTCGAGGACGCCGGCGTTGAACGAGGCGTGCCGACGGTGGAAGACGAGGCGGTCGACCACGGTCACCTGCGCGCGCTCGGCGGGGACGGGCAGGCCCATGTGCGCGAGCAGGGCGACGCCCGCGAGCGTCTCCAGCAGCGTCGTCTTCCCGCCGGAGTTGGCGCCGGTGAGGACCGCCACGCGGTCCTCGGTCGGCGCGTCGATGTCGAGCGTGTGCGGCCCCAGCCCGTAGTCGACGGGCTGGACGTCGACGTCGGCCGCCACGAGGTCGAGGTTGCGCGCCCCCTCGACCGCGAGGGTCGTCTCCGTCTCACCCTCGGTCAGCTCGGGTTCCCGGAGGTCGAACGCCACCGCGAACCGGGCGAGCGAGACATCCAGCGCCACGTCGTCGACGGCCGCGACGGCGGTGTCGACGGCCTCGCGCCCGGCTTCGAGGTCGCGTTCGAGGCGCTCGCGCACCTCGCGTTCGCGCTCGTCCACGCGCTCGCGCAGTTCCGCGACGAGCGCGCGCAACGACTCCATGACGAAGGTGTCGGCCGCCGTCGCATCGTCGGGTAGCGCCGCCTGGACGATCGCGTCGTCCACGTCGGCCTCGCGGACGACGTGCCGGCGGAGCGCCCCGCGGAACTCGCTGGCGTCGCGGGCCTCCTCGCGGACCGCCTCGAGGACCGCGTCGGCGTCCGCACGCATGTCCTCCGCGCGCCCGAGCGCGTCGCGGAGCGAGTCGAGTTCGTCGTCGGCGCCACGGGCGACGCGCCGGCCGGTGCCGCTCGCTTCGGCGTCGGAGCCGTGGCCCAGCGCCCGGAGCGCCCGCGTCGCGTCGGCCAGCGCGTCGCGGTCGAGTTCGGCCAGCGGCGCGAACACGCCCTCGGAGACGCCCGCATCGAGCAGCGCGAGCGCGGTCTCGGCGGCGTCGACCTCGCCGGCGCCGGCGTGGTCGTCGAACGCGTCGAGGACGGCCTCACGCGTGTCCTCGTCGAGCGCCCGCCAGGACTCGACGGCGGTCATCGTCTCCGCGAGGCGGTCGGCGATGGCCTCGCGGTTCGCGAGCGGCGTCAGCACCCGGACGCGGTCGGCGGCGCTCTCGGTGACGGCGTACTCCTCGATGAGCGCCACGAGGTCCCGATAGACGGACCGGGAGTCACGCGTCGCGAGCAGGTCCAGCCCCTCGCCGCCCGCGGCCCGGCGGAGGATTCGGGTCGCGCGACCCCGCGAGAGCCCCGCCTCGGCGAGGGTGCGCGAGTCCACGGACTCGATGGCCTCGATGGCGCGTTGCTCGCCCAGTTCCTCGCGCAACAGGGCGGCCGTCTTCGGCCCGACGCCCCAGTAGTCCTCCAGTCGCATCGGTGGAGGGGAGTCGCGGACGGGTGTTATGGCTGCCGGGATGGGGCTGGCGAGACGGCGTTGGCAGTTGGCAGGGAGACGGCTATATCGACCAGAACGAGACCGCACCACACCACGACCGGACAGCCCAGAAAGCCCCCGGCCGCTCGACCTGCCGGGCCTCGCTGCGCGCTTCCCTCACGGCTCGCAGGCTCGCCGCTCGGTCCAGTGCTTGCGTCGTCCGGGCAGGGTCGAGGCGGCCGGCCCCTTTCAGTCCCACCCGATACCGGCTATCGAGGCTCACGGCGCCCCTGCCCTTCCCCGGGTCGCGCGGGCTTGCGCGTCCGCGCTGCGCCACGCGCTCCCGGCCCGTGGACTGGTCGGCTAGCCGGTTCCGGGACCAGGAAGCGCGCGAGCGCCCCACAGTCGAAGCCGCGAGCGAAGCGAGCGTGCTGGAACACTGCGGCGCTCGCGCGGGGAGGTATGGGGACACTAGCACTCCGCTGGAACCACCACGCGCGTCACTCGACTCGAAACAGAGGTCCTGGTGGAATCGAAGGGCGAGCGCTCTCGATCCAGCCCCGGCGACGTAAGCAGCGGGGCGCTACGCGCCCCGAGCGAACGGCGAAGCCGTGAGCACCGCAGCGACCGAAGGGAGCGAGGAGCGCAACGAGCCGCGGCTGGTCGAGAGCGCGAGGGCTTCGTAGGTGTCGTTATCTCCCGCAGCCATTATTTGTGCTTTAGTACCACGATTATCAATGTAATAGAGATATTAGACACCTATACGCCCGATATGTCCATTACCCCTGACTCATGAGTCATCTGGCGGTTCGAGCGAGACGAACTCCAGCCCCTCCTCGGCCAGCAGTTGTCGCGCCCGGTCGGTCACGGAGGGCGCGACCAGCACCCCCCGAACCGCGGCATCCTCGTGCAGCTCCCGTCGCAGCGCGTCCACGTAGCGCGAGAGCTGGCCAACCGCGTCCGGGCCCACACGCCGGCGTTTCAGCTCGAGCACCACCGTCCGGCCGTCGGCGTCCTCGCCGTAGACGTCGACCGCGCCCGCTGGTGTCTGCCGCTCGGTCGCGAGCGGCGTGAACCCCGGCTCGACGAGGTCCGGGTCCGCGAGGATGCGCTCGCGGAGGTCCGCCTCGGTCCCCCTCAGCGCGAGGTCCTCCGGGTCGACCGCGTCGTAGGCCGACACCTGCGCGACGCGGTCGAAGGTCACCACCAGCTCCTCGGCCGGCGTGGTCCGCTCGCTCCGGACGCGCAGGGTCGGCTCGCGCTCGACATCGTCGGCACCCCCCTCCGAATCGCCCCCCTCCGCGTCGCCATCGTCCGCGTCGCCGTCGGCCTCGACCAGCGACGGCTCGACGGTACAGCCGGGCGGCTGCCAGTTCACGGGCTGTTGGCCCTCGTCCGTGTGGACGAGGACGCTCCCGTCGGGCTTGCAGACGAGCAGACGGTCGCCGGGACCGAGCGAGGAACTCGCACGGCCCTCGTACTCGACGCTGCACCGGCCGAACACCGTCAGCATCGCGTCACGGGCGAGCGCGCGCTCGCAGACCGCGAGCGCGTCCGCGGCCGTGGGCGCCACGACCGTCTCGACGCCACGGCCGGCCATCGCGCTCTCGGGCACCGGCGGCGCCGGTGGCTCCTCGTCCGCCCCGCCCCCGGCATCGTCGGCAGCTTCGTCGGTCACTGCCGCGTCGGTAGCGCCGCCCCGGACAACCCCGTTACGGTCGCAAGCAGCCCCGGTGCGCTCGCGACGCGGTCAGGGACCGGCGTCGCTCCGCCCGGGCGCGCACTCGGCCACGAGCAGGCGGTCGGGCCCGACCCAGCGCGCGGCCGTCTCGCGCACCGCCCGCCGGGCCGCTGCGGGCGCGAACCCGCGGTCGACGGCGGCACCAAGGGCCTCTCGCGCGCCCGCAGCACGCTCTCGGAGCGCGTCGAGCGACCCCTCGACGGGCACCAGCACGCCGCCGCGGGCCGGGTCGACGCTCGCCCGACCGATGGCGTCGGCGTGAGGCGCGAGGTCGAACGGGACCGCGAGGTACGCCACCACGGCGAACGCACGGTCGACGACGTAGAGCGCCTCGTGGGCGCCGAAGTCGACGTGGCCGGGGAGCCGACCCCACGGCACGGCGACGGCCAGCGGCCGCGGGTCGACGGCTGTGACCGCATCGTCGGGGACGCGGACCGACTCGGGCGGGTCCGTCGCGGTCAGCAGGTCGCGCAGGAGGGCGGCGGCCCACTCGGCGCGGGGGTCGGCGCCGCCGAACGGCGTCGCGGGCGCGAGGCAGTCGGCGAGGCCGTCGCTCCGGTGGGCGTAGTGGAGGGTGTACCGACCGTCGGGACGCTCGTAGGCGACGAGGGCGCGCTCGCTCATCGGCGGCGTTGCTGCGGCTTCCGGTTTGAACACTCGTGAGCGTCGAACAATGAGTTCGACCGGAAACGGAGGGGTTCGACCGCCGACGCGTCGATTACGTGATGGAGAACCCGCCGTCCACGACCAGGCCGTGCCCGGAGATCCAGGAGGCGTCCTCGCTCAGCAGGAACAGGATGGGCTCGGCGATCTCGTTGGGTTCGCCCAGGCGCTTCAGCGGGTACTGCTTCGCGGCCTTCTCCATCGCCTTCTCCGGGTCGCCCTTCGTCTCGAAGTACTGGCGGCCCAGCGGCGTATCCGTGAAGCCCGGACAGACCGCGTTACAGCGGACGCCGGCGTAGCCGGCTTCGGCGGCCACGGCGCGGCTGAAGTTGAGGACGGCCCCCTTCGTCAGCGAGTAGACCGACTGCTGCGGGAAGCCGAGGAAGCCCGCGAGCGAGGAGACGTTGACGATGGCCGCGTCGTCGTCGCCCTCCTTCAGGTGGGGGAGCGTCGTGTGACAGCCGTTCCAGACGCCCCGGAGGTTCACGTCCATCACGTACTCGAACGTGCCGTCGCTCACGTCCTCGACGTTGGCGGGCGGGTGGCCGGTGCCGGCGTTGTTGACGACACAGTCCAGCCCGTACTGGTCCGCGGTCTCGTCGGCGACCTCCTGGAACCGCTCCTTGTTGGTCACGTCCAGCTTCTCGAACTCGACGATGCCGTCGGGGTCGGCCTCGCGGACCATGTCGACGGTCTCCTGGCCGCCGTTCGTGTCCACGTCGGTAGCGATGACGTTCGCCCCCTCCTCGGCACAGCGGATGGTGGTCTCGCGGCCGATACCCGACCCCGCCCCCGTGATGAGGACGGTCCTGTCGGCGAGTCGTGCGGATGCCATACGTCGTCGTATCCCGGAGCCGTCATAAATCGGTCCCTACATACGGCATGAATCCGCGTGCTGTCGGGCGGTCCCGTGGCCCCGGGGGACGCCGGAAAGGCAGCCCTCGTCACCGTCGATGGCCGGCCTCCGGACCGGAAACCGGGTGTTCGGGGCGCCGACGGATTATTGAAGGTGGGCCACCGAAACCGAGCAACGAGGATATCCGGATGCCGAACAACGACGGCGAGGGAGAACGGGCCGACGGGGGCGTCGAGACCGTGGACTTCGACGCACTCGATGACGACGACCTCCCGGAGTGGGCGACCGAGGAGGCGTCGGTCTCCGCGACCGAGCCGACCCACTCCCCGGAGCCGACCGACACACCGGAACCTGGAACGGAGCCGGAATCGGAGCCGAACGACCCCGCCCCCGAGCGCGACGACGGGGCGGACGACCCCGTCGACGCGGCGACGGCCGTCAACTTCGCGAACGTGGAGACCGGCGCCAGCGCCTCCGTCCCCGTGGGCTGGTCCCGGATGGAGGCGGACTACGGCGACACCGGCGGCACCAGCATCGACCCCGACCTCGACGACGTGGACCCGAGCACACTCCTCGACGAGATCGACGACGGGGAGTTCCCGCGGCCGGGGGCATCCAACGCGGCCGGTACGGACGCCGCGGTACCAGCCGACGCGCCCCCGGCGACGACCGGCGGCGGGCTGACCCCCGACGACCCGGCCATCGCGTTCGGACTCGGGGCCGTCGTGATGCTCGTCGCGGCGATCATCTACGTCCTGCTCTCGACCACGCTTCCGCCCGCGGCGGCGGGACTGGCCATCGCCACCTGCCTCGTCGCCGCCTCCGTCGTCGGGCTCGTCTACGTGGCCG
The DNA here is from genome assembly GCF_024298885.1 of Haloglomus halophilum. Taxonomy (GTDB): domain Archaea; phylum Halobacteriota; class Halobacteria; order Halobacteriales; family Haloarculaceae; genus Haloglomus; species Haloglomus halophilum. The sequence continues at coordinate 1,297,682 of NZ_CP101166.1, forward strand.
ACCAGCGCTTCTGACGGGGCACTGTAGTTGAAGTGGCCACGGGCCGCCCGCCCAGGTAGATGCCCAGCCCCACGCTCGTCGCCCACCGGGGATTCGCCGGCAGCCTCCCACAGAACACCTCATACGCCGTCAGGCGGGCCGGTGCGCACCCGGAGACAGGGATGGTCGAGGTGGATGTCCAGCCGGCCGCCGACGGGACGCCGGTGGTGTTCCACGACAGCCACCTCGGGACCGCCCCCGACGGCGGCCCGGGGCTCACCGACCGCGAGGGTGTCGTCTGGGAGACGCCGCTCGCGGAGGTGACGGCCGCCGAGGTACTCGGCTCGGGCGAGACGGTGCCGACGCTGGCGGCGGTCGTGGAGGCCTGCCCCGGCGAGGTCCGGCTCAACGTCGAGCTGAAGAACCCCGGCACGCACGGCATCCGTCCCGGGGCGAAACTGGACGACGGCGCGCTCGCCACCCAGCGCGAGGTCTGGGCCCCGTTCGTCGAGCGCGTGCTCGACGACTGTACGGGCGCCGGCGTGCTCCTCTCCTCGTTCTGCGAGGCCGCGCTCGCGGTCGCGGGCGAGCGCGGTGCCCACCCGACGGCCGCGCTCTGTCTGACGAACGTCGCGGACGGCATCGCCGTGGCCCGCCGACACGACTGCGCGGCCATCCACCCGCCGGTGGAGGCGCTCCTCGCGGACGACCCGCGCGTGGACCCGACCGGCGACGCCGCGGGCGTGCCCGACACCCGTGACGCGGTGCTGGACGCGGCGGCCGACCACGGCTGGGCCGTCAACGTCTGGACCGTCCAGGAGTGGCACGAGGCACACCGGCTCGCCGCACTCGGTGTCGACGGCATCATCGCGGACTATCCCGGCGTGCTGTCGTCGGCACGCCCGTCACACCCGAACCGGCGGCAGTAACCGCTCACTCGTCCGAAGACGGGCGTGGAGTGTCGTCAGTCGCCCGCTCGGTCCCCCGGATGCGCTCGAGCGCCTCCACGGCGGCAATCCGGACATCCGCCTGGTTGTCCCGCTCCGCGACCCGTTCGAGGTCGGCCGTCGCGGCCGTGGAATCCAGGTGGCCCAGCGCCCGACACGCGTGGCGTCGCACGTCACCGTCGGGCCGGTCGAGCAGTTCGACCAGATCCGGGACGAGATCGCTGACAGCGGGGTCCCCGTCGACATCATCGTCGTAGAACGTCTTCCGCATCATCGAATGGACGACCGGACCGTTGGCGGCCAGTTCCGCGACCAGGCGAGACGTGAGCAGCGGTCGCTCCTGCTCGGCAAGCCCTTCACGCAGCCGCTCCCGTGCGCTCGCCCGCAGGTCGTGGTCGACGGTACCCGTCCGGAAGACGGCGAAGCCGGCCGCGACGGCAACGTTCGTACGGTCGTCGAGGCGCACAGCTATCGGGTGTGCAGGTCGGCCGTCGAGCCGCTCCTCCAGCCGCTCCTCGATATCCGGGCCGTACGCCGTGTCGGTGCCGGCGGCGAACCGACCGATAGCGGTCGCGGCCGCCTGCCGGACCTCGTGGTGGTCGTCTGATAGCGCCCGGTACAGGCCATCGACCACCGCGACGGCCTCGTCACCGGGTGGTTCCAGAGTGACGTGTCCGAGCGCGGTCGCCGCCGCGGCCCGAACACCGTGGTCGTCGTGCTCGAGCATGTCGGGCAGCGGGTCCACCGGGAGGTCGGCCCGCGTCAGCACCAGCAGCACTCCCTCCCGGGTCGACTCATCACTGCCCGCGAGCAGGTCCCACAGCGCCGTCGCGTTGTCCGCGGTCAGCCGTTCCGGGTGCTCTTCGACCCGTTCCAGCGTGGCCGCTTCCGCCGGCGTCAGGTCCAGGGCGTCGATGTCCGTCACGGCTCCACCCCATTGTCGGTCATCGGTCGTTGTCATCGACGAGCGTGCTTAATGGTGTTCCCGAGTGCTATCCTCGTCACGTCCCCCACTCACGTTCCCGGTCAGTCGTCGGTCGCGGTCGCGACGGTGGAGTCGGTCACGGCGTCACCATCCCCCTCGAACACGTCGGCGAGATGGTCGTTGAGGAACTGGCCCTCGGGGTCGAACTCGCGGCGGACCCGCTGGAACGTCTCCCACTCCGGGTAGAGGTCGGCGAAGTCGTCGGCGCCGTACCAGTGATGTTTCCCCCAGTGCGGGCGCGCGTCGTACGGCTCCAGCGTCGCGGCGCAGTCCTCCAGGAACTCGCGGTACGGCTTCCGGTGGAAGGTGTGACAGGCCAGGAACACCGAATCGCGGCCGTACGCCGGGGAGATGGGCAGGTCGTCGCCCGCGACGGTGCGGAACTCGACGGGGAACTGGACGCGATGCTCGAGGACGGTCTCGCGGAGGTCGCGGAAGGCGTCGACGGCGTCGTCGGCGGGGACGCCGAACTCGCTCTCGTTGAAGCGCACGTCGCGTTCGGTCGCGTACACCTCGTGCGAGGGCCCGACGGCGTGGTGCTCGTCGAACGTCGCGACGGTGGCGCGGTTCAGATACGGCGTCGCGGCCCGGGGGAGCGCGGTACCGAGCCGGCAGATGCCCTCCCACGCGAGGTTCTCGAGGCGCTCCTCGTACGCGGGCGTGGGCTCGTCGGGCGTGTCCGGGTCGACCTCGTTCAGCGTCTTCACCCACGCCGTCCCCGTGTGCGGGAACCACCAGAACTCGAAGTGGTCGTGCTCGGCGCGGTAGCGGTCCACGTCCGCGAGCACCTCGTCGATGGGCGCGGTGAAGTTGTGTTCCGCGAGTTTGTACGCCGGTCGCACCGACAGCGTCACCTCCGTGACGACGCCGAGCGTGCCGAGCGAGACACAGGCCGCGCGGAACGCATCGCCATCGTCGGGTGTCAGTTCACGCGTGCCGCCGTCGGCGGTGACGAGACGCAGTCGCTCGACGGTCGTCGCGATGACGCCGAACTCGTCGCCGGTCCCGTGCGTGCCGGTAGCGAGCGCGCCGGCGACGGACTGCTTGTCGATGTCGCCCAGGTTCTCCATCGCGAGGTCGTGCTCGGCGAGCGCGCGGTTCAGGTCGTGGAGGCTCGTGCCCGCCCGGACCGTGGCGGTCCCGGCGTCGGGGTCCACGTCGACGAGGCCGGTGTACTCCTCCAGCGAGAGCAGGACGTCGTCGCTGGTGGCGACCGGCGGGAAGGAGTGGCCCGCACCGACGACGCGGACGGTGTCCTCGGGGCCGGCCGCCCGGAGCGCACGCTGGATGTCGGCCAGCGTCCGCGGGTAGTGGACCGAGGAGGGCTGGCAGGTCGCGCTGCCGGACCAGTTGGACCACTCCATCATCGGTGCGTCACCTCGTCCGTCGCGTCGCTGTCTCGGGTCATAGGAAGCAGGTCTCGTCACCTCGGTAGGTCGGCACGGTCTCGACAACCTCGTCCCCGCGGACGAGGTGGAGCCCGCGGAACGACCGGCAGAGCTCGCCGGCCTTCGCGTGGCGCATCACGACGGGGTCGCCGTAGTCCAGCTCCACGGGCCCGTCGTAGCGGACGGGCGTCTGGACCTCGCCGGCACCCTCCTCGTCGAGCAACTCGGCGCCCGCGGGGAGTTCGGGCGCGGGCGTCTTGTCCTCGCCCGGCGGCCCGCTGGCGACGTAGCCGCCGCCGCGACAGGTGTAGATAGAGGGGTCGGGCTCCCGCGTCACCTCGATGGCGTAGCCCGCGGCCGGGTCGTGCTGGAAGCGGTCGTACCAGTCGAACAGCCGGGGGGCGTAGAAGCCGCTCCCGACGGTGACCTCCGTCACCCACGGGTCGGCGACGGTGAACTCGACGCTCCCCGTGCCGCCGCCGTTGACCAGGTGGATGCCGTACTCGTCGTCGAGCGCGCGGGCCACGTCCTGCCGGCGCTTGCGGAGGATGGGCTTCGAGCGCTCCTTCAGCCGCCGGATGACGGCGTTCAGCGCCGCCGAGTTCGACGGGTCCCGGTCCGGAAGGCCCGCGATCTGCGCGTCGTAGCCCATGATGCCCGCCAGGTCGACGCCCTCGGCCGCGTCGATGGTCGCCGCGAGGTCGAGCGCCGTCTCGGGCGAACGCACGCCGGAGCGCTTCACCCCGAACCACTGGGTGAGGTGCTCGGTCGACATGTCCACGTCGATGCACAGGTCGAACTCGATGCCGGCGTCACGTGCGGCGGCCGCCGCGCGTGTGACGTGCTCGTCGCAGTCGACCATCAGCGTCACGTCCGCACCCGCCGCCACTGCGTCGGCCGCGGGGTCCAGTTCCGCCCGGTCGAGGACGGGGTAGGCCACCAGCAGGTCGTCGAAGCCGTGCTCGTAGAGGTGCGCGGCCTCGCGCCCGGTGTAGCACATCAGCCCGCGGATGCCGGCCGCGTCGGTCACGCGGTCCAGGACCGCGCGACACCGCACGGACTTCGAGGCGACCCGGACACGGGTCCCGGCAGCCCGGTTCTGCACCGTCTCGATGTTCGCCTCCAGCGCGTCGAGGTCGACGAACGCCGCCGGGAGCGGGACGTCCGCCAGCGCCGTCCGGTACGCGTCGTACGTCTGCACGTCCCGTCGGTTGGTACCGGACCCCCTACTGGTTTCCCCCACAATGAACGGGCCGTCAAGTGTGACGCACCGCCCAGGCGTGGGGGCCGCCACGCGAGGGCTGCCGGGACCGGGAAGGCTTAGTGTGCAAGGGCAATGGTACCAGATAGCATGGATATCGACACGGAGGTCGGGGAGTCAGCGGTCAGCGTGTACGTCGACGGGACCCTGGCAGGGACGCTGGACCGGGAGTGGTGGCAGGACTGGAGCAGCCGCATCGACAACGAACCCGAGGAGTGCCTGGCCTCCTGTCTCTCCTCGGCGGACGACGACCTGGGGCGCGCACTGGAGTCCTGACGCGGCGACGGTTCGACTCCGTCAGCTACGAGTGACGGGCGGCCCCACCGCGAACCGATGTCCGCCACCGCCCTCCGCCTGCAGCTGTTCGGTATCGCACTCGTCCTCTACGGCGGCTTCTACGACCTCCAGCACGCCGTCCTCGGGTACAACGACCCCGGCGGCGACGCGAGTCTCGGCGCCTACGTCGTCACGGCCGGGATGTTGCTGGTGTTCGTCGGGCTGGTCGCACCTGCGCTCCGGGCAAGCGACGGCGGAGACGCCCAATCCCGTGGCGAATAGCCCAGACACCGTCCGAGCATCGCCCACAAGTATCTAAATTCAGATACTATCAGACTACACCTCGACTTCCGGCATAATTCGCTGTTCCCATCGGATAGCCGGGAGCGGTCGGACCCGCTACCGTTTTGGGCCGTCCACTCCCCACGACGCCCAATGGACGTACGCGAGGTGCCGGGCGTCGGCGAGAAGACCGCCGACCGCCTCGCCGAGCTGGACGACCCGGAGGCCGCCCTCGAAGCGGGCGACGTGGCCGCCATCGCCCGCGCGCCGGGCATCAGCGACGGCCGTGCCGCCCGCATCGCCCGCGCAGCCATCCGCCATCGCCACGGCGACGACGGCGACTTCCTCGCGACCGACCGCGCCCGGGAGCTGTACCGCGACGCGCTCGACCTGCTGCAGGACCGGGCCGTCACCGACTACGCCGCCCGCCGGCTGGAGACGCTGTACCCGTCGGCCAGCGAGTCCCGCATCGCCGAAGCGCGGGAGTTCACCGAGCGCGCGATGGCTCGCGACCCGGAACCGGAGGTGCTGGAGGCGCTGGCGGGTGTCGAACCGCTCGAACAGCCCGGCGACGTGCGGGTCCGGGACCGCTGTCTCGCGACGAGCGACGCCGAGACCTACTCGGCCGCACGCGACGCCATCCCGGAGCTGAGCGTCGAACTCGTCGACGATGCCCGCGCCATCGCCGAACTCGCGCGGGGCTACTCGACGGTCGTCGTGCTGGACGAGCAGTTCGCCGGGGTCGAGGTGGAGGGCGACGTGCGGGTCGAGCCGCGGGCGCTGGATGACCCGGCGAGCATCGTCCCCGAGCGGACGCTGGCGTTCTTCGCGCGCAACCGCGGCCCGCTCCGGGCCGCCGCCGCCGTCGCCCGGGCGGCCGACCTCGACGCGCCGCTGGACCCGGACGGCCTCGACGACGCGCTCGCCCAACTCAACGAGGACGGCACCGTCGCCGGCGACGAGCGACTCCGGAAGCTGACCGACGCCGTCGACGACCTCGACGCCGCCGTCTCGATGGCCGAGAGCGTCGCCAACGACCGGTTGCGGGAGGCCATCGAGGACCAGGACGTGACCGTCGAGGGCGCGGACCTGCTCTCGCTCGTCGAGCGCGGCGCGGGCGTGGACTCGCTGCTGGAGCGTGAACTGGCCGACGAGTACGCCGCGGCCGTCGACGCCGCCCGCGACCACCTCGTCGACGCACTCGGACTGGACGACTACGCCGACCTCGCCCGGCGGGCGTTCGGCGACGAACCCACGTTCCCGGTCGAGCACGACGAGCGCGCCGTCTCGCGGCTCCGCGAGGAGCTGACCGCCGCGCGCGACCGTCGCGCCACGGCGAGGAAGCGCGACCTCGCGGCCGACCTCGCGGACCTGCGCGAGCCCGCCAACGAACTCGTCGACGACGCGCTCGAACTCGACGTCGAGCTGGCGGTCGCACGCTTCACCCGCGACTTCGACTGTACGATGCCGGCGTTCGTCGAGGACGGCGACGGCTTCACCATCGAGGGCGGGCGCTCGCCCTTGCTGGACGTGCCGTTCGACGCGGTCGAACCCGTCGACTACGGGGTCGCGGGCGTGGCGCTCCTCTCGGGGGTGAACTCCGGCGGGAAGACCTCGACGCTCGACCTCGTCGGGCTGGTCGTCATCCTCGGACAGATGGGCCTGCCCGTCCCGGCAGAGTCGGCCGAGCTGGAGCGGTTCGAGGCGCTCCACTACCAGGCCAAATCGCAGGGCACGCTCGACGCCGGCGCGTTCGAGGCCACGCTCCGCGAGTTCGGCGACCTCGTGACCGGTGGAGACCGCCGGCTTGTCCTCGTGGACGAGCTGGAGTCCATCACGGAACCGGGCGCGAGCGCGGTCATCATCGCCGGCATCCTGGAAGCGCTCGCCGAGGGGGACTCGACGGCCGTCTTCGTCTCGCACCTCGCCGCCGAGATCCGCGCGGAGTGTGCCATCGACGTGACCGTCGACGGCATCGAGGCCGTCGGGCTGGCGGACGGCGAACTGGTGGTCGAGCGGTCGCCGCGCAAGGACCACCTCGCGCGCTCGACGCCCGAACTCATCGTCGAGAAGCTGGCCCAGAACGGCGAGAACGGAGGGGAACGGGCGTTCTACGACGACCTGCTCGCGAAGTTCGAATCCGAGGAATGAGGCGACCACACCGGGCTCAGAGGTCGCGGTCCCGGTAGCCGAGCCGCGCCAGCCGTTCCTGCACGGCCGCGGCGGGCTCGTGCCGCTCGGCGTCGTCGGTCGCCGTCGTCCTCTCGGTCGTCGCGGCGAGGTCGGCCAGGTGGTCGTCGATGGCGGCCGAGAGCTCGGGTGCCGCCTCGTCGACCGCCTCGGCGGTACTCGTCCCGAGCCGGTAGGTCGTCTCCGTCCCGTCACGGCTCCCGTCAGGAGCGAACAGCCGCCGGACGACCTGCCGGTCGCCGTCGATGGCGGTGACGTGGTACGGCGTCGCCTCCGGGTTGCCGCGGTAGGCGAACACCGACCGGTCGCCGTCGGTCGGGAGGTCACGGACGGAGCGGCCGACGAGCCGGTCGTCGCCCGCCACGCCGGCCCCGTCGAGCAGCGTCGGGACGAGGTCGACCGCCGAGACGGCCGTCTCGATGCGGTCACGGGGCTCCTCGTTCCCCCGGTCGTGGACGAGACAGGGGACGTGGACGAGCGAGCCCAGCGGCGGACCGCCGTGCCGGAGCAGCCCGTGCTCGCCGAAGGCGTCGCCGTGGTCGGAGAACAGGACGGCGAGCGGGTCGTCCAGCGCGTCGAAGCCGTCGAACAGGCGCCCGAGGTGGCGGTCGAGGTACTCCGTCTCGCCGTGGTAGAGGCGCCGGAAGTCACGCATGTCTGCGGCGCTCATGGCGTCGGGGTCGTTCCCCTCCGAACGGCGCATCAGCCGGACCGCACGCCGGCGGGAGAGGCCCTCGGAGACGGTCCCCTCGCGCGGGAGGTAGGGGACGTGCGGGTCCATGTAGTGACACCACGCGAAGCGCGGGCCGTCGGCGCGGCCGAGCCAGTCCAGCGCACGGTCGGTCAGGTCGGCAGCCGAGGTGTACGGCTCGCTCCCGGCCCACATCGAGAGCCAGCGGGCCTCGCCGTAGCCACGCCGGAGGGTGCGGGCCGGCACCGAGTCGTCGGGCAGCCGCCGGGCGAGTCGCTTGAGCCGGGCGACGGGGCCGTCGGCCGTTTCGGCCGCGTCGGGGGCGGTCGTGTCCCCGCCGTCGGCCGACCCGTCGCCAGCATCGCCCGCGCCGTGGCGTCCGACGACCGCCGCGGGGTCGTGGATGCCGTCGTCGAAGTGGTCGAAGCCGCGCTCGTAGCCGGTGCCGAGCGAGAGGTAGCCCGCCGAGTGGAAGGCGCCGGTCCGGTAGCCGGCGTCGGCGAACAGTTCGGCGACGTGCGGCCGCCCGGCGAGCGACTCCTCGCCGGCGTACGCCCGCGGACTGGTCCCCGTCAGGATACCCGGGAACGCCATCTTCGTGTAGCTCCCGACGGAGAACGCGCGGGCCGCGACCGTCGTCGCCGGATGGGCAGCGAGGTGGTCGAGCGCCGGCGTGGCAGGTGCCCGGTCGGCCATGAACCCGACCGTGTCCGCCCGGAGCGAGTCGACGGTGATCAGCAGCACGTCGCGCATCGGCCGACCCGAGGCGGGGCGAGCCATTAGTCCCGGCGAATGCCCGGGCACCACGGGCGGCGCCGGGCGCGTCACAGGAGGTGGTTCCGGCAGTCGAACGCCGACCGCGACGGGATCGAGCCGTTCGCGGCCGTTCGCTCGGCGGCCGTTCGGCGCTCGTAGCGCGTCACCTCGATGGAGACGTACGACCGGTTCCGCGCCGGACGGTGGGTCTCCCGGACGATGCCGCGGAGCCGGCGCTCCTCGCGGTCGGAGATGTGTGCCAGGACCGTCCAGACCGTCGAGCGATTGTGGACCGCCCGCCGGATGACATCGGGCGGGGTCGGGGACACCCCCATCGCCGACTGCACGTCGATGACGCCCCTGACCGCGAGGTCCTCGCGGTCCCGGTAGCGGTCGTAGGCGACCATCGTGAGACAGCCGTCGACCAGCACGAGGTCGCCCGGGTCGGCGCGCGACTCGACGGTCCCGACGGCCTCCTCCCACTGGTCCTTCCCGTCGGTCGTGTGGTACGCCGCGACCGACGGGACCAGCGCGAGGACCAGCAGGGCCGCGAGCGCGACCCGGAGTGCCAGTGCGAGGCGGTCGCGCCGACCGTCCCTGCCGCGTCCACCCCCATCGGCCGCCGCCGGCGACCCCGTACTGGTCGCCCGCCGCGCATCCAGCCACGCCGCCACACGGTCCGCCAGCCCGACGCCGCCGCGGGCGACGAGCAGGTAGCAGGCCGGCGCGGCCGGGAGCGCGTAGCGATACCAGAACACCGGCGTGATGAGGTAGGAGACGGCCACGAGGACGACGACCGGGACGGCGGCCCAGCACGCGAGGAGGAGGGTCGAACCCGTCCCCCGCGTGACGCGCCGGCGCCCCGTGGCGGCCGCGGCGGCGGGGACGAGTGCGGCGACGCCGAGGAGCGCGAGCAGGCCACCGACCGCGACACCGACGCCGGGCGTGGGCCACGCGCCGAAGAAGGCGAGCAGCGAGCGCGCGACCTCATCCAGCCCGGGGCGCGAGAGGTAGCTCAACGGGACGCCCTTGGCGAACTCGCGGGCCGCCGCGACGACGAGCGGGACGAGCGAGAGCGCGACGACGGCGGGCGCCCGGCGGTCGCCGGCCACGCCCGGCCAGCCGTCCGTGTCGAGGCCGCGGCTGTCGAGGCGAGCGGCGAGCGCGAGGTAAGCGAGGCCACCCAGCACCCCGAGGCCACCGAACGGATGGACGTAGGCCGCGCCGACCGCCGTGACGACGTAGCCGGCCGCCCATCGTAGCTCCTCGCGCCTGAGCAGGCAGTAGTACGAGGCCACCGTCAGCGCGGTCAGCATCGCGTACATCCGGACCTCCTGTGCGTAGTAGAGCTGGAAGCGCGAGCACGCGGTCACGGCGAGCGCCAGCAGGCCGACGCGGCGGTCGAACAGCCGGCGGCCGAGCCCGTAGACGAACGGGAGCGCGGCGACGCCGAAGACGGCGGAGAACGTACGGAGCGCGGCGTCACCGCGGCCGACGACCCCGGCCCAGAGGTCCAGCAGGACGTAGTACGTGGGGAGGTGTGGCTGTTCCCGGGGGATCGCCGTGACGAGTTCCAGCGTGCCGAACCGCCGGAGCAGGGCGGCGGTGATGGCCTCGTCGACCCAGAGGCTCTCGGTCCCGAGTCCGTACAGCCGCAGGGCGACGCCGACGACCGTGACCAGCGTCACCGCGAGGGCGTGGCGCGGATGCGCACGGACGACGGCAGCGGTCCGGCGCCACCGCTGCGCGAGTCGCCGCTGGAGGGCACGAGGGAGCGCGGAGCGGCCCATCTCGACGGGGACGAGACGGTCGGGGCGTATCAACGGCCCGGAACGGTCTCGAGCCGGGTCGGAAGGCTCCAGGCGGACGAATACGATGTCCCTGTTCGTGCAACTGCTCGCGGCGACGTATGAAAACCACTATGGGCAGGCACCGGGATAACAACCCCAATGAAAGTCAAGACGGCGGATGCGGCCGGCGTCTCCCTCCGCAAGGCCCTCATATATGGGGTGACGACGGCCCTGCTGGTCGGCGCCCTCACCCTCCCGGCGCTGGTCTCCGTCGCCTACGAGCGGACCCTCCGGACGGTCCTGCTGGTGTTGCTGCTGGGACTGGTGGGACGAACCTACCTGAGTTCGCTGCTCGCGTTCGCACGGACCGAGCCGCCGGGCGGGCTACCCGACGACCTGCCGCTCGTGAGCGTCGTCATCCCGGCGTACAACGAGGAGCCGGTCCTCGCGGACACCATCGAGGCCGCGCTGGCGCTCGACTACCCGCGCGAGTGCCTGGAGATCGTCGTCTGCTACGAGGCCGACTCGACCGACCGCACCGGCGAGATCGCCGAGCGCTACGGCGCCGAGCACGACGCCGTCAAGGCCGTCGAGCGGGACGAGCCCGGCGGCGGCAAGGCCAAGGCGACCAACTACGCGCTCCAGTACGCCACCGGTGACCTCATCGCTTCCATCGACGCCGACCACGAGTTCGCGCCCGACGCCGTCACGCGTGCGGTCCGGTGGTTCGAGAGCGACGACGACATCTGGTGCGTGAAGGGTCGCTGCTTCGGCCGGAACCCGACCGACTCGCTGCTCGCGCTCCACGCCACCGTCGAGCGCCACATCGCCGAGCTGGCCGACCTGTTCGGCCGGCAGGTGTTCGGCGGCTTCACCATCTTCGGCGGCGGCCAGGCGTTCTTCCGGGCCGAGATGTTCGACGAACTCGGCATGTTCGACGAGGACGTCCTCGTCGAGGACATCGACATGTCGGCACGCATCCACGCCCACGGCAAGCGCCTCCAGGTCGACCCCTACATCCTCACGTTCGAGGAGAACCCCGCCACCCTGTCGGGCTGGTGGAGCCAGCGCTCGCGCTGGGCCCGCGGCTGGATGCAGGTCGCGGTCCGACATCTCCTGCCGCTCTCGCGTAACGGGACGCTGAACCTCCGCCAGCGCGCCGACGCCGCCTACACCTTCGGCTACGCGCTCCTCCCGGTCCTCCTCGTCCTCGTGGCGCCCCTGTTCATCCTCGACCGGTTCGTCCTCGATGCCTCGACCTGGCTCCCCTACGACGACTACCTCTGGGCCGCCATCGGCCTGGGACCGGTCGTCTGCTCGTATCTCATCTTCGCGCGGGACTGGCGCGAGGGCTACTCGCACCACCCTGCGGAGTACCTGGCAGCGTTCACGCTCTGGTTCTACTTCTTCTTCCAGAGCATCGTCTACGTCGTCGCCTTCCTCGACGAGTTCGTCTTCGACACCGAATCGGTGTACGTGACGACCTCGCGGTCGGGCGCGCCCGAGGAACCCGACCCGGAGCACTCGCCGACGACGGACGACTAGCACGAGTCCGAACTTTTTCGCGGTGGCTCGGTCCGGGGGATGCCGAGCTAGTAGTTCCGCCGTCGGCCGAAGGTCCGGGTCACGACGCGCCCGGAGACGATGACCATCCCGAGGATGGAGATGAACAGTATCAGCGCCGCCGTGCGGTTGACGAACCACGGGACCTCCGTGTACCGCAGGACGGCGTACATCGCCGCGATGGCCAGGCAGAGCCCGACACCCAGCACTGTCTCGGCGGTTCGCGACCGATACCACGGTCTCGGTGCTGGGAAGGACTCGGCGTCGGGTGTGGTCATGGGCGACACATCTCGCCGATATCTAGGATTGGACCGCGAATGGTTTGGGTGTAACGGCTAGCCGAACGGTCCGCTCACAGGATCAGCAGGAACACGGGATACGAGGCCGTGACCGCGAGCGCGGGTGTCAGCACCCACATCGAGGCGATGCGTTTGGCCGCCCCGGCGTCGAACAGGCTCCGTTCGTCGAGGTCCGCGGGCCCCTCCGCGCCGACCTCCGGCACGTCCGGCACCTCCTCGGGCGGCTCCGCCGGCTCCTCGTGGCGTGCGATGTCGCCGATGGTCGGGCCGGTGGGGGCCTCCTCGACACGCGAGGTGACCAGCGCCCCCGTCGAGACCTCCATGTCCGGGCGCTCGGGCGTCGGGGTCGCCAGCTCGGCCAGGGTCGCCGCCCGGCTCGCCCGGCCCCACCCCAGCCCGATGATGGTCGAGGTGGTGCTCACCGCCAGGCTCGCCGGGATGCCGAACTGGGAGAGCACCGTGATGACCGTGCCCCCGACCACGGAGACGATGAGCGAGGCCAGGATAGGCAGTTCCGTGATGTCGTCGCCGACCGTCGCCAGTGTGCGCCGGGCGATGGTGAACCCGCCCAGCCCGAAGGCGAACACCGCGAGCAGGACGCCCTGGTCGACGGTGAGGGGCCCCTGTGCGCCGACGAGGGGCGCGACGGCGTTGGCCGCGTTCGACGCGCCTGCCGAGAACGCCATGTAACAGCCGATGACGACCACGGAGAGCGACCCGACCACGTCACGGGGGGAGGCGTTCCGGTTGAACCGGGGGCGTGGCACCCGCCCGGAGCGGTCGAACTGGACGAGATGGAGGTCGAACTTCGTGAACGCGACGTAGCGGTCGAGATACGGGTAGACGTAGCGACCGACGACGACGCCGACGGTGAAGCTCAGCAGCGGTGCGACGATCCACGCCGAGACGATGACGAACATGAGCGCCTGGTTGAGCGAGTCCGTGGCCAGGCCCAGCCCGACGATGGCACCGACGGCGGTCATCGAGGTCGACGCCGGGACGCCGTAGAGGTTCGAGATGAACAGCGACAGGCCCGTGAAGAAGAGGACGACGACGCTCGTGAGGGGGGTGAACTGCATCGCCGGCACGATGCTGCTGCTCATCGTCGCGATGACGTTCCGGCCGACCGTCCACGCACCCAGGAAGGCGAACACGAGGAACAGCGCCGCCGCGGTCCCCTTCCGGACCAGCCGGGACCCGACCGCCGGGCCGAACGCCACCCCCGTCGAGGACCCGCCGATGTTGAACCCCACGAACACGGCCACGACGATTCCGGCCACGGTCAGCACGGTCAGCGACACCATGTTGTACCCGGGTCGGCATTGAGAGGGCCCGGGATATAACTCCCGGAGCCGCCCCGAGCCAGCCGGAGGCCCGCTACAGCACCAGTTCCTCGGCGGCCTCCCAGCGCGGGTGGAACTCCTCGCGGACGCTACCGGCGAACTCGCGGTCCTTCAGGTTCAGCATCGCGAACACCTCCTCGGACTGGAGCGGGTGTGGCACCTCGATGACGACCTCGTTCCGGTCGACGAGCGTGAACGTGCCGGAGACGTCCTCGACGGTACGGACCTCGAAGCCGTCGTACTCGGAGAGGGTCTCGCGGTAGCGGTCGCCGAACTCCGGCGGGAGCGTCGGGACCAGCGCGGGCTTCATGAGGAAGTCCACATCCACGCCACGTTCCAGCGCCTCCTGCAGGCCGTCGAGCAGCGCGTTGCCGACCTCGCGGATGTCGAAGTAGCGCTCCGTGTACGTCGAGAGGACGATGACGATGCGCGAGTCGGCGGCCGCGATACGTTCGAGCAGGAGGTCGGCGGCCTCGTCGGCGCCGACCGCGGCCGTCCAGAACCGCTCCTCGACCGGCTCCGCGGTCTCCAGCTCCCCCTCCAGCTCGTCGACGATGGACTCGTACTGGGTGGCCTTCTCCTCGAGCTCGCGCTTCTTGTCCTCCAGCAGCCGGTCCAGCGCCGTCTCGGGCTCGACGGCGACGTACTTCTTCGGCCGGCTCGCGGACTGGGACCGGACGAGGTTGTACTGCTCGATGCTGTTGAGCACGTCGTAGATGCGCCCCATCGGCACGTCGCTCACCCGTGACAGCTCCTTCGCCGTCGTGGGGCCCGTCTTCAGTAGCGACCGATAGGCCCGTGCCTCGTACTCCGACAGTCCGAGGTCCCTGAGACTCGCCATACCCGTTGCTGAACGGCGACACCTATAAACACCGAGGAAGTTTACCCGTCTCGTCAGTTGTTTACTCGATTCCGGCGCCGAGCCGGGCACCGTCAGTCGAATTCCGCGACGACGGCCGCCATCTCGGCCGGTTCGCTCGCGGGCTCGGAGGTCGACTCGCCGCGGTGTGCGACCGCGTCCTCGCGGTCGCCCGGAACCACGACCTTCTCGTGGTCGGCCACGCGGAGCGCGGCGCGGTGGAGGTCGCTCCCGGCGGGCGGCGTCTCGACCACGAGCGGGTCGTTCACGTGCCGGGCGCAGGCGGTCGCGTAGCCCGCCACCTCGACACCCATCCGGCCGGCGGCGCCCGCGAACGCTTCGAGCGCGGCGGCGGCCGCCTCCCGGTACCGGGCCTCGCCGGTGAGCACGGCGAGGTCCAGCAGGCCGTCGGCGGCCTCGACGTTCGTGTCCAGCGGGCGGAGCGGGCGGTCCAGCAGGCCCGGCCCCTCGGCGGGACCGTCCCGGAACGCGCCGGTGTCGTCCTGCAGGTCGAGCATCGCGTCGGCGACCGCGCGGGCAGCGTCGAGCCAGCGGTCCCCGCCGAGGACCTGCGCCGCCGTCGTCAGTCCGGTGAGGAGGCGGGCCTGGTCGACGAGCAGGCCGGCCTCGACCGTCTCGCCGTCGTCCGCGGCCGCCGGCGGGAAGTGCGTGACCTCGCCGTCGTCGACGAGTTCGTCGAGCACCGTCTCGAGCGCGCGCTCGGCGTAGCGTGCGGCGGGGGAGTGGTCCGTGACGGCGTGGTATCGGAGGAGCGCGTCGGCCACGAGGCCGTTCCGGTCGGCGAAGACGGTCCCGTCGACGTGGGGCGGGTCGGCGTCCTCGCGGGCGCTCGCCGAGAGGGTGAAGTAGTCGCCGCCGGCCTGACTGCCCGCGAACGCGCCGCGCTCGCCCGCGTCGTCGACCCAGAGGTCAGTCGTGAGGTAGTCGACGGTGGCCTCGGCGGCCTCGCGGTACGTCTCCTCGCCGGTGTAGAGGTAGCCGGCCGCGAACGCACGGACCAGCGCGGCGTTCTCGTCGGTGAGCTTCTCGCGGTGGAGGCCGGACCAGTCCCGGCTGTCGGCGTAGCGGTAGAAGCCGCCGTCGTAGGTGTCGAGCAGGTGGGCGTGGATGGCCTCCAGCGTGCGTGTGGCGTGGTCGCGGGTGCGCTCGCGCTTGGCCGCGAACTCGACCGCACGGGGGAGCGGGAACTTCGCCCCCTCACCCCAGCCGCCGAACTCCTCGTCGAAGCCGGCGGTGACGCGGTCGACCATGTGCGCCTCGACCTGCGAGGTGACCTCGCCCGCGGGCGGCTCGTCGTCCAGTGCGCGGGGGACAGAGCCCGCGCCCGTCCCCTTCGCGTCCCAGGTCCGGCGCACCGAATCGAGGATGTCGCGGAACCCCTCGAGCCCGAGATAACCCGCGGCGGTGAGCACCTCGCCGTCGGGCGTGAGGAAGGCGGTCGCGGGGAAGCCCCCGACGTTGTAGCGTTCGCGCACCCGCGGGTGGCGGTCGGCATCCACGCGGACGGTGACGAACCCGTCCTTCAGGTGTGCGGCGACGCGTGGCTCGGCGTACGTCTCCTCGTCCATCGCCCGGCAGTGGGTGCACCACGGCGCCGTCACCGACAGCAGCACGGGCCAGGTCCGTGCGTCGGCGGCGTCGAAGGCGTCGGTACCCCACTCGCGCCACTCAACCAGCGTCTCTGCGGCGGCCTCGTCCATATCCGAGCGAGGGGAGTCCCGGTGGAAAGGGTGTCGTTCGGGGGCGTGCGGTCCCGTTGGGAAGCCCTCGACGCTCCGGATCACCTCGACGACGGGACGGCGTCCCGGAACCTTGCCAGTTATTTACCGATGGGGCGAGACGGGGGGATATGGACACAGGACTATCGAGCAGCCGTAGCTCCCAGCTCCTCCGATGGTGAACGTCGCGCTCTCGCTGGCGCAGGTCGTCGTCGCGCTGGTACTCGTGGTGCTCAACGGCTTCTTCGTCGCCGCGGAGTTCGCCTTCGTACGGATACGCGGGACATCGGTCGAACAGCTCGTTTCGGAGGAGCGCCCCGGCGCGGGGACGCTCCAGGAGGTGATGGTGAACCTCGACGACTATCTCGCGACGACGCAACTCGGCATCACCATCGCCTCGCTCGGGCTGGGGTGGGTCGGCGAACCCGCCGTCGCGTCGCTCCTCGAGCCCGTGCTGGCGCCGCTCCTCCCCACGAACCTCATCCATCTCGTCGCCTTCGCCATCGGGTTCAGTCTCATCACGTTCCTCCACGTCGTCTTCGGTGAGCTCGCGCCGAAGACGCTCGCCATCGCCCAGACCGAGCGGCTCTCGCTGTTCCTCGCCCCGCCGATGAAGTTCTTCTACTACATCCTCTACCCGGGCATCGTCGTCTTCAACGGGGCGGCCAACGCGTTCACGCGAGCACTCGGCGTGCCACCCGCCTCCGAGACGGACGAGACGCTCGGCGAACGGGAACTCCTTCGAGTGCTGACGCGGTCCGGCGAGGAAGGGGACATCGACGTTGCGGAGGTGACGATGATCGAGCGGGTCTTCGACCTCGACGACACCGTGGTTCGGGAGGTCATGGTCCCGCGACCGGACGTGGTGAGCGTTCCGGCGGACGCCTCGCTCTCGGACCTCCAGTCCGTCATCCTCGAGACCGGGCATACGCGCTATCCGGTTCTCGATGCCGACGATGCCGACCAGGTGGTCGGGTTCGTCGACGTCAAGGACGTGCTCCGAGCCGAGGTGGAGGACGGGGAGACCGAGTCGGTCGGCGATATCGCCCGCGATATCATCATCGCCCCCGAGACGATGGCACTGAGCGACCTCCTGCGGCAGTTCAGGGAGGACCAGCAGCAGATGGCCGCGGTCATCGACGAGTGGGGGGCGTTCGAGGGAATCGCGACCGTCGAGGACGTGGTCGAGGCGCTCGTCGGCGACCTGCGAGACGAGTTCGATCTGGACGAGCACGAACCCTCGATCCGCCAGCGTGACGATGGGGGGCACGACATCGACGGCGGCGTCCCGTTGTCGAAGGTCAACGACACGCTCGACGGGGACTTCACGAGCGAGGAGGTCGAGACCATCGGTGGACTGGTGCTCGAACGGCTCAACCGTGCCCCGGAACGCGGCGACCGCATCGAGGTCGCCGGCTACGTCGTCGAGGTGACGGGCGTCGAGGGGACCCGGATATCGACGGTCCGGATCCACCGTGAGACGGATGACCCGGTGACGGATTGAGTGGGGGGCGAACCGAGTGGGGAGTACGTGGATGGTGGACCCGTTCGAGTTCCCCGCCGTCTCCCCCGAGAGCGCCGAGCCGTCCCCAGGGGGCGGACACCTTCGGCGGCGATACCCGCTGAAACGTGTCATTCGAGCGTCTGACGCGGAGTTTTGTGGGTGGAGTCCGCAGGCCCCGGTATGGCTAGCCTCACGGACGTGTACGAGGGCGGGGCCGGGGGGCCCGACCTGCGGCGGCTCTACCTCGGCGTGGGTCTGTTCCTCGTCGGGGCGGCCCTCACCGTCGGCGGCATCGTCGTCGGCACCTCGACGGGTGTCGCCGAGCTGCTCGGCCTGGATACGTTCGGCGCCCGCGAGATCGCGGGCATCGCCGCCGGCGTCGGCCTGCCGGCCACGTTCCTCGGCGTCGTGGTCGTCCTCCCACAGACGACCCGTCGCGTCAACGCCGCCGCCGTCCTCGGTAGCGCGGTGGCCCTGTTCGGTGTCGTCCTGTTCACCCGGGTCTACCCCCAGGCCTGGTTCGACAACGCGTTCCCGGTCGTCGCGGTCTACTTCGTCGGCATGATGACGACGCTGTGGGCCCTGTTCAGCGCCGTCGCGAGCTTCAAGACCCGCAACGACCCCGGCGGCACAGTCGAGTTGCGGGTCACGGAGGGCGGCGAGACCCGCGTCGTCGAGGTGTCGAACCAGAGCCTCGCACAGAAGCTCGGCGGCATCGGGCTGATGGGCAGTACGCCCGACGGGAACGTCGAGACCCAGACCGCCGGTTCCACCCGCTCGGGGACGGCCTCGGCCTCGACCGCCGACGGCGGGGCCGAGGTCATGTCCTCCAGCAGCGACGGGGCGGAGTCTCTCACCGAGCGGGCCCGTTCGGGCTCGGGCCGGAACCAGCGTCACGCCGGCCGCACGGATGCCGCTGGCGCCACCAGCGACGGCGGGACGACCACCGAGGACGCCGAGGTGTTCTCCTCGGGCGTCGATGCCGACCCGCACCCCAACCAGGACCTCTACTGCGGCAACTGCTCGCACTTCCGCTACGTCCGCACGGACCAGGGCATGCAGCCCTACTGCGGCCTCCACAGCGAGGTCATGGACGACATGGACGCCTGCGAGGAGTGGAACCCGAACAACCAGTAACGGCCGAATTCACCGATAATTAGCAGAGTTCTGGAGCTATCCGGCAGCCGATAGCGTTATCTCCACCTACGAGCCGTTATCCTGGCGTATCTCGGCGAGCGTCTCGGCCACCCGGTCCCAGTGGCTTCCCTTCCAGAACTGCTGGCCACACCGCTCGCATTCCCAGACGGGGCCGTCGTCGGGGGCATGGGGCGCGCGTTCGGCACCGGCCGGGAGGCGTTCGACAGGGCCGTTACAGGCCCCACAGCGCGCGGGCCGGTCGTCGAGCGTGAGCGCGAGGCCGGCGTCGTGCAGCTCCCGGAGCTGGTCGGCCACGTCGCGTGACTCCAGCAGGAACCCGTGCGCTCCGGCCTGCGCGGCCAGCTGGACATCGCGCGTGAGGAGGGTCCGGCCCTCGGCGCGGGCCGCCGCGAGCAGTTCGTCGTCGGCCTCGGTGTCCCGGTGCTCGTCGAGCGCGTACGCCGCGTCGTGGCCGCACATCCGGAGGTACGTGGCGAGCTTGCCCAGCATGGCGTCGAGCAGGAACGGGCCGGCGGGGGCCTCGGGCATCGGTCCGGCGTAGGGGGCGAGGGATGCTGAGCGTGACGGCTACCTGCCGGGCGCTCCCGCGAGGGGCGGGCCCCCACGCCGATAGCGCCCCGTCGTCTTCCCTATGCAGCCGCTAACCGGCAGGGCCGCCGTAGCCGGGTCGGAAGACCTTTACTCGCCGAACGGCCCCCTATCGACCACACAGATGGCAACGGACGAGGCCGGCCGGTCGGTCGCCGCCCGGCGGTGGGTACTCGACTACGGCGTGTTCGTCCTGTTCGGGACCATCGCACTGGCCGGCATCTACCTGTTCCTCTCTCGCGACGCCGAGTTCGCCCGGCAACTGCTCGCGAACGAGCGCTACTGGATGCCGGCGATGTTCGCGCTGTTCGTGCTGGAGGGCGCGATGTTGCTCTACTTCGCCCCCAGCGAGAGCCTCGTCCCGGTCGCGCTGCTGGTCATCGGGCAGTCGACGCGGGACATCGCCGTCATCGTCGGCATCGCGGTGGTCGGCGCGACCGTCGGCCAGTACCTCCTGTTCCTGCTGGCGAAACGCGGCGGCCGCGAGCGGCTGCTCGACCGGCCGTGGTTCCGGGTGAGCGAGGAGCGTCTGGCGCGGTTCGACGGCTGGTTCGACCGCTGGGGCCCGTACGTCGTCCCCGTCTCGAACTCGCTGCTGTTCACACGGGGGATGCTCACCGTCCCGGCCGGCTTCGCGGAGATGGAGGACCACCACTTCGTGGCGCTGTCGGCGCTCGGGACGCTCTCGTTCGAGCTCGGCCTCGCGGCGCTGGCGCTGGGCGTGTTCAGCTTCCTCGGCATCTGAGCCGGCGCCACCACCGCTCCCTCAGCGCACCAGCGTCCGTCCGAGCGTCACCAGCCCGCCGAGCGCGACGATGAACCCGTCCGAGACGAGCCGATAGGCCAGTATCACGGCGCCCGCCGCGGCCACGTCCAGGCCGAGCGCCGCGACCAGCACCGTGCCGAGCGCGAGGTCGACGCCGCCCGCGCCCGCGGGCAGGGGGACGGCGTTGCCGAGGCTCGACAGCGGCACCGCCAGGAGCGCGAGCGCCGGGACCGCCGCGTGGTCGAGCGCGACCAGCGTCGCCGAGAGCGCGAGCGCGGCGGCACCCCAGCCCGCCGTCGTGAGCGCGAACGCCAGCGCCAGCACCGGACGGTCCCGGCCCATCTCCCGGAACGTCTCACCGACGCCCGCGAGCGCGCGGTCCACGCGGTCGGGCGCGAGCGTGGCCGCGACGCGGTCCGAGAGCCGACCGAGCGTCGTCCGGCCGGCGCCCGCGAGCGCGTGGGCGAGCCGTCGGGCGGGACGCGGCCGGACCGCGACGACGGCGCCGACCCCCAGCACGGCCGCGACCGCGAGCGTGAGCACCGGCAGGAGGAGTCGGGCCTCCGCGGCGACGCCGGGCGTCGCCACGGTGAGGAGGGCGGCGGTCGCGGCGACCACGGCTGCGGGGAACCCGACCAGTTTGCCGGCCGTCGCGGCCGCGAGGTCGCGCTCGTACGGGAGAGGGGTCTCCCGGCCGAGCGCGTACGCCATCACGGCGGGGCCGCCGAGCCGGCCGCCCGGGAGCGTCAGCTTCGCGAAGTTGCCCGCGAGGTAGGCGAGCAGGAAGCGGCCGGGGGGAACGGGCGCGCCCGCCGCGCGGAAGAGGGCGCGCTGGGCCTCGCTCCAGCACGCGAGCGCGAGCAGCGTCGCGCCCGCGCCCGCCGCGAGCCACCGGGGGTCGGCACCCGCGAGGTCCGCGAGGACACGCCGCGGGCCGACCGCGAGCAGGAAGCCCACGAGGAGGCCCAGCACGACGGCGACGACGGCGAGCCGGCGGGCCCGGGGACTCCGCCGGACGGCCGCGAGCAGGCTCTCGTCGGACTCGGTCGACACGTCGGGCCGGAGGCGGGCCGGGCGTATGAGTGTGCTGTCGTACGGTGCGGTGTCGGCTCCGGCGCCCGTGTCAGTCCCCGTCGCGGGCGCCGGCGATGGCCCGGCGCAGGACGGGTAGCTCGCGCCGGAGCTCCCGGCGCTTCAGCAGCAGGAAGCCCACGAGGATGACGAGGAAGCCGACGGCCGTGAGGAGATCGACCACCTCCCCGAGGAAGAGGAACCCCGTAACGGCGGCGAACACCGGGGCGACGTAGGAGACGAGGTTGATCTCGATGGGGCCGAGCCGGTCGAGCAGGTCGAAGTAGACGAGGAAGCCGGCGGCGCTCGCGACCAGCGAGAGGTAGCCCATCGCCGCGAGGCCGGCGAGGGCCTCGGGCCCCGTCAGTGCGTCCACCGCGACCGCGGGCGACTCGCCGATGGCGAGGCTGACGGCGTGCATCAACAGCGCGCCGCCGACCATCGCGTAGGCCTCCATCGTCTCGATGGGGATACCGGCGTCGAGCCAGCGCGTGATGACCGAGCCGAAGGAGAAGCACAGCACCGCGCCGAAGACGAGTCCCTTCGCCACGACGCCGCCCGCGAGCAGGTTCCCGGGGTCGGGACGCGCGAGGAGGACGACGCCGACGAGCCCGAGCAGGAGGCCGGCGACGCCGACGGCGGTCAGGCGTTCCTCGGGGAGGAACGCTCTGGCGAAGAACGTCGTCATGACCGGGGAGAGCGAGACGATGACGGCGGCGCCGGCGCTCGTGACGGCGGGGTCGGTCTCGCCGACGAACAGGAAGGCGTGATAGCCGGCGATGAGGAAGACGGCGCCGACGGCGACGGCGGCCCACTCGCGGGCGCCGACGGGACGGGGGTGGTCCGTCGCGTAGGCGGCGTAGCCGAGCATGATGACGCCGGCGATGTCGTAGCGGACGGCGGCGAACAGGACGGGGGCGGGGCCGAACAGGTCGGGCGTGAGCCCGGCCTTGATGGCCATGAACGCCGCTCCCCAGGCCGCGGCGAGGGCGAGGAACAGCGTCGCGTTCCGGTAGCGCACGGCGCGACTCCGGGCGGCGCCCGGGTCAACGTTTCGAGTCGTCTCGGGGGCATGAGCGGTCGGCCGAAGATGTTCAGCGACGTTCCCACCGGCTGAGAACAGACGAAAGCCGTCCTCAACGCCTGGGAACCGTCTGCGGCCGCTATTATCATGGCCCCCGCAGGACCGGATGTGATGACGCCGACCATCGGTGCGCCGGGTGACGGTATCGGACGACGAGAGTTCCTCGCTGCCACGGGAACCGTTGGAGCGACGGCCGCTGCGGGCTGTACGGCGATGAGCAGCCCGGACGTGCAGGAGGTCGATGCAGGGAGCACGCGACAGCAGCTCGGGTCGGACCTGCCGGCGACGGACCCGCCGGAGGTCGTCGACCTGGACGAGCGGGGCAACGAGGTGACGCTGAAGGCGGTGGCCGCGACCCACGATGCCCACCCCGGGAAGACCATGGGCGGGCCGGTCCGGCTGCCGCAGGTGTGGGCCTGGCAGGCCGACGACGGCCCTGCCAGCGTTCCGGGGCCGGTCCTCCGGGCCACGGAGGGCGCCACCATCGAGGTGACCCTGGAGAACACGATGTCGATGCCCCACACCATCCACTTCCACGGCTCACAGACCTCATGGAAGGACGACGGGGTCCCGACGACGACGGGCATCACGGTCGCGCCCGGAGAGTCCCACACCTACGAGATCCCCGCCAACACGCCCGGGACCCACATCTACCACTGCCACTACCAGACCCCGTGGCACATGGAGATGGGGATGTACGGCATCCTCCGGGTCGATCCGAAGGGGTACGAGCCCGCTGACAAGGAGTACTTCATGACCGTCCGCGAGTGGGACAGCCGGCTCTCCCGCCAGTACGCGGGGGGCGACGCCAGCTACGACATCACGAACCGCCGGCCGGACGTGTTCACGGTCAACGGGAAATGTGCCCCGCGCACGCTCCACCCGGAGGACGGCTCGCCGATGATCGTCGAGCAGGGCGATACGGTCCGGGTCCACTGGGTGAACACCGGGTTCAAAGCGCACCCCCTGCACACCCACAACCACCGGTTCACGGTGGTCGAGAAGGACGGCGCGACCATCCCGGAGGTCGCCCGCCACGAGGAGGACGTGCTCAACGTCGCGCCCGCCGAGCGCTACACCATCGAGTTCGAGGCGGACGCCGACCCCGGCATCTACCTCATGCACTGCCACAAGGTCGACCACGTCCGCAACGGGGGCAGTTACCCCGGCGGGATGCTGACCGGGCTGGTCTACAAGGAGGCCATGAACACGACCATCTTCCGTGACCTGATGAAGTACGCGGGCTACGAGGGGTGATTCCGATGCCGACGCGACGCCAGGTGCTCGGCGCGACGGGCGCGGCACTGGCAGGGACGGCCCTCGTCGACACCGCAGCCGCACAGCCAGGCACCGACCTCACCGACTGGTTCGCGAAGACCTCGAACGCGACCGAGGTGGTCGACCGACGCGGACAGGACACCGTCACCGTCACGGTCGGGTCGGCCGCCAACGGCGGCGACTGGGGCTTCGGCCCCGCGGCCGTCCGGGTCGATCCCGGCGCGACCGTGCGCTGGGAGTGGAACGGCAAGGGCGGCGCGCACAACGTCGTCGCCACCGACGGCGCCTTCGAGTCGAAGCTCACCCAGGAGGAGGGCCACAGCTTCGAGTGGACCCCGGAGTCGGCGGGCGTGACGAAGTACTACTGCGCCCCCCACAAGGCGATGGGGATGCGCGGCGCCGTCGTCGCCGGCGGCCAGCCCGTCACGGTCGCGAAAGCGACGCCGACCCCCGCGGCCGCCGGGAGCGGTGGTAGCGGCGACGGCGGTGGTGACGACAGCGAGGGCCCGCCCGCCCGGACCTTCGACGGCTGGCTCGCCGAGACGGACAACTACGACGACGTGGTCGACGCCCGGGGACAGGACGAGGTGACCGTGGAGGTCGGTGCCGAGGGCAACGGCGGTCCGTTCGCCTTCGAACCCGCCGCCGTCCACGTCTCGCCCGGGACGACCGTCGTCTGGGAGTGGGTCGGGCCGAAGGAGTACGACGTGCAGGACCCGGACCTGGGGCTGGCATCGGAGACACTCGCCTCCTCGGGGTACGCGTACGCGGTGGAGTTCGGGAGTGACGGGCTCTCGAAGTACACCTGCTCGAAGTACGGGGACCGCGGGATGCGCGGCGTCGTCCTCGTCGGCGACGGGCCCGTGAGCGAACTGACGACACAGGGCGCGGCCGGTGCTGGCGGTGTCGGCGCGCTCATCGCCGCCTCGCTCGGGTGGCTCTACCGGTTCAACGACGGTGCGGCGACGACGACGGACCCCGAAGGTGTCCAGCGGGGCTAGCCGTCCCCGCGCACCGCGGCCGGCGGGCGAGCGTTGAAGCGTCTCGGGGAGCTAGCCGCCGGCATGAGCGTCTCCGGACTCTGTCAGATATGCGAACAGCGCGAGGTGGTCGACGGCTGTGACCGGTGTGGCCGTCTCGTCTGCGAGCGACATCTCGAGGAGGGGACCGGGCTCTGCGTGGAATGCTACGCGGAGGTCGACGGCGACTGGGAGGGCGGTGGCCGCCCGGACCGCGACGGGCGCGGCCCGGACGGGGTGGACACGTACCGGTTCTAGAGCAGCGACGCGACCGCCGAGAGGAACCAGCCCACCCCGGCGAGCGCGACGAGTGCGCCGAACCCCTTCGTGAGCGCGACGTTCCAGTCGGCGGGTTCGACCTCCGACCACCGGGTCTTGCTCCCGATGGCGTCCGTCTGTTCGTCGAACTTCGCGAGTCCGTAGGCGAACCTGTAGATGCCGGCGCCGGCGAGCGCGACGACCGGACCCAGCACGAGCCCGCCCGAACCCGACCCCTGATCGGAGGGGCCGTCGCGGCCGTCGCCGGGTGGCGTCGGGCCGAAGATGTCGTCGTCCGCGTCGGCCCCGTCGCCGGGCTCCGGTCCCACGGCGCCCCCGGTCGACGTGGGGGTCACCGCGCGGGTCCCGACGGCGACCTCGTCGAGGTAGGCCCGGGACCGCAGCTCCACCGTCCAGCTGGCGTTCGGCGCGCCCGTCGCGACCGTGGCGTCCCACGCCCCCGTCACCGTCCGCTCCTCGGGCTCCCGGACCGCGACGTGGACGGTCCCGTGCTCCCAGCGCATCGCCAGGTCGACGAAGCGGCCGGAGGGCGCGGTCAGGTTCGTCCGGACGGTCGTCCCGTTCGCCCGCCGGACCACGACCGCGACCGCGGCGCCGTTCTCGCGGCCGACGTTCTCGAGGGCTACCGAGGCGGCCGAGTCGTTGTCCGCGACGGCACGGATGGCACCGCCATCGCCAACATCGACCGTCGCCCGGAGCACGCCCGTCCGGCCGTCGATCCGCGTGGCGGTCAGTGTCGCGGACCCGTTCGTGACCGCCAGCGAGCACTCACCGTTCGTGCCGATGCGGAGCACCGTCCCGCCGGTCCAGTCGTCGGCCGTATCGTTCGCGAGGCCGGCGGCGTAGTCGTACTCGGCCGAGAGATACCCGAGGTGGCCGCTGTCGTCCCGGAACTCGCAAGCGTCGGACTGAGCCAGGGCCGCCGGCCGTGTGTCGGGAGCGTCCGTCGCAGCCACGGCGGGCGGAGCGAGGACCGCGGTGATCAGTGTGGCGGCGAGCAGTGCGACGACGATGTCGGAGGGCTGATGCGGTGTCATCGGTGGAGGGACGCCCGCCTCGGCGGCGGCCGAGAGCGGACCGGGGTGTCGTGGGTCGTTCACGACGCCGGGCGCAAAAGTTCACCTGAACTCGTCGAGCCGCCGCTTCAGCCGCCGGGCCGCGTCGCCCGCCGCAGAGAAGTAGTTGTCCGGGTCCCGTGCGTCCTCGCCGGCGAAGATGATACCCCGCGAGGAGTTGACGAGGCCGACCCCGTCGGCCAGCCCGTACTCGACGGCGGCCTCGGCGTCGCCACCCTGTGCGCCGACCCCGGGGACGAGGAAGGGGAGGTCCGGGACGAGTTCGCGGACGGCCTCCAGTTCGTCGGGCGTCGTGGCGCCGACGACGAGGAACACGTCGGCGGCCGACTCGCGGTCCCACTCGGCACAGCGCTGGGCGACGTACTCGTAGAGGTGCTTGTCGTTGCCGACCTCGAGGTTCTGGAAGTCGGCGCCGCCCGCGTTCGAGGTGCGGGCGAGGACGACCACGCCGGCGTCCCGGCTGAGGAACGGCTCCAGCGAGTCCCGGCCGAGGTACGGGTTGACGGTGATGGCGTCGGCGTCGAGCCCCTCGGGGTCGAGCGCCGTCGCGTACTGGCGCGCGGTGTTGCCGATGTCCCCCCGTTTCGCGTCGAGCAGGACCGGGACGCCCTTCCCGTGGGCGTAGGCGACCGTCTCCTGGAGCGCGCGCCAGCCGTCGGCGTCCTCGTAGAACGCGGCGTTGGGCTTGTAGCAGGCCGCGTGCTCGTGCGTGGCGTCGATGATGCGGCGGTTGAACGCCCAGCGCGGCAGGTCGTGGTCGGCCACGGCGTCGGGGAGCCGGTCGGGGTCGGGGTCGAGGCCGACCGAGACGACGCTGCCGGTCGCCTCGATACGGGCCCGGAGGTCCTCGCGGAAGCTCATGTGCGGGCGCTCGGCGGGGGGCGGCAAGGCGGTTGCGTTCGACGGCAACCCTCAAACCGTCCAGCCACGTACAGACAATCGTGCTACAGGCGGTGGGGTTCGACCTCGACGGGACGTTGCTGGTGGCCGACCGGGACCGCGAGACCCTGCTCCACGCGGCCTGCGACCGGGTCAGCGCGCCGCGACTCGCCCGCGAGGACTACCTCCGGGCCCACCGCGACCGGCAGGGTGGCGCCGACCGGGAGGCCGTCTTCGCGGCGCTGCTGGCCACCTACGACACGAGCGTCGATCCCGCGGCCCTGGCCGGCGCCTACGACGACCTCGTGACGGCGGCGACCGGGCCGCTCCCGGGCGCGGCCGACCTCGTCCGCGGGCTGCGCGAGCAGTACGGCGTCGGTCTCCTCACGGACGGCCCCGTCGAGACCCAGGAGCGGAAGCTCGACCACGTGGGCTGGGCGGACCTGTTCGACGCCGTCGTCGTCACGGGGTCGCTGCCGGCGCCGAAACCTGACGAGCGGGCGTTCGAGGCGCTGTGCGAGGCCCTCGACGCCCCGCCCGAGGCGACCGCCTACGTCGGTGACGCCCCGGCGCCCGACATCGCGGGCGCGGCCGCAGCCGGCCTCCGGCCGGTGCAGGTGCTGTACGACGACGGACCCGACCCGCATCCGGCGGCCGCTGCGACCGTCGAGCGGGCCGAACTCGTCGAGCGGCTCCCGACGGTCCTCGACGCACTCGGGGACGAGAGATAGAGAGCTATCGAACACTCCAGAGAACTGTGAAGGCGACAGCCGTTCGACGGTTGTCCGACGCGCTCGCGCGAAACGTTGCCAATCACCCCGTGGATTTAAGTCGTCGCGTCACTGTAGCGTACTCATGGCCGCGTACAGTCGGCCGGCCCTGCGGAACCTGTTCGACGACTCCCCGACCCCCCACATCGCGCATCCACCGCGCACCCATCATCGCGACTACTACCTCGCAGCCGATGGCTCGTTCCGCCAATCCGGCGAGGGGGGGCTGGGCGTCCTCATCGAGACCCGTGACGGCCGTACCGTCGCGCGACTGGCGGTCCCCGACCGGGTCCCGGACAACAACGTCGCCGAGTACCGGGCGCTACATCTCGGGCTGGACGTGCTCGCCGAGCACGCCGAGTCCGACGCACGCGTCGGCGTCCTCGTCGACCACGACGACCTCGCGGCCAACGTCAACCGGGCGACGCTGGCCTCGATGGGTGACCGACCGCCACACCCCTATCGCGTGCCACGGGCGGCACGCCACCACTGGCGGGGGATCCGCGCCCGGGTCGCACGGTTCGCGGAGCTACGGGCCGCGCGCATCAACTCGCGAGAGAACCCCGCACATCCGCTGGCGAACACGCCCGAGCAGTACCGCGGCGCGCAGGTCCGTCCGGACCCGGACGACCTGCCCGGCGAACCGGCGGACCTCCGCGACGAGCCGGGTACCCGCAACCGTCGGAGCGAGCCCGAACAGGTACCGCCGCCGTCACGGGCCGACCGACACGCCTCCGACTAGGGAGGCGGCCACCACTGCCCGCCCTGGGGCGCCGGGGGTTCCTCGCTCTCCGCCGTGGCACGGCGTGCCCGTACCGGGGGTAATGATTAGTACGACCGGCCCTCCCTCCCGACGATGACAGGCACTGACGACCTGCAGGAGACGACGACGTTCGACGAGGGTGGATTCATCGAGATCTCGATCGACGGGCGACGAGTCGCCCGGCTGGAGGAGATCTCCGACCTGAAGAAATCGGTGGTGGACCGGGTCGTGATGGTTCGCGTACTGGAGCGGATGGTCGAGGGAGAGCGAGCGGCACTCGAGGAGGAGCTGGACCGGGAGCCCGACGAGATCCTCGCGGAGGTGGACCCGACCATCGAGTTCTACAACTCGGACGAGGTGGAGTGGGAGCAGATACGCCTGGACTGAGCCCCGTCGGCGCCGTCCCCGTCACCCGGGAGCCGTCGAAACGGTCATGGTCTCGCCGAGCAAATCCCTGGACGGAACCGTCATGAGTGACCGACCCCGCGAGGCGCCGGACGCCTCCGAGTACCCGCAGACCTGGATGGACAGCATCGACGAGGTGCTCGACGAGGCGATGACCCGCGACGAGGGACTCGAACTCACCGCGGAGGACCTCCGCGTGGCGGTACCGCTCCGCTTCGGGGAGGACGCGCCGCGCGCCGAGTGGGAGTTCGACGGCAGCGTCCGCATCGACGTGGAGGGCGAACGTGGACCGCTGGCCGAGTGGGTCCGGCTGTGGGGGGCGCAGCTGCCCGAGCGGCAGACGCAGGACGACTGACACCGCCCGCCGAGCCAGTCGCGGAGGACCCGGAACCGGAGAGGACATATCTATCGAATGATGCCGAATTTTTCGATAGTTCGTCGTTTCATCGAGTTAACGCCCAGATAGTAGACGTATCTGCGCAGGAGGACGGTCGGGAGGAAGGGACAGACGCGTCGACCGGGCGTCGGTCAGTCGTCGCCGGCGGCGGGCGACGGCGTACTGCCGCCCTCGCCGTCGTCGAGCTTGACGAGCTCGTCGACCGGCGGGATGTCGGCCTCCGAGTCCGTGATGATCTCGATACGCCGGGTGAGCTTGTCGCTGGCGTACTCCACGAGCGCGGAGGGGTCGATGAAGCCCGAATCCGAGTAGGAGACGATACCGGCGATGTTGGGCATCTGCTCCTGCAGGACGTCCTGGACGACCTGTTCGTCGACCGCGCCGCTGGCGAGCATCTCCTGGACGTGGTACATCCCGAAGCCGACGTGGCGACCCTCGTCGCTCCGGATGTAGCCGACGCCCTTGACGAGCCCCTCCAGCTCGGGGAACTCGGGCACGTCGTCGAGCGTGATGTCGCCGCCGCCGTCCGAGAACGAGGAGGTGATGCCGTAGTAGCCGGTCTGTGCGAGGACGGACTCGACGGCCAGGTGGTAGTGACAGAACGCACGAACGCGGTTCTCGGGGGTGTCGTCCTCGAGGAGCGTGTGCATGGCCGCCTCGGTGTCGTCGAACAGCTGGTTGTACGCCGGCATGAAGTACCGGTCGTCGGTCGGATTGGTGATCTCGAGGCCGTGGTGCTCGGCGACCGGATTGATGACCTCGCGCCAGTAGCGGTCGAAGAAGGCGGTGTGTTTGGCCTCCTCGTAGATCTGGCTGGAGACGAACATCTGGTCGTTGATGTCGTCCATGGCGATGGCCAGCGGCGCGAGGTCCTCGGTCACGGCCTCCTCGCCCGCACCGAACAGGGCGATGGTCTGCCGGAGGTCGTCGAAGCCCTCCTCGTCGATGATCTCCTCGTCGGCCTCGATCATCCGTCGGCGGTCCTGCTCGATGAGTTCCTGCTCGATGTCCTCGTAGGGGTCCCAGTGGTTGTAGACGGCGTGGCGGAAGTAGCCGCCGACCCGTCCGTCGGGGTCCAGCCTGAGGTCGCGGTTGTCGTCGGCGTATCGGCTCATGGTCCATCACCTACTGTGGCCTGTCAATCCCTGTCAGTGGCGCCGGCGATATGAGGGCCGCTTAAGTAGGGTGCCGTGGCAGGGACGGAATCACGGTGATACCGGATGACGGGCGGTGCAGCGCCGCTCACGCCGTGTCTTCTACTGACGGTGGGAGCCGTACGGGAGTAAAATAGCGCGGCCTGCAGTGAAAGGGGTAAAGTCACCTGCCATCCAGAACCCGGGTATGCGCTACGCGACCGTCGTCATCACGCCGCGCGAGGGGGGGCTGAACCCCGCGGATTCGGCGCTCGTCGCGTCGCCGGCGGTCGAGCGGGACGTGGTCCATCAGGTGAACCTCCTCAACGACGGGACCATCGTGATGCTGTACGCCCTGCGGGGGAACATCGACGAGGCCGTCCAGGAACTCCGTGGGTGTGACTCCGTCATCGCGGTCGACGGGTCGGGGGAGGGCGAGGGGCTCATCTACCTCCACATCGAGCCCGACGAGACCTCGCTGCAGCTGATGGAGATCATCCAGGACAACGAGGTGGTGCTCCAGACGCCGCTGGAGTGTACCCGCGGCGGCGGCCTCCGGGTCACCATCGTCGGGGACGACGCCACCATCCAGCGCGCCGTCGACGACGTGCCCGACGGCGTCACCGTCTCGCTCGAGGGCATCGGCGACTACCACCCCGAGGCCGACAAGCTGTACGGCACCCTCACCGCACGCCAGCGTGAGGTGCTGGAGGCCGCTGTCGAGAAGGGCTACTACGAGGTCCCCCGCCGCGCGACCCACGAGGATATCGCGAATGAGGTCGGCCTCTCGGCGGGCACCGTGGGCGAACACCTCCGCAAGGTCGAGGGACGGGTGCTGTCGTCGCTCGTGACGCGGTGATGTGGCGGGAGACGACACGACCGTGAGACGGCACAAGAGCCGACCGCGTATCCCTAAGTGGTATCAGCCAGTAATCCCACCTGATGGCCCTGGAGACGCTGACCGACGCGGAGTTCGCACAGTACCAGCGGGAGGGGTACGTGGTGAAGCGCGGGCTGTTCGATGCGGACACGGTCGCGCGAGTGCGCGAGCGCCTGCGCGAGTACACGCACGGGGACCGGCCCGTGGAGGGGTTCGACGAGCAGGTCGAACCCGAGGCAGCGGATGAGGGGGTCGACGAGGCCGACGCCGTCCGGAAGTTCGAGGGGCTCGGCCTGCTCGACGACGAGGTCGTCCACGACCTCGCGACCGACGACCGGCTCGTGACGGTCGCACAGGACCTGCTGGGCCCCGACGTGAAGCTCCTGCGCAGCGCCGCGATGTTCAAGCCCCCACACGTCGGGAGCGAGAAGGGCCTCCATCAGGACTCCGCGTACTACCCCGTCCGTCCGTACGACCAGGTGACGACGTGGGTCGCCCTGGACGACGCGACGCCCGAGAACGGCTGCATGGAGGTCCTCCCCGGCGGCCACATGGAGGGGTTGCTGGAGCACGAGACCCAGGAGTACGAGACGGACATCGTCATCCCGGAGGACCTCGGCGAGATGGAGCAACTCCCGATGGAGGCCGGCGACGTCCTCTTCCAGCACTCGCTGTTGCCCCACCGGACATCGCCGAACACGACCGACCGGTGGCGGCGCGCGATGATATTCATGTACATGGACGCGCGTTCGCGGTTCACCGTCCCCGAGGCCGAGCGGCCGCCGTGGGTCGACTCCGTGGACGTGGCCGGCGACTCCTACCCGGGAAGCGTGTAGCGGGCCGGGCACGCGTGCGGCCGTCAGTCGTCAGCGGCCGGGCGCCGGTCGCTGACGACGGTGATCCCGCGGTTGGACTCGATGGCGTCCAGCAGGCCGACCGACCGCCGGAACTCGCGTTTCACGGCGGGGTCCTCCGCCTGAGCCATCGCGTGCTGGTACGACGCCCGGGCACTGTCGATGGTTCGCTGCTCCATACCATACCGGATGCCCGGAGCCTCCCAGCCGGTTCCCCCGAACAGTTCGGGCGCTTATATCGACGGACGGTGCCCACCGCCGACATCGGCGTCGAACGGCCAGGGAACCGGGGGCTGCCGAACCCGGAGAGCTACCGCTCCACCCGGGGGCGGCAGCCCGGCCGCTGGACGCCGCCCGAGAGCGGCTTCGCCCGGCTGGCACTCACGTGTGCTGGTAGATAACCCACCTCGAAGACACACAATGGTAATGAATGGTTTTGAGCGGTAAGACTTAATACCGATGGCGTCATAGGTGGAAGTACAATGGCAGACAACAACTCACCGTTCGGCCTCGCGTTCGAGGCACAGCGCAGCGCGATCGAGACCACCCAGGACAGCATCCACACGGCCGTCGGCATCCAGCGCGACGTGAACGAGGCGTTCGTCGACAGCATCGACCCCGTGATGGAGGTCCAGAACAGCTCCGCCGACTTCGCCCGCACGGGCGTGGACGCGGTCCTCGACGCCGCCGAGGCCGCGGTCCCCGGTGACACCAACCTGGACGATGTCCGCGAGACCATCGACGAGCAGCTCGACGAGCTGGCGGACACCCGCGTCGACATCTCCGAGCAGGTCGAGGAGAACGTCCGCGACGGCGCCGACTCCGTCGACGAGTTCCTGGCCGACTTCCTCGAGAACCTCGACGAGCAGGTCGACTCCCTCCTCGAGTCCAGCGAGGACCTCGAGGACCAGACCGTCGAGACACTGGAGGACCTCCAGGGGAACATCGAGGAGCTGCAGGACGAGTTCGAGTCCCGCAGCGACGACCTCGAGGAGCAGGTCGCCGACCAGCTCGACTCCTTCCAGGAGCGCTTCGAGGACAGCGCCGACCAGCTCCAGGACGGCTTCGACGAGGCCGGCG
This sequence comes from Haloglomus halophilum, assembly GCF_024298885.1. Taxonomy (GTDB): domain Archaea; phylum Halobacteriota; class Halobacteria; order Halobacteriales; family Haloarculaceae; genus Haloglomus; species Haloglomus halophilum. Next base: position 1,331,014 of record NZ_CP101166.1, read on the forward strand.
ACCGCCTGAACGAGGCCGCCGAGGACTTCGAGGACGCCGCCGAGGACGTCACCGAGCGCGTCGACGTCAGCGCGTAAGCCGACTCGGTTCTCACGGCTCCCTGACGGTCACGACACTCCCTTTCCCCGGGTGGCCACACCCACCCGGCATCTTCACAGCGGTCGGCAGCACACACCTGCCGGCCCGTTCTCACACGCCGAGCGACAGCGCCGCCGCTCCACGGCGTGGCGCGCGGAGGAACGAGCCGCGGAGGGTCGTCTACGACTCGAACGGCTCCTCATCGCGATGGTTGTCGACGTTCTCCTGCTCCTGGGCCTCGTTCCGGCGTTCGAGGTCCTCCTCGCCGGTCATGCGCTCCTGTTCCTCCTCGCGGACCTGTTCGGCCTCCTCGATGTCCTCGGCCTCCGTTTCTTCTTCCTCTCCCGCGAGTTCGACATCGCGGCCGTGGTCATCGCTTTCGGTCATGGCGGGCGGCGGTAGTCGCGTGGCACTGAAACGTTCTGGGCCGAACAGGTCGGCGTTCGAAAAGGGGATGAAGCCTAGGCCGGAATATCAACTACCCCGTCTCACTCCGACGTGGCCGCAGGTCGGGCGCGGGGTTTGTCCGTGAACTCAGCCTCGAACCCGTCGGGGTAGGAGGTGAATCCGCCGTTCGGCGTCACTGTTCCGGACTTCAGGGCGAGTTGACTGTCACCCGTCCGTCGAGACGACTGTCGACCCCGACGGACGTACCGCAATCCGATATTCTTCGCCGCGTTGTAGTCGGCATTCGATTCGGATCCACACTCCAGGCAGTGGAATTCGGACCGGGATGGCCGATTCCCCTCAGCCGTGAATCTACACTCCGAACACCGCGTCGAGGTGTACGCTGGGCCCACCTGTTTTACCGTGATGCCGGTAGCTTCAGCCTTGTATCTGGTCTGTTCGTACAGCCTCCGAAACGCCCACGTGTGCCCCCAAGAGCCACTCGTCCGATCGCGAATGTTCGTCAGGTTCTCGAACGCGATCACGTCGCAGTCGTACCGCCGTGCTTCGGTGATAATGGAGTCTGATGCCTGGTGAACCACATCCCGAACGTACCGGAGCTGGCGACCGCTCGCCGTAGCCAGTGTTCGGTGGGCGCTCCGCGTTCCGGTTCGCTGGAGCCCAGCACGGACCCTCTCGAATTCACGGAGCCGGTGGGTAAGTTCTCGTCCGTTGATGAAGTGTGCCGTGCTGGTGACCGCGAGGTTCTCCACACCGAGGTCGACCCCGAGAACCGTTCCGTCCTCGGCGGTCTCCCGCTCGGTATCGGTCTTGTGTCGCTTGAATCCGAGATGCAGGAAGAATCCCCCATCACGGGTGGTAAGCGTGCTTTCGGTCACGCTCCACTCACCCGAGTCGAGGAACTGCTGCTGGTAGCCGTCCTCACCCTCTGGAAGTGCCAGCTGACACCGGACGCGGTCTTCCGTCGTGGCGAGTGAAACGGTATCGTCCTCGAACAGCGTCATCGTCCGGCTGTCGTATCTCACCGTTGGCGCGGTGAACGTGGGCTTGCTGGCTTGCTTCCCATCGGAGCGCCGCTCGACGCACCCGGTAATCGCTTCTGCAGACTGGTGTGTGGCGAGAATCGTGTGCTGACTCCCGAGTTCGGTTTGCTCGCGTACGGCATCGTAGGCGAAGGACTGTACGTCGGACTTAGCGCTACATCGCTCCCACGCCAGGTTCGTTGCGATCTGACACCCTCGCTTCCACTCGGTGATGGTCTCTTCGAGACGCTCGCGCTGCTCGTCGTCCACTGAGAGACGGGTAATCGCAGTCCGATACACGTACTCGTCTGCCACAGGAACCGTAGCTACGCTCTGGTACTTAAAAATGAGTGACGGGGACGGGAGAAGCCTGAGGCGGGATTTGAACCCGCGCTCTCGTCCTTACCAAGGACGCGCTTTACCGCTAAGCTACCCAGGCACCGCCTGTCGGTAGCCCGGTTCGCTTGTTAGGCGTTTCGTTTCTCCCCGTCCGAGACACGCGGTGACGCGGTGGAAACTCGCAGCCAGCGCGGGGTCAGCCGCCGCTCCGCTCGACGGGGGGTTCCTCGCCGCCGTCGAGGCGGCGCAGGTCGGCCGCGAGCGACTCGGCCCCCAGGTCCGCGACCGGCGGGAAGCCACCGGACTGGACGCCCGACGAGGTTCGTCCTTCCGCCTCACCGCCGGACTGTACGTCCGACGCGGCTCGCCCGTCGGACTCGCCCCCATCGACGAGGGCGTCGACCAGCCAGTCGCGGTCGGGCGGGGCGTCGCCACCCGCCGCCGTGGTGCCGGCGACCAGCGCGAGGTCGAGCACGTCGCGTTCCAGTCGCTCGTCGTACGAGGGGTCGTCGGCCTCCCGGCGGTGGGTCTGGTCGCGGCCGAAGGCCCGGACCACGCCGACCGCACGGTCAGCGGCCTCGGTGCGGGCGAGCAGGTAGAACCCGCGCGCGACGAGCACGTCGGCCGCGAGGATGCCCATGTCGCCGCGGTCACGGTCGCCGGCGGCCCACGGGTCCTCGCGGGCGAGGTCGCGGGTGAGCCGGAGCCCGTCGTAGATGAGCTGGACGCCGGCGGCACGCTCGACGAGGCCGTCGATACCGTCGAACTCGGTCGGGGAGTCCGCTGGCACCGTCGCGGCCAGCAGCGTGAGCGCTCCGGGGACCATCGACCCGTCCGCGAGAAGGGACTCGATGTCCGACCGGAGCGCGTCGGGAACCACGTCGCCGACGGCCTCGGTCGCGGCCCGACGGACCGCGGCGGCTTCCTCCATCGCCACTAAGTACGCCGACGGAGGGCAAAGGCCTTTGGAAACCACCACCTCTCCCGGACAATGAGCGACCCCGTCCGCGTCGTCGACGACGGCGACGTCCGAGTCGTCACGCTCGACCGACCGGACCAGCGCAACGCGCTCACCGGCGACGCGCTCGACGCCATCCGCGAGGCGGTGCGGGACCCGCCGCCGGTGGTCCACATCCGGGGCGAGGGGTCGGCGTTCTCCGCCGGGGCCGACCTCGGCGAGGTCCGCCGGGTCGCGACGATGGTGGACGCGGCCGCCGACGACGAGCCGATGAACCCGGACGAGGCCCGTGACGTGGTCGGGCCGTTCGTCCGGAAGGGCCAGCGCACGGCCCGCGCGGTCGAGGAGAGCGACGCCGTCGTCGTCGCGGGTATCGACGGTGCGGCGCGTGGCGGGGGCGTCGAAATCGCGCTCGCCTGCGACCTCCGCATCGCCACGACGGACGCGACGTTCGCCGAGCCCGGGGCGACGTTCGGCCTGTTCGGCGCGTGGGGCGGGACCGCCCGGCTCCCGAAAATCGTCGGACAGGGCGACGCGCTGGACCTCTCGGTCTCGGGCCGGGTCATCGACGCCGACGAGGCACTGCGAATGGGCCTCGTCCAGCGCATCGTCGACGACCCGCTGGTGGTGAGCGAGAACCTCGCGGAGAACAGCCCGATGGCGATGCGCCTCGTCAAGGAGCGGGTCCGTGACGACCGGCCACTGGAGGTGCAGGAGGAGCGCGAAGCACGCGCGTTCGCGGCGCTGGTTTCGGAGTACGCCGACGAACTGACCGAGCGCTGACCCGTCGCGACTACCGCACCTTCGTCCCGAGCGGCGAGTCGCCGTGCGTCGTGAGCAGGTCGGCCTCCTCGCCCGCCGCCAGCACCATCCCGTTGGACTCGACGCCGAACAGCTCCGACTTCTCCATGTTCGCAACGAGGACCACCCGCGTGCCGGGCAACTCGTCCACGTCGTGGAGCTGTCGGAGGCCGGCGACGACCTGCCGGGTCTCGACGCCGATGTCGACCTCCAGCCGGAGGAGCTTGTCGGCACCCTCGATGGGCTCGGCCGATTCGATGCGCCCGACCCGGAGGTCGAGGCCCTGGAAGTCGTCGAAGCTGATGCGGTCGTCCGTTAGGGGTTCGAGGTCCATGTCGTCGGTAGTGGTGTCGTCGGTCGTCTCGCTCTCGTCGGTCTCGTCCGCCGCCTCGTCGTCGCTGGCGGACTCTTCGATGCGCTGTTCGAGCTTCTCGTTCAGGTCCTCGACGCGCTCGTCCTCGATCTTGGTGACGAGTTCGTCGGGTTCGGCGAACTCCGCGGCGGGGGCGTCGTGGGCCGCTTCGAGGGTCACCTCGTGGACGTCGCCGTCGGCGCCGACCTGGTCGTAGAGGCGCTCGGCCGTGTCGGGCGCGAGCGGCTCGAACAGGACCGCGAGGGCGACCGAGAGCTGGACGCAGTCGCGGATGACCTGTTCGGCGCGCTCCGGGTCGTCGTCGACGAGGTTCCACGGCTCCTCGGACTGGATGTACTCGTTGCCGTACCGGGCGAGGTCGAGCGCGGCCTCGCCGACCTGCCGGACCGAGTAGTCGTTGACCGCCTCGCGGACGTCGTCGACGGCCTGCTCGATGCGCTCGCTGACCTCGGGTGACACCTCCGTGTCGGGCGTGCCGCCGTAGTTGCGCTGGGCGAAGAGGAGCGAGCGGTAGGCGAAGTTGCCGTACGCGCCGACGAGCTCGCTGTTGACGCGGGACTGGAACTTCTCCCACGAGAAGTCGACGTCCTGCTGGAGGCCGCCGTTCGTGGCGAGGTAATACCGGAGGAGGTCCGGGTGGAACCCCTCGTCGAGGTACTCGCGGGCCCAGATTGCGCGGTTCCGGCTCGTGGACAGGCCCTTCCCGTTGATGGTGATGAAGCCGGTCGCGGCGACGGCGCGGGGCTCGGTGTAGCCCGCGGCGTGGAGCATCGCCGGCCAGAAGACGGTGTGGTGCTGGATGATATCCCGGCCGATGACGTGGACGACCTCGCCGGAGTCGTCGCGCCAGACGTCCTCCCAGTCGTACGCGTCGGCACCGACGCGCTCGGAGTACTGCTTCGTCGAGGAGATGTACTCGATGGGGGCGTCCACCCAGACGTAGAGGACGAGCGCGTCCTCCTCGTCCTCGTCGCCGGGGTAGTCGATACCCCAGTCCATATCGCGGGTGATACACCAGTCCCGGAGTTCGCCCTCGATCCACTCGCGGGGCTGGTTCTTCGCGTTGTCCGTCCCCTCGAGGCGGTCGATGAACTCCTGGAGGTAGTCCTGCAGTTCGGAGACGCGGAAGAACTTGTGGGTGCGCTCGCGGTACTCGGCGGGGTTGCCGGTGACGGTGGAGACGGGGTCCTCGATCTCCCCGGGCTCGAGGTGGCGGCCACACCCCTCGTCGCACTCGTCGCCGCGGGCCTGCTCCCCGCAGTACGGGCAGGTGCCCTCGACGAAGCGGTCGGGGAGCGCCTGGCCCTCCTCGGGGTCGAACGCGACCATGATCTCCTTCTCGTAGACGTACCCCTCCGACTCCAGCGTGCGGACGATATCCCGCGTGAGTTCGGTGTTCGTCTCGTCGTCCGTGTGGCCGTAGTTGTCGAAGTCGACGTCGAACTTCGGGAAGGTCTCCTGGTACTGCTCGTGGTACTCCAGCGCGAACTGCTCGGGGGAGACGCCCTGCTCGGCGGCGTTGACGGCGATGGGAGTGCCGTGCATGTCGGAGCCGCAGACGTAGGCGGTCTGCTGGCCGAGCTTGCGCAGGGCCCGGTTGTACGCGTCCGCGGCGACGTACCCCCGCAGGTGACCGACGTGGAGGTCGCCGTTCGCGTACGGCAGCCCACACGTGACGACGGCGGTCCCGTCGGTGGGGAACGGCTCGTGGCTCATGTCCGGACACGGGAACGGGGGCCGCTAAAACCCGCCGGTTCCGCGAGGCTCGTCGCCGTACGTCGGCGGCGACCGGGCTCAGAGCAGCACCAGCGCCCCCTCGACGACCGCGACGAAGAAGACGAGGCGGCCGGCGCTTCCGGCGAACGTGGCGAGCGCGAACTTGACGTAGTCCTCCTCGAGGACGGAGAACGCGTAGATGGAGAGCGTGTCGGGGAACCCGGGCACGCAGAGCGCCAGCGCGAGGCCGGCGTAGCCGTACTCCTTCGCCAGCTGGACCGTCCGGCGCTCGGCCAGCGACACCACGTTGAACCGCGAGCGGCGGAGGAGTCTGATGACCGGACCGGACTCCTTGGCCTCCTGGCCGAGGCCGAACGCGAGGACGCTCCCCGCGGCCTTGCCGGCGCCACTGACGACGATGATGATGCCGATCTCGGTCCAGTAGGGGAGTCCCAGCCGGAGCGGTGTCGCGAGCACGACCTCGCTGGGGAGCGGGAGGATGAACGCGATGAGGAAGCTGTAGACGAAGATGACGACCAGGCCGAACGGCCCGGTCGCGGCCCGTACCGCCTCCTCCAGCGCACGGAAGATACCGACGTGGAAGTGGCCGACCGGGAGCAGCCCGGGAAGCGCGGTGAGGGCCGCCAGCAGGCCGGCACCGGCCCACGAGGCGGACGCCGCGACGGAGGGGACCAGGGCGAGGAGGTCGAGGACGGCCGGCAGCGAGGTCACTGGGTGCGGGTAGCGTGGGGCACGGTGTAAGTCTTGATACCCGGTATCGTCGACCGTCGAGCGCCCGTGTGCGTGACCACTGGCCTCACCTCAGGAGCGCGGCGACTCGCGCCGGAAGCCCGGCGACGACCGCCCATGCCAGTAGCTGTGCGACCGCCGCGACCACCATCGCCGCGACGGTCGGGAACGGCCACTCGTCGCGCGTGTACGTCGCCGCGCCCCACGCCACGAACGGGAGCGCGAGCAGGGTCGCCCCGGCGACGAGCGGCGGGATGACCCGGCCCCACAGCGCCGCGAGCGACCCGAACGCGACGACGGTACCCGCGACGTAGGCCACGCGGAGCCGGGCCGGCGACCACCGCGTCGGCAGGGTCCGCTTCCCGACGGCAGCGTCGGCCCGCCGGTCGGGCCACTGGGTCGCGAGCAGGTTGACGAACACCAGCGCCGTGAACGGGAGCACCGCGAGACAGACCGCCAGCTCGAACGAGCCCGCGAGCGCCGCCGCGCCGTAGTGGGGCAGGAGCAGCCCGCCGAGGACGGCGTTGTCGAGTTCCCCGAGCCCGTTCCACGCCAGCGCCAGCGGCGGCAACGAGTAGCCCCAGCCAAGGACCGCGCTGACGACCAGCACGGCGGCCGCGACCGTCGGCAGCGCGCCGGTCGCCCAGAGCAGTCCAGCCACGAGCGCGGCGACGACGGCCGTCGCGAGCATCGCGTCGCGCGCGAGCCGTTTCGGGAGCCGGGCCTCGTGTAGTCCGCCGCTCCCGCCCGAGAACGGCGTCCGGTCGGTCAGCGCGTCCGTCTCGTAGTCGGCGTACTCGTTGGCGTAGTGGATGCTCGCGGCGGTCGGCAGCAGGGCGGCCAGCCCCGCGAGCGCCGCCCCGGCCGAGAGCGCCGCGCCCTGTGCGACGGCGATGGTCGCGCCCATCGCGTAGACGGCGACGACGAGCAACAGCTGGTCCGGCCGGCTCGTCGTCCAGAGCGCCCACGCCACCGTCGAGAGGTCGGCATCCCGGACGCGACGCGGCGCGGGGTCGACGGTCGACGGGTCGAGGTCGTGGCCCTCGCCGAGCGCGCCGTCCGTCGTGTCCTCCATCACCCGGACCTGGGGCTGCGTGGCCGTCAACCTGTCCGTGGTCGGCAGCGCCGGTACCCGACCGTGGGAGGTCGCCGCCCCTACGCGACGAGCCGCCACTCGGGCGACCCGGCGCTACCCCGGCCCGTCGTCTCCACGACGCCCCGGCGCTCCAGTTCCGCGAGCACCTCGCCCAGCCGGTCGCCCTGGATGACCTCGAAGTGGACGCGGTCGATGTCGTGGTAGTCGTAGAACAGGTGGTAGAGCTCGTCCTCGGAGAAGCGGTCGCCCTCTGCGAGTTCCATCAGCCGCGGCACGAGGTCGCACATGTCCTCGATGAAGTTCCACGGGTAGACCATCCACGCGAACTCGTCGGGATGCGAGGCCACGAAATCCAGCTCGGCCTCGCTGCCGGGCAGCAGCTGCAGGGTTCCCGTCCGCACCTGTGCGGGTGGCTGGCCGAGGCTCTCGAGGTGGTCGACCGTGTGCTGGAAGGTCTGTCCGGTGTCGGCGATGTCGTCGACCACGAGCAGGTCCTTGTCCGCCACGGCGCCGTCGGCCAGCGGGTACTTGACCGAGGGCCCGTCGCCGGCCTCGCCGGTGCCGACGTAGTGCTCGACCTTGATGCTGATGAGGTCGTCCACGTCGAGGTAGTCACAGACGATACGGGCGGGCACGAGGCCACCGCGCGCGATGGCCACGACGGCGTCCGGGTCGTAGTCGCCACGTACCTCGTGGGCCAGGTCCCGCGCGAGGCCGTCGACGTAGTCCCAGGTGAGGAGTCGGCAGGGGAACTCGTCCGGCAGGTCGCTCATGTGTTAGGTCGTGGTTGGGGAGGGCTCGCTAAAAGTATGGGCGGCTTGTGCTTTCTGAGTTATATCGGTGTTATGTCATCTACTTCCCACTATACCGAATAATTCCGAGTTTCGGAGATGTAATCCACTGGTTCGCGCATAGAGTGAGGTTCGGAGACAGAGACACCTCCGAAGCCCTCGCGTGCTCCGGGTCCCTGACTCGCTGCGCTCCTCACTCGCTCCCTTCGGTCGCTCGTTGCGGTGCTTGCGTCGTCAGATGACCCGGAGCCCGCTCGCCCTTCGAGTCCACCAGGGACGTGGAACGTGGCACGGGCGCGACGGCCCTGCCCTTCCCCAGGTCGCGCGGGCTCGCTTGCGCTCGCCACGCGCTCCCGGCCCGTGGTTGCAGAGGCTCACGTCCCCGTCAGTCGAACCGGCGCGCGCTGGCGGCTGTGCCGCAGGCCAGCCACCGCCAGCGCGCGAGGGATGAGAAGCGCAGCGACCGAAGGGAGCGAGCATCGCAGTCGGCTGGGGAGGTACGAGGCTCACGAAGCCGACTGACCAACACGCGGCCCTGGTGTCCTCGCGAGCGAAGCGAGCGAGGTGGTTCGAGACGGCAGAGCCGTCTCGTCATGCCGAAAATCTTCGATTTTCGAGCAGCTCGAGGGAGCAAGCTCTCTCGGTGGACTCGAAGGGCGAGGGCGCTCGTCGGCTCCCCGGCGAAGCTAGCACCGAGCGACCGAAGGGAGCGAGGCGCGCAGCGAGCCGCGGAGTCACGAGCGCCCGAGGGCTTCGTGGCCGTCTCCATCGTCGTCGCAGTCACCCGAGCAGCCACCAGAACAGACACCACCGTACCACAGCCGACACGACTTAACCGCCCACCCCCAACACGCAACCAAGCATGAGCGGCCACGACGCACCCACGAGCGGCCTCGGACCCCGCCGACTGCGCGCGGACGGCGTCCGGGAACTCGTCAGCGAGACCGACGTGCAGGCCAGCGACCTCGTCGCACCCGTCTTCGTCGACGCCACCACGGACGAGCGCCAGCCCATCCCCTCGATGCCGGGCCACGAACGTGTCCCCGTCGACGAGGCGGTCCCGCGCGTCCGCGAGGTACTGGAAACCGGTGTCGAGGCGGTCATCGTCTTCGGCATCCCCGAGTCGAAGGACCCGGAGGGCTCGCGCGCCGACGCCGAGGACGGGGTCGTCCAGCGCGCGACACGGGCCATCACTGCCGAGACCGAGGCCTACGTCATCACGGACCTCTGTCTCTGCGAGTACACCGACCACGGGCACTGCGGCCTCCTCGAGGACGACGCCGCCGAGGACCCGCGGCTCACGGTCCGGAACGACGCCACCCTGGAGCGGTACCGCTCCATCGCGGTCTCGCAGGCCGAGGCGGGCGCCGACATGATCGCGCCCTCCGGCATGATGGACGGACAGGTCGCAGCCATCCGCGACGCGCTGGACGACGCCGGCCACGACGACGTGCCCATCATGGCGTACGCCGCGAAGTACGCCTCCGCGTTCTACGGGCCGTTCCGTGACGCCGCCGACGGCGCGCCGGCGTTCGGCGACCGCCGGCACTACCAGATGGACCCGGCGAACGCCCGCGAGGCGCGCCGCGAGGTCGCCCGCGACGCGGCCGAGGGCGCCGACGTGCTGATGGTCAAGCCCGCACTCCCGTACCTCGACGTCGTCGCGGACGTGCGCCGCGAGTTCGACCACCCCGTCGCCGCGTACAACGTCAGCGGCGAGTACGCGATGCTCCACGCCGCCGCCGAGCAGGGCTGGCTCGACCTCGAAGCGGCCGCCTACGAGTCGCTGCTCTCCATCAAGCGGGCGGGCGCGGACCTCATCATCACCTACTTCGCCGAGGATCTGGCCGACCAGCTCTGACCCAGGGCTCCGACCCGGGGCTCCGACCCGGCGGAGCCATGACCTGCTGTTGACGAACGGACCCTTCCGGCAGAAATTTCCGACCAAACGGTCCGCGCATGCCGCTGAGCGTGTGCGAACGAACAGCATCCCGGTTGACGAACGGTCGGTATGCTGGTGACGATTGCCCAGATATCCCGACAAACGGCCGCATTAAACACCTAATATCCTTCCCAATTTTCGACGTTCGTCCTCTTACTCCCAGGAATCGTCGGAATCGTCAAGCCAAACCTTATGTAGTGGAGGACCACTGGCATCCAGTGCGCAGAGATACACGATGACGTGGAAATACTTCGGAAACGCTGACGAATCGGAAGCAAAGTTCGAGGTGAGTTCGTGATGATCGAACCGATCCTGCTCCAGGGTGACGTGACCGCCATCGCGAACAGCATCAACGCGGTGTGGGTGCTGATGGTGTGTTTCCTGATCTTCTTCATGCAGCCCGGGTTCGCGCTGCTGGAGGCCGGACAGGTACGCGCCAAGAACGCCGGCAACGTCGTGATGAAGAACATGACCGACTGGTCGATGGGCGTGCTGGTCTTCTTCCTCGTCGGCGCGGGCGTCTCCGCGATGGCGGGGATGCTCGGTTCGCCCGGGGAGGCGCTCTCCATCTCCGGTGCGTTCAGCCACATCAACGACCCGACGGCGTGGATCGGCTGGCTGTTCGGCGCCGTCTTCGCGATGACCGCCGCGACCATCGTCTCCGGGGCCATCGCCGAGCGGATGAAGTTCTCGGCGTACGTCGTGTACGCCTTCGTCCTCGTGGCCGTCCTCTACCCGGTCGTCTCCGGGTCGACCTGGGGCGGGACGGGGCTGCTCTCCTCGACGGGCTTCCTCGGGGAGGCACTCGACGTCGGCTACAAGGACTTCGCCGGCGCGACCGTCGTCCACGCGATGGGCGGCATCGCCGGGCTCACCGCGGCCTACATGGTCGGCCCGCGCAAGGGCCGCTTCGACGAGAACGGTGACGCCCAGCCCATCCCCGGGCACTCCGTCCTGTTCGCGGTCATCGGGACGCTCATCCTGGCCTTCGGCTGGTACGCGTTCAACGTCGGCACCCAGGCGACCGTCCTCACGACGGACGGCTCGTTCAACGGGGCCGCGCTGGGCCGTGTCGCGCTGAACACCACCCTCGCGATGGGCGCGGGCATGGTGTTCTCCACCCTGACCACGGCGGTCTGGGAGGGCAAGCCGGACCCGCTGTTCGGCGCCAACGGCCTCCTGGCCGGCCTGGTCGCCATCACCGGCGCGTGTGCCCACGTCACCTGGTGGGGCGCCCTCGTCATCGGCATCGTCGGCGGCATCCAGACGCCCATCGTCTACCGCTGGGTCGTCGACTCGCTGAAGATCGACGACGTCTGTGGCGTCTTCGCGGTCCACGGCTCGGCCGGCTTCATCGGGACCATCATGATCCCGTTCTTCGACGTGGCCGGCTTCTCGGTCAACCAGCTGATCATGCAGGTCGCCGGCTCCGCGTTCATCGGGACGTTCACCGTCCTCGGCACGATGGTGACGCTGCTGGTGGTCGACGCGGTCATCGGGCTGCGCGTCTCCGAGGAGGAGGAGGTCACCGGCCTCGACCCCTCCGAACACGGGATGCACGCCTACCCCGAGTTCACGGACGACTCCGGCCCCGAGCGCGCGGTCGCCGACGGCGGCAGCGTGCCCGGGTCGGGCACGGAGGTCAGGCCGGATGGGGGCTTCATCGACCGCTCCGGCATGGATGCCGACATCGAGCCCGCCGTCACGGAGGTGACCGACGATGAGTGACGCGCCCAACGACGGCGGCGTGAAGCTGGTGACGGCGTTCATCCGCCCGGACATGCTGGGCGAGGTGAAGGCCGCCCTCGTGGACGTGGGTGCGCCATCCATCACGGTGACGAACGTCTCCGGTCGCGGGTCACAGCCCGCGAAGAAGGGCCAGTGGCGCGGCGAGGAGTACACCGTCGACCTGCACTCGAAGGTGAAGGTCGAGTGCTACGTGGCGGAGGTGCCCGCCGACGAGGTCGCCGAGGCCATCGTCGAGGCCGCCAAGACCGGCGAACCCGGCGACGGCAAGGTGTTCGTCTCGCCGGTCGAGGAGGCCTACCAGATCCGGACTGGGGTGACCGGACAGGACGCGGTGTAGGCCGTGGCCAACACCGACTCCGCCGACGGAGGGTCGGAGGAGCCGGACGGGACGGGGGACGACGAACCGGCCGTCGATGCCACCCGGGGCGGTCCGCACGACCGGGCGACGGTCACCGCGGCCGACGCCGCGACCGCCGACCGACTGGCTGCGCTCGAGGAATCGGGCGCCGTCGACGGCTACGTCCCGCTCGTCGACTACGACGCGCTCGGGCTTCGGACGGCGCTCCTCCGGATCGACGCCCACCACGGGAACGCCCGCACCATCGCGGACGACCTCCGCGACGGCCCCGGCGTGGCGGTCTACCTGGCCAGCGGGCGGTTCGACGTGCAGGCCGTCTGTCGGTTCCCGTCGGCCGCCGCGTTCGAGCGAACCGCGACCCGGCTGGCGAGTGACCCCCGGGTCCGTGCCCACCGCATCGCGGTCGCCCGGCACGCCGTCGTCGAGGACGGGCCGCTCGCCGCGCTGCACGGCGACGACTGACACACCTCCTACTCCACACCGCCGTTCCGCACGGCGACACGCCGAGATGTCACCCGTACACGGTCGACGGTAGCACCGCTGTATCTCCGTTCCATGTTCCATCCCGCGCCCCCACAGCCGCACGTGCCACTGCTCCACGCGCCGCGGCCCTACGCCACTGCCTACGCGCCGCGACCCCTACGACACGGCTCCACGCGCCGCTCTCGACCCCCAACCCGGGACCGACACGACCCACCCCGCGGCGGATCGGTGGACGAGTGTCGTGCGCGCGGACCGAAACCCGTCCGAACGGCCAGTTCCACGGCGGACGTTCGTCCAGTGAACTGTCGATGAACGTCCGAGAGGTGGACGGATTACGACCTTATATCGATATTATTCTACCCCAAATCGGACAGTCGTCTATCCATACGTATGAAAATGGACATTCACAACTCAAACGTTTATGTAGGAGTATCTGCTGACGAGATGACGTGAGAGACACCATGAACGTTGCAGAATGCGAGTTCGAAATAGACAGTCGTTCGGAACCTGAGGTGGACCGCGCGTGATGGACGTACTGCTCCAGTCCGGCACGGAGCTGAGCACGCTGGTCGAGGGGGTCAACCTGCTGTGGGTGCTGACGGTGACCTTCCTCATCTTCTTCATGCACGCCGGCTTCGCGATGCTGGAGGCGGGCCAGGTCCGCTCGAAGAACGTCGCCAACCAGCTGACGAAGAACATGCTCACCTGGAGTATCGGCGTCATCGCGTTCTTCCTCGTCGGCGCGGGCGTCGCGAGCGTGACTGGTCAGTTGACCGGACCGAACGCGCTCGTCCCGGGTGACCTCATCGCGACCTGGAGCGCCGGGTCGGCGGGCTGGGTGAGCTGGCTGTTCGGCGCCGTCTTCGCGATGACCGCCGCCACCATCGTCTCCGGGGCGGTGGCGGGCCGCGCGAAGCTCCGCGCGTACGTCACGTACACGATACTGCTGGCCGCGGTCATCTACCCGGTCGTCGTCGGGTTCACCTGGGCGGGCCAGGGGCTCCTCACCTCCGACGGCCTCATCGGACTGGGCTTCCAGGACTTCGCGGGCGGTGTCATCGTCCACGGCATGGGCGGTGTCGCCGGCCTCACCGCGGCCTGGATCATCGGCCCGCGCATCGACCGCTACAACGAGGACGGCAGCGTCAACGTCATCCCCGGCCACTCGCTGACGTTCGCGGTGCTGGGGACGCTCATCCTCGCCTTCGGCTGGTACGGCTTCAACGTCGGCACCGCCGCGTCGGTGTTCGACGCGACGGCCGCCGCCGACCAGGGCATCCTCTCGCTGGGTGCGTTCGACTACGTCGGCCGCGTCGCGCTGACCACGACGCTGGGGATGGCCGCGGGCGCCATCGGCGCCGGCGGCATGGCGCTGTACAAGACCGGCAAGGTCGACACGCTGTACGTCGCCAATGGGATGCTCGCCGGTCTCGTCGGCATCACCTCCATCACGGACGGCATCCTCTGGGTGGGCGCGCTCGCGGTCGGCCTCATCGCCGGCGCGCAGCTGCCCATCGTCTTCGGCTTCGTGGAGAAGCGGCTCAAGATCGACGACGTCTGTGCGGTCTTCCCGGTCCACGGGAGTGCGGGGCTGCTCGGCGCGCTGCTGTTCCCGTTCGTCGCGACCGACACCTGGGCGAGCGGCTTCGACGCCGCGTTCTTCGTCGACGCGCTCGTCGGACAGATCGCGCTGGTCGTGGTCATCACGGTCTGGACGGTCGCCGCGACCGCGGCCGTCTTCGGTGCGCTGAAGGCCATCGGTGAGGCCCGCGTCTCCCGCGAGCACGAACTGGAGGGGCTGGACGTCTCCGAGCACGGCGTCGACACCTACCCCGAGTTCGGCCGCCCCGAGACCGCCACGGACGGCGGTTACGTGCAGGACGACCGCGGCATCATCCGCCCGGACGGCGGCGTCGCCAACGACGGCAGCATCAAGATGGTCACGGCGTACATCCGCCCGGACGTGCTGGGCGAGGTGAAGGGCGCCCTCGTCGAGGTCGGTGCCCCCTCCATCACGGTGACGAACGTCTCCGGCCGCGGTAGCCAGCCCGCGAAGAAGGGCCAGTGGCGCGGCGAGGAGTACACCGTCGACCTCCACCAGAAGGTGAAGGTCGAGTGTGTCGTCGCGGACGTGCCCGCCGACGAGGTCGCCGAGGCCATCGCGGACGCGGCCAAGACCGGCGAACCCGGCGACGGCAAGGTGTTCATCATGCCGGTCGAGGGCGCCCACCAGATCCGGACGGGCAAGACCGGCCGCGAGGCCGTCTGACCACGACTGCGACACCGACTCGAACCGCGCCGGCCTCCCCGGCACACTGACGCTGTTTTCCGCTGGGTTCGTTGCACCGGTGCCGTTTTTCGATTGCTTTCGATATTTTACGATCGTTCGGAAGTACTGGCGACAGAATTAGCTAGTTGCATCATAATCCTCGGGATGGTCCAATTCGAGCGCAGTCGCTCGTCGTGGATGGTGGATAGCGGCCAGCGGGAGCAGCCCGCCGGCCGACTGCAGGAACGGGACCGACCGGGTGGAGCGGTCGGCCAGGCCGGGGTCGCGAACGAAGGAACAGCCACACGACGCACGACGCGTGGCACCAGCCGTGGTTCGCCCGGCGTCGAACCGGATGCCGATACGACACCGCCTTGGAGGTGTTGTCCTGTCTTGCTTGCCTTGTTGTTCTCTCGTGCTTCGCATCCATCCCTATGCAGTGGTTGCATATAATACCCCAGATTGGAGGCAATAGCTACACTTCTCAGAGACATCCATGGATGAGCGTCTAAGAATTCCCCATCTAGACGCTAGATTGTAATCCCATCCGTTCGGGGAGGCTCGGCCGTCGTGAATCGGCTACGCCTCGGTTCGAGAGCGACCCGGCGCCGGGCGCGGTGAGCAAGCTACTTTCGCCCCCCGGCAGTAGACCGGCGTATGAATCGCGAGCGCTCGCGGGACCTCTACGACCGTGCGCTGTCCGTGTTGCCGGGCGGCGTGAACAGCTCGGTTCGGGCGGCCCCCCAGCCGTATCCCACCTTCGTCGAGCGGGGCGACGGCGGCCACGTCATCGACGCCGACGGCAACCGGCTGGTCGACTGGGTGATGGGCCTGGGCCCGATGCTGCTGGGCCACGACATGCCCGAACCGGTGCAGGCGGCGGTGCAGTCCCGTGCCAGCGAGGGGCCGATGTACGGGATGCCCACCGAGATCGAGGTCGAGCACGCCGAGTTCGTCTGCCGCCACGTCCCCTCGGTGGAGATGCTCCGCTTCGTCAACAGCGGGACGGAGGCGACCGTCTCGGCGGTGCGGCTCGCGCGGGGCATCACCGGACGCAACAAGATCGTCGTGATGCAGGGCGGCTACCACGGCGCCCAGGAGTCCACGCTCGTCGAGGGCGACGCCGACCACCACCGGCCGTCCACGAACGGCATCCCGCAGTCGTTCGCGAAGCATACGCTCCCGGTCCCGTTCAACGACGAGGAAGCGATGCAGGAGGTGTTCGCCGAGCACGGTGACGACATCGCGGGCGTCCTCATCGAGCCGGTCCAGGCGAACATGGGCATCGTCACGCCCGAGGCGGGCTACCACGAGGCCGTCGCGGACCTCTGTGAGGGCCACGGCGCCCTGCTCATCTGGGACGAGGTCATCACGGGCTTCCGGGTCGGCGGCCTCCAGTGCGCCCAGGGGAAGTACGACATCGACCCCGACATCACGACGTTCGGGAAGATCATCGGCGGCGGCTACCCGGTCGGCGCCATCGGCGGCAAGACCGAGTACATCGAGCAGTTCACGCCCTCGGGCGACGTGTTCCAGGCCGGCACCTTCTCCGGACACCCCGTGACCATGGCGGCCGGGCTGGAGACGCTCCGCTACTGTGCCGAGAACGACGTGTACGACCACGTCAACGACCTGGGGCGGCAGCTCCGCGAGGGACTCACCGACATCGTCGCCGACCAGGCACCCGCGTACACGGTGACGGGACTGGACTCCATGTTCAAGGTCATCTTCACGCGCGCGGACGGCCCGTCACAGAGCGAGTGCTGTGCGAACGGCTGCCGGCAGGACCCCTCGTGCGACCGCTACGACTCGTGTCCGAAGCGCGGCACGGACACGGACGAGGCCGCGACGGACCGCTACGCCCGCATCTTCCGCCCGCGGATGCTGGACGAGGGCGTGCTCGTCTCGCAGAACCAGTACGAGACCAACTTCGTCTCCCACGGCCACACCGAGGACGATGTCGAGCGGACGCTGGAGGCGTACAAGGAGTGCCTCTGACGGGGCGATGCCACCGTCCGACGAGGGGTGGAACGACCCACCGCTGCCCGACGAGGAGCCCGACCCCTCGATAGCGTGGCCGACACACGGGCATGCGACCGCCGCGTGGGCCGGCTGGTTGGCGCTGGGCTACGCACTCGTGGTCGGTGGGCGGGCACTGCTTGCGGGCGTCGTTCCGCTCGGGGTGCTCCCGGTTGCGGGCGTCGGGGTCGGGCTGCTGGTCGGCGTCCGGCTGACCGGAGGCGACCCGCGGGTGTGGCGGTAGGCGGGGGACACGTCGACAGTGGGAGGGCTCTCACCGGCGGTCGTCGTCCCGGCGCCGCCGGTCGTTCCCGTCACGCCACCCCCGCACCGTGGCGATTACGGCGACCAGCGCCACCAGCACGACCAGGACGACGACCGTGACGACGCCGATCTGGACGCCCAGGCGGTACGGACCGTCGTACGGCAGCATCCGGCCGATAGCCGAGGCGGCGGAGATGGAGACGAACAGCACGAGGAATCGCGGAACGAGGCCGAGCGAGCGATACTGCTCGTCGAAACGGCGATACCACTCGGGGACCATACGGCACGGTCGACACCGCGACGTAAAAGGGTTCGCCGGCCTCAGGCCGCGCCGCTGCCGTACGTCTCCTCCAGGTACTCGACGATGTCGTCGGACTCGGGCATCCCCTCGACGCCGTGCTCCTCGTCGACGAGGACGGGCACGCCGGTCTGTCCGGAGACCTCCTTCACCTCGGTCCGCTCGTCGTGCGATCGGGGGACCATGTGGGACTCGTACTCGAGTCCGAGCTCGTCCAGCTTGTCGATGACCTTCGCGCAGTAGGGACAGCCCTCCAGTTCGTACAGTTCGAGGTTCGCCATCGCTGCACGGTACGGGTGCAAGTGATAAAGGCACGACGGTGATGTGCGTGGCCGGCACGGAGACAGCCCGGGGAAGCCGAGTGGAGGAAGGACAGGAAAGGAGGAGACGGAGACGAGGAGGGGAGCGTGCCGGGCTACTCGGCGGGGTCGAAGACCTCGGGGGGCTCGGGCCCCTCGACGTTCACAATCGCGAGCGCGCCCTTCCGGGCGACCCGCGAGAGCGCGTGGTCGACCAGCTTGTAGCCGCCCGGCACCGGCGAGTGCATCGTCACGATGGCCGTGCTGCCGGGCAGGACCGGCGTCGTCTGGACGTAGCGCTGGGGCTCCGAGGCGATGGACCCCTGGCTCCAGACCTCGTCCCACACCGAGCCGATGGCGTGGAAGGAGCTGAACTGGTTGGGGCCGCCGACGCCGTAGAAGATGCGGACCGTCTCGTCGGTCTTCACGTTCATCTCGTCGTACTTGCCGGGGGTGATGGCGTACTTCTCGCCGTTGATGAGCGAGTAGGTCGGGTTCTCGTCGGCCATCTTCTCGAAGTCGAACTGGTGGTGGCCCTCCTGACCGGTGTCACCGTTCGTGTACACCTCGTGCTGGCCGAGGTAGAACTCGTGGTCGACCTCGGGCAGGCCCTCCTCGGGCTCGACGAGGATGATGCCGAACATCCCGCTGGAGATGTGGTAGTCGACGTTCGCGACCGCACAGTGGTAGATGAACGCACCCGGGTAGGTCACCTTGAACTTCAGGTTGGTCTCCTCGCCCGGCCCGACCGTCGTCGCCTCGGCGCCGCCGCCGGGGCCACGGCACGCGTGGAAGTCCACGTTGTGCGCCATCGTGCTGGAGGTGTTGTTGCGGAAGGTCAGGTCGACCGTGTCACCCACGCGGGTCCGGACGAACGGCCCAGGAATCTGTCGATTGAACGTCATGTACGTGAACGTGACGCCGGGCTCGATCTCCGCGACTACCTCCTCCGTCTCCAGTGTCACCGGGACGACCGCGGGTTCGTCGCGCGTGATCGGCGGCGGGAGGTCCCGTGGGTCCGCGGCGACACGGTCGACATCGACCGCCTTCGCCGGTTCCAGGTCGGCTGCCTCGGCCGGCTCTCCGCCCGTGTTCGGGTCGACCGCACTGAGACCCGGGCGCCCGGAGCAGCCGGCGAGAGCCGCAGCGCCGCCGACACCCATCCCCTGAAGCATCCGTCGTCGCGTGGTGTTGGGTTGGTTCATGATTACAGCCTGAGAGAGGCCCCGGCCACGAATATATACACATACACATTCCTATATGTCGAGAATCACAGAAGCGTGTTACCCCCGGTAGCGCCGAGGAGCAGGTATGACCGAGCACACATCCACCACGATGCCGCGGCGGCGGTTCCTCCGGACGGCCGCGCTGGCGGGGACCCTCGCTGCGACCGGCGTCGGCGCCGGGGCCGGCACGGCCGCGGCGGCCGACGAGGAGTTCGAGGCCTGGTTCTCGAACGTGGGCAACTACGACGGCGTCGCGGACTACCGCGGACAGTCCGAGGTCAGCGTTGCCGTCGGGTCGGAAGCCAACGGCGGCGCGTTCGGCTTCGGCCCGGCCGCCATCCAGGTCGACCCCGGCACGACCGTCGTCTGGGAGTGGACCGGCGACGGCGGCCTCCACAACGTCGCCGAGACCGGGGGCGCCTTCGAGAGCGAGCTGACCGACGAGGGGGGCTACACCTTCGAGCAGGCCGTCGAGACCGAGGGGGTCCACTACTACGTCTGCGTGCCCCACGAGCAGATGGGCATGAAGGGGGCTGTCGTCGTCGGTGACCTCGGCGTGGGGTCGGCCCAGACGGTGGCCGAGGAGCCCATCTACGGCCACTGGCTCGACGGCGTGAGCAACTACGATGGGACGGTCGATATGACCGGGCGTGAGGAGATCCGCATCGCCGTCGGCACCGAGGGCAACGGCGGGATGTACGCCTTCGACCCGCCAGCGGTCAAGGTCGACTCCGGAACGACCGTCGTCTGGGAGTGGACCGGCGAGGCCGAACACGACGTGGTCGACGAGCGACTCGGCTACGCGAGCCCCCGGCTCAGCGAGGCCGGCGACACGTTCAGCCGCCGGTTCGAGGGCGAGGGCATCAGCAAGTACGCCTGCTCGACGCTGGAGGACATCGGGATGAAGGGCGCCATCGTGGTCGGGGACCCGCCGGCCCCGAACGAGCTCCCGCCGATGGTCGAGCGAGGCGTCTGGGGCCTGCTCGGGCTCGCGGTCCTCTCGCCGCTCGCGGCCGGCGAGTACCTCCGGCGGCAGCGGCGACCGGAACGGCGAGAAGTTCCGGCAGCACCACGATAGCGTCGAGCGGAGACCACAAACGGATTATACAGGATTCTCTAGCCCAGATGCACTACTCCAGACCCAATAAGAGCCATATGACACATAATGGCGCCCATTACACGGTCGATTCTCACTCGTCCCGCGGTCACCCGCCTTCTCCAGACCACCGGGGCGCGTGCCTCTGACCGTCCGTCCACGTACTGATTCACGGGACGCCCTGCGACCCGAACCGCTAAACGGGATGGGGGCATCACCGCGGATATGCAGCAAAGTTCGCGGAGCCACCGCCACGGCACGTCCAGAACTCGTCCGAACCGGGGGTGGTCCGGGTGACCGACCTGCTCGGAGCACCGGTGGTCCCGGTCGCCGACGACGAGGACGCCCGCATGACCGCGCGGGCGCTCGCGCCGCTCCTCGAGGGAACGGCGACAGTGTCGCTCGTCTACGTGGTCGAGAAGGCCGGCGGCGCGGCGGACAAGGCCAGCGTCGAGCAGCGTGAGCTCCACGCCGAGAAGGCGTTCGACGCCTTCGAGCAGACGCTCGACGACGTGGCGGTCCCCGCGACGGTCGAAACCGAAATCGTGTACGACACGGATGTCGTCGAGGGCATCTTCGGCGCGGCCGCGGAGTACGACGCGACCGCGGTGGCGTTCGTTCCCCGCGGCGGGGGGACCCTGCTGAGCCTGTTGACCGGAAAGCGGACGGAACGACTCGTGACCGAGAACGACCTCCCCGTGGTGTCGCTCCCGTCACCCGAATCATGAGCGGCGACGAGGAGCTCGCGAAGGACCTCGGGCCGCTGGCGGCCCTGACCATCGGCGCCGGGACGATGATCGGCGCCGGCATCTTCGTGCTGCCGGGGGAGGCGGCGGTCGCGGCGGGCCCCATCGTGGCGCTCTCGTTCGTCGTCGGTGGGGTCATCTCGCTGTTCACCGCGATGTCGGCCAGCGAACTCGGAACCGCGATGCCGAAGGCCGGCGGGAGCTACTACTACGTCAACCACGCGCTCGGGCCGCTGTTCGGCTCCATCGCCGGCTGGGGGAACTGGATGGGGCTCGCCTTCGCGTCGGAGTAGCCCCTCTCCCGGTCGAGCCGACGGCGGAACGGTTTCTGCAATGTTTTAACCCGGTAGGCCGAACGGCGCGCCATGAGCCAGCCGAACATCCTGCTGCTCGGGCCGCCGGGCGCGGGCAAGGGTACGCAGTCGAGCAACATCGTCGAGGAGTACGGCGTCGACCACGTCACCACGGGCGACGCGCTCCGTTCGAACAAGGGGATGGACATCTCCGACCTCGACGTCGAGTACGACACGCCGGGCGGCTTCATGGACGCCGGCGAACTCGTTCCGGACGAGGTCGTCAACGAGATCGTCAAGACGGCGCTCCAGGAGGCCGACGGCTACGTCCTCGACGGCTACCCGCGCAACCTCGACCAGGCGAAGTACCTCGACGAGATCACCGAGCTGGACGTCGTGGCGCTGCTGGAGGTGCCCCGGGAGGAGCTCGTCGAGCGCCTGACCGGCCGCCGGATCTGTGACGAGTGTGGCACCAACTACCACGTCGAGTTCAGCCCGCCGGAGGAGGCGGGCGTCTGCGACAAGTGTGGCGGCGAACTGATCCAGCGCGACGACGACACGGAGGAGACGGTGCGCGAGCGGCTCAACGTGTTCGACGAGAACACCCAGCCCGTCATCGACCACTACGACATCCGCGACGACCTCGTCCGCATCGACGGCGAGGGCGCCCCCGACGAGGTCTGGGAGGAGCTCCACGCCGCCATCGAGGACGAGGTCTGAGGCGACGGCGGCGGTCCGGTACCGTTCTCCGGGCGGTCGGCGACGAGGCTTTACCTGCCCGGGTGGCGTAGCGCCGGTATGGACATCGACGAGGTGGAGCTGACCATCCCGGAGCCGGTCATCGAGCTACTGCCGGGCGACGGTGAGAACGCCGCGCGCGACATGGAACGTGCTGTGGCGGGCTTCGAGCGCCACGTCAACGCCACCATCGAGACCGCCGACGACGCGGCCGAGGTGGCCGCCGAGGTGCTGGACGTGGTCAAGCATCTCGAAGCACGCATCGAGACCTACGACGATTTCGTCCCGGAGCTGCGCGCGTGGGGCCAGTCGCCGGCCTACGCCATCGCCTGGCGGGACCTCTACGCCGACCTGGTCCGACAGCTCACCACCCACGAGGGGCTGGCCGACCGCCTCGAACGCGAGGGGAACCGCCGACTCGTCGACGACGGCATCCGGCTGAAGAACCTGAAGAAGGACTAGCGAGCGCAGCTACCACGGGATTTCTCACGTGAGTTCCATCGGGGGCGTCCGGAGAACGAACCCAGTTCCGTCGGCGTTCGGAGTCGGACCCACCGAACGACGACCGGAGAAAGACCGATACGTCCGCCGGCCCCACCGTCGGGTATGAGCCGGTCGGACGAACTGGAGTACGACTCCGAGGTCGACATCGACGGCCTCCTGTCGGAGGACCAGGAGTCCGACCGGAGCGACCGGGGCGACCCAGCAGAGCGATCGTCGAACCACGAGACGGCGTCCGGCGGCGGTCTGCGGTCGCGGCTCCCGTCGCGCCCCTCGTTCTCCCGGCCCTCGCTCCCCCTGCCGCGGTTCACGATACGGGGGCTGGGGCTGTCGCTCGTCGTCTCCATCGTCGCGTTCGTGGCGGCGAGCCTCGTCGTCCCGCTCGGGGGCATCGCGGGGCTCGTCGGCATCTTCGTCGCGGCCTTCGGACTGGGACTGGTGGGGCACGGCCACTACCTCGAACTCGCGGTCGCGGGGGCGGGGACCGCGGCGGCTGGCACGCTGCTCAGTCAACTGTTCATCGCCGCAGTGGCGGACCTGACGGTGCCGCTGGCGGCCGTCGGCGGGACGGCCGGGTTGCTGGCGGCGGTGCTGGGCTGTTACTTCGGTCGGGACCTGCACGACGGGCTGACGCGGGGAGTCTGAGCGGCGCGATAGCGTCGACGCGACCCGTCGGGAGTCAGTCCCCGGCGACCTGCCAGCCGTCCTCCGTGCGTTCGATGACGCCGTGGTCGGCGAGCAGCCGGAGCGCCTCGTCGACGGCCTCGGGGGAGGCATCGACCTGCCGGGCGATGCGCTCGGGCGCCGCCGCGCCATCGGCGACCGCCGCGGCCACCTCGGCGTAGAACCGGCCCTCCATCCCGCCGAGGTCGTCGAACCGCTCGCTGAGGTCGTCCATCACGTCGGTGAGCCGGCCCTGGACCCACCGCTGGGCCATCGAGAGTTCGTTCTCCAGTGCCTCCAGCCGCCCCAGTTCGCCAGCCAGCGACGCGAGGTCGCCGCCCGGGCGCCCTTCGCCGTCAGCGTCGTCCTCACCGTCCCCGGCTGCCGCGTTCGGGTCGAGACCCATATCCAGCGAGAGGTAGCGACAGCGCGACATGTCGAACCCGCGGCTGGCGGGGTAGGCCGACTTCGTCCCGAAGCCGTACGGGGAGACCGACACCTCCAGCCGGAGGTTCCGGGCGATGGAGAAGTACTTGCGCCGCTGGCTGTCGACGCGGGACTCGACGAGACCCGCCTCCTCCAGTTTCCGGAGGTGGTCGATGACGGCCTTCGGGCTCACGCCGAGGTACTCGGATATCTCGGTGACGTAGCAGGGCTTGCGCGCCAGAAGCCGGAGGATGCGCCGCCGGTTCTCGTTCCCGAGCAGATCGAGCAGCGCCGCCGAGTCCATTACTCGGGAGGAGGTCGCCGAGAGGAAAAAGCGTGTCTACCGTTACGCGTCACCGGAACCGCCCGCGCTACTGCCGTCACCGGGGGGCCCGGACCCCCCGTCGGCCGAATCGCCACCCGAACCGTCCCCGGAGCTATCGGTGGAGTCGGAGCCGTCGGAATCGCCCGTGGAGCCATCGCCAGCGCCCGTGTCGTCGCCGGCGCTCCCGCTCGTGCTGGCGTTGTCGTCGCTGCCGGAGTCACCCGATGCGCCGCCGCCCGCGTTGGCGCCGGCGTCGTCGTTCCCGCGCTCGTCCGGCGGCCCGCGCTCGCCGTCGGTCACGTTCCCGTCCTCCTCGGCACCGGCCCCGTTGCCGCGCTCGCCGGGCGGCCCGGCATCACCACTCGGGCCGCGCTCCCCGGGAGGGCCCTGGTCACCACTCCGGCCGGGCGTGTCGGGCATGCCGGCCAGCCCGCGGGCCATCTCGGCGACCTCGGGGCCGGTCAGCTCGCCGGCCTCCGTCCGGAGCCGCTCCAGCCGGGTCTCGTTGACGCCGACCCGTTCGGCGACCGACTCGGTCTGGTTGACGTTCTGTTCGAGCTGGCTGGCCCGGGTCGCGAGCCGCGCGGCCCGGACCCGCTCGCCGACCGTCAGGTTGCGCTCGGCGAGCAGTTCGGCCCGCTCCGCGCGGAGCTGGGCCACGCGCTCGCTCAGCTCGGTCGTCCGCTGGCGGACCACGGCGGCCCGGGCCTGCCCGTCGGTCCGGTTGACCGCGGCCGTGAACATCCCGTGTTGCACCTCGCCCTCGGCCTCCGCAGCACTGGCCTGGGCGAAGGAGGCGACCGTCAGGCCGAAGGAGGCGTTCCCGTCGGCCTCGCTCTCGTTCGCGGTGGTCGTGCTCGTCTCGTTCCCGTCGGTCGCCGTCGGCGTGGGGGTCGGTGTTGCCTCCTGCGTGGCGACCGCCGGAAGGGCCCCGCTGGCGCCGGCGACCGCACCGGTCCCGACGGCAGCGAGGACCACGGCGACCGCAATCAGGATCGAGGCTCGTCTCATCACCACCACCTATCCGCCACACCGGCTAAAACCCGGCCAGTTGTTCGAACGGTTCACGGGCGGGCGGCCGCGTGAACGGAATGAACTGGAGATGAAATGGGACGTTTAGCGGCCCGCAGACCGTTTATGCGGTCGCTTAGACACGCATCCGCTCGAACGCGAGGGCGGCGAGGGCGACCGCGAGGACCGACGTGCAGACCGACGCGACAGCCAGTCCCATCCCCGGGTCGTACCGCAGCGGCGGGTGGAGGCCGAACCCGTAGTCGGCGAGGTCGTTCACGAGCGCACAGCCGAGCGCGAACACGAGCGCGCCACGCGTCGTGCGCGCCGCGTGCGGGAGCAGGTACGCGGCTGCGACGAACGCCAGGTGGCTCCCGATGACGCCGAAGTAGGCGAACGGGTCCGGGAAGTAGGCCCCGAAGCCGAGATTGAGCGCGACGAGCGTCCAGAGCCCCGTCTCGACGAGCCAGACGAACGCCAGCGTGTGCAGGTACGCGAGCGGGCGGTTGAACGGGGCGTCCTCGAGCGGGCGCCCCAGCGCCGGCAGGAGGGTGGCGAAGGCCAGCGACCCCAGGAACGTGGCAGCGGGCGAGTCCGCGAACAGCGGCCACAGGAACGTCGAGACGCCCGCCAGCCCGCGGTCGACGTACCAGCGCAGGCCGATGACGCCGATGGCGAGCGTCCCGAAGACGAGCCAGACGAGCGTCGGTGCCGCCTCCAGGTACTCGCGGGCGTACCGCCGCGGGATGGGGTTGAACCGGCGCACGGCTCCTGCGATGGTGCCAGGCGGCAAAACCGTGCCGGGGACGGCCGCGCCGGGAGCCGCGGGGGAGGTCACCCACAGAACGCAAGAGGGTTGACGCACGGCCCGCGAGAAGGGGTATGACCGACCATTTCGAGGTCCACGCGCGGGACGGGGCGGCCCGCATCGGCGAGGTCCGCCTCCCGACCCCGCTCCGGACGCCGGGACTGGTGGGGGACCGGCTCCACGACGCCGGGAGCGAGTGGGCCGCCGCCCGCGCGACGCCCGACGGGGACCCGGACGCGCTGACGGTGCTCCCGCACCGCGCACTGCCGCCAGGAACGCCCGACAGCGTCCGGGAGACGTTCGGCGGGGCCGGGAACGCCGCGACCGGCGACAGCCCGCACCCCGAAGACGGCGTGGCCGCCGGCGAGGACGCCCCGGACGCCGCCGACCTCGAGTTCCCGACCGCCGTCGTGGTGGGGCCCGACACCGCCGCGGACCACGGCGCCGACGCGTACGTCCTCTCCGGTGGCCCGTCGCTCGTGGGGCACGCCGCGTCGTTCGTCGACGCCATCACGGGCGTCCGCCGCGCGATTCCGGACGACAGCGCGCTGTACCTGGCCGGGGGCGCGACACCCGCGAACGTCGCGGCGCTGGTCTACGCCGGCGTGGACCTCGTGGACGCCGACCGCGCGTACGTGCGCGGGACCGAGGGGTTCTACCAGACGACCGACGGCGAGTACTTCCTGGAGGATCTGGAGGAGCTCCCCTGCGCGTGTCCGGCCTGTCAGGGCGGGCGCGAGGCGTTCGACCGCGAGGCGTGTGCCGAGCACAACGTCAACGCGCTGGAGACGGCGCTGGCGACCGTCCGCACGCGGGTCCGGGACGGCCGCCTGCGCGACTACCTCGAAGGGCAGGGCCGCCACGAGTCGTTCCCGACTTCGGTGCTCCGCCGCCTCGACCAGGAGTACGCCTACGTCGAGGAGCGCGCCCCCCTCTTCCGCCGTGAGTCGATGCTCTCGGCGACCGACGACACCCTCCGGCGGCCGGAAATCCAGCGCTTCGCCGACCGCGTGACGAGCCGCTACGTCCCGCGGTTCGACGACCTGCCGCTGCTGCTGGTCCCCTGTTCGGCCACCAAACCGTACAGCGAGTCACAGAGTCACGCGCAGTTCCACCGCGCCATCGACTACCGCGCCCACACCGTGTCGATGACCTCGCCCATCGGCATCGTGCCCCAGGAGCTGGAGACCACGTACCCGGCCCAGCACTACGATTCGGTGGTGACCGGGCGCTGGACCGAGACCGAGTACGAGTTCGTCGCGGCGGTCCTCCGGCGCTATCTCGACCGGGCCGACTACCCGCGCGTCGTCGCGCACCTGCCCGAGGACTACCGCCCCATCGTCGAGCGCGCCATCGACCGCCTCGACGACGCGCCGCCGGTCCAGTTCACCGTCGACGACCACCCGACGACGGACGACTCGCTGGCAAACCTCGCGGGCGCGCTGGAGGGGGCGGACCGCTTCAGCAAGCGCGAACGCGAGCACCGAACCGTCCGCGCGCTCGCGGACTACGTCTTCGGCGAGGGCGCTGGCGAGGACTTCTTCCGCGAGCTGCGGACGGGCGGTCGCTACCCCAAATTACGCGCGATGGACGCCGGCATCGAGGCGCGGCCCGGCGACGACACCGACGACGACGGCGCCGTCCACGTCGCCACGATGGTCCCCAACTACGGCACGCTCTCGCTCACGCTCGCGGGCGCGCGCCGCTGGGCCAGCAGCGACGTGCCGACCAAGCGCGTGGAGATCGACGCGTTCGTCCCGCAGGGCAGCGTCCTCGCGCCGGGCGTCGTCGACGCGGACGACTCGATTCGTGTGGGCGACGAGGTCGTCGTCGAGGGGCCGAAGGCGTTCGCCGTCGGCCGCGCGCAGGCCCACGGCCGCGCGATGGTCGATTCGACGCGCGGCGTCGTGGTGCAGGTCCGGCACTCGCAGGAGAAGTAATCACGCACCCCCGGCGCCACCGCTGCGGTCACCCCACCGCTCATCACCCCGCCACCCGACACTCCGACCGATGACCGACCTCACGCCCGAGGACCTCTCCGAGGGCATCGTCGTCACGCACGAGCGGACGTTCACGCCCGGGGAGGTCCGCACGTTCACGACGGTCTCCGGCGACGAGGGGGACCACCACGTCGAGACCGACGAGGAAGGGCGCCTCCTCGTGCAGGGACTGCTCACGGCCACACTCCCGACGAAGGTGGGTGGTGACCTCAACGTGCTGGCCTCGCGGATGGAGTTCGAGTTCCGCCGCCCCGTCTACACCGGCCAGCATATCGCCTGCGAGGTGACGTTCGTCGACGTGGACCACGGGGACCGGGTCGAGGTCACCGCGGCGTTCGAGGCCGTCCGCACCGACGACGACACGACCGTCATGGCCGGACTGTTCGAGGGCATCATCCGTCGTGGATAGTGGCCATTCTCCACTTATGTAGCGACTAAAACGCGAAAGCGAGCTATTATTCCGTAATTAACCAGGGTGCAGATGTCACTCGGAGGATTCAGCAGCGGTATCGTGGCGCTGCTCCGTGGTGGCGAGCCCGGCGAAGACGCTGCCGAGGAGGTACACGGTTGCGCCCAGCAGCACCAGCAGGGCGGCCTCGTCGCCGAACGCCAGTGCCGGGCGGAGGAACTCGCGGCCGCGGGTGGTGTGGAGCCAGTCGACGAACAGCACTGGCCACAGCGAGAGGGGTATCAGCAGGAGGGCGGTGCAGCGCCGGATGGTCCGACGGAGGGCGGTATCGGACATGTCGGCGACCGTGGAACCGGCGAGCAAGTGTCTTCCGGTCGGCGGGAGGGGCCCGGGCCTCGGCAGCGGCCGACGCGTGCTCAGTCGTCGCCGGTCCGGTCGGCGTCCGGGTCCGTGTCGGCGTCCGACTCGGACTTCGGAATCGGCTGTGGGCCGAGTCGCCCGTGTTCCTCGAGCGCGATGGCGTACTGGATCGCGTTCCTGATGTGGTATCTCGCCGCAGGGTCCTCGACGGTCTCCAGTAATCGGTACAGTTCGGCCGTGTCAAGCTGTCTCGTGCCCATCTGTCAGCGTCCACCCCCTCCCCCCACACCGTGTGGGATACTTCCGTGGGTTGCGGACCCACCCATATAATTCGTGTGGTGGTTTCACACATGGGAATTCCTCCGACCAGCGCTGTTCGACCGAGGGGACCTCGTGAGCATGCTCTGGACAGTGAAAGGTTGATTAGCGGGCGACGGCTACGAGCGGGCAATGGCACGGACCGCAGAACGAGTGGAGTCCCTCATCGACGAGGACCCGGAGATGCGCGACGCACTCCAGACGGTCCTCGACCGGGCCGAGGGTGGCCGGGTGACGTGGGAGGCAGTGAGCGACGACCTGACGACCGGACAGTGGAGCCGGCTCATCCAGGAGCGCGTCCTCGAGAAGACGGGTGACGGGGGCTGCAAGGTCAACGACCCCGGCGACGTGGCGGCCGTCGTCGGCGGCGCGAGCGCGGCGAGCGTCACGGACGGCGGGACGACCACGGGCGCGTCGAGCGCGTCGAGTACGTCATCGGACGTGGACATCGACGACGAGGACTCCTCGTGGTCGGTGTACGACAAGATGGCCGCGGTCGGCGCGCTGGGCCTGTTCGCGGGCTACTCGCTCCCGAACGTCCGGAACGCCATCGCGAGCGTCCTCGACATCGGGCTGGGGCCGCTGGAGGCCGCACTCCCGTTCTACGCGGTCATCCTCGTTCTCTCGCTGTTCACGGGCCTGTACTCGACCATCCTCCAGGACAACCTGATGGACACCTCGAAGATGGCCAAGTACCAGGAGCGGCTTCAGGAGATCCAGGAGCGCGAGAAGGAGGCCCGCGAGCGCGACGACGAGGAGGAACTCGACCGCATCCAGGAGGAGAAGATGGAGGCCATGGGCGACAACCTCGGCATGTTCAAAGAGCAGTTCCGCCCGATGGTCTGGATCATGCTGTTCACCATCCCGGTGTTCCTCTGGATGTACTGGATGATCCGCGAGCATCCGGGCGAGCTGGGCACGATGGTCATCCCGCTGGTGGGCGAGCGCGAGTGGACCGCCGGCGTCGCCGGCCCCATCCAGGTGTGGATCGTCTGGTACTTCCTCTGCTCGATGGGGTTCACCCAGGTCATCCGCAAGACGTTCAACATCCAGACGACGCCGGACACGAGCTGAACGGTTCCTCGCGGCGTCTCGTTCCCGTTTCCTGACCGCCTCAGAACCAGCCGCCGCCACCCCGACGGCGGCGTCGCCGCCGGCGGACGCGTTCACGGCGCTCGTCGACGAGCGCGAAGTAGGCACCGACGCCGAGCAGCGTGACCGCGATAGCCAGCCCCGCGAGCGCCTCGTCCGCGACGAACGCGAAGTAGCCCACCGCGAGCGCCGCGCCGCCCAGCGTCAGGACGACGGCGGCGCCCTCGACCCGGCGAGGGAGCCGCGCCGTGGCACGCCGGGTGTGGTACTCGGCAGCCCCGAGGACGAGCACGCCGGCGGCGAAGGCCGCCGTGCTCGTCATCCCGGCGAGGTCGCCCGTGACCCGACCGAGCGCGACGCCCGCGAGCAGGACGAGGACGCCGGCGGCGGCCGCGAGCGCGAGCGTGGCGTCCGGCGGGAGCGGGTTCACCGACTCGCCGTGGGTCGCGTGGAACAGCGCCGCCGGCACGACGAGCACGAGCGCGACCAGCAACCCGAGGAAGGGGCGCAGCGTCGCCAGCCCGTACGTGAGCGCGAGCGCCCCGGCGACCGTCGCGGCCGCCAGCATCGGGTCCGGGAGCAGGGTCGCGGCCGGGTCGTCGTCGACCCTCACGGCGTACCCGACGAAGGCGTAGAGGACGAGCACGCTGACCAGCGCCGTCGAGAGGGGGTCGCCGAACAGGACGCCGTACAGCGCGAACGAGAGCGACAGCACCACTCCCACGAGGACGGCGGCTTCGGGCACGCGACGGCTCATACCCGGGGTGAGAGGCCCAGCCGCCAAAGAGCGTCGGTCCCGGCAGACCACTGCCGGGCTACTCCGTGCGCAGCGCGTACTGCAGCACGCCGAGCGCCGAGCGGCCGTCACGCATCCCGCCGCCCAGCGCCGCGTCACGGAGTTCGTCGAACCGTGCGGTCGTCACCCGGATGGACTCGTTGTCGTCGAGGGCCTGCTGACCGGTCGGCTCGCAGCCGTGCGCGACGAAGTAGTGGAAGGTCGCGTCCAGCAGCCCGTTCGAGGGCTCGTGGGCGACGAGGAACTCCACGGCGGCAGCCTCGTAGCCCGTCTCCTCGGCCAACTCACGGCGCGCGGCCTCGGCGAGCGGCTCGTCGCCCTCGACGTTGCCCGCCGGGAGGCCACGGTTCACACGCTCGACGGACTGGCGCCACTCCTCGATGAGGACCACATCGCCGTCCTCGGTGAACGGAAGGATGACCACGGAGTCGCCGTTCTCGACGCTGTGGAACGCCGTCTCGGTGCCGTCGGGAAGCCGGACCTCGTCGCGCCGCACGGTGAATCCGGGGCAGTCGTAGTCGGTCGTCGAGTCGAGCGTCTCCCACGCCAGCGGGTCGGTGGCCCCCTCGGTCGCCTCGGTCGCGATCCGGTCGTCGGCATCCGAGTCGGCGTCAGGGTCGGCGTCGGCGTCGGCGGTGTCAGCGTCGCGGTCGGCGTCGTCGGTCATACCCGAGCAGGCGGCGGGCATGGGGAAAAGCCCGACGACGCGGGCGGCTGGCGGGGGCGGCTGGCCGGGCCGCGTCTGCTCAGTCGGCGGGCCGCGCCTGCTGGACCGCGCCCGCTCAGTCGGCGGCCCGCGGGTGGTCGCCCTCGATGTCCTCCCGCATCTCCACGAACTCCTCCTCGCTCTCGGCGACACCGGTCGTCACGAGCAGGCGAACCGCCCGCGAGACCGACAGGTCCGTCTCGTGGAGGCGGTCGTCGGGGACGAAGATGAGGTGGCCGGCCGTCGGGTTCGGGCTGTGCGGGACGACGACCGTCGAGGTCTTCTCACCCGCGACCTCGTCGGCGGCCGCGGGCGCGTCGGCGGTGACGAATCCCATCGAGTAGACGTCCAGCCGCGGGTACTCCACGATGACGACCCGGCGGAAGCGGGTGTCACCCTCCGAGAGCGCGTTGCTCACCTGGCGGACGCCGGTGTAGACGACGCTCACCAGCGGTACGAGGCTGACGGCCCGGTCGATGGCGTCGACCAGTCGGCGCCCGGTCCCGTAGCTCGCGAGCAGCCCGAGCAGCGTGAGGCCGACGAGGAGCACGACCAGCGCGAGCCCCCGCGCCGCGAGCGTGTCGTTGACGACGCGACCGAGGCCCAGCGTCGCCACGACCGGGTCCAGCACGCCCGACAGCCGGCGCACGACGAACTGGACGACGAACAGGGTGACCGCGAGCGGTGCGACCAGCAGGAGACCGGTGACGAACCCGTCACGGAGTTCCGACCCGAGGCTCATACCCGCCTCGCGAAGCACTGGCGCTTAAATCTCGGCCACGGAGCCACGCGAGGGGCGACCGCCGCCGGGCAGCCGTCCCGAACCATGGCACGGCGGAACGGGGCTCGTGGCAGCAACAAGAACGAAGTAAGCGGGGCGCTTCGCGCCGGGCATGTCCGTCCAGCAGTACCTGGAGCGCCTGTTCACCTGGGAGAGCCTGCAGAACACGACACGCGGGGTGGAGTTCGAACTGAAGAACCGGCTCATCGAGGGGGAACTCCACGAGATCGGCAACGTGACGCTGGACGACGAGAC
Organism: Haloglomus halophilum; assembly: GCF_024298885.1. Classification (GTDB taxonomy): domain Archaea; phylum Halobacteriota; class Halobacteria; order Halobacteriales; family Haloarculaceae; genus Haloglomus; species Haloglomus halophilum. The sequence goes on from NZ_CP101166.1 coordinate 1,363,577, forward strand.
GGTCGACCCCGAGGATATCACGCTGGAGCTGTCGAACGGGACGCTGGTCGAGGCGGCGACGGTCTCGGCCGACGACCCCGTCCCGTTCGACCTCGCGGAGACGGTCCAGGTCATCATCGACGCCCCCCGGCTCCGCAAGGGAACCCACACGCTGGGCATGGAGATGGACATCGAGGGGTTCGGGATGGTCGGCTTCGAGACGGACGACGATGTGACCGAGGCGGACCTGGTCGATGTCGACCCGGCGGAGTACACGGTCGCGGAACTGGAGGACCTGGTCGACGAGCTCCGGGAGCCGGTCGAACTGGAGCGGCTCCTCGAACGCGAGCGCGAGGGGAAGGCCCGCAAGACCGCCATCGAGGCCATCGAGGACCGCCTCGAGGTGGCCCGCGAGGAAGCACCCGACGAGGAGGAGATCGAGTACACCGCCGAGAACGCCGACCCCGGCGGCAGTCTCGTCGAGGAACTGCTGGTCGACATCCTCGAGTCACCCCAGCGCGTGACCGTCTACCTCACGGCGTTCCGCCAGCAGCCGACCACGCCCGGAGCCATCGCCAGCCAGACGCTGTTCACCGAGGAGGCGGTCGAGGAGACGCTGGGCGACTTCGAGATGGAGGGCATCGCCGAGCGAAACGGCGACGAGGAGTACGAGGTGGTCTCCCCGGTGACGGTCATCCGGAAGCGGCAGAACCGGCTCTGGAACCTGCTGAGCCGCGGGCTCTGAGCCTCAGGAGACGGAGCCGGCCGACTCGGGGGCGTCGGAGCCGTCGCCGGCGTCACCGTCGAGGGCAGCCTCCAGTTGCTCGATTATCTCCCCCGGGTTCGCCCCCTTCTCGATGTAGCCCACCGCGCCGCGTTCCTGGGCCTTCTCGACCATCCGTCCCTTCTGGAAGCCGGAGTAGATGACCACGTCCGCGTCCGGCGCGACATCGCGGATCTCCGGGAGCGCCTCCAGCCCGTCCATCCGCGGCATCGACAGGTCCAGCAGGACCACGTCCGGCTCCGTCTCCGCGGCGACCTCGATGCCCTCCTCGCCGGTGCCGGCCTCGCCGACCACCTCGTACCGGTCGGTCTTCTCCAGCACCGTCCGGACGAGCGACCGGAGCCCCTCCACGTCGTCGACGAGGATGACCGAGCGGGGCCCGGAATCCGCGTCCGACCCCGACGCGAGCTCCGACTCGGTCGCCGTCTCCGGGCTCGAGTCGGCCACCCGAGCCGGCTCGGCCACCACGCCCGGGGGAACGATGACGTGGAACGACGACCCCTCGCCGGGCTCGGTCTCGACCTCGATGCGACCGCCGAGGTCGTCGACGATACCCTGACAGAGCGCGAGGCCCACACCGGACCCGTCGACCTCCCGGCCGGCGCTGCCCCGCTCGAACAGGTCGAAGAGGGTGTCGACCTCGTCCGGGTCGATGCCGATGCCGTTGTCCGCGACGGTTATCCGGACGGAGTCGCCGTCCGCTCCTGCCTGCTCGGCGGAGATACGGACGCGGTGTGGGGAGTCGTCCTGGTACTTCAGCGCGTTCGAGACGAGGTTCTCGAACAGGCGGACGAGCCGATGACGCTGCCCCCGAATCGTCGGGAGCGACCCGATGTCTACCGACGCCGGCTCGTCCCAGCGGGCCGGGAGCGCGTCGACCACCTCGTCGAGGATGTCGTTCAGGTCGACCGCCTCGCTCTCCGGCCGTTCGGTTTCGTCGAGGCCGACCCGGGCGTACGTCAGGAGGTCGTCGAGGAGGGTCTCGGCCCGGTCGACGGCACCGTGGGCTCCTTGCAGGTGGTCGAGAGCCTCCTCGTCGAGTTCGTCCTCGACGGCGGGCCGCAGCAGTTCCAGGTACCCCCGGATGACGCCCAGCGGCTGTTGCAGATCGTGCGAGACGCCGGAGACGAACTGCTGGAGGTCGTCCGAGTGGTCGGCCAGCCGGTCGGCGGGGACCACGAGAAGCAGGCTCCCATCGCCGGGGGCGTCGCCGAGCGCAACCGCCACCTCGACCGGGTCACCATCGACGGGCGTCGCCCGGACGCGCTGGAACGACGCCGTATCGTGGCCGGTGGATGCAGCCTCGGGGCCCGCCGGTCGTTCGGCGGCGTCCGCGATTGGATCGGGCAGCTCTGCGGGGAACAGCCTGGCGAGCGGGGTCCCCTGCAGACCGTCGCCGAGCAGGTCGCGTGCGGCGGTGTTCGCGGCGGTGACCTGCCCGTCCGCGACGACGAGCGCGGCGGTCGGAAGCGACTCGAGTGGGACCGTCGGCGTCTCGTCGGAGCGACTCACGGCTCGGTCACCTCCGGCGTCGGCTCCAGCCGGACCGTCCAGTCGGCGCTCGCGGCGCCGTGTGGCCCGTGGAGCCGGGCTTCGAGTTCCCACTCCCCGGGGCGGTCGAGGACATCGTCCGGGAGCCGCCACGCGCCGCCATCCCGGACCAGCGCGACCGAGTGTGGCGTCGCCGACCCGGGCGGGTCGACCACCACCTCGGGCGTCGGCAGCGAGATGCCGGGGAGCGAGCGGCTGTCGACGCGCAACCGGACGGGCGTGTCAGCGTCGGGACGGGGCGGGTCGGGCGTCACCAGCGTGAACCGGTACTCGCCGCGCTCGACCTGCTGCCAGCGGCCACGGTCGAGGTCGGCGTCGGCCACGTCGTGGGCGGGCCGCGGGTGGGCCGCGAGATGCGCCGCCAGCAGGAGCATCGCCGCGAGTGCCAGCGCCTCCATCGGGACCGACCGCCGGAGTCGGTCACCCCGGCCCGACGGCAGCACGCGATAGCGGTGGTACACGGCGAAGGCCAGCGGGACGACGATGAGCCCCGCCTTCAGCAGGATGAGCCCGCCGTACCGGGTCGTCAGCAGGTCGCTCCACCGGAGCAGGTGCGCGTCGGCGTAGACGACACCGGTGACAGCCAGTGCGACGACGGCCCCGAGGCCCCACGGCGAGAACCGGCGGGCCGCGGCCAGCGCGTCCGTCCGCGAGGCCCGGAGTGCCGTCAGGCTGACACCGACCAGCCCGCCGAACCAGACCGCCGCCGCGGACGTGTGGACCAGGCCGACGAGCATGACCCAGGCCCCCTCGATACCCATCGCGCTCGCGCCCGCGAGTCCGTGACTGGCGAACGAATCCGCCAGCAGGCCGCCGAGCGCCAGCGCCCCCGCACCGGCGAAGGCGCCGCCGTGGAAGTCACCCCCGAGTCCGGGGCGGCGTCGGGCCCGGGGTCGCCAGCGAGCGACGACCGCAGCAGCGAGGGCGGCGACGAAGAGCCCGACGCCAGCCACCCGGACGGCGCCGCCAGTCGTTCCGACGGCGGTTCCGAGGTCGCCGTGGCGATAGGCGAGCGCGGCGACCACGCCCAGCCCGCCGGCGACGGCGAGACCGGCCGTTCCGACCACGGCGGAGCGCCAGGCCCGGGGGACCGTCGGCTCGACGACGGTGCCGACGAACGCCAGTCCCGCGGTCACCAGCGCGCCGACGAGCAGCCCCCAGCCCGCCAGCGTCTCCGCGAACAGCGCCACGGCACCACCCGGAACCGTATCCCACGAGGGCGCCGCGCTATCCGAAGCGCTGGCATCGCCGCCGGCAGCACCGCCGCCGCCACCCGACCCGACGGTGAACGCGAGCGTCCCGGTCGCGGGATGGCCGTCCGTGCTCGTCACGCGCCACGCCAACTCGTACGTCCCGGGCGACAGCGACGCGGTCGTCACCCGGACCGTCCGGGCGTCGCCGGTGGTCTCGACCGACTCGACGAGATCGGGACCCTGACCGTCGGTCACCGTGACCTCGAGCGTCGCGGCGTCGATGGACTCGCCGAACTCCAGCATGACGACGCTGGCCCCCTCGGGGAGCGACTCGCCCGGTGCCGGGTCGCTGGACGCGAGGAACGGGTGGGCAGCGACGGGGGTCGCGAGGAGCGCCAGCACCAGCCCCGCCAGCACCACCGTCGCGGCTCTCACGACGACCCCCCGCCGTCGGTGGCGTCGGAGAGGTCGGCGGCGTCCGGTCGGTGTATCTCACCCGCCTCGAAGGCCAGTTCCGAGCCCTCCTCGCCGAGGATCTCCGTGATGAGGTGTTTACTGTCGTCGAGGGTCTCGTCGACGAGTTCGAGCGCCAGTTCGCGGTCGCCCTGGTCGAGCGCGAGTTTCGCCTGCGAGAGGTTCTGGACGACGCTGTCGTTGATATCCAGTGCCCGCTCCTGGCGCTCGCGCATGTCGTCGAACAGCGCGGAGCCACGCCAGATGAGCTTGAACCGGTTCCGCAACGAGAGATACCACACCGCCACGCCCCCCGCGAACACGTTGACCACGACGAGCCGGGGGTCGCCGAACACGACGCGCGCGGCCGAGCCGAGCGTGAGGTCCGTCCCGGTCACGGGGAGGAGCGCGTGCATCGTGTGCATCCCGTGGCCGGCCGCACAGGTGGCGAAGATGAGCGCGGTGGCCATCCCGAGGTGGTTGGTGGCCCACTGGCGCCCCTCCAGCAGCCCGCGCAACAGCGTGGCCGCGATGCCGACGTAGCTCACCCACATGAGCGTCGTCGCCACCACGCCGACGACCCACAGCTCGACACCGAACATCTCAGTCGTCCTCCCGGCGGAGCGTTCCCTCGGTCCCCTCCTCGTCGATGAGCTCGGTTATCATCGTCTTGGCCTCCTCGAGGGTCTCCTCCAGTGCCTCCTCCCCGAGTTCGTCCTGTTCGGCCTCCAGCGCGAGTTTGGTCCGCGAGAGCCCCTGGACGATGTTGTCGTGCACCGCCAGCGCCTGCCGGTTCCGGCTCCGGAGGTCCTCGAACAGCGACGCCCCCCGCGCGAGCGTCGGATACCGCCGGCGCATCGTCCAGTACCACGCCCCCGCTGACGCCGTCAGGAGGTCGAGCACCACCATGTGCGCCCAGTTGTACTCGACGTGCGAGGCCAGCCCCGGCAGCCTCCCGACGCCCAGCACCGGCCCCAGCAACTGCACCGTCCGGACCCCGTGGCTCGCCGCACAGGTGAGGAAGATGAGCATCGTCGCAACGCCGAGCGGGTTCCCCGACCACTGCTCGGTTCGCGTCAGGTCGAGTACCAGCCGGATCGCGATCGCGGCGAACGACACCGTGATGACGGCACTCGCGACCAGCCCGACCTGCCAGAGTTCAGGAAGCACGGCGCTCCCCCCTACCCCGGTCCACCACGCATACCTTGGGCTCTGTCACCGGATAACACCCACAGCGCATTGCCGACAGGTACTCGTGGAAACTGATAAACGCACGGGTATTGACGGTTATCGAAGGTGAAGGTTGGGCGGGGACAGTGGCAGGCTCGTCGATGACTTCTGGTGGACCTCTTCGAGTTACCCCAGCGCGTGACCGTCTACCTCATGGCGTTCCGCCAGCAGCCGACCACGCCCGCGGCGGTAGCGAGCCAGACGCTGTTCACCGAGGCGACCGTCGAGGAGACGCTCGGCGACTTCGAGATGGAGGGTATCGCCGAGCGTGATGGGGAGGGAGTACGAGGTGGTGTCGCCCGTTGCCGCGATTCGGAAGCGGCAGAACCGGTTGTGGAATATTCTGAGTCGGGGGTTGTGAGAAGATAGCATCGGTGAGTGTGTTGCTGCCCGCATCGTATTTGCCGAATAAGAGCCCTCCATGCAAGAAGATTAATCTGAAATGAAAACTATCCTGGGCGGAAAAATCCACTTAGAGGGATCTCCTGTCCGGCGAAAAGTTTAGGCCCGTCAGAGAGTGACACCCTCTATGGTACTGAGGGGGGACAACAGGGGACAGTCCGAAGTTATAGGGGCGGTATTCGTGTTTGGATTTGTCGTCCTACTGCTGGGACTCAATCAGACAGTTCTCGTTCCACAGGCGAATGCCGAGATAGAGTTCCAACATAGTAAAGAAGTTGAAGGAGATATGGCGAATTTACGGAATAATATCCAACAGGCGTCTTCATTGGGCGAAGGGCAATCTACCAGAATTAAGCTTGGCCCGCGATACCCAGCACGCTATCTTGCAATCAATCCAGCATCGCCTAGCGGTAGCCTCAGAACAGTAGACCCAGGTTCCGACCTCTCACTTAAAAACGTAGAGGCAACTAATCCAGAGACACAGGATTACATAGGAGATAGTAGCACAGGTACTACCAGTCCTGCATTCCCGACTCGAGCGCTCATATATCGACCATCTTACAATTTCCATTCCCAGAGTCCCGAGATGGTCATCGAGAATTCGGTGTTCTACCGAAAATTCGAGGACGCTGATACCATCACGAGTTCAGAACAGACGTTAGTCAGCGGCAAGAGTATCAATCTAATCGGTATAGAGGGCGACTTTAGGGAAGCCTCCACTGATTCTGTCTCTGTTGATATCAAGACTCTCAGTGCTTCATCGAACCGGGTATTGGTGCAAGAGTCTGGAACAGGCCGAGTCCAGGTCTCTATTCAGACCCGACTGTCGGAAGAGAAGTGGGTCGGGACTCTGTTGAGTGATGAGATCGACTCTACTGACAGTGGAGCCACTGAATGCGCCGATTTAGACCCCTCTACGACTAATGATGACGGCCGCTTCATCGTGGACTGTGACTATACGGGCAGTGGAGAATTCAAACAGCTCACCATCTTCATGGAGAAAGGAACGGAATACTCCGTGAAGTTGACAAAACTCGGGATTGGATCGCAGACATCGGACCCAGAGAAGCATTATATTACTGTAGTCAGAGGTGAGCAGACCTCTGTCCCGGAGGGAGGTACGGGTACCTTCACTGTTGAGGCCAGGGATAAATTCAATAACCCAGTCAGTGGAGTTTCGCTTGATGCCGGAGCCGAATCATCAGATGTGACTGTATCGGCCGTAGGGAATGATATCACTGACGAGCAAGGACAGGTGACGTTCCTTATCGAGTCTACCAGTGATATCAGCGGCATCAGCCAGGATCCGAAGTTTGCTGATGTTACATTCGGTAGCAGTACACCCGGAGACCCAGGATTTACCCCAGGGAAGAAGGAGAACGCAGAGGTCGAGTTCAAAGTGCAGAACACAGATAGTAGTGGCCTCGGGCCGACGAGTCCATTTACTATTAATCCAGCCGGTTCCGGGACTGTATTTCTCAACGGCACAGATGCTACCGGGAAATGCCCCAATACAAAGGGAACACCACTAACAGTTACATTCAATAATTCTGGATCGCAACCCCGAGAGTGGGAAAGAGGACGGATTAGTTTCTGGAGCGGTAGCCAAAACAAGAACAACCCAGTTTCCGTATTTCTTGAGGATAATTCGAGCGATGGTTTAGTTGTTACTAAGCCTTTTGAAACGCTTCAATCCAATCCGACCTTCGACGGGAATGAAGAAACACCTGTCCTCTTCTGTATCGATAGCTCGAAGGGAGGGGGAACCCTTGGTGGAGACTTCTTTATTCTACAGGTTGAATATGGAAATGGTCCGATAAATACGTATTTCGTCTATGTACCATGAGGTAATTGGAGGCACAAATAAGTTATCAAGAGAAGTGATATCGTGGAAGTGGGCCGGCCCGGATTTGAACCGAGGTACCGAGGACCCGATCCTCGAAGGATACCAAGCTACCCCACCGGCCCGCAGTCGAGTCAAGACACCTGCCGGGTAAAACCGTTGCGGACCCCGGTCGCCGGTCAGTACGTCCGGTAGCCGCCGGTGTCGAGCCAGTTGTGCGCGACCGTCACGGTCTGGTCGGCGTGGAGGCGCTCGGGTCCCACGCTGACGCGGGCGTCGGCACGCTCGGCCAGCAGGTCGGCCTCGGCGTCGGTGAAGTCGCGGTGGTCGGACAGCACGAACGTCGGGTCGTCGGGGACGGACTCCTCGGACAGCGGCGTGCCGGCCTCGTGGCACTGGACGAGCGGGCCGTCGAGGCGGGAAAGCGTCGCGGCGAGGTCGAACCGGCCGACATGGACTCCCGGGGAGGGCTCGGCCTCCTGATGGCCGATGGCGCCGTCGCGTGCGCCGAGCGCGTCGCGGAGGCGCGCCGCGGTCGAGCGTTCGTCCGGGCGCAGGTTCCGGACGGTGGCGCCGTCGACTCGGACGGTGAACTCGTCGCGGACGACGAGGTGGGCGGCGGCGTCCTCGCGGACGCCGTGGGAGGTGAGCAGGGCGCTCGTGACGAACCGGGCGAGGAGGTCCAGCCGGCCGGCACCGGGCAGGTCGTCGAGCGACACGGTCCCGTCGAGCGGCACCTCGTGGGCGAGGCAGACGAAATCGCGCATACCGGCGGGACGCGGGGGACCCACAAAGCCGGTTCGCACCGGGAGACGGCCGGGTTCCGGCGTGCGCGCCCTGTCCGGCGGGAGCCACGCCTGGCGGTAGCGGTGGGTTTATTCGCGCCGACGGCCGAACGCCGTCCATGACTGACGCGCGCGAGGTCCGGGCGCTGCTCGACGACCGCCCGAACCTCGAACCCGCGCTCGAGTCGCTGCTGGAGACCGACGCCAGCCACGCGACCTGGACCTTCGACGATGCCGGAGTGGACTCCGGGAGCTTCGGTGCGCTCGTCGACGAAGGCGTCGTGGAGAAGGTGGACGGGGAGTACCGGCTGGCGGACCCCGATGCGGTCGAGCGGGGGCTCGCCGGCGAGGTCGAAAGCGGCGACGGCTCGGGAACGTCGCTCTCGCTCTCCCTGCCCGAGTTCGACATCGACCCGCGGGTGGCCGCGGCGCTCACGGGCGCGCTGGCGCTGGTGTTCGTGTTCCGGGTCCTGGCGTTCGATGCGATATTCCGCAGTGGCCGGGTCGTGCTCTCGAGCAACGACCCGTACTTCTACCTCTACTGGACGGAGGAGCTGAGCCGCCAGTCGAACGGTGTGCTGGACCTCAGCGCGCTGACGGCGGGCTCGTTCGGACTCCTGAAGAGCGAACCTCTTCTCGTGGCAGTCCTCTGGGTCGCCACCGAGCTAGTGGGGGGCATCGAGCAGGCACCCCTCGTGCTCGCGTGGTACCCCGTCGTGGCCGGGGTTGCAACGGGCGTCTTCACCTACCTGTTCGCGACGGGTCTCACCGACGACGAACGTATTGGAATCGCGTCCGTCGTGATGCTCGCGGTGCTCCCCGTGCTGGCGTTCCGTTCGGGAATCGGGTTCGCCGACCACCACGCCTTCGACTACGTCTGGCTCGCGATGACGGCCGCCGCTGCGGTCCGGCTGGCACGGACGCCGGCAACTCGGAGTTCGGTGGGGAGTCAGCGGACCCTCGGCTGGGCGCTGGTGATGGGTGTCGGCATCGCCGGACAGGTGCTTGCCTGGGAAGCGGGGCCCCTGCTCCTGTTCCCGCTGGGCCTGTACGCGCCGCTCGCGGCGCTCGTCTCGCTCGAACGTGGTGACTCGACCGCGCTGGCGCTGGCACCCGTTGCCGCCGGCGCCGCCGTCGCGGGGCTGCTGACGGCGGCGATTCATCTGTCGCTGGGCTGGCAGACGGACGTGGTCGCGTTCTCACCACTGCTGCTCGCTGGCGGCGTCGTCGGCGTCGCCGGCATCGGTGAGGCGGTTCGGCGGGCACCGACACTTCCGGTCTCGGAGGTGCGCGCGCTGGCGGCCCTCGAAGCAGCCGGTTTCGTCACCGGACTGGGCCTGCTCGTGGTCGTCCTCCCGGCGTACGGAGATCGGCTGTTCAGTCAGCTCGGTCGGATCGGAACCCGGAGCGAGATCGTGGAGGGGCAATCGCTGTTCTCGACACAGACCTTCGGCTGGCTGTTCCTCTTCGGGCTCCTCCTCTTCCTGGCGATTCCGTACATGGGCCTGGCGCTCGTGCGTGCCGCAGGAGCCGACCAGGCCACCGAGCGCAGGGGCTGGCTCCTCGGTGGGAGCTACGCCTGGCTGTTCCTCGTCCTCACGCTGTTCCAGATCCGGTTCGCCGGGGAGTTCTCCACGTTCGTCGCGGCCTTCGCCGGGTTCGGGTTCGTCCACATCGCAGAGCGGGTCGACCTGGCTCGCCCCCCGGTCCCGTTCCGTGATGCCACCGCAGTCCGGAGCGACGGCGGCGGACAGGAATCACCCATCGGCATCCCGAGCGCGAGAGGAGCGCTCTCCCTGGTGTTCCTCTTCCTCCTCGTCTCCGGCCTCAGCATCGCGCAGGCCCCGGTCAAGGCCAACCAGGTCCCCATCGACGAACACAAGTTCGAGACCGCGGTGTGGATCGACGGCTATGCCGCGGAGAACGATATCGAGTATCCGGAGAACTACGTCTTCTCTCCCTGGAGCCGGAATCGGATGTACAACTACTTCGTGAACGGGGAATCGCGGTCGTACGGGTTCGCCTTCAGCGACTACGAGACGTTCCTTCGGTCGACGGACCCGGACATCTGGTACGAGCGGCTGCGAGAGCGGAACCGTGACGGGTTCATCGTCTTCAACCGCCAGGAGGCGGAGGACGCGACGCTCCAGACGCGGCTCACCAGAGGGCTAGGCGGCCGATACAACGGCTTCGACGGATCGGGCCACTACCGAGCCCTGTACGTGACCGACCGCCATCAGGTCCACCAGGTCGTCCCCGGTGGGAACCTGACCGGCGAGGTCGAGAACGAGACCGGCCCAGTGTCGAACGCGACGGTCCGACTGTCCACCACGGTATCCGTCAGCGGTCAGGAGGCCGAGGCGACGTACATCCGTCAGGCCCGCACCGGCGACGACGGCCGGTACCAGCTCCGCGTCGCGTACCCCGGAGAGTACGAGATCAGCCTCCAGAAGAGCAACACCACAGCGACGGTCACCGTACCGGAGGCCGCCATCGAGAACGGCGAACGCGTCGACGCCGGTACCCTCGACACCGCCGGCTCGTCAGGCACGACGAACGGGAACCAGACCCGCCTCCGCCGCCCGGCCTACCAGGTCAGCCCCTCGTAGGTCAGCCCTTCGCGCCGTGCGATGACGCGCCGGCCGTCGACGACGACACGCTCTTCCATCGCGTCGAACTCCGTGTCCAGTGCCGCGAACTCGTCCCAGTCCGTGACCACCAGCGTGCCGTGGGCCCCGTCCAGCGCCTCGGCCGCGCTGTCGACGTACGTCACGTCGGGGTACTCGGCGGCCATCGACTCGTTCGCCAGTGGGTCGTACGCCACCACGTCGGCGCCCCGCTCCTGCAGCCCCTCGATGACGGGCTTCGCCCGCGACCCACGGATGTCGTCGGTGCCGGACTTGAACGCCAGCCCCAGCACCGCCACGCGCTCGCCCTCGACATCGACGTGTTCGTCGAGCAGCCCCAGCATCCGTCGGGGCTGCTTCTCGTTCACCCCGACGACCGATTCCAGCAGGTCGGGGTCGTAGTCGGCCTGCCGTGCTGCGGCCATGATGGCCGCGGTGTCCTTCGGAAAGCAGGAGCCGCCCCACCCCACCCCGCTCCGGAGGAACTTCGCGCCGATGCGCTCGTCCATGCCGATGGCGTCGGCCACGTCGTAGGAGTCGACATCGTACTCCTTGCAGATGTTCCCGAGTTCGTTGATGAGCGAGACCTTCGCGGCGAGGAAGACGTTGTTGGCGTACTTCACCATCGCGGCCTCGCGCCGGCCGGTCTCGACGACCGGTGCCTCCCACTGGGCGACGAGTGATTCGTACAGCTGCGCGAACAGGTCCAGCGCCCGCTCGTCGCCGTCGGTCCCGAGGACGATCTTGTCCGGGCTCATGAAGTCGTCCACGGCCGAGCCCTGCGACTGGAACTCGGGGTTGACGGCGACGCCGAACTCCTCGCCCTCGGTCTTGCCGGAGGCGTCCTCCAGCACCGGAATCAGCTCCTCCTCGGTCATCCCCGGGATGACGGTCGATTTCACGACGACGAGGGTGTAGTCCTCGGCGTCCGCGAGTGCTCGGCCCACGTCCTCGGCCGCCGCACGCAACGGCCCGATGTCGATACTGCCGTCCTCGCGCGCGGGCGTCTGGATGGTCAGGAAGACGACATCCGACTCGGGGACGCTGTCGTGTGTGGTACTCGCGCGGAGCGAGTTGCCTGCATACGCCGTCAGCAGCGGGTCCAGCCCCGGCTCGTGGATGGGCGACTCCCCGGCGTTCAGTTGCTCGACGATGTCCTCGTCGATGTCGATAGCGGTCACGTCGTGACCCAGGTCCGCGAGACAGGCCGCGAGGGTCGTGCCCACGTAGCCACTCCCCACGACCGAGACGTCGAGACTCATTGGCTGTGGATGGGTCACGGCCGGGTTTAGGGGTTCGGGTAGCTAGATGTAGTCGAACGCAGGGATGGCAACCGCGGTTCGCACCACCGTCATCCCGAGACAGATTCGCCCGCCGGGACATGAACTCGGGTGGGACTGAAAGGGGCCGCCGGCTGCGGGAAGCACGGCGACGCAAGGACCACAACGGAGCGAGCGTAGCGAGCGGAGTGAGGACCGCAGCGAGCCGCGCGACCGCAGCCGGCGGGGGCTTTCTACCGCTTCTGGTCGCCTGCTGTTACGAGACACAAGCAGTTGTCGAAAGCCCCCGGTCGCTCGGGGCCCCGGGACTCGCTGTGCGCGCTCGCTTCGCTCGCGTGCTTGCTTCGTCCGGGGACCGCCGAGCGACCGGCCCCTTTCATTCCCACCCGAATCCATCGTGGAACGGGCCGACTCGACCCGAAACGACGGTGGATACGAACCCGCCCCAGCCGGTTCCACCCGAAACGAGGGCATCCACGTTTCCCGCGAGCCAAACCCCTAAACGCGCCGCCGACCCACCGCCGGGTATGGAGTGGAGACTGTTCGCCAACCTCGCCGAGACCGCCGGGACGAAGCACGTCGCGGTCGAGGCGGGACCGGGCGACACCTTCCGGGACGCGTTCGAGCAGTTGCTGGACGCACACCCCGAACTGGAGGACGAGATACTGGACGAGGACGGCGACATCCGCGACCACATCCGGGTGCTGCGCAACGACAGCAACCCGTTCGTCGTCGACGATGGCTACGACACCGTGCTTGAGGACGGGGACGACCTCGCGCTGTTCCCACCAGTGAGTGGTGGATAGCAGATTGTACCCCACATAATCGACCAACACCAGAAATTACACACTAATTTCAGACTCCGGGAATTAATACGGCACTTACACCTCGGACAGGTCCGCCTCCAGCACGAAATCCGGTTCGTCACTGAACCCGACCCGTGCGGCGGCCACGTCCGAGACGTGCCGGACCGTCTCCGGAATCAGCACCCGCGTCCGGTCCACCCCGAGGTCGGCCGCGTCCCGCGCGACGGCGGCGAACAGCGCCCGCGCCGCCGCTACGTCGTCCCACACCCCGACGCCGTACTCCGCAAACCGCTCGGTCTCGCCCTCCACCTCGTGTTCGTCCGTGCGCACGCGGAACGTCATCCCACGGACGCCGTCGTCGTCGACGACCGCGAGCACACGTTCGTCCGCGGCCGCGTCGTGCAGGCGCTCGGGCGCCAGTTCCGCGAGCGCCCACGACTCGTCGCTGGCGAGCGTGAGCCCCGCGAGGTGGTCCCGGCCCTCGGAGCGGTGCCACGCAGTCCACGCCGTAGACGGGTTCTCGACGACCCGCAGGCCGTCGGGACCCGCCACGTCGGCGTCCGGCGCCGGTTCGGCCCAGCGGAACTCCGTCCGCGGGTCGAACCCGACCGCGCGGGACTGTCCCAGGCCGGCCGCGTTCCACGAGAACACCATGTTCCGGCAGACCGTCGCGCCCTGTTCGCGCGCCCAGTCGAAGACGGCGTGGGTGAGGCGGGGACTCGCCTTCCGCCCGCGGTAGTCCGGGTTGACGCGCATCCCCTGGGCCCAGGCCTCGTGTGCCGAGAGGAGGACGCCCTGGCAGATGCCCGCGATGTCGTCGCCGGCGTCCAGCACGAACGTCCGCTGGGTGGGGCCGTCGGTCTCGACCCACTCGTCGAAGACGCGGGGGATGTAGTCGTCGCCGCGCTCGGGCCACGTCGACTCGGTGAACGCGACGACGGCCTCGCGGTCGTCGGCGCGGACCTGCCGGACGGTCAACTCGTCGGCGTCCCCGTCGCCGTCGGCGCCAGCGTCGTCGCTCATCGCGCTACTGCCACGGCGTCGAACGGTCCTGAATCTCGCCCGCCACGGAGCGGCGCATCGTCGCCGCCACCGACTCGTCGTCGACGTTCGCGAGTGCCCACATCAGCTTCACCTTCGCCGTCCCGGGGAGCGTGTCCTCGGCCTCGACGACGCCGGCATCGAGCAGGTCACGGCCGGTGTCGTAGACGCGGTCGCAGACTCGACCCTCGATGCACTGGCTGGTCATCACGACCGGCGTGCCCGAGTCGACCATCGACTCGAACGTCGGGATGAGGTCCGTGTGGACGTGGCCGAGACCCGTCCCCTCGACCACGAGACCCGCCGCATCGGAGAGCCGCTCGACCCGCGAGAAGTCCATCCCCGGCGTGAACTTCACCAGTTCCACGTCCGTCTCCAGGTCCGCGCGGATGTCGAGGTCGACGCCGTCGCGCTCGGCGTACTCCCGGCGGAAGTGGACGGCCTCGGCATCGTAATCCACGTACCCCAGCGGCTCGGCGCCGACCGTCTCGAAGGCGTCGCGCCGCGAGGTGTGGTTCTTGCGGACGCGCGTGCCGCGGTGGAGGGCACAGCGGTCGTCGGACTCGGTGGCGTGCATACAGACGAGCACCTCCGCACAGTCGGATTTGGCCGCCTCGACCGCGCAGACTGCGTTCATCACGTTGTCCGAGGAGGGCCGGTCGGCCGAGCGCTGGCTCCCCGTGAAGACGATGGGCACGGGCGTGTCGAGCATGAACGCGAGCGCCGACGCGGTGAACTGCATCGTGTCGGTGCCGTGCATCACGACGACGCCGTCGGCGCCCGCCTCGATCTCCTCGTGGACGGCCTCGGCGAGTTCCTGCCAGATGTCGGCCGTCATGTTCTCCGAGAGGATGTTGGCGACGACGCGGCCGCGGTAGTTCGCCCGCCCCGCGAGGTCGGGCACGGCGCGGAGCACGTCCTCGGCGTCGAACTGGGCCGTGACAGCACCCGTCCGGTAGTCGACGGTGGAGGCGATGGTGCCGCCGGTGGAGATGAGCGAGACGGTTGGCAGGTCGTCGTCGAACTGGATCTCGCTGGCCCCCTCGTCGGTGTCCTGTGCGCTCTCGACGTCGTAGACGCCGGACTCGAGCAGTTCGGCCTCGGCGTCCGCGCGGTCGATACCGACGTTGTAGCCCCCGTCGAGTTTGACGACGAGTCGGTCAGCGTCCGTCGACGGCATGAGGACGCCCTCGTAGGTCGTCCCGCCGCGGTCGACGCGGACGCGGTCCCCTGGGTTCATATCCACGTCTCGGCGGCCGGCGGACTTGAAACCCGTCGATGGGCCGCCGGGAGCTGTCGGGGGGCGGGAGCCGTCGGCACGAGCGCGGCCGGCCACGGGGAGCGTCGGCGAGCCGGGAAACGCTCTTTGCGCCGCCCTCCCTCGGGTGCGCCATGCAGACGGCGGAGCGCAACCGGGCAGACGGGGAGGCGGAGCGTGACAGCGTCGCGTTCGTCCGGTTCCGGCTCGGTGGCTTCCCGCTGGCGCTCGAGGCTGGCCACGTCGCCCGGGTGTCGCCGGTCCCCGAGCGAACACGACTCCCCGGCGCTCCCGCTCCGGTGGTCGGGCTGGGCTACGTCGCCGGCCGGCCGACCACCCTCGTGTCGCTCGCCGACCGCCTCGACGTGGACCCGGAGGGCGAGGACCGCGAGGTGGTGGTCATCCGTGGAGACGAGGGGCCGCCGGTGGGCCTGCTGGTCGACGGGACGAGCGGGCTCCTGACGGCACCGGTGGACGCGGTGACACCGCCGGCCGAGTCCGGGGACTTCTTCCTCGGGGACGCCACCGACGACCCGCTGTTCCGCGCGGTCGTCACGTTCGACGACGGGCCGGCGTACGTACTGTCGCCCGGCAGCGTGCACGCTCTGACCAGCAACGGGGGGTATCGACCGTGAGCGAGACCGGACGGCCGGCGGACGACATCTCGGAGGAGTTCGTCCGGGAGAACCGGCGGCATGTCCGCACGCTCGCCGGGTCGCTCGCGTCGCTGGGCGAGGAGCCGAACCGGGAGGCGGTCGACGAGGCGTTCCGCGCGGCCCACTCGCTGAAGGCCAACTGCGACCTCGTCGGGCTGGACGACGTTGCAGCGGTCGCCCACGCCGTCGAGGACGTGCTCGCGACGGCCCGGGCAGGGGACGCGACGCTCGACGAGCCGGCGGTCGAGACGGGCGTGGCCGCCGTCGAAGCCATCGAGCGCGTGCTCGATGGCATCCGGAGCGACGGGGACAGTCCGGCCATCGAGGCGGACAAGTGGACCGAACAGCTCCAGAGCCATCTCGGCGGGACCGACGCCGTCGGCGCGGAGACCGCGGGGTCGGCGGCGACCGACGGGGTCGCGGAGGCCCCAGCGGACGCGGGGGACGGAACGAAGTCGGCGGCCGACCCGTCCGAGCCGGACCTCGACGACCTCGGGCTCGACGAGGAGGCGCGGGCAGCGTTCGAGACCGCCGGCGAGTACGACGACCTCGACGCGCTCGTGGCGGCGATGGACGACGACGCCGAGGCGTACGCGGACCTCGAGGGCGGCGGCTCGTTCGACGAGGTCGAGGCCGACGCCGAGGCGGCGGCCACCGGGCCCGGCGACGACACGGCCACCGAGCAGGCGGTCGACGCCGGTTCCGTGGTGGAGCCCGAACCGGACCCGCCGGACGGATCGGTGCCCGACGGGGCTGCGATCCGCGACGCCGAGACCGACGCACCCGTGGCGTCGGCCGCCGACCGATCACAGCCCGAACGGTCCCGCGAGGCCCTGCCCACACCCGACCCGGATATGGCACCGGAGACCACCGGAACACCGAGCACAGGGGACGGGCCGAGCGGTAGCGCCACCATCTCGGGACTGGGGCGGGTGCCGGACGCGGCGGTGACCATCGCGTCGAGTTCGCTCGACGCCGAGCGGTTCGACATCGACCCCGACGAGGCCGAGCGCGAGCCGAGCGCGGCGCTGGAACCGCTCGGTGCGATCCGGGGCCTGGCCATCGAGCGGCGCCGGCTGGCCACGGCGCTCGGCGACGCCGACGGGCACGCGGCCGACGCGCTGGCCTCGCTCCGCCTCGCCACGGATGCGCTCGGCGAGACGGTCGCCGGCGACCTGCGCCGGCTGGACGCGCTGGCGCCGGACCTCGAACGCGCGGTCGAGCGCGCCGGGCGGCACGTCGAGACGCCCGTCGAACTCACGGCCGACCTCGCGCCGACCGCGGTCGACCGCGAAACCGTCGACCGGCTCTCGGAGCCGCTGGTCCACTGCGTGCGCAACGCCGTCGACCACGGTATCGAGGGGCCACGCGAGCGCGGCGCCGCCGGGAAGCCGGAAGCCGGGACCGTCACGGTCCGGGGGCGCCGCGAGGCGGGGCGGCTGGTGGTCACCGTCGGCGACGACGGGCGCGGCATCGACGCCGGCGCCGTCCGTGAGGCCGCCGTCGCGGCCGGTATCGAAGGGGCGGCCGACACGACCGACGACGAGGCGCTCGACCTGCTGTTCGAGGCCGGGCTCTCGACGGCCGACGCCGACAGCGATCTCTCCGGGCGCGGCGTCGGGATGGACGTCGTCGGCCGGGCGATGACCGACCTCGACGGGGAGGTGACCGTCGACTCGACGCCCGGCGAGGGGACGGCCGTCCGGCTCTCGGTCCCCGTCGACGGGGTCGTCGAGCGGGTCCACCTGGTCGCGGCGGGGGGCGAGACGTACGCCGTTCCCGGGTGGCCCCTCGAGCGGGTGGTGCCGGCGAGCGAGGCACGCGTGCAGAACGGCGCGGTCCGGGTCAGTGCGGACGAACTCGAACGCGACGCCATGGGCACCGAGACGGCGTTCGGGTCGACCGTGGACTACCGGACGGTCGACCTCGCGACGGCGCTCGTGGCGCCGGAAACGGCGGCTGGGGCACCCGAGCAGCACGAACCGGCGTACCTGCTGGTCGACCCGCCGAGCGGGGTGGAGGGCGACGAGCCCGGCGAGGGCGGTCGCGTGGCGCTCCGGTGCGACGGCGTCCTGAGCGAGCACGAGACGCTGGTGACGCCGCTCGCGGGCGTCGACACGAGCCCGGCGGTCGACGGGGCCGTCGTCTGCGATGCCGGGCGGGTGGTCCCCGTCCTCGACCCGCGGGCGTTCGTGGGCGGACGGTAGTCGCCCGCCGAGACCGCCTTCGAGGCCGGCGTGTGGGCACGTACCGCCCGGAGCGCGTTCCAATACCCTTTTGGCCGTTCCACGACTCGCTGCGTGCATGGCAGACTTCCAGGTCGTCGTCGCGGACCCGGAGGACGGGACGACCTACCAGTTCGAGATCGACGGACAGGACGCGAACCGATTCCAGGGTCGGGAGATCGGCGAGGCCGTCGACGGCACCGCCGTCGGCCTCGACGGCTACGAGGTGGAGATCACCGGCGGCTCCGATACGGCCGGCCGCCCGATGCGTGGCGACGTGCCCGGGACGGATCTCAAGCAGCTCCTGCTGACGGGCGGCGTCGGCTACGAGCCGCAGGTCGACGGCGAGCGCCGTCGCGTCACGGTCCGGGGTCGCGAGGTCAGCGACGACACCCGTCAGATCAACGCCAAGATCGTCACCCGCGGCGACAGCTCCATCGACGAGCTGCTCGGCGAGGGCGACGAGGACGACGAGTAAGCCACTCGTCGATGGAGCGCATCGCCAACGACAACGACGCCGTCCGGACCGTCCGCGCGACGCTCGAGCGGGTCGGCCGCACGGACCGTCCCCGTATCGACCTCCCCGACGGCGAGCGGGACGCCTTCCCGGTCGGCGAGGTCGTCCGGGTGGCGCTCGACGGCCGGACCCGCCACGCCCGCGTCCACCGCGGACTCGACGACGGCCTCGAACTCCGGGCGCTGTACGACAATCCCCGGCAGGCTCGTACCGGCGACGGTGAGGACCGCCTGCCCGCGTGGGTCGCGGACCGGGACCTGGCGTTCGGCCGCTCGGTACTGGTCGATGTCGTGGACGAGGGTTTCTTCTACGGCGTCCGCGCCCCGAGCGAGTCGGCGGTGTACGAGGTGCCAGACCGGCCGGACGACGGGCTCGCGGCCATCGCCCGCGACCTGGAGGAACCATGAGCGACGACACCGACGGCACGGCGAGCGGTGACGCCGACGACGGAATCAGCGACGCCCGCCGGAGCTTCCTCGCGGGCGACCGCCCGGACGATATCCTCATCTACCTCCGCGAGGACGGCATCGCGGACCCCGAGGAACTGGCCGAACTCGGCGAGCGGACCGACGACGGCGTCGTGCTCGTCCTGCCGGGCGCCGAGGGCCGGCAGGCGTTCGAGTCCGCGACCGGCCTCGACCCGATGTCGTTCGCCGGGAGCGCGATGGAGACCGAGGGGCACGTCCACCGCGACGCGACGGGCGGCGACTGCCCCGAGGGCGCCGGCGACGACCACGGCGCCCGCTTCGTCTTCGCCTTCGCGGAGGCACAGAACACCGAGGTCGGCGGCCAGTACGCCGAGGGCGATGTCATCCACGCGTACGCGGCGTGCGACTGCGGGACGACCTACTCCGAGAAGTGGGTGGCCGAAGCGGACAGCGGGGAATAGACCCGACCCCCCGTTCGATAGAGTATATCCGAGTAATACAGAGCTTTTGTTATTAGATCCAAGGATATGCAGACAGAGGTGATATTTCGACAGATATGTCGAGGGTGCGGGCTGTGGAGGTTCGGTCCCGTCCGGACGGGTATATAGGGAAACTAGCAACGAACTACCCACGGCCGGCAGTGCTCACGGTCGAGCGACCGCCCGCCGGCGGTCTCCGACACCATGTCACGACCCGAGTCCGTACCCCGAGACGGCGAATCGGTCCACCGTGAGTACATCCTCGACGTGCGCATCGTCACGGTCGCCCCCGACGGCGCCGACGCCCCCCGCTACCGGTTCGAGGCGCCCCAGCACCGCGGTGAGGAGTTCGACAGTGTCGCGGACGCGGAGCTGTACGCCGATGTCTACTTCGACGTGAACGGGTTCCAGGAGGACGGGACGGGCGATCGGGGCGTTCCACCGGAGATCATCCAGGCGGGACGGGACACGCTGGCGGCGTACTTCCGGACCCAGCGCTACGCCGACACCGCGTGGGTCGCCTCCTTCTTCGGGAAGGAACCGGGACAGATAGAGCGGTACATCGAGACCGTCCGGGCGCGGGCCGAGGAGGTCCGCGAGGGGGCCGTCGAGCGCGGCGTGGCGTGACAGCGAACCGCCACGCAACATAACTGATATCCTATATCTTCGACACGTTCGGTGTTCGACGTTCGTATCGAGCGGCGCCACGGCGAATCGGGAACCCTCTCACGAGGCCCGGGCAGCTATATATCCGACCCGAACACACAGAGCGGTTCGGCCGTCACCGTACGGGGCCGGACGGCTATTACAAGCGTTCATATCCCCGACAGGTGGGTATCCGTTCGTATGCCCGAGTTCACTCGGCGGAACCTGATGGCGACCTCCGTCGCCGCGGCAGTGGGAGCGAGCGTGAGCGGCGTCGCGGTCGCGGACGAGGAGGAGTCGGATACACCCGGTGCCCCCAGCGTGAAGGGCGAATTGAAGCGGTTCTCCTCGACGGCGCTCGGCGCGGAGGTGACCGGACCGTTCGTCTTCGACGACGGCTCGCTGCTGTACAGCCTCCAGCACCCCAGCACGGACAATCCCGCGCCCTTCGACAAGGCGGGTATCGGCTACGTCGAGGGGTTCAACTTCGAGTTCGACGGTGACAGCAGCGAGTTCGACGAGCTGTCGACACCCCAGACCAACGAGGAGCAGGGGAGGGTCCGCGTCAGCGACGGCGAGTACGTCCTGCTGGCGAGCCAGGGCGACACCTTCGGAAACGGCGAGGAGCTCGGCGTCCCGGAGACGCCCGACGGGACCCCCATCACGGAGTTCGCCGGCTCGCGGTACAGCGAGGCCGGCTACACGCCGGACTGCAACCAGTTCATCGCCACGAACGGCGCGGGCACCGAGGGCTACCTGTTCACGAACTTCGAGGCCAGCCCCGGCAACGTCACGCGCATCCCGGTCAGCAAGGACGGCGAGTCGTGGGAGGCGGACCTGGAGAACGCGCTGAACCTGGCCAACACCGAGGCCATGCGCGAGCTCGGCGGCACCCGCATCAACTGCTACGGCGACAAGACGCCGTGGGACACGATGGTCTCCTCCGAGGAGAACTACGCCCACACGCGCATCTCGCTGACAGCGGCCGTGGGCGACATCGTCGACGCGGGCAGCGGGCAGGGGCTCCGCGCCGCACACGAGTTCTGGAACCGGCCAGACCCCACGGACATCCAGGAGGCCGTCGACTCCTACTACGGCGACGACTCCTGGTACGTCCAGGGGTACTGGGCGATGGGCGGCGTCGAACTGCTGGCGTACTACCTCGGCGCCGACCCCGTCGACCAGGACGGCGACACCAACACCACGACCCCCATCGGCGAGGGCTATCCCAACCCGTATCGCTACGGCTACCAGCTGGAGTTCCAGGACCCGACGGCCGAGGAGCCGACGCCGGTCAAGCACTACGCGATGGGCCGGGCGTCGTGGGAGGCCCCGGACTTCCAGCAGGACCGCAAGACGGTCTACCAGTGCTCGGACGGCGACAGCAAGGGCATCTACAAGTTCGTCGCCGACCGTCCCATCCCGAGCTACTCGGACCCGATGGACGTCTCGGGGACGCTGTACGCCCCGAAGGTGACGACCGGGGCGGCGGCCGAGAAGAACTCGCCGGCCGACGTGACCCTCGACATCGAGTGGCTCGAACTCGGACACGCCTCGAACGGCGAGGTCGCCGAGTGGATCGCCGACTACGACGGCGTGACCCAGAAGGACTACCTCGCCACCCACAGCGACTGGAGCGGAGGCGACGAGGTCACCGCCGAGGTGCTGGAACAGGCCGACCGCGAGGTCGTCGAGAACGGCAACCGGGACTACATCACCGACGCGGAAATCGTCGAGTGGGCCCGGCAGTACGAGGCGAACGGCCCGGACGGCGTCGCCGAGGAGCTCCGGCGCGTGCCGTTCCTCGAGACCCGCGCCGCCGCGAAGGAGATCGGCGCCACGGTCGAGTTCAACAAGGCCGAGGGCGTCGACAGCGTGCCCGGCGCGACGCCCGGCGACTACGTCTACTTCGGCATCTCCGAGTTCAACGACGACATGGCCGACGATGCGGGCGACCTGCGGATGCACCGCGTCGACGGCGGGGTCGTCTACCGCGGCGAACTCGAACCCGACTACAACGTCTCGCGGCTGGAGCCGGTCATCGTCGGCCCGGACGGGACCGACACCGCCGACGTGGCCGACGACGCGCTCGTCAACGTCGACAACGTCTACGTGATGGAGGACGGTCGCGTCCTCTGCTGTGAGGACGCCGACCAGTTCGGTCGCTCCTACAAGAACGACTGCCTCTACGTCTACACGCCCGAGGAGCAGCTGAACGGGCCCGGAAACGGTGGCAATGGGAACGCCGGAAACAGCAACAACGGGAACGCCGGAAACAACAACGGCAACAACGGGAACGGCAACAGCGGAGCCACCCGGATGGCCCAGTCCGGTGCGGGAGCGGGGACGTTCACGGACCACGACGGCGACGGCAACGTCGACCCGAGTCGGTCGCAGTTCGACACCACCTTCCCCAACCTGAACTGGAACGCCTGGTCGTCGCTCTTCGGGAACTGACGGCTGCCCGCGTCCGCTCCAGTGCGGCCGAATCAGCCGTCCAGCGCTCCGCTCACGGCCTCGTCTCGCCCTCGCTGGGCGCCCCGACGCTCTCGTTTCTCGCGCGGTCGAGCCACCCCGGTGGGTCGACCGTCGTCGTCCCGACGTCCGACCAGCGGGCCGTCTCCGTCACGCCGGCCCGACGCCCGTCGTAGGTGGTCTCGTATTCGAGCCGGTAGCGGTAGACCCGACCGTCGGGGCCGACGAGCATCCGGACCTCGGCGTCGCGTGGGTCCGTGAGCAGGTAGGCGTCGTCGAGCGCGTCCGGCGCGACGACCGCGGTCGATTCGAGGCGATAACGGACCGCACCGCCGATTTCCAGCCGCGTCACCTCCCATCGGAACGTCGTGAGCAGCCCCAGCACCGCGTCGCTGCCGGTCCGGTCGGATTCGACCTCTGCAGCGGTGGCCCCCGCATCGGTCCCGTAGGTGACGTTGTCCGCCGCGACGAGCCGGTAGAACGCCGCGTCCCCGTCGTGGTATATCATCGCGTCGCTGTACGGGGCATTCACGTCGTAGCGCGGCGCGGAGACGGAGCTCCGGGTCAGCAGGAACGGTGTGCCGCCACGGGCGACCTCGATGTCGGTCCGGGTCGCGCGGAGCGTCCCGTTCCCGTCGACGACGGTCCGGCTGTCGGCCCGGGTGAACGAGTGGTCGGAGAGCTGGGCGTGGTGGGCCCTCGCGAGCGCGAACGGGTCGGCCACGCCACCCGTCCGGAGCCCCGGTGCGACTTGGCGGCCCTCCACGAGCCGCGGGCCGCCCGACCCGCTGGCATCGGTCGTCGCCGCGCGCTCGCCACCGGGAATGGGCGCCGGCGTCAGCGTCGGCGTCCGGTCGGGAACGCCACCCCCGGTGCCGATACTACACCCCGCTAGCACCAGCAGCGCACCCAGTGCGAGCGGGCCGACGAGCCGGCGCCCGCGGGTCGTCACTCGGCGTCCGGGTCGGGTGCCCAGTCCGGGGTCGGCCGCGGCGGTGCGAACGTGTCGATGCCGACGACCGGCTCGTCGCCCCGGTTGACCGCGGCGTGGGGTTCCCCGCCGGGGATGGTGAACGAGTCGCCCGTCCCCATCGCGTACTCGTCGCCGCCGACGAGGAAGGTCAGCGTCCCCTCGACAACGTAGCCGGTCTGCTCGTGGTGGTGGTCGTGTTCCGGCACCTCGGCGTCGGGCTCGATGTGGAACCGCTGGATGCTCAGCTCCTCGCCCGCCGCCAGCTGGGTCAGGTGGACCCCCGGGACGGCCTCGACCGTCTCGCGCTCCCCGTCGGCCACGTGTTCCATACGCGAGGCACGGCCCGCCAGGCCCTAAATCGTCGGGCGGCCGGGTGGCGGGAGTGTCCGGGCGGCGAGGCTTGCACCCGAAGGCCTCCTCAGCCGTCCCCGGCGTCGGGGTCGGTCACCTCCCGAGAGAGACGGGGGACGGGCGGGTGGTCCGCGTCCGGCGGATCGAAGTAGTGCGGCGGCGCGAACCGCTCGACGATGGCCGACGACATCCCGCGGCCGACAGCGACCCTTCCCCCGCGACCGCAACCGGCCGTTTGATACCGCTCGGGGCGCTCGAACAGGCATGGACGATTATCTCATCGACGACGACCGGCTCTCGCTCTCGCGGAAGTCGGTCCTCCCGGGGGAGGGCTTCTTCGTGCCCGACTCCGTGGACGAGGCACGCGAGGAGGCCGAGGCACGCGAGGCCATCGTCGGCGCCTCGACGGTGGTCATCGCGGACCCGGACGCCGACGGGCTGGCCTGCGTGGCACTGCTGCGCGAGGCGTTCGGCTCGGCCGCGCTCGTTCCGACCGGTCCGCACGAGATTGCCGACTCGCTGGAGTACGTCGCCGAGTTCGCCGACCCCGACGCCCGCGTCGTCGTCTGTGACCTCTGCCCGGACGACGAACGCGACATCGAACCGCTCGGGGACGTGGCCGACGGCCACGAAATCCGCTGGTTCGACCACCACCAGTGGCACGACGAACTCACCCTGCTCGTCGAGGAGGCGGGCGTCGACCTCGTGGTCGGCCCCTCGGACGAGGTGTGTACCGCGGACGTGGCGCTGGAGGCGCTGGACTACGACTTCCCCGCGCGGTTCACCGACCTCGCGGAGGTGACCCGTGACCACGACCTCTGGCTCCGCGAGGACCCCCGCAGCGACGACCTCGCCGACTACGCCTACTGGGTCGAACCCGAGGAGTACGTCGAGGTCGTCCGCGAGCACGGCGCCGACCTCCCCGAGGACGTCGAGGACTACATCGCCGAGCGCCGCGTCGAGAAGGAGGCGCTCATCGAGCAGGCCGTCGAGCGCGGGCAGATCGTCGACGTGAACGGCTGGACCGTCGGGGTGACGTACGGCCGCTGCTCGCAGAACGAGGTCGCCGAGGCGTTCCGCGAGCAGGGCGCCGACGCCTCCGTCGTCGTCAAGCCCTCGGGCTCGGCCAGCATCCGCGGCACGGACGCGTTCGAACGCTGCCACGAGGTCGCCGCGCAGGTCAACGGCGGCGGCCACCCGAAGGCCGCCGGGTGTAAACCGGACATCTACGACGACATGCTCGATTACGCCCACCACTGGACGACGCGGGGCGCCATCACGAAGCAGGTCATCCTCGACGCGTTCCGGACGCTGGAGCCGGAGGATGAGGTGGACGTGGAATCGGAGTAGTCGCCCCCGTCCCTAGAGCATTAACAGCCCCATTATCCGATTTTCGAGCACATTATCGAGATATTCACGAGTTATCAGCGAATCACACGCCGTGGTCCCGGAACCGCTCCACGGTCACCTCGACCGGCAACTCGTCGAACTCCCCGTCGGCGCCGGCCAGCAGGGTCGCGTCGTGCTCGTGAGCCAGCGTGACGGCGTGCGCATCGCCGAGTGCGATTCCCCCGTGGGCCTTCACGCGACCCGCGAGGGCCCAGTCCGCACGCGCCAGCTCCAGTCCGTGGCGGGTCAGCGCGCGAACGTCCCGGTCCGCGGTGCGGAGCGACGCGTCGGTCGCTGTCCCGTCGACGCCCTCGATGCGCGCGACGAGGTAGAGCAGTTCCGAGGCGTTGACCTCCGCGAGCAGGCCGTCGGCCGCACCCGATGCGACCCGTTCGAGCACCTCGGCGACGGCCTCGTGCCCGGGTTCGTCGTAGAGGAAGGCGACCAGCGGCTCCGTGTCGAGGACGTAGTCCACCATCAGTCCCCGTCACCGTGCCGGTCGACCAGTTCGTCAGCCTCGCGCTCCTCGCGCTCGCGGTCGGCTGCCCGCAGGTCCCGCGCTTCCGCGAGGACCTCACCTGGGTCGTGGTCACCGGCGTGGATGCCGTGCAGGTCCGAGAGCGTCGGCACGGGCTCGACGACGATGCGCCCCTCGTCCTCGTAGATGAACACCTCGCCCGGCGCCTCGATGCCGAACTTCTCCCGGAGCGGCTTCGGGATGGTCGCCTGCCCCTTCCCGGAGACGTTGACGACCGTCGGTTCTGAGGTATTACTTGACATCTCGTGTTGTACAATCGTGTTCGGGTGTTACTAACTCTGTCGGCGCCCGGAGGTTTATCAGGAAGAACACCGACCGGAGAGCCGTGTCGACGGACGACCCAGGGGTGGCTGCGGCTGTTCGAAAGCAGCTGCAGGGCTGGTCGCCGGAGGGCGACGAATCCGGGCTCAACGACTACCGGACGAGCATCCGCGAGTACCTCGACGGGAAACTGAACTGCGGACCTGGGGTGGACCAGCACGTCGTGGCGTCACACCGGAGCGGTTCGGCGCCTGACGTGGTCGTGGGCGACCGTGTCGGTATCCTCGTCGAACCGGTCGTCTCCGAAGGCGGACAGGGGCGGCTCCGGACGCGGCTGGACCGGTTCGACGGGGAGTACGCGCTGGTGCTGACCGTCGCAGTCGAGGTCAGGGACGAGACGGCGTGGCAGGAACTGCAGGACGAGTACGCGACGGGTCACGAGGCTGCAGGGACGGTATACGGGTTCGTCGTCGCCAATCTCCGCCGTGAGTCTGGAGGAACCACATCCCACCGTCTGCATCCGAGGGAGGTAGAACCGAGCAAACTGCGGCAGTGGTTACGATGGGTCGTCCTCGGGCTATTCTTCGTCCCACTCACCTACGGCGTGACGCTGCTCCGGTTCGGGAACAACAACGGGATTCCGGGCGGAGGGTTCGTTCCATACGTCACGATCGGCACGGAGCTCCTGGGATTCCTCGCGGTGTTCGTCGTCGGCTCGCTGCTCTGGGTGGTGTGGCAGGACGGCCACAGCAGTTGAATCGTTATCACTCTCCCCTGACGCACGGTTCTCAGCACCTGTCCCACCGAACGACGCGGGGCGCAGTCACGAAGCAGGTCATCCTCGACGCGCTCCGGGCACTGGAGCACGAAGCCGACGCAGCGGAGGAGTGAGTCCGTTCACTTACTAGATATACCGATAATATTTCCGAGTATTAAAGATATTATCCAGCCTTCATCTGAATTAGAAGCAATATAATAGAGATATACCGCGTTCCAGTCCGGAACGAGCGCGCGTCAATCAGCCCGTCGAGGGGTCACCGCTTGAACAGCGACGAGACGGTGCCGGTGAAGCGGCCCTCGGAGCGTTCGTCGGACTCCTCGTGGGTGTCGGTGCCGTCGACGGCGAGGTCGGTGTCGGCGTGGAGGCTCTCCTCGAGGTACGGCTCGAACACCTCGATGAGACCGGTCGGCTCGACGACGCCGCGGGACTGGTTGTACTCGATGACGTCGTGGTCGTCGAGCTTGGGGAGATGAGACTGGTAGAGCGCGATGTAGACCCGCTGGCGCTCGTCCGAAACGAGCTGCTGGACCGTCGTGTCGTGCTCCCACGCCGCGACCTCCTCGGCCAGGTCCCGCATCACGAAGCGGTCCTCCTCGTCGTGGTCGAGCAGGTAGCGGAGCACGGCACGCCGCCGGGAGTTCTGCAGGATGTGGAACGCGTCGTCCTTCTCGATACTCGTGCGCGTGGGGCCGTCCGTGTCAGCTGTCTCCTGCTCGCTGGCATCGTACTCGAAGTCTGTCTGGACACTCATTGTATGCATCCGAGTCCATCGGGCCAGGGGTGATAAAGAAGAAACTCGGTTCGCCCGGTTCAGCGCCGTTCACGGCTGTTGCGAACCATTCCACCCCGGAAGCCATACCGTTCCACCGCCGATGGAATATTCTCGATCCATCTGCGGAAATAATCGTGCATCGGAGATTCACGCCGCAGTTACGACTGTTGCAGACCGTTACGAGTCACCTAAACACTGTTTCACCGACCGTTCACCCCCACGCTGTCCTGCGGTTTTCTCGGTTCAGGCGGATATATCCGGCCCCTTATCCAGAGTATGTGTGGACCACTCGTGGGATACCGTTGCACACGAATGTGCCCGAGCCGGCGATGAACCGCAGCTGTGTACCCCGCCATGAGCGGCGCGCGCGGCAATCATCAGGCAATTATCTCCTGAGCAGCCATTCGACTCGGAGAGATTTCCGATAGTGAGAGGACACAACACGGGTACAGGGAGCGACGGAGAACTGGACACTCGCCCGTCGGTTCCTGGTGGAATGGGGGGGCCAGCCGCGCGAATCGCGGCGATCCACCGCGGCCGGGCACATCCCCGTTCTTCGGAGGAAGTACGGACAGCAGCGGCGCTCGGGAGCGGGGACCTCGCACACCGCTCCCCTCGACACACAACCCTTACCGCCAACCACGCCGCAGACGGACCAATGACCGACGTCTTCGAGGTCCGCCGCTGGGACGGCGCGGGCCGGCTCGGGAGTCTCGACGTGCCCCGCGCGGGCGTCACCGTCGAGACGCCGGCGCTGATGCCCGTCGTCAACCCCCATCTCCGGACCGTCTCGCCGGCCCGGATGGAGGAACTCGGCGCGCAGGTGCTCATCACGAACGGCTACATCCTCTACGGGAGCGAGGACTACCGCGAGCAGGCCCTCGAGGAGGGCCTCCACTCGCTGTACGACTTCTCGGGCGCCATCGTCACGGATTCGGGCTCGTTCCAGCTCTCGGTGTACGGCGACGAGGAGGTCGACATCGATACCGAGGAGATACTGCAGTTCCAGTACGACATCGGCTCGGACATCGGAACGCCGGTGGACATCCCGACGCCGCCGGACGCCGCCCGCGAGCGCGCCGAGGCGGAACTCGCGAGCACGCAGGAGCGCCTGGAACTCGCCTCGGGACTGGACCTCGGCGAGATGCTGCTGAACGCGCCCGTCCAGGGCTCCACCGACACGGACCTCCGCGAGCAGGCGGGTGCGGACGCCCGCGCGACCGGTGCCGACGTGTTCCCGGTCGGCGCGGTCGTCCCCCTGTTGAACGACTACCGCTACGCCGAGGCCGTCGAGGTGTCGCTCGCGGCGAAACGGGGGCTGGGGCCGGCCGCGCCGGTCCACCTGTTCGGCGCGGGCCACCCGATGATGTTCGCGCTCGCGGCGGCCGCCGGCTGTGACCTGTTCGATTCGGCCGCGTACGCGCTGTACGCCCGCGACGACCGCTACCTCACTGTCCGCAGCACGGAACACCTCGCGGACCTGGAGTACCTCCCCTGCTCCTGTCCGGTCTGCACCGAACACGGTGCCGAGGGGCTGCAGGCGCTGGACGACATCGAGCGCGAGCGCCGACTCGCCGAACACAACCTGCACGTCTCGTTCGCGGAGATGCGCCGCGTCCGGCAGGCCATCCGCGCCGGCGACCTCCTCGAGCTGGTGGAGGCCCGGGCACGCTCGCACCCGACCGTGCTGGACGGCTACCGCGCGCTGCTGGACCACGCCGACGACCTGGAGCGGAGCGACGACGCCAGCAAGGAGAGCTTCTTCCACCTCTCGACCGAGAGCGCCCGCCGGCCGGAGGTTCTGCGCCACCACGACCGACTCGCCGCCCTCCCGGTCGAGGGCGATGAGGTCCTCCTCTCGGAGGGCGGCACGAACGACTCCTACGACGAGACCTGGCGCGTCGTCCCGCCGTTCGGACCCTTCCCCCGAGCGCTCTCGGAGACGTACCCCCTCACCGCGGAGGTGCCCGAGCGGACCGACCGCGCGGCGCAGGCAGCGGCCGCCAGGGGCGTGACCGCGCTCGTCGAGGCGAACCCCGATGTCGCGTTCACGCTCGCTCACTGGGAGTGGCCCGACGAGGTTCTCGCGACGCTCCCGGAAGCGGTGACGGTGACGGCGCTGGGGCCGGACGAGGACGTGGATGCGGAGACGGAAGTGGAGTAGGCGGCAGGCAGGGTACGAGCCGTCAGTTCAGCCCGAGCAGTCGCTTCAGCCATGCGAAGAACCCACCCGAGGAGTCGTCCTGCTGGCTCCGCCGGCGGCCGCCACGAGGAGTGGACTGCCCGCCGGCGTCACGACCCGACGTGGCGCCATCGCCCGCCGTGTCCCGGTCGGCCGAGGCCGCGGTCGGCTGCATGGCGTCGCCGCCCGCGGAACTGGTGTCGGCAGTCGAGGAGGTGCCGGTCGCCGAGGTGGTGCCCGCGGCCCGGCCGGACGAATCGTTTGCGGCGGTCGAACCGGCTGTGCCGGCTGTGCCGGCGGCCGCCGCATCGCCGCGCGAGGCCGCCGGCGGATTGCTGCTCCACGGCTCCTCCTCGGGCGTGGGGTCCGTGTGCTCGACATCGTCGAACCAGTCGGCGGCGTCGTACTCGGCCGCGGGGGCCGCCGCAGCGCGCTCGGCGGGCGCCGCGTCGCCTGCGCCGAACCAGTCCGGGTGGTCGGCCGTCATCGCTGGATGGAGCCCACCTCGAGCTGTCCGAGGATCTTCAGGAACGTCCGGTTGTCCGGCAGGACGTAGACGGAGGCGTCGATGTCGTACGCCGGGATGTGGAGCTGACTGGCGATGTAGATACCGAGGTCGTCGCCGGCGGCGACGGTGGCCCGCAGGATCTCGGCCTCGGTGTTGGACACCGTATCGGGCGTGGCGATGTCGATGCGCTCGTCGAACATGTTGGCCCAGCTGTCGACGAAGCCGCTGGACATGATGGAGCCGAGCTCCTGGATGGTGCTCCAGGCCATCTCCTCGCCGGCCGTCTCGACCGCCTCGTCGGAATCCTCCAGCATGACCGCGGCGGCACGGTTGGCGCTCGCGGGGTCGAACAGCACGAGGACGTAGCCGCCGGGCGCGCCCGGGAGCCGCACCCGGACGCCGACGCGGTCCTCGTCGCCGAACTGCGTATGCGCGTCGTCGGGGGTGACGTAGCCGCTCTTGACCTGCTCGGAGACGACCTCGTCGATACCGAGTCTGCCGACACGCTCCTCGACGCCGTCGGCGCCGACCTCGCCGAGCCGGTTCATCACCGCGAGCTTCTCGATGGGGATGGTCCAGCTCTCGCGGGCGCCCTCGCTGGGGGGCTGCACACGGCCGCGGTGCCGGTCGCCGCCCGCCCGTTTGGCCTCCGGGTCGCGGTCGCTCATGCGGTCGACTCAGCCTCCGTGTCCGTGTCGGACTCCGCATCGGTCTCCGGGTCCGAGTCGGCGTCGGCGTCGCCGTCCTCGTCGGGCTCGGCGTCGTCGCCCACGCGCTCGCCCGCCGCGAGCACCTCGCTGATGGCCGTCGCCACCTCCTCGTCGGTGAACGGCTTCGTCACGTAGCCGTCCGCGCCGGCCTGCCGGGCGAGTTTCATCTTCTTGTGCTGGCCCACCGAGGTACACATGATGATCCTGGCGTCGGCGTCGAGTTCCTTGATGGCAGCCGTCGCCTTCACCCCGTTGGCGGTGTCCATCACGATGTCCATCAGCACCAGATCCACGTCCTCGCGGTGCTCCTGGTAGTGCTTGACCGCCCACGCCCCGTTGGGCGCCTCCGCGACGACGTGGTACTCGTCGTCGCCGAGCGCGCTCTTCAGACGGCTCCGCATGTAGTCGGAGTCGTCCACGATGAGGATGCCCAGCGACATCTATACGCAGCGAAGGGTAAGCGGCGGGATAAAGTTTGCACCTATGCCCGACACACGACGGCGATTAAGGGGACCGCCCCCGAACGACCGCCGTGGACGCCGACGAACTCGACCGAGTGCTGGCCGACGCGTTCGATGCCGCGGCCGGCGAGCGACGCGCGGTAGTACGGATGGCCAGTGATCTCGCGGCGGCCGGCCACTACAGCGACGTGGCCGGCCACGACCTGACCCCGGAGCTGGTCGTGGCCAACCTCGAGGACGCGCCGGACGAGGGGCTCGCCTCGAAGTGGAACTGGTGGCTCGGGTCGCTCGAGATCGCGTTCGGGCGCAGCGAGGACCTCGAACACGGCTTCGCCGAGTTCCAGGTCCGACAGTACGAGGCCGACGGGGAGGACGATGGGGCGACCGGCAGCGCGGAGGACGGCACGACCGGCGACGGGAACTGACCCCGACCGCGGCCGCGGGCCGAAGTCTGAAATGGGGGGGTGCCCTACCTCGACGTAATGCCAACCTTCGAAGTCCAGTTGCCCGACGACCTGTACGCGCGGTTCCAGCGCATCGCCGAGAGCGAGTTCATCTCGGAGGGCGAGGCCTACGAGGAACTCATCGGGATGGGGCTCGACGCGTACAACGTCGAGGAGGACGACGGCGAGGCGGGGCTCGCCGACGAGTACGCCACCGAGATGTGGGACACGGCCGAGGACCCCGCGGACATGAGCGACGAGAGCGACGAACACACCTTCTGAGGGGATGGCCGACCCCAGCCACGACGGCCGGGGCGGCCGCCCGACCATCGACGACGGCGAGCGGCGCGTCCGCCGCGTCCGCGCGACGGGCGACTGGCCGGACCGTGTTCGCCGGGACCTCGCGACGACCGACTGGACCGCCACGCCGGTCGTGGACGTGGTCCACTACGCGCCCGCAACCTCGACCGGACTGGAGGACGGCCGGCCGCATACGGAGGTCCACCGCCACGCCGGGACGCCGCCGCGGCCGGAGCGGTACGCGACGCCCGAGCGGGCGTGCCGGGTCGAGCGTGTGACGCGGCCGCTGGCCGAACGCCTCGGTTTGTCGGATGGATGACCGAGAATCGGTAGATCTGTCCAACAAATGCCCGTAGGAACAGGTTGATGCCTAGATTGGACACTTCGACAGCAATGAACCAACAGTTCCGGAGGGGGGCAAAACACTTGCTGGAGCCGGTAGCAGCACCACCTGGCCATGAAGAAGGTCCTCGCGACAGTCGGCATCGGCAACGCTACCGTAGACACCGTGCTCTCCTCCGAGACGGTCCAGCCGGGGGAGACGGTCGACGCGGAGATCAGGATCGAGGGCGGCAACGCCGAGCAGGAGGTCCGCCACATCGACCTGGAGTTCGAGACGTACTACCACACCGAGGACGGTCGCCGGGAGGGGACCGTCGACACGGCCCGGCTCACCGACGGGTTCACCATCGAGCCCGACGAGTCCCGGACCATCGACACACAGGTCGATATCCCCTGGGGAACGCCGCTGACGATGGGCGGCGTGGAGGTGTGGCTGGAGACGGAGCTGGACGTGACCGGCATCGACCCCGAGGACAAGGACTACCTCGACGTCCGGCCGACCGACCGGATGCAGGCGGTGTTCGACGCCGCGGAGTCGCTCGGGCTCTCGCTCCACACCGCGAAGAACGAGGAGGTTCCGGGCTGGGGCAGCAACCGCTTCGTCCAGGAGTTCGAGTTCCGGACGAGCGGCGGCCCGTTCGCGGGTGACCTCGACGAGATCGAGCTCATCTTCGACCCCGGGCCGGACCGGCTCACGGTCGCCGTCGAGGTCGACCGCCGGGGCGGCCTGCTCTCGGAGATGACCGACACGGACGAGCGCAAGGACTCGCTCGTCGTGGAGACCGCCGACGCCGGCGCCGTCGAGCGCGACCTCCGCGAGATCATCGAGCGGAACGTCTGAGTCAGCGGTCGCCGGTCGCCTCGCGGAGAACAGCCTCGTCGAACCCCTCGACGGAGCCGTCCTCGGCGGCGTACCGGTAGAGTGCGGCCTTCGTGACGCCCTGGAGGGCAGCACCGAACAGGAAGCCGACCGCCGCGAGCGCGACACCGACGAGCAACAGCGGGCCGGCCCCGGTGGGGTCCGGGACCAGCAGTGCCACCGCGACGACGGCGATGCCCGGCAGGACGAGCAGGAGACTCACCGCCTCGGTGGTGAAATCGGCGCCGAACGCCTCCCCCCAGATATCACGCACGGTGCGTCCGCTCTCGCGGAACATCTCGACCGGACCGGCGTCCTCGAAGACGACCACCGGGACGACGAAGTAGGTGAGGGCGCCCCAGGCCAGCCCGAGCAGCGCCGCCACGAGGTCGCCGAGCAGGTCGCTGGAGGACTCGATGGCCCGGAGGACGAGCCCGACGACGGCGCTCGCCAGGGCCCAGACGACGAGCGCGCCGGCGTGGCCCGCCGCGGCCCGGAGCGATTCGACCACCGTCGGGTCCGCCCCACGGAACGACTCGCGGGCGGCGTACACCAGTGCGGCGTTGCCGAAGGCGGCCAGCAGGCTCGTGCCGAAGTAGACCGCGAACAGCACCCCGACGGCGACGAGGGGGGAGCCGATATCGCCGACCAGGAGCGTGCTCCCGAGGACGGCGACCAGGTAGACCAGCGTCGCGAGTCCGCTCACCAGCGGCAGGACGGCGAACCGGGGGTTCCGACGGAGGAGGCCGGCGCTCTGGCCGGTCAACCGGAATCCGGTCTGCAGACGCCTCAACAGTCCCATCGGACGGTCACCTCGCTACGCGTCTCGCGGCGGGAACCAGTCGCACGCATCGGCCGGTTGCTGTGTCGAGACGGACATAACGGCCACGGTACCCGCGCCACGCTCGCTCAGACCGTCACGGCGTCGCCGAGTGCCGGCGCGCTCGCCTCGTAGCCCTCGACCCGCAGTTCCTCGGCGAACGTCGTGCAGCGGTCGCCGTGGTTGACGAGGACCGGCGTGTCGCGGTAGCTGTCGAGGAACGACAGAAGCCCGTCGCGGTCGGCGTGTGCGGAGAAGTCGTACTGTTCGACCTGCGCCGCCACGGGCATCACGCGGCCGTCGATCTCGGCACTGCCCGTCTCCAGCAACTCGCGCCCGGGCGTCCCCTCCACCTGATAGCCCGTCATCGCGATCTTGTTCGTCGGATTGCGCCGGATTTCGGGGATGTAGCTCATCGCGGGGCCGCCCGAGAGCATCCCGCTCGTCGTGACGATGGCGGCGTTCTGCTCGGCGATGCGCTCGCGTTGTCCGTCGCGGCCGGTGACGAACCGGGCGTGTGATTTCGCCCGCTGGAGCGCGTCGGCGTCGCGGACGTACTCCGGATACGAGCGCAGCATCCGGGTCACGTCCTGTCCCATCCCGTCGACGTAGCAGGGGATGTCGTATCGTTCGCAGATGAGCAACAGCTCCTGCGTGCGACCGATGGCGAAGGCCGGGACGACGACGGTACCGCCCTCGTACAGCGTCGTCCGGACGCTCTCGGCGAAGCGCTCCTCGACCGTGCCGCGGGGGTCGTGCTGCACGTCGGAGTAGGTGGACTCGCAGACGACCACGTCAGCGTCGGGGCGTGCGGTGGTGCCCGCGACGAGGCGCTGTCCACGGATCGGCTCCCCGTGGCGATCCGTGCGGCTCGCGGGAGCGTCGCTCCCGCGCTGGCTGGTGGTGTGGAAGTCCCCGGTGTAGAGCAGCCGGGTGTCGCCGTCATCGACCAGTACGTGCGCGCTCCCGGGGATGTGGCCGGCGTCGAAGAAGGTCACCTCGTAGCCCGCGGCCTCGAACGGCTCGCCGTAGCCGTGCGGGTGGTCGACCTCCCCGACCCGCTTCAGGTCGGTCTCGGTGAAGGGGCAGCGGTGGCTGTTCCCGTGCAACTTCAGCGTGTCCCGCGCGAGCGTCAGCGCCAGTTCCCGGGTCGGTGGCGTCCAGTGGACCTCGGGGCGGTCGCGGCCCGACAGCAGGGCCGGCACCGCGCCCGCGTGGTCGAGGTGGCCGTGCGAGACGACGACGGCCTCCGGGTCGACCGACCCGACGGGGTAGGCGGGCGGCGTGCCCGTCTTCATCCCGTAGTCCAGCAGGAGGCGCCCGTCGACCAGGACGGCGCTCCGGCCGACCTCGCCCGCGCCACCGAGGAACTGGAGTTCCATGCCCGCCGGTAGACCGGGACGGCGTTTCCCTTCGTCGGTCCGGCGGGCCGGCGGGCCGGCGGGCTAGCCCCGCGAGGGCGGGTCAGTCGTACGGCCAGTTCGGGTCCCGCTCGGCACCCGCCGGCTCCCGCGTCTCCTCGACGGCCTCCGGGGTGCAGGCACCGTACTCGGCGAAGTTCTCGCGGGCCCGGCGGAGCGAGACGTGGTTGTAGTCCCCTTCGTGGTCCGGGTGGTGGAACCCCACGAGGTCGTCCAGCCAGCCACAGACGGGACAGACCTCGTACGACCCGGGCGTGTCGGGCGCCAGCGTCCGGAAGCCACAGCAGGGACAGAACCCACGCTCCCGCGAGACCGGACTGTCCGTCCGGGTGCGGCGCGGGTCGCCGGTCGAACCCATGTCCGGCCCTGGTGTCGCACGGACAAAAACAGTCGCAGCGCCACCCCGGCAGCGTCATCCCGCCAGCGTCATCCCGGCTCGCCAGCGTGCGTGGGCTCGACCCGCTTCGCCACACGGCTTTTGTCGAGAAGCGTGTAACGGTACCACATGTCACGCACAGACAGCGACCGGGACTCCGGCGACGACGAGGCGCTCACGGACATCGAGCGCGCAGCGCTCCACGACCTCGAACTCGGGCTCGAACACGTCCGGCGGGGGTACGGCGCGCTGGTGACGTTCCACCACCAGATCGGCCGCGGGATGGACCGGTTCGAGCGGGCGCGCGGCCGCCTCCGCGAGGCCGGCCACGACGCCCTCGCCGACCGTCTCCGGGACGAGGTGCTGCCGGCCGGCGCCGTCGGCGACCGCTGGTCGTACGAGCTGGTGGCGGACTTCCGCGCGGGGTTCCTCGCCGACGCGACGGCCATCGAGGGCGACGCACGCGAGGCGCTCGCCGGCGGCGGCCACCATCTCACGGAACGGCGGCAGCAGCGGCGCTGGCGCGAGCGGGCCGCTGGTGAGGCGTGGCGCGCGGCGAGCGACGGCGAGGCGGACCGGACGGCGAGCGACGACGGGGGGTGACCGCGCTCAGGCGTCGTCCGCGTCGTCGGCCAGCGCGGCCTCGACCTTCTCGGCGTGTTTCTCCAGGTCGGCGGCGATACTCCGTGCCTGCTCGGGCGTGAGCGTCACCGTCTCGGCGTGTGCGGGCAGCTCCGTCAGCTGCGTGTTGTCCAGTTCCAGCTGCAGGGAGACGTGGTCGGGGTTCTTCTTCGGCGACGTGACGTTCAGCGTCGCGAACGCCTCCTCCTCGAACTCGTGTCCCTCGGCGACGGCGTCCACCAGGTCCAGCGTGGTGTACGCGTTCACCGTCATCAGTCGGTCGACCATACCGGCCGGATGTGACGGCCGGGCGTAAGAGTGGCGTCCGCCGGGCATCCGCCGGGCGACCCCGACCGAACAGCGCTGTCAGCCCTCGGCCGCGGCGCCCTCGCCGGAACGGTCGCCACGAACCGTGAGAACGGGCCGCTCGCAGGTCCGGACGACGGCCTCCGCGACGCTCCCGAGGAGGAACCCGCCCTCGCCGCCACGGCCGCGGGTCCCCAGCGCGACGCTGTCGGCGTCGGCCTCCTCGGCGTAGTCCACGATGGCGTCGGCGGGGTGCCCCTCGCGGACGACCGTCTCCACCTCGATCCCGTCGGGTGCCTGCTCGGCGACCGCGTCGACGGCGTCCGAGGCGCGCTCGTGGAGCGCGGCCTGAACGGCGTCCGCGTCCTCGGCGGGCACCTCCGCCACGCGACTGGGGTCGACGACCGACAGCACGTGGACCGCCGCGTCGAACCGGTCCGCCAGGTCCAGCGCCGTGGCGACGGCGCGCTCGCCGCTCTCCGAGCCGTCCGTCGCCACGACCAGCAGGTCGAACATGGGCGACCCGTCGCGCGCCGCCGGCTAAAAGCCGATGGGTCCGACCCGGACGCCACCGTCGGCCAGCGTGTCCGCCGGCGACCACGCACCGGAGCCGGCAGCTATTCGGGTCGGTCGGCCCTACGACGGCGCATGAGCGACATCGAGAGCATCACCGTGCAGGGCGTCGAGGTGCCCCGGCTCGGCCTCGGAACCTGGCGGCTCACCGGCGACGACTGTCGCGAGGCCGTCGGGACCGCGCTCGACCTGGGCTACCGCCACATCGACACCGCGCAGGTGTACACGAACGAGCGACAGGTCGGTGACGCGCTCGCGGCGAGCGACGTGCCCCGCGAGGAGGTGTTCCTCGCGACGAAGCTCGGGCCCCAGCGCTCGTCCGACGACGTGCTCCGGACGACCGAGGAGAGTCTCGCTCGTCTCGGCACGGACTACCTCGACCTGCTCCTCATCCACTGGCCCAACGGCCGGCCGCCGGGGTCGCCGCCGAACCCGCTCGCCTCGGCCCCCGACCACGCCGAGACGCTCGACGCGATGAACGAGCTCGTCGAGTCCGGGACGGTCCGGAACATCGGCGTCTCCAACTTCGATGTCGACCAGCTGGACGCGGCCCGGGAGCTGAGCGATGCGCCCATCCTCACCGACCAGGTCCAGTACCACCCGTTCTGGGACCAGCAGGACCTGCTCTCGTACTGCCGGGTCCACGACGTGCTCCTGACGGCGTACTCGCCGCTGGGCCACGGGGGCGTGCTCGACGACCCCGTCCTGGAGCGCATCGCCCGCCGGCACGCGAAGACGCCCGCACAGGTCGCGCTCCGCTGGCTCGTCCAGCAGGACCAGGTCGCCACCATCCCGAAGGCCACGAGCCGCGAGCATCTCGAAGCGAACATGGCGATCTTCGACTTCGAGCTGACCGAGACGGAGATGCGGGAGATCCGCCGCCCCTCGACGTACGAGACGCTCAAGGGGTTCCTGAAGGCACGGGTCAGCGGGTAGGCTCGGCCCGACGACTCACTCGTCGCCGGCTGCGGCCCTGGCGTCGCCATCCGCCAGCCGCAGGTCGCCGGCACACTCGCCACACCGGTACTCGTCGACCCGCCGGACCAGCTTCGACTCGCGGTACCGCGCCAGCGCCGCGTCGCAGTCCTCGCAGACCACCCACCACTCCGGCGTCGTGAACAGCTCGCAGGCGACACCCGTGTCGAGGCGCTCGGCCCACCGCTCGAACCGCTCGCCGTGCGAGCCGTCGCCGTGCTCGTTCAGCAGGTGGACGTGGATCAGTTCGTGCCGGATGGTCGATGCCATCGCGGCCCAGCCGCGCCGCTCGAAGTAGCCCCACGTGAGCACGACCGTCTCGGGGTCGCCGTCGCGGTAGCGGACCTGTCCGGCCCGGCGCTTGGCCCGGCGGCTGATATTCCAGTCGAGCGCCCCGACATCGACAGAGAGGTCGAACGTATCGACCACCTCGCGTGCGTACAGCTTGCAGGCGGCGAGGAACTCCGCCTCGGACGCGTCCGTATCGATGGCGTAGTAGTCCGCGTCGACGGGCGGCGGTTCGTCGTCGCTCCGGTCTGCCGGACGGGATGGCCGTTCGCTCATGTGTCGCGGCGCGTCAGCACCTGTGCCGGCAGTCGCCCGAGACCGGCATAACGCTGTTGTCCCGGCAGGCTGAACCGGGGCGTATGCCGCCCTCCACGAGCCGCCGCCGCTTCCTCGCGGCGCTCGGCACGACAGCGACCGCGACACTCGCGGGGTGCTCGGCGCTCACCGGGAGCGGCGACGACCCACCCGCCGGGAGCCTCCGGTTCGAGAATCGCCACTCGGTCCCGCACAGCATCCGCGTCGAGGTGGCCGGCGTCGGTACCGCGCCGGGGGACGGACAGGGCGAGGTGCAGGGCGAACCGGACCCGCCAGTCCGGGAGTCACAGCGGACACTGACCGCGACGGGGGCCGTCGACCCCGAGGAGACGGCGCTGTACGAGCGGGTGTTCACCGCGCCCGTCTGGTACGCCGTCCGGTTCCGGCTGGACGGCAAGCGACTCGAAGACGGGGCGGGAACGGTCGCGTTCGGGCCCGCGCCCGGGGACGACGAACGCGGGAGCTTCCTCGGCGCCGAGGTGTCCGAGACCGGCGAGTTCACCTGGGTCGTCACCAGCACCGGCAACCCCGGGCCGTTCGGGTAGCGGGACGCTGCGGACGCCGGTTCACCGCTCACTCGGCGAAGTAGCTCGTGAAGAAGCCCGACAGGAACGCCGAAACCGCGACCGACAGCAGCAGGTCGTTCGTCGTCCACTCGTCGCCGTCCGCCTGGACCGCGGTGATGGCGACGCTGATGACCGTCGAGATGATGCCGTTGGCGAGGTGTTTCGTGAACCCCATACCGGTGCTAGCGGTGCCACCTGCATAGGAGTCAGGGGGGCGACCGCAGGGCCGCGGGACCGCCCAGCCGCCACGCTATCTGAACATTTATTCAGCACCGTGCACCGACACGACGTATGGTCCCCAGACAGCGGTTCCGGTGGAGCGGACAGTACGGAGGCTGGCGATGAGTGACATCCTCGATTCCGGGCCGGACTCGGGTTCCGGGCCGGACCTCGACCCGGCGCGCATACTTCGGGCGGCAGCCCTGGGGCTCGGGCTCCTGGTCGTGCTCGGGCTACTGCTCGGCGGCTACCATCAGGTTCCCGAGGGGCACGTCGGCGTGAAGAAGTCGTTCGGCGCGGTCACCGGCGACGAGCTCGCGCCCGGTGCCCACCTCATCGTCCCGGTGAAGGACTCCGTCCAGGACGTGGAGATCCGTCCCCGAACGTACACGATGGCGAACACGAAGGGGGAGGGCGACAGACCCGGACGGGCCGACGCGGTGACGGTCCAGACGGTCAACGGCACGACCGTCAGAATCGATATCACGGTCCGCTATCGGGTCCAGCAGAGCAACCCCTCGAAGTTCGTGACCGAGTGGCGGACGGTGAGACAGGCCGAACAGCGGCTCATCCGGCCGTCGATCCGGTCGCGGCTCCGCGACGAGGCGGCCGGAATCCAGACCAGCGAGATCTACACCAGCGACGGTCGGGAGCGGCTCGGAACGGCCGCACAGGAGAAACTCGAGTCCGCGTTCGCGAGCGAGGCGCTCGTCCTGGAGGAGGTCCAGGTCCGGGACGTGGACCTGCCATCGTCGTACGACGAGGCCCTGAACGAGAAGGAGATCGCCAAGCAGCGGGTCCAGAAGAAGGAGTTCGAGATCCAGCAGGCCCGCAAGGAGAAGGAACGGCAGGAGATCCGCGCGGAGGCGGATGCCCGCGTCATCGAGATCCGGGGGCGCGCGCTCCGTGAGAACCCCATCGTCCTGAAACAGCAGTACATCAAGAGCATCGACGCGTCGGACAAGGTCATCCTCGCGACCGACCGCGATGGGACACCGATAATCCTCCAGACCGACGGCGGTGGCGGCGGCAACGTCTCCGCCTCCCGGGTCGACCTCGGCGGGGGCGCGTCGGTCAACACGACCGGAACAACCCGGGCCACACCGACCCCCTGACACCTGCCGCCGTCCGCCATGGGTAGACCCTTATCCACCCGTGGTGTACGTGAAACCATGCTCGTACACCTCCGTGGGGATGTCTGGCAGATCGAGTGTACCGGGGTGAACGCCTACCTCGCCGACGACGACGGCGTGCTGACGCTGATCGACACCGGACTGTCGCGGGACGGGAGCACCATCCGGACCGCCATCCGGGAGGCTGGCTACGACGTGAACGACCTCGAGCGCATCCTCGTCACGCACTACGACATGGATCACGTGGGCGCGCTCGCCTCGCTCGCCGCCGAGACCGGCGCCGAGGTCTACATGGGCGCCGCCGACGCGCCGTTCCTGATGGGCAAGGAGCAGCCGCCGGGCCTCACGCTGAAGGGGTTCATCCAGCGGGCGGGGAAACGCCTCGTCGACCGCCCGGACCACGACCCCGAACTGGTGGCCGACGGCGACGAGATCGGGAGCTTCACCGCCTACCACACCCCCGGCCACACCCCCGGCCACACCGCCTACGTGAGCGACGCCCTCGACGCCGCGTTCGTCGGCGACCTGGTCCTCGAGTCCGATGGCGAACTCACCCCCTCCCCGTGGTTCATCACCTACGACACCGAGAGCGTCCGCGAGTCCATCCACGACCTCGCCGACCGGGCCCCCGCGGTCGACGTACTGGCGATGGGCCACGGCACGCCGTTCGTCCGCGACGGCTCCATCCGGCTCGCGGAGCTGGGCGAGCGTATCGAGCAGTAGGCCGGCGGCCCCTGCGCTGGCGGCCGGTTCCTCCGAGAACTTCAGCCTCCGGTGGGGAGGACTGCAGGTGGTTACGCCAGCTCCTCGGCGACGGCCTCGGGCCCCAGCAGCGCGGGGTCCATGGCGACGACCTCCTGCCCGCCGACGAACTCCGGCAGCGAGTCGGCGGTGTACGCGACGATGCGGATGTCGGCGTTCAGTTCGCGGGCCAGCGGGATGGCCGTCGCGAGCCCGGCGTCCGTGAGGACCAACAGGTCGGCCGTCTCGATGTCGGCCTCGACGAGGTCGTCGCGGGTGGCCGTGCCGGCCGCGCGCGTGACCGCGAACCCCTCGGCCGCGAGCGCCTCGCCCAGCCCCTCCGGGTCCGCCCCGGCGATGACGGCCTCACTCATATTCGATGGTGGCGGGGGGTTTGTGCGTCACGTCGTAGACGACGCGCGAGACGTTGTCGAGTTGGCCGGTGATGCGTGACTGGATGCGCTGGAGCGTCTCCCAGTCGAGCTCCTGGGCACGGGCGGTCATCCCGTCGCGGGACTCGACGGAACGGACCGCGACCACGTGGCCGTGGACGCGGTTGTCACCCTTGACGCCCGTCGCACGGCCCAGCACCGCGGCGAACGCCTGCCACGGGTCGTACTCCTCCAGTTCCGCCTCGACGACGTGGGTCGCCTCGCGGGCGACCTCGACCTTCTCCTCGGTCACCTCGCCGACGATGCGCACCGCGAGCCCGGGCCCGGGGAACGGCATCCGCTCGGAGATGATGGCGTCCAGCCCTAACTCCCGTGCGACCTCCCGGACCTCGTCCTTGTAGAGGTCGCGCATCGGCTCGACGATGCGGTCGAAATCGACGACGTCGGGCAGGCCGCCGACGTTGTGGTGGGACTTGATGGTCCCCTCGGACTCGATGCGGTCCGGGTAGATGGTGCCCTGGACCAGCACGTCGGCGTCCTCCTCCTTCGCGACGGTCTCGAACTCGCGGATGAACTGCTCGCCGATGACGTGGCGCTTCTCCTCGGGGTCCGTGATGCCCTCCAGCGCGCCGAGGAAGCGGTCCTGGGCCTCGACGATACGGAGCGACTCCATGTAGGAGAAGGTCTCCCGTATCTCCTCGGTCTCGCCCTTGCGCATCAGGCCCGTATCGACGTAGACCGGCGTGAGCTGCGAGCCGACGGCCTCGTACGCGAGCGCGGCCGCGGTCGAGGAGTCCACGCCACCCGACAGCGCGATGATGGCGTTGTCGTCCCCGACCTGCTCGTCGATCTCGGCGACCGCGTCCTCGATGAACGAGTCGACGTCGACCATCAGGCGCTCACCTCCTCGGGGTCGCGCTCGTCACGTGGCTCGCCGTGCTCGAGCGCGGCGTCGAGCAGGCCGACGAACGGCGGCGACGCCCGCCCCGGCCGGGAGCGGAACTCGGGGTGGAACTGCGTCCCGACGAAGTAGGGGTGTTCATGGCGGGGCAACTCGAGTATCTCCATCCGGTTGGCCGCTGTCCCGGAGAAGACGAGGCCGCTCTCCTCCAGCTGGTCGATGTACTCGGGGTTGACCTCGTAGCGGTGGCGGTGGCGTTCCGTACAGGAGTCGGCACCGTCGTACAGGTCGGCGGCGAGCGTGTCCGGCTCGATGTCCGTCTCGTGGGCGCCCAGCCGCATCGTCCCGCCCATGTCCTCGACCTCGTACTGCTCGGGCAGGATGTCGATGACGGGGTGGGGTGTGCCCTCGTCGAACTCCGTGGAGTTGGCGTCCGCGAGGTCACAGACGTTGCGCGCGTGGTCGACGACAGCCATCTGGAAGCCCAGACAGAGCCCGAGGAAGGGCACGTCGTTCTCGCGGGCGTAGCGGATGGCGTCGATCTTCCCGTCGGTACCGCGGGCGCCGAAGCCGCCCGGGACGATGAGCCCGTCCGCCCGTTCGAGCCGGTCGCGATGCTCGTCGTCCATGTCCTCGGTGTCGACCCACAGCACCTCGACATCGACGCCGTGTTCGAGGCCGGCGTGCTTGCACGCCTCGTGGACCGAGAGGTAGGCATCCTCGAGGTCGTACTTCCCGGCGAGCGCGATCTCGACGGTCCCGGTCGTGTCGCGGGTGACGAGGTCGCGCCAGCCGTTCTTGCGCTCGGCCGGTTCGAGGGCGTCCTCGGCGATACCGAGGCGCTCCATCACGTACTGGTCGAGCCCCTCGTCCTCGACCATCAGCGGGACGTGGTAGATGTCCTCCACGTCGGGGTTCGAGAAGACGGCGTCCGTCGGTACGTCGCAGAACAGGGCGATCTTCTCCTTCGTCTCGTCGTCGAGTTTGTCCTCGCAGCGCCCGACGAGGATGTCGGGCTGGAGGCCGATGCTCCGGAGTTCCTTCACGGAGTGCTGGGTCGGCTTCGTCTTCTGCTCGCCGTTCTTCGAGTACGGGACCAAGGTGACGTGCGTGAACAGGATGTCCTCCTCGTCCTCCTCGTGGGAGAACTGGCGCAGCGCCTCCAGGTACGGCATCCCCTCGATGTCACCGACGGTGCCGCCGACCTCGATGATGCAGATGTCGTGGCCCTC
Source organism: Haloglomus halophilum (assembly GCF_024298885.1). Lineage (GTDB taxonomy): Archaea > Halobacteriota > Halobacteria > Halobacteriales > Haloarculaceae > Haloglomus > Haloglomus halophilum. Next base: position 1,407,983 of record NZ_CP101166.1, read on the forward strand.
GGCGGCCTCGCGGATGCGCCGCTTGATGTCGTCGGTGATATGCGGGATGATCTGGACGGTCTTGCCCAGGTAGTCGCCGGCGCGCTCCTTCTCGATGACGTTCTTGTACAGCTTCCCGGTCGTGACGTTGTGGTCGAACGTCATGTCGATGTCCAGGAAGCGCTCGTAGTTCCCGAGGTCGAGGTCGACCTCGCCCCCGTCCTTCAGCACGTACACCTCGCCGTGCTGGTAGGGGTTCATCGTCCCGGCGTCGACGTTGAGGTACGGGTCGATCTTCACGGCGGTGACGTCGAACCCGGCGTTGGCGAGCAAGCGGCCGGTCGAGGCGGCCGTGATTCCCTTGCCGAGCCCGGACATGACGCCGCCGGTGACGAAGACGAACTTGTTCCCCAGTGTGGGGTCGTACTCCGCGGGCCCTGTCGGCATACCGACGGTCCGCGAGGGTCGCTCAAGAGCGTTACGGAGGGACCGACGGTGTGTGACTCCGTCCCGGAACAGCCGGCCGCACGGCCCCCGAACTGGGCGTTCGTGGGACGGGACCGGATGCCCGGCGTCGACTCCGGGACGACCGCCCACTCCCGACACCCACGGGGGAAACGGGGAAGGGGCCACGACCCCTATCGCGGGTATGAGCGAGTCAGACACGCAGCTGCCCGAGACCGACGAGGAGTGGCGCGAGGTCCTCACCGAGGAGGAGTACCGCGTGCTCCGTGAGCAGGGGACCGAGCCGAAGTTCTCCAGCGACCTCATCGACGTGAAAGGCGACGGCGCGTTCGACTGCGCGGGCTGTGGCGCCGAGCTGTTCGACGGCGACACGAAGTTCGGCTCCGGCACGGGCTGGCCCTCCTTCTACGACGCCAACGAGGGCGCCGTCGAACTCCGCGAGGACCGCAGCCACGGGATGGTCCGGACCGAGGTCGTCTGTGCCGAGTGCGGCGGACATCTCGGCCACGTCTTCGACGACGGACCCGAGCCGACGGGCAAGCGCTTCTGCATCAACGGCGTCGCGCTGGACTACGACGAAGAGTAGGCCGGTCGTCTCCGACTATCGAACGGGCGGACTACCCGGAATCGGACACGTTCCACACCCCCTGCACGCGGTCCATCAGCGCGACCACGACGACGTGAGGGAGCGTCAGCACGGCGATGAGTACGAGATACAGCCCGACGGCCGCCTCGACGTTCGCAGGACGCACCGGGACGAGGTAGTAGAACGCCGCGAGGAACGCGGCGGAGACAGCAGTCAACGGCGCGGCGTCCCGAACGAACCCGCGAAGCGCCGGGGCGAGCGCCCCGACCCGCAGGCCCGCCACCGCGTCCCTGTCGAGCAACACCAGCCGCGCGATGTGGCGGACGGAGTGCCACAGGCAGAAGTAGACGCCCACGGCGAGAATCGGCGGCACGGCCAGGAAGAACACCCACAGCAGGGCCGTCTCACCGGCGTCGACCCGCCAGCCCGGCTCCGCGAACCCACGCTCGGCCCGCGCCAGCCCCACGCCGAGCGTCCCGAGCGTCAGGGCGGCGAAGGCCACGCCGAGCGCGAGGCGCGTCTCGACCCGGAACAGGGGGGCCAGCTCCGACGGGGCGACGCCGAACCGGCCGGTCAGTGCCCGTGCGACGCGGCGATACTGCCATGGATACGAGAGCAGCGGCACGAGCATCGGCAGCCCGCCGCGAACCGCCGCGGTAGCGACGCGCTGAACCCGCGTGCGGAGGTGGTCGACATCCGCGAGCGCCAGCAGCGCGTACACGTCGCCCTGGCCCCAGTGGGCCCACGTGAGGGCGATGAACAGCAGGAACGCCGGGACGGGCGCGAGGAACCACAGCGCGAGGTAGGCGCCGCCGAGCAGCCCGTAGAGGGCACCGACGCCCCCGAGCGCGCGGAGCGTGACCGGGCGGTCCCGGACCCGTGGGACCGCGAGGTGGTCGACCGCGCCGTGGGGCAGTCCCAGAACGAGAACGCTCACCGCCAGCGGCGCGTACTGGAGCGCGAGCGGCACCTCGACGCCGAGGAGGAAGGGGACGACCAGCAGGCCGTGCACGACCCACGGGGGCGCGAGCGCGCTGTCGGCCAACGTCTCACGGACGCGACCGGGGACGGCCACACCCCTCACAGCCATCGGTCGACCACCCAGAACCAGAGCACGAGCCCCTGGACGACGAACAGGTTCGTCAGGAGGAAGAACGCGGCCTCTTCGACCGGGAGTCCCAGCAGCGGCACGGCGTAGCCCGTCGTCAGGTCGGGGGAGAGCTCCCAGACGCCCAGCACGAGCGCGACCCGGTCGGCCACCCAGAGATACAGCGACGGAACGGCCACGGCCAGCGCGACCACCCGGCGCCGTGCCCAGAGATACGGCCAGCCGAACGCCCACTGGATGGCGAGCACGGGGGCCGCCCACAGCAGGAGCGTCCCGAGGTAGAGCCCGCCGTCGAGGGCGAGCGCGAGCCAGCCGCCGAGCGCGACCAGCCCGCCACCGCCGGCGCCGAGCGCGCGCTCGCCGGGCGTGGGGACGGGACGGTCACACCTGAGCGCGGTGCCCCCGTCCATCCGTGCCGGGCGCTCGGGCGGCCACGCAGGGAGCAGGTACAGCCACAGCGCCGTCAACACCGGCTGGAGGACGAAGAACAGGTACTCCCCCAGCGGCACCGCGAGGAATCGCGCGGCGACGGCGCCCTCGCCGTAGCGCCACGCGCCCCGCCGGATGAGGTAGCTGTCCCAGGGCGTGGTGTAGGCGAACGCCAGGGCCGCCATGATGACGACGCCGACGACCCGCGCGTCCAGCGAGTGCCCGGCGAGCCGGACCCGGGGAGTCGCCGTCACCGCGGGCACCCCGGGAATCGCGAGCGCCACTCCGCGGGCGGTGGCCGCGGCGAGGACGAGCAACGGCCCACCGAGGAAGACGAGGTGGAACTGCAGGTACGTGAGGGTCGTCATCGGGTGTGGTATCGGAAAGAACGCCGTGGTGACCGCATGAATCCGGCGACCGGCGCCGGAGCGCCTGGGTCCCAGCGGTGCATCGAGCCGAGGGAGTGGCCCGCACCGGGACGAGCGGTGTCGTCAGTCCGCGGCCGCGGCCTCGGAGGCCGAGGCGGCCTGGTCCAGCACGTCACGGCTTCGGAGCAGGATGAAGCCGAAGCCGACCTTCGCGGCCAGGTCGAGGACCATGAACAGGATGGTCTCGACGTTCAGGCCGATCAGGCCGGGCGACCCCGTCCCGAGACCGAGCGCGGACTCCGTCCCGAGGATCCACACGATGGGGTACGCCGTCCAGAGCACGATGACGAGGTTGCGGAGCGTGCTGAACAGGCTCGCGACATCACCCGAGCGCTGGGCCGCGACGCTGCTGAGCGTCGACACCAGGTAGTACAGCAGCACGACGAAGAATCCACAGCTGATGCCCCACCACGCGATGCGTGTCCCCGCCGGACTGAGCGGGCTCCCCGCGCCAGTCGCCAGTGCGCCGGCGAGACCGGTCACGATCATCCCGACGTCCAGGCCGACGAGCGTGGCGATGGTGTTCCGGTCGGCCCCGGCGAGCAGGCCGAGGTCGAGCAGGAGCAACGGCGTCGTGAACAGCCAGTCGGCGTACCGGGCCCAGTAGATGGTGAGCGCCTCACCGTTGGCCAGCGTCACCTCGATGACGCCGAACCCCTGGAACATCGAGAAGTACGCCACGGCCGCGATGCCCGTGATGAACGTGGTGATGATGAAGAACTCCTGTTTCCGTTCGTTGGTCTCACCCGACCCCATCGCGATGAACGCGAGGGTGCCGAGCGCCATGCCGAGGGTGCCGATACCCAGTGCAATGGTCTGAATGTCGGAAGTCGGTCCCGCCATAGTGCACCCGTCTCTACGGGTGCGTCCCCCTTAATACTGGGGCCCAACGAGGCAAAGATGCCTCTACGATGCCCCGTCCGGCGGGGGCCTGTGTGGGATGGAAACGTTATCGGTAATAAACCTTCCGGGAGGTGGTGTCCATCGGGAACGTCCCGCGCGATGGCTGCCGTCCCGGCGCACGACCCCCGCGCTTATTCGCCCACTCGCCCTACGGCGGTGTATGTCACTCGACCTCACGCCGGAGCAGCTCGACCGCTACTCTCGGCACGTCATCATGGACGAGGTCGGCCCGGAGGGACAGGGCCGGCTGCTGGACGCCCGGGTCCTCTGTATCGGTGCCGGCGGCCTCGGCTCGCCCGTCATCCAGTACCTCGCGGCGGCTGGCGTCGGCACGCTCGGCATCGCCGACGACGACATCGTCGAACGCTCGAACCTCCAGCGCCAGGTCATCCACGGCGACCCCGACGTGGGCCGCCCGAAGGTCGAATCGGCGAAGGAGTTCGTCGGCCGACAGAACCCCGATATCGCCGTCGAGACCCACGAGACCCGCGTCACGCCCGACAACATCGAGGGCCTCCTCGCCGACTACGACCTCGTCGTCGACGGCTCGGACAACTTCGCCACCCGCTATCTGGTCAACGACGCCTGCACGCTCGCTGGGGTGCCGTTCGTCCACGGCGCCATCCTCCGGTTCGAGGGACAGATGACGACGTTCGAAGCCACCGTTCCCGAGGAGGGCGCCGACAACGGCCCCTGCTACCGCTGTCTGTTTCCCGAGGCCCCCGAACCCGGGACGGTCCCGGACTGTGCGACCGCCGGCGTCCTCGGCGTCCTCCCCGGCACCGTGGGCTGCGTGATGGCCACCGAGGCCGTCAAACTCGTACTCGACCACGGGGAGACGCTGGACGGCCGGATGGTGTTCTACGACGCTGAGGACATGACCTTCCGCGAGATCCAGGTCGAACCGCGGCCGGACTGCCCGGTCTGCCAGCCCGACGGCGTCGCGTCCGTCCACGAGGTCGAGTACCGTGATACCTGCTCTATCGCCGCTGACTGAGCCGTACTTCCGGAACAAGTTGCGAACTTCGCAGAGAAGAAACAGAGAAGTCAAATAGTAGAACTACAGCCGCGTCACGAGTCGGCGACACGAACCGGTTCCCGTTCGAACCGCTCGCCCGTCCAGCGCCAGGACCGTACGTCGGGGGAGTCGGCGCCCAGCGAGACGATGACGTAGCTGTATCCCGTCCACGTCGCCTCGTGGGCGTCGACGTTGCTCGGGGCCGGCGGGCCGCGGGGGTGCGAGTGGTAGAAGCCGACGACCTCGTCGCCGTCCGCTTCGAGGTCTCGCATCAGTTCCAGCTGCTCGGCCGGGGCGAGTTCGTAGCGGTTGCGCGGGGAGTCGGCGGCGTTGGTCGCGCGGGCGGACTCGTGTGCGGTCGACGCCTCACCGTCGGCCGCCGCGCCGTGTCGTCCAGCGAGGATGCCGCACACCTCCTCGGGCACGCCGCCGCGTGCGTGTGCGACGATATCCTCACGGACCGGCGGGGCGAGACGGAGCATCAGGCCACCGTCCGCGCCAGCGGCCGGACGGCATCGGCCGGCGGCTCGTCGAACCGGTCGGGGTGCAGGACCCACGCGAGATACTCCAGCGTCGCCACCAGCCGCGGCCCCGGGCGGTTGACGAGGTGGTGGCCGTCCATCGCGAACGCCCGCTCCTCGCGGACCGCGGGCAGGTCGTCGAACCCCTCGCGGCCCGTGAGTTCGTCGAGGTTCTCGAACGTCTGGTCGAGTTCGAACCCGCAGGGGGCCGCCACCAGCACCTCGGGGTCGTACTCGCGGACCGCGGCCCACTCGCGGGGGCGCGACTCGGCTCCATGTTCGGCCATGCCGTACTCGCCACCGGCCCACTCGACCAGTTCGGGCATCCAGTGGCCAGCGACCATCACGGGGTCGAGCCAGTCCAGCACCGCGACGCGGGGGCGGGACTCCGCCGGAACGTCGTCGGTCAGCGCCCGAACGCGCTCGACCCGCTCGCGCAGGTCGACCACGAGGTCCGCGGCCGCCGCTGGCCGGTCGAGCGCGGCGCCGATGCGCTCGATATCCGCGAGCACATCGTCCAGGGAGTGCGGGTCCGTCGTGACGACCTCGCAGTCCAGCCCCAGTTCGTCGACGGCCTCGCGCACGAGCACGCGGTCGACCGCGCACACGTCACAGATACCCTGCGAGACGACCACGTCCGGGTCGAGCCGTTCCAGCGTCGCGAGGTCGAGATCGTAGACGCCGCCGGCGCGCTCGGCCTGCGCGACCTGCTCGTTGATCTCGTCGCTCGACGCCTCGGGGTCGACGTGCGTCTCGACGACGCTGGGCAGGGCCGCGGCCTCGGGCGGGTGGTCGCACTCGTGGGAGACGCCCACCGGCTCGACGCCGAGGGCGTAGACGATCTCCGTCGCGGACGGGAGAAGCGAGACGACGCGCATACCCGGTATTGGCACGCGACCGGCTAAAGCGTGTGGCAGTGCGCCAGGTGCGAACGATTCACACACGGGCGCAGGACTGAGGGCGGACGCGACACACGCCACCCGCATGGTCCCCGGCGACGAGACGGCCGACACCGGCCACGACCCCGAGACAGACCCGGCCACGACGGTTCGCGAGGTGACCACCGACGCCGAGTGGGACGCGGCGGTCCCGCTCCTGCGCCAGCTCTGGAGCGATGCGGACCCCGAGTTCGTCCGGTCGTGGCGCGAGGAGGACGACTACCACCTGTTCGGGCTGTTCGCCGGCGGCGCGCCGACCGGAGCCGGGATGCTCGTCGGCGTCGTCGGGGTCTCCGTCCAGCGCGTCCTCCACCATCGGCGCCACGCCTGGGTCCACGACCTCGTGGTGGACGAGCCCCGGCGGTCGTCGGGAGTCGGCACCGAACTGCTGGCGTTCGTCGAGCGCTGGGCCGACGAGCGCGACTGCGAGTACGTCGCACTCGCCAACCGCCTCGACAACGAGGACGCGCTGTCGTTCTACGAGGCGGCGGGGATGGAGCGATGGGGGTACGTGGTTGAGCAGGAGCTGTGAACGTGCATCAAACCTTGCATAGTCAATACTACCGCTGAGGTTCCTGGCTCGTCTCGGACGATTCAGGGACTGAACGGGAGAATCCATCGTTAGCTACCAAGTTCCGTTTCGGCCCAGACACGCACGTCGCTCCCGCCAGGCCCCTACCGACGCCGGGTCGTAGCCACCTGGTCGTGGCACGGGCTCGACACCGGCGCTTATCTTTCCACCCGGCCAGTGAGGGGTATGAGCCTCATCGCCGAGATATCGCTCAGCTCCCCGCTCATGGAGGCCACCGCGGGTGCGGTCCCGGAGACGATCTTCCGGATGGAGGACCTCCAGCTGGTCGAGGACGGGCCCGCGAAGTACCTCTTCTGGGCCGAAGGGGGAGACCTCGAGCGGCTCGACGCCGCCCTGACCGTGGACCCGACCGTGGCCTCGTTCACCTGCCTGACGGAGCTGCCGGACCGCCGGCTCTACCGGGTGAGCTTCACCGGCGAGATGAAGACGCGGATGACCTACCTCGACGCCGCCGCCAACGATATCGTCTATCTGGAGATGCGCTCGACCCACGAGCGGACCCGCATCCGGGCACGCGTGCCGACGCGTGCGGCACTCCGCGAGTACGTCGAAACCTGCCAGGGGAAGGGGATCGACCTCCAGGTGGAGAGCCTCTACCGCACCGACGAGGGGGGAGCGTTCCCCCAGTACGGACTGACCGAGCCACAGCACGAGGCACTCGTCGCCGCTCACGAGGCCGGCTACTTCGACACCGACCGCGGCGCCACGCTGGCGGACATCGCCGCCGACCTGGGCATCTCGCGGCAGGCACTCGCCGGGCGACTCCGGCGCGGCCACCGGCAGCTCATCGGGGCGACGCTGCGGTGAGCCACGCCGTCGGCCGGCACGCTACGCCGGGAACGGCACGTCCAGCACCTGCCCCGCGGCGGGGGCCTCGACGGTCGCCGTCGTCTCGCCGTCCGGCCACGCGACCGTGACCCGCGCCGGCGCCCGGTCGCCGAGCCCGAAGTGCGCGACCGGCTCGCCCTGCGAGAGATAGCCGGAGCCGGCGTCGACGATGCGGTGCTGGGGTGGCCCCTCCGCGGTCGCGAGCGTGACGCGCGCACCGCGGGCCGGAGCGCCGTGTCCGGTACGGGGCCGGACGCGGAGCCAGCCCGCATCGCCCGCGTCCGGCACGCCGTAGACGGCCAGCGGCTCGCCCTCTGCGCCGCCGTGTGCGACGAGCAGCTCGAGTGCGCCGTCGCCGTCCAGGTCCGCCGCAACCGCGCCCGTCGTCGGGCGGTCGGGTTCGGCTGCCGGGCCCGGGTCGGTGGCCTCCCACGTCGAGCCACCGCCGTCCGCCGCGCCGTCACCGACGCGCCGGAGCAGCCGGTTCGGCGCCCCGTGGCAGCCCACGAACAGCTCCTGCCGGCCGTCGTTGTCGAGGTCGGCCGCGAGCACCGCCCGGACGGGGTCGGGCTCGGCGAACGCGTCCGGCGTGATATCGGCAGCGGCCCCGTCACCCAGGCGCCACAGCCGGTTGTGGCCGCCGTCGTTGCCGAGTGCGAGCCCCAGCGCCCCGCCGCAGTCGACCAGCGCGACGCCGCGTGCGTTCCCGTGCGTGTCGGCCACGCCGACCTCGGGCGCGAAGTCGGTGAACCCCCCGCCGTCGTTCCGGAGGAGCAGGTTGGGGCCACGCTCCATCCCGAGGAGGAGGTCCATCCGGACGCCCGCGTCCGTCGCGGTGTCCACGGCTCGGACGGGGCCGGCGAGGACCGAGCGGCCGCCGCCGAGGAAGTCGACGCCCAGGTCGGCAGCGCGGTCTGTCACGTGTCCGGCAGCGACGGTCTGGAGGCGCGCTGGGGAGGCGTCGCCAGTGACGAGGACGGCGTAGGTGCCGTCGCCGGTCCGGTCGAGCGCCGCGACCGAGCGGCCGACCCGGAGATTCCGGCCCCGTCGATTGCGGCCGTCGGCCAGCAGGTCGAGCCAGCCGTCGAGGCCGTCGGCGCCGTGCGGGTCGAGCAGACGGTCGGGTTCGGGCGAACCGAGGTCGCCCTCCGCGCCCGGTTCGACCACCTCGCGGGCGAACGGGCCGGCGTTGTGGATGTACCACTCCTCGGTGCCGTCCGCGTCGACGTCCGCGGCGGCGATACCGACCGCGTGCCCGCTCGGGTCGGCGACCGCCTCCCCCTCGCCGTACGGGTCCCCGCCGGTGGCCGTCGCGTCCCGGAGTTCGGCCACCACGTCGACGAGTTCGGTGGTGGGGCTGTCGGCCGCGCCGGGCGCGGTACCCCGGAACAGCCGGTTCGCCTCGCCGTACCCCCCGACGAGGACGTACGGAGTGTCGTCGAACACGGAGACGGCAACGCCGGTCGCGCGGATGGGTTCGCGGTCGGGCAGGATGGCAGCGCGGTCTGCGAGCACACGCCAGCGTGGTCCGGGTCGGGCTTAGCCGTGGCGGGCGGGAGACCGCCAACACACCCCCACAAGAGCCATACCGCACGCAGGCGGACCGCGGGCCGATGAGCGACGACACAGCCGGCGGCGCACTCGGCGGAATGACGGCGCTCGTGACGGGCGCCTCCTCCGGAATCGGTCGAGAGACGGTCCGAACCCTCGCACGGGACGGCGCCGACGTGGTGCTCGCGGCCCGCCGCGAGGCACGCCTCCGCGAGGTCGCCGACGGTGTGGCCGACGCCCACGGCGTCACGGCCGAGGTGGTCCCGACGGACGTGACCGACCCCGACCAGGTCGAGGCGCTGGTCGCGGCGGCCCGCGAGCGACTCGACGGCCTCGACGTCGTCGTCGCGAACGCCGGCGTCGCCGCGGGGTCGGCCATCGAGACGATGACCGACGACGAGTACCGCCGGATGATGGCGGTCAACACGGACGGCGTGTTCTACCTCACGCGCGCGGCGCTGCCCGCGCTTCGGGAAGCGGGCGGCCATCTGGTCTACGTCGGCTCGTTCGCCGGGAAGTTCCCCCGACCGTACAACCCGGTGTACGCCGCGACGAAGTGGTGGGTCCGCGGCTTCGCGAAGTCGGTGTCGGCGCAGGTTGGCGACGACGGGGTCGGCGTGACGGTCGTGAATCCCGCCGCGGTTCGCACCGAGTTCGAGGTCGGCGACCAGACGATGGCCGAGCGCTACGAACCGGGAGAGGTGGTGGAGCCGGCGGAAGTGGCGGACGCGATCGCCTTCGCCGCGAAGCAGTCGCCCTCGATGGTCCACGAACTGGACCTGTACGAGCGGGACAAGCTGACCGGGTTCTAGGGTGGGTTCCTGGGTTCTCTGGACTCTCGCGTCGACAGCGAACGCGACTACGACGAACGCGACAACAGAACCACCTACGAAGCCCTCGCGCGCTCAGGGGCCCGCGGCTCGCTGCGCTCCTCGCTCCGGTCGCTTCGCTCCCTCCACTGCGGTGCTTGCGTCGCCGGGGACCCGCTGAGCGCGCTCGCCCTTCGATTCCACCAGGACGTTGACCGTTCCACGGAGCGGCGGCCCTGCCCTTCCCCGGGTCGCGTGGGCCTCGCGTGCGCTCGGCCACGCGCTCCCGGCCCGTGGACTGGTCGGCCAGCCGGTTCCGGGACCAGGAAGCGCGCCGTCGCCACCCGCGCCGAACCGCGAGCAACGCGAGCGGGTTCGGCGTTCCCGGCGACGGCGCGGGGAGGTGTGGGGACGCTAGCGCCCCGCTGGAACCACCACGCGCCTCGCTCGACCCGAAACGGTCCCCCCTGGCGGACTCGAAGCTGAGCCGAGCGAAGCGAGGCGAAGGTCGGCAGAGCTTGCTCTGCCGGAAGGCGAGCGCTCTCGAACCCTCCCGGGCGACGTAAGCACCGCAGGCCGAACGGAGTGAGGCCGAGGAGCGCAACGAGCCCCGGAGGTGAGCGCCGACGGCGCGAACCAGGGAAGTCGCAGCCCGCGCAGGCCGAAGGCCGAGCAGGAACGTCTTCCCGTGGGTCGAGAGTGCGAGGGCTTCGTAGCAGTTTCTATCACTACTTCACCTATTACCCATATGCCCTAAATTTTCGATAGATATGTTATGATTTGGTCATATATTATAGTACTTATTGGAATATATGCCACCCACACGAAACTTCAAGACCCATCCCGGGACGAGGACCCGACACGCCTATGGCCGGTGACGCCCGACCCGACTTCGTGACCGAGGGGGCCGACACATCGAGCGACGACGCCGGGACGAGCGACGCCGGCACCGCCAGCGAAGGCGACACCGACGCCCACGACGACCAGCCCTGGCGCGACGTGTTCGGCCACGACGAGCCGTACGACGACCAGGTCGACGGCATCGAGACGGCCATCGGAACGGGCGAATCCAGCGGCTTTCTGGCCCTCGAGGGGGCCTGTGGCACCGGAAAGACCCACATCGCGCTGACCGCGGGCATCCAGCTGGTCCGGGACCCGGACACGAAGTACGAGCGCGTCCTCGCGCTGACGAGCGTCAAGCAGCAGCTCCGGCAGTTCGAACAGGACCTCCGCATCATCAACGACAACCTCCCCGAGGACTGGAACCCCGTCTCCGGGCTCACGTTGGTCGGGAAGGCCGACGTCTGCGCGTACAACGTCGCCGGGACGGGTGGCATCGACGACTCGAACGTCTACGAGCGCTGCGAGGGGCTCCGCGAACGGACGCGCGCGCTCGCGGACGACACGAGCGCGGGCGACCTCGCCTCACAGGCCCGCTCACAGCAGGTCGGACTGGCCGATTCGGGCGCGAGCGGCGGCGACGCCGCCGACTACCTCGAGGCCGCGGGCGGGATGGCCCCCTACCCCGAGGGCACGCCGGAATCCGGGAACGACGTGGAGTACTGCCCGTTCTACGCGCAGTTCCTCGAGGACCTGCCCGACGACGGCGAGGCGGCCGAGGCGGTCCCGTTCGACTGGACGGAGACCGGCCACATCGACGCGCAGGAACTCACGCGGCTCTCTGTGGACGCCGGGACGTGTCCGCACTCCGTGATGGGGGCGCTGCTACCCGAGGTGGAGGTCGTCGTGGGGAACTACTACCACGCGTTCGACCCGACGACGGTCGAGACGTTCACGGGCGCACTGCTGGACGAGGAGACGTTCGTCGTCTGCGACGAGGCCCACATGCTCGAACCGCGCGTCCGCGACCTCGTCAGCGACGGCATCGCGGACGTCTCCCTGCGGGACGCCGAGAGCGAACTCGCACAGGTCGTCCAGCCGCTGACGATGACCGACGAGACCGGCCGGCAGACGGGGCCCGTCGACCAGATACGGGCGGAGTTATCGGACGCCAGCGTCGACCTGGAGGACCTCCAGCGGACCCGCCAGTTCCTCCGCGACCTCCGGGGAGAGCTCGCCCGACAGGTCGAGTCGTATCTCGACCGGGAACACCGGGGCTGGCGGGCGAACCTGAACGACCTGCCCGACGACGAGATTCCCCTCCGTGACCCCGAACGGCCCCGCACCGACGACCTCACCCAGTGGGCCGAGAACGAGGGGTACGGCGAGCGCGACTGGGTTCGCGCCGAGAGTGCGTGTGCCGTCGCCGCGCGCATCCTGAACAGCGTCGAGGAGGAGGACACCAAGCGGACCGCACCCGCCGTCGGGCGCGCACTGGGCGCGTGGGCGCGCGCCGACCACGTCGACCACTTCCGCGAGGTCGAACTCGAGCGGACGTGGGACGACGCTCAGCCCACGGACTCCTGGCGGCGCGCGTACAACGCACGCTTCGCGCTCCACAACTGCCTGCCGGGGGATGCCATCGCCGAGCGCCTCGACGAGTTCGGCGGCGGCGTCCTGATGAGCGCGACCCTCGAACCGCTCGACGCCTTCGCCGAGGTGACGGGGCTGAACCACCTCGAACGCGAGGAGGACCGGCCCGTCATCACCCGGAGCTACGGACTGGACTTCCCACCCGAGCACCGCGAGTCGTTCGCGGTCGCGGCGCCGCCGTTCACCTTCGAGAACCGCGGCGCGCCGGGGGAGGAGACCGAGGCCCGGCGCATCCACGCGTCGGCACTGCGGGAGGTCGCCACGGTGTCGGGCAACGTCCTCGTCGGGATGCCCAACTACGCCGAGGCCGAATGGGCCGCCGAGTACCTCCGCGACGCCGTCGACAAGACGGTCCTGCTGGACGAGTCCTCCGCGGACGACGTGACCGAGGACCTGAAACAGGAGTTCTTCGACGGGCCCGGGAAGGTGCTCGTCACCTCGCTCCGCGGGACGCTCACCGAGGGGGTCGACTACCGCGGCGACCGCCTCAGCGCGGCCGTGGTCTGCGGGGTCCCGCTCATCAACACCGCCAGCCCGCGGACGCGGGCGCTCCGGACGGCGTACGACCGGCGGTTCGGCGACGGCTTCGAGTACGCGCTGACGGTCCCCGCCGTCCGCAAGGCACGCCAGGCCGTGGGGCGCGTCATCCGCGGGCCCGACGAGACGGGCGTCCGGGTGCTGCTGGACGAGCGCTACGCGCGCGATACATGGAACAGCGTCCGCGAGTACCTCGGGCCGGACCGCGAGGAGTTCCAGGCCGTCTCGCCGGACATGCTCTCGCTCGGGCTGGACCGCTTCCGCGAGACGGCCGGCGACAGTGGCGTGGACTGACACCGTCGCCCGCCGGTGTCCATCGTGACAGGGCCGGGGTCCCGGCGGGACCGGCCCGTTCGACGCGTGACTTTTTGTCACACGACGCGGAACCGGAACGCGTGTCTATCGCTCGCCGTCGCCGCCGGCTGCTCGCCGCCCTCGTCGTCGGGTTGCTGTTCGTCTGTGGGGTGGTGCTGTTCGACGTCCTCCAGACGGTGTTCTTCGCCATCACGGTCGCGTACGTCCTCTACCCGGTCCACCAGCACCTCGTACGGCGGGGACTGCCGGCCTACTGGGCCAGCGCGGTCGTCACGGGAGCCGCGTTCGGCGTCGTCCTCGTCGTCGTGGGGGCGCTCGGACTCGTCCTCTACAACCGGCGCGAGTCGCTGTTCACCCTCCTCCGGACGGTCCCGCCCGAGGTGACGGTCCCGCTGGGGGAGTTCACCTACACCGTGGACACGACGACGATCCTCGCGACCGCCCGGAACGCGCTACAGGGACTTGCCGTCGACGTGGCGACTGCCGCACCGGTGCTCGGCCTGAAACTGTTCCTGTTCGCCATCCTGTTGTTCGCGCTGCTGGTCCGGCCGGAGGCCGTCGGCCGGGCGGCGTTCTCCGTGACGCCGCCGGCCTACCACGACGTGCTGGTGGCACTGGACCGACGAGTGCGAGAGACGCTGTACGGCATCTACGTCCTGCAGGCTGCGACGGCGGCCGGCACGTTCGCCGTCGCACTCGTGATATTCGGGGCACTGGGATACGGGGCCCCGTTCACGCTGGCGGTCGTCGCGGGTGTCCTCCAGTTCATCCCCATCGTCGGCCCGGGCGTGCTCATCGCCGTGCTGACGGGCGTCGACCTCGTCACCGGGATGCCGACGCGGGCGATTCTGGTGGCGGTCATCGGAGCCGTGTTCATCGGCCTCGCCCCCGACGCCATCATCCGCCCGCGGCTGGCGAGCCGGGCGGCACACCTCCCGACCTCGCTGTACTTCATCGGGTTCACCGGCGGGCTCCTCACCGTCGGCGCAATCGGCTTCATCGCGGGGCCGCTGGTGGTCGGGCTGCTGGTCGAGGCGGTCGAACTGCTCTCGCAGACCGCCGAGGGGCGACAGACCCAGCTGGACGCGACGGTGACTCCCGGGCCGAACGGTGAGGCCGGCGCGGACCCGCGGCCGGGCGCGCTGCAGGACGGCCAGGTGGACGGCGCGGACGAGCCGGACGACTGACCCGTCCTCAGGCGGTCTCCAGCGTGTTCCCCTCGGCCTCCCACTCCGTCAGCGACCCCTCGTAGAACGCCAGGGTCGGGAAGCCGAGATGCCGGAGGACCGTGTACGTGTGACTGATGCGCCGGGCGGTGTTGCAGTAGAGCAGGACGCGCTCGCCCGGCCGGATGCCACGCTCGGCGAGCAGATCGCGGAGCTCGTCCTCGGGGAGCAGCCCCCGTGTCTCCGTGTCGACCAGCTCCTGCCAGTCCAGCCGGACCGCCCCGGGGATGTGGCCCTCGTCGAACTCCCACGCCTCGCGCGTGTCGACGATGACGGTCCCGGGGTCGGCGACGGCGGCCTCGACGGTCGCCAGCGGCACCAGGGGACCCCGCTCCTCGTACGCGGCGCGGTAGTCGGTCGGCTCGACATCGGGTGCCTCGCCCGTCGTCTCGTGGTCGAGGTTGTAGGCGGAGAAGTCGCCGTCGAGCAGATGCAGGCGGTCGGGGTCGTGGCCGTACAGCTCGGCGGTGACGAGCAGGCGCGCGGCGAACACGCCGTTCCGGTCGTCGTAGGCCACGATGCGGTCGTCGTTCCCGATGCCGACCTCGCTCATGAGGTCGGCGAACGCTCGCGAGCCGGGGAGCATCCCGGCCTCGGCCTCGCCGTGCTCGGTCGCCCGGAACGAGTCGAAGGGGACGTTCACGGCCCCGGGGACGTGCCCGATGCCGTCGAACTCCCAGGCGTCACGGACATCCACGACGGCCACATCCGGGTCCTCGCGGTGGGCCGCCAGCCAGTCGACACTCACGACGACCGGCACGTCCCCGTCGGCGTCACCGGAACCATCGCCCCGTACACGCCGCCCGGCGTCCTCGTCGGTCATACCAGCACCTCCTGGCCGGGCGGGCATCAACCCGGCGAGCGCGGCGAACGGGACCCGGGATACTGGATAGCGGATTTCGTTGCCGGTTCCGTGGCGGCTATTTGGACCACAATTCGACTTCCGGGACCGAAACCGGCACAGGAACCGTCAGCTGGTCGGGAAGCGACGGATTCCGCCACCGCCCTAACCGGCAACAAATTCCGGTAATAGCCATGGGCGGCCTGTCCTGCCGGTGGTGGTAGGGTTATCTCTCGGGTCCGGGTATAGGGGAACGAACATGGTAGAAGACAGCTACGCGAAGGACGTTCTCGTCTCCGCCGACTGGGTCGAGGACCGACTCGACGAGTTCCAGAGCGACGACCCGGCCCACCGACTGGTGGAGGTCGACGTGGACACCGAGGCGTACGACGAGGGCCACGCCCCCGGCGCCATCGGCTTCAACTGGGAGACCCAGCTCCAGGACCAGACCGAGCGCGACATCCTCTCGAAGGAGGACTTCGAGGACCTGCTCGGCTCCCACGGCATCACCGAGGATTCGACGGTCGTCCTCTACGGTGACAACTCCAACTGGTTCGCGGCCTACACCTACTGGCAGTTCAAGTACTACGGCCACGACGACGTCCGCCTGATGGACGGTGGCCGCGACTACTGGGTCGAGAACGACTACCCGCTCTCGGACGAGGCCCCCGACTTCTCCGCGCAGGAGTACACCGCCGGCGGCCCGTTCGAGGGCATCCGCGCGTACCGCGACGACGTCGAGCACGCTATCGACCGTGGCATCCCGCTCGTCGACGTCCGCTCGCCCGAGGAGTTCTCCGGCGAGATCCTCGCGCCGCCGGGCCTGCAGGAGACCGCCCAGCGTGGCGGCCACATCCCCGGCGCCGAGAACATCTCGTGGGCCGCGACGGTCAACGACGACGGGACGTTCAAGTCCCACGATGAGCTCGAGGAGCTGTACGGCTCGCAGGGCATCGACGACTCGCAGTCGGTCGTCGCCTACTGCCGTATCGGCGAGCGCTCCTCCATCGCGTGGTTCGCGCTCCACGAGCTGCTGGGCTACGAGAACACGACGAACTACGACGGCTCCTGGACCGAGTGGGGCAACCTCGTCGGCGCGCCCGTCGAGACGGGCGGGGCTGACGACTGAGCATCGCGAAGGAAGAAGCCCCGGAGCGAGCGGGGAGAGCGGGGGCGAAGCCCCCGGCGAGCGGCACCGCCGCGAGCGGAGCGACCCGCGAGCAGGGCTCGGGCGAGTAGAACGGACCGCGTCGGCCGACATCTCCACTCTTCTTTCACCTCCGGAGCCGCGGCACCCGTCTGACACACCGACCACCATCAGACAACCCAGCATATCCAGAATACCGTACAAATATTCATCTAGAACACCACATAATGCCTGCGGACCAGATATACCCCAGATATATCGGTTGATAATCTGAGGGACAACACGAGGCGGTGCCGGCGGCGACCGCCGGGCGCCGGGGGTTCGAGTCCCGTCCGCGGGACGTCGACGGGAAGTGATTCTCGCATTAGGGGCACGCTAAGGGCCACGAACCGTCGTTCGAGTGTCCGACGAAATCCGCATGTTTCTTGCGTCCGCACCGACAGAGGCGGGTATGAGCGAGACGGCCGACTCCGCCGGAACGGACGACGCGGGCGGCCAGGCGGACGGGAACGTGCTGTTCGTCGTGCTGGACACGGTCCGCAAGGACCACCTGACGCCGTACGGCTACGACCGGCCGACGACCCCCGTACTGGAGGAGTTCGCCGCGGAGGCGCGAGTCTACGAGAACGCGGTCGCACAGGCACCGTGGACGCTACCCTCGCACGCCTCGATGTTCACGGGGCTGTACCCGAGCGACCACGCGGCCACGCAGGAGGACCCCTATCTCGGGGACGATATCGGGACGCTGGCCCAGGCAGTCCGGGCGAGCGGCCGTGCGACGGCCTGCTACTCCTCGAACGCGTGGATAACCCCCTACACCCGCCTCACGGCGGGCTTCGACCAGCAGGACAACTTCTTCGAGGTGATGCCGGGCGAGTTCCTCTCGGGGACGCTCGCGAACCTGTGGCAGCGCATCAACGACAACGAGCGCCTGCGCTCGGTCGCGGACCGCCTCGTCGAACTCGGCAACACGGTCCACGAGTACCTCGCCAGCGGCGAGGGGGCGGACACGAAGACCCCGGAGGTCATCGACCGGACCATCGAGTTCACCGACGAGGCCGAGGACTGGTTCGCGTTCATCAACCTGATGGACGCCCACCTGCCCATCTACCCACCCGAGGAGTACCGCGAGGAGTTCGCTCCCGGGGTCGACCCGACCGCAGTCTGTCAGAACTCGAAGGAGTACAACTCCGGGGCCCGGGACATCCCCGAGCAGGAGTTCGACGACATCCGCGGGCTGTACGACGCCGAGATCCGGCACATCGACGCCCAGCTGGAGCGCCTGTTCGACCACCTGAAACGGACCGGCCAGTGGGACGACACCACGGTCGTCATCTGTGCGGACCACGGCGAACTCCACGGCGAGCACGGGCTGTACGGCCACGAGTTCTGCATCTACGACCCGCTGGTGAACGTGCCGCTCATGGTCAAATCGCCCGGGCTGGCGCCGGGGCGCGACGAGACGACCGTCGAACTGCTCGATCTCTACCACACGACGCTGGACGCCGCGGGCGCGACCGAGGCGGCGGGCACACCCGACCACGGTGGCGAGGCGTTCGACCCGACGCGGTCGCTGCTGCGCGAGGAGGCCCGGCAGTTCGAGGGCGGCGAGTACGGCTTCGTCGAGTACCACCAGCCCGTCGTGGAGCTGAACCAGCTGGAGACGAAGGCCGACGAAGCCGGCATCACCCTGGACGAGGACTCCCGGTTCTACTCCCGGATGCGCGCGGCGCGGCGGGCCGACGCGAAGTACATCCGCAACGAGCGCATCCCCGACGAGGGCTACCGGCTCGACGAGGACCCCGGCGAGACCGAGGACGTGGGGACCGACGACCCCGCCGTCGCCGAAGTGGAGGCGACGCTCGCCGAGTTCGAGGAGCTGGTCGGGGGTGAGTGGTCGGACGTGGACGACGACGACGTGCTGGGCGACATGAGCGACGACGCCAAATCCCGACTGCAGGACCTGGGCTACATGGAATGACGGGCGAGGGGCGGCAGTTCGTCGAGTTCGCGACCCGCGAGACGCTGGCGAAGACGGCCGTCGGCTTCCTCGTCGCGCTCGCCTTCCTCTACCTCGTGACCGTCGGTCTCGGTGTCGAGAAGGTGTCGCAGGCGCTGGCCGGTGCCGAGTGGGAGTGGGTCGCGCTGGGCTGTCTGTCGACGGCGTTCTGTCTCGCCGCGTGGGGGAAGGCCTGGCAGATCGTCCTCCAGGTGGTCGGCATCGACGTGCCGTACCGCCGGCTCGTCGTGACGTACTTCGCGGCCACGTTCGCCAACTACGTCACGCCGCTCGGACAGGCCGGCGGCGAGCCGTTCATCGCGTACGTCCTCTCGCGGGACACGGACGCGAGCTACGAGGACTCGCTGGCCTCGGTCGTGACGGCGGACCTGCTCAACCTGCTGCCCTTCTTCAGCTTCGCGGCCGTCGGCCTCGGGGTGTTGCTGAGCCGGCCGTCGCTCCCGGCGGCGACGCGCCCGCTCGCGTTCGGCCTGTTCGGGATGGCCGTCGGCATCCCCGCGCTCACGGGCGCCGGCTGGTTCTGGCGCGAGCGGGTCCGGAGCGGAATCCTCCGGCTCGTCGCGCCGGTCGCACGCCGGACCCAGCGGGTCAGCGTCGACGGCGCCGCGAACCGCATCGACGACCTCTACGGCGCGTTCGGGCGCGTCGCGCAGGACCCGCGTGCGCTCGTGAAGGCCGTCGCGTTCGCCTACGTCGGCTGGGTGTTCTTCGCCTTCCCGCTGTACTGCGCGGGGCAAGCCCTCGGGGTGGACATCAGCCCGCTGACGGTGCTGTTCGTCGTCCCCGCGTCGACGCTGGCGGGGATGGTCCCGACACCCGGGGGGCTGGGCGGCGTGGAGGCGGCGCTCGTGGCGCTGCTGGTCGCGGTCGCCATCAAGTCCGCCGCGCTCGCGCTCGCCATCGCCCTTGTGTACCGCATCGTCTCCTACTGGTTCGCGCTCGGTGTGGGCGGCGGCGCCGCGCTGGCGGTCGTGAAGCGCGCCTGAGTGGGACCCAGCAGACCGTTTAACCGCCCAGAGTGCCTCGGATAGCGTATGAGCGACACCGCAACCACCGACCGACCGATACACCTCGACGACGAGGCCGCACTGGATGCCTTCCTCGGCGACCACGACCGCGCGCTGGTCGAGTTCTATACGGATGGCTGCTCGATATGCGCGTCGATGGAACCCGTTCTGGGGAACGTCGCCCGCGCGACCGACGTGGCGGTGGCGCTGGTGAACCCGCGCGACGACCCGCCGCTGGTCGAGCGGTTCGCCGTGCAGAGCGTCCCGCTGCTGGTCTACTTCGAGGACGGGGAGCCGGTGGCGCGGAAGGCCGAGGGGTTCGTCGGTGCCGACGACGTACTCGCGTTCGTCGACTCGGACGACTGAGAGGCCGCCGGAGCGTCGCCGCCGGAGTAACGAATTTGTGACCTGCCCGAGGTAGCACACACGATGTCGACGAGGACGAGCGTCCGCGGGACGATACAGGGGATGGGGAATCGAGCGAACCCGGCGTTCGCGGCCGGTGCCGTGGCCGTGCCGGTGCTGGCACTGGCGTACGTGCTGGTGAACGGGACCGTCCAGCAGCACACGTACGTCCACGTGATGGCCGGCGTGCTGTGGACGGGCATCGACCTGTTCATGGCCGCGGTGCTGGGGCCGGTCATCGGCGGCCTCGACGTGGACGCCCGTGCCGACATCTTCCAGCGGTTCACGCCGAAGATGACCTTCCTGATGCCGGTCCTGGCGCTGGTGACCATCGTCGGCGGCATCACGCTCGCGCTGCGCCTGGACTACTTCCCGAACGCCGACCCGTGGCTGGCGCTGATGAACCTCGCCATCGTCGTGCCCGCACTCGGGCTCATCGGCTACCAGTTCCGTGCGTTCGGCGACCGCCGCTGGCAGGCGGTCTTCGCGGTCGCCACCGTGGCGAGCGTCGCCTACCTCGCGGTGACGCTGCCGGAGTTCGCCATGACCTCGACGGTCATCGCAGTGTCGCTCGGCATCGTGGTCGTGCTGAGCGTGCTGGGCTTCGGCGTCCTGATGCCCGGCGAGGTGCTGATGTACAGGGAGATGACCTCCGCGGAGCCGGACACCCGGCGCATCGCCGACATCGGGATGCGCAACGCGAAGCTGGCGGGCATCCAGGGCGTGTTCCAGCTCTCCATCATCTTCGTGATGGTGTACCTGCGGTGGGGCGGGTTCTGAGGCGCACGCTCGCGACACTCACTCCGCCCGCCACCGCAGGTCCGGCGTCCACACCCCGGGTTCGAGTCCGAGCCGGCCGGTCCGCGCCCGGACCCACCACGCGATGGCCGCGATACCGACGAGGATGGCCACCACGCCGAGCAGCCCTACCTCCGGGCCGAACCGCCCGCCAGTCACGAGGTCGGGCCCGGTCTCGCGGGTGCGGACCACGGCGACCCCCAGCCCGACGCCGCTGACCGGAAACTCGAACAGCACCCCCTGGGCGTAGTTCCACGAGAGGTGCAGGCCCAGCGGAATCGCCAGCTCCCCGCTGAGGACGTAGCCGGGCGCGAGGAACACGCCCGCGATCGCAATCGCGAGGGCGACCGCAGCGAGGGCGAACAGCGCGCTGGCGACCCGGAGGACGGTCCCGAGGTCCGACCCCGGGAGCGCACCCGCCAGCGCGCCGCCCCGGTAGTCGTCGGTGAGCAGGCGGATGCCCACGCCGGCGGCACGAGAGCACAGGACGAAGAGGACGAGCGTGAGCGCGACGCGAATCGGGAGCCGGAGCCGCCGCTCCGCACGGGACCAGCCGACCCAGACCATGCGGTCGAGGAGCCAGTCGAGTGGGTCCGGGAGGGCGGGGTGGGGGGACACGGAGGAGCCGTCACACGGGCGGAAGAAGAGTTCCGGGGGCGTGGAGGGAACTGCCTCAGGCGCCCTCGACCAGCCGCTCCAGCTGCTCGGGCGGTACGGCACCGCGGGCCGCGTACCCCTCGTACGTGAACGTCGGGACGCCCGTGACGCCCGTCTCGCGAGCCGCGTCGAACCGCTCGGTCAGCTCCGCACGGAGGTCCTCGTCGGCGAGCGCCTCGTGGACGACCTCGGCGTCGAGGCCCACGTCGGTCGCGATGTCCACGAGCACCTCCTCGTCGCCGATGTCGCGGCCGTTCTCCCAGAGTGCCGCCAGGAGCGCCTCGTCCAGCGCGAGCCACGTCTCGTACGGCTCGACCTGCTTCACACGATAGGAGACCAGTTGCGCCGGCAGGGAGTCGACCTCCATCGCGATCTCGAGGGTCATCTCCACGTCGTAGCGCTCCTGCAGGCGCCGGACGTTCTCTCTGGCCTGCTCGAAGTACTCGTCATCCTTCCCGTCGTCGACGGCGTGGTCGATGGAGCCGTCGGGGCGACGCTTGTTCGCGCGCAGGTCGAACGGGTGCCAGTCGATCTCCAGCTCGTCCTCGCGGTCGGCCTGGTAGCGCGACAGCGACTCGCGGCCGAGGTAGCAGAACGGGCAGACGTAGTCGGAGTAGACGGTGATGGCGTCGGGCATGCGTGGACAGAGGCGCCCACGCCACAAGAGTTGCCGGGCGACCCCGGACGGAAAGCGTGACACTCGGTGCCGTAGCACGCAACAGCTATCTTCTCACCCGGCGTACCGGTTGTATGAACATCACACTCCTCGAGAACCACTGGTACGGCGCGACCTTCAGCCCCAGCGCCCGCTTCGGTGGGGACGACGAGAACGGACACGGGCACGAGGACACGACGCCGGAAGCCCACGGGGGCGAGGAATACCAGGAGGGCGGACACGAGGATAGCACCGCCCGCCGCCTCGCGATGGCCGCCGTGGTCCCGATGGTCGTCGCCGGGGTCGCCGTCGGCGTTGTCGCCGCACGACGCATCCAGGCCCGACGCGCCGCCCACGCCGACGAGCTGCGACGAATCGAGGTCGACGCCATCGAGTACGCCAACGATATCGCCGAATGACAGTATCTCTATGTCGCCCATTTATAATAAAAATATAAATATCTCCGAGAATATTCAGCCAATTTATCTCCGTTGCTAAGCCTATTCCCATAATAGTACGTGTCCAGACAGATTATACACGGCCACGTGCGACTCCGGGTCGGGACAGGGTTAACGACGGCCGGGGTCGAACAGGTGGTCAATGACCGGTGACGAGGGGGAGCCAGCGGTACGGACCGAGGGGCTCGCGAAGCACTACGGTGACGTGACCGCGCTGGATGACCTGTCGCTGACGGTGCCGCGGGGGGAGCTGTTCGGCTTCCTCGGCCCGAACGGGGCGGGGAAGTCGACGACCATCAACATCCTGACCGGGCAGCTCGTGCCCGACGAGGGGACCGCCGAGGTGGTAGGCATCGACCCCGTCGCCGAGCCGGTCCGGGCGCGCGAGGCGGTGGGTATCCTGCCGGAGAACGGTCGGCCGCCCTCCTTCCTCACCGTCCGTGAGTACTTCGAGTTCGTCGCGGCCACCCGCGACCTCGACGACGGGACGGTCCAGCCCCGCGTGGACGCGTGGGCCGACCGACTGGAGTTCGAGCACAAGCTCGACACGCTCTGTACGGACCTCTCGCAGGGCGAGCGGCAGAAGGTGCTCATCACGCAGGCGTTCCTCCACGAGCCCGACGTCGTGTTCATCGACGAGCCGCTGACCAACCTCGACCCCATCATGCAGGAGCGGGTGAAGCGGTTCTTCCGGGAGTACCGCGCCGACGGCAACACGCTGTTCCTCTCGACGCACTTCATCGGGACCGCCGAGGAGGTCTGCACGCAGGTCGGCATCATCAACCGCGGGCGGCTGCTCGCCGAGATCGACCCGCGCGAACTCGGAGCCGAGGAGAGCCTGCTGGACCGGTTCTTCGCGGCGGTCGACGCCGACTCGAAGGAAGGGGCCGTAATCGGCGAGGGGCTGGCGACGGACGCCGCCGACCCCGCGGCGATGGCCGAAGAGGAGGCCGTCGAGGCCGAGACGGACGGCGGCGAGGCGAGCGACGCGCGACGTGGCTCGTCGGGCCGCCGGTCCGACGACGGCGAGACCGGGCTCGGGGGGACGGAGGACCGGTAGATGGGCGTCTCCTACCGCTACCTGTTCGACCGGATGGTCCGCGAGGAGTGGCGGCTCCACACGGAGCTGTTCGGCGGGGCACGGTTCGCGACCTTCCCGCTGTTCGTCGCGCTCGTCGCGGCCGGGACGGCTACCTTCTTCGCGCTGGGGAACGCCGATGCCGACACGCTGCTCGGGGGGCTCCACCTCGTCGTCGCGCTGCTGGGGCTGCAGGTCGGCACCGTCGGCCTCGTCGGACGGGACGCGCTGGAGGACCTCCTCGGTGACACGACGCTGTTGCTGTTCGCCGCGCGCACGCTCCCCGTCTCCTTCCGCCGGCTGATGGTCGCCTTCGTGTTCAAGGACGTGCTCTACTACGCGTTCCTGTTCATCCTACCGCTCGCGGTGGGCGTGGCGCCGCTGGCGTACTTCGGACTCGTCCCGTGGACGACGGTGCCGCTCGTGTTCGTCACGGCGGCCGGGATGTTCACGCTGGGCGTGTCGCTGTCGCTGTTCCTCGTGGGCGTCTACACGCGCTCGCGGCTCGCGTCGCTCGCGGTCACGGGCGCGCTCGTGGCCGCGCTCGTGCTGCGGGGCGCGACCGTCGTCAGCGTCACGCCGTACCAGCTCGTCTCGCGGGTGACCCCCGCCGCGGTCGCCGGGAGCGTCCTGCTCCCGGTCGCCCTGACGGCCGCCGGCATCGCGCTGTTCGAGTTCGACCGGCGGACGCCCGCCCGGACCGCCCGCGACCGCTTTCGCTTCCTCCACTCACGGCTCGGACGGCTCGACCGGCAGGGCGCGCTCACGAAGTCACTGCTCGACGTGGGGCGCTCCTCGGGCGGGCTCTGGAAGGTCGTCTTCTCGCAGGGGCTCGTCTTCGGCGTCCTCGCCGTGTTGCTCGCCTACCTCCCCGAGGTCGTCCCCGTCCGGCCGGCGCCGGGGCTGACCATCGCCACCATCCTCGCGCTGGGGACGTTCACGACCTACAACTGGCTCTGCCAGTTCGAGGACGAGCAGTTCTACCTGCGCTACCCCGTGAGCCTGCCGACCGTCTTCCGCGCGAAGCTCATCGGCTTCGCCATCCTCGCGCTCCCGGTCGGGCTGGCGTACCTGGCGCTAGGCGGGCTCGTCTTCGGCTACGACACGGCCATCGTCGGCCTGCTCGTCTTCCCCCCGCTCTCGATGTACGTCTTCGGTGTCACCGCGTACGTCGCCGGCCTGGAGCCGACGGAGCTGCTGTTCGACACGCCGACGTTCGCGCTGTTCACGCTCGCGATGATGGCGGTGCTAATGCCCTTAGTCATCCTCGCCATCGCGTACCCGCTCTACCCGCCGCTGCAGACCGGCGGCGCTGCGGTCGGTATCGGGCTGGTCGCGGGCGGTATCGGGGTGGGCCTCTACACCCGTACCGGGGCGCGCTGGGAGCGGAAGTCGCTAAGCGAAATAAATTAAATCTGAATTGAGGACATGAGTCGTGAAATTCCAGCATTTCGCAACAGCAAGTATTAAAAGCTTATTTATTCAGATATATTGTCTATCTTGTCTTCGATATCCTCTAGTTTTTCTTCTATATCATAGAATTTTCTGTTCGGGATATTCTCTATGAACTCTTCCCAATTATATCCGCGAGAAAGTTTCTGATACAAATGCTCTGCATACTCCTGTGCCACTACATAATTATCATACGATTGCGAAGGATACATGAACTCTGCTTCAATTTTTATATCTACCTGATGAGATATGAAATCATTATTAATTCCAGGTTCTCCACCATCAGTCAATAATAACGGCGCATGAGGGTTTTCACCTGCTTCTGGATGATTAGGTGGTAAGCCCACTGTAGTCATTCTAGGCCTAGTGTTGACAAATATCGAAAATTCACCATCCATAGTTATCTCTATACCTCTAAAGTCATCAGTCACCTTAATTTCAGCACCATCAGGGATAGGTAATCCTTGATCCTTATCTTCAGTTGAGGTAGCTTCAGCTTCCTCAATCAAATCGCAAAATTCTGATGGGAATTCATTCACAACCGGATCATCGTTATCACCCATCAAAATATCATCTGATGAGATGGTTACAAAATCATAATCCGAAGAGACTGAGCGATCATCCTCAATAGTTTTAATCTGATCTAATAGTCGGTCCCAGCTAATAGAAAACAAGTCCCTCAATATAGACAGACACGATATTCTCTCAAATAGCACGATATGAAGGTATTCTGTTTCTTCATTATCTGTCTCCCTCTCTATTGCTTCAAGAATAGAATCGCGGTTTTCAGAAATAGTTTGAAGTATATCGGAGAATTTGTAATAATACCCTGGTTGAAAGTCTAATTTTGGTGTTTCCAGTCTATTTCCGTGCGTATACCAAAAATTATGCGACTTCTCGATTTCCAAGTCATGTTCATCCTGGAATAGAGATAGCAATTCGCCATCAGAGACCAGGCGTGTAGATTCGCCAGATCTGATTCTGTATTCTCTTTTTTGTATTTTGCCCTCCGAATTTTCAGTGATTGCTACCGGTGGCGGATTGCGTTTCTGGTATATTTTAAGTACCAATATCGATCCCTCGGAAAGATCACCACGGCTTTCTGAAAAGAAGTCGTGCCTGAAATCTATGCTGGGGCTACACCAGTCAGCAGATATTTCAGATATTGTACTCAGACACTCTTCTTCTATTAGATCTGCTCCCTCAGGCTCGCCTTCATCATTAACCCCAAACACAATTTCACCACCCCTGTGATTTGCAAATCCAGTTATATGTTTGGCAATTTTATACCTACTTTGACCATCAGGATTCGTTAATAAGCTCGCACTCTTAAAGTCTAATTGATCATTTTCATCGGACTGTAATAATCCCCACAGCCCATCATCACTGACAAGAATAGTCATATGATAACAAGATTATCCGATATTATAAAATTACGGTGTATAAATGCGGACAGCAATACCTCGAAGAGTTTCATTCAGGCGACCACCACCGCTATGGTCGTCACGCCCGCAGCCATATCCATGAGTACGCGACGCCCAGCACCCGTCGAGCGGCCGGTGATCCTCACCGTCGCCGGATCGGATTCGGGTGGCGGCGCCGGCATCCAGGCCGACCTGAAGACCATCGAGGCCTGCGGCGGCTTCGGCACCTCCGCGGTGACCGCGGTCACCGCGCAGAACACGACCGGCGTCCACGGCACGCACGTCCTGCCCGTCGAGGAGGTCGAGGCACAGCTGGACGCGGTCCTCGCGGACTTCGACGTGGCGGCGGTGAAGACCGGGATGCTCGCCACCGCCGATATCGTCGAGACCGTCACGGCCTACGCCGGTGACCTGAACTGCCCGCTCGTCGTCGACCCGGTGATGGTCGCGGCCAGCGGCGACCGCCTGCTCGATGAGGCCGCCGAGGACGCCTACGAGGCCCTCGTCGGCGAGGCGACGCTCGTCACGCCGAACGCCGACGAGGCCGCGGTCCTGACCGACGTCGACGTCGAGGACGAGGCGGGGGCGCGCCTCGCCGGCCAGCGTCTCCTCACGTGGGGCGCCGAGGGCGCGCTCGTCAAGGGCGGCCACATCCCCGGCGACGAGGTACTGGACACGCTCGTCACCGCCGACTACATCGAGACGGCGCGGCACCCGCGCATCGACACGGAGGCGACCCACGGCTCGGGCTGTACGCTGGCCTCGGCAGCGGCCACGCATCTCGCGCACGGCGAACCCCTCCGTGAGGCCGTCGGCGAGAGCGCCGACCTGCTCGAACGGGCCGTCCGCTACCACCACGACGTGGGCGAGGGGCCCGGCGCGGTCCACCACCTCGCCGACGTGCGCAACGAGGCCGCACGGAACCCCACGGCCGAACGGGTGCAGGACGTGGTGGACTGGTTCACGGAGCGGGACGTATCGCCGCTCGTTCCCGAGGTGGGGATGAACGTCGTCGGTTCGACCCCGTACGCCGAGGCACCCGAGGAGACCGCCGCCGTCGAGGGGCGCATCACCCGCACCCTGTCGGGCGTCCAGCCCAACCGGGGCGTGCGCTTCGGCGCGTCCAGCCACGTGGCTCGCTTCCTGCTCGCCGCGCGCGAGTACGACCCAAACCTGCGCTGGGCCGTCAACTGTCGGTTCACCGACGACATCGAGGCCGCACTGGCGTCCCTCGATGGCCGGGTCGCCGAGTACGACCGCGACGCGCAACCAGAGAACGTGGCCGAGGTCGAGGAGTCCACGATGCAGTGGGGCGCCCGGCAGGTGTTCGGCTCGGTAGACGCGGACGGCGAGCGGCCCGTCGTCGTGCTGGACCGCGGCGCACACGGGAAGGAACCCATCGCGAAGTTCGTCGGGACGGACGCACGGCAGGTGGCCGAGCGGGTGGTGAGCGTGGTCGAGACGCTGGAGTCCGACTCCGGGGAGTAGGGTCGACCGCCCCGCGGAGAACAGGGCCCGACAGCACGGCCAGCGCGCCCTGAACCGCCCCCGCCGCCGAGTTGGCGGCACTCACCGCCGACCTCCGAGTGGTAGTCATTTACACCCATACTTATGCCGCTGCTTCTCGAAATTGCTAGGACGATGAGTCACACTCCGGACCCGATCCACGTCCTCCACGTCGAGGACGATCCGGAGTTCGCCCACCTGACCGCGTCCTTCCTGGAGCGAGAGGGCCAGGGATTCGATGTCGTCAGCGCCGGGAGCGCCGCCGAGGGGGGTGAGCGGCTCGCCGACGGGGAGTTCGACTGCGTGGTCTCGGACTACGACATGCCGGGGCGCAGCGGTATCGAGTTCCTCCGGAGCGTCCGCGAGTCACACCCGAATCTCCCGTTCATCCTCTTCACCGGTAAGGGGTCCGAGGAGATCGCCAGCGATGCGATCTCGGCGGGCGCGACGGACTACCTCCAGAAGGGAACGGGTGGTGAACAGTACGAGTTGCTGGCCAATCGGATCGAGAACGCCGTCTCGCGCGCACAGAGCGAGCAGGCCGAGCGGCACCTCCGCGAACTCGCCGAGAACACCGACCGCGTCCTCTACATCTTCAGCCACGACTGGACCGAGCTCCTGTTCATCAACTCCGCGTACGAGGCCCTCTGGGGCCGGTCGGTCGAGGCGCTCCGGAACGACCCGACCGACTTCCTGAGCGGCATCCACCCCGAGGACCGCTCGCGGGCACAGGGTGCGATGGAGCGGATGTCCGACGGGGAGACGATCGAGCACGAGGTCCGTGTGGACGAACGGTCGGGGTTCGACCGGTGGGTCCGCGTCCGGGGCGAGCCCATCACGGACGAAGCGGGCGAGGTCGTCCGGGTGGCCGGGTTCGCGACCGACATCACGGAGCGAAAGGAGTTGCAACGGACGCTGGAGGAGCGAACGGAACGGCTCGAGGAAGCACAGCGTGTCGCGGGCGTCGGGTCCTGGGAGTGGAACGCGGAATCGGACACGGTCGTCTGGTCGGACGAGACCTACCGCATCTTCGGGTGGGACGCCGACGAACTCCCCACCCCGTCCTTCGAGGACTGGCTCGGCGCCGTGCATCCCGACGACCAGGAACGGGCCCAGGCAGCGGTCGAGGAGGCGATGGCGACTGGCTCGTTTCCGACGTTCGAGCACCGCATCCAGCGCCCCGACGGCCGGGTGACGTGGGTCCGGTGTCGCGGAGAAGTGACACGGGAGGCGGGCGAGACCGTCCAGATCACGGGTACCATCCTGGACATCACCGAGCGTCGGACCGGGGAGGAGGTAGCGGAGTAGCGCCTCAGTCCGCGCTGGCCGTGCCGGCCACCAGTTCCTCGGGCGGCCCGCCCGGCAGCGCGTCGCGGTCGTGGCTCGCCTCGAAGTCCAGGTCCGGTCCCACGGCGACGAACGCGGTCGGGTTGATGTCCGTGTGGGTGGTGTAGTAGTGCTCCTTGATGTGAGCCATGTTGACCGTCTGCTCGATACCGGGCGTCCCGTAGATATCGCGGACGTACGGCCAGAGGTTGTCGTACTGCTCGATGAGCTGCCGGTTGCACTTGAAGTGGGTGTGGTAGACCTGGTCGAAGCGCACCAGCGTCGCGAACATGCGGAGGTCAGCGAGCGTCAGCCGCTCGCCGTCACCGACGAGGTAGCGCTGGTCCGCGAGCACGTCGTCCCAGTGGTCGAGCGCGTCGAACAGCTCGGCCACGGCGTTCTCGTAGGCCTCCTGCGTGCCGGCGAAGCCCGCGCGGTAGACGCCGTTGTTGATGGGGTCGTAGATGGCGTCGACGACCTCGTCCACCTCGTCGCGGATGTCCGCGGGGTAGAGGTCGACGCCGTTGCCGACCTCCTTCATCTCGGTCGCGAGCATCCGCATGATCTCGATGGACTCGTTGTTGACGATGGTCCCCTCCTGCGTGTCCCACAGTACCGGGACCGTCACGCGGCCGGTGTACTCCGGGTCGGCCTCGACGTAGGCCTCGCCGAGGTAGTCGAAGCCGTTGATGCGGTCGGTCGTGCAGTCGTCCTTCTCGGGGGTGAACTGCCAGCCCCGCTCGTCGCGGTACGGGTCGACGATGTCCATGCTGATGGCGTCCTCCAGCCCCAGCAGCGACCGGACCATCGCCGCGCCGTGGGCCCAGGGGCAGGCCCGGGAGACGTAGAGGTGGTAGCGGTCGCTCTCGACGGGGAACTCCTCGCCGAGGGCGTCCCGGAAGGTCGTCGGCTGCCGGTCGAACTCACCCTCCTCGTCGCTGAACTCGTACGTGTCGGTGCGCCATTCGCCGTCGACGAACATGTTGACCATGACTGGTCACCCCTACACGCGCGAGACATATCAGCGTCATCGTGACACGGGTGATACCAGCTATGGCGGCCGAAACCGACCTTCAGGACGGTCGGGCGTGCAGGGGCCGGTGGTCGCCACGGACGCCGGAACCGCCGACAGGTTCAAGTCGGTGTGAGGCATTGACACGCACTGTAATGGGAGACACGAAGAAGGGCCGTGAGCGGAAGGGTCTGGTGAAGCGAGAACAGCGACGCGAGCGCGACATCGAGAAGGCGATCGAACACCAGGACGAGGACGTCGACTTCGAGGAACTGTACGAGGGCGAGGAGATCGACCTATAGCGGGACCCTCCCGCACCTTCTATCGTCAGCTACCATCCCAGCGACAGCCACGCCGACAGCGGGCGGGCGCGCCGACGTAGAGCGCCCAGCGTCCACCATGCAGCCGCGGCGCCCCGCGCCCGCGCCGTGCAGCCCCCGGACCGTCAGTCGAACGAGACGGCGTGGAGTCGGCCGTCGCCGTACGGCACCAGCACCTCGGCCCGACCGTCGGCGTCCACGTCGGCCGTGACGGCGGGCGTGTAGAGCGCGCGGTCGCCCTCGCGCTCGAACGTCGCCCGGACGGTCCCGTCGCCCGCGAGGACCGCGACGACGCCGTCTCCCGTCACCGCGACGACCTCCGGCCGGCCGTCACCGTCCACGTCGCCGGCCGTCGCGGGCGGGACCGAGCGGAGCGGTGCTTCCGAGAGCGGGTCGCTCGTCCACTCGACCGCGCCCGTGCCCCCGTCCAGCGCCCGGACACGGGCATCCTCACCCGTCACGTAGACCTCGACCGTGCCGTCGTCGTCCCCGTCGAGGGCGGGGCCGACCGCCGCGAGGTCGCCCGGGACGCCGTGCCGCCACTCGACCGCGCCGTCGCGGCCGTCGAGCGCGATTATCTCGCCGTCGGCGGTCGTGACGAGGAACTCGACGGCCGGGTCGTCGTCCACGTCGACGGCCGTCGCCCAGACGATGGTGCCGTCGACGGAGACGTTCCAGTCACTGACGCCGTCGCCGGTGAAGGCGACGACGTGGCCGTCCCCGGTTCCGAGGACGAGCTCCGGCGCGCCGTCGGCGTCGAAGTCATCGACGACGGGGTCCGCGAAGGTGTAGGCACCGAGCGAGCGCCGCCAGACCACGCCGTCGGGACGGACGACGAGCAGTTCGCCACGGGCGTCGACCGTCACGAGTTCGGGCGCGTCGTCGCCGGCGAGGTCCGCGACGACGGGCGTGACGTAGCCGTAGTCGGTGAGCGAGACGGCGAAGCGGCGTTCCCCGCTCCGGGCGTCGTAGGCGACCGTCTCGGACGCCGTGGTCGAGGCGATGACCTCGGGTGCAGGGCCGCCGAGGAAGTCCGCGACGACGGGGTCCGCGACGGCGTGGATGGTGCAGTGTTCGGGCGGGATCGGAGCGGTCCAGCGCTCCCCGCCGCTCCCGTTCAGCGCGAGCAGTCGGCAGCCCTCCTCGTCGCCGCGGCCGCCGAGGGGGTGTGCGACGACGACGCCGTCGGTCCCGTTCACGCCCGGGAGCCGCCCGACACCGGGCGAGTGGTGGTTACCGAGGACCTCGGAGTCGCCGGCGACCCAGTCGACGCTGGCCGTCAGGTCGTCGTCGCTGGCGGTGTCGCCCCCGGGGAGGGTGCAGCCCGCAATGACGAGCAGGGCCGCGAACGCGAGCGCGACGAGCGCACGGGAGGGCAGGCGCGGGCACCGGCGGTCGTCCGCGGACGCGCCCGCGGACGACCCATCGTCACCCAGCGGCGAGTCCATATCCCGGAGTCGGCGAGCGAGCGGCAAACGCCTGTCGCTCCGGTCGGGTAACGGAAACGGGCAACCGAGGCGCCGAGCGCCGCGGTTTCGACGGTCGGACCAGAACCCCTTTCGACGTCTCTCGCGTACCCCACGCAAGAATGGACAGACGAGAGTTCCTGCGGGCGGGTGGAGTGGCCGGGGCCCTCGCGCTGGCAGGCTGCACGGGAACCGACGGCGGGGACGGCGGGGGCGGTGCGAGCCCGACACCCACGCCGGCCGGTGGCAGCGGCGGAACACCCACGCAGGCCGACGACGCGTCGCTCCCGGAGGGGGTCTACGTCCAGCGGTTCTCCGAGACGATGGCGATGCAGGGGACGGAGACGGCGGACGGCTACGCCGCCGGGCTGATGTACGCCGCCCCGCACGTCTTCTGGAACGTCGTCGGGTCGGAGCTGGAGCAGACGCCGAAGGAGTCCTCGGACAGCGTCCACCTGATGGCCGTCGTCTGGGACCCGGAGACGAACACGGTCCTCCCCGAGGTGGGCGTCTCCGTCGAGATCCTCCAGAACGACTCGCTCGTGAGCCAGGAGGTCATCTACCCGATGCTCTCCCAGCGGATGGGGTTCCACTGGGGCGGGAACTTCCCGCTCGACGGCGACGGGGAGTACGTCGCGCGGGTGAGCATCGGCGGGATGAGTACCCGCCGGACGGGCGCTTTCGAGGGGAAGTTCGGCGAGCCGACCACCATCGACCTCCCGTTCGCGTTCAACGAGACGGAGCGCTCGAAGGTGACCGTCGAGGAACTGGAGCAGTACGGGCAGCGCGGCGCGGTCCAGCCGATGGAGATGGGGATGATGCCACAGGCGTACGCCCCCGCGAAGGCGGATCTGCCCGGCGAGTTCCTCGCGGAGACGACCAGCGACGACGCCGTCTTCCTCTCGACGCAGCTCTCGGGCGACACCGCGAGCCGGTTCGGGGCCGAACACTACCTCGCCACCTCGACCCGGACCCCGTACAATCGCATCGTCCTGCCGTCGATGGCGGTCGAGGCGACCGTCACCCGGGACGGAGAGACGGTGTTCGACGGCGCGCTCGCCCGGACGCTGGACCCCGACCTGGGCTACCACTACGGCGCGGCCGTCGAGGGCGGGGTCCAGGCCGGCGACGAGGTCGAACTCCGGGTCCCGACGCCGCCACAGGTCGCCCGGCACGAGGGGTACGAGCGGGCGTTCCTGCAGATGGAGCCGATGACGTTCACGGTCTGAGCGGGCGGGATCCGTTCGACCGCCGCGCCCGTGCAACCGGCGCGACCGTGCAATTCTGGTCCGAATTGGGAAACAGGCTATACGGGACGAGCGACAGCGTACGGGCAGTGCAACGACGCTCCCTCGTCGCGGCGGCGCTCGCGCTGGCCTGCGTGGCGGCGCTGGCGGCGGTTCCACTGCCGGTCAGCGCCCACGTCAACGACGTCCGTGCGGACCCGCAGGTCTCGGCCGACGGGACCGTACTGGTGGAGACGGCGTACGTCGCCGACGACGCCTGGATCGCGCTCTACCGCGACGACGATGGCGAGCGGGGCGAGCTGCTCGCCTCGCAGCGGCTGAGCGGCGCCGGCTTCCGCACCGACCTGGGAGTGACCATCGACGAGGCGGCCTGGAGCGACTGGAGCGAGGGCGAGGCCGGGACCGTCCACATCGCGCTCCACAACGACGAGGGGTCGAGCGGCTTCGACCGCGAGGAGGACCCGGTCCTGACCTTCTTCGGTCGGGAGGCGACCGACCGGTTCACGCTCGAACGCGGCCCGGGCGCCTACGTCGGCACCCGGGCGTTCAGCCCCCAGGAGACCGACGGGCCACGCGTGACCGTCCGGACCGCACGACTGCCGAGAGACGGGCATCTCGTCGCGCGGAACGTGACCAACGCTGGCGACGAGAACGAGACCGCGCTGGAACCCGTGGGGTCGACCGCGCTGTCAGCCGGGACCCACGGCAACGTCACCGTCGAACTGGACGAGGAGTACTACGAGCGTCAGGACGCCCGCGCCCGCATCGGCTTCACCGTCTACCGCGACGACGGCGACGGGAGCTTCGGCCCCGGCGACGAGCCGGTTCGCGCGGGCGACGAGCCGGTCACCACCTTCGTCTTCCTCAACCGGACGGACGCCGCGGGCGGCGGCGAGGCCGGAGGCGAGGGAGCGGACGGCAGCGATGGCGACGGCGCGGCGGTGACCACCCCGAGCGCGACCGACGGGACGGACGAGAGCGACGACGGCGGCCTCGTCACGACCGCGACGGCCGAAGCGGCGGACGGTTCCACGGCGACGGGTGCCGGAACGACGACCGCCACCGACCCGACCGTCACGAGTACGGACGGCCAGCCCGGATTCGGCGTGCTGGTCGCGGTAGTGGCCGTCGTGGCCGTGCTCGCGGCGGGCGGACGGCGCCGACGGACCTAAACACGAACGATGACTACCCACCTGCATGGCGAACGGGCCGCTGCTCATCGTGCTGCTGGCACTCGCGGGTGTCGCAGCGGCCACGCTACTCGGACTGGCGCTCGCGGGCTTTGCCCGCCGGCGCTCCCGGCCGTACCTGCTGGTGGCGCTCGCGCTCGCGACGCTCCTCATCCGCGTCGCGGTGGCGTCGGCCGCGATGGCCGGCCTGCTGACGGACCCCGACCACCATCTCGCCGAGCACGTGCTGGACGTGCTGATGGCCGCGCTGGTCATCGCCGCCGTCTACACGGCCCGCTCGGTTCGCAGGCGGGCGAACGCCGACACCGACACCGAGCGCGAGGTGGTCGACGATGACTGAGACGCGTGAGAACGCGACCCGGCGGGCGATCCACGACCACGTCCACGAGCGCCCGGGCGTCCACTTCAACGAGTTGACCCGGGTGCTGGACCTCGCGCCCGGACAGGTCCAGTACCACCTGAAGCGGCTCACCCGTGCCGACCGCGTCGTCGCCGCCGACCTGTTCGGCCGGACCCACTACTACCCGCCCGAGTTCGACGACTGGGAGCGGGCCGCGCTGGCGCTGCTCCACCGCGAGACGAGCGCGGACATCGTCGCCGAGCTGCTGGCGGCGGGGCCGCTCGGCGCCAGCGAAACCGCCGAGCGCGTCGGTATCGCCCGCTCGACCTGTTCGTGGCACGTCGACCGACTGAGCGAGGCCGGCGTGGTCCGGACGGAGCGCGACGGGAACCGCGTGGTGCTGGCGCTGGCGGAGCCGGAACGGACGGCACGACTCCTGCAGCGGGCCGAGCCGTCGCTCCCCGAGCGGCTGGTGGACCGGTTCACGCGGCTGGTGGATTCGCTACTTGCCGAGTGAGTAAGTTCAGCAACACCCAGTTATCGACAATGTAGACGAGTTAGAGAGTGATCGAGTAGCATCCGAGATATTTCACCCGGTCTCATCGACAACACGGACAACCCCGTATCCCTCGCGCTCTGCCGCCATTTTAACCTGTAGAACCACATATAAACTCGTAAATTATATTTTTTCTAATATAGAGGACGTTTAATCCTCGAACGGCGCCTCGCCATCAGGAGTCGGAAGCGCCCGGAGCGAGCGCGGCGGCACGAGGAAGTTGCCCCGGTGTCGGACGAAGATGTACTCGAGGATGCCGTTGTTCACGCGCTGTCGCACCGCGGGCGTCACCTCGGTCAGGTCCTGGCCGTTCATCGCCTCGCGGACGGCGTCGAACTCCGACATCTCGCGCTGGAGTGACGGGAAGTGCAACGCCGCGATGCCGTCGTCGGCGGACTCGAAGTGCCGGCGGTTGAGTTTCACCCCGCCGTCCTCGTCCCGGTTCGCGCGGGCGGCCTTCTGCGCGTGGCCCACGCGGCCGTGCTCGCGGGCCTGCTCGCGGATGGTGTCGAGCGTTGCGTCCACGCGGGAGTCGTCGCCCAGGTTCTCGCCGACCCCCTCGACCCAGTCGTTCTCGGCGTGCATCGGCGAGAACATCTCCATCACCTGCTGGGTGAAGTCCTGCTCGCCGTACCAGTCGGCCAGCCGCTGGCGGAGGTTGGCGACGTGCTTCGTGGTGCCGCCGGCGAACGGGCCCTCCCGGATGGTGACGCGGTCCTCGGGCGCCTGGTTCCGTCTGAAGCCGGCCTTGAACCCCATGAACAGCGGACTCGCCTCCGGGACGGGGCCGTCCGCCGGAACCCCCTCCAGCCCCTCCTGTTTCGAGGCGGGGAGGCCGGCGCCGACGAAGCCGGTCCGGCGGTCGGCGACCTCGAAGACATCCGTGAGCGCGGCATCGAACGCGACGCCGTTGGCCGTCGCGCGTTCGCCGGTGAGCGCGAGCTCCGCTTCCAGCAGCGCGCCCGGGCGGTCGCTGGCGAGGTGGACCAGCGCGTCCTGCCGGTCGAAGTCGGGCGTCTCGAACGCGGAGAGCCGCTCGGCGGGGTAGATGTCCACGCCCTCGGGGAGCGAGCCGTAGCGCTGGAAGTACTCCGGTGAGTACGCGATCGAGCGCAACAGTCCCTCGTGGGACCACGCGTACGCCTCGTCCAGCCGGGTGAGCGCGCGCTCGACGGTCGCGCGCTGGTCGGGGGTCGGCGCCCCCTCGCCGGGCAGGTCCAGATAGAGCAGCGTCTGGTGGCGCGGCAACTGCTCGTTGCCGAACTCGTCGCGGCGGATGAACTCGCCCCAGGCGAACTGCCGCGTCGGGAGCGTCGAGAGGTCCGCCGGCCCCGACGGCACGGGCGGGCGGTCCTCGCCCTGGTAGCCGACGGCGTCGAGACACGCCGACAGCCCCACGCTCCCCCCGACCGCGACGGCCGCTTTCAGCACGTCGCGGCGGCTCCGGTCTGTCATGCGCCCACCTTGGTCCGCCGCGGATAAGCCTCCTTCGGGCGGTTTCCCCGCGGACCCCTCCCTCGCGGTCACTCGCCCGCGCCGGTCGGCGTCGGCAGCGCACGCAGCGAGCGCGGCGGCAGCAGGTAGTTCCCCCGCCGCCGGACGAACGTGTACTCGAGGATGCCGTTGTTGACGCGCTGGCGGATGGCCGGGTTCTCCGTGAGCTCCTCGCCGTTCATCGCCTTGCGGGTCTCCGCGAAGTCCGCGATGGCCTCGTGGAGCGCGACGAAGTGGAGGGTCGCCTGGCCGTCGTCGGTGGAGTCGAAGTCGCGCCGGATGATGAGCGGCGAGTCGTCCTCGCGGGCGTCGGTGGCCATCTTCTGGGAGTGGCCGACGCGCCCGTGCTCCCGGGCGCTCTCGGATGGGTCCTGGCAGTCGTCCATCCCGGAGTCGGTCCCCAGCGACTCGCCGGTGCCGCCCTCCGGAATCTTCCCCTCCTCGGCGTGGGCCGGACAGAACATCTCCGCGACGCGGTTCTCGTGGTCCTGCTCGCCGTACCAGTCCTCCAGCCGGAGCCGGAGCTTGGAGACGTGCTGGGTCGTCCCGTCCGCGAACGCGCCCTGCGAGATGGCGACACGGTCCTCGGTGGCCTGGTTCTTCTTGAAGCCGGATTTGAAGCCCATGTACAGCGGCGCGTCCTCGGAGACGGGCTCGTCGTCGGGGACGCCCTCGACGTCCTGGTGCTGGGCGGGGAGCCCCGTTCCGACGAAGCCGGTCCGACGGTCCCGGACCTCGAAGGCGTCGGTCAGCGCGGCGCCGAACGACTGTCCGTTCGCTTCCTCCCTGTTCCCGCGCAGGGCCTCCTCTGCCGCCAGCACGACCGGCCCGTGGTCGCTGGCGAGGTGGAGAACGGCGTCCGGGTCCTCGAGGACGGGGTCCTCGAACGAGGAGAGCGCCTCCGGTTCCGGCAGGTCGACGTTCCCCGGCAGGTCGGCGTCGAACCGGTCGAAGTAGAACGGCGAGTAACCGACCGTGAACAGCAGGCCGTCCGCGCTCCACTCGTAGGCGCGGTCGAGGTCGTCGAGCACGGTCCCGACGGCCTCGCGGTCCCCGGCGCTCGGCGTCCCGTCGCCCGGCAGGTCCAGCAGCAGGAGGACGTGGTGGCGGGCGTTGCGGACGTTGCCGGCATCGTCCGTCGGGAGGGCGCCATCCCAGGCGTACTGGCGGGCCGGACGCGAGGCCGGGTCGCTCCCGCTCGGCGCGTCGGGCCCGCCGCCCGGCAGCCGGTCGGTGCAGGCCGACAGCGCGCTCGCGCCGCCGATGGCGACGGCCGCCTTCACGAACTCGCGGCGGCTCCGTTCCGTGTCCTTGCTCACCATACCTCGCTCGCCTCCGGTCGGGTCGTGCTGGTCATGTCTCTGTCTCCTCGGCGGTCACAGTGTTAGTTCCGTCGCGGGCATCTCCAGGAACGCCGTCTCGTACCCCTCGTGCCGGGCG
Organism: Haloglomus halophilum; assembly: GCF_024298885.1. Classification (GTDB taxonomy): domain Archaea; phylum Halobacteriota; class Halobacteria; order Halobacteriales; family Haloarculaceae; genus Haloglomus; species Haloglomus halophilum. Next base: position 1,446,548 of record NZ_CP101166.1, read on the forward strand.
ACCTGTGGCGGGGTCGTCACCCGGAGTTCGAGGTCGGCGCCCGACGGGACCGACTCGACGGCCGCGCCGTAGTGGTAGTTCAGGTCCGGGTCGAGCGTCCGCGTCAGGGCGCCGTCGAAGACGGTCTCGCCGCCGCTCGTCAGCGTCCCCGCCATCGCCATCGCGGGCAGGACCATCCGGTTGTACGGGGTCCGTGCCGAGACGGCGAGGTACTGCGAACCGTCGGGCGCGTCGACACCCTCGGGCGGCGATTCGAGCGTGGTCACGACGAGTTTCGCGTCACCCGTCTCGGCCGTCCCGCGCACCGTGCCCGGCAGCTCCTCGCCCGGCGGCAGCGTCGACTGGGGCAGCATCTCCATCTCCATCGGCTCGCGGGCCATCTGCTTGCCCGCCTTGTCGGGCGTCTCCTGGAAGGTGATCTCGTCGCGCTCGGCCTTGCTGTAGTCGAACCCGATGGTGGTCTCGGCGGGGTCGCCGAACCTGCCCTGGAACGCGCCCGTCCGCCGGATGTTCATCCCGCCGACGGAGAGGGTCACGTCGTAGCTCCCGTCGCCGTCAAGGGAGAAGTTCGCGCCGTAGTGAAAGCCCATCGGCTGGGAGAGCATCGGGTAGATGACCTCCTGTGTGACGAGGTCGCCCCCCTTCGTTATCTCGACGTCGAGGCCGGTCTCCGGGAGGACGGTGCCGGTCTCGGGGTCCCAGACGCTCGCCATCAGGTGGACGTCGTCGTCGTCCTCGATGCTCGTCTTCTGGACCTCGTCCCCGTTGACGTTCCAGAACCGGTGGGGATAGCTGTACATCAGGGCGAACTTGTAGTCGCCTGCTTCCCCCGTCCCGGTCATCTGCATCCCCTCGACGTGGGTGGGGAAGTAGACGGCGTCGGGGCGGTTCGAGAGGACCGGCGGGCTGGAGAGCGAGCGGGTCTCGACGAGCCCCCCACACCCGGCTAGCGCGGTCGCACCCGCGGCACCGGCGCCCAGCAGGAGATCGCGTCGTTGCATTGGCTCCTCGTCCGGTCTCCCCGCCAAAACGGGTTCTGGTCCGACCGTCGAAACCGTCGTGGGACTCGGGAGACGGGCGTCCGCGCGGGAGGGTGGGTTCAGGGGCGCCGGCCGCTGCCGAGCGCTAGCGCGGCCACGATGGCTGCCACGATGGCCACCACGGGACCGAAGCCAGGCTGGCCGGCCACCTCGGTCGTGTCGTCGCCGGGCGTCGCGCTCGGGGGCCTGGTGGCCCCGTCGTCCCCGCCCGGCGGCGCGGTCGTCGGGACCGGTGTCGTGACGATGCCGCCCGCCCGCTCGGGTTCGACGCTGAACCGGGTGGCGACGCTCTCGTTGCCCGCGCGGACCGCCGGTTCGTCGCCGTCGAACTGCCCGTCCCCGTCGTCGCGGTGGAGGCTCACGCGCGCCGCGAACGACCCCTCGGTCGCCGCGTAGAACGAGTCGTTCACCGCGACGGAGACGTTCTCGTGCGTGCCGGCACCGAGCGTCCGCGCGCCGACGACGCGGCCGTCGGCGGTCCGGTTGCGGACGACGAGGTGCCCGCGCTCGGGCAGGGTCGCCCGCCGGACGGTCACGCTCGGCCCGTCGGCACGCTGGGGGAAGTCGTCCTCACCGGTGACGACGGCCCGGTGGCCCGGTTCGACGACGAACCGGTCGGTGACGACGACGCCGAACCCACCCAGCGGCGGGTCCGCGCTGGTGTACTCGCCGTCCCCGTCCTCGCCGTGGAGGACCACGACGACCTTCCGTGTGGTCCAGTTGCCCCACGCGTCGTCCTCGATGGTGACCGCAATATCCGTGTAGAAGGCGTTCCGGCGCGGGAGCCGGGTCGCCCCGAGCGCCTCGCCGTAGCCGTCCGCGGTCCGCTCGTGGAGCACGGCCCAGCCGGACTCCTCGACGAAGGCTCCCTCGACGAGGACCGTCCCGTCGGGGGTCACCTGCGCGTCCGCGGAGACGTAGTTCACCGAGTGTCCGCCCGCGACGCCCGCACCCACGAGCGCAGCGGCCAGCACGAGGAGGGTCAGCGTTGCGGCACCCGGTCGCATGGCCGGACGTTCGATACCCGGGCCCAAGAGGCTGCGGGTTCATCCCCGGTGGTCCCACGCTGCTGCCACCGTCCACGAGCAGACGCTACCTGTCAGTCGGACGGGCGCGCGCAGCGAGCCCCGCGGCCCCGGAGCGGCCGAGGGGCCCGGAGGCGTCGCAATCGATACTATCACCGCGCGCCTTCCCCCGTGCCAGCCCGCCCCACCCGAACGAACGCTTTTTGCGGTGACACGCCCTCGCCAGACCTGTACGGATGACCGACGACGACACTCACGGGAGCGACGACACGCCTCCCTCCGCGGCCGACACCGGGACACCGGTCGCCGATGGAGGGAGCGCAGCAGGAGCGGACGACGTCGCGCTGGACCCGTGGGGTTCCTCGACCGTCGGGGACTACCGCAAGCTGTTCGAGGAGTTCGGCATCGAGGAGTTCGACGACGTCCTCCCCGAGGTCCCCGAGCCGCACTACCTGATGCGCCGGGGCGTCCTCTTCGGCCACCGCGACTACGGCCGCGTGGCCCGCGCGATGCGCAACGACACCACGGGCCCGGACGAGCCCGCCGACGCCGCCGTCCTCTCGGGGTTCATGCCCACCGGCGACCCGCACATCGGCCACAAGATGGTCTTCGATGAGATCATCTGGCATCAGGAGCAGGGGGCCGACGCGTTCGGCCTCATCGCGGACCTCGAGGCCCACGCCGCCCGCGGGCTCTCGTGGGACGAGATCGACGAGCACACGCGCTCGTACCTGCTCTCGCTGCTCGCGCTCGGCTTCGACCCCGGGGAGGGTGAGCTCTACCGCCAGTCCACCAACCGCGAGGTGCAGGACCTCGCGTTCGAGCTCGGGACGAAGGCGAACTTCTCCGAACTCTCGGCCATCTACGACTTCGACGGCGAGACCGAGGTGTCGTACATGCAGTCGGTCGTCACGCAGATGGCCGACATCCTCTACCCGCAACTGGAGAAACCCCGACCGGTCGTCATCCCGGTCGGCCCGGACCAGGACCCGCACGTCCGGCTGGCACGGGACCTCGCGGCGCGGATGCGCTTCTTCAAGGTGACCGAGGGGTACGCCAGCTTCGAGGTCGACGACGAGGAGCGCGACCTCCTCGCCCGGGCGTACGAGGCGCTGGAGGCCGAACGCGGCGAGGACGACGGCCCGGTGCGCTGCGAGGACGCGGCCGACTGGCTCCGCGAGCACGCCGACGCGAGCGACGCCCGCGCAGGCGCGGTCGAGAGCCTCGACTCGGGCGGCAAGGAACCCCTCCGCCCGCGCGTGCGCTTCCTCGACCGGAACGCGACCGACGAGGCGTTCGAGGCGCTCATCGACGCCGTCGAGGGCGAGAAGCGGGTCTTCGAGGGCCACGTCGACGCGTTTGATATGGACCGGGCGGCGGCCGAGGACCTCGCCCGCGAGGTGGAGGTCGAGCACGGCGGCTACGGCTTCCAGCCGCCGTCCTCGGTGTACCACCGCTTCATGACCGGGCTCACGGGCGGGAAGATGTCCTCGTCGGTCCCGGCGAGCCACATCTCACTGCTCGACGACCCGGAGGACGGGTACGATAAGGTCAAATCCGCCGCGACGGGCGGGCGCGAAACCGCCGAGAAACAGCGCGAACTCGGCGGCGAGGCCGACGAGTGCCCCGTCTACGAACTCTATGCGTACCTGCTGGCCGGCGACGACGACGAGTTCGCCGCCGAGGTGTACGAGGAGTGCGTCGGCGGCGAGCGGCTCTGTGGCGACTGCAAGGAGCAGGCCGCGACGCTGATGCGCGAGTTCCTCGACGAACACCAGGAGAAGCGCGAGGAGGCTGCCGAGTTGCTGGAGGAGCTGGACATCGAACTGGAGAGCCCGCGGAAGAGATAGTTCGGATATCTGGAAATTTTCAATCTTATTTGCACTTTTAGTAGATTGCAAATGCGTTATCTGGCTAAATTGAGGTCCAATCAGCGAAACTGGATCCTGTTGAAAGCCCCCGCCCGCTCGGGGTTCCGGGGCTCGCTGCGCTCCTCGGCCTCACTTCGTTCGGCCTGCGGTGCTTGCTTCGCCCGGGAACCGCCGAGCGGGCGGCCCCTTTCAGTCCCGCCCTGTTGTCTGTTGCACCGAGCGTTCCGCGTGGCGGTTCCAGCGGAGTGCTCGTGTCCCCTCACCTCCCCGCGCCAGCGGCGCGCGTGTTCCGGCACGCTCGCTCCGCTCGCGGCCTCCACGGCAGGGCCGCTGGCGCGCTTCCTGATTCCGGAACCGGCCGGTCGCGCAACCGCTCTCCGGCCGGGAGCACGTGGTGAGGCCCCTGCGGCCGAACCCGCGCGACCTGGGGGAGGGCAGGGCCACTGCGCCCGTGCCACCAGCCCCGTTCCTGGCGGACTCGAAGGGCGAGCGATCTCGACCCGTCCCGGAGGAAGCAAGCACCGCAGGGAGCGAGCAACGCGAGCGACCGAGGAGCGCAGCGATTCCCGGACGGTCGAGAGCGCGAGGGCTTCGTAGGTGTCGCCGCCGTCAGTTCGGTCGCTCTTCGGAGCGCGCGAGGCCTTCGTAGCCGTTCGTGTCGCCGCAGTCGCCGTTATCATAGAAGAGTACCAGCGCGCTTCCTGGTCCCGGAACCGGGGGTCGGCTCAAGTTGAAATAGGGGGACGCGGCCAGAGGGCCCATGCCCGACACCGACGCGGTCAGGGTCATCGCCGGAGAGAGCACGACCACCTTCTTCACGAACAACGGGAGCGACGGCGCGTGGCGGCCCGAGCGCGAGCAGCACGGCCGGCTCGTGACCGTCGTCAAGCCCGACGGGACCACGCTCGTCCACGACGCCAGCGGCTACCAGCCCGTGGCGTGGCTCACGCGCCCCGAGCACGTGACCGTCGAGCGCGAACGGCCCACGAGCGCCGACGGCGACCAGACGGTCGTCACCGCGGTCGACGGGGACAGCCGCCTCCGGGTCCGGGTCGACGCCGCCGCCCGCGAGACGCACCCAACCTCCGCGTCGGGCGCACCCGTCGGAACCTGTGACTGTGGCGGCACGCTCGTCCGGGACACCGGCGGGGTCGCCTGCGTGGCGTGCGAGGCGCGCTACGGCCTGCCCGCGGGCGCGACCGTCACCGACGAGTCGTGCCCGGACTGCGGCCTTCCCCGCTTCCGGGTGGAGCGTGGTCACGCGTTCACCGTCTGTCTGGACCGGACCTGCGAGTCGCTCGACCGGGCCGTCACCGCCGCGTTCGACGGTGAGTTCGACTGCCCGGACTGCGGCGAACCGCTGCGCGTGCTCCGCAGGGGCGGGCTCATCCTCGGCTGCGACGCCTACCCCGACTGCACGTTCTCGGCCACCGTCCCCGACGGCGTCCTGGCCGGCGAGTGCGACTGCGGGCTCCCGACGTACGAACCGCGGGCGGGCGATGGTGCCGGTGACGAGCGCTGTCTGGCTGCCGGCTGTGGCCACGAAGGGGGCTGAGCCGGGCGAGACAGCACCCGTGGGGGGCTGTCATCACACCGTCATCGCTATGCCCGGCGAGGCGAACGGCCGGCCATGGAGGGACAGTCACGAACCGACGACATCGTCCGGGTGCCGGCCAACGGCCGCGAGCAGTTCTACGACTCGCGCGGCTACGGCCGGCCGGCGGGTGACGCGCTGGACCTCGCGCCGGTCGAGGCCGCACACCTGCTCTACCGCGGCGACCTCGATTCGGTCGACGGCCGGGGCTTCCGCGAGTACCTGAGCGCCGTCGACGGCCTCGCCGTCCGCTTCCTCGTCTACAAGGACCTCCGGGACCGCGGGTTCTACTGCTCGCCCACCCGCGAGGGCTGGAGCGAGGCCGTCGACCCCGACGATACGGCCGACTTCCTCGTCTACCCGCGCGGGAAGGGGCCCTGGGACGAGGTCGTCGAACACCGGGTCCACGTCGTCGGGGAGCGGACGACCGTCCCCGCGGCCGAACTCGACGGTGGCGTCCTCGCGGTCGTCGACGAGGAGTCCGAGATCACCTACCTCGACACCCGCCGTGCTGCCGTCGAGGGCGACACCGACCACGAGCCCCCGGCCGGCGTCGCGGCGACCCTGCTGGGCGACCGCGTCGTGGCGTGGGACCCGCCGGAGAGCCTGTACGAACAGGGATTCTACGGCCAGCCGCTCGACCGCGACGACGACGCCCTCCAGCTCTCGCTCGTGGAGGCCGCGTACCTCGCCGAGCGCGGGGCGCTGGACGTACAAGCCGACGACCGGGGCGACGGGCACGCGGCGGTCCTCGCCCGCGGCCGCGAGGCCGAGGGCGGCCGATTCGACCGCCGGCTCACGGTCTACACGACGCTCCGGGACCGCGGCGTCGTCCCCAAGACCGGCTTCAAGTTCGGCGCCGACTTCCGGACCTACGCCGAGGTCGAGAGCGTCGAGGAACTGGGGCACTCGGAGTTGCTCGTCCGGGTGCTGCCGGGCGGCCACACGTTCGCACCGCGGGACCTCGCGCTAGACGTGCGGCTCGCGCACGGCGTCCGCAAGGAGATGGTGTTCGTGCTGGTCGACAGCCAGGGCGAGGACGCGGCTGCCGCCGGGGGCACAGCCGACGGCCCGGATATCGAATGGCTCCGGGTCCAACGGCTCACACCCTGAACGCGGAAGAGCCGAGGAGAAACTACGTCCCAGCCGTCACTCGGGCTTGAGGCCCGCACCCTGGACGCGCATGACGGCCTCCCCGTCGGGGAGGTTGGGCGCGTCGACGAGTTTGACGATGCGCTTGTCCTGCTTGGACTTCTTCAGGTAGAGCCGGAACGTCGACTTGTGGCCGAGGATGTTGCCGCCGATGGGCTTGGTCGGGTCGCCGAAGAAGGCGTCCGGGTTCGACTGCACCTGGTTCGTGACGATGACCGCGGTGTTGTAGAGGTTGCCGACGCGGTCGAGGTCGTGGAGGTGCTTGTTGAGCTTCTGCTGGCGGTTGGCGAGTTCGCCACGGCCGACGTACTCCGCGCGGAAGTGGGCGGTCAGCGAGTCCACACAGAGCAGCCGGACGGGGAACTCGTCGTCCTCGTACTCGGCAGCGATCTCCTGGGCCTTCTCGGCCAGCAGGATCTGGTGGTTGGAGTTGAACGCCTTGGCGACGTGGATCTTGTCCAGCATGTCCTCGACGAGCGCCTCCAGTGCGTCCTCGTCGTCGGCGCCGCCCTCGATCTCGCGGGCTTCCAGGGTAGCCTCGATGACCTCGTCGGGGAGCCCGCGGACCATCTCGTCGATACGCTCCGGGCGGAACGTGTCCTCGCTGTCGATGAAGATGGCGCGGCCCTCCAGCCCGCCGTGTTCCTGCGGGAGCTGGACGTTCACCGAGAGCTGGTGGGTGACCTGACTCTTCCCGGCGCCGAACTCGCCGTACACCTCCGTGATGGACTGGGTCTCGACGCCGCCGCCCAGCAGCTCGTCCAGCTCGTCGATGATGAACTGGAGCTTCCCGATCTCCTCGCGTCGGGTCAGCACGTCGGCGCCGGTCTCGAAGCCGCCGATGTCGGCGGCCTCACGAGCAGCGTTGATGATGTCGCCCGCGCTTGACTCGCCCACGTCGGCCTTGTTCGAGAGCTCGGCGGGGCTCGCGACAGCGATGGACTGGAAGGAGTCGTAGCCGTTCTCCTTGAGCTTCTCTGCAGTTGCGGGACCCACACCGGGGAGGTTCTCGAGGTCAGCTGTCGTCGACATACCCTGGCGTTGTGCCCCCCGTCATATAAAGTCTCGTCAACAGGTAGGTGAAAGTGAAATCGCGAGACGTGACCGTGGTTGTCCGGAGGCGGAGACGAGGGTTCAGGTGGGAAGCCAGCAGGGTGCGGAAGTCATCGCGGACATCCGGGGAATCGCCGTCCCGAGACCGACCGAACGGACCGTGTCGTAGAAGTACGGCTGGTGCGGTTATCCGGGAGAGATAGTTCAGGCGATAGACGGTTACACGAGGATATCAACCTCGTAGCCGTGCGCCTCCAGCGCGTCGACGAGTTCCACGACGTGCTCGTGGCCACGGGTCTCCAGGTCCAGTTTCACGTCGGCGGCGTTCATCTCGATATCCCGCGAGGTGCGGTCGTGCTGGATTGCGTAGATGTTCGCGCGGGCCCCCGAGATGACCTCGATGAGCTGTTCGAGCGCGCCCGGGCGGTCCTTCAGCACCGTCCGGAGCCGGAGGTAGCGCCCCGACTCCACCAGCCCCCGCATGATGACCGTCGTGAGCACGTTCAGGTCGATGTTCCCCCCGCAGAGCGCGGTGACGACGGTCTCGTCGTCCTCGTAGTCGAACGCCCGCTCGAGTACCGCGGCGAGCGGTACCGCCCCGGCCCCCTCGACCAGCGTCTTCGACCGTTCCAGCAGCGCGACCAGCGCGTTCGCCGTCTCGGCGTCCGTCACGGTCACGACCTCGTCGACGCGCTCCTCGATGATGGGGAACGTCTTCTCGCCGGTCTTCCGGACCGCGATACCGTCGGAGATGGTGTCGACGCGGTCGCGCTCGACGGGTTCTCCCTTCCGGAGTGACTCGGCCACCGCCGAGGCCCCCTCGGCCTGCACGCCGACGACGCGAGCGTCCGTCTCGGCCTTCAGGACGGTCGCGATGCCGCTGATGAGGCCGCCGCCGCCGATGGGGACGACGACCGTGTCCACGTCGGGCATCGCCTCGACCATCTCCAGCCCGATGGTCCCCTGCCCGGCCATGACGTCGTAGTCGTCGAACGCGTGGATGTAGGTCCGGCCCTCCTCGCGTTCGAGTTCGTGTGCGTGCTCGGCGGCCGCGTCGTAGTCGGCCCCCGCAAGCACCACCTCGGCGCCGTACCCGCGGGTCGCGTTGATCTTCGAGATGGGCGCCTGCTCGGGCATCACCACCTTCGCGTCGACGCCCTCGGTCGTCGCAGCCAGCGCCACGCCCTGTGCGTGGTTCCCGGCGCTCGCGGTCACGACGCCGGCCGCCCGGTCCGCCTCATCCAGCAGGCGGATCTTGTTGAGCGCGCCGCGGATCTTGAACGCACCCGTCCGCTGGAAGTTCTCCAGTTTCAGATGCACGTCGGCGCCGGTCCGCTGCGAGAAGGTGTGCGAGTAGTCGAGCGGGGTCTGCCGGACCACGTCCCCGATGCGGTCCCGGGCCGCCCGCACGTCCTCGATATCGAGCATACGCGGCGCTACCGGCGCGCGGGAGTTGTAGCTTCGCCCCGGCGACGAGTGCCGCCGCTGGCGAGCGGTGAGTGCTTCGGGGAAGCGGAGCGGGAGCCGCCCCGACCACCCCGGGAGCAAGGGAGCGTGTGTGCACTCGGATAGATGCCGTGATGGTGGATAAACGCCCGCCGTCCGCGGTGAAAGTGAAAACCGCACGATAGAGGCGTGTCTGACGGGGCGAACGTCAGACATCCCGTGCGGCAGCCCGCCACCGCTCGCCGCAAAGCGACTCGTCTAGAACACGGAGTCAGCCGTCGCCGCGCCGACGACGCTGAATATGGCGCCGATACTGACGGCGTAGGCGGTGACCAGCGGCCACTCCGCGACGGGGATACCCAGTCCCGAGAGGAACGTCTCGGGAGCGCCGAACGCCAGCGCGAGCACGAGCACGGAGCCGAAGGAGACGAGCATCAGCGAGATGAACCGGGCCGGAACCCCGACGACCTCCGTCTCACGGTCAGGGTCCCGGTCGTCGGCCTGGTACAGCGCGCCGTAGCCGATGGCGAAGACGATGCCGACGGTGAGCAGGGCCTGCCAGACGGACATGCTCACGGCGAGCACCCACACCTCCTCGGTGACGACGAACGGGCCAGCGAGCAGGAACCCACCGACGACCTGCTGGGCGATGTCGGCGGTCCTGAACCGGCGCGAGGGTCCGACCATGCCACGATACTGAACGCCGGTCGATAAAACGCTCCCGGGCCCCCCGTTGACCGTCTGCCAGTGCCCCTGTTACTCCGGGGCGACCCCGACAGTCAGCAGGGTGCCCAGTTCCCGATATCGTTCGACCATCGCCGCACGCGTGTCGAATCCCTCCGTCGGGAACGCCGTCTCTGGGGGTATCTCGGTCTCCCTGTCGGGGATGTTGTCCTGCTCTGCGACGAAGAGGCCGGCTTCCCGGAACGCCTCGCGGTACTCCTGTCGGTCCCAGCGGGTCATCTCGATGGCGATGTTCTCCTGCCAGCCGTGTGAGTGGACGTTCTCCTCGTAGTAGTTCACCGCACAGAAGAACGTGCCACCCGGGCGGAGTACCCGCCGGAGTTCACGGAGCGTCCGGAGCGGGTCGGAGGCATAGTAGAAGGCCTCCATGGAGAAGACGTGGTCGACGGAATCCGTCGCGAACGGGAGCGCGTCGAAGTCGCCACGGACGTAGCTCACCCGACTGTCGTCGGTGTACGAGCGAGCGTTCCGCAGCATCTCGGGGGACGCATCGAGCCCGTAGCCTCGGCCCGCTCCCTTCGTCTCCCGGAGCGCTCGCAACGCGTACCCGGACCCCGTCCCGAGGTCGACCACCGTCTCCCCCTCCTCGACGGGCATCCGAGCGAGGACGTGCTTTGCGGTGTGCCAGTGGCGGTCCTCCATCCCACGGTCGCGGCCGTCGGCGGCCCAGGTGTCGAACTCCTCGCGAACGCTCATACGCACTCCAGCAGGGTGCGCCAGTTACGCTCTTCGAGAGACGGCCCGACCCGACGATCCCCGGCGCTACTCGTAGAGGACGAAACAGGAGAGCAGTCCCGTCCCGTCGCGCGACGCCTCGATGTGGCCACCCCGGACGCTGGGGACGTCCGCATCGTCGACGAGGACCTCGGAGAGCGTCCGTTCCAGGCGCTGGAACGCGCCCAGCGTGAGGTCATCGCCCGCGACGAGGTAGGCCAGCCAGCCCTGCGGGGACGACGAGAGGGAGAGCCCCGCGCCGTCGTAGCAGGTCCGAAGCGAGGCCTCGACGGCGTCCCGGTCAGGTGGGGAGCGAACGAGGGGAGCGTCGTAGTCGACGGCCGCGACGACCGGGACCGCGACGTGACCTGCGGAGAACAGGTCGTGAAGCGTCGCGAGGTCGACCGGGAACGCCATGGAACTGGACGTCGACCCGAGCACCGCGGACACCAGCTGGTCGGTCACGCCGGCCACGGGCGGCTGTCCCGACCCGGCTCCCGGAGCCGGGGGGAGCTGACCCGGGTCGACGGGAACCAGGCAGTCCGCGGTCGACCGGAGTGCAGTGAGCGCATCCCGGACCGACGAGTCCATCGAGTCCGCCGGCAACGTCGGGATGACGACAGACGGGGCGTCCTCCCGTGCCGCGAGCGCGGTCGTCCGGCGGAGGAGGCGGCGGGCAGTAGAGTCACCCAGCGCGCCGGTGAGCACGTGGATGTCGGCGGCCTCGACGAGCGACACCAGTCGGTCGGGGGGGTCCGTCGCGGGCGCTGCCCGTGTCGGGGGGTCGTCGGTCACCGGTGCCTCCCACACCAGTGTGTCGTCGATGCCGTGGACGTGAGGTGGGTGTCCGTCACCGTCCCTGCCACCGTCGTCGCCACCGCCGCCGGAGACGGACACCGCCGTCAGGACCGTCTCCCGGACGTCGTCCACGGCTCTGTAGGTGGTGGTGACCCTGCCGACTCGCTCGCCGCCGGCCGCACCGCACCCGATGACCGCCGCCTGCGGGGGGCCGAACTCCGAGGCTGCCTCGTCCCGCTCGGCGTCCCGCTGCTCGGCCGCAGCGTGGTCGAGCGCGGCCTCGACGATATCCTCCATGTCCCCACTCGTCGTGCCCGCCGCTTCAACCTTCGTCGGACATCGGGATGACGCTCCACCTGGGCCCTCCAGCTACGGGTACCGCCCGTGCCGGACCTCGCGAGGTGGTGGGTGCACACGGCCGCGAGTTCGGGAGGCGCCCCGTGGCCGGAGTGATGTCCCGGCCCGATTCCGGCCGCACCGTTAATTATCCGTGGCCGAGGTATCCGAGATGAGCTGGTAGATGTCCCACGGTGAACGTGAGCCCGCGGCGGAGCTCGGATTGCTCGACGCGACGATGATCGGGATGGGGGCGATGATCGGCGCCGGCATCTTCGTGTTGACGGGGCTAGCTGCGGAACTCTCCGGACCGGCGGCCATCCTGGTCTTCGCCCTGAACGGAGTTGTTACCGCCTTCACAGGGCTCTCCTACGCGGAGTTGGCCTCCGCGATTCCCAAGAGCGGCGGCGGCTACGCCTTCGTCCGGGAGATCTTCGACGACCTGCCGTCGTTCGTGATGGGGTGGATGCTGTGGTTCGCCTACATGATCGCCGGCGGCCTGTACGCGCTGGGGTTCGCGCCGAACTTCCTCGAGCTCCTCCACGTCTACGGCTACGTCCCACCGCCGGGCGAGGTGGGCGCCGTCGCGCTCCCGCTGCTGCCGGCGATTCCGGCGACGGTGGCGCTGGCGTTCGCCGCGGTCCTCGTGCTGGTGCTCGTGAACGCCGTCTCGACCGCGGCGAGCGGCAGCGTCGAGACGATATTCACCATCGTCAAGGTGACCATCCTCGTCATCTTCGTCGCCTTCGGCTTCCTGTCGGCGGGTGGCGGCGGGGAGACGAGCTTCACGTTCCAGAACTTCGACCCGCTGTTCACCGGCGACGGCGGCGCGCTCAGCATCCTCCCGGCGATGGGGCTGACGTTCATCGCCTTCGAGGGGTACGACCTCATCACCACCGTCACGGAGGAGGTGAAGAACCCCCGCGAGAACATCCCGAAGGCCATCTTCGCGAGTCTGGCGGTGACGGTCGTTGTCTACCTGCTCGTCGTGACGGTCGCCATCGGCACCCTCGGAGCGGAGGGGCTCGCGGCGGCCGGCGAGGCCGGTATCGCCGAGGCGGCGACCTCGTTCATGCCGAAGGGGCTCCCGGTCATCCAGAACGGGGGCGCGGTCATCGTCTTCGGCGCCGTCTTCTCGACCATCACGGCGCTGAACGCCGTCGTCATCGCCTCCTCGCGGGTCGCGTTCTCGATGGGACGGGAGGGCCAGTTGCTCCCCCGCTTCGGCCACATCCACCACCGCTTCGGGACGCCGTTCCTCGCGATTCTCGGCAGCGCCCTCGTGATGCTCGGTTCCGTCGCGCTCCCGACGAAGAGCGCGGGGAACATGTCCAGCCTGTTCTTCCTGCTCTCCTTCATCGTGGTCAACGGCGCGCTCATCAAACTGCGACGGGAGCGCCCGGACATGCGCCGACCGTACGAGGTCCCGTACTATCCGGTGACGCCGGTGCTGGCCATCGGCCTGAACCTCCTGCTCACGGTGGTCCTCGTGGAGTACCTCTTCCGGACCGACCTGCTGGCGCTGGCGCTGAGTGCCGGCTGGATCGCCCTCGGGGTGGTCGGGTACTACGCGCTCGAGCGCCGCCCGGAGGTGGCAACCGGGGACGAAGGGCCCCCCGAACCGACCCCGTCGGACCCGGAGGATGATTAGCCATGCCGTACAGGGGTGACGCATGAACGGGGACCTGCGTGTCGTCGTGGTCGGCAGTGGGCGGGTCGGACTGCGGGTGACCCGGCTGCTCGACGCCCGCGGCCACGACGTCGTGATGGTCGAACGGAACCCGGACCGCGTCGAGCGCGTCCTCGACGCCTACGTCGCGACGGTCATCGAGGGGGACGCCACGCATCCGTCGGTCCTCGAGCAGGTCGACCTCGACCGCGCGGACGTGGTGGCGACGATGACCGACACGATGGGGACGAACCTCTCGGTGGCACTGCTGACCCGGCGGCTCGCGCCCGACGTCCGGACGGTGATGCGTGTCGTCGACGGCAACATCGAGGAGTACGAGGACTACGCCGACGCGCTGGTCTTCCCCGAGCGCGCGGGCGCGACCGCCGCCATCAACGCCGTCCTCGGCGGCGACGTCCGCACCGTCGAGAACCTCCCCGGTGAACTGGAGATCATCGAGATGACCGTCACCGAGGGTGCCCCCGTCGCGGGCAAGACCCTGCAGGAGGTATCGCTCCCGCGGGGCAGTCTCGTGGTGTCGGGTGCCGCGGGACACGCCGTCGCGGCGTCCGACACGCGGCTGGAGCCCGGTCACGGCTACCTCGTCGCCGTCGAGAACCAGGTCGCCGACGAGGTCACGCGGCTGTTCCGTGGCTGAGACGGCGGCCGGCGAAGCGACGCACGGCCCGCGCTCAGACCGAGCGCGCCAGCCGCTCGCCCGCCTCGATGCGCACCTCCAGCGTGTTCTCCGGCGGCGCCAGCGGGCAGGCGAAGGCCTCGTTGTAGACGCAGAACGGGTGGTACGCGAGGTTGAAATCGAGGGGGAGTTCGTCGGCCTCGGCGAGGTCGCCCTCCACCTCGAACTCCATGTAGCGGCCCGCGCCGTAGGTGGTGTCACCCGTGGTGCCGTCCCGGAACGGGACGAACAGCGTCGTGGTGTCGTCCTCGGCGTCGTCGTGCGGGTCGGCCTGCTCGTAGCCGTACAGTTCGTGCTCCTCGCCGTCGAGGTCGAAGACGAGTTTCGCCACGCGCTCGTACTGCTGGGGCTCGCCCTGCGTCATCTCCAGTTCGATGGTGTCCTCGCCGTCGGCGGGTTCGACCCGCGCCGCCACGCGGAACGAGGGGTCCGGGTCGTAGTAGGTCAGCCCCTCGAACTCCTCGCGGTCGGCCTCCGGGATGGGCGACTGCCGGTGCTCGGCGAAGAACTGGTCCTTCTCGGCGCGGTACTCCTCGAGCTCGCTGGCCCACGCGTCGGCGTCGAAATCGGCGTCGTCGATGCTCATACCGGGGGTTGGGTCGGCGGACGGGTAAACCGTCGGGGCTCGTAGCCGGTCGGACGATGTAGTGTGGAGACGAGGATATACAGTAATATTCCAGTCAAGTATGCTGATCCCATACTAAATAATTTGAGCAAACCCCTCGAGATAAATTCGGCACGTTCATTCAGAATCACCCCGGAATGGAACTCGAGCCCAGCGTCTCCGGCGGCAGCGAGTCACCGACGGCCGCCGAAAACGTATAACCGACGAGGCAGCATAGACCACCTATGAGCATCACCCGTGACGAGGACGTCCTCGGCGGCGAACCCCGCATCGAGGGGACACGCGTCGGAGTTCGCCACATCGCGGCACGGGTGATCGATGGCGGCCAGTCCCCCGCGTACGTCGCCGACCAGCTGGACCTCTCGCTGGCAGTGGTCTACGAGTCACTCTCGTACTACTACGAGCACATCGACGAGATGCGGGAGTTCGAACGGGAGAACAGCGACGCGTTCGAGCGCGTCCGGGAATCGTCGCTGAAACCGAAAGAACCGGTGCAGTGACGGCGGCGCGGCTTCTCCTCGACGAACACGTCGGTCGCGTCTTCGAGCGGCTACTCCACGAGCGGGGGCACGACGTCGACCAGGCCAAGGACCGCTTCGGTGAACACACGAGCGACACCGAACTGCTGGAGTGGTGTGGCGAGCACGGCAGAGTTCTCCTGACGAACAACGCGAAGGATTTCGAGCGCCTGCACCAGGAGCACGACCGCGGGAATACTGCTGTACTACGAACAGAATCTCCCGGACACCGACCCCGAGGGGCTCGCCCGTGCGGTGGATGCGGTCTTCGACCAGTACGGAACAGGAGGTGTCGAGAACCAGCTCGTCGAACTCGACGAGTGGCACGACTGGCTCCAGCAGTAGCACCCGGCACGCCTACTCCGACTCATCTAGCAGCCGTTTCAGCTCGGACAGCTGGTTCAGCGCCTCCAGCGGCGTCGTGTTCCCGAGGTCCACGGCGTCCAGTTCCGCGACCAGCCGCTCGACATCGTGGCCGCCGTCCCCCGTGACGGTGCCGGTTCCACCCGAAACGGGAGCGTTCGTGGACGACCCCCCAGTTCCACCGGAAGCCGACCCTTCGGAGGCACCTGAACCGGCGTCTGCACCCGCAGAGTCGCCGTCATGGGGCTCGCCACCACCCATCTCCCGAGCCAGCAGTTCGTGTGCGCGCTCGACCACCTGTTCGGGCACCCCGGCGGCGTCCGCCACCTCCACGCCGTAGGAGGCGGTCGACGAGCCAGGCTGGAGGTCGTGGCGGAAGACGACCTCGCCGTCGCGCTCGGTCGCGGGGAAGTGACGGTTGACGGCGTCGGGTAACTCGGCCGCCAGCTCGGTCAGGTCGTGGTGGTGGGTCGCGAACAGGACCGTCGCGCCCACCTCGTCGTGGAGGTACTCCGTGACGGCGCGGGCGAGCGCGAAGCCGTCGGCGGTCGAGGTGCCCCGGCCCACCTCGTCCAGCAACACGAGCGAGCGCGGCGTCGCCGCACGGAGGATGTCGGCCACCTCGGTCATCTCCACCATGAACGTCGAGCGCCCGCCCGCGATGTCGTCGCTGGCGCCGACGCGGGTGAACACGCGGTCCACGACGGGCAGGCGGGCCGCCCGCGCGGGCACGAACGACCCCACCTGCGCGAGCACCGAGACGAGCGCGACCTGGCGCATGTACGTCGACTTCCCGCTCATGTTCGGCCCGGTGATGACCGCGACCGTGCCGGGGTCGAGGTCGGTTCCGTTGGGGACGAACCGCTCCTCGGCGCGCTCGACGACGGGGTGGCGTCCGGCCTCGATATCGAAGCGGTCGGCACCGACCTCGGGTCGCGTGTAGCCGTGTTCGGCCGCCACGGTGGCGAGCGCCACGAGCGCGTCGAGGTCGGCCAGCGCCGAGGCGAGCCCCTGGATGCGCTCGGCTTCGGTGCCCACCTCGTCGCGCAACTCGCGGAACAGCTCGTACTCCAGGTCGTCGGCGCGGTCCTCGGCCCGGAGGATCTCGTCCTCGCGCTCCTTCAGGTCGGGCGTGACGAACCGCTCTGCGTTCTTCAGCGTCTGCCGGCGCTGGTACTCGTCGGGCACGGCGTCGAGGTTCGCCTTCGTCACCTCGATGTAGTAGCCGTGGACCTGGTTGTGCCCGACCTTCAGCGAGTCGACGCCGGTCCGCTCGCGCTCGCTCGCTTCGAGGTCGTCGATCCACTGCTTGCCCTCGCGTTCGGTCGCGCGGAGTTCGTCCAGTCGGTCGTCGTACCCCTCCCGGATGACGCCGCCCTCGGTCAGTTCCGGCGGCGGGTCCTCCCGGACGGCAGCGGCGATGGCCTCGCGCACGTCCGCGACGGGGTCGAGGCGCTCGCGGAGGCGGCGCACCGGCTCCGACTCGGCGTCCGCGAGGGCGTTCCGGAGGTCCGGCACCACCGCGAGCGTGTCGTGGAGCGAGCGGAGGTCACGCGCGTTCGCGCGACCCCGGGAGACCCGGGCGACGAGCCGCTCGATGTCGTAGACGTCGGCCAGGCGGTCGTGCAGACGCTCGCGCGTGCGGACATCGGTCAGGAACTCCTCGACGGCGTCCTGCCGGGCCTCGATGCGCTCCGTATCGAGGAGCGGCCGCCGGAGCCAGTCCGTCAGTTCGCGCCGCCCGAGCGCGCAGGCCGTCTCGTCCAGTACGTCCGCCAGCGCGGTGCCGGCCGCGCCGTGGACGTGCCGGGGCTCGAACAGCTCCAGCGAGCGCACCGCGACCGCATCGAGGAGCATGTACTCGCGGGGGTCGTAGCGGGTGAGATGGTTGAGGTAGTCGAGCCGCGGCTCGGGTGGCACCTCCGAGGGGTCCAGCCCGGTCTCGTCCACCTCGCCGTCGTCGACGGCGCCGGCACCCTCCTGGTAGCCGCCGCGCGTGTACTCGGCGTACGCGAGCAGCGCGCCGCACGAGCGGGTCTCGGCCTCGCTCGCGAGCGAGTCGCTCTCCGCGGAGAAGTACGTCCCGACGCGCTCGCGGGCAACCTCGGCGTCGAACGCGACCGGGTCGTAGCGGGTCACCATCGCCTCCGCGGGGAACGCCTCGGCGACGGCCTCGTCGTCGACATCGGGACCGACCACCACCTCGCTGGGCACGAACCGGCCGGCCTCGTCGGCCACCGCGTCCAGCGAGTGCAGGCCGGTCGCGTAGAAGTCGCCCGTCGACACGTCCAGCAGCGCGAGCCCGTACGTGCGCCCGCCGGCGACGCCGTCGCCGGCATCGCCCACGGCCAGCGCCGCGACGAAGTTGTTGTCGGCGCCGCGCAGGAGTTCCGTCTCGGTGAGGGTGCCGGGCGTCACGACGCGCGTCACCGCGCGCTCGACACAGCCCGAGGCCTCCTCGGGGTCCTCGACCTGGTCGGCGACGGCGACGCGGTAGCCCGCATCCAGCAGCGTCTCGATGTAGCTCTCGGCGCTGTCGATGGGGATGCCCGCCATCGGATACCGGCCGGTCGAGTCCTCGCGCTTCGTGAGCGTGATCTCGCAGAGCCGCGCGGTCGTCTCCGCCGCCTCGCAGAACGTCTCGTAGAAGTCGCCCACCTGGAACAGCACGAGCGAGTCCTCGTAGCGGGCACACAGCTCGTAGTACTGGGAGAGCATCGGCGTCAGCTCGTCGGGGTCCATCCCGTCGGGCGCGCCCAGCGCCGGGTCCGCGGGGGCGTCCTCGACATCGTCCCGGGGCGACCCCTCGGCCGCGCCGCCGTCCGGAGCCCCGTCGGGCTCCCCGTCCCGGTCCGTGCCGGCGTCCTCGTCCATGGCCGTCCCGTCCGTGCCCGGCCGGGAAATAGCCGACGGACCGACGGCCGTGCCACACCCGTGCCACCCCGTCTCGTGAGAGGCATAGACACGGTCGTATCGGGGATAAAACCCCGTAGAACTGCCGGCTGAAGCCTTTTGCAACAGGACCGTCATTGGAGGATATGACCGAGCACGACGTGGCCCAGCCGGCCACGGATGGTGGGACTGCGGATGCGGACGCGGACGCGGATACGGACGCGGATGCCGAGGGCGGCACGGCGCCGGAGCCGGCGCCCGCACAGGACCGACGCGAGGACTTCGTCCCCGAGGGGATGCCGCGACCGGGCCCGGACGCGCTGTACGGGGAGAACCCGACGCCGCCGGTGCTGCAGAACGGGCCCGGCTGGGAGGCCGAGCCGCTGCTCGTCTCCGGTACCGACGCGTACGCCGACGGGGAGTACCTCTACCAGGACTACGTCTTCGACGACCACGGCGCCGACGTGACGCCGATGTACGCCGAGCCGCCCGAGGGGGCGAAGGCGGTCGGCGGGGTCTACCAGCAGCCGACGGGCGACTACTACTACCCACGCGATGAGGACCGCTACGCGTACAACGCCGCCGACCTGCTGGAGTTCCGCGCCCGACCGACGGACGAGGGGGTCGCCTACCGCATCACGCTGAACACGATGCGCGCCGAGGACGCCGCAGCGGTCGCCATCGGCATCGACACCTCCGGCGAGGGCGACCCGGACGGGGGCAGAACGGACTGGGGCTACGGCCTCGGCGAGCTGGGCGCCCCGGTCGACCACACGCTCGTGACGTGGGGCACCGGCGCCGAGTTCGACGGCGAGCCGCTCGACGAGGAGCGTCTCGTCGTCGACATGGAACGCAACCAGATCGAGGTGGAGGTTCCGCTGGAGCCGGGCGCGGAGACCTGGCGCCACTACTGCGCCGTCGGGCTCTGGGACCGCGAGCGCGAGGGGTTCAAGCGGGTCAACACGGCCGTCGACGACGAGTACCCCGGCGGCGGCGAGGGTGCCGAGGAGCTCCCCCCCGTGTTCAACGTCGGCTTCCGGTTCGACGAGCCGGTGGCGCGGAACGTGGATGCGGACAACCTGCTCCCGCGGCTGACATCGATGGGCCTGGACCTGCCGGGGACACTGCTGGGGGAGGTACAGGACCCCCAGCGCCTGCTCGGCCGTGTGCAGGGCATCGGCGACGCCATCGGGGACAGCCTGCGGAACCCGCTGAGCGGGAACCCGCTGGACCCGCTCGGGCTGGCCGGTGACCTCACCGATATCGTCGGCGACCTCGACGGCTACCCGCGCGTGTTCGGCCACGGGAACTGGCGCGACACCGCACAGGCGTTCGCGCTCGCCGAGCGCGACATCTCCGAGTTCCACGCCGATATCGACTTCGAGAAGCTCCGCGAGGCGGTGACCGAGCGCGACCTGCCGACCGGCGGCTACCACTCGTTCCTCTACCCCTCGCGCCACGAGTTCGACCACGACGGCGTCGACCCCCACCGGAACGTCTTCTACGGTCGCCTCCAGCCCTACAGCGCCTACATCCCCGAGAGCTACGACCACGACGACCCCGACCCGGCGCCGCTGGCACTCCTGTTGCACTCGCTGGGTTGCTGTTACAACCAGTACGCGACGTTCATGCCCAACTACGTGAAGGGGTTCGCCGAGGAGTACGGCGCCATCGTGATGACCCCGCAGGCCCGCGGTCCGGGGCTGTGGTACCAGCGCCAGGCCGAGCTCGACGTGTTCGAGGCGATGCGGGACCTCCGGGGGCGCTACGAGGTCGATATGGACCGCGTCACGGTGTCGGGCTACTCGATGGGCGGCTACGGTGTTCACCTCCTCACTGGGAAGCACCCGGACGTGTTCGCCCGGGGCTTCTCCATCGTCGGCACACCCTCGGAGGACCCGCTGGAGGGCCCGACCAACAGCATGCTGGAGACGCCCGCGGAGATCATGACGGGCCTGTTCGGCGGCGAGGACGGCGGCGACCTCATCACCGTCTTCGGCGACAAGCCCGAGGACGCACTCCGCCTGACCGACAACCTCCGGCACGTCCCGATGCTGCTGTGGAACGGCGCAGCCGACCCGCTGGTGCCCATCCTCGGCCCGGCGAACTACGCCCGGCGGATGGACGAGTTCGACTATCGGCACCGCATCGACGTGTTCCCCGGCGGGACACACATGATACTCGCGGCGTGTGACGAGTGGAGCGGCGGCCCGGAGTACGTCGCCGAGGGCCACCGCGAGGCCGAACCGAAGCGGGTCACGTACAAGC
Organism: Haloglomus halophilum; assembly: GCF_024298885.1. GTDB lineage: Archaea > Halobacteriota > Halobacteria > Halobacteriales > Haloarculaceae > Haloglomus > Haloglomus halophilum. The sequence continues at coordinate 1,467,353 of NZ_CP101166.1, forward strand.
ACGTCCCCGAGTTCGACTACCCCGAGTTCGGCCTGGTCCACGACGGAGCCTACTGGGTGGACGGCATCACCGCCCACGAGGAGTTCTCCAGCGGCCGCGTCGACGCCATCTCGCTGGCCGAGGGCTACGAGGCGCCCCACGTGAAGCATTTCAACTGGACCGGGAGCCAGCCCCAGCCCCACGTCACCCGCGGCGTCGAGTGGGTCGACCCGGACGAGGCGGACGGGGACGGCGAGCGCAACCTCGCCGACGACGACGAGCGCGACGGCCACGAGCGCTACGCGCCCGCCAACGCGCTCAACATCACCTGCTGGGGCGTCGACGAGGTCACCGTCCACATGGAGGGGGCGAAGCTCGACCCCACCGCGGAACTGCGCATCGACTACCGCGCGAGCAACGAGACGACGGTCGTCCTCTCCAGTGCCGAGGGCGAGCGCGAGGTCACGCTTCCCGAGGACCGCGACGGCGCGACCACGACGGTCGACCCCATCGCGTGAGCGGGGGACATCCCGCCCCGACCGGCGCCGATTTATAAACACACCACCAGAAACAAGGAAACAGGTTTACAGTTGCGTACGTAAAGGGACGGCTATGTCCGAGGACCACGGCGACCCGGCCGAGTTGCCGACCACCTCACCGCGGCCGGGGCCGGACGCGCTGTACGGGTCGAACCCGACCCCACCGCCGCTGGAGAACGGCCCCGGCTGGGAGGCCGACCCGCTGCTCGTCTGTGGCGCCGCCGCGTACGACGACGGCGAGTACCTCTACCAGGATTACGTCTTCGACGACCACGGTGCCGACCAGCGGTCCGTGCTGTCGCGGGCGCCGGCCAACACCCAGAGCGCCTACGGGAGCTTCTCGCCGGCCACCGGCGACCTGTTCTACCCCAACGACCACAACCGCTACGCGTTCAACTGCGCGGACCTGCTGGAGTTCCGTGCCCGGGTCGACGCCGACCCGGACGAGGGCGACGAGATCGTCTACCGCTTCACGCTGAACGCGATGGTCGAACCCGACCTGACCGCCGTCGCGGTCGGCATCGACACGACGGCGTCGGGCGGGCCCGTCGCCGGGTCGAGCGACTGGGGGTACGGCCTGGGCGACCTGGGTGCCCCGGCCGACCACGTCCTCGTGACGTGGGGCACGGGTGCCGAGCTGGACGGCGAGCGCCTCGACGACGACCGGGTGAGCGTCGACGTCGAGCGCAACCAGATCGAGGTCCGGGTCCCGCTGGACCCGGGCGTCGAGACCTGGCGCCACTACTGCGTGACCGGGCTGTGGGACCCCGACGGGGAGCAGTTCAAACAGCCCCGCGAGAGCCCGACCGACGACCTGCCCGGCGGCGCCCGGCCCTCCTCGAACCCGCCGCCGGTGTTCAACGTGGGGTTCCGGTTCGACGAGCCGCTCCAGGAGGAGGAGCTCAACCTGCTGGGGCTGAGCCAGGCGTTCCGGAACGTGCTCATCGGTGGGCTCCCCCGGTTCTTGACGGGGACGCTGAGCCGGGTGACGCCCATCCCGGGGCTGGACTCGGCGGTCGACGAGGTGACGGCCGCGCTGGACGGGGAACTCCCCCGGACCATCGGGCGGGGCAACTGGCGCGAGTACGGCCAGGCCCGTGCCCTGGCCGAGCGGGACATCTCCCGGTTCCACACGGACCTGGACTTCGCCAAACTGCGCTCGGGGCTGGACGACAGCCGCGTCCCGAAGACGGGCTACCTGACGCTGCTGTACCCCTCCCGGTACGACTACGGCCGGCAGGGGACCGACCCCTACAACGACGTGTTCTGGGGTCGACTCCAGCCGTACGGCGCGTACGTCCCGCCCGAGCACGACCCCGAGGAGCCCTCGCCGATGACGCTGATGCTCCACTCGCTGGGCTGTAACTACAACGAGTACAGCGTCTTCATGCCCGGGCTCGTCGAGAGCATCGCGAACGAACAGGACGGCATCGTCCTGATGCCCCAGGCCCGCGGCCCGGGGCGCTGGTACCGCAAGGAGGGCGAGGTCGACGTGTTCGAGGCGTGGCGCGACCTCGAGACGCGCTACGAGATCGACCGCGACCAGGTGACGGTGTCGGGCTACTCGATGGGCGGGTTCGGCACGCAGATCCTCTCCGCGAAGTACCCCGACCTGTTCGCCCGTGGCTTCTCGGTCGTGGCACCACCCTCGGAGGACCCCATCGAGGGGCCGACATCCGGCCTGCTCCGGTCGCCGCCGCTGCTGACCCAGCGCCTGCTCGGCGGCCGCGGCGGCGGGGAGTTCCTCACCCTCTTCACCACCCACCAGGAGAACGCGATGGAGCTCTCGGACAACCTCCGGCATATCCCGATGCTGCTGTGGAACGGCGGCATCGACGAACTGGTGCCGGTGCTGGGGCCCATCAACTACAGCCGGAAGCTCAAGGAGCACGGCTACCGCCACCAGCTCGACATCTTCCCGGCGGCGGGCCACCTGATGCTCGCGGTCCGGGACCAGTGGAACCGGGGCCCCGAGTTCCTCGCCCGTGGCGAGGTCAAGCGCGGCCCGACACGGGTCACCTACCGGCGCGACCCCGAGTTCGACGAGCCCGCGCTCGGGCTCGCCCACGACAAGGCCTACTGGGTGAGCGACATCCGTGTCCGCGATCAGGACGAGGGGGGACTCGTCGATGCCCACTCGCTGGCCGAGGGGTACGACAAGGCGGTCTCCGAGAACTTCCGCGAAACCGGAAGCGACCCGCAGACCCGCATCACGAAGGGCACCAAGTGGGTCGACTTCGAGCACGTCCACGACGAGGCCAACGAACTCCACGTCAAGCTGGAGAACGTCGACGCCGTCACGCTGTGGATCGAGGAGGCCGGGCTCGAACCGGACGAGGACCTCACGCTCATCGTCCGGAGCGACGGGCTCGCCGAGCTGATGCTCGCGGGCACGTTCGGCCGCGAGACCGTCGAGGTCATCGAGGGCGACACCACCATCGACCTCGGCCCGCTCGTGAACCCCCACCCCGACGACGCCGGCGCGGCCGGGCAACCGGGCGAAGCCGACTAACCCCCGAACCCGAGCTGGTACTCCTTCCTCGATTGAGGGCGGTAGCTCGGTGGTCCCGTCCAACGTCGGTGGGGCGGTTCCCGGCATCCGGGACCCACCCCTACACTTTCGGCCCCGGCAATCGGTAGTCCGGCCATGTACGACACCATCCTGATCCCGACCGACGGGAGCGAACCCGCGACAGCCGCACTGGACCACGCCGCCGAACTGGCGGCCGACCACGACGCGGTGGTCCACCTGCTGTACGTCACGGAATCGCCAGCCATCGCGCCGACGCCGACCGCCGGGGACGTGCTGGACGAACTGGAGCGGCACGGCGAGGAGGTCGTCGACGAGGCCGCCGAGCGGCTGCGGAACCTGCGGGTCCACACCGCCGTCGCCCGCGGGTCGCCACACCGGGCCATCCTCGACTACACGAAGCGGAACGACATCGACCTCGTCGTGATGGGGACCCACGGCCGGACGGGCCTCTCGCACGCGCTGCTGGGGAGCGTCGCCGAGCGCGTGGTTCGGCTCTCGCCGGTGCCGGTGCTGACGGTTCGACATGGCGACGCCGCAGCCGACGAGAACGCGGAGTGACCTGCCCTCGTAGGGTCGTCCCGGCGCACGCGCACGTCTCCATCGGCCGACCCAGCGCAACCCGCTGGCGCCCGATGTCGGGGAACCGCTCCATATCGATGGGTCGCCGGTGACCGGCGGTCAGTCACACCTGAACGTCTCGAGGTTGCGCGGCTGGTAGGTCGCCATCCCGAACTCCTCGTACAGTGCCGAGGAGAACTGGTTGGTCGCCGTCTCGTCGCCGTGGACACAGAGGACCCGCTCCGGGCGGTCGGACATCGTCCGGACGTAGTTCTCCAGTCCCTGCCGGTCGGCGTGGCCCGAGAACCCGCTGACATCCTCGACCCGCAGTTCGAGGGTGACCCGTGACTCGCCGCCGTCGTAGCGGGGGAGTCGCACGTCGCGTCGGCCCAGCTGGATGCGCCGCCCCATCGTGCCCTCGGCCTGGTAGCCGACGAAGACGAGGGTGTTGGCCGGGTCCGTGCCGAGCAGGTCGAGCCAGGAGAAGATGGGGCCGCCGGTCACCATCCCGGAGGTCGAGAGGACGATGGCGGGCTCGCCGTCGGCGATCTCCTGGCGCTGGTCCGACCCGCCGTCGACGTGCTGGAACTGGTCGGCCAGGAACGGGTTCTCGTCCTCGTAGAGGATGCGCTCGCGGAGCCCGTCACGCAGGTACTCCGGGTAGGCGGTGTGGATGGCGGTCGCCTCCCGGATCATCCCGTCGAGGTAGACCGGCACCGTCGGCAGGTCGCCGCTCCGCATCGCGTCGGCCAGCACCAGCAGCATCTCCTGGGAGCGCCCGACCGCGAACGCCGGGATGACGACCTTGCCGTCGCCCTCGAGCGTCTCGCCGATGACATCGACCAGCTTCCGCTCGGCGTCCTCCTGGTCGGTGGAGTAGTCGCCCCGGCGACCGTAGGTCGACTCCATGACGAGCGTCTCCGAGCGGGGGAAGTCGTTGTCGGCGCCGTTGAACAGCCGGGTGTCCGTGTAGTGGATGTCGCCGGAGAAGACGACGTTGTGGAAGCCGTCGCCGACGTGGAAGTGTGCCGACGCGCTCCCGAGGATGTGGCCGGCGTTGTGCAGCGTGAGCTTCACGTCCGGCGCGATGTCGGTCACGTTGCCGTACTCGACGGGGATGGTCCGCTTGAGCGCCTCCCGGACCATCATCGAGTCGTACGGCGGCGAGCGGCCCTGTTTGGAGGCGACATCCAGGTAGTCGAGCTGGAGCAGCCCCATCAGGTCGCGCGTCGGCTCGGTGAGGTAGATCGGCCCGTCGTAGCCGTACTTGAAGAGGATCGGCAGGAGCGCCGAGTGGTCCAGATGGGCGTGGGTCAGCACGACCGCGTCGATATCGGTCAGCGGCATCGCCTCCGGCGCCTGGAGGTAGGGGACCTCGCCCTCGGCGCCGGGCTTGTCGCCACAGTCGATCAGGACGCGTGTGTTGGCCGTACTGAGGACGAAACTGGCCCGCCCGACCTCCCGGCAGCAGCCCAGCGTCGAGATGCGGACCCACTCCGGGTCCGACGAGCCGGTGTGGATGTTCTCGCCGACGCGCTGGAGGAACTCGCGGCGGTCGGCCCGCTCACGGGTGAGGTAGTTCCGGACGTTCGCGACGGTATCGGACTCCATCGGGGGGGTCCGGACGACCTCGACGGTCCAGCCAGCCTCGGAGGCGATCTGGCGTTTGGTCTCGCCCCCACGGCCGATGACCAGCCCCGGCTTCTCGGCCTCGATCAGCACCTCGCCGGTCTCGGGATGGAACTCGATGTCGCGAAGCCCCGCCTCCTCGGGGAGGGCGTTCCGGATGATGGTCTCGGCCTCGCTTCGGGTGCTGCGGGCGTCCGCCGTCGGCCGGACGGTCAGGCGTTTCTGGAGGGTGCTGGCCAGTCGACCGACGAGCCGGTCGTCCCTGGCGAACACGTCCGGCGTACTGGTGTAGACGACCAGCTCCGGACCTTCGAACCGGATGTCGTCGAGGTCTGCGTCCGCGGGGAGCTCCTCGCGTAACTGCGTACGGTACTCACTGAGGGTTCCTTCGTGCATGGATAGGTGCGCCGTGCGAGGCCGCCAACCGGAGAAACGACGCCCTCGAGCCGGGCGATACTGGCCTCTCCGCGGTCCCGCAGTATAACACTTTTGAGACGCATGGTGGCTCCGGTGTGTCTCAGGCCCGCCCCGGGACCGAACAGTCCCGTCCCGAGATTCGAACAGGCCGACCCCCGGCGTTGCCGAACGGCTGGGGAGCAGCGGACCACGGGGAGCGACGGATTCCGAGGGGTTGACACCGGGCGGGCGCCAGCGCCGGCGTATGCACGACGACGACCCGCCATCGGCCATCGTGGTCGGTGCCTCCTCGGGAATCGGGGAGGCGCTGGCCCGCGAGTTCGCCGACCACGGCTACGAGGTCGGCCTGACAGCCCGCCGACGCGAGAAGCTCGAACTCATCGGGAACCAGCTCGACACCCAGGCCTACGTCGCGAAGATGGACGTGACCGACCTCGCGGACGCCCGCGAGGGGTTCTTCGAGGTCGCCGACGCGATGGGTGACGTGGACGTGGTCGTGCTCTGTGCCGGCGTCGGCCAGGAGAACCGCGACCTCGACTGGGAGACCGAACGCGAGACCATCGACGTGAACGTCCGCGGGTTCACGGCGCTCGCGACGGCCGCGATGGACCGCTTCGAGCAGCAGGGCCACGGCCACCTCGTCGGCATCTCCTCGGTCGCGGCGCACATGGCTAACGGCGCCGTCCCCGCGTACCCGGCGTCGAAGGCGTTCGTCTCGAACTACTGCGACGGACTCCGGTACCGGGGCCGGAACCTGGACGCCGACGTGGACGTGACGACAATCGAACCCGGCTTCGTCGACACGGAGATGGCCGGGGGGACGTTCTGGATGTGCTCGCCCGAGACCGCCGCTGCGCAGATATATCGGGCGGTCCGGCGGGGGAAGCGCCACGCGTACGTCACCCGGCGCTGGTGGCTGGTCGCGGGCGTCATCGGGCTCATGCCGGACGTGCTGAAGCGGCGGCTGTTCTCGTAGCGGCGCCGGCCGGGGGCGCGGGGACTGGTGGACCAGCTCCGGGGCCGCATCAACCGTCCGACGGACGGTCGACACCCCAGGTATCGCGGGCGGCAGACAGCGACTCGCCGGCGGTCTCGCCACGGTACCCGAGGAGATCGTCGTACCCGGTCTCGGACATGAGGATCGGGACGAACGGCTCGTCGGCCACGTACTCTTCAGTGGCACTCTGGGCGACGGTACTCCCCTCGGAGACTCGTTCGAAGTTCTCCACGAGTAGCTCGTAGTCGGGGCCGGACGGTTGCGAGACCGCGTCGGTCACCGTGTAGTAGGTCGAGTCGCCACCAGTCGGCTCCTCGGGGAGCACGTCGACCAGCCGGAGGAACGCCTCGACGATCCCGGTGGCGTTCTCCGTGGCCTCCTCGGTGAGCTGTCGCCCCGCCTCGATGCTGATGACGGGGGCAGCGGTCGGGAGCGACCCCTCGATACAGGGCGTCGGATCGACGATGTGCGGTATCGGAAGGCGTGCGGCCAGCTCCTGGACGGGGGGATACGACCGTGAGACGAAGGCGATGGGGTCGTCGAAGGAGTGGGTCGAATGGATCGAGAGCACCGGACCACAGTCGTCGATCTCCGCGAGGAGCGCGGCCGCGAGCCGGCGTTCACGGGCCCCACTGTCGGGATCTCCGGGGAACACCCGGTTCATGTCGGCATCGAGGTAGCGACGGTGGCTGGCCACTGCGGGCGGGTTCGCCACCACGAGTTTCACCGGGCGCTGGAGGTCGGGGTTGGACTCGATCACCTGCCGCACGGCGCGAACACCGCTCGGCTCGTCACCGTGGACGCCACCCACGATGGCCACGTCGGCATCGTCGCCGGGACCGAGCACCGTCGTGGCCGGAGTGACATCTTCTCCGAACACACACGGCCGTCCGGGAGCGAGCGGAAAGACTGACACGGTCCGGCCCAGTGTGCCCACGCTCGCTGGACTCCCGCGTGGCGAACCCATGAATATCCGACAGGAACGGAGCCGCGGGGCGCGCTACTCGGCGTTCTCGTTCCGGTTGTTCTGGTCGTTGCTGTTCTCCTCACCCTGCTCGGAGCGCTCGTCACCGGGGGCCTCGCCCTCGTTGTCGAACTCGCCGTCCTCCGGGCCGAGCTGGCCGGGCGCGTCGGCCTGCGAGGAGCCCAGGTCGAAGTCACACGTCTCCGGGGACGGGGAGGTGGTGAAGTCACAGTCGAAGCCGACGAGCAGTTCCTCGCCGCCGCCCGAGACGATGAACTCGTCGCCGCCGCCGAAGCGGATGTCGTCGTCGTCCGCGTAGTTGTCACCGACGTACTCGACGCCGAGCGGGCCCAGCGTCAGGGAGCCGCCCTTGTCACACTGGTGATGGCTGGGCTGGCCGACACAGTCGACCGCGCCGTCGCTCGCGCCCGGACCGGAGCCGCCCTGGTAGGCGACACCGACCGTCGAGTTGATGCCCTCGCTCTGGAAGAGGCCGACATCGAGGTCGGCGGTACCCGGTGCCTCACCGCCGGGGGCCGGGAGGGTCGGCGCGCCGCCGGAGCCGCCGTCACCGCCGGAATCGTCCTCCTCGCCGCTCTCGCCGAGCGGCCCGGGCGCGTCGCCCTGCGAGGACGTGGCGTTGACCGCGCAGTCGTCGGCCGACGGCGACGTGCTGAGGTCGCAGTCGAACTCGACGGTGGCCTGTTCGCCCTGGCCCGCGACGGTGACCTCGTCGCCGCCGCCGAAGCGCGTGTCGTCGTCGTCGCTGTAGGTGTCGCCGGTGTAGGTGACCGAGCCGGCCTCGCTGTTCAGCTCACCGCCCTTGTCGCACTCGTGGTGTGTGGGCTGGCCCTCGCAGTCGAGCAGGCCGGAGCCGCCGTTGCCGGCCTCGCCACCCGAGGCCGACAGGTCGATGGTCGAGTTGATGCCGTCACCGGTGGCGATGCCGATGTCGTCGTCAGCGGCCGCGGGCGCCGCGACCAGCGCCAGCGCGGCGACGAGGACCGCCGCCACCGTCAGGGTCGTTCGTGCGTCGAGTCGCATTCGTACCCGTACTCTATCCTCCCCCCGGTTGGCGGTTGTCCCGTCCCTGGACGGTCATTGAAGTACTCGCGGCCACCAGGGGCTGCTGCTCTCCCGACCGAACCGATGCCGACCGGAACTACCGGACACTCACTCGCGGACGTGCAACCGACCGGCGTGCCACTCCCAGGCGACCTCCAGCAGCAGCCAAGTCCCGAACCAGGCGGCGAACACGACCAGAACGAGCATCGTCGACCCGAGGAGCCCCAGCGCCGTGGTCACCGCCACGAGCGACGAGTAGAGCAGGACGACCGCGACGGCGGTCACGACGAGTGCGGCCATGCCGCAGGAGCAGTGCTCGACGGTGCCGACGGTACGGGTCTGCTCAGGAACCGCCCCGGAACTGTTCGATCGCGACCGTCCGCCTGTGCCGTGCATACATATCACACTCCGACTAGCCCTCGAGGGGCGAGTACCTTCAATATTTGCCCCTACCCAGTGACCAAGCGGCGGTAATCGAGCGGGGCGCGAACGCCGACGACGGGCGGCCGTCCGGGCTCTCGCTCAGGTCGGGGATTCCGCGGAGAACGGCTCCGCCGACGCCATGGACGGCGGCTCCGGGGCCCGCTGTAACGGGACACCGAACGTCGTCCCCTCCGGACCGGTCTCGACGAGGTCGATGTCGCCGTCGTAGTGTTCACAGAGCTGGCTCACCAGGTAGAGGCCGAACCCGTGGTCCGTCGGCCCCGCGTCCGGGCGTTCGAACAGCGTCTCCCGGGCCGTGTCGTCGATGCCCGGGCCGTCGTCCGAGACGAGGACCTCGACCTCGTCCTCCCCGATGTGGCTCTCGACCCGGACCCGTGGGCTCTCGTTGTCGTTGTGCTCGACGGCGTTGGCGAGGAGGTTCCCGAAGACCCGCGGCAGCATCTCGTTGCCGTAGACGAACACATCGCTGGGAACATCGAGCGAGATATCGGCGTCCGGATGGGTGTCGCGGAGCTTCCGGACCTCCTCCTCCAGCGCCCGACGCAGGTCGACGGGCTCGAGCTCCTGGTCGCCCTGGATGACACCGACCAGCCGCCGAACGTCGGAGATGACCGCGGAGATGTCCTGGCTGTGGCGGACGATGGGCCGGACGTGGGTCTCTTCGAGTTCCTCGTCGTCGAGCTTCTGTTCGAGGAGCAGGCTGTGGCCCTCGATGACGTTCATCCCGTTCAGTACCTCGTGGCGGAGCAGGCTGTTCAGGTAGTCCAGCGTCTCGCGCTGGGTCTCAATCTGCTCGGCCTGAAGTCGGGCCCGTTCCGCGTCGAGGGCGTTCAGCACCGCCCGCATCTCGATGTATCCGACCAGCATCCCGACACCCCCGCCGAGCGCGATACCCCACCGCAGCCACCCGATGACGTACCAGATGCTCAGGTCCTCGGTCAGGAGGATGAGCGAGCCGTTGATACAGAGCGACACCACCACGCTGGAGAGGACCCACAGCAGGACCCGCGAGTGGTCGACCGAGGCGTACCGCGCACGTCTGAGCTTGAGCCCGCCCCAGAAGATGGCGGCGATGAACGGTATCGAGGAGACGACACCGATGAGATACTCGCCGCTGAGGACCAGCGTCGTCTGCCGGACGGTCACGAACCCGAGCACCCTGAGCAGCGTCTCGGCGGTCAACACCAGCACCAGCACCACGCCGATGGCGAGAACGTACCAGGAGACCCGCGAGGTATCGGAGTCGGTGGCGCTGGCGTGTTCCATACCCCGGAGGTCGATACTCCAGCCTTATCAAGCCAACCACCAGACCCAGCGTTCGAGGGCCGTACAGGCCCCCAGACTGCTGAATAGATGGTCAGCCGAGCGTGCGAGTCCCGTTCCAGGTCCCGAACACCGGTTACCACCGGACGCAAAAGTATTTGTTATATGAAGTTTTCAAATAGATTACCAAACATGAGTCCGAACCGATTCGACCAGGATGCTTCGTGGAACCGCCGTCGAGTCCTCCGGACGATGGGGCTGGCCGCCGGTGCGGCCGCCCTCGCGGGCTGCAGCGGTATCAGCAACCGCGAGTTCGTCGCCGGCAACGTGGTGCTGCCGGGCGCGGCCCAGCGTGAGTTCGGCTTCTCCCCGGTCGCGGAGGGCCAGTCCCAGCGCCGGGAGTTCAGCCGCTCCGTGGCCGGCCAGGACCTCAACGTCACCATCGAGAGCTTCACCTCCGTCTACGCCGAGGGGGGCGAACCCGGGGATGCGAGGGAGCAACCGCTCCTGTTCCGCTTCGGCGGCGACCGCCCCTTCGGCGCGTCGAACGGCCGCCTCCGGGCCGCCCCGGCGGACGCGTTCGACATCAGTGGCGGCTCGCTCCCCTTCCTCCGGAGCGCCCTCGTGGACCCGCGTGGCATCGTCCTGTTCGCCCCCGAGGTCGACGGAGCGGGGCCGACCGCCGACGAGGTGCTGGCGGTCGCACACCGCTCGGCGTTCGACCGCGGCCGCGGGCCGTTCGTCGCCGGCGACGCCGGCGTCCTGTTCCCGGAGACGGTCTTCTTCCCCGAGACGGTGTTCGACACCTCGCCGGAGTGGCTCGGCGAGGGACTGGCCGCGGCCGGGAGCGGCGAGGGCAGCGTCGCCTTCTTCGGCGGCAAGCAGGACGGGGAGAACGACGGCCCCGCGGCGGGCAGCAGGTTCGAGGCGGGCGCGGAACTCGACGCGGAGTTCGTCGCCGCGCCGGCGGCCGCCTTCTTCGGCCCGGGGCTCGCGGTCATCGACCGGGCGGGACTGCGGGACTTCCTCGGCACGCCGGTGACCGGTGCGGAGGCTATCGTCGGCGAGAACGGCATCGTCGGCGAGAACGGCATCGTCGGCGAACACGGCGTGGTGCTGTTCTCCGACCGCGAGCAGGGGGTCCCCTTCGGCTACCTCGGTGGGGATGTCCTGTTCCCGGATTCGATCTTCTTCCCGGACACCCTCTTCGAGGAGGGGCGGGTCGTCGCCGCACCGCTGGGCGCGCTGTTCCCGGATTCGGCGTTCTTCCCGGACGGGTATTTCGTCCCCGACTCGACCTTCTCGCCGGACGCACTGGGGCTGTTCGTCGCCACGGAGCCGCTCGAGGACGTGCCGGAACCCTTCCGACTCGTCGAGGCCGGCGCGGAGATCGAGACGACCGGCAGCCTGCTGTTCTTCCCGGTCGGCCCCGACGGCGCCGGCACCGACCCCGAGGCGTTCCCGGACACCCTCTTCTTCCCCGATTCCACCTTCTTCCCGGACGGGTATTTCTTCCCGGACACCCTCTTCTTCCCGGACACCCTCTTCTTCCCCGATTCCGCCTTCGCGACGGTGTCGCCGAACGCCGCCCCGATGACTGGCAGCGGCCTCAGGTCGTTCCCCGACACCCTCTTCTTCCCCGACTCGGTCTTCTCGCCCACGGAGATGCTTCATCTCCCGGGAAGCGTCGGCTTCCCGGACTCCACCTTCGCCGAGGCGGGGGCGACGACCAGCTACGAGGTCCGGTCGGGCTCGATGGACGACGTCACGACCGGGGAACTGGGCGGAGACCGACTCTCCGTCGGCGTCCTGAGCACGCCGAGAGCGTCGGTCGGCGGGCAGTCGCTGAACCCGCTGGCGGGACTGTCGCTGGCGGACGTGCTGACCGCCCAGCAGGCCGAGTCGTTCCTCGAATCGGCCGGTGTCGGCACCGACCAGGGGGTGAACTGGCTGCGCGGCCCCACCCTGATCGAGCGGTCGGAGGCGGTCATCCTGGGCACTCCGACGGAGATGGAGACGTACGGCGGGGTGCTGGCCGGATCGGAGCCGAACGCCACCTACGTCCACCTCGCGCGGGTCGAGAGCGGCAACAGCGTCGCCATCGTGGCCGGGGTCCACGGGTTCGGGGTCACGGACCCGAACCGGCCGCTCGTCGGCCCGGACGGCTACCTCACCGAGTCGCAGCTCGACGACCGGCGCGACACGGTCGCCGCGGTCGACGCCGCGCTCGTCGTCGGCTGAGCCGAGTCCACCGGCTCACCCCACCACCCGCACCACCAGCGTCAGGTCACGGTGCCCACGTGGCGTCGTCACGGTCACGTCGAACGCCGCCGCCAGGACCACGGTCTCGCCGGCACGCTCCTGCACGACGACGCCACGGTCGCCACGGCAGGAGCCGAACGCGCGACCGCGGCCGCCGGGGCAGTTCGCGTCGGCCCACGCGTTCGCCGCCGAGCGGTTGTACCGAACGGCGTAGGCCACCCCTTCCGCGACCTGCGAGGCGTTGAGCGTGTCCAGCCGTGGAGCGAGCTCCGTGCGCACGGTGTCGACCGCGCGGCCGCGCTCCGGCCAGGCGTGCTCGCCCGTGGCATTCGCCCCGGCCTCGTGGACGGCACGCTCCAGGAACCGCCGCGCGTTCTCCCCGTGCCCGTCGTAGTCGGCGCTCGCGGCCACGTCCGGGTGATAGCCCAGCTGCAGGTACGCGACGACGACGGGCACGAGCGCGAGGGCGATGATGGCGGCCGCGGCGAGCACGAGCTGTCCGCGGTCCGGACCGTCCCCACCGGCCGGGAGCGCCTCAGGCATACCACACCTCCACGGTCACGGGCCCGTGCAGCGACGTGACGGTCGCACGCCCGACCGGGACACCGGCGGGGCGGCGGAACCCGACGGCGCCGTGTGGCGTCTCCACGCGATAGAGGAGGTTGTCCGGCAGGATGCGGTCGACGCGCCGGTCCAGGGCGCCGCGCTCGCGCTCGAAGGCGTCCGGCGACCGGGTCACCTCGGAGAGCCGGGTCGCACCCCGGTGGCGCGGGGGCTCGCCGGCCAGGACGGTAGCGGCGTCGTCGGCGTACGCCTCCAGCTGCGACGTCCGGGTGTCGGCGGCGGGAACGCCGGCGCCGAACGACACCGCGACGGCGAGGATGAACGTCACGCCGACGGCCGCCTCCACGACCGGGAGCGAGAGCTGCCCCCGCTCGTCGAGTGCCCGCCAGCGACGGCGAGTTCCACCGGAAGCGGAGGGGTCGCGCTCACGCATCGACGGTCACCGCCAGCGTGGCCTTGGTCGTCCGGGCGGGACGGTACGTGACGGCCACGTCGCCCTGTTCGACCGGGCGGTCGGCCGCGAACGCGAGCCGGAGCGTCTCGAACCGGGAGGTTCGGACCGTATACGCCCCCGCGAGCCCGCCGGGGTCGTGCAAGACCACCCGGTCGTTCGCACGGACGGTCGTGACGTTGGGCCCGGCGGCGATGTCGAGGGTCACGCTCGCGGTCCGGCGGGGGAGCGTGGTCGCGTTGTCCGCGAGCGGCGGCGTCCGCTCGACCCGCGGCTCGCGCCGCACGAGGACGACGCGGCGAACCGTGACGCCGCCGGTCGCGTCGCCCCGTCGGAGGACCGTCCGGTCGTCCAGCCGAACCCGGACCTCGTGGTCACCGACGACCGGGAACCGCCCATCGATATCGACGGCCCCGAGCGCCGAGGCGTTCACCACGTTCCCCCGCGCCGTGTGCGCGGCGTCGGCCGCGACAAGCCGTTCGGCGAGTGCGACCGCGACCCGGCGCTCCTCGGGCTGGCGGTCGGTTCCGGCGAAGGCCCCGTCGGCCAGCGTCAGCGCCACGCCGAGCGTCGAGACCAGCACCAGCAGCGCCACCGCCAGTGCGGGCAGGTTCATCTGCGCCCGGGCGTCCCGGCCTGTGTCGTCGGCACGGCGGGTCACGACGCATCACCCCGAACGAGCCGGACGACGAACCCGCCGGGAGCCCGGTCGACGCTGACGACCGCCGGCTGGCGACTCGACCACGACCCCTCGACGCGGACGACGTGGGCCGGGAGCGCGAGCCGACTCCGCGCGACGAGCGCGTCGTCGGGGTGGTCGAGAACGAGCGCCCGGCCGTCGGTCCGGACCCGGTATCCCTGCCCGGCGATGGTCCGCGGGAGGTCGACCCGGCTCCGGGCCGTCGCGTGTCGTGTCGCCGGCGGGACGGCCTGCTGGACCCGTTCGGCGGCGCCCGCGAGCGTCCGGTCCGCGACCCGCTGGCCGGCGACCCGCTCGTACCCCGGAACGACGGCCGTCGAGAGCGCGGTCGTGACGAGGACGACGAACAGGACCACGAGTCCCGCCTCGAGGGCCTTCCCGACGACCGGCGCGACGGCGCGGTCCGCTCGACCGGCGGGCGTTCGGAGCGACGACGGGACGGTCACGAGTCCACACCCCGCTCGTCGTCGCGGTCGCCCGGCGGAACGTCGTCGGGAATCGGCGGCTGGATGGGGAGGGGCCCGTCGTCCTGGTCGCGCTCGCCGTCGCCGTCGTACGGGTCGTGTTCGCCATCGTCGTCGGTGCCGTCGTCAGTGCCGTCGTCAGTTCCGTCGCCCGGTGACGTCCCGGTCGCCGTCGACGAGTCCGCACCGCCCACCGAGAGGTTCAGGTCGTGGACCACGAGGTAGGCGCGCCGCTGACCGGGGTAGGTCGCGACGACGCTCGGGACGCCGTCGCCGTCGATGTCGCGCTGGTCCACCGAGGCGCCCTGCTCGCGGAAATACGGCGCCAGCGCGCCCGGCGTCCGGGTCTCGACCGCGACGCGGAACCGCGAGACGCCGAGGTCGGTGCGCTCGTGGCTGACGTTCGTCCGGAGCGGGACCGTCGTCCCACCGCCGGCGGTGACGGTCCGGCCGGCGTCGGTCCCGAGCCGTGGAGCGCCGACGACGAGGACCCCACCGTCGCCGCGCGAGGCGGTCACCGGCGGTGGGTCGTGGAGCTCGGCCTGTCCGGGCGTGCCCCGGATCACGGCCCCCGCGACGGAGGCGACCCGGCCACCCGTGCCGGTCCAGACGAGGGCGCCCGCGTGGAGGCGGTGGACCGTCCGCGTCCCGTTGAGCACCCGGATATCGCGCTCGACGGTCCGGATGCGGCCACCGGTGAACGCGAGCGGCTCGCGAGCGCGGCCGGTCCGCTCGACCGGTTCGAGCGCCATCGTCATCCCGTCGGCGACGCGGGCCGCGTCGGCGCTGGCGGCGTTCTGCTCGACCACGGTCCCGATGCCGGCGGTGAGCGCGCCCAGCGAGACGACCGTCAGTCCGAGCAGGACCGCGACGCCGACGACCTGCGCGGCGGCGCGGTCGTCGTGGCCGGATTCGGCCCGGCAGCCGTCGGGCCACCCACCCCCGGGACCGAGTGCCCGCACTCAGACCACCCCCGCCGCCGCGAAGGCGACGTGACAGACGAGGGCGAGCGAGGCGGAGTGGAGCAGGGCCTCGTACCGGTCCCGGGCGGCGGTCCCGGCGAACCAGCCGCAGGCGAGCATCGTCGCCTGCGCGACCCAGTAGAAGCGCCGGCCGTCGCGGGCCCGGTCGACGGCATCCGGGTCGAGCGCGGTCGCGGCAGCGCTCCCCCCGGCGTCCTGTACCGCCGAGAGCTGCGCGAACCCGTCGAGAACGTGGCCGTGGACCGCGAGGACGATGCCGACGACGAGCAACGCGGTCGTCCAGCCGACGGCGACGTACACCATCATCGACGAACGGAGCGCCTTCCGTTCGTGCCGGAGCCGACCGACCTCCGTCTGGAGCGTCTCGAACGCCGCCTCCGGATCGCCGCCGAGTTCCAGCGCACCGGTCACGAGGCCGATGGTCTGCTCGGCCAGCGGCGTCCCGACGCTGTCGACGAAGGCGTCGAGTGCGGCCGTTCGGCTGTCGGCCGCCGCCTCGCGCTCGGCCGACTCGCCCCGGACGGGTGCCTCGGCCAGGTCGAGCCGGTAGGCGAGGTCGTCGACATCGTCGCTCAGCGCACCCAGGTCGGTCTCCCGGGCGACCGCCGCGACCGCGTCGGCGAACGGCCGGCCCAGCGTGACCCGGCCGGCGACCGCGTGGACGAAGTCCTGTATCTCGCGGTCCTTCGCGTCGTCCAGCCGGGCCCGCCGGACCGCCACCAGCCCCACGGGGAGCCCGTACGCGACGTACCCGAGGAGGCACGCCCGCGGGATGGGATAGCCGAGCGACAGGGCCGCGCCGAGGACGGCGACGGCTGGCGCGAGGAACACGGCCGCCGCGCTCGCCGGCGTGCGAAGCGCCGTCAGGAGCGTCCCCAGTCCACCCGGGCGCTCGTGGCTCGGCGGCGCCGCGCTGGGTGGCTGGAGCGACGCGACGAGCATCGTCGCGCCCGCACCGACGAGGAGGACGAACCCGGCGCTCCCGTAGGCCAGCAGCGCCCGGGGCGTGGTGGTGCCGAGCGGGGTCGCCATCGGCGCCGAGAGTCCCGGCGCCAGCACCGCCAGCACGGTGACGACGACCACGAGCAGCGCCGGCAGCACGAGCAGGACCACGAACAGCTCGGCGACGAGTTCGAGGAAGTCCTCGGCGCGCTGCCGGGCGCGGGCCTGCTGGTGGCTCAGCATCCGCGACTCCATCTCGAGGTACTGCGAGAGCGCGTCGGCGCCCTGGTCGGCGTGCTCGCGGAACTTGAGCAGGAACGGCGCCAGCGTCTCCCGGGAGGGCGTGTCCCGGGCGACCCGGCGGAGTCCCTCGTCGAGACTCCCCGTCAGGGCCGCGCGGTTGAGGACGCGCCGGAACGCGGCGCTCGTCTCGCCGTACGCGTCGGCCTCGGCCACCTGCCGGAGCAGCGTCCGCCCGTCGTCGCTCCCCGTGGCCAGCGCCCGGAGGTACCGAACCGCGCCGGGAAGGGTGCGTTCGATGGCCGCCTGCCGCGCGCTCGCGACCCACCGCAGGTAGGTCCCCGCCAGATGGACGGTCCCGCGTTTGGCGAGCGCGCCCGCGAGCAGTCCCAGCACGAGCGCGACGGCCGTGCGCGGCAGGTCGGGCATCGAGAGCCGCTCGACCAGCGGCAGTCCCTCGTGGGCGACCGACGCGGCCGCGGCCAGCAGGTCGGCGGGGACCGCGAGCCCGCCCACCGCCACCAGCGCTCCGACCCACAGCCCGACGAGCCACGACAGCGCGTACACCCGTGCGAGGTAGCGGTCGAAGCCGACGCGGAGGTCGGCGGCGCGGTAGCGCTTCCGGTCGCGGTCGTGCCGCGACCGGTCGGCACGGCCGGCGAACAGCGCGTACACGCCGCGGTCGAGCGCCTCGACCACGGCGAACGGTCCCGTCCCGTTCCCGCGACTGGCACCGTCGTCAGTCCGGGTCGCCATCGGTCACCCCCACATCCGTCTCCCCGTTCGGGTCCGTGGGTGTCGCTCCCTGCGACAGCATGGGGCGCTTTTGGCGAGGTATCCGCCTTAAATTTTCACGATTTAGACGATAATTCGCACCGCAGATAGATGGCAATATTCGACACCGACCTGTTGTCCGGGTCCCGTGAGAGAAGCACGTCAGCGGCGATATGGAGGGGATAACCGTGATGTACGGGTCGTTCGCTCGACCGGGACCGTGAGCGCTCCACGCTGAACCGGCGTCGAGCGGCGGCGAACCCTGCTCGGGTAGCCGTCGCCCGACGACCCAGGGATCGATATACCGCATTTACTCCGCAGAAACTCACAGTTATCGACCGATTATCGGGGATATCTCCGCCTTCGTACGTCCGCTGATCGGCCGGTGTCCGGCGGGGTGACGTCCAGCCCCGGCCAGGTGTCGTCCGAGGAGTCGACAGCGGACGGGCGGCTCCGGTAGCCGTGAGAGCGCGGGTGTCATCCACACCCACATCGTTCAGAGATAATGAATATAGCGCAGATTTCGTCAAATAAACACGCACAGAGCTTAACGGACTTAAGATAGAAGGCTATATACGGCACCACTGTTATCCGTCACCCATGAGAGAAAAGCTGTCGCACGACGTAGACAGGCGTTCGTTCCTGAAACACACCGCCGGTGCGGCCGGGGCCGCTGGACTCACAGCTATCGCCGGCTGTTTCGGTGACACCGGCGACGGTGGCGATGGGGGCGGCGGCGACGGTGGCGATGGCGGCAGTGCCCCGGGCGCCGACGGCGAGATGGTCATGAAGACGGCCTCCGAGACGACGGCGGCCTACTCGATGAGCCAGGTCATCGCCTCGGCCGTCAGTCAGAACTCCGACGAGGTGACGGTCAACGCCCGGCCGAGTCAGGGGACCAACCGGAACGTCGCGGAGGTCACCCAGGGGAAGACCGAGATCGCCTACGTCCAGAACTGGACGGCCAACAAGATCCGCGAGGGCGAGGACCCGTTCGGCGACCTCGACTACCAGCCGTACCAGGTGTTCCACCTGTACGACCTGGCGTGGTTCATGGCGTCGGCCAACGACGGCTGGACGAGCGTGAGCGACATCGGCGCCGACAGTGCCGTCTCCCCGACCCCGCGCGGCTCGGGGACGGCGGAGATGCTCGAGTACGCGCTCGGGTTCGCCGTCGACGACTACGAGCGGACCAGTATCGGCTACAGCGACCAGGCCAGCGCGATGAGCGAGGGACGCCTGGACGCCGGCGCGGGGACCTACGTCAACCTCTCCATCGAGCCGGGCTGGCTCCAGCAGATGAAGAGCACGGTCGACCTGCGGGTGCTCGACTTCCCCGACGAGGTCGTCAGCGAGCTGGAGGACGACCCGGCCATCGTCGTCTCCGACATCGACATGAGTGACTTCGAGGACTACGGCTACACGCCGGACACCCTCAGCACGCCGACGCTGGCGTACAACTTCATCGTCCGCGAGGACCACGACTACGACACCCTCTACAACTTCCTGACGACACTGTGGGAGCAGCGCGAGGGGCTCCAGGAGGAGACGGGGCTGCTGGCGCCGCTGGCGGAGGGTGACGCCTGGGTGAAGAACGCCTACTCCGACTTCCCCTTCCACCCCGCAGCCGCCGACTTCTACGAGGAGCAGGGTCTCTGGTCCGACGAGTTCGTCCGCGGAGAGGAGTAACGCGGACCCGCACGTTCGCCCATGCCCGAGACCACCGACACCCAGTCGACGTCGCCGTCCGCACTCCTCGCGGAGTTCAGGGACCGCTCGCCCCAGGAGCGGGTGCTACTGCCGCTCGTATCGCTCCTCGCGGTTGCACTGACCGCCTACACCATCTACTTCGCGTGGGACCGGCCGTTCACGCAGATCATCCACGGCATCGTCTTCATGCATATCGGCCTCGCGCTGTACTATCTGGAGCTGGCCTACCGGCGGGTCGCCGAGGGCGGGTCCATCGTGGAGGGGCCGGTCGTCGGGCGCCTGGGCGAACGGGTCCAGCGTCTGTACGGCGCCGTCGACACGGTCGTCTGTCTGGTGCTGGCCGTCGTCGCGGCGTACTCGGGCTACTTCTTCGTCACGCAGTACGACCGGCTCACCGGCGACGCCATCCTGCTGGGCTACGCGAACTTCGACCTCTACATGGGGCTGGTCGTCGTCGGCCTCGCCATCGACGCGACGCGGCGGGCGTACGGCTGGTCCATCGCGCTCGTCGCGCTGACGGCCATCGGCTACGCGCTGTACGGCTCGGTGTTCCCGGGCTTCCTGCAGCACACCGGCCTCGCCACCACCGACGTCGCACTCTACGGCGCCACCCAGATCGAGCGCTCGGGCGCGTACGGCTTCATCACCCAGGCCGGCGCGAAGTACGTCGCCATCTTCATCATGTTCGCCGGGCTCGCACGGGCCTACGGCATCCTCGACATCGTGCTGGACCTGAGCGAGAAGCTGGGCAAGCGCCTCCGCAGCGGCATCGTCCACGTCGCCGTCATCTCCTCGATGGCGATGGGCTCCATCACCGGGAGCGCGGCCGCCAACGCCGCGACCACGGGCAGCTTCACCATCCCGATGATGCAGCGCCAGGGCGTCCGCGAGGACTTCACCGCCGCCATCGAGAGTGTCGCCTCCAGCGGCGGCCAGATCATGCCGCCGGTCATGGGCGTCGCGGCCTTCCTGATGGCCGACTTCATCGGGGTGCCGTACGTCCGCATCATCCAGGCCGGCTTCCTGCCGGCGCTGCTGTTCTACTTCAGCGTCGGCGTCGCCGTCCAGTTCGTCGTCCTCAAGCACGGCTGGACGAGCGAGCGCGGCGAGGACACGGCCGGGATGGCCGGTATCCTGTTCAGCCGGAGTGCGCTCTCGAAGGTCGGGTACATGGCGCTGGCCATCGGCAGCTTCCTGGCCGCGCGGCAGGGGATCGGCCTCTCGCTGCTCGTCTCCGGCGCGGTGGCGCTCGCCGCGCTGCTGGTCGTGCGGTACGTCCAGGGCGTGGTCGAGACCTCCGCCCGGGAGGGGGCCCTCGAACTCGGGAAGGCCATCCAGTGGTTCTTCCACGGGACCTACTTCCTCATCCCGATGGCCGTCCTCGTCTACGCCCTCGCGGTCATGCAGCTGTCGGCGCTCCCGACGGGGCTCTACACGGTACTGACGCTCATCGCCGTGATGTACGTCCGCGACCTGACGCTGGTGGTGCTCTCGTGGACCTCGGTCGGCGAGGATATCGACCGGGACTGGGTCGCCGAACGCGACGGCGCCAGTCAGGTCGGCGCGACCGTCGTCGGCACGACGGTGAAGACGCTGCGTGGCTTCCGGAAGGGTGCGCTCGACATGGCGCCGCTGGTCGGCGTGCTGGCCGCGATGGGCGTCATCATCAAGATGCTGACCCAGACCGGCCTCTCCGGGAAGATCAGCCTCCGGATGGTCGCGCTGGCGGGCGGCGTGTTGCTCGTCGCCCTGCTGCTGGCGATGATCACGAGCATCCTGTTCGGGCTGGGGATGCCGACACCGGCCGCGTACGTGCTCGTGGCGGCGCTGCTGACGAGCCCGCTGATGGAGCTGGGCGTCCCGCAGATCACGGCCCACCTGTTCGTGTTCTACTTCGCGATGCTGTCGGCCATCACGCCACCCGTCGCGGTCGGCGTGGCCGTGGCCTCACGCATCGCGGATGCGGGCTTCCTCATCTCGGCGAAGCAGGCGCTCCGCATCGGCGCGGCCGGCTTCCTCATCCCGTTCGCGCTGGTCGCCAACAACAGCCTCGTCACGTGGACGCTCACGGGGACGCCGGTCGCCGCGGCCTGTGTGCTCGTCGGCGTCGTCGCGCTGACGGCCGTCACCATCGGCTACGACGGGCGTCACGTACTCGGGCTCCCGCACCGCGCGGTCTACCTCCTGCTCTCGCTGGGCGCGCTGTTCGCCCCGGCACTCGGCGGGAGCATCGGCGGGAGCAGTGCCATGGTCCTCCAGCTCGCCACGGCGGCCCTCGCACTCGCCGGGCTGGGGCTGGCCCAGCTGGACCGGCTCCCGACGGCCGTCACACCCGTCGGCGAGTGACCGCTGCCCGGTTCCACCACTCAATGCCACGCCACACGCCGTCGCTTCGACACGCCGCCCGCGACTCGCCCGCCAGAACTGGATCCACACGCTCGAGAACCACGACCGGAGGGGACGGTCCGTGGTAGCCGACTACACCGGCGCCGACCTGTTCGTCGACGCGCTCGAACAGTACGGCGTCGAGCACGTCTTCGGCAACCCCGGGACGACCGAGCTGCCCGTGATGGACGCGCTCTCCCGGAGCGAGCTGGAGTACGTCCTCGGCCTGCACGAGGACATCGCCGTCGGGATGGCCGCTGGCTACGCGAGCACGCGGCGCTACCACAGCCACCACGACGACTCGGTCATGCCGGCTGGCGTCGTCAACCTCCACATCACGCCGGGACTCGCCCACGGGCTCGGCAACACGTACGGCGCCGAGTTCGCGGGCGCACCGCTGGTCATCACGGCCGGCAACCACGAGCGGGACTTCCGCCACGAGGAGCCGCTCCTGCACGGTGACCTGCTGGAACTGGTCGACCAGTTCACGAAGTGGTCCGACGAGGTGCTGTCCGTCGACGCGCTGCCGACGATGCTGCGCCGGGCGTTCCGCGTCGCGCTGACGCCGCCGACGGGACCCGTCTTCCTCGGCCTCCCGGTCGACGTGATGCAGGAGGTGACCGCCCCGGATGCCATCGAGCCGCTCGGGCCGGTCCCGAACGGCGGGGGCGGCGACCCCACGCAGCTCGACCGGGCCGCCGACCTCCTCGCGGCGGCCGACGAGCCGGTCCTCGTGGTGGGCGACGGCATCGCCCGCTCGGGGACCGACGCGGTCGAGGCAGCGGTCGCCTTCGCGGAGGCCGCCGGCGCGCGTGTCCACGCGGAGATCCTGGGCTGCGAGGTGAACTTCCCGACCGAGCACCCGCAGTGGGTGTCGCACCTCCCGCCGAGCGAGAGCCTGGTCCGGGAGGCGATGGACACCGACACGGTCGTCTTCGCCGGCTGCTCGACGCACACGACCGTATCCAGCCACGAGGGGGACCTCGTCGACGCCGACACGACCTGCATCCACCTCTCGGACGACGCGTGGGAACTCGGCAAGAACCAGCCGGCCGACGCCGCCGTCGTCGGCGACCCCGGCCTCGTGCTGGAGGGGCTGGCCGACCGCCTCGACGACCGGCTCGACGCGGCGACCCGACAGGAGCGGCTCGCGGCCGTCCAGGCGTTCGAGGACTCGTTCGGCGCCCGGCTGTGGGCCACGAGCGAGGACGAGACGCCCGCGGGCGACACGCGGGCCTCGAAGGCCGACCTGGTCGACACCATCGGGTCGGTCGCGCCGGACGCGTTCATCGTCGACGAGGGTATCACCTCGAAGTACCCGCTGCTCATCCGCTCGTCGCTGGCGCCCGAGGGCCTGCTCTCGAACAAGGGCGGCGGCCTCGGCTACGGGCTCCCGGCCTCGGTCGGCGCCGCACTGGCCGAGTCACTGCACGAGGACCCCCGCGACGTGCTCGGGTTCATCGGCGACGGGTCGTATCTGTACTACCCGCAGGCGGTCTACTCGGCCGCACGCTACGACCTCGACCTGACGGTCGTGGTCGCGGACAACCGCAACTACCGCATCCTCAAGGACAACACGCAGGCGCTGTTCGGCGGCACGGACGCCGACCACGACTACGTGGGGATGGACTTCGAGCCGCCGGTCGACCTCGTGGCGAGTGCCGAGAGCCACGGCGCAACTGCCGAGCGGGCCGAGACGCCGGACGACATCGCGCCCGCGCTCGAACGGGCCCTCGACGCCGACGGGCCGAGCGTGGTGGACGTGCTCGTCCACGACTGACCCCGTATCGACCGCCAACCACACGACACACCACACCAACCAATGACGAACCTCGTCAGCGAAGTCAGAGACACAGTCGAATCGACGCCCGACGCCACCGCCATCGCGTACCACGATACCGAGCAGTCCTACGCCGAGTTCTGGGAGCGGACCGGCCAGTTCGCCGCCGCACTCGACGAGCGCGGCGTCGGCGCGGACGACCGCGTCGGTATCTACCTCCCGAACCTCCCGCAGTTCGTGACGGCGTTCTACGGGACGCTCCGGGCCGGCGCCATCGTCGTCCCGATGAACCCGCAGTACAAGGCCCGCGAGATCAGCCACCTGCTGGCCGACAGCGGGGCGAAGGCGGTCGTCACGCTCGCCGAGAACGCCGACGCCGTCGCCGCAGTGCAGGACGACACGGACGTCGAGACGGTCATCAGCGTCGGGGACGACGCGGACGATGCGGGCGCGGCGACGGCTGACGCTGCCGGCTTCGAGTCGTTCCTGGCCGCCGACACCCTGCCGGTCGTCGAGCGCGGCGACGACGACATCGCGGTCCAGCCGTACACCTCGGGGACGACCGGGCAGCCGAAGGGTGTGCTCCTGAGCCACGACAACCTCGCGTCGAACTCGATGGCGAACGCGACGGTGATGGATCCGAGCCTCGGCCCCGACGACGAACTCGTGGGGACGCTGCCGCTGTTCCACATCTACGGCATGTCCGGCGTGATGAACGCCGCCATGTTCCAGGGCG
Organism: Haloglomus halophilum; assembly: GCF_024298885.1. Taxonomy (GTDB): domain Archaea; phylum Halobacteriota; class Halobacteria; order Halobacteriales; family Haloarculaceae; genus Haloglomus; species Haloglomus halophilum. The sequence goes on from NZ_CP101166.1 coordinate 1,491,732, forward strand.
CGACCTACGTGCCGGTCACGGAGTGGGACCCGCAGGTGGTGTTCGACCTCATCGAGGATCGTGGCATCACGGTCATGTTCGGCGTCCCGGCGATGTTCAACGACATGATCAACCAGCCCGACGCCGCCGACCGGGACCTCTCCTCGCTCCGGTTCGTCAACTCCGGCGGCTCCAGCCTCCCGATGGAGGTGCTAGAGACGTTCGAGGAGCTGTTCGGCGTCGACCTCTACGAGGGGTACGGCCTGACCGAGACCTCGCCGGTCACGCACGCGAACCGGCCGGGCGCCCGGCGGAAGGGCAGTATCGGCCAGCCCATCGACGCCGTCGACGCGAAGATCGTCGACCAGCACTTCGATGAGATGCCCCGCGTCGAGCGCGGCCCGGTCGACGAGGACGAGGCCGACCTCGACGCGGTCGTCGGGGAGCTCGTCGTCGCCGGCCCGAACGTGATGCAGGGCTACTACGGCCTCCCCGAGGCGAACGCGGCCGCATTCACCGAGGCCGACGGCAAGCGGTGGTTCCACACCGGCGATCTCGGCTACTGGGACGAGGACGACTTCTTCTACGTCGTCGACCGGAAGAAGCACATGATCGTCACCGGCGGCTACAACGTCTACCCCCGCGAGGTCGAGGAACTCCTCTACGAACACGAGGCCATCGCCGACGCCGCGGTCGTCGGCGTCGACGACGAGCGCCGCGGGCAGACCATCAAAGCGCTCATCGTGCCCGCCGCGGGCTACGAGCCGGGCGTCGACGTGACCGCCGAGGAGATCAAGCAGTACTGCCTCGACGCGCTCGCGGAGTACAAGCACCCGCGCATCGTCGAGTTCCGCGAGGAACTGCCCCGGACCGAGACCGGAAAGGTCCAGAAGTACGAACTCCGGAGCGACGACTGAGGCCCCCCCGGACGGAACTGTCGGCCGCTGCTCTGGACGCCGAGTAGTGGCGAACCGGATAGTGGGAACCGTTATCGCCCCCGTTTCCATACGCTGAACCGGATGTCGTTCACGACCCCGGAGCGAGGAGTACTCGCCGGTGTGCTCGTCCTCGTCGTCACCGGTTCCGGCCTTATCGTGGCCCCGGTGGGGCCGGCCGAGCCACCCATGCGTTCGACCTCGATTGCGGATTGTGAACTGGTCCAGCTCGCGGTGTACGAGTTGGACGGCGAGCCCACCGACGAGCGAGAGCGGAGCCGGTACCGCTCACTCAACGGTACCCAACAGACCGTCTTCGAGGAGGGGCGTGCCGCCAACGGGTCGTTCGTCCGGTTCCAGGACCGAGACCGGATGGCCGCGGCGGACACGCTCCCCCCGTACGTCGTGTTCGACGGCCGGAACTACCGAGCCCACAGCATCCGTGGGAACTGCGTCGAACGCCCGTGGTACGGTGACCGCAGCAGCGCACTGGGATATCTGCTGGTCGGGCTCGGACTACTGCTCGGAGGGGTGTTCTCCTGGCGCCGTATCGCCGACTGACAGCGCCGGAACCGTCGTCCCAGCAGATTACCGCGGCCGCTTCCGCTGAACGATTCGCTCGGGGGGCGGCGCCGGTCAGGGAACGACGAACTCCAGCGCGATACCCTGTCCGTAGCCGATACACATCGTCGAGAGCCCGCGACCGCCACCACGTCGGCCCAGCTCGTGAATCAACGTCGTCGGGAGCCGGGCACCACTGGCCCCGAGCGGGTGACCGATGGCGATGGCGCCGCCGTTGACGTTGAACCGCTCGTCCTCGATGCCGAGTTCGCGCTGGCAGTACAGCGTCTGGCTCGCGAACGCCTCGTTCAGCTCGACGAGGTCGTAGTCCTCGATGGCCGTCCCGGCGCGCTCGATGAGCCCGCGGACGGCGGGCACCGGGCCGATACCCATGATCTCGGGGTCGACGCCGGCCACGTTGTGCCCGCCGACCTCGGCGAGCACCGGGAGGTCGTGCTCGTCGGCGAAGGCCCGCGAGGCGAGGATGACGCCGGCGGCCCCGTCGGAGATCTGCGAGGCGTTGCCGGGCGTGACGGTCCCGTCCTCCCTGAAGACGGTCGGCAGGTCCGCGAGTTTCTCGGCCGTCGTGCCCGGTCGGAGCCCCTCGTCCTCGGTGACGACGCCGTCGTCCGTCTCGATGGGAACGATCTCCTCCTCGAACCGGCCGGCCTCGGTCGCCGCGACGGCCCGCTGCTGTGACCGGGCGGCGTACGAGTCCTGGGCCTCGCGGGGGACATCGAACCGCTCGGCGACGGCCTCGGCGGTCTGCCCCATCGCGAGCGCGTCGGTGTCGTACCGCTCGCGGATGCCGGGATAGGAGTCGATTCCGTGGTCGCGCTCGACGCGGGACATGTTCTCCACGCCGCCGGCGATGATCACGTCGCGCTGACCCGCCCGGATGTGGTCCGCAGCGGCGGCGATGGCCTGTGCGGAGGAGCCACAGAGCCGGTCGATGGTCGTTCCCGGGACCTCCTCCCCCAGGTCCGAGAGCAGCGTGATGACGCGGGCGATGTTGTTCCCCTGCTCCTTGACCTGCTTCGCACAGCCCCACTGGAGGTCGTCGACGTGCTCGCCGGTCAGGCCCGTCTCGGCCAGCAGTTCGTTCACGACGGCGACCGAGAGCTCCTCGCTCCGGGTGTCGGCGTAGACGCCCCCCTGTTTCCCCTGCGGCGTGCGCCGCGCGGCGACGACGACCGGGTCGGTGTCGGATGGATTGGTACTCATGGATGGTTCACTCGAAGGCGGGGATGCCGGTCAGGTCGTGACCCAGAATCAGCGAGTGGATGTCGTGGGTCCCCTCGTACGTGTAGACCGTCTCGAGGTTCGCCATGTGCCGCATCGGCGAGTAATCCGCCGTGATGCCGTTCCCGCCCAGCATCTCACGGGCGATGCGTGACTGGTCCCGCGCCATCCGCACGTTGTTGCGCTTGGCCATCGACACCTGCTCGGGCCGCATCTCCCCGCGCTCTTTCAGTTCGGTGAGCCGGGTGGCCAGCAGCTGGGCGGTCGTGATCTGCGTGGCCATCTCGGCCAGCTTCTCCTGCTGGAGCTGGAAACTCCCGATGGGCTTGCCGAACTGCTCGCGGTCCGTCGCGTACTGCCGGGCCGTCTCGAAACAGTCCATCGCCGCGCCGATGGCGCCCCACGCGATACCGAACCGGGCCTGTGTGAGACACGACAGCGGCCCCTTCATCCCCTCGACGCCCGGCAGCACGTTCGCCTCCGGAACGTAGACGTTCGACAGTTCGATCTGTCCCGTGATGGACGCCCGCAGCGACAGCTTCTCGTCGATCTTCGGCGTCTCCACCCCGTCGCGATCCGTCTCCACCAGGAAGCCACGAACCGGGTCGTCCGGTGACGAGCGGTCCTTCGCCCACACCAGTGCCACATCCGCCAGCGGCGAGTTCGTGATCCACGTTTTGGTCCCGTTCAGCACGTAGCCGTCATCTTCTGCCTCCGCGTACGTCTCCATCCGGGAGGGGTTCGACCCGTGATTGGGCTCGGTCAGGCCGAAACAGCCGATCTTCTCACCGCGGCCCATCGCCTCGAGCCACTCGTCCTTCTGCGCCTCGCTCCCGTACGCGTGGATCGGGTACATGACGAGAGAGCCCTGAACAGAGGCCATCGACCGGAGACCACTGTCCCCGGCTTCCAGCTCCTGCATCAGGATGCCGTACGCCGTCTCACTGAGGTCCGGCAGCCCGTACCCCGACAGGTTCGGCCCGTAGAATCCCAGCTCCCCCATCTCCTCGATGAGATCCATCGGGAACGTCCCCTCGATCCAGTGGTCCGCGACGACGGGTTTGACCTTGTCCTCCACGAAATCGCGTGCCGTGTCCCGAACCATCCGCTCCTCCTCCGTCAGGTCGCTCGACAGATCGACGTAGTCTATCATACAATGTAAACCCGCTCGCGTGGCATCAAAGGTTTGGTTCGTTCGCTGGTGGCGGCGAACGCTCCGGGCGCAGAAGTCGCCGATAGACGCTATTCGTGCCCATATGGTCCGATATTCATGTGATCCGTCGGACGACACCCGCCAGATCGGCGGTTCGGATGGCCCTCCGCCCGGCACCCCCGTTCCGACGCAGACCCGCACTTTCGCTTACGAGACAGTCAGAATATTCAGATTCACACTACAATGTAAATTCTGACGACGGCATGGTGGAAGGTCCACCGTCGGGGTCGGGGGGCAGCATCCCCAGAAAGGAGGAGCCCGACAGCGGTCACGTTAGCATCCACGTAACCTTGGCCGAACAGCGCCTCCCTTCGACGATGAGACGACGCCAGTTCATCCGGGGTGGGGCAGCGGCAGCCGGAACCGCACTCGGCGTGTCCGCGGTCGGCTTCGGGTCGCCCCGCACGACCGAGGCGGCCCCGTCGACGCCCGAGCCCTCGGACACCATCATGCCCGGGACGGCCCACGAGACGCCGGTGTACGTCGTCGAGGGCGCGGAGTCGGGCCCGACGGCGGTCGCCGTCGGTGGCATCCACGGCGACGAGCGGAGCGGCATCCTCGCCGCCGACCGGCTCCTGGAGTGGGACCTCGCGGCGGGCCGTCTCGTGGTGATCCCACGCGCGAATCGGGTGGCCGTCGAGCAGGACACTCGACAGGGAGAGCACGGCGACCTGAACCGGCAGTTCACGCCCGACAGCGAACCCGCGACCGAACTCGCGCGGGCGCTCTGGGACCGCATCGTCGAAGCGGACCCGGACGTGCTGACGACGCTCCAGTCCTCGAAGGGACTGTACGGCACGCACCCGGACTTCGTGGGGCAGGCCGTCTTCCCGACGGCCGCCGGCGACGCCGTCACCGTCGCCGAGTCAGCGACCGCGACGGTCAACGACACCGTCGTCCCGTGGTACATGCCGTTCCACGACTTCCGCGTCGGCCACCCGCTCAGCGGCGAGGCACCGCTCCTCTCGCACAAGGTCGGCGGCGACCTCGGCGAACCGGCCCACATCGTCGAGGCGACGGAGTACCTGCTCGACGACGAGGCCGGCGCCCGGTGGACCGAGCGGCTGGCGACCGAACTGCTGGCCGGACACGGCCTCGAGCGGGCCGGAGGGGACGCATGACGGCCACGGCGAACCCACGACGCGTCCTCGCCGGCCCCGCCGTGGTCGTGGCGTTCGCCCTGCTGACGGTCCCGCTCGTCGCGGGCGCGCTCGACTCGGCGTTCATGACGCCGCTGGCGTTCCCCGGCTACCTGGTCCTCACCATCGGGAGTGCCGTCGGGAACCTGCTGTTCCCGAACTTCGCGCTGTGGGTGTACTGGGTGCCGTTCGCGATGGCCTGCTACGGCATCGCGGTCGTGGCGGGAATCGGCTACCGGGCCGCCCGGGGAGGCGGATGAAGGGCGACATCCGATAATCCCGAGTGCCGAGCGAGCGCGGGGGTTACGTCTCGTGCACGTCGGTCCAGTCCGTCTCGGCCGGTTCGGCATCCGCCGCCTTGAGCGCCAGCACCGGCGTCCCAGCGGTCCGGACGACGCGCTCGGCCACGCTGCCCAGGAGGAACCGGTCGAACCCGGACCGGCCGTGGGTCCCCACGACGGTCAGGTCCACGCCGGTGTCGGCGGCATAGTCCACGATGGCGCGGTACGGCGACCCACTGAGGAGTGTGGCCTCGACGGACGGGATATCCGCTCGACCGGCCCGCTCGACCGCCCGCTCGACGGCCTCCTGGCCGGACTCCTCCATCCGGTCGAGGAGGGGGCCACCGGCGCCGGTCGGCCACGCGACGGTGACATCCACGACGTGGATCACGTGGAGCGTCGCGTCGGCTGCCGCCGCCAGGTCGACCGCGTGCGTGACGGCGGCGGCTGCCCCCTCGCTCCCGTCCGTGGCGACGAGAACGTCGTCCAGGTCCTCGACGGGTGTCGAGGTCCGGACCGTCAGGACGGGAGCCGGCGCAACCCGGAGGGTCCGCTCGGTCACGCTCCCGAGGACGAACCGGTCCAGGCCGGTCCGGCCCTGAGTCCCCATCACCAGCAGGTCCACGTCCTGTGCCTCGGCGTAGTCCGCGATGGCGCGAGCGGTGCCGGCCTCGTTGGGGAGGACCGCGGTCGAGACGAGGACGTCGGACTCGGCGGCGTGGGCGGTGACTTCCTCGAGCAGGGCGTCGGGGTCGACCTCGTCCGGCGAGTCGGGGGGCGGCCCCCCGTCGTCCGGCGGCGTGACGTGGATGGCGTGGAGGTCAGCACCGAACCGGTCGGCGAGCCGGACGGCACCCTCCACGGCAGTGTCGGCGGTCTCGCTCCCGTCGGTCGCCACGAGGATACGGTCGTACATGGTGTCTACAGGTAGGTCGCCGTAGCGGTAAACTACGTCGGGCGTTCCTCTCAGCTGGGAATCAGCGAATCCGGACGGCCCCGGCAGCCCCGTCGCCGCGGTCCCCACGCTGTGGAAACCAGCGGCTCACGCCTGTTGCTCGCCTGCCATCGGTTCCGGGTGGGGGCCACACGCAGGAGTAGCTCTTTGTCGAGCGGCAACCGGGAGCCCTGGGTCGGGAGCGGACCGGAGCGGCCGGCTAGCGGAATCACCGCTCGCCCCCGGCGCACGGCGGAGATGCCGGCTCGCCGCCACCGGGAAGGGGAACGCCTACCTGCGAAAGCCCCGTACCGGGGGGTATGCACACCGAGGGGCAACTCGCGCCGGAGTCGGCGACCGAGGCGCGCCGCTCGTACGCCGAGCTCGCCGGGGCGGCCCGGACGGTCACCCGCGAGACGGCCAAAGCGATGGGCTTCGACCGCGAGGAGTACGCCGAGCGCGTCACCGACGACGTGCGCTCGACGGCCCGGGACGCGCTGTTCGCGTCGCTGCTGGAGGTACGGGTCGGCGACCGCGAGGCGTTCGAGGCGTGGCGCGCCGACTTCGACGGCGACGTCCGCGTGATGGGGAGCAACGACGTCCCCAACGTGGCCTGGCACGTCGTTCCGTTCGGTGCCGACGGCCCACCGACCCGCGCCGCCGGCGACGAGAGCGTGACGGCCGTGGCGGTGGCCGCGACGTTCCAGGACGAACCCACGGCCGCGATGGCGACGCTCCGCCGGACCGTCTTCGGCCGCGTCTACCGCGATGTCATCCACGCCGACCCCGTCGAGACGGGCGCCCACACCGCAGGGCCGCCAGAGGACGACGAGGACGACGGTACCGAGGGCGGGACCGACGCGGCCGCCGAAGCCGAGGAGAGCACGCAGTGAGGCGGATCACCCGGAACACCATCCTGGTCATCCTCGCGGTCGTGGTACTGTTGCTGGCGCTGGGGGCGCTCCCCTCCTACCTGAAGAGCGGCGACCCGTACTACGTGGTCGCGACGGCCGACGAGGCGCCGGGCGAGAGCGTGAACGCCACGAACCTCTCGGCGCGGCGCTACCGGTTCAGCACGGGCGCCGTCTCGGCCGCCACCGCGAACGGCAACGGGACGGGCCGCTCGGACCCGTACTGGCGGGGCCCGTTCGGCTTCAAGGAGGGGTTCACCCACTCCCCGTTCGACGAGTTCGAGGCGCTCACGCGGGACTACCCCAACGCGACGGGCACGACGGGCAACGACACGAGCGTCTACCTCTCGCGCAACGGGACCAGCTACCGGGTCACCATCACGCAGACGCCCGGCGCGGTCGGTGAGCCCGGGACCGACGCGAACGCGAGTCGGCTGGCGCGGCCGGGGCCAGCCGGCGACGCGGCGCCACGTGCGGAGGTGGTCGGATGAGCGACGGCGCCAACGACGCGAGCGACGACACCGACGACGCGAGCGATGGGCGCGAGCAGCCCATCACGGCCCACGACCCGGCGGCCCACGACTGGCCCGTCATCGAGTCCGTCGCGGAGTACGAGACTGGCTGGTACACGGGGGGCTACGACCTCGTCGAACAGCCCGACGGCTCGACGAAGAAGTACTACTGGGCGGAGTTGCCGCCCGCGGTCGTCGTGGTGGCCGTCGCGGACGGCTCGGTCGTGATGGTCGAGCAGTTCCGCCCGACCATCCGCGAGACCTGCCTCGAACTGCCCGCGGGCATCGTCGAGGACGGTGAGACGTACACCGAGGCCGGGGCGCGCGAGCTCGCCGAGGAGACCGGCTTCGCGCCCGCCGGGACGGCGCTGCTGGAGTCGTTCGACTGCTCGACCGGCGTGTTGCGCCACGAGCGCGGTATCGTCTGGGCGGAGGGACTGGCACCCGTGGAGCGAAAGCTCGACGGCAACGAGTTCATCAACGTCCACGCGGTGCCGGTCGCGGACGCGCTGGACGTGGCGCGGAGCGACCCGGCCAACGACGCGACGATGGAGGGCGTGCTGCTAGCCCGGGAGGAGGGCTTACTGTAGGCAGCACCCGACCTCGGGGACGGGTCAGTCCATCGGATTGCGGATCAGCTGACCGTGCTCGACCTTCATGCAGCGGTCCTGGACCACGTCCAGTCCGGCGGCCTCGGCGTCCCGGGCGGCCGCATCGTGCGTGATGCCGGGCTGCATCCAGACCGCTTGCACGTCGTCGCGGGCGAGCGTCTGCTCGACGATGCCCGGGACCTCTTCGCTCGGCCGGAAGACCTCGACGGTGTCGACGGGGCCCGGAACGTCGGCCAGCGAATCGTACGCCCGCTCCCCGAAGATCTCGTCGGCGGTCGGGTTGACCGGCGTCAGGTCGTAGCCGTGGCGCCCGAGGTACGCCGGGACGATGTGGGCCGCCTTCTCGTACGAGGTGGAGGCCCCGACGACGGCGACGCGGTCGTGGCCGAGGACCCGACGGAGGCCGTCGGCGTCGGTTATCGGCATGCGCGGGCTTGTCGACGGCGGGGAATCAGTGTACCGGCGGATGCGACCAGCACGACGGGGGCAGTCGGCGCGGTAGAGGCTCGCGCCCCCGATTTCAAGACCCCACCGGCTGAACGTCGGGTCAGATGCCAGCCCTCCAGCTAGACTCGGTCTCGAAGCGCTTCGGCGACGTCCGGGCGCTCGACGACGTCTCGTTCACGGTCGAACGGGGCGAGGTGTACGGCTTCCTCGGGCCGAACGGTGCCGGGAAGTCGACGACCATCGACATCCTCCTCGACTACGTCCGGCCGTCGGCCGGCAGCGTTTCGGTCTTCGGCCACGACGCCCAGGCGGAGCCGACCGCCGTCCACGCCCGGACCGGCATCCTGCCGGATGCGACCGGCCTGACCGGCCATCTGACGGCCCGCCAGCACGTCCGGTACGCCGTCGACTCGAAGGGCAGCGACGAGAACCCGCTGGCGCTGCTGGACCGCGTCGGTATCGCCCTCGACGCCGACCGGGCGGTGGGTGGGTTCTCGAAGGGGATGCGCCAGCGGCTGCTGCTGGCCTGTGCGCTGGTCGGCGAGCCGGACCTGCTCATCCTCGACGAGCCCTCGACCGGGCTGGACCCCAACGGTGCCCGCCGGATGCGCGAGATCGTCCGTGAGGAGAACGAGCGCGGCGCGACCGTCTTCTTCTCCTCGCACATCCTCGAGCAGGTGGCCGCGGTCTGTGACCGCGTCGGCATCCTCTCGGGCGGCGCCCTCGTCGCCAGCGACTCGCTGGACGGGCTCCGCGAGCGCGTCGGCTCCGTCGGCCGGCTGACCGTGACGCTGGACACCCCCTCGGAGGCGGCCGTCGCAGCGGTCCGGGACCTGGCCGGTGTGAGCAACGTGCGCGTCGACGGAGCGAGCGTCTCGGCGTCCTGCCCGCCGGACCGGAAGGCAGCGGTCGTCGATGCGGCCCGGCGTGACGGCGCCGACGTGGTCGACATCCGGACGGAGGAGGCCTCGCTGGAGGAGCTGTTCGCGGCCTACACCGAGGGCGAGGAGGGGGAGGTCGCATGAGTGGCCGCCTTCGCGCCGTCGTCGAGCGGGACCTCCGCGACCCGTTCCGGTCGCGGGCCGTGTGGCCCGTCCTGCTGCTGTTCGTCGTGTTCTTCGGCGGGCCGGTCGCCCTGACCGGCGGCGGCAGGCCCGGAGCGCAGGCACCGGGACTGCTGAACCAGATGCAGATCGTCGTCTTCCTGTTCCTCCCGCTGGCGGCGCTCCAGTTCGGCTACGACCGGGTCGCGGGCCCCCGCGAGACGGGTGAGATCCGGCTGCTGCTGGCGCCGCCTCACTCCCGCCGGGCGTTCGTACTGGGCACGTTCCTGGGTCGGGCGGCGTTCACGGCGTTGCTGGTGACCGTCGGCTACCTCGTCGCGACCGTCGCCTATGCAGCGGTCGTCGGCGTGCCGGACCCGGTGCGCACGGTGGGGGGGTACCTCCTCGCACTCGCGCTCGGGGTGGCCGTCACCGGGCTCGCTGTCGGCCTCTCGGCGTCGATGGCAACCCGCGGCCGGGCGACCGTCACCGCCGCCGCGGCCTACCTCACGCTCCTCACCTTCTGGGAGTCCATCCCGACCGCCGTCCGGTTCGTCGGGAACGGCCTCCGGGCGCCGACCGGCCCACAGCCGGAGTGGGCGGTCGCGTTCGCCCAGACCGTCCCCACGCGGGCCTACCGGAACCTCGCCGCGAACCTGCTGCCGAACGCCGCCCCGCCGGACATCGTCACCGCCGGCCCACCGGCCGCCGTCCTCGTGCTGGTCGCCTGGACGGTCGTGCCGCTGGCAGTCGGCATCGCCCGGTTCGAGCGGGCCGACCTCTGAACGCGGGTACGGGCCGGTGGCGACGGACGCCCCCAGCCCGGCAGGTCACCGGGGACGGGGACTACAGCCGCTCCGGGCCCGAGTCGGAGTCGGACCCGGGCGGGATGGATTCGAAGGCGTCCGACCGGTGTGCGACCGCGACCAGCGCACCGAGCACACCCACCGTGAGCACGGCGCCGGTGAGGAACGGCACCCAGTAGTAGAGCACGTAGATGGCCGTCATCGCCGGCGGGCCCAGCGTCCGGCCGAGGCTGCCGGCTCCCTGTGTGACGCCGAAGGCGCTGCCCTGTGCCGACTCGTCGGCCGCCGCCGACACCATCGCCGTGATGCCGACGTTCAGCAGCCCGTTCCCGGCCGAGAGCAGCGCCAGCGACAGGAGGAGCGCGAGCAGCTCCGGCCCGAGGACGGGGATGGCGCCCGCGGGGCCATCCAGGAGCGCCCGCCCGAGTTCGGGCGCGAACGGGAGCGTCGCCAGCGCGACCAGCAGGACCGCCGCGCCGCCGACGGCGAGACGGGTGTCGGCGAAGCGTCGCGACAGCGCCCGGACGACGACGCCCTGGTTGATGGCGCCGAGCACGCCGATGTAGGTCAGGAGCAGGCCGGCGGCGGCCGCATCGTAGCCGTAGATGTCGGCGACGAACGGGATGAACGCGACCTGCACGCCGGAGAAGGCGACCGAGGTGACGAGGAAGACGAGGACGAGCGGCCGCAGGTCGCGGTCGGTCAGCGCCTCGCGGAACTGGGAGACGAGTCCGCCACCCCGGGCAGCGGTCCCACGCTGGCGGTCGGGTTCCGGGAGGAAGCGGGCCGCGGCGAGCAGCGCGAGCAGCGAGAGCGCCGCCGCGAGGAACGAGGGCAGCGAGAACACCGTCGCCGGGACGAACCCGGGGAGGATATCGCGGGCGAGCGCCACGGCGGGGTCGCTGGCGACGAGGCCGCCGAGCGCGGGGCCGAAGACGAACCCCAGCGAGAACGTCGCGCCGATGAGTCCCAGGGCGGCGGCCCGCTCGGCCTTCGGCGTGATGTCGGTGATGTACGCCTGCGCGGTGGCGATGTTGCCGCCCATCGCGCCGGCGAGCATCCGGGCGGCGAACAGGGCACCGAGCGCGCCGACCGTCCCGAACGGGCCCTGGAGCTGCTCGCCGAGGCCGAAGATCAGCCAGGCAACAGCGCTGCCCGCGAGCGACAGCATCAGCACGGGCCGGCGGCCCCGCTCGTCGGAGAGCCGACCCAGCAGCGGCGCGAAGAGGAACTGCGTCAGGGAGTAGGACGCCGCGAGCAGCCCGATGAACACGTCGCTCACCCCGAAGCTCCGGACGTAGAACGGCAGGACCGGGATGATGACGCCGAACCCGAGCAGGTCGATGAAGACGACCCCGAGCACCGTCAGCAGCGCGCGGCGGCGCGAGACCTCGCCGGCGGCGGCGTCGACGACGGTCGCGGACCGGGGAGTTGACACGACGCGACCTGCGACCGGGACGCACTTGTGGCTGCCGAGTGTGCCGTGGGAGGCGGTCACGGCGGGACCGTGACCGTTCGTCCCAGAACGACAGCAGCGAGCACCTCGTGACGGTCGGCTCGCACGGCGAGAGGGGCGCGCAGATCGCTGCCCGGCCGGCGACGAGATGAACCAACCGCCCAACCCACACCCACATTCCATACCCCACATTCCATATCCCATACCACACAACCCATATAAAACCGAAACAGATATTTTAACAACATATTTTGAGATATATCATCGATATATTGGATTTTGGTGGACTGAGAAGATCATGGACGAGCAACATCCGCGTGAGGGGAGACGGTCGGCGTGGGCCACGGCCGCCGACCTGAATCGGTCGTTTTCTCCCGGTGAAGATGGTCGAAATCCCGATATAGGTTAACAACCTACCTACCGGAGATGGACGTATCGCCTCGCCTGCATCCGCTCTCCCCACAGGTCGTCCCCCGGGTCGTCTCCCTGCTGGGTGTCGCCCTCGTCACCGCCACCATCGCCTTCCACCTCACCTTCGAGACGTGGAGGGGGGCCGGACCGGCGGAACTCCTCCTGTACGCGGTCGTGCCACCCCTGGCTGTCGTCCCGATCTACGCCGGCTACCGGCTCCGGACGGGTTCCATCGATCCGAGCCGGTACGTGCGGGTGCTGGTCTGGACGGTCGTCGTGACCGCGGTCTGGTCGCTCATCAATGCGGTTCTGATGCTCTCGGTCATGGGTGAGGCATCCGCCAGCGGACTGGCAGGGTGGTGGCTGTTCACGCTCAAGGCGGGGATAGCGGCCGGGCTCCTCATCGGTATGGTGGAGGCCCGGGCGATACAGCGCGCCGTCGAGGCAGAAGCCAAGGCCGTCCGCGCCGAGCGCAAGCGAGCCGAGCGCGAGCTCCTCACATACGTCAACGACTTCCTCCGACACGAGGTACTGAACACCGCCAACATCGTCGGGGGGAACGCCGACCTGCTCATCTCGAACCACGCCCGTGGTGAGCCGCTCGACCGCGAGAAACTGGAGTCGATACGGAACAGGAGCGACGACCTGGCGCGGGTCATCCAGGATGTCCGGTCGCTGCTGGAAGCGACCCAGATCGACGACGAGAACACCGTCGAACTCTCGTCGCTTCTGGCCGAGGAGATCACCGATCTCCAGCAGACGTACGACGACCTCGTGGTCGAGACGGACATCCAGACGGGGACGGCGGTTCGGGGAGGGCAGCTCCTCGGACGGGTCTTCGGGAACCTGCTCCGGAACGCCGTCGAGCACAACGACAGTTCGCCACGCCGCATCGAGGTGGTCGTCACGGAGGAGCCGGGGACCGCGACGGTCCGGATCGCGGATAACGGCCCCGGAATCCCGGAGGCGAAGCTGGACGGCATATTCCACCGCTCCACCGGCGACCACGGGTTCGGCCTCTACCTCACGAAACTGCTCGTGGAGCGCTACGGCGGCGCCGTCGAACTCGTCCGGACCGACGACGACGGGACGGTCTTTGCCGTCACACTCCCACGCCAGGCAGACGCCCACGAACCCGGACGGACGACAGCTGGTGCCGGCAGGCCCGAAGCCCCCATCTCCCACTGACGAAGTGACCCGCCGGCCGGTCGCCCGCACCCGTCGGGGTGGATTTAAGCGCGTCCGACCCCCCACTCCGGACATGGACGACGAGATATCCGCCGAGGAGCTCCACGACCTCCTCGAGTCGGGCACGGACGTACGCGTCGTGGACATCCGCTCGGAGGACGCGTTCCGGCGGGGGCACCTGCCGAACAGCGAGAACATCCCGTTCCGGGAGCTGACCGGTCGCATCGAGGAGCTCGCGGGCGCCGACCACGTCGTGACGGTCTGCCCGCACGGCGAGGCCAGCGTGCAGGCCGCGCGGCTCGTGGCCTCCTACGAGGGCTTCGACGGCCGCGTCGAGTCGATGGCCGACGGCGTCACCGGGTGGGCCGAGCGGTACGGACTCGAATCCGAGGTGGCGACGGACGGCGAGGGAGCGGACGACGAGGGGCCCGAGGCCCCGTTCTGAGACGGCGAGGCGTCACTCCTGCTCGGCCGTCCGGCCCCGGACCGACGGGAACAGTCCGAACGTCCGGACGAGTTCGGCACCGGCACCGATCGTCAGGACCGCGCCGGCCAGCAGCGGCGCGAGCCCGCCCGGCAACGGGTCGGCGGTGACTCCCGCGGCCGCCAGTGACAGCCCGACGACGAGCAGGAACGCGAGGAACACGCCGTAGACGGCGGTCCCGAGGACGGACCAGAGGGCGTCCTCGACGGCACGGCGGACGACGATGTACTGTTCGTCGGTTCCCGGAGCGGCGCCGGCGTCGCTGCCGGACGGGTCGGTGGAGGGCTCGTCCATGTATCGGGCCAGGTGGGGGGACCCGATAAAGAGGGCGCTCAGTCCCGCCGCCGGGCGACCAGCTCGATGGGGTCGCTGGGCTGGAGCGTGACGGACATCCGGAGGTCGGGGTCGGCCGACTGGTCGGGCGCGAGGTCGAACCGCCAGTCGCGGGCGAGCGTGGCGAGTGCCAGCTGTAGTTCGAGCATCGCGAACCGGTTGCCGATGCAGGTCCGTGGGCCGCCCCCGAACGGGCAGTAGGCGTACTCCGGGCGACCCGGCGGGTCCGCCAGGACCCGCAGGTCGTCGGTCGCAGGGTCCCGGGTCGCAGCGGCGTCGGGCACGAAGTCGTCGCCGAAGTCGGACGCCTCGGTGGGGACCAGCCACCGCTCCGGGCGGAAGGCGTCGGGGGCGTCCCACCACCGGCCGTCGCGGTGGAGTTCGATGACGGGGATGGAGAGGTCCGTCCCCTCGGGGATGTGGTAGCCGTGGAGGGTCGTGTCCGCGGTCGGCTGCCGGAAGAGGACGAACACCGGCGGGTAGCGCCGGAGCGCCTCGCGGACGACCGCCTCCGTGTACGGCAGGCCATCACGGACCGCACGGGCGTCGGGCGCCCCGTCGAGGGCGTCGACCTCCTGCTCCAGCCGGCGCCGGCACTCGGGGTTCGAGGCCAGCAGGAGCCAGGCGTAGGTCAGCGCCATCGATGAGGTCTCGTGGCCGGCGAACAGGAAGGTGAACAGCTGGTCCCGGAGCTCCTCGTCCGTGAGGCCGTCATCGTCGCCGGCGGCCACCAGCATCCCGAGCAGGTCCTCACCCGGGTCCGCGCGGTCGCGCCGCTGGGCGACGAGCGTCTCGATGGTATCGTCGAACGCCGCGACCGCGCGCCGGTAGCGCCGGTTGGTCGGCGTCGGCACCCACGAGGGGAGGAACCGCGAGGGCGAGGAGACGTCGAACCGGTCGTTGATGGCCCGGGTCGCCCTGTCGATGGGGTCGTCGGTCCCCGGGCCGCCCACGTCGCCGCTGAACATGGCCTGCGAGAGCACGTCGAGGGTGAGCGACCGCATCTCGTCGGCGACCGCGAGCCGCTCGCCGTCGGTCCAGCCGGCGCTCGCGCGCTCGGTCGCAGTCCGCATCGCGTCGTCGTAGCGCTCGACCTGCTCGCGGTAGAACGCCGGCTGGACCAGCCCCCGGACCCGCTGCCACTGCTCGCCGTCGAGCGTGACCAGCCCGGTCGGCGCCAGCTCCTCGGCGGACTCCTGCAGGATCTCGCTTTTCTCGTAGCGGGCGTGGTCCTCGACCAGCACCGTCCGGACCGGTTCCGGGTGGCGGACCTGGTAGACGACGCGGCCGAAGACGTGGGTCCGGACCACGTCGCCGTACCGTCCCATCCGGCTGTAGAAGCCGAACGGGTCCCGGGCGAACGCGAGGCTCTGTCCGACGGCCGGCCAGCCGTCCGAGCCTGGAGGGCGCATCGTGCTCATGGACACACGAAGGTCGAGGCGAGCGACACCTCCTCGTTGCCGTGGACACACTAGCGTGTTCAAGTGCGTCGCGGACGGACGGGCGCGCATGAACTGCCTTCATCTCACGGTCCGTCTCGGCGACGAGGCGCTGCATCCGGTCCACCGGGCGATCTGCGAGGGGGCGCCGATCGAGCGCGAGCTGCTGTTCCAGGCGAACCCGGAGGGTGACCGGGCGGCGCTCCTGTTCTACATCGAGGGCGACCACGAGGCGTACGAGGCGTTGCTGGCCGACACCGACCAGGTCGAGTCCTACGACCTCGTCCCGGCGGCAGGAGGGTGCTACGCCTACGTCCGGGAGACGCCGCGGCCCGCGGACGAGGTGTTCTACGACGCGTTCGACCTCGGCGGGGTCGTGCTCGTACCGCCGGTGGCGTTCCGGCCGGACCGGACCATGCGGCTGACCGTCGTCGGCGAGACAGAGCCGCTAGAGGCCGTGGTCGGGACGATGGAGGCCGACGAGCGTGTCCGGGTCGATATCGACGGCGTCGAGTCCCGGCCCGGCCCCTCGCGCGCCGGGCGCATCGGCGGCGGCGACCTGACGGGTCGCCAGCGCGAGGCACTCGGGGCTGCGTGGGCAGCCGGCTACTACGAGGTGCCCCGCGAGGGGAGCGTCGCGGACGTGGCCGACGCACTCGGCGTGGCCGAGTCGACGGCCGCAACCCACCTGCGGAAGGCGGAGGCGCGGCTGGTCGGGCGCGTTGTCGGCGAGTGAGAAGTCACCCCGCGTGGGGTGCTCGACGTGCGGTCAGGTCTCAGGCAACGTTGAATCCTTCGTCGCGGAGGAAGTCCTCCACGCGACCGGTGTGGTTGCCCTGGAGTTCGATGGAACCGTCCTCGACGGTGCCGCCGCAGGCGAACTTCGACTTCAGCTTGCTGGACAGGTCGTCCAGGTCGACGTCCTTCGGGTCGAACCCCTCGATGACCGTTACCTCCTTACCGTATCGGCGCTCGTCGATGCGGATGTTGATCTCCTGAGACTCCTTGGCCACGTCCTCGCAGACGCAGAGTTCCTCAGGGAGCCCGCACGTCGAGCAGACTTCCGACATTACAGGTCGGGTGTAGTGGGGGACCGATATTAAATCCTGTCGGGAGGCCGACCGACGGCGGACGAGCGCCGCTGACCGGGCGAGACCGCTGGAATCCGGCTGGAGGGAGTCAGGAGATGGGAGGACGGTCGCTCACCAGCTCGTCGGCGAGCGCGACAGCCTCGTCGGCCTCCGCGACGGTGACCCCCCCGCCGTACCGGGCCCGCTCGTGGAGCGTCGCCAGGCGGCGGGCCCGCTCGTCCGGCGTGCCGCTCACGCCGACGGCACCGACACGCGCGGCGAACTCGCGGGCCGTCTCACCCGGCCGCCGGGCGGCATCGGCCTTCCTGCCGAGGTGTTCCAGTCGGTCGAACGCCCGCGCCACGTCCCGTGCGGGGTCGTCGGTGCGGGGCTGGTAGCGGAGTCGGACCTCGCGGTAGAGCCACGAGGGGGCCCCCGACCGGTGGACGCCGGCGGCGACACCCGCGAGGACCACCACGCCGAGCGCCGTCTGCTCGCGGGTGGGCCGCGGGATGCCGCCGCCGCCCTCCTCGCTCCCGCCGCCGGGCGAGGCGATGTCCGCACCGTCACCGAACCCGGGGCCGCTGGAGGTGGTGTTGGTCCCGTTCGTCGTGCCGTTCGTGGTCGGCGTGGTCGGGGTCGGCGTCGGGGTCACGCCGGGGTTCGGGTTACCAGGCGTCGGCGTGTCCGGCGTCGGCGTGGGGGTCGGCGTGAACGTCCGGTTGCGCGACTCGTTCGTGTCGACGCCCGTGGTCCCGTTGGCCTGGCGAGCCTGCTGGACGCGCTGGCGCTCGGCCGCCTCGCGCGGGGCGGCGGGCGTCGGGTCGAACCGGACCCAGCCCTGGTCGGGGAAGTAGACCTCGACCCAGGCGTGCGAGTCGAGCCCTCGTGCGACCCACCGGTCCTGTGCGACCTGCTGCCCGGGCGTGTAGCCGACGGCCATCCGCGCCGGGATGCCCTGCGACCGGAGCATCGTCACCATCGTCGTGGCGTAGTAGGTGCAGTACCCCTGCTCCATCTCGAAGAGGAACGCGTCCGCGATGTCGCCACGGGGGCGGTCGACGGTGAGGGAGTACTCGCGGTTGTTCTCCAGCCACCGCTCGATGACGCGGGCCGTGTCGTACGGGTTCTCCGCGTTGGCGGTGATACGCGCGGTACGCTCGCCGACACGGTCGGGTGTGGTCGACGGGAGCTGCGTGTACCGCTCCTCGATGGGGTCCGGGTAGTTCGTGCCGGACTCGCGGAGCTCGCGAGCGCTCGCGACCGGGCGCTCGGATTCGACGGTGTACGTGTCACCGGGCGAGAGCGTCCCGTCCGGGCCGACGCCACCGCCCGGCAGCTCGACGAGCGAGACGGGTACGCCCTCGACCCGCGTGGGCTTCCACGCCGCCGGCAGCACCTGTAGCTCGGACTCGACCGTGTAGCGCTGGCGGACCGTCCGGCTCTGCCCGACCGGGCCGGAGAGGCGCCCGTCGTACGAGCGGTCCGCACCCGTCCGGACCCAGCCGCTTCCGGTGTAGCGGTCGTAGGAGCCGACGCGCCAGTAGGTCGGCTCGGAGCTGGTGACGGTGAAGCGGACCTCCGGTGAGAGCCGGATGGAACCGAGGATGCTGACGCTGTCGCCGGCGGTGGTGAGGCTCGACTCGACGGTCTGGTCATCGCCGCCGGTACCGAGGTCGAGCGGGTCCGACCCCGCTGCCGGGACCACGCTCACCAGCAGCGCTGCCGTCACCATCGCCGCGAGGACGACCGCGACGGTCTCGGCGGTCTCGAGGTCACCCCCGCGCAGTTCGAGGTCGCCGAAGCCGACGACCCCGGCGGCCGCGACCACGCCCAGCAGCGCGAGCGCGCCGCTCGCATCGCCCGTCAGGATGAACAGCGTGAGCATCGCCCCGCCGACGACGACCGAGGCGACGTAGCGCCGGCGGAGCGCCAGATACCACGCCACGAACGTCGGCGCCGGCGTCGCCGCCAGCGCCCACAGCCCCACGTTGACGATACGAAGGACCGACAGCCCGGTCAGCAGCTCGATGCCGTCGCTGACGAGCAACAGGAGCGTCGGCGTCGCCGCCACGTCCCGGGGGAGCTGCGTGACGTACGCGTACGCGCCGGCCACCAGCAGGACTGCGGCGAGGCCGAAGGCGATACCCTCGGGAACGAGCCGGGCGACGACGGTGGCGGCGACGAGCGTCCCGGCCGCGACGGCCAGGAACAGCGTCACGTCGCCGGCCACGTCGGAGACCCGGTAGAGGACCGACAGGAAGGTCCCGAGCAGCGCTGCCACGCTGGCGAGCGCCAGCAGCCGGACGGGGTCCAGCTCGGGGGCGAACCGGGTCAGGCCCGAGGCCGCGTCGTCCGCGTTCGCGGACCGGCCCGTGGCGGTGCCCGTGCTCATGAGACGACCTCCCGGATGCGCCCGGTGACCGACCGGTCCGGCGTCTCGTCGGCGTGCTCGGTCGGGGCACCGGCGAGCCGTTCGAACGGGACCGTGCGGCCGCCGACGGTGACGGTCGTGCCGTCGGGCCCGGCGCGGACGAGGACCTCGGCGTCCTCGTCGACGGCACCGGCGCCCGTCCGGGCGAGCAGTTCGAGGATGCGGTTGCGGGCGGTCTCGCCGCGCTCGTCGTCGACCTCGCCGCCCGGCACCCGGACGCCGATGATGAGGTCCGCGTCGAGCAGGTGGGTGGCGATGGAGCCGACGGCGGCCGCCATCTCGTCGACGTACTCGGGGCCGGCCTCGCCGGCGACGGTGATACCACCTTCCTCGTCGGCGGCCCACTCCGTGACGACGAGGTCACCCTCGGCCTGTTTCGCCGACGCCTTCCAGTTCACGTCGCGCAGGGGGTCGCCGGGGACGTACTCGCGGACCTCGTCGAAGGCGGTCCGGTCGTCGGCGGTCGCCTTCTCCACGAGGCCGGTGAGGGGCCCGCTGTTCGTCAGGGCCACCACGTCCGGGTAGACGACGACGGGGGCGGTGCCAGCGAGTTCGGTCTCGGCGACGAGCAGCCCCAGCGGGTCCCGGACGCGAACGGTCGCCGGACCCAGATGATGGACCCCTCGCCCGACGAGGTCACAGTGCAGGCGGACGGTGGCGTCGCCCGGGAGCGAGACGGTCGTACCCGCGTCGGTGACGGTGGCCGCATCCGCGCGCTCGCGGCCGTCCGGGCTGACGACGGTGGCGTCGGCGACCCGGACACGGTCGGGCACGCGCTCGTGGAGGTCGAGCGGCACCGCCGACTCGACGTCGACGGTGATGGTCCGGCGGGCGCCGGGGAAGCCGGGCTGTGGCGTGGAGCGCTCGACGGTCGGTGTCGGCGCCCGGTACAGCTGGACGGCGCCGACGGCATAGCCGACGACCACGGGGACGACGAACGCGTTCAGGCCGGTGATACCGAACCTGAGACCGAAGCCGAGCGCGCCGATACCCAGGACGAGAGCCGCGATGCCGCGTCGTGTCGGGCGCATCTCACTCGACCGGGACGGCGTCGAGTGCCTCGGCGACGAGCTCGGTGCCCGTCCCCTCGCCGGCGCTCCGCCGGATGCGGTGGGCCATCACGACCTGGGCCTCGGCCTGCACGTCGTCCGGAATGACGTAGTCGCGCCCGTCGAGGACGGCGCGGGCCTGACCCGCGCGCAGGAGCGAGATGGCACCGCGGGGGCTCACACCCAGCTGCGCGTGCTCGCGGGTGTAGCGCGCCAGCCGCGTGACGTACTCGCGGAGGGGTTTCTCGACGGCGACCTGCGCGGTCGCCTCCCGGGCCGCCAGCAGGTCATCGGTCGTCGCGACCGGCTGGAGCTCCTCGATGGGGTGGTCGCCGACGATCTGTCCGAGGAGGGCGGCCTCGTCTGCCTCGTCGGGGTAGCCCAGCGAGAGCTGGACCATGAACCGGTCCAGCTCGGCCGCGGGCAGGTCGTAGGTGCGGTCGCGCTCGACGCTGTTCTGCGTCGCGACGACCGTGAACGGCGACGGGACCGGGTACGACTCCCCGTCGACGGTCACCTGCTGCTCCTCCATCGCCTCCAGCAGCGCGGACTGGGTCTTCGGGGGCGCCCGGTTGATCTCGTCGCCGAGCACGACGTTGGCGAAGATGGGGCCCGGGCGGAACTCGAACTCGCCGGTCTGCTGGTTGTAGATGTTGACGCCCGTGATGTCCGTAGGCAGGAGGTCGGGCGTGAACTGGACGCGCTTGAAGTCGCACTCGAACGACCGCGCGACCGAGCGCGCCAGCATCGTCTTCCCGACGCCGGGCACGTCCTCCAGCAGGACGTGGCCCCGACCGAGGAAGGCACAGATGAGGTGCTCGATGGCGTCATGGTGCCCGACGATGACCTGTTCGACGTTATCGATGACCGCACGGGCGGTGTCGCCGGCCGACTCCACGCTCGGCTCGGCATCGAGCGGGGTGTCGGCAGTGGAGGGTGACTCGCTCATTGGGACCTCGGGAGTCGCTGGTGGTGGTTGCGGTAAGTGTCTTGCCCGTCCCCACGGGGCCGCTCGCTCGATGGCTCCCCGACTGTCATTGTGCCACAGGGACGGTCGGGACGCTTGTAACTCTGCTGGGTGTGGGCACTCGCTGTGGACGTATTGTGGGCTATATAGCGGGCAGTCGTCAGGCGTGCCGACACGACACGGCGGCTACCACTCCTTGCAGTCCGGACAGACCAGCCCCGACTCATCGCGCCAGCGCGCCTCGACGGTCGCGCCGCAGTCGGCGCACTCGGCGCCGTCGGGCGACCAGTCGTAGGTCGAGTGCGCCGGGTCGACGGCGGCGGGTGCGAGCGGCGGGGCCTCGTCACCGTCGGCGTCGGCTGGTGACTCGTCGACCGTCTCGGTGGCGTCCGCCGGCTCCTCGGCCCCGTCGACCGGGTCGGCTGGCTCGGTCGCTGCCCCCTCGTCCTCGGTCGCTTCACCCCCGCTCTCCTCGTCCCCGCCACCGAGGAACTCGTCGAGCGAGGCGTCGCGGGTCATACCGGGGGGAGGGGCGCGGGGGCGTTAGCCCTGACGGTGCCCGGCGCCCCGCTACGGGCCGGCAACGGACAGACTGAAGGTCCGAGCGTCGAAGGGCCGACCATGGCAGAGACCGGTATCACGCCCGCGGAGGCCATCGACCTCGTCGTGACCAACGTCCTGAGCGACCCCATCACGCTCGTGCTCGTCCTGCTGGGCGCGCTGTTCGTCGGCGGGTCCTCGGCGATGCTGGGCTACCTCTCGCTGGGCGCCGTCGTCGAGCAGCTGGGCCAGCTCGTGCCCGGCGGCCGCTCCCCGCCGGGGGGCGAGGAGCGCAACTGAACCGGCGAGAGGGTCCGTTCTCCGCGCGCCAGCTACTCCCGGATTCCCGCCTCGCAAGCGGCCGCGCCGGCCAGCTCGATGGCCGTCTCGAGGTCCGGACCGAGCGGCGAGCCCACCACGAGCGAGTCAGCGTGCTCGAGAACGCCGGCCATCCGCTCGGCCACCGTCTCGGGGGTGCCGGCCATGCAGAACGCGTCGACCATCGCGGGCGTCACCTCGTCGAACGCGGCGGAGAAGTCGCCGGCCGAGAGGTGCTCGCCGATGCGCTCGGCGCGGTCACCGTCGAGACCGTGCCGGTCGAGCACCGGCGGCGCGGCGCCGGCGGCGATGAACGCGACCGGCTGGACGGCCAGTTCACGGGCGGCGTCGGCGTCCTCGGCGACGGAGATGCTGGCATAGGCGGCGAGGTCCACGTCACCACGGTGGTCGGGCCGGCCCTCGGCGCCCTCGTCGACGCGGTCGCGGGCCCACGCGAGGTCGTCCGGGTGCGAGCCGTTGAACAGCAGGCCGTCGGCGTGTTTGCCGGCCATCCGGCACATGTGGGGGCCCTCGCCGCCCACGTAGACCGGGATGTCACCCCCCTGCGGGGGGGCGAACTTCAGGCCCGCGCCGCTGGCCTGGAAGGTGCCGTCGTGGTCGACGGTCTCGCCGCTCCAGAGGTCGCGCGCGACGGAGAACGACTCCAGCACGGAGCGCAGGCCGCGCTCCTCGTCCAGACCGAGCGAGCGCAGCGCGGAGGGGTCACCCGGCCCGACGCCGTACACCGCGCGGCCGCCGCTGGCCTCGTCGAGGCTCGCGACGCGCGCCGCGAGCGTGACGGGATGGGTCTCGTACGGGTTGATGATGCCCGGACCGACCCGGATGTCGGTGGCGCGGGCGATGCGGTCGCAGGCGACGAACGGGTCGCGGTTGAAGAAATGCGAGGAGACGAAGGCGGTGTCGAACCCCGCGTCCGCCGCGCGGACGCCGAGGTCGGCGATGCGGTCGACCGGATGTTCCGGCGTGAGTTCGATTCCGAGCATGGTTTTCGGTGGGTTGTCGATGTTTTCGGTATCTCCGGTAGATTCGTGCCGTAGTTCAGGTGTTCTCGAGTAATATCGTCAGGCGTCCGTGTCGTGCGAGTCGCCGCCGAAGCTCCACTCGCGGAGTGCCTGCCGGACCACGTCGTCGTCCTCCGAGCGGAACAGGTTCTCCGAGCCGGCGTGGTCGCCGAACTCGAAGTCCCGGACGACGGCGACGGGCGTCCCGCCCGCGCCCTCGCCGGTCACGAGGTTCGCGGCGGCAGCGAGTTCGTCGACGACGGACTGGACGGTTGCCTCCAGCTCCCGACCGTCGCGGTCGTGTTCGCCGCGCCAGTCCCGCGAGGCAGGGAGGCCGGCCCACCCCACCGCGACGCCGCGCTGGCCGTAGCGGAACGGCCGCCCCGACGTGTCCGTGACGACGACGCGGTCGGCCGGGAGCGACTCCCGGAGCGCCGCGGCGCTCGCGCTGGGCGCCTCCGGCAGCAACAGCAGGTCCCCGTTCGGCACGTTCGAGCGGTCGATACCGGCGTTCACGGTGATGTGGCCGAACTGCGTGACCGCGAGGATGAACGGCGCTTCGAGGAGGAGTTCCTCGCTCTCCGCGAGGACGGCCTCCGCGAAGCGCGGGTCCTTCTCCTCGCCCTGGATGCGCCCGAGCCGGTCGGCGATGCGCCGGGCCCGGTCGCTCGGCGGGAAGTCGTCGAGCGATGCGGTGCGACCCTCGGCCTTCGAGACGACGGTGCTGGCCACACAGACCACGTCGTCCGGCCGGAGGTCGACCTGCTCGTCGACGAGCGCGGCGAGGTCGTCGCCCTCGCGTATCTCCGGCAGTCCCTCGACCGCGAACACCTCCATACGTGGCATCTCCTCGGTGGCGGGCACACATAAGGAGCGCCGATACCGGCGAGTCGGCGAGGGTAGGTCTTTGCTCGTGATATCGGTGCTGGCGGCGACGGCGACGGGACCGCCTACGAAGCCCTCGCGCTCTGCGGGGCCGGGCCTCGCTGCGGTCCTCGGTCGCGATGCTCCCTGCGGTCCTTGCGTCGGCCGGGCACCGCGCAGATCGCTCGCCCTTCGAGTCCGCCAGGTATCGGCTGTTCCACGGATGCTGTTCCCCTGCCCTTCCCCGGGTCGCGCGGCACTCGCGGGCAAGCCGCTCGGCACGCGCTCCCGGCCAGAGAGCGGTTGCTCGGTCGAATCAGCAACAGGGCGGGACTGAAACGGGCCGTCATCGGCGGCGGAGTCTCGTAGCTGTCCTCGTCACCGTCACCACCACACGGTTCCCGACACGTTCATACCCGCCCCAGCGCACACTCCGGTCAGAACCACCAGTGGCGCGCTTCGCGTACCCGTGTCCGGACTGTCGGACCACGAGCAACCTCCACGACGCCGACTGCGAGCACGACGGCATCACCCGTGCGGCCGTCGAGCGCGCGTACGTGGACATCCTCTCGGTCCTCTCGCGGCGACCGGTCGGGCACGAGTCGCTCCCCGACGCGGTTCCGGGCGAGTGGGACGGACTGCACGCCGACGCGCTCGACCGCCTCGTCGCCGAGCGCCGTGTCACGGACGACGACGGACCGTTACGGCTGCTCACGGCCGCGGAGTACACCGAACTCGTCCGGGAACCGACCCACGAGCCCCTGAAGACCATCTACGAGCACGGCAGCGTCCCGGGCGCACACGACCACAGCGTCTTCGCGCTCGTCGCGTACTACGAGATGGTGGGGCTCTCCTGGCCCGAAACCCGCGAGCAGGTCATCGCGTGGCTCCGCGAGTCGGGATCCTGGGCCCGCGGCGGCTGGGAGGAGGGTTCCCCCGAGGAGGTCGTCGACGACAAACGACACGTCTACGAGCGCGGCTACGGCTGGAAACAGGCGGCCGAGGAGGCGAAAGCCGTCATCGACAGGCGTGGTTGACGGTGGGGCGAGCCGTCAGCGACCGCCGGGGTTGACGGTGGGGCGAGCCGTCATCGGCCGACGGGGTTGACGGTGAGGCGAGCCGTCAGCGACAGGCGGAGACGACGGCGGTAGTCGAGGCTACTCGCTGCTGGCACCGGGTTCCTCCCGTCGCCCGCGCAGGATGAGCGAGGCGCCGAGCGCTGCCATCGCGAGCGTGAACAGCGTGAGAGCGCCGAGCGCGATGAGTGCGGGGGTCCCGGCGTCGCCGGCCACCCCACGGCGCACGGCACGGACGGCGACGTACGCGAACATCAGGCCCGAGCCCGCCAGCAACCCGCCGACTGCCGTCCGGCCGTCCATGCCTCGCCTTCGGGAGCGTCCCACTTACCCGGCCCGGTCGAGCGAGCGGGGCGGCGTGGGGCAGGGCCGCTCCCGAATCCGGGTGACGTGTCCGGTAGCTCCATACGAAACGGAGGGGTCCAGCCACGAGCGAGCGCCCGGAACCCGGACGAGCGGGGGCGACTCCACTTCCACCCCGCCCAGCGAACCCTTATCCACGAGGACGCGGTACGACGGCGTAATGGCGGCCACGGACGCCGAGGGCGGGCCCGACTACCTCGACCGGCCACTGCTGGTGCCGGGCTTCCTAGAGGACCGCAGCTACCAGACCCAGCTGGCCGATGCCTCATGCGACGGCCACACGCTGGTCTGCCTGCCCACCGGCCTCGGGAAGACGACGGTCTCGCTGCTCGTCACGGCACACCGGCTCGCGGAGTACGGGGGCAAGGCGCTGATGCTCGCACCGACGAAGCCACTCGTCGAGCAACACGCCGCGTTCTACCGCGAGGCCCTCGAGATTCCCGACGACGAGATCGTCGTGTTCACGGGCGAGGTCAGCCCGGACGACCGCGCCGCGGTCTGGAACGACGCCCGGGTCGTGATGGCCACGCCGCAGGTCATCGAGAACGACCTCGTCGGCAACCGCATCGACCTCTCCTCCGTCGTCCACTGCACCTTCGACGAGTGCCACCGCGCCACCGGCGACTACGCCTACAACTACATCGCCGAGCGCTACCACTCAGACGCCGACAGGCCGCTCGTCACCGGCATGTCGGCCTCCCCGGGCGGCGACGAGGAGGAGATACTCGTCGTCTGCCGGAACCTCGGCATCGACGACGTGGAGGTGATGACCGAGGCCGACGCCGACGTGGCCGAGCACACCTACGAGACGCAGGTCGACTGGACCCACCTCGACCTGCCCGACGAGGTGCTGGCGATCCGGGACGCGCTGAACGACGTCATCGCCGAACGGCTGGAGCAACTCAAGCAACTGGGCGTGACGAACTCGACGGACCCCTCGATGTCCCAGAAGCAGCTGAACGCCATCCGTGCGAAACTGCAGGAACTCATCAACAACGGCCAGTCCGAGGGGTACGAGGGGATGAGCGCGCACGCCGAGATCATGAAGCTCCGGCGGGCGGTCGAACTGGTCGAAACCCAGTCCGTCGAGAGCCTGCGGCGCTACTTCGAGCGCCAGCGTAACGCCGCCCAGTCCTCCGGCGCGTCGAAGGCGGCCCAGCGCTTCGTCTCCGAACCGCGCGTGAAAGAGGCGATGCGGAAGGCCGAGGCGTTCGACGACCTCCACCCGAAGTTCCGGAAGACCCGGCTCCTGCTCGCCGAGACGCTCGGCATCCAGGACGGCGAGCGCGTCATCGTGTTCACCGAGTCCCGCGACACCGCCGAGTCGCTCACGGAGTTCCTGAGCGAGAGCTTCGACGTGCGCCGGTTCGTCGGGCAGGGCGACAAGGAGGGCTCCGACGGGATGACCCAGACCGAGCAGAAGGACACCCTCGACGCCTTCCGGAACGGGGAGTTCGAGGTGCTCGTCTCCACCAGCGTCGCCGAGGAGGGGCTGGACGTGCCCGATGTCGACCTGGTGCTGTTCTACGAGCCCGTCCCGAAGGGCGTGCGCTCCATCCAGCGCAAGGGCCGGACCGGCCGCGCACAGGAGGGGCGGGTCGTCGTCCTCATCGCCAACGACACCCGCGACGAGGCGTTCTACTGGATCTCCAAGAACGAGGAGAAGAAGATGGAGGAGGAGCTCCGGAAGCTGAAGGGCGCCGAGCAGGACATCGAGGCGGAACTGGACGACTCACAGCAGTCGCTGGACTCCTTCGACGGAGACGCCGGCGACGCGGACGCGGGGGGCGAGGAAGACACGAGCGGCGACGGCGACGCACCCGAAACGGGGGCGTCCGGCACGGCCGATACCGGGAGGGACGCGGACACCGCGAGCGACGACCGGAGCGGCGGGTCGGACGGCGGACAGCCGGGGCTCGGTGACTTCGCGGGCGAGAGCGACTCCGACGGGGCCGACAGCGATGGAGCGACCGACGACGGGGATGACAGCGAGGAGGATGGCACCGACCCGGCGGACGAGGGCCTCGTCGCCACGGCCGGCGGCGACCCCGATGCCGAGGACATCGAGATCGTCGCGGACCAGCGCGAACTCGACTCGCATATCGCGCGCGACCTCTCGACACGCGAGGGCGTGACCACTCGACTCGAAACGCTCGCCGTCGGCGACTACGTCCTCTCGGACCGCGTCGCGGTCGAGCGCAAGTCCGTCGACGACTTCCTCGATACGCTGCTGGGCAACGACCGCTCGATGTTCGAGCAGGTCGGCGACGCCGCCCGGCATTACGCCCGCCCGGTCGTCATCCTCGAAGGGGAGCGCCTCTACGAGAAGCGCAACGTCCACCCGAACGCCATCCGGGGCGCGCTCTCCTCGCTGGCCGTGGACTTCGGCGCGAGCGTTCTCCAGACCCGGGACACGGACGAGACCGCCGACCTGCTGGAGGTGATCGCCCGGCGCGAGCAGGACCGCGACGACCGCGAGGTCCGCGTCCACGGGGAGAAATCCTCGAAGACGCTGGCCGAACAGCAGGAGTACGTCGTCTCCTCGGTCGCCGAGGTCGGCCCCGTCACCGCCCGGGCGCTGCTGGACCACTTCGGCAGCGTCGAGGCCGTGATGACCGCCGACGCCGACGAACTGAAGTCGGTCTCCGGGGTCGGTGACGTGACCGCGACGCAGATCCGCGAGGTCGTGAGCGGCGAGTACGACCCCTCGTGATTGAATCAAGCAGATAGCCCGCCGGTTCCGGGTACAGGAAGCGCGCGGGCGCCCTCACTCGCGAACCCGCGACCGAAGGGAGCGTGGTGAGCAACTCCGGCGCCCGCGCGGGGAGGTGTGGGGACACCCTGGCTCGCTGGAACCACCACGTTCGTCTCTCGACCCGAAACAGAACCCCCTGGCAGAATCGAAGGTGAGCCGAGCGAAGCGAGGCGAACGTCGGAAGACGACGTCTTCCGGAAGGCGAGCGCTCTCGATGCATCCCGGACGACGCAAGCACCGCAGCGACCGGAGGGAGCGAGGAGCGCAACGAGTCCCGGAGGTGAGCGCCGACGGCGCGAATCAGGGAAGTCGCAGCCCGCGCAGGCCGAAGGCCGAGCAGGAACGTCTTCCCGTGGGTCGAGAGCGCGAGGACTCCGTAGGTGTTCCTGTCGTCGCGGCAGCCGTGAGAGAGCGCGAGGACTCCGTAGGTGTTCCTGTCGTCGCGGCAGCCGTGAGAGAGCGCGAGGACGCCGTCGGAAACACTCAATTTATGGACGTGGTATACCCTCAACATACAGATATTCCGAGTAAAGAACCGAATACTCCACCAAATTGCCAATATCAGCTATTATTCCGCATCCCGAACCGCTTCCAGCGCCTCCGCGGCCTCCCGGGTCGCCGCCAGGAACTCCCGCTTGCGGCCGGGGTCCTCCTCGGCGGCAGCCTGCTCGGCCAGTCGGTTGACCGTCCGGGTGAGGTGCTGGCGGGCGGGCATCAGACCGGACGCATCGCCACCGGTCGGCGCCTGCGGCGCGGCGTTCGGCTGCGAGCCGCCGGTCGACTGTGATCCACCGGTCGACTGTGCGGAGCCCTGCACGGGCGACGGGTCGGGCTGTCCCGGCGTGGACTGCTGGGTTCCCGTCTCCGGGGCCTCCGACGCCTCCGCCTCGGCAGCCGGCTCGGACTCGCTCTCCGTATCCCCAGCGTCGGGGGCGGGCGTGTCGACCTCTATCTCCTCGTGGCCGTCCGTAGTCGGCTGGGACTCGGCTCCCTCGTCGGCCAGCGGGTCCTGCGCGGCGGCCTGCCCGGCGGTCGCCTGCTGTCCGTCGCCGCTGGCGACCTCGCGCTGGCAGGACGGGCAGAACTGGCGCCCCTCGTGGCGGAAGATGGGGTCGCCACACTCCGGACAGTGGATGTCGGTCATCGTCGCCCCCTTCAGCAGGAGCTCGCTCAGCCGCTCCGTCTGCTCGCGGTCCTCCGCCTCCTTGCCGTACTTCTCCTCGAGCTTCCGGCGCTCCTCCTCGCGGTCGAAATCGTCGCTCATGCCCGTGAGTTTCCCGCGAGCGCGCAAAAGGTATGGGGATAGTCCGTTCCGCAGTCGCTGCATACGCGCGAGCAGGGCCGGACCCCGTGTCCCGCTTGCAGTCGGACGTAGTCCGACGACGAAGCGAGCGCGTTTCACCGCTGGCTCCCTCCGGTCGCCAGCGGCATTTCTTCCGAACGTTTTTTGTGCCGAGTGGTGGCCTCGGCGGCCGAGGCCACCCGCGGCGTCAAAAGGGCTCGTTTAGAGCGCGTGCTCGGTGTCGTACGAGCCCAGCACCTTCACCCAGCCCTTCCCACAGATACCCTCCAGTTCCTCGAGGGCGGCCTGCGAGCGGTCCTCGTAGAGGCCGGCGTTGAAGTCGATGTGGAAGACGTAGTCGCCCAGCCGCTGACCGGAGGGACGGGACTCGATGCGCGAGAGGTTGATATCGCGGTCGGCGAAACACTCCAGCAGCTCCAGCAGGAGCCCGGGGTAGTCGTTACCGGGGTAGACGACGATGCTGGTCTTGCCGCCGGCGTCGCTCCGCTCGGACTGGGGCGCGATGACGACGAACCGGGTGGTGTTGGAGTCCTGATCCTGGATGTCCTCGGCCAGGACGCGCAGGGTATCGCCGCCGTTGTCCGGATGGCCGATCGCCGCGATGCTGGCGTCCTCGCGGGCGCGCTCGACACCCTGCGAGGTCGAGGCGACCGCCTCCAGCGTCGCGTTCGGGTACTCCCGGTCGAGGTACTCACGACACTGTGCCAGCGCCTGCGCGTGGCTGGCGACGACCTCGAACTCGCCGGTCTGGGCGAGCAGCGCATGCCGGATCGGGGTGACTATCTCCCGGACGACGGCGACGTTCCGGTCGGCCAGCGCGTCCATCGACTCCGAGACGGAGCCCTCGATGCTGTTCTCGACGGGGATGACGCCGCGCTGGAACTCCCCGCCCGCGACGCCCTCGACGATACCCGTCACGGATTCGGCGAACTCGATCTCCTCGTCGGTCGCGATGGCTCGCGTCGCGCGGTGCGAGTACGTCCCGGCGGGACCCAGCGTCAGCGCTCTCATCGAACGGCGATACAGGGGACGCCGGCAAAAGCGCGTCGGGTGCCCGGGGGCCCGGTCAGTCGTCGGCGGAGGGGTCGGACTCGGGCTCGGGCTCGGGGTCCCCGATGTCGACCTCGTGGCCGTTCCTCGCACCGTCACCGACGCGGCCGGCCGCGAGGTTCTCGATGTCGTCCAGCCCGAGCATCTCGCGCTCCTCGGCGTCGAACTCGCGGCCCTCCAGGGAATTGCCGACATCGATGACGCCCGCGTCGCTCCCGGAGAGGTGCTTCCCGTAGCGCCCGACGAGCGAGGTGAGTTCCTGCGGGAGGACGAACGTCGTCGACTCGCCCGCGCCGATGCCCTGGAGCGTCTCCATCCCTTTCTCGATGATCGCGCGCTCGCCCATCGAGTCGGCCGCGCGGGCCCGGAGGACGGTCGCGACGGCATCACCCTGGGCCTCGAGGACCTGCGACTGTTTGGACCCCTCGGCGCGGATGATGTTGGCCTGCTTCTCCCCCTCCGCGCGCTCGACGGAGGAACGGCGCTCACCCTGGGCTTCGAGAATCATCGCGCGGCGACGGCGCTCGGCGGCGGTCTGCTGCTCCATCGCGTCCTGGACGACCTGCGAGGGCTTGACCTCGCGGACCTCGACGGCCTCGACGCGGACGCCCCACTCGTCGGTCGGGCCGGCGAGTTCCTCCTGGATGCGCTCGTTGATGCGCTCGCGCTGGCTCAGCGTCTCGTCCAGCTCCATGTCGCCGATGACCGCCCGGAGGGTGGTCTGTGCGAGGTTGAGGGTGGCGTTCCGGTAGTCGTCGACCTCGAGGAACGCGCGCTCGGCGTTCATCACGCGGATGTAGACCACCGCGTCCGCCCGCACGGGGGAGTTGTCACGCGTGATGGCCTCCTGGCTCGGCACGTCCAGCGCCTCCGTCCGCATGTCGAACTGGTACGTGTCGGAGACGAACGGGATGACGAAGTGGATGCCGGGGTCGAGCAGGCGCTCGAACGCGCCGAAGACGGTCAGCGCGCGCTTCTCGTAGGCCTGCACGATCTGGACCGACGAGGAGATGCCCGCGATGACGATCCACAGCGCGACGAGCCCGATGACCAGGCCCGGGGTGAGGTTCAGCTGGCCGATCGCGAGCCCGAGGATGACGGCGGCGAGGACGACGAAGTAGACGAGCCGCCCGGCACCCGGCCCCTCGTCGAGCGTCGCCGCGCCGTCCCCGGGGTCCGGCATCTCGTTCTCCCGGTCGGAGCCCTCGGCGGTGAGCTTGCCGAGTTCGTAGAAGATACCGCCGGAGCCCGAGTTGGAGGACGAGGACCGCGAGCGGGACATGGAGACAGGTTGGCCCCGTCGGGCAATAAAACTGCACCCCGAACCGGAGAAACTGCACCCCGAACCAGGGGTGCTGTGCGGACGGCCACCTCACAGCGCCCGGTCGACCCGCTCGGCCGTATCCGGACCGACCCCCTCGACGCTCGCGAGTTCCTCGCGCGAGGCCGCGCGCACCCCCTCGACGCTGCCGAACCGCCGGAGCAGGCGCTTGCGCAGCTCGGGACCGACGCCGTCGACATCGTCCAGCGGCGTCGAGACCTCGTCCCGGACCTGCTGGTGGTACGCGACGGCGAAGCGGTGGGCCTCGTCGCGGACCCGCTGGAGGACGTGGAGGTGGGCGGCGTCGTCGGACCAGTCGTGGACCCCGTCGGGCGTGACGACGAGTTCCTCGGCCTTCGCGAGCGCGACGGCGGGCACGTCCCAGCCCGTCTCGGCGAGCGCGTCCTGCGCGGCGCCGAGTTGCCCCTCGCCGCCGTCGATGAGCAGCAGGTCCGGGTTCGGTCGGTCGTCGCGGCCCTCAACTGCGCGCTCGGCGCGCCACGCGACGAGCCGGCGCATGTTCGCGTAGTCGTCGTTCTCGTCGGCGAGGCGCTTGCGCCGGTAGTCCGACTTGTCGGCCTCGCCGTCGACGAACGTCACGTTCGAGCCGACGACGGCCTTCCCGCCCGCGTGACTCACGTCGAACCCCTCGATGCGGCGGGGCCGGCGGTCGAGCGAGAGCGCGTCGCGCAGGGCCGCGAGTTCGTCGCGCCCGGCATCGCGCGAGCGGGCGTTCTTCAGCGCGAGGTCGACGAGTGTCGCCTCCCGGCCCGCGCCGGGAACGCGGACGGCGACGCCCTCGGCTTCGAGCCACGCCGTCACGTCGGCGTCGTCCGGCCGCTCCGAGAGGAGCAGCGCGTCGGGCAGCTCGCGTTCGGCGTAGTACTGGGTGAGGAAGGCCGAGAGAACGGCCGCGACGCGGTCCTCGCCCTCCGGCGCCGCGAGCGAGTGGCGCTCGCGGTCGACGAGCTTGCCGTCGGCGCTGTGGAGTCGGGCGACGGTCGCGTCACCCCCCGAGATGGCGACCCCGAGCACGTCGACGGCGCGCTCCTCGCGGTCGCCGGCGTGGACGGCCTCGCCACCGCCGCCGTGGAACGTCTCGACCGCGTCGAGGCGGTCCCGGAGGTTCGCCGCGCGCTCGAACTCCTGTTCGTTCGCGGCGGTCTCCATCGCGTCCCGGAGCGGGTCGGCGAGGACACCCGTCTCGCCTTCGAAGAAGCGTTGCACCGCGTCGACATCGCCGCCGTAGCCCGACTCGTCGATCTCTCCCGTGCAGGGAGCCGTACAGAGCCCCATCTCGTAATCGAGGCAGGGCCGGTCCCGGCCCTCGAACTTGTGGTCCGAGCAGCCCCGCAGTCCGTACGTCTCGCGGAGCGCCTTCACGACCGTCTCGACCCGGCCCATCTCCGTGTACGGCCCGTAGACGGTCGCATCGGGGTCCGGATCCCGTGTCACCTCGATACGGGGGAACTGGTGGTCCGTGAGCTGGACGAGGGGGTAGGACTTGTCGTCCTTCAGCCGGACGTTGTAGCGAGGCTGGTGGCGTTTGATGAGGTTCGCTTCCAGCAGGAGTGCCTGTGTCTCCGTGTCCGTGACGGCGGTGTCCACGCGCGCGGCACGCTCGACCATCCGCCGGATGCGCTCGCCGCGAGGGTCAGCATACGATCGCACGCGGCTCCGCAGGTCGACAGCCTTCCCCACGTAGAGGACGGTTCCGTCGTCGTCCTCGAACTGGTAGACGCCGGGACTCGTCGGGAGGTCGGCGGCGCGTTCCCTGACCGCGGCCGCGTCCATGCTGTCCACGACTCGGCGCGCGACGGACATGTGGGTGTCGGCTGCGGACGCCGGGAGCGACCGTGGCGCCAGCCCGGCCCGACGGGAAAACCGCGCGACTGCGCCCCTCCGTGCGGGGGTTTAACTACCTGCACGCCCACCGCCCGGTATGGACGTGCGGGACGCCGTCGAAGCCGACGCCGACCGGCTCGCCGAGTTGACCGGCCAGCCGTCGGACGTGATGCGCAACCTGGTCCACGACCGGACGGTTCGGGTGGCCGTCGAGCCACCGGACGAGGACGGCGAGGACCTGGACCTCGAGGGGGAAGCGAGTCGGGTCGTCGGCTTCGTGAGCTACGACGCCCAGAACGGGGCCGTACACATCACTCAGTTCGAGGGGTCCCTCGAGGCCTGCGAGCGCCTGCTCGACGAACCGCTCCGGTTCGCCCGCGGCGAGGGGATGCCGGTCGAACTGCTCGTCGCGGAGAACGAGGACGAGAAGCGCGACATCGCCGAGGCCGCCGGCTTCCGCCACGAGGGGCGCGGCCCGACGTTCGACGGGATGCCGACGGTGCGCTACCGGCACGAGCCGACGCGAGTAGAGCAGTAAATATCCAGATAGCGCTATAGGGCCCTGTTGAAACCCTCAACTGCTGACAGCATCGGCGTGACCGATACAGAGGATAGATTCAATAACTCCAAGGAGATCTCCGAGATCAATCCCTCGGATTCCCCCGGACCTCGACCCAGGGGCCAATTGCCTCAGGACATAATGCACAGCAATATATTGAATACAATCACCCGGTGAGGGTAGTCACATGTCGGACGGTATCGGCCATCGACTCAGAAACCTCGGCCTCCTGTTTATCGATGTGGCATTCGTCGCACTTTGCGCAGCAGTAGTGTTGTTCAAACCCGATGGATGGGAGATAAGCGATGTAACGTGGTGGCAGTGGTCGGTTGCATCT
Organism: Haloglomus halophilum; assembly: GCF_024298885.1. GTDB lineage: Archaea > Halobacteriota > Halobacteria > Halobacteriales > Haloarculaceae > Haloglomus > Haloglomus halophilum. The sequence continues at coordinate 1,526,530 of NZ_CP101166.1, forward strand.
ATATTATTCGTCGGGCTTACGATAAGATCGATTCAAAAGTTCAGAAATAGGGCAGAATGACTCAAAAAGGCGGAAAAATTGATAATTTTCATCCAAATCTTCATTGCTCCCTCTTGTCATAGGATTGTTCACTCCTGACCGACTCGCGCGCTGTATGCAGCACGGCTCCAACGATATATCAGCGGTTGAGAGTTTCAACAGAGTCCACTATATGAATTCGAAATGAGTTCTTATAGATTTACCAGCCTATATCGTTATATCAGAGCACCATAATACGATTATACAGAATAGAAATTGACAACATGGCACTGCATACGCGCGAGCGAAGCGAGCGCGTTTCACCGCTCCGAGCGGCGAAGCCGCGAGGAGCGGCCTTTTTTCTGAACGTTCTTTGCCGCGAGTGGTTCGGCGGCTTCGCCGCCGAACCCGAGCGGGAAAAAGCTCGTTAGTTGAAGTCGTAGATCGTCATCGGGTCCGGCTTGTCCAGCCGGTGGAGGTCGACGATGGGGGCGTACGCCGTGTCGGGATTGATGTTGACGGACTGCTGGAAGTCCGTCTGCGCCTGCCAGCAACCCGTGTTGACCGCGAGGACGTTGCGGTACTTCCCGTAGCCGAACTTGTGGACGTGGCCGGTGTGGAAGATATCCGGCACCTCGTCCATCACGAGGTAGTCCTTCTCCTCGGGAGCGAGGCGGGTGTGGCCGCCGAACTGGGGGGCGACGTGGCGCTTCTTCAGGAGCTGGTACATCGGCTTGTGGGGCTCGTCGTACGAGGCCTTCTCCTCCGGGAGTTCGGCGATGACCTCGTCCAGCGAGACGCCGTGGTACATCAGGATGTTGACGCCCTCGATGGTCACGGTGGAGGGGTTCCCGACGATGCGGGGGTCGTGGACGTCCATGATGTCACGGAGTTCGTCGTCGAAGCCCGGCTGGGGTTCGGCGAGGCGGACGGCATCGTGGTTCCCCGGGATCATGATGATCTCCATGTCACCGGGCACCTCCTTCAGGTACTCCGCGAACGCCTCGTACTGCTCGTAGATATCCACGATGTCCAGTTCCTCGTCCTGGTCCGGGTAGACCCCGACGCCCTCGACCATGTCCCCCGCGATACAGAGGTACTCGACGCGTTCGGCCTCCTCGGTGTGGAGCCAGTCGGCGAAACGCGACCACGCGTCGGCGAGGAACTCCTGGCTGCCGACGTGGACATCAGAGATGAGGGCCGCTCGGACGGGTCGGTCGGCCGTGTTCGGCCGGTACGTCCGGGGGATATCCGGGAAATGGAGGTCGTCGACGAAGAGGATGGAGCCGTCGCCGCTCACGGAACCCTCGACGGCGATGACCTCGTCGAGCAGGAGTTCGTTCACGTGGTCGGCGATCTCCTTGTCCTTCATGACGAGGCACGGGAACGTCCCCCGAGGGTCCTCCAGGTCGATCATCCAGTGGCCGCTCTTCGTGGAGTTGATCTCCGCGACCATCCCCACGAGTCCGGTCTCGCCGCCCCCGTCCCCGGCGCTGCCGAGTGTGTCCGTCGAGCGGTGGTTGACGCGCCCCTTCAGGTGGCGCGATAGCCGCTCGTAGCGGTCACGGAAGACGGCGACGAAATCCTCGTACCGGCCGGTTCCGGTCGAACGACCGGTGATGTCACCGCTGATATCGATGGAACGCAGGGAGGGGTCGCGCCCTCCGACAGCAGACCCCTCTGTTTCAACTGGAATATCGTCCGTTGTATCGTCTTCAGGCGCCGAGAGAGGGTCGTTGTCACCATCTGTTCCAGTCGAAACGGAGGGGTCCGTCCGGGCGGTATCGTCGGTCGTGTTCCCCCTACTGGAAAGGTCACCGGTCGGGTCCCCCCCGCTGGAAGAGTCGGCCGTCGGCTCCTCCTCGGGAGCGTTCGCGGCCGTGGCGGCAGCACCGCCGTCGCTCGCGGTGGCCCCGCGGTTGCCCGCCGGGGGCGTCCCGGTCGTATCCGGTCGGTCGGCCGTTCCGGCTCCCCCGCCGGCGGGAGTCCCATCGGCCGTCGCCTCGATGGCGGGTCGGACGTCCGCCGCAGTGAGTCGAGTGGTTCCCGAGAGGCCTGTGTCGGTGAGGTGCGCGATGGCAGCTTTCGGGTCCGGCGCGTTGGCCAGCAGCGTGACCGCCTCGCGGTCGGCGTTGAACCCGTGGCTGGCGAGCGCGCGGGCGACGGCAACCGGCTCCTCGAGAGGCACAGCAACAGGTGGCCGGGAGAGGGCAAAAACGCTACGGGCCAGGACAAGCGAAGCGGTCCCGAACAGAACGTTGAAACGCCGTCGGGCGGAACCCCGGGTGATGAGTGACCCCGGTTCGGGCGACGGTGATGTGGCCGATACCCCCGATTCAGCGGGCGATGCGGCCGAACACCGAACCTCGCCGGACCGCCGGTCCGACGGCGATAGCGGACCGGCCGGTAGTTCGCCCGGCGACGGCTCGCCCGGGACCGCGCCACGGACCACCGACGATCCGGAGCCGGAGACGCCGGTCGAGTGGGTCAAGTGGTTCTTCTCCACCGACCACGGAGCCGTCGTCTACATCCGAGAGGTCGTCTCGAGCGTCGCGCTCGTGTTGCTGGTCGGCCTGCTGCTGTTCGCGGTGAGCGGCCTCTGGCCGCCGATGGTCGCCGTCGAGTCGGGATCGATGAACCCACACATGGAGCGTGGCGATCTCGTGTTCGTCATGGAGGAACACCGGCTCGCGGCGCCCGCGGCCTACGACGACACCGGGGTCGTGACCTACCAGACGGGACAGCGGACCGGCTACACGAAGTTCCAGCTGGCCGGTGATGTCATCGTCTACCAGCCGGACGGGAACGACCTGACGACCCCGATCATCCACCGGGCCCGCTTCTGGGTCAACGAGAGCGAGAACTGGGTCGCCAACGGCAAGGCCCAGCCCGAACACCTCGGCGGTGCCGAGAGCTGTGGTCAGCTCTCGCAGTGCCCCGCACCCCACGCCGGCTTCATCACGAAGGGCGACGCGAACGGCCGGTACGACCAGGTATCGGGCCTGTCGGAGCCGGTGAAACCGGCGTGGGTGGTCGGGACCGCCGAGTTCCGCATCCCGTGGCTCGGCAACATCCGCCTCTGGGCCGGGCAGGCCACACTCGAACGGAGGACGGTGGGTGCTGCCTCGGCTCTCGAGCCGGGGACAGAGAGCACTGCATCGGCCGGAACCGGAGTGAAGGCGAACGGAACTCCCGGAGGAGCGAACGGAACTCCCGGAGGAGCGAACGGAACCCCTGGGCAGTGTGGCTGGGGCTGAGGGGGAAGATATTCAGCCGACCGCCCAGAGCGGGTGAGCGTGGTCGACGACGGCCCCGAGACGCTCCGGGAACGGGTTCGCTGGTTCCTCTCGACCGACACCGGTGTCGTCGTCTACCTCCGCGAGGTCCTCTCCACCGTCGGGCTCGTTCTCCTCGTCGGGCTGGTGCTGTTCGCCGTCAGCGGCCTCTGGCCGCCGATGGTCGCCGTCACCTCCGAGTCGATGGAGCCCCACCTGCAACGTGGTGACCTCGTGTTCGTCGTGGAGGAACACCGGTTCCCGCCGGGGAGCGCCCACGCTGACACCGGGGTCGTTCCGGCCCGCACGGGCGTCAAGACCGGATACCGGACGTTCGGCGCGCCCGGGGATGTCGTCATCTACCGGCCGCGGGGGGATACCGCCAGGACCCCGATCATCCACCGGGCCCGCTTCTGGGTCAACGAGAGCGAGAACTGGGTCGCCAACGGCAAGGCCGACCCGGCGTCTCTCGGGGATGCAGAGAGCTGCGGCCAGCTCTCGCAGTGCCCCGCGCCCCACGCCGGCTTCATCACGAAGGGCGACAACGCCGCGACCAACGCACGGTACGACCAGGTGATGGGACTCTCACCCGTCGTCCGACCCGAGTGGGTGGTCGGGACCGCCGAGTTCCGCATCCCGTGGCTCGGCAACGTCCGCCTCTGGGCGGACGATACCCTGCTGACCGTCCGGGCCGCGAACGTGACCGTCCAGGACCGCGAGATCCAGGATGGAACCCTAGACAGTCACCAGAACGGAACCCTAGACAGTTCCGAGAACAGGGGCCGAGCCGGTCGTCGAACCGACGGCCGAGGTCAGTTATCGAACCGCGTCTGGACGAGCGGCTGGGCGTCCTCGACCTCGCCGATGCGCGAGTCCGACAGGAGGACCGCTTCGGTCTCCTCGATGGGCACGGAGAGGGAGATCTCCTTCGTCCGGCCGTAGCGGCCCTTCGAGACGACGACGGCGTTCACGATGCCCAGCATGTCGAGTTCGGAGATGAGGTCGGTGACGCGGCGCTGGGTCAGCACGTCGGCGTCGATCTCCTGGCAGAGGCGCTTGTAGATGTTGAACACCTCGCCGGTGTTGATATTGTGGACGCCGTTCTTCTCCAGCAGGGTGGTGGCGTAGAGGACGAGCTTCGACTGGGTGGGGAGCGTGCGCACGACCTCGACCACGCGGTCGAGTTCAATCTTCTCCTGGGCCTGCCGGACGTGCTCCTCGTTGACCATCTCCGTGCGGTCGCGCTCGGCGAGCTCGCCTGCCGTCCGGAGGAGGTCGAGTGCGCGTCGGGCGTCCCCGTGTTCCTGTGCCGCGAAGGCGGCACAGAGCGGGATGACGTCCTCGGTGAGGGATTCGGGCTTGAACGCGACGTCCGCGCGCTGCTGGAGGATGTCCCGGAGCTGGGTCGCGTCGTACGGCGGGAAGACGATCTCCTCCTCGCCGAGGCTCGACTTGACGCGGGGGTCGAGGAAGTCGGTGAACTTCAGGTCGTTCGAGATGCCCATGATGGAGATGCGGGAGTTCTCCAGTTCGGAGTTCATCCGGGAGAGGTTGTAGAGCGTGTCGTCGCCGGACTTCTCGACGAGCTTGTCGATCTCGTCCAGCATGATGACGACCACGCGCTCGTGGTAGTCGACGGCGTCGAAGAAGGCGCTGTAGACGCGGTCGGTCGGCCACCCCGTCATCGGGACCGGTTCGAGCCCGTCGAGGTCGGCTTCGAGCTCCTCGATACGACTCTCGAGCGCCTCCTGGGTCGCGAACTCCGTCTCCGCGAGGACATCCGGGGTGGGTTCGTCGGCGGTCCGATCGGCCAGCTCGCGGAGGTCCGCCAGCTTCTCCTCGACGACCTGCTCGTTCTTCTCGATGAACTTGTTGGCGAGCTGGGCGAGGACGCGGTACTGCGTGTCGGTCACCTCGCAGTTGATGTACTCGACCTCACAGGGGACCTCGTACTTCTGACTCGTGGATTCGAGTTCCTCACTGACGAACTTCGCGCTCGCGGTCTTGCCGGTGCCCGTCTTCCCGTAGATAAGGATATTCGAGGGCGTGTCCCCGCGGAGCGCGGTGACGAGGATGGTCGCCATGTTGTTGATCTGCTCCTCGCGGTGGGGGAGTCGGTGGGGCGTGTAGGAGGGCCGGAGGACCTCCTTGTTCTCGAAGATGGGCTCGCCCGAGAGGAGGTCGTCGAACAGGCCGCGCGAGGCCTCGTCCGGGTCCTCGCCCTCGTCATCGAGGACGATCTCGTCGAGGTCGAGGTCCACATCGCCGAGCGTGTCGTCACTACCCTCGGTGCTCGCGTCGGTTGCGGCGCCGTCGTGGCTCGCGCCCGCACTGGAACCGGTGCCCCCGCGGACGGAGGCGCCGTCTGGTGCAGAGAGGTCGTCGGGCGCACCGACGGAGCCATCGAGGGAGTCCGGCGCGCCGTCGCTGGAGGACGCCTCGGCAGTGGTCGACTGCGAGGACGATTCGGAGGCTGCCGACGACGCCGCGGAGGCTGCCGACGGCTCCGAATCCGGCCGGTCCGTCACGACGGCGCTTCCCTCCTCGACCGCCTCCTCCTTCTCCTCCCCCTTCCCCTCCCCCTCGGTCGAGCCGGGCTGCCCATCCTCCGTCTCCCGCGCTTCGGTCCGCTCCGATGTCCGGTCCTTCGGGTCGTCGTGTCCGTCTGTATCGGTCATGCTGTCTCTCTGTCCCGCGTCGGCGTGTCGTGATGCCCCCAGTTTCAGGTGGAAGTTCGCTGCGCGGCATCACGTTCGGGCCGTTGGACGCGGTCAGCGGCCCGAATAACCCCAGATGGAACGTATCGGGGTTCCAGTTGATGCAGGAGAACGGGTGGTTGTGAGTATCTTAAACGTTGTGGTGAGTGTGGAGTGGAGGCGAGCGGAATCGGATGGAGTAACTCATAGCTATCGGATAAGCTCCGGATAGCGTGGCAGCTTCGGGACGTGAGCTGAGGATAGCGTCTCCGGATCTCCGGATTCCCTGACAGTGGCTGTCGTGGCGACCAGCGCCGCGACTGGGAGTGTCGGGGAGCGGTGGGTGGCGGAGCGGTGGGTGGCGGAGCGGTGGGTGGCGGAGCGGTGGGTGACGGGAAGGGGCAAGGAGTGGAGGCAACCCCCCCACCCCTTCGTTTCGGGTGGAGCGGAGAAGGACGGTGGGGTGGGGTCCCGGGGAGGGTTATTAGAACTAGAAACCTTTATATCAAAGATTGTGCAACGATACCCGTAGAACTAGCAGAAAGCGGTTTGGATGGATGAGATCCACTCCAAACCGTTCTAGACTAGCTATATCACTTCTAGAGCTTTCTCGACAACTGTGAGGCCGGACACAACGTGCTACCGCAGTCTCCCGTCCCCCACCCGATTCCCGTTCCACCCGAAACGAAGGGGTGGGGGGGTTGCCCGTGACGGGCTCCCACGACACGAGTCACCGTGAGTGTACGGGTCCCATGCGGGACGGGCTCAGTCTTGACCAGTCTTGACCAGTCTTGACCAGTCTGCGCCAGGCCAGCTCGCGGGCCGACCTGCATCGGGCGACCGGGCGAGTCCGTCCCGTCTAGTTACTGCCAACCACCGAGCCTTTCCCAGCCGCCGAATCCTCCCGGACGCCGAACTATATGAAATCTGACAGAGTATCGGATGACGCGCGTCAGACGGCCGCCTTGGGCTTCAAATCGACCGTCTTCGCCAGTATCCTATCTGGTTATTTATATATGTCTGACGCAGACTTAAGTGGTTCGGGTTCGGCAGTATCGGCAGAGCGCCCCGGTCCATCGGGCCTGGGTGCGGGAGGATAGGATGGGTCTGCTCACAAGCATCAGATCGAGCATTTCAGAGCTCTTCGCGGCCGACGAGCCGAAGCGAATCGGCATCTACGGTCCCCCCAACGCGGGGAAGACCACCCTGGCGAACCGCATCGCCCGTGATTGGACGGGCGACGCGGTGGGCCCGGAGAGCCATGTACCGCACGAGACGCGCCGGGCGCGTCGGAAAGAGAACGTCGAGATCAAACGGAACGGGAGCTCGGTGAACATCGACATCGTGGACACGCCAGGTGTGACCACCAAGGTCGACTACACCGAGTTCCTCGAGCACGACATCGAGGAGGACGACGCCATCAGGCGGTCGCGGGAGGCGACCGAGGGCGTCGCCGAGGCGATGCACTGGCTCCGGGAGGACGTCGACGGCGTCATCTACGTGCTGGACGCCACGACCGACCCGTTCACGCAGGTGAACACGATGCTGATCGGTATCATCGAGAGTCAGGACCTCCCGGTCCTGATTTTCGCCAACAAGATCGACCTGGAGGACGCCTCCGTCCAGCGTATCCGGAACGCGTTCCCCCAGCACGAGACCGTCCCGCTGTCGGCCCTCGAGGGCGACAACATGGACGAGGTCTACGACAAGATCGCGGAGTACTTCAGGTGATAGTATGGCAGAGCTAACCACCGGTGACGACGGCAACAGCCCCATGGACGGCGTCCAGATCGACCTGATCAGCGCCGAGCGGATGGAGGGGCTCCGGACGATGGAGAAGATCCGGCTCATCCTGGATGGGGTCAGGGACGGCAACATCGTCATCCTCGAGCGCGGGCTCGACCCCGACGAGGAGTCGAAGCTCATCGAGGTGACGATGGGCGAGATCCAGCCGGACGGCAGTGAGGGGAACGGGTTCACCGGTATCGAGATCGAGACCTACCCCGGCGGCAGGCGGGACACGTCCGGAATCCTGGGCCGTGTTCTCGGCAAGAACGAGGAGTCGAAGCTGACGGTCATCGGCCCGGCGAACCGCATCGAGACGCTCCACAAGGACGAGAACTTCATCCGGACGCTCATCCGGCGCCGCTGAGGCGACCGGCGAGACGGTCCGGAGTCACCCAAGCGGAACGGAGCCACGGACCACGGAACGCGACGTCACCAACACACGGACCACCACGCCACGACCGATGCCACACCAGTGTACCACGTGCGGGCACGTCTTCGATGACGGCTCCAAGGAGATGTTGAGCGGCTGCCCGGACTGTGGCGGCAACACCTTCCAGTTCCACCCGAAGGGTTCGGATATCCCCGAGACCCCGCCGGATGCCGACCCACCCGAACCGGAGGGGTCGACCGCCGCGAACACGGTCGGCCGGGCCGCCACGAAGGTCCGTGATCTCGTCTCGAGTGACGATGACTCCGAGCCGGACTCGACGGCGGGGCCCCCGGAAACCCCACCGACGGACCCGGGTCGAGCCACCGGGTCGGCGGGTACGACCCCGGGAACGGCCGGTGATGAAACCCGAAACAGGCGCGGTAGCGAAGCCCGAAGCAAGCCCAGTAGCGAAACCCGAACGACCAGCGATACGGCCGCCGGAACGGCCGCCGGATCCGCTCCCGACCCGAACGCCACCTGGCCGAGCGAGGAGGGCCAGGCCCAGCAGTCCGACCTCGAACCCGACGACGACGGCATCATCGACGCGGACGCCCGCGAGGCCGCTCGCGCAGTCGGGGAAGCCGACGAGGGCGGCGCCTCGACAGAACCGGATGCCGAGGGCGGCGCCTCGACAGAACCGGATGCCGAGGGCGGCGGCTCGATGGACCCGGACGCCGCTTCTACCGAGCCCGGGATGGGAGCCGCCGACGCGGCCGAGGGGCCAGTGAGCGGTGCCCGCGACGCAGGAGGGCTCTCGGACGGTCCGTCGGGCGACGGGCCGGATGAGGGCCGCGTCGTCAGCGAACCGGACGGCGACCAGCCCGACATCTCCGAGCTCCGTGAACAGCTCAACGACCAGTTCGAGTCCATCAAGATCCTCGAGCCGGGGCAGTACGAGCTCAATCTGATGGAGCTGTACGACCGCGAGGAGTACATCATCGCCCTGCAGGAGAACGGTCGCTACGTCATCCAGGTCCCCGAGCAGTGGCTCGGCGAGCAGCCCGGCGACGCCTGACCGTTCGTTGACCGTTCGTCTTCTCCACCTCGTCATCATCCACGACCAGCACCACGTCCACGACCAGCACCGCGTCCACACCGAGCGGCAGCTGCCAGCACCCGGATACCGCCCCGCCGCCCGCGACCCCTCAATTTCCGGTGGAACTCGTCCACGCAGCGGACCGGAACCCGAAGAACGAGGGGGAAGCGGCCCCTGAAATAGCCCGTGTCGCCCCGGGACTCGCCGCCGGTCGTCCTCGTGCTCACGTTCTCGCTCGTGCTGGCGTCGATGCTCACGAGTGTGCTCTCCCGGCTGGCGGCACTCCTCGGGGCCCTCGGGGCACGACTCCGGGCGGTGGCGATGCGGTTCCCGGCCCTCCTCGCACGGTTCGGGCTCGTCGAGCGTGACCGGGCCGACCGCGCATTCGACCTCGCGTTGCCCGTGATGGTGACGGGCGGGCTTCGCGTCGCACTTCGGGTCTCGGACTTCGTCTTCGTCGGACTCGCGACCGGTGCTGTCGGTATCGCCGCGCTCGAACTGGGGTTCCAGTACTACTTCGTCGCGTTCGGCATCTCGCTGGCGCTCACGTCGGGCACCATCAGCGTCGTCTCCAGGCTCACGGGCGCGGACGAACCTGCCAGGGCCGACCTCGCGGTGAAGCAGTCGGTCTGGTTGGCGCTCGGAATCGCCCTGCCACTCACCGCAGTCGCCTGGTTCTACGCACGGCCGCTCCTCGACCTGCTCGCGCCCGACGCGGAGACGGCCCGGATCGGGGCGTCGTATCTCAGAATCGTGATGTTGTCGATGGCCCCTCGTTTCTGGTCGATGATCGCCGCGCGTGCGCTCGCCGGCGTCGGGGACACGCGCACGCCGATGTACGTGCGGCTCATCACCCTCCCGACCAACATCGTCCTCAACGCGGTGCTCGTGTTCGGGCTCGGTCCCGCGCCACGCCTGGGCGTGGTGGGTGCTGCCATCGCGACGGCCGTGGCCAACACCGCCGGAGCAGCCGTCTTCGCGGCCATCTTCCTCTCCGGGCGCTGGCCGATTCGCGTCCGCCTCGGCGGGCCGCAGTTCGACCGCGACCTCGTCGCAGAGATCGTCCGCGTCGCCACCCCTCTCACGGGTACCCGGCTCGCTCGCACCTTCGGGCGGTTCCCCTTCCTCTTCGTTCTCGGGGTCCTCGGGACCCCGTACGTCGCCGCGTACGCCGTCGGGCGGCGGGTCGTGCTGTTCGCGATGATGCCAGCGTGGGGGTACGCCACCGCCGCGAGTACGCTGGTCGGGCAGGCCGTCGGCGGGGGTGACGAGGACACCGCTACCCGGGACGGCTGGGCGACCGTCCGGGTCGCGCTCGCCACACAGCTCCTCGCCGCCGTCGTCCTCGCGGTGCTGGCCGTCCCCATCGCGACCCTGTTCGGGACCGAGGATGTCGCGCTCACCGCCGAGTTCGTCCGGGTGTTCGCCCTCGGCGTCGCGGGGTTCGCCGTCTCCCGCACCACTCGCGGCGCGCTCCGTGGGGCCGGTGACACGCGCTGGCCGTTCTACGGCACGCTGTTCGGGACATACGGGCTCCGGCTCCCTGTCGCGTTCCTCGCGCTCCCGGTCGGGTACGCGGTCACGCTCGGGCCGCTGTCGTTCGCGCCGGGCCAGGGACTCGGCGTTGTCGCCATCTACGCTGCCATCCTGCTCGACCTCTACGCCAGAGCCGGGGTCAACGCCGTCCGCTTCGCGACCGGGCGCTGGAAGGCCATCGCCCGGACCGCGAGTGTCGGCGCCGGTGGTGATTGAGACGCCACGAACGACCCGGTAGCTGGAAAATCCGCGCTGTTTCGACGGCTCATTCCTCCGTCACGACGGCCTCGGCCTCGACCTCCACCACGAGGTCCGGGTGAATCAGCCGTGAGACCTCGACCATCGTCGTCGCCGGTCGGACCTCCCCGAACATCTCCCCGTGCGCGCGGCCGACGGCCTCCCAGTCGTCGATGTCGGTCACGAACAGGCGCGTTCGGACCACGTCCTCGACGCCGGCGCCAGCCTCGTCGAGCGCATCGGCCACGAGGCCCAGCGCGTGGGCCGTCTGGGCGTACGCGTCCCCCGGCGCGACGGGGTCACCATCCTCGTCGGTGGCGGTCGTTCCGGCCACCGAGACCCGTCCATCCGCCCGGATGGCCCGCGAGTAGCCGACGGTCGCCTCCCACTCCGTTCCCGACGAGACACGTTCTCGGGTCACGGCGTCACCGTCGCGGCCGCCCACCGTCAATGCTCACACGGCCTCTCGCAACACGGGCATCGCGGTGCTGGTCGTGTCGCGGTACGGGGTGCGTCGCGGTGCTGGTCGTGTCGCGGTACAGGGTGTGTCGCGATCGCTGGGTGCGCCATGACTGTCGGGAAGCTCGCGGTGGCCGGATATCTCGTGGTCGCCTGGACGGTCGACCTTGCGAGGGGAGCCGTGCCGGTGTGTAACACTCATACAACCCCTCCGTTTCCCGTGGAGAACGGGCGATTTATAAATCAGGTCGCGGGGACACGCTGACGGACGCGAACTGAAGTTTTTAAATGGTGGCCGGTCGGAACACCGACAATGAGCGACGCGACGAAGATCGTCATGGGCACCATCGGCGCCTCGGCGTTCCTCGCGGTGGTGGCGGTCGTCTACGTGAGCCTGTACATGGCCTGACGTGTTCGAGCCACGCACCCTCTCCGACGACCTCGAAGTGGTCCGCGGAGCGCACGCCCCGGGAGCCGTCGTGCTGGACTGCGCGCGTGACTTCGAGACCATCGAGCCGGCGGTCGCCGAGCAGCTGGGCCTCCTCGTCGACCGGTTCGACCCCTTCTCCGCGCCCGACGAGTGGCTTCCCGCGGACGTACCGGAGATCCTGACACGCTACGCGAGCGACGAGTTCACCGTCGGGCTCCCCGGCGACGGTGGCGTGGCCTGGACCCGGCAGACGGAGCCGCCGACGGTGTTCGTCAAGCCACGACTCGAGGGCTCGCCCGGGTCGTTCGTCGACTTCCTCGTCGCGGAGGCGCTCGTCGAGACCGACGTGGCGCCGACGGAGTCGTTCTTCACGTTCTTCGGCGAGCGCTACCCGGAGCTGGCGGCGGCGACGCCGCTCGCCCCCGCCGGAACGTTCCAGCTCGGTGCGGCGCTGTACGACGCCTACGTCGGGCGGCTGACCCGGCCCGTCTTCCGGGCCTGGGGTGACCCCGAGCACGACCCACACCTCCCTGCACTCCACGACGCGTGGGTCGACGCGGGCGAGCGCCTCCAGCCCCGCCTCGACGGCCTCCCGGGCGAGGTGGCGCGCGGCGAGACGGACTTCGCGGCCGCCGCGGAACTCTCATGCGCCGCCGTCAAACACGGGCAGAGCCTGCCGGACCCGTTCGCCGCGCTCGATACCGCCGCGTACGAGCGCAACGGGGCCGCGTTCGCTGTCCGATGGGCGGAGAAGACGTTCGACGCGCTCGCGACCGGGGAGTGACCGGTTCGTGGATGCCGGAGACGACTGACGCCCTTCGCCGGACTCAGATCTCGTCGTCGGGGTCGTTGTTCTCCCGGACGCGTTCGGCCTCCGTCCGGTAGCGTTCCTGTTCGGACTCCTCGACGGGTGCGAGGTCGTCCGGGTCCACGTCGCGTGCGGCGGTGATGGCCGTCCGGTCGAGCATCGAGGAGGAGAGTTCGCGGGTCAGCGCCCGTTCCCCGTCGGGGGTGGCGTAGACCAGCGTGATGAGGTTCCGGCTGTTGTAGGAGCGCTCGACCAGCCACGTGCGCACCTCGCCATCCGCTTCGGTCTCGTCGTCGGTCATACGGCGTGCTCCGGCGGCGCTCGGCTTCAACCCCTTCGTTTCCGATGGAAGCCCACGCCGCCGTCAGCGAGGTGGTTCAGGTCGAGCCCACATCGAACGTGGTCCACTCGCGGGGACCGGGGACCCCACGGACCCGGAGTTCGCTGTCGCCGCTACCGTCCTCGGCCTCGCGGATCTGGATGCGGCCGTCGCAGAAGTGTGCGATGGTCCGGACGGTCCGTTCGTCCTGGGTATCTGGGTCGAGGAGGAAGACGCCCAGGCCGCCGATGGAGGCGTTCCGCCCGGCGAGCGTGTGGATGAAACGGGAGGTCCGCTGGACATCACCGAACGAGAGGAGCGTCGACACGGAGGCGACGCCCATCCGGATGCGGGTGACGCCCTCCGCGTCGAAGTCGGCACAGAGCTTCGAGTAGCGCATCCCCATACCGGTGAGGTCGTCCGGGCCCGACACCGTCGTCGTCCGGATGTCCCTGGCCCCGTCGGTCGTCGCCCCGACGCAGTCAACCACCCCGAGACCGTCTGTCCGGGGGCTGGCGCCCCATCGCCGGCAGTCCTCGAGGATGCTCGTGCCGTCCGCGTCGGTCGTGATGAGGACGCCGCCCTCGTCGTCCGCGAGCGAGCCGGCGACCATCCGGAGGACGAGTCCTCGGGCGCCCACGTGGGGTGGTCCGGCCACGAGGACGTTCCGACCGGCTGGAATCGGGTCCAGTGGCAGTCTGTCGAAGCGGTAGGGGTCCATCCCGCCGTCGTCCTCGGCGTCCGCGCCGTCCGGGCGACCGACCGGTTGCTGGCTGCTCATCCTGCCCCTCCGTTCGGTCCCTCGTCGCTGGCGTCGGACCGGCTCGTATCGCGGTCACGATCTGAGGTACCGCCGGCTGGCACCGCGTCGAGTCGGTCGGTGTCGGCATCGTCGCCGCGGCAGTCGTACAGCTGTCGCCGGAGCTCCAGCACCTCCATCGCCTCCGCCGCGAACAGCCGGAGGTGTTCGCGGTCCTCGTCCGTCCACTCCCGGGGGACGCTGTCGTAGGCACAGATGGTCCCGAGGACGCAGCCCTCGGGGGTAAGGAGATCGGCGCTGGCGTACGCCCGGAGGTCGTGGACAGCGAGTCCCTCGTTGCTCGCGAACCGCGGGTCCTCGGAGAGGTCGGTGATGGTCGTCACGCCCGGCTCCAGCAGCGCGTACGTGCAGACGGTGTCCTCGCGGGGGAAGACGTCGAAATCGACGCCGTAGCAGGCGACGAACTCCTGTTCGTGTTCGTCGATGATCCCGATGGCGGCCATCGGCACGTCCAGCAGGTCGCTCACGAGGGTCGTGAGGCGGTCGAACGAGGCCTCGGCCTCGGCGAGAACCGGCCGGTAGGCCTCGAGCACGGCGAGCCGGTCGTGTTCGTCGTCGGGAAGTGGGTAGGCGGTCTGGGTCCGGAACGTCACGCTGTGCTGGACGAGGTCGGCCAGCTGCGCTCGGGCCCTCGGTCCACCCTTCGGGACGTACTCGCCGACCGCTCCTCCGAGCGGTGAGCTGTCGATATCGTCGGGTTCGGCGTCGGTGAAGAGGACGAAGCTCGCGTCGGGGACCCGTTCGCGGACCGTAGCCAGGAGGTCGAGGCCGCTTCCATCGGGGAGTTCGAACTCGCTCACCACGCAGTCGACGCCGTCGGTGAGCGCATCGACGGCGGCGGCGAGGTCGGGACACGCGGTCACCGTCAGCCCGGCGTCTTCGAGTGCCGACGCGGTGGCCGCCCGCGCCTTCTCGTCCGGGTCGACACACAGAACGGTCCCACTCATCGGATGGCGGGTGTTCGCGGTTCCGGAATAAAAACCCAGGGTCGCTGTGGGCTCCGGAACCGGCCGCGGGTACTCGGTGGGCCATGGAGACTTGGCGGGCCGCGGGTACTCGAACGGGTGGATTGATACGCCCGACTCGCCTACCCGTGCCCGATGGACGCCCCGCTGTGGACGGAGACACACGCGCCCGACCTCGCGGACCTCCCCCAGCCGGACGTACGCGACTACCTGACCGAGGCCGTCGAGGAGCCGATCAACCTCATCCTCCACGGCCCGGAGGGGGTCGGCAAGACGGCCGCCGCCCGCGCGCTCGCCCGTGCGGCCCACGAGGACCCGGACAACGACCTCGTGGAGATCAACGTCGCGGACTTCTTCGGCCGGACGAAGACGGAGATCAAGAACGACCCGCGGTTCGCGCACTTCCTGGAGGGCCGGTCCCGGATGAGCAAGCGCGACATGATCAACCACGTCCTCAAGGAGTCCGCGGCCCACCAGCCCGTCTCCGGGACGTACAAGACGGTTCTCCTCGATAACGCGGAGGCCATCCGCGAGGACTTCCAGCAGGCGCTGCGTCGCGTGATGGAGCAGTACGCCCGGACCACGCAGTTCGTCATCGCGACGCGCCAGCCCTCGAAGCTGATCCCGCCCATCGAGTCGCGGTGTTTCCCGGTGCCGATGCGTGCGCCGACCCACGAGGAGACGGCGACGGTCCTCCGGTCGATTCTGGACGCCGAGGACGTGGGCTACGACGACCAGGGCATCGACTTCGTCGCCAGCTACGGCGACGGCGACCTCCGTCGGGCCATCCTCGGCGCGCAGCTCGTCGCGGCGAAGGCCGACGACGGCGACGGGGCGGCCGTCACGATGGACACGGCCTACGAGGCCCTCGGCGAGGTCGGCGTCGACGCCCGCGTCGAGGAGATGCTCGCGGCCGCCGCATCCGGTGACTTCGACGCCGCCCGGTCGACGCTCGACGACCTGCTGGAGGACGAGGGCCTGTCGGGCGACGAGCTCCTGGCCGAACTGCTGCGTGTGGCCCGCGAGAGCAACCGCAACTGGGACCTGGCGCGGCTCCACCAGCTCGCTGGCGAGGTGGATATGGACCTCGTGGAGGGCACCTCCGACCGGGTCCATCTCTCGCATCTGCTCGCGGAACTCGGTCGTTCGAGCGGTAGTGCGTGAGTAATGGCGTAACAGAGGGTATAATAGCTGTATTGGTTGTATAAATGGAGGGTGGGACTGATTTATCCCCAAGTTCCAATGCCCCCCTGAGGATTCGGGTCCCCGGTGGGTTGCGTTTCGGGTCGAGCGGCGTGCGTGGGGGTTCCAGCCGAGTGCTAGCGTCCCCATCCCTCCCCGCACGGGCGCGGCAGGAGGGTTCGCCCCCTCGCTGGTGGCTCGGCGGCTCACCCGGGGCGCGCCCGCGCGCTTCCTGTGCTCGGAACCGGCCGAGCGGTGCGGTTCTCGGCGTCAGTTCCCGTCGAGCAGGTCGGCTACCCCATCGAGCGTCGCGGCCGACCGTGCGCCGGGCGGCAGGTCCGCGTCGTCGTCGGGCGCCACCACGATACCCGGAATCCCGAGGTCCAGCGCCCCCGCGGCCCCTGCCGGGTCGCGGCCGGCGAACCAGAGCCGGCAGTCGCCGAGCGCGTCCTCGACGGTCTCGAAGGCGCGGGCGTGGGGCAGTTCGTAGCCCGTGAGCGCCGAGGTGAACGCCTCCTGTACCCGCTCGTCGAGGCCGACGGCCGCCAGCAACGCCTCGACCTCCGGTGGACCGTTCAGGTAGACGACGGGCTCCCAGCCGGCGTCCGAGAGGCGGTCCAGCGCCGCGTTCGCGCCCTCGACGGCCGCCCACGCCGCCGCGTCGAGGTACGTCTCGCGGACGCCCCGCGCGACCGCATCGGCCTGTCGGCGGGGGACATCGACGGCCGCGAGCGCGTCCGCGAACGCTGACTCGTAGTGACGCCACCAGTCCTCGCCGCGCCGGTCGGCGTGCATCCGGTCGGGGTGGTGCCACGGGAGGTCGAGGTGGGGGCGGACCGCGTCGGGGGTCGTGGTGCGACCGACGCTGCTCGCGGCGAGAGCGTCACGGAGTGCTCCGCCCCAGTCGTCGTCGGGCGGCCCGTACGCACCCGCGGGCGTGCTCCCCGCACGGGCCGCGAGTGTATCGAAGGTGAGGCAGACGTACCGTTCGCGCACGGGGGAGCGGTGGCCGGTCGCGAGAGAAAAGGTACCGGTTCGTCCGGGATCGGTGGCGGTGTGCGGGCAGAGTGGGCTACTCTCCGGCCTCGCCGCTGGCCTCATCGCCGGCCTCGTCGGCGGCCGTCAGCACGAGGACGTGCCGGACCAGCGAGCCGTGGACGCGCCGGTCGAAGCGGTCGGTGACGGTCCAGCCCGCGGCCTCGGCGGCGTCGGTCCACGGCCGGTCGCCGACGACGACGGCGCGGCGGGCGACCCGGCGGGCCTCCGCGAGCGCGTCGCCGACCACGGCCGAGAGTTCGTCGCTGGCCCACGACTGCCGGCCGTACGGCGCGTCGAAGACGACGGCGTCGATGGGTCCCTCGCCGTCCGCCCCCGCGATGGGGAGTCGACGGGCGTCCCCTCGGCAGACGGCCGCGTTGCCGGGGGCATCGGCGGCACCCGTGACGCCTTCGGGCGACTCCTCCCCGTCCCTGTCTCCAGTCTCGCTCTCGTCGGCGGCCGTCGACTCGCCGAGGTAGTGCGCGAGGTTCTCGGCCGCGCCCCGGACCATCTTGTACTGGGCGTCGATACCGACCACGTCGGCGCCGACGAGCGCGCCCTCGGCGAGCAGGCCGCCCGTCCCGCACATCGGGTCCAGCAGGGTCCGGTCGGGCCGTGCCCCGGCGATGTTCGCCAGCGCCCGGGCCAGTAGCGGGTCCATGCTCCCGGGCTGGAAGAACGGCTTGTCCGTCGGCTGGCGGTCGCCGAAATCCCGCCGGCTCTCGGCGGTCAGCCAGCCCAGTGCGCAGACGCCCGGCTCCTCGCCGCCGGGCCCGTCGAGGCCACCGAGGTCGCTCGTGTCGGCTACGCCCTCGTGCTCGACGACCTCCACGTCGCGCGCGTCGTCGATGCCGATGGTGACGGTGCCGTCGTCCGCGTCGTCGTGCCCGGGCGGGGCGGCGAACAGGGCCCGGAGTTCGTGGTCCGGGTCCTCCAGGTCGACCGTGAAGCCGCGGTCGACGAGCACCTGTCCGAGGTCGCGCTCGGCCTGCTTCGTGTCCACGTCGGTCAGGCCCCGCACGTCGCGGGCACGGACGCGAACGGAGCCCTCGCGAGCGAGTGCGGCGGCGTCGAGCAGGGTCACGGCGTCCTCGATGCGGGGGGCCGTCCGCCCGACGAGTTCGGCGGCGCGCTGGGTGAACGCCAGTCCACGGACGCGGTCGGTGACGCCGCGCGCGGTCGCGAGGCCCGTTCCCAGCGGCTCGACGGCGGAGCAGGCGCTCTCGGCCTCGTGGCGCGCGAACCGGTCGTCCTGGCCGCCCAGTTCGAGGACGTACACGGCCGGGGTCGGGGCCGCGTCGGGCATGAGGGTGCCGGTCCGGCCGACCCGACGACCACTCCGTTTCAGGAGCGACACACACCCCCACTTCAAGCGGCAATCGATGCCGCTTTATAAGCTGAATCGGCGCGAGGCGCGTGATATCTCCGGTTCTCGACCTGTCAGCCACCACCACCCATATTTATAAAGGTTAAATACGTGGCTTAAGGCATACGATGAGCGACCCCAAGGAAACCATCAACATCGAGAACGTGGTGGCCTCGACGGGTATCGGCCAGGAGCTCGACCTGCAGAGCGTGGCCATGGACCTCGAGGGCGCCGACTACGACCCCGAGCAGTTCCCCGGGCTGGTCTACCGGACCCAGGAACCGAAGAGCGCTGCTCTCATCTTCCGTTCCGGGAAGATCGTCTGTACGGGTGCCAAGAGCACGGACGATGTCCACGAGTCCCTGCGCATCGTCTTCGACAAGCTCCGCGACCTGAACATCGAGGTCGACGAGGACCCCGAGATCGTCGTCCAGAACATCGTCACGAGCGCGGACCTCGGGCGCAACCTCAACCTGAACGCCATCGCCATCGGCCTGGGCCTGGAGAACATCGAATACGAACCCGAGCAGTTCCCCGGCCTCGTCTACCGACTCGACGAGCCCGATGTCGTGGCGCTCCTGTTCGGGTCCGGCAAGCTCGTCATCACGGGCGGCAAGCAGCCCGAGGACGCCGAGCACGCCGTCGACAAGATCGTCTCCGAACTCGACAAGCTCGGCCTGCTGGACGGGTAAGACGCTGGACGAACCGACGGTTCTCTCTCCTGCTCTCTTTCCGTCTCCCGAGCCGTGTAGCCGCCGCCGTCGCCACAGCTCGCGTCTTCGGCCCGCGCATCTCCCGTCCCCACGTACATCCGAGTCCGGAGGCTACATGCGCCACGAGTACCGAGCAGTCGTATGGCCGGTCCCATCGCGCCCGTGCCGCTCCAGTCGGTCACCGGCGGCGGCCCACTCGCTGTCATCGTCACCTTCCTGCTGACGTGGCTGTTCTACGCGTTCACGCTCCATCTCGCGGCCACGTTCTTCATCGGGGACGTGCCCTCCCAGAAGGCCGCCACCGCCGCGGCTCTCCCCGCTGTCGTCTCTATCCTCCTCCAGCAGTACGGCGTCGCGGGCGGCGCGTTCGGCGTCGGCCCCTCGCTGCTGGCGGGGGTCACCATCGTCGCCACCCTCCTCGCGGATGGCATCGCCATCAGTACGGTCTACCGGCTCCGCGCCCGGTCGACCGCACCGCTCGTGGCGCTGCACTTCGGGTTCGCCGCCGTGCTGGGCGTCGCGCTGGCGAACGTGTTCGGCGTGCTGTGACTCCCTCGATGAATCTCTCCCGGGACTCCCGACAAGTGAATTCCTATCCGAATATATGGCCACTTTCGGATATAATATCGAAACTGGAAATTCAACCGACCTATCGCAGCGCGTCCAGCCGGAACTCGAACCCCGCGACCGGCAGTTCGAGGTCGTGCTCGACCAGCACGCGGGGGTGGAGTTCGCCGATGACGCCCACCTCGTCACCGTCGATGACGACGCTCGCGGTGCGCCCGTCGATGAACGAGGGATGTGAGGTGGGTGGCGTCTCCAGGTCCACGTCGAACGCTCGACAGAGCGCCTGCAGTTTGCCCTTCGCGTCCTCGTAGGTGGCGTCCGTCCGGGCCAGCACGCCGGCGACGGTCCGGTGTTCGCTGACGCGCGTGTTCTCGTCGTCGTCGCGGTGCGCAGCGAGGCCGATCTCCGCGAGGTCCTGCGGGTACGCCCGGTGGGTGTTGCGCTCCAGCACCATCACCAGCGACGGGAGCGCCCACGTCCGGACCATCGTGTAGTCCTCGCTGTACGGCTCGGTGATGGTCACCGGCGGCTGGGCGCCGACCGGGGCGTCCGGGTCGGGCGTCACGTCGCCGCCGGCTGTTCCGGGGACCGAGAGCCCCATCCGCTCGTAGTTCTCGCCCTCGCTTATCATGTGGAAGTCGAGCATGTCCTCGAAGCCCAGTCCCACCAGGGCGTCGCGGGCGGCGTCCTCGACGCGCGAGCGCTCGTGGCGGCCACCGATGGTGCCGATCTCGGGGTAGCGCGGTTCGAGGTCGTTGAAGCCGTACGCGCGGCCCACGTCGTCCACGAGGTCGAGCGGGTGGAGCACGTCGACGCGGTAGGGCGGCACGTCGGCCTCGTAGACGACCTCGTCGGTGTCGATGTCGTCGGGGTCGTCGACCCCCTCGGCCGTCGCGTCCAGCCCCGCGCGCTCCATCAGGTCGACGACCTCGCGGGCCTCCAGCGAGATGCCGAGCAGCGACTCGATGCGCTGGTGGCTGACCGACTTCTCCGAGACCGAGAGGTCCGGCCGGTCCAGCGTGCGGTCGGGGTACTCGACGTCGACGCGCTCGACCCGTCCGCCACGCGCGTCGAGCGCGTAGCAGACGATGTTGAGCATCTTGTCGATGGTCCACTGGTCGGTCCCCGTCATCTCGATGAACAGGTCCCGGGAGTCGGTCTCGACCTCCGTGCGCTTCCCGTTGATGACGGGTGGGAACGAGAACAGCCCCACGTCGTCGTAGATGGCCGGGTAGCGCTCGTAGTCGGCCACGAGGTCCGCGTACGTCTCGCCGGTGTCGTGCTCGGTGAGGACCTCTCCGGGCGTCAGCTCGCGGTTCGAGTCCAGCGGGACGAACGTGTCGCCGTCGGGCTCGACACCGACGTAGCGGATGGACTTCTGGCCGTCCCCGTCTCCCGCGGCCGGTCCTCCCTTCAGCATCGTCAGGTCGTGGACGCCGATGGCGCCCTTCGCCCGCTTGCGGCCCATCGTGGCGTGCAGTTTCTCCTGCAACTGGATGAGCGAGTCCAGGCCCGCCTCGTCCATGTCCAGGCCGCGGACGATGGCGCCGGTGACGTACGGGCGCTCGTCGGGCACCGACTCCTCGACCTCGATGGTCCAGTCGGCGTCGTTGGTGTTCGGGAGGTAGACGCCGCGGTCGTCGCCGTACTGGTAGCGCAGCGAGCGCGCGACGCCCTCGACCGACAGGCGGTCGAGGCGGTCGGGTGCGAACTCCAGCTGCATCAGGCCGTCCTCTGTCTCGCCCTCGTACTCCAGACCGAGCGCGAACAGGTCGTCCTTGAGGTCCTCGTCGGACTTCTCGTCGTGCCCGGTCAGGTGGCGCAGCTCGTCGGGGTCCACGTCGACGACGGGCATCAGTTCACCACCTCCGCGGTCCGCAGGAGGTCCAGGTCACACAGCGTCCCGTGCACGTCGCGGATGTCCTCGAAGCCGTACATGAGCATGAGCAGTCGCTCCAGCGCCAGTCCCCACGCCATCACGTCACACTCCACGCCGAGCGGGCTGAGCACCTCCTCGCGGAAGATGCCGGAGTTCCCGATCTCGACGATCTCGCCCGTCTTCGGATGTGTGCCGAACAGCTCGAACGAGGGCTCCGTGTACGGGTTGTAGTGGGGCTTGAACTCGATGTCCGTGATGCCGAACCGCTCGTAGAACTCCGTGAACGTCCCCATCAGGTCACGCACGGAGAGGTCCTCGGCCATCACCCAGCCCTCGATCTGGAAGAACTCCAGCAGGTGCGTCGGGTCCAGCGTGTCGTTCCGGTACACCTTCTCGACGGAGAACCACCGCTGGGGCGGCTCCAGTTCGCCAACCTGCTCGCCGGAGAGATAGCGCATCGAGAGCGACGTGGTGTGACCACGCAAATCGACGCCCTTCGCCACGTCCTCGGTCCAGGGGGAGTGGTAGCCGTCGCCGTCGTCGCCGACGCCCTCGCGGTGGGCGGACTCGACCCGGTCCACGAGGTCGTCGGGCAGGTCACGCATCGGCGGCACGTCCAGCGCGAACTGGTCCCAGTGGGTCCGGGCGGGGTGGTCCTGTGGCATGAACAGGCAGTCGTTGATCCAGAACTCCGCGTCGGCGTGGGGGCCCTCCATCTCCTGGAACCCCATCCCGACGAGCACGTCCTTCACGCGGTCGGCGGTCTGCCGGAGGACGTGCTTGCGACCGCCGTACTCGGCCTCGGCGTCCGCCGCGACGTTGTACTCGGCGAACTCCACGTCCTCCCACTCGCCCGAGGTCAGCATCTCGGGCGTGAGCGCGCCGACCGTCTCGGCGGTCTCGACGCCCTCCATCAGCGCGGTCACGCCGTCATCGGTGAGCGTGACCGAGCGCACGGTGGTCTCGTGGCGCGTCGCCAGGCCGCGGTCGACGAGACGGTCGAGGACGTTCTCGTCGAGGTAGCCGGCGTTCCCGCCGGCGATGGCGTCGAGCGCACCCGCTTCGGGGTCGTCATCGGGGTCCACGTCCGGGCCACCCTCCAGGTCGACCGACACGGCGCCCTCCTCGATGTCGCCGAAGCCCTTCCGCGCGAAGTTCGACAGCGCGATATCGACCTCCGGGCCCTCCAGCCCGGCGGCGCCGACCAGCTGGCCGATGCCGACGGGCTCGTCCTCGCCCCCGGCCTCGACGGCCGCGTCGTAGAGGCGGAGTTCGGGCAGGCCGTTCTCGCGGTAGCGCTCGCCCTCTGCCGTGAGTTCGACCTCTTCGGCGGTGTACTCCTCGACGGTGAGGAGCCCCTCGGCCTCGAGTTCGAGCGCGGCGTTCGTGACCGCGGTCGTGTCGGCGTCTACCTGTTCGGCGAGCGATTCGACCGTCTTCGTCTCGGTCGCGCTGGCGGCCTCGAGCAGCGCGACCTGTGTTGCCGGGAGTCGCATGTTGTGGTGATGGGTGTGCGTGAGTGCGGGCGTCCCGCCGACGCCCGCGCGGTCGTCGTCGATGCCTGCGGCGGCCGGTCAACTAACGGTTCCGACCTGTGCGACGGTTTCCCCGCCGACCCCTCCGTTTCGTCTCCAGTTAGTGAGGGGTTGCCGGGTCCGCCGCCGCGTCAGGCGAAGAAGAACGGGTCGGACGCGGCTGGCGGTTGCGGGGCGGCGCGCCGTCCGGTGCGTCCGACTGGCATGGGACCGGATGTGTGGGAACGGGACTTGAGTGTTGTGGGAGCGGGAGTGCTAGAGTGTTATAGATTTGTTCCGCAAATTTCTCACTTATATGTGTGCTTAGTGTGCGTTGCTCTGCTTCGCTCTAAATACTTCGAAACTCTTGCCTCCTCACGGCGACAACCACGACGGAATCCTGTTGAAAGCCCTCGCCCGCTCGACTTCCGTCAGAGCAAGCTCTGACGACTTCTGGCTCACTACGCTCGCCAGAACGGCCGGGACTCGCTGCGGTCCTCGGGTTCGCTGCGCTCACCCTGCGGTCCTTGCGTCGTCCGGGGCGGGTCGAGGCGGATTGTCGGCTCCGCGGACAATCTAATAGCTGGCGGCTACGCCGCCAGCCGGGCGCCGGGAGAGCTTCGTTCTCTCGAGCAATCGGCGGCGGAGCCGCCGATGACGGCCCCTTTCAGTCCCACCCTGTTGCTGGTTGCACAGAGCGTCCGCGCGTGGTGGTTCCGGCGAAGTGCTAGTGTCCCCACACCTCCCCGCGCCAGCGCCGGACGTGTTCCGGCACGCTCGCTGGCGTCGTCGGCGCTTCGCGCCGACTGCAAGCGGGACGGAGTCCCGCCCTGCGAGCGGCCTCCACAGCAGGGCCGCTGGCGCGCTTCCTGTCCTCGGAACCGGCTCGCCGAGTAACCGCCACCTGGCCGGGAGCGCGTGGTGAGCGGCTTGCCTGCGAACCCGCGCGACCTGGGGAAGGGCAGGGTCACAGGGCCCGTGACACGTTCTATCCCCTGGTTCTATCCCCTGGTGGACTCGAAGGTGAGCCGAGAGCCGAGGGCTTCGTAGGTGTCTCCGTTGTCGTGGTCGTCGCCTTCGTTCTGAGAGCGTGCGAGAGTCTCAGCAGACGACGGTCCTGTCCCGATATCTGAAAGATTGATAGGTGCGTCCACGTAACTGGCTGGCAGTGTCATCATACCTGGACGAGGACACGGCCCGGACGCTGGACAGCGGCCGTGAGACGGCGGGCGCGATGCTCCGGCAGGTCCAGAAGCACCTGCAGAAGGTGTTCATCCTGTTCGTCATCGGGCTCATGGGGACCATCTACGTCCTCCGCAACTTCGTCTGGGCCCAGTTGAAGGCCGACCTCAACGTCCAGGAGGACATCGTCATCGTCGCGGTCACGCCGTTCGACGTCATCCTCCTGCAGGTGAAGATCGGCCTCGTCGTCGGGATACTCGTCGCGCTCCCCCTGTTGCTCTACTACTCCCGGGATGCGCTGAAAGCGCGTGGCATCTGGCCGACCGGCATCCCCCGCTGGAAGATCGCCACCGTCTCGTTCTTCAGCTTCCTGCTGTTCTGCGGCGGCGTCGCGTACGGGTACGCCGTCTTCTTCCCCACTGCCTTCCAGTTCCTCGCCGAGAACGCCGTCCAGTCCGGCTTCGCGCCGACCTACTCCATCGTCAAGTGGGCACAGTTCATCATGCTGCTCTCGGCCTCGTTCGGGCTCGCGGCCCAGCTCCCGCTCGTGATGAGCGCGCTCTCGTATTCGGGCGTCGTCCCGTACACGACGTTCCGTGACTACTGGCGCCACGCCATCGTCGGGCTGTACGCCATCGGCGCCCTCTTCACGCCGCCGGACCCGCTCACGCAGCTGATGTGGGCGACACCGCTGGTCGTCCTCTACGCCATCAGCCTCCAGATATCGAAGTTCGTCGTCACCGCGAAGGTGTCCAGCGAGCGTCTCGGCGTGAAGAACGTCGCCCGCGACCGCTGGAACGTGCTCGCCGGCGCGGGCGCCGTCGCCTTCGCCGCGACCTACTTCGGCTATCGGGCGCTGCTGGCCGGCGCGGCCGACTCGCTGGTCCCGCGTGTCAACGCCGCCCTGACCGTTCTCGACCGGTACACCGCGACGGGGCGGCTCCGCCCGCCCTCGCAGTGGACGCCCGACCCCATCCTCGGGCTCTCACCCGAGGTGGCGCTCGGTATCGGCGCCGTCGTCGTCGGGCTCGGCGCGGTGCTGGTGACGCTGGCGTACCTCCTGGTGGCCGCCGTCGACGACATCATCGAGGCGGAGGGCGGGCTGAAAGCGGTCGAGCGTGGGCTCAACCGTTCGGCGACGGCCGGCGAGGGCGGCCCTGCTCCTGCCTCGACCGGCGCGCCCGGGGATATCGACCTCTCCGAACTCGATGCGGGCGGCATCCGTGCAGCACCCATCGAGGCGTTCGCCGATATGGAGGAGGACGAGGCGCTTTCGCTCGCCGGCGACGCCATGGACGAGGACGACCCCGACACGGCCCAGGCCATCCTCGACCGCTTCGACGAGGCCCAGGAGCTGGTCGAGGCCGACCCCGTCGAGAAGGGGGCGACCGCGGCCGCGGCCAACGACGTGGGCCGTCCGGCGGGCGCGGCGGAGCCGGGCCCGAACGAGGCCGGCGTCAGCGCCGACACGGAGGAGGCTGGCGTCGGCACCAGGACCGCCGCGGGCGTCGCCAACGCCTTCACCGCCGAGGAGACCGACGAGGACGACATCGGCGGCTACCTCTACGACATCCAGTTCATCGTCGAGTCGCTCACCTCGAAGGCGTTCCTCATCGTCGGGCTGTTCATGGTCGTGCTGGCGGCCTCGTTCAGCGCGCTCTATCTGGGCGGTATCGGTTACCTGAAAGAGCAGTTCATCAGCCGCGTCCCGTCGCAGGTGGTCGACCCCAGTGCCATCGATATCGTCGCGCTCCACCCGGTCGAGGTGCTCATCTTCGAGATCAAGGTCTCGGTCATCTTCGCTGCCGTCGCCACGCTGCCCGTACTGCTGTACTTCGCGTGGCCCGCCCTGAAGGAGCGCGGCTTCGCCGCCGGTGACCGCAACGTCCTGCTCCTGTGGGGCGGGCTCACGACACTCGGCCTCGTCGCCG
The DNA here is from genome assembly GCF_024298885.1 of Haloglomus halophilum. GTDB lineage: Archaea > Halobacteriota > Halobacteria > Halobacteriales > Haloarculaceae > Haloglomus > Haloglomus halophilum. The sequence goes on from NZ_CP101166.1 coordinate 1,552,719, forward strand.
GCAGTGCGGTCGGCTTCCTCTACGTCGCCCCCAACATCATCTCCTGGCTCGTCGCGGACGCGCTCGGCGCGAACATGGTCATCGCCTACCAGATCAACTCCTTCGGCTGGCTCGTCTTCTTCACCACCGTCGGCGTCGGCCTGCTGTTCGACATCCCCGTCACGATGTACCTGTTCCACCGGGGCGGGCTGGTCCCCTACCGGACGCAGCTGGGGCGCTGGCGCGAGGTGACCGTGCTCATCCTCGGCGGCGCCGCGCTGTTCACGCCCAAGAGCGTCTTCTCGATGTTCATCGTCGGCATCCCGGTCCTGCTGGCGTACTTCGCGGGGCTGGCGCTGCTGTACGCGGTCACGCTGGGTGGGCGCCGGGGCGGGCCGAAGCCGACGCCGCCGGAGCCCGAGGCGGCGGACTGACACCGACAGGATATCAAACCACTCCGCTCTGCGATTGTATCCTTGTTTGGTGTATTATCGCACAACTATCTGGATTGTTTGCCGATGATGGGTCAGACCGCTTCCGGGTCCAGTCGGTCGACGATACCGCCGAAGTCGTCGTCGAAACTGAGCACGGCGTCGATGTCGTGGCGCTCACAGAGTGCGACCGTCGTCGCGTCGGTGAAACTCAGGTGCTGGTCGTCGTACCGCTCGAACACCGTCACCGCATCCGTGAAGACCGCGGTCGACACCTGGAGCAACTCGTACGCCCGTGGGTACGGGTCGACGCCTCGAAGGCGCTCCCCGAGTCGCCGTGCCGGCGGGAACGACCCACTACGCGCAAGCGTCAGCGTGACGGCCTCGTCGTAGATGTAGTCGCTCACGTAGGGCTGGCCGAGTTCCCCGTCGTAGACGGCTTCGAGGGCCTCGCTGGCACTCTCGTGTCGAGTGGCGTCCTCGTCGTGGTCCGCGTAGAGAACCCCCGTGTCGACGATGACCGTCATCCGTAGAGAATGTCGTCGATGTCGTCCTCATCCGTCTCGACCCCGGAGGCGAACCGGCCCTCCTGCATCGCCCGTTTCTCCGACTCGGAGAGGGGCACCGTGGACTCGCGGAACGAGTCGATGACCTCGGCGCGTGACGCGTACGCGTCGTCGATGAGTCTCGTCAGGAGTGCCTGCTGGGTCACCGACTGCCCGGTCCGGAGTCGAATCTCCGCCTGGAGTTCCTCGAGGCGCTCTTTGGCCTCCTCGTCCACCTTGACGGCCGTCGCCATACCTGTGAGTTTCATCCGAAACCTGGTAAACATTTCCACCGGAGCGGTCGGGAGGGTCAAGAGCCAGCGGCTGCAATCGGTCCCATGCCCAAGATATCCGTCGAGATGCCCCAGGAGCTCCTCGACGACCTCGACGAGCACGTCGGCGACGACGGGAAGTTCGTCAACCGGAGCGACGCCATCCGCGCCTCCGTGCGGAAGACGCTGGACGTGCTGGACGAGATCGACGCCCGACACGGGCGGCTGGAGGCCGACGAGGAAGAGGAAGCGTAGTCAGTTCGCGTCCTCGGCGGCGGGTTCGGCCGCCTCGTCCGGGTCACGGTCGACCACCTCGGCGAAGCCAAAGCGGGGCTTCACCTCGTCGACCCGCACCCGCACCACATCGCCCACGCTGGTCCCCGGGACGAACAGCGTGTACCCCTCGACGCGGGCGATGCCGTCGCCCTCGTTGCCCTCGTCGGTCACCTCGACGACGACCTCGTCGCCGGCCCGGACGGGCGCTGTGAGGCGGTTCTTCGCGACGAGATAGAGCTCCGAGGACGAGTCCCGCGAGGCAGGCGGGCGGACCTCCCGGACGTACTCGAACTCCGCGTCGATGTCGGCCTTCAGGTCGTCGAGGTCGCGCCCGTCGAACACCTTCACGGCGAGGTCGCCGCCCGCCGGGAGGACCGTCAGTGCGGTTTCGAACGCCTGCCGCGCGAGGTGGACCGAGCGCGCGTGGTCGAGGTCGTACTCCCCGCTCATGTTCGGCGCCATGTCCGAGAGGACGGTGTCGGCGCCGCCCTCGTCGACCATCTCCTGGACCCGCTCGCGGGTGTCGGCCTCGGTCATGTCCCCGCGGACGGTCTCGATGTGGGCGGCGCCGTCGCCGCTGCCGGCCTCGTCCTCGGAGAGGTTCCGGACGTTCTGGAGGTCGACGCCGACGACCTTGCCGCTCGCGCCGACGCGCTGGGCCGCGACCTGCAGCCAGCCACCCGGCGCCGCGCCCAGGTCGACGACGATGTCGCCCTGCGAGAGGAGGTCGGCCTCCTCGTCGAGCTGCTGGAGCTTGTAGGCCGCCCGCGAGCGGTAGCCCTCCTGCTTGGCGCGGTTGTAGTACTCGTCACGACCCGTCATGTACGTCTCTCCGTGTTCGTCGATACGGTCTCGGAGGGGGAATGCCGGGTGCATCGCCCTGGTCGCTCTCCGTCCTCCGAGCGTGATAGTCGGCTCCTCGGTTCCGTCGAATCCACGGTCATACACGTCGTGACGCCGCGGATGCGGAAATGGACATCGGATGCGCCCTTGTGGCTGTGGCTGCGTCCGCACGCGGCCACGACGACCGTCTCGACCTCGAGTTCGCCGGACCGGGCTTCAGCCGTCGAAGAACCGGTCGGGTTCCATCCGCGAGAGCCGCATCGAGTTGCCCGTCACGCCGAGGCTCATCCCCATGTCCCCGACCACGACCGCCAGCGCGACGCTCACCAGGCCCAGCGGCACGCCGAGTGCGAGCAGCGCCTTCACGCCGAGACTCGACCAGATGTTCTGCCGGATGACGCCGTTGGCCTTGTTCGAGAGCGCGTAGAGGTAGGGGAGCTTGCCGATGTCGTCGCCCATCAGCGCGATGTCGGCGGTCTCGATGGCCGTGTCCGTGCCGGCCGCGCCCATCGCGATGCCGACATCGGCGGTCGCCAGCGCGGGCGCGTCGTTGATGCCGTCGCCGACCATCGCCACGTCGCCGTACTCGGCCTGCAGTTCCGCCACGGCGTCGACCTTCTCGTCCGGCAACAGCTCGGCCCGGTACTCGTCCACGCCGACCTGCTCGGCGATGGCGCGGGCGGTGCCCTCGTTGTCGCCGGTCAGCATCACCACGTGTGCGACGCCGAGGTCGTGCAGCCGTGCGACCGCTCGCTCGGCGCCCGGCCGTACCTCGTCGGCGATGGCGATGACACCGACCAGTTCGTCCTCGGTGCCGACGAGGATGACCGTCTTCCCTTCGTCCTCGAACCGGGCGACAGCGCCGTTCTCGATGTCGGCACAGTCCTCGCGCTCGCACTGCTCGTCTGCCACCTCGGCGACCGCCCCGCCGTCGGTACGGAGGTGCGCGTGCGACAGGTCGAAGCCCAGCTCCTCGAACAGGGACGGCTTGCCCGCGTAGTACGTCTCGTCGCCGACAGCCGCACGGATTCCCTTCCCCGTGATGCTCTCGAACGCCTCGATGGCCGGCAGGTCGCCGACCGCCGCCGCGTCGGCACGCGCGAGGATCGCCTCGGCGATGGGGTGTTCGCTGCGCTGTTCGAGCGCGGCCGCGTGCCGGAGTACCGTCTCCTCGCTCGCACCACCGAGCGCCACCACGTCCGTGACCGCGAGTTCACCCTTGGTGAGGGTCCCCGTCTTGTCCACGGCGATGGCGTCGACATCACCCATCGCCTCGAGGTGGTTGCCGCCCTTGATGAGGACGCCGTTCTTCGCGGCGCTGGTGATCCCGGAGACGACGGAGACGGGCGTGGAGATGACGAACGCGCACGGACACGCGATGACCAGCAGGGTGAGCCCACGGATGAACCACGTCTGCCAGCTCCCGCTGAAGGTGTGCGAGAAGCCGGCGAGCCCGACGGTGGCGCCCCCGCTGATGAACAGCGGCGGGAGGGCGGCGGTCAGGATCGCCAGGACGACGACCGTCGGCGTGTAGTAGCCCGCGAACCGGTCGACGAACTGCTCCTTCTCGGTCTTGTTCGCCTGTGCCCCCTGCACCATCTCGATGATCTGCGAGAGCGTCGATTCCGAGGCGGGCGCGGTCGTCTCGAACTCGAGATATCCGTCCTCGTTGATGCTGCCGGCGTACACCTCGTCGCCGACGCCCTTGTCGACGGGGACGCTCTCGCCGGTGATGGGGGACTCGTCGACCGCACTGCCGCCCTCGACGACGGTGCCGTCGAGCGGGATCTTGTCGCCGGGGCGGACGATGACCGTCTCGCCGACCTCCACCTCGTCGGCGGGGACGGTCACCTCCTCGCCGTCGGCTCCGGGTGTCTCCGACGACCCGGTGTCGCGGCGGACGGTCGCCTCGTCTGGCGACAGCTCCATCAGCTCCCGCAGTGAGTCACGCGCCCGGTCCATCGCGTACTCCTCCAGCAGTTCGGCGATGCTGAACAGCACCGCCAGCGTCGCGGCCTCGACGAAGTAGCCGATGCCGGTCGCGGCGATGATGGCCGTCCCCATCAGCAGGTCGATGTCGAGGCTCAGGTTCTTCGCGGAGTAGTAGCCGCTGCGGACGACCGGGATACCGCTGGTGACGACCGCGACGAGGAAGAGCACGTCCGCGACGTGCAGTGGGTACTCGAGGACGCTCGCGACGGCGACGTTCCCCCCGGCGAGGACGAACTCGAAGAGGAGGCCGAGCGTCACGAACACCGCACCGACCCACGTCTTGACCGCCCGGGAACTCGTCCAGATCTCGGACGGGGGGGCGATCTCCATCCCACCGCTGTCGGTGTCTTCGCTCTCATCACCACGGCCGACGACCTCGTAGCCGGCGTTCTCGATGGCTCGAACGATGTCGGCCTCGGTGGTGCGGTCGGGGTCGTAGGTGACCCTGGCCGTGCCGGTGGTCGGCTGGAGCGCGGCCTCGACCACGCCGTCGACGCGCCCGAGGCTCTTGTCGACCTTCCCCGCACAGGAGGGGCAGTCCATCTCGGGGACGGCGAGGCGGGCGGTCAGCTCGCGCCGCTGTCCGCCATCGGGTGTCGGCCCCGCTGCATCCGAGGTCTCTGTCATACCTCACGGTAGGGGCGGGAGTTCGATAGGCCTTTATTGGAATATTCCAACTCCCGGCGCAGCGTGATGCTGGCTTCTGGGCGTCAGCGCGATGCCAGCCGTTCGCTCGCTCCCCGCTCGCCTGCGACGTGCTGTTTCGCCAGGTGTTCCTCCGCTCGCCGGAGGCGGTAGGTGAGCGTCGACCGCGGCACGTCGAGATGCTCGGCCAGCTCCCCGACATCGACCGCCCGGGGCGACTCGTAGTAGCCGTGTTCGACGGCCGCCCGGAGTGCGGCCTCCTGCTCCGGGGACAGCCCGCTCGACGCCCCGTCGCTGCCCCCGGCCGATGCCGTGGTATCCGCGGTTCGGAGCATCTCCATCCGGGCGCACTCCCCGACGGCCGCCTCCAGATCGTCGAAGAAGGCCGTCAGGTCCCCCTCCCCGGAGTGGATGAGCCGCCACGTGTAGTGGCGCCCCTCGTGGCGCGTCTCGAACAGCACGCCGTCGCCGAGGTGGTCGCGGGCGATGTGGGGAACCGAGGCACAGGTGGGCGTGCGCTCCCAGTCGGAGTAGAGGACGAGCGCGCCGTCCGTGCGGTCGAGGACGCGGGTGGTCTGCGTGGCACCGCAGTCCTCGGTCGCCAGGCAGTCGGCGTAGTAGTCGCTGTTGCGGAAGGCGTCCTCGATGGCGTCGAGCGCGTCCGGGGTCCCGGTGGCGTGGTCGACCCGCCAGAGCCGCTCGGCGGTGGCGTGCAGCGAGAGCGAGCGGACGCGGGCGTCGGGGTGGTCGGCGAGGGCGTCCGCCACCCTGTTGCATCCCGGCTCGTACTCGAGGGCGAAGACGAGTTCACGCATAGCCATGTGTAGGCGGTCGCAGGGCATAACACGTGGGCTCGGTACCGCCCCGCGTCGATGCGGGTCGCCCCCCTCGCTGTCGGGCCATCCGGTGATAGCCGAGCCCACGGACGACCGTTTCCGCCCGTGTTACCTCCGTAGACAGCGACCTAGAGTTTGAATACCCCTCCGTCACTGGGCAGTGATATGGGACTGCATGACAATGCAGAGGGGGGAGCGGAGGGGAGTCGAACGCCGGTCGACCGACGCCGGTTCCTCAGGGGTGCCACGACGGTCGGTGCCGGACTCGCCCTCGCCGGGTGTAGTACGGATGTCGGGGATCTCGGCGACGGCGGCGATGGCGGGGACGGTGGGGGCGACGGCGGCGGCGACGCGACCCCTACCAGCGTGGCCACGAAGTCCCCGCTCACTCCGTCGGACTGTGACCCGGAGCCGATCGAGTCGGACATCACGTCGGACACGACCTGGGACGCCAGCGACTGTCCGCGGGTCGCCCTCGAGAGCAACATCAAGGTCACCAGCGGGGCGACGCTGACCATCGAACCGGGTGTCGAGGTCGTCGGCAAGCCCGGGTCGAAGCTGACCGTGAAGGGCGACGGGACGCTCGTGGCCAGCGGCAGTGCCAGCGACCCCATCTGGTTCTACGGTGATTCGCGGGTGCCGGGCCACTGGCAGGTCATCGAGTTCGAGTCCGACAATCCCAACGAGCTGTCGAACGTGGTCGTGCATGATGCGGGCGATGGCGACTGGGCGAACGTCTGGGTGCAGAACGGCGCGCGCCTCTCGGTGACCGACTCCTGGTTCGCTAACAGCGCCACGTGGGGGCTGGTGGCCGAGGACGGCGCCACGCTCGATTTCGCGCGGAACGCGTTCACCGGGAACGAGACGGCGCCGCTGTCCATCGCCACGACGCTCATGGGGGCCCTGGACAGCGTCTCGCTGTACGCCGGCGGCAACGGGACCGACCACATCGAGGTCAGCGGCGTCGACCTCGAGAGCGAGGCCACCTGGCCCGCCACCGACGCACCGTTCTTCCTCGAGGACAACAGCAAGCTCTTCGCGACCGTCTCGGTCGACCCCGGCGCACGGTTCCGGTTCGCCGAAGGCGGGAAACTGACCGTCAAATCGGAGGGGGCGCTCGCCGCCAGCGGGACGAGCGAGCGCCCGGTCGTCTTCGAGGGCGACGAGGCGGTCCCCGGCTACTGGCAGACCATCGAGTTCGAGTCCAACAACCCCGACAACGTCCTCGACAACGTGGTCGTGCGTGACGCGGGTGCTGGCGACTGGGCGAACGTCTGGGTACAGAACGGCGCGCGGCTCTCCGTGTCGAACAGCACGTTCGCCAACAGCGCCACGTGGGGGCTGGTGGCCGAGGACGGTGCCACGTTCCCGGAGTTCGCCACGAACACGTTCACCGGGAACGAGACGGCGCCGCTGTCCATCGCCACGACGCTCGTCGGCGCGCTCGATGCCGGGTCGACCTACGCCGGCGACAACGGGACCGACCGCATCGAGGTCAGCGGCGTCGACCTCGAGAGCGAGGCCACCTGGCCCGCCACCGACGCACCGTTCTTCCTCGAGGGCAACAGCAAGCTCTTCGCGACCGTCTCGGTCGCTCCCGGCGCACGGTTCACCTTCGCCGAGGGCGCGAAGCTCACCGTCAAACAGGAGGGGGCGCTCTCGGCGGACGCCGGGGACGGGGAGTCCATCGTCTTCGAGGGCGCCGAGCAGTCGCCGGGCTACTGGCAGACCATCGAGTTCGAGTCCAACAACCCCGACAACGTCCTCGACAACGTCGAGGTGGCCTACGGCGGCGGTGGCGACTGGGCGAACGTCTGGGTACAGAACGGCGCCCGCCTCTCGCTGACCAACTCCAGGCTCGCGGAGAGTGCCACCTGGGGCATCGTCGTCGAGGGGGGCGCGACCTTCGACGGGAGCAACAACGTCTACGAGAACAACGCCGAAGGTGGCATCAGGGACGAGACCAGCTGACCGCGCCGTCCTCGACGTTCCGGAGCCGATCGTGGGCGTGACGGCTGTGGACAGGACGGTTGTGGACAGGACGGCTGTGGACAGGACGGTTGTGGGCGGGACGGCCCGCTCCGGTCTCTCACCCGGACCTTCATCCGGTGTGAACCCGCCCGCACGCCGAACACTTAGGTGGATGTACACATATCTCCCGGTACTGTGGGGAACGACACACGCACAGGGGGTGGGGAATCGACGGCCGAGCTGCTCCCCTCGGAGGGGGAGCTCAGGGAGGGGATTCTCGATATCAGCCCCGTCCCCATCGCCATCCTGGATGCCGACCGGAAGGTCGTCCTCGCCAACGACCGAGCGAAGCAGGAGCTGGGGCTCCGGGAGGACGAACTCCTCGGCCTGAGTACGACGGATTCGGCGCTCTCGGCCGTCGGCGAGGACGGCGAGCCCGTCGGTGAGGACGAGGGCATCACCGCCGACATCCTGGAGACCGGCGAGCCGGTCCGGAACCGCGTCTACCGTATCGACATGCCGACCGGCGACGCCACCTGGCTCTCCATCAGCGGGACTCCGATGCTGGACGAGGAGGGCGAGGTCGAACATATCGTGCTGGCCTTCGAGAACATCACGGAGCGCAAGGAGCGCGAGCGCCGGTTCGACGCCGTCTTCAACAACACCTTCCAGTTCACTGGGCTGATGGAGCCGGACGGCACCCTCATCGAGGCCAACGACACGGCACTAGCCTTCGGCGGCATCGAGCCCGACGACGTCATCGGCAAGAAGGTGTGGAACACCTACTGGTTCCAGGTCGACGAGGAGACGCCCGAGCAGGTCCGGCAGGATGTCGAGCGTGCCCGCGAGGGGGAGTTCGTCCGGTACGAACTCGAGGTTCAGGGCGCCGAGGACACCGCGGTTATCGACTTCTCGCTGAAGCCCATCACCGACGAGCAGGGCGAGGTCGCGCTCATCGTGCCCGAGGGCCGGGATATCACGGACCTGAAGCAACGCGAGCGCGAACTTCGCGAGGAGCGGTCCTTCGTCGAGAGCATGCTCGGCGCCGTCCCGGACATCTTCTACGCCTACGACGCCGACGGGAACTTCGTCCGCTGGAACGACCACTTCTCGGAGGTGACCGGCTACGACGACGCGGAGATCGAGGAGATGGGCCCGCTGGAATTCGTCCCGGAGGACGAGCGGGAACCCGTCGGCGAGGCCATCGGCACCATCCTGGCCGACGGTGAACCCATCGTCATCGAGAGCTACCTCCGGACCAAGGACGGCGAGCAGATCCCGTACGAGTTCAAGGCCGGGCAGTGGCGTGGGCCGGACGGCGAGGTGCTGGGCGTCGTCGGTATCGGCCGCGACGTGACCGAGCGCCGCGAGCGAGAGCGCCGGTTCGAGGCCATCTTCAACCAGACCTACCAGTTCACTGGGCTGATGGAGCCGGACGGCACCCTCATCGAGGCGAACGATACGGCGCTGGAGTTCGTGGGCGTCGAGCGCGAGGATGTGGTCGGCAAGCACCTCGCCGAGGCAGCCTGGATCACCGAGGCGAACCGCGAGCGCATCTACGACGCGGCCGAGCGTGCCCGCGAGGGCGAGTTCGTCCGTTTCGAGATGGAGATCAACGCGGCCGGCGACGTGGACACCGTCCCCATCGATTTCTCGCTCAAACCCGTCACGGACGAGTCCGGCGAGGTCGTCCTGCTCATCCCCGAGGGGCGGGATATCAGAGAGCTCAAGCAGCGCGAGCGCGAGCTGGCCGAGAAGACCGAGGAGCTCGAACGGACCGTCGACCGACTGGAGCGAACCAACGCGGAGCTGGAGCAGTTCGCCTACGTGGCCTCGCACGACCTGCAGGAGCCACTGCGGATGATATCGAGCTACCTGGACCTGCTGGAGCTGGAGTACGAGGACGCGCTGGACGAGGACGCCCACGAGTACATCGAGTACGCTGTCGACGGGGCCGACCGGATGCGCGAGATGATCGACGACCTGCTGGCGTTCTCGCGGGTCCAGACGCGCGAGGAGGAGTTCGAGCCTCAGTCGGTCGAAGCCGTCCTTCAGGAGGCCCGGGACAACCTCACCGTCGCCATCGACGAGTCCGACGCCACCATCACCCACGACGACCTCCCGACGCTCGCGGTGGACGACCACCAGCTCCGCCAGCTGTTCCAGAACCTGCTGGACAACGCCATCAGCTACGCCGGCGACGAGCCCCCGCGGGTCCACGTCGCCGCGACAGAGCACGACGACCGCTGGGAGTTCGCCGTCGAGGACGAGGGCGTCGGCATCCCCGAGGCGGAGCAGGACCGTATCTTCGACATCTTCATGCGCGGCGCCGGCACCGATGAGGGTGGCAGCGGCATCGGGCTGGCCATCTGCAAGCGCATCGTCGAGAACCACGGCGGCCGCATCTGGGTCGAGTCCGAAGCCGGGGCGGGGACGACGGTCCGGCTCACGCTCGCGAAACAGCCCGGTGGGAACGGAGGAGTCCCGCGATGACGCCCGGCGAGGAGGGGAACCCCATCGAGATCCTGCTGGTCGAGGACAACCCCGGCGACGTCCAGCTCACCCGGAAGGCGTTCGAGGACGCCGGCCTCGTCAACAACCTCCACGTCGTCAACGACGGGGTGTCGGCGATGGAGTACCTCCGCCAGGAGGGTGAGTACGCGGACGCCGACCGCCCGGATATGGTGTTGCTCGACCTGAACCTGCCGCGCAAGAGCGGCGAGGAGGTGCTGACCGAGATCAAGCACGACGACGACCTCAAGCGCATCCCGGTCGTCATCCTCACCAGCTCGGACGCCGAGGAGGACATGATAAAGACGTACAACGAGCACGCGAACGCCTACCTCACGAAGCCGGTCGACTTCCAGGGGTTCCTGGATGTCGTGAGCCGGGTCGAGGGGTTCTGGATATCCGTCGTGGAGTTCCCACCCGACTGACCATGAGTGGACACCCCGACCCCGAGATGACGGGCCCGGCCGCGACCGACGCCGACGCGTCCACCGAGGAGGCGGTCGCCCCGGTCGCGTTCGGCGGGCGGTCGCTGCAGGTACTGCTGGTCGAGGACAACCCCGGAGACGCGGCGCTCATCGAGACACATCTCGACCGCGTCTCCGGCGACGAACTCGGGACGGAGCTCTCGCTCACGCACGTCGAGACCCTCACGGCGGCACTGGACCGCCTCTCGACCGACCGGTTCGACGTCGTCCTGCTGGACCTGGGACTCCCGGAGAGTACCGGCCTCGAGACGGCCGAACGGGTGCTCGACGCGTACCCCACCGTCCCGGTCGTCGTCCTGACGGGGCTCCAGAACGAGGAGGTCGCCGTCGAGGCCATCCGTGCCGGTGCCCAGGACTACCTCAACAAGAACGAGCATATCGAGGGGCCGATGCTGGCGCGGGCGGTCCGGTACGCCGTCGAGCGGAAGGCCCGCGAGAAGCAACTGGAGCTGCGCACCGAGCGTCTGGGCGAGTTCGCCGAGCTCATCTCCCACGAACTGCGGAACCCGTTGAGCATCGCCTCGGGGTACGTCCAGCTCGCCCGCGACGGCGATGCCGACCCGGCGGACGCGCTGGCCGAGATCGACGACGCCGTCGACCGCATCGGGACGCTCGTCGACAAGCTCCACCGGCTCACCTCGCTGAGCACCGCGGACGGCGTCGCTCCCGTCGACTTCGAGACGACGGCCGCCGAGCGCTGGGCGGCGGCCGCGACGCCCGGGGCGACGCTGGAGACGGCCGACGGACTGCCGACCATCGCGGCGAACCCGGACCGCATCCGGTCGCTGTTCGATCAGCTGTTCCGCAACGCCATCGAACACGGCGGCGAGGACATCACCGTCGAGGTCGGGCCGCTGCCCGACGAGGACGGCTTCTACGTGGCCGACGACGGCCCCGGCATCCCGCCCGAGGAGCGCGGCGACCTGTTCGAACACGGCTCGACCGGTGGCGCCGACCCCCGCTTCGGACTCACCATCGTCCGCAACGTCGCAGAGGACCACGGCTGGGAGGTCCGTGCCGTTGAGAGCGACTCGGGTGGCGCCCGCTTCGAGGTCGCCGGGCTCTCGAACACGTTGACGGAACTCCGGCGGAACGCCGGTGGTCACGGCGGCGGGTGAGCGCCCGTTTTCCCGAACTCGCGCCCGCGCACGCGTAGGGGTGACTTTTTATCGGGGGACGCCGAATCCCGCCGCATGTTCAAGGCCATCGTGAGCGCGGACACGCTGGAGTCCGCGCTCGACTCCGTCAGCGTGCTCGTCGACGAGTGCAAGATCAACCTCAACGAGGACGGGCTGGCCATCCGCGCGGTGGACCCGGCGAACGTCGGCATGGTGGACCTCTCGCTCGACGCGGACGCCTTCGAGTCCTACGAGACCGACGGCGGCATCATCGGTGTCAACCTCGCGCGGCTGGAGGAGTTCGTCGGCATGGCGGACTCGGGCCAGCTCGTCCAGCTCGAACTCGACGAGGAGACCCGCAAGCTCCACATCCAGATCGAGGGCCTGGAGGGCACGCTCGCGCTCATCGACCCCGACTCCATCCGCCAGGAGCCCGACCTCCCGGACCTGGACCTCCCGGCCGAGATCGTCGTCGAGGGCAAGGACATCGACCGCGCGGTCAAGGCCGCCGACATGGTCTCCGACCACATCGCGCTCGGCGTCGATGTCGACGAGGACACCTTCTACGTCGAGGCCGAGGGCGACACCGACGACGTCCACCTCACGCTTACCCGCGACGACCTCATCTCGCTGGAGGCCGGCGAGGCCCGCTCGCTGTTCTCGCTCGATTATCTGAAGGACATGAACAAGGCCATCCCGAAGGACGCGGAGGTCCGGATGGAGCTGGGCGAGGAGTTCCCCGTCAAGATGCACTTCGATATCGCGGAAGGGAAAGGTAAAATAACGTACATGTTAGCACCCCGTATCCAGAGCGACTGATTGGTTCGGAAAGTCCGAAATTATCCGAGAAACTCTGGAACTCCCGATATATCCTGCCGGTATCGGGGCATCGCCTCGCTACAGGTCCACCAGCTGTGTCTCGCCCGCTCGCGTTTCCTCCCCAGTTTCGACCAGTACGTCCGCCTCGGTCACGCCCGCGGGAAACAGCACGTCGGCCCGCGAGCCGAAGGAGATGTGGCCGATGCGGTCGCCGCGCTCGAGTTCCTGCCCGGCCTCGACGTAGGGGTGGATGCGCCGGGCGAACGCGCCCGCGATGAGGGTCACGCGGTAGTCACCCGTCTCGCGCGCCATGTCGACGTGGACGCGCTCGTTGTGTTCGGACTCCTTCGAGAACGCGAGCCGGTGGCCGCCGTCGATATGCTCGACCGCCTCGACACGCCCCGCGAGCGGCGCGCGGTTGACGTGGACGTTCGCGGCGTTCATGTAGATGCCCACGCGGACACGGGCGTCGCCGTCGTGTTCCTCCGTGCGGACGACCGACACCACCCCGTCGGCGGGCGCGACAGCCCCGCTACCGGGCGGTGTGCGTTCGGGGTCGCGGTGGAATGCGAGGACGGCTCCCGCCAGCAGGAGGCCGAGCGCGACGGCCGCGCGGCGTCCCAGCCATCGGGCGGTCGTGAGGCCCGCGAGCGCGGCGGCGACGGCGTAGCGACCGGCGCCGGGTGCGATGCGCATAGCGGGGCTGGGGCGGTCGGGCACATCACCGTTCCGCCCGCGCCCGCGAACCCCTCCGCTTCCGGTGGAGATGCGGATTGGGGTCGTGAAATTATGACACGGTAGCCGTCGATTCGCGGCTACCGGGGAGCTACCTGTCGCTGTGTGCATCATACGTGACCGGACAGGTCGGCATCTGGACTCGAAACGAGGGGCCTCCTCCCTCGGGGACCGCGCTGCCTGGGGTCACGCGCCGGTCGTGTGGACCGCTGTCGGGATACTGCAAGGCCTTAGTACGCGGCCCGTGTGCGGCCCGTATGAACGTCGCAGACGCCATGACGCCCCGCGAGGAGGTGGTGACGGTGTCCATCCCCGGTACCCGTGAGGACGCCCTCGAATACCTGCAGGGCGGCGCCTTCTCCTCGATTCCCGTCGTGAAGGAGACCGACGACGGCGAGGAGTTCCGCGGCCTCGTCACCCGCGAGGCGCTCATCGAACGGCCCGACGAGGACCAGCTCGCGCTGCTCGCCGAGGAGGTCCCGACCGTGACGAGCGACGCCTCGCTGGCCGACGTGGCGCGGCTCGTCCGCGAGAGCGGCCACAACCGCGTCCCCGTGGTCGACAACGACCACCTCGCCGGGATCGTCACCGTGACCGATGTCATCCGGGCGCTGGCCAACGGCGAGATCGCCGGTACGGACGTCGAGGTCGGCCCGCTGTCGACCCACGCCGTCAACACGGTCTACCGCGAGACGCCGCTCCCGGTCGTGCAGGCCGAACTCGACTACGCCGACGTGCCCTACGCGGTCGTGCTCGACGACGAGGGCGAACCCGAGGGGATGCTGACGGAGGTCGACATCATCGAGGTGGCCCGCGTCGAGGAGGGCGAGGCCGAGACCGGCGAATCCCTGGCCGACGAGGACGACGACTGGAAGTGGGAGGGCATCAAGGCGACCGGCAACCGCTACCTGCCGACCCGGAACGTCGAGATTCCGGCCGAGCCGGCTCACCGGTTCATGAGCGGGGACCTCGTGACGGTCACGCGCAAGCGGACCGCACAGGATGCCGCCCAGCTCATGATCTCCAACGACATCGAACAGCTCCCGCTGATGACGGCCGACGACATGGTCGGCATCCTCCGCGACATCGACCTGCTCGCCGCGGTGATCGAGGATGAGTGAGGACATGGATGCGGATGCGGACGCGGAGGCGCTCGAGCCGATTCCGGCCGACGAGGAGCTGGAGACCGTCGCCGAGCTCGCGAAGCGCCGGGGGTTCTTCTTCCCGGCATCGCGGGCCTACGGCGGTGTCGCCGGCTTCTACACCTACGGCCCGGAGGGCGCCGCGCTGAAGCGCAACGTCGAGGACGCCTGGCGCGACCTGTTCGTGACCCAGGAGGGCCACATGGAGATATCCGCGCCCGACGTGATGCCCGAGCCCGTCTTCGAGGCGTCGGGCCACCTCGACGGCTTCGACGACATGATAATCGAGTGCCCGGAGTGTGGCACCAACCACCGGGCCGACCACCTCGTCGAGGACGCGACCCGTATCGAGGAGGCCGAGTCCCTCCCCATCCCCGAGGTCGAGGCGCTCATCGCGGAGTACGACCTCGACTGCACGACCTGTGGTGCGTCGCTGACCGACGTGCCCGTCGAGGAGTTCAACCTGATGTTCGAGACGAACATCGGCCCCGGCAGCTCCCAGCCGGGCTACCTCCGCCCGGAGACGGCCCAGGGCATCTTCGTGGAGTTCCCGCAGCTCAAGCAGTACGCCCGGAACCAGCTCCCCTTCGGCGTGGCGCAGGTCGGCACCGCGTGGCGCAACGAGATCTCGCCGCGCCGCGCGCTCGTCCGCGTGCGGGAGTTCACACAGGCCGAGCTGGAGCACTTCGTCGACCCCGACGAGGACGAACCGCCCCTCCACCGGGTCGCCGATGTCGAACTCACGCTCTACCCGGCCGACGAGCAGGAGGCCGACGACGGCGGTGAGGCGAGCGAAGCGAGCCGAACGTCGTCGGACTCGTCCGACGGAAAGTACGTCACCTGCACGGTGCAGGAGGCCGTCGACGAGAACATCGTCGCCTCCGACTGGGTCGCCTACTACCTCGGCCTCGCCCGTGACTGGTACGAGCGGGTCGGCGTCGACATGGACCGGTTCCGGTACCGCCAGCACCTCTCGGGCGAGCTCGCCCACTACGCCGCGGACTGCTGGGACGCCGAGGCGGAACTCGGCGGCGACTGGGTCGAGATCACGGGATTCGCCTACCGCTCGGACTACGACCTCTCGAAGCACGGCGCCCACTCGGACGAGGAGTTCACGCTGTTCAAGCAGTACGACGAGCCGAAGACGGTCGAGCGCGCCACCGTCGACCCCGACATGTCGGTGCTGGGGCCGGAGTTCGGCGGCGACGCCGGCGCCGTGCAGGAGGCGCTCAACGACCTCGTCGAGCGCGACCCCGACGCCTTCGACGGCGAGGTCGTCGAGGTGGAGGCCGACGGCGAGTCCTACGAGGTCGATGTCGAGCACACGAACTTCGCTCGCGAGGAGGTGACCGAGTCGGGCGAGCACATCACGCCCCACGTCGTCGAGCCGTCGTTCGGTATCGGCCGCATCGTCTACACGGTCCTCACGCACGCGTACGACCGCGACCTCGTGGACGGCGAGGAGCGCGCGTTCCTCGACCTGCCGCCCGAGGTGGCGCCGACGACCGTCGGCGTCTTCCCGCTGATGGACAAGGACGGCCTCGGGGAGCGCGCCCGCGAGGTGGAGGCTGACCTCCGGCAGGCGGGCTTCGCCGTCGCGTACGACGACTCGGGCAACATCGGCCGGCGCTACCGCCGCCAGGACGAGGTCGGCACGCCGTACTGCGTCACGGTCGACTACGAATCGCTGGAGGACGACACCGTCACCGTCCGGGAGCGCGACTCCACCGAGCAGGCCCGCGTCGACATCGAGGAGTTACCCGTCACGCTGACCGCGCTCCGGACCGGGAGCACCGACATCGCGGACCTGTAGGACGATGCCAGACACCGCCGGCGCCGACGGAGGCGGGGGCGGTGCGGACGGGAGAGCATCGGCCGACGCCGATGCCGGTGCCGACGCGGACGGCGGCCGCTTCTCGCGGCTCCGCCACCCCGAGGTCGAGCGCCGGCTGGTCCACGTCACGGGTGCGCTCGCCCCCGCGAGCTACCTGCTCGGGGTGTTCACCTGGCGCCAGCTCGGGCTCGTCCTGCTGGGTGGGTCGATGCTGGCGGCGCTGCTGGAGGTCGGGCGGCTCTCGGGCCGCCTCGACCTCGCCATCTACGACCGACTCACCCGCGAGTACGAGCAGGACAACGTCGCAGCGTACGCGCTGTACGTGGTGAGCTTCACCGTCGTCGTTCTCCTCTTCCAGCCCCGCGTGGCCATCCCGGCCGTGCTGGCACTCGCCATCGCCGACCCCGTCTCCGGGCTGCTGGGTTCGGGTGAGCTGCGCGACGTGAAGCAGGGGTACGTCCTGCTGGCGACGTTCGGCATCGCGACCGGCATCGCGAGCTTCTTCGTTCCCGCGATCGCGGCGGTGCTGAGCGGCCTGGCGACCGCGCTCGCCGACGGCGTCAAGCCCACCGTCCGCGGCTACGTCCTCGACGACAACCTCACCATCCCGCCCGCGGCCGCGGTCGCGATGACGGTCGGGCTGGAACTGACGGGCCTGCTGCCGGCGCTGGGCTGAGTCAGAACGGTCCCGTCTCGCAGCCCATCGTCGTCGCGAGTTCCCTGCTTTCGACCCCGCTCGTGTCGATTGTGACCTCCTGCCAATACTCGTTGCAGTCGTAGCTGTCGGGCGTCGCCGTGTAGCGCCCGTGCCAGTCCAGTGCTGGCACCCGGGCGGTGACGGCGTACGCTGCCGGCTCCGGGCGCTCGACGGTGACCGTCGCGTCGGTCCGGAGACGGAACGTCCCGCGGAACAGCGCCCCGCCGTCGCGTCGGTCGATGTCGACGGCCACCGTGACCGGTTCCGTCCGCTGGTTCTCGACAGTCGTGTAGTGAGGCGCGGGGTCACGGAGCGTCGGGCAGCCGTCGTGCGAGAGCGTCACCCGTCGCTCGTTCCGGACGGTCGTGTCCAGGCGTCGCGGTTCGTCGGGGGCACTCGCGCAGGGGCCGAGGCCGAGACAGCCTGCCAGTCCGGCCGCCACGGTCGCGCCGGCGGCCGCCAGCATCTCGCGTCGTCGCACGGCCGGCCGTCGTCCGGCCGCCGACAAGTGCCTTCAGGTCGGGGCGGCGCCCGCTCCGCCGCGCAATCGCGCGACCAGCGCCTCCACGTGCCCGGAGGACCGCATCAGCACCGTCCCGAGGATGCTCATCGCGAGGACGTAGCCGACGATGAGCGCCGTCAGTTGCGGGTCCAGCCCCGCGGTCACGGCGAGCGCCGCCAGCACGAGCGAGAACTCGCCGCGTGCGACCATCGCCAGCGCCATCCGCACGCGGCGGCGCTCGGCCAGGCCGTAGGCGGCCGCGCCGAGGTAGCCCGAGACGAGTTTCGTGACCGCGGTCACGGCCACGAGCGCTGCGAGCGGCACCGCCACCGCGCCCAGCGTCCCGGGGTCCGTGCCGAGCCCGATGGCGAAGAAGAAGACCGCCGCGTAGAGGTCCCGCTCGGAGGTGATGACGCGCTCGACGCGGTGGGCGTGCTCGGTTCCGCCGACCGCGGCCCCGAGGAAGAACGCGGCGACGGCCTCGCTCACGCCCAGCGCGAGTGCGACGCCGGCGACGACGGTGACGGCCGCGACGATTCTGAGGAGGAACAGCTCGTCCGCGTTCGTGTCGAGCGCCCGCGCGACCAGCGGCGTCCCGACGGTCGCGAGCGCGACGAGCGCCGCGATGACCGCGACGCTGATGCCGAGGGGGACGAGCGCGCTCGCGAGGGTACCGCCGGAGAGCGCGACCGCCGTGAGGAGCGCGAGGTAGACCGCGATGACGAGGTCCTCGGCGATGAGGACGCCGAGGATGGCCTCGGCTTCGGGGTCGGCGATCCACCCGAGTTCGATGAGCGACTTCGTGATGATGGCCGAGGATGAGATGTAGGTCGCGCCGGCGAGCAGGACGCTCTCGACGAGGCCGAAGCCGAAGACGTAGCCCAGCGCGAACCCCGCGCCGGCGTTCAGCAGGAGGTCCACGCCGGCGGCTCGTGTGACGGCCTCGCGCCGCCGGAGCAGACTCGAGAGGTCGAACTCCAGCCCGATGAAGAACAGCAGGAGGACGATACCGAGTTCCTGCAACAGCGTGATGAACTCCTGTTGCTGGACGAGCGTGAGCGACTGGCCCGCCACGCTGGGTGCGTTCGGCCCGACGAGGACGCCGGCGACGATGTACGCCGGAATGACCGACTGGTCGAGGCGGGTCGCTATCGCGCCGCCGATAGCCAGCGTCGCGAAGACGACGCCCGCGGCCAGCAGGAGCGACTCCGTCGCGGCCACGCTACGTCCCGCCCTCGCCGGCGGTATCTGGGTCGTCGCTGGTTCCCTCTCCGCCCTGACAGCGGTCGGCGAAGACGGCCTGCTGTTCGCGGGTCCCGAGCGTGACGAGGATGTCGTCGGCCTCGACCTGGAAGTCGGGCTCCGGGTTCGGGACGGTGTCGGGCCCGCGCTGGACGGCGATGACGGAGACGCCCGAGACGGCCCGGAGGTCGGCCTCCGCGAGCGTCTTCCCGGCGACGGGTGAGGCGTCGGTGATGTCGACCCATTCGATGATGGCGTCGCCCAGCGGCACCTCCAGCTGGTCCATGTCGACGGTCTCGAAGTAGGCGCCCTCGAGGATGGAGCCGAGGTAGTTGGCCTGCTGGCTCGTCAGCTCGAACACCTTCTCGGAGTCGGCGTCCGGGTCGGGCCGGCGGAAGAGTTCGACCCGGCCGTCGTGGTGGAGCAGAACGACCGCGCGGGCCCCGCCGCCGACATCGACCTCGAACTTCTTGCCGACGCCCGGCACGTCGGTCTCGTAGACCGTCATGGGCCGGCGTTCGGCCGTCGGTGGCTTAACTCCGGGCGGTTCAGGGGGTGGGATTTGGTGGGTTCGTGCTCTCTCTCGGAACCAACGAAAACGACACTAGAACCACCTACGAAGCCCTCGCGCTCTCGACCACTCCGGGCCTCGCTGCGCGCCGGTTCGACTGACGGAGGTGCACGAGGCTCAGCAATCCACGGGCCGGGAGAGCGGGGCGCCGCAGGCGCCCCGAGCGAGCGGCGAAGCCGCGAGCCGCGTGGCGGAACGAAGTGGAGCCCGCGCGACCTGGGGAAGGGCAGGGGCGTCGGGCCCGTGGAACAACCGACTCCTGGCGGACTCGAAGGGCGAGCGCGCTCAGCGGTCCCCCGGCGACGTAAGCACCGCAGCGACCGAAGGGAGCGAGGAGCGCAGCGAGCCGCGGGGCCCTGAGCGCGCGAGGGCTTCGTAGGCGGCTCTATCGCCGTCTGCTAATAATCATATAAAAATAAAACAAGGTCTATTAGTTTGAAATAGTGGGAATAAATTCCAAAAATATGCGTTTGGGTTGTTATATTGGGGTTATCCCTACTCGTCTGCAAGCGAGATGTAGCGCGTCTCGATGACGCGCTCGTCGGCCTCCAGTTCCTCGCGGGCCTCGTCGGGGACCTCCTGGTCGACGTTGTAGACGGTCATCGCCTCGCCGCCGATGGTCTGGCGGGCGTTGTACATCCCGGCGATGTTGATGTCGTACTCGCCCATGACCGAGCCGATGAGGCCGATGACGCCGGGCTCGTCCGTGTTGCGCGAGACGATCATCCGGCCGCCCGGAATCGCGTCGACGCGGAAGCCGTCGATGCGGACGATGCGCGGGTCGTCGTCGTGGAACAGCGTCCCGCAGACGGAGATGGACTCCTCGTCGTTGTGGACCGTGACGGTGACGAGTGAGGTGAAGTCCTCGGCCTGCGAGTGCTTCGTCTCGGTCACGTCGATGCCGCGCTCCTCGGCGATGTCCCGGGCGTTGACCGCGTTGACCTGTGACTCGATGGGGAGGAAGACGCCCTTCAGCGCCGACGCGGTGACAAGTTCGATGTCCTCGTCGGCGATGTCGCCGGCGTACTCGACCTCGATCTCGTTGACGTGGCCGTCGAACAGCTGGACGGCGATGCGGCCGGCGGTCTCGGCGAGTTCGATGTACGGCTTGACGCGCGGGAACGCAGCGGCGTCCATCGACGGCGCGTTGAGCGCGTTCATCACCGGCTCGCCGAGGAAGGCGGCCAGCACCTGCTCGGCCGTGGAGGTGGCGACGTTCTCCTGTGCGGCCTCCGTCGAGGCCCCCAGATGCGGGGTCACGATGATGTCGTCGACGTCGAGCAGCGGCGAGTCCTCCGGCAGGGGCTCCTCGGCGAACACGTCGATGGCGGCGCCCGCCAGCACCCCGTCCTCGACGGCCTCGGCGAGCGCGGGCTCGTCGATGATGCCACCGCGAGCACAGTTGACGACGTAGCCGCCCTCCAGCTGCGCGAGTTCGTCCTCGCCGATGAGGTTCTCCGTCTCGGGGGTGAGCGGCGTGTGGATGGTGAGGAAGTCCGCGCGCTCCAGCGTCTCGTCGAGGCCCGCGAGCTCGGCACCGAGCTGCTCGGCGCGCTCCTCGCCGATGTAGGGGTCGTAGGCGACCAGGTCCATCCCCAGCCCGCCCAGCCGCTTCGCGACCTCCTGGCCGACGCGGCCGAGGCCGACGACGCCGAGGGTCTTGTCGCGCAGTTCCGTGCCGAGGAACTCGCCTTTCGCCCACTCGCCCCCGCGCAGGCGGGTGTGGGCCTGCGGGATGGAGCGCGCGGTGGCGAAGGCCATCGCGACCGTGTGCTCGGCGGCGGCGCGGACGTTCCCCTCCGGCGCGTTCGCGACGATGACGCCGTGCTCGGTCGCCGCGTCGATGTCGATGTTGTCGACGCCGATGCCGGCGCGCCCGACGATCTGCAGGTCCGGCGCCGCGGCCAGGAGGTCGGCCGTGACCTCCGTGCCCGAGCGCACGATGAGCGCGTGTGCGTCCGCGACGGCCTCGAACAGCGCGTCGCCCTCCGCCTCGTATTCGGTGACGACCTCGTGGCCGGCCTCTCGGAGCCGATCCAGTCCCGCGTCCGCGATGGGGTCCGTGACGAGTACCTTCATGCGCGGACGGTCCGTTCCGTGGGGGTAAACCCTTCCGTTCCCGGTCCGTCTCGCCAGCATCGGCCGGACGTTGGCACGGACCAACCGAGCGGCTTCGGGTGGTCGGAGCCCGCCCGGCGCTACCGCCCGATCGTCCCCTGCTTCGTGATGGGGGCGTCGGGGTCTACCTGGAACGCGACCACGAGCGAGTCCGCCGTGGCGGTGAGCGCGAGGTCGCGGTCGTCGACGAGGAGGCCACTTTCGGCCTCCTCGAACCGGGTTCCGGCGGTCTCGACCGCGCCCTCGAACACGTAGAAGTACGTGTCGTATCCGTCCCGCGACGGGAGCCTGCCGGTGGCGCCCTCGTCGAGCCGGATATCGTAGAGATGGATGTCGTTGCGCACGAACGCCGGCGCGTCGGCGCCCTCGGGACCGAAGAGGTGGCGCCATTCGTTAGCGACGGGGCCGGGAACGGGTTCGTGCTGGATGTCCGGCTGGAGGTCGAGGCTGTGCGGGCGAACGAAGATCTGCAGCATCCGCAGCGGCGGGTCGTCCGCGAGCGTGCGCTCCTCGTGCCAGAACCCCCGTCCCGCGTTCATCACCAGCAGGTGGTCCGGGTCGGTGACCAGGTCGTTCCCCTGCCGGTCCCCGTGTCGCATCACGCCGGCCGGGACCCACGAGACGATCTCCTCGTTCCGGTGCTGGTGCATCGAGATGAGTGTGTCCGGGTCCATGAACGACTCCACGACGGTGGCGAGCGGCCCGTACCCGTGGTCGTCGTGCGTCGGATGGTTCCGCCCCGGAAAGTTCAGGTGGATCCGGAACTTCCCCTGGTTCTGCGAGACCGTGGTTCGCGGCGCTTTGTAGAGTCCGGTGTCGGCGTCAGCGTTCACGATGCGCCCGGCTACGCCCTGGAGCCTCCTTAGCTACCCGGCGACACCACCGCAACCAGGTGGCATCGGTAGCGGTTCCCGAGCGCTATCTCGGGCGTATCTTCCCGACCACGGATGTCCTCGTTCCACACCCGGTATCCCGGTACCTTATACGCGAAAGCATCCAACTCCCGTGCATGAACGTCGTCCCGGACACGAGCGCGGTCATCGACGGCCGTGTGTCCGAGTTCCACGAACGGGGCGAACCCGTCGAGACGGTGTACGTCCCCGAGGCGGTCGTCTCCGAGCTGGAGTCCCAGGCCAACGCCGGCCACGACACCGGCTGGAACGGGCTCGAGGAGCTCCAGCGCCTCACGGACCTCGCCGACGCCGACGAGCTCGCTGTCGAGTACGTCGGCGAGCGCCCCACCAGTGACGAGATCGGTGGTGCCCACGAAGGTGACATCGACGCGGTCATCCGCGATATCGCCCAGGAGTACGACGCCACGCTCCTGACCAGCGACGCGGTCCAGGCCGAGGTCGCCCGGGCGAAGGGCATCGCCGTCGAGTACGTCGAGGCCGAGACCCGCGACGTGGACACGCTCTCCATCGAGGAGTTCTTCGACGAGGAGACGATGAGCGTCCATCTCCGCACGGATGTCCCCCCGATGGCCAAGCGCGGGAGCCTCGGCGACATGCGCTACGAGGCAATCCGCGACGAGCCCTCCACGGAGGCCCAGCTGAAGGAGTGGGCCGCCGAGATCGAGGCGTCGGCCCGCCAGTCCAGCCAGGGGTTCATCGAGCTCTCCGAGCCCGGCATGAGCATCGTCCAGTTCCGGGACATGCGCATCGCCGTCGCGCAGCCGCCGTTCGCCGACGGCTACGAGATCACGGCCGTCCGACCCATCGCGAAGACGACGCTGGACGACTACAAGCTCGCCGGCGAACTCCGCGACCGCCTGCAGGAGCAGCAGCGCGGTGTCCTCATCAGCGGGGCGCCGGGCGCCGGGAAGTCCACGTTCGCCCAGGCCGTCGCCGAGTTCCTCGCCGATACGGGCTTCGCGGTCAAGACGATGGAGAAGCCCCGCGACCTCCAGGTCGGCCCGAACATCACCCAGTACACCGAACTGGACGGCTCGATGGAGAAGACCGCCGACTCCCTGCTGATGGTCCGGCCGGACTACACCATCTACGACGAGGTCCGGAAGACCTCCGACTTCTCCGTGTTCGCGGACATGCGGCTCGCGGGCGTCGGGATGCTGGGCGTGGTCCACGCGACCCGCGCCATCGACGCGCTCCAGCGGCTCGTCGGCCGCGTCGAACTCGGGATGATACCGCAGGTCGTCGACACGGTCGTCTACATCGAGGCCGGCGAGGTCCACACCGTCTACGACGTCCACACCGAGGTGAAGGTCCCCCACGGCCTGATGGAGGAGGACCTCACGCGCCCGGTGGTCGTCATCAGCGACTTCGAGACCGGCGAACCCTCATACGAGATCTACACGTTCAACAACCAGGTCGTCACGGTCCCGCTGGAGGAGGGCGAGGACGGGAGCGACACGGGTGTCAACCGCATCGCCAAGCAGGAGATCGAACGCGAGGTCAAGTCGGTCGCCCGCGACCGCGTGGACGTCGATATCACCGGGCAGAACTCCGCCCGCGTCTACGTCTCCGAGAACGACATCTCGACGGTCATCGGGAAGGGCGGCGGCCGCATCTCCGACATCGAGAACCGGCTCGGCATCGAGATCGACGTGCGCACCCACGACGAGCGCCCGGACGGCGCGCGCCACGCCGGGGGGTCGGGCGGTGGCGACGCCGGTGGGAGTTCCGGCGGTCGCGCGGGTGGCGGCTCCGGCGAGATCGTCACGCCCGAGGTCACCTCCCGGCACGTCATCGTCCCGGCCGAGGGGTACCAGGGCGAGACCGTCGAGGTGCAGGCCGGCGGCGAGTACCTGTTCACGGCGACCGTCTCGCGCGGCGGCGAGATCCAGGTCTCGCGTGGGTCGGCCATCGCCGAGGAACTGGAGCAGGCCATCGACCGCGGCAAGCAGATCACCATCGCGCCGCAGTAGGCCGGCGCCGTGCCGCATAGGAAACCCCTTTGTCCGACGCCCCCTGCGGTCAGGTAACCCGCCGGCGGCGGCGATTCCGCCGCGGCATTCCACATCATGCGCGTAGACGAGGCCGTCCCCGAGTTCGCCGACGCGTTCCCGTTCGAGGCGTTCAACCGGATGCAGACGGAGGCCCTGCCCGCGGTGCTGGACTCCGACGAGAACGTCGTCGTGAGCGCCCCCACCGCCTCCGGGAAGACCGCGCTCGCGGAACTGGCCATCTGCCGCACCCTCCGCAACGAGGGGACCGCCCTCTTCCTCGCACCGCTGCGCGCGCTCACCAACGAGAAGGAGTCCGAATGGGAGCGCTTCGAGGACCTCGGGTATTCGGTGTACGTCGTCACGGGCGAGCGCGACCTCAATCCCCGGCGTGCCGAGCGCGCCGACGTGCTGGTTATGACCCCCGAGAAGGCCGATTCGGCCACGCGCAAGCACGACACCGCGCGTCACGCGTTCATCACGGACGTCGACTGCTGCATCATCGACGAGGTCCACCTGCTGGACTCGGACAAGCGCGGGTCCGTCCTCGAAGTCACGGTCTCGCGCCTGCGCCGACTCTGTGACCCGCGCGTGGTCGCGCTCTCG
Organism: Haloglomus halophilum; assembly: GCF_024298885.1. GTDB lineage: Archaea > Halobacteriota > Halobacteria > Halobacteriales > Haloarculaceae > Haloglomus > Haloglomus halophilum. Next base: position 1,577,794 of record NZ_CP101166.1, read on the forward strand.
GCGACGATGCCGAACATCGAGGACGTGGCCGGGTGGCTCGATGCGCCCGACGAGTGCACGTTCACCTTCGGCGAGGAGTACCGCCCGGTCCCGCTGCACGCGGGGGTGGAGACGTACTCGCACGGTGAGAACCCGTTCCAGGACAAGTACCGCCGCCTGTTCCGCGCGCTCGACCTCGCCCAACCCCATATCGAGGACGGCGGGCAGGCCCTCGTCTTCGTCTCCAGCCGGCAGGACACCGTCCGCGCCGCGGAGAAGGCCCGCGACGTGGTCGCCGAGCGCGACATCGAGATGGGCGCCCGCGGCGACTACGACATGCACACCGAGGCCCAGGACCTGGACAACGACACCCTCCGCCAGTCCGTCGTCGACGGCGTGGCCTTCCACCACGCCGGGCTCTCGCGCTCGGACAAGGACCGCGTCGAGGAGTGGTTCCGCGACGGCACGGTCCAGCTCCTGTTCTCGACCTCGACGCTCGCGTGGGGCGTGAACCTGCCCGCGCGCTGTGTCGTCATCCGGGACACGAAGTACCACGACCCGCTCGAGGGGGAGGTCGACATGAGTCCGCTCGACGTGCTCCAGATGCTCGGGCGCGCCGGGCGGCCGGGCTACGACGACGCCGGCTACGCGTACGTGGTCTGTGACGGCGCGGACGCCGAGAAGTACCGGACCCTGCTTCGCGAGGGCAAGGAGATCGAGTCCCGCCTCGCCGAGGACCTCGACGCGCACCTCAACGCCGAGGTCGCGCTGGGCTACGTCCGCGAGATGGACGACGTGATGGAGTGGCTGGAGACCACCTTCTACTACGTCCGGGCGCAGGCCGCCCCCGACGGCGCCAGCGACGGCTCGACGGACTACCCGTTCGGCGGCAACCTCCGCACGAGGGCGCGGGAGACGCTGGACGCGCTGGTCGACGACGGGTTCGTCGAGGAGGACGGCCTCCGCCTGCGGCCGACGGCGCTCGGGCGGCTGGCCTCGAAGTTCTACATGCGCCTCGACACCGCCCGCGAGTTCGCCGACCTGACCGAACTCGCCGCGGAGCGTCCCGTCGACGAGACCGACGTACTCCGGACGGTCGCGGCCGCCGCCGAGTTCGACTCCGTCAGCGCCCGCAAGAGCGAGCGCGACGCCGTCGAGTCGGTCCTCGGGAAGTCGTTCGCCACGGATGCCGAGGGTGAGGACCTCGAACCCGGGCATCGGAAGGTGCTGGCCATCTGCCGGTCGGCGATGCGGGGGTCCACCCCGGCCGAACTCCAGAGCGACGCGTGGGTCATCAAGCAGAACGTCCTGCGCCTGCTCGCGGCCCTGCACGCGTTCGCCCGCGAGTTCGCGCCCGCCCGCACCGCGAACCTCGTCCGCCGGGTCGAGGCCCGCGTCGAGACCGGCATCTCCGCCGACGCTGTCGGCCTCACCGCCGTCGACGGCGTCGCCCGCGGCCGCGCCCAGAAACTCGCCGCAGAGGGGCTGAAAACGCCTGCCGACATCGTCGCCGCCGGGGTCGAGGGGCTCGTCGATGCGGGCCTCTCGGAGGGCGTCGCCGAGCGAGTCCTGCGGAACGCCCGCGACCTCCCGGTCGTCGAGGTGGACTGGGGGGCGTTCCCCGACAGCATCGCGCTGGGCGAGCGCGCGATGTGTCCGGTCACGGTGCGCTCGACCGCGGGCAGCGCCCGGGCGGGGGTCCGCGTGACGGTCAACGGCCGGGAGATGTCCAGCGGCGAGAGTCACCTCGGCGAGACGGAGACGACGGTCGGCGTCTTCGGCACGGACCAGGCCGACGAACTCACCTACCGGGTCGAGGTGGCGTTCCCGGACCTGCCGCTTGCGCCCGTGACGGAGTCGCGAACCGTGCGGGTGGAGTAGCGCCGGTCGGGAGCGGGGTTGCTCGCCCGGCCGGTCCCGCCGACGGGATGCACGACCCAGCTGCTGGCCGGGCCCGTTGCTATCACGGCCCAGCCGCGAAGATTTATCCCCGGAGCCGACCCACCAGCACCCAGTAATGGGATTCTTCAGCAGACTCAAGACCGGCTGGGCACTGTCGATGGACAGCCTCCAGGTCCTCCGCGACGAGCCGAGCCTCACCGTGTTCCCCGCCATCTCGGGCATCGCGGGCGCCATCTATCTCGCCCTCATCCTCGGCGGTGCGGTGTTCCTCGTCGGCCCGACTCCCGGGCCCGCGATGTACGCCGCGCTGTTCGTCGTCTACCTCGGCACCTCGTTCATCGCGGCGTTCTTCTCGGCCGCGTTGATGTACAACGCCCGCGAGGTGTTCCACGGGCGCGACCCCACGCTGAACGAGGGGCTCGCGGCCGCGTGGCGCAACAGACGCCCGCTGTTCGCGTGGGCGGTCATCTCGGCCGTCGTCGGGACGGTCCTCCAGCTGCTGGAGAGCACGGACAACCCGCTGGCCGAACTCGCCTCGTTCGTCTTCAGCGTGGCGTGGGGCATCCTGACGTACTTCGTCATCCCCGTCATCGTCTTCGAGGAGGTCTCGGTCCGGGAGATGTTCGAGCGCTCCGGGCAGACGTTCAAGGAGACCTGGGGCGAGACCGCGGGCGCCAGCTTCGGCGTCGGCATCGTCACCGTGCTGTTCACGCTGGCGGGGCTGGCGGTCGCCGCACTCGCCTTCTTCGTGCTCGGCGGCACCGGGCTGGGCCTCGTCGGCGCCATCGCCATCGGCGTGCTCGTCATCCTGCTGGCCTACCTGGGTGGCACGACGCTGGGCGCAGTCGCGAAGACCGCCCTCTACGTCTACGCCACGGAGGGCGAGCGCCCCCAGCAGTTCGAGAACGTCGACTTCCGGTCGGCCGGGCGGTAAGCCGGCACCGGAACCACCGGCACCGGCCACGAGAGGACCCGATATCGAAGTGTTCAACCCACTGCCCCGACCAGCACGGGCAACCATGCCACAGCACGAACGGTGGTGGTCCGCGTGAGCGCGGCGACCGAGAACGTCGAACTCGTCGGGCAGGAGATCGGCAAGAACGTCGCCCGCGCGGCGATGCTCGCGGCCCTGACCGGCGCGTTCGCGTACGTCTCCTTCCCGAACCCCGTCTCGCCCATCGCCATCACGCTGCAGGGGCTGGGCATCTTCCTCGCGGGCATCTTCCTCGGCCCCGTCTGGGGTGGGCTGTCCATCGTCCTCTACCTCGTCGCCGGAGCGGCCGGAGCGCCGGTCTTCCAGGGCGGTGCCGCCGGTATCGGACAGTTCGCCGGGTCGAGCGGCGGCTACCTGTTCGCCTTCCCGGTCGCGGCGGCCGCCATCGGCGCGCTCGTCCACGGCTTCGACGGCCTCCGTGACCCCAGCGAGGTCCCCATCTGGCGGCTCGCCGGCGCCATGACCATCGGCGTCGCCATCATCTACGTCGGCGGCATCGTCGGCCTGATGGTGGTCCTCGGGCTGGGGCCCGTCGAGGCGTTCTTCGCGGGGGCGGCGGCGTTCATCCCCGCCGAGGCGCTCAAGATGGCCGCCGCGGTCGGCATCGTCAACAGCGAGGAGTTCTCCGCCGAGTGACCGACCACCGCCAGCGATGACATGATAGAGACCCGCGGCCTCGAACACTCGTACGACGACGAGCCGGTCCTCGACGGCGTCGACATCACCGTCGCGGATGGGGAGTTCCTGCTGCTCGTCGGGCCGAACGGGGCCGGGAAGACCACGCTCGTCCGCCACTTCAACGGCCTCCTCGTCCCCGACACGGGCACGGTACTGGTCGACGGCCAGCCGGTCGCCGACGACCTCGTGGCCGCCCGCGCGGCCGTGGCGATGGTGTTCCAGGACCCGCGCGACGGGTTCGTCGCCGCGACCGTCCGCGGGGACGTGGCCTTCGGCCCGGAGAACCTCGGCCTGCCGCACGCGGAGATCGACCGCCGCGTCGACGAGGCCCTCGAAGCGGTCCGGATGGCGGACCGGGGCGAGGAACGCATCGACCAGCTCTCGGGCGGCGAGCAGGCCCGGGTCGCCATCGCCGGCGCGCTCGCGATGGAGCCGAGCCACCTCGTACTGGACGAGCCGCTGGCCGGGCTCGACCACCCCGCGCGGACGGCCGTCGTCGACCGGCTGGCCGCGCTCAACGAGTCGGGCACCGGCGTCGTCGTCGTCACGCACGACCTCCGCGACGTGGCCGAGTTGGCCGACCGCGTCGTGGTGATGCGCGACGGTGCCGTTGCACTGGACGGCCCTCCGGACGCCGTCCGCGACCGGTTGCTCGAGTTCGACGTCCGACCATGGTGAGCGGCGGTCGGGAGCGCGTGGCAGGGCTGGGCGCCAGCCGCCGCGGAGGGCGACCGTGCTGAGGTACGAGCCGGGGACCACGCTGGTCCACGACCTCGACCCGCGGACGAAGCTCGCCTTCCAGGTCGCGTTCACCGCCGCCGCGTTCGCCCACACGACGCCGCGTGGCCTCGTCGTCCTGACGGGCGTCGCGGGCGGGGTCCTGCTGGCCGCGCGGCTCCGACCGCGCTCGGTCGTGGCCGACCTCCGGTTCGTCCTCCCGTTCCTCGTCGCAGCACCGCTACTGGAGGGGCTCACGTTGGGCTCGCCGTGGTTCTCGCTCGCGGAGGCGCGGTTCCCGGCGCTGGCGAGCTACCGGGTCCTGCTGGTGTTGCTCGTGAGCGCGGCGTACGTCACCACCACGCCGAGCCGGGAGTCACGAGCCGCCATCCAGTGGCTCGTCCCCGGCCGCCCGGGCCAGTTCCTCGGCGTCGGCGTCGGGCTGGTCTTCCGATTCCTGCCGGTCCTCCAGCGGGATGCAGCGCGTGCCCGTGAGGCCATGCGCGCACGGCTCGGCGAGGCCCGCCCTCTCACCGAGCGGATGCGCATCGTCGCGACGGCGAGCCTGCGGCGGGCGTTCGACCGCTCGGATACACTGGCGCTCGCGCTCGGTGCCCGCTGTTTCGCGTGGAATCCGACGCTCCCCCGGCTCGCGCTCGGGCGTACGGATGTGCCCGTGCTGGCGGGCTGTGTCGCGCTGGTCGGGTGGGCGCTCTGGCCGCTGGTCGGCTGGCCGACGGTCCCCGGCATCTGAGCCACGCAGGGGGGATGACCGACCCGAATCTTAACTGGTGTCACTGCATACCACGCGGCGGATGATGGGGGGACGGAACGCGCTCGTGACATTGCTCGTGCTGTCGCTGCTCGTGCCGGCGGGGGCGGTCGCCGTGACGGACCCGGCAACCGCCGCCGCCAGCGCGACGACCGCAGCCACGACCGACCCCGGTCTGGTCGACGTGCAGGTCGAGCCACGTCGCGACCCGGACGGCGACGGTCGCTACGGCGAGTTCGTGGTGACCGTCGTCGCCGACACCCGGATGCCGGACACGGACGTGCTCGGCAACAACCCCGGCGAACCGTACCTCGAGATTGAGGTCGACGGGGATGACGTCTACGAGACCGACATCGTCGAGCGCCGCTCGGACTACCGGCTCGCCGTCACGCTCGACGAGTCGGAGCTCGGGGGCATCGAGACGGGCGACCACGACCTGACCGTCGAGCTCTGGGACGCCGACCAGGACCGGGACGATACCGACCTCGGCAACGACGACCAGGTCGACAGCCGGACGGTCGATATCGGCTACGAGACGCCCGCCGCGCTCGCCATCTCGGCGCCACGGTCGGAGACCGTCGTCGGCTCGCCGGTCGCACTCCGCACGCCGCCGACGTACGACGCGCCGACACGGTGGACACTGGTCGACGCGCCGCCCGGCAGCGACGCGACGCTCCGCACCTACGACCGCGGGACGGCTACCCTCCGGCCGGACGCGACCGGCCCCTACCGTATCCGGGTGACCAGCGGCGGCGAGACGGCGACGACGACGCTGCGCGCGACCAGCGCCGACCGCGTGCAGGCGCTCCGGCGGTACGCCCCGCGCATCCACTACGCCGCAGAAGAGCCCTACCAGCCGACGCGGTACGAGGCGCTGGTCTACAACGCCGAACTCCAGGACATCGCCCACCCGAACGTCGAGGAGCCGACGCTGTTCGACATCGAGGGACGGAGCGACGACTGGGAACTGGACATGCCCGCCGACGAGAGCGAGTTCCCGACCTACGACGACCGCTTCCCGCCGACCGTCTACGGGAGCGTCCACGAGGGCGTCACCTACCGTGGCGAGACGTACACGGCCTACACCTACTGGCTGTTCTACGTCTACGACCCGAAACAGCCCGATAGCATCGGCGCCATCGTCGCCCACCAGAGCGACCTGGAGACGGTGTCGGTGCTCGTCAACGAGTCCGGGCCGCAGTGGGTCGCCGCCTCCCAGCACTACGGGGGCGAGGTCCGCGAGTGGGCGAAGACGGGTCACGCCGGAAGTCACGTCGACATCTACCCCGCGTTCGGCGCGCACTCGAACTACCTCCGCAACACGGAGCGCTACGGCGCTGGCATCCCCATCCAGGACCAGTTCATCGACAAAGAGAGCCGGAAGACGGTCATCCCGGACGTGGCCGAGGGGGTGTACGCCGACCGGACCGGGAACGCCCGGAACCTGACCCACGACGGCTCGCTCGGGGAGGCGTATCAGGTCGTCCCCCTCACCGGCGAGGAGGTCTGGGCGAGCTACGCCGGAGCGATGGGCCCCGACGACGAGACCGGGCAGGTCCCCTACCAGCGGACACGGTACACGGACCTCGAGGACTGGCTCACGACGTTCCCGGTACCCGACGAGCGCCAGGTCGACGGCAATCTGAGCGTCGCGGCGCTCGAGGCGGGCGAGGCCGTCGCCGCCGAGGCGCGGCTGGAGAACACCGGTCCGAAACCCCACACCTACTGGCTCGTGCTGGAGGCGGTCCCCGAGCAGGCCGACCGCGAGGTCCGCCGGCTCGACGCCACGGCCGTCCCGCTCGCGACGGATGCGACCGCGACCCGCGAACTGACGGGCACCCCCCCGGACCCGAGCGGGAACTGGTCGCTCCGGGTCCGGGTGCTGGCCTACCCACCCGGCGTGGCCGACCTCGAGGACGTGCTGACCGCGGTGGAGCGCCGGGGCGCACTGGTCGTCAGGGAGTCCGGTGCGGTGGTACTCGAATCGACACCGACGCCGGCCAGTGGCGACGGACGTACGTCGACGAGCGAGGGACCGCTCGGAGCCGTGGGCCCCGGATTCGGCCCGGGGGCAGCGGTCGTCGCCCTCGTGCTGGCGCTGGCGGGACTGGTCGCGAGCGGGCGTCGGGAGGAACGAGGATAGCACGGGACCGCCGGAAGCGCCCGAGACCACCGAGGACGAGGAAGATGGCGACGCTGTTCCCCCCGGCATCGCGTCCCATCGGGGACAGCCTCTCGGTCACGCTGGGGAAGCCCCCCTCGGAGGCGCTCCGCCGCGCCGAGCGCCGAATCGGGTAATAACCACGGTACAATACAGATACTGCTGATATCTCGTTCAGAGTGGGGGATTGGGGGCGATAGAGAGGAAATCCGAAGTTTGCAGATGTTACGGGGACAGTTACAGCACGTTCTCGGGCGTCAGCTCGGGGTCGAACCGGAGCACGTCCTTGATCTCGTCCTCGTTCACGTCCTCGAACGTGTCGCGTGCGATGGAGCGGAGGTGGACCTCGTCGGCGCCGTCGAAGATGCGGAACGCCCGCACCCCCTCGTAGAAGTGCGCCAGCGGCAGGTCCTTCGCGATGCCGTTGCCGCCACAGCACTGGACCGCGAGGTCGATGATGTCGTTGACGACGCGTGCGGTGAACACCTTCGACATGGCGACCTCGATACGCGCGTCGGACTGGTCGAGTTCGCGGGCGGCGTGCCGGACGCCGGTGCGGGCCATGTGGAGGCGGGTCTCGGCCTCGGCGATGCGCTGGCGGAGCGCCTGCTTCTCGTCGAGTCCGGAGCCGAACGCCTCGCGCTCGGAGATGTACGCCTTCGCGATGTCGAGCGAGCGCTGGGCCATCCCCGAGAAGCGCATGCAGTGCGTGAGCCGGCCGCCGCCCAGCCGCATCTGTGCGATGCGGAAGCCGGCGTTCTCCTCGCCGACGGTGTTCTCGACGGGGACGCGGACGTCGCGGTACTTGATCTCGGCGTGGCCGCCGGGGTTCTCGAGGATGCCGTGGCCGCCGAGGTGGCCGGCGTTCCGGACGATCTCGACGCCGTCCGTGTCCGTCGGGACGAGGATGATGGAGCTCCCGGCGTACGGGTGCTCGTCCATGTCTGTCCGGGCCATCACGAGCAGGAAGTCGGCGTCGTAGCCGTCCGAGGACCACCACTTGTGGCCGTTGATGACCCACTCGTCGCCGTCCTTGTAGGCGGTGGTCTGGAGCATCTTCGGGTCCGAGCCGGCGCCTTGCATCGGCTCGGTCATCGAGAACGCCGACTGCAGCTCGCCGGAGACGAGCGGCCGGAGCCACTCCTCCTTCTGCTCCTCGGTGCCGACCATCTCGAGGGTGTGCATGTTCCCCTCCTGAGGCGCGTTCGCGCGGATGGCCTGCGCGCCGATGAGCGACCGGCCGGCCTGCTCGAACGCCGGCAGCATGTCGCTGAAGTCGAGCCCCTGGCCGCCGTACTCCTCGGGGACCTGCGGCGCGAACAGGTCGCGCTCCTTCGCCTGCTCCCAGAGGTCGTGCAGTTCGTCGTCGGAGATGTGCTCGCCCGTCCGAAGGGCCTCCCGCTCGCGGGGGATGACGACCTCGTCCATGAACGCCTCGACGCGGCCGGCCACCTCCTGCGCTTTCTCGGAGTCGTGGTACTCCATGTCGCCCATCTCCGCGGGCAGGGCTTAAAGTTGTTAGCGACGATGCCCAGAATCTCGTAATCTGGTAGCGGCCGGGGCGACGGGTACCGGCCGCCCCGGCCGTCAGACCTCGTTGCGCAGCCCCTCGAACGCCCCCGACTCGTTCACGCGCCGGACGTTCTCGGCGAGGATGTCGGCACACCGCTCGAAGTAGTGGGGCGTGTGGCCGGCGGTGTGGGGCGTGAGGAGGGCGTTCTCCAGCGTCCAGAGCGGGTGGCCCTCCGGGAGGGGTTCGGGGTCGGTCACGTCCAGCGCGGCCGCGTGGAGCCGGTTGCGCCGGAGCGTCTCGACCAGCGCGTCCGTGTCGACCACCGGCCCCCGCGCGACGTTGACGAGCGTGGCGTCCGGCGGCAGGAGTTCGAGGGCGGTCCCGTCGACCAGGCCGCGCGTCGCGTCGGTCAGCGGGCACGCCAGCACGAGGTGGTCGGTGCGCGGGAGGACCTCGGGGAGCGCGTCGTAGCCGACCACCTCGTCGGTCGGCCCGCCCTTCCCGGGCGTGTACCGGACCCCGACCGTCTCGACGCCGAAGCCCGCCAGCCGCTCGACGATGGCCTCGCCGATGGCACCCAGTCCAACCACCGTCACCGTCGAGCTCTGCAACTCGCCGGCGGCCTGGAAGTGCGACCACTCGCGGCGTTGCTGGCGCCGAAGCCCTTCGTCCAGCCGCCGGACCATCGTCAGCAGCCACCCGATGACGTGCTCGGCGACGTTCGGCCCGTGGACCCCGGAGGCGTTCGTGACGGCCACGTCGCGCTCGCGGAGCGCCTCGAGGGGCAGATGGTCCACGCCCGCGTACGTGCAGGCGAACAGCCCCAGGTCGTCGGCCGCGTCGAGCAGCTCGGCGTCGAGGTCGTTGCTCGTGACGACCGGGGCGTCCGCGACCGCCCGGCGGCGCTCGGCGGGAGTCGCGGCGAGCGTCACCGTCACGTCCGGCAGTCGCTCGCGGAGGGCGTCGGCGTACTCCGTTGCCGGCATCCCGTGTGGTTTGTGCTGCAAGACCGACAGTTCGGAGATAGCGTTCGACATATCCGCCGAGAGGGCGGAACTGACAATAAATATATGTCCGTCTCGGACGAGGCCCGGGGCGCCTCAGACCGCGAGGTAGCTGGTGAGGCGCTCCTCGTCGGCGAGCGCGCTCGGCCCGAGTTCGTCGACCACCTCGCCACGCTCCATCGCGTAGCAGCGGTCGGCCATCTCGCGGATGACCCCGAGGTTCTGCTCGACGAACAGGATGGTCGTCCCGAGCTCCTGGTTGATGGTCCGCATGTCCTCGCTGATCTGGTCGACGATGGACGGCTGGATGCCCTCCGAGGGCTCGTCCAGCAGGAGCAGGTCCGGGTCGGCCACCAGCGCCCGCGCGATGGCGAGCATCTGTTGCTGGCCGCCCGAGAGCGTCCCCGCGTCCTGGTCGGCCCGCTCCTCGAGGATGGGGAAGTAGTCGTATATCTCGTCGTACAGCGTCCGGTCGCCGCCGGTGTTGACGGTCTCGCCCATCCGGATGTTCTGCTCGACGCTGAGGTCCGGGAACACGTCCCGGCCCTGCGGGATGTAGCCGATGCCGGCGCGGGCGCGCTCGTCGGCGTCGGCGCCCGTCACGTCCGCACCGGCGTAAGTGACCGTCCCGGCACGGGGTTCGAGCAGGCCGATGACGGTCTTCATCAGCGTCGACTTGCCGACGCCGTTCTTGCCCATCACGCCGACGATCTCGCCCTCCTCGACCGCGAGGTCGACGTCGCGGAGGATGGGTGTCGCGTCGTAGGCGGCCGTAACCCCGTCGAGTTCGAGCAGCGTCACGCCCCGTCACCTCCGAGGTAGATGTCCTGGACAGCAGGGTCGGACTCGATGTCGGCGACCGGCCCCTCGCGGAACACGTCCCCGTTGTGGAGGACGGTCACGCGGTCGGCGATGGTCGCGACGAAGTCGGTGTCGTGCTCGATGACGACGAAGGCGATGCCGCGATCCTCGTTGAGCCGCGTGATGCGCTCGGCGATGGCCTCGCGCTCGGCCACGTCGAGCCCGGCGACCGGCTCGTCCAGCAACAGCAGGTCCGGCTCCATCGAGGCGGCCATCCCGATCTCGAGTTGCTGCTGTTGCCCGTGCGAGAGCGTGCTCGCGGGCGCGGCCTCGTAGTCCGACAGGCCGGCGGCGGCGATGGCCTCGTCGACCCGGTGGCGGCGCTCGGCCCCGTCGGCGAACCGCTGGATGGGGAGCCGGGCGTTCTCGCGAACGGTCAGCTCGCCGTACACCGACGGCACCTGGAACTTCATGCTGATGCCGCGACGCACCCGCTCGTGGGGCGGCAGGTCGGTGAGGTCGTGGCCGTCGTAGTAGACCTTCCCGGCGGTCGGGGCGTGGGTGCCCGTCACCAGTTTCAGCAGCGTCGACTTGCCGGCGCCGTTGGGGCCGATGAGACAGCGGAGTTCCCCCTCGGCGACCGAGAAGTCCACGTCGTCGATGGCGGTGAACCCGCCGAACTCCTTGCGGAGCCCGTCGGTCGCCAGCAGCGTGTCCGTCCGGTCGCCGGTCGCCAGTTCGGCCGCCGTCTGACGGACGTTCGGGTGGCCCGTCGCGGTCTCCGGCCCCGTGTCGGTGCCGGTGTCGGTCTCGGCGTCGGTTCCGTCGGTCGTGTCGGTGTCGTTCGTGCTCATGCTTCGGTCACCTCGGGGTCGGTCGAGTCGGTCGTCTCGGTGGGGGGCGTCGTCCCTCCGCCGCGCAGGTTCCGGTAGGTCCGGTCGAGCCACGGGACGACGCCGCCGGGGAGCCCGAGGATGGACACCAGCAGCAGGGCGCCGACCGTGACGAACGCCCACTCGCCGCCCAGCGAGTTCCGGAAGAACTCGATGCCGACGGTGGCCGCAACCGCACCCAGCAGCGTGTCGCGGCCGCCGATGCTCACCCAGACGACGGGGAGCGAGGCGAACGCGAGCTCGAACACGCCCGGACTGACGTAGTTGCCCCAGGCCGCGTACAGCACGCCCGAGAGCCCGGCGAGGGCGCCGCCGAGCGTGAAGACGAGGAGCTTCGCCCGCCGCACGTCGTAGCCGAACATCCGGGTCCGGTCCTCGTCCTCGCGGACGGCGACCATCACGCGGCCGAAGTCCGAGTTGACCAGCACCCGAAGCCCCAGGTACGTCGCCACGAGCAACACCAGGACGAGGTAGTAGAACATCACGTCCGAGATGACGAGGGCAGCCCCGCCGACGCCGAACGCGAGGTTCGGGATGGTGGGCATTCCGTTGAACCCACCCAGTGCAGCCTCGCCGATGGTCCACTGGTCGCCCGCGGTCTGGGCCATGAACGTGTGGAGCACCAGCGTCGACACCAGCGTGATGATGGTGACGTAGACGTCGCGGACGCCGCCGTAGAACATGAAGTAGCCCAGGACGGCGGCCACCAGCGCCCCGCCGCCGATGCCGACGAGGAACGCGCCGGTGATACCGGCCGGGGTGGCGAAGTTCACCGAGACGACGCCGAACGTGTAGCCGGCGACGCCGAAGAACACCACCTGCCCGAAGCTCAGCACGCCGGCGTAGCCCCAGACCACCGAGAGCGACAGCCCGAGGAAGGCGTACACCAGGAACAGCGAGAACCGCGAGGCCTGGTAGGCGCCCACGATGTACGGGTAGACCAGCAGGGCCGCCACGGCGACGGCGAAGCCGGCCCAGTACGCCCGGGAGTTGCCGATGGTGTTCGGCCCCTCCAGACGGCCGCGGACCCGGCCGAGGAGCCCCGACGGCTCCGAGTCGGTCCGCCCGGCGCCGGTCTCGGTCGCCATCTCAGGCACCCCCCTCCTGCCGGCGCGCGCGGACCCGCTCGACGAAGCCCGTGATGCCGTCCGGCAGGAACCGGATCATCACGATGGCGGTCACGAGCAGTGCGATGCGGCCGGCGGTCGTCCCCAGCAGGTTCGAGACGAGGGCGTTGATGCCGCCGAGGAAGCCGCCGGCGAGTGCGGTCCCGAGGACGACGCTGGGGCCACCGACGACGACGGCGACGAACGCCTCGACGAGGAACGACCCGCCCAGTCCCGGCACCATCGTCACGGTGGGAGCGTACAGCGCGCCGGTCAGGCCGGCGAGGCCGGAGCCGATGACGAACGTGGCCGCGTACGTCCGTTCGGTGTCGACCCCGAGCGCGCGGGCGGTGTCCTCGTCCTGGATGGTGGCGCGGGCGCGCATCCCGAACTCCGTCCGGGTGAACACGAGGTACGCCAGCACCAGTACGCCGAGTGCGACTCCCGAGAGGACGACCCGGTACATCGAGTACGAGAAGCCGCCGTAGGCGATGTTGCCCAGCGGCGTCCCGATCTGGTCCAGCGAGTTGCCCAGCGTGATGCGCACGCCCTGGACCATGATGAGGCTCAGCCCCCACGTCGCGACCATCGAGTCGGCCAGCCGGTCGTACAGCGGCTCCATCAGGTCGCGGCCGACGAGCCGCTGGCCGAGCCAGTTCGGTGCCCACCCCGAGATGATGACCCGCTCGACGAGGAGGCCGAACAGCGCCGTCACGGCCATCCCGACCAGCATCGCCGCCACGAGCGGGAGCCCCAGCCGGACGCTCGCCAGCGTCGTGGCGTACGCTCCCAGCATGATGAACTCCCCGTGCGCGAGGTTGATGACGCCCATGATGCCGAAGATGATGGCCAGTCCCGCCGCAGCTAACACGACGAACGCGAAGCTGTCGAGGAACTGGAAGAGCAGGTTCAGCCCGTTGATCATCCTGCCTCCTCGTAGAAGTCCTGTGGCGTGTACTGGGTCTCCTCGTCCTCCTCGGTGAGGTCACAGCCGACCGTGTCCTTGAGGAACGTCTCCGGGATGACCCGGTCGTCGACGGCCTCGACGTTGTGGTTCTCGTCGGCCCGCATCACCCACATGTGGTGGTCGACGTGGTGGGTCTCCGGGACCAGACTGATCTCCTCCTCGCCGGGGGCCTCGGGCGCGCCGTAGGTGATGCCCGACTCCAGGGCGGCCTTGACCTCCTCCTGGTTCGTCGTGCCGGCCTGCTCGACCGCCGCCTTGTACATGTAGATGGAGAAGTAGTTGTTCTCCGCCTCCTCGTTGAGGTAGGGCGCGTCGGGGAACTTCTCGTAGTAGCGGTCGACGAAGCCCCCATCCGAGGTGTTGCGCTCGGTCGGGATCTCCTCCATGTAGTTGACGCCGGCGTAGATGTTGGCCATCGCGGGCGGGTCCAGACGGAGGTGCTCGTACCCCTGGGCCATCGCCGTCGACGTGCCGATGGGCACGTCCAGCCCGGCGGAGGCCTTCTGCTCGTAGAAGGAGGTGTGGTTCGCCCCCACGAGCATCGACATCACGAAGTCGGGGTCGGCCTCCTGGATGCGGTTGATTGTGGAGCCGAACTGGGAGTTCGACAGCGGGATGAACTCCTCGCCGATGACCTCGGCGTCGTTCTCGTCGGCCAGCACCTTCACCCAGTCCGCGCTCAGCTGGCCGAAGTTGTAGTCCGCGGCGATGGTGTAGATCTCCGGCCCGTACTCCTCGCGGAGGTACGGCAGGACGCTCCCCAGCTGCTGGCGGGCGGTCGGGCCGACGGCGAAGACGTTCTTGTCGCAGACCCCGCCCTCGTACTGGGTGGTGTAGAAGTAGAGCTGGTCCTCGCGGTCGATGATGGGCCGGATGGCCTCACGCGTCGCCGAGGAGTAGCCCGCCCACAGCGCGTCGACCTGCTCCTGCTGGATGGCCCGCCGCGTGAGCTCCTGGTAGCGCTGGTTGTCCGACTGCGGGTCCGGGTCGAACACCTCGATCTGCTTCCCGTCGATACCGCCGTTCTGGTTGATCTCCTCGATGGCAAGCAGCGACGCCTTGTGCTTCGGGTCGCCGACCAGCGCGAAGTTGCCCGAGCGGTCCTCGAGGATACCGAGGGTGATGGTGTCGTCACCACTGCCGCCACCGCCACCGCCACCGCCGGAGCCGGGGACGCCGGTACAGCCCGCAAGCGCAGCCAGCGTCGCCGCGGACCCGGAGGCGAGGAAGCCACGACGGCCGACGCGGCGGTCCGTCATCCGTCCACCTCCGAAAGAGAGTCCATCTCAACCGATTCGGCAGAATAGATGGACATATCTGGGCTGCTCGGATTTATACTGGAGCATTCGTCCATATTGTCGAACACGTCCAACACGAATTGCGATGTCGTACATAACATTTGCCAATCGTGTATTATACTGTCCTTGTCTGGGTGGGAAGCGTATAAGGACGTGTTAGTATCGACCAGTCGTAGTTATGATTCGGATATTTCGCAGAATATTTTCGGAATCGGCGACAGAGCGAGCGCGGAGTGCTCGGGTGTCAGAGTGTGGCAAGAATCGCCGCACGGCCCGCGGCCGTCACCGCATCCGGGTCCGGGTCGGAGGGGTGCGGTTACGAGACGGAGGGGTGCGGTTACGAGACGGAGGGGTGCGGTTACGAGACGGAGGGGTGCGGTTACGAGACGGAGGGGTGCGGTTACGAGACGGAGGGGCCGCGGATCACAGGAGTGCCGCGCTCGCGTCGACCAGCAGGAGCGTGGCCAGCGTCACCACGGCGCCGCCCGCGACGGCCTGGGCGGCACCGTGGACGGTGGCGCTGTGTTCACCGAGTCGGCCGAACGCGGCGCCGACGCCCGCCCCGAGCAGGCTCATCGTCGCGGTGATGCCGACCGCGTAGGTCAGCACCGCCAGCGAGACCACCCCGGGGCCGGTCCCCGGGAGCAGCGTGGTCGCGAACACCAGCATCGACACCGGCGGGGAGAGGGTGAACAGCGCGCCAACGAGCCCCGTCTTCAGGTACGACCGGGCGTCGTGGGAGTGGTCGTGGCTGTCGAACCCCGGCAGCGGGAGGTGGAGGTGTGGGTGGCTGTGCGTGACCTCGCCGTGGGTGTGGGTGTCCGTCCGGAGGACCCGCCGGACGCCGGTGACCGCCATCGCCACCCCGAGGAGCCCGAGGAGGATTCCGGCGCCGACGGTGCCGAGGTGGTCGTAGAGCGGCGGGAAGTCGGTCCGCCCGAGCAGGACGGAGGCCACGACGAGCCAGACGACGACCAGGGCGACGTGGCCGAGGCTGAAGCAGGCACCAGCCAGCGCGGACAGCCGCGAGTCGCCGTACTCGGCCGTCAGCGACGAGATGCCGGCGACGTGGTCGGGCTCGATAGCGTGCGTGACGCCGAGGACGCCAGCGGTCGCGAGCGCCGCGGCGACGGTACCACTCATCGCACCGCCCTCACAGGGGTGCGTGCCCCGGGGAGCGGCCCGACAGCCCCGACCCCGGCAGCGGGTTCGTTCGTGTGCATCGCTTCCGGATAGACGCACCATCGGTGAACCACCTTTCGATTCCGCAATTATTGACCAATATCCCGTCTTTATGCCGATACTCCATCAATCACGCCGTGAAGATGTACGAACACGCTGGCGATGCCCGACGAGGTGGACGGTCGGGATGACCGACATGGTCCCCGGCGAGGTCCGGACCGGCGAGGGAACGGTGACGCTGAACGAGGGGCGCGAGACGGCGACGGTCACGGTGGCCAACACCGGCGACCGCCCGGTGCAGGTGGGGTCGCATTTCCACTTCTTCGAGGCCAACGCCGCGCTGGCGTTCGACCGCGAGGCCGCCTTCGGGATGCGACTGAACGTTCCCGCCGGAACGGCCGTCCGGTTCGAACCGGGGGAGCGCGAGACGGTCGAACTGGTCGCCATCGGCGGGAAGCGCGTCGCCCACGGGATGAACGGCCTCGTCAACGGGAGCGTCGACGGCGACCCCGGCGAGGCCATCGAGCGGGCCCGCGAAGCGGGCTTCCGGTTCGCCGGCGACCACGGTGCCGAGGACGCCGGCGCGGACGCCGACGGCGGCGACGATGGCGGCGACGACGCGGGGGGCACGGAGTGACCCGCGACATCGACCGCGAGGCGTACGCCGAGCTGTACGGCCCCACCGAGGGCGACCGGGTCCGGCTGGGCGACACGGAGCTGTTCGCCGAGGTGGAGACCGACTACCGGACCCACGGCGACGAGGCCGTCTTCGGCGGCGGGAAGACGCTGCGCGACGGGCTGGGGATGGCGCCCGGGGTGACGCAGGCCGAGGGGGCGCTGGACTGGGTCATCACGAACGCGACCGTCATCGACCCTGTGCTGGGCATCGTCGCGGGCGACATCGGCATCCGGAACGGCGATATCGTCGGCGTCGGGAAGGCCGGCAACCCGGACACGATGGACGGCGTCGACATGGTCGTCGGCCCGTCGACGGACGTGTATCCGGCCGAGGGCAAGATCGCCACGGCGGGCGCGCTGGATATCCACGTCCACTGGAACTCCGCCCAGCTCCACGAGCACGCGCTCGCGGGCGGCATCACGACGATGCTCGGCGGTGGCTACGGCGGCGGCGCGACCACCTGCACGACCGGGCCGGAGAACGTGAAACGACACCTCCAGGCCGCCGAGGCCTGGCCCGTCAACGTCGGCTTCTACGGCAAGGGGAACGCCTCGGACCCGGCGCCGCTGCGCGAGCAGATCGAGGCGGGTGCCTGCACGCTGAAGCTCCACGAGGACTGGGGCTCGATGCCCGAGGCCATCGACACCGCGCTCGACGTGGCCGAGGACGAGGACGTGCAGGTCTGCATGCACACGGACACGCTGAACGAGGCCGGGTTCGTCGAGAACACGTTCGCCGCGGTCGACGGCCGGACGATGCACCTGTTCCACATCGAGGGCGCGGGGGGCGGTCACGCCCCGGACATCATGGAGATGGTCGGCGAGCCGAACATGCTGCCCTCCTCGACGAACCCCTCGATGCCGTACACGGACAACACGTTCGACGAGCACCTGGACATGGTGATGGTCTGTCACCACCTCAACCCGGACGTGCCCGAGGACGTGGCGTTCGCCGAGTCCCGGGTCCGCGCCGAGACCATCGCCGCCGAGGACGTGCTCCACGATATGGGGGCCATCTCGATGATGACGACCGACTCCCAGGCGATGGGACGGATGGCCGAACTCGTCCCGCGGACCTGGCAGACGGCCTCGAAGATGAAGACCCAGCGGGGACCGCTTCCGGAGGACGAGGGCACCGGCGCCGACAACCACCGCATCAAGCGCTACATCGCGAAGTACACCGTCAACCCGGCCATCGCGGCCGGCATCGACAATTACGTCGGCACCCTCGAACCCGGCAAACTCGCGGACGTCTGCCTGTGGGACCCCGCCTTCTTCGGCGTGAAGCCGGCGATGGTGTTCAAGGGCGGCTTCCCGGTCCATTCGGAGATGGGCGAGGCCAACGGCTCGCTGATGACCTGCGAACCCATCAAGCAGCGCGAGCGGGCAGGCGCCGTCGGGAAGGCAAAGCACGCCCTCTCGCTGTCGTTCGTCTCGCCAGCTGCGGCCGAGGCCGGCGTCGGCGAGGAGTACGGACTCGACTCGCGGGTCGTCCCGGTCGAGGGCACCCGCACGCCCGGCAAGGAGGACATGGTCTACAACGATTACTGCCCGGACGACATCGACGTGGACCCCGAGACGTTCGAGGTACGGGTCGACGGGGAGCACGTCACCTGCGAACCGTCGAGCGAACTGCCGCTTGCACAACGGTACATGCTATGAAACTCACACCGAAGGAGGAGGAACGACTGACCGTCTTCACCGCCGCGGAGGTCGCCCGGCGCCGAAAGGAGCGCGGCGTCCTGCTGAACCACCCCGAGACGGTCGCCTACATCAGCGACTGGTGCATCGAACGGGCCCGCGAGGGCCAGTCCGTCGCCGAGATCCGGTCCGGCGCCTCGCAACTGCTCGGCCGCGAGGACGTGATGGACGGGGTCCCGGAGATGGTCGACATGATACAGGTCGAGCCCGTCTTCCCGGACGGGACGAAACTCGTCACCGTCCACGACCCCGTCCGCTCGGACAGTGTCGGGACCGCCGACACGGACGAGTCGAGCGACAGCAACGGGGAGGAAGCGTGAGCCCGACCCACCGCGACGTGGCGACGGTCGGCGTCGGCGGCCCCGTCGGCTCGGGCAAGACCTCACTGCTGACCGAACTCGTCCCGCGGCTGCGCGAGGCCGGCCTCGATGTCGGGGTCATCGCCAACGACATCCTCACGCAGGAGGACGCCGACCGCCTGCGCGAGCGGTTCGCCGGCATCGTCCCCGAGGACCTCGTGGCCGGCGTCGAGACGGGCGCCTGCCCGCACACCGGCATCCGCGAGGACCCGTCGATGAACCTCCGGCAGGTCGACGCCTTCCTCGATTCCCACCCGGACCTGGACATCGTCCTCATCGAGAGCGGCGGGGACAACCTGGCCGCGACGTTCAATCCGGAGTTGGCGGATTACTCGCTGTACGTCATCAGCGTGGCCGAGGGCGACGACATCCCGCGCAAGCGCGGGCCCGGCGTCGTGGAATGCGACCTGCTCGTCGTCAACAAGACCGACCTCGCGCCCCACGTCGGCGCCGACCTCGACCGGATGGAGGCCGACGCCCGCGAGGTCCGGGACGGCCCGTACGTCCTCACGAACTGCAAGGACGAGACGGGCGTCGACGAGGTGCTCGAGCACGTGCAGGAGGGGGTGCTGTTCGCCTGATGGCCACGGACGCGCCGGGCGGGGGTGACCCAGCGACCAAGGACGGGACGGCCGACGGGGACGAGACCACCGACGCCCCGCACCCGGCGTTCGCGGGATACGCCGCCGAGCCCGTCCCGCAGGCCGCGGTCGGCTCGCCCGGGAAGGACGGCGTCCTCGAACTCCGGTTCGAGCGGACGACGGGCGGTACCGCGCTCGTCCACGACTACGCCACCGTTCCGTTCCACGTCTCGGGGACGCTGGGCCACGACCCGCACCCCGACGCGGAGACGGTGTTCGTCCAGTCGCCGACCGGCGGCGTCGCGCAGGGCGACCGCCACGACGTGACCGTCGAGGTCGGCGCCGACGCCGTGGCGCACGTCTCCACCCAGAGCGCCACCAAGGTCCAGACGATGCGGGCCAACTACGCGGCCGCGGAGACGCGGCTGTCGGTCGGCGCGGGCGGCCATCTCGACTACGTCCCCGAGCCGACCATCCTCCACGAGGGGGCGCGCTACCACGCTGACCTCGACCTCGACCTCGCACCGGGCGCGTCGGCGGTCCTGGGCGAGGTGCTGGTGCCGGGGCGCCTGGCCCGGGGCGAGCGGTTCGACTTCGAGCGGTGCCTCTCGCGGGTCCGGGCGACCGGCCCCGAGGGGCTGCTGTTCACGGACGCGACGCATCTCGCGCCCGGCGGCGCCGGGCCGGTCCCCGACGCGCCGGACGTGCTGGGTGAGTTCACGGTCTACGGGACCCTGTTCGTGGTCGCGCCCGACCACGACGCCCCCGCCGACCTGAGCGACGCGCTCCACGAGGCCATCGTGACGGCGTGTGCCGGCGCCCCGAACTCGGCCCGCGGCGGCGCGACGCGGCTCCCGAACGGGGCCGGCGTGGCCGTCCGGGCGCTGGGCGACCGGGCCGAGACCGTCTCCGCCGGCCTCCACGCGGCGTGGGACGCCGCCCGGCGTGACCTGCTCGACGCACCCGCACCCGCGGGGAGGAAGTACTGATGCTGGTCGCCGAGACCTACCTCGGCCACCGGAGTGAGGAGGCGGTCGCCGGCGCACTGGCCGAGGCGAAGACCGACACGAGCGACGGCGTCCACCGGGTCGTCCTCACGGACACGGAGCGGCGGCGTTCGCGGGTTCGGACCGAGACGGCCGACGGGGCCGACCTCGGCATCGTGGTCGCGCGGGAACTCGCCGACGGTGATGTGCTCCGGATCGAGGACGGGGGACTCCTCGTCGTCGAACTCGCGGCGGTCGAGGCGCTGGTCGTCGACCTCGCCGACGCGGACGCCCCGACGACCGCGGCCGTCGCCTTCGGCCACGCCGTCGGCAACCGCCACTGGGACATGGCCGTCCGGGGGACCGAGGTGCTGTTCCCGGTGGCCGATGACCGCGAGCGGATGGAGCGGTTCGTCCGGGCCGAGGCGCCCGCGGGCGCGACGCTCGACACCGAGCGGGTCCCCCCGACCACGTTCGACGACGGCGGGCCGGACCACTCGCACGGGCCGAGCCTCGGAGACGACCACGCCCACGGAGATGGCTCGCACCTGCAGTTGACCGACGACGACGGCGTGACCGGAGGGCCAGGCCGATGAGCGACGACGCGACGCTGTCGGCGTTCCGGCTGGCGGACTCGTTCCTGCCGGACGGGAGCCACACCGCCTCGTACGGCCTCGAACAGTTCGCCCAGGCCGACCGCGTGACGGATGCCGACGACCTCGAGGCGCTGCTGGAGACGTACCTCCGGCGGCAGGTCGGCCCGGCCGACCTCGTGGCGCTGCGCGCGGCCCACGCCGGCGCGGACGACGGCGACCTCGATGCGGTGCTCCGTGCGGACCGGCGGCTCGCGGCCACGACGCTGGCCGCGGAGTTCCGCGAGAGCGCGACCGCCGCGGGCGAGCGACTGCTCGAGTTGCAGTGCGAGGCCCGCGAAGCACCGCTGCTGGGGCGGTACGCCGACCGCGTCGACGCCGGAGACGCCCCGGGCAGCCATCCGGCCGTGCTCGGCGCGGCGACGGCCGTCGCGGGCGTCGAGCCGCGCGAGGCCTGCCTGCTGTGCTGTCACGCGTTCGTCACGGGCCTGCTCGGGGCGGCCCAGCGGCTGCTCGCGCTGGGCCACACCGACGCACAGCGCGTGCTCGTCGACCTCCGCCCGGCGATGCGCACGGCCGTCGACGACAGCGCCGGCCGGACGCTGGACGACATGACGCCGTTCGCGCCGCTGGTCGACGTGCTCGCGGCCGAGCACGAGCGGGCCGACCGCAGGCTGTTCGTCAGCTGACGCGGCATCCGAGTCCACGCGTGGTCGGGAATCCGCTTCCGATCCGGGAACCCCTCGATTAATCACCACACATATGTCGAATAGTTAATACTTCTGAGGCCGAAGCCCCGGCATGGGACTCGACGAGGACGCGCTGGCGTATCACGAACACGACCCGCCCGGCAAGATAGAGATCTCGACGACGAAGCCGACGAGCACGCAGCGCGACCTCTCGCTGGCGTACTCGCCCGGCGTCGCGGCGCCCTGTGAGGCCATCGCCGACGACCCCGGTGACGCGTACCGCTACACGACGAAGGGGAACCTCGTCGGCGTCGTCTCCGACGGGTCGGCGGTGCTCGGCCTCGGTGACATCGGCCCGCTCGCCTCGAAACCCGTGATGGAGGGGAAGGGGGTGCTGTTCAAGCGGTTCGCCGACATCGACGTGTTCGACCTGGAGGTGGACGCGTCGGACCCGGACGCGTTCGTCGAGCACGTCGCGGCGCTGGAGCCGACGTTCGGCGGCATCAACCTGGAGGACATCTCGGCGCCGGCGTGTTTCGAGATCGAGGAGCGGCTTCGCGAGCGCCTCTCCATCCCGGTCTTCCACGACGACCAGCACGGGACCGCCATCATCAGCGGCGCCGCACTTGCCAATGCCGCCGACATCGTCGGGAAGGACCTCGCGGACCTCTCGGTGACCTTCGCGGGCGCCGGTGCGGCCGCGCTCGCGACGGCTCGCTTCTACGTCTCGCTCGGCGTCCCCCGCGAGAACATCACGATGTGCGACATCGACGGCATCCTCACGACCGAGCGGGCCGAGGCGGGCGACCTGGACCCGTACAGCCGCGAGTTCGCCGTCGACCGGCCACCGGGCGACCTCGCGGACGCGATGGCTGGCGCGGACGTCTTCGTCGGGCTCTCGGTCGGCGGCATCGTCGACGAGGCGATGGTCCGGTCGATGGCCTCGGACCCCATCCTGTTCGCGATGGCCAACCCCGAGCCCGAAATCGACTACGAGGCGGCCAAGCACGCCCGGGACGACACCGTCGTGATGGCGACGGGGCGCTCGGACTACCCCAATCAGGTGAACAACGTCCTTGGATTCCCGTTCCTCTTCCGCGGCGCGCTGGACGCGGGCGCGACCGAGATCAACGAGGCGATGAAGGTCGCCGCCGCCGAGGCGCTGGCCGACCTCGCGCGCCAGGACGTGCCCGACGCGGTCGTGAAGGCGTACGACGACGAGCCGCTCCAGTTCGGCCCGGAGTACATCATCCCGAAACCGCTGGACCACCGGGTGCTGTTCGAGGTGGCGCCCGCCGTGGCGCGGGCGGCCGTCGAGAGCGGCGCCGCCCGGCGGGACCTGGACCGCGAGACGTACGTCGAGCGCCTCGAAGCGCGGCTGGGCAAGTCCCGCGAGATGATGCGTGTCGTCCTCAACAAGGCCCAGAGCGACCCCAAACGGGTCGTCCTCGCGGAGGCGAGCGACCGGATGGTCCGGGCGGCCTACCAGCTCGCCGACCAGGGTATCGCCGAGCCCGTCCTCATCGGCGATACGCGGGGCATCCTCCGGACGGCCGACCGGCTCGGGCTGGATTTCGACCCCGAGATCGTCGACCCGACCGGCGTCGAACTCGAGCCCTACGCCGAGGCACTGTACGAGCGGCGCAAGCGCAAGGGCGTCACCCGCCGGGAGGCCGCCGACCTCGTGCGTGACGGCAACTACCTCGGGAGCACCATGCTGGCGCTGGGCGACGCCGACGCGATGCTGACCGGCCAGACCCACCACTACCCGTCGGCGCTCCGGGCCCCGCTGCAGGTCGTCGGCACCGCACCCGACACGGAGTACGCGGCGGGCGTGACGATGCTCACCTTCCGCAACCGCGTCCTCTTCTGCGCGGACACGAGCGTCAACCAGGACCCCGACGCCGACGTGCTCGCGGAGGTGACCCGCCACACCGCCGACCTCGCGCGACGGTTCAACGTCGAGCCACGCGCCGCGCTGCTGTCGTACTCGGACTTCGGCAGCGTCGACAACGCGGGCACCCGCAAGCCCCGCGCCGCGGCCGACCGCCTGCGTGCGGACCCCGAGGTCGACTTCCCGGTCGACGGCGAGATGCAGGCCGACACCGCCGTCGTCGAGGAGATGCTCACCGGCGACTACGACTTCACCGAGCTGGACGCACCCGCGAACGTGCTGGTCTTCCCGAACCTGGAGGCGGGGAACGTGGCGTCGAAACTCCTCCAGCGGCTGGGCGGCGCCGAGGCCGTCGGCCCGATGCTCGCGGGGATGGCCAAGCCCGTCCACGTCCTCCAGCGCGGCGACGAGGTCAAGGACATCGTCAACCTCGCCGGCGTCGCCGTCGTCGACGCACAGGAGTAGGCCGACCAGCCGTGCGCGCTCGCGCCATCCCGCACGGGCACGCGTTCGGCGACGAGCAGGTCGGCACGCGCTCAGTCGTCGGCCGGCGGGTCGGCGCGGGGGAGTCGGAGGACGAAGACGGTGCCGCGGGGGTCGTTCTCCTCGATGGCGGTCTCGCCGCCGGAGGTGCTGGCGGTCCAGCGGACCATCCAGAGGCCGAGCCGCGAGGCGTGCATCAGCGGCGTCTCGAGCCCCTCCTCGATGACGCGGCGCTCCATCTCCGGGAGGCCGGGACCGTTGTCCGCGACGCGTATCTCGATGGTCCCGTCGTCCGGCGCGTCGCCGACCGAGACCGACACCTTGGGGCCGCGGTCGTTGTGCTCGATGGCGTTCTCGACGAGTTCCTCGACGGCGAACCCGAGGAGACCGTGCGAGCGCGCCCACGCCGCCTCGGGAAGCGACGTCTCGATGGTCGCCCCGGGGAACTGCTCGCGGGCGTGCGCGACGGCCCGCCGGACTTCAGCCGTGACGTCCATCCCGGTGACCTCGACGCCGTCCGGGTCCGTCACCGCGCCGAAGCGCCGTGTCTTCTCGCTGAGCGTGAGCAGGTTCCGGGCCGCCTTGCTCGCCGCCGTCGCCGCCGTCACGACACTTCCGTCGTCGTGCTCGGTGAGGTCGTCGACGTTCCCGAGGACGATGGACAGCTGGTTGCGGAGGTTGTGGCGCAGGACGCGGTTGAACACCGAGAGCAACTGCTCGTGGCGCCGGAGTTCGGTCACGTCGTGGGCGACGAAGACGGCCCCCGCGAACGCCGCGCCCTCGTACAGCGACGAGACGTTGACCCGGTACTCGCGCTGCTCGCCGCCGCCGATGCGGAACGACTCCTGGAAGGTCGTCGAGTCCGCCGCCTCGTCCTGGAGCGCCCGCATCCGGTCTCGGACCTGCTGAGTCAGGTCCCCGGAGAACGCCAGCGAGGTGTCCGCGCCGACCAGCGCCGACCGGCGATAGCCCGACAGGTCGACGAACCGCTGGTTGACCTCCGTCAGGGTCCCCGCGGTGTCGACGGCCCAGATGGGGTCGCTCGCCGCCTCGACCATCTCGCGGTAGCGCTCGGTCTCGTGTTCCCGGGCCGCCCGGTCCAGCACGGCCTCCGTGTTCGAGGCGAGGATGCGGAGCAGGTCGAGGTCGACCGCGGTGAACTCGGCCACCCGCGTGGTCGCCGTCGTGAGCACGCCGTACCGCCCGATGGGAACGTCGAGCTCCGAGCGGATGGGCGTCGAGGGGTTGTAGGCCCCCTCGACCTCGCCCACGTCGTCGTACTGACCGATCTCGCCGGACTCGAACGCCTTCCACGCGAGGCTCTCGCCCCGCTCGAAGCTGACGGGCTCGCCCAGCAGTTCGCGCCCCTCGTCGGTGACGGCCGCCGGCTCCAGCCGGTCGGTCTCGTCGTCGTAGAGCCAGATGCCCGTGACGGGACAGTCGAGCACCGTCCGGGCCGTCTCGACGGCGACTCGGGCGATCTCCGATTTCGACTGGGCCCGGAGCAGCGACTCCGCGGTGGTCTGCAGCGCCCGGAGCTTCCGGTGCCGGTCGTCGGTCCCGGTGTCGGCCCCCTGTGTGGCCGACTCGGGCAGCGACGCGCCGGTGCCCGCCCCGTCACCCGCCGCGGGGCCACCGGACGGCACCGGCGACTGGCCGTCGCGTGACAGGACCGCGGCGGCGGCGTCCCCCAGCTCGCGGAGGAACGACCGGGCCGCCGTGTCGAAGCCGCCCGGCCGGTCGGTACCGAGCACGAGCGCCAGCCGGCCCAGTCCCGGCAGCGGGACGGCGGCGACCCCCACGCCACCGTGGTGACGGACCGTCACGTCCCCCATCTCCACCGCCCGGGAGACGGTCGCCGCGAGCAGGTCGTCCGGCAGCCGGTCACCGGCGCTCGCGACCTCGGACCGTCCCTCGTTCCCCCACTCGACGACGCTGGCCGCAGTGAACTGGTCCGTCCGCACACACCGCGTACAGAGCCCCCCAGCGCCGACCGCCGAGACCTGCGCGAACCATCGCAACAGGGCGTATCGTTCGTCCGCCTGGGCTCGGTCGGTCATCGTTCGGTATCACAGACACGGAGGAGTTCCACATAGATGTGATGGGGTCCGCAATCGTGTCGAGACTGGGGACGGCCGGGGCGTCGCCGGTGTCCAGTTCGTAGTATTTCTGCCCGGAGCCGGCACTAAATCCAGAGATGTACATATACCAGATAAATTCGGAATATTATCAGATAACGCCAGCAATCCGCGAGCAATCCCGGTGACAGTCGCGGACCCTACCGCCAGGCCTCGCGCAGGAACGCCAGTGCGCCGCCGAACATGGCGAGGTTGCCCCAGAAGGCGAGGCGCTCACCGTCGCGGCTGTCCTCGTCGGCGTTCCAGAAGTCGTGCATCGTCAGCGTGACCACCGCCAGGAAGGTCGTCACGGCCCCCGTCGACAGTTTCGGCTTCTTCCAGAGTGCGACCATCAGTCCGCTCACGAGCATCATCCCGGAGGCGAACGGGGCCGCGAGTTCGGGCATCGGCACGCCAGCCGACTCCGCGTACTCGACGGTGTCCTCCATGTCGCGGAAGTCCTCGGAGGCCTGCAGCGCCATCCCCAGGCCGAACAGCACCCGACCGATACCGAACGGTGCATCCTCGTCGCCGCTGTCGTCTGGCATGCCCGTATCCACGCCCGCATCGGGGATAAATCGGCGGGGCGCCGTCGGGAGGCGGGGCCACCCGCCACGTGGGTTTTAGCGCCCCGCCCACGACGGCCGGGGACATGGGAGACCGCTCGAACCGGCGGGGCTCCGTCGGAACGGACCTCCGGGGAGACTCGCGCGCCACACTCATCGCCGTCGCGGCGCTCCTGACGGCGCTCTGGCTCGTGGCGTTCCTGCGGGCGCTCAACCGGGTCTTCGTCCTCAACTTCTCGACGGCGGGCCCGAACGTCACCGGCCTGCTGGCGCTGGCGCTGGTGACCGGCTGGACGGTGCCCGTCTTCGCCCGTCTCGCGAGCCGACCGGCGGCGTGGCACGGGGCCGTGGCGGTCGCACTCGGCGGCCTCGGCCTCTCGCTCGTCGGCGGGACGCTCGTCTCGCTCGCCGGGGCAGTCGTCTTCCTCTCGGCCGCGACGCCGCTCCTGGTTGCACTCGTCGGCAATCTGGCGGAGCGGTTCGCTGTCGCCGCCGCGCTCGGCGTCCTGACCCACGGCGCCCTCCGCGCGGTGCTGGACACGGCCCCGCCGTACGCGACGCCGCTCGGGCGAGGACTGCTGGTCGCGCTGGCACTCGCACTGGCGGTCGCGTGGGGGCTGGCGACCCGCGAGTCACCGCCGGACGCGACGGCGCTCGCGGCACCCGGCGGCGCGACGGCGACCGCGTTCCTGTTCACACACGCCACCTTCCTCGGGCTGGCGCCGCGCGTGAGCCTGTGGACCGGTCGCCCGCTGCTCGTCGTGCTGGCGTCGACGACGCTGGGCCTGCTCGTCGGCGCAGCGTGGGTCGAACGCCGTGGCGCCCCCGGCCGCCGGGCGACGGGCGCGTGGAGTGTCGCCCTCCTCCTCGGGCTCGCGGCGCTGCTGTTCGGCCCGGGACCGGGCGTGGCGGCGCTCCCGGCGGCCGCCGCGACGGTCCTGCTGTGTGCCCGTGGCTGCCGGGCGGGGACCACGACGGCCCGTCGGACGGGCCTCGGCGTCGCCGGCGTGCAGGCGGTCGGGCTGGTGCTGACGGTGGCGGTGGTGCTGGCGATGAACTGGGCGTTCGTCCCCGGCGTCGGCCCGCTCGTCCGGGGGCTGCAGGCCCCGCTGCTCCTCGCCCTTGGAGCGGTGCTCCCCGGTGCGGTCCTGCTCCGCGAGCGCACCGCGGCGGCCGACCGGGTCGACCCTGCCCCGGCCACGGAACCATCGCGCGAGCCGGTGGCGGGCGGCCGCCGCGCCCTCCTGACCGCCGCCGGTCTGGGCCTGCTGGGACTCGGCGGAGCCGCCGTCCGACGAGTGACGCCTTCGGACGAGGTCCCGGCGGCGGATTCGGTGACGGCCCTGTCGTTCAACATCCACCAGTACATCGACGCACGCGGTCGCCACAACCTCGAATCCGTCCGGGACCTCCTCGCCGAGACGGACGCGGGCATCGTCGGACTGCAGGAGACAGCCGGCGGGCGCCTCACCGCCGGCGGCCTCGACGGCGTCCGCTGGCTGGCCCGCGAGCTCGACCTGCACGCCGCCGCCGGCCCGCCGACGCGCATCGCGAGCTACGGGGTCGCGCTGCTGTCGGCGTGGCCCATCCACGACGAGCGGTGGGTCGTCCTCCCGTCGACCGACACCGCCACGCGGGTCGCCCTGGCAGCGGTCGTCGAATCGCCGCTCGGCGACCTCCCGGTCGTGGTAGCGCATCTCGAGACCGAGGGCCCGGTCCGTGTCGGGCAGGCCGAGCGCGTGGTCGAACTGGCCCGCGAGACGGGCGAGTCCGACCGCGCAGTCGTGCTGGGTGATTTCAACGCGACACCCGACGAACGCCCCTACGAGGTCCTGACCGACGCCTTCGCGGACCCGTGGGCCGGCGCCCGGAGCGAGGGCGATACCTACAGCGCGAGCGACCCGCGGAAACGCATCGACTACGCCCTCGTCGGCCGGGACTGGGACCACGAGCGCGGGGCGGTGGTCGGAAGCCCGTCGGTCTCCGACCACCTCGGGGTCTCGGTCCGGGTCACGCGCCCGCCGGAGTGAGCCGCGTGGGTCCGTCCGTCGGCCGCCATCGACACTACCACCGGCAGGGCCGCGCGCGACACCTGTGGGGCCGGTGTGCGTGGGTGCCAGCGTGCCCTACCCGTGCCGAGGGCTCGCCGCCGATGCGTGAGCGGACCGACGGATGACCGCTCAGTCGAACAGTTCCCCGCGGTCGCGCTCGGCGACGGCCTGCTTGAACCCGACCGCCTCGCAGCGCTCCTTGAACGCGACCCCCTCCGGCGTGTGGCGGGTCATCCCGTCGAAGATGGTGGCGAACATCTGGGTCGTCTCGAGCCCCATGTTCTCGTAGGCCTGGTTGATAGCGAGTTTCTGCATCATCAGCTGGTTCCGCGGAACGCCGGCGATGCGGTGGGCCAGGTCGTCCACGCGGTCGTCGAGGTCGTCGCCCGGCACCGCCTCGTAGACGAGCCCCATCTCGGCCGCCTCCGTGCCGTCGACGAGGTCGCCGGTGAACAGCATCCGTTTGGCGTCGGCCGGTCCCAGCCGGTACACCCACATCATCGTCGTCGGGCAACCCCAGACCCGCGCCGGCGGGTAGCCGATCGGGGCGTCCTCGGCCATCACGATGAGGTCGGCACAGAGCGCGATGTCGCTCCCGCCGGCGACGGCCGGCCCGTTCACCTTCGCGATGACCGGCGTGTAGCACCGCCAGAGGCTCATGAAGTCCTCCGTGTTCGACTTCATCATCCGGTAGTCCTGCATCGGGTCCCAGGGCATCTCCTGGCTCCCCTGCACCGGGCGCGGTGCCTCGGCGTAGTGCTTCAGGTCGTAGCCCGAACAGAACGCCTCGCCGGCGCCCGTGAGGACGATGACGTGGATATCGGGGTCGCTGTCGGCCCGCTCGACGGCCTCGCGCAACTCTCCCGGCATCGACTCGTCGATGGCGTTGTACCGCTCCGGCCGGTCGAGTGTCAGCGTCGCGACCCGCCCGTCCGTCTCGTACTGGACCGTGGTACCCATACTCGGACCCGAGACATACCGGCGGGTTGAATCTACCGTCGAAGGTAACAGTGTTCACCAGATTCCGGGACTGGTGCTCCGGAGTTAACCGTCAGCATCCAGCAACCGACAACTGTTTTCGTATCTCCGCCGGTATTTTACCGGCAAATTTTAACTGTGTGCTGGTAGCACACGTAGTGGTATGAACGTCGCTGTCAGATTCCAGCACCGGATGGGGGAGCAGCCCGAGAAGACGGCCATCGTCGACGCCGGGGGCGCCGAGGTGACCTACGGCGACCTCGACCGACAGACGCGGCAGGTGGCGGCGTGGCTCGATGCGCAGGGGCTCGGCGGGGGTGACCGGGTCGCAGTGTATCTACCGGATACGGCGACGTACCTGCCGGTCGTGCTGGGCATCTGGCGGGCCGGAGCCATCGCGAGCCCCATCAACACCCGGTTCGGCGTCGACGAACTGGCGTACACGCTCGGCGACCTGGAGCCGGCGGCGCTGCTGGGCTCGGACGCGTTCGCCGACACCATCGACGACCTCCACGACGAGGTCGACGGGCTCGACCCGTCGAACACCCTCCTCGTCGAGCGCGAGGGCGGCTTCGTCGCCGACGACCTGCCCGCCGCCGACGCCGCGCCCGACCCCGCCCGCCGCCTCGACGACGAGCCGGCGGTCGTGATGTACACCTCCGGGACGACGGGCCGGCCGAAGGGGGTCGTCCAGACCCACCGGAACGTCGGGGCACAACTGGATGTCAACGTCACCGCCTTCGGCGTCACGCGCGCGGACACGTCGGTCGTCGCGGTCCCGCTGTTCCACGTCGGTGGCCTGTACGGCGGGGCGCTGCCGGTGCTGCTGGCGGGCGGAACCATCGTCGTCCAGCCTGCGTGGGACGCCACGGAGTGGGCCGACCTCGTCGACGCACACGGGGCCACGTTCACCGGACTCATCCCGACGATGATGCTCGACGCACTCAACACCGAGGCCACCCGGGAGTACGATACCTCGTCGCTGGAGCGGGCGGTGTACGGCGGGTCGCCCGCGACCGAGGAGACGCTCGACACGTTCCAGCAGGTCTTCGAGGTGGGGGCGCTCCACAACTACTACGGGCAGACCGAGAACACCGGACTCAGCGTCACGTACGACGCCGACACGGATCGCCGCCCCGGTCTACTCGGGCGGCCCGTCCAGGCTGTGGAGTACCGGGTCGTCGACGTGACCGCCGACGAACTGGTCGACGTGGGCCCGAACGAGGAGGGCGAACTGGTCCTCCGGGGCGACATCATCACGCCGGGCTACTGGGACGAGTCGCTGGACGCGGACTACTTCACCGACGGCTGGCTCCACACCGACGACGTCGTCCGGGAGGACGAGGACGGCCTGCTGTACTACGTCGACCGGGCCGACGACATGATAATCAGCGGTGGCGAGAACGTGGCGCCGAGCGAGGTCGAGAACGCGCTCCAGGAGCACCCCAGCGTCGAAGCGGTCGCCGTATTCGGCACGCCCCACGAGCGGTGGGGCGAGGCGGTCACCGCTGCCATCGTGGCCGCCGACCCGGACCTGACCGACGAGGGTATCGAGGAGTGGTGGGAGACGAATGCCGGGCTCGCGGGCTACAAGCGCCCTCGTCGGGTGGAGTTCGTCGAGGAGTTCCCGCGGACGGCGACCCAGAAGGTGGACAAGGTCACGCTGAAAGAACAGCTCGGGGAGTAGGGCGGAGGTGGACGCGAGTCGGTCGACCGGCGCGTCAGGCCTGCTCCTGTGCCCGCTCGACCAGCTCGCTCGCACGCTCCTCGCTGATCTCGGCTGCCTCGGCGACCGCGTCGGCGCTCGCGTCCGCGAGATCGCCGACCGTCTCGATGCCGGCGTCGGCCAGGCGCTCGGCGTACGTCGGGCCGATGCCGTCGATGGCGTCGACGGAGGCCTCCAGCGCATCGCTGACGTCCTCGGCGGCCGTCTCCAGCGTCTCCTGGACGTCCTCGGCTGCCTCCTCCGTCGTGTCGGTCACGTCCTCGGTGGCGTCCCCGGTCGTCTCGGCCACCTTGTCGACGGCCTCCTCGGTCGTCTCGGCCACGTCCTCCGCAGCATCGCCGACCTCCTCGGCGGCCGTCTCGAGGTCCTCCTCGAGGTCCTCGGCCGTCTCCTCGGTGCGGTCGATGCCGCTGCCGAGCGCGTCCTGGATGCCGTCGAACAGGTCGTCCTGGGTCGACTCGATGTCGTCGAACAGGTCGTCGACACGGGCCGGCGCCTCGTCGTCGGGGACGACGCCGGCGAGGGCCTTCGTGGAGCGCCGGGTCAGGTCGAGCCCCTGCCGGTGGAGGTTGCGCTGTGTCTCGATGGTGCTGTCGACGAGTCGTCGCTGGGTGCTGAACAGCGACCCGAACGGGGTGGATGCTTCGCTCATGGTACCACGAGGTACGCGCTCCAGCACCTTGAGCCGTGTTCCGGCAGTTACAGGCAGGTTGAACCCGCGACGGCGACCGCTCAGTCGATGACGGCCGCCTCCAGCACCTGCAGCGGGTGCTTCACCTCGTAGCCCGTGCCGTGCTCCATCTGCATCGCGCAGGTGGGACACTCGGTCATCCCCACCTCTCCTGCGGCGGCCTCCATGTGCTCGAACATCTCCGCACCGATCGTCATCGAGGTCTCGTACTTCTCGGCCTTCCAGCCGTACGTCCCCGAGATGCCCGAGCAGGAGTCGCCCACGTCCTCGACGGCGACGCCGTCCACGTCGGCGAACGTCTCGATGGCCTGCCGCGCGAGCCCCTGGTTCCGGGCGTGACACGGGGCGTGGTACGCGAACGACTCGCCGCCCAGTTCTGCGTCGGCGAGTTCGCCGCGCAGGTCCTCGTGGATGCGGAGGTACTCCAGCGCCTCGAAGGTGTGTTCGGCCACGTCCTCGATACCGTGCAGGTCGAACAGCTCGGGGTACTCTTGCCGGAGCGAGAGCGAACAGGAGGTACAGGAGGCGATGACGTCGGCACCCTCGCCGATGGCGGCGACGAGTTCCTCGACGTTCGTCTCGGCGTGCCGGCGCGCGTCGTCGAGCATCCCGTTGGCGAACATCGGCGTCCCCGAGCACTGCTGGGGCGGGACCATGACCTCGTAGCCGAACGACTCGTACACCCGGACCATCGCCTTGCCCACCTCGGGGGTGTTGTAGTTGGCGTAGCAGCCGTGGAAGTAGGCCACGCGCTTCTCGGGATTCTCGACCCGCGCGCCGCCCCTCTTGCGCCACCACTCGCGGAACGTCTCCTCGGCGAAGTCGGGGAACTCCCGCTCGCCCGTGATACCGAGCAGTTTCTCGCCGGCCCACTGCGTGACCGAGAGGCCAGTCACGAAGTTCGCCAGCCGGGGGGTCTTGCTCGCGATGGCGGCGAAGAAGCGGTAGTTCGAGAGGATGCGGTTCCGGACGTACTCCGTCGAGAGCTTCTCCATCTGCTCGTCGACGTACTCGCCGCGGGCCTCGTTGTGCATCTGCGAGAGCGGCACCGAGGACGGGCACGCCGAGTCACACCGCATGCAGTTCGAGCAGTCCGTGATGGAGGGGTCGATATCGGCGTCCTCCTTGCGCTTGAGCCGCCACTGTTCCGGGCCCTGGAACTTCGGGCCGGGGAAGGAGTCGTCCACCTCCGCGACCGGACAGGAGGTGTCACAGGAGGTGCACTTGTAACAGGAGTCGGAGCCGTCGCGCAGGTCCAGCGCGCCCGTGTCGAACACGTCGACGGCGTCGTAGTCGTCCGGGTCGAGGTCCCCGCCCGTGGCGGAGGTACCGCCATCGGGGGCGACATCCGGTTCGGAATCCGCCGCGCCGGTCGCGGCCGCCCGCGACACCGGGTCGATGCCGTCCTCGGGCGGGTCGACGGTGTAGTCGGGGCCGTAGACGGCTTCCTGCTCGTCGCGGCCGAGGCGCGGGACGCCCGGTGCCGGGTGGTACTCCTCGTCCTCCGGGTCGGAATCGTCGTGTCCTGTCATCGTGACACCTCCGCGGCGGCCTCGCGCCCGGCGACGAGACCGGTCGCGAGCGAGACGCCGCTCGCGGATTTCTCGCGGGCCACGTCGGCTCCACCCAGCGTCGCCCCGGCGACGCGGACGTTCGGGAACTGCACCGCGCCGTCGGCGTCGAGCGGCCGGAGCCGGTCGTCGGTGTCGACGCCGAACCGGGCGTACGGCTGGTCACCGAGGGCGTCGTCGACGTACCACTCGTAGCGCTCCGCGGGATGCGGGACGTGACAGCCGAGGACGGGCTCGCGGACACCCTCACGGTCCGAGTGGATGCCCTTGCCGACCAGCCCACCTGTCGCGAGGACGACCGCCTCGGCGGCGTAGGGCACCTCCGTCCCCGTCCGGTCGACGAGGAGGGCATCGACGCGGCCGCTCGCGCCGTCCCCGCCGTCGGTCCCATCGGCCAGTTCGCGCCCCACGACCGGATTACCGGTCTCGTACCGGACGCCAGCGTCCTCCAGCGCCGCGTAGAGGCGGTCCTCCACCCGGAGGCCCGGGAGGCTGGGCGGTCCCATCGGAATCTCGAACACGTCGGCGCCGAGGTGGTCCGCGAGTTCGGCGCGGACCGTGGGCGCCGCGTCGTCACCGAGGAATGCCGGGAAGCCGACACGGGCGGCGCCCCCCTCGACGGCGTCGAGGTGCGGTTCCACGGCGGCCGCCAGCGCGCGGCGCGCGGGCGTCCCGTCGATGGCCTCGTCGCGGTCGAGCGCGCGGGCGACCCGCGTCACCGCCGCGTCGTCGCGGAAGGCCGCCGGGAACGCGACCTCGACCCCGGCAACGGGGAACGGGACCCCCGTCGCTTCCAGTCGAGCGGCGACCTGCCGGGCGTCGAAGTCGGTGAGCGACCGGAAGCCGACGACCAGCATCGGCCGGGCGTCGCTGGCGAGGCCCGCCGCGACCGACTCGGGATACCGCGCGGTCGGCTTCACCGTCCCGCCGAACGTCGGGACGAGTGCGTTCCGGTCGGTGTGCCCGCCCCGGTAGCCGTCGACGGCGTCGTCGAACAGTTCGAGGCCGGCGCGGAGCGCGTCGACACCGACCAGCCGGTAGGGGTGGCCCTCGGGGAGCCGGTCCACGGCCGCGAACGGGTCGACGAGCGGCCCCTCCGGGTCCGGTCGGTCCCGGATGCCGGTGCGACCCGCCGTCGGGGTCGCCGTCGGGTCGTCGTCAGCCTCAGCACGCGTGTGCGGCACGTACCCGAGCACGTCGACCAGCCCGGACGCCTGCGACAGCGTCGACTGCTTGTGCGAGACGAGCCGCACGTCGGCGCCCTCGCGGGCGGCCGCGAGCGCCGCCGTAGCGCCGGCGAGGCCGCCCCCCACGACCAGCACGTCGCTGGCTATGGCCATGCGTCCCCTCCGTCGAACGCCCCGAAGTCGATGTCGTCGTCGAGCCGCGCCGGGTCGCCGTCACGGTTCATCGTCGTCGCGTGGAGCATGTGGTTCAGCATCGCCTGCGAGAGCTGCTCGCCCCAGCACGCGTGGCGCTGGCCCTTCCAGCGCTCCTGGTACAGCTCGTCGAGCGAGGCGCGGGCCTCGCTCGCATCGAACTCGGACTCGAGTTCCGCGGCCATCCGGTGGCAACAGAACCCGCCCTGGCAGGTGCCCATCGCGGCGCGGGTGCGGAGCCGGACGGCGTTGAGGTCGCGCCCGGCGCCGTCGATGGCGTCCCGGACCTCGGCGCGGGTGACGGCCTCGCACTCGCAGACGACGGGGTTCGGGCCGTCCACGTCAAGCACCTCGTCGGCCCGGGAGCCGAGGCGCTGAGCCGAGCGTCGGCTGACCGGCGAGCGGAGGCCGAACTCGTCCATCCGGTCGTGGAGATCGCGGATGTCGTCGCTACCGGGCAGGGACTCGTCGGCGGTCCGGCAGGTCGCGCGGACTCCGAGTTTCTCGCAGACGTGGTCGGCGATGTCCTCGGCCATCATCCGGTAGGTCGTCAGTTTCCCGCCGACGATGCTGGTCATCCCGGGCAGGCCGTCGCGGTCGGCGTGGTCCAGCAGGAAGAAGTCCCGCGTGATGTCGGTCGGGTCCTCCGTGCCGGTTCCCGGCGGCTCGTACAGCGGCCGAACCCCCCAGAACGAGCGGAGCGTGCGGGCCTCGTGGAGGATGGGGAGGAGTTCGGCCAGTTGCTCGACCAGCAGGTCGACCTCCCAGCGCTCCTCGGGGTAGTCCTCGGGGTCGTCGACCTCCTCGTCGGTCGTCCCGAGGATGCAGGCCGTCTCGTGGGGGACGACGATGTCGGCGTCGCCCTTCGGCCGGCAGCGGTTGACGACCGTGTCGACCTGCCGGGTGTTCATCACCGTCATCACGCCCTTCGAGGGCCGGACCGCGATGTCGACGCCGGCCATCGCGCCCAGCTGTCCGGCCCACGCGCCCGTCGCGTTGACGACGTGGTCGGCCGTGATGCGCTCGGTGGCGCCGACCTCGGTGGTCGCCTTGCGAGGGCCGTCGCCGTGGCGGACCTCGACGCCGACCACCTCGCCGGCCTCGACGAGCACGTCGGTCACCTCGGCGTGGGTCGCGACCCGTGCGCCGTGGTCGGCGGCGTCGGCGGCGTTCGCGACGCAGAGCCGGAACGGGTCGATGGCCGCGTCCGGCACCGCGATGGCCTTCTCGATGTCGGTGGCGAGGTACGGCTCACGTTCGCGCGCCTCCGCGCCGGAGAGGACCTCGGCGGGGATGTCGCAGGCCCGACAGCCCGCCAGCTTCTCCTCGAAGTACGACTCCTCGTCCTCCGGGCGCTTGACGAAGAGGCCGCCGGTCTCCTCGACGCAGTGGGCAGCGATATCCCGGAGGACGTCGTTCTCCTCGATGCACTCGCGGGCGCTGGCCCGGTCGGAAACGGCGTAGCGGCCGCCGCTGTGGAGCAGGCCGTGCATCCGGCCGGTCGTGCCGTGGGTCAGGTTCCCCTTCTCGACGAGCGTGACGTCGACACCGCGGGTCGCGAGGTCCCGGGCGATGCCACAGCCGGTCGAGCCGCCCCCGACGACGAGGACCTCCGTCGTTCGTCTCACGTGTTGGCCGACGGTTGTGACCGACGGGCCTTAGCCCTGTGTTCCGCGCGTCGCGAAGTGCTCGAACGGATAATATGGCTATAACGGGCACAGGGGAGCATATATCCGAATAGATGTCGGGTCGGTGATGTAACAGTCATGGGGCCTACATAGGAGTCGAACAACGGGGATATATCGATAATCGATGGCGACCAATAGTTGGATACCACCGGAGGGCGAGGCACTCGACAGCAACCATGTCGGAGCACACCTACGTCGGGGCCGTCGACCAGGGGACGACGGGGACTCGCTTCATGCTCTTCGACGACGCGGGGCAGGTCGTCGCCGACGCCTACGAGAAACACGAGCAGTATTACCCGGAGCCCGGCTGGGTCGAGCACGACCCCGTCGAGATCTGGGAGAACACGACGGCCGTCGTCACGCAGGCACTCCGCGAGGCCGGCATCGATGCGGGGCAGCTGGCGGGTATCGGCATCACGAACCAGCGCGAGACGACGGTGCTGTGGGACGCCACGACGGGCCAGCCGGTCCACCGCGCCCTGGTCTGGCAGGACCGCCGGACGACCGACCGCGTCGAGGCGCTGCGGGCGGCCGGGAAGGACGGGTGGATCCGCGAGCGGACCGGGCTGGAGTGTGACGCCTACTTCTCGGCGACGAAGGCCGAGTGGCTGCTCGACAACGCCGACCCCATCGAGACGGACCGCGCCGGCGGGGCCGACGTCCGCGAGCGGGCCGCGGCCGGCGAGTTGCTGCTCGGAACCATCGACTCCTGGCTCGTCTTCAACCTCACCGGCGCGCACGTCACCGACGTGACGAACGCCTCGCGGACGATGCTGTTCGACATCCACGACCTGGCGTGGGACGACGAGCTGCTGGCGGAGTTCGACGTGCCGCGCGCGGCGCTCCCCGAGGTCCGCCCCTCCAGCGACAGCTCCTACTACGGGTACACGGACCCGGACGGCTTCCTCGGCGCCGAGGTGCCGGTGGCGGGTGCGCTGGGCGACCAGCAGGCCGCGCTGTTCGGGCAGTGCTGCTTCGACGCCGGCGACGCGAAGAACACCTACGGCACGGGCTCGTTCTTCCTGCTGAACACGGGGCCCGAGGCCGTCGACTCCGACCACGGCCTCCTGACGACGGTCGGCTTCCAGCGTTCGGGCGAACCCGCCCAGTACGCGCTGGAGGGCTCCATCTTCGTCACGGGCGCGGCCATCGAGTGGCTGGCCGACATCGACCTCATCGAGGACCCGGCCGAGACTGCGGAGCTCGCGCGGTCGGTCGACTCGACCGACGGCGTCTACGTCGTCCCGGCGTTCACCGGGCTCGGCGCCCCCCACTGGGACGGCCGTGCCCGCGGGACCGTCGTCGGGATGACCCGCGGGACGCGGAAGGCCCACATCGTCCGGGCGACGCTGGAGGCCATCGCCTACCAGACCCGGGACATCGTCGAGGCGATGGAGGCCGACGCCGGCATCGACATCCGCCGCCTCCGCGTCGACGGCGGCGCGGTCAAGAACAACTTCCTCTGCCAGCTCCAGGCCGACAGCATCGGCACCGACATCGTCCGTCCGGAGGTCGACGAGACGACCGCCCTCGGTGCGGCGTACGCCGCCGGGCTCGCCGTCGGCTACTGGAACGGTATCGATGACCTCCGCGAGAACTGGCAGGTCGACCGCGAGTTCACCCCCTCTCTGGACCGCGCGACGGCCGACCGCAGGTACGAGCGCTGGGGCGAGGCGGTCGAGCGGTCGCTCGACTGGGCCCGGGACGAGGGAAGTGACCGGTCGGCGTGACCGCCCTCCTCAGTACCGTCCCAGAACGGGATGCTCGTTCCGGCCCCGGACCAGCCCGACGACGAGGTAGACGAACGGCGTGTCCACCAGCGCGATGAGGAGCTTCACGAGGTACTGGCCGAGCATGAGTGCCACGACGCCGGCGAGCGAGAGTCCGAGTTGCGGGTTGATTCCCGCCCCGGGGAGGACGTAGAACGCGAGGCCGACGAAGATGACCGTGTCCAGTGCCTGGCTCGTCGCGGTCGAGCCGATGTTGCGGAGCCACAGGGCCTCGCCGTCGGTGTACTCGCGCAGCGCGTGGAAGACGAGCACGTCCCAGTTCTGACTCACCAGGTACGCCAGGAGGCTCCCGACGACGATGTTCAGGCTCGCGCCTAGAACCGTCGCGAACATCCCCTGCGGGACGCCACCCCCGTGGGGCGCACCGACCGTCAGCGCGACCAGTGCGAGGAGGACGAAGTTCATCCCGAACGCGACGTTGACCATCACCTGTGCCGGGCGCTTGCCGTACAACTCGGCGTAGCAGTCCGAGGCGAAGAACGTCAGCGGGTAGGCGATGGCCCCACCCGGGAGGAGGATGCTCGCGCCGACGACCGGAAGGCCGACGGGCAGCGGGACGCTCATCAGCTTCGCCGCGGTCACCTGCGAGGTCACCAGCGCCGTCACGAACAGCGCGACCAGCGCCACCGCGCCGGCAGGGAGCGTTCGGTTCGTCACGCCCACAGGTGGTGAGGAGACCAGCAAGGAGCTTTCGACCCGTCGGCGGGACCGGGTGGGACGTGACGAGCGAGCGGCCCCACGAGGAGACGGGGCGGCGCTCTCGATACGCTCCGAGCGGGACCTGTGTGAAATCGATTTCAGATGAAACTTATCCCGGAGCCCCCCCGTCACACGGATGGGAACTCCCTCCGGTTCCCGCTTCGGCCCTCCACTCCGTTCCCGCTCTCCACATCCGCCCCTCCACACCGACCCGCTCTCCACATCCGCCCCTCCACACCGACCCGCTCTCTACCCGCCCACCGACACGCACGGCCCCCCAAGGTCATTACCTCCCCGGCGCAGCCACTGCGTATGGGGGGTAATCCGGTCGGCGCCGACGGTCCGAGTCTCGCCGTCGCCGACGAGGTGCTGAAGACCATCGCCAACGAGCACCGGCTGTTCATCCTCATGACGCTCGGCGACGCCTGCACGGCGGGGCGGTACGCCACACTGCGGTTCACGGATATCTGGGAGGGGACCGAACTCGAGGACAGCGGGCGGCTGAACTACCACCTCCAGCAGCTCGTCGACACTGACTACGTCGCCAGCGTCGAGGACGGCTATCACCTGACCCTCCGGGGGCTCAAGGCCTACCAGGCGGTGAAGGCGGGGTTCTACGCGAAGGAACTGGAGATACCTCCCTTCGAACTGGAGCCGACCCACGATGTCTGCGGGGAACACCTCCACGCATCGTACCGCGACCAGCGCGTGAGCATCGAGTGCCCCTCGTGCGACGACCAGCTGCACCAGTACCCGGTGCCGCCGGGACCGTTCGACGCCGACGCGGTTCCGGAGGTCGCCGAGGCGATGAACGTCCGCTTCACGACGGACCTCCTGTCGATGTCGCAGGGGTTCTGCCCGTACTGCTCGGGGCCGGCGGAGCT
The DNA here is from genome assembly GCF_024298885.1 of Haloglomus halophilum. Classification (GTDB taxonomy): domain Archaea; phylum Halobacteriota; class Halobacteria; order Halobacteriales; family Haloarculaceae; genus Haloglomus; species Haloglomus halophilum. The sequence continues at coordinate 1,617,865 of NZ_CP101166.1, forward strand.
GGATGTGGGCCACGAGCACTTCGACAGCCTCGACATCGAAGGCTGGAACGTGCCCGCGCTGCTGTTCTGGTGTACCCACTGCCACTGGTTCATGTTGAGCACGATGGAGCGGCCGCTGCTGTTCGAACCCCCGGTCGTGGCCTTCTTCGCCGAGCGGGGCGTGAACGTCTGGGAGACCCCCGGCTGGAGCGATGTCTTCGCGGCGGAGGACACCGTCCGCTCGACCGACCCGCTCGAGGTCGAACTGACGTTCTCCTGTGCGGGCGACACCATCGATGTCGTCGTCGATGGGTCGCTGGACGTGCTCCACACCGAGACGCGCCACGGCTGACCCACCGCCGCCGCGGGCGGCAGCGCGAGCGGTCCGTGTCGTCGCGGGTCGGCAGCGGCTGACGGCCCGGGTGGACCGGGAGCTATCGTGGATACGGGAGCGAGGGCCGAACCGGCCCTCGAGGAGCGTGTGTGTCGCTCTCAGTCCGAGGTGGCCGTCTCGGGGCCGTCCTCGGGCGTGAACTGTGCGTCGCCGAACGAGCGCTGCCCGACGCCGAGCACACCCTCGTCCCCGCAGGTGGGGCACTCGCGGCTGGGCTCGGTCGTGAGCGCGGTCATCTCGTGAGCCGTGTCCTCGTACCGGATGAAATCCGGCGGGACCTTCACCCCGGTCACCACGTCCGTGGCGACCGAGACCGTCTTCGAGGCACAGAGCCCGTTGAGGTGGATGACCGCCGGCTCGGGCGACACCTGTTCGGTGTCGATGTAGCCTCGTTCGAGTTCGGCCTCGCGCTCGTCGGGCGAGAGCCGCTCGATGCGCGCGGCCTCCTGGTCGTGACGTCCCAGGCAGTCGAAGCACGCGGTGCTCCCGGGCGCCACCAGGTGGACGTACCCGGTCATCCCGACTACCCGATCATCCGTCGTGTCGATGCGGACCCCGGCGTCGACGTAGTAGGTCAGGTGCTTGACGGCCCACTCGTTGCAGAACGAGCGGGCGCTCACGCGGTCGACGCAGCCGACGACGAGGTCACAGTCGGCCAGCCGCTCCGGGACCTCCTGGACGGGCTCGGCGACGGCCGTCACGTCGATGTCGGCCGGCGAGGACCGCCAGGCGTGCTCGCGGACGGCCTCGACCTTGGGCTTCCCGACGTGGTGGTCGTAGGCGCCGACCAGCCGCGGCAGGTTGCTCGGCTCGACCGTGTCCGGGTCGACGAGGACGAGCTCGCCGACGCCGAGCCGCGCGAACTGCTCGGCGACCTGCGAGCCGATGCCGCCGACCCCGACGACGCCGACCGTGGCGTCGTGGAGCCGGCGCTGGCCGTCGGTCCCGAGCGCACGGACGTTCCGGTCGAAACGGTCGCCGACACCGTCGTCGCCCCCCAGCGTGTCGGTGTCGGCAGTGGGTGCATCCCCGTTGCTCGCGGTCGCCCCGTCGCGCTCGCCGCCGTCCGTCGGTGTGAACCGGTCGACCGCCCCCGGGACCGGGTCGTCGAGCTTCCATCCGCCGACGACCTCGACCGGGAGCGCCGCGAACCGCTCGCCCGCGTTCGCCACCGCCTCGATGCCGGACTGCCCGACGACGGCGAAGCCGAACGGGCGGTCCGGGAACAGGCCCGTCAGCCACTCGCGGAACCGCCCCATCGCCTCCACGTCGATGCTGCTGAACCGCGGGTCGTCCGAGAACGGGTGGCTGTGGACCAGCACGGGCGCGAGCTGCCGGTCGTAGCAGTCCCCGACGTGGTCGCGCTCGACCGCCGGCTCGGGCCGGCACGCGGTCTTCGACTGCCGGGCCAGCTGCTCGTCCGGCACCGGGACCACCTCGCTCGCGAGCAGGTCCGGGGCATCCGCCGACCCCTCGGCGTCGGCTGGGGCGTCGGGCTTCCCGTGCCCCGGTGCCGGGCCGGTTCCGGCATCGACGAACGCGAACCGCTCCTGCTCGTCGGCCTGGAGGAGCGCCTCGCGCAGCTCGCGGACGACCCGTGCCGGGACGCGCAGACGGCGGTCGCTCACGCCGACCCCTCCGCGAACGGGTTGTCGCTGTACGGGTCCGCCAGCGACGCCCGCATCATCGTCGTGAGCTTCACCAGCGTGTCCGACGCCGGGTCCCAGTTCGCGTTGTGGTCCTCGATACACCACTTGCTCCAGTCGGAGTCGCCGTACGGCGAGATGCCGTGGAGCAGGTGGGTCGGCGACCCACCCTCGTAGGACATCTCCTTCGGGACGTACACGGTGGGCATGTCCCGGGGGTACGTGTCGGGGAGCTCGTACCGGAGCTTGCCGAACTGCGGGTCCCAGCCCGGCGGGAAGTCGAACCGCTCTAGCACCACCCGCCGGTCGGCCTCGCTGTACTCGACCGGGTAGCGCTCCCCCAGTTTCCGGGCCTCCTCGTAGGCGCGGCCGCGCTTCATCAGACCCCTCCGCCCGGCCGACCGCCCCGACCCCCGACAGACCGGACATCCCGGCCTTCGCCCGGCCGACTACCACGGCCCAGGCCGGGTCGTCCGAAGACCTGTCCCTCTCCGGGCTGGAAGCTGACGTTCGTCCCCTCCGGGACGGCGTCGGCCACGACATCGCGGTCGCCGAGCACCTTCACCTCGCCGTTCTCCTCGTAGGTCGCCAGTTCGTCGTCGTCCCGGTCCAGCCGCTCCTTGAGGTCCTGGACCGTCGTGCCGTCCTCGACCGGCACCTCGCGGCCCTCGACCTGGATGAGTTCGCCCATGGTTGACACCACACCGGGCGCACGGATGCCGCCGTTATAGTAGTTACTGCTAATCGAGTTGATATTGTTACTAGAGTTGTTAGAGCCGATTGAGCCGATCAGACAACCGCGAGGATCGAGTCGATACAGCCAGTGCACCGGATACACCCACTACGTTCAAGAGTCAGGGGCGGGAAGTCCGGGGTAACCGATGGTCGACGACATCGTCTCGGAGATCAAGGGGGAGTTCGAGAGCGGGGGGAGCTGGCCGTACGAGGTGGACGGCCACCGCTTCCGGACGAACCCGTTCGCCGAGAAGTGGCCCGACCCGAGCCTGTTCGCCGGCTACGAGGACGAACTCCGGCGGCTCCGGGAGAACATCCAGCGCAACGTCAACACGTTCATCACGGGCCCGTTCGGCACGGGCAAGACCATCCTGACGAAGACGATGTACGAGGTGCTGACGGAGGTCGAGGAGTACGAGCCCGTCTTCGTCGCGGTCCAGAAGGGCCGGTTCAGCAAGACGATGGCCAAGCGCATCCTCGACGAGCTGGGCGAGCCGGTCGACTCCACGGCCACCAGCACGGAGCTGTACGACGACGTGGCCGACGCCCTGGAACGGCGCTACGAGGACGGGGTCCGGACGGTCGTCTTCTACGACGAGGTCATCAACGGGAGCGAGGGCACCCTGCGGCAGATCCTCCACCTCCAGCGCGACGTGGAGAACTGGGAGCCGGTGCTCGTCTTCAACGGCACCGCCCACATGCTCGACCAGATCCACGGCCGTATCGAGCCGCTCTCTGACCGCATCGGCGACGAGATCACGCTCTCGGGCCTCGACATCGACGGCGTGGTCGAACTCGTCAACAAGCGCCTTCGCTACTACTGCCGCGAGAGCGAGTGGGGCGACGGCGACGGCTGCAGCCACGACGAGGGAGACCTCGCCCCGTTCACCCGCGAGGCCATCGAACTCGTCCATCAGGACATCACGCCGTACCCGCGCCACATCCGCCGCGAGTGCAACGAGGTCATCGAGGCCGGCGCCCGGGTCGAGCGTGACGTGCTCGACTTCGAGTTCGTCCGGGCGACGCTCGCCGAGGAGACCTCGCGGAAACTGGAGCAGCTCTCGGGCCACGCTGCCGACGTGGTCGCGGTCCTCGACGAACAGGGCCCCAGCACGGCCAACGGCATCACCGAGGCGCTCGAGGCCAGCTCCTACCACATCCAGGAGGCGCTGACCGAACTGGAGAAGGAGGGCCTCATCCGCGCCACCGAGGGGGACCGCGGCATCGAGTACAAACTGACCGAACAGACCAGCCGTGAGCTGTCCAACCTGACACAGAGCTAGTATGTCCGTCCCCTCCGAGGCAGAACTCCGCCGGTTCTTCGACGACGAGACGGTCGCCCGCGAGGCCCACCGGGCCGCCGTGGCCACCTCGTGGCTGAGCCTCCGGCTGCTCGACCACCTCTACCGGGAGGGCGCCGCCTCGACCGGGGAGCTGGCCCGGCACTGCAACCTCGACATGCGCGAGGTCCGCGACCGGCTGGAGGAACTCGCTACGGCCGGCATCGTGGCCGACCGCGACGGCGTGTGGGAACCAGCAGCGGACGAGTTGACTGTTACCATCGGGCGCGATGAGGGCGTGACCGTCGCGCTCGCCGTCGGCGAGCCCGAACCGGAGGGGGCCGAATCGGCGGAACCCGAGGAAGAAGCGGACGAGGAGGACGACAGCGGAACGGGCCTGCTCGGCGGGACGGTCCGGCGACTGGGTCGGCTGCTGTCGCCGTAGGGGCGGCCGGATGTCACTCTTCTGACGCCGATCTCTCCCGCATCAGGGAGCGGAACCGTGAGCGACAAAACCGCTTAGTACATCCGATACAACTGATACGTATGCCCATCAGTGCCGACCGGTTCGACGATATCGACCCGGACGACGACGGGCCCGCACCCGAAACGAACGCCCGGGCGGTCCTCGATTTCCTCGCATCGAATCCGGATCAGGCGTTCACGCAGAGCGAACTCGTCGAGGCAACCGGCGTCGCGCAGGGGTCGATCGGGCCGACGCTGGTCCGCCTTCGTGAGCGCGGCCGGGTCGACCACCGAGGACGGTACTGGCGAATCAGCGACCACGAACGGAGTGCCGACGCGGCGGTCAGCCATGCGAGCGAGGTCGCAGCGAGCCATGAGGGCGAGCCGTTCGCGTACGACGAGTGGCAGGAACACGCGACCGACCCTCGCGAGGACCGTGAGTGACGGTGCCTTCGGGAAGGGTGATGTCTTCTGGGCTCCCGACCCGTTCCGAGACGGATCGAATCCACGGCTCTGGCTGGTTCTCGCGGCGGACTCGCTTCCCTATCCGGGCGAGGAGTACGTCTGTGCTGCGCTGACGACGAGCGACCTCCCCGCGAACAGCGAGGTCGGCGACGAGTGGGTTTCCGGGCGGAACCCGCAGAAGACCTCCTACTGTTCGCCGTGGGTCCTCGCGACAGTGAAACATCGGGCAGTGGCAAACCCGCAAGGTGAGATCTCGGCCGCGTTCACCGACCGGATGATCGACGAGGCGAAGAGCTACCTCGATTCCTGACTTCAGGCCGAGAGTGCGTCCTCGGCCGCCCAGTCGTACTCGTTGAGCGCGGCACGGACCAGCGAGAGACGATTCCGGAGATGCTCCCACTCGCTCGCGGCCTCGCGCCGTTCATCCACCTCGTCCGGGTCGTCGCTGTCGGCCACCGTCGCGCGGAGTTCACCGGGAGACTCCACGCCGTACCGCGACTCCCAGTCGGAGATACGACGGCGCATCGAGTCGAGTGCGTCGGTCAGTTCCTCACGGTCGTGCTCGCGCTGGAGTGCGGCAACCTCGCGATAGCGTGCCATGAGTCGGTCGACCAGATACAGTGTCCGGTCGCCCCGCTCGATCACCTGAAGGACGCCGTCCTCGGCGAGCTGGTCGAGATACTTCCGGGCTGTCTTCACCGAGACATCGGTCTCCTCGGCGACCCACGAGGCGGTCCGGGGTTCGCGGAGCGTTCGGGCAGCGGCCCTGACGCGCTCCCCCCGGGTCAGGGCCCGGGCATCACGGTCGGAGTCAGCGGAATCGGACATACCGGCGATACGTGCTGATGGAGCATGTATCCAGCGAGCTGGAATATTGTGTTTCCGCGCTCACTCCTCCAGCCGGCGCTGCCCCTCCTGAACCCGTCCGAGCGGGCTGGCGACGTGCTCTCTACGCCCATCCCCTGCAACCCCTCCAGCGCGGAATCGGTGGTCGGGTCCAGTGTGCCGGGGGCTCGGCCCCCGTCAGCCGGAGAATCGTGTCCGTGAAGCTCCCGTCCGCTCGCCACCGACACGACCTCGGACGTGTGGGCGCCCGCCCCGAGTCGCGACATCCGGTACGGTCTCCAAAATTATCAATTATAATTAATCTTCATCGGGGCGAAATGTTATGGCCCTACTCTCCCAGAACAGCGGTAGATATGAGCGTCCTCCTGGAGTTCACCATCGACGCCGATGCGTTCCAGCTCGGGCAGGTGCTGGCACCGCCGCCCGAGATGGTGCTCGAACTCGAACGCATCGTCCCGACCGGGGCGATGGTGATGCCGTTCGTGTGGGCAATCGGCGACGAGTATCACACGTTCGAGGAGCGCGTCCGGTCGCATCCGGCCATCAGATCGCTGACCTCGCTCGATCGGTTCGGGGACCAGGGGCTGTATCGGCTCGAGTGGCACGGCGCCCCGACGGACCTGATCGCAGCCTTCGAACGGTCGGAAGCCGTCATCCTCGAGGCGCGGGGGGACGAGACGTGGAAGTTCCGACTCCGCTTTTCGGATCACGATGCCCTCTCGACCTTCCACGAGACCGTCCGCGACCTGGATCTCCCGATCCGTGTCGACCGAACCTACACCCTGCTCGAACCGTTCGAACAGGGACGGCCGCTCGATCTGACGCCAGAGCAACGGGAAGCGCTCGTCCTCGCGGTTCGGCGGGGCTACTTCGCGTCCCCGAGCCGGGTGGAGCTCGACGAACTCGCCGGCGAGCTCGGGATCAGTCGCCAGGCGATCTCGAAGCGCATCCGGCGAGGCAACGAGAAGATCATCGAGAGCGCCCTGCTGTCCTCGACCCCGGATACCGACTGACAGCGGTTCTGGTCGCGGTTTCTCGGCCCCGTTCGGGGAACGTCACCCAAGTTCGCGGGGCACGGCCCCTTATAAACGAGTTTCCCAGTCAACCGCGAACCGTATCCAGTAGTGGGGAGACGAAGACAGGGAATGGCGATTAATTTCGGCGTAAGCGGTCTCTCACGGAGAAGACATCGGAGCGGGTGGGGCCAGTCGACGGTACGGACACGGCCGGTGGCTCCGCTGCCTCCCGGAGGAACCGAACGATGACCGACGAGGACGTCCCGGAGTCGGGGAACTTCACCCGGAGACGGGCCCTCCAGGTCGTTGCAGCGGGGGGTGCCGTCGGCCTCGCGGGGTGCTCGAACCCCGATACCCCCTGTGACCTGACACTCTCGAAGGAACACTCGGGCGATCCGGTCACGTACGGGGGGACGACCGAGTTCGAGATCAGCGTCTGCAACGAGGGCGACGAGGAGTGTACCGACGGCGTGACCGTCACCGACGACCTGCCGAGCGGAACGACGTTCGACTCGGTCGGCGGGAGCGGCTGGACGGCCAGCGAGAGCGGCGGTGTCGTCACGTGCGAACACCCGAACGCGAACGGCCTCGGCGGCGGGGACTGTCTACCGACCCTGACGCTGACCGTCGAGGTCGGGCAGCCGGACGAGGTCGGGCCCGAGATCGCCAACTGCGCCACCGTCGAGCAGGGCGACCCCGATACCAGGAGCAAGACGGACTGCGTCAAGGTCCCGGTCGAACCGCCCGAGGGCGAGTGCGACCTGGCAATCTCCAAGCGGTACGGTGCCGACACCGTCACCGAGGGGAGTGCTGCGACCTTCCAGATCGAGGTCTGCAACGAGGGCGACGGCGTCTGTACGGACCCCGTCACCGTCGTCGACGGCCTGCCGAACGGTGTGACCTTCGATACGGGGGCTGGCTCCGGATGGTCCGTCACCCAGAGTGGCGGCTCCGTCGTCGCGACCCACGCCAACGGCGGCGGGCTCGACGCAGGGGAGTGTCTCCCGATACTCGAGCTGACCCTCGGTATCGGACCGATATCCGAAACCGGTGACGCGATCCGCAACTGCGCGAGTCTCAAGGTCGACGACGCGAACGACGCGAACGATGTCGACTGCGTGAGCGTGCCCGTCGACCCGGGCGAACTCGAGGGCGAGTGTGACCTGGCGATCTCCAAGCGGTACGGTGCCGACACCGTCACCGAGGGGAGTCCCGCCACTTTCGAGATCGAGGTCTGCAACGAAGGGGACGAGGTCTGTGAAGACGAGGTGACGGTCGTCGACGGCCTGCCGGCCGGCGTGACGTTCGGTTCGGGGAGCGGCACCGGCTGGAGTGTCAGTCAGAGTGGCGGCTCCGTCGTCGCGACCCACGACAACAGCGGTGGGCTCGACCCCGGCGAGTGTCTCCCGGTGCTCGAGCTGACCGTCAACATCGGCTCGATGTCCGTCACCGGCGACGCCATCCGCAACTGCGCGAGCCTCAAGGTCGCGGATTCGAACGCTGCGAACGACCGCGACTGCGTGAGCGTGCCCGTCGAGCCCGGCGAACTCGACGGCGAGTGCGACCTGGGGATCAGGAAGACCTCCAGCGCGGACGCCGTGACCGAGGAGTCGGGGGCTACCTTCGAGGTGACCATCTGCAACGAGGGCGACGGGATCTGCGACGAGCCGGTGACGGTCGTCGACGGACTCCCCGGCGGCGTGAGCTTCGAGACGGGTGCCGGAACCGGCTGGAGCTTCGGCGAGAACAACGGGACCGTGACGGCGACCCACGCCAACGGCGGTGGACTCGACCCCGGCGAGTGTCTCCCGACGATGGAGCTGAACGTCCAGATCGGCGCCATCGAGGAGACGGGCGACCAGATCCGCAACTGTGCCAGCATCGAGGGCACGGATGCGAACCCCGACAACAACCAGAACTGCGTGAGCGTGCCCGTCCAGCCCGCCGCGGGCGAGTGCGACCTGGCGGTCACCAAGACCCACGCCGGTGGCGGCGTGGTGACCGCGGGCGAGCCCACCGAGTTCGACATCGTGGTCTGTAACCAGGGTGACGGCGACTGCGACGAGGAGGTGACGCTCACCGACGACCTGCCCGACGGCCTGACGTACACCTCGGCGAACGGCACCGGCTGGAGTGTCAACCAGAGCGGCGGCGTCGTCACCGCGACGCACGGGAACGGCACCGGGCTCGCGCCCGGGGACTGCCTCCCGGCGCTGACCCTGGCGGTCGATGTCGGGTCGATCGACGAGACCGGCGATCAGATCCGCAACTGCGTCAGTATCGACGGCAGCGACGTGAACGCGAGGAACGACCGCGACTGCGCGGTCGTGACCGTCACGCAGCCGGTCGAGAGCTGTAACGGCCTCACGGTCGAGAAGCTGGCCGCGACACAGTTCACCTACGGCGCGCAGGAGGAGTACGACATCACGGTCTGTAACCCGACGGACGCACAGTGTGACAGCCAGGTCACCGTGACCGACGACCTGCCGGACGGGATGTCGTTCGTCTCCGCCGCCGGAAGCGGCTGGACCGTCTCGGTGAGCGGTGGCGTCGTCACCGCGACCCACCCCAACAACGGGGCGCTCTCGCCCGGGAGCTGTCTCCCCACCCTGACGCTGACCGTCGATGTCGTCCCGGCAGCACAGTTCCCCGGCGGCTCGGACGCCGTCCAGAACTGCGCGCAGCTGGTCGTGGACGGCGCGGTGGTCAACGAGGGCTGTGTCACCCACGTGATCACGAACAACTGACGACGCGCTCGGGCCGTCGCCAATCGGTCCCCGCGACCGAGCACTCGCGGGGGAGATGGCCCACGCCCCGTCACTCCTCCAGCCGGCGCTGCCACTCCTGCACCCGCGAGAGCAGGTCCACCGGCGACGTATCCTCGATATCGACATCTTCCAGTTCCGTCAGCACGGACTCGGTCGTCGGGTCAAGGGCCTCCGGATTGTCCCCACCATCAGCCGCCGCAGCGTCCTCCCTGAACTCCCCGCCGCCGAGGTCGAACACCGCCTGCACGGTCTCGTCGGGGCTCGTCTCCGACCCCGAGCCCTTCGCCTCGATGGCCTTCTCCTCGCGGAGCCGGTCCAGCACGTCTCGCGAGCGCTCGACCACGGGCGCCGGCACGCCCGCGAGGTCCGCGACGTGGACGCCGTAGGAGCGGTCGGTCGCGCCGTCGCGGACGGTCCGGAGGAACGTCACGTCACCGTCGCGTTCCTCCGCCGCGACGTGGACGTTCTCGACGCGGGGGAGGTGCTCGGCCAGCGAGGTCAGTTCGTGGTAGTGGGTCGCGAACAGCGTCTTCGCGCGGACCTCGTTGTGGAGATACTCCGTCGCCGCCCAGGCAATCGAGATGCCGTCGTACGTCGCCGTCCCGCGCCCGACCTCGTCCAGGATGACGAGCGAGTCCTCGGTCGCGTTGTGGAGGATATTGGACAGCTCCTGCATCTCGACCATGAACGTGGAGCGGCCCTGCGCGAGTTCGTCGAGCGCGCCGACGCGGGTGTAGACCCCGTCCACGAGCCCCACGCGAGCCTCCCGCGCCGGGACGAACGAGCCGACCTGCGCGAGCAGCGTCACCAGCGCGGCCTGGCGCATATACGTCGACTTCCCGCTCATGTTCGGGCCCGTCACCAGCAGGAAGCGCCGCTCGCCGTCCAGCCGGAGGTCGTTGGGGACGAACTCGACCGACTGCTCGACGACCGGGTGCCGAGCCGCCTGCAGGTCCAGCACGTCCTCGTCGGTCAGCTCGGGCCGGGTCCAGTCGTTGCGCACGGCGTGCTCGGCCAGCGAGCAGAGCGTGTCCAGTTCCGCGAACGCGCGGCCGACGGCCTGCAGCAACTCGGCCTCGGCACCGACCTGCTCGCGCAGGTCGCGGAAGACCTCCGCCTCGAGGTCCCCGCGTTGCTCCTCGAGGCGCATGATCTCGCGTTCGCGCTCCTCGAGTTCCTCGGTAACGAACCGCTCGCTATTTTTCAGCGTCTTGATGGCCTCGTAGTGGTCGGGGACATCGTCGCTCTCGGACTTGCCGACCTGGATGTAGTAGCCGTCCGTCTTGTTCCGGCCGACCGAGAGGTGATTGAGCCCGTGCTCGCGCTGCTCGCGCTCGGCGAGTGTGTCGATCCACTCGGCGGCCTCGTCGTGGCGCTCGACCAGTTGGGCGAGTTCCTCGTCGTACTCTGGGCGGATGAGTCCGCCCGCTGTCAGCGACTTCGGCGGGTCGTCGGCGAGCGCGGCCTCCAGCTCATCGCGCACCTCCGCGACGGCCTCGCGGTCGAGGTCGGTGAACAGGTCCGCCACGGGCGAGTCCGCAAGCCGCGGCGACGACTCGACGGCCTCGACCAGCGCCGGCAGCTCCGCGAGCGTCTCGCGCACCCGGAGCAGCGCGTCGGGACCGGCGCTCCCCGACGCGGTCCGCGAGGCCAGCCGTTCGAGGTCGTAGGTGCCGTCCAGCGTCTCGCGCAGGCGGTCCCGGGCCATCGCGTCCGCGGCGAGCGCGGCGACCGCCCCTTGCCGCCGTTTCAGCTCCGCGCGGTCGCGCCGGGGGCGCCCGAGCCACTCCTTCAGCAAGCGCCGGCCCGCGCTGGTCTCCGTGTGATCGAGCGTATCGAACAGCGACCGGCCGTTGCCGGTCATCGGCTCCGTGAGTTCGAGGTTGCGCTGGGTCGTCGCGTCCAGCGAGACGTGGTCGTCGGGCGTGTACGCGTGCAGCCGCGAGACCGACGCCAGGGCGCCCGCGCCCGTCTCGGCGACGTACGCGAGCGCGGCGCCCGCGGCCTGTATCGCGGGCTCCGAGTCCAGGCCGACGCTGTCGGCCGCGCCGTCGCCGAACTGCTCGCGGAGGGTGTGCTTCGCGCGGCCGGGGGCGAACGCCTCGGCGTCGTGGAGCGTGAGGCGTGTCTCGCCGCCGTCGGCGCCGAGCGACTCGCGCAGGCGTTCGAGCAGTGCGTCGTCGTTGCGCGCGTCGGGGCCCGGGAGCACCTCGGTCGGCGCGAACCGGTAGCACTCGGTCAGGGCGCGTGATTCCGCTTCGGGTCCGGAGACGGCGGTCGCGTGGAACCGGCCCGTCGTCACGTCGAGGAAGGCCAGCCCGACGGTCGGCTCGGACCCGCTCTCGCCCCGGACGAGCGTCGCGAGGTACTGGGCGTCGTCGCCGGAGGGGTCCAGCAGCGTCCCGGGCGTGACGACCCGGTCGACCCGGCGCTCGTGACCGTCGTCGACGGGATGCTGGTCGGCCACCGCCACCCGATACCCCCGCTCGACCAGCGCCTTCAGGTACGGCGCGAGGTCGTCGACGGGGACGCCGGCCATCGAGTAGTTCTCGCCGCCCGACGAGCGCTGGCTCACCTTCAGGTCGAGCTCTCGGCCGACGAGTTCGGCGTCCTCGCCGAAAAATTCGTAGAAATCCCCCATCTGCATCGCCAGCACGTCCGCCTCGGCCTCTCGGCGTAGCGCGAAATACTCGCCGACGATGCCCGACGCTTCGGTCGGTTCGCCGGTGCCGAACCAGTCCTCGTCGGGCGAGTCGGTCATGGCAAGAGGGTGGTGCGGGCGAGGGCAAAAACGGTCGGATTCCGGGGTGGAACTGAACTCCGTGGGGTCCCCCGGCAACGGCGCCGCCACCTCGCCGTGCGCTGCCGCGCAGACCGGAGAGGAGGAACCGACGACCGGATTGTATTGCTGTATTTGTGCAAAACTCTTAAATCTAACAGGCGAGTACGGTGTGTCGATGAGCGAATCAGACAGCGACCTGTCGGAGGCACGAGCACGGAAGGCCGAGGAACTGCGATCGCGGGCTGAATCGGGAGGTGACAGTCCCCCCGGCCGCGACGAGCCGGTCCACGTCGGCGGCCCCGACGAGTTCCAGTCCCTCCTCGACGAGGGCGGTGTCGTCCTCGTCGACTTCTATGCAGACTGGTGTGGTCCGTGCAAGATTCTCGAACCTATCGTCGCGGACCTGGCCGCCGAGACGGACGCGACCGTCGCGAAGGTCGACGTGGACCAGCAGCGCCAGCTCGCCACCCAGTACCAGGTGCAGGGCGTCCCGACGATGTACCTGTTCGCCGACGGCGAGCCGGTCGAGCGCATGGTCGGCGTCAAGCAGAAGAGCGAACTGGTCTCGCTGGTCGAGCAGTACACCTGAGCGAGCCGGTCGACGGGCCGGACTCCCCACGACAGCCGGCACCGGATTCTTCATCTCGGTCGCCGAAGTGCGAGCATGCCCGCCGCATCGGCGACCCCCTCGCCAGCGCCCGACCAGCGCTCCGTCTGGTGGTACGCTGGTGGCGCCGTGGCTCTCACCGTCCTCGGCGTCCTGATGTCGACCCTCCTCTCGCTCCCGGCCGTCCTCCTCGGGGCGGTGACCCCGGAGACGTTCGTCCTCTCGGTCGTGCTGGGAGAGGCGGGCTTCGTGGCCGCGGCCGCCTTCTTCGTCCTCATCACGGACCGCGGGATGACGTACTTCGACCGTGGGCTGCCGAGCGCGTGGGGGGTGGTAGCTGCCGTCACCCTCGGCGCGTTCGCCTTCCGGACCGTCGTGGTGGCCGGCGCGGTGGCGCTCGGCCTCGACCCCTCGCCCCCGTCGCTGGTCGACACGCCCATCCCGGTCGAGACGCTGCTGGCGGTGATGATTCCGGCGTCGCTCCTCGTCGTCGGTCCTGCCGAGGAGTTGCTGTTCCGCGGGACCATCCAGAAGTACCTCCGCGAGCGGTTCTCGGCGACCGGCGCCATCCTCGGTGCCGGCGTCCTGTTCGCGCTGGTCCACGTTCCGACGCTCGTGGTGGCCTCGGGACCGAGCGCGGCGCTCTCGCTCGGCGTCATCCTCCTCGTCGGCCTCTCCTTTGGCTGGCTCTACGAGCGGACCGGCTCGGTGGTCGCGGCGATGGTCGCCCACGGCGGCTACAACGCCCTCATCTTCGGGAGCGGCCTGCTGTTGACGCGGCTGGTGTGAGCGGGCGTCGCCTCCGACTCACTTCCAGATGGCCGTCACCGCCACGTCGTCGGCCGTGACGGTCTCGAACCGGTAGCCGCGGTCGTCCAGCTTCGGGTAGAGGTGTTGCGGTGCGCGGTCGTTGAACTGTACGAGGACCGTCTCGTCCGGGAGGTCGACGAGCCGCTCCAGCGTCTCCTTCAGCGGCGTCGGCGGGCCCGCCTCGACGTGGTCGAGCCGCTCTCGCGGCCGGTCGGTCGGTGCGTGCTCGAACTCCGGCAGTCGCCTGGCGCGTGACATATCCGGGAACAGGCAGCCACACCTCCTCGCGGTTGCCCCGAACGTGTTCGGGAGGTCAGTCGACCACGTACGACTGGTACTCGCCCCGCGTCCGCACGTCCACGAAGCGGTGCCGACGGCCCTCGCCGGCGGTGCCCATCGCCGACGGGTCCGGACCGTCCGAGTCGTACACCTCGTTGGCGCCCCGGAGGCCGTGGGCCGCGAGTTGCTCGCGGATGCCGTCGGGCAGCTCCGCATCCGGCTCGACCGTCACCACCAGCACCCGGTCGGTGAAGCTCTTGGCCAGCCACGCGTCCGCGACCACCGGCTCCTCGGCCACGTCGGCGGCCAGCTCGCGCAGGTCGGCGCCACGGTCGGTCATCGTGGTCATCACGCGAACGGTCGCCGGCCACCGGCGAAGACATCATCCCGAATATATTCGGGAGGGCGACCGAACAGGACCGAGAATCAGAAATATTTCGAGAGATATCGCGATATGCTCCGATATATTCGCTTGCCACTCGAATTACAATCGAGAGTCAATCTCCACTGGCGAAATCGACACTCTCGTGTTCGGGACCGGGCAGCGGCCCGTCGTAGCCCTCGGGCACGTAGGAGCAGAGCGGGTCGCTGGCGAGCGGGTCGCCGGTGTGGGCGTAGGCGCGCGACCGGCTCCCCCCACAGACGCCGCGGAACTCGCAGGCCCCGCACTTCCCGGAGAGCGCGTCGCGGTCGCGCAGGCGCCGGAACAGCTCGGACTCGCGGTAGATGTCGACGACGGACTCCTCACGGACGGTGCCCGCGGATTCGGGGAGGAAGCCGGACGGGTAGACCTCGCCGACGTGGCTGACGAACGCGAAGCCGTCGCCGGCGACGATGCCGGTCCGGCGCTCCATCGCCCCGTTCGGGGTGGTGGGCGGGGTCTGCCTGTCCGACTCGCCGACGCGCTCGCGCAGCCGCTGTATCGCGACCCGCCGGTAGGACGGCGCCTCCGTCGTCTTCACCGCGAACGGGGCGTCGTCGTTCACGTCGTGGAGCCAGTTCATCACGCGCTCGGCGCGCTCGGGCGAGATGGAATCCAGGGCCGTGCCCCGGCCGACCGGGACGAGGAAGAACACCGACCAGAGCACCGCCCCCAGCTCGCGCACCAGCTCGCGGATGGCCGGCAGCTGGTCGACGGTCTGGGCACAGACGGTGGTGTTGACCTGGAGCGGGAGGCCGAGCTCGCGCGCGTGCTCGGCCGCGCGGACGGTCGTCTCGAAGCTCCCCGCCTCACCCCGGAAGGCGTCGTGGCTCGCGGCGTCGCCGCCGTCCAGGCTGAGTGCGAGCCGCTGGAGCCCGCGCCCGTGGAGGATGGCCAGCATCTCGCGGTCGAGCCCGTCGGTGCCCGACGGCGTGAGCGTCATCCGGCAGCCGGCGTTGGTCCCGTACCGGACGAGTTCGGGGATGTCCGGGCGTTTCATCGGGTCGCCCCCGGAGAGGACGACGAGCTGGTCGTCGCCGTCCGCCCCGAAGCGACCCGCCTCGTCGAGCAGTGCCTTCCCCTCCCCGGTCGACAGCTCCTGCGGGTGGCGCTCGGGCGTCGCGTCCGCCCGGCAGTGGTCACAGGCCAGGTCACACGCCTGCGTCACCTCCCAGACGAGGACGAACGGGCGACGGTCGGTGTCGAGGTCGGTCGGTCGCATGGGGGCGGGTACGGACCGGTCCCTACCAACGGTGCGGACAAGTCCCACACACTGGGAACCGGGGGTGAGATGTCGGGCGCCGGGTTGAACAGGGTCGGGGTCCACGGTCCGAGCAATGCCCCACGCCGAGCTGACGGTCACACTGCCGCCGGCGGTCTGGATCGGTGCAGTCTCCCGGGAGTTCCCGGACGCGACGTTCCGGGTGCTGTCCGCGGTCCCGCGCGACGAGGACGGGTTCGGGCTGGTCGATGTCCGGACCGACGACCCCGACGGCGTCCTCGCGTGGATGCGTGACGCGCCGGCGGTGACGGCGGTCGAGCCCATCCGGCAGGAGGCCGACGGTGTCGTCATCCAGTTCGAGACCTCGCAGCCGCTGTTGCTCGCGTCGGTGCAGGCATCCGGCGTGCCGCTCTCGCTCCCCGTCGAGATCAGCGACGGCCAGGCACACCTGGAGCTGACGGCCTCGCGCGACCGCATCGCCGCGCTCGGCGAGGCGTTCGACGACCTCGGTGTCACCTACTCGCTCGACCGGCTGTACGAGTCCGTCGAGGCCGCCGCACCCCTGACCGAGAAGCAGCGCGAGACCCTGCTCGCCGCGCTGGAGCATGGATACTACGACACGCCGCGGACGGCCACCCTCTCCGAGCTGGCCGACGAGCTGGAGATGGCGAACTCGACGCTGAGCGAGCTCCTCCACCGGGCCGAGGAGTCGGTGATCAAGGCGTTCGTCGCCGACCGGCTCGACACGGACCTCGACGTGGAGCCGCCAGGCACGTAGCCACTAACCTCCGACCGACCCTTCGACTGATTCTCCAGCCGGCCCTCCGGTCGACCCTCCGACCGTCACTCCCGGACGTGGACCCGGGTGACGAAGCCGCCACAGCCACACCGCTCGACGAACTCGTAGTCGAGGTCACGGGCGTCCAGCTCGGCGTAGAGGTAGCCCTCGGGATGGCCGTGGTCGCCGTGCGTGACGAGGTTGACGTGGTGACCGGGCGCGGTCCGTTCGACCGCCAGCAGCGCCGCGCGGACGAGGCGGTCGCGGTCGTCGGCGTGGACCGGCTGCTCCAGATTGACGGACCAGGAGCCGTCGTGGTCCTCGGCGAGCGCGGGGTCCGCGGGGTCGACGACGACGGCATCGTCCGGGTCGACCGCGTCGAGGTCGTGTGCGCGGTCGGCGCTCATCCCTCCACCTCCTCGGCCGGGAGCTTCGGAAGCGTCGCGACGAACTCCTCGATACCGCGGCGCTCCACCTCGTAGCCGTCGGCGTCGAACGACTCGACCTCGGCCTGGAACTCGTAGAACAGCGGTTGCGGGTCGTGGTCGTTGACGATGGTCAGCGCCTCGCCCGGCGGGACCTCGGTGAACGCCTCGTGGATGCGGTCGTGGCGCTCGGACGGCGGCAGGTCGCGGATGTCGAGTTCGGTGCTCATGACATCCCGAACTCCGACGGCCAGCGGCCTGGGCCTTCGCCCGAAGATGTTCGGGGGCGGGGCGTCGGCGACCCCGGGTCCGCGGGCGCTGCTCGGCTCGCCGCCCCGTTCGCACACTCGGTACACTGCCCTTCCGTTCCGGGGAGTTGTTTACACTATCGGGTAATAATCCACATATCTGCTTACGCTGTTTAATCCGAAGGTCATTTCAGTTGACGGTCCCTATACGGGTGTAGTGATGGCTTCCCTGAGACCCCCCGTTGCGCGGGCCGCGTGGCGTGCCCCCAGCGGCGCACAGCCGGGCACAGGTGCGGCGCGAGACTCGGGGTGGGTAGCATGATCGAAGGGCGCCGTGCCCCGTCGTCGGGCGGTCGATGGGGTCCGTCGGTTCGCGAGGCGTTCGAGGACGAGTACGGCCGGGAGATACGGTTCCGACCGTACGAGCCGAGCGACCGCGACGCGCTCGTCGGGATGTACGAGTCGTTCGACCCGGCCCAGCGCGCCCAGGGGATTCCCCCGGTCCGGACGGACAGCATCGAGTCGTGGCTCGACAGCGTGCTGGACGGTCCCTCCGTCCTGGCCTGGCACGGGGACCGTGTCGTCGGACACGTCGTGTTCGTCCCCGACGGGGACGGGAGCCACGAACTCGCGATATTCGTCCACCAGGCATATCAGGAAGCCGGCGTCGGCTCGCGGCTCCTCGATGCGGGCCTCGACCACGCGCGCGAGCAGGGTGTCGCGTACGTCTGGTTGCTGGTCACCTGGGGGAACACGCGAGCGCGCGGCCTCTACGAGAAGTCGGGGTTCACCGTCGACGACCCGACCGGCAGCGACCTCCGGATGTCGAAACGGCTCTGACAGTCTTCTACGGCTCCCCCCATTCGCCTCCCGTCCGCCGGCGCTCAGTCGGCCGTCCCGCCGTCGCCCGCCGGTGTGCCGGCGCCGCGTTCGGCCGGCGTGAGATAGCACTGCGGGTCCGTCGCTGCGATGTCGCCGGTCACGGTCAGCGCACGTAGCCGTGAGGCCCCGCGGCAGATGTCGGCGTACGCACACGACCGGCACTGCTCGCCGAGGCTGTCGGGGCGGTCGCGCAGACGGCCCAGCAGGGGGTTCGACTCGTCGTCCCAGATGGCGCCGAACGGACGGTCGCGCACGTTGCCGAGACTGTAGGACTGCCAGAACTGCGTCGCGTGGACGTTCCCCAGGTAGTCGATGTCCGCGACGCGCTCGCCGGCCGGGTCGCCGCCGTTGCGCTCGAGATGGCGCCGGACCCGGCGGGCGCGCTCCTCGCCGAACGCCTCGCGCGCGTACTCGACGAGGTACGCGGCGTCACAGTAGTTGCCCACCAGGAGCGTCTCGATGCCGGCGCCAGAGTGGTACTCGCGGGTCAACTCGACCAGCTCCGTGATGGCCTCGCGCCGGCGCTCGGGGGTGAGATCAGCCTCGGGAACCCCACGGCCGCCGTAGGCGAGGTGGTAGAAGCAGAAGCGGTCGACGCCCACGTCGGTCAGCAGGTCGACCACGTCGGCGATGTCGTCGACGGTCTGCTCGGTGACGGTGTAGCGGAGGCCCGTCTTCAGGCCGGCGTCGAGGCAGGCCTCGATGCCCCGGACCGCGGCGTCGAAGGCGCCCGCCTCCCCCCGGAAGGCGTCGTTCGTCTCGCGGCCGCCGTCGACGGAGATACCGGCGTACGCGAGGCCGGCGTCCCGCAACTCGCGGGCCCGTTCGCGGGTCAGCAGCGTCCCGTTGGTCGAGAGGACGGGTCGCAGGCCGGCATCGCTCGCGTGCGCGACGAGTTCGGGCAGGTCATCGCGGACCAGCGGCTCGCCGCCGGAGAACAGGACGACCGGGACGCCGTAGTCGGCGAGCTCGTCGAGTAGCGCCTTCCCCTCCGCTGTGGTGAGTTCGCCGGGCGCCGAGCCGCAGTCGGCGCCGGCGTAGCAGTGCGCACACGAGAGGTTGCACTGCTTGGTCGTGTTCCAGACGACGACCGGGCGTTGCTGGCGGCGCTCGCGGATCTGCTCGGCGTCGGAGTCGGCGCCGTACCGGAGCCCGTCGCCCGCCGCGTCGAGATCGTAGAGGAGTTTGCTGATCGATATCACGCCCGTTCACCCCCGTCCCCGGCCGCGCGGTAGTCGCTCCCGAGGTCGCGCTCGGTGAACCGGGCAATCTCGGGCGCCGGACAGCACCAGAGCGTCGTCGCCTCCGGGAACAGTCCCGTCGCGCGTTCGTGGGCGGCCTCGGGGCCAGGCGCCGTCACGCTCCCGGCGTGGCGGAGCGGCTCGGTCGGCGATTCGCGCAGGAACAGCTCCCACTCCGGTTCACCGTCCGACCGCGGGGCGTCGACGGCGGTCCACTCCCCCTTCGAGCGAGACCTCCCGTCCGGCGCCGCGTCACCTTCGTCCGTCATCGCACGGGAGGAGGGGCCGAACCCACCTTGATGGTGCCACCGGCTCCCACCATATGGGAACGCGCCCCAGCCTCGCGAGGCCGCCGACCAGCGGCGATATCGGGTGGCTTCCGAGAACCGAACCACCGTATTTCGACGGTCGTACCACCGGGTTTCGACGGTTCGACCAGAACGACTAATCACGGGAGCACGCACCGCCGGAGCATGGCACCCGACGACCCCACACGAGGCATCGACCGTCGAACACTCCTCCGCCGCGGGGCCGGCGCCGTCGCCGCGACCACCGCCGTCCCGGCGCTCGCGGGGACCGCCGCCGCACACTTCCCGGACGAGATCGACATCGACGTGCTCCCGGGCCAGGCGCCGAACGTGGTCGACGCCGACGCCGACCGGTTCGTCTCGGTCCGGGTCTCGCCGAACGACGAGTTCGACCCCCATCAGGAGTTCGCAGGCCCCCACCGGGACCACGCCCACTACCGGTTCGGCTACATGGCCGAGGACCGCCACGGCGTCCGGCCACGCTGGAGCATCATGACCGACGAGGACGACCCGGGCGTGGTGCTGATCTTCCCGCTCGGAGGGACCGGCTTCCCCGACGGCGAACACGAGGCGACCCTGAAGTGGGAGCGCGAGGTCGGTGGACATCACGGCCTCTCCGGCACGGACACCGTCGTCGTCGAGAACGGGCCCGTCGGAAGCGGGAACGGGAACTGAACGCCGCCCAGTTCCCCGCCCCGACCGTTCACCGACTGCCGGATTCGACTGGAAACGGGGGGTGGCTGCGAGGGGCGGGCCGCCCGCCGCCCGGCTCACTCGTCGTACGTCCCGCCCTCCAGGTAGTACTCGACGCGGTCGCGGGTCGCCGCGGCGGCCTTGACGAACTCGACGACCCGCTCGCCGTCCTCCCAGCGGTCGTCGGTTATCTCCACCGAGAGCCCCTGCTGGCCGAGGTGGTACAGCAACGCCTCGACGGTATCCGGGTCGCCGCGAACGGTGTGGCGCTCGCCGACCGGTTCGTCGGACGCCACGTCGTGGATGGTCTCGACGAACGGGAGGAGTATCGACTCCCCGAGGTCGTGGGCCCGCTCGCGGACCCGCTCGTCGTCCTCGTCGAACTCGGCGGCCTGGAACGCCTCGCGGACGATGCGCGAGAAGACGAAGTCCTGCCCCAGATCGAACGGGAGCGAGAAGGCGTACGCCAGTTCGTCGTGGTGCTGTGCCTCGGTCGTGTACTTCACCATCGAGCGGCCGTCGGCGGCCTTCAGCACGACGCCCTCGCGGCCGGCCGCGTCGAGGTCGGCGATGGCCTCGCGGACCACCTCGACGGCGGCGGCCGGCTCCGCGCTGCCGAACAGCCGCGGCTGGGCGAAGCCGTACCGGTCGCAGAGGTCGCGGCGCTCGGCGACCGGCAGCGGCACGCCGGCGGCGCGCTCGCGGACGCCGAAGACGCGGAACGCGTTCGTCTCGATGCCGTCGTAGTCGTGAGTCGTGTACGGCGTCTCGGGGCCGACGAGTTCGGCACACAGCATCCGCCCGGGGTGGTCGTCGAAGAAGGCCGCCGTCTCCAGCCGCTCGCGGGCCAGCGCGGTCGTGTACGGGCAGACGTGCCCGCCGCGCGTGAACGCGAGGACCGTCGTCCCGTCGGCAGCCTCGGCGTCACCATTCGCCTCATCAGCCGTGTCCACGCGGACGATGCGGACGTTGAACCCGTCGAGTTTCTCCTCGACGTGGATGGTCTCGTCGGGGTCGAACACGGACCGGAGGCCGGCGTCGAGCGCGAGGACCCGCGCGACGCTCGGATAGCCCCGGACGACGGTGCCGTCCCCGAGCACGACGGTCCCGCGCTCGACGCCGTGTCGGGTGTCCGACAGCGCGTGGTACGTCCGCCCCTCGAACTCGCGCTCGCGGAAGTGCTCGAACAGCTCCGCGGGCTCGTCGGCGGTCGAGTCCAGCCGGTCGAACCACGCTTCGTCCATGTCCCAGGGGAGGCCACAGCCGCTGAAAAGTAACGGGGGTGGTTCCCAGGGGGCGTGGGACGACCGACCGCAGGCCGCCCGGAGCACCCCTGGGGCGGGGTGATACCTTTGTACACCGGCCCGCAACCCCCAGGTATGCCCGGCGACCTCCCGCGCCAGCAGTTCGTCCTCGATACGTCGCTGTTCATCACGGAGGAGATCCGCGAGGACGAGGAGTCGCTGGAGGACGCGGTGCTCCGGCTGCTGGACCTGGTGGCGACCGCACGGCTCGAGCTGAACATCTCCTGTTACATGCCGCCCTCCATCCACGACGAGCTGACGACGATGCTCCGTGACCGCGAGGTGAGCGAGGAGGTGTTCGAGCGGCTCGACACCTGGGTCGTCCGCAAGAGTCCGGACCGCTATGGGGTCACCATCCCGGCGGACATCGTCTACGAGTTCATCGACGAGATGTCCGGGCGCGTCGACCGCGGGCTGCGGGTGAGCGAGGAGGCGCTCCGCGAGGTCGAACAGCTCGACCCCGACGCGCTGGCGGCCGAGGGCAACGACTACGTGACCGAGGCCGACCGCATCCTCTCGAAGATGCGCGACAAGTACCGCCGGGCGCTCCGCCAGGGGGTGCTGGACTCGCGCGAGGACTTCGACCTGCTCATCCTCGCTCGCGAACTCGACGCCGGTGTCGTGACCGAGGACCGCGGCATCGTCAGCTGGGCCGACGAGTTCGGTCTGCGCTACGTCCGGGGCGGGCGCTTCCCGACGCTGCTGGAGGAGTACCTCCGGGCGACCGGTGCCGATGGGGAGGCCGAGTGACGGGCCGGAACGGGGAGCCCGGCTCCGGGGGTGCTCGTCGACGGGCCCGTTGGCCCGTCCCGCCTAGCTCAGATCGAAGTACTCCGCGGCCGTCTGCATGTCCTTGTCCCCGCGGCCACAGAGGTTGACCAGGAGCGTGTCGTGGCGGTCCTCCTCGGCCAGTTTGCAGGCGAGCGCGATGGCGTGGCTCGGCTCCAGGGCGGGGATGATGCCCTCGGATTCGCTGAGTTCGCGGAACGCGGCCATCGCCTCGTCGTCGGTGATGCCGTGGTACTCGGCGCGGCCCAGCTCCTGTAGTGCGGCGTGTTCGGGGCCCACGGCAGGATAGTCCAGCCCCGCGGAGACGGAGTGGTTCTCCGTCTCTTCGTCGATGACGCGGGTCTTCATCCCCTGGAACACCTGGGGTTCCTCGCGCTCGGTGGCCGAGAGCGGTGCGGAGTGCTGCCCGGAATCGAGTCCCTTCCCGGCGGGCTCGGCGCCGTAGAAGGCCACGTCGTCGTCCTTGAACGCGTGGAACAGGCCGATGGCGTTGGAGCCGCCGCCGACGCAGGCCACGCAGGCGTCGGGCAGGTCGCCGTGCAGTTCCTGGACCTGCTCGCGGGCCTCGCGGCCGATGACCGACTGGAAATGCCGCACCATCCGCGGGAACGGGTCCGGCCCGACGGCGCTGCCGACGAGGTAGTGGGTCTCGGCGGTGTTCTCGACGAGGTCCTCCATCGCGGCGTCGACGGCCTCGGCGAGCCCCTCGTTGCCGCGCTCGACCGGCTCGACGTCGGCGCCCATCAGCCGCATCCGGAACACGTTCATCTCCTGGCGCTGCATGTCGTGGCGACCCATGTAGACCGTCGTGTCCATATCGAGGAGGGCGCCGACCATCGCCGTCGCGGTGCCGTGCTGGCCAGCGCCGGTCTCGGCGATGAGGCGCTCCTTGCCCGCCCGCTTCGCGAGCAGGGCCTGCCCGAGCGTGTTGTTGAGCTTGTGGGCGCCGCCGTGGAGCAGGTCCTCGTGCTTGAAGTAGATGTTCGCGTCGTAGCGCTCGCTGAGCGTCTCCGCGTGGAAGACGGGTGTCGGCCGGCCGCCGAAATGCTCCAGCAGGTACTCGAACTCCTGCTGGAACTCCTCGTCCTCTTTCAGCTGGTCGAACGCGCCCGCGAGTTCGGCGAGCGGCTCCTCCAGCGGCTCCGGGACGTGTCGACCGCCGTACCCCTCGAACGTGCCTGGGTCTGCCATACAGCGGGGGCGAGCGCACGGATGTAAAACCTACTGCCATCGGTAGTATCGTTCGCGCGGGCGCCCACACGTGTCACATCACGTCGGGGTGGTGATTACGGCCTCGGGGGGCCATCACGGCTCCCGTGCCCGTCCACGTGAGGGTCTGACACCCTCGTTCCGCGTGCTCGACCTTCTGGATAAACACCCCGGTCTATTCGGGCAACAGCGCTACCGCCCCGGAGACGCACGTACGAGGTGAGTGCGGGGACCCGTCTCCGCCCGGGGCGCCAAGGCGGGGCCACCGGTACCGTCCTCCCCTGTAACCTGCTCTGACATTCGTTGGTCCTCTCTGGTAACGAATGGTTTCTATACCCAAACTTTATATGCGTCCGTGACATAGGATGGAGTACAATGGCAGACAGCAATTCCCCGTTCGGTATCGCGTTCGAGGCACAGCGCAGTGCGATCCGGACCGCCCAGGACGGTATCCACACGGCCGTCAACATCCAGCGCGACGTGAACGAGGCCTTCGTCGACTCCATCGAGCCGACCCGCGAGGTCTCCGAGAGCGGCGCCGACCTCGCCCGCTCCGGCGTGGAGGCCTACCTCGACGCCATCGAGGCGGCGCTCCCGAGCGACCAGGAGGTCGTCGGTGACCTCCGCGAGAGCATCGACGAGCAGCTCGACACCCTCGCCGAGAACCGCGAGGAGGCCGCCGACCAGCTGGAGGAGAACGTCCGCGACGGCGCCGACTCCGTCGACGAGTTCCTCGACGACTTCCTCGGGAACCTCGACGAGCAGGTCGACTCCCTCCTTGAGTCCAGCGAGGACCTCGAGGACCAGACCGTCGAGGCCCTGGAGGAGCTCCAGGACCAGATCGAGGAGCTGCAGGACGAGATCGAGTCCCGCGGCGACGAGTTCGAGGAGCAGGTCGCCGACCAGCTCGACGGCTTCCAGGAGAACTTCGAGGACGGCGCCGGCCAGCTGAGCGAGTCCATCGAGGACGCGACCGAGCAGCTCGAGGACGCCGCCGACGACCTGCAGCAGCAGGTCGACGAGGTCTCCGAGGACATCCAGAGCCAGGTCGACGACGTCTCCGAGGACGTCAGCGCCTGAACTCCGACACACGCTCCCACCTTCCCCTTCCTTCCCTGACTGCCGGGCACTCCGCCCGGCGTCGCTCCCACGCCCCAGCGGTCGCGCCGCCCGCGGGTCCAGCTGCTGTGCCGGGCGGCCCCCCGCCGTTCCGCACCGCCAGCCGTGACCTTTCTGTCCCCGCCCCCGCAGGACCGGGTATGAGCGACGACCCGGAGCGCGACCCGGAGGCGCCCCTCGAGGAGTGGAAGGAATCGATGCAGGACGAACACGAGCGGGCCATCGCCGAGCCCGACCCAGATGCCGACCATGATGTCGAGGGGGTCGTCCAGGTGAGCTACCGCGTCGGCTACGACTACGACCCCGACGAGGGGCTGGTCGTGGTCGAGGACGAGCAGGTCGACGAGCGCGGGGAGCCCGAGCTGCTGGGCTGTTCCTGTGGCGTCCGCGGGATGACCCGCGAGGAGGCCCGCGAGCACCTCGCGGCCGCGCGGGAGGACTGAGGGGGACCGGGCCGTCCCGCATCCTGCGGCCGCCCCGACGCTTTTTCGACGGCCGGCCGAACGCCCGCTCATGTCACTCGCCGACCACCTCACCGGCATCGTCCACGAACCGACCCAGACCGAGGGCGTGGGGTTCGACCTCACCGTCGACGCCGTCCACGCGGTCACCGCCCCCGGCGCCGTCGACTTCGTTGGCGGGGAACTCGAACCGGTCGAGACGACGCCGCTGGAGACGGTGAAGAACGACCCCGACGACGATTACGGCTGGTGGACGCTCTCGCCCGGGACGTACCTGGTCGAGTACAACGAGTCGCTGGACACGGACGAGCCGCTCGTCCTCCAGCCACGGGACGCGCTGGTCGAGCGGGGCGCCAGCCATCCCACGATGCACGTGACGGCCCTGCCACGCGTGCCGCTCTCGGTGCCCGAGGCGGGCCTGCACCTGAAGGAGAACGCGCGGGTGTCGACGCTGGTCGCGCCGGACGCGTAGCCGCCCCCCGACAAAGCACTTATCGGGCGACGGTCACCCATCCGCCATGCGTGGCCCGGCCGCCGTCGCGGTAGCGCTCGCGGTTGCACTTCTCGCGGGAGCGGTGCTCGGGCCGGCCGCGGCCAGTTCCCCGCCACGGCCCGTCTGTCCCGCCTGCGGCACGCTGTTCGAGCGGACGGCCGCCGACCATGGCGTCGACGTGACCGTCCACGAGAGCACGGCGCTCGTACAGGTCCACGGGAACGGCAGCGCCACCTGGACGATCTGCAACCGGCTGAACGCCACGGACGGCTTCCGTGAGGATCCGGACGCGCTCGACGCGACGGCTCGCGGGCTCGCCGACCGGGAGTACGGTCCGCCCCGGGACGCGACCCTTCGCGCCGCCCGGCCCCAGGGTGACACCGCCGTCGTCGTCCTGCACGACCCGGATGCCGCCGAGCGTCACGCGGGCCTGCTCGTCGTCGACTACCTCCACACCGGCGGTGACGGCACCGGAATCCGGCTCAACGCCGACCGGTTCTCGATTCGCGGGCCATCCGGGACGGTCGTCACGAACACGCCCGCGAGCGGCAGCGTGAACGGGTCGACGGTGACGTGGACCGGCTCCGTCGCCGGCCCCGGGTACGTGGGGCCGTCCCTCGACGGGTCGCCGTACGTCGCCTTCGGGGCGCCGTCCGACCGGGGACTCCGGACGGCCGCCGCACTCGCGCTCGCGACGCTCCCCATCGTCGTCGGGGCGCTCGGGCGGTTCGTCCTCGGTCAGACGCTTCTGTTCGCCGGCACCCTCGCGGTCGTGGCAGCCGCCGCCCACGGTCACGAGTTCGAGCGCGGTCCGGTGGCCTACGGTAGCGTGTTGGCTGCTGTCGGCGCCGCGGGCGCACTGCTCCCCGGCCTCGCGAACGGTCCAGGCTGGGTGTCGGTTCCCGCGCTCGCGGCCGTCGGCATCGGTCTCGCGGCGACACATCCGGCCGTCAGGGGGCGACAGTGGACGCCGGGACGCCTCGCGGCAGGCGCCGGCGTCGTTCTGGTGCTCGCCTCGGCCGTACTGTTCGCGCTCGAACACGCCATCGACGCGTACGACCCGTTCCGCGCGACGGCCCGGTCGCTCGGCCTGGCGCTCCCGTTCGCCGCGTGTCTGCCGCTCGGAGCCGCACTCCGTGGCAGCCGCCGAGAGATACTGGTCTGGGGCGGCGTCGCCGTCCTCGCGTTCGTCGTCACGACGCTGACGCTCGTGAACCCGGCCGACCCGCCCACGGGCCTCGGTGGCGGCCTCCTGCTGGTGTTCCTGTACGGCTTCGCCGTCGCGTTCCCGGTGCTGGGCTCGCTCGTCCTCGCGACCGGGTGGGCGCTGGTGTCTCGGGAACCAGGGTCCCCTTGGACAGCGTAGTGGGCGGGTATGTTGCGTATCCTGCTGTCGACCGGGACGTCCCCCGTCCGGCCCCGTCCCTCGTCTCACAGCTTCTCGGCATCGAGCGCCTGCTCCGTCCGGCGCTGGAGCTGCGAGAGTCGGCGGTCGACGGCGTTCGCGGTCGCCCCGGGGACGTTCCCCCGGGCCGACGACAGCGCCTCGCCCACCCGGTCGAGCCGCGTCGCGACGGCCTGGAGCTGCCGGTCGGCGCCCTGCCCGTCGCCCTGCTCGGCGCGTTCCAGCGCTCTGACCGCCGACCGTCGGACCGCGTCCAGCGCGGTCGCCAGCCCGCCAGCCGGTCCGGACGGTATGGTCCGGTTCCCGCCGCCCTGCCGGTCGTCATCGCCGTCCGAACTCCCATCGTCCCCGTCGGCCGCGTCGATGACCGCGGCGCGGGTCTCGCCGGAGAGCGACCCGAGGAACCCCGCCAGCGAGGCCTTCCCCGTCCGGGGACGGTCGACGGTCACCGGTTCGTCCGCGTCCGGGTCGGGGTCGGGGTCGGGGTTGACCCGGAACGCGCCGACCTCGTCGTCGGCGTCCCGGACCTCGGCGGTGTAGGCCCCGTCGCGGTGGACGTAGACGGCGTCGCGGCCGTCCAGCCGGCTGTCGTAGATGCGGCCGCCGAAGTCGTCCTCGACGGCGGCCCGCCGGAGGTCGTCGTCGGTCCCCTCCGTGTCGATGCGGAGCTTCCGTGCGTCCTCGTTGGCGACCATCGCGACCGTCCCATCGGCGCCCGCCGCGGTCGGCCCGTCGGCTTCGACGCGCTCGCTGTGGGGGGCGCGCCCGGCGCCGTTGACGGTCAGCCGGTGCTCGCCCGCGGGCACGTCCGCGACGATGGCGCCCTGGAAGGAGGGGACGGCGACGGGGTCGCTCTCGACGAGGGCGATGGATTCGACGGTCGGTTCCTCGGTCGTCACGCCCTCTCCCTCGGGGGCGTCACTGTCGGGGGTCACGTCCCGGACGGCGGCGACCAGCCGGGCCGCCGGGCCGCCCTCGCCGATGGCGTCGTAGCGCTCGGCCAGTGTCGCCCGGTGGTTGGGGTCGCTGATATCCGTCGCCGGGTTCCGGTAGCGGGACTGCTTCCACGGCGTGGCGGTGGCGGTGAGGTGGCTCGCGACGGCGTCCTCCACGAAGCCGGGCACGGCGAACTCGAAGCTCAGCTGTGGCCCGACGAAGGCGTCGATGTCCTCGGCCTCGGCCGTCGGCACGAGGTCGTACGTCGCATCGCCCTCGGGACCGAGCGCCAGGCCCGACCGCCGCTCGGGAAGCTCGGATGGCGGACTCGCCAGCTCCGTGAACGACCGGACGGTGAGCTCCGGTGGGGCGAGATGCCGTCGCTCGAACGCCGGCAGCTCAGGGTGCTCGTACACCGGTGCGTCGTCCAGTTCGGGGATGGCGTACGGCAGCCGGAACCCCTCGTCGCGGGGGAGTCCGTAGGCGACCGGGAGCTCCGCCAGTGCCTCGACCACGCCCAGGGTGGCGTTGGTCACGTCCGCGGCAGCCTCGCCCAGCGGCAGTCGCTGGAAGCTGTCGGCCAGCTCGTTCAGCGAGAGCGCGCTGGAGTGTGACCCCAGCTCCGAGAGGACCCGCGGCCGGCGCCCGGGGTCGATGAACTCGTTGTTGGGGACCGACCGCGAGTGCGCGCTCGCCACGTACAGCTGTGCTGTGTCCGTTTCGCCGTCGACGAAGACGTGGAGGGCCTCCCAGTCGTGCCAGTGGAAGTTGGTCGTGAACTGGTCGAACGCCGAGTACCACCAGAACTGGACCACCTCCAGCGGGGAGTCCCGGTAGCGCCGGCCGTTGTAGAACACCGTCGGTGCGGGGGGCGCGTCGGGCTCGTACGCCGCCAGATAGCCGTTCACCGCGTCGAACCCGGTGACGACCCGCTCGCCGTCCCGGTCGGTCGCGTACGGCCGGGGGTCGGTCGGGAACCAGGTCTCGTCGGCGTCGAACTGGAGCGTGGGGGCGAACCGTTCGGCCAGTTCGCCCGCCCGCTCCTCGCCCAGCGCCTCGGTCGCCGCCGTCGAGCCGCCGTCGCCGTTCCCGCCGAGCATCGAACAGCCCGCCAGCGTGCCGGCGCCGCCCGCGCCGGCGGCCGCGAGCAGGTCCCGCCGGGTCAGCGTATCACGCTCCATGTCTCCCGTTCTCGCGGGAGCGGTATGCACTTACTGGCCGGCCCCGTGGTGCCTCCGACCGTAACGACCACCTTTCCCCCCACCTTTCCCCCGTCAACAGTGCCCGAGATCCACGAACTCGACGCGGCGACGGTGGACCGCATCGCGGCCGGCGAGGTCGTCGAGCGACCCGCCAGTGCGGTGAAAGAGCTGGTCGAGAACGCCATCGACGCCGACGCTTCCCGCGTCGAGGTGGCCGTCGAGGCCGGCGGCAGCGACGGCATCCGGGTCTCGGACGACGGCGTCGGGATGACCCGCGAGGCGGTCGAGCGCGCGGTCCGCGAGCACACCACCTCGAAGATACGGGACGTCTCCGACCTCGAATCCGGCGTCGGGACGCTCGGCTTCCGCGGCGAGGCGCTCCACGCCATCGGCGCCGTCTCGCGGTTGACCGTCCGCACGCGCCCGCGGAGCGACCGCGACGACCTCGCCGACGACGCGGCCGAGACGGGCACGGAACTCGTCGTCGAGGGCGGCGAGGTCACGAGCGTCGAGCGCGTTGGCTGTCCGGAGGGGACGACCGTCGAGGTGGCGGACCTGTTCTACAACGTCCCCGCGCGCCGGAAGTACCTCAAGCGCGACGCCACCGAGTTCGCCCACGTCAACCGCGTCGTCGCGGGCTACGCGCTCGCGAACCCGGGGGTGGCGGTCTCGCTGACCCACGACGGCCGCGAGACGTTCGCCACGCCCGGGCAGGGCGACCTGCGCGGCGCGATGCTCGCGGTGTACGGCCGCGAGGTCGCCGAGGGCACGGTGCTGGTCGGTGGGGGCGGCGCGGACCCGACGAGCGATGCCGCGCGGGCGGCTGCCCGTCCCGACGATGCCCCGGCCGACGCCGACCCGGACGGCCCGCTCGACGGCATCTGTGGCCTCGTCAGCGACGCCGAGACGACCCGCTCCGGTCGCGAGTACCTCAACGTCTACGTCAACGGCCGCTGGGTCACCGCCCGCGCCGTCCGCGAGGCCATCGTGGAGGCGTACGGTGGACAGCTCGCGGGCGACCGCTATCCGTTCGCGGCCCTCTTCCTGTCGCTGCCCGCCGACGAGGTTGACGTGAACGTCCACCCGCGCAAGCGCGAGGTCCGGTTCGCCGACGAGGAGGGCGTCCGCCGGCAGGTCAAGCGCGCCGTGCGCTCGGCGCTGCTGGAGGCGGGACTCGTCCGCTCGTCGGCGCCGCGCGGGCGCTCCCAGCCCGAACAGACGGAGATCAGCCCGGAGCGCGCCGTGCTGGAGTCGGACTCGCTGGCGGGGACCGGCGACGAGCCACGCCGTGTCGACGACGGCCGCTGGGTGGCCGAGGAGACCGACACGGCGCCCGACCCGGGCGTTCAGGACCCCGGCCCGGACGCGGCCGAGCGGGAGGCCCGGACCGACACCGACCCCGGTCGCTGGCGCGTCGCCGAGAGCGACGGCATCGCGCCGACCGCCGCGCCCGACGTGGACGAGTCCGGTGACAGCTCGGCGGGCTCCGGGTCCGCGGCCTCCACGACCGGCGTCGGTCCCGGTGGCCGGACGGGGGCGGCGACTCCCGACGAGGACCGCAGCGAGGAGGCCGCTGCCGGTGCCCGGACCGCACCCGGTGCGGGCGCGGGGCCGGACGCCAGCGCGCCCGTGAGGGGCACCGCTTCGGGTGGAACGGGACCGACCGACGAGGGCCACGACCCGCACCGACGCTTCCGCGGTGCGACCGAGCAGCGGACGCTCGGTGGCGAGGCCGTCGACCGCTCGTTCGCGTTCGACCGGCTCCCCGGGATGCGGGTGCTCGGCCAGCTCTCGGAGACGTACCTCGCGGCCGAGACCGACGACGGCCTCGTCCTGGTCGACCAGCACGCCGCCGACGAGCGGGTCAACTACGAGGCGCTCCGCGAGCAGTTCCTCGACGGGCCCGTCACGACGCAGACGCTCGCGGAACCGGTCTCCGTGGCCGTCACGAGCGAGGAGGCCGAACTCGTCCGCGAGCGCGGCGCGGCGCTCGAACGCCTGGGCCTGTCGGTCGCGCTCGCGGACGAGGGGGACGGGGACGCGAGCCGGGTCGTCCGTGTCTCGGCGGTCCCGGCCGTTCTCGCCGACGCGATGGACCCCGACCTCGTCCGGGACCTGCTGGCCGACCTCGCCGCCGGCGACCCGGACGCGACCGTGACCGAGCGCGTCGATGCACTGCTGGGCGACATGGCCTGCTACCCCGCCATCAAGGGTAACGAGTCGCTCCGCGAGGGGACCGTGGTCTCGTTGCTGGAGGCGCTCGACGGCTGCGAGAACCCGTACGCGTGCCCGCACGGGCGCCCGACGCTCGTGGAGTTCGACTTCGGGGAGATCGAGGACCGCTTCGAGCGGGACTACCCCGGGCACTCCCATCGTCGGGCGTAGGGTGACGATGGTGCCCGTGGCTGGGTAGCCGAGGCTGCAACCGGGGTGGCCTCTTGTGCCTCCGGCGAGTGCGATGACCACCGACTGGCGACTGGAGGGCGGCAGTCGGGAACTGGCGGCTCTCGGCGAGCCTCAGTGTGTGTACGTTCGTCACCCCGCCGCCGGACGAGCCGGTCTGACCAGCCGGCGACGCGGCACCGGCGGCGGCGACCCGAGTCTGCCAGTGGCGACACACGCGACCGACCGCCCCAACTAAACCACCCGGGCGCCTTCCGCCGGGCATGACCGAACTCGTGACGTTCGGGGAGACCGGGCTCCGGCTCTCCGCGACTCCCGGCGAGCGGCTCGAGACGGCCGACCGGCTCCGCGTGCGCGCGGCCGGGCCGGAGAGCAACGCTGCGGTGGCCGCTCGCCGGACCGGGGTGGCGGCGACGTGGCTCTCGCGGCTGCCCGACACGCCGCTGGGCCACCGCGTGGCCGACGAACTCCGGGGGTACGATATCGATGTCGTCGTCGAGTGGGTCGACGCGGGCACCGAGGCCGACCGCGTGGGGCTGACGTTCGAGGAGCGCGCAGGCCCACCCCGCGGCGATGCGGCCGTCAACGACCACGCGGGCGCGGCGATGGCCGGCGTCTCGATGGACGACGTGCCGGTCTCGCGTGTCGAGGCCGCCGATGTCGCGTACACGACCGGCGCGACGCCGGCGCTCTCCCCCCGCGCCGCGACCGCGACCGCACGCTACCTCAAGGCCGCGAGCGACGGGGGTGCGACCACCGCCCTCGACATCGCCTACCGGCCGGACCGCTGGGACGGGCCGGACGCGGCCTGCGAGACGCTGACGGAGTTCTTCCCGGCCGTGGACGTGCTCCTGACCAGCGAGGCGGACGCCGAGACGGTGCTCGACGAGGACGGTCAGCCCGCGGCCGCGGCGAACGCGCTCGCGGCCGAGCACGGGTTCGACACGGTCGTGGTCTACGGGGCGCGGGGTGCGACCGCGCTCCACGACGGGACCGTCCACGCGGTCGATGCCGTCGAGGCGGAGACCCGTGACGACGCCGGCGCGGCCGACGCGTTCGCGGGGGCCTTCTGCGCGGAACTGGCCGCGACCGACGACGTGGAGGCGGCGCTCCGGACGGGCGTCGTGACGGCCGCGCTCGCGCGGACCGTCGAGGGGAGCGTCCCGGCGGTCCGCCGGGACGAGATCGACCGACTCCTGGCGACGCTCGACGACTGACGGACGGTCCGCCCCGGCAGTTAACTGTCTGTTCAAATATACGATCGCTGCGTCGCATGCGGCCATCGGAACGAAATAGCACTTCAAAGGCCCGCTTATGGCTGCATTGGGGAGTGATATACGTTCGCAAGAATAGCCAGCAAGCTTATACATGGAACGACGAAACGGCTGGCTGTCATGAACTGGAAAGCACTCGTGGTCGCGGCCACACTGGTCGTCTCCGCCGTTGGGGCGCCGATGGCGGCCGCCGCGACGACGGATGCGGCCGGTCAGCAGGCGTCCGGCGATGTACAGAGCGGTACGTACGTCTCGTTCGAGACGGCTGACAGCGCGGTCGTGGACTACACGGTCAACGGGAAGACGGTCGTCGACCGGCTGAGCGTCCAGTCCACGTCCGAGGCGCGGTCCGGGGCCAGCGGTGGGCTCGGGGTCAGCGTCTCGGGGTCGGCCTTCGCCGGTGCGGGCCTGGACGTCGCGAGCACGTTCAGCGCCGACGCCAGCACGAGCGCCACCATCCAGTCCGAGAGCGGCGCGGAGCTCGTCGCCCACGACAACGACCGCGGTATCGTGGTCGTGAAGGCGAACGGCGAGAGCCACGTCGCCCGGTTCAACACCACCAGCGACTCCAGCGCGGCCCAGGAGTCCGAGAAGCGCGCCGTCGTCACGAAGGAGGACGGCACCACCGCGACGGTCATCGTCGTCGGCGAGGGTAACGTGACCGTCTCGGACAGCGGCAACGTCACGGCCCGGACTGCCGAGGACGGCCGTGTCGTCTACCGGCAGTACGAGGGCGAGCGCAACGACTCGGAGAAGCAGCAGGAGCGCATGATCGAGAACGGCACCGCGGTCGCCGAGGTGTACGTGCAGGCTGCCGGTGACGCCGCGAGCGACGCCGGCGACGACGGCGACAGCACGCCGACGGACACCGCGACGGCAACGGCGACGCCGACCGAGGAGCCCAGCGAGGAGGCCAAAGAGCACAGTGCCGACGTCGTCCGCTACAGCGAGGACACGACGGTCGAGGTGACCGAGAACGCCGCCGGCACGTTCAACGCGACGGTCGAGCGGGCCGAGAGCGAAGGGAAGGTCGTCATCATGAGCGTCTCGGAGGCCGCCTTCGAGAACGCGGAGAACGCCGAGGTCTACGTCGACGGTGAGGCGGCGGTCGAGGCCTCGTCGTACGCGGCGGTCGAGAGCGCCGCGAACGGCGGCGAGACCTCGAAGTATCTCGTCCGGTCTTCGAGCAGCGCGCAGGCCTCGACGGACGTGGTGGTCGGTATCAACCACTTCTCCGCCCGCGAGGTCTCGATGCAGGACGCGGATGCGGACACCAGCGAGGGGTCCACCGCGACCGACGGCGGTAGCGACGACGAGGGCGGTGCCAACGCCACCGAGAGCGGTGGCCAGCCCGGCTTCGGCGCCGGCATCGCGGTGGTCGCACTCGTCGGTGCGGCCCTGTTCGCCCGCCGCCAGCGGTAGCGAGTAGCGAACGGACGGGCGCTACGCCCGTCTCGGTATCTCGGCTCCCGGCTCTCTCCGACGCCCCGTTTCTCCCGTTTTCGCGCCTGGCAGTGGGACACTGCCGTCGGCGCGGGACTGCCACATTTATCGGGGTCCCGTGCCGAGCGTGGGGCATGGACGTGAAGTCACGCCACCATCTCCGGGGTGACGAGATCGACGAGATCGTCGACCACATCGCGGACCGCCTCGGCGTCACCGTCGAGGGCGACGCCTGGGAGGATGTCGAGTTCGTCGACGACGACCGCCGTGTCGTGCTCGTCGACGGAGAGCCGGCGGTCGCCTTCTACGACGAGGAGCCGTTCCTGACCGTACAGGGCGCCAACCGGTTCCCGCCCGAATCGCGCATCGTCACCGTCGACGCGGGCGCTGTCTCGTTCGTCTCCGACGGCGCGAACGTGATGCGCCCCGGCATCGTCGAGGCCGACGACGCCATCGACCCCGGCGACCTCGTCGTCATCGCCGAGGAGACCCACGGGAAGGTGCTGGCGGTCGGGCGGGCCGACGTGCCCGGCGACGAGATGGCCGGTGACAGCGGGAAGGTCGTCGACTCGCTGCATCACGTCGGCGACGACCTGTTCGAATTCTCGGTGTAGTGGCTGTATAATCCGACAATTCCTTTGGTTATGTCGATAATGGCCGAATAGATATAATATCCGACTACGGTCGCGGGTGCGGTGTTGTGGCTCCGCCACGTGCTGTGCCGAAACGCATACCCCTGCCGATGGGTAACGTGCGGCCGTGACCGCGGACGACACGGGCGACGAGCGGCTGCGGCTGGCGTTGTTGAACGCCTCGACGAGCGAGCGCGCGACGAGTCAGAACTTCCGTCGCGAGCTGGACGCCGACCTCGCGGAGTTCCAGGTCAACGACGGGCAACTGCCGCGGGGCTACGAGTTCGACGGCTTCGTCGTGACGGGCTCGGCGGTGTCGGTCTACTGGGACTCCGAGCAGGAGTGGGTCGACCCCATCTCGGAGTGGATTCGCGAGGCCGTCGACCGGGGCCTGCCCGCGCTCGGCATCTGCTTCGGTCACCAGCTGCTCGCGCACGCGCTCGGCGGCGAGGTGGCGGACATGGGCGAGTACGAACTCGGCTACCGGGAGGTCGAGCGTGCGGACCACGACGACCCGGACCCGCTGTTCGAGGGGCTCGACGAGGAGTTCCTCGTGTTCACCACGCATTCGGATACGGTGGCCGAGGTGCCGCCGGGTGCCGAGGTCATCGCCACCAACGACTACGGCAACCACGGCTTCCGGCTGGGCCACGTCGTCGGTGTGCAGGCCCACCCCGAGTACGACCAGACGATGGCCGAGGCGGTGACGCTCACGAAGGACCTGCCCGACGAGCGCATCCAGTCGGTGCTGGACGGCATCACCGACGAGAACTACGCCCGCGCGGCGGAGACGAAGCGCCTGTTCGACAACTTCACCGACTATGTACGCCGCGTGCGCGCCGAGCGGGTCGCCGCGGGCTGAGGCCGCTCCCTCGGGCCTCGCCGCCCTGCCGCCCCCCGTTTCCGGTCGAACCCATGGCTTATCCCGGGCGCGTCGCCAGTCCCGCGTATGCCCTCTCGACGCTCGCTGCTCGCCGCCAGCGGCACCGCTGCCGCGACCGCGATCGCCGGCTGTTCGGCGCTCACCGGCCCCGAGGGGTCGGCCGCCAACGTCGCGGAGCACCGTGACCTCCGGCCGGAGGATGGGTCGGTCGTGGCGCGGACGACCGCCGAGCGAATCGGCTGTCCCCGCGGCGATGTCGAGGTCCGCAACGTGGCCTACGAACTGCCGGACGGCGACCTCCAGACGGCGACCGTCATCGAGGTCCGCCCCGGCGCGCGCGGGTGCGACGACAGCGACTGGCGTCACGCGGGGACCGACGTGACACAGGCGTGGTCCCAGTCCATCCCCGGGACGGACACGGTGGTCACCGGGAGCGAGACGAACGTTCGCTACGCGGACACCGACGACCCCGAGGTCTACCTGCAGAACACCGGCAACTCCGAGTCCGGCGAGTGGCAGGTCCGCCGTGCCAGCGACGACGGTGACGTCCGCGAGCGCTACGCCTTCCGCTCGACGTACGCCGGCGCTGCGGTCGAAGCCGGGGACGAACTCGCTGCGGTCACCGTCGAGGTCCCGTTCTCGACCGGCGGGCTGCTGGGTGGCGACTCCGAGACGGTGACGCTGTCGGAGACGCTGGTGTACGGGGAGCGCGAGGAGTGAGCAGCAGCACTGTTCTTGCATACCGCGCGAGCAGGGCGGGACTCCGTCCCGCTTGCAATCGGACGTCGTCCGATGACGAAGCGAGTGCGGTTTCACCGACCGGAGACCCCGAAGGGGCCGGAGGTCGGCCTGTTTTCTGAACAGGTTTCGGCGTCATCAGAACGCGAAGCGCTCTGATTGCCCGTGGAACCGCTTCGCGATTCCACGACGCCGAGTGGTTCGCACAGCGCGCCCGAAGGGCGCGCGAGCAAACCCGAGGCGTGAAAAAGCTCGTCGCAACCGCTATCCCCGCGCCGCCGCTACGCGGGGCCATGAGCATCACGGACGCCGACTGGCGGCTCATCCGCGAGGAGGTCGTCGGGGGGGCGAGCGCGATGGCCCACGACGAGATCGCCGCACGGACCGCGGCCGAGGAGGGACTGGGAACCGTCCGGCTCTACCAGTGGCTCCCCTCGTGTCTCTCGCTGGGCTACGGACAGGACCCCGACACCGTGGACTGGGAGTTCTGCCGGTCGAACGGTATCGACGTGGTCCGTCGGCCGACCGGCGGCGGCGGCATCTACCACGACACCCACGGCGACATCGCCTACTCCATCATCGCGCCCGCCGACGTGGTCCCGGGGAACCTGGAGGAGACGTACGAACTGTTCTGCGAGCCGCTGTTCGCGGCGTTCGAGGAGCTGGGTGTGCCAGCGACGTTCGCCGACGAGCCCGCCGAGTCGCTGTACGAGCCGTCCTGTTATCTCCGGGGTATCGACCCGGCCCACGACATCGTCATCGACGGGAAGAAGCTCGCGGGCAACGCCCAGTACCGCACCCGTGACGCGGTGGTCCAGCACGGCTCCATCAGTTTCGAGGTGGGCGCCGAGCGCCACCTCTCCTGTTTCGCGGACCCGCCGGTCGACGCCGAGACGTTCCGCGAGCGGGTGGCCGGACTGAACGAGAGCGCGAACACGGAGCGGGACACGCCGGTCGACTCCCAGCACGTCGGGATGATGGACAGTCTCAACCTCGAACGGGACCGTGCGGTCCGGACCCTCGAGGACAGCCTCGCGGCGTGGTGTGGCATCGAGCGCGACGGGTTCGTCGACGACGAGTGGACCGACGAGGAGCGCGAGGCCGCCCGCGACCTCGCCGACGAGAAGTACCGGAGCGAGGCCTGGACCCGGGACCGCGAGGACCCGACCGACGAGTGAGGCGGGGCGCCCGGTGACGGTGTCCAGTCCGCGCTCCCGTCCTCAGTCGTCGTCGCCGTCGCGCCAGACGGTGCCGTTGGCGCGGTAGCCGTCGAACTCGCCGCGTTCGATTTCGGCTTCGATCTCGTCGGCGGTCGCCTCGGCCACGCGCGCGAGGTGACAGAGCGGGTGGCCCGGCAGCGCGACCGGGTTCTCCAGCACGCCGACGAGGAGGCCGGTGAACGGCGCCTCGACGACGCGCTCCTCGTCGCCGAACTGGTCGCTGACGGTACAGATGGTATCGCCCGCGCGCACGAGCGGGTACGGGCCCCAGTGCATGTCGACGAGGCCGCCCTCCTCGGCGCGGAGCCAGGCCTTCTCGCCGCTCGTGGCGATCTGGAACCATCCCGGCCACGCGACAGGCCCCTCGCACATCCCGTACGACCGCATGACGTTCTCGACGCCGTCGACGGCCTTCTCGACGAGGACCGGCTGGAAGCGGTGGGCCTTGCCCATCTCGACGGTGACGGTGGGGATGCCCGCGTCCGTGGCGGCCTTGCGGAGCGAACCGTCGTCGCCCGGGCCGCCGATGATGACGTTCGCGCCGAACGCGCGCGCCAGCCCGTCCACCGCCGGGTTCGCCGTGTCTGCCCGGGTGTGGTACATCGTCGTCCGGTTGCGGGTGGAGGTGTGGAAGTCGAGGCAGGCGTCACAGCGGGAGACGAACGCGTCCCAGAGTTCGCGGGCCATCCGCGAGGCCGTGTTCGCGCTCCCGCCGGGGAACGCGCGGTTCATGTCCAGGTCGTAGATGGGGATGTAGCGCTGCTGGGCCTGGAAGCCGGGGACGTTGACGACGTGGAGCAGGACGAGCGTGCCCGCGATGTCCGTGGGGTCGTACGCCCGGGCGAGTTCCTGGCACACCTTCACGCCGTTGAGTTCGTCGCCGTGGATGGCCGCCGTACAGAGGAGGCGTGGCCCCGGATTGTGGCCGTTGATGACCGTGACGGGGACGGCCACGGGGTCACCGAGGTAGGTCTCGCTCACCTCGTAGCGGAACTGGCGCTTCTCGCCGGGGCGGACCTCCCCGTCGTAGCGGAAGGCGCGCGGTTCGTCGGGGACGGTGAAGGGGCGGTAGGGGTCCTCGTCTCTATCGGACCGTGTCATACCTCCGCCCCGGCCGCTCCGGGGAAGTAGCTGCCGCCGGTGGAGGGAGGTGACGACTGGCCGCCGGCGACAACGCCGGCGACCGCGACGGGGCCGTGGGCCGGTCGACGAGGCGGTCCGAGCCGCTGGTCGCCGCTCGCCCGGCAACGTTCGCGCACGCCCGACGCTTTATCAAACGGGGAGAGGTAGGGGGTGTTCATGGCTCAGGTAGAGA
This sequence comes from Haloglomus halophilum, assembly GCF_024298885.1. GTDB lineage: Archaea > Halobacteriota > Halobacteria > Halobacteriales > Haloarculaceae > Haloglomus > Haloglomus halophilum. The sequence continues at coordinate 1,656,981 of NZ_CP101166.1, forward strand.
TCGAGTACGCTGCGCCGCGCCGCCTCGGCGGCGAGGCCACCACGACCCGCCGGGTTCTCGCGGACTGGCTCGGCCAGCGACACGACGTCGAGGTCTCCTGTTCACCCTCCACCGAGGACTGCTTCTGCGTGAGCGTCGACGGCGACCGCGTCTGGTGTACGGACCCGTCCGGCCGCATCGACCCGTTCGAGGCGGTCGCGGCCGTCCGGTCGCAGCTGGCGTAGGTTCGTTCGCACACGCCTCGTCCGCGATGGCCGAGGACTGTGGACCGACGGCCCGTCCGGCCCGGGTGATTGATACCACTGGGCGTAAACCTCGGTCCCATGCGACAGCGACGCCGCCGGTGGGACGGCCGAATCGCGACGCGTGACCGGCTCCCGGGATGGTTCACGGGGGCTGGACGATGAGCGGCGAGCGCGAGCCCCTGTCGGGGCCGGACAACGCCTGGCTCCAGATGGGCCGTATCGAGAACCTGACAAACATCACCGGGATGCTCGTCTTCGAGGAGCGGGTGACCTACGAGGAGCTCGTCGAGCGCCTCGACGAGCGCCTCCTCCGGTTCGACCGGTTCCGCCAGCGTGTCCACGGCGGCCACCGCCGGTTCCGTCGGCCGGAGTGGGAGTTCTCTCCGGGCCTCGACATCGATACGCATGTCACGCACGTCGCGCTGCCCGAACCACAGGACAAGGCCGCCCTCGAGCGGTTCGTCGGCGGACTGATGAGTCGCCCGCTCGACGAGGACCGCCCGCTCTGGGAGGCGTTCCTCGTCGAGGGCGTCGGCGACGGGAACGCCGTGATCTTCCGCATCAACCACTCGGTCGCCGACGGCTTCGCACTGCTCTCGGTGATGCTGGGGCTGGTCGATGACCCGAGTGCCGTCGAGTTCCCCTTCGATGGCATCGAGGCGGTCGTCGAGGCGGACGAGGCGGCCGACGGGAACGGACCCGGGGCGACCCGGTCGGGCACCGGCGCCGATGCTGACACCGAGGTCGGGGACGGTGACGCCGCCGGCCTCCTCGACCGTGCTCGGTCGACGGTGAGCGCAGCCGGGACCGCCGCGCGCGCGGTCGGGGTCGCGGTCGACCTGCTGACCCGGCCCGACGAACCGGAGACCTCGCTCCGGGGGGAACTGCGGACCACCAAACGGGCGGCCTGGACCGACGCCATCGATATCGACCTGGTGAAGGCCCTCGGTGAGGAGCACGACGCCACCGTCAACGACGTGATGCTGGCGGCGACGGCGGGTGCGTTCCGGCGCCTGCTCGTGGAGCGGGGTGAGGATGTCGAGGACCTCGAACTCCGGAGTTCGGTGCCGGTGAACCTGAAGCCGATGACCGAACGGACGGAGTCGCTGGGCAACTACTTCGGGCTCATCTTCCTGCCCATCCCGGTCCACACCGCCGACTTCGGCGAGCGCATCGACATCGTCCACGAGCGGATGGACCGCGAGCGCGCGATGATCGAGGGCGTGCTGGTCTACCTCCTGTTCGAGTTCGTCGGCCGGGCTCCCGGCGTCGTGCAGGACTGGGTGCTCGACCAGTTCGAGGACGCCGCCACTGGCGTCGTCACCAACGTCCCGGGACCGATGAACACGCTCGAGTTCGCCGGGAGCGAGGTGTCCGACGTGCTGGTCTGGGCACCCGAGGCGAACGACCAGGGGCTGTCGCTCTCCATCTTCAGTTACGACGGCAGCATCCGGGTCGGCGTGGCCGCCGACGCCGGGCTGCTGGACGAGCCCTCGCGACTGGCGGACGCGCTCGAGGAGGAACTCGCCGAGCGGGCGGCCGACCTGGAGTGAGCCGCTGGAGGAGGGCGCCTCAGTCGTTCGGCCGGAGGTCCACGAGGTGGCCGCAGTTGCCACACTGGTAGACGCCCTCGGTCTGCTCGGTGAACAGCGAGCCCAGTCCCGTGTCCCGCTCCTGACAGCTGGGACACTGGTCCGGGCTGGAGTACGACGGGTCGCCGCTCGTGTCCACGGGGAGCATCCGCTCCAGGAAGCGCTGCTGCATCTTCGCGTCCAGTTTCCCCTTCGTCCGACCGTACGACTGGTGGTAGGCACCCTGTGCATCGGCGCTCTGCTGTCGCCCGATCAGCTGGTCGAAGTCGGCCTTCGGACAGTCGCGGTTCTCCAGCACGATATCGCCGTTCGGGGCGACGGTGACGGTGGCGTACCTGGTCGAGTGGAACCGCGTCGCCCCGACGTACCCGCCCGCGACCACGGCGGCGAGCATCACCGGCACCGCAAGCGATGGCACGACGATGACCAGGACGAGCCCCAGCACGACTCCCACCAGCAGCCCCAGGAGCACCCCGAGGACCGCCCCCTTCACGCTGGCTCCCTTCGGGTGCACGTGGAGTCCCGCCCGCGTCCCCTTCGAGACGTCCCGCGTCGCGACCACCTCGGCCTCGGCGCTGTCGTACATCACGTTCTCGGCGTGCGCGATGGCCGCCTGCCGCACCTGGTTCGAGGTGGACATCGCCCGGGAGTCCCACGTGCGACAGGAAGAAGATTACGCCGATTCGAATCCGGCACCGGGCCGACGGCCGCTCGGTCCGGTCGGATGGCCCCGGTCAGTCTGGGAGGGGCGGCCACGTCGTCGCCAGCGTCTCCTCGATGAGCTGGGTCTGTGCGCGACGCAACCGCTCCGAGAGCGAGGCCGCGGTGATGTCGAGTTCGGCCGCGACCGCCTCGAGCGACGCGCCCCGCGGGATGTCGAAGTAGCCGCGTTCGTACGCCGTCCGGAGCGCCTCCTGCTGCCGGTCGGTCAGCCCGTCGCCGGGCGGCTCGGGCTCCCCGTCCCGGGTGAGTCGGTTCAGCCGGAAGCCGGCGTTGCGTTGCCAGAACGACGAGAACGCGCCGAACGCCGCGCGGTCGGCGAACCAGCCGGCCTGCTGCCAGCCGGTGGGCGTGACCTCGATCCGCTCGATGATCGCGTCGGTCGTCGCCAGTGCCTCGAGGTCGTCGAGGTCCGCGATATCGGCTCCGAGCTGTTCCTCCAGGCTGAGCGCCGGGACGACCTGATACCGCCGCGTCTCGCCGGCCTCACCCACCAGCGTCCACTCGTCGACGTCGTACGCCTCGGTCAGGGCGGCCTCGATGGCCGGCCGGCTCCCGCCGGTCGCCGTCAGCAGGAAGAGCGGCCGCGCGCCGTGATTGAACTGCAACTCCAGCACCAGGGTCGCGTCGGACACGGCCGCCGCGACGTCGGTGAGTGGGAGCGCCTCGCAGTGGATGTCGAACTCAGCGACGAACCCCATACGCGTTCGTTCCGGTCCGGAACCATGGGGCTACCGGACTGCCGCCCGGGACGCCCGTTGCCCGGTTCCTGCTCCACTTCAATGGCCTAACCACTGAGAGTGCGCCTTAGCCGCATCCCTCCCGGACACGGATGTGTATGCAGTCGACTCACTCCCCTGATGGTACCGACATCGTCTACGAACGGCACGGCGACGGACAGCCGCTCCTCCTCCTTCACGGTGGGATGGCTCCACGCGACTACTGGACGCCGGTCATCCCCCACTTCGACGAGTACGCCGCCGTCGTCCCCCAGCGCCCGGGCTTCGGCACGTGTCTCGACGACGCCTCGGAGACCGGCCCTGGCGAGGTACTGGACCGCGAAGCACGGTACGTTCGCGAACTGGCCGCCGCGGTCGACGGTGACCCGATTCTCCTCGGGCACTCGTTCGGCGCACTCACCGCGGTCGAGGCCGCGACCGACGCGGACGTCGCCGCCGTCCTCGCGTACGAGCCGGCGGTGCTGCCCGAGGACTACCGCCGGATGGCGGACCTCTCGGCCCGGATGCAGTCGCTGCTCGACGAGGGGAAGCGCCGGGAGGCCGTGAAACGCTACATCGAACAGGTCCTCCATCCGGACGGTATCGACGACCTCGACGCCTGGCTGTCGGCGTGGCCCGTCTGGCCGGGCTGTGTGGACCTCGCCGAGGAGGTCGTCCGGATGAACCGCGCCGTCGAGCAGTACCGGCTTCCCGACCGACTCGCAGCCGAGGCGCCCGTGCTCGTCATGTCCGGAACGGACGGCCCGGATTTCCTTCGGGAGAGCGCCCGCGCCGTTCACGACGCGCTCCCACACAGCCGCCTCGTCGAGTTCGATGGCGTCAGCCACAGCGGCCCCTCGGAGGCCCCGGCCCTGGTCGCCGCCGAGGTCGAGGCCTTCCTCCGCAGCTAGACGACAGCGCCCCTCGCGGCCGTAGGTACACCGGCGCTGTCGCCCCGCTGTCGCCCCGCTGTCGCCGTCCCTGTAGCGACCCAAATGAGTTTACCACTTCCCGTTTCTGTCCCGAACATGGACGACGCGAGCCGATTCCGGCCCGGATGGGCCGATCTCGCGGCGGCGGTACCGGGTGGGGTTGGTGTCCACGCAGACGGGGGGTTCGTCCACGTCTCCCCGGAGCTGGCGGCGGCGGTCGGGATCGAGGCCGACGCCCTCGTCGGCGAGCACTGGCGGTCGCTGTTCCCGTCGACGGAGGCGGACCGAATCGAGGCGGAGGCGCTCCCGCCGGCCCGGAACGGGACGGACTGGACCGGAGAGGTCCGCCTCGACGGCGGGATGCCGGCCGACCTGACGTTGTCGACGACCGAGCGGGGTGCTCTCGTGTGGCTGGTCGAGGCGTCCCCGACGCGGACCGACGGCCGGGACGGGGAACGAGCCGGCGGCCGCGATGGTCCTCCGGCCGGCGAGCGGCAGTCATCGCCGGGGGCTGTCGGGGTTCGGTCAGCCACCGAGCCCGCCTCCGCCGACACCGCCGGTTCCTGGAGCGACCCCTGGGAGGGGCGCCGGTTCGTCGAGAACGTCGTCGACGCGCTGGACGACGTGCTGTACGTGGTCGACGAGGACGGAACACTGGTCTTCTGGAACGAGGCGCTGCGCGACCGGTTCGGCTACAGCGAGGCCGAGTTGGCGGCGCTCGACCCGGCGGATTTCCTGGTTCCTGCCGAGTCCGACGAGGTGCCCGAGGACCCGGCGGCGTTCGTCGACGTGCCGGACCGACACAACGTGGTGAACCTCGTGACGAAGGAGGGTGAGTCCATCCCCCACGAGCTCCACGGGTCGACCTATACGGACCCGGAGACCGGAGCACGCTACCGGGTCGGTATCGGCCGGGACATCACCGGCCGGCTACAGCGTGAGCGGGCGCTGAAGCGCCAGCGCGACGAACTGGCCACTCTCGACGGCATCAACGAGGTCCTGCTGGCGACCGTTCGGGAACTGGTCGGGACGGCCAGTCAGGGGGGCGTCGAGCGCCGGGTCTGCGAGCGGCTGGTGGCCTCGGACCGCTACCGGTTCGCCTGGGTCGGCGAGCGAGAACTCGACGGCGACCGGATCGTCCCCCGCGTGACCGCCGGCGAGGGCGACGGCTACCTGGACTCGGTCACACACACCGTCGACGAGGACGAGCGGGGGACGTCCGACGAACCGGTTGGCGCGGCGCTCCGGACCGGCGAGATACAGGTCGCCGACGCTGTCGCCCCCGATTTCGAGCACCGGGCGGTGGCACGCGAGCGGGACTTCGAGTCCGTGGCCGCCGTCCCGCTCCGCAGCGAGGGGACCGTCTACGGGGTACTCGTCGTCTACGCGGCCCGCGAGGGCGCGTTCACGCCCCGCGAGCGGGACGGCTTCGACGTGCTCGGACGGACCGTCGGGACCGTGATAGATGCCGCCCGGAGCCGTGAACTCCTGTTCGCCGACGCCGTCGTCGAACTGGAGTTCCGGGTCGACGGCGGCGTGCTCGTCCCGGTCGCCGCCGAGGCGGACTGTGAACTGGAGCTGGAGGGGTATGTCCCGTCGGGCGAGGCGTGGGTGGTCTACTGCGCGGTCGACGGGGCGCCCCCCGACGACGTGGCCGCCGCCGCTGGGGCGGACCCTCGCGTCGAACGCGCCCGGACGGTCACCGCGGCTGACGGCGGCCGGGTCGAACTGCTCGCCGGGGAGGCGTCGCTGCTGCACGCGGTCGAGGCCGCCGGGGCGACCGTCCGGACGGTCGTCGCGGGCCCCGACGGTGCCGACCTCGTCATCGAGGCGCCGGTCGACGCCGACGTGCGCGACCTGATCGGGACCGTCCAGGAGACCTTCCCGGACCTGGCCCTCGTCGCGCGCCGGGAGCGCGACCGCGAGGTGACCACCGTCGGCCGCCCCGGCGGCCTGCTCGACGCGCTCACCGGCCGCCAGCGGGAGGCACTGGAGGCGGCCTACCGGGCGGGCTACTTCGCGTGGCCGCGCGAGAGTACCGCCGAGGAGGTCGCGTCGTCGCTCGGCCTCGCCGCGCCGACGCTCCACGGGCACCTCCGGAAGGCCCAGCGGACCATCCTGGCCGCGCTGCTGGACGACTGACGGGCGGAGAGGCGAAGGCACCGCGGGGACGCCGGTGCGGGTGGCGGCGGGGCGGACGATAGCGGGCCGGTCACCGTCGTCCGGAGTCCCGTCCTCGTCGACGGCTGGTTGGAGCAGGAGCCGTCAGTCCGCCGTGGACCTCTCGCCGCCACCGGCGGCGTCGGTGCTGTCGACCTGCCGTTCGAGCGCCGCCAGCCGCTCGCGAAGCGCCTCGTTCTCGGTTGCCAGTTCCTCGATGCGCTCGTCCTGCTTCTCGATGCGCTCGTCTTGCTCTTCGATACGGTTCTCCTTCTCCTCGACGCGCTCGGCGAGGCCCTGTATCGCGGCCAGTGCGACCCCGTCGGCGTCGACGTTCGCGATGCGGTCGGTGTCGGCGCCGAGGCCGAAGGCGTCGTGGAACTCGCCCGCCATCGGGCCCATGTGGGTGGCGTCGGCCTCGGCGTCGTACTCCCAGGTCGACACGTCGAGGGACTCGACGCCGTCGAGCACGCCCTGCGGGTCGACCGGTTGGACGTTCGACTTGGCGCTGGCGGCGCTCAGCGAGGACCACGAGCCACTGCCCGCGGAGAGCCGGACGCCCGCCGAGGCGTCGCTGGCGGAGAAAATCGTGACGCCGCCGCCCGCCTGGAACACCATCTGATTGGCCTGGGTCGCCTGGACCGTCCGCCGGGTCCCGTCGCCCCAGACGAAGCTCCCGTCCTCCGACGCGTCCGCCTGGCGACCGGCGGCGAAGCTGAAACGCCCGCTCGCCGTGTTGCTCTTCCCACCGGGGACCGTCGCGAACCCGTTCTCGATCTCCTGGATGCTACTGGCCCCCTGCTGTGGGGACCCCCCGTCGGTCGTGTTGTTCGCACCGCCGCAGACCACGTCGCCGAACCCGCCGGCCTCGTTCCTGCTTCCGCCCCCGATGGCGGAACTCCTGCCGTCGGCACCATTGAAGCTTCCGCCCGCGACCGTCGCCCCGCCGGCCGCCCTGTTCTCCCCGCCGCCGCTGATGGTCGCCCCCTCGCCGTTGAGGCTGTTCTGGTAGCCGAAGGCGATACCGGGGGTGTTGCTCTGTGCCGGCGCCCGATACCGTGCCAGCGCCAGCGCCGGGAGCCAGTTCTCCCCGTCACCGATGGAGACGACGCCGGTATCCGTGGCGAGGAACTTCGCGCCGTCGACCGGCTCGTAGTTCGAGCGGTTCGCTTCCTCGTCGCGGATCTCGATGTCGGTGTCGTACTGCCGGAAGTTCTCGTTCAGCGGCTGGTGCCAGTCGGTCGCGCCCTCCTCGGGTATGTTGTAGGAGTGATTGGGTGTCTCGGGCATGTGTCAGTCGATGCGTCGCGTCACGGGGCGACGCCCCCGTAGCCGTACTCGCCGTACGTCTGCTCACCGTAGTCGCCCTCGGGCCGACCCGTCGGTGTCGCCGTCCGGGGGGATGTGTCGGTCGGCGTCGTCGTGTCGGTGGGTGTGTCCGCTGGTGTCGCCGTCTGGGTGTCCATCGGCGTGTCGGTCGGCCGGTCCGTCTCCGGCTTCCCGGTGGTCGTCGCCCGGGGCTTCGCCGTCGGACTGGCTGTCGCCGTCGGTGTCGGCGTCGCGGTTGCCGTCCCGCCGTAGCCGTACGTCGTCGGGCTCGGCGTGGACTCGGCGTCACTGTCGTCACTGGTGTCGTTGCCACCGCCGTCGCCGCCGTCGCCGTCTCCCCCGCGGAGGCCGGAACAGCCGGCCGTCGCCGCCGTCACGAGCAGCGAGGCCGTCCCCAGCAGCGTTCGTCGGTCGATGTCGAGTCTGTCGTCCATGTATCGGATATCGTGATTGTCGTCGGTCGGTGCGCCTTGCCTGTGTGCGGGGCGAGGGTGGGGGACAGGGACTCCTGGCATCGGAGGGCTCAGACGACGGCTGAGTGAGCATATCCTGGACGGCATGGCCCCCACAGCCATCCCTGCCGGGAGCGGTCACGCCCCCGTCACCCCGAAACTGTGCGTGCGAAGGAAGCACATCCCGAGGTCATGCGGACCGGCTTTCAACCCGGACGCTATGCACGTAGGGCCGGCGGCGTGGTCGGGGCGTTGTCCCCGGGCGGCTGTACGGCAGGGACACTCCGCTAATCACCGTACAGGCCTCGTGACGATCGCACCCGAGGGCGCGCACTCCCCATTACACAGCACGCACGTCACCGAGTCAGTCTCGCCGGGTTCGAGCGGGGTTCCGTGAACACTGTGCTCGTCGGTCGGAGCCGTAGCTCGTCGGGTATCTCGTCGGTCGGGTCTGGGTATCGCTTCCCGGACCCGGCCACGGTTCGACTGGAGAAGGAGTCCGCCCTCCCCGATTTGAACGGGGGACAAGTCGATCTACAGTCGACTGCTCTACCAGTCTGAGCTAAGGGCGGGCACGCGGAACTGGGCCGGTCGCGGACTTAATCGTTATCATCCCGTGAGGGCGTGGGGCGTGGGCACACGGTGTCCGACAGCGTGCGTGTCGACGCCGTCTGTCGGTGTGTCCGACTCTGGCGGCAGACGGTCGTCTGACGCACGCGAAGGTTGATGTACCGTGACACACAACGTCGGACAACGTGAGCAAGATAACGTTCCGGGCCGACGACGACCTCGTGGCCCAGCTGGAGGAGTTCGACGCCTCCAAGAGCGAGGTCATGCGCGAGGCGCTCCGCGAGTACCTCGGGGAGCCGACCGGGACGTCCGTCGACACGTCCGACGCCGCCGAGGTGGCCGACGCCGGAACGCTCGACGAGCTGGTCGCCGAGCGGGTCGATGCCATCATCACGGACCGGCTGGAGGGCTACCGGCCGCCCACCGAGAGCCAGGATATCAACGTAAACATCTCTCTCGACGGCGAATCCGGGGCGAACGCCACCGCGGAGGGTGGTGAGCGTAACACGGTGTCCACGGAGGGTGCAAACGAGCCCGAGTCGGGGGAGAAGCCGTGTGCCCAATGTGGCGAGAATCTCACGCAGGACCACGTTTACTGCCCGAACTGTGGTGAGAAGGCGAGCCACCGCGTGTTCTGCGAGTGCGGTGACGAGCTCCGCTCGGACTGGGCGTTCTGCCCGTCCTGCGGCCGTCGGACGACAGCGGCGGACGTGTTGGACAGTCCGTAAACAGTGGGAAAACGCGCTCTGATGGATGTTTTCGAGGTAATCGGCCGTATCCTTGCTGGTAAACTGTCCGTCGATAGCCGGTCGTGTCTGCCCGGTCAGCGGGATTCGACGCCGCTCTCTGATGCTGTAAACGCTTATTTCGGCCGCCTTAACCCAGTTTACGCGATTGTGCGACGAGCGTCATACGCTCGCAGAAAGGTTTAAGTGATAGCCGTCTATGCATACTTCTGCGTAAGACGGTCGTCTTACAGCGCGGGTGGTCGGATTACATCCGGCCGCTGTCGTGCGATTTCGCGCTGTACGACGCATGCGGGTGTGTGCCGCACGCCGTCTTACCGACCAACAAGGGAGCAATACAATGGAGCGTGTGACACTACGGATTCCGAAGCAGCAGATCGAAGAGGTCGAGCGAATGGTCGATACGGGGGAGTTCCCCAACCGGAGCGAGGCGATCCGGTCGGCCGTTCGTGAGATGTTGAATGAACACGAGGATACCGACCGGGCCAGCGACCGGCGCGGCTGGGCCAAGGTGTAGACGATGCAGGACATCGTCAACTCCGCTCTGGAGAACGCCGAGGCCGAGTCCCGCGAGATGGACGACGGCGACGGTGCCAGTGACTTCGGTGACCCGCGGATCGTCATCGTCGGAGCTGGTGGCGCCGGGAACAACACGGTCAACCGGCTCTACAACATCGGCGTCGAGGGCGCCGAGACCATCGCCATCAACACGGACAAGCAGCACCTGCAGATGATCGAGGCCGACACGAAGATCCTCGTCGGCAAGTCCCTCACCAACGGGCTCGGGGCCGGTGGCGACCCCTCGATGGGCGAGCGCGCCACCGAGATGGCCCAGGGCACCGTCAAGGAGGTCATCGGCGACGCCGACCTCGTCTTCGTCACCGCCGGCATGGGTGGCGGGACGGGTACCGGCGCGGCGCCGGTGGTCTCGAAGATCGCGAAGGAGCAGGGCGCCATCGTCGTCGGCATGGTGTCGACGCCGTTCAACGTCGAGCGTGCCCGCACGGTGAAGGCCGAGGAGGGCCTCGAGAAGCTGCGGAACGAGGCCGACTCCATCATCGTGCTGGACAACAACCGCCTGCTCGACTACGTGCCCAACCTGCCCATCGGCAAGGCGTTCTCCGTGATGGACCAGATCATCGCCGAGACCGTCAAGGGCATCTCCGAGACCATCACCCAGCCGAGCCTCATCAACCTGGACTACGCGGACATGACGTCAATCATGAACCAGGGTGGTGTGGCAGTGATGCTCGTGGGCGAGACCCAGGACAAGAACAAGACCGAGGAGGTCGTCAACGACGCGATGGAGCACCCGCTCCTCGACGTCGACTATCGGGGCGCCTCCGGCGGGCTCGTCCACATCACGGGCGGCCCCGACCTCACGCTGAAAGAGGCCGAGGGTATCGCCCAGCGCATCACCGAGCGCCTCGAGGCCTCGGCGAACGTCATCTGGGGCGCGCGCATCCAGGACGAGTACAAGGGCAAGGTGCGGGTCATGGCCATCATGACCGGCGTCCAGTCCGCCCAGGTGCTCGGCCCGACGACCCAGAAGCAGGCCGATGCCTCGCGCGCGGCCATCGAGGGCGACGCGGTCCAGGAGTCCACCGGCGCGGACACCTTCGGCGTCGGCGAGACCGACGGCGGCAAGCCCGAGGTCGAGGGCGAGAAGAACAACGGTCTGGACGTTATCCGATAGATACGGATACCGATAGTTTTCTTTCGGCTGTATACGCGGACTGGAGCAGCTGCTAAGCTGGTTCCTCGGTCCCAATGTCGGTAGAATCGTCTGACAGGTGTTGGCTCATCGTCGGACGCCGCCATCCGAGGCGTTAAGCGGTTCCTGCCCCTGATTCGGGACGAATGTACAGGCTGGTGGACCCGGAGCGGACCGGGGGCCTCGCGCCGCTCGACCGACGCGTGGCACCGGGGACCAGCCTTCTCGTCGCGGGGCCGGTGATGACTCGGAAGGAGCGACTGGTCGCGGCCATCCTCGCCCCCGGCCACGCGGCGGGGGAGGGGGTCGCGATGGTCTCCACCGAGGACCACGCCGACGCTATCGAGGACCGTTTCGCCGAGTTCGTCGATGTCGACGAGTCGCGGTTCGGGCTGGTCGATTGCACCGGCCAGTCGTCCAGCGAGGCGCTCTCGGGGTCTGGGCGCGTCCAGCACGTCTCCTCCCCGAACGACCTGACGGGGGTCGGCATCGGCATCACGCGGGCGCTGGAGTCGCTGTCAGTCCGCGGCGACGGCTACCGGCTGGGGCTCGATTCGCTGTCGACCCTGCTCGCCTACCGCTCGCCGGAGGACGTCTTCAAGTTCTGCCACGTGCTCGCGACCCGGCTGGCCAGCCTCGGCTGTGTCTCGGTGCACACGCTGGACACGGATGCCCACGACGACCGGACGGTGAACATGATCGCCCGGGCGTTCGACGGGCGCATCGACCTCCGGCAGGCACCCGGCGAGGCGTCGCACGGTCGGCCGTACGAACTCCGGTTGCGCGGCTTCGACGGCGGGGTGGGGTGGCAGCCGGCCGCCCTGCCCTGACGGGGTCGCAGTCGTACTGTCTTCAAACACCGAACAGATACGGAGCCAGTGCTATGCGGGGCCCTCACAAACCTCCTGGGCGCGACGATGTACGCGCTCTCGGTCCCCGGCACGTCGGTCGAGTTCCCCATCGAGCCCGGGACGGGCTGGCAACGGGTCGACACCGACCCCGCCTGCGGTGAGGATTCGGTGCCGAGGGCGCCCCGGCGCGAGCGACTCGAGGACGGCTGAACCGTGGCGGTGGCGGCGCCGGCACCCGTTCAGTCGGCATCCCTGTCCGCGCCCGTTCAGTCCGCGTCCACGTCGCCCCCCTCCGGGAGCTCCTCGGACTCGTGGCCGGCGATGCCGGCGCCCGCGTCGTGGACGGACTCGACCAGTGCGCATTTCCGACAGACCGCGCGCGTGGTCGGCGCACCACAGCGATCGCACTCGCCGGTACGCTCCGCGCCGCGGTCCCGCGCCTCGGCGGCCAGCCGCGCCAGTTCCTCGTAGCCCGACATCACCGAGTGGCGCGTCCCGGGGTGGTCGTCTTCCAGCGCGAGCAGGTGCTCCTGTATCTCCCCGCGATAGGCCTCGCTCGCGTGTGGGCACTCGGCCATGTGGACCGGCAGGTCCCGGAGGTGGGCGTACAGCGCGACCTCCTTCTCGGGTACGTCGCGGAGCGGTTTGGCGCGCGGGACGAACGGCCCGTCCACGGCGTCGGTGCTCTCGCGCTCGTCGAGCGGGCCGAGCGAGGCCGCCCAGTGGCGCGCCATCTGGTTCACGTCGCCGGAGAACAGGTTCATCAGCGCTGTCTGGGCCTCGTCGTCGAGGTTGTGGCCCGTCAGCAGCAGGTCGGCGTCGAGGTCGGCGGCGTACTCGGAGAGCAGGTCCCGACGGAAGACGCCACAGTACGCGCAGGGGGCCATCCCCTCCGGGTCCTCGGCGGCCACGTCGTCCATCTCCAGGCCGAACTCCTCGGCGTAGGAGACGACCTCGTGGGCGATGTCCAGGTCCTCGGCCAGCTCGAGACAGGCGTCGAGCGAGGCGTCCCGGTACCCCTCGATCCCCTCGTGGATGGTGAGCGCGACGAGTTCGATGCGCGGGTCCTCACGGAACGTCTCGTGGAGGACGGTGGTGAGGACGACGCTGTCCTTCCCGCCCGAGAGGCCGACGAGCCACGTCGCCGGGTCCTCGGGCGTCGCGTCCGACGGGACCAGCGCGTCCTCGCGGACCCGCGAGCGGACCCGCGATTCGACGGAGCGTCGGAGATGTTCCCCACAGAGGTGGAGTCCCGAGTACGCGAGGTGCGTCACCGCGTCCGCCGGACACTTGTCGCACTGCATCTCTGGTTGGTGTGGGGTTGTCGCGTGTGCGGTTGTGGGTTTCGCTCCGGGACGTCGCTGGGGGTGGTGGATTTCGAGATGGCGTTGTGGCTGGCGGTGGACACCACGGTCACAGGTGCTTCGTGATCTCCTCGAAGGTGTCGCGGTTGCGCTCGAAGCGGTCGGTGAGAAAGTAGAGTTTCCCGTACTCGCCGCCGCCGGTCTCCACGACGTCGTGTTCGGCGAGTTTGTCGAGGTGGTGGCGGGCGGTGTTGTAGTCGACCCCGAGTTCGTCGGCCAGCTGGTTCGCGTTCCGGGGGCGCTCGTCGATGAGCCGGACGATGCGGGCCCGGTTCTCGCCGCCGCGCGTCCCGGCGATCAGGTACCAGAGCGCCTTCTCCATCGAGGTGACCTCGTGGGCCTCTCACACGGGGACGCCTACAGGTTTCCGGTCGTGGGGATAGCGCATCGGCGGCGCGGGATGCGGCGACGCCCGGAGGTCGTGTCAGTTGCCGTCGTCCATGCCGCCGCCGTCGTTCATCTCACTGTCCCCGTTCATCTCGCCCCCATCGTCCATCTCGCCGTCCCCGCTCATCGAGTCTCCCTCGCTCTCCACGCGCTCGACGGTGACGCGGATCACATCCGCCGTGTCGGGGTAGTCGTAGCCGTTCACCTCACTCATGGGCACGACGACCTCGCGCTCGACGTCGCCGACGCCGGCCGCGCGCTGGCGCTGGACCTGCTGGTCGCCGACGCCGGGCTCCTGATTGACCTCGGTGCCGGCGTCCCACAGCGAGACGTGGTCGGTCACGTCGCCGGTGACGACCTCGTCACCGTCGACGAGTTTCAGCCCCGACTCGCCGCCGAGCGCGTAGAACCCGTCGTTCGACGGGACGAACATCGTGACGAGCGAGAGGTAGCTGTCCGGCCCGGCCCGGGCCACGTCGGCCTCGAACTCGTAGGCATCGCCGGGGAGCAGCGGCCCTGGGCCGTCGGCGCCGACGGGTGTCGTGAACGCGCCCGCCTGCGTCACGCTGTCGCGACCGCTCAGGGACCCGACCAGCCGGCCGGGCATCCCGTCCTCGGCGATCTCCTCCAGCCCGTTGCCGCGCTCGGGGGCGCCGTGCGCGAAGAGCGGCTCGTCCGGGGAATGGACCGCGAACGCGCCGGGGGAGAGCGGCACCGGCTGTTCGGCCGCCTCGCCGTCGGCCGTCGTTGCCAGCGTCGTCCCCGTCGAGACGTTCTCGATGCGCACGCGTAGCGCCTCCCGGGGCTGGACGCTGAACCGGGTGTCCGCCAGCACGCTCCCGCCCGCCCCGACCGCCAGCGCGCTCGTGCCGACCGCTCCGGCACCGAGCAGGAAGTTGCGCCGCGAGGTTCCACTGCCGCCGTCGCCGTGACCGCCGTCGTTGTCGTTCATGGGTAGCACCGTGCGCGTCGGCGCACACCGCCACCGAGCCCGGACACGTAGAAGATGATTTTTCAGATAGCTTCCGGAGTCCGCCCGGTGTCCGTGCGGGCTCCGCCGTGGGTTCGTCGTAGATTCGTCTAGAGTTCGCCGGCGTGGCGACGAGTGGCGGCGGGTCAGTCGCCCGTGGCGCCCGGTGGTCCGGCCAGCTCCGGGTAGTGCTCGACGCCGGCGTATCGGACCAGCTCCGCGCCGAGGCGGCGGACCCGTTCGGTCAGGTCGGTATCGGCGATGCCGTCCTCGGTGACGACGGTGTGCGAGTCCGCGACTGCGACCTCCAGGGGAAGCGTCCACGCGTTCAGCGTCCGGCAGACGCCACGGAGATGTGCCAGCGCCGGGCCGGGGTGCGAGCCGGCGGCGACCTCGACGAGGCCGACGGTGGCGCCGCCGACCTCGCCGCGGCCGAGGTGGTCGAGCGCGTCCTTCAGGACGCCCGTGTAGGAGCCGTGGTAGTTGGGCGTGCCCAGCAGGACGGCATCGGCTCCCGCGACGGCGTCGGCGAGGGCGGCAGCGTCGGACGGTGTCGGGGCGTCGGGGTCCAGAGCCGGGATGTCACGCTCGCGCAGGTCGATCAGTTCCGTCGTCGCGCCGGCGTCGCGGGCGGCCGCCAGTGCCTCGGCCAGGACGATCCGGGTCCGACTGGCGTCGCGGAGGCTCCCGCACAGGGCGACGATGTGGGGGTCGGCGGCGGGCCGCACGTCGGAGGGGGAACGCATACCCCGGCTAGCGGCGGCGGACACAAGAGGACTCGCAGAACTCAGCTCCTGTAGCAGGAGTGATATCTGTCTGGCACCGCGATCGGCGGGGCTCAGTCGACGCGCCCCACGACGACGTGGAACGGGACGACCTCCCGGCGCTCGTAGGTCTCGTCGCGGACCTGCCGGACCACCTCGCGGCCCATGTCGCGCCAGGACTCCCGGAGCGCGTCGAGGTCCTCCTCGGTGCCGGCCATCGTCGCCCGGCGCTCGCGGAGGTCGGCGCCGCTGGCCTTCCGGGTCGCCGCCGTGACCTCGTGGTCGGCGTACGGCGGCTCGACGACGCGCTCGTGGTCGTAGCGTTGGCTCCGCACGTCGGCGAGGCCGGCCGTCTCGAACGTCTCGCGCGCGCTCGCGCCCAGCGCCACGTCGGTCTCGGCGCCCTGCAGGTAGCGTTCGCGCGCCCGCTCGGCGAGGGCGGCCTCGGCGTCGACGCTCGACTCGACCGTGACGGCGGCGTTGTCCGGTTCGATGGCGGCCACGCGCTCGCGGGCGACGCGGGCGAACTCGCGCACGACGGCGGCCGGGTCGGGCAGGTTCACCAGCAGCGCCTGGCAGACGACCACGTCGAACGCATCGTCGGGGAACGGGAGCCCGCGAGCGTCACCGCGGACGACCGGCCCGTCGCGCCGGGCGTGGGCCAGCAATTCGGGGTCGCGGTCCAGCCCGACCACCCGACCGGGGCACTCCTCGCGGAGGACCGCCGTGAGTTCGCCGGTACCACAGCCGACGTCGAGGACGCTGTCGGCGTCGCTCAGGAGGAGGTCGGCGAGTGCCTCGCGCGAGTCGTCCCACATCCCGCGGCGGGTCTCGGTCAGGTAGTCGGCGCCGAACCGTCGCATCACTCGCGGTGAGGGAGCGGGCCGGGAAAAGCGGCGCGGACAGTCGAGCCTCCGGGGCAGACAGCCGGAGCTACCGGGTCAGGTGTTCGAAGAACGGTTCGGTGAAGCGGACGGACCGCTCAGGAGAGCTTCGGGACGAGGGGGGCGCCGGCCTCCTCGTCGCGGGAGAGTACACGGCCCCCGTCCTGTGCGATCGTGGGCGTCTCGTCCTCGGCGGACTGTCGGGGCATCTCCGGAACCATCGGTTCGATCTCGTGGGTTGGGCGGTCCGTCATGGTGTTGCGTGGACAGGTGCGCTGTCCTCAATCCATCATGGTTGTTGGTGGGTCATAAACCTTCATGTTCTTTCCTGCCAATTCCGGCAACTATTGCACCGACCGGCGCTCGCGGGCATCGAGAATGCGGACGTTCGTCGGGAGTCCGGGTTACTTCCCGACGTGAATCGAGCGGTACCCGGTATAGACGGGTGAGTTCTGGACGAACGTTTCGGAATGATGGACCGTGAGGGATCATCCGGGGCTGCGCCTGAACGCGGCTGGACGGACGACGAACCCCGGCCCGAGCCCCCTCCGCGTGGGTCGCCTCCGCGCCCGGCGTCCGCCGCGCTGGCGGCATGGGCTCGTCGGCTGTTGCAGGCTCAGAGAATCGTACCAACCCTTATTTTCCCGTACCTGAAAGGATGACCAACCATGGGTCCAGAGGGGCGGGGAGACGAGTTCGAGGCGGCACTCACGGAGTTACGGCGGTCCGGCAGCGCGTTCCTGGTCGCCGGGGCCGTCCCGGACCGGTTCCACCGACAGACGTGTGACGAGCTGCTCGGGCCGGCTGACGACGAACGGCTGTTCGTCCGGGTCGGTACCGGCACGGGGTCGGCGAGTGGCCCCGCGGACGGTGACCGGGTGCTCGAACTCGACGCGGCCTCCCGGGGCGCCGCGGCCGCCGACACCCCGACCGGCGGCGCCGGCGCCGTCGCGGGCGGGGCGAGCAGTAGCGCCGCCACGGTGGTCCCGACGCTGTCGTCGGCCGGTGAGGCGTTCGAGGCCGAACTCGCGGCGCTCGACACGACCGCCGACCGGGGGCCCCGCGTCTGCGTGGAGTCGGTCCTGCCGCTGGTCGAGACGAGCGGTGAGGAGCAGGCGTTCCGGTTCCTCCATCTCGTCACCAGCCGGGTCCGGCGACTCGGTGGCACCTGCCATCTCCACCTGCCGCTCGCGGCGGACGGCGAACTGGCCGGGACGGTCGCGGCGCTGGTCGACGCGACCGTCGAACTCCGCCTCGCCGACGACCACCCGGAGCAGCGCTGGCACATCCACGAGGCCGGTATCCGGTCGGACTGGCTCCCGCTGGCCGAGTGACGCGGAGACGAACCATCATGACAGGCAACGGCACCCCTGGCGTCTCGTTCGCGGCGGCGACCGAGGAGCTCGGGCTCCGGATCCTCGACCCCGTGGACAACCATCAGTACCAGCTGGACACGCCGGCACCCATCGACCCGGTACCGGCGTCGGGCGACCGGTTCGCCTACCCCGTCGACACCGCGACGGCGGTCCGGACGTCGGCCGTCCGGCTCCCGACCGCGACCAACGTCTACGTCCGTGCGCCGGACGGCGCGCTGGTGGCCAGCGTCGAACACCTCGAACAGACCACCCTCGACGCCGGCCGGTACACACTCGAACTGCTGACACCGATCAAGTGCTACCTGCAGGTCGAGTCGGCGGTCTCCATCGAGGCGGACTTCGCCGAGACACGCATCGACTTCGGCGACGACACCGACGTTCTCGTCGGTGCGCGCTCGCGCCGGACCCGCCCGGCGACCACCGTGACCACGACGGCGGACCCGGCGGACCTGCTGGCGACCGTCTCGACGTTCGGGGCCGCGCTCGGGACCACGATGCCCGAACGCTCCTATCCGAGCCTCCGGGGCCATCCGCCCGCGGTCGAACTCGGCGACGAACTCGATACCCGCGGACTCGCCCCGCCGTCGACCGATGTCCGGCTCGAACTCCCCGAGACGACCGAGGCCGCCCTGACGGCGGCACCGCTCGCGTACTACCTCGGGGCCGAGGTCCGCGCCGCCGCCGAGGCTCGCATCGTGGCCGACGGTGCCGTCCATCCCCTCTCGGCGGGCGGCAGCCTCGGCCGTGCCGTCGAGGAGGCGCTCAAGACGGTCTTCTTCATGGACTGTCTCACGCGCTACGACGGGGCGTACGGCCACGGCCGTCGTCTCAGCGAGCGCGAGGCCGTCACGGGCCAGCTCGGCGTCGACTTCGAGGCGCTCTACCACGCCGACCACGCCGAGCGGGTCCGGCGCTACCTGACGATCCCCTACGGGACCATCCAGCCCCACCTCCCACAGTGGAAGGTGGCGGCGACCGCGCGCCCGGTGGCGTCCTCCGTGGAGATACTCCCCTTCCTCGTCGACGACCTCGCGCTGGTGCGTACGCCCCGGTCGCCGGGCGGGTCGGGCGGTGACGAATCGGCACAGGCCGAGGCGGTCGCGTCGTTCCTCTCGAGCGACGGCTCGGCCCGGTCACCTGCCGGGGGCTTCACGCGCGGCCCGAGTGCCGGCGGGTCGACCCGGGGCTCCCCCTCGGGCGGTGGCGGCGTGCGCAGCACCACGGCCGGTGACACGGACGACCTCTCGTTCGTCAGTCCCGAGCCGGCCGACGCACTGGAGCAGGTCTGGGTCGGGGAGGGTGTCCCGTTCGGGGCGAGCGAGGCGGTGTTGACGGCCTACCGTAACCGGCTCGCCCGCCAGGCCGGTGACGGGGAGATAGACATCACGGTCGTCTGCAACGACGCCGCGATGGACGAGGAAACCGACGTGGAGGCGGTGTACGGGCAGCGCGAGCACCTCCCGTTCGAGGTGAACCTCCGACACGACCTGTCGGTGTCCGAGCTGGCCGACCTGCTCGCCGAGGACCACGATTTCCTCCACTACATCGGCCACGCCGAACCCGATGGACTGGTCTGCGAGGACGGGAAACTGGACTGCGGGGCCCTCGATGCGACCGGCGTGGACACCTTCTTCTTCAACGCCTGCCGCTCCTACCGGCAGGCCCGCGCGCTCATCGAGGCTGGCGCCATCGTCGGTGTCGGGAGCCACACCGACGTGACCAACGCCGGCGCGGTCGAACTCGGCCGGACGATGGCGCGGCTGCTGGAGTACGGCTTCCCGTTCCGGGCCGCGCTGGACCTCGCCCGCGACTTCCACCCCATCGGGCAGCAGTACATCGTCGTCGGCGACGGGAGCCTCTCGGTCGTCCAGTGTACCAGCGGCACGGCGCTGCTTACGGAGGTCCGGTCCGCCGACAGCGGCGACCTCGTGCTGACGCTCACCGGGTTCCCCACACCCGCACACGGCATCGGGAGCGAGTTCATGCCGTTCCTCAGCGGGGCCGAGAACACCTACTACCTCTCCTCGGGGACCATCGACTCGTTCGAACTGTCGCCGGCAGAAGCAGCGGACTTCTTCGGGTACGCCTCGTCGCCGGTCCGCCTCGACGGCGATCTGGTCTGGAGCGATACGATAGACGCCGACTCGCTCTGAGCGCGTTCCGACTCGGTCGGCTTATGGACCGCTTCCGGTGACACCCTGTGCCACCGCGCTGCCCGACTGGCTCAGGAGCAACAGCAGCGTGAACAGGACGCCGGACATCCGCGGGTGCTCTTTGAGGTACGTTGCAACCGTTTTCTCTCCATCTTCTGAGTTCATCGCAATCTAAACTTATCGCTGTTCGTATTGAAATTAATTAAAAGAACCCGACAAGAACACTGCGTAATAAGGGTTTGCACTACCACGAGTCTCGTGGGGACTTAATTATTGGTACGAGAACACATGTCAGACAGGAGCAGGACGGGGTCCATACGGGAGTCGCGGTTCGATACGATTTTTCGAGACCCAGTCCGGAAGTTCCTCCCGAACCTCCCGTTTACCCTCCAGTACGAGTCCCTTCCAGGCAGGTTGCGACGTTTCTTCAGGCCCTCGTACTAGCCATCATCGGTGAACGCGGTGCGGTCCTCGACCATAGGTAGCGTATGAAGCTCAACTTTATGTGTGAATGGGGGAGGAAACAGGCGTGGATGAAGCGTACCAACACGTTCGAGGTTGTTCCGCAGTCCGAGGAGGACGAGGAGCTGCTCCGGCGTCTGTTGGACGCTTCTGCTGCGCTTTGGAACGAGATCAATTACGAGCGCCACGAGAACTACACTGACCCGGACGCGGACGTATGGGATGTTAGTGAGTATCGTGGTCGATACGGTGGCGTTCTCGGCGTTTCGACGGTCCAGCAGATCGAGCGCAAGAATTGCGAGGCCTGGAAGTCGTTCTTCGGGCTCCAAGAGACGGGTGAAGCTAACGGCACGCCCGGATACTGGGGGAACGCTTCAGAGGGTCGTGATCTGCGGACCTACATCCGAAACACATCGTACTCCGTTGAGTGGGGAGAATACTCCCGTCTCGAGATCCTGATTGGCCAAGACCTGAAAGAGGAATACGGGATCGGATACCAGGAACGGTTTCAACTCGAGGTGCAGGGATCCCCCAACTGGACCGAGTACGAGAAACAGGGTCGGTTGGAGCTGTACTACGACGAGGTCGCGGACACATTCAGGGCCATTCAACCAGTCACGGTCGGTGACGACCATTCGCAACTGGCACACCCACTGGCTTCGGAAGAAGCCGCTCTGGATATCGGCGCGAACTATCTCGTCGCGTGTACAACAACGACCGGCAAGCAGTACCTGTACGAAGGTCAGGAATTGTTCGAGCGGTTCCGCAACACGACACAGGAGATCGCGCGGCTGCAATCGCTGCTTGAAGAGGGCCGATACAGTAGCCACCGTATCCGTCGCCTCTATCGCCGCCGAACGAACCGCCGTGACCACGCGCAGGACGCGCTCGCGCGTGATCTCATGGAGCGGCTGCATGACGATGGCGTTGCCACGGTGTACGTGGGCGACCTAACCGACGTGTTAGACAGCCACTGGTCCGTCGTGACGAACGAGAAGACACACAATTTCTGGGCCTTCAGAGCGTTCATCAACAGACTCGCCTGTACGGCCGAGGAATACGGAATCACGGTGGAAGTCCGTTCGGAGGCCTGGACATCGCAGACGTGTCCGGACTGTGGCTCGACCACCAAGGTAACCCGACATCACGACACCCTGACCTGCGAGTGTGGTTTCGAGGGGCACGCCGATCTCGTGGCGTCGGAATCGTTCCTGAGACGGCAGACAACGATATCACGGCCGATGGCACGGCCTGTATGCCTCAAGTGGGACAACCACGACTGGTTGGAGCCACCACGCTCTCATCGTCCCAACGAGGAGCATACGAACCCGCAAGTTGCCTCCGTGGGTCGATAAGCGATATCACCCAGCGTGGGGAATCCTCACCGTTCATGGCGGGGTGGATGTCAAGACCGCTTCGGGATGCGGGATACCCGGTCCGATCGTAATTCTCGACGTATTCGAGTCGTCTATCTGCCCACCGCGACGTAGCCGCCGATTCAACCGAGTATTTTTATCCGGAGGATTGCCCAGGTCGGGGTATGGTCGAGGCCATCGCCATCGCTGCAGGACCGAGCGGTTCCGGGGTCACGACCAGCACGCTCGCCCTGGGGATGGCACTCGCCGAGAAGCACGACGTGACAGTCCTCGACCCCGCAGCCGGGAGTACCGAGTTGCTCGCTGCGTCGCCACACGTTGACGGGACGCTGCAGGATGTGCTCTGCGCCGATGGACCGTCAGTCGATGCGATTAGTCACGAGCGACATGGAGTCCGGTTACTCCCATGCGGGACAACACTTCATGCGCTGGCGTCAGCTGATTCCTCGCGCATCCGGGATGTGTTCGCGACCATCGCCGCCGACACGGACCTTCTCCTGATCGACTCGCCCGCGCTCCTGGAGTCGGCAGCGCCAACACTACCGATTGTTCTCGCGGACCGCGCGGTGGTCGTGCTCGAACCCACCACCTCGGCGCTCTCGGACGGACTGCAAGTTGACGGGTATGCCACCGTCTACGGAACCGACGTTGCTGGCGTGCTGTTGACCAGGGTCGGTGATTCGGTTCCCGATCACATCGTCGAACGGGCCGAACGGTACTTCGACGCCCCAGTGCTGGGACAGATCCCCGAGAGTTCGGTCGTTAGAGAAGCGACTGACAGTGGTCACCCACTCCTGGCACACGCCCCGAACTCCGCTGCAGCCGATGCCTACCGGGCAGCAGCAGGACAGCTCACAATTCAGGACGGTGACCCAGCCGATATTTCGCGGCGTGCGAGAAGCGCGATTCGACCGCAGCAGCCACCGTAGCTGTTCCTCCCCACCGGCGCAAGCCTCGGCAGTGCTGCCGTCGACCGTGGGTCGCTTGGTCGCTGTCCGGCGGCTGTCGGTAGCGGTTACGGACTCATTGGACCCGCTTTCGAATTTCAATCTCACCGGGGTAGCGGGGGGTCCGGCTTGCTGTGAGACTCGCCTCGCGCTCGGAGTGCTGGAGGGGTACAGACTACAGAGAGGGCCTCATCCGCAAGATACCAGTGTGTAGAAGCCTGTAGCGTGGCCTCCCAAGCGGACCTACGAACGCCAATCCACCATTGGGGGGTGCAGTCCGGAATCCATCGAGAGCAGCCGTCTCATCCCCAGCAGACTCGAACCGGTGCCCCAACGATTCGACCGCACTGGTTCGCGACTGGCCGCCTGGAACGTCGAGTCGCTCCTGAAGCCACCCACGAGGCGGCTGGAAGTCACTACACACCCGTGCTGTCTTGCGGTTTTCCAGTCCCGCGACTCACGACTGCAGCATCCCCCGTATGACTCGACACCGCTGTCAGGCCGTGACTCGCCGATCTCGACTGCCGGTCGTGGCACTCCTGAGGGATAACCCATATTCGAACCAATATGTTGGTGGTGGATTCGGCGCTACAGACGACTACATACCTTCCACGTTGCTCGATTCACTGCCATTCGAATACATTCTCTCTGGATGATGCTTCTCGTATCGCTGGATGCCAGATGCGGCGCAGCAGGCGGCTACTTGCCAGTCCAGCATCCCACGTCTGTGGCAGGTGACTCGCTTCGGCTCCACTTCGGCGCTGGCCACATACATTCAGCAATAGCGGCACGCTTGCGGATGATCTGCCCTCTGTAGTCACAGCGCCGGTGTCGGTCGACGAGGGGCCGGTGTCGGTACCGCGTCCGGTGGCCCCGGAACTGGAGTCGACTCGAGAGCGACCACGGACTCGGGACCGGCTACTGATGGCCGGCTAGGGCTCCGGTCGAAACCACTTTCGCCGTGGTTTGCGACGATTTAGTTGGGAGTGGGACGAGACGGCTACTGGGGAGTCGCCTGTCACACGCTCCCCAGCTCCCTACACGCAGTCCAGCATGAAACGGCGCACCATCCTCCGTGCCGCTGCGAGTCTTCCGACCCTCGCACCGGGAGTCGCGACTGCGGCGCCGCCGGTGACGGACGATATCTCGGAGGGCTACTTCGAGGCGCTTCCGGACACGAAAGCCGAGCGGCACGCGGCCGTCGTCGGCTGCGCAACCGAGCTGTGTGCGGCTCACAACACCGTCTCCGAGACGGCGCTCGATGCAGTCGTCGCGGGTGGTGGCGCCGCGAATGACATCCTCCGCCGACTCCGGTTCGGGGTCCGCATCCTCAACAGGTACGACATCACGAACGCGATCGACGAGGCGATGATCGAGGCCGGAGAGCGAAATCTCAGTGACTACACCCGCTACATACCGCTCGTGGAGAGCTTCAACACCCTCTGTAGTGCCGCCTGTGCCATCGAGACGCCCGACCCGAGCCCGGACGCCGTCACGGGCTTTCTCTTCGCAGTGGCCGCCTTCGGACTGGAGGTTGCACTCTGGACTGCCGGAACGCCGTACAATATGGCGTGGAGCGGCACCCGGTTCATCGCCAATCGTACGTTCCTCCGCTTTGCCAGATACGGCTGCCGTGGCTGTATCGCACTGCTGATGAGTGAGCTTCACTGGGCCATTCGGGGCTCGGTCTACGGGGAGGTCGTCACCGAGGATACCATCGAATTCGTCTGGGCGCAGCTCCAGGAACTCCAACGGGATGCCGAGCGGTGGGAGTACGATGTGGAGTTGGAATACTCGTACGAGGAGATTCAGGAGATTGTAGAGTCTAGGGAACCCCAGCGCGGTGGGGCGCTTGGACCGCTCCCCCAGGAGAACGAGGGGCCGATTGAACGATTGCTCCCCGATATCGAGCTCCCGAATCTCGACTTCGAGATCAACTTGCCAGACCTAACTGACCTCCTCCCGTAGACAGCTGACACCGATCGATGACTGAAGGACGATTCGTGCACTCAGTCTTTGCTGAATTTCTCAATCGGTGACAGTTCTCAACGGCTGTGCTGCATACAGGGCGCGAGTCGGTCAGAGAGGAAATTACTCGGCGAGAGGTTCAGCAACGCTGTTAATCAATACTTCTAACCACTGACCGACCCGACCAAGGTTGCCGCCCACTCTGGAACTCGTCGGTTCGTCGATCGCAGGTTCGAAATCGGTCGCTAGCTAGTTGAATCCAACCTTATCGCCGAGGTCCTTGATGAACCTTCCCCGATCTTTTTTGAAGTCCGATGGTGACATAGTTTTCCCGTCGAAATAATATGCCTCCGCGGACCTACCAAGGGTATACGTGCCGCCACCGGCGATTGCTCCGTTCAGTACCTGCCCGGGGCCGGGAAATACGCCGGCTGCGGCCCCCGCAAGCTTCCGAAAGAGGAACCCGGCGCCGCTGACGGCTCCGAACTCACCGAAATACTCCATCGCCGTTTGTTTACTGAACTCCTGGCATGACAAGGACCCGATTAGCATGACGAGATACACCTGAAGCGGGGTCAGAATCGCGATGTCAGAGATTCCGGAGAGATCAGCCGCCGCGACCGAAGCGCCGACAGCCGAGATTTTCCGCGTTCGCTCGCGAGCGATTCTCCTCATTAAGTGGTCGCGACGCTGTGCCTGTGCGTACTGAAGTAGTGCTTCCTCTGGCATACAATCCCCGATGAATTCTGCGAGTGTATCGACGTTCCAGTAGGGCTCCTCTTTGAGATATGCCGGAAAGACGCCGACATCGTCGAGTAATCCGATATCTGCCTCCCCCTCGTTAATCTTGTCTCGTGGGTAGAATAGGTAGCCGCGAACAGGTGCGTTCCGATCAAACGGTTCTCGAGTCCCAGGGTTCCGCATGCCGGCGATGAAATCGAGGTTGTCAGTAATTGTACTAGTTAACGCTGGGTTCTCTTCGGGTGGCCAGTCGCCCCCAGGCGATAGATGCGTGTCGATTTTATTCAAACAGTAGACAATTGGGGGAAACCCTGGTATTTCTTCTCTGAGATCTTCGTCAATCGTATTGAAGTCCTCCTCACCGGCTCGTGCCTGATCAGGTGTCAGGACGTGTATGATAATGTCGGGATTGTACTGCTGGATATCCTGTTTCAGCTTCTTAACCGTTCCCTCAGGTAGCTCCTCGCCTGCGGGGATGCTCTCAAAGAGCCCACGCGAGTCAACGACATCCCAACTGGCGTGTCGCTCCGGGAACTGGATATGATATTTCTCAGCCTCGTCGGTTTCCGGCTCAACATCACCTACACCAGCCACCTCCTTGTTTGCAAGGGCGTTAATCAACGACGATTTTCCGGCCCCTGATCGGCCCATAATGAATAGCCGTGGCGGGCGAGAGTCGCCGATAAGAACGTCCATGTCACCGACCATCGCCTCAAACAGTTTATCCTCCACCTGCTGTTTCTTTTCGTTGCTTACCGGCGCGGCGTCGATCGCCATCTCAAGACGCTCGCGCAAGCCAGCGTACGTTTCTGTGTCAACAGCCATATACCATTCTAAGGCTACCGCATAATTAACGTATGGTCCGTCTCAACTGCTGGGAACTCCCGATAAGGCGGATCCGGTGAGGATGTCTGTCGACAGTAATAGCCGGTCGGCTCCTCCATATGCAATCCGTGTAAAGATTACAAAACCTCCTCTGCTTCAGCAAGGAACTCGCTTTCGGCGATGACTTCATCATCAAAAAAGTACTCCTCGGCCGCGCGTCCAACAGCGTACGTTGACTTCGGAAGATAGTCAAGATCATCCTTCAACAACCCGGTAACAGAATCAACCGTGATATCTGAAAGTTCTGAGAGGACGTTATTTAACGGCATATTCCTAGTATCGAGATATTCATCGACTAAATCTACACTGAGTTCGCGCCCGGCAAATGACCCGATTAGCGCAATCAAGTAGGCTTCAAACCCTGAAATAATCGGGATATTCGGATTCACAATCAGCTTCCGGGGGATTTCATTAACCGCATTCGCGACGGCGATCGTCTGTTTCCGAGCTAACTGTCGCATCAGTCGCTCACGGCGCTGTGCCTGTGCGAACTGCAGCAACGCCTCCGCAGGCAAGTAGTTACACAACAGCTCGGCGACCGTTGTCACGTTCCAGAATGGCCGCGCCTTGAGGTACGTTGGAACCGCGGCGAACACGTCTTCGGAATCGAAGAGTCTGCCTCGAGCGGGGGTGATTTCATCAATGTCATTAGACTCCGGGATTGACAGGATGTCTTCGACGAGCGCCAGTAGTTCCGTAATCCTCTGTTCGACCGCTGGATTCTGCTCGGGGGGCCAGTCTCCACCCGGAGAAAGGTAGGTGTCAATCTTATTAAGGCACATCACCCGTGGTGGCAACCCGCCGACTACAGCGTCGTCTACATCCTTGATGACTGCGAGGTCGTCCTCGCCCGCCCGCACCTGTTCTGGAGTCACGACGTGTAACAGTATATCCGGGTTGTATACGTTAAGATTGGATTTGAGCATCTCGACGGTATCGACCGCTGCTCCTCCATCTGCCGGCACACTTTCGAACAGTCCACGCGAATCGACAATCTTCCACGTAGCGCTGCGGTCAGGGAACGTGATATCGTACGCATTAGACGCGGCAGTCGTTGGCTCGACCTCCCCGATATCAGTCACTTGCTTGTTCGCGAGAGCGTTGACCAGCGACGACTTCCCGGCACCTGATCGGCCGATTGTGTACAGCTTCGGTGCCCTGGACTCAACAATAGTCTCCGTTACATCATCAATCAGCAGGTCCTCGCAGTAGCTAATCACCGTTGTGGCCTCCTCTGTCCCACCGAACTGTGGGTTAATGAGCTCCGTCAACAACCCATCGAGGTCCTCATATTGGTTCGGATTGATAACCATATTTGTGCGTGGCAGTAACTCGTATGAGCGTGTGCATATGTATAAATGAAAGTCACATCATTACGCTCGCGCCTGCTCGCCCCGAGAATAATAAGCGGGCGATATCACCCTGTTGGCAGTTTTGCCGACTTCACCTATCCTGAATTTTCTCTCTCGTTCTGCTTGTAAACGGAGAACCACAAAACTGGACCCGCATATTCTCACCGGGGCCCCGCGTAAAACGCTACTAACTCAAACCTGATGGGATTATTGACAGATTTCATATGGGTGTCCAATCGAGGGTTTGCCGAACTCACTTTCTATATACAGCATCCAAATGCTGTCAGCTGTGAATGATTTCAACAGAGCTAGGATGTTCAGATGGTCTCGGATCCCTCTGTGAGCGTCTGTCGGACTGCATAGACAGTCATCCCTAGCGTGATGAGTAACATCACGAGCATGCCGATGTCGCTCAGCGTGTCAACAGCAGAGAGTCCCTCAGTGGCGAGCCCGCGAAGGACATCCCACTGGAGGGAGGCCCAGACAACGCTGAACAGGACGAGCGAAATGACACTCCCCCATCGCTCAACAAACGCTCTGACAGTCATCCGCCAACTCTATCCTGTGAATAGTTGAAAAAGTAGGGTACGCACAGGAGTGAGCGGTTCTGGCGCGTTGGAGTCACTCGATCTCGATCTCGAACTGCTCGTTCTCGGCGGGCGTGTTCAGGACGACCGCCGTCGACGACTCGTTGACATCGGCGTCGGCGAGGAGGTCCTTGATCGTCGCGTTCATGTCGTCGGTGTCCTCGAACTTCCCGACGCCGATGATGTCGAACTCGCCCGTCACCTCGTACACCGAGACCATCTGCCGGTGACCCTGCAGCCGCTCGGTCAGATCGGGAAGCGCACTCCCCTCAACCTTGAGTCGGAGAATCGCCGTTACGTCGTACCCCAGTTGATCATACTCGACGATCGGGCTGTATCCGGTGATGACGCCTCGCTCCTCGAGATCGTTCAGATGATTCGAGACCGTCGTGACCGAAACGTCCAGCTCCTCGGCGAGACTGCGGAGGCTCGCTCGCCCGTTCCCGATTAGCTCATTAACGAGTTCCGTATCGAGATGTTCGTACGTCATGCGAACTGATACTAAACATTCGAATATAAATATGCCGAAATTAGTTATATACTCTCAACTAATGGCCGATATCACCGTCGATAATCGACACTCTTCAGCTTGCGCGCTGAAGGATGGCGCCCCGGGCGCCCACGCCATCACCCCCTTCGCTCCGACTCCAACTCTCCCCGCGCATACTCGAACGTGAGCACCTCGGTCAGTCCGGGCGTGTCGAGTTTGTACTCCCGTGGCGCCATGTTCTCGCTGTAGGTCGTCTCGACCCGGGGCTCACCGTCGGGGGCGTCGTGCAACGCCGTCAACACTGCGTGCCCGTCGGCGCGCGTCTTGACGATCCACCAGGCCACCTCCGGATCGCAGGCCGCGATCGTGTCGAAGTCGGATGGAATCGCCTCGGCACGGTCGTTGTTGATCCGCTCGGCCTCGAGTGCGCCCACCACGTCTCCATCCGCATCCAGGACCGCCGCATCCAACCGGCCGTCATCGACCTCGTGATAGCGCCGGACCTCCGAACCCGGCGCGTCGGGGCCCACGTACTCCTGTGCGAGCAGGCGAGCACCGACCTCCACCATCGCGACGTGGAGACTCGATTCCGAGAGGTCGCCCGCCCCATCGCCGTGGGCGATTCCCTCCCGGTGCCCAACGCCGATCGCCTCGCGACCGTCGGGCGTCACGGTCAGCAGCTTGTGCGGCCGGGTACAGTCGACCCGCAACAGTCCATCGTCGACGAGTTCGTCGACAGCCGCCGTCTCGATGCCGACGTACGCCTGCAGGTCGGTCATCGAGTCCCAGACGATGTCGTACTCCAGTTCGGGGTCGAACCGCTGCTGGTGGGCCATATAGACCGCTGCAAGGAACCTGAGCTGGGCGTCGGAGTAGCCGCTGGCCGCCCGCTCGCCGGTCGTCAGCTGCAGATCGAGCGCACAGATGGGAATCGACTCCCGATCCACGTCGGCCAGCGCGTGATGGCACTCGATAGCCCGGCGCAGCCCCTCGGCGGTTGCCGCGTATCGCGTCTCGCACTCGGTGCAGACCAGCGGGAAGGGCGGTTCATCCACGTACGTGATGCAGTCCGGGAAGCGGTTCGAGTGCGGGATCGGCGACGTGGCGGCAGCGGGTGTCCCACCCGCGGGCTCGGCGTCTTTCTCGGGGGCTTCGGGGTCGGGCGCGCCGCTGGACTGTCGCCCGACATCGACACCGTGTTCCTGGCGTGTCCGCTCCTTTCCGGTCTCGAAGTTCGACATGAACAGCGTCGCTTGCGTGCCCGTGAGCGGCTCGTCGCCATCCGGATGGCCGGCCGGCAACGGCGCCGATGCCAGGACGAACGGCTGTGGTTTCGTGTCGGCGAACGGCGCCGCCGGCCGGACGAGCCACTCGCCCCGCTCCAGGTCCCGGAGCCGGGCGGCCACCGCGTCCGCGTCGAGATCGTGGGTGGCTAGGCGCTCGGCCAGTCGCCGGTCGACGCCGACGCTGCCCGTGATGATGGTACCGACATCGTTGAGCAGTTCCGCGTAGACGCGCGGGTGGTGCTCCCGGACCTGCTCGGGAAACTGCATGGCGAGCGTGACTGCGAGCCCGAACGCACGCCCCTGTGAGAGGAGCGTATCAAGGATACCCGTTGTCGCGATATCCGCGGCCTCCTCGATGTAGCAGTTGACCAGGGGTGGGTCACTCGTCCCCGTCTCGGCGGCCCGGCGTTCGAGCGCCCGCCAGAGTTGGCCGAGGATAGCGACCGCAAGCAGGCGCCGCGCCCGGTCGCCGTAGCCGCTCATGTCGAAGACGATGACGCAGTCCTCGTCGAGCTTCTCGCGGAGGTTGAACGCGCCCGCGCCCTCGTCGTCGGGCTGGGCCGTGAACAGCGGTGCGAGGCGGGCGTCGTTGGTCGCCTTCCCGATGCGGCGCGTGGCCGCACTCATGATCGTGTCGAACGTGTTGGGGGCGTTGGCACTGATGCTCGCGAGCTTCTGGTGGAGGGTGCCGTCCGAGACCGGCGGCGGGTTGCCCGTCTCGTGGAACCGCGTGGCCGCTTCGAGCACGTCGTGCTGGGAGACGCTGTCGGCGCCGTGGACGGGATCGAACTGCGCCGTGACGATATGTTCGATCGCCTCGACCGCGGCCTCAGCGCTGTAGAACTTCTCCTCGCCCATCGCGGCGGCGAGCGTCTCGACGTACGCCTCCGTCACCATCCGGACGGCGCGCTCGCGGGCGACCCCCGCGTCCAGTAATGGTTCGATGGAGAGGAAGGGGAGGACGGGCAGGTACTCGGCACAGTCGAAGTAGTGGACATCATCGAGCCTGTCGTACGCGGCGAAGTGGGTCCGGGCGTAGTCCTCGGGGCCGCCGTCGCCCTTCGAGTCGATGTAGATGGTGGCGCCGTCGGTCGCCCCGTGATTGGCGAGATGCATCCCCTGGCCGAGCGCGGTCTTCCCGGCGCCGGTCGTGCCGAACAGCGCGGTGTGCAGCGGCTGGACAGCCGGCGGGAGGGTGAATGCGGCGTCGAGTGTGGTTCGGTCGGCGGTCTTCGGGTGGCTGACTCGCATGCCCGGCGTGTCGAGGTAGTCGTTGAGGACGCTCCGTGGTGGCAGCTCGAGCCCCGTGCGCTCGGCTGGGGTC
This sequence comes from Haloglomus halophilum, assembly GCF_024298885.1. Classification (GTDB taxonomy): domain Archaea; phylum Halobacteriota; class Halobacteria; order Halobacteriales; family Haloarculaceae; genus Haloglomus; species Haloglomus halophilum. The sequence continues at coordinate 1,688,327 of NZ_CP101166.1, forward strand.
GGGTCGAGGGCGCGCCGGGCGGCCGGTCCGAGTCCGGGGCCGTCCGTACAGCAGCATGCCCCTAGTGCGGCCGCGTCCATCACGAGTGCGCGGCTGGCATTGGCCGTCAGCGGCAGTTTCTGGCGGGTCGGTTGCGGCTCCGTGTACACTGTGCGGGCGAACAGGTCATCCCGGACCCGGCACGCGGCGTCGCTGCCCGGGCCGTGGACGGTCGTGTCGACCCGGTAGTGGTCGCTGCGCAGGGTGGCGAACGCGTCGTCGAGGGCCCGGGCCGTGGCCGCGGCCGTGTCGGACTCGGTCGCGACCGTGATGGCGCGGGCGTTGACCGTGAACGTCGCGGCGGGGTCGACGGTCGCGAGCTGTTCGAGCCGGCGTCGATTGTCCCTCGACAGGTCCGGGTCAGTGATCTGTGGCGCCGGGTCCCGCCCCGCGCTGGGTTGCTGGCCCGGCGGGCGCCGTCGGCGAGGTGTGGTCCCTCCCCTGTGCGCGGTGTCCCCGTCGTCACGGTGCTCGCCGGGCTCCGGGAACAGCTCGCTGGAGATCTTCCCCCATAGCGTGTCCCTCCCCTCCTCGAGCTGGGTCGTCCGGTCGTGATGCTCGCCGCCCCAGTCGGCTTTCGGCCGGACGAGCAGTTGCAGGATGGCCCCCGCGTCGTGGGTGGCGAGGCTATCGAGGGCAGTCGCCAGCGGCCAGCTGCCGGCTCCGTCCTCGCTGTCGAACGTCTCGAGGGCCGGCAGCGGCAGTTGCCAGTCGCCCGGGCGCTCGCCGACACCCCGGTACTCCACGGCTGCGAGCGTGTTGTCGGGCGCACCCAGGCCGGCCGGCTGGTCGAGGACCGTGTGGTGCTGGAGGTCGGCGCCGGTGAGCTCGAACGAGTCGGGCAGGGCCTGGCGCAGCGTCCGCTTGAGGGCCGCCTGGTCGCCGTTCTCGACGCCGGCGTACCAGTCGAGGCGTCGGTCGCCCGTCGGCCCCGTCTGCCCGGTCGCGACGAAACAGAACTCGTAGGTTGGCGGTGTGTCGGCCCGCCGGCCGCCATCGTCGCGCCGGTGGAGCTGCCCGAGCGCGTGGCTGACGCGTTCGGGGTCGAGGTGGGCCTCACTGGGCTGGATACGGAGGTAGGGCTGTGCGTCATCGTCGGTCGTCGCTGAAGCAGAATCGCGCTCTGTCGCCATGCTTGGTGTGGGAGCAGGTGGTGTACTGGGCCCCCATCTGGGATTTTCGGGCTCAGCCGCGCCAAAAAAATGTAGTGGGATCGATCGGGGAGCGTGTGCCGTAACTCGGGCAGGTGTTGCCCGCGTGGTCGAACGGTTCTACAGACCGGGGTGCGCTCCGCACACGCGTCTGTGGTCTATCGCTGTAGCGTGGGACGGGTGGCCTGCTGTTCGAACGCGGACCCCCAGTAGCGTGGAGGGAGTCAGGCTGGGTGCGGCGTGGATGGCACGGCGCTCGGCGGGACGGCGGCCGTAGCGGGGCGCCGAGTCGGGCGAGGCGACCGCGCTCAGCAGGGTGATGGGCGACTACTTGACGGGGCGCCAGCGTTCGCGACGGTGGGTCGGGCCCGGTGCACGACTACAGAGTCGAGAGACGGTGTTTCACCTGCGAAATCCCTCGATTCGGAACGCAGTGGTCGCGTGGCCGAGGGACCGGATCGCCACGGAGCGGGCGTCACTGTCGGAATCGCTGGTCTCGCCTCGTTTCGAATCATACGCAGCATGGGAGGACGGTATCGTTACTGGCCACTACAAACGGCTACAGACCCGACCCGTACGGGGTTTCTCCGATCCCGATACTTCCTCTCTATCATCTGAATAGTCTCCGATCCGACTGGATCGACTGGCCGCGAACGGAGTGCTGACGCCGGTTGGTGTGCAGGCGGTGATGGAGCGATTGCCGGCTTGCTATGTTCGTCCGGGGTAGCATGGCCGGACCCGCTCAGCGGCCGCGAATCTGCCGGTTCGGGTCTGTAGTCTGTTGGTGTCAGTGCGCGGTCCGTGACCGGCCATCGGAGATCGGCGTCCGCCCGTCTGTGCTCCGGGGCTGTCGTGGGGACCGTGGCTCACCGCTGTCGTGTGTGCGGACGACGAGGTGGCCGCCACCAGCTCGACGGCCGGAACGCTCCCCGCCGCGTGACGACCCGGGAGTGGGACTACTGGCGCTGTTGAAACCCTTCCAACTGAGAGGAACTGACTGCTGCATACAGAGGATAGATGTAGCACCGCGAAGGGCTTCATGTGGATTGAGTACGACTGAAATTGCGGTCGGCTTGTGCGTGTACTGGGAAGCTCGCCACGACTTACGATTTCATCGAGAACTCAACTTCCGTGGTGGTTCGAAGACAAGGTCGATTTCGAATTCCTTGAGTCGAATATCATCCCGCTCAGCAGCAGTGTCCAGCACGCCCTCTTTGAATTGTTGAGCAACTAATAGGCCCTCAGAATCTCCTTCATAGACGTCGAGATACCGTGATAGCTGCTTAAGATGAGACATCTCCCCCAGACCTTTCTTGAGTTCGATCAAGAGGGGAGACTGCCCGCCATCTCTGATACACACTAGGTCAATCCTGTTCTCTTTCGTTAGCTGGACCTGCCGAGTAACTGTTTCAATATCGTCTTCATTCAATCGGTCAATATTCTCTTCGAGATACAACTCGAGTGTCCGTTCTTGATTTAATTCGAACCCGTACTCTGGTTCTTCGATAGGGTCGGTTTCCTCCAGTTGAGAGAGAAGGGTATCCAGCGTGTCCCGTTCGTGGAATTTCGACCGTTTCACGGTTGACGCTAAATGGAGACTGTCAGAACCACCCTGTCGGAACCGATCATCAAGTTCCGTCTTCGGAATGGGACCGTCATTATAGAGCCAATTCTCGATTTCCCGAAGATACTGGTGGATGCCTGTCCCAGTTAAGCCCTCCTCCTTGAATTGGTATTCACCGAGCTCAGCAACGGCGCGGACTACGGAGGAGCCATGGACGTGATCAGTGCCAATGATGATGGCTATATCGCCGGGAGCCATCTGCTGTTTTTTGCGTCGATGGGTTCCTGCAAGGGTTTTGATTGCGCCGGTTGCATTTCCGGCCCAGTTCAGGTCATCAGTGTCGAACTCCTCCATGACGCGTGCCCGAAGGTCATTCCAGGACTCGTCCACGTGGTCGCCTACTTCCCATCCAACCGAAATCACGTCTTGATCTTCCCATTCCGGCCAGTGATCAGGATATCCTGATTTAATCAACCAGTAGGTGTTGTCAGACATTCAATCCGCCTCAGCAGTCACTATATCATAAAATTATGCGTAATGATACTCTGTGTTGATAGTAAACGCAACGTCACCCTCGGAAAGTTTTGAGACTCCCCATTACTACCGCTGCATTCGCGCACTGTATTCAGCACGATCGCTGAAGTATATCAGCAATCGAGGGGCGCAACAGAGCCGGAATACTGGCCCAGTGGCCATTTCGGTTAAATGGCCTCCCCACGTCTGGCCACTTGCACCGTTCTTTCGGTGCATCCCACCCCCCACCCCGCTTTTCATTCCTCGGTAGCGACGCGATTGGCTGGCGTCTCGTGATACGCGTGCACATTCCTCCAAGAACCACTTGCAGTCTGCTCCGTTGCCGACGCACGCTGGGAAGATGGGGACCGAGGACGACGCTGGGGATGGGGACGCGAGTCCCGACACGACGACGTTTCACGAGTGTGGCGTGCCGATTCGAGTGGCCGCGGACGAGACGGAGGTAGACGCGCTCGTGGCTCAGTTCGGGTGGACGATCTCCATCGGCAGGCCCAATTCCGAGTCTTCGTTGGGGGATGCAGGGAGCCGTGGATACTCCTGGTCTGACTCGCGAGGGCCTAGGTCAAGTTGGGCCGCCGTGTATGCGAGGACGGCCGCGTCAAGGACGTCATCGAGCTTTCCGGACGAGATCCGGTCGTGCCACGCGGCCCCGTCCTCGCGGTCGGTCAGGACATCGTCGATACACTTGTGCAGCGCCGGCTCGTCATCGAGGAGCGCGAGCCGCTCGTCGCGCCCGGCTTGCGTGTCCTTCGGGGGGAGGGACCCGTCGGCCAGGGCGGCGAAGCAGACCTCCGGGTGGCTCTCGTAGACGCGGTCGGTCGCATCCTCGTACTCCTGCAGGAAGACATCGACCTCCCGGATGCGCGGGAAGAGCCACCAACTCTGGCTTCCCAGTGAGTCCCCGTTCAGTTCTCGGGCCGTGTCGTAGTCGTCCGTCTCGACGACCGCTCTGGATGGGATGGCGAACACGGTACTCCGTCGGGGGCCGAGATAGTCCATCGCCGCCTCGTCGCAGGCTCGCGTCCCTGATTCCGGGAGGCCGATCGGGATATCGACGAGGATCGACGCCGCATCCCGTCCGTGTTCGTGCCAGACGTTGAGGAACGACGGCTCGGTGGTGACGGCCTGTCTGTCACCGGCCTCGACGACCAGCCAACAGCTGCCGGCCCAGTCGACGCCCAGATAGGTGGCCATAGCTGGTACTCTCGGGTGAGCCATATCGCTTCTGGGGGCCGAGAGGTGGAATCTTGGGCACGAAACACGCACACAGAATCCGACCTGTGCAGAATTCTTGCCAGATGCACCTGTAATTCGTCAGAAGACGCGGACGTATGCCTCCTCATTCCGATACTCGTCCGGAATCTCCCCGACATCCCACCCCTTGCCCGTGGTCTCGACGTAGTAGTATTTCGTCCCGTCTTTCTCATAGTAGTACCCGGGGAGGTCGTCACCGCCCTTCACCCCCAGTGCCGCATGGCCGGGCAGGAGCAGGAGCGCCGTTCCGTAGCCGAAGGAATCGGACAGGAGCAGACTGGCAAGCATAATCGCGGAATCCTCACAGTCGCCGCCGCCGTCGATGACCGTCTCGATATGGCGTTTCGTGTAGTCGTCGTACCCCGTACTGACGTCGTCAGGGATGTAGGGCAGGTTCTGCACGAAGTCGATGAGGAACTCGACTTTCTGACGGTCGCCAGTGATGCCGTTTGCCTCCGCCTCGTTGTTGAGGATCCGTCCGAATTCGTCAGCTAACCCGTCTTCGAGGGCTTCATAGACGTAGTAGCGCCGGTCATCGTAGCGCTCGCCGTTCAGGTCCTGGATATAGCCGTGTTTGTACACCAGGAACGATGCCGACCAGTTGCTATCGTACGAGGTGCCAGTAAACTCGAGGCTGTAGCACCCCTCGGCCGCGTGCCGTGTGTATCGAGTCGTCCGTTCATCCCCTGGTTCATCCGGATGGCGAGCCCGCGTGAGGTCGCCATTCCGAATCCGAAGGCGGTCGGTTTCGCAGAGATACTCGCCATCACCGCTCTCGAGGGACGATATCTCTGCGTCGGCCGGCAGGAGCGCGAACCAGTAGTAGAACGGCACGTCCGGGTCCGGTCGGGCATCGAACGGCACCGTGATCGTGGCCTCGCCGCGACTCGGTGGCGTGAACGAGTCACTGCGGTAATACGTGTAGATCTCCTCGCTTTCGGACGTCCCCGGATAGCCCGCCACGACCGCCATCACATCGGCTCCATCGGGGTAGGTGTTGTCGACCAGGTCTCCGTACACGCGAACGGTCGCGTGGTCGAGGGAGTAGTCCACTGCATGATTGGCATTCCCTCTGAGTGGCTCGACATCCCCCTGGATCGTGTTCGATGCTCTCGGTGTGGGGGTCGGCGTCGGCGAGGGAGTCAGCGTTGCTGTGGGCGCCGGAGATGGTGTGGGAGTTGAGGTCCTCGTCGGCGTGGGTGCGGGGGTCGGCGACCCAGTTGGCGTTGCCGATGGTGGGGCTGTTGGCGTCGGCGACCCACTGGTGGTTGTGGTCCGTTTCTCAGCGACCACGTCGGACCGACTCTGGACGTCCGGGTCTCTCGGCGCATAATCGTGTTTGTTTGGCACCCCATCCCCGTCAAAATCGCGTGGTGTGTCGGTGGGTGCGGCCGGATTTCCAGAGCACCCGGCAGTGATACCGAGTCCCGCTACCCCCATCCCCCAAAGGAACCGACGACGCTGCATGATGTAGTGTCACGAATATTTCGGATAAGTAGATACTGGTCACTCGCTCCGCAGAGCCGTCTCCGAGAACTGCCTTGCTGGGGGTGCTGATCCGTGTCGAGTGATGTCTAGTACGTAGGGGCTGTTGGTGAAAGCCCCCAGCGGCTCGCCCGTGCCGGGAGTCGCTGCGCTCCTCGCGTCGCTGCGGTGCTTGCTTCCTCCGGGCCGGGGCGAGCCGCTGGCCCCTCTCAGTCCCGCCCGGGTGGATGGTCGGTCGCGCTGCGGGTGCGCTAGCCCGGTGTGTTCGTGGACGTTGGACTGCCGGCCGAGCGGCGAGAGGAAGTTGGGTCGGTGTGTTCGCCGTGGGTCTGCCAGCCGAGCATGTGTGATGGGCTGGTCGGTGTGCCCGTCACCGTTGGACTGTCGGGCGAGCGTGCGCCGGGTGGCTAGTCAGCTGTGGTCGGCAGCTCGCCGCGCTCGCCGCATGCCGACCGGCGCAGCGCTCGTCACCGACCGTTCCGGGCTGCCTGCCTGCAGTGGCGGGCGGGCTTCGGTCGCGCTCACCTGCGGTTCGCGCGACCTGCCGGGCGTCCGGTTTGACGCCAGCGGGTAAGCGCGGGGGGTTGCGCAGTATGCTCACCCCCCACGCTTACTCCGCTGGACGCTCGCGCCGGTCGGGTCGGCGCGCGCGGCTGGTTGGGGCCCGACCGAGACCGCGCTCTCGCTCGCGCCCCCTACGGGGGCGCTCGGAGGCGCGAGCGAGAGCGCTGGTGCTGGTTCGGTCGTGTGGTCGTGTGAGGAAACCCCGCGGTGGAGCGCGGGGTGTCGGGCGCTGTGGTGAGCGCCTCCGGAGACAGCAATGAGTTCTAGAGTCATCTTCGATGAAGAAGTTTCGGACGAATCGAGTGACAGTCAGGCGGTCGACGCGCGGAACGTGGACTGGCGGGCGTCGTGCCCGGAGTGCGAGGGTCGAGTCGTGTCGGAGGACGTCGAGGCGGTGTGTGCGGACTGTGGGCTTGTCGTGTCGATCGATGCCCTGGAGCGGAAGCCGGGGCTGAAGGCGCATGCCCCCGAGGGCAGTGAGCGCGACGGTGAATGGGCGGTCGAGCCGACGCAGGAGCTGCGGGTGGACAAGGGGCTGCATACAACCTTCTTCCTCTCGACGGACGGGAAGGGGAACACGCTCTCCCCGGAGCGGAAGGACAAGATGGAGCGGCTGCGCCGTCGCCACAAGCGCTTCACCATGCACGACAAGCGGGACCAGCGGCTGAACGAGGGGTTCCGTGATATCGGGATGCTCGGGGCGAACCTCGAGTTGCCCGAGCATGTGACGACGGATGCGTCGCGCTACCTGGAGGCGGCGAAGGACGCGCGGCTGCCGGGCGGCCGGATGGCCTGGGAGTCACTGGCGGCCGGGGCGGTGCTGCTGGCCGGACGGAAGACCGGTGTGGAGCGGACGCCGGCGCAGATCGCCGAGCACGCGAAGACGAACCGTGAGCGGGTGTGTGCCGCAGCCAGGAAGATCCGAGTGCAGACGGACGTGGACGTGCCCCCGGTGCGTGACCGGGCGGTTGATCGGGTGGTCGCGGCGCTGAACGAGGAACTGGACGTGGCGACCGGCATCGACCTGGTCCGGGTCGCGGAGCGGCTGATGGACGTGGCTGACGAACGTGCCATCGCACCAGGCACGGCGCGGATGAGCGTGGCCGGGGCGGCAGTGTATGCGGCAGACCGGCTGACCGACGGGAAGGCCGTGACCCAGGCTGAGGTGGTCAGGGCAGTCGGCGAGACGGTACCGACCTCGAAGTGGAAGATCGCGAACTACTCGCAGGAGCTGCACGACGCGAGTGAGCGCCGTCACCAGCCGACGGAGACGGTGCGCGGGCTGGTGGCCGACGACTGAGGGGGGTGTAACCCCTTCGTTTCGAGTCCACGGCCCCGCGACCCCGCCGCCCCACCCTCCGCTCCGTGCTCGCTCGCTTCGCTCGCTGCGCGCGCAGCCACGACCTTGCTGAGAGTCGGTATCTGCCAATAAAACAGTCCAGTGGGCTAGTTTGATCGGAGTGAGGGAAACGTCTCTCGACTAATCAGCAGCAACGATTTTACTCTCTCTACCTTCCCCAGTCCGCTCAAGTTTGAACAGAGGAAAAATATCGAATCCCCCCAGTTCAGCATCAAAAGAAAACAGCAGGACCTGCCGATCAGCTTGTTTGATGACCTCAAACATCCGCTCGCGGGTAGCGTGATCCACACGACCGAACATCGTATCTCCAATTAGCGGAGGGGTTGCAGGCATGACCTCACCGGCAACCAACGCTGCTGCGTGGGAGATAATCAGCTGCCCTCCTGCGGAGAGGTGAGCCATCTCTGCCGGGGAGTCATCTTCTTTCCTGCGAGCCACAAGCCCGTCCTGCCGCTCCTCTACTTCGTACAGGTCACGTTCATCCAGCTTCGGAAGCACGTCGTTGATCCGGCGGATCATTTCGTCCCCGAGATCGTAGTTGTTGGCGAAGTACTCGGGAAGTTCGGTACCGCGTGCTGCCGACTGCTGGGCCGCTGCTTCGCCTACAGCTTCGACGAGTTCGCCCCAGTTGGTGCCTCCCCACGGGTCGTCAATCCCGACAGAGGATTCGGCGTCCAGCTTCGAATACTTGAACGCTGGAAGCGGGAATACAGTGTTGATCGCTTCCGACGAGCTGGTGCTGACCCAGTTACCGTCTTCCTCTTCTTCTATCTGAAGCGAGTCCACGGAGTTGACCGGTCCCCGGCGAGTCTCGGACGTCTGGAACTTTCGTGTGAATCGAAACCGACGACGGAGTTCGCTGTCAGAGATCACGGCAGAGACTACGGCGGAGACCTCCTCTCCTGGGGAGAGCTCGTCCACCAGTTCGTAGGTTACCAGAGGGGCTTCATCCTCGAACTCCCCGGTAAGGCAGAGTTGAATAGAATCGGCTAACGTGGTTTTGCCCAAGCCGTTGGAGCCGAACACCACGTCGATGCTGGGTTCGTCGCTTCGGCCGAGATCCAGCTGGTGCTCGCCACGGAAGCATCGCAGGTTCTCTACAGTGAGAGACTCAATACGAATAACCACTACCGGAAATGTCGGGCTGGGGTGTAATCAATGTTACTGGACCATGGTACATCCATTCACACTACTCTGGTACTGGCTTTCTCGGCTTCGTTGATCATCTTCATGTACCGGTCGAGTTGTTTTTCGACGACGGGGCTTCGGCATCTGACGGCTAGCGTGTCTGCTTCCCATTCATCTGGTTCCTTTTTTGGCCAGACCCCGTAGAGGTCGACTTTAGGAAGCTGCAGTATGCTGAACTGTACTGCGTGATGGTAGAGTGCTGTAGCTGCGTCTCCCCAAGAGATGTCTTTCTTCCTCGGTAGGCTGTCGGGGAATTCGACAAGAATGGACGGTAATCCACGGTCTCTTCCTGCTGAGATGAATCCAGAGTCGTTGCTGAACAGTATAAGGTCGAATCCACTTTCTTCGCAGGCCGCGGTGATTGCATTGTCGCCTGTGTCTGATTGGATTTTCTCAGTGTAGAGCTCTTTCTGCAGCCGTGACCAGTACTGTCTTCCAAGTCGGAGCTGTCTCGGTGTGCCTTTCGGCTGGTTATATAGCTCGCCAAATTCGTCGCCAAATGCGTCTTCCAAGGCCCTCGTGTTGTTTATTTTCTCGTCCCCCTCGTAGTCCATCAACTCATCCCTGACTCCTGTGACGACGGCGTATCCGTTCAGACCCTCTTCCAGTTCAGGGGCGACTCCAAGCTGTCGGGCAGGCCAGTATTGAATCAGGTTTGTGTCAAAGACTGCGAGTGCGGCAGTGTTGCTGTGCTGGAGACGACGGTTCCGGAATGGTTCGATTTGTTCAGAGATCTTGTCTTGATTATCGAACTCAAGGATGCTGGAAGTGAGTGCTCCGATGAAAGAACGGGCGCTGGGGATCTCTGAGCGTGGCTGAGTGCCGTACTTCCTTTCGACCTTGTTTCGTTCTTCTTTGTATTGGTCGAGATCGGTCGTGAACCGGATGGAGGCTGGACTTCCTTGATCCAGTTCTATTTTGTAGAGTGTGGATAGGAGATCGGATTTGTGGTCGACTGAGATTGTCTCGTTCCCAGTGCTGTAAAGTGCGTTAAAGAGGAGAGGTAGCTGCTGCCGGGTTATCTTGTAGGCTTTGTCTGTAGATTTCCTTCCGCCGGGACTGGCCAGATCTAGATCTGAGTTTTTCTGGAAGTCTATCAGGCTCATCTGTGGCCGTGGAATCATGGGATAGAGGGTTGATTCCAGTTTAGCTTGGTCCGAGCCTTCCAACGTATAGAGATGGTCGAGCTTGTCGCTGGCTGCTATTAGACAGGCGTTGAGTAGTCTGGAGCCGCTGGAGATGCTGACGGATTTCGTGCTGTCGTCATCTCTGTCCCGGAGTGTTTCTACGACGTGTTTCGAGACTCCCTGAGGTTTGGATATCGACGGGGTAGTGGTGAACTCAATATTTGCTTCTATCTCATACTCTTTGCAAACTCTCTCGACGAGTCTCTGAATTGAGTTAACTGCCTGTTCGTCGTTTATCGGGACGAATATGAGAACGTTGTCGGGATCAGAACCGCTCTCGATCGATGCTACAAGCGAGTTCAGTAGGGGAATGGGTCGGCTGTCCGTAACGCCGATCCAAGTATCAGCCATTGTATAGCGAGATGAAGCGATACCAGATATAATTGATTGAGTCCAGAACTGTAGCTGATGCTCGATCGGGCTGTGTTGATATTTTGCGATGGAGATTACGCTTGCTCAAGCACCTGATGATACTTCCGGAGGAATTCATCGAATTCTGTTGGGGCGGGACCGGCATCGCGCAGCCGTTTGTGGCCACGCTCAGCATAGCAGTTAAGAAGTTGCTTGCCGTAGTCAGACAGTTGCGTCGGGTCACTTGAATCAAGAATATTTAACATAAGTTCGCGGATTTCGTCTTCTGCCTGCTGTGGAATATTTTGTCGGTCGATTTCGGCGGTGATGAGCGCCGCATAAATCTCGAACTTCTGATCCTGGTAATCATCAATAACGCCTTCGACGAACGGGTCGGCTGTGGGCTCATCATCAATGACCTCGCGATCACGGGCTTTGATGCCAACCATCGCTGCGAAATAGTACTTGTCCCACATGCTCTCGAATTCGCCTGTGGAACTCGTCTCCTCAATACCGTCGAAGTACTCGCGGGCGTTATCGCTGAGTCGGAAGGCCATCGTTACTCCTCCTCCGTGACGGACTGCATCCGACCATCGCCACCTTCCTCCTCTTCGGAGGTGAACTCCATAAAGAAGTCTTTGTCAGTATGTGTCCGCAGTTCGCCGGGTGTGTCCGTCTTATACACGGTGTAATAGTTGATGTCGTTGTCAGTCACCGGTTCAAGATTCTCAACGAATCCTTCTTTTTCTGTCGAGATGACGAACGCTATGACTTGGTCAAATAACTGTGAAATAATTGGCGCGACTTCCCTTCGAACCTTGTGATCCAGACTCACTGCTGGACTGTCGATAACGAACGGCATGTCCACTGCTGACCCTTCGAACAGGGTTGAGAGATACGCATAGGCGACAGCCAGCGACTGGCCTTCCGAAGAGCCACTCTTATTTTTGAGATTTATTGAGTCATCGATCGATTCAATCTGTACGCTGGAGCGTTTGAGGATTCGGTCGAGTCGCTGGTTGGTTTTCTTGATTTGGTTGCTCTTCACATCCGCAACGGCCCGGCTGACGAAGTCATCAAGGATTGTGTCCAGCTTTTCTGCCTGGGCACTAAACGTGACCGTGTCAGTCGCGGCCTCGACCTTCTTTTTGTACTTCGTGACTTCCCGTTTCGCTTCAGGGATGTTCTTCTCCCAGTCAAGATTATGTCGCTGTCTGAGACCTTTGTCGTCCGTGGTGAGGAGTTCAACCTTCCGCTCCTTGTTATCACGGTCCGTCTTTTCGGACTCAATTTTCCTAGTCAGGTCTTGTTTCTGTTGCTCAAGCCCCTCATCACTGAGATCCAACTGGTTGCGCTGAGTCTCGTACTGTTTGAGTTCCTGACGGGCGTCGCGCAGTTCGTCTAACCGCGCGTCTAATGCAACCGGCTCGCTGATATTCTTCAGCCTCTCTTTTAGTGAATTAAGGACGCCAACGTCTTCGTCCGAGAGGAATCTCTCGGCGTTCTCTCGAATCTCTTTGCGGTGTTCCTCATTAAGGTCGCGTCCACAGATACAGGTATCCTGCTCGGCAAGCTCAGAGAAGAATTCCTTGGATGTTGACTTGGGAAGCCTGAGGATCCGCATATGCTCAAGAAGCGTCGTGAAGTCCTCGTGGAAGCTTTGGGAGAGTTTGCTGGGATCCCGCATATCATCAAGCAGGCTTGCCGAGTCAGTCCGCAGAGTCGTCTCGAGGTTCTTGATCTCATCCTGATAATCTTGGTATTTGTCGAGGGCATCCCGGTCCTTTGAGATAATTTCCTCACGTTCTTCCCGGAGACTCTCGATATTGGACTCATGGTCACTGATCTCCTCTTTCAGCTTATCCCGGGTCTGCTTGAGACTGGCAAGCCGGTCTTCTCGTTTTTTAAGCCGGGACTTGACCTGTTTCAGCCCCTGCTCTGTTTTAGCTCCCTCGGCTTCTTGCTGTTCTTTGACAACCCGCTCAATAGCTGCTCGCTGCGCTTCAATCCGATCGAGCCGGGTAACAATTTTCAGGGCATTTTCAGCTTTGTCCTCGCCAGTCTCGATGAAGTCGTCTGTTAGTTCGCCGTTGAAAACGAAGAGGTCTACAAACTCCTCTGTGAGGATGTTCTCTAACTGCAGCGGCAGGAAGTGTCCACTGTTCATTCCGCCCCCCTCTCGCTGCGGGTACGAGTGGCGGTAGTCGACAGTCCCTAGATCATAGTCGAGATGCATGTGAACTCGGAACCGCTCTTCACCGGCGGCGAAGCCGATAGTAAATTCGCCTTCTGAGGCACCAGTTTCGGGCTCATATCCCATAACTGTCTCGTCGTCAAGTTCCGAGCCGAGGATCAGATGTCGGATGAGCCCCATTGTCGTAGTCTTTCCCGTCCCATTTGGCATCTGAACGAGTGAGATGTGCCGCGGCTCGCTCGTACTCGGCTTCGTGAATTGGAGGTGGAGACTCCCGATATCGCGAATATTCTGGTAGCGAATCTCCTCAATTCGTAGATCCATCTGCTGTGTCCTCCTCAGAGAGTGTCACGTTATTTATTAGTCTGATTAGGTCGCCGTCTTCTGCGCTCCCTTTCATTGCATTCTCGCAAAAGCCGATGAAGCGAGTCTTGAATGCCTCGTCCTGGTCATACTCCGAGAGGACATCAGAGGCTATGTCCTCAAATGGAAAATCATCACTCATGTATTACTCCTGCTGTGTGACCTTGCTCAGCCCGGTGAGCCACTCGTATCGCTCTTGATCTGGCGGCTTCATTTCCTCATCTTCCCCAGTGTCGCCCACCGTCTCCTGTTCAATGTCACTTTTCACCACAAAGTCAATCACATTAGCCTTTTTCCCTGGGTTAGATGGGTCCTTCCGGAGCGCTCGGCCGATGCGCTGGGTCGTCGTACCTTTCGATCGGGGGGCGGAGAAAAGGATGATATTTCTAACCGACTGGATATCGATGCCTTCCGAGATGGCCTTGCTCGTGACGAGCGTCGACAGCTTGCCTGTCGAGAATTCGTCGAGCTTGGATTCGTCATCTTCGCCATAGTAGGTATGAAAGTCATCGACGTAATCGTATATGATCTCCTGGACCTTCGTGCCGTAATCCTTCGAGGCGACGAAGATGATCGCGTCTTCAAGAATTTCTGGATTGAGCTCGAGATGGCGCCGGAACTTTGGTAATTTCTCCTCGGATTCCTTGCGCACCCGGGAGAGCATGATATACAACTGGCTCTGGGGGATGGAGGGGTTCTGCTGTTTTAGCCCAGCAAACTTCTTGAACTGTTCCTTCTGTCGAGCCTTGTCCTCATCCGAAAGCTTGTAGGTGATCGGTGTATAGTCGAATTCAGTTAGAATACCTCGCTCGATCGCGGGCTTGAGCCCGAACTCGTACACAACCGGGCCGATCTCATCTCGGATGAACTCGTTCCGTTCTGGGTCATACGGATCGAAGGGGGTTGCGCTGAGACCCAACCGATACGGGAAGACATCGAGGGTCCCACCAAGGGCCTCTTGTTTGCCTTGCGCGCCGATATTATGTACCTCGTCACATATCAGCAATCCATTAGCTAACTTGCTACTCATGTCACCGTTGATCGCGTCCTCCAGATTGGCATAGGAGGTGAGCAGAATATCTAACCGGTCACTGTCGTTCATAAGGTAGCTCCCGAGCTCTTTGTAACTGCTGTACTGCCGGTAGAGGAACATCTCCTCAGCGGAAAAGTGGTCAAGTATCGTTTCGCTCCACTGGTTCAGTAAGTCGTTGCCACGGGTGGCAATAACTAATGTCTCAATCGCATCGTCTCGCAGGAGACGGTTAATGATCTTCAGTGATGTCCGAGTCTTGCCGGTCCCAGTCGCCATATCGAGCAACCCTGTCTCAGTCTCTAGGAACGCCTCCACGGCCTCCTCCTGATGGCGCCAGCGATAGGGACTGGTAAGCTTGGTTTTCTCACCAGGATCCTCATAGGGTCGGTCATCGCTACGGAGTTCGGCAATTCCGAGTGAGATACTGTCCGGGAGATTGAACGAGTGGACTCCTGGTTTTTCATTGGCCCAGATATCGTCGAACCGGTCTTCATGTTGAGTGACTCGTTGTTGGTCAGTAGTTGAGCCCCAAGAGATAAACACGGAATTTGCCTCGTAATTCGAGAGGCTCTTGCGACTATCATTCTGAGAGCCATGAAACGCGACCTTGTCTTCACCGTCGATGAAGATACCCCACTTATCGTGGAAGTCACCCCCAAGTGCCTCACCAGTCACAGCGATTCGGATGCGAAGCAGCCCATCCGCGATGAGCCACGCGATCGTGTTCTGCGTGTCCTGCTGAAGGTTGAGTTCAAGATCTTCAACGAGCGTTTCCATCTGATCGTATAGTGACGGGTCTCGTTTCGCGGCATCACCGTGTTCGATAGCGGCCCAGTCATCCTCAGTAAGCTTCGGACTGATGATCCACTTCGCGGTACCACCATTATTGGCGAACGCTGCGATGCCAGCGGCAGCCTCTTCGAACCAACTGCTAGTGAAGTAGCCCACCGCCCGCTTATACTCACTCGCGGCCTCCAAACTCGGCGTATAGAAGTCGGCAATTAAATTTGCGGTTGCTGTTTCGTAGAGGAGCGAATACTCGATATCGCGAAGCTTCCGTGGCTTGTGAGACGACTGATCGTCTTGCATTTATCTACCACTGTTAGATGTCATCCGCGACGAATCTGAATCATCACCTGACTCATAAACAGTGCCTCCTTTCAGAAGCTCGCGCTGTTCCTGATACCGGTTTCTGATTGTTACCTCGGTGACTTCTGCGACGTTTGCAATATCTGACTGTGTCGCTTCACGGCCATGATCAAGTACTGCATTGTAGATTGCGGCGGCGGCACGTCCAGTTGGGCTCTTACCCCCACCAATACCGGCTTCATCAGCTACGTCAATTACTTCATGTGCCCGATCCGTGATTTCCTCACTCAGCCCAAGTTCATCGCAGTACCGATCGATATAACCGTGTGGATCGAAGAATGCGCTGGGATCTAGTCCGAGGGTACTGGCGATTGTCTTGACCCGCCGCAGCAGGACGACTCGTGTGAAGGCTATTTGGGACACCGCAGCAAAATCGTCCGGGCTGAGCGGGATCGACTCAACTTTGCACGCCGTATAGAGACAGGCAGCTGCAAGCACCTCAAGCGCATACCCATCGATGTCTTGCTTACTAATAAACTGATCAAAAAGCGTCTTCGCCGTCTTCTGAGTGGATTCTTGGATTCCAAGTTCCTCAGCGAGGCGGGCGAGCTCAGAAGTGACGACCTCCTCACGCTGCTCCTCGTATACCGCCTGTCCAGGTGTGAGGTTTTCAGTATCAGCAGAGCCTCCCAGCTCTTCCTGTGCGTCAACTAAGTCGTCAAGAAGGATATCATCCAGTTGCTGGTTAATGTCGTCTGTAGAGTCCATAATCAGCGTAAGGTATCAAGACGGTCAATGAACTCCGCTGTCTGGTACACGATATCACATGAACGTAATTGCACTTGACCTTTTTGTATATTGAAATCTTCCGCCATTCTTACTGGATCTGCCCTGTCTCCTGTGTCGTTCGAAGCGGATGTGAGATACCGACTTGGACGGTGCCGCTGTCGTTCTCGGCACTGGTTCTTCCAGCTTACTGATTCGTCGGTCTCGGAGTTTGGACTATATCACTTCCACCGCGAAATCTCTCTCCGAGAAATTTCGTGCGGGTTTTCCGCTCTGAGATCAGCAGTCGTGAGAATAATCTCATCTTCTCGCTCTGCAGCCTCACCGCTGTACTAAGATTCTGCGGCGGTGTCGGAGGGCCACGGCTGTCGTTTGATTTACCTATCAAGAGGTCAGAGGCCAACCGGATTGAGACAGAGCTTGATCCCAGGTAGCCCCAATTGCGCGTGAAGATAGATAATAGATTATTTTAAAATACATCGATAAGTGTTAAAAATCAAAACGGTTACGGAGTCGATTAACCTCTCCAATAATCCTTTCAGCGGCTTGATCTATCTCTGCCTCGGTATTCTCCTTCCCTAGCCCGAATCGGATCGCCGATCGTTTTTGATCCTGGTCATCGGTGATCATTCGCATCACGTGCGACGTTTCTGTCTTGTCACCTGCAGTAGAGCAGGCTGCTCCTGCAGCGACCACAATTTCGGGGTCATTCTCGCTCAGATTCGTAACTAGCCCCTTGTTGTTGACACCGAGGAAGCTCACATTCAGGTTGTTCGGAAGTCGCTCCTCAGGGTGCCCGTTGAGGATGACATTATCCAGTCCATCCTGAAAATGCTCCCAGAGTCGGTCTCGAAGTCGTTGGACCTTTGCAGTTCGCGAATCCCGTTCCGCGTACGCAAATTCAACTGCCTTCCCGAGTCCAACGATTCCTGGCACGTTGAGCGTCCCTGAACGAATTTCGCCTTCTTGCCCCCCGCCAAGTAGCTGAGGCTGGATTTTGTCTCTCAC
Organism: Haloglomus halophilum; assembly: GCF_024298885.1. Taxonomy (GTDB): domain Archaea; phylum Halobacteriota; class Halobacteria; order Halobacteriales; family Haloarculaceae; genus Haloglomus; species Haloglomus halophilum. Next base: position 1,705,477 of record NZ_CP101166.1, read on the forward strand.
CTGTGGATTCCGGCGGCGGATGTAGAGGGCACCGACCCCCTTCGGTCCGTAGACTTTGTGGCCTGAGATCGACATGAGATCGATCCCGAGTTCCTGCACATCAAGTGAGCGGTAACCGACCGCCTGGACAGCATCAGTATGAAAGAGAACCTCCTCCTCCTTTGCGAGAGCCCCGAGTTCTGCGACGGGAGCTGTAGTGCCGATTTCGTTATTCGCGGCCATAATCGACATAAGGAGCGTGTCCTCTCGGATTGCATCACGAACTGCCTCGGGATCGATACGCCCGTTCTCATCCGGCGTGATTTCGGTCCATTCGAAGCCTTCCGCGGACAGCCGCTTGGCCATGTTTCGAATCGCATCGTGCTCGGTCCCACCGGTGATGAAGTGCGTTCCGAGATCGTTGGCACGTGCGTGCTCGAGAACGCCTCGAAGTGCGAGGTTGTCTGATTCCGTCGCCCCGCTGGTAAACACGATATCGCCAGGCCGGTGGGTGTTGAATATCTCTCCCAGCGTTTCTCGGGCTTCCTTCACCGCCCGGCTAGCGCTGCTGGCGAACTGATAGTCATCATCGTTCGATGGATTCGCATAGACCTCCGTGAAGTACGGCTGCATCGCATCGACGACTCGTTGGTCGACCGGAGTCGTCGCATGATGATCGAGATAGATTCGGTTCCTGGCCTCAGTCATATTGGTGACCTATACGTCCGCCCGCTTCAACTCACCGGGCATGAGGTCATAGAGATCACCAATTCCATCGATACGACCGTACAACGTCTCGACGCCACGATTCAGGTGGGCCAGGAAGTACTCGTACAGTTCCTCATCCGGATCTTGGTTCTCATTCAGCATCCGTTTCCGAACCAACGCCATGTACAGAGCGTCGTGCTCGCCAAGCAGTGTATACCGATTCAACGTCTGCCCATCGCTGTCGTAGCTTTCGCCCGTCGGTGGGCGTTTCTCGTTCAGCGAGTAGCAGAGACCGATCCGAGCCAGGTAATTCGGCGTCAGTCCGGTCCGAGATTTTAGATTGTCCAGCTGCTCGGTCACCTCGCTATCAAGCTGAACGCGATTGAAGTCGTTACTCATTCTCGTACCCCTGCAGGTGAGCCTGCTTGTCGTATTGGACGGAACTCTCGGAGCTGGTCATGCCCGGCCCCTGAATCGCATTGCTTGGAGCGGTCCAAAAATACCCTGGACTGACATCAGTCTGGCCTGTCTCTTCATCCGCTTCGAGGTGGTACTCTGCGGCGATCCGGTCCCGGAGTTCGTTGTACCGCTCCTCGGTGATCTCCGTATCAGTCGAAAAGATCAGGACCTGATGCGCTGCGTTCGGGAAGAAGCTCTCAACTAGGTTTCCACGGTGGTCCTGATCGAGCCGAGCCAACGGCGTGTCAATCATGAACGGGAGCGGCCGACCAGAGATGTCGGCTAAGGCCCAGAGCATCGCGGTCGCGAAGATCTGGCGCTCGCCTGCAGAGAGCTGTGATTGATCCTTTCGCGTCCCGTTTTTTGTTTCGATCGTAATCGATACCTCATCCGTATCGATCAGGACCTGTTCGTAGAACCCAGCTTTGTTCGAGAGTTGCAGGTATCGCTCCGTCAGTGCGTCTTCCAGTTGTGTCAACTTCTGCTCGATCAGTTCCTGCCGATAATCCTTGACTGCACTCCGAACGTCGGATGCGAGAGCTGCTCGGTCCGAGACTGACTCTAGCTCTTCCTTATCTTCCAATCGATTCTCCAAGGAGACTTCCTTCTTGCTCCGGCGCTCTTCGAGATTCTCCAGCTCTTGGCGATGTTGCTCGATTTCCTGTTCGAGCCGGCTTCGTTCCTCGCTCAGTCGCTGTATGTCCGCTAGCACAGGCTGGATGACTGACTGCTCTGGTGCGCGCTGCAGCTTGGTCTCGGTCTCTTGCTGTTCTTTGGTCTTCTCCTCCAGCTCTCGTGTCAGGTCACCCATCTCCTGGGGAACCTCGTTCAGAGCCCGGTTGACAACTGTCTCCATTTCCTGCTGCTCTCGGCGTGAAAACTCTTCTGAGAGACGGTACGTGTCTTCATCGCTGTCCTCAAGCCGATCATCCAGTGCTGTCTGGATCTGTTTGACAATCTCCGATGCGGATTCGGGATCAATATCCGTCTCGGACAGAACCGCTTCATCAGTTGCAACGTCCTCAAGGATGTCACCAGCCCGCTTTTTTGCCGCCAGTTCCTCCTCCAATACACGCTCAGATTCCAGCTGCTCGACTACTTCACGACAGAGGTCTGGTGCGAGCGCGAACGGATAGCAATCAGTCGCAAGATCTCGAATTTGGTCCTCTAGATTCTCGCGCTGGGTCTCAAGCCGTGTCCGTCGCTCTTTATATTCGTCACGCTTCGCTGCGTAATCACCGCCTTCCTGAGTGAGCTCTTGCTCCTTCTTGTCGATCTGCTCACCTAGTTCGTCGATACGGGCTTCCTTCGATTTGATCTGCTCCTCCAACGCCGCTTGCTGTTCGTCAATCTCGTTGAGCTCCTCCTCCAAAGTCTCGATCTTCTCGGATAGCTCCTCTTTCCCTTCTTCTTCGAGTTTTTGAGAGAGGTAAATCGAGAGATCTGAGTCCAGTCGCTCGATCAGGTCCAGGCCGAGAAGGGACGCAAGGGCATCCGCGAAGTTGTCTTGTTCTTTGATTTCGGTTGCCAGCTGCTGAATCTTCTCACCGTCGAAGAAGAACAGTTGAGAGATTCCTGGCGGGATGAGTTCCTTCAGAAAATCGTCCCATTGCTCGGCATCCAGGTCCGAAAGCGGAGAGCCGTTTCGCTTGACCTCGAGTTCGTCCGCGACGCTCTTTCCCCGGTCTCGAATCTCTCGGGTGACGACGTAGTTATCGGTCTTTCCGAGATCGGCGTACTCGAAGTCAATCTGAATCTTGCCACGGGTTGCCTGTTCACCGTCGGCCTCGTGCAGCTGGGATCGAAGCCAGTCTTCGTACTCATGGCGACTTAACCGTTCGTCGAACGCACTCCGGCCGTGGAGACAGACCTGTATCGCATTGAATAGGGTCGTCTTGCCAGCTCCGTTCTTCCCGCCAAAGAGGACAATCGGCGCGTCCTCTGTCGTGCGCAGCGAGAACTCGATTCGACCCTCGTACGGGCCGTAGTTCTCGAGAACGATCCGATTGAACTTCATTTCATTAGCGCCTCGATATCGGCATCGTACTCCCAGTTCTCTGGCTCTTCTCCCTCGATCCCTGCAACCATTTCCTCCACAGTGCCCCACTCTTCACGAAATATAGCATCGATCTTGTTGTAGATCGCGGCTCGACGCTTCATACCGTGGTGTTCGCGTTCGAGGTTGAGGAGTCGCTTAACGAGTTTCGGGGGCACATCATGGCGGTTACAGACTTCGTTAAGTACCTCTGCTTCCTCGGCAGTGAATGCGCCGAGATCGTCCTGGGCCCAGTCGAGATCCTCACCCATCACCTCGTTGTAGATACGAGGGACTGAATCCTCCCAGTCGGCCTCCTCCTGGCGCCAGATCCGACGGATTTCCTTGAGCTCCGCATCACGGATGAGTTCCAGATACTCCTGATCCTCGTTTCGGAGCTCGTTGACCTTCTTTTCAGTCTCCAGCAACTTCCGTAGGAGGTCCTGCCGGAACTCGAACTTGTAAGCTCGTGGGATGATTCCGGTCCCGCCGTTGTTCTTCTCTTTGACGCGGCCGAACCGGCGACCCTTGAGCTCGCGGAAGGTGGACTTCTTTTTTGGGTCCTGGGTCGTCTTCAGTAGGTCTCGGAACTCCAGTAGCGGCTCCATCCATCCGTCACCGGCATCAATCATGTTTTCCATCGCTTTGTCTTCCTCAACGACGGTGCAGGTCCAGCAGCCGAACCGGCTGTCTCCGCAGGATGGCGTGCTCGTGTCGATGACCATCGGGCACTCGTCGTCCGCTTCCTGATAGAGGGCCGCGAGGTCACGGTTGTCTTTCCCCCACGGACAATCAACCTGCATCAGGTAATCCCAGACGTCGTCAACGAGCCAGTCCTCAATCGGAGTATATACGAACGCGTTCGCGAACTTCGAGTGGCGAGAGAGAACTGTGCCGTCGATGCTGTGCAGGTTCATGACCTGCTCTCGGGTCTTCGATTCAGCCTTTCGGGCACCGAGGATGACGATGACTTCGCCATGCTCGGATACCTTGTCGACAATGAAATTGTCCGCTGGGTCAATCTTGAGTCGGTCAGTACACCAGCGAAACGTCTGGTTCGGGGCCGGGTATCCACGACCGATGAGATTCACGAAGAACGAGTCAGAGACATCCGGGTAGACCTTGTGCGCCTCGAACGGGAGGTCCTGCTTCTCTGCGTACTCGTTGACGTTTTCCAGGGTAGAGGTGATATGATCGACAATCTTCGGCGTTTCAACAAGTGTATCGCTGGAGATGACATAGATTGGTTTGGTTTGCTCCTCGTCAGGCAGGTCTTTGATAGCGTACCAAATCAGCTGGAGAGCTGTCGTCGAGTCCTTGCCGCCGCTGTAGCCGATCACCCAGGGTCGATCATCGGCCGTGTAGGTATCTCGGATCTCCTGGTGGATCTCCGAGAGCGAGCGGCGGTCGAGCGCTGACACTTGTTCCTCATCGTCCCCGTTCTCAGCATCAGGCTCGTTTGGGTCGTCGCTCACGCTCGACATTGTTCGTCTCCACCCAAACAGGACATATACTTAAAGCAACGCAAAGGGGAGATTGGAAGTGAAATATTACTAGAACAAGACGCTACGGCTAATTTGTGCCGACTTCGATTCTACCTAGCGGGCCGAATCGAAACTGGACCGGTCCTCGGTTCGCCCCGGTTACGAATCCGGACGCTATAGAATCTCGTGGGCTCTGGATACCAACTACGACCGATTTACTGACTATCCCATCACGGAAGGTACATCTCTTGAGGTTATATTCTTCTACCGGAACCGAAACCAATAGAACTCACTCATACATTTTCACCCCGGAACTACTAATGTATAGCCCGCCCCCATACCGTTATGAGCGGGTTCCTCAGTTCATTCGCAATAAATCTCCCAGATATTCCTGCAAAAATCTATACGATTGGTGCTGAAATAGCAGGAGATCCCTATTCCCAGCTAAGCCACTTCGAGAATGTTCTTGAGAGCCAGACTGGGGGTGAGGCATACCGAGTTCGAGGTCCCGACGGAAACTGGTATCTCGCGGTCTTCGGCCAAGATCACGAACCGAAAAAAGTGGACGCGGGCGATAGTGTCACTCTTTCGCTGGAATATCGCACGGAGCTAAAACCTGAGAATCCCCGCCACCGAACCGCACTTGAGCAGGCTCTCCGTGATTCGCTTCGTGGCTTTTTCACCTCATATCAGGACTACTGGGAATATAATGACTATGCGAATTTCTATGACCCCGATCCAGTTGCACATATCGAGGGTCATCAAGTACTCCGAGGAATTCGCACGAGCATCGACTACCGTGAAGAGACGGGATTTATGCTGAGCCTTGATCCGACTCGCAAATTCATTCCTCGCGAGACACTCGCGGACCTGATTGACGAGTGTGGTGCCGGGTCGGTCGTTGAGCAATTCGGAGAGGGGAGACGGTACTTCTTTTTCGACCGTCCGGAACCCCAACCTGTTCGGCTTCATTCGGTAACTGAGTCGACGGTGTCGGAGCAAACGATGGAGATCGATGGAGAACCCATTTCGGTTCTGAAATTCGTCGATGACAACTATGGCAGTGACTATGCCGGAAAGATTGATCCCACCGAGCCGGTGGTCCAAATCAACTACTCAAGCGGAGGGCGAAGCTACGACGCTGCGCCCTCGCTCCTCCGACTAATTCCACAACAACAGGAGGCAATGACCAAGACCTCGACGCTTGAGCCAGAAGAGCGATGGTCAGAGGTTCAGGAATGGATGTCGTCGCTCCACTACCTCACCATCGGCAATGAAACGGCCGACATCGAAGATGACCCGATTCGACGGGGTCTGAGTACATTTGCCCTCCCACCTCTCGAATTCGGTGACGGCTCGGCAGTACTCGAAACAGGGACAGCAGACGACACGACCAGTAATAGCGATACGGTCACGAGTGGGGACTGGCGTGATTCCATCCGGAACTATCTCCGCGAGTTCGGCCCTCGAATTAAGCCCATGGACGAGCCCCGCGTCAGTGCTCTCCATACCGATTCCACTCGAGAGGAAGCCCTCGAAGCGCTCGGTCAGCTCGGGGAGTATCTCGAGGAATACTTTGACCTCCCCCTCCGGCAACCGATTGGTGGAACCAACTATCAGGATCGTGCTGAACTGGACTCATACTTGAGTGAGTACGGAGACGATATCGCAGGAGTCCTCGCGTACATGACGGATGAAAGCGCGTCACAATACCATGAATTAATCGACGCCGTAGGGGGCAAGCCGACCCAGCATCTTACACAAAACAACTACCTGTCGGAGCGGAACCGTCAGTTCAGTCAATCGCTCTTCCATACTGCTACCGACTTAGGGGCGAAATTAGGGGTCCGGCCGTTTCTTCTTGATGATGGGCTTTCGGCTGACGTCCTCATCGGAATGAGTGTGACCGGTAACCAGCGAACAACAGCCAGCTCGGTAGTCGTGTCCGGGGAGACGGGTAACGTAATCGATTGGACCGAACAACCCCATGGAAGAGGGAAGAGTAGCGTTGCAGATCATGATCTGGCCGAGCGGCTCGTTGGTGATGGGATCGCTGCTGCCGCTGGTAACCCCGATCTGGGATCAGTTGATACGATTGCGATCCACAAGAACGGGAGTTTTGGTAACGAGGAAGTGGCTGGCATTCGTGCGGCTATCGAGACGCTGCAGGAGGACGGATATCTCGAGTCCGATATATCATGGAGCGCGGTCGAGCTCCGGAGCAACACCGCCTATCGAATCTATAGTGATCGACGCGACCGCAGTTGTGACACCGGCTCGTACGCCAAGATTGACGAAAAGAAAGTGCTGCTAACGCCATCCGGTCGTCAGTTCACTTACCAGGGCACACCTCGTACGTTCGAGATCCGAGCGGAAGCAGGTACTGGCGATATGGATATTGTTCAGATCGGGAAAGATATCTTTGACCTCTCGTGTCTCGTCTGGTGGGCTCCCGGTTCGAAAATCAGTGACCCAATTACGATCCGTTATCCGAATAACATGAACGAGCTATTCGAGCACTGCCAACGCCTACAATACCTGCCGAGCTAATCCTCGTACCAGTAATAATTGGCTTCGAGTCGGTACTGCATCCCATCTGCTTCGTTTGGGTCTGTTCCGTTTCGTAGCTCAGTACAGAGCTGTTCCAACTCGTATTCAGCCGCGTTTCGTGCCGTGGTGACTGTCCCAGCTACCAGTTCGTCGTCCGCCCATTCATCGTAGTACGACGGCCTTGAGTCGCTAAGCCGGCTTAGGTGTCTCTCGTACTCTGTCCGAAGCGGTTCAAGTGGTTCTCGCAGTTCGGGTGAGAGCTGTTCGTCCACAAGGTCCAGTGTTGTCCGAATGCGAAGGGCGTCCGGAGGGTGGAGAGCGTTATCCCGTGGCGTTACATTGCGGGAGATACGGAACGGCTTCTGCTCAAAGAGATGATGGAGGAGAGCGAACGCGTAGGCCGGGCCGAATACGAAGAATCCGACGACATCGCAGAACAGCTCCTCGTACCACTGTAACCAGTTCTCATAGAAGTCACGTTTGCGGCCATCATCATCGATGCTCCGTCGAAGCTTTCCGAATCGGTCCGTGAAGCTCGGTGATTTTTGTGCCCGAAGCAAGAGGGGGTGAGCGACCTCATGTGCCAATATCGGTGCCTGTGGAAGCAGTTCCTCTCCTCTGGGAATGAAGACGATATGATACTCATCGCCGAAGAGTGGCAAAAGCGCGTACCCATCCCTCACAACTGGAAGACACGATATCTCAAGATTGAGTGCCTCCGTGATCTCAGTACAGATGTAATCCGCTAAGCAGACTCGTTCAGAGAAACGTTGCCGGTGGGTATCATGGAGTTCTAAATACGTGAGAGTCCGCTCAAGCTCTTCAATATGGCCCTGGACGGTATCCAGCTTTGCAATATATCGACTGTAGAGTCGTTGGTCATCTTCGCTCGCTCGAAAATTCTGCCGCCGATGCTCAATCTTGTCGATATCGTCTCCTATCGACTCGATCTTATGCTCAAGAACCGTCGATATCGGCCGATCACTGTATTTCTCCACCTCCCGTTGGAGGGCAACATAATGCTCCTCGAGAATGCTCTCCCGGTATTCAGGGATCCGAGGCACGATTGAAATCCATTTGGTCGATGTCTCTGTCAGTCGTTTCGGTGGCCTGCTCTTCAATCACTTCGAATACGGCAGAGACATCGTCCAACTCTTCCTGATATTCGAGTGTCTCGATTGCCCGGTTGAGTGAATCGATATGCCCATCAAGTCGTCTCAGAACGTATTTCGGGAGTTCTCCGTAATAGTTGCAGAGCGAACGGGCGATTGTGTACTCATAACTGTCTGCTGTTTCCGGAGTCTCGAGTGCTTGCCGGAGCTGCTTGAGAACGCTCCTTCCGGTAGTTAGATTCTCCCGTAGTTCCTCAGCCCGAATCTGAGAAACTGCCCCGTCACTCTGGAGAAGTGCTAGTGCATAGAGAGCCTCATCTGCCTGCTCTCCGAACCGACGGCTGACATCCTGCCGCCGCTTCGATCTCCAGAGGCTCATCCAGTAGAGTTACTGTGTCCAACATCAATCAGCTTTATCATCGTTCATATCGGCTACTGTGCGTCGGTAAGACGCCTCTACTGGCTGGAATACTATTTCGGCGGCATCGGATCAAACGGTTTCGTCACCCGAGCGGGTAATCAGTAAGAACCTGACTCTTAGCAGAGTGTCTCTTCTACGGCTTGTATCAGTTCTCTATTGGAGATTGGTTCGAGGGCTTTCAGCTTATTGTCGGCAGTATAGAACACCTGTGGGCATATCTCTCGCTCTGGGTAGACCGAGGTCAACACGTGATAGTACGCGCTCAATTGCTTCCGGTACTCGGACTCGGCGACCCGACTCAGATCGGTCTTGTAATCAATCACGTCGACACGCTCTGGCGTGATATGGAGCAGATCGATGATACCCGTGAGCGTCACCGCTGGGTCAGTATCGAGCGGGAGTAGAACCGTCTCTTCGGCCTTGGACTCGCCCTCGAGTCCGTCGATGAGCCGGACAACGTTCTCCTCATCCTCGTTCGACGGCTCCACCGCCTCCCCGAGAACATAGGCTTCCGCAAAGTCGTGGAGTTCGTTGCCGAACGCTGTCCCACGACCTCCCGTCCCCTCTTCATACACGCTGTCGTCCATGATATCGTGAACGCCGTGGCGTCGAGGTTGTCCATCCGAAGCGGGAATCTCGATCTCGAAGGCTGCTGTCGCTTCCGTCGTAGCCTGCTGCTCCGAAGGGGCTGGGTCGACCTCCGTGGCCTCCACCGACAACTCCGAAAAGAACAGACTCGGGTCTTCGCCAGCGGTGAACAGCAGATGCCGCTTGGCCCGGGTCATCGCGACGTACAGCAACCGCCGCTCCTCGTCATACTCCGACGGCAGGCAGGACGTGAGCAGGTCGTACGGCCAGTGTGTGAACACGTGCGGGTGCGAGCCCTCGTCGGTGAACACTCGCCGCTGCCGGAGTCCCAGCGGCTCCTGATACACGATCGGTGAAGACGGCGGCTGGCCGTAATGCGGGAACGCTCGGTAGTTCAGATTCCCCAGCAGGACGATCGGGTATTCGAGCCCCTTCGCGCCGTGGATGGTTTGTAGCGTCACGGCGTCCTGGCCGGGACTCGTGTCGATCTCCACCGTGCTCCCGTTCTCCAGATTGTCGGTGATGTAGGCGATCGCCTCACTGCGCGTCATGAGCGTGCCCTCGTACACGCCGGTTAGGTGGTCCAGCAGCGCGTCGGCGAACGCGTTCGAGAGGTCGTATCGGTCGAAGACGCGCTGGGCGAGCGCCCCGATGGTCTCTAACTCGAGGAGTTCGTCACGGAACGCAACCATCGCATCCGGATACGCTTCGTCCTCGAGAATGGACTCCGTCTGCCCGAAGGTGTAGCCAGCCCGTTCAAGCACAACAGCCCAGCCGCGGGTGTCGTCGGACTCGCAGATACGGAGCCACGCGAGCAGGAGCTTCGCCTCCGGCGTGTCGAACAACTCGACACCGCCCTCGTAGGCGATTGGCACGTTGTATTCGGCCGCCCGGTTGAGCAACTCGCGGGCGAAGTTCCGTTTCCGTGTGAACACCGCGATGTCGCTGTACGAGGGCGCACCGAGGCGCTTCTGTTCGGCGGCCCGCTGTTCCTCGGGCGACATGTCCTCGGTTGCGGCGGGGTCGTCACGCACCTCGACGGCATAGTCGTCGTTGCCGACGATCGTCTGGATCCGGTCGAGAATGAGGTCGTACTCGTCGGCGGCCTGGTAGGCCTCGATTCGTGCGTTGTCGACGTGGTTAGTCGCCTCGAGTGAGGCCTCGCCGGCCAGCGGGTCCTCGTTGAGGTCCTCCGAGTACGTCGCTCGGATGGAGAGACTCTGCTCGGCAAAATCAAGAATCGATGCCGAGGAGCGGTAGTTCTGCACCAGCGGGATCGACTCGATATCATCGACCGGGTAGTCGATTCGCTCGGTGTCGCTGTTCAGCTCGGCAGCATACTGGGAGAGTCGGCTCTCGAACTCGGTAATGTTCTCGACGCTGGTGTACTGGAAGCCGTAGATACTCTGCTTCCAGTCTCCGACGACGCAGATGTTGTTCGTCGACGCGAGCAACAGCGCGATCTTGAACTGGAGTTCGTTGGTGTCCTGGAACTCATCCACCATCACGTACTCGTGGCTCACTGCCGCCCGGACTCCGGGCTCCTCGCAGAGCATGACGAAGGCGAGTGCCAGCATCAGTCCCTGCGTGAGATAGTTCCGCGAAAGCGCGAAGGCGAGATACTCGATGTAGACATCGTGGAGGAACGCTCGGAGCGCCTCGCGATCCTCGTCGAAGGCGTCCAGCACCAGCGCCTCATTCACCTGTGGGTCATCATGGACCGCCGACCGGTCCGGGGCGCCGGGAGCGTACTCTGTCACATCCCAGCCCGCGACCGAGCCCCGAGCGTCGCTGTTGGTTGGGCCACGCGACCCCTCGCCGGGTGCGTTCGTCTCGGCCAGCGTCGCCTCGAACGCCGCTCGGTCCCCCGTGAGCGGTGCCGCGGTGTCTCGGTACCAGCCGTCCCGGGTCGGGATCACGCCTTTGGCTGCAAGCTGGCCGATCAGCGAGCGGAGCGTCGTCCGGTCCCGGAAGATGCGGAGCAGGTCGGCGTGTTCGGGATGCCGGTCAGCGAACCGGGACATGAACGTCCGGAAGTGCTGGCGCTCTTGGACCTGGTCCTCGATCAGATCCAGTCCATCCGGAATCTGGTCGCCGATGCCGAGCGCCTCCGGAATCGTGTGTCCGTACCGCCGGAGGAGCTGGTAGCAATACGAATGGAACGTGCTGATCGGTGCGTCCTGCAGCTCCCGGAGGTCATAATCGGTCTGCTGGACGATCCGGTCTTTCATTTCCGCTGCCGCGTTCCGAGTGAACGTCACCAGCAGGATCTCCTCGGGCGTCGCGTCGGTCGTCTCGAGGATTTCGGCATACCGTCGGGTGACGGCGAACGTCTTCCCGGTTCCGGCCCCGGCGTTGACGCGGTAGATCCCCTCAGTGCTGGTGATTAGCTCTTCTTGCTGCTCGTTCGGTGATGGCTCAGTCATCGGTGAGAATCAGGTCCCGTGTGTCCACTCGGTCCCAGTTCGGGCCGTCCTCGATCGCCCGGACGGGGAACGAATCGTTGCGGTATTCGTTGAGATTGGCCAGTTGCTCGTCGACGAACGTCTCGAACGCGTCGAGATCCGGCTTCAGGTAGTACGTTCCAACGACATCGTCCATGTCGTTGATCGCATCCCGGCAGCCGTTCTCGACGTAGGCGGTGTCCTTGACGTGCCGTTTCGTGTACTCGATGAACGCGGTGATGACGGCCTCGCGTTGCTCGGGGGCCTCGCCCTCCCGGGGCAGGTCGTGATCAAGGAAGAACTCCCGATAGGCGTCGTAGCCGAGCGGGTCGAGCGCTTTCACCCGGTCGTTGGAATCCGCGTAGTCGGTGACGGCCTCGTACACCTCGCGCCGCGCGACGAACTCGCTGAACGTGACGGGTAGATAGGTGATGGTCGTCACCAGCTCTCCGATGTCCGGAGCCTCGCCTCGGGCCATTCGGTCAGCGTGTTCGAGGACGTGGACGAAGTGAATCGAGAGCGGTTCGTCGGGCTCCTGTCTCCGATGCTGGAGGAGGTAGAGTGCGACCTGGAAGTTCGGGTCATCGTGAAGTGGGTCTATGGAGGCCCGGTCGCGCAGCTTCGACGCCGTCGACTGGCTCCCGGTCTTGTAGTCGACGAGGTCGGTCGGACTTCGGAGGAGGTCGACGAAGCCACGTATCCCCGCTTCAGGGGCCTCGAACCACCGCTCGGTGAGTTGTGATGCACAATCGAGGTCCAGCCGGTCGGCGAGTTCGTTCTCCTGTGAGCGATCAGCGTACGCCTCGTGGTCCGCTTCGACCGGCGGGTTCGCATCCAGGTATTCCATCGCCGTTTCGAGCGCGATCGCCAGCTGTGTTCGCTCGACCGGATGCCGGTCGTCGGTGGCGTACGCCCGAACCTGCTCCACCATCGCATCGACGACCGTCTCGAACTCCTCGCGAACCGTCTCCGGGTGAGTGACGTACAGCTCCGCGGCCTCGTGGACGACGGTCCCGCGAGCCATGTAGCTCGCCGTTGGGGTCTCCACCAGCCGCGTGAAGAACTCCTCACGGGGGCAGTTGGCGAGCCGCTTTAGCGTCGATTGGCTGAGTGCATCCACCTCCTCTGTTTCGCCATCCGCCCCAGGTGGCGCAACGAACGGTTGTCCGGGTGCCCCCCGTTCGACGCCGTAGTCATCGTAGCGCTCGTGGGGGAGATCGCTGAAGCGATCGAACGACTGCTCGAACAGCTGCCGGAAGTAGACACATGGCGTCACGTCCTCGCCGGCACGGGTATCCTGAACGAGATAATGCCGCTGGCGACCGTTCTGGAGGAGGATCTCGAACCGATCCAGATCCTGCTGGACGTACTCGGTGCTGTCGATCCAGGGCACGTCGGGCGGTGTCTTCGCCCAGCCCGCCCCGAGTCCGAGGTAGAACACGACCGGACGATCGATGTATGCTGTCGAGGCGGCGTCCGTCAGAAGCACGCCGTCTCGCTCTCTGTCGACCGGCACATCGAACGACTGGACGTAGTACGTGAGGCGGTCGAGCAGGTCTGATGTGACCGCCGTATCGAGGACATCCAGTCGGTCGCACTCGTCCCGGAGTGTGCCTAAGGTGACGCCAGCAAGCGCTTCGTAGGCCCGGATCGCGTCGCGGAGCGTGCCCGTGTGGACCGCCTCCTCGATCGTTGCGAGTTCGGGGAGGGTCGAGTCTTCGAGTGCATCGACGCGCTGCTCACCGAGCTTGCGAGGGACATCGACACCAAGGGGGGCGAGTAGTGGCTCGATATCACCGACGCGGAGATCGCTGCCGGTGAACACGGCTTGCAGTAGCCGGAGGAAGGTTCGAACGTCCGGGTCGTCGACGAAGCCGGGGCCGCCCTGGAACGGAATCTCTGCTGCGGCGAGCCCCGCCTCGACGAGCGGGCTGAAGACGGTCGACTCGTCCAGCACGACACCGACCGATTCGGCGGTGTCGGCCGACAGCTGCTCGATGAGCGCGTCGACGATCGCCGTCGCGGAGGGGAAGATATCGAATGTGGGGAGTGTCCCGGTAGCGCCGGTGAAGCGGTCAACGGTCTCGTAGTCAGCCGGCAGCAACGAGCGGTCCAGTTCGGACAGCGACGACTCGCCGATGACGGCTAGGTCGACTTCGTCATCGAGGCGGCTGTTCGCGAGTTTGTGGTAGCTACTGTCGGCCGTACGGAGCGTCTCGACAGCAGTCCGCATCGCTGGCGTGTCGAACTCGTCATGGTCGAGAATGGCGTCGATATTCCCGGTCCGGTCCCACGCCTGAAGCGTTCGGTCCAGTGCCCGATGGGCTTGCTTCCAGGTCAGATCCGTCTCAGTAATGAGAGTCCTGAACAGGTTCCGACGATCCATCGGGGTGAGCTGGTTCGAGGCGTGGCCGCGTGGGGTCGCACCCACGCGGCCGATCCTCGGCCGGTCGACACGCCGGTCGAGGGCAAGTGCGAGCGGCGGGTCGGACGTCAGGGCGAGATCGGTGTCGCGAATCGCTCGGTGGAGGTCATCGATCGACGCGGCCTCACGGAGTGTCACAGTCCACCAACTGGGAACGGGCGCTTGAAACTACGGATCGGGTGGACTATCGCCCGGGGCGGCGCTTCTTAGCTGAAAATGCGGGTGCTCGTTCGGTCTCGTCGGGGAAACGATCATGTCGCGCCCGTGGGAGTGTCGTGAGCATGTCGCCGGAACGGCTCCGCAGCATCGTTCCGATGTTCGGCGGGGGGACGAGCTACGTGGAGACGCTTGATGCGATTCTCGAATTCGTCGACGAGCACCAGCCGACAACGGACGAACTGGTCGGGTGGCACCGCGGAACCTTCGCGCGTGTCTCGAGTCGTGACTCGATTCTCCGACGGGTCGACTATCTGGAAGATGTCGGGTTCATTCGACGTGCTGGAGACTACTGGCAACTCGGTCCAGAAGGGGAAGCGTACCTCTCGGAGCAGACGACCTTGACGCTGCTCGAGATCATGGTTCGTCGGAACGTCGGCCTCCGGAGTCTCCTCTACGCACTGTCCGCGGGCCCGATGACGATTGACGAGGTCAGCCACCAGCAGCTCGATACGCATCCGGAACTCGGCTGGAATCCGGCGAATCCCGATATGGCCAAACAGCGGACGAACTGGCTCCGGAGCCTTGGTCTCGTCGAGAAGGATGGCGACCTGTACGCTCTTACTGACGAGGGACACCAGTTCATCGACCGGGCTGTGGAGCAATGGGCTGGAACCGCGGAGACCTCCGTTTCGAGCACTGGTGACGGGTTGACTGCTGCCACGTACGAGACGACGGTCGTCGCGCGGTCAGTTGATCCGGAGTTCCGAGCGACGGTGCTCTCGCGACACGATGGAACGTGCCCGGTTTCACACGTGGATCATCCGGCCCTGCTGGATGTTGCGCACGTCCTCCCGTGGAGCGAGTATCCGGACCATCGAGCGGACCTTGGCAACGTCCTTCCGCTGAGCAAGACCCACCATGCGGCGTTCGATCGGGAGCTGTTCACGATCGATGCGGACTACCGGCTTCGAGTGAATCCGGAGTTCGACACACAGAGCGATATCCTCCAGCGGACGATTATCGAGCAAGCGGGAGAGCAGATATCATTCGATACGGGGCCTGAGCCAGCGTATCTTCAGAAGCACAATCAAGCGTTGGCGTGGCTTGCGGACTGATTCGAAGATAACTGGCCTTCTGCCGATACAACGGGTTAGCTTCAAACCAACCGTCTCGAGCATCAGATCCTACGTGATCTCTACAGGTCACGGCTGGATCTGAGTATCAACCGACTCAGGGCCCATACTGCGCTTCAATCTGGTCGGAGGTCGGTTCTCGATGCATGCAGGTCGAACACCAGCGGAGCGGCAATTCGCCGAATCCCTCAGCGAACACCTTCGGCGGCTTCTCACCGGCGGGGTTGAACCGAACGTCTGTGAGCTGCGCTAAGTGAGCACAGTCGATATGGGTATGGACGACTGGAGCATCGTCCAGCGTGCTGGAAGTCACAGGGCCGTGGACACCCGGAACCGAGGTCGGGCCCCGCTCCCCCAAACGCGGTCGGGATTCCTCCGCCTTCAGGCGGAGGAGGATGTCAAAAAATTGTAGACCGGGAGAGGACACGGAGGATTCTGACTGCAAGGCCCCCAAGCGTTATTACTCAATACACGAATTATGAATTATGAATTATATGTCGAAAGTCGCTGGAGACCCCGAGCGGGCTATCAACGGCCTCCTGTCAGTCGCCCAACTTCTCGAAGAGCCGCGGCTGGCACGACTGTACACGTTCATCCTCCGCGAGGGCGAGATCACCATCGACGACATCGTTGACGCACTGGAGATGCCGCGGACGACCGCGTACTCGGACACAGGTACCCTCGTCGAACTCGGAGTGCTGACACGGGACGAGGAGCAGAAGACGCACACGTATTCCGCGGTTCCGATCACTCTCACTGCCAACCTCGACGGCGACGAATACACGGTCACGCCGACCCTCATCGAGGCATTCGGCCGCTCGCCCCACGACCAGGATCTCGATCTCCTGCTCGAAAAGCACGGCCTGGGAAAACTTGCGGCCGCACTCACGTACGCGATCCCCTATGCTGAAGGCGAGATGTCGGAGCGGGTAGCTGCCCGGGAACTCGATCTCCAGCACGCCTTCGCTATCGCGGTCTTGCAGGCCCTCCGGGAGGTCGTCCTCGACATGAAGTCAGTCGATCCGTACTTTGAGGACATTCAGAGTGCCCGCGAGCAACCACCCGAGACAGAGGATTAACGAGTAGCACCGATGAGCGAGCCCTTCGATCTACTGCAGGAGGACGTCGTCTGGGTCGCGGATACCGGGCTGTTCGTCGCCTGTGGCCGCCAGCAGAACAACAAGTACACCGCGTTGGAGCGGTTCGCCCGACGGAACGACATCACGTTCGTGATCCCGGAGCGCGTATACGACGAACTCGGTGGTGCTCCGGATCGGAGTACACCCGGCCAGACCCCGATCAATAGTGCGATCAATGCAGGGTGGGTGACGGTCGCTGACGAACCGGACTACACGAACAGTACCGTGTCGCAGGTGATGGACGATGTACGGACCTTCATCGCGCGGTCGTCGAACCGGCGGGAGGATCAGATTGAGAAAGCAGATACCGCGCTTGCAGCAGTTACGGCAGAACGCCTCGACACGGGTGACGCAGCATTCGCGTGCATCGTGACAACCGATATCGACGCTGGTGAGGGTATCGTCTCTGCACTCTCACGAAATGAGTTCGACGCTCGCGTTCAGTTCAAAAATGGATTCGAGTTGATCGAGGAGATTACCTGATGCAGAGTAATCCCGACGGCGGATTACTCCTCTCTACCCTCTTGGAGCAGGTCCTCCGTGGCCCAGTCCGGAATCTTCCCATGTCGGGTGACACTCTCGGTGATGGCCGTCCCGATCGCGGCTGCACCGTGCCGGGTCCGCGGCGGGTCGCCCGGATGCGCCGGACGGGTCGTCCCTTCAGCATGCGGCTTCCCGCTGAGTCGCCCGGCGTTCCCAGTAGAGACCCAGCAGCGAGGCGCCGAATCGATCGCGTGGGCCTGTTCACGATCGATGGCCTGTTCCATCGCATCGCTGTCCCCATCCGGTAGCGGCGTCGTCCCCGGCGCTGTGGGGTCGATGAACTGCACTCGTGCATCGACCGCTCCCGTAACCGGCATTCTGAGACGGCGCGGCAACTCCCCCGTTTCCGGGCCGGAGAGAATCGGAACGAGCGCGGCGTCGGCGGCGCCCCTGATGAGTTCCGGAAGCAGGCGGTCGTCGCCCGGACTGCAGTCGGTCACCCGGTCCAGGACCAGTGGCATCTGGTTGGTCCAGTCGGAGGGCCGCTGTTGGGCGCCTTCCCACAGCCGCCGGACGACTGTCAGGATGAGCAGGTAGGTCCCGATGGTATCGATCGAGTTCCGTCCGTAGGCGCTTGGCTTCGGCAACGAACCAGTGACGAGGATGATGTCCTCAGTCGGTACTGTGTCCTCGATCGGATAGGTCGAGGCGCCATTCAGGGGGTTGCTGGGGAACGAATCCAGCGGATCGCCGAGACAGAAGGTCAGGGTCCGGAGGACATCCGCATCCAGTTCCACCGCATGTTCGAGGTGGAATCGCGCCCCGGGCGCCAGCTGCTCGGTCAGTGTGTCGACCCTTTCCGAGTCCGAGTGGGCAGCCCACAGCGCTTCCCGAAGCTCTCGGCCTGTCAGGCCATCGTGACGGATGGCCAGCGGCAACAGTGTTGCCAGAGCCCGCGCAGCGTTCCAATCAACGTCGCGACCGGCTTTGCAGGCGGCCAGCCAGTCCGCACACCGACCCGCGACCGGATCCGTGAGCAGCTCGTCCGCATCGATATCGGGTGCCGCTCCAGCGAACGGGTCGACACCGACCCGTCGGACCGGCGGGACATCCAGGCTGTCGGGTTGGCGGCTCCGCCGGAAATCGATCCAGACGACATCGTCAAGCCGGTGCTCCGGGAGGCGGGCAAGCAGCTCCCGCGGAGCCGGGCCACGCGGATGGACGTAACAGAACCCGTGCCCGCGTTCGGCCCACTGCACACACCAGTCGTGGAGGAGTGCGGTCTGGCGCTCCGGGTGATTGCCGCCAAGGTAACAGCCACTCGAGAGAGCGTCTTCCGAGAGCGAGATTTCCGTATCGGGCTCGTTCGGATGGGTTCCAACGGTCACGGACAGCGTGTGCGTGGCCATCACCGGGGCGTTGCTCTGCCATCCGGTATGAACGTACGGAGATTCCTGCGCGGCGGCCGTCGATACGAACCTTTCAGGTGATGCTTTCAGGCAGATGAGGTGGAGGCTTGTCACCGGCTCGATGCGCTGGTGGTGATCAATAAACGACGATGCTGGGCCCTGATCCCCGGGGGGGACCTCTGTCGGGACAACCGTGTGCCATCTTCCATGCCCTCCCTACGTGTCGACTGATGGTCGCGACTTGGGAGCCGTGGAGGCGTTCCTCGACGACGCGGCGCGGGTCAAGCAGATGCGGGCGGAGGCCCGGGCGGAGCCGAGCGCCACGATGAGGAGTGGGACCTGACCGACGAGTTCGCGATCGAGGCATGGAATCGGAAGGCACTACCTCGGCCCGGGCGGACAGGCGGCCATGCTCAGAGTCGGCGCGCACACCTCCATCGCGGGTGGCGTCCAGAACGCGGTCGAGGAGCAACTGGAGTACGACGGCAACTGCGGGCAGATATTCAGCCACTCCCCACAGGTGTGGGCGGACCCGTCCATCGACGAGGACGACGCCGCGGCGTTCCGTGACCTCACCGCCGAACACGATGTCAGACCGTGGGTCATCCACTCCTCGTACCTCGTCAACCTCTGTACGCCCAAGGACGACCTCCACGAGAAATCCGTCGCCTCGATGCAGACGGAACTCGATGTCGCCGACCGCCTCGACATCGACTACGTCAACGTCCACCTCGGCGCGCACACCGGCGCGGGCGTCGAGGGCGGGCTGGAGAACGCCGTCGAGTCCCTCGACGAACTCGACGTGCCCGACGGCGTGACGGTGCTGGTCGAGTCCGATGCCGGCTCCGGGACGAAACTCGGCGGCCGGTTCGACCACCTCGCGTACGTCTGCGACGAGTCCCGCCACGACCTCGAGGTCTGTCTGGACACCGCGCACATGTTCGCCGCGGGCTACGACATCTCCACGCCCGCGGGCGTCGACGAGACGTTCGCCGAGTTCGCCGACACGGTGGGCCTGGACCGCCTCGCCTGCGTCCACCTCAACGACTCCAAACACGAATGCGGGACGAACAAGGACGAACACGCCCACATCGGCGAGGGCCACATCGGGGAGGACGGGATGTCCGCGTTCGTCAACCACGACGCCGTCGGTGACGTGCCGCTCGTGCTGGAGACGCCGACCGAGGACGGGCGGAGCTTCGCCTGGAACATCGAGAAGGTCCGGGAACTCGCCGCCGAGTGAGCGCCCGGGGCCGCTGCGCTCCGTCGAGCCACCGTTCCCCCCGAGTGTTTATGCCGGGTGCGGAGCGAGTACGCACATCCACCGGTATGAGCGAGGCAACCGTCCTCTGTGTCGACCCCGACGACGGCCCTGACGGGCCACGGGCCCGACTGGCCGCCGAGTCGGAGCTCTCCGTCGTCTGGAGCGACTCGGTCGCAGCAGCACGACAGCAGTTGCAGGAGACCGACATCGACTGTCTGGTCACCGAGTACGACCTCCCGGACGGCACCGGCCTCGACCTCGTCAGGTACGTCCGCGACCGGGCCCAGGACATCGGGTGTATCCTCTACACCGCCGCCGACCGGGAGACGGTGACCGAGGGGCTCGAGGCGCCGCTCGTCGTCGAGTACCTCCACCGCGAGGGGCCCGCCGCGGCCGACCGGCTGGCGGCGCTCGTCACCGTGACCGCCCAGCGGCGCACCCAGACGGCCTACCCGCTTCCCGTCGACGAGTCCGCGCGGCTGGCCACGCTGACGGGGCTGGACCTCGGCTCCGACGCGCTCGCCGCGGCGCTCGACCGCGTCACCGAGCTCGCCGTCCGGCATTTCGACCTCGACCGGGCGTCGGTCAACATCGTCGCGGAGTCCACACAGGAGGTGCTCGCCTGTACCGGTCCCGACCTGCCCTCGATGCCGCGCGAGCAGTCCATCTGCACGTACGCCATCCTCGACGAGGGGGTCACCGTCGTCGAGGATACGGCGGCGGACCCGCGCTTCACCGACAACGAGACGCTCGCCGCGCACGACATCCGGTTCTACGCCGGCGCCCCGCTCCGGACCGACGCGGGGCTCCCGGTCGGCACGCTCTGTGTCTACGACGCCGAACCGCGGACGTTCTCCGACGAGGAGGCGGGGTACCTGCAGCTCCTCGCGGCGTCGGCGGTCGAGTGGTTCGAGGTGTACGGTCGGCTGGCGGGCCACGAGGCCGCCGCGGCCGGGGGTGACCGGTGATGCCCCAGGGCTCCGAGGCCTTCCGCTACGAGTTCCAGCCCGGCATCCCTCTGGAGGCGGCCACGCCGGGCACGAACCTGCTGGTCAGCAGCCCGTCGGGGACGCTCGCTCGCGAGTTCGCGCTCGACCTCCTCACCGCGGAGTCGAGCGCCGAGTCGCTCCTCCTCGTCGCCGCCGACCTCGGGGGGCGCGGCCTGCTCGAACGGCTCGACCGCCCCACGCGGTCGGTCGACCGGTCGCGGCTCGGCATCGTCGACTGCACGGGCCCGGGCGACCGGGACGAGGAGCGGTTCACCACCCACGCCGAGCCCATCTCGAACCCGGGCGACCTGACGGGTATCGAGGTGGAGTTCTCCGTCCTCTACGAGAAGATCGCGGCGACGGCCGACAACGTCCGAATCGGGCTCCTGTCGCTGTCGTCGCTGCTGGCGCACGCCTCGCTCCGGGAGGTGTCCCGTTTCGTCCACATGCTGACCGGCCGCATCATCGCGACCGACGACCTCGGCGTCTTCGCCATCGACGCCTCGCTCGCGGACGACCGGACCGTCGAGACGCTGAGCCACTTCTGCGACCGCCACGTCCGGGTCCGGACCGCCGACGGGGGCGTCGAACTCCGTGTCGATGAACGGATGGCCGAGCCGGGCGCGTGGACCCCCCTCGAACACGCTGTCGGCGGCGAGGACTGGGACGTGGCAAGCGAGTAACGCGTCCCCGGTCCGCTACTCCCCGTACTCGTCCCGCAGCGCGACCTTGTCGAGTTTCATGGTCGCCGTCTGCGGCAGCGGCTCGTCGCGGACGTGGACCTCGCGGGGGACCTTGTAGTCGGCCAGCGCGCCCCGGCAGACGTCCTGCACCTCGTCGGCGGTCACGTCCCCGCGGACGATGGCGGTGACCTGCTGGCCCAGGCGCTCGTGGGGCGTGCCCACGACGGCGGCCTCCTGCACGCCGTCGAGTTCGTAGATGACGTCCTCGATTTCGCGGGGATAGACGTTCTCCCCGCCGGAGATGAACATGTCGTCGATGCGGTCGTCGAGGAACAGGTGGCCGTCCGCGTCGACGTGGCCGACGTCGCCCGAGCGGAGCCACTCCGTGCCCTCCCGCTCCAAGAACACCTCGTCGTTCTTCTCCGGCAGGTTCCAGTAGCCCTTCATGACGACGTCACCGTGCCAGAGCAACTCGCCCTTCTCGCCCTGCGGGACTTCCCCGCCGGTCTCGGGGTCCTCGATGCGGACCTCGGCCCACTCCTCGGCGACGGTGCCGATGCTGCCCGCCTTGTAGACGTCCTGTCCGGGCGTGTTGCCCGCGGCGCCCAGCGTCGTCTCGGTCATCCCGTACCCCTCGTAGAGGTCACAGCCCAGCGCGGCCTCGGCCTCCTCGATACGCTCGGCCGGCATCGGCGAGCCGCCGACGTTGAGCGACTCGAACGCCGACAGGTCGTACCCCTCGGTGCCGTGCTCCAGCAGGTCCAGCACCATCGTCGGGATGAGCATCGTGTAGGTCACGTCGCGGTCGGCCATCGTCCGGAGTGCGAGTTCCGGGTCCCACTCCGGCAGGAAGTGGTTCTGTGCGCCGTGGACCAGCGACGGCGTCGTCGTCGCGTTCAGTCCGGAGGCGTGGAAGCACGGGGCGACGGTCAGGAACGAGGTGTCCGGCCCGTACTCCATCAGTGCCCGCCCCCCGCGGGCGTTCGCGGCGAGGTTGCCGTGCGTGTGCTGGACCCCCTTCGGCCGGCCAGTGGTGCCGCTGGTGTAGAGAATCTCTGCGACCTCGGAGTCCAGCCGGGGCTCGATTTCGAACTCCTTCGCGGCGTCCGCGACGAGGCCGCCGTACGGGGTGGTGCCCTCGGGTACGTCGTCGCCGACGACCACCAGTTCGGCGTCGAGTGGCTTCTCCGCGAACGCTGGAGCAGCCTCACCCAGCACGACGATGGCCTCGGGGTCGGCGTCGGTGACGACGTGGGCGATCTCGGACTGTCCGAACCGGAGGTTGATGGGCACCGGAATCGCCCCCAGCTTCATCGCGCCGAGGTAGCTCGTGAGGAACGTCGTCAGGTTCGGCAGGAACAGCGCGATGCGGTCGCCCGGCTCGACGCCCAGTCCCGCCAGGCCGTTCGCCACCGCGCTCGTCTCGGCATCCAGTTCCCCGTAGCTCATCTCCCGTTTCGGGTCGGTGATGGCGAGTTCCGCCGGCCGGTCGGCGGCCTGGAACTCGACGTAGTTCGCGAAGTTCATCGGAATCCGGGGTGCATCCCCGGATGGGTGTGCGGGTGCGTGTCACTTGTTTATTATCGGTGAAATGACACTAGCCTCGTATGCGTCACACGGCGTGTATCTCGACACGGCGTGTGCCGGGGGTCACTCCGGGAAGTCCGCGGGCGTCAGCCGGGTGGCGTCCTCGCGGTGGGACTCGTAGGTGTCCAGCACCCACTCGCGAACCGGCTCCGCGCGGGATTCGACGCCCGCCCGGAGGTTGCCCGCGTCGTCGTAGGCCGATATCGTGGCCACGTCGTCGAACGCCGCGACCGACACCTGGAACTCTGTCTCGTCCGCGGCGAGGTACATCTCCGCGCCGGCCTCCAGTTCCTCGCGGACCAGTCGCCGCGTCTCGGCGCGCTCCGTGACCGTCTCGTAGTACCGCTGGGAGACGACGGCACTGAACGCCAGGCCGTTCTCGGTTATCTCCTCGTGGAACGGCTCGGCGACGACCGTCGTCCCCGTCGCGGCCGGCGCGACACCGACGAACCGGTCGGCACCGCGGAGCAGTTCCTTCCACCGGTCGACGGCCCGCAGCGGGTCGAACCGGTCCGGGTCCGACACCCGCGCGTCGGTCAGCAGGCGGAGGTCGAACGGGAACTCCTCGACCGGGAGCAGGTCCCGGACGGGCCCCAGCCGGCAGGCCAGGTCCATCGAGTCGTGGAGGCGGGCGTAGTCCTCGGCCACCAGCTCGCCGATGCGGGTCCGGCGGTAGCCGTCGTCGGTCTCGACGACCCAGCCACGCTCCTCGAAGTCCTCCAGCACGCGCCCCACCGTCACGTCCGACACGCCGGTCTCGGCCACCAGTTCGCGCTCCGTGTACGGCCCCCCCGCGAGGCACTCCAGCACGTCGACGCGGTTCTCGGACCGCGTCAGGAAGCTGACCGCCTCGAACGCGTCCACCATACCGATACCACGGGGGCGACGGGAGTAAAATCCGACGACGGGTCGGCCACCGAGCGAGTCAGACCACGTCGCCACGCACCGTCTGCCCGTCGCGCTCGCGCCGGTGCGCGCGCAGTTCCGCGGCCGCGGTCTCGGCCTCTTCGGAGTCCATCTCCAGCATCTCCAGCGCCTTCGACAGCGTCGGGAAGACGAACTCGCCTTCCCGGAGTTTCCGGAACGCCTCGTCGCTCCGGACGCCGCCGTCCTCCCCCTGGACCCACAGACACGCGGCCCGCGGGTCGAGCAACTGGGTGTAATCTTCACGCGCGCGGGCCCCCCGCAGCCGCTGTGTGACGTTGTTCTCGAAGCCCGTGTTGCACACCTCGAGGTGGACGGGCTCGTCGCCGTCGCCGAACAGGTGCGCCGCGAGGCACTTCTCGGGGGCGGCGTGGCCGTTCGCGTTCGCGCGGAGGTTATCGGGGTGCTCGTCGGCCCACGCCGCCGAGACGGTCTTGCCGACCCCCTGCACGCCGTGGGACTTCCGGAACTCCTCGTCGCGCTCGGGGGCGTCCTTGAACAGCAGGTCCTTCGTCAGGTACACCTCCAGGCGCTCGACCGGGTCGACCCCGAGGACGAGGTCGCCGGTCACCCACACCTCCCGCACGGGGACGGGCATCCGCTCGGATTCGATGGTATCGACCAGCTCGGCGAGGCGGTCGACGGCAGCCTCGCGGGACCAGCCGTCGCCGGCCGCGTCGTCAGTCATGTGGGTCGGTAGCCACCCGAGCCACAAGTCTCGCTCGGCTCCCGGCTGGCGCACCGGCCCCGCGTTCACTCGTCCCGGCGCACGTACAGCGTCTTCTCCACCTCGGCGTGGACCACGCCCTCCTCGTCCACCAGCTCGACCTCGTAGACGCGGTCGGTCGACTCGCCGGGGGCGAGTTCCTCGCGGATGGCGTCGGTCTCGGCCTCGGACAACTCGAACTTCGCGTGGAGGGTGGACTCGCCGGGCTTCCGGAAGCGGATCTCGGCGGACTTGTCCCAGACGGTGAACTCGTCGCCGAGGGTACGAATCAACATCAGCATGTAGATGGGGTCGACGGCGGCGTACATCGAGCCGCCGAAGATGGTGCCGACGTAGTTGCGCGTCCACAGCGACCGCGGGACGGCGACGTGGACCTCGCGCCAGTCGCGGCTGATGTACTTCACGCGGCCGCCGCCGAGGCGGTACGCGGGGAAGAAGTTGAACAGTCGTCGCTCCAGCCGCGTCCGGAGGGATTCGTCGCGTTCGCCGGGGAACGGGCCGGCGTGCTCGCCCGTGGATGCCATCGCTACGCTGCTCGGCGAGCGGCCCGGAAAGCCCTGCCGGACGCCGCCTCGGTGGGCCGTGTGTGTCGAGGGCGGGTGTCAAGGGTTATACCCCGCGCGCCGCCACCGGTGGACATGGTAGACCCGCGCGTCCGGACGGCGCTGGAACTCCTGTTCGGCTACAACCGGGGGCGGAGCGGCATCTACCTCGCGTACGCCGCTATCGTCGCGGCGCTCGCGTTCGTCGTCGTCGCTTCCGTCTGGGGTGGCCTCGCCGTGTTCGACTTCGAGCGGTTCCGCACCGTCGGGCAACCGCTCCTGCTCGGCATCTGTGGGCTGGCCGCGCTGCTGGCGGGGCTCCACGGCTACGCCAACGACGGTGTCGTCATCGGGGCGACGGTCGCGATCGGCCCGCTTGCCGGCCTCCTCGCGTGGGGAGCGGTCGCGTACAACCTGTCTCTCCCCACGCCGACCGCGGGACAGGCGGGGTTCGACCGCCTCGCCATCCTGGGGTTCATCGTCGGCGTCCTCCTGGCGCTGGTCGGTACGCTGGTCGGCCGGCTGACCAGTTCGGACCCGGCGCGCAACGTCCGCGAGGAGACGCCACTCGAGGTCGACTGACCCGTCCCGGCGCCGCGCTCGCCCGCCATCACTACACGAATCCTTAATATCGGAACGCCCCGGGATTACTAACATGACCGTCGTGAGCATCTCGATGCCCGAGTCCCTCGTGAACCGGCTGGACGAGTTCGCGGAGGAACACGGCTACACCGGTCGGAGCGAGGTCGTCAGGGAGGGCGCCCGGAACCTGCTGAGCGAGTTCGAGAACAAGCGGCTGGAGGGCCGGGACCTGCTCGGCGTCGTCACCGTCGTCTTCAACTACGAGACCTCCAACGCCGAGGAGCGGATGATGCAGCTGCGCCACGCCCACGAGGACCTCGTCACCTCCAACGTCCACAACCACGTCGGCGACCACTACTGCATGGAGCTGTTCATCGTCGAGGGGTCGCTGGAGGAGATCTCCGGCTTCGTCGGCAAGGTCCGCGCGACCCAGGACACCCTCAGCGTCGACTACTCCGTCCTGCCCGTCGACGACTTCGACGGCGTGCTGGAGGAGGCGATGGCGGCCGCCGAGGGCGGCGACGGTGACGGCCACTCCCACGACGACGGCCCCGCACACGGCGACGGCCACTCCCACGACGACGATGACTGAGGACGCGAGCCCCGAGGATACCCGCGCGAACACGCCCGGTCGCGGCGTCCGGCCCGAGGCCCGGGATATCGAGCCCGCCGCGCCCGACGAGTTCGGCCTCGTGCAGGTCTGGTGGGGCGACGGGAAGGGGAAGACCACGGCCGCGTTCGGGATGGCGATGCGCGCGGTCGGGCACGGCTACCGGGTCCACGTCCTGCAGTTCATGAAGGGCGGCGCGGATTCGGTGGAGGACGTTCGCGGCGAGTACAACGCCATCGCCGCGCTCCCCGGGTTCAGCTACGAGAATCTCGGCCACTACGGCTGGCACGCGATGCCCGACGGGAGCGAGGAGCGCGACCACTCTGCCGAGGCCGACGCGGGGATGGACCGCGCTCGCGACCTCGTCGCGGCGGCAGCCGACGCGAACCTGTCGACGCCGTTCGACCCGGACGCCGATGCCGACGAGGGGATGCACATGCTCGTGCTGGACGAGGTGCTCTACGCGGCCGAGCGCGACCTGGTCGCCCCGGCTGACGTGGTGGAACTGGTCGAGTCCAAGCCCGACGACCTCGAACTCGTCCTGACCGGCGGGCACGCCCCGCCGGAGTTCCTCGGCGACGCCGCCGACCTCGTGAGCGAGGTCCGCAAGCACCGCCACCCCATCGACGCCGGGCAGCGAGCGCGGAAGGGAACCGAGTACTGACCCGGCTGCGGGCCGGGCCGACGGGCGCGTCCGCCCGCAGGCACCGGGTTGGAGGGGAGGCATACGGCGGTCCGGGTCCGTCGTGCGTCTGACGAATCGCCGGTCAGTGTGACCACCGTCTGACGGCCGACGAACGGTATGACACAAAGCCTATTACGGAGACAGCGCCCGGGTCAGATGGAGGATGTGGGAGTCACACGCTCCGCTCCCCGACCGCCGCGGTCGGTAACGCGGACACACGCACACACACTCCCTTTCGCTCGCTCGCGCGACCCGCCCCATGGCGGGCGCGGGCGACACTCGTCGGGATACCACATGTAGCGACGGCCTCGTCGCAGCAGAAGCGTACCGACCGCCAGCCACGGCGTCAGCCCGACGTGTCGGTCACGGTGGGTGTCTCACCGCTCGATGTCGGTGTCGGTGCGGGCTCTGGTTCCGGTGTCGGTGCGGGCTCTGGTTCCGGTGTCGGTGCGGGCTCTGGTTCCGGTGTCGGTGCGGGCTCTGGTTCCGGTGTCGGTGCGGGCTCTGGTTCCGGTGTCGGTGCGGGCTCTGGTTCCGGTGTCGGTGCGGGCTCTGGTTCCGGTGTCGGTGCGGGCTCTGGTTCCGGTGTCGGCGTCGGTGTCGAGGTCGGCGTCGGCTCCATCCCGGAATCCTGCTCGACCGGCTCCGTGCCCTCGGTCGTGCCCACCTCTGGGTCGTCCGTGGCGTTGCTCTCGTCCGGCTCGTCGGTTCCCGTGGCGCGCGCCGATACGCCGCCGTTACTGTTCCCGTTGCCGTTCCCGTTGCCGTTCCCGTTGCTGTTCTCCTTCCCGTTCTCGTTCGGCGGGACATCGGCGCTCACCGTGACGCTCACCGTCTCCGTGTCGCTCAGGGTGGCGAGGGTGGCACCGCCACCGACCGCCGCCGTGAGCAGGAAGGTGACCATCAGCAGGGTCGCCATCGCGCGCCGGGTTCGTATCTCAATCATCTGCGGACTCCTGTCCCCGCTCGGGTCCCGGGCGCGACGGGGGCGCGCTCGCACCGCCGGGGCGGTCGGTCTGTCGTTCGGGCTCACGGGGGCCGCCCCCGTCAGGGGTACGGGCGGCACGCGCCGCCAGCAGCCAGGTCACGGCGAGCAACAGCAGGGCCATCACGGCCCCCGCCAGCACCATCGCGGACTCGACGCGGATCTCGTTGTACAGCATCCAGCCGCTGTAGGCCGCCAGCACCACGAGGACCCCGAAGGTGAGTCCGAGGTCCAGCGTCTTCACGCCGTAGACGGGCTGGGACCCGCCACCGCTGGCGGACCCCTGGCCGGCGTCGGCGGTCGTCGTCCGCCGGGGTTCCGGCGTGGTCCGTCCGGGTTCCGGCGCGGTGGCGGTCGTCGCCTGCGACGTTGCCGAAGCCCGAGGCGTCGGTTTCCGTGGCTCGTCGGCCGTGTCGACCACGTCCGTCGCCGCCACGCCACGCCGGATGGCGGGCCGCGGGGCGGTCGGCGCCTTCCGGCGGCGCCGGGACGCCACGTAGCGCCACAGCTCCGAGACCACCAGCAGGCCGATGGGGACGACCACCAGCGACACGATGCCGATGGGGGTGTTGGCGAACTGGACCACGTACCCGATGTACGGGATGACCAGCACGACCTCCCCGACCACACTGGCCGGGCGGACGAGCGCGGGGTCGGGGTCCTCGTTGGCGTCACCCATCGTCCGGAAGGCGACCCCCTGCTCGTCGGTCACGCGCTCGACGACCCGGTGGGTCGTCGGGATGCCGCCCCCGCGCTGGTACGTGATGACGTCGCCCTTGCGGATGCTCGCGGCCGGGCCAGCGGCGACGATGACCGCGTCGCCGGCGGACATGTACGGCTCCATCGACCCCGAGAGGACGACGTAGCTCCGGTCGGCGCCGACCAGCTGCGGGACGCCGAACGCGGCGAACGGGGCCACCACCGCCAGCACGACAACGAGCACCAGCGCGCTCACGAGTGCGCGGTTCGCGCGGTGGACCGCGCGTTCTCCCTCGGCGGTCATCGTCCGCCCTCCGGGGCGTACAGCAGTCCTGCCGTGGCGTTGCCGTCGAGGTCGTCCCCGTCGTACACCGTCGTTCCGGAGCCACCCTTGATCACGACCGTGCAGAGGTCCGGTCCCGCGGTACCGTCGTCGTTCAGGAGTTCGAACGCCACGGCCGTCGTCTCCGTGCCGCCGTCCTTCGTCGCGGTCGCCGTGATACGGATGTCGTAGCCGGTATCGGTACACGGACCGGACGCCGGCAGGTCATCGGGGAGGCTGTAGCGTCCCGGGCGGACGAAGCTGTCACCGATGTCCGGGTCGTTGGCCGGATCGCCGTCGCCAGGCGCCACGAGGGGGGCGCACTGGTCGACCAGCCGGCTGTCGAGCTCCAGCTTGCCGAGCGGCTTGCAGACTCCCTCGACCTCGGTCCAGACCTCGATGTAGCTGATGCCCTTGTAGTCGGGCTCCTCCTCGGGCGGTTCGTCACAGAGTCGTCCGGGACTCCCGGCGAACGGGTTCTCCTCGCCCGTGTGGTTGCGACACTGGGTCGCGACGAAGTCGATGTCGACCTGCGCGGTCCCCTCCCCCTCGAAGTCGCTCGCGAGGTGGTAGTCGAGCCGGAGGCAGACCGTGTCGTCCAGGCAGGCCTGGTTCCCGGGCGTGCGGTTCGGTCGCGAACGGCCGTCGAGGGCGAAGCCCTCGCGGAACGTCTCGACGAACTCGCGGAGCGAGCCCCAGGAGAACACGACCGCACCCACGTCTCCGGTTGCGCAGTCGACGTACCTCAGCGTCACCTGGAGGTCGTCGACGAGGCCGCCCGACGTGTCGATACACGAGGGACGGAACCAGGGGTACGCCGGGTTGTTGGGCGCCGCGTCGTTCCCCGTGTCCGGGAGAACGAGCCGCAGGTCGGCGTGGCCGCCGTTCTCGCTGCCGGGCTCCAGCTCGCCCAGATCGAGCGAGACCGTGCTGCCGTCGGTGAACTGCTCGTTGCCACCGTTCACGGAGTGGGCGATGCCGAGGTCGACGATGCCGGCCACGAACCGCCCGTCGAGGCGCTCGCGGTCGAACAGGCTGGCGCCGGTCGAGACGCCGACGAAGCCGCCGGTCGCGCCGACGGCCGTCATGGCCGCGAGTAGCTGTCGCCGGCTCAGGCCGGCGACCGCGCGCTCATCCGAGAGGCCCGCACGCGGGTCCTGGTTCATTGGGACCCTCCGACGAACGGGTTCTCGGCGCCACAGGACTGCCCGTGGAACCGCAGGTCGAAGCCCGCGCTGTCGCCCTGGATGTGGTTCCCCGTCTCCCCGGGGAGCTCCCAGCGGAAGCCCACGCAGCGTGCGCTCCCCTGTGGGAGACACTCGACGACCAGTTCGCCGTCGGCGAGGGGGTCGGTCGAGCTCACGGCCGCCAGGGAATCGTTCGCGAGGCTGGTCTCGGACAGGGAATCGTAGTCCCCGTCACAGCCGGTCATGAAGCCGCCGTCCTTCCAGACGCGGATCTCGACCTCGTCGGCCAGCTCGCCGGAGTCGGCGTCGCCGCTTCCGGGGCCGAGCGGGTCGTCCTCGCCCGGGTCGAGGGATTCGGGCTCGTTGACGCCGTTCTCGGCGTTCCCGGTCAGTCCGATCTGGAGCCAGACGTCGACGCCCTCGTCGTCGATGTCGAGGGGCTGGGCCTCGAGTCCGACCACCACCACGCCCGAGTCACCCGGGAGGACGTTCGGCAGGCTGATGACCGGGCCGGGGTCGTTCACGTAGGTCGGCTCGCTCGCGGGGTCGAAGACCGTGGTCCGGTCGGTCTCGCCGGAGCTGTTCGTGCTCTCGACGAACGTCCGGGTGCCGTCGGTCGTGTAGGTCTCGTACCACGCGACGCGGAGGCGCCGCTCGTCGGTGTCGCCGGGCGCAGCATAGGTGTACCGCGCGTAGGGCGGGTCACGGGCCGTCGCGCGGGCCAGTCCCGCGCCGGCGAGCCCGGTGCCCACGCCGGCGACACCGGCTGCGGCGAGCAGTTGGCGTCGGGTTAAGTGTGTCATGCTGTGTGATGTCCCCGCGTCGGTCGCGAGGGGCCGGGCAGTGCCCGGTTGACGCTCCCCTCTTCGCTTGAGGGGGGCATAGGTATGGGTCGCGTACAGCCGGATTACCGGTGGTACGGTGTCGTTACCGCGGTTCTATGGATGGCTCAGTCCCGTTCATCCAGCCCATGAACGGCCGTTCGGGCCGTGGGGAGGACGAACCGCCGCGCCCGTCGTCGGCGCGGAGCGCCGAGCGGGGGCCGGAATCGTCAGCCGGTGTGGACGACCGCTCAGACGTCACGCACCGAGCAGGGGCAGTCCAGCCGCGCGCAGACGAACAGCCCGGTCGGGTTGGCCGGCTCGCCGCTCGGGCTCGGGTTGTTCTCCACCTCGGCGCGCAGCGTGTGCGTGCCCGGGGTGGTGACGGCGGCCGAGTAGCTCGTCGGGTCCTGGAAGTCCGCCGGGTTGGCGTTCCCGAGGCCGGCGATCTGAACGCCGTCGAGCAGCAGACGCCCGGTGTTGTCCGTCGCGAGCGTGCCCGACAGCGTGCAGGGGTTCGCGGCCGAGGTGGTCGCCGGGGCCACGAACGTCAGTTCGTAGACGTAGGACCCCGCGGGCTGGTCGGTCTGCCCGTCGCCGCCGTACGGGTTCACCCACTCTGCGTCGCACTCGGCGGGCACGTCCGGGTCGTTCGGGTTGACGTTCGGGTACCACGCGGGGTGGGCCGAGATGGCCTGCGCGGCACCCGTCGTCCCGTCGGGGCTGGCGAGGACCTGCCAGTCGGCCACGCCGGTCGACAGCGAGGTCGTCGACGGCTCGCAGCACGGGTTCTCGGTGCCGTCCGTGTTGCGGGCCTGGACGGCGTGGAAGTCGATGTCGAACGCCACCGAGTCGGACTGGACCTCGTTGCCGACGGCAGCCGGGAGCTCCCACTCGATGCAGAGGCAGGGACCGGTGGTCACTCCTGGCTCCGCGCTCGGGGGGTAGGGCGTCTGGGCGCCGGGCGCGACCGCAACGGCGTCGGCGTTCAGCGGCGCCCCGGCCGTGTACGTCGCGAGGAACTCCGCGAGCGTCATGCCCGAGGCGATCTCGCCGCCGTCGACGGGGTCGCCGTCCTCGTCGCAGTAGAACGCATCGACGAGGATTTCGTCGTCGAGCTCGCCGAGTCCGTCCGCGTCCGCGCCCTCGGCCTCCAGTTCGGGCTCGTTCTGGCCGTTCTCGGCGTCGGCGGTCCCCTCGGTGCAGAACCAGAGGTACGCAGGGTTCGTGTTCAGCTCGAAGCAGAACTCGACACTCCCGCTGTCGCCGGGTTTCACGTCTTCGAGGGTGTAGAACAGCGCCGCGGCGCCGTCGGCCGTCCCCGAGGGACTCGGCGCGAGGTTCTCCGCGGGCGCGCCGTTGTAGACCGACTCGTAGTGGACGAGCAGGTCGAGCGTCCCGGCGACGACGGCGTTCCCGTCGAAGGATTCGCGGTCGCTGAACAGGGCGGAGGTGCCGAGGCCGGCGCCCGCGGAGGCGAGGCCGATGGCGCCGGCGCCGATGAGTAGCTTGCGCCGGGTCAGGTCGATGAGTTGTCTGTCGCTGGTCATGGTATCTCCCCCCTCCACCGTCGGTGTCGAGGTGAGGCCCGGCCGGCGGAGTCGAACCGCCGTTCTGGAACCGTCCGCCGGGCGTGGCCCCGCGTCCCCTGGTATGTCTACTCCGCGTGGGGGCGCGGGCTGGGCGACCCGCTGTCGCCGGGTCGCCGCCGTCCGATCCGCCCGTGTCTCAGGCCGGACCGCTGCCGTCGTTGTTGCGCTCCTGCTCGGTGTAGAAGCCCAGGTCGAAGCCGAGGGTGTCGCCCTGGACCTCGTTGCCGGCGTCGACCGGGAGCTCCCACTTGAGCGCGACACAGTGCATCGTGCCGCCGCCGGTGAACGCGTCGCGGTCGTGATCGTTCGCGGGGTCGCTCAGCTCGTCGTAGATCGTCGCGCGGTTGCCGTCGAGCGGGATACCGTTCCCGTCGGCCAGCTCCGCGAGGACGTTGGCGAGCGTATCCTCCATGATGACGACCTCAGCGACGAACTGCGCCGCGAGGTTGCCGAAGACAGCGGGGATGTTGAGCGGGTCGTCGACGTCGTTGAAGAACGTCGGGTCGCCGCCCACCGCGTCGCCGGCTGCGCCAGCCATCCCCTGGAGGACACTGTCGTTGGCGCTGCCGACGGAGATGGTGAAGACGTCCGTCGCGGGAGCGTCGGGGGAGGCGGTCCGGGCGCGGTCCGCCGCGTCCTCGGGGGAGGCGAAGGACGTGCTGCCGCCGCCGTCGAACGACTCGCCGTCGGACAGGACGATGTTCGCCGCCCGGAAGCCCGGGCGTCCGTTGTCGTCCAGTTCGTCCTGTGCGACATCGACACCCTCGCCGATGTAGGTGCCCGTGGCGATTCCGCTCGCGTTGGAGAACGGGTCCGGATCGCCGTCACTGCCTGTCTCGTCGGACGGCAAGCTTCCGGTGACGACGTTGGCGAGCTTCTGCCTGAGACCCGTCAGTGCCGTATCGACGTCGTCGAAGTCGCTGGTCAGGTCCCGGTAGACGCGCACGCGAGGTGTCGACTCCCCGCTGCCCTCCCCGTCGAAGTAAGCGACGCCGATCTGTACGTCGGCGCCCTGTGCCTCGAGGTAGTCGACGAACTGGCGCGCGCCGAGTTCGACGAGGTCGATCTTCGTCGTCTCGTTGTAATTCTGTCCGAAGACGGAGATATCGTCGTTGCTGACGACACCGCCGTAGTCATCGTACAGCATGGAGCCGGAGAAGTCCAGCGTCAGCATGATGTCCGCGGGCGCAGCCTCGTCGTAGACGTTGTCGCAGTCCTCGTCGTACCAGAGGGTGGCCTGGATTGCGTCGCCGAGGTTACCGAGGTTGTCGGAGTCAACGAGTAGTTCGGGCTCGGCGGGGATGCCGCCGGTGTCGCTGACGTTCCCGGCCTGCATCCAGATGTAGCCGGGGTTGTCACAGAGGTGGAGCGAGAAGGTGATCTCGCCCTCGTCGCCCGGCTTCACGTCGCGGAGCTGGACGAGCGTGTCGTTCTCTTCGCCCGTGATCGGGTCGACACCGTAGTTCGCCTCCGAGAGCGGCGGGATGTTCGAGCAGTCCAGCAGGTCGATGTTCGCGCCGTTGCTGTCCGGGTCGTCCGCGTCTTTGAAGTCGCTGTACCTGATCTGCTGGGCGTCGTTGTCCGCCGGGATGGACTGCTCACCGTCGCCGTTGTGGTCTGGGTGGGCGTTGACGAAGACGTGCTTCATCCCGCCGTCCCAGTACGAGTAGTGCTGCTGCCAGTCGACCAGCAGGTCGAGTTCGCCGGCCACGATGGAGTTGCCGGTGAAGCTCTCGGTGTCGCGGAACAGCGCGGACGTACCGAGTCCGGCGCCTGCGGACGCGAGGCCGATGGCGCCGGCTCCGATGAGCATCTGCCGTCGGGTGAGGTTGATCAGTTGGTTGTCTTGGGTCATTGGTGTGTTGTGGTGTCCCCGGGTGGTGTGAGCCGGGCGGAGTGGCCTCCGTCCGTACTCCCACCGGGGGACGGTGCCGGGCGAGCGGCCCGGCGCGCAGGTTCACGCGCCTCGCGTCACGCGGGCGCGGTGGTCGGTAAGGGCGACCGGAGTCGCCGTTGCCCAATTACGCGCTCGGTGTCGGGGTGCCGTTGTTCGGGTCACCGTCGAACGGGGACGGGTTGTTGCGGACCTGTTCGGTCTCGAAGACCAGGTCGAAGGTGACGGAGTCGCCCTGGATCTCGTTGCCGACCGCGGCCGGAATCTCCAGTAGGAGGCAGAAGCTCGCCTTGCCGTCGCCGACCGCCGGATCGCCCGTCCCGTCGTCGTAGCCGACCTGGAACGGGGTGCCGTCGTCGTTCCGGATCAGCTGGCCGCCGCTCAGGAAGCTCCCGAGCTCGTTGAGCGTCGGGTAGTCCATGTCGGACTCGACGGTCTGGCCGTAGTCGGACGCCTCGAAGTCGTCCTGGCTGACCGCCGCGTACGGCTTGTTGACCGGCGAGCTGGACTCGTCGTTGGTCCAGGGGTCGAGCACGGAGAGGTCGTCACGGCCGTTGTCGTTATCCGTGTAGGCCTGCCAGATGGAGGCCAGCATCGCGTCGCCCAGGTCGGCGCTGTTGCCGTTGCCGCCCTCGGCCTCCTGCTCGGGCTCGGGGTTCGTGCCGCCGTCGTTGATGACCCCTCCGGGAACCGATACCTGAACGTAGCCGGGGTTGGTCTCGTTCTCGATATCGAAGCAGATGATGCCCCAGTCACCGGGCTTCACGTCGTTGATCTCGAGGGAGAACTCGGCCGCTTCTGCATCCTCAGAGGTGATGCTCTGCGGGAGGCTGACCTGTCCCTCCCAGTACGGGCTGGCCGCGACAGCCTCGGCGGTGACCAGCATGTCGAGCGTACCCGCGGTGATCGAGTTGCCCTCGAAGCTCTCGGTGTCGCTGAACAGGGCGGAGGTGCCCAGCCCGGCGCCGACGGAGGCGAGACCGACCGCGCCCATGCCCGCGAGGACCTTCCGGCGCGAGAGGTTGTACAGCTGCGAGTCGTTTCCGATGTCGTCGTTGTTGCTCATTGGTGTTTCTCCCCGGCTGGCGTCGCGGCCCGGCCACGGCGGCCGTGTCGGCGGGTCGCTTCCGGTTGCTTCCCTCTGGGATAGGGGTGGGGTTAGACATGGAGTCGGTACCGCACCCGCATCGGCTGCCCGAGCACCCTCCCACGGCCCGTTGAATGACTGGTCAACTGGTGACCGCACGCGGTAGGCCGTGTATACCAGCAGCCCCCGAACCGTTCATATCGGTGGATTCCGGCGGTAATGGGACCGTATTCTTGGATAGGCGAACCATGTCTATACCCCCACGGGACCATCATCGGACGATTGCAGTACCCCGTGGTCATCGGCCGCGGGTAGGTGGACCAGAAGATGAACACGAGACACCAGACAGGGACCGGCGGATCGATCGGGACACGGGAACCGACGGGAGCACTTCCGGGAGGCGAGCGGCCGTGACCGACACGACCGAGGTGCGCGGGCTCGCAGGACGCTTCCGCCGCCGGCTTCCGGCCCACGAGGTCCACGAGGTCCTGAGCAGCACGCGGCGGTCGGCCGCGCTGTCGTACCTCCAGCGCGAGGGCGAGGTCAGCGTACAGGCCCTCTCCGAGGCAGTCGCGACCGCCGAGACGAGTGTCCGCCCGGCACCACGGGACGTTCGGCTCAGTGTCTACAACTCGCTGGTCGGGACGCACCTGCCGAAGCTGGCCGCGCTCGGCCTCGTCGACTACGACATCGAGCACAAGCGTGTCCGGGTGCTGCCCGCCGCGCGCCAGGTGACCAGCCACACCGGCGTCCTGACGGGGCTGGGCATCACCTGGGCGGGCTACTACCGCACACTCGGTGTCATCGGGCTGTTCCTGGTGGTGGCATCGCTGGCCGGTGTCCCGGTGCTGTCGGCGGTCGACCCGCTGGTGCCCGCGACGGTGGCGCTCGTCGCGTTCGCCGTCTCCGGCGTCTACCAGCTCTGGGCCGAGCGTCGGCGGGCCCGCCGTTCGTTCCGGGGGCGCTGAGTAGTATCCACGGGCGTCACCAAGTAGTGACAATATCCGGGCGTATGGTCGGGTGAAACTGTCGATTGGGACGAAATAGGCTTTTACGCAACGGATGCGTCTGTATGCCCGTTCAGTACGCGATGGATTCCGATACCACGGGGACCGAGGGGGAGCAGCCGTCAGCCGGCGGCTCGATCGCTGCCGACAGCAGCACGGCCACCGGGACGGTCTCGGCTCGGGGTAGTGGCCCGGACGCCGACGCGTCCGCAGCTGAGTCGGTTATCGCACCCGAGACGGTCTTCGAGGTGTTGAGCAACGAGCGCCGGCGGTACGTCCTCCACCACCTGAAGGCGACACGTGAGCGGGTCTCGGTCCGGGAGCTCTCCGAACAGGTCGCGGCCTGGGAGAACGGCATCGAGGTCGCCGCGGTGACGCCGAAGGAGCGCAAGCGCGTCTACACGGCACTCCACCAGACCCATCTGCCGAAGATGGCAGAGGTGGGCGTCATCGACTACGACCGCGACCGCGGGACCCTGGAGCTGACCGCCGCCATCGAGGCGTTCGACATCTACCTGGAGATCGTCCCGGAGCGGGAGCTGTCGTGGAGCGAACTCTCCCTCGCGCTGAGCAGCTTCTCCGCGGCGCTCGTGGCGGCGGTGGCACTGGGTGTCTACCCGTTCACCCTCCTCCCGGACATCGCCTACGCCGCGGTCATCGCGGCCGGGTGGTTCGTCGTCGGTGTGGCCCACACGTACGTCCAGCGCTCGGAGCGCCTCGGCGGCGGCGACCCCACGGACCTGTCGGAGACGCTCCGGCCGCTGGACTGATCCGGGAGGGCCGGCGACCCCACCGGGGATTGTCGTTAATGCCTCGTTAAGGCATCTCTAACGCCTGGTCACGAGTGCGTGTTCATATCCTTGGCCGTCCATAGGGTGGGTATGTTCGAGAGCATCACACCACTGTTCTTCGGCCTGCCGGGCGGTCCCGAAATGCTGGTCGTCCTCCTGCTGGTCGTCCTCCTGTTCGGGGCCGACCGGCTGCCGAAGCTGGCCCGCTCGTCCGGGCAGGCGATGGGCGAGTTCCGGCGGGGTCGCGAGGCGGTCGAGGCCGAGATCCGGGGCGCACATGACCGGGCACTGGCCGACGACGAGACGGTCGACACCGTCACGGAGGCGGAATCGGCCTGAGGCCCGACAACGGGCCCCCGCGGTGCGACGAGAACGAACGCTACTTTTCCGAGGTCGTCACGGGAGCCACTGTCTGATCTGTCAGGGCGGGCTCAGACCGGGAGCAGCCCGTGGAGGGTGAGCATCATCCCGAGGTAGAGTGCCCCGTTGATGACTGTCGCGAGTGCGGCCGTCTTGACCGACAGCGAGACGTACGTCTGCTGGTCGAGCCACTCCGTCAGCGTCCGCGGGTCGCGCCGCTCGATGGTTCCAGGTGACCGCTTCGCGTCCATCGCCCGGATGTGCTCGGTCGCGGACGGCTCGTCGGGGGTCGGCACCGCCGCTGCCGCCGCGGTCGGTCCCGGTCCGGCGGTTGTGGTCGTTGCGGCCGGTTCGGGCTCCGGTTCGGGGCTGGGAGCCGGTCGGACCGCCCGCGCTGTGGCCCGGTGGGGCTGGCGCGGCACGGGCCGGATGGCCGGGGTCGTGGGCCGGGTGGCCGTCCGGGGACGCCGCTCGACCGCTGTTGTCGCCGGTTCGACCGGCCGCGGTGCCGGGGTGACGGCCGGCGTGGTCGGTCGCTCGGTGCGTCGTGGGCGGGTGGTGACGGCCGGCGTGGCGTCGGCCTCCGTCGACCGCGGGGCCGGTTCGACCGCCGGTGTCGCTACCTCCGGGGCCGAGCGGGGCACCGGGGTCCGGGTCGCTGTCCCCGTTCCGTCGGTGGCCGGCCGGAACCCGCTCTCGGTGAAGGCGTCGTCCGGGTCCGTGCGCCCGCCTGCCCCCCACTCGAACGTCACCTCGTCGACACCCTCGCCCGGGTGGGCGAACCCCTCGCAGGAGTGGTGCGGGAGGTCGTGGTCGGCACAGAACTCGCGACCACAGTACCCGCAGGTGAACAGGATGACGTCGGCCGCTCCACAGGTGGCACACTGGTCCGACATCGTTGGAGGTTCTGTGCCCGACCGACTTCAACCCATACGGACCGTTCAGTCGGGAACTGGTTGAAAAATACTCGGGTATACACGGGCATCGATTCTTCCGGCGGGGTTGAAGGCCCGTCCGGGCGGCGGCGGGACACGCCGCAAGGACCACCCATAAGCGCCCCGGCGTTGAACGGCCGATATGGCAGACGCGCCGAAGCGAGAGAACATCGGCAACGCGAAACTGAAAGCGGTGTACCGGCAGGGGATGCTCCACGACAACCCGCCGGACCTCCCCACGTCGTTCGAGGACATCCGGGCGGCCGCGTGGGAGAACATGAGCGAGGAGGGGCGTGCCTACGTCCACGGCGGCGCGGGGAGCGACGAGACGTTCGAGCGGGGCAAGGACTTCTCGAAGTACCGCATCGTCCCGCGGATGCTCCGCGGCGTCGCCGAGCGCGACCTCTCGGTCGAGCTGCTGGGTGAGGAGATGGACTGGCCGCTGATGATCACGCCGCTCGGGGTCCAGACCCTCCTCCACGAGGACGCCGAGCACGCGACGGCCGCCGCCGCCGAGGAGCTGAACGTGCCGCTCATCCTCTCCTCGCTCTCCTCGACCCCGATGGAGGAGGTCGCCGAGGCGATGCCGAACACGCCCAAGTGGTTCCAGTTCTACTGGTCCTCGGACCGCGACGTGGCCCGGTCGTTCCTCAACCGGGCGGAGGACGCCGGCTACGATGCCATCGTCCTCACCGTCGACGCGCCGACGCTGGGCTGGCGCGAGCGCCTCATCGACCGCGGCTACTACCCGTTCATGGCAGGCGAGGGCGTCGCGAACTACTTCTCGGACCCGGCGTTCCGCGATTCGCTCGAGAAGCCACCCGAGGAGGACCCCGATGCCGCCGTCGACCACTTCCTCGATATCTTCGGCGATTCGTCGCTCACCTGGGACGACCTCTCGTTCGTCTTCGAGAACACGGACCTCCCGGTCGTCATCAAGGGCGTGCTCCACCCCGAGGACGCGCGGCTGGCCATCGAGCACGGCGCCGCCGCGGTGGACGTGTCGACCCACGGCGGCCGACAGGTCGACGGCTCCATCACCGCCATCGAGGCGCTGCCGGACGTGGTCGAGGAGGTCGACGGCGAGGTGCCGGTGCTGTTCGACTCCGGGGTCCGCCGGGCCTCGGACGCGTTCAAGGCGCTCGCGCTCGGCGCGGACTCGATTCTCCTCGGTCGCCCGTACGCGTACGGCCTCGCGATGGCCGGGCAGCGCGGGGTTCGCCACGTTCTGGAGAACTTCCTCGCCGAGCTGGACCTCACGATGGGGCTGGCCGGCTGTTCCAGTATCGAGGATATCGACCGCGACAAGCTGAAGCACGAACGGGAGCTGTAGTCACAAGTCTGTTACTTCCAATATAGTGTTACATATTCGAATATTCGTCCGAAATATGGGGATTTGACTATGGATTCCTATATTTCGTACTGGTGGCCCTCTCCAAAGACTGAACGCGACTCTCAACCATCCACGGGCCGGGAGCGCGTGGCTCGCGCTAGCGAGCCCGCACGACCTGGGGAAGGGCAGGGTCGCCGCTTCGTGACATCTTCTACATTCCTGGTGGAATCGAAGGGCGAGCGCTCCTCGACGAAGGCGGCCGACGTAAGCACCGCAGGCCGAACGAAGTGAGGCCGAGGCGCGCAGCGAGGCCTCCGAGTCGAGAGCGCGAGGGCTTCGGATGCGGTTCCGTCGCCGTAGAACGGGAAGGTGTCGTAGCTCTGCTGAAACACTCGAGAGTCTGTCAGAACTGTGGTGGCCGGCTCAGTGAGTTCAGCAAGGTCAATGCCAACCTGTGAGTGAGCCCATGAACATCTGGAGATGAATTGTTAGACCGGCTCGATGACGGAGGGTAGGCCCGAAGACATTTATCCGGGTGGAGAAATCTGGAACTATGAATTTGCCCTCCCGTCGTCGGTTTCTGGCCGCCCTCGCGGGTGCAAGTACGTTAACGGGGTGTTCAGCACTCCTCTCGGACCGAGCGTCGGTTGATCTGGCTATCTTCAGCCACCTCGATGAACCTCACGAGGTCCGACTTCGTCTGTTTCGAAGTGATAGAGAGGCGAGATACGAAGCGAAGGTCTACGATAAGACGCTCTCGATAGAAGCGCAAGGAGAAGTCGAGCGTGAGGATTTTGTTCCCAACCGGCAGTACGAGATCCGCTTCACAGTATCCACATCTTCAGACGGCAGAACAACGCAGGAGGACCACGTCCACTACTACCCGGTTCGAGGGAAGGAGGAGCCGTATATGGCGTTTGATCTCGACCCTGGTGGAGTGATGCGGATGCGGTGAGCGGACACACATTTTCGAGGATTGGTACTTGCGCCTCGGTTTTACGCGACCTGCTGAATATGCGCCCTAGGTCGGTCACGAGCGCTGAAACCCCTCACCGGCTAAGGGATTCAACAGAACCGGTGTCGTGTCGCTCACCACGGCTGTCCCACTACCGCAACTCCCGAAAACGGCGGGAACGGTTCTCGAAATCCTTTTACGCGCTTCGGAACGATTCACGCACAACGAACCATGGATATCGACATCATCTCCGAGGAGGCGAACCCGATGTTGCATCGGACGGACGTGCGATTCAAGATCGTTCACGACGAGGCCAGTCCGTCGCGGCTCTCCGTGCGCGACTCGCTCGCGGCCAAGCTCAACAAGGATTCCGACGAGGTCGTGGTCCACAAGCTCGACACGAAGTTCGGGATGCGCAAGACCGTCGGCTACGCGAAGGTCTACGACAGCCCCGAGAACGCCGCCGAGATCGAGCAGGACTACATGCTCGACCGGAACAAGATCGGCGCCGAAGCGGAGGACGCCGAGGCGGACGCCGAAGCCGAGGAGGCCTGAGATAGATGCGCTCGGAATACTACAACGACGACGGCACGCACGCGAAAGAGCAGTGTCCCCGCTGCGGGGACGCCTTCCTCGCCGACCACGACGACCGCCAGCACTGCGGTCGCTGCTCGTACACCGAGTGGAAGTGAGGCGCTCGCGGTAGCGCGCTTCCTGCGAAGCTTTATTCCAACCGACACACAGCCGTCGGCATGGTCGAGCCGCTCGTCTTCGCCGGCGGGCTGTTCATCTTTCTCGCCGGCCTTGTGGGCGCCGCTCTCCCCCGAACCACGGCGACGCTCGGCGAGCGCATCGACGCTATCGGAAGTACGCGGTCGTGGGACGAGGTCGAGCCCACGAGCTGGAACGTCACCTGGACGCGGTTCTGGGGCGTAGTCCTGATGTTCCTCGGTGTCGTCTTCATCGTCCTGGCGTTCCGTGGCCCCCGGCCGTGACGCGCCCGACCCGACGCCCCTAAGCGCCCCGCCCGACTCTTCCCGACCAAGCAATGCGCGTGCTCGGCATCGAGGGGACCGCGTGGGCCGCCAGCGCGGCGCTCCACGACACCGCGACCGACGAGACCGTCATCGAGACGGACGCGTACGTTCCCGAGAGCGGCGGCATCCACCCCCGCGAGGCCGCCGAGCACATGCGCGCGGCCATCCCGGAGGTGGTCGCCACCGTTCTGGACGAGGCCCGCGCCCCCCACGACGGGCCCGCCGACGAACCGCCCATCGACGCCGTCGCGTTCTCGCGGGGGCCCGGACTCGGTCCGTGTCTCCGCATCGTCGGCTCCGCGGCACGGGCACTCGCGGGCACGCTGGACGTGCCGCTCGTCGGCGTCAACCACATGGTCGCGCACCTGGAGATCGGCCGCCACGCGTCCGGCTTCGAGGCTCCCGTCTGTCTGAACGCCAGCGGCGCGAACGCACACGTGCTGGGCTACCGCAACGGGCGCTACCGCGTGCTCGGCGAGACCCTGGATACGGGCGTCGGCAACGCCATCGACAAGTTCACGCGCCATCTGGGCTGGTCCCATCCCGGCGGCCCGAAGGTCGAGAAACGCGCCCGCGACGGCGCGTACACCGACCTCCCGTACGTCGTGAAGGGGATGGACTTCTCGTTCTCGGGCATCATGAGCGCCGCGAAGGAGGCCGTCGACGACAGCGAACCCGTCGAGAACGTCTGCTTCGCCCTGCAGGAGCACGTCTTCGCCATGCTCACCGAGGTCGCCGAGCGCGCGCTCTCGCTGACCGGGCGCGACGAACTCGTCCTCGGCGGCGGCGTCGGGCAGAACGACCGCCTGCGCGAGATGCTCGCGTCGATGTGCGAGGCCCGCGGGGCCGAGTTCTTCGCCCCCGAACCGCGATTCCTCCGGGACAACGCCGGGATGATTGC
This sequence comes from Haloglomus halophilum, assembly GCF_024298885.1. Taxonomy (GTDB): domain Archaea; phylum Halobacteriota; class Halobacteria; order Halobacteriales; family Haloarculaceae; genus Haloglomus; species Haloglomus halophilum. The sequence goes on from NZ_CP101166.1 coordinate 1,748,504, forward strand.
GGTGCTGGGCGCGAAGATGGCCGCCGCCGGCGACACGCTCGACATCGCGGACTCGGCCGTCGACCCGGACTTCCGGCCGGATCAGGTCGAGGTGACCTGGCGGGACGGTGAGCCGTCCGTGGCCCGCGCCGTCGACATCACCGGCGAGCACGAGGTGCAGGGCGCCGAGGCGGTCGTCACCCTCCAGCCCGAGGCGGGACGTGTCGTCAAGCGCCGGCTCCCGAAGGCGTACCGCCATCCCGACCTCGACGAGCGCCTGCGCGCGACCCGCACCCGGAGCGAGGCCCGGCTCACCCACGACGCCCGACGCGCGGGCGTTCCGACGCCGCTCGTGCTCGATGTCGACCCCGCCGAGGCCACGCTCACCTTCGAGTACGTCGGTACCCGCGACCTCCGGGCCGACGTGACCGAGCCCCGCGTCCGCGACGTGGCCGGCCACCTCGCACGCTGTCACGCCGCCGGCCTCGTCCACGGCGACCCGACGACCCGGAACGTCCGCGTCGCGGAGGGCGGGAACGATACGGGCGATGCCGACGGCCGCACGTACCTCGTCGACTTCGGCCTGGGCTACTACACCGACGACCCGGAGGATTTCGCGATGGACCTGCACGTCCTCGGGCAGGCGCTGGACGGGACGGCCGACGACGCCGGCGCGCTCCGCGAGGCCGCGCTCGACGCCTACCGGGCGACCGCAGACGGGTCCGACCTCGACGTCGGGGCTGTCCGCGGGCAACTGGGGGCTATCGAGGGACGCGGCCGGTACCAGTGACGACCTGATGCTGTGACAAACCGTAACACACTGGTGGCTGCAGCCCCAAGTCGACGTGCCATGCACCCAATCGACCGCCAACGCTGGCTCCCGGCGGCGCCGTACTGGACCGCAGAGGTGGTCAGCTGGCTCGCGTTGCTGCTCGTCGCCCTGCTGTTCGTCCTCCTGTCGGCGGGCGTGGCGCGGTAGTGCGGCCACGCGGCGGCCGACGGCGGATGCCGGCCCTGGGCCGGCATCGCTACCACCAGAAACCCCTTTAGGCGGCCCGTCGTACCCCGCGGTATGGCTGATATGCCCAAGTCCGGCGAACTGTTCGGCATCCCGTACAACTTCGAGCGACCCTCGCTGGGGCGGATGCTCTCCTCGTACTGGCAGCCCGGCGAGGGGATGCTCGTCGAGAAGCCGTTCGGCGTCGGCTACACCCTGAACGTCGCCAACTGGCGCGCGTGGGTCGTCCTGGCGGTCGCCGGCGTCCTGTTCTACCTCGAGTCCCAGAGCGACGACGAGGCCGTCGAGGAGTCCGACGACCCCGTCGAGGTCGTCGTCGACGACTGAGAGCTTTTATTCGAGCTTTTTTGCGGTTCGGGTACCGCTTGCGGGCCGGCGGAGCCGGCCCGCTGCGGGTACCGCTCACCGCAAAAAACGTTCAGAAAAAATGCCGCTCTCCGCTCGCTTCGCTCGCTCCGAGCGGTGAAACGCGCGCCTCCGGCGCGCGTATGCAAAGCTAACCTGAACGAACGGCGCTCGACAGGTGCTGACGCACGGCTTTTATCGCTCGACACGAAACAGGGGGCGTGGACCTGCACGTCCGGTACGAGGGCGACGACGACCCCGAGAAGTGCACGGCTCGCCGCCTCGCGCAGTTCGATGAGGTGACCCTGCACGAGTCGGCGCGAGCGACGCCGCGAGGTATCGTGCTCGACCCGCACGCCGAGCAGGCGCTCTCTCCGGCAGACGGTGAGGAATCCGTCCTCGTCGCGCTGGACTGCTCCTGGGAGACGGCCGAGGCCGAAGCCTTCCGGCTCGATGGCCCCCATCGGGGCCTCCCGTTCCTCGTCGCGGCCAACCCCGTCAACTACGGGACGCCGTTCCAGCTGAACACCGCCGAGGCGTTCGCCGGCGCACTCGTCATCCTCGGGTACCGCGAGCAGGCCGAGGAGGTGCTGTCGCACTTCTCCTGGGGGCATACGTTCCTCGAGTTGAACGAGGAGCCGCTGCGTCGGTACGCCGACTGTGCGGATTCGAGCGAGGTCGTGGCGGTGCAACAGGAGTACCTGGACGCCGGGGATTGACATCCTCCCCGCCCTAAAGGGCGAGGATTCCCCGAAGGGGATATTCAGGTTGCGCGTTTCCTCGGTTCTCAAGGACGCTTTCGCGTGGAACGTCGAAGGTCGCCACCGAGTTGTGACCAACGGTGTGCTTTGCAGCGCGTACAGCCCTGTCAATGGGGCCTTCCTCCCCGCATACAGCGGGCGTCGATGACGGCTGGTTGTTCAACCAGCGAGGTAGCACGGTTCGCGTCAGCCGAACTGCTACGCCGTGCATGGTTCTCCCTCCCGTTGTGCAAGTTCTTCCGAAGCGTTCAGGTCTGCGTGGCGACCACGATTGCACTCCGAACAATAGAAATGGTCGCCATCACGAGTGCCGAGCGACCGACACGCAGAGCAGGTCTGACTCGACTTGTACGCATCGACCTTTTCGACGCGAATACCAGCGCGTTCGGCCTTGTACGTGATGAAGCGTTGGAGTTGGTCGAAGTGCCACGAGTGAACGCCAGACCACGAACTGTTCTTGCGGATACCTTCGAGGTCTTCCAGTTTGATGACCGGATTCTCGAACTGTTCCGCGAATGTGATGAGGCGACGGGAGAGTTTGTGGTTCAAGTCCGTGATTCGACGCTGTTCTTTGTCACCCACACGGTTGCGTGCGCGAAGCGCACCCGCTTCCGATAGCGAATCGCGTAGGGAACGATATTTGCGTCGAACGTACTTCGCCTCACCACCCGACACCAGCATTGACTCGTCCTCACCGTAGGCCGTCGCTGCGAGGATGTGTCGTTCGCCAATATCGACGCCGATGGGTGTCTCGCCAGTCGGCTCCGTCTCGTACTCGATATTGAACGTACAGTACCAGTCCTCGCCACGGCGATACACTTGCAGTCGCGTCTTCTTTGCGTCTCCTTCAACCAGTCGGTCTACAGGGTCGGCAATGTCGTCGTACACTTCGATAGGCGTGTACCACCACTGAGAGACACACGGGAAGCCGACGACGACTGTACCGTTCTCGGTCGTGTCGATCTCCCAGTTCTGGTTGTTGACGGCGAATGGTTGACTCTCTCGGTAGCGAACCGCTCCATCCTTTGTGTGGTCGGCTTTCGCCTCTCGAATGGCCTGGTTCTGGATGGCCGAGTAGAGATTGTTGTCGATGCTAGCCGTGGTCACGGACTTGTCGAAGTCGCTGTTCTCCCATCCGTCGATGCAGAACTGCTTGGTATCACGGTAGAGGCGAGTGGCGTGTTGCCACTCTTTCCGCCGTGTGAGGGACGGGTTGTGGAACTTCGCGGTGACAGTCACCGTGACCATTACATTTGTAATTGGATGTGCTTTCTTAAGAATCTGCTGGAATATCAGGCCGTTCCATCGTCGCCGGTCTGTGTCATCGACTGTCGGATTCATCCCCGCCCTGAAGGGCGGGGCTTTCTCCTTGCACTTCCGTAACGCGTCGCCTCAGCGTGGCCCGAATCCGACGGGCGGGTCCAGGGGGCTCGTCGGCAGGTCGGCCGCCGGCTCGGGGTCGTTGTAGCCGCCCGGCGCCACGTCGTTCGGACCGTCGGGGTAGCAGAGCGCGGCGAGTGCCTGGATCTGGTCACGGCCGACGCCGAGTTCGAACTGGCCGCCGCCGTACAGCGCGATGTCGTGCTCGGCGGCGTAGTCGAGCGTGTCGAACAGCGACTCGACCGTGCCGAACCGGGAGGGCTTGATGTTGAGCCAGGAGGGCTCGAACGGCAGGTCCTCGACGCTCTCGACGCCCGTGATGGGGTAGTCCCACGACACCCGGTTCTCGTGGCCGTCGAAGACGGGCCGGGTGTCGTCGGTCAGGCGAGGGTCCTCGATGACGGCATCGGGGAACCCCTCCACGACGCGGCGATACAGCTCGGGATTCGGCGTGAGGTCCACCTCGGTCCCCTCGTACAGCCCTTTCAGGTCGAGCAGCCGCACCGCGTCGGTGTCGGCGAGCCGCTGGACGAGGGTGTCGTCCCAGTCGTCCGTCGGGTCGAGCTTGAACTCGGTGCCGGGGTAGTCCTCGAGCAGGCCGGCCACCCGGTCGAACCCCTCGTCCCCGAGGCGGGTGCTCACGACGAACCGGATGGGGTCGTACGACCGGTCGAGCAGGTCGCCGAGCCGGCGTCCGGCCTGCTTGCACGCCAGGTCCAGCGCCGCGGACTCGACGGCCCAGCGCCGGTAGTGGTGGGCGGTCTCGCGCTCGGGCGGCTCGGGGAACAGGGCCACGTCGTCTAACGCCGCCGAGAACTCGTCGAGCGTCCACTCGCCCTCGAACGCGGTGAAATCGGGGTCGGCGTCGGCCAGCGCGTCGTGGTCCGGCGTGTCGTAGGTCACGTCCTCGCCGCGCCCCGTCTCGCCCGCGCCGTGGAGCGCGAACGTCGTCGAGACGCGGGTGAAGCCGCTGGAGGTGTCGCGCTCGCGTCGCTCTCGGTTGTGTCCCTCGACGACGAGCGGGAGGTCAGCGACCGCATCGTACAGGCTCATACGGGTTCACGAGCGGCGGCGGACATAATGGTATCCGACCGGGGTGCCGCCGTCAACTCCCGGTTTTTTCACCTCCCGCCGCGCCCGTCGGGTATGGACGACGAGTTCGCCGCGGACCTCCTCGCGGACGGCGGCACGGAGTACGACGCCTCCGCCATCACCTTCGGGACGGACGGCTGGCGTGCGATGCTGGACGAGTTCACCGCGCCCCGCGTCCGGATGGTCGGGCAGGCGGTCGCGGACTACCTCGAGGCCGAGGGCGACGACCGCCCCGTCGCGGTCGGTTACGATGCCAGGGACACGTCGCGGGGGTTCGCCGAGGAGCTGGCGCGGGTGCTCTGTGCGAACGGCCACGACATCCTCCTCTCCGAGCGGGACTGCCCGACGCCAGCGGTCGCGTGGACCGTCACGGACCGCGACCTCGCGGGGGCGCTGATGATAACGGCGAGCCACAACCCGCCCGAGTACAACGGCGTCAAGTTCGTTCCCGACGACGGCGCGCCCGCCCTGCCCGCCGTGACGGACCGCCTCGAGGACAACCTCCGGGCGCCCGACCCGCTCCCCGAGCCCGGGTGGGGCGCGGTCGACGAAGCCGACCTCGTCGGGCCGTACGTCGACCACCTCCTGGGCTTCCTCGGGCTGGGTGACGACAGCCTCGCCGGGCTCACCGTCGCCTACGACGCGATGCACGGGAGCGGGCGCGGCGTGACCGACCGCGCGCTCGAACGCGCGGGCGCCGAGGTCATCCGCCTCCGCACGGACGACGACCCCACCTTCGGCGGGACTCCCCCCGAGCCCTCCGAGGACCGCCTCGACGCGCTCGTCTCTCGCGTGACCGACGGCGACGCCGACCTCGGGGTGGCCAACGACGGCGACGCCGACCGCATCGGCGTCGTCGCGCCCGAGGAGGGGTACGTCGACGCGAACCTGCTGTTCACCGTCCTGTACGACCATCTGCTCGACTCGCGCTCGGGCGGCGCGGTCCGCACCGTCTCGACGACGTTCCTCGTCGACCGGGTCGCCGAGGCCCACGGCGAGTCCGTCACGGAGACCGCGGTCGGGTTCAAGTGGGTCGCCGAGGCGATGGCCGAGACGGACGCCCTGCTCGGCGGCGAGGAGTCCGGCGGCTTCGGCGTCCGGGGCCACCTCCGCAACAAGGACGGCGTGCTGCTGGCGCTGCTGGCCGCGAAGGCCGAACACGAGGAGCGCCTCGACCACCGCCTCGGCTGGCTCCGCGAGGAACACGGTGACATCCACCAGGACCGGGTGAGCGTCGACTGCCCGGATGACCGGAAGGCGGCGGTCGTCGCGGAACTCGGCGAGACGCTCCCGGACCAGGTCGCCGGTGTCGAGGTCGACCAGGTGAACGACGTGGACGGGTTCAAGGTACTGCTGGCGGACGGGACCTGGCTCCTGATGCGCCCCTCCGGAACGGAGCCGAAGATGCGCGTCTACGCCGAGGCCGGCGACCCCGCGCGGGTGGCCGCGCTGCTGACCGCGGGACGGGAACTGGTCGAGCCGCTGGTGTAGGCGGCGGCGATATGCTCGGCTGTCACCCTACTCCAGCACGCCACGATATCTCGACTCTTCGACCTGTTCGATATCGAACCCGAGCTCTCCGTAGAAATCCACCAGTCTCGCGTCGAACTCCGCGACTAACCGCTCACGACGCGCACCCGCGGCCGCGACCAGGCCGCTCCCGATGCCCTGCCCCTGCCGGCCGGGACGCACCGCGACCGCCTCGATACGTTCGCCGTCCAGCACCAGCGCGCCCAGCACGCGCCCGTCGGTGACGGCCACGAGCACCTCGCTGTCGCCAGCCATCACCGCCTCGCGGTCCACCTCCAGCCCGGCCATGTCGATGATGCTGAGCGCCGTCGCGCGCTCGCCCTCGCGGGCGAGGCCGACCGTCACGTCGGGTGGCGCGTGGTCGTGTTCGGCCCCGCGGCGTGGGCGCTGCTCGTCCGCATCGCTCGCCTCGTCACCGTCGCCACCTCCCTCGTGCATCGCCATCTCCTACGCGGCCACCTCCTCGACGACATCCAGCAGTTCGGCCTCGCTCGGGCGGTCGCCGAAGCCGTCGCCCTGGTGGACGTAGGCGATCTCCGGGTCGTCGCTGGTGTCGACAACGACGGCCTCGGGCATCCGGCCGGCGAAGTCGCTCAGCCTGCCGAGCGCGCCGTACTTCGTGGGCTGGTCGTACTCCTCGGCGAACGCCTTCTCCGGGTCCGCCAGCAGGGGGTACGGCACGTCGGCCCAGTCGCGGGCGCGGTCGGTCGGTTCGGGCAGCACGGCGACGACCTCGGCACCGCGCTCGCGGAACGCCTCGTACCGGTCGGCCAGCCGGCCGGCCTGGGCCTTGCACTTCGTGCAGTAGTAGTCCCGCATCAGGACGAGCACGACCGCGTCCGTCCCCTCGTCGAGGGCGTCGAAGTCGAAGCGGTCCGGGCCGCCCCCGACGTTCGGCGCCGCGAGTGCGGGTGCCGGCTCGCCGACCAGTTCGTGCGTGTCCTCGGTGTGGCTCATATCCCGGAACAATCGCTGGAACGGCTTGAACGGCCGGGCGGCCGTGTCCGGCTCGTGCCGAACCGGAACGGCTCGTTTATCCGTTTCCGAGCCGTTCAGCCGCCCTTCACCAGCCGCAGCACCTCGACGCGCTCGGCGGTGACCGGCGCGTCCTCGGGGACCGGTGCCCCCTCGACGAGGGCCGTCGCCTCGTGCGGGGAGAACGAGCACGCGCGCAGGAGGTCGGCGTAGGTCGCGTCGGCGTCGAGCCGCAGGTCGCGTTCGCCCTCGCCCACGATGTCCGCGGTGACCTGCATGCGTGCTGGTTGCCGGCGCGTCGGTTTGAGCGTGGCGCTCGGGAGCGCCGGCGGGTCGGCTGCACAGGCGTCGCGCAGCCGGCGGTACCGGCAGACTGCCCGCGTGTGCAGCCGTAATGTGGCAACGGCAACCCTTTTGCCGGCCGCAGGGGAATCGGAGTCGTATGAGCGAGAGCGAGGAACTGCACAAGGGACTGGAGGGTGTGCTGGTCGCCGAGTCGGCGCTCAGCTACATCGACGGGAGCGTCGGCAAGCTCGTCTACCGCGGCTACGCTATCGAGGACCTGGCCGAGGACGCCAGCTACGAGGAGGTGCTCCACCTGCTCTGGAACGGCCACCTGCCGGACAGCGAGGAACTCGACGCGTTCACCGACGCCATCACCGAGGAAGCCGCCGTCGACGATGTCGTGCTCGACGCGCTCGCGGGACTCGCCGAGGCCGACGAGCGGCCGATGGCCGCACTGCGGTCGGGCGTCTCGATGCTGTCGGCGGCAGACGACGGCGATTCCGACCCGCGTGACTCCGACGCCGCTCTGGAGACGGGCCGGCGTATCGTCGCGAAGATCCCGACGCTGCTGGCGGCCTACGACCGACTCCGCCGCGGCGAGGACCCGGTCGAGCCCCGCGGTGACCTCTCGCTGGCCGCCAACTTCCTCTACATGCTGACCGGCGAGGTGCCCGACGACGCGTCGGCCGAGGCGATGGACCAGGCGCTCGTCCTCCACGCCGACCACGGGCTGAACGCCTCGACGTTCACCTCGATGGTCGTCGCCAGCACGTTCGCGGACATGTACTCCTCCGTCACGGCGGGTGTCGGCGCGCTGTCGGGCCCGCTCCACGGCGGCGCCAACCAGGACGTGATGGAGCTGTTCTTCGAGATCGAGGCGGAGGGCGCCGACCCGGTCGACTACGTCACGACGAAGCAGGAGCGTGAGGACGACTGGCGGGTCCCCGGCTACGGCCACCGCGTCTACAAGGTCAAGGACCCCCGTGCGAAGATCCTCGAGAAGCGCGCGAAGGAGCTGAGCGAGGCCTCCGGCGACACCACCTACTACGACTACGCGAAGGCCATCGAGACGTTCTTCACCGAGGAGAAGGGCCTCGACGAGCGCGGTATCGCGCCCAACGTCGACTTCTTCTCCGGCACCGTCTACCACCAGCTCGGCATCCCGGTCGACATGTTCACGCCCATCTTCGCGCTGTCGCGCGCCGGCGGCTGGATCGGCCACGTTCTCGAGTACCAGGAGGACAACCGCCTCATCCGGCCGCGTGGCCGCTACGTCGGCCCGGAGAACAGCGACTTCGTCCCGCTCGACCGGCGGTAACCGCCCCGTCGCGATTCATCCGATTTCGTTCTCCCACACGGGCCCGTGAGTTCGCGGCGCCACTCGGCCGGAAAACTTAGCACCGCCACGGCCGAGCCTCGGCCTACCGTGCCCCTGGTCCCGGCTTCGGCGGCCTCCCCCGTTCTGCTCTCCCAGTCGCTACTCGTTTCGCTGACTACGGCGCTCTCGTCGGCCCCGGTTGCCGTCGAGTCCCTCTCGGGCGGCGCCCCGGGCACCGTCCTCGCACGTCTGACCGCGTTCGTGGGTGCGCCGCTGGCGACCGTCGAGGCCGCCGTCGAGGAGGTGCTCCACGGCGCGACCGGCCCCGAGGGGCTCGTTCTCGTCTTCCTGTACTCCTTCCTCTGTGCGGTCGTCCTCCCGCTCCCCGGGGAGCTGGTGCTCGCGGTCCCGCTGGACCTGGGCTGGTCGGCCGCCGGGGAACTCGCCGCCGTCATCGCCATCGCTAGCACCGCGAAGGCGGTCGGCGCGCTCGTCACGCTCGCGGTCGCGCGGGGGGCCGCCGCTTCCGGCCCCGTCGCGTACCTCCTCGACGTGCTGCCCCGTCCGGGTGGCGGCACCGGCGGCGGGCTCGCCGGACGGCTCGCGGGGCTGGCCGACCGCTACGGGTACCTCGGACTCGCGGGCGCGCTCTCGGTCCCGTTCGCCCCCGACACCGCCATCCTCTACGCCTTCAGCGTCGTCGATGTCCGGAAGCCGTCGTTCGCGGCCGCCGCCTTCATCGGAACCACGCTCCGGCTGGCCGCCGTCGCCGGCGTCGCGAGCGCACTCCTCGCACTGTTCTGACCGACCGCTCCCGCGACACCGACAGTCACAGGCCGTCGACGCTCGTCGGTCCGGCCGTGCTGGTGTTCGTCTACGGGACGCTGACCGACCGCGCCCGCGCTCGCGAGGTCCTCGGCGGTGCGCCCGAGTTCGTCGCCGACGCGGTCCTCGAGGGATGCCACCGCGTCGACGGCGACTACCCGACGCTCGTTCCGGGCGGGACGTGCGCGCGCCGGCTGCTCCGGGTCCAGAAGCCCGACCTCCACCGGCTCGACGCGTACGAGGGCGTCGACCGCGGGCTATACGCCCGCGTCACGGTTCCGTTCAGGGACCCGGTCGGCGACGCTTCCGTGGGAACCGTCGAGACGTACGTCGGCGACCCCGATGCGCTGGACGCTCCCGGCTCGTGGCCGGGCGAGGGGACACTCGCGGAGCGCGTGCAGGCGTACGTCGAGAACGAGGGCGTGGTCGTCCGCCGACTCGACTGAGTGCGGCGCGCGGGGGTGCGGTGGGGGCCCAGTCGCCGTCAGTCGTCCGCCGGGCTGCTTCCGTCGTCGTCCCCGTCGCTCTCACCCACGTCGACGGGGAGTGGCTGGTCGCGGGTCTCCCCGAAGCCGGCGCTGAGGATGCGCGTCAGGGCGTCCTCGACGCGCTCGTTGGTCTCGGTGTACTCCTCCGGATCGACCTCGATGACGAAGCCGGTGGTGATGTTGGGGGCGGTCGGCAGGAAGAGCACGTCGCGGCCGTCTTCGGTCGTCTTGCCGGTCTTGAACGCGGTCATCCGGAGTCCGTTCCACGTCTCCAGTTTGACCGGCGCCTGCAGTTCCTCGGTCCCCGACACCGCCGTCTCGACCGCCATCTTCGACGCGTTGTACACCACGCGCAGTCCCGGCAGCTGGTTGGCCACGTCGTCGATCCCTTCCTCGACGAGGTCCCCCAGCGCGGTCCGCATCAGATAGCCCGCCGACAGCACCAGCAGGCCGAACACGACGATGAGGACGAACACACCGACCAGCTCCGCGAGGAACGGGCTGCCGTACACCTCCGGCGGCAGCGGGGAGGGCACCTTCGCGAGCTGGTTGTACAGCCACGCGATGATGTACGCGGTGACCAGGATGGGGAGGACGACGATGAGCCCCCGGGCAGTGTCTCGTTTCCAGGACGACATTCCGTTATGGTTCAGGAGTGTGCGGCCCGTAATCAGCGTGTCCCTTGCGAGAGCACCGTTCCCCGGCCGGTCCGAGCCCCGACCGCTCTCCGGTGGCCCTTACCACTCCATCCCGCCGTTGACGGCGAGGATCTGCCCGGTCATGTAGCCGGCGTCCTCGCTGGCGACGAAGCGGACGATGCCGGCGACGTCGTCGACGGTGGCGAAGCGGTTGAGCGGGATGCGGTCGAGGATCTTCTCCTGGACCCGCTCGGGGACCGTCTCCAGCATGTCGGTGGCGACGAAGCCCGGCGCGACGCAGTTGGCGGTCGACCCGCTGCTGGCCATCTCCAGGGCGATGGTCCGTGTGAACCCGAACAGCCCGGATTTGGTGGTCGCGTAGTTGGCCTGTCCGTAGTTGCCCTGCTGGCCGACGACCGAGGAGATGTTGATGAGGCGGCCGTCATCGGCCTCGCAGAGGTCCTCGAAACAGGCCTTCGTGGCGTTGAACACACCGCCCAGGTTCACGTCGACGACCCGGTCCCAGTCCTCGCGGGTCATGTTCTCGAACTTCTTGTCGACGGTGATGCCGGCGTTGTTCACCAGCACGTCGACGCCCCCGAACTCCTCACGGACCCCCTCGACCATCGCCTGCACCTCGTCGTAGTCGGCCACGTCGGCCTGCGCCGGGACCGCCTCGCCGTCGCAGTCGTCCTCGATGTGGTCGCACACCTCGTGTGCGAGGTCCTCCGAGGAGCGGTAGTTGATCACGACGTTCGCGCCGTGTGCGCCGAGTTCCTCCGCGACCCCCCGACCGATGCCCCGAGAGGCGCCGGTCACCAGGCAGGTCTGTCCTTCTAGCATGGATGGATGGTGCGCACCGGGCATCAAATACGTGTCGTCGGTGCCCGAGAAGTGGGAGGTCGTCCGGGTTCTCGCCGCCCGGGGCGCTGCTGGCCCGCGCCGCGCTCAGTTCTGGGCCTGGATGATCCAGTCGGTCGCGCGGTCCGTGCCCACGCCGGCGAGGTCCGCGACGCGGTCGGCGTCGGCGGCCGCGAGCTCCGCGATGGTGACGATCCCGCCCTCGCGGAGCCGCTCGGCGTACGTCGGCCCGATGCCGCTGACCTCCTCGAGGTCGCTCCCCTCGGCACCGGCAGGATCGACATCCTCGGCATGGACCTCGGCGGCGGCCTCGGCCTCGACGGCCTCCTCGATGGCCTCGGCCTCCCCCGCGATGGCCTCCTCGGGCGTGACGCCCTCCGCGACGGCGGCCTCGTGGTCGATGTCGATATCGATGTCGCCGGCCGCCTCCACGGCTTCCTCCACCTCGGCCAGGTGCTCGGGGTCGGTGGCGGATCTCTCCAGATACCACTCCGCGACGCGGGGCCACACGTCACGGTGCGACGAGCCCGACACCGCCAGGCCGATGTGGCCGGTCGGGTACTCGATGATCTCCGTGTCGTCGCTCCCGATGACCTCGTTGAACGGCTTCGAGGACTCGGCGGGGATGAGGTGGTCGTACTCCCCCATGATCTGGAGGACGGGCATGTCGATGTTCGACAGGTCGATGTGCTTGCCGTCGAGGTACAGCTCGTTGTTGTAGAGCTTGTTGTCCTGGTAGATGTCCTCCAGGAACTGGACGTACGTGTCGCCGGCCACGTCGATGCCCTCGTCGAGCCAGCGCTCCATCCGCGCGAAGTTCTCCACGAAGTCGTCGTTCTCGACGTTGTCGAAGAAGCGGACGTACTTCGAGACGTAGTTCGCGACGGGGTCCATCAGGGCAAAGCCCACGTCCAGCATCTCCGCGGGCATGTTGCCGAAGGCGCCCGGCACGTCGCGGGGGTCGTAGTACTCGTCGTCGCCCCACAGTTCGAGGACGCCGCCGGTGTCGTCGAAGCACAGTCCCGCGGCCATCAGCCCGAGCGTGCGGACCTTCTCCGGGAAGAGTGCGGCGTACATCGCCGTGAAGGTGCCGCCCATGCAGTAGCCCAGGATGTTGATGGAGTCCTGGCCGGAGCGCTCCCGGACCACGTCGACGCAGTTGTCGATGTAGCGCTCGACGTAGTCGTTGATGGTGAGGTGCTGGTCGAGCCGCGAGGGCTCGTTCCAGTCGATGAGGTAGACATCGTGGCCCGCCTCCAGCAGCCGCCGGACCACCGAGCGGTCGGGCTGGAGGTCCAGGATGAACGGCTTGTTGATGAGCGCGTAGACGATGAGGATGGGGACGCCGTGTTGCTCCTCGGTCTGTGACTCGTAGTGGAGCAGTTCCAGCTTGTTCTCCGAGTAGACGACCTCGCTGGGGGTCTCCCCGACCTCGACCGCCGAGAGGCGGTCCAGCTGGTCGGGCAGCGCCTGGCTCGACTCCATCGCGTCCTGCATCGCCTGCATGGCCTCCTGCTGGGAGTTGAGCGCTAGCCGGAACGGGTCGAACTCCCCCCGGCCCTCGCTGGCCATCTCACTCACCCCCGTCCTCGAGGTGCTCCAGGACGCGGTCGAGTTTCTGCTCGACGGCGTGCTGGCGCCGCTCCAGCTCGACCAGCCGCTCGCCCACCTCGTCGATGTGCGAGCCCGTCGGGAACCCCATCCCCTCGAGGGTCTCCTCGCTCATCTCGTTCATCTCTTCCTGCATCTCCATCATCGACTGGACGAGCTGCCCGTTGGCCGCCGCGAACGCGCTGGTGTCCATGACCTCCTTGAACGCCTCGTTGGCGCTCTGGAGCCAGATATCGCGCAGCTCCGTGAACGAGACGTCCTCGCCGGCGGCGGCGTCCTCGGTCCGCTCCAGCAGCTGCTCGGCGGCGTCCATCCACACCTCGTACGCCCGGCTGTACCCCTCCATCCCCTCCGCGAGCTCGTCCTCGGCCGGCATGGATGACTCCATCGCCTCGGCCCACGACTGCATGAACGCCGACTGGGACTCCATGCTCTGCTCCATGGCCTCGTTCATCTGCTCGGCCATCTCGGCCCACTGCTGTCCGAAATCGTATGAATCACTCATGGTGTTACTACCCGTTTATTGAAGGGCCAGCGCAATAAGTGTGGGTGTGGTGAGTGCCGTCGTGTGGCGACTGGTGGCACGCGATACCAGAACGCTCCGACGAACCCCGATTCCCGGGGTCGATTCCGATGACGCCGGGCCGCGTCCGGGTCAGTCGTCCTCGTCGCGCTTGCGCTTGACCGGGATGACGACGGTCTGGACGATGTCGCCCTCCTCGATGTCCAGCGCCTCTCGCTCGGCGTCCGGGATACTGATGCGGCCGCCGGACTGCACCCGTGTCTTGAACGTCGCCATCTGACTCATCGCGCTCAGCTGCGGGGCGAGGCCGCCCGCAGCCCCCTCGCCGCCGGCCCCTGCCGCGCCGGCCATTCCGCCCCCGCTCAGCACCTGCTGGAGCATCCGCTGCTGCTGGCGGGTGGCGCCCTCCGCGGCCTCCTGGAGGTTCTTCAGCACGGTCGGCGTGAACAGCCCGTCGTTGTCGTCGTCTGCCATGGTTGACACCGCTAGCGAGGGTGGATAGTTAAACGTTGTGCGATTTGCCACTGAATGGCAATAGATACCCTCAACTACCGGATGGCGTTGTCAATCAGCAGCGTTTTATGAATTCGAACGCCTAGTGGACCAACGAATGAGTTCTGGTTCCGGGTACCCATCGGTCTTCGACTACTGGTCGCGGACCTCCACGGCGATGGTCGAGGGCATGATCGAGGCGAACCGCGCGGCGGCCACGGCGTTCACCATGTCGGCAGATTCCCGTTCCGACGCCGATTCGGAGGCCGAGCGTGGCCGCCGGGCGGAGGAGCGCATCACCGCGGGCGGCGACCTCCCGGAGTGGGAGACCGATATCGAGACGGCCGGCACCAGCCGTACCCTGTCGGTCGGTGACCGTGTCCGCTTCTCGAAGCGCCTCTCCGAGGCGGATGTCGAGCGCTTCGCCGCCGCCTCCGGCGACACCAACCCCCTCCATCTCGACGAGGAGTGGGCTCAGGAGACGCGCTTCGAGGGCCGGATCGCACACGGCACGCTCGTCGCGGGCACCATCAGTGCCGCGCTCGCACGGCTGCCGGGTGGGGTCATCTACCTCTCGCAGGACCTCGAGTTCCGCGCCCCCGTCCGCATCGGCGACTCCGTCACCGCCGACGTCGAGGTCGTCGAGGACCTCGGCAAGGACCGCTTCCGCCTCCGGACGACCGTCGAGTCCGAGGGCCGGACCGTCATCGACGGCGAGGCCGTCGTCCTCATCGAGGACGTCCCGGACCACGACTGACGCCGCCGTTCTCGATCTCAGTCCCCGGCCAGGAACCGTCGGACGCTCCGGGCGAACCGTTCGGGCGCCTCGCGCGGTGTCCAGTGACCACAGTCACCGAACACCTCCAGCGACGCGCCCGTCTCCTCGGCCGCCGTCACCGACCACGACGCCGGGAGCAGCGGGTCCTGCTTCCCGTGGACGAACAGCGTCTCGGCGTCGAGTTCGTCCAGTCGGTCGGAGAAGTCCGTCCGGAGGCCGTCGGTCCGGAACTCGTCGCGCTGCCACGACGACACCGTCCGCCCGACGGCCGCCGACCCGACGGCCTCGTACACGTCGGCCACGAGGTCGTCCGGCGGCGCGCCGCCGGTCATCGTCCGCAGATGCTCGCGCACGGCCGTCCGGCTGCTCCCGATCCCCGCCCACCAGCCACGGTGGGCGAACGGCGTCCGGAGCATCGCCGCCGCCGCCGGTCGCCACGGTGCGTCGGCGCCCAGCCCGTAGCTGTTGACGAGGACGAGCCGGTCGGCGCCGTGCGCGAGCGCGTGGCCCAGCGCCACGCCGCCACCCATCGACACGCCGACCAGGGACGGCTGGTCCAGCCCGCGGTCCGTGACGAACTCTCGGGTCGCCCGCCGGAAGAACCGTGTCGTGTACGACAGCCGGGGCTTCTCGCTCCCCCCGTGACCGGGCAGGTCGGGGGCGTACACCCGCCGGTCCTCGGCCAGTGCCGGCAGGAGGTGGCGGAAGGAGACATCGGCTGCGTCGAGGCCGATGCCGTGCAGGAGGACGACCGGTGGGGCGTCCTCGGGGCCGGCGACGCGGTAGCGCAGCTCCGTCTCCCGGGGGTTGCCGCGCCCGTCGCCGGTCTCGACCGTCGTGTGGCGGACCTCGCCCGCGCTCGTCGATTCGCTCACTGGGTGAGGTTGGGGCCCCGTGGGTAACCCGGTTTCGCCTCGTTACGACGCTCGATTCGATGGGTGTTCAGGAATCAACACGCGAACAATCTGGATTATCTGATTACGTCTGGTTCTGGCATCATATACTCGATATCCGAAGATTGTTGCGGGTCTCAGATGGTTACCCTCCTGGCGCGGGTCGCTACCGGTTCACCACCAGCAGCGCCACCCGCTCGCGGACGAGTGCCGGCAGGTCGGCGTCCGTCGCCGCCAGTTCCGCGTCGTCGATGCCGAAGAACGCCCGCACTCGCTCGGCGTCGTAGTCGCCCAGCGTCTCGCCCGGTTCGAGGAGCGACCGGACCGCCTCGGCGGCGGCCGCCTCGTCGCCGCCCTCGTCGTCGGCCGCCACCAGAACGACCGCTCTCGTCGCTCCCGGACCGACACCCATCTCGAGCGCGCGGTCGATCTGCCGGCGCCCGGCCGCGTACAGCAGGACCTCGACGGCGCGGTCCCGGGCGATGCCCTCGCCCCGGGCGCGTTCGCGGTCGGCGAGCTCGACGGCTCGTTCGAGGTGCCGCCGGTCCACGACGAGGTTCGCGTCGAAGGCCTGCACGGTGACGCCGTGCTCGGTGGCGGCGGTGTCCAGCTCGGCGACCAGCGCGTCCACGCCGTCGAAGACGGGGACTGCTTCGGGTGTGCCCGACTCCGCCTCGCCCGTGACGTGGACGATGCCCTCGACGAGCCGCATCAGAACTCACCCAGGCTGGTCTGGTCCTCGTCGTCCGTCTCGTCCAGTACGGGCGCGGCGTCGGGGTCCGGCTCCACGCCGTCCATGTCGGGGTCGGTGTGTCCGGCCGCCTCAAGCACGCTCTCGGCGGTCCTCTCGCGGCCGCGGAGCGCGCCAAGCACGACGGCCTTGTTCGCGTTCCGCAGCGCCTCGCGGTCCTCGATGCCGGCCTCGAACAGCCGGCGGGCGCGCTTGCGACCGACCCCGCGCACGCCCGCGAGGTCGACCAGTTCCTCGCGGACGCCGTGCTGGACCCGGATGCGGGCCTCTCGAACCGCGGGTGCGATGCCGAGGTCGAGTTCGGCAGCGAGCTGCTCGGCCGCGCCCAGCAGCCACTCGGCGGTGTCGACCTTCCCGCGGATGTCGCCGGGGCCGACGCCGTAGCGCTCGGTGATGCGGTCCTCCTCGACCTCGTCGGCCCAGTCCTCGAGCAGTTTCGCCGTCTTGAGCGCCGAGAGCCAGTCGTCGAACGCGTCGTCGAACTCGCTGGGGAGTCGGCCACAGAACTCGGACTCGCGCTCGTAGGCCAGTTCCGTGAACTCCTCCTGCTCGCCCGAGCGGAGGTAGAGCTGGTACATGTCCGGCGTGCGCGAGACGAGGTGATAGAGGCCGAGTGCCGTCGGGCGGCCCTCCGTGGCACGGAGTCCGTCGATTATCTCGGCGGCGCTCATCGGGTCGAGATACAGGCGGGAGACGGTGTGGCCCATGCCGGTGGCGCTGAGGTCGTCGCCGTCGGCGTCGATGAACCCGTTACGCTCCAGGTACGCCAGCATGTCGTCCATCACCTGCTCGAGGAAGGCGTCCTCGTCGGTCTGGCTGGCGTACAGCGTCTCCTGGAGGAACTCCAGCAGGCCCTCGCGCGAGTCAGCGAAGCCCGACGCGATGGTGGCGAGCAGATGGGTCCGCATCGCCGGCTCCGCGGCGAGTTTCGACTGCACCGGCTCGGGGTCGGCCCAGACGTACCGCTCGAACAGTTCGTCGAGTTCGTCGTGGCTCTTCGCCAGCAACAGCGCCTCCCCGTACGGGTCCATCCCCGGTCGCCCGGCGCGGCCCATCATCTGGTGCACTTCGAGGACCGAGAGGGGTTGCATCCCGCCGGCCTCGCCGGAGTAGCGTCGCCAGTCCCGCACGACGACACGCCGGGAGGGGGTGTTGACGCCCGCCGCGAGCGTCGGCGTCGCGGCGATGCACTTGACGAGGCGGTCCCGGAAGGCGTCCTCGACGAGCGAGCGCATGTTGCTGGACAGGCCGGCGTGGTGGAACGCGGCGCCCTTCTCGACGGCGTCGGCCAGGTCCTCGCTGGTCTCGGTGTCGTTGTCGTCGCGGATCTCCGCGGCGATCTCGCGGAGTCGGGAGAACTCGTCGCCGTCGAGGTGGTCGTTCGTGACGTTGGCGAGCCGTTTGGCCGCGCCCTCGGCGTTGCGGCGCGAGTTGACGAACACGAGCGAGGAGCCGCGGCCGTCACCCCCGCCAGCATCAGACTCCCCCTCGTCCTCGTCGGGCGTCAGCGTGTCCCGGACGATGGCCTCGGTGGCCTTCTCGCTCCCCTGGCTGGGGAGGTGCTCCTGACTGCCGTCGTCGAAGTGGAGCGCCTCGCCGAAGTGGACGCCCTTCCGCAACTCGATGGGCCGCCAGTCGGAATCGACGAGCGCGGCGTCGAGCCAGTCGGCCAGTGCGTCGGCGTTGCCGATTGTGGCCGAGAGTGCCACTACCTGGAGCCCGGGGTTGATGCGCCGGAGCTTCGCGAGTGTCACTTCGAGCGTGGGCCCGCGCTGGCTGTCGTCCACGAGGTGGACCTCGTCGGCGACCACGCAGTCCAGCCGGCTCAGCCAGGAGGCGTCGTTCCGGACCAGCGAGTCGACCTTCTCGGAGGTGGCGACGATGATGTCCTTCTCGCCGAGCCAGCGTTCCTCGGACTCGTAGTTGCCCGTCGAGACGCCGATCTCGACGCCGTAGCGGGAGAACTCCTCGAACTCGTCGCGTTTCTCCGACGCGAGCGCCCGCAGCGGGACGATGTAGAGGGCTTTTCCGCCGCGCTGCACGGCAGAGAGCATCGCGAGTTCGGCAACGAGGGTCTTGCCGGAGGCGGTGGGGACCGAGGCGACGAGCGAGTCCCCCTGCGTGACGCCGGCCTCGACGGCCTCGGCCTGGGGCGGGTACAGCTCCTCGATACCGTCCGCGCGGAGGTGCTCGGGGAGCCACTCCGGGACCCCGTCGACCTCGGAGACGTTCATTGTCGGTGGGTGGGTCGTCCTGCGTTTTAAACTGTCGTGGGCGACCGCTCGCCCACGGGCGCCGCCCTCCACGACATCTCACATCCCGAACAGAAATCCCCTTCAGCGGCCGCTTATGGGGGTGGCTGTCCTGTACACGTCCAATGCGCCCCCGCGAACTCGTCGGCCTCCTCCGCAACCGCGACTTCGCGCTCCTCGTCGGTGGCCGGCTCGTCACCAACGCCGGCGACAGCCTCTACTACATCGCGGCGATGTGGCTCGTCTACGACCTGACCGGCTCCGAACTGTACACCGGCATCGCGGGGTTCCTGACGATGGCGCCCGCGGCGCTCCAGTTCCTGTTCGGCCCGCTCGTCGACCGCACCCCGCTTGGTCCGCTGCTGGTCGGCACACAGGTCGTGCAGGGCCTGCTCGTGCTCGTCGTCCCCATCGCCCACTTCTTCGACATGCTGTCCGTGTGGGTCGTGCTGGTCGTGATGCCGTTGCTGTCGCTGCTCAACCAGCCCGTGTATCCGGCCCAGAGCGCCGCCCTCCCGCGCATCGTCGACCGCGAGGAGCTCGTCGGCGCGAACTCCGTCCTGACCATCGCCTACCAGGGCGTCGACGCCGGCTTCAACGCCCTCGGCGGCATCGTCGTCGCGGCGTTCGGCGCCGTCACGCTGTTCCTCGTCGACTCGGTGACGTTCGCGGTCGCGACGCTGCTGTTCCTCGGGCTGGACATCCCCGCGGCCGGCGCGGGCGACGTGGAGGATGAGGGGAGTGAGGAGGGTGAGGGCGCGCCCGGTGACGCCGGCGACGAGGACGCGGCGCCCGAGGCCAGCGACCCGGCGGCCGTCCCGGACGGCGGCGAGGAAGCCGAGGCGGACGCCGACGACGTTTCCGACCACGACGAGGCCGCCCCCGGTGGCTGGGATGGCTACCTCGCGGACCTGCGCGAGGGCATCGGCTTCCTCCGCGGGACCGTCGTCGCCAAGCTCACGCTGGGCGTCGTCATCGTCAACTTCGCGTTCGGTGGCGTGATGGCCGTCCTTCCCTCGTACGGCGACAGCTTCGGCGGCGCGGGTGCGTACGGGCTGCTCGCGGCCGCCGTCGGCGTCGGCATGCTGACCGGCTCGCTCGTCGGCAACCTCGTCGAGGAGTGGCCGTTCGGCTACGTCGTCAGCGGCGGGATGGGGCTGGGCGCGGTGCTGTGGACCGCCGCCATCACCGTCGACACGATGCCCGCGACGCCGGTGTTGCTCGCGCTCGCGCTCGTGCCCGCGGGGACGATGAACGTCCTCGTCTTCTCGCTGGTACAGGCCGTCGTCCCCGACCGGCTGCTCGGCCGCGCGATGTCGGTCATCATGAGCGGCGCGACCGTGATGACGCCCGTCGGCGCGCTCGTCGGCGGTGCCGTCGCGGACGCGACCTCGCCCGGGCTCGTCCTCTACGGGAACGCGGTCGCGACGGCGCTGTTCGCGCTGTACGTCTTCGCGGTGCCGAGCCTCCGGCGTATCCCGCGGGTGGGCTCGGTCTCGACGCTCTCGGCGGAGTGAGCGACGGCGGAGGGCGACGTGGCACCTGCCTCAGAATATCTCGTCGATATCGATGAACGCCCCGTCGCGTGCGCCCCGGACGGTCACGTTCTGCCCCAGCGTCACGTCCGCGTCGCCACGCAGCTTCACCGTCTCCTCTCCGTCGTCGATCTTGATTGGGTCGCCCGTCTGGACGACCGTGCCCGTGAACTCGACCGTGCCCGACTCGGCGCTCCCGGTGTCGGCGTCGGCTCCGGTCCCGCTGTCGGCCACGTTCGCCGCATCGTCGCCGTCGTCGTCGGCGAAGGCACCCAGCCCGGCCTCCGCGTCGGCGCCCGTGTCGTCGTTCGACTCGCCCCCGGCGTCCGCGTCGCCCCCGGTCGCCGACAGCCCGCCCTCCAGATGGGTGACCGTCGACTGCCAGCCCGCCGACGCCTCGAGGTCGTCCTGCCAGCCGTCCTGGATCTCGACCTCGGCGGCCAGCACCTCGTCGCCGGGGCCGATGTCGAGGTCGGCCTTGTCGCCCCAGAGCGCGACGCGGATGTCGCCGCTCCCGTCCTGCAGGCGGACGTTCCGGACCTGCCCCTCGCTGCCGTCGTCGCGGTCGAAGGTCCGTTTCGGGTCGGCCGAGCGGACGACGCCCGCGATGTCGACCGTCTGGCCGATCTCGACCGCGTCGATATCCGTCGTCTCGGGGACGAACTCCACGTCGGCGTCGACGGCCTCGACCGCGCTCCGGTCGTTGACGTGGAGTTCGAGGTTGCCGTCGCGCTCGCGGACGTAGCCGTCGACGATTTCGACGGTGTCGCCCGGCTCGAACTCCTCGATGAGTTCGGTCTGCTCGTCCCAGAGCGTCACCCGGAGGCGGCCGGTCTCGTCGCCGATGACGAGATTGCCGACGCGCCCCTCGCTGCCGTCGTCGCGGTCGAACGTCCGGACGGCCTCCGTGTCCAGCACCACGCCGTCGACGGTCACGTCGGACTGGCCCATGGCGAGCGCGTCGATGCTGACGCCGCCCTCGAGGTCGACGTCCAGTTCGGCCTCCTCGTCGACCTCGACGCGGTCGGCGCTCACCTCGAGCCCGCTGTAGCCGTCCTTTGGGCGGCCCTTGATGCGCAGGACCTGTCCCGGCTCCAGTTCCTCGGTCGCGGCGGCGGCGTCCTCGTCCCACATGGCGAGGCGGACGTGCCCGGTCTCGTCGGCGACCTCGACGTTGACGACACGGCCCTCGGCGTCCTCCTCGTCGCGCTCGAAGGTCCGCAGGTCGCCGACGGAGACGACCTTCCCGAGGAACTGCACCTCCTCCATCCCCGGCTCGATATCCGCGATGCCCTCGACCTCGCTCTCGCCGAGGTCCTCGGCGATGAGCATGGCGGCGACCTCCTCGTCGACCAGCCCGCCCATCTCCTCGACCTTGGCCTCGACGGCCTCCCGGAATGCCTCCTCCTCGATGTCCGCGTCGATATCCGCGTAGATGTCCTCGATGGCGCCCATCCTTGTCTCATCCGGGGTGGCGTTTCCGTTAAGCGTTGCCGTCCGGTCCGCGTCCGGTGGCCCCTCGCTCTCGGCGTCGGGGCGCTCCTCGGCCGTGTTCGGTTCCATACGGCTGCTGCTGCGGCTTCCGGTATGAAGTTCGGTCCGGCGCGCCGGCGACCGTCCGTGGCCGCCAGTCACCGCCCCAACCTACGGCCAGCTCGACTCCTGCCAGCTGCCGTCCTCGTAGGCGACGATGGTGTCGAACAGCGAGGTGAGGGTGGCGATGGTCCGGTCGTCGTGCTGGTCCGGGTCGAGATGGTAGTGTGCGGTCGCGCCGGTCGCCTTCACGCGGTTGACGAGGACGTGGAGGAAGCGGAACGCACGCTTCAGCTCGACGTGTTCCAGCAGAACCGTTAGGGACTCGAAGATGAGGAGCGACCCGGTGCCCCAGTCGGTGAGGCGCTCGCTGACGGTGATTCCCAGCCCCGTCAGGTCCGCCGGCTCCTCGACGATGCGCTCGACATCGGGGTAGTCCCCTGCTCCGTCCCGCTCGGTCTCCTCGACCAGCACGGTCGTCTCCGGGGGCCCGCCGTTCATCTCCCAGCCGTCCAGCCAGCGTGCGGGGTCGTCGGCGTAGGAGACGACCAGCAGGCTCGACAGGTTGGGGGCGACGAGTTCGTCGAGATACGAGACCCGGGCGTCGCTGTCCAGCCGCCCGGAGAGGACCAGCACGTTCGCCGCGTCGGCGAGCTCGGGGTCGTCGCTGCTCGACTCCCCCGCACCGGCCGATTCCCCCGCCGACATCACATGACCGATACCGTGCCCGCCGGTATAAGCACGGTGCTTATCGACCCCGCATAAGGGCCCGGGTTCCGCCGGTTCTCGCTCCGCTGAGCGTTCAGACAGGCGAACTGCTACGGGCGTTGCAACGGCGGCCGTGCCGCTCGCCGCTCGACCGGCCGTTTCGAAACCCCTATACGAACGTCCGCGCTACCCGAGAGTGAGTCCGGTTAGGGTAGTGGACTATCCTCTTGGCTTGCGGAGCCAGGGACCAGCGTTCAAATCGCTGACCGGACGTAGACTTCTCGGAACGCGACCCGGCGAGCGCCGGCCGTGGCGCTCGCCGGGTCGGGTCGTCCACGGGTATTTATGTCCGGTTGCGCTCCGGCTCCCACGACCGTTTTCCCCGTCCGCGCCGAACCCCCGCGCGTGACCGACGACACCGGCGGCGACCCGGCGGATGCGCCCGATGTCGAGGCACACCTCCGCGCCGGCGCCGCCGTGTTCAACGCCGGTGCGTACCTCGCCGCCCACGACCCCTGGGAGGCCGCGTGGCTCGGGCTCGACGGGGGGCCGGACGAGCGACTGCTCCACGGGCTCATCCAGGTCGCCGCCGGGACGCACCACGCCCGCACGGGCAACATCGAGGGCGCGACGACGCTCGCGGCCAGCGCCCGCGACTATCTGGGCGGCCTCGACGGCCACCGTGGCGTCGCGCTCGCTCCCGTCCGCGAGTGGCTGGACGCGATAGCGGCCGACCCCGTCGCGGCCGGGGAGCGTGACCCGCCACGGATCCGGGTCGACGGCGTCGCGCTCGCCCCCGGCGACCTCGAGTTCCCCGCGGCCGCCATCGCCGGGCCCGAACTCGCCGCGGCCCGTGGGAACGACGAGGCCGCGGACCTGTTGCGTCGGGCGGCCGCGTTCGGCCACGCGGACCTCGCCGACGGGAAGACGGGCAGCCCGTTCGTGGCGCTCACGCTGGAGGTTCTCGACCCGGACCGCCCCGACGCCCCGCCGCTCGGCCGCCTGCGCGACCACGTCCAGCGCCGCGAACAGCGCGAGAACGACGTGGCCGGGCTGTTCGAGACGGACGGGGAGTAGCAACTGCCGAACCAGTGGAAAGCACACCATCCTCTCGGGGAACGATGGGGGTAGCTCCGCAATAGTCGGGCTCTGTCCTTTCAGACCGATTCCTGTCGCTTCTCGATATCGAGCGTCTCGCCGTCGACGGTGGCGACCATCATGGCCGCGATGGTCGCGGGGTCCGCCGCGGTGCAGGTCCCGGGGTTGTAGCAGGTGTAGCCCTCGTGTTCCCACTCGGCCTGCTGGTGGGTGTGGCCGGAGACGCCGACGGTGAGCCGGTCCTCGGCCGCGTGCTCGGCGACGATGCCGCCGACTCGCTCCTCGTAGCCCGCGATGTCGCCGGTGCCGTGGGTGACGACGAACCGGACCCTCTCTACGTCGAGCGTAGCGACCTCCGGCACGTCGAGGTCCTGCGGGTCGATGTTCCCGAGGACCGCGGTGAGGTCGGGTGTGACCTCCTGGACGCGGTCGTACGAGTCGTACGTGTCGAAGTCGCCGGCGTGGATGGCCAGGTCGGCCGCATCCAGCTCGTCGAGGACCCAGTCGGGAATCTCGCTCGCGCGGGACGGGATGTGGGTGTCGCTGATGATGGCGACGCGGGTGGACATGGTCGGGTGCTCTCTCGCGTGGGGCAAAAGTGCGTCCCCCAGGGAATCGTCCACACCGTGCTGGCTCGGCGCCGCGCTCGGTGCCTGGTTCCACTCGGGGTCCCACGGCTCGCTGCGCGCTTCCTGTTCCGGGCATGCAGTCCAGTTGCTTGTGTCGCCGGGGGACCGCCGAACGGCCGGCCCCGTTCAGTCCCGTCCGGGCAGCACTTCGGTGCGAGCACGCGACCGAGCCAGCACGGTGCGTACGACTCGACCCCCGTTTCCGGTCGAACCGTTATCACCACGGGCACCGACCCACCGCGCATGACCGACGAGGACGAGACGGGCGTCGTCACCGTCTTCCTGCGGAACGGTTCGGACGTGCTCCTCTTGTGCCGGAGCGACGCGGTGGGCTCCTACAGCGGGCAGTGGGGCGCGGTCGCGGGGCACGCCGAGGGCGACCCCGAACGGCTGGCGCGCGAGGAGATACGCGAGGAGACGGGCCTCGACCCGGACGCGCTGGCGTTCGTCCGGCGCGGCCCCCCGTTTCCCGTCGAGGACCCCGACCACGGGACCTGGCGCGTCACCCCGTTCCTGTTCGACTGCCCGACCCGGGACGTGACGACCAACGAGGAGACCACGGAGTACGAGTGGGTCGGGGCGCCCGCGATTCTGGACCGCGAGACGGTCCCCCGCCTGTGGGAGTCCTACCGCCGGGCCGCGCCCACGGTGGCGGCCGTGCGCGAGGACCGCGACCATGGCTCGGAGTACGTCTCCCGGCGTGCGGTGGAGGTGGTGCGCGACGCGGCGGCGGCGCTCGGCGCGGGCGTAGACGCGCCGGCCACCCTGCCCGACGACGGGGGCGGCTGGTCGCGGCTCGCGGCGCTGGCCGACGAGTTGTTGGCGGCCCGCGAGAGCATGGCCGTCGTCGCGAACCGGGTGAACCGGACGATGTGGCTGGCCGCCGGCGAGCACGATGCCGGCGAGGCGTCGAGCGGCGGCCCGGTCCGGTCGGCCGGGGCCGTGCAGGAGGCGGCCGAGCACGTCCTCGCGAACCTCGACCCCGCCGGGCGCCGCCTCGTCGGTGAGGGCCGGCGGGCCAACTGGGGCGACGGCGTCGTGGCGACGCTCTCCCGGTCGGGGACCGTCCGCGAACTGCTGGGTCGGGTGGCCGCCAGGGTCGTCGTCGCGGAGTCGCGTCCGGGCGGGGAGGGCCGCGCGGTCGCGCTTGCCCTCGCGGACGCGCTCGTCGCGCCCGTCACGCTGTGCGCCGACGCGGGTGTGGCGCATGCCCTCGACGCACGCGACGTGGACGCGGTGCTGGTCGGCGCGGACACGGTGCTCGCGGACGGGTCGGTCGTCAACAAGGTCGGCACGCGCACGCTGGCGAGCGCTGCCGCCGCCCAGGACGTGCCCGTCTACGTCGCGGCCCACACGGACAAGGTGGCGCCGCCCGGCCACGAGGCCGCCCTCGAACCCCGCGACCCGGCCGAGTTGCTGGACGGGGCCGACGCGCCCGCTACCCTGACGGTCGAGCACCCGACGTTCGACGTGACGCCGCCCACGCTGGTCGACGCCTACTGCACCGAGGAGGGGCTTCTCACCGCGGACAGCGTCCCGACGGTGGCCGAGCGAGCCGCGGAGTGCGCGGACTGGCCGCGGCCCTCGGCGTAGTCAGTCACCCGCCGGTGGCGCGCCCTCCTCGTCGCCCGTGTACGGCTCCTCGATGTCGGCGTCCCCACCGAGCGCGGTCCCCATCGAGCGCGTCAGCAGGTCGAACGGGACGACCAGCGGCAGGAGTGCCAGCTCGACCAGCCGGATGGGTCGCGCCACGACCGGCGCGTACCGCTCGGCGTTGCCCAGGCCGAACGACTTCGGGACGATCTCGCCGAACACCAGCACCACCGACCCCGCCACCAGCGTCGTGGCGGCTACCGCAACCCCGCCGGAGACGTACTGGGCCAGCAGGACGGTCACGATGCTGGAGAGGGCAACGTTGACGAGGTTGTTGCCGACGAGAAGCGTCACGAGCAGGCGATGGGGGTTCTCGCGCAGGCGTGCCAGCGCGCGAGCATCGCCGTCGCCCGCCCCGGCGCGCTCGTCGATCCACTCCGGCGACAGCGAGAAGACGGCGATCTCGCTGCTGGAGAAGAACGCGCTCAACGCGAGGAGCACGACGATACTCGCGACCCCGAGGACGACGAGGGATGGCCCGGCCATACGCGGCGGACACCCGCCGGGCACAAGAACCGCCCGGCGGCGGGGCGCCCGTGTCCGCGGGTCAATTCCTAAGTCACCGCCGGCCGGAGTCCCGGTATGGACATCGACCTGGACGATATCGCGGGCGACGGCGGGAACAAGCTCAAGACCAGTCTTCCGGGCGTGGAGGTCACCACGCAGCTGAATGACGCCGACCCGGAGGAGCTGGAGGCACTCCACCGGCGACAGCTGGAGCTGGCGCTGGAGCACGCCGAGGAGGCGAAGGAATCGACCCGGATGTAGGCCTCGGCCGCCCGAGACAGTACCCGGAGAGCGCGGCGGTGGTTCCGATGAACCGAATCAGAAACTCAGACTCAATTTGGCATCGAAGGTTGAACGCCTTCGTAGCAGAACAATCGAAAGGGGAAACCGATTGAACGAGGGGCCCGTATCACTACACAATGAGCCAGCACCGAAGCCAGATAGACATCCAGGGGATGAGCTGTGCGAACTGCTCGCAGAGCATCGCCGATGCCGTCGAGGGGCTCGACGGGGTGTCCGAGGCGAACATCAACTACGCTACCGACGAGGGGAGCGTCGCGTACGACCCGGAGACGGTCTCGCTGGGTCGCATCGTCGCGGCCATCGAGGACGCCGGCTACACGCCGGTCACCGAGTCCGTCAGCATCGCCATCACGGACATGTCGTGTGCGAACTGCTCGGAGACGGTGCAGGAGGCCCTCGAGCGGACGTCGGGCGTCGTCAGCGCCGACGTGAACTTCGCGACCGACGAGGCGCAGGTGACGTACAACCCGGCGGAGGCGAGCCTCGCGGACTGCTACGCCGCCATCGAGGACGCCGGCTACTCGCCCGTCCGCGAGGACGACGGCGACGGCGGCGAGGAATCCAGCGAGGACCGTCGCGACGCCGCCCGGAACGCGGAGATACGCAAGCAACTCCGGCTGACCCTGTTCGGCGCGGCGCTGGCGGCCCCGATGCTGTTCTTCCTCGTCGAGAAGCTCCTGCTCGGCGGCGGAATCCTCCCCGACCGGGTCTTCGGCATCGAGTTCGGCTGGGTCGAGTTCCTGCTCGCGACGCCCGTCCAGCTCGTGCTCGGCTGGCCGTTCTACCGGAACTCGTACAACGCGCTCGTGAAGAACCGGACGGCGAACATGGACGTCCTCATCGCGCTGGGGTCGTCCACGGCGTACGTCTACTCGGTCGTGGTCCTCCTGGACCTCCTGGCGAGCGAGGGGCTCTACTTCGATACGGCCGCGCTCATCCTCGTGTTCATCACGCTCGGGAACTACCTCGAGGCCCGCTCGAAGGGGCAGGCGGGCGCGGCGCTCCGGTCGCTGCTGGAGATGGAGGCCGACACCGCGACGCTGGTCGATGCGGACGGCTCCGAGCGCGAGGTCCCCGTCGAGGAGGTGGCTGTCGGCGACCGGATGAAGGTCCGCCCCGGCGAGCAGATCCCCACCGACGGCGTCGTCGTCGATGGGCAGAGCGCCGTCGACGAGTCGATGGTCACCGGCGAGTCCGTCCCGGTCGAGAAGGCCGATGGCGACGAGGTCGTCGGCTCCACCATCAACGAGAACGGCGTCCTCGTCGTCGAGGCGACGAAGGTCGGGAAGGACACGGCGCTCCAGCAGATCGTCCAGACGGTCAAGGAGGCCCAGTCCCGCCAGCCCGAGATACAGAACCTCGCCGACCGCATCTCGGCGTACTTCGTCCCGGCGGTCATCCTCAACGCTCTGCTGTGGGCCGCCGTCTGGTTCCTGTTCCCCGAGGCGCTCGCGGACTTCGTCCGCGCGCTCCCACTGTGGGGGCTGGTCGGCGGCGGCCCGGCGGCGCTGTCGGTCTTCGAGTTCGCGGTCGTCGTCTTCGCCAGCGCCGTCCTCATCGCCTGCCCCTGCGCGCTGGGGCTGGCGACGCCTGCCGCCACGATGGTCGGGACCACCATCGGCGCACAGAACGGCGTCCTGTTCAAGGGCGGTGACATCCTCGAGCGCGCGAAGGACGTCGACACCGTCGTCTTCGACAAGACGGGCACGCTGACGAAGGGCGAGATGCGCCTCACGGACGTGGTCGCGGTCGGGCCCGAGGACCGGGCGGCGGCCGACGGCGGCGAGCCCGCTGCCGACGGTGGGCAGACGGTCGCCCGCGACCGCGTCGACGAGGACGAGGTGCTCCGGCTCGCGGCCAGCGCCGAGCGCGACAGCGAGCACCCCCTCGCCCGCGCCATCGTCGAGGGGGCCGAGGAGCGCGGCCTCGAACTCGGTGACGCCGAGGCCTTCGAGAACGTGCCCGGGCAGGGTGTCCGGGCGACGGTCGACGGCGACGAGGTGCTGGTCGGGAACCGCACGCTCCTCCAGGAAGCCGGTATCGACTCCTCGCCCGCGGACGAGGTGATGGAGCGCCTCGAGAGCGAGGGCAAGACCGCGATGCTCGTCGCCCGACGACCCGCCGGCAGCGACGCAGGTGAACTGCTCGGTGTCGTCGCCGACGCCGACACGGTCAAGGAGAGCGCGAAGGACTCCGTCGCCCAGCTGCAGGACCGCGGCACCGACGTGATGATGATCACCGGCGACAACGAGCGGACCGCCCGCGCGGTCGCCGAGCAGGTCGGCATCGACCCCGAGAACGTCCGCGCCGGGGTTCTCCCCGAGGACAAGGCCGATGCGGTCGAGGCCATCCAGGCCGAGGACCGCAAGGCGATGATGGTCGGCGACGGCGTCAACGACGCCCCGGCGCTGGCCGTGGCGCACGTCGGCTGTGCCATCGGCAGCGGGACGGACGTGGCTATCGAGGCCGCGGACGTTACGCTGATGCGCGACGACCCGCTCGACGTCGTGAAGGCCATCCGCATCAGCGAGGGGACGCTCGCGAAGATCAAGCAGAACCTGTTCTGGGCGCTGGGCTACAACACGGCGATGATCCCGCTGGCGTCGCTCGGCCTGCTCCAGCCCGTTCTCGCCGCCGTCGCGATGGCGTTCTCGTCGGTTTCGGTCCTGGCGAACAGCCTGCTGTTCCGGAAGTACACGCCCGACCACGACTACGAACTGCTCGGTCGACTCCGGTAAGTGGGCCCGTCGGACGGCCGGAGTGAGTGCGATTTTTCACCTTCGGACCAGTAGCGGTGGTGGCGGCGATGATGACGGTTACCCCCACTCAGCCCCTTGTGATGAAGGACTTCAACTGAGCCGCCATCTCCACTGACCCACCGGCAGGAGCCGCGTTATCCTCCCCGACCCCGTGACGGGTCCTCACACCGAGCTGGCAGCCCGGCTCGCGGGACGCCATCGTGACACGTCAGGTTCATATCTCGTGCCCGGAAGCCGCGGGTATGAGCGACGACGACTCCGGCCCCTCGCTCGGTGCGACCGTCGGCAAACTCCTGACGGGTGGAATCTTCGGTGGTGACCTCCCGGGGAACATGGACCGCGGGCTCTACACGACGACCCGGCTGGCCGTCGAGGACGGCGTCGGCGAGCTGCTGGGCCCCATCGCCGTCTGGATCATCGTCGGCGTGACCTTCCTCGTCGGCCTCGAGTTCGTCGCCGTCGGCGCCATCATCATGGGCGTGCCGAACGTCGGCCTCCTCATCTTCGGTGCCGGCGTCACGGCCATCCTCGGTGCCGCGGTGGCGGCCGCGTATCTGGTCTTCTCGGCCCAGCAGGAGGGGTCGAACGTCGATCGGGAGGATGCATCCGAGACAGAGCCATGATGCCCGTCTCCGGGTGAGGTCTGCATCTGGGGACCGAACTGCGTCGGAGGTCGTGACGTTCCCATCTAAACTGCGTAGTCGTCCGTCACATCGATAAGCTCTACCTCCTCGTCGGGGACCCGATACGCGGCGATGACCTCACGCTCGGCATCCATCGCGTTCTCGTGTTTGTCGACACCGTAGGCGACGTAGGTGCAGTCCTCGCGGGTGAACTCGACGACGGAGTAGCCCCAGTGGTGCGAGTCGAAGAACTCCAGATGCGGATTCTGCGCGGTGACGAACCTGCGGAGGAGCGGCTCCGTGATGCGGCCGACCAGCCCATCGGTCATGCCGAGCGCCTCCGCGACGTTGAGGCTGGACACGGCGGGCGTCATGAACTCGACACCGACGCGCTCCCCCGGGTCGAACAGCCGCTCGGTGACGGGCCCGCCGTACTCGGTCTTCTTGTAGCCCGCGATGTAGCAGTGCATGTCGCCCGTGAGCGTGACGAAGTTGCGGGGTGAGAACTCCCGGAGTTTGTCCTTGATGTACTGTCGCTCGCGGGTGTAGCCGTCCCAGCCGCCCTGAACGGGGAAGATGGAGGCTCGGCCGATGCCCAGCCGGAAGGGGATGGTGAGTACCTCGTCGGACCAGACGGTCCAGCGGGCCTCGGAGTCGCGGATCTGCGCGAGGAACCACGCGAGCTGGTCCTCACCGAGCATCGTGCGGCCCGGTGGCTCGTTCTCCGGGCGGCAGTTCGTCGCCGTCGGCAACACGTCGCGCGGCGGGTCACGGTACAGGCGTTCGTCGGTCATCACGAGCTTCAGCAGGTCCCCGAACTCGAACGAGCGCCACAGCTGGAAGCGGTCCTGCAGGGACTCGGCCTCGGGGTCGTAGCCCAGCCGCGCGGGCATGAACTCCCACCAGGCGTGGATGGCGTCCGCGGTCAGCTTCGTCATGAACTCCGGGTCCTCGCCTCGCGGGTGGTCGGCCTTCGGGGCGTCCGTCTCCGGGTCCCAGTAGATGTCGTTGGCGATCTCGTGGTCGTCCCACGCGGCGATGAGGGTGTGCTCCTCCAGGGCCCGCTGGAGGAACCGGTCCGAGCGGTACGTGCGGTAGATGTAGCGGTAGTCGGCCAGGTCCTGCACCCGGTCCTCGCCGCTGGGCAGGTCGATGTTCCGGTCGGGGTAGTCGCGGCTGTCGAGGCCCTTGAACTCGCCGGCGCCGGATTCGTAGATGAAGTCCCCGACGTGGATGAGGAAGTCCAGGTCCTCCTCGGCGACGTGGCCCAGCGCCGGGTAGTAGCCGTTGAGGTAGTTCTGACAGGCGAGCACGCCGAATCGCAGGGAGTCGGGCGAGGCGTCCGGTTCCGGGAGCGTGTGGCAGGTCCCGACCCGCGAGGCGACGCCGTCGTAGACGAACCGGTAGCGGTACTCCCGGTTCGGTTCCAGTGCCCCGTCGATGTCCACCTTCACGACGTGGTCGTGGGCCCGGATGCGGCCGGTGTCGTCGACGACGCCACGATAGACGACCTCGCCGAAGTCGCCGCTGTGGGCGATCTCGATGCCGAGCGGCTCGTCAGGGTCGAACGATTCCGGGTCGATGCGGGTCCAGAGGATGACGCCCTCCCGTGTCGGTCCGCCCGAGGCGACCGACTGTGGGAAGACGGCGTCGGGCGCCCGGCCGTCGTCGGTGACGAAGACCTCGTCGCGGTCCGGCGCGTGGGGCTGTTGGCTCAGGAGGAGGTCCTCGTTCGAGAGGAGCGACGCGAGTTCGGCGTGCCCGTCCGGGCGCTCGGCCTCGTCGTGTGGTGCGGCGTCCGGGTCCGGCGCTGGTGTGCCCGATTCGGCGACTTCGTGTCCGGCGTCGCCGTCCGTCTCCGCATCGGCCCCCTGTTCCATCGCCCGCCGCTACGCGGGGGTGTGGTTTGGTGCTTGTGGCACGCGCAACGGCCCGGATACCGGGGCGGACCGCGGCTGGCGCCCGTAGCTTGAAATCGGATGCCGGGACCAGCCCCCGTGTGCCCTGACGAGTCATCCCCGGGCCGCCGACCCGACGCGGGACCCACCGTCCCGCCCGGTTCGACCAGCGCGGCGCACGGTCCGGAGGAGGAGCGGTCGCGCCGCCTGCTCGCCAGTTGGTCCGTCAGCCCGACTGCTGGGCTCTCCCGGCCGCGTCGGGCCGCTCCGGCTCCGGCCTGGGCCGCGACGCCGCATCGCGGCCCCCCAACACGCGGAGCGTCATCCCTCGTCGAGGTCCTCGATTCCCTCGCCACTGCGCCCCTCGCCGCCCGCGAACCGGTCGGCGCCGGCCTCGGCCGTCCGCAGCACGCGCGAGCCGTGCCAGCCCTCCAGGCCGAGGCCCTGCTGGAGCGGCGTCCCGATGCCGTCGTAGACGGCGTCACGATCCGAGAGCATCGTGTCCTGTGGGAACTCCCCGAGTCGCTTGCCCAGCTCGACGGCCGTCTCCAGCGCCTCGCCCTCGTCGGCCAGCCGGGTGGCGAGGCCCCACCGCTCGGCGGTCTCGGCGTCGACCGCGCGGCCCGTGAGAATCATGTCCAGCGCGCGGCCCAGCCCGACGATGCGGGGCAGGCGCTGGGTGCCACCGTCGACCAGCGGCACGCCGAAGCGGCGCTCGAAGCAGCCGAACGTCGCTCCCTTCGCGGCCACCCGGATGTCGCACCAGCACGCCATCTCGATGCCGCCCGCGACGCAGTGCCCCTCGACGGCGGCGATGACGGGCACCTCGCAGCGCGTGCGGGTGAATCCGAGCCACCCCTCCGGGGAGTCCTGCAGGTCCATCGCCTTCAGGTCCGCCCCCGCCGAGAAGGTGCCCTCGGAGCCCGTGAGGACCGCCACCGTCGCGTCGGTCTCCTCGACGCGGGTGAACGCGTCCAGGAGCTGCTGACTGGTCTCGTAGTCGATGGCGTTGCGCCGCTCCGGCCGGTCGATGGTGATGACGGCGACCGGCCCGTCACGCTCGTAGTGGACGGGGCCATCGTCGTCGAGGTCGTGTTCGTCGCTCACGCGACGGGAGACGACGGCGGGGGTGTTAACTCCGGTGTGGGCCGAGGAACAGCGTGGAACCGGGACCCCGCAGCCCCGACTAGTCGTCCTCGGTGATGATGTCCGCAGAGAGTCCCTGCGCCATCTGGATCTCCGTCGAGTTGTTCAGCGTCCACGCGGTGCGGTCGGTGACGGCCTCGATGATCTCGCGGGCGGAGGGGTAGCCGTTGCCGGACTTCTTGACGCCGCCGAACGGCAGTTGCACCTCGGCCCCGATGCACGGCAGGTTGCCGTACGCCAGCCCGAGTTCCGCGTGGTCGCGGTAGTAGTTGATCTGCCGGTAGTCCTCGGAGACGATGGCCCCGGCGAGGCCGTAGTCCGTGTCGTTCTGGACCTCGACGGCACGCTCGATGTCGCCGTCGTACTCCAGCAGCGCGACGTGCGGGCCGAACACCTCCTCCTGCGTGCAGCGCAGGTCGGCGTCGGGGTCGGCCTCGTAGACGAACGGGCCGACCCAGTGGCCGTCCTCGTGGCCGTCGGGAATCTCGTCGGTGCCGAGTTCCGTCCGGTCGACCAGCACGTTCACGCCCTCCTCGGCGGCGAGTTCGTTGTACTGCGTGACCTTCTCGTGGTGTTCAGCCTCGATGAGCGGCCCCATGAACGTGTCCTCCTCCAGCGGGTCGCCGACAGCCACGTCGCTGGCGATATCGACGAACCGGCGCTTGAACTCCTCGTACACGTCGGTGTGGACGATGAGCCGCTCGGCGGAGACACAGCGCTGGCCCGTCGTCTTGAACGAGGACATCACCGCGGAGTGGACGGCGATATCCAGGTCCGCGTGCTCGGTGATGACGACGGCGTTCTTCCCGCCCATCTCGCAGGCCGCGCGCTTGCCCGAATCCGAACCGACGGCGTCGGCGATGCTGTGGCCGACCTCCGCGCTCCCCGTGAACAGGACGGTGGGCACGTCGTCGGACTGGACGATGGCGTTGCCGGCGTCGCCGAAGCCCTGGACCATGTTGAACACGCCCGGCGGGAGGCCGGCGTCCTCGAACATCTCCGCGACGATCTGGGCGCACCACGGCGTCTGCTCGGCGGGCTTCCAGACGACGGTGTTCCCCTCGACCAGCGCGACGGCCATGTGCCAGTACGGGATGGCGATAGGGAAGTTCCACGGCGTGATGCAGCCGGTGACGCCGCGGGGCTTGCGCCGCATGTAGGCGTCCTTCTCGGCGATTTCGGAGGGGATGATGTCGCCGCTGGGATGGCGCGCGTCGCCGGCTGCCCACTCGACCATGTGCGCGGCCTCGACCATGTCCGCGCGGCCCTCGCTTATCTCCTTGCCGCACTCCTTCGTGACGACCTCGCCGAGTTCGTCCGTCCGGTCACGCAGCTCGTGGTAGACGTCCCAGAGGTACTCCGCGCGGTCGATGCGCGACAGTTCGCGCCACTCCTCGTACGCGTCGGCCGCGGCCGCGATGGCCCCCTCGATGTCGGCGGGCGTGCCGCGCTGGAACTCGCCGAGCGTCTCCCCCGTCGCGGGGTTCTCGCTCTCGAACGTCTCGGCCCCGTGGCCGTCGGTCCACTCGCCGTCGATGTAGTGCTGGGATGGCGCTGCCATTGGTCCCTGTACCGACCCACCGGCCGAAAGCACCCGTCCGACCATGGGCGGTCCGTCAGGAGCGTCCCACTATCCGACGGTTTCCGGACGGACGAGCGCGAACCCGACCATGGTCGGGACGGGGTTCGTGAGCCCGACACATGGATACCCTCTGGGAGCGATACCAACACATGGCTGCTGTCGAACGGAGCACGACGCGGTTGACCCTCGACCTCTGGCACCCGAACTGCTGGGCCATCGAGGCAACCGGACAGACCGGCGGCGGGGTACTGGCACACGCGATCTACAACTCACCTCGGGCCGACGGGGACAACCCCACGACGGTCCAGGGGCTGTTCACCGCGTTCGGTGACACCGAGCACGAGGTCGAGCAGCTCCTCGACGCCATCGAGGCGTCCGAGCACGCGGGCGAGCTCTCGCAGCTCCAGGAGCGGTTCGGCCGCGAACGGAGTGTCCCGGGCAACGTCGTCCGGGAGTTCTTCCTGGAGTACGACCCCGACGACATGGTCTGCCCGACGCTGCTGGAGTACGGGTTCGTCCACAGCGCGCCGGTCCGCATCGAGGACGGGCGCGAGGAGTGGCAGGTCTGCTTCGTGGACGACCGCTCGGAGATCGAGACCGCCCTCGACGGCGTCCGCGAGCAGGCGGGGGCCGAGGTGGCGATCGACTCCATCACGACGGGCGAGAGCGGCGGGCTCACCCCCCGCGACCAGCGACTCGACACGCTCACCGTCCAGCAGCGGCAGGTGTTCGAGCGCGCCCGCGAGATGGGCTACTACGAGTGGCCGCGCGCGGCCTCGACCCGCGAACTGGCCGCCGAGTTCGACGTCTCGAAGACGACCCTCCTCGAGCACCTGCGGAAGGCGGAGGCGAAACTGCTCGACCCCTGACTCACCGCCCGATGACCGCCCGCAGCGCGAACAGGGCGTTCCCCTTGCGCTCGCGGATACGACGGTAGAAGTAGGAGAACCACTTGCTCCCGTACGGCACGTACTGGTAGACGGGGTACGCCTCGGCGAGTTCGAACTGGGCCTCCTCGCGGACGCCGGTCAGCATCTGGATCTCGAAGGGCGTGCCGTGCTCGGCGTGGAGCTGCTTCGCCAGGTCGATCATCGCCGGGTCGTGGCTCCCGACGGCGACGCCGTCCTCGAACGCCTCGAACATGTATGTCAGGTACTCCCGGTACACCTCATCGACGCGTGCTTTCTTCCGGTAGGAGATGTCTCTGGGCTCCTCGTAGGCGCCCTTCACGAGCCGGACCTTCCCCGGGAGTTCGGCGAGGCGTTCGAGGTCCTCGCGCGTGCGCTTGAGGTTCGCCTGGACGCAGACGCCGACGTTCCCGTCCGTCTCGCGGGCGTGGCGCTCGAAGGCGTCCAGCGTCACGTCGGTCGTCTCGTGGTCCTCCATATCGATCCAGACGAAGCAGTCGGCCGCGTCGACGATGCGCGCGAGGTTCTCCTCGAACGCGTGGTCGCCGACCTCCAGTCCGATCTGGCTCGGCTTCACGGAGATACAGGCGTCCGTGTCCCGTTCGGCCAGCGCCTCGACGAGGTCGACGTACGCGTCGGCGTCGGCATCGGCGTCGGCGCGGTCCTCGTAGTGCTCGCCGAGCAGGTTCAGGATGGCGCCGACCTCGCGCTCGTTCAGGTCGTCGGCGTGGTCCATCGCGTCGGCCGCCGTCTCGCCCGCCACGAAGTTGCTGGCGATGGGGGGAATCATACGGGTCGAACGTGCCGGCCCCTCGTATAACACGACCCGACCAAATCTTCCTGACACGTTATTGCCGGACACAAGACGGCCGGACCGTCACTGGACGGGTGAACGTCGTCGCTCCCGACCATGGTCGGGCGCTAGTTGAGGCCCGTCTGACGCCCTGTACCAGTAGACAGTATGTCACGAGATACCATCCGGGAACTCGATAGACGGACGCTGCTGACACTCGCCGGCACAGCCGGTATCGCCGGCATCGCCGGCTGTTCCACCACGGACAGCGACGGTGGCGACGGCGGCGACGGCGGCGGTAGTGACGGTGGCGACGGTGGCGATGGCGGGAGCAGCCCGTACACCATCGGGATGATCGACTCGCTGACCGGCTCGCTGTCGGCGTTCGGCGAGCGCAACCAGCGTGGGAAGGACCTCGCGCTGGCGGCGGTCAACGAGGTCGGCCTCGACGGGCGCGAGCTGGCCATCACCGTCGAGGACTCCGAGTCGGAGAACCAGGGCGGCGTCTCCGCGGCCCAGAAGCTCGTCAACCAGGACCGGGTCCCGTTCGTCATCGGGGCGGTCGGCTCCGGCGTCTCGCTCGCCATCTACGAGAGCGTCATCAGCGGCACCGACGTGGTCCAGCTGAGTCAGAACTCCACCGGGCTCGGGCTGACGGACTTCCCCGGCCTCCTCCGGATGTCCCCGACCGGGCGCACGCAGGCGACCGCGCTCGCGAACATCATCGCGGACGACGGCTACGACGAGGTGGCACTCACCTACGTCAACAACAACTACGGGTCGAGCCTCGCCGACGCGTTCAAGAACGCGTGGGACGGCGACCTCGCGTACGACAACCCGCACGACCAGGACCAGCAGTCCTACTCCGGGCTCGTCTCCGAGATGAACGGTTCGGGCGCCGACGCCTGGCTGTTCATCACCTACCAGGCGGAGTACGCCACGATGGTCAACGAGATGTTCTCGAACGGGTACGAGCCACAACTGTACGGCGCCGACTCCGTCTCGGGGGACAACGTGCTGGAGAACACGCCCGAGGGGAGCATGGACGGGATGAAGATCGTCGTCCCCTCCGCGCCCGTCGAGGAGCAGAACTACCAGGACTTCGCCTCCCAGTTCGAGAGCGAGTACGACGAGGCTCCCACGGCGTGGTCGGCGTACGCCTACGACTGCGTCGTCACGGCGGCGCTCTCCATCCTGGCCGCCGACGAGTTCACCGGCGCGGCCCTCTCCGAGGTCGTCCGCGACGTGACCCGCCCGGAGGGCGAGCAGGTCACCTCCTTCGAGGCGGGCGCCGAGATTCTCGTCGACGGCGGGAGTGCGAGCGACGTCGACTACCAGGGGGTCAGCGGCCCCATCGACCTCGACGAGAACGGCGACCCGGTCGGCTTCCTCCAGATCACGGAGGTCCAGAACCACTCCTACGAGGGCATCGGCTTCATCGAAGGCTGAAGGGGAATGGTGCTCGACCTACTCGCCAACGGGCTGATCTACAGCAGCATCATCGTGCTGGGGAGCATCGGGCTCTCGCTGGTGTACAGCATCGCCGGCTTCGCCAACTTCGCCCACGGCGACACGATGACCGTCGGCGCCTACTCGGCGCTGGTCACGTTCGGCGCGGTCGGCGGCCTCGGTGGCGCGATACTCGGCCTCCCGTTCGGCTTCTTCGTCGCGCTGGCCGTCGGCATCGCGATGGCCGCCGTCGTGGCCGTCGTCACGGAGAAGGTCGTCTACGAGGGCCTGGACGTCGGGTCCATCGGCCTGCTCATCACCTCCATCGGCATCGCCTTCGTCTACCGGGCGGTCATCCAGATGGGGTTCAGCTCCGACTTCACCCGCTACGACATCCAGGCGCTCCGGCCAATCGAGGCGCTCCTGCCGTACGGTATCCGGGTCACGGAGCACGACGTGGCCATCTTCGTCTCGGCGGTCGTGCTGGTGACGGGGCTCCACGTCCTGTTGCAGTACACCGACCTCGGGCGGAAGATGCGCGCGATGGCTGACAATCCCGACCTCGCCCGGGTGAGCGGCATCCGGACCGACCGCGTGAAGCTGTGGACCTGGGTCATCGGCGCCGGACTGGCCGGCGCCGGCGGCGTCTTCCTCGGCCTCTACGGCCGGCTGGCCCCGCGGATGGGGTTCGACCTGCTCCTGGTCATCTTCGCGGCCGTCATCCTCGGCGGCATCGGGTCGGTGTACGGCGCGATGCTGGGCGGGGTCCTCATCGGGATGATCAACCAGCTGACGCCGCTCCTCTCGGGGGTCGGCGCGCTGCTGCCGATCGTGCCCGACGGCTGGGGAATCGGCCTCGAGTACGCGAACGCCCTCGCGTTCCTCATCATGGTGGTCGTGCTCCTGTTCCGACCGAACGGTATCGCCGGGGACGGGGAGGGGACCTGAGATGTCGCTCGTCTCCGACCCGAAGGGGTACTGGGCGGACCTCACCCGGCCCGAGCAGGGCGTGCTGGCGTTCGTCCTCGGGTTCGCGCTGCTGTTGCTCCTGGGACTGCTCACCGGTGGCATCGGGCCGTCGTACTTCCTGTTCCTCGTCGGCCTGGCCGGGATGTACTCCCTGCTCTCGTTCGGACTGAACGTGCAGTGGGGCTACTCCGGGCTCATCAACTTCAGCGTCGCCGCCTTCTTCGGTATCGGCGCGTACGGCACGGCGCTGGCGAGCGCGAGCTCGTCGCCGCTGGCAGGCGGTATCCCGCCGGTCGTCGGCCTGTTCGTCGCACTCGTGCTGGCCGGCGTCCTGGCGCTGCTCATCGGCATCCCCACGCTACGGCTCCGCGCGGACTACCTCGCCATCGCCTCCATCGGCCTGGCGGAGGTCGTCCGCATCATCATCCTGAACGAGGGCTGGCTGACCAACGGGAGCGCCGGGGTCCGGGGCATCCCGGGCTTCTTCGAGGGCTGGCCGGTCCTGGAGACGTTCCCGGAGACGATGCCGGGCGTCATCATCACCGCGCTGCCCGGCCCGACCATCGTGCTGGGGACGAACTTCTGGCAGGCGCTGCTGAACGTGGCCCTCGTGCTCACGCTCGTGGGCATCTGCTATCTCGTTCTGCGGCGGGTCCACCGCTCCCCCTGGGGACGCGTCCTGCGGACCATCCGCTCGGACGAGGACGCCGCCCGCGCGCTGGGGAAGAACACCTACTCGTACAAGATGCAGGCGTTCGTCCTCGGCAGCCTCATCATGGCGCTGGCGGGCGTGTTCTACGCACACCTGAACCTCTACGTCGGCCCCGGCGACCTCAACCCCATCACGACGTTCTACGTCTGGGTGGCCGTCATCCTGGGCGGCAGCGGCTCGAACCGCGGGGCGCTGTTCGGTGGCTTCGTCATCGTCGCCATCCAGCAGGGGACGCGGTTCCTCAACGAGTTCGGCTGGATTCCGGTCGACGTGGCGCCGCTGCGGCTGCTCCTCATCGGCGTCATCATCGTCCTGCTGATGCGGTTCCGGCCCCAGGGCGTGCTGCCGCCACAGCGAGAGCTCATCTGGCGTGGCGTCGTCGACGACGCCCCGTCCCAGCCCGAACGCGGCGTCCGCGGGAGCAAGGCGGGTGAGAGCGATGACTGAGCCACAGCCCGACTCCGAATCGGAGTCGGCGGGTGACCCGACATCGGCGGCTGCGGCGGGGGCGGCGACCCAGACCGCATCGCCCGCATCGCCCCGGTCGGGCGCCGACCGCTCGAAGGAGGACGTGGTCCTCGAGGCCCACGACCTCGTGAAGGCGTTCGGCGCGCTGGTCGCGACCGACCACGCCAGCTTCCAGGTCGAGCGCGGGACCAT
Organism: Haloglomus halophilum; assembly: GCF_024298885.1. Taxonomy (GTDB): domain Archaea; phylum Halobacteriota; class Halobacteria; order Halobacteriales; family Haloarculaceae; genus Haloglomus; species Haloglomus halophilum. Next base: position 1,788,764 of record NZ_CP101166.1, read on the forward strand.
CACCGGGCTCATCGGCCCGAACGGGGCCGGCAAGTCCACGCTGTTCAACCTCGTCTCGGGCTTCTACGAGCCCGACTCGGGCCACGTCGAGGTGAACGGCACCGACGTGACCGACCTCGAACCGTACGAGATCGCCGACCACGGTCTCATCCGGACGTTCCAGACCCCGCGCAAGCTGGAGGGGATGACCGTCCGCGAGGCGATGCTGGTCGGCCCGCAGCGACAGCCCGGCGAGTCGTTCGTGAAGCTGTTCACCGCCCCCGACGAGGTCCGCGAACACGAGGCGCGGAACCTCGCGGACGTCGAGCGCATCCTCGGCGAGTTCGAGATCGACCACCTCGCCACCCAGCCGGCGACGAAGATATCCGGCGGGCAGATGAAGCTGGTCGAGCTGGCCCGCGCGATGCTGGCCGAACCGGACATCCTCCTGCTGGACGAGCCGGCCGCCGGGGTCAACCCCACCCTGCGGAAGAAGCTCGCCGAGCAGATCCGCCGGCTCCACGACCAGGGGACGACGTTCCTCCTCATCGAGCACGACATGGAGTTCGTGATGAGCCTCGCGGACCCGGTCATCGTGCTGGACCGCGGGAGCGTCCTGATGGAGGGCACGCCCGACGAGGTCCAGACCGACGACAGAGTCATCGACGCGTATCTCGGAGGCTGACCATGAGCGAGAATCCACCCACGAACGCGGACGCGGACGGAACCGCCACGGGCGCCGAGGCGGCGTCCACGACCAGCGACGGGGCCGGCACGAGCGCCGGGACCGGTGACACGGAGCCCGTCGTCGAGGTGTCGGGCGTCGACAGCGGCTACGGCGAGGTACAGGTGCTGGACGACTGCTCGCTCCACCTGGGTCCCGGGGAGATCGTCTGCCTCATCGGCCCGAACGGGGCCGGGAAGTCGACCGTTCTCAAGACGGTGTTCGGGATGCTGACGCCGTGGGCCGGGACGGTCACCTACCACGGCGACGATATCGGCGGGATGTCGCCCGAGGACATCGTCCGGATCGGTATCGGCTACGTCCCCCAGACCGACAACGTGTTCGGCTCGCTCACCATCGACGAGAACCTCCGGATGGGCGGGGTCGCCCGGAAGGGGGGGCTGGACGAGGTCATCGGCCGGCTGTACGACCGGTTCCCGCTCCTCGACGAGAAGCGGGAGGCGAAGGCCCGCACGCTCTCGGGCGGCCAGCGCCAGGTGCTCGCGTTCGCCCGCGCGCTGGTGATGGAGCCCGACGTGCTCCTCATCGACGAGCCCTCGGCGGGGCTGGCACCCAACACCGCACAGGAGGTGTTCGGCCACGTCGAGGCCGTCAACGACCTCGACACGGCCATCCTGATGGTCGAGCAGAACGCGAAGGAGGGGCTGGCCATCTCCGACCGCGGCTACGTCCTCGACCAGGGGACCGTGAGGTTCGAGGACGACGCGGACACGCTGCTCGACAACGACGAGGTCGGGCGACTCTACCTCGGCGGCGCCTGAGCCGACGGTGACGGGACTCCGCCACTATGCCTTCGCGCTCGGCCCGCTCGCCGCCGCCGCCCTCTGGGGTGGCATGTACGTCGTCAGCAAGTGGAGCTTCGCGCTCGTCCCGCCGGTCACGCTCGGCTTCTGCCGGGTCGCACTCGGCGGCGCCGCGCTGTGGCTCGGGCTCCGGGCCGTCACTCTGCTGCGTCCCGGTAGCCACTCGGGGGTCGACCGGGCCGACTGGCCGGCGTTCGTCGAGCTCGGCGGCTGGGTGGCGCTCACCATCGCCACCCAGTTCCTCGGGACGGACCTGACGAACGCGAGCCAGGGGTCGCTGCTGACCGTGCTGACACCGGTGTTCGTGGTCGTCCTCGGTGCGGCGCTGCTCGGCGAGCGCGTCACCCGGCTGAAAGCCGCCGGTATCGGACTGGCGGCAGCCGGCACCGTGGTCGTCCTCGCCGGTCAGTACGACCTCGCGGCCATCACGAGCGGCAACGCCGTCGGCGTCGGTCTGCTCGTCCTCGCGAGCCTCGCGTGGGCCGGCTACACCGTCCGGGGCGTGGCCGTCGTCCGACGCTACTCCGCGCTGACCGCCGCGACGTACTCCACCCTCGCCGCCGTCCCCATGCTGGGGCTGCTGGCCGCCGTCGAACTGTGGTACCTCGGTCGGGGGGTCGGCGCCGTCGCACTCGGGTCCGAGGCCGTGCTCGCGGTGGCGTACCTGGGGCTGGCAGCGACCGCGGCGGCGTGGTATCTCTGGTACAAGGGCCTGGAGTTCGTCCCGTCGGGGACCGTCGCGGTCTTCTTCTTCGTCCAGCCGGTCGTCGGCATCGCGCTGGGCGCGGCCCTGCTCGGTGAGCAGGTCGCCCCCGGATTCCTCGCCGGTGGCGCTCTCATCGGGGCGGGTGTCTGGGTCGTGAGCCGGGAACGTGGCGACGGGCGCCGGACGAGCCGGTGACGACCAACGGGCCGACGGCGTACCGCCGCCGTCAGAAGGTCGCCCGTTCGAGGAGCCGCCGCAGGAACGGCGGGCGGCGCGACTCGTGTGGGTAGACGGTGACCGTGGTGCAGCCCGGGCTGGGGGCCACCGGCCGGTCGTCGAACAGGGCGTCCCGGAGTCCGCCGCCGGCGCCGCCGCGCACCAGCAGGTCGGGGGTCGTCGCTCGACCGCCGTCCGTGCGGGTGGTCGTGTCGTGGACCGGGACGCGGAGCAGTTCCGAGAGCTCCGTCCGGTAGTCCTCGACGGTCCGACGGCGCTCGTCGGTCGGCTCGTCGTCGGGGTACCAGAGCGAGACCGACCCCTCGCCGGCGGCCGCGACGCCCCCGGCCACGTTCACCGCCAGTGCCGGATACGGGGGCGTCCCGGAGAGGACGACCGCCTCGGCCCCGTCGTAGCCGAGGTTGTCGACCAGCAGCACGTCACAGGGGGCGTGCCGGACGACCCAGTCGATGGGGTCGCCGAGCAGCCGCGAACGGAGTCGGAGCGGCTCGTGCTCGGCGACGACCGTGTCGACGCCGCGGCTGTCGGCGACGTTGACGACCGCGTGTTTGGTGTCGTGGCTGACGACCTCGTCGGCCTCGATAGCGACGCCGAGGTCGTCGGCCAGCGACGCCATCCGGGCCTCGAACGACCGGTCGGCCGCCGACTGGACGGCCGCCTCCTCGGTCAGCGGTAGCTGGTCGGGAACCTCCTGGAACCGGACGGCGACGACACGGCCGTCGTCGGGCTTGACCAGGTCGGCGGCCAGCCGGACGAGCGCACGCTCGCGGTCGGGGTCGCCCGCCTTCGTCAGCGCGACCAGCACCTCGCGGCGCCCCTCGTCCATGGTGGACTCGACCGCCGTGAGCGACTCGCGGCCGACCTGCCGGCGGATCGCGTCGGTCGCGGCGCCCTCCCTGCTGACCCGCGGGCGGACGTAGACGAGGTACCAGACGACGCTCCCGAGGGTGATGACCACGGCTCCCGCGAGCGCGACGGTCCCCATCTGGGTGAGCAGGCCCAGCCCCGTGACGACGCCGAACACCTGCATCCAGGGGTAGAGCGGCGAGGTGAACTCCGGCTCGTAGGCCGTGCTCCCCTCGCGGAACGCGATCACCGCGAGGTTGACCATCGCGAACACGAGGATCTGGAAGGCGCTGGCCAGCTTGGCGATCTCCATGATGGGGACGAACGCGATGAGCACCAGCAGCACCGCGCCCGTGAGGGTGATGGCGTTGACGGGGGTGCCGAAGCGCTCGCTGACGGCCGACAGCGACGGCGGGGCCAGCTTGTCCCGGCTCATCGCCAGCGGGTAGCGCGACGAGGAGAGGATGCCGGCGTTGGCCGTCGAGACCAGCGCGAGGACGGCCGCGAGGATGACCGCCACCACGCCCGCCTGCCCGAGAGTGGCCTCGGCAGCGACCGCGACCGGGGTCAGCGACCCGGCGACGCTACCGGGGTCGGTCACGCCCACGAGGACCGCCACGATGACCACGTACAGGACCGTCGTGAACGCGAGCGAGCCGAGGATGCCCAGCGGGATGTTCCGTCCTGGGTCCTCGACCTCCTCGGCGACGCTGGCGACCTTGGTGACGCCGGCGTAGGAGACGAAGACGAGGCCGGTCGCGGCGAGCAGCCCGCCGATGCCGGCGTCGAAGAAGCCGGCGTAGTTGGCCGACTGGACCGCGGGGGCGCTCCCGGCCGCGAACCAGCCCAGCGCCGCCAGCATCACGACGACGATGCCGAGCTGGAGCCGCCCGGTCTGTTTCGCCCCGAAGACGTTCACGAGGATGAGGAGCGCCGCCAGCCCCAGTGCGACCGGCTGCAGCGGCAGGTCGACCAGCAAGAGCAGGTACGGGACGCCCCCGACGAGCGCGAGCGCGCCCTTGAACGACAGCGAGAACCACGTTCCAGCACCGGCGATGGTGCCGAGCAGCGGGCCCATCCCGCGCTCGATGTAGATGTAGGTGCCGCCGGCCTCGGGCATCGCCGTGGCCATCTCCGACTTCGAGAGCGCCGCCGGCACCACGAGCAGGCCCGCCAGCGCGTACGCGGCGATGACGAGCGGTCCGGCGAGGCCCAGCGCGAGCGCCGGCAGGATGAAGATACCGCTGCCGATCATCGCGCCGATGCTGATGGCCAGCACCGAGGGCAGCCCGAGGTCCCGTTCCAGCTCCTTCATAGCTCCTCGATCACCGTCCTGGTGAGTGCCGAGGTCACACAGACCGGGTCGTGTCCGGCCGCCGCGAACGGCGCCAGCCGGACCGGGTCGTGGACGAGCACGAGTATCTGGTCGGCCTCGAACCGGGTGCTGACCTGCTGGGCGAGCAGCAGGTTGCGGCTGTCCGAGCGGGTCGCTACCACGACCGTCGACGCCGCCGCCAGCGCGTCGTCGTCGAACGCCGAGAGCGGGTCGTCGCCCGCGTCGTCCGCGTCCGCCGTCGCGTCGACCAGCTCGACGCTGTGCCCGTCTGCGCGGAGCTGGTCGGCGACGGCGGCGCCGACAGCGCCGCCCAGTACGCAGTACTCGCTCGATTCCGCCTCCTCGGTCCGGCCACCGCCGGTGGGTCGGCTGAGACTCATGATGGGTGTGGGTGTCCCGCGAGCGTTGCCCGCGGGGGCTACTCGACGTTAGATGACGGAAGTGCATAAACTAGCGGATTGAAATGACGGATTGTCATTCAAAAGCTACAAAATACTCGTACTGTCTTCGAACCTCCGTCGGTCGTCGCGGGCCTCCGGCGGAAACACTGATACGGGATGCGGGCCCGCAGGGGAAGCATGAAGGACGGCGAACTGGATGCGACGGACCGGCGCATCCTCTACCACCTCCAGCAGGACGCGAGACGGACCTCGTCGAGCGATATCGCAGACGAGCTCGACCTCTCCTCGAGCACCGTCCGGACCCGGCTCAACCGGCTCGAGGAGAGCGGCATCATCCGCGGGTACCACGTCGATATCGACTACGACCTGGCGGGTTACCCCCTGTACACGAAGATCATCTGTACAGCCGCGGTCACGGAGCGGGACGAACTCGCCAACCAGGCCCGGGAGATACACGGTGTCACGGCCGTCCGCGAGATCATGACCGGCAAGCGGAACGTCTACGTGAACGCCATCGGGCAGAGCCACGACGACCTCAACCGCATCGCCGGGGAACTCGACGAGCTCGGACTCGATATCGTCGACGAGCAGATCATCCGGGACGAGTACGTCTGCCCGTACCACGGGTTCCTCGACCCGGACGAATAAGTCTGAAAAGCGGTAACTAATCTATCTATTCTGGTCTCGGAAAGTGAGCATATCATTTTGGGGGTTTGTACGCTCCAATATCTGTCATCTGGGTCGGCTCCGGGACGCTGCTCAGTCGGCGGTGAGCTCGTCGGCCGTGTCCAGCGCCACCAGCTCGCCCACGTCCGGTATCTCGGCGTCGGCGTCGGTGATAATCTCGATACGGCGCGTGAGCTTGTCGCGGGCGTACTCCACGAGCGGTACCGGGTTGATGAACTCGTCGTCGTACGTGACGATGTCGGCCACGTTCGTCATCTGGGCCTGCAGGACGTCCTGCACCCCCTGTGGGTCGACGCCGTCCTCCGCGATATGCTGCTGGACCTTGTGCATCCCGAAGCCGACGTGGCGGCCCTCGTCGCTGCGGATGTAGCTGAGCCCCTCGACCAGCCCCGGGAGGTGGGGGACCTCCGGCGCGTGGTCGAGGATGAGCTCCTCGGAGGTGTCCTCCTGGAACGCGCTCGTCAGTCCGAAGTAGCCCGTCTGCGCGAGGACGGACTCGACGACGAGGTGGTAGTGGCAGTACGCGTCCACGCGGCTCTCGGGGGTGTCATCCTCCAGCAGGCGGTGCATCGACGCCTCGACGTCGTCGAACAGGTCGACGTAGGCGTCCATGAAGTAGCGGTCGTCGGTCGGCTTCACGGGGTCCCAGCCCCGTTCCTCGGCAACCGGCAACAGCACCTCGCGCCAGTAGCGGTCGAAGAAGGCGGTGTGTTTGGCCTCCTCGTAGAGCTGCGAGGTGAGGAACAGCTGGTCGTCGATGTCGTCGAGCGCGATGGCCAGCGGCGCGAGGTCCTCGGTCACGGCCTCCTCGCCCGCGCCGAACAGCGCGAGCCCCTGCGCGAGCGCGTCGGAGTCGTCCTCCTCGAAGTCGGCCTCCATGAGGGCCCGCCGGTCCTGCGCGAGCAGGTCGTCGGCGATGTCCTCGTAGGGGTCCCAGTGGTTGTAGACGGCGTGGCGGAAGTAGCCACCCGACTGGCTGTCCGGGTCGAGCCGGAGCGACCGGCTGGCGTCGGCGTATCGACTCATGACAGCTGTCCTTGTGAATCGGTGCCAAAGGAAGTACCTCCGATGATATGAGGCTCTTGATAACTGCCCCGGCAATCGACGGTCGTCGGGCGGGTCGGCAGGGAGAACCTGGGCCGATGGCCCCCTCGCGATGCCCATCTGTACTCGTGGCCGCACCAACACCTAACTCCCCTCCCTCCGGCACGTGTTCGCATGACGGACCTCCGCATCGACGCGAGCGTTCCCGGACTGGACGAGCAGACTGCCGACCTCGCCGAGGCAGCCGAGGCCGCGGGCTTCGACGGCATCTGGGCGCCGGAACTCGATTTCGACGCGTTCCTCCCGCTCCCGGTCGTCGCCGAACACACCAGCGACATCGAACTCGGGACCCGCATCGCCACCGCGTTCGCCCGGAGTCCGATGGTCCTGGCGCTGCAGGGCTGGGACCTCCAGCGCTACTCCGACGGCCGGTTCGTCCTCGGCCTCGGCACCCAGGTGAAGGGGCACAACGAGCGCCGCTTCTCTGTCGACTTCGAGTGGAAGCGGCCCGGGCCCCGCCTGCGCGAGATGGTCGAGTCCATCAAGCACATCTGGGACGTGTTCGACGGCGAGGCGGACGAACTCGACTACGACGGCGAGTTCTACCAGTTCTCGTTGCTTCCGGAGGCGTTCAACCCGGGGCCGCTCGACTCGGGTCCGCCGGAGATCTGGGTCGCCGGCGTCAACGAGTACAACCTCAAGATGGCCGGCGGGACCGCCGACGGCCTCTGCATGCACGCCTTCAACACCCCAGAGTACACCGAGGAGGTCATCGAGCCCACCGTGCGGGCGGGCGCCGAGCAGATGAACCGGCCGTTCGAGGAGGTCACCCTGTCGGCCAGCCCGTTCGTCATCACCGGCGACGAGAGCCGCCGGGAGGCCCGCCGCGAGGAGGTCCGGGCCCGCATCGCGTTCTACGGCTCCACCCGCACGTACCACGATGTCCTCGAACTCCACGGCTGGGAGGACGTCGGGATGGAACTCCACGAGCTCTCGAAGGAGGACAAGTGGGGGGAGATGCACGGCCTCGTCACGGACGAGATGGTCGAGGCGTTCGCCATCGAGGCGCCGCCCGCAGAACTGGGCGACGAGATCCGCGAGACGTACGGCGGCGTCGCCGACCGCGTCCAGCTGGAGTTCGACCCGTCCGAGCCGTTCTGGGAGGAGGTCGTCGCGGCGCTCTGACGCGCTCCCGGAGCCCACGTCAGGCCCGGTGCCGCTCTCCCCTCGCGGGTCGCTTCGCTCCCCGCTCGGGTACTGGGGCTCGCTCGCGGTGCTCGCTGCGCCCCAGCTACTCCTCCTCGGTTTCGTCCTCCGGCAGGTTCATCGCACTCACGAGCCGGTCGGTGACGATCCCCTCGACGAACTCGACCAGTCGCTCGTCCGCCGCCGCGTCGGCGAACAGCCCGAGCGGGATCTTGCCGCCGGCCATCTCCCGGTGTCCGCCGGCGCTCCCGACATCGGAGAACGCCTCGTCCAGCGCCTCGCCGATGTGGACCCGGGAGTCGTTGGTGCGGCCGCTCAACTCGATGCAGTCGTCCACGATGCCGAAGACGACCGCGCTCCCGACGCCCTCCAGCTCGACGAGGTAGTCCGCCGACTGCGGGAGTGCGTCCCGCTCGCCAGTCCGGCCGACGTGCGAGATGAGCGTGGAGCCCCGGACCTCGCGGTTGTCGATGGCCGTGCCGAGGGCGTCGGCCGTCGACCCCGTGACCGGTGGGCTCGCCAGCTGCCGGAGCGTCTTCTCGTCGGCGTACGGGTGGAGGATGGCGGCGGCCTCGTGTTCGGCGGCGGTCACGCCCCGGAGGAAGCCGAGCGTCTCCCGGCGGACCGCGAACAGCAGCCCGGTCGCGAGCCGTCCCTCCAGGTCGATCCCCAGCGCGTGGACGTACTCGGTGAGGATGGTGGCCGTCGCGCCCGCGGTCTCCCGCCGGTCGACGAACCGCGCCTCGGCGCCCTCCGCCGGGTGGTGGTCGATAACCACGTCGATCGGCGTTCCCTCGGGGACGGCGTTGTTCTGCCCCGGGACGGAGTGGTCGACGAACGCGACCGACCGGCCGTCCAGCAGTGCCGGGTCGAACGGTTCGAGGTCGAGTTCGAGCAGGTTGACGAACGCCCGGTTCTGCTGGTGGGAGATGTTGCCGTCGTAGCAGATGACCACGTCATCGACGCCAGCGTCGCTGGCGAGCGCCGCGAGCGCCATCGCACTCGCCAGGCAGTCCGGGTCAGGGTTGTCGTGGCAGACGACGGTGAGCGACTCCATCGCGGCCAGCAGGTCGTGGAGCTCCTCGGGACGGGATGGCTCCGGGTCGGCCGGCTGCACGGCCGCCGTCTCGCCGCCCTCGTCGGCCGACGGGTCGGCGTCGGTCGACTCGTCGTGCTGTTGCATACCCGGCTCTTGGGCGGCACGCACCATGGGTGTGCGGGTGGGCCACTCAGCCCAGCTGTTCGCCGACGATGCGGTCCGCCGCCTCGATGAACGCGCGCTCCTCGCCCGAGGGGATGGTGGCGCCCGCCGCCACGTCGTGCCCGCCACCGCCGCCGCCGACAGCCTCGGAGGCCTCGCCCATCACGACCGAGAGGTCGAGGCCCTGCCCCACGAGGGCGGGTGTTCCGCGCGAGGAGACCTTCGTCTCCTCGTCGTTCTTGCGGGCGAACGCGACGATGGGCGTGTTCCGGTCGACGCCGCTGGTGCCGACCGCCATCCCCGCGATGATGCCGACGATGGTCTCGCGGATCTCCTCGCCGGCGTCGAACCACTGGAGGTTGTCCTCGCGGGTGACGCCCGTGCGCTTGACCCACTCCAGCCCCTCCGAGAGGTTCCGCCGGTGCTCGCGCAGGAGCCGGCGGGCCCGGACGAGCCCCTCGTCGCGGTCGCCGCGACAGACCGCGAGCCCCACGTCGGCACGCTCGTAGCGCGCGGTCGCGTTCAGCAGCGTCGAGAACTCGCTCGCGTCCCGGAGCTCGGTGCCGACGGGTTCGTCGAGCAGCGTGTACGTCGTCCCGACGAGGTTCTCGGCCTTGCGCGCCGGGACGCCCGAACGGACCGCCCGTTCGACCAGTCCCGACGTGATGGCCTTCTGCTCCTCGCGGGGGAGGTCCACCCAGGTCCGCCACTCCCCGTCGGTGTCCTGCAGATCCAGGTCGAGCGACTGCAGGAACTCGATGGCGCCGGCCTCGTCGTTGGAGATGCCCGGGACGAACGTGTCGGTGGCGTACTCCAGCAGCTTGGGGAGCGGGCGGGTCTGCTTGCCGTACACCGCGAGGTCCTGGGCCTCCTTCAGGACGCCCGCCGCGACGCCCTCGGCGACGATGCCGGCGTTCGCGCCGTGCAGTTCGCCACCGGAGGCCTGCATGTCCCCGACGGCGCCGACCACGGCCAGCGCCGCGAGGTCGCGGTTGTCCGCCGCATGCCCGTGCTCGCGCTCGGCACCAACGGGCTCGAGCGCGCGCGCCAGCACGTACGCCGCCCCCGCCCCCGACAGCTCGGAGGCGCCGTTCAGTCCCCGCAACAGCGGGTTCAGGTGGAACGCCGTCTCGGGCTCGCCCCCGTCGGCGGCCTCGCCCGTCGCGGGCTGGTGGTGGTCCGCGATGACGGGTTCGAAGTGGCCCGCGCGTTCGTGGGCGGCGATGATGTCGAGCTGTCCGCTGCCGAAGTCCGTGAAGAGGACGGTGTCGTAGTCCCGATTCGCGATGCCGGCGATGGATTCTGCGTCGAGCTGCTTCTCGAAGACGACTTCGTAGGGGATGCCCGCCCGCTCCAGCGCCGTCGAGGCGACGGCCGCGCTGGTCAGCCCGTCGGCGTCGATATGCGAGGCCAGCAGCACGCGGTCGGCGCGGGCGAGCCGCTCGGCACAGCGGGCGGCGTCCTCGGCGAGCTCCGGCACCGGGAGCTCGTCGGGGTCCGGGGTGGAGACGGTGGCAGCCATTGCCCGGGGATGGGTCGCTCTCCGGGTTAAACCTGCGGGCGTACCCCCAGTTGTCCCCCGCCGCTCTCTGCCGCTCTCTGCCGCTCCCCTTGCCGTCCTCTTGCAGTGCCCCGGACGCGCCCGGCTCATCCCGACTCGCTTAGGTGAACCTAAACTTCGATGCTCTTTTCAGTCCTTAGGGGAGCCTAAAGGTATGGTCGACGACAGCGGTTCGGGTCGCACGCGCAGGGACGTACTGACGGCGGGTGCCGGGGTCGGCGTCGCGGCGGCGCTGGCGGGCTGCACCGGCGGCTTCGCGGCCGGCGACGGCGATGGTGACGGTGGAGACGGTGACTCCTACACCGTCTCGATGGTCCCGACCGGGGATGTCACCCTCGACGGGGTCCCCGAATCCGTGACGAACTACTTCCCCGGCTACGCCGACATGGCGGTCGCGCTGGGCCACGGCGACTCCATCAACAGCGTCGGCGTCAGGTCCCGCTACTACACCGGTGTCTACGAGGAACTGGACGGCGTGAGCATCGACAAGGACTCGCTCACGGAGCTGTACCAGAGTGGCATCGACACGGAGGTGTTCTACGAGCTGGCCGGGGACCTCCACCTCATCGACCCGAACTGGCTGCGCAACAACTTCGGCGGCGTCGAGCAGGCCGACATCGACGAGCTCGCCGAGAACGTGGCCCCCTTCTTCGGGAACACCATCTTCCGGCGGACGGACTCGTGGCACGACTACCGGTACTACACGCTGTACGAGGCGTTCGAGAAGGTCGCCGAGGTCTACCAGGAGACGGAGCGGTTCCAGTCGTTCCAGTCGCTCCACGACGACCTGCTCGCGTCGGTCCAGGCCGACCTGCCGCCGGCGCGGGAGCGCCCGAACGGGCTGCTCTGCTTCGCCGCCGGCGACGAGCCCGAGCTGTTCTACCCGGCCCGCCTGAGTGACAAGGGGACCAGCAAGAAGCAGTTCCACGACCTCGGCATCTCCGACGCCCTCGCTGGCAGCGGCGTCGAGGGGCTCTCGACGAACGACCGCGGACAGATCGACTACGAGGCGATGCTGGAGGTCGACCCGGACTCCATCCTCATCCGGGGCCACGAGACGAAGACCGAGCAGGAGTTCCGGAACACCGTGCTGTCGTTCATGCAGGACCACGACACGGCCTCGCAGCTCACGGCGGTCCAGGAGGGGCGGGTGTTCCGCGGCGGCCCCATCTACGAGGGCCCCATCCAGAACCTGTTCCTCACCGAGCGGTTCGCGACGGCGTACTTCCCGGATGTCTACTCGGGGGAGCTGTTCGACCGTGACGAGGTGGCGAGCATCATCACCGGGGATAACTGAGATACTGGCGCATTTCGGTTCCTACTATGCGAGCGATGCGATAAAATCTGCAGTACGGAACGGGAGGCGCAACCAGGCGACAAACGCTCCATGCCGCCGGATTCACCACACTCCCCGACGACCACCCCACATGGACTCGGACCTCCTCCTCGACGCCGCCCGCGACGGGCCCGAGGCGTTCGCCGACGCGCTCTCGGACGACGGCGACGCCCGGCACGAACTCGCCACCGCGCTACGCGACCGCGCCGAGAGCGACCCTGCCGCCGTCGCCAACGCGCTCGCCGGCCTCGCGCCACTGCTCGACGACGACCGGGACTCGACCCGGCTGCTGGCCGCGAAGACCTACCTCGCGGTCGCCGAGGCCGACCCCGAGGCGGTGCCGACGGGGCCGCTGGAGGACGCCCTCGACGACGAGTTCTACTACGTCCGGGCGCGGGCCGTCCAGGCGCTCGGGCGGGTCGCCCGCGCCAGCGGGGAGGTCGACCCGTCGCTGCTGGCCCGCCTGCTGAACGGGCTGGAACTCGAACGTGAGGAGTCCCGCGAGCGATACGCGGGTGCGCTTGCCGACTGCGCGCTCGCGGACCCGTCGGCGCTCCGCACTCTCGTCCCCGACATCGCCGAGGCACTGGACGACGACTCCGCGGTGGTCCGCTACCACCTGACGACGGCGCTGGCGGCGGTCGCGCGGGTGGAACCGGCCCGCGTTGCGGTGGTCACCGATGCGCTCGAAGCGTGCCTCGGGGACGAGGAACCGTACGTCGCCGGCCGCGCGGCGGAGGCGCTGGGAGACGCCGGGGTCGCGGTCGACATGGATGCGGTGGCCGTCGCCGAGGACGATGCGGACGGGGATGCGGACGACGAGGCGCTCGCGTTCCGCGACGAGCGCGTCGCGGTTGCGACCGGCGACACGGAGGGACGCGACCTGCCGGCCGTCGCCGAGGGGCACGACGCCGCGGCCGCGGCGGTGGCGACGCCGGACGACCCGGTGGACCCCGCACTCCCGCCGGGGCATCCGGGCGGTCTCGGCGGGCCGGGCGACCCTGCCTGACCGATTCGTTTAGGCTGGCCGAAAAATCGACGGGTTCATGTATTGTTAGGCGGGCCTAAAATACATGCCACGACGACCCACGCGGCGCGACGTACTGGGTGCGGGAGCAGCGACCGGAGCGGGCCTGCTGGCGGGCTGTACGGACTCGCTTCCGAGCGACGACGGGTCGAGCGGCGGCGAACGCCCGACCGACACGGAGGACTCGTACACGGCGACCCTGTCGCCGGTCGGCGAGGTGACCCTCGAGGAGCCGCCGACGGACGTGTTCACCCACTTCCCGTGGTTCCCGGACATGGCCACCGCGCTCGGTCACGGCGAGAGCGTCAACTCCCTCTGGTGGGACGGCACCGCGGCGGCCCTCGAGTACTTCACCGCCGGCATGGATGGCGTCGAAATCGCGTGGGCGGATGCGGCGGGGGAGTACGGCTTCACGAAGGAACAGCTGTACGAACTCGAAAGCGACCTCCACCTCGTGGACCCCGCGTGGGTGACGACACAGGACAACTGGAGCAGGGACGACGTCGACGAGATCGCGAACAACGTCGGCCCGTGGTTCGGGAACTACTACAGCAGCTATCACGCCAGCCCCCCCGACGCGTGGGCCGACGGGTACGAGTACCACACGCTGTGGGACCTGTTCGACGGCGTCGCCAGCCTCTACGGGGAACGGTCGCGGTACGAAGCGCTCGCATCCGTCCACGACGACCTCCTCGGAACTATCGAGGCGGACCTCCCACCGGAGTCGGACCGGCCGACCGTCGCGTACCTCTCCATCTCGACGGACCTGTCCGCCATCTACGTGCTCCGGCTGAACGCTGCCGGCTACTGGAACACCCACACGCGACCGCTCGGAGCCGTCGACGCCTTCGGCGACGAGCAGTGGGAGGGCGCGTTCAAGCAGATCGATATGGAGGCGTTGCTGGACGCCGACCCCGACGCGATACTCGCACTGTGGACGGTCACGGAGTCCGTCGACTTCGAGCAGATGGAGCGGAACCTGCGGGACGACCCGGTCGCGAGCGAGGTGACCGCCGTCCGGAACGGCCGGGTGTACGCGCAGGGGACGCGGTGGCAGGGGCCGTTGATGAACCTGTTCCAGACGGAGATGACGGCCAAGCAGCTCTATCCCGAGCGGTTCGGTACGTGGCCCGGCTACGAGAACGGCGACACGTATCCGGCGTTCGGCGCCGACGAGCAGCTGTTCGACCACGGCCGGGTGGCCGACATCATCAACGGGGAGTTCTGACGATGACGAGTGACGACACCACGACGACCGAGGCACCGACCCGACGCGATGTCGTGAAGCTGGGCAGCGCGGCGGCGGGTGCGGGCCTGCTGGCGGGCTGTACCGACTCGCTGCCCGGTGATGGTGGCAGCAGCGACGGCGGCGGGGACCCGACCGCGACCGACACCTCGTACACCGTCTCGATGGAGCCCGTCGGCGAGGTCGAGTTCGATGCCGTGCCCGAGACCTGGGTGTCGTTCACCGGTGACTGGGCGGACATGGGCGTCGCGCTCGGGCAGGCCGAGGGGCTCGAAGCGGTCGGTATCAAGGCCCGCTACGCCTCGCACTACTACGACGAGCTACCGGGCGTCTCCGTCGACACCGGAGCCATCGGCGAGCTCTACAACGAGGGCATCGACAAGGAGCGGTTCTACGACATCGGCGCCGACCTCCACGTCATCGACCCGAACTTCATGGTGAACCGGCTCGGGCTGAGCGAGAGCGATGTCACGGAACTCCGCGAGAACGTCGCACCGTTCTTCGGGAACACCAGCTTCTCGACCGTCTACGACTGGCACGACGGCTACCGCCACTACGACCTGTACGAGGCGTTCGGGAAGCTGGCCGGGGCGTTCCAGCAGGAGGCCCGCTACGAGGCGTTCGCGGGCTACCACGACGAGGTCGTCGCGGCTGTCGAGTCGCGGCTCCCCGAGGAGCGTCCGGACGTGGCCGTCCTCTTCCCCGCGGACGCGCCACCGGAGTCGTTCTACCCGTACCTCATCGGCGAGGGGACCCAGTCGAAACAGTGGCGCGACCTCGGTGTCGGCGACGCGCTCGGGACGGCTGGCGTGACGGACGCGCAGGCCGGCGGCGGGCGGATCGACTTCGAGACGCTGCTGGACATCGACCCGGACGTGCTGGCGGTCCGGCTCCAGGGCGAGGTGACGGACGAGGCGTTCGAGGAGCGCATCGTCTCGCATCTGGAGGCCCACGACGTGGCGAGCGAGCTGTCGGCGGTGCGGAACGACCGCGTCGTCTACGGCGGCCACACCTACCAGGGTCCCATCATCCATCTGTTCCAGCTGGAGCGCGCCGCACAGGGTGTGTACCCCGACGAGTTCGGCGGCGAACAGCTGTTCGACCGGCAGCGCGTCGCGGACATCGTCGACGGGGCGGTCTGAGATGTCGGCCGACACGGGAGCCGGGTCGAACCCGGGGGACCTCCTGCGCCGTGCCCGCGAGCGGGTCGAGGCGCTGGCCGACGCTGACGGGGCGTTCGCGGTCGCCTGCGCCGAGACGGGTGTCCGGCCGGCGCCGGTCTCGCGGCTGCGCTTCGGCTCGTTCGCCGACGCCGAGCGTGCCCGGGACGCCGCGGTTGCCTACCGGACGGCGCTGTGTGACCTCGACCCCGACTGCGAGTCGTACGACCTCGCCGTCTGCGAGGAGACGGATTCGGCCGTCGGGTTCGTCAGCGTCCGCGAGACGACGGACGGCCGCCGGGCCAACGGCCTGCCGCGGACCCGCCGGACGGTGACGCTCGCCGGCGACGGCCGTGACGAGTGGCTCCGGGTCGAGAACGCGCCGGTCGTCGACCTCGTCGGGCCGGACGCGTTGCTGGACGACGAGGTGGTCGAACGCCAGCTCCGGACGATGCGGGGGGAGCGATGACCGACGCGGCCGGCGCCGACGACACGCCCGCCACGGACCGCGATGTCGTCGTGGTGGGTGGTGGCCCGGCGGGCACGGCCGCGGCCGTCTTCACCGCGCGCTACGGGTTCGACACGGTCGTCTTCGACCGCGGAACGTCGTCGCTCCGACAGTGTGCGTACCTGGAGAACTACCCCGGGTTCCCCGCGGGTGTCGACATCGACACCACCTACGACCTGTTCCACGACCACATCGAGCGGGTCGGTGCCGACCTCGTGGCCGACCTCGTGACGACGGTCGAGCCCCCGGCCGACGGGGGCGCGTTCCGGGTCGAGACCCAGGACGGCCGCACGGTCCGCGCCCGGTACGTGGTCGCCGCGACGACGTACGACGACGCGTACCTGCTGGACTGCCACGACGACTTCCCCCGGCAGTACGAGGGCGAGGACGAGCCACGGTTCGACCGGGACCACCCCGACGAGTACGGCCGGACCGCGGTCGACGGCCTGTACGTCGCGGGCCCGCTGGCGGGCGTCGAGAGCCAGGTCGCGGTCGCGGTCGGCCACGGCGCCCGCGTCGGCCTCGGCCTCGTCACCGACCACCGGTACGAGGTCGAGGGGCTGTGGGAGGGCCCCGGCGACCACAGGGACTGGGTCGTCGAACAGGGCCGCTGGGTGGGCGAGGAGTGGCTGGAGAACATCACGGAGTACCATCTCGAGGACGTGCCCGACGACCTGGACGACGACGAGGCCCGGCAGCGGGCCCGCGAGGTCGCCGAGACACGACAGGAGTGGCAGATCGAGGCCGACGAGGTCGCCCGGCGACGGGGGCAGGGCCACCGGGCGCTGGCCGCCCACCTCGACACGGACGTGCTGGTGGAGACGGCCGTCGAGCGCGCCGACCCGGAGACCGTGCTCGACGCGCTCCCGGACGACGCCGTGGAGGCGTACACCGCGGACGGTGCGGCAGGTGCCGCGGGGGGCAGTGTGGCGGACGGTGCGGCGGACGGTGCGGCGGATGGTTCGGCGGATGGCGCGTCCCGGTGATTTAGGCCGGGCTAAAAATCGGTGCGTTTTTATTGTTTTAGGCTAGCCTAAATCATATGTCGAGAGGACCGACGCGGCGTGACGTACTGGGTGCAGGTGTGGCGGCCGGCGCGGGCCTGTTCGCCGGTTGCACGGACTCGCTGCCGGCGAGCGACGGGGCGCCGGCCTCGCCGACCGACGGCGACGCCTACACGGTGACGATGCAGCCGATGGGGACGGTCGAGTTCGATGCCGTCCCGGAGCGCTGGGCCGCCTACGACGGCGGTTACGCCGACATGGCCGTCGCGCTCGGGCAGGCCGACGGGCTCACCGGCGTCGGCGGCGCCGACCGCTACTACACCTACGTCTACGACGAGCTTCCGGGCGTCTCCGTCGACCGCGGGACCATCGAGGCGCACCCGGAGGTCCGGACGAAGGAGGAGTTCTACGAGCTCGACAGCGACCTCCACCTGTACGACCCGGGGATGCTCCGCAACTGGTTCGACTGGGACCGGGCCGACGTCGAGGAGGTCCGGGAGAACGTCGCCCCGTTCCTGGGGAACCTCATCTTCCGGCGGTCGGACGAGTGGCACGACTACCGGTACTACACGCTGTACGAGGCGTTCGAGAGGGTGGCGGCGGCATTCGACGAGCGCGAGCGGTTCGAGGCGTTCGCGACGCTCCACGACGAGTTCGTCGCCGGGATCCAGGCGCGGCTGCCGCCGGCCGACGAGCGGCCGAACGTCTTCCTCACGTTCGAGGGCACCGACTCCCCGGAGACGTTCTCGCCGTACCGGCTGAACGACCGGGGTACGAGCAAGAAGCAGTGGCGCGACCTCGGAGTGAGCGACGCGCTCGCGGGGACGGACATCGAGAACCTCAGCACCACCAACCGCGGCGAGCTGGACTACGAGAACCTCGCCGAGATCGACCCGGAGGTCATCCTCGTCCGCGGGCACGAGCGCAAGTCCGCCGCGGAGTTCCGCGACACCGTCCTCGCGTACATGGAGGACCACCCGGTCGGAAGCGAACTGCAGGCGGTCCGGAACGGCCGGGTCTACCGCGGCGGCTACCTCTACCAGGGCCCCATCCACAACCTGTTCCTCACCGAGCGGGCCGCCAAGCAGCTCTATCCGGAGGAGTTCGGCGACGTGACCGGCGACGAGCAACTGTTCGACCGGGACCGGGTCGCGGACATCGTGAACGGGGCGTTCTGAGCATGGACGACGCGCACGATGCCGCCGAGCCGACCGCGGCGGCCGATTCGGGGGACGTGGACACCCACCCGGGAGACGAGGACACCCATCCGGGAGGCGAGGGCGCCGGCCTGGGAGGCGAGGACGCCGACGCGGGACGGATGCGCGCCCGGGCCTGGACCATCGCCGCCAGCTTCAACGAGCCCGCCGACTACGGCATCCCGCCGCTCCCGGAGTGGACCGTCTACCGGGAGTCCGGCGGCGGGATGGCGCTCGGTGCCGAGGAGAGCGACGGCGTGTTCATCGCCGCCGACGACCCGGTACGCGTTCGGAGGTAGCACCGTGGTCCTCGAACTCGCGACACGGCTGGACGCGGCGACCGAGCGGGTCCGCGAGGAGCGCCGCGCGGTGGTCGCAGAGGAGGACGCGCTGGACGCGTTCTCCGAGCGTGTCGAGGATCTGGTGACGGCCGGCGGCAACCGACCGGTGGCCGACGGGGGCGTTCGGACCGGGATGACGGGTGCAGAGTCCTGTCTCGATACAGCCGGGTCCGGTGGCCCGGACGAACGCACGGCGGTCCGCGAGGCGTTCGTCGACCTCGTCGTGCCGGTGGTCCCGGACCACGTCGAGGACGGCTCCCCCGCGACGGTGCTGCGGGACGAACTCGGCCCGGAGGTGGCCGGTGCGCTCGCGGGCGAGGGGCCGCTGACGCCGCCGCTCCGGACGGCCATCCGGGAGTCGGTCGCCGAGCGGCGGCGAGAACTGGACGCGACGGCGGTCGTGCTGGACCGCGAACGCGAGCAGCTGGACGGGGTACACGAGACCGTCACGACGGCCGTCGAGTGGCTCCGCGCGGCCGACGAGACGCCGCTCTCCGCGCTGGGCTTCGACGCGCTCCGGGAGCGCCACGAGCGGCTCGCCCGCCATCGGGAGCGCTGTGACGCCCTCGCCCGCGAGCGCCAGTCGTTCCTGCGTGGGACGACCGGCCGGGACGGCTGCCGCGTGACCCACGAACCCTTCTTCGAGTACCTCTACGGCGAGACCGACAGCCCCGGCTCGGCCCACCCGGTCCTCGCGGTCCTCGCCGAGTTCGCGGCCGTCTGTGCGGACTGCCAGCGAGCGGTCCGTCACCATCTCACCAGCCGGGGGTGAACGGGCCCGGATGCCCCTCCCGGGCGACCGTCGATACCGGGAGAGGACGACCCGCCATCGTTCCGGGGCCGGCGACCGCTACGCTTCCGCGTCGTCGTCCCGGTCGGGTACCTCCAGCTCCGGCGGCACCTCGGCGTCGTAGGGGAGCGTCTCGACGAGCTGGGCCGCGACCTCGTGGTCCATCACCGCGGCCATCTCCATCGCCTTCCCCTCGTGGTCGTCGAGGTCGAGCACGGCCCGGAAGAACCACGAGAGCAGGACGTACGTCTCGTGGAGCTCCGTGGCGCGTGCACGGCCCGCCTCGGTGAGCGCGACGCCCTCGTACGGCTCGTAGTCGACCAGCCCGTCGTCGCCGAGCTTCCGGAACATCTCCGAGGCGGTCGCCGGCGACCGCCCCAGCCGCTCGGCCACCTGCCCCGGCGAGACCGGCGGCTCCCCCTGATGCTCGGCGATGTACAGCGCCAGCACGTACTCGCCGCGTCCGCTCATCCGCTCGCACCCGTCTCGATGGTGGTCGCTCCTCCCGCGACATCGCCGGCATGCCCCGGGGCGGTGGCCGCGTCGATGACTCCCGCACTCGCCATGATTTTCGGCCAGCCTAAAAACACAAAAGGTTTCGGTTCCAGCGCCGCGTTCGCTCTCCACTGTACCGTCGGCCGCCCGTACGGGTGACGAACCGGAACCCTCATCAATGCTTAGGCCACCCTAAACCACAACGAGATGTGTACGGAGGACTCGCATGGCAACTGAGACGCGCGAGGTGTTCGGTCGGGAGGTCGGCTGGCTGGACCGCTCGCTCGCCCTGACCTGCGCCGTCGCGCTGGCCGTCACGGTGCTCGCGGGGCTGGTGCAGGTCCGCTTCGGGGCGTACGACATGACGTTCTGGCAGGTGGTTGGCGCGGTCTTCGACCCGCTGGTGTGGCTCCGCCCGAACGTGCTGGCGTCGTTCGTTCTCGGGGACGGCCTGGCGAGCGCGCTGGGCTTCGATACGTCGTTCGACCTCCCGACCGAGACGCTCATCGTCTGGAACGTCCGGCTGCCCCGCGTCCTCGTCGGCGCGCTCGTCGGCATGAACCTCGCGCTCTCGGGGGCGGTGTTCCAGGCGGTCACGCGCAACGAGCTCGCGAGCCCGTTCATCCTCGGCGTCTCCTCGGGCGCGGGCTTCGCCGTCCTGCTGACGCTGGTCGTCTTCGCCAACTTCGCCGCACTGCTGCCACTGACGGCCGCGCTCGGTGGCACCGTCGCCTTCCTCGTCGTCTACGCCATCGCGTGGCAGGGCGGCACCTCTCCCGTGCGGCTGGTGCTGGCGGGCGTCATCGTCGGCACCGTCCTCAACTCGATGCAGACGGCGCTGTTCTTCTTCGCGTCGGACCTCGGGACCGTGCAGGCGGCCATCGCGTGGACGACGGGCTCGCTCACCGGGGTCGACTGGGAGCAGGTGCGGATGATCCTCCCGCCGACACTGCTGGTCCTGCCCGCGGCCGTGCTGGGTGCGCGCTACCTGAACGTCCTCCTGCTGGGTGAGTCGACCGCGAGCGCACTCGGGATGCGCGTCGAGCGGGCCCGCTTTCTCCTGTCGGCGGTGGCCATCCTCGCCGCCGCCGCATCCGTGGCGGTCGCGGGCATCGTCGGCTTCGTCGGCCTCATCGTCCCCCACATGGTCCGCACCGTCGTCGGGAGCGACTACCGCCGGCTGATGGTCGGCTGTGCGTTCGTCGGCCCGGCGCTGCTGGTGGTGGCGGACCTGGGTGCGCGCCTGGCGTTCCAGTTCACCACCGGCGCACCCATCCAGCTCCCGGTCGGCATCGTCACGGGACTGGTCGGGGGGCCGTACTTCCTCTACCTGATGCGACGGCGCAACGAGCTGGGTGATCTCTGATGAACGGCACACGCACCACCCCCGAGACGGCAGCACCGGACGGCGACCGCGCGGACGACGGGGCCACCACGGACGCGGCGATGGCCACCGACGACGGCGACGCGGCCGCCAGCGAACTCGTCGGCCGCGACCTCGAGATCGGGTATCCCGGTACGGACGAGCCCATCGTCGAGTGCGAGCGCGTCGTCATCCCGGCGGGCGAGGTGACGGCGCTGGTCGGCCCGAACGGGAGCGGGAAGTCGACGCTCCTGAAGGCCCTCGCCGGACAGCTCGAACCCTGGGGCGGCGCCGTCGCCCTCGACGACGAGTCAGTCTACGCGATGGCCGAGAAGGAGCGCGCCCGCCGGGTCGGACTGCTCTCCCAGGAGCGCCAGGAGCCGGGCTCGCTGACCGTCGAGAAGCTCGTCCAGCACGGGCGCTACCCGTACCGGGGGTTCCTCGACGGCGTGAACGATGCCGACCAGCGGGCCGTCGACCGCGCCATCGAGCTGGCGGGGGTCAGCGACCTCCGCGACCGCCCGCTCACGGATCTCTCGGGCGGGCAGAAACAGCTCGCGTGGGTCGCCATGAGTCTCGCCCAGGAGACGGACGTGCTCCTGCTGGACGAGCCGACGACCTTCCTCGACCTGCGCCACCAGCTGAACGTGCTGGAGACGGTCCGGACGCTCAACGCCGACCGCGGCGTCACCGTCGGGGTGGTGCTCCACGACATCGCGCAGGCCGCCCGTTACGCGGACAACCTCATCGCGATGCAGGACGGCGAACTGTACGACTGGGGGCCGCCGGCCGACGTGGTGACCGAGGGGCTACTGGCGGACGTGTTCGGGGTGGACGCGACGGTTCGGGGAGGGCTGGACGGGCCGGAGATCGTTCCCCGCCGGCCGCTGGAGTAGGCGTCGGGGGTCCTGCGTGCCTTCGGTGACGAGGTCGCCGTTTCCGAAGCCCTCGCTTCCCGTTCCCGGAACCGCCCGGCCGACCAGCTACTTCCGGCTCCGCTAGACCCGCACGGCTTATCCCCGCCAACCGATTCTCCACTGGTATGTTCGAGACACGCCCGGACCGCGACGCCGAGGTGGCCCTCCTCGGGCGGTCGAACGTGGGCAAGTCCACGCTGATGCGCGAGATCACGGGGCACAAGTTCGACACCGGCGGGAAGCCGGGGGTCACGCGCGAACCCAACCACTACGACTGGGCCTCGGAGGACTTCGTCGTGACGGACCTCCCGGGCTTCGGGTTCATGGCGGGCGTCGACGAGGGGCGCCGCGAGAACATCAAGACCGACATCGTCCGCTATCTGGAGCAGTACGCCGAGCAGATCCTCGCCGGCGTCGTCGTCCTCGACGGGAAGGCCGCGGTCGACATCATCGACCGCCACTCCGGCCCCGAGGAGATCCCTCACACGGTCGAGCTGTTCTCGTTCCTGCAGGAGCTCGACATCCCCGCGGTGCTGGCGGTCAACAAGATGGACAAGGTCGACGACCGCGACGAGCGCCTCGACGAGATCGCCGACCGGTTCGGGCTCTACCCGCCGTGGCAGCAGTGGGAGGAGGAGGTCATCGCGCCCATCGTCGCGAAACAGGGCCGCATCGAGCCGCTGAACCAGGCCGTCCGCCATCACCTCCACGAGGCGAAGCGGGACGACCTGTTCAAGTTCTTCTAAGGAGCTTTTTTGCGGTTCGGGTCTCCTCGGCTGGCGGCTTCGCCGCCAGCCTGCGGGACCTCTCACCGCAAAAAACGTTCAGAAAAAAGCCGGACCTCGCGGCGAAGCCGCTCGGTCCGGTGAACCGCGCTCGCCTTCGGCTCGCGCGGATGCAATACATCGTATCAGATAACTGCGCTCTCGTTCCCTCGGCACGTTCACCCCGCCAGTCGCGGGTTCGGGACGTTCCCGCGGCTGTTCCGGCTCCCGTTCAGCGCCGCCCGGTACCAGGGCGGGCGCGACACGTCGCCCACCGGCTCGCGGTAGACGACCGAGCGAGTGACCCGGACCGGCTCGCCGCCCCGAAGGCGCCCCTCGTACGACAGGGCGAGCGTCCGGACGACGCCGCGCTCGGTCACGGTCGCCCGGAGCGAGACGTTCCGCGGCTCGCGGACGCCGGTCGCCGCGGCGAACGTCGTGGGGTCACGCAGGCGCTCGCCGACGAGGGTGTACGTCGTCGGGGCTGTGTCGCCGCCGACCGTTCGGTCGGTCACGCGGGTCGACACGCCCGCGAAGACCGTGTAGTGGTCGCGCCAGGGGATCGGCCGGCGGAGCGTGCTGTAGAAGCCGGCGCCGCCGTTGTACGTCCCCGGGCCGAGGTAGCGGTAGCTGCTGGTCCCGCCGCGTTCGAGCCGCTCGAACAGGACCGACTCGTTTGCCCAGACGGTCACCGTGGTCGTGGCGCCGTTGGTGAGGAAGCCGGTGTTGCCGGCGACGGTGATGCGCGAGCGGAAGCGCCCGGGCACCGCGGCGGTGGTCTGGTCGGCGCGGGCGTGGACAGAGCCGTTCCGGTAGCGGACGGTCCAGTTCGAGTGGAAGCGGTAGCGGTCCCCGAGCGTGTCGGCGTGCGCGTTCGCCAGCGCCAGCGGGTCGGTCACCCCGCGGGCCGTGAGTCCGGGTGCGAGCCGCTCGACCGGCGTCGCCGTCTCCGGAACGGCCACCGGCGTCAACGTCTCCGTCCGGTTGCTCGCACCGCCGTCCCCGCCCCCGGGTACCGCGCTGCAGCCCGTGAGGACGAGCAGCCCACAGAGCGCGACGGTCCCGAGTCGATGCATGTCGCGTGGTTCGGACGCACGGAGCATACGGGTTCCGGCGGCCGCCACGAGGGCTACCCAACCGTCCGGCGACGGGACCCACCCGACGATGGGAGGGGAACAGCGAAGTGGGGGAAGCAAGAATTGCCGCCCATGCAGACACTCCTCCTGAACCCCTCGGACGTGCGCGAGAACGCGCAGATGCCGGACGTGATCCGGGCCGTCGAGGAGGCGTTCGGTGCCTACCAGCGGGGCGACACACAGATGCCCGCCAAATCCTACATCGACCTGCCGGAGTACAACGGCGACTTCCGGTCGATGCCGGCGTACATGGACGCCGGCGACTGGGACGCGGCCGGCATCAAGTGGGTCAACGTCCACACCGACAACATCGCGGAGTACGACCTCCCCACGGTGCTGGGGACGATGGTCTACTCGGACCCGCGTAACGCGTTCCCGCTGGCACTGATGGACGGCACGACGCTCACCCGCCTCCGGACGGGCGCGGCTGCCGCCGTCGCCACCGACCACCTCGCCATCGAGGACGCCACCTCGCTCGGCATCGTGGGTGCTGGGGTCCAGTCGTACACGCAACTGGACGGCATCGCCTGCGTCCGCGACATCGAGGAGGTCATCGTCGCGGACGTGCGCGAGGCGGCCGTCGCCGCCTTCGTCGAGCGCTACGAGGACGAGTTCGACGTCCATGGCGGGAGCATCGAGGAGGCCGCGGGCTGTGACGTGCTCTCGACAGTGACCCCCGTCGAGGAGCCCATCGTTCCCCGTGACGCCCTCGGCGACCACACCCACGTCAACGCCATGGGCGCGGACGCCCCGGACAAGCACGAACACGACGACCAGACCCTGCTCGACGCCAAGCTCGTCATCGACGACTACGAGCAGTGTACCCACTCGGGCGAGATAAACGTCCCCTGGGGCGAGGGGCTACTGGGCGACGACGACATCTACGGGGAACTCGGTGAGATCGTCACCGGCGAGAAGGCCGGGCGCGAACCGGGCGACGGCATCACCCTGTTCGACTCCACGGGACTGGCCATCCAGGACGTGGCGACCGCCCACGTCGTCTACGAGCACGCCGACGAGAACGACAACGGCTACCCGTTCGAGCTGGTGGACACGCGGGTTCGATAGGACACCGAAGCCGTACCGGTTACACCCGTGCAAAACGCGGACGCTCTTCTCCGCTCGTGCCGACGGGCGGGCCATGCGCGAGCGCCTCGACCCGGACATCGACCTGACCCGCCGCCAGGCTGTCGGCCTCGCGGGACTGGGGCTCGCCGGCGCACTCGGCGTCGACACCTTCCGTGGCGCCGGCGGCGCCGAGGTGAGTGGTCCCGACGGCAGGCCGGACGCCAGCGACGAGGCTGTCGACGCGTACGCCCGGGGCTGCACCGCCTTCGGCCTCGACCTCCTCTCGGAACTCCCCGACGACGAGCCGAACGCGATGGTGTCACCGCTCGGCCTCTCGAGCGCGCTGGCGATGACGTGGGCCGGCGCGCGCGGCGAGACCGAGCGCCGGATGGCCGAGGGCTGTCACTTCCCGCTCGAGCAGGACCGGCTCCACCCCGCCGTCGGCGCCCTCCAGCACGACCTCGACGGCCGCGGCCGGGGCGTCCAGCACCGGGAGTTCCCGCAGCTGTGGAACGTCAACCGGTTCTCGCTGGGGCTGGCGAACGCGTTCTGGGGACAGACGGGCTACCCCTTCGCCGACGCGTTCCGCGAGACGCTGGCCGAGAACTACGGGGCCGACCTCCGCGAGGTGGACTTCGAGTCGTCGCCGGAGGCCGCCCGCCGGCGCATCAACGACTGGGGGAAGCGCGCCTCCGACGGCCGGGTCGACGAGCTACTGGCACCGGGAACCGTCACGGGGTTCACGAAGTTCGCCCTCACGAACGCCGTCGCGCTGCGCGCGGACTGGCAGCAGCCGTTCGACCCGGATGACACCGAACGCGGGGAGTTCACCCGCCCGGACGGCTCGACCGTCGACGTGCCGCTGATGCATCAGGAGGGGGAGTTCGCCCTCCTGTGGCAACACCCCGACGAGAGCGACGTCGGGCTGGGCTATCGCGTCGCGGAACTCCCGTACGTCGGCGGCGACGTGAGCATGGTGCTCGTCGTTCCCGAGCACGACCGCTCGCTCGCGGAGCTGGAGGCAGCTATCGACGGCGCGTGGCTGCAGTCACGGTTCGACGAGTTCGACGAACGCGACCCCGGGGAGGCGTCGGTGACGATGCCGAAGTTCACGTTCGCGAACGAGTTCGAACTGAACGACCCGTTGAAGCGGCTGGGGATGACGACGGCGTTCGACCCCCAGACTGCCAACTTCGGCGGAATGACCGACCCACCAGGTGCGGCCGACGGTCTCCATCTCAGCCACGTCGTCCAGGACACCTACGTCGCGGTCGACGAGGAGGGGACGGTCGCGGTGGCCATCTCGGCGAGCCTCGGAGACCAGGTGTCGGGCCATCCCTCCATCACCCTCAACCGGCCGTTCCTGTTCTGCATCCGCGACCGGCCGACCGACGCCGTGCTGTTCCTCGGCCGGGTGACGGACCCGAGCGTGAATTCCTGACATTATGCAGATATTTGCTCATTAGAGAACAAACACGCCGGATAATGTACGAAGCATTGTCATTCTATGGTGGCTGTCGAGACTGAATCTCAGCGCCCCTGCGTCCGACGCCGTGCTCGGCCGGAACCGTGCCCGCGCTCGCCCGCCATCAGCTGGTACAGTAGTCGATGGCCTCGCGGACGGCCGACCGCCGGCCGATGAACGTCAGGTGGTCGCCCAGCTCGATGGTGTCGTCGGCCTCGGGGAGTCGGTTGGTCTCGTCGCGACTGATGAGCGCCAGGTGGCACCCCTCGGGCAGCTCCTCACCCAGCGTCGCGACCGTCTTCCCGGCGTGGTCCTCGGAGGTGACCTCGACCTCCTGGACGTCGCCGTCGCGGTCGAGTTCGGTCATCCACTTCGAGATGCCCGGCCGTTCGATGACGTTGTCCATCGACCACGCGACCGACATCGAGGTGGAGATGGCCTCGACGTCCAGGTCCTCGAACGCGTCGAGGTTGGACGGCTCGTTCACGCGGGCGACGACCGTCTCGATGCCGTACGTGTTCTTCGCGAGCTGCCCGATGAGGAGGTTCACGTCGTCGTCCTGGGTCGACGCCGCGACGATGCGGGCGTTCCCGACGCCGGCCCGCTCCAGCACCTCCTGCCGTGTCCCGTCGCCCTTGTGGACGGTGAACCCCCGCCCCCGGAGCTCCTCACAGACCTGCTCGTCCCGCTCGATGAGCACGACCTCCTCGCCGCGCCCCTCGAGCCGCTCCGCGAGTTCGCGACCGACCCGGCCGCCGCCGATGATGATGGCACGCATTGGTATCACGTCGAGCGCCTGCGCGATGTGACGGGCCAGGCCGCCTTCAATCACGACGGTGGCGAAGATGACGAGGAAGACGGTGCCCACGAGCGTCGTCGCCGCCGTCTGGTTGGTGCCCTGGAGCTCCAGTGCGAAGAGGGTCGCGACGCTGGCGGGGATGATTCCCCGCGGGCCCAGCGCGCTGATGAACAGCCGTTCGGGGTTCGTCAGCCGGCCGCCGCCGGTACTGAGCAGCACCCCCAGCGGCCGGACGACGGCCGCGATGACGACGACGGCGACGATTCCCCCGGGCCCCAGCGAGAGCAGGTCCTCCAGCGAGAGCAGCGACGCGAGCGTGATGAACACGAACGCGATGACCAGCAACGAGACGTCGCCCTTGAACTGCTCGACGGTGTCCCGGTAGGGGATGTCCGTGTTGCCGAGGACGAACCCGCCGGTCGCGACCGCCGCGATGCCGGCCTCGGAGGCGCCGAACCGCGCGCCCAGCACCTCCGCGACGCCGTACATCGCCAGCGACGAGACCAGCACCATGAGCCGCGCGTTCTGCGGGGCGTTCTCGACCGCCTGCGTGCCGTGCCGGAGGACGTACCACAGCCCCGCGGCGATGGCCCCGCCGACGGCGATGCCGAGGCCGAACCGGAGCGCGAACTCCCCGACGAGCGCCAGGGGCCCCTGCGACCCGAGGAGGATGTACTCGAAGGTGACGATGGCCAGGATGGCCGCCGTGACGTCGTTGACGACCCCCTCGGTCTCGAGCGTCGAGGCGACGCGCTCGCGGACGGGCACGACGTTCATTATCGGCGTGATGACCGTGGGGCCCGTCGCGATGAGCAGCGACCCGATGAGGAAGGCCACGTCCCACGGCGCGCCCAGCGCGTACCGGACGACGACGGCCGTGCCGACCAGCGAGACGAACGCGCCGAGCGTGACCAGCAGGAGTGTCTCCCGCTGGGCCCCCCTGAGCCGCTCGATCCGCAGGTGGAACGCCCCCTCGAACACGATGATGGCGACGCTCAGCCCGACGATGGCCTGGAGGGTCTCCCCGAAGACCGACGGGGTGATGATGCCGAGTCCCTCCGGCCCGACGAGGACGCCCGCCAGGATGAGGAACACCACGCTCGGCACCCGCAGCCGGTCCGCGAGGACCTGCGAGGCGACGCCCAACCCCATTATCGTCACGACGACGCTGATGAGTTCGATGGCGGCGCTCATCCCCTCCCTCCCCGGGCGGGCGAGCGCCGGACATGTGTCGTGCGTGCCATCATCGGTTGCGAGGGAATCGTCCGACGGTCTCGGATGGGACACCGCTCCGCGTTCGGTCGCTCGGTAGGGGTGTGTGCCTAATCAACATTCGTCTCCGGGGTCCTGCCGACCGGCCGAGGCGGATGTCGGAGCGACCGCGCGGCGACGGACGAGTGACCGACCGTCCGGACCCGTGCACCGTCACTCGATGTGGATGGCCGGGCGGAACGGCACCGCGTCACCGGCCTTGTCGCCGGGGTCATCGGGGTCGGCGCCCTCGTCGAGGACGCGCACGTCGGCGTCGAACTCGCGCTCGTAGAAGCCGACGGCGTCGGCGTACACGTCGGCCTCGTCTGCCGCCTCGAGGATGGCCAGCCGGTCGTCGTCCTGTTCGCGGACGAACTCGACCAGTTCCTGCACCAGCTGGTTCACCTCGTTCCCGCGCTCGCGCAGGTCCGGGTCCGACATGACCTCGGACATCACCGCGCCCACGTCCGGGCCGGTTTCGACCACCTGCTCGAAGACGCTCCGCTTCCAGTCCGCGGCGGTGTAGACGCGCACGACCTCGGGGTCCGTGCCGGTCACGTCCACGATGTCGTTGATGTCGTCGGTGAGCGACTCCACGAGCGACTCCCTGACCTCGACAGTCGGGTCCTCGCGGGCCTCGTCTACGTCGGGCCAGCCGGCGGTCTCGGCCGATTCACCGGCGAGCTCCTCGTGCAGTTCGTTCGTCAGGTACGGCGTGAACGGTGCCAGCAGGCGCAGCCGCTGGCTCAGGACGTGCCGGAGCGTCCAGCGCGCTCCCTCGCGGTCCATGTCCGCGCGGCGGCGGTACCAGCGCAGGTGCTCCTCCATCGCGTAGAAGGCGGCCTGGCTCGCGGTCCGGGTCTCGAAGCCCTCCAGGGCCTCGGTCGCCTCGCGGACGACGCCCTGCAGTTTCGACAGCAGCCACTCGTCGATGGGGCGCAGGTCCGGCTGGTCGTCGGGGGCATCCTGCTCAATGACCTCGGTCGCGCGGTTGTAGAACCGGCGCAGCTGGCCGTGGGCCGACGAGACGGCCTCGTCGCGCCAGTCGTAGTCCTGCCACGGCTCCGCGCTGTTCAGCAGGAAGAACCGGACGGTGTCGGCGCCGTACTCGTCGATGGCCTCGCCCGGCAGGACGACGTGGCCCTTCGAGGAGGACATCTTCTGGCCCTCCAGCAGGCCCATCCCCATGATGGTGATACCCTCCGGCCAGTTGCGCTCGTCGAACAGCTCGGCGTGGTGGTAGAGGTAGAACGTCAGGTGGTTCGAGATGAGGTCGTTCGCGGAGACGCGGTAGTCGACCGGGTACCAGTGGTCCCACTCCTCGCGCAAGGAGAGCGCGCGCTCGTCCGGGTCCTCGACGGCGTCCGCGCCGTAGAACAGCGTGTCGAAGAAGGCCTGGTCCATCTCCTCGGGCGGGATGTCGTCCAGCCGGTGGGCGATGGTGTAGTAGGCCATGTAGATGGTCGAGTCCGACAGGGGCTCGATGACGAAGTCCTCGTCCCACGGCAGGCGCGTGCCCAGCCCGTAGTTCCGGATGCAGGGCCACTCGTTCAGCCAGTCGACGGTGTGGGTGTACTGCTCGCGCGTGTTGTCGGGGATGGCGTCCAGACCCTCGACGAGGCGCTTGGTCTTCGCCTTCCAGTCCTCGTCGTTGTAGCGCAGGAACCAGGTCTCCTGCTTGGCGACCTCGACGGCGCCGCCACAGCGACAGATGACCTCCTCGGTGAACTCCTGCATCGAACCGAACGCGCCCCGGTCCTTGTAGTCCTCGCGGAACCGCTCGCGCACGTCCTCGACGGTCTCGCCGGCGTACTCGCCGTACGCGTCGATCAGCTTGCCCTGGTGGAACTCACGGTTGTACAGCTCCTGGGTGGCCTCCTCCAGCGCGGGGTCGTCCTGACTCTGCACGTCGTACTCCTCGACGGCGTCGCGGGCGGGAATCTCGCCGTACCCCTCGATGGTGAGGATGGGGACCGGCTCGATGGCCCGGACCTCGTCCGGGTCGATGCCGTACTCGGTCATCTCGTCCGCCCGCTCTTTGGCTTCCTGCAGGGCCATGTAGTCGTCCGGCGAGTGCGCCGGGACCGACATGACGACGCCCGTCGCGTTGTCCGTGTCGACGAACGATGCGGGCAGGATGAGTACCTCATCGTCGGTGATGGGGTTGGTGACGCGCTCGCCGACCAGTTCGGCGCCGCCCAGTTCCTCCACGACCTCGACCTCGTGGTCCTGCAGGCGCAGCTTCTCGGCGGCCTGCGCCGAGACGACCCACTCCTCGCCGTCGACCTCGGCGCGGACGTACTCGCCGTCGGGGTCGACGAAGGCGTTGGTGACACCCCGGACCGTCTCCGGGCGCAGGGTCGCCATCGGCAGCACCGTCCCCTCGCTGTCCCGGAATCGCACGAGCGTGTACTCCTGGAACTCGGCCTCCTCACCCTCCAGCAGGTCGTGCGTGGTGACGGGGTTGTTCTCGTTGGTACAGAACTTGACCGGGTGGAGGCCCTTCTCCAGCAGGCCGCGCTCCTTCAGGGTGCGGTACTGCCAGGTGATGAACTTCGAGTAGCGTTCGTCGTTCGTGGTGAACTCACGGCGCCAGTCGACCGAGAGCCCCAGTTGCTGCATCCCCTTCTTGTAGTGCTCCTCGATGAAGTAGCGGGCGAACCCCATCGGCGTCTCCAGGTCCTGCAGCGTGTCCTCGGGGACGTTGTACGTGTCACGCAGGACGCTGAGTTGCTCCTCCTCGCCCTTCTTCAGCCGCTCGACGGCGCCGATGATGGGGGTACCGGTGACGTGCCACGCGATGGGGAAGAGGACGTTGTCGCCCTGCAGTCGCCGGTAGCGGGCGTACACGTCCGGAACCGTGTACGTACGGGCGTGCCCGACGTGCATCCCACCCGACGGGTACGGGTACGGGACGGTGATGAACGTCGCGTCCCCGTCGTCCTCGGGATCGGCCTCGTAGTAGCCCTCCTGGCGCCACCGGTCGCGCCACCGGGCCTCGATACTGGCGGGGTCGTAGCTCATACCCCGAATGCGTACGGCGGGGCCTAAATACCCGTCTCATCGTCGTGAACGTGTGGCAGGGTGGCCGTGGTGACCGGCGAGAACGGCGGAACGTGTCGTCGGTTCAGTAGTACGTGTCCCAGCGGCTCCGGCGGGGCCCCGTCTGCATCCGGTACCAGAGGATCGCGGCGCCGTAGGCGACGGCGAGCGTGGTCGCGACGTGGTAGAACGCCCGGAGCGGCCCCCCGGGGACGGCGACGCCCTGGCTCAGGAGCGTGTTCACGGTCCCGACGAGGATGAGCTCCACGGCCTGCAGGACCACCGGGAGCGTGACCAGCAGCGAGAGGGCGATGAGGCGCCGGCGGTGCATCGTCGACCTGTCGTCCCCGCGGAGCGTCCAGAGCATCCCCACCGGGAACGCGGCGGTCGCGAGCAGCGTCGGCGCACCGCTGCCGACCGTGGACACGAACGGTGCGGCGGCCACGACGGCGCCGACGGTCTCGGTGACGGGCACGCCGGCGGCGTCGAGCAACAGGCCGACGTAGAACGCGGTGACCGCCCAGACCGCGCCGGCCACGATACGAGCCCACACCGCCACGGCCCATAGCCAGGCGGTGTCGATGGCGACCCAGAGTCGGGAACGCTCGGGGACCGTCTCGTCGGCACCGTCCGTACGTCGGTATCGGCTGTCCTGCAGGGCGCGGCGTTCGCTCACGGCCGTACGAACGGGATTTCGTTCCATCACACTGCTGCCGGCTCTACCCGCCGTTTCAAGTACTCGACCGTTCGCCACAGCACGTATCAGCGGCAGCAGATCTCACCGACCGCGGCGGGCACGCCGACCGAACCGCCGTCGGGCGGGACCGGAACCGGTGGGCAACCCGGCTTCGGTCCCGTCGCTCCCCCCGTCGCGCTGGTCGGCGCTGCACTGCTCGCACACCGGGCGGCGTAACGCTCAAGCTCGGGGCGCCGCTCGCCCAGCTCGATGGGCGCGTTCGCTCGTGACGTGGCTGCCCGCCTCCGCGAGCGACTCGCAACGGACCGTCCCTCGCTCGACTGGACCACGGAGTACCACGTCGCCGGGACGCCCGTCGACGTGGTCGGGTCGGGCGAGGACCTGCTCGTCGCGGTCGAACTGGAGTGGCGCCGTGCGGACCCCTCGGACAACGCGGCCAAACTGTTCCGGCACCTCTCGGAGGGGTCCATCGACGCCGACCGCGTGGTCGTGGTCCACCTGTTCACCCGGTACTACGACCTCGCGCGCGGTGGCGTCTCCTCGAAGCGGCAGAACGCCGAGTTCGTCGGGAACGTGGCTTCGGACACCCTCGATGGCCTCTCCTACCACCCGGTCACGGTGGACCTCGACCCACCGAAGCGGGGCGGCGAGCGACCGGACGGCTGGCAGGCCGCGGTCGACGAGGCGGCAGCAACTGTCTCGGAGCTGGCGAACTACTCGCGTTAGCTATCAACCTGCACGGAAATCAGGTTACTCGGCAATTCAGAACAGAAAGTCGGCTTCAGTTCGAGAATCGGTGGTTGGTTACGCCATCAGTTCCGTCGCGTCGTCCAGCACCTCCTGTGCGTGGCCGGCGGGGTCGGCCAGCTCGGGGTCGTACGCCGCGACGACCGCGCCGTCGTTCAGGAGGAAGGTGACGCGGTCGGTGTAGCCCTCGTCCGTGTCGACGCCGAACGCGGCGGCCACCTCGCCCTCGGGGTCGGCCAGCAGTTCGAAGGTGACGCCTTCCTCCTCGGCGAAGTCGGCGTGGCTCTCCACGTCGTCCATCGAGACGCCGTACACCGAGACGCCGGCGTCCTCGAACGCGGGGAGGTGCTCCTCGAAGTCGTTGGCCTCGATGGTGCAGCCGCCCGTGAAGTCCTTGGGGTAGAAGTAGACGACCGTCGGCCCGGAGAAGTCGAGGGTGACGGTGTCGCCGTGCTGGTTGGGTGCGCTGACCTCGGGTGCTGCGTCGCCTGCGTCGAGCATGGCCCCCGCTTCGGTCGGGGATGGGATACCGGTTTGGGTCGGTCCGCTACAGGTCGACGACGCCGTCGTCCATCAGGTCGAGCAGGAGGTCGCGGGCGTGGCCATCCGGGTCGACGCCCTCGTAGACGCACTCGACCTCCCCGTCGACGATGACGAACGTCGTCCGTTTCGCCCGGCCGGTGATGCGGGGGACACCGAACGCCTCGCATACCGCCTCCTCGGGGTCGGCCAGCAGGTCGAACTCGATGCCCTCCTTCTCGGCGAAGTCGGCGTGGCTCCCCACGTCGTCCGTCGAGACGCCGTAGACGGTGACGCCGGCGTCGGCGTAGCTCTCGGCCTCGGTGGTGAACTGCTGGGCCTCGACCGTACAGCCAGGGGTCTCGTCCTCCGGGTAGAAGTAGACGACCGCCACGCCCGCCCACTCGGGGGAGACGGTGTCGCCGTGCTGGTTGGGCGCACTGACGTCCGGTGCCGGGTCGCCCGGTTCGAGCATGCACGGTGGTTCCCCCGCACGCGGCATACGACTGCCGGTCTCGTCCGTCGGTCCGGCTCGCCACGAGCGGACGCGTGCCCGGTTCGTGGCCCGGATTCCGCGGGTCGTCCAGTCCTCCCACTCAGAGTGACCGGGAACCGGACGACCGTCGAGTGACCTCTGGTTATGATATTGTGTAGTTCAATCTGATAGCAGATTTCGAATCTATATGAACACTTCTAGAGCATATTAACACCACTATGCCCAAGCTTTATGCACATCGCTCGATGTTTGTCGAGTGTAATGTCCGCGTCACTGCCCCCATCGGGTCCGTCGGCGAGTTACGCGCCGTGCTACGAGTGCAACGAGGGTACGCTGGTCTGGGACCACGAGGCCCAGGAGAGCCGCTGCTCGGTCTGTAACGAGGGGATCTGACCAGGCTCGGCCCGCGCCTCCATCCAGCCATACCTGCATCGGGCGGGCGTCGCCATGTGCGCCCGTCCGGCCCGCCGGCGCCCTGTCACGCCGGCACCGAAGTCCATGTGGCTGGCGCCCACCGCGCCAGCACGCCGCTGTCCACTCGCCGGCATTCTCCGCCGGCGTTCGTTCCTGTTCGAAAACAGCCGTCCATCCAGCGTCTCCCGGTCCGACCGGGTCGTCGACAGCGCGCTGCACCACGCTGTCGATGGCTGGCGCTGTGAACACCCTTCTGCCGGGGGGCTGTCGTGTCGGGTCCGTTCGTAGAGGCGAATCCTGATTACGTGACCGACCGGGATACGCACCGTAATGGAGGTCAGACTGGAGTCCGAGCCCGGCAACAAGCTGTCGGGATACGAGTTCGATGCCGAACGGGCCGAAATCGTCGATAGCGCGGACACGACGGCGACCACCGTCGGAGAACTGCTGCAGAACCGGTCGGATGTGATCGCGGACCGGGACCGGCTACGTTTCGAGATACGGGAGGTGACGTTCATCGACGTTCACTCCAGCGGGTACAACGAAGAGCCGGAGACCGAAACGCGGCTCGTGGGTGGGAAGACCGAGTTCCTCATCAGAGTGGATAGTTACGCGGGGGAGGACGTACCGAGGTTCTCTCGCGTCTCTACCTCACCGATTCCGATACACTGGGCTGCGGAACGATCGGACGCGAGAACGGCTCCGATATCCAGCCTGGAGTTGGAGCTGCTCGGCGTGCTGAAACCGGACCGCGGGGAGTACCTCCCGATCGAGGAGGTCGTCGCGGACGACCGTCCGGCGAATTCAGGGGGGCAGGCAGGTCGGCAGTGCCCCGATTGTGAGGCCGACCTCACCGACTACAGGGAGATCAGCTTCTGCCCGATGTGCGGCGTTGCGATGCGGTCCGGCGACCCCGATACCGGGCCTCATGACGGGTAGTTGGACGCAGCGAACCGCTGACCACCCCCGACCGGCACGGACGGGTCGTGAGCCGGTCTGCGACGGCGTGACTGCCGGGGTCACCCGTCGAAGCTCTCCTCGAACCCGAAGGTGCCGTCCCGCTGGACGACCTCGCCGTCGAACTCGATGCGCGAGTCCTCGCTCATGTCCACGATCATGTCCTCGTGGACCGTCGACTCGTTGCGCTCGTTGTCCTCGCCGACGGTCTCCTCGTAGCCCCGGCCGATGGCCATGTGGACGGTGTCACCCATCTTCTCGTCGAACAGCATGTTGTAGGTGAACCGGTCGATGTCGCGGTTCATCCCGATACCGAGCTCGCCCAGCCGGCTCGACCCCTCGTCGGTCTCCAGCAGGCTCGTCAGCAGGTCCTCGTTCTTCGTCGCCTCGTGTTCGACGACCTCGCCGTCCTCGAAGACGAGCCGCACGTCCAGCACCTCCCGGCCCTGGATGAGAACCGGCTTGTCGAACAGGACCTCCCCCTCGACGCTGTCGACGACCGGCGCGGTGAACACCTCGCCGCCGGGCATGTTGTTGTCGTCGGCGTCGTTCTTCGCGTGATTGCCGGCGACGGACATCCGGACGTCGGTGGTGTCCCCCGAGACGATACGGACCTCGTCGGCCGGGTCGAGCAACTCGACGAGCTGGGCCTGATGCTCCCTGACGGCGTCCCAGTCCTTGTTGACGGCGTTCCAGACGAACTCCTCGTAGGCCTCGGTGGACATCTCGGCCTTCTGGGCGTAGCCCGTCGAGGGCCACTGCGTGAGCACCCACCGCGAGTCGAGCAACGCCTCCTGGACCGCCATGTTGGCGCGCTTGGCGACGGCGTTCTTTTCCGGCGGCACGTCGCCCGTCTCGTTGAGGTTCTGCTCGCCGCGGATCTGGACGACGGCGTCGGCGGCCTCGTACGCGGCGAGCGCGATCTCGTTCTGCTGGTCGAGCGTCTCCTCGTCGGCGGCGAGCTTGTGCGCTCGACGGGCCCGGGAGCTCCCGAGGGAGTGATGGATGATGCCGCCGCGCTCGCCGACCAGTTCTGCGACCGCGACCACGAGGTCCTCGGCGGTGTGGTGGGCCACGATGACAAC
The DNA here is from genome assembly GCF_024298885.1 of Haloglomus halophilum. Taxonomy (GTDB): domain Archaea; phylum Halobacteriota; class Halobacteria; order Halobacteriales; family Haloarculaceae; genus Haloglomus; species Haloglomus halophilum. The sequence goes on from NZ_CP101166.1 coordinate 1,825,339, forward strand.
CTGGTCGCCGGCCGCTATCTCGGCGCAGTCGTCGACGAGCACCTCGGCGTGTTCCCGGATGCGGGGGTCCATATCCCCATGTAGGGGCCAATCCGCGAAAAATCGCCCGGACACCCCCCCGGCGTCGCACCAGGCGACGCCTCAACCCCGTTCTCGCGGCTCCCGACGGTCGTCGTTCGGGTACCAGGCGCCTCCCGCTGGTCGGCGCCTTTCACTGCTCGCGGGTCGCTACGCTCCCCGCTCGCTACTGCGGTTCCTCGCTCCGCTCGGAACCGCTCACTCCTCGAAGACGAACGTCCCGTCCTCCTGCACGACCTCGCCGTCGACCTCGATGCGCGAGTCCTCGCTCATGTCCACGATCATGTCGACGTGCTGGGCGCTCTGGTTCTGCTCGTTGCCCTCGCCGACGTTGGCCTCGTAGGCGCGGCCGACCGCCATGTGGACGGTGTCGCCCATCTTCTCGTCGAACAGCATGTTGTAGGTGAACCGGTCGATGTCGCGGTTCATCCCGATGCCGAGTTCCCCGAGCCGTCGCGCGCCGGGGTCCGTATCGAGGATGCTCCCCAGGAACGACTCGTTCTTCTCGGCGCTGTAGTCGACGACCTCACCGTCCTCGAAGACGAGCCGGGCCCCGGTGACCTCCTTGCCGCGGCGGTAGACGGGCTTGTCGAACAGGACCTCCCCCTCGACGCTGTCGGGGATGGGGGCGGTGAACACCTCGCCGCCGGGGAGGTTGTTGGAGTTGGTATCGTTGATGGTGATGTTGCCCGCGATGGACATGGTCACGTCCGTCGTGTCGCCGGAGACGATGCGGACCTCCTCGCCAGCGTCGAGGATCTCGACCATCTGCTCCTGGAACTCGCGCTGGGCGTCCCAGTCCTTGTTGATGGCGTCGTAGACGAAGTTCTGGTAGGCCTCCGTGGACATCTCGGCCAGCTGGGCGTTCGCCGGGGTGGGGTGCTGGGTGAGCGTCCAGCGGTCGGTGAGCCGCTCGTTGAGGATGGGGCTGTGGGCGGACTCGTAGTCAGCGTTGAGGTCGTCGTCCACGTCCACCATCTCCGTGACGTTGCCGTGGGCCCGGATGACGACGTGGCAGTCGGCCGCCTCGACGAGCGCCTGCTCGTGGGGCGGCGTCTCGAACGCCATCCCGGACTCCTCGGCGGCACGGAGGTAGTTTCGGATGGCGCGGCCGCTCCGGTTGGTGGTGATGTGGAGCGGGTGTGCGCCACGGTCGCCGGCGACCTCGTAGAGGGCCACGACGAGGTCCTCGGCGGCGGGCTCGGACTTGATGACGAGGTTGTCGCCCTCGGAGAGGTCGATGGCGTCGGCGAGCACCTGTGCGTGCTCTCGGATACGCGGGTCCATGTGCCCGGATTCGAGGGGGCCCGGCATACCGTTTCCGCCACGCTGGACTCGTGCAACAGTCTCCCGTCCACCCGCCGCCCCTATGCCGCTCGACCCGAAACGTGGAGCCATGCCTGCCGCCGACACCGACCACGACGACCCCATCGACTGCCGCTCCGATACGGTCACGCGCCCGAGCGACGCGATGCGAGCGGCCGCCCGCGACGCCGACGTGGGCGACGACGTCTACCGCGAGGACCCCACCGTCAACGAACTCGAAGCTCGTGCCGCCGACCTCGTGGGGATGGCGGCCGCCCTCTACGTCCCGACGGGGACGATGGGCAACCAGGTCGCCGCCCGCACCCACACCGAGCAGGGGCAGGAGGCCCTCGTCGAGCGCGACAGCCACGTCTACCGGTGGGAACTCGGCGGCCTCGCCCAGCACTCGGGCCTGCAGGTCCGCACCGTCGACGGCGGCGACCGCGGCGTCGTCACGCCCGAGGCGGTCCACGCGGGCCACGTCGCGGCCGACGGCCACCGGCCGGGGACGGGGCTGCTGTGCCTGGAGAACACGCACAACGCGAAGGGTGGTACCGCTATCGCCCCCGAGCGCATCGACGCCGCCGCCGATGCCGCGCACTCTCACGACGTGCCCGTCCACCTCGACGGCGCGCGCCTGTTCAACGCCACGGCCGCACTGGACGTGCCGGCCGCGCGCCTCACCCGCGAGGTGGACTCGGTGATGTTCTGCCTCTCGAAGGGGCTGGGCGCCCCCGTCGGCTCGATGCTCGCCGGCGACGCCGAGTTCGTCGAGGCCGCCCGGCGGCATCGCAAGCTGTTCGGTGGCGGGATGCGGCAGGCCGGCATCATCGCGGCGCCCGGCCTTCGCGCGCTGGAGAACCGCGACCGCCTCGCCGAGGACCACCGGAACGCCGAGCGTCTGGCGGACGGGCTGGACGAACTGGACGGGCTCGCCGCACACGACCCGGAGACGAACATCGTGCTGGTGGACACGGAGGACCCGGCCGAGGCGTTCCTCGAGCGGTGTGGGGATGTGGGGGTGCTGGCGGTGCCGTTCGACGACCATCAGGTCCGGTTCTGTACGCACCTGGATGTGAGTCGTGCGGACGTGGAGGCGGTCGTCGAGCGGGTCTCGCAGGTTGTGTGAGTGGGAATATTTCCGTGGGATGACTGCCTCCGAAGCCCTCGCGCTCTCTCAAGATGGCAACGGAACTGCCTCCGAAGCCCTCGCGCTCTGGACTCGCGCGCCTCGCTGCGCTCCTCGCTCGCTCGCACCGCTCGCTCCCTGCGGTGCTTGCGTCGTCGTGCTTCGTCCAGAGCGCTCGCCCTTCGATTCCACCAGGACCGCGGATTCGTCAGTCAGTAGCCGTTGGCCTCATACCTCCCCAACCGCCTGCGATGCTCGGTCGCTTCGCTCCCTGCGCTTCTCGTCCCTCGCGCGCTGGGCGGCGGCTGGCCTGCGGCACAGCCGCCAGCGCGCGCCCGTTCGACTGACGGCGGTGCGCACCCGCTACAATCCACGGGCCGGGAGCGCGTGGTGAGCGAAGCGAACCCGTGCGACCTGGGGAAGGGTAGGGCCACCGCGCCCGTGACACATTCAATTCCCTGGTGGACTCGAAGGGCGAGCGCGCGAGGGCTTCGTAGGTCACGTTGTCGTCCTCCAGTTTATCAGCCAATATCTAAATTAGGAAGGAAATAAGCACATTACATATAAAATTGACAAATTAATTGAATCGTATGGGTGTTCAATCACCACCAGCGGGCCGCGTCTCGTCACGGACGAACGTGTGCGACCCCGACCGGGCCTTCGCCGCCTCCGTGACGCGGACGAACGCCACGCCCTCGCGGGCCTCGGCCAGCGTGTGGCCGCCCGCGTAGCTCACCCCCGAGCGGATACCCGCGAGGAACTCGGGGACGACGCTCGACAGCGACCCCTGGTAGGGGACCAGTCCGGCGACGCCCTCGTCGGCTTCCGGGGCGGACTCCGCGGCGGCCTTGTCCGAGCGCGCCTCGTTCGCGGAGGTCGAGGCCATCCCGTGCGAGCGCTTGTAGCGGCTCCCGGCGTGTTCGACGAGTTCGCCGGGTGCCTCGTCGGTGCCCGCGAAGAACCCGCCCATCATCACGGTGTCCGCGCCCCCGAGCAGAGCGGTCACGGCGTCACCCGACCCCGAGATGCCGCCGTCGGCGATGGTGCGGACGCCGTACTCCGCGGCGGCGCGGGCACAGTCGCGGACGGCCGTGAACTGCGGGACGCCGGCGCCGGCCACCTCGCGCGTGGTGCAGTGCGAGCCGGGACCGACGCCGACCTTGATGCAGTCCGCGCCGGCCGCCGCGAGGTCGGCCACGCCCGCTTCGGTGGCCACGTTGCCCGCGACGAGCGGGGCGTCGAACTCGCTCGCGACGTGTTCGACCACGTCGAGGGCCGCCTCCATGTGGCCGTGGGCCACGTCGACCATCAGGCACTCCGCCCCCGCCTCGAGGACGCGCTCGGCACGGTCGCGGTACGCCTCGTCGATGCCGAGCGCGGCGCCGACGCGGGCGCCCTGCGCCACCGTCTCCTCGATGGCGGCGACCTGGTGCTCGACGGTCTGGAAGCGGTGGATGGTGCCGAACCCGCCCAGTTCGTGGAGCGCGACCGCGAGCTCCGGTCCCGTCACGGTGTCCATCGGCGCGCTCAGGATGGGCGTCTCCAGCGCGATGTCGTCGGTCAGGTGGGTGGCGAGCGAGACGTCGCTCCGGGAGTCCACGGGGGACCGTGCCGGGACGACCAGCACGTCGTCGTAGGAGAGCCCCGTGCGGATAGCGGGGTCGTCTGCTGACATGTTCGAACCCTAGGTGGGCACGGGGGCGAGGCGTTTAGGCGTTCGGTTCACCGGATGGAGTCGCCGACGTCTCACCCCAGCAGCCGCCGCACGCGGGCGAGGAGGCCGCCCCCGCCCCGCCCGCCGTCGAGGCCCAACTCCTCGGCGATGGCGTCGAGTTCGGCGTCGTCGAACCGGTCGTCCGCGCGTGACTCGACCAGCCAGTCGCGCCACTCCTCGTCGGTCAGGACGCCGCGCGCGTCGTCCCACTGCTCGACCAGCGCCTCGCGGTCCGGGAAGGGGACGTCCATGTCCCCGCCGCCCCAGTACAGCGGAACGAGGTAGAACTGCACCTCGTCGGGCCCCGGGCCGGGGCCCTCGACGCGGGCGTTGGTCCCCGGGCGGTCGTCGGCCGGGACGAACCGGTAGGGATAGCCCTCGTAGCAGAAGACGTCCGCCGGCGTCACCGTCCCGCCGGTGGGGAGTTCGAGCGTGTCCATGCCCGTGTGTAGGGGCCGCGGCCGGAAAGCCGGACCGTCTCCCCGTCCGCGGCCGATGTCGTCACCCCAGCGACGGCAGGCCGCCGCCGTCGAACACCTCGTCGGCGATGTTCTCGCGCATGATCTCGTTGGTACCGGCGGCGATGGGGCGGCCGCGCGCCAGCCGGTGGAGGAACTCCAGTGGGTGGCCCTGCTGGTAGCCCGTCGCGCCGAACACCTGGAGGCAGTCGCTGACGACCGACTCGGCGGTGTCGGAGGCGTGGAACTTCGCGATGCTCGCGCGCAGGCGGTCCGGGTGCGCGGGTACGTCCCCGCCCCCTCGCGTGTTCGCGGCCGCCTCGTGCGTGAGCGCTCGCGCGGCGGTGTACTCCTTGACGGCGTCGGCCACCTCCCACCGCAGGCCCTGGAACTCACCGATGGGCTGGCCGAACTGTTCGCGGTCACCAGCGTAGTCGATGGCGTGCTCCAGCGCGCAGCGTGCCATCGACATGGCGTACGCGGCGCTCCCGACCCGCTCCCAGTTGAGCGCCTTCAGCTGCTCCTTGAGCGCCTGTTTCCCGCGGACGAGCACCTGCTCCTCGGGGACCGCCACGTCCTCGAAGAACAGGTGGGTCTGCGTGTGGCCCGCCATGTTGGTGTAGTGCTCGTGGACGTCGACGCCGGGCGCGTCGAGGTCGACGAGGACGGTCCCGAGGTTGCCGTCGGGGAAGCGCGCCCAGACGACGACGGCGTCGCTGGCGGGGACGTAGCTCAGCCAGATCTTCTCGCCCGAGAGCCGGAGGCCGTCGTCGGTCTCGGTGACGGTGGTCTCCATCGCGCCGGCGTCGCTGCCGGCGCCGGGTTCGCTGATGCCGATGGCGATGGCGGACTCGCCCGCGCAGACCGGCGGGAGGTACTCCTGCTTGAGCGCCTCGCTCCCGAACATCTCGACGGCGCGCGGCGCGACCATCGTCTGTCCGTAGAGCGCGTTCGCCGTCTCCGGGCAGACCGCGCCGACCGTCTCGATGGCCAGCACCGCGGCGAACTCCGAGAGGCCGCCGCCGCCCCATTCCTCGCCGAGGTTGACCGCCCAGAGGTCGTGCTCCGCGAGGGTGCGGACGTTCTCCCACGGGAAGCCGTCGTGCGTGAACGCGTCGTCGGCGAACTCCTCGCGTGCGATGTCGTCGAGGACGTCGACCAGCATCCGCTGTTCGTCGGTGAGTGTGACCATGGCCCACGCGCGGTGGGCGCCGGGAAGTAGGTTGTCCCTCAAAAGGCACCGGAGTACCCGGCCCGAAACGGCAAGACCCCCCGCCCGCAAGGGTGCGTATGCGCATGGACACCGCCCTGACGACCACCGGCCGGGCGGTGCTGTTCGTCCACTGGCGGGTCGACGCCGACCAGCTCCGGCCACACCTGCCCGCGGGGCTCGCCCTCGATACGTACGACGGCTCGGCGTGGGCGAGCGTCCTCGCGTTCGAGGTGACGGAGGCACGGCCGAAGGCCCTGCCTGCGGGGCTGTGGCCGTCGACGGCGTTCGGCCAGGTCAACCTCCGGACGTACGTCCGCCACGACGACCAGCCGGGGGTCTACTTCCTCTCGGTCGACGCCGGCACCCGGGTCGGGGCGGCGGCGCTCCACAGCGCGATGGGGATACCCTGCTACGTCGCGTCGACGAGCGTCGACATCCGGCGGGGGAGCGAGGCGGTCGAGTCGGTCTCCTTCCGGAGCCGCCGGTCGCAGGCGAGCCAGCCGGCCGCGGCGCTCACCGCCGACTACGCGCCCGACGGGACGGCCGAACCGGTCGAACCCGGATCGCTTGCCGAGTTCTGTATCGAGCGCCGGCACTGGTTCACCGACGCCGGCCAGCCCTCGCCGTACCTCGCCCGGGCCGGGCCGGGTGTCCGCGTCGGCGAGATCGACCGCGACCCGTGGCAGGTCGCCCCCGCGACGGCCGACGTGACGACGAACTCGCTGGGGCGCCCGCTCGGTCTCGACCTCTCGGGCGAGCCACACCTCCACTACAGCCCCGGCTTCCAGTCGGTCGTGACGACGCGCCGGTAGGACGAGCCCGCCGTTCGGGAGGTTTTCGCCGATGGGGGGAGAGGCCCGGATATGCGCGTCAGCGTCATCGGCGGCGGTCGGGTGGACGAGGCGACCTACGAGCGGGCCCGCGAGGTCGGCCGACTCTGCGGCGAGCGCGGCCACACCGTCGTCTGCGGCGGGTACGGCGGTGTGATGGAGGCGGCCTGCCGCGGTGCGAAGGCGGCCGGCGGCCACACCGTCGGCATCCTCAAGGGTACCGACCCGTCCGCCGCGAACGAGTACGTCGACACGCCCATCGTCACGGGGATGGGCAACGGCCGGAACGTCATGGTCGTCCTGAACGGCGACGGCGTCGTCGCGGTCGACGGCGCGACGGGGACCCTCTCGGAACTGGCGCTCGCGCTCGACGACGGAACGCCGGTCGCGGGGCTGGACACGCACGACCTGTCCGCGTTCGACGGCTTCGAGGCGGTCGACTTGCCCGAGGCCGCAGTCGAGAGCGTCGAACGGCGGTTGTGAGTGTGTGCAATTTCCCTGGCTACCGTCTTGTTCTGGCATGAAGGGCCGAGATAAATAGGAAGTGTTAGCACTAATCGTATAAAATGGGTATTATGGTGGCTGTTTGTGGTTCTTTTCGGTAGCCTAGCCGACCGAAACACCTACTGACTGACGGGCGTGGCGGCGGGTATGGCAGACCAGTACTACGAGGACATCACGGTCGGCGAGGAACGTTCGTTCGGCGAGTACGAGGTGTCGGAGGCGGAGATCATCGAGTTCGCCGAGCAGTACGACCCACAGCCGTTCCACGTCGACCCGGAGGAGGCCAAGAAGACGTTGTTCGGCGGCCTCATCGCCAGCGGGTGGCACACGGCGGCGATGACGATGAACATGCTCGTGGAGAACTACCTCAACGACTCGGGGGCCATGGGTGCGGCCGGCATCGACGGCCTGCGGTGGAAACAGCCGGTTCGACCCGGCGATACGCTGACGGTGGAGACCGAGGTCGTCGGCAAGGAACCCTGGGACGGGATGGCCGGTGTCGGCGTCATGGAGAGCGAGACGACGACGCGCAAGCAGAACGGGACGCCCGTGATGACGATGACCGGGCTGTTGCTGTTCCCGATGCGCGACCCCTGAGAGGGTGTAGAATCGGAGAACGTCGGTGGCAACGGGCACGACGGGATCCTGTTGGAAGCCCCGGACGCTCTACGACGAGAACTCCGACGGATATCCGTAGAAAGCCCCCGCCCGCTCGACTTCCGTCAGAGCAAGCTCTGACGAGCCCTCGTTCGCTTCGCCCACGAGGACGCCGCGGTGTTCCGGCACGCTCCCTGCGGTCGCGGCCTTCACAGCGATGGCGCGAGCGCGCTTCCTGGTCCCGGAACCAGTCGAGCGAGCAGCCAGAACTCGGGAGTCACACCACGCGCCGGTTACCCCACGGGCGCCCGGCAGAGCCCCTCGGGGCGGGTCGCGTCGAGGGTCAGGCCGAGTTCCCAGCGGTCGCCGTCGCGGGCGGCCCGCGTGACGGCCGGGCGGCGCCCCGCACGGAGGAGGCCAAGCGAGAGCGGCAGCGTGGGGCAGCCGCTCGAATCGCCGCCGGCCAGCACGTAGCCGTCGAGCACCACCGTGGCGCGTCGCGCGTCGCCGTCGAGGTAGTCGTGGGTCTCGAAATCCTCCACCAGCCGGAGCGTGCGGAGCCGCAGCAACACCCCGTCGACGGGGTCGGGCGAGACCGTCGCCGGGGCCGAGAGCCGTCCGGCGGCGTCGGAGAGGACGAGCGCCTGCTCGGTCGGGGCGAGCCGCTCGGCCAGCTCGGCGGCCGCGGTGCGCAGCAGCGAGCAGCAGAGCTCGTCTCGACCAACTGTCTCGGCGGCGTCGAGGTAGCGGTCCATCACGGTCCGCTCGACCGCGTCGAACCCCTGCGCGGAGAGCGCCTCGAAGGTCGCGCCGGCGAGGTCGTGGCAGAACTCGACCATCGCCGTCGCGTGCGGTCGGGGCGGGTCGTCGGGGAGCGCCTCGCAGGCCACGAGGTCCAGCGGCGGGAGGCGCTCGTCGTAGCGCCGGAGCGCCGCCCGGTAGCGGCCGGCCAGGGCGGCGGCCTCGGCCGCCGACTCACGGTCCGGGAAGCGCGCGTCGGCGACCGGGAACGGCTGTTCACCCGTGCGGGCACAGACGACCTCGAACCGGCCGGCGGAGACGGCGAGCGCCTCGATGCGCTCGCGCAGCTCGTGCAGGTCACGACCGACCATCGGCCACCTCCCGGCGCTCGATGCCGTTCACCATGTCGTTTTGGCCAGCCTAAAACAACTTAACCGTACCGGAGCGGGGGCGCCGGGTCAGGGGGGAGTCCCCCGGTCGTCGATGTCGGCCCGGTCGACCAGCTCGTCCACGACACCCTCGCCGGCCTGTGCGGCCCAGAGCGCGGCGTAGAGGCCGCCGTCGTCCTTCAGCGCCGCGTGCGTGCCCCGCTCGACGACCCGGCCGTCCTCGATCACGAGTATCTGGTCGGCGTCGGTGACCGTCGAGAGCCGATGGGCGATGGCGAGCGTGGTGCGGTCCTCGCTGAGGCGGTCGAGCGAGCGCTGGATACGCGCCTCCGTGGCGGTGTCGACCGCGGAGGTGGCCTCGTCGAGGATGAGGACCGCGGGGTCGCGCAGCATCGCCCGGGCGATGGCGATACGCTGGCGCTGGCCGCCCGAGAGCTTCACTCCGCGCTCGCCGACCCGGGTGTCGTAGCCCGCGGGCAGGTCCGTGATGAAGTCGTGGGCCTCGGCCGCGCGGCAGGCCTTCCGGACCGCGTCCGTGTCGGCCTCGAACCGGCCGTACCGGACGTTCTCGGCGATGGACCCGTCGAAGAGGACCGCATCCTGCCCGACGTAGCCAACTGCATCGCGGAGGCTGTCGCGGGTCACCTCGCGCACGTCGTGGCCGTCGACCCGGACCGCGCCCTCGGTCGTGTCGTACAGCCGGAGGAGGAGCTTCGCGAGGGTGGATTTGCCCGCGCCCGTGGGGCCGACGAGCGCCACCGTCTCGCCCGGCTCGGCCTCGAAGTTCACGTCCTCGAGGACGGGCCCCTCGTCGGTGCCGCCGTCGGCGGTGGCGTCGCGGCCCCCGCGCTCGGTGTCGGCTGCGTCCGCGTCGCCCGGGCCCTCGGGGTACGCGAACGTCACGTCCTCGTACGCGACGTGGCCCTCCACGTCGGTCAGTTCGACCGCGTCCTCGGTGTCGGTCACCGTCGGCGGGATGTCCATCAGTCCGAAGACGCGCTCGCTGGAGACCTTCGCGTTCTCGTAGCGGTCGACGATCTCCGAGACCTCCGCGAGCGGCGAGACGAACCGCTGGGTCAGCAACAGGAAGGTGACGAACGTCCCGACCTGGAGGGGGTCGGCGCCGGCGACTGGCGGGCCGACCAGCAGCCAGTACCCGCCGACGCCGAATGTCAGGGCGAAGGAGAGCCCCGCCAGCAGTTCCATCCCCGGACGGTAGAAGTACGACAGCCGGAGCATATGCATCGTATCCTCGAACAGCCGGCGGCTGGCGCCACGGACGCGGTCGGTCTCGTACGGTTCGCTCGCGGTGGCCTTCGTCAGTTCGACGCCTGCGACGGCGTTCTCGATGCGCGTGTTCAGGTTGGCGACGCTGGAGCGACGGGCGGCGTAGCGCGGCTCCGCGGCGCGCATGAACCACGCCGTGAACAGCACCATCACCGGGACCGCGACGAGGGTGACGACCGCGAGGTACGGCTGTTCGAGGAACAGGACGACCGCGATACCCAGCAACAGCGTCCCGAGGCGGACGCTGGAGACGAGCGCGTCGTCGAGGAATAGCTCCAGGTTCTCCGTGTCCGAGGAGAGGATGGAGAGCACCTCGCCGGTCTGCTTGTCGTCGAAGAAGCTCATATCGAGTCCGGAGAGCTTCTCGAAGCAGTCCACGCGAACCTCGTGCATCACGCCGTGGGCGAACTCGTTGGCGGCGACGCCGTACACCCAGGTCGCGAGCGCCGTCACGGCGAACGCGCCGCCGATGGCGACCAGCGAGAACTCGAAGGCGGCGGCCTGCGTGCGCGGGAGCCACTCCGGCGGGACGAGCGGGAGCCGGAACTGGCCCACCCCGAACACGCCGTCGATGGCCGCGCCCAGGACGACCGGCGGGACGAGCGAGGCGAACTGCGCGACCAGGTTGGCGAGGACGCCGACCACGAACCAGCCCCGGCGGTCGCTCCCGTAGGTGCCGAACAGCCGCCGCATCGGCCGGTCGATGTCCGCGCGATACCGGTCGAAGACGCTCTCCTCGTCGGCCGCACTCATTCACTCGTCGTCGGGGAGTCGGGCGGATAGGGGTTACTCATCGGGACGATATGTGGTAGAGAACACCTGCATCCTCGATATCGACCTCGTGGGGTGGTCTCCGTCGCTTCGATGTATCTCGATTCACGACTCTGAGATTCTCTGACCCCCCGATTCGGGAGCGTGAGGGCACGCGATGCCATACAACGTCGAGTCTCCGGAGTGTCCCCCACGACGTACCGCCGAACCACCACCTACATGCCACGGACCCCCATACCAGAGCGCCAATGCCCGACGAGCCAGCACACGAGATGCCCGAGGACGCGGCGGCGATGATCACGGAGTACCTCGAGAACCAGCACGAGTTCCTGTCGTGGCTCGGGTTCACCGTCGAGGAATTCACCGCCGACCGGCTCGTGGGCCGTATCCCGTTCGACGAGAAGCTCACGAACCCGACCGAGCCGCCGACGGTGCAGGGTGGCGTCGCGTCCACGCTCGTCGACACGACCGGCGGCATCGCGCTCCGGCCGTATCTCACCGACCCCGTCAACGACGGCATCGCCACCATCAACCTCAACGTCAACTACCTCCGGCGAGCCGGCGGGGACCTCGTGGCGACCGCCGAACCCATCCGCGCGGGCGGCAGCGTCGGCGTCTCCTACATCGAGGTCGTCAGCGAGGTGCCCGGCGAGGGGCAGAAACCGGTCGCGGCGGGGACGGGCGCCTACCGGCTGTTCAACTCCGAACGGAACGACGGCGACGAGGGCGAGTAGGTCACAGCCGCTTCCTGTACCGGAGGCCGACAATCCGCCCCTCCGCGTACGACACCCGCTCGACTCGCTCGTAGCCCAGCGACTCGTAGAGGCCCTGTGCGGCCCGCTGTTCCTCGCCCGTCTCCAGTACCACCCGGTCGGCACCGCGCTCGTGGGCGGCATCCTCCAGCGCCCGGACGACGGCCCGACCGTATCCCTGTCCCTGATACGCGGGCAACACGGCGACGCGCGTCATCTCGAACGCCGGAGGGCCGTCGCCCGGTTCGACTGGCTGGAGGCCGCCGACCGCGACCACCTCGCCGCCTGCCTCGCCGACGAGGAACGCGCCGTCGGCGTACGCCTCGGTCGGAGCGTCGAGGTCCGAATGGTCCGCCGCCGCGAGGTAGGCATCCGCGTCCCGCATCGCGTGCTCGTAGACGGCACGGACCCGCTCGGCGTCGGTCGCCGCGACGGGCCGCAGGTAGAGGGCGTCGGTCACGGTCGATGCTGATAACCGAAGGGGATTGAGGGTACCGGCTGCAGGGGATATAGAGAATGTGGCCAGGATTAGGAGATGGAGTTGGTACTTCGTCTATAGCTGGGTACATTTCCAATATATAGCCGGCTACAGCCGTTTCTCGAACCGGACGAGCTCGTACGCACCTTCCTGCAGTCGCCCGACCTCCTCGTAGCCCCGCGACCGGTAGAGTTCGACGCCGGCGCGCTGGCGGGCCGCCGTGGTGAGGACGACCCACTCGAACCCCGCACCGGCGGCGCGGTGCTCCAGTTCCTCCAGCATGGCGGCCCCGATTCCGTGCCCCTGCATCTCGGGTGCGACGGCGATGCGGAACAGTTCGACGGCCGCGGCGGGGTCGGCCTCGCCGCCCGCGAACCCCTCGTGCCCGCCCGCCGACAGGTCGCTCGCGGGGCGGAACCCGCCCATCGCGACGATGCCGGACGGCGCCGCCCCGTCCGCCTCGCCGACGAGGAACTCCCCGCCGTCGAGGTACGTCGCCGGGATGGCGTCGAGGTCCTCCGTGCCTGGCACGTCGTCGGCGTCGGTGCCGGCGTCTCGGAGCGCCCGCTCGTGGAGGGCGTGGAGGTCGGCAGGGTCGTCGTGCGAGGGGTCGAAGCGGCGGAACCGGACGCTGTCGACCCCGGTATCACCGGCGTCGATGCCGTCCGCTGCCTCCCGCTTCCCGTGCCCGTCGTCCTCGGCATCCATAGCGAGTGACGGCGGGCGCCCGTGGCTTCAATCGCGGGGGAACGACGCCGGCCCCCAAGAGCGGTCGCCGAGCGGCGTGGCGTCGCTCCGTGAGGGCGGCCGCCCCGCGCTGGGTGACTCCACCACCGATTTACCCGCCCGGGCGCTGCCGACGCATCATGAGAGGAGCCCCGCGATGAGACGGCCCGTCACCGGACGTGACGGCCTCCGGCTCGTGCTGGTTCTGGTCGTCCTCGTCGCCAGCGGACTGCTCGTCTCCAGCTGGCTGGCGACGCCGCCGGACGCGGCCACCGTCGCGGCGAGCGGGACCGACCGGCCGCTCGCCGACCGCGATTCGGTGGTCGGCGACCGTAGCGGTCCGACGGTCATCACGACCGACCCGCCCGGCGGCGGCGACGGACGGGCCGCCATCCTCGCGTTCACCGCCGACGGACGGCCGCTGTACCACGACGACAGCTACGGCAACTACTTCGACGTGGACCCGGACCCGCCGGGGTCGATGACGGTGCTCTACGTCGCGGGGTCGCGGTACGACCCGTGTCCCGACCGGCTCGCGGCGCGGACCGACCGGACGTTCGAGGGCGGTTGTGCCGAGGTGGTCGTCGAGCGGACGAACCTGACGACCGGCGTGACCGAGCGCCTCCACACCGCCGTCACGGCGTGGGACATCTGGCACGATGTGGACCGTGTCGGCGAGCACCGGCTCCTCGTCGCCGACATCGCACAGGACCGGGCGTTCGTCCTGAACACCCGGACCGGCGAGCGCGAGTGGACGTGGGCGGCCGAGCAGGACATCGACCGAGACGCCGGTGGACAGGCTGGCGACTGGACACATATCAACGACGTGGAGCGGCTCCCGGACGGTCGGGTCATGGCGAGCCTCCGCAACAACGACCGCGTGGTGTTCATCGACCCGGGTGAGGGCGTCGACCGGAACTGGACGCTCGGTGCCGAGGACGCATACGACGTGCTCTACGAGCAGCACAACCCGGACTACATCCCCGCAGCGCGGGGCGGTCCGGCTGTTCTCGTCGCGGACTCGGAGAACAACCGTGTCGTCGAGTACCAGCGGACGCGGGGTCGGTGGCGCGAGTCCTGGTCGTGGCGCGACGACCAGCTGCGCTGGCCCCGTGACGCGGACCGGCTCCCCGGCGGCCACACGCTGGTGACGGACTCGCAGGGGAACCGGGTCCTCGAACTGGACGACCGCGACCGGGTCGTCTGGCAGGTGACCGTCTCGACGCCGTACGAGGCCGAGCGACTCGGCACCGGCGACGAGAGCGCGACCGGCCGGAGCGAGGCGGCGCTCCGGAACGGTACCGGGACGGCCGGCGGTGACGACCCGCCACGGCGGTCGAAGACCGGGCTGGCGTGGTTCGTCGCCTTCCTCCGGGGCCCCGTCGTCAACGGGTTGCTCTACGCCGCTCCCGGCTGGATGACCGTCGCCGACCTCGCGGTCGCCGGTATCGGTCTCGGCGCGCTGGGGACGCTCGCAGCTCTGGAGCTCCACTGGTCGCGGTTCGGGCCGGCGTGGCTCCGCCGTCGGTGGTGAGTGGTCGGACCCGGTCCGGGCTCAGGCGAACGACACGTCGGCGCCCGATTCGACCTCGCCGAACAGCCAGTCGGCGTGCTCCAGGGCGTACTCCCGGTGGTCCTCCTCGATGGCGCCGATGGCGTCCTCGACGAGGACCGGCCGGTAGTCGCGCAGGCCGGCCGAGCCCGCGGTGTGGAGCACGCAGACGTTCGCGAGCGTGCCACAGACCGCGAGGTCGTCGACGCCCCGCGCCGAGAGCCAGCCGTCCAGCTGCGTCTCGTGGAACGCGTCGTACGTGTGTTTCTCCACGACGAGGTCCTCCTCGCGTACGTCGAGCTCCTCGACGAGCTCGGCCTCCCAGCTCCCCTCGACGACGTGCTCGCCCCAGCGCTCGAACTCGTCGTAGTAGTGGTTCCCGTCGAACTGGCCCGGTGGGTGGACGTCTCGCGTGTAGACGACCCGTGCGCCGGCGTCGCGGGCGCGCTCGACGAGATCCACGACCGGCTCGATGACCGCCTCGCTGCCGGGCGCGTACAGCGCGCCGTCGGGCTTGCAGAAGCCGTTCTGCATGTCGACGACGACGACCGCCGCCGAATCGCCCTCGAGTGTCGCTGGCATGGGCGGGGCTTGGGCCGCGCGGGAGAAAACCGTTGTCCGGGGTGCCCGGTCGTCGTCACACGACATGGTCCGTCGCCACGCCTATGACCGCACCCGCCGAAGCCGCGGTATGCGAATCGAGTACGACCGGGACACCTGCATCGGGATGTTCCAGTGCGTCGCGGAGTGGGACGGCTTCGAGAAGGACGAGAACGCCGGGAAGGCGGTGCTCGTCGATGGTGAGGAACACGACGACGATGTCTTCGTCCGCGAGGTGCCCGAGGACGCAGAGCTGGACGCGAAGTTCGCCGCCCGCGCCTGCCCGGTCGAGGCCATCACGGTCTACGACGACGACGGCGAGCAGCTCATCCCCTGACCCGGGGCCCGAACGCACCCGTTCCCAGGAACTGGGGGTCGGGCACAATCATTACGTTCTCCTTCCGCGTCCGGTCGCGTATGGCAGGGAGCGAACAGTCCGGCGCCAACCCCGGCGACCGGACACCGACGGCGAACGCGTCCCCGTGGCACGGCGAGCGGGAGCGACACGTCTCCGAGTGGGCGGTACTGTTCCGGACGGCGCCACGAGAACGGTAGGCGAGCGGAACGTCGCTTACGCGATCTCGTCGTACTGGTCGGAGAGCTTCTCGGCCGCCTCGTCCATCAGCTCGGCCTCGTAGTCGTCGAGGTCCCACTCGACGACCTCCTCGATGCCGTTCGAGCCCAGGCGGACGGGCACGCCGAACGCCGTATCCTCGTAGCCGTACTCACCGTCGAGGACGAGCGAACCGGGCAGCACCTCGCCCGTGTCGCGGACGACGGCCTCGACCATGTGGGCGACGCCCGTCGCCGGGCCCCACTCGGTCGCGCCCTTCCGCGAGATGACGTCCATCGCGGACTCCTGCAGGTCGCCGAGGATCTCCTCCTTCTCGTCCTCGCTGAAGTCGGGGTCCGTGCCGTCGACGCGGACCTTCGAGAAGACGGGCACCTGCGCGTCACCGTGCTCGCCCAGGATGGTCGCCTCCACGTTCTGGACCGGCGCGTCGAAGCGCTCGGAGAGGACGTAGCGGAAGCGCGCCGAATCGAGACGGCCGCCGAAGCCGATGACCTTGTGGCGGTCGCGGTCGCCAGACTCGTACAGGTGGCGGTTGAGCAGGTCCACCGGGTTCGAGGTCGTGATGGAGACGAAGTCGTCGTTGTACTCGGCCAGCGAGGAGCCGATGTCGTCCATGATGGGCGCGTTGTCGCCCGCGAGGTCGATTCGGGTCTGGCCCTCCTTGCGCGGGATGCCGGCCGTGATGACGACGACGTCCGAGCCCTCGGTCGCCTCGTAGCCGCCCTGCCGGACCGTCGTGTTGGAGTCGTAGGCGATGCCGTGGTTGGCGTCGGCGGCCTGCCCGATGGTCGTCTCCTCCATGTCCGGGATGTCCACGAAGACGAGTTCGTCCGCGATGTCCCGAAGCGCGATGTTGTACCCCGCCGCCGCGCCGACCGTCCCGGCGGCGCCGATGACGCTCACTTTGGTCATGTGTCGTTCGTGTGTGGGTGGGCCTCACCCGTTAAGGATTGCTCTTTCCCGTTGTTCACGGACGAACGTGAGAAATCCGGGCCGGCACCTCGACGCTCACTCCAGCCGGTCCAGTACCGCGTCGGCGTCGTAGGCGAGCGAGAACTCCCGTGAGCGGCCCCGCCCCTCCACGTCGGCGTACTCGGCCTCGACGAGCCCGAGCTGTTCGAGCTTCTTCAGTATCTCCGAGTAGCGCGTGTAGCCCAGCCCCGTCTCGGCCTCGAACACCTCGTACACCTCACCGGCCTGCTTGCCCTGGTGGTCGGCGAGCACCCGGAGGAGGTCCGCCTCGGAGTCCGAGAGCCCGCGGAGGTGTCGCGAGAGGTGGACATGCTTGGCCTTCTCGTAGGCCGTCTCCACGTCCTCGCGCTCGACGGCCGTGGAGCCACGCATCTCGGCGGTCATCCCGGCGCGCCGGAGGAGGTCGATACCCACGCGCAGGTCGCCCCCGGCGTCCGCCGTCAGCGCCGCGACGCGGTCGAGCACCTGCGGCCCGACGACGCCCTCGCGGAAGCCGCGCTCGACGCGCTCGCGGAGGATGTCAACGATCTCGGCCTCGTCGTAGGTCGGGAAGTATACCTCCTCCGGGCGGAACACCGACTGCACCCGAGAGTCCAGCTCGTCGATGACGTCGAGGTCGAGGTCCGAGGAGACGACGACGACGCCGATCTTCGCACCGGAGTGCTCCTCGTGGGCCCGGATGAGCGAGTAGAGGGTTTCGGAGGCCTCGGACTCGTAGAACAGGTAGTTCACGTCGTCCAGCGCGACGACGAGCACCTCGTCGTCCTCGACGAGGCGGTCGGTGATCTGGCTGAACAGCTTCTTGAACGAGATACCCGACGTGGGCGGCTCGTAGTCGAACATCCCCTCGAACAGCTGGGAGAACACGGAGTAGCGCGTCGAGTTCACCTGGCAGTTCACGCGGACCGCGCGCACGTCCGGCATCCCGGAGAGTTCGTCGAACAGCTTCCAGACCGCCGTCGTCTTCCCGGTGCCCGGCGGCCCGCGCATCATCACGTTCAGCGGGCGCGAGCCACGCACGGCGGGACGGAGCGCGTACTTCAGCGTCTCCATCTGGCTGTCCCGGTGCTTGAACGTCTCCGGGAGGTAGTCGAACTCGAAGACGTGCTCGTCGCGGAAGACGGACTCGTCCCAGCCGAGCATGTCCTCGCCGCCCATAATTTCACTTTCACCACGGTCGGGCGGCCACTTCAAGCTTCCCTCCGGTGTGTGACGCGGGGCACACGGTGCCCCTCGTTTCGGGTCGAGGTGGGAGTACGCTCAAGACGCCAGTACGCTTGGTAGGGGCATGCACGTCGCCGTACTCCTGTACGACGGGTTCGACGAGATGGACGCGGTGGGGCCGTTCGAGGTGTTCGCGAACGCCGCCCGCGTCGGCGCCGACTGCGAGGTCTCCCTCCGCGAGGTCGACGACGCGGCGGTCGTGACCGCGAGCCACGGGATGCGGGTCGAGCCCGACGGCCCGCTCCCGCAACTCGGGGGCGACGACCTGCTCGTCGTCCCGGGCGGGGGGTGGAACGACCGCGACCGGCCGGGGGCGTGGACCGAAGCCGAGCGTGGTGCCGTCCCCGACAGCATCGCTGCCATGCACGACGGCGGCGCCACCGTGGCGAGCGTCTGTACCGGCGGGATGCTCGCCGCGCGCGCCGGCATCCTCGACGGCCGACCGGCGGTCACGCACGCGAGCGCGCTGGACGACCTCCGCCAGTACGCCACCGTGGTCGACGCGCGCGTCGTCGATGACGGCGATGTCGTCACCGCCGGGGGCGTCACCTCCGGACTGGACCTGGCCTTCCACCTCGTCGACCGCGAGTTCGGGGACGAGGTGGCCCGGCAGGTGGCGACGGAGATGGAGTACCAGCCGACGGGCGACGTGGTGCGGCCCTGACCGACTCCGCCCCCCTCGTCCGCGCACGGTGCGTTTATACCGACCGGGGTGACTACTTGCTCCCGTGCGACTGACGAACTCGTTCATCGGGGTCCGCGGGGTCGGCGAGGCCACCGAGCGACGGCTGTGGCAGCAGGGTATGACGCGCTGGGCCGACTACGACCCGGCCGTCGCGCGGGACTGCCGCGGCGTCGGCGCGACCACGGCCGACCGAATCGAGGCGTTCGTCGACGAGGCCCCCGAGCGCCTGGACGACCGCGACGCGGGCTTCTTCGACGAACGACTCCCCTCCAGCGAGCGCTGGCGCCTCTACGAGGACTTCCGCGACGAGGCCGCCTTCTTCGACATCGAGACGACGGGGCTGGACGAGCATCGCGACAGCGTGACCACCGTGAGCGTCCACCGCGACGGCGAGACCCGCACCCTCGTCAACGGCGGCGGGACGAGCCCCGACCACGAGCCGCTGACCCGCGAGCACCTCGACGACGCGCTCGACGCGCCGCTGCTGGTGACGTTCAACGGCATCCGCTTCGACCAGCCGTTCTTGGAGACCTCCTTCGACTGGACGACCGACGCCGCCCATCTCGACCTCATGTACCCCTGCAAGCGACTGGGCCTCGACGGGGGCCTCAAGACCATCGAGCAGGACGTTGGCATCGACCGCGACCGCCCGGACATCTCCGGTCGGGACGCTGTCCGCCTGTGGCGCGAGTACGAGCGCGGCGATGCGAGTAGCCTGGAGACGCTGGTGTCGTACAACCGCGAGGACACGGTCAACCTCCGGCGGCTGATGGACCTGGTCGGCGAGCGCCTCCACGACGAGGTGTTCGTGGCGGCACGGGACGGCGGCGAGTAGGCGGGGTAACACTCTCGTCCACTCGGGCGCTGCTTCGAGCATGAGCGATACCGACGCGCCGACCGGCATCCGCGACCGCATCGAGGCGACGATGTGGGCCCGCCACGAGAACCCGTGGAGCGGCTGGACACGCGTCCCGGCGGGGCCGGCGCTCGTCCTCGCGGTCTACCTGCGGAGCAAGCGGCTGCTCGCGGCCGTCCTGGCCTGGACCGCCATCAACCCGTTCGTCTTCTCGCCGCCCGACGAGGACATCGAGAGCTGGATGACACGCGGCGTGCGGGCCGAGCGCTGGTGGCTGGGCCGGGGGAACGGCACGATGGGACTGGGGTGGCCGAATGCCCTCAACGTCGCCGGCGCGGTGGCGTTCGTCGCAGCGCTCGTCGGGGCTGTCGCCCGCCGACCGCGCGAGACGGCCGTCGCGGCGGTGCTGGCGTCGGCCCTGAAGTTCGCGTGGATCGAGGCCATCGCCCGGCACTACGACCGGCGGGACGAGAACGACGGTACCTGAGGAGCGGCTGTTCTCGATAGCCGACTACGGTCGGCTGGAGATCATTCATCTCATCCGTGAATCCCGGCGATTGCCTCGCTACGGCTGATTCCGTCCCGCCGTCCGCATCGCGGCCCGCGCGATCCGGTGGACCGCCACCACGCCGGCGACGGCCGCGACGACGAGCAGTCCTTCGGCCGCCGTCGACAGCAGTCCCAGCGAGACGATGAGCGTCGTCGCGCAGGCCGGCGCGTGCTGGAGGTCCGTCGCGAGCATCGCGGCCGTCGTCAGGCCGACGCTGACGACGCCCGCGGCGGCGAGGCGCAACCCGGCGAGCGATTCCGGCGGCGGGACGGTGGCGACGCTCCCGCCACCGGCGACGAGCGCGTAGCACGTCAGCCCGGCGACGACACCGATGGCGTGGCCGCCGATCACTCGGCGGGCGTGGCTCTCCGGGGCATCGGGCCGGTCGGCCAGCACGTACGCCGTCGGGCCGAGACTGGGGAACAGCGCCGGCAGGCCCGTCAGCCAGGCCGCCCCGCCGGCGACGACCAGCAGGGCTGCCGAGACGACGCCCGTCCGGAGCGCGAGCCGCGTCTGCGACACGTCTCTCCGGGGGACTGCCGGCCTCAAAGCCCCCTCGTTTCGGGTCGAACTGATAACGGGACCGTGGATGGACGGTCGTACCCGCACGTTTTTCCGCGTGCTTCCCTTGATTCGACCATGCTCGATTACGTTGACCTGGAGTCCGATCTGACGGAGGAGGAGCGGATGGTTCGGGACACGGCACGCGATTTCGTGGAGGACAAGGTCAAACCCGTCGTCGCGGACCACTGGATCGAGGGGACGTTCCCGATGGATCTCATCGAGGAGATGGGGGAGCTGGGATTCTACGGGCCGAACCTGTCGGGGTACGGGCTGCCGGACCTCAGTGAGACGGCGTACGGCATCCTGATGCAGGAGCTGGAAGCCGGGGACAGTGGTCTCCGGTCGATGGCGTCGGTGCAGGGCTCGCTGGTGATGTACCCGATTCACGCGTACGGGAGCGAGGCGCAGAAGGACGAGTGGCTCGAGGCGATGGGCCGCGGTGAGAAGATCGGCTGTTTCGGCCTCACGGAGCCGAATCACGGCTCCAATCCCTCACGGATGGAGACGTACGCGGAGGCAGAAGATGACGGCTACGTGCTGAACGGGACCAAAACGTGGATTACGAATTCACCCCTCGCCGACGTGGCGCTGGTGTGGGCGAAGGACCGCTCGTCGCCTGATAATACCGTTCGAGGATTCCTGGTGGAGACGGACCGCGACGGGGTGGAGACGCCGAAGATCGACGAGAAGCTCTCGCTGCGGGCGTCCATCACCGGACAGATCGAACTGTCGAACGTCTACGTTCCGGAGGCGAACGTGCTGCCGGACGTGCAGGGCATGAAGGGGCCGCTGTCGTGTCTCACACAGGCCCGGTTCGGCATCGCGTGGGGCGCCATCGGCGCGGCGCGTGACTGTTTCGAGACGGCCCGGCAGTACGCGACGGACCGCGAGCAGTTCGGCAAGCCCATCGGGAGTTTCCAGCTCCAGCAGGAGAAGCTGGCCGAGATGGCGACCCAGATTACCACGGCGCAGTTGCTGGCCTCCCGGCTGACGGAACTGAAAGAGCGCGGGGACCTGCGGCCCGAGCAGGTGTCGATGGCCAAGCGCAACAACGTGCGGATGGCCCGGGACCAGTCCCGGATCGCTCGGGAGATGCTGGGCGGGAACGGGATTACGGCGGACTACTCGCCGATGCGGCACATGGCGAACCTCGAGACGGTCTACACGTACGAGGGGACCCACGACATCCACTCGCTGATCCTGGGTCACGACCTGACCGGCATCCCCGCCTTCGAGTGACGCTCGACTCCCCTCGGGTGGGGGCCGTCTCTCTGGTCAGGCCCGGTCGAGCGTGATCCGGAGCACGGTCCCGCTCCCGTCGTCCGGGTCCTCGTCCGCTCGTTCCCAGCCGTCCCGGTCCGTGGCCTCGATGGTCCCCCCGTAGCGCCGGACGAGCACGTCCGCGAGGTAGAGGCCGAGGCCCTTGCCGACGGCACGGGGGCCGGGTTCGCCGGGCTCGAAGACCTCGGTCTTGCGCTCGTCCGGGATGCCGGGTCCGTCGTCGGCGACGGCGACGGTGACTGTCTCCGGCCGGGTCGTGACCGAGACCTCGACCCGGGGCTCCTCGCGGGGGTTGTGCTCGACCGCGTTCTCGAGGACGTTCTCGAGGACGTCGCCGAGCAACTGGTCGGCCAGCACCGTCACGTCGTCGGGGACCTCGGCGTCGATGCGGGCCGCCGGGAACCGTCCGCGGGCGGCGTCGACCTCACGCTCGACGACCGCCCCGAGTTCGACGGGCTGGAGCGGGGTCTCCTCGGCGAGTGACTGCATCAGCACGGAGACGCGCTGGACGAGGTCGACGACCGCGTCGGTGCGTGTCTCGATGGTCTCGAACCGCTCCGGCCCTGTCTCGTCGCACTCCTCGCGGAGCAGGTCGGTGTTCCCGAGGACGACCTGCATCCCGTTGAGGACGTGGTGGCGGAGGAACTCGTTGATGATCTTGAACGAGTCGCGCTGGGCGGCGACCTTCCGGCGGCTCCCCAGCACCGCCGCGTTGTTGACGCCGACGAGGAGCCCGGCGACACCGCCGGTCCCGCTACCGACGAGGTACTGCTGGACGAGCCACTCCTCCGGCGGGGCGACGCCCTCGAGGAGCCAGTTGGTCTGCATGAACGCGATGACCGCGGTCGACCCGACGAGTCCCGCCCCACACCAGAGCGCGGTCCGCCACTTGTGTTCGTCGCGCAGGTCCGCGCGGTAGAGCCAGACACCACCGTAGAGGAGGCCCACGCAGACGGCCGCGATGACGGTGAGGTTGAGCGCCTCGAAGAACTCGGCCCCGCCGGCCAGCGAGCGCTCGTCGGTGACGATGCCGTACTCCCGTACGTACCAGAGGGCCATGCCGAGGTAGAGCAGTCCGGCCGTCAGGACGGCCACGCTCCCGCCCTCGCTGTCGGTCACGGTGCCCGCTCCGGGAGCCGGCGGAGTCGCGGTCCCCCCACGTTCGTCCTGTTCATTACGAGTTCGTCTCACCGGACATATCCCCAGCGGTGACAAATAGCTACGGGCCGGGGCTCACCCGCGTGGCTCCCGTCGCTCGGGCGGCTCCTCGGAGACGAATCTCCCCCACAGCGCCCGGCGGTCGGCGCCGAAGCGGTAGAGCCGCTCGCGCAGCGGTCCGTAGTCGGCCGTCTGGTTCAGGAACAGCCGCAGCTCCCGGGGCAGCACGCCGAGCCGGTCGAGGACGGCCTCGATGGCCGCGCCACAGGAACGTACCTCGTCCTCGGTCAGGAGGTGCGCACACTCCTCGTAGTCGTCGGGGAGGCGCTCGCGTTCCTTCTCGGTCAGGGCCGCGAACGGGACGATGCCGAGGTCGGTGTGCTCGGCGGCGACGGCCGCCCACCACGAGCAGAAACCGCAGTCGTCGTCGTAGACGAACCAGGCCGGCTCGTGCTCGCTGGCGTCACGGATGTCGCTCATGCGTCGTTCGTACGGGCGCGAGCGGGGAGTGACTTCCGCCGACGGGCCGGCGGCGACCGGCTGACGGCGGCTCAGTCGAAGCGACCCGTCTCCGCGCCGCAGTCCTCGCAGACGGTCACGAGCGCGTCCTTCTCCTCGGTCGGCTGGACGGCCTGCTCGGTCCGCTCGCCGCAGTCCTCGCACTCGCGGAGGATGGTCGTCTCGCCCATCTCGGCGGGCGCGCCGATGGCCAGCGCGAGGACGCGCTCGTCGGTCTCGTTGGTCCCCCGCTGCCACTCGCCCGGCGCGAAGCGGACGGCCTCGCCCTGCGCGACGCGGACCTCCCCCTCGTCCGTTTCGAAGGTGGCGGTACCCTCCAGCACGTAGAACACCTCCTCCTGGCCCTCGTGCTGGTGGTAGCCGAAGGCGAAGCTCTCGCCCGGCGCGAGTTCGTAGTGGTTGATGGTCACGTCCTCGGCGCCGAGCGCGTTCGACAGCGGCCGCTTCGCGCTCGCCGGGCTCATCCACGAATCCACGTCCTCGATGCGTACGTGTTCCATGGCCGGGCGGTCGTGGGTGGCGGACTAAAGCCTACGCCTCCCGGCGCGGTGTCCGGGTTCTCGGCACCAGCCACACGTCACTTGCCGCTGCCCCCCTCGTCTCCGGCAGCGTGCCGGCCGCCGGGCCCGTCGTCGTCCCAGTACTCCACCGCGTCGGCCTCGCGGAAGAACGTCGGTGACTCCGTTCCCTCGCCACCCGGTGCTCGACCGACGAAGGTGCCGACGGTCCCGGACTCGGGGTAGACGGCCACGTCGGGCTCGTGCATCGTCGAGACGGCGAGGAAGCGCAGCGGCGCCTCGCCCGTGTTGACGAGCTGGTGGGCCCCGCGCTCGTCGGCGGGACAGGCCACGTAGTCGCCCGCTTCGATGGGGTGGCCGTCCTCGGCGTCGTCCGCCTCGTCGGTCCGGAGCCGCCCCTCGCCGTCCAGCACGAAGAACGCCTCCTCGTTGCCCGTGTGGTAGTGGAGCGGCCACGACCGGGCACCGGGCGGGAGTTCGTACAGGCTCGTACCGAGTTGCTCGCCGCCCGCCGCCGCGGCGAGTTGCTTCCGGCGGAAGTGGGTCGCCCCCTCCTCCGTCTCCGTCCACTCGAGGTCGTCGGCGTTCACGGGGTCCATGCGCCTGCCACCGGACGCCGGGGCCCTCAGCGTACCGGTTGCCTGGGTCGTGGTGACGCTGGCCAGGGGTTTCTTTACACCACCGGGGCACGCGACGATATGCGACTGCTTCCCGCGTTGGTCGTCGTGCTCGGGGTGGTGGGAGTGCTCGTGCTCGCGCCACCCGCGGCAGCGGTCGACGACGACCGTACCCTCTCGAACGCGACGCTCACCTCCGGCGAGACGTACTGCGAGGGACAGCGAGCCTTCTTCGGTGCGCCCAACAGCAGCGCCAACGCCACCTACGAGGTCACCACCCGTGACCCGCCGCCGATCGCGCCGCCGGAGAAGGAGGTCGCCCTCGACGGGAACGCGACCGGAATCGTCCCGACGAACGACCTCGGGGGGGTCTACGTCCTGCGCAACGAGAGCGGGACACCGGTCGTGGTCGACGGGATGGGCTACCAGACCCGGACCGGCGACGCCTCGGACGCTGCCTGGGAGGTGCTCGACTGTACCTTCCGCGTCGTTCCCCGGCAGGGGATCGTCGATGTCGGTGATGACGGCGGGACCGCATCGTTCACGGTCTCGGCCAGCGACGACGATGCCGTCTACGTCAGGTCCGAGCGCCTGGGCGCCGATACCCTCGCCGACCTGACCGGCGGCACCAGAACCGCGGACGGCGTCCGGGTTCCGGTCACGGACGGACGACTGACGATGGAGTTCCCCGCGACCTTCGCCTGTCGTGCTGGCGAGTACGAACTCACCGTCGAGGGTGTCTCGACCGGGGCGGAGACGACCGAGCGCGTCACGCTGGAGGCGACCACCGAAACCGCAGTCGTCCTCGACGGGTCACCGGTCACCGTCCGCTCCGGCAGCACTGCCGGAATCGGCGTGCTGACGCGATGCCATCCGAGCGCGACCGTCCGCATCGGCTCCGAGAACGCGTCGTTCCTCGCGAACGCGACGTTCACCACCACCCGCGAGAACGACTACGGTGAACTCCGGTTCGACACCGCGGCCGCGGGCTCGGCACCGCCCGCCGAACTGTTCGGGGCCACCACCGGCGCCACCTTCGCGAACGCGACCGTCGAGCGCCGCCCCGACACCGACGCGCTCCCGCCGGGCGAATACGACCTGACCGTGTACCAGAACGGCCGCGAGCAGGATGGGGGCACGCTGCGGGTCCGGTCGACGGCGACCCCGACAGCCACACCGACCACGGTCACGGCGGCCACGGCGACGGCGACGCCCACGAACGGGACGCCGGTCCCGACCGTGACCGACCCCCCGACGCCCACGCCGACTACCCCGACTGCGGGCCCGGAGCCGCCGACCGCCTCACCGACACCGACACCCGTGGTCGACGGGACCCCCACCGCGACGCCGACCGACGGAACGCCGCCCGTGACAGGTAGTGATGGACAGCCCGGATTCGGTGTGGGGGTCGTGATTATCTCGGTAATGGTGGGGCTCTACGCTAGAGTCGCGACATAAGTGGGGAGTTCGGCGCTCCGACGGGAAAAATGCTCCCGTCAGTCGTGACGGAACGACCGCTGTCCGGTGAACGCCATCGCCATCCCGTGCTCGTCGGCGGCCTCGATGACATCCTCGTCGTTGACGCTCCCGCCGGGCTGGATGACCGCCTCGATGCCGGCGTCGGCGGCCTCCTCGATGCCGTCCGGGAAGGGGAAGAAGGCGTCCGAGGCCATCACGGCGCCCTGGGCGTCCTTGCCCTCGGCGTGTTCCTCGGCCTTCATCGCCGCGAGGCGGACGGCGTCGACCCGGGAGACCTGGCCCATCCCGACGCCGACCGTCTCGGTGCCCTGCGCGAACAGGATGCCGTTGGACTTGACGTGCTTGAGCGTCTTCCAGGCGAACAGCATCGTCCCGACCTCCGTATCGGTGGGTTCGCGCTCGGTGACGAACTCGAGGTCGTCGGCCGTGATGTCCTGCAGGTCGCGGTCCTGGACGAGGCGGCCGCCGACCAGCGGCTTCTCCGTGTGGCGCTCGCTCGTCTCGGAGAGGGTCGCCTCGTCGCCCACATCCAGCACACGGAGGTTCTCCTTCTCGAACAGCACGTCGAGCGCGGCGTCGGTGTAGCCGGGCGCGACGACGACCTCCTTGAACGAGTCGATGATCTGCTCGGCGGTCGCGGCGTCGCACTCCCGGTTCAGGGCGACGATGCCGCCGAACGCGCTCATCGGGTCCGTCGAGAGGGCGTCCGCGTACGCGTCCGCCAGCGTGTCCGCGGTCGCACAGCCGGCGGGGTTAGTGTGCTTGATGACGGCCGCGGCGGGCTCGTCGAACTCCTTGATGAGGTCGAGCGCGCCGTCGGCGTCGTTGTAGTTGTTGTACGAGAGGGCCTTCGCGCCCTCGTTCAGCTGCGGGGCGTCGACGACGTTGGCCTCCTCGCAGGTGGCGTCGGCGTAGAGCGCGGCGGCCTGGTGGGGGTTCTCCCCGTAGCGGAGGTCGGCGACCCGGTCGTCGGCCACGAGCCGGCGGCGCGGGAACGGCTCGCCGTCGTCGCGGGTGGCGGTGTCGCCGTCGACGCGGACGACGCCCTCGTCGTGGTCGACCTCGGCGCGCCCCTCGACGAACCACTCGACGGCGCGTGGGTAGGCGGCGAACTCCGCCTCGTAGAGCACCCGTTCCTTCAGGTCGGCCGGTTCGTCGTCGTCGTAGACCGGGACGGGCTCCTGGGTGACGATGGGACCGCCGTCGACCGTCTCGTCGACGACGTGGACGGTACAGCCCGTGACCGAGACGCCCGCGTCGAGCACCTGCTCGTGGGCGTCCATCCCCGGGAACGCCGGCAGGAGCGACGGGTGGACGTTGAGCGTCGTCGGCACCTCGTCGAGGAAGTCCCCGGTCAGGACGCGCATGTAGCCGTCGAGGCAGACGAGGTCGAACTCGTAACCCGCCAGCCGTTCGAGGACACGCTGTTCGTGTGCTTCGCGGGACTCGCCCTCCTCGCGGACGACGACCTCGGTCGGGATGCCACGCTCGGAGGCCGCCTCCAGCACGGGGGCGCCCTCCTCGTTGGCGAGGACGACGGCGAACTCGGCACCACCCGGTGCGCGGTCGGCGATGTGTCGCAGGTTGCGCCCACGGTTGGACGCCATTCCGGCCAGTTGCATGTTCGAGTGGGGGGGTGGCCGACCGTTAGTGGTTGCGGTCCAGCGGGTGCGAGAGGGTCGCTCGCACGGGCCACGCTCCCGTGGCGCTCCGTGTTCGCGTCCGTTACAGCGCGGCCGCTCCTGCGGTGGGGTTCGAGAGGAGGCGACGGTGGCCGCAGTCAGACGTCGTCCGGCGTGTCGGCGTCGTCCTCGACGGCCCGCTTCATCGACTCGCGGCGCGACTTCGCGTCACGCCCGGTACACTCCAGCAGGAAGTCGTTCTTCGCGCTGTTGGCGTCGCCGGCGGCGTCGACGTCGCCCGTCTCCATCAGGCTCTCCAGGTCTCGCTCGACGAAGTCGACCGCGAGCTTGTCCTTCTTGCCCGAGTACGCCACCGCGCCCGCGACGACCTTCTCGAACACGGGATTGTCGGGGTCGCCGACGACGTACAGGTCGCTCCCGTTGAACTCCTCCGTGCCAGTGATGGGGCCGAAGTAGTCCTCGATGGTCCCCTCCAGGTCGGGGACACGCTCTTCGAGATACTCGCCCCGGCGCATCTTGTACTCCTCCATGGGCGCCGATTTGCGGAGCAGGGGTTTACCGATTTCGGCCTGCTGTCTCCCGCGGCGGCCCACGCGCCCCGGCGCAGCCGCTGACTCTGGTGGGTCGCTGTCAGGAGTGCGGTGGCGGTCGGGACGCTACTCGCTCGCTTCCAGATACCCGTGGACACACTCCGGGCAGGCGTCGCCCCGCCGGAACGACGACTCGGCGGGGATGGTGTGCCCACACTCCGGGCAGCGGTAGTGACCCTCCGGGACCGTGAAGGAGGCGGTGGCTGCGGGCTCGGGCTCGATGTCGGGTGCCGGCTCGGCTGCCGTGTTGGGTGTCCCCCCCGCGTCACGGTCGTCGTCGAGAATCTCGGCCGATTCCGGCTCGTCGGCGTCGTCCGTGGCGTCCTCAGCGTCGCTCGCGTCCGTCTCGGGTTCGTCGGGAGCGTCGCCCTCGTCGCGGGTCAGCGGCTCCGGTTCCCAGGCCTCGCCGGCCTCGTCACCCGGCCACTGACCGGGTGCGCGGTCGGATTCGGGCTCGTCGGTGAGGATCTCGGCGTCCTCGGTCACTGGCTCCGATTCGTCGGCCGTCATGTCGGTCGCGTCGGCCGTCGTGTCGGCCCGCTCGGGATCGAGGTCCACATCCGCCGGGTCCGAGGCGTCGTCGGTCATCAACTCGACACCCTCGTCCTCGCCGGTGTCGGGTGCGACCGTCTCGGCCGCGCCGCCGGTGGCCGCCTCGACACCGATGTCGTCGGTGTCGCCGGCCGGCCCGCTCCGGTCGACGATGCTGCCGAAGCCGTCGGTGTCGCCACTCCCGGTCGTGGCGTCGGTCGACGTATCGCCGCCCGTGGTCGGTGCGCCAGTCCCGCTCGGTGCGTCGGTACCGAGCTGGTCGGGTGACTCGAAGGCACCGTCGCTCCCCGTGGCGGGTTCGTCGCCAGGGGTCCCGAGGGTCGTGTCGGTGCTGACGCCGCCGTCGGCGGTGGCGCCCGCGGTGGAGACGACCTCCTTGTTGGTCGAGACGACGCGCGTCGCGTCACACTCCGTGCAACGCTCGACGTCCTTCACGACGGTGACGACCTCGCTCCCCTTGGATTCGCGCTCTCGGACCATCTCGCGCTCGTCGTACGCGTGCCCGAAGAGCGAACACTTCAGCCCCATTGTGCGAACGTGGCCCCGACGCGAATTTAAACGTACTGCAGGGTGTGACCCCCGACGTGCGGGCGTCAGTCACGCGTCAGACGCCGTGCCGCACCGCGGTTCTCGTCCACGGCCGGGTCGGCAGGGCGGCTCCCTGCGACCCGCTCCGCGCGCGGATTTATGACCGCCGGCGTGCTACAGCCGGGTATGCAGGCGAAGCCCGAGTTCCGTGACCGGGACGAGGCCGAGGTCGCGGTGCTCGACGCGCTCGTCGACCGTCACGAGGACGGGATGACGGTGTTCGAGCTCCGGTCGGGGACGGAACTGGATATCGACACCATCGAGGCGGCGCTCGGGGGGCTGAAGGAGGTCGGGCTCATCCGCGTGGAGGAGGAGGGGAGCCGGACGCGTATCTACCCCGACGAGCGGGTGGTGCCCGAGCCCGGCGAGGCCGAGGAGACCGACCCCTCGCTCGTCGACCGGCTCCTCGGAAGACTGCCGCTGTGAACCATCGCTGAGGCCGCTGCCGACCGAGCGCGGTTCCGGGAGTGTCTGACGCACGGCTGACCGCTCGCGACACGTCCCGCTGCCTTCTTGCGGTTTCTACTTCCGATACAGTCCGGCAGGGTATTTACCGTTCGCGCGTCTCGGGGGTGATATGATCGCACGCGTCGTCGCGGCGCTCCGGGGGAACCGCTCGGCCGGCTTCCACGAGTGCCGCCGCTGTGGTACGACCGTCGAGCCGTCGGCGTCGGGCTGCCCCGCCTGCGAGTCGACCGATATCGCGCGCTACGACCTCTGAGGCCGTCTCCCCCCGTCCGTTCTGCCGGCCGTCGTCTGTCCCTCCGCCCATTCGCCCCCGGCCAGTGTCGCCCGGGGACATGGCGTCGGAGTTATCCCTCGACGCCCGCTATCGGCGGGTATGACTGTCGTCGCGGAGGAACACGAGGCACACGGGGCGACCTTCCGCGAGCTCGCGGACGGCCGTCGTGCCGTGGAGGCGTATCACCGGCCCGAGCGGACGGCCACCGCCGTCCGGAACGGGGTCGGCGTCATCGAGATGGGTTACGGCGTCGTCGCCGTCACGGGCGAGGACCGCCACGAGTTCGTCGACGATGCGGTGTCGAACCGCGTCCCCGCGGCCGACGGCGAGGGCTGCTACGCCCTCCTGCTCGACCCGCAGGGCGCCATCACGACGGATATGTACGTCTACAACGCCGGCGAGCAGTTGCTGGTGTTCACGCCGCCGGCCCGCGCCGCGCCGCTGGTCGAGGACTGGTCGGAGAAGGTGTTCATCCAGGACGTCGAGGTCCGGGACGCCTCGTCGGACTTCGGCGTCTTCGGCGTCCACGGCCCCACCTCGACCGAGAAGGTCGCCTCCGTCCTGCACGGTGGGTCCGGGTCGCCGGACCCACGACTCTCCTTCGTCCGCGGGTCGCTGGGCGACGCCGGCGTCACCGTGGTCCGGACGGACGCTCCCCTCGGCGAGGAGGGCTACGAGGTCGTCTGTGCCGCCGACGGGGCGAACGAGGTGTTCAACACGCTCCTCACGCGCGGGCTGAACGCCGTCCCGTTCGGCTATCAGGTCTACGAGACG
The DNA here is from genome assembly GCF_024298885.1 of Haloglomus halophilum. Lineage (GTDB taxonomy): Archaea > Halobacteriota > Halobacteria > Halobacteriales > Haloarculaceae > Haloglomus > Haloglomus halophilum. The sequence goes on from NZ_CP101166.1 coordinate 1,856,349, forward strand.
CTCGCGCTGGAGGCCGGAACGCCGCTGTTCGACACGGAACTGGCGGGGCGGATTCCGAACGTCGCCGGCGTCAGGAACGCGCTCGACTTCGAGAAGGGCTGCTACGTCGGCCAGGAGGTCGTCTCGAAGGTGGAGAACCAGGGCCGGCCGTCCCAGCGGCTGGTCGGGCTCCTGCCCGAGACGCTTCCGCAAGCGGGTGCGGCCGTCTTCGACGGCGACAGCGCGGCCGGCGAGGTCACGCGCGCCGTCGAGTCACCGACGCTCGACCGCGCGGCGGCGATGGCGTACGTCGACTTCAGGCTGGCGTCGGACGACGTGACGGTCCGTGTCGACGGCGACGAGGTCCCGGCCGAGGTGGTGGAGCTGCCGCTCTACGAGGGCTCGGACCGGTCGGCGCGGATTCCGGAGTACGTGAGCTGAAACCTTACTTCATCTATATTTGCTCAAATATTTCAGATAAATTCTAATTTCGATAAATATTTCCTGGTTATTGGGTGTAGTTTGGCTGACAACTGACCTCTACATCTGTAGAAAGCCCCCGCTCGCTCGACCATCCGGGCCTCGCTGCGCTCCTCACTCGCTTCGCTCGTTGCGGTGCTTGCTTCGTCCGGGATGGGTCGAGCGAGCGGCCCCTTTCAACCCCACCCTGTTGCTGGTTAAACCGAGCCTGTGCGCGTGGTGGTTCCAACGGGCCGCTAGTGCCCCCATACCTCCCCGCGCTCGCGCTGCGGTGTTCCGGCATGCTCGCTATCGCTCGCAGCCCCCACAGCGGTAGCGCGAGCGCGCTTCCTGTTCCCGGAACCGGCCGGCCGACCAACCACCCCCCGGCCGGGAGCGCGTGGTGAGGCCCGAAGCGGCCGAACCCGCGCGACCCGGGGAAGGGCAGGGATGCCGCCCCGCCGAACAGACAACGACGGGTGGGACTGAAAGGGGCCGGCCGCTCGATCCTCCCCCGGCGACGCAAGGACCGCAGGGAGCGGAGCGACCGAGGACCGCAGCGAGCCGCGGGGGGTCGAGCGGCCGGGGGCTTTCTACAGGGTTCTGTCGCGGTCGGAGTCAGAGTGCGAGTCCCAACGGGGACCGTCCGAGCGGTCGACGGAATTGACGAGCGTGGAGCACACGACCACTCCACATCCTGCTAGCCACCGATACCGTCAAGCCCCGTCCCCCTGACCCCACGACGTATGCGCGACGAGGCGGCAATCCGCGAGCGGATCGCCGAACTGGAGGCCGAGTACGACAGCCACGACCCGCCGTCCTCGGCGCTGGAGGACGAGGCCGAGGTGGCCATCCTCCGGGCCATCGAGGAACTGGAGTGGGTGCTGGAGGAGCACGACCCGGAGGGCGGGTTCACGACCTGACGCGGCGGCCGGGCGGTGGGTCCGGACGACGCGGCTCGTCAGGCGCCGGCGGTCTCGGCTGCCGAATCGGTGTCCATGACCCCCGCGGCCTCCAGCAGGTCCTTGTACCGGTTGCGGATGGTCACCTCGGAGATGTCGGCCACGTCGCCGACCTCGCTCTGGGTGAGCCCCTCGCTGGTGAGGAGCGAACCGGCGTACAGCGCGGCCGCCGCGATGCCCACGGGTGACTTGCCCGAGAGGAGCTGTGCCTCGCTGGCGGTCTCGATGAGTTCGACCGCCTTGCGCTCTGTCGCGTCGCCGGCGTCGAGTTCGCTCGCGAACCGGGGCAGGTACTCCGTCGGGTCCGCCGGCTCGATGGCGAGGTTCAGCTCCTTGACGATGTAGCGGTAGGCGCGTTTGAACTCCTCCTTGTCGACGCGGCAGACCCGCGCGACCTCGTCGAGGCTCCGCGGGACGTTCGCCTGCCGCGCGGCGGCGTAGACGGCGGCGGTCGCGATGCCCTCGATGGAGCGGCCGGGGAGCAGGTTCTCGTCGAGGGCGCGCCGGTAGATGACGGAGGCGGTCTCGCGGACGTTGTCCGGCAGCCCCAGGGCGCTGGCCATCCGGTCGATCTCGCCGAGGGCCTGCTTGAGGTTGCGCTCCTTGGAGTCGCGCGTGCGGAACCGCTCGTTCCAGGTGCGCAGCCGGTTCATCTTCTGTCGCTGCTTGCTCGACAGGGAGTTGCCGTAGGCGTCCTTGTCCTGCCAGCCGATGTCGGTCGAGAGCCCCTTGTCGTGCATCATGTTGGTCGTCGGGGCGCCGACGCGGCTCTTCTCGTCGCGCTCGCTGGCGTCGAACGCGCGCCACTCGGGCCCGCGGTCGATCTCGTCCTCCTCGACGACGAGGCCACACTCCTCGCAGACGGTCTCGCCGTGCTCGGTGTCGACGCTCAGACTCCCGCCACACTCCGGGCAGACGAGCGTCGCCTGTGTCTCGCCGTCCTCGACCGCCGGGCGCGTCTCCTCGTCGACCGGCGGCTGTGTCTCCTCGGACGACCGCTCGGCACGCTGGGTGAGTCGAGTGTCGGACATGGATTCGTGGTGGTCGTGGCGTCGCAGGTCGGTCCGGCTGACGGTGCCCGCTGCCGGTTCGGCGCCGGTCGGCGCGGGTCGCCGTTCGTACGCGAGTGTAGGGCTGTCCGCTCCCTCAGCGCTGTGCCGAACAGTTTGGCGTTTATTATACCTGCCCGTGAACGGGCGCCCCCTCACGACGTGTCCACCCCGCCGCCGGTGTGTGCGTGCGTGTGTGTGTGTGTGTCAGTCGCACGGTTTATCTCGCTGGGACTCGTAGCCCCCTGTGTCATGTACGACCCGCAGGTCTACGGCCTGCTCGGGGCCGTCCTGCTGTTACACCTCGGGACGCTCGTGTACGTCTACCTCCGGCGGAACGGCGGCGAGGGGTCGCCAGCCGCGGACGTGGACGCCGCGACCGTCGACCGGGGTGCCGAGACCGCGGTCGACGCCGCCATGGAGGCCGACGAGACGGTGGTCTGTGCCGAGTGTGGGGTCCGGAACGCGGCGGACTACCGCTTCTGCCGGGCCTGTGTCGCGGACCTCTCTGGTCCGCCGGCACAGGGCGGGAGCGAGGCGTTCTCGAACGCCGCCTGACCGCCATCACACCGCCAGTGGGCCATAGCGGCTGTGGACCCTAGCGGCTGGTGGGCCATAGCGGCTGGTGGACCGCAGCCCGCCGTCCGGCACGCGTGGCACCGACGCGACGTTTCCCGCCCACCCGCCCACTCGTCGCAGTATCGGGCTACGTTCGTCTGCTTCTTGGCGAACTATCATTCTATATGTCGCCATTATGTTGTAGTACTGCTCTATCTGTAGCGATACTATGGGAATACGTTCCCAATATTCAGTTCCGGCGGAACGCTTACGTGGCAGAGACGCCGACCTCCCCGTGATGAGTGACCGCTCCCGGACGCGGGCGTTCTTCGATGCTCTCGCCTTCCCGGCGCGGCTGTTGAGTGCCGGGCTCGCCGAGGACGAGAACGCCCGCGTTCGTGTCGAGCAGGACGCGTACGTGCTCGAACTCGACCTGCCGGGGTACGACACCGGGGCCTTCGATGTCTCGTGGGACGACGGCTACCTCTCGGTGACCGCGACCACGGACGACCGCTCGTACGAGAACGAGTTCCACTTCCCCTCGATCGTCCGCGCGGCCGACATCCGTGCGACCTACGACGCCGACGGGGGGCAACTGACCGTCACCCTGCCCGTCTACGGCCGCCGCTCGTCCGGGGGCGCTACCGCCGAGCGGGGGGCGGCCGACTGAGCCACTGCTCCGCCGTCTGCGGCCCGTCCGGTACTCCGGGGTCGCGCGCGCCGTCGCCCGTCGTTCAGCGCGGCTTGGGGACGTAGTCGGGGCCGACGCGGAGGTCGAGCGCCCGTGGACGGGTGTACATCGTGACGCGGTCGTGCTCGGCGATCTCCCCGTCCCGCGAGAAGGTGATGGCCTCGTCGCTGGTCACCGTGACCTGTGCCGCCTGGAAGTGGTGGACCGAGTCGGTCCCCTCGCCGAGCAGCCGGTGGATGGCCGCCTCGACCGCGAGGTTCCCCGCGGGCACGTCCTCGATGACCGCTACGTCGAACAGGCCGTCCTCCATGTCGGCCTGTCCGCCCTGCTCGACGAACCGGCGGGCGTTCCCGACGAGGACGGTCACCGCCGAACCCTCCCAGCTGTCGCTCTTGCCGCCGCCGTGGAGGTCCAGCCGGAGGTCGAGCCCCTCGAACTCGACGGCCTGCTGGAGTCCGCTGACGACGAACGCCAGCGTGCCGAGGCGCTGCTTCAGCTCGCCCGAGGCCGAGGTGCTGGCGTCGGCCGGGAAGCCGGCGATACAGGAGACGACGAACGGCTTCCCGTCGGCAAGGCCCACGTCGACCGACCGGATCTCGCCCTTGTCGGTGAGCTGGAGCCCGTGTTCGATGCTCCGGATGCCGACGGCGTTCGCCAGCAGGTTGGCCGTTCCCGCGGGGATGACGTTCAGCGTCACCTCGCCCAGGTGGTCGGCCTGTTCCAGTCCCCGCAGCACCTCGTTGATGGTCCCGTCCCCCCCGCAGACGGCGATCTCGCTGATCCCCTCCTCGCCGGCCTCCCGGCCGAGCGTCACTCCATCACCCTCACCCTCCGTCTCCCACACCGCGAACCCCTTCCCGCGGGCCTTCTGACGCACGAGTTCGGCGTGGTCGCCGGTCCCGCTGACGGGGTTCATGATGAGGGTGCGCGACCCGACCTGCATACGTTGGCGGTCAGCGTGCGGACACTTAGGGGGTGTGGAGACCGTCCAGCGCTACCGCCGGTGTCACGGGCGAGACCCTCAGTTCATCCCTTCCGTCCCGATATCGGGGTTCTCGCGGTAGAAATCCACGAGCGTCTCGGCGTAGTCCTCGAAGTCGGGGCACTCGATGCCCGACCCCTCGAGGTCCGCGACGGCGTTCGAGCAGTCGAAGGAGGCGGGCCAGGTCTGGTACTCCAGCCCGCCGCTCTTCAGCAGCTCGGACTCGGGCTTCAGGCTCTCCAGCAGGCCCTTGACGATACCCTTGGGGTACGGCACGACGAACGTGCGGTCCTTGCCGGCGGCATCACCGAGAATCTTGACGAGTTCCGTCGTCGTCGGCGGGTCCGGGTCCGCCAGGTGGTAGGTCTTCCCCTCGGACTCCTCGATACCCGAGAGGTAGCCGATGGCGTCGACGATGTAGTCCCGCGGGACGACGTTGAACTCGCCCTCGCTGGCACCCTTCGGCGCCGGGATGACGGCGTTGTCGCCCTGGTCGACGAGTCCCTCGACGAAGGCGTACATCCCGTCGTACTTCTGGGTCTCGCCGGTCTCGCTGTCGCCGACGGCGACGCCCGGTCGGTAGATGGTCGTCGGCACCTCGTCCATCCGCTCGCGGACCTGCACCTCGGCCATGTGTTTGGTGGACTCGTAGTAGTTGTAGAACGACTGCCCCTCCTGGAGCATGTCCTCGGAGAAGCGCCCGTCGTAGTCGCCGGCGACGACGACGCTGGAGACGTAGTGGAAGCGGTCGGCGTCGGCCGCGGCGGCGAACTCCGCCATGTGGGCGCTCCCGTCGATGTTGACGGCCTTGCCGGGCGCCCGGTCCATGGTCAGGTCGTAGATGGCGGCGAAGTGGTAGACCACGTCCGTCCCGTCGACGAGCGCGTCGTAGTCGTCGACGGCGAGTTCGGGGTCCGTGATGTCTCCCTCGACGAGTTCGACGCGCGCTTCGGCGTCGGCGTCGACGTCCTCGTCGATGTCGCTCACGCGGGCCTCGGCCTCCGACCGGAACTTCGGCTGGACCAGACAGGTCACCGTGGCGTCCTCGTCGTGTCGCTCCAGCAGTACCTCCACCATCGCCGAGCCCAGGAACCCCGGGAACCCGGTCAGGAACACGTCCGTCATGGCCCCGACGGGGCGGGCCGCCGACAAAGAGGTTGCCCCGTGTGTACAGGCCCCGCTTATACCGTTCCGCCCGGTGCGTTACGGGGGGCTCACTCCAGCAGGACCGTGAACCCCCACTCGCCGCCGGTGCCCTCACCGGGTGCCGAGTCGGCCCCGCCGACCTGGTAGGGGGTCCGGAACGTGTGCTCGCCCACCGGCAGGCAGGCGTCCGTCTCCGCGCTCGTGTACAGCGCGAGGTCTGCCGTCGCCGACGCGCCCGGCGCCAGTTCGAACGTGCGGTACTCCTCTGTGGTGGCGATGCCGTGGCGGAGGCGCCAGCAATCGGGCTCGGCGTCCCACTCGCCCTCGACCGGGAGCAGGACGAGCCGGCCGGACTCGTCGTGGACGTACTGGAAACGCGCGGCACGCCCCTCACCCACCCGCACGGCGCCGTCACCGGTGTTGGTGAGCGTCACGCGGAGCGAGGGCGGCGTCTCGGCCGTCGCGACCGGTTCGAGGAACGTCACGTCGGCCGCCAGCGGCGCATCCGGGCCGTCGATGCCGACCAGCGTGACCCCCGGGCCGCCAGTGCCAGCGGGTCGGGTGCCACCCGCCGCGTCACCGTCGTCGCCGGGGAGCCCGCCGTCGGAGCGGGGCTCCGACGAGGCATCGTCTTCGACGATACCGCCGTCGGTCTCGGTCGGGGCAGGTGTCGGCGAGGGCGTCGGTGTCGGCTCGTCCCCGCCCGCACCGGGCGTGGCGCCGGTCGTGCAGCCTGCGAGGAGTGCGAGCCCCGCGAGCCCACCCGCACGGAGGAGGGTTCGGCGGGTCGGACGGTCGGATGGCTCGATGTGCATACCCACCAGACGCGCGTTCACGGCATGAACTAGCCGATACCTCAAACGCCTGCTTGCGGTACCGTGTGGCCTGCTGTCTCATGTCCGCGTGTTCACAGTCGCCCCCGGCCGGGGGTTGATGACGCCGCCGCTCGCAATGGCAGGCGTGTCCGACGCGCCCACGCCGCCCGAGGACGAGCGGAACGTCCACGGCGACCCCCTCGAACCGTGCAGCACGGACCCGATGACCGGCGCCCTCCGGGACGGGGAGTGCCACGCACTCCTGCGCGACCCCGGCCGGCACGAGGTCTGTGCGGTGATGACCGAGGCGTTCCTCGAGTACAGTCGCGCGCAGGGCAACGACCTGATGACCCCCCGCCCGGACCTGCAATTCCCCGGGCTGGAACCGGGCGACCGCTGGTGTGTCTGTGTCCCCCGGTGGCTGGAGGCGGCCGAGGCCGACCGCGCCCCACCCGTCGTCCTGGCAGCGACGAACGAGTCCGTCCTCGACATGGTCCCGCGCTCGCAACTCGAAGCCCACGCGCACGACCCGCCCGACGACTGACGGGCGCTCACCGTCCCCGTTCGTGTGGGCGCCTGCGCTCGCCGCCGTGGCTCGGGCGCGGTGATGCTACGTCGGCGACCATGCGGGAACTCCCGGATGCCGGCTGTTTCTCGCCCGTACTGAACGCGTGTCCACAGAGCCACCGCATCCAGCCGCCGATGTGACCGTTCGAGAGTACCTGAATCATTATATCCATCTAAAGACTTCGCGCTCCGGAGATTCGTAGTCATATTATTGCTTATATGTAAACGATAACGTGTATATACGTCTGTTCTCTGTCTTCTGAACGTGAAACTGTGATGTTCGCAAAGGTATTCTGCGAATCGATTGACGGGTGTCCTATCGGCACTCGTCCGGAGGTGACCGGATGACCGAGTGGGTGTCGACCACCTGCATGCGGTGTGCGGTCGGCTGCGGGCACCGACAGCGCGCCGTCGACGACGGGTACGGCATCGACACCGTCAGCGGCGACCCGATGCACCCGGTCAGCGAGGGGCTGGCCTGCCGGCGCGGAACGCGCGAGTCCGCCGACCCCGACGGGACGTGGCTCACCCGGCCGCTGGTCCGGCGCGACGGCGAACTCCGCTCGACGACCTGGGAGAACGCCCTCGAGGAGGCCGCTGGCGCGATGCGCCGGGCGATGGCCACCTCGCCCGACGCGGTCGCGGTCCTCGGAAGTGGCCAGCAGACCAACGAGGCCGCCTACGCCCTCGGCAAGCTCGCCCGGGGCGGCATCGGGACCCGATACTACGACGCGAACACGACGCTCTGCATGGCGAGCGCCGTCACGGCGTACTACGACGCCTTCGGCAGCGACGCGCCGCCCTGCACCTACGACGACATCCCGGGCGCCGACTCGCACGTCGTCTGGGGCGCCAACCCGGCCGTTGCGCACCCCGTGATGTTCCGGTGGATCCGCGAGTCGGCCGACGACGGGGAACTCCTCGTCGTCGACCCGGTGGCGACGGAGACGGCCGACCTCGCCGACCACCACGTCGCGCTCGCCCCCGGTGGTGACCTCGCGCTGGCGCGGGCCGTCCTCGCCCGCGTCGTCGCCCGCGGCGACGTGGACGAGGCGTTCGTCGAGGCCGCGACCGAGGGGTTCGACGAGCTGCGAGCGAGCCTCCCTGACGCTGTCACGGCGGCCGCCGAGGCCGGCGTCGCGATGGCCGACGTGGATGCGCTCGCGGACGCGTTCGACGCCCGGACGCTGGTCTACTGGGGGATGGGCGTCAACCAGTCCGTCGACGGGACCGCCACCTCGGGCGCGCTCATCGACATCTGTCTCGCGACGGGCAACCTCGGCCCCGGGACCGGTCCGTTCTCGCTGACCGGGCAGGCGAACTCGATGGGCACCCGCGTCTGCTCCTCGAAGGGCTCTTGGCCCGGCCACCGCGACTTCCAGGACCCGTACGAGCGGGCCGCCGTCGCGGACTACTGGGGCGTCGACCCCGGCCGCCTCCCGGACGACACCGGTCCCGGACCGGTCGGGACGCTCCAGGCGGTCGAGGACGAGGTCGACGTGGTCTGGACGGTTGCGACGAACCCCGTCGCGGGCGTGCCCGACGCCGGGGCCGTCGCCGACCGACTGGACGACGCGTTCGTCGTCGTACAGGACGCGTTCCACTCCGAGACCGTCGAGTACGCCGACGTCGTCCTGCCCGCCGCCACGTGGGGCGAGTCCGAGGGGACCGTGATGAACATGGAACGGACGGTCTCGCGGGTCCGGGCGGCGACGGACACGCCCTCCGGGGTCAAGCAGGACATCGACATCATCGCGGAGCTGGGCCAGCGGCTCTGCCCGGGGTTGCTGGGTGAGCCACCGCTCGACCCGGAAGCCGTGTTCCGCGAGTTCTGTGACCTCACGTCCGACACGGACGCGGACTGCTCCGGGCTCTCGTACACGCGGCTGGAGGCCGAGACCGCGGTGCGGTGGCCGGCACCCGGTCCCCGCGAGAGCGGCGGCTACCGGTACCACTCGTCGGGCGCGGAGGCTACGGACGAGGATACGGATGCGGCCGCGGACGAGGGTGCGGCCGGCCCCACCGGTGCGGACGCCGAGTGGTCGTTCGCGACGCCCTCGGGTCGGGCCCGGTTCTCGACGGCGGTCGAGCCCCACGAGGCCGAGCCGACCGACGAGGAGTACCCGCTCGTCCTCACGACGGGCCGGGAGGCCGACGGCTACAACACGGGTGTCCGGAGCCGCGACGGCTCCGGTCCCGGCGAGCCGACGGCGCCCGTCGCGCGGGTCGCGCCGGCCACGATGTCCACCGTCGCGCCGGACGGCGAACGCGAGGTCAGCCTCACCTCCCGGCGGGGGAGCGTGGACGTGACGCTCCACCCGGACGAGGCCGTCCCGGAGGGGCTGGTGTGGCTCTCCATCCACCATCCCGCGACGAACCGGTTGACGACGCCGGACCGGGACCCGCGCTCGGCGGAGCCCAACCTCAAGCAGTGCGCCGTCCGGGTCGAATCCCGTGCCGACGAGTCAGAGGTGGAGCTCACCGAGCCCGACCGCGAAGCCCCGCCCGACGGTCGCGAGGCGCTCACGGAGGTGGCGGAATGACGGACCGAACAGCGCCCGACGACGGGCTCGAGCGCGACCGCTCGGGTCGGCCCGAGCGGTCGGCCCTCATCCTCGCCGGAGGGCGTTCGACCCGCTTCGGCGAGCCGGACAAGGCGCTCGCCGAGCTGGCGGGGGCGCCGCTGGTCCGCCACACGGCGGCCGCGCTCGCGCCCGCCGTCGACGAGCTGGTCGTCAACTGCCGCGAGGCCCAGCGCGACGCGCTCGCAGCCGCACTCGAGGGGCTCGACGAGTGCCTCCCGGTCCGCTTCGCCGTCGACCCGGTTGACGACGAGGGGCCGGTGGCGGGGCTGCTGACGGGGCTTCGCGTCACGCGGGGGCAGTACGTCGCGGTCGCGGGCTGCGACCAGCCGTTCCTCCGGTCCGCGACGGTCGCGGACCTGTTCGCCCGCGCCACGGGCGAGGCCGGCACAGCGCCGCTGGTCGAGGGCCGGCGGGAGCCGCTCGGTGCGGTCTACCGGGTCCAGCGAGCCCGCGAGGCGGCCGTGCGGACGATGGCCGCTGGCTCGCGAGCGCTGCGTGACGTACTCGCGCGGGTCGACCCCGACGCGGTACCGGTCGCGCCGGGAACGGTGCGGGATATCGACACGCAGGCCGAACTATCCGATGTATCGGGGCGTGAGTGGCTGAACGACGCTGATAACCGAACTACCATGGGAACGAACGGAGAGCACGCGGTATCGGTCACGAATCGGGCGGAGAGTAACACGGCGGTCCTCCCCGAGGGAGGTGAGTCCTGATGGTGCACAAGAAGGAGGGCATCAAGGAGGACTGTTACGGCGACGAGGTCCGCGAGCACCTCCTCGAGTTCGCCCGGAACGGTGGCGTCGACGCCATCCCCGAGGACGAGCGCGACGACTGGTACACGCGCTTCAAGTTCTGGGGCGTCTTCCAGCAGCGGACCGGCCAGGAGGACTACTTCATGATGCGGCTCACCGGGACCGACGGCGTCCTCGACCCGGGACAGTTCCGTGCCCTGGCCGAAGTGGCCGACGAGTACGCCGCCGGGCCGGTCGAGAACCCCGAGTTCGGCAACAGCTGGCTCGACCTCACCACCCGCCAGTCCGTCCAGCTCCACTGGATCGAGCTGGAGGACGTGCCGGATGTCTGGGAGACGCTCGAAGGGGCGGGTCTCTCGACGCGCTCCGCGGGCGGCGATACGATGCGCAACATCACCGGCAACCCCACCGCCGGGAAGGACGCCCGCGAGCTCATCGACACGAAGCCCATCCTGGAGGAGATCCAGGCCACCATCCGGGACGACGACGACCTCGCGAACATGCCCCGCAAGTTCAACATCAGCGTCTCGGGCATCCCCGACGGCTCCGCGCAGGACGCCATCAACGACATCGGGCTCGAACCTGCGATGAAGGCCGTCGAGAGTGACTCCCGGGTCGGCTTCAACGTCCGTATCGGGGGCGGGCTCGGTGGCCACGAGCCCCGCGTCGCCCGGCCGCTGGACGTGTGGGTCCCGCCCGAGCGCGCAGTCGACCTCGTCCGCGGCTTCGTCGAACTCTACCACGACGAGGGCAACCGGACCAACCGGAACAAGAACCGCGCCCGGTTCTTCGTCGACGAGCGCGGCCCCGAGGCCATCCGCGAGCAGCTCCAGGCCGAATACGTCGACTGGGAGCTGCAGACGGCCGGCGAGGACTGCCGCGAATCGTACACGTACAACGCCGGCCACGGCGACGGCGAGGAGACACCCGAGGGCCCCATCGACTACGTCGGCATCCACGAGCAGCACGACGGCCGCTACTTCGTCGGGCTGAACGTCCCGGTCGGGCGCATCCCGGCGGACGACGCCCGCGCGCTGGCGGACCTCGCGGAGGCGTACGGGAGCGGTGAGGTCCGGCTCACACGCCGGCAGAACCCGCTCATCATGGACATCCCCGAGGCCGACCTCGCGGCCTTTCTCGAGGAGCCGCTGCTGGAGGCGTACTCGCCGGACCCCACCGTCTTCGAGCGCGGCGGCATGGCCTGCACGGGGACGGAGTTCTGCTCGCTCGCGCTCGCCGAGACCAAGGCACGGGAGGCCCGGATGCTCCGCTGGCTCGACCGGCACGTCGACCTGCCCGACGACGTGGACAGCATCAAGCTCCACTTCTCGGGCTGTACGGCCGACTGTGGCCACGCCAACACCGCCGACATCGGCCTGCTCGGGATGCGCGGGCGCAAGGACGGCGAGATGGTCGAGGCGCTCGACATCGGCGTCGGCGGCGGGATGGGCGAGGACCCCTCCTTCGTCGAGTGGGTCCGCCAGCGCGTCCCCGCCGACGAGGTGCCCGGCGCGCTCGCGAACCTGCTCAACGCGTTCGCCGCCCACCGCGAGCCGGGCCAGTCGTTCCGCGAGTGGGTCGACGCCACCGGGAGCGAGGCCATCACCGAACTCCTCGAACCCGAGGAGACCGACTACGTCGACCCGGCGCTCCACGACGCCAAACAGTCCTGGTACCCGTTCGCCGATGACGCGGGCGCCGACGGGGGCCAGGCCCCGGCCGACGACTGATGTCCGGGGAGACGCCTTCCAGGGGGGAGGATGCACCCGCGGTCGCGCCGATGGACGCCGCGCCGGAGCTGCTCGTCGGGACCGACGAGCGGTCGCCGCCGTCGGAGTGAGCTGCGCGGTCGCCGCAATCGACAGTCCTTCCGTTCTCCTGCCCCGAACTCGGATGTGGAGACGGACACCGCCGATGCGACGGACGCTGCCGCCTCCGGGACCACCGATACGGGGGCGCCCCGCGGCTGGGGCCCGGTCGCCGCCATCGCCGGCTGGCAGACTGCCGCGAGCGCCTGTTACTACAGCCTCTTCGCCGCGACCGGCCTGCTGAAGCCGGCGTTCGACCTGTCCGGGACGACCGTCGGCCTCTTCCTGACGGTCGGGCTGCTGGGGTACACGCTGGCACTGTTCCCGAGCGGCGCGCTCGTCGACGGCTTCGGCGAGCGCCGGGTGATGCTAGCCGGACTCGGTGGGCTGGCGGTCGCCGCCGTCGGCGTGAGCCTCGCACCCACGTACGGCGCGTTGCTCGCCGCTGCGGCCCTGCTGGGCGCGGCGTACTCGACGGCGATGCCCGCGACGAACCGAGCCATCGGGGTGAGCGCACCGGCCGGCCGCGCGAACCTCGCGATGGGACTCAAGCAGGTCGGCGTCACCGCGGGCAGTGGGCTGGCCTCGGTGGTCTTCGCCGCGGTCGCAGCGACGACGCTCGTCACCTGGGTCGCGGGCTTCCGTGCTGTCGCCGCGCTCGGCCTCGTCGCCGCCGCCGGCTTCGCGCTCGCGTACGACGGGCGTGCGGGGAGCGGGCGCCTCGCGGCGCCGGACCTCCGGGGACTGGGCGGCAACCGCTCGTACGTTCTGCTCGTCGGGGCGGGCTTCTTCATCGGTGCGGCCATCTTCGCCGCGCTGGGCTACGTCGTCCTCTACGTCGACGAGGGTGTCGGCGCGACGGTCGCGCTCGGGGGGCTCGTCCTCGGTGCGACGCAGGTGACCGGCAGCGTCGGGCGCGTGCTGGCGGGCGACCTGGCCGACCGGCTCGGCGGCGCCCGAGGTGCGGCGACGGTGGCGCTGGGCCAGGCCGCCGTCGCGCTGGTCCTGTTCGGCGTCCTCGCCGCCGGCATCGAGTCGACGCTCGTGGCGGGGGCGGTCCTCCTCGGCGTCGGCATCTCGGTGCTGGGCTCGACGGGCGTGTTCTACTCCTGTCTCGCGGGGCTCGTCGCCGAGGACGACATCGGCGCGGCGACGGCCGCCGGCCAGACCAGCATCAACGCCGGCGGGATGCTCGCCCCGCCCGCCTTCGGCTTCCTCGCGGACACCGCGGGCTACGGGACTGCCTGGCTGCTACCAACTGCGTGCATGGGTGCGGCGGTGGTGCTGCTGGTGGGCGTGCGGCGCGTGGCGTGAGAAGTGGGTGGTCGCCGGTCCTCACGCCGTGGGGTCGTCGTCCGATGCCGTGTCGAAGCCGAACAGCAACCCGCCGCCGCAGACCCCCGTGGCGGCGTTCTGGAGCAGGCCGAGTCCAGCGATACCGGCCGTCAGTGCGGTCGTCCGTTCGCCGGCCCTGGCCGCCGAGACGGCGGTCGCCACGAGCCAGATTCCTGCGATGCCACGGACGGTTCGGTCGACCTCGTCGAGGTTCGGACGCATCGGTCGTCCATCTCGTCGCATGGTGGAGTCCGTGTGGCCGAACAGCTCCGGGGGGTTCTTGACGCGGGGTCGGCCCCGGTCCCGACGGAGCGGCGGTAGTCCTAAACCCGTCTGTCCACCAGCCAGGATATGAAGCGGGTCCGGATCACCATCTCGCCGCCCGAGGCCTACCTCCCGCCCGCCTACCGACGCCTGACGCTCGAGGCGTCCGCGCTCTCCACCGTCCGCATCGTCAACTGGAACGTCGCCGAGCCGCCCGTCGGGTTCCTGCTCTGGGTCCAGGGTGACTACCGCCGACTCGAGGGGGCGTTCGAGGACATGGCGAACGTCCGCGAGTTCGAAATTCTCCCGAACGGCGACGAGACGGCCTACTGCTTCCTCGCGGCCGAGCAGTCGACCGCGGCCCGCGCGCTGTTCGAGAACTTCACCCGAGAGGACGTGCTGACGGTGCCGCCGGTCGAGTGCCACGACGACGGGAGCAGCACGTTCACGCTGGTCGGTACCGACGCCGCCATCCAGGCTGCGGTCGAGGGGATTCCGGACGCTGTCGGCGTCACGGTCGAGGCGGTCGGCGCGACCCCGGTCGGCGTGGACGATGCCGTCCGCTCGCTCTCGCCCCGACAGCGGGAGGCCGCCCGGGCCGGGCTCCGCGTGGGGTACTACGATGTCCCCCGTGAGGCCACCATCGCCGACGTGGCTGTGGAGCTGGACTGTGGGCGGGCCACCGCGGCCGAGCACCTCCAGAAGGCCGAGGCGAACCTGTTCCGCGCGCTCTTCGAGGCCTGAGAACGCCGGCGGCTACACCTCCAGCTCCTCGGCTGTCTCCGTCAGCTCCGTCACGTGCTCGTTGTACGCATCGACGAACGCGGCCACGTCCGGCGCGAGTTCCTTCAGGTCGGGCACGCTCGGTGGGCCGTACTGCGAGAGGAGGTAGATGCCGTCGCTGCCGCCGACACGGAGGTACGACACCTGTGCGCCGTCGCGCTTGAGCTCCCAGCGCGAGCCGTTGACGCGCGCGGTGAAGGTGCCGTACTGGTCGCCCTCGTAGCGGTCGAGTTCGCCGACCATCGTCGTACAGACCTCGCGGATGCGCGCGAGGACGCGTTCGCGCTCGGCGACGATGTCGCTCGTATCGGTCGGCTCCGGAAACGCCGTGGGAGCGTCGTCGAGCGCGCCCGCCAGGGAGTCGACCCAGGCGTCGAACGCGCGGACGAAGGCGGCGTAGTCGCGTGCGGCCAGCGCCAGCGCGTCCGGCTCGGGCGGCTGCTTGGTCGAGACGACGTACACCGGTTCCCCCGAGCGCGGCTCGAACAGGAGGAACTCCACGTCGCCGGCCTCGTACTTCAGGGTCCACTCCCCGGCGTCGGTTGTGAACGCGCGGCGACCGTAGTCGCCACCCTGCACCCGAGCGAGCGCCCGCGCCAGCCCGCTCGCGTGGTCGCGGATGGCGCCGGCCACCTCGTCGCGTCGGTCGGCCACCGCCTCGGGGTCCGTCTCCAGCTCCGGCAGGTCGGTCACGGACGATGGTGGCGCGGCGGCGGCCTTAGGGTTCCGGTCGCTGTCTCGGGGCGCCGCATAATCTACCAGATTTCGTCCATACCACGGGAATTATGGCGAAAATGCTCGACTTTCTGAGATATAATGGGGGTGTAGAAGAAATGGGCGGGGATGGCTATGGCTCGTCGAATGGGTGCGAAAGAACTGGGTTATGGGGTCGCCGTCACTCGTCCTCGTCGGCGTCCGCCGACTGCGGGGTGCCGTCCCCGCCGTCCGTGAGCAGCTCCACGTCTTCGGCGGGTTCCTCCTCGACGAACGAGGGGTCGTCCGTCTCCTCCTCCAGTTCCTCCTCGAACTCCTCGGCGACCTCGCTGGACCAGTCACGCGGTGTGTACCCGTGGCACATGGCGAGGGAGTGTAACGGTTCTACACGGTTAATCTCTGGGCCGGGAGCGTCCGGCCCGCTCCGTCGGCTGGTCTCACCACCCCCGCTAAAGACGCTACCCCTGTCACGCGAACGCGCGGACCGTCTCGAAGTCGTCCTCGCGGATGGCGTCCGCGAGCGCGGCCTCGTCCACCTCGGGCGTGTGCTGGGGGTACTTCCGCTGGAAGTAGCCCACGATGTTGGTCACGTCGCGCGCGAGCAGTTCCTCGGCGTTCGCGTGGTCGGTCGGGACCGCCTGCGGCCAGTCGAAGACGGTGACGCCCTCCGACCCGACGAAGACGTTGTACTCGGACATGTCGGCGTGGACGAACCCCTCGCGGTACGCGCCGGCCATCTCGTCGAGCACGAGGTCGAGGACGGGCACGACCTGCCCGTCCGTGAGGCCCGCGCGCGACAACTCGACGCCGTCCATCTTCGCCATCACGATGGCGTGGCGGTTCTGGTCGACCGGCCGGGGCACGCGCACGTCGGGATACAGCGTCTCCAGGGCCTCGTACTCGCGCTCGGCGGCCTTTCGTGCGGTGTAGAACCAGGAGATGTGCTGCTTCTCGCTGGTGTAGTCGCGCTCTTTGTCCACCTCGCGGAAGTTGGTGTACCCCTCGCGGTGGTACTTCAGCGCGAGCGGCTGGAAGCTCCGGACCTCGTAGACGTCGGACTCCTTGCCGACCCCGAGCGGCCCACCGACGCCGTCGATGGTGTCGCGCTCGGCGAAGGTGTGCAGCGCGAGCGCGTCGTACCCCTCGAACGTGAGCCGGTAGCCGGTGTACTGGATGGTCTTTCGCTCGACGAGGCCGCGGCGCTCACAGCGGTCCAGCCGGTAGTCGACGTTCTCCGAATCGAGTCCCGAGAACTCCGGGAGCTTCCCCTCGGCGACCCAGCGCGAGAACCGCATCCCGTGCTCCAGGCCGGACAGGAGGTGGAAGTCCTCCGGCTCGAGTTCGGCCATCTCGCCGGCCACGTTCCGGACCATAGCGGCCGTAGCGCGCCGACGGGCAAAAGCAACTCCTCTCGGAACAGCGGTTCGGGTCGCGGATAAACCGGATTCGGCGATACGAAACCGGGCGCCGCGCTCGTCGCATGTCGGGTCGGAGCCGCGCCCCTCAGGAGTCGGCCGATGACCCGAGCAGCGGGCGGAGAAGCAGCCCCCGGTAATGCAACAGCTGGTATATCGTCGAAAGTGCGAACAGGACGAGGAACCCGCTGGCCCAGGCGAGTGCCGAGACGGCCGAAACGACGGGGAACCCGCCAGCCGACAGGGTGACGAGCACCAGAGCGAGGGTACCGAGGAGGCGGTAGTACTCCTCCCAGGTGACACCGGTCCCGGAGATCGCCGCGAGATGGCGGCCGACGTGGGGTGCGCCGCTGCACGGGACCACCTCCTTGCGGTCGCGGTCGTACTCCACGATGTCGTGCTCGGCCAGCGTGGGCAGATGGGTCTGGTGGAGCGAGATGTACACCGCCTCCCGGACGTCACGTGGTGGCGGTGTCTCGCCCGTCTCCCGTGCCGCGACCACCTCCGAGAGGGTCCGGACGGTGGTCGGCCCCCAGGACGTTCCGAGGTGATGGAGGGCCGCTCGCCGCCGAGGGTTCCGGAGGATGTGGTGGAGATCGTCGTCGCTCAGCGTCGGCCGACTGCGAAGCGAGAGGCGTGATTCGGTGTTGGTGGACATGGTGTTTCACGCGGGAGCGCGCCGGGTGGGTCACGACCGTGGGGGGACCGGTCGTGGACCCACCGGGGGCGCGTTGGGGTCGTGCGGTGCAGGGATGGTATGTATGAGCCGGATACCCCGGCACCGAGCTACCGCTCGTCTGAACCCGGCCGCCGCATCACCGGCTGGTGAATACGCCGCGATTGTCTCGGATAATCGTCACTTAACCGCGGAGTTCGCCATGTTCAGTCCGTGGTTAAACCTCCCGCGCGAGCACCTAATCCGGGGTTAGAACCGGATAGGCGCCCGATAGAGGGTACCGAAGGAACTCATAGCTAACCACCCCTCTCTACAAGGGGTTCTCACCCGGTCGGGGTCCCCGCATGGGCCGGACCGGGGGAGAAACCATGTCCAACGAACGAATCCGCATCTCCCGGCGCAAAGCACTCGTCGGGCTCGGCTCGATCGGCCTCGCGTCCGCGGGCGCCGGTCTCGGCACGTATGCACAGTTCACAGATCAGGAGGAGCAGTCGGTCACCTTCACGGCCGGCGGCATCGACGGCCAGCTCAGTTGGGGCGCCAGCTACAACAAGAACCAGGTCGCCGACGAGCTGACCAACGTCGAGGTCACCGACACCGCCGCGGGCGTCGCGTTCAATCTGACCGATGTCAAGCCCGGCGACTACGGCTCCATCACGTTCGAGCTGGAGGTCACCAACAACCCGGCGTGGGTGTCCTCGTGTGTCGGCTACGCGAACGACATCGACGGCCGGACGTTCGAGCCGGAGGTCGAGGCTGACGACGACCTCGACGGCTCGGAGACTGACCCGGTCCAGAACCATCCCCACGGCGAACTGGCCGACAACCTGCTCATCATCCCGTTCTACTCGGACGGGCCGAACACGTTCTTCGACAGCAACGGCACGCCCGGCGAGCCGGACGGTGACTGGACTGGCAACATGACCGATTACGGCGGCGGGACCTCGGCGGCCTTCTGGAACAGCCGCGAGGGAACGAACGACTTCGAGGACCTCCAGCCTCGGACGCTACACGACGTGGCGACGGGTGCGAGTTCGAAGAACACCATCCTCTGGAACGAGGACGACGGAGTCGTCGAGATTCCCGGTCCGGAGGGATCCGAGGTGGATACCGGATGTGTCGTGCTGGACGGGGACGCGGAGGACGACGAAAACACCTACGACGACGAGCGCGAGGCGTCGCCGCTGGAGCCCGACGACACGCTCAACTTCGGTTACGACTGGCATCTCCCCTACACGGCGGGGAACGCCCTACAGGGCGACAGCGTGACGATGAAGCTCGGGTTCACGTTCAGCCAGGTCCGCCACTCCCAATCCCCGACCTTCCAGAACGACTACGCTCCGGGGAACTACACGCCGAACGACGATTCGAGCTAATCCGCTCACAGAACCGTGTTCACCGGGCGAACCGTGCCGACTGCGGGCCATCCCCCGTCGACACCTGCGGGACCGTCCGGGCACGTCCTGACCTCGTTCGATCCGCCGTTGGCGGCCAGGCGGTCTCCTCCCGGGCCCCCATCGACGCGAACGCGCGGTGACGCCACGAACCCCCCCTCAGCTACCACATGACCGACAACGACGCCCCCCTTCGACGCGACGTGCTGCTCGCGCTCGGCGCAACCGGCGCGGCCACCGCCGGCGCCGGCGTGGGGAGCCTCGCCGCCTTCGCGGACCGCGAGGGGACGGCCGCGTCGTTCCAGGCGGGGGGTGTCGACCTCGTGGTCCACTACGAGGGGAACGACGAGACGGTCACCATCGACAGCGGCGGGGTCGGTGACGGTCCCGAACTCACGCTCCCGGACCCGACGGAGTCGACGCCGACGGAGGCGGAGTTCTGCTTCGAACTGAAGGGGAACCCGGCGTACATCTGGCTCTGTCCGGGTATCGACCTCGACCTGTGTTCGGATGTCGACGCCGACGGGGACGGCCTCCTCGGCGAGGTCGGCGAGACGGTCGACGGGACGCTCGGCGAACTCGACGACGTGCTCGACCTCTCTCTGGCGTACTGTGACGTGGACGCCTCGGAGCCGGAGTCGGTCTTCGAGGGCTCGCTCTGTACGCTCCTCGGCCAGTACGCGGGCGGATTCCCGCTCGATGGAGAGGGGCGACTGGTGACTGCCCCGGGGCACCAGGCACCGTTCCAGCCAACTGACGCGCCCGGCTCGAACCCCTGTCTCTGCCTGAGTCTCTCGGTGACCGGTGACCTGCCGCTGGACCTGGGCGCGGTGAACCTGGGTCTCAACCTCCGGTTCCATGCGGTCCAGGCCCGGCACAACGACGGCGAGACGGGCCCCTGCGCGACGCTGGAGCCGCCGGAGCCGACGCCGACACCGACACCCACCCCCGGGCCGGACGCCCACGACATCAGCTTCGTCGCGTTCTGCACCTCGACGGGGAACCTGAGCAGGAATGATGTCCTGTTGCTCGATGTCAGCGACGAGGGCGGGGCGCCGGCGCTGACCTGGGAGACGAAGGCCGATGTCGAGCACGTGGTCATCAAGAGCGGCATCGGCTCGGGCGGTGCCCCGGAGAACCCGGACCGGGGAATCGAGGTGTTCGACTATCCCGGCGGGATACAGAGCAAGACGGTTCAGGTCGGTGATGGTGAGCAGGCGACCGACCGAACGGAATCGAACTACTGTCTCGGGGACGGGACGGGTGTCAAGATCGAGCGAGAGGATTTCGACCAGTACTGAACCGATGTCACGAACACACGCACGACCGACCGCGGGGCACGAGCCATGAGCGACCAGTCCGACGGCGACGCCGCGGGCAGCGAGCAGGGCGCGGCCGGCGCCGACGCCGGCGCCGGCGCCGACGCACCGACCGGTGGCACCCCGGCGCTCCCCGGTAGCGGGTCGCTCTCCGTCCGGCAGGTGTTCGATGTCCTGCTCGTGGTGGCGCTCGTGGCGGTGGTCGTCCCGTTCGTCGTCTACGCCGCCCCGTCGCTGGTCGGCGCCGAGGAGAGCTACGTCGTCCGGAGCGGGAGCATGGAACCGGCCATCGGGACCGGTGACGTCATCATCGTCGAGCGAGCACCGCCCGCGGCGATCGAGACCGGCGACGTGATTACGTTCGTTCCGGACGACCAGCCGCCGCCGACGACCCACCGCGTCGTCTCGAAGAGCGAGCAGGACGGGGTGATACACTTCACGACGAAGGGGGACGCCAACGAACAGCCCGACGCCGAGCCGGTGGTCGAGAACGAGCTCGTCGGGAAGGTGACGCTGGTGCTGCCGTACGTCGGCTACGTCGTCTCGTTCGCGGGCACCTCCACGGGGTTCTTCGCGCTCATCGCCGCCCCGTTCGGACTCCTCCTCGCGACCGAGGTGTGGGGGGTGTTCCGGACGGATGACGACGACTCGGACGACACGGACGGCGCCGGGACACCGTCGGTCCAGTCGCCGGACGTGGACGAGACCGACGAAGCTACCTACACGCTCTCCCCGACCGACATCCGGCTCTCGCTGGCGGTCCTCCTCGTGCTCACCGTCTACAGTAGCGTCGTGGCGGTCAGCCGTCCGACACCGTGGTCCATCGCGGTGGCCGTGGGCGCCTTCGGGACGACGGTCTACCTGGCCGCGATGCGATACACCGCGGTGACCGAGACGGTCTCCAGCGGTCCTGCAGCGACGGCGCCACCACCTGCCCGGCAGGTGACTCCCTCCGGCAGCGACGGGGTCGAGGCGTTCGACGACGCGCTCGGGATCAGAGTGCTCCCGGTGTCGCTCCTTGCCTCGACCGCACCCTCCGTTCGCGAAGGGAACGGCCACCTGAAGCGGTCACACGAGGCGATGCCGGACCCGGACTCGTCCGATTCGGACCCGCCGGACCCGGACCCGTCGGACGACTCGGTCGAGGACGCGACGGGGTCGACCGACACGGCGGAGCCGAGCGATGACGGGGATGCATCGACGACCGACGACGACAGCCGGGGCGTCCTCGATACGCTCACCGACTCGGTCGTGGTCCGGCCGGTCGTCCGATTCCTGTACGCGGTCGGCTACGCGGAGGTTACCGCCGTCCGTGCCGTCCTCCGGGGGCTCGGTCTGCGGTCGCCCGACGACGGGGGTGAGAGCTGAGATGTCCCTCCGCCGACGGATGCGGCTCGTCGTCGTGCTCGGACTCGTCGCCGCCGTGCTCGCTGGGGTCGGCGCTCCGCAGCCGACGGTCGGCGTGTTCAACGATGTCGAGGAGGCCGGCGTGTCCGTCTCGGTCTCCGTCTCGGACCCCCTTTCGACCTCCGAGACTGGGGGACCGTCGCTGCAGAGCGCCGACGCACCGACGCCGACCGGCGACACGTCGTCCCCGACCGCCACTCCGGACCCGCGCTCGACCACGACGCCGACGACCGCCAACGATACGGCGACGACGCCTGCGGCTACCGGAACGTCGACCGCCACATCCACCGACACATCGACACCGACGGCCGCCGATACGCCGACGCCGTCGCCGACTGCCGAGTCCACTGCTACGCCGACATCGGCGCCGACGACCACGGCCACTCCGGAACCGACCGCGGAACCGACTCCAGAACCAACCGCAGAACCGACCGTGACCGCCGAGCCCACCGATACATCGACAGCGGCGCCGACGGCCGAGGAGACCGCGACGGCGACGTCCGGGTCCGAGTCCACGACGCCCTCGTAGTTCTGACGCCCCAGCGGAACCGGAAAAGGGGCCGTGTGGTTTCGGGGCCATCTTCTTTGTCCCATGCTCACAATCCGGAAATCACTGATCCAGTATTCAGTGCGTGCTGGGGGGCACGCCAGGGGGGAACACATGAGCGTCTCTACAGCCAGCAACGGCGGGGTATCCGAGGAGGAGGGTGATGACGAGCCACTGTCGACCGGCGACATCTACTTCACGCTGAGCAACTGCCGGCGGCGGTTCCTCATCCAGTACCTCTCCCGGCAGGAGCCGACATCGGTCACGGAGCTCTCGCGGGTCATCGCCGCGTGGGAGAACGAGACGCCGGCCGAGGAGCTGTCGTACGACGAACGGAAGACCGTCTACACCGCGCTCCTGCAGACGCACCTCCCGAAACTCGACCGGATGGGCGTCGTCGAGTACGACGCCTCGCGCAAGCACGTCAGACTCACCGACCGGGCCGACCAGCTCCGGCCGTATCTGGAACTCGACCAGGAGGGGACCGACGGCGACGATGCGGTCCCCTACGGGTTCCTGGTCTGGGTTCTGCTCGGGGTCGCCGCGTCCGGCGTCCTGCTCGGCCGGTACTCCGTGGCCGGACTGGAGGGCGCACTGCTCACCGCGCTCTCGTTCGGTGTCGCCGCGGGCGTCTCGGTCGGCTTCGTGCTGGCCGCCACCGAGACCGTGAGCGAGTAGGGGCGCTCACTCCAGCCGGGCGGCCAGCTCCCGGCAGATGTCGTCGGCGGAGTCGAGCGTCCCGAGGGTCCAGCCTCCACCGTGGCTGAAAACCACGGTCGGACGATTCGATATCGTGGCATCCGGTTCATCGCTGGCCGGGGGCGGCCCCTCCGGACGGTACGCTCTGAGCGGGAGTTCGTCGCCAGCGGGCCCGCAGATGGAGAAATTACGGATACTGGCCATCTCCGGGCCGTCGCACGTGGGGAACAGCTCGTCTTCGAGCCGCCGGGCGCTCGGAACCGACAGCGTGTGACTCCGGTAGCCCCTCCGCCAGGAACTCGCGCACGACGCGCGCGCAGTCGGGGTCCAATCCGTCGAGGTCGTCGGCCATGGGCCGCCCTGCGCGGGCCGCGGCCAAACGTACTGGGGTGAGCATGGTGTCGGGTCGGCGCCGGGAGTCTCCCGGCCAGCATGCCCACCGCGAGCATCCGGGTCGTCTGGAGCCGCGGTCGAGAACGCCAGTGGCAGGTGGCCGTGGGGCTCGGTCGAGCGCCCGCGTGCGGGCGCGAGGAACCCGTCGGGCCATCCTCGCGTCGACAGCTCCCGGCAGGAGGGCTCCGCCGACGGTGCCTGACGGTACAGCACCGTCGGACGGTGTTCTGCCGGCGGGGGCGGCCAGACCAGCCCCCGACGAACAGCGCACGGCGGTGGCCCGGCGGCCACGCTCGTCGGGACGGGTCCCCCGCCGACAGCCGGGCGACGCTCCTACCGCTCTTCCTGACAGTTCGGCACGCCGACCCCACTCTGGGTTCGTCGGATCTCCTCACACTCGCATATTCTATATGAGGGTATGGTAGAAGTTGGGCCCATATAAGTTTAATATGCTGGATAAGATGTCTGAGTTGGAGTTCTAACAGAGAATATTACTGACATCCACCTTCTCTGCTCCATCGCCGGTCCCCGGTGTCTTGCCCAGTAAACCGGATATCACGATATCGAATCGCGGCTGGCGTTTCACCGGTCACGGGTCTCGGCGCCGTGGCTCCCGAGTCGTGGAGAACCGGGCAGCGAGAACAGCAGGTGCCGCTCAGTAGCCGGGACTCATCCGCATCGTGTTCACGCCCTCGGTGAGTTCGTCCCAGCGTTCGTCGATCTCGGCGGCGGTCCAGGCACCTTCCTCGCCGACGTTCTTCGAGAGGCTCTGCTCGCGTTCGGGGTCCGAGACGACCGCTACGTTCCCGCCGGCGATGGCCAGCGTGACGCCGTTGACATCCTCGGCGCCATCGCTGGCGAGGAAGACCGGCGCGGCCGGCACCAGCTGTGGCCCCATCGACTCCTCGTCGGCGCCGGCCATCGCGGGCAGGTCCTCGGTCATCCGGGTCAGCGCCGTGGGCCACAGCGCGTTCACGCGCACGTCGTACTGGTGGAGTTCGCGGGCCGAGGTGCGCATCAGACCCAGGATGCCGGCCTTCGCGGCGGAGTAGTTGGCCTGTCCCGGGTTCCCGGCGGCGACGCCGCTGGAGACGCAGGTGAGCGAGCGCTGGCGGTCGAAGCCGGAGGCCTTGTAGCGTTCGCGCCAGTGGGCCGACACCGCCCGGACGACCGAGAAGTGGCCCTTCAGGTGGACGTCGACGACGGCGTCCCACTCGTCCTCGGCCATGTTGAACACCATCGAGTCCCGGAGGATGCCGGCGTAGTTGATGACGCCGTGGACGGCGCCGTACTCCTCGACGGTGTCCGCGACGAGCCGTTCGGTGTAGTCCAGGTCCGTCACGTCGCCGAAGTGGGCCATCGCCTCGCCGCCGGCGTCCTCGATACGGTCGACGGTTGCCTGTGCGGGCTCGGCGTCGCTCCCCTCGCCGTCCACGTCGACGCCGAGGTCGTTGACGACGACCGTCGCGCCGTGCTCGGCCATCGCGACCGCGGTCTCCTCGCCCAGTCCACCGCCCGCGCCGCAGACGATCTGCACCGTGTCCTCGAGCATTGCCGGGGGGTCGACGGGCGGGTACTTGTATCCGGAGCCTCGGCTCGACGGCGCCTCGCTCGCGTGGCCTGCTCCCTGGCGAGGGACTGGCCCGCCGCTCCTGCGCCGGACCGGGGCCGCGTGACGATGCGGGACCGGCACATGCACCCTCGATTTCGTGGTCGTGACACCTGTTTGGCGACGGTTCGGCCACGAAGCTTTTGAGCATCGAGCCGCGGACGACATGGTATGTACCGTACCTGCGAACCGGGTATGGATGGTGGTTCAAATGGTGGTGGTCGGGGCCGATGACCTCGTCTCCGGCCCGCGACGACTCCATCCCGGAGCAGTGCGCGGCGCGGACGGTCGACGACATGGCGGTCGTCGAGACCGAGGAGGACGGGGTCTACTACGCGTTCCACGACCCCCATGCGGACGGGCTGACGACGACGGTCGCGCTCGCCGTCGCGGACGTGGCCGGCACGTCGCCGACGGAGCTGATCGCCGACGTCACGACCTACGTCGACCCGGACGGGTTGAACCGCATCTTCCGGACACGCGCTGACGGCACCCCTCGGACCGGGAGCCACGTGTTCCTCGATATCGACGGCTACCGTGTCCGCATCGAGAGCTCCGGGGAGATAGCTGTGACGCCCCCCTCGACCGAGGGCTGAGTCGCCGGCCACCGGCGCGGACCGGCCACGGCGGTCCCCGACGCGCAAGAGGCATATCGGTCGCCCCGTACACCGAACCAATGACCGAGACGCCGGGCGAGGACGTGCCCGACATCGACGCCGACCGGCACACCCGCGAGTGGGCCGTCGCACGCGACGAGGCGAGCTGGTCGCTGGCCGACGCCTTCGACGCGCCGGGGACGTACCTGGAGGGGAACTCGCTGGGCCCCATCTCCGACCACGCCGAGGCCGCCGTCGGCGACCTGCTGGCGGAGTGGCGCGACCTCGCGGTCGAGGGGTGGAGCGACTCGGACTGGTTCGAGTGGGGCGAGCGCCTCGGCTCGCGCGTCGCGCCGATGGTCGGCGCCCGCGAGGACGAGGTCGTCTGCGCCAACAGCACGACCGTCAACCTCCACACGCTCGTCGGGACCTTCCTCCGAGAGGCCGACGGGTCGAAGGTGCTGGTCAACGAGCTGGACTTCCCGAGCGACCACTACGCCGTCCGTGCCCAGCTCCGCGAGCGCGGGCTCGACCCCGACGACGGCCTCGTGCAGGTCGCCTCGCGCGACGGCCGCACCATCCGCACCGCGGACGTGGAGACTGCCCTCGACGCCCATCCCGAGGTCGGCGTCGTCGTGATGCCCTCCGTGCTCTACCGGTCGGGCCAGTTGCTCGATATCGCGGCCATCACCGAGGCCGCGCACGCACACGACGCGCTCGTGGGCTTCGACTGCGCGCATTCGGTCGGCGTCGTCCCCCACGAGTTCGCCGATGTCGACGTCGACTTCGCGGTCTGGTGTGGCTACAAGTACCTCAACGGCGGTCCCGGCGCCGTGGCGGGCCTGTACGTCAACCGCCGGCATCACGGGACGACGCCGTCGCTCACGGGCTGGTGGGGCCACGACAAGGAGACGCAGTTCGAGATGAACGAGCGGTTCACGCCCGCTGACTCGGCCGGGGCGTGGCAGATCGGGACGCCGCCGCTGCTGTCGATGGCACCGCTCCGTGGCGTGCTGGACCTGTTCGACGAGCACGACCTGACGGTCGCGGACCTGCGCGAGCGCTCGCTCGCGCTGACCGACTACTGCATCGACCTCGCCGACGAGCGCCTGCCCGAGTGCGACGTGGCGACGCCGCGCGCGCCCGACGAGCGCGGCGGCCACGTTGCCCTCGAACACCCCGAGGCCTACCGCATCGGCGAGGCGCTGAATGCCCGTAACGTGGTGGTCGATGTCCGGCCGCCCGACGTGGTACGGCTCTGTCCCGCGCCGACCCACGTCGGCTTCGCGGACGTGTTCGACGCTGTCACGGCACTCCGGGCGGTGCTCGACGGCGAGGAGTACGAGCAGTTCGACTCGCCCGACGGCGGTGTCACCTGAGCCGGTTCTGGTCCCGGTTGACCGACCGATAGTGTTGCAGAAACTCCCGTATGTGTATTAGTACAGGTATAATGTGGAAAGGTGGGGAATATCGATTTTGCATCCTGGATTCGCGTAGCAGTAGCTCACAGTTCGTGGCCGAGACCTGGTCGCCCGCTTCCGCCGTCGGGCGGGTTTGGTATCGTGGTATGTGATTTATCGATGCGCCCGAGCCCGCCCTCCTCCGACAGCGACCGCAATCGGTAAGCCGCCGGCGTGTGGCCCGTCCTCATGGCACCAACCTCGTTGCTGGGTAGTCTGGCGACGCTGTTGTTCGGCGTCGTCTCGCTCGTGAAACCGGACGCCACCGCGAAGGTCACCGACCTGGAACCGCTCGATGCGGCCGGTCGCTCGGAGGTGGCCACCGTCTTCGGTGGCGTGTTCACCACGCTCGGCCTCCTCGGCCTCGCGGGCGAGGAGCGGCCCGTGGTGTTCGTCTGGTTGGGCGTCGTCCTCGCGCGCATCGCCTCCTTCCGTGACCAGGAGGCCATCACGGCCGGCACGGTCGTCGGCCTCCTCGTCGAGATCGGCATCCTGGGGCTGTTCCTCGCACCCGAGGGTGACGACGACGCGGCGGCGGTCGAGGTCGAGGTCCCCGGCGCGGACGGGGACGACTGACACCTTTTCTCCGCTTCTCTCCGACCCTCTAGCACCCCACACTCAAGCCCTCGGCGAGTCACGCCCGTCCATGGACGTTTCCGAGGCCAGCGACGCGTGCGAGGCGGTGCTGGACGCGGTATCGACGGCGGTCATCGCCGACCGGACGGTGCTGGAGACGACGCTGCTGGGTGTCGTCTCGGGCGGCCACGTGCTGCTGGAGGATGTCCCCGGTACGGGGAAGACCCTGACTGCGCGCTCGCTGGCGACGGCGCTCGGACTGGAGTTCTCGCGGGTGCAGTTCACCCCCGACCTGCTCCCCTCGGACGTGACCGGGACCCACGTCTACAACGAGCGCGACCGCGAGTTCGAGTTCCGGCCCGGCCCCGTCTTCGCCAACGTCGTGCTGGCCGACGAAATCAACCGCGCCCCGCCGAAGACGCAGGCCGCGCTGCTCGAAGCGATGGAGGAAGAGCAGGTCACCGCCGACGGGGAGACCCGGCCGCTCCCGGACCCGTTCTTCGTCATCGCCACGCAGAACCCCGTCGAGCAGGAGGGGACCTTCCCCCTGCCCGAGGCGCAGGTCGACCGCTTCGCCGTGAAGACGGCGCTGGGCTACCCGGACGAGGACGGCGAGGTGGAACTCCTGCAGCGGCGTTCGGACCGCCGGACCCGCTCGCCCGAAATCGAGTCCGTGTTCGACGAGGCGCGGGTGCGCGCGCTCCGCGAGAGCCCGGAGGACGTCGGCGTCGACGAGGACGTCCTCCGGTACGTCGCGCGTCTGGCGCGGGCCACGCGGGATGACCGCCGGGTCGAGGTGGGTGTCTCCCCGCGTGGGACCCAGCGGCTGTTCGAACTCGCGCGCGCCCATGCGGTCCTTGCCGGCCGCGAGTTCGTCACCCCCGACGACGTGAAGCGGGTCGCGCCGTCGACGCTGACCCACCGGCTCGTCCTCACCCCCGACGCGCAGGTCGAGGACGCACGGAAGGCCGACGTGGTCCGGGACGTCCTCGACTCGGTGACGGTTCCGACGGTGTGAGTGGTCGGCGGCGGGTCTGTCGGGGGCCGGTGCGACGGCCCCTCGTTTCTTGTGACCGCCACTCGTTGCCCCTGCGCATGGAGAAAGTGACCATCGACGAACTCGCGACGGACAACAACCCCGGCGGCGGCGAGGACTCCGCCCGGCGCGTGGGCGAAGCACTCGAGACGGCCGACGTGGGGCTGAGTCACTACCAGCTCGACGCCGGCCAGAACCTCTCGGGCGGCGTCCACACCCACATGGACCAGGAGGAGATCTTCTACGTCCTCGACGGGACGGTCACCTTCCAGACGCTGGAGGGCGAGGTCGAGGTCGAGGGCGGCGAGGTCGTCCGGTTCGCTCCCGGCGACTTCCAGCAGGGCAAGAACGAGTCCGACGAGTCGGCGACGCTGCTGGGCATCGGCGCCCCGAAGCCCTCGACCGACGTGCGGGTGCCCCAGCCGTGTGGCGAGTGCGGGGAGTCGGACACGATGCGGTTCGTCCCCGGCGACGACGGGATGGTGCTGCAGTGCCCCGAATGTGGCGAGACGCTCGAGATGCCGGGGTAGGGGGCCCAAGTAATTTATTCAATTCTCGTTTTAGCACCTTGTTGTCCGAATAATTTGATTATCCTGGCTGTTTTGTGCATCTCTCGTGTTGGGGGGTGACAACGCCTACGAAGCCCTCGCGCTCTCGACCACTCCGGGCCTCGCTGCGCGCGCTCGCTCCGCTCGCGTGCTTACGTCGGCCGGGAGGGTTCGAGAGCGCTCGCCCTTCGAGTCCTCCAGGACCCCCTGTTTCGGGTCGAGCGACGCGCGTGGTGGTTCCAGGCTAGCAGGGTTCCCCCACACCTCCCCGCGCCAGCGGCGGGCGTGTTCCGGCACGCTCGCTATCGCGAGCGGCCTCCACAGTGAGGCCGCTGGCGCGCTTCCTGTCCACGGAACCGGCCGGCCGTGCAACTGCTCTCGGGCCGGGAGCGCGTGGCGGAGCGAAAGCGGAGCCCGCGCGACCTGGGGAAGGGCAGGGCCGCTGCCCCGGTGCCACCTTCCACGTTCCTGGTGGACTCGAAGGGCGAGCGCGCTCAGCGGTCCCCCGGCGACGCAAGCACCGCAGCGCATGCCCGGAACGGCGGGTGAGCGTCAGCGAACCCGCCGCAGGCCCGGAACGAGAGGAGCGCAGCGAGCCGCGGGGCCCTGAGCGCGCGAGGGCTTCGTAGGTGGTTCTGTTGTCGGAGTCGCTGTAATCGTCCGCGCGCGAGGGCTTCGTAGGTGGTTCTGTCGCCGCTGTTACCGCTGCAAGCGTCCGAGTGCGAGGGCTTCGTAGGTGGCTCCGTCGTCGCTGTCGCCCTCATAGCCACCGCCAGAACACACCACCCCCTGGCAGCCATTCGACACCGCTTTCCCACCACTCACACAGACATACGCGTATGACCGACCGTTCCGCGCTGCACGCCGTCTCGCCCCTCGACGGCCGCTACGCGCGCTACACCGAACCCCTCGTCCCGTACGCGAGCGAGGCCGCGCTGATGCGGGCCCGCATCGAGGTCGAGGTGGAGTACCTCTGTGCGCTGGCCGACCTCGACGCCGTCCCGCTCACGCTGGACGAGGACAACCGCGACCTCCTGCGTGACCGCTACCGGCAGTTCAGCGAGACCGACGCGAAGGCAATCAAGCAACTCGAGACGGAGGGCTGGGCCGGCTACGACGCCACCAACCACGACGTGAAGGCCATCGAGTACTTCCTCCGGGAGCACACCGCCGACCGCATCCACCCGTGGATCCACTTCGGCCTCACCAGCGAGGACGTGAACAACCTCGCCCACCGGATTCTGCTCCAGCCCGCCGTCGAGGAGGTGCTCGTCCCCGCGCTGCGGGAGGTACGCGACGCGCTCGCGGACCTCGCGCGGGCGCACCGCGACCTGCCGATGCTCGCCCGGACCCACGGCCAGCCCGCGACGCCGACCACGTTCGGCAAGGAGATGGCCGTCTACGCCGCGCGGCTGGGTCGGGCGCTCGGTCGCATCAAGGACGCCGCGAACGGGCTCTCCGGCAAGCTCGCCGGTGCCTCTGGCACGTACGCCGCCCACCACGCCGCCTACCCGGACGTGGACTGGCGGGCGTTCTCCGAGTCGTTCGTCCACTCGCTCGGCCTGGAGCACACGCCGCTCGCGACGCAGGTGAACCCGTGTGACGACCTGCAGACGCTGTTCGACGCGCTCCGCGGGGCCAACAACGTCGTGCTGGACCTCAACCTGGACTGCTGGCTCTACGTCAGCCAGCGCTACCTCGGACAGGAGGCCGTCGAAGGGGAGACCGGCTCCTCGACGATGCCCCACAAGGTCAACCCCATCGACTTCGAGAACGGCGAGGGGAACTGCTCGAAGGCCAACTCCGACCTGGTCTTCCTCGGCGACTACGTGACGGACTCGCGGCTCCAGCGCGACCTCTCGGACTCGACGGTGAAGCGCAACATGGGCGCCGCGCTGGCGCACTGTCTCATCGGCTACCAGAAGACCACGCGCGGCCTCGAGAAGGTCGTCCCGCGCGAGGCGGTCATGCGCGAGGACCTCGAACGGAACCCGGAGGTCATCGGCGAGGCCGTCCAGACCATCCTCCGGCGCGAGGGCCGGGCCGACGCCTACGAGCAGGTGAAAGACCTCACGCGGGGCCAGCGCGCCTCGCTCGAGGACTTCCGCGACCTGTTCGACGACCTCGATGTCGACGCGTCCGTGCGCGAGGAGCTGCGCGCGCTCACGCCCGCGGGCTACGTCGGGCTGGGCGACGAGCTGGTGGACGAACTCGACGGCGAGGACTGACCGGGCCGGGCGTCGGGTCCCGCGGCCGGGCGAGCGACGCCCGGTCGGCGGGTGCGGGCCGTCAGCCGAACAGGAGCCGCCGGAGCACCGGCACCGGGTCGCGCGTCCGTGGTTCGACGCGGACGTCCGCGACGACGCCGGCGTGGTCCGAGGGCCAGAGCTGCGCCTCGCCATCCGGCGTGGTCGTTTCGATGCGGTCGTCGGGGTCGGCGTCCGTCCGCCGCACGGCCAGCGGGACCACCGGCCCCGCACTCAGGACGTGGTCCACGCGGATGCGCAGCCGCGAGCGCTCGTTGCGAAGGAGTTCCCCCTGACAGCAGGTCGGTCCCGGGTCGTCGGTCACCGCCGCCCACACGTCCCGGAGGCCGACGTCCGTGAGCCGCTCGTACGCCGCCGACTGGTCACCGTCGGGCGTGGTGTTCAGGTCGCCCGCTACCAGGACCGGGCCGTCCTGCCGGTCGACGAGGCCCGTCAACTCCGCGGCCTGTGCCTCGCGGATGATGCGGCTCGCCACGGCCAGATGTGTCGTCACGAAGGTGAACGGCGCCGCCTCCAGCGCCACCGTCGCGAGCGCGTAGCCACGCTTGACCGACACCTGTGTTCCGTCCTGCAGGGTCGCACTGACGTTGAGGCCGTAGGTCCCGTCGTCGGTGTCCCGGACGGCGAGGTCGTCCCGGACCAGCACCACGTCCCGGTCCGTGAGGCGGACGTCGAACCGCTCCCCGTCCGGGCCCTCGGCGGGGAACTCCTCGTCGAGGTTCCGGCTGACGGCGGCCACCTCGTAGCCGACGTCGAAGTCGTACCGGTCGAGTTCCGAATCGAGCGCCGTCGTCAGGAGGTCGAGGAAGTCGTACACCTCCCGTCGGGCGTTGGGCTCGCTCCCGCCGGTGTAATCGCTCGGGCCGCGGCGGATGCGCGCGACCTCCTGCAACCCGACGACGGCCGGCAGGTCGTCGGCGAGGCCGCTCGCGATGGCCCGCATCCTGGCGGGCGGTGCGGTCGAGCGGACCTGCTGGTAGCGCTCGTACACCTGCTCGGGGTCGAGGCGGAGCGTGTCGGTGTCGACGAAGCCGTACAGCCGGGCGCCCAGTCCGAGGTTCCGGGTCGCCACCCGGACGCGCTGTGGGAGGCGCGCCGACCAGTCCGCCGACGCGTCGGCCCGCCGGTCCGGGGCGGCGGCCGCGGTGCTGGTCGCCGGGACGAGGCCGGCGACACCTGCTCCGGCGGCACGGAGCACCGACCGGCGGCCGACCGCGCGTCTCCCGTCCGGTGACCCGACCATCTGCCCGCCGGTAGTCGCGTCGGCGGTATAACCACGGCGGCCGGCGGCTGGCGGTGGCCAGCGGCGGCCCGAGAGCGCCGCGGGTGCGCGGTCCACGGGACCACGAGGTGTCGCTCGCCAGCGAAGCGACTAAACCCGCGCTCGCTCTCGGTCCGGGCACCGGGGAGCCAGTGACGCGGGGGCGTCGCAACGGGCCGACCGCCGAGACCGCACCCCCATGGCACCCGAGACATCCGTCGACACGACCGCGCCCGAACCGTCCGCCCCGCAGGAGGGCGGAGACACCCAGCGCGCCCAGGAGAACATCCTGCGCGTGCAGATCCGCGAGGGGCTCTCCGAACTGAATCGACCGACAGCGGGGCTGTTCCTCGCGTCGCTGTCGGCCGGCCTGGATATCGGCTTCGGGCCGCTGTTGATGGGGGTGTCGCTGACCGTCGCGGAGTTCTCCTTCGCGTCGCCGCTCGTCCGGCGGCTACTGATGTCGAACGCGTACGCGCTGGGGTTCATCTTCGTCATCTTCGGGAGTTCGGAACTGTTCACCGAGCACACGACGCTCGCAGTCCTCCCCGTGCTGGACGGACAGGCGAGTGTCCGGCAACTCGGACGGCTCTGGGGACTGGTCTACCTCGGCAACATCGTGGGGGCGGTGGTGTTCGCCGCCATCACCGTGGTGGTGATGCCGGAACTGGGCGTCGTGAAGCCGAAGGCGTTCGTCGAGATCGCCACGACGCTCACCGAGCACCACTGGCCGGTCCTCGTCGCGGCCGGCGTCCTCGCCGGGTGGCTGATGGGGCTGCTCTCGTGGCTGGTCGCGGCCGGGCAGGATTCGGTCTCGCGGCTGCTGTTCGTCTGGCTCGTCGCCACCGCCATCGGCTTCGCCCACCTCCCGCACAGCATCGCCGGCACCGTCGAGGTGCTGCTCGGCGTCTTCTCCAGCGCCGAGGTCACGGTCCTCGACTTCGGCCGGTTCCTCGCCGCCTCGACGGTCGGCAACGCCATCGGCGGCTCCATCTTCGTCTCGCTGCTGAAGTACAGCCACGTCTCTCAGAGCGGCCCCGACCCCGACATGGAGTGACCGACCGCCGGGACGACCGGTGCCGGGACCGGGGGTAGCGTACCCTGGGCCCGTGGATTTATTCGCCGTCGCCCCCGACTAGACGACGATGGAGGATATCGACGCACCGGCGGAGGGACCGCCGGCCGCGGCGTTCTCGTCGGCGTTCCACGTCGAGGAGGTCCGGCAGGACGGGGACCGACTGGTGTACGTCGGTGAGCCCCGCGTGGGCCAGCAGA
The DNA here is from genome assembly GCF_024298885.1 of Haloglomus halophilum. Taxonomy (GTDB): domain Archaea; phylum Halobacteriota; class Halobacteria; order Halobacteriales; family Haloarculaceae; genus Haloglomus; species Haloglomus halophilum. Next base: position 1,890,279 of record NZ_CP101166.1, read on the forward strand.
CCCTCGAGCGCGAGGTGTGGCCGCTGTTCCGCGAGCACGGCTACGAGGTCCGGCTGACGACGGTGAAGGACAGCGAGACCGACCCCATCTCCGGTGTCGAACTCCACCAGAGCCGGCACGCCCTCGTCGCCGACCCGCGGAGCATGGGCATCGACGGCATCCCGTGGAAGAACGTCGTGATGCTCCTGCTGACGGTTCTGACGACGCTGTTCGCGGGCACCATCTGGTACTACGAGCCGCTGACCTCGCCGCTGGACCTCGTCACCGGCGACTCCTGGAAGTTCTCGCTCGCCGTCCTGTCGGTGCTGGGCATCCACGAACTCGGCCACTACGTCCTCTCGCGGTACCACGAGGTGGACGCCTCGTTGCCGTACTTCATCCCGGTCCCGACGTTCATCGGGACGCTGGGTGCCGTCATCCGCATGAAGGGGCGCATTCCCGACCGCGACGCGCTGTTCGACATCGGTGTGGCGGGGCCGCTCGCCGGCCTGGTCGCGGCCATCGTCGTCTCGACGGTGGGGCTGCTGATGGACCCCATCAGCGTGCCGGCCAGCGTCCAGAACAGTCCGGACGCCATCGTCATCGAGTTCGGCTACCCGCCGCTGCTCCACGGGCTGTCGATGCTGACGGGCCAGCCGCTCACCTATAGCGACCCCGGCACGGCCGTCAATCCGGTCGTCTTCGGCGGCTGGATCGGGCTGTTCGTGACCTTCCTCAACCTCATCCCCGTCGGCCAGCTGGACGGGGGCCACATCGTCCGGGCGATGGCCGGCGAGAACGCCGAGCGTGTCGCCGCGTTCGTCCCGCTGTCGCTGTTCGCGCTCGCAGGCTATCTCTTCTTCGTCCAGGGACTGGACATCCGCGACTCCGTGGCCATCTGGACGTTCTGGGGGTTCATCACCATCGGACTGGCCTACGCGGGCCACGCGACCCCCATCTACGACGAGCCGCTCGACCGGAAACGGATGGCCGTCGGCATCTTCACGTTCGTGCTGGGGCTGCTCTGCTTCACGCCAGTGCCGTTCCAGTACGTGGGTGGGTTCTGAGGGGCCGCGGGCAGGGTCAGAGGTCGAGCTGCTGGAACCGAGCGGCTCCGAGGACGAGCGGGACGACAAACCACCCGACCAGGATCACCACCCCGTACCACTCGGGGAGCCCGCCGAATCCCCCGCCCACCTGCTGGGCGAACTCTGGCGGGAGGAAGTAGCCCGCGGCGTTGCTGTACGCCGCACCCGGTCCCAGCCCGGCCAGGGCGTGGTACCAGTCCGGGAGCGGACCCTGTGGCAGCGAGAAACCGTTCACCACGACGTACACGGCGAGCATGGCGGCACCCCAGAACTGGTTGAAGATCCAGAACCCGATGGCACCGGCAGCCGCCTTCGCGGAGCTGGCCGTGGCCGATGACAGGGCGACGGCGATGCTGACGAACGCGGCCGCGTAGAGCGCCGAGAGGAGTGTGAACAGCACGTACTGTGCCGCATCGAACGTCCCACCCACCCCGACCAGTACGAGGGCGGCTGCGATGAAGCCGACCAGGAGGGCGGCCGCCACGACACCGCCTCGACCGACGACCTTCCCGACGACCACATCGCGGCGACGGTGCGGCAGCCCCAGCAGGAAGCTGATGGTGCCGCTCTCGCGCTCGCCGGCGATGCTCTTGTAGGCGACCAGCAGCGCGACGATGGAGATGAACAGTCCTGCCGTCCCCTGGAGGAAGACGACGAACCCGAGGCTGGAGATCTGGTCGGTCTGGCTCAGCACCTCGGCGTAGACGTACGCCAGCCCCCCGACCATCAGGACGAACAGTGCCGTAAGGCTCCAGAGGAGCCGCGACCGGCTGGCGTCGCGGAAGTCCTTCCGCGCGACGACCAGCCAGCTCATGCTCCACCTCCAGGGGCCTCGGCCGCCGGGCTCGCGTCCTCCGTGTAGGCCGCGAACACCTCCTCCAGCGCGACCTCCTCGGTCTCGAATCCGGCGACCGTCGCCCCCGTCTCCTCGACCGCGTCGATGACGGCGCGACGAGCCGCCGGCGAGCAGACCGCCACGACCGCGTTTGCGTCGATGTTCGCCGAGGAGACGCCGTCCACCGACCGGACCCGGTCGAGGACCCCGTCGGGAACCGTATCGACCTCGACGCGGAGGCGGGCGTCACCGCCGACCGCCGACCGGAGCCCCTCGATGCTGTCCTCCGCGACGAGGGTTCCGCCCCGGAGGATACCCACGCGGTCACAGACCGCCTCGACCTGTTCGAGGATGTGCGAGGAGAAGAAGACGGTCGCGCCGCGCTCGTTCTCCCGGCGGATTATCTCACGCATCTCACGGGCCCCGTTCGGGTCGAGGCCGGTCGAGGGCTCGTCCAGCACCAGCAGGTCCGGGTCGCCGACGAGCGTCGTCGCGAGCCCGAGCCGCTGTTTCATCCCCTTCGAGTACCCCCCGGCCTTTCGGTCGGCAGCGTCCGCCAGTCCGACCCGTTCCAGTAGCTTCGCGGGGTTCTCGTCGCTCCCCTTCGATTCCAGGGCGAAATCGACGTGCTGGCGTCCGGTCAGCCGGTCGTACACCTCGAACTCGTCGGAGAGGAACCCAACCTGCTCACGCACTTGCAGGCTCTCGGCCCGCGCATCGTGACCGAGGACGCGTACCGACCCGGCCGTCGGCCGGACGAAGTCGAGCGCGATACCGATGGAAGTCGACTTCCCCGCTCCGTTCGGACCGAGGAAACCGTAGATCTCGCCTGGCTCGACCGTGAGCGAGAGGTCCTGGAGGGCTACAACGTCGCCGAACCGCTTCGTGACCCCGTCGAACGATACCGCGGAGCCAGTGGCTGACGCCATACCTTCAGGTCCCGGCGACACGTGAAGAAGGTACTGACTGTTTGTTCAGTGTCCTGTCACGTCCGCAACTCGGTGGCCTCGTACACGCCCGGCAGGTCCGTCTCCCGGACCGTCGCGGTCACCTCGTCCCCCTCGTCGGCGCCGGTCTCGGAGACCAGCGTCGTCGCCTCGATGGGTCGTCGCGTGAAGAACGAGCGAACCCGTTCGAGCCACGACGGCTTCCCGCCCGCCCGGCAGACGAGGATGTAGCGCGACTCCGCCATCGACTGGAGTTCGTCCTCGATGTCGTAGTCGTCCAGTTCCTCCGGCGGGACGACGTGCAGCACCTCGCCGTCCAGCGTTCGGGTCATACCACGGTCCTGGTGCTCGATGGATATGGACCTTTCCGGCTGCCGTGGCGCCGGGAACCGCTCCGGGGCGGTCCGGTCTGGGGGCTGGCCCGAGACGGTCCGGCAGGACGACTGGCCCGAGACGACCGGCCGACTCGAACCGCGGTGACTACTCCGGCACTCGTGCCATGAGCCCGCCGCCGTACGGCGTCGGTGGGTCGACGAGGGCCGTCTCCGTGAACCCGACCGAGCGCGCGACACCGGGCAGCGCGCCCGACTCGAACACCCTGACCGGCAGCGACGCCTCGGCCCGGACGGTCTCGCCCGTCCGCCGGTCGGTCATCGTGAACTCGTAGTCGTAGCGGCCCGCCTGGCCGAGGCTGTCGGCGCCCCGGTCCTCGATGCGCGTGACGACCCGCCGCTCCACGCGGCACCGCTCCGTCTCGACCGTATCCTCGGTCGCGTAGCCGTTCATGAGGCTGTCGGTCAGCATGAAGTCACAGACCAGCGTCCCACCGGGGGTCAGGCTCTCGGCGGCGCTCTCGAACGCCGTCCGCACGCCGTCGGGGTCGCCCGCGGGGAGGTGGGCCAGCGAGTTCCCGGTCACGGTGAGGAGGTCGAACGCGCCGGGTGCGGTGACCGTCCGGAGGTCCGCACGGACCAGCGCCGCGTCGGTCCGGCCGGCGGCCAGCCGGAGCATCGCCGCGCTGCTGTCGAGACCGACCGCACAGTCGTAGCGGTCCGCCAGGCGGGCGAGCAGTCGCCCGGTCCCACAGGCGCCGACGGCGACCGACCGCGCGCCCGCTGGTGCGCGGTCGGAGACGAACGTCGCGAGCGCATCGTAGTCGCAGCGCTCGGCGAAGAAGATATCGTACAGCGGCGCGAGCGCGCCGTAGAGTTCGTTCCCGGTGTCGGCGTCGGCGACGGTGTCCATCACCTGGCGGACCGGGTCCATCGGCGATGGCGACGGTTGCCGGCGTGATAAACGCTCCGCGGGGACGGACGCGAGAACCGTCCGGGCGCTCCGGGGACGACTACTCGACGAGGACGGCGTTGATCTGCCCGTCCTGGCCGGGGCGGGAGGTGACGCGGGCACGGCCCTCGCTCGTCTCCACGATGGCGCCCTTCGTGACGATGTTCCGTCGGACGTAGTTCGGGTTGGCGTCGTTCTCGGTGACGTCCTCGACCTCGGCGCTGACGGTGCCGTCGTCGGTGGCGACCGTCGCGCGGTTGGTCGTGATGGCGCGGACCTTGGTCGTGCCGCCGCGGGCGTCGACCGTCTTCAGGCGGGGCTCGCCGACGCGGGTCTCGGTCGGGGAGGTCCCCATCTGGTGCTTTCGCTTCTTGTGGGTTCGGCGTCGCCGGCCACCGGTTCGCTTCGTCGTGGAGCGGCCCTGGAATTTCATACGGGGAACGAGGCCGGACGACTACTTGAATCGCACGATGCCGGCCGCGACGCCCCGAGTCCGCGGTCTGCCGCGGCGGTCCGCCGTTCGTGTGCGTCTTCCTTGCATGAGTTGCATCGTGCAGTAAATTTACGTACCGTCGGGCAGCAGCGCCGGTCGTGCTGCTGGTGGTGACGTACTCGCGGGGGTCCCGGCGCGACCTGCGGAACGTCTGTCGCGCCCACGAGGAGACGGTCGTCCGGCGGTTCGGGCGGGCGGCGCTGTTCGCGGCGACCGACCACGGTGCCTTCCTCGCCTGCCGACTGCGCGAGAAGCATCCCGACGACGTACAGGTCGAGCGGACCCGCCCGTTCAACGAGTTCACCGATACCGACGCCGCCGTTCGGGAGGCCGCCGCGGCGTACGAGGCTCGCGACGAACCGAGCACGCCGTACCGCCGGTTCGCCGCCGGCACGGACCATCCCGACCCGGCGGCGCTGAAGGCGCGCGACCTCGACGACGACCGATGACATCGACGGCGCCCGGGCTCCCCGACGCCCCTGACGCTCGCCCTCGCGTCCGGGTCCGGCTCGGCGACTGCTCCGTCCGTGGCCGGGCCGTCGACCTCGCGGCCCGGTCCGAGGCGCCCGCCATCGCTCCCGCAGCCATCGCCGCGGCCGTCCGCGACCCGGACGACGACCGCGTCCGGTGTGCGTCGCCCGGACCGCTCCACGAGCACGTCGGGCTGGTCGACGGCCGCGCGCTCCCCCGGCGACGGGCACTGGCGGCTGCGGCGCGGGCGCTCGGTCACCGGGCGTCGAACCGGGACCGCATCGGGGCCCTCGAGGACCGTCTCGACGACCACGACCCGCTGGCCGTCGACCTGCGTGCGGCCCGAGAACGGGTGGCCGAGGCGGGTGCCGACGTCGACCGTCAGCGCGAGCGCGTCGCGACGTGCCAGGGTCGGGTCCAGGCGCTCCGGGAGGCCGGTGCCGACACGAGCGATGCCGTGGCGGACCTCGAAGCGGCCGCGAGTGCCCTCTCGGAGGCCGAGACCGAGCACGCGGCCGCCGAGCAGGCGCTCGCCCGGGAGCGACAGCGGGCGCGCGAGGCCCGCGACGCCCGGGAGCACCGGCTCGAACTGGAGGACCGGCTGGCGAACGCCCGGCGCGAGGCCCGGGCGGAACTCGCCGCCCGGGTCCGTGAGCGGGTGGACGCTGCCTTGGTCGCGACGCCCGATTCGTCCGCGACGACGTTCGACCAGGCCGACCCCGTCACGGCACGGCTGGCGCTGGTACGCGTCGTGTCGCTCGACGCGCCGGTGGTCCTCGCCGCGCGGCGGTTCCCGGACGTGGGAGCCGCGAGCGACTGGCTGGACGCGCCCGTGATTCGAGTGTGACGAACCATCGAACAATGGCAGAATATCGGATACAATCGTCTAGTCTATTGTGTTCATCCAAAGGTCGCTCTACTGTACAGGTACTGTCTGGGAAAGGTGACTATCTCAATCGCGCTTGACGTGCATCGTGACCCGCCCCTCCGCGACCAGCCGTTCCTCGTCGCCGTCGCCGGTGGTCACCTCGACCCGGACGACGGCCATCGAGCCGCCGACCCGGAGCGCGGTCCCCTCGGCGGTGAGGTCGCCGTCCGCGGGCCGGAGGAAGGAGACGCTGAGGTCGGTCGAGGCGTGTGGCGTCGCGAGCGGGTCATCGAGCGTCGTCCGTAGTACCGCCCCGCCGAGGTGGTCGATGAGCGTCGACACCACGCCGCCCTGGATGGTGTCGCTCCCCGGGTTCGTCAGCTCGTCCTGATGGGGCAGGCTGGCCCGGACCCAGCCCTCCTCCTGGGCCTCGATGGTGATGCCCAGGCCGCGCAGGTGGTCGTGGTTCGCGACGAACTCGCGGTTGGCGTCGGTCATACTCCCTCGTGTGGCGGGTCGGGCGATAAGCGTCGGGGACGGTGGCCTCGGCGACACCACCACTGGCCGTAGTTTCACGTACCATGCCGGGACCACCACCCCCATGCCGACGCTCGACTGCGACACCGACCGCCGTGGCGGGCTCACGCTCGTCGAGTGCACCGTCCACAACGACACGCCCACCCGCCGCCGGGTCAGGGTCGAGAACCGGCTCGACGGGCCGGTTCGAGCGCCGCCCGCCGACGCCCTCGGTCCATCGTGGACCGACGGGACGGCGACCTGCACGCTCGCGCCCGGTGAGCGCGCCGCGCTGGGGTACGCCAGTCCCGCGCCGCCCCGCGAGCGGCCCGTCGCCGTGGAACACGAGCCCGTCGAGCGTGGCGCGGCGGACGACGGGTCGATGTCCGGAGCGCCGACCGTTCCGGCCCCACGCGCGCCGGACGAGGCCGCCGAGGCCGCCGAGGTGGACGAGGACGTACCGAGCGACGACGTGGGCACCGACGACGACCCGCTCCGAGCGGACGGGACCGGCGTCGCGTTGCCACCGGCGGTCGGGGCGTGGCTGTCGGCGCTGGAGCGGCGCGTCGAGGCGCTCGAAGATGGCCGTCGCCGCTGCTCGCCGGGGCACGCGACGGTCGTGGTGGACCGGGAGACGCTGTCGGCGCTGGAGCAGCGCGCCGGGGCGCTCGAAGGGCGACTGGCGGCGGCGCGCGAGGACGCGCCGAACCCGGGGGAGTGAGGGTGCGGGTCGGGGGTCGGGCCATCGCTCGGGTACTCGCCATCGCTCGGGCACTCGACGGTGTCGTCCTCGATACGGGCGGGCGGGTGGGAGCCGATGCGATGGGACGGGGGCCGGACGGGCGCGACGTACTGGCGGGGCGGGCGACCGTGGTGGAGGCGTTCCGGACCCGGCGCGGCGTTCCGGTCGTGGGATGGGGTGGAGTGCTCACCCCCGCCGAGCGGGCGATACTCGCGCGGCGGGTCGAGCACGAGGCCGGAACGGTCGTGGTCGTCGCCTGAGCGTCAGTCGTCGGCGGGCACGGCACTGCCCCCTTCCGGGACCTCGTTCCTGCCCTCGCCCTCGTTCGCGTCCAGTTCCCGCACGTCCCGGTAGGCCGTACGGAGGGTCACCGGCGTCACGTCGGCGACCTCGGCGGCCTCGCGCTGGGTGAGGTCGCACCCGTGTTCGCGTGCGGCGGCGTACAGACAGCCGCCGGCGAAGCCGCTCGGGTTGCGGCCGTTCACGAGCCCTGCGTCAGCGCCCGCCTCCGCCAGCGCCCGGGCCCGGCGCTCGACGGCGTTCGGGAGGTCGAGCTTCGAGGCGAACCGGGCGAGGTACTCCGAGGGGTCGATGGGTCCCGTCGGGAGCCCGAGTTCGCGGTTGAGCGCGTCGTACGCGGCCGCGAGTTCACTCGCGTCCGCACGGGCAGTGTCGACGATCTCCCGGCGGGTCCGCGAGACCGACGCCGTCCGGCAGGTGGCGTACACCGCGGCGGCGGCGAACCCCTCGATGGAGCGCCCCTGCAACAGCCCGGCCTCCTGGGCGGACTCGAACAGGACACAGGCGCGGTCACGCACGCTCTCGGGGAGTTCGAGCTGGCTCACCAGCCGCCGGACCTCCGTGAACCCGTACACCTGGTTCCGGTCGGCCTTCCCGCCGACCGACGCGCGCTTGTGGTGCTTGCGCATCCGGGCGACTCGCCGGCGCTTGCGGCCCTTCAGCCGCGTCGAGCGGCCGATCTCGGTGGAGAGGCCGCGGTCGTGCCGGCTCCGTGTCAGCGGCGCGCCCGTGCGTCGGGGGTCGGTGTCGTCGTCCGCGAAGCTCCGCCACTCCGGGCCCCGGTCCATCGCGTCCTCGGAGACCACCAGGCCGCACTCGCCGCACACGGTCTCGGTTCCCTCACTGCGCAGTCGGCCGTCGCACTCGGGACACGTGGTCGCCGTCGTGCTCATGTGCGAAGCTTCGGCGCGATTCCCCTTCAAAAAGGAGCGGGTCCGCCGGAATCGACGCCGAGCGACCGTGAGCTACCTACCGGTGACCGGTAGGTAGACCGCACCCGGGTGCCCTGTTCCCCGGCTGGGTGGACAAAATTTAACGGCGGTCGCCCGGCAACCCTCGCCCGTGACGCTCTCGGATATCGCCGCGGGGCTGGAGGTGACGGCCGAGCAGGAGGACCGCGGCGTCGCGGCCGTCGACGACACGGACGCGCCGCTGGCCGAACGGCTCCGCGAGTTCGCGGACCGGCTGCCGTGCACCCCCGAGGCGGCCGCGACGCTGGCCACGGAGTACGCCGCGGGTGCGAGCGTCGGCGACGCGGCCCGCGAGGCCGGCGTGGCCCCCGTCACGTGCGCGAAGACGCTCCACCGGCTCGGCGAGCCCATCCAGCCGCTCGGCCCGACGGGGCGCGAGGTCGTCCGCGACTGGCTGGATGCGCGGCTCCCGCGGACGGAGGCGGTCGAACTCGCGGGTGGCGACGAGACAGAGTTCGCGCTGGCGGTCTACGTCGAGACCCACGACCCGATTCCGGGGGCTCGCGAGGCCGTGAGTGGCGCGCTCGCCGTCGAAACTGGAGACCCGCTGGCCGAGACGCGGAGCGAGACGGACGAGTTCCTCTGAACGACGGCCGATTCAGGCGCTGTCGCCGCTCCCGCGCCCGATACGGAGCGTCTCCTCGCCGTCCACCTCGCGGACCTGCTGGCCGAACAGCGCGTTCGTCATGACGAGGTGGCCGAAGTAGGTCGCCGCGTAGTCCACCATCCCGAAGGGGTGGAGGTTGGTCTGCTTCGCGGGCGGGAGCAGGCTCCCGACGACCTGGATGGTCCCGTCGCCCACGTCGAGCGTCCCGACAACGGCCCGGCCACCCGTCAGCCCGGCGACGCTGCCGCCGGCGTCCTCGAAGCTCGCCTGGTCGATGCTCGTCACGGGTGCCTCGTTCTCGGCGTAGCCCAGCGGCGCGATGTACCAGAGGTGGTCCTGGATGGGGTCGCGGTCGGTGACGAGTGGGTGGTCGTTGACGGTGTCGAGCTGGGCGACGTAGTTGTTCTCGGTGGTCGTGATGTCGCCGCTCTCGATAGCGACGCCGTCCATCGCCGCGAGCAGGTGCAGCCCCGAATCCGTCAGAACGAGGTTCCCGCCGTCGCTGACGAACTCCTCGATGGCGGCGACGTAGTCGGCGTTCTCGATGCCGTCGTCGTGGCTCGCGACGACGTGGTCGTACGCGGCGAGCGGATCCGTCTCGTCGCTCCGGGTCGGGTCCTCGCCGAGCATCTCCACGACGCGTGGCGGGGGGCCCTGCCCCTCGCTCCCATCGTCGTCGCCGGCGATGGTGTCGACCGCGAGCCCATCGACCTCGTCGGTGGCGTCGTCGTCGAGGTCGCGGAAGTACCGGAGCGGGTCGACCTCGTAGTCGCGCTGCTCGTAGCCCAGTTCCGCCACCGGGTCGGGGGCGTCGACGCTCCCCTGCGTGGCGGCGAACTGCGTCTGCACGCTGCTTCCCGACTCCAGCTCGTCGGTGAACCGGACCGTCCAGTCGCCGGCCTGTGGGTCGGTCACCTCCCACGTCGGGAGCGCACAGCAGGCCCCACCGAGCGCACGGCCCTCGGTCGCGTCGAAGGTCCGGACCGCCGTTCCGTCGGGCGCGACCAGTTCGGCGCTCGCCACCGACTCGTGGACGTGCGGGTAGACCATGAACCGGGTCGTCGCCGGGTCCACGGTGTACGTCTGGGTCGTGGCCCCGCCGGCCGGCAGCGTCGCTTCCTCGGTCGTCGTCGCGGCGGGACTCGCGGTCGCAGTGCTGCTGGTGTTCCCGTCGTCGCCTCCGTCGCCACTGTCGCCCCCGCCATCGCCGAAGTCGAGGTCGCCGGAGGAGCGGCGGAGGTCATCGGTGTCGACGAACGCGATGTCGCCGTCGGACTCGAAGCGCCCCTCGACCTCGCGGGTCGCGTACTCCACGGCGCCGCGGATGGCGGCCTGGTAGCCGTCGACCTGCATCCCGACGCGGGCGGGATCGTAGGCGTTGCCGCCGACGGTGTTCGAGTAGGCCATCTCCATCGTCAGGCTGGGGACGTCGAGCCCCCCGAGGCGTTCGGGGAACGACATCCACTCGTCGACGAAGCCGGTGCCGGAGTAGCCGATGGTCTCGACGGGCGTGCCGGCGTTGAACGCCTGCTCCGGGACGACGGAGAGCCCGGCGTAGCTGGGGTTCGTCCCGCCGGTCACGTCGGAGATGGTCTGCCCGGCCGTCTCCCACTCGGGCAGGGCCGCGGTGATGTTCTCGCCGATGCGCTCGATGAGTTCGAAGCTGTTCTGCAGCGCTCCGGTGTCGGACTGGGAGGCCCCGTCCAGCGCGAGGACGAAGTCCTTCGAGGAGAGCATCCCGTGGAGGTCGATGGCGCTGACGAGGTTCTCGTAGGTCCGGCAGTGCTCGATGAACGCGAGCGTGTCGGGGACGGTGTCGGCGACGTAGTCCGGCGGGTCCGTCGTCCCGTCGAGGGTGCGCCCCTGCGGCTCGGCGATAGTGTGGGCGGCCGACACCCAGCCCGGATTGGGGTACTGTCGGTTGGTGTCGCCGCCGAGGTTGCCCCGCTCGTGCAGCGGCGCGTTCGGCACGCCGTTGCTCTCGTACTGCGGTCGGCGGGCGGCCCAGCCGTCCGGGTTGGTGAAGGTGAAGACGAGCGCGTAGTCGTCGAGCAGGCGCTCGATATCGCGCTCGTTGCCGGTGAGCAGGCGCTCGATGAACCGTGGGGCGGCCTCGCCGCCGGCACGCTCGTTCCCGTGGATGGTGCAGTTGACGAGCACCTGACGCTTCTCGCTGAACGCCGCGCGGTCCCCGACGTTCTCGGTCACCTCCACCACCATCACGTCGCGCGGGTCGCGGCGCGCGCTGAGGTCGTTGTACTTGCCGGCGCTCTGCCCGATGCCGAAGACGCGCATCCGGTCGGCGTGCTCGTCGGCGAGGTGCTCGAAGCCGGCCCCGACCTCCTCGATGTCGAGGTAGTCCACACAGCGCGTGGGGTCCGGGAACACGCCCAGCGGGTAGAACCCCAGCCGCCAGAACGGGTTGCCGCCGGGTGCGAAGTGGATGTCCTTCGCGGTCGGCAGGTCCGCGACCGCCTGGGCCTGCTCGGTGGTCAGGGTCGCGTACGCCGCCGGCGCGGGGTCGGTCGTCGTCCGGGCATCCGGGGCGATGCCCGTGATGGCCGACAGCGCGGCCGCGTCCGAGGTCTCGATGGCCGTCGGGACCGCGTAGTCGGCGGGCGTGTGGTTCTGGACGTACTGGTACTCGGCGTCGAACGCGTCGGCGCTGGCGTCGGCGGTCGCGTTGCCGGGGAGCGCGAGCGCCGCGCCGGTCGCCGCCGAGAGCTGTACGAACCGTCGACGAGAGATATCCGCGTCGGTGAACGAATGCTCGGACACGATGGGTCTGACTGTGCGATACCTCTGTTCCACACAAAGGGTTCTGACAGACGTATCCAAATGTGTCTCCTGGGTGTCGGGTCTGTGGAATGGTGACACTCCGAACGGTTTTGTGTGAGGCACGACACCGGATGCCATGGATTTCAGCGAACCGGCGGAGGCGACACAGATCAAGAAGGCGCTGGACGACTTCATCGAGGCGGAGGTCGAGCCGCTGGAGGCCGAGCACCCGGAGTTCCTCGGCGAGGACTACCAGCGCCACATCGTCGACGAGGACCACTACCAGGTGCCCGAGTACCGCGAGGTGGTCGAGGAGATACGGCAGAAGTCCGTCGAGGCGGGGTTCTACGGGATGGACATGCCCGAGGAGGTCGGCGGCGGCGGCGTCGACCTCGTCACGTCCGCTATCGTCGCCGAGCACCTCGCGAACCGGCCGCCGGGGTTCCACTCGGCCATCACAGGCGGTGCGGGCGGCCCGACGAAGGTGCTGCTCGCCTGCACGGAGGAGCAACGCGAGGAGTACCTCGACCCGCTGATGGCCGGCGAGATAACGACCTGCTTCGCGCTCACCGAGCCGGACCACGGGTCGGACCCGCACTACATGGACACGACCGCGGAGAGAGATGGGGACGAGTGGGTCATCGACGGCGAGAAGTACTGGATCACGAACGCGCCGTACGCCGACTTCGCGATGGTGTTCGCGCGCACCTCCGGTGAGAAGGGTGACTACGGCGGTATCACCTGCTTCCTCGTCGATGCCGACCAGTACGAGGTCGAGAAGGTCCACCGGACCATGGGACTGACACCGGGCGGGCAGGCCCAGTTGCGGTTCGACGGCGCCCGCGTCGACGAGGACGCCGTGCTGGGCGAGGTGGACAACGGGTTCGGCACCGCGATGAGCTGGATCGGCGGCGGCCGCATCAAGATCGCCGCGAACGCCGTCGGCACCGCGCAGTTCCTCCTCGATACCGCCGTCGACTACGCCCGCGACCGCGAGACGTTCGGCAAGCCCATCGGCCACCGTCAGGGCGTCTCCTTCCAGCTCGCCGACCTCGCGACCGACGTCCAGCAGGTGCGTCAGCTCTATCGCTACGCCGCCTGGAAGATCGAGAACGGCGAGCGCGCCCGGATGGAGGAGTCGATGGCCAAACTGCGGGGCGCGGAACTCGCCAACCACGCCGCAGACGTCGCGATGCAGGTGTACGGCGGGGCCGGCTTCATGAAGGACGCCCCCATCGAGCGCGAGTACCGCACCGCGCGGGTGCTCCGTATCTTCGAGGGGACCGACGAGATACAGCGCCGGACCATCGCGCGCGAACTCATCTGAACACTCCGTGTGTCGGGTGTGTGAGCTACCTCGAGAATCCCGGCACGTAGTCGCCGAGTCCGCCGTCATCGGTCGGTTCCGGCGCCACGCCGAGTGTCGCCGCGAGGACCCTCGCAACGGCCGCCGTGAACGCGCCGCCGTCGCCGTAGGCCGGCGCTGCGTCGGGGGTCGTCGCCGCGCTCGTCGGCAGCGTCACGTCGGCCCGCTGGACGGTTCCCTCGGTGGCGCCGTCGCTCGCCCCGGCGTTCGCCACCTCGCAGTCGGGGACCTCGCCGAGGTCGCGGAGCCGGTCGGCCGCCCGCGGGAGCGCGTCGGCGCCGCGCCGCGAATCAGGCGTCACCAGCGCGACCCGGTCGGCCGCCGTGACGGCCGCGACCGCCTGATTGGCCGCCACCGGTGGCACGTCGAGCAGCACGGCGTCGAACCGGCCGGCGGCCGTATCGACCAGCCCCTCCAGCCGTTGCGCCGCCTCGGGCGTCTTCGCCCGTGCCAGCCGCTCGAACGGTGCGTAGGCCGGCAGGCACGCGACCCGCCCGGATGTGTCCAGCGGGAGCGTCACCAGCCCCGCGTCCAGCGACCGGTTCCCGGTCACGCAGGTCGTCACGTCCGGGTCGATGCGCCCCGGGCAGTGGTCGGCCAGGCCCTGCGTGGCGTAGGCCGCATCCAGCACTGCCACGTCCCGCCCCTCGCTCGCCAGCGCCGCGGCACACTCGATCGCCAGCCGGGTCGTCCCCGCCCCGCCGACGGTGCCCACCAGCGCCAGCGTGGTCGCCTCGTCGCTCCCCGTCGCTCGCCCCCAGCTCTCGCGCTCGGACATACCGCTCGTTGCCTCGTCGTCGCTGATAAAATCTAGTGACTGATCGCGTGAGACTGTCCTCCGGTTTCTTCGGCGCCGGACATCGCGGACACGACCGTCCGCTTCCGGTCTGGGTCTCGTCGGCGGCCGACGCCGTCACTCCGGCGTTCCCGCGACGAACGCGTCGGCGCTCGTCCCGGAGAGCGGGACCCAGTTCCCGTCGCGCTCGACGGCCGCCGGTCCCAGCGAGTACACCCCGCTTCCGTCCGGGCCGTCGGGCACCTCCACGAAGTACTCGAACGTCTCGCGGTCGGCGGCCGGCTGGAGGTAGACGTGCGTCACCCCGGCCTCACTGTCCGTTTCCGTCCGCGCCACGTCCTCGCTGTCGGCCGCGAACACCGTCCACGACGCGGGGACGGTGTCCCGGACGGGGGCGGGTGGGTCGGCGCTGACGATCAGGGTCTGTCGGGCCGTCGCCCCGCCCTGGTAGGCGGTGCCGTCCGTGGCACGCCGGCCGGCGGCCGTCGGCTGCGCGCCGCGGCCCAGGTCGGCGCCCCAGGCCTCGACCGTCAGCGACGCGTCGCCGCCGGTCTGGACGACCAGCGGCGTCGGCGTCGGCGACTCGGTCCGCCCGGAGACGGTCCCCTGGTTGAGCACGAGCGCCAGCGAGGACCCCGCAGGTACCACCGCGTCGAGGGGCTCGATGGGGAGCGATACCGACAGTGCCTCGCCGGGGACGACGGTGTCGGCCTCGGGGCCGGGCTGGGCGTATCGGAGGTCGACCTGTCCCCAGCCCAGCCGCTCGGCCGTCCCCTCCGCGTCGACGGCGAACAGGTGGGCGGTCAGGTGCGGGGCGCTGCTGGTCGGCGTCACGGTCAGCGACAGGGTCGGAGTCCCGGCCAGCCGGAACCGCTCGTCAACCGGGTCGGACTGGACCGTGACCGTCCCGCGGGCGCCGGGTTCGACCGAACTGGTCTCGTCCTTGAAGACGCGCCCGGTGGTCGTCTCCGGGTCCGGCGTGGCACGGAACTGCCCGTCGCTCCCGAGGTAGAGCGTCCGGGGTTCGGCCGGCTCCGGCGGCCACGACTCGGCCGTGTACCACTCCGCCGCGGAGTTCTGGACGTACGCTTTCGGGACCGGGTCGTACGTCTCGTCGGGGTCGATGCCCTCGGCCTCGGGGAACTCGCCGACGTAGGAGTCGCCCTTCAGTTCGCTCTCGAACCAGGCCAGCAGGTAGTCCTGCCACTGCTCGTTGTAGTTGGGTTCGCCCTTCTCGCGGCCGTCGTCGGGGTAGCGGTGGCCGAACTGGCCGAAGTAGAGATGGGTCTTGATGCCCGCTGCGCGCAGCTCGTCGACCCAGGGGTAGACCTGCGAGGGGTCGACGTTCCAGTCCTGCAGGCCGTGGACCAGGAGGATGCTCCCCTCGTAGTTCCGCGCGACGCCCGGCTTGAGGACCCGCTCGGTCCAGTAGCCCGACGGGTCTCGTTCGCCCGTCGCGCCCGAGTAGACGCTCCACGCGGTCCCGGCGGCGTAGTTGTCCGGGCACTGCGCTCGCGAGAGGTACGTCGCCAGCCCCGTCCCGGAGGTGGGTGCGTGCTCGGCCAGCGAGATGACGTAGTACAGCGCCGGCAACACGCCGTAACCGCGGCTCTCGGGCGCGCCGCGCTTGTACATCAGCTCGAAGACGTCCGTCACCCCGGAGTAGGGGACGATGGTCGCGAGATAGGGGTTCCCGGCGCGGGCGGCCATCCACGGGGTCGTCCCGTCGTACGACCGGCCGATGATGCCGACGTTGCCGTTCGACCACTCACGGGTCCCGAGGTAGGTCACCGCCTGGTTCACGTCGGCCTGTTCGGTCGCCCCGAACAGCTCCATGCAGCCGCCCGACCCGCCCGTTCCGCGGACGGCGACCACCGCGACGGCGTACCCCTGCTGGACGAAGTTCTCGGTCAGCCGCTCGATGCGCACACAGTCTCGGATGGAGTCGGGCTTGCGGAGGTCGCTGACGTACGGCGTCGCCCGCAGGATGACCGGGTAGTCGCCGTCCGGCTGGTCGTCGGCCAGCGGCTCCGGCTTGATGTAGCCGAGCTGGATCTTCTCGCCGTCCGCCTCGCTGTCGAGTTCGACCACGCGCTCCTCGCCGAAGTCGTGGGTCGGCCCCCGGGAGACCTCGGTGTAGTCGCCGGTCTGGTCCTCGCCGCAGTCGTAGCCCAGCGGGGCGACGGTCGGTCCCGGGAGCGGCTCGTCGGCGGGAGCGAGCGGCCCCTCGTCGGTCGCCTCGCGCCCGCTCGCCGCGCCGACGAACGGGAGCGCCGTCGCCGCCGCCCCTGCCCGGAGGAGTCCCCGTCGCGATACGTCCGTCCGTTCGGTTCCGTCGCCGCCCGCGTCCCGGCGTGTCATGGCACGGCGTGCCGAACCCAACGACTAATAGATACTCCTCCAGATTTGTATAAAATTGGCTGCCCTGTCCCGGAGATGGACGACGTATTACCAATTGACTGCTGGTTCAGTTACCGTTTCGGATTCGCTCGGCGATGTCGTCCAGTTCCTCCTCGGAGAGGTCCGGGCGCGAGCCGGCGACGGCGTGGATGGGGCCGCCGCCGTCGTCCTCGAAGCGTGGGACGATGTGGCCGTGGACGTGGGGCACCTCCTGGCCGGCCTCGGGGCCGTTGTTGAACGCGACCGTCGAGGCGGGCGCGTCGACCGCGTCCTCGACGACCGGGACGAGCGCGTTCAGCGTCCCGAGGACCTCGCCCGCGAGGCCGTCGCCGAGGTCGTTCAGCCGCTCGTGATGGGTCTTCGGGATGACGAGCGTGTGCCCCGGCGCGAGCGGGTTCGCGTCGAGGAAGGCGAGCACGTCCTCGCTCTCGTAGACGGTCCGCGAGGGGATGTCGCCGGCCACGATGCTGCAGAAGATGCAGTCGTCGGTCATGGACGTGGCTGTGGCCGGGTCGCTCAAGTAGGTTCGGGCGGCGGCCTCACTCCGATTCGACCTGTTCCTCCAGCGCGACGACGTACTGCTCCAGCTTCCGGACGTACTGCTGTGTCGTCTCGATTCCCTCCCGAAGCTCTGTCACGTCCGCCTGGGCCGCCCCGTTCCGCTCCTCCGGTGACGGCAGTTCGGTACGCAGTTCCGTGTGGGCCTCGCGCGCCGCCGCGGCCAGTTCGTCGACGATCGGCTGTAGCTCTCCGCCGTCGCTCCCCCCATCCCCCGATTCCATGTCATGGGTCTCGCGCCGGTTTATGTTAAATCAACCGTCTATGGACTGTGGGTGGCGCGCCGGTCGCCGGAAGGCTTTGGTCGGCGCCCCGCGAAGCCGCGCGCCATGACCGACCGTTCAGGCGCCGACGGGCCGGGGGCGCCGCTGGCACCCGCCGTCGACGCGCACGTCCACCTGATGCCCGAGCGGCTGATGGCCGCCATCCGGGACTCGCTCAACGACGTCGCCGGGTGGGAGTTCCCCCATGGTGCCGACGCCGACGCCATCGAGGCCGAGCTCCGGCGGCACGGGGTCGTCCGCTACGTCGCGCTCCCGTACGCCCACCGTGCCGGTATCGCCCGCGAGCTGAACGACTGGCTCGTCGGGGCCGCCGCCGACCGCGAGATGTGCATCCCGTTCGCCACCGTCCACCCGGAGGACGACGTTCGTACGGTCGTGCGCGATGCGTTCGAGGCGGGGGCGCGCGGGCTGAAGTTCCAGTGCCCCGTCCAGGAGGTGGCACCCGACGACGAGCGACTGGCGCCGGCGTACGAGCTCTGTGCCGAGTACGGCCGGCCGGTGCTGTTCCACGCGGGCACTGCGCCGATGTTCGAGGACTCGCCGCACGTCGGTATCGACCGGTACGAACCGTTCGTCGAGAGCTACCCCGACGTGCGCTCCTGCGCGGCGCACATGGGCACGTTCGAGCACGAGGCGTTCGTCGCGCTCGCACGCGAGCACGACCAGGTGTTCCTCGACACCTGCTTCGCGATGGCGACGGTCGTCGACGACTACGTCGACTTCGACCCCGCCGAGATTCCGGACGCCGTCTTCGAGGACCTCGCGGGCCAGGTGCTGTACGGGTCGGACTTCCCGAACATGCCCCACGCCTACGCCCGCGAGTACGAGGGCCTGCTCGCGCGTGACCTCTCGACCGGGGCGTTCGACGCGCTGTTCCGGGGGGCGGCCCGCCGGTTCCTCGGCGGCGAGGTCGACCTGCCGACCCCCGACGCGCGCCCGGACGTTTCCGTCCCCGACGGCGAGTGAACATCGGGGAACTCCTTCGCGGTTTCTCGTTCCTATTCAAGCTACCCGTCTCCCCAAATGGTGACAGGGGCGGTACTGTTAGTGTGCAGTCGGCGCACAGCCTCGGACGCGAGCGGGGTCTCCGCACGCCCTCTCGCGTCGGCTCCATCAGGTGCGGACACCACCTTCGGGGGCGGGACCCCACGGCGCCGTGCTCGTGCCGGTCCCGCCTGCGGAGCGGGGTGGGGGTGATGCACCTGCTCCGTCGCCCGACTGGTCGGTGGCGGTTCACGCCGAACTTTTTTCGCCGGTCCCGTCGAACTTCGACGCCGACCGGTCGATACCATGTCCGAGTTCACGCTCTCCAGTTCCGCGTTCGACGACGGCGAACGGATACCCGAGAAACACGGCCACGACGCCGCGGATGTCTCGCCGCCGCTGACCGTCTCGGGGGTTCCCGACGAGGCCACCTCGCTGGCGCTCGTGATGGACGACCCCGACGCGGTCGAGCCGGCGGGGACGATCTGGGACCACTGGGTCGTCTGGAACGTTCCGCCGGACGCGACGCTGCCGGAGGGATGGGACCCTGAGGCCGACGGTGCCAGCGAGGGGGCCAACGACTTCGGCGAGCGGGGGTACGGCGGCCCGGCCCCGCCGGACCGCGAGCACACCTACCGCTTCCGGCTGTTCGCGCTCGATACGGCACTCGACCTCCCGGCCTCGGCCGACAAGGAGGACCTGAAGGTGGCCATGTCGGGCCACGTCCTCGACGAGGCGAAGCTGACGGGCACGTACGCGCCGTAGCCCGGCGTCGGGCGCCCCGCGGGCGCGCCGTCTCGCGCTCAGGCCAACCGGTACCGTTCGCCGTCCCACCGTGCCCGCCCGAGGACGACCGCCCAGTCAAGCAGGTGCTCGACGCGGTCCCGCCACACCTGCTCCGGATCCGTGTGGCGCCGGCGCTCCCAGTTCGGGATGCGGTCGCGGAACCGGTCGAACGCGGCGTCGGCAGTGAGCCCGCCGTCCGCGTCCGCGAGTGCTGCCAGCAGTTCCTCGGCGCCGAAGACGCGCTCGCCGAACCGCTCGCCGAGCGCCGCGCGTCCCTCGTCGTCGGTCGGGTCCGGGGCGTCCCGGACGCGGTGGTAGCCCCGGTCCGACTCGGCGACGAGTTCCAGCGCCCGCGCGAAGGTGAGCCACTCGCTGGCGGTGTCGCGCCCGCCGACGACGCCGGCGCTCACGACGCGCATGCAGCAGTCGTCCTCGGATTTCGGGACCAGCGGCACGGCGTCGCGCGTCCGGGCGAGCAGGTCCAGCGCCACGGCGGGTTCGTCGCGCACCGCGTCGGGGAGCGCGGGGACGACCTTGAACCGCATCTACTCGAGGCCGAAGCTCTCGGCCAGCAGGTCCTCCTCGGTCGCGCCGACCGCGTGTGTGGGCCCGCCGAGCACGTCGACGGTCACCTGCGCCGGAGCGAACACCTCGCGCGGGATGGCGCCGAGGTTCCAGTCGGCGTCCTCGAAGAACGCCTCGAATGGGGTGCCGTACTCCTCGCTCGCCGTCGAGGGCACCTCGTCGAAGCGGTCGAAGTCGCGGTCGACGGTCAGGTGGACGCTGGCGCCGTACGCCAGCGCGTCGTTCGTCCGGGCCATCGCGGTCGCCTCGTCGCCCGCCACCGGCGCGACCGGCGCCCGCGCGGTGACCGTCAGCACGTCCAGCGGGTCGTAGTCGAGTTCCGAGAGCCGGTAGACCGCCAGCTCCCCGGCGCGGGCCGCGGTGGCGATGCTCCCGGCGATGGAGCCCGTGCGGTAGGTGGGGAGGAAGACGCTCCCCGGGTCGACCCCCGTGAGGTCGGCAACCGACTCGGCCACCGCCTCGTCGGGGAGCGTATCCGACTCGATGCAGAGGGTCGCGAAGTCGGCCTCGTCCTGGAAGCCGGTCTGTCGGAACTCCTCCTCCTCGGCCACGAGTGCGCGGGCCGGGCCGCTCCCGAGGCCGTCGTAGCCGTCGGGGAACTCGTCCCAGCCGGCCTTCTGCGAGCAGAGCAGTGCCAGCGCCGGGTGGTCACAGGTCAACTCGACGTGCGGGACGGTCGCGTCCGCGACGGTGCCGGAGGCGTCGGCCTGCACCGTCGCGAGGCCGCCCGTGGCGATCTCCGCGAGGAGGAGGCCGGCCTCGATGCCGCCGTACGCCTCCACGCCGAAGTCGAGGACGGTCGCCCCGTTGTCGAGTTCGTGCGTGTCGATGGCGAGTTCGTCCCGGAAGTCGATGGCCTCGTCGACCAGCTCGACGGCCATCACGTTGAGACTCTCCATACGCGGGCGTTCGACGGGTTCGGGCAAAGGGTTGTGGTTGCGGAGGCGGGAGGCCCGCTAATTGTTCGAATATTGGGATATCTCGTTCGACATGCTGGATACACAGCGCGAGTCGGTCAAGGCGACTTGGTTGATAATGAAGCCCCATGACGCGGCTACCGAGTGTCTCCTTCTCCGCGTGGTCGAGATAGCCCCATTGAATACTGCTGGCTCAGACAGCAGAAGGCACTTACTAACCCGTGAGAGACCTGTTCGTATGTCCCCCCTCCAATTCGCCGGCTGAGCGCCACTCATCCTCGTATGGCTTTCCCGCTGAGCCGTTCCCCGTCCCTACAACCATGACCCGAGTACACAGTCGAGCCCTTGGGATGGTCATCTGCCTGTCGATTGCACTTATTACCGGCGGAGCCATGATCGGTTCTGCCGTCGCTGATGGAGGTGCTACTCCCCTCTCGACGGGTACGCAAGCGGACATTCTGGCCGCGGAGCAGGCTAACGTGACCTTCCGCGATCAAATCACCTCTGCCACTGAACAGCGGGTTCTTGTGGCCAACGCGTCGCTCCCGGCCGGCGGTTTCGTCGTCCTCGTTGACGAGTCTGGAAATCGCGTTGGGAGCACTCCGTTCCTCGAGCCAGGCGTCCACACCGATCTGGTGCTTCCACTCGAATCGCCTGTCTGCGACGGTGCTGCTCTCACTGCCGTCCTCTATCGAGATGACGGGAACAGGAGTCTCGGCCCGGGCGATGAGCCCTACCGCTCGCACGGAGAACCCATCCAGACAACGGCCATAGTTACTCCGACGGCCATCGCAACGTACAGCTTTGCCGACCAACAGATTGTTAATGGGCGTGTCACTGTCGGCACTGCGGCTGTCCCCGAGGAGGGAGGCTTCGTTATCGTCGCTAATGCCTCCGGTTCGGCAGTTTCCGAGCCGCTCTCTCCTGAGGAGCTGGATCCGCTCGGCCAGTCGGAGTATCTCGGTGCGAACACCAGTGGGAATGTCCGTGTCCTACTGGAGGCGCGCCCGCCTGAGTCTACTACGCTCGTCGCGTTCACGGTTGCCGATTCTAATGACAACAGGAGCCTCGACTCGGGTGATGCCCCTGCACTACCGCTATGTAAATGGATTGGCTACGATACCGCCACTGTTTCCATCGGATCAACCACCCCGACTGGCACGGCAAGCCCGAGTCCATCCCCAACGATGAGTTCGGTCGTCACATCGACACTGGTGGAAGATTCGGACAATTCGACTAGCACGGCTCGGGTCAATCAGCCAGGATTCGAGGTTCTCGCAACAGTAGTGGCTCTCATCATCCTGGCCGCCATAGTCGGACTGAAACAGAGAGCGACCTGAGATTTCTGACCTTCCACCGTTCGGTCGTACATCACGGCATCTGCTGAACTCACCCTCTGAGTCGGTCACGCTGGAACTGACAGCACTCCAGCAATTCCTGTCGGCCCTGATGCATACATAGCGCGAGTCGGTCACCGAATGATTTCAGTCACAAGACGCTGTTTCTCGTCCAGTCGATCCTCGAACCGGCTTGACCGGAGTTGTGAATCGGCCCCTGCGCTCACTCCTTCACCCTGTAGGAATACCTTGTAAGCTGAACCCGCCGGGAGACTCCAGTGTTCACCTGCCCAAGTAAGTGTCCCATCGACTTTCGCCCGTTCGAAATGCTCCCTCGCAAGCTGGTAATGGTCCTCAGCGTCTTCGGATTTCATCAGCAGATAGCTGTCCCCGATCCACTCCTCCGCCGTCCCGAGGAAGGCCTCGTGCCAGACCTCGTCAGCCTCCTCTTTCGCGTGGCGTGACCACGCCTCGATAGTGGTCTGGATGAATCGCGCCCGGCGTTCGTCTCCAGCCCGAACCGTACAGGCGAGCGCATGCAGGAGATAGCCAATCGCCACCCCACCATCGGTCCACGGATTGCACTCCTGCTGAACGACAGTGCAGAAGGACTGCTCGACGAGCAAGTCCGAGGCTTCGAGGAACTCCTGCTCTTCGATGAGGGTGAACACCTCGGCGCTCCAATCGCCCTCTCCCATCTCACTCCTACTGGGCCTCGCTAGTCCTTAGGTGTTGGTTGGTGAATCCATCCTCTGTATGCAGCATCGAACACCTGTCGGATCCTATTCTCTTCGGTGGAACCGTGTCAGTACGTCTCCACCTCGACACCGTTCAGTCGCTCGAAGTCCGCGACGTTCCGAGTGAGGACCGGTTCGTCGACGACGAGCGCCGTCGCGCCGATGATGATGTCCCCGTCACCGACTGGCTCACCCTGTGCCGCCAGCTCGCCGGCCAGCCGCCCCGCTTTCCGCATCACGGCCGTGTCAGCCGGATGGACTGGCTTCGATGCGAGCACTTGCTCGATCTGCTCGCGCTCCGTCTCGGAGTCCGTCATCCGCCCGACCCCGTAGTAGAGTTCGAACAGGGTCATCGCGGAGAGCCGTTGCTGGACCAGGTCGGCCTCCAGTTCGCGTGCCCGCTCGACCGCCTCGGGGTCGCCGTTCATCAGGTCGATGAGGAAGGTCGTGTCGAGCAGCACGTCACGCGTCCTCCAGCCGGTCGGCGAGCAGCTCCAGTTCATCCGCCCGCCGCGAGCGTCGCTCCTCGACGGCTGCCCGCAACTCGTCAGCTTCCTCGTCGCTCAGCACTCCGGCGAGTTCGAGCAGCGACCGCTCGCCCGCCAGCCGGAGGACCACGTCGGAGAACGTCTCATCCTCGCTCTTGTGGGCCGCGAGGCGTTCGTATGCCTCCTCGGAGAGGCGGATGCTCTTCGACATGTGCATACGGTTGTATGCAGCTGCCGAAGTAGGTTACGCCGCCCCACGCGCGTGCCCGACGCGCCGCTTAAGCCCACGCCGCCCCACGGTCCGGGTGTGCGCGAGTACGCCTTCGAGCTGGCCCTCTGTGCCCACTACGAGCCCGAGACCGACGGGCTCCTCGCGCGGCAACTCGGCGCTTCCTGCCACGGCTCGCGCGTGATGGACGTGGTCGAGGTGGAGCCGGGGCCGCAGTTCGACGAGCGCGTCTCGCTCTGCCCGGGGACCATTCCGGCGCCGGTCCTCGAGTCCGACATCGGTCCCGGCACCGCGCGGGACCCACGACGGGCCCTCGACGTGCATCCGGACCGCGTCGAGGGCATCGTCGACGCGGCGGTGGCGGCGGGCTACCTCGAACGCGAACGCGAACGCCGGAACGGCCGCGACCTGGTGCGGGCGACGGGTCGTTACCCGGACGAGTGGGTCGGCTCGATTCGCGGCGTCGAGAACAAGCCCGACCTCGGCCGGCCGGGGGACCTCGAACGGCAGTTGCGGACGGATGTCTCGCTCGCCCTGCTGGACGAGGTGGTACTCGCGACGGCCTCGCACGTCACCGGCGCGCACCTGAACCGCATCCCGGAGGTCGTGGGCGTGTGGCGGTTCGACCCCGATACCGGCGAGCGCGAGGTGGTCCGCGAGCCGACACCGCTCGACAGCGGCGGCTCGGGTGTCGAGCCGCTGGACGAGCACCCGGGCCGGACCGAGGTCCGCGTGGTGTCGGCCGCCGAGAAACGCCGGGCGCGGCGCCGCCTCGCCGAGCGCGCCTTCGGGAAGGGCTGGCGGCCCGCCCCCGAGGCGTGGCCGGACTGCGCCCGCATCGAGGTCGGCGAGCGGGATGCGGTGGGGCCACTCCCCGACTGTCCGTGGAAGGGTCGCATCGTCGACCCGGCCGCCGAGTGTGGCCCGGCGTGCGAGGGGTTCGTTTCGGGTGCAGCGCCCTCCGTCGACCCCGAGAGCGCCCGTGCTGACGCGACCGCCTGGGACCCCGACGCTGGCGAGCGCCGGCGGCAGACGGGGCTCGGCCGCTTCGCCGACACGGAGTGAGCGGAGCCGAAGGCTCAAGCCGGAGCGCCGACCAGAGGGGGGCGTGCATCCCCGCCGCGCCGTCGTCGCGTCGCTGCTCGCGCTGGCCGTGCTCGCGGGCACGCTCGTCGTCCCGCTGGCCGAGGGGTCCGTTTCGGGTCCACGCGGTGCCGCGGCGACGGTCCAGGCGAACACGACGGTCGACAACCCCTGCGTCGGCCGGATGGAGCGGGCGCCGAACGGGACCACCGTCGTCTCCATCCAGGGCATCGCGTTCGACGGGGCCCGGTACGTCAAGCGGCCCTCGCTGGTCGTCGGCTTCGGGCCACAGGGCGGGTTCGAGTACGCGTACAACGCCACCGCAAGGGGTCGGTTCTGGGCGTACGACGTGGACCCGCTCCCGTCGGGTGGGCTGTTGCTGACCTCGACGGAGCCGGGGGTCGCCATCGCGGAGACGCTCGATCCGACCACCGGCGAGCGGACCGGTGTCCAGCGGTTCGCCCGCGACCCCAACGTGACCAGCGCGACCGACATCGACCGGCTGCCGAACGGGAACCTGCTCGTGGCCGACGCCACGCCCGGGAGCGAGGGCCTGCTCGTCTACGACCCGCGGGCCGAGGAGACGGTCTGGAACTGGACGTTCGCCGGGGACGGCGACTTCCCGCGTGCCGGCGGCGGTCCCTTCCCCCGCGACTGGGTCCACGTCAACGACGTCGACCGGGTGGCGCGCGGCCAGTACCTCGTCTCGGCGCGCAACTTCGATACGGTGTTCGTGGTGAACCGCTCGACCGACGAACTCTCGCTTCGCCTCGGCGCCGACGACGCCTTCCGGACGCTGGACACGCCCTCGAACCCGCAGCTCCTGCGCACCGCCGAGGGGCGGGCCGCGATACTCGTCGCCGACGGTCGCAACGACCGCGTCGTCGAGTACACGCGCACGCCCGGCGCGGCCGACCCGTCGAGTCCGGGCGGCGAGAACTGGACGCTGACCTGGGAACTCGTCGGCGGCGGGCTGAACGAACCCCGCGACGCCGACCGGCTCCCCAACGGCAACACGCTCGTCATCGACCGCCGGGGGCACCGCGTGATGGAGGTCACGCCCGCGGGCCGCGTCGTCTGGGAGGTGTACGCCCCGTGGCAGCCGTACGACGCCGAGCGGGTCGCGCTGGGCGACGAGCCCGGCGGCCCTGCCGCCGCGTCGTTCGACACGAATCGGACGGTGACGCTCTCGAACAGTGCCCAGTTCGACCAGGGGCAGGTGGCCGACTGCGCCACGGCGCTGCTGGAGTTCGCGCCGACACGGGAGGAGCGGTTGCTGGGCGCGTTCGGTGTGAACGCGTCGGACTCTGATGAGGAGGGTGTCACGCCCGGCGCGGGCGTGCGCTCGGGACTACGCGCGCTCGCGTTCGGGGGCGCCGTCGTGGTGCTGGCGGCCGTCGGTGCGTTCTACGTGTTCCGGGAGTGAGCCGCTTCCGCGTCGCTTAACCCATCACCACCCACACCCCCACGCATGACCGACACGAGCGAGCGCGACGACCTCGTCGCGGCCCTCCGTGCAGCGGACGCGGTGAAGTTCGGCGAGTTCGAGCTCTCGCACGGCGGCACCTCCGAGTACTACGTCGACAAGTACCTGTTCGAGACGAGCCCCGACTGTCTCGAGCTGATCGCCGACGCGTTCGCTCGGCGGGTGGGTGACACCAAGCTCGCGGGCGTCGCACTCGGCGCCGTGCCGCTCGTGGCTGCGACGAGCGTCGCCACCGGCAACCCGTACGTCATCGTCCGGAAGTCGGCCAAGGAGTACGGCACCGGCAACCGCATCGAGGGCCGCTTCGAGGAGGGTGAGGAGGTCGTCGTGCTGGAGGATATCGCGACGACGGGCCAGTCGGCCATCGACGCCGTTGAGGCGCTGCGGGAGGCCGGCGCGGTGGTCGACCGCGTGCTGGTCGTCGTGGACCGCGAGGAGGGGGCCCGCGAGAACCTCGCCGAACACGACATCGAACTCGAATCGCTCCTGACCGCGTCGGACCTGCTGGCCGACGCCGACATCGACGTCGACACCGAGGACTGACGCGGGCCGACCCGCTCCAATCGTCTGTCGACTTCGGCACTCGATTCCGATGCTGGAAGCCGTTCGACCGCCGAACGGCAACGGAATCGGACGGATGGGTAGTCCGATGCAAAAACCGTTAAGTGCTACCTGTGCGCGTCGCCGGGCGTAATGGTACGCGAGACGCTGGCCGACTTCTTCGGCTTCGACGAGCACGACACCGACCTGCAGACGGAGGTGGTCGCCGGCATCACGACGTTCCTGACGATGAGCTACATCGTCGTCGTGAACCCGGCAATCCTCGCTCCCGCCATCGTGAACGGCCCCGGCCCTGACCTCGGCCTGTCGGTTCCCGAGGCACAGCAGATGCTCGCGGTCGTGACGCTGCTGGCGGCCGCGACTGCGACGCTGGTGATGGCGTTCTACGCCAACCGGCCGTTCGGGCAGGCGCCCGGACTCGGCCTGAACGCGTTCTTCGCGTTCACGGTCGTCCTCGGGCTGGGTGTCCCGTGGAACACGGCGCTCGCGGCGGTCGTCGTGGAGGGCATCATCTTCGTGCTGCTGACCGCCGTCGGCGCGCGCGAGGCCATCATCAAGCTGTTCCCCCAGCCCGTGAAGCTGGCCGTCGGGGCCGGCATCGGCCTGTTCCTGGCCATCATCGGGCTCATCGAGATGCACGTCGTCGCGAACGACCCCGTGACGTTCGTCACGTTCAGCCCCGTCTTCGCCTCCGACCCCATCGCCATCCTGTCGGTGCTGGGGCTGTTCGTCACGCTCGCACTGTACGCCCGCGGGGTCCGCGGCTCCATCATCATCGGCGTCATCCTCACGTCGGTCGCCGGCTACGCCGCCTCGGCGGCGGGCTACTCCGGCCAGCCGGCCATGGCGGCCGCCGAGCAGGCCGGCGTCGCACTGAAATCGGGCATCCCGCTCGCGCCGAACGTTCCCGTCGTCTACGACGCCGCGAGCTACGACATCACACCGCTTGTCGGCGCGTTCGTCGACGGCTTCAGCGGGGTCGAGGGCTTCTCCTTCGCGCTGGTCGTGTTCACGTTCTTCTTCGTCGACTTCTTCGACACCGCCGGCACGCTGACCGGCGTCGGACAGGCCGCGGGCTTCCTCGACGAGGACGGCAACCTCCCCGACATGGACAAACCGCTGATGGCCGACGCCGTCGGCACCACCGTCGGCGGGATGATCGGCACCTCCACCGTCACCACGTACATCGAGTCCGCGACTGGCGTCGAGGAGGGTGGCCGCACGGGGATGACGGCGCTGGTCATCGGCGTCTTCTTCCTGCTGTCGCTCGCCGTGGTGCCCCTCGCCGCGGCGGTCCCCACGTACGCCTCCCACCTCGTGCTGGTCGTCGTGGGCATCATCATGCTCTCGAACGTCGCCGAGATCGCGTGGGACGACCTCTCATTCGCGGTCCCGGCGGCGCTCACCATCTTCGTGATGCCCTTCACCTTCTCCATCGCGTACGGTATCGCGGCGGGCATCATCTCCTACCCGGTTGTCAAGGCCGCGCAGGGTGAGGCCAGCGACGTCTCGGCCGGCCAGTGGGCGCTCGCGGGCGCGTTCGTCCTCTACTTCTTCGTCCGGACCTCGGGCATTCTCTCGAGCAGCCTGTAGCCCGCCCCGGCCAACCTTCACGGCGTGTCGCCCCTTCCGGACGTGTGATGCCGACCGCACCGGTACCGACACCGCTCGCCGACCTGCTCGCCGCCGCCGGCCGCGACGCGCTGCCCGACGGCTGGACCGGCGGCGAGCCCACGCGCGAGGCCGGCGTGCTCACGCGGCGATTCGCGACCCGGGACGGGGGCCGCGTCGTCTTCTACGCGCTCCGGGCCGACGGCACCGCAACCCTCGCCCGGGCGTCGTGGGACGACGAGGCGGGTGAGTACGTGGTCGGCCCGGACCGCACCGAGCGGGCCGATGCGGGGACGGACGCCGCGCTGTTCCGGGCGGCACTGGACCTGATGGCCGAGGCATGAACGACCCACCGTCCGGAGTGTCGCCCACCGCCCGAGTGTCGCGGTAGACGGCGCGTGCGTGTGCCTGCCGCTTCCCCTGGCCAGGTCGCTCGTTCTCACGGGGTGGGAACGAACGGCACGCCCACTTATCCACGAGGCCGACACATCGACAGGGGGAGACCGATATGGTCGCGATTCGAAGCGAGGAACTGACGAAGTACTACGGTGACGTCCGTGGCATCGAGGACCTCACCTTCGATGTCCACGAGGGCGAGATATTCGGGTTCCTCGGCCCGAACGGCGCCGGGAAGACGACGTTCATCCGGACGCTGCTGGGGTTCCTCTCGCCGACCGCGGGGAGTGCGGAACTGCTCGGGCACGACATCACCGACGACCGTGCGCTCGTGACGGCCATGGAACAGGTCGGCTATCTCCCCAGCGAGCCCGGCCTCGACGACGGCGTCACCGGGCGTCGGCTCCTCGACCACTACGGAGCACTGCGCGGGGATACGCGGAGCGAGGAACTGCTGGAGCTGTTCACGCCCCCACTCGACCGGAAGGTCGGGGAGTACTCGCGGGGCAACAAGCAGATGCTCGCCATCGTCATGGCGTTCATGCACGACCCGTCGCTCGTCCTGATGGACGAGCCGACTTCGGGGCTGGACCCGCTCAAGCAGGAGCGGTTCCACGAGTTCGTCCGGAGCGAGGTGGCCGCCGGCAAGACGATGTTCCTCTCCTCGCACGTTCTCAGCGAGGTGCAGAAGGTCTGTGACCGGGTGGGAATCATCCGCGAGGGGCAACTCGTCGAACTCGAGACGGTCGAGGAACTGCTCTCCCGTGGCGGGAAGGTCGTCCGGGTCCGCGTTCGCGGCGAGGCCCCTCCGGAGGCGTTCGCCATCGACGGCGTCCACGACCTGACCATCGGTGCCGGCGCTGACGAGGGGCTCGTCGGGCATAGCAGCGACTCGACGACGGCGTCGTTCACCTACACGGGCGACTACGACGCGCTCGTCGCGCACCTGACCGGGTTCGAGATACTCGGCATCGACATCGAGGAGGCGCCGCTGGAGGACGTGTTCCTGCGGTTCTACGGCGACGCGCCGGACAGCGACGGACCCGGGCCAGGGGCGGCTGCCGACGCCGAGCCCGGGGCCGGGAGCGACTCCGGGGGGAGCGACTGATGTTCGAGGTGGCCCGCTACGAGGCCGAACGACGGCTCCTCGGCACGCTGGCCATCGCCGTGGGCCTCTCGGCGTTCGCCGGCCTGTTCCTCGCCATCGGGCCCTCCATCCTCGAGGAGGTCGACTTCGCCCAGTTCGTCGACGCGTATCCTGAATCGCTCCAGACGGCCTTCGGGCTGGAGGGGATGGGCTCGCTGGCCGGGTTCCTCGCGGCCGAACTGTACCAGTTCGGCTTCGTCATTCTGCTGGGGCTGTACTTCGCCTACCTCGGCGGTGGGGTCGTGGCTGGCGACATCGAGACCGAGCGGCTCGACCTGCTGCTGTCGACGCCCATCTCGCGGCCACGGCTCCTGCTGGAGAAGTTCGCCGGACTGGTGCCCGCGATGGTACTCGTCAACGCCGTCGTGGCCACCGTCGTCTACGTCGGGGCCATCCTCGTCGACGAGCCTATCCCGCTGGTAGACGTCCTGATGGTCCACCTCCTCTCGTTGCCGTACCTGCTGGTGGCCGCGGCCGTCGGCCTGCTGTTCTCGGTCGTGTTCAGCCAGTCGTCGACGGCCCAGCGCGGCGCCATCGCCGTCGTGTTCGGCCTGTTCATGCTGGAGTCGCTCGTCACCGACACCGATTTCGGCGCGCTGGGGGCGTTCAGCCCCTCGCGCTACTACGACCCGACCGCGGTACTGGTCGACTCGAGCTACGACCTGCTCGGCGCGTTCGTCCTCTGTGAGGCGGCCGCCCTGCTGGTCGTGCTCGCACTGCTGCGGTTCCAGGAGAGGGATATCTGATGCACACAACCCACCAGACACCGAATCGGCCACGACGCACCGCCGGCCACCCGACGACCCGACGGAGGCGCCGATGACCCGCCGCTGGCTCGCGGTCGCGCTCGTCGTCCTCCTCGTGCTGCCCGGCACTGCGCTGGCATTCGTTCAGGGCGAACCCCGGCTCCGCGTCGGCCTCGCCGACGACACCGTCCACGCGGGCGAGGAGACGACCCTCTCCGTGACCGTCGCGAACGGAGCGGACCTGAAGTTCGCCTCGCGGTCGAATCCGGCGCTGAACGCGGAGGTGACCACGGCGCGTGCCGTCGCGGTCACCCTCGAGGATAGCGGCCCCGTCAGCGTCGAGACCGGCACACGATTGCTCGGCAGCCTCCCCGACGGGGGGAGCGCCACCCTCCCGTTCGAGGTCTCCATCCGCGAGTCGGCGGCCCCCGGTGTCTACGACGTTCCCGTGGAACTCCGGTACGCGTACACCGCCTCCATCTCCGATAGCGGGGCGGCGGACCGACGGACGGAGACGGTGACCCGGACGCTCCGGGTCCGGGTCGAGGAGGCCGCGCGGTTCCGCGTTCGCGATGTCGAGTCGGCGGTCGCCCCCGGCGAGACCGGTCGGGTCAGCGTCCTGCTGGAGAACGTCGGGAGTGCGACCGCCCACGACGCGCAGTTCACCCTCTCCTCGTCCGACCCGGCACTCTCGCCGGGCACGGCCGGCACTGCCACCCGGTACGATGCCCGCTGGGCGCCCGGTGAGACGCGGCGGCTGAACTACACCGTCACGGCCGCGACTGGCGCGCGCGGACAGTCGTACAGCCTGGAACTGGCCCCCAGCTACCGCGACGCGACCGGCGCGACCGTCTCCCAGCAGCCACTCTCCGTCGGCATCACGCCGTCGGCAGGCGGTCTGCTCTCGGTCGCCGATGTCCGGAGTAGCGTCGTCGTGGGGGGGTCCAGCCCCGTTACGGTGACGCTTCGGAACGGCGGTGACCGGACGCTCCGCGACGCCACCGTCCGGCTCTCCTCGGTCGGTGACCTCGCGGTCGGCGGTGGGGAATCGGCCAGCCGGTTCGTGGGTCGGTGGGGTCCGGATGAGACCCGCTCTCTCACCTACGACCTCACCGCCGGGTCGGAGACGACCGCCGGGAGCTACCCGCTCGCCGCCACGGTGACGTACACCGATTCCGAGGGGGCGGCTCTCACCAGCCGGCCGACGACCGTCCCGGTCACGGTGCCCGCGCAGTCGGGCTTCACGGTCCAGTCGGTCAGCACCGACGCGACGGCCCCTGGCTCGGGGACCGTCTCGCTGACGCTCCGCAACGACGCCGGCCGCGCGGTCTCGGACGCGTCCGTCTCGCTCGCCACCACGGCGACCGAGCTCGCGGTCGACGGCGGGCCGAGTGCCGAGCGGTTCGTGGGTCGGTGGGACCCGGGCGAGACCCGCACCCTCACCTACGACCTCACCGCGGGCGAGGCGACGACAGGCGGAACGTACACGCTCACGACGGGTGTCGCGTACACGGTCGATGGGGGGCAGGTCACCACCCGTTCGGTCCCCGTCGGGGTACGACTGGCCGAGCCCCCCGAGTTCGGCCTCACCGACCTCGGCGGCGACCTCTACGTCGGGGAGCGCGGCACCGTCCGCGGGACGGTCGTCAACGAGGGCAACCGGACTGCCCGGGACGCCGTGGTCGTCGTCGACTCCCGCGCAACGGGTATCTCGCTCCCCGGTGGTCCAGTGAGCCTCGGCGACCTCGGGCCGGGTGAGTCGGCCGGCTTCGAACTGGAGACCGACGTGGCTTCGACCGCGACGGCCGGCAGCCGGCCGTTCGCGCTCACCGTCGAGTACGGGACCAGCGACGGCACACGCCGGACGGGCGACGCGCTGACCTTCCGGCGCTCGGTCGCGCCGGACCGCGAGCCGTTGCAGGTCGAACCGGTGAACGCGACGTTCGCGCCGGACAGCTCCGGGGCGCTCGTCGTCCGCGTGACGAACACCGGCGATACCGCTCGCGAGGACGTACGCCTGCAGATCGCGCCCGTCCCCCCGTTCACGAGCGTCGCGCCGTCGGCGTACGTCGCGCGGCTCCCGGCCGGCGAGACCGCCGAGGTGGCGTTCGAACTCTCCGTCGACGAGGACGCCGTTCCGAGCAGTCACGCCGTGGCGCTGAACGTCTCCAGCGAATCCGCGGACGACCGCCGTGCGACGGTCGACAGGCACCAGCTGCCGGTGGTCGTCGCATCCGAGCCGGCCGGGCCGGTCGACACCCCGTCGACCATCGCGGCCGTGCTACTGGGTCTCGCCGTCGCCGCGAGCACCGGCTACTGGTGGTTCCGGAGGCGATGAGGCCACTCGCCACCGTCCCGGTGGCCGCCTCCACTCCCCTGACGACCGGCTGGCTGAGACAGCCGGCCCGTAGCGGGCCCGGTCGGGTGAGCGGGGTGGGGCTGACTCTCCGCCGAGGGGGTCATCGGGGTGTCGCGGTAGGTCGGCCCCTGGCCAGCCGCGGACCCTGCTGGTGGCAATCGCTGGTCTCGGGGCTATCTCGACGTGAACGGCCATTCTACGGGACGGGGGACTGTTAGTAGAGAATTACAAACAGTTTTACCGGCGCGACGACTACCGGCGGGCACTGAATGAATGTTCGATATACGAGTGACGGTGGCCGGTTTCGGCTGGCGGCCGTCACGCGGACGGAGGGACGGCGATGAGAGGGCGTCGCGGACTCGCGCTCCTGCTTGTCGGACTGTTGTTGGTCCCGGCCGGCGCGATGGGTGTCGGGGCGACCCCCGCGAAGGGGAACCCGTCACTGTCGGTCTACGCGCCGAGCAACGAACTCACACCGGGACAGCCGGGCTCGCTGACGCTACAGATCGCCAACAGCGGCGAGGTCGCCTACGCCTCGCCCGGCACCTCCGGACAGGTCACGACCGCGCGCGCGGTCGCGGTCGAACTCCGGAGTAACGTCGAGGGCATCGACGTGAAGACCGGGCAACAGTCCGTCGGGAGCATCCAGAGTGGCGGGCTGGGCGTGGCCGACTTCCAGGTCGTGACCGCCGAGGACGTCTCGCCCGGGACGTACGAGCTGACCGCCGAGGTCGACTACGAGTACACCGAGATCGTCACCCAGAGCGGCGCCCAGCAGGAGGACGACGCCGAGAAGGAGTTCGACGTGACCGTCCGGGTCACCGACGACGCGCGGTTCGCCGTCGT
The DNA here is from genome assembly GCF_024298885.1 of Haloglomus halophilum. GTDB lineage: Archaea > Halobacteriota > Halobacteria > Halobacteriales > Haloarculaceae > Haloglomus > Haloglomus halophilum. The sequence goes on from NZ_CP101166.1 coordinate 1,923,860, forward strand.
CGATGTCGAGAGCGACGTGGCCGTCGGGCAGTCCGGCGACGTGAACGTCACCGTCGAGAACGTCGGCGCGTCGACCGCACGCGACGCCAGCGTCACGCTCCAGTCGACGAGTTCGAGCGTCGTCTTCGGCGGCGCCGCCAGCGCGACCCGCTATGCGGGCGGGTTCGCCCCCGGCGAGACGCGGACGTTCTCGTTCGAGGCCACGGTCGCGCCGGACACGCCGAGCGCTGACTACGCGCTCCAGGCGACCGTCGACTTCGAGGGGACCGACGGGGTCCCCGATACCGACGGCCCCTTCCGGCTCGGGCTGCGCCCGGGTGCCGAGCGGACGGTCGACATCCGGGCCGATGCGACCGACCTCGGCGTCGGAACCGAGGGGTCGGTGACGCTGCAGGTCACCAACGACGGTCCCTCGACGCTTCACGACGCGACCATCGCCTTCCAGCCGGGCGGCGAGACGGTCGCCCCCGTCGAGGCCGAGCGGGTCGTCGGCACCCTCGACCCCGGCGCCTCGACGACGGTGGAGTACCCGCTCCGGGTCACCGGGAGCGCCGAGCCCGGTCCCCGGCGGCTGACGTTCGCCGTCGACTACGAGAACGACGCCGGTGACGCCTACCGCACCGACCCGGTGGACCTGGTCGCCGAGGTGGCCCCCGAGCAGTCGTTCTCGCTGACCGGCGTGGAGCACTCGCTGCGCGTCGGCGAGGAGGGTGAGCTTCGGGGCACGGTCGTCAACGAGGGGCCCGGCCCCGCCCGCGACGCGGTGTTGCGGCTCGAGGCTGGCGGCCAGTCGATCCTGCCACAGGAGACCGAGTACGCCGTCGGGAGCCTGGAGTCCGGCGCGAGCGCCGACTTCGCGTTCCCCATCGATGTCTCCGCGGGCGCCGCCGAGGGCCCCCGGCAGCTCTCGGTGACGGTCGCCTACGACACGGACGACGGGACGGCCGCGACGAGCGACCCGCTGAGCGCCCGGGCCGACGTGGCTCCCAGCCGCGACGTGTTCGTCATCGAAAGCGGTAACACGTCCATCGAGGCCGGCGAGAGCGGTACCGCCACCGTCTCGGTCACCAACAACCGGGACGTGGTGCTCCGGAACGTCAACGCCCAGGCGTTCGTCGACGACCCGCTGAGCGCCGACACCGAGGAGGCGTACATCCCGCGGCTGGCGCCCGGCGAGACCACCGAGATCGAGTTCGACCTGAGCGTCGCGAGTGGCGCGAGCGCCCGACCGTACCCGCTGGAGATGGACTTCCAGTACGACGAGCCGGACGGCGACACGAAGCTCTCGGACACCTACCAGGCCACCGTCCGGGTGACCGAGTCGACCGGCGGCGGCGGGTTCCTCTCGACGTACGGGCTCCCGCTCGGGCTGGTCGGCCTGCTCGCCCTGGCCGGCGCCGGGTTCGTCTACACGAGGCAGTGAGCCGTGGTGTCGGTCGACTCACTGCTCGAACGGGCGGACTCGCTCATCGTGGACCGGCCGCGGGTCGTCATCGGCGCGTTCCTGGTGCTGACGCTGGTGATGGCCGGCGGACTGGGGCAGACGGCGACGCAGAGCGGCACTGACCAGTTCATCGAGGGCAACGAGGCCCAGGAGGCCCTCGACGAGATCAACGAGGAGTTCGAAGGGACGACGTTCGCCACGGACACGGGAGGTACCACGCTCATCCAGCGGAGCGAGAACGTCCTCTCGCGGTCCGCGATGCTGCGGATGCTCGCGGTGCAGGAGCGCGCACAGGCCCGCGAGGACCTCCGCGTGGTCGGCACCGGGAGCGCCGCCTCCATCGTCGCCCAGACCATCGACCCGTCGGCGACGACGCTGGCGGCCCAGCAGCGCGTCATCGAGGACGCCTCCGCCGGACAGATAGACGACGCCGTCCGGCGGGCCGACGACACCCCTGGGTTCCGGTCGCTGCTCGGCGAGGACTACAACCCGACCGCGGCCTCGGCGAGCGCGACCATCGGCAGCCTCACCCACGAGGTGCCGTCGGGACTGTCCAGTTCGGCGGGTCAGGGCGGCTCCAGCCCGCTGACGAGTATCCAGCGCGACGTGGCCGACATCGCCGACGCGGTCGGCAGCGACATCACGGTGTTCGGCAGCGGCATCATCTCCGGCGAGCTGTCGGGCGTGGTGGGCGACTCGCTGGCCATCGTCGTCCCGGCGGCGTCGCTGCTCATCTTAGCCTTCCTCGTCTACGCCTACCGCGACCCGGTCGATCTGCTGCTCGGGGTCATCTCGCTGGTGATGGCCATCGTCTGGACGTTCGGCTTCATGGGCTGGGCGGACATCCCGTTCGGCCAGATCCTCATCACGGTGCCGGTGTTGCTGCTGGCGGTCGGCATCGACTTCGGCATCCACGCGGTCAACCGCTACCGCGAGGAACGCGTCGAGGGCCGTGAGGCGAAGCCGTCGATGCGGACGACGACCGACCAGCTGCTGGTCGCCTTCTTCATCGTCACCGGGACGACGGTGCTGGGGTTCAGCGCGAACGGGCTGAGCGACCTGCCGCCCATCCGGGACTTCGGCATCGTCTCGGCGGTCGGCATCGTGTTCACCTTCCTCATCTTCGGGGTGTTCCTTCCGGCGGCGAAACTGTACGCCGACGAACTCCGGGAGTCGGTCGGGCTGCCGTCGTTCGGCCAGCAGCCCATCGGCAGCGAGGGGTCGGCCCTGAGCGGCGCGCTCGGGGCCGGCGTCACCGTCGCCCGCCGGGCGCCGAAACTGTTCCTGATCCTGACGCTGGTCGTGAGTTCGGGCGCCGCCGCCTACGGGACCGGGCTGGACACCTCGTTCTCGAACGAGGACTTCCTGCCGCCCGAGGAGATGCCCGACTACGTCGAGGGGCTCCCCGCGGGACTGGCCCCCGGGGAGTACACCGTCACGGAGACCATCAACTTCCTCGAGGACGAGTTCCAGTCCAGTGAGGGCGGAGGGACGGTGATCGTCTACGTCAGGGGGAACCTGCGCCAGGAGGACAGTCTGGAGCAACTCTACCGCGCGAACGAGGACCCGCCCGACATCATCGTCGCGGAGGACCGGCGCGCCGACGCCCAGTCGCTGCTCGGCGTCATCGACAGCTACGCCGCTCGGGACCCCGAGTTCGCCGCGCTGGTCGAGCGGAACGACCTGAACGACAACGGTGTCCCGGACGACAACCTGGAGGACGTGTACGACGCCCTGACCGCGCCGGACTCGCCGGTCCGGGACCAGGCGCTCCGGTTCATCACGGAGGACTACTCCGCCACGCAGGTCCGCTACACCGTCGAGGCCGGCAACAGCGACGCCGCGGTGGTCGACGCGGGCGAGGAACTGGCGGGTCGGGTCCGCGAGGGCGGCGTGGCGACCGGGCAGACGGTCGTCTTCAAGGCGATCCAGGACACCATCCTGCTGTCGTCGCTGACCGGCCTGGCGGCCGCGCTGGTCGCTACGGCCCTGTTCCTGATGTTCATCTACTACGTCATCGAGGGACGCCCCTCGCTGGGGCTGGCCAATCTGGTTCCCATCCTCGTCGCCATCGCGCTGCTGGCGGGGTCGATGCGCTTCTTCGGCGTCCCGCTGAACGCGCTGACGGCGACCATCTTCTCCATCGCCGTCGGCGTGGGCATCGACTACTCCGCCCACATCGTCCACCGGTTCGCCGAGGAGTTCGACGAGACCGACGACCTGTACGGCTCGCTGGATGCCACCGTCCAGGGGACCGGCGGTGCGCTGCTGGGCAGCATGCTCACCACCTCCTCGGGAACGGCGGTGCTGGTGCTGGCCATCACCCCGATCCTCGGCCAGTTCGGGCTGGTCATCGCGCTGAGCGTGTTCTTCTCGTTCCTCACCGCGGTGCTCGTCACCCCGCCGGTGATGGTCGTCTGGCACGAGGTGACGGTCGCATGAGCGACGACGCCCGGTCCGACGCCGACGACGAGGACGCGGTCGTGGCGCTGGAGCGACTCGGCCTCTCGAACTACGAGGCCCGGTCGTTCGTCGCCCTCCAGCGGCTCGGCACCGGTACCGCACGCGATATCCACGAGGAGACGGACATCCCCCGCTCGCAGGTGTACGGTGCGGCCGACGAACTCGAGGAGCGGGGGCTGGTGAGCGTCCAGCAGTCCCGGCCGAAACGGTACCGTCCCGTCGAACTCGCGGAGGCCCGCGAGCGACTCACCGCGGAGTTCGAGCGCGACCGCGAGGCCGCGTTCGACCACCTCGAACGGGTCCGCCGGGAGCCCGGGCCCAGCGAGGAGCGCCAGGAGGACGTCTGGACCATCACCGGCTCGGATGCCATCGACACCCGGATGACGGCACTCGCCGAGGAGGCCGACGAGCGGGTCGTCGTCGCGACCGACGACGCCACGTACCTCCCGGACGAGACGTTCGAGGTGCTACGACACTTCCACGCCGACGGCGGCGAGGTCGTCGTCATCTCACGGACGGCGGCCATCCGCGAGTCGTTCGAGGCCGAGGGGATGGTCGCCGTCGCGCCGCCGGAGCGGCTCGTCGACCCCGAGAACGACCGCGGCGCCCGGCTAGTCCTCGTCGACGGGGACGCGCTCCTGCTGAGCGTGCTGGCCGACGAGGAGGTCGCCATCTGGAGCGCGCACACCACCTTCGCCCGCGTCTTCGGCGACCTGCTCCGCCAGGGACTGCTCGGCCCGGCCGACGGGGATGCGGTGCCCCACAACAGGGGCGACACGGCGTAGCCCCGAGGCTCGGGCCGCTACGCTCGTCTCGGTGCCGGTCCCGGCGCGACACTCCGGACACCGGGCGTATCTGTCAACTTATCAAAGGTTCCTATAGCCTCTCAAGTGCGGAAATATATACAATACTGTGCAGCATAGCCGTATTTAGCGAAGGATACGGCGAGGATGACTCTCGGTGGTACGCTACCGCAGAACGGGCCCGGGTGGCCCGGATGGGGGATGGGACAGGCGCGGGTGTGCCGGTCAGCGGTCGAGGAACCCGCGGTCCTCGTTGTAGTCGAAGTAGCGCTGTGCGATGACGTCGGCCGTGCGGAGCGCGAGCGCCTGGCCGGAGTTCGTCGGGTTCGGCCCGCCGACGCCGTTGGCGAGCGCGGAGTGGTCCGCGACGAACAGGCGCTGGACGTCGTGTGCCTCGGCACCCTGGTCCAGCACCGGGCCGATGCGCATCGAGGACTGCATGTGGAGCAGCAGCGGCGGCCACTCCGACCGGTGGACGTGCTTGGCCCCGGCGTTGCGGTGGATGTTGGCCGCGATGCGTGCCAGCTCGTCGCGCCGCTCGTCGTCCTCGCGCCCGGGTTCGTACCGGACCTTCGGCACGGGACCGTGCTCGTCGGAGAAGGCGTCGTCCAGGGAGACCCCGTTCTCCTTGCGTGGCCGGTCGTCGGTGAGGACGAGCAGCGCCTTCGTGTTCTTGTAGTTCGACATCTTCCGCTTGAGTTCCTTGCCGACGACGTAGCCCCGGGTGTCCCAGGGCTCGCCCTCCGCGACGTTGTTCTCGAAGGAGTAGCCGGCCTCCGTGAACAGGTAGTCGGCGAAGGAGACGAGCCCCGGGGACATGCCGATGTCCTCGAGGCCGCCGACGCCGGGCTTGTCGAACCGAACCGCGGAGTTCTGCCCCTTGTACGGGTCCATGTGGCCGGCGTCGGTGATGTCCGCGACGGTGTCGTCGTCGTAGGTGCCGACGACCCAGTCGAACCAGTGGGTGGTCAGCCCCTTGCCGACCCAGCCGTTCGTGTTCGGCAGGCCGGAGTTGAGCCAGAGCCGCGGTGACTCGATGCAGCCCGCGGCGAGGACCACCGTGTCGGCCTCGATGGTCTCGGTCGTCCCGGACCAGGTGTCGCGGATGTCGACGCCGGTCGCCTCCAGGTCGCCCGCGGGACCGCTGTCCGTATTGATGTTGGTGACGAACGTGTTGGGACGGATGGCGACGTTGCCCTTCTCGGAGTCCTCGTTGGTGTCCAGCGCGATGGGGACGTAGCCGATGTTGCTGGATTTGCGGGCCTTGTCACGAACCGGCGCGTTGACCGGCGTCGAGGAGCCCTGGAAGTGGTCGGCCGCCAGCGTGTCCCCACGGAAGCCGTCCTCGTAGTCGAACGTGCCGGTGTAGTCCGAGTCGAGTTCCTCGCCGTTCGTGGTCTGGCGCCCGGGCACCTCGACGGAGTTGGCCTGGGGCCGCCAGCCCGTCTCCGTGACGTTCTTGGTCTCGATGAGTGGGTACTCGCCCTCCTTCTCCTCGCTGGCGCCGTGGATGAACACCTCCTCCTTGCCCGTCATCGGGGCCTGCTGGGTGGAGGTGTTCTCCTCGTTCTCCTGGTAGTACGGCACCATGTCCGCGTAGTCGATGTCGCCCCAGTGGGGCTGGTCGTCGAACGCGGTCGGGTAGCCGCGGGGGTGGTTGCCGAAGTAGTGGGTCGTGGTGCCGCCGACGGCCGCGACCTGCCAGATGAACGCGTTCTGATGCAGGTTCCGGAACCACGGCGCGCGGCTGTGGTCCGGTGGGCCGACGCGCAGGTAGCCCGCGGTCGGGTCGTTCGCACCGTTCTCGAGGTGGGTGTACTGCGAGTCGAGCAGTTTCCCGTCGAGGTCGTCCGGGTCGTTGCTGATGGTGCCCCCCTCGTCGGCGTGGGGGGTGGGCCACTTCGTGTTCCCGTGGAACGGGCCGGCCTCGATCATCAGCACGTCCAGGCCGTGCTTGTCCGCCAGCGCCCAGGCCGCTGCGGGGCCGTCCGCGCCCGCGCCGATGATGATGACGTCGGGGTCCTCGTGGGGGTTGCTCATAGCAGGTCACCTCCGAGGCCCTCGGTGGCGTCTCCGTCTGTCACGCCGTCGGTCAGACCGTCGGTCAGGCCACCCGTCGGGCTCTCCTCGTCGTCCTCGTCGTCGGCGACCGTCCCCGCCGACGCCTCGTCCGGCGGGCCGTTGCCGGGCGTGTCGTCCGGCGGTCCGCCGGCCCTGCCGGCGAGTTCGTCGTCCGAGAGGACGTCGTCGCCGACCAGGTCGCCCTGGTAGTCCGAGGGGTCGTCGTCGAACCCGCCGTCGACCGCGTGGAACCAGTCGGTCGCGTAGCCGTCCGCTGGCCCGGGATAGCCCGTCTGCTGGTGGCTCTGGGCCTCGCCGACCGGCCGCTCCAGCTCGCGCTCCTGGGGCAGGTCCGTCTTCGTGTCGCCGTAGGCGGACCATTCCGTGTAGTAGCCGAAGCCGTGGAGGCCGTTACAGGCCATGATGACGTACTTCAGGATGCCGACCGTGGGCAGCATCGGCGAGAGTATCGAGTCCAGTCGGTCGATGACGTTCCCGTCGACGATGTCCCAGAGGACGCGCAGGCGGTCCTCGCGGGAGAGCTTGGTGAACGTTCCGCCCGCAGGGAACTGCGTGTTGGGGGAGGGGGTGTCCTCGTTGCGCTGGCGGAGCAGGAACTCCGCCGCCGCGATGTCGAAGACGACCGGGAAGACCTCCGCGTACGGATAGTTCTGCTTGACGCGGTGGACGGTCTCGGTGCCGGCCTCGACGAGCAGTTCCACGTCGGCCGGGCCGCTCGCGTCCGGTGCGGCCGGCGCGTTCGGGATGCTGATGTCGAGCGTGTCGAGCGCGCCGAAGTCCGTGAGGTCGGCGAGCTCGCCGAGGTCGACTACGTCGGTCAGCTCCGAGAGTACGCTCTCGTCCACGAGGTCCAGCACCGCGTCCAGGTCGGTGCCCGAGCCGGTCGTGTCGAGGGTGGTCTCGAACAGGTCGAGCGGCATCCGGTCCTCCTCGTCGAGCAGCCCGGCTGGCCCGGAGACCGAGTCGGTGACGTCCGAGACCGAGCCGGTCGGGGACCCGCCCAGCAGCCCGTCGAGGCGCCCCGGTAGCCCCGACGTACCGCTACTCGGTGCCTCGAGTGTTCCGTTCTTGGCGGGCGTCTGGAGCGTCTCCAGGCGGATCTCCTGGAAGTGGTTGAAGTCGTAGACGATGAACTTCTCCAGCTCGACGTCCAGTCCGCCGGCGACGTGTTCCTCCCCGAGCTCGTCGGCCAGCCCCGGCGTCCGTGGGACGATGGCGTCCACGATAGAGCGGTAGGTATCCAGCGTGTGCGGGTCGGTCGGTACCTCCTGCTGGAGGATCTCCCCGACGTCCTCGAGCTTCGTGTTGGACATCGAGAGGGCCGCGAACCCTCCCATGCCCTTCATCATGCCGCGGCGCGTCGTTGACGGTGTGTTTTTGTCGTCCATGTGGCTCGGTAGCTCCGTGCTCGACGCTGGGGGACACCATGGATAGGGCTGGTGCAGGACATACGCGTTCATTCAAATGGGGGTCTGAATGAATGGTATCGGCCGTATTCGAGCGGCATGACCCGCTAGATGAGTGTTTCTTGATTCGAATGAATCGGATAGCTGTCCGGTATAGCCGGACAGATTGAAGTGGTAGGGGGTCCACGGGTCGGTATGGACACCGGCGACGACTACCCGGTGGGCGCGGTCAAGGTCACCCACGATGTCATCGAACTGCTGGCCGAACGGGGACCGACCGGCGTGACCGCCGTCGCGGAGGCGCTGGACATCCCGAAGAGCACCGCGTACGACCACCTCCGGACGCTGGCGGCGGTCGGCTACGCCGTCAACGAGGACGGGGCCTATCGTGCCAGCACCCGACTGTTCCACGCCGGCCGTCGCGCCCGTGACGACCACGAACTGTACGCTCATGGCCGGGGCGAGGTGTTGTCGCTCGACCGGAACACGGCCGAGGGCCGCCACGTCCAGCTCGTCGTGGTGGAACACGGACGCGGCGCCATCCTGTTCGCCACGCGGTGGCAGCGCGAGCGCCGCTCGGCTCAGCCCGCCCGCGCCTACCCCATGCAGGTCCGGCTCCACTCCAACGCCCCCGGCAAGGCGATTCTGGCCGAGCTGCCCGACGAGCGGGTCGACGAGGTCCTCGACGAGGGGCTTCCACCCGTCACCGACCGGACCGTGACCGACGGGCGTGACCTCCGCACGGAGCTGGAGGCAGTCCGGAGCCAGGGATACGCGACCGACGACGAGGAGCTCATCCGTGGGATGCGTGGTATCGCAGCCCCCATCGTGACCGAACGCGGCGTCCGCGGCGCCGTCGCCGTCTACGGCTCCGTCGACCGGATGCCCGCCGACCCGGCCACGGAGCTGGCCGAACCCGTGCGGGGGGCCGCCCGGACCATCGAGGCGAACATCATCTTCGGCGGGGACTGACGACCCCCGGTCCTGCACCGGCCGTCCGGCGATACCGGACAGATTCGCGCCGAATCGGCCGTGCGGGCGCGCACGGATCTGGGAAAATCGTCTTTACCTCGTGGGTGGAACCAGTATCGCATGAACTTCGCCAACCGCGTCGACCGCGCGGCCCGGAACGCCCCCGACAGGCGGGCAGTAGCGGACCCGGGCACGTCCCTGACGTTCCGTGACCTGTCGCGTGCCAGCGACCGGGTCGCGAGTGCGCTCGACTCGCTCGGTGTCGAGCCCGGTAACCGGGTGGCCGTCGCGGCGCCGAACGGGGTCGCCTTCGTGGCCACCCACCTCGGTATCCTCAAGCGGGGCGCGCTGTCGGTCCCGCTCAACCAGCGCTTCGACGAGCGACAGGCCGAGTACGTCCTGTCGGACGCCGATGCCGAGCTCGTCGTCACCGCCGGCGACGACGCGACCGTCGGCGGCACCCGCCCGGTCTACACCTACGCCGACCTCCGCGACCGCGGGGAGCCGGCCCACGAGACGGTCCCCCGGAAGACCGACGACGAGGCCGAACTGCTCTACACCAGCGGCACCACGGGCGCCCCGAAGGGCGTGTTCCACACGCACGGCAACCTTTCTGCCAACGCCTGGGCGCTCGTCCACTACAAGGAGTGGAGCCGCGAGGACGTCGCGCTGACCGCCTGTCCGTGCTTCCACGTCACCGGGCTCAACATCACCACGACGCCGTTCCTCGAACTGGAGGCGACCAACCACCTCCTGCCGGAGTGGGACCCCGAGACCGCGCTCACCGCCATCGAGCAGTACGAGGTGACCTACACCTTCCTCATCCCGACGATGGTGCTGGACCTGCTGGAGGCCGACACCGACGCGTACGACCTGTCGAGTCTGGAGACGGTCGGCGTCGGCGGGTCGCCGATGCCCGCCGAGCGTATCGACGAGGTCGAGGACGCGCTGGACTGTGCCCTGTTGCAGGGGTACGGCCTGACCGAAACCACGCCACTGGCGGCGTTCACCCGTCCCGAGGAGGCCGGCCAGAAACCGGGGAGCGTCGGCCAGCCCGCTCACGAGGTCGTCGACCTCCGCATCGAGGACCCGGACACGGGCGCGGTCGTGGAGCAGGGCGAGCGCGGCGAACTGCTGTGGGCCGGTGACACCGTGACGCCTCGCTACACCCGCGACCAGCTCACCGCCGACCGGTTCGTCCGGCGACCCGCCGACGCGACGGCCACGAGTGACGACACCGGCCCCGACACGGCCACGGTCGGCGACGGCGGCACCGGGAGCCACCGACGCTGGCTCCGCTCGGGTGACATCGGCTGGGTCGACGAGGACGGCTTCCTCCACGTCGTCGACCGGCTCGCGGACATGTTCACGACGGGCTGTGGCGATGTCCATCCCCGCGAGATCGAGTCGGTCATCTACGGGCTGGCGGCCGTCGAGTCCGTGGCCGTCGTCGACAGCCGGGACGACGTCCGCGGGACGACCGTCACCGCCGTCGTCCGGACGCGCGAGGGGGCCGACCTCGACGGCGCGACGGTCGTCCGTGCCTGCGAGCGCGAACTCGCCGACCACGAGGTCCCGGACCGCGTCGAGTTCGTGGACGACCTCCCCACGACCGCGACCGGGAAGGTCGACCGGCGACGGCTTCGTGAACTGGTCAGATAACCCCGGCTTTCCGAGTCATCACCGTCGCGTGTTACGGTTCTCCAGCTCAGGTGCGGGCGGAGATAATCCGGGCCTATCGAGGTATACTCGTTTTAATGGGCTCGTTAAACCCGGCACGGTGGTAATTTTTAAGTCTTCAAACGGGGTAAGAGTACTACCATGTTATTCGAACAGGTGGGGTGCGGAACCGGGTCCAGCGCGGCCGACGACGGCCGGAGTGGGGGTCGGGGGCAGTCCGAGGTCATCGGCGCCATCCTGACGGTCGCGATCGTCGTCATACTGGGCGCGCTGGTCGGACAGTACGTGTTCGGACTCGATATCATCCAGGCCGGGGAGCAGAACGTCGGCCCGCAGATCAGCTTCGACACGACGGTGGAGAGTCCGGACGCTCTGGTAATCGAACACACGAGTGGGAACAGTGCCGAGGTCAGCGAGTTGTCGGTGGTCGGTTCGAAGTCGGACAAGTTCAACGTCGATTGGGACGCTCAGGGTGTCACCGGCGGCGGTGATGACGAGTGGACTGCCAGCGAGTCCATCACTATCGATCCGGATGACAGTGGTGAAACCATCCGCATCATCTGGAAATCCTCGACCACCGGTGACAGCACCGTCGTCCTCAAGTACGAGTACACGCCCTGAACGCCGCGCGGCTACTCCCTGACCGCGTCCAGCCGCTCGCGCAGGTCTCCGAGTTCGACCGGCCCCCACGTCTCCAGGTCGTAGCTCACGTCCAGCAGCCGTCCGACCAGCACCTCGTCCTCGTCAGCGACCGCGCGGGCCACGTCGCCACGGAACCGCTCCTCGACGGCGCGGCCCAGCTCGTCGCGGTCGACGCTCCGTGACTCGATATCGAGGATGTGGGGGAGGTCGGCGGTGCCGTCCGGAAGCGTCGGGAACGCCGACGGGCCGGGGACGAGAAGGGGGTCGACCGCGTCCCCGTCGTCGCTCTCGCCGTCCCCGCGCGGGTACTCCACCAGCGAGTACGCGCGGACCACCTGGTCGATGCGGTCCTCGGGCGGCGGCTCGACCCCGCGCCTGAAGGCGAGCTCCTCCAGGGCCTCGGCCAGCTCCGCCCGCGTGAGCCCGCCGAACAGGTCGGCGATGCCCGCGACCTCGTCCAGCGAGAGCGAGAGCCGTTCGGGGTCGTCCTCGCCCGCGTCCTCACCATCGTCGTCGCTGTGGTCGCTCATCTTGCTGTAGCGAGGAAGCCCTGCCGTTCACGGCGGGGGGGAATCGCATTCGTACAGGCCACCCCTCGTTCTACAGCGGGCCCTCGGTGTCCAACGCCTTCGCGCCCTGAATGACGAGTCCTCGCCACGTGAGGCCGTGTGCGTCTTTCACTTCGCTCAGTCGTTCGTACTCTTCCTCGCTCACTTCTATGTTTAGGTTTGGCATCGCTATTTAATAGCGATTGGTTAGTCTTAACTTGCATTGGTTCGTTAATACTGATGTGACCGTCACCTCCACGAAAACGCTCGAAGCCACGCTCGCGCCGCCGACCGCGCACAAAGAGCGTCGGCTTCAGCGGACCGTGGCAACGTACCGCCGCGCTCTCGCCGACTCGTTCGAGAGTGGCGCGGACACGCAGACGGCGGTCAACGATGTCGTCACCGGCTACAATCTCACGTCCTACGCGAAAGACGCTCTCAAGAACTACGTCCCGCAACTTCGGGACACGTACAACGCCGAGGAGTTGGGCGACGACCATCCCGTTCGGTTCACGAATCGAGGGTGGCGTCTCGACCACTCCGAGGAGCGAACGCATGAGTTCTGCTGGCGTGTTCCGCAGGCCGGACGTGGTAACGCCTTCTGGATTCCGCTCCGCATCAACCCCGCTCAAGAATCGCTCTGGGCGGACTTGCTCGACGGCGACGTGTCGGTCGGAGAGTTCCGACTGCAAGAACACCGCACCAACTGGGTGCTTCACGTCACCGTCGAGTACGAACTCGCGGAACCTGAAGAGCCGGACGACCCGACGCCGGTCGGCTTCGACATCGGAGAGTCCAAACTCTTGACGGGCTGTGCCTGTCGAGACGGGACTCCGACCCAACCGTACATCTACGACGGCGGGCGTGCCCGATATCTCCGCAAAGAGATGTTCACGACCCTCCGCCGTCTCCAAGAACGCGACGCCGAGTGGCGAATCGACGAACGCTTCGACCACTACCAGAACGCGCTGACGGACATCGTGGAGAAGGCGTCCCACGAAGCCGTCCAATACGCCCGCCAGTTCGAGAACCCGGTTATCGTTCTCGAAGACCTGTCGGCCATCCGCGAGCATCTCGACTATGGGACGTGGATGAACCGCCGGCTCCACAACTGGGCGTTCGCGCGTCTCACCGGACGCATCGAGGACAAAGCCCTCGAAGCGGGCATCCCGGTCCGGAAGGTGAACCCGGCGTATACGTCCCAGACGTGTCACGCCTGCGGCCACCTCGGGTCGCGGTCGTCGCAGGCGGCGTTCCGATGCACGAACGACGAGTGCTGGGTGACGGAGTACCAAGCGGACATCAATGCGGCGGCCAACATCGCCGGTCGCCTCAACCCGTGGGGAGAGAGCCTGCCTTGGAAACCGGCAGGCGATGACTCGCCACGGGACGGGAGTGGCTGTGACACCACCACAGGACACCGCACGCCGAGTCGGCAACCCCGACAGACGACGCTTGCGGCGTTTCAGTCCTGAAACCTCCCTCGACGCGAGGCTTCCCCTGGAGAAAGCCCCGCCGTTCACGGCGGGTGAGGATGTCACGCGTGCTCCTCCGCGGCGGCGTCGAGGTCCGCCCGTACGGCCTCGCGCACCTCCGCCGTCGTCACGGGCGCCTCGTTCCACGGCGGGAGCCGCGTGTCCTCGCCCGGTGGTGCGATGCTGTCGGCGTAGGCCGCCACCTGCTCGCGTTCGTCCGCTCTGTTGTACTCCAGCCCGTTGAACGCGGCGTCGGTCGCGTACGCGTCGACGAACCCGTCGGCCGCGTCGCGGTAGCGCGCCGGCAGCGTCTCGTAGTTGGGCGTCACGCCGCCGTTCTCGACGGCCCGCAGCAGCGCCGCCCCGACCTCGTCGGCCATCGTCGACAGCCCGGCCGGGCCGGAGACGGCGCGGTGGTCGTGCTCGTGCAGCCCCAGGTCGACCTGCACGCTGCCGTCGAGGCCGGCGGCGTGGAAGGCGTCGCCGAGCGTGCCCACCTCCAGCCCCCAGCCCCGCTGCACATGCAGTGAACGGATCACGTCGCTCGTCGCGGCGAACTCCCCGGCCAGCGCGTACCGGAACGCGCCGAGGTAGTCCAGCACGGCGGCGTCGTGGGCGTCGCTCAGCGCGCGCACGAGCGGCGCGTAGAACAGCCGGAACAGCCGGCCGTACAGCCGCCGGTTCTCGACGCGGGCGTAGAACCCCTTCGAGAACGTGAACCCGTGGGCCAGCGGGAAGAGGAGCCGCGGGACGTGGGCCCTGCTGTAGGTGGAGGCGTCGGCGTCGTGGACCGCCACGAGGTCGGATTCGGCGGCCCGGCCCAGCGCCAGCCACACGTCCCGGCCCTTCCCGCGGTGGCCGTTCAGCCCCTCGCTCTCCAGCAGTTCTGCGAGCCGCGGGCCGTCGCACCACAGTGTCTCCACGTCGAGGTCGAACGAGTCCAGCCACTCGCGGACGGCGGGGACGCGCTCGGCCTCCGCGCGGAGTGCAATCACGACGCGGGCGGGCGCCACGTCCTCCAGCGCGGTCAGGACGCGCTCGGCGGCGAGGCTGGCGTGTTCGCGTTCCGTCATCGGCACGACGACGGCGGCCTCGTCGACCGGTGCGTCGGGGACGGGGTCCGTGAAGTCGTGGAGCGTCGTCACCCGTTCCTGGACGTACTCCATTGCCGGGCTGTAGTGGCGGCGTGCGTATCAATCCCGCCACTCGACACCGTCCGCATTGGGTCCACACCGTCCGCATTGGGTCCACACCGTCCTGGCTCGTGGGTGCGCTCGGCCGAGAACTCTGGTCGGGTGGGACTGAAAGGGGCCGCCCGCTCGAACCCTCCCGGACCCGACAAGCACCGCAGCGACCGCAGGGAGCGAGGAGCGCAGTCGCCGCCGAAGGCGGTGCGAGCGAGGCGAGCAGGTCCCGGAGCGGTCGAGCGGGCGGGGGCTTTCTACGTCTGTCGAGCTCTCGCAGCAGCGGCCGCGAGGACGGATAGAAAGCCCCCGCCTGCTGCGGTCGCGCGGCTCGCTGCGCGCTTCGCAGTCCGGGCATGCGGCGGGTTCGCTATCGCTCACCCGCCGTTCCGGGCGTGTGCTGAAGTGCTTACGTCGCCGTGCTTCCCGCAGCAGGCGGGGGCTTTCAGTCCCACCCGAGTCGGTTTCGCGCACGGTCGCTCCGCAGTCGAAACAAGGGTGTGTGCTATCCCTGGTCGGGCTGGAAGCCGATGCCGTCGGGCCAGCCCGTCGGCGCGGCCGCGCTCGGTTCCGCGAACTCGCGCTTGAGGACCATCGGCGTCCGTTCGAGCGACAGCACGAGTTCGTCGTCCTGGTTGAACGCCCGGAGCTCGGTCGTGACGATGCCGGAGTGCTCGCGTGACTCCAGTTCCCGTTTCGAGAGCACCTCGCTCTCGGCGAAGATGGTGTCGCCGTGGTAGACTGGGGCGTGATGTCGGACGTTGTCGTATCCGAGGTTCGCGGTGGCGTTCGCGCTCACGTCGATGACGCTCATCCCGACGGCGAGTGCGAACACGTACGTCCCGTCGACGAGGCGCTCGCCGAACTCCGTCTCGGCGGCGTACGCCTCGTTGAAGTGCATCGGGTTGACGTTCATCGTCAGGTTGGTGAACCAGACGTTGTCCGTCTCGGTCACGGTGCGGCCGTAGGGGTGCTTGTACACGTCGCCGACCGCGAAATCCTCGTAGAAGCGGCCCTGCCAGCCCTCGACGAGGCGGCGGTCGTGGTCCGAGTCGTCGGTGGGGTCGTCGGCGGTGTCGGTGTCGTCGGCCATACCGCGGCGTCGTGTGGTGGGGACTAACCGGTTGTGGCGGGGTCGGTCGTCAGGCCGGGAGCCCCTTCCCGAACTCCCGCGTGAACGACAGCACGTGCGAGTAGTCCTCCTGCGAGAGCGTGCCGACCACGGCCCCGTCGCGGACGACCAGTGCCGAGCCCTGGGTGCCGAGCAGTGCCAGCGTGTCGAAGGCGTCCGCCTCCGCGTCGATCCGGGGGACGTCATGGACCACCGCCGAGACCGGCGTGGCGTCGCGGTCGGTGGCGTCCACACCCCGGAGGTCCGCCAGCCGGACCAGGCCCACCGTCTCGCCGCCGTCGGTGACCGGGAACGCGGTCCGGCGCTCCCGGATCATCCGGTCGACCAGCCCGGCGACCGTCTCGTCCGCGTCGACGGTGGCGGTCGCCTCGGTCATCACGTCGCCGACGACCAGCCCCTCCAGCAGGTCGTCGATGACGACCGTCCGGGATTCGGTGGTCGCGGCGCCGTAGACGAACAGTGCCAGGAGCAGCAGGATGGGGTTGAACGCGAGCACGCCGACGACGGCGAACAGGATGGCGAACAGCACGCCGACGCGGCCGGCGATGCGGGTCGCGCTGGCGTACGGCCGGTTCCGGGCCAGCAGCGCCCGGAGGATACGGCCCCCGTCCATCGGGAACGCGGGCAGGAGGTTGAACACCACGAGGATGACGTTGACGATGGCGAGGTAGCCGACGACGAAGCGGACGATGGGCAGCGACTCCGGCGTGACCAGCAGGACGGCGTAACAGCCCGCCGCGACCAGCACGCTCGTGACGGGGCCGGCGATGGCGATCCAGAACTCACGGTCCCACTCGCGGGGAATCTCGCTCAGCGAGGCCATTCCGCCGAGAATCCAGAGGGTGATGGACTCGATGGTGAGCCCGTACCGGAGCGCGACCCAGGAGTGGCCGAGTTCGTGGAGCGTGACGCTGGCGAACAGCCCGACCGCGGCCAGCGTGCCGACGAGCCACGGGGTGGTGCCGGCCCGCAGGACGCCCGTATCGAGCGCGACGCCGGTGAGCCGCTCGATGTAGCCCGCGTACAGCTCGATCTGTCCGCCGCTCCCGATGAGCCACGCGAGGAGCGGGAGGAAGACCAGCAGCGAGACGTTCACCCGGATCGGAATCGACCAGACCCGGAAGATAGTGAAACTGCGCATGCACTACTCTGGGGCCAGAGACGTAAATGGACGTGTACCTGCGGCATCGGTCGCACAGCTGCCGGAAGTGGCTGCAGCGGTACCGACCTGGCCGGCCGGGGGTCGCAGACGCTGACGTGGTGATGGGCTTGTGGCGCGAGTCGACGAGTGACCGCCCCCGGCTTCGACGCCCCTGCTCTCGCCGACTGTCTCCCTCCCTCGCCCCGGCATTTTCCGAATGGTTCCGGAATTACGGTAGAACACTCGGTTCTTGATCTAAACAACCGACATTATGGGGGTGCCGGTCATGGAAAGTACAAATGCATGCGGGTAGCAAGCGAGACGGCCTTGGGAACAGCGTGGGCCGCCGGTGTCAGTCGATGTAGCCGAGCGCGTTCTCGATGCGGCCCAGTTCCGGGCCCGACGTGTCCTGCCCGACGACGAAGCCGTTCTCGTTGGCCACCAGCCCGGAGCCGACGAGCGGCCCGCCGTAGTTGATGGTGCCCAGGTCGGCCGGCACGTCCAGCAGGTCCTCGAGGAAATCGAGTTCCTCGTCGGTCGATTTCGGATGACAGAGCACGCCGCGGTTGGTGGCGACCGCGGCCGTCCCGACGGTTCGGACGCCAGCGAGGTCGCCGCGCTCGACGGGCACGTCCAGCGTGTCCTCCACGGCCTGCACCGCCTTCCGGGAGAGGTCCGGGTGGACGTAGGCGCCGTGGTCGTTGCAGCAGACGACGTTGCCGGCGGCGTTCACCCGCCCCGGGAGTTCGCCGACGGGGAGGTCCGTGGCGTCCTCGATACGCTCGATCTCGCGCTCGTTGGCGCGGCTGCTGACGAGGATACCGTTGGCGTTGCCGGTCGCGAGCGCGCCGACGGTCGCCGAGCCGCCCACCGTCGTGGGGACGGCCGGCACCTCGAGTTCCTCCGCGAACGACTCGCGGACATCGTCCTCGGCGTCTCGGCGGATCAGCAAGCAGTCGTCGGTGGCACGGCTGAAGACGCCGATGTACGACGAGCCCCCGAATGCCGCCCGGAGCACGTTACGCGGTCTCTGCTTCGACGACGGCCTCGCCGTCCTCTTCGAAGCGTGCGGCGCGGACGCGGAGCTTGGACGGCGGCTTCTTGCGACCGCGCGACCAGACCTCCTCGTTGATGGAGGGGTCGAGGCGGACGTCCTCCTCCTCGACCTTGAAGTGCTTCGCGAGGTGGCCGCGGATGATGCTCATCGCCTTGTCCGCGCGCTTGTGCTTGGCCGTGGCCTGCACGTCGCGCAGCGGCACCGTCACCACACGCTCCTCGAAATCACTCGCGCTCATCTACTCGTCCGTGTCGTTCCGCCGCCAGTTGCGGCGCTTGGGGTTGCGGGTGGTGTCGCGGTCCGTCTTCATGATGACCCACGCCGGGACCCGGCTGTTCTGCTTCTCGAGCTTGGCCAGCCGCTTCTTGGAGGCCTTCGACTTCTTACCCATGGTACGCCCACTTCCGACGCGGCGGTTAAATTCTTGTTCCTTTGGGCGTCCGCCCGGATGGCGACCAGTCCCGCCCTGACGGGGTCCACCCCCGGCGCTCAGGCGACCTCCGTCCCCTCGACCTCGCCGGCGTCGTCCTCGTCGTCGCGGAGGCGGAACTTCTGGACCTTCCCGGACGGGTTCTTCGGCAGCTCGTCGACGAAGTAGTACGCCCGCGGTCGCTTGAAGTCCGCGAGGTCGTCGCTATCGAGGCAGAACGCGTCCAGCGTCTCGGCGTCCGTCTCGCCGACGACGTACGCGACGACGGCCTGCCCCCACTCCTCGTGGTCCTCGCCGACGACGGCCGCCTCGACCACGTCCTCGTGGCGGAACAGCACGTCCTCGACCTCCGCGGGATACACGTTCTCGCCGCCGGAGACGATCATGTCGTCCTTGCGGTCGACGACGTAGAGGTAGCCGTCCTCGTCGCGGTAGCCCAGGTCGCCCGTGTAGTACCACTCACGGCCCTCGTGCTCGCGGAGCGACTCGCGGGTCGCCTCCGGCCGGTTCCAGTACTCGCGCATCGTGCACGGCCCGGCGAACAGGATCTCGCCGACAGCGCCCTGCTCGACGGTCGCGTCGGGGTCGGCGTCCGGTTCGACGATGCGAACGCGGTGGTTGAGTGCGGGTAGCCCCGCCGACCCCTGCTTCGTCAGCTGTTCCTCGGGGCTCTGGAAGGAGCCACAGGGGCCGATCTCGGTCATCCCGTACGCCTGGACGTAGTCCTCGCAGAGGTGTTCCATGCAGGCGTCGAGCACCTCTTCGGGCATCGGTGCGGCCCCGTACAGCCCCAGTCGGAGCGAGGAGACGTCGTGGTCGGTCTCGGCCGCCGTGCGGGCGACCCCGTTCCACGCCGTCGGCGCCGCGAAGAACACCGATACCTCGTGCTCCTCGAAGGCATCGAGCACCTGCACCGGGTCGAACTCGTGGTGGATGACGCTGGTCGCGCCGCGCTGGACCCGCGGGAACAGGTTGGCGTGGAGTTCGGCGCAGTGGTACAGCGGGAGCGCCGACAGCCCCACGTCGTCGGTGGTCAGGTTCATCTCCGCGATGCAGAGCAGGTTGTGCTCCATCATGTCGCGGTGCTCGTGGACGACGCCCTTCGGCCGGCCCGTCGTCCCCGACGTGTAGATGAACGCGTACGCGTCCGTCTCCTCGACCACGGTGTCCGGCCGCTCGGCGCTCGCACCGTCGAGCAACTCGTAGAAGTCCCGGTCCGTCTCCGGCACGTCCTCGTCGACGTAGACGTACTCCTCGACGGTCTCGAGGTCGTCGCGCGCGCCGTCGATGGCCGCCTTCGTGTCCCGTTCGTACAGGAGTACCGTCGAGCCGGCGTCGTTGACGATGTACTCCACCTCGCCGGCGGGCAGCCGGTAGTTGAGCGGGTTGAACACGGCGCCCAGTTTCGCGCAGGCGTAGACGGCGAGGCAGATCTCGGAGCCGTTGAACAGCATCGTCGAGACCCGGTCGCCCTGTTCGACCCCGAGGTCGGCCAGCGCGTTCGCCAGCCGGTTGGCCTTCGCGTCGAACTCGGCGTACGTCCAGTGCTGGTCCTTCCGTGGGTAGACGATGGCGTCGCGCTCCGGGTGGAGCTCGGCGCTTCGCTCGAGCGTGTCGGCTATCGTGGCGTGAGATGCCATACCTGTACAAGAGGTAGCCGTCACAAAACGGTATGGGGCGTCCCGGTTCCGTCGGGTGGATTCGACTGGTGACGTGCGCCCGGAGCGATCTCCCTTGGTCGCGTGGCGTGTCTGCCCCGGCGTCAGTCCGCGAGGGCGCTGAACGTGGCGACCTCGCTCGGTTCCTCCGACTGCGAGGCGTTCGAGAGGCGCACGGCCACCCCCTCGGGCCCCATCGTGACGACGATGTCGTCGACGGCGCGGACGTACTCGCTGGCGTGCTTGCCGGAGCGGCGGATGCGGACGCGCTCCTCGACGAGCGAGGCCTCGGCGAGGATGTCGAGCTTCCGGTAGGTCGTGGAGGTCGGGAGGTCACAGGCGTCGGCGACCTCGCTCGCGGTCAGGGCGCCTTTGCCCGTCTCGTCGAGGATGGCGCGGCAGTCCGGGTCCTCGAGTGCGCCGAGCACCGTCTCGACGGCGTCGTCATCGAGGAGGGTCGTGGCGTCGTTCTGCGTGCGGAGCGTCGGGGTGGACATCTGGGAACCGTTCATACCTGTAGGTCGATGGGAACCGGCAGGTATCCCTACCCCCAGCAACGGGGTGGTTTATATACACCCGGCAGTGTGCCGGGGGAGCCACGGACCGGAACGGGGGCGGTGACGGGCTCAGAGCACGTCCGAGAGCAGCTTCCGTTCGGCGGCCGCGAGGTGCTCACTGAACGTCGAGGGGTCGATGCCGAGGGCGTCGGCGACCTCCCGGCCGTTCGCCTGCCGCGGGCGCTCGAAGTAGCCCATCTCGTAGGCGGTCTCGAGTACCTCCAGCTGGCGGGCGGTGAGGCGGCTCCGGTCGACGAGGACGCTATCCGCCCGATGGTCGTCGGTCGGCGCCCGGACGAACCGCTTGATGTCGAGGTCCGAGAACCCCTCGCGGAGCGCCCCGACAGCCGTCTGGAGGTCGTCGTAGTCGGCGGCGTGGAAGACGAGCGTCAGCGTCGCTCCGTCGGCGACGTAGCGGTCGACCGGGCAGCCGAGCCGACCGAGGCACTCGCACGGGCACTCGATGTCGTCGTCGTGGGGGAACCGGTACCACCGCCTCGCCCCGTGCGCGAAGACCGGTTCCAGCCCCGTTTCCGGTGCCTCGTCGCTCTCGACGGCGAACTCGGTCACGCAGTCCGAACAGTCCCCGGGGCAGGCCGTTCGCGACACCGAGTCCACGGTCGCATCCACCGACGCCGCGATGTCCACCACCGGACACCCCGCCGGCTCGGTGACCTCGACGGTGGCACGGATTCCTCCGGTCATCTGAGACCGGATGTTCAGGTCCACCACACTTCAATACGGTCGGTGTCTCGCGCGCGCTGATGTGCGTGAGTAGGGTCCGCGGCTACACCGTGGGTCCGCGGGTGGTGATCCGCGGCTACGTCGTCCCGTCGTCGCGGTCGACCTCGATGCGCCGCCCCTGGAGCTGGCCGGGGTCGAGCCGGTAGAGGGCGATGTCGAGGTCGTGTTTCCCCTGGCCCCAGATCTCGAACAGCGGGCGCTTCGCCTCGCCGTACTGCTCGATATGTTCGACGGTGAGTTCCTCGCGGGGAATCTCCTGGAGTTGCCCGGTGGCGACGACGCTCCGGTAGACATCGCCGTCCTCCTCGTAGACGACCAGTCGCGACTCCGGTTCCGAGGCGAGGAACCGGCGCTTCTCGCTCTCGGGCGTGGAGACGAGCCGGAGGTAGAACTGCCGCTCGCCGGCGTCGTAGCCGTAGGAGATGGGGATCGCGTAGGGTTCGTCGTCGCGCGCAAGCGTGAGGACGCCGGTCTCGTGGCGGGCGAGGAGGGTGTCGGTCTCGTCGGGTGACATGGTGCTCTGTTCGTCCAGCGTCATTCGCTCTCGTCAGTGACGGGTGCGGGGGTGGATAAATAACTCTCGGCGTACCGGTGTGGTCCGGTCACCGCTCGGCGTACCGGTGTGGTCCGGTCACCGCTCGGCGTACCGGTGTGGTCCGGTCACCGCTCGGCGTACCGGTGTGGTCCGGTCACCGCTCGGCGTACCGGTGTGGTCCGGTCACCGGGTGAACGCTGCCTCGGTCACGGTCGCGCTACAGATGACGCATCCCCGCTCGACGAGCGTCTCGCGCATCGGACCGTTCACCTCCAGCCGTTCGCCACACTCCGGGCACTGGAAGATGTACTCGCGTTCCTCCTCGCAACTCATGATACCTGATAGGAGGCGTCCCTACCATAAAGCCGATACTCTCGTTCCGACGCCGTGAGAACTACCCGCTGGTGCCGGCGCTCAGCCGTCCGCTCAGCCGTCCGCTGGCTCCGTGGCCGGGGCGTCCGTCGGGCGTTCGACACCCATCGAGAGGCCCATCTCCATCTCGTAGCCCGCGTCCTCCGTGACGACGAACCCGACATCGCGGTAGAGGCGGACCGCCGGGCGGTTGCCCCGCTCGACCAGCAACCAGACGTCGTCGATGTCGTGCGTGCGGCCGTAACTCAGCATCGCCTCCGTCAGCCGCGTGCCGATGCCGGCGCCCTGGTACTCCCTGTCCAGGAAGATGGCGAACTCGTGCCCGTCGTCGCCGTCGGGCACCAGTACCGCCTGTCCGACCGGCCGATCGCCGTGCCACGCCAGCACGCAGTGGCCGGCGAGCATGTGGTCCTGCCACTCGGCGATGCGTTCCGGCGTGACCGGCGGGATGCCCAGTGCCCGGTCGTTCGGGTCGTAGCCGCGGTACATCGCCACGAGCGCCGCTCGCTCGTCGTCGACCGGGCCCTCGCCGTACGGCAGGAGGTTGATGCGGCGCCCCTCGCTGTCCGTGACCGAGCGCGGCGGCTCTCGGAGACGGTGGCGCTCGCCCAGCGGCGGGAAGTGCCCCCGGTACACGCTCGCTGTCTCGCGGGGCAGCACCCTCAACGTTCGGGTGGTGCCAGCGTTCCCCGAGGCCCCAGCGCGCCCGCCAGGAGCGTACGGAGCGGGACTCACGGCCCGGGCTACACCCGTTCGAGCACGTCCTCCGCGAACCGCGTCAGGGCCCGTTCGGGGTCGGCCGCCTCGCCGTCCGTGTCGACGCCGACGAGGACGTGGTCGACGCCCGCTGATTCCAGTCGCCGGAGGTAGTCAGTGAACCACTCCGTACCCGCGCGGAAGCCCTGGTGGACGGGTTCGGGGTCCGCGCTGGGGTCGTCGGCCAGCGTCGCCCGCAGTGCCATCACGAACGGCTTGCCGCCGGCCGCGGCACGCCAGTCGTCGAGGTACGTCTCGAGCGTATCCTCCGGGAGGTGGTAGAACAGCCAGCCGTCGCCGTTCGCGCCGAGCCACTCGACGGGCTGTCGCGAGTGGCCCGTCGGCAGGAGGGGGAGCGTCCCGGCCGTCGGCTTCGGGACGAGGTCCAGTTCACCGTCGAGTTCGCCCCACCAGCCCGCGCGCTCGGGGAACTCCCCGCGCCACAGCGCCCGCATCGTCGCGACGGACTCGCGAAAGCGGGCGCCGCGCTCGTCCGGGTCGACGCCGAACGCGTCGTACTCCGGGTCCCGGTCGCCCGTGGCGACGCCGAGCACGAGCCGGCCGTCCGAGAGCCGGTCGACCGAGGCGGCGGCCTTGGCGACGTGGGCCGGGTGGCGGATGGGCAGGACGACGCTGGCAGTCCCGAGCGCCACGTCGTCGGTGTGGGCGGCGACGTGGCTCAGCCACGGGAAGGTGTCGTAGGTCTGGCCAGTGTCGCGGAAGCGCGGCCAGCGGAAGGGCACGTCGCGGGCCCACAGCCCGTCGAAGCCGACGGCCTCGGCGTGTGCGGCGAGTTCCAGTTCGCGCTCGACGGGCGGGCGGGACTGCCGGCTGTCCGTCAGCGGGAAGCCGGTCCCGACGGTGAGGCCGTCGCCGCCGAACAGGCGCTCGAAGCCGGCGTTGCGGTGGTCGTCGGTCCGGCCGCCGCGCTCGGTCACGGCGGTCCGTCGGGTCGCTGTCGGTATGGACCCTCCGGTCGCCCGGCCCGGTCAGGCCTCCGGGTAGAGGTCCGTCGAGAGGTACCGCTCGCCCGAGTCGGGCAACACCACCACGGTCGTCTCGTCGGGGTGTTCGGTGGCGTATGCCGTGGCAGCGGCGAGCGCCGCGCCCGACGAGATGCCGACCAGCAGTCCCTCGCTGCGTCCCAGCTCGCGAGCGGCCGCCTTCGCTTCCTCGTCCTCGACGGCCCGGACCTCGTCGACGAGGTCGGTCCGGAGGACGTCCGGCAGGAATCCGGGGCCGATACCCTGGATGTCGTGACTGGCCCCGCTCTGCTCGGAGAGCGTCGGCGAGGCTGCCGGCTCGACCGCCACCATCGTGCAGTCCTCGCGCCCGCGGTCCTCCGTGAGGTACTCGCCGACGCCGGTGATGGTCCCGCCCGTGCCCACGCCCGCGACGACCGCGTCGACGGTGCCGTCGGTGGCGGCCCAGATCTCGGGTCCGGTCGTCTGCCGGTGGGCGGCCGGGTTCGCCTCGTTCTCGAACTGGCGTGCCAGCACCGCGCCGGACCGTTCGGCGACCAGCTCCTCGGCCCGCTGGTTCGCCCCCGTCATCCCGTCCTCGGCGGGGGTGAGCTCCAGCTCGGCCCCGAGCCCGCGGAGCAGCGTCCGCCGCTCGGCCGACATCGAGGCCGGCATCGTCAGCACGCAGTCGTACCCCCGGGCCGCGCAGATCGCCGCCAGCCCGATACCGGTGTTCCCGCTCGTCGCCTCGACCACGACCCCATCCGGGCCGAGGGCCCCTTCCCGTTCGGCGGCGTCGAGTATCTCCCTCGCGATGCGGTCCTTGACGGAGTAGGGGTTCGCCGCCTCGACCTTCCCGAGGAGGTTGTCGGCGAACGACCGGAGCCGGAGCAACGGCGTCTCACCGACCAGGTCGGCCACGGACTCGGCCACGGTCAGCTCCGTTGCGCGTTCCTCGAGTGGCGCCATCATCCGAGGCGAGTAACTCGGACGGATTACCCATACGGGATGATTCCCGTTCGCCGAGAACGGCGGGTTCGTTCCGGGTACCCTGCCCGTCGCGGCCCGCTCGCTGGTGGGCAGGGCGGCAGTCGTGCCCGGTGAGGTTCTCCCCGGCGGAACCGTGGCAAACAGGCACACGATTTTGGGTCAGGGGGCCATCAGCTACTGCATGGTCGACAGCCGAGACTACGCGTTCGAGGGAACCGAGCCCGACATCCACGAGGACGCCCACGTGAGCCGTGAGGCGACGCTGGTCGGCGACGTGACCGTCGATGCCGACGCGAGCGTGTGGCCGGGCGTCGTCCTCCGCGGCGACGTGGCCCCCGTCCGCGTCGGCCGCGCCGCTCATATCGGCGACAACGCCACCCTCCACGGCTCGGAGGTCAGCCGCGGCGTGATGGTCGGGCACGGCGCCGTCCTCAACGACACGTTCGTCGCGGCGGGCGCGATGGTCGGGTTCAACTCCACCGTCACCGACTCCACCATCGGCACGCGGAGCATCGTCGCCTCCGGCACCGTCGTCCCGGCGGACTACGAGGTCCCGCCGGAGTCGTTCGTCCGGGGGATGCCCGCCTCGGTCACGCCGCTGGAGGAGACGACCATCGACCCCGACGAGGTGTTCGAGGAGTACCACTCGGGGGCGTACACGAACCTCGCGGAGCGCCACGAGGAACTGTTCGAGCGTGGGTAGTCGCGGGCCGTGGTACGGACCGTCGCAGGAACCAGCCGCCGCTCAGCGGTGGTCGGGGACCAGCGGCGCGCCGAAGGTCCGCTCCGGGAGCGACCGCTTGGCACCGCCGTCGGTCGCACGGCCGGTGTACTGACACGATTCGGTCGTGACTGTCGGCATCTCCGGGACGAGCGGGGCATGGGCCATCTGTTCCATCGTGTCCCGTCCCACGACCTCCCGCCGAATAAAGATAATGATTGATAATGCTGTTTAGTGGATACGTAACCGCCTCCTCCCGGTCGGGGTGCCAGCGGCGACCACCGCGATGGCCGCTTCAGGCGGGTCGGTCGCCGTCGACGACCTGTCGAGCGTCGAGGCGTGCTCGAATCCCCGGAGCTACCCGGTCCAGTCGGCACACGAGCAGTCCCCCGACCGCGAGGCACCCGCCACAGAGGAGGGCGAGGTTCACGTCGGGGTTCCGCGCGGCCACCAGGTCCAGCGAGTAGGTGGTCGAGACGACCGGATGGAACGGGCTGATCCCCATCGGGGTCACCACGTCCCCGAGGAGGTGCGTCAGGCCGGCCACCACGCCGGCCACGAACGCGAGCGTCACGGTGGCTGTCCGCTCCGTCCCCCGTCGCCGGGTCCACAGCCCGGCGACGACCGCGAGTGCTGCACCGAGACCCAGCGCTGCCCACGCGGTGTGGGTGACCCCCCGGTGCGGGATGCCTGCGAGGTAGATGTCGACATCGGGCGCTGTGGCGAGAACCACCGGGGCGCTCGCCGCGACGGTCCCTCGTCCCCCGCGGTAGCGGACAGCGAGGACTGCGCCAGCGAGGAGTCCGAGCCCGAGGTGTCCTGGCAGGTACATCCCAGTTCCAGAGTGTCCGGTTCCCTGTATAAGCATACGCTGAGCGGACAGGAGGCAGGCCCGGTTACTGGTCGGTGAGCGTCACGAGGAACTGTTCGAGTGCGGTGTCGTGTGACGAGGCGAGGGGCGCTCCCTGTGGTCCGGGCCGTGCGGTGTCCGACGGTCCCCCGGGACGAGCGCGTCGCCGAGGGTGCGGTCGCCCATGTGGGCGCCGGCGCTGGTCGTCGGGGGTCGGCGGACTGACTGCCGCCGTCAGCTCATGTCCTGCTCGAAGAAGGGGTCCGCGGCCTTCAGGACCTCCTGCTTCGTCATCGCCTGGTCGACGGCCTTCGGGTACGGGCTCTTGCCGTTGAGTTCGTTGAGGAAGCCGGCGTGCCGGGCTTCGACGGAGTGGATCTTCGCGGCGGCGACGAAGACGGCGTTCGCCTTCACGCTCGGGGCGGCGCCGGCGTACGCCGCGACGCCGACGTTCTCCAGGATGCGCGCGGTCTGGATGAACTTCGTCGGGTGGTCGAGCGGGAAGTTGTACTCGGCCTTGCCGACCGGCGTCCCGTCGAGCTTGTTCACCGTGTCCGTGATGACGTCGACGTGGGCCTTCTCGTGGTCGCGTACCGTCTTCAGGCGGCCGGGGACGGACTGTTTCAGCTCGTCGTCGAACTTCGAGAGGACGTCGGCGTCGCGGAGCTGCTGGTCGCTGAACTTCTCGATGCCGGCCCTGTAGAACTGGTGCTCGAGGTGTTCGAGGGTGAGCGCGTAGTTCAGCACGGCCACGTCGCTCCGGTCGTCGGACTTCTTGCGGTCGGCGGTCGGCTCCCCGTCGCCGGAGAGGTTCCCGACGCTGCCCGCGATGTCGGCTTTGAAGAACGGGTTGGCCGCCTCCGTCACCTTCTGTGGCGACTTGGGCGCGTCGAACGCCTTCGGATACGGGCTCTTGCCGGTGACGGCGTTCAGGAAACTCGCGTGACGGGACTCCACCGAGTGGATGCCCAGCGCCGACGCGAGGAGGTCGTTGGATTTGATGGCCGGCGCAGCGCCCTTGTAGGCGGCGACGCCCGTGTTCTCGAGGACACTCGCGGTTGCGAGGAACTTCGCCGGGTCGTCCAGCGGGAAGTTGTACTCGGCCGCCCCGACGGGCTCGCCGCCGAGGTCATCGACGACGCTCGTGATGGTGTCGACGTGGCCCTTCTCGTGAGCACGGATGGTCTCGAGCCGGCCGACCAGCTTCGCGTTGACCTCGCCCCCAACACCTTCGGTGGCACCCTGGAGCTGCTGCTTGCTGAACGCCTCCAGCCCCTGCTTGTAGAACTGGTGCTCGAGGTGTTCGAGCGTGAGTGCGTAGTTCAGGACGTCGACGTCGGGGTTCGTCGACTGTCCACCACCGCCGCCACCGCCGTCGCCGCCCCCGTCGCCACCACCGCCGGTACAGCCTGCGAGTGCCGCAGCACCGATGGTCGCGGTACCGGCCAGGAACCGCCGCCGGGACTGGAAAGCGTCGATGATGGTGTCGTGTGCGTCGGTCCGCTCGGCCGAACTGCGCTGGTCGGGAGTCATTCACCCGAACGGACGGCTACCCTCCCTAAACCAACTTTCCGAACTATGCCCGAAATTCTGCCAATGCACCGCCACATTTGTACCCAAATTCGCCACCATCTTCGACTGTATCTGGATTCGGTATGAAGTGTCGAGTTTGGATGAAAAAATGCTGCCCATCTCCCACCTCTCACCCCGCTCCGTGAGACTACGCCCCGTACAAGCTACGTGTGGCTGCCGTTTCTGTCGGACATCCACCCACACCGAGGGACGACGTGGCCGAGTTCCTCGCGCCCATCTCCCTTCCTGCTGGCTACCGAGTCCGTTTCGAGCAGATGTCGACCGAGCAGGCCAGCGTGCAGTTCGGGGACCAGGTCCAGTCTGCCATCGAGGACATCGCGAACGCCTTCCGCGTGGTGGTTGAGGAGTGCGTCGCCTTCAGCTACGACCGCCACCGAACACGTCGCATCGTGTGCCGCGCTCCGGTGCTCGTCGTTCGAGAACGCCCGGAGCGACCGCCCTGGCCTCGATACCGTCGGTCGTCGTTGCTGGTCGATGGTCCAGTTCTCCGGTGTCCAAAAGGTTGGCGCGTGGCGGGGGGGTGGGGGGAAACCACACGCCGGGGATACACCCTGATGGGTGTACCTCTCTCTTGTACATACCCGCTTAAATATCATGTGGATATAACCGGTTCTCGTATCGGGCGGCGCTGTCCCTAGACGGGTCCCGTTCGTGGCGCGCCACTGCTCGCCCCCGTCCGAGTGGCCCGGTCCCCGGTGTCCAGGTGGGTTTTTGTCCCCGGATGGTGCAACCAGGGGTAGACGTCGATGTTGGACCTCGCACTCGCGCGGCAAGCGTACCTGGAACGGCTGGCCGAGCGGCCGGCCTGGAAGCGAGACCTCATCGACGACCTCGGGGACTCCCGGTCCACGGTCGACCGTGCCATCGAGGCGCTCACGGACGCGGAGCTCGTCACCGAACGGGACGACGGGTTCGTGACGACGTACGCGGGCCGGGTGATGCTGGACACGGTGACGGAGGCCACGGCCATCGCGGAGACCGCCGGGGCGGCGACCGGGCTGGCAGCGAACCTGCCGGCCGACGCCCCCCGCGCCCACCGCTTCTTCGCCGGCGGCGAGGTCGTGAGCATGGACCGGTTCCCACCGGCCCAGGTCGTCGAGCGTATCACCGAGTCGCTCGCCGCGGCCGACCGCGTCCGCGGGGCCGCCGTCGCCCCCAACAGCGAGCAGTTCATCGAGGTCCTCTACCAGCGGACCGTGGTCGAGGAGGAGCTACGGATGGACCTGCTCCTCTCCGCGTCGCTCTTCCCCGCGCTCTTCGAGGGGTACGCCGACCGGCTCGCCGCCTCGCTGGAGAGCGAGTGGCTCACCTTCCGGGTCGTCGACGACCTCCCCTACGCGTTCTACCTGATGACCGACGACGACACGACGACGGCACAACTCGTCGCCCACGGCCCTCACGACAACTTCCTCGGGTACGTCGCGAACGACGACGCGGCCGCCGTCGAGTGGCTGGAGGGCCTCTACACCGACTACCGCCGTCGGTCTCGGCCGCTCGGTGACCTCGCCGCCGAGCGACCGGAGTGGCCGCTCGGTGGCTGACCACGGGCGCTCCGACCGCTGCTGTCGCCCGATGGCTCCCGTCACCGGGTGACGAAACTCGTCGACCGCTGAACCGAAATCCGGGTCCGACGTAGCCCCCCGTGTAACGTCCGGTATCCGACTGGGGGGTCGGATTGCGATTCCGGGCGTTGCCCGAGGGGCCGGGCGAGGGATGCGCCCGCTGTGGTCAGGAGTTCCCGGTCCCCGACCGATGTCCATCCCGATTGTCACGTCCGATGACGATAGCTCCGCTTTCGGGGGTGCTCGGGTAAGTATATATTTTATGCGTGCAAGTAGATGAGATATGGATGTTGCGAGAATATATCGGATGAGGATGGGAATATCATTATATGGGGCCAGATATAAGCTATAAACATTATAATTGGCAATTGGGGCAATTATAGTAAAATATATCGGCTCATTGGGTCTGAACCCGGCCCCGCTGGGAAGGAATAGAAATAGAATATATTTGATATATAGGGTAGGGTAAGAGATTAATTAAATTATTTTGGGTTTTTAGTGTCTTAAATGGAGTTGGTGGGGACGGTATTGTCTGCATAACTTACTAATGGCGGCTACTCTATGTAGTTATATTTTGTACAGTATTATAAAGATATTGTGGATTTTGAACTGATATAGTGGTTGTGATGGTCTTCGAGTGGCCCCCGAGGGCTCGGTACTATCGAGCGGAAGAGGTATGCAGGGGGGTCACGATAGCCTCAGCCATCACCGATGTCTGAAGCGACGGATGTCTGCGGCTGCAAGGTCGGTCGGGGTATCGAGCGCTACGGGCTCGACGGCCTCGACGCGGAGCTGGTACGTCGGCGCCGCGAGTCGGACGCGAGTCTTCGCGAGCTGGCCGACTACACCAACCGGCAGATGCTCGCGGCGGCGCTCGACGCGGCGTCGGTCGACCTGGACGACACCCTGTACGGTGCCGTCGACGACGAGGACGCCGTCGGGATGCTGTACGAGACGCTCGCGGACGACGAGACGCCGACCGAGCGGGTGGCCCGGGTCCGGACCCGGTTGGTCCAGAACGGTGTTGATGTCGAGGCCGTCCAGTCCGACTGGGTGACCCACACCACCGTCCGGTCGCATCTCCGGGAGTGCCTGGAGGTCGACACCTCGCGGGAGGCGTCCATCACCCCAGCCGACGGCCGTGACACCATCGAGTGGGCCCGGAACCGCTGTGCGAACGTCGTCGGGGAGACGCTCGAACGGCTACGGCGGGCCGACCTCCTCTCGACAGGGTCGCTCGAGACCTCGGTCACCATCCAGGTCACCTGCACGGACTGCGGGGGGACCTACCGGCCGGGGCAGCTCCTCTCGGAGCAGGCCTGTGACTGTGGCGGCGATACCTCCGGGTAACGGCTGCTCGAGCCTGCTCCACGGCCACCTCTCGAACACCTACGGACCGGTTCCTCGGCGGAAGGATTGATTACAGGGGGCGTAGATGTGGAGATAGGACCAATGACTGACGGGCCACAGACAGATACCGGGGTGGTCACCGGCGATGCCACGCTGACCGCCTCGAACATCGGTGGAATCGACACGGCTCAGGTGGAGTTCTCCCCGGGCGTGACCCTCCTCACCGGCTACAACGCGACCAACCGGACATCGCTCCTGCGCGCGGTGAACGGCGTGCTCGGGGGGACCGAGGCGACCCTGAGGAGCAGCGCCGACGAGGGGGAGGTCTCGCTGACCATCGGCGACGAGACCTACACCCGGTCGTACCGCCGCACGGGGTCGGGCGTCGTCGCCAGCGGGGAGCCGTTCACCGACTCCGAGGCGCTGGTCGACCTCTTCGTCTCCCTGTTCGAGGACAACGAGGTCCGGCGGACGGTCGCCCGGGGGAAGAACCTCCACGACGTGGTGATGCGGCCGGTCGACACGGCGGCCATCGAGCGGCGTATCCGCGAGCTACAGACCGAGCGGGAGGAGCTGCAACGCGAGCAGGAACGCGTCGCCGAGCGGCGCAACGAGCTCCCGGAGCTGGAGCAGCGCCGGAGCGAGATCGACGAGCGCATCGAGACGATCGACGAGCGCATCGCGGACCTCCGTGCGACCGTCGCCGAGTTCGAGGAGGATGCCGAGGCCGCGGAGGACGCCAATGAGATCGTCGACGAACTCGACAGCCGGCGCCAGGAGCTGAGCGAGACCGAGGACGAGATCGAGCTGGTCGAGTCGGAGCTGTCGGCCCTCGAGACCGAACTCGAGGAACTCAGGGAGGAGCGGGCGGCGCTCCCCGGGGGGTCAGAGGCCGACCGGAGTGACCTGGAGCGGACGCTGACCGACCTCCGGCAGGAGAAACGGGAGCTCGACGCCGAGATATCCAGCCTGACCACCATCCTCGAGTTCAACCGGGAGATACTCGCCGACGAGGACCACCAGCTCCCCTCCATCGAGGCCGAGGACGAGGACGTGACGGCGGCGCTCGCGCCCGAACCCGAGCAGGGCGTGGTCTGCTGGACCTGCGGGAGCCGCGTCGAGCGGGGCGCCATCGACGACCGGCTCGCGGAGCTGGAATCCATCGTCGAGGGCCGCCGGAGCGACCGCGAGGACGCCGCTCAGCGGATCGACGAGGTCGAGGACCGGCTCGCGGAGCTGGAGCAGCAGCGCCAGCGGAGCTCCAGCGTCGAGCACGACATCGAGCGGACCGAGGAGAAGATCGACCAGCGCGAGCAGCGCCTCGAACAGCTCGAGTCGACGGCGGCGACGCTCCGCGAGGCCATCCAGGAGCTGGAGGTGGAAGCGGCCGAGACGGAGGCACTCAGGGAGAACGACCTGCTGGAGACGTACGAGGAGCTGAGCGAACTGCAGTACGAGCGCGGCCAGCTCGAGCAGGAGCGCGACGACATCGACGAGGAACTCGCCGATATCAGCGACCTTCCCGACCCGGGCGACCTGTCGGAGCAGGTCGACGAGCTGAGTCGGGAACTGGAGCAGCAGCGGTCCCACATCACGGACCTCGAGACCGCCGTCGTCGAGGAGTTCAACGAACGGATGGCCGACATCCTGGGCATCCTCCAGTTCAGCAACATCGCCCGCGTCTGGATCGAGCGCAAGGGTGGGGCCGGCGACGCCCGTGGGTCGGAGACGACGTTCGACCTCCACGTCATCCGCGAGGACGAGGGGGGAACCGTGTACGAGGACGTCATCGACCATCTGAGCGAGAGCGAGCGCGAGGTCATCGGACTGGTCGTCGCCCTCTCCGGCTACCTCGCGCACGACGTCCACGAGACGGTCCCGTTCATCACGCTGGACTCGCTCGAGGCCATCGATGCCGAACGCATCGCCGACCTCGTATCGTACTTCGCCGACTTCTCGTCGTATCTCCTCGTCGCGCTCCTCCCGGAGGACGCCGACGCGCTGCCCGACATCCACGACCGAATCTCCCCCGCCGAGTTCCGTCCGACCGGATGAGCCGTCCCCTCGGGCCACCGCATCTGCCCGACGGCCCCGCAATCTCTTTCCAACCGTATGGATGTAAAGCAGAAGTTTACAACAATATGGATGTAAAGAGCATCGGCCGGCTCCGATGGCAGGCCGCTCGAACACGGTCCCGGGCCGGTCGGCCGCCGCGAAGACGCGATACGTGTCGGCTCCTCTTCCCGTCCTGATGGCTGGGTATCCACGACATATCGTCGTTCCGGGGTATCCAGATATGGGCGTTTCTGGGTCTCTGTGGCCGATATTGGTCTCCTATTCGACTTTACGAAATCTCCACCGGGGTGAGCTGTGTCTCAGGGACTCCTGGTTCGCAATCGCCGAACAGATGTCGGCCAGCGAACGGGATCTCCCGGGATTGATTTCGGTATATGAATATATTCTTTGCTCAAGCACATCGCAAAATACTCGTCAAGTTCGGCATATCTGAATATTCTCTAGTTGTATTCTTGTATGGTAATCTGCCGGAACTTCGGCACGTCGAACCGGATCTTCGAGCGCCCCAGCTCAGCCGAGGTCACGACATAATGTCCCGGGTTTGCCCACCCCGTGGCCGGGTGGGGTCCGTTCGGTTGTCCCAAATCGTATGCCACTACGAATTCATAACTAGCATTATGTGTTTGGTGATGGCTGTCAACGTTTCACACGGTTCGCGGCGATGTATAAAACGGGCTATTCACGATGTTCACACCGATTCGCGCCGGTCATGGATGGTTGTTTATTAAATAACCGAAATTATGATAATGGGTCCCCCGTTCCTCGTTGTCATGGCACTCAGCGAGCCCGGGCGGATGGTGAAGTCGGCTCGAACCGCGTTCGAGATCATCGAGTACATCCACGAGCAGGATGGCGCGGAACTGGGTGAACTGTCCGAGCGGCTGGACCTCGCGAAGAGCACGATCCACGGGTACCTGTCGACGCTGGAGTCGCTGGAGTATCTGGTCAACGAGGGCGGGCGCTACCATCTGAGCCTCAAGTTCTTCTACCACGGGACCGCGGCCTGCAACTCCGTCCCGATAGCCGGCCTCGCCGACGAGACGCTCCGCTCGCTGGCCGAGGAGACCTCACTGGTCGCCTGGCTCGTCGTCGAGGAGCACGGTCGGGCGGTCTACCTCGACCGCGTCGTCAGCGACGACGCCGTCCGGACGTACGGGCGGGTCAGCAAGCGGACCCACCTCCATCGACCGGCCTCGGGCAAGGCCATCCTCGCACATCTTCCCGACAGCAGGGTCCGGAACATCGTGGACAGCTACGGCCTTCCGGGCCGGACCGAACACACCATCACGGACGAGGAAGCGCTGTTCGAGGAGCTGGCGGCCGTCCGCCAGCGCGGGTACGCCATCAGCGAACACGAGGTCGCCCTCGGCGTCCAGTCGGTCGCCGCGCCGATTCACCACCGCGGTGAGGTGCTCGGGGCGGTCAGCGTCTCCGGGATGTCGAACCAGGTCGACGACGAGTACTTCCAGTCGGAGCTCCCGGATGTCGTGGCGCTCGCCGCGGCCGACATCGGCGACCGGTACGCCGAGCGACACGGCTGACCCCCGGCGTTCGGCGTAGTTGCGGATGGTTCAGGTGAAGCGGGTTGTTAAACCGCCCGTGTGTTACGGCATCACGCTTAGTGTGGGGGTGAGACACATGCTGGCACATCCGCTCGAAGGACAGCGGATTGATCAGTCAGACATGCACCGGAAAACGCTCACCCTCTGTGTGGCGCTCGGCATACTCGCCATCGTGGCGGTCGCTGGGTCCACCAGCGCGCTGTACGCGGGCGCCAGTCAGACCTCGATGGAACTGCAGGAACAGAACTACGACGGGTCCAACGAGCCGGACAACCCGGACTGTCCGGACCCGAGCGAGTACTCGGAGTACAGTGAGTACGGCCACGACTGTGCCGCACCGAATGATCCGAGCCCCAACGACCACCCCCTGATGTTCGGGGATGACTTCACCGAGGTCAAATGGAACTCTCACTGGTTCTTCTACGGGCAGGGCCAGCACGAACCCGGCTACCAGGGTGCGAGCTACGCCTTCCGCTCCTGGCCGGTGAAGGAGGACTTCAACATGGAGTACTACGAGTTCGTCGGCATCTACGCGCCGTGGGGCCGGTTCGGCGGTGACTCGGCCGGCGAGTGTACGGTCGCCGACACCCAGGCGGCCGGTATCGACCGCGGCAACGACGGGGCCAGCAAGTACCACTCCACCCGCGGCGGCGGGGACGACAGCTTGGTGAGTGCCATCCAGAACTCGAAT
Organism: Haloglomus halophilum; assembly: GCF_024298885.1. Lineage (GTDB taxonomy): Archaea > Halobacteriota > Halobacteria > Halobacteriales > Haloarculaceae > Haloglomus > Haloglomus halophilum. The sequence continues at coordinate 1,959,298 of NZ_CP101166.1, forward strand.
ATCAACAGTACGTACGGGTACTTCCAGTTCGCCGGGCCCGACAGCTTCGGCGACCGGAATATCCCGTTGAACCACAGCGACTCCTTCGTCGCGGCGCTCGGCGATTGCTGGGCGAACCCCGAGGAGCCCGGCTGGTACCGGATGACCATCTGGATCAACGGAACCAATTATCAGGGCGAGGAGATCGGCTGGAAGGGGTACAACCACTGGCAGTACTTCTGTAGCGACTGCGAGAACCGCCAGGACGCCATCGAGAAGTTCGGTCCGCCGGGCACGAACCCGGACAACCCCTGGAAGGACACCACGGTATCGACCGCGTCGACAGCAACCGCGACCGCGACACCGACCGTGACGCCCACACCGACGGCCTCCGGGTCCGATAGTACGTCCACCCCATCCCCCACGCCAGGGTCCGGGAACGAGCAGACCGCGACGGCCACTCCACCACCGACGGCGACACCGACTCCAACGGCGACGGACACGCCAACTCCAACGGCGACGGCCACCGCGACGGAGACGGCGTCGCCGACGCCAGCCGACCAGAGTGGCGCGAACACGCCGACGGAGACGGCGACAGCGACCAGTGGTGGTGGCTCGAACGACGCCCAGCAGGCCCCGGATGAGGGGTCACCGACCGCCCAGAGCGGCCCCGGGTTCGGGTTCGTCGTCGCGCTGCTGGGGACCCTTGTGGCCGCCCTGCTGGCCGTGAGACGGTCGTAACACCCGCTGCACCGTTCACCGCCCGAACATTCTTGTCCGAACACGTCCCGTGACAACTCATGACACGACGAGCTGACGACGACGCGTGTGCGGTCTGTGGCGACGAACTCCCGGAGGACCCGCCGGATGTCACGCTCCCGACCAGGTTCGCCCCTCGGATGACGCCGCTCGCCGGTCCGGGTGTCCGTCGGGTCGAGTTCTGCAGCGAGCGCCACCGACGGGACTGGCTCGACGCCCGCCGGGGCGAATGGCCCGATACCGACGACGAGTCCGATTCAGGCAATTAAACACCCGGTGATTGCCCGCAGAATCATTTTATGCACTGTTCTGGTTACCGCTACCCATGCCGCGAGACAGCGGTGACACCAGAGACGGAACCGTCGACCGTCGCGATCTACTGCGATCTGCCATCGCCGGGGCGACGACAGTTGGCATCGCCGGTTGTCGGAGCCTCGATGCGGCGGGTCCGGCGGGCACCGGGAACGAGACGGGTCCGGGCACCGAGGTACCGAACGACCTGTTCAAGGGTGAAACGCTCAAGATCGGCGGGATGTGGCCCCTCCCCGACGACTACACCATCGGGCGCGACGCACAGCGTGGTGCGGCGCTGGCCGTCAAGGAGCACAACCAGTCGTCCAACGGCGTGCTGGGTGCCGACCTCAAACTCCTCAACCGGAGCACCGACATCTCGCCCGCCGCCTCACGGCAGAACACACGGGAGCTCTGTCTGGACGAGGAGGTCGACGTGCTCAACGGCGGCTTCCTCGGACAGTCGTACAAGCTGATGATGGAACCCATCGCGAGCACGCAGACGCTCTCGTACTTCTCGTGTGGGGCGTCGGTGCCCGTGGTCGAGAAGATCGCCAGCAACTACGAGCGCCACAAGTACAACTTCCGGTCCATCGGGAACATGGCTCAGGCCCGCGACGCGGAGCTCAACTTCCTCGAGACCGCGGCCGACCGGATGGGCTGGGACCGCATCGCCGTCTTCACCGAGAATCTGGAGGTGTACGACGCCGTCGCGGACCCCCTGGTGCAGGGCATCCGTGACCGGGGAATCGCGGAGGTCCCCATCGCGAAGCGGACCTCGCAGTCCATCATCGACTGGAAGCCGCTGTTCGACCAGGCCGAGGAGGCCAACTGTGACCTCGTCTGTGCGAACCTGGTCCTCACCGGGATGACCGCAGCCCGGCAGTGGGGGACCTCCGAGCGCCCGTTCGACTTCGGCGGCATCCACTTGCTCGCGATGGCGCCGGACTTCTGGGAGGCCGTCGGTCGGGTCTCGCCCGGCCTCTGGACGCTGAACATGGGGGCCTTCGACAGCCAGCAGACCCCCCAGATGTCGACGATGCAGGACCGGTTCAAACAGGAGTACGGCTACAAGACCAGTGCCTACTCCTGTTTCTGTGCGTACGATGCGGTCAACAACTGGGTGGAGGCGGTGAAGGCGACCGGTTCCACCGACCCGGAGGACCTCATCCCGTACCTGAAACAGCGGACCTGGAACGGGAGCATCCTGAAACCGACCCTCGAGTACTACGATGAAGACGCCCAGTACCCGCACGACATCAAGTGGAGCGCACCGGACATCGAGACCTGGAACGAGCTGGGGTTCCCGCCCGTGATCCAGTGGCAGGGCGAGAAGAACGGCGAGGCTCGCATGGAGACCATCGCGCCCAAGCGGGCGGCGGGCGGCGAGTACAAGATCAAGAAGACGCCGTGGCTCCGCTAGGAGGTGGACAGGAATGGTCAACATCACCAACATACTGATAAGCGGAATCGCGATCAGCTCGCTGTACGCGCTCGTAGCTATCGGCTTCACCCTCATCTTCGGCGTCGGCGGGGTGTTCAACCTCGCCCACGGGGCCTTGCTCGCGCTCGGGGGGTTCACCTCCTACTTCATCTCCTTCCGGTACGGGCTCTCCCCGATACTGGGCCTCGTCGGCGCGGTCGTCGTGACGGGGCTCGTCGGCGGCGTTCTCTACCTACAGGTGATCGAACCCGTCGAGGACAACACCGTGGCGGTGCTGATACTGACACTGCTCGCCGGCTTCCTCATCCAGTTCGGCTTCGGCATCTTCGTCACCAAGCAGACCATCTCCATCCCACAGATCGCTCCCGGGTCGGTCAGTATCGCCGGCACGGGCATCCAGAACAACACGATTTTCGTCTTCGTCTCGTCCGTCGTCCTCATGGCCGGGCTGTTCGTCCTCGTGGAGCGGACGGATATCGGGAAGGCGATAATCGCGATGAGCATGAGCGAGAAGGGCGCCTCCCTCGTCGGCATCGACCAGCGCCGGATGAAGCTCTACACCTGGATGCTGGCGGCCATGTTCGCCGGGTTCGCCGGCGTCCTGCTGACCTCCTACCAGACGGGGCAGTGGAACATGGGGCTGCAGCCGTTGTTGCTGTCGTTCACCATCGTCGTCCTCGGCGGGCTGGGGTCGATCAAGGGGAGCATCATCGCCGCCTACCTCATCGGCTTCGTCGAGACCATCACGACGTCGGTGGTCAGCTCGCAGCTGACCGGGGTCGTTCCGCTCTCCCTGCTCATCGTCATCCTGCTCGTGCGGCCACAGGGACTGTTCGGACGGGGGGTGGACACCGATGTCTGACGGCTTCCTGCGGGGGCTCCCGCGCCGATACTACCTCGGCCTGGTGTTCCTCGTCGCCCTCGGGCTCTCGCCCGTCGTCACGACGCAGACCCAGCTGATCACCATCATCGGCATCCTCTACCTGATGATGTTCGCGATGACCTGGGACGTAGCCTCGGGCTACACCGGGCAGCTCAACCTCGGACACGCCGCGTTCATCGCTGTCGGGGGGTACACGACCGCGATCCTCAACATCACACACGGGGTCTCGCCGCTGGTCAGTATCCCCGTCGCGATGGTGCTGTCCGGGCTCGCCGGGCTCGCCATCGGCATCCCGGCGCTCCGTATCCGCGGTGCGTACCTCGCCCTGGTCACGCTCGTCATCCCGACGATATTCTTCCAGATCGTCATCCTGTTCGACGGCGTGTTCAAGGGGTCGTTCGGCTTCAAGAGCCCGCCGACGAGCCTCGCCGGCACCGGCGGGAGCACCGGCGCCCTCGTCACCGTGAACCGCTCGGCGATGGCCACCATCATCGACTTCTACATCTCGTACGCGGTGCTGCTGGTGCTGTTCCTGGCGCTGTTCGCCTACACCCGCAGCGACTCCGGGCGGATCCTGTCGGCCATCCGCGAGGACGAGGATGCGGTCGTCGCCGCCGGGATCGCGCCGGCCAAGCACAAGGTGTTCGCCTTCGTCCTCAGCGCGATGACCGCCGGCCTCGCCGGCGCGCTGTTCGTCCACTCCACGGCCGGCTTCCCGCACCCCGACCAGCTGCTCGCCGACACGCTGAGCCTGAACATCGTCATCGTCAGCGTGCTCGGCGGCCTCGGGACGATCATCGGGCCGATGGTGGGTGCGCTCCTGTTCGGCGGGCTCCAGTTCGTCGCCGGGGAGTTCGATGTCGCGCTCCCGATGCTGGAGCAGACGTTGAGCGACGTCATCCCGGTCGTGCTGTTCGTCCTCGGCATGGTCGTGGTGTACTACCGGCCCGAGGGGCTGGTGCCGGCGCTGCTCCAGCGGAGCGAGCCGGAGCTGGAGGACCCCACGAGACGCCCGTCGGAGACGGCCGCCGACGGCGGGACGACCCCGGTCGAACAGGTCGCGGAGAAACAGGCGGAATCGCTCCCGAACAGCGGCCAGTCACAGGACAATGAGTACTGATACCCCCGAGACGTCGACCAGTGGACCAGGGTCACGAACAGCACGCGACTCGGACGACGGGATGCTCGTCGTCGACAACCTGCGCAAGGAGTTCGGTGGACTGGTCGCGGTCGATGACCTCTCCTTCACCGTGCAGGAGCAGGAGATACTGGGGTTCATCGGCCCGAACGGTGCCGGGAAGTCGACCACGTTCGACTGCATCATGGGCGCCCACAAACCGACCAGCGGCACCGTCCGGTACCGGGACGAGGACGTGACGGGCTACCCCGGCGACGCGATGATAAAACGGGGAATGGCCCGGACGTTCCAGGATTTCGCCCCGCTCGACGACCGGACGGTCGTCGAGAACGTCGCGCTCTCGTTGATGCCCGACCGGCTCGTCTCCACCTCCGGGTTCCAGCAGGAGACGGAAGAGATCGCTGCCGAGATCTGTCGCCGGGTCGGGCTCGGGAACCGGCTCCGGTCGACTCCCGGCGAGCTTCCCCACGCCGGGCTCCTCCGGCTGGAACTGGCGCGTGCCATCGCGACCGACCCCGACCTGGTGCTGGTCGACGAGCCGTTCGCCGGCCTCTCGAGTCAGGAGGTCGCGGAGGTCTCCGAGCTGCTCGAGTCACTGCGCTGGCGAGGCATGACGTTCATCGTCGTCGACCACAACATGCGCGGGCTGCTGGACCTCATCGACCGGGCCATCGTCATCCAGTTCGGCTCGAAGATCGCCGAGGGCCCGCCCGAGACCATCACCGACGACGAGGCCGTCCAGAAGGCCTACCTCGGGGAGGAGATGTGAGTCCCGTGTCGTCGCTCGCACTCGTCGGCGCTACGGTGGCCGGGGTCCCTGGCAGGGGTAGATTGATTACGATCCGTGATACACAGCATGGTGTGTTAACACATGTCGCCTGATACGGAGGAACTGAGAGCCGCGGTCGTGGGTGCACTGTTCGGCGGAATCACGCTGGGCGTCGTCATCCAGTTCACGACCCCCATGATGCCCGCGATGGGGCGGGTGTACATGGTCGACCAGCCCTCGCTCGTCGGCGGGTGGGTGGCGCTGCTGTTCCTCAGTGTCATCCTCGGCATCCTCTTTGCGGCCATCGTCACGCGGTACATCGACGATTACATCTCGACCGTGCTGTCGCTGACGACCCGCTCGGAGGCCGCGAAGAACATGGTGATGCCGCTGACGAACCGCTTCGGGATGGCGCTGGTCGTCACGACGGCGATGGGGCTCGTCTACGGGCTCGTCGTCGGCTTCGGCCTCGGCGCCGTCATCGTACCGATGCTGGCGCCGGTCGTCGTCGTCCCGTATCTCGACGGCTCGCTCCTCGCCGGGTTCGTCCTCTTCGGGGTCATCCTCGGCGGGACGTACGGCGAGCTGGTCATGGGATAGTCGCGGTCGGCCTCTCGTGCCGTCGTGGCCGGACTGGTTCTCCGCACGCTGCATCGACCGCGGACACGGGCTGGTATATGTAGCACACCGTCTACTGATGGGCAAATCTTTAGTGAGGGGGTTCCGTGGGTCCCTGTGACGCGGGAGGAGTGCGAACACTTCCCGTGAACGGAGGTCAGCCAATCGATGAGCACTGAAGACCAGTCAGAACACGAACCGCGTCTCCTCGCCCTCGACACGGGTGGGACCATGACGGACTCGTTCATCGTGGACGAGGAGGCCAACTACACGGTCGGAAAAGCACAGACAACGCCGGACGACGAGTCGGTCGGCGTGAAGAACTCGTTCGACAACGGGCTCGGGTACTGGGGCACCTCGTTCAGCGAGAGTGCCGCCTCGCTCGACGGCGTCGTCTACGCCGGCACGGCGATGCTCAACCGGCTCCTCGAGCGCGAGGGTGAGGGGGATATCGGTGTCATCACGACCGCCGGCTTCGAGGACCACCACCGGATGGGCCGCGGCATCGCCAGCTGGGCCGACCTGTCGTACGCGGGTCGGCTCCACGCGCGGGAACACGAACACCCCGAGCCGCTCGTCCCCCGTGAGAACATCAAGGGCGTCCGCGAGCGCGTCAACATGCTCGGCGTCCCGATCATCAGCATCTACGAGGACGAGATTCGGGAGGCCGTCCACGACCTGCTCGACCGCGACGTGCGGGTCATCGCCGTCTGTACGATCTTCTCCTACGCGAATCAGGAACACGAGCAGAAGATCAAGGAGATCGCCGAGGAGATCAAGGACGAGCGCAACGACGACACACCGGTGTGGCTCTCGAGCGAGCAGAACCCGGTTCGGGGCGAGACCCCGCGGCTGAACACGCTCATCCTCGAGGCCTACGCCGTGGAGCCGTCGCGCGAACAGCTCTACAACATCGAGGACACGCTGCAGGAGGAGGGACTGGACTCGCCGTTCCGGGTTCTGACCTCGTCCGGTGGAACCATCGCGCCGGACCACGACTGGCTGGCGGAGACGATGCTGTCGGGTCCCATCGGTGGGGTGTTCGGCGGCGAGTTCCTCACCGACAAACTGGGCATCGACAACCTCGTCTGCTCGGACGTCGGGGGCACGAGCTTCGACGTGGCGCTCATCACCGAGGGCCACTACCCGACGCGCTGGGACCAGACGCTGGCGCAGATCCCGACCAACATCCCGATGACCGCGCTGGACTCCATCGGCTCGGGGACGGGGTCGTACCTGCGTGTCGACCGCGCCTCCGACCGCATCGAGGTCGGGCCGGACTCGGCCGGGTACGAGGTCGGCGTCGCGAACCAGAACGCCGACCTGGATACGCCGACCGTCACGGACTGCACGGCGCTGCTGGGCTACATCAACCCCGACTTCTTCCTCGGTGGCGACATCCCCATCGACGTCGACGCAGCGCGGGAGGCCATCGACGAGCAGCTCGCCAGCCAGCTCGGCGAGGACCCCGTCGAGACGGCCCGTGGCGTGCTCAACATCGTCGAGCGCGACATGGCCAACGAGCTCCGGTCGATGGTCCACGGGCTGGGCTACGCACCCGAGAACTACAACCTCATCAGCTACGGTGGCGGCGGGCCGCTCCACGCGGCCGGCTACTGCAAGCCGCTGAACTTCAAGGACATCCTCGTCCCGGACTGGGCGGCCGCGTTCTCCGCGTTCGGCACCGCGTGTGCCGACTCGGCGTACCGGCACGACCAGTCCGTCGACGTCATCCTGCAGCCCGACTTCAGCAACGCGGACGACGTGGCTGACACCCTGACCCAGGTGTTCCACAAGGTGCGCGACAAGGCGGCCGGCGCCTTCGAGCGCGACGGCATCGACCCCGATGTCATGGAGTTCCGTCCGGCCATCCGTGCCCAGTACACCGGCATGCTCGACGACCTGGAGGTCCAGATCGAGGACTTCTGGGACGGGGGCCTGGACGGCGATGACATCGAACAGATCATCGAGCGGTTCGAGGACGAGTTCGGCCGCGTGTTCCAGCGTGCGGCCCGCTCACCAGAGAACGGCTACCAGTTCACCGTCGCCATCGGGACGGGTGTCGCGCCCTCGACGAAGCCCGAACTCCCCGAGGAGGAGCCCGTCTCGGCGGACACGCCGCCCGAGCAGGCCCACAAGAACGAGCGGGCCATCTACTGGGAGGGTGACTGGCACGACGCCGACATCTGGGACATGGACCACATCCAGGCCGGCAACGTCATCGAGGGGCCGGCGGTCACGGAGGCCCCGGCGACGACGATGCTGGTGCCGCCGGGCTGGGAGGCATCGCTCGACAACAACCGCATCTACCACCTCTCCCCACCAGACCAATGAGCAAACCCGAATCAGAACTCCACGACCCCGGAACGACCACCCGCGAACGCGAGTTCGAGCACGTAGAGCCGCCCATCGGCTGGGACGGCCAGACGCTCCAGGAGATGCTCGACGAGAGCGAGCAGCTCCTCGAGGAGACGGGCCGCTACCAGGGCCTCGACGAACTCGAACTCAAGGAGAACGACCCGTTCAAGTACGAACAGATGTACTCGCGGCTCCGGGGCGCACTCGTCTCGGCCCGCGAAACCGCCCTGCACGTGAGTGCGTCGCCCATCGTGCGCGAGATCGGGGAGCTGTGCTTCCAGATCTACACGCCCGAGGGCGACTCGGTGGCCGTCTCGACCGGTATCATCGTCCACGTTCACACGGGGTCGCTCGCGATCAAGTACATGATCGAGGAGGGGTACGAGACGAACCGTGGTATCCAGCCCGGGGACGTGTTCTGCAACAACGACAACGACCTCGGAAACGTCCACACCACCGACGTCCACACCTTCGTCCCCATCTTCTACGAGGACGAACTCGTCGCCTGGGCCGACGGTGTCACCCACGAGATCGACATCGGCGGGATGACCCGCGGCCACGACCAGGTCGCCTCGACGAACCGGCACGAGGACGGGCTGTACGCCACGTGTGAGAAGATCGGTGAGGACGACAAGCTGTACCAGGACTGGCGGGACCGCGGGCAGCGCGGCGTGCGGACGCCGATGTACTGGGACCTCGACGAGAAGTGCCGGCTCGCGGGCTGTCACATGATCCGCGAGGCGATCCACGAGATGATCGACGAGGTCGGCGTGGACACGTTCAAGCAGTTCCTCTACGAGGCCGTCGAGGAGGGCCGACAGATCATGGAATCCCGGGTCAAAGAGCGGATGTTCCCGGGGACGTACCGCGAGACCGGCTTCCACCCCATCCAGTGGGAGGACAAGGCCTGGCAGCCCGGCGCCCAGCAGAACATGATGAACCACCTCCCCGTCGAGATGACCATCGACGGGGAGGGCGGGATGGAGCTGGACATGGAGGGGGCCACGCCCCCCGGTCCGCACCCGTTCAACTGCGCGAAGGGTTCGATGGAGGGGGCGCTCTGGGTGTATCTCACCCAGTCCATCCTCCACGACGGGAAGGTGAACGACGGGGCCCACTACGCGGTGGACACCAACTACCCGGAGGGGACGGTGGTGAACCCACAGGACCCCGAGCTGTCGTACCACACTCCGTGGCTGACGATCTTCCCGACGTACCTGGCGGTGTCGAAGTGCCTCTCCAACGGGTTCTTCTCGCGGGGGTTCCGCGAGGAGGTGATCACCGGGTACGGGGAGCCCTGCGACGCGCTCCAGGGCGGCGGGAAGCTGATGGACTCGCTGGCCGAGGCCATCCCGGACGCGCTGGGTGATTACTTCCCGGTCGGCCCGTTCGACTTCTCGTGTCAGGGGCTCGGTGCCTCGGCGTGTCGTGACGGGCTGAACTACGGGTACGCGATGTTCAACCCCGAGGCGGACCTCGGCGACGTCGAGGAGTGGGAGCAGACCCAGTGGGGCCTCATCCAGCTGGCCCGGCGGGTCAAGCCCAACACCGCGGGCCACGGCAAGTACCGCGGTGGCTCCGGCTGGGAGGGACTCCACACCGTCATGGGCAGCGAGGACGTCTCGCTGTACGCGCTCAGCATCCCGACGGTGACGTGGTCGTCCGCCGGCATGTCCGGCGGCTACCCCGGCGGGACCAGCTACTCCGTTCGCGCACACGACACGGATCTGGCCAAGCGGACCGTCACGGACGAGCCGTACCCGCTGGACGACATGCCCCACCACGGCCGGATCGAGGACCAGATTGACGCCGAGGAGGTCATCCGCGACCACGACGGGATGTTCTTCCCGGAGGAGTTCGAGAACTACGACCTGCTCCGCTACCAGACCAGTGGTGGCCCCGGCTGGGGTGACCCGCTGGAGCGGCCGCCGGAGAAGCTGAAGGAGGACATCGAGAAGGACATCTTCACGCCGGACGTCGTCGAGGAGGTGTACGGTGTGGTCGGCGACTACGACGCGGAGAACCGTGACTTCACGATCGACGAGGAAGCGACCGCGGAGCGACGTGCGGAGATCCGTGAGGAGCGGGCCGAGCGGACTCAGTCGTTCGAGGAGTTCTTCGAGGAGGAGCAGGCCCGCGTGAAGCAGAGCGACTGGAACGACGGCGTCCAGTACATGTACGAGGGCGTCTTCGAGACGAGCGAGGAATGGGCTCAGGACTTCCGCGAGTTCTGGGACCTCGGCGACGGATACTCCCCCTAGGTGATACCAATGACTGATCTCGACCAAGCACGCGTGGAATCGCTGATCGACGGAGAGCTGTCCTGGGACGAGCTGCGCAACGAGGTGCTCCCGGACCCGAAGGACCCGGACCGCTTCCAGAAGACCCGCGAGGTGCTGCAGGAGCGCGTCGACTGGGACGACCCCATCCTCGTCCCGCTGAACGACCATCTGTTCGTGGTCGGCACGGACGATGGTCGGGTCATCCGGGCCGACTGTGGCACGGACCTCTGTGACGCCGGCGAGAACTGGAAGCGCTCCTGTGAGGTCTTCGTCCGCGAGGACGACGACGAGTTCGAGGAACTCTACGAGGAGTACATGCACGTCGACCCGGACTGGGCGTTCGAGCTCCGGGAGTGGTACTGCCCGGAGTGCTACCAGCTCCTCGACGTGGACGCGGTACCGGTCGGGTATCCGGTGCTCAAGCCGTTCGAGCCGGATATCGACACCTTCTACGAGGAGTGGCAGGGTCGTCCCGCACCGGACCGGGAGGGTGAGCAAGCCGCGGACTGACGCTGCCAGCCGTCCTGCCGCTCTCCTCGCGTACCGGTTTTCCGGACGCCCGTGTGGCACCGTTCGACCACAACCGTACCTTCCATATGACACCACCAGACCAATGAGCAAACCCGAATCAGAACTCCACGACCCCGGAACGACCACCCGCGAACGCGAGTTCGAGCACGTAGAGCCGCCCATCGGCTGGGACGGCCGGACGCTCCAGGAGATGCTCGACGAGAGCGAGCAGCTCCTCGAGGAGACGGGCCGCTACCAGGGCCTCGACGAACTCGAGTTCAAAGCGGAGCAGCCGTTCAAGTACGAGCAGATGTACTCACGGCTCCGGGGGGCGCTCGTCTCGGCCCGTGAGACGGCCCTGCACGTGAGTGCGTCACCCATCGTGCGCGAGATCGGGGAGCTGTGCTTCCAGATCTACACGCCCGAGGGCGACTCGGTGGCCGTCTCGACCGGTATCATCGTCCACGTTCACACGGGGTCGCTCGCGATCAAGTACATGATCGAGGAGGGGTACGAGACGAACCGTGGTATCCAGCCCGGGGACGTGTTCTGTAACAACGACAACGACCTCGGCAACGTCCACACCACGGACGTTCACACCTTCGTCCCCATCTTCTACGATGGGGAGCTGGTGGCGTGGGCGGATGGTGTCACCCACGAGATCGACATCGGCGGGATGACCCGCGGCCACGACCAGATCGCCTCGACGAACCGGCACGAGGACGGGCTGTACGCCACGTGTGAGAAGATCGGGGAGGACGACAAGCTGTATCAGGACTGGCGGGACCGCGGGCAGCGCGGCGTGCGGACGCCGATGTACTGGGACCTCGACGAGAAGTGCCGGCTCGCGGGCTGTCACATGATCCGCGAGGCGATCCACGAGATGATCGACGAGGTCGGCGTGGACACGTTCAAGCAGTTCCTCTACGAGGCCGTCGAGGAGGGCCGACAGATCATGGAATCCCGGGTGCAGGAACGGCTCTTCCCCGGGACGTACCGCGAGGCCAGCTTCCTCCCCATCCAGTGGGCGGACAAGGCCTGGCAGCCCGGCGCCCAGCAGAACATGATGAACCACCTCCCCGTCGAGATCACGGTCGATGGGGAGGGCGGGGTGGAACTGGACATGGAGGGGGCCACGCCCCCTGGTCCACACCCGTTCAACTGCGCCGAGGGCTCGATGGCGGGGGCACTCTGGGTGTCGCTGACCCAGTGTCTGCTCCACGACGGGAAGGTGAACGACGGGGCCCACTACGCGGTGGACACCAACTACCCGGAGGGGACGGTGGTGAACCCACAGGACCCTGAGCTTTCCTACCACAGCCCCTGGGGGACCATCTTCCCCACCTACCAGGGTGTCTGGAAATGCATCTCGCGTGGCTTCTTCTCGCGGGGGTTCCGCGAGGAGGTTGTCACGGGCTATGGGGAGCCGTCGGACGCCATCCAGGGCGGCGGGAAGCTGATGGACTCGCTGGCCGAGGCCATCCCGGACGCGCTGGGTGACTACTTCCCGGTGGGGTCGTTCGACTTCTCGTGCCAGGGCCTGGGTGCTTCGGCCTGCCGCGATGGCCTGGACTACGGGTATGCGATGTTCAATCCGGAGGCCGACCTCGGCGACGTCGAGGAGTGGGAGCAGACCCAGTGGGGCCTCATCCAGCTGGGACGGAAGGTCAAGCCCAACACCGCGGGCCACGGCAAGTACCGCGGCGGCTCCGGCTGGGAGGGGCTCTACACCGTCATGGGTAGCGAGGACGTCTCGCTGTACTGCGTGAGTCTCCCGAGCGTCGCGTGGTGTACCTCGGGGATGTCCGGTGGCTACCCCCACGGTACTGGGTACTCCGTGCGCGCACACGACACGGACCTGGCCAGGCGGACCGTCACGGACGAGCCGTACTCCATCGGGGACGACCGCCCGGGCGAACACCAGTTCGAGCAGGACATCGAGGCCGAGGAGTTCATCCGCGACCAGGACCCGATGTTCTTCCCGGAGGAGTTCGAGAACTACGACCTGCTCCACTACAAGACCAGCGGTGGTCCGGGGTGGGGCGACCCGCTGGAGCGGCCGCCGGAGAAGCTGAAGGCGGACATCGAGGAGGACGTCTTCACGCCGGACATCGTCGAGGAGGTGTACGGCGTGGTCGGCGACTACGACGCGGAGAACCGTGAGTTCACGATCGACGAGGAAGCGACCACGGAGCGACGTGCGGAGATCCGTGAGGAGCGAGCCGAGCGGACCCAGTCGTTCGAGGAGTTCTTCGAGGAGGAGCAGGCCCGCGTGAAGCAGAGCGACTGGAACGATGGCGTCCAGTGGATGTACGAGGGCGTCTTCGAGACGAGCGAGGAATGGGCTCAGGACTTCCGCGAGTTCTGGGACCTCGGCGACGGGTACTCCCCCTAGTGACCGCGGACCGACAGCTGCCCTCTGCTCCTGAATGGCTTGAGGTACGGTAACTTTTTACAAGACGGAGTACAAGGACGTTCCATGCCGGCCGAAAGCGGCAGTACCACCAGTCGCCACGGTAGCATCGAGCAGACGGGTACGGCGACGACGCTCACGGACGCGCTCGTCGACAGCCTCGACCGGTTCGCCGACCGGACCGCGATCAGCGTCGACGGCGAGGAGTTCACCTATCGGGAGCTCGACGAACGGTCGAACGCGGTGGCGAACGCGCTGGTCGCACGGGGGGTCGAACCCGGCGACCGCGTCGCGCTGATGATGTCGAACTGCCTCGGCTACGTCGTCGCGGACCTGGCCCTGCTGAAGACGGGCGCGGTGAAACTCCCGCTCAACGACATGCTGACCGAGGACGAGTTCGAGTACATGCTCCGTGACTCCGGGGCCGGCACCGTCATCTCGGGGGCGGATTTCACGGACACGCTGGCGTCGCTGGTCGACGCCGTCGACACCGTCGAGCGCGGGTTCGTCATCGACACCGAACACGACCGGTTCGACTCGCTCGCCGACCTGGAGGCCGAGGGCGACAGCGCGACCGCGCCGGACGTGACCGTGCGGCCCGAGGACCCGTCCGGCCACTTCTACACCGGCGGCACCACCGGCGACCCGAAGGGCGTCGTCCACTCGCACGACAACTTCCTCCAGAACATGTACGCCCACATCACGGAACTGGGCCTGACGGGGAACGATACGCTGCTCCTGATGACGCCGCTTCCCCACTCGGCCGGGGCGTTCCTGTGGGCCGCCCTGCTCGTCGGCGCGAAGTCGGTCATCCGGCCCGGGTTCGACCCCGGGCAGGCACTGGCTGACATCGAGGAGCACGACGTGACGTGGACGTTCCTCGTCCCGACGATGATCTACACGGTGCTGGACCACCCAGACCTCGAGACGACGGACACGTCGTCGCTGGAGACGCTGGTCTACGGCGCCGCGCCGATGACGCCGGCCCGCCTCCGTGAGGGAATCGACGAGTTCGGAACCGTGTTCACCCAGTTCTACGGGCAGACCGAGGTGCCGAACATCATCACCGTCCTCGGGAAGGAGGAGCACCGCATCGCCATCGAGGAGGGTGAGGAGCAACGCCTCGGCTCTGCCGGCCAGCCCGCGCTGATGGCGGACGTGAAGATCGTCGACACGGAGACCGGCGAGCGCCAGCCGCCCGGCGCCGAGGGTGAAATCATGGCGACCGCGCCGTACGTGATGGACGAGTACTGGCAGCTGCCCGAGAAGACCGCCGAGACCGTCGAGGACGGCTGGGTCCACACCGGCGACGTCGGCAAGCGCGACGAGGACGGCTACGTCTACCTGCTCGACCGGAAGAGCAACATGATCATCTCCGGCGGGATGAACGTCTACAGCACCGATGTCGAGGACGTGCTGGTCACGCACGAGGGCGTCTCGCAGGTCGCCGTCATCGGGGTCCCCGACGAGAAGTGGGGTGAGGCGGTGACCGCCATCGTCGTTCCGGAGGACGAGTCGGTCACGACCGAGGAGATCCACGCGTTCGCCGACGAGGAGCTCGCGGACTACAAGCGCCCCAAACACGTCGAGTTCCGCGACGAACTGCCCCAGACCCCGTACGGCAAGATCGACAAGAAGGCGCTCCGGGAGCCGTTCTGGGAGGACTCCGACCGGGAGATTAACTGAGCGCGACGACCGCCGGTCTCGACGCGTCGGGACCCGATTCGCGGGGGAAACCGTTAACTACTCGCATGGACTGACCTGACACGATGGTTGCACCGACGCGCGCCGGTCGCCGGACCCGCGCCCGACCACCTGTGCCATGGACCGATGAGCCAAGTCGTATCTGACCAGCACGAGACCCTCGTCACGCTTCTCGCCGACCGGGCGGCCAGCATCGGTGACGGTACGCTCGTCCACACCGCCGACCGGACGTACAGCTATCGGGAACTCGACCGACAGTCCAACGCCATCGCGAACGCCCTCGTCGACCGGGGCATCGAGCCGGGCGACCGTATCTGTACCTTCCTCGAGAACAGTCCCGAGTACCTCGCCGTCTGGTTCGGCATCGCCAAGGCCGGGGCGGTCATGGTCCCGCTGAACACCGACCTCCACGGCGAGGGGCTGGCGTACGTCCTGCGTGACTCCACGGCGACGACGATCTTCATCGACGACGCGACCCGGGAGCACTACGAGACGGTTCGCGGTGACGACAACCACGTCGAGACGGAGTTCCTGCTGGGCGAGGCTCCCCCACGCTCGTCGTACCGGCCGTTCGAGGCTCTGCTGGACGCCGAGCAGGCCATGGGACCGAGTCGGTCTCCCCGCGGCTCGGATCCGATGTCCATCATCTACACGAGCGGGACCACCGGCGAGCCGAAGGGCGTCGTCCTCCCGCACTACTCCTACATCACCACCGGAAGCGTGTTCGCGGATATGGTGCTGTCCTCGGGCCGGGACGACCGTGCGTTCACGACGCTTCCCCTCTCTCACGCCAATGCCCAGCAGACGACCGTTCCGGGGGCGATTCTCGCGAAGACGGATTTCGCCCTGTACGAGGAGTTCGATCCGGACCGCTTCTGGGACCAGATTCGGCGCCACGACGCGACGGTGTTCAACTACATCGGGACGATGATCACCAACCTCCACAACACCGAGGCGAAACCGGACGATGCCGACAATCCCGCGGTGTACGGCGTCGGTGCCAACGCTCCGCCAGGTGTTTTCGACTCGTTCGAACCCCGCTTCGATGTCCAGCTGGTCGAAGGGTACGGGCTCACCGAGACCGCGACCATCGCGGCGATCAACCCCGTCGACGCCCCGCGCCGCGGGAGTATCGGGAAACCCCTCCCGCACACGGAGATGGAGATCGTCGACGAAGAGGACCGTCCGCTATCCCCCGGTGAGGAGGGTGAGATCGTCGTCCGGCCCCTCGAGCCGAACGTGTTCATGCTGGGCTATCACAACCGGCCCGAGGAGACCGTCGACGCGTGGCAGAACCTCTGGTTCCACACCGGCGATATCGGCTACAAGGACGAGGACGGCTACGTCTACTTCGTCGACCGGAAGGCGTACGCCATCCAGCAGCCTGGTGGGAACATCTCCTCCTACGAGGTCGAGAGCGTCCTCAGTGACCACCCCGACCTGAAGGAGGCCGCGGTGTTCGGCGTTCCGGACGACCGGGGTTCCGAGGCCGTCAAGGCGGTCGTCGTCCCGAAATCGGGGGCGACGCCGACACCCGTCGACATCGTCGATTACTGCGACGGCAAGCTCGCCTACTTCAAGGTCCCGCGGTACATCGACATCCGGGACGAGCTCCCGAAGACGGCAACCGAGCGCGTGAAGAAGTACGAGCTGATGGCAGAGGGTAACGACGGGGTCTGGGACCGCGAGAGCGGCTACGAACTCAAGCGGTGAGGCGGCTTCAGCGACACTACCGGCCCCTCGTGACGAGGACGGTCCGTCCGGGGGGAGTGAACTGGTCGAGCGCCGACATGCCGAGAGGGGAAGTACCGTTATCTCCTCCACGACACGCCAAGATTTTTACTGGCCCCCGACAATCGTTCGCGTGGCGGTGACTGACACATGGCGAAGACATTCCCAAGCGACGAATGGTTCGACGAACTGGGAGACCGACTGAACGCGAACGAGACCTACGCCGAGCAGGCCGAAGGCTGGGGAGTCGACTTCGACGGTGACTTCATCTTCACCATCGAGGCTGGCGATGGGCTCCCGGAGACCTACCACTACTTCATCGGCCTCGAGGACGGCGACTGCACTGGGACTCATCCGGTCGACAACCCGGCCGAGGTCGAGAACGGCTTCGAGCTCTCCGGCCCGTACGGGAACTGGCAGTCCCTCGTCCGCGGCGAGATGGGCGCCATCGAGGGTATCATGGGTGGCGATTTCGAGCTGGACGGGAGTATGAACACCTTGCTCAAATACCAGGACGCCGCGACGACGTTCGTGGAGTCCTGCTCGGATATCGAGACGGAATTCGCGTGAAACTGCCTGCCGGGGCCCCTGACGCTCAGGTCGGCGTCTCCGCCGGTCATGGTGAGTCGTCTCGCGATGTCTGAGCGGTGTATGTGGGCCTCGGAGGCACCTCGGCTGCCTCTGCGCTATTTATATATGGGGCGTTTTTAAGCGGCTCCTATGGAAAAATATAATAAACTCTCTTTCAAACAGCTGCCTGCATGCGGACCAGTACCAACCCTCTCGCGGTATGGCGGACCGTGAGACGAGCCGGCGCCGGCGCGAGGGGATGAGTCGGTGACCTGACGGTCAGCCCCGCGACGGACGTCTGAAGACCGGAGAGTACCGGGATGATGAACAGCAGACACGAACTCACAGATGGAAACGACAATCGACATCGACACAGGCGGAACGTTCACGGACGGCACCGTCAGGCGCGGTGACGAGGTATGGACGCTCAAGACGTCCACGACACCACATGACCTGACGGTCTGCTTCTCCGATATCATCGAACAGGCGGCCGCCCTGTTCGAAGAAGAACCACGGGAGTTGCTCACGACGGTCGACTGCATCCGATACTCGACTACTATCGGTACCAACGCGGTCATCGAGCGTGAGGGGGCGAACGTGGGGGTTCTGACCCCCCGGACATCTCTCGGCCAGCTCGAGAGCTACGACGCTTCTCTCGTGGACGATATCCTCGAACAGGGAGCCCAGCGGGAGCTGGCGAGCGCCTCTGACTCCCGACAGACAGCGAAGCGGTACAACGACCTGGCCGAGGAGTTGAGCGACAACATCGTCGTCGGGATGGACTCACTGGATTCCGAACGGGCCATCCAGGACATCCTGCTGGACGAACAGCCCCAGCACTACCTGGGGAGCGTTCCGTTGCATCTCACTCACGAACTGACAAGCGACCCCGACGACCAGCGGCGCCTCAGGACGACGCTGGTCGACTCGTACCTGCACCCCTCGCTCGGGGAGTTCCTCTACCGGGCCGAGGACTTCCTGCGCGACCACGGGTACGACAACCCCCTGCTCGTCTTCTGTAACGACGGCGCCTCGACTCGGGTCGCCAAGACGACGGCGTTACAGACCTACAACTCCGGCCCGTCCGCCGGCATCCAGGGGGCGGCCGAGATGGCGACCCTGTACGACGCATCGGACGCTGTCGCACTCGATATCGGGGGGACGAGCGCCGACGTGGCACTCATCCGGGACGGTGCGGTCGCACGCGACGAGTTCGGGGAGGTCGAGGGCGTCGAGGTATCCTTCCCGATGCGCAAACTCTTCCCGGTCAGTGGCGGTGGCGGCACCGTCGCGAAGGTCGTCGATGACGGCCTCGAACTCGGACCCGAGAGTGCGGGGGCGAATCCGGGTCCGGCGTGTTACGGCCTCGGTGGCCGGCGGCCGACGGTCACCGACGCGGATGTCGTCTCGGGTATCATGACGCCCGGGTTCTTCGCGGGCGACGAGGTCTCGCTCGACGCCGACCGGGCCCGGAGCGTCATCGAGGAGCATATCGCCGAGCCGCTCGGGCTCACGCCCGAGGAGGCTGCACTCGAGATCCGCAACCGGCTCGAGGGACAGATCGGGTCGTTCATCCGCGAGAAGCTCTCCGACCGCGATATCGCTCCCGCCGAGGCGACGCTCGTCGTGTACGGGGGGGCCGGTCCGACCCACGCGTGTGGTGTCGCCCGCAATGCAGGCATCGAGCGTATCGTCGTCCCGTCGTATCCGTCGGTCTTCAGCGCGCACAGCGTCGGTTTCAGCGATGTCGTCCACGACTACCACTTCCGCGCGGCGGAGCAGAACGACCTGGACGGGCTCTCGGACGAGGTCGGCCGCTTGCGACAGCGGGCCCGCCGCGACATGGAGGGCGAGGGCTTCGGAGCTGACGAGGTCGAACTGTCCTGGCACGTCAGCGGCGTCACCGGAACCGAGGCCACCGACCTCGGAGCCGTCGACCCGGCCGAGGCCGAATCCGAACTGGCGGCGCGGCTCGACGACTACGATCAGGTCGTCCTGACGCTCACCGCGACCGCACAGCTCCCGACGAACACGTTCACCCCGCGACTGTCGACCACGACCGAGCTGGAGCCGGCCAGCGAGAGCGACATCGCGTGGCAGACCGCCGATGGGCAGGCGACCGAACAGACTCCCGTCTTCGACTACCGGGAGATCCAGGGCCAGGCCTCGGCCGCGGGGCCAGCGGTGCTGCGTGACACCTCGACGACATACTCGATTCCCCCCGACTGGCGGTTCGAGATCAACGAGTACGGACACATGGTCATCACTGCGGAGGACAGCTAATGGCACACAGCGAACACGGTACGAATCAGGGCGTACAGACCGACGGAATCGAGGCCGAGGTCGGGCTCGACGAGCCCGCCGTCGTCCCGATCACGCCGTACCTCGGAATCGACCTCGACGTCGAGCAGTGGCGGTGCCGGCGTTGCGGCGAGGAACTCGACGACGCCACGGAGAACTACAAGCACGGGCTCCTCGTCAACGAGCGGGACCCGAGCGAGATCCACCGGCCGCTCATCGGTGACGAGTACGAGTACACCTACTCCCCGGACTCGGAGTGGTGTCGTATCCTGGAGTACTACTGCCCCGGTTGTGGGGCACAGGTGGAGACGGAGTACCTGCCCCCCGGGCATCCACCGACGAACGAGATCCAGCCGGACCTCGACTGGCTCCGTGAGCGCTACATGGAGGGAGACACATGAAACGCGTCAGTGTCGATATCGGCGGAACCTTCACCGACTGTGTGGTCGCGTGGGGCGGCCAGCGTGTCGAGTCCAAGGCGCCGACGACGCATCACGACCTCACCGAGGGGTTCATGGAGGCGCTGACGGCCGGTGCTGAAAAAATCGACCTGTCCGTCGAGACGGTGCTCTCGGATGTCGATTCGGTCAGGTACGGGACCACGCTCGGGACGAACGCGCTCATCGAGCGGACCGGTGAGCGCGTCGGCCTCATCACGACGAAGGGCCACGAGGACACCATCCGCATCGGCCGGGGGCGCCAGTACGGCGATGGCCTCTCTATCGAGGACCAGGCTGACATCCCGGGCGCCGACCGACCGGACCCAATCGTCCCCTCGGACTACCGCTACGGCATCCGCGAACGGATCGACTACAAGGGCGATGTCCTGCTGGAGGCCGACCGGGAGGAGATCCGCGAGGTCGTCAACTCGCTGGTCGATGACGGTGTCCGCGCCATCGCGGTCGTGCTTCTGAACAGCACCGTCAATCCGGTCCACGAGCTCCTCGTCGAGGAGATCGTCAACCAGGAGTACCCGAGCAACGTCCTCGGGTCGACGCCGGTCGTCCTCTCTCACCGGGTGACGGGCAAGAACGGGGAGTACATGCGCAGCAACGCGACGGTCATCAACGCCTACCTCCACCGCATCATGCGGGAGGGGCTGCAGGACATGCAGTCGGTCCTCCGGGACCACGGCTACGAGAAGCCGCTCCAGCTCGTCCACAACACCTCCGGGATGGCCCAGCTGGGCAAGACCTACGCCATCCAGACGATGCACGCGGGGCCCGTCGCGGGACTGGGCGCCGCCCAGCAGCTCGCCGACGAACTCGACGACGAGAACCTCATCACGACCGACATGGGGGGCACGAGCTTCGATATCGGGGCCGTCACGGAGGGTGAGGTCTCGCTGTACGAGTACGAGCCCATCATCGACCGGTGGCTCATCAACATCCCGATGGTGTACATGAAGACCATCGGCGCTGGCGGGGGGTCGATACTCGGCTACAACTCCGCGGAGGACGTCATCACGGTCGGCCCGGAGAGCGCGGGGTCGGACCCCGGCCCGGCGTGTTACAACCGCGGCGGCCGTCGGGCGACGGTGACCGACGTCGATGTCGTACTGGGGTATCTCAACCCGGACTACTTCTGGGGCGGCGAGCTGGAGCTGGAGGAGCGGCTCGCCCGACGCGCCGTCCGCCGAGACATCGCGGAGCCGATGGACGTGAGCGTCGAGGAGGCCGCCGCCGCTGCGAGACAGGTTGTCGACACGAAGATGGCCCAGACGATGTTCAACGAGATCTCGCTGCAGGGCTACGACCCACGGAACTTCTCCATCCTCTCGTACGGTGGGGCTGGCCCGACCCACGCGTGCGGGTACGCGGAGGAACTGGACGTCGAGAAGGTCATCGTGCCGCCGTTCAGCCCCGTGTTGTCGGCGGCCGGCGCCGGCAACCTCGACCAGATGCACATGTACGAGCAGTCGGTCTACCTCGAACTGTTCGACGGTGAGGGGCAGACGTACTTCGACGACTACGAGCAGTTCAACGACGTCGTCGCGACACTCCAGGACAAGGGCCGGCGTGACCTCCTCGACGAGGGCTACTCGGCCGACCGCATCCAGCACACTGTGGAGTGCGACCTGAAGTACGGTGTCCAGCTGCAGACGACGACGGCTCGGAGTCCGGTCGAGACCATCGACGACCGGGAGGACCTGCTGCGGTTACTGAAGGCCTTCCGCGACTCCTACGGGGACAACTTCGGCGACGAGGCCCACATGCCGAGCTCGGACATCAACCTCATCACCATCCGGGTGCAGTCCTACGTGGAGCAGCCCCGGATGGAGTACACCTCGACCGGCGACGCGGCGGCGCTGACAGACGGTGCCGGGACGCCGGACACCGGGCGCTCCCGGTCGTGCTACTTCGGCGGCGAGTTCGTCGAGACGCCGGTCCACCGGTTCACCGAGATGGGTACCGGCGCGGTCGATGGGCCGGCCATCGTCGAGCACCCCGAGACGACCATCGTGGTCAACGACGGCTGGACCTTCGACCGGACGCCGGCCGGCGTCTCGTATCTCAGACGACAGTGACGGCGAGCACAGGCACGGAACCGACATCACACCGGATACGACAATGACAGACGACACCCAAGACGACGGGACCGACCGAAAGGCCGACGGCGGCGTCTCACAGGCGGCGCCCGTCGCCGAGGACGAGCGGAGTATCGAAGCCGAGATGACCGAATTCCTCGAAGGCGAGGAACTGTTCGAGGGGCCGGATCGGGAGATAATGGAGCAACACTCCATGGAGCCCCGGACGGACCGTCAGGAGGCGGCACTCGACGCGATCGCCGACGAGGACGTGACCCGGATGGTTGTCAACAACCAGCTCCAGGCCATCGGTAACGAGGGACTGGACATGGCGATGCAGATCGCCTCCTCGCCCGGGGCGAAGTGGGGCGACCTCATCACGGGCCTGTTCACCCGCGAGGGCGACCTGGCGGTGGCCTCCTCCAGTGGCGTGCTGTCGTTCATCGTCCTCCAGGGCCTGCCCATCAAGCACGTGATGAAGAAGTGGCGGGAGAACCCCGACTACGAGATCAACGAGGGGGACGTGTTCCACCACATGGACGCCCGGTACGGGAACATCCACAACGCCGACCAGAGCACGTTCATCCCGGTGTTCGATGGCGACGAGCACATCGCGTGGGCGAGCTGTGTCATCCACGAGGGCGAGAACGGCTCGACCGAACCGGGTGGCATCCCCGGCGACGCCGAGAGCCCGTACGACGAGGGGCTGAAGACCCAGCCGATGAAGATCGGCACGGACTACGAACTGGACGAGGAGCTCATCACGTTCTTCCAGAACTCCACCCGGGACAAGAAGCTCACCCGGAACGACCACCAGGCGCGGCTGGCGTCGGTGATGCGGATGATAGACCGCATCGACGAGGTCATCGACCAGTACGGTGCCGACCACGTGGTCGGGGGCTTGCGCCACTCGCTGGAGTCGGCCGAGGAGGAGATGCGAGCCCGCATCGAGGCGACCCCCGACGGAACCTACCGGCACACCACGTTCGCCGACAGCACCCTCAAGGAGGACTGTCTCATCAAGATCCCCTGTGAGATTACCATCGAGGGCGACGAGATCACCATCGACTACCGCGGCGCCGGGCCCGAGTTCGACGACCGGGCGACCAACGCCATCTTCGCGTCGCTCAAGAGCGTCCTCATGCCGGCGTTCCTCAACTTCATCTGGCCGGACCTGCCGCGGAACCAGGCCATCTTCGAGCCGGTCCACATCGAGGCCGACCGCGGCTCCATCGTCCACTGCACCCGGGAAGTACCAAACGCCCAGAGCATGATGACCCTGTTCCCGGCGTTCTCCTCGATGGAGCAGTCGATGATGAAGGCGCTCTACCCCGAATTCACCCAGGAGAACCGCTCGGAGGCCACCGACATCCACGCCAACCACTACAACTGCATCAACGGGTGGACCTACGGCGGGACCAACCAGCACGGTGACTTCGTCGGCAACATCGTGACCGACATCAACACGATGCCCGGCGCCGCCCGCTGGGACCGCGATGGGCTCCACTCCCAGGCCGCCTTCTTCTGTGCGATGGGTGACATGGGCGAGACCGAGCACTACGAGGAGGAGTACCCCTTCGTGGCGCTCTCGCGGGCGCGGCTCCTGAAGGACCTGCAGGGTTTCGGCCGCTACCGTGGCGGCCACGGCCATCAGCAGGTGTTCACCCACAAGAACACCCCGGCGTGGGCGTGGCTCGCGACCGGCATCGGGTCGCGGTTCCCCTCGGTCCACGGACTGTACGGGGGCTACGGCGCCCCGGCCATCCCCGCCGGCCGCATCAAGGACGCCAACGTCCTCGAGCTGCTGGAGGAGGACCCCGAAGACTGGGAGTACGACATCCCCGACCTGATGCAGGAGAAACCGCTCGACGGGGAGTACACCACCTGGGACCTCGGTCTGCAGCAGGAGCTGGCCGAGGAAGGTGAGGTCTACTGGGTGACCCAGGGGGCCGGCGGTGGCCTCGGTGACCCCATCGAACGCGACGCCGAGTCGGTCCTCGAGGACCTGGAGAAGGACCTCATCTCCGAGTGGGTCCTCGAGAACATCTACGAGGTGGCCTACGACGAGGAGACCATGATGGTCGACGAGGCTGCCACCGAGGAGCGCCGCGAGTCGAAACGTGAGGAGCGACTGGAGGAGGGCGTCCCGTTCGACGAGTTCGTCGATGACTGGGAGACGGAGACGCCGCCGCTCGACATGCCGTACTTCGGGTCGTGGGACGACCGAGAGGAGATCTACGCGGGCTGGGTCAACCAGCGGATGGCTCCCGACGAGCTGGAGGGCATGCCGATGAACTTCTTCCGCACGCAGGCGCCCGCACTGTTCGACACCCCGAAGTACCCGCCACGGCCGGAGTACAAGGGCGACCTCAGCGACGACTAGGGCGGGCTATCCTAGCTCTGTCGTGGGTTCCGACACCACGCCAGGGTTTAACGTGTAGTCGGTCCAACCTCGGGTCGAGTCGGATGAGTGTACCAGTGTTCGACGGCCAGTTCGTCTACGTACCGCTGTATCAGGACTACGCCGCACGGGTCGGCGACGAGATGCCCGACCGACCCTGGACCGACCCCGTCGGTTGGTCGACGGCGTTGCGACAGACCGCCGACCTCGTCGGTCCGGACGTGGCCGCCGTCTCCGGTGTCGACGCTCTCGCCGCGGACCTCGAAACGGCCGATGGGGCCGACCTCGCGAGTGTCCGGTTCGACGAGGCACTGGGCCCGGGCGTCGAGGGGTTCGCCGAGACCATCGGTATCGTCGCGGATGTCCGTTCGGAGCCTGTCGGTGCCGTCCTGCCGAGCCCGGCCACGGTCTGTGTCGACCAGCTGGGCGCCGACTGGCTCGATGCCGTCGCGGCCGACGAGTTCGCCGCCCTCGACGCCCTTCACGAGGCGGGCCAGGCGGTGAGTGATGTCGTCCGGTCGCTCGAGGGAACCGTCGAAGTCCTGGTTCTCGATGAGCGTGGTCTCGAGACGGCTCGTGACCGGGGACTGTCACTCGACGACGCGCTCCTCGAGGCGGGGGCCGTGTTCAACACCGCCGACCACCACGGCCTGCGTGTGGTCGGTCGCTTCCCGTCGACGCTTCGGGCCGACGCCGCGGCGCTTCTCGACGAGTACGATGTGGTGACGTTCGAGGCGCTGCCACCCGAGGCCGTCGAGTCACTGGCCGACGTTTCCGGTCGAACTGGTGGCTCGCTGCCCGCGGCGGTGTGGTCTGCGGAGCCGGCGACGTTCGAGTCCCGCGTTGAATCCTTCCAGAATGCGCTGCCGGAGGGGTTCGTGTGGCTCGTGCCCGTTCCCGCCACCGCCGCGCCCGAGCGTGTCCAGCGCTTCCGCGAGCTGCTCGGTCGGTGACGAGCGTCCGGACGTGGCGGCCGTGGCATCGGGTGATTCACTCCGGTTGGGGCCCGATATCGGTCAATAACCGCCGGCGTACCGCTCGGTCGTCGAACCCGAGGTGAGACAGAAGGTTACACATCACCGTCGTCCGGTACAGCGGGACCTGGTCCGGATACGTGCGGTGGAGCGTCGACTCGACCGCCCGCCCGACCGCCTCGGCGTGGTCACAGCGCGGGTGGTGGGGGTAGAACTCCTCGCTGAAGAACGCGTAGAAGAACGCCGGCAGCTCGTCCCGACTCCGTCGCTCGAAGAACGCCCGGAGACGGTCGTACGACCAGTTCTCGAAGTAGCTACCGATGTCGAGGTTCTCGAGCTGGCCGACCAGCCGGCTCTCCGGGTTGAGGTCCGCCAGCGTGAGGTCGTGGGTCGCCAGCTCCTGCTCGAAGGCGGCGAGGACCGCTTCCCTGTCGCCACTGGCGCGCAGCTCCGTAACCCGCTCGTCACCGACGGAGAGCATGGTGTCGAACCGGCGCCGGCGCTCGGTCAGGAACCGTTCGCCACAACAGTCGGGGTATCCCAGGAGATCGCTCTTCGTCCGGATCTCGGCGAGCTTGTGGTCTCGCGAGGCTGCCGTCGGGACTCGTCCGTTCCGGAGCGAGCGGAGATACTGCTCCTTCCGATGGCTGATGCGCTCGATATCCTCGCGAACACGTTCGTCGGTGAAGAGGTACGCCTCGACCTTCCAGCCGGGCGTGCCGTCGCGGTAGACGGCCGACTCGAACATCGTATCGCGGTACGGGACGGCGACGATTTCGCTCGACAGTCCCTCGAGGTCGGGGGTGAGTACCGATGTCCAGAGCGCCTCCGCGAAGAACGCCTCGACGGTGTCGGTGGCCGCGAGGAGCTGCTCATTCACCGCCGGGGCCGAGTCCGACTCGACCGTCGGGTGGTCCGTCCGATGGAATTCGGCCAGCAGGTCCGGGAACCGGCTCTCGTCGAACGGAACCATCGTACACGGCCGTTCGGGGAGCGTGAGGAGGGCGTCCGCCACGACATCCGGATACTGAGACGAACGGAGGTGCATATCCACGCCCGGAAGCATCACCCGTGATTCCGGAGGGCCGTGCAAGTAACTTTCCCCGCCCTGGGACCACTCCACCAGTCCGCTGCCAGGCTCAGTGCCGACAGCTTTATGCACTGGTCTGACAATGACAAAGCCACACACGGAACGAGTTAGCATGGGATTCCCGCAGCGAATGCTGGATGGTCTCCCGGTTCAGGCCATCCGTCGAACACGAGGAAGACAGGCGCCACTCGAGACGGGGTTCACGCTCGACGAGTGGCTGGACGAGCAGCCGGCCGACCTCCCTGGGGTGGTCGAGCAGGGTGGCGACGGGTCGCTTCCGTCGGACCCGCCCGCGGCGGGGCAGTCCCAGCCCGGCTCGACGGGTGCGGGCGCCGCTTCGGGGCGTACTCTGCCGAGTCCGGGGGTGGCCGTCCGGAGCGTCCCGGTGCTGGCCCTGGTCCTCTTCGCACTCGGAGCTGTCGCGGTCCGGCTCGCGGTGGGCGTCGTCCCGCAACTCGACTCGCCGGCCGCCGAGGCGCTCCCCATCGGACTCCTCGCGCTCGCGGTCGCGGCGCTGCTCCTCGGTCGCCGGGAGACGCTCGGTGCCCTCGCGCCGGCTCACTACGGCCCGGCCGAGCAGGCCCCCCTCGAGAACGGGTTCGCGCTCGACCGCTGGATCGACCGGGAGGCACCGACCACGGCACAGCAGTCCGGCCCGTTCCCGAGCCTTCCGTCGGGTGGCCTCTCCCGGAGCACGCCCGTTCTTGCGCTCGGGGTGTTCGTCGTCGGCCTGGTCGCGGTCCGGGTCGGGGTCCGGCTCGAGGCCAGCTCCCAGCCGGTCGCCGGGCTCGTCGTCATGGTGGCCGTCGTGCTGGCGGGGGTGATGCTGTTCTGGGGCCAGGAGTCCGAGCTGGACCGGCTGACGACGGTCCCGGTGCTCCTCGTCGCACTCGTCGTCGTCGGCACGATCTTCGTGCATGGCGCGACCCTGCTGTTCGCCACCGGTGCCCCCGCAGCGAGCGCCGGTGGCGGCGCCAACAGCCTCGGCGGTGCGGCCAGCACGGCCTCGCCGACGCCGAGCCCGTCACCGACCAACACGTCCACCGCATCACCGACGCCGACGGCGACCCCGACAGCGAGCCCCACGCCGACGGCGACGCCGAGTCCGACACCCAGCCCGACCCCCACGCCGACGGCGACGCCGAGTCCGACACCCTCACCCACGCCCACACCCACGCCGACACCGACACCGACGCCCAGCCCGACCCCCACGCCGACGCCGACGGCGACGCCGAGCCCCACACCAACGCCGACGCCGACACCGTCACCCACGCCGACGGCGACGCCCACCGATACGCCGGTCGATGGCGGCCTCATCGGTGGCGTGTGAGCCGGGTCGGTTCGGCATTCCCCTCGCTGGCGGTTTGTTCGGCTCCCCGCTCCCCGGAGTGACCTGCAGCCCTCCGGAGTGCCTATCGTCCCAGTAATCGTCCGTTCGCTCCGCCTGCGCGTGCCACCGGCTCCGTTCGTCGCTATCGGGGACCCGACGAAGTGAGTGGAGCGGGGTCCCCGGTCGGGGTGTCGGCGGTGCGCCGTTCAGGCCTGGTCGACGGGTTCGAGCCGCTCGACCTCCTCGACGACGCCGCGATGCTCCCAGTCCTCCGGCTGGCCCGGCTCCCGGCGGGTGTGGAGGTGGACATCGCCGTTCGACCGCACCAGGAGGGCGTGCTGGAACCCGTCCTCGTCGACGACGAGCCGGCAGATGTCCCAGTCGGCGTCTTCGTCGACGCCGAGGCTCCGGTTCATCCCGATGATGCGCCCGGACTCGTGGGTGAACACGAACTGCTGGATGCCGGGGGCGACCTCCGCGGTCTCCTGGGGGGCGTAGATGATGACCGATACCTCGCCGACGTCCGGGTCGGATACCCGGAGCCTGTCCCCGCGGCTCAGCTCCTTGACAACCTTGGCGGTCTCTGACATGCCATCATGGGCCACGGGGTGGAACAAGTTATAGCTGGGGGGCGCGGCGGGTGGTGTCCGGACAGATAGCTTCGCTCCGGTCGTTGCAGGGAGTGTAGTTGGAGGGAGATGCAGAGCGAGGAACCGCGAATAGAACCGGTTTGGAAGCCCCTGGCCGCTCGACCGTCCGCAGCGAGCCCCGGAGCCCGGAGCGCTCGGGGGCTTTCAACAGGGTTCGGTCGGCGCTGTCACCAGAGAGCCCTTCTGTATCTTCGCACGAACACGGTACCAACGACCGCTCTCCGAGCGGGACCGTCCGGCGTGGTGTCAGCTGGTGAGGCCGCCGACCTCGCCGGCACTGCTCGTCTCGCCGGGTCGGTCGGCGGTCGCGGCATCGCGGATGCCGGCCGCGAGCGCCTGGATCGCGGCGAGCAGACAGACCAGCCCGACCGCCGGGAAGACGAACGTGTGGCCCGCGCTCGTGAGCATGAAGTTCTGCCCGCGCCACAGCAGGCCGCCCCACTCGAAGGCGCCGTGTGGGGCGCCGACCGAGAGGTGGCCGAGGTACGACAGTCCCGCCGTCCCGGCGATGGCTCCTCCGGCGGCGACGAGCCCGTACGCCACCAGCACGCCGCCGACGGGCCGGAGCTCCCGGACGACGGTCCGGCTCCGGGGCTGTCCGAACGCGGCGCCGGCGTCGACCCAGGCCCGGCCGTCGACCTCGGTCAGGAGTGGCTTCACCGTCCGCCAGAGCCGCGGCCAGGCGAGCAGGCCGAACAGCACGCCGACGACCTGGAACTGGGTCGAGAGCGTGCTCAGGGCCGGATGGAACCAGGCCACCGTCAGGAACAGGAAGGGGATGGTGGGGAACAGCCCGAGCAGGCCGGCGGCTCCGTCGATGCCCGCCGCGGTCGGGCGCCCGAGCTGCAGCGCCAGCGCGCCCGCGAGCAGGACGAGGAGCCCCGCGGTCAGCAGCACCACCGTGGCGACGAAGAGGTAGCTGCGCAGGCCGAACAGCATCTCCGTGAACAGGTCGGTCCCGAAGTAGGTGGTCCCGAACGGGTGGAACTGACCGAACTCGTCGTACTGTCCGGGCCCGACGCTCCCGAGCGAGGTCGAGCGCGTCCGGGTGATGGTCAGGCTCACTGCGGCCGACTCGACGGTGCCGCTCTCGGTGTCGAGATAGTCGACCGTCCCCGACCCGTCGATCTCGCCCTGGGTCCCGTCGAGGCTGGAATGCATGAAGGTCCGGTCGGCGGGCACCGTGCCCAGCGCCGGGGCGAACACGGCCGCGACCAGGAGGACGGCCACGACGGCGCCGCCGACCCGCGCGGCCCGGTGTGCCCGGAGTCGGGCGAGGAACGCGCCGCCCCCGTGCCACGTCGCCGGCCGGTACACGTCGCGCAGCAGGCGGTAGCCGTGGCGGAGCCACAGGGCGACCGCGGCCGCGTAGGCGTAGACCAGCCCGACCCGGAGCAGCCAGGCCGCTGCCGGCGAGAGGCCGAACGCGGTTCCCGCCCACCCCCCGTCGGGGAGCCGGTAGCCGGCGTTGGGGACGAGCCGCCGGTCGAGGAGCCGCGGGACGACCCCCGCCAGGTCGATGCCGGGGACGAACGCCGAGAGCGTGTCGACGAGGGCCCCGAACTGGAGGAGCACCAGCACCGCGCCGGCGCCGGCCCAGACGAGCGCCGGGCGCGGCGTCGCCCGCACCGCGAGCCGGATGCCGTCGACGTGCCGGCGGGGTCGGAGGCCTCCGCCGGTGTCGACTCCGCCGTCACTCACCGGCCCGCCGTCGCTCACCGGCCCGCCGTCGCTCACTGGCCCGCCATCACTCACCGACCCGTCGTGTCCCGTGGTGGCGCTGCCGCCCCAGACTCCGCGCCGGCGCCGGGCCGGGTCCCCGCCGAGCAGCGAGTGCCCGGCGGCGCCGAGCCAGTCGACCGCCGCCACGACCACCACGAAGACGAAGGCCGACGCCTGCAGGGTCGTGTAGTCGTTCCTGACGACGGAGATGTACAGCAGCGAGCCCAGCCCCTCCAGCGAGAACACCACCTCGACCAGCATCGTCATGCCGACCAGGGCCGCGGCGAGTTCGCCCGCGACCACCAACACCGGGACTGCCCCGACCGGCAGGACGTGCTTGAGTCGGACCAGGCCGCCGTGCAGCCCCTTCGCGCGTGCGGCGTCGACGAACGACCTGTCGGCGGCGGACGCGAGCCCGCGGCTCCAGAGGAACGCCAGGGTCCCCGCCAGCGGGACGGCGAGCGCGAGCGCGGGCGGAATCGCCAGTTTCGTCGCCAGCAGGACCCCGTCGGTCGTCCCCAGGTCACCGACCGGGAGGGGCCGTGTGATGCTCGACGGTGTCGGTGCGAGGAACGGTCGCCAGTCCAGGCCCAGCAGCAGCTGTCCGAGATTGAAGAACACGGTCTCGAAGGTAGCCGCGAGCAGGAACGCCGGCAGTGCCTTGCCGAGGACGCCGGTATCACGACCGTCATCCGTGTAGCGTGCCGCCACGACGCCGACGACGGTCAGCGGGAGGGCGAGCAGTCCGGTCCAGAGCCACAGCCACGCCGTCCGGCCGAGCCGTTGCTCGACGAGGCTGTTGACACTCGTCCGTTGCTCGGCCACCGCCTCGTCGCGGTCGGCCCAGGTCTCGCCGAAGTCGAACCGGAACATCGAGACCATGTAGTCGACGTACTGGACGGGTATCGGCCGGTCGAGGCCGAACGTCGATTTCTTCTCGGCGAGCGATGACCGCTCCTCCGGCGTCGCGGCCGTCGCGTCCGCCGGATCCGCGACCCCGAAGTGGACGATTCCGAACACGACCGTCGCGGCGACCGCTACGAACAGGAGCGACAGCCCTGCCCGTCGCAGGAGGTACTCGGCCGTCCCACGCATTGGCTTGGCAGAGACTCCCACGCGGGGCCCTTAGCTCTGATGGACGGCGACATAGCTAAGTCCCTGGTGTGTCACCATGGGCCATGGACGTGACGGAGGCGAGTGACAGCTGTGAGGCCATCCTCTCCGAGGTCGCCGACGGGGTCGTCGCCGACGAACGGTTCCTCGAGGACATCATGCTGGGTATCCTCGCGCGTGGGAACGTCCTCATCGAGGACGTGCCGGGAACCGGCAAGACGCTGACGGCGAACCTGTTCGCGACGGCGCTGGGGCTGTCGTTCTCGCGGGTGCAGTTCACCCCCGACCTGCTCCCGGCGGACGTGACCGGCACCCACGTGTACGACGAGGTCGAGGGGTCCTTCGAGTTCCGTGAGGGCCCGGTGTTCGCACAGGTCGTGCTCGGTGACGAGATCAATCGGGCACCACCGAAGACACAGGCCGCGCTGCTGGAGGCGATGGCCGAACATCAGGTCACGGCCGAGGGAACGACCCACGACCTCCCGGAGCCGTTCTTCGTGCTGGCGACGCAGAATCCCGTCGAGCAGGAGGGGACCTTCCCGCTGCCGGAGGCACAGGTCGACCGGTTCCTGGTCAAGACGAGTCTCGGCTATCCCGAGCGCGACGCGGAGCGCCGGCTCCTGAGCCGCCGACTCGGGCGGGCCGAACAGGTCCCCACTGCCGAGCAGGTGGTGGACCCCGAGGCGGTCCGGGCGCTCCAGTCGGTGCCCGAGACGGTCCACGTCGACGAGGACCTCCAGGGGTACATGACCGATATCGCCCGAGCGACCCGGGAGGACCCTCGTGTCGAGGTCGGCGTCTCGCCGCGTGGTACCCAGCGGCTGCTCGAATCGGCCCGGGCCCACGCCGTCCTGGCCGGGCGCGACTTCGCGACCCCGGACGATGTCAAGCGGGTGGCCCGCCCGGTACTCGCCCACCGGCTGGTGCTCACGGCGAAGGCCAGCGTCGAGGACGTGGACGCGACGACCGTCGTCGACGACGTGCTGGACGATATCGCCGTCCCGACCGTAGCCGAGGCCGGGACCGGACGCTAGTCGGTCCGCACGAGGACGTGATGCAGCAGGAGGCCGCCGACCAGTAGCACGACGACGACGACGGTCGGGGCCGGGACCGCCCCCAGTCGGTAGAGGAGGTAGCTCCCCACCGCCACGATGGCGGCGACGCCAGCCGTGATGGCCGTGTGGACGAGGACCGGCCGCGCGGCGTCCGCCGAACCGGGATGGCGCCCGAGATCGACCGCCTGCTCGGCGCCGTCCCAGGCCACGACCGCGCCGACCGTTCCGAGCGCGAGCAGCATGACCGGGGCCCCGAGCACGCCGGCCAGCAGCACGCCGGCGTAGAGTCCGACCGCCCCGGCGCGGACCAGCCGCCGGCTCCCACGCGAGACGCCGGCGACGAGGCCCGCGAGTCCCGGGAGTGCCGCCACGGCGGCGGTCGGCCCCGCCGCCACCGGGACCAGTGCGAGTCCCCCGGCGAGCCCCGTCAGCAGGAGGCTCCGGGTACCGCCGGCAGCCCGGGTGGTGACTCGGGCGCTCATGACACCACCACCGGGAGGTCCCGGGTCCGTGCCAGCGCGAGTGGAAGCGGCGTGTCGGGCGCCCAGTCGATGACCGGCACGCCCTGGTGTCGGAGCGTGGCCATCCGGAGTCGGCGCTCCACGCTGGCGAGCCGTCTCCCGGTCGTCGCCGCCCCGGTCGGGTCGGGGCTGAGGACGGTGACCGGAACGCCACACGCCTCGAGTTCACGCGCGAGTTCGACCGGCGTCCCGTCGGCCAGCGGCGAGCACAGGACCACCTGGGTTCCGCTCGGCAGCCGCCGGCGCAGCCTGGCCAGGTACGTCGACCGGACGAACGGCGCCTCGTCCGAGGTGGTGAACGCCGGGTCGGTCGCCAGCAGGTCGCGGAGCCGGGCCTGATGGTCGGTTCCGCTCCCCGGTCCGAGCCAGGCAGGCGTCGCCGAGACGGCGCTGATGCCGACCCGGCTCCCGGCGTCGAGCAGGGCGGTCGCCAGCACGTCCGCGGCCTCGATGGCCCGGTGGCGCGCGTTCCGGGTGCTCGTGTCGGGCGCCACCGCGGCGGCCTCGCGCCCGTCGACCGCCAGTACCACGTCCGTCCGGCGCTCCTGCTGGAACTCGATGGTCGCGAGGTCCCCGGTCCGGGCGAAGCGCTTCCAGTCGATCAGCGAGAGCGGGTCCCCGGGACGATGGTCCCGGACCGCGTGGAAGGCCAGCCCGCTCCCGCCGTCGTCGGCCGCGACCGGCCCCACGTGCCCGGTCGTCTCCGCGCGGAGCGGCACGCCCGGCGGGTCCGCCAGTCGCGGCCGACAGGTCAGGCTCTCGCCACGGACCGTCGGTTCGACGCGCCGCTCGCGCTCGCCCGTCGCGTCCCGAAGGGTGACGACCGGCGTATCGAACTCGTGGTCGCCGTACTCCGCGGTCACGGTGTACGTGAACCGGGTCGACTCGTCCGGGCGGAGCGTCGTCACCGTCCCCGGCTCCCCGTCGGTCACGGCGAGCGCCTCCGGAACGCCGTCGACGAGGCGGACATCGGGAAGCACCCGGTCCCCCTCGTTGCGCACGGTGACGGTGACCCGAACGGGGTCACCCCGGTCGGGGTGGTCGGTGCTCAGCGACCGCTCCACCAGCAGCGATGCCTCCGTCGGCGTGCCCGCACGGCCGTACGCGGCGTACGCGACCATCCCGACGCCGATGGCTGCGGGCACCAGAAGCCCCGGCCGCCGCGTGAACACGGCGATGCCGACGGTGACGAGCGTCAGTGCCCCGACGCCGGTCCAGCGCCCAGTCGACGTGGGCCCGTCCGGTAGCGCCGCCATGACGGCCGGGTCCGGTTCCCCGTTGGGTGCCTCCGGGCCTGTGCGGGCGTGAGCACCTCGGCGTTCCTCCGCGTCGGTGGCGGCGTCCCGGTCGTGGTGGTCGTCGCGGGTCTCCTCGTGGGTGATCCGGGAGAGCTCGTCGACGACCGCCCGGGCCTGACCGACGACCGCGGGCTCGCCACCGAGCCAGGTCGGCCGCCGCAGCGTCCGGTCGATTACCCCTGGCGCGAAGAAGGCGGCCGCGGCGCGGCTGTCCGTCCAGTCACCCGAGCGGAGCTGCTCCCTGGCGGTTCCGGGGTCGAGGTTCCGGAGCGTGGTCAGGATGTCGACCGCCGTCGCCTCCAGCCGGTCGCGGGCCGCCGCCGAGCGCGACCGGAGCTGTCGGTCGAACGCTGCGCCCGTGTCGGCGGCGTGGTCCGTGGCCACCACGGGCCGTCGGTTCGGCGCGTCGCTCGCACTCGTCCGTCGCGTTCCGCTGGAATATCGGCGCACGAGCGCGCCGACGCCGGCCACGGAGACGACCACGCCCAGCGCCGACACGACGGCCTCGCTGGTGTCCAGCCCGACCGTCAGCGGCGGGGTCGCAAGGAGGAGGAGGCCGAACAGTACCGCCGTGACGCCAGCGCCCGCCGTAACCCCGCGGACGACGTTCATGCGTCGCCCTCCCCGGCGAGTTCCTCGAGGGCGACCTGGGCTCGGAACGTCCGGTCGGCCGACGGCTCGGCCTCCCCGTAGCGGACCTGCTCGAACGCCCGGGTCAGCGACTCCACGGGCTCCCGGTCGAAGCCCTGCTCGACGGCCGTCCGGGCGAGTTCTCGGGGCGTCATCACGTGGGGGCGGGTGACCTCGAGCCGCCGGACCATCTCGCACCAGGCCTGGTACACCTCGTTCGACGGGTCGAGGTCACCGGGGGGCACCGGCGGCTCCGCTGTCGGTGACGGCTCCCCGCCGGCGGTCTCCGACCGCTCCTCGAACCCTTCGGGGGTACGCCAGAGCCACCGCACCCAGACCATCGCCCCGACGCCCGTCAGGGCGGTGACGGCCGTCCCGGCGGCGGCCAGTATCGGGAGCAGGTCCGCCCCGCTGCCGGGGTCGCGCCGGCTGGCGACCGATTCGTTCTCCGTCCCGTTCGGCGGCTCGAAGTACTGGTAGTACGCCTGGAGCCACGGGGTGCTGGACAGGTTCAACCCATTCGGCCCGGGCGGGTCCTCGAGGGTCGTGTTCCCCTCGACGAACGTCCCCGAGCTCACCGACTGGGTCTGCGCCCCGATGGCCGACGGGAAGATGGCCCCGCCGAGGCTGAGGGACCCGACGGCTACGGCTGCAACGACGATGATGCGCAGCTGTCTCCCGTTCATCGCGGCGACCTTGTCAACGCCCCGCATCCTCCGGATAAATATCCTTCCCCGGCTCCTGCCGGCGGTTGAAACTGTGCGCTCGCCCTCGGGCTGTTCCGGGGCGGTCCCCCGGCGCAGGTACTCGCCCGGTCGGTGCTCCGACGGCCGGGACCCGGCCGTCCGTGGTCGGGGATAAGGGTCGGGACATAGCCGGGAGAATACTTATTCAGGAACCAGGAGTCACGATGGACACCAGCACGGGGCCCGTCGGAGCGCCGGCCGGCCCCGGTCCAGACCCAACAGCCAAGCGGTAGCCCGACGATGAGAGCCGCATCAGTCACGTTGTCGCCCCCGGACCACGGGTTCAACGGGGTCGACAGAACGATCCAGGAGGTCGAGCCGGTGTCGCGGCAGAAGCTCCTGTACGTCGATGTCTTCGCCGACGACACCTGCCTGCTCGTCTACCTGCTGTCCGGGGAGCGTCCCGGGCGGCTCCGGCAGGCCCTCGACCGTCGGGAGTCCGTCATCAGGAGCCGCCTGCAGGCCCAGCGGAACTTCCACACGCTGTACGCGCATGTCGATGCCGGGCAGCCCCTGACCGATGTCGTTCGCGCCATCCAACGGCACGCGCTCGTGTACAAGCGGCCACTCCTGTTCAAGGACGACCGGATCGCCGTCACCCTCGGTGGCTCACCGGGGGCGCTCCGCCAGGCACTCGACGAGATGCCGGCGAGCGTCGCCGTCACCGTCGACAGGGTCGGCGACTACGAGCCCGGCGTACACAGCGTCCTCTCGCTGCTGACCGACCGGCAGCGGGAGGCCCTCCGGGCCGCGGTCGCGGCGGGCTACTACGATACCCCCCGGCAGCTGACCTGTGCGGAACTCGGTGCGGAACTGGACTGTGCCCCCAGCACTGCCAACGACCTGGTCAGGCAGGCCGAGCGAACCGTGATGTCGGCGCTCTGGGTGTGAACGGCGGGCTGCGGGTGGACTGGCCGGACCGACGGTCCGTGCTTGCCTCCTGGCTCCGCTGATAAACTATCGTAAATAATCGCGATAAACCCTATCTACTGGACAGTTAATCAGATTGGTGGAACGATGCGTCCCGCACGTACGCTCTCGATAGCCGTGGTTGTACTGGCACTCGCGATGTCACTGTGGGCGGCGCCGACCGCAGCGACGCCGGACGACGGGTTGCTGGGTGGTGACTCGTCCGCCGGCGATGGGTTGCTCGGTGGAGATTCGGGGATCGACGCCGGTTCCGACGGTGTCTCCATCGCGGGTGATGACGGCGTCTCGGTGGGAACCGACGGCGTCTCCGTCGGCGGTGACGGGGGTGTCAACGTCAGTACCGACGGTGTGACTGTCGCCGGCCAGGAGGCCGGCACCGACGCGGTGGGCGGGCTCGGCGAGACCGATTCCCTGGCCCCGTCCGGCACGACCGATGGCCTCCTGGATGTACCGAACGTCAGCGATGGCCTTCCGGGGGGCCCTGGTATCGGTGACGGGGCTCCGGGCGTCGGTACGCTCATCGGTCCCGACGGCGTGGTCGACACGGAAGACTCGGACGTGAACCTGAGCCGTGTCGACGTGCTCGGTCCGCTTCCCAACACGGACGGTGAGCAGGTCGAGGACACCCTCAGCGGTAGCACCGAGGACGTCCCGGTTGGCAGTGCTCTGGAGCCGGTAGAGACGCTTCCAACCGAACAGGCCCCGGGTCCGCAGGCACTCCCGGTCGGCTCCGACAGCCAGATCGGCTGTTCGAAGCCGGTAACGGCCGGCGACCTCCCCCTCGAGGCCGTGCCGTACATCGACGACCTGCCGGTCCAGCCCCCGACCGTGCCGCTCCTCCCGACGCGGGTGGCCTCACCGGAGAACCTGGCCGGACTCGGATTCAGCTTCGCTCCCGACACGTGTGAGATCTACGACCCGGATAACCCGTCGATCGACCCGACTGACCCACCGACGAACCCGACCGGTGAGTACCGGACGGCGGACTTCTCCGCTACCGATGAGAAAGCGTCGTACTACGGTCTCGGCGGAGGTGAGCTCGAGGAGGGTGGCCCCGGCTGGGATGGATTGTTCATCTTCCTGCTCACCGAGGAGCGTGTCGCCAGCGTGAACGAGGTCACCGTGACCGATGGACAGACCGACAACTACGCCGGGGTCGAGACCGACATGCGGGCCCAGCGGGACCTGGAGCACTCGCAAGGGGAGCTCACCGTCTACATCCCCGGTGCTGGTGGGCTGAACACCGGCTTCGAGTGCGGTAACGTCCCCGAGCACGAGGTCGACCCGCTCGAGGAGCCGACCGCGACCTGCGAGATCGACCAGCCGATTCCGGAGGTCGTCACGCCCGAGAAGGTCGTCAACGTCATCAAGAACCCGCCGGAGTACGACCTCCCCAACATCGAGGGTGACCAGCTTCCGATAGACGTGTAGCCCGCGTTCCAGCCGCCGCAGCCGGCCCCCTCCGGCTCAGCTCATGTCGACGGTGCCGGACTCCGCGTCCAGCACTCCCTGCTCGAACTCGTCCCCGTACTGCTCGGTCACCCACTGTTCGACCCGTTCCTCCTGTCGTTCGACCGTCCACTCGTCCTCGGGGAACGACTCGAACGACTCCCAGCCGCCCGCCTCGTCCGAGTAGCCGAGGAGGTGGACCTCGCCGGCCTCGCTACGGTAGAACGCCATCGTGTAGATGACGTACGGGTCGTCACCGCCTTTCAGCACCGACAGCGGCACGATTCGGGGGTCCTGCTGCTTGAGCTGTTCGGCCTCGTCGTTCGTCAGTGCCCGGGCTGGCAGTGCGTCGATCACACCCACGGGTTCGCTCAATTCGGATAAAATACTTCGGGCGTCCCATCCACTGACGGCGCTGGACGGCTCGCAACTGCGGCTGGAGCGTCCCACGGTCCGGGTGAGGTCACGGTACTCGGTGAGGGATATAATTTATTGGAAAAATGCCCAGAGTTCGGTTCCGGAGATAATTCGGCGGAGACGCTACGAAATGGCTTATGAAGCCATCGAATCGCCTTATCTCGGTTCGAAAATGCTGCTCTCCGATATCCCCGGTAGATATTATTCCTCGCACTATCTGCGGAGGGGCGCAGGATGTGGCGGAGGGAGTGGCCGACCCCGATTCGTCGCGAGTGCCGCCCCAGATTCGGCGGGTCATCTCCCGGCACTCTGGGCCCACAACGGGGCGATTCTGGGTGGAAACCGCTCTGCTGCGGCTCGCTGAGCTGTCGACAGATTAGACAGCCACCCCGGACACGAGCCTTCGGCGAACTAGTCCATCTGGGTACTCGTGACGCCTCGGCATTCTATATAGTTATAT
The DNA here is from genome assembly GCF_024298885.1 of Haloglomus halophilum. Taxonomy (GTDB): domain Archaea; phylum Halobacteriota; class Halobacteria; order Halobacteriales; family Haloarculaceae; genus Haloglomus; species Haloglomus halophilum. The sequence continues at coordinate 1,998,361 of NZ_CP101166.1, forward strand.
CACCCGACATTACAACTTCTACTGTCAGGATTCGCTTCCTCGGTGCTAGATGGGTTCGTCGGAATATTTTTCATATTGGTGGTGGACGGGTGTGTTATTGTGATTTAGGCGTTCTATGTGTGTTGAATTTCGAATATCTGGCGATATGATAGAAATGTTGGTTCAAGTGCAGTAGAGGCGCCGGCCGACACCACGGGACGCTACTCCATCTCCTCGGTGGAGACGAACGACCCTTCCTCGGCGGTAATCCAGGCCGTCGTTCGCTCGAGGTCGTCCGCGTCGAAGGGGTAGATGGTACACTCGGTCGGCCGGTGCCGTGACAGCACGAGTTCGGCCACTAACAGCGGCCGGTCCGCGGCGTCCGCTGCGTTCGCCGTGCGGTCTCCTTCCCCGTCGGTGGTGTGTTCTGACATGGTCTCTGCGGTCGGCTTCGTGGCCGCTATCCTTCGATACGGCCGGAGCGGACAAAGCCCTGTGTGGCGGTTCTCGGCCCGTGAGAAATCCTGGCCCGATGGCGGGGGCCCGCTTCCGTCGCGGAACCGGCCCGGTTCGCTCGCTACCGCGCTGCTACGAGCCTGCCGCGCTCGAGGTCAGCCTTCGAGCATCCAGCCGAAGCGCTTCTCCCAGTAGTCCTCGCTCGGCGGCTTCTTGCTCTTGTCCCGGGTCTTCCGGTCGCGGATCTGCCGCTCGAGGACCGCCCGGGCCTCGTTGAGCGCGTGGCTCGCGCCGTACCCCTCGCCCGAGCCGAGGTAGAGACCGCGGTCGGTGTGGAGGCGGACGCGGGCCAGCAGGAGCGGCGTCCCCCGGTGTTGCTCGTCGTGTTCGTGGAGGTGGACCTTCGCGTCGAGGACGGACATCCCGCCGTCGCGGTCGTCGAACCCGTCGACGAGCGCGACCACGTCCTCGTAGGAGGCGTCGTCGAGCAGGCTGCTCCCGTACACCTGGACCGCCCGGCTCCCCTCGACCTCCCAGGTGAGCGCGTCGAGGACGTCGGTCTTGGTGATGATGCCGTCGGGTTCCCCGTCGGCCTCGACGACCAGCGAGGAGCCGCCGAACTCGAACATCTCCTCGACGGCGGCCGCCACCGTCGCCGACGGCTCGGTGGTCCGCACCGGCGAGACCATCACGTCCCGGACCGGCAGGTCGAGGACCCGCTGGGACTCGCCCTCGCGGGCGCCGAAGCCGCCCGTGGCGCGGCCGCTCCCGGCCGACAGCTCCCCGCCGAACGGGTCCGTGCCGCCGCCCTCGCCGCCCTGACTCTGCTGGGTCGCCCGGACGGTCAGCCCCGTCACGTCGTACAGGCTGAGGATGCCGACCGGCGTGTCGTCCTCGACGACCGGGAGGTGCGAGACGCGGTGCTCCCGGAGCGTGTTGAGCGCGTCCCCGAACGTCGCGTCCGGCGCCACCGAGACGAGGCTGTCGGTGCAGACCTCCCCGACCGTCACGGCGTCGAGGTGCGGCAGGACGGCCTCCAGCACGCCGTCGACGGTGACGACGCCGACGAGGTCCTCGCCCTCGAAGACGGGCAGCACCTGCGCGTCCGCATCCAGCATCAGCTGTGCGACCTTCCGGATGTCCTCGTCGGGTGCCAGCCGGGGCACGTGCCAGACCAGCGAGCCGACCTTCTCGTCCGGCTGGTGCTGCGAGGTGGCGAGCTGTCGCCGGGTGACGACCCCCTCGAACCGGTCGCCGCGGACCACGACCCCCTTGACCGCGGGGTCGTCGAACGCGCCGGCCAGTTTCGAGACCCGCGCCTCGGGGTCGAACTCGACGAACTCCTGTGAAACGATGTCTGCGATGTCCATAGCTGTAGATTGCTGCTGCTCGGTGTTCCCGCGCCGATACCACTTGCCGCCGTGTGAGATGGTGACAGGTTGCAGTTCGACGGGCAGTGACAAGAATCCGCCGCTGGTTCTCGGGCTCTGGTAACCAACCGGTCCTCCCGTGGCTGGGTTCCCGCGGCTCGCCCGTCTGCTCCGCGAGCGCCGGAACCTTTACATTGGCATATTCCAATATACGAATATGGTCCCCGACCCAGACAGCGGTCCGGTCGAGTCCCGAGATGGACAGTCCGGTTCGGATGCGAGCGGCAGCTGCTGTTCGAGTGTCTCGCACGACCTGACGGAGCACGACGTGGAACTCGACGTCCGGACGTTCTCCGCGCTGGCGAACGGGACGCGGTACGAGGCCCTCCGGCTCCTCGCGGCGGCGGACGGGGAGGTCTGTGCCTGTGACCTGGAGCCGGAGCTCGGCGTGAACCAGAGCTCCACGAGCCGTGCGCTGAGTGCGCTGCACCAGGCGGGGCTCGTCGAGCGGCGCAAGGAGGGCCGCTGGCGCTACTACACGACGACGCCCCGTGCCGAGACGCTCCTGACGGCGGTCGAGACGACGCGGGAGGACGTGCTATGACCGGGGAGTCCCCCGACGGGTCGGCCGCAGATTCGGCCCTCCCTCCGAGCGAACAGCGACAGGCCGTGCGGGAGCGGTACGGACGCATCGCGACGGACACGGACGACGGTTCCTGCTGTGGTGATGACCCGAGTGCCCGGGACGACGGGTCCTGCTGTGGCGACAGTTCGGACGATGCCCACGCCCGCGCGCTGGGCTACTCGTCCGACGACATCGACAGCGTCGCCGAGGGCGCGAACCTGAACCTGGGCTGTGGGAACCCGACGGCAATCGCCGGGCTGGACGAGGGCGAGACGGTGCTCGACCTGGGCTCCGGCGGCGGGTTCGACTGTTTCCTCGCCGCACAGGAGGTCGGCCCGGCGGGGCAGGTCATCGGCGTCGACATGACGCCGGAGATGGTCGAGCGAGCGCGCGCGAACGCCGCCGAGAACGAGGCGTCGAACGTGTCGTTCCGGCTCGGCGAGATCGAGCACCTGCCGGTCGCCGACGCGTCCGTCGATGTCGTCATCTCGAACTGCGTCGTCAACCTCTCGCCCGACAAGCCCCGCGTCTTCCGGGAGGCGTACCGCGTCCTCCGACCGGGTGGCCACGTCGCCATCTCGGATGTCGTCCTGACGGCCGAGATTCCCGGGGACCGGCGCGCCGACCCGTCGTCGGTGGCCGCCTGCGTCGCGGGGGCGGCCCCGATTCCCGACCTCGAGGCGATGCTGACCGACGCGGGGTTCACGGACGTCTCCATCGAGCCGAAGGCGGAGAGCGAGACGTTCATCCGCGACTGGGACTCCGAGCGCGACCTGAGCGACTACATCGTCGCGGCGCGCATCGAGGGGCGGAAACCGGCGCCGGAATCGTCCGAATCGCCTGAATCGCCCGCAACGACCGCTCCTGGGCACGCCAGCGGGGACTCGTCAGATGAGTAGGCCGCCCATCGACCCCCGTGACCGGCCGCTCCCCCCGCGAGACCCCTCCGGGTCGATCCTCGTGAGCTGGGCCATGGTCGCTGCGGTGTTCCTGCTCGTCTGGGCCGTGAGCTACCCGGTGCTCGGTGCACTGGCGCTCGTCGCTCTCGTCGGGTTGGTCGCCGTCAGGCGCCGTGTCCGCTGGCTCGCCCGCTGTGTCGCGGAGTGCCAGCAGCTCACGATTCCGCTCGGGCGACACGGCCACATCACCGTCGGGCGGGCGCGGTGCTGTCCAGCGGGCTGACGCGCGGCGACCGGACTCCCTGGCGGGCCGCTGGAAGGGCACCGTGACCCCAACGGTGAGCAGCGAGAGCGGTTCGTATCCGTTCGGGGCGATTCAGTGGCACCCTTCATTCCGTTTAACACCGTTTAGAGCCGTTCAAACGCCTGAATTCGGCAGAACGGAATACCCCCTCTAAGTGTACCCAGCCATGTAGGTTGGAATGCGATGAACCTGAAACAACTCACCGCGACGCTGCTCGCGCTGACGATCATCACCGCGGGTGCGGCCGGTGCCGTGGCCGCGACACCCGGCAACGCCCCGGACGACGCGGGCTCGCAGGGCGACGACCACGCACAGGCGGACGACCATGATGCGGACGACGAGACGGACGGCAACGAGACCGAGGCCGACGACTCGGACGCCGAGATGAACGAGACGGACGACGGTGAGCGCCCGGACGCGGCCGGGAACGACTCGGCCGCCGAGCGCCGGGGTCCGCCGGCGAACGTCTCCGACCGCGCTGACGACAACGCCTCGGCTGCGGCCGACTCGGCCGGCGAGCGCGGCCCGCCGTCCGAGATGCCCGACCAGGTGCCCGACCACGTCGGCGCCATCCACGACACCATCAACCAGTACCTCGACGGCAGCATCGACAACCTCGGCCAGGCGCTCGCCGACGTGACGCCGGGCGACGAGGACGCCGATGCTGACGAGGAGGAGGAGGACGCCGAGAGCGAGGATGCGGACAGTGAGGACGCTGACGAGGAGGAGGAGACCACGGAGACGGAGGACGCTGACGCTGACGACGAGGAGACGACCGAGACGGAGACGGAGGACGCTGACGACGACGAGGAGTCGACCGAGACGGCGACCGCGACGGCCTGATGCGACCTGACATCGACGACTGACACTCCTTTTGCTGCTGTCTCTGGCTGCTGACACACCGCACATCTCTCCAGTGTCCCGAGCACGACCTGCGAGGACATTTATACGACGAGGATAATCTCCGGGTATGACTCGGAGCGCACTCGAAGATGAACTCGGGGGTTCGGGGGTCGCCGGAACGGAGCGGGTCCTGCGGGTCGGCCGCGACCGGCCCATCCGCATCAGCACGGGCCACCGCATCCTGCACCACGACGGGAAGTGCAGCCGTCCGCACGGGCACAACTACGAGATCACCGTCGAGATACGCGGCGAACTCACCGAGGAGGGCTGGGTCGTCGACAAGGGCGACGTGACGAGCGTCATCGACGAGTGGGACCACCGCTTCCTCGTCGAGGCCGGCGACCCGCTCGTCGAGGCGTTCGAGCAGAGCGGCGACGCCGACGCGCTCGTCGTCATCGACCACCCGCCGACGGCCGAGGTGATGGCCGTCCTCCTCGAAGAGCGAATGCTCGAGGCGTTCCCGGACACCGTCAGCGACGTCGCCGTCGAGGTGGCCGAGACGGGCGAACTCTGCGCCACCTACTGATACCGATGCCCGTCAACGCCAACGAGGAGACGGTTCCCGCGGATGCTGACGCAGATACCGGGGCAGGGGCGGGGCCGGAGGACGGGGCGGCACTCCCGGTCAACGAGCTGTTCTACTCGTTGCAGGGCGAGGGGAAACTCGCGGGGATGCCGACCGTCTTCGTCCGCACCTCGGGCTGTAACCTCCGGTGCTGGTTCTGTGACTCGTACCACACCTCCTGGGAGCCGACCCACGCCTGGATGGACCTCGACAGCATCGTCGAGGAAGTCGAGGGCCACGACGCCGACCACGTCGTCCTCACGGGCGGCGAGCCGATGATGCACGAGGCCTCCGTCGAACTCCTCGACCGCCTCGGCGAGCGGGGCTACCACACGACGGTCGAGACGAACGGCACCATCCATCGGGATACCCATATCGACCTCGCGAGCATCAGTCCGAAACTCCAGAGCAGCACACCGACGCCCGAGCGCGACCCGAACGGCGACGGGGACTGGGCCGAACGACACGAGGAGCGCCGCATCGATATGGACGCGCTCGCGCGCCTCGTCGACGACTACGAGTGCCAGCTCAAGTTCGTCGTCACCGGCCCCGAGGACATGGCCGAGATAACCGACCTCGTCGAGCGCGTCCGTGACGCCACGGGCACACGCGTCCCCGACTCGGACGTCCTCCTGATGCCCGAGGGCGTCACGCGCGAGGACCTGGAGGAGACGCGGACCACGGTCGCGGAACTGGCGATGGACCACGGCTACCGGTACACGCCGCGCCTGCACGTCGACCTCTGGAACGACGCGCCCGGGACCTGACCGCGGCGGACTCTCGCCCGGTCGCGTCAGGACGCTCCCGACCCACACACTCATCCGCCCGCTGCGCGAACCGACGCCCATGAGCCGACTCGACGGCGAACGGATCGTGGTCACGGGTGCGAGCGCGGGGCTCGGCGAGGAGATGGCACTGCGCTACAGCGAGGAGGGCGCCCGCGTCGCCCTGCTCTCGCGGAGCGAGGCGGACCTCCAGGCCGTTGCCGACGAAGCGGCCGCCGAGACGCTCGTGCTCCCGACGGACGTGACCGACGCCGAGCAGGTCGGCGACGCCGTCGATGCCGTCCTCGACGCCTGGGGCGGCGTGGACACGCTGGTCAACAACGCGGGCATCGGCCTCCTCAGTCTCTACGGCGAGGGCCGGCCGTTCCACGAGATCGACGACGCGGACTGGCGACGTATCATCGACGTGAACCTCCACGGCGTCTTCCACTGCACGAAGGCCGTCGTCCCCCACATGCTCGACCAGGGTCGGGGGAACCTCGTGAACATCTCCTCGGGACTGGGTCGATACGCGGCCCCCGGCTACGCGCCGTACAACACCTCCAAGCACGGCCTGGAGGGGCTGAACAAGACGCTCGCGCTCGACTACGAGGACGCGGGTATCAACGCCAACTGCCTCGACCCCGGCGGCCGCGTCGCGACCGGGTTCTGGGACCACCTCCCCGAGGACGAGCAGGGAGAGATCCTCGACGCGGACGTGATGAACGAGGCCGCGGTGCTGCTGGCCGAACAGGGTCCCGACGGCGTCACCGGCGAGTCGATGGCAGCCGACGAGTGGGAGGCGCGCCTCGGCTGAGGCCGGTTCACGGTCGGCCCATGGTCGCTACCGGAAGTTCTGCGTCGCGTAGACGGCGCCGTCCGTGTCGACGAAGACGCCGAGTCCCTCGGCCTCGAAGCGCTCCCGGAGGAGGTTCTCGCGGTGGCCGGGCGAGTTCATCCACCCGTCGACGACCGCGGCCGCGATGTCGGTCGCCGACGCCGTCGGGAGCGGGTGGCGGCGCGCGATGTTCTCGCCGACGCTCCGGTCGTCGTGGCCGAACCGGCGGTACCGCCCGGCCGCGTCCTCGTCGTCGGGCGAGGTGTGGTCGAAGTAGTCGCGTTCGGCCATGTCCCGGCTGTGCTGGAGCGCGACGGCGGCGAGGTGGTCGCTGTACGAGAGCGGTGCGAGGTCGTGTTGCTCCCGTCGCCGGTTCGTGGCCTCGTGGATGGCCCGCTCCATGTTCGCGGTGGTGTCCGCCGGGTGGCGGTCGAGCGGGAGCTGGTACTTGCGCGGCCTGATGTCGTGCCCACAGTCGGGACACCGGCTGGTGGGCGCGATCCGCGCGCCGCAGCCGCCACAGCGCCACTCGCCGCCTATCGAGAGAATCGCTCCGCTGCAGGCGCCATCCTCGTGGTAGCTCACCCCGGGCGTCGCGCCGCAGTGCTCGCACTCGTAGATGGCGGCGGCGACGCCCTTCCGTTCGCGCACCATGCTCGTCCCCAGGGCGACGACGGTATTGAATCACCGGGGGCGACAGGGTCGCTGCGGGGAACGCGTCACCGCTCCAGCCACTCGATGACGGTTCCGAACCCCTGGACCTCGAAGCCGCCCTCACCGTCCGGCGTCAGGTTCCCCGTCTGTTCCTGTGGGCTCCCCTCGTCGGGGACGGCGACGCCGAAGAAGTCGACCGTCTGGTCGCTGGCGGCGTAGTGGAGGAGGTTCGTCGTCCGTCTCGCCGTGCCGGCGTTGAGGACCTCGTTGAGCCGTTCGAGCAACTGCTCGTCACGGATACCGGACGAGAACACCTGTGTCGCGACCTGCCGGAGTATCCCGCCGTCGTCCCCCGCCTCGTCGGGGTCGTAGCCGACCAGGTCGACCGCGGTGGGGACCACCGCGACCGACTCGAACTGCTCGGCGGCGTGCTCGATGTCGTCAACGTCGTACGCCAGGTTCAGGTCGACACGGTCGACGACCGTGTGGAGGTTCAGCAGGAAGACGACCCGGTCGGCGGTGTAGTAGTGGTGGAGCAGGACCGTCTCCCAGTCCTCGACTGCCGCGGGGGAGAACCCTCGTTCGAACTCCGGCCCGATATCGTTCTCGTATCGCTCCCGGACCGTCTCCGGGTCGGGCGCCGCGCCGGACCGAATCCGGGCGAGCAGTGGCCTGTCGCCCGGCGGGTCCCACAGTCGTTGCTGTGTGCTTCCCGACGGGAGGACGCTCGATACGACCGTCTCCGGGCGCGCGAAGGTGCGGCCCTGCAGGTCGTACGACACGACGTAGCCGCCGGTTCTGGCCGCCGGATACTCCCGGCGGGTGAACAGTTCCTCGACCGTTAGTTCGTAGGACTGAGTGTCCCCGCCGACGTTGCTGACGAGGCTGAGCCCGTCCTGTTTGTCGACGTGGTGGCGCAGTCCACCGAGGAAGGTCGACGTTCCGCCCGACGGTCCGCCGATGACGAGTGTGTCTCCTGGCATGTGGTCCCCCCAGAACCGGCCACGTGGCCGGTCGGTGTGTGCCGATGTCCCGACCGCCCGTCACTTATCCTTTCCTGCCCCTCGCGTCGGTCGATTCCACGACAGAACGTATATGCGGGTCCCGCCTGGATGGAGGGGTATGGATGCGACACAGGCGCGCAATCACGCGCTCGTCGTCGCGCTCGGGGGGATGGCGACCGGGGTGACGTACCTGCTGTTCCAGCGGCTCCCGGCGCTGGTCATCTCCGGGACGTACCTGCGGGTCAATCTCGGTATCGTCTTCCTCCTTCTCGGGTCGACGCTGGCGACGTGGGCACTCGCACAGGAGTACTGGTACGAGATCGCCGCGGAGTTCCTGCTGGTCTACGCGGCGACCAGCATCGCCGCGTTCGCCGTGCTGGAGTTCTCGGTCGTACCCGCGCTCCTGTTCGTCGGCGTCGGGGTGGTTGGTGGACTCGGGTCCTGGTGGCTCGGGAGCCGTGTCGAGCCCGTCCTGAGCTACCTGCTCACGACGCTCCTGCTGACGATCTCGTTCGCGTTCGTCATCGTCTATCTCTCGGCGTCGCTCGTCGAGAGCGGGAACCTGAATCTGGTGCCGCCGTTCCTCATCTTCACCAGTATCTTCGCGGTGACTGCCTACGGGCTCCAGCAGGAGATCCGGGCGGTCGCCCCCTGACCGTCCCCGAACTTTCACGGCCCCCGGTTCCGAGAGGGGAGGTATGGGGCTCGACATCAACGCGAGCACGAATCTGGACGAGATATTCGTGGGGCAGGGGACGACGGCGAACGGCTCGGTGAACTTCGAGATCACCGGCCGGACCCAGGAGTACCCGCTCCACATCGCCTTCTGTGTCGACACCAGTGGCTCGATGAGCCAGGAGGTCGACGCCAGCGGGCTGACCGGTATCGTCAAGGCAGCGCTCTCGGACGCGGACGGCCCGAGCAAGATGGACGTCGCGAAGGAGGGGCTGAAGAACGCCCTCGGCGAGCTCTCGCCCGACGACAGTTTCGGTATCGTCTCCTTCAGCAGCAGCGCCAGCACCGCGGTCAGCTCGACCAGCGGCAGCCGCGCCGGCGGGGTCGACTCCGACATCAACTCGATGAGCGCCGGCGGCGGCACCAGCATCGACGCCGGGCTGGACCGGTCCCGGGAGATGCTCAAGCGGATGCCCAGCGAGGAGGCCGTCGAGTGGATCGTCCTCATCTCCGACGGGAAGGGAAGCGTCCCGAGGGACCGGGACCTGCAGCGCAACTACAGCGACGAGGGCATCGTCATCCAGGCGGCCGGCGTCGGTGACGCCTACGACCGCGACCAGATGCTGTCGCTCGCCCAGCAGACCCAGGGCGAACTCGAGGACATCGAGTCCCCGAAGAACCTGGGCCAGTTCTTCAAGCGCGAGGTGCGCAACGCGAAGCAGGTCGTCGCGCTCGACGCCGAACTGGAGCTCCACCCCTCGGCCCTCACGACCATCAACGAGGTGTACTACTCGCTGGCCGAGCAGACCAGTACCGTCGACCCGGAGTGGCGTGGTGACACCTGCGTCGTCGACCTCGGGGACGTGAACCACGAGAACCCGCCGGAGGTCGCCCTCGAGATGGACGTCGACGCCGAGGACGCGGACCCCGACCTGTCGGCGACGCTCGTCGAGGCCGTCCTCAGCACCCGCCGGGACAGCGCCCGTGACGAGATGACGACGACCGTCGACCTCGCGCCGACGATCACCGACAAAGACGACGAGGACGGCGAGGATGAGCCGGTCGCCCGCCCCTCCCCCTCGCCGGACCCGGAGTTCATCGTCAAGAAGGTCTCGACCCTCTCACAGGACGGGAAACTCGACGAGGCCCGTCGCTACCTGGAGGAGAACAAGCAGCACCTCTCACAGCGGAAGTACCAGGAGGCGAAGGACCTGATCGACGACGGGGACGTTTCGGGGCTGGGCAAGCTCTGACCGGCCTCAGAGGACGCGGATGTTCGTTCCGGCCTCGGTGAAGTCGCCGTCGCTCTTCCGGGCGGTGATGCGCCGGTTCCCGACCTGATTCGAGAGCGTGATGTCGGCCTCGCCGCTGCCGTCGGTGGTCCACTCCGTGCCGGGCTGCATGCTCGAGACGATGGTTGCGTTCGACACGGCGCTTCCCGTGTTGTCGGTCACGCGGACGGTGACGGTGTCGCCAGGGTCGGGCAGCCCCTGCTGGAGCACGGCGATCTCCATCTCTCGGGTGAACTCCTCGATATCGACGTACTCCGTGTCGCTCCCGTAGTCGACCTCGTCGGTCTGTTTCGACACCTCGATCTGGAGTCGCCCGTCGTCGTCGAGCGAGAGCGTCGCCTCACCGTTGCTGTCGGTCTCCGTGTCGTGGCCCCAGTTCGTCGTGACCGACGCGCCCTCCAGGTCGTTCCCGGCGCCGTCGACGACGTGGACGGTGAGGTCTGCCCCCTCCATCCGCTTGCCCTCGATGTCGGAGATGCGCAGGCTCCCATCCTTGCGGTCGACGTCGATGGTCACTCCGGCGTCCGGGTAGTGGCGGTCCTCGTTCGGGGCCGACTTCGACGCCTCGACCGACAGCTCGCCGGCCGCGGTCAGTTCGAGGTCGACCTCGCCGGTCCCACCGGTCGTATCGCTCTCGCCGGCGATGGTGACCTCGGCGCCCTCGATGGGGCGACCGGACTGGGGCTCGTTCTTCTTGTTGACGTGGACGGTCACGGTCTCGCCAACCTCGTAGTCCGACCCCTCCACGAACAGCTCCATCTCGACGGTCTCCTCGCGGACCTTCAGGTCGGTCTTGCAGGGTTCGTAGGTCGCCGCGTCGTCGTCCGGCTTGGTCGCCCGGACGGTCCGGTCGCCGGTGCTGCCGAACGCGTGGGTGACCGTCCCGCCGTTCGTGGTTCCCAGCTCGGTCCCGCCGTCCGTCTCGACGGTCGCGCCGTCGGTCGGGCTGCCCGCCGCCGTGACGGTGAACTGGACGTCCTCGTCGACCTCGACCTCGCTCGGGGCGCCGTCGAACGCCAGCGGCACCGTCTTCCGGTCGACCGTGACGACGGCCGTCGCGTCGTCGTATGAGTCCGTGGTCGGTGCGGTGAACTGGACGGGTCCGTGGCTCCCGATGGTGAACGTCGCCTCGCCGCTACTCCCGTCCGTCTGGTCGGTGCCGAGTTCGGTCCCGTCGCGCCCGGCCTCGACCAGCGTCTCCACGGGGCCGCTGTCGCCCGTGACCGCGACGGTCAGTGGCTCGTCGACCGTCGGGTCGCTGGTCCGCACCTCGATGGAGATGGGTTCGTCGGCGGCCGGCGGCTCGTGGTTCTGCTCCAGCCACTTCCAGGCGGCCTCGATCTCCTCGATTGCGTTCGCACACCGCTTGAACTTCTCGTTGTCATCGTCCTGGCGCGCCGTCCGCATCCGGCTCCGGTACTCCTTGATCAGGTCGTTCTTCTGCGACTCAAGGGCGGCCAGCGAGTCCATCCGGTCCCCCCCGATCTTCTCGTACGGGTCGTTACCGTTCAGTGGGTCGGCATCCCCCATCGTCGTGACTCAAGCGAGCGGTGCCTGATAAATGCCGCTCCTCTCGCGCCCGGGCCTGCGGCTACTCGCTGTCCGCTGTCCGGTCGCCCTCGATAGCACGCCAGGCATCGTCGACCGCAGCCGTCGCGCGCAGGGCCTGCCGGAAGCGCCACGGCTCGTCCGCGTACGTCTCGGGCGTCAGGCGGGCGGTGTACTCGACGACCAGTTCGTCCCGCCGCGCCGCGAGTTCCGCCTCGGACGCGTCACGCGACAGCCCGAGCAGTTCGTACGGGTCCGCTGCCGAGAGTGCAGGCCCGTCGCTCCCCGGGTCGGGAGCTTGGTCGTCGTGCTCCTGCTCGGCCTCAGGTTCGCTGCGCTCGGCCAGCAGTCGCTCGGCCGCCCGTTCGATCTCCTCGATCCGGTTCGCCGCCGTTTTGAACCCCTCGTTGTCGTCCTCGTGTCTCGCTTTCCGCATCCGCTCGCGGTGCTCGTCCAGCAACCGGTCCCGGCGTGCCTCGATGGTTCCGGGGGCCGCATCCGCCGGCAGGTCGAGGGCCGCCGCCGCCTCGTTCGACGGTCCGTCCGTGTCGACGGGTTCGTGGTTCCCTTCCAGCCACTCCCAGGCATGCTCGATTTCCTTGATTGCCTCCGCACTCTCTTTGAACGCCTCGTTGTCCCTGTCCTGCCGTACCTCGCGCATCCGGCTGCGGTACTCGTTGAGCAGTTCGTCCTTCCTCTCTCGGATTGCTTCGAGCGAATCGTCGGGGGACACGCCCAGCGCCTCGTATGGGTCGTCCCCGGTGAGCGGGTCGGCGTCTGACATGGTCGGTTCGGGCGGTGCCGTCGGCTTGAGTGTTGTCCCGTAACCGGCCGCCGCCGTCGGTCGATGCCGCCGACCTGTGGGGTAGTTTTATTCGCATTTTCTGCGAGACGCGACTATGCGCATCGGTATCGACCTGGGGACGACGACCTGCGCGATGGCGTACTTCGATATCGAGACGGAGGAGACGAGGCTGATTCGGAACGACCGGGGGGAGGAGTTCACGCCACCGGTCGTATATATCGACTCCAGGGGCGCGGACGGAGCCCGCCCGGTGGTCGGTGAGGCAGCGCTCGCCAACCGCCCGCTCAACCCCGAGCGCGTCCTCACCCACACCCGACAGGATATCGACGGGGAGGAGGTGACGTATCAGGTCGGTGACGAAGAGTACACGCCCGTACAGGCCGCGACGTACATCCTCGCTCACCTGAAGGAGCAGGCCGAGCGCTCGCTCGACGAGGATGTCGAGGGCGCGGTCATCACCGTGCCGCACGACTTCGCGACCCCCGGGCGCAAGCGGACGGAGAAGGCCGCGGAGGCGGCGGGATTCGAGGTGGACGAGATCATCGACGAACCGACGGCCGCCTGTCTCTCGTACATCTACCAGAACGATATCGACGGGACCCTGCTCGTCTACGACCTCGGGGGGAAGCGCTTCGACGCCACGCTGGTCGAGGTGGGGACGCTGGTCGATGTCGTCGCCACCGAGAGTGACCACGAACTCGGTGGCGAGGACTTCGACGATGCGCTGTACGACTACGTGAGTCAGAAGATCGTCGACAAGGGCGGGCCTGACCCGGCGAACGCCCACGAGCAGGACCGGGCCGCTCTCCAGGAGGAAGTCACGGACGCGAAGCACGCGCTCTCGTACCTCGAACGGGAGCTATTCGTCTGGGAGGGTGTCGAGGTGGAGGTGACTCGCGAGGAACTCGAGTCGGTCCTCAACGAGCACATCCAGCGAACCATCGACAGGACGGCCGCCCTGTTCGAGACGGACGCCGTACGGGACGAGGGTATCACGAGAGACGACGTCGACCACGTCCTGCTGGTCGGTGGGAGTACGCGTCTCCCGCCGGTCCAGGAGCGCGTCGAGGCGTTCTTCGGGCAGGAGCCGCGGTTCGACATCGACCCGGATACTGTCGTCGCCCGAGGCGCGGCGCTCCAGGCCGCCGAGTATCGTGACGACTTCCACTCCGATCGCCCCGGGCATGGGGATGCAGACCTCCTGGCGTACAACATCGGCATCGAGTCGCACGCCGGAACCTTCATCGAGATTCTCGAGACTGGGGCGAGACTCCCCGCGGAGGTGACCGAGACCTACACGAACCCCGCCGACAACGCGACGGAGTTACGGATTCCACTCTGGGCGGAGGGCGAGGACGGGGAACCGGTCGACGAGGCCGGACGAGTGGGGGACATCGTCCTCGAGGGGCTTCCGAAGCGGCCGGCCGGCGAACTCCATCTCGAGGTGACGCTCACGGTCCAGCACGACGGTAGCCTGCACGTCGAGGCCGTCGAGACGGGGACCGGAACGACCGTCGAAGCGACCCTGGATATCGACGGTGACGACCCGTGGCCGGACATCGAGAACGAGGTGCCGGACCCCGATATCGAGGCCTTCGACCACTCTCGCCCCGGCTCCCGGGATGAGGATGCTTCCGACGGCTGACGGCGAGGCGGCGACCTGTCGAGGAGCTGTCGGAAACGTACCCGTCCCGCGGCCCCCTTCCTCCCTCGACCTGTGGGGTAATTTTATTCTTCCCCCGAGAGGATAACCCATCCATGCGGATAGGAATCGACCTGGGGACGACGAACAGCGCGATGGCGTACCTCGATGCCGAGGACGGGGGGACCGAAATGATTCAGAACGACCGGGGGGACGACACTACACCGTCGGTCGTACTGATTGAGGAGGATGCCGACGAGGGGGACCAGATTACGGTCGGCGAGGCGGCACTCACCCGGCGCCGTATCAGCCCCGAGCGAGTCCTCGCTCGTACCAAGCAGGACATCGACAAGGAAGAGGAGGTGACGTACGAGATCGGTGGCGAGGAGTACACGCCCGTGCAGGCCGCGTCGTACATCCTGGGCTACCTGAAGGAGCAGGCCGAGCAGTCGCTCGACGAGGCGGTCGAGGGGGCGGTCATCACCGTGCCGTACGACTTCGCGAACCGTGGTCGCCAGCGGACGGAGAAGGCCGCGGAGGCGGCGGGGTTCGAGGTCGACGAGATCATCAACGAGCCGACGGCCGCCTGTCTCTCCTACATCCACCAGGAGGATGTCGACGGGACGCTGCTCGTGTACGACCTGGGTGGTGGGACGTTCGACGCGACACTGGTCGAGGCGGGAGCGCTCATCAACGTCGTCTCCACGGAGGGTGATGGTGAACTCGGTGGCGAGGACTTCGACGACGCGCTGTACGAGCACGTGAGTCAGAAGATCGTCGACGAGGGTGGGCCCGACCCGGCGGACGCCCACGAGCAGGACCAGGCTTCTCTCCAGAAGGAGGTCAAGGACGCGAAGCACGACCTCTCGGACCTCAACAACACGATGTTCGTCTGGGAGAATACCGAGGTGGAGGTGACCCGCGAGGAGTTCGAGTCGGTCATCGACGACAAGATACAGCAGACCATCGAGAAGATGGATGCGCTGTTCGAGAAGGACGCCGTGCAGGACGAGGGCATCGACAAGGGCGACATCGACAACGTCCTGCTGGTCGGCGGGAGCACGCGCATCCCGCTGGTCAGCGAGCGTGTCGAGGCGTTCTTCGAGCAGGAACCGAAGTACAACGTCGACCCGGACACGGTGGTCGCCCGGGGCGCGGCGCTCCAGGCCGCGGAGTACCGTGAGGAAGTTCCCGACGACATGACGGTGGACGTCACCATCCACAACGTCCTCTCGCACAACGTCGGCGTCGAACTGGACGACGACACCTTCGACGAGATCCTCCCCGAGGACGTGAACGTCCCGACGGACGAGACGCGGACGTACACGAATCCGCGGGACAACATCTCGAAGATCCGGGTCCCGGTCTGGGAGAAGGCCGAGGACGGGGCACCGGTCGAGAAGCCCGACGACGCCGAGGAACTCGGCGAACTCATGCTCGAGGGAATCCCCGAGCGGCCGGCCGGCGAACTAGACATCGAAGTGACGTTCGACGCGGGCCACGACGGTACCCTGCACGTCGAGGCCGTCGAACTGGAGACCGGAACGACCGTCGAGACGACGCTCGAGATCGGCATCGACGACCCGTTCCCACCGAGTACGGGCGACGGTGACCAGGACGACACCATCCCCCGTCCCGGTGACGAGTTCGACGCCTCCCGTCCCGGCGCGCAGGACGAGGAAGCCGCTGACGACTGACGCCGCCGGGCCACTCGTTTTTCGCGGCCGGTTCCGCGGTTCGTTTCTGCCACCCACCAGTCCCCCGACCGCCCGCCGTCGGTGCGATGTCGCCGAGGGGACCCGCTCAGAATTAAGTGCGTCCCCGCCCGTTCCACAGCCATGACCGATTCATCCCGCGGGGGGCCGCGGCCACTGGGTGTGGACCTGGGGAGTGCGACGACGACCGGAACCGTCGTCGAGGCGGGGACGCCACGGCTGCTGGAGGTCGACGGGCAGTCGGCCCTGCCGACGAGATTCGCGGTCACGACGGAGGCGGGCATCGTCGTCGGCGAGGACGCGACCACGACCGACGGGGACGGGATGACGCCGCTCCCGTATCTCGATGACGGCCCGACCGGCACCACGCCGGACGACCTGCCGCTGCCGGTGTTCTTCGGAGAACTCCGACGCACCTGGATGGCGTCGCTGAACGACGGCCGCCCGGTGACCGACGGCGGCGAGGACCGGGACGGTGGCATCGACGATATCGAGGGCGTCGAACGGGTCGACACCGACGAGACGGCCGACGACGAGGACGAGTCGGACGCGGACGCTCCCGACGCCGACGCTGGCGACGCGGGTGACGACACCGAGACGGACGCTGACGACGACGCTGCCGCCGCCGACACCGCTGACGAGGACCGCGACGCGGACACCGACGAGGGGACGGCGGTGAAGACCCGCACGGACGCCGAGGCGGCGGCCGAGGCCGACGACGGGGCGGACGACGAACCCGCGACCGACGACGCGACCGACACGGCCGACGCAGAGACCGGCACAGGCACCGAGGACGCCGACGAGTCGGGCACCGAGGCGTCCGTTGACGCCGGCGCAGACCGTTCCGACGCGGACTCGGTCCCGGCCGACGATGCCGATGTCGAGTCCGGGACGGACGAAGAAGAGTCCGACCCCGCCACCGAGGACACCACCGAGACGGCGCCGGCCGGCGCCTTCGGCCCGACCACGATAACGGTCCCGGGCCCCTACGCCGCGTCGGACCTCGCGGCCGTCGAGTCGGCCGCCGAGGCCGCCGGCTTCGGCGACCCGCTGGCGGTCCGGGCTCCGGTGGCCGTCGCGGCGACGGAACTCCCCGACTGCGAGGACGAGCGGACCGTCGCGGTCGCCGACATCGGCGCCAACTGGGGGTCGTTCGCGGTCGTCACGGTGCGGCCCGATGGCGAGCTGTCGGTGGCCGCGCGGACCTCGTTGACCGACCACGGCCGCGCGGCGCTCGACGACACGCTGGCGACCTGGCTGGTCGACCGTGTCGGCCGCGACCACGGCGTCACGTTCCGGCTCGACGACGGTGCCAGGGCCCGGGTTCGGGAGGCCGCACACGAGGCGCTCGACACGGTCGCGAGCGGCGACGACGGCGCCGCGACCATCGACCTGGAGCTCTCGGAGGGCGTCGAGGTGGTCGAGGGCGGCGTGTTCGGCGCGGACGCCCTGTCGCCCACCATCGAGCTGACGATGGACGACTGCTTCGACGCGCTCGCCGACCATCTCCGGGCGATACAGGGGTCCATCGACGACCTGCTGAGGGCGGCCGCCGTCGACGACATCGACACGCTGCTCCTGACCGGCGACGGGACCCGGCCGGCGCCAGTCCTGTTCGCCGTCGAGAACGCGTTCGACCAGCGGTCGCAGCCGCCGGCCGAGGGCGACCGGTACACGGCCGCGTCGGTCGGTGCCGCGCTGCTCGCGTCGGCGCGTGCCGGCAGCGACGACCCCGTCGTCGACGAGACGTACGACCGGGACGTGGAACTCCACGCACTCGGCGAGTCCGGCCCCGAGGCGCGCCGCCTCGACGCGCCCGGGACCGGCCCGGGCAGGCCATGTCGGACGGAGCTCGTTCCGGCCTCGGAGACGCAGCTCTCCGGGGTCTTCGAGCTCCAGCTCCGTCACCGCATCACCGGCGAGCGCGAGCACGCCGGCACGTACGTCTGCTCCGGCCTCCCGAGCGGGGCCGACGAGGGGCGGCTGACCGTCTCCTTCGACGCCCCGGCTGCCCGTCTCGACGCCGCGAACGCCGGCGATGCCGTGACTGTCGAGCCGGTCGCGGACGAGGCCGCACCCGAAGCGGACGCGAGCGCGACCGACGGCGGCGCCGTGCCCGACCGGGCTGGCGAGTTCACGTTCGCCCGTGACGACGAGGCCGGCGCGCCCTGGCTGGCCCACGCGGATATCGACCGAGCGGCTCTTCCCGCCTCCGAGCGCGGCGGCGACGACGGGCAGCCCGGACTCGATGCCCGCTCGGACACCGAGCGTGCCCTCGCGGCCGTCGACGAGGAGTCCGTGGCCCGCGCGGCCTGGAAACTCCGCAACAAGCTCTGGAAGCAGGGCGTCCGGAAGGGCGACGGGATCCCAGGCGACGACCTCCAGCTCCTGTTCCGGGAACTCGACCAGAACCTCTCGATGGCGTCCGTCGAGATCATCGAGCCGGAGCTCGGCTCGATGTTTGACGACCAGCGCCACTGGGTCGTCGAGGCCCGGGAGACGGACGAGCCCGCGGAGACGATTCTGGAGGTGAAGTCGCTTGGCGTCGCCGTCGACGGCAACGTGCTCGAACAGGCCGAGGTCACCGTCGCGAAGTAACGGTACGGGTTCGAGCCGACGGTCCTCGTCGCGACGTGAAGTGCTGGCGGCCGCCCGCTGCTACCGGGGGACGTTCTCCCCGTCCTCGGCGACCGCCTCGTACGCGTCCGTCGACCGGGTCCTGTCGATGCGGCGGACGGCCTCGCGGGCGACCTGCTCGCTCTGTGCGTCGAGTTCGTCACGCAGGTTCTCCCGGAGCTCCGCCAGCAGTTCCTCGGTCACCTGCTCCCAGATGCCCTCGCGTTTGGCCGCGAGCTTCTCGTCGATGGCGGCGGCGACCTCCGGGTCGATGTCGCTGAACTCGTGGGGGTTGAGGAGCTCGAACTCCTCCTTCTCGTTGCCACCGCCGACGAGGCTCTGCACGCGTCCGGTGAAGCCACCGCTGTCGTCCTCCTGTTCGTCCCGCAGCCGCCCCTTCTCGACGTCCTCCATGAGCTTCGCCGCCTCGAGCGGGTACCGGTCGAACGCCCGCTCGGTCTCTTTCCGGACTGCCGCGAACTTCTCGGCCACGGCGTCCTCCAGCTGGGCGGTATCCCGGATCCGGGCCCGGTCGAGCCGTCGCCGCGAGCGCAGTTCGTCGTGGTAGGTCGGGAGCGCGTCGATGCTGAGGGCGTTCCGGTCGGCGAGGTGCTGGACAGTCCGGACCAGTCGACGGTCCGGCTCGACCTGCTGTTGCTCTGCCTCCTCGCCGATGACATCGAAGTAGTCGGTCGGCCGCCGCTCGGGCGAGACGAAGCGCAACTCCGGGAGTGCGCCCCGCACGCTCCCGACGAACTGGTCGAGCTGCTGTATGGGCATCCGACACTTCACGGAGTCGTGCCGGTACTCTTCCCACACTCGTGCGACGAACCTCGCGTTGATATCACCGGGAGCGCTGAAGCCGCTGTCACGGCGTTCGATTCTGAATGTCTTCTCGGGCTCCGGTTCGGCCGTGTACGAATCGACCCGACACTCCTCCAGCAGTTTGGCGAGCCTCGGCAGGGGAACCTGGGCCGCCTCCTCGAGTGGCATCACGAACAGGTCGAAGTATGGGACCTCGCCTCTGGTCCACTCCGCGCCGCCACTCTCCTGCTTCCGTTCGAAGCCGAATACGAGGGCGTTGCCGATGCCCTCGAAGAACCCGCCTTCCTTGCGGTCGAGTGCCGAATCGGCCTCGATCAGCAACTCCCTGAGCCGCCCCTCGTCGACCGGCAGCGATGCCCCCCGCTGATACGAGAACGTGTCGTATATCGCGTGATGGATCTCCAGCGTTACTGTTCCAGCCATTGAATCACCTTGTTGAACCCTTTGACCTCGAATCCCCCGTGACCGTCCGCAGTGAGCGTCCCCGTCTCGGTCTGTGGCGCCCCCTTGTCGGGGACCGAGACACCGAAGAAGTCGACCTCACGGTTCGTATCGACGAAGTTGAGGATGTCGGCTACCTTCGGAACGGAGCCCCGGTTGATGCGGTCGGTCAGATGCTCGAGGAGCTCCTGGTCGCGCATGCTCGGAGTTATCACCTGCCTCAGCATTCGCGTCACGAACCCGGGGTTCGTCGATTCGGGGTCGTACCCGTACCAGTCGACGGCGATCGGAATCACGGCGACGTCGGTGAACTCCTCGTTGGCGTGCTTGATGTCCTCGGTATCGTACGCGATGTCCTTGTTCTCCTCTGTCGCTTTGTACAGGTTCAGGAGGAAGATGGCCTTGTCGGAGCTGTAGTAGTGGTGGAGGAAGGCGGTCTTCCAGACATCGGGCGATGTCGGCGAGACTCCGCGTTCGAAGTCCGGCTTGATGTTCTTCTCGTACTCGGTCTTGATGTCCTCCGGGTCGTCCGTTTGCCCCTTCTTGATCTGTCTGATGAGCGGGAGCATGTCGACACCGCCATCGATGGCTGCCTTCAGCCCCTCGCCGGGCAGGTCGATGAGGTTCACCGTCGTCGCGGGGCGGCTGAACGACTTCCCCGTCAGCTCGTATCTCGCGATGTACCCGTCCTGTGTCTTGTCGGGGTACTGGTTCCCCGTGAACATCCGCTTCCTGACTCCCTTCTGGTAGTCCTTCTTGCTCCCGTAGATGGTGCTGTTGATGCCGAAGCCGCTCGTCCTGTCGACGTGCTGCAGGAGCCCCCCCGCGAACGTGGATTTCGCCCCCCCGCTGCCCGCGATGAGCATCACACTGTTCTCCTCGTCCATCTATACCCCCCCGTCGGTGACACCTGTCCGGGTGTGGTGCATCGGTATCGTTTCCGAGAACGCGAGCGCTATTATAAATAACGAGGAGAATACCTGCGCCTCTAGACACGGGATGAATCCGATAACCCACTCCACAGGCTACCGTCGATAGCAAGGCCGGATGTTCCACTATCCAACAGCAAATTTTAGAAATTATACCAGTATAACCCGTTATAGAGGCGTTCCACGGATGCTGGAAGTCCACCGCACTCATCGGGCGAAGATCCGCAACCACTCGCAGGTCACGGACTCGATTGACCGGCACGGGTGGAGCGCCAGCAAACTCTGGAACGTCGCTAACTACCACTCCCGCCAGGTCTGGGAGGGGACGGGTGAGATTCCCGACCACGGCGACCTCAAAGACGAGTTGAAGGATCATCCAAAGTACAAGGGACTGCACAGCCAGTCCAGTCAGCGAGTTCTGGAGGAACTCGCTGAAGCCTTCAACTCGTGGTACGAAAAGAGGAAGGCCGACAACCGTGCGAATCCGCCCGGCTACCGCAAACGCAACTACTACGACGAGGAAGGCCGTCGTGTCCATGAGGAACACCCCCGTAGCACGGTGACGTGGAAGCAGAACGGCATCCGACACGACACCAAGCACAACCGCATCCGACTCTCAAAAGGGGCAAACCACAAAAATCACCCCCGCGACCGCGACTACATCCTCGTCGAGTACGAGATGCGTCCCGGCATCACGGTCGAGAACCTGCAACAAGTCAGGGCCGTGTACGACCAACCGAAGGAGCAGTGGGAACTGCACCTCGTCTGCAAACACGAGGTGGAGACGCCTGACCCGTCCGGTGAGGAGACGGCGGGTATCGACCTCGGCGTCTCGAACTTCGCCGCTGTCGCCTACAGCACGGAGGACGCCAACCTGTATCCCGGCAATCGCCTGAAACAGGACGGGTACTACTTCCCGAAGGAAATCGCTAAATGCGATGATAGTAGTGGCGAGCGAGCCACTCATCTGCACCAGAAGTGGTCGGAGCGCCGCACTCATTTCTTCCACTCGCTGGCGAAACACATCGTCCAGCGGTGCATTGAGAAGGGCGTTTGTCGCATCAACGTCGGCAATCTCGAAGGCGTCCGCGAGGACGATACCGGCGAAGCGAAAGACTGGGGACGACACGGCAACCTCAATCTGCACGGTTGGGCGTTCGACCGATTCCGCCAGATCCTTAGCTACAAGGCGAAAGTAGAGGGCATCGAGGTCGTGGAGGTGTCCGAGCGGAACACGTCGAAGACGTGTTGCGTCTGCGGTAGAGAAGATGAGAGTCAGCGCGCTGAACGCGGCCTGTACGTCTGCGAGGAGTGTGACGCGGCGTTCAATGCTGATGCGAACGGGGCGGAGAATATCCGTCTCGATATCAACGCAAGTAACTCCGAGTCTCCGCCCGTTTTGGACGGGGATAGGAGTATCGGCTGGTTGGCACAGCCGGCAGTCTACCTGTATGACCTCTCCCGAGGATTCCAACCTCAACGAGAGGTGGTGAACTGCAAACCCTAATATCCCAACGCTCGGGATTCCTCCGCCTTCAGGCGGAGGAGGATGTCAATTCCTTCCCGTCGGTCTGCCTGTCGCGGAACGCCCTGTTCTCAGGGAAGCGATTTCAGGTACTGGATGAGCGCCCCGTCAGCCAGTCGCGTCGGTTCGAGGAACACGGCAAGCGCGCGGGCCCCCCACGAGTCGTCCTGTGTCTTCTCCAGCTCGGCGAGCAGGATGTTCCGGTAGCCGTAGAGGATCGCGGTCAGCAGGAGTACCGCGATCAGGAAGTACGGCTGGCCGAGCGCGAAGAAGCCGGCCAGGCAGTAGGCGACACCGAACAGGTACACCTCGTGGCCGAAGCCGGTCAGGATCCCGATGAACAGAGTGTTCGACGGGTTGTTGAACCGGTAGTGGAGGAACCCGCCGCCGACCACCATCCCCAGGTAGAGGCCGTTCATGAGGAGATCCGTCGTGGTGATGAACGGCGGCGGGAGCAGCAGTGCGACGCCGACGGCCAGGCTCAACACCGCGTAGGCGTAGTTCCCGACCTGACTGTTGGCCTGCCACAGCGAGACGAGCAACACGCCGAGGAACAGGAAGCCGATGCTGTACTGGAACCCGAAGACGAAATCCGGGAAGCCGAACGTCTGACGGTCGACGAGGAACCGGAACCCGATCGACGAGATGGCCAGCAGTACCCCCCCGCCGATGAGGAATCCCAGGTTCTCCTTCTCGTACCTTGAGAGCCCCATTCGACAACACGTCGCGGGCACTCGGTAATCAATCCTCCGTCGACCGGCCGCCGGCCGGCGGTCCCGGCGGCGCAGTGACGGCGGCTGTTGCCGGCCGGCGGTCAGGGGATCGACTTCACGAGGCTCGCGATGCGAGCGATCGCGGCGTTGGAGAAGCTGATCGCCGTGAACACCGCCAGATACGCAACCAGCCCGATGGTCTTGACCGTCGCGAGCGCGCGGTCGAGCGGTCCGGCCGACTGGGGCTGTTCCCCCACCAGCGCCAGTCCGGTCGCGAACTCGCGGATCTGCGTGTCGACGGTCGCACCGACCGTCGCGACCCACGTCCCCGACGGCCCCCAGGTCGCTACCAGCAGGGCGTAGAACAGGAAACCGGCCAGGATGGCCGTCGAACGTTTGCGCCAGGTCCGCTCGATGCTCGTCACCTGGGCCCGCTTGCGCTGTACGTGGGCGAAGCCGTACGCCAGCACCATCCCGGCGCCGGCGACGTTCAACACGTCGGTCAGCGGCGACGTTGTCTGGGCCTGGAGTACGAAGGTCGGGAATCCACTCATGTATCGAGTTTGTAGCCACAGCTGCTGTTCGCACAGAACGTCGCGTCCGGGCCGTTCTGTTCGCCACAGTTCGGACACTGGGTGCCGGGGGCGCTGCCGCCGCCGGTGGTGCCGCCCCCGCCGGTGGTGCCGGAGCCGCTACTCGTGGTCGAGCTGCCGGTGTTGCCGGTGCTGGTGCCCGTCCCGGACCCGCTGGTGCCTGTTCCGGAGCCAGTGTTGCCCGCTCCGGACCCGCCGGAGGCGCTCGTCCCGCTCCCGCTCGGCAGCATCGCCGCCGGGCTCCAGCCGTAATGACTGGCGGCGGCCGCGACCGGTGCGACGAGCGCGAGCGTTCCCATGAGGAGCATGAGGGGCTCGAACAGGATGAGGAAGGCCGCCGTCACCCCGACGGCGAGCAGGCCGGCGAGCTCCGGGCCGCGGTTGAAGAAGTAGTCCGCGAGCCGGTAGCTCCCGACGAGGGTCAGTAGCGCCGCAATCGTCCCCAGCATCCCCACTAACTCGGGCATGTCCCGTCCGTGGTTACTTCGAGGCCAAGTATAACAGTTTGGTCACTCGGCGCGGCGCCGGCTGTGACTCTAGGGTTTTTGTCCGCCCGCCGTCCACCCAGGGAACGAATGCGGGATTACCGGCTTCTCCTGGTGGCCGCACTCGTGCTAACCGCGGGCTGCACCGGTGGCTCCATCACCGGGGGGGACGCGACCATCGTCGACCGGGTCGACGGGGACTGTGACGACCGACACAGCGAGGTCGATATCCGGCTGTCGCTCTCGTACACCGACAGCGCCGACCTGTTCTCCGAGACGGATGCCGTGATTCTGGTCGAGTACACGGACGGGGGCCAGTGGGCGCGGGCGACGCGCATCGGTGACGCTCCCAGCGGTGGCATCGAGCGGACGGTTTCGCTCACGGGGTCGGACTTCGGTGGCGTGGAGGGCCCGGTCCGACTGCGGGTCAGCGTGCTCGATTCGGATGTCACCAGCAACCAGGACCTGGGGTCGGTCCCGGTCGGCGAGGTGGCCGTCGAGCCACAGTCGGCGGACCGCGGGACACTCTCGGCGGGCTTCGACTGGCGCGGGGAACTCCGCCGGAACACCACGGTCACCTTCGTGGCCGGTGACCGGTCGGACTCGGACTGTCCCGTCGTCTCCTACGACTGGGACTTCGACGGCGATGGGACCCCCGAGCGCGAGGGACGGACGGTCACGTACCGGTTCCAGTCCGACGGGTACCATACGGTCGAGCTGACGCTCGCCGATAGCCGCGACCGGGAGGCCAGCGTCGAGCGCGAGGTACTCGTCGTGTTCGACCCCGACGGTGACGGCGTGACCAGCGCCATCGAGCGCGCCCGCGGCACCGACCCCCGTGACCCGGACACCGACGACGACCTCTTCCACGACGGCATCGACCCGGCCCCGACCTCGCTCCTCGTTCCGACGGGCCTCATCCAGGGCGTGCTGTTCGCCCTGCTGTTCGGCGCGTTCCTGTACAGCACCCGTGATTCCTTGCCACCATAGGATGCCCAACCGTCCTAGGGTGTCAGCGGGTCCCTGAGAACCAGCACCGCCAGCAGCCCCGTCAGCAGTACCTGGATTCCACCGAGCGGGAACCAGGCGATGTTCGGCAGCGGGTCCATCCCGTCGCTGAACAGGTCACCGTCCGTGTCCGGGGCCGTCGGGTCGAGTCCCCGTTCGGTCTCGGGGCCGTCCTCGACCCCATCGCCGTCCGTATCGGCGACTAACGGGTCCGTGTCGGCATCGACCTCGCGGCCGTCGTCGAGGCCGTCGCCGTCGGTGTCGGCTCGCGTCGGGTCGGTGCCGAGTTCGAGTTCACGTGGGTCGTCGAGGCCGTCGTCGTCCGTATCCGTGGCGGTCGGGTCGGTGCCGAGTTCGAGTTCGCGGGGGTCCTCGAGGCCGTCGTCGTCCGTATCCGTGGCGGTCGGGTCGGTGCCGAGGTCGACCTCGCGACCGTCGTCGAGGCCGTCGTCGTCGGTGTCGGGGACGGTCGGGTCCGCGCCCGCTTCCAGTTCGGGGCCGTCGTCGAGGCCATCGTCGTCGGTGTCGGGGCTGGTGGGGTCGGTATCGAGTTCGAGTTCGCGGGGGTCCTCGAGGCCGTCGTCGTCCGTATCCGTGGCGGTCGGGTCGGTGCCGAGTTCGAGTTCGCGGGGGTCGTCGAGACCGTCGCCATCCGTATCCACCATGGACGGATCAGTTCCATAGTCCTCGACCTCGGGGCCGTCCCGCAGTCCGTCGCCGTCCGTGTCCGGGTCGAGGGGGTTCGTCCCGAGGGCCACTTCCCGACCGTCGGTGAGGCCGTCGTCGTCCGTATCGCGTACCAGCGGGTCGGTGTCGAACTCGGTCACCTCGCGTCCGTCGTCGAGGCCGTCCTCGTCGGTGTCCTCGTCGGTCGGGTCGGTGTCGAGTTCGAAGTACTCGCGGCCGTCGTCCAGTCCGTCGCCGTCGGTGTCGGGGTCGGTCGGGTCGGTGCCGACGTCCTCGACCTCTCGACGGTCGTCCAGTCCGTCACCGTCGGTGTCGGGGTCGGTCGGGTCGGTCCCGAGACGCTCGATCTCTCGGCCGTCCCGAAATCCGTCCCCATCGGTGTCCGGGGCGAGGGGGTCGGTGTCGAATTCGGTCACCTCGCGTCCGTCGGCCAGTCCGTCATCGTCGGTGTCTGCTGACGTCGGATCGGTCCCGAGCTCTCTCTCTCTCAGGTCATCCAGCCCATCACCATCCGTGTCCTCATCGAGGGGATCCGTCCCGAGCTCCACCTCTTTCCCGTCGATGAGACCGTCACCATCGGTATCCGAGTTCGTCGGGTCCGTACCGTAGTCCTCCACCTCTGGTCCATCCAGCAGTCCATCGTCATCCGTATCGGGGTCGTCGAGGTCGGTTCCCGTCGCGTTCTCCTCCTGATCCAACAGCCCATCGCTATCCGAGTCGATCCGGATGGAGATGTTCCTGGTCGTGCTATCCGAGCCGCCGTGCGAGTCAACGACCGTCAACGAGATCTTCGCCGCTCCCTGCTCTTCGAAGACGTGGGTGATCCGCTGTCCTCGCTTTTCGGGGGTGCCGTCGTCGTCCAGGTCCCACTTGTACTTCCGGATACTATCGCGGAGATCACCGGGGTCCGACGCGGACCCGTCCAGCGTCACGTTCGAACCTGCGCTCGGCTCGGAGGGAGAAACACTGAACTCGGCCACCGGTGCCGTATTGGCGAAGACCGTCTGGTACGTGGTATCCGTGTGCCCGTCCTCGGTAGTGACGGTCAGCACGATCTCGTGAGCACCACCCGTCTCGAAGGTTTTCGATACGGTTGGCCCGATCGCGTCCGTGGTGCCGTCCTTGTCGAAATCCCATTCGTACGATTCGATTTCGTCGTTACACTCCTGCTCCGAGTTCACCTGGTTCGAACATGCCGTGGAGCTGCTCGCGTCGAACGTGACCTCCTCGCCCACCATCGGGTTGTCGGGCTCGACGGCCACGCTGGCATCCGGTTCGTTGTCGGCCGTAGCGCCCGTCACGAGGCCCTGCGCAGGCGGCACGGTGATGCTGAGGATCATGACAAGAACCGAGAGGAAAAGGACACCCCGCCTTGAATATCGAACACAGTCTGATATCTGCCGAAACTTGCTGGTGACTCCCATACCCCAGAGCCCTCGTTGGGTCGTAGATGACTAAAACCTCATGTCTTGCAGGGGAAGCCGCCAGGGTCGAGTGATCGTCTCGTGGATTGTCACGATGGCTCTGGTCCAACCGTCTACCGGGCTTCAGGAGCGACGGTTGGGGGACCGACTGTAGGAAGGCTCGTTCGATATCTGGATCGGCCGACCCGGGCTTCGACCGGGAATCGTTCCTCCCGTGGGGACAGCCCCGAACATGTTCCCGGAAACCCCCTTTACCGAGTGCTCGGCACGCCGCAGTATGGCGATTGGCGCAGTATCCCTCGTCTCCACACTCGTGATGGGGGTCCTCCTGGTGGTCGTCGGTAGTCTGCTCGGTCGGACCGTGGCGTGGCGCTCGTACACTCCCGGCGGTGGATTCGTGGTCGGAGAGCGAACCGACCACCGCGAGAAACCGACGGGACTCACGCGCTGGCTCACCACCGTCGACCACAGGGATATCGGCCTCATGTACGGCGTCTTCGCGGTCCTCTCGTTCGCCTGGGGCGGCATCGCGGTCACGCTGATGCGGACGGAACTCGTGACCCCTCCGGCGGACCTCCTCGACCCGGCGCTGTACAACGCGCTGCTGACGAGTCACGGCATCACGATGCTGTTCCTGTTCGGAACGCCGATACTGGCGGCCTTCTCGAACTACATGATCCCGCTGCTCATCGGCGCCGACGACATGGCGTTCCCCCGCATCAACGCCATCGCGTTCTGGTTGCTGCCGCCCGGCGCGTTGCTCATCTGGGGCGGGTTGCTCCTCGCGCCGCTCAACGTCGGTATCGAAGGGGCACAGACCGCCTGGACCATCTACACCCCGCTCTCGGTCGAGCAGGCCAATCCCGGTGTGGACCTGATGCTACTGGGCCTCCACCTGACTGGGGTCAGCGCGACGATGGGCGCCATCAACTTCGTCGCAACCATCTTCGTCGAGCGCGACGACGAGGTGAACTGGGCGAACCTCGATATCTTCTCGTGGACGGTTCTGGTCCAGTCGGTGCAGATCATCTTCGCGTTCCCGCTGCTGGGGAGCGCGCTGGTCATGCTGCTGCTGGACCGGAACTTCGGCACGGCGTTCTTCGCGGTCGAGGGGGGCTCGCCCATCCTCTGGCAGCACCTGTTCTGGTTCTTCGGCCACCCCGAGGTGTACATCCTCGTCCTCCCCCCGATGGGGCTGGTCAGCTACATCATCCCGCGGTTCTCCGGCCGGAAGCTGTTCGGCTTCAAGTTCGTCGTCTACTCCACGCTCGCGCTCGGCGTTCTCTCCTTCGGCGTCTGGGCTCACCACATGTTCAGCACGGGTATCGACCCGCGTATCCGGGCCTCGTTCATGGCCGTCTCCATCGCCATCGCCGTCCCGAGCGCGGTGAAGACGTTCAACTGGATCACGACGATGTGGAACGGGAGCCTCCGGTTGCGGGCGCCGATGCTGTTCTGCATCGGCTTCATCGCGAACTTCATCATCGGCGGCATCACCGGCGTGTTCGAGGCCGCTATCCCGGTCGACCTGGTGCTCCACGACACCTACCACGTCGTCGCGCACTTCCACTACGTCATCATGGGCGGCATCGCCTTCGCCGTCTTCGCCGGCATCTACTACTGGTTCCCGCTGGTGACTGGTCGGTGGTACCAGCGGACGCTGGCGAAGTGGCACTTCTGGCTCACGATGGTCGGGACGAACGTGACGTTCTTCCCGATGATCATGCTCGGCTACGGCGGGATGCCCCGCCGGTACGCGAGCTACGAGCTGTCCGTCGGTCCCGTCGCGTACTTCGCCGACCTCCACCAGCTCGCGACGCTCGGCGTCTACCTGCTCGTCGCCGGGCAGGTCGTCTTCCTCTGGAACGTCGTGACCTCGTGGCTCGAAGGGGTGGAGATCGAGAGCGGCGACCCCTGGGACCTGGCCGAACAGGGGCTGCTGACCCGGGAGTGGCGCTGGCTCGACCGGCGCCGGGACCGGGAGCCAGCCCTGGCGGATGGCGGCTCCGAAGACGGTCCGGAGGGCGGGTAGCGGCTGGCGTTCGGGTACTGCTCCGCGGTCCCGACAGCGTTCGGACGAACGCCTATTGTCGGCGGGAACGGTACGTCGACATGATGGCCCGCTTGGAACGACTCCGGGTGTTCCCGCTGAAGGGGTTGGACGGTATCGACGTCGAGGCGGCCGAGCTCATCGAGGGCGGGACACTGGAACACGACCGCGAGTTCGCCCTCTTCGACGACGAGGGGGATGTCGTCAACGGGAAACGGACCGCGCGGGTCCACGACCTCACGACCGACTTCGACCCCGACGAGGGCACGTTCCGGGTCGAGACCCCCGACGGCGAGACGTTCCGGTTCGACCCGGAGACGGAGCGCGAGCGCGCGGCCCGGTGGTTCGGGTCGTTCTTCGATGCGGACCTGACGCTCCGGCGGGACGCGTCGCTCGGGTTCGTCGACCGGCGCGAGATGGGCCCGTCGGTCATCAGCACGGCGACGCTCGAGACGGTCGCCGCCTGGTTCGACGGGATGACCGTCGATGGTGCTCGTCGGCGCCTCCGGGCGAACATCGAGGTCTCGGGGGTGCCCCCGTTCTGGGAGGACCGGTTCGTGGGGGAGACCGCCCCCGGCTTCGAGGTCGGCGGCGTCCGGTTCGAGGGCGTGACGCCCTGCGGCCGGTGTGTCGTCCCCGAGCGCGACCCCGACACCGGTGAGCCGACGCCCGAGTTCCGCCAGCGGTTCGTGGAGCGACGCAGGGAGACGTTCCCCGCGTGGGCCGACGAGGACGCGTTCGACCACCACTACACGCTGATGATCATCACCCGTGTCCCGGAGTCGGACCGCGGGGCGACCCTCCGCGTCGGCGACGAGGTCACGACGCTCCAGTGAGTCCGGCGGAGACGGATTCTCAGAACGGCGCGTCGGGAATGCTCCGGCTGCCCTCCTCGTCCTGGACGGCTCGCTCCGTCGGGGGCGACCCCACCGCAGCGCTGTCCTCGGGCTCGGCCGTCGCGTCGCCGGTTTCGAGGTACGTCCGTTCCAGCTCCGTGAGCTGGTCGTTGATGCCGCCGCTCTGGTGGTGCATCGGGGCCACACGGACCCGGACGAGGTCGTACTCGTGTCGGTCCGAGAGGGCGTTCCACGCCCGGAACGACCCGATTGTCAGCGTGTGGCTCTGCGGACAGAACGGGGTCGTCGGCGTGAACTCCGCACGGAGGACACGCTCCGCCTCCTCCTCTTCGATGGCGTCGTCGTCCTCGCGTTCGGCGTCATCGGCGTCCCCGCACTCGACGGCGTAGCGGTAGCCGGCGTTCTCGTGGCGCGTGTCCAGGTTCAGCCGGGCGAGGTTGTAGTTGAACGTCATGTCGTACACCGTCCGCTCCTCGAACAGCGCCCGCGTCAGGCGGTGGAACGCCGCGTGCTCGCGCCCCGTCAGCACGTCGTGCCCTTCGAGGAACGGCCCCGGTTCCGGGAGGTTCCCGGGGACGAACTCGCCGTAGCGCTCGAACAGTGTGCCGCCGTCGCCGCCGAACGGGGATGGGAAGCCGGGCATGGACGGACGTTCACCGTCGACCAGCGTCCACCTGTCGCCGAAGATGTTCGTGTGGGGGTGCCCCCCGACCCGGACCGACTCGGCCCGACCCGAACGGATTCGGCTGAAACCCCAACCCGGAGCGTCGCCACCGCGAGCATATGCAACTGCACTCGTCCGTGGCGAGCCGCCCCGGACTCGTCGCTGCCGGCCTGTGTTCGATGGTCGGGCTCCTGTTGCAGGGACCGGACGCGGCGGTCCTGTGGGCCCTCGTCGGCTACTTCGCGGCGAAGTCGCTCCAGAGCGTGGTCTGGACCTGGACGGGCGGCCCGAGCGCCTGATACTGGCGGGCGTCGCATCACGTCGGCAGCCTGCCGGGGACGGAGGAGGAGCACGACCGCCAGCGGTCGTGACCCACCGGTCGGCCGGTCGGGAGCCAGTGGTCGTGTCCCACCGGTCGGCCGGTCGGGAACATGTTCGGGGATGCACGCAGGAGGTGTCGGTACCGTACTGTGACGTATGGGCGCGATTCCGGGGAACGTCGAGACGGACCAGCAGCCACCGATGACGGTCCCGCTGCGGCACTTCGTCGTGGCCCTCGGGTTCCTGCTCGGGGGCGTGCTGGTCGGGCTCGGGCTCGCCGTCGACGCCGTCCCCGGGCTGGGGACGCTCGCGCACGTCCACCTGCTGCTGGCGGGCTGGATCTGCGTCACGATCATGGGTGCGATGACCCAGTTCGTCCCCGTCTGGTCGGGCATCACCCTCCACTCGCGTCGCCTCGCGAACCTCCAGCTGGTGCTCGTCGGCGTCGGGCTGGTCGGGTTCGTCGCCGGGCTCGTCCTCGGCTCGCCGACGTGGCTGCTCCCGTTCGGCGGGCTCATGCTCGTCGGATTCTGGACGTTCGTCTACAACATCGCCCGGACGCTGGCCGCGGTCGAGTCCTACGACGTGACCGAGCGGCACTTCCTGCTCGCGCTGGGCTTCTTCGCCGTCCTCACCGTGCTGGGGTTCCTGCTTGCCGTGGGGTTCACACGGCCGCTGTTCGCGGATACGGGTGTCGACCGCACGGGTGTCGTGGGGGCCCACGCGACGGTCGCCGTCTTCGGCGCCGTCCTGACGACCGTCTACGGCGCCCTCTACCAGCTCGCGACGATGTTCACCCAGACGGAACTCCACGGGGTCGACGAGTACCTCCAGCCGGTCGAGGCGGTCGGCCATCCGGTCGGGGTCGTCCTCCTGGCGCTCGGTCGGCTCGTCGACACGGTGGTCGTCGCACGCGTCGGCGCCGCGCTCGTTCTGGCGGCGGCGCTCGCCTTCGGGACGATCCTCGCGCGGAAGCTCGTCGAGATGCAGGTCGACTGGACGCCGATGCACACGCGGTACGCGGTCGCCGTCCCGGCGTTGCTCGGCTGGGCGCTCGTCACGGCGCCGGCGTGGCTGCAGGCGCCGACTGCACCGGCACACCGGTTCGGCGCCCCCGGCGCGGTCCACCTGCTCGTCCTCGGCGCCGTCGGCTTCGTCGTCCTCGGAACGCTGTACCACATCGTCCCGTTCATCATCTGGGTCCACCGGTACAGCGACCTGCTGGGGCTCGAGGACGTTCCGATGATCGACGACCTCTACGACGACCGGCTGGCGACGGCCGACGCGACGCTGCTGGTGACCGGGCTGCTCGCGCTCGTCGCGGCGGCGTGGCTCGGGCTCCCGGCAGCCGTCCAGGCCATCGGCGGCGTACTGGTGAGCCTCGGGGTCGTCGTGTTCGGCGCGAACATGCTGCTGGTCATCCACGATCACAGCCCGCACTCCGTCGGCCGCATCCTCCTCGGGGCCCTCGACCCGCGTCGGGAACCGACGCCGGCGGAGGAGGCCTCACCTGGCGAGTCGTCACGGTGAGGGCTCCCGGGCTGGCGTCCCGGTGGTCGGCCGCCTCGCCGTCGTTCCGTATCCGACGGGCCCCGGGTCTCGACGCCGCCGGGTCAGTCGTCCGACCGGGGCGCCAGAACGATCAGCGCGGTGCTCGCCTCGATGGCTCGCGGCGAGATCTCCTGATCGCCGTCGAAGCGGGCGATGTCACCTGCTGTCAGGTCGTGCGTCTCTCCCCCGACCTGTAACTCGATCCGTCCCTCGACCAGGTAGAGGACGATCTCGCGGTCGGGGTGGCTGTGGGGAGCGACCGCTCCACCGGCGTCGAGCGTGAGTCTGACCGTCTTCGGCTCCGCGTCGGGGAAGACGTTCGCGTGGGGCTGTCCCTCCAGTTCGTCGAGGTCGTGGGTCGTGGTCATGGGTCGTGTGGGTCGAACTCGTTCCGCCGGAGTCCCTCGCGGACCGGTCCGTGTTCGGCGTCGGTCGGCGGCGGTGCGGTGACGAGCAGGGCCTCCAGCCGCGAGTCGGTGTCGGCCCTGACGCCTCGGTCGGTGTCCGCCCCGACGACGACCACGTCGCCCGGTTCGACGCGGTGCTCCTCGTCGCCGTCGCGGACGAGTCCGGTCCCCGAGCGGACGTGGATCGCCACGTCGCTGGATGGGGCGTGGACCGGGATGAACTGCTCGGGCTCGAAGTACCCGCAGACGACCTTCATCCGGTCGCTGCGGAACACCTCGACCGCCGAGAACTGGTCGTCGTCGTACGCGCGCTCCGCGTCGAAGTCGGTCGCCGTCATATCTTCCTCCACCACTGCCCCGACGAATCGGGGCGATCGGTGCTGCGCTCCCGCCCTACTGGTTTAGGCCTACCTAGATTCATACGGGTTCGACTGTGACGAGACGGAGGAAAAGCGTTGGTCCGAACATGTTCCGTTCTACTCGCCCGAACACCTTCGCCCCGAGAGCCAGGTCCGGGGAGTCCCTCTTCCCCGTATGTCCGAGGCCGAATCCGGTTCCAGTATCCAGGTGACGTTCCATCCTCAGGAGTGGGTCGATTCGAGCGGCAAGGCCCACGAACGGGGCCGGAAACAGCTGATTCCGGCGGACGGCCGTGACCCGGTCAGCTTCACGGTTCCGTGGGCCGATGGAACCGACCCGTCGGGCCGGCCCTTCGAGAACGAGTCGTACGAGGCGAACCAGCTCCGGGACCACCCGGCGGCTCCGGACTGGGTGAACGACTGGGACGGGCCGTACTTCGTCACGCTGGACCCGGGGTAGTCCTGCCCCTCGACGGGAACCATCGCCGTCCCCGGGCCGGCGCCGGACCGCCGCGATCCGCTCGGGTCCTCAGGCCGCGCACCGCTCGGCGTCACCGTTCGCCTCCGGGCAGCGCCCCAGACACGCCGACCCGACGAGTTCCCGGAGCCGGCGTACCCCGCGCTCCGGCAGCGCGAAGCCGATATCGAACGCCGTCCCGTCATCGAGCGTCGTATCCAGCTCCGAATCGAAGAAGGTGGAGACGACACAGAGCCGCCAGCCGGCCTGCCTGGCGAGGGCCTCTCCCCGGTCGGTGAGCGTCACGCCCTCGTACTTCTCGTAGTCGACCAGTCCGCGGTCGTCGAGCTTCGACACCATCCCGGTGACGCTGGGCTGGGCCACGCCCAGGTGTTCGTGAAGTTCCCCGGTCGTGACCCGACCCGTCCCGGACCCTGAGCGGACGGCGATGGCGAACAGGTAGCGTGCCGCGCCCCGCTCGATATCCGCCAGTGTTGGTGCGGGCGATGGGGCCGTCCGTGCCTGTGGTTCCGAGGACATACCCGCCGAATCGCTGTCCCCCCCCGAAAGCCTAGGTGCGAACACCTTCGCATCGAGGGGGGATACGGGGACTCCGCCACTGTGGCCCGTACCGGCTCGGAGTTCGGCATCGTTCGGAGCCCGGTCCCGGCCGACCGGCCCAGGTCGGCCCGAGACGAACATCATCGGGTGAACGCATAGTTCGATACGTGTCGATGGTCGGGTATGCGCTCGGAAGCATCCGGCGACCCGGACAGACAGCTGGACGTGCGGGAGATCGACGGCGAGCCGTTCGAGGACATCATGGCCGCGCTCGACGAGTTGCCCGAGGAGGAGTCGCTGCTGCTGATCAACAGCTTCGAGCCCGAGCCGCTCTACGGTGTGCTCGAGGACCGCGGCTTCGAGCACGAGACGGCCAACCCTGCACCCGGGGAGTGGCACGTCGAGATCTCGAGAGCCTGAGCATCGTCGCCGTCGACCCGTCACCGACCGAGACGGGCCCGGACTGCGTCCCCGTTCTGGAGCAGGTAGGCCGCCACTGCGGGAACCGCCGCGACGACCCAGAACAGGAGCGTCAGGAGCAGATCCGATATCGCGAGGACGTGCTGGGCGGGTGAGCCCACACCCTCCATCCCGGTGACGGTCAGGACGTGGAGCTCCATGGCGACCGGCGTGAGCGCGATCAGCGCGGCGAGCATGTAGAGGCCGCCCGCGACGATCTCCCGGCGCGTTTCGAGGCGGTACAGCCAGTAGGCCGCCCCGATGGCGGTGACCGCGAACGCGGGGAACCGGACCCCGAAGTCCGCGACGACCCAGGAGGCGACCACGGCCAGCAGCGTCGCGACCCCCACGACGAGCGCCGTCGTCGCGGTGTCGTGGGTGTGATCGAACAGCGGGAGGACGCGGTCGAGGGGTGAATCACTGGTCGCCATTATCTTCGCACCGCCTCCCTGGGGGGTTCGGTCTCGGGGTCGGGCATCGACGCGAGCTCGTCGAACGGCGGCTCGGGTGCGGTCCGCCAGTCGCCCCGTGGCGAGCTCCCGAGTTCGAGCTGTGCGAACTGTTCGAGCATGACCGTCAGCACCATCGGGTCGCCGCCGACGAGTCGCGGGCCCCCGGCCAGTCCGCTCGGGCGGCTCGTGTCCGCGTCGTTGTCCCGGAACCGGTTGTCGCCGCCCTGGGGCGCGCCGACCGCGAGGTCGGCCCGGCCGGAGTTCGAGACGGTGTTCCCCCTGACGAGGTTGTTCCGGGGGGCGTACAGGTTGTCGTCGATCATCGGCGCGACGACGATGCCGTAGTTGGCGTGGTCCCGGACCTCGTTGTCGAAGATCTCGTCGTTGATGCCGCCGGCGACGACGATGCCGGCGCCGAAGGCGCCGTAGCCGAAGGCGGCGTCGGGTGCGTCGGCGTTGTTGTTCCCCTCGACGAGGTTGTTCTGGATGCGGGCGCTGTCCTGTGGCGGGTTCGCCTCGCTGTCCAGCGAGTTGGGAACGATGCCGCCCATGTTGTCCCGGAAGACCGAGTCCGTCACGGTGAGGTAGCCGCCGGCGTTGGTCCCGGAGTAGCCGATGGCGTTGTTCTCGGACCGCACGTTCTCCAGCCGGGCGTGACAGGGGTCGCACTCCCCGACGTAGAACCCCGAGTCGGTGTGGCCCGACGCGTAGCAGTCGTGGTAGCGCCCGTGCCGGGAGTCGATGTTGTAGATACCGTAGACGCGGTTGTTGTAGGCGGTCAGGTAGGAGCCGCGCCAGCCGGTCACCGACGACCAGAAGAAGCCGTTGCGCTGGTAGTTCCGGGCCGTCATGTTCTCGACCACGACGTCGTCGACCGTCGCGAGCACGCCGTCCTCGCGTGTGAACTCGCCGTCGAGGATCACCTCGTTGCGGTCCGTCCCCCGGATCGTCAACTCCGGGGTATCCGTGACGGTGACGGCCTCGTTGTACACGCCCGGCCCGACCAGCACCAGGTCGCGCGGTTCCGCAGCCTCGACGGCCCGCTGGATGGTGTCGTACTGCTCGGGGACGCGGTGGACGGTGTACTCCTCGTACGCCCGCGGCGGGTCCCTGGCGGGCTGATGGGCCGGGAACTCGCCCTGGCTGTCCTCGTCCGACTGGCCGGCCGCTAGCCCCGCCGCTCCCACCGCGCCGAGCGCCCCCGTGACGCCCGCCGCTCGCAGGAGGTCCCGGCGACGGACGGAGCCACCGCCCCCGTTCGTATCGCCCGAGTCGCTCTCGTTCATACCTTCTGTCGGTGGACAAAGGGGGGTGGTATAAACTTGATCCCCGGTAACAGGGGACACGGATAACGGGTCGCGGTCAGCCGCCGTCGCCGCCCCCGGCCCTGACGCGGACGCCACCTCGCATCCCGAGGTCGCTGTGTGGGGTGCAGAAGTACCGGAACAGGCCCGAGTCGTCGAACGTCTGCTCGAAGGTGTGGCCGGCCTCCTTCGTCAGTTCGGACTCGAAGATGCCGTCGTCGGAGACCACGTTGTGGCCGCCACCGTTACCGGTCCACTCCCAGACGACGGTCGTGCCGGGCGTGATGATGATGGCCGGCGGACCGTACGCGAGGCCGTCGTCGACGCCGACCATGACGCGCGTCTCGTCCTGTCCGGTCCGGTCGACCTCCCCATCGAAGTTGTCGACGCCGTCGAACCAGTCGCCGTACGAGTCGCCCTCGCCACCGCCGCCACCGATGCACCCGGCGCCAGCGACACTCGCGGCCGTCACGAGGAACGTCCGTCGCTCCATGGCGACGACTGGATGCCCCCCGTGTTAGTTGTTGCACCTCCACGAGTGGGACTGTGCAGAGACGGGCCGATGGTGGCTCGTCTGCTGGACTGGGTGTGTCCCTGTCCCGCCCGATAGTCCGAACACCACCCAACGGGTACGACCAGACCGCGCCGCAACCGGTATCTCCCGGGGGTCACAACGCGGGGGTATGCGACGCCGCTCGTACCTCCGCGCACTTTCGGCGGGCACGGCCGCCACCTTCCTGTCGGGCTGTCGCTCGCTGGTCGGTGGCGCGGAGTCGGATGGTGGTGACCGGACGCTCCCGCCGGTGCTCGACGACCGCCCGCCGGGCGTCTACCGCCCGACGCACGCCAGCGGCGTCCGCCTCGTCGGAACCGCCGACGCCGGCGCGTTCCGGTTCGCCCTCCTCTACAGCTACCCCGACCGGTTCTGGGAGCTGGTCGGTCGCCAGACCTACCGTCGGTCGGTCGAAACCGCCGACAGCGTCCACCTGATGGCGCTCGTCTGGGACCCTGACACCGGGGTGGTCCTCCCGGAGGTCGGGCTCACTGCCGAGATTCGACGGGACGGCGAACTGGTCGCTCGCGAGGCCGTCTACGCCATGCTCTCCCAGCGGCTCGGCTTCCACTACGGCGACAACTTCGCGCTCCCGGGTGACGGGGAGTACACCGTCGACATCAGCGTCGGTGGCCTCCAGATCCGCCGCACCGGCGCCTTCGCGGGTCGGTTCGGCGACCCGGCAACCGTATCGATTCCGTTCTCGTACAGCAGCGACGAGCGGGACGCCATCCCGTTCCGACGACCCGACGATGCGGGGACGAGTGGGGCCCTCTCGCCGGCCGATATCGAGGGCGTCCCGGCTGTCCGCCCCCCGGACGCGGTGCCGGGTCGTCACCTCGGCCAGCGAGCGACGGGCGATGCACGCCTCGACGCGTACGTTCTCACCGACGGGGCTGCCACACGCCGGGGCGCGACCGGGGATGAAGCGTACCTCGCGCTGGTCTCCCGGACGCCACACAGTGGCCTGCTGCTCCCCGCGATGGGCCTCGAGGCCCTCATCGAGCGCGACGGAACGACGCGGTTCGAGGGGACGCTCTCCCGGACGATGGACCCCGAACTCGGCTACCACTACGGGACGCCGATTCCGTATCTCGGGTCCCGGGACACGGTCACCGTTCGGGTACTGACGCCGCCGCAGGTCGCCCGCCACGAGGGCTACGAGACGGCGTTCGTCGAGATGCCGCCGGTCTCGTGGACGGGTTGACTGCCGCAGCCGTGCGGGCTCTCCCCGCCGGTCGCCACCGGTGCGAGCTTGGTTTGCGGCGGGGCCGGCCCCGGGGATGCCCGCCAGGAACAGGTCGGTGCCCTGCTGTACAACGTCGACCGACTCGTGTCCCCGGCTCATGGGGTGAGCGACTGGCGGTTGCCGAGCGACGACCTGGTGCTCCTCTTCCTGGGGCACAGGCTTCCCACCGGAGGCACCGAGCCTCCCCTGTCCTGGAGCCAGTCGCCCCCGGCCATACCGACCGGGCGGCCCTGCCGCCCGGTGTCTTCTCACCCCGTGGGAACCGCCGCCCCGATTCATCCGTCTGGGAGACGCCTCTCGTGTATGAACTTCGATGAGTTCACCGGCACGGTGCAGCACCGACTCGAACTCCCGGAGACCGGCGAGACCGTGCGCGCCATCCGGGCGACCCTGATGACGCTCGGGTCACGCATCCCCGCAGACAACGCAGAGGACCTGGCGGCCTCGCTCCCGATGGAGATCCGCTGGTACATGACCGGCGCCGTCACCGAGCACGGCCAGCACTTCGACTGGGCGGAGTTCGTCGAGCGCGTCGCCGATATCGAGCGTGCTGACCCATCGGACGCGGCCTACCACGCCCGGGTCATCGTGGACCTCGTCAGAACACAGGTTCCCGAGTCGGACTTCCAGCAGCTCCGGGACCAGCTCCCCGAGAGCGAGGACGACGAGAACTGGGGCAAGCTGTTCGAGGTGGTCGATTCCGGCGGCTGGAGCGAGCCCGCACAGGTGTAGGACGACCGTTCTCCATCGATGTCCGTCGTGCGCGGCGTCGACTCGCTGGTGGGATGCCCGAGCGGCCGAAGGGGCCTGCCTGGAAAGCAGGTGGCCGCGAGGCCTCGTGGGTTCGAATCCCACTCCCACCGCTCGCCGTGATTCTTCGCCGGTGGGACCCACCGGCAGACCTTTCGGTCCGCTGGCGGAGTCGTTCAGCATGTCCAGGGCCACCTTCGAAGTGTACGAGGACCGTGCAGGGAAGTGGCGGTGGCGGCTCGTCCACGACAACGGCAACATCATCGCCGACAGCGGCGAGGGGTACGCGAGCCGGCAGAAGTGCGAGCAGGGCCTCGAGAGCGTCAAGCAGAACGCACCGGGGGCCGACGTGGTGGAACTCGACGACCCGCCGGGGTCGTCCTGACGCCGTCGCCAGGCGACAGACCGCAACCGGGGAGGCGACGCTCCCGCGTGCCCCTCCTCAGTGTGCCGTCCAGCCGCCGTCGACGGGGACGTCGGCGCCGGTGATGTAGGAGGCCCCGTCGGAGGCGAGGAACGCCACGATGGGGGCGATCTCCTCGGGCTGGGCTGCCCGGTCCATCGGCGTGTTCTGCCGGACGAACTCGTAGAACTGCTCGGTCTCGAGCAGGTCCGCGGTCATGGGCGTCTCGACGAAGCCCGGACAGACGCTGTTGACCCGGACACCCCTGTCGGCGTAGTCGATGGCGACCTGCTGGGTGAGGTTGACGACCCCGCCCTTCGCCGCGGAGTAGGCTGCCGCACCCTTGCCGCCGACCAGTCCGTAGATGGAGGCCATGTTGATGATGCTCCCGTCGCTCTCCTCCAGGTGCGGGAGTGCCGCCTTCATCCCGTGCATCACGCCGCCGAGGTCGATGCTCACGACCCGGTCCCACTCGTCCAGCGACATCTCCACGAGCGAGGACTCGCTGCCGACGCCCGCGTTGTTCACCAGCACGTCCAGCCGGCCGAACTCCTCGACGGTGCCCTCGACCAGCGCCTCGACCTGCTCGTAGTCGCTCACGTCGGTCTGGACGAACGAACAGCCCAGCTCCTCGGCGACCGCGGCGCCCTCGTCCTCGCTCCGGTTGGCGATGACGACCTCGGCGCCCTCCGCGACGAACAGTTCGCTGATTGCCTTCCCGATACCCGACGAACCGCCCGTGACGATGGCTATCTTCCCGTCTAGCATACTGAACAGAGGGTGGCGAGCCCTCATCAGTCGCGCACTGATTGCCAGGGGCTGAGACTCAGCCGCTCCCTGAAGGGGCTCTCAGCCCTCCCACGGGTACAGGTCCGGCACGCGTTCCGGTTCTGATGGCCGAGGGGGGAGCGAGGTAGACCGGTCGGGTCCCGGGTCGGTTCCCACGCCGCTGGAAGTGTGTCACTACTTAACACGACTCGGTGGGTAGCGTCGAGTATGTCCATCCACGAGATCCGTGAATCCGGGACCAGCCGGATGACCGAGGAGGAGCTGGGACAGTTGCTCACCGACCAGGGAGTGGGAGTGCTCGGGCTCGCCGAGGGGGGACTGCCGTACCTCCTCCCGCTGTCGTTCGGCTACGACGGCGAGGAGGCACTCTACTTCGTCTACCTGCTGTTCGGCCCGGAGAGCCGCAAGGAGGACCTGACCGAACGTGCCGACCTGGGCCGGTTCGTCGTCTACGATGCGGCCGCCGTCCACGACTGGCGGAGCGCCAGTCTCGTCGGGCGTTTCGAGACGGTGGCCGACGACGAGTGGGACGACCTCCGGGCGGCGATGGAGAACGCCTGGCACCCGGACCTGTTCAGCTCCGCCGAACCGATGCGCGGCATCGAGGGGTATCGGTTCGAGATCGAGTCGTGGACGGCCATCCAGCAGTCAGAGTAGCCCCCGGTGCGTGCGTCGAGCTGCGGCGCCGCCGGGCGCCTGCGAGGCCCGCTACTGGTACATCGCGCGGCTCTGGAGCGTCTCGCCCTCCTCCTGTTGCTGCTGGCGGAGCTGCTGGAGCTGCTTGGCGATCTGCTGTTTCCGTCGCTGGATCTCCTGGGCCTGCTCCTCGAGTTCGCTCGTGTCGATGTCGAAGTCGACGAGCGGCTCGAGCGCGTTCTCGATGACCGACTGCGCCGCGTTCGGGTCGGGGAGCCGGGGGTCACAGCGGACGATGAGCACCGACGCCGGGACGTCGTGCGCGTAGCAGTCGGCCAGTAGTGCGCCGGTGATACCGCCGATGGAGCCGGACTCCTCGGCCAGGTCGATGCCGGCGTCCCGGAGCTCCTGCTCGGTCTCGTCGCTCGTCGCCACGCCGACGACCTCGCCCAGCTGCTCCTCGGACTCGGCCGGCGCGCCCGCCAGGAAGACCGCCCGGTCGAACTCCTCGGCCAGGTCCTGGTGGACGGTCCGGCTCAGTGACTCCGCCGCGTTCGGCGGGATGGGGATGTCGCTCTGGAGCGTCATCACTGGGGGGTCTTCGCCGGCGTAGACGCGGACCATGTCGCGGACGCGCCCGTCGGCGAACGCGGCCACGGAGGGCAGGGCCTCCGACTGGATGCTCCCGTGGTGTTCCAGGTCGAGCTGCGTGGTGAT
This sequence comes from Haloglomus halophilum, assembly GCF_024298885.1. Lineage (GTDB taxonomy): Archaea > Halobacteriota > Halobacteria > Halobacteriales > Haloarculaceae > Haloglomus > Haloglomus halophilum. The sequence goes on from NZ_CP101166.1 coordinate 2,040,184, forward strand.
CTGGTCGACCGCGATGGAGGCCACCATCCCGAGGCCGGGGAGCCCCTCAATGAGGGTCGGTGACGCCGCGTCGAACGACGTCTTCCGCTCGAAGCGGGCCGTGGGTGTATCAGTGGACATCGGCTCTCACCGGCTGTTCGTGTATGGAGATAATAGTCCCTCCTCCGGTTCCCACCATATGACTCCCGGCCTGTCAGCACACTCGCCGTGATTCTGGAACGGGCCGGTCGCGAGTACCGGGCCGAGGTCGGGGTCGCGTTCGAACTGGAGCACGGGGCGGCTGCACAGACCGGATGCCCCCTGCCGCTCGGTTCCCCCTCGCGAACACCTCCGACTGTTCCGGTGGGTTCCCCTCGGCGATGCGTTCCGCCTGGACGGCGACCATCGCGGACCAGTTCTCGAACCGTAAGGGGGATGCACCGGGTAGGAGAGCGTGTACCTGTGACAGCCGCCTCCGAGGCCCTGTTTCCGCTGGTCTGGCACCTGCTCGTGGCCGTCGGCATCGGCGCGCTCGTCGGGCTGGAGCGCGAGGCCAGCGAGTCGGGCGGGTCGTTCGCCGGCAGTCGGACGTTCCCGCTGCTGGCGCTGGCCGGTGCGCTCACGCAGGCGTTCTTCCCCTCGCTGTTGCCGGTTGTCGTCGGTGGACTGGCGCTTGCGCTGCTCGTCGGCTACGTCGGGAAGGTCTGGCTCGAGGGCGATATCGGTCTCACGACGCTGGCGGCGGGCCTGCTGATGGTGCTGCTGGGGGCGTTGACCACCCACTCCCAGCGCGGTCTGGTCGTCGCACTCGTGTCCGGGGGGGTCCTGACGGCGCTGCTGTCGGCGAAGGGTCGCATCCACCGGTTCGCCGAGCGCATCGACGACGAGGAGCGTCGTGCCACCGTCAAGTTCGTGCTGGTGGTGCTGGTGGTGCTCCCGCTGCTCCCGGACCGCGAACTCGAGGCACTGTACGGGCTCAATCCCCGATTCGTCTGGCTGATGGTCGCCTTCGTCAGCGGCCTGAGCTTCGCGGCGTACGTGCTGAGCCGGGTCGTGGGGACCACGCGGGGCATCGCCCTGACCGGCTTCCTCGGTGGCTTCGTCTCCTCGACCGCGACCACCGTCTCGATGGCCGAGCAGACGACCGACTCCCCCGGTATCTACCAGGTCTCGGCGTTCGCCATCGTCGTCGCGTCGGTGGTGATGTTCCCGCGGGCGCTTGTCGAGGTGGCCGTCGTCAACCCCGCACTGCTCCCCCACGTCGCGGTCCCGCTGGGACTGATGACCGGTGCGGGCGTGCTCGCCGCCGTCGTGGTCTACTGGCGATCGACACGCGAGGACGCGGTGACCGCGGAGATCGAGAACCCCTTCAGGTTGCAGCCGGCCCTGGTCTTCGGCGCCCTGTTCGCGGCGGTGCTGCTGGTCTCGGAGTCGGCCAACTCCGTCCTCGGGGTCTCCGGGGTGTACGCCACCGCGTTCGTCTCCGGCCTCGCGGACGTGGACGCCATGACCCTCACGCTGAGCAAGCTCGCCGCCGACGGGACCGTCGCCACCGATGTCGCGACGACCGGCATCGTCATCGCGGCGACCGCGAACACGCTCGTGAAGGCGGCGCTCGCGTGGATACTCGGAACCCGTCAGCTCGGGACGCTCGTGACCGCCGTGCTGGGGCTGGTGGTCGTCGTCGGGCTGGCCGTCGTCTTCATCTGAGGCCGCTCCCGGCTCGCCACGCCCGCAACCACGCCGGGACCTCGCCAGCGACCTCGGACCGGGCTGCGCTATCGCTGTCGTGGGGATCCGCCGGGTGCTACCAGGGTGATTCTCGAAGAATATCGTAATGTGGGCGGAATCTATCAAATGTTTCTGGTTGGGGTTGTGTTAGTATTTTATGTCGAAAATAGTCGTGGTATCGATATTCTCATCCCGGGTACCGAGGTGGGTCGGTCGGCCCGCTGGACCCGAACCGGTGTCCCGGTACGGACCGTCTCCTGGGAATCGCCGAAACCGTCTTCCCTCCGAGCGGAGGAGGCTTCGTGACAGGACAATGAGCCGAGGAACCGTCACCGTCTCGCAGGTCATCGACCGGATTCCGGTCGGCCGGTTCCACCACCGGTTACTGGCCATCTGCGGCAGCGCCTGGGCCTTCGACGGGATGGAGGTCATCATCATCAGCTTCACGCTGCCGGTGCTCATCGGGGCGTGGGGGCTGTCGGGGCTGTCCGCCGGCCTGCTCGGCAGCGCCAGCCTCATGGGGATGATCATCGGCAACTGGGGCTGGGGCTGGTACGCCGACCGGCACGGACGCAAGCCCGCGTTCCAGTGGACCGTGCTGACGTACTCGGTGTTCGCCGGGCTCACCGCCCTCGCCGTCGGCTTCTACTCGGGGTTCGCCCTGCGGTTCTTGACCGGCGTCGGCCTCGGTGGCGCGCTCGCGGTGGACACCTCGTACCTCTCGGAGCACCTCCCGACGGAGCGCCGGGGGCGGTACCTCGTCTACCTCGACGCGTTCTGGCCCATCGGCAACATCATCGCGGTGGTGCTGGCGTGGGTCTGGCTCTCGGCGCTCGCCGGGCCGGGCGGCACCATCGCCCTCCCGGTCGTCGGAGCGGTCGCCGGGTGGCGGCTGCTGTTCCTCTCGGCGGCCTTCCCCGCGCTGCTGGTGTTCGTCATCCGCTCGCAACTGAGCGAGACGCCGTACTACCTCGCCAAAGAGGGACGCATCGACGAGGCCAACGCCCTGATTCGGGCTATCGCGGCGGAGAACGGGGAGGACGCCGAGGTGCTCGACATCGACGATGTCGAGGTGACGCCGACGCCGCCCGTCTCGCGGCTGTTCGACGAGGACATCCGGTCGCAGACGCTGATGATCGGCGCCGCGTGGTTCGCCATCAACTTCGGCTACTACGGCGTGTTCATCTGGCTCCCACAGACCGTCGGGGCAGCCGGCGTGGTCGGGAACATCTACCTGTACTTCCTCCTCATCGGTGTCGTCCAGATTCCGGGCTACCTGAGTGCGGCCTATCTGGTCGAGCGGGTCGGTCGGCGGCCGACGCTGGGCTCGTACCTGCTTCTCTCGGGCGTCTTCACGTTCGTCTTCGCCGCGACGATGCCGGGCGTCGCGCTGTTCGGCGCCGGGCTGTCGGGCTTCTGGCCGTTCCTGCTGGGCCTGCTGGCGGCGAGTTTCTTCGCGCTCGGCGCGTGGGGAGCCATCTACGCGTACACGCCCGAACTGTTCCCCACCGAGGCACGAGGGACCGGGATGGGATACGCCGGCGGCGTCGGCAAGGTCGCCGCCGTCATCGGGCCCATCCTCGCCGGGACGCTTCTGGAGACCGACCTGGCGGGCGGGTTCGTGGAGTCGGGATACCTCCTCGCACTGACGCCGCTCGCGGTCGCCTTCGCGCTCGGCGGGCTGGTCGTCCTCGCCTTCGGCCGCGAGACGCGAGGCGAACCGCTCTTCTGACCGTTCTCGGCGACGAGGCGTTTGTCGGAAGTGTCCGGTGCGCCGCAGGCAGACACGCCGTCCCTGGTCGGGTCCCGGTTGTCCGGCTCGAATACGCCTACCGGGTTCTCGATGGCCGCCGCCACGTCGTCGCGCAGTTCCTCTCCTGTGCTGTGAGAACACGGGGGCCTACCCGGGGTCCGCCACCCGAAGTGTGTCGGCTGCCCGACTACACCCGTTCCCTGTCGGATTCGGGCGATGTGCAGCATCTTACCCACGGAGGGCGATTGTCGTCCGTGTGACGCGCCCGTGCTGACCGTTCCGCCCCGAGTCTGCGGGCTCGTGCTGCTCGCTAGCCCCCGACATTATAGTCGCCAGCGTGTGCCCGGCCTGCATGGGCACGACCTCGGAGTCGGAGACAGGGGCGACGAACAAGGCTGGCGAGGCGCCGGAGCAGGTCGGGCTCTCGACCGAGGCGGAGGGCGAGACGACCGTCACCGAGGAGGGGACGGAGCTCGAACGCTCCATCGGGCTGGTCGGCGGTATCGCCATCGGCGTCGGGACGATGATCGGCGCGGGCATCTTCGTGTTCCCGGGGCTGGCAGCGGGGCGTGCTGGCCCGGCTGCGGCCGGGTCGTTCGCCATCGGGGCCGTCATCGCGCTGCTGGTGGCGCTGCCGGCCTCGGAACTCGCCACCGCGATGCCGAAATCCGGCGGCGGCTACTACTTCATCTCTCGCGCGCTCGGGGCGCTTCCGGGCGCGGTCGTCGGTATCAGCATCTGGCTGGGGCTGGTGTTCGCGACGGCGTTCTACCTCGTCGGCTTCGGGAACTACGCCGCCGCGCTGCTCGTCGAGGCGGGGGTGAACCTCGGCGGGGTCCCCATCGTCATCCCGATGGCGCTGGTGTTCGGTGCCCTCCTCACCGCGCTCAACCTGTTCGGGACGGAGAACGCCGCGAAACTCCAGAACTACGTGGTCGGGCTGCTCCTGACCATCCTGGTGCTGTTCCTGAGCTACGGCGGCCTCGACGCGCTGGGCGTCTTCGGCACCCAGTCGACACCGGAGACGTTCTTCCGGTTCGGGCCGTTCCCGATGGTCACGACGGCGGCGCTGGTGTTCACGTCGTATCTGGGATTCGCACAGGTCGCGACGGTCGCGGGCGACATCAAGGACCCCGGCCGGAACCTCCCGCTGGCGATGGTCGGGTCGGTCCTCATCGTCGCCGTCCTCTACGTCGCGACCATCTTCGTCGCGACGAGTGCCTTCGGCAGTGCACGACTCGAGACGTTCGGGGAGACGGCCATCGTCGAGGTGGCGCGCAACTTCGTCGGTGGCACCGGCGCGCTGGCGATACTCCTCGCCGGGCTGTTGGCCACCGTCTCGAGTGCGAACGCCTCCATCCTCTCGACCTCGCGGGCGGTGTTCGCGGTGAGCAAGGACGCCATCCTCCCGAAGTTCGCCGCCCGGATGAACCTCAAGTACGGCACGCCCCACGTCGCGCTGGCGATGGCGGGCGGGCCGGTCCTGGTGCTGGTCGCGCTGGGCGAGGTCGAGGTGCTGGCCGAGGTCGCCTCCTTCCTCCACCTCGTCATGTACGGGCTGATGTGCGTCGCGCTCATCTCGATGCGCCGGGACGAACCGGAGTGGTACGACCCGGACTTCCGGGTGCCGGCACACCGGCCCGTCGCCGGTATCGGCGCCATCGCGAGTTTCGGCCTCATCCTGTTCATGCAGACCGCCTCGCAGGTCATCGGGCTCGCCATCATGCTCGCGGCCGCCGGGTGGTACAAGTACTACGCTGCCGACGTGGAACTGAAGGGGGTGCTGTAGATGTCCGACGACGACCCCGCGCCGACTGCCGAATCCATCATGTCCGACAACGACCTCGATATCCGTGAACCGCCGCGCATCCTCGTCCCGGTCGAGGTACTGGAGGGCGAGTCCATCTCCGAGTCGCTCGTCGAGTTCCTCGCACCCGCACGAATCATCCTGCTGGGCTACCACGTCCTCCCCGACCAGACGCCGACCGAGCAGGCCAGCATGCAGTTCGAGGATCGCGCCAGGACTGCCGTCGAGGACATCGCGGACACGTTCCGCGGGGTGGGCCGGGGCGTGGAGACCCGCGTCGCCTTCACCCACGACCGGGACCAGACCGTCGAGCGCGTCGCCGAGGAGGTCGGCGCAACTGCCATCCTCCTCCCGAACCCGTCGAGCGACATCGAGGACGTGCTCGTCCCCATCCGTGGCGCGGTCGATGTCGGCCGCCTCGCGGACCTCGTCGCGACGCTGCTGGGTGGCCACACCGGCACGGTGACGCTCTGGGGACTGGACACCGGTGGCGAGTACGACACGGACGCGGCCGTCGAGCGGGCCAGGGAGACGCTGCTCGACCGGGGCCTCCCGGCGGAGCAGATAACTGCGGAGCACGCCGAGTCGGAGTCGCCGGTCTGGGATATCGTCGACCGCTCCGGCGAGTTCGACATCATCGTGATGGGCGCGGGCGGCCCCTCGCTGCTGTCGTCCCTGTTCGGCGACCCGACCGAACGCGTCGCGGAGGGGGCGGTGGCGCCGGTCATCGTCGTCCGGACCCGCGAGGACTGAGGCGCCGCCTCGAGAGTGCTGAATCCCCCGTACGCCGGACTCTCGACCGGTCCACCGACCGCTGTGCCACTCGCTCCCAAACGCCTTTGTACGATAACCGGGACGCTGAAACAGGTGAACAGCGATGCGAATCAGCATCCCCTTCCTCCTCGGTGCGCTGGTCGTCCTCGGTGGAGTCGCAGGGGGTACGGCGACGCCACCGACGCCGGTGAGCGAGTGTACGACCATCGACACGCCCGGGAGCTACGAACTGACGGGCGATATCAGTAACAGCGCCACGAGCCCGTGCATCGAGATCACGACGAGCGACGTGGTCTTCGACGGGGCGGGCCACGAGATCGACGGCGTGGGCAACGGGACCGGTGTTCAGGTCGCCGGCACGGGGACGCTCTCGAACGTGACCGTCCGGAACCTGCGGGTGACGGACTGGGAGACCGGCGTCAGATACGCCACCGTGAGCGACAGCGTGGTCGATTCGGTGAACGCCTCGGGGAACGGGGCGACGGGAATCGTCTTCAGCAAGACCACCGCTTCGACCGTTCGCGACGCCACCGTGACCGGTAACGAGGACGGGATCCGACTCGTCGGGAGCGGGGACAACGTCGTCCGGGCCCTCGACAGCGCGGCCAACGCGAACCGCGGGGTCGTAATCCGGTCGCGGAGCTTCAACAACACCCTGGTCGGGAGCGCCGTCTCGGACAACCGGGTCGGCATCGCCATCGAGACGGCGAGCCCGGACACGACCGTCGTGGACTCGACGGTGACCGGCTCGACGACCGACGGCGTCGCCATCGAGGACGCCGACGGGACGCATCTGGAGAACGTGACCGTGCTCGGCAGCGGCGACTGGGCGCTGACACAGGCCGGCGTCGGCACGACCACGACGACCGACCTCGAACTCTCCTCGGCGATCATCGAGACGCGCTCCCAGCGGGTCTCGCTACGGGATGTCCCCACACCGACGCCCCCACCGAGCGGCATGAGCGCCGCCGGCGGGGCGGTCGAGGCGACCGACACCGGAAACGGTGCGTACCTCTTCCTCAACGTGAGCTACGCGAGCGCGTCGGGTGCCGCGGAATCGACGCTTCGCATGTGGCGCCACGACGGCAGCTGGTCGACGGTTCCCGGCACGAACGGGGTCGACACCGCCGCGAACTACGTCTACGCCAACGCCACGGCGTTCCCGGGGTCGGTCACCGAGTTCGCGCCGCTGGGGAACGGCTCCAGTACCCCGACGCCGACCGCTACGTCCTCCCCGACGCCGAACGGGACCGCGACCCCGACACCGAACGGGACGGCCACACCGTCGCCGACACCGGTCCCGACACCGACGGCGACCGCCGCGCCGACGATGACGCCGATAACGGCGACCCCGACCTCGACGCCGACCCCGACCCCGACGCCGACTCCCCCGCCCACGATGACGCCCATCACGGCGACGCCGACGCCGGCACCGACCGCGGTCCCGGTGTCGGACTGTCGCATCATCGACGAGCCCGGGCTGTACGTCCTGACCCAGGACCTCACCGACCGGCCCGAGGACGTCTGTATCGACATCCGGGCGAGCAGCGTGACGTTCGACGGGGACGGGCACGTCGTCGATAGCGCCGGACTGCCCTCGACCGCTGGCGTGCTGGCACGGGACCCCGGGGGCGGGCAGTTGACCGACGTGACCGTCCGGGACCTGGAGGCTACGGACTGGAGCCGCGGCATCCGGTTCCGGGACCTCGCCGCCAGCGCGGTGACCGATGTCGAGGTGCGGAACAACAGCGTCGGCGTTTCGATTCTGTCCGCGACGGATATCGCGGTCACGGGCATGGAAGGTTCCCTGAACGGCGGCCCCGGCTGGGAGGGCGGGACCATCGTCGTCAGGGGGACGACCGACAGTACGGTGCTGAACGCCACCAGTGCGCCGATAGGTGGTGCCCTGATCGGCTACCTGGTCGATGGTAGCACCAACGTCACGGTGGCGGAGGTCAGCTTCGACAGCGATGCCGGGGCCGGGATACACGTCCTCGACGGCTCGGACAACACCGTCAGGGACGCCCGCATCCGGGCGGGGACCTACACCTGGTACGGGCTGGGAGCGACCGGCTCCGACCGGGTCGAGGTCCGTGACGTGGCTATCAACGGGAGCGCGAACGATGGGGTCCTCGTGACCGACACCGACGACGGGCGCATCGTCAACGTCACCACGTGGGACAACGGGGGAGACTCGCTGAAGGCCCAGGGGACGACGACCAACCTGACGGTGCGAGAGCTCCATCTCGGCAACAGCGCGCCGACCGTCGTCGGGGCCACCGGTCGCAACTTCGCCCTCAACCCGACGGGGGCGCCGGCTGGCGACCCGTCCGGCATGCAGAACCTCTCACAGTACGTCCGGGTGTCCGGGAGCAACCCGGATGTCGTGGTCAACGTGAGCTACGGACTGACCGACCTCGTGGCGGCCAACGTCAGCGAGCCGACGGTCGAGCCGTGGCGCTACGACGGGAGCTGGAGCCAGGCCGCCAGCCCCGCCGGGACCGTCCCGGGGAGCAACTACGTCTACGCCACCGTCGACGTGTCGGGCAGTCCCTCCATCGTGGTCGCCCCGCTCGGTGAGGCCGACAGCGGGCCGCCGACCGTCGGCGGCGGCCCCGGGTTCGGACTGCTCGTCGCGCTGGGTGCCCTGCTGGTGTGGGTGTTCGGCCTCCGCCGAGTGGCGTGACCGGTCGGCCGGAGACGGCCAGTCACCGTCCTGTCCGTCCGTGCCGACCGCTCACCACGGCCTCGTCGTGTCGCCCCCGTCGACAGCCACGTCGCGACTCGCGCTCTGCACCCGCTCGACGGTCGCGGCCTCGTTCGCACGGAGGTCCGCGAGGAAGCGGAACAGCTCCTCGAAGTCGTCGTATTCCTCCGCAGACGGGTGAACCGGTCCTCTCTCCGTAGTCAGTACGTCTCCCAGTCGACGACCTCTACGTCGTCGATCCGGTCGAAGTGGTCGACATTCGCAGTCAGGACCGGTAGCTGCTCCGTCCGGGCAGTCGCGGCGATGTAGATGTCGTGGAGGTCGTGAAGTGGCTCGCCCCGGCGCTGGAGTGTCGCGATGATTTCGGCGGCGGCGACCGCGACGGGTCGGGTGATGTCGTGCAGGTCGAACCGGGCACAGAGTCGTTCGAGGGCCGAGACGGCATCCCGGTGTGCGTCCGATCCTGACTCGTACTGCTTGTTCACACCCAGGCGAAGTTCCGTCAGTGTGACGGCACTGATCGCGTGCCGACCCTCCTCGTCGAGCCTCGCGACCCGGTCCCCGGCATCCCCCCTGTCGATGTCGACGACGACTGACGTATCGAGGAGTTTCATCCGTCGAGCCGCTCGATAGTCCCCTCGCTCAGGGCCCCGATGTCGTCCTTGACCGCCGCCGCCGTGTCGGCGTCGAAGATCTGCTGGCCGGAGACATCGGCGAGCTTGCCACCTGATTCGAGGTGCGCCTCGATGACCTCGCTGAAACTCCGGTCGCCCTTCTCTCGCTTGAGCCGTCGGTACACCTCGTCGGAGATGGCGATGTTCTTGCTCATGTGTTGTGTATGGGTATGCACACGCAATATGTGTTGCTGCGCTCCCGGCCCTCCGGGAAGTCGCGCTACTCGCCGGGGCCGCCGCTCCATCCGGGGCCGTACCTCACGCGCTTTGCCGAACCGTGCCTTCCCGGGCGTATCTCAGTCGGACGAGTCCGCCGTCGTGTCGCCGCCGTCGGCCGCGACATCCCGTGTTCCCCGGTCCTGTACCCGCTCGACGGTCGCGGCCTCGTTCGCACGGAGGTCCGCGAGGAAGCGGAACAGCTCCTCGAAGTCGTCGCGCTCCTCGCGCACGAGATGCTCCACGTAGCGGCGCTTCCGGCGGAACTCCCGCTCGACGTCCTCGACCGGGCGGTCGGTGGTCCGCGCCAGCCGCTCGAAGACGCGGGTCCGGTCGCTCACGGCGCCGCCGGCCGACTCACCGCCGGCCCCGTCGAGCCCGAAAGCGTGTCGGAAGTCCCCATCGTGCTCGCGGCGGGCGACCCGGTTCCAGTGGACTGTCGTACCGTCCTTCTCGATGGTGCCGTGGTCCCGGCCGGGGTCGCCGGGTCGGTCGAGCGTCTCGTACGCCGTCGCCGAGAGGAACTCGACGGCCTCGGCGACGTAGCGCTCCCCGCCTGCGTGCTTCGGGAAGACCACGAGGTCGATCTCCCGGAGGAGGTACGCCGGTAGCCCCTGCTCGACGACCCGATTGACGAGCTTCTCCACGTCCTCGGCGTGGGTCGTGCCGAGGATGCCGTGGCCTGCACACCTCTGTTTCAACTCTACACAGCTCCATTTGTCTCCACAACAACATCCGTGATTAGCATCTGTGCACGACAGTCGGTGCATGAGGGGAACACCACTGCCAGTCGCGACGGACCACGATTCCGACATGAGCGAAAGGAATCGGTGATACAGTGCCTGTATGCACTGATATCGGGATCATACTAGCCGCAGAAGTGGGGTGGACATATCGGAACTCCGGCCCTGATATCGGAGAACCGGCATACATGCCACGAATCATGGAGAAAACAGGCAGTACGAGGTTCACGGCCAGTGAGTCCTCTCTTGCCGACGATATCGGCGTTTAGGCGCTAACAGGCGATGTATCACCGATTCTTGACGATGACATGACGGCTAAGATGCGACCCAGCACGACGGGTATCGACACCGAATGCTCTGCAAGCCGCCGATACAGACACTCGGCAGAGCGATACGGCACTCGTCAGGAGTCGGTCGCAACGCCTGCGATCCGATTCCCGTTCTCGGTATGGGCCGATAGACGGCTGTTGTCGGCCAGATTCGGATCGGCATTCTCGCACCGCGACCGGTCACAACACACGAACGATACACACTCGCTCACACCGTTGTTACAGTGGAGGATTCGAGGTGCTGTGTAGGCCCCCGGTGAGCGACTCAAGGCCCCCCGATTTCGTCGCTCCGGCGAAGATTCGCCATGGAAACCGGCTGTACCAGGCGCTGTGTAGCCTGCTACCCAGAGAGGAGACGAACGTATTCCTCTTCTCAGGAATTGAGATGGACGGAATCCGGAATTTAAGCTGATTCGCGCGGTGCGCGACACGGTCGGGACACCTGTCTCACAGCCCCTGTATCTGGCCTTCACTCCATGGAACCGCGCTGTATCGGGCGTTCGGGGATTGCAAATTTCGATCCGAGAGGATGGATTTATGCATTCGTTCCGGATACGGGCTGGCTGAGAAGATGGGTGCGCTGCCAACGGCCGAGTCCCTCCCAGCGTCCGTGGTGACGCGGGAGCAGTGGGTCGCCTGGCGTTCGGAGGAGCGCAGCGGGAAGGCGACGAAGGTCCCGGTCAATCCAGCGACCGGCTCGTACGCGTCGGCGACCGACGCCGAGACGTGGACCGACTTCGCCACCGCTCGCGCGTACGCCGACTCGAGCGCGAATGGCGTCGGCTTCGTGTTCACCGCCGCCGACCCGATCGTCGGCGTCGACCTCGACGACTGTCGCGACCCGGACGACGGGACGCTCACCGACTGGGCCCAGGATATCGTCGAGCGACTCGATTCGTTCACGGAGGTGTCGCCGTCGGGCACCGGGGTCCACGTCCTCGTCGAGGGCGAGCTGCCCGATGGCCGGAATCGGCACGGGGATGTCGAGTTGTACGACGACGCTCGGTTCTTCACCGTGACCGGCGACCAGCTCTCCGAGACGCCCGGGGCGCTCGAGTCCCGACAGGAGACGCTGACTGCCGTGCACGCGGAGTACGTGATGCCGGACGATGCAGGCGGCGGCGCGTCGACAGATGCCGACAGCGAGGCGACTGCGGACGCCGTGGATGCTTCGGGGCCAGCGATCGATGGAGCGGCCAGCGGCCCAGGGAACGACCTCGGGGACGAGGAACTGTTGTCGCGGGCCCGGAGTGCGACGAACGGCGAGAAGTTCGAACGACTCTGTGTGGGGGATACGTCCGGTTACCCGAGTCAGTCCGAGGCGGACATGGCACTGTGTTCGCTGCTGGCGTTCTGGACCGGTGGGGATCCCGACCAGATGGACCGGCTGTTCCGGGAGTCCGGATTGGTGCGCCCGAAGTGGGACGAGCCGCATTTCGCGGATGGCGCGACGTACGGTGAGCGGACGATCGAACGGGCCATCGCCGGGACCGACGAGTTCTACTCGGGATCAGATGGCTCAGGGGGGAGCGTTTCGGGTCGAACTGATCCCATGGATGGGGCTGCCGGTTCGTCTCCTGTCGAGGCCGAGTCGGAGGCCGCCACCGTGTCGGTCGACGTGGTCGAGGAGCTCGAAGCCGAACTGCAGCGGCTGCAGTCCGAGAAGGCGGCGTTGGAGGCGGAACTCGAGGCCGAACGTGAGGCACGGCAGGCGCTGGAGTCGGAGGTGCAGATGCTCCGTGCTGATGACTCAGGCGACGGCGGGTGGCTCCAGCGACTCGCTTGGTGGTAGTGAGGTTCGACGGATGGCTGGTACCAGTCAGATAGACGGGGCCGTGTTGAACGTCTCAATCGGGTACAGTGCCTAGCGACCGTGCCGAATACAGCGGGATACGGTTACGAGTGAATGATTCCTTCGAGCAACTCGAGCCGAACCATCCGATCACTTCTGCTCTACAGCCCTGCATTCATCCACGGACGCGAGGGTACTGACGACGAACGCACACGGCCCACACAGTGACTCGTTGACCCCTTGTCTGCCATTGAACGTCCGATAGCGAAACGTGTCCACAGCTGGTCTCGGACAGATCGAACATCGTGTCACTCGTAGCTTCCCCGCTTCCCCCGAGTGAACTTACCTGGGAAAGGATTTCGTGGGGAATACAGGGTAGTATTTACCCCGAATTGGTGACTGAATCGATTTAGTGGATGGGGAGGGTTTGCTTGCCATTCCTGAGGTTCTTCGTGTATCTCTGCAGATTCCGAAGTGAGTCAGACGACTGGTTGTTGAAAGCCCCCGCTCGCCCGACCGGCCGCGGCTCGCTGCGGTCCTCGGCCTCGCTCCGCTCGGCCTGCGGTCCTTGTTCCGGAAGACGTACCTGCTCGGTCGCTTCGCTCCCTGCGCGGGCTGCGACTTCCGTCGTTCGCCTCGCTCCTCTCGGCTCACCGTCGCCGGGGCCGGGGTCGGGCGAGCGGCCCCTTTCAGTCCCACCCGGTTCGGGGGACCGGGGAGCCACGTGTCGTGGCTGATCGGTGTGTGACTCTGGCGAAGGGGAGTGGATTCGCGTGTGAACTGAGATTCTTCAGCGAGGCCGGAGCACCTGGCTATACCTCGACCCGACGGGCGTTTTGTCGGCCCCTGACGGGCGAGGGGCGCCCTGAAGCGTCTCTCGGAGTACCCGATGGGACATAGAGCACTCGTCGCCTACGAACGTACCGATGGCAACTACAACCTCCACTACACGCACTGGGGTGGCCTCAATCTCCGGTTGATGCACAAGATCACCGCCGCGACGCCGTTCGGCGGTGACCGGCGCCGCGAGTGGCCCCCCGATGTGCACGCGGAACTGACCGCCGGGGCGGAGCCGGCGACGGTTCAGGAGCAATTCGACTTGGAGGCGGCCGCCATGACCGATGTCGAGCCGTTGCCACAGGAAACCGATGTCTCTCTGACCGAGGCGATCAACGACCATCTGGACTTCCTGCTCCACGAGGCGTTCTACGTGGTTGACAGGGCATTCGAGGTGACCGCGTACCGGACACTGTGGTTCGGGCTGAAATACGAGGCCACCTGCATCGCGGAGAGTCCGACGGTCGGCCACGGAGCCCTGCAGCCGGTCCAGTGGCACGAGGGCAAGCCCGTCGGCGATGGGTTCACCCGTGGCCAGTTCAGCGGCATGAAGCAGGTCGTCGGGGAGATGGTCGACCGTGGCATGTTCGACCGCGATGGGGCGCTAGAGTACCTGCAGGGGAAGCTGTTCAGCACAACGGATGCGGAGGTGCGCGTAAGTCTCGCGGTCTGACTCCGCGTCCTCGGCATCGGTTTCTGGGCCCCTGACGGGCGAGGGGCGCCAGCAGGCGTCGCTCGATGCCCCATGCAGACAGGTGCGATCTACAAGCGGACGTTCGATGAGTCGAGCGGGAAGCAGAGTACGAACGGCTGTCCGGAGTGCGGCGGCCGCGTGAACACGACCGGCCATGAGACGGTGTGTGAGGACTGTGGGCTCGTGCTGGCCGAATCCGCGGTTGACCGTGGTCCGGAGTGGCGATCCTTCGAGGACGATGCCGGCGAGCCGGATGGGCGACGGACTGGTCCACCCCTGACGCCGACGAAGCACGATAACGGCCTGTCGACGGAGATCGGCTGGCAGCTCAACGGAGCGGGGTCCGGCCCCTCCGGCCGGCAGCGGCGGCGACTGGCGCGGCTCCGGAAGCAGCACCGGCGGGCGAACTGTCGGTCGAAGCGTGAGCGGAACCTGATCGGGGGGTTGTACGAAGTCAATCGCGTGGCGAGTGCACTCGGGTTGTCGAAGCCGCTTGAGGAACGGGCGTGTGTCCTGTTCCGCTCAGCACAGGATGCGGGCCTGCTCCCCGGACGGTCGATCGAGGCGATGGCAACCGCGAGCGTGTACGCTACCTGCCGGTGTTCCGATACTGCCCGACTGCTGGCTGATTTCGTCCCGGTATCCCGCGTCGGAGAGAGCAGTGTGACCAACGCCTATGCCGTGCTGAACCGAGAATTCGGGCTGCCGACGCCGCCGCCGTCGCCGGACGCCTACCTTCCCCAGTTCGCGTCGGAACTCGACCTGGGCTCGACAGTGGAGCGGCGTGCCCGTCGGGTGCTGGAGGTGGCCGAAGAACAGGGAATCGAGAACGGGCGCAACCCAGCCGGTGTGGCCGCGGCGTGCCTGTTGGTCGCGGCGAGGGAGGTGGGCTGCCCGCAACCCCCGACCCAGACCGCTTTCGCGGAGGTTGCTGACGTGTCGCCCGTGACGCTTCGTTCGCGGCGGGACGAGTTGCTCACGGTTCGGAACGAGCCGTGCGCATAGGATAGTATCCGCGGGCGTGCTCCCGGATGGTTTCTGGGCGCCTCGACGGGCGGGGCGCGGGCCGAGACGGGTCGCGTCCCGGTGTTCCGAATGGCCGAGGAGCTACATTCACCTGATCCAGACGCAGCGACACCCGAAGCGGCACTCACTCGGCGAGCCAAGCGAGCTCGTGCGGAGTCGATGACCGTCTCGCTTCGCCGGACCGGCGGCATCTACGATGTCGAGTCCGAATCCGGGAACACGTACCGGGTCGATCTCCCTGCCGAGACGTGCAGCTGTCCCGACTGGCAGCAGCGCGAGCCCGACGGCGGCTGCAAGCATCTTCGGCGGGTTCAGATCGCGGTCCGTGCCGGTCGTGTCCCGACGCCCGACGGGCGGCTTCCCGAGGCCGCTCGAGCGGCTCGTCCGGCTCTCGAGCGCACAGCGACGGATGGCGGACGGGCCGACGGCGTGACCGGGCCCCATCTCGAGTTCGATCGGTATGGGGAGCCGACCGGCGAAACGTTCTATCGCTGCGCGGACTGCGGACGGGAGTCGATTCATCGGCGTGACGTTGGGTGCGAGCCCAACGAGACGACTCAGGAGTCCTTCTGAATCTGATTCCGCACCCGGCCCAGCGTCAGCACCTCAGTGAAGCCAGGCGTGTCGATTTTCCACTGTCGGGGGGGCGAGTTCTCGCTATACGTCTTCTCCACTCGGGGCTCCCCATCCAACGGATCGTTCAGGGCACTGAGGACCTCGTGAGCTGCATCCCGGTTCCAGACGATCCAGATTGCATTGTCCGGCTCACAGGCAGCCATCGCGTCGAAATCCGCCGGAATGTTCTTTCGGGGGTTGTTGTTCAGCCGTTCGGCCTCTATCGCCACGACGACCTCACCATCGGCATCGAGCCCGGCCGCATCGAGCCGACGGCCGTCACCGACCGGGTGATAGCTGACGGCCCGGGTCACCGGCGAGTCCGGGTCGTCGGCGTAAGTCTGGTCGATGTACTGTTCGCCACACACGACCATCATCGCGTGGAGGCTCGACTCCGCGAGGTCGCCCTCGCCATCGCCGTGGGCGATCCCCTCGCGGTGTCGCTCGCCGATCTCGTCACGACCGTCGGCGGTCACTGTGTACAGTTTGTGTGGCCTGTCGGTATCGTGTCGGAGCAGCCCGTCATCGATGAGCTCCTGCAGCGCGGCTTCCTCGAGACCGAGATATTCGACGAGCCGCTTCATCGAGTCCGTCAGGAAGTCAAATTCCAGTTCGGGGTCGAACCGCTGCTGGCTCGCCGCGTAGACCGTCTGCAGGAACAGGAGCTGCTGGTCCGTGTAATCGCTCGCCGCTCGTTCCGATGCGGAGAGTTTCAGCGGCACCTGACAGACCGGAATCTCGTCCCGGTCGACCTCGTCGGGCGTGTGACAACAGCCGATGGCTCGGCGCATCCCGTCGATGGTCGGCTCGTATCGGGCGTCGCACGTCTCGCACCGGAGTGCGTGGCGCTCGTCGTCGTACCGAACGGGTTCTGGCATCGTGTCGGTGAACGGGAGCGCTGAGTCGACGCGGTCGGCGGTGGTTCCCATCGCAGTGGCGGTCGTACTGGTTGCGGTTTCGGAATCGAGTGCGAGCCCGTGCTGTTCGCGGGTCCGCTCCCCGACCGCGGTGAACAGCGCATCGAACCCCGTCGTTTCCGCTGGAGACAGGGGCTCGGAACCAGCCGGGTCGCCCGGGGGGAGCGGCAGCGATTCGACCAGGAACGGCCGGGGTTCGGCCTCCCCGAACGGGGCCGGGAGGGAGACGAACCACTGGCCGCGTTCGAGCGCCCGGAGGCGGTTCCCCACGTCCTCGGGTGGCATGTCGGCCGTCGCAAAGCGGGTCGTCAGCTGCTCGTCGACGGGGACGTTGCCCGTGACGATTGTGGAGACGTTGTTGAGGAGTTCCTCGTAGGCACCGGCGTCGGCCTGCTGGAGTTGCGCGGGGAACTGCATGGCGAGCGTGATCGACAGGCCGAAGCTTCGAGACTGTGCGAGGAGGTCG
This sequence comes from Haloglomus halophilum, assembly GCF_024298885.1. Taxonomy (GTDB): domain Archaea; phylum Halobacteriota; class Halobacteria; order Halobacteriales; family Haloarculaceae; genus Haloglomus; species Haloglomus halophilum. The sequence continues at coordinate 2,057,244 of NZ_CP101166.1, forward strand.
CTGAGCAGGTCCGTCGCCGCGACCGAGGCGGCTTCCTCCAGGTAGAGGTTGACGAGCGGCGCGTCGCCCGTGCCGGTGCGCTCTCGTCGTTTGAGTGCGGTCCAGAGGTTCGACAGCAGGACGAGCGTGAGGACGCGCTTGGATTCGGTGCGAAGCCCGCCCAGATCGAACAGGACGACGGCGTCCTCGTCGAGCACGTCGTGGAAGTCGAATCGCGGGCCGTCGCCGTGGACGTGGTTGAACAGCCGCGCGAGGCGGTCGTCCAGCGGAATCTTCTCGATACGGTTGGCGACGCCCTGCATCAGCTCGCTGAACGAGCGCTCGTTGTTCGCGATGATACCCTCCAGCATCGCTTCGAGTTCCGGGTCCGACACCTGCGGTGGCTGGCGGGTACTCCGGAGTTGCTGGACGGCCGCCTGCAGGTCGGCGTGGGTGTAGGCGTCGCTGCCGTGAACCGGGTCGAACAGTGCCTTCACCAGATAGCGGATGATGTCCGGCGACCGGACGGCTTGCTCGAAGCGTTCGGTGCCCATCACACCACGAAGCACCTCGACGTAGTGGTCGACGACGTTCTGCACCGCGCTGGCGCGGTTGATGCCGGCCTCCAGTTGTGGTCGGATATCGAAGAATGAGAGCGCCGGGAGCGTCTCCGCGCAGTCGAAGTAGTAGACATCATCGAGGTCGCCGTGGTCGGCGTAGTGGGCCCGGAGGTACTCGGTGGGCATCCCGTCGCCCTTCGGGTCGATGAGGATGTCCGCGCCGTCGGTGGCAGCGTGGTTCTCCAGTATCGCGTTGACGAGGCTGGTCGACTTGCCGGCGCCGGTCTTCCCGAACCACGCGACGTGGAGTGGCTGGAGTGCTGGGGGCAGCGAAACCGTCCGGTCGAGCGTCCGGCTGTCGGCCGTGAGCGGGTGACCCAGCGGAAGGCCCTGGTCGTCGTAGTGGTCGAGCGTGTGCTCGTCCGGGAGGGGGACGCCGGTGCGCTCTTCGGGGAGCGTACTGAACGCCCGGCGGGCCTGTTCGGAGAGGTCGTTCCCGTCGAGCAGGCAGAAGTGTGCGACGGTGGTCGCGTCGGCGACGATGCAGGGGTCGTGGTTGCTCCCCAGTGGGAGGTGGCGCCGGAGCGTGTCCCTGATCGAGTCAGCTTCACGGAAGGTCGCACTCGTGAGGGCGTCGGCGAGCTCGGTGGCGGTGTCGTCCGTGTGGAGTCGGTGGCCGACACGGTAGAAATCCCCGCCGACGGCTGCGAAGGCGCTGGCGAGTTCCCTGACTGTGGGCTCGGCCTCCGAACCGGTCGCGAGGAGACGAGCGTTCACCTCGAAGGAGTGGGATGCGGATTTCGCGAGGATGGCGTCGATTCGGGTCCCCGGCCGGCTGCCAGTGTCACCCTTCCGGTGGGCCGGTGTCGTTGTTGTGTCGTCGATATCTTCGGGGTCGGTAGGCCCGAGGAGCGTCTTGAACGCTCGCTGGCTGATGGTGTCTTCGTCGTGTTCGAGCTGGTGGACGCGATATTCGGCCTCGCCGCTCCAGTCCGGTTTCGGGCGGAGGAGTGCCTGGTAGACGACTCGGCCGTCGGCGTCGAGCATCCCCTCAGCGACGCTACTCAGGGCGAGATCCGGGGCATCCTCGACGCGGGCGGTGTCGTGCTGTTCCGGGGCGTCCGAGAGCTGCGGTGGCCGAAGGCGGGTCTGCCAGTCCTGGCGCCGTTCGCCAATGCCCTGGAGTTCGGCGATGGCGTAGTCGTGGCCCTGGAGATCGGGCAGTGGGTCGGTCTCGGGGTCCGTGATGGCGTAGCCATCGGGCGTGAGTCGTTGTGCGAGTCGGCGGACGGTCGGGAGCGTGTCCGGTGGGGCGCCCAGATAGTAGGTGATCTCGTCGGCGTCGGGTTCGGCCACGAGACAGAACTCGATTGGGTCGGTGACTGCTTCGTGGAGTTGCGTGAACTGGGCGGTGAGTCGGTCGGCAGCGAGCGGTTCGTTCGTGGGTCGGATGCGGAGGTACTGGTGGGTTTTCTGGGTGGTACCTGTCGTTGCCATTCGCTTGTTTTCGGGTGGTTTCGTGGTGGGATAAGTAGGTGGCGGGTTCGAGCTGCGTGAGTGCGTCGCTGCGCCAGTGCTCCGGATGCGGTCGTTTGCTTACTGGTCGACTCCGACCAATGCCGTCTGACCTGTCCTGAATGGTAAGTTAAAGTAATTTGAAATAAAGCGCCGTTTCATATTGGCAGCATTATTAGGGACGTTCGGTGGGCCGGGTGAGTCGATATGTCACGACCCACAACGCGTCGGCGTTTCCTTCGGACGGTTGGCGCTGTCGGTTCTGTTGGTGCGGTATCGAATCTCGCTGGTGCTCGCCGACCCGGTCGTGAGGGTCAGGAGGGGCGGCGTCGCCAAGTGGCGTTCGTCGCTAACAAGAAGGGTGGGACAATCTCGCTGGTCGATGCGACCACGTTCGAGAAACTCAAGACGATCAACACAGTCCCCGACGGAAAGCAGCCGTCTCCGTCCGAGGACCCCAGCAGTGCGGCGGGGGCTCGGGTCGCGAACGAATTCGCCGGTGAGAATTTCGCCGAGCACGTCTCGGTCGCGCCCGATGGGGCCGAGATGTACGTATCTCGCGGCCACCGTGGTGACCTCGCTGCATTCGACGTAGCTACCGGCGAGATGCGGTGGAAGCTGGATATCCCCGGGTTCAGGTCGGATCACATGACGCTCTCCCCAGACGGGCAGTTTCTGTTCGTCTCGGCGATGACAGATAACTCGATTCAGATTGTGGACACAGGTGGGCCCGCCATCGTCGATTCGTTCCCCGCGGAGCACTATCCACACGGGATTCACCTCACGCACGACCGTAGTCGGGTCATCAACGGCAGCCTCGGGAACATGCTCGTCCCGGACAATGCCGAAGACGAGTCGACGGATGCACGGCAGGCAGATCGGAACCATCGACTCACCGTTGCGGATGCACAGACGCGGGAGGTCGAGGCCGTGTACGAGTTCTCGGATGGAATTCGCCCGTTCACACTCACCGAAGACGATTCGCGCATCTTCCTACAGCTCTCATACTTCCACGGGTTCGTCGAGTTCGACCTTGACCGTGGCCGGCGGCTCCGTACCGTGCAACTCCCAGTCGGTGAGACGGCACAGAACTGGGATCGGAACGACTACCCCAGTGAGGCTGCCCACCACGGGATTCAGCTGTCGCCCGATGGCGAGTACGTCTGTTGTGCGGGGATGGTCGACGGTTATGTGGCGCTGGTGTCGCGCCCCTCGCTTCAGGTCGATACGATTCTCGATGTCGGCGGCCGACCGGGGTGGGCGAAGAACGGGCCTCGAGGCACCCACTGCTTCATCGCTGACCGGCAGCAGAACGAGTTCGTCGCGGTTTCGTACACATCGAGAGACGTTGCGGCCCGCGTCCCAGTTGGTGACTCGCCCGCGGTAATCGACGTGGAGGCCGTTCCCGAGTCGGTGCTCTTCTGAAACTAGAACATACGAGAAATCCACATCAGGTACTGGGAATAGAGCCGTATCCCGGCCCGTTTCCGGTTCTCGTCAGAGTTCGCAGTCGTTGCCGCCTACGTCTCGTCACGCAATCGGTCCCAGTTCCGCTTGCAGCGCTTGGATACGGTTGTATATCTCCTCTAGTTCGGTAATTGTCCGTCCGGATTCGCCGATCCCGCGGTTCGTGTTTTGGATGATAGGTCTTGAGTGAGCGACATCGTTCCGGAGTTCGACTACCTTGTCGAGTCGACTCCCGGCCTGATGACCTGCAGAGAACCCGCAGGCCTCCCAGCAGGCCTCGTTGTTAGCTACGATTCGTTTCAACGTGGAGAACTGTGCGTAGTGGATCGGCTCCAACTCGATATTCGCCCGTGCGGCCTGCTCTCGTCGCTGGTCGATGTCATCAAGTGCGTCCCCTTCGAGGCCAGGAGTTGTCTCCCGCCAGTCTGGAGCATGGTCGGTGATGCAGGCTCGGAAGGCGTGCTCCAGCCGCGAAAGGTGCGTAAAGAGGTGGCGGTGGACGGATTCGCTATTCAGATCCGCTCGAGTGAGGATTCCGCTGATGCGATCTCTATCGCCGAGATAGTAGAACGATCGCTCGTACAGCGCATCCAGCACCGTCTCGAACGAGGCATCACCCGAGATGAGGACCTCGATCGTGAGTGGTGATGCGACCGCCTCGAGTGGGTCATCGCTGTTGGCCTCCTGCGCAGCCTCTACGGTGACGTATCCGACGGGCCGGTTATTGTCGTCGACGACAGGGGCGCTGTCGAACCCCTGGGCTTGCAGCCAGGTCGAGGTTTCCCCTGCACCGGCGCCAACTGGCCGGGTCGCGGGATCAGGGGTTGCGATGGCCCGGGCGGTAGCGCTGTCCGTATGTTCCATGTGCCGTCCCCGACTCCGGCGCTGGTAATGATTTGGCACAGATTTATGCTCTTGGGGTATAATATATCGGTAAGATATGTCTCAAGGGAATCTCCACGTCCGGTTCGACAGCGTGCCCTACAGCGCCGCTCGTTCGGTTTTCCCGGTGGAGTCGCTGTCACCGGAAGTCTGGGCTCGTCACGATACGGCGGCGGAGTGGCTGGAATCGGTGCCCGCGTCGGACATCCTCGCGGTTGCGCCGGAGAGCATGGCGACCGGGTACAAGTTGGCCCAGATGCCGCTGACCGTCGTCTCGCTGGATGATCTGCCTGTCGAGAGTCGTACCTCTGTGGTCGAGGCAGCATCCGGGGACTACTCGCTGCTTGTGCTTGGACGGGCAACGGATCAGGTGAATCACCGGCTTCGTGAATACGTGTGATCGGTGGGTCAGATGATGCCTGTTGCCACCAGCGTCAGGAGCACTAGAACTAGTGCGGTGACGGCACTACCGCCGACCAACGGCGGATTCTCCATCGCCTTCTCGTGGAGTGGCATCTCCGCGTACTCCTCACGGAAGTCCTCCAGATTCGCCTCGTCGTAGAAGTGTTTCGTCGCGAACGCGAACTGGCCGGTCACCGAGCAACCGGTGCAGATGGGCGTCTCTTCCAGCCGCTCGGTCTTCGTGTGTGACTCACAGTTGATACTCCCGCAGTTGGCGCAGTAGGTGTACGTCTCGTCGCTCGCGTCAGCGTCACAGTGGACGCAGCGTCGAACGTCGTCCTCGACGGTCACCCGGGAGGGCCCTGCGATGTAGGCCTCGTACCCGTGTCGGTACTCGCCGAGCGTCACGCCGAATCGGATCTGTGGCAGGTAGACCGGCGTGACCGACTGCACCGAGATATCCGACTGGTTGGGTTCGCACTCTTTCGTGTACGTGACGTTGTTGTCGCCGGTGTACTGGACGGTGGTCGTATGGCGGCGCCGGAACCGGTCGACGGCCCAGTCCTTGTACTCGGTCTGGGTCTGTCCGAACCGGTTGACGACGAGGTCATCGTAGGTCTCTCCGAGGGCGTTCTCGTCCAGTTCGATGGTCTGTGAGAGGTTATTGCCGACCAGTTCGGCGACGTGTTCTGGGCAGGGCGTCGGTCCATCACGCCCGGCACGCAGGGCGACGCCATCGGTCTGGTTGACCCGGTGGATGACGCCGACCGAGGTTTCGAACGTGGCCTGGATGCGGGCCGAGACGATGATGATCGGCTGGAAATGTGCCTGTCGATGGGCTGGCGGCACGTCCTCGATGGCGAGATTCTCCACATCGCGGACAGCCGTGAACAGCGGATCGTCGACTGGCCCGGTCGGGTCGTGGGGGCGGAGGGTCTCGTCGCAGAGGACCTCGATGCGGCCGTTGTACAGGTCGAGCCCCACCTCCTCGGCCAACTCGCGGAGTTTACGGCCGTCGATGAGCTCGATCGGATACGGGTCGTCGTTGGCTTCCAGACGGTCGGCGTACTCCTCGGCCGGGCCGGAGAAGCGTCCCGTCGTGACGACCATCCCGCGCTTCGGGCCGTCGAACTCGTGGGTGGCGATGGCCGAATGGAGCTTCTGGACGACCGGCCGGCCAACCGACTTCGTGTGCTTACACTCGACGACGATACTGCGACGGGTCCCGTCGACGACCTCCTCCATGATGATATCCCGGCCCTCGTCGGCGGTTTTGGTGGCCTGTCGGACGTTCTCGTAGCCGAGGTTCCGGAAGACGTCCTCCATCACGTCCTCGAACTCGAATCCCGAGAGGTCGTCCAGAATCGGCATTACCCAGTGTCGCGGGGGCGTGTGGCTTGAGTGTTCGGCATGGAGAGTCCGTGCCGGTCCATCCTGCCGACGAGTTGTCTCGTCGCTCGTCAGCGCTCATCTCTCAATATTCTACGAGCGGTCGTAACATATATTGATGCCAGTGGGCAAGGAATCGTAGAGATGCCCGACTGGAAGGATGACCGCTCGCCCCGCGAGCGAGTCCGGCAGATCGCCGAAACGGTCACCGATCCGGTCTCGACGAACTGGGTCGCTGAGCAGGCTGCTGTCGGCTGGCAGACCGCCAAAGACGAACTGGAGCAACTCGCAGATCGGGGCGACCTCCGGCGGGTCCAGCAGGGTGACAACGTCAGATACGTCCCGGACTTCACTCGCCTGTATACGGAGCGGATTCGGGAACTCGTGCTCTCGTTCTCCCGTGAGGAGCTTCGCGAGGAAATCGTCCAGGCGAAAGAGGATATCCAGGATATCCAGTCCGAGTACGCAGTCGAGTCGCGAGACGAACTCGAGGCGTCGTTGAGCGCCCCGGACGTGTCCGCGGCTGAGGCAAGGGAGCGACAGCAATCGCTCCGTCGATGGGAGGAGGTGGCCGACGAAATCCAGCTTCTGGAACACGCCCTCAGCCTCTATGATGACCTCCACGATGTCGATCCGTACGCTGAAGAGGACGTCGGCGAGGGAGCCTCCGAGACGAGGGTTGCGTAGGAACCATGGCACCGTTCGGGTTCATCTTCCTCGCGAACAGGGGAAACCTCACGAAGGCGAAGCTCTACGAGGCGATTCGTCGACGGCTCGGTAGGGAGCCCGGCTGTTACGGGGTTCAGGTGCGTCCGTCTCGGGCTCGTCCGAGAACCATCGAAGCTCGTGTGGAGACAGCGGAATTCCTGGGGCGAGCATATGCCGTCGACGATGCGACCTTGACGGTGCGATTCTCTTATCCTCGCGCCGTGGGGTATGAGTATTACATCATCGAATGGAGTGAGGCTGCACGTGATCTCGGAATCGGCTGGCATCAGGACGAGGACCATCCCGACCTCGGAGAGTGTCACTTCCAGTTCGACTACGCCGGGGCGACGATCGACCGACGGTCAGCGACGTTCATCGACGAACATCCCCTGGAGGTTCTAGAGACCCGGCTAGACCAGTTGCGAGCGGTCCTTCCCCAGATCGATTGGGCCGAGGGTGAGCCGAAGCTTTCCGACGATGGATTGCCCGTCCCCGAGTAGTCTCTGCTCGGTCGCTCGACGAGTGAGCGGGAGGGGACGATTCACGATGGATGTGCCCAGCGGCTGCAGACACTGAATCGCAGCAGCGCTCCACTCACCCAGTGACGAGTGGGGTGGGCACAGTACGTTCAAACCTGTTGCTATCCAATAGACGACACGAATGGTCTCCCAGGCCGAGATCGACCGGCTTCGTCTCGAGGCCGATACCATCATGACTCGCTACGAGGCGGTCCGGGAGGCGCTGGAGACGGCCCGTACCGAGTCCGGGGACCACTGGGAGGACGGCGAGTTGGACGTGACACTCCAGACGCCCCACGGTGAGCCGATTGAGATTACGCTCGATCTCGACGCCGACCCGTCGAGCAACGCTCAGGCGCGATACGAACGGGCGTCGGAGCTGGAAGCCGAACTGGAACGCAAGCAGGCCGTCGTGGGGCAATTGGCGCCGATGCCCGCGGAGCCGGTTGCGTACTTGCTACTCTATCATCTCGATACCGTTGAGGGGAACTACCCCCGTTCGATGGCCGGGCATCTGGATGCCGAGCGTGGACAGGTCGAGGAACTGTGCGAGGAACTACTGCAGGTCGGCTTCGTCGAGCGCCTCGAGTCCGGGACGGTCAAGCAGCGGCGGGCCAAGGCCAAGCAGAGCGACGAGGTCCGCCAGCACCACACCTACTACCGCCTCTCCCGCGAGGGCGACCACCTGCTACGCTTCCTCGAGGAGCGGGAGGGGAAGCTGAACGTGTTGCGGCATCTCCCCGAGGGGCAGACCATCGTCCGTCGGCTGGCCCGCGGTGGGCCCGATTACGCACGGATGACGGCCAACGAGCTGGGGATGGAGTTCGAGTACGTCCGGCATTGCTATCGGGCGCTCCGTCGCGTCGGGCTCGTCACCGAGTACGAGGGTGGCACGATCAAGGCGAGCGAACGGAAACTGAAGCCGAAGGACGAGACCCACCGCAAACACACCTACTACGTGGCGACTGATGTTGCCGACCAGTTACTGCGGGAACTGGACGACTGACACTCACCGAGCTGCTCGGCGACCGAACACGAACACGAGCAGGGCAAGCAGTACCGCCCCCAGCGCGGTTTCTGCCACAGTGAACACCTGTCCGAGTGTCGTCGTTGGTCGGAAGTCACCGAATCCCAGCGCCGTGAACGTGAGCGTACTGTAGTAGAAGCTATCCCAGATGACACCCGGTGCCTCCGGAATCCGGGTCCACGAGATCGGCTGGCCGAGTGTCCCGCCGGACTCGACCGGACGAATCCAGCCCCCGAAGAGATAGATGAGCGAGAACAGGCCGACGATGAGACTCGACCAGCCCACGATACGGGAGAAACTCTCCCCGTACCCGAACAGCGCCCGCTGGACGGCCTGGAACCAGTAGCTGATCCGGTCACCCTCGGCTCGGAGCCGGCGTGTCTGCATATCCTGGCGGAGGATGAAGAAGCGGTTCTGCCATTCGGGAAGCGCGTTCGACGCGGCAAGTTGCTCGAACTGGCGATACACGCTTCCAGCCCGGATTTCGGGTGGTACCCCATCGTCGCTCTCCGGGGCCGATCCCTCCCCCTTCGGGTCGTAGACGCAGCGGTACTGGTCCCGGCCGGAGGGCCCCACGAAGAGACTCAGACACCGTCGTCGGAGACTCGGGGCGTGTTGTTCGGTCGCTTCGGGAGCGAGCGACTCGAAGATCTGCTCATCGATCTGTGCATCGCCCAGCAGCGTGCCGTACAGCAGGGCGCCGTTGAATCTCGCATCCGAGAGATCCGCCCGATTGAGGACGGCCTTCTCCAGGTCAGCGTCGACGAACTGCGTACTTCGGAGGCTCGCATCCGTAAGGTTCGCCTTGTAGAGGTATGCACCGGTGAGGTCGGCGTTGTAGAGGACGGCATTGGTCAGATTGGCCTTGTAGCAGTTCGCATCGGTGAGGGTCGCTTCCTGCATCGCTGCGTCGGTGAACTCCGCCTGTTCGAGGCTTGCGTCGTGGAAGTCGGCCCGGGTTGCGGTTGCCTCGACCACGGTGGCCCCGTCTAGACTCGCTCCGGTGAGTGTGGCCCGAGCGAGCAATGCTTCCGTCAGATTCACTCTGGCCAGGTCCGTCCCATCCAGCGTCGCTTCCTGCAGGTTCGCCTCCCGCATCGTGGCCTCCTGTACGTACGCGTCCGTCAGGTCAGCGCTCCCCAGGTCGGCCTCCGTCAACTCGGCACGGAACAGATACGCTTCCTCGAGGCTTGCTTCGCGGAGGCTCGTCTCCGTGAGCGCCGCTCTGGTACAGTCCGCTCCTGTGAGAATCGCCTCCTGCAGGGTTGCCTCGGTGAGGTCCGCATCCCGGAGTTCCGCATCTGTGAGGTCCGCACCGTCGAGAGTCGCCTTCTCGAGGTCCGTCTCCCGCAGATAGGCGTCGGTAACGATTGCGTCGTCGAGCGTCGCTGCTGTGAGATCGGCGCCGCCAAGGAGTACGTTCGTGAGCGTCGCCCCATCGAGGGCCGCCTCGCGTAGGTCCCCGCCACGAAGGTCGGCGGCTGTCAGGGCCGCACCGGAGAGCGTTGCGCCGCTGAGCGCCACGTCACGGAGGTCCGTATCGACCAGATCCGCGTCGCGAAGGTCGGCCTCCGTGAGCGTGTTGTTCCGGAGATAGGCATCGGTGACGGTTGCATCTCGGAGAAACGCGTTCGTGAAGTCGCTGTCCCAGAGCGTCGCCTTGCTGAAATCGATGCCAGCGATGATGGCATTCCGGAAGTCGAGGTCCGTCAGCTCCGCCTCGGTGAAGTCCGCCCCCCGGAGGGCACAATCCTGAAACGAGAACGCGCTATCGAGTGCCACTCCTCGAAGCTGTGCGCTATCGAGCAGTTCGTCTACGGGGCTGTTCAGGTCGCGAATCTCCGGCGGAGCACGGATGTCGGCCAGTCGCTTGGCCGTCTTGTGTCGCGTCTCCGCGGGGTCTGCGTGCCAGGCGCAGTGGTCCGTATCGGGTAGCGACTCTCGGTAACAACAGTTCTGGTGAATCGCTCCGTTCTCGGCTTCCGGGTCGTAGTCCTCCGGCCACGTGTGTCCACACCGGTCCCCGGGCGCCCCTGACATACCTGTTCCTTCAGGGGGATGTACAAGAAGTTCCGCCTGACGGCTCAGGTGTTCGGGGTCCGTGATTTATGTCCCTCCGCGGTGTTGGTTCGACAATCGTGGCGAATGTTGGGGATAGCCCCGAGTCGGGAACAGCGGAGCTACCGGAGGGGACATGGTCGGTCGCCGAGGTGAACGAGGCCATCAGCACCGTCCTCGAGGAGGCGACCGACCGCTTCCCGACCTACGTCGTCGGGGAGGTGTCCGATGTGAGCCACTACGACTTCGGGACGTTCTTCGATCTACGGGACCTCGAGGGTGAGGCCGTCGTCTCCTGCCTGGCGTGGTCGTACGCCGTCGACGGATTCGACCACGACCTCGAAGCCGGTGCCTCGGCTGTCGTGCAGGCCTCCGTCGAGTATCACGCCGAGAAGGGCAACATGCAGCTGATGGTCAGCGATTACTGGCCGCTCGGCGAGAGCGCCCGGATGCAGGAACTCGAGGAGCTGCGGGCGGCGCTCGACGAGGAGGGCCTACTTGACGCCGACCGGAAGCGGGAGCTGCCGGCGTATCCCCGAACGGTCGGTGTCGTGACCTCGCTGTCGGGCTCGGCCCGAGAGGATGTCTGTTCGGCCATCCACGACCGAGCGGCGGGCGTCGACGTGAAGCTCTGCGGCGCGACCGTGCAGGGCGAGAACGCGGTGCCGTCGGTCATCGGCGCGGTCGAGCAGCTGGACCGTGACCCCGAGGTGGACGTGTTGGTCGTGACCCGTGGTGGTGGCGCCGACGCGGATCTCTGGTGTTTCAATTCGGAGCCGCTCGTCCGCCGGCTCGCGGACTGCCGGACGCCCGTTATCGCTGCTATCGGCCACGAGGACGACCGGACGCTAGCCGACGACGTGGCTGACGAGCGGTGCATGACGCCAACCGACGCAGGCGTGAACGCGGTGCCGGACATGTCGGTCGTTCGGCGTGGTGTGGGTGATCTGGAGCGGCGTATCGACGATGCGTACCGGGCGTTCGCCGACGGTCGGTTGGACGCGGTGGAGCGGCGCGTCGAGACGGCCCACGAGTCACTCAAGCAGACGGCAGCGACGCAGCGAGCGGAGCGTCGGGGGCAGTTACAGCGCGCATCGGCGCTAGAAGCTCGTCTCGACAGTGCGTACGCGTCACTGGTGGCCGACCGGCTCGGTGGTGTGGAACAACGGCTCGATGGGGCGCTTCGGGAGCTCGAGCACGCCGCCGAGACCGAGGCTGTGACCGCACAGGCGGCCCGTGGTCGGGTGGCCGATCTCGAGGCCCGAATCGACCGGGCGTACGCGACGCGTGTCGAGCGGGAGCTTTGGGGGCTGGAGTCTCAGATCGAATCGGCCTATCGGGAGCGAGAAGCGGATGCGCGTGTGGAAGCTGGGGCGGCCGAGGCGCGGCGGTTGCGGGTTGTTGTGGCCGTTCTGTTGGCCGTGCTCGTGCTTGGTGGAGTGGCGGTCGCGGTGCTGTTGCTCGGTGTTGTGTAGGTGGCTCGCCCCCACTACAGCTGCTCGATAGCGGGGGCGACGCACACGCTGTTCCGATTCGGATGGCCGCAGGATGAATGGTGGGCGGATGACTGGGTTAAGCCATCCTACCTGCCAGGGCGGCCCGGGCTGTAACACCCTGGTAGCGCACTGGATCAGGATTCCGTCTATCGGGTCACTCCCTGTCTACTTAGGGCTTCTCGCATCGAGACACGGTCGGCTGAGCGTGCTGAATCGATGTGGGCGGAGTGGCTCGCCACTGGTGCGTGATGGGGAGCAGAGATTACGCTCTAGTCGTAGTAACTCAGTCGCTCGACGACCTCAGCAAACGCCACGTTCGTCTGGACATCCGCGATTTCGATTCTGACGCGTTCACCCTGTTCGGTGTCGGGCACGATGACCACGAAGCCACGTTCGACCCGAGTGATGCCGTCTCCCTGGTCTCCGAGACTCTCGATATCGACCGTCCGTGTTTCGCCCTCCTCCACTGGGGGTTCTGGGTAATCACGTTCACGGGCTGGTTCGGTTGTTGCTCGTCCAGCCTCCGTGTTGGAGGTCGCGTCGAGAAGGGCCACGCGGTACGTTTCCCCCTCCGACAGCTCGCCAAGCTGCACCTCCTGTTCGGGAATCTCGAGCCGATACGTCCCGTCCGATTCAGTCACCTGCGCCGAAAACAGACATCGTAGTTGGTCCGGAATCTCCATCTAACAGTCTACCTGATATTCCGACGCTGCCCTTTTGATTCTGCTGTTCAGGGGGAGTTCGATGCAGCTGCGGTCCTTGCTTCGCTGGTCGCTTCCGCCCTCGAATCGCATGATCAACTCTCATCGAGCCATCGGAGAGGGCGAGGGTTGAAGCCGACTCGCCAGCGTAGTCGGACGTGATGAGTGCATCAGGGGAGGCCGATGAGTGGGGCATCAGCGAGCGGATCGACCGGCTGGAGGCGATCGCCGAGACGCTCGAAGAGGGGGAGGTCGGGTTGGAGACCGCGAAGGAGTTGCGCGAGGAGGCCGACGACCATCTGGAGACGTTGCGGGCGGACCTGGATGTCGGAGACGGAGAGATCATCGAGATGGAGGCCGAGGCGGTCGACGTAGATGGGGACGAGGCCTAAGATCCGGTACTGGGGCTATCTCTCCGGGATATGGGGTAATCGCTCCTGAGCGGTGACGAGAATCCCGTCTCGTTCGCTGGTAGGGACGACCGCGACTACCTCATAGGCTTCCTCGTTGTGGTGGTCTGGGGGGGCGATTTCGTGGCAAGGGAACTCCATATCCCGTTGCGCGGGTGGGGAGCTATTACTGTTAGTGGAATTTAGGGCTCAGTCGGAATCCTCTGGGTCTGACAGAACCGGCGTGCTGACTATAGAGGGTGTAGCCAGCAGATGCCTGAAGTATCTTCTACCCGTTCGGTGGTGAGTTGATTTGATACAGCGTGCGGGCCAGTTTAGCCGCTCTCTGGCAGGAAGTTGACTGGGGTGGCAACGACCGGCCTCGGCTTTGCGTCGGCCCAGGCCCGATTCTCCTACTCGGTGAGCGGGAGCGCAACGCCGAACACGAACGGGGAGAGCAGGGCTGTGAGTACCCCCAGTACGGTTAGGAGGAAGAGCAGACTGTGTTCCCATCCCGGAACCGTCATGCCGAGGCCATGCTGTATTGGCTCGGTGAGTTCCCCAACTAGGAATGCGCTCACCCCCAACAGGAATCCAAATTTCGTGAGTCTGGCGTAATCGGTCGTGCTGGTACCTCTCTGCATGGGTGTACTTCTGCGGATGGGAGGGGCTATTATCTGCCTTTCGGCAAGCTAATCAATACACAGTACAGACACGGACAGTACCGATGCGATTCCATACGCTCGAACTCCTCCCCGAACTCCTGGAACTGCTCCTCTCTGGCCTCGTCGCTATGGCGCTGTCCGTCGCGGGAGTGTACCTCGAACACTTCGCCTTCGTAACCGCTCAGGGTGGGGATACGACTCTTGGGCTGTGGGCTATCATCCCGGGTATCGTCTGTCTCGGATTCGCATATGCCATTACTACCGACAAAATCGTGCCAACCCTCGCTGAAATGAGAGCCTGATTGTTTCCACCGGTAACTGCTAGCGTCGTCAGCGTAGTTGTGGGCAGATGTTTGATCGCTTTACCACTTGCTGGGGCTGATTCGTTTCTGGCCGACTCGCGCCCTGTATGCAGCACGGCTGCTGAAACCCGTCACCGACTGAGAGTTTCCACAAGCCAGTATTCAGATAATTCGTCCGACCTCCAACTTTAGTCGTAGGCGACCCCGCGGTCAGCCAACAGCGCTCCGAGAACGGTCGGGCGATCGGTCATGATGCCGTCGACGCCGATATCCAGTAGCCACTCCATCTCGCTCCGGTCGTTGATCACCCAGACGTGGACGGCGTAGCCGTTCGCGTGGGCCTTGCGGACGAACGCCTCGTCGACGATCTGGATGCCGTTGTAGGAGACGGGGACCTGCAGGACATCGTATCGGGGTTGGCGTACCCCAGGAAGCGGCCCCTGTGAACTCGCCCACTGGACTGCCGTCCGGCCCTGTCCGACCGCCGTCTGGACCTCTGGGGCCTGGAGCTTGAACCGTTCCAGCGCCGCATCGTCGAACGCGACGACGATGTCCGTCCCGACGCGGTCGTACTCGCGGAGGAGTTCGGCTGTTCTCTGCTCGACTTCATACGGTGGATTCCGCTCCTGCGTCGACGGGAGCGAGATGGTGAGGAACAGTTCCGTCGGCAGCTGGGTCGCGACCTCGAGTGTCTCCTCCAGCGTCGGAATCCGGAAGTCGTTGGGCTCGACTTCGATTCCGTTTCGGGGGCCCAGCCCCGGCGGGAGTTGTGTCTCACCGGTCGCGTACCCGCGATACTCGTACTGTCCGGCGGGCGCGTCGCGGGTCGTGCCGTCGCCCTCGACGAACCAGTAGGCAGCGTCCAGGTCCTTGAGCTCGGCGAGTCGCTGCTCGTTGACGCGGCCGCTCCCGCCGGTCGTCCGGTTGACCGTCTGGTCGTGATAGACGACCGGCGTCTTCTCCGCTGTGGGCTTGAGATCGAGTTCGAACATATCGATCCCCGTTGCGGTCGCCTGCTTCAGGCCGAACAGGGTGTTCTCCGGCACTTCGAGCAGGCCGCCCCGGTGCCCGATGTTGAGCACACGTCGGTCGGGCCAGGGGTTCCCGTTCAGGTCCAGCGGGTTGTCGATCGGCGTGGCCGAGGCGCGTCCGAGGAACGGTAGCCCAGCCGCGACGCCGGCAGTACGGAGGAGGGTTCGGCGGGTCGTCGATGGTGCTGTGTTCCGTTCGGCCGATTCGTTTCCGGGGGAAGCCGATGTCCGTTCCGCCCGACGGTCCTCGTGCATGGCCGCTGGCTCGCCTGTAGCGTGGTTAACGGTTGAGCCGTCTGTCTCCGGAGGTATCTAAGGGTGTACTACGGGGCCTTCGACGGCAGTGTTGAAAGCTCCCGCTCGCTGGGCTGGCGGGTACGTCTCGCTCGGGTCGGTAACCTGGGAGGGGTGGCTGGAAACCGAATATGGGGCGAATTGACCCCCTCTCGCTGGGCGACCCTCCCAAGGACCTGATGCGAGGGTTTTCGGTAGCCGGCGTTTAGAATCAGATATGCCGGCAGCGGACGCCGCACAGTTCCTCGCAGGGTCGACAGAACGGCGACAACTCTTGGTTCGTCTCTTGGAGGGTGCCGGGTCCCCAGCCGATCTGGCGTCGGACCTGCCGCTCTCACGACGGAGCGTCCAGCGGCATCTCGGTCAGTTCGTCGATCGCGGCTGGGCCGTCAAGGAGTCCGGCCAGTATCGACTCACGGTTACCGGTGAGCTCGTCGTTGAGGAGCACACGGCATATCTGGAGACTCTCGAGCGTATCGAGGCATTCAGCGACTTCTTCGCCCATCTCCCGGATCGGGAGCATGCGCCCGAGCCACGGTGGCTCGATGATGCCACGCTCGCGACTGCAACGGGCGACAACCCCCAGGCACCGGTCCACTGCTATCTCGAACACATCAGGACGTTCGAGACGGACCACATCCGCATGGTATCGCCGGTGTTGAGTCGGCTCTTCCACGAGGCACATGCGGACCTGGCGCTGGACGGTGTGCACACGGAACTGGTTCTCTCGACGGCGACGATCGAGCGGGCCCGGGAGTTGAATCCCGCCGAGTTCACCATCGTCACGAGTGTCGACGTGCTCGATCTCTACCGATATCCATCGACCATCGGGTTCGGGCTCACGCTCGGGGACGACCGCATCATCATCGGTGCCTACGATGCCGAGGGGCAGCTTCGGGCCTGTGTCGTCTCCGAGAACCCCGACCTCATACGATGGGGCGAGGAGCGATTCGAGCGGTATCGGGACGACGCCGATCCGATCGAGCCGTCGGTTTCACGCCCGTTCTCGTTCGGCGACCGGACCTGACCGCCAACTGCTGACGCGTCCGTCAGGGGGTGTCACAGCCGCCAGCAGATATCGTCAATCCCGAGGTGGCCGTAGTGACTCCCATGGATGTACTCGTTGTCGGCGGAACCGGTTTCATCGGTAGCCGTCTGAGCCGAACGCTTCACGAGCAGGGGCACTCGGTGACCGCCCTCTCACGAAGTCCCGGCGACGAGCCCCTTCCGGATGGTATTCGGACTGTCGCCGGCGACGTGACCGAGTACGACTCGATTGAGTCGGCATTCGCTGGTCAGGATGCCGTGGTCAATCTGGTGGCGCTCTCGCCGCTGTTCACGCCAGCCGGTGGCAACGAACAGCACGAGCGAGTCCATCTCGGTGGCACCCGAAACGTCGTGCGAGCCGTGGAGGCACACGATGTGGAGCGACTGATCCAGTTGAGCGCTCTGGGTGCCGACCCCGACGGGGCGACAGCCTACATCCGTGCGAAGGGTGCAGCCGAACGCGTCGTGCAGGAGGCTGCGCTCGACTGGGTCATCGTCCGCCCGTCGGTCGTTTTCGGCGACGGTGGTGAGTTCATCCCGTTCACCAAGCTGTTGACGACGCCCTACCTGACGGGACTCCCAGGGGGTGGGGCGACGATGTTCCAGCCGATTTGGGTTGGCGACCTCGTCTCGATGCTGGTAGACGCGGTCGAGGACGACCGGCACGTCGGGTCGGTGTACGAACTCGGCGGCCCCGATACACTCACGCTGGCTGACGTGGCCAAGCAGGTGTATCATACCGAAGGACGGCCCTGCTTCGTCCTCCCGATTCCGATGGCTGTCGCTCGCCTCGGGCTGACGGTTGGGGAGAAACTCCCCGGCTTCCCCATGGGTGCCGACCAGTTTCGCTCGCTCCAGTTCGACAACACGGTCTCGGAGAACGATATCGAGGCATTCGGACAGCGGCCGTCCAATCTGCGTACGCTTGAGGGCTATCTTACCGAGCGTAGCGCAGCCGCCGATGCCAAGGCCCGTTCGAGCTGGATGGCTCTCTCGACGCTGGCCCTGTTCGGGCTCCTGGGTGGTGGCTGGCTCCTCCCAACCGTCGTCGATATCTACAGCTACGGCGGCCTGCCACGTCTCGCGTTCCTCCCATCGTACCTCGTCTCGATACTCACCTACGACGGGGGGCTCGGTCTCGAACGCGTCGCGTCTGCACTCGCCCCGGCCGCACCCGTCGATGGAGGAACCTTGTGGACGGTTGGGCTCTTCCTCACGTTCTATCTCGTCGCCGTGCTGAGTACGTGGTTCGGCCGACGTCTGCGAGTTACTGCTGTATCGATACAGTCGGATGGTGACCGTCCTGGACAGGACGGCGAATCTGTCTGAGGCCCCAGGGATGGTTGCTCTGGGGGGTAGAGAGTTGCTGAGCTCGGAGCCCGGTACACAAGCTGTTGCCGGAGCTGTCGGAGTCAGTTCCTGTCCAACCTCGAGGCACTGTTCGGGGGCCCGACGACCATCTGGAAATGCTGCGGTCGGCACTGAATGTCGGTGATGGAGAAATCATCGATCTGGAGGCCGAGCCAGTGGTGCCTGACGAAGGGTGAACACGAATGCCTGCCTCCGAATGAATCGAAAATCACGAGAACTGTGTCTCGAGCATGTCTGTAGCCGTATCCATGTTGAACAGTCCGGAGCCGTAGAAGATAGACAACGGCAATTCGCGGTCGTCTGCTGCATACCGTTCCCGCCACACCTCTGCTAACTCTTTGAAGTCGACTGCCCGAATCAACCGGATGTCTTTCCCGGTCTGCATCTCCAACTGCTCCGCGTTTGTCGCTGCCTGGTCTGTGAAGTCAGGAGCGATTATCAAGAACCATTCAACGTCGTGCTGGCCGTCCTTCGTGTCGATGTAGTTCTTGATCTTGCTTCGCGTGTCGCTTCCGAGCCGGAACTTCCGGCGTCTGCGCTTGTTATCCCAGAGTAACCACTTGCCATCCTGCTCGATTTCGCCATCTGCGACCACACCACCTGCTTGCTGGCCCAGCTGGTTCGTCCCTTTCAGATTGAAGGCTTCGCGGAAGATCTCCGCTGTTGCATCCTCGAACAGGATATCGAGTTTCTCCTCGGCGTTATCGGCATCGACGAGATCTTGGATCTGGGGTGGCACTTGCTTGACCGCCCCGTTCGCGATTTCCTCGAAGACCTCCAGATACAGATCGACTGCTGGCTCGCTATCGTCGACCGTCTTCTGTGACTGCTCGAAGTATTCGATAATCGCGGCTACCATCTCGTCGGTTTTCCGCTTGTGTGCATCGAGGTTGTACTGGTCGACGATTGCCTTCAGATCCTCTTTCGAGACGACTGTTTTCAGGAGCTCGCTCGGATAGACTCCGGCTGCGACGATGTTCTCCCGGCGTTCCTGATTCCGGCCATAGTTCTTCCCCGTGACACCGAACGTTTCCCGGGCCTCGATTAATACCGCTTGCCGATCGAACGGTTCGAGCGTCTCCAGCATCTGCAGGAAGTTCTCGTCGGACATTTCGTAGTAGAGCCAGTCCCGGACGACCTCGATGTAGTCCTCCGGAATGCCGACGAGTTCGTCGTAGTCCTCACCGTTGACCTCGTAGACAAGTGCTTGCTCCTGAAGCGACCAGAGCCCCTTTTCAATCGTGTCGCGAGCGTGTTCGGGGCTGTCGGACCGGGAGACCTTCGGGAAGCGATCGATAGCTGAGAGCCGGTGGAACACGTCGAGCCACGTGTAGTACTCGTGTTTGCTCTCCTGGGCGCGATTGTGGAGTTCGAAGTAGCTATGCATCATATGGAGCTCCGAGTCGTCGATATTGTTCTCGTAGTCGACCGCTGCCTGGGCGAGATGCAGGAGATCGTCGGTCTCGGAGAACCCGCCGTCCTCATAGCGCTCGATAAGGGTGAGTTGCCAGTTCTGGACTGCGTCCAGTAGGTCGCTTTTCTCCATACTGTAGCCGGCCTGCTGGATGAGTTGTCGGAGAATCCCGTACCGGATGACGAGGGCCTGATACGGAGAATCGTTGATCGAACTCAGCCGTGGCGGCGTGAAGTCATTGAGTTCCGTTCGAACGCGTTCCTCATCGGCGAGGGCTGGAACGTACGTTCTCAGATATTTCTCCCGATCGCTGAATCCATCGTGCTTGAACGCCTCGGGGTCGAAATCGTCGGTTTTCGCCTTCGTATCGTCTTTGATGAATCGTTTTCGCTCGTAGCTGTTCCAGTCCCTATCGATGAGGTCGCGTAGTTTCATCTTCCTCTCCCGTTATTTTCAGAATTACTTCAATTTATGTGCCGAATCTACTCCGCATATCGCTAAAAAATTCGTGTAGCAGTGGTGTCACTCGGCTGCTAGTGTTGAAAGCCCCCAGTCGCTCGCCCGGTTGCGACTCGCTGCGCTCCTCGCGTTGCTGCGGTGCTTGCGTCGTTTCACCGGGGCGAGCGACTGGCCCCTTTCAGCCCCGCCCGATCCCGTGGTGTGCCGAGCATGAGCCCGCCTGCTCGGTGTGTGCTCCCGCTGGTTTGTGGCCCCCGCGACGGGTGGCGGGGCGATTGCCCCGCGGAGCGACTATGGATTCGGATACTCCCGATACGACCCGTTGTACCGAGTTCCCAACCGGCTTCGAGCCGCTCGACGAAATCGACCTGGCGATACCGAACGACTGGGACGACGCCGCGATCGCAGCGCTCGTCGACCGGGTGCTCGCGGCGGTTGCCGAAGGTGAGTTGGCTGCGGAGTACCGGTCGCGTAACCTCTGGGGGTCGAAGCTGGTCCGGTATCTGCCCGAGGAGGACGGCTGGTGGTTCGAGAAGCGCCTCTACGATGCCCGCATCGGGTGGCAGTCCGTCTCGAAGTCCCGCGCCGAGGTGCGTGGGGACCTGACGCGGTGGCTCTCGCGTGAGACCTCGCGAGCTCGCGATCGGGATATCGGCCAGTTCGTGGATCGGGACGACGCGTTCGTCGTGTGCCCGGTCGAGGCGTTGCGCGATAACTGATTGCCGGCTGGCGGGCGGCCGGTTCGCAGCTCGGGTTCGTGAAGCGGAGGGGCTCCGTTGTTGGTGCTGGGGTGAGCTGCCGAGCCGAGCGTCTGCTGGGTGGTTGGGGTGGGTCGTCGACGGCCCGTCACGCTCGCCACGTGCGGGCGGGCGCGGCACTCGTCACCGACCGTTCCGGGCGTGCGGCGCCTGCGGCGCCGTTCCGGGCGTCCGGTTTGACGCCAGCGGGTTAGGCGGTCGCTCCCTGCGCTCCGGTAGGTGCTCGGGAGTGCCCTCGCTCGCTACGCTCGCTCGGTGACAGCCTAACTCCGCTGGACGTTTGCGCCCGCCCGGTTGGCGCGCGTGACTGGTTGGGGCCCGAGCAGACTGCGCTCTCGCTCGCGCCCCTGCGGGGCGCTCGGAGGCGCGAGCGAGAGCGCTGGTGCTGGTTCGGTCGGTCGTGGAAGGTGCCCCGTGCTGGAACACGGGGCGTCGGACGCTCTGGTGAGCGACTTCAGGTAATACCGCAATGTCGAGTAACAACGTAATCGGTGAAAAGGTTTCAGTCGAGTCGGCGGATGAACAGGTTGCGGTCGAGGCGGAGGAGCCCGAACTGCGTGCGACAGTGGAGCTGCGGTCGCAGGCGAAGATCGATTCGGAGACGATCGCGAAGATCGACGGGACAGCCGAGCGTGAGCACCCGTACGGGATGACGCTCGTTGCAGAGGAGAAGTGGGAGGCGCGTGAGCAGGAGAAGGCCCGGACGCGATCGCGGTCGGATGGTCCCGTGAACGAGCGGCGCGAGGCGGAAGCGCGGGTGACGGCGGCATATGGCAGTCGGCGCGAGCGTGAGACGTTCGCCCGGCGACGAGCGGGCGTGGACCCGTTGGCCGGGCCGGACAGCGCGGACCCGCGTGCAAAGCTGGATGCGGCGACGCTGGCGGAGGTCAACCAGCAGGCGCAGCGAATCCAGGAGACGGTGCGCGAATGCGGCAGTCGGGCGGCCATCAGCCGACAGTTGGCTGAACGGGTCGCTCGGGGGCAGGGCGTCACCGAGGCGACGCTGGACGTGCTGGACGCGGAGCGCCGGCGTGCAGGGACGGTCGTGCCCATCGGGGAGTTGGAAGACGTGCCCCGGAAGGAGGTCTCGGTCGAGGGTGAGTGGATTGAGGATTGGACGCCCTCGAACAGTGCAATCCAGCAAGTCGGGTTGTTGGAAGACCAGACAGGTCGAACGAAGGTGACGGTCTGGCAGAAGAGTCGCCAGCCGTTGATCGATGAGGGTGAACGTGTTCGGATTCGGGCGGCCGCGACGAGCTGGTACCAGGGGCGGGTGTCGCTCGCGTTGACTGCCGACAGTCAGGTCGTCTTCCCTGACCGGGCTTAGCGGGGCTGCCCCGCTCTTTCTTTCGTGATGGCCACCACCCGCCAGCCGCCTCCCCACCCACCGCTCCGTGCTCGCTCGCTGCGCTCGCTGTGCGCGCAGCCACGACCGTAGCGTGGTGTGTTCGGCTCCGTTGAGGCCCGGGGTCGTGTGTCGGGGGGTCGTCCCCACTGGAGGGTCCGGGCTGCGCGTGTCCGTCTGGGGCGGACTCCCCCTGTATTCTCGTCGTCCGGGGACGCTCAGTCTCGGCCTGGCACGGTGTTGTCCGCGCCTCGGCATCGTGCTCCTCGCCACCTTCGACCGGCTCCATTTCCATCCATCCGCTTCGCGTCGGGCCGGGTGAAACACGTCGGTTGCGACGACGGACCCGAGTTGCGAGCCCTCACTCGGGTTGCGTCGACGGACGCGAGCGGTATCATCCCGGCCCGACGCGGCGGGTCGCGCATGGACGGAAATTGTCCTGTCTGCGGTGGCGAGATGCGCGCGATCGACCTCGGCGCTTCGGACGCGTACGAGTGCCAGACCTGCGGTGTCGAGCGTCCCGGAGAGGAATTGAGCTACGAGGGCGAGTGGTTCCCGCTCCACGACGACATGCTCGACGCGGACCCCCGGCGGTAGGGGCGGTCCGGTCGTTCCGGTGTGTCGTGTGCTGGGACGTTGTTCGGAGTGTGCCCACCACCCGCCAGCCACCGCCCCACCCTCCGCTCCGTGCTCGCTCGCTGCGCTCGCTGTGCGCGCAGCCACGACCTGCACCACTGATCAGTTCGTATTGGTTACCCCTAGTCTAATGGTGATTGAATCACTCCGATTCAAATATGGTGATTAGATGAGTCGGACTGATGGCACGCCCGAGGAAGAGGAGTACGGGGAGGCAGAAATCAACCATCGGGGTCGGTTGACGATCCCGAAAGCACTCCGGGATGAGCTCCATCTGGACGCAGGAACGACATTCAAAGTTGTCCGAGAGGGCTCCGATATCCGTCTCGTCCGTCAGCTTCCCGATCTCCATACCCTCTCATCCGGGAAGTCCCAAGACGAGTGGGAGGATGCCGACGCATTCCGGGATGCGGGTGATGCGACATTCGGGGGTCGTTGAATGCGGGTTCTCCCTGACCTGAATGCGGTTTCCATCCAATTGGTCGAGGACCATCCAGGCCATCAGTACGTGGCGAACGAACTTGTCCCGGCCCTTCACGGCGAGCAGACACTCCTCATGTTCGGCTATCTTCCGCTCCGGGTTCAGTGGGTACTGGAGGATCTCGGGTTCTCAACGGTTGACGCTCGAAATGCGGTGAGCTCACTACTGCAATACCCGATGGAATCCCCCGAGGTGACCCCCCAGACGATTCTCGATGCCTACGAGATCAGCTCCGAGAAGAACCACGACGTGTACGACTGTTTCTACATCGCACTGGCCCGGCAGGCCGAAGCTGATGTACTCCTCACTACCGATCGCGACTTCGCTACGCTCTGTGAAGATGAGGCGTTCGAGTACTCAAACCCGGTCCCAGAGGACGTGCTGTCACAGTTCCATACCGTCTCCGAGTAGCCAGCCAGCGATTCAGCCTGCCGCTCAGAGAGTCCCTTCCATTCGCCTCGCTTCTGGTTTATCTGCCCCTGACGGGCGAGGGGCGCTGGAAGGCGTGCCTCGTGAGACCGAATGCAGCAGAGCGATCCATACGATGTCGGCGACGAATCGCATGCACGACAACGAGGGAGCCACAACCGGGGGCGGTGCTGATGGCCTCGACAGAACAGCCCCAGGAGCGGCCGGTGCAGTTCGACGACCGGGAGGACCGCGACGATGCGATGGCCACGGCCGTCGAAACCTGGATCGACGACCTGCTCGACGAGGCCGGATCAGCCAGGACCAGCGAGCAGTTCCAGGCGTGGCTCGATATGCAGGCGGCCTTCCACGACTACTCCTACCGGAATTCCCTCCTGATCAAGCGCCAGTATCCGGATGCGACGCGGGTCGCCGGGTACGGGACGTGGCAAGAGGAGTTCGACCGGCAGGTGCAGGAGGGCGAACAGGCGATCTGGATCTGGGCGCCGATTATCACCCAGCGATGCCCCGAGTGTGAGAACAGCGAGTCGTACCACGAGCGGAGCGACTGCGAGTACGACGAGACGCCGCCTGACGAGTGGAATCGGGGACTCGTCGGCTTCAAGCCCGTGCCCGTGTTCGACATCTCCCAGACCGAGGGGGAGCCGCTCCCGGAGCTGGAGACAGCGACGACAGGGGATGCTGGGAATCTCGTCTCCCAGGTGCTCGAGGCGGCCGACTCGCTGGGGGTCTCCGTGCAGGTCCGTTCGGAGGCGGCGTGGTCATACGGAGAGGCGTCTGGCGTGTGCCATCAGCCCGATCCGATGACGGGCCAGCCACTCGTTGAGGTGGTCGACCGGGCAAACGATGCGGACCTCGCCACCACACTGGTCCACGAGTACGCCCACGCCATCCTCCACTTCGACGTCGAGGACGAGCCGGAGCGCGCCAAGCGGGAACTCGAAGCCGAGGCGGTTGCCTACATCGTTGGGCGCCACTACGGTCTGGACCCCAGCGGGTCAGCGTTCTACTTGGCGGCGTGGGCGGGGGAGAAGCTCGATGCCGTTCGGACTCGGCTGGCGCGTATCAGCAGCACCGCCGAGGAGATTATCGATGCTATCGGGGGGCCGGTTTCTGCTGCCTGACGAGGGGTTGTCGACCTGAATTCTTCCGGTAGCACTCTTGTCAAGGTTCTCTGGCGAGCGGAATCGGTTGGGTCAGCGAACGACGATGACCGTGGCCGGGGACTGCTGCACGACCTTCTTGGGGTGTTCTTCGGCGGGAGACTGAAAAATCGCGCACCAACTTCTATCTATCTGGGAGATACTTTCTACCCACTCATCTGGCTGAACATCACTGGTGAAGGATTCCCACAAGGTCAAAAGATTCATTCAAATCATATTCCTTCCCTTTCGAAAGCAGCATGAACCGCAATCTAACACCCATCCAATCAGGGCTTTCTCTGGGGCCTGCAAAACGTCTCTCCGGGAGACTAGTCTGTATTAATGACCACCAAGATTTAGGAGATATAAGCGAGGGGGATATCGCATATATTGGTCGGCGGGCAAATAAAACGAATAATGTCGTACTATTCTATGATATAATCAGATCTGGTGCACAAGCACTACTCTGTGAAAACATTGGGCGAACAGACCACGGAATCGTCCTTGCCAAGGAGCTCAATATTCCGTGTCTCTCAGACATCTCCAGATCTATCGAACAGTTTGAAGGTGAGATTCTAACCCTCCGAACAGATGAAGTGTACCTGGGCAAGCGCTTTGTTGATGAGTCGTTCCAACCGGTGCATAGCAATCTATCATATCCAGAAACTGATACTACCGTCGCAATCAACCTCGGCTTCCCAGAAGTCATCGCGAGACGTCAAGCATTGCCTGATATCACCGACGGAGTCGGATTCATGCGCCTTGAATTCGTGCTGCTGGATATTTTAGACAATACGCATCCGAAAGCGTACATCAGACGGCACGGACGAGAGCAGCTAGTGGCTGAACTGGCGACCCGTATCGAACCAGTGTTGGAGGCGTACGAAAGCTCCGTCTGGATTCGGACAGATGATTTCTCGGTCCGGCAGCTAAGGAAGATGGACGGCGGTAGCCAATACGAGCAACCAGAGGAGAATCCAATGCTGGGATGGCGTGGTGTCTCACGATCTATAGCGGAACCGACATTGTACGACGTACAACTTGACGCGATCAGACGACTGAGTGACCGAGGTCATCAGAACATCGGGCTGTTCCCGCCGATGACTCGCTTTCCCGGAGAGTACGACGACTGGAAGTCTCGGGCGATTGAGGCCGGATTAGACGCGATAAGCTTTGGTGTGATGGTCGAGACACCAGCGGCTGCCCTAACATTCGAAGCATTCGTTGACGATATTTCGTTCGTTGTGTTCGGGAGCAACGATCTCACTCAGTTCACACTAGCTATTGATCGAAACAATAACCGACTCCAATCGAAGTACGACGAGACGTCAGCAGCACTGCTCAGCCTCTTCGAGCGTGTCATCTCTATCGCGAACGAATACGATATCAAGAGTTGTATCGCTGGACAGGCAGCTGCTAACGAAAGCCTCGTAGCAGACCTCCTCTCGTTCGGAATAGATATCCTCTCAGTGAACCCAGATTACAAAACGGTCGCTGATACGAGACAGTTCACCGCACAACTGGAGGGCGACTAAGCGATTAACTCAGGGAGGCACTCCCACTCACCCCGGTCTATCGGTCGAAAGTGCGTCAACGAGTGTCTCTGCTGCCGTCTCCAAGCCTTCCGTATTTGAGAGACAAATCGTACGAATCCCTTGTTGGCTACTTACCTCCGCGAGACGGTCCACGGCAGTCCGCATTGCGTCGATGAATCTCATAACCTCTTGGTCATCAAGCCCTCTGAAAGGTCCGATTCGTCCCCTCGTGCGAGTCTCCTGCCGCTCGAAGCATACATCCGTCGGAGCATCAACGATGACGAGGACATCCGGTCGTGGGAGCGATTCGATGAGCGTGGTCGGAGAGTACGTCTGCTCACCCACCAGCAGGAACAGGAAGAACTGATAGAGCCCATCATCGATTATCGCCGTCTCGTGGTCATCAGTATATGTTGAGAACAGGTGCGAAATCGCCATTTCCTCGTGGACGTGCTCCTGGAGTGAGTCCGCGTTGACTGATTTTAGTATCCCCATGTCACTCCTACAAGCCTGAAGTATCTCGGTTGTCCTCGCTCCGATTTGCGGATGCTTGACGAGGCAGCGACGGATGTGATGCCCCTTCAGATAGCACCGCCAGTGCCTACGTAGAATCCAATCGTCAACCTGTGTGGGTAGCTTCGAGATAAGGCGACCGCGTGGGTGCGCTCGATAGAGGCACTCCTTTACCCCTGTTCTCCCATGTATTGTATTCGGAATCCGTTCCCCCACTTGCGTGCGGAGTGTAGTCTTCCCCACACCTGATGGCCCGAGGAACTCAACATGAATCATGCCTACTGAGATATCTCGACGATTATTGAGCTAACAGGGCACGGAGATTCGCTCCACCGATACTCTGTCGGGTCTGCACATCGAGTCCTAGGGCCTCCAGAGCCTCGATGCCGCCGTCCATCCACGAACGGCCCGCATCCGGGCCAAACGGATAATCTACGCCGAACAGAAGGTTGTCAGGGCCGAAGAACTCCAGTGCACAGCGGAGCGCAGGAACTGACGAACTGACCGCAGTGTCCGCGTAAATTTGATTGAAGTAGTCGTCGATGGACTGGGAGAGCTGTGAGAGGTCGACCCCAGGGTAGACATCTGGATACTGTTTACGCGTCTCGTAGAACGAGCGAATCCGCTCTCCAAAGAACGGAAGCATCCCTCCCGCGTGATGGGCGATCACTCGGAGGTTCTGGTACTGCTCGAACACACCAGTGAAGATGAGCCTCGAGAGGGCGACACTCGTGTCGAACGGCCAACCCAGCATCTTGTGTTCCATGTATTCGTCGGTCCACTGGTGCCACTCGTGGAGTTGAGGATGGAGCCAAATCGGTACACCGAGTTCGTTTACCCGTTCGAAAACCGGATCATAGACGCCACTATCGATCGGCTGTCCGTCGACATTGGAGTACAGTTGAACACCTGCCATATCGTGGTCGACAAGACAACGGTTGAGTTCGGCAAGCGAGGCGTCACCACCGTACGGTAGCGTCGCAACCGGAATAAAACGGTCTGGGTGCTGTTCAGCAATTTGACGGATTTCGTCGTTTGCTTGCCGAATGAGAGGGCGGGCGGTTTCCGAATCCAGACCTTGCCATAGAGGTGGGCGTGCGAGGGTCAATACCTGTTTATCAATACTGAATTCATCCATGACCCCCAGACGCTGCTCAATATCCCAGAGATGGGGCGCATTCTCCAGTGCTGTCAACTCCTGTTTCGGATGGATATCACACACTGCCTCGAAGAACGAACGCGGCATGATATGCGAGTATGCGTCAATCTGTTCGGCCATCGAACAGTTCCATGCCACCAGCGGTGTATAACTATTCGGGGCTGTAGGGCAACGCTGTTGGACGATGCCAGTTCCCCGGGCCAGTACGGCACCCTCAACAGGGTTGTCACCCCGTGTGTCGGCTGAGTAAGAGTAGGGATTTATTGCGTGTTGTATTCTCGACCAAGGTGATGGCTCGGGTACTTACGACCTCTGCAGAGAAGGGCAGCGGAATCGGAGCCCTAGAAGCACTCGAACGGAGTCCCCACGAAGTTGTCGCTACCAGCGCTGACCCCCGCGGAGCCGGACTCTACCTCGCTGACTATGCTGCAGTCGTTCCGCCAGTTCAGGACGCTGCGTGGCCAGACACAATCGCGGAACTCGTCGAAGAGTACAGTGTCGATGTCGTCCTTCCCCTGAATGACGAAGACCTGAAGGAGATCGACAGACTGCGGTCGGCTATTCCGGCAGAGGTTCCGTTCGTCCTCCCACGTCGCGAGCTAATCAGGAATACACTTGACAAAAAGGAAGCGTACGACTGGTTCGAACAGAAGGGGCTCAAGATTCCGAACACGAGGACAGTAGACGGATACGAACAAATCCCCGAAGAGCAGTACCCCCGTATCATCAAACCACGGTGGGGGTCACGTGCTCGTGGCGTTGAACTCGTTCATTCACAAGACGGGGTACGAGAGTACCTTTCAGAGTCCGAGCACAAGCCCGCGGACTTACTCATACAGGAATACATTGATGGCACTGACTACACCACAAATCTGGCCGTGACAGCTGATAATCGGCTTCTCTCCGCCGTTATAAAAGAAGTGATGGAGCGTAGGGGATACGCACGATGGGCAGCCACGCGCAATCACGCGAACGTGCGAGAGGCTTGCGTCGAAGCGTTTGAGGCACTCGAGCCAGCGGGACCGATGAACGTCCAGCATATGGTAGACGAATCAGGGGAACCGTATCTCATCGAAATTAATCCCCGATTCTCGGGTAGTTCTTGTCTCAATGCCGAGGCAGGCGTGAACGAGTACGATATGCTGATCCGAGACGCAATAGGTGAAGAAGTCGACGCGAAACCTGACTACGAAACAGGAGTGAACCTCATCAGATACCATGATCGGCGGTACGTTCGTGACGAGGATTTGCTCACAGATGACGACCGGCACAGCGCGTAACACTCTCCGGACGCCATTTTGTTTGTAGGTCTGGGGCGGGGATGTTCTCTAGAAGTACCCGAGATCCTCCAGTTGGAGGTAGGTCTCCTCATCCACAGCGTTCGCGGCCGCGAACCGCTGGGTGTCGTCTTCGATTTCGCTCTTCAATCGGTCCAGATACTCTTCTACGATGGTTTCATGGGAATCAATCACGTTTCGGTCCTCCCCAGGATCCAGAGCGATATGATACAATTCACGTGGAACCAATTCACCGTTGGCCGTGCAGATGAGTTTCCACTCGTTCGAACGGATACTGACGAGTGAATCGAGGTCGTCCCAGCCGAACTCAGTTCGCTCGGCCATCCGAGCGGCGAAGGCGTTAGCTGCACATAATTGGCCATGATAGGTCTCGGTATAGGCAAACGCCGGATAGTCACCTTGCAGGAGCGAGTCCCCATCTACGTCTGGACATGGGATCTCAAGAATATCGAGGAGGGTCGGGACGATGTCGATTGAGCGTACCTGTTCGTGGACAGTCCGGTCGGGGACTGCTTCGCCTGCGAAAATCAAGGGAACCCGGATGACAGTATCATAGAGCTCAACGGCTCTGAACTGGGTCCCGACACGCTCGTCTCGGTGGTTGTACACCCACGGGTATCCGTGTTCCCCGGGCATTTTCGAGCCGTGATCGCCAGTTAATACTGACACATCGATATCGACGAGTTCGTGCAGGAGTTCGAGCTGCCTGGCAACGAAATCAGCTTCATCGTAATATCGTCTCTGTTGCCGTCCGATGTACTGCTCAACATTCTCGTATCGGTTTTGCTCGTCGAGAGATGGTGGATCTCGACCTCCGAAATCAGCCTGCAGCGTGAAATGTAGGTCAAAACAGTGGAGGAAAACGAAATTGTCCTCATCGTCGTGTTCGTCTAGCCAGTTAATCGCCCGATTGACGAGGAGATTCGCGGGGCCGAACGTTTTCCGACCCTCCCGCTGATCGTCAGCCGAATCGACATACTCGAAGGTGTCGAACTTCTGGTCGAGGTTCCCGGTCGGGAGCGGGAGTCCTCCAACGAATGCTGCGGTGTTGTATCCTGCCTCGGAGAGAATTTCGGGGAGTGTCGTCGCGTCTGTCTCGTAGTTCACGAGATACCGTACTCCGTGATTAATTGGAGTCTGCCCACTCAGAATCGATGTGTGAGAGGGACTCGTGAGTGCGGCTTGGGGGATGCAGGTGTCGAAATAGGTTCCACGCGCTTTCGAGCACTCATAGAATCTGTGGGTAAACGCATCCGGACGCGCACAATCGACAGACGCGAGTACTATATTCATGAGATTCCAATCCCATCAGGCAATGAAAGCTGTACCGGTCAATATATATTCTGCGTGGCATGCGAGTCGAATGGGTCGAAATTGACGGATGAGGATAGGACCATACGTTGATTGTCCCCTTGTCGTATACGAACTGAGACAGCTATCCGGTCTACACAGGGCAGCCGATGCGTGAACAGCTACTCCGGAGATGGATAGCGAACACCGGAGCCCAGCGAGTTCTCCAGAGTATCCTCTGGATAGCGGCAGCAATTATCGTAGCCGCTCCGATGGGCTTGATGGTTGTCTACTCGTTTGTCTCCGAGTTCCCAATCACTGGCCCAGTCTCGCTTACTTTAGAGCACTACACGGAACTGTTCGCCAACACCAATCTTCTAGTGGATATCACCCGAAATACACTATTATACACGAGTGGAACCACTATTGTTGCGCTCGTCCTTGGGACGCTGCTAGCGGTCACGGTGGCGAAGTACTTCCCTGACTCGAAGATTCAGCTACTGATTCTCCTTCCCTATGGGATTCCGAGTGTAGCCGCACTCACTGGGTGGATTATCCTACTCGGCGATAGCGGGCTCATCACGGTCGCACTCACCAGCGCGCTCGGACTGGAGTCTGCCCCGTACTCCATTTACTCTATTCCAGGGATGGTCTGGGTCGAGGGACTACATACCGCCCCGATTGCCTACCTACTGGTGCTTCCGGCTGTTAAATCGCTTCCCGGGGCGATGGAGGAAGCGTCGTTCACCGCGGGGGCATCACGCCTTCGGACGTTCCGCGAAATCATTCTCCCGCTAATCTTCCCCTCCATCCTGTCGACTGCGATCTTTGTTTTCGCTCGTACGCTGGCAACGGTAGCCACACCGAGTGTTCTTGGCGTCCCACGGCAGATTTTCACGTTCGGATCGGCGATTCCGAACCTGTTCCTCGCGGGGACTTCGTTCAGTTACAGCAAGGCCCTCTCATTCTCCGTCCTCGTGACGGTTGTAACGGCAGCTCCGGTTCTCTACTATATGCGCCTTACAGCGAACGCGAACGGGCGATACTCAACTATCACAGGCGAGGAGACCGGAGCCGGAACCCAGTACGTGACTACTACCGGCAGGCGGGGTCTCTCCTACCTGGCCCTCGTTGCGTTTGTCTGTGTCGCGGGGGTACTCCCGTTTGCCGCAGTCGTCTGGGATTCAGTATATGCCGGCTACGCGCTCGGCTTCGAAACCACACAGTTCACTCTCACTCACTACACTGGACTCATCACTGGAGAAGCGGAAGGAATCTCGAATATGGTCCGTGTCTTCGTCAACACGCTCTCCGTTGGCATCATCGTCCCTACGACCGCTATGATACTCGGACTCCTCATTGCGTATGCACACCAGAGCATCGATCTTCCCACTGGCGGCGCAGTTTCGTTCTTAGCGTCGGTGACGCTCGCAGTCCCTGGAATCGCGAAAGGTCTGGGGTTCTTGGTCGCGTTTATCCGTACGCCGCTCTACGGAACTTTGGGCATCCTCTTACTCGGGTTACATGGGCAGGCTCTCCCAATAGCGATGCGCTATGCCTCTCCCGCGTTGACCCGGATCGGCGCAGATAACATCAACGCTTCACTAGTCGCCGGCGACAACGTCCTGGGAACGTTCAAGCGTATTGTCCTTCCACTGGTCTCTGATGACTTTGTCGCCGGGTGGATGCACATTTTTGTTTCCGTTGTCCGGAATATCCCAATCGCAATTCTACTGTATGCAACCGGTTCAGAGGTTCTGTCCGTGAAGATGTTGCTCGTCCTACAGGCAGGATATTTCAAAACCGCATCCTCGTTAGCTGTGGTTATTAGCGTCCTTTCGCTTGTCCCGTACATGCTTCTGCAATATATGCGGTTGTCGACCGACTCTGGATTGTAGTAGATGATGAGCCACGAGCGAAGATATATTGGCTCGATAGGGCGTGAGTTCGATATCTCATTATCCCTGCAAACCCTATCTTTATCAGACTGCTGATGGACGTATAGCGTAGCCTACCGTGGGATCAGTGACCGGGGCCGACCTACTTGTCGCATCGCTGGAAGATCAAGGTATCGAGGCAGTGTTCAACATCCCTGGGTTCGGGATACTCCCGTTCGTGGAAGCAGTCCATCAGAGTGACACGCTTCGCCACGTGACTAGCCTCAACGAGACGGCACTAGGGTTCATCGCGGAGGGATACAGTCGAGCGACACGACAGCCTGCCTTCCTAAACGTCTACCAGTCTACCGGGACCGGATTCGTGCTCCCGGCGCTACAGGTGGCTTGGGGAGAGAGAACTCCCCTGGTGATGTCAACAACGACGAACAGTCGGCAACTTCAGGGTCGGGACCAGTACGCTGCCGTCCCGGATCGTATCACCGAAAGCACCGGACAATACACCAAATGGGGATTCGAAGTTCCCACCGTTGACCGGATTCCCGAGGCTGTCAATCGAGCCGTGACCATCGCGACAACCCCGCCTATGGGGCCGGTCCATCTTGCCTTCCCGATGGACCTCTATGAAAGCCAGGCCGATCTTGACAACGTCGACAACCGCTATGGAACGACAACGACGTACAGCGACACGTCGCCGGACAGTGAGGCCATCCAGCGTGTCGCTGAGGTGCTCACAAACTCGTCGAACCGGCTCGTACTCGCCGGGTCTGAAGCTGGGAAACACAATTCGACCGACGAAATCATCGAATTTGCGGAGTACACTCAATCCGCCGTGGTCGCAGAGGGTAAACGATCGTACCTCCCCTTCCCGAACGACCACCCGCTGTTTGTCGGTCACTCAACTGGTGGCGACTATAGTTCGGCTTCGGCTGCTGTTGAGGATGCTGAGTTGCTGATATTCGTGGGATTCGAACTCACTGAAACCGTCCGAAATCAGTATAACCTGTTCGATACCGATAAGACAATCGTCCAGATCGCCACGACAGCACACGACATCGGTAAACAAGTCGTCCCCGACATCGCACTTGTCGGTCATCCAGGCCGTATCCTTGAAGCAATCAACAGAACTGTTTCGGCCGAGGGCCCAGAATCGTTCGACGACGCGGACCAGTTCGTCAGCCGACATCGTAAGGCGTACGAGACCAGAGTGGAGCGCGAGCGGCAGCTCCTTGCCGACAGAATGAGCGGTGAACGACCGACCCCGCTCGAAGCCATCGTCGAAAATCTTCGAGAGGTGGTTGGCGATGGTCTCACTGTGTTTCACGATGCGGGTGACGAGATCCCGTTCATGGATCTCGTATCGTTCGACTCACCGGACGAGTTCTACGGTATCTCGATGAAATCCAGCGTCCAAGGGTGGGCCATTCCAGCAGGAATCGGAGCACAAATCGGTGCGCCGGAACGCGAAGTCGTGATTTTTGAGGGGGATGGAGGATTCATGTTCAGTGGGCCAAACGCCCTGTACACTGCATCCAAGTTGGATCTCCCTGTGCTTGTTATCGTCCTGAACAACCAAGGATGGAGAGCAGGCGGGTACAACGACAAAATCGGGATTGGCTGGGAGTCTGAGATGTTCCTTGGTCGATTTACAAATCCCGAAATTAACTTCACACAACTTGCAGCGGCGCTCGGCGTCAATTCTTTCACGGTTGACGATTCAGAGGATGCGAGAGACGTTCTACAGGCGGCATGTGCGGCCGAGGGTCCCTCCTTGATTGAGGTCGCGACTGGCTACCGGCCGTAATATAACCTGAATACTTCTGATACGGTTTATTCAGCAACTGTGAGCTAGGTAGCGATTGGTACTGAGACTCGAATTCGAAACGCCAGAGCAGTTTTATATTGCCGTTCAGTCATAGCACGATGTTGTGGAATATCGGCAGTTCGAAACACTGTCCGGCCGCGAAATCCGTCTCCCAATCGAGAGCCGGCTCTATGTAGACGGTGCATTCAAAGTATCGAGCGAGACCTTCGAAACATATAGTCCGTCGACCGGTGCCAAACTCGCCGACGTGTCGGCAGCAGCTGATTCACACGTTGATGCTGCAGTCAAAGGGGCGAAACGGGCCAGTGAGGAGTGGCGAGAGATCTCCATCTGGGACCGGAGGGAACGGGTTGAATTGGTCGCAAGCTCTCTCGAACAATCCGCAGAAGAGCTCACACGGCTGGAAGTCGCTGACAACGGTAGTTGTATCTCGAAGTTGGCGGATGACATCCAGAAGGCCTCGAAGTCGCTGCGATACTTTGCTGGGATAGCGACTGAATTGAAAGGGGAGACGATACCGACCGAGCCAGGGACCGTCGACTTCACGAAGCGTGAACCCTACGGCGTCGTGGGAGCAATCATCCCATTCAACCATCCAGCCGCATTTGTTGCCCGCAAGCTTGGACCGGCAGTCCTTGCTGGCAATGGCATCGTGATTAAACCCTCAGAGTACACACCACTCTCGGCGTTGTACATCGCTCATCTGCTTGATGGGTTAGATGTGTTTCCTGATGGGCTGGTGAACATCCTACCTGGAGGGCCAGAGACTGGCGAAGCCGTGGTTACCCATCCCGGCGTGAAAATGGTTTCACTCGTCGGTAGTCCACATACCGGCAAAACAGTGATGCGAAACGCAGCCCAGAACCTGTCCAATCTCTTGTTAGAACTTGGTGGGAAGAATCCAGTCGTCGTTTTTCCGGATACTGATGCCGAAACAGCCGCGGATGGAATTGTAGATGGGATGAATCTGCAGTGGCAGGGTCAGTCCTGTGGTTCTGCCTCCCGACTGTTCCTCCACAGTGATATCTACGAATCAGTGCTCAACGAAGTCGTAACCCGACTCGAGTCACTGACAATTGGCGACCCGTTCGAGGATGAAACAGATATCGGAGCAGTGGTCTCCGGACGACAACTGGAGAAGGTTACTTCGTACGTAAATGACGCCGTCGACCGTGATGCAAGACTGCTTACTGGCGGAGCGAAGCCGGAGTCCCTCCAGTCCGGGAATTTCTTCCAACCTACAGTGCTCGAACCGCCACTTGGTTCCAGTATCGCCACTGAAGAGACCTTTGGGCCTGTGCTGTCGGTATTCCCCTGGGAAGACTGGGAGACGATGATTCACAACGCGAACGATGTAGACTACGGGTTGACCGCGAGCGTTTGGACCTCGAATCTCGATAAGGCCCACCGGACAGTCGACCGACTGGAAGCAGGATATATCTGGGTGAACAACCACAGTACACATTACTTGGGTGCCCCATTCGGCGGATTCGGCGAGAGCGGGCTGGGGAAGACCGAGTGTCTAGAAGAACTGCTCGAACACACGCGTCTAAAGAACGTGAACATCACGTTACAGGGGTAGGGCAGCACCTCGAAGGCAGCGGGTAGACCCGATTACAGCGGGAGCGAGGCGAAATCTCCCGTCTAGGGTTGGGTGAAACGGACAACTGGTGATGTATCCACGCTCGTAACCACGGCTGGGGTTGGATGCTTCTATCGCATCTCAGGTGGATAGTGTCCTATGGAGATCCCACGGCTTTATTCGTGGGAGGATTCAGGGAGTCGGTTCCGTAGCCGTCTTTTCAGGGCTCCTGCCGAGAGCCGTCCCATCGGTAGCATCGAATACGTGAACGAATGATGGATCGATTGCGAGCTGGATTTCACCTCCACCATCGCCAGAGTCGCTTATTAAATCGTACTGCTCCGCACGAACATGCACTTGGAGAAGTTCGTCGGCAACCTCAACATCCAGTATGTACCCATCCCCCTGATAATACTCATTTAGGATTCTTCCAGTCCACGTATTTTGGGCCGGTCCTCCGTCGTTTCCTTCGTTGAGAATGACACGCTCGGGCCTGAACCCGATATGTACCTTCCCACGATACTCCCCGATGTCACACGTAATCTGTCCTATATCCGTATCGACAGTATCCGAATCGACTGCGACACCCGGAATCGTCTGTGTATCACCGATGAACTTGAACGCGTACTCGCTGACCGGATTCCGATAGATAGACTCAGGGATGCCGAACTGTTCGATTTTTCCCTCGGTGTTCAGTAGAGCAATACGATCGGAGAGAGCCATCGCCTCGGGTTGGTCGTGAGTAACGTAGATTGTCGTAAGCCCGAGATCGGATTGAATGCGCTTCAACTCCTGTTGGAGTCGTTTTCGAAGTTTCCGATCCAGACCGGTCAACGGCTCGTCACAGAGCAGAACCTTTGGCTTGTACACGAGCGCCCGGCACAAGCTAACCCGGGCCTGTTGGCCGCCACTCAACACACTCGCCTGCTTCTCTTGGAGCTCAGAAATGTCGGCTAGGTTTAAGATTTCAGTAACTCGACGGCGAATCTCGCCGTTCGACAAGCCCCGAACACGAAGCGGATAGGCGACATTATCAAATACGCTCATATGTGGCCACACGTTGAACGACTGGAACACGAATCCGACATCGCGCTGTTGTGTTGGTGTCGAGACACCTGAACCCGGGTCTTCGATTGTATCACTCCCGAGTGTGATCGTTCCGCTATCCGGCAGTTCGAGGCCAGCCACACACCGTAATGTCGTTGTCTTGCCACAGCCGCTGGGCCCAAGTAGTGTCGTCAACTCCCCTTCCGCTGCGACCAAATCAAGAGAGTCTACGGCGATGGTGTCACCATACGATTTCGTCAGTCCACGGATTTCAACCCTCACAAGACAACCTCCGGAACGTATGACACAGCATCACTGAGTAAACCATCGACCTAATATTCGCTGAAATTCCACTCAAGCTCTCTAATTCGGCTTACTCACTCAACCCGGTTAGATCTCTCCAGGTTTTCGACTCAGCTTCGAGATCAATTTTCGAAACTGCCTCGCTATCCCAAACAAAGAATTCATCATTTCCAATGACATTGCTCGGATCAAAATATGCGTCAGGCCGACCCGTGTTCTGGAGAAATTGTTGGACATTCTCCTGACTATATCTCATATATACTTTGGCTGCCGCAGGATGGTTTGCATTCTTCAACATAACACTGGAGATCTGTCGGACAATTTTTGGTAGGTCCTCCAGTTGTTGCTCGGCAACGATATCCGAGAAATCATCATAATATTTGAACTTATTATACGTCAATGCCATCGAAACCTCTCCTCGTGCGATATCTTTGAGGGGGGCATAATGGCTATCTCGCCACTCAGCGCCCTCCCCGAGCTTCCGAACCAACTCTTTAGCTTTCTGTTCGCCGTGCCGTTCTCGAAGGGCGACCCAGATGAACTCGTCACGGACGTCCATCGTGTACTCACCTCCGAAGTCGGTTGCTAGCTCCGAGAGGGTCGATGGAGGACGGTCTATTTCTTTCTCATCGTACAGAAGAGACAATTTCAATCCCATCCAATCAGCGATTAACTTCCCATTGAATCTCACCCGCTCCGGCCACCGCTCAGCGATAGAGTCCGGAACGTCTGCGAATACGTCCGCCTCATACATCGAGATAGTCGTATCGGGGTCGCTGCCGCGGCGATAATCAAAACTCAATTTGCCTGCTTTCGACTCCTGAATAACACGGGTAGCAACCTTTTTCGCGTCTGTCCGGAGTTGATCGTACTCTATGTCAGTCTCCGCTTCAAAGTCCTCGTTGAACTCTTCAATTCCGGTTATCGACGTTGCTAATTTCACCTTTCCTTCGTCTTTAGCTCGTTCCTCAAGTGAACCGGTGGCCGTCGACCCCGAATTTCCAGACTCGGTACACCCCGCGACTGCCCCGATTCCCGCGAGCGTCGCTCCAGATTTCAGAACCGTCCGCCTGTTTACCCCCTCTGTCATAATCTCCCTCAGTAATCCACATATAAAAAAGTCTGCGAATTTTGTATCCTGGGCAATTACGAGAACTGCCATACGAGTAGCTGATACCGATTCAGAATAAACCTCTATTCCATGCTCATCGGCTACCTTCTCTCTATTGCTGAGCAATCGGGTTGCTAGCTGGAGATTCGCTTTGTTATCTGCCGATACAACATAGTGAGGAACCGTATGGTGTGTCCTCGAATCTCTCGGGCTTCGGCAAGATCGTCGATAGGACCACACTTTCGGACTCGGTGCCCTCCTCTTTCGGAGGTCGGTTCTCGTCCGTTTCATCGGAGACACTGGGCAACCCTGCCCCCTCGGCAGCTAGTGCCCTCCGCCCCCCGTCGGCGCATCCGACTTACCGTTGTCCGTCAACGACCTTCGCCGCTGTGAGTACAGGATCCCAGGTGGTGTTGAATGGAGGCGCGTACGCGAGGTCGTAGTTCGACAACTCGTCGACAGCGACCCCCTCCGTGACCGCGCCGACTAGAGCGTGGCTCCGGTGGACCGCACCCTCACCGTACTCGGAGACAAGACTACCGCCGAGGATGCGACCGGACGGTTCGTCGATCGTCAGCGTCACCTGCACGGTGCCACCCTCCGGGTAGTAGCCGGCCCGTGATTTCGCCGTGATGGTCTCGGTGAGCGGCTCGAAGCCGGCCTCGCGGGCTTCCGCGTGGTTGAGCACGCCCGTCCGTGCGGCCTCCACCTCGAATGCCTTGATAGCGGCCGTCCCCGCGACGCCGCCGCCCTCCGTCGGCAAGCCGGCGACCGTCTTCCCGATGGCCCGACCGTGGCGGTTAGCGGTCAGCGCCAGTGGGACGTACGCCGGCTCGCCCGTGACGACGTGGGTCGCCTCCGCGCAGTCGCCGGCCGCATACACGTCCGGGACGTTCGTCTCCCGGTACGCGTCGGTCGCGATGGCGCCGGTCTCCCCGAGTTCGACGCCGGCATCCTCGGCGAGGTCCGTCCGCGGGTCGACGCCGGTCCCGACCAGCACCATATCCACGGGGACTCGCTCGTCCGTGGTGACGACCGCCTCCACTCGGTCGCCGCCAGCGAGTTCCTTGACCGAGGCGCCGAGGTGGACGGCAATGTCCTGCTCCCCGAGGTGGTCGAGGACGGACTGGCTCGTCGCCTCGCTGAACGACTTGAGGATGCGGTCGCCGCGCTGGAACAGGTGGACCTCGAAGTCGTTGGCCGCAAGCGCCTCGGCCATCTCCACGCCGATGTAGCCGCCGCCGACTACGCCCACCGGGCCGCGGCAGGTCTCGAGAAACTGGCAGGCCGGCCCCCGGTCGGGCTGCATGAGTTCGTCCTCCAAGCGGGCTCGGGAGACGTACTCCCGGAGGTCCGCGCCGTCGGACATCGAGCCGAGTGTGAAGACGCCCTCGCGGTCGAGGCCGTCGATGGGTGGCGTGACGGCCGCGGCGCCGGTCGCCAGCAAGAGGGAATCGTACGGCTGGACGATCTCGCCGTCCGGGCCGCGGGCGGTCACGGTTTGCTTTTCGGGGTCGACCTCGACGACCTCGTGGCCCGTCCGCAGGTCGATGTCCCGCTCCTCGCGGAACTCCTCCGGCGTGACCGACACCAGGCTCTCCAGCGACTGGATTTCCCCCTTGATGTAGTAGGGGAGCCCGCAGGCCCCGTAGGAGACCCACTCCCCCTTCTCGAACACCACCACATCGAGGTTAGGGTCGTCGCGCTTGGCTTTGCTCGCTGCGGACATGCCGGCGGCGTCACCGCCGACCACCACGAACGTACTCATACCCGTCCCGGCGAGTGGTTCGGTAATAAATCCGGGTCGGGTGTGCGTCGGTTATCCGGTACGCGATGGTTTCCCGTAGCGGTAGATGGCAGCCGGTAGCTCCGTTCCTGTCCCCCGAGGTGCCGTACTCAGGGGACGACTACGAGCGCGCCGGAGGCGCCGGCGACGACGAGGAGGTAGAACACCGTCCCCAGCGCGGCGCTCAGGCCCACGACACGGACGGAGTCCCGATTCGGCAGGCTGTGCTGGACCACGGGGATGTCACGGACCTCCGGATGGGTGAGGAGGTAGTTCATCAGCACGGCGAAGCCCGCGACCAGGAGCGGCCCCACGAGCAGGCTGTTCGCCAGCTTCATCAACAGCGCCGTGGTGCCGTCCGAGAGCGTGACCGTAGCGACCGGACCGAGGACGGCTCTCGGCTCCGGGAGCCCCGGCACGACTGTCCCGTACTTCACGTAGAAGAACAGCGCCGGCCCGACGACGATGGCGGCGACCTTGCTGGCGACCGCGGCACGACCGGTCACGAACTGCGGGACGAGCAACACGCCGGCAAGCAGGACCACGTTCATCGTGATCCAGGGACCGAGCGCCTGCAGCGACAGCGGCAGGCCAGTCGCGAGGATACCGACGCTGAACCAGTCCAGGCTCAGTACATCGGT
Source organism: Haloglomus halophilum (assembly GCF_024298885.1). Classification (GTDB taxonomy): domain Archaea; phylum Halobacteriota; class Halobacteria; order Halobacteriales; family Haloarculaceae; genus Haloglomus; species Haloglomus halophilum. The sequence goes on from NZ_CP101166.1 coordinate 2,097,694, forward strand.
CCGGGGGCACGAGCCCGCCAGCACCTGCTTCCGGTGTTCCGGGTGCGCGAGATGGACCCCAATCCGCAGCAGGAGGAAGGTCGGGACGAGCAGCAGGTAGGCGAGCAGGCGGATCTGCAGGCCCGCCGCCGATGCGACCGTCCCCAGCGCGACCGCGGTGGAGAAGTCGAGCAGCCCGTTGATGAACCAGAAGGTCAACAGCGACGGGGCGAACAGACAGCCGCCCAGCAGCGCCGTCAGATGTCCCGTCGAGAAGGAGAACTCCTGGGAGAACAGGTCCGCAACCGCGTCCCGGAGGTTCCGACCCAGCGTCCGGGGCCGGAGTGTGCGCTCGTGCAGCGTATCCGCGTCCATCAGTCGTCGATACTCACCTGTCCGTGAGGTGGCACGAGAATTACTATAAGTAACCGCTCTCGTGCAGGAGAAACGCATACGCGGGCGGGTTTATCGGCCGATGCCACCTAACGCGGGGTATGCACGTCAACGATGTCCTTCCACGGGATGCCATCCCGGGCATCGACGATCCGTCGTTCGGTGCCGAGTACTTCGGCGACTCGAACGACCGGGTGATTGTCGTCGATGACCCGCCCCGAGCCTATCCCGTCCGAATCCTCAGTTATCACGAGATCGTCAACGATACGCTGCCCGGCGAGGGTGGAACCGTCCGCCCCATCGCGGTGACCTGGTGTCCCATCTGTGCGAGCGCCGTGGTCTACGACCGCCGAGTCGACGGGCGGACGCTGACGTTCGGCACTTCGGGGAAGCTCGCCGACGACGCGCTGGTGATGTACGACCGCGAGACCGAGAGCGAGTGGAAGCAGCCGCTGGGCCGGGCCATCGCGGGGCCGCTGGCGGGGACCGAACTCGCGGTCGTTCCAGCGACGATGACTACTTGGAAGCGGTTCCGGGAGGCACACCCGGACGGGGCGGTGCTGCAGCCAGTCCACGAGCCCGGCGGTCCTCGCGGGGCGACGCTTAAGCAGGTGTACGACATGGCGCCGTACGACCGCTACGACGCCGCCGAGGGGTTCGGTCTGCGCGAGATGCGTGGCGAGGGGCCGGAACGCACCTGGAGCCAGGCTGGTATCGATGCCAAGACGGTCGTTCTCGGGGTCGTCCACGGCGACGAGGCGGTGGGATACCCGGTTCCGGCCGTCGAGGCGGCCGGCGGCGTCGTGGCTGACCGCGTCGGTGAATGCGACCTCGTGGTGACGACGCTCGGCGGCGACATCCAGGCGTTCGAGGACCCGGGCCACGAGTTCGAGGCCCACGACGGGGTGCTGCACGGCGACGGGACCGCCTGGGACCCGACGACGGGCCGGAGCGACGACGGGCGGCGACTCTCCCTCGTGCCTGCGCGGCGGCTCTACGCCTTCGCCTGGCAGGATGACCACGGTTCGGACAGCTTCTACGGCCTGGGCTGAGTCGCGGTCACGGCTCGACGAGTCAACTGCAGTTCGGCCGCGGGTTCATGCCGCTCCCCACCGAGGTCGACCCATGAAGGAAGTCGATTTCCTGGTCATCGGCTCGGGTTCGGGACTGGACGTGGCGAACGCGGCGGTCAACCAGGGGGACTCCGTCGCGGTCGTGGAGAAGGGTCCGCTCGGAGGGACCTGTCTCAACCGGGGCTGCATCCCCTCGAAGATGCTGCTCTACCACGCCGAGGTGCTGGAGACGGTCGAGCGGGCCGGCGAGTTCCACATCGACGCCGAGGTGAACGACGTGGCGTTCTCGGACATCGTCCAGGAGGTGAACGAGGAGGTCGCCGCTGACGCCGACTCCATCCAGCGGGGGCTGCGCTCCTCCGCGAAACACGACCTGTACGAGGGCGAGGGCCGGTTCGTCGACGAGCGGACCGTCGAGATCGTCGGCGGCGAGGACGACGGCACGCGGATCCGCGCGGAGAATATCCTCATCGCGGCCGGGACGCGGCCGACCATTCCGGACATCGACGGCATCGAGGCCGTCGACTACCTCACCAGCACGGAGGCGCTCCAGCTGGAGACCCCGCCCGAGCACCTGATCATCGTCGGCGGGGGCTACATCGCCGCGGAGCTGGGTCACTTCTTCGGCACCTTCGGGAGCGAGGTTACCATCATCGGCCGGCGGCCGAACCTGCTGCCGGATGCCGACGAGGAGGTTGCCGAAGCCTTCACCGAGCGGTACGCCGACCGGTTCACCGTCCACACCGGCCACGCCGCGACTGCCGTCTCCGAGGCCGACGGCGAAGTGACCGTCGAGGCGCAGCCGTACGAGTACGGCGCGGACGGCGGTATCGAGGGGGAACCGACCACCATCACCGGCGACGAGCTGCTCGTCGCGGCCGGCCGCCGGCCGAACACGGACACCCTGAACCTCGACGCGGCAGGCGTCGAAACGGACGAGCAGGGCTTCGTCGAGACCGACGAGTACCTCCGGACCGACGCCGAGGGCGTGTGGGCGCTCGGCGACATCGTCGGCGAGTACCTGCTGAAACACAGCGCCAACCACGAGGCCGGGGCGGTGGTCCGCAACATGTACGGGGCGGAGATGGAGCCAGTCGACTACACCGCGATGCCGTGGGCGGTGTTCGCCTCGCCGGAGGTGGCCGGCGTCGGCGCTACGGAGGCTGACCTCCGTGCGTCCGGCGAGGAGTATGCCACCCGCACCTACGACTACGACCAGACGGCGCGGGGGAGCGCCATGAAGGCCGACGGCTTCCTGAAGGCGCTCATCTCGCTGGACGGCGAGATACTCGGCTGCCACATCATCGGCCCGGAGGCGTCGAACCTGATCCAGGAGGTGGTTGTGGCGATGAAGGCCGGTTCCGGGAGCGTTCAGGATATCCGCCAGTCGGTCCACATCCACCCGGCGCTCTCGGAGGTCGTCCAGCGCGGGTTCTCCGGACAGTTCAGCCGCGGCGACCACGAGCACTCGCACTGAGAACGCGACTCACACGGGACGAGGCGGTCCAGAACGACCGTTCCGAGTACTTAAATCCGCGTGATGTCGACGCCCCCCTCGCACACCGCCCACGGGGGTATACCCGAGACCGGCATATCGGGGGATGCAATGACGAAAGCAGCAGTCATCATCCTGGCAGGCGACAACGCTCCGAGCGACAACGGCCGAATCGTGAACGCACTCGAGACGGCCCGCGAGTTCGCCGAGGCCGGCGACGAGGTGGAGCTGATCTTCGACGGTGCCGGAACCCAGTGGATCCCGAAGCTGGAGGACCCGGACCACGACTACCACGAAATGTACGCGGCGGTGAAGGAGAGTGCCTCGGCCTGTGACTTCTGTGCCGGCGCGTTCGGCGTCGACGAGGCGATTCAGGACGCCGGTGTCGTCCAGCTCGACGACCACGACGGCCACCCCAGCATCAGGTCGCTGGTCGAGGACGGTTACGAAGTCATCACGTTCTAACGCCGACCGGTACACTCCGGACGGAGGAGAGCCCAAATATCTTTGTTATAATTGAAATAATCTGCATAGTGGCAACCATACTCGGCTATCTCGAGGAAAGAATTTCAAGAAAGTCCATCTGCTGGTAATCAGTACGGCCGCGTCACCGCCCCGGACTGTTAGACCGGGCCGGCGTGATCGTGGGAGGGACCGTCGGTCTCAGTTCGGCGGCTCGTCGGTCTGCCCGGGGACGCCGCTCCCGCCGTAGAAGTCGCCGCCCCAGTTCGACAGCCAGATCTCCTGGTTGGCGAGGTAGAGCGCCTCCGCGGTGTAGAACCGTTCGTCGGTCACCGACCACGAGTCGTTCTCGGCGTCGTACTCGACCTCGCCGTTGTAGACGGCGGCCTGTCCGAACTCGCCGCCGGCCTTCGGCGGGAGCGGCAGCGTGTGCTCAGCGTCCTGGTTGCGGGAGGGCGGCCGCTCGGCGCGCTGGAGGCGGCCGCGGTTGACGCACTGGTTGAAGAACTGCGCGTACTGCTCCTTCACGCTGCCGAGCCCGAGCACCGCGTTCGCGGCGTTGACGCCTCCCGTGATGTCGCCCACATCACGGGCGGTGTAGGTCTGGGTGCTGCCGGCGCCGGCTCGGTAGAGGCCGATGTCGGGGTCGAACAGCTCGTCGCGCATGTAGCCCAGCGTGTCGCGTGCGGTGCCGAGGTGGTCGACGCCATCGAGCTGCGAGGCCCAGGCGAGCCCCTGGCCGACCGCGCCCTGCGCGGCAGCCTGGTTGTCGATCTCCGCGCTGACCTGGCCGCTGGCCTCGATGCTACCCTCCAGTTGGGCGGCGATGCCGTTGGCATAGGTGGCGGCGTTCGACGCCATCTCGCCCTCGGCCTGCGAGCCGAACCAGCCGACCCCGCCCAGCAGCAGCCCCAGGTCACGCGGGCTGCCGGCCTGGGCGGCCGTCTCCGGGTCGAACGCCTGGCTCGTCGTCTTGAACATCCCGTTCATCAACTTGCGGATGCCCTGCAGCGGGACCAGCGGCTCCGGGTTGACGTAGCCGAACCACTCGTTGGCCGCGAGGCTGTGCAGGTCCGCGAGGAACCACAGCATCGACGTGTGGTGCTCGATGCGGGTGGTGTCGTCGGTCACCTCGCCGGACCCAGGCTTGAATCCGGAGATGAGCTCGAGCGAGTCGCCCTTCGTGAGCGCCCCGTTGCCCTCCGGGCCGCCAGCGATGAGAGTCGCGTTCGTTCCGATCTGGGCGAGCGTGGTCAGCACCTGTGCCCGGACCAGCGGCTTCATCGACCCCGGCAGGATGTCCTGGTGTTCCTCGAAGTTCTTCGCCCACGTCACGCCCTTGAGGTGGGTCCACGCGACCGACGAGGGGGAGACCGTCTTCGAGGATTCGGCCTTGTCCCAGCGCAGCGTGCTCGCGTCCGGCCGACCGTCGTCGCCGGAGAGCACCGGCTTCCCGGTGAACTTCGGGGAGCCCTCCGTGAACGGCGCCATGTTCAGCCAGGGGTTCTTGACCGGTGGCTTGTCGGCACCCGCGGCCTCGAGGATGGCGGGCAGGCGCTTGTTGAGCGCCTCGCGCTGCTCCTCGTTGTGCGGGAACCGCACGCCGTTCCCGCTCATGGCGATGTTGGTCGACATGTTGTACAGCGAGTACCAGTACGAGTCGTTGGTGGCCTGCTGCCAGCCGTACTGCTGGCCACCGCCTTCGCCGCCGTCGCCGCCGCCGATGCCGGCGTTCTCGAGCTGCATCGAGAGGTGGGTGGCCGCCTTCCCCGACAGCTCCGAGGGCTGGGTCGTCCCCGGGCCGTCGCCGACCTCGCCGACCACGACGATGCCGACCATCCCGAGTCCCTCGTGCGGTTTGCAGAAGTAGTTATGCACGCCGGTCGTCTCGAAGGTCCGCTCCCAGGTGGTGCCACCCTCCTTCAGTCCGGAGTCCCAGGCGTCGGCGCCGTCGGGGATGCGGTGTGGCCGGTCGTTCCCTTCGGCGTACGCCGTCACGGAGTGGGATGCACCCTCGATCTCCCACGTCACCGTCGCGCCCTGCTCGACGAAGACTACCGACGGGGTGAAGACGAACTTCCCGGCCCCCTGGTCGCTATCGAGGACGCCGGCCCGGACGGTCGCACTGGACTGGAGACTCCCTTCGGAGCCCAGCACGTCCGCGCCGGGCGGACCACCGCTGCTCGCCGCGGGTGACGGTGTTCCCGTCGCCGTATCCGTGGGGTCGTCACCGTCGCCAGCGTCCTGTGAACCCGAACAACCCGCCAGTGCGGCTGCGGTCGCGATACCGCCCCAGCGGAGGAGGTCGCGTCGTCGTGCGCGTCTGTCTGTCATCGGCTGCGGGTTCCCCGGCCCCCGCATTGAGGGTGCGGCGCTCGTGTGCTCGTCCGGTCATGATACCCGTTCGCACAGCCGGCGCGAGTACTTGAACGGTGGCGGGATGGGGGCCCGGAATCAGTTATCAATCCCTGCGGTCTCTCGAAATATCAAAAGAAGGAAATCGCCGGGTCCTGCTGGCTGTGAATGGGCCAGGCTGGCTCTGGAGGCCTCAGTCCCGGTAGGCGCAGTGGAAGCCGGCCACCCGCCGGTAGAACGCCGGAACCACGTCGGTCCGGAGGTCGGCGTCGGGTTGGTCGACGAACTCCTCGCGGGTGAGCGCCCGTGCATCCTCGACGGCCGCCATCACGTGGTCGGGGACGCCCGTCGCGTCGACGGTGCCGAGGTACGTCCAGACGAACGCCGACTCCAGGCGATTGAAGAACGCCTCATTCGGCTCGAACCCGACCTCCGTCGACGCCAGCCGGTAGTAGGTAGCGGTGATCAGGTCCGCACCGTCCTCGATCCCGTGGTCATCGAACGATTCTGTTGTCGTGCAGTCGCCCGCGCCGCCACTGGTTTCGTTTCGCTGCGACATACCCCAGGGTTCGAGCGGTTACCACAAGTAACCACTTCGGGCGTGTGTTAGTGACACACGCACCCGGAAACGGCGGCGGAACGGGCTCCTCACGAGGAGCGGGTGATCGGTAGCAGGTGGAGCAATCCGCTCAGAACGCCGCCCCAGATCAGGTGGACGGCGAGGGAGGGCAGCTGGAGGTTCGGAATCGGCGTCGCGATGCCGGCGGCGTTGAGCCACGCCGGCATCACGAGCCCGGCACCGACGAGCCAGAGGAGAGCCCCGTATCCGACGCCGAGGCCGAGCGTCTCGTGTGGCGTCCCGAGCATGCGTTCGAGCCCACTCTCCTGCAGCGTGCCGATGAGGACCGCCGAGAACAGCACACTGTGGAAGAGATGTGCGACCCAGCCGACCGCGAGCGACTGGCCCCCGTACAGTGCTCCGATGACAGTGATTCCCCCCGTGAACACCTGCAACAGGCCACCCATCACGACTCCCGCCCCGAGGCCTGCGAGGGCCGCGTACCACAGGTCTCCCGCTGCTACCCCCGGACTCTCGCCCGGTGGCGGGTTCTCCGTCGTCCGCAGCAGTTCCGCCGTGACCGACAGGTCGTCACCGTCCTCAGTGATTCGGAGGGTCCCCCCGTAACGAGCGACGAGCAGCCGAACGATGGAGACGCCGTAGCCGATGTCCGGCCGATCGTACTCGGGTGGGCCCTCCAGCAGGACGGTCCGCTCGACCTCCGTGAGCCAGTCGCCCGGCCCGGTGAGGGTGAGGTCGACCGTCTGGGTAGCGGGCGTCACGTCGAGTGTGAGGGCACCGTCCTCGGTGCGGTCCAGCGCCATCGTGACCAGTTCGGCCACGACCGTGTCGAGGTGGTCGTCGCCGCGGACCATGACCGACGGAACCGGCTCCGTGACGACGACGCGCCCGTCGTCCGCCGGAAGCCGCTCTTTACAACGCGTCACCACCTCGGCCAGGTCCACGGCTCCCAGTGCGGCCGCGGTGTCGTCGACGGTCCGGACGAGGAAGCCCACGTCCTCGACCGTCCGCTCGATGCGGTCGGCGTTGCTCTCGACGGCCTCCAGGCTCCGACCGGCATCATGCCCTTGCGTGAGCAACCCAGCGTGACCACGAATCGCGGTGAGGCCGTTGAGCACCTCGTGCCGAAGCATCCGCTGGAGAAGCGTCACCTGGTGGGTCTGCTGGTCCAGGTGCTGGTGCTGACGCTGGTTCCGACCGCTTCGAGTTCCGATCAGGATACCGGCACCCCCGCCGACGACGGCCGCGCTGACGACGGTCGCGTCGGTGACGAGTCCGAGAAACGGGGTGGGGCTGATACCACTTCCCGCAGCGACGATGGCCGCGCTGGCGAGCGTCCCGAGGAGGTACCACAGCCCGACCGTCCGAGCGTACCGTCGGCTGTGCGTACTTACAGAGAGACTGGCTCCGTACACGACGACTCCCAGCCCGAGGGCCAGTGGAACGACCGAACCGACGGCGGTCGGCCCCCCTACCCCTGAGAGCAACCCCCGCGTGACCACGAACCCGCTCACCGCGATGGCTACCCCGGCGGGTTTGACCGCCAGCTCGTCACCTGCGGACGGGAACATACGGCCGAAAACGAGAGCGAGCGACCGATACCCGTTCCGTGCTCGTGCGCCGCCCGGACACACGGGTCCTGGGAGCGACTGCCGACACAGTCACCGTGTCGCCGTCGCACCGTCCAGCCGAGCCCGGTCGTGAGGAGCCTCGAAATCGATATCCGGGCCGGTTGGCGTGATCTCGTCCTGGTAGTAGCCCTGGTCCTTGATGTGGTCTATCCGGACCGTCTCGGCGACGCCGGGTGTCTGGTACAGGTCCCGGAGGTACGGCCAGAGATGCTCGTACTCGTGGAGGTAGCGCCGGTCGCATTTGAACGCCGTGTGGTAGCAGTGGTCGAACCGGACCAGCGTCGGGAAGAGTCGCACGTCCGCGAGCGTCAGGCGGTCGCCGGCCAGATACCGCTGGTCTGCCAGCACCGCATCCCAGTGGTCGAGGGCCTCGAACACGTCGCCCACGGCCTCGTCGTAGGCGGCCTGTGTCTCCGCGAAGCCCGCCCGATAGACACCGTTGTTGAGCGGGTCGTAGATGGCGTCGACGATCCGGTCGATCTCCTCGCGCCGTCCCTCGGGGTAGAGGTCGACCGCGTCCCCGGTGGACGGACCGAAGGCCGTCGCGAGGGTCCGCATGATCTCGATGGACTCGTTGTTGACGATGGTCTCCTCGTGTCTGTCCCACAGGACGGGGACCGAAACCCGGCCCGTGTACGAGGGGTCGGCCGCGAGATACACCTCCCGGAGGTAGTCGCTCCCGTGTACCGTGTCGGGCGTACAGCCGTCCTTCTCCGGGGTGAACCGCCACCCCTCGTCCCTGCGGACGGGGTCGACGATGTCCATCGAGATAATGTCGCTCAGGCCCAGTAGTTGTCGCGTCAGCGCGGCCCCGTGCGCCCAGGGACAGTTCCGCGCGATGTAGAGATGGTATCGGCCGGGCTCGGGCTGGAACCGGGCGTCCGGGTCGTCGCGGATGTGGTCGCGGAACGTCGTCTCCGCTCGGTCGAACGCACCGTCCTCGTCCGTCGTCGACTCCACGTCGGTTCGCCACTCCCCGTCGACGAGCATGTTGCGGCCCATGGGGTTGGTTCGGCTCCAGGACATACAACCGTAGGGGCCGGCGGTCCCGTGGTCGCACGACCGTCTAGCACACCGGTATCGACTGGAAAATGTGAGAAGAGGGGAGCGATAGTGAGTCTCGATACTGTTGCAATCCCCTATCGTATACTAATCGCCGAGGATGTCCCGTTCCTCAGTCATTTTCTCAGCGTGGGTGCAGGTGTGTTCTGATATATATAATACGCGCTGCGGTGTGCAATACACACGAATCCCCTCGTGAGTTTTTGCCCAGTTTGATGAGTACACCAGTGTGATGGATCGGGAGTCGCAGATAAAATTGACAATTCGAGGTCAGATATGAAACAGGAACAGACGAAAACGAGTCGCTACCGTGTCCTCCTCGTTCTTGCTGTTGCCGAACTATTGGCGATGACGCTCTGGTTCAGTGCTTCAGCGGTCGGGCCGGAACTCGCGGCGCTCTGGAATCTTACGAGTGCCGAGACGGCTTGGTTGACGAACGCGGTGCAACTCGGATTCGTCGTCGGCGCCGTTCTCTCTGCGACGCTCACCCTCGCGGATACGATTCCGCCGCGGTACCTGTTTGCCGTCTCGGCCGCTATCGGTGCGGCAGCAACTGCACTTATCGCCCTTTCCGTGTCGTCGTTCCTCCCGGCCGTCCTGTTACGGTTTCTCACCGGTGTCGCACTGGCCGGGGTATACCCGACAGGCATGAAGATCATGGCTGGCTGGTTTCGGGAAGGACGCGGGTTCGCTATCGGCACGCTTGTCGGTGCACTCACGATCGGATCGGCAATGCCGCATCTGCTTCGGGCGATTGGTGGCGTCGGCCGTCCGCGGCTCGTCTTACTGGGCGCCGCTGGCCTCGCAGCAGTCAGTGGTGTGCTCGTTCTCTTCGTGCGCCCGGGCCCTCACCAGGCTCCGGCAGCCCCATTCGATCCCGGAGCAGTTCGGCGGATGCTCGGTGACCGCGGGACGATGCTCGCCAATCTCGGATATTTCGGCCACATGTGGGAATTGTACGCCGTCTGGGCGTGGATTCCCGTATATGTGACTGCGAGTTTCGCTGCCACCGGTGACCCGGCACCGACACTCGCTGCGCTGCTCGCATTCGGAACTATTGCAGTAGGAGGTATCGGCGCCATCGTCGCCGGTGGGTTCGCTGATCGTATCGGACGGACAACCGTCACGAGCGGAAGTATGATCATCAGCGGAGCTGCGTGTATTGGCGCCGGCTTCGTGTTTGGTGGCCCGCTGCTCGTCCTCGTACCGTTCCTGTTGATCTGGGGATTCGTCATCGTCGCCGATTCCGCGCAGTTCTCGGCGGCCGTCTCCGAACTCGCCGAGGACAGTTACGTCGGGTCTGCTCTGACGCTGCAGACTGCCGTCGGCTTTCTCCTCACGGTGGGGTCGATCCAGGTCACCCCGATTATCGCCGGTATCGTCGGCTGGCAGTGGGCGTTTTCGCCACTGGTTGTCGGACCGTTCATCGGGACGGTCGCGATGCTGTGGCTCAGACGGCTTCCCGAGGCAACTGCACTGGCTGGCGGTCGTGGGTGACTCCGCTCTTGAGCCGGGGCGACCTCGAAGCGGGTCACTTCTGGCTTTCCCGCGAGTGACTACATCGCCGCCGTCGACCTTCCGTTCGAGGGCGGCGAGTTCGTCGGCACCCCTATGTTCCGGGAGAGCGGACGAATCGCGTATGTGCGGGACACTCCGGCACTACGAGGTGGCCGACCCCTCTCCCGGGCGGGGCCCCGCCCGATGACCGCGGCACTCACGCCGACGCTGATCGCGATCGTGACGCTGGTCGTGCTTGTTGCCGGCGCGACCAACGGCCTCGCCGGGTTCGGCTTCGCCGTCGTCGGGACGATGGTGCTGGCGACGGTCGTCGAGCCCGCGACGGCGGTCGTGTTCATGATCGTCCCGATCCTCGCGGTGAACGTCTCGCTGGTACGGGACCTCACACGCGAGGAACTTCGGACCTGCAGCCAGCGGTTCGCGCCGCTCATCGGCGCGGCGCTCGTGGGGACGGTCGTCGGGATGGCGGTACTCGACAGCCTGCCGGAGGCGCCGCTCCGGGTCGGGCTCGGCGTTCTGACGCTGGGATTCGTGGCGAGCGCCCAGCGGGTCGTTCCGCTACCGGGTCTCGACGCGGTCGGTAGGGCCGAGCTCGGACGGTCGAGCGTCGGGATGGTCGGTGTCGGCGCTATCTCCGGACTCCTGTTCGGCGGCACCAATGTCGGCGTCCAGCTCATCGCCTACCTCCGGAGTTTCGACCTCTCGCACGGCCTGTTCGTCGGCGTCGTCGCGCTCGTCTTCCTCGGCCTGAACGGAATCCGGGTCGGCATCGCGGGCGCGCTCGGGCTCTACCCCAGTCTCGCCGTCGTCGGGGCCTCGGTCGTCGCCGCCGTCCCGGCGGTGGCCGGCGTCGCGGTCGGCAAGCGGCTCCGGACGACCGTGAGCGAGGGGGCTCGCCGGGCCGTCGTCCTCGGGCTGTTGACCGTCGTCGGTGTCCGGTTGGTTACTAGTGGACTCGGAATCGTGTGAGCACCGCCTCACGGGATTCACGTCCTCTCTCCTCGCAGGGCGAGTTTTTCGCCCTGAAACTCGGATACCCTCTCGGATAGGCTGACAGAGTCAGCAGTCTGCTTCCGTTACTCGACCGGCACGTCGCGGAACGCCGACAGCATCACCTTGTTCAGCGTCGGGTGAGCGTGGATGGTGTCGGCCAGTTCGGGGACTGTGACGCCGTTGCGCATCGCCACGACGGCCTCGTGCAGCAGCGTCGAGGCCTCGTAACCGATGACGTGACAGCCCAGCAATTCGCCGTCTGGTGCCGTCAGCACCTTCGCGAAGCCGTCCTCCAGCTTCTTCGCCCGGCCCATCGCCGAATCCGCGTACGCCGCCCGGCCGCCGACGTACTCGGTGCCGGCGTCCGCTAGTTCCTCCTCGGTGGCGCCGACGCCGCCGATCTGTGGCTCCGTGAAGATGACGTGGGGCATCGCCGACAGGTCCAGCGCCCGCTCCTCGCCGTGGACCGCGTTGGCGACGACGTGGTCGGTCTCGTAGTCGCCGGAGTGCTTGAACATCGCGTTGTCCGCGATGTCGCCCTGTGCCCAGACGTTCTCGGCGGAGGTCCCCAGGTAGTCGTCGGTCACGATGAAGCCGTTGTCGTCGGTCTCGATACCCGCCGCTTCGAGGTCGAGCTGGTCGCTGTTCGGTCGGCGGCCCAGCGCGACCAGCACCGCCTCGCCCTCGACGGCGATCTCGTCGCCGGCCTCCGTCTCGGCGTGGACCGTCTTCGTCGGGCCGCCCTCGACCGCGGTCACCCGGTGGCCCGTGTACACGTCGTGGCGCTCGGCGGCGATGTCGGTGAACGCCTCGGCGACCGCGCCGTCCTCGCGCGGGACCAGTGAGTCCATCATCTCCACGATGGTCACGTCCGTCCCGAGCGCCTCGAGTGCGTACCCCAGTTCGACCGCGATGTAGCCGCCGCCGAGGATGACGAGGCTATCGGGTGCCTCGTCCAGGTAGAGCGCCTCCTGACTCGTCAGGAAATCCGTGTCGTCGAGTCCGTCGATGGGCGGGACGATGGGGCGGCTCCCGGTTGCCACCACGACCCGCTCGGCGGTCACGTCCGCCCCGTCCAGCCGGACGGTGCGCTCGTCGACGAACTCCGTGTACTCGTCGAACAGAGTGAGGTGCTCCTTCTCGCGGTACCGTGCTTCCATCCCCTCGGCGATCCCCGACAGCAGGTCGTCCATCTCGCCCGTGATGGTGCTGTGGTCGATGCCGTCGAGCGTCGCGTCGACGTGGAACTTCCCCGCGTCTCGGACGGCGTTCGCCGCGTTCGCGGCCTGGATGAGCATCTTCGACGGGTTGCAGCCCCGATTGAGGCAGGTGCCGCCGAGTTTCCCCGGCTCGACGAGTGCCGTCTCCAGTCCCGCGTCCGCTGCTGCCGCCGCCACGTTGTTGCCGGTACCGCCACCGATGACGAGCATCTCGAAGTCTGCCATGACATCGGTAGGTATCCCGCCGAGAGCAAATAGTCAATAGTAAGCTGGAGGTCGCCGGGTTACCGGCAGGTCAGTCGGTTCGAGGCGATCCCACTCGGTCGTCCACCTGAACGCCATTGCGTGCCTCGTGGAGGGAAGCACAGATGGCCGCCTGTCCCTCGATGTTGGACCGAGCGACCCGTGCGTCCCATCGGACGGCCTCGAACTCGTCGGGCGACAGTGGCCTGCCCCCGCGGTCGGCGAACAGTGGGTCCGAGCCGTCGGTTACGAGGCCCGTCGCGCGGGCCTTCTCCAGATACTCGGCCAGCGGCTCGCGGGGGACTGTCACTGACAGTGCACCGTCGCGGACGGTCACCGCTGCGCGGTCCTCGGCGAACGACAGGTCGAGGTCGGCGCGGGTCAGGGCCGTGATCTGTGCCGGGTCCACCCCGGCGTCCTGGAGTGCGGTCATCGCCGCGAACTGGCGGGCGAACCGGGCCTTCTCGTCGAGCTTCCGACGAACCGCCTCGACGCCGTCCTCGGCATCCGCGAACACCGTCTCGAATGCCAGCTCCTCGTTGACTCCCCTGGTGATATCCTCGCCGTGCATGTGGTCGCGCAGGTCGACCGTGACCGACTCGACATCGGGGAGCGCGCCGACCTCGTCGCGGATGCCGGTCGCCATCATCCACGCGAACGCCGGCGAGCACCACGCGGTCGGCAGCACGAACGACACCGTCACCCGGCCGTCGTCGATGGTGATCGAATCGACGTACTCCAGCTCGACGATCGACTGGTCGAGTTCGGGGTCGTGGACGCGGTCGAGTCGCTCGCGGACCGCAGCGCGGTCGACGCCGTCGGCCGCCGTCGGGGCGCTGGGCGCACCCGATGGATCGGTCGCCGTCATCAGTCGTCCGCCGGGGCTTCACTCCCGTACTGGTCCCCGAGGTTGAACTCCCGGCTGATCTCGTCGTTCCGGAACTGTTCCTTCTTCGCCTCGATGTCGATGTCGTACAGCTCCGCGGCGTTCTCGCCCATGATCTTCCGCTTCACCTCCGGCGAGAGCTCGACACCGTACTCGGCCCGTTCGTCCGGGGTCATCTCGGCGTTCATCACCGCCGGGATGAGCCAGTCGGGCTCCCAGATGGCGTAGTCGCTCCCGAACAGCAGGTTGTCCTCGCCGACCCAGAACAGCAGCTCGCCCATCATCTCGGCGAACTTCCGGGGCCGGTTCTGGGCGAACGGGGCGGCGACGGCGAGCCCGCCGTACACGTTCGTCTCCTGGGTGGCGATGTGCGCGAAGTCGTCGAGCCGGGGGTAGCCGACGTGCTCGACGATGAAGTTGAGTTCGGGGAACGAGGTGGCGGCGTCGTCGACGTCGGCCACGTCGAACGCGTCCCGATTGAGCGGTCGGATGGTCGGGCCCTTGTGCGGGTGGATGTTCTCGATGCCGAGGTCGGCGCACTTCTGGAGAAAGCGGAACGACTCCTCGCTGTCGAGCCGCCAGCCCTTCGAGTCGCCGCGCCACTCCGCCGTGTACAGCTTCACGCCCTGGATGTCGTACTCCTCTTTCAGGCGCTCGAGATGTTCGATGCCCTCGTCGCCGTCGCGGGGGTCGAAGCTCCCGTTGAGGACGAACCGCTCGGGGTACTCCTCGGCGAGCGCGGCGTTCTGGTCGGTGGTGTTGAACCCCTCGTCGTAGAAGTCGGTCAGGTACGTGGGCTGGAAGATGCCCATGTCGACGTACCCGTCCCGGAACAGGTCCTGCATCATCCGCTCTTTCCCGTACTGCCGGTAGGTGTCCATGTCCCACTGCTCCTCCTCGGGCGTGAACGCCGCGTGGTAGTCGTAGAAACACTGGATGAACTGTTCGCCACCCTCGTGGATGATGTTCTCCTCGGTCGCGTCCCACAGGTGGATGTGGGAGTCGATCACGAACACCTCCTCGCCATCGTGCGTGTACATGGCGAGTGTACCGTGGTACCAAATACCGATAGGGATTCTACCAATACTCATAGGCACGGTGCTTAGGTCACGGACGGGTGATGGTACGGGCGGGACGATGCAAGCAGCGAGACTCCACGAGTACACCGACGACATGAGCGAGGCGCTATCCATCGACGAGGTCGACCGGCCCAGCCCCGGCGGGCCGGACGGCGTCGTGGTCGAGGTCGAGGGAGCGGGCTGGTGCCAGACGGACAACCACATCATCGAGGGGATGTGGACCGACTACGTACCCCAGGAACTCCCGCTCACGCTCGGGCACGAGAACGCGGGCACCGTCGCGGCGACCGGGGATGAGGTGACGCTCGTCTCCGAGGGCGACCCCGTCATCTGCCACCCGGTCCAGACCTGCGGGACCTGCCGGCCCTGCCGCCTCGGCGAGGACATGTACTGCGAGGACAGCGCGTTCAACGGGCTCACCCACGACGGCGGGTTCGCGGAGTACCTCCAGACCAGCGAGCGGGCGGTGATTCCGCTACCCGACGGCGTCGATCCGACCGACATCGCCCCCCACGCCGACGCCGGCATCACGGCCTACCACGCCGTGAAGAAGGCCGTCGACGAGTTGAACCCGGGCGACCACGCCCTCGTCATCGGCATCGGTGGACTCGGTCACATCGGACTGCAGTGTCTCGACGCGATGAGTGCCGCGACCATCACCGCGGTCGACCTGAAGGACGAGGCACTGGACCTCGCGACTGACCTGGGTGCCCACCACACCGTCAACTCCGCCGACGAGGACGTGACCGCGGTCGTCGAGGACCTGACCGACGAGACCGGCGCGCAGCAGGTACTCGACTTCGTCGGCGCGGACGCGACGACGGGCCTCGCACCGGATATTGTCGCCGCCGGCGGCGACCACCACGTCATCGGCTACGGCGGCCACGTCCACGAGCCGGCCCAGGCGCTGGTGAACGGCGAGTTCTCGTTCCGCGGGACGCTGGTCGGCCGGTACGCCGAACTGCAGGAACTCGTCGCGTTGGTCGACCAGGGAGAGGTCGAACTCCGGACCTCGCGCTACGACCTCGGCGACATCAACACGGTCGCCGAGCGGCTCGAACACGGCGAGATCGAGGGGCGGGCGGTCGTCACACCGCCCTGAGCCGGGGAGTGGCTGCTCGTTCGCCGAGCGTATCTCGAAATTTTATACGTTCTGGATATGAGTGGCGAACGCCGCTTTGCAGCCAAAACAGATTTTTGATTGAAATGACAATATAGTTGATGAGATAGTGTAAAAACGTGATTTCAGGAGATGTTCAAGATATATCGGATAGGCGAAGCAGCCTGGCCACAATAACGGCTCGCTCTGATCCTGTCGAGTCGGCCGAGGGGAAACTACTTTGCTGGCGATGCCCCTCCATCAATTTGTTCAGCTTCCGAGCGGATTCTCCTGAACAGTCGGCCGTCCGTCCCCCTGCCAGTCAAACATGAGCCTCCGTATCAATATCGTCGGTGGTGGCGTCGTCGGCAGATACCTCGCCGTTCGGCTGACCGAGCGCGGGGACGATATCTATGTCATCGAGCAGAACGAGCGCCATGCGCGAGCCATCGAGGAGAGCGGGGCCCGGGTCATCGTCGGAGACGGGACCGATGTCGAGACGCTGGAGGCTGCCGGGACCGCCGATGTCGACGTGTTCGTGACGGCGACGGGCGACGATGACACCAACCTCCTGGCTGCCCAGTTGGCACTCAGCCGGTTCGATGTCGACCGAGTCATCGCCAGGGTGAACCGCGACGAGAACGCCGGGCCGTTCGAAGACCTCGGGATCCACGCTATCTCGACCTCCGAAGCGACCGCGCGCGAACTCGACAACAGAATCGAACGGCCCTCGTTCACGGGGTTCGTCGAGGAGCTCAGCCACAGCGGCGACGCTCAGGAGCTCGAACTCCGGAACCCCGAGCACGATGGTCGGACGATCGGCGAGCTGGATGAGTTACTTCCGGAGCAGTGTCTCATCGTGATGATCACACACGAGCAGTTGACACGCTTCCCGAACGCCGACAATCCGGTCATGCTCGGTGACCGGATCACGGTACTGGGGGAGCGGAGCGCTGTCGAGACAGCACGAGACCTGTTGGCTACGGGGGATTCGACGGCATCACAGACACCACCACCCTCCTGAGAGCAGCATTGCTCGACGGTCGCGTTCGGCGGAGAGAGGCTGGCGAGAGCAGACCGAGGAACGTCGGTCGTCTCTCTCCGCCCGAGTCACACGAACATGTTACGGACGCTCGTGGCGGACTCGGCCCTCAGCCTCTCGGCCTCATCGGGCACGGGGGCGCCAAACCGGCACTCCCACGTCGGATACATATCCCGATATCTCGGGATGGGACTTAGACCCACCGATTGACGGGTCGTCGCCCCGCCGATAGACGTACGGCAGCTACTCTCCAGCCCAGTCCCAGATGCTAATGGTGCCGTCGTGCTCTCCGTCGAGACGAGTCCACAGCTGTCACGGTGCGGTTCGAACGTCCGGTCGGGTGCCAGCTCGACCGTTTGCGGGCCGCCACACTCCGGACAGTGGACCTGTGGTGACCCGTCGTTCATAGTCGGAGTCCTCACCTCTGGAGGCAAGTCGTCTGTGTTATCGCACAACGCTTGGTGGACATGTGCAAAGTGTTTGCAATGGTGCCGCGATATCTCTGGGTGTCCATCATCCCGGAATTTAACCGCCTGTAGCGAACGTCTACTCGTGTATGGGCTTCGGGAGCTACGACGAATCCGAACAGGAGAACCGCCAGCAGAGTGACGACGAGGAGGGAGAGGCGGTTTCGGTCCACGAGAACGACCACGACGGTGAGGTCCGCTTCGAGTCCGATGCCGACACGGACGAACTCATCTCGGAACTCGGCGACATCAAGGATAGCGACGACTGAGTCGTCGAAATCCGCTGATTTCTACCCAGGTATCCTGTCGAATCCAGGCCTGCCAGCGAAACGTATTTATCCTGCTCCTGACTATCTCGGTTCGAATCGAGGTCGCGGCCCCGTCCTTTCTCCGCCGACCGTCGGCCGCTCCCGTTCGGGGAGCGCCGCCGAGTCATGCTCCAAAACGTGCCCGAGACCCTGGTCAGATGGGTGTCCGGGACAGTTCCGACGGGGCGAGCGCACTCGTACAGCCAATCATGAACGAAACAGACCTCCCGTGTTCGGACTGCGGAACGGCCCTCACGGCACGCACAGTTCAGGTATACGACCTTCCCATCGACACGGAACGGCGGGATGCGGTGACGATAGCCGAATGCCCGTCCTGTGGCTGTCGATACTACCCGGAACAGACACTGGCCCGACTGTACAGTCATCGAACTGACGACCGTTCTCGAGGGGGTAGTTGAGTACCCATGGACGGACCTCCAGAGGTCACCAGTGATGAGCCGACCCTGCATATCGATACGCTTCCGGAACGAGTCGAAGACGGAGCGACGGTTCTCGTCGCGACGGCCGGTGATCCGTCACGACTCGGCGTCTGTCTGGAGCTCCTCTACCAGCGCGGGACGGCCGCGGATTCCGCCCTCGTGGTGACGACCGTCGAGAGCGCCGAGGCGACGCATGACCGGTATGGGCGGCTCGCTGCGGGCCGGGCCGGGCCAGCGCTGCGAATCGTCGATACCGTCTCGGAGGGGCAGTCCGTCTCCGCGCTCTACGGTGAGACGCCAGTCGTGTTCACGCCGAATGTCGGTGATCTGGAGCGGCTGGTGATCGCCCTGTCCGATCTGGCCGGCGAGGCCACTCCCTCCGACGGGGCACGCCATCTCGTGATCCGGTCGCTGACCCCCATGCTGGATGCCGTTCCCGCCGACCGGGTCTGTACGGTCCTCGAACGGATCGTCGAACTCCGAACCGGGGGAGGGCTCTGCCTCCTCGGTATCGACTACACAGCCCACGACGAGGAGACGATGCGAACGATTGCAGCAGAGACGGATGGTGTCCTCTGGGCCACGGAGCAAGAGCCCGATCGTGTCGAGTTCGCATACGAGCCATCCGGCGGGCGGTATCAGTACCTCGAGAGCCGGAGGGACGGACGATGAGTGGTGACGAGCGATTCCGGGCCGCCACCTTTCAGCGCGTGAGTTGAACAGTGTCAAGCATCGACCGCGCTACAGTAGCACTGTTGGAAGAATAACACTCATTCCAGCATATTTATATTCAAATATTTAGTATCGAGTCGTATGACGTACGAACATCTCGATACGAAGCTCGTTAATGCGTTAATCGGGAACGGACGGGCAAGTCTTCGCAGTCTCGCCGAGGAGCTGGACGTTTCGGTGACGACGGTCTCGAACCATCTGAACGACCTCGAGGAACGAGGTGTCATCACCGGATACAGCCCGATCGTCGAGTACGGCGAACTGGGGTACGACGTGACGGCGATTCTCCGACTCAAGGTCGAGGGAAGCGCGCTTCC
The DNA here is from genome assembly GCF_024298885.1 of Haloglomus halophilum. GTDB lineage: Archaea > Halobacteriota > Halobacteria > Halobacteriales > Haloarculaceae > Haloglomus > Haloglomus halophilum. Next base: position 2,117,068 of record NZ_CP101166.1, read on the forward strand.
CGATTTGACCGAGCGACTGCAGGGTCACAGACAGATGGTCTCGGTGTACGAGGTGACGGGCGAGTTCGATATCATCGGCATCGGCAAGTTCGAGGATACCGACGACATGAACGCGACGATCAAGGAACTCCTGGCCGACGCCGACATCAACGAATCGTCGACGGCGGTCGTCCTGAACACGCCCGCCGAGAACGAGCAGTTCGAGATCGAGATCGAGTGAACGACGGCAGTCTACAGCCCCGAACAGCGGCGACGATCCGGTCGAGATAGCCGAATCCACGACTATTTACGTCGTGGTCGTCAGGTACCAGCCAACCGAAACACGCGTTGTCCCCGGGCCGGCCGTGTCCCCCGGCTATATCGACTGTCGTCTCTACTGACGATCGTCGACGCCAGGTTCACACCGGCTCTCCTTCACGGGCGCACTCTCTCGAGTTCTGGGATCACTCTGATCGGAACTACCTATGGAAATCGAAATCGCGACGATCGGCGGCTACGAGGAGGTCGGCCGGCAGATGACTGCCGTGCGGGCCGGTGACGACATCGTCATCTTCGACATGGGGCTGAACCTGTCGAAGGTCCTCATCCACGACAACATCCGGACCGAACAGATGCACAGCCTGGACCTCATCGACATGGGGGCCATCCCGGACGATCGCGTCATGTCCGACCTCAAGGGGGACGTGCAGGCTATCGTACCCACGCACGGCCACCTCGACCACATCGGCGCCATCTCCAAGCTCGCGCATCGCTACGACGCGCCCATCGTGGCGACGCCGTTCACCATCGAGCTCGTCCGGGAGGAGATCCGCGACGAGAGCAAGTTCGAGGTCGAGAACGACCTGATCGAGATGGACGCGGGCGAGCGGATGTCCATCGGCGATTCGGGCAACGTCGACCTGGAGTTCGTCAACGTCACCCACTCCATCATCGACGCCATCAACCCGGTCCTCCACACGCCCGAGGGGGCCGTGGTCTACGGGCTGGACAAGCGGATGGACCACACCCCCGTCATCGGTGACCCCATCGACATGGAGCGGTTCCGCGAGATCGGCCACGAGGGCGAGGGCGTCCTCTGCTATATCGAGGACTGCACGAACGCGAACAAGAAGGGCCGAACGCCCTCCGAATCGGTGGCCCGGCGCCACCTGAAGGACGTGATGACTTCCATCGAGGACTACGACGGCGGCATCGTCGCCACCACGTTCTCCAGTCATATCGCCCGCGTGAAGAGTCTCGTCGAGTTCGCCGAGGATATCGGCCGCCAGCCGGTCCTGCTGGGCCGCTCGATGGAGCAGTACTCCGGCACAGCCGAGCGGATCGGCGCTGCCGAGTTCCCGGAGGACCTCGGGATGTACGGCCACCGTAATTCGGTCGACAGTACGTTCAAGCGAATCATGAACGAAGGCAAGGAGAAGTACCTCCCCGTCGTGACAGGCCACCAGGGCGAGCCCCGTGCGATGCTCACCCGAATGGGCCGCGGCGAGACCCCCTACGAACTGGACCAGGGCGACAAGGTGCTGTTCTCGGCTCGCGTCATCCCCGAACCCACGAACGAGGGCCAGCGCTACCAGTCCGAGCAGCTGCTGCGGATGCAGGGGGCCCGCATCTACGACGATATCCACGTCTCCGGCCACCTCTCACAGGAGGGCCACTACGCGATGCTGGACGCGCTCCAGCCACAGCACGTCATCCCGGCTCACCAGAACACGAAGGGGTACTCGGGGTATGTCGAGCTGGCGTCGAGCCAGGGCTACAAGGTCGGCCGCGACCTCCACGTCACCGCGAACGGCAACACCATCCAGCTGGTCTGATCGGGAGACCTCGGCACTGGTCGTGAACGGTACTACTGGGTCCACATATCGGTCGCGTTTTACTGAGTCCCTGTATAGCCGCTCAGATGCCCCGGGAGTTCGTCCCCGAATACGGCCTCGAGCCGAGGGATTACGTTGAAGCACTCATCAGGTCAGGAACTCCACCGTCCGCTCGGTGAACGTCTCCGGGCGGTCCTCCGGCACCCAGTGGACGGCCTCCTCCAGCCCGACCAGCTCGCAGCTGTCGATGTCCGACTCCAGGCGCTCGGCCCACTCTACCGGCTGGAACTCGTCCTCGAGCCCCCACAGGAGCAGCGTGTCCGCGGTGACGTTCGTGGGGTCGACCTCGGTCGTGTGACTGGTGTTCGTCGCGACGGCGTTGCGGACGATCGACGTGACGCCTTCCTCCGAGTTCCAGGGCGCTTTCATACCCTCGAGGAACGCCTCGTCGTGGTCGTCGCCCCACAGCGTCTGCCGGAAGAGCCCGTCGAGCATCCCCTGCACGTCGGCCGGGGAGTTGTCCCGGGCCGACTCCGGGAGCCCGAGGTCGGTGATGGTCTGGATGGGCCAGGAGTCGTACGCCACGGAGTTCGACAGCACCAGCCGGTCGACGGCGTCGGGCTGGTGGCAGGCGTAGCGGAGGAACACCCCCCCGCCGAGGTCGTGGCCGACCAGCGACACCGTGTCGAAGCCGAAGGTGTCGAGCAGGTCGTCGAGCATCTCCTCCTGGGCCCGGAGCGACCGGTCGAAGCCGTCGTGCATCGCCGACTGCCCGTAGCCGAGCATGTCCACGGCGATGGCGTGGCGGTGCTCGGCGACCGCGGGCAGGATGTGCCGCCAGAGGTACGAGTTCGTCGGGATACCGTGCATGAACACGACTGGGTCCCCGTTACCCTCGCCCGCCTCGTAGTACGCCACGTCGAGGTCGTGATCATCGACGGTGACCGATGTCGAGTCCTGTGCTGCTGTCCATTCGGCGTAGGATTTCATTGTGGAATCCCTCTGGCGTACCCTGCACCCGGAGGCGAAAACGGCTGCTGCCTATGACCATAGGTAGCGTGGGTCGAAGGCGTAGCGAGCGGCACTGGTTCAATCGACAGTGGCGTGTCGGTCACCGCCGAAGAGCCCGTCCATCACCCTCGCCTGCGCGGCCCTGATGTGCTGACTGAACGTCGGCTGGGTGATGCCCAGTGCGTCCGCACACTCCTCGGCACTGCTCTCCCGGGGCCAGCAGAAGTAGCCGCTCAGGTACGCCGTCCGAAGCACCTCGAGCTGTTTGTCCGTGAGTCGGTCGGCCAGGGCCGCCCGGGCTCCACGACTGGTCCGAACCGGGACAGTCCCGTCGGCGTCGCGGCAGGCAAGGAGTTCGGATTCGGGATGTGCATCCTGGAACCGCTCGACGACCGTCCGCGTGTCGACGTGGGCCGGGACATCCGCGACGACGTGACCGACACCGCAGTCCGCCGAGACGGATCGGGCAACGGCACCCGTGTCGGCCAGCGTCGTCGTCACACAGGCCCCGGAGACGATGAACTCGAACAGCGCCTCGTCGACGCCCCGACCGACGATCCGCACGTCGGCGATGCCGTCGGCCGCCTCGGCCATCGACAGCACGCGGTCGGGAGCGACGTCCTCGATGGTGAAGTACTCCAGTAGCCGCCCATCCGACCGGTTGACGAAGTGCTCCAGCGTGACCCGGCAGCCGACGGCGTCCGATGCCTCGACGAAGAAACAGCCCCTGTCGCGTGTCTGGAGTTCGAGCTCCACGTTCCGGCCAGTCGCTTCCGTGCTAGCTGTTCCCATGTTTACCGCTGGCACCATCACGGGCATAACGGTACTGGGGTCGAACGCCCGGGATGCAAGAGCGCGCCTCGCCCCCGAGAGAGTCACCGAGACTCAGGTGGTGTCCTCGGCCACCGAGGTGTCGTTCTCCGTCCCGTCTCCATCCCAGCGTCGCCGGAGCAGGAACGGGACTGCGGCGTAGACCCGCGCGTTGTTGAGGATATCCTGACGGGTGATGTACTCGTCGGGACCGTGAGCCGACCCCGTTCCGAATCCCAACTCGACCGTCGGAACGCCGGCGTGACGGAGCGTCTTCGCGTCACCGCCACCGGTGGCACTCCGGCGGTGGACCCTGGCGTCGGTGACCCGCCGGACGGACTCGACCGTCGCCGAGACGATCGACCCGTCCACGGGTTCGTAGCTCCCCTGGCTCCAGGACAGGTCGGTGATCGTGACAGCATCGTGTCCGTGGACGCAGTCCCGGATACGCCCCAGTACGCGTTCCGTCGACACGCCGGCGGTGACGCCGATGTCCACCTCGGCGGTCGCGGTCGTCGGAACCGAATTGACGGCTGTTCCCCCTTCGAGTGTTCCGAGGTTCAGGGTCGGGAACTCGAACAGGTTCCGGGCCGCATCGGCGCCCGCCTCCGGCGCGTAGAAATCGACCGACTCGTCGACGATCCGCTCGACTGCCGCCGGCAACTGCAGTGGCTCGCCGGCGAGCATCGTCCGGAGCGACTCGACGGCATCGTAGACCCGGTCGATGGCATTCGTCCCCAGCATCGGCCGGGACCCGTGTGCGCCGACGCCTGTCGCCTCGAGCGTCAGCCAGATGCTCCCTCGGTCGGCGACGGTGACCGAACACCGGTCGTTCCGAGCGGTCGTCTCCCCGATGACGCAGGCCGCTGGGTCGAACGACTCCCGGTCGAGCAGCGTCTCCAGCCCCGCATCGCCCCCGGTCTCCTCGTCACTCACCAGTGCCAGCTCCAGTGGAACCGGGGGGTGGTGTCCGTCTCGGCGAACGCGGCGACGGCCAGCAGCATCGACGCGACGGCACCCTTCATATCCGTCGCGCCGCGCCCGTACAGCCGGTCGTCGACGCGCTCGCCGAGCGGGTCGTGCTGCCACTCGTGCTCGTCGAACGGAACGGTGTCGAGATGGCCGTTGAGACAGAGCGCCTGATTGCTGTCCCCCGAGATTCGGGCGAGCAGGTTCGGTTTCGCCGGGTCACCGACCACCCGCTCGGTCCGGACGGCTGTGGGGAGCCACTCCTCGACGAGGTCGACGAGGGCAGCGGTCTCGCCCGGGGGGTCGCCGTATCGACTCCGACCAGTCGCGTGGCCAGTTCCAGCGCCTCCGAGCCACGGTTCCGGACGTGCCGGTCGACGTCGTTCAGCGCTGGGGGATTCGCCATGCCTCGGCCGTTCTCGTGCCTGGACAAACGGCTATCCCGTGCGTGCGCCTCACACACAGTCCCCCTGGGAACTAATCAGCCGTCCGGTGTCCGAACGGGTATGAGCCACCCCTCCGGACCCCAGATGGCACCCCCGTTCCAGCCGTGACGACCGACGAGATGGCGGCCGTCGACCGTGTCGCCGTCGACGGGTTCGGCCTCGCGTTGCTCTCGATGATGGAGAACGCCGGCCGTGGCCTCGTCGAACGGTCGGGCATCGGTCCCGACGACCGCGTCGTCGTGCTGGCCGGGGCGGGAGGGAACGGCGGCGGCGGACTGGTCGCCGCGCGGCATCTCCACAACCGTGGCGTGGCGGTGTCGGTGGTACTCGACAGGTCGCCGGCGGGACTCTCGGGAGCCGCCGCTCGCCAGTGGGGCGTGCTGGACCGCGCCGGCGTCGCCTACACGGTCGGCCCACCGCTCCCCGATACCGACGTGGTGCTGGACGCCTTGCTGGGGTACGGGCTGCAGGGTGCGCCGCGCGGCACGGCAGCGGAGATCATCGAAGCGGCTCCCGAAGGGGGTGCCGTCGTCTCACTCGACGTGCCGTCGGGGGTCGATGCCACGACCGGTGAGCGACCCGGTGTCGCGGTTCGTCCCGACCGTGTCGTCACGCTCGCACTACCGAAGACGGGTCTGCAGGCGGTGGACTGCGACCTCTACTGTGTCGACCTCGGTATCCCGGACGCGGTGTTCCACGAGGCCGGCCTCGACTACGCCCGTCCCTTCGACGACGCCACCACAGTGGCAGTCGAGCGAGTGTAGGCCGGCCGTGTTGCACGACCCGGTGACCGACGCCCCTCGGGGAGCGCTGGTCAGAGCAGGGCCGGGTCGACCTGGCGGCCGACGAGGAGCAGGCTCGCCACCAGCATCGCGACGGCGACCGGGACGAGCAGCTGGAACCCCGTGACGAGGGTTGCGCTGGCCTGGATGCCGACCACGAGGAGGATCGTCGGCCCACAGCAGGCCGCGCCGGACAGCAGGGCCGGGAGGCCCGCGAGGATGCCCGTCGAGGACTCGAGCCCACAGGCCCGGGGCTGGATCAGCCCGAGGTAGGTGAGCGCGACGTTCGCTCCCACGAGTCCGGCGAGGAACAGCGCCAAGAGCAGGTTGAGCGGTGACAGGAGGTAGGTGACTGGGCCGACAGTCACGACCGCGATCGCCCCGAACCGGAAGAAGCCGAGGCCGGTGAGCGCCCGCGAGAGGTCGTCCGCAACCCGGACCGTGAGCGCGCCGCCGCTCCCGAAGAGGGCAAGATCGCCGACCGTGGCCAGGTACACCACGAGATAGCCCACCGTCGCGAGGAGGAACACGGCGCTGGAATCCCACCGGCCTGCCGCCGCCCGCAGCGCGGCGGCTGTCCCGGCCAGCGCCCCCTCGTCACCTGTGACCGCCGGGGTGGGATCAGTCGCTGGCATACAGGTTCGTCTCCGGGTAGAAGCCGCTCCACGCGAACCACATCGCGTCGAACGCCAGCGTCCGCTCCAGTGGAAGCGCCGCCGGTCGGTGCGCGGTTCCGGACGCGTCGACGACCTGCCCGTCCCGGTGCTCGAACTGACGGCCCTCGGGGTTGCGGTAGACGTATCCCGTGTCGAGGGCGGGGTCGTGGACCGCGAGGATCGGTTCGCCGCCCAGTTCCCCCGCGACGAGCCCCTGCGCTCGGAGCGTGTCCTTCTCGAACGCGGCCGCGCCCTCCGGCGTGCGGGTGCCGATGACGACCGTCTTCTCCTCGAGGCGGTCGTCGTCCGAGAAGGAGGTGAACATCGGGGAGCTCCCCGGGCGGTAGTACCCCCGCCGAGGGTTGTACGAACCGTACGGGTCCCGCTCGTAGTTCTTCGCGAACCCGGTGTCCCGCGAGAGAACCTCGGTTTCCGGATGCCGGTTCGACCACCGCTTCCAGGTGGTCCAGACGAGGCGGAACTCCTCCAGCGAGCGCGTCGTATACGAATCGTTCCACGGACCAGGAATTGCGGTGGCGAGTACCTGCGGCCACCATGTCTCGGTCGCCCGGTCGTACATGATGAGGTTGTTGTTGACCAGCCGCCCGGACACCCCGAACGTCGTCTCCCCGCGTTCGAACCCCATCGCCGTGCCGGTCAGCGGGCAGTAGGTGACGCTCACCGGCTGCCCGTCGACGACATCGTTGCAGATCTCGTGGAGGACGAGAATCGACTGTGGGTACGCTTTTGCACCGCCATCCGTGACCAGTCCGAACACTGGATCGCCAGGATCGAGCCAGTTCGAAGCCTCGCCCGCGGAGATGAAGCTCGGGTCGTCGATCGACGGGATGCCGTCCTTGGGTGGTCCTCCCGAGACTGCTTCGGACCGAAGCGAGGAGGGCTCCATCGGGAGTGGGAGATGGTCGGTCACTGTCGGCGGGCTGGTCCCGCCAGTTCCCCCGCTTGTCGTCGGGCGACCATCGACCCGTGCGCCGCCGGTACCCAACTCCGTGCATCCGGCCAGTGAGGCCGCACCGAGCGCCCCGAGGACGGCTCTGCGTGTTACCGGCCGTTTCATAGTCTGTAGAACGGGTCGGAGCGACAAAAGCGCCCCCTAACCACATTGTAACCCGGTATCCAACTCGTGTCTTGTACGCTGTCGGCCGCTCGGTGGAGAACGTGTAGCTGTGTCCGAGTACCTCGTGTATTCGGGGATTTCCTGCCGCTTGCAGGCTCCGCTGCTGAATCCCTGTCAGGCTTTCCGTAGCTCCACCTCGAAGACGGTTCCTTCGGGCTCGTTGTCCCGTACGGAGATCTCCCCGTCGAACTTCTCGACCAGTTTCCCGACGAGGAAGAGACCGATACCCGTCCCTGCGCTGTCGAGTCCCTTCTGTCCCTTCCCGAAGATCTGCTCGCGCTGTGACTCGTCGATACCCGGACCGTTGTCGGCGACGCGGATCACGACCGTCTCGGGCCGTTCTTCACCGGATACCGTCACGCGAGCCACGTCCTTGTCGTTGTGCTGAACAGCGTTGTGGAACAGGTTCCGGAAGACCGAGCCGAGGAGACTGTTCGCGAGAACTGGCCCCGTTGGAATCCCCTCGAGCGTAATCTCCATGTCTCCGTGCCCCTGTCTCGCTGAGCGGGCCTCGCGCTCGACGATCGAGTCCACGTGGACCGGCTCCAGTTCGATATCGGCGTCCTCCTCGAGCACCTCGACGTAGTCCTTGACCGTCTCGGTGAGTTCGACCACGGCGTCGCTCTGGCGCAGGAGCCGGTCGACGATTGCGCCCCGCTCGTCATCATCGGCGTCCTCCAGTTCCCCGAGCAACCCCCTGATGACGGCCATGTCGTTCCGGATGTCGTGGCGAACGAGGCGGTTGACAACGGCCAACTCGCCGGCCAGCTGCTCGATCTCCTGCTCGTACTCGCGGATGGCGGAGATGTCGCGAGCGATACCGAACACGTACGGCCCCTGGTCGGTCTCCGCGACGCGGGCGTGGATGTCGACCGGGATTCGTCTGCCGCTCTCGTCCACGAGGCAGGCCTGCGTCCCGTCGTCGAACCGCGAGAAGTGGACCGAGCCCTCCCCGACTGACTCTGCGAACTTCCCGACGTACTGTTCCATGTCCTCCGTCGGATGGAGCGCCTGGACGGGTTCACCGGCGATCTCCGAACGGTCGTAGCCCAGGAGTTCGAGGGCCCGGTCGTTGACATCGACGATCTTCCCCGACTGCATATCCAGGAAGAAGATGGCATCCGGAGCCGCCTCCATGAGAGTCCGGTACTTCAACTCGTCGTCGATCGACATACCGTATCGTGGACTTCCGGATGTATCGGTGTTCCGCCGGTGTCCGGTGATTCAACCGGAGGAGCGAGCTCGGCTCCGCAGCCGTTCCGGCTACACCACGAACTCGACGGCCAGCACGATACCGCCGACGAGAGCGAACACCACCCCGAGGCCGGTCTCCATCAGTTCGCTCGGGATGTAACGACCGACCCGCGAGCCGATGGCACTCCCGATCAGGACCCCGGGAATCGACCACGCAACGACCCACCAGACCGGCGTCGCGGTGAGGGCGTGAACCAGTGCCCCTGCGACGGCGGCGATGGCCAGTGTGAACACGCTGGTCGCGACGGCAACTCGAGGCGGCACCCGACAACGGACGATGAGCTGTGTCGTGACGATTTCGGGCAAGCCGGCGCTGATGAGTCCGGTGATGAAGCCCCCGACGGCAGCGAGGCTCACTCCCGGCGGCCGCCAGCAGGTGTCGTACTCGAAGCGCTCGCCGTCGGCCGCCTCGACGACGGTCGAGCCGCGCCCGGTGTTCTTCTCCCGGAGGAACTCCCCCTCACACTCTCCGGGCTCACACTCCTCCGGCGAGTCGTAGTACACGAGGAACCCCCCCAGACCCAGTAGCCCGACCCCGAAGGCGAGTTTCAGCAGGTCCGGGTCCACGAAGTGGGCGGCGAAGGCCCCCGCGATGATGGCCGGCACGGCACCCAGCAACAGCCACTTCGCCGTCTGGAAGTCCACGACGCGCTGTTTGACGTACGAACGGAGCCCGTTGCCCATCCCGAACACCTCCGTCAGGAGGCCGGCGCCGATGGCCTGGGCGGGCGAGAGGCCGAGCACCAGCAGGAAGAACGGGCTGAAGAACAACGCGCCCGAGACGCCGGAGCCGATGGCGACCGTCGCGAACAGCACCGAAACCGGGAACACCCACCAGTGGGCGAGGTACGTGTCGACCGGGAACTGACCGATGACGGGTAGCGTCACCTGCCCCGGAGCGTTCGAGAGCAGCGGGGCGGAGAGCGAGACGGCCTCGGCGTCCCCTGCGAGCACAGCGACCGTGAGGAGGGCACCGGCTGCCGCGGCCATGATACCCAGAACTCGTCGTCTCATTGATGATTCGACCAGGCGGTCCGTTCAGGCCAGGATTCCCGTGCCGATGAACGCGCCCAGGACCAGGCCGTAGACGACGTGAACCGTCCCGAACATCTTCATCATGTCACCGTCGGGCTCCATCCCGATGACCATGCGCATCCAGAACACCATCCCGCCGATCATCAGGACGAGGCCGTAGACGAAGCCGGCAACGATGGCGAGACCGATCGATTCCAGGTCGATGATGTTGAGCGCGGGCACACCGAGCGCGAAGACGACCCCGGCCCCGATACCGTACGCGAAGTGGAGCAACATCCCGGGCATCGCGTACTCTTCGGGCTCGCCGCCGGCGAACTTCGCGACCAGGCGGGCGGTCGGCGGTGGCCCTCCGTCGCCCATGACCATCATCAGCATGGTCATCACGATCGTCGCCACGAGTCCTCCGGCCAGTCCAGCGATCAGTGTCGTCATACAGGTTACCAGTGGTAACCACTGATATTAAATCTCAGCTATCTGATTAGTTATCGGATTACCTATCGGTAACGCGGCTATCGATACTGTGAAACCTATCTCCATACGGCGCTATTCAGAGTAATCTGGCCTTTATCAGCGGCTTCGCGGCTAGAGAACCGGATGGTAACCGAGTATGTCACGAGTTGTCGTAGAACTATCACGTAGAGAGACAACTGAACGTGTATGCGGATACGCGCCGTTCCCAACGAGGGCACACACGTCGAACTGTACGTCCGGACGCTGTCCCCGACGGACGCCCGGGACAGCCAGGAGTCACTGCTCACGACGCTCCAACAGTCGGCTGCCGTCGACTCCATCGAGGTCGTGGTCACGGGGAATCGCATCTGTCCCGAGACGGTCGCAGCCAAGACTGAGATCGGGTCAGCACTGCTGAAGAAGTTCGAGCAGTTCGAGCAGTGGGCATCCGGGACCGGTCGTACGCTCGCCCCTGCCTTCCGGCGCGAGACCGGACGGTCGCTCCTCACTGGCGAGTCGGTGTCGGGCGCATGCTTCCCCGACCGGGCCCTCGCAGAGTACCGGGGGGGCTCGCTCTCGTTCGTGGCACCCTGCTGTGAGGACGGCACCGCAGCGGCCGACGGCCGCGAGGACGATCGGACGTGGAGTGTCCCCGACCGAGTCGAGGAACTCGCGCTCGATGTGAACGCAGAGGAGGGCGCCCCCGACAACCAGCACGCCTGACTCAGTCGAGATTGCGCTGCAGGAGTGTTCGAAGCGTTCCCTTCTGCTGGATTCCACGGCGCATGTCGACGTGCTCACCGTCCTCGACCACCACGATGGTCGGAAGTCCCGAGACATCGTACCGGTCGGCAATCGAATCGCCTGCGTCCGTATCCACGTCCACGCGGGCGAGGGTGAATGGATACTCGCTCTGTAACTGCCTCAGTGCAGGCGTGACGAGGCTACAGGCCGCACACCAGTCGGCGTGGAACTCGATGAGGACCAGTGTATCCGTCTCGAGAATTGCTTCCAGCGCGGACTCGTCGGTGATGGTGGCCCGCTCGGGTTCGGTTGGCCCCGAAGGTGTTCGCTCTGTACACATCCTTCCCCGACAGTACCGGAGACCACTGCATAGCCTTTCGGCGGCGTGGACGTTACCGGGTTTCCCGCCGGTCAGTGCCCCGTTCGGACGTCGTGCGTACTCCGGGGACGCCCGAGTGGGGTTTATCTGCTGATGTCGCAACTCTCTCGCATGGCGAGCAGTGACACACAACTCGAGGTCTGGTGTGCCGGTGAGGACTGGTGCCCGGTCACATCGACATCGACCGTCCTGAGTGGGAAGTGGAACCCGGTCGTCGTCCACCGGCTGCTGAATCACGGTGGCTGTGGGTTCAACGAACTGAAGGAGGCCGTAGACGGCATCTCTTCGAAGGTCCTCTCGGATACCCTGGAGACGCTCGAGGGGTACGGGATCGTCGACCGGGAGATCGTCAGCGAGAAGCCGTTCCGGGTCAGGTACTCGCTGACCGAGCGCGGGCGCTCTCTGGAGCCGGTCATTCAGGAGATGGAGACCTGGGGGAAGCAACACCTCACGGAGGGGACGCGCGACTCGCACCCCTAGCGCATCGATTCCCGGGACACGTACAGGCTCGACTGGACCCACGCGTCCTCCTCGTTCACGTCGAAGACGATGAGATCACCGTCGCCGCTCTCCATCTCGTCGAAGTCGTCGAACGGAATCGCGTCGACTCCAACCGTCGTGCAGTTCTCGCCCGGACAGGTGTTTGCTGCAACCATCGTGATTACCTCCTGCCTGTAGGTTACTCGCAGATACTGTTAAGCGTTAGCGAACGGCCCGGTACCTCGGTTACCGCCACGGAATCAGCCCCTCAGTTAGCGTCGTAGAACGCGTCAGGGCCGTGGTCGTCGCGCCACGTGAACGCGAACACCCGCCGGGCCGGCAGTCGGTCGAGGCGCCGGCCGTCTGCTGCTCGGCCGGTCGCGGGGTCCCAGGTCGTGCCGTCACCCACGAGTCCCGCCCCGGTCCACCCGAACTGTATTCTAGGGTCGGCGAAGCCGTGGATGTCGCCGGCCTCGGTCGCGACGACCAGCACTGGCCGCTCCTCGACGGTCGTCTGGACGACCCCGCCAGCGTCGAGCACGCGGGGGAGCGGGAACCCGAGCGCCGTGTCGTCGGTCTCGAAACCGAGGACGGCGGTCTTCGGGCGGAGGTCGTCCCGGGTCCACTCTCGGTCGTCGTCTGTCCCGCGGTGGGCGGCGAGGCCGAACCCCTCGCCGGCGAAATAGTCCGCGTACGGCGACGTATCGTAGTCGATGGGCGCCGGGTCGTCGTCGTCGCTAGCGGCCTCGCTCTTGCCACCGGGCGGCTGGAGGACAACGCCGTCTGGATGCGCGTCGCGGAACTCGCGCCAGGAGAGCATCGCTCCCGGGCGGACGGACAGCGAGTCGCCCGCGAACCGGCCGGCGATGCACTCGCCGCTAGACTGCTTCCACTCGCTCTCGCTCTCCCGGTCGTACATGACGAGGTCGTCATCGGCGAGCTTCCCGGAGACGCCGAACTCCAGCACACGCCCGCGGTGCCGGCGGTCGTACACCACGGCGCTCCCGCAGAGCGGACACCAGGTCACGGCGATCGGGTCGTCGCCGATGGTGTCGTTGACGATCTCGTGGTAGTGGAGGTATCGGACCGGGTAGGCACGCGCACGCTCACCGTTCTCGACTGCGATGACGGTGTCGTCGGCCTCGCCGTCGTACCGCTCGCCGAACGACGGGTCGTCGACGCTCGGGATGGCGTCGCGAGGGACCACTCGGCGGACGTTCATGGGTCGGCGTCGTTGTCGAGGCCGCAAACTGTCACCGGTGCGTGACTGGCAGCTCCACGGCCCGGTCCGTCGCCACGTCCCCGGCGACCGAGTAGAGGCGCTGCCGGGCGTCCATGAACGACACTCGTGAGGTGACGATACCTGCATCCTCGAGTTCGGTTAGCGCGTGCCGCGTTGTTCGGACGGAGAGCAACGTCTCCTCGACGAGTTGTTGCTGTGTCATCCGACCGCGTTCTGCCAGCACCAGCGCCACCAGCTTCGCACTGGGGGCCAGGTCCGCAAGCACCGCCCGCTCCGTGTCCGGGAGTTCGGAGAGCCCTGGAGACATCGTTGTCCGACGAACGCTGGGGGGGAATATAATCCGGAACGGAACGTGTGCCGGTTGCGCACGACCGAGAAGGTGGAGAACCCGACCGCCTTGGGCCGCTATTCGAGAAATTCCGGTGCCCGCTCCTCGCCGCGCTCCATCAGCGTCGACAGGAACGAGCGACTGCGGTCGACCTTTGTCGAGCAGTGGTAGGTCTCCGACATCTCAACTCGCTTGATTGTCGTCTTGGTGAAGTCGCTCTCCGGGAGGTGGCCCTCGTCGATCCAGTCGTTGACGCGTTCGATGGTCCGGAGTTCCTGATTCAGAGAGATGTTGCCCGACAGTTCGTTGCGCCGGTCGGCGATCTCCGCCAGCGAGGTCGGCTTGCCATCGCGCTCCTGCGGGTTGATCTGGATGACCCACAGCTCCTCGGGCTTCCGGTCGGCGTCGACGGTCAGCAGGTCGTCGATCGGCGGGTTCTGGCTGAACAGGCCGTCCCAGTGGTAGTGACCGTTGATCTCGACGGCCTCGAACAGGTTCGGGACGGCCGCCGACGCCAGCACGGCGTCCACGTCCACGCGCTCGTTCGTGAACGTCTCGAACTCGCCGCCGTTGATGTCGACCGTTCCGACGACCAGCTCCGGGCGCTCGTGTCCGCAGTGGTCCGGGATCTCCTCGAAATCGATGTGTCGCTCCAGGGTTTCACGGATCGCCTGCTTGCCGAGTTCCGAGCCAGGATTCTGGTAGGGGCTGACCTGCGGCAGCGGGACGCCCATGCTCTCCAGCCGCGAGAGCCCGACCACCCAGTCGTTGGTGAACCGGTCTGTCCCGTCGGCCGCAAGGTCGTCCCATACGGCGTCCACGAGTTCGACCGCCCGGGCCTCGCCCTCGGTCACGAGCCCGTACCACGCGGCGAGGGCGTTGAACGCCCCGCCCGAGGTGCCGCTGATGCCGACCAGTTCGTACTCGTCGGGCCAGTTCTTGAACAGGCCCTTGAGTACGCCCGCGGTGAACGCCGTGTGGCTCCCGCCGCCCTGACAGGCAATCGCGACCCGCGTCGGGTCACTCATAGGTGGTGGTGTAGCCGCCGTCCCAGAGCATGTCCGCACCGTTCAGGTGCTGGCCGTGGCCCGAGAAGCCGAAGGTGAACAGGTTCGCGACCTGCGCGGGCGTCATCATCTCCTTCGTCCGGGCCTGGCCGAGCATCACGTTCTCGATGACCTGTCGCTCGGAGAGGCCGCGTTCCTCCGCGGTGTCCTCGATCTGGTTCACCATCAGCGGCGTCAGGACGTAGCCGACACTGACGGAGAACCCGCGGAGCGAGCCCTCACCTTCGGCGGCGATGGCCTTCGTCAATCCGTGGATACCGTGTTTGGCCGTGATGTACGCCGACTTGTCCTTCGTGGCGTAGTGGCCGTGGACCGAGGACATGTTGGCGATCGCACCGACGCCGTCCCCGTTCTCGCGGATGTGCGGCATCGCCAGTTTGCTGACGAGGAACGGCGCCCGGAGCATCAGGTCCAGCAGCAGGTCGTACCGGTCCATCGGGAACTCGGGGATGGACGCGATGTGTTGCATCCCGGCGACGTTGGCGACGTACCGAAGGGCACCTTCCTCGGCCGCGGCCTCGATGACCGCGGCGACATCCTCGTCGTCGGTCAGGTCTGTTTCGACGCCGACGAACCGACCGGGGGCGTCCAGTTCCTCGGCCTTCGCTCCTGTGTCGTCGAGTCCCTCCTGGTCCACGTCGGCGCCGACGACCGTGAGGCCGTTCCGCGCCAGCGCGACGGCCGTCGCCCGTCCGATACCGGACGCAGCGCCCGTCACCAGCGCGACGGAGTCGCGGTCGAAGTGTGGATCGTCAACCACGAGCAGGTCGTCCTCGCTCAGTTCCGGCGCCGAGAGGTCGAAGTCGTCTTGGGTCATCTATGTCCCACGACAGTGAGGGAGCTAATAGTTCGCCCCCGGCCGTGCAGCGGTCGTGAACGATACCCGTGGTGTTCTTATTCGTCGGTGTCGAGCAGCGTGACCGCTTGCGTCACAACCGGTCGGGAATCGGGGCTATCGCGCCGAGCCTCCCCGTCAACAGCAGCCGTCGGCGTCCGAGTCCCACCTGCAGGCATCACCGGCCGTCAGGTCGTTATCGTCGATATACACCGATAGACAGGCGTGGTTGCAGAAATAGGCCGGCGACCCACAGTCTGCGGTGCAGTCGCGGACACAGATGGGGTCGTGGTCGAAGATGCGGGACCCGCAGTATGCGCACGGTTCCGACTCGTCGGGAGTCGTGAGGGTGGTGGACATGACCTGAGGTGTTCGCTCCCGTGTTAATTCGTTTGTGCGTTTCTCCGCCGGCCCCACAATCCGGATTTCGGGGACGGCGGGAACGAGTTTGGAGACTACATGTCGGAAAACGACTCCCAGAATACGTCCGGCAGATCCCGGCTGGAGTTCCTCTCCAGGCACTCCTGTCGAGCAGGCTCGCGTCCGCGATGAGCGAGCCCGGTTCGCCTGCCCGGATATATAACCCGACGAGTGTCTTGCGGGCATCCGCTCGACATCATTCGTTCAGTCCACTCCGTTGTAGAGGGAGGCACCGACCAAATTTTATCCGGGATAACGCGGCGACTAGTCCCCGATGGGATCAGAAAACAACGACCATCAACAGACTGCGCTCACCGAGGATTTCGATAGCACCTCCGACGCTGAGGAGTCCTGCCCGGCTCTCGACAGCGACCTTCGAGCGCTCGTCGACCGCTATCTCACCTCCCAGCGCACTACCGGAAGCCAGGCCTATGCGAGCACGGCTGCTTCGGTCCTCAACCGCTGGGCCGCATGGATGGCTACGGAGTCCCACGAACTGGACGAGCTGAACGATTCCCAAGCGGGTCCCCGAGTACTGAACGAATACGCCCTCCAGTTAGCCAAGCGGGTGGCTGACGACGAGTTAGTGGCAGCCACAGCAGAGCGATACTTCGCGATTGTCTCGGCGTGTCTCTCGTTCGGTGTCCGGCAGGGAGCCCTTGATCGCAATCCGGCACTCGCCGAGGCAGCCTCCGAGTCGCTCCCACAGCAGCAACGCTCGGATCGGACGGACCAGCAGTTCTGGACGCCGGCTCAGCGGCAAGCCATCGTGGAGTTCGTCGATGAACAAGCGGCGGCTGCTCCTGATACTGCACTGATTGAGAACCGAAACCGTGCGCTGGTTCGCGTCCTCGCATACTCTGGGGTTCGTGGTGCCGAGGTCCTCTCCCACACGAAAGATGACCGGGAGGGTCGCAACGGCCTCCGGTGGGAGAACGTGGACTTCGATGCTGGGACGATGCTGATTTTCGGAAAGAATCAGACCTGGGAACGAACGCCGCTTCCGTCGAAGTGTCTGCCTGCTGTCCGTGATCTCCATAGCGCCCTAGACCCTGACGATGGGCAGTGGCCGGTGTTCCCTTCGGGCCATTCCCCCTCGCTCTACGACAAAGCGCGAGCGGAGCTGGGCGACCGATTCGACCGTCTCCTCGCCGCTGAGCAGGGGGATATCTGGCAACTCCTCCGGACGCAGAACATCTCGCCTCCACCGCTGACGACGGCGGGAGCCCGTTCGGTGATGAAGCGCCTCACGGACGGGGCGGATTTCGAAGTCGATGGTGAGTACCTCAAACTCCACGGTGGTCGGCGTGGCCTGGGTGATCTCCTCTATCGGATTGACCGAGGACACGCTCAGGACATCCTCCGGCACGACGATCTCTCGACGACACAGAAGGCGTACCAGCATATCGATGCGGAAGAACGCCGGGAACAGCTCGATAGCTACCTCGAAGATGCAAATGAATCGGTGTGACCGCTATCTACGGGTGGCTTGAGTACCATACCTGAGCCAGGCCAGATACGGCATATATCTGTGCCGCAAACATATATGTGCTTTCGGGACCCTATACAAGCATACGATGCCCAACGACTCTCCGAGCGATGGTCCGGACGTGTTCCCCGACTCGGCCGAAGCTCCGGAGCGGCCACTCGACGCCGAAGACCTTTCCCCGTTCACCGTCGACACGGACGAGTACGACGAGATCAACGACCTCGCGACGGCCGAGTGGAAGGCAACGACGACGGCCGATGAGCGGATACGGGCCGTAATCTCGCGGACCGTGATGCCGAAAACAGCGAGTGAGATCGCTGATATCGCCGCTGTCTCGGAGAGCAAGGCTCGGTCGGCGCTGAAATCGCTCGTTGACGAAGGGGTCGCAGAGGCGACGCAGACCACGTCAGGCACGGCCTATCGCCGCGATTCCGATCGCTATCTTATAGAGCAACTCCATCAGCTGGCTACCTCCGAGGGGCTCCTCGAGCAACTGCAGGCCGTGAAGGCCGAGATCGGTGAGTATCAGGACCGATACGAGGCGGACGCCCCTGAGGACGTGCTCCTCTCGGATTGCCGTCTCGGGGACGACGAACTCACCGACATCTCGCACTGGCGGACGGCCGAGCGCGACCTAGACTACCTGCGGGCCGCGTATCGGATCCAGCAGGCCAAAGAGCGTGTTCACGAGACTGACGACCAGGTAGGTACCGAATCCGGGCGCCGTCCCACGCAGTAGGATGGGGATGGGTGATGGCTCCGGGCTCGACCCGGACGCGATTCTCGACAGCGTGAACGTGCTGGCCAATCAACTGGGTCAGGGATTCCGAGAGGTACGGTACAAGAACACCAGACACGGCCAGTTCGAGCAGCGGCAATCGCGGCCCCGTATCGCCCGAGTGACGGTCGCACCTGGCATTCATCAGCCCGCCGGATACTTCGATATCCAGTGGTGGAAGAATGGCGACTACAAGTATCACTACCGGGAGCAGGGACTGGAGTTCCGAATCGGTCGAGAGGCCGCCAACTCTGGTACCAACACCCCGATTCGCCATTTCCATCCCCCGAACGATTTGACAACGCACGAACCCTCCTGTATCGAGACGGGGCCACCGGAACGTGTCACGCTTGCCGTGCTGGCGACCTGGTGGGCTGCGGTCAAAGCGGGTGACGAGGGCGTCTTGAACACGCAGAACCGTCTCCCATAGCATCGACGCGTACTCAGCTAGTTCCGAGCCCGCGGTCCGCTCAGGTGCTCGGAGACGTGTCGTACACCTTCCGAATCGTTTCGAGCAATAACTCATCCCACTCCTCGATCAGCTGTCGATCTCGTTCGTCTAACTGGAACATGACGAGGTCTGACTGCCGACTGATTACGACGGTTCCATCTTCGGCGACCAACGTCCCCGGCCGATCACGAGGCAGATCGATGCCCTCCTTGAGATACTTCGTGTCCGTCGCGTCATCCCAGTTACAGAGGACGAATCCACCCCGGTCTTGCTCGTGTGCTTCCCGGCTGGGGTAGGCCGGAACGTTATCGTAGATGATTCGGGTGCCGTACAGTGACTCCCACTGGTCTTGGTCGAACTCCTTGCTTCCTGGTGTCTGCCGGGCAACTCCCTGGAGGAAGCCCTCGATACGACCCCGAAGATAGGAAATATCCGATTCAGTGTATTCTCCCATATCTCGACTCCGTCTTGCTGGAGTATCAGCTATCGGGACGGCGGCTGAATCCGGGTAACTGGCCGAGTCGAGGAGATGCTTGGCTAGTCTGCCTGTTCTAACTCGAACAGCGTCTGCTCTGCCATCGAGCAAAGATCACGCTCTGACAGCGTCTGGAGAGTGACCAGTTCATCATCAGCCGTATAGTAAATCGATAAGCGAATCTCTCGGTCCGGATAAACGGCAGTCAGCACGTGGTAGTACGCGCTCAATTGCTTCCGGTACTCGGGCTCAGCAACCCGACTTAGGTCGGTCTTATAATCAATCACGTCGACACGCTCGGGCGTGATATGCAGCAGATCGATGATGCCCGTGAGCGTCACCGCTGGGTCAGTATCAAGCGGGAGTAGGACCGTCTCTTCGGCCTTGCACTCGCCCTCTAATCCATCGATGAGCCGCACCACGTTCTCTTCGTCCTCGTTCGATGGCTCCACTGCTCCTCCGAGAACGTAGGCTTCCGCAAAGTCGTGGAGTT
The DNA here is from genome assembly GCF_024298885.1 of Haloglomus halophilum. GTDB lineage: Archaea > Halobacteriota > Halobacteria > Halobacteriales > Haloarculaceae > Haloglomus > Haloglomus halophilum. The sequence goes on from NZ_CP101166.1 coordinate 2,136,615, forward strand.
CGTTGCCGAACTCCGTCCCACGACCTCCTGTCGCCTCCTCATACACGCTGTTGTCCATGATATCGTGAACGCCGTGGCGTCGAGGCTGGCCGTCCGAGTCGGGAATCTCGATCTCGAAGGCTGACATCGTCTCCGTCGTGGTTCCCTGCTCCGAGGGGTCCGGGTCGACCTCCGTAGCCTCCACCGACAACTCCGAAAAGAACAGACTCGGGTCCTCGCCGGCGGTGAACAGCAGATGCCGCTTCGCCCGCGTCATCGCGACGTACAGTAACCGCCGCTCCTCATCATATTCGGACGGCAGGCAGGACGTGAGCAGGTCGTACTGCCAGTGCGTGAACACGTGCGGGTGCGAGCCCTCGTCGGTGAACACCCGCCGCTGTCGGAGGCCCAGCGGCTCCCGATACACGATCGGTGAGGACGGCGGTTGCCCGTAGTGTGGGAACGCGCGGTAGTTCAGGTTCCCCAGCAGGACGATCGGGTATTCGAGCCCTTTCGCGCCGTGGATGGTCTGCAGCGTCACGGCGTCCTGTCCGGGGCTCGTGTCGATCTCCACCGTGCTCCCGTTCTCCAGGTTATCGGTGATGTACGTGATCGCCTCGCCGCGGGTCATGAGCGTGCCCTCGTACACGCCGGTCAGGTGATCCAGCAACGCGTCGGCGAACGCGTTCGCGAGGTCGTACCGGTTGAAGACACGCTGGGCGAGTGCCCCGATCGTCTCCAGTTCGAGCAGCTCGTCGCGGAACGAGACCATCGCATCCGGATACACGTCGTCCTCGAGAATGGCCTCCGTCTGCCCGTAGGTGTAGCCAGCCCGTTCAAGCACTACGGCCCAGCCGCGGGTGTCGTCGGACTCGCAGATGCGGAGCCAGGCGAGCAGGAGCTTCGCCTCCGGCGTGTCGAACAACTCGACGCCGCCCTCGTAGGCGACCGGGACGTTGTATTCGGCCGCCCGGTCGAGCAGGTCCCGGGCGAAGTTCCGTTTCCGCGTGAACACCGCGATATCGCTGTACGAGGGCGCACCGAGGCGCTCCTCCTCGGCTGCTCGCTGTTCCTGGGGCGACATGTCCTCAGTGGAGGCGGGGTCGTCACGCACCTCGACGGCATAGTCGTCGTTGCCGACGATCGTCTGAATCCGGTCGAGGATGAGGTCGTACTCGTCGGCGGCCTGGTAGGCCTCGATCCGTGCGTTGTCGACGTGATTGGTCGCCTCGAGTGAGGCCTCGCCGGCCAGCGGGTCCTCGTCGAGGTCCTCCGAGTACGTCGCCCGAACGGAGAGGCTCTGCTCGGCGAAGTCCAGAATCGATGCCGAGGAGCGGTAGTTCTGCACCAGCGGGATCGACTCGATCTCGTCGACGGGGTAGTCGATTCGCTCGGTGTCGCTGTTCAGTTCGGCAGCGTACTCCGCGAGGCGCGTCTCGAACTCGGTAATGTTCTCGACGCTGGTGTACTGGAAGCCGTAGATACTCTGCTTCCAGTCTCCGACGACGCAGATGTTGTTTGTCGACGCGAGCAGCAGCGCGATCTTGAACTGGAGCTCGTTGGTGTCCTGGAACTCATCCACCATCACGTACTCGTGGCTCACCGCTGCCCGCACGTCGGGTTCCTCACAGAGCATGACGAAGGCGAGCGCCAGCATCAGGCCCTGCGTCAGATAGTTCCGCGAGAGCGCGAAGGCGAGATACTCGATGTAGACATCGTGGAGGAACACCCATAGTGCCTCGCGATCCTCGTCGAAGGCCTCCAGCACGAGGGCCTCGTCGATTTGCGGGTCATCGTGTACCGCCGACCGGTCCGGGGCGTCAGGGGCGTATTCGGTCACATCCCAGCCCCCGACCGCGCTGCGAGCATCGCTGTTGGTCGGGCCTCGTGACCCCTCGCCGGGTGCGTTCGTCTCGGCCAGCGTCGCCTCGAACGCCGCTCGGTCTCCCGTGAGCGATGCCGCGGTATCTCGGTACCAGCCGTCGCGGGTCGGAATCACGCCTTTCGCAGCCAGTTGGCCGATCAGCGAGCGAAGCGTCGTCCGGTCGCGGAAGATGCGGAGGAGATCGGCGTGTTCTGGATGGCGGTCGGCGAACCGGGACATGAACGTCCGGAAGTGCTGGCGTTCTTGGACCTGATCCTCGATCAGATCCAGCCCGTCCGGGATCTGGTCGTCGATGCCGAGCGCCTCCGGGATGGTGTGTCCGTACCGGCGGAGAAGCTGGTAGCAGTAGGAATGGAACGTACTAATCGGGGCGTCCTGCAGTTCCCGGAGATCGTAGTCCGTCTGCTGGACGATCCGGTCTTTCATTTCCGCTGCCGCGTTCCGAGTGAACGTCACCAGCAGGATATCTTCGGGCGTCGCGGCGGTCGTCTCGAGGATTTCGGCATACCGCCGCGTGACGGCGAACGTCTTCCCGGTTCCGGCCCCGGCGTTGACGCGATAGATTCCCTCAGTGCTGGTGATTAGCTCCGCTTGCTGCTCGTTCGGTGTTGGCTCAGTCATCAGTGAGAATCAGATCACGGTTGTCCACTCGGTCCCAGTTCGGGCCGTCCTCGGTCGCCCGGACAGGGAACGAATCGTTGCGATACGCGTTGAGATTGGCCAGTTGTTCGTCGACGAACGTCTCGAACGCGTCGAGATCCGGCTTCAGGTAGTACGTCCCAACGACATCGTCCATGTCGTCGATCGCATCTCGGCAGCCGTTCTCGACGTAGGCGGTGTCCTTGACGTGCCGTTTCGTGTACTCGATGAACGCGGTGATGACGGCTTCGCGCTGCTCGGGGGCCTCGCCTTCCCGGGGGAGGTCGTGGTCGAGGAAGAACTCCCGATAGGCGTCGTAGCCGAGCGGGTCGAGCGCTTTCACCCGGTCGTTGGACTCCGCGTAGTCGGTGACAGCCTCGTACACCTCGCGCCGTGCGACGAACTCGCTGAACGTGACGGGCAGGTAGGTGATGGTCGTCACAAGTTCCTCGACATCCGGAGCCTCGCCTCTGGCCATCCGGTCAGCGTGTTCGAGGACGTGGACGAAGTGGATCGAGAGTGGTTCGTCCGGCTCTTGCTGTCGGTGCTGGAGGAGATAGAGCGCGGCCTGGAAGTTCGGGTCATCGTGGAGTGGGTCGATGGAGGCCCGGTCGCGCAGCTTCGACGCTGTCGACTGGCTTCCGGTCTTGTAGTCGACGAGGTCGGTCGGACCTCGGAGGAGATCCACGAAGCCACGAATCCCCGCTTCGGGGACCTCGAACCAGCGCTCGGTGAGCTGTGACTCGCACTCGAGGCCCAACCGGTCAGCGAGCTCGTTCTCCTGTGAGCGATCAGCGTACGCGTCGTGGTCCGCTTCCTCGGGCGAGTTCGTATCCAGGTATTCCATCGCCGTTTCGAGCGCGATCGCCAGCTGTGTTCGCTCGACCGGATGCCGGTCGTCCGTGGCGTACGCCCGAACCTGCTCGACCATCGCATCGACGACCGTCTCGAACTCCTTGCGAACCGTCTCCGGGTGGGTGACGTACAGCTCCGCCGCCTCGTGGACGACCGTCCCGCGAGCCATGTAGCTCGCCGTTGGAGTCTCGACCAGTCGGGTGAAGAACTCCTCACGGGGGCAGTTGGCGAGCCGTTTCAGCGACGATTGGCTGAGTGCACCCACGTCGTCGGTATCACCGTCCGTCAGGGGTGGCGCAACGAACGGCTGTCCGGGTGCCCCTCGCTCGACGCCGTAGTCGTCGTAGCGCTCGTGCGGGAGATCGCTGAAGCGGTCGAACGACTGCTCGAACAGCTGCCGGAAGTAGACACACGGCGTCACGTCCTCACCGGCACGGGTATCCTGAACGAGATAATGCCGCTGGCGACCGTTCTGGAGGAGGATCTCGAACCGGTCGAGGTCCTGCTGGACGTACTCGGTGCTGTCGATCCAGGGCACGTCGGGCGGTGTCTTCGCCCAGCCCGTCCCGAGTCCGAGGTAGAATACGACCGGCCGATCGATGTACGCTGTCGAGGCGGCGTCCGTCAGGAGCACGCCATCCCGCTCTCTGTCGACCGGCACGTCGAACGACTGGAAGTAGTACGTGAGCCGGTCAAGCAACTCCGAGGTAACCGCCGTGTCGAGGACACCCAGCCGGTCACACTCGTCCCGGAGCGTGCCCAAGGTGACGCCAGCAAGCGCTTCGTAGGCCTGAATCGCGTCGCGGAGTGTGCCCGTGTGGACCGCCTCCTCGACCGTTGCTAGTCCGGGGAGGGCCGAGTCTTCGAGTGCATCGACGCGCTGCTCACCGAGCTTGCGGGGGACATCGACACCGAGCGGTGCGAGCAGCGGCTCGATATCACCGACGCGAAGATCGCTGCCGGTGAATACGGCTTGCAGTAGCCGCAGGAAGGTTCGAACATCGGGGTCGTCGACAAAGCCGGGACCGCCCTGGAACGGAATCTCTGCTGCGGCCAGCCCCGCCTCAACGAGGGGGCTGAAGACGGTCGACTCGTCCAGCACGACACCGACCGATTCGGCGGTGCCGGCCGACAGTTGCTCGATGAGTGCGTCGACGATCGCCGTCGCGGATGGGAAGATATCAAACGTGGGGAGCGTCCCGGTGGCGCCGGTGAAGCGGTCGACCGTCTCGTAGTCAGCCGGCAGCAACGAGCGGTCCAGTTCTGAGAGGGCCGATTCGCCGATGACGGCCAGGTTGAGTTCGTCATCGAGGCGGCTGTCCGCGAGTTTGTGGTAGCTACTGTCGGCCGTACGGAGCGTCTCGACAGCAGTCCGGATCCCCAGCGTGTCGAACTCGTCGTAGTCGAGAATGGCGTCAATATTCCCGGTCCGGTCCCACGCCTGGAGCGTTCGGTCGAGTGCCCGATGGGCTTGCTTCCAGGTCAAATCCGTCTCGGTGACGAGGGTCCTGAAGAGGTTCCGGCGATCCATCGGCGTGAGCTGGTTCGAGGCGTGGCCGCGTGGGGTCGCACCCACGCGACCGATCCTGGGCCGGTCGACGCGCCGATCGAGTGCGAGTGCGAGCGGCGGGTCGGACGTCAGGGCGAGATCGGTGTCGCGAATCGCTCGGTAGAGGTCATCGATCGACGCGGCCTCACGGAGTGTCACAGTTCACCAACTGGGAACGGGCGCTTGAAACTACGGATCAGGTATATCGTCGCTCTCAGCTGTACCTTTCTGTCGAGAACCCGCGTTTTCGCTCGGTCTCGTTGGGGGAAACGATCATGTCGCGTCCGTGGAATCATCGTGAGCATGTCGCCGGAACGGCTCCGCAGCATCGTTCCGATGTTCGGTGGGGGAACGAGCTACGTGGAGACACTGGATGCGATTCTGGAATTCGTCGACGAGCACCAGCCGACAACGGACGAGCTGGTCGGGTGGCATCGTGGCACCTTCGCGCGTGTCTCGAGTCGTGACTCGATCCTCCGACGGGTCGACTACCTCGAGGACGTTGGATTCATTCGACGTGCTGGAGACTACTGGCAGCTTGGTCCGGAGGGAGAGGCGTACCTATCCGATCAGACGACCTCGACGCTGCTCGAGATCATGGTTCGTCGGAACGTCGGCCTTCGAAGTCTCCTCTACGCACTCTCCGCGGGTCCGATGACGATCGACGAGGTCAGCCATCAGCAGCTCGATACGCACCCGGAACTCGGCTGGAACCCGTCGAGTCCCGATATGGCCAAACAGCGGACGAACTGGCTCCGGAGCCTCGGGCTCGTCGAAAAGGATGGTAGCCTGTACTCCCTTACTGACGAGGGGCGGAAGTTCACCGACCGTGCTGTGGAGCAATGGGCAGGAACCGAGGAGGCATCCGTCTCGAATGCTGGTGACGGATTGACCGCTGCCACGTACGAGACGACGGTTGTCGCGCGGTCAGTCGACCCGGAGTTCCGAGCAACGGTACTCTCTCAGCACGACGGGATGTGTCCAGTCTCACACGTGGATCATCCAGCCCTGCTGGATGTTGCGCACGTCCTCCCGTGGAGCGAGTACCCGGACCACCGGGCGGACCTCGGCAACGTGCTTCCGCTGAGCAAGACCCACCATGCGGCATTCGATAGAGAGCTGTTCACGATTGATGCGGACTACCGGCTTCGAGTAAATCCGGAGTTCGACACGCAGAGCGATATCCTCCAGCGGACGATTATCGAACAAGCAGGGGAGCAGGTCTCGTTCGGAGATACAGGCCCTGAGCCGACGTATCTTCAGGAGCACAATCAGAGATTGGCATGGCTCGCAGACTGAGCTGAACATAACTGGGGCTTCTGCCGATTTGCTCACTTTTTTGTGAGCTACTTCTGATTCTCCTCCAGTAATGGAGATACGGTATGCCGTTGGCTGATGCACACAGACCGACGAGTACACGCGAACGGTACCGCTTGATGACTGATGCGGCATCCCGGCCGTTCGCGGCCGGTGCCGTCGCCGTTCCCTTGGTACTACCCGTATTAGGCTACCTCTCGAGTGATGTCCGAATCATGTTCACCGTCCACCTGTTCCTCGGTGCATTCTGGTTCGGAACTGCGGTACTCGGCGCGGTCGTTCTCGGCCCCGTGATGGGGGGCCTCTCCGAGGAAGCCAACGTTGAGTTCGCTGAAGGCTTTGTTCCGAAGATGAACCTGCTGATGGAGCCCGTCTCGGTTGGCGCAATCGGGTCTGGCATCGGCCTTGCTAGCATGATGGGCCTGTGGGCATCCCCGACGGTATCACTGTGGGCTGCACTTGCTATCGCGATTGCGCTGCTCGTTCTCGGGTTCGGGCCACTCCACAAGTTCACGGCAGGGATGTTCGATGAGATTGCCGCCGACGAGACCGACCACGAGCGTCTCGCCTCGCTGAACAAGAAGTACGGCATGCTGAGTCTGGTCGAACTCGTCCTGATGATCGCCATCGTTGCAACGATGTCTGGCCTCCGGTGGGGGTTCTAACACCGAATCCGCCGCCGAAGCGGTTCGTTCTTCGCTTCGCCCCGTCGATTGAGGATAGTCTTCGACAGATCGTCCCAACAACTTTGACACGACTGCCGATTCCGGGATGACATATGGCCGTTGACATCGCTATCTCGGATGCGCTTGTTCTCACGGTCGACGAGCGAAACCGGCTGTACGAACACGGGACGATACTCGTCGATGACGGTCACATCACCGAGGTTCGGAAGTCCGCAGACGACGATGGAGCAATCGACGCCACGCACACGATCGACGGCGACGGGATGCTGGCGATGCCGGGACTGGTCAACGCCCACACCCACCTCGAACTGACACCGTTGATCGGCGCGTTCAGCGATCTGGATCTGCTGGAGATGATGGGCAGTATGACGGCCATCTACGGTCGCCTCGGTGAGGGCGACTTCGATTATCTGGTCGAGGCTGGGTACGAGCTCGCCGCGCTGAACTTCCTCCTCGGCGGTGTCACGACGAGTAACTCGATGGATGTCCGTCCGAGTACGGGGGCGGAGACCTTTGGCGAGGCTGGCCTCCGGGGCTTCTTCGGCCCAACGATCACGGATTTGTTCTGGGATGTCCCCGTCGACGAGCAGTTCGACCGCGCTCGTGCGTTCATCGACGAGCACCACGACACCTACGACGGACGAATCCAGGCGACGATCTGCCCGCATGATGACTGGTCATGTACACGCGACCTATGGGAGCGCACCGCTGCTCTCACCGACGAATATCCAGAGCTGCTCGTCCATACCCATCTGCTCGAACTCGAGGAGAGCAACACGATGGCACGGGCAAACGGAGGGACGGATTCACTCGGACTGCTCGATGAGGTTGGACTTCTCGACGACCGACTGGTCGCGGCACACTTCCGCGTCGCCGACGAGGCAGATATCGAGCGAACTGCCGAGGCAGATGCGTCGGTCGCCCACTGCCCCTCGGTGTTCTGCTACTGGAACCCGGACGCCGAGATGCAGTGGACGCCCGTCCCCGAACTGCGGGAGGCGGATGTCGATGTCGGGTTGGGTATCGACGACCACTACTGGCACGACTCCTACAGCATGTTCGGCGAGGCCCGACAGGCCCGCCTCGCGGCCAACGTCAAGCGGACGACCGGACAGTACTCCTCGATGGAACTGGTGCGGATGCTGACCATCGACGGGGCTCGTGCGCTGGGCATCGGCGACGAGATTGGAAGCATCGAGCCGGGAAAGCGGGCAGACATCATCCTTCTCGATGTGGACAAGCCGAAGTTCACACCGCTCACGAACATCCCGGCCCACGTCGTGAACAACGCCACGCCAGCCGATGTGGAAACGGCCATCGTCGACGGAGAGATCGTGATGCGAGCGGGGCAGCCGATGACGATAGATGCCAAAGCGGTACAGGAGCGGGTAGAATCGGCGGTCGACCGCTTTGCCGACGAGATGGGATGGGAGCTACACGTTGGAGGGGGTGAGCCACCGGGTTCCATCGAGACGATTCGAGACTTACCCAAGCGTGGCCCCGTCCGCCTGCTCTCTCGGCTCGCTCTCCAATCAGCGCGTGACAAGCTCCCTTTCTGAGCCACCGATATCGACATCGTCGTTCCCTCCCGAGGACGTCTGGTCCGACGATATCTGCAGCTCGATGCCGGAGCCATGTCGGGCACAGGTCTCCAATTCGGCCGTGCTAGTCACGTTGCAATCGTCAAGTATCGGTAATGAATCGGGAGTCGTTGTAGTATCAGCAACGACTGGTATCTCTCTGCTTAGAAGCTGATACTGTTCGCACGCCGCGGTAGGGTGAGCCAACGAACTCAGATATCACGCCGAGCCGCCGAGTAACATCTCTACCTGCTGTGGATTGCTACTTCATCCCACCAAACTCTGCCTGTAGACGCTAACTGGGGTTCCGTATCGACGAACTCTCGTCTCCGGCCTTCGAGGGGAGCGAGTGCGAACCCGAACGGCACTCAGTCGCTGTACGCATCGACCCATTCGAAGTTCTCGAGGGTAATCGCGTACGCGTCGGCGCTCCCAACGTACCGGGTGGTGTAGCTGGTCGGGTAGTAGCCGGCTTCCGGGAACGCGGCCGGGAGCGGGACGGGTGTCGTGACCTCGACACCGCTCGCCTCCACGTCACGCATGAACGCCTCGGTAATCATCGGCTCGGTGAACGTGAGTTCGCCCATGCCGTCGCCCTCGTAGGTCGGGACCGGAACGAGGCTGCCGCCAGGCCCGAACGGGAGGTCCACCGTTCCGCTGGGCGAGGTGGGGTCGATGCTCGGGTCGTAGAGCCCGTAGATATACGTGTGCGTGAACGGGACCTCCGGATTCCACTCCGGCGAGGTTTCGTCGTAGATGTGCTCGCCCATCTCGGGGACGATGAGCCGGGGGGATTCGTAGACGTAGTTCTCGGCGAAGTACTCGTCGGGCACGTCGTACGTTGCGATACCCATCACGGGACCGGGTGCGGGGCCGACGATGCCCTCGATTAGGCTCTGGTCGACGAAGTAGTAGTGGAAGTCGAAGTGGGGCGTCGTCCACACGCTGGCCGGCGGGTGGCCCATCGGGTTCCAGTTGATCCCAGCGAAGGTGTAGGTCAGACCGTCGACAGCCGGGAAATCGAGCGACAGCACCCGGTGCTCGGGCTCGGCGGTCAGCGTCTCGAACGCGTCGCGCTCCAGCCAGATTCCGAGGTGGGTGGGCTTGCCGGCGCGGTTGCTGGTCGCGAACGTCCAGACATCCGGGTCCGTTCCAGCGACGGATGTCGACTCGCCTTCGACGTAGTTCGCGTTCGGCGTGTCGAAGGGATTGGTCCGGCCTGCAATGGCACTCCCAGCAATCCCGAGGAGGGTGGTTGCAGCGACCCCGGCTCCGATGCCCTTGAGGACGCTCCGGCGGTTGGCGACGGGACGCTCTGCTGCTGTGCCGTGAGTGGTCATGAGTAACAGCTGTTAGGACACCGCATGAGGAGATATACTAGCAGTGAGCCGAGATAGCACGGCAGTGCTGGTCGCCGTGACTCTACATTATCGAGTGGTGTCCGGATTGGTCACGTTGGCTTAGAGAGTGAAGTGTTCGAATTCGTCGATAGTACTTCGGACTCGAATACTCACTCTCCAAGTTGGCACCGCCACTGTGCGTAGATTGATACGAGGAGCGTCGAAATACTGCGGGCACCAATGAGTCGTGGGAGTTCGGGGGGTGATGCCGGTCGTGGAATACACCGCTGGACGTTCGAAACCTGGGACCGGATCGACGCCCCGCCAGCGGTAGTCGAGGGAACTGTCTATGTCGGGAGTACGGACGAGCACCTGTACGCGGTGGACGCAGCCAGCGGGACCCAACAATGGGCCTTCGATACTGGAGGCACGGTGAAATCCACACCGACGGTGGCCGACGGCACCGTCTACGTCGGGAGTCAGGAGGGGCTGGACTGTGGCCACTTGTACGCGGTAGATTCGACCAGCGGCACCGAGCAGTGGGCGTTCGACACCGGCGATTGGCCGAACGGCTCGCCGACGGTCCGCGACGGCGCGGTCTACATCGGAAGCAACACCGGCCACCTGTACGCGGTTGATACGGCGACCGGGGCCCAGAGGTGGGCCTTCGACACCGGAGGTCCAGTCAACTTCTCGCCGGCAGTCACGGCCGAGACCGTCTACGTTGGGAGCTACAGCGGACAGTTGTTCGCACTGAATGTCGCCGACGGGACCGAACAGTGGGCCGTCGAACTCGGCGACTGGATCAATACCGCGCCGACAGTCGCCGACGGGACCGTCTACGTTGCGAACGCCAACCAACAGCTGTACGCGGTGGACGCGACGAGTGGCCGCTTGGAGTGGACGTTCGACGCTGGTACCACGGTCACGTCACCAGCGGTCGTCGATGACACCGTCTACGCCGGGAGTGGCGAGGGCCTCATCGCCGTGGATGCAACCAGTGGCACCATACGATGGCGCTTCGAGGCCGGGTATCCAGGCAACGCCCCGCCGCCGGTCGTCAATGGGACCGTCTACATCGGCAGCGATGACGGCCACCTGTACGGAATCGCTGCGGCCACCGGCACCGAGCGATGGCGTTTCGCCACTGGGGCCGAAGTCCATTCGACGCCAGCAGTCGCCGATGGGACCGTCTACGTCGGAGGCTCGGGCAATCTGTATGCAGTGCGTGTAGACCAGTTGGCCGACCTCGAAGCGGCCGAGGGCACGGCTGGCCTCGAGCGCGAGGAGTCCGAACGCGCTTGAACTGCACCGTATAGTACTATTCCACAGTTCGCTGGTACTCGTTTCCCCGATGTGGCGGAACGGCTGCCATGGCCCCTCGTCCATCTCCGGTCTCCGTGGATACCTTCTTGATAGACTCCGACCAAGCGCGGGGCAACACGTGGCCAACTCCTCCCGAACACTCCTCATCATCTGTGCTGGTCTTGTCATCCTGGCTGGCTGTAGCGCTCCCACTGCCCCGGCCAGCGATGGGGGCGAGAGTCCGCAGCCGGCGAGTGGTGACGCGACCGTCGAGGGAACGACTGAGGTCCACTTCATCAATGTTGGGCAGTCCGTCTCGACGCTCATCATCGGGCCGACGGGCGAGACGATGCTCATCGACAGCGGCCATTTCAACGACGACGGTGAGTACGTGCTGCAGTATCTCCAGCAGCAGAACATCGAGCGGATCGATTACTTCGTCACGAGCCACAACGATGCCGACCACATCGGCGGGAACGCGGCCGTCATCAACTACTTCGAGACGGAAGCTGACGGCATCGGCGCCGTCTACGACCCCGGTATCGCCGCCGGTACCGAGACCTACAGCGAATACCTCGATGCGATCGAACAACACGAGGTCACTCTCTATGAGACGCGCGAGGGCGACAGCATCCCGTTCGAGAACGTCAGCGTGCAGGTCATGGGGCCGCCGGAGCCGTACCTCGAGAGCGAGGCCCGCAACGAGAACAGCATCGTCCTCAAACTCACGTACGGGCAGACGAGCTTCCTGTTCACCGGTGACGCCGAGGACGACCAGGAGGCGTATCTCGTCGAGGAGTACGGCTCACAGCTCCGAGCGACCGTGATGAAGGCTGGGCACCACGGGAGCAAGACCTCGACGAGCGGAGCGCTGCTGGACGCTGCACAGCCCCAAGCCGTCATCATCTCTAGCGAGTACGAGTCCCAGTACGGCCACCCTAACGAGGAGACGCTCCAGCGTCTGGCCGAGCGTGACATCTCGACCTACTGGACGGCAACACACGGACACGCCGTCCTGCGGAGCGACGGCAAGCAGGTGACGATCGCCACGCAGCGGGCGGCACCCACGGACCCGATGTCCATCCGCGATGGCTCTCCGATCGACCCTGGGACCACGGGGACGGTCGAGCGCCGGGCGACCATCACCGGCTCCGGCGTGACGGATGCGGCCGGGACTCCGACGACCATCGCGACGGACGGGGGCACCGACACATCGGCCGAGCAGGGCGAGATTGCGCTCGCGTCGGTCCACGCTGACGCCGAGGGCGACGACCGCGAGAACCTCAATGACGAGTACATCGTCCTCGAGAACACCGGTGGTGAGCCGTTCGATCTGTCCGGGTGGACCGTGCAGGACGAGGCTGGCGCCACCTACACTGTTCCGGACGGGACGACGCTTGATGCTGGGGCGACAATCACACTCCATACCGGGAGCGGCACCGACACCGAGACGGACCTCTACTGGGGCTCTGGCAGTCCCATCTGGAACAACGGCGGTGATACGGTCATCATAACGAACGCGGATGGCGACGAAGTGCTCAGGGAGTCGTATTCATGATTCCAGATGGCACCTACACGGCGGTGCTGGACAGATTCGAGGACAGCAAGGCGGCGCTGGAGCTATCCGGTGACGACGGCCGGTACGAGCTAGTCATCGACCAGCATGACCTCCCGCAGCCGGCCCGGCACACGGACGCCGTACTCGAGGTCGAGGTCGTCGATGAGGCGATCGTGGCGGCGGACTACAGGCCCGCAGAGTCAACGCGTCGGGTCGACGACGCACAGAACCGGTTCGACCGGTTGTCGAACCGGCCACCGGACGACGAAACGTCGTAACGGTGTATCACGCTGGTCGTGGTGTCAGTTCCACGACGGCGTACGCTTCGCGAACCTCGCAGCGTTCACAGGCGAAACCGATGCATCCGTCGGATAACAGCACGACTCGGACGTATCGATAGTCGCACTCTGGACAGGAGGTCCACTCGGTAATCCGCATCACTCAAGCACTCCGTCGAGTGTAGGCGCAGGCACTCCATCCACAGGCTGGACAGACATGGCACCGAGCTCGTGGGGCGAGGTCGGCGTTCCCGCAGTCCGGACACTGCTTCTGGACCATTCTACGCGACCCTCCAGCACAGGTCATCGTGTTCGCCCGAGACAGCTTCCACCTCGAACGGGCCCGACGATTCCAACTCGGTGAGCAGCGGCGCGACGACCGCTGGCTCGAGTCCGGCCTGGGCGGCGACCGTTTCCAGTCGAACCTCGCGGGGACCGTTGCGGGTCAGTTCGAGGAGGGCGTTCCGGACCCGGTTCCGGGCGATACGCCCGACGGCCTGTTGTATCTCGCTCATGGCCGATACAACGCATAGGTCGCATATGGGGCTAGGAGGGGCTCTTCCGATAATTCCGAATTCCTGTTCCAGCGTGATTCACGGCTCATCAATTTCCGAAGGCCGCGAGCGTCGGTTCCCGCATATCGCTGCAGTACTGCCTGATTCCTGCCTCACGCCACCCGAGTGGTGAAAGGACACTCTCGGCTGCCCGGCACAGCAGGTCGTCGTAATAATCGGCATCGTATCGGTCGCCCTCTTCGTGCGCGAGGCGAACACGGTCGGCCGTCGTCGCGTCGTCGTCCACGACAACGTAGGCTGTCCGCTGGCCTGGGTGGCGGTTGATTCCCTCACTAGCGGCCCGGTCGAGCGCCGCCGCAGTCTGGGTGAACCGCTCGTAGTCACCGGCCCCCTTCGAGACGCGCTTCTCGATCAGCAGCCGGTCCGAGTCGATCTCGCCACTCTTGAGCGACGACCGGAATCGGGCCAGTCGGTCACAGACGGCTTCCGGGGAACGGGTGGCGTCGAGCGTCCGGATGAGCTCCCGCTGGGCCTCGGCGATGAACGGCGGCGTGCTGTGCTGGCGACATTCGATGCCACGATACTTGTAGCGGTCCGTATCCGCGACCCGGCCGAAGTACTTCGTCAGCGCCCCGGCGTCGCTGTTCCGGAGCGGCACGAACGCGGCCCAGTCGTAGGCGGCCTCGTACTCGAGCTCGATGCCGACCGCGTCGGTGATCTCGCCGGCCACCGTTTCGAGTGCAGTCGGCTCAGCCGTGGCTGGCGTGACCCAGATACTGTCGACGATACCGTGGACGACCTGCCAGCCGCTCGCTTCGAGCCGCTCCTTCGCGTCGAGCAGAATCTCCCGCGCGAACGCGTTGATTGCCTCGTGACAGGCGATGCGGCCGAACTTCGCGTTATTGAATCCCTGATACCCGAAGCAGGAGACGAGAATCCACTTGATAGCGTCCGACCGACCTTCGAGGTCCGCTCGCCGTTCTGGGTCATCACAGTCCGCGAGTTCTGTCTTGATCCGCTGGCGATCCGTGACGAGCGGTTCGAGAACGTCCGGCAGGTACCCCGGCTCGTCACAGATGCTGTAGCCCAGCCCAGGAACGTCCTCTCGTTCCTGGTGACAGTCACAGCGAACCGTCTCGGGACTGATGTTCCGCGTGATCATAATCGAGGGGTAGAGCGACGAGAAATCGAGTTCGTGAACGTCCTCGTGGAGCCCGACATCTGGAGCGAAGGTGAATCCGCCCCGGTCGGCGTCGTCCAGTTGCCGCATCGTCTTGAACCGCTCCGGTCGCCATGCCTTCCATGGGACGAGGACATTCCGTCGGCGGGCTTCCCGAATCTGGATTGCCGTGAGAATGTTCCCGATGGATGCCCAGGCAGTCTCTTGAAGCGGCTTCCGAGAGCGGGCGACCAGATCCAGACAGCCGTCGAGGTTCGCCTCGCGGAGGAAGAACGTGTTCGCCTCGTCGACGATAGCTCGCCCCGGCACGTTGTAGCGGGCCGGCGAGTGCCCGACCCGCCCGTAGCTCTCGAAGGTGGACTGCCCAGCGAGTTGCTGGAACCCCGGGATGCGGCCGAGCTGGTAGTCCCACTCCTGCGCGTTGGCGACCGCGTGGAGTTGCGCGAGGAGGTCACTTTCCGAGACACGGAGTACGTCCGGGTCGGCGGCCTGGACTCGCTCCGCGACGGTTGCGGCCACGTTCGGTGGATCTCCTTCGATTACCGCTCCGTCGACTGTGATTGCTGATAGCCCGGGGTCACCGGCGAGTTCCGGGACCGTCGC
Organism: Haloglomus halophilum; assembly: GCF_024298885.1. GTDB lineage: Archaea > Halobacteriota > Halobacteria > Halobacteriales > Haloarculaceae > Haloglomus > Haloglomus halophilum. The sequence continues at coordinate 2,151,884 of NZ_CP101166.1, forward strand.
TTCGAGCGAAAGCATGCGTAGCGACCGGTCCGGCGTGGGGTCGAGCTCCCGTTCCAGACAGTAGCGGAACTCCCGCGAGAAGTCCACGTTGTAGAGCCGGTATTCGCCGGGGGGCCCCCAGCCCCGGATGTCGCTCCCAACGCTGGTTACCGCGTCGACCGACTCGACATCGACACGAAGAACGGATTCCGCTTCGTGTCGGAACCCCCGCCGCCAGGGCTCGAACGCTGTGGCCGCCACTCCGGTGAACCGCTCGACGTGTGGCTGGATGGCGGTCAACTGTTCCCGGGTGTCCGCGGTAACGTAGAGCGTTGGCGTGTAGTCGGTATCGCGTTCGCACTCGGCGCCGTCTTCGGTTGCAGTCCACCGGAGCACGTCGCCATCAAGGAAGTCGAAGGTGAACGGCATCAGGTTACTCGCTGTCGTCCAGCTGGGCCTCGAGTTGCCGAATCCGCCGCTCCTGTTCCAGGAGTATCGAAACAAGTACCGGGAACAGCGGCTCGTCGTGGTTCAGATACCCGCCGGCATCGGCGTGCGCCCGTGCGTGCTCGAAGAGCCGATCGAAATGGGGCTGGTTCCGGTGCCGGAGTGCCCGCCGATACGGCTGCCAGCGCTCCTCAATACCCGTGAGCAAATCGCGGTAGGTGGCATTCGTGCGTCCCATCTACGCCACCCCCGGCCGCGGCGTCTCACCCTCCACGAGCGCTTGGCGGCGCTGGAGGACCCGCTCCCAGAACGCGAGCGTCGTCTGGACGGCTCCGTTATCGACCGGGTAGACGAGCGTTTCGAACGAGTCGCCGACGAACCGGGGCCCCATGTCCGTCGCCTCGTAGACGAGGTCGCGTGTCGGCAGTGCGTCGAACGGGTCGGTCAGGCCATCTGTTTCCTTCAGCGTCACCAGCACCGGCACCGATGCTCGCTCGGCAATCATCGCAAGCCGGTCGGCGACCCCACGTACCATCGACGCGGCATCCCCCCGCCCGAGCGTGTCGTCACGATAGGGTGCATCGACCCAGGGAACGACGACGAGCGCTGTTTCAGAATCCACCTCTTCGTCAAGCCTGTCGAGGAGCTCGTAATGCTGGAACGGTGTGAAGCCACGAGCGACACGAACGCGTTCGAGGAGGCGGCGACTCGGTGCGAGTCGGGCGAGTTGCTGGGTCGTCGCGTGGCCGTGACTGTCGACCCAGACGGCTGTGCCGTCCTGCCCGAGCAGATGATCGAGCACGAGCGAGTCGATGGGGCCGACCGCGTGCGTTTCCGTTTCGAGAAGCGTCACCCCCGGGTTCAGTCGCGGGAGTGAGGGCGCCGGTGTCGAGACATCTGTGGTGGGTGTCGTGTCCATGGGGATACGAAGCCGCTGTCCGAGTGATATACGCAAGTGCGGTCGTTCCGAAACGGCCGATAGCCGTGTGCGACTGGTGAAAAGCGATTTCTCCGGCCCGTTGAGCGGTGTGTTGGCAGCTTCCGATAGCTCCTACTCCGCTAACCGATACGTCCGGCCGCGCTTCTCCCCCTCTGCGATGATTAGATCGTAGGCGGCCAGTTTCTGCAGGTATTTCCGGATCGTTCGCTTGCTCTTGGGGGTCGAGGTTCGCTCCTGATACTGGCCATACAGCTCTCCTGGGTCGACTTCCCCGCACTCTTCGATGATATCGTAGAGCGTCCGCTGGTGTGGCTTGAGTCGGTCGAGGCTCTTCTGCTGGAGCGTCTCCCGAGCGTTCGGGAGCGCCTCACGAACCGTCTCGCTCGGGATGTGCGCCAGTCCATCCCGGTCAGCCGTCCGGGCGGCCTCTCGAAGCGTGGCAATCGCGATGCGGGCATCCCCCGCTGCAGCATCGGCGATGAATCGGAGGTCCTCGTCATCGATTGCGTCCGGCGTCAGCCCGCGGTCCACACGGGCCTGCAGAATCGCGACCAGATCATCCATCCCGTAGCGCTCGAACCGGATACGGCGACTCGCGTGGAGCCGGCTCACCAGCCGTTCGTCGAGCTGTGCGAACAGATCCTCCTCACGATTGGCGATCATCACGATGGAGATACCGCGCGTCATGTAGAGGTCGTAGAGGACGTCCTTGTCCTCGAGTTGGTCGACCTCATCGAGTACGATCACGTACGGCGAGCCGTCGTAGTTCTGGATTCGCTGTAGGAGTAGATCGGCTGGTGTGGACTGGCGATGGATATCGACCGTCCGGCCGATGGCAGAGAGAATCTCGTAGAGCACCTGGAAGCGCGAGTAGTTCTGCCAGCAGTTGACGTACTGGGTTGTGATGTCGATGACCGCTTCGCGGAGCTGCTCGACCGTATATCGGGCGATGCATGTCTTCCCTGTCCCAGAGGGGCCGAACAGGAACATTGTCTCCCCATGCTCGCCCTCGGTGATCGGATCGAGTGCGTTGGAGAGCGCGTTGACCTCAGCGTCCCGGTGGACGATATCCCGTGGGACGAACTCGGGATCGAGGACACGCGCATCTCGAATCATTCGAGTATGGCGTATTCCTCGCGATTACATAAATGGACGCGGGGTGCTTCCGATACTTCCGATATCTTGGGGCGCTGAATCTGAGCGCTGTATCGTCCTATTTGACGCCTATATCGGACGGAAAGGAGCGGTGTTCTGAGTGACGGAGTGAGATGCGTCTATCCTAGTACTATTCGCAATTTTGGTATTGTCCGAAAAGGCCCGGAAAATACTGCCGTTAATTCCGATAGTGGAATTTATGTACAAAGGTGTCGACCGACCGAATGCCGTCTTCGGTCAGTGTCATAGCAAATATCGAGCCCCCAACATGATACATCAACTCCATTCGCTGATGCCCTCCACTCCGGAACGGAACTGTTTCCACCACACTGCTCGCACTGGTGTGTTGACTCTCCTACTCCTCGGATTGATGGCATCGGCTGCGGCTCCGGTTGCAGCCCAGGACGGTTCTGGGAGTTCGGCGACGAACCCGATTTGCCAGGATAGCTCCAATACGTTGTCCGACATGATAGAAGGGTTTGTTCAGATTACAACCGGTTTCGGGTTGATGGGGCTACTCGTCGTCTGGCAGGCGGATTCACTGATGGAGATGGTCACACTCAGCCGTGAGCAGAAAGCCAAGATCAAGCAGCACAAACGCGGTGCTATGCGGTCTGCTGCTGTGCTGGTCGTGCTCGGGCCGCTGTTCACTGTCGCCGGGCCGACGATGGGGCTACCTATCGCCCAGTGTGTGGACCTGATTCCGTTCTGACTCCTCACAGATGTCGGAACGCGGATTCACCCTGCTACTCATCATCGGCCTCCTTGCAAGCGGTCTGACAAGTGTCGTGTCTGCGACGCCCCCACGTCCCGGGACCGAAGGGAACGGACTTGACGAGAACGAGTCAGCGACACTCTGGTCTCGTGACAACGACAGTCAGCGTATCACGAACGCCGAGTACCGGCGGGCCTACGGTGAGCGGCGGACGGCAATCCAGAGCGTGGCCAACGGGACGGACCTGACGTTCCGGCGACCCCCGTCGACCGCTGGAATCTGGACGCGTCACGACTTTTCGGATTATACGCCCGGAAACGCGAGTGTCTCGGTGTACCCAACATCGGCGAACCGAACGAATTCGACGCTGATTCGGGATGCGCATGCGACTGTGTTTGCCGCAACGCCGTCGACGGTGGCACACACGGGGCCAGGAGAGACGACACGATATCTGGCACCGGACGGAGAGCTGCGTGGCGCTGTCGACTACCGAGTCGCTGTTCCAGATGGCAACGTAACCACACGCCGCTCCACTGCTACGAACGGATCGAACACGACCGCCGGCCGTCGCACCCGCCGCGTATCGTGGTCGCTTACGAGCCACGAGATTAGCGCTGTCCGGCTGATTCAGGGTGGCGAGGTTATCGCGCGGACGAACGGCTCTCACCGGCCTCGAATCGAGTACGCGCTCACAGGACGAGACGGAACGCTCAGGCTGGAAGCCGATATCGAGGTCAGCCTCACACGTCGCGTCACCGTCACTCGCACGACGAACAGAACCACCCCGAACGGGACGGAGAACATCGTCCGCGAGCGGACAACGACGAGTGTCGTGACGGATTCGGTGACGGTAACCGACGAGATTCATGGGCGCGTGTACGGCCTAGAACCGTCGCTCGAGTACGTGACGTATCCCGACGGCGACCTCGGTCTTGCGGTCTTCCAGGAGCTTCCCTGGCAGGGATATCGGCTGCGTGCGAACGGCGGAGCACGGGTCCGTGGTGTTTGGCGATTCTACACCGCTCGTGATACTGGCTGGGACACGCTTGTCCTGAGCCGGGCGACCGACGCACAACGCATCGAATCGGATGCAGTTCCAGTGTTGGTCCACGCATACCCGTCTCGCATCGGCCCACGGATCGAGCCGGAGGGCCGCGGCCCGGAGTTGCTAAATCGGTGGGGCGCACGGCGGGATTCGCCCGACGGAACACTCGGTCGGAACGTCCACGTCGAGGTGGTCGATGGGTCGTACGAGGCCACGCATGGCCTCGCTGTTCGGTACCGTGCCAACGCTAGCACCCGGATTACGGTTCGTGGTATCGTTCGCGGCGAGAACCGGACACTCCGCCCCGACGCCGACGGCACGAAGCGGGTCCTCCGGCAGAGCAATCTCACCGTCGAGCGCATCTCCGAGTCGGAGTCACAGCTCACGGTACGGATTACCCTCCGCGATGCCGAGACTGGGGAGCCGATTTCGCTCTCGGCGCCGAATCGTCCCCGGTACGAACCGTTGCTGGTCACTCGAGACGAGGCGTATATCTCGATTGGAGACCGGCGCGTCCAGACGAACCTCTCCGGGATGGCGACTGTCCGGCTCGATGAGAGCGGTGTGTACACGGTCCGCTACCACCCGGAATCGTGGCTTACCCACGATCCGGCCTACACCGGGACGGCGACATCCGTTCGATGGCACCCCCTCGCGACGATAATGGGCTGGCTTGCCCTCGCAATCCGGGTAGCACAGTGGTTTCTGCCGTTCGTTCTTGCGCTGTATGCGGGGCGACGGCTGGGTGGGATGTTTCGGTATCGAGGTGACCTCTGATGGACTGGACTCGACGAACTCTGGTTGGAGGTATCGCATCCGTAACCGTACCGCTGGCTGGCTGTTCGCTCGATTCGCCATCCGACGACCCGACCGACAGTGGCAGCGGTGGTGAATTCGAACAGGTACAGGTGGACGGGCAGACGCTCGTGGTTGGGCTCGGGGAACTCTCGGCGGATACAGTGAACGTTATCGCTCCCGATGGCACTGCGTTTGCGTCGCAGTCGGTCCCACAGGGGGCGACGACGGTCACGTTCGATATCGGACTCTCATACGCCCCGGGCGAGTATCGGGTCGTTGCGAGTACCGGAGAGTCGACGATAGCGGAAACCACTCTCACGATTGCACCGGACCTCGAGATCCTGGAGGTCGGCGTCGGTGCAAATCATCTTGACCGGATGCCAACTGGCCTCGGTAATACGAAATCTGCGGAGGCACTGGTTACCGTCATTAATCGCGGAAACGGTCCAGCTATCCTCGAAAAAATACTGTTCCTTGGTGGGGTACCAAATCCAACTACTGACCTTCAAGATGCAGATGAAGAGGAGGCTAGTGGTATATTCAATAAAGCTGAGGGCGCCAGCGAGGTTACTCAGCTCGTAATTCTTGGAAATCAAAAAGACACCCTCTATACTAGCAGACTCCCGTTCAGCTTCCACGAAGATGGAGTGAGCTGTAGCAGTGACGAACAAACTGGAAAGTTCCGAGTAGTACTGTCTACGAGGATTGAGGGTGCTTCTGCTACCGGTGAGTACTCTATTAGCTATACTCGGTCCAGTGAATCTGGTGAGTGTAACATCCGAATTAATTGAACTCAACAATGCCTGGGATTCCATTTGCTGATTTTGGGCTGAAGTGGTTTACCGACATCATTGAGAAGATCTCCGAATGGTTCGGAACTGAAATATCACAGAGTTATCGAAACCTCGCCAATGATTTCTTCGGCACTCCACTCCCGAACGGTTCTGGAACAGACCTGATTTTCAGCGCCCCGGCACCGGACGACAAACCCTGGTACGATATCTACGAATCTGTCGTCGCCGGCGATATCATGATTCTAGCCCTGGTTATTCTCTTCCTCGCCGTACAGGGCCGTCACTTCGTACGGATTTTCGATTTCAGTAGTCCGTATGAGGCCCGGAGAACCAGGCGGACAGCCTGGACCGGGGCTGTACTGATTGTCGCTTGGTACTGGGTCGCCGTGTTGCTGCTCTACTTCGTTGATGCATTCACGATCGCGCTGGTCCCGAGTCTCGGTGAACTCGGAGCGGCGATGGTCGATCTCATGCCCTCGGCTGTGAGTAATCCGGGGCTCACTGCGATTATGGCCTTCCTCGGGGCGCTATCGATGCTTGCGCTGAAGGCACTCTACTTCATCCGGGAGGTACTGCTCTACGTGTACCTCTACGCGATGCCGCTCGGCATCGCAGTCGCCTTCGGGAACGTACCGGTCGTGTCCGATATCGCTCGCCGACTCTGTCGACAGTTCATCCCGCTGGCTGTACTGCCGTTGCCAGCGACGCTCCTCTTCCGCGGTTACGAACTCATCTTCGTCGATAACAGTGTCGTAGCGCCGAAAAGCGAGTTCCTCCGGTATTTCGTCGTTATCTCACTCCCCATCATCGCCCTGCTTGTCACCTGGAAAACGTTCCAGTACGCCAGTCCGCTGACTGCGACGGCACTTCGCCGTGGAACACAGGCTGCGGCAACGGCTGGGGCCGTCGCCGGTGTCGGGTATGTCGGTGGTCAGCGAGCAGCGCTCACGACAGCCCGGTACGGTACGATGGCCGGCGCCGTGCAGGTCGCCACAGAACAGGGAAGCCAGCAACAGTCCGGCTCGGGTGGCACGAACAACAACGGCGGGAATAGCGGCGGCGGTGGCGGTGGCGGTGGCGTGCCCAACTACCGGCGGACCGGGAATAATCCGTAGTACTGAGTATGAGCTCTGACTCCACGCATTCAGCAGCGAAGCGTCGCATCATGAACCAGTTCGGCGAGGAGAATCGCGTTCCCATTCTCAACGTGGCGGAGGGAGATATCGGGGTGCTGTTCGGATTTCCGATTACTGGCCTGTTCATCGCCAGTCTCCTCGGGGCCGACGTGTTGTTACTCCCCCTCGTTCTGCTGGGGGTGACGCTCGGCACTGCTGTGGTCTATGCAGCACCGGCGCAGCTGACGGCCTGGCAGTGGCTTCGCGACGTGTCTCGATTCTATCTCAAGCGCCCGCGAATCACTCACAGCCACGAGCGGGATAGCGACCACGCTCTCACTGAGGGCGGCCTCGTTCAGTACACGCCATTTACACCGGCTGAGCGGACACAGGACCTCACTAACGTGCAGCGGGCATGGCCTGGTGCGGGAGCGGTTCAACGCACCGATGGCCGGATGGAGGCGTTCGTCGAGATCGATCCAGCCAACATGGATTTCGCGATGTCCGGGGACTGGCAAGCTGTCCAAGAGGCCGGTGCCGAGTTCGCCAACTCGGAACTCGAATTCCCCCTCACGTTCCATGCAACGACCCGCTCGTTCCCGGTTGGGCAACTCATCGAACAGCTTGACGACCGTCTGAGCGATGCTGATGTCCAGAACAACCCCGCGTTTCAGGAGCTACTGACCGAGTACCGTGACCGACGGCCGGCGGACCTGGCTGACACGCAGCGCCTCCACTACTACATCGGGGTTGAGGTCGACCGGCTTGAGGTGTACAACCGCTACGAGCAGGAACAGACACCGGGAGAGAAACTCGCAGAAATCCCGCTCTTCGGCCTCCTGGCCCAGCCGTTCGTCGCCCGGCAGCACGACCTCGATGATGCGGAGGTGCAGGCGGCGATGTTCGAGAAACTCGACGAACGCGTTCGCACCGTCCGGTCCGAGTTCGTCGAGAACGTCTCCGGCTGGTCGGCGACCCGTCTCAGCACGCTTGAGTTGTTCCTGCTCAATATGGAATTCTGGAACGGGGAGGAGTACGATTCCGAGGTAGCCGCCAGTACAATCAGAACTGAGCCGGCTGTTCAGCGTGAACCGCGTGCCTCTCGAGGTGAGCCGGATGCATAACCACGGCTGGCTCCAAGCAGCCCTCCCACGGAGCGTACAGCACACACTTGAATCGCTCCCACCCCTCATCTCACCGGCCGGCCTGCTTGTCTACGGCGTCGGGAGTATTCTCGCGCTCATCGTGGTCGCGAACATCGTAACCTGGTATCGTGAACGGCAGGCCGAGGACGTGGTGCTAGCAGAGTTACTCGACGAGGAGACACTGGGTGCCGGTGCCCAAGAAGAGGCGTTATTCGACGATATCGCGGAGCGCCAGCAATCGGAAATGGCTCCGGCGGCGATTGAATGGGAAACCCGTGCCGCTCGCGTCGGCGAGAACTGGACGACGACCCTGTACGTCGCTGGGTATCCGGACTACCCGTCGGATGGCTACCTGAGTGGCCTGTTCGAGTTGACGGATGTCCGGTTCGACTTGACGGCACACGTTACCCCGAAGAACCAGTCGCGAGCCCGGGATGCACTCCAGCGGACGGCTGACGACATTCAAGCTGACGCGGACCTCGAACGAAGCGTCCGGAGCGCATACCTCCAAGAACGGGCAAACGAGGCAATGGCGACGTACAAGGCCGTGGAGAACGGGCAGCGTGTGTTCGACCAGGGGATGTTCGTCACGGTCCGAGCGGAGACGAAAGACGGACTCCGCGAGTCCGTCCAGCAGGTTCGGGCGGCATTACGCAAGCAGCCGGCTGGACTCAATCCGAAGACCGCTATCTGTACGCAGGACCTCGCACTCCAGTCGGCGGCGCCGGTTGGACCGAACGTATTCGACCGCGACGCGATCGCCCTCGGTGGTGCGGTCGGTGCGCTACTGGCATCCCCACACAATGCGACGGTTCTCGAGGAAGGGGGCGTGGAGTTCGGCATCCACAAGGATACCCGAAGCCCCCTCGTACTGGACCCGTTCGCCCGTGAGGACGGCTACGCGATGTTCACTGTCGGTGACCCTGGAAGCGGGAAGTCGTTCGGCGCGAAGCAGAACTTCATCCGGACGATCGAGCAGGACCCGGACTGCATCGGCGTCGTCCTCGAACCGCTCAACAACTGGAACGGTGTCATCGAGGCGCTCGGTGGCCAACGCGTCACCGTCGGCGGGACGATGGGCCTGAATCCACTGGAGATCAAACCGGCGCCCGAGCGGGTCCTCCGGAGTCGTGGTGAGGACGCAAGCCCGCTGAAGGAGCGTCGTGAGCGGGCGATCAGCTTCTTCACGAACTTCTTCGCGTTACGCGACGTGACGCTCGGCGACCGGCGGACGACGCTGGAACTCGCACTCGACGAGGCGTACGAGCGCAAGGGCATCACGGAGGATGTGAGCACCCACGACCGCGAGAGCCCAACAGTCCGAGATATGCTCGATATTCTGGAGGAAATGAGCGACGCCCCCGAGCCATTCGTCGTCCGGGCGGACGCCGAGGGGGAGAAACTCGCGGACGACGCGGTCTGGCTGCTGGACCAGCTCCGGCCGTTCACCGAAGGCGGCCAGTTCGAGAACCTCGGGCGGAAGAGCGAGTTCGATATACGCGACGAGAAGCTCATCTACCTCGACCTGGTGCAGCAGGGCGGCAACCTCGGCGGCCACACGAGTCTGCTGATGGAGCTGCTCATCTCGCTGGTGTACGAGCGGGCGAAGGAGACCGACAAGCGCGTCGTTCTGGTCGTTGACGAAGCGCGCTACCTGATGTCCGACGCGGCGACGCTGTCCTATCTCGAGACGATCTTCCGCCACCACCGGCACCACGACCTCTCTATCCGGCTGATAACCCAGACCGTCGACGAGTTCTTCCAGTGGCCCGAAGCAGAGATGATCCTCGACCAGTGTGCGATCAAGCAGTTCCACAAGCTCGACGGGATGGACGAGGAGTGGGCTAACGAGTTCGGCCTGAACTACGCACAGATGCGCTACGTACAGGATGCGATTCCGGGGAACGAGCAGGAAGGCTACTCACAGGCACTCCTCGGCGTCGACGGCGAGTGGCGCGGGATGGAGATCCAGGCACTCCCGAAGGAGAAACAGGTCATCGACTTCGACCCGACTGAAGACGCCTCCGAGGTGTCAGCGTTGATTGGGGCAGGGACGGAATCCGAGACGACCGAGGGGACTGCCGAGGGTCTGCCGTTACCCGACGGCAGCGGCGAGTAACCGGGATTTATTCACTCCCACAGCCGGAATTCGAACATCGATGACGCCGGATTCCGGAGACGATGCCCCCTACCAGAACGTCGAGTATCTTCTGGAGCACGGGCCTGCTCCCGCCGAGGCGCTGCCCACCGAGGTCCGAGCCCGGCAGCGGGCAGTCGGCGTATACTCGTTCACGATTCAGGGGGGCTCCGGATCGGACGGTCTCTCGCTCCAGGGACAGCTCCAGACCGTGTACTATCTCGACGATCATTCGCCGGAAACAGTCATCTCGACGTTTCTCGAGACGAATCTGGGACTCGTCGATAAGGCAACCGTGAAGGGGCTAGTCCGACGGTTCGGAGGACACGGATCAGAGTGGCGTGACGCAGCCCGGACGGTACTGAGCGAGGAATACGACCTGCTGGCTGAGCCGGCTACTTCGATGTCCAGTGGTGAGCCACGAGATGTGAAGTGTTGGCGGTGTGGTACGCGGATTTCTGATCTCGAGACGCATCTCTCTGAGGACTGCTCCGGGTAGCTCCACTCGACAGCCCACTCGTACCTCGTGGGGTTTGTTGGCTGCCGTGACGGGTACCAGCCGCAAGATGCGGCGGCAGTCAACGATGAAGGACTCGAAATCGACAGCTCCGACCGACCGAATGGGCGTATTCAAACGACTGGAGGACGTTCCCGAGGCGGACCGACTCTCGAATTATGCAGAGCGCTACGCGGATTCCGACCCATGGAGCGAGTTCCTCGTTACCGAACTGCTTCCGACACACAATTCCTACCAGTTCAAGCAGACTGCGCGGTTGGCCGCCCGACGCTGGAAGGCCCACGTGCAGGACCGAGGGCGACATCACGCACTCGCGACGCCGACTGATGTCGAGACGTGGTGTACTGAACTCCTTGTGGAGGTCGAACCTCAGACCGTCTACAAGTCCTACTGGACGAAAATCGAGCGGTTCTACGAGTGGCTCCGGTGGCACACTGACCACCCACACGCGTACAATCCCGTCCTGATGGCGGCAGCCAACAAGGAGGCGGCCGGCACCGTCTGGGAGACGAAGATGGAGTTCCGAGAACGATGAGTGACGAGAATGCGAGTCCGACCGATGCTGTTGCGGAGGCGTTCGATCGTTCCCGAGATCCGCTGGCAGAGCACGAGCAGACCTTCGAGGAACTCGCCGCCGATCCGTTCGAAATCTTCTTCGAGGAGCACCTCGCCGAGCAGGACCTCGCAGAATCGACATGCAGTATCTACCGCGGCGTGCTTGAGCGGTGGCAAGAGTTCATGTGGACCACGGCGGAGCGCCATCCGGCATGCCCCGCTCCGCATCACGTCGAGGCATTCACCGAGTACCTACAGGACGAACGAGGCAACCATCTCACGACTGTTCGGCAGAAGCTGGGCAACCTCAACGCGGTCTACGAGTTCTGGCAGGACCATCCTGTCTTCCCCCACTCGAACGACTTCAACCCGATTCAGATCGTCCTTTCCCGGAACGATTTCGAGCCGAATGAAGAGGAAAAGTCAGCGCCTGACCTCACCTTAGGGGAACTCCGGGCAGTACTCCGATCGGTTACCCATCTGCGTGACCGCCTCATCATCCTGCTGCAACTGAAGTTGGGGCTCCGCGCGAGTGAACTCTGTAATATCCAGCTTTCGGACCTGTCGCTCAATGCTCCCGCAGTATCCGAGTACCACGATTCGCTGGGCTCGCATTGGGCACTCTCTGGACGGCCAAATGCACTCTACATCCCTCACGACCGAGATCGGAACAAGTCGGGCAATCCACGGGTGCTTCCGCTTGATGCCGAGGCCCAGAGACTGCTTCGCCAGTACCTCCGTCGTCGGCCGACTACTGACTGCCCCTATCTGTTCCTCGCCAAACAGACGAACTCGAATATCGCTCATCAGGACGTGACCGATGTCTGGAACGATGCGTTCCAGCCACTGTACGAGGAGAATCAGCGTCGGCGCGGCGTATCAAGTCACTACGGCCGCCATCGATTCACCACGTTCTGGCGAGTTGAGCAGGATCTCCCTCGGCCACTAGTGAAGTATATGCGTGGGGATAGTCCGGGAACAGAGTCGATTCGAGAGAAGGCCGGGATAGACGAGTACATCCATGCATACTACGAGGATATCGCGTCCGTCTACCGGGAGAACATCTATCAGTTGATTCACGACTGATCGGCGGAATCGAAGGGCTCTGCTGAAATTCTCCGAAACTGATGGTTTAGTGCGGCCCTGCTGAATACAGAGCGCGAGTCAGTCACAATCAACCGGCTTTTCCAGCCCCGCAGAAATGCCCGTGTGTGAGCGGAACTCGGGACGTTCGCACGGGACAGCTACTGATGACAATCGGGAGCCTTGCCCTGGTATTCCAGCTGATTGTGTTCCAAGATACGCTCGGGATCGGGGTAGGCTCTGGAGTATCGGGAACACCCAGAGCTATCCTGAGTGGTGGACTCTTGCTCCTGGCAGCAGGCTGCCTCACTGGTGGGTTATATTTACGCTCGAAGGGCTCCTGACCGTCACGTGAGCCTGTGCTGTGAGCCGAGATGTAGATGCGGAGTGGAGGACGAGACCCTGCTGAATCCACCCTCTATAGTCAGCAGGCAAGTCCTATCCACCCACTGAGAATTTCAACAGAATCGATATAACGTTAGACCTCGGTCGTGTTCGACGTTCACTGTGTCGAGGCCGTTGGATCGACATCTTCCCGCGTGAGCGGCCGGTCCAGCGGTGCGTCGGCGAAGTAGTCCCGGAGTCGGTCCAGCCCCGCCGCTCCCGTGGCCGACAGCGACGGCTCCCTGACGGCGTACTCGAACTCCGTCCCGGGCTGTTCGCGCTCCCGGATGGTCACGACCACGCCGGGGCGGACCTCGTACTGGGCCCGGACCCCCGGAGCGTACCACGCGTCCGGGGCGTCGGGTGGTTCGGGCGCCGGGACGGTCGGTGGCTCGTCGGCCATGGGTCGTTGTGGATGTGTTTCCGGACTTAAATCTACGGAATATTAGTGGTAATCTTGTGGCTGCTCCGCCGGAAGCGGTATCGGGGGGGGGGGCGGTGTCGGCGGAATCGTCGGGCAGTCATCGGTGACGGTCGCTCCGCAGGTCGTCCATCGCGGCCCTGGCGAGTTCGGCCTCGGCCTTCTGGAGGTGTTCGGACGCGGTCGGTGGGGCACAGCCCAGTTCGGCGGCGATGTCGTCGTGGGTCGCGTTCCGCGGCTGGTCGTAGTAGCCCAGATCGAGCGCGACGGCCAGCGCCTCGCGCTGCCGGTCGCTCAGTGCAGCGGCGGGATGCTCGCTCTCGCCGTGGAACGTCCCGATTTCGGTCACCCTCACGTCCATCGCGTCGGGGGCATCGTCGAGAGCCGCCTGGAGCGCCGCGGCGTTGCCCACGACCCGGAAGCGCATGTCGCCGTCGCGGTAGACGATGGGTTTGCGGACGACGATACCCGGGCGGCCCCGGGCCGCGCGGATGGCGTCGAACAGCGGCGTCTCCAGGGGGCGCAGTTCGACCAGCACGTGTGTCCACCGCCCGTCCGTCTCGGTGCGCTCGACCGACTCGACGCTGGGGGCCGTCTCGGCGGCGAACGGCTCCGTATCGCCGTCGACGGCGAACAACACCGTCTCGACCCCGCCGCCGGTCAGGTTCCACTCGAGAATCCGTGTCTCCTCGATGGCCGGCGAGTCCGCCAGCATCGTGTAGAACGGCGGCGCCCGCTCCTGGTCGACCGCGGCCGTGACCCGGAGGTGCTTCATGGCTGCCCGTTCGGCGGAGTCCCGGGTTAAACTACCCTCCTATCTATCGCAGCAATCCCTCGCGGCTGGCGGGCGAACCGTCCGGCTATGACCACGACGACCGGACTGGACGCCGTCCGACGGACCGGGCGCCCGCTGGACGAGCACGGCGCCCCCCGCGAAGGGCCGGTGCTCGAACTCGACCCGGAGAGCGAGGCCGCTGCGCTCCTCCGGGACGCCCCACGACCGCTGGCGTCGAACCCCGGGGCTGGGACGTGGGGGACGCTGCTCTCCCGTCCCGACGCGGGGCACACCGACGCCCCGGAGCTGCTCCAGTGGCTGGGGCCGGACGCGGGGCAGCCGCCGGTCCACCGGCATCCGGCGCCGGAGCGGTTCGCGGTGCTGCGTGGACGGCTGACGGTCGTCCGCGACGGCGAGGAACATCGGCTCGACCCCGGCGACGCCGTCACGGTTCGTCCCGGGGTCGAACACGCCTTCCGCAACGACACCGACGGCGTCGTTGCCTTCCGGGCCGAACTCCCGTCGATGCGGACCGTCCTGTCCCTGTACACCACCTGGGGACTCGACCACGAGGGCGCCTTCGCCGCCGACGGCGGGTTCGGCGAGCCGGGGCCCCTGCACGGGCTGGTCCTCAGCGAGGACGTGTACGACGACACCACGATGACGGCTGCGCCGGTCGCCCTCCAGCGACTGCTCTGGGCCACCGCCGGCCGCGTCGCGCGGGCGCTGGGATACACGGGCATCGACCGTTCGTACCTCGAGGACGCGTTCTGGCGCCGGCACGTCGAACAGCCGATGCTGACACCGTCGGACTGAACGGGTCGGTGCTGGCTGGAGTGATTCCCAGCCTCCCGACACAGCTCGGCACCAGCGGCCTGGTCGCGTCGGCGACCGGCGCAGTCCACTGGCGTGGCGCCGTCAGCGGATACTGGCTCGTGGTCCCGAACCCCGGATGGGCCTTCCATCCAGAAGGGGACGACCGTCCCGGCGGCGAACATCAGGGCCGCCGTCAGGTAGCACGCCGCCTCCATGTACACGAACCCCATCGTCGGGGTCCCCCGGCCGACCGGTACGCGCGTCACGCCGAGGAGCGGCCGTTTTAACCCCCCGCCCGGTCTGCCACAGGGTGTGACAGGACATTCGCCTTCGGCTCTACGGAAGGGTGGGTGACAGATGCCGAAATCGCTGGAGCGCGACCTCGGACTCTACGCGACGATCACGATCAGCATCGGGGCGATGATCGGGAGCGGGATCTTCGTCCTCCCGGGGCTCGCGGCGAAGAAAACCGGACCAAGCGTCATCTTCGCGTACCTGCTCGCGGGGCTGATTGTGCTGCCGGCGGCGCTCTCGAAATCCGAGATGGCGACGGCGATGCCCGAGGCTGGGGGGACCTACCTGTACATCGACCGCGCGATGGGGCCGTTGCTCGGGACCATCGCCGGAATCGGTGCGTGGTTCTCGCTGGTGTTCAAGAGCGCGTTCGCCCTCGTCGGGCTCGGGGCCTACGTGCTCGTCCTCGTGTCGGTCCCGAGCAGCTATCTGGTCCTCCTCAGCCTCGGGCTCGGGGTCCTGCTCGTCGTCGTGAACGTCGTCGGCGTGAAACAGAGCGGTCGTCTCCAGGCGTTCGTCGTCAGTCTCGTCTTCCTGTCGCTCGCCGCGTTCGTGCTCTCCGGGATGACGAACGTCGTGAACGCGAACTTCCGGCCGTTCACGACCCACGGGAACGGTGGGATTCTCGCCGCGACGGGGTTCGTGTTCGTCTCCTACGCCGGCGTGACGAAGATCGCCAGCGTGGCCGAGGAGGTAGAGGACCCCGGCCGCAACATCCCCATCGCCATGATCGGCTCCGTGCTGCTGATGATGGCCGTCTACACCCTGACCGTGTTCGTCGTCGTCGGCGTCTCGCCACCGGCGGAGCTGATGAGCAACGACATGCTGACCCCGATGGCGCTCGCCGCACGCCAGTTCGCCGGGCGGTGGGGGGAACTCGCCGTCGCGGCCGTCGCGGTCCTCGCACTCACGAGCATGGCGAACGCGGGGCTCCTCTCGTCGTCGCGGTTCCCGTTCGCGATGAGTCGCGACCAGTTAGCTCCAGAGCGGTTGAAGGAGGTCCACCCTCGCTTCAAGACCCCGATGATATCCGTCCTGCTTACCGGGGGACTCCTGCTTGGGCTCATCGCGTTCTTCCCCGTCCGGGACCTGGCGAAACTCGCAAGCGCGTTCAAGATCCTCATCTTCACGTTCATCAATGTCGCGCTGATAGCGTTCCGCGAGAGTTCCCTCGAGGATTACTCCCCAGAGTTCACGTCGCCGGCATACCCCTGGGTGCAGCTGTTCGGTATCGTCGGGGGGGTCGTGCTGCTCACCCAGATGGGCTGGGTGGCGATAGGGGGTGCTATCGGAATCGTCCTGATGGGAGTCGTATGGTACGTCGCCTATGCGCGTACGAAGACCGACCGCCAGGGAGCCGCCCTCGATGCCGTTCGTCGGTCTGCGGACGCCGAATCGCTGTCACAGGTCGAGGACGCGTTCGTGGACGGCGACGGAACCGTCCTCGTCGCGATGGACGAGGAGACGACCCAGCGTCGGGAACGGACGCTGCTGGCTGCCGCGGCGAGCGTCGCGGCGCAACGCCAGGGCGAGGTCCATGCGGTACGGTTCGAGGCCGTCCCCGAACAGCTCACGCTCTCGTCGGCCACGGCGATGAGTGAGTCGGACCGCGAGTTCGAGCAGGAGACGCGGGACCTGGCCGCCGACCTCCCCGTCCCGGTCCAGGCCCACGAGATCGTCAGCCATGACCTGCGGCGGGCGGTGGTCAACTACGCCGAGGACATCGACGCCGACCTGCTGCTCGGCGAGTGGGAGCCCGAGCGTTATCACGCGGAGCTGCTCGGCAGCGACGTCGACTGGTTCATGGAGAATGCCCCCTGCGATACGGTGTTCCTCCGCGACCGGGGGATGGACGATGTTACCGACGTGACGGTCATCACCCGGCGTGGCCCGTACCGGCCGCTCAAGGTCACACTCGCGGATGCCATCGCCGTCCAGTACGATGCCCAGGTCCGGTTCCTCACGGCCATCGCCGAGGAGGCGCCGGAGGAACGGGAGACGGCGGCCCGGGACTACCATCACAGTCTGGAAGCCCTCTGTGAGGCCCCGACGACGAGCGAGGTGGTCAGAGCCAGGGATGTCATCGAGGGCCTCCTCTCGGCCGCACAGGACACCGATGTCGCCATCGTCGGAACGGTCGCCCACTCCCGGGTCCACGAGTTCGCGTTCGGCGACCCGGCGACGGATCTCAGCGACCGACTGCAGGCGACCGTGCTCCTGGCACACCCGCGCGAGCTGAAGAGTCGGAGCTTCGTCCGTGCGCTCGTCGAACGGCTCGCGTTCTGAAGGGGCCCCGGTCGACCGCTCGGTCTCCGGGCTGGTGTGGCCCACCAGTCAGGAGGTCGGTCCCGCCAACCGGGGGCGTTCCGCGGTGGCCACGTCGGTCCACTCCTCGGCCCAGTCGCCCAGTTCCGAGAGGGCATCGTCGAGCGCTTCGCCTTTCGGCGTGAGGCTGTAGTAGACGGCGACCGGTGCTGCCTCCTCCATCCGGCGCTCGACGATGTCCGCCTCGGCCAGGCCATCGAGCGCGTCGGAGAGCGTCTTCGAGCGGGCGTTCGTCGCGCGCTTGAGCTCGTTGAAGCGCTGCTCGCCGTCCTGGAGCGCGTGGAGGATGTTCAGTCGCCACGGCGTCCCGACCTGCTCGATGGCGTGGACGACGGGGCAGGCCGATTCGTTGCTGGCGCGAATCTCCTCCTGGCGGGCGTCGGTCTCTGCGGTCATGGCTGTGTTCGATGGGACGGGGCCACGGGGACCGCTCCTCGGAGCCCGTCCCGGTCGGGTGGACCAACGCCGGACCGGTGATTAAGCGCTTGGCGAAACCAGTTGCTCTAACTCTCCTGACACGTCAGCCGCCGGCCTCCAGCGAGACCGCGAGCCCGTCCTCGACGACCGCGGTCAGCGGCTCGTCACCGTCCTCGACCGCGATGGCGACCTCGAACGGCGCCGTCGACCGCACGTCGAGCGCGTCGGCGTCGACCACGAACCCGAGGTCCCACAGCGGTGTCTCCCGGACGGCCACGCCGGTGCGGTGGAGGCGTCCCGTCACCGCCGGGCGGGTCAGCAGCACCACGCCGACGGGCAGGAAGCTGTAGAAGCTGCACCGCTCGCAGTCGACGTAGACGAGCGCCGGGTGGTCGCTGGCGAAGTACTCCTCGTACCGGTCCAGCCCCTCGATGACGCCGACGCAGGTACCCTCCTCGGTGGCGGCACCGGTGAACTCCCGGGCGATCCGCCCGGCGCAGAACGGGCAGACCTCGTCGAGCGCACACGACCAGATGAGCCGGGTCCGGCGGTCGAACGCCGCGACGACGCCCTCCGGGTCCCGGTCCGCGACGCCGCCGGGGTCGAACGGCCACTCCAGGGCCCGGTTCCCGCAGTCGGGACACCGGACCCGACCGATGCAGTCGGTTCCGTACTCGAAGGTGAGCCCCGACCCACAGGCACGGCAGTCCGCGGCCAGCCCGAACGGCTCGACGGTCGTCTCCTCGTGGAAGACGCCGCTCTGGATGGCGTCCAGCACCCGGTGGCCGGGGTACTGCAGCTCGTACCCCTCGTCGGTCGCGACGACGAAGTGGTCCTGAAGCTTCCCGAGGTGGTAGTTGAACCGCCCCGAATCCCGCTCGTCGACGGCCTTCCGGAGTTCCGCGAACGAGAGCGAGAACCCCGGCGCCTCCCACAGCGCGAGCAGGATCTCCAGCCGGAGCTCGTGGCTCAGGACGGTGAATGCCGACTCCGCGGCGGCCGTCGGTCGGTCCGTCTCCCCCCGCTCGTGGCTCATGCGTGAGTCGTTCTGCTAGTCGACGAAAAAGGTTGGTGAGGATGCCCGTTCCCGGACCGGGCACCGGAGGTGGGCGCCGCTGTCCTCCCGGCTGTCCCCCCGGCCGTCAGGCGGACTCCGCGACCGGGCCGGTCCCGCGGGGAGCGAGGGGGAGCATCGAGAGCACGACCACGACGACGGCCGCGACGCCCGCTGCACCCAGAATCGCCGTCCGGTCGCCCACGGCGCCGGCGAGGAGGGTGAACGCGACGGGGCCGACTGCCTGACTGACACCGATGGTGGTGGTCTGCAGGCTCATCACGCCGCCCCGGACGTGGTCGGGGGCCAGGGCACTGACGCCGGCGAACAGCGTGGGCGTCACGAGCCCGTTTCCGGCGCCGAACACGAGGAGCGCGCCGACCAGCAGCGGGAGTTCCCCGGTGAGCGCGACACCGAGGAAGCCGACCGCGTAGCACGCGAAGCCGGCCGCGAGCAGTTCCGTGCGCGATGCCCGTCCCGCGAGCCGACCGTTCCCCATCGAGACGGCGGCGGTCACGAGCAACACGGCGCTCGTCACCAGCCCCACGGCCCCGGGCGAGAGGCCGAACGCGGCGTCGAGGTAGAACGGGACGGCGGTGTAGAGCCCGCCGAACAGGAGGGCGAACGAGACGAACATGACGCCGTAGAGCGCGAGCGCTCGTCGGGTCGGAACCGCCCGGAGCGCCCCCCGAACGTAGCCGGTTTCGGCAGACGTCGATTCGCGGGTGGCCGAGGCTCCGGCCGACCCACGGTCGTCGAGCGCCACCCAGACGAGGGCGGCAACCGGGAGCGCGAGCGCGTACACCAGGAACGGCGCGTTCCAGGCTCGCTCGGCGAGGTAGCCGCCGACGAGCGGGTAGACCGCGGTCCCCAGCGACAGCGCCGCCGACGTGACACCCATGACGGCGTCGTGCCGGGCGCCCTCGTACCGGTCGCCGACGACGGTCATCGCCAGCGCGGCGAACAGGCTGCCGGCGGCGGCCCCCTGGAGGACCCGCAGGCCCAGCGCCACCGCGAACGCGTCGGTGAAGGCGACGGCCGTCCCGGCCAGTCCGAACAGCACGAGACAGCCCGTCAGGACCGCTCGGCGGCCGACCCGGTCGGCGAGTGCGCCGACGACAGGGGCCAGGACGATTCCCGGGACGGCGTACAGGGTCACGAGCAGCCCGGCGCTGGACTCGGGGATACCGAACGCGGCCTGTACGCGTGGGAGGGCGGGGCTGACGAGCGGGACGTCCGTCGGGGTCAACAGTGTGGCCGCGAGGATGGCGACCAGCGCCGGCGACCGCCACGGGATGCTCGCGTCCGCAGATGCATCCGCGTCTGCATCTGTATCCGCATCCGCGTCGTCAGCCGCGGAGTCGGGGACCGACATGGGCTCAGAGCCCGATGCCGACCGCCAGCGGCCACTCGACCGTCGAGAGCGCGAGGAAGACCAGCGTGACACCGACCAGCCCCACGTTCTTCAGGAAGTGGATCTGCTCGTTCTGCCGGTCCTGGCCCTCCAGTGTCCAGAAGTCGTGCATGATGCCCGTGATGGGCACGAGGAACGCCATCACCGCGAGCGCCCCGACCGCGGGGTAGACCCCCAGCAGGACCGCCAGCGAGCCGGCGACCAGACCAAGGCTGCCCAGCGGGACGGTGACCGAGGCCAGCGGGGTGCCCTTGCTCTGCGCGTAGCCGACCGAGGCCTCCAGGTCCAGCAGGTTCCCGAACGCGAGGTACCCGACGACGAGCGCGAACAGCGCCCGGCCGAGCAGGAACGCCACGCCCGAGAGCGTCGAGTCGAACACCATCAGGCGTCACCTCCGGCCGGCCGAGCGGCCGCCAGCGGGTCGGTCGTCCGCGTCGATCCCACAGCGTCGTGTCGCACGTCGAGTGCTGACATCGTTGCGTGTGGAGCGATGGGATGGAGCGATATATATTTCAGGCAGATTATACTATACCAGGTTTCGCCCGCTAAATCGGGGCATCCTCGACGCACTATCGTACCCTCTTCTGGAGCATATGGTGGTTTAGGGAGTTAAGATGCTGAATTCGATACGGGGCGTTGAATGCCGACTTGATATATTGGGATATTGACCATTTCTGGAACGCTCGACCCGAGGAACAGCGGACTACCGGGGCCTCCGCCGTTTCGGTCCCCACTGGTCTCGAATCAGATGGGCTTGGTAGCCGATGTAGAACCAGATGGTGAAGACGGTCGCGAGAAATAGGACCAGACTCGGTATCACGGGCGAGTCCGAGCCGGACTCAGTCGATGCCGGCGATGCCGTGGCGGAGCGCGAGCAGCACGCCGACGCCGGCCACCATCGCGAGCAGCACGTTGTCGGTCCGGTGGGCGACGGCGACGACGGCGAGGCCGGCGACCCACTCCGGCGGGCCGCCCTCCAGCAGCCGGACGGCGAGGATGGCGACGATGATGCCACCGGGGAGCGCGTCGAGCGCCTCGCGGACCGACTCCGACGGCTCGACCCGGTCGAGCACCCAGAACCCGCCGGCCTTCGTCGCGTACGTGACGGCGCTCATGCCGAGGACGACCGCCAGGGCCGTCACCGACACGTCAGCGAACACCGCGCATCACCTCCGCGACGCTGGCGGCGACGCCGCCGGCCAGGATGTACCACCGGCCGGGGAGAGCGGTGTGGACCCCGACGGCGACGAGCGCGGCGACGGCCCACGGGAGGAGCGTCCCGCGACCCTCCCAGAACCCGACGAGCAGGGCGAGGAAGATGGCCGTCAGGACGAAGTTGAGACCGTAGGCTGCCGGGTCCCCGAGTACGCCACCGGCGACCGCGCCGAGGGCGGTCGCGGCCACCCAGAACACCCAGATGGCGAGGCCGCTCCCCAGGAGGAAGGCCCCGCGGCCGCTGCCCGAGCGGAGGTCCTCGACCGTGAGCGCCCAGTTCTCGTCGGCCATGAAGAAGAGGCTCGTGTACGCCTGCTGCGACGAGAGCCGGCTGAACCACGGCCGCAACGAGGCGCCCATCAGGAGGTACCGGAGGTTGACGACCAGCGTCGTCCCGACGACGGCGACGACGGGGATGGGCCAGTCCCAGAGTCCGACGGCGATGAGCTGGGCGGCCCCCGCCAGCACGGTCGCACTCATGGCGACCGCCGTGGGAACGCTCAACCCCGCCTCGCGGGCGAGGACGCCGAAGACGATGCCGTAGGCGCCGACCCCGAGCGCGACCGGGACGCACGTGACGAAGCCGGCACGGAGGCCGGCGGCCGAGAACTCGAGTCGCCGCTGTCCGTCCGTCGCCGTCGACTCCGCCGGTCGGGAAGTCGAGTCCGCTGGAAGGTGAGGTTCATCCGGGGACATCGTACTTACGAGTGGGGAGCAGGGCCGGATAGTCGGTTGCGGTGGTGTGGTCCTGTCCAACGCGTGTCGGGGCCGCCGTGTGCGGTCCCGGTCGGGGAACCGCAGCGTCTCCCGTCGTCGCGAGCCGTCGCGTGGTCCATTGCAGGTCGACGTTGTGGGACGTTCCGCTAATATCTCAGGTAACGTATGATTCGCCAGGTGTAACCCACCGTACCGACCCGGATATCGACCGCCGGTATCGGTACGTAACCTGATTTAGTGGAACCCGCATGAGATATTACACGTCGTAGCGCGACCGACTACCCGTGATGCACACTACGGGGATGGAGGCAACGAATGACGACTGAGGCCGTCTCTCGGCCGGGAACGACCGGCTTCCTCGCCCAGCGGCGCGCGGTCGGGTGTCTGTTCGGTGCCTGGCTGCTCTCGGTCTTCTCGCAGGGGTACATCATCGTCCCGGCGAGCGTGCTCCCGGTCATCACGACGGAGTTCGGCATCACGTCGTCGCGGGCCGTCTGGATCGTCAGTGCGACGCCCGGTGCGTGGGCGCTGACGAACTTCGCGCTCGGGAGCGGCATCGACCGGATCGGTGACGTGCGGGCGATCCTCGTCGCCGGGCTCACCGTCGTCGTTGCCTCGATACTCGGCTGGTGGGCCGGCGCACACCACCGGTTCTGGGTCCTCATCCTGTCCCGGCTCGTCGCCGGGGCCGGCATCGGCATCGTCTGGACCGCGTCGGCGAACGTCGTCGGCCAGGCGTTCACCGGCGACACGCGTGGTACCGCGCTGGGGCTGTTCACCACGAGCGCCCCCGCCGGGTTCGCCCTCGCACAGGTCGTGACCCCGCTCGTCGCGGAGACGGACACCTGGGCGGCGACGTTCCTGCTCGTCGCCGGCTGTGTGCTGGTCTCGCTGGGACTGTTCTGGTACTCGGTGCGTGACCTCCAGTTACAGGCCACCGACACGCCGGGGAACGCGCTCCAGAACGTGCGGCAGGCGCTCGGCTCGCGGACGGTCCGGTTCGGCTGCGCGATGGCCTTCGCGGCGTACTCGCTGTACCTGTTCATCAACAGCTGGATGCCGACCTACCTCGCGGAGCAGTTCACCATCTCGCTCGCGCTGAGCGGCCTGCTCTCGGCGCTGTTCCCCGCCGTCGGCATCGTCTCGCGGGCCAGCGGCGGCTACGTCTCGGACCGACTGCTCGGACAGCGGCGCATCCCCGTCCTCCGGGTGTCGTTCCTCGTGGCGCTCCCCGTCACGGCACTCGTCGCGTACACCACCAGCGTCCGCGTCATCGCCGCCCTGCTGGTGGTGGCCGGGTTCGTCATCCAGCTCACCTTCGGTATCGTCTACAGCTACGTGCAGGAGTCCGTCGCCCCCGGTATCTCCGGGACGGCGCTGTCGGTGCTCGGAACCGCGGGCATCTCGGGCGCCTTCACCGCGCCCCTCGTCGCCGGGGCGCTCATCGACGCGACCGGCACGTACCTCGCCGCGTTCGGCTACGCGGTCGGCATCGCCTGCCTCGGACTGGTCCTCGCCTGGTTCGCTCCGGAAACGTGAGCGCTCGAACGCCCCCCGTCCGGGCGACGCCCGCGAGAGCGTTCCCCGCCCGAACGATGCTCGGACGGCCCCCTCCCCACCACCCTGCCGCCGTCGGTCGGAACAAGAACGAAATAGCACGGCCACCAGCAGTCAGCACTCCCACGACCGATGAACACGCAACTCACCGAAACGCAGGAACGGCTCCGCGAGGAGGCACGACGGTTCGCACAGGACGAGATCCGGCCGCGGGCAATCGAACTGGACCGGAACGAGGACCACCCGACCGAACTCCTCGAGGAGCTCGGGGAGCGCGGCTACGCGGGCCTCACGCTCCCGGAGCGGTACGGCGGGATGGACGAGGGACTGGTCGAGCTCGCGCTCGTCATCGAGGAGCTGTCGGCGGCGCTCATGCCCGTCGCCAGCGCCCTCGCCCTGCATCTCGGCGTCGCCGAGGCCATCCAGCGGTTCGGAACCGACACCCAGCGCGAGGAGTTCCTCCCGTCGATGGCCGCGTACGACACCGTCGGCGCCCTCGGCCTGAGCGAGGCCAACGCCGGGAGCGACAAACTGCGGATGGAGACGACCGCCGAGCGGGCGGGTGACGAGTGGGTACTGAACGGGCACAAGCAGTGGGTCACCAACCTCCTGCACGCCGACCACGTCCTCACGTACGCGAAGACCGGGCCCGAGGCCGAGCGGCCGCGCAACATCACCGCGTTCCTGGTCCCGGCCGACGCGTTCGAGGTCGACGAGGTCTGGGACACCCTCGGCGCCCGGACCGTGAAATCCCCGCGAGCCACGCTCTCGGACGTTCGCGTTCCGGACGACCGGCGGGTCGGCGAGGTTGGGGCAGGCTACGTCCAGCGCGGGGAGCTCCGGACGGGCGTGAACGTCCCCGCCCGCGGGGTCGGCATCGCCCGGGCCGCCCTCGACGACACCGTCGCGTACACCAGCCAGCGGGAGCAGTTCGACCAGTCGGTCGGCGACTTCCAGGGCGTCCGGTGGGAGGTCGGCGAGATGGCCCAGCGGGTCGACACCGCCCGGCTCCTGACGTTGCGGGCCGCCGACCGCGCCGACCGGGGGCTCGACACCAGCCGTGAGTTCAGCATGGCCAAGGTACAGGCGACGCAGGCGGCCGTCGACAACGCCAACCGGGCGATGCAGCTCCACGGCGGCATCGGTTACACGACCGAGCAGCACGTCGAACGCTACCTCCGGGATGCACGGCTCCTGACCATCGCCGGGGGCCCGAACGAGGGCCACAAGGACACGCTCGGCGAGGCGGTCTACGCCGAACATCCCCGGCGGTAGCCGTCCTATCGCTGGGAGGCGCCGCCGGCGACCGCGTGCCAGAAGTACCCGTTCCCGCGCTGCTCGCGCCGCAGTGCGTCCTCGTCGGTGAGCGACTGGAGCGCCTGTCGTGCCTTCCCGCGGGCGAGGTCGTACACCGTCGCGACCTCCTGGGTCGCGACCGGGCCGTGGTCGGCGACGAACGCCCGAATCGTCGGCGGTGACGACTGCTCGAGCCCGTCCGCGGCGGCTTCGAGCCGGTCCGCGAGCGCGTCGAACGACTGGAAGCCGGCGAGCTGGAACGTCTCCTCGGCCCCCTCGATGCGGTAGGTCGGGAAGGCCCGGACGCCGGCGTTTCGGGTGCGCGCGAGGTCGTCCTCGAAGGCGGCCCGTGCGGTGCCGTCGTCCAGCGCCCCGGTGAAGGCCGCGACATCCAGCCCGACCTGTTCGGCCAGCGCCACCTGCTCGGCACGCTCGTTGACGTTGCGCGCCTGGGTCGCGTACGCCTCGCGGAGCAGCCGAAGGTACCGGTGGGCCCGCTCGCGGTCCTGCAGCCGTGCGGCCGCGAAGGCGATGCTGGCGGGGTACGTCGACCGCGCGGGGTTCGTCTCGAAGATGGCCGTCTCGACGGGCATCCCGTGCTGTTCGGACGCCTCGCGCCAGTGTGGGCCGACGTCGCTCGGCTCGGCGATGTCGTTGCCGGCGTCGTAGAACGCGTCGAAGTCCTCGACGAGCCCGCCCAGCACGAACTCGAGACGGAGCTGGTCACCGTACACGGTTCGGAGCCGGCGCAACACCGGCTCGGACCCCCAGCACCACGTACACATGGGGTCGGTGAACTGGGTCAGCGTCACACTGGAGTCGACTGTCTCGGGCATACGGGGCCGACTACCGGCCCCTGTCCGGTAAGTTTCAGCTAACTTATACTATGTCACGTCTCCCGCGGCGTACCAGGTTTCGGTCCGTTACCGCCGCCGCTTGCCGCCGGTCGCCGGTGTGGAGCGGGTGCTGGGCATGTGCTCCGTGGAGGAGGGCTGCCCCGGTGGTGGGAGTGGGGCAGGGGTGGAGGGTGGGGGGCAGGGGGGACCAATCCAGGACCGTCCGGGGGGCGGGCAACCCCGGACACTGGATGGTGATGCCGGGCACCGTTCGGGCGGCTTCCGGCATCCGAGTCGTGTGGCGCGATGGATGTAAAGCTACCAGTAGCTCAAACAGCGTTTTGAGCCACCGTCGTGGCTCAGACCGTCGAACCCGTCACCTCCTCACACCGTCGAATCTGTCACGCCCGCGAAGACCGTCGCCAGCTGCTCGAACACGGCCTCGTCGATGCCGTGCCGCGGGAGCGTGAGCGGGGAGATGCTGACGCGGTCGTCGAGCAGTGCCCGCCTGTCGGTGCCTCCCTCGTCGGGGATGTCCCCCTCGGCCATCCCCGCGTGCAGCGGGTTGTGGAGTGCGAACCGACCGTCTGCGAGGTCGGCGTGCATGTCGTACTGGGGTGTCGGCCGGGTGATGGCCACGCCCGAGAGGTCGCGGTCCGGCCGCGGGACGTTGACGTTGAGGTAGTCGGTGTGGTCGAAGGCGTCCCCGTCGAGGGCCCGGTCGACGGCGGTCCGGCCGACGCGGGCGGCCCGCTCGAAGTCCTCGGGGGCGAGCCCGTCCCGGTCCAGCCCGATGACGTCCATCGAGACGGCGATGCCGGGCACGCCGAGCGAGGCGGCCTCGACCGCGGCGCTCGCGGTGCCCGAGCGCGGGAGGACGTGGATGCCGAGGTTCGCCCCGGCGTTACAGCCCGCGACGACCACGTCGGGGTCGAACGCGCCGATTCCGAGGATGACGCAGTCACAGGGCGTCCCGTGGACGGCGTACCCGAGTTCGTGTTCCTCGTGTGGGATTGTCACCGTGAACGGGTCCTCGGGGTCCGCACCCAGTCCGAGGTCGCCGTCGTTCCCGCCGTCGTCGGGGCCCATCCGGCCGTAGGAGAGCCCTCGGCCGACGGCACTCTGGTTCCCGGCTGGTGCCACGACGGTCACCTCGCCCAGTGCTTCGAGCGCGTCCGCGAGCGCCCGGAGGCCGGGGGCGTCGATGCCGTCGTCGTTCGTGAGCAGGATCTTCATCGTGCACCCGTGATGCAGGAACGGCGAGCCACGGCCGGTCGTCGTGTCATCGGATTCGTCTCGCCGTCGGACGAACATAAATCGGGTGGCGGTGTCCGGACTGGAGCCTCGTGGTTCCAGACCACTCTCCCCGTTCGGATGATGATCGTCCGGACAATATTTTTATGCACACTAACTGATGTGTGTCAATACATGGTATCAACACACACGGTCTGTGGGGGGGTCGAGCGAACGGTGCCCGGGGGGGAACCCACACGGGTCACATGCCACGGGGGCGGTCTGCCCGTCGGCGAGGGGTACGGAGCCGTGACTGGCACAGCCCCGGGGGGTGCGTGACCGATGGCGTACTGTCCGGACTGTGGCGCGGAGGTTTCGAAGGGAGTGAAGTTCTGCTCCGAGTGCGGGACCTCTCTGGAGGACTCGGCGGCGGCGAACTCACCGCCCGCGGGAAGCGCCTCCGGTACGTCGGGAACAAACGAGCGCGGTTCCGGGGGGACGACCGCCGCCGATGGGGCTACCGCAAGCACCACGTCGGCGGGCGGGACGGCCACCGCCGACGCCACGGCGACCACCACGTCGAGTACCGCTGGAACTGCCGATGACCCGGAGAACCAGGAGTCGAGCCTGGACCTGCCGGCCAATCAGGCTGCTGCGCTCTCGTACGTCCTCGGCCTGCTAACCGGCCTCGTCGTCTTCATCATCGAGGACGAGAACGAGTTCGTGCAGTTCCACGCCGCACAGAGTATCGTGCTGTCGGTGGCGTTCGGAGGACTGTATCTGGTCTTCGGGGTGCTGACGAGCATCCTGTCGTTCCTCCCGGATGTCATCGGGGTACTCCTGATATCCCTGCTGGGTCTCGTCCAGGCGGTGATCGGGCTGGCTGGCTTCGTCGCCTGGGTGTACCTGATGATCCAGGCCTATCAGGGAGAGCGGTTCGTGGCCCCCGTCATCGGCGGTTTCGCCGAGAACCTCGCCAAGCAGGGATAGCACCACCAGAACAAACGAACGACTTCAGGTAGCGGAATCGGACAATGCCTTACTGTCACGAATGTGGAACGGAGATCGCGGACGGTTCCAGCTTCTGTCCGGAGTGTGGCACGTCGCTGTCGGACAGCAGGAGTCAGAACGACGGGACGAGCGGGACGGAGACGCGTGAGGCGTCCCCGACGACGGACGCCGCAGAGACCGACACCGGAGCCCGGGACCAGTCGTCCGGAACGGCCGGTTCGCTGGCGGGCCGCTTCTGGGTCACCACGCTCGTCGGCGCCGTACTGGCGTTCGTCCTCGGATTGCTCCTCTCCTCGTTCTCTGGGGGCCTCCTCTACTTCGTCGGGGTCATCGGCGGAGCCTTCGTCGGCGGGGTACTGTACCGGCAGGGACCCGGCGGCGGTGCGAAGGTCGGGGCCGTCTCGGGGGGGCTGTCGACCATCCCGTTCGCGGTCCTCCTGTTCGGCGTCCTGGCGGTCGGCCTCGGCGGGCTCATCGCCAACACCCCCCTCGCCACGAACTCGCCACAGGGGGAGAACCTCCTCGCCGCCTACGGGGTCATCGCGGTCGTGATCGTCCTCGCCGCGTTCGTGGCCAACATCGTCTTCGGCGTCATCGGCGGCCTGGTGGGGGGTGCGGTGGCCAGCGATTGAGGGGAGCGCTCGCAGCCACCGGTCACGCCCGTGGCGCGCTCGTCGCGGGAGCCCTCAGTCGGCCCGCGTCGGCGCGGCATCCCCCTCCGCAGGCACCGGCTCGTGCGTGCCGAAGTCGGGATGGGTCTCCTCCATCCAGATGTAGACGACCGCCCCCGAGACGAACATCAGGGCCGCGGTCAGGTAGAACGCGGCTTCGGCGCTCACGAACTCCATCCCGAGCCCGATGACGATGGCGCCGACGCCGTACCCGGCGTCGCGCCACATCCGGTAGACGCCCATCCCGGCGACCCGCCACGTGGGGTGGGCGGCGTCGCTCGGGACGGTCATCAGGTTGGGGTACAGCAGCGCCATCCCCAGCCCGGAGGCCGCCGAGAGGGCAGCCCACGCGAGGTAGCCCTCGACCAGTACCATCCCGAGGACGCCCCCGCCGGCCAGGAACATCCCGACCAGGACCGGCGGCCGGCGGCCGATGCGGTCGGCGAGCCCGCCGGTCCCGACCTGGAGGAAGTACATCGCGCTGTGGATGCCGACGACGAGGCCGACGGCCTCGATGCCCAGTCCCTGGCTGGTGAGATACAGCGGCACCGCCAGCCAGAACAGCGTGTCCACGAACTTCTCGATGTGGCCGGCCTGGGCCGCCGCGAACAGCGTCCGGTCACCGTAGGTCGCCCGCTTCAGCACCGCGTCGAACGGCAGGTTCGCGTCGTGGTGGTCCTCGTCGTCGTCGATCTCCGCCTGCGCGTACTGGGCGGTCTCCCTGATGAGGAAGATGGTGATGAGGAACGCCAGCACCACGACGACACCGAGGAAGTAGAACGGCTCGGGCCGGAGGCTCCACTGCCCCGCGATGAGGCCGGTCACCCAGGCGCCGACGGCGACGCCACTGTAGCCGAAGGCCTCGTCGATGCCGACCGCGAGCCCGCGCTGTTCGGGCCCCGCCAGGTCGATCTTGGCGTTGATGGCCATGCTCCACGTCAGCGCCTGGTTGATGCCCAGCAGGATGTTCCCGACGGTGATCCAGCTCCAGCTGGGGGCGAAGATGAGGATGACCGGCAGCGGCAGCGCGGTCGCCCAGCCGAGGACGAGGACGGGCTTCCGGCCGTAGGCATCGCCCCACTTGCCGGCGTAGAGGTTGAGCAGGGCCTTGACGAAGCCGAAGGAGACGACGAACGAGCCGATGACGAACAGCGACTCGACGCCGAGTACGTCGCGCCCGAGGACGGGCACGACGGCCCGCTCGGAGCCGATGGTCAGCCCGGTCGCGAACACCAGGAGGACGTGCAGCGAGAACTGCCCGATGTGCTCGCGGATACCCTGTTTGAGTTCAGTCGACGTGCTCATCGATCACTCGGCGGCGCAGTTGTTGGGGCCCAGCTCCAGCTCGGCCAGCTCGTCGTCCGGGACCGCCTCCTGTCCGACGTTCGTCCGCTTGACGCGCTCGAAGTTCGGCGGGTGGTCCGGGATGTCCGCGGCGAGTTCCGCGATGAACGCCTCGCGGTCACGGCCGAGGTCCTCGTTCCGTTCGTTCACCTCGGCCAGCGTCGCGGTCACCGGCGGCTCGGGTGACCCGGGGTCGTGGGACGGGAGGACGACCGCGTCGTCCGGTCGCTCCAGCAGGCGCTGGAGGCTGTCGTAGAGCGTGGCGGCGTTCGCCTCGACGTCCGAATCCTCGATGCCGGCCTCGACGCCGAGTTCGACACGGCCGACGCTCTCGTGGAACAGCGTATCGCCCGTGAGGAGCGCCGCTCCCTCGATGTCGAACGAGACGCTCCCCTCGCTGTGCCCGGGCGTGTGGACGACCTCGATATCCACGCTCCCGACCGTGAGCGTCTGGCCGTCCTCGATGGGCGTGACGTCGACGGCGAGTGCATCCTTCGGGTGGAGGTAGTAGGGCACGTCGTGGCTGGCGGCGAGGTCCGTGCCACCGGAGACGTGGTCGGCGTGCGCGTGCGTGTCGAAGACGCCGACGAGGTCGGCCCCGTACTCGTCGAGGACCGCCTCGTACTCTGCGGCGTAGTGCGAGGGGTCGAACACCGCCGCCTCGCCGTCCGAGACGAGGACGTGGGAGAGACAGCCCTTGCCCGGCCGGGCGACCTGGACCAGGTCGCCGTCGATATCGACCGGCACGGGGGCGCTCCGGTGGACGCGGCTCCAGCCGTCCATCCCGTCGGTGAGCGTGGCGGCCTCGTAGCCCATCTCCTGGAGGACGTCCGTCGCGGTCTGTGCGACGATGCCCGCGGCACACACGGTGACGACCTCCCGCTCCTCGGGGAGTTCCGAGAGCGCGGGCTTTGCCGCCTCCGGGTCGTCTTGCAGTTCGTCGTAGACGTCGACGTTGACGCTGCCCGGGACGTGCCAGTCGTCGAAGTCCGCCCGGTGGCGGATGTCAAGCACGAGGGGCTCGTCGGTCTGCAGTCGGTCGCCGAGTTCGTCTGGTGCTATCTCCGGCATCAGTGGTCTCCGATAGCTACCCTGTCGGAATAGGGGTGGTGCGGGACATGGCCGGCACCGTTAATCCGCTGGAGGCGAACAGTTCGGTATGAGCCTCCATCAGGCCTCGTTCCGGGTGCGACACGAGTGTCCGTACCGGGAGCTCTCGGGCCGCTACCCGGACCTCACGATCCGGGAGTGGTATCTGAGCGACTGCCAGGTGCTGGAGATCACCTCGGCGGAGACCCCGACCGAGGAGTTGCTCGAGGACATCCGCACGCTCGGCACGACGCTCCACGAGTCCGTCGACGACTCCGGACTCCACGTCGTCACGCAGGCGTGTCTCTGCTCGCTCGAGGAGTCCATCCTCGAGCGGTTCGAGGCACACAACTGCCTCTACCAGCCCCCGACGGTCCACCGCCACGGGTGGGAGCACTACACCGTCATCGCGTTCGACGAGGCCGACGTCCGGGCACTCCTCAACGACCTCGAGGCCGACCGTGATATCGAGGTGCTCTCGAAGACCGCCATCGCCGACCAGCAACTCCCACACAGCATGCTGATGCCGGTCGACCGGTTGTTCGAGGACATCACCGACCGACAGCTGGCCGCGCTGCAGCTCGCCCTCGAGAACGGCTACTACGAACAGCCACGGGGCACGTCGCTCCGTGAGCTGGCCGACATGACCTCGGTGGCCCGCTCGACGTACGAGGAGCACCTCCGGAAGGCCGAGAACAAGTTCCTCACCAACGCCGGGGCACTCCTGCGGCTCGTGACCGCGGGCACCGCGACGAACCCGTTACAGGCGGAGCCGTCGCCGACGGCGGAGCAGAACGCGGACTGAACGCTGGCGGTCACGAGCGGCTGTCGGAGTGGAGACTTCCGTCGCCCGGCCTCCCAGTCGGTGCCGTGTGGCAGGGGGCCGTGCCTCCCCGCTGGGACCATCCCCCTCGTCGTGGCCCCGAACCCCCTTCGATCGGTTGCTATCACGGTGGCCCCTCCTTTTTTAGTCCCATACCACATCGGATATTGGAACCATAGGATTCGCCGGACGTACGAGGTGGCTCCTATGGGGGGAAACATGATGCACAAGATCGGCTGTAGGGCTGCCCCGGTAGCGTCGGGGCGGCCCCGTAGACGGAGGTATCGACGGCGATGACGGACGACGACGGCCCGCGTCGTCGAGAGTTGCTCGCCGCGGTGAGCGCGACAATGGTGGTCGGCACCGCCGGGTGTTCGATTCTCACCGGTGACGGGGGTTCAGACGGCGACCCCGACGGCGACGACACGCCGACGCCGACCTCGTTCGGCTACGGTGGCTCTCCCACCGCCACGGCCACTGCGACCGTGGCCGCTACGGGGACAGCGACGGAGGACGCGACTCAGCCGACGGACACGACGGTGCCCGGCGACACGGAGACGCCGACGGACGGGCCGGAGACCGCGACGGATACGCCCGGCGGCCAGTCGTCGCAGACAGCCACGCCGACCGACACGCCCGCATCCGGGTCCAATGCGACGGATACGCCGACCTCGACCCCGGAGGACGAGTACGGCGAGCAGGGCTACGGCCAGTACGGCTACGGGGGCGTTGCCCCGTGACGCGACGCACGGAGTGACCACCATGCCCGAGACACCCAACCACGGCTACAACGTCCCCGACGAGGGCGAGCAGAACTGGCACGAACCGCTGAACGAGAACTTCGAGCAGTACGACACCGACATCGAGATCCGGGACACGGAGGCGAACCTGTCGAACTACGACCCGAAGGCGGGCGCGAAGTTCCTCGCGACCGACACCGAAACGGTCTACATCGGTTCTGGGTCGTCGTGGGACCGCCTGGAGACCAGCGGCCGGGCCCCGAAACTGAGCCGACTCAAAGTCTCGAGCGGAGTGAGTCGGATCGACCTACTGAACGAAGATGGAGACCTCAAAATGATAATGGGGTATCAATCTGGTCCAGGCCGCTTCCTCGCGACGCTGTTCGACGACGATGGCGATCAGCACAACGTCCTGTCTGTGAACGATGAGGGGCACGACATCGCCGGTGATGGAAAGGTCGGTATCGGGAAGAGCTCACCAGGTGTGCCATTGGACGTCAACGGGCAGGACAACTGGAACCTCGACAGCAACGACGGTGACCTCCGCATCGGGAACGGGGACTACCGGCTCGTGATGGGCGTCGCGCTCGGCGGGGGCGGGGCGGGCGCGTGCAACATCCGGGCGAAAGGCGGCATCCAGCAGCTCCAGCTCGGCGCCGGAGAGAGCGGGCACACCCTCCGCATCCGCCCGGATACGGTCTCGGTGAACGGTGACTTCGACGTGAGCGGGAACAAGAACTTCGTTCAGTCGGTCGACACCGACGACGGCGAGCGGGAGGTCGTCTACACCGCCACCGAGGCGGGGACGCCACACACCGAGGCGTCGGGCGTCGCCGAACTGTCGAACGGCCGGGCCGAGGTCGACCTGCCCGAGCACTTCGCGTGGGTGACCAGCGAGGCGGACCCACTGATGGTCCAGACGACGCCGTACGGTGGGTCGACCGGACTGAAGGTCGTCGAGCGATCGACCGATCGCATCGTGGTCGAGGCCCTCGACGGCGAGGGGGACTACGAATTCGCCTACACCGTCAAAGGAACCCGCGACGGTCAAGAAAACAAGCAGATCGTCCGTGAGCCCTCGGCAGCGGACGCTGCGTCCGACAGTACCGAGCGTCCGACCGCCGACGACTGACGATTACGAGATCAATGCCCGAGACACCCAACCACGGCTACAACGTCCCCGACGAGGGGGCACAGAACTGGCACGAACCGCTGAACGAGAACTTCGAGCAGTACGACACCGACATCGAGATCCGCGACGAGGAGGCGAACCGGTCGAACTACGACCCGAAGGCGGGCGCGAAGTTCCTCGCCACCGACACCGAGAACGTATATATCGGGGATGGGTCGAACTGGCAGTCCCTCGCGACCTCGGGCCTCAGCCCGTCGTTCGACGAACTCAATCCATCCAACAACTTCCTCGGAATCGCCCGGTCCGACCGAATCACCGACGCGGAGTACTTCGGCGTCGATGCAACGGTCAAATCGGGGGACTTCGGTGGGATGTACCTCAACACCGCGAGCGGGTCAGCGCGGCCGTTCTACGGCTACGCCACCGACGGCGTCTCCAGACTCTGGCACCACTACGATGGGGCGTCGGACGAGTGGCGCCTCGAGGACAACGCCGGGACCCGTCTGGTCGTTCGGGGCGACGGCAGCGTCGGTATCGGTGCGTCCTCGTTCCCCGACCGGAACAAGCTCCACGTCGATTCGAACAACGAGGGGAGCTATGCGGGCAGTTTCAAGTGGTCGGGGAACAGTCTGGGTGCAGCCGTGGCTGCAGAGAACACCGGCGATGCCGGCGATGCCATCCAGGCGATTGCAGGTGGTAGCTGCCGGTCGGCGATCCGGGCCAGCGCAGAGGATAACGCCGACTACGCGCTCCTCACGGACGGCGACATCAGGGTGAACGGCACGCTACAGGCCGATTCCAAGAACTTCGTCCAGTCGGTCGACACCGACGACGGCGAACGGGAGGTGGTCTACACGACCGTGGAGGCCGGCACGCCCCACACCGAGGCGTCGGGCGTCGCCGAGCTGGCGGACGGCCGTGCCACGGTCGGCCTCCCGGAGCACTTCGCGTGGGTCACCGACGCCGACGAGCCGTTGCACGTCCAGACGACGCCGTACGCCGTCGAATCGAACGGCCTTGCGGTCGTCGAACGGTCCACGGAGCGGCTGGTGTTCGCGGACCTCGACGGCACCGGCGACTACGAGTTCTCCTACACCGTGAAGGGGACCCGTGACGGCCACGCCGACAAGCGAGTCGTCCGCGAGCCGTCGGCGACCGCACCGGGTGCCGAGGGACCGGCCCCCGCCGACGACTGACCCCGGCCGAGTTCGGGCAGCCGGTGTCTCTCGGGAGCCACGGTGAACGACCTCCGGAAGGTGTCCCGCGAGACGGACCGAAACGGTTCCCTGGCACAGCGGACCTGATGTCGGCGGTGTATGGCGTACTGCGGAGCGTTGTCGGCGATATCGCTTCCCCCGCGGCCGGGTGACCGCTAGAAGGGCGAGAGGTCCTGGAGCGTCCGTGTCACCTGCCGCTCGGCCGAGCGCCCCACCGTGACCCCCGGCCGCGTGGCCGCGTCGACGACCTCCCGCGTGACCGACGGCCCGGGTTCGGCGAACAGGTGGGTGGTCTCGACCTCGGCGGCTACCTCGCCGAGTAGCCCGAGCATCGAGGCGTAGCGCAGCAGCCGCACCTGGTTCCCCTGCACCGTCAGGTCGTTGGTCAGGAGCGCCGAGACCGCCGGGCGGCCGTCGAGGATGCCCTGCCAGGTGGTGAGCGTGCCGTGGATGAGGAAGCCGGCGTCCCGCGCGTCTGGATCCGTCAGGGTCTCGACCTCGGTGACGCTGCCCTCGCGCAGGCCGATGTGGGCGTGGATGGCGCCGTCGTGGATGTTCTCCTCGATCTGCCGGAGCAGGTCCTGCACGATCTCCGGGAGGGTCGGCCGGATGTGCTCGCCGAACCGTTCGGGCGCCTGCGCGAGCGTCACGTCCTCGACGCCAGCGCGGATATCCTCCGGGAGCTCGGCGAGGACCTCCGGCGGGAGGTCCCCGAGCGTGGTCTCGGCCAGCGGCACGTCGTCGATGACCATGCGGATGTCGCCGTCGAAGCCGACGCCCCAGCCGGCCGAGATGTCGTCGAGCGCGTCGCTCTCGTCGAGGCGACGGCCGTACTGGGCGAGCCACTGTTCGGTGGGGAAGAGCGTCATGTACTGTGTCCTCCGTTCGTGTGTTGGGCTACGCGGCCCCGAGGAACTCGTCCCAACCGTGGGGAGTGAACACCCTGAGGGACCTGCCACGTTTCTGTGGCTTTTTATAAACCAGCTGGCGGAAGGCGGTCGCTGGCAGCCGTGACAGCTCGGCCCGGGCTGCCAACCCGCTGTGACATACGAGAGTGATAAATGGCCGCAGGATAGTGGCAGACGACCGATACTAGTGTGGGTGCTGGTCCCGGATGGTTCCGGCCTCATCCCCGGGCGCCCGTGTCACGCCCGGGCTGTCGACCACTGCCTGGCGGCTTCGACCGCCCGGCGGCTCCATCACCACACAACTGTTGTCGCGGCTCCGGGGCCGGACCATCGAGGTTCCCTGGACGCCTCGTAGCGACAGTGCCGTCCCTGTCAGGACCAGTCCCACTCATCGACGCGCATCTCCGGCGGCCGGTCCATATCACGCGATTCGTGTCCGAGCGTGGCGCTGCCCCGTCTGTCCGGGACCCTCCCGGGCGGCAGACGGGTGTCGTTCGGCACTCAGAGCGCCGCGCTTTCGGGGTCGAGGTCGCGCATGTGGTCGGTCGCGACCTGCATGGTGGCATCGAGCTGCTGGGCCTTCTGGATGGGCCCCTCGATCTCGAACTTCCCCTCCAGGAACGCCTGGACGCCCTGGAAATCCGGGTCGTTCAACATGCTGAACAGCACGTCCGTCGGTCCCCGGAAGACGAGTTCGGCATCGCCATGCGGCCCGAGGCCACCGGTGATACGGCCCGACTCCGCGTCGGTCTCCATGTGGAACGAGACGGGCGAGTCCTCGCACTCCCAGGTGACGGTGAAGGAGTCGGTGATCTGCTCGCGGACCTCGGGGACGTGTTCCGTGACGAGCTCCTGCCCCGCCCAGAGCACGGTGAGGAACCGTTCGACCGTCTCCGTCTCGTCGCTGGCGTAGTCGGCGACGCCGTCCAGCGTACTCATCTTCCGGCTCAGATCCTCGTAGGTGTCGGGGTGTTCGAGGAGCAGTTCACCGACGGCTGCCTCGTCGTCGAGGCCTGCTATCTCGTCCGGCAGGTCGCGCTTGAACTGGTCGTCGTTGGCCGATACGACCGCATCGAGGTCGTCGAACGCTGGGTCCGTCATGTCGTGTACCTCTACCGACCCCTGCGTGGGTATCTCAATCAGGGTTCGCTGTCATATCTGTGGGTGTTTATCTGCGTTCCCCCCTGGCTGATAAATCGGCCCCGTGTCGGTCGGGCCTCGCGTGGTGTCTCTCGATGGCGATGCAGCCGGTACCGGGGCGACCTATCCCTGCCTCCTTGCTCCGGCTCACGACGGCATTTTATAAACTGGCCTGTTCAGAGCGAGTGTCTGTAATAAAGCCCCTCCCATGCTAGAAGTCACCGATAATCGTAGCTCCTCGCAACTCCAGGTACGTGGATTCGGGGTTCACGCACTAGCCCACCCGATATCACGGGGAGGACAGCATGAGCAGGACACAGCACACGGCCACCGACGCAGGCACAGACACAGACACCGACCGCGACGAGCTCCAGCCGATGCGGTTCGTCGAGTTCGTCATCGACCCCGACGAGGGCGGGCTCCATCCGACCGACAAGCGAGTCGCCGAGCACCCCGACCTGGAGCGGGAACTCGTCCACAACATCAACCTCCTGGCCGATGGGACCGCCAGCGCGCTCTACCAGCTCCAGGGCGACCTCGACGAGGCGCGGGCCATCGTCGACGACACCGACGAGGTCTACAGCTACACGGTGAGCCAGACCCGTGACAGCATCCACGCCTACGTCCAGTTCGAGCCGACCGACGACGTCCGAACGCTGCTGGAGGTCCCCAAGACGTACGGCATCATCCCCGACTTCCCGTTCGAGTTCACCAGCCGCGGCGGCATCAAGCTCAGCGTCGTCGGCGAGTACGACGAGATCCGGCGGGCCGTCGGCGAGGTGCCGAGTTCCTTCTCGCTGCACCTCACCAGCACGGGTGTCTACCGGCCGACCGCCGAGCGTCTGTTCGCCGAACTGACCGAGCGGCAGCAGGAGACCCTGAAGGCCGCTGTCGAGGCCGGCTACTACGAGGACTCGCGCGAGGCGACCTACAAGGACATCGCCGCCGCCCTCGACCGCACCGACGGCACCGTCGGCGAGCACCTCCGGAAGGTCGAGTCGAAGGTGATGGAGGACCTGGTTCCCTGACGCCAGGTCGCTCGCTGCCGGCGGCTCCGCGTCCAGTTCCTCCACCGCTTGACATCGCTTCTCCGTGGGTTCGTGCTGCAGAGGCAGGCGGGTCGTCACCCGCGGTCGTTCCGGCGCACGACGAGCAGCGCACTCCCGAGCAGCGCCAGCACCGCGGCCAGCGCCCCGAAGCCCGGCCCGTCGGCGATGGTCGGTGTCCGTAGCTGGCCGCTGTCGGTCCGCTGTGCGGTGCCGCCACTTCGGGTGGCCGTCGCCGTCCGGCGCGAGGTGGCCGTCCGGGTGGCGGTCGGTGCTGCCGTTGCGGTCCGGGTCGCCGTGGCGGACGAGGTGGGAGCGGCCGTGGCGGTCGGCGTCGCGGTGGCCGTGCGCGTCGCCGTCGGGGAGGCGGTTGCCGTGGCCGTCGTCGCGCTCCCGGGGGTGGCCGTGGCGGTGGGGGTCGAACTCCCCTGGTTCGGGGTCGGCGTCGATTCGCCCGACTGCCCCGGCGGGCCGAGTTTCCGTTCGGCCTCGGCGCGGGAGTCACAGTCACAGACGTAGAAGTATCGGGACTCCAGTGCCATCGATTGCTCCCGGCCACCACCGGCCCCGCGCACCTCGACACTCACGGTGTACCAGCCCGGCTCGCTGGGGTTCTGAACGCAGTCGACCGTCTCGAATACCACCTGGTCGCCACCGTTGAAGGTGGTCGAGGGGCCGGGCTCCGAGCGGTCCCAGAAATCGGCAGCGAAGACGTCCGCCGTGGTGTACGGCGACCCCTGGATGTGCTCCGTGTACGACTCGTCGATGGCGAGACTGCCTGCGTCGTTGCGACGGTCGAGGCCGAACTCCGTGACGGCGGCCGACGAGCAGGCCGAGAAGTCCGACGCGTTCCCGTAGAGGAGGAACCGGTCAACCTCGGCGAAGTCGGTCGCCACCGTCGAACCGGCCGCGGTGGCGTACGTCGTGTAGCGGGTGGTCGCCCCCGGTCGGTGGGTCCCCAGGTCGACGGTCGTGTTCCCGACCTGTTCGGCGTCGGGCGCCTCGAACTCCGGTGTCGGCTCCTCGTTCGCCGAGGGCGGCGGCCCCAGCTTCTCGACAGCCTCCTCGCGGGACTCGCAGTCACAGATGGCGAAGTAGTGCGACTGCTGGGCGACGCCCGCCGGGCTCCCACCCGAACGGGTACCGTTGAGCTTGCCGGTGATCTGGTACCAGCCCGCCTCGTCGGGGTTCTCGATGCAGCCCGCGATGACCGCCACCAGCTGGTCGTCGGTCTCGAACGCGACGGCGTCGTCGCCCGAGTCGACCATGTCGATGAATATCTCGTCCTCGTTGAACTCCACCCGCTCGGCGTTGGCGAGCAGGTTCACGTCGGTCTGGGTCCCGGGGTCGTCGTTACCCTTGTCGAGGCCGAACACGCGCGTGTCGAGCTGGTTGCACCCGTCGAAGTCGAAGTCCTGCGAGGACGCCCGGATGAACTCCAGCGTCCGCAATCCGTTCGACGGGTGGATGTCCCCGTCGCTCGTGACGAGGACCTCCGTCCCCGCCGCGTCCGTCCCCGGCTGGCGGTCGCTCGCCGACGGGAGGTTGATGGTGAAGTTGCCGATCATGTCGTGGTCGGCCGACGCGGTTCCGACGAAGTCCGTCACGACGACCAGTCCGGCGAACGCCGTCAGGACCACGGCGAGCGACAGCAACGCGCCAAGCGCTCGGCTTCGGAGCATGCCCGGGGCTATCCGGAGACACCGGCAACTCGGTGTCTCCTCATACGAGTGGGAGTTTATATCGGATTCTCCGATGGCCTGATAAATCGGCCGCGTTCTGCCGCCCCGGACGTGTCCGATACGCCATGCCCAAAATCACATGTGGGCTAAATAAATTGAGAATGTGGGGAATAGTTGGTTTGTTATGGGAATTCGGTCTGTGTCGGGCGGATTTCCGAATCCATCTCCCGAGGGGGTTATGAATGTCCTAGCATGGGAGAGCATAGACCTACCGAGGTGGCTCCGCCTGTTCCGCCAGAGCGGCCGCGACGCGGCCGATCCACAGAACCATGGACGACACGCACACGACACGCACACGGCACTCGGTGGCCCGGCGCCGGTTCATCCAGGCCGCGGGAACCGGCGTTGTCGCATCGTTCGCTGGCTGCTCGGGGGACTCAGACGGTGGCGGCGGGGTCACGACATCGCCCGGGACCTCGAACGGGACGAAGCCACCGCGGAACAAGTTCGAGGGCGAGACGATCAAGATCGGCGTCCTCGGTCCGCTACCCCAGGAGAACCCGCTCGGGAAGTCGATGGCCAACTCCGCGAAGCTCGCCGCGAAGTACATCCGCGACCAGGAGCAGGAGGCCGATTCGGACTTCCTCGAACAGTACGTGGAAGGCAGCATCGACCGCGCGGCGCTCGCGAAGAACTACCACTACAAGTACGAGCACATGCTCGGCGCCGACATCGAGGTCGTCGTCGGGAACACCGAGGCCACGCCCGCGACCGCGAAGCAGGAGTATCTCCGGCTGACGTCCGAGGAGAACGTCGACCTCACGGTCGGGGTGTTCTTCAGCTCGGTCATCAACGGGCTGATGGACCTCATCGCCCAGCAGGGGGTGCCACACTTCACGACGGGCGCGGCCGCGCCCCAGCCCGCCCGCCTCGTCTCGCAGGAGTACGAGAAGTACAAGTACCACTTCCGGGTGGGGCCGTTCAACTCCGTCGCGCTGGCGAAGGCCCAGCTCGAGTTCATCGACCTGTATGCCGACCAGCTCGGCTGGAACAAGGTGGGGGTGCTCGTCGAGGACATCGCGGACCTGAAGCCGTTCCACGACTACCTGAAGGGCCGCATCGGGAAGCACATCGACACGCCCGTCATCAAGGTCACCTCCAGCGGCCAGACCAACTGGACGCCGATCTACGACGACCTCGAGAGTGCGGGCGTGGACGTGGCGCTCGTCGGGCTGGCGCTGACGGGCCAGTCCGCCGCGAAGCAGTGGGCCGACCAGCAGCGCCCCTTCGAGTTCGGCGGTATCCACGTCTTCAGCCAGTTCCCCGGCTTCTGGGAGGACCTCAGCGGGAAGGCCCGCTACATCTTCACGATGAACTCGGTGACGCCGCAGACGGAGAACACGCAGTTCACCCAGCCGCTGATGAAGGCGTACAACGCTAACTTCGACAGCTACCCCGTCTACTCCGGTCCCATCACGTTCGACGCGGTCCGGCTGTTCGCCGCCGCTATCCGCGAGACGGGGACCCTGAACCCGGACCGGCTCGTCAACTTCGTCGAGAGCCGCCGGTTCGAGGGCGTCAGCACCATCGTCCCGTTCGCGGAGTTCACCGGCCCCGACGCGAAGTACGCCCACGAGCCGAAGTTCACCTGCATGTCGGGAGACACCTGTGACAGCCCCATCGGCGTCCCGCTGTGGCAGCAGTGGCAGAAGGGCAAGCAAGGCGAGGGCGTCGAGGGCGCTGGCGTGATGGAGTGTTTCGCCCCGGGACCGGTCAAGACTGCCGACTACCAGAAGCCACACTGGATCTGACGATGGTCGATGTCCTCAACATCGCGCTGAACGCCGCGGCCATCAGCGCGCTGTACGCGCTGGTGGCGCTGGGCTTCACGCTCATCTTCGGCGTCGGCGGCGTCCTCAACCTCGCACACGGCGCGCTCATCACCGTGGGCGCGTTCGCGGCCCAGCAGGTCTTCCGGGTGCTGGGGCTCCCGCTCCCGCTGGCCGTGCTCGGCGGTATCCTCGCCGCGGGCACGGTGAGTGGACTCCTCTATCTGGGAGTCGTGCGCTTCATCCAGGACCAGACCGTGAAGGTCATCCTCTCGACGGTCATCATCGGTTTCCTCGTGCGCCACGCGGTCCGCATCGTCTTCGGCACCGGGACCCTCACGCTGCCACAGCTGTTCCCGGGGTCGGCCGGTATCCTGGGCGAGTCCGTCCAGAACAACATGGTGTTCGTGTTCTGTTCGTCGTGGGTGCTCATCCTCGCACTGTTCGCGCTGGTGAACTACACCACGCTCGGGAAGGCCATCCTCGCGACGAGCATGAGCGACCGCGGCGCCGCGCTCGTCGGCATCGACGCGACCCGCATCAACACGTACACCTGGTTGCTCGCCGGCATGTTCGCCGGTTTCGCCGGCGTGTTGCTCACCTCCTTCCGGAGCGGCGGCTGGCGGATGGGA
Organism: Haloglomus halophilum; assembly: GCF_024298885.1. Classification (GTDB taxonomy): domain Archaea; phylum Halobacteriota; class Halobacteria; order Halobacteriales; family Haloarculaceae; genus Haloglomus; species Haloglomus halophilum. The sequence goes on from NZ_CP101166.1 coordinate 2,194,327, forward strand.
CTCGACCCGATGGTCCTCTCCTTCGCCATCGTCGTGCTCGGGGGGCTGGGCTCCATCCGTGGAAGCGTCCTCGGCGCGTACATCATCGGCACCATCGAGACGGTCACCGTCTCCGTGGTCGACACCCGCCTGACCGGTGTCGTCCCGCTGCTCATCCTCATCGCCGTGCTCGTCGTCAGACCACAGGGTCTCTTCGGGAGGGCGGAAGCATGAGCACTGGCGACTCCAGCGCCGACACGACGATGGACGCGTCCGGTGACGCGCCGCTCGATTTCGGCGCCGTCGAGAAGCGACCGAGCCTCGCCGAACTGCGCGACGCCGTAGCGCCGACACCGAAGCGCATCGTCGGACTCGTCGGACTGGCCGGCCTCGCCGCGGTCCCACTGGCAGCCTCGCTGACGGACCTCATCGAACTCATCGGGCTGCTGTACCTGATGCTGTTCGCGATGAGCTGGGACGTGGTCTCGGGGTACACCGGCCAGCTCAGTCTCGGCCACGCGTTCTTCTTCGGGCTCGGCGGCTACACGACGACGGTGGCGAACGTCCAGCACGGCATCTCCCCGGCGCTGTCGATCCCGCTGGGCGTCCTCGTGGCGGTGGTCGGCGGATTGCTCATCGGCGTGCCAGCGTTGCGCATCCGCGGGCCGTACCTCGCCCTGGTCACGCTCATCGCGCCCATCATCCTGCTCCAGCTGTTCGTCCTCTTCAGTTCGCGCCTACCCGTGCTCGCGCCCGCGGGTCTGAAGGGGCAGAACGGCTTCGCCACCTCGCCGGCACCGGTCGTCGGCTCCGGGTCGGAGGCACTCATCCAGATCGAGGGCTTCCGCGCCGCACTCATGGGTCAGTACTACCTCTCGTTCGTACTGCTCGTCGTCGTCCTCGCGGTCCTGCTGGCGGTCACCCGCTCGTCTGCGGGCTCGGTGTTCACCGCCATCCGCGAGGACGAACGCGCGGTGTCGGCGGCGGGGCTGAACCCGGCGAAGTTCAAGATCTTCGCGTTCACCCTCAGCGCTGCGGTCGGCGGACTGGCCGGCGCCATGTTCGTCCACACGACCGCCGGTGGCGCCCAGCCCTCGCAACTGCTGGAGGTGCTCGTCAGTGTGCGTGTCATCATCCTCGTCGTCCTCGGCGGGATGGGCACTATCGTCGGCGGCATCGTCGGGGGCGTCTTCTTCATGCTCACGACGCTCGTGCTGGGGGCGCTCGACAGTGCGGTCGGGACGGTCCCCGTGCTGGACACCGGCATCGCCAACCTCCGGCCGGTTCCGCTGCTGTCGATCGCGCTCGTGACGGTCATCTTCGCGCCCAGGGGTATCCTCGGCTGGTTCGACCGGCTCTGGGCCGAACACGTGAGCGGCGAGGCCGTCCCGGACCGCGAGACGGCGCCGCTCGTGCTCGTCGTCCGGCGCTACCGGCAGCAGATTCGTGATCTCGGCGTCTTCGGTGACGAGGAGCGGTAAGCCCTGGCCTCGGCCGTTTCACCTCCCCCCGGCTCGCCCGACCCCCTGTACCACTCTGACCCAGGCGTCGATACGGTCGGCTCGGAGAAGGAGTACCGCCCGGATATCGCCCGGCGAACGGCCGAGCGTGGTCGGCGTCCTGTCCTGCGGGTGCCTCCCCGTCCCCTCACGACCCCCGCTGGCTCAGCCGGGGATACTGCTCGAGAGGTCGTCGATGAGGGGGGCCAGCTGGGTGCCGTGCTGGATGGAGCCGTCCATCTGGTACTGGCCGCTCATGAAGCCCGGGATGGGCTCGACGCGACCGGACAGCAGCCCCACGAGCACGTTCGCGGGGCCGGTGATCTCCAGCGTGGCGTCGTCTAGGTGGCCGGCGCCGCCGGTTACGACCTGCTCGTCGGCGTCGACGCGCAGGTGGCCGGTCATCGGGCAGTCGTTGGCCTCGAAGTTGACCGTGATGTTCTGCGCGATTCTCTGCTGGACCGACTCGTTCTGCTCGACGACGACTTCGGCGCCGCTCCACAGTAGCTGCTGGAACTGGTCGGCGGTCTCCGGGTTCGACTCGACGAACGCCGCGATGTCCATCGACTCCATCCGCTCGACGATGCGACCGAACACGACGGGGTGCTCCCGCAGGAGTTCGCCCGTCTGCCCCTCGGCCTCCTCGAGCAGCCCGGGCAGTTCCTCCTCCAGTTCCGCCTGTGGCTTGTCGAGCGATGCCTCGATTCGTTCGATGAGGTCCTCTGTCATGGGTTCTCGACGGGACGGCTGCCCCGTCGTGGCTCCGGCTTGGTCGAGCGGCCCGTTCGGGATTGCTCCTCCCGTGTGAGGGGATTTATATTGTCTCTTGTGCCGATCCAAATCTACGCCGGCTTCGAGGCCACTATAACTCGAAATTTCTGGATACAATGCTACAACGTTCGAAGAAATGGATATATCAGCTGTTTCCGACTGGAATAGGACTGCCCCTTCTTCACCGTGCCGACCTAGAGGATGAACCGCGTCTCCTGGTCGGCGGCGAGCTCCGTCAGCGCGACCGCGCCGTCGGTGTACTGGAGGATCTTCTGCATGTCGCCGTCCACGTCGAACTCGCCGGCCATCAGCATGCTGACGATGTCGCCGTCACCGTTGACGAGCTCCCGCCAGCTCCCGTACGCGCCGATGATGCGGAAGCCGTGGTCGCGCTCGTCCGGCGACTGGACGACGTCCACCTCCCGGCAGCCGCCGTCGTACACGTCGAGATACGCGTAGACGGTGTCGCTGTCGACGAGGCTCTCCTCGAGCTGGGTCAGTAGCTCCCGGAGGACCTCCGGAATCTCCTCGCGGAGCTCCGGCCAGATGCGGTCGGGCCCCTCGGCGAGGTTCGTCTCGTGGAGTTCGGCCAGCGCCTGCTCGTGGATGTCGCCGTCTCGGGCGCGGACGTCGGCCTGGACCTCGTCGGGGGCGGCGTCGATGATGGCCTCGACCTCCTCGGCGCTGCGCGACCGGAGTTCCGCGTCCAGCGCGGCGATAATCTCCTCGGGGAGGTCGGCGATGGTGCGCTCGGCCAGCGGGATGTCCTGGATGTGGAAGATGAACGCTCCCTCCCAGTCGACGCCCCAGCCGGCGCCCTTCTCGGCGTACTCGTCGGAGGCCTCGATGGCATCACGGTAGCGCTCCAGCCACGGTTCCGTCGGGAAGTACTGCTCGATGTCGCGGACCTGTTGGGTGCTCATGGTTGGTCTGGCGGCCGGTGCCCGGCTCTCTCGGCCGGTGGCCTGCTGCAGTGGCGGTCGCGGGGAGCCCCGGTGGGTCTTGGTCCACCGATATGAGGGGGTTTATGAGAGGTATTAACACTCTCCCTTGTGAGGGACGAGGCCCATGCCCCACGACGCCCCAGCACCGGGACGAGGAGACACGCATCCGATGCGCTACGCCAGGGGTGTCCTGCTTCCAGACGAGGGCGGGCTCCATCCGGTCGACGAGCTGTTCGCGAACGACCCCGACGTGACTCGCGAACTTCTGCGGAGCATCAGCCTCCTCGAGGACGGGACAGCCGCGGTCCTCTACCAGCTCGTGGGCGATATCGACCGCATCCGCGAGGTCGGCGAGACCAGCCCGGAGGTGCTGGACTACCAGCTCTCGGCCACCGGCGCGACCGTCACGGTGTACGCGCACATCGAGGCATCCCCGCTACTGACCGAGCTGATGGGCGTGCTCCGGCAGCACGAACTCGTGCTGGACATGCCGCTGACGTTCACCGAGGACGGGGGGCTGCGCGGCGCCGTCATCGGGAGCGACGAGACCATCCGTAACGCGGCTGCGGACCTCCCGGACAGCGTCGCCATCCATCTCGAGGGTATCGGCGAGTACGAACCGGAGGACCGGCGCGTGTTCGCCTCGCTCACCGAGCGCCAGCAGGAGACACTCCTGACGGCGCTGGACCTGGGCTACTACGAGGTCCCCCGGGAGGCCACCCACCAGGACATCGCCGACGAACTCGGGCGGACCGCCGCCACGGTCGGCGAGCACCTCCGCCGCATCGAGCGGACGGTCTTCCGGGAGATCGCGCCGCGGTGACTGATATACGCCCTCATATCCGTGGAGGTGGGGTTAGGCGGCTCTCGGTCCTCGGACCGTCCCATGACCGAGTGGTTCCCCTCGGAGCAGTGGCTCGAGCGCTACCGCGAGCAACTCAACGCGAACGAGCGATACGCCGCGGACAGCGAGGGCTGGGGCGTCGACTTCGACGGCGACTTCCTGTTCGTCGTGCAGAACCTGCCGCTCGAGGAGACGACCGTGGGCGACCTCCCGGACGACCTCGTGGACCCGCTGGTCGGCGAGCTCGAGACGCTCGACGACGACGAGCTGGCTGCCCTCCGTGCGAGTGCGACCGACGACTTCGCCGCGCGGCTCGACGGCGAGGGGCACGACACGTTCGTCGGGACGATGCTCGCGACGCCGCTCGACGACGTGCCCGCGGAGGTGTGGCCCGGCCTCCGCGCCTATTTCCCCGACGAACTGGACGACCTGCTCGGGCAACTGGAGGCGTACGTCGACGACGGCACTGCCGTGGTCCACGTCGCGCTCGAGGACGGCGAGTGCCAGGCCATCGACCTCCTGGCCGACCCCGACGGCGTCGAGACGGGCTTCGAGCTACGCGGGCGCTACCCGGTCTGGAAGGAGCTCATCGAGGGCGCCGACGTCATCGAGTCGGTGATGTCCCGGGACATGCAGTTCGACGGGAGCGTCACGACCGTGCTCGAGTACGACGACGCGGCCGCGGAGATGGGCGACACCGCCGGCGAGACGCCCGCCCGATACCTGTTCTGACCGTATTCAGCTAGCCGTGTAGTAACGCCCTACAACATATGAATGCCCTCTCATGAAAGAAGTCAGTGCCAACCGCGCGTGGCCCCGTAGTCCTGGTATGGCACGGCAAGCGACTCCGACCTACCGGGCGGAGCGGATCGACACCACGAGCAAGTGGTACGACCTGTTCCAGAAGGGGGTCGAACTCGGGACGTGGAACGTCGAGAAGCTGTTCGACGAGGTCGGCTTCGAGCAGGACCGCGAGACGTGGGCCGAACTCGACGACGACGAGCGCAAGCAGATCCGCTTCCTCCTCTCGGGCTTCCTCGACGGGGAGTTCGCGGTCGGTGAGGACGCCAGCCATCACCTCCAGCGCATCATGGACGCGGACTGCTTCGACGACAACGAGGAGATGGCGATGTACATGACGATGTTCACGCTGACCGAACACAAGCACACCCAGTTCGTGGACACGTACATGCACGAGGTGATGGGCGACCAGGACATGTACGCCGAGCTGAACCCGAACCGCGGTGGCGCCCGCGTCCCCGTCGTGCAGGCGACCGGACTCAACGAGATCTTCGACCGGCAGGGGATGCTGACGGCGCGGGCGGCCCACTCGGAGGACCCCGTCGACATCGCCCGGGCACTCACGGTCTACCACATGACCGTCGAGGGGCTGCTCGCCCGCGCGGGCTTCTACGCCATCAACAAGCTCTCCGTGAACGCCGACCTGCCGCTGCTGAACCACGGCTTCAAGTTCATCAGCACGGACGAGGGCCGGCACATCACCCACGGCGTGGAGGCGTTGACGCAGCTCATCGAGAAGGAGGAGGCCGGCAAGCCCGAGTTCCAGGGTGTCCAGCAGGGCATCCTCGACGAGCTGTACGAGACGGTCCCCGCGGTCGCGGACTTCGGCTACATGTTCACCGACGCCGTCGACGACCCGCTGGAGATCGGCTACGACGACCTCATCCTCCGGGTCGGCAACCTCATCGACGGCCTCTACAACGAGACGCTGGGGCTCGACATCGCCTACCGCGATGTCGTCGGTCGGGTACAGGACCGCTACCTGGAGTGTCTGGAGATGGACCTCGACGCCGAGATCGAGCAGTACCAGGAGGTCTACCAGAAGAAACGCGGTGTCGCCGCTGATGGTGGGGTGGGACGATGACGGGCCCGCTCGAGGACCTGAAGCTGGACCGCGGCGCGGAGTACACGGCCTCCGAGGCGGAGGTCGAGGCGGCCATCGAGGACGCGGCCGAGGAACTCGACCAGAGCGTCGAGGAGGTCAGCGAGAACGTCGCGTACATCATGGATTCGACGTTCGAGGAGGAGGGTGTCTCCACCTCGTTCAACGAGAGCGTCAGCGGCGCCAGCCTCGACCACGACGAGACCGGCACCGGTGACCCGCGTCTGGAAGCCCTGGAGCTGTACAAACTGCGCCAGCGCATCTGAGATGGCCGCGAACGACGCTGCGCGCGACGGCGACCACGAGGTCACCTTCCGGGTCGACGGCGAGCCCGTGACGACCGAGGTCGATGCCGACGAGTACCTGCTCGACGCGGCCGAACGCGCCGGACTCGACCTGCCGTACTCCTGCCGGAACGGGATGTGCACGTCCTGTGTCGGCGAACTGGAGGCGGGGACGGTCGACGACAGCGAGGCGACCGCGCTCGACCCCGGCCAGGTCGATGACGGCTACGTCCTGCTGTGCTGTTCGCGCCCGACTGCGGACTGCGATATCGTGGCCGGCGATGGCGTGCAGGAGGAGATGCTGGGGCTGGACGTGTTCTGAGCGGCGGGCTCTACTGAGGTTCTCAGCAACTGCTAGGAACGACCGCAAGATACAGAGGGTGCATCCACCGAAGTCCAGAGCCAGTCGTACGGGAGCGGTTCGAGTCGGGGGTCATTCTCGCGTGCTCGTAATCGGGACGATATCCTGTCGAGGGTGCTATCGACGAGGCCCGTGAACGCCGTGCAGACGGACGAGGGTCACTCCGGCTCCGCGACGGTCATGACGGGGACCGGGGCGGAGCGGACGGTCTTCTCGGCGACACTGCCGAGCAGGATACGATCCGTCCCACGTCGTCCCGTCGTCCCCATCCCGACGGCATGTACATCGTTCGTCTCGATACAGTCGAGGATCGCTTCCGCGGGTCGCCCGTGTTCGACGTGCCGGACGACATCCGTGAGCCCGTGCGCCTCGGCGGCCGAGGCAACGGTTTCGACGGCCTCCCCCGCGGCCTGCTCGCTCTCCTCCCCGGCGATCGCCGACCGGACGTCCGGCCCCAGTGCGGAGTCGTCGACGACCGAGAGCACGTGGACGGTCGCGTCGAGTGCCGCCGCGAACGCGAGAAGGTGGTCGGCGGCGTGTGTCGCGGCGTCACTGCCGTCGGTCGGGACGAGGACGGTCTCGTACGGGAACGTGAGCAGTTCGTCGGCCTGCATCCGGACGGAGAGGACGGGCACCGAGGAGAGCCGGACGACCTTCTCGGCGACGCTCCCGACGACGTACCGGGAGAGTCCCTCGCGCCCGTGGGTCGGCATCACGATCAGGTCCTGGTCGTACTCCTCGGCGTACTCTGCGATGGTGGGGGCAGGGTTCCCCTGAACGACGTCGGTTCGGCACGAGACACCGAGGGTCTCCAGCGTCTTCTCGGCCTCTTCGACGATATCCCGTCCCTCGCGTTCGAGGACGTCGACGGTCTGTCCCCCGACGACGGTGACGCTGTCCCGGTTCGTGTCCGCCACGTACAGTACGCGGACGGTCGCGTCGGCCCAGTTCGCGATCTCGGCGGCGTGGTGGAGCACCTCGGCGGCACCATCGCTGTCGTCGAACGGGAGGAGGATGTGCTCGTACATGATTCAGTGCGGCGGGATACGTCGGCCGCCCGTCTAATGTTTTCCACCGGTGACCGATCGGTCACCGACGGCTGCTCGGTCACCGGCGGTCACTCGGGGTCGCCCTCCTCGACCGACGTGCGCTCGTCGACGGCTCGGTCGACCGGCCGGTCGATAGTCACCCGCACCTTCTGGATGCGGGTGTCCTCCACCTGTTCGGCCCGTAGCGTCACGTTCTCGTAGTCGAACGTCTCGCCCTGCTCTACGAGCCGACCGGCACGGTTGAAGATGAAGCCGGCGATGGTCTCGAACTCCTCGCCTTCGGGCAGGTCGATGCCGAGGGCCTCGTTGACCTCGTCGATGTTGACTCCCCCACGGACCAGCACCTCCGTCTCGTCGATGACCTCGATCGGGTGTTCCTCGTCGCCGACCAGTATCTCGCCGACGATCTCCTCGAGGACGTCCTCCATCGTGATGAGGCCCCCGGTCGCGCCGAACTCGTCGATGACGATGACCATGTGGAGTCGCTTCTCGCGCATCTCCGTGAGCAGTTCGTCGACGTTCTTCGACTCGGGGATCTGGAGCGTCGGCGTGACGACGTCGCTCACCTCGAGGTCGGTCGCGTCGTCGTAGTCGATGTCCTCCAGATTGCGGATGTCGAAGATGCCGATGATGTTGTCCAGCGACCCGTCGTAGGCCGGCAGGCGGGCGTGCCCCGACTGGATGCACTGCTCGACCGCCGCCTGGACGGTCGCGTCCCCGGAGATGCCTTCCATGTCGAGCCGCGGGGTCATCACCTCCTTGGCAGATGCGTCCGTGAACCGGAGGGCGCGCTGGAGGAGCTGGCGTTCCTCCTCGTCGAGCACGCCCTCGCGCTCGCCCGTCTTGATGATGTTCCGGATCTCGTCACGGGTGACGTACGTCGACTCGATCGACGGGTTACCGCCGGTGATCCTGTTCACGAGGCCGGTCAGGTAGTAGAACAGGGTGATGAGGGGCCACAGTACCTTCTCGACGACCTTCAGCCCCCGGGCGACACGCCGGGCGTGGACCTCGGTGTTCTCGACGGCGTAGGACTTCGGCGCGCTCTCGCCGAATATCAGCACCATCGAGGTGATTCCGAGCGACGAGACGACGACCGCCGTGCCAGCGTCGAAGTAGAAGCCGACGATGGTCGTCGAGATGGAGGACATCGTGATGTTGACCATGTTGTTCCCCACGAGGATCGTCACGAGCAGGCGATGGGGGTCCTCCTTGAGGGATTTGACCGCCCGTGCGCCGCGCAAGCCCTGATCGACCATCGCGTCGATCTGGTGGGCCGGCAGGGAGAACATCGCGATCTCCGACGAGGAGAAGAACCCCGACCCCAGGAGGAGCAGCAAGATCAGCCCGATGCCGATAGCGGTGACTGCAGACTGTCCCAGTTCGACACCGGCGATCGGAACAGTGTACTGTAGGAGACCGGCCGCAGATGCTCCTGTGGGCAGGAATAGCCACATACCGCCACCGAACACCCGAACGGAAAAGTAACTCCTGATACCCCCCTTATCCAGCAGCGTCGCCGAACCCGCTCTCCGGCTGGGGGTTCGACGAGGCCGAGTGACGGGACCCCGTCGACCTCGCCGGGGTAAAACCCCTCCCATGAGAGAGGTGACCGATTAGCGAGAGGCCGTCGATGTGTCCTCCATGACCGACCCCGAGCGCCCGTGGCTTCGGGAGTACGAGACGTACGGCATCGACGAGACGCTCGAGCCGTACCCTGATCACCCGGTCCACGGCTTTCTCGAGACCGCCGCTACGGAGTATCCCGAGCAGGGCCTCGTCCAGCACGGGGCAAGGTTCACCTACGAGTCCGTTCTCGCCGATGTCGAGCGGCTGGCGACCGCACTCCACGAGCGCGGCGTCGGGCAGGGCGACCGCGTCGCCACCGTCCTCCCCACGTCGGTCCAGTTCGTCGTGGTGACGAACGCCGTCTCCCGGCTCGGTGCGGTCCACATCCCGAACGACTTCCTCGAATCCACCGCGGACCTCGTCGGCCGGCTGGAGCGTGGCGACCCGGACGTCCTCGTCGGGGACGCCGCCCACCGCGACCTGCTGACCTCGCTACGGGACGAACTCGGGCTGGAGTCGGTCGTCCTGACCGACATCGAGGACTACTCCGCCGACCCGCCGAGCCACGAGCCCGAGCCGGGTGTCGAGTGGCTTCCCCACGTCGTCGACGACGCTCCGCGTGACCCGCCTGTGGTGGATATCGCTCCCGACGACACCCACACGCTGCTGTTCACCGGCGGCACCACGGGACGGCCGAAAGGCTGCCTGCTGACCCATCGGAACCTGGTGGCGAACGCGCTCCAGGCGACGGCCGCACAGTCGCGGCTCCCACAGCTGCTGCGCGGGAGCGAGGCTGCGGTGTTCGCACTGCCGATGTACCACGCCTACGGCTACTCCACGGTGAACAGCCTCGTCGAACTCGGGCTGGACCTGCTGCTGGTGCCCGACGCCCGCGACAGCGGGACGATGCGTGACCTCGTCGCCGAGTACGAGCCGATGCTCATGCTCGGCGTGCCGACCCAGTACATGGAGCTCGTGGACGAAGAACTGGATCACGATGTCATCGGTCTTTCGGGATCGGCGCCGCTGGCCAGCGAGACGCGAGACGAGTTCAGCGAGCGCGCTGCCGGCATCTCGCAGGGGTACGGCCTCTCCGAGATGTCGCCAGTCACGCATTTCAACGTCGCTGGCATCCAGGCTTCGCTCCTGGGTCGGTCGGTCGACGACGGCGGCTTCGACCAGCCGACCATCGGCGTTCCCGTTCCGGACACCGAGGTCGAACTCCGTGACCCCGACAGCGGCGAGCCGGTCCCCGTCTCCGAGGCCGTCGCCGACGAGCGGGAGGCCGAGCTGCTGGTGAACGGCCCCCAGCGGATGGCGGGCTACCTCGATGACCCGGACCCGTTCGACGCGGACGGGTTCGTGGCGACCGGCGACGTGGTCAAGGTCGACGAACGAGGCCGGTTCTACGTCGTCGACCGCGTGAAGAACATGATCAACGTCTCCGGCCTGAAGGTGTACACCGAGGAGGTCGACGACGTGTTGTTCGGGATGGATGGGGTCCGACGCCCGGCAACGGTCGGCGTTCCCGACCCCGAGCGCCCGGGCAGCGAGCGCGTGAAGGTCTACGTCGAGCCCGAGCCGGGCACGACGGTCACGCCCGAGGCCGTGCGGGAGTACCTGGAGGGGCGTGTCCCCCGACAGGCCATCCCCGATGAGGTCGAACTGCTCGAGGAGTTGCCCCTCACCGATATCGGGAAGACGGACAAGGTGGCGCTACGGGAGCGTCACGAGCACGGGGATGTCGGGGACTGAGCCCGGACTTCCGGCCCTCGAACATTAAACACCCGCTCATGTGCCGAACAATGCACTTGACGGGTGTGGCCGTTGGGTGTGACCGCATGACGGACGACCCCGACTTCGACACCATCCGCCTCGAATCGCCGGCCGACTACCTCGCCGAAATCGTCCTCGACCGGCCGGACAGCCTGAACACGGTCAACGACGGGATGCTGGAGGACCTGGACGAGGCCATCGACCTGCTGGAGGCCAACGAGGGCGTCGACACGGACGTGCGGGCCATCCTCATCCGCGGGGAGGGCGAGAAGGCGTTCTCCGCGGGCGCTGACGTGCAGTCCTCGGGCGCGATGAGCAACCGCGAGGGTGTCGAGCACTCGCGGAAGGGCCAGCGCGTCTTCGGCAAGCTCCGCGAGAGCGACCTCCCCGTCGTGGCGGCCATCCAGGGGTACGCACTCGGCGGCGGCCTCGAACTGTCGATGTGTGCGGACCTCCGGGTCGCCAGCGAGGACTCCGAGTTCGGCCTCCCCGAGCACAACCTCGGGCTGCTGCCGGGCTGGGGTGGCACCCAGCGCCTCCAGCGGCTCATCGGCGAGAGCGCCGCCAAACAGGTCGTCTTCACCGCCGAGCGGTTCGACCCCGAACGGATGCACGAACTCGGCTTCCTCTGTGAGGTGTACGACGACGACGAGTTCGACGAGCGAGCGGTCGAGTTCGCCGCCAACATCGCAGGCGGGCCGCCCATCGCCCAGCGCTACACCAAGCGCGCGATGCGCGAGGGCTGGGACAGCATGGACGCCGGGCTCGAGATCGAGGCGACGGCCTTCGGCCACCTGCTCGACACCGACGACCTCGCCGCCGGCGTGACGGCGTTCGTGACCGACCAGGAACCCGAGTTCGAGGGCGAGTAGGGTCGCCCGCGACGTTCGTTCTCCGTCTCGTTCCGGTTCGTCCGGCGACCGGCCTACCGCCGCCCGGCCAGCGCCACGCCCGCCGTCAGGACGAGCGCCCAGAGCCACTCGAACGCGCCGAGGAGCGAGGTCCAGCCGGCCGCTGCGAAGCTGTTCGAGCCGCCACCCGTCGGGGTGGCTGTCGCCGTCGGGGTGGCTGTCGTGGTCGCCGTCTGGGTGGGCGTGGGCGTCGACGTGCTGGTGGTCCGTGTGGCTGTCGTGGTCGCCGTCTGGGTGGGCGTGGGCGTCGACGTGCTGGTGGTCCGTGTGGCCGTCGCCGTCCGGGTGGGGGTCGGCGTGGGGGTCGGTGTCGAGTCATCCCCGCCGAAGTCGAAGATGCCATCGTCGTCATCGCCACCATCGGTCGTCTGGGTGGGTGTCGGCGTGGGCGTCGTGGTCGAGGTGTTCCCGCCGCCGGTGTTGTTCCCGGCTGTCGAGGTCCGGTTCGGCGTCGCGGTGGCGTTGTTCCCGCCGGTCCAGCTGAAGTTGCCACCGCCGCCGGAGGTGGTCGCCGTCCCGGTCGGCGCGGGGGTCGACCCGCCGTTGCCGCCACCACCGGAGGTGGGCGTTCCGGCGCCCTGCTGTGAGGGGCCGGCGGTGCTCGTCGCGCTACCCCCCGTCCCTGCCGAGGTGGGTGTGTCGTCCCCGCCCACCGACGGCGCGTCCGGCGCGACCGAGCCACCACCCCCCATCCCGATGACGACGGCGACACCGGCGACGAACAGGAGCGTCCCGGCGAGGAACAGCAGGAGCTGCCCCGGCGCACCGGCCGAGGCACTGCCGCTCGGGTCGGCGTCGGCTGTCGAACCCTGCTCCCTCCCGCTGGGGGTGCCGCCCTGGTTCCCCCCCTGGTGTCCTGCAGTCGCGTCCATCCTTCCGGGCCGTAGGATGTCCCCTCCAATTGTTACCGGGCCGGTAATCCTGCCTCTCGAGCCCTCCTCCCGGTACTCGGCTGCCGTTCCGTGGATTGGGCGGTGCGTAACTAAGCCCGTCGCTACCCTCCCGCGAGGTAGACACCTGCCTATGACCGTCTCCTCTCCAGCAGCGTCGCCAGATGACGAGTCCGACGTGCCCCGGCTGTTCGTCGGGGGCGATTTCGTGCTTCCGGAGCCGGGCGGCCGGGAGGTGCTCGCCCCGGGACTCCGCGAGCGTGTCGAGGGGGCCGATCTCGCCATGGTGAACCTCGAGGCGCCCATCGACCCGGACTGTGACCCCATCGAGAAGTCCGGGCCGGCCAAGGCGTCCGCGGCGGGGACGGCGGATGTCCTCGCCGACTTCGGCGTGGACGCCGTCACGCTCGCGAACAACCACGCCATGGACTACGGAGCGGCGGGGCTTCGGCGGACGCAGCGCCAGTGTGGTCGCCGGGGCGTCGCCACCTGTGGCGCCGGTGAGGACCGCGATGCGGCCATGGAGCCACACCGGGCCGACCTCGACGGTACCTCCGTCGCCGTCTTCAGTTTCTGCGAGCAGGAGTTCGGCATCGCCGACGCGGGCTCGGCCGGGACGGCGTGGGTCTCGCACCCCGACGCCCGACAGCGGGTCGCGGCCGAGGCCGAGCGCTCGGACGTGACCGTCGTCGTGGCCCACGGGGGCGTGGAGTACGTCCCCTTCCCGCCCCTGTCGCGCCAGACCCAGCTCCGCGGGTTCGTCGAGGCCGGCGCCGACATCGTGGTCGGCCACCACCCGCACGTGCCCCAGGGGTGGGAGGTCCACCAGGGGACACCCATCTTCTACAGCCTCGGGAACTTCCGCTTCGAGCAGCCCAGCCGGGAGAAGACGGACTGGGGGCTCGCGCTCGACCTCACCATCGAGGACGGCGAGCCGACCAGCGTCGACCTCGTCCCGACCGAGCAGCGTGACGGCACCGTCCACGAGATCGACCGCGACCGGGCGCTCGACGAGCAGCTCCAGTACCTCTACCGGGTGACCGAGCGGACCGCGCAGCGCGAGCAGCTCCGGGCCCACTGGCAGGAGACCGCCGCCCGGCTGTTCGAGCAGCGCTACACCGGCTGGCTCCGCCAGGGGACCGGTGCCCGCCTCCGCGACCAGATTCGCGACCCCGGCCAGCACGTCAGCCGGGACGCCGCGTGGGACGGCGACCGGCAGGACGAGATGCTCGTCCTCCTCAACGTCCTCCGCAACGAGTCCCACCGGGCGGTCATCGAGACGGCGCTCGGCCTCAAGACCGGCGAGTGCGAGGACGTACGCACCGAGGAGGTCCGTGGCACCGTCCGCGAACTCGTCCAGTGGACCGAGGACCGCCAGCTCTACGACCGCCCCTCGCCCGCCCGGGCGAACCTCGGGATGCTCGCGACACGCGTCTCGGAGTGGCTCCCCACGCTCTCCGACGACACCGGCTCCCGGGCCGGCGGCGACAGCGAGAGCGTCTGAGGGTCCGCATGCCCCTCTCCGACCCGGTCGTGTTCGGCCTCGCGCTCGTCGGGTACTGGATCGCCCTGTACGTTATCGCCAAGGTATCCATCCTGTTCTATTCGTATATTGGCAATGGGGGAGATTGATCGTCTATGGTCAGGCGGTGACGGGTTTCGATACCTGCTGACGTTGGTTCCGGTGATGCCACCGATGTCGAACGGGCGCGGCGTCGGTCGGGGTCCGGCGCGCGGGAGACTGCCCGTTCTCTAGCGCCGCCACACGAGCAGTGCGCCCGCGACGGTCGTCAGCACGCCCGTCAGCTCCCGAAGAAGGTCGGCGAGCCACCAGAGTCCCGGGGTCGGTGTCGGCGACGAGGTCGATGTCGGTGTCGTGGTGGGTGTCGGCGTCGCGGTGGGTGTCGGCGTGGCCGCCGGCGTCGCGGTGGGTGTTGTGGTGGTTGTCTTGGTGGCTGTCGGCGTGGCCGTGGCCGTGGTGGTTGCGGTGGCCGTCGGCGTTGCGGTCGCTGTCGCGGTCGGCGTCGCGGTGGGTGTCGCGGTGGGTGTCTGTGTGGCCGTGGGTGTCGACCCGCCGCCGCTGGTCGGTGTCGGCGTCGAGCCACCGCCGCTCGTGGGCGTCGCGGTGGCCGTGGGGGTCGAGCCGCCACCGCCGCCGCTGGTCGGCGTGGGCGTCGGTGTCGCACCGCTACCACTGGTCGGCGTGGGCGTCCCACCCGTGGGGGTCGGGCCGTCCCCGTCCGTCGGCGAGCCGGTGGCTGTCGGTGAGTCCGTCGGGCCGCCGGTCGGCTCACCGCCGTCGGTCGGTGACGGCGACGACTGGCCGCCACGGGTGGTGTCGGTGGAGGTCGGCGTCGCGGTCGAGCCACCACCGCCCCCGCTACCGCCACCGCCGCCCGGTGCCGGCTCCGGGGGCTCGGTCGGCGTCGAGCGGACGGTCGGCTCCGAGCCGAGGTCCGGGGTGTGGATGCCGGCGGCGACCGCGATGCCGGCGACGAACGCCACGAGCCCCACGAGGAGAAGGAACCGGGTGAACAGCCACCGGCCGCGACTCCGTGTGAACGGTGACACCGAGCCCGACGGCCGCTCCAGCCGGGTGCGGAGCGACCGGGCCCTCGGCCCGATGGGGGCCGGCAGCGCCACCAGCACCGAGAGGACCTCCTCCGTGTCGATGGCGCCGGTGAGGAGCGCGACGGTCGCGTACAGCAGGAAGCCGACCGGCGGGACGACCAGCAGGGCGAGCCACCCGCGCTCGAAGGTGAGTGCGAGCGCGACCGTCGGGACGCCCGCGACGAGGCCCGTGAGCGCGATACGCGGGAGCCGCGCGTCGGCGAACGGCTCGTAGCCGATCTGCCGGGCGCCCCAGTAGTGGAAGACCGGGAGTGACCCGTAGCCGACACTGGTCGCGATGGCGGCGCCGATCATCCCGTACTGCGGGATGAGCAGTACGTTCAGCGCGAGGTTGATGACCGCCGCCGCGCCCGTCGCCGCGATGACGACCTTCAACTCACCCTTCGCGTGGCTGATGGCGAAGATGGGCCGCGCGACGGCGAAGCCGAGCGTCCCCGGGAGCAACAGCAGCACCGGGAGGGCGGCGGACGCGTAGTCCTGGCCCAGGTAGATGGGGACGAACTCCGTCGCGAGCGCGCCCAGGCCGATAGCCAGCAGGAGCGTGAACAGCAGGGTGTAGCGGGTCGCCTTCGAGGCCATCTCGTTGACCCGCTCGATGTCGTTGTCGGCCCACAGCCCGGACGTCGACTGGATGAGCACCGACTGGACGGAGCGGGGCACCAGCCAGAGGAACTGGACGATGACGAGCGCGCCCTTGTAGACGCCGGCGGTCTGGCTGTTCACGAACTCGTTGACCATCAGCACGTCGACGTGGTACATCGACGTCAGCAGGAAGATGTAGACGACCGTGAGGTAGTTGAAGTTGAACAGCTCGCGCCGCGGGAAGGAGGGCGCGGTCCCGGTGAGTGCCTCTCTGATGGAGATCTTCTGGACGATGAAGTAGAACGCGACCACGAACGCGAGCGAACTCGCGATGATCTCGCCGGCGAGGACGCCCTTGACGCCGAAGCCGAGCGCCGCCAGCGCCACCGCCGCGACCCCGAACGCCACCTTGTGGAGGACCTTGATGGGCTCGGAGATGTGCTCGAGTTCGAGCCCCATCAGCGCCCGGCGGACGTACTCGCGGAACTGCGCGGCGAGTGTGAGCACCGCCAGCAGGTAGAAGTACGGCTCGAACTTCGGGCCCATGAACCGGCCGATGATGCCGGTGTAGGCCGCCAGCGCCAGCAGCACTGCCGGGATGACCGCCAGCGCCAGCGCCACGCGGAAGTAGAAGCCGAACACCTCGCTGGCCCAGTCCTCGTGACCGTCGCGCTCCTCCGCGAGGAACTTCCGGACACCGCTGTTGATGCCGGAGCTGACGAGGATCATCAGCATCCCGAACACCGCCATCACGACCCCGTAGGCCCCGTACTCCGCCTGGCTCAGGAAGTAGACGAGGGCGGGCGTGATGAGGAAGGAGACCAGGATGACCGCGATACGGCCCCCCGCGATGGAGAAGAACGCGGTGACGGTGTTGCGTTTCATGGAGGGAGAGAGCGGCGGTCGGGTGTCGGGCGTACTGTCACCGGTCGCGTGCGACCGTCTCGCCGGCCCCGGTCGTCGCCCCGACCGAGAGGGTGACGCCCGGTTCGAGGCTGGCGTTGATGCCGGTCTTGCTCTCGTGGCCGCAGACGACGCCGAACTTCCGGCGGCCGGTCGAGACGCGCTCGCCCTTCACCGTCAGCTCGACGTCGGCCCCGTCGTGGCGCAGGTTCGCCACCTGGGTCCCGGCCCCGAAGTTCACGTCGCGGCCGAGGATGCTGTCGCCGACGTACGAGAGGTGTGCGACCGTCGCCCCGCGCATGAGGAGGCTGTTCTTCACCTCGACCGAGTGGCCGACCGTCGCGTCGGGGCCGACGACGGTCGACCCGCGGATGTAGGCGTTCGGACCGACCGAGGCCCCCGACTGGACGAGCGCTGGCCCCTCGACGACGACGCCCGCGTCGATGGACGCGCCGTCCTCGACGACGACCGGGCCGCGAAGCTCGGCGTCCTCGTGGACCTCGCCCGCGACGGCGCGCTCGGCGTCCGCGAGGTAGCGCTCGTTGGCCTCCAGCAGCTCCCACGGCCGCCCGACGTCCATCCACCGCTCCATCTCGACCGGCCGGACGGTGTGGGTGTCCGTGACCTCGGCCAGCACGTCCGTGAGTTCGCGCTCGCCGCGCTCGCTCGCGGATACCTCGAGCAGGTCCGCCGCCTCGCCCGGGAACCGGTAGGCGCCCGTGTTGACGAGGTCCGACGGCGGCTGGTCGGGTTTCTCCTCGATGCCCGTCACGACGCCGTCGTCGAGCGTGAGTACCCCGTAGTTCGTGGGGTCGTCGACGTGCTGTGCGCCGACGGCCGGGCCGCCCTCGAAGAACGCCGAGAGCGGCTCGGGGTCGTAGCAGTTGTCGCCGTTCAGGACGACGAACGGGCCGTCGATGTGTTCGCGCGCGGCGTGGACGGCGTCGGCAGTGCCGCGCTGTTCGTCCTGTTCGGCGTAGTGGACCGGCACACCCGCGTGGCTGTCGCCGAAGTGCTCGCGGACGGCCTCGCCGCGGTAGCCCACGACGAAGACGAGTTCGTCCGCGCCCGCCGCGACCGCGGCGTCGGCGACGTGGGCCGACAGCGGCTGGCCGGCGACCGGAAGCATCGGTTTCGGGACCCCCCGTGATAACGGCCGGATCCGTGTCCCCTCGCCGGCCGCAAGGATGACTGCCAACATGGAGTTGTCACCCCTTGCAGGGTCAGGGGGTTTATTATCGCGCGGCTAAGCGACACGACGGATTCCCCCGTGGCTATTGCGTGGTCCCGGCCGCCCCAGCTGCCGGTAGCGAGCGTCCTTCTCCGGCCTGTTCCCCGGAACTGCGGGTTACGGTGCCGATAATAATGCCCGATTCCCCGCGTGTGAGAGACGAGTGACTGTAGTCTCGCGACGCTCGACGGAGGTGCACCGCGATGAACCGGGATAGCTACCTCGCCCTGCTGCTCGCCGTCTGCTGTATCGGCGCGGCGGGGGTCTCGGCGACGACGCTGAGCTCCACGCTCGAGCAGGAACCCGACGACGTCGTCGATATCGACTTCTCGAAGCTCCCCATCGGCGAGGAAGGGGGCGAGGCCGCCAAGGGCGCGCTCGACGAGGAGAGCACGGAGAAGGCGAAGGTGGCGAAAGAGGGCTCGGAGGACGACTCGGACCTGCAGACACGCGGGTCCTCGAACGAGGAGGGCCAGGACGCCCCGAGTTCCGAGTCGGACGACGAGGGGAAGGAAGGGCCCGCCAAGAGCTCCGAGCAGGAGGCCGAGTCCAAGGCCGCCCAGTCGGGAGACAGCGGTCGGCAGTTCGGGGCGGGCGACGGCAAGGGGATGGGCACCGGCGGGGAGCCGAGCCTCATCCAGCGGCTGCTGAACCTGCTGATGGATCTCCTGCCGCTGCTCCTCCTCGCTCTCGCGCTGGCGCTGGCGTACCGGTACCGCTACCACCTGCTCGCGCTGGCGCTCGCGATCAAGGGCTTCCTCGTCGGTGACGAGGTGGCATCGTCCTCGAGCACGACGGCGTGGCCGAAGGGGACGCCGTCCAACGAGGTCCACCGCGCGTGGCTGTCGATGGTCTCCACGGCTGGCATCGACGAACCCCAGCGGCGGACGCCCTCGGAGTGTGCGACGGCCGCCATCGAGGAGGGCCACGATCCTGGTGCCGTCCAGACGCTGACCGAGACGTTCGAGGAGGTCCGCTACGGCGGGAAACCCGTGACCGACGAGCGGCGTGAACGGGCCCGGAAGGGGCTCGACCGCATCGGCGGAGGTGGGACCGTATGAGCCGGGCCCGGACCCTGCTCGGCACGCTGGGCCTCGTGGCCTTCGTGGTGGGCGTGTTCACCGTATTCAACCCGGCGTTCGCGGCTGCCGTCCCCGTCCAGGGTGTCGCCGAGTCCATCGGCGGGCCGTGGGTGTTCGTGGCCGCGTTCGGCGTCCTCGCGGTCGCCGTCGTGGTCGCGGTGCTGCTCGCCCGCGGTGTCGAGGGCATCGACGAGTCCCGGCCTCCGGACCCGGAGGACGTCTACCGCGTTCCGCACCCGGGCCAGGAGTTCGACGACTTCGTCGAGGACGGCGTGGGCGTCCGCGAGCGACTGTTCGGCGACCGCCACCAGCAGACTCGCGAGCGGGTCGCGGCGGCGGCGCTCACGACGCTCGAGCGCACGCGGGGGCTGAGCCGTGACGAGGCGCGCGACGCCATCGCCCGGGGGACCTGGACCGAGGATGCCGCCGCGGCGTCGTTCCTCTCCAGCCGCCGGACGCCCGGCCTGAGCGAGCGCCTGGTCGCCGTCTTCCGCGGCGAGTCGACCTTCCAGCACGGCGCCCGACGCGCCGCCCGGGAGGTCTCGCGGCTCCACGGGGGGGACCGATGACGACCACTCGCAGGACGCGCCGCTGGCGTGGTGTCATCGCGGTCGCGCTGTTCGCCGGCGCGGCCGGCCTGCTGTTCAAGCGCCCCTCGGTCCTGCTGCTGTCGGTGGTCGGCGTCGCCTACGCCGCCTACCCGCAGCTCCCCACCGAACCGACCGTCTCGCTCGACCTCGAGCGGCGGCTCTCCGACGAGGACCCGAGCGACGGCGACGAGGTGACCGTCCGGGTCACGGTCCGCAACACCGGGACCGGCATCCTCCCCGACCTGCGCCTCGTCGACGGCGTGCCGCCGATGCTGTCGGTGACCGGCGGCACGCCGCGCCACGCCGCGACGCTCCGCCCGGGCGAGTCGACCAGCTTCTCGTACACGGTGACGGCGACGCAGGGGACCCACCGGTTCGAGCCCGCGACGGTCATCGCCCGCGATATCGCCGGCGCCGCCGAGGTGGAGACGGAGGTCGCCGCCGAGACCACCATCGAGTGCGTCGCGGAGGTGCCGGAGGTGCCGCTGCGCGACCAGACGAGCCAGCTCGTCGGCCGCATCGTCACCGATCAGGGTGGCAGCGGCGTCGAGTTCCACCGCACGCGCGAGTACGAGCGCGGCGACGACATGAGCCGTATCGACTGGCGCCGCTTCGCCCGGACCGGCGACCTCACGACGACGGAGTACCGGGAGGAGCGGGCGGCCTCGGTCGTCCTCTGTCTGGACGTGCGGGCGTCGGCCTACCGCTCGCCCGGCGAGGGTGAGCCACACGCCGTCGCGCACTCGCTCGCGGCGGCCGAACAGCTCCTCTCGTCGCTGGCCGAGACGACCGACTCCGTCGGGCTGGCGTCGCTGGGCGGTTCCGAGGCGTGCTGGCTCCCGCCGGGGACCGGCCGCGACCAGGTGACGCGGGCCCGGAAGCTGCTCGCGACGCACCCGTCGCTCTCGCCGTACCCGCCGGACGAACCCGCGGCGGCCGACCACAGCAGCGCGCTGACGGACCTCCGGCGGCGCCTCGGCAACGAGACGCAGGTCGTCCTGTTCTCGCCGCTCCTCGACGCGTTCGCCGTCGAGGCGGCGATGCAACTGGAGGCGACCGACCACGCCACGACGGTCGTCAGTCCGGACGTGACCAGCCCGGAGACGCCGGGTGGCCGGCTGGCCACGACCGAGCGGGCCAATCGCATCACCACGCTGCGCGAGTCGGGCATCCGGACCGTGGACTGGGACCCGTCGGAGCCGCTGGGGACCGCACTCATCCACGCACAGGAGCGGTGGTCGCGATGACCGACCGCAACCCCCTCGCGGTCAGTAGCGTGGCCTCGGTGCTGGCGGGGCTGCTGGCCATCTGGTTCGTCGCCACGTCGAGCCTCCAGCGGAACGCGCTGCTGGTCGCCGCGCTGGGGCTCGCCGGCGTCGGCATCGGCATCCGGCTCGCCCGCTACGACCACCGCCTCGTCGGTGCCATCCTCGGCGCCGGGGGACTGGGTGGGCTCGCGGTCGCGTTCTCGCGACTCGGGCGTGGCTCGCTGG
Source organism: Haloglomus halophilum (assembly GCF_024298885.1). GTDB lineage: Archaea > Halobacteriota > Halobacteria > Halobacteriales > Haloarculaceae > Haloglomus > Haloglomus halophilum. The sequence continues at coordinate 2,215,619 of NZ_CP101166.1, forward strand.
CCCAGCAACTGGAGTTCTATCCCGGGGTCATCGGGCTGCTCGTGCTGACGGCCGGGCTCGCGCCCGTCTACCGCAAGTACGAGCGCCCGTACGTCACCGTCGGCACCGCGCTGGTCTTCGTGAGCGTCGTCACCGCCGGGGTCGTCCAGAGCGCGACCATCTGGAACCTCCTCGCCGGGGGCGTCGCCACGGTCGTCGCGTGGGACCTCGGCGAGCAGGCCATCAACCTGCGCAACCACGTCGGCGGCGACGCCCGGACGTGGCCCGTCGAACTCACGCACGCCAGCGCGGCGGCCGCGGTCGGCGGCGGGGCGATGTTCCTCGCCATCTTCGTCGAGAACGCGAACGTGACGGGCGTGCCGCTGGCCGGCCTCGGCGTCATGCTCGGCGCCGCGGTCGTACTGACGACGGCGCTGTACAACTGACTGGCCTCCCCCCGTCGGTCGGGGCCGCCCGACACGGCTCGGGCCGCCCTGCTCGCCTGCCCGGGCGTCGGCCGGGCGTGTCGGCCGGAGACGACCGGCGTACGGGGCCCCTCGGAATCGCGCCGGCAGCTATCCGCTCCCGACGCTCGGAACGGTGTTTCTGTGCTATCGAATATGTCTGGTTATTGTAGTTCGGTATCGGAAAATATGGGGGGGGGGGTTATTGCCCTGTGTGGGTGTTTCTCCCATTCCGGGGCCACTGTGACGGCCGCCCCCCCGTCCACTCAGAACTCGTAGTTCTCGAACTGCGTCGGCTCCTCGCCCTGGTCCTCGGTCGTGAGGTTACCGCCCTCCAGATCGGCGAGGATGACCTGCCCGCCGTAGCCGAACTCCGTGTCGTGGCCACGGACGACGACCTTCGAGCTGTCCGGGTCCACGGTCCGGGCGGTCATGAAGCGGTCGGTGGTCCGGGGCTCGTCGAACGATTCGCGGACGATGCGTTCGCCGTCGAGCGTCTCCAGTTGCCACCAGTCCGCGCCGCCGGCATCGGCCGGTGGGCTCAGGGTGACCGACAACTCGTAGCCGCCCCCGGTCTCGTCGAGGGACAGTCCGACCACGTCCGTCTCGGGCGTCGGCGTTCTGGTGGCAGTCCCGGACGGGGTCGCCTCCTCGCCCGTCCCCCCCTCCGAGCCCCCGGAGCCCCCGGAGCCCCCGGAGCTGCCGTCCCCGAACTCACTGCCGCCGAGGCTCTTGACCTGCTCCGGGACGAGGCCGGAACAGCCCGCGAGGAGGGTCGCGGCGACGCCGCCACTCGCGGTCAGGAGGCGTCTGCGGGTGGCCGACCGCGGCGCTGTGCGGTCGGACTCGGCGTCGGCGTTCACGTGCGAGTCGGCGCCGGTACCGGTGGAATCAGGCATCGTCGAGGATGAGACGGACAGCCGGTTTGTTATGCGGAAGATAACGGCGCTCCGGTCGCGAGGCCGCCTCAGGCGGATGCGCGGGCGGTCTCGTAGTCGACCGTCGGAACCGGGAGGTCGTTCAGCAGGTCGCGGACGACCTCGTCCTTCCCGACGTTGTTGACGCGGGCGTCGGCCGTGAGGACCAGCCGGTGCGAGAGGACGGACGGGGCGATGGTCGTCACGTCGTCGGGCGTCGCGTAGCCGCGACCACGGATGGCCGCCAGGGACCGGGCCGCCTCGAACAGCCGCTGGGTGCCACGCGGGGAGACGCCGGCCTTCACGCGCTCGTCCTCGCGGGTCGCTCGCGAGAGGTCCGCGACGTACCGCCGCAGGTCACGCTCCATGTGGACCTGTTCGGGGCTCTGCTGGAGCTTCTCGGGCGCGCCCTCCGAGCAGACCCGCGACACCGTCGGGGACTGGTTCGTCCGGTCGGCCCGGCGGTCCAGCAGCTCGAGCTCGCCATCGTCGTCGGGGTAGCCCAGACTCGTCTTGATGACGAAGCGGTCCTTCTGTGCCTCGGGCAGCGGGAAGGTCCCCTCCTGCTCGACGGGGTTCTGCGTCGCGATGACGAAGAAGGGGTCCGGGAGGTCGTGGGTCTCCCCGTCGATGGTGACCTGCCCCTCCTCCATCGCCTCCAGCAGGGCCGCCTGTGTCTTCGGGGAGGCGCGGTTGATCTCGTCGGCCAGCACGATGTTCGCGAAGATGGGGCCGGGATTGAACTCGAACTCGCGGGTCTGCTCGTTGAACACGTGCGTCCCGGTGACGTCGTTCGGGAGCAGGTCGGGCGTGAACTGGATGCGCGAGAACGAGAGACCGAGTGCCTTCGCGAAGCTCCGCGCTGTCAGGGTCTTTCCCGTCCCCGGGACGTCCTCGAGCAGCACGTGTCCCCGGGAGACGAAGCCCGTGAGGACGGTCTCGAGGACCTGCTCGTCCACGATGACCGCGTTGGATATCTCGTCGAGAATCCGGTCGCACTCCTGCTGGACCTTGTCCATGGCTGGACGAGGCCGTCAGTCTAGGTTATTATCGGTCACGTAACCGGCGCTCCTCCGCTCCGCCGCGGATCTGCCGCCCGACGACCGATACTCCGGGTGACTGCATCGGGACGGCGAATATCCCTCTGCGCCGGCGCTGTGGATACCGGGATGACGGCGGCGGCGGGGATACTGACGGCGGCGGGGATACTGACGGCGGGTCCCGAGTCCGACCGAACGGTGGCGACGGCCTGATCAACTGCGGGTCGGGCACCCCTCGGCGGCGATACGCCAGCGGGGCATAACCGGTCTCCCGGTCTGCCCCGGGTATTTATGCCAACCACTCCGACTGCCCGGAATGCTTTATACAGGCCGTTAGACGCCCGTTTTCGGCATTACCTTGCCCATAACTACCCCTGTGTCTCTCCCACGTACGGGATGCGATTACACACAAATGACACGAACGATAAACAGCATCGCGATGGCGACCGCCCTGGTCCTCTCGGCAGCCCTCGTGGGTGTCTTCGCGACGGCACCCCCGGTAGTTGGGACCGCCGACGCGACGACCAGTAGTACGTCACCGCACGGTGCGGACGCGAACTTCACGACCCGTCTGGACAACAACGCCCCCGGAGTCACGACGGCGAACGAGTACTACGCCTCGGGGCTCCGCAAGGACATGCAGGCGATGCACACCATCGTGCTCACGTCCGAAGCGTTCCAGTTCGACAGCTGTAGTTCCTCCCAGGTTCGGGCCTTCGGTATCGACCGGGGCAACGACGACCCCGGCACACAGACCGACGAGAGTCTGCTCTCGGCGTACAAGAGCATCTCCTTCGAGAAACACCAGATAACGGTGAAGTTCTACAAGGAGGACCAGCTCGCCGGCGGGCCGGTCGGCGTGAAGTCCGCCGACCAGATCGTCGCCCGCGGGGACAACTGTATCCAGAACCCCAGCGAGCCCGGCTGGTACCAGATCAGCGGCAAGATCAACGGCAGCACGAACGGCGACACCACGACGGACTTCTCGCAGGACACCACCAGCCACTACATCTACGTCTGTGACTGTGAGAGCCGGCAGGAGGCCGAGGAGAAGCTCGGCCCGCCGCCGGGCAGTGACGGTGGCGAGTCGACGGCGACCCCGACCGAGAGCGGCGGTGGCGAGTCGACGGCGACCCCGACCGAGAGCGGTGGCGGTGAGTCGACGGCGACCCCGACCGAGAGCGGTGGTGGCGAGTCGACGGCCACTCCGACCGACGGCGGTGGCGGTGAGTCGACGGCGACCCCGACCGAGAGCGGTGGTGGCGAATCGACGGCCACTCCGACCGACAGCAACAGGCAAGGTCAGGGAACGACCACCGGCACGAGCACGTCCACGGGCAACACCACCGGGACGGCGAACGCGACCTCGACCGGGAACACCACCGGGACGGCGAACGCGACCTCGACCGGGAACGGCGGTGGCTTCACGGGCGGCGGCTCGCAGAACGACTCGCCCTCGCCCACCAACTCCGGCGGGCAGCCCGGCTTCGGTCTCGCGGCAGCGCTCGGCGCGCTCGCCCTTGCCGGCCTGCTCGCTCGCCGCCAGCACGACTGACTCCTGGCCCACACGCTGAGCGACGCTCCCTTCTTTTCGCGCCACGCCACGGAGCCACGTGGTCGGTGGTCGGGTTCTCACGCGAGCTGGACCCCGCCCTGTCCGGCGACGCCGCGTCGACACGCCCCGTGATATCGACCATCCGGAGCGATTTACCCTCCGAATAACTACACACATGGCCGGTATACCGACGGATGGCGCTCGGCAGCGAGCGTCACTGGCTGTCAGCGCCCGATGCGACCGCGTTTCCGCGTTCGCACGGGTGCATCGACCCCCCCCACCCCACACCACCACACCGCTACCACCACCACCACAGCACGGTGTGGTCCCCCCGGCAGTGCCCCCCCGCTGCCGGGTTCTACTTCGACGCCCGACGGGCCTACCCACCGACCGGGTGTCGCGTGTCCCGAGACCCCACGGAACGCTCGTTCTGCCTGTTACGACGGCCATAACTACCAGTCCCGACCGGCTAGTCGGTTCCAGATACAGATGACTCGAGGCCACGCCGTCGGCATCGACTTCGGGACGACCAACAGCGTCGTCGCACACGGGACCGTCGCCACGGCCGGAGTGCTATCCGGCACGTCCGAGGGCCCGCTCCTGCCGTCGGTCGTCTCCCTCACCGACGACGGGGCGCTGGTCGGCCGCGAGGCGACGGAACGGGCGGTGGAGCGCCCTGCCGAGACGGTGGCGGGCATCAAGCGCCACCTCGGCGAGGAACACACCGGCGTGACCGCCCCGGACGGGACCGAGTACACGCCCGAACAGGTCGCCGCACTCGTCTTCTCGCGGCTCCGGGGGCGCGCCGAGGCCGCCCTCGACGGGCCGGTCGCCGACGCCGTCGTGACGGTGCCGGCGTACTTCGGCCACCGCCAGCGGACGGCGGTCCGCCGGGCCGCCGAGATCGCCGGGCTGGACGTCCGGCGGCTCCTCAGCGAGCCGACCGCTGCCTGCCTCGCCTACGGGGTCGGCGCCGCCGACGGGAGCGGGGCCGAACTGGTCCTCGTCTACGACCTCGGCGGCGGGACGTTCGATGTCTCGCTGGTCGACGTCAGCGATGGCGTCTACGACGTGCTCGCCTCGAAGGGCGACACGCGGCTCGGTGGCAACGACTGGGACGACCACATCATCGAGTGGTATCGCTCGCAGCTCGACTCGTCGGCGACCGAGACGCCCGGGACCAGCGCACGCCTGCGCAAGCTCGCGAAGCAGGCCCGCCACGACCTGACCGAGCAGGAGTCCACGACGGTCGAACTCCCGGCGCTCGGGATGAACGACGCGGTCGAGGCGACGCTCACGCGAGAGACCCTCGACGACCTGACCGGCGACCTCGTCGACCGGACGCTCGACATCTGCGACGACGTGCTGGCCTCGGCCGGCCGGAACCCGTGGTCCATCGACCGGCTCCTGCTGGTCGGCGGCGCGACCCGGATGCCACAGATCCGCGAGGCCGTCTACGACTTCTTCGGCGATGTCCCCTCCGAAGACGTCGACCCGGACCAGGTGGTGGCGACCGGCGCCGCCATCCAGGCCAGCATCATCCACGACGGGCCCGAGACGAGCGACGGGTCGGACGCCGTGATGGTCGACGTGGCGCCCCGTCCGCTCGGGGTCGAGACGATGGTCGACGGCGAGGCGGGCTACTTCTCGCCGGTCATCGAGGCCCAGACCTCCATCCCGGCCTCGCGGACACGCCACTACCGGACCGTGCGTGACGACCAGCGCTCGGTCTCCGTCCGCGTCTACAGCGGCGAGGCCGAGCGCGTCGCGGACAACGAGTACCTCGGCTCGTTCGTGCTCCGGGGGCTCCCGAGGGCTCCCGCGGGCGAGGTCGGTGTCGACGTGACGTTCACGGTCACCGAGAACGGCCTGCTGGAGGTGGAAGCCGCCGAGAACGAGACGGGCCGGGCCGTCGACGTGACCATCGAGTCCCCGTTCGACGGGCCCGACGGCGAGGTCCGAAAGGCCCGTGAACAGCTCCCGACCCTCGAGCACGCCGATGCGTGAGGACGCGACGTTCTACGAGGTGCTGGATGTCGACGCCGACGCCAGTACCGAGACCATCGAGGCCGCCTACCGCGAACAGGTGAAGGAGTACCACCCGGACGTGAGCGACCGGCCGAACGCCCGCGAGGCGTTCCAGCGCATCAACCGGGCTCGCGAGGTCCTCACCGACCCGACCGAGCGCGCACGCTACGACCGACTCGGGCACGAGACGTACCTCGCCCGCCAGCGCCGCGGGCAGTCATCGGCCGACGACACGGACGCCGGCGAGTCGCCGCCGCAGCGACGCGAACCGGCCACGAGCGGGACGGCCGAGGACGACCGCCGGACCCGAACCGGGCAGGACAGCCGCCGGACTCGGGGCCGGGAGGACGACCGTCGGACCCGGACCCGAACGGGGAACGGAGCGACCGACGACCGCTCGGGGCGGCCGGGCGCCGGTGGTCCCGGTCGGCCGGGAACGGACACGGCGGACGGGCGCCGCGCGGCGGGCGCCTCGGGCGGGGCGACACCGGGGTGGTTCGCGCTCCACGAGGCACTCTCGGCGACGGCGCTGCTGGCGCTCGCTGGCGGTGCCGTGGCAGCCGCGGCCCTCCTCGGCGGGACGCTGTCCGCGGCGACGAACGCGCGACTGTTCCTCGTCGGGTGCTGGACGGTGGTGGCGGTCCTCGCGGGGACGCTCGCCGCGCGAAGCGGACGGGCGCTCCCGGACGATGTCGTTCGGGTCCACGCGTTCCCGCTCGCGCTGTTCGTGGGTGCCTGGTACCTCCGCCGGGTCGACGGAGTGGACCTGCTCATCGGTGGTCTCCTCGCGTACGGGGCGTTCGCCGCACTGTTCCGGACCTCGGCGCTGGTGGGGCGGGACAGGGGGTCGACGCTCCGCCCGGCGCTCGTCTGGTTCCTCGGGACGGCACCGGCCGTGCTGGTGCTCCCCGCGTCGCGGGTCCCGGTCGCCGGACGGGTCGCCCCCGTCCGCTCCGTGGAACTCGGCAGCGGGGTGGGCGGCCTCGGTCCCACGATGGCAGCGGTGCTCGCACTCGGGGCGCCCGTCGCCGTCGCGCTCGGCTACGCGTTCGTGCGACTGGGTCGGGCACTGGTCTGAGTCGCGGGCGGCCGGGAGAATGTGGGTCAGTGTCGAGCCGCGTCGGGGGCGTGACCCGGGCGGTGATTCGACCGCTCTCTAGAGCCCGATGGGGTCCAGGATGGGGTCGAGCGGCGATGTCGGCGCCGGTGTCGGTGTCGAGGTGCTCGGTGGTGTCGGCGTTCCACCGTCGCCCGGAAGGGTCGGTGTCCCACCGCCGCCCGGCGGAGTCGGCGTTCCGCCCGGCAGGGTCGGTTCCGGCGTCGGGGTGGGTGTCGGAGTGGGGTTCGGGGTCGGGGTCGCCGTCGGCGTCGGTGAGTCGGTGGCCGTCGGTGTGGGGCTCGAGGTCGCCGTCGGCGTCGGTGAGTCGGTGGCCGTCGCGGTCGGCGAGGCCGTCCCCGTCGGGGATGGTGTTCCCGTCGGTGTGGCTGTCGCCGTCGATGTCGGTGTGTTCGTCGCGGTCGGCGAGGCCGTGCTGGTCGCCGTGCCGTTGGCCGTCGCGTTGGCCGTGCCGTTCGGGGTGGGTGTCGGGGTCGCGGTGGCGTTCGGTGCGGCCGCGCCACCGCCGCTGCCGCCGGTGCCACTACCTGTGCCCGCGCCGTCCGAGAGGGTGAACAGGTTGAACGGGCCGACCCACGGGCCGGCGAGCGCGAGCAGGGCGAAGAACACGACGGCCGCGAGGACGGCGAGGACGGGGAGCAGCGGCCCGTCCCCGTCGAAGAGCCGCTCCTCGACCGCCGCGAGCCCCGCGATGCCGGTCGCTGTGCCGGCTGCACTGCCGGCCGCCCCACCGCCCCCCGAACTGGCTGGTTCGGCCGGCGCCTCCTCCATCAGGTCCGGCTCGGTGGTGTCGCCGCTGGCGAGCCAGCCCTCGAAGTCGAAGCCGTCGACCTCGAACGGCTCCTCGTGGGCGGCGGGCTCCTCGTCCCCGCCGGGAAGCCAGTCCCCCACGGTTACCCCCTCCACCTCCGGCGGGCCGGCAGCCCCGCTGACGGTCGACGCGCGATTCCCTCGCTGAGGCGTATCAGGGCTCCAATATGTTGCACGAGTACAACCTGTCACCGGAACCGTTTGCTTATGCTCCGGGTATGGCCGCGAAACTGTTCGGGTAATCGCTCATGCCCTTTTTGTACCGTGGGCGTACCAACCGTTCGCCGGGACTGCTGGCCGACCGACCAGTCATCTGCCTCCGACCAGTCATCCGCCTCCGACCGACCGCTTTCCACGGGGTAACTCGACCCACTTACTGATATGTAAGATAGAGTATATGTCTGGTGGTGGTTTTGGTTCGGGTACGAGATGCGCGACACACCCACCACCCCGAACCCGACCGGTACCGCGGACGCGAGCAGCGAGAACTCCGGTCTCTCCCGCCGGAGCTTCGTGAAGGCGGCCGGCGTCGTCGGCCTCGGCGCCGCCGCCCTCTCCAGCGGCGCCGCGCCGGCCCGTGCCGCCCCGAGCTCCGACTACACCATCTTCGAGGGGACCGACCACGAGCAGACCGTTCACGTCTACGAGGCCGCGCGTGACGGCCCGACCACGATGGTCGTCGGCGGCGTCCACGGCGACGAGCAGGCCGGCTACCGCGCGGCCGACCGGATCGCCGAGTGGACCGTCGACCGCGGGAAGCTCGTGGTCGTCCCCCGGGCGAACCCGCAGGCCATCGCCGCCGACCACCGGCCGTGGAGCAACGACCTCAACCGGCAGTTCCCGCCGACGGACGAGGAGTGTTACTCCCGGCTGGCGCGAGGGCTCTGGGCCACCGTCGAGTGGCACGACCCCGACTGGGTGTTCGACCTCCACTCCTCGCGTGGCATCTACAAGTCCGGCGACGGCGGCGTCGGGCAGGCGCTGTTCCCGACGTGGACGGACCCGTCGCGCTCCAGCGGGGAGCAGACGGTCGCGGCGCTCAACGAGCGGTTCGACCTCTCGGGCGACATGGCCTACCGGATGGGCAACACGCTCGACGCCGACCGCGACCTGCTGATGCACCGGGTCGCCGGTGCCCTCGACCGGCCGGGGTTCCTCTGTGAGACGACCGAGAAGGCGCCGCTCGACGAGCAGGTCGCCTGGCACCTGTTCACCGTCGAGCACGTGATGGCCCAGTACGGCCAGTCCCGCGGTGTCTCCGGGACCAGCGCCGCCGGCCCGGTCGCGGAACGCCGGACCCTCTCCCTCGACGACCCGTGGGCCTCGTACTCGCTCTCCGGCGACTACGAGAACCCGGTCGTGCTGGCGCCGGCGCTCTCCTACGCCGGGCCGCAGCCGGCCCACAGCCGCATCCGCAACGTCTCCCCCGACGGCTTCGAGGCGAGGGTCGAGGAGTGGCTCTACCAGAACGACGTTCACTACCCCGAGACGGCAGGGATGCTGGCCCTCGAGGAGGGCTCGTACACGCTCTCGGACGGCCGCTGTGTCGAGGTCGGCACCACGACGGTCGGCCACCAGTTCGGGAGCGTCTCGTTCGGGGCCGACTTCGGGACGACGCCCGTGGTGCTGACCCAGAGCCAGACCGTCGACAGCGACGGCGACCCCATCGTGACCCGAACTCACGACGTCTCGACCGCCGGGTTCGATGTCTGTGTCCAGGAGGAGGACGGCGAGGAGAACGGCGGCTACCACTCCCCCGAGACGGTCGCCTACGTCGCCATCGAACCGGGGCTCGGGGCCGTCAGTAACTGCTCCTCCGAGGCCGGGCGGACGACGGCCGACGAGAACTGGACCCGCATCGAGTTCGACCAGTCCTACTCGAACCCGGTGTTCCTCGCGTCGGTCGAGTCATACGCGGGCTGGAACTCCGTCAGCGTCCGCTACCGGAACCTGACCGGCTCCAGCGTGGAGGTCATGCTGGGGGAGGAGCAGAGCGCCGACGAGGAGATGGGCCACGTCGACGAGTCCGTCGGCTACCTCGTCCTCGAGGGCTGAACCGTAGCGTCACGACCGTGGTGGGTCGAGGCCGCCTGGGGGCGGCTGCCAGTGCGTTTCGCTGTCGAACTGTTTTCGCCGCTGCCGGTTTTCCGCTGCATGTGCTCGTGCGCCCAGCGACGACGCTCCTCGTCCAGTTGACGCTCCTCGTCCAGCTGACGCTCCTCATCCAGCCGACCCTTCTCGCCCAGCCGACCCTCAGGACGAGGCCGACCTGGCGCTGCGGTACGTGGTGGCCACGCTGACCGCGGCAGCGACCAGCAGGAGCGCGACGGCGAGAAGGGCAGCGGTGTCGGCCATCGACTCGACCCACGCCCGGAAGTCCCGCCAGTAGCCCGTCTCGAACGCGAGCCAGCCGCCGAGGACGACGCCCGCGGCGAGAGCACTGACCGCGACGACGAGATGGCTGGCGAGCAGGACGACAGCGTTTGTTACGGTGGAATCGTTCTCGTTCATAGGTTATTGGCGTGATTGTGTTGGAATTTCTCTGGTTGCTCGGCTATCGGTGCGTTACGGCAGCCACCAGCGGAGGTCGTTCGCCCGGAGCTTCTGCCGGGCCGGGAGGTCCCGGACCGCCCGGTCGTCCGGGAAGAACTTCTCGTCGAGGTCGTGTTCCTCGTACAGCGTCTCCCGGTCGGGCCACGCCGGTTCGATGGGGCCGACGAGCGGGAGCTTGCGCCGGGCGAACCGCTCGATCTGGTTGAGCAACTCGATGCGGTGGGGTCGGCCGGGCGGCCGGTGTTCGAGGAGCCGGTCGTCCATCATCGCCAGCGCGTCGGCGACCGTCCCGTAGTGGCGGTGTTCGGGCGGGGTCTCGAGGTGCCACTGGAGCAGCTCGCGGTCGATGGCCACGAACGATTCCAGGTAGTTGTCCGCCAGCTGGGTCCGGAAGTGCGTCACCGGCTGGTTCCGCAGCACCAGCAGGTCCATCGCGTTGTGGGCGGAGTCGACCCGTGACCGGCCGGCCGCGAGCTCCGCCTGCAGCCGGTCGGCGATGAACGCCCGGGGGTCCTCGAGGTCGAGGTCGAGGCCCGGGAACAGCCCCGCGATGCGGTCGGCGAGCCGGTCGCTCCCCTCGGGCATGAACCCGAGCGTGTCGATGAGTTCGGCCACGGGCTGTGGGTCGTCGACGAGCTGGCGCTGGGGCACCTCCACCCCCAGGACGGACTTCGAGTCCCACTCCAGGAAGTACCCCTTCAGCAGCGTATCGTACAGGAGGCCGTGGTACATCGTGTCCGCCTCCAGTTCGTCGTCGTAGCCGCCGTGGTGGACGTGCAGCGACTCCCGCAGCCCCTGCGTGTACGGCACCTTGCAGTCGACGTCGCCGAGGTAGCGCGCCGCGGGCGCCAGCACCGTGTGGTCGGCATCGAACTGGTCGGCGATGCGACGGGCGACCGCCACCTCCTGGGAGTCCGGCGCGCCGACGGTGTAGCACTCGGTGATATCGGGCTCGCCGGCGAGGATGGTCCGGGAGTCCTGCCCGGCCGACAGCAACAGCCCCTTCCGGCCGGGGTAGCCGGCCCGCCGGTCGATGGCGCGGTCGAGCCGGTCGGCAAGCACGGCTGCGTGGTCGCCCGGCTGCGGGTCGTAGACGAAGCGGTCGAACTCGCCGACCGACGCCGTGCGGAGGTAGCCGTCGAACGGAACCCGCTCGAGCGACTCGAACAGCGTCCGCTCGCCCAGCACCGTCCCGAGGTGGAGGAACTCCAGCACCGCGGTGCGGTCCGGAGCGGGGTCGCCCAGCAGCCCCCGGAAGACGGACGCGTCCGTTCCGAAGGCGCGCGGTCCGAGCGCGTCCGTGTAGAAGCACTCCCACGAGCGCAGCGGGTCCGTCGCCACCAGGGCGTCACCGTCGACCTCGACCACCGCGAGATACGACCCGTTGAGCCGGTCGAGTGCCCCGTCGTTGCCGGCGACGTGGTTCTCGAGCAGCCACGCTGCGGGGTCCGCCTCGGCTGCGTCCGGCGTGAACGCCTCGCCCCAGACGACACAGACCCCGCGGTCGGACTCGGCGACGGCCGTCCGGTCGGCCACCCCGAGTGCGGGGTCACGGACGCCGACGGTCACGGACTCGCCCTCGACGACGGTGTGGAACTCCGACTCGTCGCGGTGGTCGGTGAAGGCGTCGCGGTCGCCGAAGACGCCGAACAGCTCCTTGTTCATCCGTCCCCGCTCGGCCTCGGGCGCCGCGCACCGCGTGGCCTCTCCCCGCATCATCACTGTTCGACCACCGTTCGTCGCTCGCTCGCCTCGTCGTCCGATTCCCCCATCCGGTCGAGGACCGGGGTCTCCAGGAACGTGAGGAGCGAGTACAGGACCGGCGACCTGTCGTCGCCGGCCATGTGCGCCCGGTAGCTGTCGAGTGCTCCGCCGTAGTCGAGGAACGGCAACTCGCGGATGGGGTCCCGGTTCTCGACGATGGTCTCTATCGGGAAGTTCCGGGCCCGCAACAGCGCTGCGCGGTCGGGCCACGGGCTGTGGTCGAGGTGGTCCTCCGGCGGCGTCTCGTCGCCGACGTGCTTGCGCCAGAGGACCTTCAGGTTCCCGCCGACCCAGTCGACGGGGAAGCGGTGCTTGAGGGGCATCCCGGTCCGCGCGTGGGGAATCTCGGCCAGCGCCGGCGAAAGCTGCTCGACCGCCCGGTCGACGAAGTCACGCTGGAGGAAGTACCGCATCGGGACCTGCTGCTGGAGGTCCAGCAGGCGGTTGTCGAGGAACGGTGTCCGGTAGGGGCGCATGTGCATCAGGCTGCGCGAGAAGGTCGCGTCCGTGTCCGCCCCCATCGGATAGAAATCGCCGTACAGCACGAGGTCCTGGAGCGAGCCGTACTCGACGCCGTGGCTCACCACGCCGTCCCGGGTCTCCCGGATGTTGTCGGCGATGACCGAGTCGATGGGCGGTCGCCCCGGCAGGTACGACACCGGGTCGACCACCTCCGTCGTCTGGAGCGCGACGTAGTCCTCGACGGACTCGACCGGGTTCCTGGTCGGGAGCTTCAGGGTCCCGACCGAGCCCAGCGAGAGCGAGCGCGCGTCGAGCTTGCTGCCCTTGAACAGCGAGTCCGCGTACAGCCCGGAGACGAGGACATCGACCTCCTCGCAGATCTCGTCCTCGAACCCGGTGAAGTACGCCTGGTCGAACCAGCCGCTGAAGTTCGAGATGGCGGGGTTGCGCTCGAGCGCGGCGGCCTCGTGGTCCGGGTCGCGCTGGAGCAGGTGGAACTCGTCGCCGGCGGTCTCGGCGGCCTCGAGGGCGACGTTCGCCTCCCGGCTCATCCAGTCGGCGATGTGGAACGCGGTGACCGGCTGGTCCATCGCGGCCTGCACGAGCCGGGAGTCGCTCCCCCCACTCAGGAGGATGCCGTAGTCGAGGTCGTCGCGCGTCCACTCCTCGACCACGGTCTGGAACGTGTCGGTGAACCGGTCGAGGTACGTCTCGAAGTCCTCGTCGACCGGCTCGTAGCTGGGGCGCCAGTACGTGTCCACCGAGAGCGACCCGTCCGCGAGGTCGACCGTGGCGATGGAGCCGGGCGGCACCTCGCGCACGCCCGAGAGCGGCGTCTCGACGCCGAACACCCGGCGGAGCTGGAAGTACTCCTGGAGGTACGGCGCCTCGAACTGGGGGTCCACGTCCGGATGGAGCGGCAGCGCCTGCAGCAGCGAGGAGAAGACGAGCCGCTCCCCGTCGGGACGCGATACGAAGAACGGGCGCGTCGCCACGCGGTCGGTGACGAGCGACACCGTCCCCGCGGTGCGGTCGTAGACGACGAGCCCGAAGTCGCCGTTCAACTCGCGGACGAAGTCCATCCCGTACTGGTCGTACAGGTCCGCACAGTAGCGGGCGCTCCCGTCCGGCGGGCCGTCCCGGGGGACGTAGCTCTCGTCGGCCCCGAAACCGTAGACGTCCCCCCAGACCCAGACCAGCGCCTCCCCGTTGCGGGCCCGGGCCGGCTGCTCCCCCGACAGCAGCGGGTGGAAGGAGCCGAACACCGACAGCCCGTCGTCGACGAACCGGTGGGCCACCTCGTCGTCGCGCCAGGCGATGGCGTCGACGAACTCGTCGGGCGGCGTGCGGTCGTCGACTGCACCACAGAGTCCTACCATCAGTTGTCCACTCCTGACACTCCAGAGGCTTTATTATCGGAGCCGTAATCCCGATTCACGGCCGCCTCGAGGGATAGAGCGGGCGTTTCGGCGCTGCCTAGAGGTAGCCCAGCGTCTGGAGGCGCTCCTCGACCTCGTCGTCGAACGCCATGTCCTGTGTCTCGTCGCCCAGCCGCTGCTTGTACGTCGTGATGGCCGTGTCGAAGCGGCCACGCGCGAAGCCCGGGGTCTGGATGTCCGTCCCGCTCACTTCCTGCCAGCAGGGCCGGTTCGGGTCGAGTCGGAACCGACGCTGGCTCCCCAGCGAGTCCCACTCGAACTTCGACCCGGTGCCGTCGTAGACGGTGCGGAGCATCCGGTTCCAGTGGGCGTACTCCGCCTCGTCGAAGTCCAGCCCCCACGTCCCGTCGTCGGTCCCGAGCAGGCCGACCGTCTCGGCAGCCGCGTGGTCGTCACAGTGGTCGTCGTCGAACGGCTCCCCGTTGGCGAGCCGGCGGACGACCGCACCGAGTTCCACCTGCGAGAGGAGCCCGGTCTCCGTTTCCGGCCAGCCCTCGGGCGGGTTGATGATCTCGAGGGGCACGTGCAGGAGCGCCTCGCTCTGGCTCCCGGTGTGGTGGAACAGGCCGTCCTCGGCGGCGAAGCCGAGATTGTGTCCGTGGTCGGCCGTGACGACGACCGTCGTCTCGTGGTCGGTCTCGGTGCGGATGCGCTCGATGGTCTCGGTCACCTGCCGGTCGAGGTAGTCGATGGCCGCACCGTAGAGGTCCCGATAGTGCTGGGCGTAGTCGGCGGTGGCGGCAGCGTCGCGGTTCAGTTCCCACTTGTTCAGCTCTGTCGACGACCAGGAGTTCGGCGCCGTGTGGAGCGAGTCGTCGTACTGGAGCAGGTTCCGCAGCGGCGTGTGGGCGTCCATGTAGTTCGCGAACGCGAAGACGGGGGCGCCCGCGTCGTCGGTGACCTCCTCGGTCAGCGTCGCCGAGATGGTGCTCGCGCCGTCGTCGACGAACTCCGGCACCGGGAGGTCCTTGAAGCGGTGGCCGACCTGTGACCAGACGCCGTTCGCGAGGCTCCGGACCGGCTTCTCGTGGCCGGCCGCCGCGCGGAGGAAGCCGAGGTGTCGCCGGAGCGAGCTGTCGGCCTCGGCCGCGGCCATGTAGTCCTGTACCGTCAGGCCGTCGGGGAACAGCGACTCGTTCGTGTGCGAGCCGATGGAGAAGTCGTGGAAGGAGTCGAACAGCGCGTCGAAGCCGAACAGGGAGTTGATGTACGCGTTCGCGCTCAGCCCCACGGTCCGGTGGTTGGGCAGGTCGCCGAGGAAGGTGTCCTCGTGGTCGAGCGCGTCCCCGAAGTCGAACGAGGCGTCGAACGACTCCGCGTGGACGCCGTGCCGATGCAGGAGTTCGCCCGTGAAGATGCTCGTGTGGCTGGGGACGCTCCAGGAACTCGCGGTGCGACAGCCCTCGAACGAGCAGTCCGAGGCCTCGCGCAGCCGGGGGGCGTACTCGTCGAAGTAGTCCTTCCGGACGGTGTCGAGGACGACGAGGACGACGTTCCGCGTCATGCGATTGCTCCGGGCTGTGGGTGGTCCGTCGTCGGTGTCGGTCCCGTCCGCGAGCCCCGGCGTAGCTGGACGCGACGGTGCGGAAGCATACCCACACCCAGAACCCCGCGGCTCGTTGTTATCGGCGTCGTAAGGGCATGGAGGCCGAACAGCCGCTCTACCCCGTAGAGCGGACTGCCGGGGTGGTAGATGGCCCCCGTCGGGTCTCTCGGCGGGCGAGTGTCCAGTCCTCCGCCGTCCCCGGTATGCTGTGCTCGACTCCGTGGGGGTATTGTTAGTGTCGGCGTTAGCCTGATATCTTCACCCCCGGCCGCCGTGATGGCTCACACGTCACGTACTCGTTCTGGGGTACATCCTGTACCTCCCTCTCGGGCCTCCTCGCTCGCTCCTGTCCCACTAATTTAACAACCCGGCTATATCCGGCAAAGCGGCGATAATCGCAAGATGGCGGCGGGGTGTAACGGTGTGGAACGGTCGATTTACGCGGTGGGTAAGGGGGTGAAACGGTCCGCGATGGGGTCTGATGCCATGCAGAGGCTGTGGTAGCGGGGAGTGAATGGGAACCTCTCGCACCGATCCACGGAACAGAATACAACACACCCCGTAACGGTTCAACGCCACTCCACAACGGTCTGAAAGTCCTAGAACCGAGATTTCCATTTATGCCCTCGAATCCAGTTGGGTTGGGTGACGACAATGAGTGTCCAGACAGAGCGGACGGCCGACGACGGCGATTCGAGTTCGAGTACAGAGGCGGACGCGGGCACGAGTATCTCGAAGGACGACGCGTTCCACATCCTGCAGAACTCCCGGCGCCGTGCGGTCCTGCGGTATCTCGCTGCCCACGACGAGGAGGAGCGGTTCGTGATGCGCGATCTCGCGGAGGAGGTCGCGGCGTGGGAGCACGATACGACGGTCCAGCAGCTGGTCTCGGACGAGCGCCAGCGGGTCTACATCGCGCTGTACCAGTCCCATCTCCCGAAGCTCGACGACCACGATATCATCGAGTACAACCAGTCCCGCGGGGTCGTCGAGCCGACCGAACTCGTCGACGCGCTCGCGCCCTACCTCGACGAGGGGCTCCACTCCGACACCGACCTCACCGTCGAGGCGGAGTCCGAGTCGACCGAGGCAGAGGGCGAGAGCATCACCGAGACGGTCTCTGCGCTCTTCTCCCGGTGACCCTGCTGCACACCGCGCTCACGGTGTGACCGAGCCCGGAGGCGTTGCCGGTCTGCCTGGAATTTTCTGGAAAACGGCGCTACAACTGGCTAACTCTACGAACCATTTGTAAAATCCGCGAGAGTACTGGCGAAAGTTGGTTATGGACAGATAGCTACCGACTCTGGTGGAGATTCCGACCGGTCGGCGCGGGGGCTCGGCGGTCGTGGGGTGCAGTGGTGAACCGCGCGCGGCGCGCGAGCGCGCCGTTACTCTCGAATCTCGATGCGGCCGGTGTTGAAGATCTCCACGTCGAACTCCTCGATGGAGAACTGGAACGGGCCGCCCTTGCGCAGGTCCCCGTTCGGCTGCGGCCGGAACATCCGGTCGAGCGCGTCGGGGTCGACGTACTCCTGGAACCGCGGGAGGAACTCTGTCGGGGAACTGTCGGCTGCGGCGGCGAGCGCGAGGGAGAGGGTCACCGTCAGCCCGTCCTCCTCGATGTCGTGGTGGGCGATGTAGAGCGTGCTCCCGTCCTCTACCTGCGCTACTTCCTCTATCACGTCGCCCGGGTCCGCCCGATCCAGGCTCGACGCGCCCCCCGGGGTCCTGCTACTTTCAGATGCCATCGTGGATTAGTTCTGGATTCACGTTGGCCCCTCGAACGTAAAAATCATCCAGCTATTCTCTGGTTCTGATAACAGTGCTGAACGCCCGGTAACCGTGGTCTCCCTTGCTACTCGCTCTTAGAGACGATACCCCGGCCAGTATCGAACGACACGATGCCCGCTCTGTCGAGCACGGGCAGGTCGACGAGGTACAGTTCCTCGTGAATATCGAACCAGGTCCGGTCGCTCGCCGACTCCGTATGCTCGTGTTCCCACTCGTGTACGGCGTCGGTCACCCGGTCGATGGTCACCTGTCCCTCGAGCCGTCCGAGAAGCGCGATGAGGTAGCTGTAGCGTGTTCCCGGCGGTCGGTCGGTAGCGGACTCCCCGCCTGCAGTGACCGCTGTCTCCTCCACGAACTCGGTCTCGGGTCGGGTGCAGTTTGACGCGATCATCGGTGAGAGCGGACGGTAGGTGATACAGTGGCATCGGCGCGGCCGCCGAGTGTGGACCCCTGCGGACATCGTCCTCACCTGCACTCTCGGCGACCAGGTCCTTTGTAATCGGCTGGATAACCCCCCACTCTGGTTTATACCACCCCGTGGCATTGTCTCCCAATAACAGGTATAGTATTTATTATATAATGTGTCCCAACACAGTGACAGACCCTCGCTCTGTGGCGGCTTCCGACAGAATTCGAGAACCGGTGAGACCCGTCCGACCGAACAGAACGAACTCTTGAGGCCGCTCTTCGTGATTCTGGACGTTCAGCCGACCTGTACCACCGGTTGCGGAGAACTGGTCAGTGGCGGTGACTGATGTTCCGATTCGGACTGTTTCATTATGATGGGTTAATGATATATTTCTACGGAATACATAATCTGCCGTCACTCCTAGGGAACACTCTTATCCGCGCGTCCCGCCAGCATCCACACGACCAATCGTTACCGCCTCCGATGACTCCCACTCTCCCCGCGCTCCCGCGTTCCTGGCACGCGATTCCTCGCCCACGACGGGCGGAGTCGCTCGGTCGTGGGTGCATCACGACCCTGCTCCCAGGTCACCAGCGGTCACGCTGTGACCGGGTGAACGGATAGGATGTCGGCCGACGCCCCCTCGATGCAGACCATCTCCTCGCTCGCGCTCCTGACACTCTGTGTGATCCTGTCAGCTGTGGTCTCGCCCCTCGCCCTGGGCGTTGCTGCGGGCGACCGAGAGGCCACGCAACCGGGTGCCGCTACGATGACTGCACCCGTTACCGCCCCATCCGCCACGACCACAGCCGCGTCGAGAACCACTCCCACGGCCTCTCCGACACCGGGTCCGACTCGTGACCAGGAGACCGCCACCGCCGAGAACGATGGCGGCATCACCAGAGTCGAGTACGGTGGGCCGGGTGTCGCCACGCGAGCCCGGGGCCGGACGTACGTCTGGGCCGACGGCGCGACCCTCATGAACGTGAGCGTCCAGCCCGTCGGCGAGCCCGGGGCACACGAACTCTGCCTGGCGCTGCGTGCCGACAACCGGACGGTCACCGACCACGGCTGTCGGACGGTCGAGGTCCGGTCCTACGGTGGTGCGGCCACGTTCGACATCCAGACGCTGGGGGCCAACGGCACCGGCAACCGGACGTTCCTGCTCTGGTTCAAGCGCTCGGGCGAGAGCGGGCGCGTCGACACGGCGACGGTCCCCATCGTCGCTATCGAGCGCGACGGCGACGTCGACGGCGACTCCCTCTCGAACGAGGAGGAGGCCAGCCGCGGGACCAGTCTCACCGACGCCGACACGGACTCCGACGGCCTGCTGGACGGGCCCGAGGTGATGCAGTACAACAGCTCCGCGACGGTCGCGGACACGGACGGCGACGGCGCACGCGATGGTGCGGAGGTCGAGGCCGGAAGCGACCCCGGCGACCCGGATACGGACGGTGACGGGCTTCTCGACGGCGAGGAGATGAACCACTACGGAACCGACCCGACGGCCGCTGACACGGACGGCGACGGCCTCTCGGACTGGGAGGAGGTGAAGCGGTACGGCACCGACCCGACAGAGAAGGACTCGGATAGCGACGGCCTCACGGACCAGCAGGAGGTGGCCCAGTACGGCACCGACCCGACGGTCGCGGACACGGACGGCGACGGTATCGACGACGGGAAGGAGGTCGAACAGGGTACCGACCCACTCGAGAAGACGACCGACACGTCCGGCGGTAGATTCCCCGTCGACCGGAACGCGACGATGTTCATCGGGCTGGGCATCCTCCTCGCGGTCGGCGGCATCGTCGTGTACGGCCGGCTCGATGGTGACTGGCCGGGAATCGACGGCTTCGATGGTACCGACGCGCCGTCGGCCGGTGGCGGTACCGGTGGCTCGGACGATCCGAGCCACGCTGCCCACGCCGACACGGACGCCGCTGCGTCGTCGGGCGACTCGCCGCCCGGCGCCGACACGACGGACGGCGCGGCGGCCGCTGGCACCGAGATGCCCGACCCCGACCTCCTCTCACCGGAGCAGTACATCAGCCGGCTCGTCGAGGTCAACGGCGGCTACATGAAACAGAGCGACATCGTCGACCAGGTCGACTGGTCGAAGGCGACGGTGAGTCGACGGCTCTCCTCGATGGAGGAGGACGGCGACATCGAGCGGACCCGCATGGGTCGCGGGAAGATCGTCACGCTCCCCGGCGTGGAACTCGACGAGTAGTTCCGGACCGTGGCCTGTCGCCGCTCGCCGGGGCCTGGCCGGTCAACTCCGGATGGATGAGAAGAAGCCCGCGATGCGCTCGCGTGCGCCCCCGCTCTCGCCCCCCTCCGCCCCCTGCTCGGAGGCGTCGGGCGCTGCCACGCCGCTGCTCGACACCGACCCTTCGCTTTTCTCGGGAGTCGTCCCGGTCTCGGAAGTGACCGCCGCTCCCCCGTCTTCGCGCTCGCTCCCGGTTCCGTTCTCGTCTTGCCCGGTCGAGTCGTCCCCCGCGACATCCCGGAGCAGAACCACGCGCTCACCGGCGTCCTCGCCGGCGTCCTCTTCCGAGGGACTCGAGCGTGCCCGGCAGCTCCGGCACTCCGAGATGTTCCCCTCGTTGTCCCCGAACACGCGCACGTAGTCGTCGGTCACGAACCCGCCACAGCTTGTACATTCGGCCATACGTATCGAACCCTCGTACCAGTTCCATCGGACAGGTACGGATTTACTATGTAGCCGCTAAGACGGCGTGTCGCTGCCCGGTGATGCCGTGGTCGAGTGGCGGATGGTGCCGACGCGCCGTTCGTCGGGTGACGTGTCGGGGTCGGGCGGCATGTCAGGTGCAGGCGACGTGTCGGGCTCGGACGGCGTGACACGGGCGATGATGGCGCCCTCGTTCTCGTAGACGACCTCGTACCGGTCGGAGGCGGCCAGCGAGTCCCGCATCCCGGGGGCCTGCTGGTGGGTCATCCCGCGGACGGTGTAGTGGCCCTTCGGGACGTAGACGTAGTCGGGCTGGGCGCCACTCGCCGCGAGCGAGGCGGTGATACAGGCGGCCCGGTCACACTGCGAGACGCGCTCGAACTGCTGGATCTGTTGCCGGTACCGGGCGGGCTCGGTCCACTCGACCCCCCACTGCCCCACGAGGATGGTCCGGTCGGTGAACAGCGGGAACCACTCCGCCCCATCGCCCAGCACCACGAAGTCGGCACCGGGCTCGGTCTCGGCGGCGGCCCACGCCATCGCCTCGCGGTCCGCGCCGTCGATGAAGGCGGGCTGTGAGCGGTCGCCGTCGTGCGTGTCGAGCGCGCCCGCCGCGAACGCCGAGCCGGTCGCCCCGGCCGAGAGCACCAGCAACGCGACCGCTCCGATTTCGACTGCGCGACGGTGGTCTCGGCCGAGTCGTGACGCGGCGGCCAGTCGCCGAATCGCCGGGAGGCCGACCTCGAAGAACAGCAGCGCCGTCAGCATCGCGCCGGCGACGAAGATGAATCGGGGTTTGCCCATGAAGTAGCCGCCGGCGAACAGCCACGCCGGGAGCAGGTACCGCTCGGTGGCGAGCGCGTAGGCGGCGCCGAGGTAGGCCGCGCCGAAGACGACCACCTCCATCCCGAGGTCGATGGGGTAGACGAACTCCGAGAGCAGGCGCGCGGGGCCGCCGAACAGCCCGCCGTGGGTCCCTGAGGCGTCGAGGAAGATGTCGACGCCGTGGGTGGCGACGACCTGCAGGAGCCACGGGGTCGCGATGACCACGCCCCCGCTGGCGACGGCCGCGCCGAACAGCAGCCCACGGGGCGACCGCGAGAGCCCGGCGAACAGGAGGAGGTAGCTCAGGCCGAAGAACACCGCGTACGTCGGGTGCGCGAGGACCGTCAGCCCGAACAGGGCCGTCGCGGGCAGGAGCCAGCGTGGGTCCTCGGTCCGGAACAGCCGGACGCCGACGGCGGCGCCCGTGATGGCCAGGAGGAACGCCAGCCCGCGGACGATGCCGCCCGCCGAGAGGTGCCACTGGAGGACGGCCGGCGTCCCGGCGAACAGGAGCGTCGCGACTCCACCCCGGCGCGGGGAGCCCAGCAGGTCCGTCGCCAGGACGTAGTACGGGACCAGCGTCGCCGTGACGAACAGCCCCGGCACGAAGCGGCTGTACGCGATGGCGCCGACGCCGGTCAGGTCGCGGCTGAGGGCCGCGAGGTAGAACGCCAGCGGCGGGTACGCGAACGGGACCCCGCCCGCCGTGTAGCCGGGGATGGTCGCCGGGAGCCCGTAGCCGTGGCTGCTGATGGACTCGGCGATCTTGAGGTAGAGCCCGGCGCCGTACGCGGGGTACGGGTGCGTTGCGAGGTACAGCAGGTAGATGCAGAGGCTGGTGGCCACCGCCGAGGTGAGCCAGAACCGGTCGTCGAGCGAGAGCACGACGACCCGGTCGGCGAGGCGGCGCCACCGACGGGTGCTGGTTCCTGTCGACATGTGAGACTCGGGGTGGTGGGGAGAGGGACCGGAGGAGTTTGCTTATCCGGGGGGTAAGCGCCAGTGTTCGCCGTGGTGGAGCGTTCCGCCCCCGGAACGGTGGCTCACTGCCGCTCCAGCTCGACCGGCCGGTGGAGGTCGACCGTCCACGCAGACCAGTAGGCCTCGGCCGCGCTCCACACCACGAGCGTCACGACGATGGTGACCAGGGCCGCGAGGTGGATGCGACTCATCCACGCCGGGAGGACGTACATCACGGCGTTGGCCGTCGGCCCGTCGAAGAGGCCCGCGATGGCGTTCCGGGCGGGCTCGAGCGGCCCGCCGTCGCTCCCGCCGGACCCGGGTTCGCTCGCGCCCCCGGCACTCGCGTTCGTCTGCTCGCCGAGATCGGCCCGCTGTGCGCTGGGCCCGCCGGTGCTCTCGTCGCCCGTCTCGAGGCGCTCGGCCTCGTACGGGAACGCGACATCCATCGACCACGTCACCTTGCCCGCGTCGTTCACCTCGACCACGCGGTTGCCGTTCGAGTCCGTCACGAGGGTGTGGCCGTTCGGGAGTCGGTCGCCGTCCCGTGGCCACTGGAGCTGTCGGTCGCTCCACGCCCAGCTCTCGGTCCACCGGCCCTCCTCGCGCTGGTACTCGACGAGGCGGTTGTTCTCGGAGTCGGCGACGATGACCGCCGGCCCGCCCTGCGCCTCGGGGATGTAGTCGGGATTATGCTGCTCGTACAGCCGCGAGTGGTTGCCGTCGCTGCCGAGCGTCCACTCCTCCTGCAGTCCCGTCTCGCGCTCGAGGAAGACGACCTGGTCGTGGTTCCGGAGGCTGACCATGATGCGCCCGTCGTCGAGCACCTCCACGTCGTTGAGGTGGGTCCAGTCCTCGGGGTAGGGGCCGCCGCTCTCGGCGACGTCGTACTCGCTCCGGGCGTCCCACGACCACGTCACCAGTCCGGTCGTGGTGTTGACGACGTAGACGCGGTCGCGCCCGATGTCGGCCACGACGAGGTGGTCCTCGTCGAGGCGGTCCACGTCGTGCCAGCGGGTCGAGTGCTTGCCGGGCGTGACACGGCTGTAGACGGACGTCACCTCTCCGGTCTCCAGATTCACGCGCTCGACGCCGTTGCGCGTACAGACCGACTCCCCGCCGCACGCCTCGGGCGTGAGGTGGTCGGCGTAGACGTACTCCACCGTCGCCGCCTCGCCCTCGACGGGGTCCACGTCCCAGTACCGCGTGTGCGTGTCGTTGTAGTACGTGACCGTCCCGTTCGGGGCGACGGCGAACAGCTCCGCCGAGGCGCGGGGGCCCTCCCCATCCCGGCCGAGCCACGTGTTCGAGTCCGTCGCGACGACCGTCGTCCCGTCGGTGGGCGGTGCGACCTGCTGGCCCGTGCCGGTGACCTGTCCGGCGCCCCCATCCGAGGATGCGGCGAACCCGGTCACCAGCGTCCCGGCCGCGAGGAGGAGCACCGCCACGGCCAGCAGCCTGCCTGCGAGTCTTCGTCTCGTCACTGTGTGGGGGGTCGGTTCCGGATGGTTTTGCTACCGGGCGGGTAAGGCGCCCACCCCACCGGGGGGAGTCCCGGCCAGCCCACGGCGGCCTCGGGGTCGCTCGCGGTCGTTAGGTACTGCATAGTGATTGGTCGGGGACCGGAACGCCGACCGGATGGGAGCGGGGTCCCGCCTTCGAATCGGGCTGGTGCTGTGTGCGCTCGCCGTGGCTGTGGCGGCGCTGATTCTCGCCAGTCCGACCCTCGTCCGGCCGGCCGAGAGCGACGCCGGGTCCCGGACCCGCGAGGACGTGCGCCTCGTCACGGTCGACGACCACGAGCCGCGGCTCTGGGCGTACACCAGCCGGCAGAAGGACTTCGGGACCGCGACGCTCCCGATGAACGTCGTCGTCGAGGCGGACGCCGCGACGACCCGACGGGTCATCGCAGCCGACGCCGACCGGAACTGGACCGCCGAGGACCCCGAGGGCGAGTCCGTCGTCCTGAACGGGAGCGGCGTCGCGTGGTCCGACACCAGGGGTGCGACGCGCTACACCTACGTCGAGTACGGCGAGGGTGGCGGCCGCTGGATGGACGAGACCGCCCAGCTCCACGACGGGTCGTACCTCGGCGTGCGCGTCCACGCCCGGCTCTACGAGGTGACGGACGGCGACCAGTCCCTGACGGTCATGCAGGCCCACCAGGAGCACTGGGACTGGTTCCGCCTCCGGCACACGGTCGGGAGCGTCGCACGCGGCCAGTACGCCATCGAACACGAGTTCTACGGCACCGGTGTGGTATCGGACATGCGCCGAGCCCGCTTCGGCAACGGTGGCGCCAGCGACGCCGACGGCTGGGTCACGGTCGTCGATATCATGGACTGGCCCGTCCCGGACGACGAGTTCGCCGTGGCCGGGCTCTCGCTCGGACTGCTGCTCGTGGGTGCCCGGCGCGCCACCGTCACCGCGGCGCTCCGCGCGGTTGCCGAGCGCCGGCAGGCCACGACCGCACACGCGGCGCTGGTCACTATCCCGCTGCTCACGCCGCTCGTGATCCGGGTCGTGGCGGTCGAACTCGAGCGTGCGTTCCCGGCGCTCTCGCCGAAGGTCATCGCGGCACCGTGCTACCTCGCCCTCGCCGTCGGCCTTCCCGTGGCCGTCGGGCTGCTGGGCCGGCGGCTCCCCGCCGACGACGCGTTCACGGCCGCTGCCGTCGGGTTCGGTGCCGGCCTGCTGCTGGACTACGCATATCTCGGCATCGCCGCCCTCGATGTCGGGGTGGTCGCTCACCGGGCCGTTCTCCTGTTCGGTCTCGGCCTCATCGCGGCCGGCGGCGTCCGCTGGGCGGAGACGCCCGTCCACCGGTACCGCTATCGCGTCCCCGGTATCCTCGTCTGGGCGGGCGCACTCCTCTGGCCGCTCGCGGGGCTCTGAGACGACGGCCCGCGTTCGACCCTTCCGCTCTTTCACCCGGTTTACCGGGCCGGTAACAAGGAGCCCTGCCCACATCGCTTCGGGAACGACCAGCCGGTGTGGACCGCTGCGCGCCCTCCCCCCGGCTACTCGCCAGCAGACCACGGAGCACGATGGATTCGACCCACCCACAGTCCAAGAGCGGTTCCGAGTCGACAGTCAGCCGCCGCCGCGTCCTCGGTGCCCTCGGCGGTGGCACCCTCGCGGCCAGCGCCGGCTGTGTCCGGCAGGTCGGCGCGCTGATGACCCGCGAGGCGCCCGAGCAGCTCTCGCTCACCATCAAGACCGTCCCCGCCGACGCCGACCCGCGGGCCATCCGCATCGCCCGTTTCCTCGCGAAGCGCCTGCAGGCCGTCGGCATCGAGGTCAACGTCACCCCGATGTCGAACGAGGTGCTGTTGCGCGATGTCCTGCTGAACCACGCGTTCGACGTCTTCGTCGCGCCGATGCGGGGCCGGCCGGACCCGGACTTCCTCCGCCCGCTCCTGCACTCGCGGTTCGGTGCCGAACCGGGCACACAGAACCCGTACGGGTACGCCAACCTCGATGTCGACGCGCTGCTGGAGCGCCAGCGGGCCCAGACCGGGAAGCGTCGCCGGAAGACGCTCGCCCGCCTCCAGCGCTCGGTCGTCCGCGACCAGCCGTTCTCGGTGGTGGCGTTCCCCGACGAGATCCGCGTCACCCGTGCGGACGGGTACGCGGGCTGGGAGCAACGGCCCATCCACACGCCGCTGGGCTACCTCGGCCTCGACCGTGACGCCGCCGGCACCGCCGACCGGCTGTCGGGCACCACCAGCGACGACGAACGCGCCCTCCGGATGACGCTCACCGATTCGCGCCCGACGGAGAGCCTCAACCCGCTCGCTCCCGAGTTCCGCGCCAGCGGCACGGTCACGGGTCTCCTGTACGACCCGCTGGGGCGGTGGGTCGACGGGCAGGTCCGGCCGTGGCTCGCGTCGTCGTGGACGTGGAGTCGGCCGCCGGACGCGCCGGGGCCGGTGGCGACGGTCGAACTCCGCGAGGACCTCACCTGGCACGACGGGACCGACCTCACCGCGTCGGACGTGGCGTTCACCTACCGCCTGCTCGCTGACACCTCGCTCGGGCGCCTCGAGAGCCCGGTGCCGGCGCCCCGGTTCCGCGGCCTCGGCTCGCTCGTCACCGACGCCGAGGCCGTCGACGAGCGGACGGTCCGGCTCTCGTTCGTCCCCAGTTCACGGCCGGTCGCGGCCCGGAGCCTGACGGCACCGGTCCTCCCGGAGCACGTCTGGGAGACGAAGGCGAAGCAGGCGACTGTGGTGGGGCTGGACCCGAACGGCGCGGTGACGCAGGCGCTGGTCTGGTCGAACCCGGACCCGGTCGGGAGCGGACCCCTCCGGCTCGAGCGCCGTCGCCCCCGGGAGTCGCTGGTGTTCGCGCGCAACGAGGACCACTTCCTCACCCGCGACGGGCTGGCCGACCACCTCGCGCCGTTCGCCGGGGGGTTCACCCCGGACCAGCTCGCCTTCACGGTCGTGCCGTCGGGTGGGGCGGCGGTGGAGCTGGTCCGGGCCGGCGACGCCGATGCCACCGCCTCCGGCGTGATGCCGGCCGATGTCCCCGAGGTCGGCCGCTCCGACGAGTTGAACCTCCACGTCACCCGGCCGCGGACGTGCTACCAGGTCGGCTACAACGTCCGCCGCGGGGCGCTGAGCAGCCCCCGGTTCCGGCGTGCGGTCGGGCGCCTGCTCGACAAGCAGCATCTCACGCGCGAGGTGTTCGAGCGCTACGGGGAGCCGGCGGCGAGTCCGCTGGCCCGACACCGGTCGGTGGCGCCCAGCCTCGTCTGGAACGGACGAGACCCGGAGCTCCCGTTCCCGGGTGAGGGCGGTCGGCTCGACGTCGAGCGGGCTCGCGAGGCGTTCCGGGAGGCGGGGTATCGCTACTCGAGCGACGGCGACCTGCTCGGGACCTGACCCGTGAGCCTGGCCGAGTCGCTCGTCGTCGTCCTCGGCGGTGTGGTGCTCCTGAACGCCGGCGCCGCCGCCCTCGTCCTCCATCGGGAGCGTCCCGGTGACCTCCGAACACGGCTCCGCGAGGCAGCGCCGTATCTGGGCTTCCTCGGCGGCGTCCTCGCCGTCAACAAGGTCGCTCGCGAGTACGGTCCGGAGCTGTCGTGGGTCGTCGGCTGGAACATCACCCACCGCATCTACAGCATCGAGGGGACGTTCGTCGCCCACATCCAGTCGGTCGCCACCCCGTGGCTGACGACCTACTTCTCGGCGGTCTACCTGTTCGGCTACACCGTCCTGCTCACGTTCCCGTTCCTCGCGTACCTGCTCCATCCGCAGCTTCGGTACCTGAAGCGGGCGGCGGTCGCCTTCGGGCTGAACTACGGGCTCGGGGTGGTCTGCTACACGCTGTTCGTCTCCTACGGCCCCCGGAACCGGATCCCCGACGCGGTCGAGCCGCTCCTCTACGCGGCGTATCCGCGGGCACAGATCGTCACGAGCCAGGTGAACGCCAACACGAACGTCTTCCCCTCGCTCCACACCTCGCTGTCCGTGACGGTGGCACTGCTCGCGTGGCGGACCCGCCGGCGCTATCCCCGCTGGACCGCCATCGCCGTCCCGCTGGCGGCCAGCGTCGTCGTCTCGACGATGTACCTCGGCATCCACTGGGCGACCGACGTGGTCGCCGGCATCGCCCTCGGCGTGGGGAGTGTCCTCGTCGCGGAGTGGCTGGTCGAGTAGGCGGGCGTCGCTGGTAGGTCGGTACGGTTCGCTCGCCGGCCCGTCAGGTTTCGGTCGCGTCCCGTTCGGCGGCCTCGATGGCCGCGGCGATATCCGACGGGTCGACCGTCATCCGGAGACAGGTCTTGCAGGGCGAGTGGCTCCGTTCGCGTGCCTCGCGTCGGGTCAGCGTCAGCCAGTCCTCGTCGTCGAGTGCGCCGCCGCCCCCACACGCCGGGAGCCCGTCCGCGTCGACCTCGTGGTAGGCGTACGAGCCATCGACCGTCCGACTCGGCAGGAGGAGCACGTCGTCGTCGTCGTCGCGCGGGTCGGCTTCGGCACTCCGGACCCGCTCTTCCCGGGTCGGGGACCGGGTGGTGGGACCGTCACAGCGGTGGGTGCTCAGCTTCACGCGGTACTCCCCGCAATCGGGGCACTGGTCGAACACCGCATTCAGGTCTCTCATATCCGGCTCCTGTCCGTCGAACCTGATTATTACGCGCCGGGTAGCCGCAAAGGGCTGCGAACGCGGGAGCCGTGGCTGTCCCTGGACGGCGTTATCGTGTGGTGCTGGCAGTCCCTGGACGGCGCTATCCCGTGGCGCTCTCGGAGGGCTTCTGGTGGCCCGGACCAGTCACTGCGCGTCCTTGATATCCATGTAGGACCCACGAGTGGCCGATATCCAGGCGTCGTCGTCACCACTGGAGGGGTCGCGGACGACCAGTTCGTCGGGGTCGAACGACACCGGGACGTCGAGCTTCTCGGGGTTGAACGTGTACCGGAGGGTGAACCTGGGCCAGTCGGCCGAGGTGTCCGTCTCGAGTGGCTCCTGACTACTCACGCTGCTCACCACCGGTGGCGGCGTCGCGAGCGTGTCGGTCGGCCAGGGTGGGGACGGTTCGACGGTCCGCTCGGTCGTCGTGGCGGGCGGCGGTCGGGGATGGGGGGCGCACGTCGGTCACGTCTACACGAACCCATCGTAGAGACATATACTCTCGCCGAAACGTTGGTAACCGCAACCGCTTACCGACTGGTAGGGAGATGGGCAACAACAACTAAAGGCTCTGGAACGAACGGGGAGCGAACCCACTCCGCCGCGAGCCGCGATGGAACTACCACTCAATCGATATGTCAATTGGAACTGATGCCATCCACGTCTTCTACGTCGGCCCCCGTCCAGCGGCGGTCACCTCGCTCCCGGGCTCGAAGGTCGGCGACGCGACCTTCCTGACCAGCGTCGCGGCCGAGACGGACGTGGCGGTCTCGAAGCTGACGCGCTCGGCGGTCGACTGTGTCGTCTGCGACGAACAGCTGCTCGACCCGAAGACGTGGGCGTTCCTCCACCGGCTCGACGACCGCTTCCTCGATATCCCGGTCATCATCCAGACCGACGGGACCGGGACGGACGTCCCCGAAGCGCTGTACGATGCGGTGAGTCCCGGCGAGGAGCCCGAGGCGCTGGCGGCGGTCATCCTCGACCTCGTCGGGGCCGACGAGGAGAGTGCGCCCTTCGCGGGCGACGCGGTCACCGACCTGCTGGACCGGGCCGAGGAGTACGTCGCGCACGTCGAGCGGGACGGCACCGTCCGGATGGTGAACGCCTCGGCCACCGCCCAGCACGGCCTCCCCCGCGAGGAGATCGTGGGGAAGCAGCTCGGCGACCTCGTCGACGACGCGACCGATATCATGGCGGCCGGACGGAAGGTACTCGAGACGGGCGAGGGCCGGGAACTCCACGACGAACAGGACGGACGCCACTTCACCGCGACCTTCGAGCCGGTCGCCGACGACATGTTCGAGGTGGTCGTGCGCGATGTCACCGCCACCAGGCGGGCCGAGCAGGCGTTCCGCGAGGAGCGGGCGTTCCTCGAGTCGGTCATCGACAGCCTCAGCGAGGTGTTCTTCGTGCTGGACCTGGAGTTCCGCTTCGTCCGGTGGAACGACCGTGTCAACGAGGTGACCGGCTGGGGGGACGAGGAACTCCAGGGCGCGAGCGCGCTGGAGTTCTTCAGCACGGCGGGGGCCGAACGTGCCGCCGAGCGGCTCCAGGAGGTCGTCTCGGAGGGCCAGGCGACCGCCGAACTCGAGGTCGTCGGCGACACGGACGCCGACCCGGTCCCGTTCGAGTTCACCTCCTCGCTGGTCCGCGACGAGACGGGCGAGCCCCGCTACATCTGCGGTATCGGGCGCGACATCTCCGAGCGCCGGGCCACGCAGGCAGAGCTGGACGAGGCCATCTCGGAGCTGGAGCGCTCGAACGCCGAACTGGAGCAGTTCGCCTACGTCGCCTCCCACGACCTGAAGGAACCACTCCGGATGGTGTCGAGCTACCTCCAGTTGCTGGACCGCCGGTACAAGGACGACCTCGACGAGGACGCACAGGAGTTCGTCGAGTTCGCCGTCGACGGTGCCGAGCGGATGCAGGATATGATCCGTGACCTGCTGGAGTACTCGCGTGTGGGCCGGCGCGACAGGGGGTTCGAGGAGGTCGAGCTGGAGCGGGTCCTCGAGACCGCCCAGCAGAACCTCGAGGTCGCCATCGACGAGAGCGACGCCACGGTCGAGGTCGGGGACCTCCCCACCATCGAGGGCGAGCGGAGCCAGCTGGTCGAACTGTTCCAGAACCTCCTCAGCAACGCCATCAGGTACCGCAGCGACGCGACCCCGCACGTCGAGGTGGACGCGACCCGCGAGGACGACCACTGGCTGTTCACGGTCACGGACAACGGGCGTGGTATCCCCGAGGACCGCATCGACCGGGTGTTCGACCTGTTCTACCGGTCGGACGTCCAGGAATCGACGGGTATCGGGCTCGCCCTGGTGAAGAAGATCGCCGAGCGTCACGGCGGCGCCATCAGCGTCGAGTCCACGCCCGGCGAGGGAACGACGTTCTCCATCAGGTTACCGGAGGAAGAGTGACGACCCGCGTCAGGCCGTGTGCCAGAGCCTCCCGCGAGTCGCCGCCCCGCGGCCTCGACCGTGCGACATCCGCCCGGATGGGGCGTGTGTACGATTCGGTCACGTACCCTTCGTTATCTCCCGCGTAGCGGACTCTTAACCGCCGGGTAAGGGCAGATACGACGCGTTCCGGTTCGTCGATGTAACGGTTCCGCACTCCGTGTGGGTCCTTAGCGAGGAGGTAAAGAATTCGACGGTCTCATGGATATATACGACAGAACAGTCACTTCTCGATCGCTGCAACCCATGATGCACGACCTGACTGGATTCCAACGTGACCTGCTGTTCATCGTCGCGGGCCTCGACGGCCCGAACGGTGTCACGGTGAAGGACGAACTCGAACAGTACTACGGCCAGGAGGTCCGCCACGGCCGCCTCTACCCCAACCTCGACACGCTCGTCGAGAAGGGCCTCGTCGAGAAGGGACAGAAGGACCGCCGGACCAACGAGTACCTCCTGAAGGAGCGTGGCCGACAGGAGATCGAATCCCGGCTGGCGTGGCAGACCCAGCACTGTCCGCGCCCCATCCTCGAGCAGACCAGGGGGTTGCCCGTCGACGCTGACTGATCCGAGACGCCACTCGTGTGTTCCTGTCGCGGGCGCCCCCCGGTCAGGCCCGCACACTCGACTGCGCGGCGGCTGGGGGGCTCCCTCGTGTTCCTGTCGAGGGCCGGTCACCGGCCCTTCACACGCTCCCAGCGGGGGCCTGCTGCGTCGTCGAGCACCACTCCGTGACGCCGGGCGCTGTCCGGGTCCCTCGTTCCGTTCGGCCGCTCACACGGCGCTCACACGCCGCTCGCAACGCGGACGGTCCCACCTGCCTGTCACGTCCGTCGTGTCACGACGCGGGCTGACGGGCCGGCTCCGACGAGGGGCTCTGTCTATGGCGACAAATTTCGAGAAAATACCTCTAATATAGAATTTAAAATACGAACACCGACTCTTTTTTTTCGATATTCAAAAGAAATACTCGCGACTACTGTCGTGTGGACGACCGGAGCGGCGCTCCGTGCAGCCGTGTCGCTCGCGGCAGTCGTGGTGGGCTACTCCAGGTAGCCCAGGTCGGCCAGGCGGTCCTGCACGTCGGCGTCCTCGGCCGAGACGGACGCCTCGTCGACCTCGTACGGCGGGTAGTTCCACGCCTCGGTCTCCTCGACGTGGGGGAGGACACGGCCGTCCATCCGGTCGCTGACCGGGAGGCCGAGGGCGGCGAGGATGGTCGGTGCCACGTCGAACAGGTGGGCATCGTCGGTCACGGAGTCGCCGTCGATGCCCTCGCCGGCGGCGGCGAAGACCCCGGGGAGCTTGTGGTTCCACGGCTCGGTCGGGTCGTCGAACTGCTCGCCCAGCAGCTGGGCCGAGAGGAAGTGCTGGAAGTCGTTCGGGACGGTGACGATGTCGACCGCCCTGTCCGTGTACGGCCCGGAGAAGTACTTCTCGCTGGGGCCGACCTCCTCGAAGACCGGCTCGCCGTCCGGTGCCTCGATGTCGCGCAGGTCCTCGATGAGGTCGTCCCGGACGGCCTCGTACTCGGACTGGGGGACGACGCCCTCCGGGTCCCGGCCCTGCAGGTTGATACGGACGCCCAGTTCCGTCCGCGCGCGCATGTACGCCTTCGACTCGGGGAAATCGACCTGCGTGCTGGCCGTGCGGACAACGCCGTCGGGCGCGTAGCGCTCCGCCATGTCCTGCAGGCCGAGCTTGTCCAGCCCGGAGCCGACGCGCTTCGTGGTGATGCCCACCTTCGCGAGCCCCGCGGCCACCTTCTCGGTGAGACTGGGCTCCCACGTGTCGTCGTCGTTGCCCTCGCGGAGCTGGTTGCGGATGGGGTTCCACGACGGCATCCCCTTGCCGCCCTGTGTCGCCTCGACGTAGCCCGCCTCGCGGAGGAACTCGTTGACGCGGAACTCCTCCTTCTCGTAGGGGCCCATGCCGTGGTCGCTGGCGACGAAGACGCGTTTCGGGTCGTGGTTCTCCAGAATCCGGCCGACCTGCTCGTCCATCGCCTCGTAGACGCGGCGGATCTTCTCCCAGTCGCCGCCGAACTCGTGGAAGACGGTGTCGGTCTTCTGGAACTGGAGGAAGCCGAAGTCCGGCTCGTGCTGCTCGGCGAGGTAGTCGAACGCCTCGCCGCGCATCCGCGTGAGGGTCTCGTACTCGTCCATCCGCTCGGCGTCGGTCCACTCCTGGTCGTCACGGGCGTAGGCGGGGTAGACCCGGTACTCGCCGATGGCCTCCCGTACCTCCTCGAGGACGCCCTCCGGGTGGCACGGCGGGTCCTCCGGCGCGATGAATCCGGGGATGACCGCGCCGTCGATCTCGTCGGGTGGGTGCGTGACGGGGACGTTGACGACGACGCTGGACATCCCGTGGTGGTCGAGCAGCGTCCACAGCGAGTGCTCCTTGACGCTGTCGCCGGTGACGACCCGCCAGTCGTAGCCGTCGTAGTCCACGAAGCCGAAGACGCCGTGTTTGCCGGGGTTGACGCCCGTGTACATCGACGGCCACGCGCTGGGGGTCCACGGCGGGATCTGCGATTCGAGCGGCTCACAGACGCCACCCCTGCAGACCGCTTCGAGGTTCTCCAGCCGCCCCTCGTCCCAGAGCTTCTCCAGGACGGGGAGACAGCCGGCGTCGATACCGATCAGCAGCGCCTCCATCCGGTCGTCCTGCTCGGCGCTCATCCGTCGACCCTCCCGGTCCACGCTGTCCGGCCGGTCGGCACGGACCCGTAGTTCTCGGTCGGGACGACTGCGTCTGCAAACGACATTCTGTCCGATTCCATGAGGTGTACGAAGTTTATTATGAGACGACTAACGGCCGCGCGCCGGAGACGGCCGCGAAACGGTCCCCCGGACCGCCAGGCGGCCACGTCGCTACCTGATGACCGTGCCGTTCATCACGCTGACCCACGCCCGCCCGTTCCACATCGCGAGGCCCCACGGCCCGTCGCCGGTCCCGTCGTGGGTGCCGACATCGCCGACGAAGCGGCCCTCGGGTCTTCCGTCGCTGAGGTCCGATTCGAGCATGATGCCGCTGGAGCGGACGCGCCGGTTGTCCCAGCTATCCTGGAAGTCGGTGCTGTCGAGCCCCGTGTGCGTGGGGATGTGGACGTCGGCGTCCTCGGTCTCCCGGAGGTGGCAGAACGCGCCGGTGTAGTTCTTGTACGTGCAGCCCCGGAGTTCGACGCCGTCGGCGCCCGCGACGGCGATGCCCCGGAACCCCCTGTCCCGGCCGCTGGGGGCGGGCCGGAAGTAGCCGCCCTGGAAGTAGCAGTTCTGGAGCGTGAACCCGGGCGAGGTCTCGTCGACGAAGATGCCGTGCGGGTGGCTCTGGGTCATCCCGTTCCCCTCGAGGTAGGCATCCCTGACGCTCTGTGAGGCGCCCGCGCGTGCCTCGATGCCGAAGCCGCCGTTGTTCTGGACGACGCCGTTGACCCACCGCGAGGAGTACCCCCGCAGCGCCACCCCGGGTGCGCCGGTCTCGAGGCCGTTGAACAGCGAGTCGCAGCCGTAGAACGTCGTCCCGTGGGGTTGCGCGCCCGGTTCGAGCCGGACGCCGGCGCCACCGCACCGCCACACCATGCAGTTGCGGAACGTCATCCCGAACGACTGTTTGTCCTGCCCCTGTGAGTCGGTGTACTCCTCGACCCGGACCCCGTCGCCGCCCGTCCCGTGGATGATGAGGTCCTTGTAGGTGGAGTAGGTGGCGCCGCGGATTCGCAGGCCGATGTCGCCGCCGCGGATCTTCAGGTGCTGGACGAGTGCCTTGTTCCGGTAGTCGGCGTGGGCCTTCCCGATGACCTCGACGACGTTCTTCTCCGGTGCGTGCCGCGCGTCGATGACGGAGGCGGACGGGTGGCCGCCCGACAGCATCACCTCCTTCTCCGTGTAGTCCAGCGTGACGGGGAGCGGCTCGTCGGCAGCTTCCGCGTCGTACGTGCCGTGGACGAAGATGACGTCCCCGTCGCCGGCCGCCCGCCACGCCGCCCGGATGGTGTCGTAGCCGACGCTGTCCGGCCCACTGACCACGCGCCGGCCACCGAGGTTCAGCTGTGGCTCGAGCTCGACGATCTGATGCTCGCCGTCGCCCCCGTCGTTGTCGGCCGGGCGTCGCTGGTCGACGTCGGCCGACCGTTCCGGGTCGAACCGGCCACAGCCGGCCAGCACCGACGCCGACGAGGTACCGGCGGCCTGTAACAACGTGCGACGCCCCACCCTGCCGGAGGAGTCCGCCGCCGAATCATGCCCGGTCATGACAGTAGTACGTCCTATCCTGCCGCCTCCGTCCCGTTGTTACCTGGTTGCTAAACGCCGATTCCCGACGTTCTGGGCGCTATCGGGGGGATCATCTGATGGAACGGGTAACGAGATATTCTGCCGTATAGTATCTCATTAAGGTGCGTTTCCGGCAATAATTTCTGGACATAATTGGAAAAATGCTATCGGTTCGAAAACGTTCGGCAGATGTATCTTACACGTTGTTGGTGATCTGCGTCCCGTCGAGGACGCTGACCCAGTTCGTCCCGTTCCACATCGCAGGCCCCCACGGGGCGTCGCCAGCACCGTCGTGCGCGCCGGTGTCGCCGACGAACCGCCCCGGCTGGGTGGAGAGGTCCGTCGGGAGGACGGCGCCGCCGCTCCGGAGGCGGGTGCAGCTGTCGTGAACGATGGGTGTCGTGCCGTCGAGCGGGCAGTGCGAGGCGAGGTGGACGTCCGCGTCGGTCGCGCCCCGGAGGTAGAGGAACGAGTCCGTGTAGTTGCGGAACGAGCAGTTCCGGATGTCGACGTGGGGTGCGTCGGCGACGACGACCCCCCAGCGGCCCGTGTCGCGGCTGTTGCTGAAGTCCCGGAAGAAGCCGCCCTGGAAGTAGGCGTCGTGGAGGGCGAACCCGGCCGCGGAGTCGTCGACGTACACCTCGATGGGTGCGGAGTCGGCGGTGCCGTTCCCCTCGAAGTAGGTCCCGGAGACCTGCTGTGAGCAGCCGCTCCGGACGTCGACGCCGAACGAGGCGTTGTTCTGGATGGTGCCGCCGTGCCACCGGGTCGCGTACCCCCGCAGCCGGACGCCGGCGCCGCCGTTGAGCAGCGCCTCACAGCCGTAGAAGCTCGTGCTGTGGGGGTCCGCGCCGGTCTCCATCCGGAAGCCGTCGCCGCCGCAGTTCCAGGCCATGCAGTCCCGGAACGTCGTCCCGAACGTGCCGTACGTGGTGCCGTCGACCTCGAACCGGTCGACCTGGACGCCGTGCGAGCTGGCCTTCCAGACGACGAGGTCCGAGAACCCGGCGTACGGCGACCCCCGGATGCGGAGGCCGACGTTGCCGCCCACCAGCTTCAGGTTCTGGACCGCCGGTGTGTTCCGGTAGTCCGTGTGGCCGGCGCCGATGACCTCGAGGACGTTCTTGCTGGGGACGTGGCTCGCATCGATGACCGACCCGGAGGCGTGTCCGCCCGTCAGGAGGACCTCCTTCTCCCGGTGGTCGAGGACGATGGGGAAGCTCTCGCCGGCGGCCTCGGCGTCGTAGCTGGAGTGGACGTAGACGGTGTCCCCGCTGCTCGCGGCGTCCCAGGCGGCCTGGATGGTGGCGTAGCCGTTCGGCCCGACGACGTGCCGGCCCTCGTACTCCAGGGAGTCGCTGCCGCCGTTCCCGTTGCCGGGCTTCGCCGTGGCCTGCCCACTCAGCAGGGTCGCGCCGGCGGCGAGCCCCGCCGCCTTCAGGATGTCCCGGCGGCCAACGTCGAACCCCGCCTCGGTCTCCCGAGCCGGTGGCACCGCCAGTCGTTCCGTGTCGTCAATCGCGTCCGAGGGGCCCGCATCCGGTTCTGTGCTCATACCCGTACTCTCCCCTGGACAGACATATACTCGAACTTACATGAGGGTCACTGCGCACCCGTACCGGCCGGTAAGTGGGCCACCGCCGGCAGTGCGCGGTGTCGAGCCGGCATCGCCACGAGCCGAGTCCTCGCGAGTGTCGCCACGACGGTCGGCTGGTGGGGTGCTTACCTCGCCCATAACAATCCCCGTTCGGCCGGGATGTCGAGGAAATGGGAGTGTGTGAACCGTGACGGGGGACGACAGCGTGGCGACCGTCGTCGAGACGGTCGACCTCATCTCCAAGAAGTGGCATCCCGCCATCATCCAGACGCTCCTGCAGAGCGGCCCGCTCAGGTTCAGCGAGCTCAAGACCAGCCTCGACGGGGTCTCGGGGAAGGTCCTGACCGACAGTCTGAACGACCTCGTGGAGTCGGGTCTCGTGAGGCGGACGGTCGTCAGCGAGTCGCCCAAACGCGTCGAGTACGAGCTGACCGCGCACGGCCGGGACCTGCAGGAGGCCATCGAGGCGCTCGCGACCTGGGGTGATGCGCATCTCGGGGACGGCGGGCCGCCGCGCGTGCTCGTGGTCGACGACGACCCGCGGCTGGCCGAGATGCACGCTGGCTGGCTGGCCGACCGCTACGATGTCGAGACGGCCTACGGCGGGGAGGCCGCGCTCCGACGACTCGACGACGAGGTCGATGTCCTGGTGCTGGACCGCCGGATGCCCGGGATAGCCGGGGAGACGGTTCTGGAGCGACTCGGTATCCTCGGACTCGACCCGGGGGTCGTGATGCTGACCGCCGTCGAGCCCGAGCCCGAGGTGGCGGGGATGGATATCGACGACTACGTCGTCAAGCCCGCGCTGAAGAAGGACGTGCTCGAGGCGGTGGCGGCGGTCCTCGAACGGCAGGGGCTCGAGGACCCCGTGCGCGAGTACCTCGCGCTGTCGGCTCGCCAGGCGCTGCTCGAGGCCGAGACCACGCCCACCGAGCGCGAACACAGCGAGGAGTACCAGACGCTGCTCGACCGCATCGAACAGCTCGAAGACCTCCTCGACGACCCCATCGAGGGCGTCGAGGACGAATCCATCAGGGGGTTGCTCGCCGATGGCTGCTGACCGCTCCGCCGACAGGGTGCCAGATCGGGACGTGGCCCCCGTCGAGGTGCTGATGGTCGAGGACAACCCCGGCGACGCCCGGCTGGCCGAGGAAGCGTTCGACGCCCTCGACCGGCTCGTGGAGCTGACGGTGGTCGCCGACGGGACGGCCGCGCTCGACCGACTCCTCTCGACCGATTCGGCGCCCCCTGCGCTCGTCCTGCTCGACCTGGACCTGCCCGATATCACCGGGCGCAACGTCCTCGAGCGGCTCAAGTCCGAACCGACCGTGCGTCATATCCCGGTCGTCGTCTTCTCCAGCTCGGACGACCCGGCCGATATCAGGGAGACGTACGACCACCACGCGAACGCGTACATGACGAAGCCACGCGACGCCGACGAGTTCTTCCGCGCCATCCGGCGACTGGACGCGTTCTGGTTCTCGACCGCCGCCCTCCCCGGAGGTGGTGACGCGTGAGCGACGGGCTCGATGTCCTCCTCGTCGAGGACAACCCCGGCGACGCGCGGCTCATCCGGGAGCTGCTCGACGAGGCGAGCGACGACGTGCTGGATGGGCAGGCGGTCACGGTCGAGCACGCCACCGAACTGGCCGCCGGACTGGAGTGTGTCGACGACATCTCCCCCGACCTCGTCCTGCTGGACCTCGGGCTCCCCGACAGCGTCGGGATGTCGACGCTGGACCGGATGCTCGACGCCACCGACGACGTCCCGGTCATCGTCCTCACCGGGCGCCCGGAGTCCGACCTCGGGGTCGAGGCGGTCAGCCGGGGCGCACAGGACTACCTCGTGAAGGGCGAGATACAGGTCGAGGAACTGGGCCACGCCGTCCAGTACGCCATCGAACGGGCGCGGGCCCAGCGTCAGCTCCGTACCCGGACCCAGGAGCTGGCCATCCTCAACCAGCTGATGCGCCACGACATCAAGAACGACATCAGCCTCGTCGTCGGGCGCGGACACGAACTCACCGAGTACGTCGACCCCCGCGGTGAGGAGCTGCTCGCCGAACTCATCACGGCCGCCAACCACGTCCTCCAGCTGACCCGGACCGTCGGCGACACCGTCGAGGCCGTCGCCCACGACGAGCAGGCCGACCTGGAGGCCGTCGACGTCGGGCGCGTGGTCGAACAGCAGGTGGGGAAGGCCCGCAAGCTCTACGGCGAGGACGCCGTCGCGGTCGCGGGCGAGCTCCCGGACGCCGATGTCGCGGCCGACGAACTCCTCTCGGCGGTCGTCGGGAACCTCCTCAGTAACGCGCTGCTGTACACCAGTGACGACCCCGACGTCCGGGTGTCCGTGGTGGCTGCCGAGGAGACGGTGACCATCCGGGTCGCCGACAACGGCCCCGGGGTCCCCGACGAGCAGAAGGAGCTCATCTTCGGGCAGGGGACCCAGGGGGTCGAGAGCCAGGGGACCGGTATCGGGCTCTACCTCGTCGACCAGCTCGTCCAGGGGTACGACGGGCAGGTCTGGGTCGAGGACAACGAGCCGACGGGTGCGGTGTTCGTGGTCGAACTCGACCGCGTGTAGGCGCGTCCCGCGCACGTTCGCCGGTTAGCCACCTCCTCGTGTCGACTTATCCGGTGCATAGCAAACCGGGCGGACCCGATACTCCGGGCCAGTGATAGACTCGTATGGAGACCACGTCCTCGGGGATTAAGTTCGACCGGGCGGCCGCCATCCTCGGGCTGGTGGTGGCCGTCGCCATGCTGCCCGTGCAGCTGGTCCTCACCCACATCTACGCCCAGACGCTGCCGCCGGTACTGGCGCTGGCCTGCCTCATCTACCTTGCCGCGACCGGCGGGGAGACGGAGGGGGACTCGCTGCGACTGCCGACCACGATGGCGCATCTGCTGCCGAGCGTCGTCGTCTTCGGGGCCGCAGGGCTGTTCCTCCTCGCGAACGTCCAGGGCGGTCGGACTGACACGTTCTACGTGGCGGCCGCGCTCATCGGAACGTTGCTGCTGGGACAGATTCTGTTCGCGCGCGACCGCGACCTGCATACGGGCGTGCTCCTCACGCAGATCGTCGCGCTCGGGGCCGCCATCCGGTACTCGGCGATCCTGAACACGCCCGGCTACATCGGTATCGACATCTGGACGCACATGACCGAGTTCACGCAGGGGCTGATGGCGGCCAACTCCATCTCCGGGATGGGGTCGACGAAGTACGTCATGGCGCCGCTGTACCACCTGCTCGTGGGTGCCACGTCGATGTTCTCGGGACTCCCGCTCCGGGAGTCGCTGTTCGTCTCGCTCGGGCTGGCGATGCCCGTCGGCGCCATCCTCGTCTTCGGTGGCTCGCGCTACCTCGTCGAGGACCGGTGGGCGCTGTTCGCGGCCGGCCTGTTCGCGCTCAGCGGGTCGGCCATCCGCTGGGGTATCCACCTCATCCCGACGAGCATGGGGCTGTTGCTGTTCCTCGCGGTGCTGGCCATCGTCATCCGGCTGTTCCGGGCGCCGACCAGCCCCCGCGACGGCCTCCTGCTCATCACGCTGTTCATGGCGATGGCGCTGACCCATCAGGTGTCCTCGTTCATCCTCCTCGTCTTCCTCATCGCCGCGATGGTCGTCCAGTACGCGCTGAAGACCGGTATCATGAATCCGCCGCAGTCCTCCTCACACGGGCTCGGGGTCGACAGCGTCGAGCCCATCAGCTTCGGGGGCTACTTCGTGTTCAACGCTGGTTTCCTCACGCTCACCTGGAGCCTCACACCGTACTACGGCCGGTCGTTCATCGCGACGGTGTTCATCTTCCTGCAGGACTCGTTCGGTGGCGGGTCCCTCATCGGCGGTGGCGGCGGTGGCGGCGGTGGTGGCGGTGGCGCCGGCGCCAGCCAGTCCCAGCCGCTCGTCGAGTTCGTCGTGGCGAACTTCGACGTCCTCGGATTCCTGCTGTTGCTGTTCGGGACGACCGTCGGCTGCCTGTACGCGCTCCGGCGGAGCCGGACGAACCAGGCGACGCTCACGCTCGTCGCCGCCGCGGTCGCGATGACGGCGTTCACGCTGCTGCCGCCGCTCATCGGTATCGGGACGTTCCTCTCCGGGCGCTGGTTCGCCTTCCTGTTCGCGGTGATGGCGGTCCTGACGGCGGTCGGGTTCGGCCACCTCCGGCGCGGGCTCGCGCCCACGCTGATGGTCGTCTTCCTCGTCGTCTTCCTGTACGCCTACCCCATCGCGATGGTCGCGTCGCCGAAGGCGACCGTCGATGCGCCGATGCTGGAGCACGAGCGCCCCCAGTTCAGCTACAACGAGGAGGAGCTGGCCGCGATGCGGACCATCGGCTCGGTGACGACCGGGAGCAACGAGGACCCCATCTACACGGACTTCCCGTACAACTCGGCGTTCAACCGGTACCACTCCGAGCGGTTCGGGACGGCGACGGTGCCGCCCGACGCGCGGGTGAACCAGTCGGAGGTGATCTACCGCCGGTACCAGACCGACGACGCGCCGTACTTCCGGGACGGTGACGGCATGAACCGCATCCACCGGGTGCGCAAGTCGGCGATGTGCCCGACGGACCGCAACGTCGTCTACACGAACGGCGACGTGACGTTCTGTCGCGCGGGCTGAGTCACGGGCCCGGACGCACCGTTCCAGCCCCGGTTACCACCCGCCTAAGCCGCCGAACGTGTAATTATTCCCCACATAGGAAGGGGCGTTCCGTCCAGTAGGGTGGGGTACAGATGACCGACCGCAGTGACACCCGACGACGAGCGTTCCTGGCGGGCGTGGCCGCCACCGGTGTCGGCCTCGCCGGCTGCAGTTCGCTGAACCCGGACGGCGGTTCGGACGGGAACTCGGGCGGTGGCACCACTTCGACGCCGACCCCGACCGGGACGGCGACCGACAGCCCGACCGACACGAAAGACGACTCGAACCAGCAAAGCAAGCAGCCGGGCGACCCCGGCTCGCCGAAGCCGATGAACACGGAGGCGGCCTCCTTCGAGAACCTCGAGTACTGGACGGCCCACTCCGGCGTGAAGCTCAACGCCGACACCAACACGGTGTACCAGGGGACCCAGTCGGCTCGCATCGAGGGTCGCAGTGGCTCCATCCAGCGCGAGTTCCCGGTCCCGGTCGACCTCTCGAACCGGGACCTCTCCATCGCGATGAAGATCGAGGGGCCGCTTCCGACCGCCCTCCGCATCTACCTGTTCGACACCGGCAACAACGCCACCGAGCTCATCCAGGGCTACCACAACCAGCTCCCAGGGGACTGGGTCCGCATCAACCCCTCCATCAACAACGCCAACGCGGACATGAGCAGCATCTCGCGCATGCTCATCACGCTCGACGGCGGGGGCGAGAACAAGAAGTACTGGGTGGACGACATCCGGTTCCACGACAAGACGACCAACAAGGGGCAGGTCATGTTGACGTTCGACTACATGACCCGGAGTATCTACGAGATCGTCTTCCCCGAGATGCAGAAGCGGAACCTCAAGGGGACCGTCGCCGTGGCCGGCGACCGCGTCGGTAACGCCGACCGCCTCGACAAGAGCGAACTCAAGGAGATGAAGAACGCCGGCTGGGAGATCGCCAGCATGACCAACGACTTCGGGGTCCTCGCCGGTCAGTCGAAGGACATCCAGCGCCAGCGCCTCGAGCGTGGCAAGAAACTCATCAAGGACATGGGCCTCGGGGACCCCGCGGGCCTGATGTACCCGAAGGGCTTCGCCGACGACAACACCGTCGAGCTCGTTCCGGAGTTCCACGACGTGGCGTTCACCAGCTTCAACGCCTCCGAGATGGGGCTCTCCCAGTCCGCCATCATGGGGCCGACACTCGTGAACCGCTCGCGGCCGAGCACGGCGGAGGCGCTCAAGAACCAGCTCGGTCCGGCGACCGACTACAACGGACTCTACGTCCCGCAGCAGAACAGTATCGGCCCCGACTCCGACAACAACCGGCAGGTCCTCCAGGACATGCTCGACGCCGTCCAGCAGCGCAAGAAGCAGGGCGACATCGAGATCGTCCAGCCGTCCGACATCGTGCTGTAGAACGGGTCCCGGTTCCCGCTCGACTCCCTCCTGTTCCTGTCTCCGGCGACGTCGGCCCGACAGCCGGCGGAGCCGGGCGCCACGCGTGGCCAGGTCCTCCTGTCCCGATTCGATGGGCCTCCGAGAACGGACGCTTCAGCCGTCTTATACACCTGATAACTCCAATTCGGGTCGGAACTAACCGCCCGATAATATTGCGTGGGGGTGCTGTACGCTGAACCAGATGAACGAACCGTACACATCGCTGCACGGGCGGGACGAGACCGATTCGTCCCGGGGTATGACCCGACGGAACTGCATCCGGGCCATGGGTGGTGGCGCCGCCGCTGTCGGCGGCCTCTCGATGGTCGGGTCGGTCGGTGCACAGCAGACCTCCGGGCGGATGGTGTTCGTCTACGACGACGGCTACGCCGAGGACTACACGAAGACGTTCCAGGTCCACCGCCAGAACGACGCCCCCGCGTGTGCGGCGGTTCCGTCGGCCGCTATCGGTCGCTCCGACGAGTTCCTCTCCGAGGACCAGCTCAG
The DNA here is from genome assembly GCF_024298885.1 of Haloglomus halophilum. Taxonomy (GTDB): domain Archaea; phylum Halobacteriota; class Halobacteria; order Halobacteriales; family Haloarculaceae; genus Haloglomus; species Haloglomus halophilum. The sequence goes on from NZ_CP101166.1 coordinate 2,259,034, forward strand.
GGAGATGACCGAGGCCGGCTGGGAGGTCATGTCCCACGCCGTCTCCCACGACGCGCTCGGGCACGTGGGCGTCACCCAGCCCGTCGAGGCCGGCGACACGAAGCTCTACGTCGACTCGACGGTCATGGGCCGCACCCCGCACCCCGCCGAGATATACACGGGTGACAAGCAGGTCGTCCGCAAGATAACCGGCAAGGGCGAGGACAGCACCGGCGGATACCTCACCCTCGAGTCGAAGGTCGGCAAGTCGTTCGCCGCCGATGGGACCCGCGTCCGGTTCACGGAGGACGCCATACGGAACGTGCTGGAGACGTCGAAGCAGTCGCTGGAGGACCGCGGCTTCAACGTGACCAACTTCGTCTACCCGTACGGCCGATACGACGAGCGCACGGAGTCGCTGGTGAAGGAGTACTACAAGGCCGTCGGGAACGCCCACCCCGGTGGGCACAACCCCGCCATCGGGCTCGACCCGTACGACCTGCGCCGTGAGTACTTCCACACGGAGACGATGACCGAGCAGGAGATCGGGGCCTACATGGACGAGGTCGCCAGTCGCGACACACTGGGGATGTTCGGGGGCCATATCCGGAACCCGAACCTGACCGGCCAGCGCATCCAGACGGCCATCCGGATGGCCCAGGAACGGAACCTCGAGATCGTAACCCTGCGTGAAGCACTGCAGGACCTCGACGTGTACGAGGCGACGCCGACCCCCTCGACCACGGCGACCCCGACGCCCACGTCGGCGAACCGCCAGGGGCAGGGGACGCCCGACTCGACCGGGACGAGCACGCCGAACGGCGGCGGCTCGTTCATCGACGGCTTCCTCCACTGGCTCGCGAACCTGTTCTGAGCCGCATGCGGCCCCCCGGTCGCGGTGCATCAGGAGGCCCGTGCGTGGGCGCTCGCCGCCACCGATTATTTTCCGACTATCGGTATCACTAACAGAATGTTGGCGGGACAGGAGCACTACGCCCGGGCACCCGTTCCACGGTGGTAGCGAACCTGTGTGATGGTGTCCCAAGGTCGGGCTGGCGGATTCTGGCGACGAGTGCCCGCGCGCGACAGATTGATACGTCCCTTCACGTCGTTCTACGCGGCAGCGACACCACACCTCATGAGAAGCATCTCAAATCTCTACCCAATTTGAACAATTATTGGTCCAAAAACGGTGATGAATTGTCAATATATGTGGCAAGGATACATAAAATCGGAAGAATGAGCCATAATCTCCGAACTTCTTAAGGGGGAAGCTGACTCGGAGTCGGGTGGGATGGTAGACAAGGAGCGTACAGGTCGTTCTTCGAACGTGAGCCGTCGAGCGTATCTCGGTGCTGTCGGCGTCGCGTCGGCATCAGCGGCTGTCGTTGGAACCGCGAGTGCGGGCGGAGAGTACGACGAGGTCGTCGACATCGTCGAAGCAGGTGCGGACCGGACCGGCACCGAGCCCATCGACGACGTGTTCCACGAACACGCTGCGGACGACACCCGCATCGAGTTCCCGGACGGGACGTACAGGGTCAACCAGCTGATCGTGTACCAGCTGTCGAACTTCGCCATGGTCGCGACCGGCGACGCGACGCTCGTTCCCGGTGAGAGCTACGACGAGGACCAGTGGATCGCCGGCGCGGAGACGGCGAACCTCACCATCGACGGGTTCGTCCTCGACCACACGGCCGACGGCGTCGCACCCGAGATAACCCTCAGTTCCACGGCGGACCTGACGATCCGCGACATCGAGAAGCGCGGCTTCCACTCCGGGACGGGCATCGCCTTCGCCGTCCAGATGCTGGAGGGGAGCGACGCCCTCATCGAACGGGTGGTCGCTCCGGACGGCGGGAAGTGTGTCGGTGTGTACGCCCACGGTGAGGGGTCGATGACCTTCCGGGACTGTCATCTCGAGGGCTTCACGAACAACGGTCTCTACGCCTCGCGGCTCTCCGGCCCGGCCAGGGTCGAGGGCGGCGTCTATCGGGACAACAACATCTCGCAGGTACGCCTCGGGAGCCCGGACAGCGTCGTCCGGGACGCCACGCTCGAGGTCACGCGGCCGGTGCAGGGCCCGGACGCCGACGTGGTCAACATGCGCGGCGTACGGGTGGCCGACGGTGCGGGGCCCGTCACCGTCTCGAACTGCGACATCTCGATGCGCGGTGCGTCCGGCACGGGCGGCATCGTCACGGCCTACTCCGGCGGCTCGCTCGAGGTGTACGATACGCGTATCTACATCGACGAGGACTACACGACGCCCAGTTCCGACGGCGACCTGACGAGCTGGGGTGTCTTCGTCGACGACGAGAACGGGGTCGACGCGGGCACGCGGACCTTCCGGAACGTCTCCATCACCGGCGGCGGCCGGTACATGTCCGGGATGCTCCTCCGGCGGGGCGACAACACGATGGACGGGCTCTGTATCGACCAGGTCGGCGAGGGCCGCAACGGTATCATCTTCGAGGACTCGGCGAACAACACCATCGCCGACTCGGTCATCGACGTTCCGGACGAGGAGATCGTGCTGCGTGATTCCTCGGTCAAACGCGCGGGCGTCTCCACCAGCGGCAACTGCCCGGCGCCCGGCGAGCGGACCGCCGGCGTCTCCGTCCCGGGCGAGGTCGGCTCCGCGACCGTCGAGCAGGCGGCGGCCGGCGAGTGGCACGGCGTCGGCTTCGAGCGCCAGCACGAGGACCCGGTCGTCGTGAGCAAGCCGCTCTCGGATTCGTACTCGGACGCGGCGCCCGCCCACGTCCGCCTGAACGACGTCAGCGCGGACGGGTTCGACCTCAAGGTCGAGGAGTGGCTGTACCTCGATGGCGACCACCGCGCGGAGACGGCCCACTACCTCGCGCTCGCGGCCGGTGACTACACGGTCGACGACCTCTCGGTCGACGTCGGCCGGGTCCGGACGAACCACGAGTTCAGCGGCTTCTCGTTCGACCAGTCGTTCGACCAGCGCCCCCTCGTGTTCGCCCAGTGCCAGACCTACGAGGGCCCGGACCCGGTCGTCACCCGCCTGCGTAACGTCACGGCCGACGGCGCCGAGGTCATGGTGCAGGAGGAGGAGGGCGAGGAGCACGGCGGCTACCACAACGACGAGACGGTCGGGTACATCGCCATCGAGCCCGGCACGGGCACCGTCGACGACCAGCCGTTCGAGGTCGGCGTCGCGGACATCCACGAGGAGTGGGACCGCATCGAGTTCGAGCAGGACTACGAGGACCCGAAGTTCGTCGCCGGCATCCAGACGTTCCACGGCCCCAACACGGCGAACCTCCGCTACCGGGACCTCTCGGCGTCCGGCGTCGAGGTCCACGTCGAGGAGGAGCAGAGCCAGGACGAGGAGACGCTCCACCGCTACGAGCGCGTCGGCTACGCGGTCTTCGAGGGCGCCTGACCGGGCGCTCCCCCCACGACGGCACCGGCGCCCCGGCTCCACTTACGCCGGCGATAACTAACCTGTTCGACGACCCAGACGCTGGTATGTACGCAGCTCGCCAGCGGGTGGTGGCGCGGTGAGTGACGAGCCGACGGGCCCGACGAGCGATGCGGGGTCGGCCGACGGACGCCTCGACGTGGGGTTCGTTCCGGCCGAATGCCCGGGTGCGGAGGCGACGGGGGCGGTCCAGACCTCGACACTGCTCGTCGAGCACCTCTCGCGACACCACGACCTGACGGTGTACGTCGCGAGCCAGCTGGACGCGAGCGAGCGCGACCTGCCCGCGGAGGACCGCGTCGACTACGTCCTCCACGACGACCTGCCGAAACTCCCCCACCCCATCTCGGTCATCGTCGACGCGCTGCGCGAGGAGACCGACGCACTGGAGACCCACGACCTCGTCCACGCCTACTCGCCGGCGTTCCTGCCGGTGCTGGCTGACCTGGAGTCACCGACGCTGGTGACGCTGAACTCCTACGTCCCGGTCTGTCCGAAGGGCGACATGATGTACGGGGGGACCGAGAAGTGCTCCGGCCCGGGCTACGGCAAGTGCGTCGGCTGCGTCGGCCGGACCGCGCTCGACCGCCAGCAGGGTATCGAGAACGAACTCCGGGCGGCCTACACCGCGCTCGGGCGCCTGGGCTTCGTCCACGAGAACATCGAGCGCAGCGACGATATCGACGCCTATCACGCGCTCTCGCCGCACCTCGTCGAGGACTACGGCGACCTCGGTTTCCCGACCGACCGCATCGAGGTCATCCCGCACTTCTACGACGACGCGTTCCACCGGCCCGAGGCGGTCGCCGGGCCGCCCGCCGAGCAGCCCGGTGACGACCTCTCCCTGCTGTACGTCGGTGGCCTGCAGGATATCAAGGGTGTAGACGTGCTGTTGCGCGCGCTCCCGTACCTCGCCGAGCGCGGGGTGGACGTCTCCCTGCGAATCGCGGGCACGGGGCCACTGGAGTCGAAACTGCGGGGGCTGGCCGCCGACATCGGCGTCGCGGACCGCGTGACGTGGCTCGGCTACGTCGACCACGCCGACCTCCCCGCCGAGTACGACCGCGCGGACGCGTTCGTCTACCCCGGACGCATCGACGAGCCGTTCGGCCGCGTCCTGCTGGAGGCGCTCGCCAGCGGGACGCCCGTCGTGGCCTCCGACGTGGGGAGTACGGACTACATCGTCGGGGACGCGGGCGTCCGGTTCACCTCCGAGTCCCCCGAGTCGCTCGCCGACGCCTGTGTCGACCTCGTGAACGAGTACGAGTCGTACGTGGGAGCCGTTCCCACACAGCTGGAACGGTTCGCGCCGGAGACGGTCGTCGGTCGATTCTGCGACCTCTACGCGGCCGTCGCCCGCGGCGATGTCGGGACAGAGGGCCGCGATAAATCGGCTGAACAGGCGCGAAAAACGGTCTGAACGGTGCGAACGCGGTTCGACGGTCGGCACGGTTGAAGGGTGGTCCCCTCGTTGGCTGGGGCAGGGAAGACCGATGTCAACCGACAACCACAGCTTCGACCGACGAACGGAGTCGTTCGACGAACCGGACCTCTGTGTCCACCTCGAGGAGGGCCCCGACGGGACGACGTGTACCATCTACCCGTCGGAGGTCCCCTCCCACGAGCAGACCACGACCTGGATCAGCGCCGATGCGGGCTCGTACGTGACGCTCTCGGAGATTCGGTGAGGGGGGCCGCGATTCCCGTCGGAAACCGGTCTCGACGGTGGATACTCGGCTGTCCATCTTCGACTCCGGCGTTGTTTATATGACATCCATGATGGGACCCTCGTGCTGACTATAGAGGATGCCTCCAGCAAGAGGTATCGAACCTTCCTGTTGAATGAAATTTAATGTTTTTGCAGATGCAGTATTAATTATGGCACCTCGTACGGTGATGGGCGGGACTGTCCCTGAGAGAATGGAGCCCACCATCAAAGAAGCCGAAGAACGCGGAATGGAACGACTCGGATGGACACATATTGAAGAATGGAAAGACCCCGACCCCAGCTATACAGAGGATGTGCCAGACTGGATTGAGGTACCGGAACGATTTAGAATGAGCGGAAGCCGAGGAGAATATTCTAAGATTGATGGAGATAGTTGGGTTTATTGGCTGATTTCTAATGGGGCAGGCAAAGCTATGGTCTATCAACAACTCAAGAGCGATTACTACCAAACCACCACAGAAGAAGGTACCTGCCCAAATTGCCAGTCGTATATCAAGAGATACGAGGATGACGATTACCTGACCTGCCACCGATGCGGCTGGCAGTATAAACCACTGACAGAGCAAATTAAGAACATATTCTGAGTCTTCAGGTCCTGGCCCCGACTGTTACCTCCGTTTGATTGCGAGATGAGCGCCCTGTAGTCAGCACGACCGGCGAAACCTATCACCGATTGAGGTTCCAATATGAATACTATTTCTCCTCTTATTGAAAAATATCGGATGTATCGCCGAAGTTATTGGGATTTGTCGTCAGTCCGCTCCTCCCCGTGCTGTCGCGCCGCGCCGTCGTCGCGGAACCAGGACGGGCGCGGCAGGCCCGGGACGCCGTCGAGGAGCCAGAGGCAGAACGCCCCCAGTAGCGTTCCGACGTAGAGGGCGACGAACCAGCCCTGGTCGGTCGCCAGCAGGTACGCCACCCACTCGGCGGCGTACTCGAGCACCCGGCCGGTCACGGCGCGTTGCCCGCCGGCCGGGAGGTTCGCGACCGGCCACAGCACGCGCTCGATGGTGTAGGGGTTCCGCAGCGCCACGGCGAACAGCACGTCACCGAGCAGGTGCGAGAGGTGGCCCACGGCGAACGCCAGTCCGGCCTCGGTCCGGTCGTGCCGTGCGGCGAGCGAGACGACGAGGACGGCCAGCGGCACCGCGACGAAGACGGAGTGGCCGACGGTGTAGCCCTGGCTCGTCACGCCGAGCACCCACGCCAGCGGCTTGTCGAGGAGGTCCGGGAACTGGGTCCCGAGCGCGAGCGCGAGCGCGCCCGCGGCGGCCGGGCCCCGTCGCCGGAGCAGGCGCACGGCGGGCGAGTACAGCAGGTAGCCCAGGGCGAGATGTCCCCACGGCCACATCTACGAGCCCCCGACGGAGATCCAGAGGCGCGACTCGCGGTACGCGTTCTCCGGTGTCGGGTTCTCGGGGACGTCGCCCCGGTAGAGGAGGAAGGAGAGCCGGAGGCGGTCCCCGGTCTGCTGGGGCGAGACGGTCGCCCTGACGCGTTCCGTCTGCCCGGCGCCGATGGAGGTGCTGAACCGGTCTATCTCCTGCCCATCGAGCGTCATCACGACCGTGTACGGGACGCGCTGGCCCTCGTGGTTGCCGATGGCGACGTACAGGTCACGGGACTCGCCGGCCGCGAACTCGGTGGGGAGGTCCTCGGCGACGAACTCGCCGTTCTCGGTCTGCGTGAGGAGGTAGAACTCGCTGAACGGCTCGTCGTCCTGCGGGGGCGTCACGGTGGCGTAGCCCGCGGTCGCCGCGAGCGTCAGCAGGCTCACGACGAAGAAGACGTTGAGGAGCTGCTGGCCGCTGGTCGAGGGCTTCAGCGCCGGCGACACCCGGAGGTCACGGCGCGCCACCGAGAGGAACGAGCCGGTGGTCTCGTCGAACCAGGCGCCGGGCGAGACGGCGTGGCGCCGCTCGGCCGGCAGCGAGAGCCGGCGGAGGACGGCCACCAGCGCGAGGAAGACGGTCAGGCCACAGACCGCCAGCAGCAGCGGCCGGAGGAAGAACCCGTAGGTGTAGTTCACGACGAACCCGACCATCGGGACCAGCACGATGCTCAGGACGACCGAGAGGCCGAACCGTTCGACCCCCGTGAGGCTCATCGTCTCGTGCTCGCTCGCGGTGTCGGTCCCGAGGTCCTCGGGGAACAGCGCCGAGACGAGGCTGTAGCCGGGGAGCAGTACGACGAGCGGGACCGCCAGCACGGTCCTGACCGTGCCCGGTGGCAGGCCGGTCAGGACGGCTGCGCCGGCCGCGAGCGTCCACGCGAGTACGACCAGCAGGTCTCCTGTCGACCGGAGGGGGCGACTCATTGCTCGGCTGTATCATGCGACCGGACAAAAGCGGGCCAGACCGTTCGGCATCGTTTCGGCTGATACGGGCCACCTAACCGCCCCTCCTCCGGCCACGATCACTCCCTGAACGGCCTTATTGGGCGCCTTACTGCCCGTCAATGCGCGGTTCGGCCGCTTACTGCCTCTATAAGAAAACCGTGTCGTCTCCATCGATGGGACAGAACCGGGCGGCCCGGCCGCCTGACAGACCCATGACAACAGTACCATCACGGGCGCCCCTCGACGGGGCCGCCCGACGACACAGGAGACAGACAGCGCCGCCGTCGACGGCCACGGCGGGCGGTGTGACGCGTGGTGACCGGACGATGCAGGGGGTGCGTTCGGCGTGAGCGAGGTTCCCATCGCCGACCCGCAGCTCGGCGTCGCCGAGCGCGAGCGGGTCGCGGACGTGTTCGACTCGGGAATGCTCGCGGCCGGCGAGGAGGTGACGGCCTTCGAGGACGAGTTCGCCGCCCACTGCGGGACCGACCACGCCGTCGCCACCACGAACGGGACGACCGCGCTCCACGCGGCGCTCGAGGCGGTCGGCGTCGGTCCCGGCGACGTGGTGGTCACGTCGCCGTTCTCGTTCGTCGCCACGGCCAACGCCATCCGGTTCGCGGGTGGTATCCCGAAGTTCGCCGACGTGGACCCCGAGACGTTCAATCTCGACCCCGAGGCGGTCGAGGCACGCATCCGGGCCATCGACGGGCCGGTCTCGGCCATCGTCCCCGTCCACCTGTACGGGCTGCCGGCCGACATGGACCGCTTCCGCGAACTCGCCGACGAGTACGACGCCGCGCTCGTCGCCGACGCCGCGCAGGCCCACGGCGCCTCGTACGGGGGCGAGCCGGTCGGCTCGCTCGCGGACGCGGCCACGTTCTCGTTCTACCCGACGAAGAACATGACCACCGGCGAGGGCGGGATGGTCACGACCGACGACCCGGACGTGGCCGACGCGCTCGAGCGGTTCATCGACCACGGCCGGCCGGTCGACGGTGACTCGTACGAGCACGTCGAGCTGGGGCACAACTACCGGATGACGAACCTCGCGGCCGCCATCGGCCGCGCCCAGCTGGAGAAGCTCCCCGAGTTCACCGAGACCCGACGCGAGAACGCCGCCGCGCTCGATGCGGCCCTCGCGGACACGCCGCTCCGGACGCCGACGGAACCCGACGACCGCCGGCACGCGTACCACCAGTACACGGTCCGGACGGACGACCGCGAGGCCGTCCGCGACCGCTTCGCCGAGTGCGGCGTCGACTCGGCGGTCTACTATCCGGAGCTCATCCCCGAACTGGAGGCCTACGACGGCGCCGACCACTCCCTGCCCGTCGCGGAGCGGCTCTCGGACGAGGTGCTCTCGCTGCCGGTCCACCCCGGCCTCGACGAGGCGGCCCTCGAGCGAATCGCCGACGCCGCGGCCGGCATGGAGGTGCCTCGTGTCTAGCGCCGCGCCGGTCCGGGCCGGCGTCATCGGCGTGGGGACGATGGGTCAGAACCACGCCCGCGTCTACCGCGAACTGCCCGAAGCGGAGCTGCGTGGCGTCTTCGACGCCGACACGGAGCGCGCCACGCAGGTCGCCGAGACGTACGGCACCGAGTTCCGTTCGATGGACGACCTGCTCGACGGCGTGGACGTGGTCTCCGTGGCGGTCCCGACGGAGTACCACTACGAGACCGTCCGCGAGTGCATCGACGCGGGCGTCCACGTGCTCGTCGAGAAGCCGTTCGTCGCGGAGCCGGAGAACGGCCACCGCCTCGTCGAGTTCGCCGAGGACCGCGGGGTCACGCTCCAGGTCGGCCACATCGAGCGGTTCAACCCTGCCACCCGCAAGTTGATGGACATCGTCGAGGACCTCGATGTCATCGCGGTCGACGCCCGGCGGCTCGGTCCCCCGGTCGACCGCGACATCGACGACTCGGCGGTGATGGACCTGATGATCCACGACATCGACATCGTGACCGCGCTCGTCGACGAGGAGGTCGTCACCCTCGACGCCATCGGCAACGACGACGTGGACTACGCCGCCGCGAACCTCCAGTTCGACTCCGGCGTCGTCGGCCAGCTCACCGCCAGCCGGGTCACCCAGGAGAAGGAGCGCCAGCTCTCGCTCTCGGCGGAGAACTGCCGGGTGAAGGTCGACTACATCGACCAGACCATCGAGATCCACCGCCAGTCCGCACCCGAGTACGTCGAGGAGGACGGCGACGTCACCTACCACCACGAGAACGTGGTCGAGCGGGTCTCCGTCGAGAAGCGCGAGCCGCTGAAGAACGAGCTGTCGGCGTTCGTCGAGGCCGCGACCACGGACGCAGAGCCGGTCGTCACCGCCGAGGACGGCCTCCGGGCGCTCCGCCTGTCCCGGCTCATCGAGGACCTCGCGGACGAGCGGACTCCCGTCGAACAGCCGGTCGCGGTGCGGTAGCGTCCTTCCTGCTCGGTCTGTCGGGGCGGCCGGTCGCGGTGCGGTAGCGTCCTTCCTGCCCGGTCTGTCAGAGCGGCCGTTCGCGGTTCGGAACCCTTGCTGGCACGGTCCTCACGCCTCCTCCTCGAGAGTGAAACAGCCGATTTCGGCCCTAGCACGGCCCTAAGCCGGTGCTTACCTCACGGATAAGAAAGCCGGCACGTCCCCCAGCGGCTGACACGAGCGAGTAGCCCAATCCGCTACCGCCCTCAACCATGACACACGCGAGAACACTCATCGCCGTACTGGGAATCGTCGCACTGCTCCTGGGTCTCGGGAAGGCCCTCGGCAGTGTCGAGAACCGGCGGCCGACAGTGGAGATGGTGGTCTGACCATGCCCGCCCAGCTCGGCGATGACTGCCACGTCGACGACGGCGCCACGGTCGGCTACCAGCACCCGGACCACCCCGAACCGACCGTCCTCGGCGACGGCGCGACCGTCCGCGCCGGGACCATCGTCTACACGGGCGTCGAGGCCGGCGACGGACTGACGACCGGCCACAACGCCCTCATCCGGGAGGCGACCGTCATCGGCGACGACGTGGTCGTCGGGACGGACACCGTCATCGACGGGGCCGTCACCATCGGCTCGGACGTGAGCCTCCAGACGGGCGTCTACGTCCCGCGCCAGACGACCATCGGCTCGAACGTCTTCGTCGGGCCGAAGGCGACGCTGACGAACGACCCGTACCCGGTCCGCACGGACGCCGAGATGGAGGGGCCGACCATCGAGGACGGCGCCTCCGTCGGCGCGAACGCGACGCTCCTGCCCGGCGTCACCGTCGGCGAGGGGGCGTTCGTCGCCGCCGGCGCCGTCGTGACCGAGGACGTGCCGCCGGAGACGCTCGCGATGGGGTCGCCCGCCGAACACCGTGACCTCCCCGCGGACCTCGAGGGGGTGAATGCCCTCGCATGAGCGGGAGTGTCCAGCAGGAGTTCGCCGAGCCGGTTCCAGAGAGCGCGACTGTCTGCGTCGTCGGCCTCGGCTACGTCGGCATCCCGCTGAGCCTCGGCTTCGACGAGGAGGGCCTCGACGTCGTCGGGTTCGACATCGACCCGGACAAGGTCGAGCGCCTCGACGACGGCGTCGACGTCACCGGCGACCACGGTGACGAGGCCGTCGCCGCCAGCGACATCGAGTTCACGGCCAACGAGGCCCACATCTCGCAGGCCGACTACGTCATCATCACGGTCCCGACGCCGGTCGACGACACGAAGAACCCCAACCTCGACTTCGTGAAGGCGGCCGGCCGGACCGTCGGCGAGTACCTCTCCGAGGGCGCCACCGTAGTGCTGGAGTCGACCGTCTATCCCGGCGTCACGCGCGATGTCCTCGGCCCGGAGATAGCGGCAGCCTCCGGCCTCGAGATGACCGAGGAGTTCAACCTCGGCTACTCGCCCGAGCGCCTCTCGCCGGGTGACGAGGGCCGTGGCCTGCGCGACGTGATGAAGATCGTCAGCGGCGACACCGAGGAGACGCTCGACGAACTCGCCGCCCTGTACGGGATGGTCGTCGATGCCGGCATCTACCGTGCGCCCAACATCGAGACCGCCGAGGCCGCGAAGGTGACCGAGAACGTCCAGCGCGACGTCAACATCGCGCTGGTCAACGAACTCGCAATCATCTGCGACCACATCGGCATCGACAGCGACGAGGTCCTCGACGCCGCCGGCACGAAGTGGAACTTCCACGACTATCGCCCCGGCCTGGTCGGGGGGCACTGCATCCCCGTCGACCCGCTGTACCTGGCGCACGGCTCCGAGCGCGCGGGCTACTCGCCCGACCTCATCCTCACGGGCCGCGAGGTCAACGAGTACATGCCCAAACACGCCGCGGAGCTGGCGCTGCGGGCACTCAACGAGAGCGGGAAGGTCCTCAAGGACTGCCGCCTGCTCGTCCTCGGTCTGTCGTACAAGCCCAACGTGGGCGACATCCGCACCTCCGAGGTCGGCGGCGTCATCACGGAACTCGACACGTACGGCATCGACGTCGAGGGACACGACCCGCACGCGCCGGACGAGGCCATCCAGGAGCAGTTCGGCATCGACACCGTCGACGACCCCGACTTCGAGGGGTACGACGGCGTCGTCCTGGCCACGCCGCACGAGGCGTACGCGGACCTGGACGTCGAGGCGATGGCGGAGTCGCTCAACGACGACCCCGTCCTGCTCGACGTGATGGGAACCGTCGAGGAGAAGCGGGCCCAGGAGGCGGGCCTGACCTACCGCACGCTGTGACCCGTGAGCCACGACACCACGCCCAGAACCCAATGAAGTACGTCGTCACCATCCAGCACCCCGGCCACGTCCACTTCTTCAGGTACGCCATCCGCGAGCTGGAGGACGCGGGCCACGAGGTCCACGTCTTCTGCAAGGACCTGGAGGTGGTCTGTGACCTGCTCGAGGAGTACGGCATCGCGTACGAGGCGCTCGCGGGCGACCGCGGGAGCCTGCTCAACCTCGCGGTGACCCAGCTCACCTACGAGGCGCGGCTGCTGCGCCGAGCGCGGGCCATCGACCCGGACGTGATGACGGCCATCGGCGGGACGGCCGTCGCGCACGTCGCGCCGCTCGTCGGGGCCCGCTCGGTCGTCTTCACCGACACCGAGCACGCGCCCGGCAACCGGGTCACGTTCCCGTTCGCCGACGAGGTGTGGACGCCGGCGTGCTACCACGGCGACGTGCCCGACGAGCACCACACCTACCCGGGCTACCACGAACTCGCCTACCTCCACCCGGACCGCTTCGAGCCGGACCCCGCGGTCGTCGCGGAGGCCGGCCTCGACCCGGACGACCGGTTCGTCGTCCTCCGCCTGACGGCGTGGGACGCCTCGCACGACGTGGGACAGGGCGGCTTCGAGGACATGGCCGACGCCGTCGAGCGCCTCGAGGCGACCGGCGCGGAGGTGCTCGTGACGAGCGAGGTCGACCTCCCGCCCGAACTCGAGGACCGCCGCGCCAGCGTCGACCCCCACCGGATGCACCACCTCCTCGCCGCCGCCGACCTGTTCGTCGGTGAGGGGGCGACGATGGCCGTCGAGAGCGCGGTGCTGGGCACCCCGGCGGTCTACGTGAACACCCTGCGGATGGGCTACACGGACGAGGTGGAGGCCCGCTACGGCCTCCTCTACAACTGTCAGGGCTCGTTCCGGCACCAGCGCGCGCTCTCGACCGCCGAGCGCATCCTCGCCGGCGAGGAGGGTGGTGACTGGGCCGAACGGCGCGAGGCTCTGCTCGCCGACACGGTCGACACCACCGAGGTCGTCCTGGCCGCACTGCGCGACGAGACACCGCCGACCGGCGCCGGGTCCGACCCCACGGCGACGGTCGCTCCCGCCGATGACTGACCCCGACGACCCCCCGTCACTGACGGGGAGCGAGTGGTCTCGGTCCGGGGTACCGGTGGCGCTCCGTGGCCCTTCCGTCGGCGACCGCGACCGGGCCGGCGACGACGCTGGCGACGCCGGCGGTCGCGCCAGTCCCGACGTGGACGGTATCCCTCTCGCGGGCACGCCGCTCCTCCGGGACGGCGGACAGCGCCCGGCATCGGTCCCGGCTCCGGACGGGTCCGGCGCCGTGGACGACACTCCGGATGGTGCCGCGGCCGACACTGGCGACGACACCCCGGACGGCACCGCAGGGACGGCGCCGGCGGCCACCACGACCGCCGATGCCTCCCACGACGACCTCCGGGAGGCCGTCTCCGGCCTGCGCGTCCTGCAGCTGACGAGTTCGCGCCGGTCGTTCTTCGAGAAGCAGGTCGAGGGGCTGGAGGCCCTGGGCATCGAGTGCGAGACGGTCTCGGTCCCGACCCGTGACGGCCGCGAACGGGGCCGGGGGCCCCGCGAGTACCTCGCGTTCGCGCTCCGGACGCTGGGACGTGGGCTGGAGGAGTTCGACCTCGTCCACGCCAACTACGGGATGCTCGGGCCGCTCGCGCTCGCCCAGCCGACCCGCCCGGTGGTGCTGACGCTGTGGGGCTCGGACCTGCAGGGACCGGGCTGGCTCTCGCGGACCAGCCGGCTCTCGGCCCGGTTCGCCGACCGGACGGTCGTCCCCTGGCCGTCGATGGCCGCGGACCTCGACACCGACCACGACCTCGTCCCGTTCGGCGTGGACACGGACCTGTTCCGGCCCATCCCCAGGGACGCGGCCCGCGACCACGTAGGTTGGGCCCCCGACGAGCGCGTCGTGCTGTTCCCCTACGCCCCCGACCGGCCGGTGAAGAACCACCCGCTGGCCGAGCGCGTGGTCGAGCGGGTGCCGGACGCCACGCTCCGGACCGTCTCGGGCGTCGACTACGAGGAGATGCCGTACTACATGGCGGCGAGCGACGCGCTGCTCGTGACCTCCGACCGCGAGAGCGGGCCGATGGTGGTCCGGGAGGCTGCGGCCTGCAACCTCCCGGTCGTCTCCCGGGATGTCGGCTTCGCCGCCGACGCCCTCGACGGGGTCGCCAACTGCGCCATCGCCGAGGGCGAGGCCGGCCTCGCGGCCGCCCTCGAACGCGTCCTCGACGCCGACGGCCGCTCGGACGGCCGCGAGACGGCCGACGAACTGGGCATCGACGAGACCGCACGGCACCTGGCACGGGTGTACCGGTCGGTGCTGGACTGAGCGGCGCGGTCGTGGTCCCGTTCTGGCCAGGAATTATCGTTTGTGGTTGGGATTTCTAGCGAATGGTCGAAATTATTGAGAAATTCCGGGGATTTCCCATCTCATCCGACGAGTGGCCCCGGGCCACGGATTCGAGCGGGTCTTACGCGGTCGCTAACGCTCCGCTCTCGCAGATTGTCTATCTCATAGTAAACTCGTTGTGCCCTCCACGGGGACGTGATGACTCACGTCTCGCTGACGATGGGCGTGCCGGGTCGGTCCGGCGTCGTCCACCCGGCGGCAGGGGGTGTCGACCGTGTATAGGGACCACACCGTCGGTGTGGTCGTCCCGGCGTACAACGAGGAGGCGCTGGTCGGTCGGGTGGTGGAGACGATGCCCGAGTTCGTCGACCGGGTCTACCTCGTCGACGACGCCTCGACCGACGACACCTGGGCGGAGATCAACGACGCCGTCGCGACCGCTCGCGAGGCGGAGGCTCTCGACGACGGCTCCATCCACGGCGCGTTCGACGAACGCTGGGTCCCCATCCAGCACGACGACAACCGGGGCGTCGGCGGGGCCATCCTCACCGGCTACCGGCGCGCGCTCGCGGACGACATCGATGCGACGGCCGTGATGGCCGGCGACGCGCAGATGGACCCCGACGTGCTGCCGCGCCTGCTCGCCCCCGTGGTCGAGGGCGAGGCCGAGTACGTGAAGGCCAGCCGCCTGCTCCGCCGCGAGGACTGGACGGGGATGCCGCCGTTCCGCCTGTTCGGGAACCTGCTGCTGACCGGGCTGACCCGCATCTCGAGTGGCTACTGGCGGATGACCGACCCACAGAACGGCTACACCGTCATCTCCCAGCACGCGCTGACGGAGCTGGACCTCGACGCGCTGTACGAGGATTACGGCTTCGCGAACGACCTGCTCGTCCGGCTCAACGCCCACGGGATGCCCATCGCCGACGTCGAGACCCCCTCCGAGTTCTTCTACGAGGACGAGGAGTGGGACAGCCACATCGACCTGAAGACGTTCGTCCCGAAGACCTCCGTGCTGTTGCTCCGGAACTTCTGCTGGCGGCTCCGGCGCGACGGTGGCCCCGGTCCGGTCCGGTCGCTCCTCGCGCTGTACGCCGTCGGCGTCGTCGGCGTGGTGGTGGCGCTCGTGCTGTTGCTCTCGAGCGTCGTGGCCCCCGCGGGTGACTCCGCCGACGGCTCCCCGACGCTGCTGGTGGCCGGCGGTCTCTCACTCCTGCTGGGGTTCGCCCTCGACCTCGGCTCGAACGCGGGGCTGCATACGCGGGTGTATTCCGAGCCCCACGATTGAGTGGCTGCATACGCGGGCGTACATCGGGTCCCACGGGTGGGTGGCTGCATACGCGGGTGTACATCGAGCCCGACGGCTGACCGGCACTCGATGTCTCGTCCCGGTCCTGCCGCACCCTTCGCTCCATGTTGCTGGGGTCCGGCGCCGAATCGAACGCCGACGATATGCACGGTCTAAGGGCTTCTCGGGCCGTGCAACGGAGTGAAACAGGTGACAACAATCTCGGTCGTTTGTAAGTCCCTGTTGCCAACAGTGGGTCGATGACAGCGACACGCGATGGCGCTCCTCCGGCGGAGCCGGCCGCCGAGGAGGAGTCGGGGCCGCCGTCGGCCCCCGCCGATACGTCGCCGCCCGGACTCTCGGCCGACGAGTTCTTCCACGCGCTCCAGGAGGAACGTCGTCGGCACGCGCTTCGGTGCCTGCTGGACCACATGGAACCGGTCGAGGTCGACCGGCTCGCCGAATGGGTCGCCAGTCGGGAACACGGCCAGGATGACGGCGGCCCGTCGGCCGAGGCATCCCAGCGGACGTATCTCTCGCTCTACCAGTGCCATCTCCCCAAGCTGGACAGCCTCGACCTCGTCGACTTCGACCAGTCGAGCGAGACCGTGACGCTGACCGGGAGGGCCGACCACTTCGCACCCTACCTCGGTGCTCCGATTCCGGGCGACGAGCACGACGATGCCCCGGACGGGCCCCCTGGCGGCGGTCGGTGGCCTCGGGCGCTCGTGGGCGCGAACGCCCTCGGCGTCGGCCTGCTGGCGCTCGCGTGGTTCGGTCCCGTCGCCACGCTCGCGGTCTCCTTCCGCGTGGCGGCGGCCGCCGTCCTCGCCATCCACACGGCACTGACGGCCGCACTGTTCATCGACCGCGGGCGCTGACCGGCGCTCCCATCCTGTATCCATGACACTCACGACCACCTTCCAGCCGACAGCCACGCTCGCCCCGTCGGGACCCGGGGCCATCACCCGCCCCTCGTTCGGCGTCCTCGGGGCCGGGGTCGGTGAGCTCCAGCTGTCGCTCACGTCCCCAGTGCTCGGCCTGTTCCTCGTCGGGGTCGCGGCCGTCCTCGCGTTGCTCGCCGGCATCCGTGACCGGCTGTCCGACGCCGTGGCCGCAACGGGGGTCGCCGACCGCCTCTCCGACGATGGTCCCGGGTCGACGGCCGGCATCCCGTCGGCGGCGCGGCTCTCCGAGGAGGAACGGTTCGTGGTGGACCTGCTGCGGCGGAACGAGGGTCGCGTCCGGCAGTCGAACATCGTGGAAGCGTCGGACTGGTCGAAATCGAAGGTGAGTCGCCTCCTCTCGGCGATGGAGTCGGACGGCTACATCGAGAAGGTCGCCGTCGGGCGCGAGAACATCATCGTCCTGTCTGGCGAAGAGCCGGAGCGGTAGCCGTCCGCGTCGGGTCCGCACAGGCGGTGCTCACCGGTACTGGGACGACCCCCACCGAGTCCGTCACGGCGGGGGTGTCGATACGGTGACGACCCACGCCGCCGCTTACCGTCTGACAAATCGGTTGTCGCGGCGATTATTACGCTCGTAATAGCCGCCGACCGGTGGGAACGCGTGTGCAAACCGCGGTAATACGGCTATACTGTCATCCGTACTCCCTCCGTTCCCGGATGCTGACGCGGTCGGTGCGCTTACCCGGCCGATAGTAATGGAACGTACTGCGCATTGGATGACCACGGAGAGACGGACCCCCCGGCTCCGTGTGATTCGACCAATGACCCACCAGATACCCGCGGCCCGGTTCCGACGTCCCCGATCGCTCGACGACCACGGCACGCCCGCCGTCAGCCCTGCCGGCCAGCGAGGGGGCTGACCATGTGTGGCATCATCGGCTGCGTGGGGACCGAAGACACCGCGTACCGCCTCGTCTCCGGACTGGAGAACCTGGAGTACCGCGGCTACGACTCGGCCGGCATCGCCGTCCGGAACGGGCAGGACATCCGGGTCGAGAAGAACGCCGGGAAGGTCACCGAGCTGAAGCACGCCATCGTCGACGACGTCCCGCGCGGACAGCTCGGTATCGGCCACACCCGCTGGTCGACCCACGGCGCCCCGACCGACGAGAACGCCCACCCGCACACGGGCGAGACGGGTGAGGTCGCGGTCGTCCACAACGGCATCATCGAGAACTACGACGAGCTCCGCGAGGAACTCGAGGCCGAGGGCCGCGAGTTCACCAGCGAGACGGACACGGAGGTCGTCCCGCACCTCATCGAGCGCTACCAGGCAGCGACCGAGGACCTAACGGGTGCCTTCGAGCGTGCCGTCGACGACATCGCCGGGAGCTACGCCATCGTCGCGGTCGCCGAGTCCGAGGACCGCATCCTCGCGGCTCGCGAGGACTCCCCGCTCGTCGTCGGCTTCGACGACGACGCCACCTACATCGCGAGCGACGTGCCCGCCTTCCTCGAGCACACCGACGAGGTCGCCTACCTCCAGGACGGCGACACGGCGATGCTGTCGGCCGACGGCCTCCGCGTGACCGACGCGGACGGCGACGAGATCGAGCGCGAGCGCGAGGTCGTCGAGTGGGACGCCGAGGAGACCGGCAAGGGCCAGTACGACCACTTCATGCACAAGGAGATCGACACCCAGCCCGAGGCCATCACCAACGCGCTGCAGGGCCGTGTCGAGGACGGCGACGTCTCGCTCGAGAACTTCCCGCCGGGGACGTTCGAGGGCGTCGCGGCCGTCCAGTTCGTCGCCTGCGGGACCTCCTACCACGCTGGCCTCTACGCCGCCCGCCTGCTCAACAAGGCGGGCGTCCCGGCCAACGCCTACCGCGCCAGCGAGTACGCCAGCGGTGACATCCCCGCGACCGGGGACACGCTGGTCGTCGCGGTCACCCAGAGCGGGGAGACCGCCGACACGCTCAGCGCACTCCGGCAGGCCCAGGACATGGGCGCACGCACGACGACCGTGACCAACGTCGTCGGGTCGACCGCGGCCCGCGAGGTGGAGACGCCGCTGTACATCCGCGCCGGTCCCGAGATCGGGGTCGCCGCGACGAAGACGTTCTCCTCGCAGGTCACGACGCTCGCGCTCCTGGCAGAGCGCATCATCGACGATGTCGCGGCCGGCACGCCCCGCGAGGACCGCGCGTCCTACCTCGAGGCGCTCCAGCGCCTCCCCGACCAGATCGGCGAGGTGCTCGGCACCTCCGAGGCCGAGCGCGTCTGCCGCAACCACGTCCACAAGGAGGCGTACTTCTTCATCGGCCAGGGCGTCGCCTGCCCGGTCGCGAAGGAGGGCGCGCTGAAGTTCAAGGAGATCACCTACGAGCACGCCGAGGGCTTCGCGGCGGGCGAACTGAAGCACGGCCCGCTCGCGCTCGTCACGCCCGACACCGTCGTCTTCGCCGTCTTCACCGGCGGCGAACGCGACGAGAAGACGCTCAACAACGCCAAGGAGGTCCAGGCTCGTGGTGCCGACATCGTGGCCATCGCGCCGGAGGGCGTCGATGTCTCGGCGTGTACCGACGAGGTGCTCCGGGTCCCGGCGACGGACGCGGACCTGACGAGCCTCCTCACGAACGTCCAGCTCCAGCTGCTCTCGTACCACTCGGCCGATATGCTCAACCGCGAGATCGACCAGCCGCGCAACCTCGCGAAGAGCGTCACGGTCGAGTAACACTCCTCGGGGGCCGCCGTCTCGCGAGCGACGAAGCCGGTTCCTTCTACGGTTCGAACCGACCACCGCACGCCCGATAGCCGCGGCATCGTCGTCCGCCGATGCCACTCTCGGCCCGGTCGTCGCCACATCGTCGTTCGTCGACGACCGGCCGGAACTGCCGACTGCCTCTCCGACATCTAGCGCTATCGCCACTCTAAGCGTCTCCTGAAACTGTTGTCGCGAGATAATCGGTGCGATAGCTTCGGGGGCGAACTCGTACCCGCGAGAGCGCCGAACCTGTGCTATCGGGTGCTGGTGGTCGATTGTGGGAGTTATACCGCCTGTAAGTTCGTGAACTGGTCTGAACGGCCGCTGTCGTTGATAGGGCTGTATGGTCCCACCGGGTGATGCATGGTACGCACGACGATTGCAGCCGCGGTCGCACTCTCACTGGTGCTGACCCCCGCCGCGGTCGGCGGCCAGTCCAGTGTCGCGTCGGGTGAGACGCCCGCCTCGATGGATGTCGGGCAACAGCTGCCGAACCTCGGCAGCGACACCCCTCAGTCAAGTCAGGCTGGCAGTTCGAACTCCGACGACGACCTGCAGTGCGAACCCGGTGAGGAGGATGGAGACGTGATCAACGACGACGACGTCGTAGACCCCGGCACGGGCGAGTCCCGCGACGGGGCCACCGACGGTGACAACGACATCACCAACGACAACGATGTCGTCGACGCCGACCCCGATGCGCCGGGCCGGAACAGCACCGGCACGGACGACGAGTCCGGTGACGGCGATATCATCAACGACAACGATGTCGTCGACGGGGATGGCGACCTCCCCGGCAGCAGTGCCGGCGGCGACGACGGCACCCGTGACGAGGGTGACGGCGACGGCGACATCATCAACGACGACGATGTCGTCGACCTGGACGCCAACGACAACGGTCCCACCGGCAACTCCACCGACGACGGTGGCGACGGCACGGCCGACGAGGGCGGCGACGGCGACATCGTCAACGACAACGACGTGGTCGACGCTGACGCCAACGATAACAACCCCGACGACGGGACCAACGACTCGGGCGACGATGGCACCACCGCCGGCGGTGACGGCGACGGTGACATCGTGAACGACAACGACGTCGTCGACCTGGACGCCAACGACAACGCCGTTCGCGACGGTGCGAACGACGATGGCTCCGACGGCACCAGCGACAACGGTGGCGACGGCGACATCATCAACGACAACGATGTCGTGGACGTCGACGCCAACGACAACGCCGCAATCGACGAGTCCGGCGACAGTGGCGACGACGGCACGACCGACGAGTCGGGCGACGGTGACGTCGTCAACGACAACGACGTGGTCGACGCCGACGCCAACGACAACAACGTCGTCCAGCGCTACGACGGGAGCGAGGACGGCGAGGACGACGGCACGAACCACGACGATGAGGAGGTCCGCAACGACAACGATGTCGTCCGCTTGACCGTCAGCGGCAACACGGTCTCCGAGGGTGAGCAGGGCGAGAACGACGCCTCCGTCGAGCCGCAGAACGTCGAGGTCAACACGACCACCGTCGACGGCGGCACCGACGTCACCAACGACAACGACGTGGTCGACGTCGACGCCAACGACAACACGGTCGTCGAGTCCTCCGGTGACGGCGGTGGCGCGCCGAGCCCGCCGAGCAGTCCGTCGTCGCCCGCGGAGACGAGCGACACGTCGGACTCGACCAACAGCACGGACATCTCGAGTACGGCCGACAGCACGACCGACGGTACCACGAGCGACGTGACGACGGACGCGACCGCGTAACGTCGCCACCACCTGTGGTTCATTTCTTCGGCTGCCACGTCCGATAGCCGCAGGCTCGTCGATCCGAGGGCGCTTGGCGGGACCTAACCAAAGGGGAGCATCGCCAGGGGTGGGGTATGGGACAGACGACGCGTCGCGGAGTGCTCGCCACGATGGGTGTGCTCGCCACCGCCGGGTGCAGTAGCGTCTCCGGCCTCGGCTCGGGTGGCTCGGATGACTCGGGCGGTTCGGGCGACGGGGCGGACGGTGGCTCTGGTGGGAGCCTCCGGAAGGAGACGGTGAAGGAGGTCTCGCGCTCGGTCACCCTGAAGCAGGACCAGTTCGAGGCCGTGCCGCTCTCGTTCGACCGGCAGACGGTGCTGTTCTTCTCCGTCGTGGCGGACCGGAACGTCGACGTGCTCACCTTCCGACGCCCGGACTTCGAGACGTACCGGACGGACGCGGCCGACCAGCTCCGGTTCGTCGACGCGCTGAGCGAACAGCGCACGGAGGCTACCTCGCAGGGGTCGGCGGTCTCGCCCGGAGAGCCGGTCGTCGTGGTCGACAACACGACGTGGGGCGAGACCCAGCCCAGTCAGCGCGTCGATATCGAGCTCGAACTGGAAGCGTTCATCCGCGACGACGGCAGCTCCCCCTGAGCCGCGCCCGGTGACGGCCCGGCCGCTCGCGGTTTCGGCTCCGCAGACGCACGGTCATGGCTTCGCAGGCGCCGAAACGGTACGATTTAGCCGAACAATAGGTACACCCGTGCCACCGGCACGTCGGGTGCATCATGGTAGTGGATGGCACTCGGACGCGGCGGGACGTTCTCAGAACAGCGGGCGGTAGCCTCGCGGTCACCGGCCTGGTCTCGGTGGCCGGGTCGGCGGCTGCGAGCCTGGACGGGAGCGACACGGCCACCGAGACGGTCCGGGCGACCGTGGGCTATCGCGACCGGGCCGGCAAGCGTGCGGCGGAACAGCTCGCGGGCGCGACACGGTACGATTTCTCGTTCGACGCGGTGACAGTCGACCTCCCGGTGAGGGCGCTCGACGCGCTCGGGGACGACCCGTCCGTCCGGTACGTCGAGCGCGACATCGAGATGCGGGCGCTCGGCGAGACCCCGTGGGGCATCGACCGGACCGACGCGGATGTCGCCCACGGGAACGGCGAGACGGGCGCGGGCGCCGACATCGCCATCATCGACACGGGTATCGACGCCACCCACGGCGACCTGGCGGCCAACCTCGGCGAGGGTACCGCGTTCCTCGGGGGAATCCAGAGCAGCGAGTGGCAGGACGACAACGGCCACGGCACCCACTGTGCGGGCATCGCCGACGCCGTCGACGACGGGGAGGGTGTCGAGGGCATCTCGACCGCGGCCACCCTCCACGCGGTGAAGGTACTGACGGCGCCGGGGTCGGGGCTCTCCTCCGACGTGGCGCGGGGCATCGAGTGGACCGCCGACCAGGGCTACGACGTGGGGAGCCTCTCGCTCGGGTCGAGTTCGCCCTCCGAGGCCGTCCGGGACGCCTGCGAGTACGCCCACGCCGAGGGGGTCTTCCTCGCGACGGCCGCCGGCAACAGTGGCCCCTGTACGGACTGTGTGTCCTACCCGGCCGAGAACGACTACACGGTCGCGGTCAGCGCGACCGACCGCGACGACTCGCTGGCGAGCTACTCCAGTCAGGGGCCGGAGGTCGACATCGCTGCGCCCGGTACGGAGATCTACTCCACCTACCTCGGCGGGCGCTACACCCGCCTCTCGGGCACGTCGATGGCCGCACCACACGTCGCGGGGGCCGCCGGCCAGCTGATGGCCGACGGCACGAGCGCCGCCGATGCCCGTCTGGAACTGGAGAACTCGGCCGAGGACGTGGGCCTGAGCGAGAACGAGAGCGGCGCGGGCCTGCTCGATGTCGCCAGCGCGCTCGGCTACGACTCCAGCGACGACGGCCTCGGGAACATCGGCGACAGCGGCGACGACGGGGGCCTGCTCGGGGGAAGTCTGCTGTAGGTCACCGCACTCTGTGTCGGCCCTGTGGCGGAAATAGTTGGAATATGTATTGATTATATTTCAGAGACGCCAAATAAGTCCTCATGGTGGGTGTCTCGGATATAATATCTGGTTCTCTGAGTTAAATTCGTCGCCGGGAACGGTCGACGCGACAGCCGCCGACATGACGGCGGTCGCTCGACCGTGGCGCGGTTCGTGCAGGTACCAGTGCCGACGCCTCGCTCCGTGGTCTACGCGGTGGCTAATATTGTACGGTCGCACCGAATGACGGCCAACCGATGGCTCGTCGGCTCCGCGACCCACGACTCCTCGCTGTCTTCGCGCTCGGTGCCGTCCTGCGGCTCTCCCAGCTCGGCCACGAGAGCCTCTGGACGGACGAACTCATCACGCTGGAGTTCGTCACGCGCTGGAGCGGTCTCGAACTGCTCGTCAACCTCCCCACGGCCCAGCCCCACCTCCCCGTCTACTACCTCGTGCTGGACGCGTGGGTGGCGGTCGCCGGCACCTCGGCGCTGGCACTGCGGCTGCCATCGGCCGTCTTCGGTATCGCGGCGCTCCCCGCGATGTACCTCGTGGTCGCACGGACCGTCGACCACGAGGCGGGCATCGTCGCCGCGCTCCTGCTCGCCGTCTCCCGGTTCCACGTCCGGTTCTCGCAGGAGGTCCGGATGTACAGCCTGCTCGTCTTCCTCGCGCTGCTCTCGGTCTACCTCCTCCTCCGGGTGCGCGAGACGCCGACGCGCCGGAATCTCGCCGGCTTCGCCGCCGTCACCGTACTGCTCGCGTACACCCACGTCTTCGCCGTCTTCGTCGTCGCGGCTGAGGGCCTGTACGTGGCCTACCGACTCCTGACGGCCGAGGAAGCCGCACTCCGGCCGTGGGCACTGGCGTTCACCCCGGTCGCGCTGTCGCTGGTCCCGTTCGTCGCCGCGGCCGTCCTGCTGATGGGCGGGGCGGACTTCTCGCTGTCGTACGTCCCGCCGCCGACCGTCGAGCGCGCGCTGAAGATGGTCTCGGCGTACGCCGGCTACGGCTTCGGGACGACGTGGCTCGTCCACCTCGTCGTGATTCCGGCGTTCCTCGGGACCGCGGTGCTGGGCCTGCTCCGCTACCGGCTGGTCGGGTTCGACCCGAAGGCGCCCGTCGCGTCGCTCCGTGACGGGCTCGACCTGCGCGTCCGGGCGGCGACGGCGGATACGTCGGTCCTGCTCGGCGCGCTGTTCGTCGTCCCGTTCGGGCTCCCCATCGTCCTCTCGTACGCCGTGACGCCCATCTTCTGGCCGCGCTACACCATCGCCGCCTCCCTGGGGCTGTTCGCCCTCGTCGCGCGCGGGGTCCGGCACGTCGACCTGCCCCTCGCCCGCTACGGGATGGCGGGGCTGCTGGTGCTGGCGATGGTGCCCTCGCTGGGCATCTACTACACGGGCGACCAGAAGGAGCAGTGGCGCGAGGTCGGCGCGACCATCGACGAGCGCGCCGCGGCCGGTGACCTCGTCCTCGTCGCCGACCAGATCACCGAGCGCGGCGCCCGCCACTACGTCGACCGCGACGACGTCCGCATCGAGGGGGTGGTCGTCGAGGACTCCGGGACCGGGAAGGGGCCGACGGGGAACGCCACGATTCGGGCGTACCAGCGCGACGCTGACGGCGTCTGGCTCGTCTTCTCGCACGCGAGCGAGGCCGAGCGCGACCGCGTTCGTGACATCGTGGCCGACGGCCGCGAGCGGACGTTCCACCGCCAGTACGAGGGTGTCGAGGTGTACCGCTACGAGGCCGCCGACGAGTCCGGGGGGTCGGCGTGACGCTCCCTGTCGACAGCCGAATCGCGACTATCGGCCGGGTTAGCGGCTCAGTAACTACGGTACGACCGACCGAGCATCCGGTAACTCTCTACTCGTGACGACGGCCCTGTTCCTCCCCTACTACGAGGCCAATCCCTACCAGGACGAACTGGCGCGGGGGCTGGAAGCCAGCGGTGTCTCCGTCGTGACGGGCGACCACACGGCGCCGCTCCCGGTGTTGCAGGCGTTCCTCGAACATGGGCGGCCCGACGTCCTCCACGTCCACTGGGCGCACTCGCTCGTCGGGTCGCGCTCGCGAGTCGTGACCGCGCTGCTCGGGGTCCGGTTCCTCCTCGAACTCCTGCTCGCGCGGGCTGTCGGCGTCGACGTCGTCTGGACGGTCCACAACCGGTTCCACCACGAGACCGAGGGCGGCCGCGCGGAGCGGTGGTTCCGCCACGCCATCTGCCGGCTGAGTGGGGCCGTCGTCGTCCACGGCGAGACCGCTCGCGACGCCATCGTCGACGCCTACGGCCTCCCCGACCACGTGGCACGGCGTATCGAGGTCGTCCCGCACGGCAACTACGTCGACTGCTACGAGAACGAGGTCTCCCGGGCAGCCGCTCGCGAGGAGCTGGGCCTCCCCGCGGACGCCACCGTCTTCTGCAACGTCGGCAACATCCGACCGTACAAGAACGTCCCCGAACTGGTCGAGACGTTCCGGTCACTCCCCGGTGCCGACCGCCGGCTCGTCGTCGCCGGCCAGCCCCCGGCCGACCCCGACGAGCGCGAGCGCCTGGCCGACCGCTGCGCGGCCGACGACCGCGTCGACTGCCACTTCGAGTACGTCCCGTCCGAGGACCTCCAGTACTACCTGAACGCTGCGGACGTCGTCGTGGCGCCGTTCACCGAGGTCCTCACCTCCGGGAGCGTCGTGCTGGGGCTGTCGTTCGGCCGGCCCGTCGTCGCCCCACGGCTCGGCTGCATCCCCGAGACGGTCGGCGACTGCGACGACCTGCTCTACTATCCGGACGACCCGCAGGGGCTGGAGCGGGCGCTCCGGCGGGCGCTCACCGCCGACCTCGACGCGCTCGAGGACCGCGCCCGAGCCCGTGCGGAGGAACTCGACTGGGAACGCATCGGGCGCCGGACTGCCGCGGTGTACGACGAGGTGGACCGGTCGCTGGGCAGCCGGGCCACGTCCGTCCTCCCGTCCCTGGACCGCGAATGACCCGCCTCCGACGGCTCCTCGCGGCGGCCCGCTCGCGGCTCCGGCCCTCGGGGTCGGTCGGGGAACGCGCCGCCAACAGCGTCGTCTGGGCGTTCCTCGCGAACGGGCTGGGCCGCGGGCTCCAGCTCGCGAAACTGCTCGTCCTCGCGAACTTCCTCTCGCAGGCGGCCTTCGGGCTCGTCGGCGTCGCGCTCCTCCTGCTGGTCGGGGTCCGGCGGTTCTCGAACCTCGGTATCGACGAGGCGCTCATCCAGCATCCTGACGCCGACGTGGACGACTATCTCGCCACCGCGTGGGTCGTGCGCGCGGTGCGGGGGCTGCTGACGGCCGGTCTCGTCTTCGCGGCCGCGCCGCTCGTCGCGGCGTTCTTCGTCGCCCCCGCCCGCCAGCCGCTCCTGACGGCGGTCGTCCGGGCGATGGCGCTCGTGCCGCTCCTCCGGGGCCTCCAGAACCCGGGGGCGGTCTACCTCCGCAAGGAACTGGCCTTCCACCGCGAGTTCGGCTACCGCGTCGGGACCGCGGCCGCCGACGTCAGCGTCGCTGTCGCCGCCGTCATCGCGCTGGGGTCGGTGTGGGCCCTCGTCTACGGGACGCTCGCGGGCGCGGCGACCCGGCTCGGCCTCTCGTATCTCGTCCACCCCTCGCGGCCGGGGCTGGGCTTCGACCGCGCGCGGGCCCGCGAGCTGCTGGGCTTTGGCAAGTGGGTGACCGGCTCGGGCATCGCCGCGTTCCTCACGACGGAGGGCGACGATGCCTTCGTCGGCTGGTTCCTCGGTGTCGGCGCGCTCGGCCTCTACCAGACGGCCTACCGCTTCTCGAACGCGCCGGCCACGGAGATATCGCAGGTCGTCTCCAGCGTGGTCTTTCCCACGTACGCGAAGCTCCAGGACGACGAGGACGCCCTCGAGTCGGCCTACCTCCGGACGGTCCAGCTGACGACGTTCCTCGCGTTCCCGGCCGCCGTTGGCATCGCGGCCGTCGCGCCCGTCTTCGTCGACGCGTTCATCAACAACGAGCAGGGCTGGGACCTCGCGCTGCTGGCGGTGACGATGCAGGCGCTGGCGGCGTGGGGACTCCTCCGGGCCATCGGCGCGACGACCGGCCCGCTGTTCCGTGCCGTCGGTCGACCGGACTACGAGACGAAGATACAGCTCGCGAAACTCGCGGTCATCGCGGTCGCCATCTACCCGCTGACGGCCGCGTTCGGCCTGCTCGGAACCGCCGCCGCGGTCGTCGGGGCCTCGCTGTTCGTCGCCGAGCCCGTCGCAACGGGGCTGGCTGTCCGGACTGCGGGTGCCGACTACCGCGCGTTCCTCGGCCTGCTCGCGTACCCTGCGCTCGGGAGCGCGGCGATGGGAGTCTGTGTGGTCGCGGTCGCGCGGAGCGTCCAGCTGTCCCCCCTTGTCGAGCTCCCCGTGCTCGTGACGGCCGGGCTGGTGACGTACGCGGGCGCGGTGCTGGTCCTCTCGCGGCTGGGGTACGACGTGCTGTCGAGTCTGCGGCAGGCAGCGACGGCGGCGACCGCTGACGCGACGGGATGAGCTGCCCCATGTCCGTCAGCCGCTCTCCGCCCCTGTCTCGCCGAGCGTCAGCGACGCCAGGACGAGCAACATCCCGACCGAGACCACGATGGCCTGGACGAGCGCCGCCGAGAACAGCGTCGTGTCGAAGACGAGGTAGATGAGGCCCTCGCAGATGGCGCCGACGCCGATGCAGACGAACCCGCCCGCGACGAACAGCATCGGCTGGCTCCCGCTCCGGCGGTAGCCGTGGTAGGCCAGTCCGGCGACGACCAGACTGAGCACGAGCGCGACCAGCTTCACCACGAGGAAGGATGGCTGGATCACGTGTTCTCACGGAGGTCACTCCAGAGCGACGTGAAGTTGTCCGCGAGGTCGTCGCTGACCTCGACGGCCACCGAGAGGTCTCCCTCGGACAGTTCGACGTGGAGTTCCTCCAGCGTCGTCACGAAGCGGCGGCGGTGTGACCCGTCGTCGTCGACGGTCGACCGCTCCTCCAGCAGGCCGTGCTCCTGCAGCGTGGCGACGCGGCGGTAGACGGTCGCCAGCGAGACATCACAGCGCTCGCTCAGCGCCTTCGCCGTCTTCGGCTCCCCGTCCGCGGCGAGGAGGATCTGCCGCGCGTAGTCGTCGGCCAGGACGTCGAAGAGGGCGGCCGCGCCCGACGCCTCCTCGTGTGTCATGGCGGGGTGGTGATGGTCCACGGGCAAATGGCCGGTGATGTGCCCCGCCCGCGCTGGCCTCGGCGTCGGGTACCGTGCGGGCCTCGCTGTCGGGTCACTCAGGCGCTCCCACCCGTCGGTGAGACGGAACACCGGCGCGGGTCGCCGACGCGGGCGAGGTAGACGCCGAGGAGCAGGAGGCCACCGAGGCGGAGGAGGTTCCCGTGGAACGGGAGCGTCGCCAGCGCCCCGGCGAAGCCGAGCAGCCCCAGCACGCCCGCCCCGCAGCTCGCACAGCCCGAGGCGAGGAGGCCCGGCAGGACGCTGGACGCCCCGCTCGCGCCGCTGGCGCTCCCGTACCGGACGCGGCCGAGCGCGGTCGTCAGCGCCACGCCCGTCGCCACGGCGTACGCCACGACGAGCGCCAGCCCGACCGTCCCGATGGTCGCGTACGTGTTCGCGGTGAGCGCCAGCACCGCGTCGTCGAGGTAGCCGACGCCGGCGGCGAGCATCTGCGCCGAGTACGACGGGAAGGTGCTCAACACGAGCAGGACGTACGTGCAGACGGCGATGCCCGCCGCGAGGAGCATCCGCGGGGTGGACGTGAGTGGGTAGCCCAGCGCCGCGAGGAACCCCTCGACGTGCCGCTCGACGCGCTCGTTCACGCGTTCTTCACCCGCGTTATCGCCTCGTCGAACCGCTCGTACGGTTGTGCGCCCGTCACCTTGCCGGCTTTCCCGTTCCCGCGATTGTAGAGGACGAACGCCGGGGTCCCGCCGACGCCCAGTTCCTGGGCGGCGTACGTCCGGTCGGCCTTTATCGACGCCTCGATGTCGCTCCGGTGCTCGTCCATCTTCGCCTCGACGGCGGCTGCGTCGATGCCCTCGACGCCCCGCGTCAGTTCCAGGAGGTTCTCCTTCGAGGCCCACCCGGATCCCTTCTCGCCCTGCGCGTCGAACACGGCGCCGTGCCAGCGGCGGTAGCGGCCGGGCGTCGACTCCCGGACCTCCCGCCAGACGCAGCGGTCCATCACCGCCGCCGTCATCGACCCCTCGCTGAGGTAGGGGAACTGGATGAAGACGAGGCGGACCGTCCCCTCCCGGACCTGGTTCTCGACGAGTTTCGGGAACGCGCCGTGTTCGAACCGCTTGCAGAACGGGCACTGGTAGTCCGTCCAGTAGTAGATGTCCACGGGCGCGTCCATCGAACCCATGATGGGATGGCCCGCGAGGTCGATGTCGAACCCCGCCGTCTCCGTGCTGTAGTGGAACCCCGTGTCCAGCGAGGCACCTGTGCCGTTGCCGTTCGAGTCGTTCGTGGCGTTCGCTCCGCCTGCCCCCCCGCCGCTCGACGACGCGGGGGTTCGCGGGACGGTCGCCTCGCTCGACTCGGACTCGAGGTGCGGGGCGGCGTAGACGACGCCACCGCCCGCGAGGACCGTTCCGACGCTGCCGAGCAGGGCCCGTCGCGTGGTCAGGGTGTCCGGGACGTCCATACCACCGGGTCCGCCGCCTCGGATAAGTGCCGAACGCCGATTTGCTGGGTCTGCAAATTTGCGACCTGTCGTTCTGGAAAATTTATACACAGGGGACCGGTCGTCGGGGTCCGTCTCCTGCCGAGCTGTCATGCCAGGCGTCCTGTCGCCCTCGCCGGCCGGTCGGAGTCGGCCGAGCGTTTTTGCGCCACCCTGCCGTCCCCTCCCGGCGTGAACGGGAGTGCTGCGCTCGTCGGGTACATTGCCGCCGCCTCCATCGTCCTCCTGTTCGTCCTCGGGGGACTCGCGACGCCGACGGACCACGACTGGCTCCGGAGCCGGACCGGTGTCTCCCGGGGCGTGGCGGGCGGTATCGTCGTGGTCCTGCTGGTGCTGGTCGGGGCACTGGGTGTCGTCGGGCGGTTCCCCCGGACGGAGGCCGGCCTCGAGGCCGCGTTCCTCCCCGGCGTGCTGGTCGGCGTCGGTCTGTTCGGGCTGGCCGTCGGCGTCGCCAACGGCCGCACCTGGGTTCGGTTCCGACGCCGGGGCGACACCCCCACCGGTGAGGTGGCACCCGGTCCCGTCGCGGTCACCGGTCGTATCGAACGCGCGGACCCGCCGACGGCGCCGTTCTTCGGCGGCCCGGCGGTCGCGTGGGAGTGGTCGGTCGAGGCGAAGAACCGCCACGGGACGAACGACGAGGGCCGCCGTGCGTGGAGCCGGGCCCGCACGGGGCAGGGCGGGGTCCCCTTCCGCCTGGACGACGGCAGCGGCCCCGTGGTCGTCGACCCGACGGCCGCCCGACTCGACGTCTCCGGGAAGACGACGGAGGAGCGGGCGCCCGACGACCCGCCGGGTCGTGCGGCCGCGGTCGCGGACCTCGATATGGGCGGGGAGCGGTTCCGGTTCAACGAGCGGTCGCTCGCGCCCGGCGAGACGGTCACCGTGCTGGGGGTCGCGCGGGACGTGGAGACGAACGAGTACCGCTCCGACGCCGGCACCGGTGCGGCGGACCGGCTCGCGTCCGACCGCGGTGCGGGGGTGGTGCTCGACGCGTCGGCCGACGAGCCGTTCGTGGTCAGCGACCGCTCGCGGGCGGGGACCCGCCGCCGGTACGCGACCCGCGCGTGGCTCGGCGGTGTCGTCGGTGCCGGGACGGTCGCGCTGGGCCTCCGCTGGCTGTTGCCGGTGTTCGAGGTCCCGGTGCCCGTGTGACCCGCT
This sequence comes from Haloglomus halophilum, assembly GCF_024298885.1. Lineage (GTDB taxonomy): Archaea > Halobacteriota > Halobacteria > Halobacteriales > Haloarculaceae > Haloglomus > Haloglomus halophilum. The sequence goes on from NZ_CP101166.1 coordinate 2,290,258, forward strand.
CGGCATCGCTCCGGGGGCCTCGCGACGGCTCCGGAGGTCTCGGTACCGGAAACGCCACCGTTTCGGGTCGAGCTACACCCTGGCCGCCGTCGACCCGACCCTACTCCCGCTCCCGGACGTGGTCGCTGGTCCGCGTCTCGATGTGGAGCTTGTCGGTCGTGCGGATCCACGCGATGTACTCCTGCAGCCGGTCGGCCTCGCGCAGGGCCGCGACGGTGTCGAACGACTCCCGTAGCTCCTCGTTCGTGAACAGCGCGTGGACCTGGTCGTGGCAGGGCCGACAGAGCGTCGCCGTCGGGCTCGTCTGCCGTTCCTCCGGGCGGAGGTGGTGGGTCTGCATCGCCCCCGGGTCACGGACCCCCTCGATGCGCCGGCGGCAGAGTTCGCAGGTCGGCACGGGTGGACGGACGGGTGCGACGAGCAAGAGTCACACGGCAGCCGAGTCGACGCGTCGCCCGTCGACACCACGACCTCCGGGATGGTCCTGATCTCCGGGACGTTCCCGACTTCCGGGCCGATAGCGCGAGCGGTACCTCCCCCGTCGGCGACGTGTCCGTAGAGTGCGATTATCCATCGTATAATGTGCATATGTGCCGCAATATATTCGTTGAGTCCTTGGTACATGCTATGTAATGTTAATTTCATGGGGGGAGTCGAGATGGTGACGGACTAATCTGTCGTGTGTTCTCGGTGGAAAGATACTTGTAGGAATACGAGAAACGCGGAATGACACCATGCAGCGCCGCGAGTTCCTCCGCAGTGCGGCCGTCGTGGGTGGGGTCGCTGCTCTGGGCGGGTGTTCGTTCCTGAACAACGCTCCGCCGCCGCGACGCTCCAACGCCATCGCGTCCGTGGAGCCACAGGACGGCACACTCCGTATCGAGCCCGCCGACTCACCCTGGATCGAGTCACGAAAGGACGCCGCCGCGCCGACGGTGGCCGGTCTGCTGGCGCCCCTCAGCCCGGTCGGGAGTGCCCGGGCCGCGAAGGGCGGCGGGGGCGGCGGCCGCGGGGCCACCGGTCGCGGGACCGGCGGTTTCGCCTCCGCGCCACGGACCAGCAAGGGCCGCGCCTGGTGGCACGGCGGCGATTACGCCGACGACTGGCGCGAGAACCACGAGGACGAGGTCGAGCGCTACCGCGCCACCGTCGCCGCCATCGGGGTCGCCTTCCTCGGCAGCGACGACCGCTTCGAGGACGACCGCCCCGGCGCCGGCGAGGTCCCGTGGGACGAGGTGTATCAGGACCCCGAGCAGGCCAAGACCTACGAGATCTCCCGCGAGGGGTGGTACCGGGTCGGTGCGAACATGGTCGCCGCGGACGGGTCCACCGATTTCGGCTGGGAGTCGGTCGACATGGAGATCGACCGGACGGCGGGTGGCGACTTCGTCGTCGACGAGAAGTGGAAGGTCTCGCCGCGCCTGTGACCGGCAGCGCACCGGCCCGCCCGTCGCTCCCCGCCGGTAGCTACTCGACGCCCACATGACCGACAGCCCCGCGCCGGCCGCCAGGCTCCCTGCGGTCGGTGTCCTGCACGCACTGACGTTCGTCGTCGCGTTCTGTAGCTTCGCGTACGAGCTCGTCTACGCCGAGTTGCTGACGGTCGTCTTCGGCGGTACCGTCACCCAGTACGGGCTCACGGTCGGGCTGTTCTTCTCGTCGCTGGGCATCGGCTCGTTCGCCTCGCGGGCGCTCGACGACGACCGGCCGGCGAACTTCCTCCGCGTGGAGTTCCTGCTCGCGCTGGTCGGCCCCGCCGGCTTCCTGTTCGTCCTGCTCGTGACGGCGAGCGAGCCGCCGGCGTACCTCCCGTACGGGGTCGTCGAGGTCGCCGCCCGGCTGCCCGTGGTGGCCGTCGGCCTGCTGTCCGGGTTCGAACTCCCGCTCCTGACCGCGCTGGTCGAGCGCGAGGCCACCGACGGTCGCCGGGCGGGTCCGCTCGCCCGGGTTCGCCAGCGCCTCCGGGCGGGGACCTACCGCGCCGCGGGCCTGCTGTTCCACGTCTCCCGTGACGAGGAGGCCGTCGAAGGCTACCCGACGGTGCTGGGGATGGACTACCTCGGCGGGCTGGCCGGGGCGCTCCTGTACGTCTTCTGGCTGTATCCCCGGTACGGGCTGGTGGCGACGGTGTTCGTGCTGGGGTTGCTGAACGGGCTGGCCGCGCTGGCGTTCGTCGCCCGGTTCAGCACCTGGAGCCCGTTCGTGGGCGGGGACGGGACGGGCACGGGCGGGGACGGAACCGGCACGGCCGACGAGAGTGCCGCGGCCGACGGCGGGCACCGCCGGCTCCGCAGCGAGGAGGCCCGGGCGCTGATACTCGCCACGCTCCTGCTCACCGCGACCTACGCCGGGGTCGTCCTCGCCGCCGACCGCGTCGAGGGCGAGGTGGAGACGTTCTACTTCGCGAACCGCATCGAGGCGGAGTACCCCGACGGCACCATCGACGCCACCGTCTCGGCGGTCGAGCGGACCCGGTACCAGCGTATCGTCCGCTACGAGCGGACCTGGACCGGCACCGGCCCGAACCCGTACTTCGCGGGGGCGAGCGAGGAGTGCCTGCGGCTCGGGACCGCCGTCCAGCTCTGTGAGTCGTGGGCGGACTCCTACCACCAGGGGCTCGTCGACGTGCCGATGACGATGTACGAGAACGGGAGCGAGACGGAGGTGCTGTTGCTCGGCGGCGGCGACTGGATCGCTGCCGACCACCTGCGCGCGTACAACGTCACCGTCGACCACGTCGACCTCGACGGGGAGTTCATGCAGCGGACGAGGAATCGCGAGTTCTACGCCCGCTACCACGACGACGCCTACGAGTACGACCGGCTGAACACGACGGTCGGCGACGCGTGGCGCTACCTCGGCGAGACCGACGAGACGTACGACCTCATCCTGCTCGACCTCCCCGGCGCCGAGGACGACGACCTGCTGCGGCTCTACTCGACGGAGTTCTACGACCGCCTCCGGACCCACCTCGAACCGGACGGCGTCGTCGGGACGTGGGTCTACTCCCGTTACGACCAGGCCCGCCACCACGCCGCCTACGTCGAGACCGTACGGGCGGCCGGTTTCGACCGCCACGTCGCCTACAGCGCCTGGGAGGACCTCGACGCCGACGGCGAGACCGAGCGCGTCGAGCGGTTCTACCTGCTCTCGCCGGACGACGGCCCCGCGTTCGACCCCGCCGCGGGAGGGGCCTACGTCCGCCGGCACGCCGACCGCTACCGCGGCCTGCAGTGGGAGCCGACCCCGTCCTACCGCGGCGTCCGACCGAACCGCGTCCTCCACCCGAACTACGACATCCTCATCCGGCCGAACCTGCGCAACGAGGACCGACACACCGGGAGGTGGTTGCCGTGGTGAGCGACGACCTGGCGGGCGAGTCGCTCGGCGGCACCGACGACGCGCCGGACCACACGCTGCTCCGGCTGGTGCATCTCTCGACCGCGCCCGACCTCCAGGCGATGGACGTGAAACGGCGGGCCGAGGGCCGGCTGCTCGACGCCCGCGCCGACGTGCGCGTCATCGGGAGCTCGCACTGTCTGAGCCTGCCCGATGCGGGCTTCCACGAGCTCTGCTCCTGCCGGGCCCTTCCGGAGCTGGGCGTCCACCCCCCCGAGGAGGCGGCCGAACCCGATGGCGGCGTCCCGACCACCGCGGCGGGCGAGCAGGGCGCCGTGTCGCCCCGCCGGATTCCGCTCTCGCCCGGCGTCGAGCGGACCCTGACGACCACGACGGGCGAGGTGCGCGCCGCCACGACGGTCGAGGGGCTCGGGCTGGACGCGTTCCCCGCCGACCGCGACTTCGATGTCCGTTACCGGTTCGGTCCGGATGCCGTCACCGCCATCACGCTCGACGGCGACCGGTTCGAGACCTACCACACCTACCCGGAGTTCGACCTCGCGCTCCGCTCGGAGACGGTGCTGACCCGGCTGAAGTGACCGGGGGATTCACGGCGAACGACGCTGAACGACTCCAGATATGACCGACGAACCCGCGTGGGCGGACGGCCCGGAGGCGACACACTACGACGGGGACGTGACGCTGACGGGTGAGCCCGGTCCCGTCGTCGTGGAGGACCCTGCGGACACGTTCGTCCGGGCCGACGCCGTGACCGGCGACCTGAAACTGGTCGACGCGGAGTACGTCTTCACCGACACGCCGGTGGAGGGGGGGACGACCGTCGCCCAGCCGGAACTCCGGGTCGCGGGCGACGTCGAGGACGGCTACGTCGACCGGCGCGGCGTGGAGGGTGACGCCGTCATCGCCGACGCCGAGGACGTGTTCGTCGCCGGCCGGGCCGCCGGAACGCTGGACGTGACGGGCGCCGAGAGCGTCTTCCGGGCGAGCGGTGACCCGCCGGACACGAGCGGCTTCGAGTCGTTCGTCGGCTGGCGGCGCTCCGGGAACGTCGAGAACCCCGACGGCATCGTACTGGTCGGCGCCCGCCACGACGTGACCGTCTCCGGTGTCACCGGCGACCTGACCGTCTACGTCGTCGGGCACGACCACCGCGTTCGCGTGGACGGGCCACGCGGGACCGATGCCGACGTGACCGTCCGGTTCGTCGGGTACGAGAACACCGTCCGGCTGGGGCCGTATCTGACCGTCGCCGACACCGTCGAGGGCGGCTACGACAACGTCGTCGACGCCGACCCGTTCCCGGTGAACGACCTCATCGAGACCAGCCACGACGAGGCCTACGGGGTCGCCTCCTTCGGCCGCACGAAGGTGACCTACCAGGCAGAGGCCACCGAGGACTGGTGTCCCAACTGCGGTGCCGAGGCCGACGCCATCATCGAGCGCCACCAGGAGGAGGTGTTCCTCCTGTTCGGCATCCCGGTGAAGACCTACGACGAGGGCGGCGTCTCCTACGAGTGCGAGGAGTGTGCGGTCCGGAACGACACGGCCCTCTCGGAGTCCGAGCGGCGGTCGGTGCTGCGCTGACGCCCGGTGACGGTCGCGCCGCCCGGACGACGACCCGCGCCGCCTGGACGACGACCCGCGCCGCCTGGACGACGACCCGCGCCGCCCGGCGCTCGCTCGCGTCCGCCCGCTCTCGTCGCGCTCGGCCGGACGAACGGGGTCGAATCGGGGGAACGTATTAGTCGGTGAACGCACCAGTCCGTGCCATGTCCGACGAACAGGAGGCAGGTCCCGACCCCGACGCTGGCGGGGGTGGGGGGACGACACCCGAGGACGGCGACGGCTCGGTCGCCGATACGACTGCCGAGCCCCGCACCGACCCCGGCGACCTGCCCACCTACGACGACGTAGCGACCGCGCGGGAGGTGCTCCGCGCGTCCCCGGCCGAGCGCGACGAGCGCGGCCTCACCGACGACGACGTGCGGGCAGCGTTCCGGACGGTCATCGACGAGGGTGACCGGGAGGAGAAGGACCTCTCGGGGGTCACGCTCCCGGCCCTGGACCTCGATTACGAGGTCGTCGACGGGACGAACAAGCACCCAGTCGACCTCCGGGGGGCGACCGTCGAGAAGCTCAGCGCCGAGCGGGGAACCATCCGGATTCCCCTCCACCTCGAGGACGCCACCGTCGGCGATATCCAGCTGGAGGGCGCGCACGTCACGCAGGACCTCATCCTCGACGACGCGACCGTCACCGGCGACGTGGACACGTTCGAGGCCGTGTTCGACGGCGACCTGGAGTGTCGCGGGACCACGTTCGAGGGCGCGGTCGAACTGGACGAGGGCTCGTTCCACGACGACGTGAGCTTCGACGAGGCGACGTTCGAATCAGGGTTCGCCGCCCGGAACGCGGAGTTCTTCGGCGAGTCCCATCTGCTGGACGACAGCACCAGCTTCGACGAGGCGACGTTCGCCGGCGAGGCGGACCTCCGGCACACGGACTTCGGCTACGCCCGGTTCGAGGGCGTGGCCTTCGAGAGCGACGCGACGTTCGAGGAGGCCGACTTCCGGGGCGATGTCGAGTTCGATGGCGCGACGTTCGGTGACGAGGCGGACTTCGACGAGATACGCTTCGGCGGGGACGCCTCCTTCGCCGGCGTGACGTTCGGCGGCCTGGCGCACTTCCGTGGCTCCGTCTTCGAGGGCGGGGCCCGAGTGCTGGAGGCCGATGCCGCCTTCCAGGACGTCTCCTTCGAGGGCGAGGCGGACTTCACCCGCGCCGGCTTCCGGGTGGCGGACTTCACGGGCACGTCGTTCGCCGGGCCGGCGACGTTCACGGAGCTCGCGGCGAGCGACGACCTGACCCTCGCCGACTGCGAGTTCGACGCTGAACTCCACGCCGAGGAGGCGGTTCTCGACGGAGACGTGGATGCCACGGGCGCGGCGTTCGCTGCGCCGGTCGTCTTCGAGGAGGCGGAGTTCGGCGACGACGCCTCCTTCGCCGACTGCCGGTTCGATGCGCTGGCGGATTTCGACGAGGTGCTGTTCGACGGCGACACCACCTTCGAGGCCGCGACGTTCGAGGACGAGGCCGACTTCCGTGGGACCGAGTTCCTGGGTGACGCCAACCACCTCGCCGACGGCATCTCGTTCGCGGACTGTCGGTTCGAGGCGCACACGGACTTCGACGACGCGGCGTTCACCTCCGCGGACTTCGGCGGCGTCACCTTCGGCGCGCCCGCGGATTTCACGGGCGCGACCTTCGACGACCGGCTCGTCTGCCTGGCCAGCGCGACCACCGCCGCGACGTATCTCGACTTCACCGACGCGAAGATCAAGCGCGGCCGCATCGTCCAGCCCGAATCCAGCTGGATCCACTACGACATGACCCGTGCCAGCCTGGGTGACGTGGCGCTGGATGCCGAGCGCGAGTCGGACCGCCGGGAGCTGCTGGACTACTTCCGATTCTGCAACACGGAGTTCGACGAGTTCGACGGCCTGGCCTTCGACTTCTCGGACCACACCGACTACCTCGACCGCAACGAGTGGGTGCTCCACGACTTCACCGAGAACGACGCCGCCGACCACGAGTTCGCCGTCGAGATGACGCCGGGGGTGACCGAGACGACCTACCTGAAGGCGAAGAACGCCGCCTCCGCGGCGGGGGAGATGAAGGCCGCCGGCGAGTTCCGCGTGAAGCGGCAGGCGTTCTCGCGCCGGAAGCACATCGACATCGCCAAGGACCCGAGCGTGAGCCTCGGCGCCAGGCTCCAGAACGCCGCGAGAGCCGCCGAGAACGGATTCCTCGGGCTCACCTGCGGCCACGGGATGCGCCTGATGCGCATCGCGCTGGTCTTCCTGCTCGCGCCGCTCCTGTTCGTCCCCTTCTACACGTTCGGCGGCCCGGCGTTCGCCACCACCACCGGCCAGCTGGACTCGCTCTCCGAACTGGCGACCCCTGCCGGGCAGGAGGTGCTGCTCGGCAACATTCACCTCAGCTACATCTCCTACACCACCATCGGCTACGGGAACGAGGCGCCGACCGCTATCGCCGGGCGGCTGATGGCCAGCAGCGAGGCCTTCCTCAGCACCGTGCTCGCGGCGCTGGTCGTCTATGCGCTGGTCAAGCGCTCGGAGCTGTAGCGGCTCCAGCGGCTCGGGAGCGATGACGTCGAGGCCTCCCTCGTTGACGTCTACCCAGCCATCCAGCGCGCTGGTGACTCCCTCGTCCGGTGCCGGGACTCGGAGGCGGCCCTCGACTGCCCGAGCTTGGAGGACGAGCGGCGACGCCGGCGCGGCGTTGCGAGAGGCGTAGCCCCAGCGTTCGGCCCCGCTCCGCGGCACCCGCTCGCGAACCCGGTCCGATTTCGTGCTCGATGTTCCCCGAGTCGGAAGGACTTTCCCGCTCGCACGCCCCACTCCGTCCATGAGCGAGTATACGGTCAGCGGGCGCTTCCAGGCCCGCGACGGCTGGCAGGAGTTCGAGACGAACGTCGAGGCGCCCAACGAGGACGTCGCCCGCGAGCGGACGTACGCGAACGTCGGCTCCCGACACGGCAAGAAGCGCACGCAGGTGGAGCTCCAGGAGGTGCGTGCCGCATGAGCCTCGGTGGTGGCGGCGGCGGCGGCATGGACCAGCTGCAGCAGCAACTCCAGGCGCTCGAACAGGAGAAGGAGGCCGTTCAGGAGGAGATCGAGGGTGTGCAGGCCGACAAGAGCGACATCGACGAGGCCATCAACGCGCTCGAGGAGCTCGAGACGAACGACACCGTGAAGGTGCCGCTCGGCGGCGACGCGTACGTCAGCGCCGAGCTCGGGAGCATCGAGGAGATCGTCGTCTCCATCGGCGGCGGCTTCGCCGCCGAGCGCGATCAGGAGGGTGCCATCGACACGCTCGAGAGCAAGAAGGACGTGCTCGACGAGCGCATCGCCGAGCTGGAGGCCGAGATCGACGAGATCGAGGAGCAGACCGAGCAGGTCGAGCAGAAGGCCCAGCAGGCACAGCAGCAGCAGATGCAGCAGATGATGCAGCAGCAACAGCAGATGGAGGGCGGCGAGGGCGACGAGGACGAGTGACGCGATGTTCGACGGACTGAAGGAGAAACTCGGGAAGTTCCGCGACGACGCTGCCGAGGAGGCCGTCGAGGTCGAGGAGACCGACGAGGAGTCGGAAGCGGCGGCCGAGCCGGACGCGGCCGAGCCGGACGCGGCCGGGTCCGACGACACTCCCGAGTCCACCGAAGCCGAAACGGCGACCGACGCCGAGCCGGAGGCCGGCGCGGCCCCCGACGACGCCGCTGCGGACGAGAACGAGGGGCCCGACGCCGACGCCGACGCCGAGGTCGCCGAGGCCGCTCCGGACGGCCAGTCCGAGTCCGAGCGCGAGAGCAACGTCCCCGACGCCCTCTCGCGCCGGACCGAGGAGGTGACCGCCGGCTCCGCCGAGGAGACCGGCGGCGAGAGCCTCTTCGGCTCCGTCAAGCGCGCGGCGACGGGGAAGGCGCTCATCAAGCGCGAGGAGCTCCAGCGCCCGCTGGAGGAGCTGGAGATGGCGCTCATCCAGGGTGACGTGGAGATGAGCGTCGCCCAGGCCATCACCGACCGCATCGAGGAGAAGCTGGTCGGGCAGACCCGGGCGCAGGTCCAGACCGGCGAGATCGTCGTTCAGCGGGCCATCGGCGACGCGCTCCGGGACGTCATCAGCGTCGGCCAGTTCGACTTCGACCAGCGCATCCAGGAGGCCGAGAAGCCCGTCACCATCATCTTCACCGGCGTCAACGGCGTCGGGAAGACCACCACCATCGCGAAGCTCGCGCGGCGGTTCCAGAACCAGGGACTGACGCCCGTCATCGCGAACGGCGACACCTACCGCGCCGGCGCGAACGAGCAGATCGAGGAGCACGCCGAGGCGCTCGACGCGAAGATCATCACCCACCAGCAGGGCGGTGACCCGGCGGCGGTCATCTACGACGCCGTCGAGTACGCCGAGGCCAACGACGCCGACGTGGTGCTGGGCGACACTGCGGGTCGGCTCCACACCTCGAACGACCTGATGGCCCAGCTGGAGAAGATCGACCGCGTCGTCGACCCAGACATGACCATCTTCGTCGACGAGGCCGTCGCCGGCCAGGACGCGACCCAGCGCGCGAAACAGTTCAACGACGCTGCCGAGATCGACGGCGTCGTGCTGACGAAGGCCGACGCCGACTCGCAGGGCGGGGCGGCCGTCTCCATCGCCCACGTCACGGGCAAGCCCATCCTCTTCCTCGGGGTCGGACAGGGGTACGAGGACCTCGAACGGTTCGACCCGGACGTCATCGTCGACCGCATCGTCGGCGAGGAGTGAAGCCGGTTTTTCCATCCTCTCCGTGATATCTGTGGGATAACTATACCTTTAGAATTATTCCGTTCCTATATCATCTCTACAATCTATATTTTGTTCTCCGTCGGATATATACTTCCGATAGCGGCTCCCTCTCGGCGAAACGCCTACAGGGATGAATTCAGTACGAATTCATATGAGCCGCACCTCCATCCCGGTCGATGCTGCGACCAAGGAGCGACTCGACCGGCTGAAGCGGGACGTCGAGACGTGGGACGAGTTCCTGCGGCGAGTCACTGCCACAGCCGCCGGTGAGTCGATGGAGGCCGGCGTCTGGTCCGACGAGACGGCCGAGCGTGCTCGGGAGGCTATCCGGGAGTCTCGAGAGAACTGGAGATGAGGCGTTTCGAGGACGGACTGTTACAATCCGTGCTCCGCGCGCACCTCGTCCAGCCGCTCGCGCGCCCGGTCGTTGACCGGCTCCTCGTTCTCGACGGGGTCGCGGCCGTGCATCGTCTCGTGGACCATCGCGATGGAGTCCGCGAGCGCGTCGAGGCTGTAGCCGCCCTCCAGCACGAACGCGAGCGCGGCGTCGAGGTCGTCACAGAGGTCGTCGAGCCGGCGGGTCATCGCGCCGTACCCCTCCGTTGAGACACGCATCCGGGAGATGGGGTCGTGCTCGTGGGCGTCGAAGCCCGCGCTGACGATGAGGAGGTCCGGGTCGTACCGTTCGAGCGCGGGCCGGAGCGCCTCGTCGATTGCGGCGAGGTACTCGGCGTCGCCACAGCCGCCCCGATAGGGCACGTTCAGGATGGAGCCCTCGCCCTCGCCGCGGCCGGGTTCGTCGACGTGGCCGGTGCCGGGGAAGAGGCCGCGCTCGTGGATGGAGGCGTAGAAGACATCGCCGCGCTCGTAGAACATCTTCTGCGTGCCGTTGCCGTGGTGGACATCCCAGTCGAAGACGGCGACGCGGTCCACGTCGTCGCGCTGGAGGGCGTCGGTGGCCGCGACGCCGGCGTTGCCGAGGAAGCAGAAGCCCATCGCCTCGTCCGGTTCGGCGTGGTGGCCGGGCGGCCGGCCGATTGCGAAGGGCGTATCGTGGCCCTGCTGGCCGTCGAGGGCCGCGTTGGCCGCCCAGACGGAGAGCCCGGCGCTGGCGCGGGCGGCCTCCCAGGTGGCACCCACTGCCACGGTGTCGGCGTCCCAGGTGCCACCGCCGTCGGCGCAGAACTGCTCGACCTCGTCGAGGTAGTCCGGGTCGTGGACGCGTTCGAGCGCCTCGCGGGTGGCCAGCGAGCCCTCCTCGTACTCGACGCCGTGGAGGCGCGAGAGTCGCCGGCGGATGGCCCGGAGCCGGTCCGACGACTCCGGGTGCCGGGCGCCGGTCTCGTGTCGTAGACAGGCGTCGCGGTAGCCGAATCGCATCAGAAGTACTCTGCGAGTCGGAAGTAGACCGCCACATCCTCCTCCTTGATGGTGCGGCGGTCGGCGTGTTCGGCGAGGACGGCCGCGGCGGCCGCCACGCGGTCGGCGTACCGTTCGAGGACGGTCGCGAGCGCGACCCGGGCGTCCATCGCGACCCGATAGGAGTCGTCGATGTCGAGCCGGGCGATGCGGTCGACCGGCGCGATGGGCAGTTCCAGCCCTTCCGGGTCGCCGTTCGCGGGTACGCCCCCCTCGGCGAGGTCGGCGAAGTCCTCGGCCATCAGGGTCTTGCGACCGTCCTCGGTGGCGCGTTCGGCGGCCTCGACCGCCAGTGCGGCCCCACGGGACTGGATACGGCGCGCGAGCTCCTCGGCCGCCTCTGCGCTCACGCGGAGGTCGCCCGCGTTCCGCCGGATGACGGTATCGACGGGGGCGAACGGTAGCTCGACACTCATACCGCGTATCCGGTCCGTTCGACACTTCAACCCGTCGGTCGTGGGGTGTTCACAGGCCGCCCCCGTGACGACGGCGCTCCTCCCGGTTCCGGCCGGATGCCGGGACTGTTATCGGCACCCCCTGCGTCGGTGCCACCGTGCTTCCCGTACTCCAGTCCGAACTCCCGTTCGCGCTGGTCGCCGGCGGTGGCGTCCTCGTGCTCGTTCTGCTGTTGCTCGGCCGCGCCATGCTGGGTGGCGGCGACGGCAAGTACGACGACCCCGAGGCCCAGGCCGCCCACGAGGCGGCCCAGCGCCGCGACGAGAGCGAGGCCGCACCCGTCGGCTCCGAGCAGACGGCGGTCGTCACCGAGACGAACGACACCGGCCACGGCCGCGAGGCCGTCGTCAAGGTGAACGGGCTGGTCGTGTTCGTCGACCAGAACGTCCCCGACACGGTCGAGACCGGCGACACCATCCGACTCAAGGTCACCTCCCACAGTGAGAACGCGGCGCACGCGATGTTCGTCACGAAGGTGGAGTGAGCGCCGCCGCTGTCGCGATGGGGTAACTGCATATGTTTACTTTGATTGTATGAATTCGGAATGAGTAACCGGTAGTAGGAACAACACCCACTCGATGCAGCGCGAGAACTTCCGCGGGAGCGCCGACGGCGTGAGCGAGTCGGTCCTCGAGACACACCGGTCGACGGCCGAGGAGTTACTGGACGAGGAGTACGGCCTGCTGATCGGCGGCGAGTGGGTCGACGGCAGTGCGGAACCGGAGGCGGCCGTCGACGCCGTGACCGGCGAGGAACTGGCGACGTACCAGCGCGGGACGAGCGACGACGTGGACCGTGCGGTCGCGGCCGCCCAGGATGCGTTCGAGGGCGCGTGGGGGGACATGGACGGGCGCCAGCGCGCCGAGAAGCTCGAGGAGCTCGCCGACCGCATCGAGGAGCGGAAGGCCGACCTCGCGAAGATCGACCCGCTGGAGATGGGCAAGCCCAACCAGCTGTCGCTGTTCGCCGACTTCACCATCCTGCTGCGCCAGCTCCGACACTTCGCCTCGCTCGCCCGGACCGAGGACGCTGGCCGGAGTCCGAACACGAGCGGCGACAAGCTCGGCTACACGCAGCGCGAGCCGTACGGCGTCGTCGGGCAGATCAGCGCGTGGAACTTCCCCGCGATGTTCGTCGCGTGGAAGACCGCCCCCGCGCTCGCCGCGGGCAACACGGTCGTGTTCAAACCGTCTCCCCGCGCGGTGCTGTCGACGCTGGAGCTCGCCGACCTCATGGACGACGTGCTGCCCGAGGGAACCGTCAACGTCGTCCCCGGCGACGGGCCGGAGGTCGGCGCCGCCATCAGCGAACACGACGACGTGCGGAAGGTGTCGCTGACCGGGTCCGAGCGCGCCGGCCGCGCCGTGATGCAGGGCGCTGCTGCGAACATGAAGGCCGTCTCCCTCGAGCTGGGTGGCAAGAGTCCCAATATCGTCTGCGCGGACGCCGATATCGAGGACGCGACGGAGGGGGCGATGGTGGCGAGCTTCTTCAACGCCGGCCAGCAGTGCACGGAGGGCGCCCGCCTCTTCCTCCACGAGGCCATCGCCGACGAGTTCCTGGAGACGTTCACGGAGAAGATGGAGCGGCTCGAACTGGGCGACCCGCTGGCGCCGAACACCACCGTCGGGCCGCTGGTCGACCACGAGCACCTCGAGACGGTGCAGGGCTACGTCGACACGGCCGTGGCCGAGGGAGCGGAGGTGCTCGCCGGCGGTGACGCGCCCGACATCGAGGGCTGTGGGGACGCCCCCTTCTTCGAGCCGACCGTGCTGACGAACGTCGACCACGACCACACGGTCGCCTGCGAGGAGGTGTTCGGGCCCGTCATCACGGTCCACGAGTGGAGCGACCGCGACGAGATGGTCGCGCAGGCCAACGACACGGAGTACGGTCTCGCGAGTGCGGTGTGGACGACGGACCTCGAGACTGCCCACACGGTCGCCGACGACCTCGAAGCGGGCACCGTGTGGGTCAACTGCTACAACGAGATGGGCGAGGCGATGCCCCACGGCGGCTACAAGCGCTCGGGCATCGGCCGCGAACTCGACGAGGAGGCGTTCGAGGACTACCGTCGGACCAAATCGGTGCTGGTGAACTTCGGCAAGCCTGCACGACTGGGATAGCGACGACCGCTGACCACACGGCCCTCCACCGGTACGCGCCCTCGCGGGACCAGCTGTCGCCCCCGGGCTTCAGGCCTCGTCTCCCCCCGTGAACCGGAGCCAGTAGTCGAAGTACGTCCCATCGTACAGCACCATCCGACGACCGTCGTCTACCACGCCGGCGTCCTTCTCGATGTTCCCGTCGAGGTAGGCCCGCCGGTGGAGCGCCCGCAGGACCTCCCGGTAGCCGTCCGAGTAGGGGTGGCTCTCGCTGTACCCGCCGTTCTCGGCCTCGCGGAGCACGTCCCGGGCCGCCTGCGAGCGGTCGTCACGCGAGAACCGCGCGTCGACGAACTGCGCGCGGAGGATGGCCTCCAGCCGCTCGGGTGACTCGGCGACCGGTTCGGCGGTCGCGCGGTAGACCGGCTCGTGGAAGGTCTCGCGCGTCACCTCGACGGTGTACACCGTCTCACGGTGGGTGACGTGGTCCGGGCCGTCCGCCCCGAGCAGCTCGCTGGTCTCGACGGCCGTCTCGTCGCGGTAGACGTAGCCGCCGCGCTGGACCAGCCCCCAGGGGACACCGCCCACGTTCCCCCGGGCGCGAGCTGCTTTGTAGGCGATGCGCACCGCCCGCTGGTCGCTGTCCGGAAGCGACTCCATGGGAGCCCCATCGGGCGTGTCCTCCGCATCGGCGTCTCCGGCCGCCGAGAGACGGAGTACCGGATGGGTGACCGTCTCCTCGTCGACGACGACCGCGCCGAGGCGGTAGTAGGTCCCCTCGTGCTCGACGTACTCCGGGTCGTCCGCGGTGGAGTAGAACGGCCGGCGGTACTGGGTGGTGTAGGCCTCGCCGTTCACGGCCGCCGCGAAGGCGTCCTCGTCGTCGGGCGACCGGGTCTCGGAAAGGTCGACGACGAACGACTCGCGGAGCGGTCCGTCCTCGCGGGAGAGCGAGAGCTCCAGTTCGCGCTCCCCGGACTCTCCTATCGTGTCGCTCTCGATGAGGCCGGTACAGCCGGCCATGACGGCGGTCCCTGCGGCGAGCGTCGCCGTCAGGAACCGGCGTCGGGAGGGCGTCGCGTCCATGCCCCGACTCGTGGCGCCGGCACAAAGGACGTTCCCGTGGCTCAAACAGCGATTTGGCTGAGACCCCTTGACACGCGGTCGGGGGCGGTACGGTGGTGGTCGCCGTGGGGAAGTGGGTTCCCGAGCCGGCACGCAACCCGGAGGCCTTTCGACGCCGCCGTCCCAAGCCCGGGTATGTTCACCGGCATCGTCGCGGAGACCGGCGAGATTCTCGCCCGGGAGGCGACCGTCGAGGGGCTTCGGATGCGCGTCGCGGCCTCGTTCGCGGACGAACTCGCACATGGCGAGTCCATCGCCGTCTCCGGCGCCTGCCTCACGGTCGAGGCTCACGACGACGAATCGTTCGAGCTGTTCTGCTCGGAGGAGACCATCGAGCGCACCTACCTCGGTTCGCTCGCGGTGGGCGATGTCGTCAACCTCGAACGGGCGCTGCCCGCCGATGGGCGCTTCGACGGCCACTTCGTCCAGGGGCACGTCGACGGCACCGCCCGGGTGACGGGTATCGAGCAGGTTGGGGGGGATTGGACGTTCTCGTTCTCGCTGCCGCGCCCGCTGGCGAAGTACGTCGTCGAGAAGGGTTCCATCGCCGTCGACGGCATCTCGCTGACCGTCGCGCGACTGGAGAAGCCGGGAACGGGCTACGAGGGCGGCGCCGAGGGCGAGTTCGACGTGGCCGTCATCCCCGCGACCTACGACCTGACGAACCTCCGGGAGAAGTCGGTGGGTGACCCCGTCCACCTCGAGGTCGACGTGGTCGCGAAGTACGTCGAGTCGCTCACCGAGGGGTACGTCGAATAGAGCAGAGATATAGCTGATACTGGCCAGATATCGGTGTAGTGGGCGAAATCCTGCAGTAATTGCGAGGGGATCTCGAGAACACTGCTTTCCCGCCCGACGAGTATGCCGCCCTCCTACACCGATTTCTCGCTGATACCGATGGAGAGGACGCCGATGACGACGGTGATGACGCCGACGGTTCCGAGGACGATCTGGAGCGACTCGGACTGGACCCCAGCGAAGGTGAGCAGGCCGAGGATGAGCACTCCCGCGAGGAAGAGCACCGCGCCGCCGCCGACCTTCTCTTTCTCACCCAGTGCGTCGAACCGTTCGGTCACGCTCATAGGGAACCGTTCGTGCTACCCCCTATTTGACGCCCGCGCTTCGGAGCGACGAGTGCTGGTGCCCTCGCGCCCTTCGCTCCGGGCTCGACGGCCGACCTCATGTTCGTTCGGCCAGTGAGGCCGTCTGACGTTCTCGCACTCTCGAAGATATATCGATAACGTTCGTCGGGATATACGGGTATATGGTTGCCATATCGGTTGATATTCTCCGAAAAAGTTATGGGTGTTGGTGGGCTGGATTGGAATGTAACCGATGCGTGCAGATACACTTCGGACGGCGGTGACCTTGTACGAGAACGGGACTGTCGACATCGCGGGGGCGGCTCGGTCGGTCGGAGTATCGCAGGCACGGATGCGCCGCTGTCTGCGGGCCAACGGGGTCACGGTACGTACCCATCCTCCGGAGGGGGAACCGTCGACCGGGAAGGCGGTCGTCGAGGCGCGGTAGCTCGCGGCGCTCCGGTTGCCGCTCACTCCCGGCGGACGCCGATGTTCATCAGGTGGCCGCCACAGCCGTTACAGCGCCCGGGGAACCCCTGGGCCATCACGCGGGACCCGCACCCGGCACATTCGTAGATTCGGATGGACATGTGTCTGTTAATGACTCGCAAGGAGATAACCGCTGCGCGCGTGGCGTCCCCCGGCCGTGACGTGAATTTAACCTCGCGCCCCTGGAACGGCCGGTATGTACGCGTTCGAGGACATGACCGTCGGCTGGGGCGAGACCTACGGCAGCCACGAGATGACCGCGGACGGCATCGTCGCGTTCGCCGAGCAGTTCGACCCGCAGCCGATGCACACGGACCCCGAGGCTGCCGCCGAAACGCAGTACGGGGGCCTCATCGCGAGCGGGCTCCACACCGTCGGCGTCGCTACCCGTCTGATGGTCGAGGGGTTCCTCAACGACTCCACCAACAGGGGCGGTCTCGGCCTGACCGACCTCACCTGGCATCGGCCCGTGCGTCCGGGCGATGTCCTCCGGGTGCGCCACGAGGTGGTCGAGCGGCGTGACTCCGACAGCCACCCCGACGCCGGCGTCGTCGTGCGTGACATCGAGGTGCTCGCGAGCGACGGTGAGGGCGGTGACGAGACGGTCGTCTGCTCGTGGACGGTAGCCATCCTGATGGGGAAGCGCGACCCGTGAGCGACGCCGACGACCTCGACCACGGGACGCTGGAGGCTCTGCACGACCATCTCGCGGCCACGGCCGAGCGACCGGTCGAGCGGACGGCCAGTCGCTGGCTCGGTGAGGCCGAGGCCGTCGCCGCCGACGCCCGGCACATCGAGGACCCGGCCGTCGTACGCGAGCGAATCGCCGAGGTCGCGAAGCTCCTCTCGAACGTCGGTGGCACGGGCGACGAGGCGGCCGACGAGCACGTCGCGGCGGCGCGGTCGCTGGCCGAGGAACTCACGAGCGCGGCCGGCGACGACTGATTCAGGGCCGCGTCGTCGCCCAGACGGCGAGCGCGCCGAGCACGATGGCCGGCAGCAGCGGCAGGACGAGGAACGCGTCGCGCAGCGAGAGACCCAGCGAGGCGACGAACCCCTGCGCCCGCGGGAGGAAGTACAGCGCGACGGGGATGACGACGAACGCGAACAGGATGGCGACGACCAGGACCCACCCGCGCCAGTCGAACTCGCGGGCGTCGCCGCGGGGGATGTCGCCGGGTGCCGTGCCGCCCGCTGCCCTGGGGCCACCCCCCTTCTCCGCCTCCGCTTCCGCCTCGTCCTCCCCGAAGGCCGCCGGGTCGTGGACGTACCCGTCGTCGTCGCTCATACCTCGATATTCGGCGCCAGCCTCCTGAACCTGCCGTGTCGCGGCGGTCGTCAGAGGTAGCCCTGCTCGTTGAAGTACAGCGCGAGCACGGCGGCGACACCGGTCATCCCGACCAGCGCGGCGTGGTAGGCGAACGGCCATCCGAGTTCCGGCATCGTCTCGAAGTTCATGCCGAACACGCCGGCGAAGAAGGTGAGCGGGAGGAAGATGACTGCGACCACGGTGAGCCGCTTCATCACCTCGTTGGTGGACTGGGAGAGCGTGTTGAGGTAGATGTCCCGGGAGCCCCGGACCAGCTCGCGGTAGGTCTCGATGAGGTCGACGACCTGCACGAGGTGGTCGGCGACGTCCCGGAAGTACTTCTCCGTCTCCGGCTGGACCTGTGGCGGGTCGCCCCGGGCGAGCACCCCGAGGGCGTCGCGGGCGGGCCACGCCAGCTTCCGGAACGCCAGCAGCTCGCGCCGGAGCCCGTTCACCCGTTCGAGCACCTCGATATCCGTCGTGACGAGGACGAGCTCCTCCAGCGCCTCGATACTGGTCTCGATGTCGTCGAGTACGTCGAAGTAGCCGTCGACGACCACGTCGAGGACGCGGTAGGCGGTGAAGTCTGGGCCGCGCTGGAGCAGGCGCTCGTCCTCGCGGGCGACGGCCTGCCGGACCCGGTCGACGGAGGGGAGCCGCGCGGTCGACATCGTCACGACCCAGTCCGGGCCGAAGAAGACGCCCACGGGGTCGTCCCGGACGACCTCGTCGAACGTGGGTGTCTCCGCATCGTCGCGCAGGAGTTCCGTCGCCTTCAGCAGGCAGAACGTGTAGCTCGGGAACTCCTCGACCTTCGGCTGGACGTTGTTGACGACGTCCTCGACGGCCAGTGCGTGGATGCCGAACGTCTCGGCCACGCGGTCGAACGTCTCGCGGTCGGTCTCGTGGGCCCGGACCCAGGTCGTCCCGTCGGCGTCCCGGGCCGCCCCGAGCGAGGCGTCGGCGTCGAACTCCCGGACGCCGTGCTCGCGGTCGAAGACGACGGCGTCCAGCATCAGGACCCCTCCTCGGGCTCCTCGGCTGCTGCTGCCGCCTCCGAGGCCGTGGCGGTCAGGTCGTGGTCAGCGGCGAGGCCGACGGCCAGCAGGGTCAGCCCCACCATCAGCCCCGGGAGCGTGAGTGCCCGCCCCGGGTACGGAGCGACCGTCGCGAGCGCGTACCCGACCGTCGCGAGCAGGGTCAGCCCCGCGCCGGCGAGCGTGACGGCGTCGGTCATACTGCTCACGCAGGCGGCGGGGAGAAAAGCGTTGCCGCGGGCGGCGTGTGGCCGCCGCGTCGGGCCCGCCCGGGTGCCGTGGGCGTCAGACGAGGCCGTCGTCGGTCGGCGTGGCGGTGGCGCCGCCGGAACCGCTCCCGTCGGTTGCGGTCGGGGTGCTGTCGGGGCTGTCGCCGCTGTTGCCGCCGTCTCCACTGCCGCCGCCACTGCCGCCGCCGCCGGGATGCTGGACGCCGTTCAACAGCGTGTCGACGTTCTCCTGCTCGCTGTCGAGCTGGGTCGGGTAGACCGCGATGGCGACGACGTAGTCGTCACCGCTCCGGGTCTGGGCGATATGCATGAACACCTCGGTGTCCGTGCCCTGCGTCGTCTGTGCATCGGCGCGGAACTTGCTGACGGTCACCTCGTCGCCGAGCATCGTCGCCGTCCGGTTCCCCTCGAACCGGACGTTGTCGATGGTGTCGTACTGGGCCTGGAGCTGCAGCGCCAGCTGCGTGTTGTTCAGGTCCGCGACGGGGTTGAACGGTCCCTGGCCGGCGACCTCGACCGCCGGCGTGGTGAACACGCTGAACCGGGCAACCTCCTGGTCACCGAACACCGGCAGGCTGGTGGAGCGTGAGTACTCGGTGAGCTGGTTGTTCACCTTCACCTCCTGCCCGGCGAACGAGCGAGTGACCTCCTGTGTATCCTCGTTCGCCAGCGAGTAGTCCGTACTGGACTGTGCCGACTCCGAGACGGTCCCCCGCTCGGCGGTGAAGGTGGTCGCCCCGGTGAGGGCCGAACAGCCCGCAGTGATGGTCAGTAGCGCGAGCAACGCGGCGACTGCACGTCGTGTCATCGGCCGTCGGTTCTCGACTGCCGGGCATAAGTCCGGTGGCATGACCCCGTCAGGGCGTCGAACGGACGGTCAGGATGGCCCTGCGGGCCGTCAGGGCAGCCGGAACTCGGGCCCGTCGTCGGTGTCCTGCACCTCGACGCCGAGTGCTGCGAGGTCGTCGCGGAGCTGGTCGGCGCGCTCGTACTCGCCGGCCTCGCGGGCGTCCTCGCGGGCGGCCAGGACGAGTTCGACGAGGTCCTCGGCGAGTTGCACGTCGCCGCCACCGCCGCTCTCGCCGAGTTCGAAGCCCAGCACCTCGCCGCCCAGCGTCTCGAACGCCTCCACGGCCCGCCGGAGGCCGCGGTAGTCGTGGGGCTCGTCGGCGACGTGGCGATTGACGGCGCCCACGAGGTCCAGCAGCGCGGTCAGCGCCTCTCGCGTGTTGAAGTCGTCGTCCATCGCGGCCGCGAAGTCGCCGCGCGCGTCCGCGACGGCCTCGCGGAGTGCCTCGTCCGTGACGCTCGCGCGGGCGGCCGTCGAATCGCAGCCACTCACGGCAGCCTCGTAGCCCCGCTCCAGCCGCTCCCAGCGTTCCGCGGCCTCGTCGAGCGTCGCCGGCGAGAACACGGCCTCCGTGTTGTACGCCGCCGAGAGCGCCCACATCCGCGCGACGTTCGGCCCGCGCTCGCGGACGAGCCCCGAGACGGTCGAGAAGTTCCCCAGCGAGGAGGACATCTTCTCGCTCTCGTCATCGCCGCTCTCGACCTGCACCAAGGCGGTGTGGAGCCAGTAGCGCGCGAACGTCTGTCCCGTCGCGGCCTCGCTCTGGGCGATCTCGTTCTCGTGGTGCGGGAAGACGAGGTCCCGCCCGCCGACGTGGATGTCGATGGTGTCGTCGAGGTGCGTGGTCGACATGGCCGAGCACTCGATGTGCCAGCCGGGGCGCCCCTCGCCCCACGGCGAGTCCCAGGTCTGGGCGCAGGCGGCGGCGTCCTCGGCGGGCGCGGCCTCGTCGTGGCGGTGCTCCGCGATGTCCTCTGGCCCGACGCCGTCGGCCTTCCAGAGCGCGAAGTCGGCCGGGTTGCGCTTCTCGCTCCGCTCGTCGGGGTCGCCCTGCGACTCGAGTTCGTCCAGCGTCTGGTTCGAGAGTGCGCCGTAGTCCTCGAACTCGGTCACGTCGAAGTAGACCGAGCCGTCCGACTCGTAGGCGTAGCCCTGCTCGACGAGGCGCTCGACCATCGCGACGATCTCGTCGATGTGCTCGGAGACGCGCGGGTACACCTCCGCCCGCTTCAGGTTGAGCGAGCGCATGTCCTCGATGAGGTCGGCGATGTACGTCTCCGCGACCTCGGCCTCGTCGTCGCCGGCCTCGCCGACCCGGGCGACGATCTTCTCGTTCACGTCGGTGAAGTTCTCCACGTGGCGCACGTCGTAGCCCCGGTGGTCGAGCCACCGATGCATCACGTCGACGTGGAGCCACGAGCGGGCGTGGCCCATGTGCGCGGGGTCGGAGGTGGTGAGGCCGCAGTAGTAGAGCAGGACCTCGTCCTCGTCGCGCGGCTCGAAGACCTCCTTGTCCCCGGTCAGCGTGTTCGTCACGCGGAGCGTCATGTCCCGGGATTGCCCCGGTCGGGATTTCAACGATGCGGTCCCTGCGGACGGTGCGAGTCCCTGCCTACACCGTCTCCTCGACCACCCGCAGCGCCGTCGGGCCGTCGCGTCGCGGCACGACCACCACGAGGCTCTCGTCGGTCGCGCCGGCCGCGTTCACGTCGATATCGTCGATGCGGAGGCGGTCGAGGACGGTCGCCAGCTGGACGGGGTCGAGGTCGCCGGTCGCGACGATACCGGTGTCGTCGCCGCCGGTCGGCGCGAGGATGGTGCCACCGACCGAGAGGACGGCGTCCGCGCGGTCGTCCGTGGGGCCGATGCCCGAGCGCATCTCGACGCGGGCGCTCGCGTCGGCGGTGGTGGGCTCGTACTCGCCGAGTTCGTCGGCGTAGCGGCGGAGCGCGGCCGCGACGGCCTCGTGGTCCTCGTCGCTCCCGTCGCCCACGTCGAGGTAGCGGGCCGCGGCGGTGAAGTTGACCACGCCCGCCTGGAGCGCGGCGTGGAGGAAGGGCCGCGCGTCGACGGCCTCGCGCGTGTCGGCTGCCAGCGTCATGTGTTGGTGCGCTCGTGGAAGCGTCGTCAACGTGTTGGTGGGGGCAGAACGCTCCTGGCGATTCCGGTGGCGCTGCTTTCGATGGAACCGGATAGAAAGCCCCCGACCGCTCGACCAGCCGCGGCTCGCTGCGGTCCTCGGTCGCTCACTACGTTCACTCCCTGCGGTCCTTGTGTCGCCGGGGCTGGGTCGAGCGGCCGGCCCCTTTCAGTCCCGCCCTGTGGCCTGTTCGGGGTAGCGCTCGCGCGTGGTGGTTCCGGCCGAGCAGGGTATCCCCACCCCTCCCCGCGCGGGCGCCGAGAACGGCTCACCCCCTCGGCCGGAGGCCTCGGGGTTCACCGCGAGTGGCGCCCGCGCGCTTCCTGCTCCCGGAACCGGTCGGCCAACCAACCGCCCCACGGCCGGGAGCGCGTGGCGCAGCGCGGACGCGCAAGCCCGCGCGACACGGGGAAGGGCAGGGCCGCCGCGAGCCTCCACACTCCACGGTCGGGTGGGAATGGAAGGGGCCGCGGGCTCGACCCTGCCCGGACGACGCAAGCAGCGGGGCGCTACGCGCCCCGGGCGAACGGCGAAGCCGTGAGCACCACAGGGTGAGCGAAGCGAACCCGAGGAGCGCAGCGAGGCCCGGCAGGTCGAGCCCGCGGGGGCTTCCTATCTATCCCACTCTGCGGTCACTGAGTTCGCAAATTATTGTCCAATCTGGCGATTAAATATTTTATTCTATGGTTTCGATAAGATAGAGCCGAATTACGCGATAACCAGCCACGCACCGAACACGGCGAGTGCCCCGAGCGCCGTGCTCCCGACCGCGTGCATCCGGAGCCGGTCCAGAAGCTGGTGTGCCTCGCCCTCCATATCCTCCAGCTCCGCGACCTGTCCGACCTCCCCACCCAGCTCGCACTCGGGCAGGAAGTCCATCGCGAGGTGGAGGAAGATGCCGGCGGCGAAGCCGAACACCGCCGCACTGACGTTGTCCGACAGCGGCGGCTGGATGGCGGCCACCGGGATGGCCGTGAGCGCGACGCCGGCGGCCGGGAGCAGCAGGAGCGAGATGCGCTGGCCCTCGTGGCGGAGGCGGCGGGCAGCCGCGTAGCCCGCGGGCCCCTTGTGCGAGACGATGGCGAGGCCGAGCAGGAGGCCGGGGTCCGGGAGCGCGGCGTAGATGACGCCGATGATGAGTCCCGCGGCCAGCGAGTGCGCGGTGAGCTCGACTGCGGCGGAGTTGACGCCGTCGACGTGCGCGAGGCGGTGACTGACGGTGTGGGAGGCGTAGCCCGCGAGCAGCCCCGCGGCGACGCCGAAGCCGCCGATCTGTCCGCCGAGACCGAACGCCTGCGGCAGGAGGAAGACGGCGGCGGAGGTGACCATCGCGCCGGCCGCGAGGCCGTAGCCCCACACCAGCCCGAACGCGTCGCGGGTCCGGGCGGCACGGTTGCCCAGCAGCGCGGCGCCCGCCATCGCGACGAACGCGACCCAGCCGACGATCAGGAGCTTCCACAGGCCCTCCGAGACCGCTATCGCGGAGACTGCGAGTAGCCCCACGACGGCCACGGCCCCGACCGTCGACACGTCTCCGAGGCTCCCCTCGACCACCGACTCGTCACCGTCCGTCCGTGCCTCCGCACTCATGTTGATAATAACTCTATGGCGCTAGTTAATAGAACTGTCGGGGTGGCGTGCGTGGAGTTGTTAACCGGCGGGGTCGGTGCGGCGGCCTGGTCATCCCGTCGCCTGCTTCCACGCCCGCAGGTCCAGTACGCCGCCGTCGAGGTCCTCGGCTGGCGCCTCGGTGGCGGCCCAGTGGAACAGGTCCGCGACCTCTTCGGCGTCGCGTCCGGGTCCCTCCCCGGTCAACTCGGTCGAGACCTGCCCGGGGTCGACGACGCCGACCGGCACGTCGAGGTCGGCGGCGAACTGCCGGGCGAGTGCCTCCGCGAGCCCCTTCGACACCGCGTAGCTCCCGAACCCGGCCTTCGCGTCGCGGGCGATGCTCCCGGAGGGCACGAGCACCCGCGCGTCGTCGGCGAGGTGGGGGACGGACTCGCGGATGGTGGCGAACACGCCCCGGCCGTTCGTGCGGAGGTGGTCGTCGAACGCGGCGTAGGACTCGTCGGCGAGCGGTGTCGCTCCCGGGTCGCCGTGGTAGACACCGGCGTTGGCGACGACGAGGTCGAGCGGGCCCCCCGCCCGGGCGGCCGTCTCGGCGAATCGCTCGACATCGAACTCGTCGCGCACGTCCGCGCGCTGGGTCGTCGCCTCGCCGCCAGCCGAGACGATGTCGGCGGCCACCTCGTGGAGGGGATCTTCCTCGCGGGCACAGAGTGCGACGTGCGCCCCCTTCTCGCCGAATCGACGGGCGACGGCGGCGCCGATGCCGCGACTGCCACCCGTGATGAGTACGTTCATGACCCGGGGGACGGCCGGCGGGGGGATGGTCGTTTTCCCCGCGGCAGTCCAGGTCGCGGATGAGCCGTGTCCGATAGTGTCGAGGGTGGATGCTCCATCTGGTCGTTAGAGGTGATGTTTCTCCCAGTCGTTCCACGGTGGAGCGCGACGAACAGAGCGGTTGGAAGTCCCTGGTCCCTTCCATTCCCACCCGAAATGCCCGTTCCACGGAGCGTACGCACCGAGCCAGCACGGTGTGAAGCGCCCCTGGACCGCCGAACCGAGCGGGACTGAAAGGGGCCGGCTGCTCGACGAAGCACGACGACGCAAGCACTGCAGGGAGCGAGCGAAGCGAGCGACCGAGGCGCGCAGCGAGGCACGCGAGTCGAGCAGCCGGGGGCTTTCAACAGGTTCCCGTCACTGTGTCACCGCACCGAACACATCGCTGATAGAAACGCATGCTCGTTCTCACGGGCGAGCGAAGCGGGGTCCATATCCGGACACCATCCGGAGTCGTGACGTAACGGCTAAGTTCGCGGCTCCTGATTCGGCACGTATGCGACGGCGCGCGCACGCTCGGTTCCGCACGACGCCGAGCGGCGCGTCCGCCCGTCCGTTCTCGAAGGCCGGGAAGCGCAAGCGCAAGCGTCAGTGATGGCTCGCGGCGGGTTGCCACCCCGTCCCGGGCCGCTCCCGGTCGCCCGAACTACAACTACATAGGGGAGCGACCCGACGACCTCCCCACGAACGGCCTCGGCCCGCTCCGCGGCGCCCGCGGCCACCGACACACCACACGACACCCACCATGACACACGACACCTTCGACGGCGTGTTCCCCGCGATGACCACGCCGTTCCACGATGACGAGAGCATCGACTTCGAGACACTGCAGGCGAACGCCCGCCGACTGGAGGAAGCCGGCGTCGACGGCGTCGTCCCCGTCGGGACGACCGGCGAGTCCGCCACGATGACCCACGACGAGCACGTCGAGGTCATCGAGGCGGTCGTCGAGGCCATCGAGGACGTGCCCGTCATCGCGGGCAGCGGCTCGAACAACACCCGCGAGGCGCTGGAGCTCTCCCGGCGCGCCGAGGCCGCCGGCGCCGACGCGCTGCTCCTGATCTCGCCGTACTACAACATCCCCGAACCCGAGGGGATGGAGCACCACTTCCGGCAGGTCGCTGACGAGGTCGACCTCCCGCAGATCATCTACAACGTCCCCGGCCGCACCGGGCGCAACATCGCCGTCGAGACGGCGGTCAACCTCTCCAGCCACGAGAACATCGTCGGCTACAAGGCCGCCAGCGGCGACATGGGCCGCATCTGCGAGGTCATCGAGCGGACGCGCGAGGAGAACTTCACCGTCCTCTCCGGTGACGACGGGATGACCCTGCCCGTCGTCGCGACCGGCGGCACCGGCTGCATCTCCGTCGCCGCGAACGTCGAGCCCGAGCGCACCGTGGAGATGGCCCACGCGGCACTGGCCGACGAGATGGACCGCGCCCGCGAACTCCACCACGAACTGGGGCCGCTGTTCCGCACGCTGTTCGTCGAGACCAACCCCATCCCCATCAAGGAGGCCATGGAGATGCGGGGCCACCATCCGCGAACGATGCGCTCGCCGCTGTCGTACCTGAGCGAGCCGAACCGTGACCGCCTCCGCGAGGTGCTGGCGGCGCTCGAACCCGTCGACGCCGAAGCATGAGAGTGATTGTCACCGGCGCGACCGGCCGGACCGGCGGCGAGGTCGCACGCGAGGTCGCAGAGCGCGGCCACGAGCTCGTCCCCGTCTCGCGCGAACCCGCCGGCACGGTCGCGGGCGCAGACCTTCGGCCCGCCGAGGACCTGCCCGCACTCCTCGATGCCGAGGGCACCGTTCTGATCGATTTCACGGTGCCCGTCGCGAGCGCCGACTACATCGCGCAGGCGGCCGAGGCCGGCACGCCTGCGGTCATCGGTACCACCGGCTTCGACAGTGAGGGGACTGCCGCGCTGGACGCCGCCGCGGAGTCGATCCCGTTGCTGAAGGCCGCCAACTTCGCCCGCGGTGTGCAGGCGCTGCTGAACGTGGTCCGAGAGGCCGCGACGGCGCTCCCGGGCTACGACGTGGAACTGACCGAGACCCACCACAACGGGAAGCGCGACGCTCCGAGCGGGACCGCGAAGACGCTGCTCGACGCTCTGGACGACGCCCGCGACGAGGCGCTCGACCGGACCCACGGCCGCGAGGGCGAGGACCCGCGTGAGCCGGGGCAGGTCGGCGTTCACGTCCGCCGGGCGGGCGACGTTCGGGGCGAGCACGAACTCATGTTCGCCGACAACGACGAGGTGCTCACGCTCGCCCATCGCGCCGAGTCCCGCGGCGTGTTCGCCGCCGGCGCGGTCGATGCAGCCGAGTGGCTTCCCGGGCACGAGGCGGGCTGGTACGAGTTCGGGGACGTTATCGGGGACGGGGGTGACTGACAACCCATGAGCACGCTGGAAGCGGACGTGGCGGAACTGGCAGCGCGGTACGATGCCGGCAACGTCGACGCGGTCGGAAGCGAGGAGCTGGATACGCTGGAGGCCTTCCTCGATGCCCTCGAGTCGGGCGAGATTCGCGCCGCTGAACCCGGCGACGACGGCTGGGAGGCCAACGAGTGGGTCAAGCGCGGCATCCTGCTCAACTTCGGCCTGCGCGATATCCAGGCCTACGAACACGGCGGCGTCACATATCACGACGTCCTGCCGCTGCGCGAGACCGGCGACCTGCCCGAGCGCGGGACCCGCAACACCCCGACCGGCACCGTCATCCGCCGGGGCGCGTACGTCGGTGCCGACGCCATCATGATGTCGCCCGCGTTCGTCAACATCGGCGCCCACGTCGGCGACGGTACGCTGGTCGACTCCTGCGACACGGTCGGCTCCTGTGCCCAGATCGGCGACGACGTGAAACTCGGCGCGAACACACTCATCGGCGGCGTCCTCGAACCCGTCGAGGCCGAACCCGTCGTCGTCGAGGACGGTGTCTCGCTGGGCGCGGGCTGTCGGGTCACGTCGGGCTTCGAGGTCGGCGAGAACTCCGTCGTCGGCGAGAATACGCTCCTGACGCCGCGCATCCCGGTGTACGACCTCGTCGAGGACGAGGTCATCTACGGCCAACTCCCGCCGGAGCGCCGGGCGTTCATCCGGTACGTCGAGTCGAGCGTCGGCGAGCACGACCTGTTCGACGGCGGCGCGTACAAGCCAGCGGTCGTGGCGACCCACGTCGAGGAGTCGACGCTGGAGGCGACCGAGCGCGAGGACGCACTGCGGGACAACTGAGATTCAGTATGGTTTCCACTCGAACGCACAGCGACGACGGACAACGGCGGAACCTCGGAAGCCCTCGCGCTCTCGACTCGCGCGCCTCGCTGCGCGCTTCGGCCTCGCTTCGCTCGGCCTGCAGTGCTTGCGTCGTCCTCAGAATCGAAGATTCTGCTGGGCTGCGGGAGAGCTTCGCTCTCCCGAACGGCGTGCTTCGTCGAGAGGATTGTCGGCTCCGCCGACAATCTATTAGCTGGCGGCTTCGCCGCCAGCCGCGCTCGCCCTTCCAGTCCGCCAGGACGTCGCCTGTCACACCGAGCGACGCTACTTGCTGGAGAGGTGCGTGCCATGCCTGATGGCGAGGGCTGGCCGTCGACGACGGACAACCCGGCGGTCCGTCGGCTCTCGGACTGGCCGGCCGAACCGCTCCGGAACCTGGCCGACGAGTACGAGACGCCGCTGTACGTGGCGGACCTGGACCGCGTGAAGGCCAACGCCTCGCGGTTGCGGTCGGCGTTTCCGGACGCGGACCTGAGCTACGCGGTGAAGGCCAACACCACGCGGCCGGTGCTAGAGACCCTCGCCGACCGCGGTGTCGGCGCCGAGTGCGCGGCGGCGGGCGAGGTGAAGCGGTCGCTGGAGGCCGGGTTCCCCGCCAGTCGGGTCCGGTACACGGCGGTCAACCCGCCGGCACGTGACCTCGACTACGTCTGCGGGCTGGACGCCGCGGACGACATGGTGCTCACGGTCGGCGCGATGGACACCCTGAACCGGGTCGCACAGCGCGGCTTCCGGGGACGGCTCTGTGTCCGCGTGAATCCGGGTGTCGGCGCGGGCCACCACGCGAAGGTGTCGACCGGCGGGGAGCCGAAGTTCGGCGTCCCGTACGACCGGACGGCGGCGGTCGTCGAGCAGGCGCTCGAGCACGGCTTCGAGGTGGTCGGGCTCCACGCCCACGCCGGGAGCGGTATCTCCGGCGACGACCTCTCCGCACACCGCGAGCTCGTCCGGCGAATGGGCGGGCTCGCGGGCGACGTGGAGGAGAGCCTGGACTTCGTCGCCGTCGGCGGCGGGTTCGGCGTCCCGTACCACGAGGACGAGCCGCCGCTCGACCTCGACACGGTGGCCGAGGCGACCCGGGAGGCGTACCGCGAGGGGTGGCTGGAGGCCGTGGCGGGCGACGACGGCGAGGACGCGCCGGCGCCGCCACAGCTCGCCATCGAGCCGGGGCGCTACTTCGTTGCCGACGCCGGCGTCCTGCTGACGACCGTCAACACCGTCAAGCCGACGCCGGAGACGACCGTCGTCGGCATCGACGCCGGGATGACGACCCTGGTCCGGCCAGCGATGTACGACGCCTACCACGAACTCCGGAGCCTGGAGCCGGACACGCCACGGCGCGACGCCGTCGCCTGTGATATCTCCGGGCCCGTCTGCGAGACCGCGGACGTCTTCGCAAGGGACCGACCCCTGCCTGACCCGTCACGCGGCGACCTGCTCGCCATCGGCAACGCCGGCGCCTACGGCTACGAGATGGCCAGCAACTACAACTCTCGGCCGCGGCCGGCGGTGGTCGCGCTGGAGCACGGCGAGCCCCGGCTGGCGGCGCGACGCGAGCGGCTGGACGAATTAACCCGGCTAGAATCAGAAGCGGAGGACTCTTGAGCGCGACTCACATCTAGCCATCAACGAACGACGTGTCAGACGGTCTCACGGGTCGGCACGTCACCCCACGCGAGGACACGATGGTACACATCCAGAAATACCACGGAACGGGCAACGACTTCGTCGTCGTGGACGCCGCCGAGCGGGTCGGTGACCGGCGGGCGTTCGCACGAGCACTCTGTGACCGAACCACTGGCATCAGCCACCCGGACAGCCCCCACATCGGGGCGGACGGCGTGCTCTTCCTCCATCTCGAGACGGAGTACGCCTCCCCGCGCGTCGTGATGACGCTCGTCCAGCCGGACGGGTCCGTCGCCGCGATGTGTGGCAACGGCGCGCGCTGTGCGGCCCGCTGGGCCGCCGAACGCACCGGGAGCGACGAGGTGATGATCGATACGCAGTCCGGGACCCGTCGCGCGGTCATCGCACGCGAGGCTCCGGACGACGGCAACCGTGGCCACGGCGACGACCGGGGCTTCGGCGACGATGTCACCATCGAGATGGGTCGCCCGCGGTTCCTCCCGGGCGCGGTCCCGGTCCAGACGGCCGAACCGCTCGTCCAGGAACACGTCGAGGGCCTCACCGTCACGGCCGTCAACACGGGCGTCCCGCACGCGGTCTCCTTCGTCGAGGACGTGGACGCGGTGGACCTCGAGGACGTGGCACCCGCGGTCCGACACGCCGACGTGTTCCCGGAGGGCGCGAACGTGACTCTCGCCTCGCGTGTCGCACCGGTCGGGGACGAGGACGCGGCCTTCCGCCAGCGGACCTACGAGCGCGGCGTCGAGGGTGAGACGGATTCCTGTGGGACGGGTGCGGTCGCCATCGCGGCGGTCGCCCACCGACTCGGACGAATCGGAACCGGCGAGACCGTCCGGGTCACCCCGCCGGGTGGTGACCTGTTCGTCACGGTCACCGACGACGACGCGCTCCTCCGCGGGCCAGCCGTCTTCGAGTTCGAGGCCGAGGTCCCGGAGCCGGGCGTGGGGCCGGACGCCGAACTGGATGTCGATTTGACGGATGCGGGTACCAACACGGGCGACTAGACGCGTGAGTGCTGCCCCCGGGTTCGACCCGCTCGGCTTCCACGAGCGTGCCGTCCACACCGCATCCCACGAGTCGGTCAAGGAGATGCGCGACCTGCTCGTCGAGACGCTGATCGATGCCGGCGCCGACCCACGCGTCGACGACGCCGGCAACACGCTCGCCGTCCGCGAGGGCGACAGCGACGGGCCCCACCTGGTTCTCAACACGCACATCGATACCGTCCCGCCGCACGTCCCCTTCGAGACGGCCGAGGACGGCGCCGTCGTCCGTGGGCGCGGGGCCTGCGACGCGAAGGGGCCGCTGGCGGCGCTGGTCGACGCCTTCCTGAACGCGCCGGTCGAACGGGGGCGCCTGACGCTGGCCATCACGCCCGACGAGGAGACCACCTCGGCCGGCGCGGACGCGCTGGCGTTCGGGGACGACCCGCTCCGGGCCGACGGCTACATCGTCGGCGAGCCGACGGGGCTGGATGTCTGCGCGGCCGCCAAGGGCCGGTTCGAGGGGACGCTGACCGTGACGGGCGAGGCTGCACACGCCGCCGAGCCCGAGTCCGGGACGAACGCGCTCCGGGCGCTGGCGCCGCTGCTGGAGGCGCTCGACACGTTCGATCGGGAGCGCGGCCCCGGGACGGACCCGCAGCTGGGCGCGCCGACGCTGACCGCCACGACGGTCGAGGGCGGCGAGGCCATCAACCAGCTGCCCGCCGAGGTCCGGGTCGGCATCGACCGCCGGAGCGTCCCGCCGGAGACGGCCGACGGCTTCGAGCGGGCGCTGAACGCGCATCTCCGTGCAGCCGCGATGGACGACGCGGGCGTCGAGTTCGCGCTGACCGAGCGCGAGACGCCGTTCCTCGAAGCCTTCGCGACCGACCCGGACGAGCCACTGGTCGAGACGCTCACCGACGCGTCGGGCGGCGAGGTTCGCGCGTTCGGGGCCGCGACGGAGGCCTCGTACTTCGCCGCGGACGCGCCGACGGTCGTCTTCGGCCCCGGCGTGCTGGCGGACGAGGAGGGGGCCGTCGCACACGCCGAGCGCGAGTACGTCCGTCGCGAGGAGATCACGGCGGCGGCCGACGCCGTCCGCGAGACGCTCGCATCGCTGCTGGGGTAGGGCGAACAGGCGGTGCTGTGGTCGGGTCCGGCACGCGTCGCACCACGCACCCGCAGCCGCGTGCCGGGCAGCGCTCAGGGCACACGGGGCCTTGGTCCCGTTCCGGTACTTGAACCTACGCCGGGCGACCCCCGAAGCCCGACCACTGTCACACGGTTTCGATATATGGTGTAATTTGAGATTATAACGACACAATCAACTCGTGTTTCAACATGTTATTGAAGAAAATTTGATTGTACGCTTACAACGGCATCGGGTCGCCGGACCCCTCGTCACCACCAGTTCCCCGGGCCGACGCGAGCATCTCGGAGACGGGCGGCTGGTAGTCGTAGCCCGGGACCACCCCCTCCATGTACGTCCCCTCGACGTATTCGGCGAACGCCTTCGCGATGGCGGCGGCACGGTCGGGGTCCCCGGACTCGAACCGGTAGGTCGCAACCGCGTCACCGGCCTCCTCGGTCACATCGAGGGTGATGTCGACCGAATCGCGGACGGCGCCGGGCGCATCCTCCAGCCGGAGCGCCAGCGTGTCGAACCAGCCCGCCTCGACGGTGGAGCCGACCTCGTCGGCCGTGGCCGTCGAGAGCATCGGCGCCCGGACCTCCAGCTCGTAGGTCAGCGCCCACTCGGGCTCGCCGTCGTCACGAGCCGTGACGGTGGCGTCGAACTTCGTGGTCGTCAGCACGAACGCCGGCCCGCCCGCCGCTCGCTCGTAGGCGTCGTGTGCGTCGAACGCCCGGGTCGCCGCGGCCGGTAACTCGTCAGGCATTACTGGGGCGTAGACGGGGGAGCGACAAGAGCGCGTCGGGGCCAACCTTCAAGCCCCGTTGCGCCGAAGGCGCCGTATGGCCCTCCCGCTCTATCCAGCACAGGCCGGCGTCGTCGGCGGTATCGTCACGCTGGTCATCCTGGCCATCGCCATCGTCGCCGTCTACAAGTCCGTCGTCATCGTGCAGGCGTACGAGCGGAAGGTGTGGACGCTGTTCGGGCAGTACCGCGGTATCAAGGAGCCCGGCATCTCGTTCATCCCGCCGTTCGTCTCGGCCACCTACGCGTTCGACATGCGAACCCAGACGCTCGACGTGCCCCGGCAGGAGGCCATCACGCGCGACAACTCGCCCGTGACGGCCGACGCCGTCGTCTACATCAAGGTGATGGACGCCAAGAAGGCGTTCCTCGAGGTCGACAACTACAAACGCGCCGTTTCGAACCTCGCCCAGACCACGCTCCGGGCGGTGCTGGGCGACATGGAGCTGGACGACACGCTGAACAAGCGCGGCGAGATCAACGCCCGCATCCGCAAGGAACTCGACGAACCCACCGACGAGTGGGGGGTCCGCGTCGAGTCCGTCGAGGTCCGCGAGGTCAACCCCTCGCAGGACGTCCAGCAGGCGATGGAGCAGCAGACCTCCGCCGAGCGCCGCCGCCGTGCCATGATTCTCGAAGCGCAGGGTGAGCGCCGCTCCGCCGTCGAGAAGGCCGAGGGTGACAAGCAGTCCGACATCATCCGCGCACAGGGGGAGAAGCAGTCACAGATCCTCGAAGCGCAGGGTGACGCCATCTCGACCGTCCTCCGCGCCAAATCCGCCGAGTCGATGGGCGAGCGTGCGGTCATCGAGAAGGGGATGGAGACGCTCGAATCCATCGGGCAGAACGAGTCCACGACGTTCGTGCTCCCGCAGGAACTCACCTCACTCGTCGGGCGCTACGGCAAGCACCTCACCGGCAGCGACGTGCAGGGTGACGGCCAGGAGCTGGAGGCGCTCGACTTCGACGACGAGACCCGTGAACTGCTCGGCCTCGACGATATCGAGGAGATACTCGGGCAGATCGAGCAGGAGACGGAGATGGACGTCGAGCAGATGGAGGCCGAGGCCCAGGCGATCAAGGAGGGACAGGACGCGGCCGACATCCGCGACCCCGACGAGGTCATCGAGGAGATGGACCAGGAGATGGGCGCGGGCGCCGACATCGATGTCGGCGCGGGCGACAACACCGGCGCGGCGACCCCGGAGCGCGGCAGTGATTCGGATGCCGACGGTGACGCCGGCGCGGACGGCGATGGCGAGCGCGAACCCGAGACGGAGTGATTCCGCCGCGGCTACCGCTGGACCGACCGGGTCAGCGCGAAGACGAACAGGGCGATGAGGAAGCCACCGAGGAACCCTTCTGACGAGGCGAGCAGTCTGACGGGAAGCGTCGCGCCACGCGGGACGCCGCCGAAGATGAGGCTCACGAACGACTGGAGGCTGAACGTCAGGTTCTCGAGCGCGACGGTCGCGAGCGACGCGTCCGGTCGCGTCACGGCTCCCAGTCCGGCGAACACCGCCCCGTACCCGGCCACGAGCAGCAGGGAGACCGCGACCGTTCTGAGCGGCCGCTCGCCGTAGCCACAGCTCAGTCCGAACAGCGCGTTGGTGGCCCAGCCGCCGGCCGCCCGCAGCCGGTCGGTGGCTGTCTCGCCCGTCCCGACAGCATCCCGTTTGAGCCGGCGGCGGTAGCGCATCTCCCGGACGAAGAACTGCGAGGCCGCGGTCCGGTCGCCGGTGGCATCGGCCCCACGACGGGCCTTGAGGTACGTCGACTCCAGAACCTTCGGCGCGAGGTCGGCATCGACGGCCCGGCCGCGCCCGGGGTCGTGAACCCGGTGGAGGTTCCACGTCTCGCCGAGTGCGCCACGGTGGTCCTCGAACGCGAACCCGTCGAACGAGGTCCGGGCCACCCGGAGGTGGTCGAACGGCACCACCCCCGAGTCGCCACCGACGAGGGTGACATCCGCGATGGCTCCGTCCGTGCAGTCGAAGACGACCCGTTCGTCGTCGGGCAGGTGGAGTTTGCCGTCGGCGACGGTGGCGTCCGTACAGTCGACGACGACGCGCTCGTCGGCCGGACGGTCCGGTCCAGGGACGAGCCCCGAGCAGTCGAGGCCACCGTCGATGCTGGCGCCCCGGAGTCCGAGGTCACCGACGAGCGTCGCCCCGGCGAACTCCACGCCCGACCGGAACGTGGCGTTCCTGAACTGGAGGTCCGCTCGCGGCCCGGACCGGTGCCGTCGTCCGCCGTGGATTCCGACGAACCAGGTCCGGTCGGCGAACGTGGCGTCGAGGAAGTCCGTGCCACCCTCGAAGCGACAGTCGGTGAAGTGTGCCTCCCCGTCGAAGTGGGCGCCACCGAATCCCGCGTCCCCCTCGAAGCGGGTGTGGCGGAACCACGCGTCGCCGCCGAACTCGACGCGGCGGAACCCGGCGGCCCCGCGGCAGCGAGCCCCCGCGAATCGGACCGTGCCATCGAAGGCCGCCCCCTTCGCACGGACCGAACCGAACGAACAGGCGTCGAGCCGGAGCTCCGTCCCGAACCGGGCGTCCGAGAGGTCGGCCCGTTCCGAGACGGTACAGAACCGCAGGTCGACGGGGCGGTTGTACGCCGGGCGATGGACGTAGCCGGCGAGGTCGAGCGTCTCGAACGAGGCCCCGACGACGACGTGACGCGCCGGGTCGTCGGCCGACAGCGCCTCGTGGAGCGCCTCCCGGACTGCCGCGGGCGATGCGTCGCCGTGGAAGACACAGCGGTCGCTCCCGTCGGTCGCGGGATGTGGACACTCGGTCGGCAGGTCCTCGTCCGTCCGGTCGTTGCTCCCGCGGCGGACGAGCAGGTCGACGACGTCGTCCACCGTCCGTCCGAGGACCTCCGCGTCCGCGTCCGCGACGACGCTGGCGGCGCCCTGCGCGAGCAGGTCATCGTCGACCGGACGGTCTGCCGGGAGCGCCTCCCGGAGCCGTCGTCGCCCCACCTCGACCCCGTTCCCCTCGCGGTCCGCCCCGTTGAACCCCTCCGGAGCCGTGCAGAACGCCCGGACCGTCACCAGCTCGTCCGCGAGCGCGACCAGGTGGTCGCGCCAGTCCTCGTCGGCGAAGTACGTGCAGCTGTCCATCCGCTCGACGGTGCCGGGGGCGGGGACAACACTGTTTCGACGAGCGACAGCCCGGGGGGACCTGTATACCCATGCATCACCGCCGACGGGCTTTTATCCGGTGTGTGCCTTGACCCGGCAATGAGCGAGGAGTCGGTCGACGAGGAGAAACGGGCCACACTCCGCCGGTTCGCCGCGGTCGGCGCCGGCGGCCCACTGGCTCGACTCGCCGGCTCCGACGCGGACGCGAGCGCCCCCGACGACCGCGAGACCACCAGCGAGGTCCCCGCGGCCATCCGTGGCTACCTCGCCACGACGCCGGGCGCACACTTCTCGAAGCTCCGGGACGACCTCCGCCTGGGCACCGGCGAGGCCCAGTACCACCTCCGCCGGCTGGCAGAGCGCGACGCCGTGGACTCCTGGAAGGACGGCGACTACCGTCGCTACGCTCCGGCCGGCCGGTTCTCGGACTTCGAACGCCGGACGCTGGGCTTCCTCCGACGGGACACCGCTCGCGGCCTGCTCGTGGAACTGCTCCGCGACCCGGACGCGACGGGGGCAGAGCTCGCCGACCGCCTCGGCGTCTCGGCACCCACCGTCAGCAAGTACGCCGCCGAACTCGCGGAGGCGGGCCTGCTCGACCGCTCGGACGGCTACGACCTCACGC
Source organism: Haloglomus halophilum (assembly GCF_024298885.1). Taxonomy (GTDB): domain Archaea; phylum Halobacteriota; class Halobacteria; order Halobacteriales; family Haloarculaceae; genus Haloglomus; species Haloglomus halophilum. Next base: position 2,326,259 of record NZ_CP101166.1, read on the forward strand.
GTCCGGAGACGACGCTGTTGCTTCTGGTGCGGTACGCCGACTCCTTCGGCCCCGACGCCGTCGCGCTCGCCGCTGACGCCGACGAGCTTGTGGAGTATTCAGGATAACTGCGGGAGAAACCACGAGGTTGGCGGATTACAAACGAATGACGCCAGCTGTCCTCAGACCGTGACCTTCCACGTCGTACCCGAGGAGTATCCCCATTTCTCGACCTCGAACGGGGCGGCCTCCTTCACCGCACGCATGTTCGCGCCGACCTCCTTCGCGCTCATGTCCAGCGCCTCGCCGACGAGCCGCGACTTGAAGTAGGCCGTCCCGTCGGCCTCCGTCCGGAGGTAGTCGACGATGCGCTGCTGTTTCTCGTTCAGGTCCTCGGTGAGGTCGGTCTCGCTCTCGTTCGCCTGTGCCGCCGTCGCGCTCATACCTCACTGGATGGGAGAGACACGGATAGTGGGTTTGGTATGATGGGTTAATCGGGTGGTAGAGGTCCTGACGGGCTGTTATTGGCGAATTCAGCGACCGTGGCTGGAGTCGTGGCGTCCATCGAAGCCGGTTGCTTGGTACGGCGGGGAAACTTCCGATCCGCAATCGGATCAGAATCGAGCGGTTGCGTACGCGCGAGCAGGCGGGAACTCCGTTCCCGGAGCCCGCGGCGAAGCCGCGGACAGGGCGGGACTCCGTCCCGCTTGCAGTCGGACGTAGTCCGACGACGAAGCGAGCGCGTTTGGGTTCGAGACGGCTTCGCCGTCTCGTCCTCCCGAAAATCTCCGATTTTCGGAGACACCAGCCCGAGCGACCGAAGGGAGCGAGGGCTGGCATTTTCTCTGAACGTTTTTGCGACGAGCGGTGTCCACAGGCTCACGCCTACGGCGCGAGTCGAGGGCACCCGAGGAGAGAAAAGCTCAATGGAACGCGATGGGCGTCCCGAGCTCGTCGCCGTCGTGGTCGATTTTCGCCATCGCCTCGTCGAAGTCCTCGCGGCGGACCTCGGTGCGGTCGTCGCGGATGGCGAACATCCCGGCCTCCGTCGAGAGCGACTCCAGTTCCGCGCCGGTGAAGCCCTCGGTGGCCTCGGCGAGCGACGCGAGGTCCACGTCGTCGGAGAGGTTCATGTCGCGCGTGTGGATCTTGAGGATCTCCGTGCGGCCCTCGTCGTTGGGTTCGGGCACCTCGATGAGGCGATCGAAGCGGCCCGGCCGGAGGATGGCCCGGTCGAGCATGTCGAAGCGGTTGGTGGCGGCGATGATGGAGATGTCCCCACGCTGGTCGAAGCCGTCCATCTCCGAGAGGAGCTGCATCATCGTCCGCTGGACCTCGGCGTCGCCCGACGTTTTGGACTCCGTGCGCTTCGAGGCGATGGCGTCGATCTCGTCGATGAAGATGATGGCGGGCTCGCGCTCCTCGGCGAGTTCGAAGAGGTCCCGGACGAGCCGGGCGCCCTCGCCGATGAACTTCTGGACCAGCTCGGAGCCGGCCATCTTGATGAAGGTGGCGTCCGTCTGGTTGGCGACCGCTTTCGCGAGCATCGTCTTCCCGGTGCCCGGCGGGCCGTGGAGCAGGACGCCGGTGGGCGGTTCGATGCCGACGGTCTCGAACACCTCCGGGTTGGTGAGTGGGTCCTCGACGGCCTCGCGGACCTCGGTGATCTGCTCCTCGAGCCCGCCGATGTCGGCGTAGGTGACGGTCGGGGAGGCGTCGACCTGCATCGCCTGTGCCCGGGCGTCCTTCTCGGTGTCGAGGACGGTCTGGATGGCGAAGGAGTCGTTGATAGCGACGCGGTCGCCGGCCTCGAGCTTGTCGGCGAGCCGCGGGGAGACGTCCGTGAGGACCTCCTGGTTGTTGCCGTGCTGTTTGAGGACGACCTCGTCGTCGGCGATCTCCTCGACGGTGGCGAGGTACAGCGAGGAGGTCTTCAGCGCCTCGTTCTCCCGCTGGAGTTTGTCGACCTCCTCCCGGAGCTCGGACTGGCGGTCCTGGGCGGCGTCGAGCTGACTCGTCAGCTCCTCGTGGACGCGCGTGACCTCGGCGAAATGGTCCTCCAGCGCGGCCAGCCGCTCGTCGGGCCCCATGTCCGGGTCCAGGTCGAGCGTGGGTTGGTCTGGTAGTGAGGGACTACGCGACATCAGGTGTATGGAAGTTGGGTGTTCTCGTTAGAAGTGTCTTTGGGTTGCTACAGGTACTCATACCAGCTGCGGGCTGGGCCGAACGGCCTCCGGACGGCCACGTCGTGAGGGCGGCCCTACGTGAGCGACTCGAACTCCGCGACCAGGTCGTCGTAGGCGTCGATGGCCTGCTCGACCGGCTCCGGCGAGGCCATGTCGACCCCGGCGCCGCGCAGGAGTTCGAGCGGGTACTCCCGGGAGCCCTTCGAGAGGAACTCCCGGTAGTCCGCGGCCGCCGGCTCGCCCTCCTCCATGATGCGGTCGACCAGCGCGTTCGCCGCCGAGATGCCCGTGGCGTACTGGTAGACGTAGAACCCGTAGTAGAAGTGCGGGATGCGCATCCACTCTCGCCGGATGCCGTCGTCCATGGCCATCGGCTCGTAGTAGGTCGATTTGAGGTCGCCGTAGATCTCGTCGCAGACGTCCGGCGTGATGGCCTCGCCGTCCTCGGCGAGTTCGTGGGTCCGGTGCTCGAAGTCGGCGAACATCGTCTGCCGGAACAGCGTCGACCGGAACCGTTCGAGGTACTCGTCGAGGACGTGCCGGCGGAACTGCTCGTCCTCGACCGTCTCGAGCAGGTGCTCGGTGAGCAGCGCCTCGTTGACCGTGGAGGCGACCTCGGCGACGAAGATCTCGTAGCCCGAGTAGACGTGCGGCTGTGTCTCGCTCGTGAGTTCGGAGTGCAGCGAGTGCCCCAGTTCGTGGGCCAGCGTGTACATCGAGCTCATGTCGTCCTGGTAGTTCATCAGGATGTACGGCTGGCTGTCGTACGTGCCGCCCGAATACGCCCCCGAGCGCTTGTTGGCGGTCTCGTACACGTCGACCCAGCGCGAGTCCAGGCCCTCCGCCACCCGGTTCTGGTAGTCCTCGCCCAGCGGCGCGACGGCCTCGACGACGTGCTCGCGGGCCTCCTCGTACGGGATGTCCACCTCGCCCTCGGCGAGCGGGGTGTAGAGGTCCCAGCTCCGGAGCTCGTCGACGCCGAGCACGTCGCGCTTGAGTTCGGCGTGCCGGTGGAGCACGTCGAGGTTCGCCTCGACGGTGTCGACGAGGTTGTCGTACACCGTGACCGGGATGTTGGCGTCGTCGAGGCTCGCCTGGCGGGCGGTCTCGTAGTTGCGCGCCCGGGCGAGCTTGATGTCGGCCTTCACACTGTTCTTGTACGCCGTGCCGACGGCGTTCCGGAGCGACGCCCACTCCTCGTAGAAGGTGTCGCTGACCCGCTGGCGGAAGTCGCGGTCGCGCCGCTTCAGGAGCGTCGTGAAGTTCGACAGCGTCGGCCGGACCTCTCCACCCTCGGGCTCCTCGACCGGCGGGAACTCCATGTCCGCGTTCGTCAGCATGTTGTACACCTCGCCGCCCGCGCCGGTGACCTCCGAGAGGTCCGCCAGCAGCTCCTCGACCTCGGCCGAGCGGGTGTGGGGTTTCATCCGGAGCACGTCGTCGAAGTAGTGCTCGTACTGCTCGAGCGCGGGGTTCTCCTCGACGAACGCCTGCAGCTCCTCGCGGGTGCACTGCTGGAGCTCGGGCTCGATGAACGAGGCTGCCGAGGAGGCGTCGGCCGAGAGCGACTGGGCCCGTGCCGACAGCGCCTGGTAGTGCTGGTCGGCGGTGTCCTCGTCGCTCCGCATGCGGGCGTACGCGGAGACGTTCGCGACCTGGCGCATGATCTCCTCGCGGGTCTCGAGGACGGCCGCCAGGGTGTCGGCGTCCTCAGTGACCTGTCCCTCGTACGCTTCGAGGTCGCCGAGACGCTCGCTCACCGCCTCGAAGGCGTCCTCCCACTCGTCGTCGCTGGCGAACAGGGAGTCGAGGTCCCACTTGTACTGTTCGTCGACCTCCTCCCGTTCCGGAACGTCCGCGACACTCATGACGCGACCTAACGGTGGGGGCGTGGTAAACGCATCGTCCGGGGTCCTCCCCGCCGGTTACGGCCTGGGGGCGGCCTTCTGGAGGGCTGTCTCGGCGATGTTCCCGCCGTAGTCGGCGGCCCGCGTGAGCGAGTCGACGACCAGCCCGAGCAGCTGGGCCTGCTGGGGGTCGAGGTCGCGGATGAGCGCATCCACCTCGCGGGCCTGGGGATCGATATCCTCGATCTGCCGGCGGGCATCGTTGGCCATGCGGGTGGCCTCCTCGGAGTCGTCCTCCAGCAGCGCGTCCATCGCCGTCTCGATGACCTCCTCGGCTGCGACGTGGAGGTTCTCCAGTCCCGTCGCGGCGTCCGCTGGCACCTCGTCGAGCTCCTGGGCGTGGGTGGCGATCTTGGTCGCGTGGTCGGCGACGCGCTCCAGCTGGCGGGCCGACGAGTGGTAGTCGAAGCAGGTCTCCCGGTCCAGCCCCACGTCCGCGGCCGCCGCGGGATCCCGAAGGACCGACCGGAACACGCGCGAGACCATCGACCAGAGCCGGTCGACGTCGTCGTCGCGCTGGATCACGTCCGTCGCGAGGTCGGCGTCGTTCTCGACCAGTGCGGCCACGGCGTCCTGCAGCATCGTCACCGCGACCAGCCGCATCCGTGTGATGGCGTTGTGCAGCGACAGCTCCGAGGAGTCGAGCAGGTCCTGCAGGCGGACGCGCTCGGAGGTCTCGCCGATGACCTCCAGGCCGACCAGCGACTGGACGGCGTCGCGGATGGTCCGGCGCTGGGCCGCGGTCACGCGCGAACTCTCCAGCGTGATGATGTCGAAGCCGCTGACGTACATCGTCACGACCGCGCGCATGAGGTCGCGCTCCTCCAGCCCGCTGATATCGAGGGTACCCTCGACCTTCTCCTCGTCGCGACGCGGCGTCAGGAGGAGTGCGTCGTCCTCGGGATGGAACTCCACGACGCTCCCGCCGCTGACCCCGTTGTCGGTCGCCCAGTCCTTCGGGAGCGAGACGGTGAACGTCGACCCCCCCGTCACCTGCACCTTGCGCGTCTCCATAGCCGACGGTGAGTGCCACCGGGTAATAAAATATGGGCATTTCTATATACATTCGAGTACATCTCCAGTCTATGCCGGAGGCGCTCCGCTCGGGGACGGATGGCCGCGGCTCGCGGGCTATCCGAATCTGGGGATATATGCATCTATACGTCCGTATACTGCTATCTGGGCAGCAGAACGTATGAGGTCATTGCCGAATATTCTAATATATAGATATGGTTCGGCGCGCGGGATTCGTGGTACTCTCCCGCTCCAGCGTTCAACTGGACCCCGGTGATAACACGACGGGAGCGCGACGCAGTATCGTGACGGGGCTTCCCGACCGCGGCGGGGCTTCCCGACCGCGGAGGGGGTACCAACCCGACATCGTCGTGGACGCGGGGGGATACGACGGGTTCCGTCACGGAACCGGCCGTGTTCCCCCGGGCGCTCCCCTGGAGTCCGCCCGGGATGCCCTCGTCGCGCTCGTCGGTCGTTCGAGCAGCCCGCCGGTCGGGCGTGACTGTGTGAGAACATTTCTCTATATAGATGACATAGTAGGATATTTACTTCAACTACCGATACGGTCTGGTGATGTCGGACCGCCCCGCCAGCCGCCGCACAGTACTCGCGGGCGTGGCTGGCACTGCCGCCTCGCTTGCGGGCTGTATCAGCACGAGTCCACAGCCACCCGGCGCCAGCGCCGCCACCGACGACGGCGGCGGCGGTGGCGGGTCGGCGACTGTTCTCAAGCTCGGTGGCTCCTCGACGGTGTACCCGATAGCGAACCGCGGGGGGTCGTTCTGGAACTCGAACCCACCGCCGTCCGACGAGGAGTACTGGGGTCCGTCCGAGTACGGGATCGCGACCAACGAGCGCCTCGCCGACTACTTCGCCAGCAAGTACGGGTTCGAGGCGACCGGCGGCGCCTCGCCGCCGTTCCGCGTCTCGGTCGGCCTGAGTCACTCCGGTACCGGCCTGGAGAAGGTCGAAGCCGGACAGGTGGACATCGGGAACGCCTCGGCGCCGGTCGCCGCGGAGTTCCCCGAGAGGTCCGAGGAGGAGCTCTCGAAGTTCACGAACCACGTCGTCGGCGTCGACGCCCAGCCCATCGTCGTCAGCAAGGAGATCTACGACGCGGGCGTCACGGAACTCACCGGCGAACAGGTCCGGGCCATCTACCGCGGCGATGTCACCTCGTGGAGCGAGATCGACGCGTACGACGGCCCGGACCGGGAGATCCAGGCCATCGGTCGCTCCGTCGGCTCGGGGACGGACACCGCCTTCCGCGCGAACCTGCTTGGGTCGCCCGACGCCGACATGTCCGGCGTCGACATCCGGCGTGGGCAGAACCAGCAGGTGAAAGCCACCGTCTCCCGGTCGGACAACGCCATCGCCTACATGGCGCTCGCGTTCGTCGACCAGCAGGCGGCGCCGGCCATCTCACTGACGTTCGAGGGGACCACCTACACCCCCGGAGAGAACCTCTCTGACCCCGGGTACCCGCTCGCGCGTGACCTCCACTGCTACACCTGGGAGGGCACCTCGAAGAAGGAGGCGGCGTTCCTGCACATGCTCATCAGTGACTTCGGCCAGCAGAACTTCGTCGCGTTCGCGGGCTACTCGAAGCTGACCGACGAACGGCAGCAAGAAGAACTCGACAAACTCCCGGACCAATGAGTACCCACACGAGTCGCCTCGACCGGGTCCGCGACGCCGACCACGGGCTGAAACTCGTCGGGAGCGTCGGCGGTGTCGCCATCGCCACCGCGCTGGTCGCGTTCCTCGTCGCGCCGGCACTCACCCTCTACCCGCTGCTGGCGTTCGTCGCCGTCATCGGCTACGGCTGGCTCCGATACCAGGAGTCGACCGCGCGGTTCCTGATGTTCCTCACGACGGTCTCGACGGTCCTCATCCTCGGGCTCATCACCGTCTACCTCCTCATCCGGTCGTTCCCCGCATTCGGCGAACTCGGCATCGACATGTTCACCGGAACGGAGTACGGCGCGGCGGGCTACTCGCTGGTCCCGATGATATGGGGCACACTGCTGACGACGCTCATCGCGATGCTCATCGCCGGGCCGCTGGGCATCGCGGGCGCCCTGTTCCTCGCCGAGATCGCGCCCGGCTGGGTCCGGGAACTGCTCAAGCCCGCCGTCGAGGTGCTGGCGGGCATCCCCTCCATCGTCTACGGCTTCCTCGGGCTGGTCGTCCTGAGTCAGTACCTGTTCGACCAGTTCGACATGCCCGTGTTCGGGAGCCTGCTCGCCGTCGGCCTCGTCGTCGGCGTGATGGCGCTGCCGACGGTCATCTCGGTGGCCGAGGACGCCATCACCAGCGTCCCGGACAGCATGAAGGACGGCTCGCTCGCGCTCGGCGCGACCGACTGGCAGACCATCAAGAGCGTCACCGTCCCGACCTCGTTCTCGGGTGTCTCCGCGGCGGTCATCCTCGGCGTCGGCCGGGCGGTGGGGGAGACGATGGCCGCGACGGTCATCCTCGCCAACATCGCCGACCTGCCGGACCCGCTGTACGACGTCTTCGGCAACACCGTCACGCTGACCAGCCTCATCGCCAGCCAGTACGGCAACGCCAGCGGCCTCCAGATGTCGGTCCTGTTCGCGGCCGGCGTCGTGCTGTTCGTGACGGTGATGACGCTGAGCATCGGCTCGCAGTACGTCGAGGTTCGCATGGAGCGCAAGCTCGGAGGGCGACAATGAGTACGGACACACGCGCGCTCGTCGCGACGGAATCGTCGACGCTGGAACTGGCCGGTGGGGGGCTCGTCGCCCTCTCGCTCCTGTTGGTCGTCGGGGGCCTCGTCGGGCTGTTCGGGGTCGTCCCGGTCGGCGCGACCGTCGCTGGCGTCCCGTTCGCCACGCTCCTCGGGGCCGGCCTGCTGGTGCTGGGTGCCGGGGTACTCGGTATCGGTGCGGCCTCGCGGACGGGGCTCGTGGCGACCGACCCGAGTCGGAGCGCCGGGCTGCTCGCCGGCGGCGTCTTCGCGCTGTTCGGCCTCGTCGTCGGGGGACTCGTCGGTGCGTTCGCGCTCGGCCTCGCGACGGCCTGGCCGGTGACGGCACTGCTCGTCGGAGTCGGCGCGGGCGCGGCCACGGTCCTCCCGCGCGAGGACCTCGGCAGCACGCTCGTCCCCGGGAGCGTCGCTGTCGTCTCCGGGCTGACCATGCTGTCGGGGCTGGTCGGTCCGGGCTGGTCGTGGCCCATCGGTGACCTCTCGGCGACGCTGTACGCCGAGGTGGCCATCCCGCTGCTGGCGGCCGTCGCCGGCCTCCTGGCCGCCTGGACCGCCGCGAAGGCGTACGGTGGCTTCGGGAGCCGGGGGCGACAGCTCGGCGCGTACCTCCTCATCGGCGCGAACGCGGCCTGGATGGCCGCGCTGCTGGTGGGGCTGGTCGCGTTCGTGCTCATGAAGGGGTTCGCTCCGATGACCCGTGGCATCCGCTACGGGCTGTTCGTCCAGCCCTGGACCTGGTTCTACTTCCCGCCCATCGAGGAGTACGTCGTCATCAGCGGGCCCGTCATCTGGTTCTACTGGCCGTTCGTGATGGAGGGGGTCGCGCTGACGAACGATATCAACGGCGTCCTGCCGGCCATCGTGGGGACGTTCTGGCTGGTGCTCGGGGCGGTGACGTTCGCGGTGCCGCTCGGGGTCGGGGCGGCCGTCTTCCTCACGGAGTACGCCGAGCAGGGCCGGTTCACCGGGCTCGTCGAGGTCTCGACCAACGGGCTCTGGTCGACGCCGAGCATCGTCTACGGCCTGTTCGGGCTCGCATTCCTCGTTCCGCGGCTCGGGAACACGACCTCCATCCTCGCGGGCCAGCTCGTGCTCGGGTTCATGCTGCTCCCGCTGGTGGTCATCACCTCGCGCGAGGCGCTCAAGAGCGTCCCCGACGCCTACCGTGACGCCTCGGCGGCGCTGGGCGTGAGCAAGTGGGAGACCATCAAGAGCGTCGTCCTGCCGGCGGCGCTACCGGGGGTCATCACGGGCATCATCCTCGGCGTCGGCCGCATCGCCGGCGAGACGGCGCCCATCCTGCTGGTGATGGTGTCCGACCCGTTCCCCAGCGCGGCAGCGAGGGTCGTCCAGGGGTCGTTCCACTTCACGGGCTCGTTCCCGTTCGTGGCTGCCCCGACCATCGACCTCGTGCAGTCCTCGTCGGCGCTGCCCTACCAGCTGTACGCCGTCATCAGCGCCGGACTCGACCAGAACATGGCTTTCGCCTGGGGGACGGCGCTCGTGTTGCTGCTCGTGGTGCTGAGCTTCTACGCGGTCGGTATCGCGTCGCGGGTCTACTTCCGGAGGAAACTCAACCAATGAGCGAATCATCACTCACCGACAGCGAGATGGAGACGGGAGAACTGGACGAGAGCACCGCCGGCATCGACGCCGGGGGCTCGACCACGACCGACGGCGAGACCGAGGAGGAGGTTCAGGCGGAGTGGACCGACTACAGCTTCGACGGCGAGCCGAAGATCTCCGTCGAAGACCTCGATGTCTGGTACGGCGACGACCACGCCATCCAGAGCGTCTCGATGGATATCCCCGAGGAGTCCGTGACGGCGCTCATCGGCCCCTCGGGCTGTGGGAAGTCGACGTTCCTGCGGAGCATCAACCGCATGAACGACCGTATCAACATCGCCCGGACGGAGGGGCGGGTCGCCATCGACGGGCAGGACATCTACCAGGACGGCACCGACCTGGTCGAGCTCCGCAAGCGCGTCGGGATGGTGTTCCAGTCGCCGAACCCGTTCCCCAAATCCATCCGCGACAACATCGCCTACGGCCCGCGCAAGCACGGCGACATCGAGCGCGGCCTGCTCGCCCGGCTCCTCGGGCGTGACGAGAAAGCGGAGGAGGACCGACTCGTCGAGCGCTCGCTCCGGCAGGCGGCGCTGTGGGACGAGGTGAGCGACCGCCTCGACGACAACGCCATCGGCCTCTCCGGCGGGCAACAGCAGCGCCTCTGCATCGCGCGCTGTCTCGCCGTCGACCCCGAGGTCATCCTGATGGACGAGCCGGCGTCCGCGCTGGACCCCGTCGCCACCTCGAAGATCGAGGACCTCATCGAGGAGCTGTCCGAGGACTACACGGTCGTCGTCGTCACCCACAACATGCAGCAGGCCGCCCGCATCTCCGACCAGACGGCAGTCTTCCTCACGGGCGGCGAGCTGGTCGAGTACGGCGACACCGACCAGATATTCGAGAACCCGGAGAGCCAGCGCGTCGAGGACTACATCACCGGGAAGTTCGGCTGACGTGCCCCGCGAGGAGTTCCAGGCCGAACTCGACGACCTCCGAACGGAGATCGTCGAGCTGGGCCGCACGGTGCTGGCAGGGTTCGAGCGGGCCGCGGTCGCGCTCGTCGAGAACGACACCGAGGCCGCCCGCGCCGTCATCGATGGTGACGCGACGGTCAACCGGCGCTACCTCGACCTCGAATCCCGCTGTATCGACCTGCTCGCCCTCCAGCAACCCGTCGCCGGTGACCTCCGGTTCGTCGCCTCCTCGTTCAAGATTCTCACCGACATCGAACGCATCGGCGACCTCGCGGTCAACCTCGCCGAGCGCGCCCGCGACAAACGCGAGGACTACCTCCCCGAGGTGAACGTCGACGACCTCACCGGCATCGCCGCGGAGATGCTCGACCGCGCGCTGGACGCCTACGCGGCCGGCAACGCCGCTGCCTGCCGCGCGGTCGCGGACCAGGACGACGAACTCGACGGGCTCTGTGAGCGCGTCGCCGGCCTCGTCATGGAGGATCTCGTCGGCCGCGAGGTCGGCCACGAGATGGCGGACGACCTGCTGGCCGGTGTCCGCCGCCTGCTGCTGACCGTGCGGGATATCGAGCGCGTCGGCGACCACGCCGTCAACATCGCCGCGCGGACGCTGTATATGGTGGAAGGGACCGAGACGTTGTTGTATTAGGTTGTGAATTTCACTCGTACGCTCTGTGCAGCGAGATTTCTGCTATGCTTGAGCACTAAAACGGAAATTTCGAAGAGAATAATCAGGCTGGTTCCGAGAACAGGAAGCGCGCGAGCGCCCACCACCGAGACCGCGACCGGGGGGAGCGTGTCGAGGTAATCGGCGCTCGCGCGGGGAGGTGTGGGGACCCCGCGCTCCGCTGGAACCGCCACACGCGAACGCTCGGTGCAACCAGCCACAGGGTGGGACTGAAAGGGGCTGCACGCTCGACGAAGCACGGCGACGCAAGCACCGCAGGCCGAACGAAGTGAGGCCGCGGCGCGCAGCGAGCCGCGCGAGTCGAGCGTGTAGGGGCTTTCTACAGTCGCTGTCCACCACTTGCGGCTCCACCTCTCTCACGCCCACGTTCCGAAGCCCTTAGAAGCCCGAACCAAGAAGATAGCTCCAACTCGTCGGTCGCGGGCACCGACGGGCACCTGCTACGGCAGGATGGAATGTGGCCAGCGGGGGCGAAGCCCCCGGAGAGGCGGCGCAGCCGCCGATGGGCTGAACCACGCAACGCCCGCGGTGACACACATGACACGAAGCTTCTATTCGCACATCCGGGAGGCCTGGAACTCCCCGAAGGAGGGCAAGCTCGCGGAACTGCAGTGGCAGCGCCAGCAGGAGTGGCGCGACCAGGGCGCCATCGAGCGCATCGAGCGGCCAACCCGACTGGACCGCGCGCGCTCGCTGGGCTACAAGGCAAAGCAGGGTATCGTCGTGGCCCGCGTCGCCGTCCGGAAGGGCGGGGCGCGCAAGCAGCGGTTCAAGGCCGGCCGGCGCTCGAAGCGCCAGGGTGTGAACAAGATCACCCGCCGGAAGTCCATCCAGCGCATCGCCGAGGAGCGCGCTGGCCGGAAGTTCCGGAACCTGCGGGTCCTGAACTCCTACTGGGTCGGTGAGGACGGCTCGAAGAAGTGGCACGAGGTCATCCTCGTGGACCCCGAGCACCCCGCCATCGAGAACGACGACGACCTGAACTGGATCTGCGACAGCAGCCAGCGCGGGCGCGCCTACCGCGGGCGAACCTCCGCGGGGCAGAAGGGTCGCGGCCAGCAGGGTCGTGGCAAGGGCACCGAGCACACGAAGCCCAGTCTCGGCGCCGACCGTCGGCGCGGGAAATAACGGATACCGCGGCCGTTCCTCCGGAGTTCTTCGAGCGCTCTAGCGACAGCCACGACGATAGGCTGGCGACAGTCCCACATCGACTCGGAGTCCCGCCGTGACCGTCGAGGCGGGTCACGGAAGAATTATCTGAAGACTTGCTCAATCGAGAATATGGCCGATGCCGAACCCGCGGTCGACACCGAGCGGCTCCGGCGGTTGCTGGGCGACCAGCTGGGGGAGTGCTGTGAGGGTGATGTGGAGGACCGGGTGGCGGAGCTCCGGACGCTGGAGCGCGAGACCACCGCGCCCGGCGGCGACCTGACGGCGCTCCAGGCACTCGGCGGGGAGACGCGCTACCGACTGACCCGGCTGCTCGCCGCGGGGGGCGAGCGCTGTGTCTGTGAACTCGCGCCGCTCGTCGATGTCTCCGAATCCGCGGTGAGCCACGCGCTCTCCTCGCTGGCTGACGCCGGGCTGGTCGAGCGTCGGAAGGCGGGCCGCTGGCGCTACTACCGCGCCACCGACCGCGCGACCGCACTGCTGGACGCGCTCGACCGGACCCGGGAGGTGCCGGCATGAGCCGCCGGACGCTGGGCTTCGTCTGCGTGCAGAACGCCGGCCGGTCGCAGATGTCGGCCGCCTTCGCCGAGCGCGAGCGCGCACGCCGCGGGCTGGCGGACGAGGTCGATATCGTCACCGGCGGGACCGACCCCGCCGACGCGGTCCACCCGGAGGTCGTCGAGGCCATGCGCGAACTCGACATCGACCTCTCGGACCGCACGCCGCGTGCGGTCACCGACGCGGAGCTCGCCGAGTGCGATGTCGTGGCGACGATGGGCTGTTCGACGCTGTCGCTCCCCGAGGGCGTCGAGGCCCGGGACTGGGCGCTCGCGGACCCGCACGGCCAGGACATCGAGCGCGTCCGCGAGATCCGCGAGGAGATCGAGGGCCTCGTCGTCGACCTGTTCGACGAGGTCGAGGCCGACCTCGCCGCCGGGCAGTAACGCCCACGAGAGACCGCTTCTCTCGACGGCGCTTCTCTCGATGCCGCTTCTCTCGACGGCGCTTCTCTCGATGCCCGACCTCCCGTGAGCCGGCGCGCCAGCCACCGCCCGTCCGGGGTATAATACCCCACCTCACAACTGCGGGGGACCACCTACCGTGGTCGCCCCGTAGAAACGAGTATGAACCGACGAAGGATTCGTCCTGAATCGTCTCACAGTGTCTCCAGTCGGAATCGAGTACCACGAAACGGCAACCATCGGAGGGGGGACCGATGACGGAGACGGTCCCGTTCACCCCGCTGGACGAGGCCGTGTTCCACCTCGAGGAGGAACTCGAACCCTGGAACGTCCAGATCGAGATCGGCTCGGCGGCCAGTCTGGACGGCGAGCGCCTGTACGACGCCGTCGAGGCGGCCGCGGCGGCGCACCCGCTCGCACGGGCGCGTCTGCGCGACTACGGTGCCCTCGACGACGAGTACGTCTGGGAGATCCCCGACGAGCCCGACACGGTCCCGCTGAAGCGGACCGAGGCGGCCGATGCCGGGGCGCTGGCCGACTTCCGGACGCAGTTCTACAGCCCCCGCGTCGAACTCCGCGAGTCGCCGCCGTTCCGGGTCGCGCTGGCCCGCGGCGGCGGTATCGACGGCGGCGACCGGCTCATGGTCTGCGGGAGCCACGTCGCGATGGACGGCGTCGGGACGCTCCGGCTCGCGCGCTCGATCTGTCAGGCCTACCGCGGCGGCCCCATCGACGAGGACCCCGTGGGGCTGGCCGAATCCCGTGCCGTGCTGGCCGAGAACGGCCCGAGCTCGCTCGCCGAGGCCGGGACCCGCCTTGCCGAGGGACTGGGTCGGCTCCCGGACGCACTGGACGAGCCGACCCGTATTGCCGTCGACGGCGGGACGGACGACTCCGGCTGGGGGTTCGTCCACCGGGAACTGGACGACGACCTCGTCGCGGCGGTCGTGGGGAACCGGCCGGATGGCGTGTCGGTCAACGACTGCTTCCTCGCGGCGCTCCACCTCGCCATCGACGGCTGGAACGCCAGCCACGGCGAGGAGCGCGACCGCATCAGCCTGATGATGCCGGTCAACGCCCGGCCGCCGGAGTGGTTCTACGAGACGGTCGGGATGTACGCCCCGTTCGTGAGCATCGACACGAAGCCGTGCCACCGCACGAGTCCGGGTGCGGCCGTCGAACGCGTCGTCGAGCAGACCAGCCGGCACAAGCGCCACGACGGCGCCGGCTGGGTCACGGATGCGCTGGGCCCGCTCTCATCGAACCTCCCGGTCGGCATCAAGCGCCTCGTCCCGGGGCTGCTCGGCGCGACGCAGTACCGCTTCGTCGACAGCGCCGTCCTCTCGAACCTGGGGCGGGCTCCCGAACTCCGGGCACTGGGCGGCGACGGCGACGCGACGGACCTGTGGTTCTCGCCCCCGTCGATGATGCCGCTCGGCGTCGGCTTCGGCGTCGCGACCCTGGACGGCGACGTGCGGCTGGTCACCCGCTACAGTCAGCAGCAGTTCGACCGCGACGCCGCCCGTCGGTTCACGGACCGCTACCTCGACCGGCTCGGCGCGACGGTCCCGTGACGCGTTCGGGAGGTGTTTCGAGCGCAGGCGGCGCTGGAGCGCCACGTCCGCCTGGTCGGACTGGTGGACCGGCCGGTTCTACCGCTCGATGTCCCCGTCGTCGGGCCCGAACTCGTCGATGCGCTCGTGGACGTAGTCGGTCCACTCATCGAGCGTCTCGTGCATCAGTTCACGGGCCTCCTCCAGTGGCGTGGCGGTGTACTGGTAGACGTGCCCGCCCGAGTCGAGCAGGCGGCGTTCGCGGGTTGCGAGGTTCTTCTCGCGGAGCGTCGCGAGCGAGCGGTTCACGTTCGAGCGGTCGCGGTCCAGCGTATCAGCCAGCTCGGCGACCGTGCTCCCTGGGGTCTCCAGCAGCGTGAGATAGGTCCGGGCCTCGTGGCTCTGGATACCGAAGACACAGGCCATCACGTCCGTGACGCCCGGCTCGTCGTCGATCATCAGCTCGCGGAACCGGCCGGGGTCGGGGTCGGAAGCGGGCGTGTCCATCTGTGCCCGGTACTACCGGCGAGACTGGAATAAATCCCGCCGTTACCTCGGATTCACCTAGAATCACCCGTGTCACCACCCCATGCACGGTGTCCCCGAACCGGGAGCACAGGTGAGCGGGCATCGCCACGTCACACGCCGACGGCACCGACCCGCCGATGCCGGCGCTCGTGCGTCTCCGGCGCGCTCGCGCCCGTGTGCGCGAATGTGACCGTGATGCCCATCCACGCAGCCGCGGTGCCACTAACAGGGAACCAGCGGAACCGGCGGCCGATGGCAGAGACACAGACCGCGAACGCCACCGGACTGACCGATATCGAAGCACCGTCGTGGAAAGGCGGCGTCGTCGCCGGGGTTGTCGGGGGCGCCGTCATGGCCGCCGTGATGCTGATGATGAACCCTGCCCCGATCGAGGTCGCGATTCCGAGCCTCTACGGGCTCGCACCGCCCCCCAACGGAGCGGCCGGACTCGTCGTCCACCTCTCGCACGGCGCGGTCCTCGGGGTCGCCTTCGCCGGCCTGGTCGGCGTGGCGGACATCGGCGACTCGCGGGGGACGCTCCTCGGTGCAGGCGTCGTCTGGGGCGTCGTGACGTGGGTCGTGCTCGCGGCGCTGGTGATGCCGGCCTGGCTGTCCGTGGTCGGCTCGCCGGCCCAGCCGCCGCTGCCCAACTTCGCGCTCCCGAGCCTGCTGTGGCACGTCGTCTACGGCGTCGTCGCTGCCGCGGTGCTCCCTGCGGTCGACGAGCTGTAATCGGGGTCGCGGAGCCGCTCAGGCCTCCAGCTTCTGCCGGAGCACGTCGGGCGCCGCGGCCAGCGCGTCGTCCAGCGCATCGGCGTCGGGACCACCACCCTGCGCGAAGTCCGGCGGACCACCTCCGCCACCGCCGACACGCCCCGCGAGGTCGGCGACGACCTCGCCGGCGTTGATGCCGACAGCGTCCGGGACGGCGACGACGAACGTGGCGCCGTCGATGCCGGAGCCGATGACGGCCACCTTCCCCTCCTCGGCCAGCGCGTTCGCGGTTGCGCGGAGTTCGTCCATGTCGGCGTCGAGCCGCTGGACGACCGCGGTCGTCTCGCCGAGGTCGACCTCCTCGCCGGACTCGCCACCCTGGGCACGCGCCTCGGCGAGCTGCTCTTTCAGCTCGTCGATGCGCTTGCCCCTCTCTTTCCACTCGACGAAGAACCGCTCGGCCGTGTCGGGGACCTCCTGCGGGTCCACGTCGAGCGTGTCGGCCGCGTCGTAGAGGGCATCCTCCGTGCGCTGGGTGGCCTCGACGGCGGCGTCGCCGGCTGCGAAGACGAGCCGCTCGACCCCGTCCTGGACCCGCTCCGTGCCGAGGACCTTGATGGCGCCGATCTCGCCGGTCCGCTCGACGTGGGTACCCGCGCAGGCCTGCACGTCCTCGCCGACGGTGATGACCCGGACCTCCGTGCCGGCGGGGATACCCCCCTGGAACAGGTCGAAGCCGTACTTCGCCTGCGCGTCGTTCCGGTCGAGCCACTCCTGTTTCACGGAGAGGTTCTCGCGGACCATGTCGTTCGCGACCCGCTCGATGGCCTTGACCTGCTCGCGGTCGATGCGGTCGTAGTGGGTCACGTCCAGCCGCGAGGAGTCGGTCCCCTTCTGCGCCCCGGCCTGCCGGATGTGGTCGCCCAGCACCTCGCGGGCGGCGTGCCCGATGACGTGCGTCGCGGTGTGGTGGGCCATCAGCCGACGGCGGCGAGTCCCGTCGACCTGCCCGCGGACGAACTCACCCTTGCCGGGGTCGGCGTCGGTCCGGTGGAGGACCACGCCGTCGACCTCCTGTACGTCGCGCACCTCGGCGGTGACGTCCTCGGTCGAGAGGGTGCCGGTGTCGGCCGGCTGACCACCGCCCTCCGGGTAGAACATCGTCTGGTCCAGCGCCACGTCGTACAGCGTCTCGCCCTCCTCGCCCGCGTCGGGACGCTCGATGACATCCAGGACGACGGCCTCGAACTCCGTGCGGTCCTGGTCCTCGTAGAACAGCTTGTCCGTCTCGGGCAGGTCCGCGACCTGCTCGTCGATACCCTCCGAGTCGTCGTCGAAGGCCGTCCCGCCGCCGTGGCGCGAGGCGACCAGCGAGTAGAAGTCGTCGGGGACCTCCACGTCGGCGCCGCGCTGGACCGCGATCTCCTCGACCATGTCCGGCTGGATGCCGTGGCTGTCGTACAATTCGATGACCTCCTCCAGGGGGATGGGCTCGTCGCGCTCGGCGTAGTCCTCGGCGAGTTGCTCGACACGGCGCCCGCCGCGTTCGAGCGTCTCGCGGTACTTCTCGACCTCCGTCCGGACGATGTCCCGGACGGTGTCGCGGTTCCGGTAGCCCAGGCGCTCGGCCTGCATGTCCACGAGTTCGTCCAGCGGGGCGTCGACGCCGACGCTGTCGACGAGTCGCTTCGTCCGCCGCAGGACCATCCGCGCCAGGTAGCCCGTCCCCGCGTTGGAGGGGACGATGCCGTCGCCCAGCATGTAGGCGAGGGTGCGGCAGTGGTCGGCGATGGCGTAGAGCTCCTCCAGCGGCTCCATCAGCGTCTCCAGCCGCTCGACCTCGACGTCGAGGCGCTCGGCGATCTCGCGGCGAGCAGTCTCCATATCCTCGGCCTCGTCGATGTCCATCCGGCCCGCCAGTTTGGCGGCCCGGTGGACGAGGTCCTCCTGGGCCTCGGTGTGCTCGATGCCGGCGTTTGCCTTGAGGAAGTCGATGGTCTCGGGGTAGACGGCCTCGTAGACGGTGGGCGTGCCCTGGCTCATCCAGGTCCACCGCTCCAGCCCGTAGCCCGTGTCCACGATGTACGTGTCCATCGGGCTGTACCGGTTGCCGTCCTTCAGTTCGTACTCGCCCTCGGGGTCCTGCTCCATCGACATGAAGACGAGCGTCGCCAGCTCGGCACCCTTGTAGATGACCTCGATGGCGGGCCCGGCGTTGCCGCCGCCGACCCACGGGTCCTCGATGTAGGTGATCTCCTCGATATCGGCGCCGAGCTCCTCGAACAGCCCCTCGCAGAGCTCGACGGTGCGGTCCTTCCAGTAGACCTCGCCCTCGTAGGCGTACTGGTCGGGGTCCTCGATGTCCTCGCGGGCGTTGAACGCGTGGTGGGCCATCATCTCGAACGCCATCGTGTGGCGCCCCGTCTTGCCCACGTTGTCGATGTCCTGCATCCGGATGCAGGGCTGAGAGATACACAGCGGGTTGGCCGGCGGCGGCGTCTTCCCGCTCGTGACGAGCGGCTGGAAGTCGTAGATGGAGGCCTGTGTCAGCAACACGTCGTCGCGCCAGCGGTTCGCCGCGACCGGGTACGGCTCGATGCGCTCGTGGTCGTGGCCCTCGAAGTACGAGAGGAACGCCTCGCGCATCTCCGAGAGGGAGAGCTCCTCCTCGAACCCGGGATCGTCGATGAAACCGTACTCCTCGCAGGGGGGTTCACCGCACAGCTCGCGGTCCTCGTCGCGTGTCCAGAAGTGGTCGCCACACTCCGGACACTCCCGCCGGACGAACCCCTCCTCCCGGAAGTACTCCAGTTGATACTCCTCCGTGAGGTCACTCATTACCACTACGTGGCCCGGGTTCGTCTAAAAGGGTTCCGAAGGGGTGGGTTGGCTTCGAGACCGACATCCACGGCCGATTCTCCCGGAGTTCGGTCACGGCCGCGGCGGGGCCTCGTCGTACGCGTCCAGCTCCTGGTAGAAGTTCAGCATCGCGAACTTCAGCTTCTCCGGCGCCACGTCCACGAGTTCCTCGCGCTCCTCCTCGGGGAACGTGTCGTGGACGGAGTACTGGCCCAGGTCGCCGGCTCGTGAACGGGCGTACCGCTCGTCGACCAGGGCCCGCACCCCGAAGTCCTCCGGCGAGCGGACGACGCGCCCGAGCGCCTGCCGCGTCTTGCGGACGGTCGGAATCTCGACGGCGTAGCGCCAGCCCTGGTCCTCGCTGCCGAATGCGCCCGCGAACGCCTCCTCGACGGCCTCCATCCGGTCGTCGAGATGGGGGTACGGCACCCCCACGACGAGGACGGTGCGGGCGTCGTCACCGTCGTAGCTCACCCCCTCGGCGAGCGTGCCCCACAGCGAGGTGAACAGGACACCGTCGTCGTCCGCGGTGAACCGCTCGCGCAGGTCCTCGGCGCGCTCGCCGGGCCGGTCGAGGTACGGCGTGGAATCGGTCCCGACGCGGTCGTAGTAGCGCTCGGCCTCGGCGTACGAGGGACAGAAGACGAGCGTGTTGCCCGGCGTGAAGCGCACGGCGTCCTCGATGGTCCCCGCCACGGTCGACTGCACGCCCGGGTCGTCGCGCTTGCTGGCGAACAGCGCCGGCGAGGTGACCGCGAAGGTGCGGCGGCGTTCCTCGGGGAACTGGAGCCCGTAGGCCATCGTCACCGGGTCGTCGAGGCCCAGCACGTCGCGCTGGACATCGAACGGCCGGAGCGTCGCACTCATCAGAACCGAGGCGTGGAGGTCGTCGAACAGCGGCTCGGTCACCTGCCGCGGGATGCACGTGTACAGTTCCGCGCGACCGCGCACCCCGGCCTCCGTCCGGCGGACGCTGACGACGGGGTACGTGCCCGGTTCCGCGGAGCCGTCCATCCAGTCGTCGATGAACGCGGCCGCCGCCAGCGTCTGACACTCCTTGCGCGTCGTCGTCTCCCCCTCCTTGTACGCCTCCTGATAGGACTGGTCGAGGGTCTGCCCGAGGTTCAGGGCGTGTTCGAGGTCCTGCTTGTAGCCCGGGCCCTCGTAGCGTTCGAGGAATGCCATCGTCAGGTCGTCCCGACCGGTGTCGGCGTCGATGGTCACGTCCTCCCAGTCCTCGCCCAGTGACTCGCGGGCGCCGAATCCCATCCCGGCCTCGTAGACATCCACGAGCGCGTCGTGGAACGCGCGGACGACGCGCTCGGCGGCCTCGACCCGGAAGTCGTCGGTCTCGTCGAGTTCGTCGAGCGCGCTCGAGAGGGTCACCTCGTTGCAGGTCCGGGTGGCGTGGTCGCGCGCCGCGTCCTCGATGTTGTGGGCCTCGTCGAACACCGCCACGATGTCCTCCGGGTCCCGGTCCAGCCACCGGAAGAACTGCTCGCGGATGTTCGGGTCGAGCAGGTGGTGGTAGTTGCAGACGACGAGGTCGACACCCTCAATCCCCTCCTTCAGCAGTTCGTAGCCACAGAGCCCGGCCTCGTGCGCGGCGTCGTAGATCTCGTCGGGTGTGCGCACGTCCGCGTACAGCCAGTCGTAGAAGTCGCTCGTGTCCTGGGTCAGGTTCCGGTGGTAGCGGTCACACACCGTCGCGTCGGCCTGCACCTCGTCGAGCTGGTCCTCGGCGGACTGGAGTTCGTCCAGCACGGCCGCGCGGGCCTCGGCGACATCGCTGCCGCCGGCCGCCGGCTCGGTCGCCTCCCCGCCGCCCGCGGACACACCGCCCTCGTCGGTCGCGGCCTCCCGCAACTCGGCGGCCTGCTGTTCCAGCGCCGCCACCTCCTCGGCCTGGTCGACCACCTCGCGGGTCGCGTCGCGGAGCGCCTGGCACTCCTTGTAGTCGACGTCGATGTGGCACATCGACCCCTTGCCCCGGAAGACGACGGTCCGGATCGGCTCGCCCGTGTTGATCGCGCGGGCCTCCTCGATGAACTGGCGGGTCTGCTGGTGGACGTTGGTCGTGATGACGACCGTCTTGTTCGCGGCCCGGCCGTACTCCAGCGCCGGGGCGAGCGCCGCGAGCGTCTTGCCCGTCCCGCAGGCCCCCTCGAACAGCACGTCACGCTCCGTGACCAGGGCCTCGCGGATGGTCTCCATCGCGTCGTGCTGGTGGTCGTACGGCTGGTCGTACGGGAAGAAGCGCAGGTAGCCCGGGCCGTCACTCGTCGCCACACCGGCGGGTTGTTCGCTCTCGGGCAAAAGGGTTCGTGCGGCGGAGTGGAAGTGGTCGGGGCCGGATGGTCGGGCGGGCGCCGCGACGGCGCCGTCAGTCGCGGCGGATGACCAGTAGTGCCACGGCCAGCAGCCCGCCTACCGCGGCCAGCAGCCCGAACCCGGGACCCGACCCGGCCGTGGGCGTCACCGGCCCCGAGTCCTGTTGCTGCTGGTTGCGCTGTTGTTGCTGGTTCTGTTGCTGTTGCTGGTTGCGCTGTTGTTGCTGGTCCTGCTGCTGTGGTTCGGACGTGGCGGTCGGTGTCGCCGGGTCACTGCTGGCGGGGGAGGATGTCGGCGTAGCGGTCGGCGTCGACTGGCCGCTCCGCTCCGGGGTCGGCGTGGCGGTCGGTGTCGCCGGGTCACTGCTGGCGGGGGAGGGCGTCGGCGTCGACTGGCCGCTCCGCTCCGGGGTCGGCGTGGCGGTCGGCGTCGAGCCGCCTGGCGGTGGAGTCGCGGTCGGCGTCGAGCCGCCGCCTCCGCCGCCGCTGGAGGGGTCCTCCCCGCGCTGGTAGTACGTGCCGTCCTCGCTCCGACAGCGCCACGGCTTGTCCGTTATTCCGGTCGTCCCGCTCGGCATGACGCCTGCCGCGGGGCAGGTCTGTGGCGGCGGGCCGAGTTTCTCGATGGCCTGCTGGCGGCTGTCACAGCCCTCGCAGATGTAGACGTAGTCCATGACAGCGACGGCGAAGTCCGTCTGCGTGTCCATCGCCGTCGACCCGTTGCTGCGGGCGTACGCCCGGTACCAGCCCGGCTCGGACGGGTTCTTCTGACAGCCGTTCAGCCCAGCGATGACCTGGTCCTCGACACCGATGTCGATAGGCTCGCCGGCCAGCTTGCTCTCCTTGTAGTAGCCGGTGTAGATGCCGTCCGAACGGAACTTCAGCACCTTGGCCGCCGACAGGAGCGAGACGTCCGTCTCGGTCCCGGCGTTGTCGTTCCCGCGGTCGACACCGTAGGCGGCGGCGTTGCTCGCGGTACAGCTACTCCAGCTGAAATCGGGCTGGTAGAGGATGTTCCAGTGGAGCCGGATGTCCTCCTGGAACCCCGAGGCGTAGAGGGCGAACCCCGACGACGCTCCCGGATTGTGGTTCTTCACCCCGATGGTGAAGTTCCCCACGTACTGCATCTCCTCGTCGTCCTCGCGCCCGGCGACGAACTTCCCGCCACCGCCCCGCGTGAGCGCGGTGCCGTTGTCCAGCCGCTCGTCCTGTGTCTGCAGCCGTTGCTCCGCCGTGGCGCCCGTTCCGCCGGCGGTCACGACCGGCGCGACCAGAACCACGGAGACCATGATAGCAAGTGCCACGTTGGTGTGTTGCACGTCGCTCCCCTCCGGTGGTTCCGGCGAAACCTTTCTGCCGGGGAGAGCCGGGGATTTTTACTGAATGGTTAGTCACCCGTCGCGCCCGACACCGTCCCACGAACGCCACCGTGGTGACCACGCCCGGCGCCCGCAAGCGGCCCGTGATACCACGCCGCGACCCACCGCAAGACCGTTGCCGCGGGGGTCGCAAGTGGGGGGCATGACGGGGGACGACGACGAAGCCGAGGTGGAGCCGCCGCGGACGTTCGTGGAGCCGTTCCTGGAGCGCGAGCGCGCGGCACGGGACGTGCTCGACGAACTGGAGGCGGACCTCCTCGTGGGGGAGGCCGAGAGCGTCCGCGAGCGCCTCCGGGAGATGGCCCACGCGGACCACGACACCTTCCTCACGCTGTGTCTCTGCTGTAACGGCAACGACCAGTTCTTCGAGGACGTGGCCGAGCAGTTCGACGAGGAGACCGCCGACCGACTGGAGCGGCTGGGCGAGTCACACGACCAGCTCGCCGACGCGTTCCGCATCGTCCGTGAGGAGGTTGACATGGGTCGGGAGAACCCCGTGACGGGCGTGAACTTCTCGGGCGCGTACCGCGAGCGCGAGCAGGTGCCGCTCATCCGCTACCAGCTCTACTCCGGCGGCGTCGAGCTGCTGGAGTCCCGGGAGTCGCCCGACGAACTCCTGCAGGTCGCGTCCTTCCTCGTCGGCGCGACCTCGGAGACCCTGGAGAACGCCGTCGAACACGGCGACACCGTCAACACCGAGGAGCTGAGCGACCTGCTGGACCGCCGGGACGACCTCGAGACGCGGCTGGGTGAACTGGAGGACACGCTCGACGACCTGCGGACCCAGCCGATAGAGGACTGAACCGGGTCGCTACGACATCGAGAACCGATGTTCGGTGGTTACCACTCGTTACTGTTCGGAAATCTGGACATCTTGGGAGGAATGGGGGCTCTCTCGGAGGAAACCTACACTTCGGGTTCGATGTACACCTTCCGGATACCGCCCTGTGACTCCTTGAGCGCGCCCTCGATGGCGGTGATGTGGTCGTCGATCTCCTCGGTGCCGAGCGTCCCGGCGAACTCGATGTCGGCCATCACGACGACCTTCTCGGGCCCGAAGTAGACGGTCCGGAAATCGACGACCCGCTCGACCCCGTCCCAGCCGGCGACGATTTCGCGGAGTTCCACCTCGTCCTCACGCGGCATCGACTCGCCGAGCAGGAGCCGCTTGTTCTCCCAGGCGAGCGCCACCGCGAACCCCATCAGCATGATGCCGATGAGTGCGGCGGAGACGGCGTCGTAGATGGGGTTGCCGGTGTAGCGCGAGAGGAAGACGCCGAACAGGGCGATGCCCGCGCCGGCCATCGCGATGAAGTCCTCGGTGAGCGCGGTCAGGACGGTCACGTCCGAGGTCTTGCGGAACGCCTCGCGGAGGCCGCTCCAGTCGTTCTCCTCGATCTGTCGGCTCATGTTGGCGTACGCCTTCTTGAACGCCCACGCCTCGAAGACGATGGCACCGATGAGGACGCTGTAGTTGACGAAGACGGCGGGGAAGGTGATGTTCAGCACCGGGAGTGTCGCGCTCCCCGTCCCCGGCGGGTGTGGGTTGACGATAGCGCTGTAGCCGTGCTTGAGCGACTCCCAGCCGGCGATGCCGAACAGGAACACGCTGACGAGGAAGGAGTAGAAGAACTGTGCCTTCCCGTAGCCGAACGGGTGTTCCCGGGAGGCGTCCTTCCCGCTGTAGCGGATGCCGATGAGGAGGAACACCTGGTTGCCCGTATCGGAGATGGAGTGGTAGGTCTCCGAGAGCATCGCGGCGCTCCCGGTCAGCAGGAAGCCGACGAACTTCATGATCGCGATGAGTCCGTTGGCGACGAGCGCGGCGAGGACGACGGATTTGCTGCTGGCCATCGGTTGTGCGAGGCCTCACGCGACGGTGCAAAAGACCTTGCCGTCCGACCGGGGCTTTAGTCATCCCCCGTCGAACGCCCGACCATGCTCACCGTCGTCTCCGACACGCACGGCACCGACGACCCACGCCTCGACGGCCGGACCGCGACCGCGGTCGCCGACGCCGAGGCCGTCGTCCACGCCGGGGACTTCACCACCGAGCGGGTCCTCGATGCCTTCCACGACGCTGCCGGAACCCTCCACGCGGTGTCCGGCAACCGCGACACGGCCGGCGTGACCGACCGCCTGCCAGCGCGACGCGTCCTCGAGTACGGTGGCGTCCGGTTCGTCGTCGTCCACGGCCACGAGCACAGCGAGCAGGCGCTCTCGCTGGCGGCCCGCGAGGCCGGCGCTGACTGCGTCGTCGTGGGCCACTCCCATCGGCCGACGCTGCGGGCGCTCGGTGACGTGACGCTGCTCAACCCGGGGAGCCACGCGGACCCACGGCGGTACCGGCCCGCCCACGCCGAGCTCGAAACCGACGGCGACGGACTGGCCGGCCGGTTCGTCCAGCCGGACGGGACGCTGCTGGAAGAGTTCAGAATCGACCCGAGCGCGGGGCCGGCGGGGACCGAGTGACGGCGCCGCGACCGGGCGATGCACCGAACCGGGGGACGGTAGGGGAGAGGGCCGAGTGGGGGACCGGGGGGGAGGGCCGAAGCGTTCGGCGCAGATTCCGATACGGAGGGATATAGAAAATAGTCGCCGGAAGCTCAAAGAGACGTTTTACCAACGAGAGGGGCGCTCGCGGCGGTTCAGCGGTAGGTAAGCGCGACCGCGACGCCCAGCACGATGGCACCGCCCAGGAAGAACGCCACGCCCGGGGGGAGCCCCATGGTCGGGTCGCCGGCCCCAGCCGCCGCCTCGGTCGTCATCCGGACCGTCTCCGTCACCGTCTCGTTGACCGGGGTAGGCGTCGGGGTCGCCCCCGTCGCGGCACCGTCGGCCGCCGCCTGCGTGGCGGTCGAGGTCGCTTCGGGGGCCTCGGTCGCCATCGTCGGCTCGGCGGTCGCTTTCGGTGTCCCGGCCGGCGTGGCCGTCGCCGACGGGTCCGCGGTCGCGGTGGCGCTGCCACCATCGCCTCCGCCGCCGCCGCCGGCGGCAGCCGCCGTCTCGGTGGCGGTAGCGCTCTCGTCTCCCGTGTTGAAGATGCCCACGTCGCCACCGCCGCTGGTCGTCTCCGGTGGGGGTGTTCGGGTGGGTGTCTGCTGGGGCGTCTGCGTGGGCGTTCCCGCCCCGGTCACGTTGCCCGACAGGTCACTGCCGCCCGCGCCACCACCGTCCGAACCGCTCGAGCCGGTGCCGAACAGCGATGGCGCGAGGCGGCCGACGCCGCGGCCGAACACCTCCTGTACCGCGACCGCACCGAACAGGAGCGCGAAGAGGCCCCCCACAAGTCGCCGGAGCGCCGCACGGATTCCCGAGGCCTGGTCCTCGCGACCGGCGAAGATGACCAGCGGCTTGTCCGCCGGTGCGTAGACGTCCATCTCGCGGCCCTTCTCGGAGTAGGCGGTGCCGACGACCTCGATGGCGCCGGCGTCGGAGAGCCGCTCGAGGTGGTACTGGGCGTTCTGGAGCGTCGTGTCGACCTCGTCGGCGAGCTTCGACGGCGGCAGAGGCTCCTCGTGGAGCGACGACAACATCTCGCGCGCGGTGTCGGAGGAGAGCGCACGCATCAGCGCGTCCGCCTCGTCGCTGTCGAGGCCGACCACCCGCGGGTTCTCCTCGACGGACACCTCCGGGCTGGAGGGCAGGAGGCTCATCACCCGTTCAAACCGGGTGGTCGCGCATGAATCTTGTGTGCGCACGGTCCACTGTGACGGCGCACAGGGCTCCGGACCGGGAGACTGGCCGCAGGTGTCGAAACGCCTTTGCGCGCGCCGATACCACCGGCGCGTATGGTACAGGTGGACCCGGTACTGGTCGCCATCGTCGCCGTGCTGCTGTTCATCGTGTTCGCCCTCTTCCTCCTGTTCCGCCGCACGGTCAAGGGGTTCACCGACGGGCTCCGTGACGGACAGCGCCGCGACTAGCACGCCGACGGCCGGCGCCACCGACCCGCTTCAGCGCAGGTCCCGGTCCCGCTCCCAGGCGCACAGCAGGTCGGCCAGCGTCCGGAGCGTCGGGGCCGCCACACCGTGTGCGTCGGCGCGGTCGAGCGCCATCCCGAGGATGGCATCGACCTCCGTCCGCCGCCCGGCGAGCACGTCCTGTTGCATCGAGGAGGTGTTCGCAGCGGTCGCGGCCGCGACCCGTTCGACGGCCGCCGTCGCCGCCCCGTCCCCGAGGTCGACCCCCTCGGCCCGGGCGACGCGAGCCACCTCGCGCGCCGCACGCCGGGCCACGTCGTTGCCCGGGCCGTCCAGCAGGGCCCCGTTCTCGACCCGGGCGAGCGCGGTCGGGGCGTTGATGCCGGCGTTGACGGCCAGTTTCTCCCACAGCCGCCGGGGCATGTCGGCCGCCACGGTCGTCTCGATGCCGGCGTCGGCGAAGGCGGCCTCCACACGGTCGGCCGTCGCCGAGGCGCCTCCCTCGTGGGGGCCGAGTACCACCTCGCCGACGCCGGTGCAGCGGACGACCCCTGGTCCGGGCGACATCGCGCCGTAGGTGCAGGTGCCCGCGAGCACCTCACAGTCGTCGGCCAGCGCGTCGGCCAGCACCGCCTCGTTGCCCAGTCCGTTCGAGAGCGACAGTGCCGCCCCGAGGTCGAGGTTCGCGTCGGCGAGGTCGCGGGCCGCGGCTCCCGTGTCGAACGCCTTCGTCGTCACGAGCGCGCAGTCGAACCGGCCGTCCGGGACCGCCGTCGCAGCCGCCGGGTGGACGTGGGTCTCGATGGCCCCCTCGACGGCGAGCCCGGACGCGCGGATGGCATCGACGTGGGGCGCACGGCCCACGAGCGTCACGTCGTGGTCACGGGCCAGCAGCCCTCCGAGGAGGCTACCGAGCGAGCCCGCACCGACGACGAGGAACTCCATACCCGTGGGTCCGGGCGAGCGAGTAAAGACGTGTCGTCAGCGACGTGGCTGGAGGCCAGTCGGATAAACGGAGGTGGTGGCGACGGCCGCACACGATGCCCGCGTCAGTCCTGCGCCCAGTAGTAGAGCTCCTCCTCGGCCGCGCCACACGAGGGACACTGCTCGGGCATCTCGTCGAGGTTGCCGATCTCGCCGCACTCCCAGCACCGCCAGTGCAGTTCCTTGTGGCCCGAGCGTGCGTCGGCCTCGTGGTCGACGGACATCGCCGTCACTCCCTCCGAGGTGGCGACGTAGAAGCCGTGCTCGTCCAGGCCGCGTACCCGACCGAGTTCGTTCCCGTCCTCGTCGTACACGGTCTCGCCGAACGGTACCTGCCGCTCGGTGTCTGCCTGTTCGCTGGACATGATGCACGGTACCATACGGCGTGCTGCGGCAAAAAGCTATCCGCGCCCACGGCGCGACGGCTGAGGCAGACGCCGCCCGCGGCGCTCACTCCTCGGTGGTCGTCTGGTCGAGATCCTTCTCGCCGAGGTGGATGGCCGCGCCGTCCTGGGCCACCTTCTCCGCGAGCACCGCGCACTTGACCCGCATCGGGTTCACGTCGATACCCAGCAGTTCGAAGATGTCGTCGCGGTCCATCTCGCGGATCTCGTCGAGCGTCTTCCCGTGGAGGTCCTGCGAGAGCATGCTGGCCGAGGCCTGCGAGATGGCACAGCCGTCCCCGACGAAGGAGACCCGCTCGACCGTCTCCCCGTCGTCGTCGAGCTTCACGTACATCTTGATCGTATCGCCGCACATCGGGTTCTCCCCGACGTGTTCGAAATCCGCATCCTCGAGCTCCCCGTAGTTGCGCGGGTTCTTGTAGTGGTCGAGGATCTGCTGGCGATACATGTCACGGCCGCTCATTGTCGTCCGTGGATAGTGGACTGCGGCGCAAAAGGCTTCGCTTCCGGACACCGCCATCGCCACCCGCGGCACGCGGTGTCGCAAGGCACATACGCCCCCATTCCGACCCGCAGGTATGAGCGACGGGGACGTCGAGGCGGACGGAGATGCCGAGAGCGACGGGGGGCTCTCGGCCGAGGGCGACTTCATGCTCATCTTCGGGCTCTCGGCGGCAGTCGTCACCGGACTCTACGCCCTCGGCGGCGGCCTCCCGACGGCCCTCCTCCTGGGTACCATCGCGTCGGTCGCCTCGCTGGGCGCCGTCGTCGCCGACCTCACCCGCCCCGACTTCCGCCCCTCGACCGGCCTCCACAGCCTCATCACGCTGTCGGCTGCCGCGGGCGCGCTCGTCGCGTACGTCTACAGCAACGCCCTCCTCACCGCGACCGGCCTCGGCGTCGTGGCCATCGCCAACGCCGGCCGCGTGTTCGAGGTGGACTTCCGTGACGACGACTCGCTGCTCGACCCGCTGGAGGAGGACGGGGACGAAGACGAGGCCGAGGACGGCGAACCGACCGAGGCCGCCGAAGAAAGTTCGAACTGACGCACCTGGCGCCATATTTTTCGAACTCTGTGTCAAAATGTGCCATAGCTGGCGAGAATCGAATACTCCAGAGAAATCAGCGATAGCGACCGCGCCGTCAGTCGTCGGCGGGGCCGCCGCTCTCGCCGGTCTGCTTCGCGCCCATCCGCAGGTTCACGTCGCCGGTACCCAGCTTGATGGGCTTGCCGACGATGACGTTCTCCGTGACGCCGTTGAGGTCGTCGACCTCGCCGTGGATGGCTGCGTCGAGCAGGTGGTTGACCGTGACCTCGAACGCGGCGCGGGCGAGCACGGACTGCTTGTTGCCGGAGATGCCGTGCCGGCCGATGGACTCGATGGTGCCGCGGTTCGTCATGATGTCCGCGACCAGCATCAGGTGGCGGATGTTCACGTCGTCGAGGCCCTGCTCCTCGAGGGTGTTCATCGTCTCCTCGATGATGGCCTCGCGAGCCGCCTCGATGCCGAGCTCCGAACGGATCTCGTGGATGTTGTTACACGTGGTCCGGGAGGCGTCGACGCCCTCGATCTTGAGGGCGTCGCCGAAGGCGCTCCCCTCCGTGTAGAGGACGAACTCCTCCTCGGCGTCGAGTTCCTCGGCGATCTCCTCGTCGTCGATCTCCTCCTTCCGGATGACGACGCGGGACACCTCGTCGATGCCCTTGAACACGATGTCGCGCAGCTCCTCGACCTGCTGCAGGAGGTCCCGGTAGGAGGGGTCCTCCGGGCCGAACTCGATGGCCGAGCCGTCCGTGCCGACCATCGTGCTGGTCTCGACACCCAGCTTCGACTCGATGGTGCTGGCGATCTCCTCGACGATCTCGGCGGTGTCGTCGACCGTGGGCCAGCGCTCGTGGAGCGTGTCCTCGTTCAGGTCGATGCGGACGATCATGTCCGCGACGTTCGTCGACACGTCACCCAGTGCGAGGATGCGGGTGGCCTCGATGCTCCAGACGACCTCGTGGGCGCGCTCGCGGTCGACCGCGTACTCGTCCTCGAGGTGGACCGTCATCATCGGCGTGTCCGGGGTCTTCCGGGCGTCCACCAGCTCGATGAGCCGGGGGAGGCCCTGCGTGACGTCGATCTCCGCGACGCCCGCGTAGTGGAACGTGTTCATCGTGTTGTGCGTGACGACACCCTCTGCAGTCGTGAACGTCTCCAGCCCCGCGACAGAGAGGTCGTAGACGTACTCGTGGTCGCTGGTGACCGTCTCGACAGAGTCGATGCAATCCCAGACCACGTCGCCCTCGACCGCGCGTTCGAGCGTCGCGAGCGCATCGGAGTCGACACCGGCCTCTCGTGCCTCGTCGACGAGCGAACGGAGTCGGGTCCGGCCGACACGCTGGCGCTTCGTCGCACTGTTGATCTGACGCTGGGGGATGCCGGTATCAGATGCGACCTCCTCCAGCGCATCACCGAAGTTCGGAATCTGGTCCGTCGCGTCGGGGCCGTCAGTGTCACAGTCCGTGGCGAGTTCGTCGAGTTCCTCACCACGCTCGCCGACCATTCCGATACGGTCGGCGAACCGCGGCACGTGCTTCTTCGGCACCCGGAGCGTTCGGGAGTCGTCCTGCCGGCCGAGCGTCGAGTAGATACCAGCCCTGCTCAGGAGCAGCGCGATGCCGGCAGTGAGCCGGTCGCTGGTGGAGCTCGAACGGACGGAGTTCGAGCCAACGTTCCCGTCGCCGCTGAAGTAGCCGCGCAGGAGCGCTCGAACGAACTCGTCGGCCGCGCCGTACGCGAAGCCGGGGACGGCCTTCTCGCCGTCTTCGGTGCAGGCCGCACGGAGGAAGTCCGCGAGGATGGTCCCGTTGACCCGGATATCGTAGCCAGTCGCGAATCCGCTCTCATTCTCGTACTCGTTCACCGAGAGGTCGAACCGTTCGGCGAACGAGCGGATGCGATTCTGGAACTCGGAATCGACGTTGGAGACGGAGACGTAGTACTCCGTCAGTGAGCCCTCTGCGAGCCACGCACCGACGAAGAACCCGGTCTCGGCGTCAAGCGGGAACGATTCGGGAAGCCCGACGGAACTACCGACCGGATACGCGGTCCGCTCGTCCAGTTCGCCAGCGTCTAGCGCTGCACGCTTGTTCCGAATCTGGTCCTGCCCGCCGGGGAGTGCTTCCACGCCGCCATCGGTCAGCGTCGAGGTGAACCAGTAGTCCTCGGACGGGAGATACTCGCGCAGGTCGACCGTCTCGGTTCCCTCGTCGGTATCGAGGGCCGCCACGACGGGAAGCCAGTCTCCCTCGTCGAGTTTCTCGCCTGCGACGGGAACGACCCCGTTCTCTCGCCGGGTGACGAACGAGTGCGCCTTGGTTGCTCGAATCGAGCGGCCGGACTCCAACTCGAACCGAAGCAGCTCGTCGGGCGTCTCGTGCCGGCTAACCTCCTCGACAGCCTTCCAGCGGACCTGCTCGTCGCTCCCGAGGCTCGGTACCTCGATGCCCTCGGGGGCCAGTGCGACCTCGTGGTCGTCGATGGACCGTGACTCACGGGACTCGACCAGCGAGTCCACGAACGGGCCGATCTCGACCACGTCGGTTTCTCCATCCCGGCGAACGATTACCTCCTCGTCGGCCGGAACAGACATCTGCGTTCCCGGCTCCCCGATGGACTGCGCGGAGACGGTGCCGACGGGGTCCAGCGGGTCGACGCGCGTCTCGAGGTAGCGCGACTCGACCGCCTGGGCGATCTCGTCGACCTTCTCGGTCGGCACGTCGCGTCCCTCGATGGCCTCGTACACCTCGTTCTTGAGCCGTCGTGGGAGGTCGGTGTCCTCGACGAGCGCTTCGGCGTCGTCGGAGACGTCGAAGTCAGTCATCCGACTCCACCTCCGTGCTCGTGCCGGCGGTGCGGCCGGTCTTCCAGGAGTCCTGGTGCTCCGAGATGTTCGTCTCGACGGCCTCGCGCGAGAGGAACTGCTCCTTCTCGGTCTCGTCGGCGAACTCCTCGTCCATCACGCGCTCGGTGATGGCCTCGACGTCGATGTCGTTGTCGTCATCCGAGGAGACCTGCACCGGAGAGGTGCCGTCCTCGCCGAACTCGAACTGGACGATGGTGTCCGAGGTGTCCCGGACGGTGCCGTCGTACTGGGTCTCCAGTTCGGACAGCGCGTTGATGAGCCGGCGCTGGAGGTAGCCGGACTTCGAGGTCCGGACCGCCGTGTCGACCAGGCCCTCGCGGCCACCCATCGCGTGGAAGAAGAACTCCCGCGGGGTCAGGCCGTTCCGGTAGGAGTTCTCCACGAAGCCGTGGGCGTCCGCGGAGAGGTCGTCGGGCAGGTAGTGCGAGAGGGTGCGGCCCTCGTAGCCACGGTTGATGCGCTCGCCCCGCACTGCCTGCTGGCCGACGCAGCCGGCCATCTGGGTCAGGTTCAGCATCGACCCACGCGCGCCGGACCGCGCCATGACGACGGCCGGGTTGTCGTCGTCGAAGTAGTCCTCCGCGATGTCGCCGGCGGAGTCACGCGCCTTGCCCAGCGTCTGCATGATCTTCATCTCCAGCGTCTCGTCGACGGTCCGACCGGGGAGCGATTCGAGCTCGCCGGCGTCGTACGTCGAGATGAGCTCCTGCACCCGCTCCTCGGCGTTGTCGATGGCCTCGTCGATCTGGGCCTCGGCCTCGGGCTCGATGGACTCGTCGTCGATGGCCAGCGAGAACCCGAAGTGCATGATCGAACGCATCGCGAGCGTCGCGACCTCGTTGACGAACTGGCGGGCCCGCGTGTTCGAGTGGAGCTTGCAGATGGTGTCGACGATCTCGCCACCGAACGCGCCGACGGCGTCCTCGTCGATGGTCCCCTCGGTGAGCTGGCCGTCCTCGATGATGACGGTGTCGCCCGCGCTGGAGGTGAACTCCAGGTCGAGGTCGTCGGGCAGGAGCTCGGAGAACACCGTCCGGCCGGTCCAGTACGGCTCGCCCGTCTCCTCGTCCTCGCCGTCGGGCTCGGGCAGCTCGTCGATGGCCGTCGCCCGGAGCAGGTCGAGCGCCTGCGTCTCGTTGAAGTGCGGGTTCTCGTGCGTGAGGAGGTAGGTCCCGGAGATGTGGTCCTGGATGGCGCCGATGATGTTCTCGCCGAAGCGCGGCGAGAGGATCTGCTCTTGGACCCGCATCAGGACGCGGGCCTCCGCACGCGCCTCCTCGTTCTGGAGCGCGTGCATGTTCATCTCGTCGCCGTCGAAGTCGGCGTTGTACGGCGGACAGACGACCGTGTTCAGGCGGAACGTCTTGTACGGCATCACGACCACCTCGTGGGCCATGATGGACATCCGGTGGAGCGACGGCTGTCGATTGAAGATGACGATGTCGCCGTCGATGAGGTGCCGTGCGACCTCCCAGCCGGGCTCGACCTTCTCGGCGAGCTCCTCACAGTTCTTCTCGGTCACCTTGAGCCGTCGGCCGTCCGGTCGCCTGACGTAGTTGGCGCCGGGGTGTCCCTCGGGGCCGTTGGAGACGTACCGGCGGGCGTCGGCCAGGTTCCGCTCGTTGACGTTCATCGTCTGGGTCATCTCGCTGGCGACGCGCTCGGGGACGCCGACCTCGTTCAGCGAGAGCGTCGGGTCCGGCGAGATGACGGTCCGGGCGGAGAAGTTGACACGCTTTCCGGACAGCGAGCCACGGAAACGACCCTCCTTGCCCTTCAGGCGCTGGGAGAGGGTCTTCAGCGGCCGGCCCGAGCGGTGTCGCGCCGGCGGCGTGCCCGAGATCTCGTTGTCCATGAACGTCGTGACGTGGTACTGGAGCAGCTCCCAGAGGTCCTCGATGATGAGCTGGGGCGCACCCGCCTCACGATTTTCCATGAACCGCTGGTTGATGCGGATGATGTCGACCAGCTTGTGCGTGAGGTCGTCCTCGGAGCGCTGGCCGTTATCCAGCGTGATGGACGGGCGCGCCGTCACCGGCGGGACCGGCAGGACCGTCAGGATGATCCACTCCGGCCGGGACTTGCTGGGGTCGATGCCCAGCGTCTCGATGTCCTCGTCCGGGATGTCCTCGAACCAGTCCCGGATGTCGCTGGGCATCAGCTTGTTCATGTCCTCCTCGGTGAGGTCGATGTCCAGTGCCTTCTCCAGCTTCTTGCGCATGTCCTCCTTCGGCCGGAACTCGGCCGAGAGAATCTCGTTGATGCGCGAGACCTCGATGCCGGTCTCCTCGGAGAGCTCCTGGGGCGGCAGCGGCTCGCGCTCCGTGTCCTCGTCCTCGTCCAGCTGGGTGACGGGGCGGCCCTCCATCGCCGCCGCGACCATCTCGGAGTACTCCGAGTGGAGCACGTCCTGGACCTCGTAGTAGGTGGTCGGCTTCTCGTGCTGGATGTCGTACTGAACCTCGCCACAGTGCGGGCAGCGGTCCTTCTTGCGGGCCTGCCGGATGGCGGCCTTCGTCACGTCGTTCAAGTCCTCGCCGAGCTGGCGGGTCCGGGTGAGCTGCGAGCGGAACTCCTGGGCCTCGTCCTCGGTCAGACAGAGCCGGGAGCAGTCCCGACACGTGCCCCGGAGCAGCCGCCGGATGAGCTTCGAGAACCCGACGTGGATGACCGGTGCGGCCAGCTCGATGTGGCCGAAGTGGCCGTTACACGAGCCGCTGTGCTTGCCGCAGGTCTTGCACTCCAGTCCGGGGTCGATGACGCCCAGCCGCGGGTCCATCAGCCCCATGTCGATGGGGAAGCCGTCGTCGTCGTACGTGTCGGCCGTGATGACCTTCGTGGCCGACATCTCGCGGTACTCCTCGGGGTCCATCAGCCCGAAGCTGAGCGACCCGATCTCCTTGGGGGATTGGCCTGTTGACATTGTGGGTGGGGTAGAGCGTGGTTAGACCGCGTCCGCCAGTTCGACGCGCGGGGCGATGCCGAGCGCCTTCATCTCGTCGAGGAGGAGCTTGAACGCGTAGCTCATCTCCACCTCGTGGACGTCCGTCTCCTCGCCGCAGTTGGGGCAGTAGACACGGTGCTGCTCGACGTTCTCGACCGCCGTCATGCCACACTGGGCACAGACGTAGATCTCCTCGCGGTCGGACTCGTCCAGCAGCCGTTCTTTGAGCGCAAGGGCCGCGCCGTGCCCGATGAGCACGTCGCGCTCCATCTCCCCGACACGCAGGCCACCCTCGCGGGCACGACCCTCGGTGGGCTGGCGCGTCAGGACCTGCACCGGGCCGCGCGAGCGAGCGTGGATCTTGTTCGAGACCATGTGGTAGAGTTTCTGGTAGAAGATGGTCCCGACGAAGATCTCGGCCTCGATACGCTCGCCCGTGACCCCGGAGTACATGACCTCCTTCCCGGAGTCCTTGAAGCCGCGGTCGACGAGCGCCTCGCGGAGCTCGTCCTCGTCCTCGCCCGTGAAGGCAGTGCCGTCGACACGCCGACCCTCCAGCGAGCCGACCTTGCCGCCCAGCATCTCCAGCACGTGGCCGACCGTCATCCGCGACGGCAGCGCGTGCGGGTTGATGATGAGGTCCGGCACGACGCCCTCCTGGGTGAACGGCATGTCCTCCTGGGGGGCGATGTGGCCG
Organism: Haloglomus halophilum; assembly: GCF_024298885.1. Classification (GTDB taxonomy): domain Archaea; phylum Halobacteriota; class Halobacteria; order Halobacteriales; family Haloarculaceae; genus Haloglomus; species Haloglomus halophilum. The sequence continues at coordinate 2,361,669 of NZ_CP101166.1, forward strand.
ACGACACCCTTCTGGCCGTGGCGGGAGGCGAACTTGTCGCCCATCTCCGGGATGCGCTCGTCACGCACGGAGACCTTCGAGAGCTTCGAGCCGTCCTCGCCCTCCATCAGCGTGACCGTGTCGACGACACCGCTCTCACCAGAGCGCATCGTGACACTGGTCTCGCGGCGCTTCTGCGGCGAGAGGCCGCCCATGTCGTCGGGCTCCTCCAGGAAGCGCGGCGGACTCGTCTTCCCGAGCAGCACGTCGTTCTCGCCGACGTCGGTCTCGGGGTTGACGAGGCCGTCCTCGTCCAGATGCGTGTACGCGTCCTCGCCGCGGGCGCCCCGCACCTCGTCGTCCGGAATCTCGAAGCGGTCCTCCTGGCCGCCGGGGTAGCGTCGCTCCTCGCCCTCGTAGGTCCGGAAGAAGTGCGAGCGCGCCAGGGCCCGGTCGACGCTGCCCTTGTTCAGGACCAGCGCGTCCTCGATGTTGAACCCCTCGTAGGACATGACCGCGACGACGAAGTTCTGTGCCGCCGGGCGCTCGTCGTAGCCGATCTGCTCGGTCGTCTGGGTCTTGACCAGCGAGAGCTGCGGGTAGTGCAGCAGGTGCTGGCGCGTGTCCGGCCGGATGCGGTAGTTCGCACTCGGGAGCCCGAGCGACTGCTTGATCATCCCCGACCCCATCGTGATCCGGGGCGAGGCGTTGTGTTCGGGATAGGGAATCATCCCGGCACCGATGCCGAAGATGAGCTGCGGGTCGATCTCGAGGTGGGTGTGCTGTTCGGTGAGGTCCGTCTCGTCGACGGCGACGTAGATGTCCTCCTCCTCCTCGGCGTCGATGAACTCGACGTAGCCGCGCTCGACGAGGTCCTCGAACTCGAGTTCGCCCTCCTTCAGCGCCTCGACCTCCTCCTCGGTGGCGAGGGGCTCGCCGTCCTCGATGACCAGCAGCGGGCGCCGGGCCCGGCCGGCGTCCGCGTTGACGATGACCTCGTTGGTGCGTCCCTTGACGGAGACGTTGACCATGTCGCTTATCTCGCCGCGCCGACGGGCCTCGCGGATGTTGTCCGCGAGTTCCCGGGGTTCGGGGTGCGTTCCGACCAGACTGCCGTTCACGTAGACCTTGGCTTCTCGTCCCTGACTCATGTCGTGTTTGTGTGCCGCATTGGTGTGTTCGGGTGCGCTACCGCCACCGTGCTCGTGTGCTGCATCGCCTCGTCAGTCGTCCGCGGGCTGGGTGCCCGGCGTCTCCACGCCGGGGATGCCCTCGACGCCCATCGTCGCGAGCTCGCGCTTGAGCTCGATCTCGTCCTCGACGTTCTGGCTCAGCTCCATCGCCTGGGCGAAGTTCTTCACCAGCCCACAGTTGGGACCCTCCGGCGTCTCGGAGGGGCAGATGCGCCCCCACTGGGTGGCGTGCAGGTCACGCGCCTCGAAGTGAGGTTGTGAACGGCTCAGCGGCGACCGGAGCCGGCGCAGGTGGCTCAGGACACCCATGTAGTCGGTCCGGTCGACGAGCTGGCTCACGCCGGAGCGGCCACCGACCCAGTTCCCCGTCGCGATGGGGTGTTCGAGCCGCTCGGTCAACACGTCAGAGCGGACGACCGTCGAGACCGAGAGGTTCCGGTTGCGCATGTTGGCGCGCTCGAGCTGGTACTTCACGTCGCGTGCCAGCTTGTTGAGTGCCGTCCGGAACAGGTCCTTCATCAGGTCGCCCGAGACCTTGAGGCGCTTGTTCGCGTAGTGGTCCTTGTCGTCCGAGTCGCGCCGCCCGAGCGCGAGTTCGAAACACGCCTCCGCCATCCGGCAGAGGTAGTAGGACTTGTTGATGCGGACCTCCTCCTCGTCGACGCCCTCCTCGTGGAGGTGCGGCAGGAGGTAGCGGTCGATGACGTAGTTGGCCCGCTTGAGCTGGTAGTTCTTCCCCTGGCCGCTGGCGACGCGCTTGCCCAGCTTCTCGATGGCCTCCTCGGTCGTCTCGACCTCGGCGGCCTCCAGGTTCTCCAGCATGAACTTGACCACTTCGGGGTCGTCGCTGACCCGGTGGACGATCTCCTCGTCGGACTCGAGACCGAGCGCGCGCACGAGCGTGACGAAGTTGATGCTCCCCGAGACGGACGGGAACGAGACCTCCAGCAGCCCCTCGCGGTTCCGCTCGCAGAGCACCAGCGCGCGGTAGCCCCGGCGCTGGCTGAACGTCTTCGCGACCTGGATCTCGTCGCCGTACTTCGAGTCGTACTCTGCGAGGATCTTGTTCGGCGCGAGGTCCTCGCTCGTCATCAGCACGCGCTCGGAGCCGTTGACGATGAAGTAGCCACCGGGGTCGGCGGGGTCCTCGCCGATCTCGATGAGCTCCTCGTGGCTGAAGTCCGCGATGTTGCACTTGTCCGAGCCGATCATGATCGGCATCCGGCCAACCTTCGTCTCGGACTGGTCGACGATGTGCTCCTCTTCCTCCTCGCCCCCGCGCACGATGGTCATCTCCATGAAGACCGGCGCGGAGTAGGTGATGTTCCGCAGGCGGGCCTCCTGCGGGTAGAGTAGCTCCTCGGAGCCGTCGGCCTCACGCACGCGCGGCGTCGTGATGCGGACGTTCCCCAGGTCGACGCGGACGGGCTCTTGCCCCTCCTTGTCGCCGATGTCGGTCTCGATGCTCTCCTTCTCGTCGACTACCTCCTGCATCCCGCTGCCGAGGAACGCGTTGAACGAGCGGAAGTGGTGCTCGGCCAGGCGTTCACGGGAGAAGTACTGTCGCGATATCGTCCGACGGGTCTCTCTGTCCATACTCATTCTACCACCAGTCGATAGACGATGGCCTGGTCAGTGGTCCGGGAGTCGCGCGTCACCTTCACCACGTCACCCGGCTGGGCGCCGTCCGGGGTCGCGGGGTCGCGACGCTTGATCTTCGGCAGGTCGGTGCGGTCGATGTCGTACTCTTCGAGCACTCCCTCGAGGACCTCCTCCTCGATGAGCTCGTGCTCTGGAACGAGTTCGTGGTCGGTTACGTCTACCATGGGTGGGCGGTTGAGAACACGGTCACGAGATACTACAGCCGGTTACTAGCGGGGCGGCAATAAGCGTTGCTGAACGCGACGGCTACCGCTACGCGTCACCGGCCCGGCCCGAACGGGCCACCGGCCGGGTGCCCCCTGCGAGGGGTGGCGTATGCTCCCAGTAACGTGCGTGACTACTAAAAACATGACGACGTTGCGAACACACCCCACACCTCGGCACGCGCCGAACCACGGCGCCGACCCCCGGAGTGAGATACGACGGGCGCGTGTCATGTGCACATCCCACCGGTGTGCCGCGGTATCACGGGCCGACTCGGTCCTGTCTTGGAAAGCCTTAAGGTGAAAACCGGGCTACGAGGAATTGCGTGCCCGGATGGTGTAGTGGCCCATCATACAACCCTGTCACGGTTGTGACGCGGGTTCAAATCCCGCTCCGGGCGCTTTCCTCTTCACGGCCCTAACCCGGAGCGATTGCTCCGGTCAGTCCTTTTCATCCATGACGGTGCAGTCCGGACTACCGTGACGAACAGCAAGGACAGAGGTGACGAGACCGAGGCATGCGTGCTGCAGGAGCTCATAGCGCGAGGCTACAGCGTCTCGGTCCCGTTCGGGGACACGCAAGTACGACCTCGTGCTCGACGGCGGTGGAGACCTGTATCGCATCCAGTGCAAGACCGCATGGTCGAACAAACCGGAGACGATCCGATTCAACACGCACTCACAGACGACGCGTGACGGGAGCTACCACGAGGAGACGTACGAGGATGAAATCGACGCGTTCATCGTCAGATACCCGGCGGAAGGAACGCTCTACTGGATCGATATCGACGAAGCGACCGAACAGAAGATGGAACTCCGGTTCTCGGCAGACATCGACCATTCACGTATCAACTGGGCAGAGTCCTACGAACTGGGCGAGGAGATACCGGACTAGCCCCCGTACTACCTCGTTCCTGCCCTCCGACCACAATTATAAGATTCCCGAGTCTATACGGTAGGTGTGGTGATGACCGACAACGCCCGGCATCGACGGGACCCGGTGGCCGGCGCCCGAGGTCGAGCGACGCGTGGGGGTGAGCGATGACCGCGAGCGACGGCGAACGGACGGTTCTGGTAGTCGACGACGAACCGGACCTGACGGACCTCTACGCCGCGTGGCTCGACGAGGGGTACGAGACCCGGGTGGCCTACGGTGGGAAGGAGGCCATCGAGGCGTTCGACGAGGATGTGGACGTAGCACTCATCGACCGGCTGATGCCGGAGATGTCGGGCGACGAGGTGCTCGAACACATCCGGGAGACCGGGCACGACTGCCAGGTCGCGATGGTGACCGCCGTCGAGCCGGACTTCGACATCATCGAGATGGGGTTCGACGACTACCTCGTCAAGCCCATCCTGCGCGACGAGCTGCTGGAGGCGGTCCGGAACCTGTTATCGCGGGTGGAGTACGACAACCAGCTCCGCGACCTCTACGCGCTGGTCTCGAAGCGGGCCGCGCTGGTGACCCAGAAGAGCGAGGAGGAGCTCTCGAACAGCCAGGAGTACCAGGAGCTGGAGGCCGAGATCGAGGAACTCCAGGCCGAACTCGACCGGACCGCCATGGAGCTGACCGACGACGACTTCGAGGTCGCGTTCCGCAAGCTCTCCGAGAACTGACCGGGCCGCCCCCGATTACCCGCCGCCGTCGCCGCTGACGACCGTGTTCTCCAGCCGACCGATACCCTCCACTTCGAGCGCCACGGTCGCGCCGTCCTCCAGGAACTGTCCCAGTTCGAGCCCGCAGCCCTCCCCGACGGTCCCGGAGCCGAGCACGTCACCGGGATGGAGCGGTTCGCCGTCCGAGACGTGTGCAACGATGTTGGCGAAGGAGTGGTGCATCTCGCCGGGGGTCCCCTCCGACCACGTCTCGCCGTCGACCTCGGCGGTCATCGTCGCCTCGGTCGGGTCGAACGCGTCCGCCGTGACGAGGTACGGCCCGAGCGCGTTCGCGAAGTCCTTCCCCTTCGCGGGGCCCAGGTTGGCGTCCATCTCCTCGCCCTGCGTGTCGCGCGCGGAGAAGTCGTTGAAGATGGTGTAGCCCGCGATGTACTCGCCGGCCTCGTCGGGGTCGAGATCGGTGCCACGCTTGCCGACGACGGCGGCGAGTTCGAGTTCGTAGTCCCAGAGGTTCGAGTAGTCGGGCCACCCGACCTCGGCGCCGGGTCCGACCACGGTGTCCGGGTTCCCCTTGTAGCAGACCGGGATGTCGAACCAGACCTCGGGCGGTTCGCCGAGCGTGTTGCGGACGTGTTCCTCGTAGGCCATGAAATCGCGGATGGTGTTCGGTCGGGGGATGGGCGCGAGCAGTTCGACGCCGTCCTCGGCGGGCGAGAACCGGACGCGGGCCCCGTCCTCGGTGCGGACGAACTCGCCGCGGTCGGTGTCTCCGGGAGCAGGCGCGCCGTCGAGCGCGTCGCGTGCGGCGTCGAGCGCGCGGTCGCCACGGCGGAGGAACTCGCGCATATCGGGCGGCACCACCGCGTCCGCGTGGTCGCGCGCGGCCGGCTCGCCGTCGCGCTCCAGCAGCCAGGTGTAGCCGCTCGTCACGTCGACCAGCGAGCCCGGTTCGTCCTCGTCGTGGGCCTCGTCGCGCACGCAGAGTCGGCGCTCGCGGCCGACCGGCGTCTCGACCGCGACGGTGGCGAGTCTCACCGGGCACCACCTCCGTTCACGGGGATGCCGCCATCGGCCGCCAATGCGTCACCGCCGTCCGGGAGCATGCCGGGCTCGAACATCGCCACCGGCCGGACCCAGCCGGCGGAGGCGCCCTCGATGGAGATCGGGAAGCAGACGACCGGTACGTCCGTCCGCCGGGGAAGTCGGTCGAGGTTCGCCATCTTCTCGATCTGACAGTACTCCACGTCGCGGCCGGCGAAGTGTGCGGGCCACAGCTCCTCGCTCTCGCCCGAGTCGGCGAACCGCCGGCCCATCTCGGCGAACGGCTTGTCGAAGCCGTACGCGTCGGTTCCGATGACGCGCACGCCCTGCTCGACGAGGTGTTTCGTCGCCGCGGCGCCCATCCCGGGGAACTGCTGGAGGTACTCGGCGCTGCCCCACAGCTCGTCGGCGCCCGTCTGGAGGAAGACGAGTTCGCCCTCGCTCAGTTCGTGGTCCAGCGCGTCGAGGCGGGCGTCGATATCGTCCGGGGTGATCTCCTCACCGGCGTCCATGTCGCGCACGTCGAGGACGACGGCGTTCCCCCGGCACCACTCCAGTGGCACCTCGTCGATGGTCCGTGCCGGCTCGCCGCCCGTTTCCGGCCCGTAGTGCCACGGCGCGTCGAGGTGGGTGCCGGCATGGGGGATGGCGTGGACCTCCTCCCAGGCCAGCCCGTGCCTGTCGGGAAAATCAGAGGCGTCGACATCGTAGCCGAGGCCATGGAGGTTCTCGGAGAGGAGCTGGGCGCCCTGGTCGTGGTCGAAGTACTCCACGTCGGGGGGCCAGGGCTCGCTGGCCGCCCCGGGTTCGAGGCCGATACTCAGGTCGACGAGCTCGGCGTCCGCGAGCGAGAGCATCGGGTGGAGTGCGGGTGGCTGGACCGTATAGGTTGGGCCGCGTCCGGGTCAGACCGCCCCCGCCACCAGCGACCCCAGCCACACCGCCACCAGCGCCCCGACAAGGTTCACCACCGCGTTCTGCACCGCGCGTCGGCCGTAGCCGCCCTCCGCGAGCCGAACCGTCTCGTACGCGAACGAGGAGAACGTCGTGAACGCGCCACAGAATCCCGTCCCGGCCAGCAACAGCAGGTCGCTCCCGACCGGGACGGATACCAGCACGCCGAGCAGGAACGACCCCAGCACGTTCACCGCGAGCGTATCGTAGGTCGCCTCCTCGACGCGCTCGCCGACGAGGTGGCGAGCGAGCGCGCCGGCCACGCCGCCCAGCCCCACCAGCAGCGTCGGGTCCGTCATGCTAGCACCCGGGCGACGACCTGCCCGAGGCCGATGGCGGTGAACCCCAGCACGTAGTTCAGCGCGACGTTCGCGACGGCTAGGAGCGGAACTTCGGCGCCAGCGGCGACGCCGGGGAGCCCAGCGAGCGCGGCCGTCTCGACGGCGAACGTGGAGTAGGTCGTGAACGACGAGCAGAAGCCGGTGCCGACGACGAGCCGCGTCTCCGCGCTGAGGTTCCCGACGAGCCGGTTCTCGTACAGGAGGATACTCAGCAGGAACGCGCCGGCGACGTTTGCCGCGAGCGTGCCCCACGGGAGCGCCGACGACGGAAGGGCCTCGGCGACGGCGAACCGGAGCGCGGCCCCGACGAACCCGCCGGCGGCGATGAGGAGCAGGGGTTCCAGCCGGCGGAGCCGTTCGCGCATGGCCGGCAGCGAGAGGCGACGGGGCTTGAAGATGTGGAATCCGGTTGCGACGAAGATTGAAGTGTGATTCCGCACCAGCCGCCCCGTGCGAACGAGACGACTCGCGGACGACGACCGCGGAATCGAGGGGCTCCCCGTCCGGCTGGTCATCGCGCTGGTGGTGGGGGTGGCCAGCCTCGGTGTGATGCTGAACATGGTCTCCGGGCTCTCCGGCCTGGGTGTGACGGAACTGGACGTGGCACCCGAACCCGAGGTGACGGCGCCCGGCGCGACGAACGTGACCGTCCGTGTCGTGGACCCCGACGGCGGCGGCGTGGCGAACGCGACGGTCGTGGCCCGGAGCGGCTCCGCCCGCCTCGACGGGCCACGGGTCGCGAAGACGGACCGGAACGGGACCGCCAGCCTCCGGCTCGACCCGAAGCTGGGGGCGAACCAGGCCGAGGGGACCGTCGAGTTCGAGGTGAAACCACCCGCCGGGGGCCCCTTCGTCGACCGCCGTGGGAACACCGTGCTGCTCGTGGTCCGGGGGTGAACGGGCAGACGCTCGGCTGAACAAGCAACAGGGCGGGACTGAAATGGGACGGCTGCTGCGGGAAGCACGACGACGTAAGCACCGCAGGCCGAGCGAAGCGAGGCCGAGGAGCGCAGCGAGTCGCGCGACCGCAGCAGCCGGGGGCTTTCGAGGGCTAGGTCGCCTCCGTCGGCTCACCGGACCACCGGAACAGCACAAGAAGTTCCTAGCCACGGACCCGAAGCCTTACGCGAGAACGCCCCGACCCGACGGCCATGACCGAGGACGCCGACGCAGACGCCGAGACCGCCGCCGACCTGGCCGAGCGGGTCCGCGAGGGCGACCTGCGCCTGTACGAACTGGAGGAGCACGCCGACGCCGCGACGGCCGCGGCCGCCCGTCGCGAGTTGCTCGCCGCCGAGACCGCGGCCGACCTCGACGCCATCGGCTCGTACACGTTCGACGCGGCCGACGCCGAGGCCAACATCGAGAACATGGTCGGCGCCGCGCAGGTGCCGATGGGTGTCGTCGGCCCCGTCCCCGTCGACGGCGAGGCCGCGAGCGGCGACGAGTACCTCCCGCTCGCGACGACGGAGGGTGCCCTGGTGGCGTCCGTGAACCGGGGCTGTGCGGCCATCCGAGCGGGCGGCGGCGCGACCGCGCGCGTGCTCAAGAACGCGATGACCCGCGCGCCCGTTTTCCGGGTCCGGGACGTGGGCGAGGCCAGCGAGGTGGCGTCGTGGGTCCGGGCGAACGTCCCGGCCCTGCGCGAGGCCGCCGAGGCGACGACCAGCCACGGCGAACTCCGGGACGTGACCCCCTACGTCGTCGGGGACAACGTCTTCCTCCGGTTCGCGTACGATACCAAGGACGCGATGGGGATGAACATGGCCACCATCGCCACTGAGGAGGCGTGCGACGTGGTGGAGGCCGAGACGCCCGCCTCGCTGGTGGCGCTGTCGGGCAACCTCTGCTCGGACAAGAAGCCGGCCGCCGTCAACAGCGTGGAGGGCCGGGGCCGCACCGTGGCGGCGGATGTCGTCATCCCGGCCGACACCGTCGAGTCCGTGCTGAAGACGACGCCCGCGGCCATCGCGGAGGCCAACACGCGCAAGAACCTCGTCGGGAGCGCGAAGGCCGGCTCGCTCGGCTTCAACGCCCACGCCGCCAACACCGTCGCCGCAGCGTTCCTCGCGACGGGACAGGACGCCGCGCAGGTCGTGGAGGGCTCCAACGCCATCACGACCGCGGACGTGCGCGAGGTGGAGACCGAGGACGGCACCCAGGAGGCCCTCTACGCCAGCATCACGCTCGCGTCGCTGGAGGTGGGCACGGTCGGCGGCGGGACGAAACTTCCGACGCAGGCCGAGGCGCTGGACGTGCTGGGGGTCCGGGGTGGCGGCGACCCCGCCGGTTCGAACGCCGACGCGCTCGCGGAGGTGATTGCGACGGGGGCGCTGGCCGGAGAGCTGTCACTGCTTGGGGCGCTCGCCTCGTCACATCTGGCGAGTGCTCACGAGGAACTGGGCCGGTAGCCGGGCAGATGTACGAGCGCTACGGTCCCGCCGACTGGGACACCCACCCACCGAACCCGGACGAGCCGCCGATGGACCCGGACCCCGACGACGTGCGCGTCAGGCCGACGACGAAGTGCCTCGTCGTCCGGGGCGGCCGGGCGCTGTGCATCGGGTGGCCGAACGGGGACTGGTCGCTGCCGGGGGGCGGCGTCGAGCCCGACGAGTCCGTCCACGCCGCCGCCGAGCGCGAGGTCCGCGAGGAGGCCGGCCTCGACGTCCGGGCGACCGAGGTGCTGGACGTCTACTCGTACTACCTCTCCCCGGGGGAGGGCGGGAACACCGACGGTATCGAGCGCGACCTCGCGTTCGTCGTCCGGTGCGAGGAGCGCGAGCGCCGCCCGGTCGACATCACGAGCGACCCCTCCGAGGTCGAGGAGATCGTCGCTCACGAGTGGGTCCCGCTGGCCGACGTGGGCGAACGTGTCGTCGGGCGGGCGCTGGGGGCCGTGCTGGCCCGACACGTCGAGACCGGTTGAGGCGCCGAGCGACCATCACCGATCCCCACTCAGCTTTCAGTAAACTCCACATATTGACAATATATATTCGCAATAAGTACTATATTAGCCAGTTTCAGAAGCAACTACGCGTACCGTCGTGACTCGACCGCGAGTGCCACCATCCCCACCACGAGCACCACGATGGCCCCCAGCAGCACGGTTCCGTTCCCGGTGGCGGTGCCGAGGACGATGCCGGACCAGCCGACCGCGCCGACGGCGTGCGCGCCGCCCACCAGCCGCTTCCCGCGGCGGAGGTAGACCGCCGCGCCGAGCCAGAGCCCCACGGCGAGTGCGAGCGCCGAGAGTGCGACCGGGCGCACGCGGAGCGCGCCGAGTTCGACGAACGGAACCACGGGCTGGAGCAGGAACAGGAATCCCGCGAGGCCGACGAACGCCCCCGTCACGAGCGGGCCGGGGTCGAGGTCCGCGAGCGTGACGCCGTCGAGGCCGGCGGGCGCGAGGTCGTCGCCGGGACCGCCGTCGGGACCGAGGTCGTCGTACTCCGCACTGTCGTCGGTCACGGCCTCGGCAGTGTCGTCCCGGCTCACAGCAGGCGGTACCCCCCGCCGTTCGTCCGCGTCACCTCGCCGGCCCGTTCGAGTTTCGAGAGGAAGCGGGCGACGTAGTCGCCGGGGACGCCGTGGTCGGCGGCGAACTCGCGGACGGCGTCCTCGCTCGGCGCGTCGAGTTCACGGAGCGCCGTCCGGACGGCCGCCTCGCGAGAGAGACTCCGCTCCCGGCCGGACTCGGCGCGCTCGCCGGCCGCCTGTACCTCGTCGGCGTCGAGTCCGGCGGCGTCGAGGAACTCGTCGTCGCCCATCCCCGACTCCATCGCCGTCTCGCCGAGCCGCTCGAAGGAGTCGAGGTCGGCCGCTGCCTCCGCGAACCCGCCGCGCTTCGCGAGCAGCCGCGACCGCGCGTCCTTCGCCGCCGCGGCCGTCTCGCAGGTGACGAACTTCTTGAGCTTCTTGTGCTGGTGTCGTTTCTGACAGCGCGGACAGGAGGTGGTGTCGGGCCGGCCCTCGACGACCCACAGCGCCTCGCAGTTCGAACACCCGACGACCGCGTACATGGTCGGAAGTTGGGCCCGCCCGGCCTTGAATCCGCGGACCCGGGGGGCGGCAGACGGTGACGCTTCGGGGACCGGCAGGCGGCGGCTTCCGGGGCTGGCAGCGTTCCGGCAGCGGGCCGACTCAGTCGGTGCGCACGACGCCGGTGACCTCGAAGCGGGCGCCGCCCGACTCGCTCTCGACGACCCGGATGTTCCAGCCGTGTGCGGTGACGATCTCCCGGACGATGGCGAGGCCGAAGCCGGTCCCGCCGTCGGCGGTCGTGTGGCCCGTCTCGAACACGCGGTCGCGGCGCCCCTCGGGGATACCGGCGCCGTCGTCGGCCACGTAGAACCCCTCGCCGTTCTCGAGTGGGCCGACGCGCACCGTCAGCGCCGCTTTCTCCTCGCTCGCCACGGCGTCGTCCGGTGCGCCGTGCTCCACGGCGTCCCGCTCCCCCGGAGCGGGGCTCGTCGAACCGTGTTCGACGGCGTTGCGGAAGAGGTTCTCAAGCACCTGACGGAGCCGCTCGGGGTCGGCCTCGAACCGGAGGTCGCCGCCGATTTCGAGGTCGCACCCCTCGCCGCCGGCATCGACCCGCGCCCAGCACTCCGAGGCGAGCGCCGCCAGCGAGACGGGCTCCGTCGCGCCGATGTCCCGGCCCTCACGGGCCAGCGTCAGGAGGTCCTCGATCATCGCCTCCATCCGGGCCTGCTCGTCGGCGACCGCCGAGAGATGTCGGTTCTCGCCGTCGAGCTGCTCGCGGGCGACCTGGAGCTGCGCGTTCGCGGCGTTCAGCGGGTTCCGGAGGTCGTGCGAGACAGCGCTCCCGAACCGCTCCAGGCGCTCGTTCTGCCGCTCGAGCGCCCGTCGTTGCTGCTCGGCCTCGGTCACGTCGACGAGAACGAGGCGCCGGCCGTAGCGGGTCCCTCCGAGCTCGACCGGCGTGGCCGAGGGCTGGTAGTACCGGGTCCCGTCGTCGGTCGACACCGAGAGGACGGACGGCTCCGCCGCCGGGTCGCCGTCGCCGTCGCCGGCGTCAGCGGCATCGGGGTCACCGTCGCCGTCGTCGTCGGCATCCAAGTGGCCGTCTGAACTGCCATGGCCGCCGACGGGCTCGGTCTCGAGGTACTCGGCGAGCTGCGGGACGGCACTCGCCAGCGGCTGGCCGGCGCTCCCCGCCAGCGACGGGAACACCGTCGCGGCCGGCTCGTTGTGGTCCCGGACGCGGTTCGCGTCGTCGAGGACGATGACCGGGTCATCGACATCGCTCGTGAGTCGGACGGCCGCGAACCGCTCGGTGTACAGTACCAGCGTTCCGACCGCGAAGACGGCGACGCCGAGCGGCTCGTGGGTGATCTCGACGAGGAACGGCGTGGCGTAGCCGAGCAGGTCCAGCCCGATGGGCAGGCCGACGAGGAACAGGAGAATCGTCAGCGGCGTCGTGTCGGCGTCCGCCCGGCGGAAGCGGTCGAGCAACGCGAACCCGCCGAACGCCGTCAGTGCGTAGGCGAGCCCCGCCACGATCCAGTGGAGCGCCTCCGGCTCGACCGCCAGGTGTGGGAACGGCGTCGTTGTCGACACCGGCGTGACGTACAGCCCGTGGAGGGGGTTGGTCAGCTTCACCACCGAGATGACGACGAACGCGCCGACCGCGACCAGCCGGTAGGTGCGGTCGCGGTGGAGGGTCCGGCCGGTGTACGCCGAGCAGAAGTAGAGCCACGGGCCCACCGTCGCCAGTCCCACGACCAGCCCGACGAGGTAGAAGGCCATCTTCTGCCCGTCGTCGGGGGCAAGGAGGAATCCGACGTGGCTCGCCGCCCAGCCACCGCTGAGGAACAGCAACCAGACCAGCCCTCGGCGTGTCTCCGGGTCCGTGATGCGCTGTGCGCGGGCGAGGCTGGCGAAACAGACCAGCGCGGCGGCGCCGAACGCGACCACGTACGCCAGTAGTAATGGGTCGATACCCCGGTCTAGCACTACGCCGTACTTCGAATCATCGCCGGATAAACGTGCGTTCTAGATACTATGACCGGATGGCGCTCAGCAGTGCCACAGCGCCGCCGAGGAGCAGGACCAGTGCGACCGGCGACCCGCCGCCGACCAGCCGGAAGACGACGTACGCGAGACCGCCGCCGGATGCCGCGAGCAGTCCCCCCCCGGCCGCGTGGACCCCGACCGCACGACCCGTAGCCGCCCGGCAGCCGACCTGTTCTCCCAGTCCGACGGCGTGTTCGGCGGTATCCCAGGCCACCAGCCCGGCGCCCGCGGCGACGAGCAGTGCGGCCGGTCCGGCGCCGAACGCCCCCGCCAGCAGCGTCCCCGCCAACAGCGCGAGTCCCCCGCCGCCGACGAGGTCCCGGCGCCCGTGATGGGTGCCGACGGCGAGCAGTCCGAGCCCCAGCGCGCCCGCGAGGGCTGCCGGACCCCCGGTCAGCAGCACGAGGGCCGAGACAACCCCGGGGACCAGCACGATGGCCAGCGCCGCGCGTCCCGGCCCGTCATCGAACGGCTCCGCCTCGTCGACTCCCGCCGCCCCGCGTCGGGTGTCGGCACTCACGTCGACCACCGCTGGTTGGCCCGCACGAGGGCGGTCGCGAGCGGTTCGTCCTCCCAGTCGACCACGCGGACGCCGGCGCTCCGCAGGGTCGAGAGCCGGCGGTCGCGCTCGATAGCCGCCAGCGCGTGCCCGGCCGTGTCACGTGCCGTCGGGTCCGTGCTCACGACGGTCACCCGGTGTCCGTGGGCGTCGAGCCGGCGCGCGAGGTCGACAGGTCGGTCGTCGGCCAGCGGGCTGAACAGCAGTACCTGTGCGTCCGCCGGCAGCCGGCGCTCCACCCGCCGGCGAGCGATGGTGGGGAGGAACGTCCGGTCGGGCGGGATTGGGTCGAACGCCGGGTGCGTCCCGAGCAGTTCCCGGGCACGGGCCCGATGCTCGCCGCCCATCCCAGGGGCGAGCCAGCACGCCGTCGGCCCCCACGCCGCGATGCCGGCCCGGTCCCCGGCGTCCAGCAGCGAGGTGAACGCCGTCCCCGCCGCCGTCACGCTCCGTTCGAGTGCCGTCGGTGCGCTCGGTGCCGGCGCGCAGTAGGCCGTCTCGCGCGTGTCGAGCAGGCAGACGACGGTCGCGGCCCGCTCCTCGCGGAACTGTCGGGTGGCGAACTCGCCGGTCCGGGCGACCCGGGCCCAGTCGACGCGCGAGAGCGGGTCGCCCGGGCGATAGCTCCTGACGGAGTGGAACTCCGCGCCCGCGCCGCCGGAATCGGTCGTGACGCGACCGGAGAACCCGGTCGTCTGCGGCCGGAGCGGGACGGCCTGGCCCTCGCCGAGGCGCGGGGCGCACGCGAGTCGGTCCGTCGTGGTCGTCGAAGCCTCGTCACCCGTCCCGGTGGTCGTTCCTTCCTCCGTCTCCTTCGCCGTCTCTCCTCCCGTCCTCTCCCCCGCTGACTCCGGGGCCGCGGCGGGCACCGCCAGCTCCCGCTCGACGGCACCGGTGAACCCCCGCAGCAGGACCGTCGCCGGGCCGAAGCGGTGGTGTCCACGGCTCGCCCGGACCACGTAGGTGAACGTCGCGCGCTTGCCCGGGCGGAGCGCGGTGGCGTGCCGGGGTGACCCCTCGGCGACCGTCAGCGCGCCGGGAACGCCGTCGACGACCCGCACGTCGGGGAGCAACGCGTCGCCGGTGTTCGCGACGGTGACGGTCACCCGGACGGACTCGCTGGGTTCGGCCCGTTCCCGCTCGACCTCGCGCTCGACGGCGACCGACGAGGCCGGCGGCCCGGCGGTGCGCGCGGCCGCGCCGAACAGGACGCCGGCCGCGCCGGCCAGCGCCAGCGCCGGCCGCGACAGCAGCACGCCCAGCGCACCCGCCAGCAGGGCGAACGCGGTCACCCCCCGCCACCGCCGGGTCGTCCGGTCGATGGCGTCTCCGGGGCTCGCCCGCCGGTCGGGTGCGCCCGGGTCGCCGAGATGCGGGTCCGGGACCGGACTACTCATCCTCGACACCTCCGTCGGCCGCTGCGGAATCGACGCCCTCCGGCGGGCTGGCAGCGTCACGCCCCGTATCCGAACCGTGTGTGCCGATACCGGGCGGCGGTACCTCGCGCTCGGCGTGGGCCGCGATGGCTGTCACGGCGCGCCGGGCCCGCTGGGTGAAGGCGAGGTCCGACCCGAAGGCATCGCGCAGGCGCGCGCCGAACGACAGTTCCCGGTCGGCGGCGGGGACGAAGAAGCTCGCCGCCCGCTCGTCGGCGGTCCACGTCCCCGAGCGGAGGTGTCGACGGGCACCGTCCTCGTCCAGCCCACGGGCGACCAGTACGTCGACGGCGAGCCCCTCCAGTCGCTCGCGGATGGCCGCCCGCTCCTCGTCGCGCCGCTTGACGCGCAGGTCGGGCAGGTCGGCCAGGCGGTCGTCGAACTCGTCGCCCGGGACGGACGCACGGAACCGTCGTTCGACCTCGGCCGGTTCGGCCGCGCGCCCTCCGCCGACGAGGCGGGCACTGACCGCGAGACCGCCCTGTAGCAGCGCCAGCGATGCCAGTACCGTCACGACCACGCGGTCGGTCCGGAGGCCGACCAGCGACGCGAGCCCCGGCTCCACCAGCACCGCGACTCCGGCGAGGACCGCGGCAGCGCCCACGACCGACAGATAGCCGCGCACGTTCATCCTCCGTCCCTCGTGCCCGCGTCACCGGGCGTCCGGTCACCGGGCGTCCGGTCGTCGGCGTCCGTCGGCGCGTCAGCCGCCGGGTGCTCCCCGGACGGCGCCTGCTGGCCGGCCGCCGCCTGCTCGTCGGTCGCAACCTGCTGGCCGGCCGCCGCCTGTTCGGCCGGCAGTCCATCGCCGTACGTGCGCTCGATGCGGCGGAGTGCGGCCGTTGCGCGCTCGGCGCGCTCCGCGGTCGCGGGCGCGTCGCCGTAGCGGACCGCCTCGAAGAGCCGGGTCAACTCGGCCACGTCGTCCCGGTCCATCCCGGCGTCGACGGCGGCGTCGGCGAACTCCGCGGGCGTGCTCGCGTCGGGCCGCTCGACGTCGAGGTGGGCCGTCATCTCGTGCCAGGAGCGGTAGACCGCGTTCTCGAGGTCGTCGGCCGCGTCGAGGCGGTCGGCGGCACGGCCGGCCGCGTCCGCGACCGCCGCCACGTCCGACTCGGACGGTGGCTCGGGCGTGTCGGGCGTCCGGAGGTCGACCCGCTGGTCGCCGCTCGCCCGGACGATGACCGCGACGGCTCCGAGGAGGACGAGCCCGAGTGCCGCCAGCAGCGCCGTCGGCGGGTCGACGGCCTGCGAGACCGTGTCGGCGGCGCTTCCACCTCCACCCGCCGGGAACGACGGCTCCCCCGACTTCGGGCCGGAGCCGGCGCCCAGCTCTGAGGGACGCAGCAGCGACAGGAGCCCGTAGAGTACCAGTGCGACGACGACGCCGACGGTGGCGGCGGTGACCAGCTGTCGGGCGCCGTACTCCCGGTAGAGCTCGTAGGTGCCGTATATCCCGACGAGCAGGACGACGACACTCAGGAGCGTGCGGGCCCAGTTCGGCAGGAACCCCTCGGGCGGGTCGAGCTGCTCGAGGCCGCCACCGAGGCTGAACCTCGGCTCCGAGTCGACGCCGGTTCCGTCCCCCGCGCCGGCACCGGCACCGGCACCGTCGCCGGCCGCCGTGTCCAGCGTGGCGGCGACGCCCCCCAGCGCCAGCACGGCCAGGAGCGCCAGCAGTCCGCTCGCGACCTGCTCGCGGTTCACGGCCACCGGTAGTCCACCGCGGCGTTTAGACGTTCGGGCGGCCGCCTCGGATGGGGCGCGTGGGGGCGGCTCAGCTTTTGCTCTGCCCGGCGCCCCGGCGCTCCAGCCACTCCGTCACCCGGTCGACGAGCGACTCGAACCACGCGCTCCCGAACAGCGCCACGACGAGCGCGCCGAGGGTGTCGAAGACGAGGTCGACGAGGCTGTCCCCGAGCCCGTACTGGATGAGGACGGGGTCGAACCCGAGTGCCTCGGCCAGTTCACGAGCGCCGAACTCCAGCACCTCCCAGAGGACGCCCGCGGCGAGCGTGAACAGGACGACGAACACGGTGAGGAAGCGCGGCGGGACGTGGACGGCGTCGGAGTGCCGGTCGAGCGCCCGGACCGTCGTGTAGCCGACGCCGGCCACCAGCATCGCCGACAGTGTGTGCGTGACGTGGTCGTACCACCAGACATCGTCGTAGAGACCGAGCATCCCGAGGCTGTGGAGGAACAGGGCGAGCGTCAGAGCCAGCACCAGCCACGAATCCAGATGGAGGTCGAGGTCGCGAGCCAGCAGGGCCGGCAGGAACGTGGCTCCCAGCGAGAGCGCCGCGTTGACGACGACGCTCAGATTCCGCGTGACCAGGCCGGCGAGCAGCACACCCGCGATGGCTCCCTGCAGGAGGCGACTGGTCTGTCGGGTGTTCGGAAGGAGTGTCCTGCGACGCACGCCGAGCAGTTGCCACGGCGAGGACTTAACTACCGGGCGAGTGGCGTGTGTCGTCCCCCCACGATACGCGTATATTGCCGCGTCACGAACGACCGGTGATGATGGCCACCACGCACGTGCTGGTCGCGGCCGGGGTCGCGAGCCTGACGGCCCTCGCCGCCCCCGAGCACGCCCCCGCAGCGGTCGCCGCCGCGGGCCTGGGCGGCCTGTTCCCCGACCTCGACATCTACGCCGGTCACCGGCGAACCCTCCACTTCCCGGTGTACGCGACCGGGGCGGCGCTCGCCGCGCTGGCGCTGGCCGTCACGTCCACCTCGGCCGTGACGGTGGCGGTCGCCGCGTTCCTCATCGGGGCCGCCCTCCACGCCGCGCTGGACGCCCTCGGCGGCGGCCTCGAACTCCGGCCCTGGGAGGGGCGCTCCGAGCGGGCCGTCTACAGCCACTACCACGGCCGATGGCTGGCGCCGCGGCGCTGGATCCGCTACGACGGCGCCCCCGAGGACCTCCTCCTGGCGTCCGTGGCCGCTGTCCCGACGGTCCTGCTGGTCGACGGCGCACTCCCGGCCGTCGCCGCGATACTGGGCGTATCGACGGTCTACGTCGCGCTCCGGCGGCGGCTGGCCGCGCTGTGGGCCCGCCTCGCCGAGCACCTCGTCCCGCGGCTCCCGCCGACCCTCCAGCACCGCGTCCCGGAGCGGTTCGTCGACGCGGACTGACCGCTGTTTCCACGTGAGGACGGCCCTCCCGCCACCCCGATTTATGCCGCCGCCCGTCGAAGCCAGCGAGCATGCAGTACGAGCGCGAGGACGCCGATTTCGAGTCCGAGGGCGAGCTGTGCGCCGCGTGGCTCTACCGACCGGAGACACCGGCGATGGCCGACGGCGAGGACCCGCCGGTCGTGGTGATGGCCCACGGCTTCGCCGGCACGCGGGAGATGGCCCTGCCGCAGTTCGCGGAGACGTTCGCCGAGCGCGGGTTCGCGGTGCTGCTGTTCGACTACCGCTCGTTCGGCGACAGCGCCGGCGAGCCCCGCAATCTCGTCTCCCCGGACCGCCACGTCGCCGACTGGCGGGCCGCCGTCGACCACGCCCGTTCGCTCGACGGGGTGGACCCCGACCGGGTGGCGGTGTGGGGCTCGTCGTTCTCCGGCGGCCACGCGCTCGTGACGGCCGCCCGGGAGAACGTCGCCGCCTACGTCGGACAGGTGCCGTTCCTCGACGGGATGCGGACGCTCCCGTACCTCGTCGAGCAGAACGGGCTCTCGTTCGGCATCGACGCCACCGTCGCCGCGCTCGACGACTTCGCGCACAAGTACACCTTCCGAGAGCCGCGCTACATCCCCGTCGTCGGACAGCCGGGCGAGCTGGCCGCGCTCAGCACGCCCGGCTCCGAGGCGGGCTACCGCGAGATGGTCCCCGACGACCTGCGCGAGGAGGAGTGGAACCGCTGTGCCGCGCGCATCCTGCTGACCGTGGCGACCTACCGACCGCTCGAACACGCCGGCCGGGTGGACTGCCCGGCACTCCTCGTCGAGGCCCGAGAGGACCAGCTCGTCCCCGGGAGCGCCGTCGACGCCACGGTCCAGCGGCTGGACGATGTCGAGCGCGTCCGCATCGACGGCGACCACTTCGACCCCTACACGGACGCCTTCGAGCGGGTCGTCGAGCGCGAGGCGGCGTTCCTCGAACGAACCCTCGCCTGACCCACCCCCCGGTCGGTCCCGTGCTTCCGGTCGGATTCCAGCCTAGAACTCCTCCTCACCCCCTTCCTCGAACCCTCCCTCTTCTTCGAAGCCGCCTTCCTCCTCGAACTCACCCTCCTCCTCGTCGCCGCCGAGCGCGCTGGCGATGGTGCCGAGGATGCCCTCGTCCTCCGCTTCCTCACCCTCCTCGTACTCCTCTTCGAACTCCTCCTCGAACTCGTCGTCATCGTCGTGGTCCGAGTGGTGGTGGCGGTGGCGGTGGTGCCCGCCGTGGCTCTCGGTCAGTGCCTCCAGCTCACCGGGGTCGAGCCAGACGCCGCCACAGCTCGGACAGTAGTCGATCGTCACGCCGTGTTCGTCGCGCTGTGCCATCGATTCCCCACAGGACAGACAGGATAACCCCTGGCGTGTCGTCATGACCGAGCGATATTCCGCATTCCTGTTAAATGTTGACGCTGAGCAGGGCTGGACCTCACACTCGGGCGCGTCGGGGGCAGCGGTGCGGGGGGTCCGGCTTCAGTCGAAGCGGGGGGCGGTCGCTACGCGCTCACCCCGGCTGGTGTCCGTGGCCCAGCGCCACCGTCGTAGCGTGAAGCGCCAGCAGTGCCGGGAGGGTTCCGACGGTAGCAATCGGTTCCGCCGACAGGACCGCGGCGTGGGCCGCGACCGGGTCCGGGAGCGCCCCCGCGGTGTGGAGCAGTGCGGCCGGGTAGAGGACCGGCAGGACGACGGCGACCCAGAAGGCGACGCGACGGAGGGACGCGGCCACGAGATCGGCGCCGGCGCGTAGTTCAGCCGCGACGCGACGGAGTACCGGCCGGCGGGCGACCGGGTCCGGGACGGAGGTGGAGGGCGTATCGGACATGGTCGACCGTGTGGACGGCTCCACCATCAACCACCCGTAGGGACAAACGTCCGCTTGAGCCATCCGGGTGTCCGGCCTGCAGGCCATCGAGGGCCCGGCAGCTGGCTGGCCATCGACCCGGCGCGGGGCGAGTCAGCCCGGACTCACTGCACGCCGGACTGGAGGTTCTCGAGGAGTTTCCCGACGAACAGGCCCATCCGCGGCGAGAGGTCGTCGCCGTCGCGCGGCTGGTCGGGGAGCGCACGCAGTGACTCGACGAAGCCGCCGTCGTGTTCCATCGCCGCCAGCATGTCGCGAACGTCGACGACCAGCCCCTGGTCGCTCGTGTCGAGGTCGGGGTAGCGCTCGCGCTCCCAGTCGGAGTAGTCGATGGTCCATGCCGGGCCGCCGACGGCCTCGATGACCGTCGCGGCGTCACCGACGAGGAGTGGACTGTCGTCGCTCTGGACGTACACCTGTCCGTCCTCGATACGCGTCCGGTAGCGAACCTCCTCGTCGGCGCCCCGACGCCCACGCCCGTCCATGCCGTGCCACTTGGACACACGGACACATCAACGTTCGCAGTGGCACGGCCCACGGGCTCGCGGCGCAGGCATCGGCGACCCGTGCGTGCGCGGCGTGCCGGCCTGCGCCGGCTCGACGGGACGTTGCGGGGCGCTCCGGGCGGAATCGCTCGGAGGAACGTCCGTGGAGTACGTCCGCAGGAACGCCACCTCCAGGGCTCGAACCTGGGACCACCTCGTTAACAGCGAGGTGCTCTACCAACTGAGCTAAGGCGGCGCGCACTCCCCGATAGATTGGTCCGATAAAAACCGCTTTCGCTTCGCCGGCACCGTGTGGCTCGGCCGCACGATACCGTCCCCCACCGTCTCCGGCGGCGGGACCGCCACGCTTTCGACCGGACCATGACAACCCCAGCGCATGAGCGACGACGCTGCCGGCAGCGACGACCCGTTCGACCGGGTCGTGGCCCACGTCCGCGAGCGGGTGGTGCCTGACGACGACGAGCGGGCCGAGATGGAGGCCGCCGCGGCCGAGGTCGTCGACCGGGCCGAAGCGGCCGTCGCGGAGCTGGACGTCGAGGCGGATGTCGTACGCGTGGGGTCGACGGCACGGGGGACGTGGCTCTCGGGCGACCGCGACCTCGACGTGTTCGTCCGGTTCTCGCCGGCCCTCGACCGCGCCGCCCTCGAACGCTACGGACTGGAGGTCGGCCACGCCGTCCTACCCGACGGCCACGAGGAGTACGCGGAGCACCCGTACGTGAAGGGCGAGATCGACGGCTTCGACGTGGACCTGGTCCCGTGCTACCGGCTGGACGACGCCACGGACATCCGGTCAGCCGTCGACCGGACGCCGTTCCACACGGCGTACCTGCGCGAGCGGCTGGACGACGACCTCGCGGCCGATGTCGTCGTCGCGAAGGCGTTCCTGAAGGGGATCGGCGCGTACGGCTCCGACCTCCGGACGCAGGGGTTCTCGGGCTACCTCACGGAACTGCTGGTGCTGGCGTACGGTGGCTTCCGGGGGCTCTGCGAGGCCGCGGCCGACGACTGGCAGCCGCCGGTCGAACTCGACCCCGCGGACCACGGCCGCGCCTCCTTCGACGACCCACTCGTCGTCATCGACCCGACGGACCCCGAGCGGAACGTGGCCGCCGTCTGCTCGGCCGCGGCGGTGGGGCGGCTCGTCCACTACGCCCGCGACCTCCTCGGGGACCCGCGCGAGGCCCTGTTCGAGCCCCGGGCGCCCGCCCCCGTCGACGCCGCGGCGGTCCGGGACGCCGTCGCCGACCGGGGTACGCATCCCGTCGCGGTCCGGTTCCGCGCACCCGACGTGGTCGAGGACCAGCTCTACCCGCAGCTGGACCGCTCGCTGGTCGGCTTCCGTGACGAACTGGCACGGCGCGGGTTCGAGCCCGTGCGCGCCGACCGGTTCGCGCAGGCCGACGGGGATGTCGGGACCGAGGAGAAGCCGACCGCCGCACTGCTCGTGGAGTGCGCCGTGGCCGAGCTACCAGCGGTCGAGCGCCACGAGGGGCCGCCGGTGGCCGTTCGGCAGCACGCCGAGGGGTTCTACGAGAAATACGTCGACGACGACCGCGTGTACGGGCCGTTCCTCGATGGCGACCGCTACGTCGTCGAGCGCCCCCGCGACGTGCGGACGCCCGCTGGCCTGGCCGAGACGGCGCTGTTCGACTGCTCGCTCGGGCCGCACGTCGAGTCGTCGCTGGAGGACGGCTACGACGTGCTGGCCGGGGCGGCGGTCGCGGAGCTGGCCGAACCGTTCGGCGAGGAACTGGCAGCGTACTTCGATCCGGTTCCGTAGCTCAATAAGTATGTTATATTATGGGTTATGAGTTTACTCGCACGAAGTATGTGCAAATGGGGATTTGATCATTTCTGAGGCCAGAATACCTCGTTATCCCACGCAACAGCGACCGCGGCGGTGGAGCCGTCTACGAAGCCCTCACGCTCTCGACCGGTTGCGACTCGCTGCGGTCCTCGGTCGCTACGCTCCCTGCGGTCCTTGCGTCGTCTCACCGGGTCGAGAGCGCTCGCCCTTCGAGTCCGCCAGGAGTCGGCCGTTCCACGGGCGCGTATCCCTGCCCTCCCCCGGGTTTCGCGGCCTCGCGTGCGCTCGGCACGCGCGGCCCGGCCAGCGAGTGGTTGTCGGGCCGGCCGGTTCCGGGACCTGGAAGCGCGCGAGCGCCCCTCATGGCGAACCGCGAACGTAGTGAGCGTGTTCGCCGACACCCGGCGCGAGCGCGGGGAGGGGTGGGGACACTAGCAACCCGCTGGAACCACCACGCGCGAACGCTCCGTGCAACAGGCAACAGGGCGGGGGCTTTCCACAGGACTCCATCACCGTTGTCGCCAAGAGAGCAGCCGGGGGCGTACAGGACTCCGCGTCGTTGTCGTCGAGAGAGCGCGGGGGCGTTCCACGCGGTTTCGCTCGAGGCCGGCAGCCCATGCCCGAATCATTCGCGTCCAGATTGAAGTACGGGGCCGCGGAACCCCCGCGTATGTACGACCATATCTGCCTCCCGTCGGACGGGAGCGCCCACGCCACGAACGCGGCCGAGCACGCGCTGGCCCTCGCTCGGGCCTTCGACGCGACCGTCCACGTCCTCGGTGTCGCCGATATCGACCGTGCGGCCGGGCTGTTCGATGCGGGCGGCGTGGACGCCGAGTTCGTCGAGCGTGTCGAACAGGAGGCCGAGGACGCTGTCGAGCGGACGGCCTCGCTGGCGGCGAGCGAGGACCATGTCGAGACGGCCATCGTCCGGGGGGACCCGGGCGAGACCATCGTCGACTACATCGACGAGCAGGGGCTCGACGCCGTCGTCATGGGGACCCACGGCCGGCGGGGACTGCGCCGGTTCATCGCCGGGAGCGTCACCGAGCACGTCGTCCGGGTGGCCGAGGTCCCCGTCTTCACCGTCCGGCGGCCCGACGATGCCGGTGAGGGCGACGAGTCGACCGGTGCGACCGGCGACCTCCCGACGTACGAGCGGGTGCTGGTCCCGACCGACGGAAGCGACACGGCCGACCGCGCGGTCGACCACGCGCTCGCCGTCGCCGAGGCGTTCGGCGGCGAACTCCACGCGCTCAGCGTAGTCGACGTATCGACCGTCGCGTCGAGTTCCGACATCGTTCCCTCCGACACCGTCATCGAGTCACTGACCGACCGCAGTGAGCGCGCGGTCGAGTCGGTCGCCGACCGTGCCGACGACCGGGGCGTCGAGCACGCCACCGAGGTCGTCCAGGACTTCCCCGGGAGCGGAATCCTCGGCTACGTCCGCGAGGAGGAGATGGACATCGTCGTGATGGGCACGCACGGCCGGGCCGGCCTCGGCCGGGCGCTGCTCGGGAGCACGGCCGAGCACGTCATCCGGCGGTCGGATGTCCCGGTCTGTGCGGTCCCTGCCGAGGGTCGCAAGGAAGCGATGGACGAGGAGGCAGTCGAGGATGCGGCGGAGACGGACGGTCTGCTGTGAGCGCGAAACGCCTCTTCGTGAGCGCCGACCTCGACGGCCTGGCCGACGCCGTCCGCGAGGCACAGGCGCCATTCCGTGACCAGCCGGGGATCGACCCCACGGACCCCGAACAGGTCCACGTGACGCTGAAGTTCCTCGGCGATACGGACCCCGGTCGGCTGGACGAGCTGCGCGAGGCGCTCGCCACGGCGGTCGCGGACGCCGGCGTGGGGGCCTTCGATGCCGAGATCGGCGGCTACGGGGTCTTCCCCTCCCTCGACTACATCAGCGTCGTCTGGCTCGGCGTCCGGCGGGGGAGCGGGGAACTGACCGCGCTCCACGAGGCCATCGAGGCCCGGACGACCGACCTCGGCTTCGACCCGGAGGACCACGAGTTCACCCCCCACGCTACCATCGCCCGGATGCGCGACGCGCGTCGGAAGGAGCACGTTCAGGAGGTGGTTCGTGGACGGGACCCCGACATCGGCACCCAGCGCATCGAGGAGGTTCGCCTCACGGAGAGCACGCTCACCGACGAGGGGCCCGTCTACGAGACGCTGGCGGCGTTCGAGTGCTGAACGCCGCCCGGCGCCGTGAGGACGCTGTTTAGGCCGGCCGAAAACATCATATTCGTGACAATTATGCGTGGCGGCACGTTACCCTCCGATATGGCCGACGTGACGCTCGCCGCACTGGTGCTCGTCTTCGTCGCCGGACTCATCACGGCTCTTGCGACGGGGCTGGGCGCGTTCCCGTTCTTCGTGCTCGACGAGGTGAGCGACCGGCTCAACGTCGTGCTCTGGGGACTGGCCTCGGGTATCATGCTCGCGGCCTCCCTGTTCGGGCTCGTTCGCGAGGGGCTCGCCGAGGCTGACCGCGGACCCCAGCTACTCCCGCTCGGCACGTACAGCGGTGAGATCGCGGTCGTGGTGGGCCTGCTCGCGGGTGTCCTCCTCGTCGTCGTGGCCCACGAGGTCGTCGAGGGTGCCGAGGTGAACCCGCGCCAGTACGAGGAGGCCGACTTCCGGAAGCTGGTGCTCATCCTCGGTATCCTGACGGTCCACTCGTTCCCGGAGGGGGTCGCTATCGGCGTCTCCTTCGCCGACCTCAACATCGAGGGGATGACCCTGCTCGGCTTCACCGTCCCGCTGCTCGCGGTGTTCATGACCGTCGCCATCTCCATCCACAACATCCCGGAGGGCGTGGCCATCTCCATCCCGCTGCGGACGATGGGCGTCTCGAACTGGAAGATGGTCTGGTGGGCGGTGTTCTCCTCGCTCCCCCAGCCCATCGGCGCGGTGCTGGCGTTCTACTTCGTCCGCCTCGCCCGGGCGTTCCTGCCGGTCGGCTTCGGCTTCGCCGCTGGCGCGATGATCTACCTCGTCCTGACGGAGTTCGTCCCGGAGGCGCTGGAGGAGGGCGCCGGGTTACCGGGTAACGGCTACCGGGAACTCGTCGCCGGAATCGTCGTCGGGGTCGCGGTGATGGTGCCGCTCGCGTTCATCTGAGGGCGGACCGCTCGCTGGCGGAGGTGGGTTGGCGAGTGAGAAACGCACGGGCTCGGCGACTCGTCCGGCTCAGAACTGCGGGCCGCGGAAGTCGTTCCGGGTGGAGGACCGTCCATCGGAGCGGTTCCGCATCCGGAGCCATTTCGCGATGCCGAGGACGCCACCGGTGGCGCTCAGCCCGACCAGTAGCGGTCCCAGCGTGTTCGCCGGGAGCTGCGCGTAGATGTACGATCCCGTCCCCAGCCCGAAGAGCGCCACCGCCAGCGTCGCGGCGACGATGAACGCGTCGAGTGCTCGCCCCATACGAGGACGAACGGTAGCCCCCGCTATTCCCGTTCTGCCGGGTATACGGACCAGTTTAAGACATGTACTCGCCGGGTGCGCGGTCAGGTGTCCTCGCCGGACGGGTCGTCGGCGTCCGCGTCGGGCGTCGTCGGTTCGGGGTCGTTC
Organism: Haloglomus halophilum; assembly: GCF_024298885.1. Taxonomy (GTDB): domain Archaea; phylum Halobacteriota; class Halobacteria; order Halobacteriales; family Haloarculaceae; genus Haloglomus; species Haloglomus halophilum. The sequence goes on from NZ_CP101166.1 coordinate 2,387,616, forward strand.
TCGGGCCCCGTCGCGCCGCGCGTCCCGTCCTCGACCAGCGGCTCGGTGGGACGCGTCAGGTCGTACGTGTCCCGGACCGTGTCCGCGACCATGCCGTCCTTCTCGACGACGATGTAGACGACGACGTACGGGTCGTCGGGGTCGAGGACGAACGCCTCGAACGGCGGGTCCTCACCCTGTGCGAGGCGGTCGACCAGCGGGTCCAGTGGCTTCACGCCGTCGCGGAACTCGGCGAACAGGTCCCGCTGTCCGGGCTGGTCGGCGAACGTGTAGACGACGCCGGCGGGGTCGCCGTCGGTGGTGTAGGTCACCCGGGAGTTCATCGCCTGCCCGTCGCGGCGGGCGGTCTCCCAGCAGGACTGTGCGGCCTCGAACACGGGGTCGGCGTCGGCCACGAACGCGAACAGGGAGCGCTCCAGCACGTCGAGTGACTCGACGACGGGGTCGTCGCCGGTCCAGTCGAACTCGGCGTCGACGCGGTAGCCCGGGCGGAGACCGCGGACCCGCTCGTCGAGGGCGCCGTGGCCCTCGTGAGGCACGTACGTCGGGTCACCGGCGGGGTCGATGAACAGCCACTCCTCGCGGTCGCGTGTGCTCTCGAGGACCCGGTACGGCCCGTCGAGCAGGGGCTCGTCCGGGTCCTCCCGTTCGGTCGTCGTCTCCGGGCGCCTCCCGGCCGCCTCTGCGGGGTCGTCGGGCGCGTCCGGTACGCTCGGTTCCGTCACTGCGCAGTGCTTGGTCGTGCGTGGACAAAGGCGCCCCGGGTTGGGTCCGAAGGCTGTCCCGGTGTGGTTCGTGTCCACCGCGACGACGGAACCGCGTAGAAAGCCCCTGTCCGTTCTCCAGACCACGACTGCGACGACAGCCACGAATGGGTGTAGAAAGCCCCCGTCCGTTCTCCAGACCACGACCGCGACGACGGAACCGCGTAGAAAGCCCCCGCCCGCTGAGGGCCCCGCGGCTCGCTGTGCGCGCTCGCTTCGCTCGCGTGCTTGCTTCGCCGGGGTGGTTCGATGAGCGAAGCTCATCGTCATCCCAGAAATCTCCGATTTCTGGAGAGACCGCTCAGCGGGCGGCCCCTTTCAGTCCCACCCTGTGGCCCGTCGCACCGAGCGTTCGCGCGTGGTGGTTCCGGCGGAGTGCTCGTGCCCCCACACCTCCCCGCGCCAGCGCCGTGGTGGCTCACCACGCTCGCGTTGCTCGCGGGTTCGCCAGGGTGGCGCTGGCGCGCTTCCTGGTCCCGGAACCGGCCGGCCGAGCAACCGTCACCCGGCCGGGAGCGTCAGGGCTTCGCAGCCGTCCCCGTTGTCGTCGCTGTTATACCGGTGTTAGGAGGAGGTTATTCATAAATATGGCATCTTATACGTAAACTCCCATTTTTATAGAAAATTCAAAGATAAATTATTTATAACGGAGAATATGACTGCTACGTCAGCGAGATGCTCTCGACCACGTTCTCGTGGTAGGCGTCCCACACGTCGATGCGCTCGATGTCCCAGTCGATGGGACCGGCGTCCCGGCCCCGGAGTTGACCGGCGTCGCCGCCGCGAGCGATGGTCACGTGGGGTTCGTACTCGTCGCCCTCCAGCACCTGCCCGAAGGGGTCGACGATGTCGCAGCAGGCCTCGTGGACGTTCATGAGGCCGCGCGAGTGGACATCGAGATAGGCGACCGGCGCCGCGCCGCTGGGCGGGGCCTCGAACGTGTCGACGCCCTCGACCCGGGCCGGAATCGGCCCCGTCCCGTCCAGCAGGTCCCGGACCTGGCCGATGAGCCGGCGGTAGTCCTCGGCCTCGCCGAGGCGCTTCAGCACCATCGTGTGGTGTTCACGGGGCTCGGCGGTCAGACACTCGGTCGCGAGCCCGGCCGCGAGCCGGGCGACCTCGGAGGGAACCGGGACGTTGAGGCTGTACGCGGGCACTGGGAGGTGGTACGAGTCGAGGCGGAAAGAGCGTGTCGAGAACGGTCGGTCCGGAACCGCGGCGAGTGGACCGCCGGTGACGAACCACCGGCGGGGAGTCCTGACGCGTGGAGGTGCCGCCCGTGGGGACGCCGTCGTGCTCAGATGTAGTCGAGGAAGTAGAGGATGATGAGCACGACGATGACGAGTCCGATGATGTTGGTGAGCGGCCCGAGCAGGGGGGCGAGCGCGAACTCGATGAGGTCGAAGAGGAGGTTGACGACGATGTAGACGATGACCAGCGCGAGGATGATCTTCAGCAGATCCTCCACGTCGAGGTTGGCTCTATCGAGCATGACGGGCGGAACTGCGCCCGGATACCGCAAAAGCGTGCTGGCTGTATAGACCGGTGTGGGAGCCGCCTCCACGACGAACGGGCGTCAGTCGTCGTCGCGGCGGAGCAGGAGCAACACGAGGCTGGCGAGGACGACCGCCGTGACAAGCGGCGTGAACGGACCGAGCGCGACGTTCAACAGCCACGAACCGAGCCACAGCAGCCCGAGCGCGACACCCACGGCCAGCGCGAACCCGAGCAGCCGCGTCCCGAGCGACCCGTCGGCCATGCCCCCGATTCGCCGGGGGCACGCAAAAGCGCCGTGGCCCGCGAGTCGTGGCGGGCCCGTGAGGACCGTGCGAACGCCGACGGGCTTAACCCGGAGGCGACGAACCTCCGGGCGATGACCAGGAGGGACTGGCGCGCAGTGCTGGCCGTGTGCGCGCTCCTGACCGCGAGTCTCGCCGCCGTACCGGCCGGCGCCGTCCACGATACGGGTCGGCAGCTCACCGTGCAGGTCCACGAGAGCGGCGCCGCGACGGTCACGTTCGAGCGCTCGTACAACCTCTCGGTCCCCGCCGAGCGTGACCGGTTCGACCGGCTGGCGAACAACACGACGGCGCTGCGCGAGCGGCGCGCCGCGTTCGGCCAGCAACTGCGCGCCGCCGCCGCCAACGGGAGCGACCGGACCCCCCGCGAGATGCGCATCGAGAACGTCACCGTGGCGACCCGGACCGTGAACGGGACGGGTGTCGTCGAGTTCCGGGCGCGCTGGGTCGCCCTCGCCGGCATCTACGGGTCACAGGTCGTCGTCAACGAGCCGTTCGGGACGAGTTTCGACCCGAACGGGACGCTGGTGGTCCGTGGCCCCGAGGGGTACGTCCGCGAGCAGATGAGCCCGCCCCCGGACCGAGCTCTGAAGAACAGCGGGTTCTGGGGCGAAGGAACCGACCTCGAGGGCTTCTCCGCGCGGTTCGTCGACCCCGATGCGACCACCACCGGGGAGGAGTCGACGCCGCCACAGCCCAGCGGCTTCGGACGCCTCGTCGGCGCGAGCGGCCTCGCTCTCCTCCCGGCGCTGCTGGTCCTGCTTGGGGCGAAGCGCCGTGACCTGCTTGGCGGCCACCCCGGTGGCGACGGTGAAGGAGGAGACGGAGACAGCAGCGACGGTGGCGGGGGCGGTAGCGGAGATGGCGGGGGCGGCGGCAACGGTGCCGACGGCGACAGGGGGTAGCAGTTCCACCGTGGTCACGGCCCGTTCAAGTACCCCCACGACCCAGGATCCGTATGGCGAACTCGAACGCGAAGGGTGACCGCCGGGAGCGTGAACTCGTCAACCGGCTGGACGAGCGCGGTTTCGCGGTGATGCGGGCCCCCGCCTCGGGCAGTGCGACCGAGCGCGAGCTCCCGGACGTGCTGGCTGGCGACGGCGAGGTCTTCTACGCTATCGAGGCGAAATCCTCGGCGGGCGACCCCATCTACCTCGACGGGCAGGAGATCGAGAACCTCGTCTACTTCGCGCAGAACTTCGGTGCCGCCCCGAAGGTCGGCGTGCGCTTCGACCGCGAGGACTGGTACTTCTTCCACCCCGCGGACCTCTACGTCACGGACGGCGGGAACTACCGCGTGAAGAAGGAGGTCGCACTCGCCGACGGGCAGGACATGGACGAGCTGACGGGTCACTCGACACGGACGGGGCTCGACGACTACGCCGAGGCGGACGAGGGCGACGAAGACGATGCCGACGAGACGGGCGTCCGCGACGTGCTGCTGGCGTTCGAACAGGGCGCCATCACGCTGGAGGAGGCCGCAGCGATGCTGGAGTGAGGAGATTTATCCCGTCGCGGGGCGCCCGCTCCGGCGTGGCCGAATCGACGCATCGCCGGAACCGCCGCCGGGGCGTGCTGTTGCTCCTCTGCTCGCTCTGTCTGCTCGCGCAGCCGGTCGTCGGCAACGGGCCCGGACCCGACTCCCAGACCGTCTACACCGGCCAGCCCGTCGACCCGGAGACGGAGGCCATGGACGGAGTGCTGGCGCTCCACCCCGGCGTCAACGGCGATTTCATCATCACCGGCACGGTCCGGCGCGCGGCGAACGGCACGTTCGAGCGCCCGGCGGAGAACGTCAGCGGCAACCTCCGGGCGCTGACCGACGCCGAGTTCTACTGGGACAACCGCGGTCAGCAGTACTACGCGGTGAACGCCACGGTCAGCGACGGCGCCTTCCGGCTGCGTGCCGAGGCCGTGCCGGCCCGGCAGGTGGCCGAGGGGCTCGCGGTGCCCGTCGCCGAGGTCTCCGAGCCGGTGGCCCGTGCGGCCCGGTCGAGCAACCACCGCGCGGTGGTCGACCGCGACCGGACCGCCCCCGTCGACCCGGACCCGACCCTCGTGGCGACGGGCGGGGGCTACGTGTTCGTCACGCGCTCGCTGGAACCCGCGCGTGACCCGTACCGGGCCGCGAAACTGGGGCTCTACGCGCTCGCGGGGTCGGGGATGGTCGCCGGGGTCCTCCTGCCGATTCTGACGCGGCTCCGACGGCCCTGACCCGGACGGTCAGCACTCCTCGCGGAGGTGCCGAACGCGCTCGTCGACCGGCCGGTGCGCGGCGTCGAGCAGGACCCGTCCGAAGAACAGGTCGTACGGGGCACGGAGGACCGACCGAACGGCGCGCACGCGACTGGTGGACGGTGCGATACGCCCGCTCCCGTCGGCGACGGCCGCGCCAGCGCCCCTGGCCTGAAGCGCCTCCAGCCGACGCAGCGCCCGGACCGTCGCGTCCGGCCCGACCGCCCGGGCGGCGTGTTCGTCGGCGGCCTGCTCGGCCGCCGCGTAGTCGTAGAACGCCAGCAGCGCGTTCCGGCCGCCGAAGCCGAGGCCGGCGAGGGCCGCCGCCGCGGCCGCCGTCAGGTCGCGTCCGTCGAGGTGGTGGGCCTCGTGGGCGACGACGGCGCGGAGTTCGTCCGCCGCCAGCGTCTCGACCACGGGCCGGCCGACGAGGACGCCGCGCCACAGGCCCGCGACGGCCACCGGGCGTACGAGCGGCTGGTCCGTCGAGACGACGCGAACGGGAACCGGGAACGCGTCGGGGACGCCGTCGCCGGTGTCGCGGGCGGCCGCGTCGAGCGGCTCCGACCGGGCGAACGCCGCGAGTCGCCCGCCGACGCTCCCGGCGAGGTGTGCGCCCCAGCCGACGGCGAGGAACGCCAGCGGCGCCACGAGCAACAGCGTGAACCCGGCCACCGCCGGGTCGCCACCCAGCGCCGTCCGGAGGGCTGCGCGGGACGGGACCACCGGCACCGGGCGGCCGGTGACGACGGCGAGAGAACCGAGGCCGACGCTGCCCGCGAGGACGAGCGTCAGAGCGCCGTAGCCGGCCGCCGCCAGCGCACGGTACCGGCGGGCGACGGGCGCCAGCCGCGCGGCCCGGAAGCGCCGGAGCGCGAGGTGACAGTACGCGACGAACAGCGCCGCGAGCACGAGCGCGAGCGCGCCAGCCAGCCCGACCGCGAGCGTAGGCGACCGTGCGTCCCGCAGGAGCGCGCCCCCGACGAGGAGGTTCGTCGCGGCGACGAGCGGCGCGAGCAACCCCGAGAGCGGCACGTCGAGTGCGGTCACGCGCCGGTCCGTGCCGGCGAGCAGGTACGCACCCGCCCCGATGGCGGTCAGGACGGTGACCGGGGCGGCGGCGAGTAGCGGCGAGAGCGTCCCCCGGAGCGTGCCGAACAGCGCCAGTGCCGTCGCCGCGTAGGGCGCCAGCGTGGTCGCGGTCAGTCCGCGGTCGACGGTACGGGCACCCGGCGTGTCCGGGAGCGGGCCGACGAGCAGCTGGCCGACGGGGAGCAGCGTCAGGACGGCACCCCCCCAGAGCGCCGGCAGGAACGTCCACGCCGGCGCGCCGAGCGCGAGCGCGGCAGCGACGGCCACGAGGAGGACGACGGCACCCGGGGCGTACTCGTCGGGGAGCGCGACGTTGACCTGAAGCTCGCCCGTGGTCGCGTCGAGTTCCGCCGTGGTCCGGTAGGGGCCGCGCCGGGCGACCCACCGACTCGTGGCGGCGTCGGTGCTCCCGGCCCCGGCGTCGATGTCCGTGTCGGCGGTGAAGCGCGCGTCCTCCTCGAACGCCGCCCGTACGAGCGCGGCGGGCCGGTCTAGCGCGCGGGTCTCGCGGTAGGCCTCCATAGCTGGTCGGCGGGCAGGCAGCGTTGCAGGGGAAGTGGTGGCGATTCAGGGCGGCGGGAGGAAGCCGGGCATCCGCAGGAGCGCCTCGGTCATCGCGCCGTCGTCGCCCGCCGTGGGGTGGCCGGCCTCGTCCGGCAGGAGCGCGAGCAGCTGCGCCGTCGACAGCAGGTAGACCGAGGGGTTCTCGGCGTCGACCATCTCCTCGTAGGCGAGGTAGACGACCCGCGACTCGGGCTCGAAGTTCGACCGGACGACGTCGTCCAGTCGCTCGGGCGGGCGGACCCGGCGCTGGCGGTTCTCGCCGCCGTCGTACACCTTGTACCGGCCCACGTCGACGTACTCCGGCGCCTCCAGCGGTCGCCGCGAGAGGACGACGTAGTCGGAGTGGCGCTCGTAGTTCCAGTGGACGCTCTCGCCGTCCAGCGGGTGCTCGAACGCGATGGTCTCGCGGACGGCGGGCGGGAGCGGGACGTACCGGTTCGCCCCGACCGTCTCCTGCACCGCCAGCGTCCAGTCCCGACTCATGTAATCACTTCCGCGCGTGCAACACCTGAACCTGCCGCGCTTGTCACGGTGTGACTCGTTTCACGGGTGTAACTCTTTCCTCGGTGACGGGGTGTTTTCTTGTATGTAGTTTGATATTTTGTAAGTGGGTCGGGTGTGTGGGTTGGGTATGGAGTTCACAGAACTGGTGCGGGACGACGAGGCGGTCTCGCCGGTCATCGGCGTCATCCTGATGGTCGCGATTACGGTGATTCTGGCTGCCGTCATCGGGACGTTCGTGCTTGGGCTGGGGGACGAGTTGGAGAGCACCTCTCCGCAGGCGAGTTTCACGTTCGACTTCGACGGGTCCGTTGATGGCAGTAGCGGAGAATGTGACAGCGGTGGACAGACCTTCGGTGGTGACGGCCTCCTGACCATCACTCACGATGGCGGTGACGAAATCGACGGGGACCAGCTGTTCATCACCGATGGCAGTAACAAGTGGAGCTGGAATTCGGGCGCCTCGTCGAACGACTGCAACATCGGTGGTACTGTTTCGGCGGGCAGCACAGCCCAGGTCGGCGTTGGCGATGGCGATACCATCCGAATGGTCTGGGAGTCCTCGAACGGCGGCGACTCGGCCACCCTCGGCAAGTGGACTGGACCGGACGCCTAAACGCGGTACACTATTCACCTCAATTATTGGATAGACAGACGGTTTCAGATTTTATGGCCCAAATTATGGGCTAATACTGCGCACTCGAATCAAATACTACGAAGCCCTCACGCTCTCGACTCGGGGGCCTCGCTGCGCGCCTCGCAGTCCGGGCATGCGGCGCTCGCTTCGCTCGTGCCGTTCCGGGCATGTGCTGCGGTGCTTGCGTCGGCCGCCGTCGTCGAGAGCGTTCGCCCTTCGATTCCGCCAGGTGCCCTTGTTTCGAGTCGAGCGACGTGCGTGGTGGTTCCAGCGGAGTGCTAGTGCCCCCACACCTCCCCGCGCGGGCGCCGGAACTCGGCGGGCCCTCACCCGCAAGGGGTTCGGGCACCGCCTGCGGGGAGGCGCCCGCGCGCTTCCTGGTCCCGGAACCGGCTGTCCGAGCAACCGCCATCCGGCCGGGAGCGCGTGGCGGAGCGAAGCGGAGCCCGCGCGACCTGGGGAAGGGCAGGGGCGCCGCGCCCGTGACACGGCCGACATCCCTGGCGGAATCGAAGGGCGAGCGCGCTCAGCGGCTCCCCGGCGACGCAAGGACCGCAGGGTGAGCGAAGCGAACCCGAGGACCACAGCGAGCCGCGGGGTCCTGAGCGCGCGAGGGCTTCGTAGGTCGTTTTGCTGTCCGAGTCGCTGCCGTCGTGGAGCGCGAGGGGCCCATCAGCGGTGCCGACCACACTCGCAAAGTCGCAGAACTAGAACGCTCAGAGCCAGTACCAGCCCTACACTAGCCGGTCACGGAAACGGAAGGCCACACCCGCAACCACCAGCACCACGACCCCACCGACCACGACAGGCAACCCACCCAGACGCTGGACCACGCCATCCACAGCCCCACCGGGCGCGAAGAACGAGCCCCGACCGGCAGCCGCATCCAGCGTGCTCGCGCACTCCTCCTGCTGTTCGAGGCTGAACGCGGTACCACCGCTCAGTTCGTACTTCCCCTCTGCGCCCTGGTCGGCGATGGTGGGGCCGCCGCCCTCGTTGCCGTTCGGAATCCGCGCCACGTCGTAGACGAGCCACGGGGCGTACACCTCCCAGACGACCTCGCCCTCGGGCGTGACCTCCAGCACGCGGTTGTGCCGGGAGTCGCCGACGAGCGTGTTCCCGTTCTCCAGACGGTCGGCGTCGCGGGGCCACTGGAAGGACTCGGCGCTGCCGAGGGTCCACGTCCGGCGCCAGGCGCCGCCCTCGCCGGCGGTCCCGGCCGTCGCGTTCGCGCCCTCGCGGAGTTCGTACTCGACGAGGCGGTCGTTCTCCGAGTCCGCGACGAGGAACGTCGGCCGGCCGGAGTCGCTCTCCAGGTACATCGGGTTGTGCTGGGCGTGGAGCGTGGACCACTGCTGGTCGCGGCCGAGGCGGGCCTCGATCTCCCCGGACGAGCGGTCCACGAGGATGACCTGGTCGAGGTTGCGCGGGGAGGCGAGGAACGCCTCACCGCCCCGAACGGGGTCGATGTCGTTGACGTGGGTCCAGTCGTCGCTGTAGTTGCCGCCGACGTTCGGCGGGTAGTGGTCGTCGAAGCGCCACTCCCACTCCACCTCGCCGGAGGTGCGGTTGAAGATGGCGAGGCTGTCGCCGTTCGTGCCGTTGGCGGGGTCCGGGTCGCGCATGTTCGCGACGGCGATGCGGTGCTCGTCCAGCAGGTCGGCGTCGTGGGTGTCGTGGAAGTCGGCGGTCACGGACCAGACGGCCGACTGGTTGGCGGGGTCGAACCGGATGAACTTCGTCTTCCCCTCGCCCTGTACGCGGGTCGTGGCCGTGAGGAACAGGTCGCCGTTCGGCAGCGGGTCGATGTCGTACGACCAGACGACGCCCTCGGGTTCGTGAACCCAGCGGACGTTCCCCCGGGGCCCGAAGGCCACGAGGCGGGCGGTCGTCTTCTCGACCTCCGGCTGGTAGCGCGCCCCCTGTACGCTGACGACGGTGACGCCGTCGGCGGGGTCGGTCATCGTGCCGGTACAGGCACCCAGTTCGGGCGTCGGCTCGGCAGTCGCGGTCGCGTTGGCCGTGCCGGTCGCCGTGCCGCCGTCCTGGGCGACGACCGGTGCCACCGGCCCCAGGACGAGACAGACGGCGAGCAACGCGACGGCGAATCGGGACATGCCACCCCGTCACGGAGTGCAGGCAATCAGTCTTTCCTCACGCGGTCGCAGCGGAGGATAGCCCGGGCCGGAGCCGGCACGCGCTCAGTCGGCCGCCGGCCCCGAGCCGCCGGCGTACTCGCGGGTGATGTCGACGAGTGCCTTGCGATACTCCGAGTCGTCCGTGTCCGCGGCGAGCGTCCGGAAGTGGGTCTTGAACGCCGCGAGCGACACCTCCGGTGCGTCGGCCGCGGCGGCCTCGGCGAGGTCGTAGAGCCGGTGATTCGTCGGGAGGAGGTCGTGACGCTCACACAGCGCGAGCGCGAACGCCGCGTTGACCGCCGTTATGTCGGGGTCGGCCGCGGGCGTGAGTCGCTGCCAGCCGCCGCCCTCGCGGCTCGCACCCGCGGTGGCCGTGGGTGGGCCGTCGGGTCGCCAGCCGCCGCGGTCGCCGGCCTCGGCCGGGCGGTCGGCGACCGCCGCCGCGAGCGAGGACTCGAGAAAGGACACCAGTTTGTCGGCCGGCGCCACGTCCAGCGTGATGTCGTCGGCGTAGATGTCCTTCATGTGGTTCGCGATCTGGTAGCAGTGGGTGAGCTTGCGGCGCTCGACCGAGCGCCCGGCCAGCGCGAGGAACAGCGCCTCCTCCATCGACTGCGTGTGGGAGGGGTGGGCCTCCTCGTAGCGGAGCATGTGCGAGAACTCGTGGAGGGCGAGTTCCCGGGCCATCGCGCCCCGGGCGGCCTGCTCGCTCATCACGAGGACGTGGCGCTCCTCGTCGTCGTAGTGGCCGGTCAGCGTCCGTTCGTCCGGGTCGGCGCGGACCTCGACCTCGACCGGCCAGTCGAGGTCGTGTTCCGTCTCGAAGAGGTCGCGGGCCGAGAGGAAGGGGTCGGCCGGGCCGCGACCCTGTACGCGCAGGTCCATGTCACCCGTACAACGGGTCGGTACCGTTTGAGGCTTATCCCCACGGACGACATGACCGGATACCGTCGCCCGGGCGGGGGGTCCGGCCCGTCAGACGGCCGTCGTCGGGACGGGCGAGGGGTTTACAACGACGGGAGACGTTCACACGGGCGTGGACACCGGATGGCTCCTCGTCGGGGTAGCCGGCCTCGCCGGCGGCCTCGCGCTCGTGCTCGTCGGGGCCGGTATCGCGGTCGCACCGCTGCTGCTCCCCGTCGGACTCCTCCTCGCCGCCGGCGCCTACCTCGCGTGGGCCGCCGGGAGCGCCCGCATCGTCGCGACCGTCTACGAGGAGGTCGGCGACCCGGAACGGAGCGCCGCTGCGGACGGCCGGACCGGTCGCCCCGAGGACCGGACGGACCCGGACGGCAACTGGCGGAGCACCGCGGCCGACGGCGGTGCGGCCGACGGCCGAGCCTCGTCGGACCGGTGGTCCGGCGGCGGCCGGGCGGATGCCAGCGCCAGGGTCGGCGCTGATACCGGCACCGGTACGTCCGACGACGGACCGGGTCCCGGTGAACGCCTCGGCGACACCGGGGCCGCGAAGGGGCGAGCCAGTGGCGGAACCAACACCAGAAGCGGCGGAACCGGCGCCGGACTCGGTCCGGACGGGGAACGCATCTGGGACGCCGACGAGCGCGACCGCGTCGGCGGCTGGGACGACTGGGACGCCGACTGGGAGTGGGCCGACCGCCACTGGCGCTCGTTCCAGCAGGAGTACGACGGCCAGGCGGACGACGGGACGGAGCGCGGTACCCGGTCGTCCGGCGCCGGGAGCCGCCGTGAGCGACACGGGAGCACCGCCGGTCGGGCCGGTGCCCGACAGCGCGGCCGGCAGAACCAGCAGCGCCGTGACCGCCAGCGGCACACGAGGCCGGGTGACCGGGGCCGCGCGCGCCGCGAGCCACGAACTGACCGCCGGGCGGAGCAGGCCCGCGAGCTGCTCGGCGTGGCCGCGGACGCCGACCCCGAGACCATCCGCGAGGCGTACCGCACCCGGGTGAAGGAGGTCCATCCCGACCGCGGCGGGGACCCGGAGCGCTTCAAGCGGGTCCAGTGGGCGTACGAGTACCTCACCGAGGACTAACCCCGGGATGGCGGGGCAGTGGCCATAGCTCCGGGATGGCGGGGGTCACCTCGGGGACGCGTGCCGCCCGGAGAACGTGTGTCGCCGTCGCACGGCGCGAGACGCGGGCGCACGGCGAAACACTACCCTTTTCACGGTGCTACCGGTACCCCTCTCCATAATGGGCCGACGCAAGAAGATCGTACAGGAGTGCGAGAAACTGATGGACAAGCCGGAGCAGATCCGGAACATCGCCATCGCCGCACACGTCGATCACGGCAAGACAACGCTGACTGACAACCTCCTCGCGGGCGCCGGGATGATCGGCCAGGAGAGCGCCGGCCAGCAGCTCGCGATGGACACCGAGGAGGACGAACAGGAACGTGGTATCACCATCGACGCGGCCAACGTGTCGATGACCCACGAGTACGAGGGGAACAACCACCTCATCAACCTCATCGACACCCCGGGCCACGTGGACTTCGGTGGCGACGTGACCCGTGCGATGCGTGCCGTCGACGGCGCGCTCGTGGTGGTCGACGCCGTCGAGGGCGCCATGCCCCAGACGGAGACGGTGCTGCGGCAGGCGCTCCGCGAGGGCGTCAAGCCCGCGCTGTTCATCAACAAGGTCGACCGCCTCATCTCCGAGCTCCAGGAGGGGCCCGAGGAGATGCAGCAGCGCCTCACGAAGGTCATCCGCGACGTGAACGAGCTCATCCGCGGGATGACCGAGGAGATGGACGACGTGGACGACTGGACCGTCTCCGTCGAGGGCGGTACCGTCGGCTTCGGGTCCGCCCTCTACAAATGGGGCGTCTCCATGCCGTCGATGCAGCGGACCGGGATGGACTTCGGCGACATCATCGATCTGGAGCGAGCGGACAAGCGCCAGGAGCTCCACGAGCGGACGCCGCTGTCGGACGTCGTGCTCGACATGGTCTGTGAGCACTTCCCGGACCCCATCGACGCCCAGCCCCGCCGTATCCCGCGGGTCTGGCGTGGTGACGACTCACTGGACGTGGCCGAGCAGATGCGCCTCGTCGACGACGAGGGCGAGGTCGTCCTGATGGTCACCGACATCGGCGTCGACCCCCACGCCGGCGAGATCGCCGCGGGCCGTGTCTTCTCGGGTACCATCGAGAAGGGCCAGGAGCTGTACGTCTCCGGGACCGTGGGGAAGAACCGCGTCCAGAGCGTCGGCATCTACATGGGCGGCGAACGCGAGGAGGTCGAACACGTCCCCGCCGGCAACATCGCGGCCGTCACCGGCCTGAAGGACGCCATCGCGGGTTCCACCGTCTCCTCCATCGAGATGACCCCGTTCGAGTCCATCGAGCACATCTCGGAGCCGGTCATCACGAAGTCCGTCGAGGCGAAGAACATGGACGACCTCCCGAAGCTCATCGAGACGCTCCGGCAGGTCTCCAAGGAGGACCCCACCATCCGCATCGAGATCAACGAGGACACCGGCGAGCACCTCATCTCCGGACAGGGTGAGCTCCACCTCGAGGTCATCACCCAGCGTATCGAGCGCAACCAGGGCATCCCGGTCACGACCGGTGAGCCCATCGTCGTCTACCGCGAGGCACCCACGCAGGCCACCCCGGAGGTCGAGGGCATCTCGCCGAACCGTCACAACCGGTTCTACGTCAGCCTCGAACCGCTCGACCAGGACATCATCGACGTGCTGAAGAAGGGTGAGGCGACCATGGACATGCCCGAGCTGGAGCGCCGCGAGGCGCTGCAGGAGGCCGGCATGGACAAGGACACCTCCCAGAACGTCGAGCACATCTTCAAGTCCAACATCTTCATCGACGACACGAAGGGTGTCCAGCAGCTCAACGAGACGATGGAGCTCGTCCTCGAAGGGTGGGAGGAGGCGCTCGAGGACGGCCCGCTGGCCGCCGAGCCCGTCGAGGGGGCCCTCATCCGGCTCCACGACGCCCGGCTCCACGAGGACGCCATCCACCGTGGTCCCGCGCAGGTCATCCCCGCCGTGCGTGACGCGGTCCACCGGTCGCTCATCCACGCCGAGGTGAAGCTGCTCGAGCCGATCCAGAACGTCCGCATCGACGTGCCCAACGAGCACATGGGCGCCGCCTCCGGCGAGATCCAGGGTCGCCGTGGCCGCGTCGACGACATGTACCAGGAGGGTGACCTCATGGTCGTCGAGGGCATCGCGCCGGTCGACGAGATGATCGGCTTCTCCAGCGACATCCGCTCGGCCACCGAGGGCCGTGCTTCGTGGAACACGGAGAACGCCGGCTTCCGCGTCCTCGCGGACAACCTCCAGCCGGACATCATCAAGGAGATCCGCGAGCGCAAGGGCATGAAGCTCGAACTGCCCCAGGGCGTCGATTACTTCTAAACGCGAGCTTTTTCGCCGCGAGCTTTTTTGACGGCTCGGGTACCGCTTGACCGGCGTTCGCGAGAGCGAAGCTCTCGCGCAGCCCATCAGAACCGCTCCGCGGTTCTGAGGACGGCGAGGCCGCCGGTCTGCGGGTACCACTCGCCGCAAAAAATATTCAGAAAAAATGCCGCTGGCTCCCAGCGGTCGCCAGCGGTGAAACGCGCTCGCTTCGCTCGCGCGTATGCAAGACGGACTCTCCGCGTAATCGAGCGTAACGGATACTTCGCGTCACCGAGCGGCGCTACCAGCTCCCTTCGCCAGCCTCGGACGGCCAGTCGAGCGCGTCGAGTTGCTCCAGCATCTCCAGCGAGTCGCGGGTCGCCCGGACGCCGGTGATGCGGCCGTCCGCGACCTCGTAGAGCGCCCACTCCTCGTAGGAGAGGCTGTTGCCCGTCGGCGCGATGCCCGCGAAGTTGCCGTCGTGGGTGGCGGTCACGTGCCAGCGGACGAACACCCGGTCGCCGTCCGGGGCGGCGAACAGGTCCTCGATGGTCGCCGTGGCGTCCGGGAACGACTCGAAGAAGGCCATCTCCGCGTCGAGTTGCTCGGCACGGGAGCGCGTGTCGGGTTCGGCGTTCGGGACCGCGAGTTCCTCGGCGTACAGTTCCGCCATCGACTCGCGGTCGTGGTCGTTCCAGGCGTCGGTGAGCCGCTCGATGACCGTCGTGTGTGTCGTCTCGGGTGCGTCCATGGTGTTGCGTCGGGTGCCCCCGTCGGGGGCGAGAATCCCGGAGTCAGGTGCGCGTGACGAGGGCAAAGCGTTTGCCCCGATTACGGGTCAGTCCCCGGACCAGTCCGTCGGCACGTACTGCTCGAACCGTGGCTCCGGCGAGCGCGCCGTCGGGTGGAACGCTCGTTCCCCGTCGCGCCGGAACCTGCGGATCGCCGCCTGCGCCGGGCCGGTCAGATAGCCGACGTAGGCCATCGCCAGCGGGTAGGCCACATCGTGGCGGGCAGGATTGACGGGGATGAGCCCGTACTCGTTGCGCAGGAGTGGCGGCGGGTCAGCGATGCCGTGGTCGACGTGGGCGACGAGGTCCACGTCCGGCCGGAGCGTCAGGAAGGTCCCGCGGTCGGTCAGGGTGTAGGCGCCGACCTCGTCGGCCGTCGTCAGGGTGTCGCCCATGCCCTGTCCGGTCTCGCGGTACCACGCGCCGGTCGGGTCGACGCTGGCGGCGTCCCAGATCCGGCGCTCCCGGACGTGGGTGCCGGAGTCGTCGCCGCGGGAGAGGAACGGCGTCCCGGCGCGAGCGACCGCACGGAAGGCGTCCGTGACGGGGCGGCCGGCGGCGGCCGCCGGGTCACCCCGGGGGCCGACGAGCAGGAAGTCGTTGCGCATGAGCGTGCGCCGGTTCACGCCGTGCCCCTCCCGGAGGAACCGGTCCTCGAGCGGGCGGGCGTGGACGAGAACCACGTCGCAGTCCCCGTCCTGGGCGGTGCGGAGCGCCGCGCCGGTCCCCTCGACGAGCGTCCGTACCTCGGCCCCGAACGCCTCGCGGAATCCCGGGTTGAGCCGCCCCAGCAGACCGCTGTCGTGTGCCGTCGTCGCGGTGGCGAGCGTCAGCCGACCGGCAGCGAGCGACGGTGCCGAGGCGCCACCATCACCGTCAGCGACACACCCCGAGAGCGACGCCGCCCCGCCGACGCCGAGCGCCCGGAGGTAGTCGCGCCGGTCCATGTCGGGTAACGACTCGATGTTGCATTAGTCCTTTTCCGGAATCGGTTCGGGTTTCACGCTGGTCAGAACGGGAGGTACCGCTCGTACAGGTCGTCGAGCTGCTCGTTGTACTCGCGACCGGACGCCTCGTCGACGCCCCAGGGATGCCGGGAGAAGTAGAACGCGGCGGCGGCGGCGACCCCGACGCTGGTGGCGGCCCGCGGCGCGACGAGGCTCATCGGGAAGGCGACGAGGCCCGCGATGAGTCCCGCGAGCAGGATATCGACGATCTGGTGGGCGGTGGACATGGGGACGGCTTCGGGTCGAACCGGCAACGGGATTGCGGTTCCGGACTGGCGACCCGCTGATTCGAGGACACGATTAAAGCATTTGTGGCACAGATAATATGCCTATATACACTACAATACTCCAACAATCGATTCAAAATATTTATACTGGAATGGGCCGGAAAAGATTGACAACGGACTGCCCGGGATAGCGGGACGTGACCGACGGCTCCCGGGACCGCTACCTGTCCCTGCTGTCGCGGGGCTGGCAGCTGGCCCGCGAGTCACGCGAACCGTCGCAGAAGTAGCGCCGCGAGTACGACCACCACGAACGTCCCGACGAGGCCGACGCCGGGGTCGGGGCTCGCGGCGCCGGAGACGGCGGCCGTGATCGCGGTCGGGGAGGGCGTCGGCGGGAGCGTCACGTTCGTCTCGAACGGCGCGGAGGGCTTGAAGCCGACGCGAGCGGGCGCGGCTGTCGGGCACGATAGCCTGCCCGGGAGCGGGCACGGCGAGACTGCCGGGTTCCGGGGGGCTTATGCCCGGCCGTGCCGGGTATCCGGCCATGCAACCGAGTCGTCACGCACGTGAGGTGATGGCGTGAGCGAGTCCGAGCCGGTCCGGGCGTACACGGTCCGCCTGGAGCTGCAGGACGAGCCCGGCGAGCTGCTGCGGGCGCTCGAACCCATCGCCGACAACGGCGGGAACCTGCTCTCCATCTTCCACGAGCGCGGGAACATCACCCCACGGGGCCACATCCCCGTCGAGGTGGACCTGGAGGCGACGCCCGAGCGGTTCGAGGAGGTCGTCGACGCGCTCCGCGAGAACGGCGTCAACGTCGTCCGCGCGGGCGCCGAGGAGTACGCCGAGGAACTCGTCGTGCTTCTGGTGGGCCACCTCGTCGATACGGATCTCTCGGACACGCTGTCGCGCATCGAGGACTGCGGCGGCGCGAGCATCGACGACGTGGCGCTGTCGGCGCCGGATGGTACGGACGAACTCTCCTCTGCACGCATCCGCATGGACACCCACGCGGGCGCCGCCGAGCAGGCACTCACGACTGTCCGCGAGGTGGCCGACGAGAAGGGCCTCGACGTGGTGGAGCCGCTCGCCGGAGGTGGCGACGCGTGAAGCTCGCCGTCCTCGGCGTGGGTGCGGTCGGCCGCTCGGTCGCGGAGCTGGCCGGCGAGTACGGCCACACCGTGACGGCACTCGCGGATTCCTCGGGTGCCGCCGTCGACCCCGACGGGCTGGACGTGGCGGCCACGCTGGAGCGCAAGGCGGAGACGGGCGCGGTCGGCGACGACACTATCGACGCCGCGCTCGACACCTCTTACGACGCGCTCGTCGAGGCGACGCCGACGACGCTGGACGACGCCCAGCCCGGCTTCGGCCACGTCGAGGCCGCCCTCGAACGCGACCGGCACGTCGTGCTCGCCAACAAGGGCCCCGTCGCCGAGCGCTACGACGAGGTCCGGGCGCTCGAAGCCGACTCGCGCGGCCGCGTGCTGTTCGAGGCGACCGTCGCGGGCGCCATCCCGACGCTGTCGACGGTCCGTTCGCTCGGGCCCGAGCGCGTCTCCGCGGTCCGGGGCGTCCTCAACGGGACCGCCAACTTCGTCCTCTCGCGGATGGCCGCCGAGGGGCTGGACTACGAGCACGTCCTCGCGGAGGCTCAGGACCTCGGCGTCGCGGAGGCCGACCCCTCCTTCGACGTCAACGGGACCGACGCGGCGCTGAAATGTGTCATCCTCGCGAACGTGCTGTACGACGGCGGCTACACCCTCGACGACGCGGAGGTGGCCGGCATCCGCTCGATTCCGGGGAGCGCGCTCGAACTCGCCGCCGAGGACGGGCGCACCGTGCGGCTCATCGGCGAGGTCGCCGACGGCGACGTGCGGGTCGGGCCACGGCTCGTCCCCGAGCACGGCACGCTCGCGGTCGGCGGGACGACGAACATCGTCCAGCTGGAGACCGAGCACGCGGGGCGGCTCAACATCTCCGGCGCGGGCGCTGGCGGCCCGGAGACGGCAAGCGCGGTGCTGGCGGACGTGGGGCTGCTGGAGCCGCTGGAGTAGCCGGGCGGACACTTTTCGTGCTGGGCGCGGACGCGCCGCTATGCCCACCCGTACCTGCCCGGACTGCAGCGTGACCCTCCAGCGCGTCGACTACTCCGCCGGGCCGCACAACGAGAGCATCCGCATCGACGACCCCGACGCCGACGGGCTGCTGGGGGTGGTGGGCGGGAACGCCTACCTCGACGCGTATCTCTGTGGGGAATGCGGGCTGGTCCGGTTCTACGCCGACTGACGGCAGCGTGTCCCGAGCGTGTCCCCAGCGGGTGCGGGACCCGTGTGAACGGCACGCACGGCCCGCGAAACGGGCGGATTCGTGCGATTCCGGCCCGTGGTATCGAAATCTTCTTACGGGCGTCGGGGTAACGTTCTCCGCACATAGCGCCACGCGAGGCGCGACATCAACCATGAGCGACAAACCGCACCAGAACCTGGCCGTCATCGGCCACGTCGACCACGGGAAGAGTACGATGGTCGGGCGCCTCCTGTTCGAGACAGGGAGTGTCCCCGAGCACGTCATCGAGCAGTATCGAGAGGAGGCCGAAGAGAAGGGCAAGGGCGGCTTCGAGTTCGCCTACGTGATGGACAACCTCGCCGAGGAGCGCGAGCGTGGTGTCACCATCGACATCGCCCACCAGGAGTTCGACACGGACACCTACTACTTCACGATCGTCGACTGTCCGGGTCACCGTGACTTCGTGAAGAACATGATCACGGGCGCGAGCCAGGCCGACAACGCCGTGCTCGTGGTCGCCGCCGACGACGGCGTCCAGCCCCAGACCCAGGAGCACGTCTTCCTCGCGAAGACCCTGGGCATCGACGAGCTCATCATCGCGGTCAACAAGATGGACCTGGTCGACTACCAGGAGAGCCGCTACGACGAGACCGTCGAGGAGGTCAAGAAGCTCCTCAAGCAGGTCCGCTTCGACACGGACGACGCGAGCTTCATCCCGACCTCGGCGTTCGAGGGCGACAACGTCTCCGAGGAGTCCGACAACACGCCGTGGTACGACGGTGAGACCCTGCTGGAGGCCCTCAACAACCTTCCGGAGCCGCAGCCGCCGACGGACGCGCCGCTGCGTCTGCCCATCCAGGACGTCTACACCATCTCCGGCATCGGTACCGTGCCGGTCGGCCGTATCGAGACCGGTGTGATGAGCCCCGGCGACAACGTCAGCTTCCAGCCCAGCGACGTCGGCGGCGAGGTCAAGACCGTCGAGATGCACCACGAGGAGGTCGACCAGGCCGGCCCCGGTGACAACGTCGGGTTCAACGTCCGTGGCGTCGGGAAGGACGACATCCGCCGTGGCGACGTCTGTGGCCCCGCCGACGACCCGCCGAGCGTCGCCGAGACGTTCCAGGCCCAGATCGTCGTGATGCAGCACCCGTCGGTCATCACCGCGGGTTACACGCCGGTCTTCCACGCCCACACGGCGCAGGTCGCGTGTACCATCGAGGCCATCGACAAGAAGCTCGACCCCTCCTCCGGCGAGGTCGCCGAGGAGAACCCGGACTTCATCCAGTCCGGCGACGCGGCGGTCGTCACCGTCCGCCCGCAGAAGCCCCTCAGCATCGAGCCGTCCTCCGAGATCCCGGAGCTCGGCTCCTTCGCCATCCGCGACATGGGCCAGACCATCGCCGCCGGGAAGGTCCTGAGCGTCAACGAGCGATAGAATGCAGCAGGCACGCGTCCGTCTGGCGGGGACCAGCCCCGAGGACCTCGACGACATCTGCGACGACGTCCGTGAGATCGCCGACAACACGGGCGTCCAGCTGAGCGGCCCGGTGCCGCTCCCGACGAAGAACCTGGAGATCCCCTCGCGGAAGTCCCCGGACGGCGAGGGGACCGCCACGTGGGAGCACTGGGAGATGCGCGTCCACAAGCGGCTGATCGATATCGACGCCGACGAACGCGCGCTCCGGCAGCTCATGCGCATCCAGGTCCCGAACGACGTCTCCATCGAGATCGTCCTCGAGGACTGAGCGAACGCTCCACGGTCACGAGGGCTGTCGGACCCGTCCGACGGTACCCGGCGAGGCCGGACCCCCCGGCACCGTGACGGCCACGGTGCGGCTTCTGTTCTCGCTCGTTCACGAGCCGCTGGCCACCACCATCACGACCCACGGATGCGGCTGGCCACGCGCACCCCTACTTCAAACAGCGAACTATCCGGCCACACCGACAGGTAGGGGGCGGTGGTAGAGACGGGTGCTATGGACGAGGCACTCGAAGCCGCGGAGGCCGTGGAGGGGACCGAACTGGAGGGCATCCTGGTGATGCTCCTCCGGGTCATCGGTGCCATCATGGTCCTCGCCGGCCTCGGGCTGTGGCTGTTCACCAGCATGGGCATCCTCTGGACGCCCGCGCTGCTCATCATCGTCGGCATCGTGTTCATCACTATCCCCGGCCTCGCGTTCGAGTTGCTCGGCGCGTAGCCGGGGAAACGGAATCCTCAAGTGAACCGCTCGACTTCTTCGGATTGCGGGCTCGTAGATCAGCGGCAGATCGCTTCCTTCGCAAGGAAGAGGCCCGGGGTTCAAATCCCCGCGAGTCCACTCACTTCGTTCGTTCCCTCGCGTGGTCTCACTCGCTCCGCTCGCGAGACCCCCGCGAGTCCATCCTTTCCGGTCGTTCCTTCGCGAGCAGTCACATCCGACGGTGACACTGCCCCACGATTCCTCGACCGTCAGGGAGCCGAGCGCCGAAACACGGAACCGGAAGCGACCCGCGTACTGACCCCCAGAATAACTATTTATGCAACCTATCTATACGGGGTATGAGCGACGAGGACGAGTCCCTACCCGCCGAGGCCGGTGACCTGCCGCCTTCCCTCCGGGACGTGTCGACTCCGGGCGAGCGGGTTTCCGAGACGAAAGCCGCGGCCAGGGAGTCCGGGCACGAGGGGCCGTTCGAACGGCGTCCCGTGTACGAACTCCGGGACGCGTCGGACCCGCCTTCGGACGTGCCAGTGCCGGGGATTCGCTGTGAGGCCTGTAGACAGAAGGGAACCGACCCGGCGGATTTCGAGGGGACGAGGTGCAGGTCGGTAGACCCCGGGGTCCTCGCGAGGAGCGAGGTGGACGCCCCCGAGGACGAGTGACGCCGGGTGGCGGCTGCCGTGGGCGTCGTCCCAGCGGGGATACGGGGACACGCGCTTTCGAGTGCCGAACGATAGAGAGTACGGCCGGCGAATCAGGGTACTTCGAACCGTCCTCAGAGGGAGCCGTCGACGATTCGTGTCGCCGTGAGCACGTACCTGCTACCGCAGTTCCGGCAGGTCACGCGGTCGCTCACACTCCGGGCGTCGGCTTCCGTCGCGGTCAACAGGGTCCCGCACCCGCACTCGACTTTCGGGTTCACGTCCCGAGCTAACTGGCTGTTCAGGATAGCCGTTCTGCCGGGAGTGCAGGGCAGTTCATACTGACCTGGGAAGACGACGAGGGGGGTCAGTCCCCGCTGGAGCGGGCCTTGTCGAAGCGACTCGCCGGCAGGAGCAGCTCCTCCAGCCCGGGGAGGTGCTTGACGTTGAACACGACCTGCATCCCGTCGGAGACGGGGGCACTCACGCAGGAGAGCCGGATACCGCGGTCGATCCACTCCTGTGGGAGGATATGGCTGGAGTGCATCGGCATCTCGCCGTCGATGACGGCGACGGCACAGTTGGTGCAGGCGCCGCCACGGCAGGCGAACGGCCAGGCATGGCCCGCTTCCTCGGCCGCTTCGAGCAGCGGCGTCCCCGGTTCGGCGACGAACGTGCCGTAGTCGGCCTCGTCGAGGTCCGTGTCGACGGCCTTCTCGAAGAGGTCCGCGTCGGTCAGTTCCCAGCCCTGGTCCGCGAGCGCCTGGTAGTCGAGGTACTCGACGGTGACGCCGACGGCGGGGTCGTCGGGTTCGGCGTCGCCCTCGTCCCCGGGTGCCGGCGTCGCTCCGTTCTCGCTGGGGTCGTACCCGTTCTCGATACGCTCGTAGGCCCGACGGATGCGCTGGAACTCGGCGGCGGAGCCGCCGTGGTCCGGGTGCGCCTCGAACACGCGTTCGCGGTACGCCTGCTCGATGGTCTCGTCGTCGGCTCCGGGGTCGACCCCGAGCACGTCGAACGGAGATGCCACGTTCGAGTGTACGCGGTCGGGCCGGTAAAACCTGCTTCTCGCGGTAACCGGGTCGAGTCCGTCGATAGCTTATGAATCGCCTTACAGAACCGGTCTATTTATATGATTGTACCCCATCGATGCGAACAGTTGGCATGAGTTTGTATCCCACGGAGCAGTGGTTGGAGGCCTTCGGGCATGCACTCGACCGGAGCCGCAGGCTCGACACGATAGCCTCGGGCTGGGGTGTGGGGTTCGACGGGGACGTGATGCTGGTCATCGACGACATCCCGCTGGCCGAGACCACGCTCGGTGACCTGCCCGACTCGGTGCTGGCGGACCTGCCGGAGAACATCCGGGCCGGCGTCAGCGATGTCTCGCTCGCGGCGGCCCCCGAGCGGTTCGGGGAGACGCTACGACCCTCGCTGCCCGCGAACGTGCAGGACCTGCTCTATCAGATCGAGACGAAGGTACACGACGGGACGATCTACGCCTACGTCGGCCTCGAGGAGGGCCGCTGCACGGGAACCGAGGTCCTCGACGACCCGACCGAGAAGGACGTGGGCTACGTCGTGAAGGGCCCGTACCAGACCTGGCGGCGCATCGTCGACGGCCGCCCGGTCACCTCGGCGTGGCTGAACGGCGATCTGGTCATCGAGGGGAACAAGGTGCGGCTCCTCCGGCATGGCTCCGTCCTCCAGGTCGTGGGTGATGTCGCCGCCGACGTGGAGACGACCCATCTCTTCCCCGGCGAGGCCGCCACCCCCGGCGAACTCGTGCTCGACGAGGCCGTCCGCCAGCCCATCGCCGTCGGCCTCCTCGCCGAACAGCAGGCCAGCCTCGTCACGAATACGCTCAGCCCGTTCTGACACGCCCGGCCCGGAGTGCCGGTGGTGCGAGTCGTCCCGCCGCCCGTTCGACCCCTATCGTTACGTGACCGTCACCCGAGGGTCCACCCATGCCAGCCAAAGTGACCGCCGCACCGACGGGATACGAGGAAGGCCTCCGCTGGGCGGGTGGCGTCGAGTGGCTCGTCCATCCCGAGGAGACGATGGAGCGGGCCAGCACGGCGCTCGCCACCGACGAGGGCGTCTACCTCGTGGACCCGCTCGACGCGCCCGGCGTCGACGACCTGCTCGCCGAGTTCGGCGAGGTCGCGGGTGTCGTCCTCCTGTCGAACCACCACACCCGCGATGCGGGGCTGTTCGCGCGGCGCCACGACGTGCCCGTCTACGTGGGCGCGGATGTACCGGACGGGGCCGTGCCCGACCTCGCGGTCCCCATCGAGCGCGTCGCGGTGGGCGAGCGGCTGGGCGACTACGAGTTCATCGAGGTCGCGACCGGCACGGCACTGGGCGCCCCCTGGTACGAGTACGCGCTCTGGAACGGCGAGACGCTCCGCGTCGGCGAGTGCGTCGGCACGGCCGACTACATGCGTGTCGGCGACGAGCCCCTGGGCGTGATGACGATGCGCCGGCGCCACCCACCGACGGCGCTCCGGGGCCTCGAACCGGAGCGGGTCTGCTCCGGCCACGGTCGGGGGCTCGACGAGAACGCCGCCGCGGCGCTGGAGGCGGCCATCGCGAACGCCGAGGACGACTTCGCGAAGGCACTGCTCCAGAACGGCCTCGACCAGGCCCGGACGGTGCTGGCGGCGCTCCGGTCTGACCTGCGGGACTGAACGGCCCACCGTTCTCCGACGGTCCCGGCTCGGCCGTCGGTCGGGCGACGGCTTCAAGTTCACTTGTCCGAAGACAATCACAGTGACTCGACAGCGACACCCGACCGGAGGTGCCCGATGACCCGGTTCGTCCTCGTCGCGGGAGGCACCGCGACGGCCGAGATCGAGGGCATCAGCGCCGCCGGGGCCGACCCGACGCTGATGGCCCACACGCCCAGTGCGGACGCCGAGATCCTCCTCCACGGCGAGCCGACCGCGGCATCCGTCGTCCCGGTCAGCCCCGCCGGCTGTCCGACCCCTGCCGTCGTGACGCGGGCGGTCCGCGAACTCGTCTCGTTCGACGCGGCTGTCATCGACGCCGGGCTGTCGGCTCCAACGGGTGTCGAGGCGACGACGCTCGCCGACGGTCCGGGCGACGACATCCGGTCCGCCGAGGCGGTGCCCGATGCCGAAGGTATCGCCGAGCGCGCCCGCGACCACGGCCGCGCGCTCGCGGCCGAGACGGACGACCTGTGGCTCGCCGAGACCATCCCCGGCGGGACGACGACGGCGCTCGGGACGCTGGCCGCGCTGGGCGAGCCAGCGACCGTCTCCTCGTCGCTGCCGGCGAACCCGCTCGACCTGAAACGGCGGGTGGTCCGCGAGGGGCTCGACGCGAGCGGCATCGACACCGGTGCCCATGCCGACGCCCCCGTGGCGGCCGTACGGGCGATGGGCGACCCGACGCTGGCGGCGACGCTCGGCCTCGTACAGGGCGCCACGGATGCCGGGGCGACCGTGACGCTCGCGGGCGGGACCCAGCAGGCGACGGCGGCACTGCTCGCCCGCCACGCCGGCGTCGAACACGACCTGACGGTGGCCACCACGGCGTTCGTCGCAGGTGACGAGAGCGCCGATTTCCGGGCCCTGGCGGCCGCCGCGGACGCCGACATCCGGGTCTCGGACCCGGCGTTCGACGGGCGCGACCATCCCGCGATGCGGGCCTACGCCGACGGCGAGGCGAAGGAGGGCGTCGGGATGGGCGGCGCGTTGGCCCTCGCGGCCGATGCCGGAGTCGGAACAGGAGCCGTCCACGAGCAGATACGGGCCGTCTACGACCGACTGCTGGCCGGGACCGAGCGAGAGCCCACGGCCGGGGGCGAGCGCTGATGCGGGGACTGGTTCTCGGCGGCACCGCCTCGGGCGTCGGCAAGACGGTCGCCACGCTGGCCGTCTGCCGCGCGCTCGCGGCCGAGGACGTGGATGTTCGCGCGGGCAAGGCCGGCCCGGATTTCATCGACCCGAGCCACCACCGCGCGGTCACCGGCCATCCATCGCGGACGCTGGACCCGTGGCTGGAGGGCGCGGACGGCGTCCGCCGCAACTTCCACCGCGACGCGGGTGAGGTTCGGGTCGTCGAGGGCGTGATGGGGCTGTACGACGGCACCGTCTCCTCGACGGCGGACGTGGCGGCGGCACTGGACCTGCCGGTCGTGCTCGTGGTCGATGCGGCGGCGGGGATGGAGAGTGTCGCCGCGACGGCGCTGGGCTTCCGCGAGTACGCCGCCGAGGCCGGCCACGACATCGACGTGGTCGGCGTCCTCGCCCAGCAGGCCCACGGCGGCCGGCACGCCGACGGGGTCCGCGAGGCGCTCCCGGACGACCTGACGTGGTTCGGCCGGATTCCGCCGAACGGCGACCTCGAAATCCCGGAACGCCACCTCGGCCTCCACATGGGTGCGGAGGACCCGCTCCCGGACGACGCGCTCGACGCGGCTGCCGAGCACGTGCGGACGGACCGGCTGCTGGACGCCGCGCGGGCGGCCAGGCGGCCGGACGAGCCGGCGCCCGAGCGCGACCGGACGACCGCCCGTATCGCCGTCGCGCGGGACGCCGCGTTCCGCTTCTGTTACCCCGCGACCCGCGAGCGCCTCCGGAGTCGCGCGGACGTGACGACGTTCTCGCCGGTCGCGGGCGACCCCGTCCCCGACTGCGACGGCGTCTATCTCCCGGGCGGCTACCCCGAACTCCACGCCCCTGTCCTCGCGTCGTCCGGAACGCTCGACGACCTCGGCGAGCGCGCGGCCGACGGCCTCCCCGTTCTCGGGGAGTGTGGCGGCCTGATGGCGCTGGCGGAGTCGCTGGAGACCGACGACGGGACCCACGCGATGGCGGGCATCCTCCCCGCCGAGGTACGAATGTGTGACCGTTACCAGGCGCTCGACCACGTCGAGCTGCGGGCCCGCGACGGGACGCTCACCGCACCCGCCGGAGCGACCGTGCGCGGCCACGAGTTCCACTACTCCGAGGCGACGCTCGGCCGGGACGCCCGGTTCGCGTTCGATGTCGTCCGTGGTGACGGCCTCGACGGCGACCACGACGGCCTGACCGAACACCGAACGCTCGGCACGTACGCCCACGTCCACGCCGCGAGTGGCGCGTTCGACCGGTTCGTGGAGGCGCTGGCGGATGGGTGACGCCGAACTCGCCCCGACCCTGCTCGTCGCGGGCACCGCGAGTCACGTCGGCAAGTCGACGGTCGTGGCCGGGCTCTGCCGCGCGCTCGCGGACGCCGGCGTCGACGTCGCGCCGTTCAAGGCCCAGAACATGAGCAACAACGCCCACGTCGCGCTGCGACCGGCGGCGGTTCGGGGTGACGACGGGGCGGCCGGGCGAGCGGGCGACGGGGAGGCAGACGGCCGAGCGGGCGACGGAACGGCGGACGGCCGGGTGGACGAGGAAGCGACGGACGACGACCCCGAGCGTGGCGCGAGCGGCCAGTGGGGGGAGATCGGCGTCTCCCAGCACACGCAGGCCCGGGCCGCCCGCGTGGCACCGACGACGGACCTGAACCCGGTGCTCCTGAAGCCCCGCGGCGACGGCGAGAGCCAGGTCGTCGTCGACGGCGTCGCCGTCGGCCACTACAGTGCCGACACCTACTACGACGACCACTGGGAGGAGGCCCGCGACGCGGCGGTCGCGGCCCACCGCCGGCTCGCCGCCGAGCACGACATCGTGGTCGCGGAGGGTGCCGGCAGCATCGCCGAGATCAACCTCCACGACCGCGACCTCGCCAACGTCGAGACCGCACGCTTCGCCGACGCGTCGGTCCTGCTGGTCGCGGACATCGAGCGCGGCGGCGTGTTCGCCTCGCTCGTCGGGACGCTGGAGCTGCTCCCCGACGACGTTCGCGAGCGGGTCGTCGGCGTCGTCGTCAACAAGTTCCGCGGCGACCGCTCGCTGCTCGCGCCGGGACTCGACGCCTTCGAGGACCGCACCGGCGTCCCCGTCCTCGGCGTCCTCCCGCACGAGGACCCGGAACTGCCGGACGAGGACAGCCTCTCGCTCCCCGCCCGCGGCGAGCGTGCGGTCAGGGGCGCCGACGACGGCGTGCCCGACGAGGCGGCCGTGACGGTCGCCGTCGTCCGGCTCCCTCGTATCTCCAACGCCACCGACGCCGACCCGCTGGCACGGGTTCCCGGCGTCCGGGTCGCGTTCCGGCCGCCGGGCGCGTCGTTCGGCGACGCCGACGCCGTCGTCCTCCCCGGCACGAAGAACGCCGTCGACGACCTGCTCGCGTGTCGGGAGGCGGGTCTCGGCGCGGAGCTGCGGTCGTTCGATGGTCCCGTCGTCGGCATCTGCGGCGGCTACCAGCTGCTGGGCGAACGGCTCGAACGGGTCGAGCACGAGAGCACGCGCGCCGAGGGCAGCGTCGCGGGGTTCGGCCTCCTGCCGGTCGTCACACGGTTCGCGCCGACAAAGCGGGTCTCCCGGGTCGAACACCCACTGACGCCCGCCGGGCCCCTGGCCGACGTGGCCGCCCCCGACGACACCACGGACGCGACGGCCGGCGACGATGCCGGTGGCGCGACGGTCACCGGCTACGAGATCCACGCCGGGACGACGACGGCCACCGGCGCGGTCGCCCGACCGCTCGGGCCGGACAGCGCCGCCGAGGGGTCCGTTCTCGGCACGTACTGTCACGGCCTGTTCCGGTCGCCCGCGGTCCGTCGGGCGTTCCTGGCCCCGCTGTTCGGCGGCGACCCCCCCTCGGCTACGGCGGCGGGGTCACCCCTGGACGACGCGGCGGCGCTGGTCCGCTCGGGCATCGACCTCCGGGCGGTGCCGGCGCTCGACGAGTTGCTACCGGCGTCGGGCCCGTAGCCGACACGACGGCCGGCGCTGGCGCCAGCCTTAACCCCGCCCCCCGAAAGGGGGAGATATGCGAGCGGAGGACCGGAGCTGGGCGGTCAAACTGCTGATAGTGGTCGTGCTGGCCGCGGTCGCGTGGCTCGCCGGCGGCGCGGTCAGAGCGGGGCTCCTGCTGCTGGGGAACACGCAGGACTTCGCCAGCGACGTGGGTGCCATGTCCGCGGTCGGGCTGTTCCTCCTGCTGGTGCTCGGGTACTGGCTCTACGACTACGTCCCCTGGTCACAGGGCGAGCCACGGCACGGCCGGGCCCGATGAGGCCATCAGAACAGCCGTAGCACCGGCGTCCCGCAGTCCTCGCACACCATCGCGCGGTCACCCTTGTACGTCGTGCGCCGGAGCGTCGTGGCGCCACACCACCCGCAGTCGCTCCCCGCCAGCACCGCGATAGGGTCAGCCATCCGCGACCCCCGTGACGTGTCGCCGCTCCGTCGGGGCCGCCGATGCCGTCCCCGTGCGCTCACCGCCGCGGTCGACGAACGCCGCGATGCGCCGCAGGTCCTGTTCGGAGACCATGTGCTCGCTCCGGCCACCCGACGGAGAACGGTTGCTATGAGCGGTACGACCCGCTCTATAGCCCTCGGGACCGGTGCCCGGCAGTGAGGGGCGGGCGGAGCGAGGCCCAACAGCCGCCGTGGAGTCCCGGCACGGTAGGTGGCCCGCCGGAAGCTAATTGCGCCTCCTGTTCGTAGGGACCCCGTGAACGTCACCGGTAGCTGGTCGGAGGCCGAGGCGAACTCCTTCCTCGCCGAGACGACGGTGCCCATCCGTGTCGCCTGCCGGACGCCCGCTGGGGGCCTCTGGATGCTCTCGCTCTGGTTCCTCCCGTGTGATGGGGCGCTCTGGTGTGCCACCGGGGCCGACGCCGACGTGGTACGCTACCTCGACCACGACGACGGCGTCAGCTTCGAGGTGTCGACCAACGAGCCCCCCTATCGGGGGGTCCGTGGCGCCGGGACGGCGACGGTCGAGCCGGACCGGGACAAGAGCCTGTTGCGAGCCCTGTTCGACCGCTATCTCGGCGGCACCGACAACGGCCTCGGCGACCGGCTGCTCCGCGCTGACCGCGACGAGGTCCGGATCCGTATCGACCCCGACCGGCTGTACACCTGGGATTTCACCGAGCGGATGCGCGACGCCGTGGAGTAGCCTCCGCGGCCCACGAGTCACGTGACCGTCGCTGGACGGCTCTGTCGCTGGACGTGGCCGTTCGGTGGATAACGGCCTGCTGTCGCCGGTTCGAGCCGTTCGGGGGCGACTTATACCAGCCCCCCATGCAAGGGGAAATGAATATCCTACCAGGTCTACTAGCGATACCGCCGGCGTGGAGGACACCCGCTGCCATGTACGTCGGGTCCCGTTTACGGACCCGACATACGTCCCCACCATCCCACCACCACACCGTGCTCCGGCGCCGGCACCATCTCTCTACTTTCCCGACGCCCGGAGAGCGACGGCTCAGACGCTCTCCGGCCCGCGGTGGACCTGGATAGCCACGTCACGGCGCTCGCCCTCCAGGTCCTCGGCGATACCGGCGACGATGCGCTCGGATTCGCTCACCACGAGCGGCTTGATGCGGTCGAACAGCCGGTCCAGCGTCCAGCCACCGAGCGGGACGGCCCCGAGCGTGTCCGGGTCGAACTGGATGCGGAGCCGGACCCGGGTCGCGTGGTCGTGGTCGTCGGGCGGCTCGACGTCCGGCAACGGTTCGATACCCCAGTAGCCGCGCGCCTTCAGTCCCTTCGTGGTCCGCCAGTCCACGCGCTCGGGTGGGTCCGTCCCCGTGACGGTGGTGTGGGAGGTGTAGGAGAGCCGCCACCAGGAGACCACGATCTCGTAGTCCGTCCCGGGGCCGCCGTCCCCGTGCTGGCGTATCTCGTCCAGATGTGGCGAGTACTTCGCGTAGCCGCGCATCCCGGTGACGAACTCGTACAGCTCCTCGGGCGGGGCGTAGAGCACCGCGCTGACGTCGAGTCCGTCCACGTCGGGCGAAACGACCGGCGGCAGCATAAGTTCACGGACGGTCCTCTCCGCAGGATTCGGGGCGGGGCGAGAGACCGAGGGGGGTCCATCCATCACCGCGCCCACGATTGCAACCGAGCGCCCGCCGTGGCGGCGAGCCGTCAGTCCCGGAGTGCGTCGACGGGCTCCTCGTTCGCGGCCCTGTACGCGGGGTAGAGGCCGGATGCGAGGCTGATGAACACGCCGAACGCGAACGCGACCACGAGGTAGACGCCGTTGCTCGGGTGGAGGACCACGTCCAGCCCGATGGGACTGAACTGGTAGAGGGCGCCGACGGCGACGGTCGTCAGCACGACGCCACCGAAGCCACCGACGATGCCGAGCAGCGTCGCCTCCACGATGAGCGTCCGGAGCACGTCGCCCTTCTGCACCCCGACCGCCCGGAGGACGCCGATCTCCCCGCGGCGCTCGGTCGTGGACATCAGCATCACGTTGAAGATGGCGACGCCGGCGACGACGAGCGAGACGGCTCCCAGGGCGACGAGGAAGCCGTTCAGGAGGCCGAAGAACTCGTTGATGCGGTCGAGGATGCTCGACAGTTCGAAGACGCTCACCCGGCGTTCTCGGGCGTTGAGCCGGTCGCGGACCGTTCCTGCGACGTAGGAGGCGTCCTCGCCGGAGTCGGCCTGGACGACGATCTGGCTGGGGGCGTCCTGCGCGAACGCGTCGCGGGGCAGGACGACGGCGTTCGACGGCTGGATGGGCGTGATGTCGTCGCTCTCGGCCAGCACCGCGATGACGCGGAAGCGCTGCCCCTCGATCTCGACGGCGCTCCCGGGCTGGAGGCCGAGCCGACCGGCCACGGACGAGCCGACGAGCGCCCCCTGGCGGTGGAACTCCGGCACCGTCCCCGCCCGGGCCGTGAACAGTGCTCGTGGCCGGTCGAGCCCGTACAGTTGCGCGAACGTCTGCCCGCTCGGGCCGGTCACCACCGCGCCGTCGGTCACCAGCGGGACCGCCGTCCCCCGGCCCTCCGCGATGCGCTCGACCGCCGCCACGTCCCGTGGTGAGAGGGTCTCCGCGCCGGTGTCCTCGTTCGGGCTGACGATGACCTGGTTGCCCAGGCCGCCGAGTTCGTTCGTCGCCGAGAGCTGGAGGACGTTGCCGAAGATGCCCAGCGTCGCGATGGCCAGCACGCCGATGACGATGCCCAGCGCCGCCAGCCCGGAGCGCAGCCGGTTGCGCGAGAGGTTCCGCCGGGCCATCAGTACCGACGGGAACCGCTCGAGAAGCCCGAGTCGGCCCTCGGCGTCCGGCCCGGGCGACGAGTCGCTATCGGACATCCCGGATCACCCCGTCGACGAGCTCCACGACGCGGTCGGCGAACTCGTTGACCAGCGGGTCGTGCGTGACGGTGACGACGGCGACCCCCTCGTCGCAGACGGCGGCGAACTCCTCGAGGATGGTGGTGCCGGTCTCCTGGTCGAGGTTCCCCGTCGGCTCGTCGGCCAGCACCACGGCCGGCTCGTTGATGAGCGAGCGCGCGATGGCGACCCGCTGTTTCTGCCCGCCCGAGAGCTGCGTGGGCCGGTGGTCGAGGCGGTCGCCCAGTCCGACCCGCCGGAGGAGGTCCTCCGCGCGCGCCTCCGCGCCGGGGTCGCGCTGGTAGACCGTCGGGAGCGTGACGTTCTCGACCGCGGTGAGCGCGTCGATGAGGTAGAACTGCTGGAAGACGAAGCCGATGTACTCGCGCCGGGCGTCCGTGCGCTGGGTGTCGTCGTAGGTCGCGGCGTCGACGCCGTCCAGCAGCACCTCGCCCGACGTGGGCGTGTCCAGCAGGCCGAGCATGTTCAGCATCGTCGACTTGCCGGAGCCGGAGGGGCCGATGACGGAGACGAACTCGCCGCGCTCGACGGCGAAGTCGACGCCCTTCAGCGCCCGCACCGTCTCCGCGCCGGTCTCGTACGCCTTGACGACGTTCGTGAGTTCCAGTGGCGTCTCGGTGTCGGCCCCGAGTGAGGCGTCCGCGCCGCCCGTCTCGGTTCCATCCGCACCGCCCGACTCGGCCTCGTCTGCCTCCCCTGCCACTCCGACATCCTCGCTCATCGCCGGCGGAGGTAGACGAGCGGTGCGCCGACGACCAGTAGCGCAGCCGCGACGCCGAGCCCGGTCAGGGGCGCGATGCCGAGTGAGAGCAGGCCACCGCGCTTCCGCTCGGGCGGTTCGAGGTCCCGGTCGAACGGGAGCGTCGCCTCCCGGGTGCGCTCCTCGCCGTCCACGACGTAGGTGACCCGGACGGGGAGTTCCGTGGCGTTCGCGGCGTCCACGTCCGCCGTGAGTTCGAAGGGTGCGAACTCGCTGCCGTCGACGGTGCCGACGAAGTACGTCCGGCCCGGGTACGCGGGCTCGACGAACTCGTTGCTGCCCATCTGGACGACCACGCCGTCGACCGGGGCGGTGCCGATGTTGCCCGCGTTGCCGCTGATACGAAGTGTGCCGTCGTCGTCGAAGGAGAGCGAGACGTCCGTCACGCGGATATCGCCGGCGGGCTGGCGGAACTCGAAGCTCCCCCGGGCGCGTCCCTGCCGGGCGCGAGCGTCCGCGTCGCGAACGTCGGCGTCGCGGGACCCGGCGGGCCCTGTCCCGGCGACCGTGTAGTTCGCGACCGCGACGACAGTCGCCGAGCTCTCGACGGTCGAGAGGTCCACCTGGACGGAGCCGGTCTCGCCGGGGGCGAGGCGGCCGACGTACTGCCGTGGCAGGCGACGGTCGCCCGCGTGCGGCCGGACGACGACGTTCTCCAGGGGCGCGTTGCCGAAGTTCGTCACCGCGACCTGCACGCGCTCGGAGGTGTCCTCGCCGCCGCCCTCCTCCTGGAGCGCGCCGCCGCCACCGCCACCGCCGCCGCCGAGACCGGCCGCGCCGCCGAGCAGGGCCGCGACGTTGGCGTTCCCACCGCCCTCCTCTGGCGGGGGCACGCGCGTGACCGCGACACCCACGTCCTCGCGGAGCGGCGGCGCGTCGACGGTGACCCGGCGACGGGTCACGTCGCGCTCGCCGGTGGCGGTGGTGTAGGCCGTCGCGACGACGAGCGTCTGTTCGCCCGCCGTCGGGCGAATCGAGAGGTTGACCGAGGTGGTCGTGCCCGACGCGAGCGTCGGCACCACGGCGCGCTTGCGGACCGCACGGTCGCCCTCGATGGTCACCTCGAGGTCGCTCACGGCGTCGGCGTTCGGGTTCGACAGCTCGACCGCGACCCGGCTCTCGACGCCGGCGACGGGGTCGGGGACGGTCACGTCCATCCCGGGCGGTGAGTCACGGACCACCAGCGTCACCGGGCGCTCGATGCGGACGGTCTCGTTGGCGGTCGAGGAGTTGGCGACGGCGACGAGGGTGAGGTCCTTCTGTCCGCGCTCGGCGAAGGAGGTGACGAGGTCGACGGTGAGGCTGTCGCCCTGCGAGAGCGACCCCGGGCCGACGGCGCGGGCGAGGGTCGTCGAATCGTTGCGGAGGAGGACACGCTCGATTTCGGCGGTGGCGGCGCTGCCGGCCGAGAGCTGGACGGTCGCGGAGACGGTGACGGGCTCACCCGTCGTCGGGGCAGCCGGCGCGGTCGCCACGCTGGAGAACTGCAGGCGGGCGTCCGGCACCGCGGCGGCGGTGCCGAGGGCCGGCGCTGCCGGTGCGAGCACCAGGCAGGCGACGACCAGGACGAGTCCTGCACGGGCGGGCGAAATCGCGGGCTGGCGGCGCATCTGGTTGCCAGAAGTAGGGGGCGGACGCGCAAAAGGGTTCGCGTGGCGGTCCCGACGACCCGACGCCGGCGTCGGATTTCCGGTGACTCCACCGAACGAGTGGGCCGCTCACGATGCGCCGGCGGGATGTCCTTCACTCCGCTCGCGAGCGCAGGCGCGCGAGCACGGGATGGTCGAATTCGAGCCCGACAGCCGGGCGTGGTTCCGCCCCGGACGCTCCGGATGTCCCGGACGCCAGGGGCCGGGCATCGAACCGCCCTCCCAGAACCGCCGGCGGGTGGCCGTCGGCCGTCCCCGCGACCCGGACGGTGATGCCGGTGTCGTACGGGCGGTCGGGGAGCGCGGCCAGCGAGACCTCGACCCGCTCGACCACCTCGCCGGCGGCATCGAGGACGGTCCGGAGGTCGTCGACGGCCGACCGGACGGCGTCGGAGCCGGTCAGGTCGGCCAGCGCGTCCAGGTCGGCGATTCCGACCCCGAGCAGCTCGGTCAGCGTGTCCGCCTGGCCGTAGTTCAGGCCAGCCTCGACGAGCGCCTCGTGGTACGCCTCCGCGGTCGTGTCGTGGGTCGCCGTCGCCGTCAGGGCGGCCTCGATGTCGATATCGCCGCTGAACGAGTCGAAGACCGCCGCAAGGAGCCCCCGGTGGGAGACGCGGATTCTCGCGCCCGGCCCATCGAGGCCACACGCATCGAGCGCCGACGCCGCGAGCGACAGCAGCTCGGCGTCGGCATCGGGGCCGCCCTCGTCGAGGCGGATGGCCGCCGTGCGGTGGAACTCGCGGCGGTCGTCGGCACGGACGCCGGCTGCCCGCCAGCAGGGTCCCGTCGCCCGCCACCGCCCCGACTGCTCCGGGTCGGCGTCGTCACCCGCCGTGACCGCTCGGGCGAGTGCCGTCGTCAGCTCCGGGACCAGAACCGTCTCCTCCTCGGTGTCGTCGGTGTCCTCAGTGTCCTCGTCACCGTCGCGGGCCGAGCGTTCGCCCGACTCGTCCGCCGGGTCGGCGACTGCGAGGAGTCCCCCGGGGCCGTGGTCGGCGTACCGGCTCGCGGGGGCCAGCGTCGGGTAGTCGACCGGCTGGTACCCCTGCCGACGCAGGGTCGTCTCCAGGCACTGCCGGACGGGGCGCGTGGTCGGCTCGGTCGTGTCTAGGTCGGTCATAGGTGTGTGGCGACCGGTTGCCCGCCGGGACGACCCGGCGGCGGCCGTCGTCTCGGAACGCGTCGCGAGACATAAAAAGGAATACCCGAACCCGTTCGCCCCGGCTTCCCGGCCACTGGGCGCCGGCTTCCCGGTATATCCGGATGCAGGGTCGATGGACGGATGTGAGCCAAGCATGACGACACGGCGAACCCTCATCCGGAGTCTGGGCGCAGCGACGGCCGTCGGCCTCGCCGGCTGTACGTCCGGCGACGGTGGCGACGGCGATACCGGCGGTGACGGCGGCAGCGGTGGCGATGGCGGGAGCGACGGTGGCGACGGCGGCAGCGGCGGCGACGGCTGGACGCAGACCGACACCGTCGACATGACCGACGAGCTGGCCTTCGACCCCCCGAAGGTCGAGGTGGAGGCGGGCACGACGCTCACCTTCGAGAACGTCGGCAGCATCGGCCACACGGTGACCGCATACGAGGACAAGATCCCCGACGGCGCGGCGTACTTCGCGTCGGGCGGGTACGACTCCGAGTCGGCCGCCGTCGAGGCGTACAACAACGAACAGGGCGGCAACATCCCGAAGGGTGAGACCTACGAGGTCACCCTGGAGACGACCGGGACGTACGAGTACTACTGCATCCCGCACGAGATGAACGGGATGGTCGGCGAGATAAAGGTGATCTGATATGTCCACCGACGAGCGCCGTGACCCGAACGACGTGATCGAGGAGTACGAACAGCGGCTCGACGACGTGCTGGCCGAGGTCGAGCCGGCCCCGGACGACCGGACGGCCGACGAGCCGGTGGTGTCGCTGGACCTGCCGGGCCTGTCGCTGAACCGGCGGGACTTCATGAAGGCCGGCGCGGCCGCCGGCGCGATGGGGGCGCTGGCCGGCTGTTCGAACATCACTGGCGGCGGTGGCGGCGACGGCGGCGCGAGCGGCTCCGGCCCCGGCCACAAGGTCGCGCCGGGCGAGCACGACGAGTACTACGGCTTCTGGTCGGGTGGCCACTCCGGCGAGCTCCGCGTCGTCGGCATCCCGTCGATGCGCGAGCTGACGCGTATCCCCGTGTTCAACACGGACTGTGCCACCGGCTACGGCTACACCGACGGCTCGAAGGAGCTGCTGGAGGAGGGCGGCGACTACACCTGGGGTGACAACCACCACCCGAACCTCTCGGAGACGGACGGCGATTACGACGGGGAGTTCCTGTTCGTCAACGACAAGGCGAACGGCCGTATCGCCCGGGTGAACCTGACGTACTTCGAGACGGACGCCATCACGGACGTCCCGAACATGCAGGCCATCCACGGCTGCTGTGTCCTCTCCCCGGACACGAAGTACGTCCTCGGGAACGGGGAGTTCCGTGCGCCCCTGCCCAACGACGGCCGCGACGTGGACAACCCGGACGCGTACACGTCGCTGTTCGTCGCGGTCGACCCGGAGTCGATGGAGACCCTGTGGCAGGTGAAGGTCGACGGTAACCTCGACATCGTCGACAGCGGCAAGGAGGGCCGCTGGGCCATCGCCTCCGCGTACAACAGCGAGGAGGCGACCAGTATCACCGGGATGACCAAGAACGACCGCGACGACGTGAAGGCGTTCGACATCCCGGCCATCGAACAGGCCGTCGAGAACGGCGACTACGAGGAGGTCAACGGCGTGCCCGTCGTCGACGGGACGAAGGAGAGCTCCCTCAATCAGGGGGACCGCCCCATCGTGAAGTACATCCCGACGCCGAAGAGCCCCCACTGCGTCGAGGTGGGGCCGAACGGGGACTACGCGTTCATCGCCGGGAAGCTCTCCCCGACGGTGACGATGCTGGATATCAACGCACTGAGCGAGGTCTCGGACCCGTCCGAGGCGGTTGCCGGGCGCCCCCGGGTCGGCCTCGGGCCGCTCCACACCACCTTCGACGGCAACGGCCACGCCTACACCTCGCTGTTCATCGACAGCCAGGTCGCCAAGTGGGACATCCAGGCCGCCGTCGAGGCCGAGACCGGCTCCGAGGACCCCATCATCGAGAAGCAGGACGTCCACTACAACCCCGGCCACATCCAGGCGCTGGAGGCGATGTCGACCGACCCGGACGGGGAGTGGCTGGTCTGCCTCAACAAGCTGTCCAAGGACCGGTTCCTCCCGGTCGGGCCGACGATGCCGGACAACGACCAGCTCATCCACATCGGCCAGGGTGAGAAGTCGATGGAGCTGGTGGCCGACCACCCGGCGTACCCGGAGCCCCACGACTGCGTCTTCGCCCACCGGGACAAGATCGACGCCAAGAAGGTCTACGACCCGGCCGACTACGAGGAGACGTACATCGAGGAGGCCGACTCCGGCGTCGAGCGCACCGGTGAGAACAGCGTCCACGTCAAGATGATCACCAAGCGCTCGGAGTTCGGCCTCCCGGACTTCACGGTCCAGGAGGGTGACGAGGTGACGCTGACGACGACCAACATCGAGAGCGTGCAGGACATCGTCCACGGGGTCGCCATCCCCCAGTACGACATCAACTACGCCGTGCCGCCCCAGGACACGGAGACGGTGACGTTCACCGCCGACGAGCCCGGGGTCTACTGGATCTACTGCACGTTCTTCTGCTCGGCGCTGCACCTGGAGATGCGCAGCCGGATGCTCGTCGAGCCCGCCTGAGAACGGAGGTGACAGGAGATGCAACGACCGACCCTCGACGAGTTCACCGAGGTCCGACGGGCGTTCCCCGTCGCAGCGGCGGTGCTGTTCGTCGCCGCGCTGGCGTTCCCGATGTGGCGCATCAGCGTCCACGCCGTCCAGTACCCGAGCACGGTGCTGCAGGTGGAGCTGTACGCCTACCCCCGGATCGCGGGCGACTTCACGGAGATGGCGCGGCTGAACCACTACATCGGGTTCTACTTCCCGGACCCGGTGTTCGTCGAGCCGAACTATCCCGTCCAGGACGGCGCCATCGAGGTGCCCGAGTGGTCGCTGGGACCGGTCGCGTTCGTGCTCGTCTCGCTGCTGTCGGCCTTCGTCGCGCTCGCGCCGACAGTAGAGAAGCTCAAGCGCGGCCTGACCTACCAGCTGGTCGGCACCGTCGCCGTCTTCGCCGTGCTGCTGGCGGACATCCAGTACCGGCTCCACCAGGCCGGCCACACGCTGGACCCCGACGCCCCGGTGATGGGTGTCGCGGGGTTCACGCCGCCGCTGTGGGGCCGTTACGAGGTCGCCAACATCACGAGCTACTCCCGGTTCGGGGTCGGCGCCTACATGGCGATGACCGCGGTCGCGCTGCTCGCGGTGGCGTACTACTACCGCGACACGACCGTCGGCCTCCGGGACCTCCCTGGCCGCGTCCGGAGTCGAGTCGCGGTCATCCGCGAGCGGCTGCCCGGGGGCGGCTCCGGGGAGGTGCCCGGGGACCAGGCGACCGGGGACCGCACGTCGGTGGACGACCGCACACCGACGAGGGATCGTACGTCGGTGGACGACCACGCGCCGACGGAGAACCACGCATCGGCGGACCAGCCGACGGAGAATCACGCGGTGAACGACATCGAGGACACGACGACCGCGGACTGACAGACGATGCTCGATACAATCGCGCTGGAACGGGCGTTCGCCGTCGCGGCAGCCCTGGCGCTGCTGTGCTCGCTCGGGGCGGCCGCCGCCGTCGCGCCCGGCGACGCGTCGTCGGACTCGGCGCCCTCGGGATTCGAGCCGTCCGTGCCCGACACGGACGCGTTCACGGCACCGACGGCTGACGGCGTCGTGACCGTCGACGGCGAATCGTACGACAGTCTCCAGCGCGCCGTCGTGGCGGCCGAGCCGGGCGCGACGGTGACCGTCGACGGCCGCCTCGACGGGACGGTCGTCGTCCGGACGCCGAACGTCACCATCGCGGGGAGCGGCGTCGACTCGGCGCTCCTCCACGGCGACGGCGAGGGCGACGTGCTCACGATCCGGGCGCCCGGCGTGACGGTGCGTGACCTCTGGGTCCGCAACAGCGGCCGCGACGCCTCGGGCAACGACGCCGCCGTCTTCATCAACGCCAGCGGCGTCACGGTACAGGACAGCCGCATCACCCGGACGACGTTCGGCGTCTGGCTGAACGGGGTCAGCGACGCCCGCGTGTCGAACACGACCATCGTCGGGCGCGAGGAGATCACGACGCTGTCCCAGCGCGGGAACGGCATCCAGGTCTGGAACACCGAGGACAGCGTCATCCGGAACAACGACATCACGACCGTCCGGGACGGGCTCTACTACAACTGGGCCTCGAACGTGACCGCGAGTGGCAACCGGCTGTGGAACCTGCGCTACGGAGTCCACTACATGTACTCCGACGACTGCCGGCTCGTGGACAACCTCGCGTTCGACAACGACGCGGGCTACGCGCTGATGGTGTCGAAGCGGCTGGTCGTCGCTGACAACGTCGCGGTCAACAACACCGGTCAGTCCGGCCACGGCATCCTCCTGAAGAGCATCGACGACACGACGGTCCGCGGGAACCACCTCGTCGGGAACGGCAACGGCGTGTTCATGTACAACTCGGTGGGCAACACGCTGACCGACAACCTCGTCGCCGGCAACGATGTCGGTGTCCACCTCACCGCGGGCAGTACGGACACGACCGTCACCAACAACAGCTTCCTCCGGAACGACCGCGCCGTGCTGGCCGTGCTGGAGGAGCAGGTGTACTGGAACACGAGCACCGGCAACTACTGGGCCGGCGCGAACCCGGTCGACCTCGACGACGACGGGGTCGGGGAGACCCGCCACCAGCCTGCCGGGGCAATCGAGCAGGTGACCGCCAGGCAGCCGGCGACCCGGGTGTTCGCCACCAGCCCGGCGTTCGATGCCGTCCGCCTGGCCGAGGCGACCGTCCCCGCCATCGAGTCGCCGGGCATCGTCGATAGCCGACCGCGTACCGAACCAGCACACGACGACTGGAGGCAGTACTACGATGATCGAGATAACTGACGTATCAGCGGCGTACGGCGACGTGCAGGCGCTCGATGGAGTCTCGCTATCGGTCGGTCGCGGCGAGTCCGTCGGCGTCTTCGGCACCAACGGGGCCGGGAAGACGACCCTGTTCAAGCTCCTGGTCGGGCTGAACCGGCCGGACGAGGGGACCGTGCGCGTCGCCGGCGCCGACCCGGCCGACGGGAACCGGGTCCGGGAGCTGGTCCGCTACCTGCCCGAACACGCGGGCTTCCCGGCGAACCTGACCGGGCGCGAGGTGCTCCGGTTCCACGCCCGCGTCCGGGGGGTCCCCGCGGACGGCCGGGCCCACCACGTCCGGCGGATCCTCGCGACGGTCGGGCTGGCCGACGCCGCCGACCGCCGGGTGGGCGGCTACTCCAACGGGATGAACCGTCGACTCGGCCTCGGGACGGCGCTCGTCGGCGACCCGGCCGTGCTCATCCTCGACGAGCCGACCGCGGGGCTCGACCCGGACGGCATCGCCGCGTTCCACGAGGTGGTGGGCGCGCTCGCCGACCGGACGGACGTGACCGTCCTGTTCTCCTCGCACGCGCTGTCGGAGATCGAGCGGCTCTGCGACCGGGCGGTCCTGATGAACGACGGGCGGGTCGCGGTCGACGGCCCGGTCGAGCAGCTCCGACGGTCGGGTGAGGCGGTGACCGTCTCGCTGGCACTCCCGGACCCGGAGGCCGCGGCCGACGCCGCCCGGCTGCTCCGGGAGCGGGCGGCCGTGGCGGCCGTCTCGCAGCGCGGGACGCGGGTGACCGTGGACTGCCCGCCGGGCGAGGCGTACGACGCGCTGGTCGCCGTCGGCGAGGCCCACCCCCTCGAACGGTTCGAGGTGACCGAACCGGGGCTGGAGGCCGCGTTCCACGAGGCCGTCGGCGGCACCGAGGACGACGGGACGCACCCGGAGCGCCCCGCCGGAACAGGAGGTGAGACGGCATGACCGACGAGCGGGATTCCCGGGGCGACGACCAGCCCGGGGGCGCCGACGGTGCCGGAGCCAGCACGGGCGACCCCTCGCCGGACGGCGGCGTGGCGGCTTCGGGCGCGACGGGGACCGGGGACGCGGCAGCGACTGCGGAACCGGTCCGGCGGTCGGCCCGGTTCCCGAGCGGTGACCCGCTCGCGGCGGTCGCGACCCGCGAGTACCGCATCCTCGTCCGGAGCCGGTGGGCGGTCGGTCTCGTCGCCCTGTTCGGGCTGTTCACGGTCGCGGTGGTCCGGTTCGGCGGCTCGGCGGTCGGGCCGGGCCGGGCCGACGCCGTCGTCGCGACGGTCGTCGAGCTGGGAGTCTACCTCGTGCCGCTGGCGGCGGTCGCGGTTGGCTACGACACGGTCGTCGGGGCCGACGAACGCGGGTCGCTCGAACTCGTGCTCGCGCTGCCACTCTCCCGCGCGGAACTCCTCGTCGGCCGGTTCGCGGGCCGTGCGGCGGTGCTCGGCGGCGCCACGCTGGTCGGCTTCCTCCCCGGCGGACTCGTACTGACCCTGACGCTCGGGCCGGGCGGACTCGGCGCGTACGCCGCCGTCGCGCTCGCGGCGGTCGCGCTGGGGTGGGCCGTCCTGGCCATCGCAACCCTGGTCTCGACGGTGGCGGTCGAGAAGACCCACGCGCTGGGGCTCTCGCTGGCGGGCTGGCTCTGGGTCGTGCTGCTGCACGACCTGGTCGCGTTCGCCGCCATCGCCGGCCTCGACCTGGGGTCGCGGGCGGTCGCGGTCGCCGTACTGCTCAACCCGGTGGACTGCTTCCGGGTGCTGGCGCTCTCGCAGGTCGATGTCGTCGCGGGCGGCTTCGGGAGCGTGCTGGCTGCGGCCGGGCTCTCGGTGCCGGTCGTCGCCGCCGCGCTCGCCGGCTGGGTCGTCGTGCCGACGGCCGTCGCTGCGCGGCTGCTCGGGCGGCGCCGGGTCTGAGCGCCGGGTGACGGCTTCGCTCCCTCGCCGAAACCGACTTCCCCCGGCCGGGCGACCCGCCGGTATGACCGACGCCGACGCGCTCGTCATCGGTGGCTCCCGATTCATCGGCCGCCACACCGTCGAGGCCCTCCGCGCCGAGGGGTACGAGGTGACTACCTTCAACCGCGGCAACCGCGAGTCACCGTTCGGGAACGCGGTCGGCCACGTGGAGGGCGACCGCCGCGAGGACGACGACCTCCGCGACGCCCGCCAGGCCGTCGACCCGGACGTGGTGGTCGACTGCGTGGCCTACTACCCCCGTGACGTGGCGGTCGCCTGCGAGGTCTTCGCCGATGTCGACGCCTACGTCTTCGTCAGTTCGGGTGCCGCCTACGGCGCCGAGCGCATCCCCAAGCGCGAGGGGGAGACTCCGCTCCACGACTGCACCGACGAGCAGGCGACCGACGACACCTGGGACACCTACGGGAACAGAAAGGCCGAGGCCGACCGGCGGCTGTTCGCGGCGGCCGAGGACGGGGTGAACGCGATGAGCCTCCGCCCGCCCATCGTCTACGGCCCCCACGACTACACGGAGCGGTTCGACTACTGGGTCGACCGTGTGGACGGCGCCGACCGTGTCCTGGTGCCGGGCGACGGCACCAATCTCCGACACCTCGTCTACGTCGCGGACGTGGCCGACGCCATCCTGACGCTCCTCGACCGCGGCGAGCCGGGCGAGGCGTACAACTGCGGCGACGACCATCTCCCGACGCTGGGTGAGTGGGTCGACCTCGTCGCCGACGCCTGTGGCTCGCATCCCGAGGTCGTCACGGCCGGCACCCGGGAACTCGAGGCCGGCGACCTGGTCCACGAGGACTTCCCGCTCTACCGGGGGTACCCCCACGTGCTGGACACGACGAAGCTCCGGGACCTGGGCTGGCGGTCGACACCGCACGAGGAGGCCGTGGCGGCGACCGTCGAACACGTCCGCGAACGCGGCTTCGAGGGGGAGCGTGGTCCCGAGCGCGAGAACGAGGAGCGCGTGCTGGACATTCTCGAAACGATGTAGAACGGGTCTGGTGGAGGAGTTGCGTTTTGTCATTCGAGGTCCGGCGACGGCTGAGACCCCTGCGAAGCCCTCGCGCTTCGAGTCCACTAGGATTCGGCTGTTCACCGGAGCGTTCGCGTCTGGTGGTTCCAGCGGAGCGCAGTGTCCCCACACCCCCGCGCTCGCGCCGTCAGAGCAAGCTCTGACGAGCCCTCGTTCGCTTCGCTCACGAGGACGCCGCGGTGTTCCGGCACGCTCCCTGCGGTCGCGGTCGTCCGAAAATCGAAGACTTCGTGATCACGAGAGGGCGTCGCTCTCTCGAACGACCTCCACGGCGGAGGCACAAGCGCGCTTCCTGGTTCCGGAACCAGCCGGTCGACCCAGCCGCTCGTCTGGTGCGTGCCAGCCTCGTCAGCCCAACCGGCGCGCGCTGGTGGACGGCGCCCGCCTCCGCGAGCGGCTTCATGCCGCGAGCTACCAGCGGTCGCCGTCCATCTCTAAGCGCGCGAGGGCCGAGGAGCGCAGCGGCAGCGAGCACCGCAGGCGGCTGGGGAGGCATGAGGCCCACGGACCCGACTGACCCACGCGCGGGCCTGGTGGACTTCCGAAGGGCGAACCCGCTCGACCCATCCCGGACCCGGCAAGCACCGCAGCGAGCAACGCGAGCGAGGAGCGCAGCCGTCGCCGAAGGCGACGCGAGGGAGCGAAGCGACCGAGCGGGTCCCGGATGGTCGAGCAGGTGAGGGCTTCGGGAGCGGTTCCGTCGGAGTCACACATCCCCCCGGGAGAGCGGGTGAGGGATTCGGTGGCAGTTCCGCCGTAACAGTGATATGAGCCGATGTGGGACTCTGCATGCCTGTATCTATGTTATGCTTTCAAAGTAAGGGATTAGTGATGGAGGTGTCGTATAAGGTCCGAAGTACTGGGTTCTTGATAAAATGAACGAATTTATCAGTCTACTCGTAGATACCGAACCCGCGCTGCAGGTTCTCGCAGATGTCGCCGATCGCCTCGTGGGCCCGCTCGAGTTCGACGGGTTCGGTGAGCATCGTGAGGAAGCCGTGGATGACATCGTCGTAGTTGCGGTGCTCGACGTCGACGCCGGCCTGTCCCAGCTTCTCGGCGTAGGCGATGCCCTCGTCCCGGAGCGGGTCGAACCCGGCTGTCACGACCGTTCCCGGGGGCAGGTCGTGGAGGTCGCCCTCCAGCGGGAACGCGTACGGGTTCTTCTGGTGGACGTCGCTGCCGTAGTAGCAGCCGAAGAACCAGAGCATGTCCTCCTCGACGAGGAAGTAGCCCTCCTTGTTCTGCTCCCAGGAGGGTCGGTCCTGCCGGGCGTCGACGGCCGGGTAGAGGAGCACCTGCCGGTCGATGTCCGGGATGGGCATCGCGGGCTCTCGCGTTCCCTCGCCGGTTTCACCGGCTGCGGCGGCGTCCTCCCGCCGGTCGCGGGCCATCTGACAGACCGCGGCCGAGAGGTTGCCGCCGGCGCTGTCGCCCATCACGGCGAGCTGGCCGTTGCCGTCAACCTCTTCGGGGTGTTCGTGGACGTAGCTCGCGGCGGCGTAGGCGTCCTCGATTGCCGCGGGGAACGGGTCCTCCGGAGCCAGGCGGTAGTCCACGGAGACGACGTTGACCTGCGCGCGGTTGCAGATATGCCGGCAGGTCACGTCGTGGCTGTCCAGGCTCCCGATGACGAACCCGCCGCCGTGGTAGTAGACGACCGTCGGGCGGTCCTCGTTGGCCTCGCCGGGGCGGTAGTGCCGGACTGGCACGGGGTCGCGCTGCTCGCCCTCCTGGGGCTGGTAGCCGGGGACGGTGAAGTCGTGGACGCGCCCGACCTCGGGCTCGTCCTCGTCGGCGTTGAACTGCGAGAACAGGTCGCGGGCGCCCCGGGGGCCGTACTGGTTGAGCGGGAGCGCGTTCAGGGCGGCGAGTTGTTCGAGAACGAGTTCGACCTCGGGATGTGGTTCGTCGGCTCGCAGAGCCATACCCCCGCCTCTCACCCCGGTCGCATAAACACGGTGCGACCGATTCGGGGCTCGTTTAACCGCTGCCCGCCGGCGGT
This sequence comes from Haloglomus halophilum, assembly GCF_024298885.1. GTDB lineage: Archaea > Halobacteriota > Halobacteria > Halobacteriales > Haloarculaceae > Haloglomus > Haloglomus halophilum. Next base: position 2,432,573 of record NZ_CP101166.1, read on the forward strand.
CAGCCACCGCACCGACGCGGCGCCGGTCGCCGACCGCTCGGTTGCGGTTGGGGTGCGCGGACGACCGGGTGGCGGGCGTATTTGTGGGTCCCGCCCCTCGCTGCCGGTATGGACCCATCCACGAGCCGGCGGCGCCTTCTCCGGGTCGCGGCCACCGGCGCGGCGGCCGGCCTCGCGGGCTGTACGCTCCCGGGTGGCGGTGACGGTGGCGACGGCAGCGCGCCCGACACGCCGACCGACACACTCCCCGACGAGACCGACCTCCCGGATGCGGTCGGGCTGGAGCCGTTCGTCGAGGGGCTCCGGGCGCCGCTCGACATCCAGTTCGCGCCCGACGCGGACCGTGCGTACGTCGCCGAACAGCAGGGTATCGTCCACACGGTCGAGGACGGGAGCCGCCGGGAGGAGCCGTTCCTCGACCTCCGGGAGACGGTGACGGCTGGCGGCGAGAAGGGTCTGCTCGGCATCGCGCTCCACCCCGACTTCGCCGACAACCGGCGCGTCTTCGTCCGCTACAGCGCCCCCTCGCGCGAGGGGACGCCCTCGAACTACTCGCACACGTTCGTCCTGGCCGAGTTCGCGGCCACGAGCGACGGCCGCCGCGCGAGACGCGACAGCGAGCGCGCGCTGCTGGAGATTCCCGAACCGCAGGGTAACCACAACGCCGGCGACCTCGCGTTCGGTCCCGACGGCTTCCTCTACGTCGCGGTCGGCGACGGCGGCGCGGGTGGCGACCAGGGCACGGGCCACGTCGCCGACTGGTACGACGCGGTCGACGGCGGCAACGGGCAGGACGTGACCGAGAACCTCCTCGGGTCCATCCTCCGTATCGACGTGGACGGCGAGGGTGACGGCACGCCGTACGCCGTCCCCGAGGACAACCCGCTCGTCGGCCGCGAGGGGCTGGACGAGCACTACGCCTGGGGCCTGCGCAACCCCTACCGGATGGCGTTCGACGACGGCCGGCTGTTCGTCGGCGACGTGGGACAGAGCAAGTTCGAGGAGGTCAGCATCGTCGAGAAGGGCGCCAACTACGGCTGGAACGTCAGGGAGGGCCGGCACTGCTACGGCGCGGACGACTGCCCCGACGCGACGCCGGACGACGTGCGTGGTGGTGAGCCGCTGGTCGACCCCATCGTCGAGTACCCCCACTCCGGCGACGGCGTGAGCGGCATCTCCGTCATCGGCGGCCAGGTGTACCGCGGTGACGCGATTCCCGGGCTCGAGGGTGCCTACGTCTTCGGCGACCTGCAGGTCGACGGCCGGCTGTTCGTCGCGACCCGGCCCGAGCAGGGCGACCGGTGGCCCACCCGCACCCTCGGCCTCGGCGACGACGCGAGCGCCCTCGGTCGGCTCCTCTCGATCGGCCGCGACGCCGACGGCGAGCTGTACATGCTGGGGACGGGCGCGAACGGTGGCGGGGTCTACCGGCTCGTGCGCGCCGAGTAGTCCCGCCGGGACCTGCATCCTGCCCCGTGATTTTTGCCGCTGGTCCTCCGAGAGCCGACCATGCGACGCCGCCGCACCCGGCGCCGGGTACTCGCGACCACGGGAGCGGCACTGACGACCGGCCTGGCGGGCTGCTCCGGGCTGACCGGCGACGGGGGCGACGGCGGTGACGGCCCCGACCCGACGGCGTCGGGCGAGTCGCCCGTCTCGCCGACCGACCGTACGCCCGCCGCCGGGAGCTTCCGGTTCACCAGCGTCCCGGACCTGTTCAACGCCGACATCCCGTATCCGATGGCGGGCTGGGAGGACGCCCTGAGCTGGTTCCTCGACCGGCTCAAGCGCGAGGGCCCGGCCTTCACGCTCGTCGCCGGCGACATCATGGACGCGCGGTGGTGGGAATCACGCAAGCAGGTCCGGCTGTACGCCAACGCCTACTGGGGCGGCTACGTCCGCCGGATGCGCGACCACGATATCACCCTCTACCCGGCTGTCGGCGACCACGAACTCGGTGACGACGAGTGGGAGAACCAGGACACCTACGACCTGACGGCGACGTTCGAGCGCCAGTTCGCCCGCCAGTTCGACACGCCCCGGAACGGCCCGGAGGGGTACGAGGGCCTGGCCTACACGGTCGAGCGGGAGAACTTCCTGCTGGTCACCGTCGACACCTTCGAGCGGCGCGACGGTGCGGTCCACGTCTCGGTCACCGGCGAGCAGCTGGCGTGGCTCCGCTCGGTCCTCTCGGCGACCGACGCCGACCACGTCGTGGTCCAGGGCCACGTCCCCGTCCTGCGACCGGTGAAGTCGCGCCACTCCAGCGCGCTCTACCTCGACGGCGGCCGCGAGTCGGGCTTCTGGCGGGCGCTCCGCGAGTTCGACGTGGACACCTACCTCTGTGGCGAGCACCACGCGCTCACCGTCGACCGTGCCGACGGGGTCTGGCAGGTCACCCACGGCGCGCTCTGGGGGGCCCACTCCCCGGTCAACTACCTCGTCGGCGCCGTCCGCCCCGACGGGCTCCGGCTGGAGCTGAAACGGTTCCCGCTGGAGTACAGCGGCCCGACCATCTACCAGATGAACCGCCCGAGACCGTTCGTCAGGACCGAGGTCACTGTACCGGACACGGTCCGGGAGGACGGCCCACGGTCGGCCGGCCGCGTGCTCATCGGCGCCGACGGGAAGAGCCGGGAACGGACCGGCGTGTTCGCCTGACAGCCGCCCCTCGTCGCGTCGCCGCGGCCGCCCCGCTCCGCGAACGTTTAACACGGGAGTGGCCCGAACCTGTAGCAATGGACGACGAGCGGTCCGGCGGACAGGTACTGGTCGGCGTCGGGAACCCGGAGGCCGCCCAGCAGCTGGTCCGGACCGCGGGTGACCTCGCGGCCCTCGGCCCCGGCACGGTCCGGCTCGTCACCGTCGCGGTGAAGCCCCACGACTCCCCGTTCGGCGTCTTCGCCGACGAGACCATCGTCGACGAGTTCGCCGAGGAGAGCCACGAGCTGATCGAGTCGGTGACGACGCCGGAGGGTGTCGCCCTCGAGCGCGACGTGGTCACCGGACGGTCGGTCGCGAAGGGGCTGCTCGCGACGGTCGCGGAGACGGACCCGGCTGCGCTCGTCGTCGGCTGGCACGGGCAGCGACGCCGGAGCGACGCCGTCCTCGGGAGCACCATCGACACGCTCGTCGAGCGGGCACGCTGTGACCTCTACATCGAGCGCGTCGGCCGCGAGGCGAACGGGGTCGAGTCGGTCCTGCTCCCGGTCGCGGGGGGGCCTCACGCCGACGCGGCGGCCAACGTCGCGCGGGCCATCGCCGCCCGGAACGATGCCCGCGTCCTCGTGCTCTCGGTCGCCACCGACGGGACGGACACGGACACTGCGGAGGCCTTCGTCGCCGAGGAACGGGAGGCCCTAGCCGACGACGGCCCGGACGTGTCGACGGCGACGGCGGTCGGGGCGGCCGACGACGTGGCCGACGCCATCGTCGCGGAAGCGAGCGACCACGACGTGGTCGTCATGGGGGCGACTCGACAGGGGGCCATCAGGCGGAAACTGGCCGGATCGGTCCCACGGCGGGTCGTCGACCGCACCGGCCGGACGGTCATTCTCGCCCGCGATGGCGACACGGTTGGGGGACTCCGCCACTGGATCGGGGGGCTGCTCCGACGGTGACCGCGGTCGTCTTCTGGGGTCTGGTCGTGCTCGCGACGGTCACCAGCCTCGGGACGGCGTGGGCGCTCGGCGCGAACAGCAACTCGCCGCCCTTTGCCCCCGCTATCGGCGCGAACGCAATCTCGACGATGCGGGCGGCCTTCCTCATCGGCATCCTCGCGGCGCTGGGCGCGCTCACGCAGGGCGGGAGCATCTCCGAGACGGTCGGCGCCGGCCTCATCGACGGCGTCGCCATCACGTCGCTCGCGGCGACGGCCGGCCTGCTCACGGCGACGGCGTTCATGGCGTTCGGCATCTTCACCGGCTACCCCGTCCCCGCGGCGTTCGCCACCACGGGCGCGATGGTGGGTGTCGGCCTCTCGCTTGGGGGTGCCCCCGCCATCGACACCTACCGTCGCATCGCCGTCTTCTGGGCGCTGGTCCCCCCTGTTTCCGGCGGACTGGCCTACCTGACCGCCACCCTCCTGCGCCGCGACGACGTGCCCGAGACGGTGAGCATCCCCCTGCTCGCGGGGGTCGTCGGCGGCATCGTCGCGAACGTCGAGTTGAGCATCATCCCCGCGCCCGGTGAGGCCACGCAGAACTCCATCGCCGGGTATCTCGCTGGAGCCGTCTCCTCCCCGGTCGTCGCCGATATCGACCTCGCGGTCGTCGCCGCGACGCTGCTGGCCGCGGCTGCCAGCTTCTGGTTCATCCGCCGACGGACGCAGGCCTCCGTCGACCGGGGCGTGAAGACGTTCCTCGTCGCGCTGGGTAGCATCGTCGCGTTCTCCAGCGGCGGGAGTCAGGTGGGACTGGCGACGGGCCCGCTGGAGAACCTCTACGTCTCGGAGCTGGGACTGCCGGGAATCGTCCTCCTGTCGGTCGGTGCGGTCGGCATCCTCGGGGGCGCGTGGATGGGGGCGCCGCGACTCCTGCAGGCCACCTCACGGGAGTACGCCCAGCTCGGCATCCGGCGCTCCATCGCCGCGCTCGTCCCGGGGTTCATCATCGCCCAGGTCGCCATCGCGCTCGGCATCCCCATTTCGTTCAACAACATCATCATCTCCGGCGTCATCGGTGGCGGTCTCGCCGGGGGCTCGGCGGGCGTCTCGCGCCGGAAGATCGGTATCACGCTGACCTTCTGGGTGCTCACGCTCGGCACGTCGGTCGGCATCGGGTTCGGCCTCTACCGGGTCTTCGCGACGGTGCTGGGCTCGTAGCTATCGGATGACGCGCCGCGTTGCTACCGGACGACCGTCACCGTCACCGACGCCTCGCCGACGACCTTCGTCGCGACGGTTCCGAGGAGCCGCCGCGCGAGGTCGCCCCGCGACCCGCCGTGCCCGCCCATCACGACGTGGTCGATGTCGTGGTCCTCGACGTACCCGAGGATGGTGTCGGCGGGGTCGCCCGCTTCGACGGCGGTGTCGATGGTCCTTCCGGCCTCCTCGGCCCGGCGTTTCGCGTCCGCGACCAGTTCGTCGGCCCGCTCGCGGGCGGCCGCCTGTCGCTCCTCCGCGGTCTCGAGGACGCCCCCCTCGCTCATCCCGGCGTCGAGCGGTGTCACCACGTTCAGCACCGTCACCGGACAGTCGAACACCGCGAGTGCGTGGGCCAGCGCGTCGTCCGCGAGCGGCGACCCGTCCAGCGGGACGAGGACGTGGGACGGCTCCATGCCCACGCTCGGTGGCCGAGGTACAAGTATGTCGGCGGTGGCCCCGTCGTGTGGACGCCCCGGTACGGCCGTCCGGGCGGCGGCGAGGCCGACGGGCGACCGTGCCGCTGCCGCCCATCGCCCCCGTGGCCCCTACCGGCTTCCGCCCCCCATCGGCCGCCGCGTTGTCGTGGTATCCGCGCGCATTCGCCTCTCTCCTCCGGGGACACGTCATGATTTAACACCCATGGTTCGCAAGGACAACTCGAGATGGGAGGGGAACCACGGGAACAGCCATCCGGGACGGAGGGTGGCACCGGGACGGGGGGCACAGGACACGGGAGCGCCAGCGTCGAGGACCGGTTGGCGGATGTCTACCAGGGCCGGCCCAGTCTGGACTGGCGGTATCTCGTCGTCGGAATCGGACTGCTGGTCGGGTGGTGGGTCCTGTTCGGGCCGTTCAGCGCCTTCCTCGCCATGATGGGGCTGGTGGCCCTGGCGGTGGGGCTCGCCCCGGCACGGACGGCGCTTGCGGCCCGAGGGTGGCCGACCACCGAGGCCGTCGTCCTCGAGTCGCGGGTGTTCACGCTGCGCGAACTCCGGGACAGCTTCGGCGGCCTCACCACGACCGGCTCGACCTCCGGCGGCTACGTCCCGTTCGTCCGCTACGAGTACAGCGTCGACGGGGAGACCTACGTCAACGTCCGGGTGTCCCCGTTCGACGGGCCGATCCGCCGCCGCCGCTACGCCGAGCGCATCGCCGACAGCTACGAGGAGAACACCCGCGTGACGGTCCCGTACGACCCCGCGGACCCGTCGCGGTCGTTCCTCCGGACGTGGACCTGGTCGACGCGGCTGCTGTTCTTCCTCGTCGGCTCCGTCGTCTTCCTCGTCCCGGCTATCGTCCTCGCGGCGGACATCCCCGTCGGCATCCCCACCGCCATTGCCGGCGACATCCCGCCGGTGACCTTCATCTTCGCCTTCGGGGGGCTGTTCCTGCTGTTCGGCCTCCGAATCATGGTGAAGGGGCTCCGGACCTACCGCTGGCCGACGACGAGCGGTGTCGTCCGTGGACAGGATATCACGAGCAGTACCTCCTCGGAGGGTGGCTCCACCTCCTACAGCCCGAAGCTCCGGTACGAGTACGATGTGGACGGCACGACGTACGTCAGCTCCCGCATCGCCGTCGGCAGCGGTCCGTCGTTCAGCTCCCGCTCCGGGGCCCGCGAGTGGCTGGAGGCGTACCCAACCGACAGCGAGGTGACCGTCCACTACAACCCCCGCCGCCCGGACCGCTCGGTACTCCAGCCGGGGGGCGTCCTCGGAGGACTCTTCCTGGTCGTGCTCGCAGCGGCCGGGCTGACGGTCCTGATGGCCCTGACGACCGGTCTCCCGGCGCCGGTCGAACGGTTCCTCGACCGGCTGCCGCTGGAGCGGTTGCTCCAGCGCGTGCTCGGCTGAGGGCACGACGCCGGAACCGCTGCCCGTCCGGTGACGTGCGAGCGTTCGAGCGAGATGCCGGGCGACCGATGTCAGTATCCCGGGCGACCGATGTCAGTACGATGCGATGCCGGCGGCGATGCGGTCCAGGCCGGTCCGGAGGCGCTTCTTCGAGGCGGCGAAGGAGAGCCGGAGCCGTCCCTCACCGGCGGTCCCGAAGCCGCTGCCCGGCGCGAGCACGACGCCGTGCTCCCGGAGGAGGTACTTCGCGAACGAGAGGGCGTCGGCGTCGACATCGGGGTCGAGGAACGCGTAGAACGCACCCTCCGGACGCGGCGCGGAGAGGCCGTCGATGTCGGCGATGCGGTCGACGACGAGGTCACGCCGTTCCGCGAACGCCTCGTACATGCCCTCGAACGGCGCCTGTGGGCCGGTGAGGGCCTCGATGGCCGCCGCCTGGGCGACGCTGGAGGGGCAGGCCGTCGTCGATTCGCGAACCTTCGTCACCTCGTCGATGACGGTCCGGTCGCCGGCGAGCCAGCCGAGGCGCCAGCCCGTCATCGCGTACGTCTTCGAACACGAGCCGACCGTGAGGACGTGCGACGGGTGCCCGGTGAGTGCCGCGACGCCGCGCGGGTCGCGGTCGTAGGTCAACCCGGCGTACACCTCGTCGGCGATGACGTACGCCCCGCAGTCGGCAGCCGCCTCGACGACCGCCCGGATGGCCGCGGGCTCGAACACCCGCCCGGTCGGGTTCGACGGCGTCGTGAGGACGACCGCCGCCGTCTCGGGACCCATCCGGTCGACCAGCCGGCCCGGGTCGAGGGCGAACCCCGTCTCGGCCGGCATCGGCACCTCGGCCGGCTGTCCGTCGGCCAGGAACGCCTGTGTCTCGTAGTTCGGCCACGCCGGCCCTGGATAGAGCAACTCCTCCCCCGGGCCGACGACCGCCATCGTCGCCAGGTGGAGCGCCTCCATCCCGCCGACCGTGACGACGATTTCGTCGATGGTGTGCTCGACCCCGTAGTCGGCCGCCATCGCGTCCCGGATGGCCCGCCGGCACTCGGGGGTCCCCGCGTTCGGCGTGTAGTGGGTCGCGCCGTCCCGGGCCGCGGCCGCGGCGGCATCGATGACGTGCTCGGGCGTGTCGAAGTCCGGCTCGCCGACCTCCAGCCGGACGAGGTCGCGGTCGGCCGCCTCCGCGAGGTCGTACATCACCCGTATCTGGGAGCGTGAGGCCCGCTGCACCCGCTCGGTCGGTTCGTGCACGGGCGTGCTTGGACGGGTGTGGGTAAAGGGTTGGTTCGTGGGGGAGAACTCCTCCCGGACTGGTGTCACGACGGTCGTGACGCCGGACTCACGATGCCGAATAACTCGGTAAAATGTGAAGTTAAAGAGTTATAGTCCATCCTGGATTCGAACCAGGGTCGTTGCCCCCAGAAGGCAACAGGATTGGCCGATCTACCCCAATGGACTGCGTCTACAGACATCGCTAGCGGACATCGATATATGAGTGTTGCGGAGTCCCGTTACCGGCTCCCGGTTCTCAGTCTTCATCGGGCGCTGGCGGTTCGTGATGTTCCCGCCGGTGGCAGTTCGCACAGAGGACGACGCAGCGGGCGATCTCCTCTCTGATTATCTCGTACGGTCGGCCGTTCGCCAGTAACCGGGCGACGGTCGTCCCCTTCGCTCCGTCGTGGTGGCAGTCGAGGGCCACCGGGTCGTCCTCGTCGCAGCGCCCACACCCACGGGTCGCCTTGTGGGCGTGGACCCAACCGCGCAGGCCGTCGGTCGCCGTGTCGTGATGCTCGCGCCGGTGGCAGTTCGCGCACAGCACCTCGCAGGCATCGAGTTCCTCTCGGAGCCGCTCCCGGCCGTGGCCGTGGGTGATGAGTTTTCCGACGGCGCGCTCCTTCGCGGCCGGGTCGGTGTGGTGCAGGTCCAGACAGGCGGGGTCGTCCTCGCCGCATCGTCGGCAGCCACGTTCCGCCTTCCGCTCGTTGACCCACGCCCGGTGCCGTGCGCGTCGCTTCAGGGTCAACTGGGCGTTCCGTTCGCGGTTCCGATAGTCCCAGCGCCGGTCGGCCGTCATCTCGGCCCATTCCTCGTCGGAAACGTCCACGTCGTCGGGCCTGGGGCCCACCCGGGACCCCGTGGAGGCGTTCGTTTCCAGTCCGGCCTGTTCCTTCGCCGCGTTCCAGCCTCCCACCTGTCGGATGATGGTTGCAGACGCGGGCTGCAGCCCCAGCTCCTCGTATGCTGCTTTCGTCGGCGATTCCTCCAGTCGCTCGGCGGCCTCTCGTAGCGCGTCCAGACACTCCTCCGGCGTCGTCGCCATGCCGTCGGTGCCCACGTCATCGGAGAAAAGTATCGGCCGACCGCCGCGGAATTGGAACAGCCGTTCAGCCTTACTCCGTCTGCGCGAAGGCGAGCTGGCCGGAGATGTTCTCGATGTAGACGTCCACGACATCGCCCTCCTGCGTGCCGGGGACGAAGATGGTGTAGCCGCCGCGCTTGGCGACGCCGTCGCCCTTGCGGCCGGTGTCGGTGATCTCGACGGTGTAGCGGCCGCCCTTCTCGACGGCGTCGGCCTGCTGCTGGCTGCTGGAGCGGCGCTTCGAGACCGGGCGGAAGGCACCGCAGGCGTCACAGCGGAGCATCTGCGTTCCGTCCTCGTTCACGATGCGGGTGTCCGGCAGGCCACACTCCGAGCACCGGACGTACTCCTCGATGTAGTCGGTGATGGCGGCGTCGAAGTCGGCGCCGTCGAAGCGGCCGTTGTAGCGGCCGACGCCCTCGCTGAGCTGGCCGGCCGTCGCGAGCGCGCGCTGGACGAACGAGTGGACGTGCTCGGTCTCGCGGCTGAGCGCGTCGGCGACATCGTCGAGGTTGGTGAACCGGGTGAAGGCGCCGTCGGCCTGGCCCTCGGGGTCCGGGACGGAGAGGCGGGAGCTCTCCGCGCTCCGCTCGGGGAGCGCGTCGAGCGCTCTGGTGAGTGAGGCTTCGTAGTCCATACGCGAGTGAGTCCGTGCGAACGTATACGCGTTCCGTGTCGCTCTCTGACGGGTCGCGTGGGCCCGAACGACACGGTTCCGGGGCTCCCAACGGTTATTGTCGGTCCCGGTGGACTGGCCCGTATGACCGACGACCTGCCGGCCGACGGGTCGGCGCCGCGGGACGACGACGGGCCGGCGCCACGGGCCGACGAGAATCAGCCGACCGACCGCGAGGTGGCGTGTTTCGAGGCGGGCGTGAAGTTCGGCTCGCTCTACCACCAGTTCGCCGGGACACCGCTGTCGCCCGACAGCGCCGACGCGCTGGCGACCGCGATGGAGGCGAGCATCGAGAACCAGCCCCACTGCGAGGACGTGGCCGTCGAGATGCGAGGGGAGGAACTGGCCGACGCGCTCGCCGAGGGGAGCGCCGACTACACGGAGTGGACCGGCCGGTTCTCCGAGGTCCGGATGCGCATCGCGTACGAGGACGTGACCGTCCACACCGAGATGGCGATGGCGGACGGCTACCCCCTGATGTCGGTGGAGTCGGTCGAGGAGTCCTGAGTTTCCACCTTCTATGGTGGATAACCTGATTAGTTATGAAACAATTGGCCATATTCGAGAATATATGGAAAAATATCCATTTCAATCGGTTATGGGGTGTGGAGTGGTCGCATACCTGACGGAAGCGGCCGTCACGAAAGGGTTTAGTAGAGCGCTGTACCCAGGTTGACTCACGATGACGACGGATGCTCCCGTGACGCTGGCGCCTTCGCCCAGCACCGGGACCCGTCTTTTCGCCCCGCGACGACCGCGACCGGGCCGTTAGGCCCGACTATTCTCACTTCCCCTGACGACCGCATCGCTCCCTGGCCGCGCCACTCGCTCGTGACGCGCCCGGGGATATCGAACGACCCATCACACACCACACGCACCACACACCCATGACACACGAGAAAGTCGCGCTCGCGTTCTCCGGCGGGCTCGACACCACCGTCTGCGTCCCGCTGCTAGAGGAAGAGTACGGCTACGACGAGGTCATCGGCGTCACCGTCGACGTCGGACAGCCGAGCGACGAGTTCGACGAGGCCCACGAGACCGCCGAGGCGCTCGGGCTCGAACACTACGTCGTCGACGCACAGGAGGAGTTCGCCGAGCTCTGTATGGATGCCGTCCGCGCGAACGCGACCTACCAGGGCTACCCCCTGGGGACCGCGCTCGCGCGCCCCGTCATCGCGAAGGCCATCCTCGCCGTCGCCGAGGAGAACGACTGTACCGGCATCGCCCACGGCTGCACCGGCAAGGGCAACGACCAGCTCCGGTTCGAGGCCGTCTGGCGCGATTCGGACCTCGAGGTCATCGCCCCGGTCCGCGAACTCGGCCTGACCCGCGAGTGGGAGCAGGAGTACGCCGCCGACCGGAACCTGCCCGTCGAGGGCGGCGACGGCGGCGCCTACTCCATCGACACCAACCTCTGGAGCCGTTCTGTCGAGGGGAGCGAACTGGAGGAGCCGAGCCACGTCCCCGGCGAGGACATCTACGACTGGACCTCCGCCCCGGGCAGCGAGACGCAGGAACTCACCATCGAGTTCGAGGACGGCTACCCCGTCGCGCTCGACGGGGAGGCCCTCGACCCCGTCGACCTCATCGAGACGCTGAACGAGACCGCCGGTTCGTACGGCGTCGGTCGGACGGACGTGATGGAGGACCGCATGCTCGGGCTGAAGGTGCGCGAGAACTACGAGCACCCGGCCGCGACGACCCTCCTGAATGCACACGAGGCGCTGGAATCGCTCGTCCTCACCCAGGAGGAGCGCCAGTTCAAGAACTACATCGACCAGGAGTGGGCCGAGAAGGGGTATCAGGGCCTCGTCGACGCGCCGCTCGTCCGCGCGCTGGAGGGGTTCATCGACGAGACCCAGGAGCGCGTCACCGGCAGCGTCACGGTCCGTCTCGAGGGCGGGCAGGCACGCCCGGTCGGGCGCGAGAGCCCGTACGCGGTCTACTCCGCGGAGGCCGCCTCGTTCAACACGGAGGACGTCATCGGCGGCATCGAGCAGGACGACGCCACCGGCGTCGCGAAGTACCACGGCTTCCAGCAGCGCCTCTCGAACAAGGTGACCGAGGCCGCGAACGAGGGTCGCACCGACTGGGGCGGCGACGACGCCGAGTGAGATGACCGGGCGCGAGCACGAGGATACGGATGCGGGCACGGAGGACGCAGTCGGCACCGACGGGAGCGGCGAGAGCGACGGCAGCGATGTCGTCCGCCGGGACCGCTTCAGCGGCGGCCCCGCCCGCGAGTTCCTCTCCTCGCTCGCGCAGGACGAGCGCATCTTCGCGGCCGACCTCGCGGTCGACCGTGCGCACACGGTGATGCTGGCCGAGCAGGACATCATCGGCGACGACGAGGCCAGCGACATCCTCGGCGCGCTCGACGACGTGGAAGCGGCAGGCCACGCCGCCCTCGACGGCGGCGAGGATGTCCACGCGGCCATCGAGACGGCCGTCATCGAGCGTATCGGTCCCGTGGGTGGCAAGATGCACACCGCGCGCTCGCGCAACGACGAGGTGGCGACGTGCATCCGCTATCGGCTCCGCGAGGGCCTGCTCGACACCGTCGAGGCGGTGCTCGCCGCGCGCGACGTACTGCTGGACACCATGGCGGCCGAGCGCGAGACGCTCGCGCCCGGCTACACTCACCTCCAGCCCGCACAGCCGACGACCGTTGCGCACTGGCTCGGTTCGTACGAGGGCGCGCTGGCGCGTGATACGGGTCGTCTGCTGGACGCGTTCGAGCGCACCAACCGCTCGCCGCTGGGCGGGGCCGCCTTCGGCGGCACGCCGTTCGACATCGACCGCGAGCGGACGGCCGACCTGCTGGGCTTCGACGGCCTCGTCGAGAACAGTATGGACGCGTCCTCGGCGCGGGACTTCCTGCTCGAGGCGGCGGGCGCGCTCGCGACGCTCGCGACGCACCTGTCCGGACTGGCAGAGGACCTCGTCGTCTTCGCCAACCGCGGGTTCGTGGAGCTGGACGACGACTACGCCTCGACCTCCTCCATCATGCCCCAGAAGAAGAACCCCGACACGCTGGAACTCGTCCGCGCGGTCGCGGGCGACGCGGCGGGCGACCTCCAGGCCATCCTGACGAGCCTGAAGGGACTCCCCCGCGCGTACAACCGCGACCTCCAGCGGGTCCACCCGCACGCGTTCGACGCGGCCGACGCCGTCTTCGACGCGGTGGAGGTGGCGGCCGGCGCCGTCGCCACCGCGGAGTGGAACGAGGCCGCACTCGCCGAGGCCGCGGGCGAGGGCTTCTCGACGGCGACGGGTGTCGCGGACCTGCTGGCGATGGCCGGCGTGCCGTTCCGCACCGCGCACGAGGTGGTCGCGCGGGCCGCCGAGGAGGGGGACGACTTCGAGACCGTCGAGCGCGTCGCCGAGGACGTGCTGGACGCGCCGCTCGCGGAGTACGTCGACCCCGACGAGGTGCGCCGTGCGCTCGACCCGGCCGAGAGCGTGGCGATGCGTGACTCCCGTGGCGGGCCCGCACCCGCGGCGATGGCGGACGCACACGAACGCGCCGCCGAGCGGCTCGGGGCCGACCGTGCAACGCTCGGAGCGCGTCGCGAGCGGCTCGACGAGGCGGCCGACCGACTCGCCGCGGAGGTGGCGGACTATGTCTGAGGGTGACCACGCGGTGGCCACCCGCCAGGCCCGCGGTGTACGGCCCTCACCCGGCGGGCCACGGGCGCCGCCGCCGTCCCCGCCGCGGGGACTGACAACTATCTGATACAGACTGCCGGAGTGGGGTTATGGGCGTTCTGCGGACCGTTAGCGGACGGTGCGATTCTACCACCTTTTCGACAAGTTCGACATGCTTAAGTGGCCGAGGCCGCCAGGTACGGGTACAATGGTAGACTGTCCCGAGTGCGGGGCCGACGTGGACCTGCACGACGACCTCGAGGTCGGAGAGATCGTCGACTGCGCGACCTGCGGTGCCGAGCTCGAAGTGGTCAACGACGACCCCGTCGAGCTGGACACGGCACCCGAACTCGAAGAGGACTGGGGGGAGTAAGATGACCGTGCCCGGCGCGATTCGTGCCCTCTCCGCCCGGCGCGACCGCGCCGGGCGGCCGACGCCACCGGCAGCAGTAGTGACCACCACCCGGGGAGGTGACTGCTGATGCAGGTCGGTATGCTGTACTCGCGCATCCGGCGCGACGAGAAGCTCCTCCTCTCGGAACTGCGCGACCGCGACCACGAGGTGACGAAGGTCGACGTCCGCAAGGAGCACTTCGACGTCCACGACGTCCCGGAGTCGTTCCGCGACGTGGACCTGGTGCTGGACCGCTGTCTCGCGACCAGTCGCTCGCGCTACGCCACGGAGTTCGTCGCCCACTACGACGTGCCCGTGGTCAACGACCCGCGGACGGCGGCCATCTGCGCGGACAAGGCCCGGAACAGCCTCGTCCTCGCCGAGGCCGACGTGCCGACGCCGCGGACGACGGTCGCGTTCACCAAGGAGTCCGCGATGGAGGCCATCGAGAACTTCGGCTACCCCTGCGTCCTGAAGCCGGTCGTCGGCAGCTGGGGGCGCCTGATGGCCAAGATCGATTCCCGGAACGCGGCCGAGGCCATCCTCGAACACAAGGAGACGCTCGGCCACTACGAGCACAAGGTGTTCTACATCCAGGAGTTCGTCGAGAAGCCGGGCCGTGACATCCGCGTGCTCGCCACGGACGGCGAGCCGGTCGCGGCGATGGCCCGCTCCTCGGACCACTGGCTCACGAACGCCGCGAAGGGCGCCACCACCGAGCGCATCGAGATTACCGACGAGATGCGCGACCTCGTCGAGCGGGCCAGCGCCGCGGTCGGTGACGGCCTGCTCGGTGTCGACCTCATGGAGACGGGCGAGAACTACACTGTCCACGAGGTGAACCACACGGTCGAGTTCAAGGCGCTCAACGAGGTCGCCGACGTGGACGTGCCCGGAACCGTCGTCGACTGGCTGGAGGAGAAGGTCGAGACCGAGACTGCGGAGGCCACGACATGACCAAGACCGCCAGCGTCGTCGGCGGTACGGGGTTCACGGGCGGCGAACTCCTGCGCCTGCTCGACGGGCATCCCGAGTTCGAGGTCGTGCAGGCGACCTCCCGCTCGGAGGCCAACAAGACCGTCGGCGGCATCCACCCGAACCTGCGTCACATGGACCTGCGGTTCTCCGACCCGGAGGACCTCGAGTCCGTGGACACGCTGTTCGCGTGTACGCCCCACGGCGTCTCGATGGGCCAGGTCGACGAGTTCCGCGACGCCGCCGGCACCGTCGTCGACCTCTCGGCGGACTTCCGTCTGCCCGAGGAGCAGTACTACGACGACTACTACGACGGCCACTCTCGCCCGGAACTGCTGGACGAGGCCGAGTACGCCCTGCCGGAACTCAACCGCGAGAACCTGCCGGGCGCCGACCTCATCGCGGCGGGTGGCTGTAACGCCACCGCCAGCATCGTCGGCCTGCTCCCGCTGTTCGAGGCGGGCATCCTCGACGGTGACGAGCAGCTCGTCATCGACATCAAGGTCGGCTCCAGCGAGGGCGGCGCCGGCGGCGGCGCGGCCTCCTCGCACGCAGAGCGCTCGGGCGTCGTCCGCCCGTACGCGCCGACGGGTCACCGCCACGAGGCCGAAATCGAGGCGTACCTCGGAACGAGCGTCTCGTTCACGGTCCACGCCGTGGACATGATCCGCGGGGCGAGTGCGACCTGCCACGTCTTCCCGAACGGGCCGGTCTCGAAGGGCGACCTCTGGCAGGCGTATCGGGGCCAGTACGAGGACGAGCCGTTCGTCCGCATGGCCGCCGGTGGTGGCGGCGTCTACCGCTACCCCGAGCCCAAAGCGGTCGCGGGCTCGAACTTCGCGGAGGTCGGCTTCGAGGTCGACCCGACGAACAAGCGCCTCGTGGTCTTCTCGGCCATCGACAACATGATGAAGGGCTCGGCGGGCCAGGCGGTCCACGCCGCCAACGTCGCGCTGGGCTTCGAGGAGACGGCTGGGCTGGAGCACACCGGGTTCCATCCCATCGGCGCACCCTGAGGACAGCAACACAACTGCAAAGCGTGCGGAATTTTCCGAAAACGATGCAACTTCACGACGAAAACGCGTGTTCTACGACGAACGATTCGACGAGCAGCCCTGCCGCGCCCGTGTCCGGGCGACCGGCCGACTCGCGAGCGGCTGCTCGACCACCCCGCACGCCAGCCACGGTGCACGGAGGTGAGGCGCCGTGAGCGATGTCTCCGACTACGACCGCGTCGTGGTCAAGATCGGCGGCGCGAAGGCCGTCGAACCGGAGGGCGCGCTCGCGGACATCGCCGACCTCGCTGACGAGGGCGTGGAGATGGTCGTCGTCCACGGCGGCTCGACGGCGGTCGACGACACGCTCGAGGAGATGGGCATGGAGCCCGAGTACGTCGAGACCCCCTCGGGTGTCGTCGGGCGCTTCACCGACGAGGAGACCATGGACGTGTTCAAGATGGCCATGGCCGGCCTCGTGAACACCGACCTCGTGACGGGCCTGCGCGACGCCGGCGCCGACGCCGTCGGCCTCTCCGGGGTGGACGGCGGGCTCCTGACGGGCTCGCGCAAGTCCGCGGTCCGCGTCGTCGAGGACGGCAAGAAGAAGATCCGCCGCGGTGACCACTCGGGCACCATCAAGCAGGTCAACGGCGACCTGCTGGAGACGCTGCTCGATGACGGTTACACGCCGGTGGCGTCGCCACCGATGCTGGCCGACGACGGCGTCGCGGTGAACACCGACGCCGACCGCGCGAGTGCGGCGGTGGCGGGCGCGCTCGGCGCGACGCTCGTCTCGCTGACGGACGTGGAGGGCGTCTACCGGGACCCCGACGACGCCTCGACGCGCATCGAGACGGTCGAGACCGCCGACGACTTCGCGGAACTCGAGGACGCCGCCGAGGGGTTCATGAGCCGGAAGGTGATGGCCGCGACGGAGGCGCTCGAGGGCGGGTCCCCCGAGGTCGTCGTCGCGACGGCCAACGCCGACCGTCCCGTCCGCGCGGCGCTGGAGGGTGGCGGCACGCACGTCCTGAGCGAGTCGCTCCCCGAGGGGGACGAGACATGACCGACTGGCAGCACTGTCACGGACCGACAGGTTCGATAATGCAGGCCCGCCACACGTACGCATGACCGGATTCGTCTTCTCCGAGAAGCCCATCCGCATCGAACGCGGCGAGGGCGTCCACCTCTACGACTCGAACGGGACCGAGTACCTCGACTTCGGCGCCAGCTACGCCTGTACACCCGTGGGTCACTGCCACCCCGAGGTGGTGGACGCGGCGACCAGCCAGCTGGAGGACCTGATGTACGTCCAGGCCTCGTACCCGACCGACGTGCGTGACGCGCTGTACGAGGCGCTCGCGGACTCCGCGCCGGGCGACCTGGACTACGTCTGGCTCTGCAACTCCGGGACCGAGGCGAACGAGGCCGCCCTGAAGTTCGCCCGGAGCGCCACCGGAGACGAGAAGATCGTCGCGACCACGCGTGGCTTCCACGGCCGCACGATGGGTGCGCTCGCGGCCACCTGGAAGGACAAGTACAAGAAGCCGTTCGAGCCGCTGGCCGGCGGCGTCGAGTTCGTCGAGTACGGCGACGCCGACGCGATGGCCGAGGCCGTCGACGACGAGACGGCCGCGGTCATCCTCGAACCGCTCCAGGGTGAGGGGGGAATCAACCCCGCCGACCCCGAGTACCTGCACGCGGTCCGCGAGACCGCGACCGAGCACGGCGCGGCGATGGTGCTGGACGAGATACAGACGGGGCTCGGGCGCACCGGCCACATGTGGGCCGCCGAGAAGCACGACGTCGTCCCGGACATCCTGACCACTGCGAAGGGCCTCGGCAGCGGGCTCCCCATCGGTTCGACGGTCGTGAAGGAGTGGGTCGCGGAGAACTGCGGCGACCACGGCTCCACCTTCTCGGGTGGCCCCGTGGTGTCCGCGGCCGCTGGCGCCACGCTGGACGTGCTCCAGCGCGAGAACGTCCCCGCACACGCCGCCGAGGTGGGCGACTACCTCATGGGCGAGGTCGAGAGTCGCCTCGGTGACGAGGTGCGCGACGTGCGCGGGCACGGGCTGATGGTCGGTATCGAGGTGAAACGTGGGGCCAACCGCCTGCTGCGCGACCTCGCCATCGAACACCAGATACTCGCGCTGCCCGCCGGCCGGACGGTGCTGCGGCTGCTGCCGCCGCTCACCATCGAGCGCGAGCACGCCGACGAGGTCGTCGACGCGCTGGAGGCGATCCTCGCGTGAGCGACGCCGCCGAAGCGTCGGCCGACGCCGCGGTCCCCGTCGACCAGGAGGCGCGCGACCTCCTCGAACGCGTGGTCGACACGCCCTCGCCGACCGGAGAGGAGGAAGCGGCGGCCGCCGAACTCGTCGAGTTCTTCGAGTCCCACGGCCGGGAGGCGTGGACCGACGAGGTCGGCAACGTCCGCGCGCCCGCGGACGACAGCGTCCTGCTCACCTCGCACGTCGACACCGTCCCCGGCGACATCCCGGTCCGCGTCGAACCCGGCGAGGGCGACGAGAGCGACGTGCTGTGGGGCCGGGGCAGCGTCGACGCGAAGGGGCCGCTGTGTGCGATGGCCGTCGCCGCGGTCCGCACCGGCGTCTCCTTCGTCGGCGTCGTCGGCGAGGAGGTCGACTCCCGGGGCGCGCGTCATCTCGTCGAGAACCGCGAGGCGCCCGACGCCGTCGTCAACGGCGAGCCCTCGGGCTGGGACGGCGTGACGCTCGGCTACCGCGGGTTGACCGCGGGCCGCTACGTCTGCACCTCCGAATCCGGCCACACCTCCCGCGAGGACGCCAACGCCATCCAGTCGGCCATCCGCTGGTGGGCTCGCGTCGAGGACCGCTACGAGACCGACGAGTACGAACCGGTCTTCGAGCAGGTCACGACCAAGCCCGTCGCGATGGACGGCGGCCTCACCGAGGACGGCCTCTCGGTGGAGGCGACGATGGACGTGCAGTTGCGGGTGCCGCCGTCGCTGACCGTCGAGGACGTCCGAGAGGCCGTCGTCGCCGAACTGGACGAGGGGACCATCAACTGGAAGGACGCCGTCCAGCCGGTGATGGTCTCGCCGCGGACCGCGGTAGCGCGGTCGTTCCGCGTCGCCATCCGGGACGTGGGCGGCGACCCGCGCCTCCTCCGCAAGACCGGCACCAGCGACATGAACGTCTTCGCCGGCGCGTGGGACTGTCCGATGGCGACCTACGGCCCCGGCGATTCGGACCTGGACCACGCGCCCGACGAGCACCTCCCGCTGCGCGACCTGGACCGTGCCGTCGCGGTGCTCGAACGCGTCGCGAGCGATCTCACCGACGACGCGGCCGACAGCGACACCTCTCACGATGACTGACGACACCGAGCCACGCAACTTCGTCGACATCGACGACCTGACGACCGAGGAACTGCACGCGGTGCTGACCCGCGCGACCGACCTGAAGGAGCGCGAGCACCGGGGGAAACACCACCCACTCCTCTCCGGGCAGACGCTCGGGATGATCTTCGAGAAGCCCTCGACGCGGACGCGGGTCTCGTTCGAGACGGGGATGACGCAACTCGGCGGCCACGCCATCTTCCTCGGCCCGGACGACATCCACCTCGGGCACGGCGAGCCCGTCAAGGACACTGCCCGCGCGCTCTCGCGCTACGTGGACCTGCTGATGGCTCGTGTCTTCGACCACGCGGACGTGCAGGAGCTCGCCGAGTACGCCACCGTCCCGGTGGTCAACGGCCTGACCGACGACGCCCATCCCTGTCAGACGCTGGCGGATCTGCTCACCATCCGCGAGCGGTTCGGCGACTTCGAGGCCGACGTGGCCTGGATCGGCGACGGCAACAACGTCGCCCAGTCGTTCGTGCTGGGCGCGGCGATGGTCGACCTTGACCTCACCGTGGCGACCCCGCCGGAGTACGCCATCGACGACGCGGTGCTCGACCGGGCGGCCGAACTCGGGACACCGCCCGAGGTCACGACCGACCCCGAGGCGGCGGTCGAGGGGGCCGACATCGTCTACACGGACGTCTGGGTCAGCATGGGCCAGGAGGACCAGCGCGCGGAGAAACTGGAGCGGTTCCAGCGTGGCGGCTTCCAGGTCAGCGACGACCTGCTCGACCCGGACACGCAGGTGATGCACTGTCTCCCCGCCCACCGTGGCGAGGAGATCACCGACGAGGTGATGGAGTCCGACCGGGCCCTGGTGTGGGACCAGGCGGAGAACCGCCTCCACGCCCAGAAGGGGCTCATGACCTGGCTGGACTGACCGATATCGGATGGTTCTTGCCGGACAGTTCCGACGGTCGGCGTGATGCCCTCCGACCCGCCGTTCATCGACCCGACGGACCGCACGCTCGACACCGGCCAGATTCTGTACGAGGCGATTCCCATCGCGGCGCTCGTCGCGCTGTTCGGCGGACTGGCGCTCGTCCCGCTGCTGGTCGTGTTCCTCGTCGCCGGCGGGAGCACGCTCGGTGCGTTGCTCACGGTCGTCGCACAGTTCATTCTCGCCGTTGGGACCGGCGTCGTCCTGCTGTACCTGCTCGTTCGCGCGGAACAGCTCGCATAGCGGCCCGACAACGGACCTACCCCTCCCCGTGCGTGTAGCCACGGTCGGGGAGCGACTCGCCGTCGATGGTGAGCCCCGCGTCGGCCTCGACGACGGTCCCCACTCGCGTCAGGGCGACGGGACACGCGTCCCGCGCAGTCGCGAGCGCGGCCTCCGGAACCGTCACGACGAGTTCGAAGTCCTCGCCGAAGAAGGCCGCCAACTCCCGTTCGTCGGCGGCGTCGGCGGCCACCTCGGCCACGGCGTCGTGGACCGCGAGCGCGTCGCCGTCCAGCGCGATGCCACAGTCCGAGGCCTCGGCCAGCTGATGACAAGAGCGCGCGAGGCCGTCGCTGGAGTCCATCATGGCGGTCGCGCGGGGGGCGAGCGCCCGTCCTGCGGCCACGCGCGGCGTGAACCTGAAGAGGTCGTTCGCGCGGTCGGGGTCAGAGTCGAACAGCCGCAGTGCGGCGGCGGACCGCCCGAGCTCGCCTGTCACGCAGAGCGCGTCGCCCGGCTCGGCACCCGACCGGAGCACCGCCCCTCCCTCACCGAGGCGGCCGAGCGCGGTCGTGGCGACCGTGAACTCGTCGTGGCCGTCGAGGTCGCCGCCGACGTACGCCGCGTCGACGGCCTCACAGACCTCGCGTGCGCCCCGGACGAACTCGCGGATCTCGTCGGGACGGAACTCGGGCGCGCCGTAGACCGCGACGGCGGCCGTCGCGGCCGCGCCCATCGCAGCCACGTCCGAGAGCGACGCCGCGACCGCCCGCCAGCCCACCGTGTAGCGGGTGGTGCCGTCCGGGAAGTCGGTCCGCTCGTGGAGCATGTCCGTCGTGAGGACCTGCCCGTCGACGACGGCGGCGTCGTCGCCCGCGGCCGGGAGGGTGTCCGCGATGAGGGCGAGGGCAGCGCGCTCGTCGACGGGGGTGTCGGGGTCGGGGTCGCTCCCGGACTCGGTCATCGTCGGAGGAGGGGGGCGCGCGGGGTAAAGGGATGCCGGCAAGGAGGTGGAGTTAATCGAGACGGTACCCGTGTGTCCAAATTCTCCGCCTGCTCTCTCTGGAACAGCGGAGACGACAACGAGAGAACCGATAGAAAGCCCCCGCCCGCTCGACCAGCCGCGGCTCGTTGCGCTCCTCGCGCTCACTCCGCTCGCGCTGCGGTGCTTACGTCGCCGGGGCTGGGTCGAGGCGGGCGGCCCCTTTCAGTCCCGCCCTGTTGCCTGTGGCACCGAGCGTTCGCGGGTGGTGGTTCCAGCGGAGCAGGGTGCCCCCACACCTCCCCGCGCCGTCGCCGCGAGGCTTCGACACGCTCGCTTTCGCTCGCGGTCTCAGCCGGGGGGCGACGGCGCGCTTCCTGGTCGCGGAACCAGCCGGCCGACCAACCGCCACCCGGCCGGGAGCGCGTGCCGAGGGCCGGACGGCCCGAGTGCCGCGCGACCTGGGGAAGGGAAGGGGCGCCGCGCCCATGACACCGGCCACGTCGGGTGGGAATGAAAGGGGCCGGCCGCTCGGCGGCGCCCGGACGACGCAAGCACCGCAGCGGAGGGAGCGAAGTCCTCGCGAGCGAAGCGAGCGAGGGCCGTGCCAGAGCTTGCTCTGGCTGAGCGACCGGAGCGAGGAGCGCAGCGAGGCCCGGCGTCCCGAGCGGTCGGGGGCTTTCGACAGCCTCCCGTCGTCGCCGTCACCACCATCACCGTACACCCACCACTTCCACTCCGCCACCGTACACCCACCACTTCCACTCCGTCACCGTACACCCACCACTTCCACTCCGCCACCGAACACCTTTAGACGGCACCCGCCCACCGGCCGGACATGGATTATCGTCAGGTCGAGGGCGCCCGGGAGTTCGTCGCCCGACTCGACCACGGCCGGGACTGGCGCGCGCAGATCGAGGAATTCGCCGCCGACGAGGGCATCGACGCGGCCTTCTTCGTCGGCCTCGGGGCGGTGCAGGACGCGGAGATATACTTCTACGACCAGGACGAGCAGGAGTACTACCCCGAGCGGTTCGACGAGCCGTTCGAGGTTGCCTCCTGTACGGGCAACGTCTCGTGGCTCGACGGGGAGCGCTTCGCGCACACGCACATGGTCCTCTCGCGCGAGGACGGCTCCTGTGTCGCGGGCCACCTCAACGAGGCGACGACGTTCGCCGGCGAGGTGTACGTCCGTGAGTTCGACACCGACCTCGTGCGCGAACACGACGAGACGACCGACCTCGACCTGTGGGGCGGGCTCTGAGGCCAGCCAACAATCGAGAAATCTGTGCGGGAAGCGGCGTGGGAACAACATACGAATCGAACTGACGGGGTAATCGACGAAACCGTGATACAACGATACAATACCTGGGGGTGGTCGTAGTGCGCGAGGCCGACGAGCGCTACTTCGAGCGCATCGAGGACCAGCTGGACGACGCCTTCGCCGCGGCGCGCGCGGCCAAGGAGCGCGGCGGCGACCCCTCGACCGAGATCGAGATTCCGGTCGCGAAGGACATGGCCGACCGGGTCGAGAACATCCTCGGCATCGACGGGGTCGCCGAGCGGGTCCGCGAGTTGGAGGGGGAGATGTCCCGCGAGGAGGCGGCGCTGGAACTGGTCACCGACTTCGTCGACGGGAACGTCGGGGACTACGACGGGCGCGCCGGGAAGGTCGAGGGTGCGGTCCGCACGGCGGTCGCGCTCCTCACCGAGGGCGTCGTCGCGGCGCCCATCGAGGGCATCGACCGCGTCGAACTGCTGGAGAACGACGACGGCACGGAGTTCGTGAACGTCTACTACGCCGGCCCCATCCGCTCGGCGGGTGGGACGGCGCAGGCGCTCTCGGTGCTC
This sequence comes from Haloglomus halophilum, assembly GCF_024298885.1. GTDB lineage: Archaea > Halobacteriota > Halobacteria > Halobacteriales > Haloarculaceae > Haloglomus > Haloglomus halophilum. The sequence goes on from NZ_CP101166.1 coordinate 2,455,726, forward strand.
GTCGCGGACTACGCCCGGTCGCTGCTGGGCATCGAGGAGTACCGGGCGCGGGACGCGGAGGTCGAGCGCTACGCCGAGGAGATCGGCCTCTACGACAAGGAGACGGGGCTCCAGTACACCCCGAAGGACCCCGAGACGAAGTTCATCGCCGAGAACCTCCCCATCATGCTGGACGGGGAGGCCACCGGCGACGAGGAGGTCTCGGGCTTTCGCGACCTCGACCGGGTCGACACCAACAACGCCCGCGGGGGGATGTGTCTCGTCCTCGCCGAGGGTATCGCGCTGAAGGCCCCGAAGATACAGCGCTACACGCGCGGGCTGGACGAGGTCGACTGGCCGTGGCTCCAGGACCTCATCGACGGGAACTACAAGGACGAGACGGGGGATGGCGACGAGGGCGACGAGGCGGAGGCCGACGACGGTGACGAGGCGGACGAAGCCGACGACGATGCCGAGGACGCGGCCGACGAACCCGCAGGCCCGCCTCGCGTCGAGAAGTCGAAGAAGTTCCTGCGCGACCTCATCGCGGGCCGACCGGTCTTCGGCCACCCCTCCGAGGCGGGGGGCTTCCGCCTGCGCTACGGCCGCGCGCGCAACCACGGCTTCGCGACCGCCGGCGTCCACCCCGCGACGATGCACCTCGTCGACGACTTCCTCGCGACCGGGACCCAGATAAAGACCGAGCGCCCCGGCAAGGCCGCCGGCGTCGTCCCGGTCGACTCCATCGAGGGACCGACCGTCAAACTCGCCAACGGCGAGGTCCGGCGCGTCGACGACACCGAGGAGGCCAAGGAGATCCGCAACGGCGTCGACGCCATCCTCGACCTGGGCGAGTACCTCGTCAACTACGGCGAGTTCGTCGAGAACAACCATCCGCTCGCGCCCGCCTCCTACACGGTCGAGTGGTGGACCCACGAGATGCGGGACTCCGAGGCCGACGTGCAGGCGCTCGAGGACGACCCGCACGTCGACCTCGCACACCCCTCGGCCGCGCAGGCGCTGGAGTGGGCGACGACGTACGACGCGCCGCTCCACCCCACCTACACGCCGTGCTGGCACGACATCTCCGTCGAAGCCCTCGACGCGCTCGCGACCGCCGCGGGCGAGGGCTCGTGGGCCGAGGCCGACGGGCTGGCGATGCCCGACGACGATGCCGGGCCCGGTGGCCGGGACGTGCCCGACGGTGAGGGCCGGACGCTCGTCCTCCCGCGCTCGGACCCCGTGACCCAGGCGCTGGAGGCCCTTCTCGTCGAGCACACGCAGGGCGAGGACACGCTGACGGTTCCGGACGCGCTCCCGCTCGTGCGCTCGCTCGGACTCACCGAGGGGCTCGAACGGACGTGGACGCTCGACGACCTCCCGTCCGAGGCCCGCGAGTACGACGGCGGCGACAACGCAATCGAGGCTGCGAACGCGGTCGCCCCGTTCGCGCTCCGCGAGCGCGCGCCCACCCGCATCGGCGCGCGGATGGGCCGCCCGGAGAAGTCCGAGAGCCGCGACCTCTCGCCCGCGGTCCACACGCTGTTCCCCATCGGCGAGGCGGGCGGCAGTCAGCGCTCGTTCGCCGACGCCGCGAAGTACGCGCCCACGATGGAGCATCCACAGGGCCGCGTGGACGTGGAACTCGCGCGCCGGGAGTGCCCGGACTGCCGGACCGAGACCTTCCGCGCGCGCTGTCAGGACTGCAACACCGTCACAGAGGCAGTCTACGTCTGCCCCGACTGCGACAGCGAGGTGGAACCCGACGAGTCCGGCCGCGCCGAGTGCCCGCGCTGCGAGACGCTCGCCTCACCGACCCAGTACGTCACGCTCGACGCGAACAGCGAGTACCGCGGCGCGATGGAGAGCGTGAAGGAGCGCGAGAACGCCTTCGGGACGCTGAAAGCCGTCAAGGGGCTCACCTCCGAGGAGAAGGTCCCCGAACCCGTCGAGAAGGGCATCCTCCGGGCGAAGAACGGCGTCTCGGTGTTCAAGGACGGCACCGTCCGCTACGACATGACCGACCTCCCGGTCACGTCGGTCCGGCCCGAGGAACTCGACGTGACGGCCGAGGACTTCCGCGAACTCGGCTACGACGAGGACATCGACGGCCAGCCCCTCCGCCACGACGACCAGCTGGTCGAGCTGAAGGTCCAGGACATCGTTCTCTCGGACGGCGCCGCTGAGCACATGCTCCGGACGGCCGACTTCGTCGACGACCTGCTCACCCAGTACTACGGCACGGAGCCGTTCTACGACGTGGACGAGCGGCAGGATCTGGTCGGTGAACTGGTGTTCGGGATGGCGCCGCACACGTCGGCTGCGGTGGTCGGTCGGGTGGTGGGGTTCACGAGTGCGGCTGTGGGGTACGCGCATCCGTACTTCCACGCAGCGAAGCGGCGGAATTGCTTCCATCCGGAGACCGAGATAGTGTACGAGGACGGAGATGGCCGCCAGCGGGCGTCCATCCGCTCGTTCGTCGAGAAGCGACTCGAAGACCCCGAGACCGACGACTTCGGGACGCTCGTTCAGGAACTAGATGGCGAGGTCACCGTTCCGTCCATCGACGCGGACGGGAACCGGGTCGTCAGAGCCGTCGAAGCCGTTTCCAAGCACCCTGCCCCTGACCATCTCCTCCGAATCGAGACCGAGGCAGGTCGTTCGATTCAGGTGACGCCTGACCATTCGATGCTCCGGCTCGAAGATGGACCAACGAAGATTCCTGCATCCGAACTGGAACTCGGCGACGAGGTTCCGGTCCCTTCGGAGACGATGGCGGGGACCTCGGGAACCGATGCTGGCGTTCCGCTCGCAGACGGCGGTGGCGTGGTGAGCGACACGGTCGACCGAATCGAATTCGCCGAGTCCGATGTGGACCACGTCTACTGTCTCACTGTCGATGAAACAAATGCATTAATTGCAGAAGATTTACTGGTCTCTCAGTGCGACGGAGACGAAGATTGCGTTATGCTACTTATGGACGGGCTTCTCAACTTCTCGCGGAAATATCTACCGAACCAGCGCGGTGGCCGGATGGACGCCCCCCTCGTCATGTCCTCGCGCATCGACCCCTCGGAGATCGACGACGAGGCGCACAACATGGACATCGTGACCTCGTACCCGCGCGAGTTCTACGAGGCGACCCGCGAGATGGCCGACCCGGAGGAGGTGGACGTCCAGATCGCCGAGTCCACCCTCGGCACCGACGAGGAGTACCGCGGGTTCGACCACACCCACGATACGACGGACATCGCACTCGGCCCGGACCTGTCGGCGTACAAGACGCTCGACGACATGGACAAGAAGATGGACGGCCAGCTGGAGCTGGCCCGGAAGATACGGGCGGTCGACGAGACGGACGTGGCCGAGCGCATCATCGAGTACCACTTCCTCCCCGACCTCATCGGGAACCTCCGGGCGTTCAGCCGGCAGGAGACGCGCTGTCGGGACTGCGGGGAGAAGTACCGGCGGATGCCGCTCTCGGGCGACTGCCGGGAGTGTGGCGGCGAGGTGTCGCTTACCGTCTACCAGGGCTCGGTGAACAAGTACATGGACACGGCGCGGCGCGTGGCCGAGGAGTACGGCGCCCGGCCGTACACGAAACAGCGCCTCGAGATACTGAACAAGGCGCTGGAGTCCATCTTCGAGAACGACCACAACAAGCAGAGCGGCATCGCGGACTTCATGTGAACGAGCTTTTTCCCGCTCGGGTTCGTGGGCGAAGCCCGCGAACCTCTCGCGGCAAAAAACGTTCAGAAGAAAGCCGGCACCCGGGCGCCTACGGCGCCCTCGTGCCGGTGAAACCGCGCTCGCTTCGCTCGCGCGGTATGCAGCTTCGGATATATTCTCGGACCCAGTCCTCTGCCCGTGCCTGAACACGTTACCACATCACGCGGCAAGTGTGGAACTATTTGAGTGAGGAGGCTGCAACTCGGGGTATATGGCCGCCATCGAGTTGGACGGGGTCACCAAGCGGTACGGGACCCTCACAGCCCTGGACGACCTGTCACTGACGGTCGAGGAGGGCGAGGTGTTCGGGTTCCTCGGGCCGAACGGGGCGGGCAAATCGACGACGATCAACGTCCTGCTGGACTTCGTCCGGCCGGACGACGGCGAGGTACGCCTGCTCGGCGAACCCGTCCGGCGCGAGCAGAGCGACGCGGTTCGCGAGCGCGTCGGCGTCCTCCCCGAAGGGTTCGGCGTCTACGACCGGCTCTCCGGGCGCAAGCACCTCGCGTTCGCCATCGATTCGAAGGACGCGGCCGACGACCCCGACGAACTGCTGGCGCGGGTCGGGCTCGACGGTGACGGCGACCGGCCGGCGGGGGATTACTCCCGCGGGATGAAACAGCGGCTCGTCCTCGCGATGGCGCTCGTCGGCGAGCCGGAGCTGCTGGTACTGGACGAGCCCTCGACGGGGCTGGACCCCAACGGCGCGCGCCGGATGCGCGAGGTGGTCCGCGAGGAGGCCGCCCGCGGTGCGACGGTGTTCTTCTCCTCGCACATCCTCGGGCAGGTCGAGGCGGTCTGTGACCGCGTCGGCATCATCCGCGACGGCGAGATGATCGCGGTCGACTCCGTCGAGGGGCTGCGCGAGGCCAGCGGCGCGGAGAGCGCGCTCGAGGTTTCGACCGAATCGGAGGCCTCCGAGACGGCGCTCGACGATGTGCGGGCCCTGGCCGGCGTCTCCGAGGTCCGGGCGGCGGGCACGCAGGTGACGGTCACGCTGGGGGACGAGGTCCGGAAGACCGAGATACTGGACGCGCTCGAGTCGGCCGGCGTTCAGGTCGTCGATTTCGAGACCCGCGAGACCTCGCTCGAGGACCTGTTCGCAGCCTACACCGAGGGTGACGAGGCCGAGAACGGTGACAGCGACGCCGAGGACGCCACCGCTGCCGACGAGGCTGACGAGGCCGACCCCGACGGGTCCGTGGGCGACGAGGGGGGTGAGACCGCGTGAACTCGGTGCTCGCCATCGCGCGCAAGGACTTCGAGGACGCCATCCGGTCGCGCGGCGTGTTGCTGGTCTCCGTGCTGTTCGTCGGGCTGTTCGTGTTCGGTGCGTACTTCTTCGCCGACGCGGTCTCGCAGGCGGCACAGCAGGCCGGCAACGCGCCCGCCCAGGGCGGCGGTGGCGGCAGCCCGGACTCGAACACGTTCCTTCGGGTCCTCTCCTCGGGCGTGACGCTGCTCGTCCCCGTGGTCGCACTCGTCGCGTCCTACAGCGCCATCGTCGGCGAGCGGACGGACGGGACCCTGAAGCTCCTGCTCTCGCTGCCCCACTCCCGCCGGGACGTGGTCGTCGGGAAGCTCCTGGGCCGCGGTGCGGTCGTCTGTCTCCCTGCGGTTGGGGGCCTGCTGCTGTCGATGCTGGTGTTCCCGCTCACCGGCGTCTCGCTCAAGCCGGCCGCGTTCCTCGGGTTCATCCTCCTGACAGGGCTGTTGGCGGTCACCTTCGTGGCGCTCTCGGTGGGCATCTCGGCCGCTGCCTCCACCGGCCGCCGCGCGGTGGTCGGCACCGTCGGCGCCTACATCGGCCTGCTGGTGTTCTGGAACCAGGCGGTCGACCCCCTCGTGAGCCGGCTCGCCAACACCCTCGACTGGGGCCAGGCGACCGTGCTGAAGGCCTCGATCACCCTGAAGCTCCTCAACCCGCTCGGAGCCTACAACTCGCTCGTCGCCTCGCTCGTCACCGACTCGACGGCTAGCGCCCGGGCCGCCGTCACGGGTGGTATCCAGCTCTCACGCCAGGCGGGGCTCCTCCAGCGAGTGTACGCCCAGCAACTCAGCCAGCAGGGGATCCCGTTCTACCTCACCGACGCGGCCGTCGTGGCCTACCTGCTGCTGTGGCTTGTCGTACCGCTCCTCGCGGGGTACGCCATCTTCCGGTCGGCCGACCTCTGAGCGGTACACGCTGAATACGCATCGGATAACGAGAATGGGGCCGATATTCTGCCAATCAATCGATATATGTCCGTATCTGTGGCATGTTAACTGACTTCTCCGCTACGTATCGGTTTTGATATGGTGCCTGGGCCACGCGGTTTATGACCCTGCGTGGCCTACCCCCGGGTACATGACAGACTTCGGACTGCGACTGCGGATGGTCGTCGTCGGGACGATCCTGTTCGCCTTCTACCTCGCCGCGGGCACCTTCGCGGCGGCGATGCTGGGGCTGCCGCTCATCCCGGTGCTGGCGGTCGGTATCCTCGTCGTTCCGGCCGCCCAGTACAAACTCGGGAAGTGGCTGGCGACGCGGAAGGCCGAGGAGATTCCGGCCGAGGCGACCGGCCAGTACGGCCAGGTCCGGCAGATGACCCTGCAGCTCGCGGAGGAGATGGACGTCCCCGAGCCCACCGTCATGCGGATGCGGATGGGTGTCCCCAACGCCTTCGCCGTCGGCCGGAAGGGTGCCGGCGTCGTCTGCGTGAGCGAGGAGCTGGTCGCCATGCTCGACCGCGACGAGCTGGAGGGCGTCATCGCCCACGAGCTGGCCCACATCAAGAACCGCGACGTGATCACGATGGTCATCGGCCAGTCCATCGGGATGATCGTCGGCTACGTCGCCTACTTCGCGGTGCTGATGGGCGGCGAGCGCAACATCGGGAGCTTCATCGTCGCGATGGTCGCCTCCTCGCTGGCGAACGCGCTGGTGATGATCTTCGTGCTCGCCATCTCGCGCTACCGGGAGTACGTCGCCGACGCCGACGCGAAGGAGGCCATCGGCTCGGGTGACCCGCTCGCACGGGCGCTGGAGAAGATCTCCCGCGGCTCCGTGGACCGCGAGATGGAGCTGGACGACTCGATGAGTGCGCTCTGCATCTTCAACTCGGAGCGCGGCCTGCTGGAGAAGGTGTTCTCCACGCACCCGCCGATGGAGAAGCGCATCGAACGGCTTCGAACCTGAGCTTTTTTGCGCTGCGGGTTCGCTCGTGCGCCGGCCTGCGGCCGGCGCTCTTCGCGAACCACTTGCGCAAAAAACGTTCAGAAAAAAGGCTCGTCCTCCGCTCGCTCACGCCGGCCACCGGCCGGCGTGAGACTCGCTCCGGACGAGAGAAACCGCGCCTGCGGCGCGGTATGCACCGCATCGCACATCGAGCGTGGCCCCCCACCGCGACACCTCCTATCGTGGTTCTATCGCTGCATCCGCGCGAGCGAAGCGAGCGCGGTTCTCCGGCCGGAGCGCCCGGAGTCCTCGTGAGCGAAGCGAACGAGGGCCGTGCCAGAGCTTGCTCTGGCTGAGGGCGCGGAGGCCGGCAGAGTTTTTCTGAACGTTTTTGCGAGGAGTGGTTCCCGCAGGCGCGAGCGGAGCGAGCGCCGAGGAAACCCGACGAGTAAAAAGCTCTACTCTAGGAGCAGCAACTCGGGGTTACTGAGGTACTCCATCAGCGTGTTGGCGAACTGCGCCGCGTCCGCGCCGTCGATGACGCGATGGTCGATGGTCAGCGAGATGGGGATGGTGTGTTTCGCGACCACCTCCCCATCCTCCACGACGGGGCGCTGTTTCAGTTCACCCAGCCCGAGGATGGCGGTCTCGGGGTAGTTGATGATGGGCGTGGCGTACTCGCCGCCGATGGCACCGAAGTTGGTGATGGAGAAGGTGCCGCCCTGCATCTCCTCGCGGCTGATGGAGCGGTCGCGTGCCTTGCTCGCCAGTTCGTTGACGTCGCTGGCGATGGTGAGCATGTCCTTCTCGCCGGCGTTCTTGACGACGGGGACCATCAGGCCCGCGTCGGTGGCGACGGCGATGCCGATGTTGTGGTAGTGCTTGACGAGGATCTCCTCGTCTGCCTCGTTCAGCTGCGAGTTGAGGATGGGGTACTCCTTCAGCGCCGCGACGATGGCCTTCACGATGAAGGGCATGTAGGTCAGCTTGATACCCCGCTCCTCGGCCTTCGGCTTGAGCCGGGCGCGGGTGTCCACGAGGTCGTCGACGACGACGGTGTCGTGGTGGGTGACGTGTGGCGCGGTGTACTTCGAGTTCTCCATCGCCTTCCCGATGGTCCGGCGGATGCCCCGGTAGGGGACCCGCTCGACCTCGCCCTCGGGCGTGGTCTCGGTGTCGGGCGCGGCCTCGGCGGTCGCACCGCCAGCCTCGTGCTGGACGGCCTGCGTGTCGGCCTGCTGTGCGGCGCGCTGGGCCTCGGCGTACTCGCGGACCTGCTCGGCGTCGACGAACGGTTCGCCGTCCCGTATCTCGTCGGTCGGCACGTCGTCGATATCGATACCCTCCTCCTGGGCCACTTGACGGGTGGCCGGGGTGGCGAGCGTCTGGTCGCGGCCGGCCGCCTCGGGCGCGCCACCGGGGTGCGCGTCGGCGGGCGCGGGTTCGGCGTCGCTCTCGGCCGCTGTTTCGTCCGTCACCTTCCGCGTGGCCGACCGCACGGCGGGTTCGGCCTCGGTCTCGCTCGTGGCCGACTCGGTCTCGCTGCCGGCGTCGGCCGCCGCACGCACGTCACCCTCGGTGACGCGGCCGCCGGGCCCGCTGCCGGCGACCGTCTCGATGTCGACGCCGAGCTCGCGGGCCAGCCGCCGTGCGGAGGGCGCCGCGAAGACGCGCCCCCCCTTCGCCGACACCTCGCCACCGGACTCGCCGTCGGTACTCGCCTCGGAGACAGCGGATTCGACCTCGTCGGCCTCGGCCGGTTCGGACTCGTCGGCGGCGTCCTCCATCGGCTCGACGGGTTCGCCCTCGACGTCGAACGTGATGATGACCTCTCCGACGGGGACCATCTCGCCCTCCTCGGCCAGAATCTCGCGGACGGTGCCGTTGACGGGTGCCGGCACCTCGACGACGGCCTTGTCGGTCTCCACCTCGGCGACGGGCTGGTCCTCGGAGACGGTGTCACCGACCTCGACCAGCCAGCTGACGATCTCCGCCTCGGTCAGCCCCTCACCCACGTCGGGGAGTTTGAACTCGCGGACCATGCTCAGAACTCCACCGTCTCCCGGATACCGTCTGCGATGCGCGCGGCCTCGGGCAGGTAGTAGTCCTCCAGGGCGTACAGCGGGAACGGCACGTCGAACCCGGTGACGCGGTTGACCGGCGCCTCCTGGTACAGCAGTGCCTCCTCCTGGATGGTCGCGGTAATCTCACCCGCGAGCCCGCCCGTCTTGGGCGCCTCGTGGACCACGACCGCACGGCCGGTCTTCTTGAACGACTCGAGGATGGTGTCCGTGTCCATCGGCGACAGCGTCCGGAGGTCGACCACCTCGCAGTCGATGCCCTCGTTCTCGGCGAGTTCCTCGGCCGCCTCCATCGTGGGCCGGGTCATCGCGCCCCAGGTGTAGACGGACACGTCGGCGCCCTCGCGCCGGACCGCGGCCTCGCCGAGCGGGACGGTGTACGTCTCGTCGGGGACCTCCTCGCGGAACGCCCGGTAGATGAGCTTCGGTTCGAGGAAGACCACGGGGTCCGGGTCGCGGATGGCGCTCGCGAGCAGGCCCTTCGTGTCGTACGGCGTCGACGGGATGACCACCTTCAGCCCCGGCTCGTGGACGAAGAACGCCTCCTTGGATTCGGAGTGGTGCTCGGGGGCCCGGATGCCGCCGCCGTAGGGCGCGCGCACGACCATCGGACAGGTGTAGCGCCCCCGCGAGCGGGTCCGCATCCGCGCGGCGTGGGAGATGATCTGGTCGAACGCGGGGTAGATGAACCCCATGAACTGGATTTCGGGCACGGGCCGCATCCCGTAGGCCGCCATCCCGACGGCGGTGCCGACGATGCCGGCCTCCGCGAGCGGCGTGTCGACGACGCGGTCGTCGCCGAACTCGTCGTAGAGGCCCTGCGTGGCGCGGAAGACGCCGCCGTTCTGGCCGACGTCCTCGCCCATCACCAGCACCGAGTCGTCCCGTTCCATCTCGCCGTACAGCCCGTCCCGGACGGCCTGTACGAGGGTGAGGTTCTGCGTGCTACCGCTGCCGGCCGTGTCCGCGTCTTGCGTGCTCATTCCAGGAGTACCTCGTCACCGTGCGTTTCGCGTAGCCGCTGGAGGTACGCGAGCTGTTCCTGCAGTCGCTTGGGCTGGTCGGCGTAGACGTGCTCGAAGATGTCCTCGGGTTCGGGACGTTCGACCGTCTCGGCCGTCTCGATGGCGTCCGCGACGGCCTCCTCGACCTCGGCCTGGATCTCGGCGTGTCGCTCGTCGTCGAGCAGCCCCCGGTCGCGGAGGAACGCCTCCAGCCGTGGGATGGGGTCTTTGGCCTTCCACCGCTCGACCTCGTCCTCGTCCCGGTAGACGGAGGGGTCGTCGGCCGTCGTATGCGCACCGAAGCGGTACTGGACCGCCTCGATGAGCGTCGGCCGGAGTTCGTCCTCGTCGGGGTCCTTGGCCTTCTCGATGGCCTCGCGGGTTACCTTGTACACCGCGAGCGGGTCCATCCCGTCGACCTGGACGCCCTCGAAGCCGTAGCCGACGGCCTTCTGCGCCAGCGTCTCCGCCGCGGTCTGTCGCTCGCGCGGCACGGAGATGGCCCACTGGTTGTTGTTGCAGAAGAAGACGGCGGGTGCGTCGAACACGCCGGCGAAGTTGAGCCCCTCGTGGAAGTCGCCCTCGCTCGTGGCGCCGTCGCCGAAGTAGCAGACGAACGCCTCGTCGTTGCCCTGCAGCCGGGAGGCCCAGGCCATCCCGGTCGCGTGGGGAATCTGCGTCGCGATGGGGACCGCCACGGGGAAGATGTTCAGCTCGTCCAGCTTGTTCCCGCGCTCGTCGCCCATCCAGTAGCGTAGCGTCCCACTCAGGCTCTGCCCGCGGACCATGGCGACGCCGTGCTCACGGTAGGAGGGCACGACCCAGTCCTCGTCGTCGAGCGCGTACGCCGAGCCGACCTGTGCGCCCTCCTGGCCCGACAGCGGTGGGTAGGTCCCCATCCGGCCCTGTCGCTGGAGGCTCACCGCACGCTGGTCGAAGTGGCGCGCGAGTTTCATATCGCGGTACATCCCGAGGAGGCCGTCGTCGTCGATGTCGGGAACCTCGGCTCCGTCGAGGACGCGACCGTCCTCGTCGAGAACCTGGACCTGCTCGCGGGGGTCCCGCTGTAACGTGCTCATGGGTGTCTCACCCTGCGGTACGGCATAGGTCCGACTGCCGCCGCCGATGCCGTATAGTTTTCGTAAGATTTGCCCGAAACGCACGGACGTTGCGGTCTGTTCCATGGAGCCGCAGGATGTAACGGTAGCTATCCGAACACTACCTGAACGTTCGGGACGAGCTGGTGGCCGGGGACGACCCGGCAGTTCACCGGCGCCGAACCGGCGATTCCGGCCGCCGTGTGCGACTCAGTCCCCGCGTGCCCGGGCCTCGGCTCTCGCGTCCTCGACGCTCTTGCCCTCGCGAGTGAGGGCCTCGACGAAGAACTCGCCCGCCTTGAACGATGAGCGGACCATCGGGCCCGACGCGCAGTACAGGAACTCGAACTCGGTCTCGGCCACGTCGCGCCATGTCTCGAACTTGTCCGGGTGGACGTAGTCGAACACCTCCAGATGCGACCGCGAGGGCTGGAGGTACTGCCCGAAGGTGACGATGTCCGTCCCGACCTCCCGCAGGTCGCCCAGCGTCCGGTACACCTCGTGGTCGTACTCGCCGACGCCGAGCATCAGACTCGTCTTCACGTACGCGTCCGAGTCGCGGGCGTACTGCTCCAGTACCGAGAGGGACTGCTCGTAGCCCGCGCGGCGGTCCCGGACGGGCCACTGGAGCCGCTCGACGGTCTCGACGTTGTGCGCCAGCACGTCCGCGCCGCCCTCGGCTACCTCCCGGACGAGGTCGGACTCGCCCTGGAAGTCCGGGGTGAGCGCCTCGACGAGGATGGAGGGGTCGCGGTCCTTGATGGCGCGGATGGTGTCGGCGAAGTGCCCCGCGCCCTGGTCGGGCAGGTCGTCGCGGTCGACGGAGGTGAGCACGACGTAGTCCAGCCCGATCTCCGCGACGGCGTCCGCGACGTTGGTGGGTTCGTCCGGGTCCGGCGGCTCCATCCCCCCGGTCTGCACGTCACAGAAGTTGCAGCCCCGCGAGCAGCGGTCGCCCAGCAGCATGAACGTCGCCGTTCCGGGGCCGTTCCGCCCGGACCAGCAGTCGCCCAGGTTCGGGCAGGACGCCTCCTCGCAGACGGTGTGGAGGTCGTGCTCGCGGAGGGTGGACTTGATCTCCGTGAACCGCTCGCCCGACGGCGGCCGCATCTTCAACCAGTCGGGCTTGCGCGCGCCGCTCATTACGTGGCTGGTTGGTGTGGGTCGGTGAAAGACCTGTGGTTGGGGCGGCCCTCACCCCTTCACGTCGGACTCCTGGTCGGCCTCCGGGGGGTAGACCCCGGCGTCGGGGTGCTGGTCGGCATCCTCGACCAGCCGCCCCTCGTCGCGCAGGCACTCCAGCTCCGTCTTCGCCGCCTCGCGGTCGAACCCGCCGACTGCGGCCGCCACGTCGAGCAGGTCGTCCTCCGGGACCGTCCTGTCGGCCCACGCCGCGACGCCCTCGAAGTCGGCGTCCGTGAGGTACCGAACCATCACCACGAGGTCGCGTGACCCGCCGAACGCGTCGTGCCACGCCGGGGGATACGCGCTCAGTCGGTCGTCGCCGAGCGCGTAGACGGTGGTGTCGTCCACCCACTCCTCCGATTCGACGGTGGCCTCCGTCAGCGCGTCGCGGAACGACGCCTCGTCGACGTGGCTGTCACGCTCCGCGAGGGCCGTGACGTGCTCGACGACGGTCGAGTGTTCGACGCCCGGCGCGCTCGCCTCGTCGGGGACGTACCGCTCGGCCAGCAGCACCAGCCCCCGTGGGTGGAGGTACTCGCTTCGACCGCCGGCTTCCTCGAGCAGCGGCTCGGAGAGTGACATACCCGGCGGTTGGGGACTCGGCCGATAAGGTGGCCGTCCCCCGGCAAGTCCGACCGGAGGGCCAGGACGTGATATGGGGGTCGAGAGCGTCGACCCTCCACCGCCGACACCACCGTACACCCTCCCGCCTCGCGCGCCAGCCGGGGCCGAGACCAGGAAGCGCGCGGGCGCCTCCCCGGTGAGGGCGCGAGCGGAGCGACCGGACAAGCAACGGGGCGGAATCGAGCGGGGCCGCCATCGGCGGGGCGAGCGGGCGGGGGCATTCGACGGGCCTCCGTCGTCGGCGTAACTGCCGGCGAAGTCTCCTCGAGATTACGTCCGAGACAGTCTCTCTGGCGGCGAAAAGACGGCTCTAATCGAAAGAGAGGAAGATAGAGAGGATATACGACGGATTACCGAGCTGCAGCGGCGACGCGCTCCTTCTCCTCCTTCTGGGAGATGGCGTACGTCTGCAGGTCGTAGTCGGCGGCGCCGATGAGCTGCTGGGCGAGTGCCTCGGCGGCCGGCGTCTTCGTCTTGTAGGAGTTCTGCTTGACGCCCTGGGCGATGAACTTCAGGGCCTGGTCGACGCGGCGCTGCGGGGCCACGTCGACGGCCTTCGGGACGGAGATGCCACCGTACTTCAGGCGAACGGTCTCCTCGCGCGGGCCACTGTTCTCGACGGCCGTGACGAGCACCTGGACCGGGTTCTCCTCGGTGCGGCTCTCGATGGTGTCGAACGCGTCGCGGACGATCTGGGTCGCCATCTGCTTCTTACCCGTGTTCTCGTCGGTCTGCATCAGGCGGTTGATGAGCCGCTCGACGACGGAGATCTCGGACTTCTTGAACTGCTTGTTCGCGTGACGGCCCATCGTGTGCGCGACCGGCGTGACGGTGATGTACCGTTTCGTCGAGGGGTCGTCGTACTCGATGCCGTCGACGGAGTAGCGCTCGAACAGCTGTGCGGAGATGCGCTCGTCGTCGGTGTCGGCTGGTGCGTCGGGGTCTGGCTGTTCCGTGCTCATTATCGGACGGGTTTCTCCGCGTTCCCGCGGACGAGTTCGATCAGGGAGACGCCGTTCACCTTCTCGACCTTGTAGTTGACACCGGAGAGGTCGCCCATCGCGCGGCCCTTCGCGCCACCGATGCCGGCGATGGTGACCTCGTCGTGCTCGTCGATGAACGAGATGGCACCGTCACCGGGACAGAACGCGGTGACCTGCTTCCCGTTCTTGATGAGCTGGACCCGGACACACTTCCGGATGGCCGAGTTGGGCTGTTTGGCCTCGATCCCGACCTTCTCCAGTACGATACCACGACCCTGCGGGGCGCCTTCGAGCGGGTCGGACTTCTTGCCCAGCCCGCGTGCCCGCCGTGCGTAATCCGAGTCGGACCACCGGTGCTTCTGGCGGTCCTTCTTCAGCTTACGCGCGGCGTACTTGCCGTTCGCCATAGTGCACGTCTGTTTCTGACGGAGGGACTTAAGCGTCCCTTTTCGTTCGCCGGCGCGTGAGGCCGTCACGTGGTGCCGGGGTACCCGACCGCTGCCACGCGGCCGCCGCCCCCTGGCTACCCCCGACCACTGCCACGCGACCACCCCCCCACCCCCGCTCCCGCCCCCGCTCCCTTCGACCGCTGCCACGCGCCGGGGTGGTCACTCCTCCAGCGTGAGCTCGTTCTCGGTGGAGATGTACGTGTCCGGGTCCTGCGGGCGGGCGATGAGCCGGCGGAGTTCGAGTTGCTCCATCGCCTCGTCGGCCAGCGCGGAGAGCCGCCACTGCTCGCCGTCCGACAGCGGCGCCGAGCGTGACTCGTCGTACACCGCGAGCGTGCCGATGGGGTGTCCGTCCGGGGCGATGAGGCGCGCACTCGCGTACCAGCGGAAGTCCTCGCCGGGCGCGAACCCACCCCACTCGTGGTTCTTCAGGTCCGGGATACAGGTCACGCCCGGCTCCAGGAAGGTCCGGGCACAGAGGCTCTCGCGCCGGGGCTGGGTCACGTCCGGCGTGCCGTAGGCCGCGAGCGCCTGGTACCGGGTGCGGTCGACCAGCCCGAGCAGCGCCGCCGATACGCCCAGCGTCTCGGCGGTCAGGCGGCAGAGCCGCTCCAGACTGGGACGGGCCAGGAGCGGCGCCATCCCGTACCGGTCCGCGGTGACCGAGCGCGCCTCCTCGTCCTCGGCCAGCGGGTAGTCGGCCTCGTCCGGCCGGATGGCCTCCAGCACCCGGTCGGCCAGCCGCTCGAACTGGTCGGGCTGTGACTTGTCGACGTGGCCGGCCACCTCCGGCCGGTCGGCGAGCGCCGGCCGGCCCGAGGAGAAGGCGATGACCGTCACGTCACGCTCGGCCGCGGTCCGGAGGGTCTCGTCCCACTCGTCGTCCTGCCCGACGCCGGGCTCGAACACGAGGACATCGATGTCCTCGCGCTCCAGCGTCGCGGTCGCGACCCGCGGGTTCGAGGCGTCGAGCACGTCCACCCCGTCCGCGCGCATCTCCAGCGCCAGCCCGGTCGCCTCGGCTGTGGGCCCGCCGTCCACGCAGAGCACCGTGATACCCGTCTCCATTACTCCCTCACGGTGGCCGCGAGTACTTGAGCGTTCGGTGAAGAACGGCCGGTTATCCGCCGTCGCGTTGCCCTGTGCCCTCAGTCGTCGCTGGAGACCGCGGTCGGCTCCTCTCCGACGAAGCCGGCCTCGTTGGCGACGCTGGCGATGCGGGGCTGGAACACCCACGCCGTCAGCAGGACGATGGGAATCATCGACGCGCCGACGATGGCGTAGCCGACGTGCAGGTTCGCCAGGAACGGCGCCGCGTACACCAGCGGGTAGATGATGCCACCGACGGTGCCGACCCCGCCGACGACGCCCGCGACCGCACCCGAACTGTTCGGGAACATCGCCGGGACCTGTGCGAAGATGGCGCCCTCGGCGAACGCACAGCCCATCCCGACCATGAAGCCGGCGCCGACCGCTAGCAGCACCTGCCCGGACAGCCCCGCGAGCGTCATCCCGAACATCGTCAGGACGACGAAGCACAGCGAGACGAACGTCCACTGCTCACGGTAGCGGCCCTGGAACAGCGGGATGATGTTCGTCTCGTTGCGGGCCAGCCGGTCGCTCATGTAGCCGCCGATGGGTCGGAGCAGGCCCGCCGCCACGGAGAACGTCGCCGCGAACGTCGCGGCCAGCGTGAGGTTCTGCGTGTTGAATCCCTCGCGGTAGTAGGTCGCCAGCCAGCCGTTCATCGACAGCTCCAGGCCGAACGTCATCACGTACGCCAGCGCCAGCACGACCGTCCCGTAGCGGGTCGCGGTGTGGAGCCAGTCTTTGAAGCCGGCCTGCTCCGCGGTCGCCTGCCGGGTCTGATCGTCCTTCGCGGCCTCGCCCAGCAGGTAGTACGTGATCGCGAGTCCGATGGCGACGACGCCGGTGTAGAAGAACGCGGCCCGCCAGTTCGTCGAGAACAGCGGCCCGTTCCAGTTACTCGGGAAGACCCGGGGCAGGATGAGCGCGCCGCCCGCCGCCCCGGCGTTCCCGATCCCGGCGTAGATGCCCTCCGCCGTGCCCAGCTCCTCCTCCTCGAACCACTCGGAGACGTGCTGGATGCCGATGACGAACGTGATGCCCGCCGTCGCCACGATGAGCCGTTCGACGAAGAAGACGGTGTAGTCCTGGGCGAACGCCGACGCCATCGAGAACACTCCGACGTAGCCGAGGACGATGGCGAACACGGTCGGCGCGCCGAACTTGTCGGAGAGCCAGCCCGTCAGGATGCGGCCGAACGGGGCGAGCCAGATGGCCGCGCTCGCGAGGATGCCGATCTCGGCCAGCGAGAGGCCGAACTCCTCGGCCATCGGCCCCGTGAACGGCGCGAACGAGAACCAGATGAGGAACGAGAAGTTGAACCCGATGGTGGCGAGCAGCAGCGTCCGGTACTTCGTCATCCGGATCAGTCCCATGCCGCCACCTCCGCCTGGATGCGGGCACGGACCGCGATGCTCGAAACCGACTCGTCCACCGAACTACAATCACTTTGGACGTTAGTCCACTCCATTACGGATATTCGGGATGTAGTTGTAATTGATAAGGGCTTCCGTTTACAAAACGAATAAAATCGCTTCTGGTCTGGACGGGAGTCCGGAATTGGGACGGATATTACGAATTTAAGGCCGTTTGGCGTCCAGAATAGCTCGGAAATTCCGGACACATCGGTAAAAGTTGGGAAGATGATGAAGAAATTCGGGTCCGTTCGGGGTGCAGGTTGGTCACCCTCCCGCGCGCTGGAACGGCGCCTCGGAGCGGCTGTCGGGGGTCTGCGGGCGGTTCGTCCTCAGGTCAACTCGATCTCGTCGATATCGAAGTGTCGCTGGGCCAGTTCTCGGGCCCGCTGGATGGTCCGGCCCTCGGTGCCGATGGCGACCCCGCGGTCGGCCGAGTCGACCTCTGCGTACGCGATGCGGTCGCCGTTGTCGCTGACGGTCACGTTGTAGACGGCCGCAGGTGCGAGCGCGTTCGCGACGAAGTCGGCGGCGCGGTCGGCGCCCTCGACCAGTTCCACGTCGCGGTCGAGGCGGCGCTCCATCCGCTTGACGTGCTGGCCGTCCGGCCCGATGGCCTTCCCCATCTCGCCGGCCGGCACGACGAACACCACGCGGTCGAACTCGTCGTCGACGAGGCAGTCCCGGGCCGCCACGTCCGTCTCGTCCTCGAACAGCGCGACCAGCCGGCGTGCCTCGTCCGACAGCGTGACCCGCATACTCGCTGTTCGACGGGCCCGGCCATAAGTTCGCTGTCCCGGGTCGGTGACCGCGGTCTCGTGCTCCACTCTGCCGGATGAGGACCTGGGTCTCGGCCCCGGGTCGTGATGCCGAATCCGGCTAGCAGGCCTCCGGGCGCACCGAAGGAGTGACCTACGTCGGTCCCTAGGTTCCCCTAATGGCAACGCAGGACGTCACGCCGCTGGACGTCGAGCGCATCCGCGAGGAGTTCCCCATCCTCGAGCGCGAGATCGACGGCCAGCAGCTCGTCTACCTCGACAACGCGGCCACCTCGCAGACGCCCGAGCGCGTCATCGACGCCATCAGCGACTACTACCGCGAGTACAACGCCAACGTCCACCGCGGCATCCACCAGCTCTCTCAGGAGGCCTCCATCGCCTACGAGGAGGCCCACGACCGCGTGGCGGAGTTCATCGGCGCCGACGGCCGCGAGGAGATCGTCTTCACCGCCAACACGACACAGGCGATGAACACCGTCGGCTACGCCTGGGGCCTGAACGAACTCGGCCCCGGCGACGAGGTCGTGCTGACGGAGATGGAGCACCACGCCTCGCTCGTGACCTGGCAGCAAATCGCGAAGCGGACCGGCGCCGAGTGCAAGTACATCCCCATCACCGAGGACGGCTACCTCGACATGGACGCCGCCGCCGAACTCATCACCGACGATACGGAGATGGTGAGCGTCGTCCACGTCTCGAACACGCTCGGGACCGTGAACCCCGTGAGCGAGCTCGCGGACATCGCCCACGACCACGACTCGCTCATCTTCGTCGACGGCGCCCAGTCGGTGCCCCACCAGCCGGTCGACGTGAAGGCGATGGATTGTGATTTCTTCGCGTTCTCCGGGCACAAGATGTGCGGGCCGACCGGCATCGGCGCGCTGTACGGCAAGGAGCACATCCTCGAGGAGATGGAGCCGTACCTCTACGGCGGCGACATGATCCTCAAGGTCACTTTCGAGGACTCCCAGTGGAACGAACTCCCCTGGAAGTTCGAGGCCGGCACGCCCAACATCGCCGACGGCATCGCCTTCGCCGAGGCGTGTGACTATCTCGACGACATCGGGCTCGAACGCATCCACCGTCACGAGCAACAGCTCGCGGAGTACGCCTACGACCGCCTGACCGAGTGGGACGACGTCGAGGTGTACGGGCCGCCGGGCGACGACCGCGCCGGGCTCGTCGCGTTCAACCTCGAGACCACCCACGCCCACGACCTCTCCAGCATCCTCAACGACTACGCCGTCGCCATCCGCGCCGGCGACCACTGCACCCAGCCGCTCCACGACGTGCTCGGAACGGCTGCGTCCGCGCGGGCCTCGTTCTACCTCTACAACACCCGCGAGGAGGTCGACGCACTGGTCGAGGCCGTCGACGAGGCTCGCCAGCTGTTCGCCTGAACGGGGTCACTCCCGCCCCGAACCCGTACCGCTTTTGCGCGAGGCGGCCGTCCCTCGGCCTGAGGGCGCGTAGCTCAGCTCGGATAGAGCGTCGGACTTCTAATCCGATGGTCGTGGGTTCGAATCCCACCGCGCTCGCTATCTCCGAGCGAAGCGAGGAGTAGCGACGCCCGTGGGATTCGAACTACGCGAGACGAACGAAGCGAGTCTCGCCTCGAGTGGGAATCCCACCGCGCTCGCTCACTCGCGCGGTGACCCTCGCGAACGCTTCGCGTTCGCTCGGTCCCACCGCGCTCGCTATCTCCGAGCGAAGCGAGCAGTGACAACCTCCGGGATACGGACAGCACCACCTGGGGCGGAAGACACTTGCCGGCCCGAAGCGCACGCCCGGCGTGTCTCCACCCTCCCGCCGGTCCCTCCTCGGTGGCATCGCCACGGTCGGCCTCGGCGTGTCCGCCGGCTGTTCCGCCTTCGGAACGGGCACGTCGCGCGGCGCGACCGACATCGTCCTCCACAACGAGGCGTCGGACCCACGCACCGTCGCGGTGCTGGTCACGCAGGACGGCGACGAGCCGCGGATCGACACCAGCTTCGAGATGGCGCCGAACACGCGAGAGACCATCAACAACGAGGTGCTGATGAACGCCGATTACGATGTCGAGGTCACGATGACCGGCGAGTTCGCCGACTCGCCCTACAGCGAGACCCACTCGTGGCAGGACGCCGGTCAGCCCCTCCACGTCATCGTCCACGAGCAGATCGTCTTCGCGGTGCAGGTCGGCTGACGGCGGGTCTACTCGCTGTCTCCACTCGTGGGGACCTCGTCGCCGCTCATCGCGCCCGGCAGGAGCTCGCCGAGCGTCCACTCCTCGATGCCATCGCCCACGTCACAGAGCACCCGGAGGTCGTCGTCGCAGAGCTCGGCGAGCGTCTGCCGGCAGAGCCCGCAGGGCGTGACGCCGTCACGTTCCCCCGAGGAGACCGCGACGGCGTCGAACTCACGGTGTCCCGCGGCGACCGCCGCGCCGAGCGCGCCGCTCTCGGCGTGGATAGTGTTGGTGAAGGTGATCATCTCGACGTTGCAGCCATGGAAGACCGTGCCGTCACGGGTACGGAGCGCAGCGCCCACGTCGTACCCCGAGTAGGGGGCGTACGCTCGGTCGCACGCCTCGCGCGCCTGTGCGACGAGTTCCTCGTCGGTGACCATACCGGCGTCTCGTCGGGGGGCCGCTTCAACTGCACGGCGGGAGAGACACGAGAACCAGCGAGCGGTGATGATACGAGCATTATCCCGCTCGTTCTTGGATAACCGGCGATTCCGAGCGGAAACATCGCTGTCGGGTACCACCTGCGCCAGTCCGTAGGTATTACCCCCTCGGGCCCGAAGGGGGTGGTAGTGCCAGTCTCTCGAACGTACCGGTGTCTGAACTGCATGGAGGGCACCGTCACCCGGTCGTACGATGTCTCCCACCTCACGCGGAGCTGCGATGTCTGCGGCGAGTTCGAGCGACACGTCAACCAGCGGGTGGTCGACCAGTACGAGGCGTTCGAGGCCGACCCGCCCGACGGACTCGACTGGGAGGGGCTCGACCGGACGCGGAAGTTCGTCGTCGCCGAGCGGGTCGCCCGCCACGGCCGCTCCGTCGAATCGCTCGCGGGCGACCGGAGAGAGCCCGATATCGAGTCCGACGAGGAGACGGCCCCCGACAACGGGACGGCCGACGAGCGTCCCCCGGCCGACGCGGCCATCTCCGGCGAGTCGGCCGACACGACGGAACCGGACAGCGAGGATGTCGACGACGGAGAGGAAGCGGAGGACACGGTTCAGGAGGCCGACCCCGCCGAAGCGGACACGGACGGCGATGGCGACACGCCGGCCAGCCACG
Organism: Haloglomus halophilum; assembly: GCF_024298885.1. Taxonomy (GTDB): domain Archaea; phylum Halobacteriota; class Halobacteria; order Halobacteriales; family Haloarculaceae; genus Haloglomus; species Haloglomus halophilum. Next base: position 2,476,580 of record NZ_CP101166.1, read on the forward strand.
ACTCGACGCCGAGCGGGAGCGACTGAGGCGGCTATCACAGAGTAGCGAGGCGGAAGCCCACGGCTGAAGTCGTGGGTAGCTGACGGAAAGCGTTTAGCGTCCCGACCGATTATCCCGCGTAAATGGTACTCGACAATCTCGGCTCCTCGTTGCGCGGCTCCCTCGAGAAGCTCCGGGGGCAGTCCCGCCTGAGCGAGGAGGACGTCGAGGAGATCGTCAAGGAGATCCAGCGGGCGCTCATCCAGGCCGACGTCGACATCGCGCTGGTCCAGGAGCTGTCCAGCGATATCGAGGAACGTGCGCTGGAGGAGGAGCCACCCGCCGGCACCACCGCCCGCGACCACATCCTCCGGATCGTCTACGAGGAACTGGTCGCACTCGTCGGCGACTCCACGGAGATTCCCCTCGAACCGCAGACCATCGTCCTCGCCGGCCTGCAGGGGTCGGGGAAGACCACGACGGCGGCGAAGATGGCGTGGTGGTTCTCGAAGAAGGGCCTGCGGCCGGCGGTCATCCAGACCGACACCTTCCGCCCGGGCGCGTACGACCAGGCCAAGCAGATGACCGAGCGCGCGGAGGTCGACTTCTACGGCGACCCCGACGAGGAGGACCCCGTCAAGATCGCCCGCGACGGCCTCGAGAAGACCCAGGACGCCGATGTCCGCATCGTCGACACCTCCGGTCGCTCCGGCCTGAACGAGGAGCTGGTCGACGAGCTAGAGGAAATCGAGGCCGAGGTGAACCCTGACCACAACCTGCTCGTCCTCGACGCCGCCATCGGGCAGGGCGCGAAAGACCAGGCGAAGGCGTTCGGCGACGCGGTCGGCATCGATGGCGTCGTCATCACCAAGCTCGACGGGACGGCGAAGGGTGGTGGCGCGCTCGCCGCGGTCGACCAGACGAACTCCACCATCGCCTTCCTGGGGACCGGCGAGGAGGTCCAGGACATCGAGCGGTTCGAGCCCTCGGGCTTCATCTCTCGCCTGCTCGGGATGGGCGACCTCAAACAGCTGACCGAGCGCGTCGAGCGCGCGATGGAGGAGACCGGGGACGAGGACGACGACTGGGACCCGGAGGACCTGATGGAGGGGGAGTTCACCCTCCACGACATGCGCAAGCAGATGAACGCGATGAACAAGATGGGGCCGCTCGACCAGGTGATGGACATGATCCCTGGGATGGGCGGCGGGCTGATGGACCAGCTCCCCGACGACGCGATGGACGTCACCCAGGACCGGATGCGCAACTTCGAGGTCGTGATGGACTCGATGACCGAGGAGGAACTCCAGCAGCCCCGCTCCATCGGCAAGTCGCAGGTCGAGCGCATCGCCCGCGGCTCCGGCCAGGGGGAGGAGGTCGTCCGCGAACTCCTCGAACAGCACAAGATGATGGCCCGGATGCTCAAGCAGTTCCAGGGGATGGGCGACGGCGACATGCAGCGGATGATGAAGCAGATGCAGGGCGGCGGTGGCGGTGGTGGCGGGATGGGCGGGATGGGGCCGTTCGGGGACTGAACGGGGCGGAATTCTGAAATGCCATTTTAATCCTCTATTTGGCTTATTAGTGGGCTATATTCAAAGTTATCAGAAAAAGTCGACAGCTCGCTCGTTGCCTGCGGCTCAGTCTCCCTTCGACCGCGTTCCGTCAGACCGTAGTGCGGCCAGCCGCGCGTCCACCCAGTCCGGCGTCTCGACGAGTTCGGCGACCCGGACGGCCGCCAGGCCGACGAGCAGGGCGTTCCCCCAGAGCCCCGGCTGGAGCAGGAAGTAAGCCGGGCGAAGTGCCTGGAACGCCGGGACGTGGTGGGGGATGGTGTCGACGATGAACTTCAGGCCGTAGCTGTGGAACTGGAGGCAGAGCAGGCCGACCAGGGGGAGCGCCGGGCGCCCCCGCGGGTGGTCGAACTCGATGGCGAGCAGCACGACGACCGCGGGGAGGACGGCCGTGAAGTAGTACGTGTAGACGAGCGGCGCGAGCAGGGTGATGCTCGCGACGCCCAGCGCGAACACCTCGCGGTCGGCGTCGGTCGCGAGGATGGCGTAGGCTGCGACGACGGCGCTTCCGACCAGCCGGAGGACGATGCTGCCCGGAAGCCACGCCAGCGGCTTGTAGTACGGCGGGAGCCAGAGCGCCGGGTTCCGAGCGCCGCCGCCCGACTCGACGCCCCACGCCAGCACGTCGACGTAGAGCCGGTGGCTGTCGACGCCGAAGACGGCCAGCGAGACGGCGAGCAGGACGACGCCGGTGCCGACGGCGGCGGCGAACCGGCGCTTGCTCCGGAGCAGGTGTGCGCCGGCGGGGGCGAACGGGAGCTTCAGGAGCCCGACGCCGGCCGTCGCCGCGCCCGCGAGCGTCGCCCACGCGCCCCGGACCCGCCGTCCGGCGGCGTCGTTCATCACGCCGGCGCCGGCGAGCGCCAGCAGGCCGCCGGTGACACCGACGGTCTGGCCCATCTTCACGCCGAGCAGGAACGGCTGGAAGCCCAGCAGTGCGAGCAGGCCGAGGAGGCGTTCCGGGACCGACAGCGACCGGCCCAGCGAGGCGACCAGCGCCTGCAGGCCGACCCACATGACCCCGACCGAGACGGCGCTCCAGACGAGCCGGGTGGTGTCGGGCTCGAACAGCGCCACGAACGGGTAGAACAGCAGCACCGAGAACGGCGGGTACAGGTAGCTGCCGTGGAAGCCACCGTTCTCGTTCCGGACGTAGAGCGGCTCGCCGGCCTGCCAGCGGTTGACGGCGTTGCCGTAGGCGCCGAAGTCCCAGAACCGGAACTGCGGGGCGATCTCGATGCCGCGGAGCCACCAGTCGACGGCGGGCCACGCCAGCAGTATCGCGAGCGTGGTGACGGCGAGGGCCGTCCAGCGCGGCCGTTCCCGGCGGCAGCGCTGGAGGGCCTGGAGGGCGGACATGCGCGAGGGGTGGGGGTATCTCGGCATATGTCTTGGGTCATCGGCCGGGGGTGCCATCACGCGTCGCGGCACCCTTATATTCGCGTCCGGCGTCCCGATATCATGGACTCCCGTATCGCCGTCCTCCTCGCCGGCCTCGTCGTCGGCGCCGTCGCCGGCGGCCTCGCCGTCGCGGCGACCCAGTCGCCACAGTCCGGCGTCAGTGTCCCCTCGATGGGGACGACCGCCGCGACCGGCTGTCTCTCCGGTGACGAACCTCGCGCGTGGGTCGGTCAGACCAGCGTCGATGCGGGCGAGTACCGCGCCGTCTACCTCCAGAACTACTCGTTCACCCACGACACGCCCAACCTGGCCGTCCGCGGCGATCTCACCGAGGCCAGCGACGGCCGGTGGGAACTCGCGCTGACGACCGAGGCCGAGACGCCGACGAAGGAGGTTCCCGACGACTGCCAGCCCCGGACCACAGTGAGTGCCTCGGCCGCGCTCCCGCCGGAGTTCGAGACGCTTACGGTCACGCTCGACGGTGACGAGATTGTCGTGATCGAGCACTCCGGGAAGCAGCCGGCGTTCCGCTACCTGAACGAGTCGAGCAGGTAGGGCATCGAAGGGGAACTACCGGAACAGCCGCCGCACGCGGTCGGCCAGCGACTCGCCCGACGCTGCCGGAACGCCGCCGTCCGCGCGGACCTTCGCCGAGAACTTCTCGCGGACCTTCTCGACCTTCGGCCGGACCTGCGCGGCGCAGTAGGGCTGGTTCGGGTTCTTCTCGAAGTAGTCCTGATGTTTCTCCTCGGCACGATACCACTCGCCCAGCGGCTCGACCTCCGTGACGATGCCCTCGTAGACGCCCTCGGCTTCCAGCGCCTCGATGAACCCCTCGACGAGTTCCTGCTGGTCCTCGTCGTGGTAGTAGACGGCCGAGCGGTACTGCGAGCCCACGTCCGGGCCCTGTCGGTCCTCCGTCGTCGGGTCGTGGATGGAGAAGAACACCTCCAGCAGCTCCTCGTAGGTGATGACGGAGGGGTCGTACTCGACCTGCACGGCCTCGGCGTGGCCCGTGCTGCCCGAGCAGACCTCGCGGTAGCTGGGGTCGTCGGTGTGGCCGCCGGTGTAGCCCGACTCGGCGGCGTGGACGCCGTCGAGTTCCTTCATCGCCGCCTCGATGCACCAGAAGCATCCGCCCGCGAACGTCGCCGTCTCGGTCATGATCGTACTTGGTGTCGGAGGGGCATAAGGGTCCGCTCGGTGGGTGGGACGGGGGCTAAAACGGCTCCCGTACTGACGGAGTCCCCTACGAAGCCCTCGCGCGCGCTCTCTCTCGGTGATTCCTCCCCTGGCGACTCCGAGGCCGACAGGAACGCCTGCGAAGCCCTCGCGCTCTCGACTTCCGTCAGAGCAAGCTCTGACGACTTCTCGCTCGCTTCGCTCGCGAGAACGTCCGGGGCTCGCTGCGGTCCTCGGTCGATTTCGCTCCCTGCGGTCCTTGCGTCGCCCGGGCTGGGTCGAGAGCGCTCGCTCTTCGTAGGTGTCTCGGTGGTGGCTGTCGAGTCGGTCGAGTGCTTGTATCTGATTATTGTCTTTCTTATGGGGGATGTGCTGGCTATAGTTCCACAATATTTGGAATATATATCCAATATCTGTGATAGTCTGGGAGTTTATATCCGTCACCTTCAGGCAGTCCACCCGAGAACGCCACGCGTATGACCACACCAGAGGCGGGGACCTACCGTATCGCCGGCGGGCACGTCCTCCGGCCCGATATGAGCGTCGAGCGGGCGGATGTCGTCGTCGACCGCGAGGCCGGCCTCATCGAGGCCATCGGCAACCCATCCGAGGACGACCTGCCCGACGCAGACGCCACCCTCGACGCCGAGGACTGTCTCGTCATGCCGGGGCTCGTCAACGCCCACACACACGTCGCGATGACGCTGCTCCGGGGCTACGCCGACGACAAGCCCCTCGACGCCTGGCTGCAGGAGGACATCTGGCCCGTCGAGGGCGTCCTCGAACCGGCTGACGTGCGCGCTGGGGCGCGACTCGGCGTCCTGGAGATGATACAGTCCGGAACCACGGCGTTCGCGGACATGTACTTCCACGTCGGGCAGGTCGCCGACGTGGTCGCGGAGGCGGGCCTGCGCGCCCGGCTGGGCCACGGCGTCGTCACCGTCGGGAAGGACGACGAGGCGGCGCGTGCGGATTTCCAGGAATCGCTGGACGTGGCGCGGGACCTCGACGGTGCCGCGGACGGGCGCGTCCGGACGGCCGTGATGCCGCACTCGCTGACCACGGTCGACGCCGACCTGCTCGCGGAGTACGTCGCCGAGGCGCGCGAGGCGGGCGTCCCGGTCCACCTCCACGCCAACGAGACGCGCGACGAGGTCGAACCCATCGTCGAGGCGCACGACCAGCGGCCGCTGGCGTACGCGCGCGAGCACGGCCTGCTCGACGGCGACGCGGGTGATTTCCTCGCGCACGGTGTCCACCTCGACGAGAGCGAGGTCGACCTTCTCGCGGAGACCGGCACGGGCGTGGTCCACTGCCCCGCCTCGAACATGAAACTCGCGAGCGGGATGGCGCCCGTCCAGGACCTGCTGGACGCGGGCGTCCCGCTCGCGCTGGGTACCGACGGCGCGGCCTCGAACAACGACCTCTCGATGTTCGACGAGCTGCGCGACGCCGCGATGCTGGGCAAGCTCGCGGCCGACGACGCCAGCGCGGTGCCCGCCGAGGCCGCCGTCGAGATGGCCACCGCGGGCGGCGCGGACGTGCTGGGGCTCCCCGGCGGCCGGGTCGAACCGGGTGCGGCGGCCGACCTCGCGGTCGTCGATCTCGACGCGGCCCATCTCACGCCCCGCCACGACCTCGTGAGCCACCTCTCGTACGCGGCGAGCGCGAGCGACGTGTGCCACACCGTCTGCGACGGGCGCGTGCTGATGCGTGACCGCGAGGTGCTGACACTGGATGCCGACGCGACGAAGCGGGAGGCCGAGCGCCGGGCTCGGGAGGCGGTCGAGCGGGCCACCGGAGATGGCGATTGAGGCGGTCCTTACCGCGGTGATATCAGTGCCTCAGATATGTTCTTGAACGGTAATACGCTCTCTGAGGTGTTCCCTGGTGTCGTGTTGAACGGCCTGAACGGAACGAACGTCAGGCCCGGTTTATGTGATGGTAGGGCATCCGTACGAGGTGAGATGACCCGTACCCAACACAAGCTGTTCGCGGTGGCCATGGTGATGGTGATGGTCCTGACGACCTTCGCCCCCGCCGTCGGCGCCGCGACCGCGGCCGTTCAGGATGGTGGCAACGACGAAGCCGGCAACGAGGAACTGGAGGACGAAGCCGGTAACGAGGAGCTGGACGATGACGACGGTGAGGCAGGGAACGAGGAGTCAGAGGACGACGGCGACGCGTTCGGTCAGAACGTCTCCTCGTTCGTCAACGACCTCGTCGGTCAGAACAGCACGAACAGCACGACGCCGGTCGGCCTGCAGATCGCCGAGTTCGTGACGGCCAACAACCCGGGACAGGGTAACGGCCCGCCGGCGTTCGTCTTCGGTGCGGGTAACGAGGATGCCGACCGCGGCCCGCCGGCCTTCGCGGGCGCAGGTAACGAGGATTCCGACCGTGGTCCGGACGGGGAGCGCGGCCCGCCGGAGGACAAGGGTCCGGACGGCGAGCCGGGTCCGCCGGGAGACAAGGGTCCGGGCGCTGACGACGCCGATGCGGAGGAGACCGAGGACTCCGAGACCGAGACGGAGACCAGCGACGACTCCGAGACGGAGACGACCGACGACGGAGACGATAGCGGCGGCGACGATGCCGACGGCGGTCCGGGCAACAGTGGCGGCAACGGGAACGGTCCCGACCGGTAGACGCTGGCGGCGGTCCGTCTCTCTGTTTTCGACCCGCCAGCGGCAGCACTGCGTGGGGGTTCGGTAGCGTTTTCCGGCCGCTTCCCGTCCGCTCGGGCATGACCGAGTCCATCACCGCACGGGTCGAAGACCCCGACGCGGCCAGGGAATCCGGCCGACAGAAGATGGCGTGGGCGCGCCAGCACATGCCCATCCTCGAGTCGCTCCGCGAGGAGTTCCGCGACGAGCAGCCCCTCGACGGCGAGGTCGTGGGGATGGCGATGCACGTCGAGGCGAAGACCGCGGTCCTGACCGAGACGCTGGCCGAGGCCGGCGCCGAGGTCGCCATCACGGGCTGCAACCCGCTCTCGACCCACGACGACGTGAGCGTCGCGCTCGACGCGCACGAGTCCATCACCTCCTATGCCGAGCGTGGCGTCGATGACGAGGCCTACTACGAGGCGATGGAGGCCGTCATCGGCCACGAGCCGACGGTCACCGTCGACGACGGTGGGGACCTCGTCTTCCGCATCCACGAGGAGCACCCGCACCTCATCGAGAGCATCGTCGGCGGCTGCGAGGAGACGACCACCGGCGTCCACCGGCTCCGCGCGATGGCCGAGGACGGCGCGCTCGACTACCCGATGTTCGCCGTCAATGACACGCCGATGAAGCGGCTGTTCGACAACGTCCACGGCACCGGCGAGGCCTCCCTCTCGAACATCTCGATGACGACGAACCTCTCCTTCGCCGGGAAGACGGTCGTCGTCGCGGGCTACGGCTACTGCGGTCGCGGTGTCGCGAAGAAGGCCGCCGGACAGAACGCCCACGTCGTTGTCACGGAGGTCGACCCCCGGCGGGCGCTCGAAGCGCACATGGAGGGCTACGAGGTCCTGCCGATGACCGAGGCCGCCGCCGAGGGCGACATCTTCGTCACGACCACGGGCAACCGCGATGTCATCACCCGCGAGGAGTTCCAGGAGATGCAGGACGGCGTCGTGCTCGCCAACGCCGGCCACTTCGACGTGGAGATCAACCTCGACCAGCTCGACGACATGGCCGACTCGCACGAGGAGGTCCGTGATGGTGTCGAGGCCTACGAACTCCCCGACGGGCGGCGTATCAACGTTCTCGCCGAAGGCCGACTCGTCAACCTGGCCTCCCCCATCGCGATGGGGCATCCGGTCGAGGTGATGGACCAGTCGTTCGGCGTGCAGGCGGTCGCCGTGCGCGAACTCGTGGAGAACCCCGACGACTACGGCGCGGGCGTCCACGAGGTGCCCGACGACCTCGACCGCGAGGTCGCCGAGGTGAAACTCGACGCCGAGGGTATCGACATCGACGCGCTGAGCGCCGACCAGGAGGAGTACATGGGCTCCTGGGACCACGGAACCTGAGGCTGGCTGGTCGACCGTTTCGCTGGGTAACGCGGGTGGTTTCACTTCCGGTTTCCGGCGTTTCTTTAAACCCCATCCGGGAGAATCCCGGCACATGAGTCAGTCCACCTTCGACGACGACGAGCTGTTCGACGAGGCCACGATGGAGATGCGCGAGGAGGTCGAGGCCGCCCTGCAGGAGGCCCGCGCCGCACTCCCGGAGCCGGACAGCATCTGGGACGTGGAGGCCGACAACACGCTGGGCGTGCTGAACGCGCTGAAGGGCGCACTCGACCTCGGTGACGCCGAGGAGCACCTCCGCGAGGCAAAGAAGCAGTTCGTCCTCGGCCAGCGCGCCGACGCGTTCGAGGACGCCGACGACCTCGAAGACGAGATCGGCGAGCTGGAGGAGCTGTTCGGCGACATCGAGACCGCCCACGAGGAGGTCTCCGACCTTGCCTCCACGATTCCCGGCGTCCGTTCGGCACTGGAGGACGCCCACGAGGCCGCCGAGGCCGACCAAGAGGAAGAGGAGGAAGAGGAAGAAGAGGAGGAAGAGGAGGAAGAGGAAGAAGAGGAGGAAGAGGAGGAGTGACCGCACGGCCACCGCTGGTGCTCGCCCGGGAGTATTCGGTGGAACCGTAAGGGATAATCGGGGGACGGCAGTCGGGTTCGGTTGTGTCGAAGCAGAACACGACCGACCCGGGGGGGTCATCGATGCACCCGTCGAGTGTCACTCGGCGTCGCATGTTGACCGCGCTCGGAGCAGCCTCGATGCCGCTCGCTGCGGGGTGCTCCGGCCTCCTGGGTGACGGGACCACCGAGACCCCGACCGACACGGACAGTCCGACGAACACTCCTACCGAGACCGAGACCGATACGATGACCGAAACCCCACAGCCCGAGTCCATCGACCCGCGGTTCGGCTACACCGGGACGACCGACGCCGAACCACCCGCCGAGCCCGACCACACCGTCGACCTGCTCATCCGCGAGCGCGAGAACGCCCCCATCCCGGAGTTCTACTTCGAGCCGACGGGGCTGTACGTCGAACCCGGCGACACCGTCCGGTTCAACCTCGCGACGCCGCATCACAACGTCAACGCCTACCACCCGGCCTTCGGCTACACCCAGCGCGTCCCAGACGAGGTGCCGCCGTTCTCCTCGCCCATCCTCGCGATGGGTGACTACTGGCTCTACACCTTCGAGCAGGAGGGGGTCCACAACATCATGTGCGCCCCGCACGAGCTGTTCGGGATGGTCGGGACCGTCGTCGTCGGGTCGGCCTCCGGCCCAGGTGCGAACCCGGTCGGCGAGGCGCCAGGCGGCGAGCGCGCGCGACCGCCGGAGTTCACCGCCGCGCTCGTCCTGAGCGACCCGGCGATGGATCCGGAGAACATCGTCGAGCAGGGGAGCGTCTCCTGGGACGACCTCGCCGCCGAGAGCAAGCGGCCGCTCCTTCGCCCGGTCGAGGAGGGCGGTGGCGAGGAGACCCCGACGCCCACGCCGACGCCCTCGGGGACGCCGACCGAGACCTCGACGTCGACAGGGACCGCGACGGACACCGCCACCGCCACGTCGACCGACTCCTCGATGAACTGACCACGCGGCGACCGGCTCAGTCGTCGCTCCGTTCCCTCTCGCCCGTCCACTCGCGCTCCTCGATAGCCGCCAGCACCCGGACGCAGGCGTCGGCCGACGACGCGAGCAGCCGCTCGCCCTCCGCGGCCGTCGCAGGCGTGGGGTCCGCGAGGTTGCCGCTCTCGGAGAACTCGTCGAAGTCGTAGGCGAGGTTGGTGCCGTCGACGAAGACGCCGAACTCGTGGCCGGCGCCCTCGGCGGCCTCCGCGTAGCGCTCCTCGCGGACGAGGTCGGGCGCGAGGTGGAGCATCAGACTCGTCTCGGTCGGGCCGCCGTGGCCGAGTTCGAACTCCGGCGCGACCACGTCGAACCAGGTGAACGGCACCGCGTAGCAGTCGCCGTCACGGGTCAGGCGGCCACAGACCTCCCGGAGTGCGCCCGTGTTGCCGCCGTGCCCGTTCACGACGACCACGCGGTCGAAGCCGTGATGGGCCAGCGACCGGCAGATGTCCGCCACGTACGAGCGGAAGGTATCCTCGGTCACCCAGAGCGTCCCGTCGAACGCACGGTGTTCCTCGGCGACGCCCACAGGGATGGCGGGCGCGACGACCGGCTCGTCGTCGTGCTCGGCGGCGTAGCGCTCGGCCGCCTCCTCGGCGATGGCTTCCGCGGTCATGTGGTCGACCCCGAGCGGGGCGTGGGGGCCGTGCTGCTCGGTGGAGCCGACGGGGACGAGCGCGAGGTCGGTCTCGGCGTCGCGGGCGTCCGTCCACGAGTGTTCGGCGAGGTTCATGCCCGGGCGTGCGTGGGGCGACGGCTAATAGGCGGGTGGTCCGGCGACCCGCCGGTCAGTCGTCGGATTCGACCGCCGCCCGCCGCTTCGCCGCCCGCTCGACGAACTCGTCGGGCAGTTCGTCTATCTCGCCGGCCTGCACGCCCCAGAGGTGGGCGTACAGCCCGTCGTCGTCGATGAGGTCCTCGTGCGTGCCGCGCTCGACGATGCGGCCGTCCTCGAGGACGACGATCTGGTCGGCGTCCTTGATTGTCGAGAGGCGGTGTGCGATGGCGAAGGTGGTGCGGTCCTCCGTGAGGCGGTCGAGCGAGCGCTGGATGAGCATCTCCGTCTCCGTGTCCACGTCGCTGGTGGCCTCGTCGAGGACGAGTATCTCGGGGTCCTTGAGGATGGCACGGGCGATGGCGAGTCGCTGGCGCTGGCCGCCCGACAGTTTGACCCCGCGCTCGCCAACCTCGGTGTCGTACCCGTCCGGCAGGTTGGTGATGAACTCGTGGGCTTCCGCGGCTTTGGCGGCCTCCATGACCGCATCCCGGTCGGCGTCGAACGTTCCGTACGAGATGTTCTCGGCGACGGTGCCGTAGAACAGGAAGGTGTCCTGCGAGACGTAGCCCACGCGCTCGCGCAGGGACGTGATGGTCACGTCGCGGAGGTCCTGACCGTCGATGGCGATGCGGCCGTCGTCCACGTCGTACATCCGGAGCAGGAGCTTCAGGACGGTCGACTTCCCGGCGCCCGTGGGCCCGACCAGCGCGAGCGTCTCCCCGCCGTCGACCTCGAAGGAGATGTCCTCGACGATGGGCTCGTCGTCGTAGCCGAACGTCACGTCCTCGTAGGTCACGTCGCCGTCCTCGACGACCAGTTCGTCGGCGTCCGGGTTCTCGGCGATACGCGAGGGCTCGTCCATCAGGCCGAAGATGCGGGCCGCGGAGGCGTACGCCCGCTGGTACATGTTGATGATCTGGCCGAACTGCGCCATCGGCCAGATGAACCGCTGGGAGAGCAGGATGAAGATGACGAACTCGCCGGAGGTGAGTTTCCCCGTGAAGAACAGGGGTGCCCCGCCGGTCTGCTGGTAGGTGAGCACCCAGACGCCGCCGAGGAGGAAGGTGGCGACGAAGCCGACGCCGGCCATGATGCGCAGGCCCGGGAAGAACTTGATGCGGGTGTCGATGGCGCCCCAGTTGGCGTCGAAGTAGTCCTGGGAGACGTCCTCGACGCGGTCGGATTCGTAGTCCTCCGTGTTGGCGGACTTGATTACCTGGATGCCGCCGAGGTTGTTCTCCAGCCGGGAGTTCACCTGGCCCACGGACGACCGGACCTCGGCGTACTTGGGCTGGATGGTCTGGATGAACCAGTAGGTGAACACCGCCAGCGCCGGCACCACGAACAGCGTCACCAGTGCGAGTTGCCAGTTGATCCACAGCAGGATGACCGCGATGCCGACGACCATCACGCCCAGCCGGAACGCGGCGTTCATCCCGTCGTTGAGGAACCGTTCCAGCCGGTTCACGTCGTTCGAGAGGATGGACATCATCTCGCCGGTCTGCTTGTCGGCGAAGAAGTCCATGTTGAGCCGCTGCATCTTGTCGTACGTGTCGGTGCGGATCGCGTGCTGGATATGCTGGGCGAAGGAGTTCCACCCCCAGTTCCGGGAGTAGTGGAAGGCGGCGCCGCCGAAGAACGCGACGGCGATGAGGCTGACCGTCAGGTAGAGTTGCCCGGTCTTCGTGGTGGGGAGCCAGGCGTCCGGGACGAACAGCAGGCTGTACTCGCGCTCGACGGTCTGTGCGAAGATGGCGTCGACGGCCAGTCCGAGCAGCAGCGGCGGCAGCAGGTCCAGCACCCGGGCGACGACGCTGGACAGCAGGCCCACGGTGAACGCGAAGGTGTTGTCGGCGCCGTACTCGCCGAACAGCCGGCGCATCGGGTTCTCCGCGTTCTCGCGCTGCTCCTCGAACGGGTCGTCCTCCTCGGCGGGAGCAACATCCATTACGTCGGATTCGGGGCCTGAACCCGATAAGGGTTCCCTGAAATCGAGTACACGTCGACGGACCGAGCGGTCACGGTGCGGCCGCAGTGGTCCCTGTCAGCCCTCGTATCCCTCGACCCGAACCTGGTCGCCGACGGTGACGTTGTGCCGGGTCGTCCAGTCGTAGTTGACCTCCAGCACGTATTGGCCGTAGCCGGGATACTCGTAGTCGTTCCCGTCGGCGCCCTCGGGCGGCTCCTCGGCGTGGTGGATGCGCGTGATGGTGCCGTTGCCGGCGACGTAGACGATGTCGATGCCGAAACTCATCCCGCGCATCACGTACGTGTGGTCGTCGTTCTCGTCGTAGGGGAACAGCATCCCCCGGTCCGGCGGGAGGTACGCCGTCTCGGAGAGCCCAGTGTACTTCTGCCGGTAGCTTTCGGCGACGGCCGCACGGACGCGGCCGAGTTCCGTGCCGTTCTCCGCGTCCTCGACGATGACCGTCGCGTGCTGGTAGTCGGAGTTGACCGGCGTGGAGGTGCCCGGGCCGGTCCCGTCCGCGGTCCCGTTCCCGCCGCCGGGCGCGGCGGTCGAGTTCGGCGGCTGGTAGCCGTCGGTCGTCAGCAGCGGCGCCATCAACCCCTGGACGCCGACGGTGAGGACGGCCACCGCCAGCCCCCCGAGCACGACTGCCAGCGCCACGCGACGGGTGTCCATCACGCCACTGTAGGGGCGAGCGCGGGCTAAGCGTTGCGGCACGGCTGTCGACGCCCCAGCCTACGACCTCTCCAACTTGCAGCCGAAAACACGAACCAATCGTAAAAAACGCCCACTATATCGATAATATCGGTGGTATATTCACAATGGTCGTCTCCCGCGTGCGCAAGGAAGGCAAGCGTTATTCCCGTCGGCCGTCCAGTCGCGGGTGCGGGGCCGTGGTCTAGTGGTTATGACGCTTCCCTTACAAGGAAGAGGTCGGTGGTTCAAATCCGCCCGGCCCCATCGAGGACCGCCGAACGCAGTGAGGCGTGTCCGAGTCGTCCTGCGGTTCGAATCCCGTCACGAGCGACCAGCGGGAGCGAAGTGAAGACGGTTCAAATCCGCCCGGCCCCACTCTCTCCGGTGCTGCTCGTCCACCCAGCACCGAACGATAACGGCTCTTTCGGGTTCTGAAGTCTCTCGCTCACTCTTTATCCGTGAAGCGCATCCGTCCGGACGAACGGAATGGACCAGCGTGCCGTCTCCCCGGTCATCGCGGTGGTGTTGATGGTCGCGATAGTGGTGGTGCTGGCCACCGCCGTCGGCGCGCTCGCGTTCTCGTTCGGCGACTCGACCCAGCCGCCCGAGCCGCGGATCCAGGTCTCGCACACCGTCACCGACGGCGGTGACCCGCTCATCGCCATCACGCACGAGGCCGGTGACTCCATCGCCGTGGATCAGCTGTACGTGACGGCGTCCACGCCCGTCGACATCGGGAGCGAGTCAGTGGCCGATGACAAGCACGCCAGCGAGCGCGAGGCGTTCGCGGAGTCCAGTAGCGGCAACCCGCCACAGGTCGATGTCGGTGACACCTGGGATGCGGGCGAAACGGTGTATCTCGACCCTGTCGGCGATGTCGAGGGGGTCACGGTCCGCATCAACTGGAACACCCAGCCGGTGCAGGATGTGAACCCGGGGCAGGTGGAAGGAGCGGACAGCTACGAACTGGTCGAGTTCACGGTCTGAGGGGCGCGCCACTCGTCCGGTACGGTGTCGGCACAAGGGGTTTGTCGAGGGCTCCCCAACGGCAGGTATGTCAAGTCAGGCTGGGTCGGACTGCCCGGAGTGTGGCGGACAGCTCGTCTCCGACGACGGGATGGAGTACACGTGTCGGGAGTGCGGGCGCACCTTCGACTCCGCGGACGTGTTCCTGCTGTAGGCGGCTGGCGTGGCGGCGGCTCGCCCGCTCCGGCGAGACCACGCGAGGGCAGCGCCGCCCACGGCGTTCCGACACCCTTTTGGTGGGAATCGTCCTTCGGTCGAATGCACGCCGCCTTAGCTCAGCCTGGGAGAGCACTCGACTGAAGATCGGGCTGTCCCCCGTTCAAATCGGGGAGGCGGCATATTTCGAGACGGTGAGCGTAGCGAACCGTCGAGAAAACGACGCCGAGCCGATTCGAGCCTGGAAGTCGCAGCGCCGAGCGGAGCGAAGTCTTCCTCCGTTCAAATCGGGGAGGCGGCATTCTACTGCTACACGCTTCTCGTTTGGAGAGCTTTCACGCTCGACTGAAGATCGGGCTGTCCCCCGTCCCCGCGAGCGAAGCGAGCGGGGGCTCGGAAGACGAGCGGAGCGAAGTCTTCCGGTGTTCAAATCGGGGAGGCGGCATATTTCGAGACGGTGAGCGTAGCGAACCGTCGAGAAAACGACGCCGAGCCGATCTGAGCCTGGAAGTCGCAGCGCCGAGCGGAGCGAAGTCTTCCTCCGTTCAAATCGGGGAGGCGGCATCTTCCTGCGGACCAGCGAGAGAGCGTAGTGACCGAGTCGTGAGCAGTGAACATACTCCCGACACGATCTGTGCCGAGGAGTCGCGGCCCCGCCCGGGGCGAGGCCGTTGTCGACGACCGGACCGTAATGCTTTCCCGTCGAATTCGGTGAATCGTCCTCGTGCAGAGACTGTTCCGGGTCGCGGGGTACGCCGCATTACTGGTCACTCCCGTGGCGTTGCTGGCGCGGTCCCTCCTCGTGAGTGGCGTCCCGGTTCAGACGCTCGGCCTCGGGAGCGGCGTCGTACTCGTCGGCAGCGTGGCTGCCGTGAGCGAACAGCGTGACATCTTCGACGGCGTCGAGTCACGCGCTGACCGCGCCGATATCGATACCGTCGTCGCCGTTACCGTTTCGGCGTCCGTCACGTACCTGCTTAGTGTCCACGCTGGCCTGGGGCCAGTCGTCGCAGCGGCCCTCGTCGGCGTCGTTGCTGGCCTGGGCTTGCCGGACCTCGACACCGCTGCGTACTGCGGGTCGTTCGTCGGGATGGCCTCACCGGCAGTGTTCACGTCCGTGGGACCCGTTGCCCTCGCGGGACTCATCGCCGGTATCGCATTCGTCGCCGCCAGCGGGACGTTCACCGGCTTCGGCGGCAAGCTCGGCACGCTCGCACTCTTCGGATGTCTGACAGCCGGGTTCCTCACCGGGGTACACTCCGATGTCGCACCGGTTCCCCACTGGGGCGATATCCTTCTCACCGTTCCGGTGGCCGTGGCTGGTGCTATCTCGACGGGCGTCCTGAGCGTCCGCTGGGGCCTCGGGGACGTACTCGGGTCGGCGCTGGTCGGCCTCGTGGCTGGGCTCTTGCTCCCGGTCGTCCTACCGGGCGTCGGCGGACGCGCGGCGACGGTCGCGTTCTGTGCGTCCTTCGTCGGCATGTCGTCGACTGACCGACTGGAGGGCGTGGTGGATGTCGGACTCGCCGGTGCGCTGTGCGGAATCGTCTTCGTTGCGGTCGCGCCCGCCTTCGTGGGCGCCGGCGGCAAACTCGGGACGACGGCCTTCGTCTCCTGTGTCACCCTCTTCGGCGCCGGAGAACTCTGGGCGTCGCGTGACACGCCAGCCCAGCGGAGGTAATCCGGTAGCACTCCATCCGCGACGCACTGGCGCGTGACAGCGGGTGGGCTCCCCCTCATCGAGCGGCGGGTCGGTTCTGACTCCACCGGCACACTCCTCACTGGCGGGCCAGCAGACGAACGTCCCGTGGGGAGTTCTCGGCCGCTCGTTCTGGACCTGGCTGTCGGGCGGCTCAGGGGCGGTCCAGTTTGGTGGCGTCGACGACCTCGCCAGCGGGACACTGTCCGCCCCGATTCTCGGAGCTTCAGGACCGCCCGATTCGCTCCTCGGGCGGGATGAACGACCCGACCGAGACCGTATACAGCGTCACGGTTGCGACCCGGAGCAGCGTCGAGACCAGCACCGCGACGGGCGAGAAGATGACGGCGGTGGCACCGACGACGACCCACGGGAGCCACGGTTCCGGCACCGTCGGTGGGATACCCGCTGGCGTGTAGACCTGCGCGAGGTAGTACGTCATCAGGAGCGCGGCGATGCCGGTGTAGATGAGCCGTCGCGAGAGGCTGGCGAGGTCCTGCTGGATGGCGAGCGTCTTGAAGAACTGGCGGATGATGGCGACGCCCTTCAGCAGTTCCATGATGGCGTCCACGTCGTCCTCGGCGGCCTCGGGCAGCCCGTCGTCGGTCGCCCGGCGCAGTCGCCGAACGTCGTCGATGCGGTTCGCGTACTCCGTGCCGAAGGTGAGCAACAGCACCTCGAACGTGCTCTCGGAGTCCTCGGCCTGTCCGAGATGGTGGGCGTACTCGACCAGGGCGCCCGTGAGTTCGTCCACCCGCTCGCGGAGGTCGTCCTCGAGGTCGTCGGTCCCGTCGATGGTACGTTCGAGGTCGGCCGCGCGCTCCTCGAGCGTGTCGGCCAGCAGCGCGAGGAAGGAACCGGGGTCGTTCGGGCTGGTATCGACGCCTGCCACGTCCTCGATGGTCCGGCGGAACTCCAGATTCCCCTCCAGTCGGTCGGTCAGGTCGGCCGGCGTCCCGAAGACCCGCGAGAGGATGAGCTGGTTGATGGACAGCGTGACCGTTACGACCGTCGCCAGCGCGCCGAGCATGCCGCTCGCCAGTACTGCCTGGAGGTTGCTCTCCGGCCCGACGTAGGTGACGCCGGCGAACACGGCCACGGCAGTCAGGGCGCCGACCGCGAACGAGATGAACAGGGCCAGTCGCGGGCGGCTCCCGGTCACCAGTGCCCAGCGCCGCACCCGTACTGCGGTCCCTGCCGACTCGTCGTCCGTCCGTGGTTCGGCCATTCGAGGTCTGCGGCGGGGTTCTCCCTCCAGGGACTCCAACCTGGGGGTTCACCCTCGGGGTCGTGTTGCTCCTCGTTGCCCGACTGCGTGTATTCCCCTGCCGCCCTGGGTGCCCGCCGTCGAGTTCGGCATGGAAACGACGGTTCGTCGGCGCCGGCCGCCACGGCATGTATCCGTCTCGAGGGGCAATCGTCCAGCAGTGAACGCATCAACCGTCGTGCTCGGCTTCGGCGCGTTCCTGTTCGTGCTCCCGATTCCCGGAACGTTCGTCTCCGGCGCACTGGTGCTGGCTGCCGGGCTCGTTGCGCGACAGCTCGGCGCATAACGCCCGTTTTCGACCTGCTCTGTCTCGGCATCGGTCGTGTCGCTCGACAGGGATGGGGCAGTTCCGACGCGAGGCGAAGACCCATCGGCAGGGATGTGTCGCCCCGACCAAAGCACTTAGCT
The DNA here is from genome assembly GCF_024298885.1 of Haloglomus halophilum. Taxonomy (GTDB): domain Archaea; phylum Halobacteriota; class Halobacteria; order Halobacteriales; family Haloarculaceae; genus Haloglomus; species Haloglomus halophilum. The sequence continues at coordinate 2,494,359 of NZ_CP101166.1, forward strand.
GTCGGCCGCGGACGACCCTCATATGCCGGACGACGGATCGGTCGACAAGGAAGGGAACGCGGTCGACACGGAACCCGCGGACGCGTTCGCGCTCGTGGGCAACGAGACGCGTGCGGAGATTCTCCGGGTGCTGGGCGAGGACCCCTGGGAGGGGCTGTCGTTCTCCGAGCTCCGCTCGCGGGCCGCGCCCGACATGGACAGCGGGCAGTTCAACTACCACCTCCAGCAGCTGGTCGGGCAGTTCGTCCGGCACACCGACGACGGCTACGAGATGCGCCCGGCGGGGGCGACCCTCTACCGGACCGTCCGCGCGGGGACGTTCAACCGGCGGGCCAGCGTCGAGCCGTTCGACGCCGGCTTCGACTGCTACTTCTGCGGCGCGGGGGTCGAGGCCAGCTACGACGACGGGATGTTCGACCTGTCCTGTTCGGGCTGCAGCCACGTCTACTCCCGCACGATGGCGCCCCCCAGCGCCGTCGAGGGGGTCGACCCGGAGGACCTGCTCGCACGTATCGACCAGTACAACCGCCACAACATGCTGGCGTTCGCGCGCGGGGTCTGCCCCATCTGCGTGAACGGTCTCGACCGCGAGTTCATGCCCGGCGAGGAGGCCTGGACCGAAGGTGCCGAACGGTTCGATGTCTTCGTCCGTCACACCTGCGACCACTGTGGCAACACCCACTACATGACGGTCGGACTGTCGCTGCTGTATCGGCCGTCGCTGGTCTGTTTCTTCTCCGAGCGGGGGCTGGACGTGACCGACGTTCCCCACTGGGAGCTCCCGTTCGTCATGACCGACCGGGACCTCACCGTCCGGTCCGACGACCCCTGGGAGGTGGCCTTCGAGACGACGTACGACGACGACCGGCTGGCACTCGTCGTCGACGAGGACCTGACGTTCGTCGAGGAGCCGGCCGTCACCGTGGCCGAGTGAATCACCGCTGATCGGTCGGCCGCACCAGCAGTTCGTTGATGCTGACGTGGCGTGGCTGGCCGACGGCGTACAGGACGGCGGCGGCGATGTCGTCGGGGTGGAGGGCGTCCATCGACTCGACCCACCCCTCGATGCGGTCCTTGACCTCGTCGTCGGGGATATGCTCCTGCAGTTCGGTGTCCACGGCGCCCGGTTCGACGATGGTCGTCCGGACGCCGTTCTCGGTCTCCTCCTTGCGGAGCGCGTCGGTGAACCCGTTGACGCCCCACTTGGTCGCGTTGTAGCCCGCGGCGGTCTGACTGGTGGTGCGCCCGGCGACCGAGGAGACCTGCACGAGGTCTCCGCCGCCGCGCAGATGCGGCAGCGCGGCCTTGCTGGCGTTCATGAGGCCGAGCAGGTTCACCTCCACCATCGTCCGCCAGTCCTCCGGGTCCGCGTCGGCCACCTTCTGGAGCAACATCACGCCAGCGTTGTTGACGAGTACGTCGAGGTCGCCGAACGCGTCGACCGTCTCGGCCACGAGGTCGTCGACGGCGTCGCGGTCGGTTACGTCCGTCGGGACGACCAGCGCCTCGCCGGGTCCGTCGTCGATGTCGGCGGCGAGCGACTCCAGGCGGTCAGCGCGCCGAGCGGCCAGCGCCACCGACAGTCCCTCGTCGGCCAGTGCCCGCGCGGTCGCCGCCCCGATACCGGAGGAGGCACCGGTCACGATGGCCACCTCGCCGTCCATGTCGCGTGTGAGCGAACGCATGGACGACGCGAGGGGTGGCTGGCGTATGAAGCTACGTCCGTCGGCGGAGGTGTTCGTGTCCCCGTCGGTCGGTCAGTACCGCACCACCGCGTCGATGATGCCGGCCGTCTGCCCGACGCCGACGAGGACGAGGCCGGCGACGAGCGCGCGCTGGCCGCCGGCACCGAACAGGCCGCCGAAGTAGACGAGTGCGCCGCCCAGACAGAGGCCCCCTGCCGCGAGGTAGACGCTCCGGGGGCCGTCGTCGGCCATCTCCCGGCCAGTCTCGACGAGCGCCGCGCCCGGGAGCAGCATCCAGCCGCCGACGGTGAGCGGGAGGAAGACCCGCCCGAGGACGGGCACGACCAGCCCGAGTAGCCCGGCCGTCGTGACCGGGACCCCGGCGGCGACGACCAGCCACCAGACCGAGAGGAGTCCCTCGCGCATCTCGCCGTACGAGAGCGCCGCGAACGCGACCAGCAGGACGGTCATCACGACGTGGGCGACGAGTAGCGTCCGCGTCGCCACGAGGCCGACATGGGCACCGATGACGACCGCCCACGCCGCCGGAACCAGCACCGCCGGACCGTTCGCGCGGAGCCTGCGGAACACGGGCGGTGGTTCGACCTCCGACCGCATCAATCCGCCTGCTCGGTCCGTGGCCCGCCGCCCGCCACCGATTCTCCCGTGCCGTCGTCTTCCGCCCCGCGATTGCTGCTCCGCCGCGTGAGAGCCCGTCTCGTGGGGTAGCCCATCCCGGAAGGGTTATACGTCCCACTCTCCCCGGTGGCTGTATGGCAACTGGCAAAGTTGATTTCTTCAACGACACCGGCGGCTACGGTTTCATCGAGACGGAAGACGCAGACGACGACGTGTTCGTCCACATGGACGACGTCGAGGGTCCGGACCTGGAGGAGGGTGAGGAGCTCGAGTTCGACATCGTCGAGACGGACAAGGGTCCCCGCGCCCAGAACCCGCGCCGCGTCTGAAGCTGGACGACTCGGCCGCACCGTAGTTACACCTTCTTCGTATTTCACCCGCGCCAGCGGCGGCACCGGGATACGTGTCGGTCGGCCGAGAGCGTCGCGCTCGTCGGTTTCAGTTGGCCGACGCCTTCGCCTCGGACAGCCACGCCGGTTCGTCGACGCTCGTCGAGCCGACGGCGGTGATGCTGTACACGGCCTCGTAGCTCACCGTCCGGCCGTCGGCGGTCCGCCCGGTCCAGCCCCACGTCTCCTGCCGGGCCAGTCCGTTCCCGTCGACGAGGACGGCGTAGGTCCAGTCGACCTCCTCCAGCTGGTCCGGATCGGAGACCGTCCCTGCACCGCCGCCGCCCCCCATCGCGAACCAGGGGACGGTGGCGCTCTCGTCCAGTTCGTACCGCGTGACGCCGACGCCGTCGAACCGCTCCTGCCCGCGGTCGATCAGTCCGTCGGTGTCCGCCGCGGCGTAGAGGCCCCCGTACGCGAGGCTGCTGGCCACGAGGTCGGTGTCGCCGGCGCCGCTGGTGTAGAACGCGTCTTCACCACTGCCGTAGCGGGTGTAGGTGACGCCGTCGGCGTGGAACTGCTGCCAGCCCTCCGTGTCGTCACCGTCGCTGGACGCCCAGTTCGTCACCGAGCGCCCCGCCTCGAGGTCGACCGTGTGGGTGACGTCGAACGCGCCGCTCTCCCCGTCGAGGCCGGTCGCGCTCCAGCGCCAGGTCGCCGTGAAACTCCCCGCCTCCCGGAGCACCTGCTCGCGGTCCGTCGTCGCGAAGCCGTCGGTGCCGGTCCCGTCACCGCCGTCGCTCCCGCCGGCGCCGTCGGTTCCCCCGTCACCGCTCCCGCCGCCGGGACCGGCGGGACTGCTCCCGTCCGTGCAGCCGGCGAGCAACACGAGCACCGCGACGACCAGGACGGCCGCTTTCCTCGCTGTCATGCGTCAGGTACGCTATTCCCGGATATGAATCTATCCCGCGGCCGTTGAACGAACCCCGCCAGCGACGAAGAGAACCGCGGCGCCGCGTCACTTCTCGGGTCCGACCTTCTCCGTGACGCGGAACCCCTCGGGCGGTGCGAGGACCCCCGCGATGGTTCCCATCGAGTGGACGACGGTGACGAGCGGTGCCAGCGGCACCGCGAGGGCCCACGTCAGCGAACTGCCGCCGTAGTAGACCGCGCCGCGGACGAACCAGAACGCGGTGGCGCCGGCCAGACCCAGCGAGACCAGCAGGAACAGCCCACCGTACGCGACCGAGACGCCCAGCACCGCCAGCGGCACCGCGACCAGCGTCACGACCGGCGAGAGCGCCCACGCGTAGTTTCGGACCCGGGTGAGCGCCTCGTACCGGGCGGGCAGCATCGAGGCGGCCTGCAGGTTGCCGGCCGCCCAGCGCCGGCGCTGCTGCATGATCTCGTACAGCGACGGCGGCGCTTCGTTGCGGCAGGTCGCCTGCCCCAGCGCGAACGTCGGGTCGGCCTCGCGGAACGCCGCCCAGACGAAGGCGGTGTCCTCGACGATGGTCTCGCGGTTCCACGTCACCTGGTCCTCGAGGTCGGCACGGACCGCGATACCGCCACCCCACGCGAACAGCGGGATGTCGAGCCGCGCGAACGCGCGCTGCTCGATCTGGACGCCCATCCGGTAGATGTCCGCCATGTAGGGGAGGATTCCCCCGCTCCGGCGCGGTTTCTCGCGGAGCTGGACCACGTCGGCGTCCGGGAGCCCCTCGAACGACTCCACGACGCTGTCCTCGTCGAGGTAGGCGACGAACTCGCGGTCGTGGTCGACGTTGCGGCGGGCCCACTCGATGGCGCGGCCCTTCCGGACGGCCTCGCAGTCGAACCCGTCGGGGACGACGTGGACCGTCGCACCCGCCACGTCGATGGGCGCCTCCGCGACGACGTGGATGTCGTCGAACCGGTCGGGGAGCGAGTCGACGGTGGCCTGCACCACGTCCTCGGCGTCGATGGTCAGAACCCGGACGTGGACCTCCTCGGGGCCGTACTCGACCTCGGGCGGCTCGTAGCCCGCCCCGACGACGTAGGTGAGGACGACCCAGACGAGAGCCGTTCCGCCGAAGAGGACCGTCGTGGTCCAGAGCGTCGCGTCGAGGAGCGTCCACCCCGGAGCCACGCCGGGCAGTGCCAGCGGTGTGAGTGCCGCAGTCGCCGCGAGCAGGAGCGCCCCGGCGACCGCGACCAGCGAGTAGCGTTCGGCGTTCATGTCACTCGTGTCGAGTCGCCGAACACACTTCAACCGGGAACGCCGTTCGGGCGGTTCGGGGCCGTTCACGGGGGATGAACGGTCTGAACGGTCGACCGTCGGGGGCCTACAGCGGCTCCCCGGCCCGGTAGTGGATGGCCATCGGAAGCCCCTCGGCGTCGGTCGGGGGCTCGGGCGGGAGCGTGCGCAACGTCGACCGACCGGGGCGGGCGGTGTAGGCCAGCGCCACCGCGTCGAGCACGTCGTGGACGGTGACGCGGGCGTCGCCGGCGGCCTCGGCGGCCGACTGGACCGCGGGTGGGGCGTCGTGGTCGAACTCGGCGAGCGCGCGCATCCGCTCGGCGTAGCCGCCGGCCGTCGAACGCGCGTGTACGGGCGCCTCGCCGGCGAACGCGGTGAAACAGACCTCCGGGTGGGACTCGGCCACGATGTCGCGGGCCTCGGGGACCTCGCTCAGGAGGTCGTCGAGCGCGGCGGCGGCGTCGGCCAGCTCGAAGGCGCGCTCGGCCAGCTCCCGGCCCGTCACGCGCTCGTGGACGCGCGCCGCGGCCGGGTAGCGACGCTTGCGCGCGGCCTCGCGAACGGGCGGGTCGACCACCACGTGTCCCCGCTCGCCGAGCACCTCGCGGGCCAGTTCGTCGCACCTGCGGGGGCTCCCGTCGCTCCCGACGGAGCCGATGGGCGCGCCGACGAGGATGCGGGCGGCCGTCTCCTCGTAGTGGGTCCAGCAGGCGCCGATGCCCTCGTGGGCGCCGGCCTCGGCGAGCCCGTCGCCGTCGAACGCGGCCGCGAACCAGCCCTCACCGTCGCTGGGCACCGCCCCGACGTACAGCGACCCACCCACGGACATGCCTCCGGTTCGGGGGTCGGCCGAGGAAAACCCTCCGGCGCCGTCGGTCAGGCGTCCGACGCGCCCGGTCGCGTGTCGCTGTCGAGGTGGGCGTGTGCCGGCTGTCTGACGCGGTTTGATATACTGTGACACGAAAGCTTGGGGTCGTCATGTCGACCCGACGGGGACCACCCGAGCCGCTCGTGGCCGGCTACAGCGGGCCGCTCGGCCGGCGGCTCCTCCGTGTCCGGCGGGGCTGCCGCCACGCGCGTGACTCCTGCCGAGCGGTGCTCCGCCGCCGCATCGGCTCGACCCGCACGTTCCCGCTGGACCCCTCGGACATGCGCCTCGCCTACGGCTACCGGCAGGTCCTCCTCACCGTGCTGGTGGTGGCCGTGCTGTCGGGGCTCGGGATGCGCCTGTTCGCGACGGAGCTGTTCCGGACGCTCGTCTCCCGTGACCTGCTGCTGGTCGTCGGGTTCAACGCCAGCATCAGCGCGGGTGGCGTCCTCGCGGGGCTCGCCGCCCGGCGCTACTGGCGGTGGTCCCGCCGGGCGTCGGTCAGGTTCACGGCGCTCGTCCGGGCGACATCGGAGACCCGACGGCTCTGAGCCGAGCGACCGTCCCTACTCGGCCGTCATCGTGGCCAGCTCCTCGACGAGCCACTCGATACGGTCCGCGTACGTCTGCATGAACCGGTCGGCGCCATCCGAATCGAACTGCGTCCGGAGGTAGCGCCCGAAGATCCGCACCTGCCCGTCCAGCGACGCCACCCCCAGCCCGACCGGAGACCCCCGCCACGACGGCGGGGTGAAGAACGGCCGCTCCTCGGTGTCCGGCCCCACCGAAGGGTACGTCGGGATGTTCCCGAGGTTGGTGAGGATGATGGTGTCGGTCAGGCGCATCCCCGGGCCCCGGAGGAGTTCGGGGAGCTCCTGGCGGACCCCGATGGGGAGCTCGTCGGGGAGCAGCGCGAGCGCCTTGTAGAGCGCGGCGGCGCGGTCGCGCTCCTTGATGCGGGTCGTCTGGAAGGAGACGTGGTCGAGGAGGTCCGCGGCGTCGCGGCGGTCGCCCCGGCCGCTCCGGACCGACTCGAACATCGAGTACATCGCCATCACCTGGTGGAACCACTCCTTCGGCCGGAGGTTGACCGGCATCATCACGCTCAGCCGGCCGGTCACCTTCCCGTGGGCGTCGTTCCAGTCGGCCATCGCGAGGTGAAGTGCCGACAGCAGCACGTCGTTGACGGAGATGTCCTCCGGGCGGTCGCGGACGAGGCGAGTTGTCAGCTCCTGGCTCAGGTCGTACCGGGCGTATCCCCACCCGTCCACGTCGCGGCCGCCGTCCGTCGCGAGGCTCGTGGGGCGCGTGATGGATTCGCGGGCGCGTCGGGCCAGCGAGTCCATCGCCTGCACCGCGTCGGCGATGCGGCTCGGCTCGATATCCTGGAGGAACGACCGTGACTCCTGCAGCGTGACGGGGTCACGCATCGGCTCGTTGCCCTTGTACGCCTGCCAGACCGCCTGTGAGTACCGGAGCGTGCCCAGCCCGTCACCCGCGACGTGGCTGACCGACTGGAGGACCCGGTCACCGCCGTCGATGCCGTCGCCGCGGTAGATGCAGATGCGGACCGGCGGCTCCTCGGTCAGGTCGAAGCGCTCCCCGTAGATGCGGTTCCGGACGGCCTCGAGTGCCGTCTCGTCGCTGTCCACCTCGATGATGTCGAGCGGCTCCGGGTCGTCCGGGATGACCCACTCGTATCGGGTGTCGGTGAGGCTGGACGGGCGGCGGCGGGCGCTCGCGAGCGGGTGGTACTCCATCGCCGTGGCGGTCGCCTCCCGGAGCCGCGGGATGTCGACGGTCCCCGTCGACTCGATCTCCCCCTGCATGTTCCACGGCTCGAACGTCCGGTCCATGTGATGGGTCATCTCCTCCAGCGGGGTGAATGGGAGCGTCTCTGTCATGGATACGCGACCCTGCCGGCGCGGGTGGGTTAAGTGTGGCTCCGCGTCTCAGCTGTCGAGACCATCCCCGCCGAAGCGCCAGCCGTCGGTCAGCGCGTCGAGCGCCTCGTGATGGCTGACACCGTGCGGGGCCGTCAGCGGCGTCACCGACACGTCGCCGGCGAGGATGGCGTGGCGGTCCGATTCCTCGGGGTACTGCGCGGGGTCGTGTGCGGGGAGGTGGGGCGGGTTGTCCAGGCCGAGGTCCGCCTCGACACCGGCGGAGGCCCAGAACGTGTTGTTGAACGTGATGGTGTCGCCGTCGCGCTCGATGCGGGTGTCGTAGTCGGTCAGCGGACTCGTGACGCGCATCTCGACGCCGGACTGGGGGGCGATGGCGGGCGCGTTCACGTTGAGGAATCCGACGCGCTCGCCCGCCCGCTCGCTCGTGGCCTTGCGTCCGGCGGCCGCACCGAACCCCTCAAAGCCGTCGAAGACGGCCGTTTCCAGCGCGCCCGTGACGAGGTGGCGGGTCGCGGCCGCGGGCAGGGCGTAGTCCTCCGGGTCGTCCGGGTCCGGGAGGAAGCCGGTCGGGTCGTACGCGGAGACGGCGATGGCGGGTGTCCCGAGGAAGGCGGCCTCGACCGCGGCCGCGACGGTCCCCGAGTGGCCGAGGATGTACGCGTCGAAGTTCGGCCCGACGTTGCACCCGGAGACGACGAGGTCCGGGCGGTCCTCCAGCCCGCGCAGGCCGAACGCGGTGCAGTCCGCCGGCGTCCCGTCGACCGCGTACGTGTCGTCGTCGCGGCGGGTCACCTCGACGGTGTCCGAGCGCGCGCGGCCGACGCCGCTGTGGTCCGTCGTCGGGGCGGCGACCGTCACCCGTGCCTGCTCGGCGAGCGCCGTCCGGAGGGCTTCGAGGCCGGGGCTGTCGATGCCGTCGTCGTTCGTGAGGAGGACGTGCGGGCGCTCGTCGGCGTCGGCGGGCCCGTCGGCCTCGCGGGGGTTCGCGTCCACGGCGGAGACCCGAACGGAGCGGTATTGAACCCGCCGGCTACGCAGCGCCGCCGGCCACCGGTGTGGGTCCCCCGTCGCCGGGGGGTGTCTCGCCGCCACCATGTCGCGCTGTCTCGGCGGGTCGGCGTGGCGCCCGGCTTGAAGTGGGGCGCCCCCGACGGCTCCAACGATGGGTGTGCGCGAGGTGGCCGGCGAGGCGTATCGTGAGGCGCTGCCGGCGCTCGCCGCGTCGGCCGTCGGCGGGCTCCTCGCCGGCCTCGTCCTCGGCGGGATGCGTGCGGACCTCGGGAACGTCGACGGCCTGCTGGTCCTCATCCCCGCGCTGCTCGCGACTCGCGGGAACGTCTACGGCTCGCTGGGCGCCCGCATCGCCACCGGCCTCCACCAGGGGCTCGTCGAGCCTCGTGTGGCCGCGGGCGACGAGCGGCTGCGGGCGGCCGTCGCTGCCGCCGTCGGGAACGGCCTGCTCGCGAGCCTGTTCGCCGCGACCGTCGCCTTCCTCGTCCTGACGCTGCTCGGGGGGTCGCCCGCGCCGCTGCCGGTCCTCGTGGGCATCGCGCTCATCTCGGGGCTGCTCTCGGGTATCGCGCTCTCGACCGTCGTCGTGGTCGTCGTCTTCGCCGGCTACCGCCGCGGCCGCGACCCCGACACGCTCGTCGGGCCCATCGTCACGACCGCGGGCGACGTGTTCGGGCTGACCTTCCTGCTGCTGGCGGTCCGCATCGTGGTGGGCGCACCCGGAGGTGGGGTGTAGATGCCCACCGAGTGGACGGTCCGGGCCATCACCCGTGCCACGCTCCCGGTCCTGCTGGGGCTCACCCTCGTCGAACTCGTCAGCGGCCTCGTCCTGGGGTCGTTCGAGTCGACGCTCCTCCGGTACCCCTCGCTGCTGGTTCTCGTCCCCGTCACCATCGGGACCGCCGGGAACCTCGGGAGCGTGCTCGCCTCGCGGCTCTCGACGGCGTTCCATCTCGGGACGCTCTCGTTCGCCCCGGACGACGACCGACTCGCCGGGAACGCGCTCGCGACCGTCCTGCTGGCGCTGACCCTGTTCCCGTTCGTCGGCGGCGGCGCGTGGCTCCTCCAGTCACTCGTCGGGGGCACCCGGCTGGCACTCTCACGGGTCGTTCTGGTGGCGCTCGTCAGCGGTGCGGCCCTCGCTGCTCTCGCGGTCCTCGTGACCCTCGTCGCGACCTACGTCGCCTACCGCCAGGGTCTGGACCCCGACGACGTGGTCATCCCCGTCGTCACGAACGTCTGCGACGTGCTGGGCGTCGTCGTGCTGTTCCTCGCCGTCGTGTTGCTGGTCCCGTAGTGGAGACCACGTCGATATCAGCATAGTGGATGCTGCGTAGGTATCGGTGGACGATGCGGATATATCGAACGTATATTAGATGTATTCGAATACTATCTATTATGCGGGGGATAGCGGAGATATGAGTGCACTGATGTCGCTGCGGCGGGTCCCAGTCGCCGTCGTGTTCACCGCGCGTCCAGTTCGATGTCGGCGAGCAGGTCGAGCGCGAGTTCCGGCGCCCCCTGGTCGACCAGGTTCTCCAGTTCGGCGACCTGTTCCCGGGTGAGCAGGTCACGCCGATGGTACGAGTCGACCAGCTCCTTCGTGGCGCGTATGTCCCAGGTGGCCGTGCGTCGCATCTCACATCGCCCGGAGCCGTGGTCGTTCGAGTGGGCCGGTTATCGAGCGGTCGCAGGCGGGACAGTAGAAGTCCTCCAGGTCGCCGGCGAGCGGGATGGGATAGATGCTGGCCGAGTCACAGCGTGGACAGTTGGGCATGAGCGTCACCGGTCGGAGAATGGCTCCGGTGGCGCGTAGCGGTACCGATGGTTCCCGGACGGCGAGAACTGCTACTCCGCGCCGCGCGTTTCGAGGAACTCGACGACGGAGAGCGACCCGACGAACAGCGCGAGCGGGGCGACGTAGAGGCCGGCCTCCGCGAGGGAGGCCAGGGACCCGGCCGGCAAGAGGGCGACGACGAGGACGACCACCAGCAGGAGCACGACGTGGTCGCGGCGGAGCGTATGATGCATACCAGCCCGTTCGGGCGCGCGGGTCCTATCCGCCCGTACCACCCCATGGTACGGCGTTCGGGCCGGGGCCTGCCGGGGGTTGAAGTCGGAGGTCGGATTCACGGGTGGCACCCGCGCCTTCCCGCACCCAACAGCATTAGTACGGTCGCGCCACCACCACCGGCAGTGAACCGGCGGGGGCTGCTGTCGCTGGTGCTGGTCGGCGTGTGCGTCGTGAGTCTCGTCGCCGCGGCGCCGCTGCTCGACCAGTCCGGGAACCCCGCCGTGCGGACGCTGCTGGGCGCGGAGGGGACGCCGACGCCGTCCGAGGGGCCGACGAAGCCGACCGTCGGTGCCGTCGAGCGCCCGTACTGGCGGTCGATGTCGTACGACCGCTACACCGGGAGCGGCTGGGAGCGCACCGGGAACGCCACGGCGTACGACGGCCCGCTGTCGGGCCCCGTGGGCGACGCCGGACGCGTGACGCTCCAGCTTCGCACCGGGAGCGCGGTCCAGACGCTGCCGGCGCCGTGGAAACCCGTCCGCGTGGGGCAGGGTATCGCCGACGAGACGCGGGTCTACGACGCCGGCCTCCAGCCGACCGGCGAACTCCGCTCGGGCCGGGCCTTCACCGTCACCAGCCGGGTGCCGAACTGGACCGTCGCGGATCTCCGGGCCGCCGGCACCGACTACCCCGACGCCGTCGCGGAACGCTACACCCAGCTCCCGGCCGAGACGCCGGCGCGGGTCCGGCGGCTGGCCGGCAACGTCACCGCGGGCGCCGAGACGCCGTACGCGAAGGCCGTCGCCGTCGAGCGGTGGCTGGAGACGAACAAGCGCTACTCGCTCGACGCCCGCCGCCCGGACGACGGGTTCGCCGACACCTTCCTCTTCGAGATGGAGGCGGGCTACTGCCAGTACTTCGCCACGGGGATGGTGGCGATGCTCCGGGCCGAGGGGGTCCCCGCGCGCTACGTGTCGGGCTACTCGCCGTACGAGCGGACCGACTTCGGGACCTACACCATCCGCGGGAAGTACGCCCACGCGTGGGTCGAGGTCTACTTCCCGGGCGAGGGCTGGGTGACGTTCGACCCGACGCCCGCCGCGGCGCGGGCCGCCGCGCGCGGGAGCGTCGAGGCGGACCTCGGCGGGCAGCGTGCCGCCGCCCGCCGCGCGGCCGCGGCACGGACACCCGGGCAGACGGGGCTCGGCGGGCCACCGCTCGCGACCCGACAGAGTGACGACGAGTACGCCCGCGTGAACGCCGACGTGGACGTAGCCGGGCGTCTCGTCCCGGGCAACGAGGTGACCGTGACCGCGCGCGACCCCGACACGGGCGACCCGCTGGTCGACCATCAGGTCCGGTTCAACGGCGACCCGGTCGGTGTGACGAACGCCTCCGGGCAGGTCACCGGGCGCGTCCCGTACGCGGACGCGCTCCGGGTGAGCGTCCACCGCCCGGTCGAGGCCACGGCGACGGGTGACGGCGACACCGGTGGCGGTGGCGACGACTTCCCGATAGCGACACCGACACCCCAGGGGACTACGCCCGGCGGCGGGCCGGGCGGCGGCGATGGCGGTACGGCCCGCACCCGCCAGCCCCGGACCATCCAGGACCTCCGCTACAGCGGTCGCTCGGTGACGCTGGGCGGCCCCATCGAGAACCTCTCGAACGAGGTCCTGTTCACCGTCACCGTCGTCGAGGGCGCCGAACGGTTCGCGCCCGGAACCGGCGGCGTCCGGACGGCCACCGCGACCTCGGCGCCTGCCGCGACGGCGGCGCCCGACGCGTCAGCACTCCGTGTCGCCCCCCGCCGGGTGACGAGCGTCCGGGCGTTGGGCGCGGTATCCCGCGTCGGCACACGGCCGGCCGCCCGCCCGGAGAACACCACGTTCCCGCTGAACACCTCCATCGACGTGGCGCTCGCCCCGCGGACCGCCGCGGCGCCCGACCGCGAGGTGACCGTCACGGCCGCCATCGAGGGCGTACCGGTCGCGGACGCGACGGTTTCGGTCGCCGGGGAGACCTACACGACCGACGCCACCGGCCGGGCCACGTTCCCGGCACCGTTCCGGCCCCGGGCGAACGTCACCGTCCGCCGGGACGCGGCGACGGGGGCCGCGATGCTTGCGGTCCGGACCGACGAGCGGGCCCTCGCGTTCGCCGACGACCCGCGGCCGGGCGGGAACGTCAGTCTCCGCGGGTCAGTGGCGGACGTGCCACTTTCGACGGCGACGGTCCGGGTGAACGGCCGCCGCGTCGCCGTGACCGACGATCGCGGGCGGGCGACGGTCCCGGTGCCGTACGCCGAGCGCCTGAACGTGACCGTCCGGCGCGACCGGGTGGCCGTGAACGCCTCACGGGACCTCTCGACCCGGCTCCGGGTCCGGCCGCGCGGCCTCGTCTACCCGGGTGGGAGCGTCGAGACGCACGTCACGCTGGCCCAGGAGCCGGTGGCGAACGCGACCGTCTTCGTCGGCGGTGAGCCGGTCGGCCGCACGGCCGCGGACGGCACCATCAGGGTCGACCTCCCGGTTTCGCTCGGGACGAGCGTCGGCGCCCGCCGCGGCGCGGCGACCGGCGCCCACCGGGTGACGCTGTGGCCGTGGTGGTTCGCCGGCCTGGCGCTGCTGGGTGCGGGGCTCGCCCTCGTCGCCTCGCGGGGCCTCGCGGCAGCCGACCTCGACCTCGCCGTCGACCGCTCGCTCCTGACGCGCCCCCGCGAGCTGTTGCGCCTGCTCCGGCTGGGGGTGTTGCTGGCGGGGCTGTTCGTGCTCCGGGCCGTCGCGCGCCGCCTCGGCGGCCCGGACATCGATGTCCCGGACTTCGACGAGGACGAGTCGGCGCCGCCCGACGTTCCGGCGCCCGATGCCGACGAGAACGCGGTCTACCGGACGTGGGCCCGCTTCGCCGACGCGTTCGACATGACCGACCGCGCGCCCGGCGAGGTTGCCGACGAGGCAGCGCGGCGTGGGCTCCCCGCCGAGTCGGTCGCGCGGTTGCGCGAGACGTTCGAGGCGGTCCGCTACGGCGGCCGCGACCCGGCCGCGACCGAGGAGACGGCCCGCGAGGCGTTCCGCGAGGTCGAACGCGCCGGCCGCGAGGTGGACGCCGGCTCCCGCGAGGCCGTCTCCGGCGGACCTGACGACGCTCCTGGCGGACGCGACGGCGCCGGTACGAACCGGGGTGACGACAGATGAGCCGGCGCGCGCTGGCGGCGGTGGCGCTGGCGCTGGCGGCCCTGGGCCTGCTCGCCCGTTCGGGAGCGGTTCTCCCGCCGGGGCTCGGCGCGACCCTCGCGTCGGTCGGCCGTGCCGCCACGCCCGTCGCGGCCGGCGTCCTCGCGCTCGGCACGGCCGTCGGCGCGGCGGCTCTCGTCCGGGGTCGACTCGGCACGGCGGCCGTCGACCCGGCCGCGTCGTTCCGGGCCACACGGACGCCCGGTGACGACTATCCGCTGCTGGGTGCCGACGTGGCGGCGGCGCTCGACCGGGTGGCCCGCGAGGGGCCCGGTGTCGCCCCCGACGACCGGGCGACCGTCCGGGCGGCCGTCGAGCATGCGGGTGTGACGGTCCTCTCACGGGCCGAGGGGCTCGACGAGGGGGCGGCCCGGAGCCACTTCCGCCGCGGCGAGTGGACCCGCGACCCGGCGGTCGCAGCGTTCTGCGGAGCCGACGTGCAGGTGCCGCTCCGCCGCCGAGTCGACGAGGCACTCGCCGCCGAGCCGCGGTTCGTCCAGCGTGCTCGCCTGACGGTCGACGCGCTGGCGACGGTCGCCGAGGCGCCCTCGAACCCGGTGGGCGCCGGGGGTGCGGGCAGTGCCCGGCACGGCGTGGACGCGACGAGCGGTCCGGCCGGAGGTGAGCGAGCGTGAGCGACCGTGGCGCGGCCCCCGATGACGAGTCTGCGGCGGCCGACCCCTCCTCGCCGGTGTCCGGCGGCCGCTGGGCGGTCGCGGCGGGCATCGCGGTCCTCGCGCTCGGGCTGGGTGTGGTGACACAGAACCGTGCGGTGCTGGTGGCGGCCGCGGTCCCGCTGGCGTTCGTCGCGTACGGCCGGCTCTCGACCACGCCGACGCCCGAGCTGGAGGCCCGGCGCTCGTTCGACCCCGCACGTCCCGCGGTCGGCGAGCGCGTCGGGGTGACCGTCACCGTCCGAAACCAGGGGCCGGCGCTCCGTGACTGCCGGCTCGCGGACGCCGTCCCGGCGGCGCTCGGCGTCGTCGAGGGGGTGGCCGCGTCCGTCACGACGCTCCGCCCTGGCGAGGAAGCCTCGTTCACGTACACCGTCCGCGCGCGTCGCGGCGACCACGAGTTCGGGCCGGTCCGGGCGGCGGCCGTCGGCGCGGGCGCGAACGCCGAAACCGCCGCTCTCCCGGCCGAGTCCCGGCTCCGCTGCCGGGCGACGGGCACGGGCGACGCGACGGCCGCGCCGAACGTGAGCAGCGCCGACGGTGCTGCCGACTCGAAGGGCGGCGGCGTCGAGTTCCACGCCGTCCGCGAGTACCAGCGCTCGGACCCGCTCTCGCGGGTCGACTGGCGGCGCTTCGCCCGGACGGGCGAGCTGGCGACCGTCGAGTTCCGGGAGCACCGCTCCGCGACCGTCGCCATCGTGGTCGACGCCACGGCGCCGACCTTCCAGCGGGCGGACGACGCGGCGCCGACCGCCATCGAGTACACCCTGTTCGCCGCGGAGGGGGCGTTCGAGGCGCTGCTGGAGCGGGACGCGACGGTGGCGCTCGGGTTCATCCCGGACGCGCCGGCCGCTCTCGGACCGGGGAGGGGCGTCGACCACCGGACGCTGGGGCGGCGCGCGTTCGATGCCTACGGCCCCGGCGCGACCCGTGCCCCGGCCGAGGTGCCCGTCGCGCTCGGGGCGGCCGGCGACCCGGCACGGCGCGACGGGGACTCCCCCGGAGAGAACGGACGGGACGGGCCGGGCGGACCGTCGACGGGCGCCGACGCGGCCGACGGTGGCGGGCACGGCGGGCGCTCGACCGTCCGCTCCGACGGCGGCGACCCGTTCGGCGACGCCTTCGAACCGGCGGACGATGGACCCGGAGCCTCGGGGGCCTCGGATGGCGAGCGCCCGCCCGACGACACGGAGCCGGGTGCGTACGACCCCGACCTCGATGCCGTCTTCGGCGGCGAGGCCGGCCACACGCCGGGTACGAATGGGGGCGACGCGGCCGACCCGGTCACGGCGCTGCGGGCCGCGCTGCCGTCGGGCGCGCGGGTGCTGTTCTGCTCGCCGCTCCTCGACGACGAGGCGGCGTCGCTCGTCCGGACGCTCCGGGCCGACGAACACGATGTCAGGGTGCTGTCACCGGCCCTCGACGGGCCGACGCCGGCCGCACGGCTGTCGGGGGTCGAGCGGGCCGACCGTGCGGCCGAACTCCGGGGGGAGGGGGTCGGCGTCGTGGACTGGACGGACGAACCGTTGCGCGAGGCGCTCGCTCGCACGCTGCAGGAGTGGTGACCGTGGCACGAAGGACCACCGACCGACCGGACGACCGGGCCGACGCCGGCGCCCGCGGGTCGGATGGGGCCGGTACGGCCGGGGGGGACTCGACCCGGCGGCGTCCCACGCCGACGAGTGGTGCCCTCGCGGCCGTTGCGGCGATACTGGCGGCCGGAGTCGTGCTCGCTGGCGTCGCGACCATCGGGTCCGTCGCGGTCGTCGCCGAGGGGGCGGTCACGATGGGCGCCGCGGCGCTCCTGCTCGGTCGGTCGCGCCCGCCAGCGCTGGCGGCAGGGGCCTTCCTCGCGGGGACCGGCGGCCTCCTGCTGGCCGGCGGCGTCGCGGTCACCGCCGCCGGGTCACCGCCGGTCGTGGGGCTCTCGGCGGCGCTCGCGGCCGGTGGGGTGCTCGTCCTCGTCCCGGTCCTGCTCGGAGTGCCACCGGCCCGGCTGGCGGCCGGGGTCGGGCTGCCCGGCTGTCTCGCGCTGGCCGGGTTCGGCCTGGCCGTGGCGGCCACCGTTCGCGGAAATCCCATCGCTGCGGCCTCGCTCACCAGCACGCTGGAGGCGCTGGCACCCGGAGTTCTCCGGCCGGCGGCGCCGCTCGCCGAGGCCGGCGTCGTCCTCGGGCTGTCATGGCTGTGGGCCCGGCGGGCCGTCACCGACGGGCTCGTGAGCCCGGCCGGTCGTGTCGCCGCCACCCGGCCGTGGCTCCTCCGTGGAACGGTCACCCTGTTCGCGGCGGCGCTCGTCGCCCCCGCACTGGGACCGGGGCTGGCGAGTGCGGCCCGCGACGGGGCAACACACGCGACACTGGGCGGCCTCGCCGCGGTCGCGGCCGCGGGCTACGCCGGGACGGTCCTGCTCGGCGCGGTCGGGGTGCCTGCGCTCCGCCGGCCGACGGGATGGCTGGCGGTCGCCGTCGGCTCCGGGGGGGTCCTGCTCGGGGCGCTCCTCGCCCCGTCGGCGGTCGGCGCGGCCACGCGTGCGCTCGTCGGGGTCGTTCCCGGGTTCGTGCGTGCGGCCGGGTTCCTCACCGACGCCGCCGGGTCGGCCGGTGCCGTCCGTGGCGTGGTGACGCCGCTGGTGGTGTTGCTGGCCATCACGCCCGCGTTCGTCCTCCTCGCGGCGCTGGCTGGGGCCGAACGCGTGGGCCTGCTCCGGGGGGAGCGGGGGCTCGGCGCGGTGGCTGCGGGCCTCCTGGCGGCCGGCGCGCTGGGGTCGGCGGTCCTGACCCGGGACCCGGCACGGACGGTCGCCGCGGTGGCACTGGCGGTGCTGGTGTGGGATTTCGCGGAGTTCGGGCTGTCGCTGGACGGGCTCGTCGGCCGGGAAGGAACGGACAGTACGGCGGATACCGCCGCGCGTGCCGGCCGGCAGTCGGCCGTCGAGCGCGGGCACGCGACGACGAGCCTGGCGGTCGCCGGTGTCGCCATCGCGGCCGGCGTCGGGCTCGGGTCCGTCGTCGGCGCCGCCTCGGTCGCCGGGCCGGGCGAGGGAGCGGCGGTTGCGCTGCTACTGGGTGCGGCGGCGACGGCGCTCGTCGCCCTCCGCGGCGGCGACTGACTCAGGCACGGAGTCGGTCGATGATGTCATCCAGGCCACGCTGGGCGCTCTCGCCGTCGTAGTCGGTGGTCAGCTGGCGGACGGTCGCCCCCGTCGCCAGCGAGTAGAGGTTGTCGGCCACGAACTCGGCATCCACGTCGCGGAACCGGTCACGGGCGATCCCCTCGCGGATGGCGGCCGCGAACTCCTCCCGCACGCGCTCGTCGAGCGCCTCGAACCGCTCTGCGAACCGGTCGTCGCGCGGCGCGCGCATCCGCAGCTCGAGGAGCGACAGCCGGATGCCCTCGGAGCCGTCGTCCTCGGGGACGAGCATCCCGAAGAGGTCGCGCACGCGGTCCTCCGGGTTGCCGGCCGGGTCGGCGCCGACCTCGGAGGCGAACTCCTCGACGAGCCAGTCGAGGAAGTCGACGAGCAGGTCGTCCTTCGCGTCGTAGTGGTAGTACAGCAACGACTTGGACTTCGAGAACTCGTCGGCGATGGTCTGGATGGTCAGGTCCGCGTACCCGTGCTTCCCCAGCGCCGTGTAGGTGGCGTCCATGATCTCCGCTCGAGTGCCCTGTTCGGCCGGTCGGTGCGAGTCTCCGCCGCTTGCGGTCTGTCCGGTCATTGTCTGGTCGTGGAACGGCTCCACTTGACCGAACGAACAGTCCGGGTACAAAAGGGGGTTGTGGCGAAACCATCCAAACAAATGGTAGATGGACTGAGGCGGTTCATTTCTCCGGATGGTGGCTGGACGTGCGGAGTACGCTCGCCCGATTGACCCGGCAATTTAAGTCCGATGAGCCCCCCGGTATGGACGAGCATGTCCCCCAGCGACGAGTCCGGCCGCAGCCGGCTCTTCGCCGTCGTGGTCACCGCGTGGCTCCTCTTCGGGGCCGTCGCGGGCGTTCCGCTCGCGGCGGCGAGCGACGCCACGGCCACGCCGCTGGGAGACGACGGCGGTGGTCTTCTCAACGAGACCCTCGACTCGACGACGGACACCGTCGACGGCACGGTCGACGGAACAGCCTCGACCGTAGAGACGACGGTCGACTCGACGACGGACGTGGTGGACGAGACGACCGATTCGACGACCAGTGCCGTCGACGGCACGGTCGAATCCACCGGTGAGACCCTCGACACCGCCACCGGCGGGGCCACCGACGACACCACGGATGCGGTCACGGTCGCGACCGACGGGGTCACCGATGCCACGGACACGACGACCGGGGAGGTGACGGAGACGGTCGGCGTGACCGCCTCGACGGTGAACGCGACGGCCGACGACACGACGAACGTGGTGTCGTCGACCACCGACGGTGACCTGGAGGGTGCGACCGGGTCCCTGACCGACGCGACGGGCGAGGTCACCGACCTCACGACCGACCGGGTGACCTCGCTGGCCGAGACGACGGAGACCCTGACGAGTGACCTCTCCGCGGGGACGACCGGCGCGGTCGCCGAGCTGACCGGCGACGGTACGCTGGTGTCGACCGAGGGGACGACCGGGGGACTGACCGATGCCACGACCGGAGAGGCCCTCTCGACCGGTGCGGACAGCGGGCTCTCGTCGAGCGAGCGGGTGGCTCGGCTCGACGACGGGTCCGGTGATCTCGGTGGTGCCGCCGCCGAGGACGGCAGCAGTGACGGGGCCGACGGCGCGCCCGCTACCCCCCCGGACGGCGAGCGCTCGCTCGCGGCGGGGTCGGGGAGTCCGACCGCCTTCGGTGGCTGGGAGCATCTGCCCGTCTCCGAGGAGGAGGCGACCGGCCTCGGTCTCGGCGCGCTGCTGGTCGGTGGGGCCGGGGTTGCGGTCCGGCAGGCATCGATGACGGGCGGCACCGGCGCCGGGACCACGGCCGCGCGGGCGAGCACGTCAGCACTCGCGGCCGGCGATGGGCCGCTCTCGCGGCTCGCCCGGATGCTATCGCTGTTCCGGTACTCCCGGTACGACGACTCGGACCCGCTGGAGCTCGACGCGCGGCGGCACGTCTACGAGGCCATCAGCGACCAGCCCGGCGAGCCCATCACGGCGGTCAGCGACCGGGCGGACGTGAACCTCTCGACCGCGCGCCACCACGTCAAGGTGCTCGAGCGCGAGGGGCTGGTCGCGACCGGGCGAGTCCGCAACTGCGAGCGGTTCTACCCCGCCGGCACGGACGACCTCGAACTGGCGGCGGCCATGGCCGACGAGTGTACCGCGGACATCCTCGACGCGCTCGTCCGTCTGGAGCCGGCGTCGGTCAGCGGCCTGGCCGAGGCGGTCGACCGCTCGCCCTCCACCGTGACGCATCACCTCCAGAAGCTCGAGGACGACGATATCGTCGTCCGGGAGCGCAACGGGCGCTCGGTCGAGAACAAGCTCTCGGCGGCCGCACGCGCCGCACTCGACCCCGAGACGGAACGTCGCCGCCACGCGGCCGAACGCAAACTCGAGGCCGACCGTGCCGACGCGGCCTCGGGCGCGAGCGCGGACTGACTACTCCGACAGCCCGCTGGCGAAGATGGCGACCCACTCGCCGAGCTCGCGCCGGCGGGTCACGCGGACCGATTCTACCCATTTCACCCACTGGAAGCCGCGACGCTGGGGGGCGACCAGTCGGAGGGGGAAGCCGTGGCCGTGCGAGAGTGTCTCCCCGTCGACCGCCGTCGCGAGGAGCGCGCCGCGGGCCTCGTCCAGCGGGAGCGACCAGCGATAGCCCGTCACCGAGCGGAACTGCACCCAGCGTGCGTCGTCGGCGATGCCCGCCCGGTCGAGCAGGTCGCCGACGCGAAGACCCTGCCACGCGTGCTCGGAGTACCAGCCGCTCGTGCAGTCGATGACCGCGGTGCGCTGGGCGCCGGTCGGCAGCGCGTCGTAGTCGAGCGCGAACGGCTCGGCGACCGCGCCATCGACCGAGAGCGACCACGCCCCCGTGTCGACGGTGGAGGGGTCGTCGGCGACCCACATCGTGACGGGGAAGCGGTTGCCGTCGCCGGAGCCACGCTCGCGCGAGCCGGTGAACCGGCGGTCCGCGCTGTCGGTCCCGAGCGCGCGGTTGACGGTCTTCTGTGCGCGCCACGCGACCGCGCCGACGCCGACGAGGCCGGCGTACCGGAGCGCGTCCCGGCGGTCGCCGCCCGCGAGGGCGTCGGCCGGCGAGTGCAGGCGGTCGCGGAGGTGGAGCCACAGGACGGGGACGACCGCCAGCCCGAGCAGGACGTGGATGACGAGCAGCGCTAGCGGGCCGAGGAAGAGCGGGCCGCCGAGGACGAACCAGAGGCCCGTCCCGAGTGCGCCTACGACGAGGGCCGCGAGCAGGAGCGACAGGCCGACGGTGCCCGAGCGCGCGCCGACGCCGGCCCGGACGCGGCCACGGACCCGGTACAGCTTCACCCCGACCAGCGCGACCAAGGACAGCCCCGCGACGCCGTGGACGACGAACAGCCACGCGTCGCCGAGGCTGCCGGCGAACGCCGTCGTCAGCCCCGTCGCCACGAGGACGACGACGGCGGCGAACAGCGACCAGTCCACCAGCGTCGAGGGGGGCGTCAGGCGCCCGAGCCGGTCGGCGAGCGACACGCCGGCGCTACGGGCGCGAGCGACTTAGCCGTCCGGTCGCCTGGTTCCCCGGTCGTCCAGGTGCTCGGTCGCCCAGTCATCCGGTCGCCTGTGTCGCTCCCGGAGCGACACGCTGCCGGGCCGGGCCGCTGCTGTCGGCGAATATTCGACGGAATCGGCCGCAGGAACTATGCACACACCCTCGAACGTTGGCGTGGGGGAGTGATATGGGGTTCAGACACGTGGTCGGGCTCTGTCTCGCGGCCGCAGGACTCGCGGTCATCGTCGCCGCCTCGGCGAACGCGCCGGTAGCGGGCTGTCCGCCGGCGACCGTGGATCCGGCGGCCATCACGCTCACCGACGGCATGACCGTCGACTACTGTGCCGGGAACGTGCCGGCCGAGGATGCCTTCGGGTGGTTCTTCCTCCTGAACGGCGTCGGTCTCGTCTCCTTCCTCGGCGGGCTGGGGCTCCTCTCCTTCCAGCGGCTGGTCGACCTTCAGCGGCAGCTGGCGGGCTGAACGAGCGTGGAACGGGTGGCGTGGTCAGTTCTCGTCGAGCTGTGCGGCGTTCTCCCCGTCGCAGGTGTTGCGGAGCCGGCGGGTGCAGAAGGGGTCGAAGGTCCGCGGCGCCCGCGCGGTCGCGAAGGGGTCGTCGGTCTCGGCGGTGGTCCAGGATTCGGTCCGGGTCGCGCTCGGGGCGCCGGCGCGGGGCTGGTCGTCGGTCGGGGCGTTCGGTGTCGCGTCGCGTGTGGCGGGTGAGGGTTCGGTGCTCATCTGTCGTGTTGGGTGCAGGCCGCGGGTCGCAGGGTGGTCGTCGTCGGTACGGTCGGATGGAGAAGGGTCAGCGTACCCGTACGTGTACGACGCCATGAGAGGTGCCGCGGGCGGTGCCGCGGAGCGAAGGTCGATAGACGGACGAACCGGATCTATCGGGAATGGTCAGCATCTACTGCCACCCAGCGGGCGAACCATAATGAAAGTTCCTGTTACAGGTGCCGGGTGAGGGCGCTCGGGCGCCCCCTGCTGGCTGCTTATTCTGACCAAACTGCTGTCGTAGCCCTCGAACAATGCTGGTATCGAATCAAACAGCGAAATAGTTATGTAATCGCGCCGTGTGGGTCCGGGTATGGCAACGTTCACAGTCGAAGGCGAGTCCATGGACGAGATCGGCGACGCACTGAAAGATGAGGGTGTCATCGGCCCGACGGACCCCCGGTTCGAGGAGATGACCGACGACTTCGCGAAGCTCATCGAGGCCGTCGAGGACGCCACCCAGCGCACGAACGGGCGTGGTAACCAGCAGTCGAAGATCGCCGAGTACGCCGGCCTCCACAACCGCTACTCCAGCGAGCAGGTCGGCGACATGCTGGACGTGCTCTCGTACTTCGGCCACGTCGAGAAGGTCGACCGGCGCTACCGCAGCCCGCAGTAACACCCACGAACTTCTCCGTTCTTCCACCCGTCCGCCAGCGGCGCGTGTGTTCCGGGCCTGGAATGGCTCGTTCGTCGGCAGCCTCCTGGCTTCTCGACCATCCGCCAGCACACCACCGATAGGTACGGGGCTGTCGTCGAACGACGGGCTCGTCGCGAGACAGCATCGCAGACCCGATGGCTCGTCCGCTGTCCCGGGGGACCGGCGGTTCTCGTCGGTGCTATGCATCGAGCACGCGATAGAGGTGACGGGACTGGGTAGTTCGACTACAGGCCAGGCAGCGGTGCGTACAGCACCATCGCGACCGCCAGTGCGATCCAGACCACCTTCAGCGCCGTGTTCACGACGACCACCTTGGTGCCGAACTCGGCGCCCCAGATACCGTACTGGAACGGGATGGAGCGCTTGAACGTGGAGACGGCGAACGAGACGATGCCGCCGATGAGCATCGTCGCCACCGCCGCCCGCACCCCGAAGGTGCCGTCCCTGACCAGTGGCGCGAGCACGAGCGCACCGTTGGTCGTGTCGATGGCGTAGACGGCGATGACGGGGACCGCCGCGCCCGGGAGCCCCGTCGCGTCCGAGAGCGGGCCGGCCAGCGACGTGAGGTTCGCGGGGTCGTAGAACCGCGTGAGGAGGACGACCAGCGCGTAGACCAGCGCCAGCCGGGGCAGGATATCGCGGACCTTCTCGGCCCCCGTCCACGCCGCGCCGAGCAGCCGGTCGCGGGTCGTCTCCGGGGACTCCGACGCGGCCGCGGGGTCGCCGCCGTCCGCCTCGACGGCCTCCGGTTCGGCGCCGTCGACGACGGCATCCCCGGCCGCAGGCGGGTCCAGCAGTAGCGCCCCCGCGACGACGCCGGTGAGCGTGATGGCCAGCGCCACGAGCGCCCGCGCGGTGACGTACGCGAGCCCCACGCGGAGGCCGAGGATGGGGATGAGGACGGGCGCGTAGAACGTCGGGATGTGCTGGACGAAGCCGAAGAACGTGTTGATGGTGACGGCGACGAGCGTCGCGCGGTCGTCCATGCGCCCCTCGTCGCGGTACTCGGCGAGCATCCCGTACCCCGCGGTCGTGGAGGCGGCGGTGGTGACGATGGCGGTGCCGGCCTCGTCGGGGAGATTGGCGGGACCGGTGAGCCGGCGCGAGAGCCCCGTCACCTTCTCCAGCAGGCCGAACGAGACCAGCAGGTCGGCCAGCGCGACGCCGATGCCGATGAAGAGGCCGATCTTCGCGACCCGTGGCAGGACCGTGGCGAGGACGTCCCACACGAGCGCGAGGGGCAGGGACGGCTCCATCGACCGGAGACACGGGCGCGAACGACAAGTCGCTGACCATCCGGTCTGCGGAGACGCTCGGCATCCTATGCATCTGAATGGGATAGGAAGTTTCCAGACTCCACTGAAAAGCACACAATGGTATCTAGTGGATATCTACAGGTTGTTCCCTCTCCGAGTCGAGGTATGGCCCGAGAGATGCGGCCCACCGGCATCGTGCGGGAGTCGGACAGCGGCGGCACCGACGTGCGTGCCGCCCGGGCGGCGGTGTGGCATCTGCTCCCATCGGAGCGGGCTGTCTCGCGGTGGACGGCGCGACTGCTCTACGTGGGCGTCGCGTGTCTGGTCATCGGACTGCCGGCGCTCGCCCGACTGGCGTCCCGAGGGGCGGGGCCTGCCGTCCGGTCCGGATTGCTGGCCGTCGGCTACACCTGCCTCGCGCTCGCGGCTGCCGTCCCCGCCGCGTACTGGGCCGCCGTGCTCTGTGTCGGCGTCGGGACGATGCTCCGGCGCCGCTGGCTGCCGGCGTGGCGATGCATCCGGTCGGTCGCTGCCGAACGCGGCCACGACCCGGAGGGATACCTCCGACTCTAAGCGTCGAGTCGCCCACCGACTCACGGTTCGATACGCGCCGTGCATTGAAGTACAGGAGCGGAGTGACCCGACCGTTCAAATACCAGAATACGGGTAGAGCGACCGTTCAAACCCCGTCCCGTGGTATCCCCATGTACATGCTCGGATGGTTCCTGTTGTCGGTGGGTGGGGCGCTCCGGTCGGCCGTCGTGTGGCTCCTCCCGAGGTGGGTATCGGTGCGACGGTGGACCGGCCGACTGCTCGCGGTCGGGGGACTGGCGGTGGCGCTCGGACTCGAGAGTATCGCCGATATCCCCAGCGCCGGCCCCGAAGCCGTGGGGCCGTTCTATCCCGGCGCCGCGGCCATCGGCTTCGTCTGTCTCGTGCTCGCGGTCGCGCTCCCCGTGGCCTACTGGATGGTCGCGTTCGGGACGGCCACGGGGTCGCTGCTCGGTCGCCGGGTGGTCGCGCTCGGCCGGGCGCTGGTGCCCGGCCGCCGCCGGCCCGGAAGCACCGGTCGAACCCGTCGGGGCCATGGGGGGCGCGGGCGCGACCGACAGAGCCGCCCGCGGTGAGAGTACGCTCGTCACCGCAGTCGCCGTCTGCCGTGCGTCTTGCGGATTCGTCCCACGATTGAAGTAGTGTGGGTTGTTATCTCGTGGCACATGGTCGGACGCCTGCTGCTCGCTGCCGGCGGCGGTGTACGCCGAGTGATCGTCTCCGTGCTTCCGTCGTGGGGCACCGTTCGCGGACTGACGTGGCGTCTGTTCGCCCTCGGCCTGCTGCTCGTGGGTATCGGTCTGGAGAGTATCGCCGACATCGCACGGGCCGGACCTGTCGCCACGGGGCCGGTACATTCCGGCTATGCCGCTATCGGGTTCACCTGTCTCTCGCTCGCGGTGCTCGTCCCGGCCACCTATCTGATGGTTGTCTTCGCCATGGCCACCGGCTCGCTGGTCGGCCGTCGCGTGGTCGCCATGGGGCGGGCCGTATCGGCGGTCGGCCGGCGACGAGTCGGCCTGCGACGCCGGACCCGTCCGCGGTGAGTGCGGTTCGATAGCGAACTCCCGGCGCTGGGAACCGGGTGGCGCCGCTACCGACCGGCACCGAACCGGAGGGGCTACCCGTCGGCCGCCGCGACCCTGAGGCGTGTTCGGGTCGCTCCCCGCGGGCGTCGCGCTCGCCGTCGCGGCCGCACTCGCGTTCGGCGCCTACCTCTTCGGTTACAAGCTTGCCTTCGCCCACCTCCCGGCGACGGTCTACGTCGCCGCGAACGAACTCGTCGCGCTGGGCTGGTACGCGCTCATCGCCGCGGCCACGTGGCCCACGGGTGAGCCGCTGGTCCCGCTCGGCTTCGGGCTCCGTGACGGCCTGCTCATCACGGGTGTCGGGCTCGCGGCCGGCGCGGCCACGCTCGTCTCGGTCCGCGCGTTCAAACTGGGCGAGGTCTCCTACGTCGCGCCGCTGAACAAGCTCGTCCCGGCGTTCGTCCTCCCGCTCGAACTCCTCCTGCTGAGCGAGCGTCTCGCCCCGCTCCAGCTCGGCGGCGTGCTGGTCGCGACTGCCGCCATCTACGTCGCCAACTACGAGGGTGGCGGCCTCCTCGCTCCCTTCCGGCGGGCGGCCGCGTACACGCCTGCACGCCTCGCACTCGCGGGTGCGGTGCTGTTCGCAGTCGCGGACGTGGGGACCCGCGCGGCGCTCTCGACGACCGACCTCGTGCCGCAGGCCGTCGCCCTCGCCACCTTCGTCGGTGTCACGGCGGTCTCGCTCCCGCTCGCGGTCCCCCGCGCCCGCGTCGATGCCCTCCGCGAATCGCTCCCGGAGCTGGTCGCGCTCGCGGCCCTCTTCGCCGTCGCCGTCCACCTGACCGTGCTCGCCTTCGACGCGGCTCCGGCCAGCGTCGTCTCGCCGGTCGTGAACACGCAGGCCGTCGTCGCCGTGGTGCTGGGTGGCCTCCTGCTCCGTGAGAAGGGGTTCGGCCGGCGGCTGCTGGCCGCGGTGCTCGCCGTGGTCGGGGTCGCGCTCATCGCGGTCGGATAGCTACCCTCCGGCGGAATCGTTAACACGGTACAGGACGGGACCGCAGTATGGCGGACGTGGCCATCATCATCCTGGCGGGCATCGAGACCGAGGCGGACTACGCGCGGATGTACAACGGGCTCGACGCCGCCGTCTCGCTCTCGCAGAGCGTGACCGACAACGTGCGGCTGGTGTTCGACGGCGCCGGGACGAAATGGATCCCGCGGCTCGAGGAGCCGGACCACGAGTTCCACGACCTGTACCGGGAGGTCGCGGACATCGCGGCCTGCGAGGACTGCGCGAAGACACTCGGGGTGGACGAGGCGCTGGACGCGGAGGGGGTCACCGTCCTGCGGACCCGGGACGACTACACGAGCGTGCTCTCGCTCGTCCGGGACGACTACGAGGTCATCACCTTCTGAGTCGCCCGCCCCAACCGGCCGCAGCTACCGCTGCACCGTCGGCACGGGTACCTCCTCCAGCACCTCGCCGACGATGCTGGCCTGCGAGACGTCGTTGACGCGGGCGTCGGCGGTCAGCACGAGCCGGTGTGCCAGCGTCGGCTGGGCCACCTCGTGCACGTCGTCGGGAGTGGTGTAATCTCGCCCCTGGACCACGGCGTGGGCGCGCGACAGCTCGAACAGGCGCTGCGTGCCGCGCGGGGAGACCCCAACGTCGACCTGCGGGTGCTGGCGGGTCCCCTGTGCGAGGCGTGTCATGTACGTCCGGAGGTCGGGGTCGACGGTGACCCGCTCGGGGACGGCCTGCAACTCGCGGACGTCGTCCGGCGTGAGGACCTGCCACGCCGTCGGCGTATCGTCGTCGCGCTCGGCCCGGCGGTCGAGGATCTCCACCTCGCGGTCGGGCTCGGGGTAGCCGATACTCGACTTGAGGTGGAAGCGGTCGATCTGGGCCTCCGGCAGCGGGAAGGTCCCCTCCTGTTCGATGGGATTCATCGTCGCGATGACGAAGAACGGATCCGGAAGGTGGTGGGTCTCGCCGTCGACGGTGACCTGCCCCTCCTCCATCGCTTCGAGCAGTGCGGCCTGGGTCTTCGGTGGCGCGCGGTTGATCTCGTCGGCGAGCACGACGTTGCCGAAGACGGGGCCGGGATTGAACTCGAACTCGCGGTCGCGCTCGTTGAACACGTACGAACCGGTCACGTCCGCGGGCAGGAGGTCCGGCGTGAACTGGACCCGCGAGAACTCCAGTCCGAGCGCCGTCGCCAGCGCCCGCGCGGTCAGCGTCTTCCCCGTCCCCGGGACGTCCTCCAGTAGCACGTGCCCACCGGCGACGACGCCCGTCACCACCGTCTCCACGAACGACCGGCGCGTGACCACCACGTCCGAGACCGACTCGACGACCTCGGTCGCGCGCTGGCTGGCGTCCGCGAAATCCATATGGCCTGCCTGTCGTGGTGCCGGGGTTTAGGCGTGCCGCTAGATGGTTCGTACGCTGCCGGCCGTTCCGCCCGAAGGACGCGTTCGATCTCCCACCGTCCCGACATCCTTTCCCGCTCGCCCGCACACCCCCGTGCATGCGCAGAACCACCATCGTGCGGGGCGACGCCGACGAGCCGACCGTGGCCAACGGCGTCGTCACGCACCACCCGGACCACGACCGCGTCCGCCTCTCGGGGATGACCTGGCCCGAGGGGACGCCGGCCGAGCAGACCCGGCACCTGCTGGCGTACGTCGAGACGCTCCTGGAGCGCGAGTGCGACGGCGGGATGGCGGACGTGACCTACCTCCGGTTCTTCCTTCGCGAGGCACACGCGACCGAGGAGACGAAGGCGGCCATCGAGGGCGTCGAGCGGGAGTTTTTCGAGGCGCCCGCCCTGCCGGGGACGACGATGGTCGGCGTGGCCGACCTGCTCGTCGAGGGGGCGGCGTTCGAACTCGAGGTCGAGGCGATGGTCCCGACGCGCGAGCGCGAGGTCGAACTGCGGCGGCTCTCGCCGCAGGGGGGCGAGTGATGGCCCGCATCGTCACCGACGACGCCATCCGGGACACCCTCTCGATGCGCGAGGTCGTGAAGACGATGCGGATGGCCTGTCGCGAGCAGGCCCACGGCTCGCTGTACGCGCCGCCGCGGTGGTCGCTGGACGTGCCGGACGGCTCACTCGTCCTGACGGCGGGCGCGGCGATGGGCGTCGGGACGATGGGCTTCCGGGCGTACGAGACGCTCGGACGGGGCCCGGGCCACCAGGGGCTCGTCGCCGTCTGGAACGCCGAGGCCGGCTACTTCGACGGCTGCATCGTCGGGAACCGGGTCGGCCTGCTGCGGACGGCGGGACTCAACGGCGTCGCCGCGGGGGCGCTCGCCCGCGAGGACGCCCGAACGCTCGCGGTCCTGGGAACGGGCCCGCAGGCGCGCCAGGGGGCTCGAGCGGTCTGTGCCGTCCGGGACATCGACACCGTGCGGGTGTTCTCGCCGACGTCGGACCACCGCGAGACGTTCGCCGAGCGGATGCCCGAGAAGCTTGACCTCCCGGCCGAGGCCGTGACGGCCCACGACGACCCCGAACCCGTCGTCCGCGGGGCCGACGTGGTCTACGTCGCGACCGACAGCGAGGAGCCGGTGCTGGAGGCTGACTGGCTCGACGCCGGGACGCACGTCCACACGCTCGGGCCGAAGTGGGCCGACGGGCACGAGCTTCCCCGTGAAGTGTTCGACCGCACGGACGTCGTGGCGACGGACTCGCTGGACCAGGTCGCCGCGTACGAGGACGAGGGCGGATTCGTCGTCGATGACTGGGACGAACGCGTGGTGGAACTCGGCCCTCTCGTGGTGGAGGGCGTCGAGCGCGACCCCGAGGCCCTCACGGTGTTCTGCTCGGTCGGACTGGCCGGGACGGAGGTGGTGCTGGGTGACCGCTACCTGCGCGAACTGGAGCGAGAGGGGAATTGAATCTCCGAAACTGCCATCAAAATACGGATATTCTAACTATTGTTCTAGTATACCTTAATTTTATCAAATATATGTGGTTTTACTGGTATATAGTACACTCTCTCCGATGCCCAGCCTGGAGGTGAGGGAAACTCCTACGAAGCCCTCGCGCGCTTAGGTCCCCGCGACTCGCTGCACTCCTCGCTCCCTACAGTCGCTGCGGTGCTTGCGTCGTCGGGGGAACGCTGAGCGCGCTCGCCCTTCGATTCCGCCAGGATTCCAGTGGCCGGCCGAGCGTTCGCACGTGGTGGTTCCGGGCTAGCAGGGTGTCCCCACACCACCCCGCCCGCTCGCCGGGGCGGTTCGACCCCTCGCCCGCAAGGGGCTCGGGCGTCTCACCGGCAGAGGCGAGCGGGCGCTTCCTGGTTCCGGAACCGGCCGGGCGATTCAGCCGCTCGGCTGGTGCGTGCTCCCCTGTCAGTCGAACCGGCGCGCGCTGGCGAGCGGCAGCCGGCTCTCGCGAGCGGCCTCGTGCCGCGAGCAACCACGCCGGCTGCCGCGTACCTCTAAGCGCGCGAGGGCTGAGAAGCGTAGCGCAGCGAGCATCGCAGGCGGCTGGGGAGGTGTGAGGCCCACGGACCCGACTGACGAATCCGCGGTCCTGGCGGAAAGTCTGAAGGGCGAACCCGCTCCGCGGGGCCCCGAGGAAGCAAGCACTGCACCACATGCCCGGAACGGCGGGTGAGCGACAGCGAACCCGCCGCAGGCCCGGAATGGGAAGCGCGCAGCGACTCGCGGCCTCCGGAGCGGGTGAGGGCTTCAGTAGCCGCCCCGATTCCGCCGAACGCACCCGGTCAACGATTCTCCCTGTCCCCTAGTTCGCCGTGGAGACGATCTTCACCACGTCCCCCTCGCTCAACTCGTGGTCCTCACCGATGCGACGGTTCTCCCGGGCGTCGACGGCATGCAGATACCCATCGCCGATGTCCGAGTGCACCGCGTACGCCAGATCTTTCGGCGTCGACCCCTCCGGCAGCAGGAACGCGTCGGGCAGCGTGTTCCCCTGGCCGTCGGTCCAGTGGGTCTCGTTCTGCACCGGGTACGCGGTGAAGTGGTCGAGCAGGTCGTAGACGGCGTAGTTCAGCGCCGTCTGGACGCCCGTGCCGCCGAACTCCCCCATCACGCCGCGGATCTGCTCCAGACCCTGCGCCTGCGCGTCGCTCAGGTCGGCGACGATGTCGAAGTCCGCGTCGCCGGGGTCGTAGTCGACGGCGCCCTTCTCGACCGCCCGGCGGAGCGCGAGTTCCCCCTCGGCGGTCGTCGGAATCACGTGCTCGGCCGCGTCCTGCAGGCGCTCGATGTTCTCGTCGCTCGCGATATCGGCCTTGTTGGCGACGACCACGAGCGGCTTCGTCTGCGCACGGAGGTCGCGTGCGAGGCGCTCGCGGTCCTCGTCCTCCCACGAGAACGGGTCGTCCGGGTACTCCATGTTCCGCAGCACCATCATCACGTCGTACTCCGTGGCGCCGACACCGGTCAGCATCTCCGTCAGGGCCTCCTCCTGGTCGAACTCGGGCGAGCGGGACTTGCGCTGGATGGCCTCCCAGTTCTTCTCGACGATGCTGGCCAGCCACAGGTCCAGCTCCTCCTGGATGAACTCCACGTCCTCGACGGGGTCGTACTCGCCGACCTCGACCGGTTCGCCCTCGGCGTTCGTCCCGCCGGAGGCGTCGACGACGTTGAGGATGACGTCCGCGCCGGTGAGCGCGTCGAGGAACTGGTTGCCGAGGCCGCGCCCCTCGTGCGCGCCCGGAACGAGGCCGGCCACGTCGAGCAGTTCGACCGGGACGTAGCGCTTCCCGTCGTGGCAGTTGTCGTTGCCGCACCGCTCCTCGCGGTCGAGACAGGGACAGCGCGTCCGGGCGTGGGTCACCCCGCGGTTCGGGTCGATGGTGGTGAACGGGTAGTTGCCGACATCGACGTCCGCGAGCGTCGCCGCCGTGTAGAACGTGGACTTGCCCGCGTTGGGCTTGCCCGCCAGCGCGACCGAGAGCATACCCCACCCACCCGGGCGGGCGGGTTGGCGCTTTCGGTCCCGCCGGGTCGTCACAACACACATCACCGGCGGGAGCGACTGGTACGCCAGTGACAACCGCCGTCCACTTCGACCTCGACGGGACCCTGCTCCAGTTCACCCGCCCGTACGGGACCTTCGTGGCGGAGGTGCTGGACACGCACCTCGGGCGGGCCCCGGACGAGCTGGTCGAGGCCTACGACGAGGCGTTCTACGAGCGGTTCGTGTCGATGGAGCCGGCGCCCGTCCGCGGGGCCATGCGGGCCGTCGTCGAGCAGGCCCACGAGGACGGCTACCCGGTCGGCGAGCCGAACGTCGACGAGATGGTGGCGACGCTCTCGCGCGCGGAGTACGCCGGGATGCGTGTGAGCGAGGGCGTCCCGGCCCTGCTCGACCGGCTCGACGCGGCGGGCTGCCGGCTGGGCGTCCTCACCAACGGGCTCCCGGAGTGGCAGACCGGCAAGCTCGACACGCACGGGTTGACCGACCGCTTCGAGGCCGTCGTCACCTCCTACGGTGCGGGGGCGCACAAGCCCGACGCCGCTATCTTCGCGGAAGCCGCCGAGCGCATCCCTGCCGACCGGCACGTGATGGTCGGTGACGACTTCGAGCCGGACGTACAGGGCGCTCGCGACGCCGGCTGGTCGGCCATCCACCTCGACGGCATCACCGGCGCCCGTGCGGGCTCCATCGCGGACCTGGAGGCGACGCTCGCGCTGCTCGGTGGGGAGTGACGGGCCGCAGGGGTTACGTCCAGTTGCGCTCGTCGAAGACCAGCTCCGACAGGCGCGAGGCGAGCGCCCGGGCCTCGCGCTCGCTGGGCTGGTGGACCTCGCCGGAGACGGGGCCCACGTCCCCGCCGATGCGCTCGGTCTGTGAGCCCGTATCGGCGCGTCGCTCCAGCCGGCGGTAGTCGAGGACGCTGTCACGGAGCCGCTGGAGCGTCGCGTCGGAGAGTTCGCGGTCGAGATGCTGGAGGTCGTAGCGGACGATCCAGCCCCGGCTGGCGTCGCGCACGGCGACGACGGGCTGGTCCCGTCCGGCGCAGCGCTCCCAGACGGCGCGTTGCTCGTCGGGCGTCTCGTAGACGGGGACGTGCCCCGCGGCGAGGTGGTCCATGCCGTCGTTTCGGGTCGAACGGGTCTGTGTCTTCGGGTCGTGGCCGCCACGGGAGTGAAGTGGCCCGGCAGCGAGCGTCCGCCCGTGTTCGACGAGTTCCCAGCCGACCCCCGCGACCCTCGCTTCGTCGCTGCTGTGGCGGGCGTGCTATCGACCGGCGCCCTGTACGCCTACACCGCGACGACGGACGTACTGGCGACGGGGACCGTCTCGTTCGTCCTGCTGGCCGTCTTGCTCCCGACGACGGTCGCGTACTGGCTGGCGCGGACGCTGTTCTGAGTGGCCGTGGCCCCGACGCCCGCGGCCATCGGCTCAGTCCAGCTGGCAGTCGTCGAACCGGCGGGCTGCCCGCCGATAGCCGCGGTACCCGGCCAGCGCGACCAGCGCGAGCGGCCCGGCGTAGCCGACCGCACGGACGGCGGGGAGTGGCACCGAGCGAATCGGCGGCGCGGCTGCGGCGACCGTCCGTGCCAGCCCCGCGGTCGGCAATCCCTGCTCGGCCAGCACGGAGAGCACCAGTGCGGGGAGCCACGAGACGAGCGCCGCGCACAGCGCCCGCGCCACGTCGGGGGCGAGCAGCGAGACGGCCGCCACGGCGCCCGCGAGCCCGACGCCGAGCGAGTAGACGGCGACCGCCGACAGCGCCGGGGGGATGACCTCGCGCGACCGGCCCACGGTGACCGCGTCGAACCGGGGGAACCGTGTGCCGACGCCCGGCGCGAGGCCGACCGCGCCGAGCGAGAGGACGAGCGCCAGTCCGACCAGTCCGGCAGCGTCGAGCGGCGCGTGCCCCGCGGCGACGACACCAACCGCGGTGACCAGCGTCGCCAGCGGGACACCCACCAGTAGCCCCGGCAGGCACAGTCCCCGGACGAACCGACGGCCGCCGACCGTCGACAGCAGCGTCGCTGGGAGGAGGGGTGCCTCGTCGCCCAGTGGGTTGAGGCCGAACGCCGCCCCCGACAGCCACGCCAGTGCGAGTGCGAGCACGACCGGGGCGAGGTCGAGCCCCACGCCGCCGCTCGCGCCAGCGTAGCTCAGCAGCGTCGACCCGACGATGAGCAGCGGTGCCAGCAGGAAGGAGAGCCGCGCGGGCTGGCGACGGGTCCGGACCAGCGCCAGCTGGGCCACCCGCCGGGTCGGCTGCCCCCCGAATGCGGGCACCGACAGCGGGGCGACGGCCGCCGCCAGGGCGTCGCGGCCGTCGGCGACGGGCGCCGCGACCTCGTCGGACTCCCCATCGTCGGTCGGGTACACCGGGTCGGTGTACCAGTAGGCGGTCGTGACCCGCGTGGCGACGCTGCCGAGTGCCCCGGCGGCGAGCGGGGTGCCGACGGCGACCGCGGCGGCCCGGAGGGTCGACCCGCCGACCGGCGAGCCAGCGACGAGCAGGTCGGCGACCCATCCCGGCGGGAGCACGCCGAGGAGGGCCATGTCAACGGGGACGCCGACGGACCCCAGCTGGAAGGCCATGTAGCCGCCGAAGAACGCGAGCACGAGGATGCTCCCCAGCGCGGTCTTGTGCCGCGCGACGAACGGAACCGTGGCGACCAGCAGCGCTGCCGTCCAGCCCAGCGTCACCCCCACGACGACCGCCGTCACGACGAAGCAGCCGACCGCGAACGGGACCGCCACCGCCGCGAGGAGGGCACCGGTCGCGTAGACGAACGCGCCGGTCAGCACGAGCACCGGGACGGCGACCACCGTCAGCGCCCGGAGCGTCTCGGCGACGACGAGCCCCACGGCCGCGGTTCGGGCCGACACGGTCGTCAACACGAGCGCCTCGGCGTCGACGCGGTCGTACAGCGATATCGCCCGCTGGCCGACGATGAACGTCAGGAACAACCAGAACAGCGCCAGGTTCCCGCGGACGCCGTCGCCGACCCGGACCCCCGAGAGGTCGCCGGCCACGGCGACAAGGAGGTAGACGCCGAGCGAGAGCGCGAGCAGGCCGAACAGCGCGCCGACGCCGTACAGAGCGAGGCGCGCGGCGTCGGTCCGTGTCGCCCGAACCGAGCGACGCCACTCGACGAACCCGACCCGCAGCGCGTGGCGGGACCACCCCGTCTCAGCCATCCGTGGACTCCTCGGCTGCAGCCGGTTCCTCCGCAGCGGCCTCGCTCGCGGGGTCCTCGGCGGTCACCTCCAGGAACACCTCCTCCAGCGTGCGGTCCCCGGCACCGTCGCCCTCGGCGCGGCGCTTCAGCTCGGTGGGTGGTCCCTCGGCCACCAGCCGGCCATCGGAGAGGACACCCACCGTGTCGGCGTGCTCGTCGACCACCGGGAGCACGTGCGTCGAGAGGAAGACGGTCGTCCCGCCGTCGGCGAGCCGGTCGAGCGTGTCCCGGAGCGTCCGGGCCGCCCGTGGGTCCAGCCCGTTGGTCGGCTCGTCGAGGAACAGGACCGGCGGCTCGTGAAGGACCGCCTGGATGAACCCGAGCTTCCGGCGCATCCCGCTGGAGTACCCCTCGATGCGACGGTCGAGCGCATCCAGGTCGAGGAGGTCGGTCAGCTCGGCCACCCGCTCTCGTGTCCGCTCGTCGGGCAGGTCCCGCAGCCCGGCCACGTAGGTGAGCTGTTCGCGCCCGGTCAGTTCGTCGTACAGCGGCGGCTCCTCGGGCAGATAGCCGATACGGGCGGCGACGGCGTCGCGGTCCGTGATGTCGGCCCCTGCGACGGTGGCCGTCCCGCTCGTCGGCCGAGAGAGCGTGGTCAGCAGGCGCATCGTGGTCGTCTTCCCGGCACCGTTCGGTCCGAGGAATCCGTACACCGTTCCCCCGGTGACCGACAGGGACAGCGACTCCAGAGCGGTCACCGACCCGTACCGCTTGGTGAGTTCGGTCGTCTCGATGGCAGCGGAGGGCATTCGACGAGTGTTGAACGAGCGTTCAGATAAAGCTCGGCCATCGGGGTCCGGGAAGCGACAGGTCTACCCCCCCGCGCCGACCAGTCGGGGGCATGCAGGGTGAACCGGAGGTGGCGGTGCTCCGACTCGGCCACCGGCCGGGACGGGACGACCGGATGACCACCCACGTCGGGCTGACGGCGCGCGCGCTGGGTGCCGACCGCGTGGTCCTCCCGGATGAGGCGACCGGTCCCGCCGGCACCATCCGCGATATCACGGGTCGTTTCGGCGGCCCCTTCGAGGTGGAGGTCCGCGATGACTGGCGGCCCGTCCTCCGGGACTGGCCCGGCGCCGTCGTCCACCTCACGATGTACGGGCTCCCCGTACAGGACGTGGAGACGGAGGTGCGCGCGGACCATCGGGAGGGACCCGTGCTGGTGGTGCTGGGCGCCGAGAAGGTACCGTTCGAGGTGTACGACCGCGCGGACTACAACATCGGTGTCACGAACCAGCCCCACTCCGAGGTCGCGGGGCTGGCCGTCTTCCTCGACCGGCTGTTCGAGGGTCGCGAACTCGACCGCGAGTGGGCCGATGCGGACCGCCGGGTGGTGCCGACGGAGACGGGCAAGCAGGTCGTCCCGCTGGACGAGGCGGGGGGCGGCGACACCAGCGACGACACCAGCGACGACGGCGAGTGACGCACGGCGACACGACGGTTTATGCCGCCCGGCCGACATCCCGCGCGTATGGGCACGAGCGAGGTGGCCGGCGGTCACGTCGACGACGAGTCCGGAGACGGTGACGGCGCCCACGCCGAGGACGGGCACGACCACAACAGCCCCTGGCCGACGCTCACGGCGTTCGCGGCGGCGGCGCTGTACGCCGGTATCGGCCTCGCCTTCGTCGGCCTCGACCTCGTCCCGTTCCCGCTGGCGGCCGGCCTCGCGGGCGTCGGGGCGCTGGGCTTCCTCGTCGGCATCGCGGGGTGGGTCCACGAGGCGTTCGGCCCCGCCACGGATGCGGCGGGAGCGGCCGACCGGCGCTCGCTCTACTGGGGCACCACGGTCCTCTTTCTCGTCTCCGACGTGGCGACGTTCCTCGGTGGCTTCGTCTACTACGCCTTCGTCCGCGTCGGGGCGTGGCCGCCCTCGGAACTGCCGCCCCTGCTGAGTTCGCTCGTCGCCATCAACACGGCGCTCCTGATACTGAGCAGTGTCACGCTCCACTACGGCCACGAGGCGCTCCGCGAGGGCCGTCGACGGCGGTTCCTCGGTCTCCTGGGCCTGACGACGGCGCTCGGCGCGGTGTTCGTCGGCGGGCAGGCGCTGGAGTACTACGAGTTCGTCCACGCGGAGGGGTTCACGCTCGCCAGCGGCGGCTTCGCCAGCGCCTTCTACGGCCTGACCGGCCTGCACGGCCTCCACGTGGCCGCCGGCGTGGTGATGCTCGCGGTGGTGTTCGTGCGGGCGCTCCGGGGCGCGTACGGGCCCGAACGTGACACCGGCATCCGGACCGTCTCACTCTACTGGCATTTCGTGGATGTGGTCTGGATATTCCTCGTACTCGTTCTGTATGTCGGAGCAGCTGGAATACCGTTCTGAATCTCGGAGATATCCACCGAACGTTGGCGCGTATACCGGAGCGTGGCGTGCCGTCCGTCCAGTCGGTCACTCCCGGATGCGCTCTTCGAGGGCCACCAGTCGCCGATATCCGGGCGGCGTGAGGATACCGACGATGCCCAGCGCGATGGCGAAGACGCCGAGCGGGAACTGGAGCGGGGCCGTCCCGAAGCAGGGGTGTTCGGCGACGATGGTGGCGTAGTAGGTGCGGCCGTCCGTGTCCTCGATGAGCGTCCCGTTCTCGAACGCCGGGCGATGCGGGACCTCCCCTCGGACGTGGGCCTCGCCGACCGGGTCGTCCAGCGCCCGCCGGAACGCCGCGCGCTCGCGCGGTGCCAGCTCCTCGACTGTGAGCCGGGTGAGGCTGTCGGGCGGCGGGCCCTGGAACTGCTCGGCGGCCGGGTCGACGGAGATAGAGGGGTCGCCACAGTCCGCGATGTCCTCCTGGATGAGGCCGTACGCGCCCGGGACGGCGGCGCCGATGCCGACCGCCACGAGGAGGATGCCGATGAACGGGGCGCCGTAGGTGAACAGGGTCGCACCGACCGTGTCGCCGCTCACGTCCGGCGGGCCCGTCGGTGGCGCGTCGCTCGCGTCCTCGCGGGCCTCGTCGCGCCGCTCGCCGCTCACGGGGCTGGTGTCGCCCTGCCCATCGCCGCCCGCGCCATCGCTCACGACGCCATCCCCTCCACGTTGCGCCGACGGAGGTACTGGAACGTCACCGTCAGGCCGAGGCCGTAGGCCCAGTGGGCCACGAGCACGAAGCCGATGTAGCCGAGCAGTTCGAGTCCGGACTGGCCGGTGTAGAAGGCGATGACGAACCCGGTCGAGATGATGGTCGCGAAGGTCAGCCCCGTCTCGAACAGCAGTCGGCCGGGGAGGTACTCCTGGAACGTGAGGAAGAGGAGCGGCCACGTCACGGTACCGCCGACGAGGAAGAGGGCCGCACCCAGCAGCGGGCTCGCCGGAAGTCCGACCAGGGTCGCCAGCTCACCGAACGAGGCCGGGTCCAGCACGCCGACGAGAGCGGCCGTCCCGAGGCCACCGGTCATCAGGACGGTGCCGACCAGTCCACCGACCACGCCGAGGGCGGCGTTCCGCGAGACCGTCCGGCCGACGCTCCCGACCGCACCACCGAGCAGCGACGTGGGCTCGGCCTCCGGCGCGTAGGAGCGCCGGGTCGATTCGGGCTCGGCGGGCTCCATGTCGTACTGCGCGACCAGCCGGTCCTCGAACCACTGCCACTCGCGCGTGAACTGTCCGGTCGCCTTCAGTTCCCACGGGTCCGTCGTCCGGACGGGCTGGCCCCGCCAGTAGGAGGCGACCATGTTGTAGAGCCACAGCAGGACCGCGAGGCCGATGACGTACGCCCCGACGGTGGCGAGCTGCTGGGCGACCTGGAACTCCGGCGGGTAGATGGCCTGCCGGCGCGGGAGGCCGAGACCGCCCACGACCAGCATCGTCGTGAACGTGACCGTCGACCCGAAGACGAGGAGGACGGACTGGAACTGCGCCAGCCGGCGGTCGTACCACCGGCCCGTGATGAGCGGGTACCAGTAGTAGCCCGCCGCCATCATCAGGAACGGGATGATGCCGACCACGATGAGGTGGAAGTGGCCGACCACGTAGTAGGTGCCGTGATACAGGATGTCGACGGGGATGACCGCGAGGAAGACACCGGTGACGCCGCCGATGATGAACGTGCCGATGGCCCCCGCCGAGAGGATGAACGGCGCCGAGAGCCGGATGTCGCCGTCCCACATCGTCGTGAGCCAGTTGAACACCTTGATGGCGCTCGGCACGGCGATGGCGATGGAGATGGCCATGAAGCTCGCGCGGATGCGCGGGTCGATACCCGTCGTGAACATGTGGTGGGCCCAGACGGAGAACGACAGCACGCCCAGCCCCAGTGTGGAGTAGACGATGAAGCGGTAGCCGAACAGCTTCCGCCCGACGAACTTCGGCAGGATGGTGCTCAGCAGCCCCGTCGCGGGCAGGAAGAGGATGTAGACCTCCGGGTGGCCCCAGAACCAGAACAGGTGCTGCCACAGGAGGGGGCCGCCACCGTCGCCGGTAAAGAACGTCGTCCCGAGGTTCCGGTCGAGCAGGAGCATCACGAGCGCCGCACCCAGCAGCGGGAATGCGAACAGCGCGAGCGCGCTCGTGACGAGCATGTTCCACGAGAAGATGTCGAGGTTCCCCCAGTGAACCCCGTCGGCGCGTTCGTAGACGACGGTCGCGATGAAGTTGATGGCGCCGACGGTGGTGGCGATGCCGCTGAGATGCAGGCCCAGGAGGAGGAGGTCCAGCTGTGGGTTCTGACTCCGCACGGAGAGCGGCGCGTACAGCGTCCAGCCGACGCTGACCTCGCGGAGCGTGAAGAAGAAGGCCGCGTCCACCCAGGGCGCGAGTCGGCTCAGGAGCTGGCCGGCGACCTGGACGAACAGGCCGCCCCGCACGAGCAGCAGCGACGGCGGGAGCAACCAGAAGCCG
Source organism: Haloglomus halophilum (assembly GCF_024298885.1). Classification (GTDB taxonomy): domain Archaea; phylum Halobacteriota; class Halobacteria; order Halobacteriales; family Haloarculaceae; genus Haloglomus; species Haloglomus halophilum. The sequence goes on from NZ_CP101166.1 coordinate 2,533,938, forward strand.
ATGGCGTTCAGCCGGGGGAACGCCATGTCGTCGGCGCCGATGAGCAGCGGCAGGACGTAGTTGCCGATGCCGAAGAAGACGGGGACGACGAAGAAGATGAGCATCGTCAACCCGTGGGTCGTGAACAGCGCGTTGTACGTCTCGGGCGTCCAGATGTCCGCGGGCGGCGTCAGCAACTCGGTTCGAAGCATCATCGCGTCCACGCCGCCCCACAGCGCCGCGACGGTCCCGAAGTAGATGTACAGCAGGCCGATGTCGCGGTGGTCGGTCGTCGTGAGGTAGTGGACGAGTCGCTCGCGCAGGCGACCCAGCTCCAGGGCTAGCCCCTCGCGGGTGGGGTAGCCACCGTCGCTCTCGATGGTCGACCGGCGCGACCGGACCCACAGCCCCAGCACCGCCAGCCCGAGCACCGCGAGCGCGCCGACCTCGACGAACGCACGGTTCATCGCTGGACCCCCGCGCGCCTGGAGTGGGCGGTCATCGTCCGGGCGTGCCGCGGCCTCGCACATAAATCCGGCCGACGGGGCGGGGACGCCCGGCCAGCCCCGAACCTATTTCCGTCGCGTCGCTGCAGTGGTCGACAATGGAGCGTCCGCGCGCACCCGTCCTCCTCGTCGCCCTCGTCGGCGCCGTGACCGCGCTCGCGGCCCTCGCGTCACCCGCTGCTGCGCAGTCGGTCAACCGCGCGGCCATCGACGACCTCAACACGCAGCTGCTGTACGTCGCGCTGCCGCTCACGCTGTTCGTCGAGCTGACGCTCGTCTACGCCATCTACCGCTTCCACGACAACGACGACCCGAAGCCGACCGTCGACGACCCCGCCCTCGAGACGACCTGGACGGCGGCGACGGCGGTCATCCTCCTCTTCGTCGGCGTCTCGGCGTACTTCGTGATGGCGAACCCCTACATCACGCCGGCGGCTGCCGGTAGTGCGGACGTGGCGACTCCGGAGGGGGCCGACGACCTGACCGTCGAGGTGGTGGCCTATCAGTGGGGCTGGCAGTTCACCTACCCCGAGGCGAACGTGACCACGAAGAACCGCCTCGCCATCCCCGCCGACCGCGATGTCCGGTTCGAACTCTCCTCGCGGGACGTGGTCCACTCGCTGTTCGTCCCGAAGCTCGGCATCAAGCAGGATATCTTCCCCACCGGCGGGTCCGTCGCCCGGACCCGCGCGACGAAGCCCGGCGAGTACAACCTCTACTGCGCGGAGCTCTGTGGCTCCGGCCACGCCCGCATGGACGGGACGGTGGTGGTGCTGAACGAGTCGGCCTACCGGGACTGGCTGGACGAACGGGCGTAGTCAGGTCACTCCTCGACGGTCACGTCCTCGATCTTCGCCTCGACCTGCGGCTGGTCGTTGCGACCGGTCGGCACGGAGCCGAGGTCCTCCACGACGTCCATCCCGTCGACGACGTGGCCGAAGACGGCGTGCTTGCCATCGAGGTGGGGCTGGGCGTCGAGCGTGATGAAGAACTGCGAGCCGTTCGTGTTCGGGCCGGAGTTGGCCATCGACAGGATGCCCGGGCCGTCGTGGGTCAGGTCGTCGTGGAACTCGTCGTCGAACTGGTAGCCGGGGCCACCGCGGCCGGTCCCCTCGGGGTCCCCGCCCTGGATCATGAAGCCGCCGATGATGCGGTGGAACTCGGCGCCGGCGTACAGCGAGTCGCCCCGGACCTCGTCGGTCTCGGGGTCCGCCCACGTGTTCGTGTCGCGTGCGGGGTCGGCGTCCGCGGCCGGGTCGTGGCGCGCGAGGCCGAGGAAGTTCTCGACCGTCTTCGGCGCGCGGTCGGCGAACAGTTCGATGGTGATGTCGCCGTGGGTCGTGTGGAGGGTCACCTGCGGGTTGTCCGGGTCAGTGACGTCGTAGTTGTCTGCCATGTCCGGCCGGAGAACCGCCTGGCCGATAGGTGTGTGGGTCCCGGGAGGGCCCGAGACGGCGTCACACGGACGCGCTCCACAGCTATCGGTCGCGACCGAGTTGGGCCCGGACGACCTTCCGTTCGGCCTTCCGGAGGTGCTCGGAGGCCGTGCTGGGCGCACAGTCCAGCGCCGCGGCGACCTCTGCACGGGTCGCCTCCCGGGGCACCTCGTAGTACCCGGCCTCGAACGCCACCGTCAGCGCCTCCTGCTGGCGGTCCGACAGCTGGCCGGGAACCGCGGGGCGGCCGAGGTCGTACTCACCGACCCGTTCGATGTCCGTCTCGACGGTTTCGGGGATGGCTTCGACCGCCGCCCGCAACCGCTCCAGCGACCCGACGAGCCGGATCGAGACGGAGCCGTCGTCGGCGTACCGGATCGGCGACACGACGACCAGCCCCGGCCGCGAGAAGGTCTCGAACAGCGCCCACTCCGTCGGATGCGGCTCGGAGTACACGTAGGCGTACCCCCGGCCGCCACCCACGTCGGTCACGTCGTGTTCGAGCACGATCTCGCGGTCGGTCAGTACCGCCTCGAACGCGCCGAGGTCGCCGTCGAGGTAGAGCAGGACCGTCGACCGCGGGGGGTCGAGCGACACCGTCCAGTCAAGCATCAGCGCCTCGCGGAACAGCGACCCGTCGGTGAGCGTCGGAACCAGCGGGTGGAGCAGCACGTCGTCGCTGGTGAGGCGGATGGTGAGATACCGCATCGCGTCGGAGTGCCGACCGTTCACGTATAAATCACCCGACGCACGTCGGCACCAGCAGTGAGTCGCCTCGCGGCCTGTCTCCACGTATGCAGGTGTTCGTCGCCGGCTCGACGGGCGTACTGGGACGCCGACTCGTCGCCGGGTGCGTCGAGTGTGGCCACGAGGTCGTCGGACTGACCCGCGACGATCATGGCGACGAACTCGTTCGCGAGCGGGGTGGTGAGCCACGCCGGGGCGACGTGTTCGACCGCGAGAGCGTGGTCGAGGCCGCCACCGGCGCGGACGTGCTGGTCCACGCGGCGACGGCCATCCCGACCGACACGCGCCCGAGCGACGCGGACTGGGAGCGGAACGACCGCGTCCGGCGCGAAGGGGCCGAGAACCTCGTGGCCGCCGCCGAGGCGGTCGACGCCGACCGCCTCGTCCAGCAGAGCGTGGTCTGGGTGGCCCGTCAGCCGGACGGAAGTCGGTTCGACGAGACCGACGAGCCACATCCGAACCGTGTCACGCAGTCGGCTCTCGACGCCGAGCGCATCGTCGAGCGGGGCGCCGAGGAACACGGCTTCGACTCGGTCATCCTGCGGGGCGGCTGGTTCTACGCGCCCGACACCGCCCACACACGTCAGTTCGGGGAGAACCTGCTCGCCGGGCGATTCCCCATCGTCGGCAGCGGGCTCCTCGGTCGGCAGGACGCCACGCTCTCGTTCGTCCACGTCGACGATGCGGCGCGCGCGTTCGCCGCTGCCGTCGAGGGCGACGCCACGGGCACCTTCCACGTTGTCGACGACAACCCGACCACGCTGGCCACGTTCCTCCGGGCGTTCGCCGACCGGCTGGAGGCCTCCGAGCCGCGGCGGGTGCCGGGCTGGCTCGCCCGGCTCCTGATGGGCAAGGCCTCGGTGCGCCTCCTCACGAACTCGATGCCGACCACGAACGAGCGATTGCGCGAGGCGTTCGACTGGGAACCGGCGTACCCGACCTACCGCGAGGGACTCGACCAGGTCGTCGAGCAGTGGCGCGAGACGGACACCATCCGGATGACCGGGGAGGGATACGAATGGACCGCACCCTCGCCCTGACGGGCGTCCTCCTGGCGCACCTCGCGGTCGCGGCCGTGCACGGCCTCAGTCACGGCCTCCTCGCGGTGGGGCTCGCACCGTGGCAGAACGCCGTCGTCCTCCTGGCCGTGTTCCTCGGGCCCGTCATCGGGGTCGCGCTCGTCCGGCGCGAGCACCCGCTCGGCCTCCCGCTGTTCACGGCATCGATGGCCGTCGGGCTCCTGTTCGGACTCGCCTTCCACTTCCTGCTCGAGAATCCGGACCACATCCACGCGCTGCCCGCCGGCACGTGGCGGCTGCCGTTCCAGGCGACCGCTGTCGGCCTCGTCGTCACCGGCGGTGCCGGGACGGGGCTCGGCGGCTGGTACTGGTGGGGGCGCTAGCGGAGCCGGAGAGCGCCGCGATCAGCGCAGTTCCCGCGTCTCGTCGACGCGGACGCCCTCGTCGAAGGCGAGTGCGAGTGGTTTCGGCGGGATGGACCCACGGCGGCACTTCTTCACCACCAGCTTCCAGGAGACGCGGTCCTCGACGAGCATCCGGAGGTCGAGCACCACGTCGGCCAGCCCCAGCGTCAGGTCGCGGCCCGCGGGCGTGTCGGGGACGGTGTGGGCGTTGAGGACGCCGATGCCGCCGGCCGTTCGCAGGCCCGCGATGAGTCCGTCGAGGAAGGCGCGGTAGTCGTCGCGGTCGGCTCGCTCCAGCGTGTTCACCGGGTCGACGACGACCGTCTCGCCGGCCGACAGGCTCGCGAATCGGTCGCTGGGGCCCGCCAGCAGGTCCCCACGGCGGACGTCCTGGACCCGGGTCGGGCTGTCCTCCTCGTCGCGGAACTCGAACTCGTCGACGCCGGCCGAGGAGGCGGCCATCGCCTCGTCCACGGCGCCGCCCGGCCGCAGTGTCGAGTAGTACCGGGCCGGGTGTGCGTCGGCGAAGGCGTACGGGATCCGTTCGCCCGGCGAGTCCGCCCCCGCGGTCACGACCACGAGACTGCCCGGCGGCACACCACCGTCGAGTGCCCGGTCGAGCCCCCCGATTCCTGTCGACAGGCGTTCGTCGCTCACGTCCGTTCGAGCGGGGCTGACCACCAAGTCAGTTCCGCCGTGTGTACCCGGGCCCCTTTCCGGCGTGCCCACCCGCGATTCCGAGCGTTCAGACGCCCCATCCATCCAGCGTGGTGGGTCTCCGCCGCAGATCGACGGGAATCGGCTCCGCCGGTGGGAGCCCGTGGCGGAACTTCCCCACGTCGAGGTAGCTCCGGCTCCCCTCGGAGTCGACCTCGCGGTGGAGGACCAGCGTCGTGTCCGCACGCGCGAGCGTGAGGTCGCGCCGGAGGGTGCGGGGCGTCGTCCGCGGGCAGTGCAGCACCGCGGCGCTCTCGGTCGTCCGACAGTGCCGCTTCAGGTCGTCGAGGAACGAACGGTAGCGGTCCTCGCCCGCCCGTTCAAGCTCCGTCGCCGGGTCGATCACCACGGCCGAGCCCGCGTCGAGGCCGGAGAGGTGGTCGGCGGGGTCGTCCAGCAGGCCGTCGCCGTCGACCCGTCGGACATCGACCGCCCCCTCCGGCAGGTCGACGGCGGCCATGGCACCGTGGACCTCCGCCGGCGGCCGGAGCGTCGAGCAGTACCGCGTCGGGTTCTCGGCCCCGAAGGCGTACAGCAGACGCTCGGCCCCGGAGGTCGGCGGTGCCACCAGCACGACGAGGTCGCCGGCCGGGAGTCCACCGCCCAGGGCCTCGTCGAGGCCGTCGACGCCGGTCGCGAGCCGCTCGCGGTCGCCCCCGTCTCGCTCGCTCATACCCGGCTCTCGGCCCGGCCCCGAGGAAACGTTTCGGGTGGCGTGGCGGCTGCCCGCGACGGCCATCGACGGCCCGGCCCCGCGGCGTACTTCGAAATCTGCGAGCTAACGTACAGGTGTCCGTGTTACCTCTCGAATTCTAATCAGAAGTCCTGCAGTTCTTCGAGCGTCGCGGCAGCAGCACCCGAATCGAGCGCCTCGCGTGCGGTGTCGAGGCCGGCGTCGATGTCGTCGGCGTCGCCGCGGGCGTAGATGCGGAGCGCGGCGTTGAGCGCGACGGCGTCGGCGAAGCGGTCCGTCCGGTCGCCGTGCAGCACGGCCTCCGTGATGGCCGCGGAGTCGCGTGCGATGTCGTCGACCTGGAGGTCCTCGCTCTCGAAGTCCATCCCGTACTCGGGGGTCTCGATGTCGAAGTCCTCCACGTCGTCGCCCCGGTCCCAGACAGCGACCTTCGTGCTTCCGGGACGGATATCGTCGTACCCCTCGAGCCCCTGGAACATCACGACGCGGTCCATGTCGGCGGTCTCGGCCTGCTGGAACGTCTCGATGATGCGGACGGCGTACGGGAGGTGGTAGAACGAGCCCAGGTGGACGCCGGCGTCGGCGGGGTTCGCGAGCGTCTCGATGGTGTTGACGAACGTGCGGACGCCCATCTCGTCGCGCCGGTCGAACAGGTCGGTCACGCCCGGGTTGAACTTCGGCTGGTAGTAGTAGCCGAAGCCGACGTCGTCGGTCATCGCCGCCGAGGCCTCCGGGTCGAGGTCCGTCTCGACGCCGAGTTCGTCGAGGACCTGCTTGTAGGAGTCCTGTTTCTGGGTCGGCACGCGGTCACCCGAGTGGGCCACGACTGGCGTGCCCGCGGCCGCGGCCGTGACGCCCGCGGCGACGCCGAGCAGGGCGGTCCGGCCCTTGCCGTCGTAGTTGGCGCCGCAGTCGACGGGGTCGCAGTCCGGCGCGTGCCCGACGACGGACTCCTCGGCCATCACGTCGACGTAGGCACCCAGCTCCTCGGGCGTGTTGCGCTTCCAGCGGTTGGCCAGCCAGAACGCCCCCAGCGTGGTCGGGTCGGGCTCGCCCGCGAGGATGCGCGCGAACGCGTCGCGGGCCTGCTCGCGGGTCATGTCGTCGGCGGACTTGTGTCCTGAGCCGACGACCTCCGTCATCAGTCGCTTGAGGGGCCACTCCCCGAACTCGGTGTCGGGCTCGGTCGCTTTCGCCATACCCCACCGTCGGGTCGGCGGCATCAAAAACACCCCGCGTCGCTCCCAGGTCCCGGGCACCCGTCCAGTTGTCGCCCTCGTCGGGGTGGACCCGGTGCAGCGGCTCACCCCTCGCCGGCGTCGGCCTTGATGCGCTGGGCCTTCGCCGGGCCGACGCCGTCGGCCACGGTCAGGTCCGCCGCCGCGGCCGCGCGCACGTCGGCCACGGACTCGAAGCCCGCCGCCCGGAGCGCCTCGGCCGTCGTCGGCCCCACGCCGTCGAGGTCCGTCAGCACCCGGTCGTCGGCCGTCGTCGTGGCGTCGCCGGGCGTCGCCGAGGCGTCCGTCACCTCGACGTCGACGGCGCCGTCGTCGCCCGCCGCGGTCGACCCGGCCTCGGCGTCCGCGGCTCCGTTCGATTCGGGGCCGCCGCCCGTGTCGTCGGTGCTGCTACCAGTGTCGTCCGTGCCGCTGCCCGCGTCCGTCACGTCGATGCGGACGCCCCGGGAGGCCCGGCCCTCGGGTTCGGCGTCGCGGGTCGCCGGTCCCTGTGGAAGTTCGGAATCGACAGCCGCCAGGTCGGCGGTGAGGTCCCAGAGCCGGCGCGCCAGTGTGTCGTCCTTGGTGGTCCGTGCCGGGTCGGTCAGCTCCCGCTTGTCGAAGTACTCGCCGGTGACGCCCTCGACGCCCTCGGCCGCGGCGAGATACGCCAGCGCCCGGCCGCCGTCCTCGACACTGTCGGTCAGTCCGGGGATCGAGGGCAGTGCGGAGAGCGCGTCGGCACCCAGCGACAGCGGGAACGGCAGGTCACGGGTGAAGTTGCTCTCGGGGATGTTGCCGGGGTGGAAGCAGTTGGCCGTCGCGGGGCCGAGCCGGCGCGCGAGCTCGCGCGTGAACAGGACGTTACAGAGCTTCGACTCGCAGTAGCGCTCGACCGCCGGGCCCGTCAGGCCGCGCTTGCGCTCGACCATGTCGAGGTCGAGCTGCGCGAAGCGGTGCGCGACCGATGCCGTGTTCACCACGCGGGCGTCCTCGGCGAGGTGGTCGGCCAGCTCGTGCGTGAGGACGAACGGCGCGACGTGGTTGACGCCGAATATCATCCCGAACCCCTGCTCGGTGTGGCCACGGTAGCTGGTGTAGAGACCGGCGTTGTTGCAGAGGACATCCAGTTCGTCGGTCGCGCCTTTTACCGCGTCCGCGAGGTCGCGGACCTTCTCGAGGTCCGTGAAGTCCGCGGGGTGGAAGGAGGCCTCGCCGCCGGCGTCCTCGATGGCGTCGACGGTCGCCTGCCCGCGCTCCGCGTCGCGCCCGTGGACGAGGACACGTGCCCCGCGGGCACCGAGGCGGATGGCGCCGTCCCGTCCGACGCCGCTGGTCGCCCCCGTCACGAGTATCGTGCGTCCGGAGAGGTCCGGTAGGTCCATACGGCGGGTACGGTCGCGAGCCTAATGCCAGTTCCCGCGGTCATGGATGGGGGTTCTTTGTCCGGATTCGGACGCGACAGCGGGTGCCGGCGTGCCGTCGGGGACGTGGCGGTCCGCCGTGGTTCGGCCGCCCGGCTCAGGGCCAGTTCGGGTCCACGTCGACGAGGTCGGCCGACAGCGCCCACAGCCGGGTCGCGCGGTCCTCGTCGCGGGCGCTGGGCGAGGCGCGGGCCTTCCGCCGCTTGTTGAAGTACGCGCCGGTCACGGTCACGTTCGGGTCGGCAGCGAGCTTCGCCATCGCCCTCCCGCCGTCCTCGACGGTGTCGCTCACGCCGGGGACGAGGTCGAGGCTCTCCCACAGCAGCGAGCCGGGGAAGGCGAGGTCCCGGCCGACGCCGCTGCCCGGGATGATGCCGGGATGGAAGCAGTTGCACTGCTGGTTCTCGCCGAGCCGCCGCGCGAGCTCCTTCGTGAACAGCACGTTGCAGAGCTTGGAGTTGGAGTAGAAGGCGAACCCGTTGAGCCCGGTCCGTTCGGTCACGCCGGTCGCCTGCCCGAGCTTCCGCAGGGGGGCCAGTTCCTTCGCGCCCGTGATGCCGGGGACGCCGGTGCGGCCGTTCTCGCGGATCTCCTCGAAGTCGAGGTCGCCGTTGCGGTGCGCGACCGATGCCGTGTTGACGACACGGCCGTCGTCGGCCAGCAGGTCGATTATCTCGTGGGTGAGGAGGTAGCCCGCGAGGTGGTTGACGGCGAAGTGGAGCTCGAAGCCCTGCTCGCTCTCGCGGAACTCGTTGATGGCCAGCCCGGCGTTGTTGCAGATGACGTCGAGTTCGTCCACCGACTCGCGTATCTCCGCGGCGAACGCACGGACCGCATCGAGGTCGGCGAAGTCGGCGGCGTGGAAGGAGGCCTCGCCACCCGCCTCCTCGACCTGTGCGACCGTCTCGGCGCCGGCCTCGGCGTCGCGGCCGTGGACCAGTACGCGCCAGCCGTCGTCGCCGAGCCGGACCGCCGCGTCCCGGCCGATCCCGCTCGTCGCCCCGGTGATGAGTGCCGTCGGCATTCGTGTACGCTGTCTACACGCTAGAGGGTTTCATCCTTGCCCTTCACCACGGTTCTCGCCGTCGACCAGCGTCTGCGGGTCGCACATTACACGGTTATCGCCGCGGCTGTTCACCCGCCCACCAGTTATCTGAACAGTGTGGTGATGTTGATCAATAATCCTGTCCACTCCGCAGCTATTTCGTGCCGCCCGGCCGCGGCTCCCGCCCCCGTTTTCGGTGCCCCCGCGTCCATCCGCGACCGACGGAGGCAAGTCACCCCGACCCCAACCTCGGGCAATGAGTTCGCTGGGGGCCGGCGGGAGCGACGAGGACTGGCGCGCCGGGCTCGACGAGGTGGACGCGGCGCTCGTCGACGGCTACCAGTCCGGCTTCCCCGTCGTCGAGGAGCCGTTCCGGGTCGTGGCTGCGGACCTCGGCATCGAGGAGGCCGAGGCGCTCGAACGGGTGCGGGCGCTCCGCGAGCGCGGCGTCTTCCGCCGCTTCGGGGCCGTCCTCAACCCGCCCGTCATCGGCTCGTCGACGCTCGCAGCCGTCCGGGCCCCCGAGGACCGGTTCGAGGAGGTCGCGGAGGTCATCAACGGCTACCGGCAGGTGAACCACAACTACCGCCGCAGCCACGAGTGGAACATGTGGTTCGTCGTCACTGCCGGGAGCCGGGGGACACGGGACCGCATCCTCGATGATATCGAGGCTCGAACGGGCTGTGAGGTGCTCGTGCTGCCGATGCTGACGGACTTCTACATCGACCTGGAGTTCCCCGTCGTCAACGGGGACCGATTCGCGCGGGAATCGCTGCAGGAGACCGAGGTCGACGCGACCCGCATCTCCGAGGAGGCGACCGCCGACTTCAGCGACCTCGAACGGCGGCTCCTGCTGGAGATCCAGGACGGTTTCCCGCTGACCCGGACGCCGTACCGGGACGTGGCCGACGCCATCGACGCGCCGGTCGACGACGTGCTGGCGGCGGTCGAGCGCCTCCGCGACAACGGCTGCATCAAGCGTATCGGCTGTGTCGTCAACCACCTCGTCACGGGCTTCGACGCCAACTGCATGGTCGTCTGGGACGTGCCCGACGAGGAGCTAGACGCGCGGGGTGAGGCGGTCGGGGCGCTCCCGTACGTGACGTTGTGCTACCACCGGCCTCGTCGGCCGGAGCAGGACTGGCCGTACAACCTGTTCACGATGGTCCACGGCCGGGAGGCCGCTGCCGTCGACGAGAAGGTGGACGAACTCGCCGCCGAGCACCTCCCCTTCGAACACGAGCGGCTGTTCTCGACGGAGACGCTGAAGCAGACCGGTGCGCGCTACGACGATATCGTCGGCGGCGAGGAGTGAGCGCGCGGCAGATGGCTCTGAGGGTCCAGTGATGGTCGACAGCGGAACGGAACGTTTCGGAGGGTCGCGGCGGGGCATCGATGGCCCGTCACGACCGTTCCTGCCGCACCCGCGACGGCTACCGCCAGCCCTCGAGATCGAGGGCCTCCGCGGCCTGCATCGAGAGCCAGGCGCCGTCGCGACAGATGGCCGCGATGACGAACCGGTCGTCGTCGACGGAGCCCATCACCTCACAGTCGGGCGCCAATCCGGACGCCCGCGCGGTGTCGGGTGCCATACTATGACAGTAACTGACAATCCAACATAAACGTGCCGGATATCGACGCCGATTCGGCCTCTCTGTGGCCCGGAATCACCGGCACGGGGTGAACGAACGGTCGGTTATCCGCGGTGCATGCGTCTGTATACCACTGTTAGTGAAATCGTGATTTCAGCATACGATAGCTACTTGCGTATATATCGATACGTTCGGCTGTATGGCACGCGGACACGGTGAATCGACGTTCGGCCACGGCGCGTCGGAGACGCGTCGATAACCCTGACACAATACACGATACATGACCGAGAACGACCTTTCGCGTCGTAGTTTCCTGAAAGCGACTGGCGGTGCCGCGGCGGCCGCGACCGTGGCCGGCTGTACCGGCGACGGTGGCGACGGCGACGGCGGCGACGGCGGCGACGGTGGCAGCGGTGGTGCCGAGTGGTATCCCGTCCCCGAGCCCAGCGAGGGCGACACGGGCGGCACCCTCCAGCTCATCAACTCCACCATCACCACCTTCGACCCCATCCAGAACACGGACACCGCCGGCGGTGTCGTCATCCGGCAGCTGTTCGAGGGGCTGACGAAGTACCCCAACGGGGAGCCGAAGACGGAGAACTCGCTGGCCAGCGACATCAGCGTCAGCGAGGACTTCACGACGTACACGGTCACGCTCAAGGACGGCGTCACGTACCACGACGGGTCAGAGCTGACCGCGTCGGACGTGGTGTACTCCTGGGAGCGGCTGGCCCAGTCCGAGAACTCCAACCGGCAGTACTTCATCCTCGACAGCCTCGGCGTCGCGCACGAGACCCAGGACGGGAACTACGTGCCGGGCAGTATCGCGGTCGAGGCCACGAGCGACTCCGAGCTGACGATCGAACTCTCCGAGCCGTTCCACTCCTCGATGGAGATGATGGCCTACTCGTCGTTCGCGGTGATCCCGGAGGGGGTCGTCGGGGATATCGAGGGGTACGAGGGCGAGATGAGCCAGTCCGAGTTCGCCACCGCCAACCCGAGCGGCACCGGGCCGTTCCAGTTCGTCGAGTGGACGGAGGGTGACCACGCCGAGATCGAGGCCTACGGCGACTACCACGTCGATGGCCGCCCCTACCTCGACGGCATCTACTGGGCCATCATCGAGGAGGACCAGGCGTCCTACACCTACTCGACCAACAAGAACTCCGATTTCCTCGCCATCCCCACCTCGAAGTACGACAAGGGGCAGGTGACGGTCCAGCAGGAGACCGACGATGGCAAGAAGCTGGGCAAGTACGGCCCGCTGGGCTCCGGTGAGGCCAGCGGCGAGGAGGTCCGCTACTCCCAGTCGCCGACGCTGCTGACCTACTACATCGCGTTCAACGCGAAGCAGGCCCCCAAGCCGGTCCGGCAGGCCGCCGCCTACGTCCTCAACCGCGAGGAGGTCAACCAGTCCGTGTTCAAGGAGCGGTTCCAGCCGGGCTACAACCTGACGCCGCCGGGCATCTACCCGGGCGGTGCGAGCGCCTACAACAGCGACGTCGAGGAGAACTACCCGTACGGTGTCGGCGAGACCCGTATCGACGACGCCAAGCAGGTCATGGAGGACGCCGGCTACGGGCCGGACAACACGTTCGACCTGACCATCAACGCGTACAACTCCGGGGCGTTCCAGCAGCTCGCCGAGGGACTGCGCGACAAGCTCTCCTCGGCGTACGTCAACGTCACCGTCGAGCCGACGGACTTCTCGACCATCATCGAGAAGGGGAACAACGGGAACCTGCAGTGTTACACGCTGGGCTGGATCGCGGACTGGCCCGCGCCGGACAACTTCCTCCAGCTGATGGCGCCGTCGCTGACGGACGTCGACGAGCTGGGTTCCTCGGCGACCACCTACACGGACTGGGACGACGCCGACACGCAGGCACGCCGGGACGCCCAGGCCGCCTGGGAGAAGATCCAGAACAACCAGGCGCCGACCGACGAGGCCCAGCAGGCCCGCGACGAGGCCGCCGTGACGATGGAGCAGGCCAACTGGGAGGACGTCATCCTCCTGAACGTCATCCACGCCTCCGACGAGCGCTTCTGGTACCCGAACACGAACGTCCAGCCGTTCGGTTCCATGGGTCCGTCGCGGCAGATGCACGACACCACCTGGAAGGAAGGCGGCGGCAACTGAGGTCACCGACCGGCCTCGCCGCTGGGCGGACCGCGGATGTCGCGGTGGTGTGACGCCGCCGCGTCATCACTCGTGAGTCCCGCCTAGCGGTGTCAGCACGCGTATCGAGAGCCCAACACCAAAGGGTATATTCACGTCCGAGATAAGCATTTCAGCGTATCGAATCATGCGAAGTTCGCTCCAACAGGACCGTTCGGAACGATGAGCAGGTGGCGCTACTTCGGTCGGCGGGTCGCCCTGTCGATCCCCATCCTGCTGTTCGCCATGTCGATGGTGTTTCTCATCACGCGAGCCGGGCCGGCGGACCCGGTTCGCAGCATCATCGGCCCGACCAGCGGGGCCGGCGACTATCACCGCATCGCGGTCCGGCTCGGTATCGAGCGACAGGTGATGGTCAACGGGGAGGTCAGGTACGTGGACGTGCCGCTGTGGCAGCAGTACATCGACTTCATGACCCAGCTGCTGACGTTCGACCTGGGGGAGTCCTGGGTGCTCAACCCGGCGACCTCCGTCATCGAACTGGTCGCGGTGCGGGCCCCCCGGACCATCTGGCTCGGCTTCTGGTCGGTCCTCATCGCCCTGTTCATCGGTATCCCGCTCGGGTTCTACGCGGGACTCAATCCCAACACCCGGAGCGACTACCTCGCCTCCTTCGGTGGTATCGTGTGGCGTGCGATGCCGAACTTCTGGTTGGCGGTCATCCTGCTGCAGGTGCTGTCGAACAGTCGGAAGCTGTTCGGCTTCTCCTGGCAGGACCTCGGTGTCGAGACGACCATCGTCCGGGCGCCTGATCTCGCGTTCTTCGCCGACCCGACGATGTTCGTCACCGCGCCCGCGGCGGCGCTCACCGGACTGTTCGCCGCCATCAAGGTGGTGCTCCCGGCGGCGCTGGTGCTGGGTTCGTCCTCGATGGGCAACGAGATGCGTATCGGACGGACCGCCGTGCTGGAGACCATCAACTCGAACTACGTGGAGACGGCCCGGGCGAAGGGGCTGAGCGAGCGAGCCATCGTCTGGAAGCACGTCTTCCGGAACGCGCTCATCCCGCTGGTGCCCATCATCACCGGCGAGGCGTTCCTCCTCATCGGCGGCTCCATCATCGTCGAATCGGTCTTCTCGTACAACGGCCTGGGACAGCTGTTCTTCTCGGCGGCCCTGGCGGGTGATCTGCCGCTGGTGGGCGCGCTGTCGTTCATCTTCATCCTGCTCACGCTGGTGCTGAACATCGTCCAGGACCTGCTGTACACCATCATCGACCCCCGAGTGGGGTACGAGGAATAATGAGCAACGAAACCATCCTTCCGGGCGTATCGGACGACGAGACGACGATTCCACGGGACGCCGGTCTGTTCGAGCGCATCGCGGCCAACCCCCGGCCGGCGGCCATCTGGGCCGGGGTTCTGGCGGTCCTCGTGTTACTGGAGGCGGGAGCGGTCGCCAGCCTGCTCGTCTCGTTCATCCGAGGGGCCGTGGCAGCCGCCCCCGGCGTGACCCCCTCCGCCTACGGACTCGACGCGGTGGTCCAGAGCGCCAGCGAGATCCCGACGTTGCTCTCGCGTGACATCATCCCCAACCAGGGGTACGACGTGAACGGTGGCAACGACGGCCCCTGGGAGGGAACCTTCCTCGGGCTTCCGCCCGCGTTCGCGTGGTTCATCCGGTTCGCACTGGTCTACGTCTACGCCGCGGTGCTGTTCGGATGGCTCGCCAACGGCTACCGTGTCTTCCGCCGGCACTACCGCTACGCCGACTGGACGCCCCGCGACGACGTGGTCAACCGGTTCAGCGGCCACACCTGGGGCCAGTTCGGGGCCGTGGTCGTGCTGGCGTTCATCGTGATGGCGCTGTTCGCGCCGGCGCTCTCGCCCACCACCGTCGAGCGCAACATCGAGCAGCCATACAGCTACGAGATCTCCTACTTCGACGAGGAGGCCGGCAGTGTCGAGCAGACCTTCGTCGGCGCGGCCAACGGCGACTCCCGGTCGCAGGGCGGTGGCGACTCGAACTACGGCCTGCTGAGCTACGACGACTACGGCAGGTTCCATCCGTTCGGAACGCTCGACTCCGGGAAGGACCTGTTCACGTTCATGATGTACGGGTCGCGGGTCTCGCTGTTCGTCGGCCTGATGGCCATCGGACTCTCCGGGCTCATCGCCACCGTCGCGGCGATGCTGACGGCCTACTACAAGGGACTGGTCGACCTCGCGACGGTCGTCGTCGGCGACTCCATCATCTCCATCCCGCAGTTGCTGTTGCTCCTCATGGCGGTGGCGGTCTTCCGGGGGCATCCGATCGCGGCGATCTACAACCGCGGGTTCCTCATCGCGCTCATCTTCGCGTTCACCGGCTGGCCGCTGCTGTGGCGCGCCATCCGTGGGCCCGCGTTGCAGGTGTCGAACCAGGAGTGGATCGACGCCGCCCGCTCGTACGGGCAGAAGCCGTCGGCGACGATGCGCAAGCACATGCTGCCGTACGTGGTCGGCTACCTGCTGGTGTACGCCTCGATGACGCTGGGCGGCATCATCATCTCGACGGCGGCGCTGTCGTTCCTCGGACTCGGTATCACCACCCCCACCCCCGAGTGGGGCCGGGCGGTGGCCATCGGGGAGCCGTACATCGCCACCCAGTCCTGGCATATCGGGACCATCCCCGGTATCATGATCGTCATCGTGGTGACCGCGTTCAACGCCCTGGGTGACGGCATCCGCGACGCCATCGACCCGCAGAGCGAGGGCGGCGAGAGTACCGAGGGCGCCATGGCGGGTGGTGGTGCATGAGCGGCACCCAGCCCACCCTGGCCGTCGAGGACCTCCGGACGGCCTTCTTCACCGACAAGGAGATCATCCGTGCGGTCGACGGCGCCTCGTTCACCATCGGACCGGGCGAGACCGTCGGTATCGTCGGTGAATCCGGCTCGGGCAAGTCCGTCACCGCCCGCTCCATCATGGGGCTGGTGGACTCGCCCGGCCGCATCCTGGAGGGGTCGTCCATCGAGTATCGCGGCGAGGAGCTGGTCGGCAAGAGCGAGGATGCCTACCGGAAGATCCGCGGCGGCGACATCGCGATGGTCTTCCAGGACCCCCTCACGTCGCTCAATCCGGTCTACACCGTCGGCAACCAGATCCGCGAGGCCATCCGGCTCCACCGGGGGCTGGAGGGCGCCGAGGCCCGGGAGCTGGCGGTCGAGCTGCTGGAGGCCGTCTCCATCCCGGACGCCCGCCGCCGTATCACCGAGTACCCCCACCAGTTCTCGGGCGGGATGCGCCAGCGGGCCGTCATCGCGATGGCGCTGGCCTGTGACCCGGAGCTGCTCATCTGCGACGAACCGACCACCGCGCTCGACGTGACCATCCAGGCACAGATCCTGGAGCTGCTGCAGGACCTGCAGGACGAGCGGGACCTCTCCATCATGTTCATCACCCACGACATGGGCGTCATCGCGGAGATCGCCGACCGCGTCAACGTGATGTACGCGGGCGAGATCGTCGAGTCGGCGCCCGTCGGGGACCTGTTCGACAACCCCAAGCACCCGTACACGCAGGGGCTCCTCGAGTCCATCCCCGGCCGGCACCCGGACGAGGATCGACTCCGAACCATCGAGGGCGACGTGCCGACCGCGAACGAGCCGGCCCGTGACTGCCGGTTCGCGCCGCGCTGTCCGGAGGCGTTCGACGCCTGCGAGGCGGTCCATCCGGTCCCGGTCGACGTCGGGCAGGACCACACGGACCACGCCGCAGCCTGTCTGCTGTATCCGGAGGGCTCGACCGAGGAGGAGCGCGTCGAGCGCCACCGCCAGCTCGGCAACGCCGCCGAGCGGGTCATCGGCGGTGAGACGGATTCGAACACCGACGGCGAGGAGCCACAGACCGCGGCCGACGGCTCCGGAGGTGAGCACCGATGAGCACCGACACGCCGGCCGACGGCGACGGTTCCGGGAGCGGCACCGACGCCGACGCCGACGCGGACGGTCGGGGCGCCGACCCGCTCGTACAGGTGAACGAGCTGAAGACCTACTACGACACGGACAACCTGCTCGGCGGGAATCCGGTCAAGGCCGTCGACGGCGTCTCGTTCGACATCGAGCGCGGCGAGACGCTCGGGCTCGTCGGCGAGTCCGGCTGCGGGAAGACCACGCTCGGCCGGACGCTCGTGCAGCTCGAGGACGCCACCGCCGGCGAGGTGCTGTTCGACGGGACGGACATCACGGAGCTCTCGGGGAGCGACCTGAAGCAGTGGCGCCGGAACGCCCAGATCGTCTTCCAGGACCCCGAGTCGTCGCTCAACGACCGGATGACGGTCGGGGAGATCGTCCGCGAGCCGCTGGAGGTCCACGGCTGGCCGCACCTGTCGGTCCGGCTCACCGGGAGCGGTGCCGACGCGGCGACGGTGCAGGGCAAGAAGGTCACGCGGGCACCAGCTGACGCCACCGGCCGCGACGTGGACATCACGGTCCACCTCGACGGCCCCTCGGTCGATATCCGCGAGGCGATGCCGCTGGAGGAGGACGACCTCGGCGTCTCCGTCGAGGGGAACACGGTCGAGGTCGACGTGATACCGACACGGGCACAGCTCCAGCGTGCGCACGTCCGGGAGCTGCTCTCGACGGTCGGCCTGCAGGAGGCCCACTACTACCGCTACCCCCACCAGTTCTCCGGCGGCCAGCGCCAGCGAATCGGTATCGCCCGGGCGCTCGCCCTGGAGCCGGAGTTCGTCGTGCTGGACGAGCCGGTGAGTGCGCTGGACGTCTCCGTGCAGGCGAAGATCCTCAACCTGCTCGACGACCTGCAGGACGAGTTCGACCTCACCTACCTCTTCATCGCGCACGACCTGAGCGTCGTCCGGCACATCTGTGACCGCGTCGCCGTGATGTACCTCGGCAACATCATGGAGCTCGGGCCGACGGAGGAGCTGTTCGACTCCCCGGCGAACCCGTACACGTTCTCGCTGCTGTCGGCGATTCCCGAACCCGACCCCTCCGTCGAGAAGGACCGGGTCACCCTGCGCGGGACGCCGCCGTCGCCGCGCTACCCGCCGTCGGGCTGCCCCTTCTCGACGCGGTGCCCGGTGAAGATCCGGCCCGAGGAGTACCAGCACCTCGACGACGAGGTCTGGCGTGCCATCGAGACGTTCCAGGAGATCCTCCGCGAGCGTGACCGCGCCGAACGGTCGCTCCGCGAGATCGCGAAGGAGCTGCTCGGACTGGAGACGCGGTTCTCCGATATCACCGAGATCAACGACGAGGTGTTCGCCGACATCGAGCTGTCGGGAAGCGTCCGCGAGACCGTCGAGGAGGCCGAATCGCTCGTCCAGTCCCGGAGCGAGTCCGCCGCACTCGACCTGCTGCGCGAGGAGTTCGGCGGCGTCTGCAGCGCCGAGCGTCCCGACCTCCACACCGTCGGGTCCCGGGGCCGGGAGTCGCTGTGTCACCGCCACCGCGACGAACACGCCGAGCCGCACGAGGAGTTCGGCGACGTGTTCGCCGCCGCCAGCGGTATCGGGAACCGGCGCAACGTCGCCGACGACGACTGAGGCCGCTCGCGACGTCCCGCCCGCCGGCGGTCGTCCGGACCTGCTGTTCTCTCCGCTCTCAGTTCCCGTCGCCCAGCGTGTAGGCCGCCCTGACCTCGACGGTGACGGTCACATCGCCGGGGGTGAACGTGGTCGGCGTGGCGTCGCCGCCGGCGCCACCCTCGGCGAACGCGCGGTCGTAGTCGTAGACCGGGCCGGCGGGCGACCCGACCGACAGCGACCGGACGCCGTCGATACCGAGGCCGGCCGCGGCGGCGACCGCGTCGGCGTCGGCGCGGGCGTTCTCGGTGGCGAGCGTGAGCGCCTCGGCTCGGACGGCTGCGCGGGCGTCGTCGGTGAGGCCGAAGCGGACGGCGTCGACGCGGACGGTGCTCTCGCCCGCGCGCCGGTCCTCGGCGGCCGCGACGGCCGTGTCGACGGCGTCACCGGCGCGGTCGGGCGTCGTGGTCACCTCGAGGCCGTGGGTGGCACGGTAGCCACGAAGGTCGCGGCCGTCGTGGGTGTAGTTGTACTCGGCGGTCAGCGAGTAGTGGGTGGTCTCGACGGTCGCGAACCCGGCGTCGGCGAGCGCGGCGCGGACGGCCGCCGTGTCGGCGGCGACGCGCTCGCGGGCCTCGCCCGCCGTGTCGGCCAGCGCGGTGACCGTCAGCGAGACGACGGCCTCGTCGGGGGCGGCCGAGACCTCACCGACGCCGGTCGTCGAGACCGTGGGCGCCGCGGTGTCGTTCGAGGCCGCGACCGGGTCGGCGAGCGACGCGCCAGCGACGGGGCTGGGGTCGGCGCTGACGCTGAACGTGGTGCACCCGGCGAGCAGGAGCAAGAGGGCGGTCGCGACGGCTGTGGCCGGGCGTGCTGTGGACATGCCATCCCAGACGCCGTCCGAGGAGATATACCGTGCGTAACGTGAAATGGTGGTTTGAGCGGTCCTGGAGCCGGTAATTCCGGACTACCGGCATCCGACCCCCCGGCCGGGGCCTCGACGGTCGGCGCGTCGTAGGGGCCGGCGGTCGCGTGCTCGATTCAGTTGGCGCTGGTCGCGTTGTAGGTGACCAGTGCCTGCGCGGTGACCGTGACGGTGCCGCCCTCGAAGGAGGTGCTGGCGCCGCCGCTGTCGCCGGCGGCGGCGAAGGCGGCCGTCTCCTCGACGCGGTACGGCCGGACGCTCGTCTCGGCGGTCTCGACCGAGGCGACGCCCGTGATGTCGAGGCTGGTGCCGTCGGCGGCCGTCTCCGCCTGCGTGCGGCCGACATCGACGGCCTCGGCGAGCGCCTCGTTCCGGAGTTCACGGCGCGTCTCCTCCGTGAGGGTGAAATCGATGCCCTCGACGCGGTTGGCGCCGTTCTCCAGCGCCGTCACGACGGTCGGGCCGGCCCGGGAGGTGTTGTTCAGCGTGATGGCGAACGCGTGCTGGCCCTGGTACCGGGGCTGGTCGGGGTTGCGTTCGGGGTCGTAGCGGTAGTTCTGCCGGATGTCGTACCGGGTGGTGACGACCTGGTCGGCGTCGATACCGGCCTCGGCGAGCGCCTCGCGCATCGCCGTGGCGTTCTCCGCGAGCCGGTCGCGGATGACGGAGACGTTGTCCGACCGGGCGACGACCGCCACGCTGACCACCGCGCGGTCGGGCTCGGCCTCGGCGGTGCCGCTGGCGGCGACCTGGATGGTTCGGTCGGCGTCGTTCGGCGCCATCTCCGGCTGGCTCTCGGGGCCGTCACCGGCGTCGGCAGGGTTCTGGTTCACCCCATCGCTGGGGGCACCGGTCAATCCGAGCGGGGCGCTGCACCCGGCGGTCACGAGGAGGACAGCCAGGCTCAGCGCGGCAACGCTGCGTCGCATGCATCCCGTGCTGCAACGGGGTGGGAAAAGTGTCTCCTCGAATGTCAAACGGCCCTTTGAGCGTCGGTCGTCGGGGCCGGGGCCTCCACAGTCCGTGCCGATGTCGGCGGTGCGAGCCCCGCGGCGTGTTCGACGGTGACGAACCGGACCTCGACGTGCACGTCGTATCCGACGGCCTCGTCGATGCGCGCGTCGAGCGTCGACACCAGTCCCGCCGTCTCCCCGTCCGGCGGGACCCCGACCGTGACGACGACGCTGGTGGGCCGCTGCATGACGAGCAGGTGCTGTTCGTACTCGACGGTGGTGTCGAGCCGGTCGACCGAGCCGTAGTCGGCAGCCAGCGCGTCGTCGATGGCCGCCTCGATGGCATCCTCGGTCTGTGACTGCTGGTAGGAGTCGTAGGTGACTCCCCCGAGGAACACCGAGAGGACGGCGATGCCGACGAACAGCGCGCCGACGCGCTTGACCGTCGCCATGCGTGCGCCCTTCGCCCGGAGGAACCCCTCCGGCGCGTAGCCGGCGTAGTAGAGGACGAGCAGCGCCGCGAGCTCGATCGACAGCAGGTTGACGAGCGTGAGGACGCCGGCCGACAGGGCGACCGTCTCCAGCCCGTAGGCGATACCGATGCCGACGGTAGCGGCGGGCGGGATGAGCGCGACGGCGATCATGACGCCGACGAGCGCGGTCGAGACGCCGGTGGTGAGCGAGACGGCGCCGGCGGTCCCCGCGCCGAGCGCGACCGCGAGCGAGAGGAAGTCGGGTGCGAGGCGCTCGCGGACCTGCTCGATTGCCCGGGGGTCGGTCACCTGGACGAGGTTGGTCGACTCGACGAGGAAGGCGAAGGCCGTCGCCGCCAGCACCGAGAGGACGACGCCGAGCGCCTGGAACTTCACGCCCCGACGGAACAGGTCGCCGTCGTCGATGACGGTGCCGACGGCGGCGGCCATCGCCGGCCCGATAAGCGGAGCGATGACCATCGACCCGACGACCGTTGCGGGGGAGTCGAGCAACAGCCCGGCGGTCGCGACCACCGCGCTCACGACGGTCAGCGTGACGTACGTCGATGGGGTCGAGGCGAGGCTCTCGGCCGTCTCCCGGAGCTCGACCTGCGCGATGCGGTCCTCGCTCGCTTCCTCCTTGGCGAACCGCGCCTCCAGCTCCTCGAACTGCTTCGAGGAGACGGCCTGGGCCTCCGTCACCACCGTGACCGCGTCCTCGTCGATGCCGACCTCCGCGAGCGACGTGAGGACCGGCTCGACGGCGTTCGTCGGGAGCGGGAACGTCACGACGTGGGTGTAGCGGTCGCTGGTCTCCTCGGTGACCGTGTAGTCGATGCCCTCCTCCTCGAGGAGGGCGACGACCTTCCCGTACGTCCCCGGCGGGAGCGAGGCGTGGACGAGTCGCACGGCCGGCGTTGTGGTGGACCGGGGATAAGTGGTCGTGGTTCCGCCGGTCCCCGTCGCCCGAAACGCCTTCCCCGGTCGACCGCGAGGGGGCGGTATGCGCATCGCGGTACCCAACAAGGGACGCCTCCACGAGCCGACGCTCTCCCTGCTCGAGCGCGCCGGGCTCCACGTCGAGAACGGGAGCGACCGGAAACTGTACGCCGACACGGTCGACCCGGACGTGCAGGTGCTGTTCGCCCGTGCGGCCGACATCCCCGCCTACGTCGCCGACGGCGCCGCCGCGGTCGGTGTGACCGGCCGCGACCAGGTCCACGAGCACGAACACGGCACCGACCTCGAGGAACTGCTCGACCTGGAGCTCGGCAAGTGCCGGCTCGTCCTCGCATCGCCCGAGGACGGCCCCATCCGCGAGACCGCCGACCTCGCGGATGGGACCGTCGCCACGGAGTTCCCGAACATCACCCGGACGTTCTTCGAGGGGACCGACGTGAGTCCCGATATCGTCGAGGTCTCGGGGGCCACCGAGCTCACCCCACATGTCGATATGGCCGACGCCATCGTCGACATCACCTCGACGGGGACGACCCTGCGGATGAACCGGCTCGCCATCGTCGACGAGGTGCTCCAGTCGTCCGTGCGGCTGTACGCCCATCCCGACCGGGTCGACGACGAGAAGGTCCGGCAGGTCGAGACCGCGCTCGCGAGCGTCCTCGCGGCCGAGGGGAAGCGCTACCTGATGATGAACGTCCCCAGCGACTCGCTGGCCGACGTCGAGGATGTCATCCCCGGCATGGGCGGGCCGACGGTGATGGATGTCGACAGCCGGGCGTCGGAGACACCCGGTGAAGACGGCGACGGTGCCGAGGAGGACGCCGTCGCGGTCCACGTCGTCGTCGAGGAACGAGAGGTGTTCGAGACCATCACCCGCCTGAAGGAGGCCGGCGCGCGCGACATTCTCGTGACCGAAATCGAGCGGCTGGTGGAGTAGCGGAGGCGCGAGGAGGGAAGGCTTACAAGCGCATGGACCGCACACTCGGGTGATGGACGACGAGGGGTCGGACCGGCGGTCGTCGGACGATACCGACGAGCCGGCCGAGGACGCGTCCGAAGCCGTCGACGAATCCGAGAGCGACGGCTCCGGCGACGAGGACCCCTCCGAACCCGAGGACGCCCCCACGGACGAGGACCCCTCCGGACCAGATGACGCCGACGAGGGGGCCTACGAGCTGGAGGACGGCCCCACGGACGAGGTCGGTGACCTCTCCCCCTCGCCCGAGGCGGACCCGGACCCGGACCCGGCCGCGGCAGCGGACGAGGCCGTCAGTGACGGTCCGTACGGGGACGACGTGGCGGACGATGCGGATGCGGACACGGATGACGTGGCTGCCGACACGGACCCGGCCGACGACGCCGACGACCGCATCGTCACGGACGACGCGGCGGAGCGCTCGCTCGAGGACGAGGCCGTCTCGCCGGTTCCGGAGGACGACGACGAGGCCGACGAGACCGAGACGCCCGAACCGGCGCCCGAGCGGGAGCCGGTGTCGCAGTCGGACCTCGAGCCGGCAGGCGACCCCGAGGCCCAGTGGGGTCCCGCGGACGACGAGGAGTGGGAGGACCCGTTCCCCGACGTGGAGACGGAGGTCCCAGACTACGACGCCGACGACGAGGCGGCCGAGGCCTACCCCGCGAACCCGAACACGCCCGACTCCTCGGTCGAGACCGAGGACGTGGTGGGCGGGGCCACCGGACAGCCCGAGTCGGACGGCGGATACGCCGACCCAACCTCGACGACGACCGTCGAGAACGACTTCGGGGACGGGCCCGCGAGCGACCAGGAGATGCCGCTGGCCGACCACATCGAGGAGATGGTCCGGCGGCTGGGGGTGGTCATCATCGTGATGGCCGTCGTCTCGGCCATCGTCTTCCCGTTCGCCGAGCGCATCATCAACTTCCTCTGGTTCTCCTACCTGCCCGGCCAGCTCTCGCAGTGCCCGGCCAACCCCAACATCGCGAACGGCGGTGCGGCCTGTGCCCGCGTCTACAACCCGCTCGCGCTCATCTTCGCGCGGCTGAAGATGGCCACGCTCGCGGGTCTGGTGGTCTCGCTCCCCGTGTTCGTCTACGAGACCTACCTGTTCATGCGGCCGGGGCTCTACCCGAAGGAGCGCCGCTACTACCTCGCCAGCGTCCCGACCAGTCTCATCCTCGCCGCAGCCGGCATCGCCTTCGCGCACCTGCTGGTGCTGCCGGCCATCTTCACCTACTTCGTCTTCTACTCCCAGGACGCGACGGTCATCGCGTTCGGCCTGACCGAGACGTTCGACCTGATGGTCCTGATGCTGGGCGGCTTCGCCATCATCTTCCAGATCCCCCTGTTCGTCAGCCTCGCGCTGATGATGGGGCTGGTCACCCGGCGGTGGATGGCGACCAAGCGTCTCTACTTCTGGGGCGCGTTCGCCGGCCTCGCCTTCCTGTTCAGCCCGGATCCGACCGGGATGGCGCCCATCATCGTCGCCGCGACGATGATCGTCCTCTTCGAGGGGACGCTGCTGCTGGCGAAGTGGACTGGGCGGGAGTAAGCCGAGGTCGCTCGTTCGTCCGTGCGTTCTGCTCGTCAGCCGGGCGACGACTTCACCTATCCACTTCGCCCATGATCGTGTCCAGCGACCCGAGCGTCGCCACGAGGTCGGGGATGTACTCGCCTTCGCTCATCTCCGGGAGCGCCTGGAGGTTCGAGAACGAGGGGCCACGGATCTTGAAGCGTGCGGGCGTGTCGGTCCCGTCCGAGCGGATGTAGATCCCGAGTTCGCCCTTGGCGGCCTCGACGGCGCGGTAGATCTCGGCGTCGGGGTCGGGCTTGATGGTCCGCGGGACGTTCCCCTGGATGGTCCGGTCGTCTTCGGGCCAGTCGCGCAGGAGGTCGACGCACTGCTCGACGATGCGGGCGGACTCCTCCAGTTCGCGCAGCCGCACGAGGAGCCGGGCGTAGTTGTCGCAGCCGTCCTCGGTGACGACATCCCAGTCGAGCTCGTCGTAGTAGCCGTACGGGTCGTCGCGCCGGAGGTCGTAGTCGACCCCGGAGCCGCGGGCGACCGGGCCGGTGACGCCGTAGGATTTCGCCACGTCCGGCTCCAGTACGCCGGTGTCGACCGTGCGGATCTGCATGATCTCGTTCGCCGTGAGCAGGTCGTGGTACTCGCGCAGGCGCCCCGGGAGGTGGTCGGTGAAATCCACCACGCTGTCGAGGAACTCCTCGCGGGGCTCGGGCAGGTCCCACGCCACGCCGCCGAGCCGGAAGTAGTTGAACATCAGGCGCTGGCCGGTGAGGTCCTCGACGAGGCTCTGGACGCGCTCGCGGTCCTGGATGGCGTACATGAACGACGCCGTGAACTCGCCGATGACGTCGAGCGCGTACGTGCCGACGGCGAGCAGGTGCGAGAGCATCCGCGAGAGTTCGGCGCTCATCGTCCGGATGACCTGTGCGTACTCGGGCACGTCGATGTCGACGAGGTCCTCGGCCGCGCGGGCGTACGCCCACTCGTTGAGCAGGCCGGCGCCGCCCCAGTCCCACCGGTCGGGGTACGGCATGATCTGGTGGCGGTAGGTCCCCTGCTGGCACATCTGCTCCTCGCAGCGGTGGATGTAGCCGATATCCGGCTCCACGTCGGCAACCGTCTCCCCGTCCAGCGTCACGCCCAGATGGAGCACGCCGTGCGTGGAGGGGTGGTGCGGGCCGATGTTGAGGAACATCGTGTCGCCGTCGCGGCCGTCCTCCTGCAGGGGGTTCGCGTGCTCGCGGAGCGTGACGACCTGTGCGCTCTCCTGGTCGTAGTCCTCGCGGAGCGGGTGGCCCTGCCAGGTCTCGGGCAGGAGGATGCGCCGCAGGTCGGGGTGGTCGTCGTACTCGATGCCGAACAGGTCGTAGGCCTCGCGCTCGTGCCAGTCGGCGGTGTCGAAGACGCTCGCGCCGGACTCGCTGACGGGCCCCTCGTGTCGCGTCGGGACGACGAGCGCCGTCTCGAACGTGGCATCGTCGTAGCTCCGGAGGTGGTAGATCGTCTCGAAACGGTCGTCGTACTCCTGAGCGGTGACGCAGGCACAGTGGTCGAATCCGGCGGCCCGCAGGCGCGCGAGCGCGTCGGCGACGGCGTCCGCGCGCACGACGAACGCCTCGCAGTTGCGATGCGTCTCGCGCCCGACGACCCG
Source organism: Haloglomus halophilum (assembly GCF_024298885.1). GTDB lineage: Archaea > Halobacteriota > Halobacteria > Halobacteriales > Haloarculaceae > Haloglomus > Haloglomus halophilum. The sequence goes on from NZ_CP101166.1 coordinate 2,559,835, forward strand.
GTCGCCCAGCGCCTCGGCGGCGACGGCGGCCGGGTCGTGGCCGGCGACTCCATCCGGTTCTCGTAGCTGCTCGGTCGTGGCGGACTCCTGGAGGGCGCCCCCCGACTCTCGCTGCATGGGTAAGGCGTGTGGCGCTGTCCCCGTGGCCGTTGACACGAACCCACTAGCCCACTCAAGTACCGTCTCCGCCATCAGGGCCCCTCCTCCAGTCCCGCCACGCTCATACTCGGCGCGCTCCTCTCTCCGGTAGTGACTACCGTCCTGTTGCTCCGGCACGGGGAGACGACGTGGAACCGCGAGGGCCGCATGCAGGGGTGGGCGCCGACGCCGCTGACCGAGCGTGGTCGCGAGCAGGCCCGCCGAGCCGGCGCGGCCATCGCCGAGGCGTACGCGGTCGACCGGGTCGTCGCCTCGGACCTCCGCCGGACGCGGGAGACGACCGCCGAACTGCTGGCCAGCCTCGACCTCGACCCATCGTTCGACAGCCGCTGGCGCGAGCGCTCCTTCGGCGACCTCCAGGGGCTCACCGTGGAGGAGGTGTTCGAGGGGCACCCGGAGTACTCGTTGCTCGCGTCGGGCATCGCGGCCGCGGAGGCGACGCCGCCCGGCGGCGAATCGCTCGTCGACGCCCGGGAGCGCGTCATCGGGGGCTGGGATGCGCTGGTCGCCGGTGCCGTCCCCGACGAGACGGTGCTCGTCGTCACGCACGGCGGCCCGCTGTTCCTCCTGCTCGCGCACGTCCGCGGCCAGGACTTCGAGACCGCGATGGACGAGGGCTGGCCGGAGAACACGGGGGTGGCAGAACTGCGGGTTCCGCCCGGCGACCCGGACGCGACCGAGGTGGTTCGCGACGCAGAGCCGCTGCACGAACCCATCGAGCGACACGAGGACACCCACCCGGCTGGGCGGGACGGCGGTGCTCACGACGACGGTGACGGCGATGCGGGTGGGGACGACCCCGAGGTGGAACGCCGCGAACCGACCGGCGAAGCCGGCACCGACCGTATCGAGTCACGCTCCGGACGGTGACGGGAGGTCTCGACGCTCGCCCACCCGCACACCGTATCCGCGTGATCGATGTCTCGGCAGAACCGCACGACTGCGGAGTCTTGCAGTGACCGCCAGCGTTAAATTCACCATCTATCCGTTGAGGTTTTCATCCGGGCCCGTTCATCCAGTCGTGATACGATGCGAGACATCGCGACGCGACGACGGTTCCTCGGACTGGTATCGACGACCGCGGCTGTCGGCCTCGCCGGCTGTACCGACGCCGGTGGCAGTGACGGCGGTGACGGTGGCAGTGACGGCGGTGACGGTGGCAGTGACGGCGGTGACGGTGGCAGTGACGGCGGTGACGGTGGCAGTGACGGCGGTGACGGCGGTGACGGTAGCGACGACGAGTACCGGAACGGTGTCAGTGCCGACGCGAGCGTCTCGTTCAACGTGCCGGGGGGTGGGACCGATCTGACGAGTCGGTACGTGACCTGGGCGGCCACCGCCGATGGCGTCGACATCGAGGAGTCGGGTGAGGTCAACGAGGGCGCCGGCCACTACCACATCATGGTCGATACCGAGCCGGTCGAGCCCGGCGAGACGATACCGAGCGACGACAGCCACGTCCACTACGGGACCGGCCAGACCGACGGCGTCCTCGAACTGGAACCCGGAGACCATACGCTCCACCTGCAGGTCGGCGACGGCGAGCACACGGCGATGGCGCTGACCGACACTGTCGAGGTGAGCGTGAGCGAGTCGGCCGAGCTGACGCTCGATACGACCGTCGACGGGAGCGTCGTCGAGTGGGACATCACGGCAGAGAACTACGACATCGTCCCCTCGTCGGACGGCTTCGCGTCGAACGCCGGCCACCTCCACGCCATCATCGACGCGGAGCACGTCCCGGTCGGGGAGGTCATCCCGAGCGACGACCGGCACGTCCACTTCGGCGATGGGTCGACCAGCGGCAGCCTCGACCTGGCCGAGCAGCTCGGCGACGACTACGAGGCCGGTGAGCACACCATCCACTTCCAGGTCGGGACCGCGAGCCACCGCGCAACGATGGTCCACGTGCACACCACGGTCACGACGGAGTGACGCCGCGTCGGGGGCGCGTCCATCGTCCGACCCCGGGCCGCACGCGGGCCGCACGCGGAGCGGATTCCGAGGCGGAAGGCGAATAGGCCCCCCGGTCGAACCGGCGGGTGATGACCACGGCCGTCGTCGTCCGCCACGGGCAGACGGACTGGAACAACGAGGGTCGGATGCAGGGGTGGGCCCCCGTGCCACTGAACGAACTGGGGCGCGAGCAGGCCGTCGCCGCCGGCGAGTACCTCGCCGACCAGTACGACGTCGACCGGGCGGTCTGTTCGGACCTCCTCCGCACGCGCGAGACGGCCACGCGCCTGTGTGACCCGCTCGGCATCGAGCCGGGCGGCGACCGCGTTCGCTACACGAGCGCCTGGCGCGAGCGCGACCTCGGCGTCTACCAGGGGCTCACCTACGCCGACATGTACGAGCGGTTCCCGGAGTTCGGGCTGGGCGAGGCCGCCGTGCAGGCCGCCGCCGAGACGCCAGAGGGCGGCGAGTCGCTGCTGGACCTCCGGGACCGCACCCTGGAGGAGTGGGCGGACCTGCTGGAGCGAGCGGGCGAGGACGAGACGGTGCTCGTCGTCACCCACGGCGGTCCCATCCACCTCCTGCTCGGCCACGTGAAGGGACTCGACGTGCGCGACGCCTTCCTGGAGCACTCGATGGCGAACTGCGGCATCACGGTACTGGAGCACCCGCCGGGGGCGCCCGTCGACGACACGGCCGACGCCGTCGAGGTGGTCCGGGAGAACGGGACCGAGTGGGCGGACTGATTCCGTTCGTCGCGACGCTGCCCCGTCCGTCCGGGGTCCCCGGTACTGCAGCCGGGCCTCGTCGCGACGCTGCGACTCGTACGGCTCGACGAGGGCGGAGTATTTGTTCCTGGACGGGATACGCCTCGCCCATGGCCAGCGATTCCGTGGAGGTCACGGCACGATGTCGCGAGACGACGGACCCGTTCACCATCCGGTTCGAGGACCGGGGGGATGGCTGGGCCGCGACGGATGCCACCGCAATCGCCGGAGCCGGCGACGGGGGTGCCGACGACGGCCGACGCATCCAGGGCAAGTTCCGTTCGGGAGCGGCCTACGACGGGTGCCCGGACTGTGGCACGATGATGTTCTTCCGGTGTGGTGGCTGCGGGCACCTCGGCTGTTACGACGGCTCCGACGCGGTCGTCTGTCCGTGGTGTGAGGGGCGGACGACCATCCGGGGCGACATCGAGGAGCTGGAGGGTGTCGACCGCGGGGACGGTGACGGCGGTCGGCTCTCGAAGACAGGCGACGTGAGTGGCCTCTCGAAGGGATGAGACGCTACCGACACGGGTGCCACCGGGTGACGACCGTGCCTGCGAGGCCTAATGAGGCTCCCTGGCGTACGCGGACACATGAGTGACGCCGACGAACCCGAGGTCACCGCCGAGTTGCCCGATGCACCGTTCCACACGACCGGCACCGACCACATCACAATCTGGGGCTCGAACGAGGACGACACGCTCGCGTTCTACCGGGACCTGCTGGGGATGCCGCTGGTCCTCCGGCAGCCGAACCTCGACGACCCCTCACAGACGCACCTCTTCTTCGACACCGGGGACGGGCGCATCCTCACCGTCTTCGTCGGCGACCGGGCCTCGAACCAGGGCGGCCAGCGGACCCAGACCGGCGGGGTCCACCACCTCTGCTTCTCGCTCGACCCGGAGCGCTACGAGGAGGTGATGGACGCCCTGGACGAGGCCGGCAAGCGCTACAACGTGTTCGACCGCGGTATCTTCCACTCGCTGTACACCACCGACAACAACGGGCTCGTCATCGAGCTGTCTGCGGACAAGTACGACATCCCCGACGACCGGCGGGGCGAGGTGCTGGCGGCGGCCCAGCGGCTGCGGGTCGAGGACGGCGCCGACTACGCCAAGGACGAGCATCTCGCGGCGGCCATCGAGGAGCTCGGACTCGACGTGACGAAGTACGACCTCCCCGAGGCCGAGAGCGGCGTCGGTGGGGTGGAGTAACTGACTTCGGCCGCTCAGCAGACGGGCTTGGGGTTGACGCCCAGCTCCTCCAGCGTCGAGAAGTAGTCGTCGTAGGCCGCGCCGATGACCTCGTTCGCCGCGGCCTCGGCGCGCTCCCAGTCGTCGGCATCGTCCGCGAGGATGTCGAGTAGATCGACACCGTCGGCGATGTGGTCCTCCAGATTGCTCCCGAGGCCGCGGAAGGTGCTCGCCGTCGTCGGGTCGGCCTGTCCCGTGAAGAAACCGGTCGCCTGTGAGCGGTGCGCTTTCGCGACGAGCGTTCTACCGACGAAGGCGCCCAGGCGCTCGACCGGCGTCCCGGCACCCGCCATCGCCGCGTACAGGTCGGGTGCCTCGCCCGGTTCATGTGCGTCGAGTTCCCCCGCGACCGCGTCGTAGGCCTCCTGCTCGGCCTCGGCCGCCCCCCCGAAGAAGCCGCTCGCCTCGCCGTCGGCCGCCGCCCAGCCCTCGTACGTCTCGACGGCGGCGGCGTGGTCGTCGGCCATCGCCGTCAGCACGGCCTCGGGTTCCATCTCTCCCGCGGTGAGCGCGTACAGCGCCTTCGAGGAGCCCAGACGGGAGAGCTCGGTCTTGTTCGCCTCACGGACGGCCGGCACGAAGTCCTCCGGAGTCATGCGCGGCCGTTCGACGGCCTGCGGTTTATGATGGTCGGTCGTCGTGGTCGCCGTCACTGCTCGGTGGTCGCGGTCGCGACTCTCACCGTCTGGAAGGGCACAGCCCCTCCGAGTCCCTGATTCCGGGAATCTACTCCCGGATATATGTCCGCACAGGTCGTCTCCTCATCCATGATGAGCACGAACGCCACCTCGACCACCGACCGCTCGATCCGTCTCCCCGCGCTGCGCGCTCCGTTCGGGCTCTGGGGCGTGATGGCCGGACTCGCCGTCGCGAACGGTATCTTCCGCGAGCTCGTTCTCATCCCCCGTATCGGCGAGTACGCCGGACACGTCCTCAGCACCGGGCTGCTCGTCGGTGCCATCCTCGCCGTCTCGGCGCTGTACTTCATCCGGACCGAGACCGACTACTCACGGGCCGAACTGGCCGCCGTCGGCGCCGGCTGGACGCTCATGACCGTCGGCTTCGAGTTCCTCGTCGGCTACGCCGAGGGGACGCCCGTCTCGGTCACCCTCGGCCAGTACGACGTGCTCGCCGGGCAGGTGTGGATCGCCGTCCCGCTGACGTTGCTGGTGGCGCCGTACCTGTTCGGGCGGCTGCTGCGGGAGTGACCGGTCTGTTACCTGACCGCATTCTCGGTCGGCGTACGGGTGGATCGGTGTGCCCGGGCACGAGAACCACTGTCCCGATTAGCTCACTTCCCACAGTCCCCCTCGTAACCGATTTCCGAGGACACCTTGGAACCCTGCCGTTACGTCGCTACGGCCCAGCCGTTCAGGAACCAGAACCTTCAGCCAACCCTGTTCGGTGTCCCCTTCCGAGAGCGAGGTCGTGGTGTCGAACCGCTCCGGTGGGTCGAGGTCCGGGTCGTCGCTGGATGGCTTCAGCATCCGGCTCTCACCACGGTACTGCCACTGGTCAGGATAGGCAACCAGAAACCCGTCGTCCGGGATGGAGTCTATCTCCCGCCCGGCGTCCAGCGTGACGAAGATGAAACAGTACTGCTTGCCGTCGGGTGCACGAGTGCTGCCGAGGGCCTGCTCGGCCGCTTCGTAGTCGCGTTTCAGCACGATTGCCTCGACCTGCATACTCCCGATCTCGAAATCGACCGGGTCCCCCAGCGAGACCCGGGCTGGGCGGTACGTGACGCGTTTCGTACGCTCTCCGGCGGCCTGTCCGAGGCCCAGTATCCGGATGTCGTAGGGTCCCAGCGCCGAGTGCTTGTCTGTCACTGACCAGGTAGTCGCAGCCCCCGGTGCGAGCCCTCGATGGAAGAACGTCGTCTCGAGAGGCATCGGATAGTTCCGCTTGGTCGATGGTTTCCGCTGTAGCGCGAGCTGCAGGTCGAGTGGAGCAGTGCCCGTATTGGCCACCTTCACCGGATACCTCGAGGTGACCCCTCCCTCGAGCGGGCTGTCACCGACCCCAAACGCTTCGAGTTCTAACTCCGGGACTCCCGGGGTATCCAGCCGACAGACCACGTCTATGGGGGAGTCCGTATCCGGGCCGTCTCGCTGAAGTCCGAACCGGATTTCCTTCGACGCCTGTGCCCGGTCGATGCTGAAGGGGGCGAAGACCTTCCGTTCCTGCTCGTCACTTTTGAGCGTGGCGTAGAACAGGCTCTCACCCGTGGCGTGCTGTGTCGTCCTGACGCCTCGGGGTCGATAGCCGCTCTCGTTTGTCTTCGGGTATTTCTCCAACAGGTTCCCGTTCGGCATCGTCCAGCCGAGTGGTCCGAGCCATATATCGTCGGTTCGGCGACTTCTGAACGAGAGCTGTACGATCCCGAGAACTCGCTCCGGCGATGGAGAGAGCCCCGTCACGGCGGGCTCGCTGTATCCCAGACCGAGGTCCGCCGTGTAGGTGATAAGGTTCCGGTACCGGAACCCTTCGACGGTCATCTCCAGCCCAGTACCGAGTTGCAAGGTGCTCCCGGGGGCGGCAACCTGTGTTCCGACGGGGACCTGGATCCGTTTCGCCTCCTCGAACCGCGTTCCTGTGACCTCGAGCGTGTACGTTCCGGCCCGAGTCAGGGTAAGTGACACCTCGGTCGAGAACTCCGCTCCGGGGGCGATTTCGGCCTGTTCGAACTCCGTCGAGACTGCCGTGGGGCCATCGACGCTCCTGATGGTCCCGGATACCGACCCGCCCCCACCCACGTTCTCCGCCCGAACGAGTAGCCTGGTCTCGGTTCCAGCAGTGGCGTCTCCCGCGACCGTCAGTTGTGTCCCGGCCAGGCTGGGCGGGCCCTGGGGCGTCGGCGGCTCCGTCGGGACGTCCGTCTTCGAGCCAGCGTTCGGGGATCGGGGGTCAGTATTCCGGACCCGGTCGAGGACCTCCTGACAGCCCGCGAGTCCCAGAACGGCACTCCCCGTTGCCCCCCGAAGCAGATTCCGCCGATTCATGGACTCTGTAGGCGGATGAATTTATAAAAAGGATGTGGGTGGTGTTCTCTCCCCGCGTGGTCGTCCGAAGTACTTCGATTCGAACTCACCGCTACATCGAGTTCCGTTCCCACCCGTGGAAGCGGCTCGAACGGCCCGGGAAGCTGTGCTGTCGAGTGGACCCCCTCACACGATGCCTTGTGTACAGCTCCCCCCGACGACGAGGGTTATAGTCACCCGCGACCTACCCGCAGGTATGGACTGGAAGACCGACTGGGGACTGCGAGGACGGATGTTCCTCACGATGTTCCTGCTGTTCGTCCTCTACATCGTCTTCGTCGGCGTGCTCGCGGCCCTCGATGTCGGCCTGTTCATCATCGTCGGGTTCATGGCGCTGTTCTCGCTTGGTCAGTTCTTCTTCAGCGACAAACTCGCGCTCTACTCGATGGGCGCCAAGGAGGTCAGCGAGGAGGAGTACCCGGAGCTACACGCGATGGTGACCCGGCTCTCCCAGCAGGCCGACCTCCCGAAGCCGAAGGTGGCTGTCGCCGACAGCCGCGTCCCGAACGCCTTCGCGACGGGTCGCTCGCAGAAGTCCAGCGCCGTCTGCGTGACGACGGGCATCATGCAGCGCCTCGACGAGGAGGAACTCGAGGGGGTGATGGCCCACGAACTGGCCCACATCAAGAACCGCGACGTGATGGTGATGACCATCGCGTCGTTCCTCTCGACCATCGCGTTCCTCGTCGTGCGCTTCGGCATCTACTTCGGCGGCGGCCGCAACCGAAACGGGCAGGTGTTCGTGGCCATCCTCGCCTCGCTGGTCGTCTGGATACTCTCGTTCGTCCTCATCCGGGCGCTCTCGCGGTACCGCGAGTTCGCGGCCGACCGTGGCGGCGCGGCCATCACCGGCAACCCGTCGGCGCTGGCGTCGGCCCTGCTCACCATCGACGGCTCGATGGACCAGGTGCCAAAGGAGGACCTGCGCGACCAGGCCGAGATGAACGCGTTCTTCATCATCCCCATCCGCTCGGGCGTCGTCGGCCGACTGTTCAGCACGCACCCCTCGACGGAGCGGCGGGTCGAGGCGCTGCGGGACCTGGAGCGCGAGATGGAGACCTGAAGTGGTGCCGACACACGCTCGCACCGGACGGTTGAAGCGCCCACCGGGTCTACCGGCGACCGAGCATGGGACTCCTCGATACGCTCCGCGAGGCGCTGGGGATGCGCGCGGAGGCCGACGCCACCCGCCGGGCGAACCCGGACGACCTGTTCGGGATGTCCACCGCGTACGTGACGATGGAGGCCAACCTGGACTACCGCTCGACCGGCGACGCCGCGCTCTGTTTCTCCGGCGTCGACTCGACGGAGTTCACCGCCGCGGTCCGTGCCATCGAGGAGATCCTCGCGGCCGGCGCAGAGGAGACAGGCACCGCGTTCGACGTCCAGACCGACGGGAAGGGGTACGAGTGGGTCGTCCTCCACGACGACGACCCGGAGGACCTCGTGACGAGCATCCACTTCGCCGCGGACGAACTCTCAGAGCGCGGGTTCGGCTCGCGGCTGCTGGCCGCGGTCTTCGCGTTCGAGCGCCCGGACGAGGACTACACCGCGTACTGGCTCTACTCGTTCCGCCGGGGGGCGTACTATCCGTTCGTCCCCGACCCGTCCGGCCGGAAGGAACGCGTCGAGCGTGCCGAGTTCAAACTGGAGACGGTGCTGGACGGCGAGCTGGCGGTCGAGCCCGAGAAGGAGTACTGGTACCCGCTGTGGCCCGACGGTGGGCGGCATCCGTGGGAGTGACCGGCCGGGCCGTCCCAGCGAGCCGGGGCAAGACACTTGCCCCGGGCGTCCACGTCGGGGGGCATGCGCCGCCGCCGTGCGCTCGCCTGTCTCGCGGGCGGGCTGACCGGGCTCGCCGGCTGTAGCGGGTTCGGTGGCTCGAGTGGCACGCCGCACTCTGTCGGCGAGCAGCCGGCCACCGGGACGGCCGCGCCCGCACTGCACCGCCCGGGCGAGCCCGTGACCGTCGGCGACGCCGGCACCTTCGTCCTGCGGGACCCCCGCGTGCAGGAGGCCGTCTTCGACGGCGAGGCGGCAGGGCTTCGGCTCCGGCAGCAGGCGGGCGTGCAGTTCCTGGTGTTCGACCTACAGCACCGCGGCGAGGGGTACTACCCGCAGCCGATGCTCCGGCTCGACGGCGACCCCGTCCGCGTCGAACGATTCCTGTCCCGGGGCGCGGAGCCGTTCGTCGCGATGGTCCCGGTCCAGTCGGTCGGCCGTGCGACCGTGACGCTGAACGGCGTCCGCTGGGCCCTCCCGGGGTCGGTGACCGACCGCCTGGCACGGCGGCCGCGATTCCGCATCCGCGAGGCCGAACTGGTGGCGCGTGGCGACGGTGCCTCGCTCTCCCTGACCATCGAGAACGACGGTGACCGGAACGGTATCTGGCGAGCCGTCGCGGACTCCCGGCAGGTCGACGACGGTGGGGACCCCGTCGGGGTGGCCGTCCCCGCCGGCGAGACGGTGACCGAGGACGTGCTGTCGTTCGACCGGCCGCCTGCGGCGGTCGAGGTCGCCGACCTCGGGCCCGACGACCGCGTCATCGACCACGGCCCGGACCCGGAGGGGTCGGTCGGCGAGCCCGTTCCAGTGCCCGGTGTGGGCGACGTGACACTGACGGCCGCTGGCGTGCAGGAGGCGGTGTTCCGCTCGCACGACGGCGCGGGGCTCACCGTCCAGCACGACGCCGACCGGCAGTACCTCGTCTGCTCGTTCGCGGGCGCGGTCGAGGGGCTCCCGACGCCGACCGTGCGACTGGAGGGCGAGCCGCTATCCGCCGAGCGGGTCCGGCGGCCGAATCCCGGCCGGCTGGTCGCGGCTGTCGACCTGGCGTTCCAGCGCCCCCGGTCGGCCGAACTCCACGCCGACGGCGCGCGCTGGATACTCCCGAACGAGGTGGCGGAGCACCTCGCGAAGCCGGCCGCGTTCCGACTGCGGGATGCGGCGTTCGTTTCGGATGGAGCCGATGGGACCGCGCTCGAACTCACCGTCGAGAACGTCGGCACCCGTGGCGGCGTCTTCCGGGCGCTGGCGGCGCCCGTCGACTCGGACGATGCTGCGATACCCCTGACGCTGCCGGTCGAGGCGGGCGAACGCCGGACCGGCCTCCCGCTGTCGTTCGAGCGGCCGCCGTCGGCGTACACCTTCGAGTCGGAGCCGGCGGCGACCGACCACACCATCCGGTACCGCGAGGCCGACGCGGGGTGAGCGGACCGCCGCGTTCAATAGGACGGCTCCACACCGAGCGTCCGTGCAACGGCTCCACGCGCGCTACCCGTTCCTGAACGCCGCTCGCGAGGCCGTGGAAGCGGCCGACGTGGACCTCGTCGCCCTCGTACAGGAGGGTGGGCCGGCGGTCGAGCGCGGCGTCGAGCGGGTGCGCCGCGCACTGCTCGAGGGGACCGCCGAGAGCGAGGAGCGCCTCGGTGCGCGCCCGGAACTGCTCTCGTACCCGGTCGCGCGCGTGCTCGTCTCGCTCGTCGACGCGCCCGGCGCGACCGAGAAGTACGCCCGCGCGGAGGCCGCGCTCGCCCAGCGCCGCTTCACCGCCGACTTCCAGGAGGAGCGCTCGCTCCAGAGCGGCGGCGAGACGCTGTCGCTCCAGCAACTGCTGGCGGATTTCGACCTCTCGGGCGACGTGCGACCGATGGGTGACGGCCGGTTCGACGTGGCCGTCACCGCGTACCTTCGTCTCTCGAGCGGCCTCGACGGGGAACACTGGCGGCTCGTCCGACGGACGCTCAGCGACGGCACGGTGCCCGTGACGAGCGACGAACTGGAGTCGCTCCTGCGCGAGGCCGTCCGTGAGCGGGTCGCCGACGGCCTCCCGCTGAACGTGCCCGACCCCATCGCCGACGCGTTGAGCGAGGAGGTGGGCCGCCTGCGGACGGCGGTCGCGGACGCGGACCCGCCGCGCTCGTTGGCTGAGTTCGAGGTCGAGGCGCTGCCGCCCTGCGTGGACGCGCTCGTCGACCGCGCCCGCGACGGCGAGGACCTGCCGGACAACTCCCGGTTCGCGCTCGTCGGGTTCCTCGCCGCCTTCTCGGAACTCGACGCACACGACATCACGGCGGTCTGCGGGTTCGACGACCCCGAGCGGGTCCGCTACCAGCTCGACAGGCTCCGCGACGACCGCGGGGTCGCCTTCGCGCCGCCGTCGTGCGCGACGATGCAGGCCTACGGGGACTGCGTGAACAAGGACGACCTCTGTGCCGAGATCGTCCACCCGCTCTCCTACTACGCGCGGCGGACCGAGGACGGCGAGGCCGAGGCTGATTCGGCGGCGGACTGAGGACGGCGAGGCCGAGGCTGATTCGGCGGCGGACTGAGCGCGGTCAGCGCAAGAGGAGTGCCACGCCGACACCCGCTAGCACCAGAAGTAGCAGGGTGAACACGGCCAGGATTCCGACGAGGCTGTCGACGCCGAACAGGGTCACTCCGATGGCGGCCAGCAGGCCACCGAGGGCGAACACCACCCGGAACCGGATGTACCTCCCGATGAGGGGACTGTCTCGGAGGAAGCCGACGATACCGCGCATACGCCCCTCGTCTCGGTCGGTGATGATAACGGCTTTCCTGATGGGGGGCAGTTCTGTCACGACCGAACCTGATACCGGGGAGAGAGAACAGGATAGAACACGGCCAGGATTCGAGCCGGACGCTACCGGTACGCGAACGCGGTCCCGACGCCGGCCATCACGAGGACGAAGGCGGCGATGGCGCCGACCAGCATGAGGCCGTCGATGTTCTTGCCGGAGGACATCCCGACAGCGACGATTCCGGCGGCGAACAGCGCGACGGCGGCGACGGCGACGAGGATCTCGACTATCGTCTCCCTGTCGGGGGCCATACAGCGGCGTTCCGCCGGTCAATTAAAAAGGGCTTCGAAGGCGCTCCCGAGATGCCGGTGCCGCCCGGTCGCGCTCGCCGGGCGGAGCGGCCACGCTGTCGGCGTGTTTCACTTCCACCACGCTAGCGCGGGTCTTATGCCGATAGATACCCTTGTTTCTGATGGAAGCAGAGTGATTACACATATGGCGCACACCGAACACACAGCCGCGTCATCGGATGAATCGCAGTGGAAACGAAGGGGGGTATCACCCCCGCGTGAGCGTCCGGTACTCGAGCACGTGACCGACACCACCGCCGATGGGGGTGGGTCGACCACTCGGGCCGGCGGGGACAGCGGCGGTCATCGGCGGACCGGCGACCCCCGGCGGCCGCGTGCACTCGCGCCCGACACGAGTCGGCTGGACGGGCGCTCGGCCCGCGCGTGGACGGAGCCGATGGCGGTGACGGCGCTGGGCGAGGGTCGCTACGAGGTCGAGAACAGCGAGGGGCGTACCTACGTCGTTGACCTGCCCGAGAGCGACTGCACCTGCCCGGACCACCGCATCCGGGGGGAGTCCTGCAAGCACCTCCGCCGGGTGGCTATCGAAGTGACGCGGGGGCAGGTGCCGGCGCCCGGGAAGGTCCGGGGCACCTGCCGTGGTTGCGAGCGCGAGGCGTTCGTCCCCGAGGACGACCCCGCGTTCTGCCGGGCCTGCCGGCTGGAGCCGGGCGACCTCGCGACCGACCGCGAGACGGGCGACGCCGTCCTCGTCGTCCGGGTGACCGACGAGCGCGCCGACGCGGTCGAGGTCGACGGAACCGGCCGCTCGGTGGCCGACTACGAGACGAACGACGGCTACCCGGCCGACGACCCCGTGGTCGAGGTGGTGTACCCGTTCGGCGGCAACGAGCCGCTGGCCGAGCGCCGGCGCTACTCGTTCCCGCACTCGCGGCTCCTGCCCCGCGATGCGGCGCTGGTCGACGCGGGCGTCGGCGACGCCTGAACGGGCCCCCTGCGAGCCTACACCTCGTCCTCCAGTCCGACGAAGACGGTCTTCAGTTTCCGACCACAGTCCGGACAGCAGCAGCTCTGCCACGTCTCGGGGTCGAGGCCGCCGAAGGTCTCGGTCCGCGTGGCGTCCCCGGCGGCCACCTCGCGGTCGCACGTCTCGCAGTGGAACGACTCCGGTACGCCTGGCACACCACGGCGTAGCCGTCGCGCTGCCGAGTGCGTTTCGCCCGGACGGTCGAGACTTCGCCGCGTCACTCGGGCGACGGTCGCTCACCGAGCGTCAGCGATACGGTCCGTTCCTTCCCGTCGCGGATGATGCCGACTGCGAGTTCGTCGCCGGGACTCGTCTCCAGCGCGAGGTGGATGGAGAGGTCGTTCAGCGTCTCGATAGGTGTGCTGTCCAGCCGGCGGATGACATCGCCGCCGGTGGGGACCTCGACGTTGTTGACCGGCTTCGAGCCGTTCGACCCGCGGAGGACACCGGTCACCGGGCTGTCGTCGCGGACGCTGGCGACGTACGCCCCCTTCACGGCGGGGAGGTCGTTCCCCTCGGCCAGCACGGGCGTCACCGGGCGGAGCCCGACACCCATGAACGAGTGGGTGTACTCACCCGACTCGACGAGCGCGGGCAGCACGCGCTTCGAGAGCGCGGCGCTGACGGCGAAGGCGATGTTGTCGCCCCCGCCGGAGTTGACCACCCCGACGACGTTGGCGTCGAGGTCGACGAGGGGGCCGCCGCTGTTGCCGGGGTTGGCGGCGGCGTCCGTCTGGACCGCGTCCGGGATGACGAAGTTGTTCGCGGCCGAGAGCGACCGGTCGACGCCGCTGACGATGCCCGCCGAGACGGACTGGCCGAGCCCGAACGGCGCGCCGACGGCGATGACCTCCGTTCCGACGGGCGGTTCGCGTTCGATGAAGGAGAGCGGGGTCGCGTAGTCGGGCAGCGAGTCGACGCTGATGACGGCGAGGTCGGAGTAGACGTCCGCGCCGACTACCTCCCCCTCGCGCCAGTCCTGCTCGGCGAAGCCGACCTCGAACGTCTCGCCTCCCTCGACGACGTGCTGGTTGGTGACGACGTGTCCGTCGTAGACGAAGCCCGAGCCCTGCCCCGCGCGTCCGTCGGCCCCGTACGCCCGGATGACCGCGACGCTCGACACCGTCGCCTCGTACGCCGCGGTGTACGGACTCCGCCCGGCCGTCGAACCGGGACCGCCCCGTGGCGGCGCCTCGGTCGGCGTGTCGGTCGGGCCGTCGGGCTGGTCGGTGGTACTCCCGACGAACCCGCTCGAACAGCCGGCCAGTGCCGCCGCCGTCCCGGCCGCGCCGAGCAGGAACGCTCGCCGGGAACGGTTCCCGCCGGCCTCGCTTGTCCGTCCCCCCGGATCGGCGCCCGTGCCGTCGCCGCGACCGTCGTTGCCGTCGTTCACACGGTGGATTCGGCCGGGCCGGGCAAAGACCCACCGCCCTCGGGCGCGGGCCCAGCCGACCCGCCGCCCACCCGCAGCCGGTACCCCGGCCCCGCGGACGGCCGAGTGCCAGTTCGGACACCGACCCGTGCGCTTTTGCCCGCGCTCGCCCTCCCTCCGACGATGACCGACGACGTTGCTGCCGACGCGGTGGACGAGTCGCTCGACCCCTCGGTCCGCGACCGGGCAGCGGCCGTCCGCGAGTCGCTGGCCGAGCTGGACGGCGTTCTCGTCGCGTTCTCGGGGGGTGTCGACTCCGCCGTCGTGGCCGCACTGGCCCACGACGCGCTCGGCGCTGACGCCGTCGCCTGCACCGCACGGAGCGAGACGCTCCCCGCCGAGGAACTCGACGACGCCCGTCGGGTCGCCGACGAGATCGGTATCCGCCACGAGGAGGTCACCTTCTCGGAACTGGACGACCCGAACTTCGTCGCCAACGACGAGGAGCGGTGCTACCACTGCCGGACGATGCGCCTGGGCGCCATGTTCGAGCGGGCCCGCGAACTCGACATCGACACCGTCTGCGACGGGACGAACGCCTCGGATCCCGGCGAGGGCCACCGACCCGGCCTCCGCGCGGTCGACGAGATGGACGCCTACTCGCCGCTGCTGGCCCACGACGTGACGAAGGACGGGGTCCGTGCCATCGCCCGCGAGTACGACCTCTCCGTCGCGGACAAGCCCTCGATGGCCTGTCTCTCCTCCCGCATCCCGACCGGGCTCGAGGTGACCGAGGAGCGCCTCTCCCGCGTGGAGACGGCCGAACGCCTCCTCCGGACCTGGGGCTTCGAGCAGTTCCGCGTGCGCGACCACGACGGCCTCGCGCGCATCGAGGTCGGTGCCGACGAACTGGAGTACGCGCTCGACACCGACTTCGCGGCCGCCGCCCGCGACCACCTCCGCGACGCGGGCTTCGACCACGTCACGCTGGACCTCGCGGGCTACGAGACCGGCAGCGTCTCGCCCGAGGGTGAGACGGCCACCGATGCCGACACCGACGACGGCCTGCCCAGCGAGGCCGACGTGCTCGACACCGAGTACCCGACCGGCGACGGCTGACGGCGCCGCGCCTCTCGACCGTGCCGACCACCGCCCTTTACGGGCGCGTCCGCCGACCGGGGCGTATGGATGCGGACACGGCGCCCGGGTCGGGACCGGACGTGGGGTGCCCCGGCGACGACCTCTGGGACGCGCTGGCGGCCGTGGGCGACCCCCTCGGACCGGTCGTCGAGGAGGCCGTCGAACTGGCGGCCGCGGGCGACCCGGTGGCGGTCGTCGGGGCGCCGTTCGGCGGCCGCGAGCGGGTGCTCGAACGCGTCGCCGACCGACTCGGGGCGAGGCACGGGCGAGTGGCGCCGGGCGACGCTCCGCCCACCATCGACGGCCCGACGATCGTGGCCGACGCCCACCACGCGTACCGCCGGGCGGTCGGCGGGTTCGAGCCGCTGGACGACCTCGTGCGGCGGGCCGGCGGTGCCGACAGCCCGCTCGTGACCGGCTGGACCCAGCACGCCTGGTCGTACCTCCTCCACGCCCGGAACATCGACGAGGCGTTCGAGGCGGTCGCGGTTCCGGCGGTCGACCGTGAGGTGCTGGGCACGCTCGTCCGGCGGTGGTCGCCCAGCATCACGTTCCGCGCCCCACCCGAGGAGGAACGTGGACTCCTGCAGGTCGAGCGGCGGCCCTACTCGCTCCCGGTGTTCGGGGAGCGCGAGGTCCCCGTCCCGGTCCTCGACATGGACGCGCTCGACCACCGCGACGCCGAGGAGGACCCCGAGGCGGCGGTAGTCCGGCGGCTGACGACGCTCGCGGACGGGAACCCGGGCGTCGCGTGGGCGCTCTGGAACGACTGCGTCGGGGACACCGACCACGCCGAGGTCGACCCGACCACGCTCCGAACGCCGGTCGAGCGGGCCGGCGAGCGGGCCCGCGACCGCGAGCGGGCCCAGCACGAGCGCGGCACCGGAGGGGCCGGCACGCCCACGGGCGCCGACGACGCCGGTCTCGACCGGCGGGCGGCGTTCTGTTGTCGACTCGTCCTCGCGAGCGAGCGGCTCCCACGGTCTGTCGTGGCCGAGAGCGTCGACGACGCCGACCGACTGCTCACGAGCCTCGAACGCCGTGGCTACCTGACGACGGCCGACGGGACCGTCCGGCTCCGCCCGGCGGCGGTCCCGGACGCCGTCGCGCTGACCGACCGGAGGCGGATTCCGTGACCGCCAGCACCTCGGCGGCGGCCGCCGTGCCGGCCGTCCCCCTGCAGGCCACGCCGACACCGACGGACGCCGCCGACCCGCTCGCCGGCCTCCGGGTCGACGCCGGGACCGTCACCCAGGCGGTTCTGGTGCTGGTGGTCGCGTACGTGCTGGCGCGGCTCGTCGCCGCGGGCCTGTCGTTCGTCGCCGAGCGTGCGGGCGACCGCCGTATCGCGGTGAAGGTGTTCATCCCGCTGGCCCGGTTCGTCATCTACGCGGTGGCGGTCGCCTCCATCCTCGGCGGTATCTTCCAGCTCGGGTCGACCGAGCTCGTCGCCGCCGGTGGCCTGCTCGGCGCCGCGCTCGGCTTCGGCATCAAGGACCTGTTCGCCAGCGTCATCGGCGGGCTGGTGGTCGTCTTCGAGCGGCCCTACCGCGTCGGCGACAAGGTCAGCCTCGGCGAGCACTACGGCGAGGTGACCGACGTGGGGCTGCGCGCGACCCGGCTGGTGACGCCGAACGACACGGAGGTCGTGGTGCCGAACCTGGCCATCTTCGGCGATTCCGTGGCGAATGCGAACGCCGGTGCCGCGGAGATGCTGGCGGTCGCCGAGCTCCACGTCGCCCCGACCGCCGACCACGAACGCGCCGTCGACATCGTCCGCGAGGCCGCGCTCACCTCGCCGTACGTCCGGCTCTCCGGCGAGCACCCCGTGACCGTCATCGTCGAGGACGGGCCCCACTACACGACCATCAAGGGGAAGGCGTACGTCGCGGACCTGCGCGACGAGTTCCCCTTCACGTCGGACGTGACCCGGCGCGCGCTGGCCGCGTTCGAGGCGGCCGGCATCGAGCGCCCCCGGTTCGCGCCCGACGAGGCGTAGGGGCCCACGTCGGCGGCGGCCGTCCCCGCACGGGATTTAAGATGTTCCCACGCGCCCCCACGGTATGGACTACGAGTTGGCCATCGAGGGCGCGCCGGACACGATTCCCGGCGGGACCGGCGTGTTGCTGGTCCACCCGAGCACGGGCGAGACCGACCGCATCGACACGGACTTCCTGAAGACGGACACCGACCACCTGCTGGTCGTCTCCACCCGGACCACCGCGCGCGAGGTCCAGCAGAAACTGGAGTACTACGGCGTCGACGAGGAGCACGCCGTCATCCTCGATACGCTCTCGGTCGAGCGGGGCTACTCGCGGCGCTCGGCGAGCAACGTCCACTACGTCGGCGCGCCCGACGACCTCGACGGCATCGTGGAGGTCGTCCGCGAGTTCCTCGACACCCACGACGGCAAGCTCCGCATCAGCTTCGACTCCATCACGGAGCTGGCGTACTACGCCGACGAGGACCGCGCCCGCGGCGCCGTCGAGGACGTACTCGAGTTGCTGGCGGAACACGACGCCGTCGGCCTGTTCCACCTCGCCGAGGAGGTCCACGACGAGGCCGTCGTCGAGGGGTACCGCGAGCTGTTCGACGGGGTCGTCACGCTCACGGCCGACGGGACGGTCACCTGCGAGTTCTGAAACCGCTCGCCGGCCGGCGGCCGGCACAGAAGAGGGCCGGTTCAGGCGCCGGCGCGCTCCAGCGCGTCCTCGATGTCGTCGCGCTGGGTGACGCCGACGAACCGCTCGACGATGCCGTCGTCGTTCTCGATGATGAGCGTCGGCAGCGAGCGGACCTGGTACTCGTTGGCGACATCCTGTTCCTCGTCGACGTTCACCTTCTCGAGGTCGAACCGGTCGCCCCAGTCCTCCTTCAGCTCGTCGAGTATCGGGTCCTGTGTCTTGCAGGGGCCACACCAGTCCGCGTGGAAGTCGTACAGGTTGACAGTCATGCTACCGCTGATTGCCGAGCCTCGCGCATAAGGATTTCCCAGCCGGGGGGTGCCGCCGGTTCATGCCGCCGGTTCACGCCGCCGCGCCTGGGCGTTCCCCACAGGCCGAAAGGCTTAGGCACGCCGCTCGCCCACGGGAGGGTATGAGCAGCGGACAGAACTCCGGCGGCCTGATGTCCAGTGCCGGGCTGGTCCGGTACTTCGACTCCGAGGACCGCAACGCACCGACCATCGACCCCAAGACGGTGGTCGCCTTCGGCGTCCTCTTCGGCGTTCTCATCCAGGTCCTGAACGCGGTCGCCTGACCGGGCCGCATCGTCTCCGGTTCTCTCAACTCCGCCAGCCGTGCCGCTGCGCGCAAGCGGTCGACCAGCGCGCGGCCGGGCCGGACCACCGATGTCCCAGGGAGAGGCAGCGCCCACGGGGAGTCGCGCCGCTCGGCGGGTGGAGAACGGGGAGAGAGAACCGCTGCCGGGTTGGTCTTCGGGCTAGTCGTCGGCTGCTGCGGGGGCCTCGGGTTCGGTCTCGGTCTCGGGCTGGACGATCTCGTAGAGGTTCTGCCGGGCGTCGGCGAAGTAGACGTCCTCCTCGACCGTGTCTATCTCCTCGAGTCGTTCGAGCGCGTAGCGGACCGTCCGGGCCGACAGCATCGACTCCTCGACGATGCCCTTCTGGGTCATGGGCCCGTTGTACTCGAGCACCTTGAAAACGAGCTTCGCGCTCGGCGGAAGGTCCGAGAGTTCCTCCGCGTCGGATTCTGCCATCTGTACCTCCTACTGACGCGTGCCATCCGTATAAAGATTGAGGCATCGGGGCGCGTGCCGGCCGGAAACGGGGAGAACGGCGGGGATGCCACCCGGTGTCGCGGGGGTTACCACCGCGGGTGTCGGAGCCGGTCGGTGCCGGCGACGAGCGGGCCAGTGGACCGACGGAGCGAACCGCTTTTGCCCGCGGGCAGACGAGACGAGGTATGGCAACCGACACGGTCGACCGTCGGACCGCGCACCTGCGCGGCGTGACGGTGACGACACTCGCGGCCCTCGCGGGCATCGCGGCCGCGCTGGTGTCGACCACCATCGCGACGGGCGCGACCGACCGGAGCGCGCTGTTCGTGCTCGTCGGCTTCACGTTCGCCCAGTTCGCCGTCCTGCAGGGCATCGACACCGTCGGCCTCCTCCAGCTCGATGTGGACGAGTTCGGGGCCAAGGACGTTCTCTACGTCGTCTTCATGACGTTCGCGTTCTGGTTCGTCAGCTGGGGTGTCCTGCTCACCTCGGGGGCGTCGCTGTAATGGCCGAGGACAGTATCGCGGTCGTGGACCTGGACCGGTGCCAGCCCGACCGCTGCAACTACGAGTGCGCCAACTACTGCCCGCCCAACCGCACCGGAAAGGAGTGTATCGTCACGCGCGAGGAGCGCCACGGTGACGAGCCGTACGAGGGCGGGGCCGACCAGATATCCATCTCCGAGGAGATCTGCCTGGGCGAGTCGTGTGGCATCTGTGTGAACAAGTGCCCGTTCGACGCCATCGAGATCATCAACCTCCCGGGTGAGCTCGAGGAGTCCCCGGCCCACCGCTACGGGGAGAACGCGTTCGGGCTGTACGGCCTGCCGGCCCCACAGGAGGGCCGCGTGACGGGCGTGCTCGGCCCGAACGGCATCGGGAAGTCGACGGCGGTCCGCATCCTCGCGGGCGAGATCACCCCCAACCTCGGCCACCACGAGGACGAGCCATCGTGGGAGGCCGTGCTCGACGAGTACCGCGGGACCGCGCTGCAGGACTATCTGGAGGATCTCCGGGACGGGAAGCTCGACGTGGCACGCAAGCCCCAGTACGTCGACCGTATCCCCGACCAGTTCGACGGGAAGACCTCGGAACTGCTGGACGGCGTCGACGAGCGCGGCGTCGCCGACGAGATAACGGAGCGTCTGGGCATCGCGGGCGTCGTCGACCAGGACATCGACACGCTCTCGGGCGGCGAACTCCAGCGCGTCGCGCTCGCGGCCGCGCTGGTCCGCGACGCGGACTTCTACTTCATCGACGAGATCACGCCGTATCTGGACATCGGCCAGCGCGTGACCGCCGCGCGGCTCATCCGGGAACTGGCCGAAGAGGAGGACCGCTCGATGATGGTCATCGAGCACGACCTCGCCATCCTCGACCTCGTCGCGGACACGGTCCACGTCACCTACGGTGAGCCGGGGGCGTTCGGTGTCGTCACGACGCCCAAATCGACGCGCAACGGCATCAACGAGTACCTCGATGGCTACCTCGAAGCGGAGAACATGCGCATCCGGCAGTCGCCCATCCGCTTCGAGGAGCACGCGCCACGGCAGAGTGCCCGCGGCGATGTCCTCATCGAGTATCCCGAACTCACCAAGTCCTACGGCGAGGGCGAGTTCACGCTCGAGGTCGAACCCGGTGAGATCCACAGCAACGAGGTGCTGGGCATCGTCGGCCCGAACGGTATCGGGAAGTCGACGTTCGCCGAACTGCTGACCGGCCGCCTGGAGGCGACGGAGGGTGAGGTGGACACGCGGCTCGACATCGCGTACAAGCCCCAGTACATCGAGATCGACCAGCCGATGCGGGTCGACTCGTTCCTCGCGTCCATCACGGACGACTTCGGCTCCTCGTACTGGAACACGGAGATCGCCCAGCCCCTGCAACTGGAGCGCATCATGGAGCAGCAGCTCACCGACCTCTCGGGCGGCGAGCGCCAGCGCGTCGCCATCGCGGCCTGCCTCTCGAAGGACGCCGACCTCTACCTGCTGGACGAGCCCTCCGCCTTCCTCGACGTGGAACAGCGGGTGCAGGCCACCAGCGCCATCCGGCGCTACACCGAGAACCACGACGCCACGGCGATGGTGATCGACCACGACATCTACATGATCGACCTGCTGGCCGACCGCCTGCAGGTGTTCGACGGCGAGCCGGCCGAACACGGCCACGCCGGCGAACCGGTCGGGATGCGCGAGGGCATGAACCAGTTCCTCGCCAACCTCGACGTGACCTTCCGTCGCGACCAGAACACGGGTCGCCCGCGCATCAACAAGCCCGGCTCGCAACTCGACCGCAAGCAGAAGAAGCAGGGCGAGTACTACTACGCGCCGGAGGATGCCGAGGAGCTGGACGAGGAGTAGCCGACTCGTTCGACGCCGTTCGTTCAGCCGTCGAGTCGCATCCCACACTCTGGACAGAACGGCGGGCCGCTCGACACCGTGACCTCGGAGCCACACGACGGGCACTCGTCGCTGCCGGCCTCCCCGGACGGGTCGGCATCGCCGGTCGAGCCAGCATCCGCGGACGGCTCCGCTCCGGTCGCCGTCACCGCGTACAGGTTCCCGTCCCGGCTCGCGATGTAGACGGTCCCATCGGCTACCGTCGGGTTGGAGAACACCCTGTCCCCGGTCTCGAATCGCCACCGTTCGGTGCCGCTGTCGGCGCCGAGCGCGTACAGGTTCCCGTCCCGACTCCCCACGTAGACGGTCTCCCCGGTCACGGTTGGGGTCGAGGCGACCGTGTCGTCCGCCTCGTATCGCCAGCGACGGGTCCCATCGCCCCGGTTCACTGCGAACAGGGCCCCGCTGCTCGAGTATCCGCTGGTTCGACCGACGTAGACCGTGTCCTCGGTCACCTGTGGTCGGCTGATGATCTGATTCCCGGTTTCGAACTCCCAGTCCCCGGTCCCGGTGGCGGCATCCACCGCGTACAGGTACCCGTCCTCGGTCCCGACGTAGATGGTTCCCTCGACGACGGCGGGGGGCCCGACATCGCCTCCCGCCCGGAAGCGCCATCGCTCCGCGCCGGTCTCGGCATCCACGGCGTAGAGCCGTCCGTCCCAGCTGCCGAAGTAGACTGTCTCGCCTGCTACCGCTGGTGAGGGGAACTTTCCGTCCGTCCCGTACTGCCATCGCGTCTCCCCGCTCCGCCGGTCGACCGCGTACAGGTTTCCGTCGCTGCTCCCCACGTAGACGAGTTCCCGACCCACCGCCGGGGAGAACCCCGGCCACTCCCCGACGTGGATGCGCCACCGCTCCGTCCCCTCGGACGCGTCCACCGCGTACAGGTATCCGTCGTTGCTGGTGACGTAGACGGTGTCGCCGCGGACCGTCGGTGACGGACGCATCGACCTGTCGGCCCCGAACCGCCAGCGCTCGGTCCCGGTCCGTCTGTCGACCGCGTACAGCCGGTCGCTCGCGAGATAGATGGTGTCTCCCGCCAGTACCGGGGACGAATCGGGTGACCCGCTCGTCCGGAACCGCCACTGCTCCATCCCGCCCTCTTCCGGGGCGCCCCCTCCTGACTCGCTCATGGGTGGGGCTCTCCCCGGAACCGAAAAAACGTGCTGCCAGCCACTCGACCGAGAGACCTGCCGATGGGGAGCGCGACTCTCGAAACGCTTACGCCCGGCCACCCGCCACGAGCAAGTATGATACAGGTCGCGGTCAACGGCTACGGGACCATCGGCAAGCGCGTCGCGGACGCCGTCACGCTCCAGCCCGACATGGAGCTGGTGGGCGTGGCGAAGACCAGCCCCAACCACGAGGCCGAACTCGCCGTCGAGAACGGCTATCCGCTGTACGCGGCGGTCGAGGACCGCATCGAGCTGTTCGACGAGGCCGGCATCGAACTCGCGGGCACGGTCGACGAACTCGTCGAGGCCGCGGACGTCGTCGTCGACGCCTGCCCGTCGGGTATCGGCGCCGACAACAAGTCGATGTACGAGGAACTCGACACGCCCGCGCTCTACCAGGGCGGGGAGTCGGCCGACCTCGTGGACACGTCGTTCAACGCCCGCGCGAACTACAGCGACGCCGAGGGCGCCGACCACGTCCGCGTCGTCTCCTGCAACACGACCGGCCTCTCCCGGCTGCTCGCGCCGCTCGAAGCGGAGTACGGCGTCGAGAAGGCCCGTGTCACGCTCGTCCGGCGCGGCGGTGACCCCGGGCAGACCGGCCGCGGCCCCATCAACGACATCCTCCCGAACCCGGTGACGCTCCCGAGCCACCACGGTCCGGACGTGAACACCATCTTCCCCGATCTTTCTATCGACACGCTGGGGCTGAAGGTGCCGGCGACGCTGATGCACACCCACTCCGTGAACGTCCAGCTGGAGCCCGACGCTGCCGACATGCCCAGCGCCGACGAGGTTCGCGAGCTGCTGGCCGGCGAGGAGCGGACGTTCATGGTCCAGCCGAGCCACGACATCGACGGCGCGGGCAAGCTCAAGGAGTACGCGCTGGACCGCGGCCGGCCGCGGGGGGACCTCTGGGAGAACTGCATCTGGAGCGAGTCCATCAGCGTCGAGGACGACGACCTCTACCTGTTCCAGGCCATCCACCAGGAGTCCGACGTGGTGCCCGAGAACGTCGACGCAATCCGCGCGGTGCTGGGTACGGCCGACGCCGCCGAATCCCGCGAGCGGACGAACGAGACGATGGGCGTCGGGCTGTAGCGGCCCGGCGAACGACGCGGCAAGCGGTGGGCGACGGCCGTCCGACTCCTGTGCCACGTTTTGACAAGGTGCGAAGCCTTTTGCCCCGTGGTGCCCAACTGCCGGCCGTAATGCGCCGCGACGACCGCGACGACGACCCGTTCTCGGATGTCTCGGACTTCTTCCGCGAGATAGAGCGGATGATGGGTGGTGCCGATTCGGGTTTCGGCGACGATGTCCACTTCCGGGTCGACCGCGAGGACGACCTGGTGCGGGTGGTGGGTGACCTGCCGGGCGTCGAGAAGGAGGCCATCGACGTCCAGTGCGACGGGCACGACCTCATCGTCGGCGCCGACACCGACCGGCACGAGTACCGCGAGCGCATCGACCTCCCGGTTCGGGTCGACGAGCACTCCGCGGCGGCCACCTTCAACAACGGTGTCCTCGAGATCACCCTCGACCCCGTCGAGAGCGGCACCGGTATCGACCTCGACTGACGACCGACCGCGACTCCGTTCCGCGTTCTTCCTCCCGAAGACGCCGCGCCCCGGTGGAGCGACAGCTCCGGCTGTCACCGTCACGCCTCCTCGGCCGTCCGTCGGACGAGCGCCGCCAGCCGGTCGTAGAAGCCCGGTTCGTACTTCGTCGCGGCGTCGACCGTCGGCCGGGCGTTCGTCTCGTTGACCACGGCCCGGCCTGCTCCGCCGTCGGCGACCAGCAGGTCCACGCCGAGCCAGGGGATGTCGAGCGCCGTGGCAGCCCGCTCGGCGAGGTCGCGCAGGTCGGCGGGCAGGTCCACGCCGGTCGCCTCGGCACCGCGGTGGACGTTGTGCTTCCAGCGGCCCGCCTCGCGAGCGGTGTCGGGGAGCCGCCGCTCGACGGCGCCGACGTACTCCCCCTCCACGCACATCACGCGGTAGTCGCGGGCGTCGGGTACGAGCGACTGGACGAGGAAGGAGCGGTCACCGGTCGCGGGGAACTCGTGGAGCAGGTCGAGGTAGTCGGTCACACCGAGCAGGGAGTCGGCATCGCCGACCCGCGCGACGCCGATGCCGCGCGTCGCCGAGTTGGGTTTGACGACGGCGGGGGCCCCCACGCGGTCGAGCGCGTCGAGCAGGGCGGTCTCGCCCGACGGGTTCGAGACGACGACCGAATCGGGTGTCGGAACCCCCGCCCGTCCGAGTCGAGCCAGCGTCTCCCCCTTGTGTCGCGAGCGGAGGACCGCCTCGCGGTCGTTCACCCACGGCACGTCGAGCAGGGCGTCGGCGATGCCGCCCTCGGCGAGCCGCGGCGGCGCGACGAAGCCGACATCCACGTCGGGGTAGGCGTCATCCGGGGCGGTGAGGTCGACCGTTCGCTCGGCCGTCGGCAGGTGGACCGCCTCGATACCGCGCTCGGCGAGGGGTTCACGGACCCGGTCGAGGGTCTCCGCGTCGGTCGCAACCCCGAGTCTGAGCATGTCCGGCCGTGGGGCCGCCGCCCATATCAGTCGTTGGAACGGTCGGTCCGGGCTCCGGGAGCCCAGGCCTCACCGACTGGTACGGTCAGGCGAACGTCCATCGACGACTGCCAGGGCGGTGTCAGCGATCACCGCACGGCGAAGATCAGGCGCTGATCTCAGCGAGCTTCGGCAGGACCTTGTCGGTGGCGATGGCATAGGCGAACCCGAGGCAGACGACGCCCGGGATGACGGCCCACAGGCCGACCGTCGTATCCCCTCCCTGGACGGTTACGAAGGCGAAGTGTTCGAGGTACGCTCCCGCGGCGGAGAGCGCCACAGCCGCCAGGCCAGAAAGAACCAGTTCCAGAAGTTCAGGGAGGAGTTCAACTGTCTGGGGTCGCATCGTTACTTTCTGAGTCAGTACGGGTGTTGATTAGCTTGCCGAAAGAGGAATAATAGTGCCTCTCGTTCCCACGGGTACCGATGCAGAGAGGTAACAGCACAACCGATTACGCCAAGTTCGCGAAACAGGGATTCCTGCTCGGTGTCGGGGCATTCCTCGTCGGGGAACTCACCGAACCGATCCAACATAGCTTCGGGATGGTGGTTCCTGGCTGGGAACACAGCCTGCTGTTCCTTCTGACGGTACTGGGGGTACTCACAGCCCTGCTCGCTCCGTTCGTGTTCGGGGTCGCCCTCCCGCTCACCCAGTAGGTGGTTCGCGACCGACGCGACGGTGGGCTCTTTCGTCGCCGATGTTCCGGTTGCTGTCGAAAGGGCTCTAATCGTCCGCTCGGACCTCTGACCCGTCGGCCGTCCCCCTGAACTGGCGCCGGCTGAGCGAAGCAACCCGCTTCGCGTCGTCGAACCGGCGCGCGAACAGGCCCAGCCCCAGCACCATGTAGAGCGTGGTGAAGGCGAGCAGGAGGGTGATACTGGCGCTCTCGGCGGCCGCCTCGGTCATCGTCCGGATGAGGACGAACTCGCCGATGACCTGTGAGAGGAACAGGACGAGCAACACCACCGCCTCCGTCATGGAGATGCGGAAGTTGATGAGGATGGACAGCGCGAAGAAGCTCTGGGCGGCGGTGAGCCATATCTCGGCGGCCTGCTTCTCGCCGAACGGGAGCGCGCCGTACTGGCCGAGCGCGATGGAGTAGACGACGACCAGCGTCCCGATGAGCAGCGTCCACTGGTTCAGCTTCGATGAGATGAGCGCGTTGAACGAGGCCGTCGTCCGGGCCTTGTTGACGAGATAGGCCGTGACGATGAGCTCCGGCGACTCGCTGGCCAGCGGCGCGAACCACTGGACCATGAAGAACTCGGGGATGCCGTAGCTCACGCCGATGGCCTCCAGCCCGTGTGCGAACGGCTCGACGGCGGTGAAGATGAGGAAGCCCGAGTAGACGAACAGCCCCAGGACGATGGGGATGCGGAGCTGTCGACCGAACCCCTGGAGGTAGGCGGGGACGCCGACGTGGGCCTCGCTCTCCTCGATGTCGCCACGGATGATGACGAAGATGTACGTGACGTACAGCCCCACGAGGACCAGCATGTCGACGATGTCGATGCCACGCCCGCCGCCGAGCATCCCGAACGGTACCAGGAACGCCCAGACGGTGGCGGCGGTGAGGAAGAGGATCTCGGTGGCGATGCTCTCGTCGAGTTTGACGGCGCTCGAGAGGAACCCGTCGCCCCGGTCGACCGCGGTGTCGCCCGAGGAGCGGGCCTTGTAGATGGAGAACAGGGCGATACCGGACCAGCCCAGGCCGATGAGGATGCGGTTAGCGCCGGTCATGTTGGCGACCGCGAGGTCGCCCCCGCCGGAGCCGGGGTTGGCGCCGGCCTGGTACGCGTAGAGGGCGTCGACGGCGTATTCGGGGGCCACCGCCAGCACCGCGAGGACCGCGAGCGCGAACGCCCGGGGAACGTCCTTCTCGGCGGTCTCGGCGCCCCACGCCAGCAGGAAGGAGGCGCCGAGGACGGCCGACCCCGCGACGAGGACCTGCAGCACCGTGGAGAGCGTGTCGACGGAGCCGGTCGCCCAGACGCCGACCCACGGCAGCGTGAAGAGAGCCGCAACCGCCAGCGAACCGATAGAGTACCGGGCGTTTGCCATCGTTCCAGGTACGCTGCCGGGGGCTTGTATCGCTTCTGCTTCCGGGACCGGGTCGGGTCACGCTCCCACGGATGGGAACCGTCGCGCCCGTTCGTACGGCGCGTGTCGGATTCTCTCCGCGCTCAGATGTCGTCCGGCTGGTCGGCGGCCTCGACGGTCCGGACGGCCGCGACGTTCTCGGCCACGTCGTGGACCCGGACCACGTCCGCGCCGCGGTCGGCCGCGAGTGCCGTGGCCGCCACCGTGGGTGCCAGCCGCTCGTCCACGTCCGCACCCAGCAGCTCGAACATCGACTTGTGCGAGTGGCCCACCAGCACGGGACAGCCCAGCGCCCGGAACTCGCCGATACGGCCCAGGAGCTCGAAGTTCTCGTGACGCGACTTGCCAAAGCCCAGGCCGGGGTCGACGAGTATCTGCGAGCGGTCGAGCCCGGCCTTCTCCGCGAGCAGGACGCGCTCGACCAGCCCCGCCAGCGTGTCCTCGACCACATCGTCGTACTCGACCTCGGCGTCGGGGTCGACCGGCGCGTTCACGGAGTGCATCACCACGACGGGCACGTCGCGCTCGGCCGCGAGCAGGCGCATCGCGGGGTCGGCCAGCCCGGAGACGTCGTTCAGCAGGTCCGCGCCCGCGTCCAGCGCGGCCTCGGCCACCTCGGCCTTCCGCGTGTCGATGCTCACCATCGCGTCGCAGTCGGCGATGCGCTCGATGACGGGCACGACGCGCTGTCGCTCCTCCTCGGCTGGCACGGGGTCGGCACCGGGCCGCGTGGACTCCCCGCCCACGTCGACGATGTCGGTGCCTGCCTCGACCATCGCCTCCGCGCGGGCGACGGCGTCCTCGACGGCGTCGTACTCGCCGCCGTCGTGGAACGAATCGGGGGTGACGTTGAGGATACCCATCACGGCGGTCCCGTCGGCCCAGGGGTAGCCCCGCTCGCGGGCGGCGGCGTCGGGGTCGGTGCGGATGCCGAGTCGGTGCCGGAGCTGTTCGCCGAGCTGCGAGAGACCGTACGGCTGCCCGTCGAGTTTCTCGAGCAGCGAGTTGAACTGCGCGAGCGTCCCCGAGAGGACGACGTCGACGGGCTCCTCGTCCTGCCGGGAGAGCCCCGACGTGGCACACTCCCCGCCGAGCGACAGCATCTCCTGCTTGAGGTACTCGGCCTGTCGCACCTGGACGCGGGTCTGCAGCGTCCGGTGGACCGTCTTCCCGCGCATCCGCCAGACGCCCGGGTCGGTGACGTTGGCGTCCCGCAGCGTCGCCTCGGCGGTCGGGAGGTCGTCGACCCGTTTGGGCACGTGCAGGCGCGTCCAGCGGGTCCGGGCCTCGGCGACCGTGTACAGCGAGCCCGTGACGAGGACGGCGTCGTCCTCGTCGGCAGCGTCGAGCGCCGCGTCGAGCGCGCCGGGGACGTTGCCCGTCCGCTCGACGGTGTCGTACCCGTCGGCCGCCTCGAAGGCGGCCGCGAGCGCCCCGGACGACTCCGCACGACTCACGTCCGGGCGGCAGGTGTACACCGCGCCCCGCGGGAGCGCGGCGGCCATCCCGGCGTGGTCCTTGTCGGCCATCGCGCCGACGACGAGGTGGCAGTCCGCGAACTCGTCGCCGAACTCGGCGAGCGTCCCGGCGACGGACTCGCAGCCGCCGGGGTTGTGTGCCCCGTCGAGCACGATCAGCGGGTCCCGCGAGAGCACCTCGAATCGACCGGGCCAGTGGGCGTTGCGAAGGCCCGTCCGCAGCGCGCTGTCGGGGTCGGCCGTCGTCCGGTCGTCGAGCGCGTGGAGGGTCTGCCGGACGAGCGCGGCGGCCACGCCCGCGTTCCGGGCCTGATGGGCGCCGGGGAGTGCGAGCCGCGCGTCCAGTGACCAGTCCGGGCCCGCCAGGGTGGCGGCGCCCTCGATGCCCTCGCGCCCGTGGTAGTCGACGGTCACGTCCGGCGCCTCGTCACGGTCGTCCGCGGCGTCGGCGGCGTCCGCCGTCCCGACCGTCAGCACGCCCCCGCGCTCGTCGGCGACCTCGCGGACGGCCGCCAGTCCGCCGCCTGTCGCCCCCGTGACGAGCGGTCGGTCGGCCGGCGCGACGTGGGCCTTGTCCCGGGCGATCTCGGGGACCGTGTCGCCCAGCACGTCGGCGTGTTCGAGCGTGACGCTCGTCACGGCGCTCGCCACCGGGTCGACGACGCTCGTGGCGTCGTGCTTGCCCCCGATGCCGACCTCGAGGACGGCGACATCGACGTCGGCGCGGTCGAACGCCCACAGCGCCATCGCGGTGACCGTCTCGAAGAACGTCGGCGACTCGCCCGCGCCCGCCCGCTCGACGATGTGGTCCTCGGCGGCGTCGACGAACTCGCAGACGGCACCCTTCGTGACCTGGCGGTCGTTCACGAGGATCCGCTCGCGGAGGTCGTCCAGATGCGGGGAGGTGTACAGCCCCACGTCGAGGCCGGCCTCGCGGAGCGAGCACTCGACCATCCGCGCGGTCGAGCCCTTCCCGTTCGAGCCGGCCACCTGCACGGGGACGAGGTCCTCGTGGGGGTCGCCCAGGTGTTCGAGGAGGCGCTCCGTGGACGCCACGCCGGTCCGGGGCGAGTACCGGCGGAGGTCGAACAGGAAGTTCGCCGCCTCGTGGTAGTCCATACCCCGAGTCGCCCTGCGGGGCGCTTCAGGGTGTCGGACTCGGCAGGAGTCCGCGAGCCCCGGCCTGCGACTACACCGAGAACCGCCGTCGGGCCCGGCCGACCAGCGACCGGAGCTGGTCGCTGTCGATGTCGTCCAGCGACACCTCCCGGGCCACCTTCACCAGTGCCGCCACGACGATGCCGACCTCGAGCAGTGCGAGGACCACCAGCGCGACGAGATACGGCAGTGCGGTCTCCAGCAGCGCCAGCAACGTGGTTCCGCCGGTCAGCGTCACCACGACCTGCCACAGTCCGACCAGGCCGACGCCGACGCCCAGCAGCAGGACGACGGCGGCGGCCGCCAGATAGCCCCACGGAATCGCGTCGGTGACGGTACTCATGCGTGGGGGTAGTCGTGGTGACCGTATCAATATGACGGCCGTATCTGGGATAAGGTGTGATAAATCTGGAAATAGGGGATGATGGTGCTGTTCTTATGACTGGTCTATGAGCATAGGTTGAAAATGGCGATTAGAATAAATATGGGCTGCCGTTGGCGGTTCAGGGAGCGGTCGGTGGACTGCATCCGCGCGCCGAAGGCGCGCGGTTCACTCGTCCGAGGCGAGCGGTGAGCCGGCCGAAGGCCGGCGAACCCGATGCCGAGGACGAGCTTTTTTCTGAACGTTTTTTCGGCAAGCGGTGACCGAAGACGGCCGGCCGCAGGCCGGCCGGCGAGGTCACCCGCAGCCGAAAAAAGCTCTACATCATGCCGCCCATGCCACCGCCCATACCGCCCATGCCGCCGCCCATGCCGCCACCGGGGCCGCCCGCCTCTTCCTCGCCCTCGGTGGACAGGTCACCGGCAGCGATGATGTCGTCGATCTTCAGCACGAGCGTGGCGGCCTCCGTGGCGCTGGAGAGCGCCTGCTCCTTGGCGTGGGCCGGCTCGACGACGCCGGCGTCGTAGGTGTTGACCACGTCACCGCTGAAGACGTTGAGCCCGGCGTGGGCGTCACCGTCGGCGTGCGCGGCACGCAGGTCGACCAGCGTGTCGATGGAGTCGAGGCCGGCGTTCTCCGCGAGGACGCGGGGAACGAGTTCGAGCGCGTCGGCGAACGCCTCGACGGCCATCTGCTCGCGGCCCTCGACGGAGTCGGCGAAGTCACGCAGGCGGCTAGCGATCTCGACCTCGGCGGCACCGCCGCCGGCGAGGACGCGGCCGTCCGCCACGGTGGTCGCGACGACGTCGAGCGCGTCACCGATGCCGCGCTCGGTCTCGTCGACGACGTGGTCGGTGGAGCCCCGGATGATGAGCGTGACGCCGTGGGCGTCCTCGTCGCCCTCGACGAGGAACATGTCGTCGGCGTCGTCACGGGAGACATCGGCACGGCCGAGGTCGCTCGCGTCGAAGTCGTCGAGGTCGGAGACGACGTTGGCGCCCGTGACCTCCTTCAGGAACTTCAGGTCGGACTTCTTCACACGGCGGGCCGCGAGGATGCCCTCCTTCGCGAGGTAGTGCTGGGCGAGGTCGTCGATACCCTTCTGACAGAAGACGACGTCCGCGCCGGAGTCGGCGATCTGCTGGACCTTCTGCTTGAGGCGCTCCTCCTCCTGGTCGAGGAAGTCCTGGAGCTGGTCCGGGCTGGAGAGGTTGACCTGCGCGTCGCCGTCGGGCTCCTCGACCTCGATGGGCTCGTTGACGAGGAGGACATCGGCGTCGTCGACCTCGCTCGGCATGTCCGGGTGGGCCGGGTCCTTGTCGATGGCGGCGCCGTGGAGCAGCTCGGACTCGCCGACCGAGCGGCCGGTCTGGGTCTCGATGTTGACGAACTCGAGGTCGACGACGGTGCCGCCGTCGTCCGTCTCGACGGAGACGGCCTGCACGGCGTCGACGATGAGCTGGGCGAGCAGGTCCTTGTTCTGCTCGGCGCCCTTGCCCGTCATCGACGTCTCGGCGAGCTTCTTCAGGAGGTCGATGTCGTCGGGTTCGACCTCGGTGGCGATGTCGTCGACCAGACTCCGGGCCTCCTCGCTGGCGAGGTGGAAGCCACGGATGATGGCCGACGGGTGGATGTCCTGCTCGAGGAGGTCCTCGGCGTTCTTGAGGAGTTCGCCAGCGGTCGCGACGGCGGTGGTGGTGCCGTCGCCGGCCTCGTCCTCCTGTGTCTCCGCGACCTCGACGATCATCGACGCGGTGGGGTTGTCGATGTCCATCTCCTGCAGGATGGTGACACCGTCGTTCGTGATGGTGACGTCACCCATCGAGGAGACGAGCATCTTGTCCATCCCCTTCGGGCCGAGGGTGGTCCGTACGGACTCCGCGACCGCACGAGCCGCCTCGATGTTGTGGCTCTGGGCGTCCTTGTCCTTCATCCGCTGGGAGTCCTCCCCCAGGATGATCATCGGCTGGCCCTGCATTCGCTGTTGGCTCATAGTCAGCGAAAGATTGCGAGCAGTTCTATATAAAAGTGGCGTTCGCGGGCCCCGAGGGCGTCGCTGACCCTGGCGACATTCTCGACCGCAAACCATGCGATGACAGCCGAGCGGCGGCGAATACCGTGTGAACGGCTCCCAACGATACGCGTCGAGAGACGGAACTTGTTGCCGGGGTTTATATGTGTCGACGATGCGGGTCGCGCCCGTCGGCTACTCGACCGGCTCCTTCCAGTGGACCGTCGCGGTCCCGATGACGAACGCGTCGTCGGTGGCCGCGTCGCGCCGGACCCGGAGCGTGTTCTCCCCGCCGACGAGGTCGGTGCCGGTGATGGAGTCCATCCAGCACTGCCAGCCCGGCGCCGGGGGGATGTCGAACCCGGAGAGCGGTTCGCCGTTCACGACGATCTCGTGGCCGAACTCGCTCACGTCGTACGCCTGGAGCTGGACGAACCCCTCCGTCGGGTCGTCCGCGGGAATCTCGAACGCGTGTGCCTCGGTCCGGTCGCCGACGAACTCCGCCCACGGCGTGTCGAGGTCGTCCGCGTCCTCGCCGAGCAGTTCCATGAAGTTCACCAGCGCGTAGTTTGCCCGCCGTGTCATACACGCCCCGTCGACGGGTGACTGTATAGGTGCGGCGCTACCCGGACGTACGAGCTATCGCAGATACCTGCTCAGAAAAGAATAGTATCCTGTATATCTGTCTAGAGGAGGTGGTAATCTGAGAAGCGCCGGGACAGGGATTTGAACCCTGGATCCCAGAGGGAACACGCTTTCCAGGCGTGCGCCTTACCACTCGGCCATCCCGGCTCGAACGACGCTAACCCGTTGCGCCGCTTAAGGTTGTTCCTTCTTCCCGGTCGACTCCGTTCCGTCGGTTTCCGGGACCTCGAACGCGGGTCCGACCCGTCGTTCCAGCCAGTAGGCCGTACCGCCGGCGCCGACGCCGACGAGCGCTGCGATCCCCAGTGCGACGGGCAGCGTGACCGTCGCGCTCGTCAGCAGCTGGAGCGCCTGTACGCCCGCGAGGAAGGCGAGCGCGCCGACGGCGCCCCACAGGAGCGCCGACTTCCGCCGGGGCCTCATTCGACGACCGCGACGGCCTCGATCTCGACGGCGACGCCCTTCGGGAGCGCGCCGGCCTGCACGGCCGACCGCGCCGGCGGCTCCTCGCGGAAGTAGGTGGCGTACGTCTCGTTCATCGCCTCGAAGTCGTCGATGTCCGCGAGGAAGACGGTCGTCTTCAGCACGTCCGAGACCCCGGCGCCGGCCTCGTCGAGCACGGCCACGAGGTTGTCCAGTGCCTGCTCGGTCTGCTCGCTGACCGGCGCGTCGCCGAGCAGTTCCCCGTCGGGCGTGAGCGGGATCTGCCCGGCTGTGAACACGAGGTCGCCGTTCGTCGTCGCCTGGCTGTAGGCGCCCACCGCTTCGGGGGCCTCGTCGGTGTGGACGATGTCCTTCGGCATGGTCGGCGGTCGGGCGGCCGGGGCGATAAAGCCCGGGTGCCGGTTGCCTGTCGGTAGGCTGGTCGTGCGTAGGTACTGGATTGGCTTGGTGAGTTTGCTGCTGACAGCACCGATAGGGAGCTGTTGAGACGGGGAGCTGTTGAAAGCCCCCGCGGGCTCGGGAGGCCGGGCCTCGCTGCGCTCCTCGGCCTCCCTGCGGTCGGCCTGCGGTGCTTGCGTCGTCCGGGCCCCGCCGAGCCCGCGGCCCCTTTCAGTCCCGCCCTGTGGCTGTCCGAGGTCGCGTCCACACCATGCTAGCTCGGTGTGTGCGCTCCGTGGAACGGACAATCTCGGGTGGGAATGGAAGGGGCTGGCCGCCTCGACCCGGCCCGGCCGACGCAAGCACCGCAACGAGCGACCGAAGGGAGCGACGTGAGGAGCGCAGCGAGGCCCGGCCGGTCGAGCGGTCAGGGGCTTCCGAGGTGGTTTCTTCCAGGGAGATATTGACTACACCTCCCTCCAACTACGTTCCCTCTCCCCACCGAACCGGGGGCACCATCCTCGCCGGAGCGTTACTTCACGTCGATACGAACGCCCTGCCCCCCGCGAGCGCGGGCCTCGCCCGAGACGGTCGCCTCGCGTTCCTGCCGGCCGACGAGTCGCTCGATGCGCTCCTCCATCTTCGGGTGGGTCGCCAGCAGGCGCGTGAGCGTTCCCTCCTCGTCACCGTGGACCACGAGGTCCGAGAGGAGGCCGCTGGGTGGGCGCGCCGCGCGGTCGATGCGGGCGAGCGCGCCGGCGAGTGCCATGGGCCGGCCGGTCACCTCGACGGCGCGGTCGTCGGCCGCGAGCTCCCGCCGTCGGGAGTAGGCTCGGAGCGCGAGCGTGAACACGAACAGGACGACCACCACGCCCGCGGTCGCGTACGCGTGCGCCGCCGTGGTGGCCTCGGTGATCTCGCGGGGGGAGTCACCGCGGAGATAGGCGACCGCGCGGGCGACGCCGACCGTGAGGATGATGACCGGGAGCAGCGCCAGCGTCACGAGCCCGGTCACGGTGCGGACGACGCTGCTCCCGAGCGTCTTCACCAGCCCGTCCCGGTTCTCGAGGTGTGCCAGTTCGTGTGCGAGGATGGTCTCCAGCTGGGGGCCATCGAGCAGCCGGAACAGCGACGGGTCGATGACGAGGAGGCCGTCGCGGGGCCCACCGAGTGCCAGCGCGTTCGGCGTCCCCAGCTGCCCGACGGCCAGCGTGGGCGGGGCGATACCCATCTCCTCGGCCATCGCGCCGACGCGGTCGTAGAGCTCCGGGGCACGGGGCCGCGGAATCTCCGTGGGTTCGAGCTCACGCCGGAGCGACACCAGGCCGCCCCGGTAGCTGGCGTAGCCGAACGCGAGCGCGAGGCCGAGAACGACCGCGACCGTCGTCACGGGGTCCGGACGTCGCGCCCAGAGGTAGAGCAGCCCCCGGTAGACGACGAACGCCGCGGCGGCGTAGAGTACCAGCACGACGACGCCGACGACGGCCATCAGGAGCCGGAGGCCGGGCCCCGGATCGAACGGGGCCGACGAGCGCCGTACGGCCGGGGTGTCCTCCGACGGGGGGCGGGGACCGCGACGAGACACGCCCACGGGTAGGCGCGGGAGCGACAAGACGGTTGCCGTGGGGCGCGCCGGTCCGTCGCCCGTCCGAGCGGGCGCTACTCGTCCGGATGGATGTCGGTGACGGTGCCGACGCCCTTCGACTGGCCCTCGCGGAAGACGAAGCGCTGGCCCTCCTCGACGAGGTAGGGGTGGAACTTGAACCGGAGGCGTGCGCGGCCCGTGTCCCCGGGGAGCAACTGGCCGCCCTCGGGGTAGATGGCGGCGGCCTCGCTCACCGTCTCCAGGTGGACGACGGGCTCGTACCCCTCGTCGATGCGTGTGGGGTGGTTGAGCACCATCACCTCGGCCTCGAACTCGCGAACCGGCTCCGGGTCGGCCGAGCGCGGCAGGAGGACCATCCCGCGCTCGATGTCGGCCTCGCGGACGTTCTTGAGCGCGATGCCGACGATGCGGCCCGCGGTGGCCTCGTCGACGCGGTGGTAGTGCATCTCGATGGAGCGGACCTCCACCTCCCGGAAGGAGCCGTCCTGCATGGGGCCGAGCAGCAGCTCGTCGCCCGCCGAGACCGTCCCCGAACGGATGGTGCCGGAGGCGACCGCGCCGACACCTTTCACGTTGTAGCTCCGGTCGATGTACATCTGGAACGGCTCGGCGGCGGCGCCGCTCTCGGTCTTCGGGAGCCGGTGGAACAGCTCGTCGAGCACCTGCAGCCCCTCCATCGTCACGGCGCTCGTCGTGACGACGGGGACGACCGTCTCGGAGATCTCCTCGATGGCGGCCTCGACGCCGTGCCGGGCGACCGAGAGGGGTGTCCGGTCGGCGCCCCGGAGGAGCCGCTCGACCTCGCGCTCGACCTCGGCCAGCCGGTCGTCGGTCACCATGTCCGCCTTCGTGATGGCGACGATGGTCGGTAACTCCGTCGCCAGGAGGATGCCGAGGTGCTCGCGGGTGGTCTTCGTCGGGCCGTCGTCGGCCGCGACGACCAGCAGGCCGTAGTCGAGCTTCTGCCCGACGAGGCCGCGGATGGTGGTGCGGAGCCACGGCTCGTGGCCCACCGTGTCGACGAAGCTCACGAGCCGGTCGGCCTCCTCGACGACGCCGGCGCGGTCGGACTTCCGGTGGGGGTTGTCCATCCGGACGGGGCCGTCCTCGTCGTCGAAGCCGTAGACGCCGTACGAGAGGTCCGCGGAGAGCCCACGCTCCATCTCGTGGGGCTGGACGTCGAGGAAGGCCCGGGTGCCGCCCTCGCCATCGTCCGGTTCGCCCGTGACCAACGAGCCGACGAGCGTCGACTTCCCGTGGTCGACGTGGCCCGCCGTCCCGACGACGATGTGCTCGTCGTCCGTGTCGAGGACGGCGCCCTCGCGGATGGTGGCGACGCCGACGATGCCGCGGCTCGCTGAGGGGTCGACGCCATCCTCGCCGACGCCCCACGTCTGTACGTCGTCGATGTGCGCGCCGGCCTCCTCGGCCAGCAGGCTCAGCACGTCCATCGACTCGGAGAAGGCGTCGGAGGAGATGCCCGCGATGCCGCCGTCGTCCGTGACGCCGACGACGTAGGTGGCCTCGCCGTCGCCGCTCAGGACGCGGTGGCGCAGTTGCGCGGCGAGGGATTCGAGCCGGCCGTCCGTCAGGTGGACGGCCCGGGTGAGCCGTTCTTTGAACTCGACGCTGCCGCCCTCCTCCTCACCGTGCTCGATGGCACGGTCGAGGAGGGCCCGGTCGGCTGGCATACGAGAACAGGTAACAGTCGCCCCGACAAAAGGCTTCCCGAACGCGTGTGTCGCGGTATCGTGGAACAATCGACCCCTGATGTACGGTCCCGGTCGTGCCGGTTCGACCGTTCAGGGCCACGTCAACCCGCGCAGGCTGTTCAGCGTCCCGGGGGAGGCGAAGGGGGTCCCGTCGTGGGCCATCGGCCGCAGAGCGACCAGTCCGTCCAGTCGGTCCTCCAGTCCGGCGCGGTCGGTCGTGTCGTAGCCGGTGACGGTCCACGGGGGCCAGACCGTCAGCAGTTCGAACCGGCTCCCGGACCACCGAGCGTAGACATCGGCGGCACCGTCCTGGGCGACGAGTGCCAGCTCGCCGTCGGTCGCGCGCATCGTCTCGATGTGGTCCGAGAGGTCGGCGTCGCCACCGCCATCCGTGACCGCCTGGAAGACGTTGCGGACCGGCTGCTGGTCGGAATGGGACAGCAGGATATCCCGCACTTCTGTCTCGTCGCTCATCGGTCGTGCGTATGTGTGGCACGCACATAATCTCCGGGGTGGCCGCGGCTCCCGCTGAGGGTGGAACCACGGGCGGGCGGGTCGGTGGTGACCCTCCGGTCACGGGGTCCCGCCGCGGCCGCCACCGCTTTGCCGTGTGCTCGCGTGGGCCCGGTATGGAACGGTCCCGGCTCGTGGCGGTCCTGCTCGCGACGCTACTGCTGACGGCGGGATGTACGGCCTCACAGCCCGCGGCCCCGCCGGGCGACGGCGGCGTGGACGACGGGCAGTCCGGTGCCGCGTCGCTCCACGGCGCCGACACGACCGGCAGCGTCACGGTCACCGTCACGCGGGTCGTCGACGGTGACACCCTGAAGGTGGAGTACGACAACGGGACCGCCGACACCGTCCGGCTGCTCGGGGTCGACACGCCCGAGGTCCACACCGACAACTCGCCCGACGAGTTCGAGGGCGTCCCCGAGACGGAGGCCGGGCGCTCCTGTCTCGGGCGCTGGGGCGAGCAGGCCAGCAGCTACGTGAAGGAGACCCTCGCCGGCGAGGAGGTCACGCTCTATTTCGACGCGAACGAGGGTCGCCGTGGCTACTACGACCGCCTCCTCTCGTACGTCGTCCACGACGGCTCGAACGTCAACTACGGCCTCGTCTCGGGCGGCTACGCCCGGGTGTACGACTCGCAGTTCACCGCGCGCGAGGCGTTCTACGACGCCGAATCGACCGCGCAGAACGAGGGCACGGGGCTCTGGGAGTGCGCTACCGAGTCGCCACTGACCGGAACGGCGACCGTGACAGCCGATGGCGGCTCCACGGACGGCCGCCTCGCCGTCACTACCATCCACGCCGACGCCGAGGGCAACGACAACGAGAACCTCAACGACGAGTACGTGACTCTGGAGAACACGGGTGACTCGGACCTCTCGCTGTCGGGCTGGACCGTCAGCGACGAGGCCGGGAAGACGTACACCTTCGGCGACGTGACGCTGGCGCCCGGCGAGACAGTGACGCTCCACACCGGGAGCGGCTCCGACACCGCGAGCGACGTCTACTGGGGCCGCGACGGGGCGGTCTGGAACAACGGCGGCGACACCGTGACCGTCCGGGACGACTCGGGGTCGGTCGTGGCCGAACGGTCGTACTGATGGGTCGGCCTGGGGGGCCCGGATGGGCACCCGCCGACCGTAACCTTTCAACCCGCGCCCGGCGAACCGCGCGCCATGTACGAGCGTCTGAAGGGCTTTCGCGACTTCTTCCCCGCGGAGATGGCCGCCCGGCGCGCCGTCGTCGACACCGTCGAGGACGTCGCGCGTCGCTACGGCTTCCGCGAGATCGACACGCCCCGCCTCGAATCCGCCGAGATGTGGGCCGACAAATCCGGCGACGACATCGTCGACGAGCTGTACGCCTTCGAGGACAAGGGCGGGCGCCACGTCACGCTCACGCCCGAGCTCACGCCGACGGTCGCGCGCATGGTCGTCGACAAGGGACAGGAGCTGAGCAAGCCCATCAAGTGGGTCTCGACCCGCCCGTTCTGGCGGTACGAGGCGGTCCAGCAGGGTCGCTTCCGCGAGTTCCACCAGACCAACGTCGACATCTTCGGGACCGACGAGCCGACGGCCGACGCCGAGGTGCTGGCGTTCGCGGCCGACTCGCTCACCGAACTCGGGCTGACCGGCGAGGACTTCGAGTTCCGGGTCTCGCACCGCGACATCCTCGGGAACCTGCTGGAGTCGTTCGAGCCCGATGTCGACACGCGCGCGGCCATCCGCGCGGTCGACAAGCGCGCGAAGGTCGACTACGACGAGTACCTCGACCTGCTCGCGGCGGCGGGGATGGAGCGGGCCGACGCCGAGTCGTTCGACGACCTCGTGGCGGGCGACGACCTCGAGGCCGTGGCCGAGGCCGGCAACGAGGACGTCAACGCCGCCGTCGACAACCTGCGTGCCGTCCTCGACGCCGCCGAGGACTTCGGCGTCCGCGAGTTCTGCGACGTGTCACTCGCGACCGCGCGCGGGCTGGACTACTACACCGGCGTCGTCTTCGAGTGCTTCGACTCGACCGGCGAGGTCTCGCGCTCCGTCTTCGGCGGCGGCCGCTACGACGACCTCATCGAGTCGTTCGGCGGCCAGCCCACCCCTGCCGTCGGCGTCGCCCCCGGCCACGCCACGCTCCACCTGCTCTGCCAGCGCGCCGGCGTCTACCCCGACGAGGCCGTCTCGACCGACTACTATGTGCTGTCGGTGGGCGAGACCCGTCCCGAGGCCCTGCGCGTGGCCCGTGACCTCCGCGAGCGCGGCCACGTCGTCGAGACGGACCTCAACGACCGCGGCTTCGGCTCGCAGCTCTCCTATGCCGACTCCATCAACGCCGAGACGGTCGTCGTCGTCGGCGAGCGCGACCTGGAGGACGGCAACGTGACGGTCAAGGACATGGCCAGCGGCGACGAGACCACCGCCCCGTTCGAGAGCTTCCCCGGCGATATGGAGCGGCCGACGTACGACGATTTCGCGTAACTCGGAGGTTTGTGTTCAGTTGCCGAAATTGTGGGAATGAATCTGGGATTATGAGGTTATCTGCTGGATAATTCGCCGAACAGCGACTCGTACTCTCCCGCGACCCGTGACCAGTCGTAGTCCAGCGCCCGCTCCCGTGCCCGCTCGCCCATCGCGTCGACCGCGTCGCGGTCCCGCGCGAGGCCGTCGAGTGTCAGCGCCAGTCGTTCGGGCGTGGGCTCGACCACCTGTCCCACGGCGTCGTCGACCACGTCCGTCGCCGCGCGCGGCGAGGCCACCACGGGCGTCCCCGACGCGAGCGCCTCCAGCACCGTCAGCGGCATCCCCTCGTACGCGGAGGGCAGGACGAACACGTCGCTCCGGGCGTAGCGCGCGGGGAGGGCGGCGTCGGGGACGTAGCCGAGGAACGTCACGCGGTCGCCGACGCCGGCGCGCCGGACGCGCCGCTCCAGTTCCCCGCGCAGCGGTCCATCGCCGCCGACCGTGAGCCGCCAGTCGCCGTCCGACCGCTTGACGGCGTCCACCAGCCGCCCCGGTCGCTTCTGCTCGACGAGGCGACCCTGGAAGTGGATGTGGACGGGCCTCTCGTCGTCGCCCCCGGCGCCGCCCGCGCCGGGGTGGAACCGCTCGGTATCCACGCCGTTCGGGATGTCGACGAGCCGGCCGTCCGCGGCCGGGTCCGGTCCCCCGAGCCGGCCGACGCGCGCGATGTCCTCGCGGACGTTGTCGGAGATGGCGACCACGCGGTCGGCGTGGCGGGCGATGCGGCGCTCCAGCGCGGCGTAGGCCAGCGCCTGGGGCTTGCCGACGATACCGCGCGCGCCGGCGCGGGCGAGCCAGCCGTGCCAGACGAGGTGGAAGACCATCGCCGTCGGCACGTCGAACGCGGCCCCGAGGGTGGCACTCTCGTCGGTCAGGAGGAGGGCGTCGCAGGCCTCGGCGTCGGCGCGGGCGGCGCGCGCGAGCCCGAGTTCCGTGACGGGGTTGGCCTTCACGTCGCGTGGTGAGGGGTAGGTCCGCACGTCGATGTCGCCGATACCGTCGCGGCACTCGCGTGGCTCGTCGGTGAAGACGGTCACGTCGTGACCGCGCGCACCGAGCGCGCGAGCGAGGTGCTCCGTGTGGCGCTCGCCGCCGCCTGGTTCTGGCCGCGCGAAGTACGCCTGGAGGACGCCGACGTGCATCAGCGACCGCCCCGGGGAAGACTGGGCATCAGAAGCGGGCCTGGAAGTCGGCGTAATGCCCGGCGACCAGTTCGCGGAGCCGTGTCTCGAACGTCTCGCGGGAGAACTCCTCGACTGCCGCGCGTGCGTCGCCGTCGGCGAGGCCGTCGCGCTCGAAGCGCGCGAGGGCGGTCCGGATGCCCGCTGGCGTACCGTCGTGGGTGTAGCCGTTCTCGCCCTCGTCGACGTGCATCCCGGGGAAGCCCGTCTCGTTGACGAGACACGCCTTGTCCGAGGCGTTCGCCTCGACCGGAACGATGCCGAAATCCTCCCGATGGCCGTTGAACACGACCGCGCGACAGTTCGAGAGGAGCGCGCGCTTCTCGTCCTCGCTGACGAAGCCCCGGTAGTCGACGTTCGGGAGCGAACTGACCCGCTCGCGGACGCGCGCGGCCACGTCACCCTCCGGCCCCGCGAGCAGGAGCCGGCGGTCGGTGCCGGCGAACGCTTCGACGACGGCCTCGACGCCCTTCTCGTCGTCCAGCCGGCCGAGGTGGAGGTAGTAGCTGCCGTCCGTCCCGGCCGAGGGGTGGGTGTCGTCGGGGGGGCTACCGCGCTCCCGTGCCACCGGCGCCCCGCCGTCCGTCCGGTACCGTTCCAGCGGCACCGGTGGGTAGAGCACCTCGGATTCGCGGTCGTAGTACTTCCAGAGGCGGCGCGCGATGACCGGGCTGTTGGCGAGGTAGTGGTCGACGCGGCGGTCGACCGCCGCATCGCGGGTCCGGAGGTAGCGCAGGAGCGGGCGGCCGAGCAGTCCGAGGGCCGACCCCTTGCGCTCGTGGTAGAGGTCGTAGAACCAGCGGGGCGGGGAATGACAGTAGTTGATGTGGAGGGTGTCGTCGGGCGTCACGACGGCCCGGGGGGTCGCCCCGGAGGTCACGAGCACGTCGATGTCGCCGTAGTCGCGCCAGTCGACGTCCTCCCAGATGCCGTACTCGAAGACGCGGTCGAGGCTCGCCTGGGCGCGCCGGAGCGGGGTCAACGAGAGGTCCTCCAGCACGTCGTGGAACGGGATATCCGACGGCCCGGCGGTCTCGGTCGGGGGGGCGACCGTGTAGATGCAGTCCGCACCGAGCGTCTCCGCGATGGCGCCGGCGACCCGGACGGCGCCGCCGATACCCCGGACGCGCCAGTGGGCCACCGCGATGGTCAGGTCCGCGATGTCGACCGATGGTCGCTCGGTGCCGTCGGCGCCAGCTGTCGCGCCGGTCGACTGGCTACTCACTACCGGCGGTGAGGTGGAACGCGTGGAAAACGTTTGTGGCCTGAAACGGTCGGGCTCAGGGGTTATACGCCCCCTAAATCCAGATTTGCTAGAGGATGTCACTCCCTTATATTCGTTAGTCGAACCTAGTGCGGCCCAACTCCTTAGACGATATTACCATTATAATTCATAAGGGTTTTATCCGCCCTCGCGTCAGGGTCGGACAGAGTACGGGCCTTCGCGCCCGCTCAGACAACCAATGGCACACGACAACGACGGCAAGGACGAGGTTGCGAGCCGCGTCCAGAACACGGAATCTATCGTTCGAGAGGTCGACAACAAGGCTGCGCGCGAGCTGCGACAGAAGTTCGAGG
Organism: Haloglomus halophilum; assembly: GCF_024298885.1. Taxonomy (GTDB): domain Archaea; phylum Halobacteriota; class Halobacteria; order Halobacteriales; family Haloarculaceae; genus Haloglomus; species Haloglomus halophilum. The sequence continues at coordinate 2,602,988 of NZ_CP101166.1, forward strand.
AGCAGGACTTCACGTTCGCGCCCGGTCTCTACCACGCGCTCGACGCGCGCCTGGCCGAGATGGCCGGGCTCGACGCTGCGTACATGTCGGGCTACTCGACGGTCCTGGGCCAGTTCGGCTTCCCGGACCTCGAGATGGTCACGATGACCGAGATGGTCGAGAACGCAAAGCGCATCGTCGAGGCCACGAACCTGCCGGTCGTCGCCGACTGTGACACCGGCTACGGTGGCATCCACAACGTCCGCCGAGCGGTCCGCGAGTACGAGAAGGCCGGCGTCGCCGCCGTCCACATCGAGGACCAGACGACCCCGAAGCGCTGTGGCCACATCGCCGGCAAGAAGATCGTCCCGCGTGACGAGGCGAAGGCCCGGTTCGAGGCCGCCGTCGACGCGAAGCAGGACGAGGACACCATCATCATCGCCCGCACCGACGCGTACGGCTCCGCCAACGGTGACTGGGAGGAGCACCTCGAGCGCGGCCGGATGTACGCCGACGCCGGCGTCGACCTGGTCTGGCCCGAGATGCCGGACCCGTCCCGCGATGACGCCGTCGAGTACGCCGAGACCATCCACGAGACCCACCCGGACCTGCAGCTGGCGTTCAACTACTCCAGCTCGTTCGCGTGGTCCGAGGAGGAGGACCCGCTCACGTTCCAGGAGCTGGGTGACCTCGGTTACCAGTACATCTTCATCACCCTCTACGCCCTGCACAGCGGTGCGCACGCGGTCTACGAGGACATGAAGAACATCTCGGAGAACGACGAGGAAGCGCAGTGGGACCTCGAGGACCGCTACCTCGGCCACGAGACCGAGAGCCACCACGAGCTCTCGTTCGTCTCGCGGTTCCAGGACATCGAGGCGCAGTTCGACCCCGAGGCCAAGCAGCGGATGGAGGAGTCCGCCGGCTTCACCGAGGAGGAGTCGGACCCGCTGACCTCGAACGACGACGACTGATTCCGTCGTAATCCGCGGTCTATTGCGATCCTTTTCTTCACCCGCTCGTCAGTGGCTTCTTTCGGTTGAAATCTCGGAGGTTCAGGTCGTGCTCTAGCTGTTTCCTCATGATCCATCCGCCCACGAACACCCGGCCGTTCGGACCCCGGACCTATGGCCCATCCCATCGTCGCCACCACCATGTTCGACCAGCACGCCGATTCCGACCCGCTCGTCCGGGCGCTGGCGGGGCGGGCGTTCGCCGACCCGTTCCCGTGGCGGTTCCTCACACGCGTCGCCGAGATTCCGGACCGACTCGGCGGCTCGGCCGGGGAGCGCCGTGCGGCCGACCTCGCCCGCGAGGCGCTCCCCGGCGAGCCCACGCTCCAGTCGTTCCCCATCGAGCGCTGGGCGCGGGGCCGGACCGACCTGACTGTGGCCGTCGACCGTCCGGATGGCACCGTCGAGCGCTCGTTCGAAGCCGTCGCGCTCCCGTACTCGCCCGCCGGGACGGTCGAGGCCCCGCTCGTCGACGTGGGGTACGGGACGGAGGCCGAGATCGCGGACGCGCCCCTCGACGGGGCCATCGCGGTCGCACGCACGGACAGCCCCGACGACGGCCGGTTCGTCCACCGGATGGAGACGTACGGCCACGCCGTCGACGCGGGAGCCGTCGCGTTCCTGTTCGTCAACCACGTCCCCGGGCAGTTGCCGCCGACCGGGTCGCTCCGGTTCGGGGGGTCGGGCGCGGTTCCGGGCGTCGGCGTCTCCTGGGAGACGGGCGCCTGGCTGACGGACTACGCGGACGGCGACGGTGACTCGCCGTCGGCCACCGCCCGGCTTGCCGTCGAGGCCACCACCGAGCGGGCCGAGAGCCGCAACGTCGTGGCGCACCTCGGCCCCGACACCGACGAGCGCGTGGTCATGGTCGCCCATCTCGACGCACACGACATCGCGGAGGGGGCACTCGACAACGGCGCCGGACTCACCGTGGCCGTGACGGCCGCGCGCCTGCTCGCGGCGGTCGCCGACGACCCGGACGCTCCCGATCCCGGTCTCGAACGGGGAGTCACCGTCGCGGCGGTCGGGTGCGAGGAGACGGGCCTGCTCGGGAGCGAGGCGCTGGCAGACCGACTCGACGTCGAGCACGTCCACGCGGTCTGCAACGTCGACGGGGCCGGGCGCGCCCGCGACCTGCGGGCGTTCACGCACGGGTCCGGAGCGGTCGAGTCGCTCGCGCGTGACGTGACCGACGCCGCCGGGGCGCCGCTCCACGTCGAATCGACGCCGCATCCGTACAGCGACCACTGGCCGTTCCTCCGGGCGGGGGTGCCCGCTCTCCAGTTGCACAGCCGGCCACCGACGGGCGGTGAGGGGCCTGGTGGTGGCGTCCGCGGCCGTGGCTACACCCACACGCGCGCCGACACGCGGGACAAGGTCGATGCCCGGGACCTCCGGAGCCACGCGGTCCTGACCGCGCTGCTCGTACGTTCGCTGACGCGCCGGGATCTGCCGCGCCGGGACCCGGCCGAGGTCGCGGTCGAGCTACGGGATGCCGGTGCCGAGCCGGGGATGCGCGCGGCCGGCATCTGGCCTGCACGCTGGGACTGACCGGGGGAAGGAACTTGCTCGTGGCCGCGCCCACTACGCGGGTCGAGGCCGTCGCCGTCGCGGCGCCACCCGTCAGGGGTCCCGCGAGGCACCGCGGCGCAACTGCGCGGCGACCCGCGCCCCCGTCGTCCGCTCGACCCGCCGGCGCTCGAACACCGTCCATGCGGTCGCCGCGGCCTGCTGGTCGACGGCGAACTCCAGGTCCGGGTAGTTGACCGCGACGAGGACCAGCGGCTCCGGCGGCGCGGCCGCGATGCCCTCGGGCCCGGCCAGTGGTTCGTCGTCGAGGGCGCGGTCGACGAACGCGAGGTCGCGCTCGCCCGCGCCCACGGCCGCGAGGAGGCCGGCAATCCGGCGGACGCACTCGCGAGGGAAGCCATCCGCCCGCGCCCGGAGCCGGAGGTACGCGCCGTCCCGGGTGGCCGACAGCGAGAGGTCCCGGCGCGTCCCGTCGCCCCGCGGGTCGGCGCTCAGGTTGTGCAGGTCGACCTCGCCGGAGAGGCGCTCGCACGCACGGTCGACCGCGTCGTCGTCGGCCTCGGGAGCGTGGAGGTGGTACTCGTACTCGCGCTCGCGTGCGTCGTGGGTCGCGTGGAAGTCCGCGGGCGCGTCGGCGCTCGCCCACGCGCGGATGTCGTCGGGCAGTTCGCCACAGAACGCGCGCGGTGTCAGCCAGTCGGGCGCGTCGAACGCGACGGTCTGGGCGACGGCCGAGACGCCGCGGTCGGTGCGGCCGGCGGCGGCCCACCCCGTCGGGGTCTCGCGACTGTCGCCGGCCGGACGCGGGTCGCCGTCGAGGACGCCGAGCCGACAGCACGCGTCCAGGAGCGTGTCCTCGACGGTGTCACCGTGCGGCTGGCGCTGGAAGCCCCGATAGGTCGTTCCGTCGTAGGCCACCCGGAACGCGCGGCGGGTGCGCGCCTCGGTGTCCCCGTCCGTGTCGGTCACGTCCGGGGTTCGGAGTACGGCCCCAAAACTGGCTTGCCCCGGGCCGCCGTCACGCCGGCCGTGCAGGCTGTCATCCCCGCTGCCGGCCGCGGGACGCGGATGGGGCCACTCACGGAACGGCGTCCGAAACCCCTCGTCCCGGTCGCCAGCCGCCCGCTCCTCGCGCACGCACTCGACGCGGTCCGGCCCGTGGTCGACCGCGGGGCGTCTCCGACGCCCCGGGCGAACGGCGAAGCCGTGAGCGAGGCCGTCGTCGTGGTCGGCTACCGCGGCGAACGCATCCGTGAACGGTTCGGCGATACCTTCGAGGGACTCCCGCTGACCTACGCCGAGCAACCCGAGCAGCGTGGGCTGGCCGACGCCCTGGCGTGTGCCGAATCAGCCGTCGACGGGCCGTTCGTCCACCTGAACGCCGACAACGTCTTCGGCGCCGACCCGGGTGGCGCGGCGAACGTCCGCCGGCTGGTCGCGCGCCGGCGCGAGACGGACGCCGACGCCGTACTTCTTGTCGAGCGTGTCTCCCGTGCGGCCGCGCGCCGGGTCGGTGTCGTGACGACCGACGACGCGGGGCGGGTGCGCGACGTGGTGGAGAAACCGGATTCGCCGCCCTCTCGGCTGGTGCAGACCGGCTGTTTCGTGTTCACGCCCGCGATATTCGAGGCGTGTCGCGCAATCGAGCCGGCCGACACGGGCGAGGTGGAACTGTCGGACGCCATCGCGCGGCTCGCGCGCGAGGGGCGCGTTGAGACGGTCCGGCTGCAGGGGTGGCGCGGCAACGTCAACACGCCCCGAGACCGTGCGGTCGTCGAGGCGCGACTGGCCGGCGAGCGCGTCCGTCGGGCGTCGAGCGACCGTCTCGACCGCTGAAACCGCACGACGCCGCCGGGGCGCGGTGGCCGCGGGATTCAATACTCCCCACGCCAATCCCGGGGTATGGACCCCGCGGTGCTCCGGGACGACATGGTCGACAGCCTCGAACACGAGGCCAAGCGGTGCGTCCGTTCGGAGGCCGTGAGTGTCGCGATGCGCGAGGTGCCGCGCGAGGCGTTTCTGGACGACGAGCGCGCCGCGTACGCCGACCGCTCGTTCGAGCGCCATGGGACCCGGGTGCTGGCGCCCTCGACGGCTGCCCGACTGGTGGAGGCACTCGCGCTCGAGTCGGGCGACGAGGTGCTCGTCGTCGGTGCCGGCGTCGGCTACACGGCCGCGGTCTGTGCGGAACTCGCCGGTGCGCGCCACGTCCACGCCGTCGATATCGACCGGCGGCTGGTGTACGAGGCGCGCTCGAACCTCGCGGATGCGGGCTACGGCGAGGTGCTGGTCGACTGCCGTGACGGTGCCGACGGCCTCCCCGAGTACGCCCCCTACGACCGCGTTCTGGTGGAGGCGGCGGCCATCGAACCGCCGCGCCGGCTGGTTCGGCAACTCGCCGCGGACGGCCGGCTGGTGCTTCCGCTGGGCGGCGGCGAGCAGACCCTCTCCGTGGTGACGCCGGACGGCCCGGGCGGCGAGGTGGTCGAGCGCCTCGGGACGACGGCGTTCGCGCCGATGCTGGTCGAGGGCGAGCAGGCCACGACGGTCGAGCGCAATCGGACCGTCCGCGAGGACCGCGAACACGCCCAGCGCGCGGCCGAACGGCGGAAGGGCTGGGAGCAGGAGTGGATCGACTGGGACCGGGAGCTGTGAGTAACTTTCTTATCTATTCGTTTGTGGTACTGATTGATTCAAAAAGTCCGAGTGGCTGAGATTATTCGTTTATCCGGTTCGTATACCCCTCCGAAGCCCTCGCGCTCTCGGCCTTCGAACCCGCCAGGACCGCGCGTGGGTCAGTCGGGCCGTGGACCTCACGCCTCCCCAACCGCTTGCAGTGCTCGCTCCCTGCGGTCGCTGCGCGCTTCAGCCCTCGCACGGTGCCGACGGCTGGCCTGCGGCACAGCCGCCAGCGCGCGCCAGGTTGACTGACGGGGATGCGCGACCTGCCACAATCCACGGGCCGGGAGCGCGTGGTTCGCGGCTTGCCCGCGAACCCGCGCGACCTGGGGAAGGGCGGGGCCGTCGCGCCCGCGATGCGTTCCACGCTCCTGGCGGACTCGAAGGGCGAGCGCTCTGGACGAAGCACGCCGACGCAAGCACCGCAGGGAGCGAACGCAGTGAGCGACCGAGGCGCGCAGCGAGGCGCACGAGTCCAGAGTGCGAGGGCTTCGTAGGTGGTTCTGCCATCGTCGATGTCGTGAGAGCGCACGAGGAATCCAGGGCCGTCCCCGTCCATCCCGGACTCGCGGTTTCGCAACTACCAAATACGCCCTTTCCGAAGTCCCCACCGATAGACATGGCCAGGCCGGAAGTTCTCGACCGAGTCAAGGAGGCCGAGCGTGAGGCCGACGAGATCGTCGAAGAGGCGGAGGCCGACCGCGAGGAGCAGATCGACGAGGCCCGGGCGCGGGCCGAGGAGATCCGCGAGGAGGCTCGCGAGGCGGCACAGGATATGAAGGATGAACGCCTCGCGGACGCCCGCGGGGAGATCGAGGAGGAGCGCGAGGCCATCATCGCGGAGGGCGAGGCCGACCGCGAGAAACTGCAGGCTCGCGCTCGTGACCGGAAGGAGGAGGCGGTCGAACACGTGGTGGACCTGTTCGAGGAGGCGGTCGATGCTCAGACCTGAGAAGATGGGCCGGGTCTCGGTAACGGGATCCAAAGCAGTTCTCGACGACGTGGTCGAGACGGCCCACGACCTCAACCTGCTCCACCTCACCGAGTACGACGGTGGCTGGGAGGGCTTCGAGCCGGGGAACCCGAGCGAGGGCGCCGACCGCGCATCCGACGCGCTGGTGACGGTCCGCTCGCTGGAGTCCATCCTCGAGGTCGACGAGACGGACGCCGAGGGTCAGCCCGTCCTGCCCGACGACCTCTACGCCGAGATCGAGGAGGTCCGCGAGCAGGTCAACGAGCTGGACGACCGCCGCGACGAACTGGAGGAGGAGCTCCGGAGCGTCGAGGAGGAACTCGACGCCGTGCGTCCCTTCGTCCAGCTCGGTATCGACCTGGACCTGCTGGATGGCTACGACAACCTCTCCGTCGCGGTCGGGGAGGGTGACGAGGCGGCCGTCAGGTCGGCGATGGTCGACCAGGCTGGCGTCGACAAGCACGAGACGTTCACGAGCGAGGAGAGCGACGTGCTCGCGGTGTTCGCCTACCCCGCCGTCGATATCTCCGACGCGCTGGTGGGCGCACAGTTCACCGCGTACGAGGTTCCGGACCTCGGTGACGACGGCGAGAGCGTCAGCCCCGAGCAGTACGTCCAGCAGCTCGAGCAGCGCTACCGCGAACTCGAATCGAAGCTCGAGACCGTCGAGGACCAGCTCGACGACCTCCGCGTGGAGGTCGGCGGGTTCCTGCTGGCGGCCGAGGAGAAGCTCGCGGTGCAGGTCCAGAAGGCCGAGGCGCCGCTCTCGTTCGCGACGACGGAGAACGCCTTCGTCGCCGAGGGCTGGCTCCCGTACGACGAGTACGTCGAACTCGCGGAGGGCCTGCAAGACGCCGTCGGGGACCACGTCGACGTGGACCTGCTGGAGGTCGCCGACTACAACGACGAGGGCCACCCGACCGACTCCGAGAACGTGGCCGGCGGCGCCGCCGGTGGTGTCGGCGAGCCGGCGGCCGCCGATGGCGGTGAGGTCGCATCCGACGGTGGCCGCGACCTGGGCCGCATTGCGGAGGCGGACGTGGCGACCGACGGCGCGGGCCCGGACGTGGCGATGAGCCACTCCACCCCGCCGGTCATCCAGGACAACCCCGGCCCGGTGAAGCCGTTCGAGGCGCTGGTCGAGGTCATCAACCGGCCGAAGTACAGCGAGCTCGACCCGTCGGTCATCCTGTTCCTGACGTTCCCCGTCTTCTACGGGTTCATGATCGGTGACCTCGGGTACGGTATCCTGTACATGCTGCTCGGCGGTGCGCTGATGACCCAGTTCGACTCGGACATCATCCGGTCGCTGGGCGGTGTCGGCGTGCTGGCTGGCTTCTTCACCGCGATATTCGGCGTGCTGTACGGCGAGTTCTTCGGGCTGCACCAGCTCGGAGAGATCGTCTGGGGCGGTAGCCCGCCCATCCACAAGGGGCTCATCCCCGAGTACAGCGACTACGCGCTCGGCTGGCTCGTCCTGAGCCTGCTGGCCGGCATCCTCCACCTGACTATCGGGTGGATCTTCGACTTCTACGAGAACCTCTCGCACGGGTTCAAGGACGCCATGCTGGAGTCCGGCTCCTGGCTCATGATGATGTTCGGCCTGTGGACGTGGATCTTCGCCGGCGCGAGCGGCTCCGCGCCGGACCTCATCTACGGCGCCGACAGCGTCTTCAACGGCCACCCGTTCCCGCTCGGCTTCGCCGGCTTCTCGCCGGAGATCGGCCTCGCGGGACTGGTGGTGTTCGGCGTGGGACTCGTCCTGCTCGTCGCGGGTGAGCCCATCGAGGGCGTCGAGTTCCTCAACGTGCTCGTCAACGTCCTCTCGTACACGCGGCTCGCGGCGGTCCTGCTCGCGAAGGCGGGGATGGCGTTCGTCGTCAACCTCCTGTTCTTCGGCGTGTGGGTCACCGAGACCGAGAGTGGGCCGGCGTGGCACTTCGGCATCGACCACTCGCCGCAGTACTACCTCGAACAGGGGACCTACCACGGCCACGAGGTCACGGAGGTCATGTTCGGCGGGCTCGTCCACGGCGGTATCGGCGCCGCGCTGGGCGGCATCGTCATCCTCGTCCTCGGGCACCTGCTGGTGCTCGCGCTCGGCGTGACGAGCGCCGGCCTGCAGGCCGTGCGTCTCGAGTACGTCGAGTTCTTCGGGAAGTTCTACGAGGGCGGTGGCGACGAGTACGAGCCGTTCGGCTACGAGACCCGGTTCGCGGGCGACGACTGACGACCCGGTCTCGACTTCCACGGTTCTCCGGCGGACATTCTTCGAACCCTGAGACTCCGCGCCGAACCCGGCAGCTACGACTCCGGAGTTCGATATTCCGTGGATGTGTCGGGCCTAATCACAGAAATCGACCGATAGCGCCGCCGTCGACCGGTTCCCGCGGCGACGGGAGGATTCACGCCCGTGAGGCACGCTACCGTGCGCAAGACCGCGGGTGGGTTTGAGAAGTTTTATTGGCTGGCTGTCCCGATAGCCGCCTGTTCGGAAGCGACTACCCACGGAGGAACCTCAAACAATGCTGGAACTCATCACGGCGCTTGTCACGTTCGTACTGCAGACCAACCCTGCCCCGGCCATCCCGCCGACCGCCGCGGCCGCCCTCGCAGTCGGGCTCGCCGCCTTCGGTGCGGGCTACGCGGAGCGCGGTATCGGTGCCGCCGCCGTCGGCGCTATCGCCGAGGACGACGACATGTTCGGTCGCGGGCTCATCCTCACAGTGCTGCCGGAGACGCTCGTGATCCTCGCGCTGGTCGTCATCTTCGTCGTCTAAACGCTCCCCCCACTTTTCGATTCATGAGCCTTGATACGGTCGTAGAGGACATTCGAGACGAAGCGCGCACGCGCGCGGAGGAGATCCGCGCGGAGGGCGAGGAGCGAGCCGAGCAGATCGTCGACGAGGCGGAGGCCGACGCCGAGCAGATCGAGGCCGACGCCGAGCAGGAGGTCGAGCGGACCATCGAACAGGAGCGCGAGCAGGCCCTCTCCAGCGCGAAGCTGGAGGCCAAGCAGGAGCGACTCGAGGCCCGCCGCGAACTGCTCCAGGACGTCCGCGAGGACGTCGAGGAGGAGGTCGCCGGGCTGGAGGGCGAGCGCCGCGAGGGGCTCACCCGGACCCTGCTGGAGGCCGCCGCACCCGAGTTCGAGGACGCCGACACCGTCCGCGTCCGGGGTCGTGAGGACGACGCCGACCTGCTGGAGACGATCTGCGACGACTACGACGGCTTCGAGGTCGGCGACCCGGTCGACTGCCTCGGCGGCGTCGTGGTCGAGAGCGAGGGCTCCCGCGTCCGTGTGAACAATACGTTCGATTCGGTGCTCGACGAGGTCTGGGAGGACAACCTCCGGGCCATCTCCGAGCGCCTGTTCGAGGAGCGATGAGTACGCGAACCCAGGGCGGCTCGAACTACGAGTACGTCACCGCGCGGGTGCGGTCCCGCCGTGCTCGGCTGTTCGACGAGGACGACTACCGCAAGCTGACGCGGATGGGGACGGGCGAGATCGCCCGCTTCATGGAGGAGTCCGAGTACGAGACGGAGATGAACGCGCTGGGGTCGCGCCACAGCGGAGTCGACCTCATCGAGTACGCCCTCAACCGGAACCTGGCGAACAACTTCGACGACCTGCTCCGGTGGGCGGACGGGAAGCTGTACGATTACGTCGCCCGCTACCTCCGGAAGTTCGACGCCTGGAACGTCAAGACCACGCTGCGTGGCATCTACTCGGATGCCGACCGGTCGTCGGTCGAGGACGACTTCATCCGGGCCGGCGAGTTCGGCGAGGAGCGGCTGACCCGCCTGCTCGACGCCGGCTCGATGGAGGAGGCCGTCGAGGCGACCCGTGGGACGATGTTCCACGGGCCGCTCGAGCTGGCGCTCGAGGTGTACGAGGAGAGCGGCGAGCTGGTGCCACTGGAGAACGCCATTGACCGCGCGTTCTACGGCCACCTGCTCGACGACCTCCCGGAGGAGCCGGGGCGTGCGACGGAGCTGTACATCGAGTTCCTGCGCGCGGAGATCGACTTCCGGAACCTGCGGAACGCGTTCCGGCTGGCCTACTCCGGCGCGGACATCGACCCGGCGGACTACTTCATCGACGGCGGCCGCCTGTTCGGCGAGGGCGACCTCCGCCAGCTGGCGAAGAACCCCGACGAACTCGCGGCCCGTGTTCGAGAGTCGCCGTACGGCGACGACCTCGACGAGGCCCTCGACGCCCTCGAGCGGGCCGAGAGCCTCATCGGGTTCGAGAACGCGCTCGACGCGGCGCTGCTGGAGTACTCGAAGCAGCTATCGAGCCGCTACCCGCTCTCGGTCTGCCCGGTGCTCGGCTACGTGCTCGCGAAGGAGCGCGAGATCGACAACATCCGCGCCATCGCGCGCGGTCGGGAGGCCGGACTGAGCGAGGAGGAGATCAACGAGGAACTGGTGGTACTATGAGCCAGGAGATCGGCGTGGTCGGGAGTCCCGACTTCACGACGGGCTTCCGGCTCGCGGGCGTCCGGCGCTTCGCGAACGTGCCGGACGAGGAGAAGGCGGACCGACTCGACGAGGCGGTCACGGAGCTGTTCGAGGACGACGACGTCGGCATCGTCGTGATGCACGACGACGACCTCGACCACCTCTCGCGGACCGTCCGACGCAACGTCGAAACGAGTGTCGAGCCCGTGCTCGTGACGCTCGGCGGGGACTCCAGCGGCGGAGCGCTCCGCGAGCAGATCAAGCGCGCGATCGGCATCGACCTGATGGAGGACTAACACATGAGCCAAGCGACAGACACGACCCCGGATACGGACGGGGTCATCGACAGCGTAAGTGGCCCGGTCGTCGTGGCGACGGACCTGGACGCGCGGATGAACGACGTCGTCTACGTCGGCGACGAGGGCCTGATGGGTGAGGTCATCGAGATCGAGGGCAACCGGACCACCATCCAGGTGTACGAGGAGACGTCCGCCGTGGCCCCCGGCGAGCCGGTCGAGAACACCGGCGAGCCCCTCACCGTGGACCTCGGACCGGGGATGCTGGACTCCATCTACGACGGTGTCCAGCGCCCGCTCGACGTCCTCGAGGAGCAGATGGGTGCCTTCCTCGACCGTGGCGTCGACGCGCCCGGTATCGATCTGGAGGCCGAATGGACCTTCGAGCCGACCGTCGAGGTCGGCGACGAGGTGACCCCCGGCGACATCCTGGGCACCGTCCAGGAGACGGTCCAGATCGAGCACAAGGTCCTGGTCCCGCCCGAGCGCGGTGACGAGGACAACTCCGGTGAGGTCGTCGAGGTCAACGGCGGCGAGCACACCGTCGAGGACACGGTCGTCGAGCTCGACACCGGCGCCGAGATCTCGATGCACCAGGAGTGGCCCGTCCGGGAGCCCCGCCCCTCCGCGAAGAAGGAGACGCCGACGACGCCCCTCGTTTCGGGGCAGCGCATCCTCGACGGCCTGTTCCCCATCGCGAAGGGTGGGACGGCGGCCATCCCGGGCCCGTTCGGTTCCGGGAAGACCGTCACCCAGCACCAGCTCGCGAAGTGGGCCGACGCGGACATCGTCGTCTACGTCGGCTGTGGCGAGCGCGGCAACGAGATGACGGAGGTCATCGAGGACTTCCCCGAGCTGGAGGACCCCATCACGGGCAACCCGCTCATGTCCCGGACCTGCCTCATCGCGAACACGTCGAACATGCCGGTCGCGGCGCGGGAATCCTGCGTCTACACCGGCATCACCATCGCGGAGTACTACCGCGACATGGGGTACGACGTGGCGCTGATGGCCGACTCCACCTCCCGGTGGGCCGAGGCCATGCGCGAGATCTCCTCCCGGCTGGAGGAGATGCCCGGTGAGGAGGGCTACCCGGCGTACCTGGCCGCGCGCCTCAGCGAGTTCTACGAGCGCGCCGGCAAGTTCCAGAACCTCAACGAGACGGAGGGCTCCATCTCGGTCATCGGCGCGGTCAGCCCGCCCGGTGGCGACTTCTCGGAGCCGGTCACCCAGAACACGCTGCGTATCGTGAAGACGTTCTGGGCGCTGGACGCCGACCTCGCGGAGCGTCGGCACTTCCCCTCCATCAACTGGAACGAGTCCTACTCGCTGTACCAGGACCAGCTCGACCCGTGGTTCAAGGACAACGTCGACGAGGACTGGCCCGACCGGCGACAGTGGGCCGTCGACACCCTCGACGAGGAGGACGAGCTGCAGGAGATCGTCCAGCTCGTCGGGAAGGACGCGCTGCCGGAGGACCAGCAGCTCACGCTGGAGGTCGCACGCTACCTGCGTGAGGCCTACCTCCAGCAGAACGCCTTCCACGACGTCGACACCTACTGCGAACCGGAGAAGACGTTCCGGATGCTGGGCGCCATCAAGACGTTCAACGACGAGGCGTTCAAGGCGCTCGACGCGGGCGTCCCCATCGAGGAGATCATCGACATCGACGCCGCCCCCCGCCTCAACCGGATGGGCGTCGCCGAGGACTACCACGACTTCATCGACGAGGTCGAGGAACAGATCGAGACCGAACTGCAGGAGAAGTACTGACGATGCAGAAAGAGTACAAGACCATCACGGAGATCAGCGGTCCGCTGGTGTTCGCCGAGGTCGACGAGCCCGTCGGGTACGACGAGATCGTCGAGATCGAGACACCGAACGGCGAGGTCCGGCGGGGACAGGTGCTGGAGTCGACGAGCGAGTTCGTCGCCATCCAGGTGTTCGAGGGGACCTCAGGTATCGACAAGAACTCCTCGGTGCGGTTCCTGGGTGAGACGCTGAAGATGCCGCTCACGGAGGACCTGCTCGGCCGTGTGCTGAGCGGCTCCGGTGAGCCCATCGACGACGGGCCGGCCATCGAGCCCGAGGAGCGCCGGGAGATCGTCGGCGCGGCGATCAACCCGACTGCCCGGGAGTACCCCGAGGAGTTCATCCAGACCGGCGTCTCCGCCATCGACGGCATGAACACCCTCGTCCGGGGGCAGAAGCTCCCCATCTTCTCGGCCTCGGGGCTCCCCCACAACGAACTGGCCCTGCAGGTCGCCCGCCAGGCGACCGTCCCGGAGGACGTCGAGGAGGGTGACGACTCGGAGTTCGCCGTCATCTTCGGCGCGATGGGTATCACCCAGGAGGAGGCCAACGAGTTCATGGACGACTTCGAGCGCACCGGTGCGCTGGAGCGGTCGGTCGTCTTCATGAACCTCGCGGACGACCCTGCCGTCGAGCGGACGGTCACGCCGCGGCTGGCGCTGACGACGGCCGAGTACCTCGCCTTCGAGAAGGGGTATCACGTGCTCGTCATCCTGACGGACATGACCAACTACTGCGAGGCGCTCCGTGAGATCGGAGCCGCCCGCGAGGAGGTGCCCGGTCGCCGTGGCTACCCCGGCTACATGTACACCGACCTCGCGACGCTGTACGAGCGCGCCGGCCGCCTCGAGGGTGTCGAGGGCTCTGTCACCCAGATTCCCATCCTCACGATGCCCGGCGACGACGACACGCACCCGATCCCGGACCTGACCGGCTACATCACGGAGGGGCAGATCTACGTCGACCGCGACCTCAACAGTCAGGGCATCAAGCCGCCCATCGACGTGCTGCCCAGCCTCTCGCGGCTGATGGACGACGGTATCGGCGAGGGCCTCACCCGCGAGGACCACGCCGACGTCTCCGACCAGATGTACGCCGCGTACGCCGAGGGTGAGGACCTGCGCGACCTCGTGAACATCGTCGGCCGCGAGGCCCTCTCCGAGCGGGACAACCTCTATCTGGACTTCGCGGACCGCTTCGAGCAGGAGTTCGTCCAGCAGGGCTTCCGCACCGACCGCGACATCGATGAGACGCTCGACCTGGGCTGGGAACTGCTCTCGATGTTCCCGAAGCCCGAGCTCAACCGCATCGACGAGGAGCTCATCGAGCAGTACTACCACGAGGACGTGGAGACCGAGGCCGGCGAGGAAGAGGAAGTCGCCGCCGACTGACGACACCGCTCGGCTCCCGGTTCTCCATCACCTTCTCCGCTCGCGCTGGACTGTGAGCTGTGCTCGCGGGTGTGCCCAGCCGCGACACCAGCGACGGGTTTCATTTACCAGGGCATCCTGTTCGTGACCACATGACAGCGACGGGACCGGCGACGACGGTGCGTGCGTACGGCAGTGGGTGGTCGGCGTGACGGAGGAGCCGCCGGACCGGGAGGTGCTCTCGGGGGCGGACAACAGCTGGCTCCGGATGGGCGACCGGACGAACCTGATGACGATCACGGGGATGCTCCACTTCGACGACCCCGTCTCGTACGGGGCGGTACGACAGCAGCTGAAGGAGCGGCTGCTCCCGTTCAGGCGATTCCGTCAGCGGGTCGTCAACGAGGACACGCCGTTCCGTCGCCCGACGTGGGTGGTCGACGAGCAGTTCGATATCGACTGCCACCTCCACCACGTCGCGCTCCCGGAGCCACAGGACAAGGCCGAGTTCCAGTCGTTCGTGGGTGACCTGCTGAGCCAGCCGGTCGACCACGACAAGCCGCTGTGGCAGGGGTACCTCATCGAGGGGGCGGGCGACGGCAACGCGCTGGTGATGCGTATCCACCACGCGCTGGGTGACGGCTTCGCCATGATGTACGTCCTGCTCGGGCTGGCGGATGACCCGAGCGAGATCGAGCTCCCCGTCGGGGGGGTCCCGTCCCCCCCGGACCACGCCGCCGACGAGGACGCCACGTCGCCGGGCAGCCCGTCGGCTTCGACCTCGGCCCCGGACGCCGACGCGGACGACGGGCCGGGGGTGCTGGCGTCGCTCTCGAAGGCGCCGAGCCTCCTCGTTCGGGGCGCGCGCGCTGCGAAGATCGGTACGGAGTCGATGTTCCTCCCGGAGGAGCCCGAGACCGCGGTCAGCGGCGACCTGGGGCTGAAGAAACGGGCCGCCTGGACCGCGCCCATCGATGTCGACCGGGCCAAACGCGTGGGCCGGGCGTTCGACGGTACTATCAACGATGTCCTGCTCGCGACGACGACCGGGGCGCTTCGGCGCTACATGGAGGCACACGACGGGCACGTCGACCCGGACGCCGAGCACCGGACGGCCATCCCGGTCAACCTGAAGCCGCTCGACCGGCGCGACGAGCAGCTCGGCAACGCCTTCGGGCTGGGCTTCCTCCAGCTCCCGGTCGGCATCGACAGCGTGCAGGGCCGTATCGACGCCATCGGCGAGCGGACGGGGGCGCTCCGGCAGGGAACGCAGGCGTGGCTGATGCTGACACTGCTGCGGACGGTCGGGAACCTGCCGATGCCGTTCCAGGACCTGGCGATGTGGCGGTTCCAGAACCGGGCATCGTCGGTCATCACGAACGTGCCGGGGCCGACCGACACGTTCCACTTCGCCGGGGCCGAGGTGAGCGACATGATGTTCTGGGTGCCGACCTCGCAGGGTGTCGGACTCGGCATCAGTATCTACAGCTACGACGGCGATGTCCGGGTCGGTATCGCCTCGGACGCCGGACTCATCGACGACCCGACGGAGTTGACCGAGGCCTTCACCGACGAGTTCGAGGCCATCGCCGAGCAGGTCGGTATCGACCCGGTTCCGGCGGCCGACTGAACGTAGCGTCACCCCCACCGCAGGCTTGATGCTCTCCGGAACGGTATCGTTAGTAGTCTCGAATGCGTGAGCTCTCCGACCTCGCCGGCGTTCCGTCAGCCGTCTCCGGGGCGTCGGCAGTGCTGGTCCGTGCCCCGGGTCTCCACGACGACCGGGAGAACGCCTGCACGACGCTCTCGCTGGCCGGTGGCCCGACGGGCGTCGTCGCGGTCACCTACCGGGGAACGGCTGCCGAGTGGCTCGACCGGCTCCGAGGCCACCGTAACTCCCCTCGGTTGGTGACGGTGGTGACCGTCGGTGACGCCCTCGGCACGACCGAGGCGACCGAGGCGTCAGGAACGGTCGTCCGGCGGGTCGAGAACCCGGACGACCTCACGGGGCTGGAGATCACCGTCGGGGAGGCCATCGCGGCGCTTCCGGACGGCCCGTCGACACTCTGTTTCGACTCGCTGACGGCGCTGTTGCAGTACGCGGAGGTCGAGGAGGCCTACCGGCTGCTCCACCCGCTCGTCGAGCGGCTCCACGCGGCTGGCGTCGTGGGGCACTTCCACGTCGACCCGGTCGCGCTGGAGGACCAGGACCTCGCGGCGCTGACGGGCCTCTTCGACGCCGTCGTCGAACTCGGTGACGGTGCCGTCGAGGTCCGCACGTCCACCGGTGTCGGCCCCGACGACGGGGATGCAGACGGCGGCGACGACGGCTGAGGGGCGCGCCACCCTTCGTAAAGCGTTAAGCCGCTCCGCCCGGAACGACCCGGTAATGGCCAAGGACGTCAAGCCGACTCGGAAGAACCTCATGGCTATCGAGGAGCGCATCGAGCTCTCCGAGCGGGGCCACGACACCCTCGAGAAGAAGCGCGACGGCCTCATCATGGAGTTCATGGACATCCTCGACCAGGCCCAGGACGTCCGCGATCAGATGGACGACCGCTACGAGCGGGCCCAGCGCGCCATCAACATGGCGCGCGCGATGGAGGGAGATGTCTCCGTGCGCGGTGCCGCGGCCGCGCTCAAGGAGCACCCGGAGATCACGACCCAGTCGAAGAACATCATGGGCGTGGTCGTCCCGCAGATCGAGTCCTCGAAGGTGAAGAAGTCCCTCGATGAACGTGGCTACGGCGTCGTCGGCACCTCCGCGCGCATCGACGAGGCCGCCGAGGCCTACGAGGAGCTGCTGGAGACCATCATCCTCGCGGCCGAGGTGGAGACGGCGATGAAGAAGATGCTCACCGAGATCGAGACCACCAAGCGCCGTGTCAACGCCCTGGAGTTCACGCTCCTCCCCCAGCTCTACGAGAACCAGGAGTACATCGAGCAGAAGCTCGAGGAGCAGGAGCGCGAGGAGATCTTCCGGATGAAGAAGATCAAGGCGAAGAAGGAGGAGGAGGAAGCCGCCGAACGCGCCGAGGAGGAGGCCGAATCCGAGGCCGAGGAGCCGCTCGCCGCCGACGACTGACCGCCCCCTGGACGTCCGGCTACCCACACTGGTTTTTACCCCTGCCCGTGAAGGGTGGGTATGCGCTGCCCCGTCTGTAACGCGGCCGTCGTGACGTTCGACGTGTCCGAGGAGTACCGTGGCCATCTCCCGGCCGAGACCGAACACGCCGGCCTCTGCTCGCGCTGTCTCCGGCTCCACCCCGCCGACGAGGGTGGTGGCGACTTCGAGCAGCTCGGCGAGGAGTTCCCGCAGGACCCCGACGTGGCCGTGCCGATGGCCATCGCCATCGGCCTGCTGGACTCGCTGGCCCTGAACCGCCGGGATATCGAGGAACTGCTGGATGTCGTCATCGACGCTGGCGTCGACCCGATCCTGACCGTCGACCGGCTCCAGACCCAGGGCTCGACGGACCCGGCGGTCGACCTGAACCGGCGGATGGAGCAGCTCCAGCAGCTCATCAACGCGGGCAGCGAGGAGGAAGCGGCGTAGCGACGCAGGCCTCTCCAGAGACAGTTACTGCATACCGCGCGACCGCAGGGAGCGCGGTTTCTCCGCTGGCGACCGCAGGGAGCCAGCGGCCTTTTTTCTGAACGTTTTTTGCGACGAGCGGTACCCGAGTCGGAAAAAAGCTCGTTCAGAAGGTCTCGAGGTACCGGTCGAGCTCCCACTGTGAGACGTCGACCAGGTAGTCCTGGAACTCCTCGTTCTTGGCCTCGACGAACTTCTCGCCGATGTGTGGGCCGAGCGCGGAGAGGATCTCCTCGTCGTCTTCGAGCGCCTCGATGGCCTCGCCGAGGTTGGTCGGCAGCGTCTCGATGCCGTACTCCTCGCGCTTTGCCTCGTCGAAGTCGTAGATGTTCTCGCGGACGGGGTCGTCGCACTCCAGGCCGCGCTCGATGCCGTCGAGACCGGCGTGGATGAGGACGGCGAACGCGAGGTAGGGGTTACACGACGGGTCGGGGAAGCGGGCCTCGATGCGGCTGGCTGCCGGGACGCGCGCGGCGGGCTTGCGGATGAGTGCCGAGCGGTTCCGATCGGACCACGCCACGTAGACGGGTGCCTCGTAGCCGGGGACGAGTCGCTTGTAGCTGTTCACCGTCGGATTCGTCACGGCCGCGAGCGCGGGCGCGTGCTCGAGGATACCGGCGGTGAACTGCTTTGCCGTCTCGCTCAGGTTGAACTCGTCGTCCTCGTCGTGGAACGCGTTCTCGCCGTCCTGGAACAGCGAGAAGTGGGTGTGCATGCCGGAGCCGTTGATGCGCGGGATGGGCTTGGGCATGAACGTCGCGTGGAGGTCGTGCTGGGCCGCGATGGCGCGGACGACCGTCCGGAAGGTGCCGACGTTGTCGGCCGTGGTGAGCGCGTCGTCGTACTCGAAGTTGATCTCGTGCTGGCCCTGGGCGACCTCGTGGTGGGAGGCCTCGATGTCGAAGCCCATGTCCTCCAGGCCGTAGATGATGTCACGGCGGACATCCGAGGCGAGGTCCTTCGGTGCGAGGTCGAAGTAGCCGCCGGCGTCGTTGGTCTTCGTCGTCGCGCGGCCGTCCTCGTCCTCCTCGAAGAGGAAGAACTCCGGCTCGGGCGCGGCATTGACCGTGTAGCCGAGCTCGTCGGCCCGCTCGAGGGCCTGCTTCAGCACGTAGCGCGGGTCCCCCTCGAACGGTTCGCCCGTCGAGGTGTTGATGACGTCACAGATGAGCCGCGCGGAGGCGTGCTCGTCGGTGTTCCGCCACGGGAGGACGGCGAACGTCTCCGGGTCGGGCTTGAGCCGCATGTCCGACTCCTGGATGCGCACGAACCCCTCGATGGAGGAGCCGTCGAAGTAGATTCCTTCGGTGAACGCCTTCTCGGCCTGGTCGGCCGGGACGGAGACGTTCTTGACCGTCCCCAGGATGTCCGTGAACTGGAGCCGGAGGAAGTCGACGTTCTTCTCCTCGATCTCCTCGATCACCTGTTCCGCCTCCGCAGAGAGGTTATCGTTCGTCATTTTCGTCGTCACCGGGTTCCAACACTCCCTTGGATAAAATACTGGCGCTCTGGGCGAGTTTCTCTCCGTCGAACTAGAGGCAATACCTGCTATTATTGGATGAATGAATAGATTTGGTCCGATACAGCTCGGATAACTGTCCGAAGTTCAACGCCCGGGTCGCTCCCGTCGTTCGAGGTGAGCGTCAGGCGTTTCCGCGAAAAAGTGGGTGTTCATAAAGTTCTAAATCCCCTCTCCCGATAGGGAACGTATGACCTACGAGAACCTGGACCGCCGCCTCATCAACGCCCTGCTCAACGACGGGCGCGCATCGCTCCGCAGCCTCGCCGAGGACCTCGATGTCTCCGTCACGACCGTCTCGAACCACCTCTCGGATCTCGAGGAACAGGGCATCATCCGCGGCTACACACCCGTCGTCGACTACGGCGAACTCGGCTACGACGTCACCGCCATCATCCAGCTCAAGGTCGAGGGGGACGCCCTCCCCGACATCACCGACCGCCTGCAGGACCACCGGCAGATGGTCTCGGTGTACGAGGTCACGGGTGACCACGACATCGTCGCCATCGGGAAGTTCACCGATACGGACCACATGAACGAGGGCATCAAGGAGCTGCTCATCGACCCGGACATCAAGGAGTCCAACACCAGCGTCGTGCTCAACACGGTCATCGAGCACGAGCAGTTCGACCTGGACTTCGAGTAGAGCGTTTTCCTGCTCGAGTTCGGCGGCTTCGCCGTCCTCGGAACTCTTCGATCTCTGACGGGCTGCGGGAGAGCGAAGTTCTCCCCTGATGACGAGAGACGCCGAGGCGTCTCTCGAACCAAAACGCGCGCCTCCGGCGCGCGTACGCACTGCCCTGATTGTCAGCGGCAGCACTCCTCGTTCTGAATCTGTTCTAGAGTTCTACCGAGTATCTGAGTGGTAATGGTGGGATTCTGCACTTGTTTCTGCTCCGTCCAGATTATACGCGTTCCTCGACCACGTCCCCCACCAGCGGCAACACCAGCACGCCGGCGATGATGACCGCGCTGGCGGCGAACGCGATGGTGGGGCCGGGCTCGACCGCGTAGAGGTAGAAGAAGGGACCCCCGAGCACCGGGAGTCCGACGGCCGTGAGGATGAGCCCCGTCCGGCGACTCGTGGTGACCCGGAGTGCGTCCTGGCCGGCCGCCCCCCACGAGACGCGCGCCCCGAGCGTGGCCCCGAGCGCGGTCAGGTGCGTGGCGTCGAAGTTGGTGATGGCGCCGGCGAGCGCGACCAGCGCGGCCAGCGAGAAGACGCGTCCCGGGTTCCGGTCACCGCCGACGCGGAGCAGGACGGCGAGCGCGGCGCCACCGATAGCCCAGCCCGCGAACACGTCCACGAGGTAGTGGACGCCGAGCGCGACGCGCGAGAGGCCCACCAGCAGCACGACTGCCGACCCGACCGCGAGCCGCGTCCGGCGGTCGGTCTCCAGTGTGAGCGCGGCGCCGCCCCAGACGAGGGCCGCGCCGAGCGCGTGCCCGGAGGGGAACCCGGTCCCGTCGGCCGTCGCGGCATCGACGTAGAACGCCCGCAGGATGCCGGGGAGCCGGTCGGCACCGACGGCCACGCCCGCGCCTGGCGGGCGCGGGAGCACGAAGTAGCCCTTGAGCGTCGTCGAGAGCGCCAGCGCGGTCAGCGCACAGCCGAGCAGGAAGGCGGCGTGCCGGCGGTCGCTGCCGGCGACGGTGTCACCGACCCAGTAGGCACTCGCGAGCGTGAGGAAGTAGAACCACACGTCGCCGAGTTGGGTCAGGGCGGCGAAGCCGACCAGCAGCGCGAGGGGGAGGCCGGTGAACAGCGATTCGAGGCCGACACCGCGGGTCGCGAGCACGGCGGCGACCCGACGGAGCGCGTCACGACCGGGAACCATCCGGTCAGGAGCGGAACTCGTCGATGCGGTCCTTCATGCGCCCCGGTGCCCGGGCGGCGCCGACGCCGGCGCCGACCAGCAGCATCAGGGTGTAGAGCCCCAGCGTGGAGAGCCAGATGACGAACATGGCGAGGACGGCGGCGATGTCGCCGAGGAAGTAGAACGCGCCCAGCGTCATCGCGGTCCCGTACAGCAGGACGAGGTAGGGGCCCCAGCCACGGGCTTTCCCCTTGCGGACCTGCCCGCGGACGTACCGCTTGAGTTCGTCCGTGATCTCCTCGCGGTGGACGGTCCGGTCGTCGATGCGCTCCTCGAAGTCCGCGAGGTCCTCGCGGAGCCCCTCGACCGCTCGTCGGAGTTCCTCGTCGTCCAGTTCCTCGGTGTCGATGTCCAGGTCCAGCTCGGTGTCTCGTTCGGTCATGTCTGAGTCCCGCTTCTCGCTGTCGATGCTCTCCATCTCGGTCTCGATGTCGTCCTCCGCCAGCCGCCCCGCGTTGGCCGCGTTCAGGACCACGCCGACGAGGAGGATGAGGGCGCCGAAGTAGAGGAACGTCACGAGGAGGAGTGCGGCCCCGAGGACGCCGTAGGCGCTGGTGCCGGCGCCCGCGGCGTAGACCCGGAACCCCGTCTGGAGGGCGGTCCAGCCGATGGCGGCGAACACGGCCCCCGGGAGTGCCTCGCGTGGGGTGACGTTCCCCGCCGGGAGGAAGTAGTAGAGCGGGAAGAAGGCCGCCGCCAGCCCCACGACGAGCAGGAGCGTGCCGATGACGTTCGCGAGGTCGATGCCCAGCGCGGGGATGTCGACCTGCGCGATGAGGAACCCCAGAACCACCGTCCCGGCGATACCGAGGCCGACCGCGACGAGCGTGATGACCGCATCGCGGAGCTGCTCGATGATACCCGCCGGGAGCGGTGCCCCGTACACCGTCGAGAAGGCGACATCCATGCCCCGGAACAGCTTCAGTCCGGACCACAGTAGCACCGCCAGGCCGACGAGGGTGGCGCCGCCCTGGCCGGCGGCGGAGGTGAGCGCGCCCCGGACGGCGTCCCCGGCCTGGTCGCCGAACGCGGTGGCGGCCTGGTCTGCGAGGTCGGCGGCGAGCTGCTCGCCACCGAACACGCTCGCCGCGACGGTGGCCAGCAACAACAGCGGAATCAGCGAGATGAACGCGTAGTAGGAGAGACTGGCCGCGATGAACGTGACCTGGTCCGACCGGACCGCCCGGACGGTCGTCCGGGTCACGTCTGCCAGTCGCGACGCCCGCTGGTTCATGGCCCGGCGTTCGGCAGACGGTCACATAAAACGGGTGGAACCGGCGGCTGGTGTCGGGACGGGTTCCGTCGGGCGGTCACCGGGAGTTGTGGCCCTGTCACGGTCGGTCAGCCGTACTCGGGGAACAGGTCGTCCTCGACCTCGACCGCGACTCGCTCGGCCATGACGGCGTTGAGTGTCGCCCCGACCAGCAGCAGGAGGCTCCCGCCGTAGAGCCACGTCAGGATGAGCAAGACGGCGCCGAATGCCCCCGCGCTGGAGACGCCCACGTTCGATGCCCCGCTGATGTCGGCCAGCACCGACTGGAAGCCGACCTGGAACAGCGTCCACGTCGCCGCGGTGAACAGCGTCCCCGGCAGGACCTCCGCCGGCTCCGGGTCGACGTTGGGGAACAGGTAGTACATCGGGAAGAAGACGACTACGAGGCCCGCGAACAGCGCCAGCGGTTCGAGGATGGTGCCGATGGGCGTCGTCGCGCTCACGACGAACCCGACGAGGACCATCAGCCCGGCGCCGAGGGTGACGGTCGTGAAGACGACGGCAGCATCGACCAGTGCCTCGGGCAGCGAGTCGCGCTCCTCGGCGCCGTACACCTCCTCGAATGCGGCGTCGAGCCCCCGGAACGTCCGGAGCGCCCCCCACAGGACGACGGGAAGCCCCACGAGCGTCACCTGGACGCCCGTGGCCTCCTCGGTGAGCACCCGGTAGAGCAGCTCGTCGACCCGGGGGCCGAACAGGGCGGTCACCTGCCCGATGATGACCAGTGCGAGGTCCGTCCCGCCGAGAAGCGAGGCGGTGATGACCACCACCACCGCGAGCGGGAGCAGCGAGACGGCCACGAAGTAGGCGACGGCTGCCGCCAGGAAGGTGACGCGCTCGTTGCGCGCCCGCTCGACCACCTTCCGGGTGACGTCGACGGCCTCGCTGACGTGCTCACGGGCAGCGGTCGAGAGGTCGGTGGTTGCCACTGCGCCCGGGTTCGGCCCTGCCGTACAAAGGTTCCGTGGCCTCCGGCCCGTCACAGCCGGGTGCCCGCCCGCTCAGGCGAACAGGGCGGCCATCTCCGCCACGTCGGCGTCCGTCTTGAACGTCGTCCCGCCGTAGTGGGTCCGCGAGGCCTCGAAGCCGGCCTCGTGGAGCTCCTCGATGAACTCGTCCATCCCGATGGCCGGGGCGCTCCAGTTCCCGAACAGCCGGTGCTGGTCGTAGTGGGTCGGCTCGTCGAGCTCGCTGTCGAGGTGGTCCAGCGTCCGCCCGACGGCGCGGGACGCGCCCATCTCGTTCTCGTCGACGTGCGTGCGGACACGAGCGAGGAAGTCGGGTTCGTGGGTTCGCCCCAGCCAGAGCGGTCCGGCCGGTTTGGTCGGGCGCTCGCAGTCCGGACACTCCGTGACGGGGTCGTGGATGAGCCCACGCCGTGCGGTCCTCCAGAAGCAGTCCGGGCACCAGTCCACGTGGCCCAGTTCCTCCAGCAGGCTGTCCGCTGCCTGCGCGCCCGAGGTGAGTTCGAGATACGTCCGGGCGTAGTGGGGCGCCGAGTGCGAGAGGACGGGCTCGGCCGCCACGTCGTAGCGCGCGGCCGTCCGCACGAGGGCCGACAGCAGGATCCGCAGTCCCATCTCGGCGTGGAAATCCGTGTTCCGCGGGACGGCACCGTACGACCGGACGCCCGACTGGAAGTGGGCACCACAGAGCGGCGCCGTATCGGTGGCCGTCACACAGCAGAGCGTGCGGGCCGACCGGAAGGCGGCGTCGGCGAACGGGATGGGCGTCCCGAACGGGTCCAGGTCGACCACGTCGAAGCGCTCCTCGTGCATCAGCGCGTTCGCGTCCCGGTGGACCGCCTCGCCGTCGAGGTCGTTGCGCGCGAAGTTCTCGCGGGCCAGGTCGACGGCCTCGGGGTCCACGTCACAGCACGTCGCCTCGAACCCTGCTGCGGCCGCACGGACCCCCCGGATGCCCGAGGCGGCGGTCGCGTCCAGATACGAGCGTGGCGGCGGCCCGTCGACGCCTTCCGCCTCGGCGCGCTCGCGGTAGGCCCGCAGCACCGCCACCGTCAGGTCCCGGTTCAGCTCCTGCTCCGGGTTGTAGAAGACGGCGTCGCCCGCGCCCTGCTCGGGCTGTTCGGGCACCTCGACCGTGATTGTCCCCTCCGAGACGTCCATTTGCCGGAGAGAGTGGAGGCGGGGACAAAGGGGCTCCGTTCGTGGGTCGCATCGTTCCCGCCCGAAGAATCGCATCTTCTGGTATTGTGGGCGTATTCTGGAATCTACGCTTCGGATTACGTCTATATGTTGGTGTTTATAGATATCCTCTCCGTGCTCTGGTCGATTCCATCGAAAGCCCCCGCTCGCTCGGGGGTCCGCGACTCGTTGTGCTCCTCGGGCGCCTGCGACGCCCTGCGGTGCTTACTTCGCCGGGGACCCGCCTCGACTCGGCCCCGACGACGCAAGGACCACAGGCCGAACGAAGTGAGGCCGAGGACCGCAGCGAGTCGCGGCCGGTCGAGCGGGCGGGGGCTTTCAGCTGGTTCTCATCGTGGCTGTCGGTCCCGTCGTGAAGCCACCCTACTACCACCCATCCGCCAGAACCCGAATCCCTAAGCCCACACGACGAGCGCTCCCCGCCATGTTCCGCAGCGGTGCCTTCGTCGCCGAGCACATCACCCCGACCAGCGAGGAGCAGGTACAGCCCAACGGCGTGGACCTCACGCTGGAGGCGGTGTTCCGCCAGCGCGAGCCCGGGCGCATCACCACCGACGGGAAGTCCGTCGGCGCGCGCTACGAGCAGGTGAACGAACCCATCGGCGAGCCGCTCGCGGGCGAGGCGGGCTACGAACACGAGGACCAGGACGAGCCCGACCGCGAGGGGTACCGGCTCACGCCCGGCAACTACGTCGTCCGGTACGCCGAGATCATCGAGATCCCCGAGGGCCACGTCGGCTTCCTCTACCCGCGCTCGTCGCTCCTGCGCAACTCCTGTATGCTGAACACGGCGGTCTGGGACGCCGGGTACGAGGGGAAGGGCGAGGGCCTCCTGCAGGTCGGCCACGATATCGACATCGAGACGGGCGCCCGGGTCGCCCAGCTCGTGCTCGCCGAGGCCGAACACACCGGCGCGTACGACGGCGACTATCAGGGCGAGAACGTCTGAACGGGCGTTCAACGGCAGAATCGGGTGTCGTCGACCGGGTCCACTGGATAAACGACCGGTAATCGACTGCAACACGGCTACGCCATGTTCCCCCCACGGTCGGGCAATGGCAGATACCGGCAGGCGGACCTTCCTGAAGGGCGCGGGTGCGGCCGGCGCCGTGGCACTGGGTGCAGGCGCCGCGACCGCGACCGAGTCGCTCCCGCTCGACGACGAACTGGACCTCGCGGCGGCCAGCGAGGAGGCCATCGCGGTCGTCGACCCCGCGGCCGGGGTCGCAGCCGTGGCCGACCGCATCGCCGGCCTCGACGCCGACGCCGAGACGCGGGCCTACGACGTCCTCCCGCTGGTGTATCTCACCGCGCCGGGGCCGGTGCTACGCGAGGTGGCGACGCTGGACGGCGTCCGCTACGTCGCCGCGAACCGGACCCTCGAGTACTTCAACGAGGACGTGGCCCAGGTGACCGGCACGAACGCCGCCCGCTCGAACGAGGCCGTCGACGGGTCCGGCGTGCACGTCGCGGTCATCGACAGCGGCGTCGCCGCCACCCACCCGGACCTCGTCGTCGAGCGCAACTACCAGTGGTCGGGCAACCCGCTCGGGTCGCCGACGCTGTGGGCGCCCGCACACGACCTCGACACGGACGAACTCGGCCACGGGACCCACTGCTCGGGCACCGTCGCCGGCCAGGGCGACGTGGACGGCGGGATGGCCCCCGGCGTGACGCTGACGGGCTACTCGACGGGCGCGGCCGTCACCGTCCTCAAGTCCACCGCCGCGTACGACCACCTCCTCGCGACGCACGCCGGGTCGGTGGACGTGGTGTCGAACTCCTACGGCGCGGCCTCGGGCGAGGACTTCGACCCGACGACGCCGCTCAACGTGGCGACCGAGACCGCCACCTACGACCACGGCCTGCTCACCGTGTTCGCCGCGGGTAACGACGGTCCGTCGGTGAACACGCTCAACGACTACGCGAAGGCACCGTGGGTCCTCGGCGTGGCCGCCACCGACGACGACCGGAACGTGACGGATTTCTCCTCGCGGGGCCGCCCGGACGGCGCCCACGACCGCTCGACCGCGCTCGCGAACGGGACGGGCCTCTACCGGCCGGGGATCGCCGCCCCGGGCAATCTGGTCAACAGCACGATGTCGCCGGGTGACGCGCTTCAGGCGACGGCGCCCGACGCCGACGCCTTCTACGCCGCCATCTCCGGCACGTCGATGGCCTGCCCGGCCGTCTCCGGCATCGCGGCGCTGATGCTCGATGCGGCGGGCGGTGACGCCGACCCGCTCGATGTCATCCGGACCATCGAGGCGACCGCCGCCGACGCCGGCCACGAACCGCACCAGACCGGCGCGGGCTTCGTCGATGCCGACGCGGCGGTCGGGCGGGCGGCCGACGGCGACTGGGCCTGACCGACCACTCCGTTCCTGCCTGACCGGCTGTTCCAAAGATATCGGTGGTTCCTCGCGAATGGGCGTGCTATTGTGTGCCAATATCTGCTGGAATCTGTCGTTCGGGGGAGTTACAGAGTTACCTTTGGACGGGTTTGTCTCAATCCGTTTAGGGTCGCCTCCGTAGTGATGGGGTATGGACGCAAACCGGCGGACTGTGCTGAAGGGTGCGGGTGCCGCTGCGGGTGGTGCCCTGTTCTCGACGACGGGAGCGGCCGCCGACACCGTGCACGCCGCTCTCGGTGACGGTATCGACGCGGAGAGCGACGACCTGCAGGGGGCACTGGTCGTGTTCGAGCCCGGTGCCAGTTACGACGCCCTCGACCGGTTCGACCTCCCCGACGGGACCTACGAGATGGAGGCCCTCGATATCGTCTACACGCGGGCGACGGGGACGGCGCTTCGAGCCATCGCCAGTCTCGACCGGGTCCAGTACGTCGAGGCCAACCGCCGTATCGACTACCACAACGGTGACGCACAGGTCGCCACGACGGCCGGCGAGGCCCAGGAGCGCTTCGACCTGGGCTACACGGGCGACGGGGTCCATGTCGCCGTCATCGACAGCGGGGTCGACGCCTACCACCCCGACCTCCAGGACCGCCTGCGACACAACTACCAGTTCCAGGACCCGCTGAGCGCGGACACGGCCTGGACGGACGTCGGCCCTGCCGACACGGACGACATCGGCCACGGCACCCACTGCTCCGGGTCGGTCGTCGGCGAGGGGAACCGGAACCCCGAACACGAGGGGATGGCCCCCGACGCCGACCTGACGGTCTACTCCACGGGTGCAGGGCTGTTCATCCTCAACGCGGTCGCCGCGTACAACCACATCCTCGGCACGCTCACGGCGCCCGTCGAGGAGGGCGGCCTCGGCGAGGAGCTCCACATCACGTCGAACTCCTACGGCTCCTCCGGCGGGAACGACTTCAACCCCGCCGGCGGCCAGGAGCGCGCGACGTGGCGGGCGTTCGACGCCGGCATCACGGTCGTCTCCTCGGCCGGCAACAGCGGCCCGGGCACGAACACGCTGGGTGGCGCGAAGACCGCGCCCCACATCCTCTGTATCGCCGCCAGCCACGACGGCCAGGGCGAGGGCATCGACGCGACGACGAAGCCGACGAGCTTCTCCTCGCGCGGTCGGACGGCGAACTACGGCCAGCAGAACCCCGAGAGCGAGGGCGCCCGCTGGAACCAGTTCCCGAACGGCGAGGGCGGCTTCACCGGTGAGGACCGACGGGACGCGCTGGCCAACGTCAACGAGTTCAACCGCGAGAGCAGCTCCGCCGAGGCGTTCGCCGACGAGAAGCAGCCCGACTCGCTCTCGTTCACGGCCGGTCCCGGGGCCGACGCGAGTGTCGCCGCCGACGGCGCGAAGGTCGGCTCGCCGACGTACGTGGAGTACACGCCGAAGAACGACGGCGTCGGCTCCATCGAGGCGACCATCTCCTGGAACCCGCCGGGCCAGGACCTCGACATCAACCTCCGGAAGGGCAGCGAGGACGGCCCGGTCGAGAGCTCCGCGGCCTCGCTCAACAACCCCGAGGTGCTGTCCGCGCAGGTCGACCCCGATGCGACGTACTTCTTCGAGATCATCCCGTACGCCGCCGTGCAGGCGACCGGGACCATCGACATCGTCGAGCGCAAGCAGTCCGCGGACCCGCCGACCGGTCCGTACGGTGTCTACCGGCCGAGCGTCATCGCGCCCGGCAGCGCCGTCGTCTCGACGATGGGTGCCTCCGCGCTGAAGGCGCTGGAGGCCAGCTACGGCGCGACGCCCGCCGACACCGGCGTCTTCTACTCGGCGCTCTCGGGCACGTCGATGTCGTGTCCGGTCACCGCCGGGGTGACCGCACAGGTCATCGAGGCCTACTACCGGAACAACGGCGGCGAGTACCCCGACCCCGAGGAGGTCATCCGGCTCATCGAGGGGGGCGCCAACCCGAACGCCGAGCCGGCGTACACGCCGTACAACGCCGGTGCGGGACTGGTCGATGCTGTCCGGACCATCGAGACGTTCGCCGAACCGGGCAACGTCCCGACGTACGAGCAAATCAATCTCGCGCCGCTCGGTGACGAGCCGGTCACGCTCTCGGCGACCGGGTCCCGCCAGGACGACGGGCAGGTGTTCACGGCCGGCGGGACGAACCAGGTCACCGTCACCATCGAGACGCTCAGTCACAACGTGGACGCCGCCCGCGAGCAACTGCCCGACGGCTGGACGGTCGTCGGCACGAACGAGGGCGTGACGAAGGAGAGCGAGACGGAGGTCTCCTTCGACACGGGGATGGTGAACGGGGCGACCACGAAGGGGAAGACGGCGGAGTTCTCCTTCTTCGTCGAGGCGCCGAGCGACCCGGCTGCGAGCAACCAGTACTCCCTCGGGCCGACGGAGGTCAAGGAGTCCTCGGGCCGGACCGACACCACCGGCTTCGTCCCGGTCTCCGGGACCTCCAGCACGGAGTACGTCGCCGCCGTGGGGACCGGGTCGCCGCTCTGACCGGACGGTCCACTCGGAACCGGCGAGCCTCGCCGAAACATGCTGGCTGGAAACGACCGGCACGACGGTCCTGTCCGATATCTCGCTCCCGCTCCCCCGACTTGCTATTCGGGCGGTCCCATCGCCGACAGGTGTCCGGTTCCGGCCCGGCTCGACGCCGGTTCCGCCGAGATGCGTATAAATAACATAAACACCCGTACATGCGCACCCAAACACCTATCCTGTTCTGTCGGGTATCGGTGACAACTGCCAGCGGTCCCCCGGTGGTGCAATGAACTACGCACGTACACGACGTGGACTGGTGGTCCTCGTCACCCTCCTGCTCGGGCTGTCGCTCGTGGCGCCGGCTGCCGTAGCCGTCGGTCCCCACGACGACGGCTCGAGTGGGGACGGTTTCGGCGATGGGCTCTCCGGTTCGTCCGATAGCGATACCAACGGCTCCGATGGCCTGTCGTCGGATTCCGACTCGGAATCCGGGGATAGCTTGCTTTCTGACTCCGACTCGGGGTCGGATTCGGGCTCCGACTCGGACTCGGATTCGGGGTCGGGCTCCGGCACCGACACGAGCGGTGACACGACGACCAGTGGCGGCGACTCCTCCTCGGACACGTCCTCGTCCGATTCGGGCTCATCGGATTCGTTGGGGTCGGACGATGAGTCCGAGGAATCCGACTCGTCGGACTCGTTCGGCTCCGAGGACGATTCCGACGAGGAGATACTCCCCAGCGAGGGCGACGACACGTTGCTCCGGCAGTCGCTGCCGACGCTGGTGTCCGACTCGACGACGGCATCCCTCGACAGTGGGACGGTCAGCGAGACCGACCTCGTGGACGTGGATGCGACCTCCTCCACGAGCGGAACCACCTACGAGGTCGAGCTCATCGAGCTGACCGCCAGCGACGACCCGATCCTCCGGCTGACTGCCACCGGCGGGACGACGGACGGAGTTGCGACGACCCTCACGACGGTCTCCGACGCCCTGAGCGACACCGGCGACCGGTTCACCGTGGGGACGAGCGGGACCACCGACGCGACGGCCGAGGCCGCGCGGGTGGAGTCGA
Source organism: Haloglomus halophilum (assembly GCF_024298885.1). GTDB lineage: Archaea > Halobacteriota > Halobacteria > Halobacteriales > Haloarculaceae > Haloglomus > Haloglomus halophilum. Next base: position 2,633,502 of record NZ_CP101166.1, read on the forward strand.
CCGAGCCCCGTGACCCGGTCGCCCCGGTCGACGACGACACGGCGGCAATCGAGCCACGAGCCGCCGATGCCGACACGGACGGGGGCGGTGACACGGGCGCGACGCGGCGGAACGCTGTCGGGTTCGACGCCCCCATCTCGCCGGAGGACATCCCCGGCGGCCCGGGCGGAGCGGGCGCGATGGTCGGGCTTCTCGGGGCCGCCGCGGCCGTGGCCGCCCGCCAGTCGGGTGCGCTCTCGGGCATGACGGGGAGCCTCGAGACGACCGCCCGGACCACCGCGGCGGCGATGCCTGGCTCCAGCTATCTGGACCGTCTCGTCCGGATGCTGGCGCCGTTCCGCTACTCCCGGTACGACGATTCGGACCCGCTCGAACACGACGCCCGCGAGGCGATGTTCGAGGTCGTCGAGGACTCGCCGGGGACGTACCTCTCGGAGATCGCAGAGCGGGCCGACATCCCGCTGTCGACGGCCCGGCACCACATCCGCGTGCTGGAGCGCGAGGACCTGGTCAGCGGGGCGAAGGTCCGCGGCAAGCGCCGGTTCTACCCCGCGCACACGGAGGGTGTCGAACTGGCGGCCGCGATGAACGACGACTCGACGGCGGCGGTCATCGATGCGCTCGCACGCCTCGGTGCCGCCTCGGTCAGCGACCTCGCCGACGAACTCGGGAAGGACCCGAGCACGGTCACGCACCACGTCCAGCGGCTGGAGGAGGACGAGGTCGTGGTCCGCGAACGCGACGGACGCGCCGTGATGAACAAGCTGACCGCCGCTGCGCGGACGATGCTGGAGCCGGACGAGCGCCGTGCCGAGAGCCCGGCCGCCGGCGAGGCGATGGCCTCCGACTGACCTCCGGTTCCGTTCCTACTCCTTGAGGTCGCTCCCGTCCTCCGTCAGCAGCGCGATGTCCGTCGCCTCGAAGGCCCGGCCACGCTCGAACAGCGCCCGCACCGGGCCGGTCGTCTCCGGGCGGAACTCGACGGTGTAGCCCTGCATCCAGTTCTCGCCCCGGAGCCGTCCGGTCTCGGTGTCGCGGTCGGTCACCTCGATGGAGTGAGGTGTCCCCTCAACCTCGAACCCGAGGCGGTCCCCTTCGACCGCGTAGCGCAGCGGCGTCCGGGCGGTGTCCAGCTTCCGGGCGGTGGTCGGGCGGAGGTCCAGCCTCCCGGTCCGTTCGGCACCCTCGTAGGTCCCGGTCCAGCCGTCGCTGCTGCGACGGAGTTCCAGCGTGTAACCGACTGGCTCGTTCCGGAGGGTGATGACGCCTTTCAGCGAGTCGACGGCCTCTACGGTCCCACGGAACCGGCCGCCCCGGACGGTGACGTTCGGGTCGTCGACGCGGACCCAGCGCCCGAGCGCGCGCTCGCCGGTGACCAGCACGGCCGCCAGCGCGCTCGCGTCGGATGCGGGGTCCGCCACCGCTGTGGTCGACTCGTAGACGGACTCCCGGACCGCGCGGCGGGCCGCCCGCCGGACCCCATCGTTCAGGTCCGTCCGGGAGACCTGTGCAAGCACCGACCGCGAGCCCGCCCCCGTGTCGAGTCGCCCGGCCGCGCCGAGGGCGAGGCAGGCGGCCCGGCGGACGGGGATTGACTCGTCGCTCAGCAGGCCGACCAGTCGCTCGTGTCGCGTCCCGTCCGCCTGCGGGAGGAGGGCACAGAGCCGCGCGGCGTGCTTGCGGACCGGTGGGTGCTCGTCCGTGAGGAGGTCGGTCAACCGGGCCGCCGGAACGACCGCCGGGTGGCGGGTCGCGAGCCACTCCAGCGCCCACGCGACGCTGTGGCGGACGCTCTCGGACTCGTCGTCGAGCCGGTCCCGGAGCGTGGCCGCCGTCGAGTGGTGGGCCGCCGGGTCCCGGACGATGACCGCCGCGACGGGCCGGGCGACGTTCGCGCGGACACTGGCCACGGGGTCGGTCAGCCCCTGCAGCAGGTCGTCCAGCAGCGGCTCGACAACGGTCGGGTCGTGGGTGCCGACCTCGAAACAGATACGTGCGGCCGCCGTTCGGACCCGGTCGTCGCGGTCGGTCAGCGCACCGACGATCCGGTCGATGGCCGGGGCCATGATGCCGGGGGTCTCCGTCGCTGTCGCCACCAGCTGGGACGCCGCCTCCCGGCGTCGCTCGACGGTCTCACCATCAAGCAGCGCCGTGATACGGTCGTTCGGCACTCCCATTCACCTCCGATACGGCGGGCCCCGAAGTGTAACTGTCGGTGGGACGGTGTGCCGTGACACGGGTGGCTCACTCCCACGCCGGCCCGCCGGGCTCGACTTCGTCGGCACGCTCGCGGAGCCACGCGCGCTGTTCTCGGACCCGAGGCGGGAGGTCGGCGTACGAGTGGTCGAACAGGTCCGCGACCGCGGGCGGTGCGGTCGCCTCGGCGGTCGCCACGGCCTCGTCGGCCTCGCGTTCGGCCCGGTCGTGCTCCGACTCGACGAACGCCTCGTCCGCGATGTCCTGTTCGCGGGCGAACGCGGCGAGCCGGTCGAGGGGGTCGCGCTTGCGCCACGCGGCCACCTCGGCGCGGTCCTCGTACCGCGAGGGGTCGTCGCTCGTCGTGTGGGGACCGTGTCGGTGGACGAGCGACTCGACCAGCATCGGCTCGCCGTCCCGCACGCTCGCGAGCGCCTCCGTCACGACCTCGTGGACCGCCAGCGGGTCCGTCCCGTCGACCTGTCGGCCCTCGAAGCCGTACGCCTCGGCCCGTTCCGCGATGCTGTCGGCCGCGGTCTGTCGCTCGCGCGGCGTCGAGATGGCCCAGCCGTTGTTCTCGCAGAGGAACAGCACCGGGGTGCCGAACACGCCGGCGAAGTTCATCGCCTCGTGGGTGTCGCCCTCGGAGGTCGCCCCGTCGCCCAGGTACGCGACGACGGCCTCGTCGGTCGGGCCGTCGGTGGGATCCACGAGCCCGGCGGCGACCGCGCCGTCGCGCTCGCTCGTGTCCCCCGGGATGTCCGGCGGCGGGTCGGGGGCCACGGCGTTCCGGTAGTCGATGGCCATCCCGAAGCCGACGGCGTGGGGCAGTTGCGTGGCGATGGGGACGGCCTGCGGGAAGAGCCGCACCTCGTGGTCGGAGACGAACTCCGGATAGCCGCGCCGGAACAGGAGCACGTCGCTCATGGGGACCCCGCGGGCGAGCGCCATCGCGTTCGTCCGGTAGGTCGGGAACAGCCAGTCGACCTCGCGCATGGCGTGGGCGGCTGCCACCTGCGAGCCCTCCTGCCCCCGGTAGGGTGGGTAGCCGGACATCCAGCCCCGGCGCTGGAGCGAGAGGGCGCGCTCGTCGAAGACGCGGGCGCGGATCACGTCGCGGAGGAGGGCGCGGACGTCGCTCTCGTCGAGCGAGGTGTCCGCGAGGGGGCGTTCCCCGATGACGCGGTACATGGAGGGTGGGTGTTCTGCGGCCGGGTTAGCCGTTTGGGTGATGACGATACACTTGGTAATGGTCGGCTTTGTCGAATATGTAAAAATTTGGGAACCAGGATACTCTATTATGTGCTTGTTTCCTGGTTTGGATTTCAATTCGGGTCTCCGAAGCCATCGTACTCTCCCGTTTGCCGGTGACGGCGGCGATGGAACCAGCTGCGAAGCCCTCGCCCTTCGATTCCGCCAGGTCTCTCGTTCGTCAGTCTGCTCCGTGGGCCTCACACCTCCCCATCCGCCTGCGGTGCTCGCTCCCTCCGCTTCGCTCCGGTCGCTGTGCTCCTCGGCCCTCGCACGTGTAGAGGCGGCTGGCCGCCGGCACAGCCGCCAGCGCGCGCCCGTCCGACTGACGGGCAAGCACGTACCAACTGAACGGGAAGGCATTCCGGCTGGATTCATCGTGGTTGCCATCACCGTCGCAGTCTGGGCCCTCGCCTCGCCCGACTCACGTCACGAACGAGGCGCCATACTTAATCCGGTGCCGGGGCCACCGTCGGCCAGTGTTCGGGTCCGAACTCCTCCAGCTGGTGCCGCCGCGGACCGACTACGGGACCGTGGCGGACCTGCTGCGGCTGCTGCTCGTGCCGGCGTTCGGGTTCGCCGCCTACCGCGACATCCGGACCCGGCGGGTCGACGGGCGCCTGTGGGCGCCGCTGGTCGTCATCGGGGTCGTGGCGCTGTTGCTCGACTTCTCGCGGGTCGGGCTGACCTCGTTCTCCGGCGAGCGGCTGCTGTTCCGGACGGGCATCTCGCTGGGGCTGGTGGGGGCGCTGGGCTACCTGTTCTGGCGGCTGGGCGCGTTCGGCGGCGCGGATGCGAAGGCCATCATGTCGCTCTCGCTGTGTTTCCCGGCGTATCCAGACTACGCGCTCCCGCTCGGGCTTGGGACCGTGCCCGACCATCGCGCGACGCTGGGCGTGTTCTCGCTCACCATCCTCACGAATACGGTGCTGGCGGGGCTGGCCTACCCGCTCGTGCTGGCGGCCGGGAACGCCGTACAGGGCCGGTTCGCGCTCCCGATGTTCATCGGCCGGCCGGTCCGCGTGGGTGCGCTCGGGGAGACGTACGGCCGGCTGCTGGAGACGCCCGACGGGTTCGACCGCGGGGGGCTGGACCTCGATACGCTCCGGATGTACCTCCGCTGGCGCGGGACGACGCTGTCGGCGGTCCGGGCGGAGCCGGCGGCGTTCCGCACGCCGGACTCGGTTCCGGCCCCCGAGGCGCGTGGCGACCCGACCAGCGGCTCCGTCGCGGAGGGTGAGCCGGTGACCGATGGGGGCCAGCCGGCCGACGGGGACCAGCCGACCGAGGTCCCGCCCGTGCCCCGCGTCCCGACGACGGACGAGCCCACGAAACCGGCCGTCCGCCGCGTGGACGAGTGGGGCGCGGCGACGTTCCTCGACGACGTGGGCTACGCCTACGGCGCGACGGCGGCCGACATCCGCGAGGCGCTGGACCTCCTCGCCGACGCCGAATGCGAGCGGGTGTGGGTGTCGCCGGGCATCCCGTTCGTCGTCCCGATGTTCGCCGGGCTGGTCGTCTCGCTGATCGTCGGGGACGTGCTGTTCCTGCTGCTCGGGCTGGGGTGAGCCGAAGCGTTCGCCTCCGGTCGGCCCCACCCCGCGCCCACGAAAAGACCTATCCTCGGGACGGGCCTCGCTCCGGGCATGAGCGAGACCGAGTCCGTGGCGACCGACCTCGCCGTCGACCTCGAGTTCGGCGACGACGGGCTGGTTCCCGCCGTCGCCCAGGACGCCGAGAGCGGCGCAGTGCTGATGCTGGCCTACGTCGACGAGGAGGCACTGGCTGCCACCCGTGAGACGGGCTACGCCCACTACCACTCCCGGTCGCGCGACGAGCTCTGGAAGAAGGGCGGCTCCAGCGGCCACGTCCAGCGCGTCCGGGAGGTCCGGGTGGACTGTGACGGTGACGCGCTCCTCTACCGCGTCGAGCAGGAGGGTGGCGCCTGCCACACCGGCTTCGAGAGCTGTTTCTACCGGACCCTCGACGGCGAACAGGTCGGCGAGCGCGTCTTCGACCCGGACAGCGTGTACGACGAGAGCGATGGCGACGGGGACGACGAGGACTGATGTCCGACACCACGTCGGGAACCACGGCCGCGGACGGTGACGAGCGTGTCGAGTCCCTCATCGCGGAACTCGACGCGGCCGACACGGAGTTCGTGCGCCTCCGCGAGCGCGTCGACGAGTACGGCGTCGACGCGCTCGACCGCGTCACGGGGGCCTGCGAGCAGGTCGACCGGCTGTTCGAGCGCTACGAGGACCGCGCCACCGACTACGACGACTTCAAGGGGTACGTGGAGTTCCAGGACACCTTCGTCGAGTTCGTCGCGGACCTGCCCGAGGACCTGCCCGCCCGCGACGCGTTCGAGGCCGCCGACGAGACGTTCCAGCGCTCTCGCCTGAAGGAGAAGCACTTTGCGCAGGCGCGAGAGGACCTCCAGCCCGCCCGCGACCTGGCGCAACTGTACGAGGACTGGCAGGAGGCCCGCCAGCGCTACAGCGACGCCCGGTACGCGGTCGCACAGCGGCTGGAGACCGTCGAGACGCGCATCGCGGACCTCGAACAGACGCTCGAGTGGGGCGAGGCGGACCTGAGCGCGCCGGTCGAGCGGCTCCGTGACCCCATCGAGACGTACGACGACGCCGTCCGCGAGGCGTTCACCGACCTCCGGCGGGACGCGCCGGCACGCGAGACGCTCGATGTCCTCGCGGCGGCCGCCGCCGAACCGCTGCTCGACGCGCGCCGGCCGCCGACTCGACTGCTGGAGTACGTCCACGACCACGAGGTGGGCGAGGAGTCGGTGACGAAACTGCTGGAGTACGCGGGCTACTCGAACTCGAAACTGGGCCACTACGTCGACGACCCGGCGGCGTTCCAGCGGTGTGTAGCCGCCAACGAGACCTACCTCGACCGGCTCGACGCCGAGCCGCTGACGGTGGGTTGGCCCCCGCCGGCGGCGACCGACCTCCGATGGTGGGCCGACGCCGCCGAATCGGTCGTCCGCCGGTTCGCCCCGGAGGACGTGGTCGCGGCGCTCCGGGTGGTCCGGGAGCTGACCCACGATGCCGAGTACGACCGCCTGCAGACGACCGCCGTCGCGCGCGCGGAACTGGGCGAACGCGAGCGCGAGCGCCTGCGGAGCGGCGCGGTCGAGCGCGACCTCGCCGCGGCACGCGAGGCCCGGGACCTGCTGGCTACCGCGCTCGACGAGCATCCGCCGCTGGAGGAGCGCTGAGCCAGCCGGCGTCAGTTGCTCGTCGCGTTGCTCCGGGCGGTCGGACTCGCCGTCCGCACGTCGGTCGGGGTCCGGTCGCCGCGGGAGACGCTCAGGACGCGTGCGATGTTCCCCTTCCGGTAGAACAGTTCGGCGGTGTCGCCGAGCCGGACGCTGTTGAAGTCCCCACGGGTGAGGTTCGCCTCCCCGCAGCCGCCCGCCCCCTCGGCATCGGGTGCGCAGTCGTGCTGGACGAGGTAGTCGACGGCCGCGTACTGGCTGTTCAGCGCCTCGCCGAGCGGCTGGGAGACGATGAGCGGCCCGTCCTGCTGGAAGTCGTTCTGGTGGCCACGGGCGATGGTCCGGGCCTCGCCGATGGCGTCGTAGGCGATGCGGCCGCGGCCGTTCTCGGTCTCGACGATGACGTACTTCGCGCGGACCAGGCCCGTCTGCGTGACGCCGAGCGTGCTGAGGCACCCGCTCAGGGCTGTCGTCGTGCCGAGTGCCGCCGCGCCGAGCGCCCGGAGCGCTGCCCGTCGTCGCATGGCCGTCGGTTCGGGAGGTGGCGCAAGGAGGGTTGCGGTCGCGGTCGGGCTGTGACGGGGCTGGACGAGGCAGAAGACATTTCAGCGTCTCTCGGGCATGCCTCGTATGATATCTCCCACGACCGCCGAGTTATCCGATGACGACCGACGGTTGATCGAACGGGCCGAGGCGGCCACGAAGACCGCCTTCGACCCGGACCGGTGGGACGGAGCGCACATGGTGGGTGCCGCCGTCCGGGCCGCCGACGGCCGGACCTTCACCGGGGTCAGTATGCCGTCGAACGTCGGGCGAACCAGTATGTGTGCGGAGCCGGTCGCGCTGGGGAGCGCGATCGGGGCCGGTGTGTGCGACTTCGACGCGATCGCTGCCGTGCGCCACCCGCTCCCCCAGGAATCCCGTGAGTTCGAGGTCGTTCCGCCCTGTGGTGCGTGTCGGGAGCTCATCGCCGACTACGGTCGAGACGTAGCGGTCGTCGTCCCCCACGACGAGGAACTGCGGACGGTCACCGCGATCGACCTGCTTCCGACGCGGAACTGGTAGCCCCGTACGCTCCTCCCGCCGGACGACCCACACGTCGACCGACGACCGCTCAGACGTTCCCGGTCACGTCCTCGTACGCGCCCGCCTCGTACTCGTCGTCGGGCACCACGACCACGCTGCCGAAGCCCTCGCGGTCCTGCAGCATCTCGTGGGCACGGTCGGTCTCGCTCATCGGCAGCACGTCGCGGACGTACGGTGTGAGCGTGCCGTCCCACACCAGCGAGAGGACATCGTCCATCTCGCCGGGCGTCCCCATCGTGGAGCCCATGATGTCCAGTTGCTTCCAGAATATCTGCGTGATGTCCGTCTCCGGGTTCGGGCCGGTCGTCGCGCCGCAGGTGACGAGGCGTGCGCCCTGTGTGCAGGCCTTGATGGAGTCCTGCCACGTCGCCGCGCCGATGTGGTCGACGACCACGTCCGCACCGCGGCCGTCAGTGTCGCTCTTGATGGCGTGGACGAAATCCTCCTCGTCGTAGTTGATGAGGTGGTCGGCGCCACACTCGGCGGCCAGCTCCAGTTTCGCGTCGCTGGACGCGGTGGCCCACACCTCGGCGCCGGCGTTGGCGGCGATCTGGACGGCGGCGTGGCCCACACCACCGGAGGCACCGTGGACGAGGACGTTCTCGCCCTGCGTGACCTCGGCGCGCGTGGTGAGCATCCGCCACGCGGTCTGGAAGACGAGCGGCGCGGCCGCCGCCCGGACGAAGCTCACGTCGTCCGGGATGGGGACGAGGTTGTCCTCGGCGAGCGCGCTGTACTCGGAGTGGACGCCGGTCGTGTGCTCGCCGATGAGCATGAAGTTCTCACACAGCGAGCGGTCGCCGTCCCGACAGAACTCGCACGTGCCACAGGAGGTGGCGGGCGCGACGGCCACACGGTCGCCCGCCTCGAACCGGGTCACGTCCTCGCCAACCTCCTGGACGACGCCCGCGCCGTCGCTCCCGGGGATGTGTGGGAACTCGCCGGGGCTCGGCATCCCGCGCCGGGTCCAGACGTCGAGGTGGTTCAGGCCCCCCGCCTTCATCTCGACCAGACACTCGTCGCGGCCGACCTCGGGGTCCGGCAGCTCGTCGTACTGGATGACGTCGGTGTCGCCGTGCTCCTCGTAATAGACTGCCTTCATAGGCCGGGCGACGGAGGGCTCGGGCAAAACGGTAGCGGTGCCGGAAGGTCCGGGAGAAAGATTATGTCGGACGTCCGATGACTGCCGTCGTGCGCGACCTCGCGCTCGTCGCCATCGCGCTCGGGGGCCTCCTGCTCCTCGCCGGCACGACCACGTACGTCCAGGAGACGGGCTGTCGGAACGTGGACCACGTCGACGTTCTGGAGGCTGACCCCGGGGAGTTCGCGACGGTGACCGACTACCGGAACCTCAGCGAGGCCGACCAGCGGGCGTTCAACCGGGCCCGGACCGGGTGCCACAGATCCGGTCCCGACGCCATGTTCGTCCGCTACCGGAACACGACCTACGAGGTGGTTCCGGTCGTCGTCGACCCGCCGCCGCCGTACGGACTCATCGTCGGGTCGCTCCTCGCCGGCGGCACGCTGCTGCTGGCCGGGGTCGCCGAGCGCGTGTAGCCGGACCGACGCGACGCAAGACCCATAGCGGCGTCCCCGCTAGTTCGGGTGGATGCGGACCTCGTATCTGGGTGTGGCGGTGCTCATCGTCGGCCTCGTCGCGATGAGCGCCGGCGCGGCCACCTACGTCGACGCCCAGAACTGCCGGACGGTCGCCGGCCTCTCGGTGACGCCCGTCGAGGACCCGCCCACGAACCTCACCCGGGTCGCGTACGCGAACCTCACGGACGACCAGCAGCGGGTCTTCGACCAGGTCCGGGGCGCCCGCCAGGCGCTCGTCCAGCGTGGCGTGTTCACCGAGGCGCTCGTCGTCCCCTACGAGGGCACCGACTACGTGGTCGCGGTCAGCGAGGAGTCCTCGTGCGGTGACCCCGGCCGCGACGGCGTCCGGGTCCCGCTTCTCGGCGGCGCGGCGCTCCTGCTCGTCGGCGCCGGCGTGGCGAAGTACGGGAGCTGATGGCGTATCATCGGACCTCATCGAGAACATACTGACTTCGCTCGGAATCCGGTTGGTTTTCCAGAAATGTCTCTGTCCGGCGCTTCCGGTCCCCGCACACTAACCTACCGCCGGGTCGAACGACGGGCCATGACCGATGACGCCGATGCCGACCACGAACCCGACCACAGCCATGGCAGCCACGACGGGCACTCACACGACCACGACGACCACGGGCACTCACACGACCACGACGACCACGGGCACTCACACGACCACGACGACCACGGGCACTCACACGACCACGACGACCACCACTCACACGACATCGAGGCGCTCTCGGTCGGCGTGGTCACCGTCTCCTCGTCGCGGAGCGTGAAGGACGACCCCGCAGGCGACGCCATCGTGGCGGCGTTCGAGGGCGCGGGACACGATGTCGCGGTCCGCGAACTCGTCAACGACGACCTCGACGGCATCCAGTCGACGGTCGACCGGCTGGTCGCGCGCGAGGACGTGAACACGGTCGTCACCACCGGTGGGACCGGCGTGACGCCGGACGACGTGACCATCGACGCCGTACGGCCGGTCCTCCGGACGGAGCTGCCGGGCTTCGGGGAGCTGTTCCGGCGGCTCTCCTACGAGGAGGTCGGGACGCGGGTCGTCGGGACGCGCGCCCTCGCGGGTATCGCGCGTGGCGTCCCCGTTTTCTGTGTCCCCGGGAGCGAGAACGCCGCACGGCTGGGTGCCGAGGAGATAATCGTCCCCGAGGCGCCCCATCTCGCCGGGCTGGCCCGGCGCGACGACACGGAGGAGGAGCCGGACGACGGGGACGCTGACGAGACGGCCTGAGCCGGCCGTCAGGTATCGAGCGGGTCGGTACAGCGGACGACGGCGGGGTCGCCCTCGGTCAGTTCCAGGTCGCCGCCGAACGCCGCCACGAGGTCGCGGTTCGTCTGCAGGTGGTCGGTGAGACGGCGGGTCGTCACCTCCCCGCCGGCCAGCGCCAGCACGACCGCGAGCTGGTCGGCCGTGTGCCCGTCGACGGCCGGCCCGTCGTTGGCCGTCCCGTCCGCCCGCCGGAATCGGTCGAACGCGCCGACGGCATCGCCGGCCACCTCCTCCATCGGCTTCCCCTTCTCTCCGAGGCCCGTGAACCCGGCCCGGCCGTCCGCGCCGTGGGCCACCACCGTCAGGACGGCGCCCGGGGAGTCGGTCTCGACGTACTCGGGGTGGGTTTCGACCGGGAGTGGGGTCAGGTCGCGGAGCGACTGGCGGGCCGCCCGGGCGCCGCGCTCGGCCACGTCGGCGTCGGCGAGGGCCTCGGCCGCGACCGAGTGGACGGAGAGTCGCTCCACCGGTCCGGTGTCGCGCAGTTCGAGCGGATGCGGGTCGGCGCTCCCGAGCCGGAGGCTGGCCTCGCCCCCACCGGCCGGGTAGAACCCGCGCCGCGAGACGGTCGCCCGGGCGTCCAGACCCGCCCGCCGCGCGAACGGGAGCTTCACCCGCCGGTAGTGGTCCGTCGTGGGGGCCCACTTGACGTCCGTACCGCCGGTCGCACGCACGACGAGTTCCTCGTCATCGTCGAGCGCGGCCGAGAGCGGCAGGAGTGCGTCGAACACCAGCAGCATGCTCCCAGCGGTGTCGATGTCGACCTCGTACTCGCCCGGGCGGACGGGTCCGGGCTCGAAGGTCAGGGTCTCGGAGCCGTACTCGGCCTCGGCCACGTCGGCGTCGCAGGCGTCCGCAACGGCCTCGACGGCGGCGAGGTGCTGTGATTTGAGCCCCGGTTCCGGCCGGTCCCCACGGATGCCGGTCATCTCGAACGCACGGCCGGTGACCGCCGAGAGTGCGAGCGCCGTCCGGAGGAGCTGACCGCCGCCAGCGCTCCCGTCGAGGTCGAGCATACCGACCGTCCGCACCCGCCCGGCCTCAACCCTGCGGTGGCGTGGGCCGAACCCACACGCCGCGGTCGGCAGGCACACGTCCCCGCCCGCCGAAGGCAGCGCATGGACAAACAGCCCCTCCGCGAGCGGGTGTGGGACGAACTCGAGGACGAGGGTGAGGCCCGGTTCCCGTTCCCGCCGCACGGGCGCATCCCGAACTTCGCGGGTGCCGACCGAGCGGCCGAGCGCCTCGCCGAGACCGACGCGTGGCGCACGGCCGAGACGGTGAAGGCGAACCCGGACGCCCCCCAGCTTCCGGTCCGCCGGGCCGCGCTCCGGGCGGGCAAGACCGTCTACATGGCGGTCCCGCGCTTGCGTGACGAGCGCTGCTTCCTCGAACTCGACCCCGACGCTCTGGATGATTACGACGCAGCCACGACCGTCAGCGGCATCGGCGAGCACGGCCGTCAGGTCGGTCCCGACGCGATGCCCGACATCGACCTCGTCGTCTCGGGGAGCGTCGCCGTCTCTGAGTCGGGCGCACGGGTCGGCAAGGGCGAGGGGTTCAGCGATCTGGAGTGGGCCGTGCTACGGGAGCTGGGACTGGTGGACGATGGAACGCCCGTTGCGACGACTGTCCACGAGTTGCAGGTGCGCGAGGAGGACTGGGCGACCGACGCCCACGACGTGCCGCTGGACCTCGTCATCACGCCCGAGCGGACGGTGGAGACGGGGGGCGTGGGGAAGCCGAAGGGTATCGACTGGTCGTTGCTCTCGGAGACAGATATCGAGGGGATGCCCGTACTCGGGCGGTTCCGGGACGGTAGCGACTGATACCGGACGAGTGGCTACTTCTCCCGGACGACGACGAACTCCGCGAGATCGCGCAGGTAGTCGACCGCGCGGGAGTCCCGATGGGTCGCGGTGTCGAGCGCGGCGAGCGCGGCGTCGGACTCGTCCCGGGCGCGCTGGTTGGCCTCCTCGGGCGTGAGGTCGGTCACCTGCACGATGGAGGGGCGCTCCATCTCGGCGTCCTGGCCGGTCGGCTTGCCCAGGTCCTCGGGGTCGGCCGTCTCGTCCAGCACGTCGTCGCGGATCTGGAAGGCGATGCCGACGCGCTCGGCGTACTCGCCGAACGCCTCGACGCGGTAGGGGTCGGCATCGGCGGCGACCGCGCCGAGTTCGGCGGCCGCGCGGAACAGCGCGCCCGTCTTCCGGCGCGCGAGGTCCATGTACTCCGCCTCGTCGCTCGGTATCGCGACGAGTTCGGTGGCCTCGCCCATCCCCAGCTCCACCATCGCCTCGGCCACGATCTGCATCGCGTGCTCGTCCGCGGAGAACAGGTGGAAGGCCTCGCCCAGCAGACCGTCGGAGGCGATGATGGCCGGGCCGTGGCCGAACTCGACGTGTGCGGCGGTCTCGCCGCGCCGGAGGTCGGACTCGTCGATGATGTCGTCGACGACGAGCGAGGCGTTGTGGACGAGTTCGACCCCGACGGCGAAGTCCACGGCGACCGAGTCCTCGGCCAGCGGGTCGCCGCCGGCGGCCTCGCAGGCGAGCATCGTCAGGGTGGGGCGGACACGCTTGCCCCCCGACAGCGAGACGTGCCGGACCTGGTCGGCCAGCGCCGACGGCTCCACCCCGTCGAGGACGGCCTCCAGCCGGTCCTCGACCAGGCTCCGCCGACGTTCCAGATACTCCATCACGAGAAGAAAGGCCCGGAGCCCGGAAGTACGTGACGGAGTCGGGCACCTGCGTGGGAGTCCGTGTGGCCTGGGGGGTCGTTCCCCCGGACGACTCCGGCAGTTCGCGCATCTATCTATCTAGTGTCAAGGCACTCCCCCATCGGACCCGTCCGTCCGTGTATGTTCACCTTCCAGCCCATCGTCCTCGCGGGGGCCGTCGCCGGCGTTCTCGCGGCGGCGGTCTACCTCTCGGTCGCGGTCGTCGCATCGCTCCGTGGTGGCCGGTCACGAGCCGCCGCCCGCCGTCTCGCCCCGGTGACGGTCATGCCCGCCGTCGCCGCGTTCTTCCTCTCGTCGCTCGTCCTCGCCGGGACGCTCCCGGCCGCCGCCCCGCTCGCGGGCGTCGTCCTCGTGACCGCCGGGCTGGTGCCGTCCATGCGGTCGCTGTGGCGGACCTCCCCCGGGCGGTCGGCCTCGCGGACGACGCCCCACACCGCCGACTGAACGTCCCGGTTCCGTCGCGGTTCCTGCGTCTGCTCCTCCTCGCATCCTGTGTCTGTTCCTCCTCACACGGTGAGCGTACACGTTGGCCGGTGACCGTAGCGGTCACCCGGTCGAGCGCCGAGCGACGACCCGCGACCGGTGCTACCGCTGGCCGGGCGGCGAAAGAAGGAACGAGTGGGACGGTGACCGTCTACAGGTTCGGGGCCTCACCGCCGAACTCCTCGATGAGTTCGGGGACGACGTCGAACAGGTCGTCGACGATGCCGTAGTCGGCGAGGTCGTAGATGGGCGCGTTCGGGTCCGTGTTGATCGCCACGATGGTGTCGGCGCCCTTCATGCCGGCGACGTGCTGGACGGCGCCGGAGATGCCGATCGCGATGTAGACGTCCGGCGTTACGACCTTGCCGGACTGGCCGACCTGCCGGTTCTTCGGCAGCCAGCCGTTGTCCACGATGGGCCGGGACGAGGAGAGCGTCGCGCCGAGCGCGTCGGCGAGCTCCTCGACGAGGACGAGGTTCTCCTCCTCCTCGATACCACGGCCGATGGAGACGAGCACGTCGGCCTCGGAGATGTCGACGTCGCCGCCGCCGACCTCCTCGAAGCCGGTGACCTCGGAGCCGATGGCGTCCTCGTCGATGTCGACGTCGACGGCACCGACCGCGGCGTCGCCGTCGCCCTCCGCCTTGGGCCATTCGGCCGGCCGGATGGTGAGGGCGTACTGGTCCGCCTCGACATCGTACGTCGTCTCGACCTTGCCACCGTACTGCTCACGGGTGATCTCCGTCGTGTCGCCGCCGTCCAGCGCGATGGAGTCGGTCACGAGCGGGAGGTCGAGGTCGTCGGCCACGGCCGGGGCGTAGTCGAGCCCGTTGACCGTGTTCGGCATGAGGAGCACGTCCGCGCCGCTTGCCTCGTACAGCTGCGGGATGGCCTGCGCGTAGACGTCGTGGTTGAACTCCTCGCCGTAGTCGACGGTGTGGATGGCGTCGACGCCGTCGCGGTTCAGGTCGTCGGCGAACCCGTCGACGTCGCCGGAGATGACGCCGAGGTGGAGCTCGCCACCGAGTTCGTCCGCCAGCTCGCGGCCGGCGGTGATGACCTCGTAGGAGACGTCGCGGAGCTCGCCGCGCCGGTGCTCCGTGATCGCGAGGACCGTCATCCCTCGACCACCCCCTTCTCGCGGAGGAAGTCAGCCAGCTCGCCGGCGGTCTCCTCGGCCGAGCCCTCCCAGATGGTCGCGTCGCTCTCGGACTCGGGCTCGTACATCGACGTGCGGGAGACGTCGGACTCCAGCGTCGACTCGTCGAGTTCCAGGTCGCCCAGCTCGTGGACGTCGAGCGGCTTCTGCTGGGCCTGGCGGATGCCGCGCAGGCTCGCGTAGCGCGGCTCGTTGATGCCGGACTGGATGGTGAGGACGGCGGGCGTCTGCACGTCCGTCAGCTCCTCGATACCACCCTCCAGCTCGCGGTGGACGTGTGCCACGCCGCCCTCGATGTCGAGGTCGAGCGTGTTGACGACGGCAGCCCACTCCATGTCGAGCTTGTTCGCCAGCGCGACGCCGGTCGCGCCGTTGGAGTCGTCGGCCGCCTGGACGCCGGAGAAGATGAGGTCGGGTTCCTCCTCCTCGGCGACCGCGGCCAGCATCTCGGCCTTGGCCTCGACGGAGAGGTAGTCCGCGCCCGCGAGGGAATCGTCCCAGACACGGATGGCCCGGTCCGCGCCCTTCGCGAGCGCCATCCGGATGGTCTCCTCGGACCGCTCGGGCCCGATGGTGACCGTCACCACTTCCACGTCGTCGTTCTCCTCACTGGTCTGGACGGCTTCCTCCACGGCGTAGTCGTCCCACTCGTTGAGGTCGTACTCGAGGTAGCTCTCGTCGACGTCGAGCCCAGAGATCTGGAACTCGTCCTCGACCTCGGCCACCTCTTTCACGGTGACGAGTATCTTCATGCTAGTCGTTACAACCCAGCAGTCGTTGGTGAATAAACGTTTCCGAACGCCCCGAGCAGCGTCGCCGTTGGCCGACGATATGAGGGCTGTTCAAGCCGATTCCGACGGCTACGCCTCTCGGTGTCGGCAAGATTCGCCCGGGCTGTCACTCCTCGTCCAGTTCGGTCACGTCCTCGTCGGGGAAGCTGATGAGGTTCTCCCGGCCGATCCGGAGCTTGTCGATGCGGTCGGCTTCGTCCATCGCGGACAGCAGCTGGGACACCTTCGCGTTCGACCAGCCCGTCTCGGAGACGATGTTGGCCTGCTTCATCCGGCCACCGTTCCGTTCGAGCAGCCGCTCGACCCGCTCCTCGTCGCTGAGAAGCTCCGTGTCCGTCTCGGCCTCGTCCGTCCCATCGCCCCCGGTAGCTGCGCCACTGGCGGCGGTCGCGTCCGCCCCGTCCGCGGCGCCCGCCTGGGCATCGCCGGCTTCCCCAGCGGCCGCGCCGCCATCGGTCCCGTCTCCTGGTCCAGTCGGTGCGGGGCCGTCGTCGTCGTCGTCACGCCGCCGTCGGAGCACGAGCAGCACGGCGCCGACCAGAAGCAGCCCACCGACCCCCCCGATGACGAGCAGTTCGCCGGGGAGTGGCGAGCCGGGTGTCGGCGTCGGCGAGTCGGGCGTCGGTGTCGGCGAGCCGGGTGTCGGCGTCGGCGTCGGGGCGCCGTTCCGTTCGTAGGTCGCCGCCACGTCGCCGGGTTCGAAGGTCGCCGGGCCCTCCCATCGGAGGACGCCCGCCCGCGGAGTGGTCGTCGCCGTGAACACCCCGTATCCCTGTGGGGGTCGGACCTCGAGCGTCTGCCCGGCCGCGAGGCCGGGAAGCCACGTCCCCTCGCTCGTGTTGAACGCGGAGCCGAACCGGAGTCGGCCGTCGGTCCCCCGCGCGAAGTCGGTCCAGGTGAAGTTCAACGTGAGGTGCCCGGTCGCGGTCCCGTTCTCCCCTTCCACGACCGTGGCGTTGCGCTCGACCGCCCGGATGGTCATCGACCGGTTGACAGTCGCGTTGGCCGCGCGGTTGGCGCGCCGGAACGTCGTGATGTCGAATCCGACATCGGCGTCCCCGCGCTCGTATCGGCGCGCGAGATCATCGAAGGCGGCGCGGTCGCTCTCGTTCTCGAGCTCGAACGCCGTCACGGCCGACCATCGTGCGTCCCCGTTCGGCTGGAGCTGTACGACGAGTGCGGTCCCGTCGCGTGGTGGCGTCTCCGACTGGACCGTGGCGATGCCGGTCGAATCGGTGTCGATGTCGGGGTTCGCAGGAGCTGGTGCTGTCGCCGTGGCCGGGGCGGTCGCAGCGACAACGACCATCGCGGCGAGGACGGCGAGGGCAAGCGTCGGCTGGAGGGCGGCACACGACCTCGCCCGCATACGGTGCGGGTGGCGGTGGAGTGCGGAAAACGCTTTCCATCGGGGAATGAAACGTCTGCACGCTGGATAAAACGTCTCAGCGCCGCTGCACCCGTCTCGCGAGGCCGTTGTCCGTGACTGCTCTCCCCCCTCGGACGCGACGGACGACTTTTTACTCCCGGGGTCGGAGGGGTGGGACATGAGCGGTCCCCGTTCCCTCCACGCGCCTGCCGTCGCGGCCACACTCGCGCTCGCGGTCGCGCTGGTGCTCGCTCCCGTCGCGGGACTCCCTGCCGTCGGTGGGACCTCCGCCACCCCAGCCGTCCCGGCTACGACCCCGGGGACGCCCCCGGATGCGGCACAGTCGCTCGCCGATGGCGACTACGTCGACACGCGTGCCGCCGGTACACGGCTGCCGGCGTCCCTCCGCGAGCCGGTCCGGTCCGAGCGGAACACGACCGCGTATCTGGCGCTCGCGGCGGACCTGGAGACCCGCCAGTTCGGGACAGCCACGTTCGACGTGGGCGGGGCCGTCGCGGCCGACGGTGGTTCGACACACTCGACCTACGAGACGACCTGGCTCCGCTCGTCGTTCACCAGTGTCGGCGACAATCGAACGGAGCGCCGGCGCATCGTCGAACGCAGCGCCGACCGGCTGGACGCCCGTATCACCGCCCTCGAGCGTCGTGAGGGCCGTGCGCTCGAACGGTACAACAGCGGCGACATCTCCGCCCGGACGTATCTGCGCGAACTGGCCGCTATCGACCGGGCTGCGGGGTCACTCCGTGAGGCCGTCGGTCTCCTGCACACGTACAGCTCGGCGGTCGGTCAGCCGGTCTCCGAGCGCCGTATCGCGGCCCAGAAGGTCCGCCTGCTGTCGCTCGAAGGCCCCGTCCGCGCCCAGGTCGCGGCCTCCATGTACGGGGACCAGCCGCCGACGCGGGTCTACATCGAGACCTCCAGCCAGGGCGTCGTCCTCGCCACCATCGACCGCGGTCCCTTCACGCAGGAGTACCTCCGGGAGGCGTACGTCCCGTCGGCTCGCGACCCCGATGGACCCGACCGGTTCGAACAGAGCGGTGAGAAACTCGAGGCCGCCAGGGACCAGGCTGCAGCACTCTACCCCTGGGCCTTCGAGAACCAGGGCGGCACCTCCATCGGGACGTTCACCGGCGAGCCGTTCCTCTACAACGCTGGCGTCTACTCCGTCCGTGTCGGGCATTCCCACGGAACGAGCCGGACGTACGACCTCATCACGTTCCTCGACGGTGGGACCCGGGATGTCTTCCGCGAGATCCAGTACAAGGACCTCTCCGCCGTGCCGACGGTGTTCGCCGACGAGAACACCTCCGACGGCGTCCGCCTCGCCGTCGAGCGGACCAGAACCGGCGGCCCGATGCGCGTGACGGTGACGAACGAAGCCACGGGGGACCCGATCCAGGCGACCGTCCTCGTCAACGGGGAGCGCGTCGGCATGACCGATATCGAGGGAGAGCGCTGGGTCATCGCTCCCGGACCGACAGCGACCATCACGGTCGTCACCGAGGAGACGGAGGTCTCGACGACCGTCTTCAGCGACGGCGCGCCGACCGGCTGAGCCGGACGCCCGTAGCTTCTTGTCGGATGCCGGGACCAGACGCCCCGTGTCGCCACGTCCCGACCGTGCCGTGTCGCCCGTCCTCGGGTCCATCCTGCTCGTGGCCCTCACCGTCAGTCTCGCCGCCGTCGTTGGAGGCACCGTCCTGTCCGGGGCCGTCCCCACGGAGCCACCGCCACGTGCCACGCTCGATTGCCGGGCCGACGCCGCCTCGGACCGTGTGACCTGCGTCCACGGCGGCGGCGACCGCCTGGACGTACGCGACCTCGACGTCCACATCACCGTGGACGGCGAGCCGCTGGTCCACCAGCCGCCGGTCCCGTTCTTCGCGGCGCGGGGGTTCCACGCCGGCCCGACGGGGCCGTTCAACAGCGCCGCCGACTCCAACTGGTCCGCCGGCGAGTCCGCAGCCGTCCGGCTCGCGGGGACGAACCGACCCGGGCTCACGTCCGACGCCCGGGTGGTGGTCACGGTCACGGCCGGCGACCACGTGGTCGTGCGGGCACGTGCGACCGCGAGTTAATACAGATATGGTGGGTTTCCACCCGATACATCGGAATTATGCTGTCAAAACCGATGTATGAGGGTCGTGGAATGGGGATAAAGATGATTCTGGGCCCGAACGGACGGCCGGCGCCGGAGGGTCAGTCGTCGGCCGACGCGTCGACGGGGTCGGTCTCGGCGTCGGTGGCCTCCTCCGCCGGGTCCGTCTCGGCGTCACCGGGAACTCGCGCCAGGGTGGTGATGGCGATCTCGGGGTTGTAGTCGGGCCCCATCGTGACGTGGCGGAACTCCTCGTAGCCGGCCGCGGCGAACATCCGGTCGGCCTCGGCCTCGTCGTAGAACAGCATGATGGCGTCGGCGAGCTTCTGGAAGACCGTCGAGTTGGGGTAGTTCGGGCCGACGACCAGCACCGGGCCGCCCGGTTTCACGACGCGGCGGAACTCCTCCAGTGCGTCGACCGGGTTCGGCCAGTACTCGATGCTGCCGGAGGACCAGAGCGCGTCGAAGGTGTCGTCCTTGAACGGGAGCCGTTCTGCGTCCCCCCGGTGGAACTTCACCTGCCCGCGCGTGCCGAACTTCGCGTAGGCCTTCTCCAGCTGGTGTTCCGACTGGTCGAGGCCGTAGACGTCTTCCGTGTACTCCAGCAGTCCCTCCGTGGCGAAGCCGGTTCCACAGCCGACATCCAGCACGCGGTCGCCCTCGTCGATGTCGAAC
Source organism: Haloglomus halophilum (assembly GCF_024298885.1). Lineage (GTDB taxonomy): Archaea > Halobacteriota > Halobacteria > Halobacteriales > Haloarculaceae > Haloglomus > Haloglomus halophilum. The sequence goes on from NZ_CP101166.1 coordinate 2,653,487, forward strand.
AGCTCCAGCGCCTCGTTGCGCATCTCCTCGTTCCAGATGAACGGGTTGATCTCGTCGTACACCTTCGAGAGGTACTTGTAGAAGAACCGCGCGCGAGCCTTGTTCTCGAGGAGTCCCATTACCCTCGTGTTGGGTCCCAGCGGGCATAATTCCCCTGCTTCCGGGGCCGTGCCGGCCCGGATACGGTCGCCGACCGCGGGAACTAACCCCGCGCCCTGCCACCGCCGAGCCATGAGCGAGGACGTGCTGGTTCCGGGCGGACGCGACGTGCGCGGGACGCTCGATACGCCCGACGGCGAGGCGACGGCCTGCGTCGTCGCGTGTCCGCCCCATCCGCAGTACGGGGGCAAGCGGACGGACGCGCGCCTGCGGGCACTCGCGGACGCCCTGACGAGCGAGGGTGTCGCCTGTCTCCGCTTCGATTACGGCGACTGGGACGAGGGGCGCGGTGAGCGAACCGACGTGCGGCAGGCCTGTCGGTGGGCTCGCGGCCGCTTCGGCGACGACCGTGTCGGGCTGTTCGGCTACTCCTTCGGCGGTGCCGTCGCGCTGCTCGCTGCTGCGGCCGACGGGGCGGACGGGCGGAACCTGCAGGCCGTCGTGGCGCTCGCGCCGGGTGCCGGCATCACCGGCGGCGTCGAGCGGCCGGTCCCCGAGGCGCTGGGCGACATCGCCGCGCCCGTCCGCATCGTCTACGGGAGCCGGGACACGACCGCGAACTGGGAGCCGGTCGTGGAGCGCGCACGCGAGCTGGGACTCGACGTCGTGGAGATGAGCGCCGACCACCACTTCGTCGGGCAGGCCGACAAGGCTGCGGACCACGCCGCCGAGTTCCTGCTGGCCCGGCGCTGAACCGCGGCCGCATGGAACCGACACCACTACCCTCCGACCGTCCCGACCGGCGGGTATGACCCTTCGATACGTGACGACCAACCCCGGGAAGGTCCGGGAGGCCGAGGAGTATCTCGACGACGTGTCGGCGCTGGACTACGACTACACCGAGGTGCAGGCGCCCGAACTGGGGCCCATCGCGGCTCACGGCGCCCGGGAAGCGTATCGCCACGCCGGCGAGCCGGTCATCGTCGACGACGCCGGCCTGTTCGTCGATGCGCTCGATGGGTTCCCGGGCCCGTACTCCTCGTACGTCGAGCACACGCTCGGCGTGGAGCTGACGGGCCGGGTCGCCCGCGAGGCCGCCGCGGCCGCGGACGGCGGCGACAGTGACGGCGACGGTGAGGTCGCCCGCGCGGCGTTCCGGTGTGTCATCGGTTACTGCGACGGTGACGACTTCGCGGCGACCCCCGAGCCCGTCGACCGTGGCGAGCGCCGGGGCCAGGACCTTGCGGCCGACGACCGGGACAGCGCGACGACGGACGCGCAGGTCGCCGGTGACGACGGGAGCGCCGACCTCCCCGTGAAGCTGTTCGAGGGCGTCGTTCCGGGCCGAATCGTCGAGCCGCGGGGCGACGGCGGGTTCGGCTACGACCCGGTCTTCGAGCACGACGGGACCACGTTCGCGGAGATGGACGCGACGGAGAAGAACGCCGTCTCGCACCGCGGGCGGGCCCTCGCGAAGTTCGCCGACTGGTTCGCCGAGCGGTAACCGCGGCCACAGTCGCCGGGAGGGCCGACCCGCTCAGGTCAGCAACCGGGGCCCGAACACCATCACCAGCAGGCCGAGTATCATCACGATACTGACGGTCGTGGTGACGGCGGAGGTGAGCGCCCGGCCGTTCGAGACGGGGAGCCGTGAGACGACGGTCTCGGTCGTCGTCCGGAGGATGTGGCCGCCGTCGAGCGGATACGCGGGGACGCAGTTGAACTGGCCGATGATGAGGTTGATCCACGCCGTCCAGAACAGCAGGTTGGCGAGGAAGAAGGCGAACCCGGCGCCGAGCAGCCCAAGCGGACCGCTCACGGTGTAGAAGTTCGTCACCGGGCCGACGAAGCCGGCGAAGTTGTAGCCCACGTCCGGGAGGGTGAGCGACGCGAACGGGAGCACCAGCGTGAGGTAGGCCCGTTCGATGCCGCCGAGGCCGCCGCCACCGTTCCCACCGAGTACCGTCAGGAAGGTGTTCGAGGGGTAGACATCGACACCGAAATCGTCGAGGACGAACCCGGAGACGCCGCGCTGGACCCGCACGCCGAGCTGGGCATCGGACCCGCTGCCGCCGAGGTCCACCTCGACGGTGCGGCGCTCGCCGTCGTAGCCGCCGACGTAGCCCGTCACGGAGACGGTGTCCCCGGGCTGGCGCGCGTCGAGGACGGCGCTCAGGTCGTCGAAGTCGACGGTCCGGTTGCCGCCGATGGCCGTGATGATGACGGTCTCGCCGCCCGAGAGGTCGGTCTGTCCGGCGAGCGCACCGTCGGGCGCGACGAGGCTGTACGTGCCGATGGGGAGCTGGACCGACCGGGTCCCGCTCTGGTTGCGCACCGTCAGGTCCGCGACCGGGCGCGACTGGACGGCGTCCTCGAAGCTCCCGACCGTCGAGACGCGGCTCCCGTTGACGGCGGTGACGGTCTCGTTCACGGCGATGGGGGCGTCCCGGACCGCGACGGTCACGAGCACCTCGCGCTGGACGGTGACCGTCTCACCGCTCTCCAGTTCGACGGGAACGCTGTCGGCGCGTGATTCGGCGAGGGTGGCCTGCATCGCGTCGGCGTCCGCGACGGATTCGCCGTCGACGCTCGTGATGACCGTCCCGCGGTCGATGCCGGCATCACGGGCTGGCGACCCCTGGAGCGAGCCGCCGATGGGCACGCCGGCCACGACGCTGATGCTCCCGGCGACGGGGCCGAAGAGGAGGAGGAAGGCGACGACGGAGACCGCGAAGTTGTTCGTGACCCCGGCCGCGAACATCCGGGTCTGTCCGCCACGGCTCGCGCGGTTGCGCGAGGCCTCGCTCGGCTCGACGAACGCGCCGATGGGGATGAAGGCCAGCAGCGCCAGCCCCATCGACTCGATGTCGATGTCCTCGACCCGGCAGAGGAGGCCGTGACCGCCCTCGTGGACGACGAGGCCGATGAGGAGACCGGTCAGGATCTCCGGCGCCACGGAGAGCGGGAGGAAGTCGTTGACACCGGGGATGGCGAGGACGTTCTGTGGCTCGTTCAGTGCCGTCGGCGTCGGGTTGCGGACGGCCGAGATGGCCGCGAACGCGACGAGGGCGAACGAGCCGACCATCACGACGAGCGCGATGCCGACGCCGAGGTTGCCCCACGCTCGCCAGAACCGTTTCGGCCCCGCGAGCCAGTTCAGGAACGCCTTGCCGCGCTGGGTGTGGATCGTCGTGATGGGACCCTGTACCCGGATGGCCTCGGGGAGGCGCCCCTGCGCCTTGAGGGCCATCGCGACGAGGGTGTAGAGGACGATGCCTCCACCCACCAGCCACAGCGTGCTTACCATTGTCTCCGGGGAGGGTCCTGTGGCTCAAATGGATTCGGGTTGCGGGATCGGGGCACGGTCCCGGGTCAGGCCAGGAAGAAGATGAGGCCGCTGATGGCGGTGACCGCGAGGATGAACACGGCCGCGAGCGCCCCACCCATCGAGATCATGGCGTTGGCGTGGGAGGCGAGCGTCTCGGTGCGGTCGTTGCCGAAGACGGTCACCTCGGCACGTTCGGTCGCCATCCCGGCCTCCACGGGGGCGATGTCGTCGAGGGCCTCGCGGGTGACGGTCTCGACGGCCTCGACGAGCGCCGCGGCCTCGATGGCGGTGCCGACCTGGTTGACCGCCTCGACCGTGTTGACGATGTGGGTGTCGGTCGTGAGCGCCTCGGCGTCGTCGACATCGAGCTCGGAGACGAGGTGGTCGACCAGGCGGTCCCGGAGCCCCGGCTCCATGTTGTTCCCGTCGACGAGGACGTACGCTGTGCGCTGGTCGTCGACCTCGGTGACGGCGACACGGATACCGAGCGGGCCGATGCCGTCCTGTGGGTTCCAGTCGGTACGGTCCCAGGCGACCCCCAGCGAGAGTGAGTGGCGCTCGGCGGCCGCGAGGGTCTCGCCCAGCTGGCCGGCCGCCTGTATCATGTCGAACGAGCGCTTCGAGCCCGGCGTGATGTGGCCGAGGTCGTCGCCATCCAGCCCGTTGTTGCAGTTGTGGGCGTCCGCCAGCAGCACGTCGCGCAGTCCGCCCGAGCGGGCCTCGGCCTGTGCGGAGAGGCCGACGGCGTACTCCACGTCGTCGGCGAAGGCGGGCGCGTAGGTCGCGGCCATGAACGCGTCCTCGCCGAACGCCTGGCCGATGAGCGTCGCCTCGCCGTGGCTGGCCCGGTACGAGCGGCTCGCATCGGCGGTGTAGTCGATGCGGTCGAACGCGCGGTCGGCGGCGTCGATGATGGTCTCGACCTCGCGGGCGGTGACGAGGTTGAAGTCGTGGCCGGCGGTGGCGTGGGGCGGGAAGGCCAGCCCGTCGGCCTCCTGGGCGACGCGCTCGGGGAGGTTGCCGCCGCCGATCTCGCCCATCGGCCCCGGGTGGATCATCGGCAGGACGAACCGGGCCTTCTCGACGCCGCCGGGCTCGCGGAAGGCCATCACCGTGACAGGAACGACGGCCTCCTCGCCGAGCTGCTCGAAGAACTCCTCGAGTTCGTCCGTTCCCTCGGCGATGTGGCCGACGAAGCCACGGAGGAAGTCCAGCACCGAGACGCCGAGCGAGTTGCGCCACGGGCGGTCGATGACCAGCAGGAAGGCGTAGACGGAGCCGACGTAGAGCACACAGGTGATGGCCAGCAGGACGAACGTCTCCGGGCCGACGACGGTGAGTTCCTGGGGCGCCTGGTCGGCGCGGTTGAGGAAGACCCGGGTGAGCGGGCCGCCGAGCTCGAAGAACCGGAGCGTCCCGCTGTAGATGAACAGGAGGGCGGCGGCGGCGACGGTCTGGATGCTCGCCGGGACGATGGCGGCGGCGATGGACTCGTGGGAGACGGCCATGATGACGAGCAGCCGGAGCGCGAAGATGCTGGCCAGTGCCGCGACGAGCGCGTCGAAGACGAACTGCTGGCCCAGCCCTGTCAGGACTGCCACGGCGCCGGCCGCCGTCAGCACGACGACGACGACCAGTTCGCAGGTCAGCGCGAGCAGCGACGCCCGGTTCGGGGTGAGGTGGCCGCCGAACAGCCGGTCGACCGGTGGCGTCAGCAGCGATGCGGCCACCGTCGGAACGCCGATGTAGAAGACCCCCTGCCAGGCGTCCTCGAGGACGAACCGCGAGTCGAAGGCGGCGACCCCCGCGAACGCGGCGATGAGCAGGGCGAACGCGATGCTGGAGTACCAGCTCGGCGCCCGGAAGATGAACCGCGACAGCGAGGCGAGGTCGCCCTGTGTGTTGCTCATGTGTGTGTGAACGGGTGGCCGTTACGCGGACGTTCCGCCGCGCCGACATAAATCGGTCGTGCGTGTCCGACGGCTGACGGACGAGAACGGGTGTACGTGGTGCTAACGCCCCTCGCAGACCGAGCGGAAGTTCTCGAACACCTCTTCGCCCCGCTCCGTGTGGGCGACCTCCGGGTGCCACTGGACGCCGTAGAGGTCGCGCTCGGTATCGCTCATCGCCTCGACGCCGCAGACATCGCTCTCGGCGGTCCGGGTGAAGCCGTCGGGGACGCGTTTGACCTCGTCGGCGTGGCTGGCCCACACCCGCGTCTCGGGGGCCAGCGAGCCGACGAGTGGGTCGGCGTCGTCCTCGATGCGGACGGTCACGTCGGCGTAGCCGCCGTAGTCGCCCGCGCCGACCTCGCCACCGAGTTCGTCGGCGATGAGCTGCATCCCAAGGCAGATGCCGAACACCGGGATGTCGAGGTCCAGGTAGTCGGGGGCGCGGCCGATGCGGTCCATGTCGGGACCACCCGAGAGGACGACGCCGTCGGCCTCGACCTCGTCGGGCGGGGTCTCGTTGTCGACGATATCGGTGTCGACACCGATGTCGCGGAGCGCCCGCTGCTCCAGATGGGTGAACTGTCCGTGGTTGTCCACCACGACGATACGGGTCATTACTGCCCGTTCTCTCGTGGACGGGTATAAGCCTCCTGAAACGCCTGAATCGGGAGAAACGGCTCGTTTACGTGCTCTCGCGCTCCGGTGGCGACCGCTCAGAGCGCGGTCGGGTCGAACCGCTCGTTGCGCCCCGTCCACTCCGCCACCTCGCGTGACGCGCGCGTATCGAGATACACCTCCACGCCGTTCCCGTCGGGGTCGTCGAAGTAGAGGGCCTTCGAGATGCCGTGGTCGACCGGCGCCACCTCGACGCCGCGGTCCCGGAGCCGCTCGTAGGTCTCGCGCAGCGCGGTGCCGTCGGGAACCTCCCACGCCGAGTGATAGAGGCCGACGCCCCGGCCCGGTCCGGCGGCGCCCTCGCCGAGCGCCTGCAGCGCGAGGTCGTGGTGGTGCTCGCCGAACGAGAGGAAGGCGTAGCTGCCGTGGCGCTCGGCCACGTCGAGGCCCAGCACCGCACGGTAGAACTCGATGGCCCGGTCCACGTCGCGGACCTTCAGGTGGACGTGGCCGAGGTGGGTCCGGTCGTTCATACGGGGGTCAGGGGAGCCACTCAGAAAAGCACCGTAGCGACATCCCAGTCAGCCGCTGTCGTCGGTGTCACCGGGGTCGAATCGCTCGGCGGCCGTCTCGAAGCCCGTCTCGGCCTGCTCCTTCGTGCGGCGCTCCTCCTTCGCGGCGATGGCCTCCGGGTCCGGCGCGGCGTCGTCGTCGACCCGGGCCCACGACCCGTGGACCTTCGCGTGACACCAGCGACAGAGGTAGACGGTTATCTCGTGGGCCATGTCGGCCTCGGGTTCGTGCTCGCGGCTCGTCGCTTCGCTCCTCTCCGCTCGCTTGCTCGAGGGCTCCCGCCGGTCGCCCTCTCTGTACGAGAGGTGATGTTCTTCGAGGAGTGGTCGTGTGTCCCGGGCCTCCGCGTTGGCCAGTCGGACCTCCTCGAGCCCGCAACGGACGCACTCGCGCGAGCGCTGGCGGGCGCGGAAGTGGGGGCAGTCGGCCCAGTCCCACGCGCCCTCCGGGTCCGCCGCGGGGCAGCGGAGGTCGTCGGCGCGGCGCTCGGCCGCGAACTCGGGGTCGTGCTGGCCGTGCTCGGCGGCGTACCGGCAGCGGCCGTCGTCGGTCAGGTGGTCGCAGCGCTCGACGTGTTCGTACGGGTCGTCCACGCCGACGGAGGTTCCGCTGGGTGTCTTCATCTCGGAATCCGGGTGCCTCTGGTTCCCCGCTGGGGTGGCGTCGGCTTTCAATCTTCGCTCGCGGCTGTGTGGGGATGGGCTCCCTGATGTTAGTGACTGCGACGACGATAGTGACGCAGGGTGCGAAGCCCTCGCGCTCTCGCCCTTCGATTCCACCAGAACCGTGCGTGGGTCAGTCAGATTCGTGGGCCTCACGCCTCCCCAACCGCCTGCGATGCTCGGTCGCTTCGCTCCCTGCGCTTCTCGTCCCTCGCGCAGTGTAGAGGCGGCTGGCCCTGACGGGCACAGCCGCCAGCGCGCGCCCGCTCGACTGACAGGGGTCGAGGGCTTCCACAGTCCACGGGCCGGGAGCGCGTGGTGAGCAGTTCGCCTGCGAACCCGCGCGACCTGGGGAAGGGCAGGGACGCATCGCCCATTGACCATTCAACCCCCTGGTGGAATCGAAGGGCGAGTGCGCTCAGCGGGGCCCCGGCGACGCAAGCACCGCAACGAGCGCCGCAGGCGCGAGTGAGGAGCGCAGCGAGGGTGAGGCCGGAGGCCGAACGACGGAAGTCGCAGCCCGGAACGGCGCCGAAGGCGCCGCATGCCCGGACCGTCTTCCGGAACGCGGCCCCCTGAGCGCGCGAGGGCTTCGTAGATTGTTCTCCATAGCATAGAATCTCCTCGAGATTCGGAGTAAGAGAAATAACTTGTGGATAAGACTATAGAAAAATACTTAATCGATATATCAGGCCAGTTCGCGGTCGATAATCGCCCGTAGTTCCCGAATCTCCTCGACACCTGCGGACAGCGACGCCCCGCCAACATCGATATCCAGCGACCCGTCGCTCGTACTCGCGCCGACCTCGTGGACGGGCGCGACGCCGTCGAACGCCTCGCGAACGGCCTCGGGGTCGGTCGTCTCGACGACGGCGCGGCCCACTCGCTCGTTGAACAGCAGGTGTGCGGCGTCCCCGTCGCCGAGGTCCACGTCGGCGCCCGCGTCGGCGGTCACCATCTCGGCCAGTGACACCGCGAGGCCGCCGTGGCTCACGTCGTGGACGGCGTGGGTGGCGTCGTGGTCGGCCACGCCCGCGAGCGCGCGGACGAACTCGGTGCCGTTCTCGGGCGGCGCGGGGAAGGCATCGCTCCCGCCGTGCTGTGCGAGGTACTCGGAGCCGCCGAGCGCCACGTCCGCGCCGTCGAGCGCGGCGTCGCCGACCACGAGCACGGTTCCCTCGCCGGCGAACGCTGCGGGCGGGGCGTCGTAGCCGGGCTTCGTCCCGACCATCGCCAGCGTCGGCGTCGGCGGGACCGGCCCGGCCTCGGAGTCGTTGTACAGCGAGACGTTGCCGCCGACGACCGGCACGTTCAGGTCGGCACACTCGTCGGCGAGGCCGTCGACGATGCCGCGGAAGCCGCCGTACACGTCCGGCTTCTCGGGGTTACCGCCGTTGAGGCAGTCCACGGCTGCGAGCGGGTACGCACCCTTCGCGGCGATGTTGGTGGCGTTCTCCAGGGCGACGGCCCGGGCGCCGTCGTACGGCGCGGCGTCGGTCCAGTTGGGGTCCGCGCCGGCCGAGAGCGCGAGGCCGGTCCCGGGTGCGGCGTCGACGGGCGCCGACTCACGCACTGCAACGAGCGCCGCGTCGTCACCGGGCCGGAGCGCCGTCCGCGTGCCGACCTCGTGGTCGTACTGGCGGTAGACCCACTCCTTCGAGGCGGTGTTGGGTGAGCCGACGACGGCCTCGAACGCTGCACGGAGGTCGGGCGTGGGGTCGGGCAGGTCCACCTCCGGCTCGGCGGGCTCGACGTGGTCGAGGTCGTTCATGGGCGCGCCGTCCGCCAGGAACTCCGCGGGCGCGTCGACGACCGTCTCGCCCTCGAACGTGCAGACGTAGCGGTCCTCGGTCACCTCGCCGATGACCGAGCAGCCCAGGTCGTACTTCTCGGCGATGTCGCGGACGGCGTCGACCTCCTCGGGCCGGACCTCGTAGCACATCCGCTCCTGGGACTCGGCGAGGAGAATCTCCAGCGCGTTCATGTTCGGCTCGCGCTGGTGGACCCGTTCCAGTTCGATCTCGGCGCCGAGGTCGCCCTTGGCGATCATCTCGGAGGACGCACCACCCAGCCCGGCCGCGCCGAGGTCGCGCGCCGCCCGGACGAGGTCGTTCTCGACGAGCTCCTCGTTGGCCTCGATGAGCAGCTTCTCCGTGTACGGATCGCCCACCTGGACCGCGGGCCGGTCCTCCGTCTCGGCGTCCTCGGCGAGGTCCTCGGAGGCGAAGGAGGCGCCGCCGAGCCCGTCGCGGCCGGTCCCGTTGCCGACGAGGACGAGCTTGTTCCCGGTCTCCTTCACGGCGGCCGTGACGAGCCGTTCCTCGTCCAGCAGGCCGACGCAGGCGACGTTGACGAGCGGGTTCCCCTCGTACGAGTCGTGGAAGGCGACCGACCCCGAGACCGTGGGGACACCGATGCAGTTGCCGTAGTGGGAGATGCCCTCGACGACACCCTCGAACAGGTAGCGCGAGTGCTCGCGGTCGAAGTCGCCGAAGTACAGCGAGTCCGCCAGCGCGATGGGGTAGGCGCCCATCGACATCGTGTCCCGGACGATGCCGCCGACGCCGGTGGCGGCGCCGTCGAACGGATCGACGTAGGAGGGGTGGTTGTGCGACTCGACACCCATCGTGATGTAGGTGTCCGAGTAGCGGGTCTCGGCGTCGTCCTCGGTGCCGGGGACGGGGAGCGCGACGACGGCGGCGTCGTCGCCCGGCCCGACGACGACCTGCGGGCCCCCGGAGTCGAAGGCCGAGAGCAGCGGTCGCGAGGAGCGGTAGGCGCAGTGCTCGCTCCAGAGGTTCTCGAAGAGCGCTTCCTCGGCGGGCGTCGGGTCCCGGCCCAACTCGTCGATGACGAGTTCGCGGTCCGAGGGTGCGAGAGGCATATCGGCGGTCCGGCGTGCCCGTGGAAAGCGCTTTCCATCCCCGAGGCGATGCCGCTCCGGTCGCCGCCACTCGACGGCTGCCGGCACACCGGCGTGCTTTTGGCCCGGTCGCCCGAACGGTTGGGCGTGCTGTCGGTCGAGTTCCACTCCCACTCGTCGCTCTCGTACGACGGGCATGATCCGGTCGAACTCCTGCTGGGGCAGGCCGAGGCCGTCGGACTGGACGCGCTCGCCGTGACCGACCACGACGAGATCGATGCCTCACTGCGTGCGGCGGACCTCGCCTCCGAGTACGACCTCGTGGGGATTCCCGGGATGGAGATCACCTCCGAGGCCGGCCACGTCCTCGGGCTCGGCGTCGAGGAGGCCGTCCCGCCCGGACTCTCCTACGACGAGACGCTCGACCGCATCCACGACCAGGGCGGTGTCGCGGTCGTACCGCACCCGTTCCAGAAGTCCCGGCACGGCGTCGCCGCCCACATCACGCGTGGCCAACTCGCGAGCGCGGACGCCATCGAGGTGTACAACTCCCGGCTCCTCACCGGCCGCTCGAACCGCCGGGCCGAGCGCTTCGCCCGCGAACACGACCTCCCGATGACCGCCGGCAGCGACGCCCATATCAGCGAGATGGTCGGCCAGGCCGTCACCGAGGTGGACACGACCCACGAGGACGTGACCAGCATCCTCGACGCGGTCAGGGAGGGCCGGACGACCGTCGTCGGCAAGCGGACGCCCTGGCGCGTCAGCTTCCGGCAGTTCGGCGGCGGCATCCTCCGCCGGGCGAGGCAGGCCATGCTGGCCCCGTTCTGATGCCGCTCGACTCGTCGCCGATGCAGGGGTCCGACGCCGACCTCGTGGCGCGAGCGCTCCGCGAGGATGACCCGCTCCCCGGTACCCACGGGTTCGCGGGGACGCTCCCCGATGGACGTCCCGTCCGGGACGTACTCGGCCGCTATCCGCTGTTCACCGAGCGTGGCGACCACGAGACGGTCAGCGCCGACCCGACGGCGCTCGACACGCCGGTCCGGCTCCCTGCGGGCACGGTCCGGTCGGCCGACGGCGACGAGCGGGTCTGGTCGCTTCCTGACCTGCCACCGGCCACCGACGACCGACGGGCCGTAACGGACGTTCGGGACGCCATCGCCGAGAGCGTCGCCGCCGTGCCGTCGGGTCGGGACGACCTCGCGGTCGCGTTCTCCGGTGGCGTCGACTCGGCCGTCGTGGCCGCGGGACTCCCGCGGGCGCCACTCTACGTCGCGGGTGTTCCCGGAAGCCCGGATATCGAGGCCGCTCGGGAGGCCGCCCGCCTCTGTGGCCGTGCGGACGAGCTCACCGTCGTCGAACTCGACCACGCCGCCATCCGCGAGCACGCCCTCTCCGTCGCCCGCGCGACCGGGCGGACGAACGCCATGGACGTGGCCATCGCGGTGCCGCTGGTCGCCGTCGCGCGTCGCGCACGCGAGGACGGGTACGAACGACTGGCGGTCGGCCAGGGTGCCGACGAACTGTTCGGCGGCTACGACAAGGTCGCACGGGCTCCGGAGGACCCGCGTCTCTCGGCAGGTACCGTCCGAGATGCGGTCCGCGAGGTCGTCACCGGGTTGCCCGACCAGCTGGAGCGGGATGTCCTCGCGCTGCGGGCGGCGGGCGTCGAACCCGTCGCACCGCTACTCCACGACGCGGTGGTCCGTGCCGCCCTCGGATTGCCCGAGCGACTGCTGGTGAGCGAGCGTGGCGAGCGGAAGGTCGCCCTCCGGCGGGCGGCACGCTCGTCCGTCCCCGACCCGGTCGCGTTCCGTGGGAAGCGAGCGGCCCAGTACGGGAGCCGGGTTGCCCGTGAACTCGACCGGCTGGCTCGTGAGGCCGGGTTCGAACGCTCCGAGGGGGCACACGTGGCACGGTTCGTCGGTGACCGGGCCGGTAGGGTCCCGGATATCCGCTCCCCGCCACGCTCGGACTGAGTCGCCGCGCGGGGTCGCTGGCCGCTCGTCTGCCCCCCGTTCGACACCCGGCAGACGACCGTCGTTCGATAGTCATCCATCCGGCGAGCAGCCGGGTAAATGCTTTCCGGCCGAATCCGGCGCCCACAGCGCGTGTGAAGCGGTGTCGCGCCTCATGTTTGACCAGAAAGCATTTATTATACCCGCGGCTTGTTCTGGCCGTACCCCTACCCATGGTGACAGCACGGAGTACCCCGCTCGGGTCTGTGCACGAGGCGAACGGCGCCGGCGTGCCCCGGGTTGCGGTGGAAACTGTTGTTGCCGATCGCGGTGCGGTTGCAAACGATTCCAACCAAATATGACAGGAACACGAAAGAAACTGCGCGGCCTTACACTCGCCGCGCTCATGGTGTTCTCCGTCTTCGCAGGTACCGTCGCCTTCGCCGGCACGGCTGCTGCGGCTGCGAATGCGCAAGCAACGCAGGGAGACACCAGTCTAGGCAATTCGGATGCAGCGGGCGAAACGACCAACTTCTATGCCTCGACCGCTATCGAGTCGACTGACGGCTCGTTCAGCGGAATCGAGGTCGACTTCTCGGATGACTCCGCCTTCACCGGCGGTGGCTTCGCCAGCGACATCCAGTCGGACGACGTCGAGGTTCGACTGTACAAGGGCGATGCCAACTCCGGCTCCGACCTCGCGACCCTCGTCCGAGATGACAACCCCGAAGAAACGACCGGCTCCAGCGTCAGCGGGAGCAACCAGAACAACGCTAACCGCTTCGAGACGCTCGAAGTTACGGGTAGCAGCTTCTCGAACACTGTCCAGCAGGGCGACCTCGTCGTGCTCGTGGTCGAGAACAACGAGTTCCGCAACCCGCGGAACGGCGGCGACTACGATGCAGTCGTCGACTACAACCCGAGCTCGAGCGGTGGCGAGAGCACCGCTGTCCTGAGCGTCGCCGGTGACGGTGGCGACGACGGCGGGACCGACGACGGCCCCGACGCCACGTGGGACGACCGCGTGATCCGTTACCAGGGTCAGGACCTGTTCTACAACCTGAACAACAAGGCTAGCGAAGGCGGCCAGCTGCGCTCGTGCGAGTACGACTCTACTACCGAGCAGTGTGAGTCCAGTTCGCTCGAACAGGATCTCGGTACCAGTACTGGTGAAATCGACACGTCCGACCTGCAGGGCGACTACGTCATCACGGACAGCGAGGGTAACTACCTCGAGTTCAATAGTGGTGGCGGTGCCACCGGTCAGAACGGACCGCCGGCGAGCACCGACCCGACGACCGAAATCGTCGTCCAGACGCTCGATACCGAGTTCGATGACAGCAGCGTCTCCTCGGGTGACTCCGAGACGCTGAACTTCGACTCTCCGGTCCGCAGCACGTACACGGTCGAGGTCGGCGCTGACGACCTCAGCCAGAGCGACCTCCAGTCGATGTTCAGCAACGCTGAGTCGGCTGGCACTATCAACAACCTCCAGCTGGAGGGCAGTAGCAACGTCACGTTCCAGGTGACCGACACCGACCAGGACGTCGACGTGAGCTTCTCCGGCATCGACACCGGCGATTACACGCTGGACATCGATGTCGTCGACACGACCGCAGAGGACACCGCTTCCATCGAGGTGACCGAGGAGGACGACCTCGACGCGAACTTCATCACCGGCTCCGTTGTGGAGGAGCGCGGTGACGTCGCGAAGTTCTCCCTCTCGCTGGAGGAGACGGACCAGGTTACCGTCATCTTCGGCACCGAGGAGGCCAACTACGAGCAGGAGGTCACGCTCGAGGACGACGACGACAACGGTGTCGTCAACTTCACGTTCAACACCTTCCAGGCCGGCGTCAACAACGAGCGGACGTTCAACGTGGAGGACGACGTCATCGTCTCCTCCGCTATCAACCGGCCCCAGGACAGCAGCCTCAACGAGCCGCTCGAGGACTACGACTACGACGTGACGGCCTTCGTGGGCGACACGGAGACCGACGTCGCCGTGCTGACGCTCCAGGAGCGGAGCACCAACGGCGCCGCAATCTACACGGCCCCGAGCTCCATCCAGAGTTCCTCTGGTGACGCGGGTACCTACGACGACGCCGAGGAGCTGCGTGACTCCATCACGCAGTCCGACACCGTCGCCGAGGGTAACCACATCGTCCTGCAGGTGAACGCTACGGGTATCTTCGGATACCCCGGCTTCGACGGCAACGACGACTACACGTCGGCCCTCGCCGAGCAGGACAGCGCCTCCGCGGCGCAGTTCTTCGACGCTGGTCGGACCGGTGCGGCCGGCTCCGGCGACGACCAGGTCGAGGGTCTCCTCGGTCTGGCTCTGACGCCCGAGGATGTCGGGCCGAACGTTGACGCTCCCGACAGCCTGCCCATCCAGGACGCCGTCGTCTACCCCGATGAGGACAACAACACGCTGTACGTTGTCTTCGACCCCGACGACTACTCCGACGCTAACGCGCTCGAGACGGGCGATGACTACAACGCCTCGTTCACGGTCCCCGAGACCGAGAGCGACGGTGATGTCGTCTCGCCGCAGTTTGACTACACCGGTAACCCGTACGTCGCCGACGACGACCCGAGCTCGGACGAGTCCGAGATCGTCTTCGACACGTTCGAGTTCCAGGAGCGCGATCTGGAGTTCGACACGAACGAGCAGGGCATCGTCACGGTCGATGCCGAGTCCGGTCAGTTCATCAACGGCACGACGAACCTGGCTCCCCACACGGAGTTCACCGTCCGTGCCCGGACGACCGGCAACAATGCGTTCCTGAAGGAGGACACCGCCGAGGTTCAGCCTGACGGCACCTTCGGTGGCGAGTTCGACTTCTCGGACGTCGCTTCGAACACGAGCTTCACGGCGACTGTTCAGAACCAGAACCTCGAGGACAACGCCGAGACGCCCGGCCAGGTCGGTTCGGCACAGGTCGGCGCTGCGACGTTCAGCAACCAGACCTTCACGGGTCAGGCGACGAGCCTGAACGTTGCGAGCGTCACCGTTTCCGAGGGTGGCTTCGTGACGATCCACGACTCCACGCTCGTCTCTGACGGCGCTGTCTTCGACTCCGTCCGTGGCACCTCGGGCTACCTCGAGGCTGGCACTACGGAGAACGTCACGGTCGAGCTCGACTCACCGATCGCTCCGTCCGGGTCCGGCACGTACTACGCGATGCCGCACCTGGACTCCGACGGTGACGAGACCTACGACTTCGTCACGAGTGAGGGCGCCGACGACGGCCCCTACACGAACAACGAGGGTAACGCCACGGTCGACGCCGCGACCATCACGGTCGAGCGCGTCGCCACGGTCACCCTCAACGACCAGACCACCAACGGTGACTCCGTGCTCGTCGAGAGCGCGCGTCTCCCCGACGGTGGCTTCGTGACCATCCACGACGCCACGGTGTCCGACGATCCGTTCGGCTCCGTGCGTGGCACGTCCGCCTACCTCGACAGCGGGACCAGCGCCGACATCAACGTCAGCCTGGACACCCCGGTCGAGGAGAGCGGCCAGTTCTTCGCCATGCCGCACCGTGACACGGACGGCGACGAGACGTACGACTTCGTCTCGTCCAACGGCGACGACGACGGTCCGTACCTGAACGCGGACGGTCAGATCGTCCTCGACAGCGGGCAGATCTCGCTCGCTGGCGAGATGACTCCGACGCCGACCGAGGCCGACGAGCCGACTCCGACGCCGACCGAGGCCGACGAGCCGACGCCGACCGATGGTGAGGAGACGACGACCACGAGCAGCGACGGTCAGCCCGGCTTCGGCCTGGCTGTCTCGCTGATCGCGCTCGTCGGTGCCGCCCTCATCGCGCTCCGTCGTCGCGACTAACACACGGAACCCTCACGGGTTCTCGAACTGACTTCGCGGTTCCATTCTTTCGCGCGCCACACGACGACGGAGAGACATCTGTCTCCGTCCCCACGTGCCGGTCCGGTCCCAGTGCCTGGGACCGAAGGGAGACGCCTAAGTCCATCCCACCCCGAACGCGAGTATGGACCTCCCGTCCCGGTCGGAGCTGTCCTTCCGACATTACCTCGCGGGGACGACCGCGCTCACGGGGATTCTGATGCTGCTGGGCGTGTACACGGCGGCGGCGGGTGCCGGGCTGACGTGTGCCCAGCGGTGGCCGCTGTGTGACGGTGCGGTGTTCGGCCTGTTCCCGGCCGACTGGATGAGCTTCATCGAGTGGTTCCACCGGCTCGTCGCGATGGTGACGGGGTTCGTCATCCTCGGGGCCACCGGCCACGCGTGGCGAGCGGGGCTCTCGCGCCGCGTCCGTGGCGCCCTCTCCGTTGCAACGGTCCTGCTGCCCGCACAGATCGTCCTGGGTGCCCTGACCGTCACGGAGTACGAGTGGGTCATCCTGACGGCGCACTTCTCGACGGCGACGGTCATCTACGCCGGCGTGGCGCTGGCGACCGGGTGGTCGTACGGCGAGGTCGCGTCGACCGGGGCGGCCCGCCGGGCGACGCTGGCCGCGGCCGCGCTGTTGCCGGCCTTCCTCGTCCTCTCGCCCCGGCTCGTGTTCGTCTATGGGGCGACCGCACAGGTCGCGCTGTACACCGTCGGGCTGGCCGCGCTGGCGGCGCTCTGCTGGGCGACCGTCTGGAGTCGCGAGGCGGGCAGTGCGCCGCGCATGACGCTGGCGACCGGCCTCGCGGCGCTCGTCCTCGGCGGACTGTTGGTGCTGGGTCGGCAGGTGTTCGGCGCGGATGCGCAACTGGCGATGACGGGCGGAACGCTGCTGGCGTTCTACCTGTCGTTCGCCGCCGCCCACACCAACCTGCTGGCGACCGGCCGCTCGCGTGAGCTGTCGGGCGCCGAGCGCGGTAGCCGGAGCGACGACTGAGGCACCGGCGTGTTGGTCGAGCGCCCGGACTGGCCGTAGTCTTATCCGCCCGCCGGTCGTGGCCACGGCCATGGCAGACCTCCTGTCCGACGATGAGATCGACGCGCAGCTCCCCGACGGCTGGAGCCACGAGGGCGACCGGATCGAGCGGACCTACGAGTTCGACTCCTACCTCGAGGGCGTCGGCTTCGCCTCGGGCGCGGGCGGACTCGCCGAGGAGGCGTTCCACCATCCGACGCTGACCGTCGAGTGGCGCGAGGTGACCGTCGAGTTGACCAGCCACGAGGAGGGGGGCGTCACGACGAAGGACATCGACCTCGCCGAGCGGCTGAACGAGCTCGCCGACTGAGATGGCCGACAAGCCCCGAGACGACGGGGCCGCGGAGGTCCCCGGGGACGCGGCGTACGTCTTCCGTGTCACGTTCCGGCTGGAGCCGGCCGAAGGTGTGACCGTCGCACCGGAGACGTTCGAGACGACGCTGGAGCGACGGGCCGACCCGCCGGGCGAGGCGGGCTGGCTGTTCTTCCGCGACAACTGCTGGCGGGGCGAGGCGAACGACGAGGCACACCTGTGCGACCTGGCGAGTGAGGCACTCGGGGTCGAGGTGATCTCGGTCGCCTTCCGCGAACTCCGGACCGACGAGGCGTATCTGTCGGCGCTGCGTGAGGCCATCGCGGCGGACCTCTCGCTCTTCCGTGCCGACGATGTCGACGAGGTCCTGCACAAGTACCTCGGGTCCTCCATCCACGTCCGGGAGTAGGGCGCTCGCGGCCGAACACGCCGAACGCGCCGACCGTGGCTGCCCCCATCGGCCGATGCGTGGTCAGCAGGTACTTGTCCGCCGACCGGCTACCTGTGTCCGGATGAGCCACGCCGCGGACTACGATGTCTGGTTGTTCGACCTCGACGGGACGCTGGTCGACGTCGAGCCGTCGTACATCCACGAGACGCTCGGCGAGGTCGGCGACCGGCTCGGCCACGAGTTCGGCCCCACCGAGGCCGAGGCCATCTGGCACGGGTTCGGCGCGGGCGCGAACGACGTGCTGGCCGAGCGTGGCGTCGACGTCGAGGCGTTCTGGGAGACGTTCCACGAGGTCGAGGATCCTATCGCCCGCGCCGAGGCCGCGTTCTGCTACGACGACGCCGCGTGGGTCGGTGCGCTCGACGAGCCGGTCGGGCTGGTGACCCACTGCCAGTCCTACCTCACCGAGCCCGTGCTCGACCGGCTGGACCTGCGTGACTGGTTCGACACGGTCGTCTGCTGTGACGAGGAGACGGGCTGGAAACCCGACGCCGGACCGGTCGAGCTGGCGCTCGCCGATCTCGCTGTCGGACGGGACCCCGCGGGGCCACTGGTCGGCGACAACCCCTCGGACGTGGGCGCGGCATGGAACGCCGGGCTGGAGGGGGTTCACGTCGAGCGCCATGGACACGAGCGGCGCGGCTGCTGTGTACTGGGGGACCGGCGGCTCCGGAGCCTCGACGCACTCGCCCCCGGAACGAGCGGGGAGCCCGACGCTACTTCCGGTGGGTGAACAGGACCGGGTTCCCCTCGTGGACCGACGCGCAGATGTCCATCTGCCGGGAGAGGTTGAGGCGGGTGAACTCCTTCGAGACGATGAGGTCGTCGAACGGCTTGTCACAGGACGGGCACGCCAGCCCGACCGTGTTCTGGTAGATGTCGACGGCGCCGGTCTCGCGGGGCGTACACGAGGAGACGATTTCGTCGAACTCGTCCATACCGACGGCTACAGCGCCGACTGCTTAAATTCGACCCATCCGGTTCCACGGGTCACGCTCGCGTCGACGCTCCCGACCCGCTCGAAGCCGCTCAGAACCCCGCCAGTGCGGCGACGATGCCGGCGCCGATCGCGACTGCGATGAGGAGGAGTCCGATGAGCATGAAGCGGTCTGCGGCGTCCATGCGGTCCGTCTCGCCGGAACGATACTTGAAAGTTAGTCGTCCAGAGCCGCCTCCATCGCGGCGCCGATGGTCGCCTCGCCGGCGATGACCTGCTCACCGGCGTCGGTCGTCGTGTAGATCACCTCGTTGCTCACCGGCGCGAGGAGTCCCTGGTCGACCAGACGTTCCACCCGTCGCTCCGCGTATCGGACGTGGATCCCCAGCCGGTTGGCCACGATAGGGACGTACTCGGGTGGGTTGTCCCCGAAGAACTCGAGGATGCGTTCGTCCGCCGGGTGGCTCTGCGGGGGCATAGCGCCAATATGTGGGTCGTGCTATCACTTAACAGTATCGGGGTGGGAGCCAGCCGACGCACTCGTCTCGGGCAGAACCCACCGAAACAGCGGATGTCGACGGCACAAACGGGTCGTCAGGAACAGAGGTCGACGGTGAGGTACGCCCGGTTGCTCCCGCTGACGTGGACGCCGACGCCGAGTTGCCCGGCGTTCTCGTAGGTGAGCTTCCGGCGCTCGGAGTCGGTCGCGAACCAGTTCTCGACGGCGTCGACCGCGATCTCGCGCTCGTTCCGGTTCGTCCGGTTGTCGAACTCGCCGCCGGCCGAGACCTTGTCGAGCGCCTCGATCTCCCGATCCTCCCGGACGGTGTTGCGCTCGGAATCGAGGATTCCACACCGCTGGTCTAGACCATTCCGACGGTAACGTTCCGCGGTCGTGTAGCCCCCCGCGGCGTGGGAGACGTAGCCCTGCCCGCTCATCCGGCGGCTGTGGTTCCCGGCCATCCGGGTCAGCACCTCGTCGGACCGGAGTCTCTCCAGCCCGCGCTCGACGCGCCGGTCGTTGATCTCCTCGACGACCAGCAGCCGAACCTTCGTCTCGTTGAACGAGTCGGGGCGGACCGGTCCCGGTGTCGCCGTCGCGTCCGGCTCTGGTGTCGCGGTCGGCGGCGTCGCAGTCGATGTCGGCGGTGGTGTCGTGCCGGCGCTCCCCGGTTCCTCGGTCGCGGTTCCACCACCACCGCCGTCACTGTCACCGTTACCGCCACCCGCGTCCGCGTCCGTGGCCGGGGCCGTGGTCGCCGTGGCGGTGGCAGTCAGCGTCGCTGTCGGCGCCGCGCTGCCGTCCCCGCCGTCGTTGTTTCCCCCGAGTAACGGCCCACCGTCGCCGAGGTAGACGCCGATGGCGGCCCCCGCGCTCGTCGCCGTGACGACGATTCCCCCCAGCAGGAGCAGCGCGATCTTGTTCGCCATGTCGTTGGTTCCCGATAGCCCCCCGAGTTGATAACGCTGTCCCGGCCGCGTCGAAAGTCGTTAACGCCTCCCGTTCGAAGGGAATCACGTGACGGCACCCGACCCGGAGGACCCGCTCGGCGTTCTGGACGACGAGGCCACCGGGGACGAGTCGCGCCGTCGGTTGGTCCGCCTGGCGACGGGGTTCCTCTTCCTCGTGCTGGCGGTCGTCTGGTTCCGGGGGGCGCTGGCCGACCTGTGGCCCCAGCTCTGGCCGCCCGGCGGGGCACGGTGGGCGACCCTCGTACTCGTGGTCGGGCTGTCGCTCTTCCTGCCGATGATGGTCGGGGCCGCCCTCGCCGATGTCCTCTACCGGCGCCGGTAGCCCTAGTCGTCGTCGGCTTCCAGCGGCGTCCGCGACGGCTCGACCCCGTTCGTGGCGGCGTCCGTCAGCGCCGTCACGGTCGGCGTCCCGGTCGCGGCGTTCTCCGTGACGACCGTCTCGATGTCGTACGCGGCCCGCAGTCGCTCGGCGTCGAGCACCGCAGCCGGCTGACCGACCGCCTGGATACCGCCGTCGGCGAGCAACGCGACACGGTCGCAGAACCTGGCGGCGAGGTCGAGGTCGTGGATGGCGGCGACGGCGGTTCGCTCGGCAGGCGTGTCGGCCGCGCCGTCCCCGGTCGTCGAGCCGTCGGCGGGTGCGTGGACGAGGTCGCTCACCAGCCCGAGGACACGGACCTGGTGGTTGATATCGAGGCTGGCGGTCGGTTCGTCGAGCAGGAGCAGCGGTGCGGCCTGTGCGAGTGCCCGTGCGAGGACGACTCGCTGGCGCTCGCCGCCGCTCAGTGACCCGACGGGGCGGTCCGCGAAGCCGGCGGTGTCGGTCCGGTCGAGCGCGCGCTGAACGACCGCCCGGTCGCTCTCGCCCCCCCGCGAGAACCGCGAACGGTGGGCCGTCCGGCCCATCGCCACGAGGTCGCGGACGGGGAAGTCGAAGCCGACACTCGTCTCCTGTGGGACGGTCGCGACCCGGCGCGCGCGTTCGCGCACCGAGAGGGTCGTGGCGTCCGTTCCGGCGATGCGGACCGTCCCCGAGTCGGGTGTGACGAGTCCGTTGACGGTCCGCAGGAGAGAGGTCTTGCCGGCGCCGTTCGGGCCGACGAGCGCGAGGAACTCTCCGGGCCGGACCGAGAGCGAGACCCCGTCGAGGACGGTCCGGTCGCCGTACCGGACGCTCACGTCATCCAGTTCGAGTGCGGGTGCATCCTCACTGCCGGCCACGTCGCCTTCCGTGTCGGGTCGATCCTCGCTCACAGCGAATGCACCTCGCGGTTGCGCAGCAGGTAGAGGAAGAAGGGGGCGCCGAGCGCCGCCGTGACGATGCCGACCGGTACCTCCGCGGGGCCGGCCCGCGCGAGGGTGTCGGTGGCGACGAGGAAGCCCGCGCCGGCGAGCGCCGAGGTCGGGAGGAGGATGCGGTGGTCCGGGCCGACGAGGAGGCGCATCACGTGCGGGACGACGAGGCCGACGAAGCCGATGACGCCGGCCACGGCGACCGCGGCAGCCGTCAGGATGCTCGCGACGGCCAGCAGCACCCGCTTCGTACGCTCGACCTCGACGCCCATCGTATGCGCGTCGTCCTCACCGACGAGGAGGACGTTCAGGTCGCGGGCGTACGCGAGCGTGACGAGGAAGCCCAGCACGGCGACCGGCCAGATGGCGCCGACCTTCCCCCAGTTGGCCGCGTGGAGGTGGCCCATCAGCCAGTAGACCGCCCGTTCGAGGGAGTCGCCGGCGAACAGCAGCGTGTAGGAGACGACCGCGCCGAGGAACGTCTGGACCGCGACCCCCGCCAGCAGCAGTGTCGCGACCGGCGTCCGGCCGCCCTCGCGGGCGACGAGGTAGACCGTGAAGCCCGCGAGCAGTGCCATCCCGAACGCCATCGCCTGCAGGTCCGGCAGCAGGGGGATGGCCGGCTGGAAGACGATGGCGGCGACGGCACCGACGGCGGCGCCCGTCGAGACGCCGATGATCGAGGGGTCGGCCATCGGGTTGCGGAAGAACCCCTGCATCACGGTTCCCGCCGTCGCGAGCGCGAAGCCGACGGCCGCACCCAGCGCGATCCGCGGCAGCCGGAGCTTCGTCACGATGACCGCGTGCGACTGATCGACCGGGAAGGTGAACGGGTGGACCCACTGCACCAGTCCGGCCCCGGCGGCCAGCGTGGGCAGCGCGATGTCGTTGAGGATGGCCTTCGCCACCGCCACCGGGGGGATGGCGACGGGGCCGATGGTGGCGCTGTAGACGGTCACGAGCGCCAGTGCGGCCACCAGCCCTGCCGACCACGCGACCGTGCGCTGCCGCTCGTACATCTCGTGCGCAAACGAGATTGGGATAGGTAAGTACTTGTTGCATAGTCGACTCCGCCCTGCATGCGCACACTCACGACGCTGGTCGTGGCCGTACTACTGATGACCGTCGCGCCCGGCGGGGCGCTGGCGGCATCGGCCACCGGCCCGACCGGGACGCACGCATCGGTGTCGGACAGCGCGGGTGCGGCCACCCAGCGGGACTGTTCGTTCCCCGTCTCGCGGGTCGACGCGACCGGGACGAACGTCACCGTCTCCGAGGACCCCGAGCGGGTGGTCGTGCTGGCTCCCAGCGCCGCACAGACGATGTGGGAGCTGAACGAGGAGTCCAGCGTGGTCGGCCTGCCGACGGGGCCCACCACGGCCTACCTCGAAGGCTCGCAGAACCGGACCGACGTGACCAACCAGGACGGCACCGTCAACCAGGAGCGGGTGGTCGGCCTGCAGCCGGACCTCGTGCTCGCACCGAACATCGTCCCGAACGGGACGGTCTCGCAGCTCCGGAGCGCCGGCCTCACCGTCTACAAGGTCGATTTCGGCAAGTCGCTCGCGTCCATCACGACGAAGGTGTCGCTGTTCGGCCGCTTCACGGGCGCCTGTGACCGCGCGGCGACCGTCAACAGCGATTTCAATGCCTCGCTGGAGGATATCCGCGCGAACGCACCCGAGCAGCGCCCCCGCGTGGCCTACTTCTTCTACAACTTCACCACCGGTGAGGGGACGTTCATCCACGAGGCCATCGAGACGGCCGGCGGCGACAACATCGCCGCGAACGCCGGTGTGTCGGGGTACAAGCCGCTGAACGACGAGATCGTCGCGGACCGGAACCCGCAGTGGGTCGTCCGGCCGGCCGGCTCGCCGCTGCCCTCGGGCGCCCCCTGGGACTCGACCACGGCCTACCGGCTGAACCAGACGCTGACGGTGGACAACAACCTCATCAGCCAGCCGGGGCCGCGCGTGGTCCAGCCGATGCAGAACATGTCCGAGGCGTTCCAGAACACGCGGCAGGTGCCAACGGACACGGCGACCGCGAAGACGATGACCGGTGACGCTGGCGACGGCGGTGCCGGGGGCGCGGAGACGCCCGCCCCCGGCACGGAGACGGGCGGCCAGCCCGGCTTCGGTGCCGTGACGGCCCTCGTCGCGGCCGTTCTGGGCGTACTGGCGCTCGCGCGGCGCGAACGGTAACGCGCGCCCCGGCGCGGCTCCGATTCTCGAATATCGTACGTAGTACAGAAATCGTACTGTTGCCTTCGGGATTAAAAATCTATCCCGGGGATATTGAGAAAGATGGGGCAATAACTTCGCCAGGGCCACTCACGGCGACCGACTGGTTCAACACCTTGCGGGTGGAACAGCCAGTAACCGATGCCCGACCACGACACGGACGCCCGCCGCCGTCTCGCCGAGCGGATGGCCGGCGAGATAACGCTCAGCGACGACCCCGGCGCGACGATGCGCAAGTGGCGCACCGAGTTCGACGTGAGCGGCACCGAACTCGCCGACGAGCTCGGTGTCTCCCCTTCGGTGGTCTCGGACTACGAGGGCGGCCGCCGCGACTCGCCGGGTATCGGCATCGTCCGGCGAGTCGTCGAGGCCCTGCTCGCTATCGACGAGGCACGCGGTGGCGGGCGCGTGCGCCAGCACGCCCGCGTCGTGGAGGCAGGCTTCGACCGCGACATCGTCCACGACCTGCGCGAGTACCCCGCTCGGGTCCCCATCTCGCGGGTGTACGAGGCCGTGGGCGCGACGGAACTCGCGCCCGGCGACGACACGACCGTCGCGGGCCACACCGTCATCAATTCCATCCAGGCCATCACCCGACTCTCCAGTGAGGAGTTCTACCGGCTGTACGGGCAGTCGACCAACCGCGTCCTGGTGTTCACGGAGGTCACGCGCGGGGAGTCGCCGCTCGTCGCGCTGCGCGTGGTGACGCCGACGCCGTCGGCGGTGGTCCTGCACGGCATCACGCCCGAGGAGTGCTGGGAGCACGCCCCGGAACTCGCCCGCGTGGACGGGTTCTCGCTGGCCGTCGCGGACGGTCCGCTGGAGGACCTGCTCGGCGGGCTGCGGGAGGTGGCGTAGGTAGACTCGCCTCATCCTGCCCACACCTGCCCTCAGCCGGCTGCAGTCCCCGTCGGCGTCTCCTCGGCGCAGACCTGGTTCTGGTAGTAGCCCGAGCCGGTGAGCCCCTCGTCGAGGACCGACTCCGCGGCCGGTGAGAGGCTGTCCTCGTCCGGCTGGACTGCCGGCACCAGCCATCCCTCCGTGGTGTGTGTCCCGCCGTTCGGGAGGACGCCGACGACGTTGTGCAGGAGCTCGTGGTTCGTGACGTGGACCCGCCGGGTCGTCTCGCTCCCGTTGAACCGGACCCGGCTCCCCTCGACCACCGTCGCGTAGCCCGGCACGTCGCCGATACCGATGGTGTTCCCCAGGCCGACGTGGCCGACGGCGACCTGATGGTAGACGCCACAGCGGGGGCCGTCGAGCTGCTCGCGGTAGACCGCCCCGAACCGTCCGGAGTCGAAGGTCGGTGTCGTCCCGAGCCGCTCGCCTTCGACGAGATGGAGGGTGATGCCCTCCGTTCCGTCCGGGTTGTCGACCGGCATCCGGGCCCAGGACTCCCGGAGCGCCCGCTTCTCGGCCTCCGTGTAGGCGGAGACGTTGGCGCCGTAGGTCACGACGACGTAGATGTCCTTGCGGTCCGGATCGGCGCCGGGCAGCGGGACGCCGGACGGGGTGACACCGCGCTCCTCCCACGAGTCCTTCAGCCGGTCCCCGTCCGTGTCGGGCGTCGGCCGCTCGTATGCCGGGCCGCTGTACGTCTCCCCTCGGATGATCCCATCCGCCTCCAGGCTCTGGATCACGTCCCCGTCGAGTCCCTGCTCCTTGAGGTCGTTCGCCTGACCGGCCGGCCCCTCCTCGCTCTCCCACAGTGACGTGGTGTTGTTCTGCACCTCCACGCCGACGAACATGACCGCGCCCATCGCCAGCATCGCCACGACCGCGACCCGGACCTGCCCCTCCGAGAGCGGGAGGACGGTCGCGGCCCGCGAGAGCCAGCCCGCGGTGCCGGTCACGAGTCCGTACGTCAGCTTCGCGACGACGACCAGCAGGCCGAACGCGAGGACGGCGGCGAGCAGGCCGACGAACGCGAACAGTGCCCACTCCACCGGCCCGCTCACACCCGGCAGGAGGCCCGCATCGTTCGTGGCCGCGGCCACGCGGCCGCCCTCGCGAGCGGACAGAACCGCGCTCTCGTTCACCCGTGCGCCCGCCAGCACCTCCGCGGCCTCGGTTCGGTTCCGGGTGGCCCAGTCGTGGGCTGCGGCGTGCCCCGTTGCGGTGACGAGTCCCACACTGGCTACGGCTGCGCCGCTCGCGGCCCTCGCGTACCGCCCACCCCACCCGTCCGTTCGCCGGTCCCCTCGCACGTCCGTACGTGTGGCTGTCGGGGCTTGAATAGCCGCGTGCGGTTACGAACTCTGAGAAACCTGTCGTCAGCTGACGACTCCGTGCTCGCTCGCGATTAGACGTACCGGTATTTGCGCTCGCCCATCCGGCCCCAGCCGTCGAAGACGAACTCCGCCTCGGGCGTCGTCAGCGCGTCGACGTCGGTCTCCTTCTCGTGGTTGTGCGCGTCGTGGATGCGCTCGTACTCATCGAAGGTCAGCTCGTACCGGTCGCGGAGCTGGTCCTTGACGCCGAGCGCACGGATGTTCTCCTCCCAGCCGGGCTGGACCACCTCGTGGTGGATCTCGGCCTGTGCGCCGCTCCCGTAGGAGCCGACGAGGAGACGTTCGCCCGTCAGGTCCTTGCCGGCCTCGGCGGCCTCCAGCAGCCCCGATGCCCGCGCCACGTGGACACTGCCGGTGTACCAGTTCCCGACGTACCGCGACAGCTCCAGCGTCGGCTCGACGGTCTCGGCGTACCAGTCCTGGTACACCTCCGTCTCGGCGAGTGCGTCCGTGTAGTCCTTGAGCGCATCCTGGAACGCCTCGATGTCGTCGTACTCCGCCTGCCGGGGCTGGCGACCGAGCTCCTCGGCGAGCTGGTCCTCGTACTCCGTGTCCCGGGCGACGTGCCGGAACCCGAGCAGCGCGGCCTTCCGGACCATCCCCGGGAACGGGGTGTGGAACGGCACCAGCGCGAAGTCGTCGGGGTGGGTGTCCCCCGCGACGGACTCGTAGTCCATCAGCGCCTCCCGCATCCGTGCGAGATACACCTGCACCGACCGTTTTCCGTCGACGCTCGGGAACTGCTGGTTGGGCTTCAGGAAGTCCGTCTCGTCGGCGCTCCCGTACCCCTGGTGGGTGGACAGCTCGACGAGGTCCGGGTCCTCGGAGATGAGCATCGCCACGGCACCGGCGCCCTGCGTCGCCTCGCCCGGGTCGCCACGGGCGTACAGCGCCGTGTCCGTCGCGATGACCAGCGCCGCCCGGCCACGATTCCGCCCCGCGCGGATCCAGTTGTACGCGTCGTCCAGCGACTGCGTGCCCGAGATGCAGGCGAACTTCCGTTCGCCCTTGTTGGCGTGGTGGAAGTCCTCGTCGTACACCTGCTCCAGACAGCCCGCGATGTACGTCGAGACCGGCTTCGAGTTGTCGAACGACGATTCGGTGGCGACGTCGATGCGGCCGATGTCCGCGGGGGTGAGCCCGCGCCGTTCCATCAGCCGGTGGGCCGCGTTCGCGCCCATCGTTACGATGTCCTCGTACACGTCCGGGAACGAGGAGGCGAACAGGCCGAGCCCCTTCGTGTACTTCCCGGGGTCGTCGTCCTTCGCGGGCGCGTACGTCTCCGCGAGGTCGAGTCTGAGTTTGCCTGTGTGGATTTCGACTGCATCGATACCGACGGCTTTCTCGCTCATGATTCTGGGTTCGGTGGGTGCCTTATGGGTCTGTCGACAGGGGTTACGTCAGATGTCGAATGTTCACGTCACGCTGAACGAGTCCGAGGTGCTCTCCCCCGTGTCGCTCCGGGTGAACGAAACCGAGATGGGGCTACTGGTCGGGGTGTTCTGTGTGTCTACGCCCGACAGTTCGATAGTCACGGTATCCCCAGCCTGGACGTTCCCGCTGACTTCGTATGTGATGCTGGCCGAGTCAGAAGTGGCGGTTAGCGTTGTCTTATCGGAAGGCGAACTCACGGTTGCGCCCGTGTAATCCACAGGGTCCGGGTCCCCATCGGTCACGCCCTGTGCGTTATCCAGATTGATAGTAACCGTCTCCTTGTTGTCAATTTTCGAGTCGGGAGTGAAACTGAACGTCTGCGTGGTGGCCGTGTGCTGCACATCCCCAGCATTGCTGCTGTTGAAACCGCTGCCGCTACCGCTTCCACTCCCGCTGTCCCCACCGCTACTCTTCGGCGCGTCGATGTAGTACGTGGCCCTCGTCCCGTCGCTGTAGACGGCCTTGAAGACGAAGAAGTCGTCCTTGATGTTCTCGTTGAACTCGAAGGTCAGCGTCTCCGTTCCCCCGTCCGCACCGATTTCGATGTTCTGGTCGACGGTTTCGATCCGGTCGCGGATGCCGAGCCGGTCGGTATCGTCCCCGTTCAGGTCGGCGTAGTCCGGGCGGGTGCTGCTCCCGCCGGTAGCCCCGTAGTAGAACGGGATACGGGCCCGTGCGAGTGATTTCGCCTCGCTGTCGGTGTTCTTCAGTGTGACCTGGACATCGCTTTTGGAGCCCACATCGGACACGCTCACCAGCCGGACCTCGCTGAAGCCGGCGGGGTTGATGCTGCCGCCCCCGCCGCTCCCGCTCCCCGACCCGAGCAGGCTCCCCGACCGCGCGCCGGACGGCGGCGCATCGTTGAGGCCGATGGGCCCGCAGTTCAGCTGGTAGCTGCCGGAGAGCGTGAGCGTGAGCGTACCGTCGGTCACGTCGATGTCGTCGGTCGGGACGGTCCCGTCCAGCACCTTGTCCTCCCACACGTCCTCGCTGTACGCGGTCGGGAGCTGTATCTCCGGGTCGACCACGTTCGTCGACAGCACGCCACCAGGCACCGGCTCGACGGTCGCGGACCCGGTTCCGGACTCGGAGAACTCGTTGCGCAACGGGAGCAGGTTGATACTGTTCTCGGTGACGAGCTGCTGGCCCGACCCCGGCAGCGTCTTGCCGGGGAATTCCCGGAACAGGACGGTGTTCTCGACCCGGTAGGTCGGGTCGCTGCCGTAGTAGTTGTAGCCGGCGCGATACTCCAGTGCGCGTGTCTCTGGAACCGATGTCCCCGGGCACGCGTCGTTGGAAATCGTCTCAGGACTCCCGACACTGTTGTTTATTATCGTGATTTTGTGCGGCTCCGTCGTCCTGATGGTCCCCGACGGCTCCGCGGGATTCACGAACAGGCTCCGCGATGGGTACGCTGGTGCCAGGTCCACCTCCACGAACGATTGGTCGCCGGTCGCCGCGTCGAGCACGGCGTTCCGGGCGTTGAGCATGTCCGAGCGGACCTCCTCGCTGTGCTTGAACTCGATTTCAGCGTTCTGGTCCGGGACGACGAATATCTGGAACAGCGAGAGGTTGATGATGAGGATGGCGAACAGCAGCAGCGCTCCGAGTTGAATCGCCTGCGCCCGACCGTCCCACCGGGCTTCCTGTCCACCGGACTCCATTCCTTGCTCCTGTTTTCCGTCGCTCGCTTAAGTAGTTGCGGGCATATCTGGGTCCCCGCCCGGGACCGTCGTGCGACCGGCGATTTCAGTCGTCGCTGATTTCCCAGCCCTCATATCCCTCTTCCTCTTCCTCTCCTTCCGAACCGAAGCTTCCGTCGTCCTCGTTCCACTCGTACTTCAACCCGTCACCGTCCGGGCACGGCGACGACGGCGTCTGCGCGCTCCCGGCTGCCGTCCCCTCGCCGACGGCGGCGGTGCCGCTGGTCGAGCCGTCGGCGTCGAAGTTCTCCATCGACGTTCCGGCCTTCAGCACCACCGTCTCGACCGGGTGGTCGCTGGTCCACTCGATGGCGACCGGTTCGCCGCCGTCCTTCGTCTCGGTGACGGTGATGTCGAGCGTCCCGATGTCGTCGTCTGCGGGACAGGCCGCGACGAAGCTGATTGCCTTCCGTGAGTCATCCTCATCGTCGCTGTCGTCGTCCTCGTCGTCGCTATCGTCACCGTTGCCGTCGCTGCCACTCCCGCTGGCGGTCGCGGCCTCGTCGCCGAGATACCACGTGACGAGCTGCTGGCCATCGAGCCCGGTCACGTTCAGCACGCTATCCGGGGAGCCGGCGGGGAACCGGCTCGGCAAGCCACCGTCGCCGGCGCCGTACCGGGTCGTGTCCTGCACCTCGAAACCGACGCTGTCGAGCCCGACAACCGAGGGTCCCTCCTCGCCGACCGGGTCGCTCGTCCGGTTGACGCGCACGTCGTTGCGCTCCCCGGGCTCGAACAGGCCCGTCGGCAGCTCCGGCCCGGGTGTCAGGTAGACCGCGCCGGGGTAGCTGTTCTCGTAGCCGAAGGTGGCAGTAGTCGCTTGGGCGTCCGACCCGTCGTCACCGGACTGGCCCTGGTCCTCCCCGCCGTCCGGGTCGGTCCCCCGCGGCGTCCGCTCCTCGCAGTCACCACCCTCGGTGACCGTCCCGGGGTCGCTGCCCTGAGTCCGTATCTGCCCCGCGACCTCGACGCCGGTCCCCAGACAGATGTCGCCGTTGTTGCTCTGGACGTCACCGGACACCTCCCCGTCGCCGCCGATGGCGATGTCGCCACCGCCCCCCTGCGTGCTGACCTGCCCGCTGAGGTCGGCGTCGTCGCCGATGGAGACGTTGCCGTCGTTCGCCTGGACGTTTCCGGACACCTCCGCGCTGGCACCGATGACGATGTCGCCGCCGTCGCTCCCCTGTGTCTGGACCTGACCGCTGACCTTCGTGTCGTTGCCGACAGAGATGTCGCCGCTGTTGGCCTTGACGAAGCCCTCCGTCTCGGTGCCGTCCCCGATGACGATATTCCCACCGTCACTGCCCTGTGTCTGGACCTGTCCGGTATCGGCGTCGACTCCGATACAGATATCGCCGCTGTTGGCCGTGACGAAGCCGCTGATCTCCGTGTCGTCTCCGACGGTGATACTGCCGCCGTTACTGCCCTGGGTCTGGACCTGTCCCCCGATGTCGACACCGTCACCGATGGAGATGTTCCCGCTGTTGGCTCTGACGTCGCCCGAGACGCTCGCGTCGTCCCGGATGACGATGTCGCCGCCGTTCGTCCGCACCTTGCCGTCGATCTCCACGTCGGCCTCGACGAGAACGTCGCCGCTCACCTGCACCCCTCCCTGGCCACTGTCGATGACCGTCGGGTCGTCGAGGTCCGAGGCGTCGAAGCTGATGGCAGCACAGACGCCGTCCGCGTCGCCGGAGTCGCCGCCCTCGACCGAACTGACCACCGGTTCGATGTCGCCGTCGTCGTCCGGGCCACCGACGACCCGGACGTTGTCGACGTGCCAGAAGTCGTCGGTTCCGTCGCCGTCGAGCTGGTGGAAGCGGAGCCGGAACTCGTCGTGGCTGGCGACGCTGCCGGGCAGGTAGACCCGCTGTTCGAGCGCGCCGTCGGCCAGCGCGGGGTCGTCCTGTTCGATGGAGTCGACGCGGTGCCACTCCCCGTCCGCGCCGTAGAACTCGACCGCGAGGTCCTCCGCCGCGGCGTCGGGCGCGCCGCTCGGGCTCTCGGCGCTGGGCAGGTCTGCGGTGTATCCGTCGGACCCGTTCTGGACCCAGTAGGCCACCTCGACGAGGTCGTAGTCACCCGTGTCGACGGCCGGGCTGGTGAGTCGCTGCTCGCCGTCCGCGGTGTACGCCGACTGCCCACAGGTCTCGCTGGTGAGGTCGTTGACCCCGGCGATGCCGTCGCCGCTCGCGCTCCAGCTGGCGTTGGCCAGCCGTGCAGCGTCGTCGTCACCGCGGGTTTCGAACGTCGACCACAGCAGCACCGTCTCGTCGCCGTCCAGGTTCGTCGGGTCCGAGCAGACGGCCGCGTCGCCGTCGCCGCTGTCGCCGCCATCACCGTCGCTGGGCGGCCGTTCGAGTTCCTCGACCGTCACGGTCGCCTCGTTGTTGGACGTGTTCCGGTCACCGGCTGCGCCCACATCCGCGATGGTCGCGGTGTTGTCGAGCGCCCCGGGCACCGGGCTGGCGATGGCCCGGATGGTGAGGGTCTCCCTCGTGCCCTCCGCGAGGCCGCTAGAGAGCCGCCACTTCCCCGTCGCCGGGTCGTACGTGCCGTCGCTCGCGTCGTGTGACAGCGGGATGAACCCGGCCGGCAGCTCGTCTCGGACCACGAGACCGCTGGGGATGTCGCCCGGCCCGCGGTTGCCGACGGTCAGGTCGAACGTCACCGTGTCGCCGCTGTCGACGCGTGCGGTGCCGTCGCCGTTCGGGTCCTGGGGCGAGGTCATCTCCAGGTACGGGTCCGCCCCGCCGATGGTCACCGACGCCGTGTCCACGTCGTTGTCGACGCCCGGGTCCTCGACCGCCGATTCCGTCCGGGCGACCGTGTACGGGAGCGCCTCGCCCGTACTCCCGCTGGCGCGCATCGTCACGTTCAGCGTGACCGACTCGCCGGCCGGGAGTCCGTCCGGAATCGTCCAGGTCCCGCTTGCCGGGTCGTAGGTGGGCCCGTTCGCGGGACTGCTCGCCGATACCGGGTCGAACTGACGGGGATCGTAGCCGTCACTCACGCGGATCGGTCCGGTCGCCCGCCCCGGACCGAGGTTCTTGACCGTGGTACTGAAGGTGACCTCCGCCCCGTCGCCGACCGCGGGCTTGTCGGCGGTCACGTTGACCGCGATGTCGGCCGGGCGCTGGCGCAGGTGGACCGTCTCCGTCGAGCCGTCGTCGAACAGCAGCGTCACTGACAGGTTGGCGTCGCCGGCCGTCGTCGGTACGAGCGTTCCCAGGTCGGCGACGGACCCGTCGTCGGTCCGGTACTCGCCCACTTCGAACGCGAAGGTCGCGTTCCCCGGGACCGTCGCGTTCTCGGCGTCGTAGCCCGGGAGGGCGTCGAGGTCCGCGAACCGATATCGTGTGCCGTCGGCCGAGACGTTCGCCTCGGCGTCCGCGAAGCCGTCGTCGCCGCTGCCGTCGCCATCGACCGGCACGTCGACCTCCCGGTCGCCGCCGCGGTCGACCGCCGCCGCGAGCGTCGTGTCCGTCTCGAACCCGACGATCTCCGTCGGCCCATCGCCGCTCGACAGGTCCACGCTCACGCCGGTCGTCTTCTCGATTTCGCCGTCACCGTCGATGTCCTCGCCGGTCGGCGTGACGCCCTCGACGGTCACGTTCTCGCTCGCGGGCTGGGGGCTCTCGCCGGGGAGCGTCCCGGTGTCGTACCAGTCGTCCGCGCTGTCCGTGTCGATGTACTGGCCCGCGTCGTCCTGCTCACGGTACGCCGTCGTGTCCTCGGTACCGCCGGTGAAGGTGTGTTCCCAGTCGCCCGTGCGGGGGGCCTCCGTTCCGTAGGCGTAGCGGTCCAGTTCCGTTTCGGCGGTGCCGTCGCCGTCCAGGTCGCCCCGCAGCGTCAGCGTCGCGCCGCCGTCGGCCAGGATGTCGGAGTCCTCGATGGTGGGCTGGCCGGTGGACTCGTCGAGGACGAGGACTCGGTCAGTCGTCACGCCGCGCTCGGCCGCGAACCGGTCCACGTCGACCGTCTCGCCGACCAGATATATCGGGCCGCCCGTCCTGCTGACTGGCTGTGCGACCCCGTCCAGCGAGACGTTCAAAAGCCGCTTCCCGTCCGTTCCGGGCCGACGGACGGCCAGCTCGTACCCGCTCGTGTCCACGGGCCGCTCGAAGTCCAGTCGTACGTACTCGTCGCTGGACTCGTCACTGGCCGCGATGGTCGCGTCGCGAGCCTCGACGGCCGCGATGCGGCCGCTCCGCAGTTCGCTTCCGTAGACGTACGTGTCGACGGCCGCACCCGTCGCGTCCCGGAGCGTCACGGTCCCGCCGTCGTCCGCGAGGAACGACGCGGGCAGCCCGTCAGCGAGGTTCTCGGCCCGGAGTACCTGGCTCGGGTCCACGCCCTGCTCGTTGGCGAATGTCGTCGGGTCGGTTCCTTCGCCGACGACGTATATCGGGGCACCGTCCCGTGCCGCCCCGTCGGCGGCGCCGAGGTCGAGGATCGCTGGGGCGCTCCCGTTACCGTCGACCACGACCGTCCAGCCGGTCGTGTCCGCACCGCCGGGGAAGTCGAGTCGGAGCCGGCCGTCCCGGTCAGCGGCGGTCGCCCCGTCACCACCGGGGTAGTCCCCGTCCGTGTCCGGCGTCACCGCGTCGATGCGGCCGTTGGCCGTCCCGGTCCACTCGGCCCGGTCGACCGTCGTCCCGCTCGCGTCCTCCAGCCGGAGTTCGCCGCCCAGGTCCGACAGCACGTCGTCCGGCGTCGGCGTCCCGTCGGTGCTCGGCACCGCGTCGCCGCCGAACCGGAACACCTGGTCCTCGTCCACGCCGCGCGCGTCGGCGAACGCTGCCGGGTCGGTCCCCTCGCCGACGAGGTAGACCGGCCCGCCCGCCGCCGCGGCCGCCGCGACGGAGTCGTTGGTCAGCGAGTACGTGGCCGACTCCGTCCCGGGCCCGGTCGTCGTCCGATCGACGACGACCGACCAGCCCGTCGTCGTGTCGACGGGGCCGGTGAACTCCAGCCGGGCGAACTCGTCGCTCCCGTCACCGTCCCAGGCCGGGTCGACCGTCGGCACGGCGCCGGTCGCGGGCGTCCTGTCGCCCCCGGGCGGGCTGTGGTAGTCGTACCGGTCGACCAGCCGGTCGCGCTCGTCGCGCAGTCGCAAGGTCGCGCCGGCCTCCGGCAGCACGTTCATCGCCATCCCCGACTCCGCCACCGCACCCACGGCGACGACCTGCGAGGGGTCGAGGCCGCGGTCGGCGGCGAACCGGGCTCGGTCCACCGAACGCCCGACCACGTAGAGGTCCTGGCCGGCCGCGATGGTGTCACGGGCCGTCGGGACGCCCAGGTCGAACGTGCCGACCCGCCCCGCGCCGTCGACTGTCAGCGTCCAGCCGGCCGAGTCGAACGCCCGGTCGACGTCCAGCCGGACGACCTCGTCGCGGTCCGGGCTCCCGGTCCCGGCGTCGGTCGCGTTCCGGGGGACCACGTCGGCGATGGCCGCTGCCGGGCCGCCACCGTAGGCGTAGGTGTCGACGGCGTCGCCGGAGACATCCTGCAGCGTCAGCGCGGCGCCGTCGTCTTCGAACAGGTCCGAGTCGGCGAGGCCGCCCTCGGCGATCGGCGCCGCGAATACCACGCGGTCGGCCGTGAGGTTCCGGGCGGCGGCAAACGCCGCGCGGTCGTCGGCGTCAACGGTCCCATCACCGTTCACGTCGACCTGGCCCAGCAGGTACACCGGACCGGGCGCGGCGCCGGTCGTGTCCGCCAGCGGCGTCAGATCCAGCCGCTCGGTCGTCCCGGCGCCGTCGTCGACGAGCAGCCGCCAGCCCGTCGTATCCACCGCTGTCCCGAAGTCGAGACGCGCGTACTCGTCGCTCGCGACGCTCGGTGTCTCGCCCCCAGTGGCGTCGAGCGGCACCACGCGCCCGATACTGGCCCGCTGGATGCCGTCGTACGCCCGCTCGTCGACCAGTTCACCCTCGCCCGGCGGTCCGTCGTGGAGCCGGACGGTCCCGCCGGTTCCGGGGACGAACTCGTCGTCTGCGAGTCCCGCCGGAGCGAGCGTCGTGGCGCGGAAGACGCGGTCGGTCGAGACGCCGTGTTCTCTTGCGAACCTCGCCCGATTCACGTCCGCCCCGACGACGTACACCGGTCCCGTGACCGACCCGTCGGTACCGACCCGCTCGGCGACCGGGCCGAGGTCGGTTGTCTCGCGGCGCCCGTCGGCGACGACGCTCAGCGTGTGGTTCGCCCCGTCGAGCAGGTCGGCCGGCCGCTCGAACCGGAGTTCGACGTGTTCGTCGGCGGGGCTCCCGCCCGGACCGGCCGGCTGCACGCCCGCAATCCGCCCGCCGTCCGAGCGATAGGCGAACACGTCGACGACGGTCGAGTCCTGCCGGAGCAGCACCGTCCCGCGCTGGTCGTCCAGCACGTCGGTGAACGCATCACCGTCGCCTGGGTCGGCGTCCGAGAGTTCGTTCCGGGCCGTCCCGTCGACCAGCGATGCGCCGGCGTCCGGAGCCAGCGCCGCGGCCCGCACGACCACGTCGTTCCCGTCGAGGCCGTTGCGTGCGGCGAACGCCTCCAGCCCCGCCGCCCCCTCGTACGAGTCGTCGTACGCGTTCTCGCCGACGACGTAGATATCGACCGGACCGCTCGTCACCTCGTCGACCGTCACGCTCGTCAGACTGGACAGGGGAACGCCCCGAGCGTCGGCGACGTCCACCAGCACCTGATTGGCATCACCGGCGAAGTAGATCTCGTCGGCACCGCCGGTCACGCCGGCACGGTCCAGGCTCCCCGCCAGTGCGACCGTGTTCCGGACGCTCCCGTCCCGGTTCACGAACTCGAGCGTGTGGTTCGCCGTGTCGATTCCGTCTGCGTCGGTGACGGTCACCCGGACGAAGTCCCCGCTCTGGTCGTCCCTGACGTTCGGGCTGACGGCTGTGACGAGCGGCGGCATCCGGTCGTCCCGCACCGCCTCGGCGGTGTTCTCGATGCCGATGTTGTAGGTCACCTGTCCCTTGTCGCCGTGGATGCCCGGAGCCTCCACGCCGAGCGTCGCGGTGGCGCCCTCGACGGGGGCGTTGACCGGCGCCCGGTAGGTGAACGTCGCGCGACCGTCCTCGTCGGTGACGGCGCCGATCTCACCGACGCTGTTCACCGGCCCGACCACGCGACCGACCGACGGCTGGATGACGTCGAGTTCGACACCGCTGACGGGGTTGTTGTACCGGTCACGCACCTGGACGGTGAACTGGCGCTGCTTCCCCTCGTCGATGGGGTCCGGGTTCCGGAGCGCCGTCACGTAGGCGGCCGGCTCCGACACCGACCCCGTCAGGCCGACCTTCGACAGTTTGGCGTCGTACGTCACGCCTGGCTCCATCTTCAGCGTGAGCGTCCCACAGGGGGCGTCGGGCAGACTCGCCGTACAGCTGTACGACCGGACGTAGGCGTCCGGGTCGGTCCCAGCGGGGTCGAGTTCGCTCGCGAGCAGGTCGCTCCAGGCCGACTTCGGAATCCGTGTCGGGATCCGGACCGTCATGGGCTCGGCGTTCGGGCTCCGCAGGTCCACGTTCACCTGCGAGGCCGACAGGGCCTCGGGCTCGATTGTGGCCGTCCCGGTCCGGCTGATGTCGCGCTCGCCGTCGACGAACGCCAGGGAGAGCTGCTTCCCGTCGACCAGCCGCTGGCCGCTCTGCATCGTCGTACTCTCGTCCCCGCTCCGGTAGAGGACGGAGCTCTCGTAGGCCGACTGTGGGGCGTCCTCGTAGTAGTTGTAGCCCGGATCGTAGAGGACCCGGCTGTTCGTGTAGCCGCTCCGAACCGTCCCGCTCCAGAAATCCGTCGTCTCGGGGTTCGCTGCGACCGCGTTCGACAGCGACCCGGCGCCCAGTGAGTCGATACGCAGCGACCCCTGTGGCTGCTGTGGATTCTGCAGGACCGTCCGCTCGGGGTAGGTCGTTCCCAGACGGACGGTCGCTGTCTGCCCGGTAGTCGTGTCGGCCGACCCCAGCACCGCAGCGCGTACGTCCAGCATGTCCTGTTCGATCCCCTGCTGGTGCTGGACCTCCGCGCGCTCGTTCTGCTGTGGCACGACGACGGCCTGTGTCACCGCCAGCGAAACCACTACCAGTGCCAGGACGAGCACTGCCGCGATAGCTGCCACCTGGGCCCGCTCTTCCTCGAACCCCAACCCCCGGAGATACATCTTGATTACCACCACGGTAGTCGTTAATACTAAAAGGGCTTCTGACAGTGCCATCCAAAAGCCCGCCACTCCAGGGTCACGAACCACGGCTATTCGGCCCTGAAACGCCGTACCTGCCGGTCCCCCGTCGTCTCCGCGCTCAGGGCGAGCAGCTCAGACCGTCCGCCAGCGTCAGCGTCTGTCCCGCCTCGACGAGCGTTCCCTCACACTGCACCTGCTGTCCGGTGTCATCCGTGAACGTCACGGTGACGTCGATGTCGTTGGCGGCGGTCACGCTGGGGGTGAACTCGATGATAGCGGTCCCGGACGGTCCCGACGGCGGGTTCACGAGCGAGACCGTCGTGTCGTCCGACGGGTCGGCGTCGACCGTGACCTCCGGCACGTCGAAGTCGTCCGTGGCGCTGTAGGTGAACGTCACGCGGTCGGTCTGGGGCTGGTTGCTCTGCCCCCCTCCTTGCCCTTGTCCGGGAGTGCCGCCACCGGCGTAGTTGGCGCTCACGCTCAGTGTCCTGACGGTCGGCGCCTGGTCGCCCGCCTCGGCCTCGCAGACATCCTCGGGCCCAGTCGTCCGCCAGTCGTCCGCCGAGACGTTCGTGTCCACGTAGGCCTCGTCGTCCACGCGGCGGAGGCCGATGCCGTCGGCGTCGAACTGAACCCCTTCGGCTCCGTTGTACGTGAGGCTGTCATAGACTGGCCCACCGCCATCGGGAACGAGTTCGAGCACGCCGCTGTCGCCGACATCGAGCGTTCCAGTCGACTCGGAGCCACAGGGGTTGGCGTTGACGTATACCTCCTCCCCAGACGTGGCACTGTCAATATCGACGGTCACATCGCCCCCATCGGGGTTGTACACGAGGTCGTAGTCCCCGCCATTCGGGAAGTAGAGCCGGACGAACTCATCGGCGGCCGAATCGTCTCCGACATTCGGTGACGGTTCCACCGCGGTAATGAGCGGCCGTGTGTACGCGTCGTTCTCGACCCGCTCGGCGTTGTCCTCGACGGTGAGGTTGATGGCGACGGTCTGCGGGTCGCTCCGGTCGGCTGCGTCGCCGCCGGGGCCGGTCGCGTTGAGCGTCACCTCCCGGCTCTGCCGGACGTTCAGTGGTGCGCGGTAGCTGAACGTCGCCCGGCCGTTGGCGTCGGTCGTCGCCGTCGCCGTGCCTCCACTCCCGCTCCGGTCGCCGACCACCCACCCGGTGACCGGCTGCCTGATGCGCACCTCCTTCCCGACGACGGGGTTGTTGAACCGGTCGCGGGCCTCGACCGTCACCTGTCGCCGGTCTCCCTCGTCGAGGCTGTCGCCGCTCCCCCGCGTGACGACGTACGCGACCTCTCCAGCCGCCCGTTCGGCGGGGCTCCGGCTCCCCACGCCGACGGCGCCGAGCCGGAGGTTGTAGCTCTGCCCCTCGACGAGGGTGACGACGAGGAGGTTCCCCTGGGCTGCCGGATTGTCCCGGACCTCGACCTCCTCGACGTAGCCGTCGGGGTTCCTGGTGGCCATCTCACCGCTCAACAGGTCCTTCCACTCCGATTCCGACAACTGCGTCGGGAGCCGAAGCGTAATCGGTCCCCCCTCGCTCGTCACGCTCACGGTCCGGTTCGTCGCGGAGACGACCCGCGGGTCGACGGCGACCGCGCGGCTCGCTGCCGTGTCGTACTCCCCCATCAGTCCGACCAGCGAGATCGTCCGGGAGTTGATGAACGACTGGTTGGAGAGCGTGAGCCGCTCGCCGCTCTCGAATCGGTTGTACAGCACGGAGGTCTCGAACACGGTCTCCGGGGCCCCGCCGTAGGCGTTGTACGACGGCTCGTACACCAGTCCGTTCGTCGAGAAGTTCCGGGCCGTCCCGTTCCAGTAGTTCTGAGCGCCGTTGCTGGTCGTCGCCGTCGCATTGGTGATGTTGAATCCGCCCCGGTCGACGGTCCGGAGGGTCCCGCCCGGCGGGGCCGGGTTCAACAGGAGGGTCCGCGAGGGGTAGGTCGTTCCCAGCCGGACCTGCGTGGTCCGGGGCTCACCGGTCGCGGCCGACCGGAGCAGGTCGCTCCGCAGGTCGACCATGTCGCTCTGGAGGTTCTGGTTGTGGTTGAACTCCACCTGGGCGTTCTCCTGTGGGACGAGCACCGCCTGGAAGAGGGCGAGACCGATGATGAGGAAGGCGAACAGCACGAGGACGCCTATCTGAACCGGCTGCCCCCGCGCTCCCCCCGTCGTGCCGTACATATGCGTCTGCTCGCATCTCTCGGGCGGTGATAAAAGTCGTTTCCGACAGAAGCATCCAACTATCGGCCGGTCGACCGCGCCCCCGGTGGGCGGCCGCCGGTGATCGGGCTCAGTCCTCCTCTTCGACGACCTCGGGGTCCGCGAGTGCCGACTGGAGGCTGTCGAGCCCGTTGACCCAGTCGAGGACGAGCGCGTTCTCGATCTCCTCGACGACGCTCGTATCGATCTCGTCGCCGGCGAAGATGCGGGTCCCGGCCTGCGCGCAGTAGGCGAACGCGGCGTCGAGTTCGTCCTCGTTGCCCGCGTCGATGGCCGCGTTGACGTACTCGGCGGCGCTCGCCTCGTCGGCGGGTGCGTTGGCGACGTACTCCTCGGCCGCCGAGATGACGGGTTCGAGCGAGGCCTGCACGCTCTGGATGAGCATCGTCTTGTCCTCGTCGTCGAACTCCACCTCGGCGAAGATGATATCGCGCATCTGGCCGAGCTTCTCCAGCGCGCTCTCCTCGGCCAGCTCCTCGTCCTCGGCGTCGGTGACGATCTTCGCGACCGCGATGGCCGTATCGTCGCGCAGGTTCCAGAGGAAGCGTGCCGAATCCTCCTCTTCGGGGTTGAAGTCCTCTTCACGGAGCCGGCCGACCCAGTTCTGCCAGCGTTCCGCCGTGTAGTACTCGTCCGGGGGCGTGCTCATGTTGCCGGCGTACGTGCGCCGGGGGTTATGCCTTTCCCTCGGCCGCCACCCGATGGACTCAATACTCTCGACACATCGGCGTCTGCGGGCCGCTAACGCCGTACCTCGTGTGGGTGGCCGTCTCCCGCCGTGTGCTGGCGCTCCACACTCCGCGCGCTCTGACCGGCGATATCACTCCGCGAGCGTCGCCTCGGTGTCGATTCCGTAGACGCGCGCGGGGGTCTCGACGTGCACGGTCCGGACGGCGTCCTCGTGGCCCGCCTCCAGCAGCCACCGGGTCCGCCGGGGGACCGTCTTCGGCCCGAGGACCGCGCCGGGACGGTCCGGGTCGTCGATGAAGTCCGTTTCCAGCATGAACGGCCGGCCCTGCTCCATGGCGCCCTCGATCTTGGGTTTCTTGGCGATGACGCTCGGCACCGGGCCGACCGTCCGGCTCCCGGCGTAGTGCTTGACGACCTGTTCGGGCGGGAGGCCGCGCTCCTCGGCCCAGTCCGTGACCTCGGAGAAGTCCTCGCCGCCCTCCGTGTGGAGCTGGACGGCACAGCCGACCTCGGCCGCGCGCTCGAACGCGTGGCACATGACCTCGTTCGAGGCGTCCCAGACGGCCTCGTCGACATCGTAGTGTGGACGCCCGGATTTGATGGCCAGCGCGGGGCCGTCGCTGACGTACTCCGCGGCCACGTCGATACCGGCGCACATCAGGTCGCGGGCCTCTCCGGCGGTGTAGCCACGGTCGACGAGCTGGCTGATGAGCGCGGGGTGGACCCCGAGGACGGGCCACGCACGCCCGTCGAGCACCTCCGTCGCGCGCTCGACCGCCTCGACGGTGAGGTCGAACCCCTCGCGGAAGTCCTCGCGGTCGTCGACCTCGACGCCGAGACTCCACGACGGCTTGTTCAGCACGAGCAGGTGGGTCCCGCCGACCGCGGCGAACTCCTCGACCGCCTCCGTATCACGGCCGTTCACCGGGTCGAGATGGAGGTGGTCGTCGAGAACGGGTCCGTCGTAGTCCATACCCGTGGCTGGGACGGCCGTGGCGAAAAGCGTCCGGGATGCGCCCGACGGTCGCGGTCGCGTGGCTGGAAACCGGAACGTCCCCGAAAGCGGCACGCGGTGGCCCCCGGCCGCGACGCTCGCGGGGCTGGCGAACCCGTCGGCGCGACTCGGTGCGTCAGGTCACGGTTGGGCTGGTCCCGTCCCCCTATTTGAAATTCCAGGCTGGGGTCAGCCCAGCAGCGTCAACCGGCCGACACTCTCGGCGGCCATCCACGCGAGGAAGCCGCCGTAGACGAACAACAGCCCGACCGCCTCCGCCGTCGACACCGCCAGGTCCGTCCGGACGACGGTCAGCAGGAGGAGGGCCGCGCCGACGAGGAAGACGAACAGCGGGACGACCGCGCCGAAGTTCACCGTGACGGCACCGACCACCAGCACCGCGACCGGGATGGCGACCAGCAGGTCGAACGTGCTCGACCCCAGCACGGTCGAGATGGAGACGCCCGGTTCGTCGTTGCGCGCAGCCAGCACCCCGACGAACACCTCCGGCACCGAGACCCCCGCGCCGACGACGGTCAGTCCCCAGAGGAACTCGGAGGTGCCGAACG
The DNA here is from genome assembly GCF_024298885.1 of Haloglomus halophilum. Lineage (GTDB taxonomy): Archaea > Halobacteriota > Halobacteria > Halobacteriales > Haloarculaceae > Haloglomus > Haloglomus halophilum. The sequence goes on from NZ_CP101166.1 coordinate 2,695,277, forward strand.
CGTCGCTGAACTCGATGGCCGCGCGCACCAGGCCCTCGACGCCGACGCCCACGAACACCAGCGACACGACCAGACCGGTCAGGTACTGGGTGGCCGAGTGGTCGCCGCTCGCGCGTCCCGCCCCGTGCTCGGCGGCGTCGGCGTACTGCAGGAACAGGAAGAAGAGGTAGAGTCCGAGCGGCGCGAGCACCAGTTGTCGTGTCAACTCCCCGGTCCGGCTGCCGGTGGCGACCGGGTTGTAGATGACCGAGAGCGCGAGCACCAGCAGGACGGTGGCGACCGACAGCACGTAGAAGCCGGTCTCCTGGTACACCAGTTCGCGGTCGGTCTGGAGGCTGCTGCCGGGGGATAGCAGCGTCGAGACGCCCGGCACCACGAGCACCTTGAACACGGCCGAACCGACGACGATGCCGACAGCCAGCTCGACGCGGTCGTGGAGCGTGATGGCGACGACGGTCGCGATGAACTCCGGGAACGAGGAGCCCAGCGCCGTCACGACCGCGCCCCGGACGTCGCTCGGGAGGTCGAAGTGGTCGGCGAGCTGTCGGGTCGACCGTTCCAGCACCGTCGCTCCCGCCCACACCGCCGCCAGCGACCCCGCCGCCAGGGCCGCGACAACCTGGAGACTCGCCATGACCAGCCGGACTCGGGGTCGGCCCGTAATTCCAGTGGCCGCGTTGCGGTGCGTGAGGCGTTGGCACAGCGGTTCATGGGGTCCTGTCGTATCCGTGGCGGTGTCGGCCCGCGAGCGACAACCCTGAAGCGTCCGCCCCTCGACAGCCGACCCATGTCCATCCCGCTCTGGAAGTTCGCGGACCGACTGAACGAGTTCCTCGACGTAGACGCGTACGCGGCTGACGCAGCCGTCCAGGGGCTGCAGGTCGGCCCCGAGGACGCGACCGTCGAGACGGCCGCCTTCGCCGTCGACGGCGTCCTCGCCACCTTCGAGGAGGCCGCTGCGCGCGGTGCCGATGTCGTCGTGGTCCATCACGGCATCTCCTGGGGCGGCATCGACGCCGTCACCGGGACGGAGTACGACCGCGTCGCCGCGCTCGTCGAGAACGACCTCGCGCTGTACGCCGTCCACACGCCGCTGGACGGGCACGACGAGGTGGGGAACGCCGCCCTGCTCGCCGACCACCTCGACCTCGATGTCGTCGAACCGTTCGGCGAGTTCGGTGGCGTCCACGTCGGCCAGCGCGCCCGCGCGGACGACCCACGGACGGTCGCGGACCTGCGGGATGCCCTCTCGGCGCTGGAGACGGGCGACCAGCCCGTCCAGGTGCTCGACTTCGGTCCCGAGGAGATCGAGGACGTGGCCATCCTCACGGGCAGCGGTACCGACTGGCTGGACGAGGCCCGCGAGGCAGGCGTGGATGCGCTCATCACGGGCGAGGGGAAACAGCCGGCGTACCACGAGGCCCGCGAGGCCGGCATCACCGTCTTCCTCGCCGGGCACTACGCCACGGAGACGTTCGGCGTGCGTGCGCTGGCCGACCGCGTCGACGACTGGGAGGAGGTCGTCGGGACGACCTACATCGAGCACCCGACCGGGCTGTGATCACCCGCGTCGTGCGACGCGGAGGGTGAACTCCCAGTCGACCCGGGTACCGTCGTCGGCGCTGGGCAGGTTCCGAGGCTCGCTCCAGAACACGCGTGGTTCGAATCGGTGACGCCCGAGCGGGAGGCAGTCGCCCGTCCCGCGGTCGGTCCCGAGCACGTACGAGCGCGCGGTCACCGTCTCGCCGGGCCCGAGGTCGATGACCTCGTACGCCGTGTCCCTCGCGAACGGTCGTTCCACGCCCCAGCAGTCCCCCTCCGTCGACCGTGCCATCTCGCTGGCGAGCAGGAACACCTCTTCGTCGACGGAGCGGACGCCGTCGTGGCGTGCGAGTTCCCCCTCGCCGAGCTCCAGCGCCTGGTCGGCCGTGTTCTCGATCCGTGTCCGGAGGACCGGTGGGCGTCCGGCCGTCCTCGACTCGATGCGGACCTCGTACCGGACGGGCGCCGCCGTCGCCGGCGAGGTGCCGGCCACCGTTACAGAGGCGACCTCGGCCGCCACCCCGGGCGACCAGTCCAGGGGCCGCTCCACCGTCTCACGGTCTGTCGGTGTCGGGTGGTCTGTCGGTGTCTCCGTATCGGTCGGGCTGGTGGTGCCGGGCTGCTGGCTCCGCGGCGTGCCGGTGCTCGCGGGGGCTGTGCGGTCGTCCCCACCGTCCTCGCTGTCCTCGCCCGAACAGCCCGCCAACCCGGCTGCGAGGGCCACGCCCGCGTCGCGGAGGAGCCGTCGGCGTTCCATGGCCGGTGGTGGCGGTCCACACGACTTCTCGGTTCTGGAAGCGCTAATGAACGCTTTACCGAACGCCCGCGTAGTCCCCCCCGGCACCGCCCGGGGATCCGTCGGGCCCCTCACAACCGGGTCCGGCCGCCGTGGCAGCGCTCGTCCCCGATATCCGAACCCATATGCTCCGGCCGCCCCTCCATTCGGGCAGTGAGTACGGACGCCATCTCCCTGCCGGGCCGCGCCCGGGTGGAGGCGGGACTGGACGACCTGGTCCGGGAGAACCGGTTCACCATCGCCGTCGTCTTCCCGCTGATGGGGGCGGTCCTGCTGGTCGCCTCCCGGGAGACGCTCCTGCCGGGCGTCCTCAACTTCAACCCGTACCTCATCATCTTCGGGACGCTCGTGATGCGCCTGCCGCTCGTGGCCGGCCTCGCGCCGCTGGTCGGCCGCCGGGCCGCCGCCGGCCTGCTCCTCCTCACCGCGTACTCCTACGGCATCGAGTACGTCGGCGTCCTGACGGGCTTCCCGTACGGCAGCTTCGAGTACGGCGTCGACCTCGGGCCGATGCTGCTGGACACGGTTCCGCTGGGGCTGCCCGTGTTCTTCTTCCCGCTCGTCGTCAACGCCTACCTGCTCTGTCTGCTCCTGCTGGGGCCCCGCACGGAATCGGCGCTCGTCCGCCTGCCCGCGGTCATCGCGGTCGTCCTGTTGATGGACCTCGTGCTGGACCCGGGTGCGGTGGCGCTGACGTTCTGGACGTACGACCCCGCCGGCGCCTACTACGGCGTCCCGTGGTCGAACTACGCGGGCTGGGTGCTGTCGGCGACGGTCGCGGTGGGCACGCTCGATGCGGCGTTCGAGCGGTCGGGGCTCCGTCAGCGACTCCGCGACTGCGAGTTCATGCTCGACGACCTCGTCTCGTTCGTGGTCCTCTGGGGGCTGGTCAATGCCTACTTCGGGAACTGGGTTCCCGTGGCGCTGGCGGGGCTGCTGGGCGCCGGCCTGCTGGCGACGGACCGCTTCGACTTCGACGTTCGACCCTCGTGGCCGTCGGTTCGTGGGTGAGGTGGGTGGCGCTCGGTGTGTCACGACTGTTCTCCTCGAGGGTGGGAACTACAACGACGACAGTTGCGACAACGCAGCCCTGTCGAAAGCCCCCGTTCGCTCGACCCGTCCGGGACTTGCTGCGCGCGCTCGCTGTGCTCGCGTGCTTGCGTCGTCCGGGACGGGTCGAGCGAACGGCCCCTTTCAGTCCCGCCCCTGGTGGCTTGCGGAGGATCAGGATTCCCTGCCCTTCCCCGGGTCGCGCGGCCTTGCGCGTCCGCGCTGCGGCACGCGCTCCCGGCCGGCCGGTGTCTGTTCGGCCGGCCGGTTCCGGTACCTGGAAGCGCGCGAGCGCCACCCGTGTCGAACCGCGAACGCAGTGAGCGTGTTCGGCAACTCCGGCGCTCGCGCGGGGAGGCTTGGGGCCACTAGCACTCCGCTGGAACCACCATGTGCGACCGCTCAGTGCGACGGGTAACAGGGCGGGACTGAAAGGGGCCGGGGGCTTTCTATCCCTTGGTCACAATATTGCAATCTTCCAAGTATGTCAGAAAATGTCTAAAATAGTTCGGGAGGATGCTTACAAGTGACAAATTGGTCTATTAGTGTGGTAATATTCCTGGTTCCTACCGTGCAGGCATCGGCTCGCCGGGGTGGTCGTGGCTCGTCTGCGTGCCCGACGGAACCGCGCTCACCTTCGCGAACACCGTCTCCGGGTCCTTGTTCCAGAACCAGTGCCACTGGGTCTCGGCGACGAGCCGGAGCTTCCGGAGCGACGACAGCGACGGCGTCTCGGAGAGCACGTCGCAGTCACGTTCGCGGATGAGTCGGTGGTGGTCGGCGTACAGCACGGCGGCGATGAGGACCGGAAGCTGGCAGTCGCGCGGGAGGAGACCGATGCCGGCAACCCCTTCCTGGTACAGCGTCTCCGTCCGGCGCAGCTCATCGCGCATCGCGGCGGCGAACGCCTCGTCGTACTCCAGCCGCTCGACCTGCGCCTCGGGGACGCCGTGGCGCTCGAGCGTCTCCAGCGGGAGGTAGATGCGGTCGCGCTCGATGATGTCCTCGCGGACGTCGCGGAGGAAGTTGCTCATCTGGAACGCCTCACCCAGCTTGCGAGCGGCGGGGATGGCCTCCTCGGGGTCGTCCTGGCGCATCACGTAGGTCATCATCACGCCGACCGCGGCGGCCGACCCGCGCATGTAGGCCTCGACCTCCTCGTAGGTCTCGTAGCGGGACTTCTCGATGTCGGTGAGCATCGCGTCGATGAACACCTCGACCTCCCCGTCGGGGATGTCGTAGCGCTCCCGGAGTTCGAAGAAAGCCGCCAGCACCGGGTCGTCGGTCTCGCCGGTCAGTGCGGCCTCCCGGATCTCCTCGAGCTGGCGCCGCTGCTCGGCCGGTGGGACCCCCTCGGCGTCGTCAACCACCTCGTCGGCCACCCGGAAGAACGCGTACAGCACGTACGTGGCGTGCCGGACACGTTCGGGGAGCAGCCGCGTCGCGTAGTAGAACGTCCGTCCGGTCCGCCGATGGATGGCCTTGCTCCGAGAGAGCTGCGCGTCGTCGACCATTCGGTGCCCCATAGTACGGTCGTCAGCGTCTTATAGATAGTGCAAGGATGAGTCGGTAGAGTTGAACATGGCGGGTTCTTAATCCACCTGTTCAGGAAACAATTGCCCGTTTTCGGCCGCCACACTGAGGCTGGCCCGCCGTCTGTCTCGGATGGATATCGACCTCGATACCGGTTCCGGCCTCGGACGGGTCGTCGCACTCGTCAGCGGGGTCCTCGCGCTCGTCGACCCGCCGACCAGGCGCCGAGGGATGTCGGCGTCTAGGGCCCGAGATAGCCCCACGCCTGCAGCCGGTCGCCGTCACCGTCGACCCAGCGCTCCCCGATGTCGTCCCGGTAGTAGCAGTTGGGGAGTAACACCCGGTCGATCCGGTCGTACGCCTGCTCACGGGCGTCGGCCATCGTCTCGCCCGTGCCCGTCACGACCAGTGGCATCCCGCTCTCGCCGGCCGCCCGCCACTGCCCGTCGACCAGTTTCGCGTCCTCGATGTGGACGCCCTCCGGTGGGCTCCCGTCGGGCGTGTCGAACACGATGGCGGCGTTCCGTGAGCTCTCGTCGTACGTCTTCTCGTCGTCGAACGGGAACGGCGGGAGGACCACCCGAACCGCGATCTGGTAGCCGCCGTGGACCTCGGGCGAGGGGTTCCGGCCGTGCGCGAGGTCGTGCAGGAACTCGCCGGTGGGTGACTCCAGGGACTCCTCCTGCAGGACGATGGTCGGGTAGCCGAAGCGTGGCGTGAACTCCAGCGGGTGGATGCCGTTCTCGTTGACGATGCAGTTGATGTCGATGCTCCCGACGTACCCCTCCTCGGCGAGCCAGCCCTCCAGCTTCCCGAACGTCTCCTCGAACAGCCGGTTCCGCCCGGCCCAGAACATCGAGGTGCCCATCTCGCCCGTCGAGGGGCCGATGTTCCCCGGGAACAGCTTCTTGTGCTCGAAGTTGAAGTTGATGGGCTCGACGAAGCCGTCGCCGTCGAAGAAGCCACAGACCGCGACCTCGACGCCCTCGACGCGGCGCTGGAGCTGGAACCCCTTCATCCGGTGGCCCCACGATTTCTCGTACGCACGCAGGATGTCCACCACGTCGCTCCCGTCGTCCTCGCGGCCGACGTACAGCAGGCGCTTCACGTTCTGTACCTCCCCGAGCGGCTTCACGACGTAGGGGGCGGGGTTCGTCCGGACGTGGTCGATGGCCGCGTCGAAATCGTGGAACACCTCCGAGGGGATGGGGTCGATGCCGTGGTCCTCGAACACCTCCGTCGCGTAGCCGCGGTCGTCCTCCAGCCGGTCGGTGTTCGGGGTCCCGCCGACGACGGCGTGGCCCTCCGCGCGTAGCTCGGCGGCGAGTTCGCCCGTCCCCACGTCGCTCCCGACCCAGATGTCGTCGAAGACGACCACGTCCGCCCAGTCCAGCTCCGCGCGCCAGTCGTCGGTCTTCGGGACGAACCCGTCGGCGATTGCCCGGTCGCTCTCGGCCTCGATGTAGTAGCGGACGTCGTGACCCTCCCGTTTCACCTGCCACGCCAGGTCCCCGACGAGGGCCGCGTCCAGCGAGCAGAAGAGGAAGTTCCTGCTGTCCATGCACGGATGTCGCCCGGTGTCCTGATAAGCATAGGTACGGGGCTCGATGCCCGATGTCGGTAGCTGTGGCCACGGCAACCACTGCTGCCGCCGCCGCCCCCCGCCGCCCCCACCGCTGCTGCTGCCCCCCGCCGCCACTGCCGCCACCGCCGCTGGCGCCCCCCGGCAGCGGAATCATAATGTGTCCCTCCCTGTTCGATTGTGACGTGACACGGCCCTCCGAACCCCCGGACCGGCGACAGCGGGGTGCCTCGGAGGTCCTCGGCGCCCTTCTGATGACCGCCCTCGTCGTCGTCACGATGACCGTCGCCGGGGTGGCCCTCGCGCCACAGTTCTCGGACGGGGCCGGCGGGACGCCTCTCGTCGACTGCGAGTTCACCTACGAGGACGGAGCGCTTCAGGTGACCCACGGAGGCGGACACGGCGCCGACGCGTCCGAACTCGCGGTCGTTCTCCGGGACGGCTCCGGCGCCTCGCCCCGGGTCCCGTTCGTCGTCGACGAGGGGGATGGTGACGGCCGATTCGAGGTGGACGAAACCGCGCGGTTCGGACCGCTCACCGGGCGGACGGAGGTTCTCGTCGTCACGGACAACGTCATCGTCTGCGAGGCCATCGTCTACCCGACCACGCCGACGGTGGCACCTGGGGCGACGCCGTCGGCCACGCCAACGCCGACGGAAACGGCTACCCCGACTGCATCCCCCACCGCTACGCCAACGCCGACGGCCACACCAACCCCGACGCCGACCTCGGAGAACCAGCCGCCGACGGCGGAGTTCACGACGGACCGGAAGGGACGGTCGTCCAACGTGGACCTCGACGGGTCCCCGTCGGCCGACCCCGACGGGTCCATCGTCTCCTACCGGTGGGACGTGGGGAACGACGGCACCATCGACGACACGGGCGAGACGGTCGAGAACGCGGACGTGCCCCAGGGGGCGCTCGTCAGGCTCGTCGTCACCGACGACGACGGTGCGACCGACACCAGGATCAGGTACGTACCGTAGTTCCGTCCGAACGCGGTTCGAAAGCAGGTCTGTGGTTCCCCCGAGACGTTCGTGGCTCGATCCGCTACCGACTACAGCGGCTCCTCGCCGTCGATGATGCGCTGGGCGCGTGCGGCCAGCGCCGGGACCCCGTGGCGCATCTTCGGGTACATGTCGTCGTCGGAGTTCCCCTCCAGGTAGCGCCGGAAGAACATCTCCCCGAGTCCGGCGAGCTTGTAGACCGCCAGCACGCGGTAGAACCTCTCGTTGGTGAACTCCAGCCCCGTCTGCTGCTCGTAGCGCTCGACGAGTTCCTGCCGCGTGAGGTACCCCTCGCGGGTCATGAACGTGTTCGACAGCGAGTCCGTCGACTCGGGCGGCTCGGGGTCCTTCGCGTCCCACCAGTACGACAGCATCCACCCGAGGTCCGTGAACGGGTCGCCCAGCGTCGACATCTCCCAGTCGAAGACGGCGTTGATGCGTGGCTCGTCGTCCGTGGCGAACATCACGTTGTCCAGCTTGTAGTCGCCGTGGACCAGCGTCGACGGCGGGTCCTCGGGGACGTTGTCCTGGAGCCAGCTCATCACGTCGTACAGTTCCTCGACCTCGCGCTCCTCGGTCGTCACCTCGAACGCCCACATCAGCTGCTCGGACCAGCGCCGGACCTGGCGCTCGGTGAACCCCGGCGGGTAGCCGAAGTCGCCCTCCTCCAGCCCGACGGCCTCGTAGTCGACGGCGTGGATCTCGGCGAGCCCGTCGACCAGCTCCTCGCCGACCTGTCGCCGGCGCTCGGGCGTGGCGAAGCGCTCGGGCTCCTCGTCGCGGAGGACGACGCCGTTCATCCGCTTCATGACGTAGAAGTCCGCGTCGAGGACGTCGTGGTCGTCGCATGAGAGGACGGTCTCGGGCACCCGGACGTCGGTGCCCTGGAGCGCATCCATCACGCGGAACTCCCGGAGCACGTCGTGGGCGTTCTCGGCCGTCTCGCCCGGTGGCGGCCGCCGGACGACGAGGTCGTCGTCGCCCCACGTGACGAACAGCGTCTCGTTGGAGTGACCCTCCTTGTGATGTTCGACCTCGTAGGTGCCGCCGTGCGGCCCGAGTTCGTCCTCCAGGTACTCGGCGAGCGCCTCGCGGTCGACGATACGCCGGAAGTAGTCCGATTCGCCCTCGCTCATGCTCTCACCCGGTACGGTACGCCCCGTGTTGCCGTGATTGCTAACATTGTAAGGGGTAATTCCCGCCGGGGGTACGTATAGGTGGGGGACGAACCGGGACATCCCCCTCGCCGGCGGGTGGATTGCTGCGGTTCCTTTACAATGGATGCACTCGACGCCCCGAACATGGATATCGATTACCACGACTCCGAGCGGGCGACGGAGCTGGCAGCGCGCGCACGCGAGTTCATGGACGAGGTCGTCATCCCGACCGAGCGCGAGTACCTGGGCAACGGCCCCGTCGACGAGTCGGTCATCGCGGACCTCCGAGCGGAGGCGCGCGAGCGCGGAGTCTACTGCCCGCAGATCGACGAGGCACACGGCGGGATGGGTGAGGAGTTCCGCGACGTGCTGCCGCTGTTCGAGCAGGCCGGCCGGTCGCTGCTCGGCGCGGTCGCGATGCGCGTCGACGCGCCCGACGAGGGGAACATGCACACCATCGAACTCGTCGGCACCGACGAACAGAAGGAGGAGTATCTGGAGCCGCTCGTCGCCGGCGACATCCGCTCGGGCTTCTCGATGACGGAACCCCGCGAGGGCGCCGGCTCGGACCCGAAGATGATCAAGACCACCGCCGAGAAAGAGGGCGACGAGTGGGTCATCGACGGCCACAAGTGGTGGACCACGCAGGGTGACGAGTCCGACGTGCTCATCGTGATGGCCCGGACCAATGAGGAGAAACACCCCTACCAGGGTTGCTCGCTGTTCCTCGTCCCGACCGACGCCGACGGCGTGGACATCGTGGAGCCGACGCCGCATCTCGGCCAGACGCTGCTGCCCGAGAGCCACGCGGAGATCCGCTACGACAACGTTCGCATTCCCGAGGAGAACCTCCTCGGCGGGCTGGACATGGGCTTCGTCCACGCCCAGGAGCGGCTCGGCCCCGCGCGCCTGACCCACTGCATGCGCTTCTCCGGGATGGCCGAGCGCGCGCTCGACATCGCGAAGACGTACATGCAGAACCGGGAGGGCTTCGGCTCGAAGCTTTCGGAGAAGCAGAACCAGCGCTACGAGATCGCCGACATGGAGACCCGGCTCCACGCCACGCGCTCGATGGTCCGGCACGCCGCCGAGGAGATCACGCGGGGCAACCAGGCCCGCGTCGAGGTCGGCATGGCGAAGGTGTACGCCGCCAACACCGCCCAGGACGCCATCGACCTCGCGGTCCAGTGCTGTGGTGGCGCGGGCATCTCCCGGAAGCTCCCACTCGCGGACTTCTACGAGGCGGTGCGCGCGTTCCGCATCGTCGACGGGGCCGACGAGGTCCACCAGCGCGTCATCGCCCGGGAGGCGTTCGACATGGAGTACGACGAGGCCGAGCTGGCGAACCTCCCGACCTTCGGCAATCCGAGCGTCTGAGCCGCGCACCCCTTCGCCGCTTCCGGCTCAACCCGAGGGTATCGGCCGTTCGCTGGCGCGCTCGACTCCCGTGAACTCGAAGCGGGCACCCCCCGTCTCGGCGTCGGTCACCGAGACGGTCCAGCCGTGTGCACGCGCCACGTTCTCGACGATGGCGAGTCCGAACCCGGTCCCTTCAGCTGCGGTGGTGTAGCCCCGCTCGAAGACCCGCTCGCACTGCTCCGGCGGGATGCCGGGCCCATCGTCTTCGACGTAGAAGCCGCCCTCCCCGTCGAGCGGCCCGACGGTCACCACGGGTGACGGGCCGTCGGGTCCGGGCTGGAGTTCCCCGGACCCCCCTCCTCCGGGGTCGCCGGACGTACCCCGGTCACCCGCCGAACGGTGTTCCACCGAGTTCCGGAACAGGTTCTCGAGGATCCGCAGCAGACGAGCCCGGTCGGCGCGGATCGTCGTATCGGCCTCGACGGTCAGGGTCGCGTCCCCGGTCTCGACGGCGCTCCAGGCCTCCGTGGCGACGGCCGCGAGCGACACCGGCTCCGTCTCGGTGACCGCCTTCCCCTGCCGACCGAACGCGAGCGCGTCGTCGATGATATCGTCCATCCGCTCGGCGGCAGCGGCCATCGAGTGAACCCGGCTCGGGTCCACGGTCGTCGTCTGTTCCGGGCCGCCTCCGTCCTCGATATCGGCCTCGAGCAGCTTCAGATTCCCCATCAGGACGTTCAGGGGGTTCCGGAGGTCGTGCGAGACGACGCCTGCGAACTGATCGAGGTGTTCGTTCTGCCGTTCGAGCTGGTCCTGTCGGAGTCGCTCGTTCGTCACGTCGGTCAGGGTGACGATGTAGCCGTCCTCGACCGGTGTCCGGTAGGGGGTGGACCGAAGGCGGTACCAGCGGGGTTTCTCATCGTGGTCGGCAGTCAGGTCGGTCCCCGACTCCAACTGGGACAGGTCGAGGGGTTCCGAGTCGGACGGAAGAAACGACGTGAGCGATGCCCCCCGGCATGGGTTGCCCGTTCCCCAGGTCCGAAGTATCCGTTCGGCCCTCGGATTCAGTTCGAGGATCTCACGCTCGCTGTCGACGACCACGATACCGACCTCCAGTTCGTCGAGGATGTCCTTCCGCGACAGGGGGATCGCCTCGGAGAACTGGTACCTGAAGACGGATGCTCCGATGATGGCGGTGCTGAGCACGTACACGAGTGGCGTCGTGCTGATCGGGATGAGGCCGAGGCCGTCCGGGATACTGGCGACGAGGGGGAGGAGGACTGCGATGGCGAGCGTGATGGCCTGGTTCCGGTAGAGGCGGTCCGAATCGATGGCGTACCACCAGAGCAACACGACCCCGGTGAACGCCAGCCCCCACCCCACGACCGACAGCACGATGAACAGCGGGCCGTTGGTGCTTCGGACGGCCGAGGCACCGACCACGGCGATCACGCGGAACTCCCGAAGCAGGAGGTCATGCGGTGGACTCGTGACGACCACCAGACCGCTGACCACCATGTAGCCGCCAGCGGCGCGTCTGAACCAGGCCACGCCACTCGCGCCCGATCCGTAGTTGGTGAACGAGAGCGCGAACAGGAAGAAGACGCCGGCGTCGAGGAACGCCAGTAGCACGACGACATGCTGCAGGAACCGCATCGTCGTGAGCGACGTGCTGATGAGAAGCAGACCGTAGCACAGTCCCCAGAACGCGTTGACGACCGACCAGCCTGCGAACAGTCGGATGGTCGAGTTCGACCCTCGGAGCGAGACGAGCACTGCCAGCCCGACGCCCAGCACGAACGACAGCAGGTAGAGGACGACGATGGGGTTCGAAGCCCGCTCTAGAGGGAACGCGAGCGGGACGGTCGGGTCTGGTGGGAACATCGCGATGGATAGCAGTGAGCCGTCTCGGTCATCGTCCGGCTCTCGATGTGTGAGTCAGTTCTGGGTGATTTCGCCGGCAACATAACGTTTCACCTCCTGAATAATCGGTCGGGCGCGTGGTTCCACGCTGTGGTGGCTGGCGCTTTCCGGGGAATCGCCCCTGTCCCCCGAGTCGCTTTTATCGTGCCATCCCGTCCCACACGGATATGACCGATTTCGACGAGGAGATCAGCTTCGCCGCCGGCGCCATCCGCGACGCCGACTCCGTCGTCGCCATGACCGGCGCCGGCGTCTCGACGGCCTCCGGCATCCCCGACTTCCGCAGCGAGGACGGCGTCTGGAACGAGTACGACCCGATGGACTTCCACATCTCCCGGTTCGAGGCCGACCCCGAGGGGTTCTGGACCGAGCGCGTCGAGATGGTCGAGGACCTGTTCGGCGACGACTTCCAGCCCAACCCGGCCCACGAGGCGCTCGCGACGCTCCAGCAGGAGGGCCACGTGGACGGCCTCATCACGCAGAACATCGACGGGCTCCACCAGGAGGCCGGCAGCGAGGAGGTCATCGAGGTCCACGGCAACGGCCAGCGGGTCGCGTGCTACGACTGCGACCGGACGTTCGAGGCCGACGGTGTCTTCGACCGGGTCCGGGCGGGCGCGGTGCCGCCACGCTGCCCCAACTGCGAGGGCCTCCTCAAGCCGGACGTGGTGCTGTTCGGTGAGGAGCTCCCCGAGTATCCACTGTTCCGGGCACAGTCGCTCGCCGAGCGCGCCGACCTGTTCCTCGTCGTCGGCTCCTCGCTCACCGTCCAGCCCGCCGCCTCCTTCCCCCGGACCGCCGCCGAGTCGGGCGCCACGCTCTGCATCGTCAACCTCGACCGGACGGGGCTCTCGGACCGCGCGGAGTACGACTTCCGCGCGGACGTGACGGACGTACTGCCGGCCCTACAGGACGCCGTGCGGGAGCGGGCCTGAGCGCTGCCGTCCCGTGTGAGTCTAGTTCCCGCAGTAGGTGGCCTGGCCGGTCGCTGCACAGGTCAGCGTGAGGTCGTATCCCGTCACGGCTGCCGGGTCGCCATCGACCGGCTTCCAGACAGTCAGCCGGACGGACTCGCCGGGGGCGAGTTCGGGGCTCCCGTCGCCGGAGATGGCCACGCCGTTCCCGGGGGCCGCTCCCGCTCCGGTCGTCAGGTCGAACTCGTAGCCGTACCCGGAGGAGAGGACGTTGGCCTCGCGGTCGCCCGTGTTCGTCACGGTGACATCGACGCCGAAGTCGGGGTCGGCGACGAACGGCGTCGCGTCGTCGAGTGCGAGTTCCGCGACGGTCGACCGGGCCGTCCCGGTCGCGTCGGTCGGCTCCGGTGAGTCGCGCGGCTCCCGCGCCGACGGCGTCGGGGAGGGCGACCGTCCATCGCCGCCGTCCGAGCTACACCCGGCTAGCAACGGTGCCGTGGCGAGGCCAGCGGTCGCCCGGAGCAGCTGTCGTCTGTTCACGCGCGAGCCGTGCCGGGCGCGCCGGATGAAGCTACTGTTCGGTGGCGTCCGTCGGACGCAGTGGTGTCGCCGCTACCCTTTTGTCCCGACCGGGCGTGCCAACGCCCGCCATGGAATACAGCGTCGTCGAGACGGACGAAGTCGCGGTGACCGACCTCTCGCAGATCGAGGAGATCCCGCCGGATCTGGACATGCAGGACGTCGACTCCGCGCTGGGGCTGGAGAACATGCTCTGCAAGATCTGGCACTTCGAGGAGGGCGAGCAGATCGGGTACCACGCCCACGCCCAGCAGGAGGAGCTGTTCTACGTCCTCGAGGGGCGGTTCTCGCTGAAGCTCGGTCGCTCGGGCGAGGAGGAGTTCCGCGAGGTCGGCCCGGGGACGTTCTGGGCGGCCGGCCCGATGATCGGTCACGGCCACCGCTGCGTGAGCGAGTCGGGGAAGGTTCTCGCGCTCGGGGCACCCGACACCGCTGACCCCGGGCTCGACCCGCATCAGATATCCGACGAGGAGATCGAGGAGGCCCAGTCCGGCGACGACTGAGTCCGGCCGGACCCCCCGGGACGACTGGTCTCAGTTCGCCTCGGTCGTCGGGTTCGCGTCCACCTCGATGTCCTCGCCCGCGTAGGTGGCGTCGAGGTACTCGAGGATGCGCGAGGACTGGCTCATCGTCACGCCGGTCGCGCTGTCGACGATGACCGGGACCTGCCGCTGGCCGGAGACGCGCTGGACCTCGTTGCGCCGAGAGTGGAGCCCCTCCACCCAGACGCTGTCGTACGCGAGGTCGAGCTCGTCCAGCCGGTCGACGACGAACTCGCAGAACGGGCAGCCCTCCAGCCGGTAGAGGGTGATGGTCGGGTCGGTGTCGGCGGCGTCGGCCGCGTCGCCAGCCTCGGCGTCGGTACTCATACCCGGTCGTTGTGCGGCGGGGAGCATAACTCTCCGGGAGCGAGACCCGGCGGGTGAGCGACCGTCGGACCATGTCCTCCGGTCCCCGCCGGGGAGCGCAACGCCCAAACGCCGGCCACCCCCACGGACGCACATGAACGCCGACCGGCGGTACGTCGCGGTGGCCGCCATCGTGGGCATCTTCGTGCTCGTCCAGCTCGGGGCGCTCGCGCTGGTGGAGCCGTTCAAGTCCGCGGGGTTCCAGGACGTCCAGAACCCCTCGGACCCGACCAACAGCCTGCTGTACGTGGGGGCCATCCTCGTTGCGACGGTCGTGATGCTCGGCGCGTTCAGGTACGGTGGCGACCGCGTCATCCGGGCGGTACTCGTCGGCTCGTCGGGCTACCTCTCGTTCTACGTCTTCGCGGTGCTCGTCCCGGCGGCGCCGCTCCCGGGACTCGCGGCCCTCGCCCCCGCCGTCGCGCTCGCTGGGCTCGTCACCGGCGCGCTCTGGTTCTACCCCGAGTGGTACGTCATCGACGCTGCCGGCGTCGTGATGGGTGCGGGCGCGGCCGGCCTGTTCGGTATCAACTTCGGCGTCCTCCCGGCACTCGTCCTGCTGGTCGTGCTGGCGGTGTACGATGCCATCAGCGTCTACGGCACCGAACACATGCTCACCCTCGCGGAGGGCGTGATGGACCTGAAGGTGCCCGTCGTCCTCGTCGTCCCGCTGACGCTGTCGTACTCGTTCCTCGACGAGTCACCGGAGGCTGGCGGGAGCGGCTCCGAGGACGGTGACGAGGACGACACGGCCGTCGCCGATGGGGGGCAGGCTAGCGGCGACGAGACCGACGAGGACGAGACCAACGAGGGTGGGAACGCGTCCGAAGAGGGCGACGACGCGGACCCCGAGCGAGATGCCTTCTTCATCGGCCTCGGCGATGCGGTGATGCCGGCGGTCCTCATCGCGTCGGCCGGCTTCTTCGCGCCGGTTGGCGTCTCCTCGCTCGTGCCGGGCATCGCGCTCACGCTCCCGGCGCTCACCGCGATGGTCGGGACGAACCTCGGCCTGCTCGCGCTGATGTACTTCGTGATGCAGGGGCGCGCGCACGCGGGTCTGCCGCTGCTCAACGGCGGCGCTATCGGCGGCTACCTCGTCGGGGCCGTCGCCGCGGGGATTCCCCTCGTGCAGGCACTCGGACTGGCGCCGTACCTCTGACCCGGCTGCCGACTCGCATTGGTGAAGCAGATTTCAGTAACTTCGCCTACAGAAATGTCTTTCAGATTATACTTTTCATCCCCCGGCCCATAGCGATGGCTGCGGGGATGGTCCCCGCTGGTCCCGATGAAGCCTCCACGAACGCGCCGCCTCATCGTAGGCGGCTCCGTCCTGCTCGTCGCCGGCTGGCTGGGCCTGATGGCGCTCGTCGCGCCGGCCCTCATCGGTGCGGTCGCCGCAGCGACGACGCTTCCGCTGGCGCTCGTCCTCCTCCCCTACGCCGCGGTACGGATCGCGACGCAGGTGATGGAACCCCCCCGGTGGCCGCTCCGGGCCACGCCCGACGGTGACGGTGTCGAGGGGGCCGACCCCGGGACCGCAGAGGCCTGACTCCCCCACTGCCGGGGCCCTCCGCGTGCCAAGCAGGCCCCGGCCGTTCTCGGTCATGTTCTGGTCCCTCGCGGGACCACCTTCCTGTCGCGGTCCGCGTACTACTGCCCGGTGAGCGCGTCGCTCGCCGGGGCGAACTCGAGTAGTTCCCCCAGCCCCTCGTCACGCGCTTTCCGGTACAGCATGTACGCCGCGGCGACGGTCTCGACGCCCGTCCCGCCTGAATCGAACATGGTGATCTCCTGGCGGGCCGTCCGGCCCTCGGCCTCGCCGGCCACGACCTCGCCCAGCTCGGCGTGGATGTGGTCGTCCCCGACGACGCCCGCTTCCCTGGCCTGCAGGAACGCTCCGGCGTCCTGATGGGCCCGGGCGCGGAGGTCCGGGACGTACTTCGCGCGCTTGACGGCCGTCGCGTCCACCTCGCGCTTGTCCGGGTCGTACTGACCCATCGCCGTGATGTGGGTGCCCTCCTCCAGCATCTCCCCGTCGAAGACGGGCTCGCTGGCGTCCGTCGCCGTGACGACGATGTCGGCCCCCTCGACGGCGGCGTCCGGTGAGGCGACCGCCGCGACGGAGGCGTCGAGCGCCTCGTTCATCTCGCCCGCGAAGCTCTCGCGGTGTGCCTTCGTCGGCGAGTACACCTCCACGGTCTCGATGTCACGGACCGCCGCGGCCGCGCGGAGCTGGCCCCTGGCCTGGGCACCGGAGCCGAACAGCGCCAGGTCGGCCGCGTCCGGACGGGCCAGCTCGTCGATGGCCACGCCGCCCGCGGCGCCGGTCTTGAACGGGTTGAGCGAGGCGCCGTCCAGCATCGCCAACGGGCGCCCGCTCTCGGCGTCGAACACCGGCAGGAAGAAATGTGCGTCCTTGTCGCCGAACCCGGCCGCGTAGGTGTACCCGCCCATCGCCCCCGTCTCGGGCAGGATGGCCATGTAGCCGGTCAACATCCCCGGTGGCGACTGGTTCACGAGCTTCGTCCGGGGCTCGGCGGCCGCACCCTTGCCGACCTCGCGATACCCCTCGCGGACGGCGTCGACGTACTCGGCCGGGGTGGCGAGCCCGGACAGCTCGTCGCTCCGCAGGAACAGCACCTCCGTATCGGTCATACCGGACGTTCACACGGCCACCGTTTGGCGTTTGCGGCCCCGAGGCCACCGGGCCGTCGACTGGCTATCAACTGTACCGGAGGTTCTCACCATCAGGTGTTACCGGCAATCTTTTCGGAAAACTGGCCTACTATGTGATCTATTGGCTGCAAATACTGGAAATGTGGGGGTATCGAAAATATACGGCGGCCGGAGCGGTCGAATCAGCTTACAGGTCGGGAAGCGGAGAGAGATGTCACGAGCCGGTCGGAGCGCTCAGTCCGCGACGTCGAACGAGGGTGTCGACTCGGCCGCGGCGGTGGTCGTCGACCGGCCGGGGGTACGGACGAACATGGCGTGGCCCACGAGTCCGGCCGCGACGACACAGCCCAGCGAGATAGCGGTCGTCAGGACGATGCCACCGAGGAAGAGGGCGGTGGCGATGCTGGCTGCTGCGAGCGGAATCGCGCCGAGAACGAAGTCGTAGTAACCTGCCATATCTATCATGACCTTCGGACGTTACTGACATAAGTGTTTCCCAGATTCAACTGGTAAGTCGTACAAGGGCGACATATGGTTGCTGGAGAGCTTTTCCAGAAGTTATCTATAACTTATGAGGTGGTTGGTTCTTCATAACCGCAAGCAAGCGGCCGGAGGATGGAAGGATGAAGCGGTCGCGAACGACCGACTGGCGGAGTACATACGATTCCGTATGTGTTCGGACCCGTTACCCATGGCTCTCGGCGGCGCCGGGAACCGGTCAGCCGCTGGGGGAGTCCGAGCCGTGAGGAGCGAAACGACGTGTTGAAACCCGCGGCGTCGGAGTTGAAGACGTGAACCGGAACGACCGGGCGATAACGGGGCTGGTGATGGTCGCACACGCGATGGTCCACACCTACGAGCTGTCGCTTCCGCTGTTGCTCCCGGTCTGGCAGGCCGAGTTCTCGACAGTCGCGCTCCCTACGGGGACGCTCGCCGTGACGGGGTTCGTGATGGGCGTCGTCCTCACGATGGGGTACGCCCCGTTCGGGCTAGGGGCGCTCCCGGGCGGCGTCCTCGCGGACGCCTACGGCTCGCGCCGACTCATCCTCTCGTGTCTCGTCGGGATGGGCGTATCCTTCCTCCTGCTGGCGGTCTCGCCGGGACTCGTCGCCATCGCGTTCGCGCTGTTCGTCTGGGGCGTGGCGGCGTCGGTCTACCACCCGTCGGGGCTGGCGCTCATCTCGAAGGGCGTCGAGGAACGCGGCTCCGCCTTCGCGTACCACGGTGTGGCGGGGAACCTCGGCATCGCACTGGGTCCGCTCGCGACCGCCCTCCTGCTGTTCGGCCTCGGTGACTGGCGGGTCGTCGTGGGCCTCCTCGCCCTCCCGGCGCTCGTCGCAGCTATCGCGGCCGCGCGCATCGACGTGGACGAGACGGCTGCCGTCGGGTCCGAGACCGCGACCGACGGAGGGACCGACGACGGCGACGAGAGCGAGAACGGAGCGGGCGAAGACGACGCGCCCGGCGGCGACGCCCGGGCGTCGGGGTCGGTCTCCTCGCTCGGTGAGTTCCTCGCGGACTCCCGGCTCCTGTTCGGCGGCGCGTTCGTCCTCGTGTTCGCCGCCGTGATGCTCTCGGGGCTCTACTACCGTGGCCTGCTGACGTTCCTCCCCGAGATACTCGGCCGGTTCCCGTCGCTCGCCCCGGTCGAGTTCGCCGGCCGCACGCTGGAACCGGAGCGGTACTTCTACGTCGGCCTCCTGATGGTCGGCGTCGCCGGGCAGTACGCCGGCGGCCGGCTCACCGACCGGGTCCCGGTCGAACTCGGTCTCCTCGGTGGCTACGGCGCGCTCGCCGTCCTCGCCGTCCTCTTCCTCCCGGTCGCCACGATGGGGCTCGTTCCCCTCCTGGTGATGGGCGCGCTCGTCGGGTTCTTCCTGTTCGTCGTCCAGCCGTTCTACCAGGCGACGGTGGCCGAGTACACGCCCGCCGGCGCCCGTGGCCTCTCGTACGGCTACACCTACCTCGGCGTGTTCGGCGTGGGCGCGCTCGGCGGCGCCGTCGCCGGTGGTGTCCTCACGTACGCCAACGACGCCGCGCTGTTCGCCGTGCTCGCCGGATTCGGTGCGCTGGCGGCGCTGTGTGGCGCCGTTCTCTACGTGCGGCGGTGACTGCCGGGCCGCGACGCCACCGCTCCCGTGACGCGACCCTTTTGCGCCCCCGCCGGCTATCGTCCGGCGTGCCCCCCGACATCTCAGTCGCCGTCGTGGACGCCGAGACGCCCGGCAACGTCGGGACTGTCGCCCGCGCGATGAAGAACTTCGGGCTCTCGGACCTCCTCCTCGTCGACCCGCCGGAACTCGACCCCGAGGGTGAGGCCTACGGGATGGCCGGCCATGCCCGCGAGGATGTCCTCCCGAACGCCCGCGAGGTCACGTTCGACCACCTCGTCGACAGCTTCCACACCGTCGGCTGCACGGCCGTCACCAACGAGGACGCCCGCAAGCACGTCCGCTACCCGTTCCGGACGCCCGCGGACCTCGCCGACTCGCTCCGTGATGTCGAGGCCGACACCTGCATCGTGTTCGGTCGCGAGCGCGTCGGCCTCACCAACGACGAACTCGGGCGCCTCGACGAGGTCTGTGCCATCCCCGCCAGCGCCGACTACCCCGTCCTCAACCTCGGGCAGGCCGCGACGGTCGTCATCTACGAGCTCCGCGAGCTGACCGTCGCCGAGGCGCAGGTTCCCGACGAGATCGAGCGCGCCGACGAGGCCGAGATCGAGGGACTGCACCAGGAGTTCGTCCGATACCTCCGCAACGTCAACCATCCCGAGGAGAAGCGAGCGAAGGCTCGTCGACTCCTTCGACGTGTGCTGGGGCGTGCCCACCCGACCGGTCGCGAGGCCCGCACACTCCGCGGCATTCTCCGTCGGGGGAACGGCCTGCTCGAACATCCCGAGCGGCTGCGGGACGACCGTGAGGAATGAGTTCGCTGACGGTCAGGGCTGGCCGTAACCGGCCAGGGCCTCGATAGCGTCGCCGGCATCCTCGAGTGCGTCCCGGAGCGCCGCGACGCCCGATTTCCCGACGCGGTCCGGGTTCGCGAGGACACGGACGGTCTCCTCCCCGACCGGGACGAACCCCGCGTCCAGCCGCTCGGCCGTCGCCCGGAGGCCGAGGCCGGCGTCGGCCTTCCCCGCCAGCACCCGGCGGGCGGGGCTCTCGTGGGCCCGTGTCCCGGCGTCGAACCCGTCGATGGCGTCCACGAGGTCGTGGCGCTCGACACCCCGCTCGTCGGCGAGGGCGGCCACGGCGTCCCCGAGCGTCGTCCGCAGGCCCGACGCCGAGGTCCGGTTGACGAACCGCAGGTCGCGGTCGACGAGGTCGCTCAGTCCCTCGATAGCCTCGGGGTTGCCGGCCGGCACGACCAGTCCCCACTCGCGGGTCCACGCGCCGAGTTCCTCGGCCTCGATGCCCACCTCGCCGGGTGCGCTCGTGACGGCCACGTCCGGGATGCCGTCGCGGAGGCGCCGGAGCCCCTCGCGCGAGCCGACACCGAGGTAGCGGGGTCGCTGAGTCGTGCTGACCGTATCGAGCAGGTCCGACAGCAACGGGTCGTCCTCGCCCACGCCGAACAGGGTGGGCGACCGCACGTCCGGCGAGAACAACTGCACTGCGACCTGTTCACCCTCGTCGAGGTACTCCACGTCCGGGTCGACGGCGACGACGCCGTCGGCTTCGACGAGCGATGTAGTCGCGCCGCTCCCCTTGTCGACCGGGTACACGAGCGTCTCGCCGTCGCCGTCGGTCACGAGGCCGGCGGGCATGTAGCGCAGTCGGCCCTCGCTGTACCGCTCGGCGACAGCCATCCGCCCCTCGATGGTGGCGGTCTGTGCCTCGGGCAGCCCTGCCGCCTCGCGGACCGCGGGCGCGACGAACGTCCGGAAGATGGTGAGCGCCGAGACGGGGTACCCGGGAAGACCGACGTACGCGCTGCCATCCATCCGCCCGATGAGCATCGGCTTGCCGGGCTTGACCGCGACGCCGTGGAGCAGGAGTTCGCCGCGCTCCTCGACGACGCGGTAGATGACGTCGACCGCCGAGGCCGAGGTCGACCCTGAAGAGAGCACGAGGTCGCACTCCGCCGCGGCCTCCCGGAGCACGGACTCCATCGCGTCGTAGTCGTCGCCGGCGTGGGGGTAGAGCCGGGCCTCCCCACCTGCGGCCTCGACGGCCGTCGCCGTGGTGTAGGAGTTCACGTCGTAGATCTGCCCGGCGTCGCTGTCGAGGTCCCCGCCCGGCCGGACGAGTTCCTCGCCAGTCGAGACGATGCCGACGATCGGCCGCCCCCGGACGGGCACCTCGTCGACGCCGAGCGCGGCGAGCAGGCCGATCTCGCGGGGGCCGAGTTCCGTTCCCGGGCCCAGTGCCCGTTCGCCCGCGGCCACGTCGGCGCCCGCGAACATCACGCGGTCGCCCGGGGCGACCGAGGTGCGGACGAGCACGTCGTCGCCGTCTCTATCGGTTCGCTCGACCATCACCACCGCGTCGGTGTCCTCGGGGACGACCGCGCCGGTCGATATCTCGACGCAGGTGCCCTCCGGAACGTCGACGTCAGGGGCCTCGCCCGCGTGGACTTCCCCGACGAGTTCCAGCCGGACGGGGTCGGCCTCGTCGGCGCCGAACGTGTCGTTCGCGTGGACGGCGTAGCCGTCGACACTCGCGCGGTCGAATCCGGGCACGTCGATGGCGGCGTCGATACGCTCGTGGAGGACCCGGCCGCGCGCCTCGCGCAGCGGGACCGTCTCGGGGTCGGGCGTGAGGTCCAGAGACGCGATAGCGTCGTGGGCGGCTTCGGGCGACGCGAGGTCCCTGAACTCCTTCCGCTCGCTCATGCGACGGCGTTGGGCCGGGGCCGTAATGAAGGGGTGGACCGGAGAGCGAGGAGACGATTGCAGAAATTGGGGCGCATAATCGAGATGGATGTGGAACGAATAGGATAATATATCATCTGGATATCTGTGGCGGAATTATCGAGATTCAACTCTGATTCCGACCCACATTCAGGAACGCCCCTCCGATTCCGAGCGCCAGCCCGACGGCCATGACGGCCCCGCCGATGGTGGAGAGGTCGTTCCCGCCGCCAGCGAACAGGAATCCGCCGAAAATCAACACAACGAGCCCCAGTTCGTAGCCGAGGCGCGACATATTCGCTGCCGTTCCCCGAGAGAGATGTTTTCCCACTCGTCTGTGGACGGTCTACCGGTCCTCGACCTGCGCCAACCGTAACCCCTGGTCCTCGGTCGGCGTCGGGTCACCGATTGCGGTCGATCCACTCGCAGAACCGGTCGAAGTCACGCGCGCCGGCCTGGTCGGCGATGCTCCGGAGTGTCCCCGTGTCGAGTTCGTCGTGGAGCGGGACCGGAACCGTCCGGGCGTCGGCATCGTGGTCTTCGGGTGGTTCCCAGCGCAGAATCGCGTGGTCGCCGTTGGTCCGGTCCCACTCGTAGATGCCGCTGTTCACCATCACCTTCACGACCTCAATCCCAGAGAACGGTCCACGCGTCATCCGGCGTCGCTACTCGAAGACCTCCGAGTCATCGATGCTCCCGGACTCGTTCCGTGCCGGGTCGATGCCGAGTTCGCGCAGGTCCGCCTCGCTCGGTGCGTCGCCGGCACCGTGGTACCCCGCGACGGCCTCGTCGAGGTTCGAGAGTGCGGCCCGACGCGTGGGTCCCTGCGACGTGACACCGGTGTCCTCGTCGCGGGCGACCCACGTCTCCCCGTCGTCTCCGAGGGACAGCGAGATGTTCACCGGGGAGACGCCGCCCTCCTCACCGGCGTCGTCGGCGTCCGTGCTCATACGTGATCGGATGGCTCACGTGCGAATAAGTTTGATGCACCGAAGAGAATCGGTCGGATTCAGGCCTCGACCGCCAGCCCGGACTCGCGCAGCGCCTCGTCGGGGTCGGCGTCCTCGTGGACGACCAGGCTGACCGCACGGGTCATCGCCTCGGGGTCGTCGTGCTGGAAGATGGTCCGACCCATCGAGACGCCGGCCGCGCCGCCGTCCATCGCGCCGCGGACGTCGGCCAGCGTCTCGCGGTCGGTGTCGGGTTCGCCGCCCGCGATGACGACCGGCAGGCGCGTGGACTCGCAGACGTGCTCGTAGCTCTCGGCGTCGCCGGAGTAGGCCGTCTTCACCACGTCCGCGCCGAGTTCCTCGCCCAGTCGCACCGCGTGGCCCAGCGCCTCGGGATCGTGCTCGTCGACGCCCGGTCCGCGGGCGTACGTCATCGCGAGCACGGGGAGGCCGTAGTCGTCGGCCACGGTCGTCAGCTCCGCGAGCTCCTCGATCTGGCCGGGTTCGTGGTCCGAACCGACGTTGATGTGGAAGGAGACCGCGTCCGCGCCCGCACGGATGGCGTCCTTGACGCTGCCCGTGGTGCGCTTGTCGTTCGTGTCCGGGCCCACGACGGTCGAGCCGTTGAGGTGGACGATGTAGCCCGCGCCGTTCTTGTGGGGGTGGACCCGCGGGGCGATACCCTTCTGCGTGAGGACCGAGTCCGCACCGCCACGCGTGATGGCGTCGATGGTCGATTCGATGTCCTTCAGCCCTGTCACCGCGCCCAGTGTGATGCCGTGGTCCATCGGCACCACGACGTACCGCCCGTCTGTCCCGATGCGGTCCAGGCGGGCCGTCTTCCCTGCATCCATGTTACCTGACGGTGTGGCAGGTACGAACAAGGGCGTTCCGGTCGGGGCCGACGTTGCGGCAGGATGGAGTCGTTGTCGACCGGGCCGGAATCGCAGAAAGTGAGCCGGGCAGAGACGACCGAACCCTGTTGAAAGCCCCCGGTCGCTCGGGGCTCCGCGGCTCGCTGCGCTCCTCGCTACGCTGCGGTGCTTGCTTCGCCGGGGAACCGCCGAGCGACCGGCCCCTTTCAGTCCGCCCTGTTGCTTGCTCGACGGAGCGACGCGTGCCGAAAACCAGGTGTGTCCGTTCCCTCCGTCAGTCCGCCTGCGACGCTTCCGTCTCGGCGCCCGCCAGCGCACCCTCCTTCAGCTCGCGGCCGAGTTCCTCCAGTTCGGCGGCGGTCTCCGCGACCGGCCGGTCCGTCTCGTGGCCCTCGGCGACGATGTCGACCAGCGCGCTCCCGACGATGACGCCGTCGGCGCCCGCCGCGATGACATCGCGGGCCTGCTCGAACGAGGAGATGCCGAAGCCGACCGCGCGGGGCAGGTCCGTCCCGGTCTCGGCGACGCGCGCGAGCGACTCGCTCGTCCGGTCGGAGACGCTCGCACGGGCGCCCGTCACGCCCAGGCGGGCCTGGATGTAGAGGTAGCCCGAGGAGAGGTCCACGAGTCGCTGGAGCCGTTCCTCGCCCGTCGTCGGCGCGACGATGGAGACGAGGTCGCGCCCGTGTTCGTCACAGGCCTCGCGGAGCGGCCCGGCCTCCTCCGCCGGCAGGTCCGGCACCACGAAGCCGTCGATGCCCTCCTCGGCGGCGCGCTCGACGAACGGTTCGGGACCTTCCTCATCGCCGTAGCGGTAGATGAGGTTGTAGTAGGTCATACAGACCAGCGGGGTGTCCACGTCCAGCTCCGAGACGAACTCGAAGTACCGCTCGACGGTCATGCCACCCTCCAGCGCCCGGACGACGGCCTGCTGGATGGTCGGGCCCTCTGCGATGGGCTCGGAGAAGGGCAGGCCGAGTTCGATGCAGTCCGCGCCCGCCCGCTCCAGGGCCTCGACGTACTCGAGCGAGGCCTCGTAGTTCGGGTCGCCGGCCGCGAGATAGGGGACGAAGGCGGGCTCGCCGTCGAACGCCGCCGGGATGTGGCTCTGACCACTCATCGGAGGCCACCCTCCCCCTCGAACACGCCCATCTCCGGCGCGTTCGGCAGGTCGCGCGTCGCGGTCTCCTCGATGGCCGACTCGAGGTCCTTGTCGCCCCGCCCGGAGACGTTGACGACGACGTACTCCCCGAGTTCCGAGGGGTCGTCGTGCTCCTCCAGGTACGCCAGCGCGTGGGCCGTCTCAAGCGCAGGGATGATGCCCTCGGCCTGTGAGAGCCGGTGGAACGCCTCCAGTGCCGCGTCGTCGTCGACGTTCACGGCCTCGACGCGGCCCTCGTCGACGAGGTTCGCCAGCTCGGGGCCGACGCCGGCGTAATCGAGGCCGGAGGAGACCGAGTGGGACTCCATTATCTGTCCGTCGGCGTCCTGCAGGACCTTCGTCCGGGCGCCGTGGAGCACGCCCTCGGTGCCCGTCGAGAGCGACGCCGAGTTGGGGGCGACGCCGCGTTCCTCGTCGACGGCGAGCGAGGAGCCGCCAGCCTCGACCGCGTACAGGCCAACCTCGTCCTCGGCACCGGGGTCGTTCTCGGCCGGCTCCGTGCCGGGGAGCCCGCCGGGGTCGACGAACTCCGAGAAGATGCCCATCGTGTTCGAGCCGCCGCCCGCGCAGGCGACGACGGCATCGGGGAGCTGCCCGAACGCCTCCATCGACTGGCGCTTCGTCTCCGCGCTGATGGGCCGGTGGAAGTCACGGACCATCGACGGGAACGGGTGCGGGCCGACGATGCTCCCGATGACGTAGTGGGTGGTCTCGACCGTCGTCGCCCAGTCGCGCATCGTCTCGTTGATGGCCTCCTTCAGCGTCCCGCGGCCGATGTCGACGGGGTTCACCTCGGCGCCGTTGATGCGCATCCGGAAGACGTTGGGGCGCTGGCGGTTGATGTCGCGCCGGCCCATGTATATCTCGCAGGGCATATCGAGGTGCGCGGCGGCCATCGCCGTCGCGGTGCCGTGCTGCCCGGCGCCGGTCTCGGCGACGATGCGCTCCTTGCCCATGTACTTCGCCAGCAGGCACTGGCCGAGCGCGTTGTTGAGCTTGTGTGCGCCGCCGTGGAGCAGGTCCTCGCGCTTGAGGTACACCTCGACGCCGTAGCGCTCGCTCAGCTGGTCGGCCCGGCCCAGCGGCGTGGGCCGGCCGCCGAAGTCCCGCAGGCGCTCGCGGAACTCGTCCATGAAGCCGTCCTCGTTGTCGAGGACGTAGCGCTCGTAGGCGTCGGTCAACTCCTCGATAGCCGGCATCAGTGCCTCCGGGACGTACTGGCCGCCGTACTGCCCGAACTTGCCGTCGCCGCCGCGTCGTTGTTGTTCGCTCATGATGAATCGCCACCCTCGGCGGGCGTCGTCAGCCGCTCCGTGTTCGCGCGGACGGGGCCGTCCATGATGGCTGACCCGACCAGCAGTCCGTCGGCGCCGGCTGCCCGCATCCGCGCGGCGTCCTCGACGGTACCGATGCCGCTCTCCGCAATCAGGGTGACGTTTGCGCGTTCCTCGGGAGACAGCGACGCCGCGACGCGCTCGAAGGTAGAGAGGTCCACCTCGAGGGCGGCGAGGTCGCGGTTGTTCACGCCGACGATGTCCGCCCCTGCTGCGAGCGCCCGCTCCAGTTCCTCGGCGTCGTGCACTTCGACGAGGACCTGGAAGCCGCGCTCGCGCGCGGCCGCCAGCATCGGCTCGAGGTCGTCACCGAGGAAGCGTGCGATGAGCAACACCACGTCTGATTCGACGGCATCCAGTTGCGCCTCGTGCAGGAGGAAATCCTTCCGAAGGACGGGCACGTCGACGGCCTCCCGGATGCGCTCCAGCGAGTCCGTCGAGCCGCCGAAGTGCTCGGGCTCGGTCAGCACCGACAGCGCTGCCGCACCGCCGTCGACCATCTCCTCGGCCAGCGCCACGGGGTCGTCGTGTCGCTCACCCTCCGTGGTGGGCGAGGTCGGTTTCACCTCGGCGATGACCGGCACGCGCCCGTCGGCCTCCGCTGCGGCGAACGCCTCGGGCAGCGACCGCGACTCGACCGACACACGCTCGTCGCTCCCCCCGCGCTCGCGGGCCGCCGCCAGGATGGAACGCACGGCCGGTGCCAGCTCCTCGGTGGTATCCATTACTGTACACTGAGGGACGTATCTGTGCATAAGACTTGCGGGACGCGGTTGCCGCCTGCCGGTCGACGGCCGTACTTCAATGCCCGGACATGACGGGAGGAATCTGTTTGACCGAACGGTCAGTCCATCAGGACGAATGCGAGAACGGACCCTCGGTCGACGGTCACTCCTCCAGGGAATCGCGGGGGCGGGAGCGTTCACGGTCCTTCCGGGGACTGCCCGCGGTACCGCGCCGCCGACCACGGACCCACACACGCGACTGACGTTCGCGGCCGCGGTCGACGCAGTCGTCCCGGCGACCCCATCCCTCCCGTCCGGCGACGGTGGCGACGACGGCAAGCAGTACGGCCACGTCGGCGAGGAGCACGTGCCCGGCGCTGTCGAGGTGGGCGTCGACGAGTACATGATCACCTACGTGAACTCGCTGCTGGGTATCGGGAGCGAGGAACTGGGGCTCACCGGTGAGCTTCGACTGGCCGAACTCGTGGGGCTCGTCCTCGACGCCGCGGCGACCGAACTGGTCGCCCGCGGCGAGAACACGGTGCCGCTGGACCCGGGACGGGTCCTCGACCTGCTCGACCTTCGGGACATCGCGGCGGACCCCCGGAGCCTGGCGGCCGGGCCGTTCGCGAAGCTCTCGCGGACGGACCGGCTCCGGGCGCTCGCCATGCTGGACGAGAAGGAACTCGACACCGCCGAACTCCCCGGTCCGCTCGTCGAGGCCGACGCCGGCCTGGTCCCGCAGCTCATCGTCGGCTTCTCCGAGGTCATCTACTACAGCGAGTGGCAGGGGTACGACGATATCGGCGGGCCCCCGAGCGAGCGGTCGCACCCGAACGATCCCGATGCGGTCCAGTCCTGGCGGCAGACCGGCTACCCCGGGTTCGAGGACGGCAACGCGGCGTTCCGGGGCTACTGGGGTGCCCCCGACTCGTCCCTCGGCGGTGGCCGGACCTGGAAGACCTACAAGGGACCACAGGGCCCCCGCCAGCTCACCTTCGAGTCGGGCGCGTTCCGCGAGAACGACTACGACACGGGCGACTACGAGGAGGTGTACCCGGAGACGGGCCGGACCGACGGCGACACGCCGGTCACGGACGTGACCGGCATCGTCCGCGGCGAGGACCCCGGCGACGCCCCCGGTGAGACCGACAACCCGGCGGGAACCGCCCCGTCCCCCGACGCGTCCGGGACCGACGGGCCCGGCGACGGCGGAACCGACGATGCGGACGGCATGGACGACAGCGGGTTCATCGGCGGGCGGACCGACGATGCCGACGACGCCGACGATGCCGACGACGACGGCCTGCTCGGCGGGCTGCTGGGGGGTGACGACTGATGGTCGACCGTGAGTACGATGTCGTTGTCGTCGGCGCCGGCGGGGACGGGCCGGTCGCGTGCTGGAAGCTCGCGGAGGCCGGGCTGGACGTACTGCTCCTGGAGGCGGGCCCGTTCCACGGGAACGAGGAGTGGCCCCACCCCCACGAGGAGGCCGGCGGGGAGTACTCCGACAGCGCGAGCGACCTCTCGGGCGAGCTGCTGGACGAGCAGTTCACGACACGCGAGTTCGAGATGACGGGGAAGCTCCTGTTCGGCCCGGCCGACCACGAGCGGGGACTCTGGTTCCGGAAGTTCCCCGGCGATGGCGCGCTGCTCCAGTGTGCCGGCGTCGGCGGCACGACGCTGCACTACACCGGCAACCACCCCCGGGCGTATCCGGCCGCCATCGACGAGCAGGGTCACTGGCCCGACGAGGTGTCGTACGCTGACCTCGTCCCGTACTACCGGGAGGTCGAGACGATGACTGAGGTCCAGCCGGCGCCCGTGACGAAGAAGGAGGAGCTGTTCTTCCAGGGCGCCGAGGAGGCCGGCTGGGAGCTGCTGGACACGAAGAACGTCACGGAGCCGGGCTACCGCCCGCAGCCCAACGCCGTCCGGCAGCCCTCGGAGAAGCTGCACGTCTCGAACGACTACGACGGGAACTTCCGCCACCCCGCCGACCCGTCGGCCGAGGACCCCGTCGAGGGCTCGACGGGAGCGCTCTCGATGATCGCGGGCAACCCCCATCCGAAGGGGGCCCCGTTCGAGGAGAAGGCCAAGCGCGCCTCCAACGTGAGCTTCGTCCCGGCGGCACTGCGGGCCAGCGACGACCCCGAGAAGGGTGACGTGCACGTCCGGCCCAACGCGTTTGCCACCGACATCGAGGCCGACCGCGCGCTCGGGGACGCCCCCGTCGCGACCGGTGTCACCTTCCGTGACACCTGGACGGGACAGAAGGAGTCCGTCGAGGCGGAGGTAGTCGTGCTGGCGGCGGGCGCCATCGAGACGCCGCGGCTCTACCTCAACAGTGGCCTGCCGCAGAACGGCTGGGTCGGCAAGGGGATGACCATCCACTTCGGCGACAACGTGATGGGGTTCTGGGAGTCCGAGGGCGCCTACCGCGAACTGGAAGAGCGCCTGTACGACCACCCGGACACGCAGCTCGACGGGTCGCCGACCGTCGCCCAGCACGAGGGGCAGAACATCGCCGCGCGGTTCGACTACCCTGGGCTGGGGATGCTCCAGACGACCGGCATCGGCCCGGGTGTCGGCGCGCTGCTCGGATTCGGTGCCTCCGCCTCGGGCTTCAGTTTCCGCAACGACGTGGCCGACGCGCCGTGGGACTCGATGGGCCGGCTGACCGGTGAGGAGCTGAAGTACCACCTCTCGCACTACGAGCGGAACCTCCCGGTTCTCGTCGTGACCGACGACCGGCCCCACCAGCGCAACGGTGTCTCGGTCGCACCGGGCGCCGAGGACGAACACGGCCCGATACCTCTCGTGAACTACGTCCCCGGCGACGCCGATATCAAGCGCCGTGACCGGCTTGCGGAGATCTGCACGGAGATCCTCCGCGAGGCGGGCGCCGACCACGTCCACCGGTCGGACTCGCCGCCTGCGGCACTGCACATCCACGGGACGATGCGGATGGGTAAGCGCGGCGAGCGAGTCGTGGACACGGCCTGTGAATGCGTCGAGGTGGACCGACTGTTCGTGGCCGACCACTCCGTCCTGCCGAACTCGCTGGGAGGGCCGAACCCGACGAACACCGGCCAGGCCATGGCGGCCCGGACGGCCGAGCACATCGTCGACCGCTACTTCTGACAGGTCCACGCGGCCCGGGGCGCCGCCCTCGCCACACCGCCGCCGGAGCGGTCAGTACAAATACGTCCCCACATAGACGGCGACAGTCGTTAGCCGCTATTCTCCTATGCGAGATGTACGGAGCGACCCGTCGGCCGGCAGCGGCAGACACGTGGTGTGTGTCTCGGTGCGACGACGTACCGGTGGTGGGCAGGCCGACGGGCCACACGAACAATGCTAGGACGACCAGCAGACGACGGAGACGAGGAGCCGAACACGGACGAACAGCTCGACCGCCCGCCTCAGGCGGCCGGAGCCGACCGGACGGCCGACGACCGGCGGGCACACCCCTCGCGCCGGAGTCGGAGCCGGCGCGGGTTCCTCGGCGGCATGGCCGGGATGGGCGTCGGCGTCGGGACGGTGACGCCCGGGCGCGTGCTCCAGCAGGTAGAGGACCTGCTCTCGCAGGTCGACGAGGAGGACCTGCCCGCCGACACGGACGCCGGGCCGCACGACCCACACACGGTTGCGACGTTCGAGGCCATCATCGACGCGGTCGTGCCGAACACGCGTGAGGCGGACGGCCACGACCCCGTCACGACGGACAAGGTCGGCGAGGAACTCGGGGATATCCACCAGTACGGCGGCCTCGACGCCGGCATGACCGGGATGTGCATCGACATCCTCAACGACTTCATGTCTCCCGAGGTCTCCCTCCCGAAGGTGACCAACACGGGCGAGACGGCACCGCTCTCGGAGGCGCTGGCGGCGATTCTGGACGTGGCGGCGAGCGAACTCGTCGCCCGGGGCGGGAATCAGGACACGCCCGAGCCCGGTCGGTTCGGCCCCGCTGGCGGCCCGTTCGCCAGCCTCTCCCGGGAGGACCGCTTCCGGGCCCTGTACGACGTGGAGAACCGGGCGAACCAGCTCGGCGAGGGCGAAGCGCAGGTGAGCGAGGCCGCAGGCATCGACAACGGTCGGTACAGCCGGACCGGAAGCTTCGTCGTCGCGCTGGCGGTCGTCTTCCCGCCCATCGTCTACTACAGCGATATGAACGCGTACGACGACTTCATCGACAACGCGCCCAGCGAGCGCGATTTCGCCCCCGAGGAACACAACAGCGCGCCCGAGAGATACGACACACTGCTGGGGTGGGCCCAGACCGGCTATCCCGGTATCACCGAGGGCCACGATGCACTCCGCGGATACGAACTGGACGAGCGGTTCAGGGCGACCGGGAAAGGGCGGCAGCGCCCTGGCGGCGTGGTCGACGGGGGCGCGGGCCTCGACGACACGAACGGTAGCGTGGACGGCGGCACGGACGGTGATTCGAACGGCGACGCGGGCGAGGGCGGCGATAGCCCGTTCCCGGACCCGCTGCCGACCGGACCGGTGGACGGGTTCATGGAGGGTGGATTCTGATGAGTACGAACACGAGCAACGACTTCGACGTCATCGTGGTGGGAGCCGGCGGCGACGGCCCCGCCTGTGCACAGCGTCTCGGCGAGCGCGGCCTGAACGTCCTGGTGCTCGAAGCCGGGCCGTGGTACGGGAACGAGAAGTGGCCTCGCCCCACGGAGAGCGGGGGGAAGGCGAAGGTGTCCTCCGACCCGGAGGACCTCTCGGGCGAGCTGCTGGACGAGCAGTTCACGACCCGCGAGGCGGAGATGCTGGAGAAACTGGTCTGGGGCCCGGCCGACATCGAGCGGCCGCTCTGGTACCGCGAGCAGCCCGAGGACGGCCTCATCCTGCAGGTCGCCGGCGTCGGTGGGACGACGCTGCATTACACGGGCTGTCATCCGCGGGCGTACCCGAGCGCGTTCGAGGCGGACAGCGTCTCCGCCGGCGGCGAGGGCTGGGAGAAAGCGGGCGTCGGCTACGAGGACCTCGCCGTGATGGGTCCGGGACCCGATGGCCCACAGGAGGAGGGCAAGTCCTACTACCGCACCGTCGAGGACCAGCTCGACATCTCGCCCGCGCCCACGACGCCGAAGGAGGAACTCTACTATCAGGGCGCCTCGAACATGGGCTTCGACCTGCTGGAGGGACGCGACGTGGAGGCCGAGGGGTACCGGCCCCAGCCCAACGCCATCACCCGGCCCGACGGGAAGCTCAATGCCAATAACGGAAGGAACCCGGACGACTACAGCGCCGACAGCGTCTCGGGCCACACGCTGGTCGGCACCGAGATCCCCGGCAACCCGCATCCACGCGGTGCGGACTACGCCGACAAGGCCAAGAAGTCGAGCGCCATCGGCTTCGTCCCGGAGGCGCTGGAGACGGGCAACGTCACAATCCGACCGAACGCCTTCGTGACCGAGGTCCTCCCCGAGGGCGGGCCCGGGAGTATCCAGGCGCGGGGCGTTCGCTTCCGTGACACGTGGACCGGCGATTCACGCATCGTCGAGGCCGACGCCGTCGTGCTGGCGGCGGGCGCCATCGAGACGCCGCGGCTGTGGCTCAACTCCCCACTCCCGCGCAACGAGTGGGTCGGTCGCGGCCTGACCATCCACTTCGGCGAGGTCATCGTCGGCCAGTTCAGCAAGAAGGCGCTGCGGAGGTCCATCGGCCAGGAGCAGATCGACCCCTGGGCCGGTGAGCAGATCGCCGCCCGCTTCGACTGGCCGGGCTACGGCGGCGTCCAGACGTTCGGCGGGGCGCCCGGGACGACCGCGCTCTCCTCGGTCGCGGGGTCGGCACAGACGTTCACGAGCGACATCCTCGAGGACGTCGGCATCGAGGCCGCCCCGGACGAACCGTGGGACACCCGCGGGCGCATCGCCGGCGAGGAGCTCAAGCGGTTCATGGGCGGCTACGACCGGATGCTCTCGCTCCAGATCATGACCGACGACGAGCCCCAGAAGCGCAACCGCGTCGAGCTCGGCGGCTACGCCGACGAACACGGGGCCGTCCCGAAGGTCACCTACACGCCGAGCGCCGACGACATCGAGAAGCGCAACGAGCTCTCGCGGCGCTGTGCGAACATCCTCCGTAGTGCCGTCCCGGACGGCCTGAACCCTGACGAGCACGTCCACGTCCACCGGCTCGACGCCGGTCCCAGCGCCATCCACATCCACTCCACGATGCGGATGGGGTTCGTGGCCGACGGGAACTGCGAGGCCTACGACGTGGACCGGCTGTTCATCGCCGACCACTCCGTGCTGCCGAACGGCCTGGGCGGCCCGAACCCCACCAACACCGGCCAGGCACTCGCGATGCGCACGGGCGACCGTATCGCCGACCTCTATTTCGAGGACTGAGCGGCGGCCGCCGTCCGGTTCTCACCGCCGTTCCCTGCGCTTCACTACTCACTTCGGTTGCCGGCCTCGTCGTTCATCCGGTCGCGTTACGCAACTCTCGAGGCCTTTATCTCGAGTATATGCCGGTAATGTGTTATTTAATGAGGGTATGTGGCGGTACTAGTGAGTAATGGGCGATAAATCACGGGAATAGTGTGGCAGCGGGGACCCGAGGTGGGGGACCAGCCGGGCGGGTCGTGTTGGCGGTGAGGCTCCTGTGTTGGGGTAGGGAGACTACGAGGCGTCGGTCACGCGGGTTCCACGCGCCACGTGGTCGCGCTCGTGTACGACCACTTCTCGATCTCGAGGTCCGTCGCGGAGTCCCGGAGCTGGACCATCAGCGCGCCGATCTCCTTCGCGGAGAGACCGACCTCGTCCGCGATGAACTTGCTCTTGAAGTACAGCTCGCCGTCCTGTGCGCGCTCGCTCAGGTAGCTCTGGAGCCGCTCGTACTTGCTCTCGGTCTCCGCGTCGTCGGAGGGGGACTGCGTGGTTGCGCTCATCTATGACACCTCATCCCCGCCTTGCGACCACATCCCCATATAAAGGAGAGTCGCTTGCCGTTACTTCGGCTCGTTTCGCCAGCCGGGGGCTGAAAAGAGTTCGTTTTACGACCTTTTCAGAAACGCTTAGAAGTTTTATCGAGCTTCATGAGTCTTTCATTCGCTGTTGGTGGCCGTCATGCGTGATGCCCGCTGCCGCCGTCTATTCCATGCTTCGATGGGCGGAATAATCGGCCGGGGCGGGGGTCGCGCCCCGGAGCGCGCCCCTCTATTCGACAACGTTTGTCTTGGTATTCGCGGTTGTTACTCGCGCTCGTGGACCCAGAACGTCTCCGACTCGGTGACCTCCTTCTTGAAGATCGGGACCTCGTCCTTCAGCCGGTCGATGCCGTCCGCCACCGTCCGGAAGGCCTCCTCCCGGTGCCCCGCGAGGACGACCACGAAGACGATGTCCTCCCCGTCCGGGATGACACCGGTCCGGTGGTGGAGGCGGACCTCGAAGACGCCGTCACGGGTCGCCAGTTCGTCCTCGATGGCGCGCATCCGCGTGGCAGCGACCGCCTCGTACTTCTCGAACTCCAGGTACTGCGTGCGGTCGTCGTCCGGGTCGTCACGCGCCCGAACGCGGCCGGTGAACGTGGCGATGGCGCCCGATCGGTCGGCGTCGGGTGCGCGCTTCACCTCGGCGACCAGCGATTCGAGGGTCTCGAACGGCTCCGTCTCCTCGATCGCGGCCACGAGATCGGCCGTCGGCCCGTCCGGGTCCGCGACACGGGCGATGACCTCGCCCGGCGGCTCCGCGTCCCCGATGACGACCTTGGGCAGGTCGGCCTCCGGGAACCCGACGGCGAGCGCGTGGTCGTGGTCCGGTGCGAGGCGCTCGATGGCGTCTCGGAGCGACGGGTCCGGGCCGGTCGCTTCCCACGACTCGGCCCCCAGCCGGTAGGTCGTGTCGGCGGTGTCGGTGTGGACCGTGCCGGCGGCGGTCCCGTCGTCGGCCGACTCCGACGAGGTTCGGCTCGCTCCGCTCGGTTTCCCGCCGTCCTCGGCGACCTGCCGGACGACGCCGACCCGGCCCGCCAGCGCGTCGGCCAGCCGGCCGGCCAGCCGGTCCGCGCCGGGGCCACAGATGACAACTGCGTGCATGGACGACGCCAGGTCGGCTCGGGGCTTGTATCCCCCGGGTAATCGGACGTTAAGCGGAAGCTTAACCGACCGGCCGGGGGTAGCCCCGGCCATGAAGGTAGTCGTCTCCGTCGGGGGGAGCGTCCTCGCGCCGGACCTGGCCGCCGACCGGGTCGCCGCGTACGGCGACGTGCTCGTGGACCTCGCCGCGGACCACGAGGTGGCCGCGGTCGTCGGTGGTGGGCGGGTCGCGCGCGAGTACATCGATGCGGCCCGCCAGCTCGGCGGCAACGAGATCGAACTCGACCAGCTCGGCATCGGCGTCACGCGCCTGAACGCCCGTCTGCTCGGTGCCGCGATGGAGGGCCCCGTCAAGCCCCCCGAGGAGTACGACGGCGCCGCCGAGGCGCTACGCCGTGACGGCCTCGTCGTGATGGGTGGGGTCGTTCCCGGGCAGACCACCGACGCCGTCGCCGCGGCGCTGGCCGAGTACGTCGAGGCGGACCTGCTGGTGTACGCCACGTCGGTTCCCGGCGTGTTCGACGCGGACCCCAACGAGGACCCCGACGCCGAGCGGTACGACCGCCTTCCCGCGGCGGAGCTGGTCGAACTCGTCGCCTCGGGCGGCTCGCTCGGCTCCGCCGGCTCGAACGCCCCTATCGACCTCCTCGCGGCGAAGCTCGTCCAGCGCTCCGGGACACGAACGCTCGTCCTCGACGGCGAGGACCCCGAACGCGTCCGGCGCGCGGTTCGCGACGGCGACTACGACGGCACCGAGATCGTCCCCGACGGGGAGGTGGACCCGTGAGCGACGACTCCGGCCCGCCCGTCGATGCGGCCCCCTCGAACACCGTCGACGTGCCGCTCGACGCCGAAGCGTTCGAGGCCCGCTCGCCACACACCCTCGCGGAGAGCGACCGCCAGCACGCCTTCTGGGCGGACGCGGTGGCTGATGCCGTCGAGGCCCGCGTCGAGGCGGCAATCGAGGCCGGCGAGCGCGATTCCGACGCGCCCATCGTGGTGAAGGGCGGCATCTCCCCCTCGGGCGTACCTCATCTCGGCAACATGAACGAGGTGATGCGGGGGTACTTCGTCGCCGAAACGCTCCGCGAGCGCGGCTACGAGGTCCGGCAGGTGTTCACCACGGACGACCGCGACCCGCTGCGGAAGGTCCCCCGCAAGCTCGCGGACCTCGACGGCAACGTCGTCGGCCTCGGCGAGGTCGAGGATGCGGGCGCGCTGGGTCGCAACCTCGGCAAGCCGTACACGGCTATCCCGGACCCGTTCGGCTGCTGTGACTCCTACGGCGACCACTTCTCGGAGCTCATCCGGCGCTCCGCGGAGCGGCTGGGCGTCGACATCGAGATCGTCTCGAACACGGCGCTGTACGAGGCCGGCGACCTGGAGGACGCCACGCGCGAGGTGCTCGCCAACGCTGACCGCGCCCGCGAGGTGCTCGCCAACTACCAGAACAAGGTCGACGCCGACTACGTCCCGTTCAACCCCATCTGTGCCGAGTGCGGGAAGGTGACCGAGACGGTCACGAGCATCGACCTCGACGCCGGTACGGTCGACTACCGCTGTACGGACATGGAGGCCGGTGACAACACTATCGAGGGCTGTGGCCACGAGGGCACTGCCACCTTCCGCGAGGGAAAGCTCCCGTGGCGCTTCGAGTGGCCCGCCCAGTGGCGCGTCCTCGGAGTCGACTTCGAGCCGTTCGGCAAGGACCACGCCGAGGGGTCGTGGCCCTCCGGTGACCACATCGCCCGCGCCGTCTTCGGCGACAAGCCGCCCGTCCCGATGGTGTACGAGTGGTTCACGCTCAACGGGGAGCCGTTCTCCTCCTCGGCGGGCAACGTCGTCCTCGCGGGCGAGGTGCTGGACCTGCTGGAGCGGGCGGTCGTCCACTTCTTCTTCGCGAAGGACCCCAAACGGGCTCGTGACTTCGATGTCCACGCGCTGGACCAGCTCGTCGACGAGTTCGACCGGTTCGAGCGCGTCTACTTCGAGGAGGTCGAGGCTCCCGAGACCGAACGGGAGCGCGCCGAACGCGTCTACCCGTTCGTCGTCGACGAGGTCCGCCCGGAGCGCGTCCGCATCGCCTACACCTTCGCGGCGGTGCTCGGGATGACCGACGATGCCGAGTTGCGCGAGACGATGGCCCGCCGGTCGGGCCACATCCCCGACGACGCGCCCGAGTGGGCCGTCGAGGCGGCGCTCGACCGTGTTCCCCTCGCGCGCAACTGGGCGGTGCGGACGGACAACGAGTACAACTATCGGCTGGCCGAGGACCTGCCCGAGGTCGATTTCGACGGGAACACGGAAGCCGCGCTCACGGAACTGGCCGACCGCATCGAGGCAGAGCAACCCGACGGCGAGGCCCTCCAGGAGGCCGTCTACGAGACCGCGCGCGGGAACGATGTCGAGGTGGGCGACTTCTTCACCGCCGGCTACCGCCTGTTCCTCGACGAGGGCCAGGGCCCACGGCTGGGGCCGTTCCTCGCGGCGCTGGACCGGCAGTTCGTGGTCCGGCGGCTGCGGCTAGAGGGGTAGGCATCCGGCTGTTGCTCTTATCTCAGCGGTGTTGACGGAGAGGACCGCTCTGTGGAACTCCCGCTCCCTCCAACGACTGCTACGGCGGCGGAGACACCTACGAAGCCCTCGCGTTCTCGACTCGCGCGGCTCGCTGCGCTCCTCGGCCTCGTTTCACTCGGCCTGCGGTGCTTACGTCGCCGTGCTTCGCCGAGAACGCTCGCCCTTCGATTCCACCAGGGGCCGGTTCTCTAGCCAAGCGTTCGTGCGTGGTGGTTCCAGCGGGCCGCTATTGGCCCCACACCTCCCCGCGCGGGCGCCGGATGTGGCTCCGCACGGCGCTGACGCGCCGGCTCCGCCAGTGAGGGCGCCCGCGCGCTTCCTGTCGGTGGAACCGGCTAGCCGACCAACCGTTCCCCGGCCGGGAGCGCGTGCCGAGCGGCTCGCCCGCGAGGCCGCGCGTGTCGGGGGACTCCGTCCCCCGTACCCCGCGGTGGAACCGCGGGAACCCGGGGAAGGGCAGGGGCACCGCGCCTGTGACACGTTCAATCTCCTGGCGGACTCGAAGGGCGAGCGCTCTCGGCGGCGCCCGGACGACGCAAGCACCGCAGGCCGAACGAAGTGAGGCCGAGGAGCGCAGCGAGGCCCGGCGTCACGAGAGCGCGAGGGCTTCGTAGGTGGTTCTGTCGTCGTGGTTCCTGTTTCCGTGAGAGAGCGCGAGGGCTTCGTAACTGTCCCCGTCGGCCCCTCGACCCGCTCCAGGAGAGCTATGTCTGCACGATAATCTGAATTTTAGTGTAAAATATCGTCCTTACGAATAATATTCCCAATCTTCGACAGAAATGTCCGAATCCTCCGCGTATCCTTCCTTCTCTTCGGGCACCACGACCCACCCATCCGCCAGCGCCACGGACGACAGCACGCCCGAGCCTGAGGCCCGCGTCGGCGTCGCTTCCAGTTCCCCTCCATCCGCCTCCTCAACCGTCACCCGCGCGAACGTCTTCACCCCCGGCTCACTGGGAATCTTCCGCGTCAGGGTCGCCTCCCGCGTCGGATGCTCTCGGAGCGGCATGTGGCCGGCCCACTTGATGGCCGGCCGGAGGAACTGGACGGCGTTGACGATGCACGCCACCGGATAGCCCGGTAGCATCAACACCGGCGTGTCCCGGACGACGCCGAAGCCGAACGGGTGTCCGGGTTTCAGCGCGACGCCGTGGACCAGCACCTCGCCGAGGCGGTCCACGACCTCCGGAATGAGGTCCCGCTCCCCGACCGAGGAGCCCCCCGTCGTGACGATGAGGTCCTTCGTCAGGTCGCGCTCGACGGCCGCACGCAGGGCCTCGGGGTCGTCGGTGACGGTGTTGCGGTAGGTCGCGGCGCCACCCCAGCGCTCGACGTAGCGCGAGACGGTGAGGCCGTTCGTCTCGACCACCTCGCCGGGGCCGGGGTCGCGCTCGACCACCTCCTCGCCGGTCGGAATCACACCGACCGTGGGACGGTCGTGGACCTGCACCCGACGCACGCCGCACGATTTGAGCAGTCCCATGTCGGAGGGCCGGACCTGGTGGCCGGCCTCGTAGAGGCGCTGGCCGGCCTCGACGTCCTCGCCGGGTGGCGCGACGTTCTCGCCCTCTGCGACGGCGTCGAACACCTCCACTTCGCCGGCGAATCGGTCGGTGTGCTCGACCATCACGACGGCGTCGGCGCCTTCCGGAAGTGCGCTCCCGGTGTGGACGCGGGTGGCCTCGCCCGGGCCGACGGCCGCGTCCGCGGGGTCGGTGTCCTCGTCGTCGCCCACCTCGCGCAGGACCTCCGGTGCGCGGTCGCTGGCGCCGAACGTGTCCGCGGCACGGACCGCGAACCCGTCCATCGCGGCGCGGTGGTAGTCCGGCACCGCGTGACGGGCGTCGACCGGCTCGGCCAGCGCCCGCCCCTCGGCGGCCGACAGGGGCACCGTGTCCGTCCGGTCGACGGGTGTCACGGCCTCGCGGAGCCGTTCCCGGGCGGCCGCGACGCGGGTAACCTCCTTGAACCCGTGTTCGTGCAGGTCGCTCATGGTGGAGTCGAGGGGCGGGTGGCGCAAAAACGGGCGGGTCGTGGCGGCCCGGGTCGCCGCCGGCCAGGAAGATACTTACCGCCGAAGGCCGGCCCTCGGAACATGAACCGCCGGCAGGCGCTCCGCCGGTTCCACCGGACGCGGACGGCCGACGAGCGCTGGCTCCCGCCGGTTGCGGACCGTGACGGCGTCGGCCGCCGGACGTGGCTCAAGCGCCTCGGTGCGGCCGCCGTCGGCGTCGGCGCGGCGAAGGCCGTCGACAACGTCGTCATCGGGTACGGGCCACTGACGGGGACGAACCTCACCGAGCAGTCGATGGCGGCGCTCGCGCCGGCCCCGTTCGCCTGGAACAACCGCCGGGTCGCGGTCCCCGGCGGGCGAATCGAGTTGACCGAGCGCGGCGAGCGGGTGACGCTCCGTGGCTCGGAGCAGCGCTCGTTCCGCCTCGCCGAGGCCTCACCCGGGGACGCGCGGTCGGCCGCCGCCGCGGCCGGCGTCGACCCCGGAAGCACCGAGGCAGCCGTCGAGGACCTCCTGGCGTTCCGCGACGGTTCGGTCCGGTACGAGCCGGTTCCCTTCGCGGAGTTCGAGGCGGCCGTGACTGCGGGGACGCCACGCCCGGCGACGACCGAGCTCATGCGGGCGATTCTCCGTGAAACGGACCCCGACCCCGTCGCGGCGTTCGTCGGCACGTCCCCGGTGGACCCGATTGCGTTCGCTCCCGCGCTGGCTGAAGCGTTCCGCGAACACACGTACTACGACCTGCCGCGCTACGCCGCGGGGTCCGTCGAGGACAACGTCATCATGGGCGCGGCCGACCTGCGGCAGTTCTTCGAGTCGCCCACGTCGTTCGAGGCGCTCGCCAGTGGCGAGGCCAGCGGGCTGTTCTGCTACGAGTTCACCTTCCGGTCGGTGCAGGGGTTCCACGCGCCCCCGGCGCTCGGGCAGGACCCCCCCGTCGCCGCCTGCAAGGTGTTCGACGAGCGGCACAAGCACGTCTACACCGCGCTCGCGACGGTGACACGCCGCGACGGCGACCTCGTCGTCCCGATGACGTTCGTCGATTACACCCACACGACCCTCTACGACGACCTGAACCTCCGTAGCGTGCTCGGCGAGGGGCTGAACGGCTACAACACTCGACACCGTGCGACGGAACTCCGCTGGTGGAATGGCGTGTGAGGGCGGGGTCGTGCGCGCCGTCCGTTCCCAGCCACAAGCCGTATATCCCGGCACGACGACCAGTCGCGTGTGTCGCAGGCACTGACCGACGCGCTGGCCTGGATATCCATCGCCGCGTTCGTCGTGGCGGCCCTTGCGGAGTTGCGTGACCGCCGAACGGCGAGTCTCGCCGCCGCGGGCGCGTGGACGCTGTTCGCCGTCTTCTGGCTGGCGCTCATCCCGCAGTTCCTGCTCGTCGAGAAGAGTGCCATCGAGGGCGTCCTCAGTGCGCTCGCCGTGCCGGCCTCGCTGTCGGCCGCGTACCTCCTCTACCGGGGTCGCGCGTCGCTGCTCGTCCTCACGCGTGGTGTCGCGGTGATGGGCCTCATCTACCTGCCCGCCACGACGATTCCGTGGCTCTACGGCCTCCTCATCGAGACGACCACGGCCCAGACGGACGCGCTCATCCGGTTCGCGGGCTACGACCCGACCGTCGCCACCAACGAGGCTGGCCTCCGGAACACCTTCATCTTCACTACGGGCGGCCACCAGTACGAGACGTTCATCATCCTCGCCTGCACGGGGCTGGGGAGCATGGCCATCTTCGCGGGCCTCATCGCCGCGGTACGGGCGCCGCTCCGCCGGAAACTGGCCGCGTTCGCCGTGAGCGTCCCGGTCATCTGGGTCCTCAACCTCGTCCGGAATGCGTTCATCGCGGTCGCGTTCGGCAAGCAGTGGTTCCAGGTCGCGGTCCCGCAGGTGTCGATGCTGTTCGGCATCCCGCCCGAGGAGTCGGGGCTGGTCTCGTTCTACCTCGCGGACAAGGTCATCGCGCAGTCCGCCTCCGTCGTCGCGCTCGTCCTCATCACCTACCCGGTCGTGCGGGCGCTGCCCGAACTCGCCGGCGTACTGGACGACGCGCTGTACGTCGTCACCTACCGGGAGTTCCACATCGCCGAGGCACTCGGGCTGGAAGCATCGGATGCCGGGGCAGCCGAGACGACCGCGACCGACGCGAGTCACGCGGCCGGTTCGGATTCCGTCGGCCACTCGGACGACGACTGATGGCCCCTTCCAGCCCGTCGCCCCGCGCGGGTTCGTCTTGTACCCCCCGAGTACACCCGGGCAAGAGCTATAGGCCGAATCTCCCAACGGTGGAGCGATGAGTGGACCGGCCGAGGCGCTCCTGTCGGGGCTCGCCGCGCTGGGGTCGCTGTCCGACCCGCTGGCGTGGTTCGTCGTGGCGGCGTTCGTCGGCGGGAGCCTCCTCGAGCTACGGGCCCGCGAGCCCGCGCGCTACGTTCTCACCGGTGCGTGGCTCCTGTTCGGTCTGTTCTGGCTCACGCTGGTCCATCACTTCGCCTTCGAGCAGAAGTCGCTCATCGAGGGGGTCGGGAGTCTCGCCGCCGTCCCACTCTCGGCTTACGTCGGCTATCTGCTCTTCCGGGGTCGTGACTCCCTGTTCGTCCTCTCCCGGGCCGTCGCGGGGATGGGCGCCGTGTTCATGCCGTTCGAGGCGCTCGCCGTCCTGCGGCGCCCCCTTATCGAGACGGTCACGTCCCAGACGGAGTTCCTGATGGCGCTGCTCGGCCAGGACCCGACGGTCCTCACCTGGTCCGAGGCGACCGAGCGCATCGCCGCCCAGTACGACTGGTCGGCCGCCCGGGCCCGGGCCTTCAGCGACGCCCGGGGCTACTACGACTACCGGAACACGTTCTTCTGGCTCCACGACGGCCAGTACCCCATCACGTACACCATCCGGCTCGCGTGCACGGGGCTGGGGAGCATGGCCATCTTCGCGGGTCTCATCGTCGCGGTGCGCGCGCCGCTCCGCCGGAAGGCCCGCG
Organism: Haloglomus halophilum; assembly: GCF_024298885.1. Lineage (GTDB taxonomy): Archaea > Halobacteriota > Halobacteria > Halobacteriales > Haloarculaceae > Haloglomus > Haloglomus halophilum. The sequence goes on from NZ_CP101166.1 coordinate 2,737,853, forward strand.
CGTTCGCCGTCTCGATTCCCGTCATCTACGCGCTCAACCTCGTCCGGAACGTCTTCATCGGCCTCGTGTTCGGCCAGCAGCGGATGCAGATCTTCGTCCCGCAGGTGATGGACCTGTTCGGGACCACGGACCCGCGGATGGTGTCGTACTTCCTCGCCGACCGCGTGCTCGCGCAGTCGCTGTCGGTGGTGGCGCTCGTGGTCGTCACCTACCTCGTCGTCCGCGAACTACCGGAGGTGCTGACCGTCGTCGAGGACGTGCTGTTCGTGCTGACCGGCAGCGAGTACGACCTCGGCGCGGCGCTGGACGTGCCCGGCGCCGAGGAGGCCGACCCCGACCCGGCTGCGGTACGGGCCGACGGCGGCGAGTGACCAGCCCGTCCTACGCCAGCCGCTCGTCCGCCAGGTCCGCCGGTGCGTCCGCCAGCTCCACCAGCGCGTCCCGCTCGATGTAGTGTAGCTCCCCCGGCAGCACGAGCAGGTGGAGCGGGTCGCCGAAGTCGCGTTCGGCCAGCGCCGCGAGTCGGTCCGCAGTGACGACGGGGTCGGGACTCCCGGCACGCGCGACCAGGGCGGCCAGCTCGTCGCCACGCCCTGCGTCGGTCAGCAACCCGGCGGCGGTGCTCGCGGCCATGTACTCGTCGGTCTCTGCGAGTTCGTGGTCGACCTTGATATCGAGGAAGCAGAGCGTGTGGAGCCCGCGCTCGCGGTTGGCGTCGACGGTGTCGAGCACCGAATCGGGGACGTCGTCGCCGCCATGCGCGTACGGGAACGGGAGCGTGGTCGCCTTGCCGAAGCGGTAGTTCTGGAGGCCCGTCAGCGAGGCGGCCGCGGCTGCTGCCGTGGTCCCGTGGATGACGCGCGTCTCGATGCCGCGCTCGTGGGCGCGCAGGCGGAGGTCCACGTGCGTCGTGGCGATCATGGTGTCCCCGGCGGTGCAGAAGACGGCGTCGCCGGTCTCGGCGGCGTCGAGGATGGGGCCCGGGTCCTGCTCGACGCCCTCGCGGTCGCGGACCTCGACCTCGATGTCGTGGGATGATTCGAGGTCGTCGATGGTCGAACCCGCCAGCTTGCTGGTGTAGAACTCGGCGAAGACCCGGTCCGCCTCGCGGAGCGCCTCGCGCCCCTCGACGGTGACCGAGCGCTCGTCCCAGAGGCCGAGGCCGACGAAGGTGAGCATACGTCGTCTCGGCGGTGTTCGAGGGTAAGCCTGGCGGAGCGTAGCTGGGTGTTGTGGGCGGACGGCGGCCGGAGGGTGGGTGAAGCCGCTGTTTGTGTCTGCCGGAGACGTATGCGTCGGGGGGACCAGGGAGTCGTATGAACCGCAGAACGTACCTCGGCGCGCTTGCCGCCAGTGGGGCCGGGATGCTCGCCGGCTGTTCGGCACTCGGGGGAGCACAACCGGACCGGACCAGCGGGGAGCGCCGGCTCCAGTACGACGCGGACTCCGTCGGCTCGAACGCCCGCGACCCGGCGACCGTCGAGACGTACATCGACTCGATGGCCAGCACGTACGGCACGATGGGCGTCTACGGCGAGGTGGGCCCCGACCCGGAGCACGACCTTCCCATCGGCGGCCTCTGGACGCAGCCCCTGGAGCACGGGAGCGGGGTCGTCTCGAACCACGCGCTCATCCTCCATCGGCTCCCGACAGCCCCGGACGGGACCCCATCGGCCGCGCTCTGGCTCTGGAGCGCCATCGACCCGAGCGCTGCCGAGGATGCGACGGTCGAACGCATCGAGACACACGTCGACCTCCCCGGAGACGGAGCCGAGATGGGCATCTACGACCCCGGCGGCGACCGGCGGAGCGGTCAGGTGGACGCCTACACCGTCGGGACCGCCCGGAAGGATGTCGAGGGACTCTCCGCCTCGATGCCGCTGCCGGCCGGTCGCGTCGAACACGACCCGGACCGGACGCAGGTTGGGGATGCCGGCGGTTACGCGCCGCTGTGGCGCGGGAGCCACGACGGTACCGTCGGACTCCTGGCCACCTGCGAGATCCGGTGGCCGGCGTCGACCAACCAGCACCTGGAATGGTCGATGGCGGCCGAGACGACGGGGACCTGACGACGGCCCGGTTCGTCACGTCCCCGGTCCGGAGACGAGCGCGGGTGGGTCGGCATCCCGGCGGTCGTCGAGGAACGCCCGCTCGGCGTCGTCGAGCCCTTCGCGCCCGCGGAACCGGTCCAGGCCCTCACGGTAACGCTCCCCATCGGCGTCGGCGGGCCGGTCGGCGGGCCGGTCGGCGGGCCGCGCGAGGACCAGTTCCGCGAGGCCGCTCGTCTCGCCGGTCCACGCGAACCCGGCCTTGTACAGCGCCTCGTAGGAGAACGCGTTGTTGACGCCGATGGCGACCCGGTCGAAGCCCCGTCCGGCCGCCCGCGCCACGACGAACGCAGAGAGCCGGGCGCCCAGGCCGCCGCTGCGGGCGTCCTGCCGTACCGTCAGGTAGCGGAGCTTCAGCGTGTCCGGGTCGGTGCGGTCCGGGTCGAACGCCGCTGCGGCGAGGACCGCCTCGGGGTCGTCCGGGTCCCCGCGTCCGGGCGCGTACGCGACTGCCTTCCCCGTCGAGGACATCACGAACTTCCCGGCGTAGGCGAACCGCCGGTAGTCGAGCCGCAGCGTCGGGCTGTCCGCGGGCCACCCGAGCATCGCGTAGTCGACTGCCGGCTCGTCCATGGCGTGACTCGACCCGGGGGCATCAAAACGACGGCGCCCGATGCCCGGGTGAGCGACGATGGCTTCGGAGCTGTGCGAGTGATAGTTGTGATATTTCGGAATTTAATGGGTAACGTGGCGGTTATCCGAACAGATTTCTGGCGGTACGCTCGCCGGGAGCGAGGCGCACAAGTCGTCGGACGCCAAAGCGGGTGGTATGAGCACTGCCGAAGCCCTCTCGTCGCGGTTCGACCGCTCGGCCTCGACCGTCGGCCTCGCGCTGGTCGACCTGGTCCTCATCATGGCGTTCTTCGTGCTGGGTGAACTCCAGCACGGCGGGACCGCTGCCATCCCGCGTGCCCCGACCGCTGCTGCGCCGTTCCTGCTCGGCTGGGTCGTCTCGACGGTCGTGCTGGGGCTGTACGGGCCGCCGTGGCGCGAGTCGCTGCAGGACGCCGCCGTCCGCACCGCCGGAGCGTGGACCGGCGCGGTCGCCATCGGCCAGCTGCTACGGGACACCTCGTTCCTCCCGGGAACCGCCGACCCCGCGTTCATCCTCGTCTCGCTGGTCGTCGGGATGGTCCTGCTGGTGCCGTGGCGGCTCGTCGCCTTCCGCCTCGACCTGGCCGGAGCGGAACGGCAGCCTTAGGCTGCCCCATCGACGAGCAGTGGCCGTGACCGACGACCGCGACCGCCGGACGGAGCCCACGCCCTGCGTCCGTGTCCCCCGCGAGGAGGGCGAGGCGACCCGCGCGGCCCTCGCCGAGCGCGATATCATCGACGGCGACCACGAGATCACCGTCGCCGACGGGAATCTCTTCATCCCCGTCACCGACCCGACGGCCGTCCCCGACGAGGTCGACGTGGTCACGCGGGAGGTCCCCGTCCGGGAGGGGCAGACGCTTCCGGAGGACATCCTCGGCTGGGCACCCACCTACGAGCGCCTCGGGAAGGTCGTCATCCTCGACGAGGACGACCCCGAGCGCGCGCAGGCGGCGGCCGATGCGGTGATGGACTCGGCGCTCCCGGCGAAGACGGTCGTCAACCGTGCCTCGAAGGTGAAAGGCGAGACGCGCGTCCGCGACTGGGACGTGCTCGCCGGCGACGGCACCGAGGCCGTCCACCGGGAGTACGGCTGCGAGTTCCTCGTCGACATCGCGGAGGTGTACTTCTCGCCGCGGCTCGCGACCGAGCGCCACCGCGTCGTCCAGCAGGTCGACGCCGACGACCACGTCTTCGACATGTTCGCCGGCGTCGGCCCGTTCGTGATTCCGGCGGCGAAACGCGGGGCACGCTGCGTCGGCGTCGACCTCAACCCGGCCGCCATCCGCTACCTCCGCGAGAACGCCCGCCGCAACGGCGTCGCCGACCGCGTCACCGCCCACGAGGGCGATGTCCGGGACGTGGTCGACCGCGAGGGATACGACGGCCGGGCCTCGCGCGTCGTGATGAACCTCCCCCACTCCGCCGACGCGTTCCTCGACACGGCCGTGCGGATTGCGGGCGACGAGTGTGTCCTCCACTACTACGACATCCAGCACGAGGACGACCCGTTCGGCCCCGGTGAGCGGGCGATTCGGGCGGCTGCCGGGGACGCGTACGACGTGACCGTCGAGACGCGCCACGAGGTCCGGTCGTACGCTCCCCACGAACTGAACGTCTGTCTGGACGTGCGGCTCTCGCGCTGACCCTGATACCGTCGCACGGCTTCGGAATCCTTATACTCCGCACCCGGCTTCCACCGTGTAGCGCCGGTGTAGCTCAGACTGGCAGAGCGATTCCTTCGTAAGGAATAGGCCGGGGGTTCAAATCCCTCCACCGGCTTCCTGCTGCGAACGAACGTGAGCAGCGAAAGCCGTCGAGGGATTCGAACCAGAGAGTGAAGCGTCGCGGAACGACCGTGGTTCACAATCCTCTCCACCGGCTCTCGCTTACCTGCGGCGCGCGAGGAATACGAACAGACCGTCGAGGGCGTTTGCATTGTTCTTCCGGCCGGCGGAATTCGCCGGTGGTGACCTCTCAGGCCTCCATTGTCGATTCGGTGGCGTCCTCGTCGAGGAAGCCGTGGTCGGCCAGCACGTCGTCGATGACGGCGAAGAAGTCGTGCTCGGGGTCGAGCGTGTTCGCGACGCCGTCGGTGATCGCCATCACGCGCAACACGAGCACGAGGTCGGGCGGGAGCCTGAACGGCAGCTCGTAGAACGCCTCCTCGAGCTCGTCGACGAGCGACTCGAACTCCTGGGCGTCGAACTCGCCGGCGTGCAGGCGGTGGACGAACCGTTCGACGACCTCGCCGAGGGCGTCGTCGCCGGTCTCGGCGGCAGCCGGGTCGAGCGTCCCCAGTCCGATGAGTGACTCGAGGATGGCGTCGACATCCCCTCGATTGATGGCCACGAAGAAGTCGACGATGCCGGACCGCAGTTCGGGGTCGAGGACGCCGGCCATCCCGAAATCGTAGAGGACGATGGTGCCGTCGGGCTGGACCGCGACGTTCCCGGGGTGCGGGTCGGCATGGAAGACACCGTCGACGAGCGTCATCTGCAGGTAGAGCTCCCGCAGCGTGTTCGCGAGGCCGGCGCGGTCGATGGCCATCGAATCGAGCGCCTCGTGTTCGGACACCTTCGTCCCGTCGACGTACTCCATCGTCAGCACGCGCTCGGTGGTGTGCGAGTCGACGACGGCGGGGATCTTCACGCGCTCGTCGTCCGCGAAGTTCTCGCGGACGCGCTCCATGATCGCGGCCTCACGTTCGTAATCCAGTTCCTCCCGGAGCGTGTCGGCGAACTGGTCGACGATGGTCTCGAGGGTGAACGCCCGGCCGTCGTCGAGGAACGCCGAGGCGACCGGCACGGCGGACTCGACGAGTCGCAGGTCCCGCTGGACGCGCTTCTCGATGTCCGGGCGCCGGACCTTCACCGCGACCGTCTCGCCGTCGAGTTCGGCACGGTACACCTGCCCGAGGCTCGCGCCCGCCAGCGGCTCCCGCTCGAACTCGTCGAATGCCTCGTCGATGGGGCCGAGCTCCGCCTCGATGACGCGCTCGACGCGGCGCCAGGGGGCCGGCGGCACGCGGTCCTGCAGGTCCTCGAGGGCATCGATGTACTCCTCCGGGACGAGGTCGGGTCGGACCGACAGCGTCTGGCCCAGCTTCACGAACGCCGGGCCGAGGTCGGTGAACGCGTCCCGGAGCTGTTCACCGCGGCGCTCCCGCTGCTCGCTCGATGTCTCCCGTCGCTGGTCCCGGGCGAGCCCCGTCACGACCGGTGCGGTGGTCAGCGCGACCTCGGTCGCACGCGGCCACTCGGTGAGGAGCAACGGGTCCTCGACGAACATGTCGATGCTCCGCTTCGAGGCCTCGTACCCCTGTATCGTCGTCTCCATCCCCGTCACGCCGAGGGCGAGTCCCCGCGAGGTGACCGCCAGCCCCGACTCAAAGGCAGAGAACCCTCCTTTGACCGCGTACTGGAGTGGCATCGCTAGTTCTGGAGGAGTGTACGGTCGCCACACGGCTCAATCTTCGGCAGGTCATCTAAGGGGGTATGAAGACCTGTCTTGCCACCAGGGCCGCCCGGCCCAACCGTCACGCCGTGCAGGGGACTCGATCCGTCTACGGGGACCTTCCCCCACCAGATGTCTTCGAGTCCCGCTCTGGACGACCAGGGGGAGCAAGGAGACGACAGCCGAACCGAGGTCCCGCTGAACAGCAGAACCAAATGGGTAGCGTCGGAATATCGGGTAGACTGTTCAGATGGAGATCCCGGACCAACTACGATGTCTGTTCTCGGCGCAGGTGACTGAAGCGGACGGGACGTATCGGCTCGAGATTCCCGAACAGGAGGTACAGCTCGGCGGGCTGTCGGAGGGTGGGACGTATCGCGTGGCCCTTCTCGACGCCGCCTCCGACACGGAGGATGGGCGAGCGCCCACCGAACCAGCCCGTGACCACCCCGAAGAACGCGACCACCCCGAACCCCCAGTCGAGGAGGGCGAGACGCTGACCGTCGATATCGAAGATATCGGTGACCAGGGGGACGGAATCACCAGGGTCGAACGCGGGTTCGTGGTCATCGTTCCCGACACCGAACAGGGCGAGCGTGTCAGGATCGAGATCACGGATGTCCAGCAGACCGTGGCGTTTGCCGATGTCATCGAGCGACTGAGCTACTACGAATAGGGCGCGAGCGTCGCTGTTCCTGTCATCGCGTGGCGGTCATCGAGTGCCGACCGATCCGTCCTCACCAGTCAGCACGCTCGGCCGACCGTGGCCCGATGCGAGAAGCCCTAAATAGCCCGAGGGTCACTCGGTAGATGGAATCCTGATCCAGTGCGCTACCAGGGTGTTACAGCCCGGGCCGCTCTGGCAGGTAGGATGGCGTAACCCAGTCATCCGTCCACCATTCATCTGCGGATATCCGGATCGGCACCGATGGTCGACGGCTTCCGCGTCTCATACTTCGACCGTCTCGACCTCCCCGTTCAGTCCTCGAACCACTCCGTACAGCGTCTCCGGTGTCTCTACCAGTACGCCCTCGCCCCGGGAGCGGGATTCGTTCCGACGGATGATGTTCCCACAGACGACGTTCCCGTCGCGGACCGGTTCGGTCTGCATCGAGTGGCCGACGACCTGCGGCGGGGCCGACGGATCGAGATGCGTGAAGTCCAGCCAGCAACAGCCGGCACCGGGGCTGCGGGCGCCCGACTCGCCGAGGCCGAACAGCCGGTCGTGCTCCGCCTCGACGCGCTCCTGTACCGCCGGCTCGTCGTCGGTCCCCAGCGCCGACCGGAGTTCGCTCGCCGCGGCGCGCAGTTCGTCGTTGAGCGTGGCGGCGTCGAACGGTTCGTTGCTACCCGCGTGGGAGTACGTGTACGCGTACCCCTCGAACGCGGCGGTCACGTCGCCGTCGCCGATCCGGTCGAGGAACGCGCGCCGGCCGTCCCGGTCCAGGTCCGTCGAGAACGCGCTCGGCCATCGGACCTGCCCGGGGAGGAGGATGGCCTGCTCGTGGTTGCCGATGTGGTACCGCACCCGCCCGGGTGGGGCCTCCTCAACGAGCCGCCACACGAGGTCCAGACACGCCTCGTTCTCGGGGCCGCGGTCGATGAGGTCGCCGTTGACGACGAGCACGTGGTCGTTGCCCGCCCAGTGGAGCCGTCCCTCGTCGTCGGCGATGACGACGGGGTCGAACCGGTCGGTCTCGCCGACGGCGAGCAGGGCACTCCGTGCCTCGTCGAGGTAGCCGTGGACGTCGCTGATGTGGACGATACGTGGCGTTCCGTCGAACGCGTCGACGCTGTGGATACGCGCTTGTCTCACGTTCTGCCTCCGGTCGGGAACGGTGTCGCCGGCCTGAACAGTCCTCCGCTGCCCCGGCGACGCCGCCCGGGCATCGCCAGCGGTTAGCCGGTCGGCCGCGTGGGCCCGGACATGGCAGCCAACTCGCTCGCGCCCGATGCCCCGGATGTCACGTCGTTCGACGCATCGGTCACAGCGTACGACGAGTCCGAGCGGCCCACGGTCGTCCTCTCGGAGACGTACTTCTACCCGGAGGGTGGCGGTCAGCCGGCCGACCGTGGCACCATCGCGGACGTGGCCGTGACCGACGTGCAGTCCGTCGACGGGCGGGTGGTCCACCGGCTGGCCGAACCACTCCCCGCCGGCGAGGGCGACTCCGTCGCCTGTACCGTCGATTCCGCGTTCCGCACCTACTGCCGGCGGGCGCACACGGCGAGCCACGTGCTGTACGGTGCGGGACGGCGGCTGTTCGAGGACCTCGGCTACGGCGGGTTCGGCATCACCGCCCCCGACGTGGACGGGGAGACGGTCAGTGGCGGCAAGGTCCGCGTCGACCTCCGGACGCCGACCGACATCGACGACGACGCTCTCGTCGAACTGGAGCGCCTGACGAACCGTGCCGTCTGGGACTCCCGCGGCGTCTCGTGGGAGCGCGTCCCTGCCGACGAGGCGCTCGACCGCGAGGACGTGGCGTTCAACACGAAGACCGAGGAGGGCATCACGGGCGACACCGTGCGCCTCGTCGAGGTCGACGGCTGGGACATCGCCGCGTGCGGCGGAACCCACGTGGCCAACACCCGCGATATCGGTCCGGTGACGGTGCTGGAACGATCGAACCCTGGCGAGGGACTCACCCGCGTCGAGTTCGCCGTCGGCCCGCGGGCTATCGACCGCCGGGCCGGCGACCATCGGGCGGCGCTGGCCGCGGCACGGTCGCTCGGCAGCGCCGTCTCGGACCTCCCCGAGGCCGTGACCCGGCTGCAGGACGGGCGGGCCGACCTCGAATCCGAGCTGTCGGCCCTGCGCGAGCGGTACGTCGACGCGCGGGTGGCCGCGCTCCGCGAGGACGTGGTCGAACGCGACGGCCGGCGCTGGCTGGTCGGCACCATCGAGGGTGTCGACGCGAACGCGCTGGCCGACCGGGCAGGTGCACTGGCCGGCGACGCCGCGGCCGTCGTCGCGCTCGTCACCGACGACGCCTCGCTCGCGGTCGCCACGGACGGCGCCGTGGACGCGGGCGAGGTGGTCGACGACGTGACCGACCGGTTCGGCGGCGGTGGCGGCGGCTCGCCGACGGTCGCGCAGGCCGGCGGACTGGACGCCGCCCCCGACGCCGTGGTCGCGTTCCTCCGCGGCGCGACGTGAGGCCGGAGCAGCCGCGAGTCCGGGGCGGTTCCCGTCGCCCTGCCCGGCCTCGCCTGGCCACCTTCCGTGCGACGACGGCACGTGACGGAACCCGGAGTAGACACCTTCTTCAATCAGGACGAGAACCCTCAGATATGAGCGCCACGGTAGCCTACGCACTCATCGGCATCACCGTTCTGGCCATCTTCGCGGTCGGGGCGGCCGGCTGGTGGATGACCGAGAAGACGCTCGGGGAGGACGAGGAGGACGACCACGAGCCGCCGACGGGCGGCAGCGCGGTCTGAGCCCCCGATAGCCCTGGCCTGCACCGTCGCCACCCTCGGTGGCGGACCGGGCCGCACAAGTGGCCCCTGTTCCTCGCTCCGGTAGTGACTGCTGCAGACGAGCGGGCCGGCTACGGCAGGCGGATGCTGGCCGTCCTCCTGCTCGGGTGGGCCGTCCTGCAGGGTGGCCGGTTCATCCTGAGCCCGCTGCTGCCGGCTATCATCGACGACCTCTCGCTGACCGCCGCCACTGCCGGCCTCGCCCTGACGGCGTTCCAGGCAGTGTACGCCGTCACCCAGTACCCGAGCGGGCGGCTCTCCGACGAGTGGTCGCGCGCGACGCTCATCCTTCCCGGCCTCGGCGTCCTCGCGGTGGCCTTCCTCGCCATCGGCGCGGCGCCGAACTACCTCGCGTTCGTCGCCGGAGCGGTGCTGCTGGGGGTCGGGAAGGGTATCTACGTCACCCCATCGCGCGCGCTGCTGTCGGACCTGTTCGTCGAGCGGCGCGGTCGTGCGCTCGGCATCTACACCGCCGGGACCGACCTCGGCGGACTGGTCGCGGCCGGCGTCGCGGCGCTCGTCCTGGCGACGACGCTCCCGGTCGTGGGGCTCCCGGCCGACCTCCACGCCGCGCTGGAGGCGGCCGACTGGCGGTCCCCCTTCCTCCCCATCGCGGGCCTGCTGGCGCTCGCCACGCTACTGTACGTGTGGTTGAACCGCGAACCGTACCGGACGGGACCGGCGTCGCTGGAACTGCGCGCGACCGTCCGGCGGCTGGCGACCACCCGCGAACAGCGCGAGGTGCTGGCCGCGTACGCGCTGTTCTACTTCATGGTCGGCGGCTGGATCAACTTCCTGCCGACCTACCTCAACGCCGCGAAGGGGGTCCCCGAGGCGCTCGCGTCGGCGGGGTTCGCACTCGTCTTCCTCACGGGAATCGGGACGAAGCCGGTGGCCGGGTGGCTCTCCGACCGGTTCCCGCGCCGTGCCGTCTCCGTCACGGGGCTGCTGCTGGCGACCGCGGCACTGGCGGGCGTGGTCCTCGCCTCGTCGGTCGCGGCGCTCGCGGCCTGCGTGGTCGCGCTGGCGCTGGGCTACAAGACCCAGTTCCCCATCGTCGACGCCATCCTGCTGGAGGCAGCGCCCGACGAGAACATGGGCGGGGACCTCGGGGCGGCCCGGGCACTGTTCCTCGGTGTCGGGAGCCTCGGACCGGCGTACGTCGGCATCGCCGCCTCCCTGGCGGGCTACGAGGTCGCGTTCGCTGGACTCGCGGCCTGCCTCCTCGTCGCCGCCGGTATCATCGGCCGCCAGCACCGGCGCCGCCGGGCGGCGACGCCCGCCCCCGCCGGCGACTGAACGACCATCGGATGGCACGAGATGGTTCTGAATGGTTGGGTGTAATTAAGCCGCCGTCTATGTTCTGCAACGGTCTCATGGTGCTGTAGGCAGAGTGTAGAGTGAACGCCTGGGAGTCGCTCGGTGGGGACACGGGTGGACTCCCGGTGGACGATACGACAGCCAACATGAAACTGACACGCACATCCGCCGTCCTCGTGACGGCACTGGTGGTGGCCCTTGCAGCCGTGGCCCTCCCTGCGGCCGGTAGTCTCGCTACGCCGGGCAACCCGCCCGAGCCGGATACGAAGAACCGCGAGCCCTCCGCCGGGGCAGACTTCCAGGTCCAGCCCGACGACCACACTCCCGACACCACGACGGCCTACACGATGCTCTCGCGCGGGAAGGGCCCCTGGGATGGGAGCGAGGGGCTCCAGCAGATAGACTACTACAAGATCACGACCCAGGAGACGCAGTTCAAGGACTGCGCCCCGAGCGACGCGCAGGCGTTCGGCATCGACCGTGACAACGATGCGTCGGGGACGAAGACCGACACCGGGCTCCTCCGGCACATGGAGCAGTACTCGGTCAGCGGTCGCATCATCGCGGTGGACATCTACGACGATGGTGACCTCGGCGGGTCCCCGACCTACCTCAACGACACCGACGAGACGGTGGCGAAGCTCGCCAACTGCGTCGTCACGCCCTCCGAGCCCGGCTGGTACCAGTTCAAGGGCTACGTGAACGGCACCAACTACCAGGGCAACTTCCAGGAGGTCCTGCTGTACTCGAAGTACTTCTACGTCTGTGACTGCTCCTCCGAGGCGGAAGCAGAGGAGCAGCTCGGTCCGAAGCCGTACAGCGAGGACGACTCGACCGACGGCGGCTCGTCGGGTGGGACCTCCGAGACGACCGCGACACCCACCGCCACGCCGACCCCGGAGGGTGGCGGCTCGTCAGGTGGGACCTCCGAGACGACCGCGACGGCGACAGCGACGGCCACGGCAACGGCCACGCCGACCGCGACGGCCACGCCGACCGCGACGCCCGAACAGAGCGGCGGAGGGTCGTCGGGCGGCTCGTCCGAGCAGACCGCGACGGCCACCGCAGCTGGCGGTGGTGCGAACACTGCGACGGCCACGGCCGCACAGAGCGGCGGGGGTGGCGGTGCCTCCGGGCAGCAGGCCGGCGGTGGTGCCCGGAGTGGAAGCCAGGAGCGCGTGACACCGACGGCCGGGAGCGGACCCGGGTTCGGCGCGGTCGCGGCGCTGGGCGGGCTGCTCGCACTCGGTCTGTTCGCACGTCGGCGGGACTGAGTCACTCCCCGCCGCGCTGGTGGTACTCCTCGAGGATCGATGACAGCATCGTCGACTCGGCCTTCCGCAGGTGTTCGTCGACGGTGGAGGGTGCGAGCCCGAGTTCGTCGGCCAGCTCCGTCTGCGTGATGCCCCGTGGGATACGGTAGTAGCCACGGTCGACGGCGGTCTCGAAGATCTCGCGCTGGCGGTCGGTCAGGAGCGAGCGGGCGTCCTTGCGGCCGGGCGTGTACCGCCCGACCTCCTCGACGGTCACGCGCACGTCGTCGGGAACGGCGGTGAGCGCGTTCCGGAGGGTGGCGTGCTGGCCGACGATGCGGACCCTGAGGCTGCCGTCGCCGCGGAACCGGATGGGCGTCTCGACGATGAGCGCGTGGTCGTACGGCAGGCCCAGCAGCGTCCCGTCGGGGTCGCTCGGGGCGAGGTGGATGTAGCAGTAGAACCGGCCCTCCTCGTCGGGGTCGGTCACGTCGTAGTCCAGCAGCCCCTCGCCCCGGATGGCCGCGACCGCGGCCTCGGGGTCCCCTTTCAGCCGGTAGAGGAGCGCGCCCGTGCCGTCGCTGTACGCGTCGACGTGGTGGAGGAGTTCGCGCGTGACCCCCGGCGCCGAGGCCAGCCGACCGTCTACCGGATGGATACCCTGCTCGCCCGGAGTCAGTACGAGGTCGAAGTAGCGCATCTCACCACCAGTGGCCGACGGGTTCTCGGGGTCGGTACACCGTGTGGACTCGCGCGGGGTGGTTAACGGTTCCGACGCCGGGAGCGCTCCCCGGCGGTGGTGGTGCGTGGCCGTTCGCCCTCGTTCGACCCCGCCCGTTTATACGGCGTCCACTCCCTGCCCGGGTATGGAGAAGGTCGCCATCGACGATGTCGAGACCCAGAACAGTCCGCTCGGCGTCCACAGCCTCCGGAAGCCGGTCTCCTCGGCGCTCGGGACCGAGCATTTCGCGATGAACTACTTCGAACTCCAGCCCGAGGAGTCGTTCTCCGGCGGGCTCCACACCCACCACGACCAGGAGGAGGTCTTCTACGTGATGGAGGGGAGCGTCGAGTTCGAGGTCCTGGCGTCGCAACGCGACGCCGAACGGTCGAGCGGGGAGCGGAGCGACCCGCGAGACATCTCGGAGCGCGAGACGGTGCTGGTCGAGGGGGGCGAACTCATCCGGTTCGCGCCCGGTGAGTACCAGACCGGCTGGAACCACGGCGACGAGACGGTCTCGGGCTGGGCGCTCGGCGCCCCCGGCGCACAGCACGACTGGGACGAACTCGAATCGGTCGTCGACTGCCGCGAGTGCGGCGAGGAGACACCGCACGCGACCACCATCAACGAGGAGGGCCGCTTCGCGTTCACCTGCAACGAGTGCGGGACCTCGTTCTCGATGTAGCGCGGGTGGGGTTGTTGCTGTGAGTGGACTTGCTTCGAGGCTCTCGCGTTCCCTCACGGTGACGGCAACCACGGCGACGACCGACACCTAGACGAAGCCCTCGCGTTCTCGACCTTCCGTCAGAGCAAGCTCTGACGGCTTCTCGCTCGCTTCGCTCGCGAGAACTCCGGGACTCGCTGCGCTTCTCGGTCGCTCACTGCGTTCGCTCCCTGCGGTGCTTGCTTCGTCCGGGATGGGTCGAGAGCGCTCGCCCTTCGAGTCCGCCAGGGACATGGATTGTGTCACGGGGGCGGCGGCCCTGCCCTTCCCCGGGTCGCGCGGCACTCGCGGGCAAGCCGCTCGGCACGTGCTCCCGGCCGGAGAGCGGTGGATCGGCCGGCCGGTTCCGGAATCAGGAAGCGCGCTCGCGCCACTGCCGTGGAGGCCGCGAGCGCGAGTGAGCGTGCCGGAACACGCGCGGTGCGAGCGCGGGGAGGTGTGGGGACACTAGCGCTCCGGTGGAACCACCACGCGCAGACGCTCGGCCCAACCAGCAACAGGACGGGACTGAAAGGGGCCGCCCGCTCGACCCAGCCCGGAGGAAGCAAGCACCGCAGCGCGAACGGAGCGAGCGCGAGGAGCGCAGCGACTCCCGGCCGGTCGAGCGGGCGGGGGCTTTCAAGAGGTTATGGTGGCGGTCTCCATCGAAGCGAGAGCGGGCGGGGGCTTTCAACAGGTTGTGGTGGCGGTCTCCATCGAAGCGAGAGCGGGCGGGGGCTTTCAACTCCGTCGTCGCCGTGGCTCTGTGAGAAGAGCGTCCGGGGAGTCCGGCAACGTCTCAATCAGAGATAAAAAGCCGAATAATTCAGAAATATTCTGTATAGGTATAAAATATCTGCAAAAAGGTCATGATTCAGAGTTGTTCTCCAAAGTGGGTTCGGAAGTTCCCTACGCCCGTTTCTGGATCTCCTCGCGCAGCACGTCGCTCACGACCTCGCCGTCGGCCTTCCCGCGCAGCGCGCCCATCGCCTCGCCCATCAGGGCGGAGAAGGCGCCCATGCCCTGCTCCTCGATCTGTCCGGTGTTGCGCTCGACGACCTCGACGACGGCCTCCCGAACCTCCTCCTCGTCCACGCCCGACAGCCCGGCCTCCTCGACCGCTGCCTCGGCCGAGAGGTTGGGCTGTTCGGCCAGCACCGTCAGCACCTCGCCGATGCCCTCCTTGGCGAGGTCACCGGCCTCGACCAGCGCGAGCACGCCGAGCAGATGTTCGTCGGTCAGGTTCTCCACGGGGGCGTCACGCCGACGAATCTCCGTCACGGTCGACTCCAGCGTCGTCGCGGCCGTCGTCGGGTCGACGCCGCGGTCGACGGCCTCCTCGAAGGCGGGCATCCGGCGGCCGTAGGCCACCTGCTCGGCCAGCCCCGCACCGAGCCCGTACTCCTCCTGGTACCGCTCGACCTTCTCCGTGAGCAGTTCGGGCGGCTCCACCTCGCTCGGGTCGGGCTCGACGGGCGGCACGTCCGTCTCCGGGTACATCCGGGCGGCGCCCGGCAGGGGTCGGAGGTAGCGCGAGGTGCCGCCCTCGTTGGCGTCGCGGGTCTCCTCCGGGACGCCCTCCAGCGCGGTCTCGGCGCGGTCGGCGACGGCCTCGATGGACTGCTCGGCCACGTCGCGGTCGGCCGCGACGATGGCGACCGCGTCCTCGTCGCCGGCGCCCACGGCGTCGCGCAGGTCGGCGACCTCCGCCTCGGTGACGCCGTACGCCGGCAGCTCGTCGGTGTGGAAGATGCCACCGGCCCCGTGGCGCTTCGCGTGGTCGGAGAGCTCGGTCCCGAGCCGGCGGTCGGGTTGTATCTCCGCGCCGACGATGCCGTCGAATCCGTAGAGGGGGACGGCCAGCACGGCCGACGCCCCCGCGATGACCCCCGAGTCAGTGTCCGCGAACACGTCGGTCACGTCCTGCGTGTCGCCGACGCTGGCATCGCGCTCCTGTAGTTCGTCGCGGAGTTCGAGCAGCCGGACCTGCCGGTGGGCTTCGAGGCGAACGATGTCGTCGATGTCGTCGAGCGACTGGACGCCCTTCAGCTCGATACGGGCGCCCTCGGCGATGGAGACGTTCACGTCCTGCCGGATGGTCCCCAGCCCGCGCTTGACCTTGCCCGTCGAGCGCAGGAGCATCCCGATGCGCTCGGCGGCCTCGCGGGCCTGCTCCGGCGAGCGGATGTCGGGCCCGGTCCCGATCTCGACGAGCGGGATGCCCAGCCGGTCGAGGCCGAAGCGGACGCCCGTGTCCGTCTCCTCGACGCGCTGTGCGGACTCCTCCTCCAGCAGCATGTCGGTGATACCGACGGGACCCTCGCTCGTCGATATCTCGCCGTCGGTCGCGACCAGCGAGGAGCGCTGGAAGCCCGTCGTGTTCGAGCCGTCGACGACGATCTTCCGCATCACCTGCACCGCGTCGACGACATCCATGTCCAGCAGTGCGGCGATCTCGAGGGTGACCTCCAGGGCCTCCTCGTCCAGCCGGGCGGGTGGCTCGTCGTCCTCCTCGACGAGGCAGGTCGAATCGAACGCGAGGTACTCGAACTCGCGGTCGACCCGCGATTCCTCGAGTGCGGCGTCGTCGATCTCCCCCAGCTCCGAGCGCGTCGGGTGGAGGTAGCGGGTGAACCGGCGGGTGGACTCCTCGGGCTCGCGCCGCGCCGTCGGGCACGAGCAGAACAGCTTCGTCGCGGTGTCGAGTTGCTGGTGGATCTCCAGCCCCGCGACGAGCCCGAGATCGGCGTAGTCGTAGTCGCGGTCGTGGTCCATGGCGCGGAGTGTGTCGGGCGGGACCAAAAACGGCCCGATGGCGGGGGGCCAGCCGGCGTCCCCGCGCCCGGAGCGAGAGACGACGACGGTTCTCCCGACGACCCTTCGTTCCGAGGGGTACCTTCCCCGGGCAGAACCGGTGAACGACCGTTCAACCGGCGCTTTGGCGGTTGTCGTACCCGGAAGGTTGATACGGTTGTATCAGACTCATTTGCACAATGAGAACCCGGTCCACGCTGCGCGGGGGGAGGCGGACCCGGGTCGCCCTCCTCGCGCTGGCACTGAGCGGCTGTCTGCTGGTCGCGGCGTTCGCACCGGTAGCTGCACTGAGTGGCACCGTCACGAGCGTCGCCAACGACGGCGGGAACACCGGCTCCGGTGGGAACACCGGCACCGACAGCGGCGGTCCGACCACCGTCTCGGAGTGTCGGACCATCGACACTGCGGGTGACTACCGGCTCGACGCCGACCTCGCGGCCGACAGCGGGACCTGTATCGAGATCACCGCCAGCGACGTGAGCCTCGACGGTGCCGGCTACGAGGTGACGAGCGACGCGGACGGGACGGGGGTCGAGATCCGTGCGGGCTCGGACGGGACCAGCAACGTCACGGTCCGTGACCTGGCCGCGAACGGAACCCGGGACGGTGTCCTCGTGACCGGCTCGCAGGACACGTCCGACGTGGTCGGGATCGAACTCGTCGATATCACCAGCCACAACAACTCGCGGGCCGGCATCCGGACGGTGTTCGCGAACGTCACCGTCCGGAAGAGCACGCTGACCGAGAACGAGGTCGGGCTGGAGGTGCTCGGCGGGGCCGCTGTCGTCGAAGCGACCGACGCCGAACTGAACGACGTGACGGGGCTGAAGGCCTCGTTCGACCCGATGGCCCTCACCGTGACCGGCGGCGCGTTCACGGAGAACGGCGCGCGTGGCGTCCTCGTCCGTGAGGTTCCGAATGCAACCCTCACGGGCGTGAACGCCTCGAACAACCGCTTCGACGGCATCCTCATCGCGTCGACCGCGCCGAACGCCACCCTCCGCGATATCAACGCCTCGGCGAACGCCCGGCATGGGCTCGTCGTGCGCGCGCCCGGCGTTCGCGTGCTGGGCGCGACCGCCAGCGGGAACGGCGAGGACGGCTTCCGGTTCCCGGCGGTCGAGGGGTCGCGCGACGCCCGCCGGCTGCTGGCCGGCGAGACGACGCTCGAAGCACGGAACAACGTGGATGCCGGTGCGCGACTCTCGGGGTCGAACACCTCCGTCTCCGGGCTCGTCGCCACCGGGAACGCGGCCGGGGTCAACCTGACCGACGCGACCGGCGTGACGGTCAACGAGACGGACGCGTCCCGGAACGACCGGGGCGTCGTCTTCGCGAACACGTCCGGGAGCGTGTTCGACGAGGGGACCGTCGCGAACAACTCCGGGGTGGGGCTCCTTGTCATCGGCTCGGACGACAACACCATGGAGGACCTCACCGCGCTCGACAACGCGGTGACCTACCGCGCGGTGGGCAACGGCCGGACCAGCGTCGACCGCCTCACGCTCGCCCGCGGGACGATATCGTTCACCGCCAGCGATGTCGAGTTCGAGACGGTCGCGCGCCCCGAACCCGCCCGCCCCGGGAACCGGACCTTCGGTCCGTACCTCAACGCCACGACGACCGAGAGTACGTCGCTCTCCACCGACCTGACCGGGAACCTGGGCGGGGGGAGCGGCTTCCTCGACCTGACCGTCGGCTACGCGTCCACCGACCTCGAGAACCCGCCGCTGGAGGAGCCGACGGTTCGCCTCCACGCCCACGACGGGAGCTGGTCGGCCATCGGTGGCTCGCTGGACCGGGACGCCGACGAGGTCTCGCTCAACATCTCCGCGCCGAGCGGCGTGTACGCGCCGGCGGCGGACCTGGAGAACGCCATCACGGCCTGCCGCGGCGGGTCGCCCCTCACCGAGGACGGGGCGACCTACCGGGTCGATACGGACCTCCAGGGCACCGGGTCGCGATGTCTCGCGGTCAGCGCGAACAACGTCACCGTCGTCGGCTTCGGCCATGGCGGCGAGCAGCCCCGCACGATCACCGGACAGGACAGCGCCGACATCTCCGGTATCGACGTCCGGCCCGCCGACGACCGGACCGGCGTCACCGTCCGGAACCTCACCGTCCGGGACTTCGGCGTCGGTATCAAACTCCGCGGCGCAAACGCCACGCTCCGGCGCGTCACGGCGTTCAGCAACGCTGATGAGGGGATCCTCGTCGACGGCGCCACGAACGCGACGCTGTTCAACACCTCCGCCGTCGAGAACGGGGGGACGACGGGCGACGGCATCCTGCTGCGGGACGCCACCGACACGAACCTGACGAAGGTCCTCGTCCAGGACAACGGCGCGTGGGGCCTCCGGGAGACCAGCGGCACGACGGGGACGACCGCGGAGGACCTGAACGTCTTCGCCGACCCCAACGACGACGGCGAGGGGCGGAACGTGGTTCTCGGCTTCGAGGCGGCCCGGGATATCGCGCTCGGCTCGGTCGCCGAACCGGCACCGCCGGGCGAGAACCTCACCGACCTGGGCGACTTCGTCGATATCGAGGGGCAGCAGGACGGTGCGTACGTCGAACTCGACCTGCGCTACAACGACACCGGCGTCGACGAGGGGAACCTCTCGCTGTACGACTACGACGAGCGGGTCGGCGAGTACGGCCCGGTCGAGGGGGCTTCCGTCCACCCGGACGCCGACGTGGTCTCCGCCAACCTCACCTCGTTCAGCACGTTCGCCCCGCTGGTGAACACGTCGACGAGTAGTGGGGGGAGTGACGGTGACACCGGTGACGGCGACACTGGCGACGGTGATACTGGCGACGGTGATACTGGCGACGGTGACACGGGAGATGGCGACACCGGCGACGGTGATACCGGTGACGGTGACACCGGCGACGGTGACACGGGAGATGGCGACACCGGTGGCGGGGACGAAGAGTCACCGCCCGACATCGGCTCGGGAACGGGCGACGGCAGCGGTGACGGTTCGGACGGAGGTAGCAGTGGTGGCGGTGGTGGCGGCGGTTCCGCGTCGACCCAGGACAACCCGTCGTTCGCGACGGTCGCCGCGAGCGTCAACCGGACGAGCGTGCAGGTCGGCGGGACGGTCCGCATCAACGCGACCGTCCGGAACAGCGGCGACGGCGGCGGGCGCTACGAGGCCGACCTCTACCGGAACGACCGCTTCGTCCAGAGCCGTTTCGTCGAACTGTCTCCGGGCGAGGAGGCCGAGATATCCTTCGAGCGCCAGCCGAGCGAGGTCGGGACCTACACGTTCCGCGTCGAGAACGTCACGGCGGGGACTGTCAACGTGACCGGGACGGCGCCCGGCAACGCGTCGACGACACCCACGGCCACCCCGACACCGGCGCCCGACGACTCCGACACCGACGACGGGACCGGCGGCGCGGACGGGGACGGAACCGCCACTGGAGACGGGAGTACCGACGGCTCCGATAGCGACGACTCCGGTTCCGACGGCTCCGCCGACCCGGGAACCAGCGAGAACGTCGGCGCACCGGGCTCCCCCGGCGACTCCGACGGTGGCTTCGGCGGTCTCGGGCCGCTCGGGATGGTCGTCGGCGGTATCGGCGCACTGGCGGTCGGCGCGGGCACCATCTACCTCGTCGTGCTGAAACCCTGATGCCGGACCGACACCGCTGGCCGGGTCGGTCGTCCGGTTCTGGGCCTCTCGCCGCGCGATTCCTGTCGTCCCGGTTCGCAGTTCGCGTGTGATTGAGCGTCCGGGCGGGGCCGCCGACGGCTGGGTCGGGTGGCCCGCGTGGGCGAGCGACGACTGACCGCCGGCCGCGGCGCTGTGGCCGCCGGTGCTCAGTCGTCGCCGAGGATGCCGCGCTCGGTCATCTTCATGGGGTCGAGCACCTCGTCGGCCTCCTCCTCCGTGAGGTAGCCCTCCTCCAGGACGACCTCGCGGACGGTCTTGTCCTCGGCGAGGGCGCGCTTGGCGACCTTGCTGGCCTTGTCGTAGCCGATGGCCGGGTTGAGGGCGGTCGCGAGCGCCATCGACTGCTCGACGCGTTCGGCGCAGTACTCCTCGTCGGCCTCGAGCTTGTGGACGAACTTCTCGCCGAACACCTCGGCGGTGTTCGAGAGGAGCTTCGCGGACTGGAGGAAGTTGTGTGCACAGACCGGCTTGTACAGGTTGAGGTCGATCTGGCCCTCCGCGGCGCCCGCGGCGACGGCGGCGTCGTTGCCGACGACCTGCTTGTGGACCTGGTTGACCGATTCGGCGACGACCGGGTTGATCTTTCCGGGCATGATGGAGCTGCCGGGCTGGTTCTCCGGCTGGTCGACCTCGTTGAGCCCGTTGCGCGGCCCCGACGCCAGGAGGCGGAGGTCGTTGGCGATCTTGTTGAGGCTCCCTGCAATCGTGCGGAGCTGGCCGTGCGCCTCGCCCATCGCGTCGTGGGCGGCCTGGGCCTCGAAGTGGTTGTCGGCCTCGCGGAACTCGAGGCCGGTCTCCTCGCTGATGTACTCGGCGGCGCGGGTGGGGAACTCGGGGTGGGTGTTCAGGCCCGTCCCGACCGCGGTGCCGCCCAGCGCGAGTTCGCCGAGGTGGTCACGCGTGCTGTCGGCGCGGCTGATACCCTTCTCGACCTGTGCCCGGTAGCCGCCGAACTCCTGCCCCAGCGTCACCGGCGTCGCGTCCTGCAGGTGCGTGCGGCCCGTCTTGACGATGTCGCTGAACTCCTCCTCCTTCGCGGCGAGCTCCTCGCGCAGCGTCTCCAGCGCCGGGATGAGGTCGCGCTCGACCGCCTCCAGCGAGGCCACGTGCATCGCCGTCGGGATGACGTCGTTGCTGGACTGGCCGTAGTTGACGTGGTCGTTGGGGTGGACCTCGCGGGAGCCGATCTCGCCGCCGATGAGCTCCGTGGCGCGGTTGGCGATGACCTCGTTGGCGTTCATGTTCGAGGAGGTCCCGCTCCCCGTCTGGAACACGTCGACCGGGAAGTGCTCGTCGTGCTCGCCGGCGATGACCTCGTCGGCGGCTCGCACGATGGCCTCGCCCTTCTCCTCGGGGATCAACTCGAGGTCGAGGTTCGCCCGCGCGGCGGACTTCTTGACGATGCCGAGCGCGCGGATGAACCGCCGCCCGAACGTCACGTCCGAGATGGGGAAGTTCTGGAGCGCGCGCTGGGTCTGTGCGCCCCAGTAGGCCTCCGCGGGCACCTGCATCTCGCCGAGACTGTCGCGTTCGGTCCGGTAGTCGCCGTTGTCCTCGCTCATACCTCGGCGGTCACGGGGCGGGGGCTAAATCCCGTCGAAGCCGGCCACGCTGGCCGTCGCCTCCCCCTCGTTCCAGTCCGCCACAGCAAAGCCCACGGCCCGTCAACACCGTTCCATGTACGTCTCCAACGCGGTCACGCCGATGGTCGAGGACCCGCCCGACGAGCCCGTGGCGCTCGTCCTGCGAACCGACGACGACACCGACACCGGGACCGTCGTCGCCGCCGTCGAGGCTATCGGGGGCGCGCACGAGCGTGACCTCGGTTTCGGCGACGTACTCGTCACCGTCCCCGGCGATGCCGTCGGCGCCGTGCTCGATATCGATGGCCTGTCGGCGGTCGAGACCGGCGCGCTCGCCGAGATGACTGACGCCGACGGGGCCGGCGAGGACGTGGAGATGGGGGACGGCGACGGTTCTGACTGAAGGTCGTGACTATATCACGAGAACTGGAACTCCCACGATAATGTGGGGTACACGCTACCTGTATATCGATCAATCGAACGTCTCCGGGGCGTCCTCGAACTCCTCGGGTGTGTACGTCTTGAGCTCCAGAGCGTGGATATCGGTCGTCATGTGTCCCTCGAGCGCGTCGTAGATCATCTGGTGCTGGTTCACGAGCATCTCGTCCTCGAACGCCGGTGAGACGACCAGCGCGGCGAGGTGGTCGTCGTCGTGTTCGCCGCGGGCCCGGCGCACCCGTACGCGGGCGTCGGGGAGTGCCTCCCGGATGAGGTCCTCCACGTCGGCAGGGTTCATGTCCGGTCGTGGGACCGGTGCGGGGATAAATCCCGTCGAGACACGCACGACCCGTGGCCCCGGCGGCGCAGTCCCGCGCGGGCCGTCACTATATAACTCTCCCTACATCAACGGCATCGTACCCATTGTGCGGTAGTCGAACGGTTCCGTATGGAACGACGCACGTTTCTCAGAACGGTGGGTGCGGGTGCGCTCGCCGGCGCTGGTGGCGCCGGCAGTGCGGCGGCGAACGGTGATAGCGAGGCCGAACGGAACCCGACGCCGGTGGACGGCTCCGAAGTGTACGTCCCGAAGGTGAACGAGATACGGTCGCCGCTGTCGGGTGTGCCCGAGGTGGTCGAAGCCGGTGACAGCCTGCGCGTGGAACTCGACGCGAACACGGATATCCCGCTCGGGACGGTCGAGGCCCGTCTGGAGCCGAGTTTCGGTGGGCCCGCGGAGATACAGCTCGACGGCGGCGACGACCCCATCGACGGCGCGACGAGCCGTATCTGGAACTCGGATGCCGAGGTCGAGGGCTCGGAGTCCCACGACGGCGAGGCCCAGTACGAGCAGGTCGACGTTCTCGAGTTCGATATCCCGTCGCTCGACAGCAGCGCCGCGTTCACGCCGGACCTCTACGATCTGGTCGTCACCTGGGACACCGCGCCGACCGCGCCGACCGGGGGCGAGGACCGCCAGCCGCGCGCTGTGAGCGTCCGGCGCGAGATTCCCGAGGAACTGGACGTCGCGGTCATCGCCGACCCGCAGATCGGCGACCCGCGGGCGCTCCAGTCCGGGTTCGACGAGGCCCGGGACGAGCGGTCCCCGGACCCATTCGTCCAGCGGTCGCGGCGCGTCCTCGGCGACCAGCCGGACGAGCGCTGGGCGGCCACCCGCCGGGCTATCGCCGAGGTGAACGCGCTCGACCCGGATATCGTGCTGGTCGCGGGCGACCTCTGTCTGGGCCAGGACGTGCCCGGGAAGTTCTACGCGGAGTTCGAGGACGCCTGGACGATCATGAACCAGGTGCAGGCGCCGACGTTCATGACGCTGGGGAACCACGACGGCTACGTCCAGTCCGGCACCGACGGGAAGGCGCTCTACCGCGAGACGTTCGGGCCGCCCTCGTACAGCGTCGCCATCGGTGACGCCGCACAGGTCGTCGCCGTCGACACGTTCGACTGGTCGTACCTCGACCGGACGGGGGCCAGCGTCGCTGTCTCGACCTACGGCGGGCAGGTCCGGGACGCGCAGCTGGCGTGGCTCGAGTCGGAGCTCACCGACGTGGCAGCGGACCCGTCCCGCCCCGACTCCATCCTCACCGTCGGCCACCACAACCCCTCGTGGGTGCCCGACGCGAAGAACGAGGCGTACGCACAGACCGACGGCCAGCCGGTCGCCGAGCAGGTCGCGCGGGGGAGCCGTATCGCCCAGAGCGGCCAGCGCTGGACCGGCGAGAACGCCTTCGCGCTCCGGCGGCTGTTCGACGAGACCGGCGTGGACGCGTTCTTCTGTGGGCACTCGCACAAGGACCGTGTCGCACGGTCGCTGGCGAACCGGACGGACGGTTCGGCGGTCGACGGTGACGGTGACGATGATCTCTACACCGCGGGCGACCCCGCCGACATCGTCGCCGCGCTCGGTGACCGGTACGTAAGGCAGTCATACAGCAGCACGGGCGGCGCCACGACCGGCCGTGTCGAGAACTACCCCGACCCCACCGTCGAACGCGCCGTTCCCGGGACGGCCGACGCCGAAGGGGTCGTGGCAGACCTCCGGGACACCGATGCGGGTACCCTGTACGTCAACGTCGCCTCCACGATGTCCTCGACGGGCGAGTACTGGGGCTGGCGGCAGTTCGACTACGACACCACGACTGACGGCCTCGACCCCCGCGCGTTCCGGTATCCCGTGAGCCAGGCGTTCCTCGCCGAGCGTACGGTCAATCCCGGCCCCGTCGACGACCCACGGTGGGTCGCCGAACAGGACGAGGTGGGCTTTTTCTCCACGCCCTCGTACCTGCTCGATGTGACCGACGAGGGCAGCGCCAACTCGCCCGACGGCCGGACGGTGACGGTCACGAACGACCAGACACTCACGCGCGAGGGCGCGGTGACGGTCTCGACGACGGCCGCGGCCCCGACCGTCGAGGGCGGCGAGGTCGTCTGGCAGCGCGATGCCGACCCGCGGACGGACCTGAAGGTGGCGTTCGAGGTGCCAGCGGGTGGCGAGACGAGCTTCACTGTTACCGGCGACACGCCGGGGCAGGGCCGCGGACAGGGTCGATAACCTCCCTCAGGTCCAGCGGTCCAGTCCGGTCTGCGTGAGCGCCTCCTCGATGCGCTCGAAGCCGCGCTCGACCTCGTCGGCGGGCACCTCCCACTCGTCCGTGACGTAGGCCTTCGCGGCGGCGATGTCGGGGTCGATGTCGGTGTCGAACTCGACATCGTCGGTCACGTCCGGGTCGAGGAACAGCTGGCGGATAGCGTCCGTATTCTCGACGTAGCAGTCCTCGGCGTCGAAGACCGCCCAGATGTCGCCGTGCTCGTTCAGGAGCTTGACCGCGGTCTTCGGGCCGATGCCCGAGACGCCCTCGTTGAAGTCGGTCCCCATCAGGATGGCCGCGTCGACGAGTTGCTCCCAGGAGAGGTCGTGCGCGGCGAGTGTGGCCTCGAAGTCCATCAGCTCCGGGTCGCCCTTGCTTGTCAACTGCCGGAGGGTCAGCGGCGCGCCCAGCAACAGCGAGTCGTAGTCCTCGGTACCGGCGTAGTCGGCGCTTCCGGTGCGGGCCATGTGTGCCGCCTGTGCCTCGCCCTCGGCGGGTGCCTCGATGACGGGCACGTCCAGCAGTTCGAGCAACTCGCGGGTGGTCCGGCGGATGGTCTCGGTGAGCCGCTGGGTCCGGGATTCCAGCGTGGCGATGGTCGAGGCGTCGGCACCCTCCTCGCGTGCTGTTTCGAGGTCGTCCTCGTACTGTTCGCGCTGCTCGCGGCGTTCGGCCACCTCGTCGGCCTTCAGTTCGGTCGTCCCCCCGTCGAAGACGAAGACGGGCGTCAGGTCGTGTTCGAGGAACTTCGGCAGGCCCTGGACCGTGCCGATGAGGTTGGCCACCTCCTCGCCACCGCTGGTGGTGTACGCGCTCGTGCTGGTGAACTTGACCGTCGTCGTCAGGTAGCGGTAGAGCCAGTTGTGTGCGTCGACGGCGACGACGCTCCCTTCGAGGTCGTCGAACGACACGTCCTCGATGACCGCCAGTTGCCGGAGGTCCGCGTTGCCCATTGGAGTCTCCTTGGGTGGTGCGTGATTTGGTGTTTGCGTCGCGCGCCTCGTGCCCTCTCGGGGGTGCTACCGACGGCGGGACTGTTCCCGAAGCCCTCGCACTCTCTTCCGACCACCACAACGACTGAACCTCCGCCGAAGCCATCGGGTTCTCGCCTTCCGCTGGACCCGCTGCGCTCGGTTCACTTTTCGAAGTCCGCCAGCCCCCCGTGTCCGTCAGCCCCCCGTGTCCGTCAGTCGGGTCGTGTGAGCCTCACGCCTCCCCAGCCGACTGCGGTGCTCGCTCCCTGTGGTCGCTGTGCTCCTCGCCCCTCGCGCGCTAGGCGGCGGCTGGCCTGCGGCACAGCCGCCAGCGCGCGCCCGGCTGACTGACGGTGATGCGATTCTCCACAATCCACGGGCCGGGAGCGCGTGGCCGAGCGGTGCGGGGCGCTCCGCGCCCCCGCGAGCGGCGCCAGCCGTGAGCAGCGAGGCCCGCGCGACCTGGGGAAGGGCCGGGCCGCCGCGCCCGTGTCACAGCCGAATCCTGGCGGACCCGAAGGGCGAGCGGGCTCCGGGTCACCTGACGACGCAAGCACCACAGCGCGAGCGAAGCGAGCGCGAGGAGCGCAGCGAGTCAGGGGCCCGGAGCGCGCGAGGGCTTCGTAGGTAGCTCTGTTGTCTGAACAATAGAGATAAATTCCTCCGCAGGGATTTAAATACGGTATTGGTGATATAAAGTCGGATTTGGTACTTTATCCGTGCCGTTCGAGCAACCCGTCTAGCCGCTCTAGCCCCTCCTCCAGATGCGCCGTCTCGTCGCCGAAGCCCAGCCGGAAGTGGTCGGGCTGGTCGAACGCGTCGCCCGGTGCCAGCACCACGCCGGCCTCCTCGACGACGCGCTCGCAGAACGACTGCCCGCCGAAGAACCCGTCCGGGACCTCGATGAACGCGTTCACGCCGGTCTCGGGGTCCGACCACCCGAGGCCGTGCCGGTCGACGAACGCCTCGACCAGCTCGCGGTTCCGGGCCGCCAGCTCGCGGTTCTCGGCCAGTATCTCGGCCTCCGTCTCCGGCTCCAGCGCCTGCTCGGCCACGCGCTGGGAGACCGCGGGCGGGGAGATGGTGGTGTAGTCCTTCCACTGCGCGGCGGCCTCGACGACCTCGGGCGGCCCGGCGAGCCAGCCGAAACGCAGGCCAGCGAGGCCGTACCCCTTCGAGAGCCCGCAGGTCGAGACGCCGTATGGCCCCAGACTCGCCGCGGGTGGGGGCAGCTCGACCGCTCCGTCCTCGGTCCCGGCGAACGGTCGGTACACCTCGTCGCAGAGGAGGTACGCGCCGGCGTCGGCAGCGTGGTCGTACACCGCCCGGACGGTGTCGGGGCCGTGGACCCGGCCCGTCGGGTTGTTGGGGTTGTTGAGGACGACGAGGGCCGTGTCGGGACGGATGGCCTCGGCGACGGCGTCCGGGTCGAGCCGCCAGTCGTCGGCCGCGTCGAGTTCGACGCGGGTCACCTCGCCGAACGCTTCGGGAAGTGCGTGAAGCGACTGGTACGTGGGGGTGACGACGACGGCGTGCTCGCCCATGAGCGCCGCGAAGGTGACGAAGTTGGCCTCCTGGGTGCCGCAGGTCAGGAGCACCTCGTCAGCAGCGCGGTCGTAGCGGTCACCGATACGTCCCCGGAGGTCGGGGTCGCCGCCGGTCGGGATGACGTAGCCGAAGTCGTCAGGGACGAGGTCGAATCGGGTCGGGTCCAGCGGCCGGATGCCGGACTCGGCGAGCATCAGGTTGTCCGCCTCGTGGGTGGCGAACCAGCGTTCGAGGGCGAACGGTTCGATCTCCATGGTCGGTAATCGCGCCGCCGGGGGAAATAGCTGCTATTCCAGATGTGGGACCTGTCGAACTCGCCGTGCCTACTCCCACCCGTCGCAGGTGAAGTCTCCGATCAGGTCCCACCTATCGACCGGCAACTCGACCCTGCGTTCGACGCCGTCGTGGACGAAGTGCACGTTGAGGTCCTCGTCCTTCGGCCCGCATGGGACGTTGAACTCGACCACGCCGTCGTCGTCCGTCGTGACCGAGTGCGAGGTCGGGTCGCCGCTCTGGTCCACGGTCCGGAGCGTCACGTCATGGTCGTCGAGGGCGCTCCCGTCCTTCGTCAGGCGGACCTTGACATCGTTCAGCCCGCCCTCGACCTCGCCGTCCTCGCCGTTGTTGTCGCCGCCGTCGTCGAAGTCATCGAAGTCGTAGCTGGCGTCGTATCCGGTCCGCTTGTAGGTGAACCCCGTCGCGCGTCCCCGGACCTCGTTCACGATGACCTCGGACCCCGGTTCGAACGCGTCGAGCTGGTCCATGGTACTGGTACTATCAACGAAGTTGCGGTGGTCGAACACGTCGACCCCGTGGTCGTCGTCGTCCATGAGTTCCTTGACCGCCCAGCCCTCAAGGGCGCCCTCGACGTTGTTCCCGACGACGTTCTGCTGGTTGACCTGCACGTACCCGTTCTCGACTTCCGAGGTTCCGGCCCCCTCGAACAGGTTGACCTTCGCCCGATAGGAGTCCCCGTCCGGTTCGGTTATCCGGAGGTCCAGATACACGGTGTTCCCGCCACCACAGGTCAGCTCGAAGAGGTTGAGACTGAGGAGACACGAGTCCGTCGTGACGGCGTGACCGCGCTCCAGCGCCAGTCCGTCGAACTTCCCGTCGGTCTCGATGAGCTGATTGTTCTGGTCGATGAGCATCCCGTCGCCAGCGGTCTGGTCCTCCCGGACGATGTCGATGCTTCCACTCTGGTAGGTCTCCAGATTGGCGTCGGCGATTCCCGTGAGCTTCGCCTTGATCTTGCCGGGGTTCCCCCCTCCGCGCGAGTAGAATACCCGTACGGCTCCGTCGCCGTCCGTCGTCGCCGTCATCGGATTCCCCTTGCTGGCCGACTGTCCACCCAGCCGACCGCTTCGGGTGGTCCATAGTTCGAGCTCGGCCCCTTCGACGGGGTTGCCGTACGTATCGTGGAGGGTGAACGTCGCCGGCTTCGAGCCCCCTCTCGGAATCTGCAGCGTCTCCGGCGAGACGGTGAGGTACTCCGGCGTGACGCTCGCTGGCTGCCCGAGCGTCACTCGCGACACCCGGAAGTCGTACTGCTGGCCGTCCTTCAGGGTCAGCTTCACGTAGTCACCGTTCCCGGCCGGGGCAGGCACGTCGCTGTTCCCGCTGTCCTTCACCTCGGCGCTCACCAGTTCGTCCTGCGCGTCGGCGATGTCGGTCCACTCGTCCTGGTTCAGCTGCGTCGGGAGCCAGATGTGCGGGTCCTCCTTGCTGCCGTCGCCGTCGATGTCCGTCCGCTGAGCGGTGATCGTGAGGCTGCGGCTCGTGGTACTCACCGGGCTGAACTCGACGCTCTCCCGGTGGGCGGTCCGGTCGTAGGCACCGCCGAGCAGGGTCAGCGAGATCCGGTTCCCGTTGACCGGCGCCACACTCAGGTTCCGGGTGTTCCCGTTGGCGTACTTCTTGACGAGCATCCCCGCCTCCAGGGCGTACTCGTCGCCCGTGATGCGGTTGTACGAGATGGAGTAGTTGAGATGCCGGGTCGCGTACTGTACCGACCGGCCGTCCCAGAACCGTTCGTCGGTACTGTAGAGCCCCCGGACATAGACGGGGTGTTCGTCACTCGTGGCGAGACGTCCGGCGGGCTCCGGCGGGTTGACCGCCACCGCCCGGCCGGGGTAGGAGGGACTGAGCTGCAGTGTCGCGGATGCGGCGCTCTCGGCCGTGCTCGCCTCCTGCATCGCCGTGCGGAGCTCGCCCATCTCACCGGCCATCGCACCGTTGTGCTTGAACTCCACCTCCTGGTTCTGGTGGGGGACCACATCCGCCTGGTACAGCGCGAACGTGGTCATCGTGACCGCGAACATCAGGGCGAAGCCGAGGACCTGCGTCGAGGCCCGGTTCTCGAACAACGTCCACGTCGCTCGGCGCTCGTGGTCCCGACGGCTGGATGGAGGGTCCCGCATGCGTGTGCCTCTCCTCATCAGTCGATGTTACGGGGATAAATATCGACCGTGCGTTCAACAGCTCGGAATCTCGTCCGAAGATTTATATGAACTCACTCGTCCCGCCGCTTTCGCATCTCCTGGCGGGTGAACTGCGGCTTCGCGCTGATGCCGCTCGGCTCGCGGAACGAGCGGTACAGTAGCGCGAGGACGAGCGCCGCACCGACGCCCGGTGCGATCGCGTCGACTGGCGTCGCGAAGGCGTAGAGGATGGCCGTCGAGAGGACGGTCCCCGTCAGCAACAGTCCCAGCACCAGCCGCCGGGCCAGTGTGTCGAAGACGGCCTCCTCGTCGTCGATGGTGGCCTCGACCTCGAGGTCGCCGCGGTTGATGCGGTCGAGCGCGTCCTCCAGTTTCGGCGGGGTACGGACGGCCGACCGGGCCGCATCGTTGAGCTCCTCGGTACGCTCCTCGACGAACTCCCGGATGCTGGCCTCGACGTACCCCTCCTGTCGGAGGTAGTCGGTGGCGACGTCGATGAAGTCGAAGTCCGGGTCCAGCGTCACGCAGACCCCCTCCACGACGGTCGCCACGCGCAGGACGAGCGCTAGGTTCGGCGGGAGTCGGAGCGGGAACTCGTAGATGGTGTCCTCGACCTGCTCGACGATCTGCTGGACGCGGTACTGCTCGATGTCCTCGCCGCGCGCGTCAGCGATGGCCAGTTCCATGACGTCCGCCATCACCTCGCGGTCGGCCTCGGGCGAGAGCGTCCCGAGTTCGATGAGCGTATCGAGGATGGCGTCGATGTCCTGGTCCGCGACGGCGATGTAGAAGTCGACGATCTTGTCCTGGACGAAGGCGTCGACGCGGCCGGACATCCCGAAGTCGTAGAAGACGAGCCGGCCGTCGTCCTGCACGGCGAGGTTCCCCGGGTGCGGGTCGGCGTGGAAGGTGCCGTCGGTGACGAGCATCTTCAGGTAGGCGCGCTGGAGCGTCTCGGCCAGTTCCGTCCGGTCGAAGCCGCGCTCGTCGAGCCCCTCCACGTCGGAGATCTTCGTCCCGGGGACGTACTCCATCGTCAGCACGCGGCCCGTCGAGCGCTCGCCATCCACCGCGGGGATACGGACCGCCGATTCCTCCCGGAAGTTCTCGCGGATTTCCTCCAGCATCCCGCGCTCGCGCTCGTAATCCATCTCCTCGCGGATGGTCTTCGAGAACTCGTCGGCGAGCGTCTGCATCGAGAACGACCGGGCCTGGTCGATGAACCGCATCAGGATGGGCAGCGAGAACTGGATGATGTGGAGGTCGGCCTCGACCAGCGACTCGATGCCCGGCCGCCGGACCTTCACCGCGACCTCGCGGCGGTCGTCCGGGCTCCCCTCGACCGGCTCCGGAATCGTCGCCGTGTACACCTGCCCGAGCGACGCGCCGCTGATGGGGTCGGTGTCGAACGACTCGAACGCCTCCTCGACGGGCCCGAGGCCCTCCTCGAGGACCGGTTTGACGGCCTCCCAGTCGGCCGGTGGAACCCGGTCCTGGAGCTGTTCGAACTCGTCGATGTACTCCGGTGGGAGGATGTCCGGCCGGGTGGAGAGAATCTGCCCGAGTTTGATGAACGTCGGCCCGAGCGTCAGCAGCGAGTCCAGCAGCTTGCGGGCCCGGCGGCGACGCGTCTCGGCGTCGACACGCCGGGCTCGGCCGAACAGGAGGAACCGCCGACGGTCCCGTGCGTACGCCAACAGGAGTGGTAGAAACTGGTAGACGACGACTGGGAACCGGCGGTATGCGCGGAGGTTCACCACGCGCTCAGGCGTCCTCGACGGGCACCCGTGTCTCGCCTGCCGCCCCCCGCTTGGGGAGCGTCACCGTCAGGACCCCCCGGCTCACGCTCGCGGTGGCCCCATCGCCCGTCGCGTTCGGCGGGAGCGGCAGCTCGGCGTCGAGGAACAGCGACCGGTCCTCCGTGACGTACGAGAACTCCGACGGCACGTCCTTCGCGCGCCGGGCCTCGATGCGGAGGCGCCCGCCGTCGATGGACACGTCGACCGTGTCCGCCGTCGCGCCCGGCAGGTCCATCACGACGCGGTGGGCGTCGTCGCTCTCCAGCAGGTCCGCGAACACCGTCTCCGGGAGTTCGCGCAGGGCCTCGCGAAACGCGTTCATGCCACGGCGTACGGCTCCGAGGGCGAAAAAGGCCCCGGAGGCGGAACCCCACGCCTCCGCGACGGCGACCCGGTCCGCCACGACCACGGCTCGGGCCACCCCGGCCACGGTTCCCGACCGCTTCCAGATAGCTGCCGATTCCGGAGGTTAGAGTGTGTCTAAGGCCCGCAAATGGCCACAAGGTACTTACAAAACCAGCAGTAACTGCCGGTTGAACACAGATGAGCACCTACACCGCGGCGGGTGACCGGATGGCGGCCGACGGCCGGGCGGTGGTGCTGGTGCGGAACGGGACGACCGAACCCCGGACGGCGACCGTCGTCATCGACGGCGCCGAATCGGCCACCCGAAACGCCGACCTCTCCCCCGGCGAGGTCGGCGTCGTCGCGGCCCCCGCTGCCGGACAGGTCACCGCCGCGGTCCACACGGACGAGGCCTCCGCCTCCCTCTCGTTCGACCCGGAGACGGCGTCGGGCCCGCCGCTGTTCGCCCTCCGCCCGGGTCGGGTCCTCGTCTCGCCGGAGTGACACGACTCCGGCCCGCGTCATCCTGGCGCCGTCCACTATATAGCCCCAATACCTCGTTTCTGCCACCCATTATGGAGATTGTACTAATAAATTAGCATTTGGGGATTTATCTCGGCCACAAATGGGGAACTGGCAGTGTCGAGCTACTCACCCGTCCTCTGGAATCTGCCGAGCCCGTACTCCAAAGTGAACATGACAAGCGCCATGCTGGACGCCTGAACGAGATATAATTCCTCATCCAGCAACAGACCGACTATGAAAACGCCGAGAGCCGCACACGCGCCTAACAGCGCCGCATACCGCACTCGAGATAGGTCTTTGGCCCATCGGTCGACTCGATCGAAAAGCCGTCTCACAGAAGCCACGGTCTAATCGAATGTCTCTGCTCGGGAAGTAGACTTCGACAGTCTCCCGCTGGCATCTCTCGGCACCCGACTCAGCCTCCGTGTCGGTCACGCCGATACCGTCAGAGACTGTCCCTCTCGATGACGCCGAGATCGAGAGAGGCGATTACTCCCCGAGCGTCACGGCCTCGTGGGCGGCGTTACGGAGCGCGTCCGACCGGCCGTGTGTTCCGGGGGCGATGGCCAGCGTCCGGCAGCCACGACGGGCCGCCAGTTCGAGAACGGGTTTGAAATCCGTATCGCGGGAGGCCACGGCCAGGACATCGCAATCACCGTCCGTGACCGCTGTGGCAGCGTCGACGGCCATCTTCACATCCACGTCGCCGCTCGTGATGACGACCTCGTAGCCCCGTGCCTCGGCGGCCTGGATGAGCCCCGAGGAGGCCTGTTCGTCGAGGTAGACGCGGGTGATGACGGGTCGCCCCATCGCGGCGGCGGCCGCTCGTACCTCGTCGAGGTCGGTGTCGAACTCGCTGCGGAGGACGTTCGGGCCGTCGACGAACAGCGCGACGCGGTCGGTGCCGCCGCCGAACAGCCCGTCGAGGAGTCCCATCGCCGTCGGATGCGGGACGGGCGGGCATAGCGCTGGCGGTCCCTCCACGGGACGGCTCGCTGCTCGCCGTGCCCATGGAACCGTCACCTTCGGTCACGCTTAACAGGCCACGGCGAGCAGCGCCGCCAATGGCAGCCGCGCCCCCGTCAGCGCCGCTCGTCGCCGCCCCCGAGTTCCTGGTGCTCGTCCAGGAGAGCGGCGGTGCCGTCATCGAGGAGACGCTCATCCAGTTGCTCCCGGTGTTCATCATCGCCGCCGGGGTCGGCATCTTCGTCGCGAAGGTCGGCCGGTTCCCCTACACCATCGCCCTGCTGCTGACGGGGTTCGGGCTGTCGATCCTCGCCACCACGACCGGGCAGTTCGGCCGGCTCATCGACATCCGGCTCTCGGACGAACTCATCTTCCTCGTCCTGCTGCCGCCGCTCCTGTTCGAGGGCGCCGCGACGACCGACCTCGAACGCCTCCGGCGCAACATCGTCCCCGTCATCGTGCTGGCCGTCGTCGGCCTCGCCATCGCCGTCGTCCTGCTTGGGGTGGCCGGGATGTACGTCTTCGGCGCGTTCGCACCCGGGTTCACCCTGCTGCTCGCGCTGCTGTTCGCGTCGATGGCGCTCCCGACCGACCCGGTGAGCGTGCTGGCGCTGTTCGAGGAGCTGGGCGCCCCCGAGCGCCTCTCCGTCCTCGTCGAGGGGGAGAGCCTCATCAACGACGGCGTCGGCGTCGTCCTGTTCTCGACGTTCCTCGTCCTCGTCGAGGAGGGTGCGGCCACGAGCCGACTGTTCGACCCCGTCGAACTGGCACGCATCGGACTGGACGTGGCCGTCGTCTCGCTGGGCGGCCTGCTGGTCGGCTTCGCGGCGGGGTACGCCGTCTACAGCGTGATGCGCGAACTCGACGAGCACATGACCGAGATCGTGCTCACGTTCGTTCTCGCGTACGGGTCGTTCGTGCTGGCCGAGCACTACCTCCACGTCTCCGGCGTCATCGCCACGGTCGTCGCGGGCCTGTTCATCGGGAACCGCGGCGCCGACTACGCGATGAGCCCACAGACGAAGGTCAGCATCTTCAACTCGCTGGAGACGGCGGCGTTCCTCGTCAACACGTTCATCTTCATCATGATCGGCGTGACGACACCCGTCCATACGCTCGCGACCCACGGCCGACTCATCCTGCTGGCCATCCCGCTCGTCCTCCTCGTCCGCGCGGCCACCGTCTACCCCCTCACGACGCTCACCAACCAGTTCGTCGAGCCGAAGGTCTCGACGGCCTACAAGCACGTCCTCGTCTGGGGTGGACTCCACGGCTCCATCCCCATCGCGCTGGTGCTGGGCCTCCCGCGCGAACTCGCCTCCGGCGCGCCGTTCCCGTTGCGCGAGGAACTGCGCGCGATGGTGTTCGGCGTCGCCGCGTTCTCGCTGGTCGTCCAGGGGCTGACGATGTCGAACCTGCTCGACCGGCTCGGCGTCGTCACCCGCACCGAGGCCACCGAACTGTACGAACTCCTCATCGGGCGCGCCCGCGCGGTGGACGAGGCGCTGGAGGCCGCAGAGCGGCTCCACGCCGCCGGCGAGATTCCCGATGGCGTGTACGAGGACTTCTCCACCGAGTACGAGCGCGAGAAGTCGGCCCTGAACCGGGCCATCTCGGAGTTGCTGAGCGAGCAACCGGAACTCGCGCGCGAACAGTTGCTCGCAAGCGAGCGGCAGGTGCTCCAGCGCGAGAAGTCCGCCATCATGGACGCCATGCGCAGAGGCGTCATCAGCGATGACGTGGGCGAGCAGCTGCTGGAGGAACTCGACCTGAAACTCGACCGCGTCCGCGACGGCGAGAGCACCGTCGCCGGCTCCGAGGAGGGGTACACGGAGTTCTGGCGCCGGCGCGCCGAGGAGTACGGCCTCGAGGCCGAACTGGCGGCCGCGGAGGCCGACGACGAGGCCCTCGAGCCGGGGCACGGCGCCGAGGCCGACGAGGAGACCAAGGAGCCAGATGAGTGAGTCCGCCTACGTCGCCGTGTAGCCGCCGTCGTTGAGGTAGACCGCGCCCGTGCAGTACGCCGAGGCGGGGGAGGCGAGGAACAGTGCCAGCCCCTTCAGGTCCTCCGGGTAGCCGAGTCGCCCGAGTGCGGTCTCCTGGCGCATCTGGTCCTGGATGGGCTCCATCCCGGGTGCGTCCTCGCGGAGCATCCCGCCGCCGATGCCCGTGTGGATCCAGCCCGGTGCGATGGCGTTGACGCGGATGTCCGGGCCCAGTTCGACCGCGGCCTGCTTCGTGAACTGGACGACGCCGCCCTTCGAGGCGACGTACGCCGAGAGGCCGGGCGTCTCCGTCCCCACGAGGCCGAGCACCGACGCCGTCGTGACGATACGGCCGCCGCTTCCCTCGCGGCCGTCGCCCGCTGCGGAACTGTCCTCCTTCATCGCGGCGGCGGCCTCCCGCGTGGTGAGGAAGACGCCGTCCAGGTTCACGTCCATGACCTCGCGCCAGTGCTCCAGCGACTGGCTGTGGACGGGGTTGAACATCCGGCCGATGCCGGCGTTCGCGAAGGCCACGTCGAGGCCGCCGAACGCGTCGACCGTCGCGTCGACGGCCGCGCGTACGTCGTCCTCGTCGGTCACGTCGCACGCGATTGCGCGCACGTCAGCGCCCGTCGCGTCCGCGAGGTCGGCCGCGACGCTCTCGGCGCCCTCGGCGTCGATGTCCGCAAGTATCACGTCGGCGCCGGCCTCGGCGCACGCCTCCGCGTACGCCGTCCCGATGCCGCTGGCCCCACCCGTGACGAGCACCCCGTCACCATCGAGCGAGAAGGCCTCCAGTACACCGTTCGCTGCCGGAACGTCGTCGCGTTCCATACGCCGGCCTCGGGTGCCGGGGGTTTGGTCGTTCGGCCGCGGATGTGTGGTCGGATGTCGTGTGGCAGCCCGACGAGCAGGCGTCGAAGAGCTCTTTACTAACTAGTTAGTAAGCTGCC
The DNA here is from genome assembly GCF_024298885.1 of Haloglomus halophilum. GTDB lineage: Archaea > Halobacteriota > Halobacteria > Halobacteriales > Haloarculaceae > Haloglomus > Haloglomus halophilum. The sequence continues at coordinate 2,774,151 of NZ_CP101166.1, forward strand.
TGTGAACGACGAGACGCAGGTCGCCATCATGGACGCGACCCGGCGCGCCCTCTGTGAACACGGCAACGCTGGACTGACCGTCCAGCGGATCGCCGACGAGTCCTCGCTGTCGACGGCGGCCATCCACTACCACTACGAGACGAAAGAGGAGCTGCTGAACGCCTTCCTCGAGCATCTGCTGGAGTCGTTCGAGGAGGAACTGGCCTGCGAGGCCACCGACCCCCGGGAGCGGCTGCAGACGTTCCTCGATGCGGTGTTCCCCGACGAGGACCGGGACGACCGCTTCGCCGTCGCGCTCATCGAGATCGAGGCGCAGGCCCCCTACCACGAGGCGTACCGCGACCGGCTCGCCGCCATGGACTGCCGGGTACGTGATGTCGTCGCCGACGCGGTCCGTGACGGTGTCGACGGCGGCCAGTTCCGCGAGGCCGACCCCGAGGCGGTCGCCCGGTTCGTCGCGACGGCGATCAACGGGGCCCAGGTCAGGGATGTCGCGCTCGACGAGTCCCCGGACCGGACGCTGACGCTCATCGCGCGGCATCTGGAGCGCGAGCTCGGGTGGGCTCCGGAGGTGCTCGCGTGAGTCTCCTCCCGGATCAGGCGGACCTCGACCTCACCGATGGGGGCATCCTGAAGCCGCTACTGGCCCTCTCGCTGCCCATCGTTCTCACGAACCTGCTGCAGACGGCGTACAACCTCGCCGACACGTTCTGGCTGGGGCAGTACTCCACGGAGGCGCTGGCGGCCATCTCCTTTGCGTTCCCGATGGTCTTCCTGCTCATCTCGCTCGGGATGGGGCTCTCGGTGGCGGGGAGCGTCCTCGTCGCCCAGCACACCGGCGCGGACGAACCGGAGGAGGCGTCGTACGCCGCCTCCCAGACGGTCACGTTCGCCTTCCTCGGGTCGGCACTGCTGGGCGGCCTGGGCTACCCGCTGGTCCGGCCGTTCCTCGGCTTCCTCGGCGCCTCGGCGGACGTCCTTCCGGGCGCGACGGCGTACATGGAGGTCGTCTCGCTGGGGCTCCCGTTCATGTTCGGCTTCTTCGTGTTCATCGCGCTGATGCGCGGTGCCGGTGACACCATCACGCCCATGCTGGTCATGTTCGGGACGGTCGTCCTCAACATCCTGCTGGACCCGTTCCTCATCTTCGGCTTCGAGGCCAACCCGCTGTTCGGGATGCTCGGACTCGCCGGCGTCCAGGCGGACCTGTTCGCCGCAACCGGCTTCACCGGCATCGGCGTCGAGGGGGCCGCCATCGCGACGGTGTTCTCGCGCAGCCTCGCCATGCTGGTCGGGATGGGCATCATGCTCTCCGGCCGCAAGGGCATCCAGATCCATCTCGCGGACATGCGCCCGGACCTCGACTACCTCCGGACCCTGCTGCGCATCGGCGTCCCGGCCAGCATCGAGGGGACCGGCCGAGCGGTGTCGATCAACGCCCTGCTGCTCATCGTGGGGCTGTTCTCGACGCCCGTGGTCGCCGCCTTCGGCATCGGGACGCGCGTGTTCTCGGTCATCTTCCTGCCCGCCGTCGCCGTCGCGCGGGGGGTCGAGACGATGACCGGGCAGAACATCGGCGCCGGCAGATACGACCGTGCGAAGCAGGCCAACTACCTCGCCGCGACCGGCCTGTTCGTCGTGCTCGGGCTGGCCGGGGTCGCCATCTTCCTGTTCCCGCGGCCCATCGTCGCCGTCTTCACCGACGACGCTGCGGTCCTCCGAGAGGGGTCGACCTTCCTCCGTTACGTCGCGCTCTCCTTCGGCTTCATGGGTATCGTCCGGGCGTTCTCCGGTGGGTTCCGGGGCGCGGGGAAGACGATGGTCGCGGCTGCCATCGCGGTCGGCACGCTGGGTGGCGTCCGTATCCCCGTGGCCTACGTCCTCTCGCAGTTCCGGGTCGCGCTGCCGTACGTCCCCGAGGGGATGCTGTTCGGCGTCCGCGGCATCTGGGCGTCGTTCTTCGTCTCGAACGTCGTCGGCGCGGTCGTCGCGTGGCTCTGGTTCCGCCGGGGAACGTGGCGCTCGGGCGGCGCTCGCGGGGCTCCAGCCGCGGGCGCGGGGAGCGATGTCGACACCGAGGCGACGCTGTCCGACGATTGACCGGGCGCGGCCGCGAGCGGAACCGATTTCCCCCCGGGCGGTGTCGGCGGCGATATGCCGCTTCGAACGCCGCCCCTCCGTGACCTGCACGCCGACCGGGGCGCGAAGTTCACCGAGTTCGGCGGGTGGGACATGCCCGTCGAGTTCGGCTCCATCAGGACCGAACACGAGGCCGTCCGCCAGTCGGCCGGGCTGTTCGACGTCTCGCATATGGGCGAGGTCGTCGTCAGCGGCCCCGACGCGGCCGCGCTCGTCGACCGCCTCGTCACCAACGACGTGGCCGCCCTCGGTCCCGGTGAGGCCGTCTACGCCGCCATCACCGACGCCGAGGGCGTCATGCACGACGACACCGTCGTCTACCGGCTCCCAGAGGACGAGACGGGCCGCGCGACCGGCGAGGCGCCGGCGTACCTGTTCGTGCCGAACGCCGGCCACGACGAGTGGGCCCACGAGCGCTGGTGTGACCACCGCGACGAGTGGGGCATGGAGGCGACCGTCGAGAACGTCACCGACGACTGGGCGATGTTCGCCCTGCAGGGCCCCGACGCCGAGGCCCACCTCCGGAACGTTGCGGCCGGCGACTCGCCCGACCTCGGCCGGTTCGAGATGACCGGCGACGCGGTCGCGGGCGTCGACTGCCTGGTCGCCCGCACCGGCTACACCGGCGAGGACGGCTTCGAACTTCTGGTCCCGTGGGGCGAGGCCGAGATCGTCTGGGCCGCGCTCACGGAATCCGGGACGGACGAGGACGGTGACGCGGAGGGGGCGGAGGATGCGGATGCAGCGGGCGTCCAGCCCTGCGGCCTCGGCGCGCGCGACACGCTCCGTATCGAGGCCGGTTTCCTCCTCGCGGGACAGGACTTCCACCCCGAGGACGAGCCGCACAACCCGTACGAGGCCGGTATCGGCTTCGTCGTGAAACTCGACACCGAGTTCGTGGGGCGGGATGCACTGGAGCAGGTGGAAGCCGAGGGCGTCGACGAGACGTTCGTCGGCTTCCGACTCGTCGAACGTGGCGTCCCGCGCAACGGCTACGACATCACCAACACGGACGGCAAGGTCATCGGCACGGTCACCTCGGGAACGATGAGCCCGACGCTGGACGAACCGGTCGGGATGGGCTACGTGCCCGTCGATTACGCCGACCCCGGGACGACGGTGCGGGTCGTCGTCCGCGGCCAGCAGAAGAAGGCGCGGGTGCAGACGCTGCCGTTCCTCGACGACTGAGCTGCGAATAGGTGTCGAAGGGAACCCACTGTCGTACTATCCACGAAATTATCAACATATTTCGACTTTTGGACATATGTTGTGTCTTCCACCTCTTCCACGCTTTCGCGTCCGCTGTCAGTCGAGCGGGTGAGGGCTTCGGTGGTGGTTCTGCGGTCGGGGATGTCGTGCGAGGGCTTCGGCAGCGGTCCCAGCGGGGTCGCGTACAGAGACGGGCCACACCAATCCACCCCCCTGCCGAACCACAGCCTACATGACCCAACCGCCCAACCCCCGCGTATGAGCTTCGAGGTGCCCGAGGACTGCCGGTATCTGGAGACCCACGAGTGGGTCCGGCTGGAGGATGGACGTGCCCGTGTCGGCATCTCCGACTTCGCGCAGGACGAACTGGGCGACGTGGTGTTCGTCGAACTCCCCGGCGAGGGCGACAGCGTCGAACAGGATGATGACTTCGGCGTCATCGAGTCCATCAAGGCCGTCTCGGACCTGTACGCGCCCGTCTCCGGGACCGTCGCGGCGACCAACGAGCGGCTCGTCGACGAGCCGGAACTCGTCAACGAGGACCCGTTCGGCGACGGCTGGATGCTGGAGCTGGAGGACATCGACGAGAGCGAACTCGACGCCCTGCTCCCGCCCGAGGCGTACCGCGAGCAGATCGAGTAGCGGCCCGGCGTCGGCCTGAACGCGCGCGGTCACGCCACCGGCCGAACCGAAGGGGTTGTTATCGCCGGACCGTAATCCCGGACAACCCGATGTTCACGCCGCCAATCGACCCGGAGCCGGGGGCCGACCGATGAGCAGCGACGACCGCGGCAGCCCGTTCGCGCCACACACCGCCGAAGAGACCGCGGCGATGCTGGAGGCCGTCGGCGTCGCCGACGAGGAGGCGCTGTTCGACGTGCCCGAGCCCGTCCGCTTCGACGGCGAGTTCGGCATCGAGCCGCGCTCGGAACGTGCCGTCCGCGAGGAGGTGGGCGCGATGCTCGCGCGCAACGACGACCTCACCGAGTTCCTCGGGCGGGGCCACTACGCCCACTACGTCCCCTCGCTCGTGGGGCACCTCTCCGACCGCTCGGAGTTCCTCACCAGCTACACCCAGTACCAGCCCGAGGTCGCGCAGGGGTTCCTGCAGGCGCTGTTCGAGTATCAGTCGATGCTGGTCGAGCTGACTGGCCTGCCGGTCGCGAACTGCTCGATGTACGACGCCGCGACCGCGCTGGGCGAGGCCGCCACGCTTGCGAGTCGCGTCCGACAGACGACCGGCACACGCGTCCTCGTGCCCGAGAACCTACTGCACGGCCGGCGAGAGGTGCTCGAGAACTACGTCGCCGGGAGCGACCTCACGGTCGAGTCCTACCCGATGGCCGACGGGAACGCCGACCTCGACGCGCTCGCCGACATCGTGGACGACGAGGTAGTGCTGCTGTACGCCGAGAACCCGACCGTCCGGGGCTGCATCGAGGAGTCGCTGGCCGACCTCGGCACCCTGGCCGACGAGCACGAGGCGCTGTTCACGCTGGGGTCGGACCCGGTCGCGCTCTCCGTGCTCGAGGAGCCGGCGAGCGTCGGCGCGGACGTCGTCGTCGGCGACTGCTCGCTCGGCCTCCCGAGCGCGTACGGGATGGGGCTGGGCCTGTTCGCCTGCCGCGAGGAGTTCCTCCGGCAGGTGCCCGGGCGTCTCGTCGGCGCGAGCGAGGACGACGCCGGCCGTCGGGCGTACACCCTCACGCTCCAGACCCGCGAACAGCACATCCGCCGCGAGCGCGCGACCTCCAACATCTGCACCAACCAGGCGTGGGTCGCGCTCCGCGCGGCGATGCACGTCGCGTCGCTGGGCCCCGACGGCCTGCGCGACCTGGCGAACGACTGCGTCCGGTACGCGCGCGACCTCGCGGCCGACCTCGACGCCGTCGAGGGGCTGCAGGCGCCGGTCCACGACCGCCACTACCTCCGTGAGTTCCCGGTTCGGACCGACCAGCCGGCGACGGCAGTGGCGACGGACCTCCGCGACGAGGGCTTCGCGGTCCACACGCTCGATGACCATCTGCTACAGGTCTGCGTGACCGACGCGAACGCCGATGCGACGGACGACCTCGTCGCGGCGTTCCAGGAGGTGGCCCGATGATCTTCGACCAGGCGCGCTGGACGGACGACGACGGCGAGCGCTACGAGCCGCTCCTCTCGGAGAAGCGCTCGCGCGAGGTCGAGCGGGACGACGACGACCCGCTCCCCGACGACCTCACCCGCGACTCGCTGGAGCTGCCCGACGCCTCCGAACCGGAGCTGGCCCGCCACTACACCCGGCTCTCGGAGATGAACTACGGCGTCGAGAGCGGCCCCTTCCCGCTCGGGTCGTGCACGATGAAGTACAACCCGAAGTTCACCGAGGATATCGCGGCCGACCCTGCCGGCCACATCCACCCGGACCGGCCGGACGAGTCCGTGCAGGGTGTCCTCGAGTTGCAGTACCGCCTGCAGGACTACCTCGGGCGCATCGGTGGAATGGACGCCGTCACCCTCCAGCCGCCCGCGGGCGCCGCGGGCGAGTTCGCCGGCATCCTCGTCGCGAAGGCCTACCACGAGTCCCGCGACGACGAGCGCAGCGAGGTCGTCATCCCCGACAGCGCGCACGGAACCAACTTCGCCAGCGCCGCGATGGCGGGCTACGACGTGGTGAACCTTCCGTCCGGCGACGACGGTCGTGTCGACCTCGACGCGCTGGAGGCCGCCCTCTCGGAGGAGACGGCGGCACTGATGCTGACGAACCCGAACACGCTGGGCCTGTTCGAGCGCGATATCGAGCGCGTCGCCGAGCTGGTCCACGATGTCGGGGGACTGCTCTACTACGACGGCGCGAACCTGAACGCGCTGCTGGGGCGTGTCCGCCCGGGCGACATGGGCTTCGACGTGATGCACTACAACGTCCACAAGACGTTCGCCACGCCCCACGGCGGCGGCGGCCCCGGCGCGGGGCCGGTCGGCGTCGTCGAGGAACTCCGCGAGTTCCTGCCAGACCCGCACGTGCGCGCGGTCGCGGACGAGGACGCCGAGGGCGGCACGCGCTACGAGACCTACACCCCCGAGCAGTCCGTCGGGAAGGTCCACGGCTACCAGGGCAACTGGCTCGTCCTCGAGAAGGCGTACGCGTACATCGCGCGCCTGGGCGACACGGGGCTCGCGGACGCGAGCGCGAAGGCGGTCCTCAACGCGAACTACCTCGCCTCCACCATCGAGTACGAGGTACCCTTCGATCCGTTCCACCACGAGTTCGTCGCGAGCGCGGGCGAGCAGGACGCCGCCGACGCCGCCAAACGGATGCTCGACCACGGGGTCCACCCGCCGACGACGAAGTGGCCGGAGATCGTCGGCGAGGCGCTGATGACCGAGCCCACGGAGGTCGAGAGCCAGCGCACGCTGGACCAGCTCGCCGACGCGTTCAACGCCGTCCACGCCGAGGACGACGAGACGCTCGAGGCCGCGCCGGAGCGGACCGCGGCACGGCGCATCGACCAGGTGACGGCGGCGCGGGAACCGCGGCTGTCGTGGCAGGCGCTGGACGAGTGACCCCGTAGCGACGTCTTCCCGACTGCGGTTCTTCGACTCTCTCGAATCCGACAGCGACAGCGCCCGAGCGGTGGGTCTCTCTGTGGGCAGCTGTTCGCGAACGCTGTCGATTTCGTATCGCCGTTATCGGTTTACGAGTCCGCGGGACGAATCGCCAGTAATGTCGGACATTCGATAATTACGGGCAGAACTGGGCGATTACGGCTCCAGTACGACCCGGAATCGGGCCTCGTTCCCCAGCATCCGCTCGTACGCGGTCTCGACGTCGGCGAGGTCGTACGACTCGATTTCGGGCGTCACATCCCGCAGGGCGGAGAACTCCATGGTGTCCTCCCAGTCGCCGGCGTGGCCGGAACTCCACGCGCCGACGGACGCACGTTTGCCGATGAGACTCGACACGTCGAGGTGGACCTCCTCGTCCGGCCCGCCGACGGCGACGAGTTCGCCGTTCCGGCCCAGCCCGTCGACCACGGACTCGAGTGCCGACGCCGACGGCGCGGTCCCGAGAACCACCCGTGCGCCGCCGAGGTCCTGCAGGCGTTCGGCCGGGTCCGTCCCGCTGGCGTCGACGAAGTGGTCCGCACCGAGGTCGAGCGCGAGGTCACGCTTCCCGGCCGACCGGGAGAGTGCCACCGTCTCGAAGCCCATCCGATGGGCGTACTGGACGGCGAGGTGGCCGAGTCCACCGATGCCCTGGATTGCAACCAGGTCGCCCGGTCCCGCGCCCGTGTTCCGGAGGGCGTTGAACGTCGTGATGCCGGCGCACAGCAGGGGTGCGGCGTCGACGGCGTCGAGGTCGTCGGGGATGGCTCCGAGTGCCTCGGCCGGGACCGTGGCGTACTCCGCGTAGCCACCGTCGAAGGTGAGGCCAGTTATCTCCGAGTGCTCGCAGCCCTGGAAGTCCCCGCGTCGGCACCGGTCACACGCGAAGCAGTGGCCGCCGTGCCAGCCCGCCCCGACACGGTCACCCACCGCCCACTGGTCGACCCGGTCGCCCACAGTGTCGACGCGCCCGGCGATCTCGTGGCCCGGAACCCTGGGGTAGGAGACGCCGGGATACGTGCCTTCCTTCACGAACGCGTCGCTGTGGCAGATGCCACAGGCGTCGACCGCGACCCGGACCTCCTCGGAGCCGGGGTCGGGGAGGTCGCGTTCGACCAGTTCGAAGTCGCCGCCAGCCTCGGGAACCTGCACTGCACGCATAGTACGGGACATCGTCGGAGGTAGCGGCCGCTGGCGGTATGGGTCTGTGTCTCCCGGCCACCCGCGGCGGGTAGGGGACGAGAACGTAGTCTGGGGGCGTGTCAGGCGTCGACGCCGGTGTCGACGGCGTCGCCAATCTTGACGAACCCGTAGTCGCACTCCTCGCAGTGCCACTTGACCTTCTCGCCGAGGTGGAGCTCCGTGCTCGCCGCGCGCCAGAAGGTCCGTTCCTCGCCGCAGTCGGGACAGTATCGCGTCGTGTCGAGGCTCATACGCCGTGTTCCGGCCGCATCGCTGTTGAAGCTACTGGTCCGCCAGCCGCCCCGGTTCGCCCCGATAAATCGTATAGCACGATACCGAATCTCCGGCTCGTCGACCAGCGTTCCGCCACCGAGATGGCGCGCCCCCGGCGAGAGCGACCGGTGAGCGGCCGTTCGTGGCACTTCGAGTTCCGAGTCGGTCACTAGCGCTATACCTGCAAGCTCCCCGTGTAGCCTATGGCGCGTAACGAATCGCTCTCGGTGCTCGTCGTCGACGACAGCGAGTTCTTCTCCACGCTGCTCGCCGACAAGCTCGAGTCCGACTACGGGATGACGACCACGACAGTGACGGACGCGTCGAGGGCGGTGTCCACGGTCGATTACGAGGCGGTCGACTGCGTCGTGAGTGATTACGAGATGCCCGGCCGCTCCGGGCTGGAACTGTATCAGGCGGTCGACGAGCGCTACGACGTGCCGTTCATCCTGCTCACCAGCGAGGGCGACGAGGAGATCGCGAGCCGGGCCATCGGGATGGGTATCGACGAGTACCTCCTCAAGAAGGCCGTCAGCGAGGAGCGGTCGCTGGACCTGCTAGTCAACCGTATCCGGAACGTGGTCGACCAGCGGCGGACCCAGCGCAAGTACGAGCAGCTGGTCGACAACTCGCCCGACGAGATCAGTCAGGTGAGCCTCGACGGCGAGATCCTCGCCGCGAACGCGGCGATGGCGACGGCGTTCGGGACGACCCAGCCGGAGCTGGTCGGCGAGCAGCTGTCGTCGTTCCTGCCGGACCCGGTCGCGAACGGGCGGCTCGAGGAGGCCCGGCGGGCCGTCACCGCCGACTGTGCGGTGACGTTCCAGGACAGTATCGGCATCCGCCACTTCCACAACATCGCCGTCCCGCTGACGACGCCCGGCGACGGCGAGTCGGTCCAGCTCGTGACGCGGGAGATGACGCTCCAGAAACGCAACGAGCGGGAGCTCGAGCGGAAGAGCGAGAAGCTCACGCTCATCAACCGTATCGTCCGCCACGACATCAACAACGACGTCCAGATGCTCATCGGCTGGGCGGACCTCCTCGACGAGCACGTCGACGAGGCGGGGCGTGACCTCGTGGAGCGCATCGGCGAGCGGAGCAGTCATATCGCCGAGCTCACGGCCATCGCACGGGACTTCGTCGAGTCGCTCGAGGGTGACACGACGGTCGACCTGGAACCCGTCGACGTCGACCGCGTCCTCGAGACGGAGGTCGAGAAGCGCCGCTCGAAGCTCGAGGGCGTGACCTTCGAGGTGGACAGCGAGGCGGGCGCCGTCGTGCGTGCGAACGAGCTGCTCTCGTCGGTCGTTGGGAACCTCCTCGGGAACGCGGTCCGACACAACGACGCGCCGGACCCGGAGGTCCGTGTCGAGGTCCGGACGCGCGGGACGGAGGTCGCCATTCGCGTCGCCGACAACGGGCCGGGCGTGCCGGACGCCCGCAAAGAGGAGATATTCGGCAAGGGTACCATGGGACCGGAGAGTCCGGGCACCGGCGTCGGCCTCTACCTCGTCCACACGCTGGTCGAGCAGTTCGGCGGCGGCGTCCGGGTCGAGGACAACGAGCCGACGGGCGCGGTGTTCGTCGTCGAGCTGCCGAAGCATCCCGGGGCGGCCGGCGGCTGCGACGAGCGACAGCGGGCCGGTAGCGGGTCCAGCGGTGTCTCGCTGGAGAACACCTGACCTGACCCAGAGCGGCGTGTCGCCGACCGACTGACGCGGCGTCGACGCCGCCGGCGGTTCCGGCTCCGCTCGCAAACTCCAGCTCCGTGGCTGTGAGTGTACGCCACGCCACACCACAACACACAAGTCGGAGCTTACCATCGTTAAGCGCACAATGCAAGATGCGTACATCGTAGACGCAGTCCGGACGCCGTTCGGCAAGCAGGGCGGGTCGTTCCGTGACACCCATCCGCAGGACCTGGCCGCGGAGCCGCTGCTGGCGCTGGAAGAGCGCAACGGCTTCACCGGCAGCGAGGACATCGAGGACGTCATCTACGGCTGTGTCACCCCGACGGACGAGCAGGCCAACAACATCGCCCGGCTCGCGCCGATGGTGGCCGGCTGGGACGACACGGTTCCGGGTGTCCAGCTGGACCGGATGTGTGGCTCCGGCCAGCAGGCCATCAACTTCGCCGCCGCGCAGACGGCCGCCGGCGCACACGACGTGCTCATCGGGGGCGGCATCGAGCACATGTCCCGTGTCCCGATGGGCTCGGCCGGCAGCTCCATCACCGATACGTACTTCGAGCACTTCGACGAGCTGACAACGCAGGGCGAGGGCGCAGAGCGCATCGCCGAGCAGTGGGGCTTCTCGCGCGACGACGTCGACCAGATCGCCGCCGACTCGCAGTCACGCTGGGGCGAGGCCGCCGAGGCCGGCCACTACGACACTCATGTCACGCCGGTCGAGACCGAACTCGACGACGAGACCGTCGTCGTCGAGGAGGACGAGCATCCGCGTCCGGGCACGGACACGGACACGCTCGCGAACCTCCCGCTCGCGTTCCGCGGCGAGGGTGACGGCGTCATCCACGCCGGCAACTCCTCGGGCATCGTCGACGGCTCGGCCGCCGCGCTCATCGCCAGCGAGGACGGCATGGACGAGCACGGCTGGGAGCCGATGGCCCGCATCGTCGACACGCACGTCGTCGGCGTCGACCCCGTGACGATGCTGACCGGCCCGATTCCGGCCACGCAGGAGATCCTCGAGCAGAACGACATGTCCATCGACGACATCGACCGCTTCGAGGTCAACGAGGCGTTCGCCTCCGTCATCACGGCGTGGCTCGAGGAGACCGGCGCGGACTGGGACCGCACCAACACCTGGGGCGGCGCCATCGCCCACGGGCACCCGCTCGGCGCGACGGGTGCCGCGCTCCTGCCGAAGCTGGCCTACCAGCTCGAGGAGTACGACGAGCAGTACGGCCTCTGTACGATGTGTATCGGCTTCGGCCAGGGCGTCGCGACGATCATCGAGCGGGTCTAGGACTCGTTCGGTAGTTTCCCCGATTCCTCCCTTCTTTCATCGATTGCCAGTGGTGACGCTGTGAACTGGTTTCGTCGTGAGTCCGTGGTGTCCCGTGCGATGACGACAACGGAACCACCTACGAAGCCCTCGCACTCTCGACTCTCCGGGACTCGCTACGCTCCTCGCTCCGGTCGCTTTGCTCCCTCCGCTGCGGTGCTTGCGTCGTCCGGGAGAGTCGAGAGCGCTCGCCCTTCGAGTCCGCCAGGAGCACCGACTGGCCACGCTCTGCGGGTGGTGGTTCCAGCGGGTCGGGGTGGCCCCCACTCCTCCCCGCGCGGGCGCCGGAGGTGCGCGACACGCTCGCTTCGCTCCCGGTCGCTTCCGAGAGGGCGCCCGCGCGCTTCCTGAACTCGGAACCGGCCGGCCGACCAACCGCTCGCTCGGTGGGTGCTTATTTGTCAGTCCAACGGGCGTGCGCTGGATGGCGGCGCCCGCCCTGCGCGAGCGGCTTCATGCCGCGAGCCATCGGCGGGCGCCGCTTTCCTCTAAGCGCACGAGGGCCGAAGCGCGCAGCGCTAGCGAGCACTGCAGGCGGCTGGGGAGGCACGAGGCTCACGGCACCTGACTGACGAATGTGCGGGCCTGGCGGAATCGAAGGGCGAGTCCGCTACGGGAAGCCCGGCGACGCAAGCACTGGAGCACATGCCCGGAACGGCGGCGACGGAAGGGAGCCGCCGCACGCCCGGACTGCGAAGGGCACAGCGAGCCGCGCGACCGTAGCGGACGAGGGCTTCGGCTGCATCCCCGTCGTGCTCGGATACATCGAGATGACGCTGGATTCGAAACTGAAAGCCCGGTTCTATGGGGGAATGTTTGCAATAATATGGAAATCTGGGTGGTATATCTCCAATTCGCTATTCTCTGTCAAAACGCCGCTCGACACTCGCCGCGTGCCCCTCCAGCCCCTCGGCCTCGGCCAGCGTCGTCACCGTCTCCCGGAGGTCACCCAACGAATCTTCGTCCAGCCGTTGCACCGTCGTCGAGCGCAGGAAGTGGTCCACCGACAGCCCGCCGAAGCGCCGCGCCCCGCCGCCCGTCGGCAGGACGTGGTTCGGGCCGCTGGCGTAGTCCCCGGCTGCCACGGGCGAGAACTCGCCGAGGAAGACGCTCCCGGCCGAGTCGATGCGGTCCAGCAGCGCCTCGTCGTCATCGGCCATGATGGCCAGGTGCTCGGCGGCGTACTCCTCGGTGAACAGCACCGCCTCGGGCATCGACCGCGCCAGCAACACCCCGCTGGCGTCGCTGGTGAGTGCCTCCCGGATGACGCCCGCGCGCTCGCGCTCGGGCACCTGCTCGTCGACGGCCGCCACGACCGCTTCCGCCAGGTCCGCGTCGGCCGTGACTGCCACGCAGCTCGCGTTCGGGTCGTGCTCGGCCTGCGCGACGAGTTCGGCGGCGACGAGTTCCGGGTCGGCCGTCCCGTCGGCGAGGACGGCCACCTCCGAGGGGCCGGCGAGGAAGTCGATCTCCACGTCACCCCGGACCTCGGCCTTCGCGGCCGTCACGAAGGCGTTGCCCGGTCCGACCACCTTGTCGACCGCGTTGACGGTCTCGGTGCCGTAGGCGAGCGCGGCGACGGCCTGGGCGCCGCCGATCTGGTAGACGGCGTCAGCGCCCGCGACGTGTGCGGCCGCTAGTGTCGCGTCGGGGATGTCGTCCGCGGGCGGCGTACAGACCGCGACGTGCTCGACGCCCGCGACCTTGGCCGGGACGACGCCCATCAGGACGCTGGAGGGGTAGGCGGCGGTCCCGCCGGGGGCGTAGACGCCGACGCGCTCCAGCGGCCGGTAGCGCCGGCCGAGTTCGCGGCCGTCGAAGTCCGCGCGCCAGTCCTCGGGCGCCGAGCGTGTGTGGAACGCCTCGATGTTGGCCGCGGCGGCCTCGATGGCTGCCCGCAGCTCGTCGTCGAGGCGGTCGTAGGCGCGCTCGGCCTCGTCGGTCACGTCGAGGTTGCCGACCGACACCTCGTCGAACTCCTCGGCGAACTCCCGCACCGCCACGTCGCCCTCCGTGCGCACGCGGTCGACGATGTCGCGGGCGGCGTCCCGGGCGTCGGCGACCCCGGCGTCCCGGTCGAACAGGGCGGCCCGCTCGTCCGTCGAGAGGTCCGGTAACCGGCGTACGTTCATGGTCCGGGTTCGGTGTGACGGCGAAAAACGGTTTCCATCGGACCGGGTCCGGTCCCCGCTCGTCCCCGTGGCTCCGACCGACGGGGGTGATGCGGCGGAGCTACACCTCCAGTGTCAAGGGTCACATTTATGGATTAGACGCATCTAATCCTCGTATGCACATCGCCGAACCTTCTGTCGTACCGGGGAGTGATCGGCCGTGAGTCCCTCGCTGGACTACGAGCGGGCGCGTGAGTACACCGAGGCCCTCGAGGGGCGGCTCGTCGACGCGCTCGACGGGGACGCCGGAGTCAGCCGCCGTGCGGTCCTCGGGAGCCTCGGGCTGGCCGGTGGCGCCGCGCTGATGGGGACCGGTGGCGCCGACGGCGGGCACAGTGGCGGCGAGAGCGGACACGGGAACTTCGGTGCCCGAGGGGAGTTCGACGAGGGGTTCGACGCCCACGAGTTCCTGCGGACGTTCAACACGGGATTCGACGGACAGGACAACCTGACCCAGGAGGTGTTCGAGGAGGACGGCGAGCGGGTCCGCTACTTCGAGCTGACCGCCGTCGACACGACCATCGAGGTCGCGCCGGGTGTCGAGTTCGAGGCCTGGGCCTACCAGGGGCAGGTCCCCGGCCCCACGCTCCGCGTGACCGAGGGCGACCGCATCCGGGTGAAGTTCACCAACGGGAGCCGGCACGCTCACACCATCCACCCGCACCTGAAGAACCTCAACCCGAAGATGGACGGCATCCCGCAGAACGGGCCCGGCGTGCTCGAGCAGGGGGAGTCGTTCACCTACGAGTGGAAGGCCCAGCCGGCCGGCGTCCACTTCTATCACTGCCACTCGCTCCCGCTGAAGGCCCACATCCACCGGGGCCTGTACGGCAGCATCATCGTCGACCCGGACCCCGAACGGGTCCGCGAGCAGCCCGAGGAGTACTGTGACTTCCACGAGTCACAGATCACGCCCGAGCTGACCGAGGAGCTCGTCGCCCGCGCGAAGTCGCGCAACCACGAGTACGACGAGAACGACGAGGTCCAGGAGCTCGTGATGATAATGAACGGGTTCGACACGAACTTCGACGGCGGCAACGAGGTGTACGCCGCCAACACCCGTGCCTTCGCCTACGGCGTCGGCGAAACCGACGGGAAGGGTAACTGGAAGCCCGGCGAGACGAAGCGCCCAATCCAGATTGACGGGCAGAAACCCGTCCGGGTGTACCTGGTCAACGCCATCGAGTTCGACCTCATCAACTCGTTCCACACCCACTCGCAGTTCTTCGACTACTACGACCACGGGACGACGCTGCTCCCGACCCACCAGACGGTGGACACCATCATGCAGTGTCAGGCACAGCGCGGCATCATCGAACTGGACTACTCCGACCACGAGCCGGGACTGTACATGTTCCACGCGCACCAGTCGGAGTTCGCAGAGCTGGGCTGGATGAGCTTCTTCGAGGTGGTCTGAATATGGACGACACTGATACGGAACGACGGTCCGACGGCGGCGTGACGGTGCAGGAACAGCCCTTCGGCCTCCCGCGATGGGTGGTCGCCATCGTCCCGCTCGTGTTGCTGGCGGCGGTACTGGCGTACCTGTTCTTCGGGTCGCCGTTCGCCGCGCTCGCGACTGGCGGGAGTGCGCTTCCCGACGTGACCGTCTCCTACACGACGCTGCCGAACGAGGAGACGGTCCTCGTGCACGTGACGAACAACGGGCCGCGAGCGGTGACCGTCGAGCAGGTACTCGTCGACGAGGCGTACTGGTCGTTCCAGATGAGTGGCGGGGACCGAACCCTTGAGCCACTCGAGAGTTCGACCATCAGTATCCCGTACCACTGGAACCCCGGGTGGGACCTGAACGTCGCGATGGTCCTGTCCGACGGCGCGGTCATCCACCACACCATCGTCGCGCCCGCGATGAGTCCGGGTGTGACCGGTGAGATAATCGGGACGCTGGCGGTCGTCGGCCTGTTCGTCGGCGTCATCCCGGTCGTGCTGGGGATGCTGTGGCTCCCCTACCTGCGCTCGGTCTCCGACCGTGCGCTCCACGCCGTCCTCGTGTTCGCGGTCGGCGTCCTCGCCTTCCTCGGATTCGACGCGCTGGTCGACGTCGGGGAGTTCATGGAGTCGGTTCCGGGCGGGTACGAGGGGCCCTTCCTCTTCGCGCTCGGCGTGGCCGGCTCGGTGCTGGTCATCCAGGCCATCAGCGCCTGGGTGGATTCCCGGACCGAGGGCGAGACGGGTCGCCTGCGGACGGCCTACCTGGTAGCGATCTCCATCGGCCTGCACAACCTCGCGGAGGGGCTGGCTATCGGGACCGCGTTCGCGCTCGGCCGCGTCGAACTCGGCGCGTTCCTCGTGGTCGGGTTCCTCGTCCACAACGTGACCGAGGGGCCCGCCATCGTCGGCCCGCTCGCGCGGGGTCGTCGCCCCGGTATCGAGCACTTCGCCGCGCTCGGGCTCATCGGTGGCGCGCCGGTCATCGTGGGTGCGTGGATCGGGAGCTACGCGTTCTCGCCCACGCTCGGCGTGTTCTTCCTCGCCATCGGGCTGGGCGCCATCCTCCAGGTCGTCTGGGAGATGGCCGACCTCGTCCGGGGTGACGACTCGCTCGCCAGTATCGGGACGCCCGTCAACGCGGGGGCGTTCCTGTTCGGCGCCGTGTTCATGTACGTGACCGGGCTGTTCATCGCACTCTAGTGAGGGACAAGGTTCTATGCACGCCGGCCGGAAACGTGAGCCAACGATGCTGAGCGCCGTCATGGAGGACTACATCAAGGCCATCTACGCCATCGGCGGCGACGGCGAGGAGCGGGTCTCCACGTCCGAACTCGCCGACTACCTCGATGTGACCTCCCCCACCGTCTCCTCGATGGTGAAGAAGCTGGAGGAGCGCGGGCTGGTCGACCGCGAGGAGTACAAGGGCGTCACGCTGACCGAGGAGGGCGAACTGGTCGCCCTGGAGATTCTCCGGCACCACCGGCTGCTGGAGGCGTTCCTCACCGAGCAGCTGGACTACGACTGGGCCGACGTCCACGACGAGGCCGACCGTCTCGAACACCACGTCTCCGACGAGCTGACCGACCGCATCGCGGAGGCGCTGGGCAACCCACCGGTCGACCCGCACGGCGACCCCATCCCGGATGCGGACCTCTCGCTCCCGGAAGCCGGCGAGACAACCCGACTGGCGGAGGCCGGCGAGGGCGAGCGCGTCGTCGTCCGTCGCATCCGCCACCAGGGTGACGAGGAACTCCGCTACCTCGCGGACGCGGGTATCCGCCCGGAGGTGGTGGTCCGGGTTGTCGATGTCGCGCCGTTCGGCATGGTCACCGTCGAGACCCCGGACGGCGAGCAGAGCCTCCCGGAGGAGATCGCGCGGCTCATCGAGGTCGTCCCGGCTGCCGAGACCGACGGGCTCGAAGTCTGAGGAGACTGGCCGATAGCTCTCTCGATGCAGAAATTGCTACTGTAGCTGCCCGATTCTCTGGTTGCTTCCGAATCTCGCGGGGAATACGTGCAGTAACTCGAAAACCGCCTCCGGCCGTCCGCCTCGCCCCTCACCGTTCGGCGAGGTACCAGTAGGCGGTCACGCCACAGAGGGCCACCAGTCCGCCGAGGAAGAACACGACCGTCGGGTCGAGGGCGAGGCCGCCGCTGCTCGCGGCCGCGTCGCCGACGCGTTCGACGGCTGGCTGGGCCTGGTCCGCGGTGAACCCGCCGCCCTGCTGGGGTGGCTCGCTGACGAGCCACTGGCGGAGGTAGTAGAACGCGATGGTCGCGAGCGCGAGCAGGAAGTACAGTCCCAGTACGCGCCCGACCAGTCGCTCGATGCGTCCGCGCTCGTGGTCGCTCCCGGCGAACAGGACGACCGCCTCGCTCGCGGGGGCGTAGACGGTCATCTCGTTGCCCTTCTCGGAGTACCCCACCCCGGCCGCCTTGAGGAGGTCTGCGTCCTCCAGCTTGTCGATGTGGTAGTGGACGTTCTGGAGGGAGGTGCCGACCTCCTCGCGGATCTCGACGGGCGTCCGCGGTTGCTCGTAGACGGCCGCCATGATGCGTCGGGCCGTCTCGGAGCCGAGCGCGTCGAAGGTCGCCGAGGCCTCCTCGCCGCTCACGTCCAGCACCTTCGCGGCGTCCGGTCGTTCCTCGGGTTCCGCGCGACGCGGTAACAGTCCCATCGGTACCGTCTACCGCCGGAGGGGGGTTCCCTGTTGCGGTAGGTCAAATCGTGATTTGACTGTCGTCGCCGGGCGAGGCATCCGTTCCGGCTGCGAACGTGACGGCCGCGGCTCACGGGGTGGCGGCGCGAAGAAAATCCGCTATGGAGGCTCCCTTAGAGGTAGCCCTGCTCCTCGAGCCCGTCCATGATGTCGTCGACGAGGTCGTCGACGTTGTCGTAGGGGAACTCCTGGTTCCCACCGCCCTTCGTGTTGAGCTCCATGGCGGTCATGGAGAAGTCGCCCGATTCGAACGTGGTGCCCGGGCCGTTCGGCAGCGCGGGGACGAGGTCCATCGGGGAGTTGACTGGGAAGTCGGCGCCTTCGAACGCCTCGGTGAACTGCTGTCGCAGGTCTTCTTTGTCGACCATTACACCTCTTGCGTGACACACACAACCAATTGAACGTTTCGGGACGCATCCACCATGGGCGTCGAGTCGGTGGGGGTACCCACGGCCCATCGTGGCCGTCGCTGGCGTCCCGGGTACAAATAATGAAATGGTGGTGGTGGTGGTGGGACCGTGCCGACACGTGGGTGCCGACGACGGGGCCCGTCGGAAGCACGTTCTCCGAGTCTGGGACAGGTGTGGCAGCCAGCCCCGGGCCACTTCGTACTGAACGTTCATTCCATATAAAATCTGCTGACCGTTACGAGGTGTGGACTGCGGCTCGGATGGGTCGATATGTCGCGTCACCCGCCGGTAGGCAATGTGGAGTGTGTCGCCCGGAACACTAACGTCCGGTCTCATCCCGTGGCGGCGTGCCGCGTCGACCGGGAAACCCTCGTGCCGGGCGGGGGGCGCTCTGCGCCCCCAGTTGCCGAGCTGGCGTCAGCCAGCGAGGCGGAGCGCGCCGATGGCGCGCACGAATGCCGAGGCGGTGTCAACCGCCGAGGCGGGTCGCGCTACGCGCGACCGGATGCCGGAACCCGAGTTGGTGGGTCACGGCGAGGTGCTGTCTGGTTCTGGCCGACAGCGATGCCAGTGTCACGTGCCCGGGTTCTCCGCGCGTCATCGCGCCCTGCTGGGGTCTCGGGCGGGGACTGAGGCACGCAACGGACGTAGCCGACGACACCGTATCCGTGTTTCGGGGCGCGGATGGGTCGCTCGCGCGCGGTCGGTGCCCGGAAGGGTCAGGTGTCGCGGGCGCCTACGTCCGGGCATGACTGACCCGAGTGCGGGTTCGCCGGTCGACGACGTGGACGGGCCGGTCGTGCTGTTCGACGGGGTCTGCAACTTCTGTGCATGGAGCGTGCGCTTCATCCACGCGCACGACGACGGCGTCCTCCGGTTCGCGCCGCTCCAGTCCGAGGTCGGTGCGGCCCTGCTCGACGAGCACGGGATGGCGCCCGACTACTTCGACTCGCTGGTCTACATCGGTGCGGACGGTGTCCACACGAAGTCTGCCGGCGCGGTCCGTATCGCGCGCCACTTCCGGGGTCCCTACCGGCTCCTGTGGCTCCTCCGATTCGTGCCCCGCATCGTCCGCGACGCGGGCTACGACCTGCTCGCACGCGTCCGATACGACGTCTTCGGGAAGAAAGAGGAGTGCATGGTCCCCGACGCCGAGTTGCGCGAACGGTTCCTCGCGACCGACGACGGCGCGGTCGGCGGGGCGGTTGGCGCCGGCAGCGCGGCCGACGGCGAGCGCGAGGCGGCGGCCTCCGCCTCGGCCGTCTCGCCTCAGAGGGAGTAGTCGTCCTCGCGGACCTGGCAGTAGCCCCCATCGCGGACCTGGAACTTGCCCCACTGGTACTGACCGAACAGCTTCAGCGCGCCCGGTCCGGCACGGATGGCGTCGAGCCAGTCCGTCCGGCCGCCCTCGTCGGGCTGCATCGCGCTGGCGAGGCCGAAGACGCGGTCCCAGTCCGACGGGCCGTAGTCCCGGACCATGTCCGCCAGCACGACGTTGCGCCGGACCTCCTCGCCGATGGCGCGCTTCCACTCGTAGTTGTACGCCCGGAGCGCCCCCAGTCCGGCGAGGCGCCCGGCCTCCTTGCCCGAGCGGATGGCGACGTGGTCGCCGCCCTCGTGGAACGCGCTCGTGGCACCCATCGCGCCGCCGACGACCGCGATGTTGGCCGCCGTCGGTGATTCGATGGGACGAGTCGAGGAGATTGGGTAGGTCTCGGTCCCCTTCGCTTTCCCGCGGTCCTCCAGCAGCGGGAAGTCGCTCTCGTCGTAGTCCGGATAGGCGTGCTCCAGCAGGCGGCTGATGTACTCCTTGCCCGCGGGGACGCGCTCGTCGTCGGGCCGGAGGAGGGCGTACTCCTCGCGGTTCTCGACGGTGTCGAGGTCGAGGCCGATGGGCATCGTCAGCCCGACACGTGCGACCTGGCCGTCGTTGGGGAACACCCACGGGTAGGCCGTGTGGCCGGGCATGTGGCCCCACCAGAACTTCAGGCGGTCCGTCTCCAGCAGCTCCTTGGGGAACTCGCGGTACTCCTGGTAGGCGATGTGGTTGGCTTTCGTCGAGGCAAGACCGTCGTACTGGCCGTCCGGGAGGAGCGGTTCGAGGACCTGCCCGGTGATGGTGCGCTGGGGGCCGTCGGCGAGGATGAGGTAGTCGGCCTCGACCTCGGTCCCGTCCTTCAGCGTCAGCCGGTGGGTCGGGCTGCCCGTGAGGTCTGACTCGACCTCGCGGACGCCGGTGCCGACGCGGTACTCGGCGCCGGCGTCCTCGGCGCGCTCGCGGAGCCAGTCGTCCATCCGGGCGCGCTGGAAGGTGAACCCGAAGTTGGGGTAGGAGGCGTCGATACCCGTCTCGTCCATCTCGACCGAGGCGTTGGGTCCGATGAAGTCCGCGCCCGACAGCTCGCGGAGCTTGACGTGCTCCGGGATGGGCACGTCGAGGTCCATGATGTCGACCCAGTAGTCGAGGATGCCGGCGGCGTCCGTCGAGTCCGGGCCCAGCCCCTCGCGGTCGGCGCGCGGGACGCCCTTCTCGATGACGAGGGCGTCGGCGCCCTCGGCGGCAGCCGCTCGCCCGGCGGAGCTCCCGGCCGGCCCACCGCCGACGACGGCCACGTCGACTCGTTGCATGGATGCGTTCGCGGTTCGGGACGGCTTAAATGACGTGACACGAGGTGGGCGACGACGGAACTGCTCCCGAGGCCCTCTCCCGCTCGCACGGTGTGTGCGACCACGACGGAACTGCTCCCGAAGCCCTCTCCCGCTCGACCATCCGGGACCCGCTCGGTCGCTTCGCTCCCTCGCGTCGCCTTCGGCGACGGCTGCGCTCCTCGGCCTCCGCTACGCTCCGGCCTGCGGTGCTTGCCGGGTCCGGGATGGGTCGAGCGGGTTCGCCTTCCGGTAGACTTCGTCTATCGGCCTTCGCCTCGCTGCGCTCGGCTCAGCTTCGGAAGTCCGCCAGGCCCGCACGTGGGTCAGGCGGTAGCCGTGAGCCTCGTACCTCCCCAGCCGCCTGCAGTGCTCGCTGGCGCTGCGCGCTTCGGCCCTCGCGCGCTTAGAGACGGCCGGCACCCGCCGTTGGTGCTCGCGGCATGAAGCCGCTCGCGGGGGCGCGCGCCGGCCACCAGCGCGCGCCGGTTCGACTGACGGGGAGGTGCGACCCGCCACAATCCACGGGCCGGGAGCGCGTGGCCGAGCGCGGACGCGCGAGGCCCGCGTGACCTGGGGAAGGGCAGGGCCATCGCTTCGTGCCGCTATCTACGTTCCTGGTGGACTCGAAGGGCGAGCGCGCTCAGGGAAGCACGGCGACGCAAGCACCGGAGGGAGCGAACGCAGTGAGCGACCGAGGCGCGCAGCGAGCCGCGCGACCTGAGCGCGCGAGGGCTTCGTAGGCTGTATGCTTCGTAGCGGTGGGATTACAGTCCAAACTGGGAATCTGGGCTTGAGATTCTGGGAAAGGTGTTTAACGTGGAACATTACCCCAAAATTGGGATGTCTCACCACACCACTCTTACTGCCGCCACGCCCACGAAGGAACACTCATTTACCGGGCACCCACATCCGTCAGTCAGGATGCGGCGGGGCCGCGGCCGGCGGCCCCAGCAACGCAACACGACAACGCGAAACCCAGAGACGACGACACGATGAACGAACGAACGCGCGAGTACCTCCGGGGGCGGTTCGGCGACCACTACCGGCGGGTATCGATAGAGCCGCCGCCGCGCGCCAACGAGCGCGAGTGGGGGTACATCCCGTTCTCCGAGGGCGGCACCCGGATGGTCCGGCACCGCGCGTGGATCGACCTCGTCGGCGGGGCCGACGACCTGGCGGACGCGCTGGCCGACGACTCGGTGCGGCCCCAGCACGTCTACTACTCGGCCGGGAGCTACGACGACCCCGGCGCGAACTCGATGGGGCAGAAGGGGTGGCGCGGGTCGGACCTCGTGTTCGACCTCGACGCCGACCACCTGCCCGGCGTCGACCCCGAGGCGGCGACCTACGCCGAGATGCTGGCGACCTGCAAGGAGGCGCTGCTGCGACTGCTCGACATTCTGGAGGACGACTTCGGCTTCGAGGACACGTACGTCGTCTTCTCGGGCGGGCGAGGCTACCACGTCCACGTGCGCCGCGAGGACGTGCAGGCGCTCGACCGGAGCGCGCGCGGTGAGATTGCCGTCTACGTCCGCGGCGCGGAGGTGGCGTTCGAGGACCTGATCCGGACGGAGGCGGTCGGCGGCGAGGCCGGCCGGAAATCGCCGGCGGAGAAGCGGTCGCTCCCGCCCGAAGGTGGGTGGAGCGGCCGGCTCCACGCCGAACTCCTCGCGTTCGTCGACGAGGTGGCCGCGCTCGACGACGAGGCCGCCGTCGAACGGCTCCGCGAGTTCGAGAACGTGGGCGAGAAGAAGGCCCAGGGCGCGCTCCGGGCGATGCGGAACAACCGCGACGCCATCGCGGCCGGCAACATCGACGTCCACCCGGCCTTCTTCAGCGTGGCGCGGACGCTGCTGGAGGACGAACTCGCGAGCGCGGGCGCGCCCATCGACGAGCCCGTCACCACGGACATCAACCGGCTCATCCGGCTGCCGGGGAGCCTCCACGGCGGGAGCGGGCTGGCGGTGAAACCGCTCGCCCGCGGGGAACTGGCCGACTTCGACCCGCTCGCGGACGCCGTCCCGGACACGTTCCGCGACAACGAGATCCGGATCGAGGTGACCGAGCCGGGGCCGGTCGAACTGCTCGGCGAAGAGTTTACCATACAGGAGGGAGAGCGTCAAGTGACAGAGGCACGGGGCGTCTTCCTCATGGCGAGGGGGCGCGCCGAGAAGGCACCCGAATGAGACACTCGAACTGATGGATCTGGACGAACTCCGAAGCGCACAGAGCCGGGAACGACAGGCGTCCCAGCTCCAGCACCTGCGCGACGGCTTCTACGAGGAGGCGGCCAGCTTCATCCGCGGCCTGCGCACGGAGCGCGAGCGCGCGACCGCCAATTCGGAGTACTCCTACCCCTACGACGACCCCGAGGTCCAGCGCCTGACGAACGAGATACAGACGGCCGAGGAGGTCGTCGAGTCGCTGTACGAGCGCCGCGTCGGCAAGGTCGTCAAGATGGCCTCGTTCGACGCGGCGGGGATGGCGGTCGACGCCGAGGGGCTGACGACCGAGGAGTCGGACCTCTTCGAGACGCTGGTGGGCGACATCGAGTCGAACCGCGGGCGCGTCCTCGACGCGCTCGCGGGCACGGCCGGCGGCGACGGGAGCCCCGGCGCGGGTGGCGGTGCCGGAAGCGCTTCCGAACCGGCTGCCGGGAACGCGACGCCCACCGACGCCGGCCACGAGCAGGCCGCCCCGGACGAGGACGGGCCGGTCCACATCGGCTCGGGACCGGCGGCGGATGGCCCCGTCTCGACCGCTGACGAGGCCGCACGACCCGACGGCGAGGCGCCGCCCGAACAGGCACCGACGCCGGCCTCGGAGTCCCCGGAGGCGGCCGCGCCGGAGTCGGCCCAGGAGACATCCACAGCCGAGGCGCCACCTCGGGGGGACGCACGGACGCATGACGCCTCCGGGGATGCCGGCCCCCCAGGTGGCGACGCGATGGACGCGGCGTCGGCGATGGGCGGCAGTGCGGACGACGACTCGGCAGCTCCGGCCGACCCCGAAGCCACGGCAGACGCCACGTCGACGGCGGACCCCACGTCGACGGCAGACGCCTCCGCCGCGGCCGGGTCCGACACGGCCGACGAAGGGGGCCATCAGGCAGTTCCGCCCGCCGACGGACCACCGGGAGCGGACCCGGACCAGGGGTCGGAGACACGGGCGCCGACCGGCACGGACGCCGTCGGCGGAGTGACCGCTGCCGACACGTCGGACCCGACCTCCGGAACGGACACGTCCGACACGACGGATGGCCGGTCGTCCGAGGCTGCCGGCCCTCCCCACGGCGAGCCTTCATCCGACGCTGGCGGCGGGTCGGCGGCGGCTCCGTCGAACGCCGCCGACGAGCCGGGAGCGAGCGAGACGCTGGTCCGTATCACGGACGACGTAGGCGAGATATTCGGCGTCGACGGCCGGGCCTACGACCTCTCGGCGGACGACGTGGCGGTCCTCCCGACGGACAACGCCGAGCTACTGGTCGAGAACGGCGATGCGGAGTCCCTCGACCCGACGATACCCTTCTCCGGCGATCACTCGAACCGGTCCTGATACCAGCCGTCGATCCGCTCCCAGTTCGAGTCGACGACGAACGGGAGCGTGAACAGGACCATGATGAGCAGTATCGAGAAGACGTCTCCAGGGATGCCGAGGCGCGAACTCGGGATGACCGACCCGAGGAACGCACCGGTGTGCGAGCCGGCGATGACGAACAGCAACTGACGAACGCTCCGGCGTCGCCGCTCGGAGCGGCGCACACCATGCTGGTCCGGACTCATGGCTGCGGATGCGGTTGCGCGGCTCAAAACCAGTCCGACTTCGGGACGTGTTCAGCGAAGGGTGCAGCCCCCCACCTGGGGCCCCAGTTCCGCTCGCCGTCGTGTGTCCGAGCCTCCCACCAGGGCGGCCCGGGCATCCCGTTTCGGTCTCCGCTCCGTCGACGGCCGCCCACCACCAGTGTCCCACCAGTGCGGCCGCCGTGCCGGCGACACACACTCACGTGTGCCACCGGCGGCTAACCGGGAGTGGACCGTCTACTGGACCAGGCCGGAGACGACGCGCGACTCCGCCTTGCGGAGGTGCTCGTCGACGGTCGAGGGGGCACAGCCGAGGTTCTCGGCGATGTCCTTGTGCGTCGCGCGACGCGGGACATCGTAGTAGCCCTCCTCGACGGCGGTCTCGAAGACCTCCAGCTGCCGGTCCGTGAGCGGTGACAGCAGGTCCTCGCCGCCGGGGACGTACGGGCCGGCGTTCTCGACGGTGAAGTCGAGCGCCTCGGGCAGCAGTCCCAGTGCCTCGCGCAGGTTGCCGTGGGTCCCGACGAGCGTGGCCTTCAGGCCGTCCTCGGTGAACTCCAGCGGCGTGTCGATGATGAGGGCGTTCTCGTGGGCGATGTCGAGCAGGGCACCACCCTCCTCGGCGGACTCGGCCTGGACGAACGCGTGGAACCCCTCCTCCTCGACGTCGACGACATCGTAGTCCCGGACGCTGGCGCGCTGTGAGAGCGCCGTCTCGAACGACTCCTGGTCACCGACGAGGCGGTACAGGAGGACGGTCGTGCCGTCGGCCCGGGCGTCGACGTGGAGGAGTTCCTCCCGCGTGACGCTTCGATGGCCCTCGATGAACCGGTCGACAGGGTGAATCGCGCGGTGCGTGGGTGACAGCGTGAGTTTGAGGTACTGCATTGTTTGACGTGCCCCGGTTGCTCCCGGTGTACCCCAATCTGGATGCTACGGGTTAAAGAAGAAATTGACAACTGCGTCCAAAGGTTGGGTAGAGGGCTTCTAGCTTTCGAATTCGGCTTCAGAGCCGGTTCCGGGGACACTTGAACACCCGGTACAACACCGGTCGGACCTTTACCAGTCGCCCGTGATGGCTGGGGGGTCGTTCCCCCCGCGGCTCCGGCGTTCCGTCCGGTTCCGGTGCCGAACCGGCGGGACGAGCCGGCCGTGGCCACGCTCGCACGCAGAGCATAACGACTATGCGCGGGCCAGTCGGACTCGTAGGTATGAGCGACTGGCCGCACGACCCCGACGGCGAGGAGGGGAGCGAGGGGATGCGCAAGTACGGACAGGCCATCCTCGCGAAGAAGCTCGACGAGGACGAGGACTTCCCGCTCAGTCGGGAGGAGTTCGTCGAGGAGTACGGCGACCACCCGGTTCGACTGAACCACGAGCGCGTCGTCAGCGTCGCCGACATCATGGAGCACGTCGGGCAGGAGGAGTTCGACGGGTTCGTGCCGTTCCACAAGGCTGTGGGCCAGGCGATGCGCGAGAACGGGATGTGGGAGATCACGCCCGAGGAGATCAACTGACACTCGCCGTCCGGACGGTTCCGGCGCGACGCTGTCCCCCCTGGACCCAGCCACCGCGCCCCCTCGCGTCTCGGAACCGTGAACGATAACGCATTTACTACGAACCCCCCGAAGCATCGATAGTGACGAACACGCAGGTTACCCTCGTCCAGATCGACAACTACGGACCCTGGACGGTCACGCCGGAGCCGCGTCGCGAGGTCGACCTCCAGACGCTCCAGTCGCGGCTGTACGCCGACCTCTCACAGCTCATCGGGAACCGCGAGGGGTACGTCTTCTTCACCCGCTTCGACAACATGATCGCGGTGACGAACGGGCTGGACCGCGAGGCCCACGCGCTCGTTCAGGAGTCGGTGGCCAACCGCTACCCCGTCACCGTCTCGCTGGGTGTCGCGACCGACCCCTCGCCCGCGACCGCGCTGGGTGACGCCACGGACCTCCTGCAGGCCGCCGGCAGCGCCCAGGACGAGGACCGTACCCAGATTCTCGGCGGCGGGTTCCTCGCCGAGGAGGATCGCACCGACGGCGACGTCCAGATCGCCCACTTCGACGTCATCGACGCCACCGGGAAGTACACGGACCGGCTGAACGCCTTCGACTCGTTCATCCACATCGAGCAGGGGTACGCGGAGCTGATGCGGCATATGCGCCGGGCCCACGACTCCCTCTCCTTCTTCGTCGGCGGGGACAACGTCATCGCCGTCTGCCCGGAGCTGGACCGGGCTGCCTACCGGGACGCCATCGACCACGTCGCCGGAGAGGTCGGAGTCGACCTCCAGGTCGGCGTCGGCCAGGCCCGGACGGCACAGGATGCCGGGATGGGGGCGAAACACGCCCTCGAGACCTGCCGTCACGACGGGACCGACGTGGAGTTCGCCTCTCGTCGCTGACCACGCCGCTCTCCGGGTCCTCGGCGGCCAGCCGGAGGGTGAAATCCGGTTTGCACTCTTAACCAGCTTTATATATATCGGAAACAAGTCAACAGTTGACATGACACGGAACTATCGACGGCGTGATGTGCTGAAGGGGACCGCGGGCATCGGTATCGCTGCGGGACTCGCTGGCTGTACCGGTGATGGTGGCGATGGTGGCGATGGCGGCGGTGGCGACGGCGGTGACGGTGGCGACGGCGGGAGCGGCGGTCGGTCGCTCAAACAGGGTATCCTCCTCCCGCTCACGGGGGACCTGGGCTCGCTCGGGAAACCCATCCGTGACGGGGCTATCCTCCCGAAGGCCCAGATCGAGGAGGACATCGACTTCACGATCGACCTCCAGGTAGAGGACACGGAGACCAACGCCCAGGCCGGAATCCAGGGGGCCAACACCCTCATCAACAACGGCTATCCTGCCGTCACCGGCCCGGCCTCCTCGGGCGTGAACCTCCAGGTCACCCGGGAGGCGCTCATCCCCAACGAGACGGTCGGCGTCTCGCCGTCGTCCACGTCGCCCGCGGTCACGGACCTGGAAGACGATGATTACATCTTCCGGACGTGCCCGTCCGACGCCCTGCAGGGGCAGGTCATCGCACAGGTGGCCACCGAGCAGCTCGGGAACTCCACGGCCGCGACGATGTACGTGAACAACTCCTACGGGCAGGCCCTCTCCCAGTCGTTCGCCGGAGCGTTCGACGGCGAGGTCCTCCAGCAGGTCGCCTTCCAGAAGGAGCAGTCCTCGTACAGCTCCCAGCTGGAGCAGGCGCTCAACGGCGACCCGGACACGCTCGTGGTCATCGGCTACCCGGCCTCGGGTGTTCAGCTGTTCCGTGACTACTACAACAGCTTCGACTCCGGGGAGGACATCATCGTCACCGACGGCCTCATCGACAACGAACTACCGGACAACGTCGACAGCGACATGGGCAACGTCACCGGGACGGCACCGCAGGCGTCCGGGCCGGGGCGAGACGCGTTCGACCAGGCCTATCAGGACGAGTACGGCCGCGAACCGGGCGTGTTCAACGCCCAGGCGTACGACGCGACGGCCGTCTGTCTGCTCGCGAACGTCTACGCCGGCGAGAACACGGGCACCGCGGTGCGCGACAACATCCGGAAGGCTGCCAACCCGGACGGCGAGGAGTTCGACGCCAGCAACCTCGCCGACGCGTTCGCGGCCGCCGCGGCCGGCGACGAGATCAACTACCAGGGTGCCTCCTCGGCGTGTAACTTCAACGATGACGGCGACATGGTCGCTGTCTCCTACGGCGTCTACGAGGTGCAGGACCGCGACTTCTCGCAGACCGACACCGTCGCCTTCGGCCAGTAACGACCACGGACCCCTCGATTTCTCTTCGACGCTCGATGGCCAGTCACAACGGAAGCCGCGCCAGCGGTCGGATCGTCGCCGCATCGTCGATGCCGACGATTCGTCGCCCCTCGGCTGTCAACCGCCGAGGAAGTCCTGCCGGACCTGCTCGTCCTCCAGGAGGGCGTCGCCCGCGTCCATGTAGCGGTTCTTCCCCTGGACGAGGACGTAGCCGCGGTCACAGCGCCGGAGTGCCTCCTTGGCGTTCTGCTCGACCATCAGCACCGCCGTCCCGTCGTCGTTGATGCGGTCGATGCGGTCGAACATCTCCTCGACGAGGTCGGGCGCCAGTCCCGCGGACGGCTCGTCGAGCAACAGCAGGTCCGGGTCGAGCATCAGTGCCCGACCCATCGCGACCATCTGCTGCTGGCCGCCGGACATGGAGCCGACCTGCTGGCCGGACCGCTCCTCGAGGATGGGGAAGTAGCCATAGACCGCCTCGATCCGCTCCTCGGGCACCTCATCCAGGATGTACGCCCCCATCTCCAGGTTCTCACGTACGGTGAGCGTCCCGAAGATGTTCTCGTTCTGCGGAACGTAGCCCAGCCCCTCGTGGATGATGTCGTCGGGCCGCATGCCGGCGATTTCCTTGCCATCGAACTGGATGGTCCCGCCCATGTAGTCGGTGAGCCCGAAGACGCTCTTCATCAGCGTCGACTTGCCGGCGCCGTTCGGGCCGACGATGGTGACGTACTCCCCGTCGGCGACATCCAGGTCGACGTTCTCGAGGATCTTGAGGTCGCCGTAGCCGGCGTCGAGGTCGCGCACCTCGAGGAGCCCGTCGTTCAGTTCCACCGGGTGACGGTTCTCCGTCTCCGCGCTCATACGTCCTCACCCAGGTAGGCCTCGACCACCTGCTCGTTGTTCCGGATGTCCTCGGCGGTTCCTTCGGCCAGCAGGTCACCCTGGTGCATGACGATGATATGTTCGCAGTTCTGCATGATGAGGTCCATGTCGTGTTCGACCAGCAGGAACGTGTACCCCCGGTCGGTGAGCTCGTGGATACGCTCGAGCAGCTTCTCCTCCAGCGTCGGATTGACGCCGGCGAACGGCTCGTCGAGCAGCAGCATCTCCGGGTCGGTCATCAGGGCGCGGGCCATCTCCAGTAGCTTGCGCTGCCCGCCCGACAGGTTGCCGGCGTACTCCTCCGCGAGGTGGTCGATCTCGAAGAACTCGAGCATCTCCCAGACATCCTCACGGATGGCTTCCTCGTCTCGCTTCACCTGATCGCGTAGCCCGGGCGTGATGGCGTTGGTCAGCTTCTCACCCTCCTGGTCCTGCGGCGCCAGCATCAGGTTCTCGAGCACCGTCATCTCCTCCAGTTCGCGGGCGATCTGGAACGTCCGGACCAGTCCCTTCTGGGCGATCTCGTGGGGGCGCTGCCCGGTGATCTCCTCGCCCTTGAACAGGATGGTGCCGCTGTCGGGCTCGTGGACACCGGTGATGCAGTTGAACGTCGTGGATTTGCCGGCGCCGTTGGGCCCGATGAGCCCGGTCAACGACCCTTCCTCCACCTCGAAGCTCACGCCGTCGACGGCGGTGATGCCACCGAAGGTCTTCCGGAGGTTCTGCACCCGAAGCGGCAGCCCCCGCGGGACGGTCTTGGCCGACTCCTCGATGGACGAGTCGGCGGTCTCGGGGTCGACATCATCGAGGTCGACATCGTCGGGGACGTTCGACTCGACCGGGGCCGCCCCGCCTCCGGTTTCGCCCTGTTCACTCATCCGACTCACCCCCGGTGGCGGCCGCCTGGCCGCCGGGCTTGCCCGGTTCGTTGGTCGACGCTGGCCGCTCCGAGAGGTCGACGCTGGAGGCGGTCTCCTTGCGGTGGCCGAGCAGCCCTTCCGACCGGTTCTGCATCAGGTAGACGAGCACGGCGCCGAGGAAGACGAACTTCAGGTTCGGCGTCTGGGTGACGAGATAGCCGAGCCACGCCAGCGGGTCGAGGGAGGTGAGTGCGACCCAGAAGTTGGCCGGCTCCGGCAGGCTGCCGCCGGTGCTGTACTGCGCACCGGCGTTGATGAGGCCGGCGAGCCGGCGCGGTCCCTGTAGCAGTAGCGCGGCGAACACCGCGCCGCCGACGACGCTCCCGGTGTTCGACCCCGACCCACCGACGATGAGGGCGGTGAACACGTAGAACGTGACCAGCGGCCGGAACGTGTTCGGGTTGACGTAGCCGAACGTGCCGTACCAGAGGATGCCAGCCAGCCCCATCAGCCCGCTGCCGAGCATGAACACCTTGATCTTGAACAGCCGGGTGTCCTTCCCGAGCGACTGGGCGACGAGTTCGTCCTCGCGGATGGCCTTCAGCACGCGGCCGAACGGCGAGTAGCCGACACGCTGGACGAGGAGGTAATAGGCCGGCAGTACCAGCAGGACGATGAACGCGGTGTAGGTCGTGGCCTCGACGACCTGGGGGATGATGCCGATCGCGTCGCCGACGGAGACGAGCACGTCGCCGACCGGCTGGAGGGGCCCGTCGAACAGGAACTCGAGCGGGTTCCCGATCGGCGTGCTGATGCCGCGACCGCCGCCGGTGCCGAACTCGAGACCGAACAGGTTCACGACGTTGTACTGGCTCGAACTCGGGTCGGTGACGGTCCCGGAGAAGGTGTCCGCCAGCAGGGTGAGCCGGATGATCTCCGAGAAGCCGACGGTGACGATGGCGAAGTAGTCCGCGTCGAGCTGGAGTGCCGGGAGCGCGGCGATGCCGCCGACGATGGCCGCCGCGAGGACGCCGCCGAGGACGGCGACCGGCACCGGCAGCCCCAGTCCCGGTGGGAGCCCATCCGGTGACCCAGCCAGGATGGACATGGTGTAGACGCCGACCGCCATGAACCCGGCGACGCCGATGTTGAACAGGCCGGTGTACCCCCAGTGGAGGTTCAGGGCGAGTGCAAGGATGGCGTACACGCCCGACAGGAAGAGGATTGACTGGAACGTCTGGAACGCGGCGTTGACGATGGTGGCGTCGGCGAGGAACGCCTGCAGCCCGCCGATGAGGAAGTAGAGCACGCCGATGCACAGCAGCAGCACGGCGATGAGGACGGTGTCGTCCTCGGTGAGGGCGTCGGGGAGGGCCGACCGGGCGCGGCCGCGGATACTCATGCGGTCGTCACCCCTCCGAAGAGCCCCGCCGGACGGTAGAGCAGGACGAGGATCATGACACCGAACGCCGCGACCCGCGGGAACCCGGAGGGGAGCCACACGAGCGCGATTCGGGAGGCGACACCGATGATGATTCCGCCGCCGATGGCGCCGTAGACGGAGCCGATACCGCCGAGGATGACGCCCGAGAAGATGAACAGCAGGAGCCGCCAGCCGAAGTTGAACGAGAGGACGCCGCGTTCGAGGATGATGAGGAAGCCGGCGACACCGGCGAGCCCGCCGCCGATGACCCACGTGGCGCGCACGACCCGTTCGGTCGGGATGCCGGTGACCTGTGCGAGCGCCTTGTTGTCCGACATCGCCCGCATCGCCTTCCCGAGCTTCGTGTACTGCAGCAGGAGATGCACGCCGAGCATCAGACCGACCGCCACGACGATCATGATGGCCTCGTGGAGGTTCAGCGTGTAGATACCGAAGAGGTCCATGGAGGGCAGCGATTCCGGATTCGTGGAGGTGACCCCGCGGGTGCTGGGCGACCAGACGAACACGATGAGGTACCGGAGCGCCAGCGCGACGCCGATCGAGGCGATGAGCAGCGAGATGCCGTCCTTGTCGCGCATCGGCCGGTACACGATCCGGTCGAGACCCAGCACCAGCGCGACGCTCACCACCGCCGCGACGATGAAGCCGACCAGAACCGCGAACGGTGAGGCCCAGGCCGACACCAGGGACGGGGCGTTCAGCAGGATGATCTCCCCGAACGTCACGTCGAGCCCATCGAGGGTGAACAACGCCACGACGTACGCGGCGGCCCAGCCGGAGAACGCCCCGGCAGTAAGGTAGTCACCGTGGGCGAAGTTCGCGAACCCGAGGATACTGTACGTCATCGACAGTCCGACCCCCGCGAGCGCGATGATGAGCCCGAGGATGAGCCCGTCCATCAGGAACCCGACGACGTTCGAGACCGCGATCTCTCCACCGATGAGGTGGATGCTACCGAGAGCGATCGTGATGCCAGCGAGCTTCACCACTAGGTCGACAAGCAGGTAGAGGCAGGCGACGGCGAGGAGTAGTACCGTCGGACGGCGCAGATAACTCCGGAGACCGTCGTCGGCCTGTGACTCAGCTACACCCATGTCTACAATTCACGGTGTTGATGACGGGGCGTCAGTAAAAGAAGTATCGCTCCCCCGGCGGAAAACGGCTAGAATATGGGTTCAGGGTATCCAGCAAGGGAACACAATACCTTTGGCTCGTCCCCCGGGACGGGCGACTATGTTACGGACGCTGGCGGACCTCGACGCCACTGGGACTACCCTCGGGGTTCGGGTCGATATCAACAGCCCCCTCGAGGGGGGTGACCTGGCGGACGACTCGCGGGTCCGCGCCCATCTGGATACGCTCTCCGAACTGCTGGACCGCGACGCCCGGGTCGCGGTGCTGGCCCACCAGGGACGCCCCGGCGGCGACGAGTTCGCCGACCTCTCCTCGCACGCCGCGCGTCTGGACGAACTGCTGGACGCGCCGGTCGACTACTGTGACGCCACGTTCACCGCCGCCGCCCGCGACCGCATCGACGCCCTGGACGATGGGGAGTGTGTCGTCCTCGAGAACACACGCTTCTACTCCGAGGAGTACATGGAGTTCGACCCCGAGGTCGCCGCGGACACGTTCCTGGTCCGCAAGCTCGCGCCCGCGCTCGACGCCTACGTCAACGACGCCTTCGCCGCGGCGCACCGCTCGCAGCCCTCGCTCGTCGGCTTCCCCGTCCACGTTCCCGGCTACGCCGGCCGCGTCATGGAGGAGGAACTGGACGTGCTGGGTAGTATCGAATCCACCCCGGAGCCACGCATCTACGCGCTCGGCGGCGCGAAGATCGTCGACTCGCTCGACGTGGCCCGTTCGGTCCTCGAACGCGGGCTCGCGGACCACGTACTCGTCTCCGGCATCGTCGGGAACGCCTTCCTGCTGGCCGATGGCGTCCAGCTCGGCGCCGCCAGCGCCCACGTCGTCAACGAGCGCTCGGCCGAGGCCGTCAAGCGCGCCGGCGACCTGCTGGACGACTTCGGCAGCCGCATCCACCTCCCCCGGGACGTGGCGGTCGAGCGCGGCGGCGAGCGGGTCGAACTCGACCTCGACGAGCTGCCCTCGGAGAACGCCGCCATGGACATCGGGGCGAAGACGGTCGCCGCCTACGCAGAACTCCTCGAGGACGCCGGGACGGCCATCCTCAACGGGCCCGCGGGCGTCTTCGAGGAAGAGCTGTTCGCGACCGGGACGAAGGAGCTGTTCGGGGCGGCCACGCGCTCGGAGTTCAGTATCGTCGGCGGCGGTGACACGGCCGCGGCGCTTCGCCGGCTGGGCGTCGAGGGGTTCGACCACGTCTCCACGGGCGGCGGCGCGGCGCTCCGGATGCTGACCGGGGAAACGCTCCCGGCCGTCGAGGTGCTCCGTGCGGACTGGCAGACGGAGTCGCCCCCGGACGCGGCGTGACCGACCGGGACGCCGCGCCGGCCGACGTGGTCGTCGAGCGTGGCGAGACGGCCGACGCCGAGGCGGTCGCGGACTGCTGGGTCGCACTGGCCCGGGACCAGCAGGCGTACGGCTCGCGACTGTACGCGGACCGCAACCGCAGTGCGGCCCGCGAGGCGGCCCTCCGCCACGCCGTCACGGGTGGATTGTTCGTCGCGCGCCGCGCCGAGGACGAGCGGCCGGCCGACTCTGACGACGGCGAGGGCGATGTGCTCGGTTTCGTCACGGCGAGTCCCGCCTCGGGGGAGTTCGTCGAGGCGGACGAACGCGGCGCGGTTCGGAATCTCTACGTCCGCGCGGCCGAGCGCGGGCGCGGTATCGGGACGGCACTGCTGGCGGCCGCCGAGGCGCATCTGGAAGCACAGGGGGTGGCCGTGGTGTCGCTGGAGGTGATGGCCGGGAACGAGGCCGCGCGTCGATTCTACCGGCGGCACGGCTACGCCGACCACCGGATGGAACTCCGGAAGCCCGTCGGCGACCGATAAGGTTTCCAGTCACCCGAGCGAACCACCGTGCGCGCCACGGGAGCTTGGGTGGTCCAAGCACTCGACTTGTAATCGAGAGTTCGTGGGTTCAAATCCCACCCGTGGCTCCTTCCGTTCTCTCGGGTCGGGAGACGCGGTCTACACCGTGTCGTACCCCCGGACTGCGAGCCGGCCGTCGTGACCTTCCGGACGCCCCACCGGCCCGCAGCCGACCGGGCGGCGTTCGGTTCGAGGGGACACCTGTGGAATCGGTCACAGAAAGGGGGTCACGCGCAACCGGGCCAGACGGACGGGTTCAGCGGGCCGTTCGCGCCTCGTCGACGTACTCCCGTCCGGCCGGCGCGATCCGGTAGTAGCCGTCCGTCCCGTCGACCCGGTCGACGAGTTCGGCCTCCATCAGGAGCTTCAGCCGGCGCTTCAGCGTCCGTTCGGAGAACGTTATCTCCCTGTCAGATTTCATATTGTAGTACAGTACCTTCGGCGGAAGCGCCAGGCTCACGTCCGCCAGATACTCCAGGATAGCAACATCACGTCGATTCGGCTCCATCAACCGTATATCGGTCGACTCAGTGTATAATTTTGACGGTAATTTCAGATATCTGTACTAATTAACGACGGATTGTGGTGGAAAATGTAAAATGGCATCTTCTGGTGCTATCCGTGCGTCGGAACGGACGAATCATGCGAAGAACCACCATGGAGTTCGGGTTCCTCCGACCACGACCGGCGGCAGTCGGGTCCAGCACCGGGTGTCCGGAACCGGTCGTCAGTCCGCATCCGCGTGCATCTTCTGACGGTGCTCCATCGCCTCGGTCAGCTCCGAGAGAAGAGTCGTGACGGCTTCCTCCTGTGCCGCCTTCGACCGGTGGATGGCGCTAGCGGAGACATCGCACGCGTCGTATTCGGGTGTGGGGACGGGCTCGTCCGCCTCGCGCTCGTAGTAGTCACGGACCTCCCGGAGCAGGCCGTGCAGGTAGACGAGTTCCTGTTTCCGCATGGAGTGTAGTAGGACCTGGACCCCTAAGGGTCTGTCTCCGAATCCGTTCGTGTCCAGCGATTGTCGTCGCCGGAACGGGTGTCGCCGTGTGGTGAACGCGCAAGGGTTTTGCCGTGGCCCGCTGGGACGACGATATGGCCGGGCCACCTGCACCTGCCCTCGTGACAGCGGTGCTGGTCTCGGTCGCGGCACTGCTCGCGGTGGGGTGCATCGCGTGGGTGGGCCCCCCGGTTACGCGCCGTCTCGTCCTCGCCGGCACCCCGTGGATGGTGCTCGCAGGGCTCCTCTATCCACTGGCGGCCACCGGTGTCTACGGTGGCCCGCTCGCGGCGACGCTGGGGTCGCCGCTGGTCGTGCCCGTGACGGTCGTGCTGGCGACGGTGCTCTGGATCCCGCTGGTCCAGGCCGGGCGTGTCCGTACCCGTGGGGACCCAGCCGGGTATCTCGTCGCGAGCGGGACCGGCGTGGTCGCCCCGGTGCTGGCCGTGACGGTGCTCGCGGGGCGCGCCACCGTCGCCACCCTCGTCCCGCTCGCGCTGGCCCCGGTGGTGGCCGCTATCGCCGCGGCGGCGGTCGTGTTCGTCCTCGGACTGAGCGCCGCCCCCGCGCTGGCGGCGGCGCGCTCGCTCGCCCTGCTCGCGGTGTACGCCCAGGCGTTGCACGCCGTCGCCGTCGTCGTGGCGGTCGACGCACTGGGGGTGCCTGCGAGCGGCCCGATGGCTCGTGCGACCGTCGGGCTGGGGGCCGAACTCGTCGGCGGGTTCGGCATCGGCTGGCCGTTCCTGCTCCTGAAGCTGTGTGCCGTCGCGCTGCTGGTGGTCGGGCTCGGCCGGCTCGCCGAACGCCGCGAGACGGTGGCGTACGTGTTGCTCGGCACCGTCGCCGCGCTGGGTGTCGGGCCCGCGGTCGCGGTGCTGGTCTCGGCAACGCTGCTCGCGTGAGTCGGGCGAGTGGCCGCCGGAGTAAAGACCGCTCGTGTGGGAGCGTCGCTATGGAAACCGCGGACGACCCGGCCGGCGTTGCCGTCGCGCTGCTTCTGGGTGCCGGTGTCGGTGTCGCGCTCGCCGTTCCGGCACTCCCGCCGGGTGGTCTCACGCTCAGCGTCGGCGGATTCACGCTGGACACCATCGGGACGGTGCTGGTGGTGAGTGCGCTGTCGGTGCTGCTGTTGCCGCTCGTGCTGATGACGCTCTACCAGCTGTTCTCGCTCGCGGACCGGTAGCGCCGACGGTCGGCGCTA
Source organism: Haloglomus halophilum (assembly GCF_024298885.1). Taxonomy (GTDB): domain Archaea; phylum Halobacteriota; class Halobacteria; order Halobacteriales; family Haloarculaceae; genus Haloglomus; species Haloglomus halophilum. The sequence continues at coordinate 2,810,951 of NZ_CP101166.1, forward strand.
CTTCTGCAGTTCGCGGGCGATGATGTTCTTCTGGATCTCGGTAGTTCCCTCGTAGATCTGGGTGATCTTGGCGTCACGGTAGAAGCGCTCGGCGTCGAAGTCGTCGACGTAGCCGGCACCACCGTGAATCTGGACGCACTCGTTCGCCACGTCGACAGCCACGCGGGAGGCGTACTCCTTCGCCATCGACGCGAGCGTCGTCAGCTGCTCGTCGAGGTTGTCGACGGACCACGCCGACTTGTAGGTCAACATCCGGGCGGCCTCCAGCCGGGTGTGCATGTCGGCGAGTTTGTGCTGGATGGCCTGGAACTCGCCGATGGGCTGGCCGAACTGCTCGCGCTGCTGGCTGTACTCGAGTGCGCGCTCGGCGGCGCCCTTCGCGATACCGACTCCCTGTGCCGCGACCTGGGTTCGGGTCTCGTCGAAGAACTGCATCTGCTGCAGGAAGCCGGCGCCACGCGTTCCGACGAGGTTCTCCTCGGGGACGCGGACATCGTCGAAGATGAGCTCTGCCGTGTCGCTCGCGCGAATCCCCATCTTCCCGGTGATCTTGTCGGCCTGGAAGCCGTCGCGGTCGGCCTCGACGATGATCTGGCTGAAGCCGTTGTAGCGGCCCTCGGCGTCGGGGTCCGTCTTGCACAGCACGACGAAGAAGTCCGCGACCGAGCCGTTGGTTATCCACATCTTGTTGCCGTTGACGACCCACTCGTCACCGTCCTTCTCCGCGCGCGTGCTCACGCTGGAGACGTCGGAGCCGGAGTCCGGCTCGGAGATGGCCGAGCCCATGATGGCGTCACCGGCAGCGAGCGGCGGGAGGTACTCCTCCTTCTGCTCCTCGGTCCCGAAGCCGATGATGGCCTCGCTTCCGAACGCGGTGCCGAGGACGGAGCCGCCGACGCCGGGGTCGGCCGCGTACAGTTCCTCGATGATGATGGCCACGTCGAGCGCGTCGTAGCCCGCGCCCCCGTACTCCATGGGAATCTGTGCGCCGGTGAGCCCCATCTCGGCGCCCTTCTCGACGACCTCGTGCGGGAACTTCTCCGCCCGGTCGTACTCCTGTGCGACCGGCCGTATCTCGTTCTCGCCGAAGCGCCGGACCTCCTCGCGGATCTGCTGTTGCTCGTCGGACAGCTCGAAGTCCATACCCCTCCCTAGAGCGGTGGGTGAAAAACGGTTCCCCCGCTACTCGTACTCGCCCTTCCCGATGTCGGGCTCGGGCTGGGGCGTCATGTCGATGCGGAGCTGGGGCAGGTAGAGCGCGAGGTCCGTCGTGGTGATGATACCGATGGCCTTGCCGTCCTCGGCGACGGGGAGCTTCTTGACACCGTTGTGGCCCATCCGCTCCCCGGCGACGCGGGCCGACTCGTTCGGTCGGATGGTGACGACGGGGTCGGACATCAGCTCCTCCACGGTCGTCGTTTCGGGGTCCATCGCGTTCCCGACGCTCTCGACGATATCCATCTCGGTGATGATGCCATCGATGATGTCCTCGCCGATGATCAGCGAGCCGATTCCCTCGCTTGAGAGGATCTGCGCGGCCTCGGCGATGGTGGTGTCGGCCGGCACGGTGCGAACCGGCGATGTCATGATCTCGCTCACCGGCGTGTCGATCTCCGAGTCTTGCTCCTCCGTCATGGGTGGAGGCTGGGGACCCCGAATGATAAGCCTACCCGACGACCGCGTTCGGTGGACCGGCAGGAACACTGTTCTCGTACGGATCTCTGGAGACGGGCCGACGCCGTCGCGCTCCCGCCGCGTACGGTACGGCGTTCCGCACCGCAAGCGGGCGCAGGACTTACCCCTGCGTGTCTCGTATCGTTCTACGGCGTGCGGTGGGGCTCCGAACGTCACCTTGGGTAGGGAGACTCCTCGACGTCCCCTGCACGCCACCCCGCTTCGTTTTGGTTACTCGCCGTCCCAGTCCATCCGGCAGGTGTCGTCACAGAAGTGTGCGCTCCGGACTTCGCCGTCCTCGACCCAGGTGATGACGCGGTGTTGCGGGTCGTTCAGGATCGGCTCGCCGCAGGCTCGACACTGCGGGGCGTCCTCCTCGGTGACATCCTCACCCAGGTCCGAGGTCGGGTCTACCATTACCCGAGGACAGACACCGACCCTACTTATGCCCATACTTTCGGCGGCGTTCTTGCGGCAACACTCTCGGCGGGCGATAGCTACGCGTCCCCATCCGATGACGGGTCGGGGCCGCGGTACGCCTCGCCGGGTCGGGTCCAGCCGTCCGTCGGAAGGACGCTCCCGGGGTAGAGGCTGGTGTTGATTCCGGTCTTCGCTCCGGGACCGACCACGACGCCGAACTTCCGGCGCCCGGTGGAGGTTCGCTCGCCCTTCACGACGGTCTGTACGTCCCCGTCATCGTGGCGGAGATTGGCGACCTGTGTCCCCGCCCCGAGGTTCGCATCCGGACCGAGGACGCTGTCCCCGACGTAGGAGACGTGTGGGACGTTCGTCCCGGCCATCACGACGGTGTTCTTCACCTCCACGCCGTGGCCGACGTGCGTGTCGGGGCCCAGCAGCGTCGCGCCCCGAACGTACGCGTTCGGGCCGACCTCGGCGCCCTGGCGGACGAGCGCCGGCCCCTCGATGACGACGCCGGGTTCGATGGTCGCCCCGTCCTCCACGACCACGTCGCCCCGGAGTTCGGCGTCGCCGCGCACGTCGCCGTCGATGCGTCGCTCCAGCTCGCCGAGCTTCCACTCGTTCGCCTCGAGGAGCTCCCACGGGCGGCCGACCCCGAGCCACCGTTCGACGTCGACCGCGGCCACGTCGAACGCGTCGACGACGCGTGCCAGCACGTCGGTGATTTCGTGCTCGCCGCGCTCGGACAGCTCGGTCTCGGTCAGCCAGTCGGCGGCCTCGGCCGGGAAGTGGTAGGCGCCGACGTTGACGCGGTTGCTGGGTGGCTGGGCGGGTTTCTCCACCACGTCGGTGACGTGGCCGTCGCTGATCGAGAAGACCCCGTACGGGCGCGGGTCGTCCACCTCGTACGCCCCCACGGCGGGACACGCGTCGAACAGCGCGTCCAGCGCGGCCTCGTCGTAGAGGTCGTCGCCGTTCAGGACGACGAAGTCACTGTTCAGGTGCGGCCGGGCCTGCGCAGCGGCGTGGGCGGTCCCCAGCCGCTCGGCCTGCTCGGCGTACCGGACCGGGACCCCCTGATACTCGTCGCCGAAGTGCTCGCGAACGTCCTCGCCGCGGTAGCCGACGACGAACACCAGCTCGTCGGCGCCCGCGCGGACGGCGGCGTCGGCCGTGTGCGCACAGAGCGGCCGGTCGCCGACCGGGAGCATCGGCTTCGCGACGGCGTCGGTCAACGGGCGCATCCGGGTTCCCTGCCCCGCGGCCAGGATGACGACTTCCATACCGACCACTGCCTCGCCGGTCCGCAAAGGTCCACCGACCCCGGCGACCGTGGCCCCGACGGCCGTGGGATCGGTTGCAGTGGCTGGCGAACAGGCGACACCGCTCCCGCGCGCCGGACCGTGGTATCGCGCTGGCGGAACCGACCAGCCAGTGGCGTGCTGACTGCTCGGGTCGGCGGTCCGGCGATGGCTCGTCAGGTCACAGGGGCGCTGGCCGCGGTCTGGTATTTGAATCTACGCACCGGGCATAATCTGGATATTCGAAGAATATATCTGTAATTCAGTTCATAAATCACAAAATCGGAAAATGCTGTGGGTTGCTCGGCGAATCGTATTCTGTGGTCTGCATCCGCGAGCGCGCCAGCGGCGCGCGAGCGGTTCACCGGGCCGAGCGAAGCGAGGTCCGGCTTTTTTGGTGCAGATTTTTTGGCCGAGTGGTTCCGCGCCGGCGGCGCGGAACCCGAGGCGAAAAAAGGTGCTTTAGAAGCCCTTGCCCTGGAGTTCGCGGGCGATGATGTTCTTCTGGATCTCGGTGGTGCCCTCGTAGATCTGGGTGATCTTGGCGTCGCGGTAGAAGCGCTCGACGTCGAAGTCGTTGACGTAGCCGGCGCCGCCGTGGATCTGGACGGCCTCGTTGGCGACGTCGACGGCCACGCGGGAGGCGTACTCCTTGGCCATCGATGCGAGCGTCGTCAGCTGGCCCTCCTTGTTGTCGACCGACCAGGCGGACTTGTAGGTCAGCTGGCGGGCGGCCTCGATGTCCGTGTGCATCTCCGCGAGTTTGTGCTGGATGGCCTGGAACTCGCCGATGGGCTGGCCGAACTGCTCGCGCTGCTGGCTGTACTCGAGCGCGCGCTCGGCGGCGCCCTTCGCGATGCCGACGGCCTGCGCGGCGACGCCGGTCCGGGTCTCGTCGAAGAACTGCATCTGCTGCAGGAAGCCCATCCCCTCCGTGCCCAGCAGGTTCTCCTCGGGGACACGGACATCGTCGAAGATGAGTTCCGCCGTGTCACTCGCGCGGATGCCGAGCTTGCCGTGGATCTTGTCGGCCTGGAAGCCGTCGCGGTCGGCCTCGACGATGATCTGCGAGAAACCGTTGTAGCGGCCCTCGGCGTCGGGGTCCGTCTTGCACAGCACGACGAAGTAGTCGCCGACGGTCCCGTTCGAGATCCACATCTTGTTGCCGTTGATGACCCACTCGTCGCCGTCCTTCTCGGCGGTCGTGGAGACGCTCGAAACGTCGGAGCCGGTGTCGGGCTCGGAGATGGCCGCGCCCATGACGGACTCGCCCTCGGCGATGGGCGGGAGGTACTCCTCCTTCTGCTCCTCGGTACCGAACTCGACGATGGCCTCGCTCCCGAACGCCGACGCGGTCACACAGAACCCGATGCCCGGGTCCGCGGCGAACATCTCCTCGACGACGATGGACGTGTCCAGCGTGTCGAGGCCGGCGCCGCCGTACTCGATAGGCAGGCCGCCGCCCAGCAGACCGTTCTCCGCGGCCTTCTCCATCACGTCGTGGGGGTACTTCTCCTCGACGTCGTACTCGGTCGCGACCGGCTTGATCTCGTTCTCGGCGAACCGACGAACCTCCTTTTTCAGCTGCTCCTGCTCGTCGGACAGTTCGAAGTCCATACCCCTGTTGTACAATCCCACGCGTATAAGCCCAACTATTCTAACGGCGTTTATCGGCGGACTAAGAGGTATTAACGGTGTAAAATCCGAAACCGTCCAACGCCGGGTTCTTCATTATCGTTACGGGGCGAAACGGAGGGTATGGCGGGTTACTGGAAGGTCCGCGAGACCTCGACCTCGTCCTCGGCGGTCTGCCCGCGCGAGAACCGCTCCTCGATCTGGTCGTAGCGCTCGCGGGTCTCCTCGTCGACGCTGGCGCCGACCTCGTCGAGCGCCTGCTCGAAGTGGTCCATCGTCACGCGGACGTTCCCGACGCTGGTCGCGGTCTCCTCCGGGGAGACGGAGTTGATGAACTCCCGCGTCGCGGCCATCGACGCCTCGCGGCAGACCGCCTCGATGTCCGCGCCGACGTAGCCGTCCGTCCGGCGGGCCAGCGAGTCCAGGTCCACGTCGTCGGCGAGCGGCTTGTGCTCGGTGTGGACCGCGAAGATGGCACGCCGGGCCTCCTCGTCGGGCACCGGGACGTGGACGTGGCGGTCCAGCCGTCCCGGGCGCAGGAGCGCGCTGTCGATGAGGTCCGGGCGGTTCGTCGTGGCGACGACGACCACGTCCTCCAGTTCCTCCAGCCCGTCCAGCTCGGTCAGGAGCTGGCTCACGACGCGCTCGCCGACGCCCGAGTCACCCATCCGCTTGCCACGCTCGCCCGCGATGGAGTCGATCTCGTCGAAGAAGATGACCGTCGGGGCGTTCGAGCGGGCCTTCTCGAACACCTCGCGGACGCCCTTCTCCGACTCGCCGACGTACTTGTTGAGCAGCTCCGGTCCCTTGATGGAGATGAAGTTGCTCTGGGCCTCGTTGGCCACCGCTTTGGCCATCAGGGTCTTGCCGGTGCCGGGCGGGCCGTACAGCAGCACACCCTTCGCGGCTTCGAGGTCCATCTGCTCGAACACGTCGGCGTAGTCCAGCGGCCACTGGATGGTCTCGCGGAGGCGCTCCTTGGTGTCCTCCAGCCCGCCGACCTGGTCCCACGACACGTCGGGGACCTCGACGAACACCTCGCGCATCGCCGAGGGCTGGATGCCCTTCAGGGCCTCCTTGAAGTCACGCTCGGTGACCTCCAGCGAGTCGAGCACGTCCGCGTCGATCTCGTCCTGTTCCAGGTCGAGCTGCGGGCGCACCCGCCGGAGCGCGTTCATCGCGCTCTCCTTCGCCAGCGACGCCAGGTCCGCGCCCACGAACCCGTGCGTGCTCTCGGCGTACTTGTCGAGGTCGATGCCCTCCACCAGCGGCATCCCGCGGGTGTGGACCTGCAGGACCTCCTTGCGGCCCGCCTTGTCCGGGACGCCGATCTCGATCTCGCGGTCGAACCGGCCGCCACGCCGCAGCGCCGGGTCCAGCGAGTCCAGCCGGTTGGTCGCACCGATGACGGTGACCTGTCCGCGCTCCTCCAGCCCGTCCATCAGGCTGAGGAGCTGGGCGACGACGCGGCGCTCCACGTCACCGGAGGTCTCGCCGCGCTTGGGCGCGATGGAGTCGATCTCGTCGATGAAGACGATGGCCGGGGCGTTCTCCGTGGCCTCCTCGAAGATCTCGCGGAGCTGCTCCTCGGACTCCCCGTAGTACTTCGACATGATCTCGGGGCCCGAGATGTCGGTGAAGTACGCGTCGATCTCGTTGGCCACCGCTTTGGCCATCAGGGTCTTGCCGGTGCCCGGGGGACCGTGCAGGAGCACGCCCTTGGGGGGCTCGATGCCGAGCTGCTGGAACAGCTCCGGGTGGCGCATCGGCAGCTCCACCATCTCGCGGACCTGCTCGAGCTCGTCGTCGAGCCCGCCGATGTCCTCGTAGGTGACGTTCGGGGTATCCGTGTCGCCGGTGGTCTGCCCGGAGATCTGCTCGGCGGGCTTCTCGCTCACCTCGATCTCGGTCGAGTCCGTGACGACGACGGTCCCCTCCGGGTCCGTGTCGGCCACCTTCAGCGGGATCTTCTGCCCGCTCATCGAGGAGAGCGGGCCCAGCCCGAGCGAGAAGGGCACCTGCTGGCCCTTCGTGACGGCCTGCCCGCTCAGCTTGTCGCGGATGTGCGGGCCGACGTTACCGCGGATGCGGAGGTTCTGGGGCAGTGCGACCGTGATGCTGGTCGCCGGCTTCACCTCTGCCGGCTCCACCTCGACCCGGTCGTCGATGCCGACATCGGCCTCCTGCCGGAGGCGGCCGTCGACCCGGATGATGCCGTTCCCCTCGTCCTCGGGGTAGCCGGGCCAGACACGCGCCACGGCGCGGCCCTCGCTGCCCTCGATGAGGATGTAGTCGCCGTTCTCCAGTTCCATCTCCCGCATCGCCGCGCGGTCGACGGCCGCGAGGCCGCGTCCCGCGTCCTTCTGTTTGAGTGGTTTGACCGTGAGTTTCATCGTTCGTCCTCCGTGTCCTCGTCCGCCTCGCTTCCGCCGTCCCGTACGTCGATATCGGTCGTTTCGCCGCCTCCGGCGGCCGAACCGTTCATCTCGACGGTGACGACGCCGTTGTTGATAGTCGCTTTGGCGGGCCGTCCCTCGGGGAGGTCCATCTCGAACTGCTCGTCGTCGACGACGACCATCAGGGTCCCGTCGACCACGTCCACGGCGCCGGCTGCCCCGGCACCGAGGTCGAACGCCAGCACGTCGCCGTCGGCGTACTGGTACTGCCGCGCGACGACGTCGCGCTCTGCGAACCGCTGGGTCTCTGCCATACTAACTCAGAGTTAGTCATTCTAGTATATGAATCTTTCTCTGATGGTGGTCGGAACGGGTGTCGGTTTCGGACGAAGAGGTGAATTGCGGTTCACACGAGCACCCGGCACGCTGGCTTCATACAGTCGCCGGCCGCAGGGGTGGTATGGACCACGTCACACACGACGGTCGCACGACGGCCTACCGGGACGCCCCCGCCGACACCGACGCTCCGGCACCGACGGTGCTGTACGTCCACGGGAGCGGCGGGACCCACTCGCTCTGGGCCAACCAGTACGGTCGGCCCGACCACGACGCGGTCGCGCTGGACCTGAGCGGCCACGGCGAGAGCGAGGATGTCGACCTCGGTCCCGAGGCGGGCCTCGATGTGATGACCGCGTACGCCGAGGATACGGTCGCCGTGGCCCGTGAGACCGACGCGACGGTCCTCTGTGGGAACTCCCTCGGCGGCGCGGTCGCCCTGACGGTCGCGCTGGAGTCCGACCTCGACCTCGATGGCCTCGTCCTCGTCGGGACGGGCGCGAAGCTGGGTGTCGCCGACGAACTGCTCGATGCGCTCGCGAACGACTACGATGCGGCCGTCGAGACGCTCCTGGGCGAGGACATGCTGTATCACGCGATGGACGACGAGCGCCGGGTCGAGGCCCGGGAGATGTTCCGCGCGGTGGGCCAGCGCGCCACCGAGCGTGACTTCCGCTCGTGTGACGCGTTCGACGTGCGCGACCGCCTCGGCGAGATCGACGTGCCGGCGCTCGTCTGCAACGGCGAGCACGACAGCCTCACCCCACCGGCCTTCCACGAGTACCTCGCGGAACACCTGCCCGACGCCCGACACGTGGAACTCGCCGACGCCGCGCATATGCCGTACCTCGAGCGTCCGGCCGCCTTCGACGCCGCCGTCGATGAGTTCCTCGACGAGCTGGCCGCCTGACCGCCTGACCGTCTGACCGCCTGACCGTCTGACCGCCTGACCGCGCCGCTTCGGGCGCCGATGACTACTTCCGCCCGGCCACCGACCCGCAGGACATGCAGGGCGCCAGCAGGGTCCTCGTCCGCAACCCGAACAGCGGGGACGGACGCGCGACGAAGCGGGCGAAGCGCCTCGCCACAGAGCGCGGCTACGATGTCCGCGACAGCGAGGGCGGGGACCACACCGTCGAGCTGGCCGAGCGCGCGGCCCGTGACGGCGCCGACCTTCTCGCGGCCTGTGGCGGCGACGGCACGCTCAACAAGGTCGTCCGTGGCGCGCTCGCCGCGGGCGGTGGCACCAGCGTTCCCGAGGGACTCACGCTCGGTGTCGTCCCCGCGGGCACGGGCAACGACTTCGCGGACAACGTCGGCGTCCGGAACGTCGAGCACGCGCTCTCGGTGCTGGACCCGGACGACCCCGCGGGCGAGACGCGCGACCTCGACCTCGGTCTCGCGGGTGACCGCCCGTTCGTCAACAGCTGCGTGGGCGGGCTGACGGCCGACGCCAGCGCCCGGACCACCCGCGAGTCGAAGCGGCGACTCGGCGTGCTGGCGTACGTCCTCAACACGCTCCGGGAGTACCAGGAGTTCGAGCCGATGTCGGTCACGCTCCGCGGCGGCGACGGCGAGGACGCGCCGGTCTGGAGCGGCGACGCGCTGGTCGTCCTCGTCGGGAACGGGCGGCGGTTCCCCGGCGAGCGGATGCGGCAGGCCAACATGGAGGACGGCCTGCTCAACGTGGTCGTCGTCGAGCGCGCCCCCGCTATCGACTACGTCGCGTCGGGGGCCGCCAACCGGTTGCTGAAGCGCGAAGCATCGTATCTCACCCGGCTGCGGGTCCCGTACCTCTCGGTCGAGTGCCATCGACCCGTCGGGTTCAGTCTCGACGGCGAGATGGTCGAACTCGACCACCTCCGCGCGCGGAGCCTCCCCGGCGTCATGCCGTTCCGCGTCGGTGACGGGTACGACCCGGCTCCCGAGGAGTGGAGCCGGCGGCTCCGGTGACGATGCTGGACTGCGACCTTCACACCCACAGCCGGTTCTTCCACCGACCGCCTGAACGGCTGGCACGGTACGACCCCGGTGGCGCGTGGCTGAACGAGCGCGTCGCGCGCCGCCGCGGGCTCGACGGCCTCTGCGTCACGAACCACGACTACTTCCGGCCGGACACGCTCGACGCCCCCGGCGGGGGCTTCCGCCTCCCGGGCATCGAGATCTCCTCGACGGCGGGGCACGTCCTCGTGGTCGGGCCCGACCCGCCGGAACGGACGGTGCCCGGCGACCTGACGCCGGCGGAGGCCGTCGGCCTCGCGCACGACCACGACTGCGCCGCCATCATGGCCCATCCGTTCCGGAACGGCTCGCTCCCGAAGAGCGACGCCCCGTTCGACGCCGTCGAACTCAACGGGAAGCACCCGGAGTTCCGGGCCCGGGTCGAGCGGCTCGCTCGCCGCCGCGACCTCCCCATCGTGGCGGGGAGCGACGCGCACTTCCCGTTCGAGGTCGGGCGCGCGTCGACCCGGCTCGACGTGGACGAACTCACCCCCGGATCGGTCGTGGCGGCCATCCGCGACGGGCGCGTCGAGCCGGTCGTCCGACAGGGCCGGGTAGAGCGATTGCTCGGGCCTCTGTACCACCGGATCCATCGGCAGAAGGGACACCTGTAGCTATCGGACCGCTAGCACCATAGACTGATTACGGACTGTGATGTGAGTTCTCGTAACAGGGGGCGAATGGATGTTACTCGACCGACCCACGAGCGGGGTGACGAGCCGTGGATAACATGGAGACCGACCCGCGGTGCCCGGAATGTGGCGAGCCCATCGGTGCGACCGCCACCTACTGCATGCACTGCTCGGCCGACCTGACCGAGGAGCAGGCCGAAGCCGATACCGACGGCGACGGGACCTGGGACAAGACCGAGGCGCCGTCGGTGGGGGATGTCGTCTCCGACGCTGTCGGCGGTACAGACACGGGGGCTTCGGCCGGCGCGTCCGACGGCCAGCTCCTCGACCCCGATGGCCTCGTGGACAACGCGCTCACCATCCTCGTCGGTATCGTGGGTGGGGCCATCGCGGGCCTCGTCGGGACCATCGTCCTCGGCGTCGTGACCAACAGCGGCTACGGGGTCCTGTTCGGCATCGTCGCCTGGCTGGTGACGACCGCCTACCTCGTCCGGCAGCGGACGGTCCAGGGAGCGGTGTCGAAGAGCGGCTACGCCATCGCGCTCGTCCTGCTGCTGGTGCCGCTCATCGCACTCAGCCCGTTCGTGAACATCGATGGTGGGCTCTCGGAGCGCGGCGGGCTGTTCGTCGTCCTGCTGGTGTCGGTCGGTATCCCCGCGGCCATCGCGGCCGCGGTCGGCTGGGTCGCCGGGCGGTTCGTCCCGGACGAGCCGGGCGACGGCGCGACGCCGGCCGAGGGTGAGGCCGAAACGCCGACTCAGTAGAGGTCGTCCGTGTCCAGGTCCTCGGCGACGTGGCTGTGCTCTTCGGCCGGGAACTCGCCTCCCTCGACCTCGTCGACGTAGCCCTCGATGGCGCGCTCCATCTCGCCGCGGACGTCGCCGAACTTCTTCGAGAACGGCGCGACGCCCTCGGTGAGGCCGATGACCTCGTCGACGGTGAGAACCTGTCCGTCGCAGTCCGGGCCCGCGCCGATGCCGATGGTCGGGATGTCGAGCGCCTCGGTGACGGCGGCAGCGGCGTTCGCGGGGACGTGTTCGAGGACGAGCGAGAACGCGCCGGCCTCCTCGTGGGCCTTCGCGAGGTCGAGCATCTCCGTCGCGGCCTCGTCGTCGGTGGCCTGCCGGAAGAGCCCGGTCTCGTTCTCGCGCTGTGGAGTCAGCCCGAGGTGGGCCTGCACGGGGATGCCCAGGTCGGTCAGGCGGTCGGTCAGGTCGACGGTGTGTTTCCCGCACTCCAGTTTGACGGCGTCGGCGCCGGCCTCCTTGACCATCCGGCCGCAGTTCTCGATGGAGTCGGCCATGTCGACGCCGAACGAGAGGAACGGCATGTCCGCGATGACGAACGCGTCGTCGGTCGCGCGTGCGACCGCGGCCGTGAGACTGGCTATCTCGTCGGCCGTGACGGGGAGGGTCGAGTCGTGGCCCAGCCGGAGGTTGCCCACCGAGTCGCCCACGAGGATCATGTCGACGCCCGCCGCGTCGACCACCTCGGCTGTGGGCGCGTCGTAGGCCGTCAGCATCGTGATGGGCTCTGTGCCGGCCTTCGCGCGGATGTCCTTCGCTCGCATGTGTTGTCCCGATTCTGTCGGCGCCGCGAAAAGCGTGGCCCCTCTCGCTCGAAGCCGTCTCTTGTGGGGTCGTCTCTGGCGTTCTTTGCCGGTTGGTCGGTGTGTGCGACGGGTCCGCCTCCTCTCTCGAGTGCCTGATGTGTGCGACGGGTCCGCCGTTCCATACAACCTGTAGGAAGCCCCGGCGGGCTCGACTTCCGTCAGAGCAAGCTCTGACGACTTCTCGCTCGCTTCGCTCGCGAGAATGTCCGGGCCTCGCTGTCGTTCGAACGGCGGCGAAGCCGCCGTTCGTGATGACGAGAGACGCCAGAGGCGTCTCTCGAACCACGCTCCTCGGTCGCTCACTTCGTTCGCTCCCTGCGGTGCTTGCGTCGTCCGGGACGGGTCGAGCCCGCCGCCCCTTCCATTCCCCCCGAACGTGGTGTGTGACACGGGCGGGGCGCTCCTGCCCTTCCCCGGGTCGCGCGGGCTCACCCGCAAGGGGTTCGCCACGCGCTCCCGGCCCGAGAGCGGTTGCTCGGCCGGCCGGTTCCGTGAACAGGAAGCGCGCGAGCGCCACCCGCGCCGAACCGCGAACGGAGTGAGCGTGTTCGGCAGCCATCGGCGCTCGCGCGGGGAGGAGTGGGGAAACTAGCACTCCGCTGGAACCGCCACCGCATACGCTCGGTGCAACAGGCAACAGGGCGGGACTGAAAGGGGCCACTCGCTCGACCCAGCCCCGGCGACGTAAGCACCGCAACGCGTGCCCGGAACGGCGGCCGACCGAAGGGAGGCCGCCGCACGCCCGGACCGTGAGGAGCGCAACGAGCCGCGGCTGGTCGAGCGAGTGGGGGCTTTCAACAGAGTTCCATCGTCGTCATCGGGATTCAATTCTACTAATAGGTGCGATAAAGCCATACTATTTCGATATAAATGTGGTAACGTTGGAATATCTTGGAAATTCTAGTGGTTGTGGACGGCTCTATCGAACCTACGCTCCCATCTAGCGACCGTAACCGCTTAGCGCGAACCACTACAAACCGGTATCACATGCCCGAGCGCGTCGACAGCACCGACCCCGACGGCGTCGACTTCGGCTGGGTGATGCAGACCACGTTCGTCATCACCATCGTCGTCGGCGCCCCCGTGGTCGCCATCGCCTCGACCGCCGTCACGCTCCCCACGTGGACCGCGATGGCCTCGTTCGCCGTCCGTGTCGGCGCGCTCGTCTGGTTCGTCACCGCCGTCGCCGTCTACCTCTACGCCCGCCGACAGGAGCGTCAGGAGTCGGATGTCGACATCGAAACTGGACCCGACCCCGCGGAGAACGACTAGCCGGCGGCGCCAGGGTCAGAGCCACTCCTCGACGTATCTGAACGCGGTGCCGGCGCGCTCGGCGGTTATCTCGTCGCGCCGACCGTCGCCGACGAACACCGCACGGTCGGGAGCAACCTCCAGTCCCTCCAGCGTCGCCAGCAGCGGCTCGGGGTCGGGCTTCTCCGTCGCCACGCTGTCCCGGCCGACCACCGCGCGGACGCGATGGTCGAGGTCGTGACGCTCCAGGGCGAGGTGGCACGCGTCCTCGCAGTTGAGCGAGCAGACGCCGACGGGAAGCGGCTCGGGGTGCGAGAGGAGGATGTCGGCACACCCGAGCCGCTCCGAAGTGCGTGCACCCTCGCGCTCGTGCTCGGCGATGGTCGCCTCCACCGCCTCGGCAAGCGTGGGCTCCTGCCGCGACCGTTCCAGCATCGACCAGAGGTCCAGTCCGTCCGGGTCCGCACCGTGGTCCGAGAGCGCGCGGCCCACGTCCTCCCGGACGTGCTCCCAGTCGACCGCCAGCTCCGCGAGCGTCCCGTCGAGGTCGTAGACGACCGCGTCGTAGCCGTCGAGGGGGTCGGTACCTGCCATTGTCCCCAGGTTGGGTCCCGTCGACCAAACGGCTTGTGCCCCGGCCCCGACGACTACCGCTCGCCCAGCCACTCCCGGGCGATGACGGTCCGCTGTATCTCGCTGGTCCCCTCGTAGATGGTGGTTATCTTCGCGTCGCGATACAGGCGCTCGACGGGGAAGTCCGTGGTGTAGCCGTAGCCACCGTGGATCTGAACGGCCTCGTTGGTCACGTCCATGGCCGTCTCGCTCGCCTTGAGTTTCGCCATCGACGCGGCCTCGGCGGGCGGCGAGCCCTCGTCCAGCCCGCGCGCGGCATCGTAGGTGAGCAGCCGCGCACCCTGCGTGTCCGCCCGCATATCCGCGAGCTTGTGCCGGATTGTCTGGAAGTCGGCGATGGGCTGGTCGAACTGCTCGCGGTCGGTGGCGTACTCGGTCGCGAGGTCGAGCGCTGACTGGGCGAGCCCCACGGACTGGGCGGCGATGCCGACGCGCCCACCCGTCAGAATCTCCAGGGCGGCCGAGAGCCCACGCCCCTCCTCGGTGAGGCGGTTCTCGGCGGGGATGCGGGCGCCGTCGAAGGTGAGCGAGGTGGTGTCGCTCGCTCGCAGGCCGAGCTTCTCCTCCTTCTTCCCGACACTCAACCCGTCGACCTCCTTCGGGACGAGGAACTGCGTGACGCTCCCGGGGTCGTCGGGGTCGGTCTTCGCGAACAGGATGACCACGCCCGAGCGCTCGCCGTTGGTGATCCACTGCTTGTCGCCGTCGATGACGTACTCGTCACCCTCGCGGCGCGCGACGGTGGACATCTCGGCCGGGTTCGACCCGGCGTGGGGCTCCGAGAGGGCGAACGCGCCCACGGGGTAGCCGTCGCGCATCTCCGGCAGCCAGCGTTCCTGCTGTTCCTCGGTGCCGAACTTGGCGATGCAGGAGGTCGCGAGCGAGTGGACGGACAGTGCCGTCGCCACCGCCAGTGTCCCGTAGGCGACCTCCTCGTTGACGAGCGCGTAGGTCAGTCCGTCGGCGTCGTAGCCCCCGTACTCCTCGGGGACGGTGAGACTGGTCAGGTCCATCTCGGCGAGCCCCTCCCAGACCTCCTCGGGGAACGACTCGTTCTCGTCTGCCTCGCGGGCGACCGGGCGGATCTCCTCCAGGGCGAACTCGCGGACGGCCTCCCGGACGGCCCGCTGTTCCGGCGTCAGGTCCATGCTCTCGATTCGGTGGCGTTCCGGCAAAAGTCCCCCGGCGGGGCCGAGCCGCGGGAGCCCATCCGCCCGGCTATCACGTGAACAGCGCCGCGACCGTAACCGCCGCGGCCGCCAGCGCCGCCGCGCCCGACCAGCCCGCGACGCGCAGTGTGAACTGTCTGTCGGACGCGGGCGCGGTCAGGGCGACCTTCACCACCAGCGACGCCGCGGTCGCCACGAGGATGCCGACGACGGCCTCCTCGGCGGGCATCGAGCCGCTCCGGTAGAGGACGACCGCGGAGGTCGTCACGCCGGCCGACGACACGAGGCCCGCCAGCGCCGCCGTGGCGTAGAAGCCCGCCGTCCCGAACAGCGAGTCCGCGAGGCTCCCGGCGACCACGACGAGCAGGAACAGGAGGCCGAACGAGAGGACGTACCGCAGGGTGAACGGCCGGTCGAGCGACACGTCCAGCGAGCCCCCTCGGCCGGCGACGACGGCCGCGGCCGCGACGCTCCCCACGGCGAGGACACCGAGCGGGAGCGTCACGGCCGTCAGCGGCGGGACGGCCGCGCCGAGCGTGAACACGAGCGCGATGGCCAGGTTCCGGAGCGACATCGCCGCGTTCCCCAGCAGCACCGCAGCCACGGCGTACGGCGTCGCCGCCGCGTCCTCGCGGACGTGCTCGACCGCACTGCCGACGACGGCGGTCGAGGAGGCCAGCCCGCCCAGAAAGCCCGTCACGGCGATACCGTGGCCGCCGTACACCCGGACCGCGGCGTAGTTGACGATGCCGATGCCCGCGACGGTGACGACCATCGCCCAGACCACCCGCGGCTCGACGGCCACCGTCGTCCCCGCGAGCGCGACCGACCGCTCGCCGGCGGGCAGGAGCGGGTAGACGACGAACCCGATGATGGCGAACTGGGCCGCCGCCCGGACCTCCTCTCGCGAGAGCTGGTCGGCCACGCCGTGGAGTTCGCGCTTCGAGACCAGCAACAGGGCGGTGACGACCCCGACGGCCACGGCCGGGACCAGCTCCCCCGCGCCGGCCAGCGCGCCGACACCGTACGCCACCAGCATCGAGATGGTCGTCGTGAGCGCCAGTCCCTCGCGCTCGCCGACGACGGCGCGCGCGCCGAGCAGTCCGCCCAGTACCACCACGAGGAGCCCGCCGACCGCCAGCAACAGCGGCTCCTCCAGCACGACGAATACGGCGGCGGCCAGGCTCAGCAGCGCGAACGTCCGGACGCCGGCAGCCTTCTCCGAGCGCTCTCGCTCGAAGCCGATGAACATCCCCAGCGCCGCGGCCACAGCCAGCCGGAGCACCGGCTGTGAGAGCACCGGCTCCATCTGTGCTGGTTCTTGCAATACATCGCACTTCCGTCTTCGGGCCGTCCGCGAGGCGGTGTCAGGTGAGCGAACGAGGCCGTCGAGTTCGACGCGTCGCGCCGGTGCCGCCGCCTGCTATTCCTGCTGTTCGACGGCACTGTCGTCATCGTCCAGCACGTCCTGCGTGATCTCGTCCGGACTGCGTGGACTGGTCTGGAGGCCGACAGCGGACCGGAGCACCAGCCCGGCGGCGAGCAGTGCGACAACGGCCGAACTACCGATGAACCCGATCCCGATGAGGTACGCCTCGACTGCCGCGATCTCGAAATCCGTGCTCCAGCCGTAGAACTGGGTACCGGCGGTGAGGACGAGCAGAACCGTGACACAGACGAGGAACCACTGGCGCAGGCGACGGCCAGCGCGGTCGACGGGCCCGGTGAACACGGTCGCGAGCGTCGCGACGGCCGTCACCAGTACGAGCCCGAGCCCTACGTAGATTATCGGGCGAGAGAACGTCCGGCGGCCATACGTGTACAGATAGAACGAGAGAACCAGTCCCACAGCCGCCATGTCGACACCAGCATCGCGAAGCCGCGCCCGGGCGGAGTCCATGTGCGACCACACACGAAGAGTGGGCATAAAACTCGGATTTCTCCCCTCGTGCCACGTACCATGTTGCCGCTAGACCTGCCGGTCTCACTGACGCTGGAGCGGTTCCAATGCGGTCGGCTGGAGGTCGTCGCGGCCGTCGATCATTCCGCGGTCAGCGGTTCCTCGGGACCGTCGTCGGTCCCGCCGGCCTCCGCCTCGGCGTACTTCTCCCGGAACTCGCCGACGAGCTGGCCCATCTTCGCGTAGAAGTCGTTGAGGGTCCGCTGCATGGCGTCGGCGATCTCGTCGGCGTCGCGGGGCGAGAACACGTGGTAGTAGCTCCCGCCGTCCTGGTTGACCTGCTCGCGCTCGACGAGGTCAGCCTCGCGGAGCCGTTTCACCGACCGGTAGGCGGTCGTCCGCTCGCGGTCGACGGCCGCCGCGAGCTCGTCGACGGTCTGGGGCTCGTCGGCCTCGACCAGCAGGCGGAACACCTCGCGGTCGAGCTCCGAGAGTCCGTGGAAGCAGTCCAGCAGGCTCTCACACTCCATCTCCTGCTGGAGGAGCTCGGTCATCGCGTCGGGCATGGCTACTGGTACTCACCTCCCACACAAGAGCCTGTCCGTGGCTTGTAGCGGCACTCGGCCGACGTGCGGGCCCGCCTGCGGCCGCCGTCAGTCCGCACCCGTGACCTCCGTCCCGGCGTCGCGCTCGGCCAGCTTCGACCGGGCGAACCCCTGCGCGTACGCGCCGAGGAACATGCCACCGATGGCCCAGAGGATGGGCCAGTTGCCGATGCCGACGCTGGCGTACGCGGCGCCCGGGCAGATACCTGAGAGCCCCCAGCCGACGCCGAAGATGCTCCCGCCGACCAGGACGTTCCGGTCCATCTCGCGCACACGCCGGGTGTACGCGCGACCGGTCAGGGGTGCGCGCCGGTCGAGGACGTTCGTCCCGATGTGGAAGGTCAGCGCCGAGACGACCGCCGCGCCGCCCATCACGAACAGCAGCCCGAGGTCCTGTAGCTGGAGGAAGTCCAGCACGACCTCGGGACGGGCCATCCGGCTCACGCCGAGGCCGAAGCCGAAGAGGATGCCGCCGAACAGGATGACCGCGTGGAAGCGCGCGCCGCGGCCGTCGGGCTCGACGTCCGAGTCGCTCATGGCGCCACCCCCAGCGCGAGTGCGACCTGTGCCGTCCCGATGGCGACGGCCATGAACGTCACCACGTTGGTGATGCTGGTGCTCGAGACGGAGCCGACGCCACAGACGCCGTGTCCGGAGGTACACCCCTTGCCGATGCGGGTGCCGACGCCGACGAGGACGCCGCCCGCCAGCAACCGCCAGGGCTGGACCGCCGTGGTCCAGCCACCGGGCCCGAGCGTCAGGGCGTAGACGGCGGCGCCGATGACGATGCCGGCGGTGAACGTGACCCGCCAGTCACGCGAGGCGAGGTACGTCCCCTGGTTGAACCGCGAGAGCCGGGAGCCGTACGAGAGCGTCGTCTCGAGGAACGTCGAAGCGCCCGCGATGATGCCGGTTCCGAAGTAGATGGCCGCCACGCCGAGGCCGATGAACAGGCCCCCGATGGCGTAGCTGAGGACGCCGTCCGGGAAGTAGGTGGCCAGCCACGGCGGGAACTGCTCGACCACGGGGTCGGCCTGGAGCAGGACGGCGCCGAGCGCGTCCCGGCGCATCAGTCGTCGCCCCCGTCTCGCGCCCCGGCCGCTCGACTGTCGGCGGCGCGTGGCGCCGCCCCATCCAGCCGGCCCTCGCTCGCCGCGCAGTTGTTCGGTCCGAGTTCCATGGTGAGTAGTTGGTCACGGTCCACGTCGCCACGACCCATGTTCGTGTCGATGATGGCCTCGTAGTTCGCGGGGCGGGGCGGCATGTCGGCGAGCACCCGCTCGATGAACGTCTCGCGGTCCGCGTCGAGGACCGGCAGGCGCTCGCGGACGGTCCCCAGCGTGGCCGTGTAGGAGCCATCCTCGCGGGTGGGCGTGTGCTCGCTGGCGTGCCCCGGCGCCACGAGCAGGTCGTCGGGATACTCCAGCAGCCGCTGGAGGGTGTCGTAGAGCTGGGCCGCGGCATCCGGTGCGCCCTCGTCCCCCTCGTCTCGCGGCTCTGCCGCTCGACCATCTGCGGCGCGGGGCGCCGCGTGCTCGAGGTCGGGCCGCGCGACGCTGTCGACGAACAGGCCGTCACCCGTCAGCAGGACCGCGTCGTCGACGAGCAGCGAGGTCATGCCCGAGGTGTGGCCGGGCGTGTGGACCACCTCGACGGTGGTGTCGCCCACGGCCAACGTGTCACCGTCCACCAGCTCCCGGTCGACGTCGAACGCGACGCCACGGTCGACCGACGCCTCCGGGAGGCAGGTCCGGACGCCCTGCTCGCCGAGTTCCGAGAGCGCCGAGACGTGGTCGGCGTGGACGTGGGTGTCCATCGCGCACGTCAGCTCCGCGCCCAGCGTCCGGACGTCCTGCGCGTACTCGTCGACGAACGCCAGCAGCGGGTCGACGACCAGGGCCTCGTCCCCGTCCACGACGAGGTAGCTCAGACAGCCGCTGGAGGGTCGGTGGTACTGGGCGATGGTCGCGTCCGTGTCGGCCGCGAGCTCTGTGTAGTCGTAGAGGTCCGCCCAGCCACGCATCCCACGTTCGAGGTTGACCGCGTCGACGCCCGCCTCGCGGAGCTGTTCGGCGATGAAGTCGCTGGAGTCCCCCTTCGCGCAGACGACGACCACCGGCTCGGGCCCGGGGAGGTCCTCCAGCACCTCTGCCGGAATCCCCTCCAGCATCTGGAAGTACGGGACGTTGCGGTAGTCGACGGACTCACCGCCGATACGCCACTGCTCGGCTTCGGACTCGGCCCGCACGTCGAGGAGCCCGACCGGTTCCCCCTGGTCGAGGCGCCCGCGCAGCGCCTCGGGTGTCATCGTATCACTGGATACGTTCGCGGAGTCCCCTGTCATTGCGGACTCGTTCGGCCCGGTTACCCAAAACAGTTTGCAACTATCGCACAACCTTCTCGGTATGTCCGGACGCTGCGTCTCGTCGTCAGACTCCCCCGAACTATATGTGGGCTTCAAATCTGGGCAGAATGGGCGTCATGGGCTGGCATGGGCTCAGCCGCATCCTGTTCTTCCGACCGAATACCTTTTGAGTATTGCACAAGAATTGTGTTCTAGATACAAGATGGTGGTTCCCACATGAGCACGGAATACGACATCGCGGAGACACTGGACGTGAAGGGTCTCTCGTGCCCGATGCCGGTCGTCGAGACCAAACAGGCAATCGACACGCTCGATGCGGACGAGGTGCTGGAGGTCGTGGCGACTGACAGTGGGAGCATGAGCGACATCGCAGGCTGGGCCGACACCACGGCGGGCGTGGAACTGCTGGACCAGTCCGACGAGGGCGACGTGTTCCGACACGTCGTCCGGAAGACCGCATGAGCTCCGACGTGTCCGAGGGCGGTGACCCGGCCGACGCCGGGCCCGACGATGGCGGCGCCGACGGCCCCTCCCGTGCCGAGCTCCAGGCACAGGTCACGGCCCTGCAGGAGCGCGTCGAGGAACTCGAATCCGGTACGGCGGCCGACGACGCCGACGACGGGAAGCGGATGACCATCATCGCGACGAAGGGGACACTGGACATGGCGTACCCGCCGCTCATCCTCGCGTCCACGGCCGCCGCGTTCGGCTGGGACGTGACGGTGTTCCACACGTTCTGGGGGCTCGAGATACTCCACGAGGAGCGCTCGAAGGAGCTCCAGCTCTCCTCTGTCGGGAACCCGAACACCCCGATGCCGAACCTCGTCGCCGCGCTGCCGGGGATGGACCGGCTGACCACCGAGTTGATGAACCGGCAGATCGACGAGGTCGGCACCCCCACCATCGCGGAACTGGTCGACACCTGTCTGGAGATGGGCGTGGACCTGCAGGCCTGCCAGATGACCGCCGACATGATGGACTACGACGAGGCCGAGTTCTACGACGAGGTCACGACCGGCGTGGGTGCCGCCTCCGCGCTGAGTGAGATGGCCGACGCCGACATCCAGCTGCTGGTCTGAATCCCATGTCTCCTGCTGACGCTCCGACCGAGGAGGACGTGGAGCGGGCTAATGCCGAAGACGGCTCCGAATCCACCACACGAGCCACCGACGGGGCGACAACTCACGGCGACGGGGTCGGCCCGGACCCGTCCGTCGGGCAGGGGCTCCTCGACGCGGAGATGGGCCCCAGCTCCGCGATGGCTCACCTCTACCGGGGTGAGATTCACCGCATGAAGTTCTGGCGCGAGCGCCTCGACCGGACCACCAACTGGGCCGTCATCGTGCTCGCAGCGGTCCTGACGTGGTCGTTCTCCAGCGAACAGAACCCACACTACCTGCTGCTCATCGGGAACGTCGTGCTGGCGACGTTCCTCACCATCGAGGCCCGCCGCTACCGTGCGTACGATATCTGGCGTTCGCGGGTCCGGGCCCTCCAGCAGGAGGTCTGGGCCGCCGGACTGGACGAACGAGAGCCACA
Organism: Haloglomus halophilum; assembly: GCF_024298885.1. GTDB lineage: Archaea > Halobacteriota > Halobacteria > Halobacteriales > Haloarculaceae > Haloglomus > Haloglomus halophilum. The sequence continues at coordinate 2,832,420 of NZ_CP101166.1, forward strand.
GGACCCGGACTGGCGGTCGAAGCTGGCCGACGATTACCGACAGCCGACGCTGAAGATCACCGCGGAGGAGGCCATCGCACACCGGCTCCGGCGTATCTACCTCCCGCTGCTCGCGGTGCTGAACGGTGCGTGGGTCGTCCGCGTGACCGCGTTCGGGCCCGACACCTGGCCGGCGAGTGCGGCCATCGGGATGGTGCCCGGCACCGTCGTGACCGCGGTGCTCGTCGTGCTGGGCGCGGTCGCGGTGTTCGTCGCCTGCCGTCCCCGGACCTGGCACGCCCACGACGAACTCCGCGAGGAGGCGCTCCGAAAGGACCAGCGGGCGGAGCCATCGAGCAGTGAGTGAGGGCCACGCACACCCGCAAACTGTTTCCGAACGGTGTTCCAGAGTGGTGGTATGCGACGCCTTCGCGGCCCGTGGGGGGCCCCGCTCGCACTCGGCGGCGTCGGGGTGTTTCTGCTGGCTGTCGGGCTATGGAACTTCAATCGGGAGCTGGACAACCTGGCCATCGAGTGGGGGCCGGTCGTGGCGTTCTCACAGATCGCCATCCCGGCACTGGTGGTCGTCTACGGTGGATACCGGCTCGCCTCGTCCTCGTTCAACCGGGACGAGCGCTGGCGCGTGACCCTGTTCGGACTCGCCGGACTGGCTCTCGTGGCTGGCGGGGTCTACACCACCATCATCGTCCGGCTGGCCGAGGCCCGGCCCGTCGGCGAGCCACAGTACGTCGTCGCGGTGATGGCCGGTGTCGGGGCAGCGGGCGGGGCCGCGATGGGTTCGCTCAGCGTCACCAGCCGCCGGGACGCCCGCCAGGCCGAACGGGCCCGGGACAACTTCGAGCTGCTGAACAGCATCATCCGACACGACATCCTCAACAGCATGATGATCGTCCAGTCCCGGGCGGAGTTCATCGAGGACGAGGCCGAGGACGACCGTATCCTCGAGTTCGCCGACACCATCCTCACGCAGACCAGCGGCGTCGTCGATCAGGTCGAGCGGACCCGGGCCATCCTGCAGGCGCTCCGGACGAGCGACCCCCGGCTGGAACCCATCGACCTGCAGGGGGTCATCGAACGCGAACTCGACACCATCCGGACCACCTACGACGAGGTGTCCATCGAGACCGACCTGCCCTCCGACCCGGTCCACGTCCGTGCGGACGACCTGCTGGACGACGTGGTCGGCAACGTCCTCTCGAATGCCGTCGAGCACAACGACAAGGACGACCCACGGGTCGTGGTGTCGGCGACGACGCGCGACGACGACGCGCTCGCCGACCACTCCGGGAACGAGAACGACGCCGGGACGGCCGTCGAACTCCGCATCGCCGACAACGGCCCCGGCGTCGACGACGACCTCAAGGACGCCGTGTTCCGCCGCGACGAGACGGGCCTCCACGAGGACGGCACCGGCTCCGGGTTCGGCCTCTTCTTCGTCGACACGATGATGCGCAAGTACGGCGGCGAGGTGACCATCGAGGACAACGACCCCGAGGGGGCGGTCTTCGTCTTCCGGTTCAGCGGGGCCACGCCCGAGTCGGACGAGCCCTCGGAGGACCTGACCGACGTGGTCGAGGTCCCCGCCTGACGGCCCGGCTTCGGCCGGGAACCCGCCCACGTGGCTCGTATCAGGGTGCCGATGCCTCGGGTGAGGGTTTATTCCCGAGGGCGACGATGATGGCCCCATGAGCGAAAGCGACGGGCCGGCGGACGACCAGCCGACGGTGCTGGTGGTGGAGGACGAGGAGGAACTCCGCCGGACGTACGAACTCTGGCTCGCGGGCGACTACGAGGTCATCACGGCCGCGGAGGGGGAGGAGGCACTGGAACTCGTCGAGGACGATGTCGATGTCGTGCTGCTCGACCGGATGATGCCGGGACTGTCGGGCAAGGAGACGCTCGCGGAGATGCAGGACCAGGGCATCGAGGCGAAGTTCGCCATGGTCACGGCCGTCGAGCCGGATTTCGACATCATCGAGATGGGGTTCGACGCCTATCTCACGAAGCCCATCGACGAGGACCGACTGCGCGATACCATCGAGAGCCTCCGCTCGCAGGAGGCCTACTCGGACGCGCTCGACGAGTACACCTCGCTGCTGGCGAAGAAGGAGACGCTGAAGGCCCGCAAGAGCGAGGAGGAACTCACGGAGAGCGAGGCGTTCGCCGAGCTGGAGTCCCGCCTCGCCGAGCTGGAGGCCGAGCTGGAGGACGCGGACTCGGGTGCCGGCGACGACGCCGGCTTCGTCGCCGCCCTCCGGAGCATCGACGAGGGGGCCCAGCGCACGGAACCCGAGGAATCATAACTCTACCCTACGAACTCGCGATACTCTCACTACTATGAGCGGAGTCACGAACGACGGGGACGCCTACCACCTCGGCTCGTCGTTTCCCGTCGCCGAGGCCCGGACCCAGACACCCGGAACGACGCTTCTCGTCACTGGTCCCCAGGCGGTCGCCGAGCGCGCGGCGTACGAGATCCTCCTCGCCGGACTGGAGGCCGAGGAGGGCATCGTACCGGTCAGTACGGACCGGTCGACCGCCGATCTCCAGCGCGAACTCGCCGACCACTCCGGCGGGGGGCTGGACGGGAGGCTGGCCGTCATCGATGTCTCCGGCGAGTCGGCCGACGTCGAGAGCCCGGACGACCTCGCCGCCATCGGGCGCGAACTGAACGGCGCCATCGACCGTATCGACGTCCCTCGCGTCCGTATCGGTGTCCTCTCGCTGACGGGGATGCTGGACCCCCTCGACCGGAGTGGGGTGTTCAAGTTCTGCCACGTCGTTCAGGACCGCATCGACGACGCCGGCTTCTTCGGTATCGCGACGCTGGACACCGAGCAGGTCAAGGAGGCGACGGTGTCGATGCTCCAGGAGGCGTTCGACGGAACGGTCGAGGTGCAGGAGGACGAGAAGGGCGACCTCGTCCGGGTCGTCGGCCTGCCCGACGCGCCGGTCACCTGGCACGACTGGAGCTAGCTCCGCTCCCAGCCGTCCTCGGACCACTCGTAGACGCCCTCGAACAGGCTCCGGATGGTGGACACCGTCTGCGCGTCGTGTGCGTCCGGGTCCATGTAGAAGATGCTCATCACGTCCGACCGCTTCATCCGGCTCGTCAGGACGTGGAGGAACTGGAACACCTGCTTGGTGTCGGCGTACTGGAGCATCGTCGTCACGGAGTCGAACGCGACGACGCACTGGCGCTCCTGCCAGGCGTCGAGGCACTCGTTGATGCGGATACCCAGTCCCGTCAGGTCGCCCGGGTCGGCGACGGTGGTCGCACGGTAGGGGGTCTCGGCGCTATCGCCCGTCGTCCCCGTGTGGTTGCAGCCGATGGCGGCGACCGCCTCCGGCGGTTTCCGCCACCGGTCCTCCCACGAGGCGATCTGCTCGTCGGGGTCCCGGAGGAGCGACACCGCGAGCAGGGAGGGCGTGCCGGTCACGCTCTCCATGAGCCGCACGATGGCGTCGCCGTCCCCCTCCATCGACGGCCCCAGCAGGAGGAGGTTCGACGGCACCGCCTCGCCGAACGGGGGAGCCGTGGCTGGGGCGTCGTCCAGACCTGCCCCAGCCGATTCGACTCCCGTCATACATCCGTGTAGTCCCTCCAGTCACTTAACCACCGTTAACGGTTTCAGAGCGAGATAATCCGGCCTGGAACGGGCCGAACGGCCGGATTCGTCTTCGTCAGCCCGTGTGCGCCCGGGGGATGTCACACACTCTCTGTGATGGTGGTTGCCACGCCTCGGACGGTCTCGAAGGCGTCGTCGGAGTACGCGATGACCCGGACGTCGGAGAGGGTCGTCGGGTCGTACGCGTCGATGACCTCGCAGATGATGCGTGCCCCCTCGTCGAGGTCGAACCCGGCCACGCCCGTTCCCAGTGCCGGAACCACGAGCGACCCACAGCCCAACTCGTCGGCCCGCGCCAGCGTGTTCCGCGTGGCGGTCCGGATGGACTCGCGGGTCGCCTGCCCGTCGCCGTCGTGGGGCATCGCCGCCGCGTGGATGACGTACCGGGCATCGAGGTCGTACGCGTCGGTCACGGCCACCGCGCCGAGGTCGACCGGCCCCTTCGATACCGCCTCCTCGGTGATCTCGCGGCCGGCGCCGCGCCGGAGCGCCCCCGCCACGCCGCTCCCCATCTGCAGGCTGGTCCCCGCCGCGTTCACGAGCGCGTCGGCGGACTGTGCCGCGATGTCGCCCTGGACGACTCGGAACTCCATGTGGACGCCTGTCACCGCGACCCACAAAGCTCCAGCGCCGGGGCGAACGCACGCCCCCGAGAATTACTACCTGCAGAATCTGCCTGTATGGTGGATAATGGAGTAATGGGGGAGATTCGCGGAATATGGCTGTTGTGACTCTCCAACCGGTGCTGTGGGCTCCCGGTGGCGTACCTGCTCGTGTCGAGCGCCGGTCACGGTACCCCGTTGCCGGCTGCCCCTCCGGCGAAGGCCGCCCACGCCGTCAGTTCGATACGTCGTCGCCACGTAGCTGAACACATGTGTGCCGGCTTCGCCGACTGCAAGCTCCTCTCGATGGTGTGGGAGGACCTGCTGTTCGCTCACTGGCGGGTCGACCCCGCTACCCTCGACGAGCGGCTCCCCGACGGTCTCGCCGTCGACACCTACGACGGGGACGCCTACCTCGGGGTCGTGCCGTTCGTGATGCGGGACATCGGCCCCCGGTTCGCGCCGGTGGGGCTCTCCTTCGGCGAGCTGAACCTCCGGACGTACGTCCGGGAGACGGCGGACGGGCCGAGCGGTGACGCCCCCGAGGACGGCGGGCGCGGGGTCTACTTCTTCAACCTCGACGCCGACGACCGCCTCGGCGTGACGGTCGCGCGCTCGCTGTTCCAGCTCCCGTACTACCGGGCGAACATGACCATCGATGCGGCCGGCGACCGGGTGGCGTTCCGCTCCCAGCGGCCCGACGGCTCGGCCACCTTCGCGGCCGCGTACGGCCCCGATGGGGCGTCGTTCGTCCCCGAGCCGGGTTCGCTCCCGGCGTTCCTCACGGAGAACTACCGGTTCTACACTGCCGACGGGCGCGGCCGGCTCTGGTACGGCGACATCGACCACCCCCGGTGGGAGCTGGCCCCCGCGAGCGCGGACCTCGTCAGGAACGAGCTGTTCGACGTGAACGGGTTCGACCACCCTGGGGGTGAGCCGCTCCTCCACTACTCGCCGCGTATCCGGGTAGCGGCGGGGCGCATCCACCGCACATGAGCGGCCACCGGCCGACGGCACGGATCCGTGCTCGGTCGCGGGTCGGGGGCTACTTTAGCCACGGCCCCATCCGAGGAACCAATGAGTGACGGCGACGGGCCGGTCGACGACGCCACGCCGGAACCGGACGACCGGGGCGGCAGCAGCGACGAGGCTGCCACCCCGGCGGAGACGGCCACCGCCGAGCCCGCGGTCCGGGCGGTGACCGACGGTGACGACGGAGCCGCCGAGGGCGGGGCCGCCACCGAGCCGCTGGACCCGGCCGCGGTCGACGTGGCGGAGCTGACTGGGCCCGAACAGTCGCTGGAGTCGACCGTCCGGCTGGTCTGGTTCCTTCGAGCGGCCCTCGCCGCGGTGGTCCTCGGCGCGGTCGCCGGGGCGCTGTCCGTCGTCCTCGACGGGCCGGCGTGGGTGGGTGCGGTCGTGTTCACGGTGCTGTTCCTGTTCGGCGCGACCCGTGCGCATCTCCGGTACGAGTCGTGGTCGTACCGGGTGCGGACGGACTCGCTGTTCCTCGACCGCGGCGTGCTCACGCGCGTCCGGACCGTCGTTCCGTACGTCCGTATCCAGCACGTCGACGCCTCGCGCGGACCCGTAGAGCGAGCGTTCGGGCTGGCGACCGTCGTCGTCTACACCGCGGGGTCGCGCGGCGCGGACGTCTCCATCCCGGGGCTCACGCCCGACCGCGCCGACGACCTGCAGGACCGGCTGAAGCGACTCGCCATCGCCGCCGAGGGGGAGGACGCGGTCTGAGATGCGCCTCAGTCCGCTCTCGGTCCCGTACGGCGCCGTGACGACGGCCGCCCGCCTCGGGTGGATTCTCGTCATCGCCACCTTCGGCTCGACGCAGATGCCCGGCGCCGGGCCGCTGGTGGCGCTGGGCGTCGTCGCCGGGGTGCTGGCGCTGGCGGGACTCTACCAGTTCGCGCGCTGGCAGCGGTTCGCGTACGAACTCACGGAGGACACGCTGGATATCGAGTCCGGCGTCTTCTCCCGGCGAACCCGCGAGATACCGCTCGGTCGCGTTCAGAACGTCGACACCAGCCGGAACGCCGTCCAACGGGCGCTCGGCATCGCCGCCGTCACGGTCGAGACGGCGGGCGGCAGCGACGTGGAGGCCGAACTCCGGTACGTCACGGAGGCCGAAGCCGAGCGCCTCCGCGCCGAGGTCGGCCGGCTGAAACGGCGGGCCGAGGACGAGCGGAACGGCGAGACGACGGCCGCGGACGACCCCGAGGAGGAGGAGCTGTTCGCCATGTCGCCCCGCGAGCTGGCGCTGCTGGGTGTCGTCTCGGTCGACCTCCGGCTGCTGTCGCTGTTCTCGGCGGTCGTTCCCATCGTTGCACCCTCGCTGGCACGGCAGGCCACGGACCCGCTGTTCTCGCTGGCGGTCGCGGCACCGCTGCTCGCGGTCGGCATCGTCCTCGTCGCGGTGCTGGCGAGCGCGGCGTTCTCGGTCGCGAACTTCTACGGCTTCCGGCTCTCGCGGGCCGGCGACGAACTCCGGTACGAGCGCGGCCTCCTCAACCGCTACACCGGGACGGTCCCGCTCTCGAAGGTCCAGTCGGTGGTCCTCTCGGAGAACGTCCTCGCCCGGCGCATCGGCTACGCGTCGCTCACCGTCGAGACGGCGGGCTACGCGCCCGGCGACTCCGGCGCCGAGTCGGCCGTGCCGCTGGCCCGCCGGTCACGGGTCGTCGCCCTCGCGCGCGAGGTGGAGCCCTTCGGCGAGGTGACGTTCGAGCGCCCGCCCGCCCGCGCCCGGACCCGGTACGTTATCCGGTACGCACTGGTCGGCCTCCTGCTCACGGGCATCGCCTACGGCGTCCACCGGTTCTCGGGGTTCTCGTTCGCCTGGTATCTCGCCCTCGGGCTGGTGCTGCTGGCGCCGCTGGGGGCGCACCTGAAGTGGCGCAACCTCGGGTTCGCCGTCCTCGAGGACCACGTCGTCCTCCGGTCGGGGTTCTGGTCGCGCGAGACGACCGTCGTCCCGTACTACCGGGTCCAGACGGTCGTGGAGACGGAGAGCATCTTCCAGCGCCGCCGTGACCTCGCGACGGTGGTCGTCGACACGGCCGGGTCGCGGGGCCTGACGAGCGGTGACCCGAAGGCGCTCGACATCGAGGCCGACCGCGCCACCGACCTCCGGGAGACGGTGGCCGACCGGCTGCAGGACTCCCTGCAGACCCGCCGGGCCGAGCGTCGCCGGGAGCGCGAGCGTGACCTGCGCGCGGGCCCCACCGACCGGACTCAGTCGTCGGTTGCGTCCCGGTAGCGGGTCAGCGTCAGTACGTACCTCCGTCCACAGTTCGGGCACTCCGTCCGGAGGTCGGCCTCGGCCTCGATGGGGTCGCCGTGGACATCCATCTCGTCCCCACACCAGCACTCTACCTGTACGTTCATTCGGTCGGGTCGACGCTGCACGGCCACCTCCAATGTGGATTTGGGCGGATATCTGCCGCGGTTTTTGCGCCCGTCGGCCGTGTCCCCGGCGAGCGCTTCCTGCGCGACCGCTCCCGACGCCACCGACCGCTCCCGATGCCACCGACCGCTCCCGACGCCACCGACCGCTCCCGACGCCACCGACCGCTCCGCCACCAAGCGTCACACACAAGCCCCGGCGCCGTGGGGCACCAGTCGTGACCGACTCGCGCACGCGCCTGGTCGGGGCCGCCAGTGTCGCGAGCCTCGCTCTCGCCGTCCTCCTCGGACTCGCCCTCGACCCGACCGTCCGCATCCTCCCTGTCCGGGCCCGGCTCTCCGACCTCGGGCGCCCGGGCGGGGCGGGCGCGTTCCCGTTCGACTACGGGCTCGTCCTCGCCGGGTTGCTCGGGCTGGTCGCCGTCAGCGTCTGGTGGGGAGCGGCGTCCGACCGCCACGGCCGGGTCACGACGGCGCTCGCCGGCGTGGCGTTCGCCGGCCTCGGCCTCGCGGGTCTGTTCCCCGCCCCGTCGGTGGCGCACCTTCCGGCACTCGCGGCCGCCTATCTCGCGGGCTGGACAGCGCCGCTCGTGGACGGCCTCCGACTGTGGCGGGCGGCTGCGAGCGCGGGCGACCGGTCCCGCACCGGCCTCCTCTTCGTCGGCGGTGCCGCGTTCGTCGCCGTGCTGTGGGTGGTCCGCGCGCTCGTTGCGGCGACGTTCCTCCTCTCGGACCCGACGAGTGCGCTGCTGCTGGCCGAACTCGCGACGCTCGCGCTGTTCGCCGGCTGGGTGCTGTTCCGGGCCGGCGTCGGGCACACGGCCGTCGCCCGGACCGCCTCGGACGGGGGCCTCAGCGCCGGCGGACGGTGACCTCGATGGGCTCCTCGGGCTGGAGCGTGACGTTGAGCGATGGCGTCACCTCGCCCTGGTCGGTGAACCGCCAGTCACGGGCCAGCGTCGCCAGCGCCAGCCGCGCCTCCAGCATCGCGAACCGCGCGCCGATGCAGTGGCGTGGGCCGCCACCGAACGGGAAGTAGGCGTATTCGGGGCGGTCATCGGCGGCAGGGGCCGCCTGTGAGCGGTCCTCGGAGTCGTCGTCGAGCCACCGCTCCGGGTGGAACGTCTCGGGGTCGTCCCACCAGCGCGGGTCCGTGTGGACGATGCGCTGGGGGAGGACCAGCGTCGCGCCCGCGGGCACGCGCCGGCCGCCCAGGTCGACCGGTTCGAGCGGTTCGCGGAACAGCGTGTACAGCGGCGGATACCGCCGCATCGACTCCTTCACCACCGCCTCCGTGTACGGGAGGTCGGGCAGGGCCGCGACCGTCGGCTCGCCGCCGAGCGCGTCGACCTCGGCCGTGAGGCGGTCGCTCGCGTCGGGCGCGCCCGCGAGCAGGTGGCCGGCGTACGAGAGCGCGAGCGCGGTCGTCTCGTGGCCGGCGAACAGGAAGGTGACGAGGTTGTCCCGGAGTTCGGCGCGCGAGAGCCGGTCGTCCTCGTCGGCGGCGCGGTTGGCCGCCAGCAGCAGGTCCAGCAGGTCCGGGTCCTCGATGGCGTCCATCGATGTCGGGCCGTCGGTCGCGGCGTCGTCGCCGGGACCTCCGCGGTCGTCGAGCAGGTCGTCGACGGCGTCGTCGAAGTCCGCGCGTGCGGCCTCGAAGCGCCGCTTCGACGGGGTCGGGAGCCAGTCCGGGAGCGGCAGGACGGTCCGGAGCGAGGTCGCATCCAGGAAGTCGTTGACGGTGCGTGCGGCCTCGGCGACGGTCTGCCCGAACTCGTCGTCGAGGTCGCGGTCGAACAGTGCCCGGACCAGCACGTCGAGCGTGACCCGTTTGGTGACCGCCCCGAGGTCCACGCGGTCACCGTCCGACCAGCCGGCCGTCGCCTCTCGGGTCGCGGCGACGGCGTGGCGGCCGTAGCGCTCGACGCGCTCGCGGTAGAAGGCGGGCTGGGCGACGGTGCGTGCGCGCCGCCACTGCTCGCCCGTCGCGAGGAACATCCCGTCCGTGAGGAAGCCGCCGCCGGCCTCGGCGACCTGCGAGGCCTTCCGGAAGCGGTGCTGGTCGCTCACGAGGACGCGCTGGATGTCCTCGGGGTGTGTGACGTAGTGGAAGCTGCCGCCCGCGAGTCGGACCCGGACCACGTCGCCCAGGTCGCGGGCGTGGCGCTCGTGGAAGGTGAGCGGGTCCCGGAGGTACTGGTGGGTGTTGCCGAGCAGCGGGAGTCCGTCGGGTTCGGGCGCCGGGGGGATGTCGGTGGAGCGGTCGGCCCCGGAGCGCGGTCGGTACCGTCCGGACGCCGGGTCGTCGGCCATTACGGGTCCGTCGGGCGGCCGTGACTAACGCCTTCGGGTCAGAGCGGGAGGACCCCGGCGCTGTTGGCGGCCAGGACGCCCGCATCGAGCAGCAGGAGGACGGCGACGACGCCGGCCGCGCGGTAGAACCGCCCGGCCGTCCGTGCGGGCGAGCGGACCTTCTTGGCGTCGAGGCCGTCCTGTAGCCGGCTGTTCCCGACCTCGACGAGCCCCGTCATGACGAGCCAGAGCAGCGTCATCGTGAGGACGAGATGGCCCCGCGGGCTGGCGGTCAGGCTCTCGAACGTGTAGAGCTGGGCGGCCATATGCCCGCCCGTCAGCAACATCACGACCGCGGCACCCCGTGAGAGCGTCGTCAGCCGGCTGAAGACGGCCGACAGCGGTTCCGGCCTGACCTCGCCCGCGCGGGCGGTCGGCAGCACTGCAGCGGCGGCGAACAGGACGCTCCCGGTCCAGAGCGCCCCGACGAGGAGATGGATCGCGTAGAACACGGCGTCGACGATTGCCATGCCCCTGCTGGCGGGCGGATGGCTCTTGAAACCAGGCGGGACGGGTCGGCGATGTCGGCTCCCCATTGCGGGGTATCGGGTGCCCACGGCGGTCGCCGTGTCACGGGCTCCCGGGGTCTGCGGCCCGGTTGGCAAGGCTTAAACCCGGTCCACGACCAAACGGAGGTATGAGCCAGGCCGACAACAGCGAGACGCGCCAGTGCGTCTCCTGTGGCATCAACATCGCCGGGACGAACGCCGCCCGGTTCAAGTGCCCCGACTGTGGGCACCTGATCTTCCGGTGTGCCACCTGCCGCAAGCAGAGCAACCTCTACGAGTGTCCGGACTGTGGCTTCACGGGGCCCTGACGATGGGGAAGGTCGCAGCCAAACTCAAGGTCATGCCGGAGAGCCCCGACGTGGACCTGGACGCGCTCCAGGAGCGTCTGGAATCCTCCCTCCCCGAGGGCGCCCATATCAAGGGCACCCAGCGCGACGACGTCGCGTTCGGGCTGGTGGCGCTGTTCCCCACCGTCATCGTCCCCGACGACGCCGGCGGCACGGAGGCCGTCGAGGAGGCCTTCTCCGGCGTCGAGGGCGTCGAGTCGGTGCAGGTCGAGGAAGTCGGTCGCATCTGAGGCCAGCTCCGCCGTCGAGCCGGTTCTGCGGCGAACCCCTCTCGGCAGGTATAAGCCTTCTGGCCGCCGTGGAGGCCGTTTTCAGGACGCGAGAACGCCCGACCTACTTATGCAGACGTGGCCCATCGTTGCCGATATGACCCACAGCAGGCAGCGCTCGACCTGGGCAACGTCGGGGTGGTCGGCATGAGCGCCGGTGCCCGCGAGGATTCGACGACCTCCGAGGTCGAGACAGCGCGTGACCCGCTCGCGCCGTGGGCCTTCCGTGCGGCGATGTCGGGCCTCTCCGAGGAGCAGGCCCGCGAGCTGCTCGAGGGCGAACGGTGCCCCCAGCCCAGCCACGAGGAGCGCTGGGAGGCCGAGATGGACGCCCTCGAGCTTCGAGAGGAGGGCGGTGACGTGGTGGTGTACCGGACGGACGAGGAGCACGCATGGCTCCAGTCTGATACGGCGCTTCGCCCGGACGAGGTCCGGTGAACGGCCCCTTCTTCGGACGCGTGCTTGCGCCGTAGTGACCACGCCGAGCGGTTCGGCGGCGCCCACGGCGTCGGACACAGAACACACCATTCAAGTACTCCTCGGGTCAATTCCGTCTCACGACTATGCCGAGCTCCAACGGGCCCCTTCACGGAACACGCAACAAGCTACGGAACAAGCCCCGCGAGCGGGGGACCTCCCCGCCACAGCGCGCCGTCGAGGAGTTCGAGGCGGGCGACAAGGTCCACCTCCACATCGACCCGAGCGTGCCGAGCGGCCGCTTCCACCCCCGCTTCAACGGCCACACCGGCGAGGTCGAGGCACAGCAGGGCCGTGCCTACAAGGTGACCATCGTCGACGGCAGCAAGGAGAAGACCATCATCACGAAGCCCGCACACCTCCGCCGACAGACGGAGTAACCGCATGACGATCTTCAAGGAGACGCTCGACGCCGAGTACGTCACCACCGCCGAGGCCAAGGAGCTGCTGGCGGAGGTCGAGCAGGAGCGCGCGCTCGACGAGGACCGCGAGATGCGCTACGAACTGGCGCGCGCCATCGACCACGCCAACCGCTTCGCCGCCATGAGCGGCGAGGACGGCCGCGCGCTCGTCGAGGACCTCCTCGAACTGGAGAAGCTCGACGAGAAGACCGCCCACAAGATCGCCGACACCCTCCCGCAGGACCGTGACGAGGTCCGGTCCGTGTTCGCCCAGGAGCGCTACGCGCTCGACGGCGACGAACTGGACGAGGTCCTCAACATCGTCGCGAAGTACGCCTGAGTGGGCGTTCGGCTTCTTCTCGCTGCATCCCCGGGGAGCCGCCGCTCCCACCGTCAGCGTTAACCGCTCTCGAGGGTTATACATGGTAATGAAATCCGCTCAAACCCATCCGGTGGCAGAGGGGGGTACCCCCGCGCCGCGGAAGTCGGTGTTGTTCTGCCCCACCTGCGGCCACAGGGCTCCAACCGAGGGGAACTGGGTCGTCACCGAGCGGTCCGTGGACGGTGACCACCGACGGGCCTACGGATGCCCGACGTGCGGTCGCACACTGGTCGTCCAGCCCGTGTTCGAGGAGTCCATCCCGGCCTGAAGCCCGGCTACGGTGACAGCGTCCCTTCGTCCGTGATGACCGAGTCGACGAGATGCATCGGCGTCGCGTCGTACGCGGGGTTCTCGATGTCGAACCCGTCGGCGGGTTCGAGCATGACCTCGCTCGCCGGGCGGTACTCGTTCTGGAACTGGAAACCGCCCTCGTCGATGACCTTCGTCGAGGCGCCGACGACGGTGACCGGGACCGCGAGTTCGGCCGCGGTCGCGGCGATGGGGAAGGTGCCGACGCGGTTGTAGAACGTGTCCTCGACGATGCAGTCCATCCCGACCATCACGCGGTCGCACTCGGGGAGGACCTCGCCACAGGCCGAGTCCACGAGCAGGTTGGGTTCGATGCGGTCGATGCCCGCGAGCGTGCGGGCGGTCTTGCGCCCGAGGTAGCGCGGGCGCGCCTCGGTCACGTACACCTCGAGGTGGCGGCCCTCGGCGGCCGCGAGTTCCAGCGCCTCCAGCACGGTCGAGGAGTAATCGTGCGTGAGGACCACGTCACCGTCACGGAGCGCGTCGGCGGCGTTCTCGGCGGCCTGCCGTTTGCCGGTCTCGACCTGCTCGACGACCGCCTCGATGGCGTCCTCGGTGGCCGCCTTCGCGGCCGCCATGTCCTCGTGGTCGACGTCCGTGACGGAGGCCTGTATCTGTCCCTGCGTGGTGTGCAGGGTCGCGTGGGAGGGTTGGGCGCGCTTGAGCGCCTGGCTGTTCCGCTCGAGGTCGCGAACGTACTCCTCGAGCGACGGGTACTCCCGGTCCAGCACCTCCCGCAGCGCCTCGGCCGCCTTGACCGCCACGACGGAGGAGCTGTGGGTCTGCATGTCGCGGATCTCCGCGACCGTCTCGTCGATCATGCGCGAGGGCACTCGCGGGGTGGTCAAAGGCGTGTCGGCCCCGAACCCGACCACGGCGAGGGCGTGCGCGGCTGGGGCGTCGGGCGTGGTCGTTTAGCCGCTGGCCACCGTACGGACGGTATGGTCACGGTCACGTACACCTGCCCGCGGTGTGACGCGGTGGTGGAGCTGGAGCGGGATGCCTACCTCGCGGACAAGGCGGTCACGCCGGACCCGCTGGCGGGCTGGACGTACGTACCCGTCTACGAGGCGTTCGAGGCGGGAACCGAGCCACCGCTGCTGGACGGCGACGCCATCGACGCCGACGGCGTGGAACTCGTCTGTGGCGCGAGCGAGACCCGCGGCGAGGGGTGCGGGCGACCGTTCTACCTCTCGTTCGTCCGGCACGAGGACGGCGAGGAGGTCGACCCGAACCTGTCGCTGGACGATGTCTCGTTCGACTTTCTTCGTGGCTGATGGTCGTGCAATCACGCGAGGGCGAGGGGGGTGCTCGACCGGCGGAGTTTCCGTTCGAACCAAAGCGTTAAATATGAGACTAAGTAGACGTTAGGTGTGCCCCACTGCAACAACTGCGACTCGTACGTTAGCGAGGCGTACGTACGGGTGTTCGCCCCGCAGGGCATGGATACCGTCCGTGTCTGTCCCCACTGCGAGGACAAGCTACGGGACGGAGCCGACGTCCGCGAGGCGCGAGCCCCACGTCAGCAGTAACACACTGAACTGGGGGTACAGTCCGCCGGTCCACGCGACCGGCTCCTTCCTCTAGCCCTCGACGGCCAGCGGCAGCGCCGGCGGTTACGGCGGCCGCCAGCGTCCGCTCAGCCCTTGATGTTGGAGACCTTGCCAGTGTCACGACAATCGTGTGACGATTGGAAGCTACCAACAATCGCTGCCGGTTCTACTGCCGGAGTCACAATTCTGGAAACGGGTTGCGTAGGTGTCCAATAGCGGCCGGTTTCCCTGTGCACCATGCAAATTTGACAGGGTGCCAGCAGTTCCAGTTAGCGGTGCTGCATACAGAGGATGCAGTCAGCAATTTGCCGCCATCCGTTTCACGAAAACAGTTGTGAAATAGCCACCAAGGAGAGATACAACGTTACTGTTCTTCGATTCCGCTACTCTCGTTGATTGTGTCCGCATTCGAATGAGTTGACCTGCCGTGTTTTCGCATTGACCACCGATAGAGATACTGAAGAACCGGCTGAAGTTCGGATGCACTTTCCGTTGCTGTATACTGTACATGGGGTGGGATTGTTTCGCGCACCTCTCGCGTGAGCAACCCGAACTCTTCGAGTTCCTGTAATCGTCGGGTCAACGTATTCGGTGGGATACCGAGTTGATTCTCAAGCTCCTTGAATCGCCATGGACCGGCTTCGTCAGCGAACTGCGCGAGGACTTCAAGTCCTCGCGACCGGCTAAGTACCTCGAACAACTCCAAAATCGTTGGACCTTCCGAACGGATTTGTTCGCAACTCACGTCTCTGACCTGCTCCGGGCTGAAATCTGCCTCTGAACGTGTAGTCCTATCGCTCATAGTTGCAGAGCGGTCCCGAGAGGCAAATACATCACGCCACTTCCAGAGGTGGAAGTCACTTCCGGCGATGGGATCTCGCGCACCAATATAAGATTGCTCTACTGCAATCTGCACGCGGATGAAGTACTTCGAGGATTACGAGGTTGGAGACACGAAGACGGTCGGGTCGTTCTCGCTAACGAAGTCGGAGATCATCGAGTTCGCCGAGCGATTCGACCCGCTCTGGCTGCACACCGACGAAGAACGGGCCGAGCAGGAATCACCATTTGGTGGAATTATCGCAAGCGGGTGGCATACGATATGTTCGTGCCACGGGATGGTCGTTCAAGACGCCGGAGCAGACTCAGCAGCAATCGGGTCTCCCGGGGTTGAAGGAGTTTCGTGGGAAAACCCAGTGTTTCCGGAGGACACGATAACAGTCTCCCGAACAGTCACCGGGAAACGACCCTCGGAGAAGTTACCCGACCGGGGGCTTCTTACTGTCGAGATATCGGGGGAAAATCAACGAGAGCAGCAGGTCGTCACCTATACACCACAGATGTATTATCTGAAAGGTGATTCGTCGGAATCTGGTTAAGGGAGCTGTCACTTAGTACTGATTCAATAGTAGAGAAGTGACCGTTCACCAGACGGGCTGTACTTAGCGATTCTTCTCGGTCTATCTCTGCCATCATGGCGTGACCGATTCGCACATTGTATTCAGCAGTTGCTATCTGACAACTGACAGACTGGTCGCCTCGGACTCGCGTAAGCGAAGACGGAAATCCGTCACCGGTTCCGGGGCATAGGCGGGAGCGGCTGATATTGTTAAGTGACCGGGGGATGGTCACCATCCCGGCGGACATCCGCCGTCAGCTCGATATCGGTCCCGGTGACAAGCTCCGGTGGGATGTGGACGAGGATGGGAACCTGACCGTGGCGGTCATCCGCCAGCGCGAGGGTGTCTTCGACGACTTCGAGCCGGTCGACGCCGGTGAGACGGACGCGGTCGAGGCCGAGCGCGAGTTCGGGGCCGAGTGATGCCGGTCGCGCTACTGGACACCAACGCTGTTGTTCGCGAGCGCCAGCGCCCGCGACGAGTACCAACGACCCGGCGATGGAGATCGTCCGGGCGGTGGGCCACGGTGACCTACCCGACGGCATCGTCACCAACTACGTCCTCGCGGAGACGCTCAATCTCGTTCGCGAGCGGCTGGGTCCGGCGCCCGCGACCGGGATGCTCGACCGACTTGTCGAAGGGGCTCATTTCGATACCTCGCACGCGCCGCGTGCGGACTTCACCGCCGGGCAGGCGCTCTTCCGGAAGTACGCGGACCTGTCGTTCGTGGACGCGACCATCGCTGCCTACATGCAGCGCGAGGACATCGAGTACCTCTACTCGTTCGACGACGGCTTCGACGGGGTCGACGGGGTGACGCGGCTGGAGACAGCGGACAACTCGTTCAGCAAATAAGACAAATATGGTCGGAATAATTATGTAATATATTGTATATGTGAATTTAGTTGGAAATTATCAGCCTTTGATGTTGCAGACCGGGAACGTCCGCGCGACCCGGTCCCCGATGCCGAGCGCGTCGCTCACCCGGACCACCTCGTCCACGTCCTTGTAGACGCCGGGCGCCTCCTCGGCGATGGTGGCGCCCGACGAGGCCTTCACGTAGATGTGCTCCTGCTCGCGGAGGTCGTCCTGCACGTCGCCGCCCCAGTAGTCCTGTTTGGCCTGGGTGCGGCTCATCAGGCGGCCGGCGCCGTGCGCGGTGGAGCCGAACGTCTCGGCCATCGAGTTCTCGCCGCCGCGCAGGACGTACGACCCGGCGCCCATGCTGCCCGGGATGATGATGGGCTGGCCCACGTCACGGTGGGCCTTCGGGACCTCGGGATTGCCCGCCGGGAACGCCCGCGTGGCACCCTTCCGGTGGACGAACAGCTCGCGCTGCTCCGTGCCGCCCGCGCCGTCGGGGACCTCGTGGAACTCCCGCTTGGCGATGTTGTGGGACACGTCGTACAGCAGGTCCATCCCCAGGTCCTGCCAGTCCGCGTCGAACACGTCGGCGAACACCTCGCGGGTGCGATGGGTGATGAGCTGCCGATTGACCCACGCGAAGTTGATGGCGGCACACATCGCGCCGTAGTACTGTTCGGCGAGCTGGGAGCCGGCGGGCGCCGCGGCCAGTTCCCTATCGGGTAACTGCGCCAGGAGCCCCTGGTGGGCCTGCTCGATCTTCCGGAGGTAGTCCGTACAGACCTGATGGCCCAGCCCCCGGGAGCCACAGTGGATGAGGACGACCACCTGGTCCGGTTCCAGTCCGTACGCGTCGGCCACGTCCTCGCGGTAGATGTCCGTGACACGCTGGACCTCCAGGAAGTGGTTGCCCGAGCCGAGCGAGCCCAGCTGCGTGCGGCCCCGGTCCTTCGCCTTCTTCGACACCGCGTCCGGGTCGGCGTCGTGGCGCATCCCCTCGTCCTCGCAGTGGGTCAGGTCGTCCTCGACGGCGTAGCCGTGTTCGAGCGCCCAGTCGACACCCCGGTTCAGGACCGACTCCACGGTCGAGATGTCGCTCTCGACGACCCCGCCACCGCCGAGGCCCGAGGGGACGGCGTCGAAGAGGGCGTCGACGAGTTCCTCCTCGCGGCCGCGGAGGTCGTCGTAGGAGAGATTTGTATTTATCATTCTCACTCCGCAATTTACGTCATAGCCCACCGCTCCGGGGGAGATACAGCCCTCTTCTGCATCTATTCCGGCCACCCCGCCGACCGGGAAGCCGTAGCCCTGGTGGCCGTCGGGCATACAGATGGCGTACTTCCGGATGCCGGGGAGGTGGGTCGTGTTCCGGAGTTGCTGGAGCGTCTTGTCGTTCTTGATCTCCTCCAGTAGCGACCGACTGGCGAGGATGCGGGCCGGGACGCGCATCCCCTCGGCCTCGTCCTGGGGGATCTCCCAGACGAACTCCCGGCGCTTCTCGAGGGTGATGCCGCCGGCGTCGAACGTCTCGGGGTCGTCGGCCGTGTCGCTCATACCTGGAGCCACGCCGTCGTCGCTGGAATACGTTTCGCAGGTGGCGTGCTCCGGGTCGTGCCGCCGCCACCCCCACGGCTTTAGGCGGGCGCGCCCGTCGGCCCGCCCATGCGAGCCGTCCGATACCACGACCACGGCGGGCCGGAACAGCTCATGGTCGAGGACGTCGACCGCCCGACCCCCGACGACGACGAGGTGCTGGTGAAGGTGCGTGCCGCGTCGGTCAACCCCGTCGACACGTACTTCCGGGAGGGGTCGTACGCGCCGGGGGGCCTCCCGTGGATTCCCGGCAGCGACGCCGCCGGCGTGGTGACGGCGGTCGGCGACGACGTGACCGAGTACGACCCCGGCGACCGCGTGGTCGCGACCGCGCTGGGAAACGACCGCCCGGGGACGTGCGCCGAGTACGTCGCGGTCCCGACCGACCGGCTCGCCCGGCTCCCGGACCGGGTGGGATTCGCGGCAGCCGCCGCGGGCGCCCTGGTCGGCGTGACGGCGTGGCAGTCGCTGGTCGCGCGGTGCGACCTCGACCCGGGCGAGCGCGTTCTCGTCCACGGCGGGTCGGGCGGCGTCGGTCACGTCGCCGTCCAGGTCGCGGCGGCCGCCGGTGCCCGCGTCACGACCACGGCGCGCCCGGCGTACCACGACGACCTCGCTGACCTGGGGGCCGACGACGTGCTCGACTACGGGCGCGACGACCTCGCGGACGCCATCCGCGAGACCGGCCAGCCCGACGTGATCCTCGACCACCGGCTCGACGACTACCTCGGGCTGGACTGCGAGGTCGCGGCGTTCCGGGGACGCATCGCGGCTATCGGCAACTCGGACCCCGAGGCGACCTTCCCGAACGTCCCCGCACACCGTGGCAAGGCGCTGACGGTGAACCACGTCTCGATGTTCAACACGCCCGACGTGGCACGGGTGCTCGGCCGGTTGGCGGCCCTGCTGGAGCGTGGGTCGCTCGTGCCGCAGGTCGCGCGCACGTACGACCTCGCCGGGGTGAAGGACGCCCAGCAGGCCGTACTGGACGACTCGTTCCTCGGAAAGCTGGTCGTCGAGCCCTGAGCCGGTGAGAGGTCCGGATAGTGCCGTTCAGACGGCATCCGGGCCGCGCTTGCCCGTCCGGATCTGCAGTGCGCGCTCGACCGGCAGGACGAACACCTTCCCGTCGCCCGGGTCGCCGGTGTGGGCGGCGTCGGCGATGGCCTCGACCACGTCGTCGACGGGCACGTCGGCGACGACGCACTCGACCTTGGCCTTCCGGTGGAGGTCGACGGTGTACGTCTCGCCGCGCCACTGGCCCTCCTCGGGGGGCTGACTCCCGCGACCCGACACCTGCGTCACGGTCAGTGAGGGGGCGCCGACCGCTGCGAGGGCCTCCTTGACGGCCTCCAGCCGGTCGGGGCGCACGTAGGCCATCACGAGTTTCGGACCGTGGGCGCCGGCGGCGGCACCCTGGTCCGACGCGTCTCCGCGCGCTGCGCCGCTCCCGGACCCGCCGCCGTCCGTGGCCCAGCGAGCGACCGGACCGAGCGGCCGGTCGGTATCGCCGTCGCTGGCCGTGGCCGGTTCGGCTCTCGGGGCCGTGCCGTCGAGCCGCCGGATGCGGCGGCCGAGGAGGGCAGCACCGACCCCGAGCACGAGGCAGGTCAGCAGGAGGACCGCGACGACGGGCTCCATACGCGGTGGTTACCGTCGGCGGAGTAGAGCGTTACGTCCCGCCCGAGTCGCCGTCGAACTCGCCCGGACGGGTCACACGCTTCACGTCGCTGACGCT
This sequence comes from Haloglomus halophilum, assembly GCF_024298885.1. Lineage (GTDB taxonomy): Archaea > Halobacteriota > Halobacteria > Halobacteriales > Haloarculaceae > Haloglomus > Haloglomus halophilum. Next base: position 2,852,262 of record NZ_CP101166.1, read on the forward strand.
CGCGCGCCGGACCACCGCACGGACGGGGTCACGGTAGCCCGAGAGATTGTCCGAGTCGCCGTCGAGCACGAGGAGCCGGGCATCGCGGTCGGGTTCGATGCAGCCGCAGTTCAGCCCCGCGAGGTCCGCGCCCGCGACCGTGGCCATCCGCAGCACGTCGGGCGCGGTGACGCGGTCGTCGCTCAGTTTCATCGTGAACGCCATCTCGCGGAACATCGACGGAGAGTTGAGCATCACGTTGTCCGTCCCGAGCGCGACCGTCGTCCGCTCCAGCATGTCGCCGACGGGCGGGAAGCCCACCTTCGTGACGAGGTTCGAGCGCGGGCAGACGACGATGGGGGTCCCGCGCTCCTCGACGCGCTCGAAGTGGAGTTCCTCGGCGTGGACCATGTGGACGAGGAAGTCCGGGTCGAGGTCCAGCGCCGGGTTGATGTCCATCGCATCGCGCTCGCCGGCGTGGATGCCGAACAGTTTGCCGGCCGTCCGGGTCGCGTTGCGTTCGCGCGAGAAGTCACCGTCCCGGGCGCCCGAGGCGCCGAAGCCGTCGGCGGCCTCCATCGCCTCGACCGTCTCCCGACCGAGGACGACCGGCTCGATGTCGACCCCTTCCAGCGCGTCGCGGATGGCTTCGACGCCCTCGACGCCGCCCTCCCGGAACTCGACGAACGCGCCGGTGCCACCCTGGCGCATGTAGCGCAGCGACCGGTGCATGGCCGCGACGAGTTCCGAGCGGTCGGCGTCGCGGAGGAGTCGGTGTTTCAGGCCGTCCGGCGGTGCGACCAGTTCGTCCAGCGAGAGCCCGGCGCCGGCGTCCTTCGCGATGGAGTCCCCGATGTGGGTGTGGGCGTTGACGAACGCCGGCAGGATGATGTCGTCGCTGTCGACATCGTCGCGCTCGATACGCGCTATCGTGCCGTCTTCGACGACGACACGGCCTTCCACGGGTTCGAACTCCCGGCCGACGAGGACCGTCCCCTCCAGGACCATGCCCGATACTGGGCGACGAACCCTCAAAAACGGGTCGGCACGTCGACATCGGGCAGGGATGGACTCCCGTGCGGCGACCGTATCGCCCGGCGTTCGCGGACAGGCTTTAGTACGCCGCTCTGAAACGGGGACGCATGACAGCCGGCGGAGACGATGCGCGCGTGCGTGCCCATGTCTTCGTCAGCGGTCGCGTCCAGGGTGTGACCTACCGGGCGACCACCCGGCGAGAGGCCATCGAGCGCGCCGTGGACGGCTGGGTCCGGAACCTGGACGACGGCCGCGTCGAGGCCGTCTTCGAGGGACCCGAGTCGGCGGTCGAGGAGATACTGGAGTACTGCCACGAGGGCCCGACGCGGGCCCGTGTCGACGGCGTGACCGTCGAACACGAGTCGCCCGAGGGAATCACTGGCTTCGAGATCCGCCGATGAGCGACCGCGTGGCCGACTCGCCGCTCGAGGGCCCGCGCGAGACCGCCCAGGACGGCGACTGGCCGACCATCGACTGGGACGCGTTCTGGAGAGCGCCGCTCACCCCGGCCGACCGGGACGCGATGTGCCGCCGCGGCCACGACGCCGCGCGGCTGCTGGGTGACCTGTTCGTCGAGCGGAGCGTCCCCGGCTCGGTCGCTTCGGTGGGGTGTGGCGCGGCCGTCGTCCTGCTCGACCTGGCCGAGGAGTTCCCCGACACCGAGTTCTTCGGCTACGACCCGGCGCCCGCGGCGCTCGAACTGGCACGCGCGAACCACGAGCAACGGCGGTCCGCCGACGACGCGCTGGCTCCCGAGTGGGGGCTCGCCGAGGTGACGTTCGCGGCGGCAGGGCTGCCGGCCCCCGACATCGACCGGACGTTCGATGTCGTCTACTGTCTGAACACGCTGGACTACGTCCCCGACATCGAGCGGGCGCTGCGTGACCTGTTCGCCCTGGTGGCGGAGGGCGGACTCCTCGTGTTCAACTACCCCTCGCCCGCGCGGCAGGCGTGGCACGAGACCCACCTCGCCGCACCCGACGACTACTGGCTCGGCGAGCACGACGAGCGCTGGCTCCGGCGGCGCCTGCGGCTGGTCGACACCGGCGAGAACGTCCTGACACACGAACGGGTCGAGGAGTTGCTGGGTCGCGAGGCGCGGCCGGTAGGGGAGTTGCTGGAGAGCGTGGCGCCGAACCCGGACCCTGTCGCGCCCGTGCTGGTCGTGGAGAAGTGACAATTGGAGCTAATATCCTCGCAAGATTATGGGATAGAACACAAATTTAGAAATTATGCACCTGAATTGAAAATAATTCGACATCTCCGTAGCTCCCCCAACGATATCTGACTACCGCCTTGGCGCGACCCTGTTGAAACCCCCTGCCCGCTCTCACGAAGATGACAACGATGACCACAACGAAACCGGATTGAAAGCCCCCGCGGGTTCGGGCCGCCGGGCCTCGCTGCGGTCCTTGCGTCGTCCGGGCGACGCCGAGCCCGCGGCCCCTTTCAGTCCCACCCTGTGGCCTGTCGCACCGGCCATTCGCGCGTGGTGGTTCCGGGCTAGCACGGTTCCCCCACACCTCCCCGCGCTCGCGCCGTCAGAGCAAGCTCTGACGAGCCCTCGTTCGCTTCGCTCACGAGGACGCCGCGGTGTTCCGGCACGCTCGCTATCGCGAGCGGCCTCCACGGGGAATGGCGCCCGCGCGCTTCCTGTTCTCGGAACCGGCTGGCCGACCAACCGTCGCCCGGCCGGGAGCGCGTGGCGAGCGGTGCGGGGCGCTCCGCGCCCCCGCGAGCGGCGCCAGCCGCGAGCAGCGAGCCCGCGCGACATGGGGAAGGGCAGGGCTATCGCGGGCCTCCACAAACCATCCGGGGTGGGAATGAAAGCGACCGGGGGGCTTTCGGCAGGAGTCCGGGTGCCATCGGGCAAACAGCAGAGGCTTCCGGCAGGGTGCCTCGTTCTCGCCCGGATTTAACCCGCCACCCGTCGAACGCCCGCCCATGCTCACGGCACAGGATGTCGCCGTCCTCGACGCGAATGCCGAGGCCCTCGGCGTCCCGCGCAAGCAGTTGATGGAGTCGTCGGGCAACGCCGTCGCCCGGGCGGTTCGCGACCTCGCCGACCCCGGCGCCTCGGTCGCCATCGTCGCCGGTCGCGGGAACAACGGCGGGGACGCGCTGGTCGCCGCGCGGTTCCTCGACGGGGGCGCGCCACGCGCGCCCGGGGGTCGGGGAGCGGAGCGACCCGACGACTACGACACCACGGTCCACCTCCTCGGGCGTGCCTCGGCCGTCGGGACCGATATCGCCCGCGAGAACTGGGACGCGCTCGTCGAGGCGGACTACGACGCCCGCGAGGTGACCGACGCGACGGCACTCGAACTGGGCGACCCAGACCTCGTCGTCGACGCGATGCTCGGGACCGGCGTCTCGGGGGACCTGCGCGAACCCGAGGCCACCGCCGCCCGGCGGATGGCCGAGAGCGACGCGACGGTCCTCTCGGTGGACGTGCCCTCGGGCGTCGACCCGGACGGCGGTGCCGGGGCCGCCAACGCCGTCACGGCCGACCACATCGTCACCTTCCACGACACCAAGCCCGGCCTCGCCGACCTCGATGCCGACGTGCGGGTCGAGCCCATCGGCATTCCGGCGGCGGCCGAGACGTTCGTCGGGCCGGGCGACCTCCTGCGCCTCGGCCGCGACCCGAGCAGCCACAAGGGCGACAACGGCGAGGTGCTCGTGGTCGGGGGCGGGCCGTACACGGGGGCCCCCGCGCTCTCGGCCCAGGCCGCGCTCCGGGCGGGGGCCGACCTCGTCCGGGTCGTCTGTCCGAGCGAGGTGGCACGAGAACTGCAGGGCTACAGCGAGAACCTCATCGTCCGGTCGTTCCACGGCGAGCGCCTGACACCTGCGCACCTCGACACCGTTCGGGAACTCGCCGAGGGACACGACACCGTCGTCCTCGGGCCCGGGCTGGGCGACGCCGCGGAGACGCTGAGCGCGGCCGAACAGCTCCTGTCCACGCTCGAGGGAACCGTCGTCGTCGACGCCGACGCACTGCAGGTCGTCCCCGAGGTGGAGACGCGCGCTGACCTGCTCTGCACGCCCCACCAGGGCGAGCTGCGGAAGATGGGTGGCGAGACGGTCGACGACCCGGCCGAGCGCGCCGAGCTGGTCGAGGAGTTCGCGGCCGCCCTGGGTCACACGCTCCTCGTGAAGGGTGCCCACGACGTCATCAGCGACGGCGAACGGACCCGGCGCAACCGGACCGGGAACCCGGGGATGACCGTCGGCGGGACCGGCGACGTGCTCGCGGGCGCCTGCGGCGCGCTCGCGTCCGTGCTCGACACGCACGACGCCGCCTCCGTCGCCGCGTTCGCGAACGGCCGCGCCGGCGACATCGTGGTGGAGGAGTACGGCAACGGGCTCGTCGCGACCGACCTCGTGGACGCGCTCCCGCGGGCGATGCGCCGCCCGGACGAGGACATCGCGGGGGGAGCATGAGCGACGACTCGCCGGGCGACCACGACGGCCCGGATGGCCCAGCCGGCGACCCAGAGGTCACCACCCACGAGGACGCCGACGGCCTCACCCACGTCGAGGACGGTGATGTCCAGATGGTCGACGTGGGCGACAAGCCCGACACGGCGCGGCGGGCGGTCGCGCGCGGGACGATCCACCTCCAGCCCTCGACCGTCGAGGCGATTCGGGCCGACGAGGTCGGGAAGGGTGACGTGCTCGCCACCGCACGGGTCGGCGCCGTGCAGGCGGTCAAGCACACCTGGGAGACCATCCCGATGTGCCACCAGATTCCCATCACGAACGTCGAGACGGGTTTCGAGGTGCACGAGGAGCGCGTCGACCTCGAAGTCGCGGTCGAGACGACCGGGAAGACGGGCTGCGAGATGGAGGCGCTGGAGGGCGTGACGACGGGGCTCAACGTCGTCTGGGATATGGTGAAAGCCGTGGAGAAGGACGAGGATGGCCAGTATCCGGCCACGCGTATCGACGACGTGCGCGTGGTGACGAAGGAGAAGCGCGCCCTCGACTGAGGGACGTAGCGTCCCCTCGGCCGAGCCGACGCCGCTCCGCGCCCGGTGGGTGAAGACACTTACCACTCCACACGGAACGCCCTCCGATGCCCTCCAGACGCAGGTTCCTCGCGGCCGGCAGCGCCGCGCTCGCGGCCCTCGCCGGCTGCTCGACGAACGACACGCCGGCGGACTCGCCCACGGATTCGCCGACGGACCCGCCGACCGATGTCCCGACGACCGACCGTGACTCACCCACTGACGGTGACCGACCGACCCAGACCCCGCGGGAGCCCCGCCCGCTCGATGTCTCGGGTGCGTGGCCCCAGCCCGGCTACGGTTCCGGGCACGCCGGCGTTGCCCCGGCACTCGGCGTCCGCGACGACGCGACTACCTACTGGCACCTGCGGCGCCTCCGCAGCGGGCCACCGCTGCTCGCCGACGGGCGCCTGTTCCACTTCGGGCTGACCGGCCGGAACACGTCCGGCCCGCCGACTCGGACCGCCTCCCCGCCGACGGGGACCGGCCACCAGCCCGACGGGACACTGACGCTGTTCTGCCGCGACGCGCGCGAGGGACACGAGCGCTGGACCCGCCAGCTCCCGGGGCGGACGCGCGCCGGGACCGTCGCGGGCGACCGGGTGGTCGTGGCCGGCGAGGGGTTCCTGCGGGCGTACACCCTCACGGGCGACCTGGCCTGGGAGCGTGACCTCGGGACCCGGACGGCGTCGGTCACCACGGCCGTCGACGGGACGGTGCTCGCTCCCACCGAGATTCCCCAACAGGGCGCCCGCGACGCGGACGTACGGGCCTACGCCGTCGCGGATGGCTCCCGGCGCTGGCGACGCCCGTCGCCACGGTGGCGGGCCACGCTCGCGGCGGACGACGACACGGTGTACGCGCTCTCCAGCGAGTTCCAGGTCGGGAGTACGCTCACCGCCCGCGCGCTCACGGATGGCAGCGAACGCTGGTCCATCGACCTCGACGACAACGGTATCCCGGAGGGCCCGTACGCCGCCGGCGACACCGTCTACGTCGCGCCGGACGACGGTGGTGTCCACGCCTTCGCGCGGTCTGACGCGCGCCGTCGCTGGCACTACGACGCCGAGACGACGAACGTCGTCGGGGTCGCGGTCGACCGCGAGCGGGCGTATCTCGTCGATGACGGGACGGTCCGGGTCCTCGATGCCACGACCGGCGACGAACGGTACGCCGTGACGCCGGACGGTGACGGTGGATACGAGGGCCACCCGGCCGTCGGCAGCGACCGGATCTACGTCGGGAAGCGAGGGAACGGCGGCGAGCTCGCCGCGCTCGCCCGGACCGACGGGACCGAACGGTGGACCCACCGGTTCCCGGAGACCGTCGTCGAGGGAGATATGGTCGTTTCGGGCCTCGCCGCCCAGCCTGTCGTCGCCGAGGGCGGCGTCTACGCGTTCGCATGGGACGGGCTGTACGCGCTCGGGCCGGAGCCGAACTGACCGGCAGTGCGCATCTTCAGTGTTCGGCTGTGGCGGCCACATCCGAGGCTCGCGCCCGCGAGCGCTCGATGACGCTGGGCCGGGCCTCGAAGTCGACGACCACCTGCTCGCCGTAGTCCACGTCGTTGACGTGGGCGTGGTCGTGGACCCACGAGACGAGGCTCATCGCGTCGTCGCACATCGGCAGGACGAGGCGCTCGCGCTCGAACGGCGGGAGTTCGTCGTCCACGCGGTCGCGCAGCTCGGCGATGCCATCGCCCTCGAGGGCGCTCACGGCGATGGGGTTGGGCGCGAGCGCCGAGAGTGCCTCGCGCTTGCGCTCGACCTCCTCGGCCGGGACCTTGTCGACCTTGTTGAGGACGGTGACGATGGGGGCCTCGTTGCGCTCGTACAGCGTGTCGTGGCTGGTGACGAGTTTCTCGCGGATCTCCTCGATGGGGTCCGAGACGTCGACGACCAGCAACACGAGGTCCGCACGGTACACCTCCGAGAGCGTCGACTTGAACGACTCGACGAGCCAGTGTGGGAGGTCGGAGATGAACCCGACCGTGTCCGTGACGAGCACGTCGCGCTTGCCCATGTCCGCACGGCGGGTCGTCGTGCCAAGAGTGGTGAACAGCCGGTCCTCGGACTCGGCCGTCGTATCGAGGTCGGGGTGGCGGTCGGCGTTCTCGTCGATGTCGAGTTCGTCCGCGAGGCGGCGCAGGAGCGTCGACTTCCCGGCGTTCGTGTAGCCCGCCAGCGCGACGAGGTCGAAGCCGGATTCGCGGCGCTGCTCGCGCCGGTGGGCCTCGGTCTCCTCGATGGACTCGAGTTCGTCGCTGATCTCGGCGATCTGTCGCTTGATGTCCTGCTCGCGGGACTCGTCGTACTCGCCCAGCCCCATGAAGCCGGGGCGCTCGTCGCGCTGGGCGAGCGAGGCCTTCGCCTCCGCGCGCGGGAGCTCGTACCGGAGTTCGGCCAGCTCGACCTGGAGCTGGGCCTTCTTGGTCGCGGCACGCTGGCCGAATATCTCCAGGATGAGCCGGAAGCGGTCGACCAGCTCGACGCCCTCCGGGAGCAGGTTCCCGAGGTTGAAGGTCTGGTACGGGCCCAGCCGGTTGTCGAACAGTACCGTCGTCGCGTCGGTCGACCGGACGACCGCGGCCAGCTCCTCGGCCTTCCCCTCGCCGAGACAGAGCGCCGGGTCCTCCTTGCGGGTCTGGGTGACCTCCGCGACCACCTCGTAGCCCGCGGCTCGGGCGAGGTCGCGGAACTCGGCCGTATCGGCCTCACCTGCGTCGACCCGCTTCGCGACGACCGCCGTTCCCTGGTGTGCGCCAGTCACTCACCCTGAACGTTACTCCCCCTGGGTGAAAACGTCGTCGGCGGGGCGGGGGGACGACACGTGTCTGACGGAGAACCGGCTGCTGGCGGCCGATTCCGACCGCGCTCGCCACAAGAGACTTACATCGGCGTATCCCACCCGGGGGCATGGTGGACTTCCAGGCGCTCGCACAGACCATCGGCATCAACGTGGGAACCGGCGCCGTCATCGGGGGAATCATCGGCTTCACGGCGAAGAAGGTGGCCAAGGTCATCGCGATCCTCGTCGGCCTCGAGCTGGCCCTGTTCAAGTTCCTCGAATCCCGGCAGATCATGACCGTCAACTGGGACAAGCTCGGTGCGAGCTTCCTGCAGGCCGGGGAGGCGGCCGCCTCGCAGACGCCGCCCTCGTGGCTCATGACCATCCTCTCGACGCTATCCATCAGTGGTGGCTTCGCCGGCGGCTTCCTGCTCGGGTTCAAGAAGGCGTAGTATTCGAAAAACCTCGACTAATTCGGGAATTTCCAGAATTTCTGAGATATTCGGGCTGTGGGAACCTTACCTATCGAGCGCTGAACTACCGATGGCAAGCGTCGCGGCTACCGAACCAGCAACAGTTGCAACCGCCGAACCAGCAACAGGAGCGGAACCGGCAACAGTGAGCGTTTGCGTCCGCGCGAGCGAAGCGAGCGCGGTTCACCGGCGGCGAACGGCGTGAGCCGCCGGCATTTTTTCTGAACGTTTTTTGCGCCGAGTGGTACCCGCAGCGCGCCGGCCCTCGGCCGGCGCGCAAGCGGTACCCGAGGCGTCAAAAAAGCTCGTTAGAGTTCGACGCCGCTCGGAATCAGCGACCGCCCGCGCAGCAGTTCCCCGTCGGGGTCGTAGACGAGGAAGACGTTCATCTCGTGGTCCAGCAGGTCCTCGTCGTCGACGGTGACGCGGACGCGGTAGCGGAACTCCTCGTCGGTCTCCTTGCCGAACTCCCGGGCGGCGTCGATGAACCGGAACACGTCGTCGGCGTCGGCGTTCAGTTCGAGGACGAACGCGCCGGTGACGCGGTGGGTCACCGCGACCACGCCGCTGGCGTCGGCGGCCTCGGCGGGGGTCTGCAGTCGGAAGGCGACGTCGAGCTCCTCCGGGGGGAGCGGTTCATCGTCGTCGCCGGTGAGGCGGTCGACGAGCTGCTCGGCGGGGCCATCGAACTCGATGTGCGCCGTCGGCGGCCCGTCCGTCTCGAGATTGCGGACGTCCAGCGTGAAGTAGTCGCGCCTCATCAACTGCGTCACCGTAGGGGACCAGCGGACAAGAACGTGACGCCGCTCGGTGGTCGGTGGCCGCGGGCGAGGCGGCCGCCATCGGTAAGTTTTCGGCGACGGGCGGCGCCCGGCCGGTATGACGTTGCTCCGGACGAAGTACGCGGGTGAACTCGCGGTGCTGGCGACGTGGGCGAGCGCGCTGCTGCCGTGGTCGGTGTCGTTCGCCTCGCGGGGGGGAATCTCCCTTGTGGTCGTCCGGTGGCAGGTCTTCCTGTTCCAGTTCATCTTCGGCGCGTCGCTTCCCGGCGAGGCGCCGTTCCAGACAGTGCTGGGGGCCATCACTCGTGAGTCGGGTGGTGTCGAGCAGGCGTATCAGGTATGGGCAGTCGGGGCGGTCGTCTTCATCGCCGCACTGGTCGTCAGCGTGGCCTACTACGCCCGTGAGGAGCAGGTCGAGGACCGACTTCCGGTCGACCCCGTTCGGTTGCTGGGCGGGCTGTTGCTCGTGAGCGGGGCGGTGCTGGGGGCGTCGACGGCGCTGCTGTTCACCCGCTATCCCGGGACCACGGTTCCGGTCGGGGCCCTGTTCCTGCTCGTCTTCGGGGCCGTCCTGCTCCGGGTCGAACAGGTGGCGTCCTGACCCACCAGTCAGGGCGAGCGGGCTGCTTTCGGGCATCGTCGGCCGTCGGCGCCGCGCCGCGGCCAGCGTGGATTTATATATGGTTGGCCCTACCACCCTGACAACAGACGGGGGGCGACCAGGTCACCCGGCCATCATGTCCGACACGAACGACACACAGCAGGGCCAACGGAAGGGCGCGCTGGAGAACGCGATGGAGCAGCTCTCCAGAACGGTGGAGATGTTCCGTGGGTCCCGCATCGACATCGAGCACTGGTCCCCGACCGAACACGGGCAGCTGGTCAACTTCGGCGGCCGCGAGGGGTACGAGGAGGTCGACCGCTACTGGCTGAACGCGCCGTTCTCCTACGCTTCGATCAACTACGACGCCGAGGAGAACCAGTATCTCTACCACGTCGTCGAGCCGACGCTGGACTCCTTCGAGGCCGAGCTGCTCGACGCGCTGTATCAGGACGTCCGGAACCCGCTCCTGTACGGCCCCGAGACCGACGCCGACGACGAGGAGGGTGCCGAGCGGGTGCTGATGGAGGAGCTGCGCGACCGCCTGGAGGAGTACGGCGTCGACGTGGACATGGCCGGCTTCTATCGCCTCTTCTACTATCTGTGGCGGCGCTTCCGCGGGTATGGGAAGATCGACCCCCTGATGCACGACCCCAACATCGAGGACATCTCCTGTGACGGCTACGGCCTGCCGCTGTACGCCTACCACGAGGACTACCAGGACGTGGAGACGAACGTCTCGTTCGGCGAGGAGGAGCTGGACTCGTTCGTCATCCAGCTGGCCCAGCAGTCCGGGCGCCACATCTCCGTCGGCAATCCCGTCGTCGAGACGACGCTGGAGGACGGCTCGCGTGCGGAGCTCGCACTCGGCCAGGAGGTCACGCCTCGCGGGTCGGCGTTCACCATCCGGAAGTACAGCGAGGAGCCGTTCACGCCCATCGACCTGCTCCGGTTCGGGACGTACAATCTCGACCAGATGGCCTACCTCTGGATGGCCATCGAGCACAACAAGAACATCATCTTCGCGGGCGGCACGGCGGCCGGCAAGACGACCTCGCTGAACGCCATCTCGATGTTCATCCCGCCGCGATCGAAGCTCATCACCATCGAGGACACCCGCGAGCTGGCGCTGTACCACGACAACTGGCTGTCCTCGGTCACCCGCGAGCGGCTGGACGAGGCGGCCAACATCACGATGTACGACCTGCTGCGCTCGTCGCTCCGGCACCGACCGGAGTACATCATCGTCGGCGAGGTGCGCGGGGAGGAGGCCATCACGCTGTTCCAGGCGATGAACACCGGCCACACGACGCTGTCGACGATGCACGCCGATTCGGTGCAGACGGCCATCAACCGCCTCGAGAACGAGCCCATCAACGTCCCGCGCCCGATGGTGCAGTCGCTTGATGTGCTCGTCGTGCAGACGCTGGCCCGGTTCGGCGGCGAGCGGGTCCGCCGGGCCTCCAGCGTGGCCGAGATCGAGGGCATCGACCAGCGGACCGGCGAACTGGACTACGCCGGGGCCTACGACTGGAACGCCACGGACGACACCTTCAGCGAGGGCAACCGCAACCTGATGGACGAGATCCGCGAGGAGCGGGGGTGGTCCCAGCGTGACCTGCTCAGCGAGCTGCGCCGTCGTCGTCGCTTCCTCAAGTACCTCTGGGACGAGGAGGTGACCCAGTATCAGGCCTTCACGACGATGGTGAATCGGTACTACGCGAACCCGGACCGCGTGATGGACCGCATCGACGCCCCGGAGATCGACACCGGGGCCGAGGCCGAAGCCAGCGCCGACGACTGATATGGCGGTCACGACATACATCCCGCTCATCGTCGTCGTGGTGACACTGGCGGTGCTGGCGCTGGCGCCGTTCAGCCGGACGCTCGAACGTGACACCAAGCGGCTCGCCTACACGGCGTTCGGCGGCCGGACGGTTCCGGATAACGAACAGCGCGAGCGAACGCTCCGCGCGGCCGGTATCGGCACACCGTATCGGGTGTACGTCACCCAGACGTACCTGTACACGGCCGTGGCGGCGTTCTCGGGTGCCGTTCTCGGTGTCTATCTCGGTGGCTTCCTGGTGGAGCTACTCGACCTGAACACGCTGACCGCGCCCAGCCCGGTCATCAGCGACGTGGCGTCGTCGCTTCCCGACTTCCTGTTGGCGTTCAACGCCAAACTGTTCGCGCTCCTCGTCGGTACGAGCCTCCTGATGGGGACCATCGCGGCGACCATCGTCTACGCCATCCGGTGGACGATCCCGTCCGTCCGTGCGACCACGCGCGAGCGACAGATCGACGCCTCGCTTCCGCGGATGGTGGCGTTCATCTACGCGCAGTCACGCGGCGGGATGGCGTTCCCGGACGTGATGCGCTCGCTCTCGAACAACCGCGGTGTCTTCGGTGCCGGTGCCGAGGAGATGGCCGTCGGGGTCCGGAACATCGACGTGTTCGGGCAGGACCTCGTCAGCGCGGTCCGGGACCTCTCGCGGCGCACGCCGTCCCAGCAGTTCCAGAAGTTCCTGGAGAACCTGACGAGCGTGCTCCAGTCCGGTCGGAACCTCTCGGCGTTCCTCGCCGACGAGTACGAGCGCTACCGCGAGCAGGCCGAGGAGCAGCAGGAGGAGATCCTCGAACTGCTGGCGACCACGGCCGAGGTGTACGTCACCACCGTCGTCGCGGGGATGCTGTTCCTCATCACCATCCTGCTCGTCATCGGGCTCACCAGCGGCGATACCCTGGTTCTGGTCCAGCTCATCACGTACGTCGTCCTGCCCGCGACGAACCTCCTCTTCATCGCGTATCTCTCGGAGATCACCCAGCCGCTCCGGGCCAGCCGCGACGAGAGCGATATCGAACGCGACGAACTGAACGCGCTGAACCAGCGGCTCCCGCGTGAGGCCGGCGAGGGCGAGCAGCCGACCGCCCCCGACGGTGGTTCGCCCGTTGGACACGCCTCGTCGGGGACGCCCGACGGTGGCGCCCCGGCCGACTACGGCTGGGCCGAGAGCCCCCGGTCGAAAGCCAACCGCGACCGGCTCCGGGCGTACAAGCGCGTCAAGCGGGTCCGGTCGGCGCTCACCAGTCCCGTCGAATCCCTGTTCAACCAGCCCGAACTCATCCTGTTCGTGAGCGTCCCCATCGCCGTGGGGTTCGTCCTGGCCCAGTTGCCGGGGGCCCTCGAAGGTGGGACGTTCGACGCGCGGGCGTTCGACGACGCGCTCATCCAGGCCGCGCTGTTCGTGATGTCGACGTTCGCGGTCGTGTACGAGGTGGCTCAACAGCGGTTGCAGCGCCTGGAAAGCGCCATCCCGGACATGCTGGAGCGACTCGCCAGCCTCAACGAGGCCGGCGTCGCCGTCGTCTCCTCGTTCGACCGGGTCCGTCGGAGCGACCTGGGTGAACTGAACGCGGAGGTCGACCGCATCTGGCGTGACATCAAGTGGGGCGCCACGGTCGAGCAGGCACTGAACCGCTTCGAGCGCCGGGTGCAGACCCCCTCGGTCACGCGGACGGTGACGCTGCTGACGAACTCGATGCGAGCGTCCAACGAGATCGGGCCCGTGCTCCGTATCGCCTCGGAACAGGCCCGCGCGGACCAGCGCCTGAAGCGCAAGCGCAAGCAGGAGATGTTCACCTACATCATCGTCATCTACGTCTCCTTCCTGGTCTTCCTCGTCGTCATCGGGGCCATCGACCGGGTGCTGATCCCGAACCTGCCGACCCAGGACGCGCTCACCGGTGGGAGCAGTGCCGTCCAGTCGGCCCCGTCCTTCCTCCAGATCAACTCCGAGAAGGTCGACCAGTACCGCCTGACCTTCTTCCACGCGGGTCTCATCCAGGCGATGCTCTCGGGGCTGGTCGGCGGGCAGATGGGTGGCGGCTCCATCAAGGACGGCATGAAGCACGCCAGCATCATGCTGCTCATCACCTACCTCGTGTTCGTCTTCCTGCCGCAGCCGGATGTCGGCGGCGCGACGGCGGGGATGCTGGTTCCGCTCCTCCCCTTCTGACGTGACGGGCGACGACTCCGCGGCGACCCCCCCGGGACCCGCTGCCGTCCGTGACCGCCGGACGGTGCGCGAGACCTACGACCACATCGCGGCCCACTTCGCCGAGACACGCGCGCACCCGTGGCCCGAGGTGACCGACTTCCTCGACGGCCGCGAGGGGGCGACGGGGCTCGACCTCGGCGCGGGAAACGGCCGCCACGTCGAACCGCTCGCCGACCGCACCGACCGTGTTCTCGCCGTCGACGCCAGCTCCGAACTCCTCCAGGTGGGACGTGACCGCGCCGTCGACCGGGGATACCGCGACCGCTACCGGCCGGTCGCCGCCGACGCCGCCCGCCTTCCGCTCGCGGCCGACATGGTGGACCTCGCGGTGTACGTTGCCACCCTCCACCACCTCCCGGACCGGGAGACGCGGGTCGCGTCGCTCTCGGAACTCGCACGGGTTCTCGCGCCGGGCGCCCGGGCGCTGGTGAGTGCGTGGAGCACCGCTCACGACCGCTTCGAGGCCGCCGCCGATGCCGCCGAGGGGTTCGACACGACCGTCGACTGGACGCTCCCCGGCGGGCAGCGGGTCCCCCGGTTCTACCACATCTACGCGCCCGCGGAGTTCGACCGGGACCTCGCGGCGAGCGACCTCGACGTGGCCGAATCGTTCCTGTCAAGCGGAAATTGCTACGCTATTGTGGGTACTAATCGGTAATTTCTGGTCTTGATACAGAATATCTGGAATTATATGAGAATATCTCCGCACTGGGGTAGAGGGAAGTCTCTATCCGACATACGGCCACCGCTTTCGGACCGGTACGCACTTGTGGCCCCCACGACCAGACAGTGATGCGAGCGCCGGTGGTGAGCGCCCGAAGGGCGCGAGCCTCGGCACGCGAGCGAAGCGAGCGAGCCGGTGGTGACCGCCGAAGGCGGGAACCACGGGGCTCGAACGAAGTGAGAGCGCCGGTGGTCTAGTGGTAGGACACAAGCCTTCCAAGCTTGTCGCCCGGGTTCAAGTCCCGGCCGGCGCATGCCTTCTGTGGACGCTCTCGATTGCTCCCGACCTCGACTACCAGTCGACTCGCTGGGCGGAGAATCATGCACTCGGTTCGCAGCTGAACTGAGCCTCGCGACCCCCTCTACGACTGGACTGAACGGTGCATTTAACACTGCGGACGCGAACGTTCGCGCAAGTGTAACGTACCACATTCGTCGACGTCGAGCGGGGGGTGGCCCCTGGTTAGTTATAAAGTACCGGGTTTGGCCGGTGAAATCCTCTTGCAGGTGACGGCGGATGGACAGGCAGGACCGACCTGAATGCCCGGACAGGTGTGGTGTCCGGGCGGGGGCGGTAAAACGCAGGAACGTGTGACCGTGAGCAGCGAAACAGACCAGAACGAGCCGACATCGACCGAGGAGCACAGTGAGACTGGGCCGGAGGACGGCGGCTTCCAGTTCGACAGTGACGAGGATGCCGACGGGGCGGGGACCACGACCGGCGGGGGTGCCTCCGGGCGATCGACCGCTGGTGGTGGCCATATCGTCGCTGACCACCCTATCAAGGGTGAGATCCTCCGCGAGGTGCAGGAGTGGTTCCAGCAGGCGAACCTCGACGAGTCGTTCGCGACACCGCCGCAGACCGAGTTCATCAAGAATCAGTTCTTCGATTTCTCCTACCTCGACGACCACGAGGAGATCGAGCGCGTGTGGGTCAACCGCCCGTACGCGTACGTGTCCATCCTCCAGCGTCACGGGGAGGAGAAGCTCCGTTACCACGTCCACGAGCCCGAGTTGACGGAGTTCGAGGAGTACGTCAAGGAGGACCTGGAGAAGATCCTCCGGAACTCCCTGATGTACCAGGACCTCGACGACGAGGAGGAGCGCGAGGCGGTCTTCGAGCGGAAGGCCAAGGAGATCATCACCGACCACGCGGCCGCGACGGTCTCGGACGGGACGCTCCTGAAGCTGAAGTACTACCTCCTGCGGGACTTCGTCCATCTCGGCCCCATCGACCCCATCATGCGGGACCCTGCTATCGAAGACATCTCGTGTGACGGCATCGGAATCCCGGTGTACGTCTACCACACGGAGCACCGGGACCTGAAGTCGAACATCACGTTCGACGGCAACGACCTGTCCTCGTTCGCGCTCCGGCTGGCCCAGCGCGCGGGCGAGCAGATCTCGGTGAGCGAACCGCTGATGGACGGGACGCTCCCCGACGGGAGCCGTG
Source organism: Haloglomus halophilum (assembly GCF_024298885.1). Lineage (GTDB taxonomy): Archaea > Halobacteriota > Halobacteria > Halobacteriales > Haloarculaceae > Haloglomus > Haloglomus halophilum. The sequence continues at coordinate 2,868,166 of NZ_CP101166.1, forward strand.
TCCAGCTGACCTTCGGCTCCGACGTGTCGACGCGTGGGTCGAACTTCACCATCCGGAAGTTCGCGAACGTGCCGCTGACGCCGGTCGACCTCATCAACACCGGGACGTTCAGCGTCGAGCAGATGGCGTACTTCTGGCTGGCCATCGAGAACAACCGCTCGCTCATCTTCTCGGGCGGCACCGGGTCGGGGAAGACGACCTCGATGAATGCGGTGTCGATGTTCATCCCGGAGGACTCGAAGGTCGTCTCCATCGAGGACACCCGGGAGATCACGCTGCCGCACGACAACTGGATCCAGTCGCTGACGCGGGACTCCATCACCTCGGAGGGCCGCGGCGAGGTCACGATGTACCAGCTTCTGCAGGCCGCGCTCCGACAGCGCCCCGAGTACCTGCTCGTGGGCGAGATCCGGACCGAGCAGGACGTGGCGTTCACGTTCTTCCAGGCCATCGGGACGGGGCACACGGCGTACACGACCATCCACGCCGAGTCCGTCGAGGGCGTCCTCAACCGCCTCGAGAACGACCCGCTCGCGGTCCCGGTCCAGATGGTGCTGGAGCTGGACATCGTCTCCATCCAGAAGCAGACGTTCAAGGACGGCGACCGGGTCCGCCGGAACGACGGCGTGACCGAGATCCGCTCCGGCGACGACGCCGGTGAGTCCGTGCGCGCCATCGACGTGTTCCAGCGTGACGCCGACACGGACACCCACCGGAAGGTGAACAAGTCCGCCGTCCTGCAGGATATCGCCGACGACCGTGGCTGGGGGGCTCGCGAACTCGCCGAGGCGCTCAACGACCGCGAGGAGTTCCTCCAGTACCTCGTCGACGAGGATATCGACGACTACCAGCAGGTGACCGCGGCCATCCACGCCTTCGGCAACGACCGCGAGGAGTTGATGCAGAAGGTCCAGCAGGGCACGCTCTCGCCCGATGACCTGAGTATCGACGAGGAGGCCGACGAACTCTACCGATGAGTTCACCGAACGTCGACGATACGCCGATCGTCCCGGAGTACGAGCTGGAGCAGTACTTCCCGGAGCGGTCGGAACTGAGCGAGGAGGAGCGCGCGAAACTGCGCGAACAGCACGGCTACTTCCGGACCTACTTCCGGGAACAGCCCGACCGGTTCCGGAAGCTCCAGCGCTGGCTCAACCAGGCCCGCTTCGGCGTCACCTACGACGTCTACCTGGCCTCGACCGCCCGGTACACCATCGGAGCGGCGGTCGTCGGGCTGGTACTGGGGGTCGTGCTCTCCGCGCAGCTGATGGCGATGGGCGCCTTCGCGCCGATCACGGAGCTCCCGGCGGTCGGCGGCGTCCTGGCGCCGGTTCTGGGGCCGCTGATCGCCTTCGTCTTCGGGCTGCTCGGAATCGCCGTCTTCGGCGGCGGGACGGCGATGGCCCGCTACTACTACCCGCGGACGGTGGTCAATCAACGCCAGCGCAACATCGACGTGTTGCTCCCACACGCCATCGTCTACATGTACGCGCTGTCGCACGGAGGGATGAACACGTTCGAGGTCATCAAGGAGGTCGCGCAGGCCGAGGACGTCTACGGCGAGGTGGCACGCGAGTGCGACATGATCGTGCGCGACGTGGAGCTGTTCGGGAACGACCTGTTCACGGCCATCCGCGACGCCCGGAACCTCACGCCCTCGGACAACTTCGAGCAGTTCCTCGACGACACGCTCTCCGTGCTCGACTCCGGGAGCGACTTCAGCACCTTCCTCTCCGACGAGTCCGAGACGTACATGAACGAGGCCAAGCAGGAGCAGGAGAACTTCCTGGAGACGCTGTCGATCCTGAGCGAGATCTTCGTCGTGATGTTCGTCGCGGCGCCGCTGTTCCTCATCGTGACGCTGATGGTCATCAGCCTGCTCGGTGGGGACTCGCTCGCCCAGACGCAGGCGCTGGTCTACCTGTTCCTCCCGGCGGGGATGGTCGTGTTCATCGTCCTCATCGACCTGCTGTCGAAGCCGTACGCACAGCACGAACACGATGTCGAGCTGTCCCAGGAGCAGGACGTGGACCCGAGCGATGCGGCCGAGTCCGACCCGCACTTCGAGGAGTACGAGAAACGGAAGCGCCGCGACGAGCTGCTCGAACTCGTCCGGAACCCGATTTCGGAGATCCGCAAGCGGAACCCGCTGCTGTCGCTCGCGGTGTCCGTGCCGGCGGCGCTCCTCGCCGTCGGGCTACTCGTCGTCTCGGGCCAGCTCCAGACGAGTCTCGCCGGGATGGGACGGACGCCCATCAAGCATACCGTCGGCTACGCCGTCATCCCGTTCCTCGTCACGACGGTCCCGCTGACGCTGTTCTACGAGGCCGAGCGCCGGCGGGAGCAGCGCATCTCGAGTCGCTTCCCCGACACGCTCAACATCCTCTCCAGCGCCAACCAGATGGGTATCCGGCTCGTCGATGCCCTGGACCTCGTCTCGCGCTGGTCCGAGGGGACCCTGGCCGACGAGCTCCGCAAGGTCCGCAACGACATCACGTGGAACCACGACATCGAAGGGGCACTCCTCTCCTTCGCCGACCGGCTCCGCGTCCCACAGGTGACCCGGACGATGAAGCTCATCGCGAAGGGGTCGCGCTCCTCCTCGGACCTCTCGGAGATCATCTCCATCGCAGCCGAGGACACGCGCAACCGCTACCAGATCGAGCAGAACCGGCGCCAGGAGATGTCCGCGTACACGGCCATCGTCGCCATCGGCTTCCTGGTCTACCTCGCGGTCATCGTGCTGCTGGACACCTCGTATCTCCAGCCGATCGGCCAGATGGCCACCGACGCACAGGGCAACACCGACCTGCTGACCGTGTCGACGGTTCCGGTCGACCAGTACCGGACCATCTTCTTCCACTCGGCGCTCATCCAGGGTGCCGGGAGCGGACTGCTCGCCGGCAAGCTCGCCGAGAACGACATCCTCGCGGGGCTGAAGTACAGCATCGTCCTCGTGGCGATCGCGCTCGCGGTCTTCATCTTCCTCTGAACCATGGCAGACACACGAACCAAATGGCGGACGGAACGGCGCGGTGAACGAGCAGACAGCGGCTGGCTCGACGACCGCGGCGTGAGCGAGGTCATCGGCTCCATCCTCGTGTTCGGGCTGCTGGTCTCGCTACTGGCCATCGTCCAGACGCAGGCGGTGCCCGACGCGAACAACGAGGTGGAGTTCCAGCACAACCAGGAGGTGCAGCGGGACCTCTCGAAGCTAAGTGCAGCCATCTCGCGGAGTTCGATAACGGGCTCCGGTGAGGTTGCCTCAGTCGCGACAGGTACGACCTACCCGCAGCGGCTGGTACTGTACAACCCACCAGCACCGACAGGTGCGTTGCGAACGAGCGAACCGCGGAATATCTACGTATTCAACGTCTCCGGCACCGACAGGGAGACACAGGATTACATCATCAATACGCTCGGAACCAACTTTAGCGGGCAGATCAACGAGAGTTTCAGTCTCACTACCTCTCGCCTGACCTACGAACCAGATTACAACCTCTACCAGAACGCGCCGACGACGGCGATGGAGTACGGAGTCCTGTACAACCAGCGGGAGGAGTCAACGACCATAGAGTCGACAGGATCGATTGTCGACGGTAAGCAAATCAACCTGCGCCTGCTGGGTGACGGCCTCAGTAGTTCTGGACAGTTGACGAGAACTGTTCGGACGGAGACCCTGAGCACCGGCGGTGGGGCTTCAGTACGTGGTATCAACGACATCCAGGCTCCGAACCGTAACAACCTCACCCTCAGGCTGCCGACGCGAATCAACGAGTCAGAGTGGACCGGAACGCTGCTGGCCGGTGAGATCGACGACCCGGGAGGCGCCAACGACGACGCACTCGAGCCAGGTGATCATTGCCAGATACAGGTGCTTACGGAGAGTGGGTATCAGACCGTCGCGGAATCCTCGTTCGGTAACGCGACGGCGGACAACGATCGCTACGTTCGGGACTGCCGCTACCGCTACACTGGGGGCACGAACTACATCAGACTGGAGTTCGAACCCGACACGCAGTACGACCTCCGGATGTCGAAGATCGGCTTCGAATCCGGTTCGCCAGCCGACCCGGGGCCGAAGTACGTGACCGTCGACGAGCGGTCGGTCAGCCTGAGTCCGACCGGGCAGACCGAGGTCTCTGCCACGGTTCGCGACCGGTACAACAACCCGGTCAGCGGTGTCGAACTGATCGCTAACATCACAAGCGGTCGAGCGGGGGCGGCCCTGTCGAACACGACGACCGGCGGGGTCAACAACGTGACGCTGACGACGGATGAGGACGGTGTCGCCACGGCCACGTTGACCAGCGGAACCCAGTTCTCCGGCTCCGAGGTCCAGTTCAAGGGGGACTTCGACGGTGACGGCGTTCGTGGGACGCTGAACCCGATCGTCTCGAGCAACAGTGACCCGCGCTCTCCTGAGAACGCGTCGGTGTTCGTCAGTCCCGCGGGCACCAGCCCCGTCAGGCTCACTGATGCAGCAATCACCGAAGCCAACGCAGTGAACCTCACCCTGAAGAACGAGGGGCTTTCGCGGAACATCAAGAGAGTGAAGCTCAATTACGTCTCCGTCCACCACACGAGGAGTGTCGTTGAGGACGCGAACCTCATCTTCAGCCTCATCAATACGGTTCTGCTCCCGGGCGACGCCATCAGCGACTCCGAAGTCCAGGCCGCGAAGTCGGATGTCACGAACGTCACCGATGGCCCGGACCAGATCGATGGTATCGCGCTCTCCGGCCCCGGAATCGAGGGGGTCCGTGGAGCACTCGACTCCCCTGCAGTGGAGAACGAGGGGGGGAGCCCACTGAGCACGCCAGCGATACCGCAGGACGGCACAGCCGAACTGCAACTGATCTTCGATCAGACGTTCGGCGAGGAGATGGACAGGGACTTCGGTGAGAACGAGCAAGACGCCGTTGCGATGAGTGTTGTTGTCACCTACCAGGATGGTACGCGAGAAACCTATATAACCATGCTTCGGGCGGGGGACGACGACGAACGATAGCTCCAGAGCCGGTCAGCGGACTCGTTCGCTCGGCGGAATTACTATACCCTATCCGACGAAAGCCACAGAGACATAGATGGGCTCAGAGCAACCGACGGTACTGGTGGTGGAGGACGAGCCCCCGCTCATCGAGATCTACGCCCGGTGGCTAGAGGGGGAGTACGAGGTCCGGACCGCACAGAACGGCTCCGAGGCACTCGAGCAGATCGACGACGAGGTCGACGTGGCGCTTTTGGACCGACTGATGCCCGGGATGTCCGGTGACGAGGTGCTGGCGGAGATCCGCGAGCGGGCACCCGGCTGCCGGGTGGCGATGGTGACGGCGGTGGAGCCGGATTTCGACATCATCCGGATGGGGTTCGACGACTACCTCACGAAGCCCGTCGAGAAGGAGATGCTCCTGGAGACGGTCGAGCGGCTGCTCGCCCGGTCGAACTACGAGGGGCTGGAGCAGGAGCTGTACTCGCTGGTGTCGAAGCGGTCGGCGCTGCAGTCGGCCAAATCCGCACAGGAGATCTCCAACTCCGAGGAGTACGCGGAGCTCGAGGCGCGTATCGAGGAGCTGCAGGCCGACATCGACGCGGCCATGCCCGAGATGGAGAGCGGCGAGTTCGTCGCGATGGTGCGCGACATCGAGTCCGGGGCCGGGGAGGACGTGGAGCCCCCTGAGGGCGACGTGTCCGACCCGTTCGCGGAGGACTCGGACGCCGCCGAAGACGACGGCGACCGCGATGCCGACGGCGAAGGGTCCGCTTCGACGGAGGGTGAGGACCGATGAGCTACCGGACCACCACGCTCGGCGACGGCACGGTGGCGTTCGACCGGGGGACCAGCCTCCTCGTCTCCGGCTCCTCGATGGACGTTCAGGAGCACATCTACGACCTGCTGTCCGAGGCCGGCGAGGCCGACGAGACGACCATCCTCATCTCGACCGACCGCGGGGCCCCGGAGGTCGTCCGGTCGCTCCGCAAGCGGGACGCGTTCGACGCCGGGCGCGTCGGGTTCATCGACTGCACGGGTCGCGAGGGGCCCGAGGAGGTCGCTGGCGCGCCCGTCCGGCGGCTCGGGTCACCGGGCGATCTGACCGGGATGAGCCTGGAGTTCGCGAAGCTCGTCGACCGGTTCGACGACGCCGGCGCGGGCGACCGCATCCGTGTCGGGCTGGCCTCCATCTCGACGCTGCTGATGTACACGGACGTGCGCACCGCGTTCCGGTTCCTCCACGTGTTCACCTCGCGCATCCGCTCGGGCGGGCTGTTCGGCATCTTCGCGATGGACCCGGGGATGCACGACCAGCAGACGGTCAACACCATCCGGGCGGTGTTCGACTGCGAGGCCGGGATCGCCGACGACGGCGACGTGGACCTGCGCGGCTCCGGGTTCGTCACGGAGTAACGCGCGACTCAGAGCTCGATGCGTTCGAGCAGCTGGCCCTCGCCGCCGTCGCCGTTCGTGTGGACCGCGACGATGCGGATCTCCCGTTCGAGGCCCGAGTCCTGTAGCTTCGATTTGAGGAGTTCGTCGACCTGGTAGACACCGGCGGCGTCGGTCATCTCGATCTCGACGAGCACCGGCCGGTCGTCGCCATCGTGCAGCGACACCCGGCGGATGGCACGACTGGAGATGGTGTCGATGCCGCGGCCACCCTTCTCGTAGGGGATGCGCGAGCGCCCGCGCTCCATGTCCAGCGCGTCCGCGACGCGGACGACCCCGGCCTCGAGCGTGAGCGGGTCCTCCTCGGTGTGATGACAGAGGATGGCGTGGAGCACCTCGCCCTTGACGCGGACGGCTTCGGCGGTGTCGTAGCCGAGTTCGGGGAGGAGGCGGTCGAGCAGGTCCGCCGCGAGCGGGATGGAGTAGTACGGGTGCTCGTCGCGGTGGACGACGTGGCCGATGTCGTGCAGTGTCGCGGCCAGCGCGATGATGACGGCCTCGTCGGCCTCCTCGAGGCCCTGTCCGGTCGCGCCGTTGAATTCGACGCCGCCGGCCTTCAGGAGGTCGTAGAGGCAGAGCGCCCGGTTCCGGACGATGCCGATGTGCTTGGTCCCGTGGTCGTTGTACCCCTTCCTGGCGACGGGGTTGACGTTCTGTGCCTCGAGGTAGGCCGCGATCTCCTCGTCCTCCTCGATGGCCTCCAGCGCCCGGTTGACCCGTTCGTCCGGGAAGCTGTGGTCGGCCGTCGGGTCGTACTCCCGGCCGCCGTCGCCGCGTGACCCCGTCACGCGGTCCGCATTCGTCTCGTCCGGCGTATCGCTCATGGCCGGACCGAGGTCACCACCGGCCAAAAGCCCCCGGGTGCCCCTCGTTCTCCGCCCGACCGCCAGGGGAAAGACCTACATACCGATGAAAGACCTACAAGCGGCGCTACGCCACTGCCGGTCGTGATGCTCGAACCACTGCCGCTGTTCGTCGGTGGACTCCCCGGCGGACCGGAACTGCTCGTCATCCTGCTCATCGTCGTGCTGCTGTTCGGCGCACAGAAGCTGCCGAAGCTGGCGCGCTCGACGGGGGAGGCGATGGGCGAGTTCCAGAAGGGCCGCGAGGAGGTCGAACAGGAAACTGGCGGAGATGCAGGAGGGAGCTCCCACCGAGACGGCGGAGACAGCCGCCACGTCCACCGAGACACATACCACGGAGTGAACCCGAGGGAAAGGCATATAATTCGTTGACAGCAAGTGCGTCCATAGATGCTCGACACATTCGTACCGCTGTTCGGCGGGCTGCCTGGTGGGCCGGAACTCATCGTCATCCTGCTGATAATCGTGCTGCTGTTCGGCGCACAGAAGCTGCCGAAGCTGGCGCGCTCGACGGGGGAGGCGATGGGTGAGTTCCAGAAGGGCCGCGAGGAGGTCGAACAGGAACTCCAGGAGATGCGCGAGGGCCAGGAGAACGAGGGAGTCACTCAGGCCCAGGACGCCACCACGGGCGCCGAGGAGACCGAGAACGACACGGTCATCGGCGAAGCCGAGTCCGACACCGAGACCGATACCGGGACGAACTGACGGACACGTTTTTCTCACCGCCTCGCCCACCCTCCCGCAGGACGCGTGGCCTAGTGGACAGGGCGAGAGGTTCCTAACCTCTCGATCGCGGGTTCGAATCCCGCCGCGTCCGTTTTCCGCCGAGCGAAGCGAGGCGTGAAAACGACCTGGCGGGTTCGAACCCTGCGAGTCGCAGCCCGGCACGCGAGTGAAGCGAGCGCGCCCGGAACGTCTCGCTCCGGTGAGGATCCCGCCGCGTCCGCTCGTTCGTCGCTGCGCTCCTCACTCGCGGCCGCGGCGTAGTTCGCGAACGCGAAGCGTTCGCTCACTCCCGCCGCGTCCGCTGTCTGTCACGATCGGCAGCGAGTGATGCCAGCGACCGCGTGTCGACGACACAGCGACACCGGGAGCAGCCGCCGGAGGTTGACAACGTGTGACACTGCCGACGGGTATATACTCCTCTGTGCGTAACTCGGTTCCGTAATGTACCGCGAGAACGGGGTGAGGGCGCCGTGAGTGGGGCGGACGACGGACCGGTCGACCACGTGGCGGAGGCCCTGCTGAACGGGTCCGCGTACGAGCGCCTCCGGTTCAGGCGGCAGGGGTTCTTCCGCCAGCCGATTCCCCAGAAGCTGCGGGCCCAGAGCGGGTTGCTGTTCGCGCTCGCGGCGGTGCTGCCGCTCATGGCGGCGTTCCCGGGCGACGTTCGCGAGGCGCTTGGTTCGCAGGTGCCGACCGCCTCGCCGAAGGTCATCGTCCTCGGGCTCATCGGCGGGGTGGTCGTCTTCGTCTGCGGGCTGGGGCTGGCGACCCTCGCGGCTGCGCGCCTGCGGCTCGACGGGGAGATGACGGAGGAGCGGGCGCACACTCTCCTCTCGCTCGAGGAGGTGGCCTCGCTGCTCGGCCTCGGCACCGGCGGCATCGCTATCGTCTTCACTCTGGGATACGCCCTGCTGGGCCACGGTGGGATGCGCGCGGTCGAGACCTACATCCGGCTCGCAGGGAAGAGCCCCTACGCCGCCAGCGGCGTGAACGTCACCGTCGCGGAGGTGGCGACCAGCGCGTTCGTCGGCGGCGTCGCGCTGTACGTCCTCGCACAGGCGATCCACCTCCAGTTCCGGCTCCGGCTCGATGCCACGGGTGCCGACCCCATCGAGGGATAGGACCGATACGCGCCGGGCGAGCGCGGTACAGCCGGCGAGGCGAAGGCAGAAGTGGGCGCCCGGAGTGGAGTCGGTCATGACCGACCGACGGGTCACGCCCTCCCGCCGCGGATTCCTCCGGCTCGGGACCGGTGCGGCCGCGGCTGCCGGGCTCGCCGGCTGTACCACGCTCGCCGACCCCGCCAGCTCGGACTTCGCCCGGGCCGCGACGACGCAGTTCCGGGGGGGCCTCCGGCGCCGCGGCTTCCACACCGACGCGACCATCCCCGACGATGTCGAGGTGGCGTGGTCCCACCCCGTCAACACGGGCGACCACACCGCCGCGAAGGCGAGCTTCGTCCGGGTCCCTGCCGACGAGGTCCGGAGCGCAACGGGCGACGAGAGCGCGACCGACCGCCTCGTCGTCCCGGGCGACGACGGGACACTGCGGGCGTTCACACCCGACGGCGAGCCGGTGTGGGCGTCGGCCATCGAGCAGGCGACGCGTGGCATCCACGGCACGCCCGCCGTCGCCGAGGGCCTCGTCTACATCGGCGGGTACGACGGCGCGCTGTACGCGTTCGACCTCGGGACGGGCGAGCGGGTGTGGCGCCGGAAGCTCGGCGACGCCATCGGCTCCTCGCCGGCCTACCACGAGGGCGATGTCTACATCGCCGTGGAGTACTACACCCCCAGCGGCGGCGTGTTCGGCGTCGACGCCGATACCGGCGGCGGGAAGTGGGGTGACCGCCGCGTGACCGACCACCCGCACTCGACCATCGCCATCGACCGGGACGCCGGTCGGCTCGTCGTCGGGTCCAACGATGGCTACCTGTACGCGTGGAGCTACCCGGAGCGCGAGTTCCAGTGGCGGTTCGAGACGGGCGACGCCATCAAGGGACCCGTCGCCACCTACAACGGCGGCGCCTTCTTCGGCTCGTGGGACGGGAACGTCTACCGCGTCGGCCTCGCGGACGGAACGGAGGAGTGGGCGTTCGAGACGAACGGGATGGTGATGAGCGGCCCCGCCATCGACGTGGGTCGCGGGGTCTGTTTCGTCGGAAGCCACGACGGCAATCTGTACGCGCTCGAATCCACCAGCGGGCGCGAACTCTGGCGCTACGGCACCGGCGGCCGCATCGTCGGCTGCCCCGCGACCACCGGGGGCCGCGTCGTCGTCGGGTCGAAGGACCGCTCGGTCTACGCCCTCGACACCAGCGACGGGACGGAGGTGTGGGAACTGGAACTCGACGGCTGGGTCACCAGCACGCCGCTCCTGACCGAGGACGGTATCTACGTCACCGAACGCGCGCCGGAGGGTGCCGACGGGCCGCCCGGCCACGCCTACGCACTGCGGCCGCCCTGACGCGCCCACGGGCCACTCATCGCCCACGGGCCACTCATCGCTAACGGGCCACCTGTCGCCGCGGGCCACCTGTCGCCACGGGCCACCTGTCGCCGCGGGCCGGCCGCTCGATTGGGGCCGTGCCCGCCTGTCGTCCGGGGCGAGCCGTCGGGGGGCGTTCGCTGGCTCCAGCCCACAACTCCCATACTCGCCCCCCGAGACACCCCGCTCATGTGGCAGGTGATGCCGACCTACGACGACTACGAGGCGGCTCGCGCCGACTTCGAGTGGGACCTCCCCGACACGTACAACCCGGGCGTCGATATGGTCCGGAAGCACGACGCGGGCGCGACGGGGCTCGTGGTGGCGTCCGAGGACGCCGCCGGTGAGGGTCACGTCGAACGGTACGCGTGGGGAGACCTCGACGCGCGCTCGGACGCGCTCGCGGCGGGGCTCCGCGAGCGCGGCATCGGGCCGGGCGACCGCGTCGGGGTCTGTCTCCCGCAGGTCGTCGCGACGCCGCTGGCGCATCTCGCGTGCTGGAAAGCCGGGGCGGTCTCGGTCCCGCTGACGACGCTGTTCGGGCGGGACGCGCTGGAACACCGGCTCGGTGACGCCGACGCCGTCGCGGTCGTGGCTGCCGGGAGCGTCCTCCCGGACCTGGAGTCGGCCGACCTGCCCGCGCTGGCGTCGCTGTTCACAGTCGATGCCGACCCGGATGCGGCGGCCGCCGTGGCCGACGCGCTCGGCGCGAGTCACGAGCCGCTCGCGGCGGTCGCGGACGAGGCGAGTGCTGACGACTTCGAGCCCCACGATGCCACGCCCTCGACCCGGACGGCCATCATGTACACGAGCGGCTCGACGGGCCCGCCGAAGGGTGTCCTCCACTCGCACGCGCTGTGGCTCGGGCGCGCGGCCGCCGCCCAGCAGTTCTTCGAGGGGTATCGCGTCCGGGAGGGCGTTCCGGCCGACGACGTGACCGTCTGGACGCCCGCCGACTGGGCCTGGGGCGCCGCGCTCGGTGGGACGCTGCTGGGCGCGTGGCACCACGGCCACCGCGTCGTCGGCGCGCCGCGCGAGTCGTTCGACCCGGAGTGGGCGTTCGGCCTGATGGAGCGGTTCGACGTGACCCACGCCTTCCTCCCGCCGACGGCCATCCGGATGCTGATGACCGTCGATTCGCCGACCGAGCGCTGGGACCTCTCGCTGTCGGCCATCGGCTCGGCCGGGGAGCCACTCACCCCCGAGATTCTGGAGTGGGGCGCGGGACTGGCGGGCGTTTCGGTCAACGAGTTCTACGGGCAGACGGAGTTGAACCTCGTCGTCGGCAACAACCGCCGCTGGTTCGATGCCCAGCCGGGGAGCATGGGCAAGCCGTTCCCCGGCTACGACCTCGCGCTGCTGGACACGGAGACGCGAGAGCCCGTCGCCCAGGGCGAGGTCGGGGAGATCGCCCTGCGCCCGTGGGACCGGCGCGTCTTCTTCGACGAGTACTGGAACCGGCCGGAGGCGACCGCCGCGAAGACGGTGGAGCGCAACGGAGAGACCTGGTTCCTCACGGACGACCTCGCGACGCGCGACGAGTCGGGGTACGTCCGCTTCCGCTCGCGTGCCGACGACGTGATTCTCACGGCGGGCTACCGCGTCGGCCCGCTGGAGGTCGAGCAGGTCCTGCTGGACCACCCCGACGTGGAGCAGGCCGGCGTGGTCGGGGAGCCGGACGAGACGCGCGGCGAAGTGATTGCGGCGTATGTCCAGCCCGTCGAGGGGCTGGATTCGAGGGCGTACGACCGCGTTCGCGACGAGTTGCGGTCGTCCTGTCGGGAACGGCTGGCGGAGTACGAGTACCCCCGCGAGATCCGGTTCGTCGAGGAGTTGCCGAAGACCTCGACCGGGAAGATCCGTCGGAAAGACCTGCGGGAGTAGGAACAGTATAATATCACTATAATTCGTAGAAGTTAATTATATTTAACTTTGGCCAATAAACTATCCATTATCTATGTACGAGTGCATTTTACCGTTCGATGAACACGCACGAAGCCCTCGACCGCTACGGTCGCGCGGCTCGCTGTGCGCCTCAGTCGCTTCGCTTCCTCGGTGCTTGCTTCGCCGTGCTTCCCGTAGCGGCCTCGCCCTTCGAATCCACCAGGACCGTCGTTCGTCAGTCGGCCAGTGCGAGCCTCATGCCTCCCCACCCGCTTGCGCTCCTCGCCTCGCTCACTTCGTTCGCTCGGCTGTGGTGCTCAGCCCTCGCGCGTGCTCGGCGGCTGGCCTGCGGCACAGCCGCCAGCGCGCGCCCATGTGACTGACCACCTGCCGCGCTCCCGTGGACGAGTCGGGCGCGAGAACCGGGAGGGCGAAGACGGGGCCGCGACCAGCCGCCTCAGTCGTCGGCCGAGGCTGGCGTCGGGTTCGCGGGGATGGGGTCCGCCACGCCGTCGAAGTAGCGCTCGGCGAGATGTTCGGCGGTGCGGAGCGCGAGCGCCTGCCCGGTGTGGGTGGGGTTCGCGCCGCCGACGCCGTTGGCGAGCGCGGAGTGGTCGGCGACGAACAGGCGGTCGACCGACAGCGCCTCGCCGCCCGAGTCGAGCACCTTCCCGAGTGCCATCGAGGACTGCAGATGGAGGAAGATGGGTGCGGCGCCGGCGCGGTGGATGTGGTTCGCGCCGGCCTCGTCGAGCAGCTTGCTGGCGCGGCGCGCGAGGTCGTCGCGGCGCTCGTCGTCCTCGGGGTGGGGCGACCAGTCGATGCGGGCGACGGGGCCGTGCTCGTCCTCGGTGGCCTCGTCGAGCGTGACGCCGTTGTCCTGCCGCGGCCGGTCGTCCGTGTGGCAGATGAGGGTGAGCATCCGCCGGTAGTCGCTCATCTCCTCTTTGAGCTTCGTGCCGGTGACCCGTCCCTGGGTGTCCCACGGCTCGCCGGTCGTGTCGTTCTCGAAGGCGAAGCCGTCGACCGACTCCGAGAACATCACCGACGCGGTGATGCCGGGCGCGAAGGTGTTGACCGCGATGCCGCCCTTGCCGGGCACGTCGAGCCGGGAGCCGGCGGCCTGGCCCTGGTGGGGCTCGACCTTGCGCTGGCCGATGAGCTCCTCGAGCGTGTCCGAGTCGAACGTGCCGGAGACGAAGTCGAAGTGGTGGGTCGTGAGGCCCTTGCCGACCCAGCCGTCGTCCGGGAGCCCCGAGTTGAGCCACAGTCGCGGCGTCTCGATGCAGCCCGCGGCGAGGACGACACAGTCCGCGAAGACCCGGCGCGTGCGGCCGGTCCAGGTGTCGCGATACGCGACGCCACAGGCCTCGAGGGGGCCGGGACCGGCACGCGTGAGGATATCGGTCGCGAAGGCGTTCGGCCGGATCTCGACGTGCCCCGTCGCGAGCGCCTTCGGCACGAGCGACGTGAGCGAGCCACGCTTCGCCCGGTCCTCGAAGTCCGCACCGCGCGGATGCGGACCGCCCTGATGCTCGTGGCAGGCGAGCGTGTCGCCCGACACGTCGCGGAAGTCGCCGTCGTAGTCGCCGTCCCGGCGCAGGGACTCGTCGGGCTGGTGGATGGCGTTCGGGAACGGCCGGTACCCCTCGTCCTCGACGTTCAGGCCCGTCGTCAGGTCGTAGCCCGACCGCCGTGCGCCCTCGAAGAACAGCTCGGCCTTCGGGGTCGTCGGTGCCGGCTTCACCGGGTGGACCGCCTCCAGGTGTTGATAGTACGGCACCAGGTCGGCGTAGTCGATGGGCCAGTGTGGTTGCTGGTCGACCGAGGGCACGAACGCCCGCGGGTGGTTGCCGTAGTAATGCAGCGTCGTGCCACCGACGCCGGCCACCTGCGAGATGACACCGGTCTGTGGGACCGTCCGGGCCCACGGCGCACGCTCGGCGTCTGCCGGCCCCCAGCGCAGCTTGCCGTCGACGGGGCTGCCCATGTCGCCCTCGCGGGCGGTGAACTGCTGGTCGAGCAGGTCCCCCGAGAGGTCCTCTGTCGAGGCCGAGGCGGCGTTCCCACGCTCGCTGTGGGGGTTCGGGAACTGTTCGTTCCCGTGGAACGGCCCGGCCTCCAGCAACAGTACGTCGATCCCCTGCTGGCCGAGGCGCCACGCCAGCGCCGGCGCGTCACCGCCCGCCCCGACGACGACCACATCCGGGTCGCTCATGTCGACACCCGACCCGGTCATTCGGCATCACCCTCCTCGGCGTCCGCGCCGTAGTCGTTCTCCTCGAACTCGTCGACCTCGTAGCCCATGTGGACGGCGTACCCGTCGGCGGGACCGGGGTAGTCGGCCTGTTCCCAGCCCTGGGGTCGCTCCGAGTCGTCGCCCCAGTCGCTGTACGCCGCCATCGTCGTGATGAACAGCGCGCCCTGCATCAGGTAGGCGACGATACCGATGGGCGCATCCCCGAACCGCTCGTCGAGCGCGGGGACGACGCCGTCGGCCTCCAGCAGCCGAATCGCGCGCATCCGGTCCTCTCTCGCGAGCCGAGAGAACGGCCCACCAGTGAACCGCTCGTCGGGGGCCTGGAGCGGCGCCTCGCGCTCCCGCTTCAGGATGAGCTCCAGCGCACCGACATCGAGCAGCAGCGCCAGCAGCGGCGCGAACGGCATCGTCTCGTAGCCCAGTGACCTGATGGGCCCCTCGGGCGCCTCCTGGAGTTCGTTGAACGCCGTCTCGACGGTCTCGTCGAGGTCGATGTCCAGTGCCCCGGCTGCCTGCACGCCGTCCCCGGTGCCCGGCGTCGCCGGGACCACGGCGTCGACCAGCGCCGCGATGGTGCCACGAGCGTAGCTCACGGCCACGCCCTCCCGCGATGTGTGCGTCCCTGTCGCATATCCCATGCTCCGGCGGTCACCCGATAAAACCTTCCGCGCGCATCCGGGGGTCGTTCTTGTCGGGGCTGGCCCGCGTCCGGGACGAGCCTTCTTCCGGCTCCCGTCCGACATCCCGGTATGCGCGCCGCCGTCTTCCACGGCCCCGGTGATATCCGCATCGAGGACCGCCCGAAACCAGAGATCGAGGGGCCCGAACACGCCGTCGTCCGCGTCACGCACACCGCCATCTGTGGCTCTGACCTCTGGTTCTACCGCGGCGAGAGCGACCGCGAGCAGGGGAGCCGGGTCGGCCACGAGCCGATGGGTATCGTCGAGGCCGTCGGCGAGGACGTGGTCTCGGTCGAGCCGGGTGACCGCGTGTTCGCACCCTTCCTCCAGTCCTGTGGCGCCTGCGAGTTCTGCCGGAAGGGTCTGCACACCTCCTGCGTGAACGGCGGCTCCTGGAGCGGCGCGGACGGCGGCGCGCAGGGTGAGTACGTCCGGGCGACACACGCCGACGGCACGCTCGTCCGGGTTCCGGACCGCTACGCCGACGACGAGGCCGTCCTCCGCTCGATACTGCCGCTGACCGACGTGATGGGAACCGGCCACCATGCGGCGGTCAGCGCCGGTGTCGGGGCAGGTGACGACTGCATTGTCGTCGGTGACGGCGCCGTCGGCCTCTGTGCGGTCGCAGCGGCCCGCCGGCTCGGCGCCGAGCGCATCGTCGCGATGGGCCACCACGAGGACCGCCTGTCGATGGCCACGGCGTTCGGGGCGACCGACACGGTCGCGGCCCGTGATGAGGCGGCGGTCGAGCGGGCCCAGAAACTGACGAACGGTGGCGCGACCCACGTCGTCGAGGCGGTCGGCGCCGCGAGCGCGATGGAGGCCGCCGTCGAGGTCTGTCGCCCCGGCGGGACGGTCGGCTACGTCGGCGTCCCCCATGGGATGGACGGGCTGGACCTCTACCCGCTGTTCGGCGACAACATCACGCTCCGTGGCGGCGTCGCGCCGGTCCGCGCGTACGCCGACGAGCTGCTGGCGGACGTGCTACAGGGGACGCTCGACCCCGCGCCGGTGTTCACGGAGACCGTCTCGCTCGACGGCGTGCCCGAGGGCTATCGCATGATGGACGAGCGCGAGGCAGTCAAGGTGCTCGTCGAGGTCTGAGGCGCCGCTCCGTCAGCCGAGCCGCCCCAGCCAGTCGAACAGTGCGTCCCGCATCCGGGCCTCCGCCGGCCGCGAGAACCGATGCCCCTCGTCGGCGACCGCCCACAGCGACGCGTCGGCCGCGAGGGCGCCGACGGCGTCGAGGCTGTCGGACAGCGGGACGGAGTCGTCGTCGCGCCCGTGGAACACGGCGACGGGCACGTCGAGCCGGTCGGCCACGTCGCCGAAGTCGTAGCCCGCGAGGTCGTCGACGAGGCGCTCGTCGACCGGGAACCCGGGGGCGTACTCGACTTCGCCCTGCGCGCGGACGGCCTCGGCGAGTGGGTCGAACGCCCGGCCGTGGGTGACCGGCGCGCGGGTCACGAGTGCCCGGACACAGGGGTCCCGTGTGCCGTCGCCTCCGGGACCGTCGCCGACGGCAGCGTGGAACGCCGTCTTCCCGCCGAAGCTGGAGCCGAACAGCACGACCGACCCTGCCGGTGGGTCGAAGAAATCGAGGACCGCCCGGAGGTCCGCGATGCGCGCCGAGAGCGTCGCGGCGGCGAACGCGCCGTCGGCCTCGCCACAGCCCCGGAAGTCGAACCGGACACCGTGGTATCCCTCCGCGACCGCGCGCTCGCACCGGCTCTCGTAGCTCCCGGTCCTGTCGCTGGCGAAGCCGTGACAGCAGACGAACCAGTCGGCACCCGGGTCCGGCGCCGGGTGGTGGACCGCGACGAGTGACTCCCCGTCCGTGACGGGGATGGTGTGACGCTCCGTGTCGGTCATCATCCGGAGATGGCGGGGAGAGGTGGTAGGCGTTGGGCTCTTTCGATAAGTGGTCGCCATCGGTCTAAACTTCTTAAACGATGCCGCAGCAGAGCGTACCGATGTCAGATTGGTTCGAGACGGCTGGCGAACGCGGCGTTCTGGAGCTGACGCGGCGGGACGGGAGCTGGTACGTCGCCGAGCCATCACCGGAGGTGACGGTGAAGGTACTCGGCACCGCGTCTGGAACGGGGGAGGAGGACCAACCGGCACGCCGGCGGCTGCGGGGAACCGTGTCGAGCTACAAGCGGGGCGCCGACAGTCACCCGGATATGCTGTTCCTGACCGACGTGGCGACCGCGCCCGACACGGAGACGGGAAGCGTTCCAGCGACAGAGGATGGACCGACCACCTCGGACGATGAATCGACGACTGGGTCAGCCAACGGGACAGCACCGACGACATCGCATGGGGGCGAATCGCCGCTCGAACGTATCGCGCGTGAACACCTCGACGATCACGAGGTCAGAATCGAGGGGGAGGAGGAATCACTGGTCGGCAGTGCGCGCCGGCGGGCCAGCGACCGACAGCGAGCACCCGCTATCGACCCACGGCTGCAGGGCGAGGACAGCGATATCAGCGAGGGATGAGTTGCCGAATCGGTGACAGGGACGACTGGACGGGCGTGAGAAGTCGGATGCTCCGGCAGGGATTTGAACCCTGGTCATTGCCTCGAGAGGGCAATATGATTGGCCGGACTACACTACCAGAGCGCGTTTTGTCGTAACTGACTGGCCTTATTAACCGTTGCGCTTCCCCGACGCCGTGCCCCGAATCCACATGGCTCCGCTGGCTCCGGAATCCGTGGCGAGTCGACCCATCGTCGAGCGATTCGGTTCGGAGATGGCGCACCGGAAGCGAGGCTTCCCGCGGGGGTTCTGACTGGAGCAGCACCACCCATTACTAAATCAGACGGCGCGAAACCCCCGCCTATGGCCCTCCATCCCATAGACGACCTCGACGATGCGCTCGAGGCCACGAGATCGTTCCTCACCCCAGTCGAGCCGCGGACCTGGCTGAAACTCGCCCTGATCGCGTTCTTCGTTGGCGTCCCCGGTGCCAGCTTCCCCGGGTTCCAGACCTCCGGGAGCGGGACCGGCAGTGGTGAGCCCATCCCGCCGGGATCCACCCCGAACGTCGATATCGGGCCACAGCTCTGGCTCGTCGTGGGTGCCGTCGTCGCTGCCGTTCTCCTCCTGGGACTTCTCTTCCTGTTCGTCTCGTCGGTGATGGAGTTCGTGCTGGTGGACGCGGTGCGGTCGGAGACGGTCGCGCTGCGCCGGTTCTGGTCCGACCGGTGGCGACAGGGCGCCCGCCTGTTCGGCTTCCGGCTGGTGCTCGGTGTCGTCGTCCTCGGGAGCCTCCTGCTCGTCATCGGCCCGGTCGTCCTCTCGGCGCTGGATATCGGACCGGCCAGCATCGGCGTCTCGCTCGCGTTCCTGTTGCTCCTGATCCCGGTGTTCCTGGTCCTTTCCCTCGTCGCCGCCCTCGTCAACGCGTTCACCACCGCCTTCGTCGTCCCCATCATGATGGCCGAGGACCGCGGCGTCCTCTCGGGGTGGCGGCGGCTCTGGTCGTCGCTCCGGGGCGAGTGGAAGCAGTACCTCGCGTACGCGGTCGTCGGGTTCCTCCTCTCGGCGACCGCCGGCGTCCTCGTCGGCATCGTGGTCGCGCTCGCCGCGCTCGTGCTGTTGCTCCCGTTCGGCATCCTGTTCGCGGTCGGCTTCGGCGTCTTCCTGGTGGCCGAACCAGTCGGTCTCGCCGTCTTCGTCGTCCTGGGCGCCCTGTTCCTGTTGGCTGTCCTCGCCGCGTTCGCGCTGGCGCAGGTTCCGGTCGTGACCTACCTCCGCTACTACTCGCTGCTGGTCCTGGGCGACATCGAGTCGGACCTCGACCTCGTTCCCGAGCAGAGAGCGGCGGTGCGGGACACGGACGAGTCTGGTGGTGAGGTGACTCCGTGACACCCGGTGTCGGGCCTCGTGTTCGAACCGCCGGACCTGCTGGGCCGGCCGGCACCCGCGGCATGCGAGACGAGTGAGGGGCACCGTCCCCCCGAAACACGGAAGCCGCTCGCCCGAGTCGCTTCGCGCATGGACGCCGAGACCCTGCGCGCCGAGCCCGAGCGGGTGGTGGAGCTCATCGACCACACGAACGTGGAGCCGGACTCGACCGAGGCCGAGGTCCGCGAGCTCTGCGAGGAGGTGCTGGAGTACGGCTTCAACGCTGCCTGCGTGGTTCCGTATCACGCCGAACTGGCGTCGGATATCCTCGGCGACGAGGCCGACGTGGTGGTCGTCGTCGGCTTCCCGTACGGGGTCCAGAACTCGTCGGCGAAGCGGGCCGAGGTCGAGGAACTGCTCCAGTACGCCGACGAGCTGGACATGGTGATGAACCGGACGGCGTTCACGAACGGGAACTACGAGTACGTCGTCAACGACATCCGGGCCGTGAAGCAGGCCGTCGGGGAGCAGACGCTCAAGTGCATCATCGAGTCGCCGACGCTGAGCGACGAGGCGATCCGCCACGCCTCGGAACTCGTCGACGAGGGTGGTGCGGACTTCGTCAAGACCGCCGTCGGCTACGAGGGCGGCTGTGACACCGACGAGGTCCGGGCGATGCGCGAGGCCGTCGGCCCCGACATGGGCGTGAAGGCCTCCGGCGGCATCCACTCCTTCGAGGAGGTCGTGGAGATGGTCGAGGCCGGCGCGACCCGTATCGGTGCCTCGTCGGGCGTCGACATCTACGAGTCGATATAGGCGCGGGGGAGCCCACGGCGAGCTCTCGATATCGTCCACATACCCGATTTATCTCTGGCGATTTTATAAATATCTGGGGTTCTATGGTTTTGCAGCTCGGATTGCCGAATATTCCGACTACAGCAGCCCGTACAGGTAGACCCCAAGCAGTGCCACGGTAGTCACCAGCCCCGCCAGCGCGGTGACCGAGAGCCGCCCGACGGTGAGCGGCGCGGTGAAGCCCGACCGGTCGTCGGGGTGGTCGAAGCGGAGTTTCAGGAGCGCTACGTTCACCATCACGAACACGACGAGCAGCGCGGCGTTCGCCAGCGCCGCCACCTGCCCGAGGTCGCCCAGCAGGACGAACGGTATCGTCAGGCCACCGACCAGCGCGACCGCGAGGTACGGGGTCCGACGGCCGGCATGGATGCGCGAGAACACTGTGGGGAACGAGCGGTACTCGCTCTTCGAGACGCCGTACAGCAGCCGCGAGGTCGAGACCAGCAGGATGAGGACCGTGTTCGCGGTCGAGGTGAGGGCGATGGCGCCCACGACGGACCCGGCGACCGCGCCGCTCCCGGCCTCCGCGACCAGCGCGAGCGGCGACGCCGACGCACCGAGCGCCCGCCAGTCGACGAGGCCGACCGCGGAGAACGCCACCAGCACGTACAGTACCGTCGTGATACCGATGGAGAGCAGGATGGCCCGTGGCACCGTCCGGGTCGCGTCCCGGGTCTCCTCGGCGACGTTGACGATGGAGCCGAAGCCGAGGTAGGCGAAGAAGACGAGGAAGGTCGCGGCGACGATGCCCGAGCCGCCGAACGGCGCGTCCAGGACCGCGACCGAGCCCCACGTGTTCCGGCCGAGCCAGATGATCAGTGCGAGCCCGCCCACCTCGGCGACCGTGAACAGCACGTTGAGCTTCGCCGACAGCTCGATGCCCCAGAAGTTGACCGCCGAGGCCAGCACCACCAGCGCGAGCGCGGTCAGCGCCGGCGACACGTCGGTGAACGCGGTCAGGTACCCCGAGAACGCGAGCGCGACGGCCGCGGCCGAGACGGCGCCGACGAACACCCGCAGCACCGCCACGACCTCCGCGAGGCGCTTGCTCCGGAGCGACTCCCGGACGTAGACGTAGTCTCCCTCGCCCTTCGGGTACCGTGAGGCGAGTTCCGCGTAGCTCAGCCCGGTGAGGCCGGCGACGACGGCGGCCGCGAGGAAGGCGAGCGGAACGGACTCCCCGGCGACGGCGGTGGCCTCGCCGAGGATGGCGTAGATGCCCGCCCCGAGGATGAGACCGACACCGTACACCGTGACCTCGAACAGCCCGAGTTCGCGGCTGAGAGAGGGAGTAGCGGCCTCGCTCGCGCCCGGGCCCTCGGGCGCGCTCACGCGACACCACCGCCGTCCCCTCGCGGACGCCCACCATCCACGCGCGTACGCCCCTCGTCTCCTCCGTGATGGCGACGGTGACCCGGTTCGGACGACATATCCATGCTCGACTGTGGCGGGGGACAACTTCGCTACGGTTCCAGTTCTCGCGGGGCGAGAGCCGGCGGAGGGCATAAACCCCGTCCAGGTGTCGGCCAGCTGAACGAGCTCCTCGGCTTCGAGATAACCTTCGTCGAGTGGCTGGCCATCGGGCTGCCGATGGTCGTCCTGCTGCTCCCGGACGCGACGCCACCCAACGCCATCGTCTTCGGCGCCGGCTACGTCGAGCGCGACCACATGCTGCGAGCGGGCGTGCTGCTGGACGCCGTCGTCATCCTGCTGACGACCGGCGCCGCCTACCTGCTCATCCGGTTCCTCTGGCCGCACGTGCTGACGTGACCATCGGCGTCGACCACAGCTCGTGACCCACTGCCCGGAAGACACACCACGCTTTAGATGCGTCCGGGCGCACCCGGGGGTATGGCGCCCATTCGCCGGCTGGTGCTGGACGTGCTGAAGCCACACGAGCCCTCGGTGCTGGAGTTCAGCCGACGGGTCGGGGACGTCGAGAGTGTCGAGGCGGTCAACGCCTCGCTCATCGAACTCGACAACGAGGTGCAGAACCTGAAACTCACGTTCGAGGGCACGGACCTCGAGTTCGACTCGGTTCGGGACGCCATCGAGGGACAGGGCGGCACCGTCCACTCCGTCGACCAGGTGGCCTGTGGCGACTACGTCGTTCAGGAACGACCGACGCCGCAGGACCGCTGAACCGTGCCGCCACTCCGAGAGCGGTTGTCACAGATCCTCGGACGGAAGGACGTCCTCCCCATCGCCCGGCGCTACTTCGTCTCCAACGGGTTCGACGGCACCCTCACCTGCATCGGCGTCGTCGTCGGCGCGGTCCTGTCGGGCATCCCGGACGGCGCGACGGTCATCAAGATCGGCCTCGGTGCCGCGGTCGGGCTGGGGACCTCGGCGGTCTGGAGCGTCTGGGAGATCGAACGCGCCGAGACGAAGGCGGAGATCCTCCGGATGGAGAAGGCGATGCTCACCGACCTCGACGACACCCGCATCCAGCGCGAACGGTCGACCGCCCGCCTCCTCCACGCAGTGGCCAGCGGTATGGGGCCGATTCTCGGCATCCTCATCCCGCTCTCGCCGTTCCTGCTGGAGGGTGGCCTCCTGACGATGGTCGAAGCCGCCACCATCGCCGTCGGGCTCGGTATCGGTGTCCTCGGGGTCTTCGGCGCCTACATGGGCTCCATCTCGGGGCAGCGCTGGTACGTGGCTGCAGCACGGATGGCGCTCGCAGGCCTCGTGGTGGCCGTCGTCAACGTCTTCCTCCCCGGGTGACGACTCGGACTCGCATCCACAAACAGTCTTTCGCTGTTTCCAAAACACTGCGGATCACCTGTACTCCATTCCCGACCTCCGTGCTTCCCTCCGACTATGTCAGAGACGTTCGTCGTCATCGGCGGTGACGCGGCAGGAATGAGCGCAGCGAGCAAGGCCAAGCGCGAGAACCCGGACCTCGACATCGTCGTCTTCGAGAAGGGCGAGTGGGTGTCGTACGCGGCCTGCGGGATGCCGTACTACGTGAAGGACGAGATCGAGGAGCTGGAGGACCTCGTGCAGGTGACCGCCGAGGAGTTCCGCGAGGAGCGCGACATCGACCTGCGGACGGGCCACGAGGTCGTCGGAATCGACCCCGAGGCCCGCACCGTACGGGTCGAGGGCGACGGTGAGACGTTCGACCAGCCGTACGACCAGCTCCTCATCGCGACCGGCGCGCACGCCATCGAGCCGCCGTTCGACGGCATCGACCTCGACGGCGTGTTCACCATCCACGACATGGACCACGCCGACGCCATCCAGGACTACGTCACGGAGGCGGAGCCACAGACCGCCGCCATCGTCGGCGGAGGGTACGTCGGCATCGAGATGGCCGAGGCGCTCGACGAGCGTGGCCTCGAGGTCCACATGTACGAGATGCTGCCACACGTCCTCCAGCCGTTCGGGGAGTCCGTGGCAACCGTCGTCGAGGACCACCTCCGGGAGCAGGACATCCACCTCCACCTCGACACGGCCGTCCAGGGGTTCACCGGTGACGGCGCCGTCGACGGCGTGGCGCTGGAGGCGGAGACGGTTCCGGCTGACATCGTGGTCGTCGGCGTCGGCGTGGCGCCGAACACGGCACTCGCCGAGGACGCCGGCATCGAGGTCGGCGAGACGGGCGCCATCGCCACGGACGCCTACGGGCGGACGAACTTCGACCGCATCTACGCCGCCGGCGACTGCGCGGAGGCCCACAACGTGGTCACCGACGCGCCCGACCACGTGCCGCTCGCACTGACCGCGAACCGCGCCGGCCGCGCCATCGGGCAGACCGTGACCGGGACGCCGACCGAGGTCGGCGGGATGGCGGGGACGGCCATCGTCAAGGCGTTCGACATCGGCGCGGCCCGGACGGGCCTCACCGACGAGGAGCAGGCCCGCGACGCGGGCTTCGACCCGGTCTCCGTGGAGATACAGGCCTCCTCGCGGGCCCACTACTACCCTGGTGCGGAGGAACTGACCGTGATGCTCATGGCCGACCGGGAGAGCGGCCGGGTCATCGGCGCCAGTATCGTCGGCCGTGAGGGTGTGAAGCGCATCGACACCGTCGCCACCGCGCTGCACGGGGGAATGACCGTCGAGGACGTCGAGAACCTCGACCTGGCCTACGCGCCACCGTTCAGCCCGGTCTGGGACCCCGTCGCCACCGCTGCACGCGTACTGAGTGGAAAGGTCGATTGAATCGCAGATAATATATTTATCCGAACAGCAGCCAGACTAACCCGCCCCTTCGACCCCTGCAGCTGATATAATCGCATCTTCCGGCTGGCAACAACGTTCGCAGCCTCAGCTCGGGAGTTCGACGCTGCCGGTACCTTCGTACTTGTCCTCGAACTCGCGGATGAGCTGGCCCATCTTCGCGTACCAGTCGTTGAGCATCCGCTGCATGTCGGCGGACATCTGCTGGGCGTCGGTGGGGTAGTAGACGTGGTAGTAGCCGCCGTGGTCGTAGTTGATCTGTTCCTTCTGGACGAAGCCGGCCTTCAGGAGCCGCTGGACCGCACGGTAGGCCGTCGAGTGTTCGCGGTCGACCACGTCGGCGAGTTCGTCCACCGTCATCGCCTCCTCCGCGTCGACGAGGGCCTGGAAGCAGTCCTTGTCGAGCTGCTTGAGCCCGTGGAAGCACTCCAGCAGCCCCTCACACTCCATGTCCTGCTGGAGTTGCTCTGACATCGGGTCTGGCATCGGTATCGGAGAACAGTTGGTGTTGTGCGGTTAAAATGTTTGCGCGATTTTTGCACAAGCAACAAGACACCGGAGACGGTCCCGAGCCGAGGCCGAGAGGAAGTCGCGCGGATACCGTTACTGCTCGATAGGGGGCTCCGGTTCCGTGCCCTCGTACTTGTCCTCGAACTCGCGGATGAGCTGGCCCATCTTCGCGTACCAGTCGTTGAGCAGCCGCTGCATCTCCCCGGCCATCTCCGACCCGCCAGCGGGCCGGTAGACGTGACAGTATCCACCCTGGTCGTAGTTGATCTGCTCCTTCCGGATGAGACCAGCATCGAGGAGGCGCTGGATCGACCGGTAGGCGGTCGAGCGCTCGCGCTCGACGGCCGCGGCGATCTCGTCGACCGTGAGCGCCTCATCGGCGTTGGTCAGGACGCCGAACACCTCGCGGTCCAGTCCTTTCAGGCCGTGGAAGCACTCCAGCAGCCCCTCGCACTCCATGTCCTGCTGGAGGTAGTCCGTCATGGCGTCGGGCATTCGTGTTCGAGACGAGGGGTTCGAGCAGTATAAAATTGTGGATATTTCCCAATACAGCCAGATTCGAACGACGCATACGAGTCACCCGTCGACGGTCACCGGGCTAGTCCTCGGCGTAGCACAGCGTCCGGCGACACTCCGGACAGACGTAGGGGACGGGCGTGAGTATCTCGTCCGCGCGCAGGCTCCCGAGGAAACCCTCGGAGGACGAGGTCGAGACGATGGCGAGCTCACCCGCCAGGTCGGTCCCCTGCAGTTCCATCCGTTCGAGCGACACCTCGCAGTCGGGGCACGTCTTCTCGACAGCCATGTATGGTGATGGGAATTCTCAGAGATATATTTTGCCGACTTCGGGCAGGAGCAGCGCGCGCGAGAAC
Source organism: Haloglomus halophilum (assembly GCF_024298885.1). Classification (GTDB taxonomy): domain Archaea; phylum Halobacteriota; class Halobacteria; order Halobacteriales; family Haloarculaceae; genus Haloglomus; species Haloglomus halophilum. The sequence goes on from NZ_CP101166.1 coordinate 2,893,787, forward strand.
TCACCGGAGACATCCATTCGGTACTCTTAGACGCCGTTCTCGGGCCGTAGTTATCCATAAGTTATGTCCAACCATGCGTAGCCTATCCCGACCTTGTATTGTGTGCTGTACCCAAAACCGTTAAGTCCGGACATCGGTTATCCTCGCCTGCGCAGATTCCCATGGAATACACAAGACTGTACGAGGTGTGCAACGATGTTCGGTATTGAGAACTTGACGGGGCCGACGGGGGCCGCCATCCTCATCGGGGCGGTACTCCTCGAGGCACTCGTGTTGTACGTCGGGTACGGTGCACTGGAGAGCGTGCTCGGCCCGACCATCGCCAAGATACTCCGGGGTGAGTGAACATGGAGGTGTTCGGCATCGCCGCGAGTCTGCTCGCGATGTTCGCGAGCTTCGGCGTCCTGATCGGCCTCCTGTTCGGGTTCTTCGGGATGGGCGGGTCCTTCCTGGTCACCCCGGCACTGCTGGTGATGGGGTACAAGCCGGACGTGGCGGTCGCGTCCGGCCTCGCGTTCGTCTTCGGGACCTCCGTCATCGCGACCCTGAAACACCGCGACCTCGGCCAGGTCGACTACAAGCTCGGCGTCCTGATGATCGCCGGCACGACCGCGGGCATCGAGGTCGGACGGATCGGATTGCACAGGCTCCAGGATATCGGATTGGCCGATACCTTCGTCAGTGTCGCGTACGTCGCGCTGCTGGGTGGCATCGGCCTCTTCGTCACCTACACCGCGATGAAGGGTGACGGCGACAGCGGCGTCAGCCACGACGAGGCCGACGGGGAGATCGACCCGGACGACATCCCCGACATCGCGAAGAAGATCCAGTCCTACCGCATCCCGCCGATGATGAAGCTCAAGGGCGGCATCAGGGTGTCGCTCTGGATGATTCTCGGCGTGGCCTTCGCTACGGGGCTGCTGTCGGGGCTACTCGGCGTCGGCGGCGGGTTCATCCGCATGCCCGCGCTGTTCTACCTCATCGGCGTCCCGGTCCCGGTCGCGGTCGGGACGGACCTGTTCGAGATCGTCTTCTCGGGCGGTATCGGCAGCTTCCTGTACGCGATGGACGGCGCAGTCGACCTGGCCATCGTCGTCCCGCTGCTGGCGGGGAGCGCCTTCGGCGCCCGACTCGGCGCCGCGGCCACGAGCCTCGTCGACGAGGACGACATCAAGGTCTACTTCGGCGTCATGCTGCTGCTCGGCGCCATCGCGGTCGCCGTCCGGAAGATCGGTGGCATCATCGAGATGCCCGTCCTCGACACCGTGGCCCTGGTCATCATCATCGGCGCGGCGCTGCTCGTCAGCGGCGCGGTAGTCGTCAGCTCCATCCGCGAGCTGCGGACCGCCGAGAGCTCGACCACGGCACAGACCGCGGACTGAAGCCGGCCTCCAACGGGGAGGCACTCCGACCGCTCCGTTTTCCACCCCGGCGTCCGGGGCTTCTTCCAGCCCGTGACCTGCAGGAGTCCGTGGCAGTGAGACAGCGAGACGGCAACAGTCCCAGTATTGTAGAATCTGCAAAAGACTTGTTCCGGTGGAGACCCTACACTCCCACATGAGCACCAACTGGAAGCAGCAGCTACAGACCCAGCGCCAGCGGAAGGAGGAGTACTTCGCAGAGAGCGAGCACTCGCCGCTCACCCCGCACGAACGGGCCGACTTCGACGGCCTCTCGCACTACCCGCCCGACGAGGACTACCGGTTCCGGGTCCCGCTCCACGAGCACGACGAGAAAGAGCGGGTCACGGTCGCCACCAGCACCGACGGCGAGCAGGAGTACCTCCGCTGGGGTGAGTTCCGCGTCGACATCGACGGCGAGGAGGTCGTCGTCCAGGCCTACAAGAGCGACCCCGACGAGGACCGGCTCTGGGTCCCGTTCCGTGACGCGACGAGCGGCGACGAGACCTACGGCGCCGGGCGCTACATCGACCTCGAGGCGGACGAACACCGCTCGCCGGACGGGTGGCTCCTGGACTTCAACCAGGCGTACAACCCGACGTGTGCCTACTCCGACCGGTACGAGTGCCCGCTGCCGCCGGGCGAGAACTGGCTGGAGGTGCCCATCGAGGCCGGCGAGAAGGCGTACCACTAGCAGCCGCCCCTAGCGGGCGGCGATTACGGGGACAGGGGACCGGCGGAACACCTTCTGCGCGACGTTACCGACGAACAGGCGGTCGGCCATCGACCCGCCGTGGGTCCCGATCACGACCGCGTCGAAGTCCTCGACCCGGTTCAGAATCGCCCGGGTCGGATCGCCCAGCTTGACCTCGGTGGTTATCTCGATGTCGTGGTCGGCAGCCAGCTCCCTGGCGCGGTCGAACACCGTCTCCGCGCGCTCCTCGGCGGCCTCCTCGACGTTCTCCTCGAGCGCGAGCCCCGTCGCAGCCCCCCACATCGACGACGGTTCCCCGACGACGTGCAGGACGGTGATTTCGGCGTCCGGATGATTCTCGAGGGCGTACTCGAGCGCTCGCTGCGCCATCTCCGAGTCGTCCATCGGCACCAGAATTCGAGAGAGCATGGCACGACTACAGCCGGGACAGTGATAAAGCAGGGTCCGCACGGGCCCGCCCAGGGGTGCCGACGGCACCGGACGGACCGACTACAGCCCGGCGACGTCCTCGATGGCGTCGGTGAGCGCCTTGATGCTCTCGACGTCGTGTTCGCCCATGTGCCCGATACGGAACGTCTGCTCGCCGATGTCGCCGTAGCCGTTCGAGAAGACCATGTCGTACTCCTCGCTGACCTGGTCGATGGTCGCGGCCACGTCGATGCCCTGCGTGTTCTCGACGCAGGTGACGGTCTGTGACTCGTACCCCTCCTCCGGGAAGAGCCCGAAGTGTTCATGGGCCCAGTCGCGCGTGTACTCGGCCATCTCCTGATGGCGCTGGTCGCGCGCCTCGTGGCCCTCCTCGAGCATGTGTTTCATCTGCTTGCGGTAGGCCAGCATCAGCGGGATGGCGGGCGTCGAGTGGGTCTGGCCCTTCCGGTCGTAGTAGTCCAGACAGCGCTGGAAGCCGCCGTACCACGAGGCCGAGTCCTTCTCGAGTTCGCGCTCGCGGGCGGCGTCGCTGACCGTGCAGACCGCGAGGCCGGGCGGCATGGCGAACGCCTTCTGCGTCGACGTGAAGATGCAGTCGATGTTGTGGGCCTCTACGTCGACGAAGTCGCCACCGAGGCAGGAGATGGCGTCGACCACGAAGTAGGTGTCCGGGTAGTCACCGAGGAGGTCACCGACCGCCTCGACGGGGTTGCGGACGCCCGTGGAGGTTTCGTTCATCACCATCCCGACGGCGTCGTAGCCCTCGTCGCTTTCCTCCAGCGCGTCGCGCACGTCCTCGGGCTTGACCGCCGTGCCCCAGTCGTACTCGATGCGGTCGACCGTCTTGCCGAGGCGCTCGGCGACGTTGGCCTGGCGCTCGCTGAAACTCCCCGAGGTCGGGACCAGCATCCGGTCCTCGACGAGGTTCATCGTCGTCGCCTCCCAGAACTCCGTGCCCGACGCCGTCAGGACGATGACGTCGTTCGTGGTGCCGAGGAACTCCTTCGTGTCCTCGACGATGGTCGTGTAGAGGTCCGTCATCCGGTCCATCCGGTGGCCGAACATCGGTTCGCACATCGCCTCGATGACGTCGTCGCGGACCTCGGTCGGGCCGGGGAGATACAGCGTCTTGTCGGGGTAATCGCCCGTGTACTCGCTCTTCTTGGTCACGTGAACCACCTGATACCCGACTCCACTCGGGGGGAGGGCAAGGGAGTTGTGATAGCCGTCCGCTCCCCGACAGGTCGTCGCCCCGAGCGCCGTTCAGCGCACGGCGACCGGCGGGACCAGCAGGACGTTGGAGTTCGCCCGTGCCGTCACGCGTTCGGAGGTGCTCCCCAGGAGGAGCCGGCGGAGGCGGCTCCGGCCGCGCGAACCCATGAGGATACTCGTCGGGTCCACCTCGGCCTCGGCCGCGAGAATTTCCTCGCTGGCCTCGCCCGCCCGGACCATCGTCCGCGTCTCGATGCCCATCCCCTCGAGCCGGTCTGCCAGCTCGGCGAGGCGCTCCTCGGCGTCCTCGACGACCTCCGGCTCCGAGCGGCGCTCCGGCGGGGTCACGTGGACCAGCGTCGCCTCCTGCGTGGCGCGCTTGAGGTTACGGAACTGCTCGAACGCGCGCTCGGCGTTCTCGGAGAAATCCGTCGCGTACAGCACGCGCTGGAACAGGTGCTCGTTGGCGACCTCGTGGCCCGCCTCGTCGGTCTCGACGATGCGCTGGACCAGCAGCGGTCGCACGGCGGTCCGGGCGACGTTCCGGGCGGTTCCGCCGATGAACCGCTCACGGAGCGGGCTCTTCCCGCGTGACCCCACGATCATGAGGTCGGCGTTCACCTGCTCGGCCAGCCCGTTGATGCGCCGGTGGGGCGTCCCGCGGACGACGTGGGTCTCCACGTCGAACCCCTCGGCCTCTAGCAGTTCGCGCTGGCGGTCGAGCCCCTTCCGGGCCCGCTTGCCGAAGTCGCTCCCGGGCATCCCGGTCGTCACGTTCGGGCTGGTCACGTTGATGAGGTGGATCTCGGTGATTCCGTACCGCTCCAGGCACTCCAGGCAGATCCGGGAGCCCATGGCGGTCTCGATGGCGTCGGACAGGTCGGTGGCGTACACGGCGCGCATACGTGTAACGTGGCGGCGCGCGTTCATAGTATTGTTGGTAGTTCCCAATACATACAAATATATTGTGGCGTCGAGACGGTTCCGCCCGGGGTCAGACTCCCTCCCCGGGGTCGCCGGCACCCGAGCCGATGGCCTTCGCGAGGGCGACGACGTAGCCCATCCCCTGCTTCACCTCGTCGTCGCGGAGCGACTTCACGAGCGAGAGCGTGCTGGGCGACTCCGGTTCGGTCCGCTCGGCGGACCCGACCGCTGACAGGAGCCGGGCGAGGCCGTCCCGGGTGTCCGGTTCGGCGGCGGTGTCGGCCAGTTCACCGAGGCTGGACCCGGTGCCGGCGAGCGAGACGACCATCTCGTCGGTCATCGCGTCGGTCGCGAGCGAGAGGACGTCCGCCAGCTCGGCCAGCTCGTCGAGCGCCCCGCTCCGCTGGAGTTCGACCAGCGTCTCCATCGCGTCGGCCAGCTCGTCCCCGTTCGCACCGACGCCCTCGGCGAGCCGCACGGTCTCCTCGGTGGCGAGCCCGTCGGCGGACTCGGCCAGCGTCGACCCAGTGTCGGCCAGCTCGACGACCATCTCGTCGGTCATCGCCTCCTCACCCAGTGCCAGCACGTCCAGCAGTTCGTTGACGGCGTCGAGCCGGTCGACGAACTCGGCGACGGCCTCGGGGTTCTCCTCGATGGCCGCCTCGAGCTGCTCGCGGCCCGTCAGCTCCTCCGCTCCTTCCGGTGTCTCCTCGGCCGCTTCCTCGACCGCCTCGCTCTCGGCCGCCTCGCCGGAGCCGTCCGTCTCTGTCCGGGGTGTCTCGTCGTCGGCCATGGTTAGAGCAGCCCCCGTGCGGTCAGCCAGTAGGACTCGTTGTACGCGAGTTTCGCCCAGTGGAGCTTCTTCGAAGGACTCGGCGGCGACGGCGGAGTCTCGTAGTCGAACTCGACGTACGAGGCCGCGTCCATCCCGGTCTCGATGAAGCAGACCGTCTTGCCGTGGTAGACCTCCGTCGCCGGGCGGTCCCGGAGCTCGCTGGCGATGCGCTGGGCGACGACGCCGGCCTGGTAGTGCGCGACACTACCGGCCTTCGGGACGCCCGTGTCGGCGGTGTCACCGAGGGCGTAGACGTTGTCGGCGTGGACGGCCTCGAGCGTTCCCTTGTCGACCTCGACCCAGCCGCGGTCGCCCAGACCGGCCTCCTCGACGAGGTCGATGCCGCGGTGGGGCGGGATGGCAACGAGCAGGTCGTAGTCGAGTTCCCCGCCCTCCATCGAGGTCATCACGCCGTTCTCGGCGTCGATCTCCTCGGCGTTGAAGAACGTCTCCACGTTGATGTCACGCTCCTCCATCAGCGGTGCCGCCCACTCCGCGATGTGGGGGTTGCCGTGGACCCGCTGGATGGGGTAGGTGTACGTGATATCGATGTCCTCGCGGAGCCCGCGCTTGCGGAACCAGTCGTCCGCCATGAAGACGAACTCCAGCGGCGCCGCGGGACACATGTGGGGCGACCCGATGACGCTCAGGACGAGGTGGCCCTCGGTGAACGAGAGCAGTTCGTCCTGCAGCGCCAGCGCGCCCTCCTCGGTGTAGTAGTTGTGCCCGCCCTCGGCGAGGCCGGGAATCTCGTCGGGCGCCAGCGTCGACCCCGTGGCGAGCACCAGTTTGTCGTACCGGCCCGGCCCGCCACCGTCGCGGTAGGTCAGGCGCTGGGCGTCCGTGTCGATGTCCGTGACGCGGTCGACCACGACGTCGACGCGGCTGTCGACGAGGTCGCGGAGCGGCCGCCGGCCGTCCGACGGCTCGCGCTTGCCGAACGGGACGTACAGCCAGACGGGTTTGTAGACGTGGTCCTCGCTGTCGTTGACGAGGGTGACGCGCACGTCACCCGCGTCGATCTCCGACGCGAACCGGTCGGCGAGGTCGTTGGCGAGGACGGACCCACCCGTCCCGCCGCCGACGATGACGACCTCCTGTGTCATGCTTTCCTCACGAGGATACGGTAGTAGTCGTCCTCCTCTTCCGTCGCGACGACCTCGTTCCCGGATTCGTCGGCCCACTCCGGCACGTCGACCAGCGACTGGTCGTTGTCGCTCAGCAGTGCGACCACGCTGCCGGAGTCGACCTCGCGGATGGCACCGACGAGGTCCATCAGGGGTCCGGGGCAGGCCGCCCCGCGCGCATCGACCGTCTTCTCCGCCTGTGTCTCGCTCATGGGTCTGGTCTCATCTCGGTCCCCACTGGGTATAGTATTGCGTGGTAATTCCAAGATGGTGGGGAAAGGGGTACCGTTCAGTCGACCGCTTCGGCGTAGGCTGCCGGCAGTCGGGTGTAGACCTCGGCGGTCCCGGCGAGCGCGTCGACGGTGGTGTACTCGTCGACGGCGTGGACGGTGTCGGTCCCGAGCGCGAACTCGACGGTCGGGATGCCGGCGTTGCGGAACTTCTTGGCGTCGCCGCCGCCGGTGGCACTCCGGCGGTAGACGCGCTCGTCGGTCACGTCCGCGGCGAGCGAGGCGACCGCCTCGACCAGCGGGCTGTCCGGCGGCTCGTAGGTGCCGACCGACCAGCTCGTGTCCGAGACGGTCACGTGCGGGTAGTCGTCCAGGCAGTCACGGATATCGGCCAGCACCGCGGGCGTCTCGACGCCGGCGGCAAGACGGATGTCGAGTTCGGCGCTCGCGGAGCCGGGGACCGTGTTGATGCTCTCGCCGCCCGCGATGGTGCCGAGGTTGACCGTCGGATGTTCGAACAGCGTCCGGGCCGTCTCTGCGCCCATCGTCGGCTCGTAGTAGGCCACCGACTCCTCGACGATGGCGTCCATCGCGGCCGGCAGGTCGAGGTCACGGGCCGGGAGGCGGCTCCGGATGGCCGTAATCGCGGCCCAGAGCCGGTCGATGGCGTTCGCCCCGAGCATCGGCCGGGAGCCGTGGGCGGCCTCGCCACTCGCCCGGAGCGTGAGCCAGATGCTCCCGCGGTCGGCGACGGTCACGGAGTGGTTCCCGCCGGCACAGGTCGTCTCGCCGATGACGCAGGTGTCGGCATCGACGGCGTCACGTTCCAGCAGTGCGCTGACTCCGGCGCCCCCGCCGGTCTCCTCGTCGCTCACGAACGCGAACGCGAGGTCGACGGGGGGCGTCGTGTCGGTCTCGACGAACGCTTCTGCGGCGTGCAGCATGGCCGCGAACGGCCCCTTCATGTCGGTCGCGCCGCGGCCGTAGAGCCGGTCGCCGTCGCGCTCGCCGAGCGGGTCGTGGGTCCACTCGTCGACATCGAACGGGACCGTGTCGAGGTGGCCGTTGAACAGGAGCGTCCGGTCGCGCTCGCCGGGGATGGTGGCGAGCAGGTTCGGCTTCGCCGGGTCCACCGCGACACGCTCGGTCACGATACCGAGGTCGTCCAGGAACGATTCGACGAGCGCGGCGAGTTCGCGGGTGTCCCCCGGCGGGTTCTGGGAGTCGACCCCGAGCAGGTCACCCGCGATATCGACGACGCGTTCGCCGGAGAGGTATGCAGTCGGCGATGGGGACACGGGGGATGTCATTGCCGACGGTTGGAACTGGAGCACCCTTGCTGTACGGGGTGATTCTCGGTCCGTTCGGATGAGGGAGAATCGGGGGCCGCGTCAGTCGTCGCTCGGTGTGGGGCTGGCAGAATCGTCGGCGCGGTGGCTGCGCCAGACCCCCTGCGCGTACGCGCCGAGGAACATCCCGGCGATGGCGTAGAGGATGGGCCAGTTGCCCACCCCGAGGCTGGCGTAGGCCGCGCCGGGACAGATACCGGCGAGGCCCCAGCCGACGCCGAAGATGCTCCCACCGACGAGGACGCGCCGGTCGAACGACTTCAGCCGCCGCCGGTACGAGCGGCCGGTGAGGGGGGCCCCGTCGCGCAAGCGCGGGACGACCCAGAACGCGAGACCGGCGACCACGGAGCCGCCGCCCATCACGAACAGGAGCCCGAGGTCCTCGAAGGTGAGGAAGTCGAGCACGACCTCCGGACGGGCCATCTGGCTGAAGCCGAGCCCGAAGCCGAAGATCAGGCCGCCGACGAGGATGACCGGCAGGAACAGCGGATGCCGGCCCGTGTTCGCGCTCACGGTGTCACCCCCAGTGCGGCGACGATGTTCGCGACCACTATCGCGACGAGCATGAACGTCGCCACGCCGACGATGGACGTCCGGGAGACCGAGCCGACGCCACAGATGCCGTGGCCGGAGGTACAGCCCTTCCCGACGCGGGTGCCGACGCCGACGAGCGTCCCGCCGACGAACAGCCGCCACGGGGCGACCTCGGTCGTCCACGCGCCGCCCTGGAAGACGACGGCGTAGACGGCCGCCCCGAGGACGATGCCGACGGTGAAGACGACACGCCAGTCACGCGAGGCGCGGTACTGCTGGAACCGGTCCCGGTCGGAGACGTACGACAGGGTCGACTCCAGGAACGTACTCGCGCCGGCGGGAATCCCGGTCCCGTAGTAGATGACGGCCGTCCCGAGTCCGACGAGCAGGCCGCCGATGGCGTAGTGACTGACGCCGTTGGGGAAGAACGCCTCCAGCCCGAGTAGTCCACTGAGCATCTATCTCGCCTCAGTCACTGGTGAGCGCATCCTGGCTGGCTGCGCAGTTGTTCGGGCCGAGTTCGAGGGTGAACGCCTCCTCGTCGTCGGCCTCCTGCTGGCCGAGGTTCGTGGCGATGATGTCCTCGTAGTTGGCCGGGCGGGGCGGCATGTCCGCCAGGACCAGGTCGACGAAGTCGTCCTCGTCCATCGACAGCGCGTCCATCCGGTCGACGAGGTCGCCGATGGGGGCCGTGTAGGTGCCGTCCTCGGCGGGCTCGGCGGCGTCACTGAAGTGGGCGCCGCCGACCAGCACGTCGTCGTCGAGCGTGAGGACGCGCTCCTGCAGGCTCTCGTAGAGCATCCGGGCCGCGTCGGGCGCGCCGTCGTCGCCCTCCTCGAGGTCCGGGCGGGCGACGCTCTCGATGAAGAGGCCGTCACCCGTCGCCAGCACGCTGTCGTCGACGAGGTAGCTGGTCATTCCGGTCGTGTGCCCGGGCGTGAAGACGGTCTCGATGGTCGCGTCACCGACGGCGAACTCGTCGCCGTCCTCGGCGAGGGTCACCTGGTCGGTGTAGGTGACGCCGCGGTCGGCGGCGGCCGCGGGGACGACCCCCTCGACGCCCTCCTCGGCGAGGGCGCGCACGCCGGAGATGTGGTCGGCGTGGATGTGGGTGTCGATGGCGTACGTCAGCTCGACGCCGAGTTCGTCGGCGTCCTCGAGGTAGCGGTCCGTGAACGCGCGGAGCGGGTCGATGACAGCGGCCTCGTCACCATCGTAGACCATGTAGCCGAGGCACCCGCTGGAGGGGCGCTGGTACTGGACGACCGTGCCGGCGCCGTCGTAGTCGGTGACCTCCTCGGCCTCGTAGATGGAGGCCCAGCCGTTCATCCCGTCCTCGAGGTGGTCGACGTCGTAGCCACGCACCTGCAGCTCGGCGGCGACGTACTCGCTGGAGCCACCCTTCGCGCAGAGGACGGTCATGTGCTCGTCCTCGGGCAGCTGCTCGAGGACCTCGTCGTCGATCTCCTCGTCGAGGAACTGGAAGTAGGGAACGTTGATGGCCTCGACGTTCTCGCCCTCGATGGCCCACTCCTCGTAGTCGCTCGACATCCGGGCGTCCAGGAGCGTGACCTCCTCCCCGTCGTCGATACGGGCCTTGAGCTGCTCGGGACTGGTCGATTCGACAGTCACGTCGGGCATCTCGACGCCCAACTCTTCCGGATTCATGTGTGCATTCCCTCGTACTGGAGTGACCGACTTAAGATTTTGCATAGTATTTCCAATCTAACGCAATACCACTCGCGCGCAGAATGGTCGCGACAGTCGGTCTCGAGCTCACGGTCCGTCGCCATAACCCTCAGAACTCCCATAAAGACCATATTGTTGGGTATCTGCCTCCACAACAGTTGTTTCAGGCGTGCGCACTCGTTGCCACAGTTATGCTCATTTTGGGCAATAATCGATATCCTTATCACGGGCAAGCCAATATTGTGCGATAGTCCCAATAGAGGACATCCGAAACATGAGTACGGAAACACCTACCGAGACGCTCGACGTGAAGGGACAGAACTGCCCGATGCCGGTCGTCAAGACCAAGGGAGCCTTCGACGGGCTCGCCCCCGGCGGGACGCTGGAGGTGGTCGCGACCGACTCCGGGAGCATGAGCGACATCAAGGGCTGGGCCGACTCCACCGACGACGCCGAGCTCGTCGACCAGCAGGAGGACACCGAGGACGGCGAGGCCGTCTACAAGCACTACATCCGCAAGACCGAGTAACGATGAGCACTGACACCCAGCCCACCCCCGACGGGCCGCCCTCGGCCGAGGAGTTCGAGGCACTCCAGTCCCGCATCGACGAACTGGAGGACGAACTCGCGGCCGTACGGAGCGACGTCGACGACGACCCCCAGAAGATGGTCATCATCGCGACGAAGGGGACCCTCGACATGGCCTACCCGCCGCTCATCCTCGCGAGCACGGCGGCCGCCTTCGGCTACGACGTGACCGTATTCCACACCTTCTGGGGGCTCGAGATCCTCCACGAAGAGAAGGCCGACGACCTGAAGCTCAGCTCCGTCGGCAACCCCAATATGCCCGTCCCCAACGTGGTCGGCGCGCTGCCGGGGATGGACCGGGTCACGACCCGGATGATGGAGAAGCAGATCGCCGACAACGAGGTCGCCACCGTCCGCGAGCTCATCGAGACGTCCATCGACCAGGGCGTGGAGTTCCAGGCCTGCCAGATGACCATCGACCTGATGGGCTACGACGAGGACGACTTCTTCGACGAGGTCGAGACCGGCGTCGGCGCCGCGAGCGCCTTCCAGGAGATGGTCGAGGCCGACATCCAGCTGCTGGTCTGAGCCTGCTCCCGTAGTCCCGGCGGCCGCCCCCGGTCGCCACCCCCCGGCTCCCCCACCTGTCATTCCCCGGTTCCAGTCCGGTTCGTGGGTGCCGTCCCGTGCCAGACGGCCCCGCTCCCGGAATCCCGGAACCGACCCCCCGATTCTTCACCCTCGACGTGGAGCCTCAGCCATGGTCGTGCTCGTCCCCATCGACGACTCGGACCCGGCGCGGGCGGCGCTCGAACTCGCCCTCGCGGGGGCTCCCGACGAGCTGCTGGTGTTGCACGTCGTCGACCCGCCACGCGCGCTCGCTGTCCACGGCCACCGGGGGCTCGATGACGCGATGGACGCCGCACAGGACGCCGCCGAGCGCATCCTGGAGGAGGCGACGGCCCTCGCCGAGTCGCGTGGGGTCACCGTCGAGACGGAGGTCGCGTTCGGCGACCCCGCCCGGACAATCCTCGAGTACGCCGCGCTCGACGAGGTCGACCGCGTCGTCGTCGGGAGTCGCGGTCGGACCGGGGTCCAGCGCGTCCTGCTCGGCAGCGTCGCGGAGACGGTCGTCCGCCGGTCGCCCGTCCCGGTCACCGTCGCGCGGTGACGGCCGGGGGCGTCCACGGGGCGCGTACGCTCACCGGATCAGCGTCACCGGGACCGACGCGCGCCGGGCGACGGTGTCGGCGACACTGCCGAAGAACGGCCTGTCCGCTCCCTCTCGGCCGTGGGCGCCCAGCACGATGTGGTCCACGTCCTCCTCCTCGGCGTAGCTCAACACCACCCGGTCGACGTCACCGATGTCGGAGTCGGTCGTCACCTCGCGGTCGTAGTCCGCGGCGAGGTCGCGCGCCGTGCCGAGGATGGCGTCGGTCACCCGCTCGGTGGCCTCGTACCACTCCGCCGTGCCCATCATGTGCTCGTAGGTCGGCTCGAACCCCTGATGCTCGCCGTAGGTCGGCTCGAACAGGTCGACCACGTGCAGGACGGTGATGTCCGCGTCCGGGAACTCCCGCAGGGTGTGCCGGAGCGCCTGGCGCGCCAGCGGCGACCCGTCGGTGGGGACCAGGACGTGTCGCGTCATCGGTCCGTTCCCGCCCCGGCTCGGCGGCCGAGTGGCGGTAGGGGGATGCTGTCGAACATGTGCTCGCCCGACCATGGGACCCGGAGTGGATTAGAAGCGACGACCGTTCCCCGCTGTTGAGAACCGTTCCGGGGGGTAGGTTTGAACCTTTCCCCGGATGTCACCTGTAAGGAACTGCAGAAGTCCTCATACCCCAGAGCCGCCTACCTTCGTGTATGTCCGCAGAGTCAGTCGCCGTCTCGCGTCGAACGTTCCTCCGAACGGCAGCCGGTGCCGGTGCGCTCGCCGGCGCGACTGGCGCCGCCGCCGCGCAGGACGGCACCACCCACACGGTCGACATGACCGATGGGCTCGTGTTCGACCCGGACGAGATAACCATCGAACCCGGCGACACCGTCGTCTGGGAGAACGTCGGCTCCATCGGGCACAGCGTCACCGCGTACGAGGACGACATCCCAGAGGAGGCCGAGTTCTTCGCCAGCGGCGGGTTCGACAGCGAGCAGGCCGCGCGCGACGCCTACCCCGATGGTGAGGTCGGCGGCGGCGGAACCTACGAACACACCTTCGAGGTCGAGGGCACCTACGAGTACTTCTGCATCCCCACGAGGGTGCCGGGATGCTCGGCACGGTCAACGTCGGCACCGGCGGCAGCACGCCCACCAGTGGCGGTGGCGGCCTCGTCCCGCAGGTACCGGACAGCGCACGGTCGCTCGTCGTCGGCACGCTGGTGGCCGGCCTCTCGGTGCTGGGGCTGGCCTACTTCTTCATGCGGTACGGCGGCGACTACGGGACCGAGGAGTGAACTGTTAGACCGCTGTTGCCCGGCCAGCGATGTCGGTGCGGAGTTACTCCGAGTAGCCCTCCCGCAGGAAGGACCCCTCCGTCTCGTACACCGCGACGAGTTCCTCGACGAACTCCTCCATCGTCTCGTCTTCCTCCAGATGCCGCTCCATCCGCTCTTTCAGTTCGTCGCTGATCTCGAGTGTGTAGGTCATGGTACTGGCGCTGTTCCACGCCACGTCGAACGACGTGGGCCACAGTGAAATACGTTGCCGGGGCGATGGGCCCGCTGCGATTTCGACGACACCAGCATCCACGGGTCAGTCCGGGCGCCCCGCGAGAATTTTTCTTCAGTTCCCCATACAACCCATATAAAATGGATATTGTGTGACTTTGGCATGAATAAATCATCACTATCACGTAGAGAGACAGTACCTCGCATATATCTGTCCCATTCGCTGAGAATCAACCCGCCAATCTACGCCAGCTGGTGACGTACCACCAGCATGAACCGCGCCATCGTGAGCCTCGTCGCGCTGCTCGTCCTGCTCGCCGGCTGTTCCTCACTCACCGGCGGCCCCGCAGGGACCCCGACGCCCACCCCGACTGACACGCCCACGGCCACCCCGACGCCCACGCCGGGGGGCGCCGAGGAGCTCGCCCCGGGCGTCACCAGTGAGCGGATCGAGAACCCAGTCACGCTCATCGACGCCCATCAGCGCGGCCTCCTGGCCGACGGGTTCGTCGTGAACCAGACCGTGACCAGTACCTACAACGGGGAGCCGAGCAACCGGCTGAACCTCACCCTGACCGCCGGACCCGGTGGTGAGGTCGCGTACCTGAACGGGACCTCCTCCGGGTTCGACTTCGAGGGCAACGAGAGCGTCATCGTCAACAGCGTCTGGGTGAACACCACCCACCAGTACAACCGCCACATCGAGAGCGGGTCGACGACATACGACCTGCAGAAGCGACTCTACCCCGCGGAGTACTTCGTCTGGTTCGGCAGCCTCCAGCGCGACATCCAGTTCGCCGGTACCGACCACGAGGTGACGAGCGTCGAGAGCGGTGACGGGCTCGACTACATCACGCTGACGGCGACCATCGACCGCGTCGGCAACGACGGCGTGACCGACACCGTCTCCACGCTCGTCGTGGACGAGAACGGCATCATCCGGAGCGCCGACGTCCGCGTGGACTACGGCGAGGGCCAGACCTACCACACCACCTACGAGGTGGTCCAGCTCGGCGCCGCCGCTCCCGAGCGACCGGCGTGGGTCGACGCTGTCCCGCCGAGCGCATCGCTCCAGCTCGAACTCGACGTGTTCGGGTTCAACGAGTCCAGCATCGAACTGGTCCACCTGTACGGGGACGCCGTCCCCGAGGGCGCCATCGTGACGGTCATCTCCAACGGCACGCTGTACGAGACGACACTCGACGAGCCGTTCGGCGACGACCGGCGCTACCTCTGGGTCGCGACCGACGGTACCCTCCGCGCCACCGCCGACCCGCCCTCGCTCGAAGCGGCGCGGACACTCGGGCAGGAGGTGACCGTCGAGGTCCACGCCCCGGACGGCGGGGAACTGTTCGCGACGAGTATCGGGCGGCGGTGACCGCCCCTGCTCGCCTGTCGCCGGTTCACTCCTCGTCGTCGAACGGCGACCCGGCGGCGTCCGGCTCCATCCCCTTCTTCGAGATGATGTTCTCGCGGCCGACGCGGAGCTTCGATATCTGCTCTTCGTCCTCCATGTCCGAGAGGAGCATCGAGACCTTCGACTTCGACCAGCCGGTCTCCTCGACGATGTTGACCTGCTTCATCCGACCGCCGTTCTCCTCGAGCAGGCGCATGACGCGCTCGTCGTCCTCGAGCAGTTCCTCGTCGGAGACGGCCGGCTCGGGGGACTGGCCGGCCGCGCCCGCGGCTCCTGCGCCCGCCGCTCCCGCGTCGCCCGCCTCGGCCGCGGCGCCGCCACCCGAACCGCCGGAGCCGCTCGCGTCGTCTGCCGCCGCGCCCCCATCGTCGTCGCGGCCCGGGAGCGCGCCCGCGCCGTAGGCCAGCGCGGCTCCGAGGCCGAGCAGCAGGACCACGCCGAGCCCGAGGATCGGGAGGAAGCCCGTTGAGCCGTTGGTGGGGGTCGTCGACTCCGTGGGGTCGCCGGGTCCATCTGTCGGCGTGGGGCTGGACGGGGAGACGAGCCGGACCTGCGGCCGTTCGTCGACGAACGAGCGTTCGCCGACCCAGGTCAGCGTGTCGCTCGCGGCCAGCGAGTCCTCGTCGAGAATCGGCTGCGGCGCGGCTGACTGGAACCGGAGGTTCGGCCCGTGCTGTACGACGAGCCGCTGGCCCGGGCCGATGTAGAAGCCGCCCGTGAACACGTCACCTATCTCGACCGTCCCGTCGACGCGTGTCGCGAAGTTCGACCAGCGGAAGCTCATCCGGACGATGCCCTGGTTGTCCGTCAGCGCGACGACCTGCGCGTCCTTCGAGAAACCGGAGGCGTTCATCTGCCGGCCCGTGGCGTTGGTCCCCTGCGCGGTGACGCTCCGTGCGCGCTCCTTGAAGTTCGTGTAGAGCTCCGTCTCCTGGGAGTTGAACCGGTCGGCGTACGCCCGGAAGTCCTCGCGCTCGGACTCGTTGTTCAGGTTCACCTTGTAGACGAACGTCCACCGTGCCGAGGTGTTCTCGTAGACCCTGATACGGAACTCGGTGGAGTCGACGTCCTGGTTCCCGACCTGTGCGACCGCGGGGCCGCCCGGCGCGCTGGCGCCGCCAGCCGTGGCGGGCAGCGCCAGCGCGGGCGCGACGCTGGCGACCACGAGGAATACGACGACTCCTATCGCGCCCGGCCGTGTCATCTACACTACCTCCGCCCGGCGTGGATGATAAAAACTGCGAGGTACACTGCCACCGCTCCCGGCCGGCGAACGGCCGTGGACTGCCCATGAATGCGGCGGAATCTCCGGTTCTGACGATTCCGCACCTCGACGGCGTCGGCTCCCGTGACGCACCGCCGCGCCAACCTTTACCCTCGTCCGGGAGTTGTTCTACACATGCCAGTCAACTCCGATGCGGCACTGCGCGAGATACTCGAGATGGATACCATCGCCGTGGTCGGAATGTCCGACTCGCCCGGGAAGGCCGCACACGGCGTCCCGCGCTATCTCGTCGAACACGGCTACGACGTGATTCCGGTCAACCCGACCGCCGACGAGATACAGGGCCGGCCCGCCTACGACTCGCTCTCGGAGGTCGAGGAGGAGGTCGACGTGGTCGACGTGTTCCGGCCAAGCGAGGAGGTCGCCGGCATCGTCGACGAGGTACTCGCGCGCGACGACGTGGCCGCGGTGTGGCTCCAGCTGAACATCCGCGACGACGACGCCGGCGCGCGTGTCGAGGAGTCGGGCCGGAAGTTCGTCCAGGACCGCTGCATCAAGGTCGTCCACCAGCGGCTTCTGGGCTAGCTGGTCCCATCAGGCTCCCGTCCACACCGGGGGGAGCGCCCCCACAGGCGCTCTACGACCCGGTCCCTTCGGCGTCGGCGACCCCCTCGTCGGCTCCGGACCCATCCTCCCCCGCGTCGGCGCGCGCGTCGGGTGCCGGGTCCGGCTCGCCGGGTTCGGCCTCCTCGATAGCCGCCTCCGCGAGCACCTGCTCGACGTCCACGTCGGCGTCGCGGGCGAGCGCCTCGACGAGCGCCCCCTGGTCGTCGAGTTCCCGCTCCAGCCGGCGGACCCGTCGGTTGGTGTCGATGACCGTCTCGCGCATCTGCTGGACCTGGTCGCGCAGTTCGTTCAGTCGCTTGTACGTCTCCTCCGCCATGTCGACGATCTGCTGGAGCTTCTTCGTCGCGCCTCCGAGGGCCATACCAGCCCTTCCGTCCGGGGGACCCTATCCGTTGTGCCTCGGGGGGCCGAGCGCGACGGCTCCACAGCCCGCCCGCGCACCCCGAGACGCCGTCGTTAAGACGCGGACGCCCGCACCGCCCGACATGGACCGGACGAAGGCGGCCCCGACGCTGGGCATCGTTGGCTGTCTGCTCGTGCTGGCGGCGCTGGTGTGGCCGTACCTGCAGGAGACGGCGTCGTCGGTGTCGACGTACTACGGGTCGGGCGCCGTGACGCCGCTGGCCGCTGGCCTGCTCGCGTTCGTGAGTATCATCGTCTTCGCGGCGGGGCGCGAGGAGCGCTCGGACCCGGCGCTGGTGGCGGGCGCCGCGCTCGTGTTCGGCCTGTTCATCCTCGTCATCGATGTCTCCTTCGCCCTCACCGCTCGGGTCGATGTCATCGGCGGCAACGCCGCGTCACTCACCTACCAGCGGTGGGT
The DNA here is from genome assembly GCF_024298885.1 of Haloglomus halophilum. Lineage (GTDB taxonomy): Archaea > Halobacteriota > Halobacteria > Halobacteriales > Haloarculaceae > Haloglomus > Haloglomus halophilum. Next base: position 2,911,511 of record NZ_CP101166.1, read on the forward strand.
GCTCGCCGCCGTCTCCATCGTGCCCGCGGGGAGCGCCGCCTGGTACGCCCGGACGCTGGGGCTACTCTGAACCCACCGCCGTGCAGTGGTTCGGCGCGGGGCACGACAGCTCGTTCGCGGCGACTTCCCGAAAGGCCCTTAAGCCGGAACGGTATACCTTCAAATCGGACTAGGTCGGGCAGTTAGGCCACTGCTCCATCGCCTCCAACGGTCTTCATGTTGGGACCGAACACCGGGCGCGTCTGGGAGAACCAGTGCGGGCCCTGCGAGCCAACGTAGAAGCCTCGTCCCACGAGGGCAGCGGTCCGGGCACCGGCCTCTGCAGGGAGGTACGAGCCCGGTTAACCCCGAGAACCCCGTCAGGCGCGGAAGCGAGCATCGGTATCGGGGACACCTGTCGCCCGTGGGGTCGCGGGGTGGAGAAGGCGAGCAGGCCTCACCCGTGCTGGAACCCCCAGGCAACCTCGGGAGTCCGACCATTCATCGCGGTCCATCACCCGGCCAGCCGCGCATCCGCTGATCGTGGACCTGGGTCGAAGCGCCGAGCACTCAGTGGGCCCCGCCATGGCTCTCACTCCCCGAGAACAGCGGGAGTGTTGAAGCCGCGGTGGTGTGTCCTCTCGCGTATGGACATGGAGAACATCCAGTACGCCACGACGCGAGGGCTCCGCGACGAGGACGTCGAGGAGTTGCTCTCGACCCACCACGTCGGCGTCCTCTCGCTCGCCGACGGCGGCGACGCCTACGCGGTCCCCGTCGACTACCACTACGACGGCGACCAGTTCTACGTCCGGCTGACCGACGACGGGGAGAGCGACAAGCTCGAGTTCCTCGCGGCGACCGAGCGCCCCGAGTTCCTCGTCTACGGCCACGGTGGGGACTACGAGTCCTGGAGCATCCTCGCCCGGGGCGACCTCCACGAGGTCGACCCCGACGAGCACGGCATCGACGCCGCGACGGTCAACGACTGGTTCGGCCCCGTCCGGATATTCGACGAGTCGGTCTCGGCGGTCGAGATCCGGATCTTCGAACTCGAGGTGGCGTCGCTCGTCGGCCGGGCCACCATCGGGTAGTCCCATCGGGCCATAAAGACCCTCATCCTGCCGGGGGCAACCGCTAAGTTGTGCTGCTCGTTCTCACGGGACATGGCAACAGGTGAAGCGGACCTGCACGACATGATCCGTGACTCGGTACAGGACCTCGCGGCGGACTTCCCGCGCGAGTACTGGCGCGAGTGCGTCGAGGAGTACCGGTTCCCACAGGAGTACTGGGACGCGCTCGCCGACGCCGGCTGGCTCGGCGTCGCCATCCCCGAGGAGTACGGCGGCGAGGGCCTCGGGATGCTGGAGATGACCATCGTCATCGAGGAGCTGTCGCGGGCCGGGACGATGGGTGGCATCGTCTTCGTCCTCACGCCGGTGTTCGGCGGCATCGGTATCCAGCGCCACGGCACCGAGGAACAGAAACAGGAGTACCTTCCGCGCATCGCGAACGGCGACGTGACGTTCTGCATGGGCCTGACCGAGGCTGCCGCCGGGACGAACACGCTCAACATCGACACGATGGCCGAGGAGGTGGGCGACGGTGAGTGGGCGGTCAGCGGACAGAAGATGTTCATCTCCGGTGTCGAGAACGCCGACACGATGCTGCTGGTCTCTCGGACCGCGGAGTTCGACAAGTCGAACCCGACGGGTGGCGTCACCCTGTTCCTCGTCGAGGACCCCGCCGAGCGGGACGCCATCGACCTCACCCACGTCGAGGTCGAGCTCCCCTGGTTCGAGAAGCAGTACCAGGTCGACATCGACGGGCTGCGCGTGACCGAGGACGATGTCCTCGGAACGGTCGACGGCGGGCTCTACCTGCTGTGGGACACGCTCAACACCGAGCGCATCGCGGGCGCCGCCTCGGCGCTCGGCGGCGGCCTGCGCGCGGTCGACCTCGCGGTCGACTACGCAAACGACCGGAACGTCTTCGGTGCCCCCATCGGCTCCCACCAGGCCATCCAGCACCCCATCGCCGAGTCGTACGCCAAGCTGACGGCTGCTCGCGAGGTGACCTACAAGGCCGCGAAGCTGTGGGACGAGGACGAGGACTGCGGCACGGAGGCCAACTCCGCGAGCCTCCTGACCAGCGAGTTCGGCCTCGAGGCCGCCGACCGCGCCATCCAGACCCACGGCGGCAACGGCTTCACCCCCGAGTACGAGGTGTTCGACATCTGGCGGAACCTGCGGCTGACGAAGACCGCACCCGTCTCCAACGAGATGATCCTCAACTACCTCGGCGAGCACGAACTGGGGATGCCGCGCTCGTACTGAACGCGGCCGTACCGGGCACGAGGAGCTGCCGTCCCGCGCTCAGTCCGGCCGTGGGAAGGCGTTGAACGACAACGCCACGGGCGAGAGCGGATCGTACACCGACTGGTGGCACTGGCAGTAGACGGCATCTGCCGCGCCGAACTTCGGGGCATCGGGGAAGCTGTTGAACCCGGGCGTACAGCAGAAGTGCGTGCACTTGTCCAGCCAGGCGATGCAGTCCGCTTCCGTGGCCGCCTCGAGGAAGGCACCGTGTTCGTGTCCGTCGGGGAGGTCCGAGACCGCGGGCGACCGGAGGACCTGGACGGGGAGCTGCTTCACCTCCTCCCCCTCGCCAGCCTCGGAGCGCCAGGTCGCCTGCGCGGCCTTCCCGGCGCCGGCTGACCCGACGGGTCCCTGCCACTCCTCGTAATCGTCGAGATGCTCCAGGGTGAGCTTCGTCCCGGGCTCGATGTCCGCCTGCCAGTCGAACAGGCCCGGGCTCGACCGGAGGAAGTTGTCCTGGTCGGCCTCCGGTTCCAGACCGGCGGCGGTCTGGATGCCACAGTACTGGAACCAGCGGCCGCTGTAGGTCACGTTGCCGATGTCCTCGGCGGTGACGGTGGCGGTACTCCCGTCCGGATACTCCCTGACCGTCGTCTCCGGCCAGACGCCCTTCAGATACCCCTCGTCGTCGGTCGTGAGCGGGACGATCGGCATCCCGCGGGGGGCCGGGCCGTCGGTGTTCTCGATGCCGATGTAGTCAGTCGGTCCACCGGTCGAGGGTCCGGTGTTGGTGGCGATGTTGAGCGCACCCATCGTTCCGGTGCCCATCGCTGCGAGGCTACTCGAACCGACGACACCCCTCACGAACCGCCGGCGACCGCTCTCGGGCGGATACCTGTCTTCGTCCATGGGGACCAGCCATCGCTTCCGACGCGAGGGTGGAAACCCGTGGGGACCGTTGTCATCGGATGGGCCCCGGCCCATGGCTTATGCCCGAATGCAGGGAACAGCACGCCAGGTGTTCTCACGCGGGTGCGGTCAGCCGCTCGGTTCCCGGAGCGCCTCCACCAGCACCGCCCACGCCAGCGCCGCCAGCCCCACGTCCCGAGCCAGCACGTCCCCGAACCGACCCGCCGCGGCCCAGACGATGCCGAGATAGCCGACGGTCGCGGTGAGCGAGACCGCCGCGACGGCCGCCGCGAACGCGGTGTAGCGGTCGACGAGGATGGCGAGGCCGAAGGCGAGTTCGAGCCAGCCGTTGAGGAGCATGAACTCGACCGGCGAGACGACGAGGAACGGTGCCAGCCAGTCGACCACGTAGACGGCCCACGCGCTCGGCGCGAGGAGCTTGTGGATGCCGGCGAGCAGGACCATCAGGCCGAGGCCGACCCGGGCGAGCGTCGCGGCGTCGGGGGCGCGCGCAGCCGCGGCGACGCCTCGCTCCCGGACCGCACCGAGGAACTCCATACCGGCCGACAGGGGCCGGACGGCCGTAACCGGTCCGGTCGTTTTGACCGAATTGTCAGAAACCCCTTTTCCATCCCGTCGGAAGCAGGGAGTGCGGTGGTGGTGGTGCGAGACGGTCGCCGTGGTGGGAACCGTCACGACGACGGGCGCGGTCGCGGTGTGCATGGTGCGGGTTCGGTGGTGGTCGCGGTGTGCGTGGTGCGGGTTCGGTGGTGGTCGCGGTGTGCGTGGTGCGGGTCCGGTGGTGGTCGCGGTGTGCGTGGTGCGGGTCCGGTGGTGGTCGCGGTGTGCGTGGTGCGGGTCCGGTGGTGGTCGCGGTGTGCGTGGTGCGGGTCCGGTGGTGGTCGCGGCAGCGGCATTCGGTGGTGGACCCCTACGGGTTGGCCCGGGGGCCGGTTCGACGCCGGCCGGGGGTGTTGACGCTCGAAGAACGGGGGCTGTCGAACGTACTGCCGGTGGAGCGAGACGACCTGGCGGCCGCGCTGTGGGGGACGCTGGTGGTGGCCACGGTGCTCGACCTCGCGACCACCATCTACGCGCTGGAGTATCTCGCCGCCGTGGAGGGGAACCCGCTCGTCCGCATGCTGCTCGGTCACGCCGGTTACCCCGGGTTCGTCGCCGCGAAACTGGCCGTCCTGGGTATCGGCGTCACCCTCTGGCGGGTCCTGCCGCGCCACCAGCAGCTCGCGGTCCCGGCCGGGCTCTCGCTCCCGACGGTCCTGGCGGTGCTGGTCAACGCCACGCTGTTCGTCTGACCGAGGTCACTCCCGTACCCCGCCGCGCCGCTCGATGGCCGCACGCAGTTCCCTGACCTCGGCCAGCACCTCGGTCCACTGCTCTATGGTTCCGGGAACCGGGTCGCGTGCGCGCTCGGCACGTCGGTCGACCAGCGCACGGACCTCGCGGGGCGTCTCGATGCGGAAGAACGTCGCCGACGGCCCGCCGGCCGACTCGAACGTGACCGTCCCGTAGCCGAACAGCGACCCGGTGATGCTCTGAGTGTACGCGGAGTTCTGCACCCGTTCCAGGCCGACCCGCCGGACCTCGCGCGAGAGCACACCGGAGCGGGCGTACACGGCCGCATCCGAGACCGCGAACCGGGTCCGCCGGAGTTCGACGACGCGGTAGACGGGCACCGCGAGCCCGACCGGAATCAGGAGCGCCACGAGTCCCCGTGCGAAGAGCGATGCCTCCGGCGGGAGGAAGACGGCGCCCGCGACACCCCCCGAGACGAGCACCAGTCCACCGACGACCGCACCGATGGCAGCCGACAGCCTGGGCGACCCCGCCCAGAGGACCTCCTCGTCGGCGTGCAACAGCAGGTCGTCGGTCATGTCTCGCGGTCCTCGGCGGGGTCGACCGCCGGGGTGCCGGCGCCACTGTCATCCTCGACGGCGGTCCGGATGGCCCGTAGCTCGGCGAGGATGTCGTCGAGAACGGCCGCCTTGTCGCGGTCCTCGCCGGTGTCCCGGTCCGTGCGGATGCGCTCGTTGATGCGGCGCTGGAGCGCCTGCGGGTCCGCGACGTTCGTGAAGGAGAGCTCGACCCCGGTCCCGCCGGCGGTGCTCACGTCGACGGTCCCGTAGCCGAACTGCGACCCGAAGAACGACTGCCGGTAGGAGGTGTCCTGCACCTTGTCGAACTCGATGCGCTGGACGTTCCGCGAGAGGATACCGGTCTTCCGGTAGAGTGCCGTCGTCGTGACCACGTAGTTGGTGTTCCGGTGTGAGAGGTACGCACCGACGAGGATGGGGATGCCGACCAGCAGCAGCGAGAGTGGAACGCCGACGATGAACGCCGGCACCAGCGACATCTCGTGCGGTGTGTCGGCCCAGACGACCGTCTCGTCCTCGTCGAGGGCCAACCAGTCGAACTCCTCGCTGTCGGGCGCGCCCCCGTCGGGCGCTGTGGAGGGCTCCATGGCGGCGGCTCGTCGGCGCGGCGAATAACCGTTGTGCCGTCGTCGGACTCCCCGTCAGTCCTCGGCGTGCTCCCGCTTCAGCGACAGCGCCGTCCGGTCGAACTCGCAGACGAGCACGTCCTCCCCCTCGTCGTCCTCGCGGTTGACCGCGAATATCTCGACGTGCATCGTCACGATACCGCGCTCGCCGTCGCTGGTCTCGCGCTTGTCCGTCACCGTCGACTGCGCCCGGATGGTGTCCCCGTGGAACGTCGGGTTCGGGTGCTCGACCTCGTCGTACGAGAGGTTCGCGACGATGGTGCCGTCCGTCGTGTCGGGGATGGTGAGCCCGACGCCGAGCGCCATCGTGTAGAGCCCGTTGACGAGCCGCTCGCCGAACGCCGTGTCCGCGGCGAACTCGGCGTCGAGGTGCAGCGGCTGCTGGTTCATCGTCATATCGCAGAACTGCTGGTTGTCGGATTCGCTGATGGTGCGGCGCTTCCCGTGCTCGATGGTTTCGCCGACCTCGAACTCCTCGTAGTACAGACCCGTCATGCGGGTCGCGTCGTGGGGCGGGGGCTTGAAACGGACGGGTGCGGGGGCGCAGGAATCGGCGCCTGCAGTCCGGTCCAGAGAGCGGAGTGCGTGGTCGGGGCAGGTACTCCCCGTGAGGCTGTCTCAGAGCTCGACCTGCCGTACCCAGAGCCCGAGCCCGATCAGCAAGGTACCCGCAACCGCCCACCAGATAACTCGTGTCGCAGTGCCGATCAACGGCTCCGTGCTGCCTTGCGCCCCGTTCAGGTACAGCTCGAGTACGAAGAGCCCGCACATCAGCACTCCAGCTCCATAGACGCTGGCCGCCAGCGTCTTCCGGGCCGTCGTTCGGGTGTAGAGGAACGTGGCAAACCCCGCGGCCAGGAGGAGAACGAGGACTCCGAAGTTGGCGGTGAGTTCGAACAGCGCCACGAACAGGACCGGGATTCCAACAACCACGAGCAGACGACGGCGCTCGGTGAGCGAAACGAACTCGACGATGTGACCGACGACAGTCCGTGGGTGCTTGTTCATACGTCTCCAAGGTTCTTACCGGGGAAACCTCTTCGCTACGGATGCATGCCCGTTCGAAGCCGACCCGTCACATCCGGGCACCCTCCACCGGCCCGGTACGGGGTCCGGTGATACCCTCCGAGACCTGGAGCGAGAGGTCGGCCGGACCCGCAACGCACAACCCGGGGCCGGTCGGAATGCGGTCGTGGACACGAGCGACCGGACCATCGCGACCGAGCGGGTCGAGCGTCTACACGACCTCGCTCGCGAGGCCGCCCGCGCGGACCGACAGGACCGTGCGAAGCGGTACGTCCGCCTCGCCCGCCGGGTCGCCGAGCGCCATCGCCTCACCCTTCCCCGGCGGTTCCGCCGCTTCACCTGCGACCGCTGCGACGCGTACCTGATCCCTGGCCGGAACGCCCGCGTTCGGACCCGGGACGGCCACGTCGTCGTGACCTGCGACTGCGGCGAGCACGCGCGCTACCCCTACGACTGACCACGCAGCGCCGTTCGGGGGCGTGAAACGCCGTTCGTGCCTCGGCCAGGTGTGTAGCCTTTAAACCGGACGCACACGAACGCCGGCACACATGACGGACGACCTGAACCAGCGGGCCCACGACCTGGACGTGACGGTCTGGGTGGGCAAGGCCGGGCTGGACCCGGTGGTCGATGAGTTGCGTGACCAGCTCGAGGCGGAGGAGCTGGTGAAGGTGAAGTTCCTGCGGTCGGCCCGCGGCGGCACCACCACCGAGGAACTCGCCGAGGAACTCGCCGACCGCGCAGGGGCGACGCTGTTCCGCACCCGCGGGCACACCGGGGTGTTCCGGCGATGACGCTGCCGCTGGTCCCCGCTCAGACCGGAGGTGCGACCGACCCCACCGGCTTCGTCCAGAGCTTCATCGAGAGCCTCGGCGTGGGCGCCTCGCTGGCAGCCCCCATCGCAGCGGCCGTCGTCTTCATCGTCGTCTTCGTCGCTATCTACCTGCTCGGGCGCGTCCTCGTGACGCCGCTGTTCGGCCGGTTCCTCGACCGGCGTGACCTGGACGAGCATGCCAAACGGCCGCTGAAGAAGGTGGTCGGCGGCGTCATCGTCTTCATCGCCATCGGCATCGCCTTCGGGCTGGCCGGCTTCGGCAGCATCCTGCAGTCGCTGGCCACCGTCGCCGCGGCCGCGACGCTGGCCATCGGCTTCGCGATGCAGGACGTCATCGCGAACTTCGTCGCCGGCGTCTTCATCTACACGGACAAACCGTTCCGCATCGGCGACTGGATCGAGTGGGACGACCGGTCCGGAATCGTCGAGGACATCTCCTTGCGCGTCACGCGCGTCCGGACCTTCGACAACGAACTCCTCACCGTCCCCAACTCCACCCTGACCGACGGCGTCATCAAGAACCCCGTCGCGAAGGACAAGCTCCGGATGAAGTTCGTCTTCGGCATCGGCTACGAGGACGATATCGAGCAGGCCACCGACATCATCCTGGAGGAGGCCGAGAAGCACGACGACATCCTCGACGACCCCGCGCCGTCCGTGCGGCTGACCGAACTGGCCGACTCGTACGTCGGCCTCCAGAGCCGCTTCTGGATCGCCAACCCCTCGCGCGCCGACTTCGTCCGCACCCGCGGCGAGTACGTCACCGACGTGAAACAGCGGTTCGACGAGAACGACATCAACATCCCCTACCCGCAGGTCGACCTCTCGGGCGGTATCGAGATGGCCGGCCCCGTCGCGGAGGCGATGGCTCGCGGCGAAGCCGAGAGCGATTGACCTCCCTCGGCCCGACTAGCGCCCCACTTTAACACGCCATCGTCCGGTACACGCTCGCATGAGCACCGACGCACACGGCAGCTACGACACCGTGACCGTCCGCCGCGAGGCCTCCGTCGGGCGCATCACTCTCGACCGCCCCGAGGCGATGAACACGTTCAGCACCGACCTGGCGACCGAACTGGACGAGGCCCTCCACGCACTGGATGACGAGGACGACATCCGGGCCATCGTCGTCGACGGCGCCGGGGACGCCTTCTCCGCGGGTATCGACCTCTCGGAGTACGACCCGGACGCGAGCGAAGCGGCCCACGAGGAGTGGGTCACCCGGATGGAGGAGCCGTTCCACACCATCCAGGAGATGCGGACACCCGTCGTCGCGGCGGCCCACGGCCACGCCGCGGCCAACGGCATCGGGCTGGTCGCCGCGTGCGACCTCGCAGTCGCCGCGAGAGGGACGATGCTCGGTGCGACGGCACCGAAGGTCGGGCTGTTCTGCATGGGTCCGGCGGTCCCGCTGCTGGACTGCCTCCCGAAGAAGCGCGCAACGGAACTGCTGCTGACGGGTGACCTCATCGAGGCCGAGACGGCCCGCGAGTGGGGGCTGCTGAATCGGGTCGCGCCGCAGGGCGAGCACGTCGAGGCAGCGATGGACCTCGCCGAGACGATGGCTGCGAAGAGCCCCGAGGCCCTGCGACGCGGCAAGCGCGCGGTGAACGAACTCGCCGGGCTGGAGTACGGCGAGGCGCTGGACCGCTCGAACGAGCACTTCGCCGGGCTCTGTGCCACCGACGACGCCCGCGAGGGTATCGCGGCGTTCCTCGACGGGGAACCACTGGACGCCGAGGAGTGGCCGAGCGACCGAACGGAAACGGAGGAATAAGCACTTTTATAGCCACTGTAGGATATTTATTCTGGATATAATGTATCAATAGGTCAGGTATTGTAATTGAATCTGCGGTCCATAGAGCGGCGTCCGTGCTATCCGGTTCCTAATCCACGATTAGGCACAGTATTGTAAACCGGACAGGTGCGCAACGGGGGGATGATGCCCTCGTCCACGGAGTCGGAGGACTCGTCCGCGGCGGACGCGTCGCAGACGGGTAGCGACCTCGACCAGCGCCTGCTGTTCCTGGTCGGCACCGTGCTGTTCGTGGGCGGGATGGCGGCCGTCGCCGGCGTGGGGAGCGTGGGGGACCTCTCGGCCGCCGGGAGCCCCGAGACGCCGGCCGGGCCGACGCCCACGGCACCGGACGACTCGACGGCCACCCCGACTGCGACGCCCGATGACGGCGGGTCGGTCGAGACGGCGTCGCCCACGCCGACACCGACTGGAACCGCGACATCCACGCCAACGCCGACTGGAACCGCGACACCGACACCCGAAGCCACGGAGACCGACGACGGGGTCATCGTCATCGGTGGCTGAGCGGCGTCACCAGCGGCTGATCCGGGTCGTCGAGCGAACACGGCAGTACGCCGCTGATGGCCGCCGAGGACCCGCTACAGGACGGTGCCGTGCTTCTTGTCGGGCAGGTCCTTCTCGATACCCTCGTAGAACTCGAAGCGCCGCTCCAGCTGCTCGCGGAGGCTGCTCGGCGGCACCACCTCGTCGATGACCACGTCGCTGGCCATCTTCCGGACGTCGATCTCCTCGCGGAACTCCTCGCGGAGTTCGGCCTCGCGCTGGGCACGCTCCTCGGGGTCGTCGATCGCGTCGAGCTTGTTGGCGTAGACGGCGTTGATGGCCGCCTCGGGACCCATGATGGCGATCTCGCCGGAGGGGAGCGCGATGGTCGACTCGGGGTCGTACGCCGGGCCGGACATCGCGTAGATGCCCGCCCCGTACGCCTTCCGCAGGACCACGCACTGCTTCGGGACGGTCGCGCTGGAGGTGGCGTAGATCATCTTCTTGCCCTTCTCGAGGATGCCCTCCTTCTCGACCTGCGAGCCGGCCATGAACCCCGGCGTGTCCGTGAGGTACAGCAGCGGGATGTTGTAGGCGTCGCACTTCCAGATGAACTGTGCGGCCTTCTCGGCGGCGTCCGGGAAGATGGCGCCGGCGCGTTCGTCGGGCTGGTTGGCGACGATGCCGACCGGGCGGCCGTCGATGCGGGCGAACGCGGTGAGGATCTCGGCGCCGTAGTCGGGCTGGAGTTCGAACAGCGAGTTCCGGTCGACCACGCGGTCGGTCACCTCGCGGATGTCGTACGCCCGGTTCGGGTCCTCGGGGATGACCTCGTCGATGCCCTTCGGGGCGTACTTCGGCGGCTTCGCGTCGGCGCGAGGCGGCTGCTCGTCGCTGTTGTCGGGCAGATAGGTGACCAGCTGCGCGACGAGTTCGCGGGCGTGCTCCTCGTTCTCCGCGATGAGGTCGGCCGAGGAGGAGTACTTCGCGTGCATCTCGGCGCCGCCCAGCTCCTGCAGGTCGATGTCCTCGCCGGTGACCATCTGCACCATCCGCGGGGAGGCGATGGCCATGGCGCTCATCCCGCGGACCATGATGGTGAAATCCGCGAACACCGGCGTGTAGGCCGCGCCCGCGATGCAGGGGCCGTACAGCACACATATCTGGGGCACCCTCCCGGAGAGCATCGAGTGGTTGTAGTAGTACTTCCCGATGCCCTCGCGGTTGGCGAAGAAGCCCGACTGCTGGTCGATGCGCCCCCCCGACGAGTCCATCAGGTAGAGGACGGGCCGCCCGGTCTTCAGCGCGCGCTGTTGCATCCGGAGGAACTTCTCGACGCCCTTCTCGGCCATCGACCCCGCCTTGACGGTGAAGTCGTTGGCCATGAAGTGGAGGTCCCGCCCCTCGAACGTGGCCGCCCCCGTCAGGAGGCCGTCGGCCGGGAGCACGTCGTCGGCGTCGAACTCGGCGAACTTGCCGTCCTCGAACTTGAGTTCGCTGTCGTCGCCGGCCTCCTCGCCGAACCAGAGGTCCATGCGGTCGCGGACGAACAGCTTGCCCTGCTCGGAGAGGCGTTCCTTGTACTTCTCCTTCCCGCCGGACTCGATCTCCTCAATCTGCTCCAGGAGCTCCCGTTCGCGCTCGGTCGGCTCCTTCCCGTCGTCGATGGGTTCGGTGACCTCGTGCGTGGCGGCCGGCTCCTCGGCGTCCCCGACGTACACCTCGACCGTGTCGCTCCCGGAGTGGCGCGAGAAGGCGTCCGCGATGGCCGCCGCCTCGTCCGCGCTGGCATCCCCGGAGATGCGTACCTTCATGTGCCGCCCCTCATGGGGGCCGGAGAAAGGGTTTTCCATCGTCGGGAACTCTCCCGGAATTGAGTGTTTCCGGGACCCTCCGACCGGCCCGAATCGGTCGCCGGTCAGTCCAGCGCGGCCTCGAGCCGCTCGATGTACCCCGTGGACCCGACGTGGACCGGTACCCGCTGGTGGAGTTCCTCGGCCTCGACGGCGAGCAGGGATCGGCCACCGTCCGAGGAGGCCCCACCGGCCGCCTCGATGACGTACGCGATGGGCGCCCCCTCGAAGACGAGCCGGAGCTTCCCGTTCGGCGCGGACGAAAGCGCCGGGTAGGCGAAGACCCCGCCGTAGGTGACGACCTGGTTCACGTCGGCTATCATCGCCCCGCCGTACCGGAGCTTGAGTTCGTCCTCCACCCCGTCGACGTAGGCCGCGAAGTCGTCGGGCCAGTCCGGGACCCGACCGCCGAACCCGTAGACCACGGCGTCGTCCGGGAGCGAGAGGTCGGCGGTGTCGAGTTCGAGGTCGCCGTCCGCGACGACGTACTCGCTGGCGTGGCCCTCGACGGCGAGCGCCATCGTCGTGATGGGACCGTACAGCACGTAGCCGGCCGCGACGAGGTGGTCACCCGCGGCCGGGAGTGCGGCGTCGTAGACGCCGAAGATGGTCCCCATCGCGTTGTTGGACTTGAGGTTCGAGGAGCCGTCGAGCGGGTCGCAGGCGACGTGGTACCCCTCGTCGTCGGCGAGGCTCATCTCCTCGCGCTCCTCGCTGGCGTAGCCGCCGACGCCGTCGATGGCGAGCAGGCGGTCCTCCAGCAGGTCGTCCGCGTAGAGGTCGGCCGCGAGCTGCTGCTCGCCGCTGGGGTTCTCGTCGGCGTCCGGGTCGTACATCCGGCGCCCGGCGAGGCCACCGCGCACGTCGGGCGCGGTCTCGGCGACCGTCTCGACGACCCGCGTGACGGTCGGGCCGGCCCGCGCGAGCGCGTGGTCCGTGTTCTGGTCGGCCATCCGGGGTTACTCCGCGGCCGCCAGCGCCTCGTCCACCGTCGCCTCCTCGAAGATGACCTGCTCGAGGGCATCGAGGATGCGGTGGGGGTTCTCGCGCTGCCAGACGTTGCGGCCCACGGCCAGGCCCTTCCCGCCGGCGTCGATGGTCGCCTTCACGTCCTCGAGGAAGGCGCGGTCGGAGGTCTTCGAGCCGCCGGACATGACGACCTTCGTCGGGCCGGCCATCCGGACGGCCTGCTCCATGGCGTCCTGCGAGCCGGGGAACTTCACCTTCGCCACGTCCGCGCCGAGTTCGAGCGCCAGGCGCGCCGCGTACGCGATGGTGCCGGGCTTCGTGTCGTTCTTCAGCCCCTGGCCACGGGGGTACGACCACATGACCGTCGGGAGTTCGAACTCGCGGGCGCGCTCCTGGGCGCGGGCGAACTCCTCGGCCATCTCGATCTCGTTGTTGGAGCCGCCGTACAGCGTGAAGCCGACCGAGGAGGCGCCGACGTCGTAGGCGTAGTCGACCGAGCAGTTCACGGCCGAGTCCGGCTCGCCCATCCAGAGGTTCGACGTCCCGTTGAGCTTCATCAGCAGGTCCACGTCGTCCTCGTAGGACTCGTAGTAGGCCTCGGCGATGCCCTTCTGGACCGCGATGGACGTGACGGCCGGGTGGGTCGCGGCCTCGAAGGTCCGCTCGGGGTCCGCGCTCTCCGGAACCTCCTCGAAGTCGACCGGCCCGTGCTCGAGGCCGTGGTCGTACGCGAGGATGAGCACCTTGCCGTCCCGGCAGAGCGGCGAGTCGTCGATGTCGATCATACATCCCACGTTGCGAGAGTCCGGGGCAAGAATTTACCGAACGGGTCGGTGGGAGGGCCGTGCTATCGTCTGACGCAGATTCTTGTCGGTGGCGGCCCATGACCCACCTATGCGGGATATCGTCGAGGAGGTTCTCGAGGGGGAAGGGGAGGCAACACCACCGGGCGAGGTACAGGACGTCCAGGTCGCCGTCGTCGGTGTCGGCGCGGCGGGCGTCGGGCGGCTGACGGGTATCGGCCGACGGCTCCGGGGCGACGCGTTCGCCGGGCAGGTCCCGACGGACGTGGACGCGGTGGGCGTGGACCTGCCGGGCGAGGAGACACAGGTCGAGGAGTGGGAGCCCACGGCGTGGCACGTCGTGGAGTCGCTGGAACGTCCTAGCCGTGGCGGCCGCCCGCACCTCACGCTCGAGAGCGCGGGCCGGCTCCAGCGGTTCTGTGGCGACGAACTCGCCCGGTACGACGTGCTCGTGGCGGCCGTCGACGGGACGGACCCGGCCGCCGTCACGGTCGCGGCGAACCTGGCCGCGACGTTCCGCGGCGGCATCGCCAGTCCCGCGGTCTGTGTTCCGACCATCGAGGCCGCGAACCCACCGGCACCGCTGCTCGAGGCGGAGTCGGGCTGGCTCCCGGACACCCGCGACCGGTTCGGCCCCGACGCCGTCGTCCCCGTCGAACACGGCCGGGCGACGGAGCTGGCGCCCGGCGGGCACGACGAGCGTGGCCCGCTGGCCGGGGCCACGGACACCACCGACGACCCCGTCGAACGGGTCGCCGAGGACGTGACCGCGGCCCTGGCCGAGGCGCTGGGCACACGGACCCAGTTCGGGAGTCTCGCCGACGACCTCCACCGCTTTCGGGGCCGTGTCGTGGCTCACGTCGGTCGCGACGAGGAGCACCGCGCCATCGATGCCGAGGCCCTCGCCGGAGACACCCTCGCGACGCCGGTGTCGAGCGAACCGTCGGACTGGCGCGCGGGCGGGCCGGTCCTCGCGCACCTCCGGTCCCACTCGCCGAACGACGCGGCCATCGACGCAGCCATCGACACGGCCCGGGACGCCCTCGACGAGGCTGAAGGGGAGGGGGACGGGGCGGAGGACGGCAAGGTGGACCGAGATGGGACGGAAGACGGCGAGACGGGCGATACCCGGGCGACGTTGTCCAGCTACCGGCTCACGGCGACGCGGACGCACGAACTGTTCCTGTTCCGCGTCGAACGACCCGACGAACCGGAGCCCGAACGGCTCCCGCACGTCGAGTTCGACGACGACGACCTCGACGACGATGACGACCTGTTCACGCGCGGCGAGGACCCGGTGACCGACGAGTTCGACACGAGTCCCGGACTGGACGTGATACGGTGAGTCACACGCCACCCCAAGACCGTTATCACCGCCCGCAGTAGCCCGCCGTATGCGACTCGGGGTCATCTCCGACATCCACGCCAATCTCGTCGCGCTGGAGGCCGTGCTCGAGGACATGCCGCCCGTGGACCGGCTGGTCTGTGCGGGCGACGTGATCGGCTACAACCCCTGGCCCGCCGAGTGTGTCGACCTCGTTCGCGAGCGGTGTTCGGCGACGGTCGAGGGGAACCACGACCGGAACGCCGACACGCCGAACCGGTACTCGATGAACGAGATGGCCCACGAGGGGCTCAAACTCGCCTCCGAGGAGCTGAACGAGGGCCAGCTGGAGTGGCTCCGGAGCCTCCCGCGGTCGGTCGACCTCGCCGACGACCGCGTCCTCATGGTCCACGACCACCCCGAACACGTCGACCAGTACGTCCGCCCCCACTCGTTCCCGAAGATGCGCCCCTACCTCGACGACCACGACGCCTGCATCCTCGGCCACACGCACGAACAGCACGAGGCGACCATCGACGGCCGCCTCATCCTCAACCCGGGGAGCGTCGGCCAGCCCCGGGACGGGGACCCGCGGGCCGCGTACGCCGTCGTCGACACGGCCCCGGACCCGATGACCGCCCACCTGCACCGCGTGGAGTACGACATCGCCGCGGTGCAGGCGGCCTGCCGGGAGGCGGGCCTGCCGAGTCGAACCGGTGAACGGCTGGCACAGGGGCGGTAACGGACCAGAGACGGACAGACCATCTCCCGGACGTCGCGACGGCGCCCCTCGACCACAACCACGGTTGCATCAGGACAAACAGCCACGAGGAGGCCGAAACCTCCGTTAGAGTCAAACGCCACCCGCCCGCAGTGGGGCATATGAGCACGGAACAGGAACCCGAGCAGCGGAACATCCGGTGCCTGGTCGCGAAGGTCGGGCTGGACGGCCACGACCGCGGCGCACACGTCATCGCGCGGGCGTTCCGGGACGCCGGCTTCGAGGTCATCTACTCCGGACTCCACAAGGCACCCGACGAGATCGTGCAGGCAGCCGTTCAGGAGGACGTCGACGTGCTGGGCATCTCCATCCTCTCGGGCGCGCACAACACGCTCGTCCCGAAGATCGTCGAGGGGCTGAAGGAGTACGGCGCCTTCGAGGACACCCTCATCATCGTCGGCGGCATCATCCCCGAGGACGACCGGCCGGCGCTGCGGGAGGCCGGCGTCGCCGAGATCTTCGGGCCGGGCGCGTCGATGCAGGAGACCATCGACTTCGTTCGCGAGAACGCTCACGACCGGTAGCCAGAGGATGGGCGAACTGATAGACGACCTGCTCGACGGGCAGCACCGTGCCCTCGCGCGGGTCATCACGAAGATCGAGAACCGCTCGCCCGGCTACCGTGACCTCGTCCGGGAGCTCCACCAGCACACCGGTCACGCCGACGTGGTCGGCATCACCGGCTCCCCTGGCGCCGGGAAGTCGACGCTCGTGGACAAGATGGCCGCGACCTACCGCGAGCGCGGGCTCACGGTCGGCGTCATCGCCATCGACCCGTCCTCCCCGTTCACCGGTGGGGCCGTCCTGGGCGACCGCATCCGGATGGCGTCCAACGTCGGCGACATGGACGTGTTCTTCCGCTCGATGTCCGCCCGCGGGCAACTGGGTGGCGTCTCCACGGCGACGACGGACGCGGTGAAGGCACTGGACGCCTTCGGCAAGGACAAGATCATCGTCGAGACCGTCGGCGCCGGGCAGAACGAGATCGACATCGTCCGCACGGCCGATACGGTGGCGGTTCTGGTCCCGCCCTCCTCGGGCGACGACGTACAGATGCTGAAGGCCGGCATTCTCGAGATCGGCGACGTGTTCGTCGTCAACAAGGCCGACCTCGATGGGGCCGACCGGACCGTCTCCGAGCTGAAGGAGATGATAATGATGCGCGATGCCTCGCCCGCGGCCGGCACGGGCGGCTACCACGGCGCGGGCACGGACGCGACGGGCCACCACGGGCCCGACGAGGGAGGCACCGCGGGCAGCGACAGTGCCGACCCCGACCCGAGTGCCGAGATCACCGGCCCCGGCTCGGCCGGGACGCCCGGCTCCACCACCGACCAGGGCGGCCCCGTCGAGACCGACGAGGGCGAGGCGTGGGTGCCGCCGGTCGTCCAGACCGTCGCGAACACCGCCGAGGGCGTCGAGGGCTTCCTCGAGACGCTGGACGACCACCGCGACTTCCTCGAACGGACCGGACAGCTGGAAGCGAAGACCCACAAGCGCTACGCCGAGGAGATCCGCCGGCTCCTCCGCGAGGACACGCGCGCGCTGCTGGAGCGCGAACTCGAGGCACAGGGCGGCATCGACACGTTCGTCGAGGACGTGATGGCCCGCGAGACGGACCCCTACACCGTCGCCGACGAGGTGGTCCAGCCGCTCCGGGACTGCCTCGGCGAGTCGGAATAGTACTCTTCTACTTCTAATTCTCGGATTATTCTCGGGAGAGAATGTCCATGGGTGGGTCTCGCGGTCATAATCTACGATAACTCGATAATATCTGCCGTCGGCCGTTTCCCTTGCGGCGACGTACGAACCACCGGCCGGCGACGGCACGTGTCGCCGCGGGTCGACAGGATTTACCCGACAGGCGGCCGTCCGAACGTGTATGAAACTCCGGAACGCCCTGCTGGGGGCCGCTGGTGCCGTCGGCGCGGTCGCTGGCGGGAACGCGCTCCTCCGTGGCGACGCCGACGAGCTGGAACCGCCGCTCGGCCGGCCGCTCGCGACCTACCGCTGGCGTGGCTTCGATGTGGCCTACACCGAGGCGGGCGACCCCGCCGACCCGACGCTCGTCCTGCTGCACGGGGTCAACGCCGCCGGCTCCAGCCACGAGTTCCGCTACGTCGTCGACGACCTCGCCGAGAACCACCACGTCCTCGCGCCGGACCTGCCCGGCTTCGGCCACTCCGACCGCCCGCCGCTGCTGTACTCGGCGACGCTGTACGTCACCTTCGTCGCGGACTTCCTCCGGGATGTGGCCGAGGGGACGGTCGGCGGGGACGGCGCGGCCCCCCGCGACGAGCCGGAGCCGCCGGCGGTCGTCGCGTCCTCGCTGGTCGCCGCCTACACGGCCGCCGCCGTCGCCGAGAAGGGCGCGCCCGTCCGCCAGCTGTTCCTCGTCTCCCCGACCGCATCGGCGTTCCCCGGGCGCTCCCCGGCCATCCGGTCGCTGCTGCGCGCGCCGCTGGTCGGTGAGGCGGTCCACAACCTCATCAGCTCGGAGGCGTCCATCCGCTACTTCCTCGGTGACCACGGGTTCTCCTCGCCGGCCGCGGTCCCGGAGGAGTGGGTCGCGTACGACTACGCCACCACCCACGTCCCGGGCGCCCGCTACGCGCCGGCGTCGTTCCTCAGCGGCTTCCTCAACCTCGACGCCGACCTCGGGGCACTGCTGGGTGAGATCCGCGAGTCGGGGACGCCCGTCACGGTCTGCTGGGGCGGCGTCTCGGAGGTCACGCCCCTCTCACAGGGCCGTGAACTGGCCGAGCGCGCCGACGTGAAACTCGTCGTACTGGAGGACGCCGACCTGCTCCCGCACGGGGAGTTCCCCGAGGCCTTCCTCTCGGTGCTCCGCGGTGAACTGACGGACGGAGGCCGGGCGGTCGATGCGAGCGTCTGAGTGCGGATCCGGGGCTCTCGTCCCGACGTACCGTCGTTCTCCTGTTCTCCGGTCCCCCCGTTCAGTCGGAGCCGGCACCGGTGTCGGCTTCCGGTTCTCCCTCCCTGGTGTCGGCCTCCGGCTCTCTCTCGCCGGCGTCCGTTTCCGGCTCCCCCTCCCCCGTGTCGGGTGCGCCCTCGATATCGTCCTGCCCGGCCGGGGCCTCGTGCCGGACGTGCTCCGGCGTCGCCGATGTGGGCCAGATCCCCTCGTCGGTCTCGACCTCGATACGGACGCCGCCCTCCGCACTGAGCCCGGCGGTGACCGCCCAGTCGTGCGCGGCCGCGATACGCTCGATGCGGCCGAGTCCACGCTCCTCCGCCGCCGGGCGGTCCTCGCTCTCGCCCGGGAACCCCGGGCCGTCGTCCGCGACGAAGAACCCGGGTCGGTCGCCGAGCGAGCCGACCCGGACGTGGAGCCGTCCCGGGGCGTCGAGGTCGGCGCTCTCGCCGGCCGTCTCGAGGCAGAACCGGAAGGTCTCCGCCAGTAGCCGCTTCAACAGCGATTCGTCGGCCGGAACGCGGACGCCGGGCTCGGTCGTCAGCCGGCCGCGCGGCTCGCCGTCGGTGGCCTCGCCCCAGGCGTGTTCGGCGGCCGTGCGGACGTCCACCGGGCCCGCCCCGCCCGCGCGCTCGGAATCGCTGGCGAGCCGGAGCAGGTCGGCCACCAGCCGCTCGGTCCGCGAGAGCGCCGTCACGGTGGCCTCGGTGTGCCGGGCGACCTCGTCAACGGCCCCGTCGATGTCGGCCGCGGCTTCGTGTGCGAGCTGTGCGTGACCGCGCGCGGTCGAGAGCGGCTCCCGGATGTCGTGGTCGATCATCGCGGCGAAGCCGTCGAGCCGGTCGCTCTCCGAGGCGAGGGCGAGCTCCCGCGCCCGGGCGGTGAGGCCGTCGCTCATCCAGCTCGCGAGCGCCGCGACCAGCTCGCGCTCCCAGTCGGCGAACGGGTCCCGTGGGGCCCGCCCGGTGAAACAGCAGGTGCCGTAGACACGGCCGTCGACGGTGACGGGCGCGCCGACGTAACAGGAGAACCCGTCGGCGGTGTGGACCGTCCGGTCGGCGGTGCCCGGTGGTCCGTCCTCGACGCGTCCGAACGCGACCGGCTCGCGGTCCGCGACGGGGAGTTCACAGAACGTCTCCCCGAGCGGTCGGCTGTCGCCGACAGTGCCCAGCGCCTCACCCGCCGTGGCGACGGCCAGGACCGTGTGTTCCCCGTCGTCGATGCGGGCGAGCGAGCCGTACTCGACGCCGAGCGCCGAGCGACCCAGTTCCAGTGCCTCGTCGATGCGGTCGACGAACGACCCCTCCCGGTCCCGAACGAGCGTGGCGAACTCCCGGAACGCTCGCTCCCGTGCCTCCATACCCGGCAACGGGGACGCCCGAGCAAAAACCCCGCGACCGCTTCGAACGTCGGAACCCGCTCGACGCGTCCGCCGCCAGGGGTCGGCGGCCCACGAGGCTACAGGTCGACCGGACAGCCGCGTATCTCCCCGCCACGCATCCCGTCGGCCAACCAGAATATCGAGAGCAGGACCGCCACCAGCCCGAGGATCGCGAACTCCAGCCCGTCGAGTGGCAGGATGGTCAGCGACCCGATGCCGAACAGGGCGAGCAGTCCCGCCAGCACGGCGGACCCGCAGGCCGCACACCCCGCGCCGAGTGTCCCGAGGACGACCCCGACGAGGCCGCTGCCGCTCGCGGCCGAGAGGTCGTGCTCGCGGACGTGGTAGACCGCCATGGACACGTCGACGCCGACCAGCGCGGCCACGACGAGCAACAGGACGCCCTGCACGACGCCGAACCCCGGGCCGAGGAAGGGGTAGAGTTCCACGAGCAGCGTCAGCCGGTCGGCCACCGGGATGCCGGGCGAGAGCGCGAAGCCGACGAGCGGGAGGTTGAGCGAGAAGACGAACAGTGAGAGCGCGACGACCGCACCCCCCAGCGCGAGGGCGGCGTACGCCGGCCCGCCGAGGACGAGCCGTGCGGTCAGGGCCATCAGCCGCCAGTCGTCGCTCCGGGTCGGCAGCCGGGGGAGCGACCACGATGCCGAGCGCGTGGGGCCCACCATCAGAACCCCAGCGCCGTAGCGAAGACGTCGTAGCTCTGTGCGCCCCTGATGGCCGTCCGGAACTCGCCGTCCCGGAACAGGAAGAACGTGGGGGTCGCGCTGACGCCCGCCTCGTTCCCCGCCGCGAGGTCGGCCTGCACGGCCGCATCGTGGCGCTTCTCGCGGGCGGCTGCTACGACGGCCGCCGCGTCCAGGTCGGTCTCGCTCGCGAGGTACGCCTCCGTCTCCGCGAGCACGTCGCCCGACGCGAACCGCTCGCGCTCGGTGTAGTAGGCGGCCTTCAGCCCCCAGAACGCCGGCGCGTCTCGGTCCTGCCCGGCCTCGCGGGCGAACGCGTACGTCGATTCAAGTGCCTGTGTCGCCGGCTTGCCCCACTGGTACGTGATGGGCATCACCCGGTAGACGAAGCTGACCTGCCCGCTCGCGACCAGTTCGGACTCCAGTCTCGGCCACGTGTTCTTCTCGAACCGCTGGCAGACGGTACAGGACGGGTCCTCGAAGGCCACCACGAGCCCCGGGGCCTCGCCGGGGGGTGGGCCGACCACCGGCTCCGCGTCCAGTCCCGGCAGCGAGGCGTGGTCGGGAAGCCCCCACGGCGTCCCGGTGCCGGTCGTCGAGGCTCCGTCCCCGTTCCCCGACCCATCACCCCCAGGGGCGCCACTACCGCCGCCAGTACAGCCCGCCAGCCCCGTCGCCCCGGCGGCGCCGAGCACGCCGAGGAGCCGTCGTCGTCGCATACGCCGTGGAGGACCCGGGGACTCAAACCGGTTCGGCGGTGGGGCGCCAGTCGCGAACGACCGCGGGCGGGGACGGCAACGTGGGCGACGCGTGGGAGGGCGGACACGCGTCGGACGGACCCGCCGGGGTTTATAATGGGCCGTCACGCACGGCGCGTCATGGAGCTGTTCGAGCGACCGAAACCGCAGATGGGAACGCAGGACGACGTGGTGTTACGCCGCGTCGGCGCGTTCGTCGTCGACGCCATCCTCGTCGCCATCGTCGGGGGGCTGGTGGCGGGGGCGTTCAGTCTCCCTTCCGAACTCGGAGGCGGCCTGACCGGGCTGTTGCTCCTCCTCTACTTCTTCGTGTTCGAAGGGACGTACGGGAAGACGGTGGGGAAACACGTCTTCGAACTGGTCGTCGTCACCGAACGGGGCGAGGCGTGTGACTACACCGACGCCGGTATCCGGACGGTGCTCCGGATCGTCGACGTGCTGCCGGTGTTCTACATCGTCGGCCTCGTCGCCATCTACCTCACGGACGACAAACAGCGGCTCGGTGACCTGGCGGCCGATACGGTCGTCGTCCGGGCAGCCGACCGCGGCGAGCGGCTGTAGGTGGGTGTTTTCACGAACTGATAACGCCCCTCTCACTTTTATGGGCGCGTGATTTCCATCTCAGACGATGAAAGGCGCCCGGCGACTCGGGAGCGCTACGGTGCTGACAGGGCTGGGCGTGACCGGACTGTTCGTCATCTGGAGCGCCTACGACCCCACCGAGAGCCGGCTCGCCATCACGCTCGGGACGGTCCTCCCGTCCTTCCTCGCCATCGCGCTCGTGGGGTCCGGGCTCTGGGTGCTGCTGACGGACGAGCTCGACGAGCGGACCGCGACGCGGATGCTGGAGTGGAGCACGGCCGGGATGGCCGGCATCGGGACGCTCGGCGGGCTGGCGCTGTTCCTCCAGCGCGAGGGGTACGTCATCGACCAGCCGGTGTTCGTGCTGACGAGCACCGTCGTCTGCGGGGCGCTCGCCGGCTTCGGAATCGGGCTCTACGAGGTCTGGACCGAGCAACAGCGGGAGGAACTGGAGCGCGAGCGCGAGAAGCTGGACCATCTCAACCGGCTGCTCCGGCATCACCTCCTCAACGGGATGAACATCCTGCTTGCGAAGGTCGAACTCGCGCGCGACCGGAGCGACGACCCGCAGGTCGACGACGACCTCAGGGACGCACGCCTCCGGGGCGAGGAGATCGTCACGCTGGTCGAGCAGGTGAGCGCCATCGCGGGCCCCGACGACGAGCCGGCCAGCGAGATCGACCTCCCGCGGCTTCTCCGGGCCGAGGTCGAACAGCTCCGGGCCACCCACGCCGACGGCGACCCCGCCGTCTCGGTGGCGGAGCCGCTCCCGGACGTGACCGTCCGCTCCTCGCCCGCGCTCGGGGAGGCCGTCAACTCGCTGCTGACGGAGGCGCTCGCGACGAGCGGGCGGGCGACACTCTCGGCGACGCTCGACGGGGACGGCGTGGTCGTCAGCGTCACGGTCCCCGGGCAGACGACGCCCGACGGCGGTGACCCGATGCTCGGCGGGGTCGGTAGCGATGTCGGCCTCTCGGTCGCGGACGTGCTCGTCGAGCGCGCTGGCGGCGAGCTGGAGTCCGGAGTGGCCGACGGGTCGGTCAGTATCTATCTCGAGACCGCCTGAGCCCGCCCATCGCCCCCATCGCTCCCGCCGCCCGCCCCACGCCCGCATGACCGACACCGATTAGTCACTCTCGGCGCACCAGCCGGTATGAGACGCCGTATCACGACCCCGTTACGACACCGACGGAGGGCGGCCTGATGGCGACGGACGCGCCCGGCGAGTCCACGGTGGCGAGCGACGACGCGGCGCCCGAGGGTGCGGTGGCGGCCGGGGACGCGGTGGAGGCACCCGAGGAGGCCGGCCCCGAGCAGCGCCCGTTCGTCGAGACCGCGGCGGAGTGGGCGGCGGGGCTCCGGTTCGGTCGCATCCCGGCCCCGGTCCGGCGGGCCGCGGCCGCGCAGTTGACCAGCACCGTCGGCGCGGCCGTCTGGACGCTCGACCACCCCGTCGGCGAGCACGTCCTCGACACCGTCCGGGCGGAGTTCCCGGCCGACGAGGGCGCGACCGCGACGCTCCCCGGTGCCGGGCCGATGCCGGTCCGGGGGGCGTGTTACGGCGCGGCCGCGCTCGCGATGGCGATGGACTTCGACGACACGGTTCTCGGGGGACACACCGGCCACAGCGCCGCGCTCGTCCCGTACCTGTTCGCGGAGGCCCACGCGGCCGATCTCGAGTACCCCGGGCGTCGCGCGCTCCGGGCCCACGTCGCCGCCAACGAGATCGCCGCGCGCATCGCCAGCGCGGCCGCGGTCGGCCCGTTCCGGGGCCAGCAGACCGCATACGTCCACAGCGTCGGCGCTGCCGTCGCGCGCGGCGTGGTCGAGGGCGACGACGCCGACACGCTGGCCGACGCCATCGCCATCGCGCTCGGACAGCCGCCCTGGCCGCTCGTCCCGGACTTCCTCGGGTCCGACGCGAAGGTGCTGTCCGCGGCCGAGCCGACCCTCACGGGCCTGTCGGCGGTCTCGGCCGCGCGGAACGGCCTGACCGGGAACCCCGACATCGTCGCGGCGGAGGACGGCTTCCTCGACGAGTTCTCGGACCTGCCACTCCCCGAGTTCCTCGGGGGGCTGGGCGAGCGCTGGCACACCCGCGCCGTGACGGTGAAGCCGTACCCCGGCTGTGCGTACGTGACGGCGCCCGTTCACGCCGCACTGCAGGTCCGGAAAGAGGTGAGAGAGGCCGTGGCTCCCGAGAGCGACCGCGCCGAGATAACGGGCGTCCGCGTCGATGGCTCGCTGTTCAGCCACGAGGTCGACCGCCTGGCGAACCGCTACACCGACCGCACGGAGAGCCCGCTCGCGTCGCTCAACTTCTCCATCCCGTACAACGTGGCCGTGGCGCTCCGGGACGGCGAGCACACGCCCCGGCAGTTGCGCCCGGAGCGCGTCGGGGACGAGGCCGTCTGGGAACTGGCCGACCGTGTCCACATCGAACACGACCCCGAGTTCACGATGCGGGCGCTCCGGTCGGAGGTGCCGCTGGGCGCGATGCTCCGACGGGTCGGCTGGAAGGTCATCCCGTACTCGGCGAAGAGCGTCGGGCCCGTGACCGCACTGAAGAACCTCCCGACGCTGCTCCGGTTCGTCCGGAAGCGCCCGCTGCCCGACGACCTCTCGGGGGCGGACAAGGCCATGGGCGCGCGGGTGACCGTCCGGCTCGCGGACGGCCGCGAGTTCAGCGAGACGTGCGAGCATCCGCCCGGGTTCGCGGGGCGGGCGCTCGACGAGACGCGCGCCATCGCCCGCCGGAAGCTCTCGGAGGCGATGGTGGCCCGCGGCGCCGAGACGGACGACGCCGAGCGCATCGCCCGGGCGGTCCGGGATGTCCACGAGACGGACGCCACGCTCGCCGACGTGGATGCGGTGCTGGGACCATGAGCGACGACGCCGACGCTGACGCGGGTGCCGACGCCGACGCGGTCGCCCGGGTGGGTGCGACCCCGACCGTTCCCGACCGCGTCGGGGCCGTCGTCAACCCGACCTCCGGCGACGGCGAGGGCCGGCGGCTCGCGCGGACGTTCGCTGCACGCTACGGTGACACGGTCGAGCGCGAGGTGACGCAGGGGCCCGACGACGTGCCCCGGGCGACGCGGGCGCTCGCGGGCGAGGTGGACCTGCTCGTCAGCGTCGGCGGCGACGGCACGCTCCGCGAGGTCGCGAGCGCGCTGTACGCGTGGAGCGAGGAGACGGGCGGGGACCCGCCGCCGCTGTTCGTCGTCCCGGCGGGCCGGGGAAACAGCGTCTACCGGCACCTCTACGGCGACACGGACTGGCGCGAACTGGCCGCACGGCTGGGCGAGGGTGTCGTGGGGCGACCGCTCGAACTGGCGGCCGTGGAGACGGAGCCGCCGACCGAGGCCCGGTACTCCGTGCTGGGCGTGACGGTCGGGCTGTTCCGGCACGCGCTGGACGGTGCCGAGCGGTTCCGCGCGCTCCCGGGGCCGCTGGCGTACCTCCTCGGGACGGCCACGGCGACGCTGTTCGCCGACCCCGTGGCGGTCCGGGTGGGTCGCGCCGACGAGCGCCTGTTCGCGGGCGAGGCTCGCCTCGTCGCCGTCGGCGGGGGGCGCTACCGGGGCGGCACGACACGCCTGTTGCCGGACTCGCGTCCGGGCGACGGGACCCTCCACGCGCTCGTCCTCGAACCCGTGGGCGGGCGCGAGGCGCTCGCCATCGCGCGGGCGGCCCGGAACGGCGACCACCTCGACCACCCCGCGGTCCACCACTTCACCGGCGGGACGTTCGACGTGCGGGCGGGCGCCGGCACCGGCGCGGCGAGCGGCACCCTGCCCGCCGAGATCGACGGCACGCCGCTGCCGGACCTGACCGACCTCCACTGCGAGGTGGTCCCGGAGGCGCTCTCGGTCGCGTACCCCGCGAGTGTGGTGCAGGGCGGACGGTAGCTACTCCTCGCCGTCGGTGTCGCCGGGCGGCCCGACCGCCACGTCCGCGCCGGAGATGCTGGTCTCGACGTGGGGCCCCTCGCCCGCTTCGAGACCGCGTTTGACGCCCGCGACCAGTTCGGAGACCTGTTCGGCGTCGAGGTCGACGGAGAGTTCGAGGCCGACACGGACCGTCTCGTCCGCCGTTCCACCCGCGTCGGTTCCCGGCCCCCCACCACCGCTCCCCGGGTCGACCCGACCGGGCAGGTAGCGCCCGTCGTCGGCCCGGTCGAGCGCGCCCGCCCACGTCCACACGTCGACGAGGGTCCGGAGGCCGACGCGGTCGCGCGAGGCGTCGAGGTCGGCGTCCGCGAACGACGCCAGCCGCGGGAGGAGGTCGTCCTCGCCGAGCGGGTCGCCACGCAGGAGGTCACGGGCGCGGACCGTGAGCGGCCAGGCCGCGAGCAGCCCGTACGCGCGCTC
This sequence comes from Haloglomus halophilum, assembly GCF_024298885.1. Taxonomy (GTDB): domain Archaea; phylum Halobacteriota; class Halobacteria; order Halobacteriales; family Haloarculaceae; genus Haloglomus; species Haloglomus halophilum. Next base: position 2,937,861 of record NZ_CP101166.1, read on the forward strand.
ACGGGCGAGGTCGTCCTCGCCGTCGGCGATTGCGGCGGCGAGCGGTGTCCCGCGCTCCGTGAGGCGGTGTCGCTGGTCGTCGGCCGGTTCAAGCGCACCGATGGCCTCGAAGAAGTGCGTCTGCCGGGCGGTCGCGTCCGGGTGCCCCGTACGGTCGGCGACGGTTCCAGTGTGGGCCGGTTCCTCGGCGGCGCCCGCCTCGTACCAGCCCGCGAGGATATCGAGGAGAGTGTCGCGGCTCACGCCGCGGGGGATGGGTGCGTCGTCGTCGCTCATGGGCGCGGTGACTCACGGAACCCACAAGAATGGGGGCGTCTACCGGGCTGGGGGTCTGGACCGGGAGACATTTGCCCGCGCCCACCCGAACACCAGCAACCAGCGGACGATGAGCACCGACACCGACCAGCCACCGGAGGAGACCGAGGCGTTCCAGCGCGTCATCGAGGAACTGGCCGAGCGCGTTCTCGCGGGCGACCTCGAGCGCGACGAGGTCGAGAGCGCCAAGCTCGACGCCTGCTCGCGCCACGGCGCGCCGAAGGTGCCGCGCAACAGCGACATCATGGACGCCATCCCGGAGCGCCGTGACGAGCTGGAGTCGGTCCTCCGGCGCAAGCCCGTCCGGACGGCGTCGGGGGTCTCCCCGGTCGCCGTGATGACCGCGCCCCACAACTGCCCGCACGGGCAATGTCTCTACTGCCCCGGCGGCCCGGACAGCGAGTTCTCCAGCGCGCAGAGCTACACCGGCGACGAGCCCGCCGCAGCGCGGGGCCAGCAGAACGACTACGACCCGTACGGGCAGGTGACGCTGCGACTGAACCAGCTCCGGAAGATCGGCCACCCCGTCGACAAGGTCGAACTCATCGTGATGGGCGGGACGATGACCGCCCGTTCCCACGATTATCAGGAGTGGTTCGTCAAGCGCGCGCTCGAGGCGATGAACGAGTTCGACCCCGGGGCCGAAGCGACGCCCTCGGAGTCCGAGAGCTTCGCGCCCGAGGGGCCGCCCGAGTTCTCGTACCTGGAGGACGTCATCGCCGAGAACGAGACCGGTGACGTGCGCTGCATCGGCGTCACGTTCGAGACGAAGCCCGACTGGTGCGACCCGGAGCAAGTGAACCGGATGCTGTCGCTCGGCGGGACGAAGGTCGAGGTCGGCGTCCAGACCACCTTCGAGCGCGTGAACCGGGAGATGCACCGGGGCCACGGCGTGCAGGCGTCGATGGACGCGAACCGCCGGCTCCGGGACGCGGCGTTCAAGGTCGGCTTCCACACGATGCCCGGTCAGCCCGGGATGAGCGAGCGGATGGTGGTCGAGGACTTCCGGCAGCTGTTCAGCGACCCCGCGTGGCGCCCGGACTACCTGAAGATCTACCCCACCCTGGTGGTCGACGACACCGTCACCTACGACATGTACCGCCGCGGCGAGTTCGAGCCCCTGTCCAGCGAGCGCGCGGCCGAACTGGTCGCCGAGGTGATGCGGGACCTGCCGCGGTACGTCCGCCTCCAGCGGGTGCAACGCGACATCCCCGCCGGCCACATCGAGGCCGGGGTCCAGAAGTCGAACCTCAGACAGCTCGCGTGGCAGGTCATGGACGACCACGGCTGGGAGTGTGAGTGCATCCGCTGCCGGGAGGTCGGGATGAACGACGAACAGCCCGAGAACGTGACCCGCGACACCATCGAGTACGAGGCCGCCGGCGGCATGGAGCAGTTCATCAGCTACGAGGACTTCGAGAAGGACCTGCTGGTGGGGTTCTGCCGACTGCGGTTCCCAGATGAGCCCGTCCGCCGGGAGCTACAGGACGCGGCGCTGATTCGCGAACTGCACGTCTACGGCAACGAGGTCGGCGTCGGGCAGGCCGGCGGCGGCGACGGCGGTTCACACCAGCACCAGGGGTACGGCCGGAAGCTCCTGCGCGAGGCCGAGCAGCGCGCCCGCGACGCGGGCTACTCGAAGCTCTCGGTCATCTCGGGTATCGGCGTCCGGGAGTACTACCGCGAGAAGCTGGGCTACTTCCAGGACGGCCCGTACGTCTCGACGTACCTGGATTGAGGCGCCCTCGACCGACCGCGCGCACCCGGGTGACGGCCGGGAGCGCACCGGTCATCCCTCGCCGTCCAGCCGCGCACCGAGGAACCGCCGCACGTCGGCCGCGGTCCGCTCGGGAATCTCCTCCATCGGCGTGTGACCGGCGTCCGCGTACGTGATGAGTTCGGCGTCCGGGAGCGTCTCGGCGAAGTCCTTGCCGAACCACGGCGGGATGAGGTAGTCCTCTTCGCCCCACAGCACCAGCGTCGGCACCCGCAGGTCGGCGAGTTCCCCGTGGCGGTGGACGGCGTTCACATCGCGCCGGACGAGTTCGACGCCCGCGTCGCGGTTCCCCTCGCGCCGGATGAGGTCGTGGTAGCGGTCGACCAGTTCGGGCGAGACCCGCGAGGGGTCGCCGTAGATGTCGCGGACGCTCCGGCGGATGAGCCGCCGGGGCGTCAGCCGGGCGATGGCGTTCGGGACCCACGGCAACTCGATGATACCGAACGGGCTGTCGAAGGCCATCGGGAACCCCATCGAGTCCACGAGCACGAGCGCGGGGACGCGCTCGGGGTGGTCGAGCGCGAACTGCCAGGCGATCTCGCCGCCCCGCGAGTTCCCGGCGACGACGCACTCCTCGATACCGAGTTCGTCCAGGAACGCGGCCACGAACGCGACGTACGCGGCCATCGTGTAGTCGTCGTCGGGGTGAGGGCCAGTCAGGCCGTGGCCCGGGAGGTCCGGGCGCACGACACGGTACTCGTCGGTCAGTTCCTCGACCCAGCCGTCCCAGGTGTGCAGCGAGGAGAAGGTCCCGTGGAGGCAGAGCAGGACCGGCGCGTCGCGCGGGCCGTCGTCGCGGTAGTGGACCCGCATCCCGGCCACGTCGAGGAAGTCGTCCTCGCCCTCGGCGTACTCCGGTTCGAGCTCTTCGGGGGACAGGTCGCGGTGGTGGGCCCATGCCAGTCCGGCACCGACGGCTCCGACCAGCGTGAGTCCGCCGAGTGCTAGGGATCGGCGCCACCGACCGAGCCAGCTGCCGTCGGCATCGTCGCTCGCGAACACGTCCGGTGAGGTACGGTGCACGCGGTTAAGTCCGACGCTCGGTGGATGGCCGGGAGACACTTACCGTCAGAGCCGGTAATCCGGATGTGCCCGACGAAACCGACCAGCGGGTCGACACCGGGGACGGCCCGACCGCTTGCATCCCCCCGCAGACTCCAGAGGTGGTGGCCGAACTCCGCGATAGCGACAACCAGCTCCTCCACTGTCTGGACTGCGGCCGGCAGATGGTCGCCCGGCGCCACGCCGGCGGCTGTATGCTCTGTGGGTCGGAGGCCATCGTCATCGAGACGCCATAGAGCTGATTCCTTGACCTCGACGCCCGCTACTCTTCGCTGACAGCCGCTCCAGCCGCTTCCTCGACCGCCTCGTGGACGCGCTCGTGCAGCGCCTCTCGCGTGCGGTGTGACGCCTCGCCGTCCACGACCACCTCGACGACGTGACCGCCGGGTGCGCCCACGGCGGCGTCGAACAGGTCCGCGAAGGCGTCCAGCCCGTCGCGCTCGGCGTGGACGCGCCCGAAGTCGTAGCCGTACATGGCCGCCAGGTGCGAGAGGTCGACCCCCAGCGGCGTCCGGAAGAACTCCGTGAACCCCTCGTACTCCTCGATGGGGAGGACGTGGAAGATGCCGCCGCCGTCGTTGTTGATGACCACGATGGTTGCGTCGAGGTCGTTGCGCGGGAGCGCGAGCAGGCCGTTCGCGTCGTGGTAGAACGCGAGGTCGCCCGTCACCAGAACGAGCGGGTCGTCGTCGGCTCCCGCCCCCAGCGCCGAGGAGGCGATACCGTCGATACCGGAGGCGCCGCGATTGCCCAGCACGCGCAGGTCCGCCATGCGTGGCTCGCCGAACCGGTCGAGGTCCCGGACCGGCATCGAGTTCGAGACGAACAGCGTTGCCGGGTCCGGGATGCGGTCGGCGACCGTCGCGAGGACCTGCCCCTCGTGAGGCGGCTCGTCCGGGTCCGGAGCCTCCGCCACCGTCGCCCAGTGGGCTCGCTCGGCCGCCACGAACCGTTCGCGCCACGCCGGGTCGGTGCCGGCCTCGACACGGCCGGAGACGGTGGCCGCGAGCCGGGTCGGGTCCGCCACGACGAGGTCGGAGGCGACGAACTCGGCCTCACGCCAGCCACCGGCGGGGTCGACAACGAACTGGCGGGTGCCGGCCACACGCGTCGCGTCCCGGAGGTAGTGCCGGAGCGTCTTCGAGGTGGGGGACGCGCCGAAGCGGAGGACGAGGTCCGGAGCCGGATGGGTGCTCGCGTCGGCGGCGGGGTCGAACGCCGGGGCGTCGAGGAACGAGTCGTAGCCGCCGCACACCAAGACGCCGTCGGTATCGACGTGCTCGCCGAAGCGGAGGCCCGACAGCGGGTCGGCGAGGACCGGGAAGCCCGTCGCGCGGGCCAGCCCGAGCAGCGCGTCGCGGTCGGGCGTCGGCGCGTCCGCGGGCCCGGCGACGACGAGGCCACGCTCGGCGTCCTCGACGGCCTCGACCACGCGGGCGCGGTCGGCCGCCGAGAGGTCCGGTCGCCCGGGCGTCGTCGCCACGTACGGGCGCTCGTCAGCGCGCCCGCTCGCGGCCAGCGCGTGTGTGTCGTCGCCCCAGTCCCCGGGCACGTCGCCAGCCACGGGCGTCGGCTCCAGCGGCTTCTGGAACGGGACGTTGAGATGGACCGGGCCGGGCGGCCCCGCCTCCCGGGTCGACGTGGTCACGGCCCGCGCGACGGCCGTGCGGAGCGCCCGGACCTTCCGGTCCTCGACCTCCGGTTCTGGGAGGGTGCGATACGCGCGGACGGCGTCGCCGTACAGCTTCTCCTGGTCGACGGTCTGGTTGGCGCCCGAATCCTGCAGTACGCGGGGGCGGTCGGCCGTCAGCAGGAGCATCGGCACCCGGGCGTTGGCGGCCTCCATCACCGCGGGATGGTAGTTCGCGAGCGCGGTGCCGGAGGTGCAGACGAGCGGCGTCGGCCGGCCCGTGGCCTTCGCCCGGCCGAGCGCGAAGAACGCCGACGAGCGCTCGTCGATGTGGGTGAACGTCCGCACGTCGGGGTGTTCAGCGAAGGCGTTGGTGAGGGGCGTACAGCGGCTGCCCGGCGTGAGGCAGACCTCGTGGACGCCGCTCCGGACGAGTTCCTGCACGATGACGCGGCCCCAGAGCGTGTTCCGGTTGGGTGCGTCGGTCGTCGGCGGGTCGTCGTCGCGTGGGCCGTCGGTCACGCTGTCCCTCCGTCGCCGTCGTGCGTGGCCTGGTGCATACCTCCGGCTACGAACGGTCGGCGCTAAGAACCACCGGACGGGCGCGGCGGTCCGGGCTGGGTGTCGTCAGCTACTCCAGTTCGTCGAGGATGGGCCGGTACTTCAGCTGGACCTCGTCCCACTCGCGGTCGGGGTCCGAGTCCGCGACGAGGCCGACGCCCGCGAACATCGTCACCTGCCGGTCGTCCGGACTCGCCACCGCGGAGCGGATGGCCACCGCGAACGAGCCGTAGCCGGCGGCGTCGAACCAGCCGACCGGCGCGGCGTACCAGCCGCGGTCGAACGGCTCCGTGTCGCGGATGGTCTGCAGCGCACGGTCCGGCGGCAGTCCCCCGACGGCGGGCGTCGGGTGGAGCGCCTCCACGAGGTCGAGGACGTGGTGGTCCGCGGCGAGTTCGGCCGTGATGGGCGTCTCGATATGCTGGACCGTCGCGAGCCGACGGATGCGGCGCTCACCGGTCGAGACGGAGGCAGCGTACGGCGCCAGCTGCTCCCGGATGGCGTCCGCGACGAGCTCGTGCTCGTGGACGTTCTTGTCGTCGGCCAGCAGCTCCTGGGCCAGCCACTCGTCCTCGGCGGGCGTCTCCCCGCGCCCGGTCGTCCCCGCGAGCGCGCCCGTCTCGACGGTGCGGCCGGTGAGGTCGACGAGACGCTCCGGCGTCGCGCCGAAGAAGCCCGGACGGGGGTCGTCGGCGTCCCCCGCATCGCCCGCGTCGGCCATGGCATCGTCGGGGTGGATGGGCTCCAGCAGGAAACGATAGCAGTCCGGGTAGCGCCCGGCGAGGCGGGTCAGCGTATCGGGGAGGTCCAGCGGTTGTTCGAGGTCGGCCTCCAGCGCCTGGGCCAGGACGACCTTCCGGAGGTCGCCGGCCTCGATGCGGCCGAGGGCGGCGTTCACCGAGTCGCGCCACGCGCCGCGGTCGGTGGTCCGCCGGCGGTCGGCGACCCCCGGCGGGTCGGCGACCGTCCCCGGTGCCGGCAGCGACTCGACGGTCTCGCGAGCCTCGTCCAGCCGGGTCTCGACGGCCGCCGCCGACGCGTCCGGGCCGACAGCGGTGACGGTCAGCCACGCCTCCGACCCGGCGTCCGCGTCGCCCGTGGTCGGGTCCGTCCCGGTGTAGGTGAGCTGCACGCGCGGCAGGAGGAAGCCCGCCGACGGGTAGTCGCCCCACGGCGGTTCGCCGCCCTGGGCCACGTGTTCCTCGTGGAAGGCGAAGCCGCCGAACAGGCGGGGCCGCGCAGCGAGCGTGCCGGCATGGACGTCGCCGCTGGCGAACAGGTCGGCGGCGGCCTCGCGGACCGCCGCGAACCGGTCGTCACCGGTCGCGGTGAGCGTGGCCGCCGCGCCGCTCCCGACGACGGTCGCCTCGCCCGGCGCGGCCCACACCGTCCGCGGACTCTCCGCCGCCGCGACGACCGCCCGGAACGGTGGCGCCCCGACGCGAACGGAGCGACTGACGAGGCCCGCGTCCGCGTCGCCACCCGCCGACCGACCCCCGCGAACCGACGACTCGCCGCGCGGTGGTTCCATCACCCTGGTGTTGGGGTTCCAGTGTTTTGAGGCTAGCCCTCTCGGACGACGACGGCCACGCTGCCGAGGGGGGAACGCTCTCTCGTGATTACGACGGCAGCGACGGTGGCGGCGACACCGGAGTCCTGTCCGAAGCCCTCGCGCGCTCACACGACAGGGACCGCAGCGACGAGACGACCTCCGAAGCCCTCGCGCTCTCGACCCGCCGGGCCTCGCTGCGGTCCTCGGCCGCCAGAGGCGGCCTGCGGTCCTTGCGTCGTCCGGGCGGGGTCGAGAGCGCTCGCCCTTCGAGTCCACCAGGGGCGTGGCCTGTCGAGGCTCGCGGCGCACCTGCCCTTCCCCGGGTCGCGCGGGTTCGCAGACAAGCTGATCACCACGCGCTCCCGGCCGGAGAGCAGTTACACGGCCGGCCGGTTCCGAGAACAGGAAGCGCGCTCGCGCCATCCCGGCGAACCCGCGAGCGAAGCGAGCGTGGGGAGCCGCCCCGGCGCGAGCGCGGGGAGGTGTGGGGACGCTAGCGCCCCGCTGGAACCACCACGCGCGAACGCTCGGTCGAACGAGCGACAGGGCGGGACTGAAAGGGGCCGCTCGCTCGACGAAGCACGGCGACGCAAGCACCGCAGGCCGAACGAAGTGAGACCGAGGAGCGCAGCGAGCCGCGCGAGTCGAGCGGGCGGGGGCTTTCAACAGGATTCTGTCGTGTGGGGGCGCGTCGTGACAGGGAGAACGGGCGAGGGCTTTCAACTCAGGTTCGTCGTGACTGTCGGTCCCGATAATAGATGAGGATCTAGAATATATTGGGTTGGCGAAGAATTATAGATTATTACATCGGATAAATAGAAAATGTGCGCTTTACTCGACTAGCGACAGCATCGAGCAGGAGATGGCGGTCGAGCCGTCCTGCTTCACGACCTCCACGTCGTACTGGATGGTCCCCGTCGCGGCGGGGTTGTCGGACTCGCGCTTCTCGACCACCTCGGCCTCGACGTGGATGGTGTCGCCGGCGAAGACGGGCCCGCGGAAGCGCAGGTCGTCGATGCCGTAGAACGCGACGACGGCGTCGCGCTCCTCGGGTGTGCGGTTCTGCCAGAGCAGGCCTGTCGCGGCCGAGAACACCAGCATCCCGTGGGCGATGCGTTCGCCGAACATCGACTCCTTCATGGCCTCCTCGTCCATGTGGAGGTGGTTGAAGTCGCCGCTCACGCCGGCGAAGTTGGCGATGTCGGCCTCCGTGATGGTCCGACCGCCGGTGGTGTCGGTGTCGCCCTCCTCGGTGTTCGCGTAGATGCTGTAGTCGTCGCCGTCGTCTGTGTCTGTCATCGGTTGTCAGTCCTCGTCCTCGTCCGCGTCCGCGTTCCTGAACAGTCGATACGTCGTCCCGCCGGTCGCGACGACCTTCCGCTCGCCCTCGTGCATCGTCGTGACCTCGCACTCCGTGACGCCCATGCTCGACCCGGCGCGGACGACCTCGGCCGCGACGCGGAGGTCGTCGCGCGCGGGCCGGACGTAGCGCACGTTGAGGTCGGTCGTCGTCAGCGCCGCGTGGGCGGGGTTCTCGAACGTCGAGCGGAGGGCGAAGCCGCTGGCCGTGTCGATGACCGTCGCGGTGATACCACCGTGGACGGTCCCCGACGAGATGTTCGCGAACTTCTCGTCGAACGGCAGATCGAACACCGCCCGCCCGGGTTCGACCGCGACGATGTCGAGGTCGAGCCAGGCGAACAGGCCGTGCTCCCGGAGCTCTTGCTCCAGCGCCTCGGAGCCGGCGAGGTCCGCCGCGTCGGCGTCCACCGGGTCCCCGGAGCCGCCGACGAGGTCGCGAGAGCGGGTCGCATCGGCCGCGTCGGCCGCCGACTCGGTGCCGTCACCCTCCGTTCCGGTCACTATTTGCCCTCGAACTCCGGCTCGCGGTCGCCCATGAACGCCATGGCGCCCTCCTCCATGTCGTCGGTCGTGAGGAGGAGGCCGAACGCCTGGGACTCCATCTCGAGGCCGGCTTCCATGTTCTCGTCGGCGCCCTTGTTCATCACCTGCTTGGCCTTCTTCAGCGCGATGGGCGGTCCGTTGACGAGGTCGTCGACGAACTCCTCGCAGATCTCCTCGAAGTCCTCGCTGTCGACGGCGCAGTTGATGAGCCCCCACTTGTGGGCGCGCTCGGCGGAGATGCGGTTGCCGCGGAAGACGAGCTCCTTCGCGCGCGCCTCGGGCAGCATCCGCATCGCGCGCTGGGTGCCGCCGCCGCCCGGGATGAGGCCGAGGTCGATCTCCGGGAAGCCGAACTCCGAATCCTCGGTTGCCACGCGCAGGTCACACGCGAGCGCCAGCTCGTGGCCGCCGCCCAGACAGAAGCCGTCGATCTTCGCCAGCGTCGGCCGCGGGAAGTCGTTGACCGTCTGGAAGAACTCCGTCACCTCCACCTCGTGCGGGGCGATGCCGGAGAAACCGGTGATGTCCGCGCCCGCGGAGAACGCGCGGTCACCGTTCCCCTCGAACGTCACCGCGCGGACCTCGTCCGTGTCGACGGTGTTGAGCAGGTGGACGGTCTCCTGCATCAGGTCGTCGTTGAGGGCGTTCATCCGGGCCGGCCGGTCGAGCTCGATCTCGAGCAGGCCGTCGTCGTGCAGTTCGTGGTTGATGGTGGTGTAGTCGCGGGTGCCGTCCTCGCCGCCGCCGTAGTCGAAGAAGCCGCTCCCGGCGTCCTCGCCGGTCTCGCCCGCCTCGACCTTCTCGACGAGCCACGGGTCCGGCTCGTAGCGCTCGGCGCCGTACTCCTCGTGGAGGTCCTGCAGTTTCTCGAGCACCACGTCCAGGCCGATCTTGTCGGCGCGGCGGCACGGCCCCTCGGGGAACCCGGTGCCCAGGCGCATCCCGGTGTCGATGGCCTCCGGCGTCGCCACGTCCTCGCGGACGAGGTACGCCGCGCGGTTGATGATGCGGGCTTCGATGCGGAGCGTGTCGACGCCCTCACCGTCACCCGGCTCGTAGGTCGTGCCCTCGCCGTCCTCGTAGTCGTAGTAGCCCTTGCCGGTCTTCTGGCCGAGGTCGCCGGCCTCGACCTTCTCCTCGACGATGGGGGCGACCTCGCGGCCGGCCTCTTTCGCCACGTCGTAGCCGATGTCGATGCCGGTCATGTCCGACAGCTCGAACGGCCCCATCGGGTAGCCCCGCTGGTGGACCATCGCGGCGTCGATGGCCTCGACACTGGCGACGCCCTCGCTGGCCATCCACGCGGCCTCGTCACCGAACGGACCGAGGACGGTGTTGACCACGAACCCGCGCACGTCCTTCCGCACGTAGATGGGGGTCTTCTCGATATCTTCGACGAACTCGTAGGCGAGATCGGCGGTCTCGTCGGTGGTCTCCTCCCCGTAGATGACCTCGACGAGGTCCATCTTCACCGGCGGATTGAAGAAGTGCGTGCCGACGACCTGCTCGGGCCGCTCGGTCGCCTCGGCGATCTGCGTGATCGGCAGCGACGAGGTGTTCGAGGCGAAGATGGTGTGGTCCGGTGCGTACTCCTCGAGGTCGCCGTAGATGTCGCGCTTCAGGTCGAGCTTCTCGGGCGCGGCCTCGATGACGAGGTCGGCGTCCTCGACGGCCGCCTCCAGGTCGACCGCGGTGTCCACGCGGTCCAGCACCTCGTCGGGGTCCTGGTCGACGAGGCCCTTCTCCGCGAGCTTCTCCAGCGACCACTTGATGTCGTCGTAGCCGTCCTCGACGATCTCCTCCTTGATGTCCCGCATCGTCACGTCGTAGCCGCCCAGCGCCACGACCTCGGTGATGCCGTGACCCATGCTCCCCGCACCGAGCACGGTCACACGGTCGATATCCTCGAGTTCCAGAGTCATGCGAGCACGTGTGGCACACGCTCCGGCTTAATACCACCGGGATGGGTTACAGGTGTTAGGTAATACAGGAGGGTCGCTGACCAGCGTAAACTCCTCGCTCCGGTGTCGGCAGTTCCCGGACGCCGCCCCGGAGCCGCCGGTTCCGGGGTGGATGCTGGTGCCCGGAAGGTCTTTGGGCGGACCGATCCCACCGCTGGACATGACAACCCGCGCGGTCGCCGAGATGCGCGAGTGGGACGGCCGCCAGTACGACGGCGGGTTCGGCGGGCTACACGACCTGGCCGACCGGGAGTTCACCGGCGCCGTGGAGGCCGACGGCGCCGTCTGCTTCATGCTCCGCGGGCGCGTCGTCGGCGTCTTCGAGACGGACGAGGAGGCCGACCACGGGCTCCGTCCCGGCGACATCGACGCCTTCGAGGACGCCACCGGGACCGCGTACGAGGCACCACACGCCGCCCTCCCCCTGCTGTTCACCATGCAGGCCACCGGTGGCGAGGAGCGCGGCCGCTACTACACCGAGGACACGCCGCTGGAGGAGGTCCACGAGCGGCTCTCGGGCGGCTTCACCGGCTACGTCGAACTCTCCGAGAACGTCCTCTCGGGTGACTACTACTCCGTCTACCACGGCGGGCGCGCGAAGCACGTCGCCTTCGTCGGCCAGTCCCGCCGCCTGCTGGAGGACGAGGAGGCGTTCGAACGCTCATGCGACGAGGTCGGCATCTACACCGTCACCGCGGTCGACCTCGAGATAACCGAGATCCCCGGCGGCGAGGACCGGACGGCCGCGGGCGCTGGCGCGGCTGGTGCAGCCGGCGCCGGGGCGGCCGGCGCGGGTGCCGCTGGTGCGGCTGGCGCCGGTGCAGCAGCCGGGGAGTCCGACTCGTCCGCGAGCGAGGGTGTCGCTGGAGCAGGTACCGGGACCAGCGCGGACGACCCGCGTCTGGACGCCGACATCCCCGAGTCTGGACCCGACTCGACCAGCGAGCCCGAGACAGAGCCCGGGGGCGAGGCGGATGCCAAGGCCGGGTCGGCCCGCGACGATGAGTCCGACACGTCATCTCCCGGCGACACGGCATCCGGCACGCCGGCAGACGACGCCGACACGCTGGCGGTGGACCTGACCGGCGGCGACGACGGTGATGACGGTGGCGACGGTCACGATAGCGACGTGGGCGGCCCCGGAGCCGACACGGCCGAAGCCGACTCCTCGCCCGCGCCCGCGGCGGGCCCGGCCGACGACGAGGAGATCGAGGCGGCGGTAACCTCCGTCGAGCAGGCTGCTCCCGGGTCCGAGCCGCCAGGAGCGGCAGCGTCGTCGGACGGGCCCCCCATGGCCGAGTCGCCGGACGAGACACCCACGGACGAGGAGTCGGCCTCCGAGGCATCCTCGGAACCGGCGGCGTCCGGCGAGGACATGGCGGCGCTCCAGCGAACGCTCGACGACCGCGAGAACGAGGTCGAACGGCTGGAGGCGGAGGTCGACCGTCTCGAATCGGAGCTGCGGACGGTCCGGGACGAGCGCGACGACCTCGCCGCGCGCGTCGAGAACCTCGAGACGCGGCTCCACGACCTGGGGGCCGGTGCCGCCGCGCCGGAGACCGCGATGACGCCCGAGGAGGCGCTCTCGGGGACGAACCTCTTCGTCCGCTACCGCTCGAAGAGCGAGCCGACCCTGGACGACCTCTCGGATGGCGTCAGCCGCGAGGGCGTCATCGAGAACCTCCGGCTCGAGCATCACACCGAGTTCGATGCCGAGGCCGTCGCGGTCGACGGGCGGCAGTTCGACGCCTTCCTCGAGAGCACGCAGGAGTACCGGTTCGCCCGGTGGCTGGTGAGCGAGCTGCCGCTGGAGATCCGCGACACGGGGGCTCAGGGGAAGCTGGCGGACCTGTACGGCGCCCTGCCGGACATCGACCGGATCGAGTTCGGTGCGACGGTCGCCGACGACCGGACGTTCGACCTCGTCGCCCGAAACCGGATGGGCGAGCCGCTGGTCATCGCCACGCTGGACGACTCCCGCGAGCCGACACAGGACGAGGAACTGGCGGCCCTCGTCCGTGGCGGGTCAACGGTGTCGGAGGAGTCGGGGTCGCTGGCGTGCGCGATGGCCGCCACGGGCGCCTTCTTCGAGCCGGAGGCGCTCGCGACGGCCGAAGAGGCCACTGGTGGGAGCCTGTTGAGCCGCGACAAGCGCGAGAGTTACGTGAAACTATCGCGGGGCCGGGGCTTCCACCTCTGCCTCGTCGAAGACCGCGACGAGTCGTTCTATCTCTCGGTGCCGGAGCTCTGAGACAGGGTCGGCCGCTTCAGCCCTCGATCTCGGGGATGTCCTCGATCTTCATCCCTTCGAGCTTCTCGACGATCTCGTCGATCTTCCCGTCCAGGTCGTCGACGAAGTCGGCGGTGTCCTCCGTCGTGATGGCACCCTGGCTGGAGGGCTCGATGAGGTTCTCCTCCTCGAGCACCCGGAGGGAGTAGCGGACCTTGTGGTGGGGGTATCCAGTCTCGTTCGACATCTTCACGATGCCGATGGGTTCGTTCTCGATCACCATCCGCAAGACCTGCAGATGGCGTTCGAGCATGTCGACTTCCTTCTCGAGCCGATCTATCATGGCACGTGTTAACTCGTGAGACGAGGGTTTAAAAGTTGCCCTCACGCCGTCCGATTCGGGGGCGTCCCGGCGGACGGATGTCCGGAATCGGTACCGCGTACCACTCGGACCATGTTAACCCTTCCGACCGCGGCAGCCTCCGAGTGGCCGAATCGGGGGCGCTCGGGGCGCACGCGCGCCCAGATGCGCGAGTGGCGGCGGCCCCGGGGAACCGCAATCGGTTTGTTCGGCCACGCCGCACGCTGGGGCGGATGACTGTCACTATCGTCGGTTCGCAGTTCGGCGACGAAGGGAAGGGGGGGATCGTCGACGTGTTCGGCGAGGCGGCGGACGTGGTCGTGCGGTACCAGGGCGGCGACAACGCTGGCCACACCGTCGTTCACGAGGACATCGAGTACAAACTCTCGCTGGTACCTTCGGGCGCGGTCCGTGGGAAGATCGGCGTGCTGGGCAACGGCTGTGTCGTCAACCCGGCGACGCTGTTCGACGAACTCGATACACTTCGCGAGCGCGGGCTCGACCCCGACGTCCGCGTCGCCGAGCGCGCACACACGATTCTCCCGTTCCACCGCGTCCTCGACGGCCTCGAGGAGGACGTCAAGAGCGAGGACGACATCGCCGTCGGCACCACCGGACGCGGTATCGGCCCCACCTACGAGGACAAGGCCGGCCGGCGCGGGGTCCGCATCGGCGACCTGCTCGACCCCGACGTGCTCCGGGACCGCCTCGACTACGTGGTGCCACAGAAGCGGGCCCTCGTCGAGCAGGTGTACGACCTCGACCTCGACGGGCTCGATGCCGACGACTTCGGCATCGAGGTCACCGTCCCCGAGGCGTTCGACGAGGACACGCTGTTCGAGCGCTACCGCGCGTTCGGCGAACGGCTCGCCGACGAGGGGATGACCGTCAACTGCGGGGCCTTCCTCGCCGAGCGACGCGCGGCGGGCGAGCAGATCATGATGGAGGGTGCGCAGGGCACCGGCATCGACATCGACCACGGGAGCTACCCGTACGTCACCTCCTCGAACCCGACGGCCGGCGGCGCGACCGTCGGGACGGGACTCGGGCCGACGGTGGTCGGTCGTGGCGAGGTCGTCGGTATCGTGAAGGCGTACATCTCGCGGGTCGGGATGGGTCCGCTCCCGACCGAACTCGGCCACGTCGAGGGGCAGACCCCACCCGAGGGCGGCGACACCTCCGAGCGCGGTCAGGAGCTCGCGACCTACATCCGCGACGAGGGTGGCGAGTACGGTACCGTCACCGGTCGCCCGCGGCGGGTCGGCTGGCTCGACATGCCGATGCTCCGGCACGCTGCCACAGCCAGCGGCTTCACCGGCCTCGCGATCAACCACGTCGACACGCTCGCCGGCCTCGACACGGTGAAGGTCGGACACGCGTACGAGCGCGACGGCGAGGAGCAACTCACCATCCCGGCCACGACCGAGAAGTGGGCCGACTGCGAGGCGGTCTACCGTGAGTTCGACGGCTGGCCGGAGGCCGACTGGAGCGACGTGGCCGAGCGCGGCTACGACGCCCTCCCCGAGAACGCCCAGGAGTACCTCGGCTACATCGCGGCCGAACTCGACGCCGACATCTACGCCGTCGGTGTCGGTCCCGGGCGCGAGGACACGGTCGTCGTGCAGGACCCGTTCGAGGCGTAACTCCCCTCCCCACCCCTCCCGCCCGGTGCGTGCCGATAGCGGTGTGTCTCGGTTCGGGAGCAACCAGAAGGATTCTAAGGGCAGCGGCTACAGTCCGTAGCGATGGTGGCCGCCCCTGACGACGACCCCGGCGCCGACGACGGCGATCCGGGGCCAACAGATGCTCCCCCCACGGATGGTGAGGCCCCCGCTGCCGACGATGGTACCGACAGTGAACCGGCCGACGGGACCGGGTCCACGCCCTCCCCCGACCCGGACCCAGCCGACGGGACCGGGTCCATATCCTCCTCCGACCCGGACCCGGCCGCCGAGCGCGTCCGCACCGGTCGGCGACCGTTCCTCGCCGACTACCTCGGCACCGGCACCGAGCGCACCCTCCGGCTGGTGCTGGGCATCACGGTCCTCGCGCTCGTCGCGCGGCTCGTCCTGCTGGGTGACCGCGTCCAGCATTTCGACGAGGGCCGGGTCGCCTGGTGGACGCTGGAGTACATGCGGACGAGCTCGTTCAGCTACCGCTACATCATCCACGGGCCGTTCATCCAGCACCTGAACACGTTCCTGTTCTCCGTGCTGGGGACGACGGACTTCGCGACACGGGTCGTCCCGGCGCTGGTGGGTGGCCTCCTGCCCGCCACGGCGCTCCTGTTCCGCGAGCACCTGCGCCGGAGCGAACTCGTCGCGATGGCGCTGTTCCTCAGCTTCAACCCCATCCTGCTGTACTACTCCCGGTTCTCCCGGTCGACCATCCTCGTCGCCGGGTTCTCGTTCGTCGCGTTCGGGTTCTTCGTCCGTGCGATGGACGCCCGCCGGGCCCGCCACGAGTCGAAGACCGCCGCGACCGACGGCGGCACCTCGGTGGCCGCTCGTTCGAGCAGGACCGGCGGGGTGCTGGCCGACCTGTTCAGCCTCGAGACGACGCGTTCGCCCGCGCTGTACTTCCACGTCGGCGTGTTCTTCGTCGCGCTGGCGTTCGCCGCGAAGGAGAACGCGCTGGTGTACCTGCTCTGCTGGGCGGGCGCCGGCGTGCTCGTCTCGGACCGCCTGCTCTCGACGCCCGGCACCAGCGGGTTCGACCGCATCGAGGCCGCCCTGACACGCTTCGTCGTCAGTCCCGGCTACTACATCGGCCACGCGCTCGTCGCGCTCCTCATCGTCGGCGTCGTGACGCTGTTCTTCTACGCGCCGCGGGGCGCGGCGGCGCCGGACGGCGTCGGTCTGTACGCTGTACTCGGCCAGCCCGGACAGTTCCCGACGCTCGTCGACGCGACGGTCTCCGATATCGAGACCGGCCTGGAGTACTGGTTCGGCGGTTCGACCGAGGCGGGGTGTAACAAGGACAACCTCATCGATGGGTACCTCTGCTTCCTCGCCCGGTTCCTCGAATCGACCGTCCTCTACGCGGGTCCGCTGTTCGCCCTCTCGATTGTCGGTTTCGTCGCCGACCGCTACACCGCCGGCCGGCCGCGGGCGCTGGTGATGTTCGCCGCCTTCTGGGGCTTTGCCTCCGTCGTCGGCTACCCGCTCGGGACGGACATCTACGGCGCGTGGATCGTCGTGAACGCGCTCGTCCCGCTCGCGGTTCCTGCCGCCGTCGGCGCGGCCATCCTGTTCCGCTGGGGCGTCGACGCCTACCGCGAGGACGACGGCATCAGCGTGTTCCTCGTCCTCGTGCTGGTGCTCGCTGCGACCGGCGCGACCGGCTACCAGGGCGTGACCGGTGTCTACGCCGAACCCGAGGAGGGGCCGGACTCGCTCGTCCAGTACGCACAGCCGGAGGGCGAGTGGCGGCCGCTCATCGCGGAGATGCAGGCCGTTTCGGCGGGTAACGACCCCGCCGAGACGGACGTGCTCGTCCACGGCTCCTACTACGTCGACGGGGCCGAATCGGCCGTCCGCACGCCCGCCTGCATCAAGTGGTTCAAGATACTCCCGATGCCGTGGTACTTCGAGAAGGACCGGATGCAGGTCGCCTGCACCAACTCGACGGCGGAACTCGACTCGCTCGAGTCGGTCCCGCCGGTCGTCGTCGCTCGGGGGTCCCACGCCGAGGAACTCGACCAGAGACTCGGCGACGACTACCGCAAGGAGACGGTGCTGATCCGTCAGGACGCCATCTCGACGGTCGTCTACATCGAGCGGTCGGCACCCCGGGCCGATGTCGAGCGGTCGGCACCCCGGGCCGACGTTCAGCGGTCGGCACCCCGGGCCGACATAGCAGCGTCCGGCGACACCCACGAGGCTGTCCACGACGCCCGCGCCGCGCAGGCGCGGCTCCGGGCCGCCGGCTAACCTCGCCCGAGCTGGCGCTCTGTGCTGTTTCTCCCGCCTACCCGGAAGCGAAAGCGGTAGGGTCGGGCGCCGTGGACGCCCGGACATGACTCATTCCGACGGTCTCGATGCGCGGACGCTGGCCACTCCCGGCCCGACCCTGGGCGTGGTCGGTGGGGGACAGCTGGGCCGGATGCTGGGCGAGGCCGCGGGCCCGCTCGGCGTCGAACTCGTCGTCTCGGACCCGACGCCGGACTGTCCCGCGCGCTCGGTCGTCCGCGACCAGGTGGTCGGGGACTTCGACGACTACGAGACGCTCCGTGAACTCGGCGAGCGCGCCGACCTCCTCACCTTCGAGATCGAACTGGCGGACCCTGATACGCTGGACCGTGTCGCCGAGGAGACCGGCACGCCCGTCCACCCCGCACCGGAGACGCTGCGCACCATCCAGGACAAGTACGTCCAGAAGGAGGCGCTGGTCGAGCGGGGTATCCCGGTCCCGGCCTACCGGAAGGTGGACGACGCCGACGACCTCCACGCCGCCGGCGAGGAGCTGGGCTGGCCGCTGATGCTGAAGGCCCGCGAGGGTGGCTACGACGGCCGCGGGAACGTCCCCGTCGAGGGCCCCGGCGATGTCGAGGCGGCGATGGAGGCCATCGCCGGGCCAGCCATGGCCGAGGAGATGCTGGACTTCGAGCGCGAACTCGCGGTGATGGGCCTGCGCGGCGCCGACGAGCGCGATACGTTCCCCGTCACCGAGACCATCCACCGCGAGGAGATACTCCGCGAGTCCATCTCGCCGGCCCGGGCCGACGAGGCCATCCGCGTCCGGGCTCAGGAGGTCGCCGACGAGGTCCTCGACGCCATGGACGGGCGCGGCGCGTTCGGCATCGAGCTGTTCCAGGTCGACCCCGACGACCACGACGGCGAGGCCATCCTGGTCAACGAGATCGCCCCGCGCCCGCACAACTCCGGGCACTGGACCATCGAGGGCTGTCTCACCTCGCAGTTCGAGAACCACGTCCGCGCGGTGCTGGGCTGGCCGCTCGGCGCGACCGACCGCCGGGCGCCGACCGCGAACGCCAACCTGCTCGGCGATGTCGACGAGAACCGGCCGGCGGAGCTACGGGGCGTCGACGAGGTGCTGCGGGCGGACGGCGCTGCCCTCCACTGGTACTGCAAGCGCGAGGCCCGGCCGCTCCGGAAGCTGGGGCACGTCACGCAGGTCGGGAGCGAGGGCGAGGACATCAGCGACCTGCTGGAACAGGTGCGGGCCCTGCGCGACGCGACGACGTTCCAGCCGGACGCGTAGGCCTCAGTTCGGCGTGGTGACCCCGTCCTCGGGACCACCGGCCGACAGGTGGTCGAACTCGCCGGTCGGGATATCGCCGTCCGTCCAGACCAGCCGGCCGCTGGCCTCGACGTCGAGGCCGTCGTACGGGCCGAACCGGTCCGACTCGGACTCGATGTACGACGCCAGCTTCTCCGCCTCGGCTGCCTCGGCGTCGGGGTAGGTGTTCGCGAACGTGAGGTGGGTCGTCTCGGTGCCGAACCGCCACGACTTGAGTCCGCCCGTTATCTCGTCCGCCCGGAACCCGCGGGTCGTGGAGCCGTCCATCGCCTCCGGGTAGCACCAGAGCGCGTGCGGGTCGTCCACGGTGCCGAGCATCGCGTCGACGTACGCGTTGCCGTCGGCGTAGCTGGCCGCCTCGCCGGCCCCCGCGTCGATGATGGCCTTCGCGTACGGACCCGCGCCGTCGCTCTCGGGCCTCATCGGAGATACCTCCATGAGGACGTCCTCCGACACGGCGTAGACGTACTCGGTGCCGTAGATGTCGAAGCCCTCGTACTGCTCGGGCTCCGACCAGGGCGTCCGCGTCGGTGTCGTCGGGGTTCGCTCCGCGGTCGGCGTCGACGAGTCGCCGTCGCTGGTGATGCGTTCACCGATGGCATCCGGGTCGAACGAGCCGATGGCCACCCGTGCGTCGCCGACCCCGACCGAGGCAGCGATGTCGGCGGCGTCGACGTACCTGTCCGGGGCGGGGTAGAGCATCTCCCGTTCGAGGCGGCGATAGGCGTTCTCGTGCATCGCCTCCCGGTGCCGCCGGATGGCCGCGATATCGAACATCCGGACACCGTAGCCGTCCCGAAACGGCGACGAGGCCGGGTTCGGGAGCCACTGTGCGAGGTCGACCGACACCGACTCGGTCGTCCCGTCCGCCGGCGTCGGTTCGTCTGTCGCGGAGGGCCCGGCCGGGGAACTGGCGCCGCCGGTCGGGGAGGTGCTGGTACAGCCGGCCAGTGTTGCGAGCGCTCCACCGCCGAGCGCGAGACCTGTCGCTTCGAGGAGGGACCGTCTTGAGCGGGGCATCGTCCGGAATCGTGCCACGGGTTGTAAAAATCTTCTCTAAGTTCAGGAACCACAAAACGACGGTATAGGTCGCTTCTGGTGTCGGTATATAGTCTAGTTGAATCTTATATGGCTTATATTCGGGATTGTATAGTAATACGCTGTGTTGGGTATGGGAAGTGGAATGAAAATCTGCTACCTGCCTACGGCGTCAGCACGACCTTCCCCGAGGACTTGCGGTCCTCGATGTACTGGTGGGCCTCGGCGGCGTCGGTGAGGTCGAACGTCTCGCCGACCTGGACCTCCAGCGTGCCGTCGCCGAGCAGCTCGGTCAGTTCGGGGACAGCGCCCATCACCTCCATCGGCTTGCGCTCGATGGCGCGGCCGAGGTGGTAGCCCTCGACGGTGACGTTGCCGAACAGGAGCTTGTCGGTCGGTGGGGCGCCCGGTTCGCCCGAGGCGGCGCCGTAGACGACGAGCGTGCCGAACTCCTTGAGCGCGTCCACGGAGCGCTCGGTGGTGTCGCTCCCGATGCCGTCCAGCACCATGTCCAGGCCGTAGTCCGTCTCGGCCTTGGCCACCTCGACGAAGTCCTCCTCCGTGTAGTTGATGGGGTGGTCACAGCCCAGCGACGCCGCCTTGTCCAGCTTCTCCTGGGTCGAGGCCGTGCCGAACACCTCGGCGCCGGCGTTGCTGGCGAGCTGGACGGCCGCGGTGCCGACCCCGCCCGCCGCGGCGTGGACGAGCACGGAGTCGCCCTCCTCCAGCCCGCCCCACTCGAACAGGCAGTTGTGGGCCGTGAGGTACTGGACCGGGAAGCCCGCGGCCTCCTCGAAGCTCATCTCGCCGGGGATGTCCATCAGCCCCATCGCGTCGGCGATGGCGTAGTCGGCGTAGCCGCCGCCGTTGACCATCGAGACCACCTCGTCGCCGACCTCCCGGCCGACCCCGTCGCCGACGGCGTCGACGACGCCCGCGACCTCCATCCCGGGCGTGTAGGGCGGCTGCGGACCGCCGTGGTAGTGGCCGCGGCGCTGCATGATGTCCGCGAAGTTGATGCCCGCGGCCTTCACCTCGATACGGACCTGCCCGTCGTCCGGTTCGGGAACGTCCTGCTCGATCTGTTCGAGTTCGCCCGCGTCACCGAACGCGGACACCTGGATGGCTCGCATGGGTTGGTCGTCGCTCGCCCGCCGTATAAACGATACTGTTAGGCGAAAAGCTCCAAACGTTTATCATTGTAAGCGACACAGGCGGAAGTGGAGCATCCGTTTCCCCGTTTCGGGTGCTCCGCTCCGTCCCGTTCCGTGTCGGCGCGGACCCACCACCGCGCCGACGCGTTCTTTCCCCTGTCCCTTCGGGCCGATACGCCACGGCGGTAGCCGGTGCCGCGGTGCCGCGGTGCCGCGGTGACTCGGTGACGAGGCGGCGGCGCAGTGCCTCGACAAGAACCCCCCCGGAACCGCGCGGATAGCTTTATCATCGCCTGCCCGTGCACTACCGGGTATGTCGTACGATTGTGCGTTCCTCGCCGACCTGCTGCCGGAGGAGCAAGTCTCGTTCGGGGAGTCCGACCGCGGGAGTCACGCTGCCGACTGGGGGGCCGAGGAGGCCGGCCGCGGCGTCACACCCGACGCCGTCGTCTGGCCCGAGTCGACCGAGGACGTGAGCACGGTCCTCGAGGCCGCCAACGACCGCGGGGTCCCCGTGACGCCGTACGCCGCGGGCACGTCGCTGGAGGGCAATGCCGTCCCGCAGTTCAAGGGCATCTCGATGGACGTGACCCGGATGAACGACGTGCTGGAGGTCCGCCCGGACGACTTCCAGATCGACGTCCAGCCCGGCGTGATGGGGAGCAAGGTCGACGAGACCGTCGAGTCCGAGGGGATGTTCTTCCCGCCGATGCCGTCCTCGGCGAACATCTCGACCATCGGGGGGATGATCGTCAACGACGCCTCCGGGCAGAAGACGGTGAAGTACGGCGAGGTGGGCGACTGGGTGCTGGAGCTGGAGGCCGTCCTCGCCGACGGGACCGTCATCGAGGCGGGGTCGAAGGCCGTCAAGACCAGCGCCGGCTACAACCTGAAGGACATCCTCGTCGGCAGCGAGGGGACGCTCGGTGTCGTCACCCGCGCGACGCTCGAACTGGAGGGGCTGCCCGAACAGATCCGCGGCGGGCGCGCGGTCTTCGACGACCTCGACGATGCGACCAACGCCATCTACGACGCCGTCCGCTCGGGCGTCGACGTGGCGAAGATCGAACTCATCGACTCGCTCGCCGCCGAGATGTCGAACGCCTACCTCGATACGGGCCTTCCGGACAAGCCGATGGTGTTCCTGGAGTTCCACGCCAACCACGGGGTCCAGGAGGAGATCGACTTCTGCGAGACCATCTTCGAGAGCCACGACGTCTCGCTGTTCGACATGAGCGAGGACGAGGAGCGGATGGCCGAACTCTGGAAGGCCCGCACCGAACTGGCCTTCGCCCTCCAGAGCTACGACCCGGATCTCCGGCCCATCCACCCGGGCGACATCACGGTCCCCATCTCGAAGTACCCCGACATCATCCGCTACGCGAAGGAACTGGGCGAAGAGCACGATATCATGGTCCCCGTCTTCGGGCACGCCGGCGACGGCAACGTCCACTACTCCGTGATGGTCGACCCCGAGGACGACGCCATGGTGGAGACGGGCGAGGAGATCTACGACGCGGTCGTCCGCAAGGCCATCGAGATGGGCGGCACCTGCACCGGCGAGCACGGCATCGGCGGCGGCAAGCGGGAGTACCTCGAACTCGAGCACGGCGAGGGTGCCGTCGAGGCGATGCGCCGCATCAAGGGCGCGCTCGACCCGAAAGACACGCTCAACCCCGGGAAGATCTTCCCGGAGACCATCGAGGAGGGCGGCCGGGTCCGCCTCTCGGCCGACGACGACTGACGACGGTTTCACCGACGGAACTGTTTTCCGTGCGCCCTCGCCGTCCCGCACGTATGGTCCCCCCGAGTGCGAGTCGCCGCGGGGCCCTCTCGCTGCTCGGCAGCGCCGTGCTCGGCGGCTGTTCGGCCCTGCTCGGCGACTCCGAACCGACGGAGCGGTCGCCGACGACGGGCCAGCAGCCGGTGCGGCTCGGCGTCTTCGCCCCGGACCCCGACACGTTCCCGCCGGGGCGCGCCATCGCCGAGGGCGCGCGGTTGGGCGCCGCGGCGGTCAACCGCGCAGGTGGACTGGCGGGTCGGCCCCTGGAGCCGGTCGTCCTCGACACGGCGGCGTCGCCGCAGGTCGCCAGTGGGGCGTACACCGAGCGAGTATCGGGCGGTGATGTCGGACCGACCGTGGGCGGCTACCTCACCCCGGTCGTTCGGGAACTGGCGGAACACGTCGGGTCGTCGTCCGTCCACCTCACGACCGGTGCGTCGGGGCCGGGACTCGCCCGACTGGTGGGCGAGCGGTACGACGACTACCGGGGGCTGTTCCGCGCCGGACCGCCGAACACGGCGACGCTGGTCGAGCCGCTGTCCCGGTTCGTCGCCGGGCAGGCTGACGCCGCGGGCTGGGAGCGCGTCGCGACACTGGTCACGGACCGCCCCTGGTTCGCCCCGTTCGGCGAGCACCTGGCTGACCGGCTCCGCGACCACGTCGAGGTGGTCGAGACGGTCGAGCAGTCCGGGACCTGCGGGACGACGTACGCCGGGCTGTTCGACGAGGTGGCCGAGGCGGGCGCCGACGCGCTCGTCGCGGTCGCCGACACCTGCGCATCGAAGCTCGTCCGCGACTGGGGCGACCAGCGGCCACCCTTCGCGCTCGGGGGCTACCTGCCGCCGGTAGCGCGGCCCTCGTTCGGGGCGTCGGTCGACGGCTACGCGGCCGGTGCGTTCACACTCGTCCCGGCGGCGGTTCCCGCTCGCCCCGACCACCCGCCGCCGTTCGTAGCGGCGTACCGGGACCGGTTCGGCCGGGCGCCGGCCCCGGAGGCCGCGTACGCGTACGACGCCGTCCGGATACTCCGGGTCGCCGCGCCGAACGATGGGATGCCCGTCGGGGAACTCATCGACCGGCTGGAACGGGTGACGCTCGAGGACAGCGCCGCGTACCGCCGACTCGCCTTCCAGGGCCCGGACAGCAGGTTCCCCCACGACCCCCCGCCCGACCTCGGGGCCGGCGTCCCGCGCGTGGTGCAGTGGCAGGACGGGGCGCCCGTCCCGGTCCATCCGGCGGGCGCGGCCGGGGGCGAGTACCGCCGCCCGCCGTGGCGGTGACATCGGCACGCGGTAAGCATCCCGGTAGCGCGAACCTTTTCGTTCCGGCGAGTACCCCATCGGACGATGGCTTCGCTCCGACCGAGCCACCGTCTGTCGGTCGTATCGACCCTCGTCCTCGCCCTCCTCCTCGCCATCCAGCCGGCGGCGGCCGCCGCGATGGCCCCCGGGCCGACCACCGTCGGGGCCACGCCACGCCCGGCGCTGGCGCAGTCCGACGGCACCAACGAGAGCGACGGGCTCGACGCCGACCACGTCTACGTCGAGCGTGACGGGGACGTGATACTGGTGTCGAACGGCACGGACGCCGCCAGCAGGGCCAACGCCACCGTCGAGGACGACTCGCTCGACGAGGTCCGCAACGCCTCGTTCGGCCTCGTCACGGGGCAGGGGCTGCTGTACGGGCTGTACGAGACGGACCGCTCGGAGCTCGCCGAGGACGGCGAGACGTTCCCCGGGACGTTCTCGTTCGCGACGCGTGCAGCGCCCGACCGGCTCGCCGCCGGCGGGACGTTCGCGACGGAGCGCCCGGCCCAGCTGCAGGCGTTCCGGCTGGCCCTCGAGGGCGCGCGAACGGGCGAGCGTGCCGGCGCGACGCTCGACGGGCGCGCGACGGTGACCCTGAACGGCTCCGCGGCGGCGGGAGCGGTGCTGGAGCGCGCGGAGACCGACTCGTACGCCCGGGTCGGGCCCCGGAACCTCACGCTCCGGAGCAACGGGACGGCACGGGTCGCGCCCGCTGCAGCCGGGATGGCCGACCCGTTCCGGTTCTCGGCGGTCCTGACCGAGGAGCCGGGTGTCTACCGACTCGCGGTCGAGCGCAACAGCAGCGTGGGTGCCGAGGCGGTCGGGAACTGGTCCACGCGCGAGCGGGCTCGTGCGACGCTCGAACGCCGCTTCGCTGGCCAGGACGCTCGGCAGGTCGCCAACACGTCGCTCCGACTCCGTGACTACGCGTTCCGGAACGCGAGCGACGGCGAGGGGGGTCGCGTGGTCGTCAGCTACGTCGTCCGGTACGAGGGGGTGAAGGCCCGGCTGCGCCCCCTGGCGCTGGGTGCGCTCACGGCCGACGAGGAGAACGGGCTCGACCCGTTGCAGGCCCAGCGCATCACCGCAGACCTGTTCGCGCTCCGGGTCGAGCGAGCCGCGGTCGACGCGACCTACCGTGACGGCCGGTTCGAGGGCTCGACGGAGCTCCGCCTGAACCGCTACGACCGGGCCATCGACGGCGCGCTCGACCTGGCGACCGCGTACAACCTCACCGCCAACGAGACCGTCGCGCGCTACGTCCGGGGCTTCCGGACCCGGTTCGACGCCGCGCGCGAGGCGGGGCTCGTCCGGGAGTACCGCCTCGGGACGACCTACGAGCGGCCCGGGGCCCGCGAGGCGACCGTCGAGGTGACCGGTCGCTACCGGACCACCAACTGGGACGCGTACGTCGCCGAGCTGGACGAGCGCGGCGTCACGCAGCTCGACCTGACGGGCGACCTGCACGCACGCGCCGACGGTGACCATCTCCGGGGTAACGCCAGCGTGGCGGCCGTCCGGCCGGGGCTGCTGGCCGACGCCGTCGACGGCCTCCGGAACCTCTCGCGGGCCGGCGTCGAGGACGAGTTCGCCTCGCCCGCCGAACGCGCCGCGGAGCGCGAGGAGTTCAACGACACCCAGGAGGTGCTCGATGCGTTCGAACGGAGCGACCTCCGGACGGCCCGCTTCGAGTTGAACGTGACCGACGAGGCCGCACGCATCGAGGGGGCGGCCCGTTTCGGGAACCTGAGTGCCTTCCGCCCGCTCCTGCGCAACGATACCACCGGCGAACTGCCGACCGACCTGGTCGTCCGCGAGGCCGTCGCCCGGCCGCGACCCGACGGCGGTTCCGTGGTGTACGTCTACGCCGAGGGGGCGGTGCCGGTCCGGCCGACTGAGGCCGACGTCCGGGCGCTCGCGGCCGTCAACGAGAGCACGACGGTCCACATGCCCGGCGAGTGGGACCGGTCGTTCCCGCGCGTCGACCGCGAGCGGGCGTACGGGGTCCTCCGGGAGACCCCACCCGAACCCACGCCGACGGAGACGCCGCTCCCGCCGACCGACGGCACGAACGGAACCAGCAGCGGCGGGCAGCCCGGCTTCGGCCCCACTGCCGCAGCCGTGGCGCTCGTGGCCGGCGTGGTGGTGCTGGCTCGGCGGCGAGGTGTCCTCGCGGAGTAAGTCCGAAGCTACTCGGCTACTTCAGAATGGTGTTGATTTCTCACGTATCTGCTGCTTCTGATTCCTATGGGCTGGATAACTCGATTACGATAGGATATCCTTCACGCGTCGCGGCTCGCCGGAGAGTGCGGGGTCCTCCTCGACCATCTGGAGCACCTCGTGGTCGGTCACGTCGGGGTAGCTCTTCTGGGTGGCCTCCTCGATGAGCTCGGCGTCCAGCCGGAACTCCGTCCCCTCGTAGACCACGTCGGCGCCCTTCTCGTCGAACGATAGAACGGTCATACGCGGCGATAGCCGGTCGGCGTACAAAAAGGGCGCGCCCCGGGGTTCCGGACGGAGCGGTGGCTCAGTCCTCGCCCTCGGCGTCGGCGGCCTCCGTGCTGGCGCCGTCGCCCAGCTCGAAGACGGTGGTGTCGGCGTCCGGTGCCTGCAGGCGGGCGCGGACCGCCTCGCGGTCGACGGTGTCCGAGGCCGTCCGGGGGAGCGCATCGGTGAGGCCGACCGTCCGCGGGAGCTTGTAGCCGGCCAGTCGCTCCCGGCAGTGGCGCTCGAGTGCCGCCGCCTCGACAGCACCGTCCGCGACGACCAGCGCCGCCACGCGCTCGCCGAACTCCGGGTCCGGGAGCCCCACGACCGCCGCATCGGTGATACCCGGGAACGCGCGGAGGGCATCGACGACCTCGCCGGGGTCGACCGTCTCGCCGCCCGGATTGAGTCGGTCGTCGAGCCGGTTGAGCACCCAGAGGCGGCCGTCCTCGTCACGGTAACCGGCGTCGCCCGTGTGGAATCCGTGGGGCCCGAACGCCCGTTCGGTCGCCGTCGAATCGCGGTAGTAGCCCGGCGTCACGGCGGGCCCGCTGACCACGAGCTCGCCCCGCTCACCGGGCGCCACGGCCCCGCCGTCGCTGCCGATGACGGCGACCTCCGTGGTGAACAGGGGGTTCCCGACGGTCCCCGGGTTGGCGCGTGCCTCCGACGGGCGTGCCGTCGCGATCTGCGAGGCGGTCTCGGTCATGCCGTACGTGGGCGCGACGGGCACGTCGCGTTCGGCGCACCGCTCCAGCAGCTCGTCGCTCGCCGGCGCGCCGCCGAGCAGGACGAATCGGAGCGAGTCGGGGAGGCTACCGGCGTCGAGCAGTCGCGACAGCATCGTCGGCACCAGCGATGTACAGGTCGCGCCCGTCTCGTGCATCGCGTCGAGCGCCGCGTCGGGGTCGAAGCCGCCGACGCTGTCGGCCGCGCCGTCCCCGTCATCCTGCTGCCCCGGCGCGTCGGGGCCCCGGAGGGCTACCGTGGTTCCGTAACAGACCGAGCGGTAGACCGGCGCCAGCCCGCCCATGTGGCTCATCGGGAGCGGGTCGAACCAGCGGTCCGCCGGGTCCAGCCCCAGCCGGAAGGCCGAGGCGGTGGCGCTCGCCAGGACGTTGCCCATCCGCAGGTCGACCGCCTTCGGGTCGCCGGTCGTCCCGGAGGTGAACAGCAGGCAGAGCCGCCGCCCCGGCGACCATGCTGGGAGGTCGAACGTCTCCGGCGTCGCGTCGGCGAGCGCCGTCGCGCCCTCGCGGGGCGTGTCGATGGTGGCCACGGGGAGGTCGGTACCCGCGTCGGCCGCGCGCTCGGCCGCCGCCAGGACGGTGGCCTCCGTCGCCGCGTCACCACAGACGAGCCCGCAGTCGGCCTGCAGCGCCCGCTCGGCCAGTTCCGCCGCGGTCGAGCGGGCGTGTAACGGCACCAGAACGGCACCCAGCCGCATCACCGCGTGGACGAGTTCGACGAACACTGGGCGCGTCGGGAGGCAGACGCCGACGTGGGTTCCGACGCCGACGCCCATCGCCGAGAGGCGCCCGGCGAGTTCCTCGACGCGGTCGTCCAGTTCGCGGTAGGTGGTCGGCCCGTCTTCACCGTCGCCGGCTGCCGCGGCACCGTCGGCGACGCGGAGCGCCGTCGCTCCCGGTGTCGCTGTCGCCCGGTGGGCCAACCAGTCGCGCACGACAACGGACTTGCGACGTGGGGGTATTTGCTGTTTCGCTCCGTCTTCCGCAATCTCACACCCGGTCGGTTCCTCCCTGGTGCCATCGCGTCGTCCCCGTCACGCCGGGGCCGTCCGGGACCCGCACCCGCCCGTCGGAGACTGGGACCGGGTCGATATCGAGCAGGTCGCGCTCCAGCCGATCGCCCGTCGCGAGGCCGCAGGCCGCCACGTCCGGTACTGCGGCGGCCGCGTGGACGGCGGTCGCGCGCGCCAGCGCCCCGTCGATGGTCGTCGTGAGGACCGGTTCGACACCGGCCTCACGTGCCGCGCGAGCGGCGGCCACGGCGCGGTCGGGGCCGCCGAGTGCCATCGGCTTCAGCACGAGTACGTCCGCCGCGTCCGCGTCCAGTGCCGCCGTGACGGGCGACTCGCCGATTGCCAGTGACTCATCGAGCGCGATGCCGACACCCAGCCCCCGGAGCTCGGCGTGTGCCTGCAGGTCGCGTCGCGTGCCCGACTCCGGGGTCGGGTCGGCCGCGAGTGGCTGCTCGACGTAGGCCACGCCGTGGTCGGCGAACGCCGTGAGCGCGCGCTCGGCCGTCGACGGGTCCCACGCGCCGTTGGCGTCCGCCCGGAGGGTGACATCCGGACAGCGGTCCCGGACGGCCGCGACGCGCTCGATGTCGGCCGCGACGGACCGCGCCCCGACCTTCAGCTTCACCGTTCCGAAGCCGTCGACGACGGCCGCTGCGACCGCGTCGGTCGTCGCCTCGGGGTCGCCGTCACCGACGGTGGCGTTCACCGGCACGGACGCCGCGGGCGTAGACCCCTCGCCCACCTCGTCGGCCAGGGTCCGGGCCAGCGGTTCGCCCGCCGCCCGCGCTCTCGCGTCAAGCACCGCGCTCGCGACCGCGTGGCGGGCCGCCGGCGCGCCGGCGAGCGCGTCGTGGTCCGGAGTCGGTGGCTCGTCGCCAGCGCCGACCGCTTCGAGTGCTGCCTCACATTCCGCGAGTGACTCCGTCCAGTCCGGCAGCGGCGCGGCCTCGCCCACGCCGGTCGTCCCGTCGACGGAGACGCGGACCACGAACCCCTCGCGCTCGGATATCTCGCCGCGAGCAGTGGCGAGCGGCCGCGAGAGCGCCAGCGCGAACGGTTCGACGTTCATACGAAGCGCGGCAGGACCAGCCCCACGGCGAACAGCACCGAGTGCGCGGCCAGCAGCTTCCCGGTCTTCTCCAGCGCGGGGTTGAGCGCCGCGCCGTCCGTGCGTTCGAGCAGCGTCTCGCCGATGTCGAGGGCACCGGAGAGCGTCGCCAGCGGGAGCAGCGTCCACAGCCCCCAGCCGGTGGCCGCGAACACCGCGGGGACCGCGTAGGCCATCCCAACGAGCGCGCAGAACTCGACGCGGGAGAAACGGTAGCCCAGCAGGACGGTCAGCGTCTGCTTGCCGGCCTCGGCGTCCGTCTCGCGGTCGCGGACGTTGTTGATGACGAGGATCGCGGACGAAAGGCCCGCGGCCGGGAGCGCGGCGACCACGGCGGCGAGCGGCACGACCGACAGCGGCGCGTCGAACGGCGGGATGCCGGCGACGCTGGCGACCGCCTGCACGTAGTAGGTGCCGGTGACGGCGACGAGGCCGAAGTACAGGAAGACGAAGAACTCGCCCAGCCCCCGGTAGCCGTACGGGTACGGCCCGCCGGTGTAGAGGATGCCCGCCGCGACCGAGGAGAGGCCGACGACGACGATGACCGGGCCGCCGACGTAGACGAGGTACGTCCCGAGGAGGATTGCGAGGCCGAACGTCGCGTACATCGCACGTTTGACCTGTGCGGCGGGGATGAGCCCGCCCGCGGTGACGCGGGTGAACCCCTCGCGCTCCTCGGTGTCGGCGCCCTTCACCGCGTCGTAGTAGTCGTTCGCGAAGTTGGTCCCGATCTGCAGGAGCAGGGCCCCCACGAGCGCGCCGAGCGCGGGCAGCGCGGCGAACTCGCCCAGGCGGAGCGCGAGACCCGTCCCGACGATGACGGGTGCGGCGCCCGCCGGGAGGGTCTGTGGCCGGGCCGCCATCACCCACGCCTCGCGCTTGCTGATGTCTGCGGGGTCACGGTCGGGCCCGTCGGTCTCGACCTCCGTACTCATTGGTTACCGGTAGGTCCGGGCGGGTTGAAGGGTGTACCGGGGTCGCTTCACGACATCGGCGCCCCGGCGGACCGGGCAGGATTCCCGGTCAGGGTGTCGGCGTTGGAGTCGTCCCCTCGTCGACCTGTCCGTCGCAGTCGTTGTCCTTCCCGTCACGCCGCTCGGGCGCCCCCGGATACACCGTTTCGTCGGTGTCGTTGCAGTCTTCCTCGGCCGTGTATCCGTCGTCATCGGCGTCCCGCGGTGTCGCTGTGGGTGTTGGTGTGGTGCCCTCGTCGATCTCCCCGTCGCAGTCGTTATCCTTCCCGTCGCGGACCTCCTCGGCGCCGGGGTGGACCGTTTCGTCGGTGTCGTTGCAGTCCTCCTCGGCCGTGTACCCGTCCGCGTCGGCATCGCGCGGCGTCGGGGTTCCGCTCGGCTCCGTCGTCGCCGTCCGTGTCTCGGGCGAGCGCGGTGTCGGAGTCGCCGTTACCGTGGCTGTTGGTGTGGGCGTGGGCGTTCGTGTGGACGTGGGTGTCGGTTGCCGTGTCCGCGTCGGCGTTTCGGCACCGGCGCCGCCCGCGGTTGCAGTCGGTGACGGCGTGGTTGTTGCAGTCGCGGTCGCTGTCGGCGATGGTGTGGCTGTCGCGGTCACTGTCGGTGACGGTGTGGCCGTCGCCGTCGCGCCGTCGTTCGCCCCCGGTGACGGGATGCCCGTACAGCCCGCGATGAGCACCAGCGTCGCGGTCGCCACCGCGATTCCGAGACGGGTCGTCCTGCCGCCGAATCGGTTTCGTGCATCACCCCCCATGTCAGCAGATGCCACGGCTCCGGCGCATAAGGTTTCCCCTGTCGACAGCGCCGACCGGCCGCCGGTCGGGTGCGCGACGAATCGCCCGAACCGTCACCGTCAAAGCCGCCCGCCGACTCCCTTCGGATACGAGTCGATGACCCTCACCAAACGCATCATCCCCTGCATCGACGTCGACCTGGACGAGAACGGCGACGCGAAGGTGTACACGGGGGTCAACTTCGAGGACCTGCAGTACACGGGCGACCCGGTGGAGATGGCCCGGGCGTACAATCGCGCGGGCGCCGACGAGTTCGTCTTCCTCGACATCACCGCCTCGGCCGACGGCCGCGAGACGATGCTTGACACCGTCTCCGCCGTCGCGGACGAGGTGTTCATCCCGCTCACGGTGGGTGGCGGCATCCGAACGAAGGCCGATATCGTCGAGACGCTCCGCGCGGGTGCCGACAAGGTCTCCATCAACACGGGCGCGCTCGAGCGGCCCGAACTCATCACCGAGGGCGCCGATTCGGTGGGGAGTCAGGCCATCGTCATCAGCGTGGACGCCCGCCGGCGCTACGACGAGGCGGGCGAGCACTACGAACAGGTCGACGGGGAGTCCTGCTGGTTCGAGTGTACCGTCAAGGGCGGCCGCGAGGGCACCGGCACCGACGTGGTCTCGTGGGCCCAGGAGGCCGAGGAGCGCGGTGCGGGCGAGCTGTTCGTCAACTCCATCGACGCCGACGGGACGAAGGACGGCTACGACATCCCGTTGACGCGGGCGGTCTGTGACGCCGTCTCGACCCCCGTCATCGCCTCCTCGGGCTGTGGCGGCCCGGAGGACGCCTACGAGGTGTTCACCGAGGCCGGCGCCGACGCGGCGCTCGCGGCCAGCATCTTCCACTTCGACGAGTTCTCCATCGACGAGGTCAAACGTTATCTCGACGAGCGCGGGGTCCCGGTCCGGCTCTAAGGGCTGCCCCGTGTTTCGACTCCAGCTGGCGACCGGAACGGCAACAGATGTCCCGTACCGACCGGACAGGCGGAGCACGATGCTGCTGGCTTCACTTCCGCTCCGCAGTCGCGGGGAGAGAATCGGCGTCACTGGACGGCCGACGGAGACGACTGGCAGGAATCCGCGTAGGAATTCAGAGCGTGTTACGCGGCAGCGGACTCGAACGCGTCGCGGAAGGTCGTCGTCTTGTCTCTGACGTTCTGGGCGGCGGCCTCCAGCGCGTCCAGCGGCGCCGTGCCGTCCTCCGTCTTGATGGTGAGGATGGGGTCGGTCTGACCACCGGACTGCTCGGGATTCATGTCGTAGGTCGCCGCGGCGACGCCCTCCGTCTCCAGCAGGGCCTCCTTGAGGACGTTCATGAAGGTGTGGTCCTCGCCGGCGATCTCGATGGAGAGTTCGGTCTCCTCGTTCTCGATGACGCGCAGGTCCATGCCCACCGGTAGCCGACAGCCGGCAATAGAACTTGCGAAGCGGGATGCAGGCGGAGAACGGCGTTCGGCCCCGTTACAGGTCGGCGCCGGGGTGGATGCTGACGTCGGCGTGGAGTCCCTCACGGAGGGCGGCGTGGACGTGGCAGATGTCGTCGGCGAGCTCCTTCAGCTCGTCCTGCTCGTCGTCGTCGAGGTCGGCCTCGACGTGCATGTCGAAGCTGATAGACTCGAGGTCGTCGTCGTCGTCGAGGTCGGCGGAGGCATCCGTCTGGATCTTGCCGAGGTCGTCGTAGTCGTTACGCTGGGCGCCGGCGCGGAACGCGAAGGTATAACAGGAGGCGTAGTTCGCCACCAGCACCTCGTTGGGGGAGGGCCCGTCCTCGGTCGTGGCGTCGATGCTCAGCTCGAACTCGCCGACGATACTCAGACTGTGAAAACCGGAGTCGTTCGTCGTGGTGGACTCGATATCTGCCATAGCGGGTGATACCACTCCCGACGCGACCGTAAACGTTGCCCCGAGGCGCCAGCAGTTATCGGCCGGCGCCGGGACTCGGGGCGCGAATCGCCCTGGCTCTCCGCAACGGTTTTTCCCCCACCGGGGCGAGAGGGTGGTATGGACGAGTCGTCCGAGGGGCAGTCCGAGGACACCGTCGACCCCGAGGCGACCGACGAGGACGTCGAGGCGGCCATCAACGGGGTCGAAACAGCCCCTGACGGGTCGAGCGCCCCCCAGAACGACCCCGATGAGCCGGCTGCGTCACCGGACGAGTCGGCAGAGCCCGTCGCGGAGGGTGCCCCCAGCCCCGATTCCGACCCTGACCCGGGTGACCTCCCGGACGAGGTCATCAACGCGCCGGCCAGCGCCGAGGACGGGGAGCACACCCTGCTCGAGGACTACGAGCGCGAGAACGAGCCCCGGTGGAAGGGAGCCGCCCGCAAGGGCGCGTTCTGGGTCGGTGCGACCGCCGTCGCGGTCGCGGTGACGCTCACCGCCGTCGTCTCGTTGCGGCAGAGCGGACTCTCGGACGGTGTCGCGTTCATCCTCGCCAGTGTGGGGATGGCGGTCATGGTCGGGTTCGTCTTCCTCTCGCTCAACCGCTAGCCTGACCAGCGCCGTGGCCGCTGTCTCGTGCCCCGCGGACGGCCCACTCGGCCCCGAGATGGGCGGTCGCGATTCTCGGTGGGTTTATCCCCGCCAGCGGGCTAGCGTCGCGTATGAAATTCAGCGGCTATCCCGACCCCGGGGAACTCGTCGTCGGCCGGGTCGACGAGATCGAGGATTTCGGCGTGTTCGTCGACCTCGAGGAGTACGAGGACAAGCGCGGACTGGTCCACGTCAGCGAGGTCGCCTCCGGCTGGATCAAGAACGTCCGTGACCACGTCGGCGTCGACGAGCGCGTCGTCTGCAAGGTGCTCGAGGTCGACGAGGACGCCCAGCAGATCGACCTCTCCATCAAGGACGTCAACGACCACCAGCGCTCGGACAAGATCCAGGAGTGGAAGTCCGAGCAGAAGGCCGAGAAGTGGATGGAGCTCGCCTTCGGCGAGGACATGAGCGACGAGCAGTACAGCACCGTCGCGAACGCACTGTTCGCCGAGTTCGGGTCGCTGTACGACGGCTTCGAGCAGGCTGCCATCCACGGCCACGAGGCACTGGAGTCCACGGACCTCTCCGACGAGGACGCCGACGCTATCGTCGAGACCGCCCGCGAGAACGTCTCGGTCCCGTACGTGCAGGTGACGGGCTACGTCGACCTGCGTGCGCCCGGCCCGGACGGCGTCGAGACCGTCCGGCAGGCCCTGGAGGCCGCGGAGGGCAACGGCGAGGTTCCCGACGAGATCGACCTCGAGGTCACGTACGTCGGCGCGCCCGAGTACCGCATCCGCGTGCAGGCGCCCAACTACAAGACCGCCGAGAGCCAGCTCGAGGAGGCCGCGAGTCGCGCCCGCGAGGCCATCGAGGGCGCCGGTGGCACCGGGGAGTTCCACCGCGAGCGCCGTACTGACGACGAATAACGGCGCATAAGTGGTGGGGTGGAGAGATAGCTCGACAATCACGACCGGCGGTCGATAATCTGCCCGATTCCCATGAAATCCGACATCCACGTCTGTTCCGACTGGCGCGAGGCCCACGACCGGCCGGTGTACACGCTCGGCGACGAGTGCCCCGAGTGCGGCGCCGAGGCGGTCAACAGCGCGCCCGCGCCGTTCAGTCCCGAGGACCCCAACGGGGAGTACCGGCGCCGCGCGAAGCGCCGGCGAGGGCTGTTGCCGGACGCCGACGGCGGCACCGGCACCGACGAGTGATGGGCAGGTAGCGGAGTAGCCCCTCGCAGCGACGCGCTCCTCGACAGTTCAGCGCCGGAGTTCCACGACGACCCCCTCGTCGGCGTCGGCCACGGCGACCAGCCCGTCGTCGGCGAGGTCCTCGACCAGGTCCCGGAGCCACTCGCGGCCGTACTCCCCGTCGGGCGTGTAGTCGACCCGGACGCGCGGCCCGAGGTCGTCGAGCCCGAGTTCCCCGTGGCTCGAGAGCGCACGCACGACCCGGCCCCGCATCTGTCGCCGACTCCCCTCGAAGTCGGGCTGGGTGGGCACGTCCGGCGCGGTGAAGTCGTTGGTCGCGTAGGCGTGGCACCACTCCCGCCAGGGGCAGTCCGCTTCGTCACAGTTCGGGGTCTTCCCGCAGGCGACTCCACCGAGTTCCATGATGGCGTTGTTCCAGACGCGGGACTCGGTAGCGGGCATCAGGAAGCGAGCGACACGCTCGAAGGCGTCGTCCTCATCCGGGGTATCGAACGCCCGATGCAGCACCCGTTTGACGTTCGTATCGACCACCGCATCCCCCTCGTTGAACGCGAACGATGCGACCGCGTTCGCGGTGTACGGGCCGACGCCCATCAGCTCCTGCAGTCCCTCCGGCGTCCGAGGGAACTCGCCCGCATCGACGCCATCCACCTCACCCGCCACGACCTGTCGGGCGGCCTCGTGGAGGTACTTCGCGCGGTTGTTGTAGCCCAGCGAGTGGTCGGTCCAGAACCCGACCACGTCCCCACGGTCGGCGTCGGCCAGTGCCTCGACGGTGGGCCACTCGTCGAGGAAGTCGTGCCAGGCTTCGACCACGCGGTCGAGCTGTGTCTGCTGGCTCATCACCTCCGAGACCAGGATCTCGTAGGGGTCCTCGGTCTCGCGCCACGGGAAGGAGCGATGGTCGGCCTCGTACCACGCGACGAGCGCCTCGCGGACCCGCTCGACCGCCTCGGTGTCGTCGGGGAGGGCAGGTGCATCGCCGTCCTCGTGGGCAGCGCCCGCTGCGGTGCCGTCTGCCAGTTCCTCGGGCCCGGGCCCGGCGTCGGTCATCACCCGGAGTCCGGGCGGGCGGTACTTTACCGGTGGCGGTTCCGGGTGGTCGGCGTCGCGCACCGGAGGGGGCGCCGCGACACCACCCTCAAAGGGCTGGCCATCGGAGCCCCACCCATGCACACGACCGGTCGGCTCCTGGTCGCGGCGGTCGTCTGCCTCGCGGTGGCGTGGCTCGCCGGCCAGTTCGTCGGCGTCACCGCCGGGATGGCGCTCACGGGGCTCGGACTCCTGCTCGTCGTCGCCGCCATCGCGAACTCCTATCTGAACGATGTCCGCCAGGGCTACCGCTCGGCGAGCGAGGAGTGAGCAGGAGGCGGACGCGGAGCTAGCTGTCGAGTAGCACGCGAAAGAAGAGTGGGTTCAGCCCAGCAGCAGGCGGAGCCAGCGGTTGTTCTGGACGACCGCCATCTTCTCGACGATGGCGTCCACGCCCAGGATGCGGCCCGCGCCGACCGCGCCGAGGCCGAACAGGAGGGCCGCGTAGACGAGGTGGTCGTCGACGACCCAGCCGTGGGCCACGGGGAGTCCGGCCATGATGCCGCCCGTCAGGCTCGCCGCCCAGAAGAACATCATCATGACGGCGCCCCAGAACGCGTTCCAGCGCACCGCCGCGCCGATGATGAGGCCGAGGCCGGTGAGGGTCAGTCCCCACATGACGAGGCCGTCGACCAGCGGCATCCCGGCCATGCTCGCGAAGAACCCGGTCAGCGGGTTGCCCTCCGGAATCGCGTGGAGCAGGAAGCCCGACGCGGTCCAGTTGTTCTCCGGGTTCGCGTCGAGGTACGTGATGAGCTTCGTGAGTCCGCCCTGGAGGAGGACCCAGCCCATGACGACCCGCATCGAGACCAGTGCGTAGCCGAGCCAGTGTTCGCTGTATTCGAAGTGCGCCTCACGACCGAATATCTCGGTGTCGAGTTCTCGGGTTGGGGTCTTAGTTGACATCAGTGGTCACCTTACAGATACACCTACGACTGGTATCCATATCATCCTGAACGGTGATTCCAACTTCCTGAGAATGTATGGATGACGTCCGATTCGTCCGGATTTCGTGTATGTGGTGGGTTATCCCGACTGGTGTTTCGGTGGCGGAGTTGGGTGTTGCGACCCGGGAGCGCGGTGCGGCCGCCGTGGGTATAACTAGTTGATACCATCAACTGATAAGTCGGTTCGTCACGGAGGAGCGACATGGGATTCACGGACGAACTCGAACCCCTCCACGACGAGGTCGTCACCGGCATCGTCGAGCACCCGATGGTCGCGGGTATCGGCGACGGGACGCTCGCCCCCGAACCGTTCCGGCGCTGGGTGCGGCAGGACTACGTCTACCTCGTCGAGTACAACCGCGTGTTCGCGCTCGGTGCCGCGAAGGCCCCCGACCTCGGCCGGATGGGTCGGTTCGCGGAACTGCTCCACGAGACGCTCCACACGGAGATGGACCTCCATCGGTCGTACGCCGCCGAGTTCGGTATCTCCGAGGCCGAGCTGGAGGCCACCGACCCCTCGCCCACGACCCGTGGGTACACGGATTTCCTCGTCCGGGTCGCCGCGCTGGGGACGTTCGGCGACCTCGTCGCCGCGCTCCTCCCGTGCATGTGGGGCTTCAACGAGACAG
The DNA here is from genome assembly GCF_024298885.1 of Haloglomus halophilum. Lineage (GTDB taxonomy): Archaea > Halobacteriota > Halobacteria > Halobacteriales > Haloarculaceae > Haloglomus > Haloglomus halophilum. The sequence goes on from NZ_CP101166.1 coordinate 2,975,241, forward strand.
CCGAGCGCCTCGCGGCCGATGGCCTCCCCGACGAGGAGCGCTACGCGGAGTGGATACGGACGTACACGAGCGAGGAGTTCGCCGACCTCGCGGACTGGTGCCGGGAACTGCTCGACGAGGTCGCCGCGGGCGCGCCCGAGCGCACTCGCGAGCGCTATCGGGACCTGTTCCACACGTCGGCGCGCTACGAGTACCGCTTCTGGGACGCCGCGTACCGCGACGAGGGGTGGGGCGTATGAGCGACCACGACCCCGGAGCGACGGTTCCGGCCGACTTCGCCGAGCACGAGGCCGACCGCTACACCGAGTGGCTCCGCGCCCGGACGGGCGCGGACTGGACCGACGCCACCGGACACCGGTTCGTCACCGAACTGGGGGACGACACGCTCGCGGACGCCGTCTTCCGTCGCTATCTCGTCCAGGACTACGCCTTCGTCGACGCGCTCACGTCGCTGGTCGGCCACGCCGCGGGGCACGCCCCGACCGTCGAGGCACGCGTGGAACTGGCCGACTTCCTCACGACGGTGGGGACCGACGAGGATGAGTTCTTCCGGCGCTCGTTCGACGCGCTGGACGTTCCCGAGGGCGACCGGACCGACCCGGACCTGTGGGCCGTCACCCGCGCGTTCGAGGATCTGCTCGGGCGCGCGGCCCGCGCGGGCTACGCCGAGTCGCTGGCCGTCCTCGTTCCCGTCGAGTGGGTGTATCTGGAGTGGGCGACCGCAGCGGCCGAGGAGCCTCGCCCCGACCGCTTCTACCTCGACGAGTGGATCGACCTGCACGCCGTGCCCGCGTTCCGCGAGTTCGTCGGGTGGCTGCGCGAGGCGCTGGATGATGTGGGTCCGGCGCTGTCCCCCCGTCGAGCACAGCGCGTCGACCGGCTGTTCCGCCGGTCGGTGGAGCTGGAGGTGGCCTTCTTCGACGCCACGTTCCAGCACGAATGAGCTCCGATACCGGTGGAATAACCGAGAAGGATCCGGGATAAGTTCCGAGTATTCTGGGTAACTGGAGAGTTCAGTCGGATGGACCACTTTCCCGGGTCGGGTGGGGCGACGCCGTCGGGTCGCTTCGCCCACACGCGGACAGCACAGCCCTCAAGCCCGTCGCCGGTCTCGGTCGGGGTATGAGTCTGGACGAGCTGTCCGCCGACATCGAGGCGACGTACGCGGAACTGGGCGAGGCGATGGACCTGTCGCTGGACCGTGAGACGCGCAACGAACTGGCGCTCCTGGCGGCCGCCTACGACCCCGACGAGCTGGACGAACTCGTCCGGCGTGGGGTTCACATGCTGTTCCAGTCGGCCGTCGAGACCGGGAACATCGACTTCCACCTCCGCTCGGGGTACGACGTGACCTACGACGAGTACCTCTCGGGGATGACCTACGAGGAGATGACGGGTGGCGCCGCCGGCGCCGGTGGCCCCCCGGACCGCGACGACACGCGCCGCTATCAGCAGTAGCCCCCACGAGAAATCACCGTTCGTCCCGTCCCCGTTCGTCCCGTTCCGTTCCCCTTGGGTTCCGATTCAGGCCGCGGCCAGCGCCGAATGCGTGGCGCTGACCAGTTCCTCGATGTCGGAGTCCTGCAATTCCTCGTCGCCCAGCAGGAGCCGGAGGCGCGGTCGCCCGACGTCGATGGGCACCTTCTCGGTGTCGATGAGGTCGTTCTCCTCGAGTTTCGTCTTCGTCCGCGAGAACGTCGCCTTCGAGGCGATACCGATGTCCTCGCCCCACTTGCTGACGTCGTAGAGGAGTTCGCGGTTCCTCGCGGCCACGAGCAGGCTGATCGTCACCTCGTCCAGCCCCTCGCCGTCGCCGCGGGCGGTCTCCAGCGTCGCGAGGACGGCGTCGAAGTCGTCGGCGGAGTCCGGCCCGAGCGATTCACGCAGCGTCTCGCGGACCCGGGAGATGGCGGGGGTCCGGAGGTTGTACGGTTCGGCCGCCTCCCACGCGTCGGCGTACTCGTCGTACGCACCCTCGATGAACTCCCCGTCGTCGGTCGCGAGCGCGGCGACCCGACCGCCACCGGCGACGAGTGCTGCGACGGAGTCCTGGGTCACGAGGAGCGTGTTGTCGCCGTTCTGGTACGTCCGGAGCTCGAGGCGTCCGGCCTCGACGAGGTCGGCGGCGCGACTGGCGACGATGAAGTCGTCCAGCACGGCCTTCAGCACGCCCTCGTCGGCGAGGAGGTGGACCGTCGGCCCACCGTCGGTCGAGAGCACGTCGACGAGTTCTTCGACGGTCTCCGAGGCCGGATTCACGACGAAGACCGACTCGTCGACGTTGTCTAGTGCTTCCGAGAGTACCTCGGCGATACTGTTCTCGAGTAGATTAGCATCCATGATAGCTGGTGTAACTATGACCTGAAGTATATATTAATTTATTGGCCAACTGTGAGGAACTGGGCGTCTCGAGCGCGGACGGGGCGCGTTCGGCGGTCATCGGGCGATCGAGGACGATTGCCCGGTGTCGGGTGGTTATTCGGTCCAGTAATACAAAAGGCTCCCGGCTCGTCCCGCCCGGGTCGCCGATCGCCGTCCCGACCCTGCCTGGGTCGCCGACCGTCAGCGTGACCGTGGTCACGTGTCGCCGACCGTCAGCTCCGCGGCGAGGTCGGTCGACCAGTGGAGGCGACCGTCGTAGCACACCGGGAGGGAGCGGTCCCGGAGCAGGGCGACCGTCTCCTCCCGGCTCAGTTCGACCCTGGCCGGCCGGCCGTCCAGTCGGTCACAGCGGCCGAACGGCGAGCGGTGGCTCCGCCCGGTGGCGTCGGCCGAGAGGACCTCCTGGCCCACCTCGAACCCGCCCTCGCCCTCGCTCTCGCCCTCGGAGACGTGCAGCACCGCTGGCGACGCCGCCGGTGCCAGCGCGTACGTGCCGTCGCCGACCACGGCGTAGTCGCTACCCATCAGTATCTGCTGGCGGGCGAGCGAGAGGGCTCGCTCGAAGCCCACCCCGCGGATGAGCAGGCGGGCGAACGCCGTCCCGACGGTCGCCGCGTGCCGGTCCAACACCGTCGTCAGCGTCACGGCGCCCGCGACGCTCCCGCGCTCGACGAGGCGCTGGCCCTGCTGGTACGAGCCACAGGCGTTCAGGAAGAACGTCCGCGCCCGGACCGTCTCCAGGTCGGCCACGTCGAGGTAGCCGTTCCGGCATCGCAGTCCCTCGCGCTCGCAGTGGCCGATGTAGTGGACGAAATCACACGGCTGCTGGAGGAGGTCGGCCAGCGCGTACCGGTCGAGCGAGCCGTGGACCGTCACGTCGACCTCCAGGTCGGCCGCCCGGTCGCGGTAGATGTCGGCGACGGCTCGCTCGCCGGTCATGTCGGTGTCGTTGCAGACCACGGCGATATCGAGCGGCCCCTCCCGGTCGCACTGGGCGGCCAGCCGGTTCCGGTAGGCGGTGGGGGTCGTCTTGAACGCCTCGATGGGGGTCCCGTCGGCGAGCCAGCCGTGGAGCCGGGCGTTCCGGAGCTCCGGGGCGAGCCGGTCCGCGGTCGCCACGTCGCCGGCCGACCGGGTCGTCACCCCGTCGCCGTCCGCCGGGACCGCTGCCGGTTCGGTCGTGCCGTCGACGAGGGCCGTCCCCGGCCCCCGGTAGAACCCGTCGAGGGCCCGCCGGAGGAGCGAACTGCCGTCGAGTTCCGACGCGGCGGCCGGGTAGACGAGGCTCAGTCGGTCGAGCAGGTGGGGGAGACAGCGGACGGTCCGTGTCCCGCCGTCGACGTACGTCGCCAGCGGCCAGGCCGGGAGTTCGGCTTCGATGCGCTCGAAGGGCGTCTCGAGGTACGCTGCCAGCCGCTCGGCGGGCGAGCGGGCACGCACGGCCCCGGGGTCGAGTCCGACCTGTTCGAGCAGGCCCGTCCCGGCCAGTCGCTCCGCCGGCCGGTCGCGGGCCAGGCAGTCGAGATTGAACACCCGCCGGAGCAGGTCGGCCACCGCGTCGGCGAACGGTCCGTCCTCGACCGGGAGCGCGCGGTCGATTCCGGCCTCGGGGGCCCGGAGTCGCGGTCGCGACCGCCCCTCGTCGACCCGTACCGTCGCTCCGAGGTAGAACGCGAGCGGGGCCGCCAGCGCACAGGTCGTCAGCGACGGTGGGAGCCGGAGTTCGATTCCCGATTCGGGCGTGGCCCGCTGGACCGCGGCCGGGATGTCCCGCTCGCCGAACGCGACGAGCGGTGGGTGGCCGCGTCGGTCGGGGTGGGAACGCTCGGGCCCGAGCGTTTCGAGGGCGGACGAGGCGTGTGTGAGCGCCGTCGCGGCACCCGCCGGCGTGGGAGGGACCGTCACCATCGGCGGGTTCGCGGTTCGGTCGCGGAAGCCGACCGTGACGGCCGTCGGGGTGTCGAAGCGGACCGTGCTCCGCGGGACCGGCTCGGTGCCGGCACGGGGACCTGACGGCTCGCCGCCACCTGGTTCGCTCGTCTCCCCGCCGGCGGGACCGACTCCCGTGCCGCTCCCGTCGGTGAGTGTCGGCGGCTCCACGCGCGCCGGGCCGTCGAAGCGGAGCACTGTCTCGACAGGGCCACCGCTCGCGACCAGCGCCTCGTCGGCGTCGAGCCTGACCTCGCCGGTGGCCGTGCGGGCGCTCGTCGGGGCCTGCACCGAGACGGCCGAGCCGGGGAGCGTGAGGCGTGTGGTCCGTCCGCCGGTCCGTGTATCGACCGGGAGCGGGAGTGACGGGGACGAACCGGTGGGTGTCCCCCGCCACGCGGCCGCAGCGACTCGGATGGAGCCCTCGCGGCCGTGCGCGACTATCTCCCCCCCCGATGTGGAACACCACACCATCCGTAGAGCGAATCTCGGGTGCCCGACCAAAGAACTACCGCCCAGCAGGCCCGGGCCTTTTTACCCGCCGGCCGGGTTACCCGCCCGGATTGCCGGAGACGGGAAGCTACTTCCATACCCATCCCCGACGCTCTCGTATGTACGACCGCGTCCGCGAGACCGACCCGGCAGTGGCCGACGCCCTCGCCGGTGAGGTGGACCGCCAGCGCGAAACCCTCGCGATGATCGCCTCCGAGAACCACGTCTCCCCCGCCGTGCTGGAGGCCCAGGGCTCCGCGCTCACCAACAAGTACGCCGAGGGCTACCCCGGCGAGCGCTACTACGCCGGCTGCGAGTACGCCGACGAGGTCGAGCGCCTCGCCATCGACCGCGCGAAGCAGCTCTGGGGCGCCGAGCACGTCAACGTCCAGCCCCACTCGGGCACGCAGGCCAACATGGGCGTCTACCTCGCGATGCTGGACCCCGGCGACAAGATCCTCTCGCTGGACCTCAACCACGGCGGCCACCTCTCGCACGGCCACCCGGCCAACTTCACCGGGCAGACCTACGAGGTCGAGCAGTACGAGGTGAACCCGGAGACGGGCTACATCGACTACGACGACCTCCGCGAGCACGCCGAGCGGTTCGACCCCGACATCGTCGTCTCGGGGTACTCCGCGTACCCGCGCGAGGTCGAGTTCGAGCGCGTCCAGGCGGCGGCCGACGCCGTCGACGCCTACCATCTCGCCGACATCGCCCACATCACTGGGCTCGTCGCCGCCGGCGAGCACCAGTCGCCGGTCGGCGTCGCGGACTTCGTCACCGGCTCGACGCACAAGACCATCCGCGCCGGCCGGGGCGGCATCATCATGACCGACGACGAGCACGCCGGCGACATCGACCCCGCCGTCTTCCCCGGCGGACAGGGCGGCCCCCTGATGCACAACATCGCCGGCAAGGCCGTCGGCTTCAAGGAGGCGCTCTCGGACGACTTCGAGGCGTACGCCGCACAGGTCGTCGACAACGCGAAGGCGATGGCCGAGGTGTTCGCCGACCACGGCCTGAAGGTCGTCTCCGGCGGCACCGACACCCACCTCGTCCTCGTCGACCTCCGCGAGTCGCACCCGGACCTCTCCGGTGGGACCGCAGAGGAGGCCATGGAGGGGACGGGCCTCGTCCTGAACGCCAACACGGTGCCGGACGAGTCCCGCTCCCCCTTCGACCCCTCGGGCATCCGCGTGGGCACGCCCGCGCTCACCACCCGCGGCATGGGCGAGGACGCCGTCAGCGAGGTCGCCCACCTCATCTGTGACGTGCTCGACGACCACGACGACGGGGCGACGCTGGACCGCGTCTCCGAACAGGTGGAGGCGCTCTGTGCGGACTATCCGCTGTACGAGGACCTGTAGGCGGGACCCCTCGACGTGACCGCTCTCCCCGTCGAGAGCGGTGCCGGGGTCGCCGTGGCGCAGCACCGGCGGTGGAGCCGGACGGCCGGCAGTAGCCGGCGAGTTTTTCCGTACGAAGCGGATACGGACCTGCAGATGGACCCCTCCCCGTCCCTGGGCGTTCTCCTCGACCATGCCAGGGACAAGATCATCCTCCTCGACGAACGGGGACGGGTCACGTACGCCAACGGAGCCGTCGAGGATATCCTGGGGGCCTCCCCCGAGGCGTTCGAGGGCGAGGACGTCTTCGACTACATCCATCCCGACGACATCGACGCGGTCCGCGCGGCGTTCGAGGAGACCATCCGCAGCGAGACGTTCGTCGAGACGACCATTGAGTACCGCTGCCGGGCAGCCGACGGCTCCTGGGTCCACCTCGAGAGCCGGATGTCGAACCTTACTGACGACGAACTGGACGGGTACGTCGTGAGCTCCCGGGACATCACGGACCGTGTCGCGGCCCAGCGCGAGCACGAGGCGGTGACGAGACGGCTCCGGGAGCTGTCGGCCACGACGGGCGACGTGCTCTGGATGTTCGACGGTGACTGGTCCGAACTCCTCTTCGTCAACCCCTCGTACGAGGACGTGTACGGCCAATCAGCCGAGGCGCTGGAGGCGGACCCGCAGCGGTTCCTGGACACCATCCACCCCGACGACCGCGCGGCGGTCGAAGAGGCGATGGCGTATCTGTCGGCCGGCAACTCCGCCGACATGGAGTACCGGGTGAACCCGGAGAAGGACTACCGGACGTGGGTCTGGGTCCAGGCCGAGCCCATCGTCGAGGACGGCGAGGTGGTCCGCATCACCGGCTTCACTCGGGACATCACCGACCGGCACCGACGCGAGCGCCAGCTCTACGTGCTGGACAACCTCCTGCGACACAACCTGCGCAACGACATCAACACCATCTCGGGCAACGCCGAACTCATCGAGCAGGAGGCACCCGAGGTGGCCGACAGGGCCGCCGTGATCCGACGGACCGGGGAGAACCTCCTCCGCAGTGCGGAGAAGGACCGAGACATCATCGAACTGCTCATCGGGGCCACCGGACCGGAGCGGGTCGACGTCGTCGCGGCGGTCGAGACGGCCGCCGAGACCGTCAGGGACCGCGGTCTCGTGGCCGACATCGATATCTCCACTCCCGAGACGGCCGACGCCCTCGCGCTGCCGGAACTCCACCTCGCCGTCGTGGAACTCGTCGAGAACGCCATCCTGCACAGCGATGCCGACACGCCGCTGGTGTCGGTCACCGTCGAGCTCGACGCCGAGCGGGTGGTCATCCTCGTCGACGACGACGCGCCGCCCGTCCCCGAGATGGAGGAAGCGGTCCTCAGCGGCCACCACAACATGGACGGGCTGTACCACAGTACCGGGCTCGGACTCTGGCTCGTCTACTGGGTCGTCGAACTCTCCGACGGCCGCATCGAGGTGACGCGCCGGGACGGTGGGAACCGAATCCGGGTGGACCTGGCTCGCCCTCCGGAGTGAGTCCGGAATCCGTCCCGGTCGCAGCGACGGGCTGCTCGTCCGCCGGGAGATGCCCCACGCCTCGAAGACGAGCTATCCCTCCCGGGCGACCAGCAGGAGTATCACCCCGAACAGCCCGCACAGCGCCGCGACGTACCAGCCGATACCGGTGTCGATGGTCACGACCGCGGCGGCGCCGATTCCCAGGAACAGCAGCGCCAGCACGCCGGCGGCCAGCCGGACCTGCGGGTTCGGGTCCCGGCCCGTCTCCGGGTCCGCTGTCGCGACGACCGCATCGAGTGCCGCCTCCACGTCGGCGAGCCGTGCTGTCGGGACCAGCAGCCGGGTCGTGCTCCGGCCGAGCCGCCCCGGTCGGTTCGGGACCGCCAGCGTGACCAGCGAGAGCGGGCCGAGCCGGCGCGACCGGTAGCCGGTCACGCGGTCGAGTTCGAACTCGCGAGCGCCCGTGTCGAGGACGGCACGCTCGGTGTCGATGGTTCCCCGGGTCGCCGCCACGGCGTACGTCAGCCCGGCCAGCACACCGCCGCCGACGATGGCGGCCGCCACCCGTGGGTCGAGCCACCAGCTCCCGACGAGAACGGCCCCACCGGAGAGGCCGAGCGCGACCCGCTGTCGGACCGAGAGCGCCAGCCCCATCGTCATCTCCTCGGGGTAGAACGAGGGGCGCTGGTCGGGGTCGCGGAGCATCGGGAGCAGGTAGAGCAGCGATGCGGGGCCCCCGACCAGCGCGAGCAGGACGACCAGCGCCCGGGTTCCGGCGCTCCCGGTCCAGAGGGTGAGTCCGAGCAGGGCGAGCCCGCCACCGACGACCACCACTCCCACCCCGTGGAGCAGCGCGGCGGCGAGCAGGAACAGGACCCGGAGCCACCGCTCGGTCGTCGCGTCGTGGCGCCACGTGACGCTCTCGGCCATCACCGAGGCTGCACCGCTCAGCGGCAAAGAGGTGTCGGCGCGGTCGGACCGCCGGTGCCGCCTGCTATAAGTCTCCGCCGCCCGAACCGGGATGCATGAAGATCTACACCGGTCGCGGTGACGAGGGGATGACCGACCTGCGTGACATGAGCCGGGTGTCGAAGACGAGTCCGCGCATCGAAGCGTACGGCACCGTCGACGAGGCCAACACCGTCGTCGGGATGGTCCGTCCCTCGGGCCACGACGACATCGACGAGAAGCTCGAGGCCATCCAGAACCACCTCCACATCGTGCAGGCCGACTTCGCCAATCCCGACCTGGACGACGACGACGCGCCACATCTGGAGGAAGAGCACGTCGACGAACTGGAGGACTGGATGGACGCCTACGACGAGGAGCTGGAGCCGCTGGAGAACTTCATCCTGCCCGGCGGCAGCGAGGCCGGCGCGCACCTCCACCACGCCCGCGCGGTCGTCCGGCGGGCCGAGCGACGCTCCGTGGAGTTGGCGTCGGACGAGCCCGTCAACGCCACCGCCATCGCCTACCTGAACCGGCTCTCGGACGCGCTGTTCGTCTTCGGCCGCGTCGTCAACCAGCGCGACGGCGTCCCCGAGGAGTCGCCGAGTTACTGACTCCGAAGACGGAACGCGGGGATGTCGGCCTCGGTCGTCCGCAGGAGGTGTCGGCCTCGGTCGTCCGCAGGAGGTGTCGGCCTCAGTCGTCCGCGGCGGCCTCGGCGTCGGCGTCCCCTTCGGCCGGCATCCGCCCGTAGATGTCGTCGATGAGGTGCTCGTGACGGCTCCGGATGATGCGGCGCTTCTTCTTCAGTGACGGCGTGAGCGCGTCGTTGTCCGCGGTCCACTCCTCGGGAGCGAGGCGGAACTCCTTGATGGTCTCGTGGTGGCCCAGCCGTTCGTTGACGGCCTCGACGTCCTCGGCGACCCACTCGCGGACGCGCTCGTCGTTCGCGACGGCCTCGGGGTCCTCGGGCAGGTCGATACCCGCCTCGTCGGCCCACTCCCGCAACTGCTCGAAGTTCGGCACGATGACCGCACCGATGAACTTCTCGTTGTCGCCGACGACCATCACCTGGTCGATGCGCGCGGAGGTGGCGAACTCGTCCTCGATCGGTTCGGGGGCGACGTTCTTGCCCGTGTCCAGTACGATGAGGTTCTTCCGGCGGTCGACGAACGAGTAGTAGTCGTCCTCGTCCCGGGCCACGATATCGCCGGTGCGGAACCAGCCAGCCTCGGTGAACGCCTCCTCGGTCTTGTCGGGCTTCTGCCAGTACCCCTCGAAGACGTTGGGGCCCTTCGCCAGCAGCTCGCCGACCTCGCCATCGGCGGCCTCCTTCTGCTCGGGTGAGACGACGCTCCGGTCCAGCTTGAGCTGGACATCGTGGAGCGGCGGCCCCATCGTCCCGACCTTGATTTCCTCGGGCGGGTTGAACACCAGCCCCGGTGCCGTCTCGGTCAGGCCGTACCCCTCGATGATGGTGATACCCATCGCCCGGTAGAGCTTCGCGAGGTCCTCCGAGAGGGACCCACCGCCGGAGACGAACATCTCGATGTTGCCGCCCAGCGCCTCGCGGACCTTCGAGAAGACGAGTCTATCTGCGAGCTTCATCTTCGTCCGGAGGCCGAGCCCCGGCGACTCGGCCTCGTCGTACGCCTTCCCGGTCTCGACTGCCCACTCGAAGATGCGCTTCGAGACGGGCGAGTCGCTGGCCTGCTCGCGCATCCCGTTGTAGATGCGTTCGTACACCCGCGGGACGGAGTTTGCCACCTGTGGTTGCACCTGCTGGATGTCGTCGGCGATGGTGTCGGTCGACTCGGCGTAGCCGATGGTGATGCCGGAGGCGAGCGACTGGAAGTGCCCCGACCGCTCGAAGGCGTGCGCCAGCGGCAGGAAGGCCAGCGAGGTCTTGCCGGGCTCGAACTTCGGCATGTCCTCGGGCTTGTCCGGCCGGGGGCCGAGCCGCTTGCGGACGGCGTTCATCAGGCTCCGCCAGTGCTTGTGCTGCAACATCACGCCCTTCGGGTCCCCGGTCGTCCCGGAGGTGTAGACGAGCGAGGAGAGCTCGGTCCAGTCCCGACGGTCGAGCCAGCGTTCCACCGCGTCGCGGTCGAACTCCTCGCTGCCCAGCTCGTACACCTCGGCGAGCGTGTGGACGTCGGCGTCGAACGGCTCGGTGGCCTCGGCCGGTACCTCGTCCAGCGTGACGATGAAGGAGAGCGGCAGTTCGGTCTCGACCTCCGCGAGCGTCTCCAGCAGGTCGGCGTTCTCCACGACGACGCCCATCGAGCCGGGGTCGTCGAGGAGGTACTTCACCTGCCGCGGGCTGGACTCGGTGTAGACGGTCGTCGCGACGCCCTCGGCGGTCTGGATGGCGAAGTCGGCATGGGCCCACTCCATCCGCGTGTCGGCGTAGATGCTCACCCGGTCGTCGGCCTCGACACCCAGTTCGCGGAAGCCGGTCGCGAGCCGGGCGACGATGTCGCCGACCTCCTCGTACGTGATGGCGGCGTACTCGCCCGACGGTGCCGCCGGGACGATGCCGCCGGCTACGAGCGACCGGTCGTAGATGCCGCCCTTGTAGAGCTGGCAGTCCAGCTCGCCGTGCCGCTCGACGGCGTCGAAGAACGCCCTCGGGATGGTCGTCTCCCCGATGACCTCGTCCGTGTACTCCGCTTCGGCCTGGCGCCAATCCATGCGGGCCGGTACCTCCCGCTCACCTTAAGTATAGGGGGCCGTTCGCGAGGGTCCCTGATACACCAGGCAGGGGCCGACGTCCCCGACACCTTTGCCGTCGCCGGCCCCTGACCCCCCATGGTCGACCGCCCACGGATGGACGAGGCCGACCCGCTGTCGTGGATGCGCGAACAGATGCCGGTGTTGCGGACGCTCGGTGCCGCGGGGGAGCCACTCGCCGGGACGACAGTCGGCGTCGCCTCGCATCTCGAACCTTCGACGGGGTTCTTCATCGAGACGCTCCACGAGGCCGGCGCCGAGGTACTGGCGACGGCCAGCCAGGCCGACAGCACGCACGACGATGTCGTCGACCACCTCGACTCGCTCGAGCGGGTGGAGACGTTCGCCGACGCCTCGATGGACGACGACGCGCTCGATGCGGCCCATCGCCGGCTGCTGGACCGCGAGCCCGAGCTCCTGCTGGACGACGGCGCCGAGCTCGTGGTGAAGGCCCACGACGACGTGTCGGACGTGGCCGGCGCGGTCCGGGCGGCCGCCGAGCAGACCACCTCCGGCGTCAGTCGGGTCGAGGCGATGGCCGACGCCGACCGGCTCCGCGTCCCCGTCTATCGGGTCAATCACACCCCGATGAAACACCAGTTCGACAACGTCCACGGCACCGGCGAGTCCGCCCTCACCAACATCGCGATGATAACCAACACCATCATCGCCGGGCGCACCGTCGTCGTCGCGGGCTACGGCTACGTCGGGAAGGGGGTCGCCCGGAAGGCCCGCGACCTCGGTGCCGAGACGGTCGTCACCGAGATCGACCCCCGGAAGGCCCTGAAGGCCCGGATGGACGGTCATCGGGTGGTGCCGATGGCCGAGGCCGCCGCCGAGGGCGACCTGTTCGTCACCGCGACGGGCAACTGCCGTGTAATCCGTGACGAGCACTTCGAGCGGATGCCCGACGAGGCGATGCTGGCGAACGTCGGGCACATGGACGTGGAACTCGACCTCGACGCGCTCCGCGAGCGGGCTGTCGAGGTGACCGAGACCGACCAGGGTATCACCCGCTACCACCTCCCCGACGGCCGGCGGCTGGACGTGCTGGCCCGCGGGCGACTGGTCAACCTGACGGGCCCGTTCAGCCAGGGCCACCCGGCGGCCGTGATGGACACCACCTTCGGCGCGATGTTCGTCGCCGGTCGCGACCTCGCCGACGGCCCGGTGCCCGAGCCGGGCGTCCACGACCTGCCCGACGACCTCGACCGCGAGGTGGCCGAGCTGGAACTCGACGCGATGGGTATCGATATCGACTCGCCGACGGACCTGCAGTCGGCGTATCTGGACTCGTGGGACCGCGAGGGGACACTCGAAGCGTGGGAGCAGGGAGACTGGGACTGACCCCGAGAGACCGGGCGAAGCTACTTGCCCCGGGCTGGTGACGGGCTCCTATGCGACTCGACGAGTCCGACCGGATGTTCCGTGACACCCTCCGGGAGTTCCTGGAGCGCGAGGTCGCGCCGGACCTGCCCGAGGCCGACCACGAGCCCGTCTCGAAGGAGCAGGCCGTGACCTACCAGCGTGACCTGGGCGACCTCGGCGTCGGTCCGGGTGCCGGCGAGGATGCCTCGTTCGAGGACCCAGTGACCTACGCCGTGACCATCGAGGAGATCGCGCGGGTGTGGCCCAGCCTCGTCATGATGATCACGATGGGGTTCCCGTTCCCGGCGGCACTCGTGCCGTACGCCGGCGACCGGACCCGCGAGGCGCTGGGTGACCGGTCGCGGGCGGGCGAACTGGTCGGTTGTCTCGCCGTCACGGAACCGGCGGGCGGCAGCGACACCACCAGCCCCGCGACGACCGCCGAGCGGGACGGCGACGAGTACGTCATCGACGGGGAGAAGACGTGGGTGTCGAACGCGACCATCGCGGACGTGGCGCTGGTGCTGGCGACCGACGTGGACACCGGCGCGCGGGACTTCTTCCTCGTGGACGCCGAGACGACGAGCCTGGAGTCCCGGGAGCTGGACAAGCTGGGGTGGAAGGGGTCCCCGACCGGCCAGCTGTTCCTCGACGAGTGCCGGATTCCGGTCGAGAACCGGCTGCTGAACGCCGTCGGCCGGATGGCGAGCGAGGGTGGCACGAACGTGCTCGAGAACCCGATATTCCGGACCCAGGACCCGCAGAACGCCATGTTCGCCTACATGCGGACGGGCATGGCGTCGATGGCGGTCGGCATCATGCAGGCGTCGTTCGAGGCGACGCTGGACTACGCCACCGAGCGGACCGTCGGCGGCGGGCCCATCGCCGGCAAGCAGCTGGTGCAGGACCATCTCTACGAGATGAAGGCCGGCGTCGAGACCGCACGGCTGCTCACTCACCACGCCGCCACGCACGTCGCCGAGGGGCACGCCGACGCCCGGCTGCTCTCCTCGCTAGCGAAAGGATACGCCTGCGAGACGGTCGTCGATGTGGCCAGCCGGGCGGTCCAGGTCCACGGGGCCAACGGCCTCTCGACGGACTACCCGGTGGAGCGCTACCTCCGGGACGCCCGGACGACCACCATCCCCGACGGGACCACGGAGATCCAGAAGCTCATCGTCGGGTCGGAGCTGACCGGCCACGCGGCCTACTGACGGAGGCGGGTCGCGGCCTGCGTCGGCCGGCGGTGACTCAGTCGTCGGCCCCCGGTGCCGGCCGCTCCGCGAGGAACTCGGCCAGCGCCTCGTGTGTGCCCGTCTCGCCGTGTTCGATGAAGTAGGTCGCACACGAGTTGCCGAGCGCCAGCGCCGCCTCGACTCCGAGTCCGTTCCCGAGGGCGTGTGCCAGCCCGGCAGTGAACCGGTCGCCAGCGCCCGTCCGGCGGGTGATGGAGCGGGCGTCGAAGTTCTCCACTCGGGTCGTGCTCCCGTCGAACCGCTCGTCGGTGACCGCCAGCGCCGCCGCCTCCTCGTGGCGGACGACCCCCGCGATGTCGAGCGCCGTGCGGAGTTCGCGCTCCCGGGCCGGGCGGGCCTCCGGGGCCACGTCGAGGCGTTCCGCCAGCGCCCGGAGTTCCCCTCCGTTCGCGCTCAACACGACCGGCGTGGTCTCGTCCAGTCGTCGCATCGCGTCGCGCAGGTCGTGTACCGATTTGGCGGCGCTCCCGCCCAGGTCTCCCGGGTCAAGCACCACCGGACAGTCCAGGTCGTAGGTCGCGAGCGTCCGCATCGCTGGTGTCAGCTCCCGGAACGTGACCCAGTTGGCCAGGCAGACCGCGCCCGCCCGCTCCACCCGGTCACGGAACGGGGCCGCGTTCTCCTGGAGGCTCGCGAACGACCAGTCGCGGATGGTCGGTGGCGTCCGCGAGAGCATCAGGTCCGTCCGGTCGAACGAGAGTACCGTCACCTCGGCGGGGGTCCCCATCGAGTAGGTCTCGAACGGGAACGTCAGCAGCGGGTCGTCGAGGTGGCCGAACAGCGTCACCTCGTCGCCCAGCGCGTGGGCCTGCCGTGCGGCGTTGACCGCCTGGCCGCCCGGCTGCCTGTCGTACTCCTCCAGCCGGACCGACCGGGTGTCCCCGTTCGCGACGTGGCGACCGAACGTCTCGCGCGACGTTACCGGCGCCTCCCCCCCGTCGTACACCCGACACAGCGTGTCCACGCTCCCGTCCGGCAGACAGACGACCGGCAGGCTCCCGTCGGGGTCGGTGAGGTGTTCGGCGAGGCGCTCGTACGGCATCCGCCCGGACGGTCGTCCCCCCGGCGCCTAAATCCACCCCAACCGGTGACCCGCTCACCCCGTCGTGGCCCGGTCGGTCCGGACCTCACGGACGTAGTCGAGGAAGTTGTCGAACAGCCGGCTGGCCTCGCGCGCCGCTTCGTAGTTCGCCACGGTGATCCCGTCGAGCACGCGCCGGATCCGCTCGTCCGCGAGCTGGTCCGCCTTGCCCCGGGTGACGGTGGCGGCCGTCTCCATGTCGTACTCCGGGTGGAACTGGACGGCGAACGCCCGCCCCTTCCGGAAGCCGTGGATGCCGTAGTCGTTGCGGGCGAAGACGGTCGCCCCCGGCGGCGCGTCGACCACCCTGTCGGAGTGGGTCGTGAAGACGGTGAAGTCGTCGGTGACCCCATCGAGCAGCCGATTCTCGCCGTCCTGCTGGACGGTCCGGTAGCCGATCTCGTACTCGTCCATCGGCTCGACACGGCCCCCGAGCACGTCCGCGAGGAGCTGGTGACCGTAACAGACACCCAGCGCCGGTACGCCCGCCGCCACCGCCTCCCGGACCCAGCGTTTGAGGTGGCCGATCCATTCCCGGTCCCAGTAGACCGACGCTCGCGAGCCGGTGACGACGACCCCGTCGAACGCGAACCCGTCGGGCAACTCGCCGCTCGGGCAGTGGAACTCGACGATGTCGGCATCGAGTTCGCGCCGGAAGTTCCGGCTCGTCGCCTCGGCCTCGTGGGCCGCGTTCAGCAGGGCGATACGGGGCTCGCTCACGGGACTCATGTCAGTCGGCATCGAGCGAACGGGCCCGGCGGACATCCCGATGGAGTCGGTCGGCGTACTCCAGCCGGAGGTCGCGGGCGGTCGACGGCGAGACTGGGTCCCGGCCGTCGAGTTCGTTCGCGAGCGGGTCGTAGGCGTCGACGTCGAACCCCATCCGGTCGAGGTACGACCGGAGCGGCGCCGCGTCCAGCCCCTCGTGGATGGCCTCGTCCACGCGCTCGAGCACCACCTCGAACGGGGGGAGTACGACCTCCGACCCGTCGATGCGCCCCTCGCCGGCGCCCATCCGGACCGTCCCCCGGCGGACCGCGTCGACGACCGACGCGAGCCGGCTCGCCAGCCGAAGCACCTGGCTCGGCAGGGCCGTGTCGGGGGACCGCCACTCGACGGTGCCGAACGTCTCGCGGAACTGGACGGGCGTCCAGACGGCGCTCTCCGGATCGAAGCTGCCGGCGACGGCCGTCCGGTCGACCCCAGCCTCCAGCGCCGCGGTCACGAAGGCCTCGTGGCGCCGCTCCAGCCGCCGTCGCCACTCCTCGACGCTCCGTATGTACGGCCACAACCGCCCCTGGTGCGGGAGGCCGTCGTAGGCCAGCCGCCGATACAGCTCCGACCGGGCCCCGGCCGCCAGCCGTTGCCCCTCGAAGTACGGCGAGGAGTTGACCAGCGCCAGCGCCGGGTCGAGTGCGACGAACGTGTTCAGCTGGTCGACTGCCGACCCCGGCTGCTGCTCGACGTGGATGTGGGTGCCCGCACAGTGGCGCACGTGCGCGAACGCCTCGCCGACCACCTCGTTCTGGATGCGCGTCCGTTCGGCCGGTAGCTCGGCCACCGACTCGGCCGCTATCGGCGTTCCCAGCGGGACGAGCCTGCGGTCCAGTTCGTCCGCGCGGTCGAGGACCGCCCCGAGCCGGCCCAGCAGCTCGGTCCGTAGTTCGGCCTCGCTCGTACACGGCGTGGTCTTCACCTCCAGCAGCGGCTCGACGAACTCGCGCTCGACGCCGGGCGCCGCCTCGACCAGTGCCCCCGGCTCGGTCAGCCGTCCCCGCTCGTCGACGACCCAGTACTCCACCTCGACGCTCCGTCGGATTCCCTCGGCACCCCGGTCGGTGCCACCGACACGCCGGTTCCGAGTCTGCCCCATCAGCTCCCTCCCTCCATGGGGAACTGGCACGGAACGACACTGGATACCACCGGATTGCGGTCGGTGCTACCTCCTGAGCCCGAACGGGACGACGCCGGGACCGGATACGACACCACGACTCGACGATTCACAGAGAGATATTCGACGAGTGGTGCACTTGTAGCAGATGATTGCGACGATAGTTCCGGTAGCTGTTGAAGATATGGACATTCAAAATTATATTTGGCGATTAGGTGTGTATATGTTGTGTAGTGGGTGCTGTCGGTGTCGTTCGCCCTCTCGTGGGGTCGCAGGCGACGGCGCACGTCGGCCGATGGGGGCAATCGGCAACCCTTAAGGTTCGCGCCACCGCTACCTCGGGATACGGGTCGGTGGTCTAGTCCGGTTATGACGGCTCCTTCACACGGAGCAGGCCGGCGGTTCGAATCCGCCCCGACCCATCCTGCGACGAACGAACGTGAGGAGCGGATGAGCTCGGCGGATTCCGAACCCTGCCACGAACGAGCGGAGCGAGCGAAGTGGCTCCGGTTCAACTCCGCCCCGACCCACTTGCTGACCGGTCACTCGTGAAGGAGCGTCGCGTCTCCCGTCCCACGCGGCCCCGCCCCGACGGGCGGCATCCGCGACCCGGTCGATTATATACAACGAGGTGTGACCACGCGGTAGTGAACCGACGGAACTTCCTCGCGGCGGCGGGCGGCGCGGCGACTGTCACGCTGGCGGGCTGCACCTTCGGCAGCAGCCCCGGCCGCGGCGACGGCGGCACGGACACCCTGGTCGTCGGCACGTACAGTTCCCTCATCGACTCGCCCTCCTCCTCGCCGGGCGCGTGGCTCAAATCCACGTTCGAGGAGGAGTTCGACATCGACCTGGTGTGGCAGACTCCGAGCAACGAGCTGAGCCACTACGTCCAGCGCCAGCAGGCGGGCGTGGATATCGAGGCCGACCTGTACATGGGCCTCAATCCCGAGGACCTCGTCCGCGTCGACCGGGAGCTGGACGAGGCGCTGTTCGCCGAGGCCGGCGACATCGAGGGGCGGTCCGACATCAAGCCCGGACTGCAGTTCGACCCGCAGGAGCGGGCGCTCCCGTACGACACGGGCTACGTCAGCCTCGTCTTCGACGGTACCGAGATGACCGCGCCGGAGACGTTCGAGGGACTGCTGGCCGACGAGGTGCGGGGCGACCTCATCGCGCAGAACCCCGGCAGCTCCTCGACGGGCCGGGCCTTCCTCCTGCATACGGTCAAGGAGTTCGGCCCGGAGGGCTACCTCGACTACTGGGCGGACCTGCAGGCCAACGACGTGCAGGTACTGGGGTCGTGGGACGACTCGTACAGCGCCTGGAGCAGCGGCGAGGCGCCGATGGTCGTCTCCTACTCCACCGACCGGGTGTTCGCGGACGAGTCGGGGGCGAACCTGGAAGAACACCGGATCCGGTTCCTCAACGACCAGGCGTACGCCAACCCCGAGGGGATGGCCGTGTTCGCCGACAGCGACCGGCCGGAGGCGGCGCGACAGTTCATGTCGTTCCTCCTGCGCCCCGAGATCCAGGGCGAGATCGCCGTCCGGAACGTCCAGTTCCCCGCCACCGACACGGTCATCCTCCCCGAGGACTACGCCGAGCTGGCCCGGGAGCCGCCGGAACCGGTGACGTTCACCTACGATGAGCTGCAGGGGAACGTGAGCGACTGGATCTCCGACTGGGAGCGCCAGTTCGCCGGTAACTGAACCGGTGACCGGACAGCGTCCAGCGAGCGACGAGGCGTCGGCAGACGACGATGGGGGGCCCGCGGGCGGGCGTTCCGGCAGCCTGCGCCGGGTCCGTGCGGCCGTCGAGCGGCGGGCGCTCCCGGTGCTCGCGGCTGCCGTCCTCGCGCTGCTGGTCGTGATGTTCTACTACCCGGTCGCGACGGTGTTCGTCGACGCCGTACTGGTGGAGGGGCGGCTGACGCTGCGGGTGTTCGCGGCCATCCTCACGGACCCGTTCTACCTCGGGGAACTCGCCCGGCTGTTCGCCGGCGACTCACCGCTGGCCGTCCTCCGGGCGCTGCTCTCGCCGGATCGGCGGCTCGGCATCGTCGGCTTCACCGCGTACCAGGCCGCGCTCTCGACGGTCGTCAGCGTCGCCGTCGGGGTGCCGCTGGCGTACCTGCTGGCCCGGTACGAGTTCCCCGGGCGCCGGACGGTGCGCTCGCTGACCATCCTCCCGTTCGTGCTGCCCTCCATCATGGTCGCGGTCGGCTTCTTCGCGGCGTTCGGCGCCGACGGGACGCTGAACGCCGCCCTCGCCGCGGTCGGGCTGGGACCCGTCGACCTCCTGCCGAGTCTCGAGGCCATCGTCATCGCGCACGCGTTCTACAACGCGCCGCTGGTCGCGCGCATCACGACCGCGTCGTGGGAGTCGGTCGACGCCAGTGCCGTCGAGACGGCGCGGAGCCTCGGTGCGGGCCCCTTCCGTGCCTTCCGCGACGTGGTGTGGCCACAGGTCTACCCGGCGGTGCTGATGAGCGCGGCGCTGACCTTCGTGTTCACCTTCGGTACCTTCCCCATCGTGCTCGCGCTGGGGGGCTTCGAACTGGCGACTCTGGAGGTGTTCATCTACGGGCTCATCCGCGACCTGGCGTACGCCGAGGGCGCGGCGCTGGCGCTGCTCGAACTGGCCATCTCCCTGACGGTGCTGTACGGCTACCTCCGGTACGAGGCGGCGCACACGGTCGAGGCTGGCGGCATCCGGCCACAGGAACGTCGGCCCCTCCGCCCGCCCTCGTGGTCGCTCCGCGAACTGCTCCCCCGGGTCGGGCTGGCCGCGTACGCGGTCGTCGCGCTCGTGCTGTTCTGTCTCCCCATCGCGAGCATGGTGTCCGCCAGCCTCTCGGGGCCGGCGGGGTTCACGCTGGAGCACTACCGCTTCCTGCTGGAGCGGCAGGCCACCGGGGCGTCGTTCCAGGTCCGGCCGTGGCCCGCGGTCCGGAACTCGCTGCTGTTCGGGGCTGCGGCGCTCGCGGTGGCGCTCCCGATGGGCGTCGTCGTCTCGGTGCTGACGACGCGTGACTACGCCGGCCGGGAACTGGTCGACACCGTGGCGATGGCGCCGCTCTCCGTGTCGAGCATCGTCGTGGGGCTGGGACTGCTCCGGGGACTCGTCTTCGGCGTCGAGCTCGGCGGCGTGCGCGTCGCCGTCGGCGGAGCGCTGGCCATCGTCGCGGCACACGCCGTCTCAGGGTACCCCTTCGTGGTCCGGATCGTCGCGCCCGGACTGGCGTCGCTGGACCGACAGCTGGTCGAGTCCGCGCGGGCACTGGGCGCGCCGCGGGCGCGTGCATTGCTGGACATCGAACTCCCGCTGGTGTGGCCCGCGGTCGTCGCCGGCGCCGCCTTCGCCGCCGCCATCTCCATCGGCGAGTTCTCCGCGACGGCCGTCCTCGCCTCCGGAACCGGCCAGTACACGATGCCCATCGCCATCGAGCGGTTCATCGGCCGGCGGCTCGGCCCCGCGACGGCGATGGGCGTCGTCCTGCTGGTCGTGACGAGCGGGAGCTTCCTCCTCATCGACCGGTTCGGGGGTGACCGCGTTGGCCTCTGACCCGCCCCCGGCGCTGGAGCTGGACGGCGTGACCCGGCGCTACGGCGGCACGACCGCGGTCGACGACCTCTCGCTGTCGGTCGACGAGGGCGAGTTCTTCACGCTCGTCGGTCCCTCGGGCTGCGGGAAGACGACGACCCTCCGGCTCATCGCGGGCTTCGAGGCACCCACCAGTGGCACGGTCCGGTTCGGCGGCCGCGACGTGGCCGGGGTCCCGCCAGAGGACCGCGATGCCGGCGTGGTCTTCCAGAGCTACGCCCTCTTCCCCCACATGACGGTCGCGGAGAACGTCGCGTACGGGCTGAACTTCGTGGACCCGCCGGGCGGGGTGAGCGAGGCCGAGCGGGTGGCCGAACTGCTCGAACTGGTCGACCTGCCCGACGCGGGCGACCGCGACCCCGACAGCCTCTCGGGCGGCCAGCAACAGCGCGTCGCGATGGCCCGGGCGCTGGCCCCCGGCCCCGACGTGCTCCTGCTCGACGAGCCGATGAGCGCGCTGGACGCCCGCCTCCGCGAGCAGCTCCGGGTCCAGGTCCGGGAGATACAGCAGGAGCTGGGCATCACGACGGTGTACGTCACCCACGACCAGGAGGAGGCCCTCGCCATCTCCGACCGGGTGGCCGTGATGCGCGACGGCGCCGTCGAGCAGGTCGGCCGGCCGCGGGATATCTACCGGCGGCCCGCCTCCCGGTTCGTCGCCGAGTTCGTGGGCGACAACAACGTCCTCGACGGGGAAGTCCGCGCCGTCGCGGACGGGACGGCCACGGTCGTGGTCGGCGGGGAGCCGTTGTCGGTCGGGCTCGCCGACTGGGACGGCGGGGCGGTCTCGGTCGGCGACCGGCTCACCGTCTGTGTTCGGCCCGAGGCGCTGTCGGTCGGCGGTGGGCCGAACTGTCTCACCGCGACCGTCGAGAGCGCGGAGTTCCTCGGCGAGACGACACGGGTCCACCTCGACTGGACCGGTCACGAGCTCCTGCTCCGGACGCGAGACCCGTTGACCGGCGAGGTGACGGTCGGGTTCGACCCCGCAGACGCTCATGTGGTCGCGCGTCACGACCATATGTGAGTCCGCCGAGACGAGGCAGAATCCGCCACGGGCAGGTCCGGCACGGCGACCGCAGGCCTGGACGGGCCCGACCAGCGACCGGCGACCACGAGAACGCTACCGCCGGGGTCGGCGCTCGTTCTCGTCCGGCTGTTGTTCGCCCGGCTGTTGTTCGCCCGGCTGCTGCTCGACCGGCTGGTCAGGGTCGGCGATATCGTCGGCGAGGTCTTGGTACCCGAGACGCTTGGCCACCCGTGCGGCGCCCCAGCGGAGCTTCTCGACCTGCGGGATGTTCCGGATGGTCACGAGCAACTGCCCCGCGCCCAGAAGGCCCATGAAGCCGAGACTGATGGCGAACAGGTAGTCCCCGCCGAGGTAGAAGTTGACCGCGAACACGAAGAAGCCGAGGCTGAACCCGGCCTCGATCTTCGCCTCCAGCAGGTTGATGGTCCGGTCGACCTTGTCGAGGCGGCGGTCGACGGCCACCAGCGTCCGGTTGGCCTCCTTGACGGCCTCGCCGGCCTCGTCCTCGACGCGCTCGACCCGTTCCAGCGTATCGTTGACATCGTTCACGAGGTCCTCCGCCTGGGTGATGGCCTCCGTGAACCCGTCGTCGCTCAGTAGTTCGACCAGTTGGCGGACGTTGTTGACCTCCGACAGCATACCCACACCAGAAACGGCGAGCCTATCCCTCTTTGGGCGGGCCGACATCGGAGCGGGCGCGGGCGTGGCTCCAGGCCAAGCGTTTTGCGTCGCACCCGCCGAGCCACTGGTATGTTCGGCCTCCTGCTGTTGTTCGCCCTGCTTCTCTCGCTGGCCGATGCCCTCTTCCTCGTGGTCGTCGCGGGGGAGATCGGCGCGCTCCCGACGGTCGGGCTGGTAGTACTGACCGCCCTGCTCGGCTCGTTGCTCGTCCGCAGCGAGGGCCGGGCCACGCTCCGTCGCCTCCAGCGGCGCGCCCAGCAGATGGAGGCCCCGACCGACGAACTGCTGGACGGCGCGCTCATCCTCGCGGGCGGCGCGTTCCTCATCACCCCCGGCCTGCTGACCGACCTGACCGGGTTCCTGTTCGTCGCCCCGTTCACGCGCTACCCGCTCCGGGTCGCGCTCAAGCGGTGGGTCGTCGGCCCGTACATCCGCGAGAAGATGGAGAACGGCAGTATCAACGTCCAGTTCGGGTCGATAGGTGGTGGCGGCGGCTTCGGGGGTGCGGGGGGCGCGGGGAGCGCCGGTGGCGCTGGCTGGTCGGGCCCCGACGACGGACCCGGTGGCCGGTCGTCCTCCGGCGACTCGGACGGCGGAGACGACGTCTACGACCTCGGAGACGACGCCTACGACATCGATGTCGGGGAGACCGAAGAGGAAGGCCGGGAGCGGTGACCGATACCCGCGGCGGCTGATTCACTGACGGTATCCCATCGCCCCCGGCTATCCTCTTGCTCAGTGAATATCCATTCAAAATATCCAATCCTGCATAAGTTGCGCATTTATTCGCATAATTCGGGTTAAAAATACGAAACTTTCATGTAACGGATTCTCGAATGCCTCAGGCAGGTTACGACGGGGCGACTACCGACCGGCCGCGAGCGCCGTTATGACCGTCGCAGCGCGCGGCCGGGATGAGGGGTAACAAGCCCCGGTGTCCACAACGCATAAACGGCCGCCCGGGCACGGTTACCCGAATGGACGCCAGGGGGGTCAGACGGTGACCGGAAGCGGCCGCCAGCCGGGTCGGGCGCTACTCGCGCTGGTGGCGGCGTTCGGACTCGTGCTCGCGGCGGGTATCCTGCCGATGTTCGGCGCTGCCGCGCCGGCCGGTGATGTGGCCCGCGAGATCGGCGCCCTCGCCAGCGACGGCGCCGGGGACGGCGAGGGGGGGCCGTCAGTGCGCGCGCCCGGCGGGTCCGGTGGGTCAGGCGGCCCCGGCGGGTCCGGCGGGCCCGGACTGGGCGACAGCGGCGTGCTGGGCGGCGACGCACCGGCACCACTCGTCGAGAGCCTGCTGCGCCTCGTCGGTGGCCCGCGAGGGAGTGGTGGCGGTGGCGGTGGTGGCGGTGGTGGCGGTGGTGGTAGCGGCGGCGCGGCTGGTAGTGGTGGTGGGTCCGGCGGTAGCGGTGGCGGGTCCGGTGGCGGCGGCCTGTTCGGCGGCGGTGGTGGCAGCGGCGGTGGCGCCGGCAGCAGTGGTGGTAGCGGCGGCGGGCTGCTCGGCGACCTGTTCGGTGGCGGCGGTTCGAGCGGTTCGGGGGGCGCCGGCGATAACGGCGGCTCACAGGCCGGCACCGGCGCCGACGGCGGCTGCCTGTCGTCGGGCGAGTACCGGCTCTGCTTCGGCAGCAAGCTCACCGCCGGGAGCGAGACGACGGTGCGGGTCACGCGCGACGGTGAGCCGGCGTCCGGTGTCGTCGTCACGTTCGACGGCGAGGCGGTCGGCCGGACGGACGCCGACGGGGAGGTCACCGCCATCGTCCCGTACGTGCGCCAGCTCTCGGTCGGCGTGCGCGCCCCGGCGAGTGCAATCCAGCCGGTCGCGGACCGGCAGTACTCGCTCGCACAGCCCGACGACGGGGCGGTCACCGTGACGGTCGACAGCGACCTGCGCATCGAGGTGGCGGACGACCCCGACCCCGGCGGCACGGTGGGCATCCGGACGCTGGTCGGTGACCAGCCGGTGCCGGACGCGACCGTCCGAGTCGACGGCGAGACGGTCGGACGGACGGACCGCGCGGGGCGCCTGCAGGTCCCGCTGCCGGTCGCGGAGACGGCGACCGTCGCGGCCGAGCGTGGCGACCTCGCGGCGTCGCGGAGCCTCACGCTCGCGCGGATCGAGGTCACCCTGGGCGCGGGGCTCGTGCCCCTGGCGGTTCCCGGACAGCCGACGACCGTCACGGTCACCGACGGCGGCGAGCCGGTGACGAACGCAAGCGTCGCGGTCGCCGGGGGTACGGCCGGGCGGACGGACGCGAACGGCACCGTCGCGGCGATGCTGCCGCTCGCACCGACGACGGACGTGACGGTCACGACGGCGGCGGGGCTGGCGGTCACCCGGTCGAAGGCCATCTTCGTCGGGCCGCTGGTCGCGCTGTTGCTCCTGCTGGGCCTGCTCGGCGCGGTCGGCTACGTCTACCGGCAGTCCGAGGTGACCGGTCGCGGGCTGCTGGCGCAGGCACGGGCGACGCTGTCGGCGCTCGCCGCGGACCTGCTGTCGGCGCTGGTCGGGCTGTCGAGCGGCATCGAGGAGGTCCTGGCCGACCTGCGCGAGGAGCTGCGAGCGGCCATCGCCGCCGTCTCGGCGCCGGACGTGTCGGTGCGCGCGTTCGTCCGCGAGCGCCTGGCCGCGTTGCGGGCCGCCGTCCGCGGTGCGCTCGGTGCGCCGCTGGCCCGACTCCGGAACCGGGGCGAGACGGGCACCGATACGGGTGCCGCCACGGCGGCGGCGACCGACGCGGACCGTGTCGACCCGCGCGAGCGCATCGAGCGGCTCTGGGGCCGGTTCGTTCGTCGGGTCGGGCTCACGCGGGCGCGGACGCGAACGCCCGGCGAGGTCGCGGGGCAGGGCGTCTCACGCGGGCTCCCGCCCGAGCCGGTGGAGCGACTGACCGACGCCTTCCGCGTCGTCGAGTACAGCGATGCCGACCCCGCGGCCCACGTCGAGGCCGCGACGGACGCGGCCGGAGAACTGGACCTCGACGGGGACGCGACGCCCGACGAGATGGACGGAGCTGGGTCCGTCGACGGGACGGACACCGACGGCCCGGTCGGTGAGGGAGATGCCGACGAGCCAGCAACGGCGGCCGGGACGAGCGACTCGGCTACGGAGGAGGGATTCCGATGAGTAGCGGCGACGACGTGCGCCTCCGGAACTCGGTCCTCGGCATCGGTAGCCTGCTGGCGGTCCTCCTCGCGGCGGTGGCGGTGCTGGCACCGGGTGCGGTCCCGCTGCCGCCGCCGGTCCGGGCCGTGCTGACGACGCTGCCGCCGGGCGTAGTGCTCGCGATGCTCGTGTTCGTCGGGGTCGTCCTGCTGCTGGTCCGGTCGCGCGGGTCGCGAGCCGACCCGCCGGAGCCGCTCGTCGAGCGCGAGGTGCCGACCGCCCGCGCGACGGAACTGGGCAGCGAGTTCGACGACCGGCTGGCGACGGCGACCGACCTCGACGCCGACAGGGCGCGCCGCCTGACCGCACGCGAGTCGGTTGAGGCGACCGTCCGCGATAGCGCCGTCGAGGCGTACGCGCTGGACGCCGGCGTGGACCGGGAGGCCGCGGCCCGGGCCGTCGAGAGCGGCGCGTGGACCGAGGACCGCCGGGCGAGCGCCCTCGTTGGCGGGCCCGGGGCGCCGAGCCCCTCGCGACTCCGGTGGCTGCTCGACCTGCTGCTGACCGGGAGCGCCTACCGCCGCCGCGTCCGCCACGCGGTCGCCGAGGTCGAGCGACTGCTGGCCGGTGACCCCGGGGAGGGCGGTGGCGACGACGGCGACCAGGCGACCGAGACCCTGGCTGACGGAGCCGGAGCCGGAGACGGAGGTGCGTCCGCGTGAGCACCGGCCGACTGCGACCCGGGCTGCTGGCCGCGCTCGGTGCCGGCGTGCTCGGGCTGGCCACGGGTGAGCCGCTGTTCCTGTTCCTCGGGCTGGTCCCGCTCGCGTACGGTCTCTTCGGCTATCTCAGCGGCGCGCCGCCGGCGACCATCGCGGTCGAGCGGGCCGTCAGCGACACCGAGCCGCGTCCGGGCGACACTGTGACCGTCACGCTCACCGTCGAGAACGAGGGTGACCGGCCGCTCGCCGACGTCCGGGTGGCCGACGACCCGCCCGGCGGGGTCCCGGTCGACGGCCCGACACAGCTCGCGACGGCGCTCCGGCCGGGCGAGACGACGAGCCTGACGTACGAGATGAGTCTCCCCCGCGGCACGTTCGAGTTCGGCGAGGTCACGGCCCGGAGCCGGAGCCTCGCGGGCGCGGTCGTCGAGGAGACGGCGGTCGAGGCCGCGGGCGACGGGCTGGTGACCTGTCAGACGCTGCTCGACGCGGTGCCGCTGCAGGACCACACCATCCAGTTCGTGGGCCGGACGCCGACCGACACGGGCGGGAGTGGGGTCGAGTTCTACGCCACCCGTGACTACCACCGCGGCGACCCGGTCGGGCGCATCGACTGGAACCGCTACGCCCGGACGGGGGAGCTGACGACCGTCGAACTGCGCGAGGAGCGCGCGATGACCGTCGTCTTCATCGTCGACGACCGCGCGGGGGTCCAGCGGTCGGTGCCCGGCTACGGCCCCGACTCGCTCGACCTGGCGACGTACGCGGTCTCGCGGGCGCTCCCCACGCTGCTGGACGAGAACCACCGCGTCGGCGTCGGCCTGCTGAGCCGCATCGCCGACGACGAGGGGTTCGTCGAGCCCGGGGGCGGCGAGGCGGTCCGGGCGGCCAGCGAGGCGACGCTCCGCGACGCTGGCGAGGGCCGGGCTCGCACGGACGGCGGTGACGCGGCCGAGGATGCGGATACCGCCGCCCCGAATGACTCGTCGGAAGCCGAACGGGAGCCGGAGTCCGTCGGCCGGCGGAACGGGCTCGCGGTCGGGCGGCGGCTGGCCGAGCGGCTGCCGCCGCGGGCGCAGGTGGTCTGCTGTACGCCCCTGACCGACGACCTCCCCGCCGGTCTCGCGGACGCGCTCGTCCAGCGGGGGTACGCCCTGACCGTCCTGTCGCCGGATATGCGCACCGCTGGCGATGCCGAGCCAACGCTCGGTCGGGAGGTGGCTGCACAGCAGCGAGAGGCCCGCCGACGCCGACTCACCCGGCGCGCGGTGCCGGTCGTGGACTGGTCGCTGGACGCGCCGCTGGCGTTCGCGCTCGCGGCGGTGTTCGACTCGTGGGGGCGGTCGCTGTGAGCACGTCCCCGCTCTCGACGGCGGCGACGCCCGGCCGTCGCGAGCGACTCCGGCAGTGGGTCGGCGGCCTCCGCCGGCGGCTCGCCCGGGTCCGTCCGGCATCGGTCGCTGGCGGCGTCGTCGCGCTCGTGGTGGCGCTGCTGGTGGGCCGTCTGGTGGTCGGGCTCGGTGCCACCGCGCAGGCGCTGCTGGCCGGTATCGTTCTCGCCAGCGGCGTGTACGCGCTCAACAGCGACCGACCGCTGGTACAGATGGGTGGTGTGGTGGTGCTGCTTCCGGGCGGGCTGCTGGTGACCGCGAGTCTCGGCGGGGCCGCATCCGTCGCCGGGCAGAGCCTCGCGGGGAGCCTGACGGTGCTGGCCGTCGTCGTCTCGGTCGGCACCATCGGGCTGGTAGCGGCGCTCTCCGGGACCACCGCCCCGGACGAGGGGCAACTGAGCGTCGCGAACTCGCGGGCGACCCGGGCGTTGCTGGGGCCGCTGGTGCTTCTGGTGGCACTCGTCCTCCCGGACCTCGGACTCGCGGCACAGCTGGCCGGCGTGGCCGCCGACATCGCCGGTGTCGTCCTCGACCACCTGCTCGCCTCGCCGCCCGACCTCGCACCCTTCGTCTTCCCGGTGCTGCTGGGCGTCACGGCCGTCCTCTGCCGGCGTGCGCTCCGGACGGTCCCGGTCGACGCCCTCGTCCAGCCGGACCGCCGTGAGGCGGTCACCCTGCGACTGGCGGCCGTCGAGCGGGCGCTCTCGCGGACGGCACTCGTCGCCGTCGGGCTCCTGTTCGCACTCGGTGTCCTGAGCGCCGTCGGCGGGTCGCCTGACCTCGCCGGCCTCCGGGCGGCCCTTCCGCCCGCACTCGCCGGCATCGTTGCGGGTGTCGTCGGTTCGACGCTGCTGCGGATGGCGCTCCTGACGCTCGCGGCCGCGGCGCTCGTCGTGACCGAGGCCTACCGGCTCGTCGCACTCGTCCGGGGGGCCAGCCCGCAATCACTGGCCCGCCGGTTCGCACCGCCGCTGGGGGGACTGCTCGCGGCCGCGGTGGTGGCGGCGCTGCTCACCGTCTCCGGCGTCGCCGGGGCGACGCGCCAGCGGCTCCTGGCGGCCGTGAACGCCTCGCTCGTCGACCTGCTCGCCGGCTTCGGCCCGTACGTGCTGAGTGTCGGCATCGCGGCGCTGGTGCTGCTGGCGGCGGTGAGCGCCCTGCGGACGCTGGGTGTGGTGACCTGGCTGGTCGCGCCGCCGCGGGCCGTCGGTCCGGCACTGGCCGGCCTCGCGTCGTTCGTCCTGGCAGCCGTGGCGCTGGTGGTCGGCGCGACGGTGCTGGCCTTCGGTGTCGCCGCGCTCGCGGTCGTCGCCTGGGATATCGGGGAGTACGGGCGTGGCCTCGGCGAGGAACTGCTGGCCGACGCCCGGACGACGCGGGCGGAGCTGACCCACGCATCGGGCAGTTTCGCCGTCGGCATCGCGGCGGTGCTGGTCGCACTGGGGCTCGGCGCGCTCCTCTCGGGGACCGCGGCTATCCCGTCGGCGGTCGGGCTGGCGGCACTGGTGCTGGCCGTCGGTGCCGCGACGCTACTGCTCTACAGTCTGTGACCGGCGGTGGTCGGTGTGTCGCTCTCAGAGGTCGTCCATCGCCGGGACGGGAACCCGGTCCAGCACGTCCTCGACGACCGCCCGCTTCTCGATGTCCCGGACCTGTGCCTCGCCCGTGAGGACGAGCCGGTGGGTCAACACCGGGTAGACGACCGCCCGAACGTCGTCCGGCGCGACGAACGAGCGCCCCTCGAGAACGGCCCGGGCGCGCGCGGCCTCGAACAGCCGCTGGACGCCACGCGGCGAGACACCGACCTCGACGCGGCTGTCCTGCCGCGTCTCGCGACCCAGGTCGACGACGTACTCGCGGATGTCGTCGTGTGTCTCGACCGTCTCGGGGACGGCCTGCAGTTCCGTGACCGTCTCGCGGTCGGTGACACGCTCGGCGCTCGGGGCCTGTGTCGTCCGGCTCGCGCGGCGGTCGATGAGTTCGAGTTCGCCGTCACGGTCCGGATAGCCCATCGAGGTCTTCACCGTGAAGCGGTCGACCTGAGCCTCGGGCAGCCGGAAGGTCCCCTCCTGCTCGACGGGGTTCTGGGTGGCGATGACGAAGAACGGCTCCGGCAGGTCGCGCGTCTCCCCGTCGACGGACACCTGTCCCTCCTCCATCGCTTCGAGCAGCGCGGCCTGGGTCTTCGGCGGCGCACGGTTGATCTCGTCCGCGAGCACGACGTTCGCGAAGACGGGCCCCTCCGAGAACTCGAAGGCGCCCTCGTGTTCGTTGTAGACGTGCGTGCCCGTGATGTCCGAGGGGAGCAGGTCCGGCGTGAACTGGATGCGCGTGAACTCCAGTCCCAGCGCCGTCGCCAGCGTCCGCGCGGTCAGCGTCTTGCCGGTTCCGGGCACGTCCTCCAGCAGCACGTGCCCGTTCGCGAGCACGCCCGTCAGCACGGTCTCGAAAAAGGAGCGCTCCCCGATGACCGTCCCCGTCACTGCCTCCAGCACCGACTCGCACTGACCGGCGGCCGCCTCGATATCCATGCCGGGTTCTCCCGTGGGCCGCCGAAATAACTTCCGTGAACCACCGTCGGCGACGGCCGTGACAACTCCCCGGAACGGGGAGGGGGTTTTAGTCGTCCCCGCACTGCTGGCATCATCCCTATGGGGGAATCTCCCGTGGACGGTGGTATGACCGACGAGAGTGCGGACGACCGGTTCCCCGCGGACGGCTGGCACAGCAAGACCGAGCCGCGGGTCGAGAGCGACGGTGGGGTCGCCCGGCCGAACGCGGACCTCGGCCGTGGAACCGAACTCCCGCCGGCTGATGCCGGGAACGCCGCCGCTGAATCGACGGACGAGTCGCTGCTGAGCCCTCACGGCCGCTCCCTGCTCGCCTACGTGGGGAGTGTCGTGGCGGTGTTCGTGGCCGCGGGCGTCGGCCTCGGCCTCGGTTCGAACTTCATCCTCGGCTTCCTCATCGAGCAGTTCGTCGAGCCGGGTGCCAGCCCGACCGACAGCACGCTCGTCAGCATCATGCTGCTCCACAACGTCATCACGCCGTTCCTCGTGGGCCCGCTGATGGCCATCGGTGCGGGCGCGCTGCTGGGCCGGGCGCTCCCGGACCGTCCCCTCACCGCGACGGCCGTCGGCGGAACGGCGTCGCTGGTCGGGTTCTACCTGATGACCGGCCTCACGCTGTTCCTCACCATCAACGTCATCGCGCAGTACTCCACCGGCGGTGGTGGGGGCGGTGGCGCCCTCGATCAGGCGGCGCTGGGCAAGCAGGTCATCGAGAGCGGCATCCCCGCGGCACTCGTCGGCGCGGCGGGCGCCTACATCGGCTCGTACATCTCCGACTGAGGCGGTCCTCCGTCTCCGACGACACGGGGCGACGGTTCCGGTTCCTCGCTTGCGGTTTCTCCCACCGCTCTCGGCCGGCGGACTTTTGCACACCCCTGCCGTAGCGCCGTCCGATGGAGGAGTCCCCGTTCAGCATCGACCCACACGTCCACTCGGAGGGCTCCTACGACGGCCGCGAACCCGTCGAACTGCTCCTCGAACACGCGGCGGACATCGACCTCGATGCCATCGTCGTCACCGACCACGACACCATCGAGGAGTCGCTGCGCGCCGCACGCCTGGCGCCGGCGTACGGGCTCGTCGGCGTCCCGGGTGTGGAGGTCTCGACCGCGGACGGCCACCTGCTCGCCATCGGCGTCGAGGAGTGTCCGACCCCGGGCCGGCCGCTCCCCGACACCGTGGCGACGGTCCGCGAGATGGGTGGGGTGGCGGTCGTCCCGCACCCGTTCCAGCGCACGCGTCACGGCGTCCCGCGCCGCCGGCTCGCGGGTGTCGACGTCGACGGCATCGAGACGTACAACGCCTGGCTGTTCACGGGCTACCGGAACCGCCGGGCGGCCGCGTTCGCGCGTCGCTACGGCCACGCCGACCTCGCGGGCAGCGACGCCCACCGCGTCGAGACCGTCGGCCGCGCGTTCACCGCGCTGGACCTGCCGACCGACGGCAGCGCGACGGCCGACGATGTGGTGGCGGCCATCCGGCGCGGCGACACCGCGGTCCACGGCCGCCGGGCGCCGCTCCACCGCTGTGCCGGCCACTACGTCAAGGGTGCCGCCCGGAAGTCCGGCTACGCGGCCCGGAAGGCCCCCGGCGTCGCCACGTCCGTGGCGTCGGCGGTCTTTCCCTTCTAGTTGTGGGTCCCAATTATCCACTTCTAGCCACGGTATTGTGGATAGAAGTATGACAGCACTGTTCTCGCGGAGTTCAAGACTGTATGAACCGTACAGTTACCCCGTAAGGTAAATGATATGGTAAACCGACGCACCCCCTTCGACGAGATGGACAGCACCATGAACCGCATGTTCCGCACCATGTTCGACGAGTTCGGCTCCGGGCTCGGGCTCGACTACAGCGGCGAGGGGCGGATGGGCCGGCGCGACATCCACCTGAACATCGACGAGTCCGACGACGGCTACGTCGTCATCGCGGACCTTCCGGGCTTCGAGAAGGAGGAGATCGACCTCCGGTTCGACGACGGCTTCCTCATCATCGCGGCCGAGCACGAGGTGTCCGAGGGCGACGACGCGATGCACTACACCCGCTCGCGCAGCGCCTTCGAGCGCGTGCGCCTCCCCGAGGGCGACATCGTGGTCGAGGAGATCGAGGCCGAGTACCACAACGGCGTCCTCGAGATCCACGTCCCGATGGCCGAGGCGATGGACGAGGACGAGGGCCACCGCATCGATATCGACTGAGCGGTCTCCTGTCTTCCCCCCCACCGTGACGGCGGGCCGAAGGAGACCGCGACGGCGAGCCCGGCCGAACCTGATGGCTCATGACCGTCCGGCCGGCGCTCCAACGGGACGCCATCCCGGCCGTGTGGTTCCTCCAGATGAATGTCACCATTGATTACCCCCGGGACGCAGTATCACGGCAACAGGTATGTCCGGAACATCGAACGAGCCGCCGTGGCTCCAGGCCGAACGGGACTACACCGACGAGGTCGTCGGGGAGAACACCATCCCGCAGCTGTTCGCCGAGAGCGCGACCCGGCACGCCAACCGGGACGCACAGTGGTACAAGGGTGGTATCTACCAGCGGTCGCTGGCCGACGGCATCGTGCCGGCAGCGCCGAAGGACCAGTACGCCTCGCTGACCTACGACGAGATGTTGAACGTGGTCCAGCGGCTGGCCGCCGGCCTTCGCGACATCGGCATGGAGACGGGCGACCGGGTCGGCATCTTCGCCGGCACGCGGATGGAGTGGGCCCAGAGCGACCTCGCCGTCCTCTCGGCGGGCGGCGTCGTCACGACCGTCTACACGGAGTCGAGCCCGCGGCAGGTCCGCTACCTGCTCGACGACCCCGACGCCGACGGCGTCGTCGTCGAGAACGAGGCACTGCTGGAGCGGGTCCTGGAGGTCGAGGACGACCTCGACCTGGAGTTCATCGTCGTGATGGACGAGCTGGACGACGAGGCCCACGTCGAGCGCGCGGACGTGTTCACGCTGGCCGACCTCTACCGCCGTGGCGACGAGGCGTTCGACCCGGACCACTGGGACGAGTGGCTCCACAGCCGCGAACCGGAGGACACCGCGAGCCTCATCTACACCTCCGGGACGACCGGCCAGCCGAAGGGCGTCCAGCTGAGCCACGCCAACTTCCGGGCCAACATCAACGGCGTCCGCAAACGGTTCGGCCCCCGCAACGACAAGCCCGCCGACGTGCCCGTCCTGGACGAGTCGGCCCGCTCGCTGTCCTTCCTCCCGCTGGCGCACGTCTTCGAGCGGACGGCCGGGAACTTCGTCATGTTCGCCTCCGGTGGGACCGTCGCGTACGCCGAATCCACCGACACCATCGCCGAGGACATCCAGCTCGTCGAGCCCACCACCGCGACGAGCGTCCCCCGGGTGTACGAGCGCATCTTCGATCAGATGCGGGCCCAGGCAACCGAGTCCGACACCAAAGAGCGCATCTTCGAGTGGGCCATCGAGATCGGCCGCGAGCACGCCCGCACCGACGACCCGGACCTCGGGCTCCGGGTGAAGTACGCCATCGCGAACAAACTGGTCTTCTCGCAGGTCAAAGAGCAGATGGGCGGCAACATCGACTTCTTCATCTCCGGCGGCGGGTCGCTCTCGAAGCGCCTCGCCGAGCTGTTCGAGGGGATGGGCCTCCCCATCCTCGAGGGGTACGGTCTCACGGAGACCGCGCCCGTCGTCTCCACGAACCCGCCGGAGGACCCGCGTCCCGGCACGCTGGGCCCGGCGCTGACGAACGTCGACCTCAAACTCGACAGCTCCGTCATCACGACCGAGCAGGCCCAGAAGGCCCGCCCGGACAGCAAAATCGGCGAACTGCTCGTGAAGGGTCCCAACGTGACCGAGGGCTACTGGGAGAAGCCCGAGGCGACGATGGACGCCTTCACGAAGGACGGCTGGTTCCGCACGGGCGACATCATCGAGCGGACGAGTGACGGCTACCTCGTCTACCACGACCGGCTGAAGCAGCTGCTCGTGCTCGACACCGGCAAGAACGTCGCCCCGGGACCCATCGAGGACGCCTTCGCCACCTCCGACCGCATCCAGCAGGTGATGGTGATGGGCGACAACGAGAAGTTCGTCTCCGCCCTGGTCGTCCCGGACTTCGAGGCCATCCGGCGCTGGGCCGACCGCGAGGGCGTCGACATCCCGGACACGAACGAGGGCATCTGTAACGACCCCCAGGTCCGTGAGTACGTCGAGGCGGAGGTCGACCGCGTCAACGAGCAGTTCGAGAAGTACGAGCGCATCAAGGAGTTCCGGATGGTCCCGGTCGAGTGGACCCCGGAGAACGACCTGTTGACACCCTCGATGAAGGTCAAGCGGCGGAACGTCCTCGACCGCTTCACCGGGAAGTACGACGACATCTACGGCGAGCAGGAGGCCCGCGCCGCGGCCGACGACTGACTACGCCGCGTCCGGCTCGCTGTCGAGGTTCTCCTTGCCGTTCCCGCTCGCGAGGGCCGCGACCGAGTCCAGCCCGTCCACCACGTGCGTCGGCGTCACCCCGTCGGGCACCGCGGGGCAGTGGGGGCGCCGGACGAAGACCGAATCCAGTCCCGCCTGCTCGGCGGCGACCACATCGCTCGCGCTGTCACCCACGTAGAGCGCCGTCGATGCGTCCAGGTCGGCCAGTGCGCGGTTCAGATAGTGCGTGTTCGGCTTCTTCCGGTCGAGGCTCTCGACGGTCATCGGGCGGCCGTAGTGGGTCTCGAACCAGCCGCCGAGGTCGAAGAAGTCCAGCACGAACGCGACGGTGCTGTGGTGGTTGTTGCTGACGACGCCCCGCGCGGTCGGGATGTCGGCTACGGCGTGGATGTCGTCGTACGTGGTGCGTTCGCCGGCGTGGAACGCCTCGATCTGGGAATCCTCGTCGAACCGTTCGCGGGCGGCCCAGAGGGTCGCTGGGTCGAGGTCGTGTGCCGCGGCCACCTCGCGGAGCGCGTCGATGGTCACGCCGTGCCGGAGGGCCTCGACGTGGTCGGGGTCGGGGTCGGCAACGCCGACTGACTCGAAGGCGGCCGCCACGGCCGCAGCCTGCGTCTCGGGGGCAGGTGGCTCTACCAGCACCCCGTCGTTGTCGAAGAGGACCGCATCGTATGGGGACACGACCGATGGTAGCCAGAAGCGGGTGTTGACCGTTTCGGAGCGTCAGTCCTCACCGTCGGCGCCGACCTCGGCCGGGGTCGTCCCGCCCGGGTCGTCGTGCTCCCCGCCATGGTCCGTCGTCCCGTCATCCTCGCTCGCGGCGGTGCCACGCGGTGGCTGGTCGGTGTCGGGGCTGGCGCTCGGGGCCGATTCCCGGCCCGCTGACAGTTGCTCGGCCAGTTCCTCCAGCCGGCGTGTCTGCTCCCGGTTGACCGTGACGATGATGTCCGAGAGGACGCCGAACATGACGAGCTGGACGCCGAGGATGATGCCCGCGGCGGCGACCACCGCGAGTGCCTCGTGGGAGATGTCGTTGACGAGGAAGTCGTAGCCGACGTAGGCCGCGACCAACAGCCCCACGAGCCCGCTCACGCTGCCGACGCTCCCGAAGTAGAACAGCGGGTTGTTCGTCTTCGCCAGTTTGTACAGCGTGAGGAAGATGTTCGCCCCGTCGCGGACGGGGTGGAGGTTCGTCTCCGACTCGTCAGGGCGGGCGCCGTAGGTGATGGGAACGACCTCGGTGGCGGTGCCGTGTTTGACGCATTCGACGCTGAGCTCCGTCTCGATGCCGAACCCGTCCGAGCGGAGCGCGTACCGCTCGACGGAGTCTCGGGTGAAGGCGCGGTAGCCGCTGAGGATGTCCTGCAGGTCGCGGCCGTGGATGGTCGCGAACGCGCGGTTGACGATGCGGTTCCCGGCGCGGTTGAGCCGGGTCATCGCCCCCTCCTCCATCTCCGCGAACCGGTCGCCGATGACGTGCTCGGCGCGCCCGTCGAAGATGGGTTCGAGCATCGACTCGGCATCCTCCGGTCGGTACGTGCCGTCCGCGTCGGCCATCAGGACGACCGGCTCGTCGATGTGGGTCAGCCCCTCACGGACGGCCTGACCCTTGCCGACCCCGCTCTGCTCGACGACGCGTGCGCCGTGCTGGCGGGCGACCTCCTGGGTGCCGTCCGTGGAGTGACCATCGATGACGAGGACGTTCTCGAATCCCTCGTCGCGGAACCCGTCGATGACGCTCCCGACGGTCTCGGCCTCGTCCAGCGTCGGCAACAGGACACAGACGTCGTCGCGGTCCATTCACCTCCCGGTCGACGGCGCGGCCGCAAAAGCGCTCCGGCCCGCGCCGAGGCCGTGGCTCGCGGCCACGAGACGGGTGATGGGTGCCGTGGGTGGTGGCCTCCCCCTACTCCTCGCGCTGCTCGCTCAGATGCTCCCAGACCTCCGTGCAACCACACCCATCCTCGACATCGGAGAGATGCTCCTGCTCCGGTTCACTATCGGACATTTACTCGATTGGTGAGTAACTCTGCACCGACATAAGATTTCCCCCGTTTCGTCGCTGATTCACCGGCGCGTTTACGGTCGCCCCGGGTGAGCGTCCCCCTATGCCCGACGGGGACGGCACGGACCTGTTCGACGCGCTCGACCTGACGGAGTACGAGGAGACCGCGCTCTCGAACCTGCTCCGCCTCGGACGGACGACCGCCCCGAACCTCGCTGAGGCGACGGGCATCCCCAAAGCCCGCATCTACGGCGTTCTCGACGCGCTCGCCGACCGGGGCTTCGTGAAGGTGATTCCCGGTCGTCCGAAGGAGTACCAGTCGCGCTCCCCCGCGGAGATCGTCGACCGGGCGAAGGAGAACCAGCGACAGGCGTACGAGTCCACGGCGACGGAACTGGAGGCCGGCCGGGAGGCGTTCCTCGCGGAGTTCGGTCCGCAGTTCGATTCCGCCACCGAGGACGTGCGGCCGGCCGAGGAGCTGTTCCACGTCGTCGATGTCGGCGAGCCGAGCGAATCAGAGACGCGCCGGCTCTACCACGAGGCCGAACGGGAGGTCCGGGTACTCACCAAATCGTGGGAGTACCTCGAGAGCGTCGAGCCGGCACTCCGTGACGCCCTCGACCGTGGTATCGCGGTCCGGGTGCTGTTCCTCCATCCCGACCGCCTGAGCGACGAGAACCGACGCATCCAGGCGGGTATCGTCGACCGACTACGCGAGGAGTTCCCGGGTGTCGAGTTCCGATTCGCGGCGGGGGCGCTCCCGTGGCGCGGGACGCTCACCGACCCGCCGGCCGACGCGGGTGACGCGGCCGGGGGCGAGAGTGGCGAGGCCATCTTCCTCGTCGAGGAGCCGGAGGTACCCAACCACATGCGGCAAGCTGCCATCACCGAGAACGAGTCGTTCGTGGCCGGACTCAAACGGTTCTTCGACCTCGTGTGGGAGCACGAATCGGTCGACCGCCGGGACGACTGACCCGCGGGTGCGCCATCGAGCGCCCGAAGGACAGGAGTGAACTACCCGCCTGCCGGACCGGGCGTATGACCGACGAGGACACCGACGGCTCGGCGACCCGGCACCGGGAGGGTCCCCTCGAGGGCCTCCGGGTGGTGGACTTCTCCGGGATGGTCGCCGGCGGCTTCGCGACGATGACGCTCGCCGACTTCGGCGCCGACGTGGTGGCGGTCGAACATCCGCAGGCCGGTGACCCTGTCCGTGACTGGGGCCCGTTCGACCCCGAGTCGGGGATGTCGCTGTGGTGGAAGGCACTCGCGCGGGGGAAACGGTCCGTCACCTGCGACCTCTCGACGCCGGAGGGCCACGCGCTCGCGCTGGACCTCGTCGAGACCGCCGACGTGGTCGTGGAGAACTTCCGCCCCGGGACGATGGAACGGTGGGACCTCTCGTACGACGACCTCCGCGAGGTCAACCCCGGGGTCGTGATGGTCCGCATCTCGGGGTACGGCCAGACCGGACCACGAGCCGAGCAACCGGGCTTTGGAACCGTCGCGGAGGCGATGTCCGGGTTCGCGCACGTCAACGGGTTCCCCGACCGGGAGCCGCTGCTCCCGCCGATTCCGCTGGCCGACATGGCCGCCGGCCACTACGCGGTCCAGGCAGCGATGTTCGCCCTGTTCGAGCGCGAGGTCGGGCCCGGTGGCGACGGCAGCAGCGAGGGCCAGGTCGTCGATGTCTCCCTGTACGAGTCGCTGTTCCGGATGTTCCCGGGCGACGTGGAGGCGTACGACCGGCTGGGGCAGGTTCGCGAGCGTCGTGGGAACCACCACAGCAACGCCGCACCGCGGAACGTCTACGAGGCACAGGACGGTTACGTTGCGCTGTCGGCCTCGGCTCAGTCCATCTTCGAGAACCTCGCGGAGACGGTCGGCCACCCGGAGCTACTGGACGACGAACGGTTCGCCACGAACGACGCGCGGGTCGAGCACGCCGACGAGCTGGACGAGTACATCGCCCCCTACATCGCCGAGCGGACCGTCGAGGAGGCCATCGCTGACCTGGGCGCGGGCGACGCGGTCGTCGCGCCGGTGTACGACGTGAGCGACGTGTTCGAGGACGAGCAGTACGCCGCCCGCGACAACCTCGTCGAGGTGACCGACGAGGACGTCGGGGAGATTACGACCCACGGCGTGGTCCCACGGCTGACGCGGACGCCGGGCGCGGTCGAGCACCTCGGGCCGCGACGGGGACAGCACAACGAGGCGGTGTACGGAGCGGAGCTGGGGCTGGACGGGGAGACACTGGACGACCTCCGGGAGCAGGGGGTCATCTGAGGGCTCTGTCGAGGTGGACGAGCGCGTACGTTAGCGAACAGGCGACGCGACCGAACTCCGGACCGTGCGTCGCGCTGGTGGAACCGACCGGAGGGTGGCGTTCCCCCCGCTCGGACCGGCGGCCCGAAGATGGCTCGTCAGGTCACGGGGACGCTGGTCCCGGCCCGGTACTTGAACTTCAGTCCCAGCCGTCGCCGAGGAGCCGGCACAGGAGGTCGCGGTCGAGCGTGTTCTCCGGGAGCTCCTCGACCCACCGGATGGCCTCGATATCCTCGTCCGGGAGCCCCGGGTCGTCGCCGAGTGCTGTCGATTCGGCAGTCGCGCGGTGGATGGCGAATCGGAACGACAGCCCATCGTCGCCATGCCGGAGGATGTTCCGAACGATGGCCAGCCGCTCGCCCGGTGTGATGTCGATACCGGTCTCCTCTCTGAGTTCACGCACCAGGGCCTCGTCGTGGTCCTCGCCGGCCTCCACCTCGCCGCCTGGGAGGAGCCATCGGCCATCCTCGCGGACGAGCAGTACGCGCCCGTCGGCTTCGACGAGCGCACCGACGCCCCACTCCAGCCCGTCATCGCCGCGGATGCGCTCGCGGGCCTCGGCGAACTCCTCGGCGTCCAGACGGTGCGCCCGCTCGCGACGGTACTCGCCGTCCTTCCGCCAGGTCCGGACCGTCGTCTCCGGGTCCGTGTCGTCGATAACCGGGTCGGTGTCGTCGCCCTCTGCTCCGTCCCGTGTGTCGTCGCTCACGATTCAGGGCAGGTCCACGTCTACGCCCGCCTGCTCGCTCGCGGCCGTCACGGTGTTGTAGAGGAGCATCGCGCGGGTCATCGGCCCGACGCCGCCGGGGACCGGCGTGATGGCGCCGGCCACGTCCTTCGCGCTCTCGTACTCCACGTCGCCGATGAGCTCGTACCCCTTGTCCGTGTCCGCGTCGACGCGGTTGATTCCGACGTCGACGACCGTCGCGCCCTCTTTGACCATCGAGCCGTCGATCATCTCGGGAACGCCAGCGGCCGCGACGAGGATATCGGCCTCGCGGGTGTGTGCCGCCAGGTCCTTCGTCCGGGAGTGGCAGACCGTCGTCGTCGCGTTGCCGAGGGGTTCCTTCTGGATGAACAGGTTCGCCATCGGCTTGCCGACGATGTCCGAGCGACCGACCACGACCGCTTCGGCGCCCTCCGTCTCCACGTCGTAGGCTTCGAGGAGCTTCTGGATACCGTGGGGCGTGCAGGGCTTGAACCGGGCGTTGCCCGCGACCATCCGCCCGACGTTCTCCGGGTGGAAGCCGTCCACGTCCTTCGCAGGGTCGATGGCGCGGAGGACACGACGCTTGTCGACGTGGTCGGGGACGGGCATCTGCACGAGGATGCCGTTCACCGCGTCGTCGGCGTTGAGGTCCGCGATGGTGTCGAACAGCTCCTCGGCGGGTGCCTCGGGGTCGATCTCGACGTGGTGGCTGGTGATGCCCACCTCCTCGCAGTCGCGCTGCTTCATGGAGACGTACGTCTCGCTGGCGGGGTCGTCGCTCATCAGGACCGTCGCGAGCCCCGGCCGCGCGTCGGCGTCCGCGAGCCGTTCGATGGCGCCCGTGAGCCCGTCCCGGATGTCGGCGGCGACGGCGTTCCCGTCGATGACCTCTGTCATGTCCCAACCGCGGCGGCGCCCGGTATTCAAAGCCGCGATGCGCGCGGGCGCTGGCGCGACACCCTGCTCAGACGAACCGGTTCCCGCGACGGCGGAACTCGCGGCGCTCCGCGGGTGTCGGCAATGAACGGTACTCGTACGCCTCGGTCGGGTTCGGTCGCGGGTCGGGCGATTGGCCGGCCCGGAGGTCAGCGAGCAGGTCGACGACGAGGAAAGCGCCCGTCTCGGCCAGCTTCCGGTTCACGTCGTGCATCGAGTCGTCGGCTGCGATGGGGACCGAGCGCTGTCGGAGGATGGGTCCCGCGTCCCACGCCTCGGTCATCAGGTGTGCGGTGACACCGGTCTCGTCGTCGCCGTGGTAGAGCGGCCAGAACGCCGTCGCACGGCCGCGGTACTTCGGCAGGAGCGAGCCGTGGCAGTTCACCGCGAGGTTCGCGGCATCCAGGACCGGCTCCGGGAGCAACTGCCCGGCCACGACCGAGAGCAGCAGGTCGGGGTCCCGTTCGCGTATCCAGTCCGCGAACGCAGGAGCGCCCGCGTCGGGGACCTGTCGGACCGGGAGGTCGTACGACCGGGCGAGGCGCTCGACGGACCGGTAGCCGCCTGGGAGCCGTCGCTGGACCGGTCCCGGGAGTGCGCCGGCGAGTCGACCACCGACGAAGCGGCCACCGAGCCGAACCGTGCCCCGAGGCCCCCACGCACGGACCTGCTCGCGGAGCTGCTCGACGGCCCCACCCTCGAACGGCACCAGCGCGACGCCCTCGATGGCGTCCGCGTGGGCCTCGAACACCGGCCGGAGGTACTCGGGGAGGTAGAGCGGCTCCTCGCTGGTCGCCAGGACGACGCGCACACACCGTCTCCCGACCTGCCGGGACTTCAGTCCGACGCCCACACAAAGCACTCATACCGCGCTGTCGCAGGCCCCGATATGCGACAGCTCCGCATCGCTGCCGCAGTGGTCTCCCTCCTCGGCTTCCACGTGTGGCACGCCCTCCTCCGAATCGCCCGCCCCGGTACCGGGCCGTCGGGAGCGCCGGTCGCGACCGACGGTGGGCCGGAACCGGCCGTCGTCGAGCACGAGCGCGGCTGGTACGACTACCTCCGCGGGTTCCACGCCCACCACGGCGACCCCGAATCGTACGGCGTTCCCGCGGCCCCCGGCGACGGGCCCGAACACGGCGACCTCTGGCACGGCCTCGACGCGTGGTGGCAGTCGAACTGTCTCCGCGGCTACACCCTCGGCGACGACGTGTACGTCTGCCCCGGGACGCCGCGCGTCGTCCGCGTCCACCAGGCCGGCCACGCACCGTCGTTCGGAAGCGAGTTCCCAACGCTCGCCGACGACCGGCGCGAGAACGGAGGACTGCCCGACGAGCCCCTCCGGACACTCGACGTGATGCTCCCCGGGCGGTTCCCGCACACCTGCTGCCGGCTCCGCGACGAGCGTGGCCTCCGTGAGCGGTACGGCGAGTGGCTCCACGAGGGACGCATCCGTCGGTTGCCGGGCTGAACGGTCGAGCCAGCGGCCCTCCCGTCCTACGGGCAGTCCTCGTCGGCCAGCGACGCGCGCTCGGCCCGCCCCGGCGAAAAGCTGCCCCCGTCCGAGCGAGGCGTTCGCACTCCTCGAGCGACCGCGACCCGCAACCGTTTCAAGTGCCCCGCCGAACCGTCGCCCGATGACGGACGGGGACCTCACCGACGAGGAGCGCGAACGACTGGGCGACGTGGTCGCGCTCCAGCCCACGAAGAACTCGGAGCTCGCTGACCGCTGGGGGCTGGAGGGCGGCAGCGAGGTCCACTCCTATCTCGAGAACCATCTGAAGGACTACTACTTCCGGGACGAGAACAGCCTCATCCGGGCCACCGAGGAGGCCGCCGAGATATCGG
Source organism: Haloglomus halophilum (assembly GCF_024298885.1). Classification (GTDB taxonomy): domain Archaea; phylum Halobacteriota; class Halobacteria; order Halobacteriales; family Haloarculaceae; genus Haloglomus; species Haloglomus halophilum. The sequence continues at coordinate 3,017,539 of NZ_CP101166.1, forward strand.
GTGTCGACCCCGGTATCAGCGAGAACGATGACGGTAGCCGCGTCGTCCGCGTCCCGGACCTCCAGTACCACGTGCTCCGGGTCCTCGCGGACGAGGACGAGGAGCCACAGAGCGTCGTAGGCGTCCTGCAGGCCGTGCGCGCCCTCGACGAGGGGCTCGACCCGGACAACGACGGAATCCGGGAGGCGCTCCGCTCGCTCGCCAACAAGGGCGTCGTCGAGAAGGTCCAGCTCACCGTGCCGACCTACCGACTCGCGATGTCGCGTGACGACCTGCAGGTCGAGCGACTGGACGACTGACGGCGTTCCGGGCCGTCACCGTGCCGGCCCGTGTTCCCGGCTGGCGAGAACTAGCCATACACCCACTATCTTCGGTGCCCTCTCTCCGGTATGGGACTCGAATCAGTGATGACGACGGATGTCGTGACGGTCGACCTCGACGACACCGTCATTGAGGTCGCCGAGGTGTTCCGCGAGCGTGACGTGGGCAGTGCGGTGGTACTGAACGCCGACAGCGAGGTCTGCGGCATCGTCACCGACCGCGACCTCGTGGTGTTCGGCCAGGAGTTCGTCGAGACGCTGGAGCGGACGGTCGTCAACCAGGTACTCTCGCCCGTCGTGTTCACGGTCTCGCCGGACACGGACACGCACGAACTCGCCCGGATGATGCGCGAGGAAGGGGTCCGACGGGTCCCCGTCGTCGAGGACGGGGACCTGCGCGGCATCGTGACACTCGACGACCTCGTCGTCGTGCTGGCGGAGGACCTGGAGAACCTCGCGGCCCTCATCAGGTCCGAATCGCCGTCGCGGATGGTCGTGGACTGACGCTGCTCCCCGCCACCGCGGGGACGGTGCCCGTTCGTGGCAACAGGGATATATGGAGTTCAGGACAGATATCTGCCGGATAACTGGGAAAGTTCTGCGGCTTGCTGTGTATTGTTCTGCTATTCTCGAAACCGCTCCCGCTGTCGCTCCAGCAGCCGCTTCGCCCCCTTTCCAGGCCCACCGTCGATCGGCCAGCCATTCGCCCGCCATGCCGGTGGCTCCGGCTCGAACTGAGGGCACGACCCCGAGCACTCGCGGGCCGTGACACAGCGGCCCTTCGCGGCGCAGGCCGGGAGCGGTGCCTCGGCGTCGGCCAGCCGGAAGTGCCGGCAGTCAGTCCGGACCTGGTCCATGTAGCCGCGCCAGCCCCGCTCGTAGGCGCGCTCGGCGATCTCCCGGCGCTTGCCGGCCTTCCACTCGGCGTCGGCGTACTCGAACCGGGCGGCCGACTGGTCGTGCGCGCCGCCGTCGGGCCGTTCGAGGATGCGAGTCCCGGGGGTGTCGACGGCCAGCGACCGGGGGTGCCAGACCGGTTCGACGTCGAGTCCCGCGGGGCCCTCCCCCTCGCGAACGACGAGGATTCCGGCCTCGGCTGGGAGGCGCTCCAGCAACGCGGGTTCGACGCCATCGCGTCCGATGGTGCCATCGCCGTCGTCATCGCCGCTTCCGTCGCCCGTGGCGGCGCGCGTCGCCACCCACACCTCGTCGGCGAGCCCCAGGGCCACGTCGCGCTCGAGCTGGTCGCCCAGCACCCGCGCGGCGCTCGCGTCGAGGTCCGGCTTGTTCTCGATGGCGACGACCCGTTCGACCCACTCCGGGTAGCGCCACCGCCGCCGGAGTTCGATACGGTTGCCGCGCTTGCGTCTCTCCACGAGGTCCCGGTCTGCGGCGGTGTGAACCGCCTCGCGGACGTACTGCCAGGGGTAGTCCGGTTCGGGGAGCGCGTCCCGGTACCACGCCCAGTCGGCCGGCGCATTGCGGACGACGTGCAGCAGGTCCGAGTCGAGCGCCCGGGCGCCGAACACCGCGCGCGCGGCGAGCTGCTCCCGGTCGCATTCCAGCACGAGCGTGTCCCACCGGCGGTTCTGGACCCCGAGCTGGCGGGCGACCACGGCGACGCGGTCCTCCGGCAGGTCACCGCCAGGGGACCAGCGCGCCTCGGCCCACCGACAGACCCGGAGCTCGAAGGGGAACTCGCGGTCCGGGAGCGGCCAGCCGCCGACTGCGGCGTCGGTCACGGCTGGCCCGAGGCGGGCGGGTGGCTAAACGGTTCCGTCGGCGGCCTCCGGACCGTGGTCGGTGGGCGTGCCGGGCCGGGCGGCGCTACGATTCCCCGTCGCGCTCGCCCCCGTCGGCCTCGGCTGCCCCCTCGGTCTCGACCTCCGCGTCTGCCTCAGCCTCGTCGTCCTCATCCGCCTCATCCGCCTCATCCGCCTCGTCTGCCCCGTCCGCCTCGTCCTCCTCCAGCACCTCGTCGAGGAAGTCGTGGGCCTCCCGGAGGATGTCACGGGGGCCGTCCTGCGTGATGGTGTTGATCGCCTGCTCGTAGTCGCGCCACTGCAGGTCGCGGTGCTCCTTCGACAGTTCGGCGGACGCTTCGAACGACTTCGCGATGAACAGGTGGACCGTCTTGTGGATGGTCTTGCCGTTCGCCTCGAACACGTAGTCGTAGTCCTCGCGGAAGCCATCGATGAGCCGGAAATCCTCGATTCCGGCCTCCTCCGTCACCTCGCGGATCGCCGTCTGCTGTAGCTCCTCCTCGCCCTCGATACCGCCCTTGGGGAACTCCCAGTCCCCCGGACGCGACTTGAGCAGGAGGTACTCACGACGGCCACGGGTGTCACGAAAGAGGATGGCTCCCGCGCTCGTGGCCTCTATCATTGGAGACGAGTATACGACCATGCGTTAAATCGGTGTCGGACGCTAGACCTGTCCGATTCCGGATGGTGTCCATCGCCGGCCGGGTGGGTCGGGGTCCGTTCCCGCCCTGCTTCCGCGGGACCGGTGCGTTTAGTACCGGGAGTCGACAAGGGCGCCCATCATGGAGTTCTGCGACGAGTGCGGTTCGATGATGCACACGGAGGACAGCGAGTGGGTCTGCAAGTCCTGCGGCGCCACGAAGCCCCGCGACAGTGCCCGGGACGCGGCGATGACCACGACCGAGGGACAGGACACCGACAGCGGCCCCGTCGACATGTCGGAGGTCGACGACGAGGAGATCGGCCCGACGACGAAGGTCATCTGTCCGGAGTGTGGCCACGACCGCGCCCGCTACGAGATGAAGCAGATCCGCGCTGCCGACGAGTCCGAGACGCGCTTCTTCACCTGCACCGACTGCGGGAAGAAGTGGCGCGAGGACGACCACTGACCCCCGGAACGCCCGACGCCGACCACCGGAGTCGCCCGCCCGAAGGCTGCGTTCCGGGGCGACACGTTTTAGCCGCTGGGCAGCCACGGTCGGGTAGCCATGGGCAGCACGCGTCACCCGCGTCGACCCCGCAGCGTCCGCCAGCCCGCGGTCCGTGCGGCGCCGTGTTGCTGTTGTTGACTCTTCTGTCCGTCTTCCCCCGGTTCCGCTGTCACCGTATCATCCGCTGATCACGACACCCCTACACCCACCACATGCTCGACCGCATCCGCGAGGATATCCGCACCGCCCGCGAGACCGACCCTGCCGCCACCAGCACCGCCGAGGTCCTGCTCTACCCCGGCCTGCACGCCGTCTGGTGCCATCGGCTGGCTCACGCGCTCTCCGACCGGGGGCACTCCTTCGCCGCCCGGCTGGTCTCACAGCTGGTCCGGCTGTTCACCGGCGTCGAGATCCACCCCGCGGCCGACATCGGTCGCCGGTTCTTCATCGACCACGGCATGGGCGTCGTCGTCGGCGAGACGGCCGAGGTCGGTGACGACGTGGCCTGCTACCACGGCGTGACGCTCGGCGGCGACTCGCCACGGCGGGAGAAGCGCCATCCGACCGTCGAGGACGGTGTCACGCTGGGCGCAAACGCGACGCTCATCGGCGATATCACCATCGGCGAGGGTGCCACCGTGGGTGCCGGCGCGGTCGTCTCGAAGGACGTGCCTGCCGGCGCAACCGTCGCGGGGAATCCCGCCCGACGGATCGACGCCGGGGACACGGCTGATGCCGATGAGACCGCCGACGAGGTCACCGAGGGCGACGAACTGGCCGTCTGTGGCCCCGACTGTCCCGCGGAGCCGGCCGACTGAGCGGGCGGGGGCGGCCCGCCGTCAGCAGCAGAACATGAACGGGAACATCAGCGCGACGCGGTCCCCGTCCTCGAGTTCGGTATCGAACCCGTCCAGATGCTCGTTGAACGTTCCGTTGACGACGACACGGACGTAGGGGCGGGTCTGCTCGCCCTCGGGGTTCTTCGCCCAGTCGCCCGGGAGATCATCGATATCGACCCAGCCCTCCGTACTGGCCTCGGCCTCGGTCTCCGCGACGAGCATCTCCTTCAGCTCGGGATGCTCGGCGAACAGCGCGTCGAGGAACTCGCGGAGCGTATCTCCCTCGAAGGTGTAGTCGAAGCGGTGCTCGCCGAGTTCACGCCGGACGTGACCGGTCGCCTTCACGTCGACCGTGGTCGTCACCGCCTGCTCGCCCGCCGCGTCGGTGGTCGTGCTCATGACGGAGCGTTCCGGCGACATCCGCCTGTCTATTCTCCCGAATATGTTCGGGGAGGGGGGCGGCACTGGCGGCGATTCGAGGGGCGAGGGGCCGAGAACGAGCCCGAGAAACAGCAGAAGCGGCCCCCAGTGGCGTGTCTCAGCAGGTGAGCGGTTCGACCAGCTCGATACGGTCGCCGTCGGACAGCTCGGCCTCGGCGCCGCCGCGGTACTCGTTGAACGTCCCGTTGACCATCACGCGGACGAACGGGCGCTTCCCCGCTTCGAGGTCGTCCCGGATGTCGGTCCAGCCGGCGTCGTCCTCACGACGCGTCTCCCCGATGAGGAGGTCGGCCAGCTCCGGCCGCTCGCCGAGGAGCGCCCCGACGAACTCGCGGAGCGTGTCCCCCTCGAAGGTGAACTCGAAGCGGTTCTCATCGAACTGTCGCCGGAACCGGCCACACGCGCGCACATCGACGGTCGTCGTCTGTGCCGCGGCTGTCCCTTCGGCCGGCGCCTCCGCACCGGGTGGTGTGTCGGTGAGGCCTGTGGCGTTGGGGGTCATACACTATCGTTGTGGGGCCCGCATCATGAAGCTGCTCCCGGTTCTCGACGGACGGGAATAAGTGGCCTCAGCGTCGCTCGCGGCCTGATAGCGTCCCACACGGCGCCGCCGGTCCGGGCGGGAAGCGGACTCGCCTGGGGATCGCCGGTGTCGGTTTCGCAGACGCGCGTGCCCGCCGCCAGGCGAGTCGAGGGGCCCCGCCCGCTGCCTTCGCATGGGTTTTCAACCGGGGCTTCGAGTAGTCGTTATGGCGCGGAACCCGCGCTCGGAGCCGGACCCACCTCTCGGTGATGTCCTCACGGCGCTCGATGACGCGGACTGTCGGGCGATCATCCGAGCGCTCGACGAACCGCTCTCCGCGGGAGAGGTGTCCGAGCGGTGCGACATCCCCTCATCGACGGCCTACCGGAAGCTCGACCTCCTGACGGAGGCCGACCTGCTCCGTGAGGCGACCGAGGTGCGGCCGGACGGCCACCACACGACGCTGTACGAGGTCGATTTCGAGCGTGTGGTCATCGCACTCGACGAGGACCGCTCGCTCGAGGTCGGTATCGACCGGCCGACACGGTCGGCGGACGAACAGCTGGCGGCGATGTGGAAGGAGGTACGGAGGGAAACCTGACCATGGTACATCCGATAGGAATCACAGTAGCGAAGACGGTGACCCTGCTCCTGGGCGGGCTCATCACCTACATGACGGCGAAGGCGTATCGACGGACTGGAGCCCCGTCGCTCCGAGCGCTCGCGATCGGCTTCGGCATCATCACCATGGGCGGCGTCATCGCTGGGGTCGGTGACCTCGCGGGGATCGTCGACCTCCGGACCAGCGTGCTGGTCCAGAGCGTCATCACGGCCATCGGGTTCGGCGTCATCACGTACTCGCTGTACCAGGAGTGATCGCCGCGGCCCCGGCGCCCGTTCCCAGCGGCTGGGAGCCGGCAGCCCGTGCTATTACCTCACGTGGCATCTACTCTGATATGTTCCCTAGCGAACCCCTGCTGGTGGCCACCAAACTGGCGACGCTCGCGCTCGGCAGCGTCATCGCGGTGGTCGCCCATCGGGCATACCGTCGCACCGGCAACCAGTCGCTCCGTGCGCTCGCTCTCGGCTTCGGCCTGCTGGCTACCGGGGCGGTCGCTGCCGGACTCCTCCACATGTCCGGCGCCCTGTCGCTGGCCGAGAGTCAGACCATCCAGAGTCTCTGCACCGCTGCCGGCCTGGCCGTCATCGTCCACTCGCTCCTCATCGACGACGCCCCCCGGCCGGGCGTGGGACAGGACCAGCGCTCGACCGGCGGCCACAACTGACACGCGTCAGCCGTCGGTCGGCACGTTCGGACTCCCGTCCTCATGGTGGTGCCACAGGTAGAGCGCGGCGTACGACCGGAACGGCCGCCATGGCTCGGCGCGCTCGACCATCTCCGCGCGAGTGAGGTCCCCGTGCAGTGACTCCATCGCGCGCCGGATGCCGAGGTCCTCGACGGGGAACACGTCCTCACGGCCGAGGGCGAACATCGCGAACATCTTGCCGGTCCAGTCGCCGACGCCGCGGATGTCGGTCAGGTCGTCCACGACGGCCGCGTCGTCCATCGTTGCGAAGCGGTCGCGGTCGAGGCGACCCTCCCGTGCGGCCTCGGCGGCGCTCTGCACGTAGTCGACCTTCTGCCGGGAGAGTCCCACATCCCGGAGCGCGTCCTCGTCGGCCGCGAGCAGGCCCTCGGATGTCACCTCGAAGCGGTCGAACAGTCGCTCGCGGATCGCCGCCGCGGAGGCCGAGGAGAGCTGCTGGTTGACCAGCGAGACGACGAGCCGCTCGAACGGGTCGCCGGTCGGGTCGAGTTCGAGGGGGCCGTACGACTCGACCAGCGGTGCCAGCGTCTCGTCGCCGGCGAGGTGAGCGTGCGGGTCCTGCGGCTCATCGGAGGTTCCGTGGGAGACCGCGTCGTCATCGTCGGCGTCGGGGGCCATCGACGCCGACTCGGTGGCCGGGGCGGATATGCCTCTCGCTCGTGGCGAACAGGCGGCACGACAGCGTCCCGAACCGTGTGCCGCGCCGGCGGAACCGAGCGGGGAGTGGCGTCCTTCCCGCTCGGGTCGGCGGTCCGGGAGCGACTCGTCAGGGCATGGGGGCGCTGGTCCCGGAATCTGCCTTCAGATCTCGGACGGTGTGGGGCCGCGCCGGCGTGGCTGGTGGAGAATAATTCTGATAATCGTCGAACAATCGAGTTCAGGGCCAAATTTCTGCCGTAGGTCGGAATCTGGAACGCTGACTTCTACTCTTCTGCGAGCTCCTCTTCTTCGGCGTTCTCCCCGGGGCCGAGGTCGCTGTCCGCGCGCCGCCGGACGTCGACCCGGTAGTGTTCGAGGATGTCCCGGCCCAGCAGCATCGGGTAGTCCATGTGCGAGCGGTCCTCGACGGACGCGGCGACGGTGTGCTGGGTGCCCCCGACGCCGACGACCACGTCGACGACGGGACGGGACTTGCCGGACTTGAGGCTGCCCGATTTGATCTTCACGATGTCCTTGATGGGGCCGGTCCCGACATCGGCGGCGAGGCGGGCGTCGATGCTGGTCCTGGTGGCGCCCGTGTCGGATTTGGCCATGATGGACTTGCGCCCGCTGGTGCCGATGACGTCGACCTCCTCGATGTAGCCGATGACGGCGGGTTCGCTCGCCTCCTCTGTCTCGATGCGCGGCGCACAGGAGGGCCGGGAGTCGTCGAGCGTGGTCTCCAGCCGTCGGACGGCCTCCTCGTCGACGGTCGCGCCGGCGCAGTCGAGTGCCAGCCGGGCGATGTGCGGTGCCGGCGAGCGCCCGGTCGCCTCGAACAGCCCCTTGAACCCCGCCGTGGGGTTCACCTCCAGAATGAACCAGCCCTCGTCACCCTCCACGAGGTCGACGCCGGCGTAGTCCAGACCCACCACGTCCGTCGCACGGGTCGCGATGTCGACCACCTCGTCGGTGAGCGCGTCGCCGGCGTTCTCGACGTCGCCGCCGAGCGCGACGTTCGTCCGCCAGTCGTCCTCCGGAGCGTGTCGCCGCATCGCCCCGACCACCTCGCCGCCGACCACGTACACCCGGAGGTCGGTGTGGCTCTCGGGGTCGCGTTCGAGGAACTGCTGGATGAACGCCTGCCGTGTCCCGACCTTCGGGTTGATGGTGTCCTCCTCGCCGAGCTTCCAGGTCCCGCCGCCGTGCGTGCCGATGGCGGTCTTGTAGACGAACTCCGGGTCGAACCGGTCCCGGCCCTCCTCCATCCGGTCCTTCGAGAGCGCCATCAGTGCGTCCGGGACGGGGAGCCCCGCGTCGGACAGCGCCGCGGCACTGGCGAACTTGTGGAGCGCCGTCAGCGTCGCGGGCGGCCGATTGAGCATCGGCGCCAGCCGCTCGACGGTCGCGGCGAGTCCCAGCAGCTCGGCCGGGTACCCCTCCTTCGACAGCAGCAGCCGGTTCACGACCACGTCCACGTCCGGCTCGAGCCGTGGTTCGCCGTCCTCGATCTCGACCGCGAGGTTCTCGGCCCGGAGCCACTCCGCCCCGTAGCCCAGATCATCGACCGCGTTCAGGATCGCCTTCGTCTCCTTCGAGTTGTGGAGACTCAGGACACCGACCGTCGTCTCGCCGGCATCGCCACCGGGCGGGGTTCCCGTACTCATACCTCTAGCCGTTCGGGGGTCGGACCCTAATCCTGACGGTGCGTACGGCCGCACTGTCGTGGGACAGCGCCATTCGTCCGTCAGTTCTCAGTCAGCGGGACGCCGACCGAGAGGTCTTCGAGCACGACCGTCCCGGGGGTGCGGATGGAGCCGTGTATCGGGAACATGTCCGAGACCGCGGTGACCGTGAGGTAGAGCTGTTCGCGTGGGCCGATATCCGCAGCGACGCCGGGCAGTTCGACGGTCCGCTCGACACCCATCACCGGGTCGGCCTCGTGCAGTGGCATCACGTTGTTCTGGAGGACCTGTGCTGTGGCCGGGCTCTCGCCGACCGAGAGCCCGAAGAACAGCCGCTGGTCGACGCCGAGGGCCGTGACCGTCGCCGACAGGTCGGGGACGCCGGCGACGGTCAGTGGCCCGTTCGCGAGCGGCAGGTGGACCGGCGCGCCGACGCCGGTGGTCGAGGCGACGGTGCTCGTGTTCGCGACTCCCAGCCCGCCGGCGCCGTCACCGTACACCGAGAGGTCGACCTCGCCGAAGTCGGTTCGGTCGTCGACCGTCTCGACGGCGACCCGGCGCTCGCCGGAGGCGGTCTGGAGCTCGTACGGCGCGCCGACGACCGACCGGGCGTCACCGTCGTCGTCACGCATCGCCTCGAAGAACGCGAGCCGCCGCTCCGCGAACGTGGCCGGCGGCGTCGCCACGCCCGACAGGGACGCCAGGTTGCTCCCCAGCGGGAGGACGTTGGGGAGCGCGTGGCCGCCGTTGTAGCCGACGACGGCGCTCTTCGCTCGGGCGCGGTCGGTAAGCCCGCGCTCGAAGTTCTTCCACGCCTGGTTGAAGTTGAACAGGTTGTCCGAGAGCCCCTGCCCGAACAGGACGGGCACGTTGAGCCGGATGTCACGGTCCACGAAGCCGACGGTGCCGTTGTCGGAGAACCGGCTGTCGAGGTCGGGCTCGCCGAGCGGCTCGCCGTCGGGCCACTGGCCCGTCGTGGCGCCGTAGGCCAGCCCTTCGTGGACGTGCTGGGGGACCATCCCCGCGCCGAGCGTGTACAGCGCCAGCACCCACGTCGAGCGGACCACGTCTTCGGGCGCGAGCGACTCCGTGAGGTCGTACCAGGTGATCTGCGGGGCGAGCGCGTCGAACCGGGTGTACCCCTTCTCGGCCGTCTCGGTGAGCGCGCCGACGAGCTGGTAGCCGCCGCCGTAGCTCCGGCCCATCGCGAAGACGGTCGGGTTGTCCTTCTTCGGGATGGGGATACCCTTCGGCTTGCTGCGCGCGACCCACGGCAGGTCGGCGACGTAGTCGAGAATCGCGATGACATCCTGTCCCTCGCGCTCCGGGCTCTGGACGTACGCCTGCCCGCCGGATGCACCGTGGCCACGCTGGTCGAAGCTCAGCACGCCGAAGCCGGCGTCCAGTTCGGTCCCGAACGCGCCCTCACTGGAGGTCCGCGAGCCGCCCCACCCGTGCGAGTGGAGGATCATCGGCGCGGGGTCGTCGGCCGACGCCCCTCCCGGTCGGTACACCGTCGCGGCGATGTCGACCGGGTGGGGGGAGTTGTCGCTCGTGATCGTGACATCCTCGCTGGTGTGGTCCTGTGCGGCCGCACCCGCCCCGGCTCCGAGGCCGAGTGCGGCCCCGCTCGCCGCGGTGAGTGTCAGGTAGCGTCGTCGCGTTACGCCGTCGGTCGTTCGCTGGGGGTCATCGGTCATGGCTGGTGTGGTCGCGTGGTCCGTGCCGGCCCCGGTCGGGACGGCGACGGCACGGCCGGTCGTACACGGAGTGCGAGCAGGAACCGACGTGGCGATTGCGCCGGGCAACAGGGGTTGCTTAAGACGTTCCGGACCTCCAGGCATCGAGCCCCTGGCCGTGAGTCGGGGGCTTTTGTAGTTGCACGTCTCCGGTACGGGCATGACCGACGACGCCACCGCGGACGACGAGGGGCTTGCTCCCCTTCCGGGATCCGAGGCCGAGCCGGAGCCGTTCACCTACGACGGCGGACGGGTCGACCCCGGCGAGACCCAGAACGTCCGCTACGGCGTCAGCGAGACCTATCTCGGCGAACCCATCCGCGTCCCGGTCACCATCGTCAACGGTGCGCGTGCCGGTCCGACGATGTTCCTCTCGGCGGCCGCGCACGGTGACGAACTGAACGGTATCGAGGTGGTCCGGGAGGTGGCCCACGAGTGGGACCACACCGACCTCGCGGGGACGCTGGTCTGCCTGCCCGTCCTCAACGTCCCGGGGTTCATCGCCCAGCAGCGCTACCTCCCCATCTACGACCGCGACCTGAACCGCTCGTTCCCCGGCGACCCCGAGGGCACGTCGGCCAAGCGCATCGCCCACCGCATCCACCGGAACTTCCTCGAGCCCTGTGACCTGGGGCTGGACTTCCACACCTCCACCCGTGGCCGGACCAACACCCTCCACGTCCGCGCGGACATGGAGCACCAGCGGACCGCGCGCGTCGCCAACGCCTTCGCCTCGAACGTCATCATCGCGGGCGAGGGACCGTCGGGGTCGCTCCGGCGCGAGGCGACCGAGGCCGGCGTCCCGACCATCACGGTCGAGATGGGCGAGGCCCACCGCTTCCAGCGCGGCCTCATCGACCGCGCGCTGGCGGGCACGCTGTCGGTCATGGCCGAGTTCGGCCTGCGCGACGAGGAGGCGGTCGCGTGGCCCGGCTGGCGGACCGTCGTCGACGGCTCGGCCGAGAAGACCTGGCTCCGCGCGGACGCGGGCGGACTCGTCGAGATGCACCACGAGCGCGGCTCGCTCGTCTACGAGGGCGATGCGGTCTGTACCATCACGAACCCGTTCAAGACGGACTCGACGGTCGTGGAGGCGCCGTTCACCGGACTCCTCGTCGGCGTGCTGGAGAACCCGCTCGTCTACCCGGGCAACCCGCTCTGTCACCTCGTCGAACTCGACGAACGGACCCGGCGCGCGCTCGAACGCGAGGGCGAGCGCACGTCTGGTGGGCCCGCCTGATACTCCCTGTCTGCGACGACCTCCCGCCTGACACGACCTCCAGGGGCGGTCAGTCGTAGTCGTCGAACTCGAACTCCGCGTCCTCCTCGTCCTCGTCGCTCAGGAACCGCGTCTTCACCAGGTAGGCGACGACCGCGAGGAAGACCAGTCCGACGAGTGCGCCCACGACCGCCGTCTTCGAGCTGCCGCCGCTCCCCGGCGGGGTGTCCTCGTCCGCGGCCTCGAACGAGACGTCCTCGGCGTCGCGCCCGTCTTCCCCCTTGGTGAAGGAGGCGTCCTGTACGTGGACCTCCAGGAACGTGATGTCGACCATGGTCGGGATTCAGTCGGCGAGGGTTTAGCGGTTGTGGGGCATTCTGGTCGGCGTGCCTGCGCGCCTGCGTCCGGCGGTACGCCGACATGCCGCGCGGACCCACTGGAGACCGGGTGTCGGTGCGTTTATCCGGTCGGCCCGCGCGCTCTGTTGTATGCCGGGGCGACCGCTCGACGTGCTCGAAGAGACGCTCGGAGACGAAGTGACGGTTCACCTGAAGGGCGGCGAGGTGTACGACGGCGTCCTCGAGGGGTACGACCAGCACATGAACCTCGTCGTGGCCGACGGGGAGAACACAACGATTATCCGCGGCGATAACGTCGTCTCGATTCAACCAGAACCATGACTGGAGCCGGCACGCCCTCTCAGGGGAAGAAGAACAAGACGACCCACGTGAAGTGCCGCCGCTGCGGCGAGAAGTCCTACCACAAGCAGAAGAAGAAGTGCGCGTCCTGTGGCTTCGGGAAGTCCGCGAAGCGACGGGACTACGAGTGGCAGGGCAAGACCGGCGACAACTGAACGCGGGCCACACGACGACCGAACCGCGACCCTTCTGTTCGCGGCTACCACCGACAGCCGTGGCTTCTCCGGCATGTACGGACCTGCCGGCAGTGCCCGGTGACGGCTGTGTCACCTGGAACGACCCAGTTGCGAATCTTTTTGCCGGTCCGGTCGCTCCCTCCGCACAATGACAGGCCGGGACCACCGGGACCTGGGCGGCCCGACGGAGAAGTGCGGTGTCGTCGGGGTGTCCCTGGACGAGCGGGCCGCCGCGCGCCCGCTCTACTACGCGCTGTACGCGCTCCAGCATCGGGGGCAGGAGTCCGCCGGAATCGTCACCCACGACGGCTTCCAGCAGCACTCGCACGTGGAGATGGGCCTCGTCGGCGACGCCTTCGACGAGGACGATATCGACCAGCTGAACGGGCCCGTCGGCATCGGACACGTCCGCTACCCGACCGCCGGGAGCGTCAACGCCTCCTGTGCGCAGCCGTTCTCCGTCTCGTTCAAGTCCGGCTCGCTGGGGCTCAGCCACAACGGCAACCTCGTCAACGCGGGCGAGATCCGCGACGAACTCGCGAACCTGGGCCACGCGTTCACCTCCGACGGCGACACGGAGGTCATCGCCCACGACCTCGCGCGCAACCTGCTGGAGGAGGACCTGGTCCGCGCGGTCAAGCGCACGATGAGCCGCATCCACGGCTCCTACTCGCTCACCATCATGCACGACGACACGGTGATGGGTGTGCGCGACCCGCAGGGCAACCGGCCGCTCTGCATCGGTGAGATCGACGACGGCTACGTGCTGGCCTCCGAGTCGGCGGCCATCGACGTGCTCGACGGGGAACTCGTCCGCGACGTGAAGCCGGGCGAACTCATCATCCTCCAGCCCGACGGCGAGGGGTTCGACGCCTACCAGCTGTTCGAGCAGGAGAACACTGCACACTGCTTCTTCGAGCACGTCTACTTCGCACGCCCGGACTCGGTCATCGACGAGAAACTCGTCTACGACGTCCGGCGTGACCTGGGGCGCGCGCTCTGGGACGAGAGCGGCGTCGACACGGACGTTGTGATGCCCGTGCCGGACTCCGGGCGCGCGTTCGCCTCGGGCTACGCCGAGGCCGCTCAGGAGGAGGACGCCAGCGTCGAGTTCGCCGAGGGGCTGATGAAGAACCGCTACGTCGGGCGGACGTTCATCATGCCCACCCAGGACGCACGCGAGCGCGCCGTGCGCCTGAAGCTCAACCCCATCAAGGACGTCGTCGAGGACCGGACCGTCACCATCATCGACGACTCCATCGTCCGCGGGACCACCTCGACGCAGCTGGTCCAGCTGATGCGCGACGTGGGTGCCGACGAGGTCCACGTCCGCATCGGCGCGCCGCCCATCATCGCGCCGTGCTACATGGGCATCGACATGGCCTCGCGCGAGGAACTGATCGCGTCCGACCGGACGGTCCCGGAAATCGGCGACGAAATCGCCGCCGACTCGCTGGAGTACCTCTCCATCGACGCGGTGGCCGACGCGCTCGACCAGTCACGTGCGGACCTCTGTCTCGGCTGTGTCACCGGCGAGTACCCCTACGACATCGAGGGCGAGACGACCGACCGCGACGTGGACCGCCCCGTCATCGGCAGCGAGCCGGCGGCGGCCGACGACTGACCCCCGGTCGATACCCGTTCTCCATCACGCCTCCCCGTCCGTCAGCCGCCGGTACTCGTGTCGCAGTGGGTCCACCAGCGTCGGTAGCAGGACGAACGCCGTCCCCAGCGCCACCAGCGCGACCCAGAAGGGCCGGGTCCCGTCGGTGACACCCTGCGGCAGGAGGACGAACGTCCCGACGAGCAGGACCGCGACGGTGGCCAGCTCGCCGAGCCCGCGGACCACCACCCGGGGGTGCTCGCGGAACTGCTCGCGGAGCTCCGCGAGTTCGGCACCGAGGTTCATGCGCGATGATGCGGCGGCACGCCTCTTAGCTCCCGGGGACCGCGTCGTCCCCGGACCCTGCCCGCTCAGTACACCAGATACAGCATCGCGTAGACGCCGATGCCCAGCGAGAACGAGACGAGCCACAGCGCCGCCGCCACGCGGCCGACGCGCGGATGGAGCGAGCCGAACACCTCGCTCGTCGGCCGCGTCCCGGCCACGAGGAGCACGTAGTACAGCAGCGGCACGCAGACGATGGCGAGCAGGATGTGGATGCCCAGCATCGGGAAGTAGACGAACCGCTCGACGGCCGCCGGCCCGGGGAACGGGGTCGGACCCAGTAGCGCGACCCGGTAGAGGTACAGCACCAGGAAGGTCGCGAACAGGCCGAAGCTCGCCACCATCAGGCGCGCGTGGCGCTGGACGTTGCCACGGCGGATGGCCCGCCATCCGGCCGAGATGGTGCCGATGGCGACGAGGCTGATGCCGGCGTTCACGGGCGGGATGGCCCTCAGCACGCTGTCGGGCGCTCGGGGGAGCAGGCCACGTGGGACGACCCCGAGCGCGGCCGCGAAGACGAGTGCCAGCGAGACGACCGTCAACAGCGCCGTGGCTTCCGGCACGCGGTCCCGGGGGAGGAGCGACCCCTGCCCCGACTCGGAGGTGGTCATGTCTGGCCGTACGGGCGGGGGGATTATCGGTGCCGTGAGACGTGTGCCAACATTTATCATGACTGGGCAGCAACGACGACACACGAGGGATGACGTACACAGACCCGCACCACGCCGACGACCCCATCTACGAGTGTATGGACTGCGGTGACCGTCCGTCGGACGTGGATGGCCGCCTCTGCCCCAAATGTGGCGGCTACCTCACGAACCTCGGCGTCGCGCGTGACCGGTGAGTCGTCGAGCAGCCGAAACAGGCGAGATACTGGCCGCTCCTGGGGCAGATAGATTCGGTCCTCCAGCTATGTCTCCAATTCTGGTATAATAATCGCCATAACTCGATAACCGATGAGCGAAACGAGAGCACTCCGTCTCGAGACGGACGAGGATATCTATCAATCCGGTGACGAAATTACGGTCGAGGTATGGGACGAGCGCGGCGTCCCCGTCGCCGGCGCCGTAGTGCGATTCCCCGATGGGGGCGAGGTGGTCACGGACGCCGATGGGACGGCCACGGTCGTGGCCGATACGACCGGAATCCTGCGGCTGCAGGCAACCAGAGAGAACGACGACGGGGTGTCGTACACGCCCGACGAGCACCTGATCCGGGTCAGGCAGGCCTGACCCCGTGCCGTAGCCGCGGCTGTCGAAGTAGCGTTCGGAGAGAGTTTGCGTGGGTGCCGTCCCAAAGGGATGGCACCTGCACTGCCTGGGGCGACGCCCCAGGTTATGGCAGTGCGTGGGACCGGATTTGAACTTCCGTCGTTCCGCTCGCTTCGCTCGCTCCACGACGACCCTCGCGCCCTGCGGGCGCTCGGCGGCGGACCCCTCCGGGACAATGCCCTCAGTGCGCGTCGGGGGTCGGCTTGGAGCCGAGCGACGCTACTGTCGCTGTCCGGCTATCATCGGTAGGAAGTTTGCGTGGGTGCCGTCCCAAAGGGACGTCACCTGCACTGGGTGACGCGCAGAGCGCGTCGGGCAGTGCGTGGGACCGGATTTGAACCGGCGGACCCCTACGGGACAGCGCCCTCAACG
The DNA here is from genome assembly GCF_024298885.1 of Haloglomus halophilum. Classification (GTDB taxonomy): domain Archaea; phylum Halobacteriota; class Halobacteria; order Halobacteriales; family Haloarculaceae; genus Haloglomus; species Haloglomus halophilum. The sequence goes on from NZ_CP101166.1 coordinate 3,033,651, forward strand.
CTGCGCCGTTGGCCTGGCTTGGCTACCCACGCACGCTGCTGCGTGCCGAAGCCAATCGGACCGACGAGAGATTTGCTGATATGGTTTTCGTTCCACGGGCGGGGCGAGGTAGTGTGACACGGTGCCGGCGGGCGGCTGGAATCGTCCGGAGAATCGGGCCGAACGCGAATTTGAAGTGTCTGGGTCGGTTCAGTGGCGCCATGGCGAAGTACTCGACCGGGGGCAGCAGCGGGGGCGCCAGCGACAGTTGCGAACTGTGCGGCGCCGAGGACCGCGACCTCCGGACGGCGACCGTGGCGGGAGCGAAACTGGATGTCTGCGGCGAGTGTGCCCGGCACGCCGAGGACGACGACGACCGCGGGCAGGACGACGACGAGCAGGAACGTCGGCGGGAGGCCGCGCGCAACACCGCGAAGCTCAACGACGCCCGGAAGGGCAACCCCGAGCACTGGGAGCAGGGCGGCACGGACTACGACGACGACCCGCTGCCGTACCTGGTCAAGAACTACGGTGACCGGCTGGAGGAGGCCCGGCAGGAGGCCGGCCTCCAGACCGCGGAACTCGCGGGCGAACTCGGCGTCGACGAGGCCGACGTGCTGGCCGTCGAACAGGGCCGCGCGACCCGCGCGGGCGTCGGTGGCGCGCTCATCACGGCGCTCGAGGAACGGCTCAACGTCCAGCTCGCCGAGGACACCTGAGGCTGCTCTGCGCGCCGCTACTCTCGCGCGCGCACACTTCCCGTCCGGCCGCGACCACTTCCGGCCCGGTGACCGAACGTTGAAGCGGCTCGCTCGCGTCCCGTGGCACGATGGACGGAGCGTCGGCCCGGTTGCTCGCACTCCCCCCGGCAGTCGTCGCCGACCGCTCGCCCGACGCCGTCGCGGACGCCCGTGACTACTTCGACCCGGACGGGGTCTGGGTGCTGGCGACCGAGCGCGCACCGCGAGCGCACGCGACCGTGCGCTCGGCAACGGGCGGTGCTGGGACCGAGATGCCGGTCGTCCACACGCCGCTCGCGCGCGACGATGACCCACGCCACGACCGACTGGGGAGCGGTGACGGCGTGGACGTGGTGAGCGTCGGCGACCCTGCGGTGCTCCCCGATGTCGGGCGACAGCTCCGGGACGGCGCCATCGGCGTCGTCCCCGATACGACGACGTTCGTCGTCTGTCCCGTGGCGGTCGAGGTGGACGCGACCCAGCTCGTCGCCACGCTCCCGGCTGCCGCTGCCCTCGCCACCCTCGCCTCGACCGCACCCGGACAGGTGGTCGTCCTGAGTGACCTGCTCCCGGCCGACTACGACCACGAGTGGACGCTGGAGGCGCCTGACGGCGATACGGTCGCGGTGCGCATCCACGGCCTCGGCGCGACGGAGGGCTACGGCAGCCGCGACGTGGCCTGTCTCACCCTCTCACCCTCTGGCGCGGTCGGCACCGAGCGCGTGGGTGCGGACCGGTTCGGCCTGCGCGCGCTGGAGGGCGTCGGCCCACGGACCGCCGACCGTCTCCGCGAGGCGGGCGTCCGCTCGCGCGAGGACGTGCGCCGGACGCCGCTCCGGGGGCTGACCGACGTGACCGGTGTCGGACGCGACACCGCCGAGCGCGCGACACGGCACGCGGAGGTGCTGGATTCGGGTGAACCACTCCGCCTGAGCACGAGCGCGCTGCCCGGCGAACCGGCCGCGGCGCCACCGCTCTGTCTCGATATCGAGACGGACGGGCTCTCGCCGACGGTCATCTGGCAGGTCGGCGTCTACGACCCTGCTGCCGACGAGCACCACGCGTTCACCGAGCGCGAGGACCCGGACGACCCGGGGCGCGTCATCGAGGCGTTCCTGACGTGGCTGCTCGCCGAACACCCGGACCGTGACCTCGTCACGTGGAACGGGAACCGGTTCGACTACCGCCACCTGACGAGCTTCGTCGAACGCCACTGCCCCGAGTACGCGGCCGAGTGGGACGCCTACTGGAAGCACGACCTCTACGACTGGGCCGTCCGGCAGGACAACGCACTGTTGCCGGGGCGGACGAACAAGCTCGACCACGTCGCGCGCAAGCTGGGGTACGCGGGTGCCGACACCGGCCTCGACGGGGCCGCGACCGCCGCCGCGTACGGCCGATTCATGCGCACCGGAGAGCCGCTCGACTGGGACCGGCACGAGGCGTACTGCGAGGACGACTGCCGCGCGCTCTGGCACGTCTACGAGGCGCTTCGGGAGGCTGACCGTCGGGACGGGGTTGCCGCCGAGCGCGAGCGCACGACCGACTCCGAACAGGCCGGACTGGGTGATTTCTGATGGCCGACGAGAACGCTCTGGCACTGACGGGTCGCGAACTCCTCGAGACGTTCCCACGTTACGCCGACCTCGAGGAACACGCCTCCGTCCGCGAACTGGAGCCACGCGAGGCCCGCACGGTTCCGGCCGACGAGGTGCTGCGCCCCGCACTCGCCGCGAACTACCCGTACGACCCGTTCATCCACCAGGCGCGGGCGCTGGACGCGCTCGAACGGGGGGAGAACGTCTGCGTCGCCACGAGCACGTCCTCGGGGAAGACGGACGTGTACGCCCTGCAGGTCGCCCGGAACGTCCTCGACGCGCGGGCTCGGGACGCCGAGTCGACGGCGTACGTCGTCTACCCGATGAAGGCCCTCGCACAGGACCAGCAACGGGAGCTGTCGGCACTGTACGACCACCTCGGGCTGGATATCGAGGTGGCCGTCTACGACGGCGACACGGAGCTGGGCGAGACACGGCGGCGCATCCGCGAGGAGGCCGACGTCGTCATCTCGAACTTCATGGGCGTCAACACGTACCTCCACAACCACGACGTGTGGTCGCGCTTCTTCAACGCCTGCGACCTCGTCGTGGTCGACGAGTCCCACACCTACACCGGCGTGCAGGGGATGCACGTCGCGTGGATACTCCGCCGGCTGAAGCGCGTCCTCGACTACTACGGGAGCGACCCGTCGTTCGTCTGCTCCTCGGCGACCATCGGCAACCCGGGCGAGCACAGCGAGGCGCTGCTGGGTGAGCCGGTCACCGTGGTCGACGAGGACGGGAGCCCGCGCGGGCGACGGGACCTCGTGCTCTGGAACCCACCGCCGACCGAGCGCCGGGACGATGGGTCCGCTGCCGACGGCGACGGCGACGAGGATGGGACGGCGGACGAATCCTTCGAGCGCCAGCCCGCCTCCGTCGAGGCGCCGCGCGTCTTCTCGCACCTGACGTACCACGACGTGCGCACGCTCATGTTCGCGCCGTCGCGCAAGCTCGCGGAGCTGTCCGTCGGGCGCGCCCGCGAGCACCGCCGCGAGTACCCACGCTACTACACCGCCAGCGAGCCCAGCGCCATCGAACCGTACCACGCGGGCCAGGGCAAACGCAAGCGCCACACGACCGAGCAGTCGCTCAAATCCGGCGCGCTCGACGGCGTGGCCGCCACGTCCGCCCTCGAACTCGGCATCAACGTCGGCGAGATCGACGCCACGCTGCTGATGGGCTATCCCGGCCAGCGCCAGTCCTTCTGGCAGCGCATCGGCCGCGCCGGGCGCGACGCGGCCGATGCACTCTCCGTGCTCGTTGCGGACTACGCGACGCTCGACCAGTACATCGTCGACAACCCGGCGTACCTGCTCGAGGGCGACGTGGAGGACGCCGTCGTCGACACCACCAACGACCGCGTGTTCGCCCAGCACCTCCTCTGTGCGGCCGACGAGGTGGCCCTCGACGAGACCGACGCGGGCGAGGGCCCCGACGACGCGTTCGCCGACCGCGACCGCCTCGACCGCGCGGTCGAGATGTGGCGCCGCGCCGGGAAGCTGACGGGGCACCTGGAGACGGGCGTCTCCTACGTCGGCCCGCCGCGCCCGCAGACCGACGTGAACCTCTACGCGACCGACGACGAGCAGTATCAGGTGCGCGTGACCGAGGACACGCCGCCCGAGCAGGAGCCGGACCTCGAACCGCTCGCGCGAGAGCGGGCCTTCCGGGACTACCACGAGGGCGCGGTCCGGGTCCACGGCGACCAGCAGTACGAGGTCGTCGATATCGAGCACGGGCGCGATGGCGGCACCAGCCAGCCGTACGTCCGCCTCCAGCCCGTCGACGTGGACTACTACACCCGGACGCGCTCGGAGGTGACGGTCCTCGACGCCGAGAGCGAGGACTCGCGCGAGGTGAACGGCTTCCGACTCCACTTCGGCACCGGGAGCGTCCTCGTCCACCACGCCGAGTACGACCGCGTCCGCATCAGCGACAACGAGCGCATCGGCACGCCCATCCCCACCGAGTTGCCGCCGCTAACGATGGACACACAGCTCTGCTGGGTCGAAGTTCCCGAGCAGGTCGAGCGCGGGCTCGTCGAGCGGTACGCCGACTACCGGGTGCCCGACCTCCCCGAGGAGCAACAGTCACCGCATCTGGGCTACATGGGCGGGCTCCACGCGGCCGAGCACGGGATGATTGGCGCCGCGCCGCTCGAGTTGATGCTCGACCCCGGCGACCTCGGCGGCCTCTCGACGCTCGTGCTCGACGGGCATCTTGCCGAGGCCGAGCGCGCGGGAAGCGTCGACGAAGGCGGAGCCACAAGCGCAGCCGGTGACGGCGACGACCCCGGCAGCGTCGAGGCAGTCCGCACCGCGCTCGAGGCCCGCCAGCGCGAGGGGGCCCTGGAGCGCTCGGCGTCGGGCTGGTTCGTCTACGACGGTGTCGAGGGCGGGCTCGGCTTCTCCCGGGCCGTCTACGAGTCGTTCGAGGCGCTCGCGCGCCGCACCCGCGAGCGCATCGCGGCCTGTACCTGCGCCCGGACGGAGGGCTGCCCGGCCTGCGTGATGGACGAGAACTGCGGCAACGACAACCGGCCGCTCCACCGCGAGGCCGCCGTCGACGTGCTCGACCACCTGCTCGACGACGCGGACGAGCGGGCGCTCGCCCCCGAGGAGACCGACGAGCGCCGGCCGCCGCTGTTCTACTCGTAGCTGGCTCGCCCGATGGCTTATGACCACGCCGTCGCTCGTGTCCGCTATGAGCGAGAATCCGGCGGCGTCACCGCTGGAGGCGGCGGTGGGGGGCGACATGGAGCGTGCAACGGATGCGTTCGCCGTGCTCAGCAACGAGACGCGGCTGGCAATCCTGCTGGCGCTCTGGGACGCCCACGACTCCGTGAACCCCGAAGACGGCATCTCGTTCTCGGACCTCCGCGAGCGGGTCGGCACCACCGACTCCGGCCAGTTCAACTACCACCTCGAACAGCTGGTCGGGCAGTTCGTCCGCAAGGTCGACGATGGCTACCTCCTCCGGCGAGCCGGCCAGAAGCTCGTCCGCACCGTCATCGCGGGCGCGGGCATCGAGGAGCCGACGCTGGAGCGCACGCCTATCGACGTGCCCTGTCCGTACTGCGGGGGTCAGACCGCAGTGCTGTACGACGACGAGTGGCTCTACCACGTCTGTACCGAGTGCGAGGGTGGTTTCGCGGGGACCAACGAGCAGCCGGACGGCTACCTCTCCGGCGCGGCGCTGGACCCGGCGGGGTTCGGCGACCGGTCGCCGGAGGAGCTGTGGGCGGCAGCCCTGAGCCGCGGCTACCAGGACATGAAGACGATGCTCGAGGGCGTCTGCAACGAGTGCTCCGGGCCGGTGAATCTGCGGCTCAAGGTGTGCGAGGACCACGACGAGGACGGCGTCTGCGAGACGTGTGGCCGCACGCCGGCCGCGCTCGTCATCCTTGGGTGTACGGTCTGCAAGAACTACCACGCATCGTCGCCACGGAGTCTCGTGCTGCACCACCCCGCGGTCGTCGCGTTCTACTACGAGCGGGGTGTCGAGGTCGGCTACAGCCACGGCGAGTTCGAGCAGATACGCCGGCGTGACCGACTCGCCACCCGGAACGAGCAGCGCGTCGTCTCGGCAGACCCACCCCGGGTCGAGGTGACCGTCCGACACGAGGGCGACGAACTGCGGGTGACGATGGACGAGGATGCCGAGGTGGTGGCCGTCGAGGAGCACTGAGGGCCGCGCCCGCTACCGACGGAGATTTGTCGTCCGCCACCGACCCGTCGCCCGACCATGACCGACGCACGCGGTTCCCTCCGGCGCGCGTTCATCGAATCGGATGCCTCGCCCGACGGCAAGTGGTGGGTGGACGTGCCCGCCGGCCTCTCGCTGGGCGATGAGGGCGACCACTACACGGTCGACGCGGTCTGTCTCACCGACCGCGAACAGGAACTCCCGGAGGTGTACACGGCCCACGCCGGCACGGAGTACGTCAATCCGGAGGCGGACGAGGCGTTCGGCGTGACGAAGGCCGACCTGTTCGAGACGCTGCGCGGGACGGAGAGGTTCGCCGAGGAGACGGTGACGCTGGTGGCGTTCGACCCCGGCGCCGCCCGCGTCGGCACCGTCGGCGACCTGCTGGCCGCTCGTGAGTTGATCCGGGCCGACTGGCCCGGCTGGACCGTCGACGAACTCGTATACGTCAGCGACACGGACCGAGCGCACGTCACGCGAGCGGCGAAGGAACTGGACGTACGGGTCGTGCGGGTGGCGTAGCGCCGGTAGCCGGTGGCGTCGGCCTCCCCGCACAATCCACACCCGTTTTCACCCCCACCCGCGAAGTCCCGGACAACATGAACGACGACCTTCGCGAGCGGGTCGAGCGCGAGGCCGAGACGGCCGCGCTGTTCAACGCGCTCAAGCACGGCAGCGACGCGCAGGTGGGCGCCATCATGGGCCCCATGATGGGCGAGAATCCCGAGTTCCGCGAGCACGGCGACGAGATTCCGGGCATCGTCGCGCCCGTCTGCGAGCGCGTCAACGGGCTCTCGGACCAGGAGAAACGCGACCGCCTCGCGGAACTCGACCCCGACGCCGTCGCCGAGCTGGAGGCCGAGGACGAAGAAGACGACCAGCTCCTTCCGGACCTCCCGAACGCCGACGAGTACGACGAGGTGCGGATGCGGCTCGCGCCGAACCCGAACGGGCCGTGGCACCTCGGTAACGCCCGGATGCCCGCCGTCATCGGCTCCTACAAGGAGCTGTACGACGGCTGGATGCTCTGCCGGTTCGACGACACGGACCCCGAGACGAAGCGGCCGGACCTCGATGCGTACGACGGTATCCTCGACGCCATCGACTACCTCGGCTTCGAGCCCGACGAGGTCGTCCGCGCCAGCGACCGGGTGGAGACCTACTACGAGCACGCCCGCGACCTCATCGACGAGGGCGGCGCGTACGCCTGCTCGTGCCCCCAGGAGGAGTTCTCGAACCTGAAGAACAGCGGCGAGCCCTGTCCGCACCGCGACCAGGACGCCGAGACCACCCACGAGGAGTTCGACCGGATGGTCGCCGGCGAGTACGACTCGGGCGAGAAGGTCCTCCGGGTGCGGACCGACATCGAGCACAAGAATCCCGCACTGCGCGACTGGGTCGCGTTCCGGATGGTCGACACGCCACACCCGCGCGAGGAAGCCGCCGAGTACCGCTGCTGGCCGATGCTCGACTTCCAGTCCGCCATCGACGACCACCTGTTCGCCGTTACCCACATCATCCGCGGCATCGACCTGCAGGACTCCGCGAAGCGGCAGGGCTTCCTGTACGACTACTTCGGCTGGGAGTATCCCGAGGTCACCCACTGGGGCCGCATCGAGGTCGACGAGTACGACGTGCCGCTCTCGACGTCGAGCATCAAGCAGCTCATCGCCGACGGCGAACTGGACGGCTGGGACGACCCGCGCGCACCGACGCTCGCGTCGCTCCAGCGCCGGGGTATCCGCGGTGACGCGGTCGTCGAAGCGATGACGGACCTCGGGGTCTCCACCACGAACGCGGACCTGGCGATGTCTTCGGTCTACTCGGCGAACCGCGACCGCGTCGACGACGAGACCGACCGCGCGTTCCTCGTCCGGGACGGCGAGCGCCTGCCGGTCGAGGGGGGCCCCGACGAGGGGCATCCGCCGGTGCATCCGGAGCACGAGGACCGCGGCCGGCGGGACGTGCCGCTCGGGGACGCGGTGCTGCTGGAGGCCGACGACGTGCCGGCAGACGGCGAACGCGTCTGGCTGAAGGGCTGGGGCCCGGTCCGGAACGACGGCGGGACGCTCGAGTTCACCGACGAGGGTATCGACGTGGTGCGCGAGGAGGGCGTGGACGTGGTCCACTGGGTCGACGCCGACGAGAACGTGCCCGTCACGATGCGGACGATGGACGGCGACGTCGAGGGGCACGCTGAACCCGGTGTGGAGGGGTACGAGGTGGACGACCTGCTCCAGTTCGAGCGCGTGGGTTTCTGCCGGCTCGATGCGTTCGAGGATGACGATCTTGTGGTCTACTTTACGCATAAATAGAATATACGCAATATAATATTTGAATATTCAACCCTTCCACATAATAATCATAAAATTCCTATTATATCTCCCATATATAAGTTACCTTGATCAGTAGAAAGCCCCCGCCCGCTCTTGCTACGGCAGCAGCGATGGCAGCTACGACACAACCGAGGAGAAAGCCCCCGCTCGCTCGACCGTCCGGGACTCGCTGCGGTCCTCGGTCGCTGCGCTCCCTGCGGTCCTTGCGTCGTCCGGGACGGTCGAGCGGGCGGCCCCTTTCAGTCCCGCCCTGTTGCCCGTTCGGTCGAGTGTATGCACGTGGTGGTTCCGGGCTAGCAGGGTGCCCCCACACCTCCCCGCGCGAGCGCCGTGTGTTCCGACCCCCTCGCTGGCGCTCGGGGTCTCCACGGCCAGGGCGCTCGCGCGCTTCCTGGTCCCGGAACCGGCTGGCCGACCAACCACTCTCCGGCCGGGAGCGCGTGGTGAGCCCCGAAGCGGGCGAACCCGCGCGACCCGGGGAAGGGCAGGGCCACAGCGCCCGTGCCACCAGCCGCATCCCTGGTGGACTCGAAGGGCGAGCGCTCCTCGACCCGGCCCGGACGCCGCAAGCACGCGAGCGAAGCGAGCGCGCGCAGCAAGTCCTGGCCGGTCGAGAGCGCGAGGGCTTCGTAGCCGTCTCCATCGTCGCTGACACCGTGAGAGAGCGCGAGGGCTTCGTAGCTGCCTCTATCGTCGCCGAGGTCGTATTCACGCGAGAACGCGCGACCTCCACAGAGATCCCCGCGTCCACCAGCGCCGTACCCGCTGGCAAACATTAACGTGCGAACCCGCAGACACCCGTCGCATGACCGACCCCATCGACTACACCGCGCTCGACGCGGGCAAACACGTCAACTACTGGACCCACGACGTGGCCCTCCAGCGCACCGTCGAACGACGCTGCGACCCCGACGACTCCCTCCGCGACCGCCTCGCCTCGTTCGGCGAGGTGATGGGCCACGAGATCGCGCCCAACACCGAGGTCGTCGCCGATAACGACCCCGAACTCCGGACCTACGACGCCGACGGCGAGCGCGTCAACGAGGTCACCCACCACCCGGCCCACATCGAGAACGAGCAGCTCGTCTACGAGCACGGCCTGTTCGCCGACGCGTTCGAGGCGCCGCCCGGCCGCGACGAGCCGCTGGACTTCCTCCCGCACTTCGCGGAGTTCACGCTCCTGACCATCGGCGGGAACACGGGCCTCACCTGCCCGGGCGCGATGACCGGCGGCGCGGCGCTCGTCCTCGAGAAGTTCGACGATGGCACGCTGGCCGACTACTACGACGGCCTGACCGCACGCGAGTACGACGACCTCGCGACGGGGGCGATGTTCCTCACGGAGAAGCAGGGCGGCTCCGACGTGGGCGCCAACGAGGTCCGCGCGGAGCCGACCGACGAGGCGGGCGTCTACCGGCTGTACGGCGAGAAGTGGTTCTGCTCGAACATCGACTCGGAGGCCGCACTCGTCCTCGCGCGCCGGCCCGACGCACCCGACGGGACCGAGGGCCTGTCGCTGTTCTGCCTCTCGACCGTCGACGCCGACCCCGAAACCATCCTCTTCCGGCGGCTGAAGGACAAACTCGGCACGCGGAGCGTGCCGACGGGCGAGGTGGAGTTCGAGGGGGCCGAGGCCCAGCTCGTCGGCGAGCCGGAGCGCGGGTTCAAGTACATGTCCGAGATGCTGAACATGGAGCGGCTCTACAACGCGCTGGGCAGCGTCGGCGGCATCGGTCGCGCGCTGCTGGAGTCCAAGGTCCACACCGCCGAGCGCGAGGCGTTCGGCGACCGACTCGCGGACCAGCCGCTGATGCGCCGGGACCTCGTCGACATGGCCGTCGCGCACGAGGCGGCGATGGCGGTCACGTTCGAGGCCGCCGAGCAGTTCGCGCGGCGTGAGCGCGCCCGCCGCGCGAGTGACGGCGCGGCAGACACCGATTCGGAGGCGTACCGACTCATGCGCATCCTCACGCCGGTCGCGAAGTACCGCTGTGCGCGCATGACCGTCGACGCCACGACCTACGCGATGGAGATCCGCGGCGGCGACGGCTACGTCGAGGAGCAGGTCCACCCGCAGATGGTCAGGGACGCTCACGTCAGCCCCATCTGGGAGGGCCCCTCGAACGTGATGGCGCTGGACGTCCTCCGGTCGATGCTCACGGAGGGGAGCCACGACGCCCTGCTCTCGGACCTTCGCGAGCGCCTCGACGCCATCGACGACCCCCGACTCGCGGACACAGCGGCGACCGTGGCCGAGGAACTCGACGGCCTCGCTGAGGCGTTCGCAGCCATCGGCACGGCCGGGCAGGAGGGTGCCCAGCTCGCGGCGAAGGAGCTGGCCGATTACGTCTTCGACGTGACCGCGGGCGTCCTCCTGCTGGAGCGCGCGGCGTGGCGACTCGACGAGGCCGACGACGCCCGCGAAGCGCTGGTCGCGGAGTGGTTCGTCGGCGAGCACCTCGAGACGGTCGACGCGCGCGGCATCCCCGAGGACGACCGGCTCCCGGTCGAGGCCTTCGACGCGATCGTCCGGTACGGGCGGGCCGAACCCGAGGCGGTCCAGCCGGTCGCGGACGACTGACGACCGAGACCGGACAGAACTGCGGGCCGCTACTCCCAGAGTGCGCGGGGCACGACCGAGGGAATCAGCTTCGCCTGGATGCGGCGCAGGTGTTCGCCGACGGTGGCCGTCGATACGTCCAGTGCGTCGGCGATCTCCTCCTGGTTCGTCTCGCGGGGCGTCTCGAAGTAGCCCAGCTCCAGCGCCGTCAGGAGGATCTCCTGCTGGCGTTCGGTGAGCGAGGCGAACGGGTCCGAGCGGTCCGGGTCGTAGGCGCCCATCGACTCCAGCGAGAGGGCCAGCGACTCGGGCATATCGTCGACGGCCTGGCTGATGGCCGCGTCGTTGCCGATGACGGTGACGCGGACGCCGCCGTCGGGCAGGCACTCGATGGGGAGGTCGAGCGCGATGGCCTGACTCCGGCCGACCGCCAGCAGGTCGCGGACGGTGTCGTTGGGTTCGAAATGTACGAGGGTAACGCCGTTGGTCTCACCGACGTAGTCGACATCGTAGATGTCGTCGCGGCCCTCCAGCAGCTGCTTCCCGCGTTCGAGGTCGCCACGCGACGCGTAGAGGACGATGCCGGTGCCGTCGTCGAGGATGTCGATCTGCCGGATGGAGAGCCGCTGGATGTTCGGCTCGGCGGCGATGGCGGCGTCCGCAGGGTGGAGTCCTCCCCGTCCGGCACTGATGACGAACGTCGCCTGGCGCATACCCCTTCCTCACGCCGGGGTATAAAGGGGCTTTCGCCGCAAGGATGAGGGCCGCCCGGTCCGCCGCCTCACTCTACGAGGACTGTCCGGTCCGCCCGGTCCGCCGCCTCACTCCACGAGGTCGTCCGGGTCGTCGTCGGCGAGGACGAACGGCCCGGCCGAGAGGGTACTGATAGCGATGGTCGACACGCGGACGACGTACGCCGTGAGGACGGCGAACGGCGCGAGCGCGAGGGTGTACGCGCCGCCGGCAAGCAGGAGGAGCCGCGAGACGCCGACCGTGGTGCCACCGACCATCTCCGCGTCGATGGCGAGGATGGCATACGAGACCAGCACCAGCGCGGGAAGCGAGACGAACAGCAGGTCCCGCGAGAGCGTGGCGAACTCCCGCTCGAAGTAGAGCGACTTGAAGTACTCGCGGGCGGTGACGAAGAACTCCAGGGCGGCCACCACGTCCTCGAGCCGGGCATCGACCTCCTCCGTGAGTTCGGTCCCGTGACGGGAGCGAAAGCGCCGCAGCGCGTACAGCTGGCCGGCGTAGTCGTACTCCAGCCCCGCCAGCAGGATGCCGAAGGTGCCCGCACCGTCGGACAGCCGCCGGTTGACCGCCTCGACATCCGCGGCGACGCGCTCGCGGAACGCGTCCATCTCCGCCGCGGGTTCCCCCTCGGTCCCCTCGTCGAGCCCCGGGTGGCCCGGGGCCATCGCGTCGACGGCGTCCTGCAGGTCCTGGGTCCGGTCGAGGATGCCCTGCGTGACCGCCCGGAGGAACGCCGACGGCCGAGCGGGGGACACCTCGCGGTCGAGGACATTCTCGGTTTCCTCGCGGAACTCGCGGGCGCGCTCGACACGCTCGCGCTGGCGCCCCACCGGACTGAGCTCCTGCGAGACGAACAGCGACGTGACGGAGACGACGATGGAGACCAGCAGGATGACGCCCGAGAGCAGCGTGTTCAGCAGGCTGGCGATGGTCCCGCGCGCGGCGAGCAGTTGTTCGGAGCCCAGGAAGACGAGTGCCATCGGCACCAGCGCCACGTACACCACCCCGAGCAACAGCAGCGTGACGGCCCGGCGGTTGCCGGTCAGCAGGAACCAGCGTCCGGGGGCGCCTGCAGCACTCATTGCCCGGTTCGACGGCCGTTGGCCGTTAAAAACCGGCGGAACGGAGCCCCGAACGGCCGCGAGACGAGCCGGGCGCGCATCCGGCGGGCGCCGACCCGGAACCGTTTAAGTTGTACGGGGGTGAACGGGGAGCCATGACGAACGACACCGAGGAGGCTGGCGGCATCGGCGGCAAGAAACTGGCCATCGGCGCGGTGCTCGTGGTCGGGGTCGTGCTTCTGGTCCGTGCGCTCCGTGGTGGCGACGGCGACGAGGACGACACGACGGGCGAAACGCCGTCGACCGACATCGACTCCGTTCCCGGGCAATCGGGCGGCGACGCGACCGACGCGCTCCCGGTCGACACGGATGTCGAGGGTCGCTTCGACGAGATCGACATCGTGGACGCGGTCTACATCCTCGTCGCGGGTCTGAAGGCCGCCCGCGAGGAGTACCAGCAGCGCACCGACGACGGGGGCGCCTGAACGGCCGGATTTTTCTCCCTGCAGTACCTCGAAGCGGGCAGCATGCGCACCACCAGTCCCCGGTGGCGGCGGGCCGTGGAGCTCCTCATCCTCCTCGTCACCGTGGCCTACGTGTCTTCGGGTCGGCGCGTCACCGACACCGGCGTCGGTGCCGACGGACCCACCGATGGAACCGATGCCCCCGAGATGGAGGTCGAGCTCGAACGGGTCACCGTCGGCGACGACCTCTCGGTGACAGGGGCTGGTCTCGACCCGACGCTCATCGCGGACGTGCTGGAGCTGAACGAGGGCGCCGCGGAGCTCGTGGACGCGGCCGAGGACGAGTTCATCCGGGAGCCCATCGAGACCGCGACGGGCGGCGCCATCGAGGTGCCCGACGTGGAGGACGAACTCGCGCGCCGGGTCCGGGAGTCGAACGTCTCCGAGACGGCCATCGACGAACTCGATGCGCTCGGCGGGCTCTTCGGTTTCGGGCGCCGTCGCCGCCGCCGTCGTGACCGGGAGTCGACCGACGAGGACGGGTCGGCGGACGACACGACCGGCGACGAGTAGGTCGCCCCTTCCGGTAGACACTTCCTCCCACCGGCCGCCGACCCGTCCATGTCACTCCACAGCGCGGAGTTCGGCGTGGAAGGGAAGCGCGCTATCGTGACCGGCGCGAGTCAGGGTATCGGCCGCACCATCGCGGAGACGCTCGCGGCCGGCGGGGCCGACGTGGCCATCTGCTCGCGCTCGCAGGACCGGGTCGACCCGGTCGCCGAGGGCATCAACGAGGACCCCGACGCGGGCGACTGCCTGGCCGTCGAATGCAACGTCCGCGAGCGCGAGGAGGTCGAGGCGTTCGTCGAGGCGACCGTCGAGGAACTCGGCGGGGTCGACATCCTCGTCAACAACGCGGGCGGCGAGTTCGTCGCCGCGTTCGACGATATCTCCCCGAACGGCTGGGAGGCCATCGTCGACCTCAACCTGCACGGTACGTTCCACTGCACGCAGGTCGCGGGCCAGGCGATGCGCGAGGACGACGAGCACCCCGGCGGCGTCGTCATCAACATGTCCAGCGTGAACGGTCAGCACGCTGCGCCCAACGAGAGCCACTACTCCGCCTCGAAGGCGGCCATCATCCGGCTCACGGAGACGCTCTCGGTCGAGTGGGCCGACCACTCGATCCGTGTCAACTGCGTCGCGCCCGGCCTCATCCAGACGCCCGGCGTCGCGGACACGCTCGGCATCGACGAGTCCGACATGCCGCCGCGCGACCAGGTGGACCGCCGCATCGGGCACACGGAGGATATCGCGGATGTGGTCCAGTTCCTCGCCTCACCGGCCGCCGCCTTCGTCAACGGCGAGACGTACACGGTGAAGGGGGTCCCGCGCGCCGGCAACTCGATGAGCGCCGACCTCGGCCTGCAGTAGTCGAGCGTTGCGCGGGTATCCGTCGAGAACCCTCTTCTCCGGGCGCATACGCCGTATCGCCGGGTCTTGTTCCGATCTGCTTCCCGGTGGTGCTCGTTCGCAGTAGCTACTGCGTCGTCGTACCGCGCGAAAGAAGCGGGGAACCGGTCGGTCGTGCGGTTCTGTGTGGTCAGCCGAGCAGGCCGCCGTCACCACCGCTGTCGCCACCGTCACCGCCGCCACCACCGATCATGCCACCACCGATCGGCGTCTGGGTCGGGGTCGGCGTGGGCTCCGGCGTCGCGGTCGGCGTGGGCGACGGGGTGGCCGTCGGCGTCGGGGTAGCCGTCGGCGTGGGCGTCGGCGTGGCCGTGGGTGTCGGCGTCGCGGTCGGCGTCGGCGACGCAGTTGGCGTCGGCGTCGGCGAGTCCGTCGCTGTCGGCGTCGGCGAGTCCGTCGCTGTCGGCGTCGGCGAGTCCGTCGCTGTTGCCGTCGCGGTCGGCGTCGCAGTCGCGTTCGCAGCACCGCCACCACCGGCCGAGCCGGGGTTCGCCTGGACGCCGCCCTGGCCGGGGGCGACGACGCCGCCGGCGCTCAGGACGGTGAACGCGACCGCCACCGCACTCGCCGCGAACAGGGCGAACGCGGCCAGCTTGATGGGCGGCATCTCGTCGCCCGTTCCGGCAGTCGGCGAGGGCTCGCCGAAGCCGGGGTCGGACGCGGTCGGGCCGCTCGCGGCCGCGCTCTCCGCGGCACCGGCGGTTGCGCCGGCCGCAGCGCCCGTCGCTGCCGCACCAGCGGGCTCGGCCTCGGCGGCCGGCGCCGGTTCGGGTTCGGGGGCGGTGAACTCGTTGTCACCGACCGCGAGCCAGCCATCGAAGTCGAAGCCACCGTTCTCGAACTCGAAGGTCCCGGCGGCTGCCGTGGCGCCGGCCGTTGCGGTCTCCGTGGCGGCTCCGGTCTCCGCGACCGTCTCCGTCTCTGCGGTGTCGAGCGACTCGGCGCCGAGCCAGCCATCGAAGTCGAAGCCACCGTTCTCGAACTCGAACGACTCCGCGGCGTCGGCGTGCTGTGGGTCCGTCGTGGTCGTGCTTCCCGAACTGCTCGAGGTGCCGGGGATGGCGCCGATGACGCGGCTCAGCGCCTCGACGACGATGGCACCGATGAATCCGATGACGAGCAGCGGGATGGCCTTCGGGCCGGACGGGAGCTCCGCCCGGTCGCGCCCGAAGGTGACGACACGCGGTCCCTCGCCGCCGAGCCCGACGCTGGATGGAAGCTCCGAGGGTCGGTAGATGGGGTCGGGAGCACCGTCCTCCCCTTCGCCCGCCCCCGGGCTCTCTCGCGGGTCGACGTTCTGCATCCACTGGTTGAAGTCGAACCCGTTCCCGCCGGACCCACCACTCGGACCGGCTCCGACCGGCTCACCACCGTCGCCGGCCAGGCCATCGTGGTCGGTCGGCCCGCCTGTGCCTGGTGGTGGGTTCGACTCCGGCGCATTGCCGAACTCGAACTCACCCCCGTCTCCGTCGTCCCCGTTATCGTCCCCACCGGGCGTCCCCGACGGGTTGTCGTTGTGTCCTGTCATGCGCTACGGTCGTCTCTACTGGCATGCGGTACAGGAGTCGCTTAAAGACACTGGTGGTTACTATCGGTGATTTATAACCTCTCCGGCCGTTCGGGCCGTCTACCCGACCTCCGGACCGTTCCGTTCGGTCACCCGAAGTTCTCCACCTTGGCGTCGTCGGGCGCGGCGCCGACAGCGGCCATCGCGTCGGTGGCGGCGTCGAGGAACGTCTCGAAGCCGTAGACGAACAGCTGCTCGCCCGGCTCGCCCGTGACGACGGCGCTGACGGCGTCGGTCAGCGGCTCGTCGGCGCCGAGTACGTACACCGCCGCGCCAGCGGCCGCGAGCGCGGCGAGGCGCTCCTCGTGAACCGGTGCGTCGTCACGGTAGACGACGGCGGCCTCGTTGCCCTCGGCCAGCGCGCGCTCGGCGATTCCCACCGCGGGGCCGATACCGGGGCCGCCGGCGAGCACGACCGCGCGCGCCTCGTTCTCGTAGAAGTCGCTCCCGAACGGTCCGGCCATCAGCACGCGGTCGTCGGCCGCCAGGGCGAGCAGGTACTCGCTGAACGGGCCGCCTTCGTCGGGGTCGTAGCCGACCGTGATCTCGAACGTCCCCTCGACATCGGGTGAGGAGATGGTGTAGAACCGGGAGACGGCGTCGCCCTCGACCTCGGCGGTGAGTTTCACGAACTGCCCCGGCTGGGCGTCCAGTTCGGGCGGCGTCTCGAACTCGATGGCGACCGTGTCCGGGCCGCACTCGCGAACGGCGACGACACGAAGCTCGGTTTCGTCCATGGCGATGCTCGGTGCGGCACCGGCAACGACCTTTCGTTTCCCGTTCGCTCTCACGGCGGTCGGGGCCGTCATCCTCGTGGCGAGGGCGCCGGTGCTGGCCCCCCTCGTGGCGAGGGCGCCCGGCAGCCGGACCGTTCCGGCGTGCTGGCGGACCGATAGCCCCGAAGCCGGTGGTTACGGCAATATTCAGAAGGCTTAACGTGCGTCCACCGGAACCGGGTCATAGTTATGCCAGACGACCTGAACTGGGCCATCGGCGGCGAAGCCGGCGATGGGATCGACTCCACCGGGAAGATCTTCGCACAGGCACTCTCCCGGGCGGGTCGACACGTCTTCACCTCGAAGGACTTCGCGTCCAGGATCCGGGGCGGGTACACCGCGTACAAGGTCCGGACCGCCGTCGACCGTGTCGAGAGCGTCGTCGACCGACTCGACATCCTCATCGCGCTCACCGAGCGGACGGTCGATGAGAACATGGACGAACTCCACGACGACTCGGTCATCATCTTCGACGGCGAGCGCACGATGATGAAGGACTTCGAAGCGCCGGGCGAGATGACCGGCCTCGACGTGCCCCTGAAACGACTCGCGGAGGAGGCTGGTGGGGCCATCGTCCGCAACATCGTCGCGCTGGGAGCGGCCTGCGAGGTCGCGGGCTTCCCCATCGAGAACCTCGACGAGGCCCTGGAGAAGCGCTTCAGCGACAAGGGCTCGGCCATCGTCGACACGAACAAGGAAGCCGCCCGCCTGGGCCAGGAGTACGTCCAGGACGAGTACGAGCTGCCCATCGACTACGCGCTGGAGACGACCGACAACGACTACGTCCTGCTGAACGGCGACGAGGCCATCGGGATGGGCGCCATCGCCGCCGGCTGCCGGTTCTATTCGGGCTATCCCATCACGCCCGCGACGGACGTGATGGAGTACCTCACCGGACGCGTGGACCGCTACGGCGGGAAGGTGGTGCAGGCCGAGGACGAGCTGTCGGCCATCAACATGGCGCTGGGTGCGGCCCGCGCTGGCGCACGGTCGATGACCGCCACGTCCGGGCCGGGTATCGACCTGATGACCGAGACGTTCGGCCTCATCGCCCAGACCGAGACGCCGCTGGTCATCTGTGACGTGATGCGCTCGGGTCCCTCGACGGGGATGCCGACGAAGCAGGAGCAGGGCGACCTGAACATGACCCTGTACGGCGGGCACGGGGAGATTCCGCGGTTCGTGCTGGCGCCGACCACGGTCGCGGAGTGCTTCCACAAGACCATCGAGGCGTTCAACCTCGCCGAGAAGTACCAGACGCCGGTCTTCCTGGTGAGCGACCTCGCGATGGCGGTCACCGAGCAGACCTACGAGCCCGAGCAGTTCGACATGGACGCCGTCGAGATTGAGCGCGGGCGCGTCGTCGGCGAGGACGACGTCGAGGAGTGGACCAACGAGAAGGACCAGTTCACGCCTCATGCCGCGACGGACGACGGCGTCTCGCCCCGCACCTTCCCAGGTGTCGAGGGCGGCGCCCACATGACGACCGGGCTGGAGCACGACGAGCTCGGGCGCCGGACCGAGGAGGAGGAGATCCGCGTCGAGCAGGTGGACAAGCGCCAGCGGAAGGTCGAGACGGCCCTCGAGCGCGAGGACTGGTCGCCCCGCGAGTTCGGCGACCCCGACTCGGACAGCCTCGTCATCTCCTGGGGCTCCAACGAGGGCGCCATGCTGGAGGCCATCGACATCCTCGAGGACGAGGGCGTCGACGTACGCTTCCTCTCCTGTCCCTACATCTTCCCGCGCGAGGATCTCGCCGAGGACATCCGCGACGCGGACGAGGTCATCGTCGTGGAGTGTAACGCGACCGGCCAGTGGGCGGACGTGCTCGAACACGACGCCCTCGAGCGGGTCAAGCGCATCAACAAGTACACCGGCGTGCGGTTCAAGGCCGACGAACTCGCAGAGCGGGTGAAGCAGGAACTGGCGGGCGAGACCGCCGAGGTGGAAGCAGAATGAGCTCCGATATCAGATTCACCGACTTCAAGTCCGACGCACAGCCCACCTGGTGCCCCGGTTGCGGCGACTTCGGCACCATGAACGGGATGATGAAGGCGCTGGCGAACACCGGCAACGACCCGGACAACACGTTCGTGGTCGCCGGCATCGGCTGTTCCGGCAAGATCGGGACGTACATGCACTCGTACGCGCTGCACGGCGTACACGGGCGCGCGCTCCCGGTCGGCATCGGCGTGAAGATGGCCAACCCCAACCTCGAAGTGATGGTCGCCGGCGGCGACGGCGACGGCTACTCCATCGGGGCCGGCCACTTCGTCCACGCCGTCCGCCGGAACGTCGACATGTCCTACATCGTGATGGACAACCGCATCTACGGGCTGACGAAGGGTCAGTTCTCGCCGACCTCGCGCGAGGACTTCGAGACCTCCACGTCCCCGGAGGGCACCAAGCAGCAGCCGGTCAACCCGCTCGCGCTCGCGCTGTCGGCCGGTGGGACGTTCATCGCGCAGTCGTTCTCCTCGGACGCCCAGCGCCACGCCGAGATCGTCCAGCAGGCCATCGAGCACGACGGCTTCGGCTTCGTCAACGTCTACAGCCCGTGCGTGACGTTCAACGACGTCGACACGTACGACTACTTCCGCGACACCATCGTCGACCTCGAGGACACGGACCACGACCCGACGGACTACGACGACGCCAAGGAGAAGATCCTCGACGCGGACAAGGAGTACCAGGGCGTCATCTACCAGGACGAGAGCTCCGTCGGCTTCGAGGAGCGCGAGGGCATCACCGAGTCGATGGCCGACATCCCGGACGGGGCTCCCGACGACGCGATGGACCTCGTCCGCGAGTTCTACTGACGGCGGTTCCTCGATTGTCTCGGCGGTTTCTATCCTATTCTGCGCAGAAACGATGAGTAGCGACAGTTCGAACCGAACGCCCGTACTTCATGTGGTGTGTTGCCAGTGTACTCTACCGTTATCACGCGGTGAAAACGCTCGAAACGGCATTATCCTATGCCATACAAGAGATGGACGGGGTCAGAGGCTGACCCAGTGCCGGTGTCACTGGTGGTGGTGCCAGCGGGGTCTCGACGTGAGAGGGGCGGGGTGCACCCGCACGACGGGTTGTGGGCCCGTCGTTCGTACGAGCCGGTGGTGGCTGGTGGGCCGGCCGAACCCGTCTTCACGACAGTACGCTTTTGATGGCAGGGATGCTCCCCACTCGTATGTTCGGAGGAGGCGGCGGGCTCAACCCCCGCAAGATGAAGCAGATGATGGAGCAGATGGGTATCGACCTCGAGGAACTCGACGCCGAGGAGGTCATCATCCGGACCCAGGACGAGGACCTCGTGTTCACCGACGCGCAGGTCCAGAAGATGGACGCCCAGGGCCAGGCCACCTACCAGGTCGTCGGCTCGCCGGAGTCCCGCCCGCGCGGGGAGGGTGGTGCCGCGGCCGCCGTCGCGAGCGACGCCGCCGAGGCCGATACCGGGGACGCTGACGCCGGCGGGGACGATGCCGGCGGCACGGCGATTCCGGATTCCGACGTGGAGATCGTCGCCGCGCGGACGGGTGCGAGCGAGGCCGACGCCCGCGAGGCGCTCGAAGCGACGGACGGTGACCTCGCGGCCGCCGTCGAGAAGCTGGAGTGAACGACACCGACCCGACGGCGGACCCGCCGACGACCGGAGCCGACGCCACCGAGGCGGACGGCGCCGGCGATGCCGATGCCGCCGACGCCACCGAGGCCGCCCGGTCCCCGGTCCTGCTCGTCCGCGAGAACCGCGAGTACCTGCTCCAGCCGGGGGAACGGATGGAGACCGACCTCGGTATCCTCCGCGTCCCGGAGGACGTCCAGCCGGGCGACACCGTCGAGACACATCTCGAGACGGCGTTCGTCGTCCGGCGCCTGCGCGGGCCGGACCTGTTCCACCACTTCGAGCGGACGGGCGCGCCGATGGTGCCCCGTGACATCGGCCTCGTCCTCGGTGAGACGGGGGCCAGCACCGGCGACCGTGTCCTCGACGCTGGCACCGGGACGGGGGTCCTGGCGGCGTATCTCGCGCGGACCGGGGCCGAGGTGCTCACGTACGAACAGGACCCCGAGTTCGCCGATGTCGCGCGCGAGAACATGGCGATGGCCGGCATCGCCGACGCCGTCGAGGTTCGGACCGGCGACGTGACCGACGACCTCGACGCGCTGGTCGACGGGAGCGACGACGTGGCCCCGGCTCGGGGGTTCGATGTCATCACACTCGATACTGCCGACGCGCCGACGGTCGCGGCGCGTGCCGACGAGCTACTCGTTCCCGGCGGCTATCTCGCGATGTACGTGCCGTTCGTCGAGGGCTCGCGCGAGGCTGCCCTCGCCGCGGAGGAGGCCGGGCTGGTCGACGTGACGACTCACGAGACCATCCAGCGGGAGTTCAGCTATGGCGAGCGCGGGTCGCGTCCGGACACCGCGCCCGTCGGCCACACGGGGTTCCTGACGGTCGCGCGGGCGCCCGACGCGCCGAACCTCGTGGACGACTCGACGGAGACGACCGACGGCGATTGAGGGTGCCGACGGGCCGTCCTCCGACCGGGTGTGCGGTTCGCCCCTGCCACCGGGTATAAGGCCGGGACGGCCCTACTCGGTGGTATGAGCGAGGCCGTCCCCGAGACCGAGGAGACCACGACGTGGCCGGAGCTGGCGATCACCATCTACGACCGGCTGACCGGGCGCGGCGCGGAGATCACCTACGAGTTCGACGACATGGAGATCGCCGTCCCGAACCGGACGGGTCCGGACGCGGAACACGCCCACTGGCGCATCGACGGGACCCTGCGGGTCTCGACGCGGGAACGTGAGTGACGCTGGTGACGCGGCGTCGCTGGTGCAGGCCATCAGACGCGTCGCGGAGATGCCACTCGGCCTCGACGTGAGTGCGGACCTCACGGTCCGGGTCGACGGTCACGAACTGTCGGTCGAGGCGTACACGGACCGTGTGTTCGTCGATTTCCCGTCGCTCCGTGTCGCTGTCGACGTGCTCCGCTCGGCTCACGGAAGCGCCGGCGGGTCCGGGCCGGGTGCAAGCGGGTCGCTCCCCGCGACGCTCGCGGCGGCGGACCTGACGGCCATCGCACGCATCGACTCGCGCGAGGTCGCCACGCTGGGGGCCGAGGCCGACGGCCCGCTGAAGCATCTCGGCTACGAGCACGTCTCGGTCGCACCGCGAGAACTCCTCTTCGCCGGCCTCGGGCTCTGAGGCCGCCCCTGGTGCTCTACCCCCGGCCAGGCCCCTCAGGTGCCGACCGACCGGATGAGGTCCAGTAGCTCCTCCCGGTAGGCGTCGGCATCCGCCTCGACGCCGCGGTCCTCGTCGAGCACTGCGTCGAGGTCCGCGGGGTAGGCGCCGCCCGCGATGACGAAGCCGTCGTCGAACCAGACCGCGAGGAACCCCTCCATGTCCAGTATCCGGCCGTTGGGGAGTTCGAAGCGGGCCTTGAACGGCGTGAACTCCGCTCGGGCGCCGCTCCGGACCCGGGCCCGTTTCCGCTCGCCCTTCGCGACCTTCTCGAAGCCACGGTCCAGCAGGTCATCGGCGAACGAGGACCGGGCCTCGCTGGTGACACGCGACTTGATGAGCGGCGCGATACCCGGAGCGAGCGACGGCGTGAACGACACCCGTGTCGCGAAGAAGAACCGCCACATGTGGTCGACGCCGGTCGCCTCCCGGACTGCGGCCCGGAGGGCGGCGTCCTCGAACACCTGCGTGTGGCCCTCCACTCGTGCCGCCGACAGGCTGAACAGGACCTCGACCTCGTCCTCGACGAGCGACCAGCCGTCGTTCTCGAGGCGGTCGCGCGGGAGCGACGGCGGTCCCACGCGCGACTGTGCACTCATGTCAGTACGCAGGGGGAGCGGACGTATATGACTGCGGCAACCGGAGGGCGTCGGGGGGTCCCCGGCCCCTCGACCGGAGCGTCGAGCGCCCCGGTCGTCCGGTCGCGCTCCTGTCCGTCGTCGAAACCCTCTTGCCCGGTCCCGGTGTCGTCGTGGCCATGACAGGCGGCTGGGGGTTGTTGCAGGCTGGTAACCAGGCCATCAACGATGGGCTCCAGCTGCTCCCGCCGTGGTTCCCGGACCCGCTCGCCCGGCTCATCGCCGCGCTGGTGGTCCTGGTGGTCTTCTACTACGCCTCGACGGTCGTCCAGCAGCTGCTCGGTCGGCGAATCGCCCGCCGGTTCCGCCGGCCGTCGCTCACCCGGACGGTGCTGCGGGGCATCCAGGGCGCGGTCATCCTGCTCGGTATCCTCATCGCGCTGCGTATCCTGCAGGTCCCTATCGGCAACCTCGCGCTGTCGGTGACCGTCTTCTCTGCGGTGGCCGGGTTCGTCCTCGCGCCCATCATCGGGAGCGTCGTCAACGGTCTGTTCGTCCTCAGCGAGCAGCCCTACGAGATCGGCGACATGATCCATCTCCCCGAGACGGACGTGTACGCCTTCGTCGAGGATGTCACGCTGCGGTACACGAAGGTGTTCACGCTGGACAACACCTTCCTCATCATCCCGAACGGCAACATCCGCGAGCGGGATGTGGTGAACTTCTCGGCGGAGGACTCCCGGACCCGGCTCTCGCTGGATATCCTGGTCACCTACGAGTCAGACATCCAGGCGGCCCGCGACCTCATCGAGGAGTCGGCCCGGCAGGTCGACAAGGTCGTCGAGGGAGGGCCGGACATCCGTATCGGGAGCGCCCGGTATCCGGCGGGCCCGACCTGTTACATCGAGAACTTCGCGGACCACGGCGTCAACCTGCGCCTGCGCTACTGGGCGACCGAGCCGTACAAGCTGCTGACGCTGCGCTCGAACGTGCAGACGCAGGTCTGGGAGCGGCTGGCGGACGCCGACGTGGAGATCGCCTACCCGCACTCGCATCTGGTCTTCGACGACACGAGCGGCGAGATGCGGGTCGCGACACGGTCGGCCGATGCCGACGCGAACGGGAACGGTGCGCCGGGCGACCTCCGGGGAGCTGCCATCGAGCACGACGCCGAGGGCGAGCAGCCGCGGGGTCGCGTGGAGTCGCGGCCGGAGGAGTCCGATTCCGCCGACGGTGGCGGGAGCCGGGAGGAGTAGGTCAGTTCGTCGCGGTCGCGGTGACGACGGTGCAGTCGAGCTTCTCGCGGAGGTAGGTCTCGATGTCCGGGTCGTCGACGAGGCTGCGGAGCATCCGCCGCCAGCGCCCGGCCTGCTTCTGCCCGATGACGACGAAGTCCGCGCGTTCGGCGGCCACCTCCTCGAGGATGGTCTCCTCGACGAGGAACCCGGACCGGACGACGAAGCGGACATCCGGGAGATCGCCGAACGCGCGGCGGACCGCCCGCTTCAGCTCCGTCCGGCTCACCCGGCCGCTGTCCTGGTAGAGGTTGACGTGGAGGACCGTCAGCTCGGCGTCGTGCTCCTCGGCCACCTCGATGGCGCGGGCGAGCGTCGCCTTCGAGTGGTCCGTCAGCGGATAGCGCACCGGCACCACGACGAGCGTCATCGTGCTGGACTGCGGTGGGGTATCGCCTGAACCTTTCCGTTCGGGAGCGCCGTCACAGTCCCCGCCGTTCGACCCGGCCCTCGATGGTCGGGTCGATGCCGCACGCCCGGGCGTAGTCGACGAGGAGCTGGTACTGCGTGTCCAGCGTCGCGACGCGCTCCAGCCCGGTCAGGGTCGGGAACTCGTCGGCGGTGTGGAGCAGGTAGGCCGCCGTCACGAGCCGGTACGTCCGGTCGTCGTCGATGGGGTCGCCGCCGACGTGCGCGTCGACGAGGTCGTGGCCGGCGTAGTCGTAGACGAGCTCGGCGCCCGCGACGTGGCCGTGCCACCAGTCGGGCGCGCCAAAGCCCACATCGGAGCCGCCGGATTCGGCCAGCACCGCCCGGAGTGCGGCCCCGTCGAGTTCGAGCACGACCGCGGGCTCCTCGAACGGGACGACACTGACGAGGTCACCGACCGTCACATCGCCCGCCAGTGGTGGGCCCGAGCGGACGCCGCCGCTGTTCTGGAGCGCGAGGTCGACGCCGTCCTCGACGGCGCGGTTCCCGGCCCAGAGGTACGCGTCGGCGACGAAGTTGCCGATACGCGACTCCCCGTGGAAGCAGGCGGCCTCCGTCCGTTCGACGGGGTCGGCGACGTGCGCGACCACCTCATCGAGGCCGGCCGCGGCCATCCGTTCGCGGAGATTGTCGGCGAGGTCGGCATGGAGCGGCCCGTCGTCGACGGCGTGGCGCCGGACCTCGCCCGTCTCGGGCAGCACCTCGAAGCAGACCGCGCCGTTGACGCCCGGTCGCGTGAGGATCGTGTCGTCGAAGCGCTCGACGGTCTCGGCGTGGAGGTGGCCCCCCAGAACCACGTCGACGTTGGTCTCGGCGGCGATGCGCTCGTCGTCCCGGCCGAGGTGTGATAGCGCGACCACGTAGTCGGGGGCGCGCTCGGCCCGGAGGTCGGCGATGGCCTCGCGGGCGGCGCGGACGGGTTCGGTGAAGCCGAGGTCCTTCGCCTCCGGGTTGATGGAGGCCGTCAGGGCGCTCGTGACGCCGACGAAGCCCACGGTCGCGCCGCCGGCCTCCCGGACGGTCCACGGGAGGGTGTGCTCGGCGGCGAAGCGCGAGCCGGCCTCCTCGACGTTGGCGGTCACCCACTGCTGTGGCGATTCGGCGACGAGCTCCCGCGTACGCTCGGGGCCGAAATCGAAATCGTGGTTGCCGAACGTCTCCACGTCGGTCCCGACGGCCTCGAAGAAGTCCAGCGCCTGCGCACCCCTCGTGGTCAGCGCCAGCACGCCGGGTGCGATGTTGTCGCCGGTTCCACAGACCAGCGCGCGCTCGGGATCAGCGGCGCGGCGCTCGCGCAGGGTGCCCGCCAGCCGCCCGATGCGCTCGGGCGTGTCGTAGGCGTTCTCGATGTCGGAGTAGTGGAGGAGCCGGGGACCTGTCATCGTCGTCTCGTCGGACGAAGCGAGGCGCCCGGTGCGTTTGACGGCTTCGGCTCGCAGGGCACACGGCCCGCACGCTCCCCGCGTGGGAAGGCTTTAGCCGCCGAGTCCGCTACCGGGGCATATGACCGATGCCGACGCCGACGCTGACGCTGAGGGGGATGCGGCCCCGGACCTCGAACCGGCGCCCGACGACCGACTGGAGGAACACGAGGGGCCGGACGGGCCGCTGTACGTCGCGCTCGACGAGGCCGAACGCGGACAGAAGGGGCCGTTCCTCGTCGCGTACGCCTCGCCGGCACGCGAGGAGCGGTGGGGCTACTACTGCACCAACTGCGAGACGTTCGACAACGCGATGGACTCGATGGGTCGGGTGCAGTGTAACGTGTGTGCGAACTACAAGAAACCGGACGAGTGGGACGCTGCGCACGAGTAATGCGGGTTCAATTCCATAATTGGGTCTTTTTAGGCCGAGAGACTGATTTAATATCTCAAATCTGGATATAGCCGTTATGCGCGCGTGGTGCTCGTCGACACCGACTGCGACTACGTAACCGGCTACGAAGCCCTCACACGCTCCGGTCGCGCGCCTCGCTGCGCGCCTCGGTCGCTCACTTCGTTCACTCACTCGGTGCTTGCGTCGGCGTGCTTCCCGGAGCGCGCTCGCCTTCCGAAAGACTTCGTCTTTCGGCGTTCGCCTCGCTTCGCTCGGCTCACCTTCGAGTCCACTAGGGCCGCGTATCCGTCAGTCGGCAGCTGTCGACCTCACGCCTCCCCAACCGCCTGCGGTGCTCGCTTCGGTCGCTACGCTCCCTCCACTGCGCTCCTCGGCCCTCGCGCGCTGGCGGCGGCTGGCCTGCGGCACAGCCGCCAGCGCGCGCCCGGTCGACTGACGAGCGGCGCGACGTGCCGGATAGAAGCAGGGCCGGGACGCGGTGCCGCCTACCCCTCGACGGCGGCGTCCTCGTCGACGGCCGCGTCGGTGCCGTCCTCGTCCAGTACGGCCTCCTGCAGCCGGAGGCGACCCACGCACAGCAGCCCCAGCAGGACCGGGATGGCGACCGTCATCGCGGACTCGGCGACCGCGGGGATGCCGGGAATGAAGTCCGCGTTCTCGAGCACCTGCGCGCCGAGGACGGAGGCGACGGTGGCGCCGATCTGTCCGAGCGAGAGGATGACGCCGGCCATCGTCCCGACGTGGGCGTTGTCGATGTCGGCGAGCGCGCCGGGGAGGAGGTAGAACATCGCGTTGAGGCCGCCGCCGAACAGGCCGGCCACGACCATCCCGAGGACGAAGACGGGGAGCGACGGCGCGAAGCCGGTGAGCAGGATGCCCGTCGCGAGGCCGACGACGGCGACCCGGAGGACCGGGCCGCGGCCGAAGCGGTCCGACAGCACCGGGAGCGTGAGCGCACCCAGCGTCGCGAGGAACAGCGGCGTCCCGAGGATGAGTTCGGGCACGGCGTACGGCATCGCGTCGGCGAACTCCGGGAGGACCGAGAGCGAGCCGATGATGGCCCAGAACGAGAGGATAGAGAGGAGCACGACCCACGGCGTCGAGGGCGAGCGCGCCACGGCCCCCAGCGACTCGCGCAGGGGCACACCGCTGTCGGTCTGGAACGGCAGCCCCGTCTCGGGATTCGTGGGGCGTTCGGTGTCGCGCGGTGAGCGAACCGTGAGCAACCAGAGAACGCCGGCGACGACCGTGAGGCCGCCGTAGAGGACGAAGACGTACTGCCACGACCCGACCGCGCCGAGGATGACGCCGGCCGACAGCGAGAACGCGAGGCCGGAGGCGAGCGTGTTGCCCGACATGAGGATCCCCTGCCCGAGCCCGAGCTGCTCGGGTGGGAACCACTCCGTCACGATCTTGATGAGGTTCGGGTTGACCAGGCCCATCCCGACGGTGGCGACGAGACTCAGGACGATCTGCCCGGTCAGCGTCGGGGCGAGCGCGCGGATGGCCGTGGCGACGCCGGCGAAGACGGCCCCGGCCCCGACTACGTACCGGAGCGGATACTTGTCGCCCAGCGTGCCGCCGGGCAACTGGGTCAGCATCATCCCGAAACTGAAGGCGGCGTACACGACGACGACCGCGCCCCACTCCGTTCCGAGCGTGGGCGCCATCGCCTTCTTCAGCGGCGGGACGGCCTGCCAGATGAGTGCGATACAGGTGGCGTGGACGAGGAAGGCGACCCCGAGGACACCCCACCGGTACGATTCGGGTCGCAGGCTCGGCCGCGTGGAGAATGCCATAGTTTCACAGGCTAGCATGGGGCCCTAACTCTTTCCCCGGGTAATACTATCGATTTAAGTGCCTATACCCGCCGAACACCGGCAACCGCCGCCCTGTTCATATCCCGGCCGCTCCCGACAGCGGGGGTCGGCCCCCGAGAACCCGCCCCCACCAGTACCTATTTGCCGGCGCGGGGGGTAGCTGTTCACACGAATCGGTGCAACTTTGAACTCGCGTACAGTTGCCCGACGTATCCACCCATGGAGATAACCATCGACGACGAGACGGACGAGGAGATCGCACAGGCCATCGCGAC
Organism: Haloglomus halophilum; assembly: GCF_024298885.1. Taxonomy (GTDB): domain Archaea; phylum Halobacteriota; class Halobacteria; order Halobacteriales; family Haloarculaceae; genus Haloglomus; species Haloglomus halophilum. The sequence goes on from NZ_CP101166.1 coordinate 3,062,147, forward strand.
GGCCGTCTCCGAGCATCTCGGGGTCCCCGTCGAACTGCGGGACCGCGGCGGGGGCGACCTGGCAGCCGCGGGCGAGAACTGGGACGAGGAGGCGGCCGTCGTCACCGAGCGCGAGGAGCGCATCCGCGAGGAGATCGAGGCCATCATGTCCGGCGGCCCGGACCGCGGCTTCGACAAGATCGACGAACTGGGCAAGGTGTTCGTCCGGGACCGTCTGGAGATGATCTTCGACCGTATCGAGTACGAGGACGGCACCTTCGCGCGCCACACGGACGACGACGACCTGCCCGGTGACGGCCTCCTCACCGGCATCGGCACCATCGACGGCCGGAAGGTCGCGTTCACGGCCAACGACTACACCGTCAAGGCCGGGTCGCTCGGGCAGATGGGCGTCGAGAAGGTCATCCGCATCCAGGAGCGCGCGATGGACCTGAACATCCCGATGCTCCGGCTGGTCGACTCGACGGGCGCCCGACTCAACGCCGACGAGCGCGAGCCCGGCGACACCCACATGGACCGCTACCGGGGCGGCAAGATGTTCTACAACCAGTGCATCATGTCCGGGCAGATCCCGCAGATCGGCGTCCTCTACGGCCCGGACGTGGCGGGGTCGGCCTACACTCCGGTCTTCTGTGACTACCTCATCATGGTCGAGGACATCTCCGGGATGGCTATCGCCTCGCCGCGCATCGTCCGCGCGATGACCGGCGAGAACGTCTCCGGGATGCAGGAACTCGGCGGGCCCCACCTGCACGCCCAGCACTCCGGCTCCTGCGACATCGTCGTCCCCGACGAGGAGACGGCCGCCGAGAAGGTCAAGGACGTCCTCGGACTCATCCCGCAGAACTACGCCGAGCAGCCCCCGCGGGTGCCCGGCCAGCCGCCCAAGAAGAACCCGAAGGGACTCGACCAGGTCATCCCGGACGAGCCGAACAAGGCCTACAACGTCCACGATGTCATCGACCGTGTCGTCGACCGCGATTCCTTCCTCGAACTCAAACCCGACTTCCGTCCGGAACTGGTCACGGGTCTCGGCCGCATCGACGGCCGCACGGTCGGTATCGTCGCCAACCAGCCCAACCACGTCTCCGGCGCCATCTTCCCCGATTCGGCCGACAAGGGCGCGGGCTTCGTCTGGACCTGCGACGCCTACAACATCCCGCTCATCTACCTCTGTGACACGCCCGGCTTCATGATCGGCTCGGCGGTCGAGAAGGAGGGCGTCCTCCGGAAGGGCCGGAAGTTCATCTACGCCACCTCCAACGCGCAGGTCCCGAAGTTCTGCGTCATCACGCGGAAGGCGTACGGCGCGGGTATCTACGCGATGGCCGGCCCCTCCTTCGGACCGGACGCCACCCTCGCGCTCCCGTCGGCCGAGATCAGTGTCATGGGACCCGATGCGGCTGTCAACGCCCTGTTCGCCGACACCATCGAGGATATGGAGGGCGACGCGAAGGACGCCTTCATCGAATCGGCCAAGGAGGAGTTCGACAAGTACATCGATATCCGCGCGCAGGCCAGTCAGATGGAGGTCGACGAACTCCTCCCGGCCGGGGACCTCCGCAAGCAGCTCGAACGACGACTCGACACCTACTGTGGCAACAAGCGCCGCGAGGAACGGCCGCGACACCACGGGACCGTTTTCTTCTAACGCACCTTTTTTCGAGGGGTCGCCGTCGGCGACCCCCCTCGAAAAAATCTGCACCAAAAAGCCGCTCCTCGCGGCCTCCGGCCGCTCGGAGCGGTGAACCGCGCTCGCTGCGTCGTCGGACTGCGTCCGACTGCAAGCGGGACTGAACCCCGCCCTGCTCGCGCGGATGCAACCTATTGATTGTCAGTCTCCTCGGTATTTTCCTCATATGATCGCATATTTCTGATGAAGTATCGATATTAGCCAAACAGGTCGTTGATTTGGTGTTTATATCTTCGGCACGTAGATTCAAGTACGAACCCGCGACCAGCGCCCCCGTGACCTGACGAGCTATCGCCGGGCCGCCGGCTCGAGCGGGGAGAACGCCACTCCTCGGTCGGTTCCGCCAGCGCGGCACCACGGTCCGGCGCGCGGGAGCGGTGCCGCCTGTTCGCTAGCGACGCGACACATCGCCGCCGTCGCACGTCTTTTCGCCCGGCCGTTCGTAGCCTGCTGCATGACCGACGAGTACGCCGTTCTCGGGGACTGCGTGGCCCGCGAGCGCCGGAGTGACAGGCCCGCGCTCCGGCATCCCTCGTCCGGGCGGGCGTACGACTGGCGGCGCTGCTGCACCACATCCTGGAAGGTCGGCAACTACCTCCGGAACGAGGGCGTCCGCGAGGGCGCCACCGTCGGGCTCGCGGCGGACCCGGTTCCGGAGTCCGTGCTGACGCTGCTCGGAGCGTCGATGCTCGGCGCGACCGTGCAGTTCGCCCCGCCGCTGACTGGCGAGCAGGGGTCGCTGAAGGCTCTGGTCGTGCCGACGGCGCGGGTCGACGACTACGACTACCCCCCCGGGACCCGCTACGTCGCGTACGGTGAGGAACCGGCCGACCCCTCGTACGCTTACTTCGAGCGGGAGGTCTGGAGCGAGAACCCGACCGCGCCGCCCGATATCGTCCGTCCCGAAACGGCCCTGTTGGCCGTCAAGGGGCGGACCGTGAGCCACGGCGCCGTCATGGACGCGGCCCGCGAGGCAGTCGAGGCGCTGGGTCTCGATGCGGACGACACGGTCGCCGTCCGGGGGCCGCTGACGCACCCGGGGGTCGTCGCGGCCGGCACCGCGGCACCGCTGCTGGCCGGCGGCGAGATACTGCTCCCCGACGAGGAGGTATCGGGCGACTGTGCCGTCCTCGGGCCCGACCGGACCGCGGACGGTGTGCCCGAGGCTCGGACCCTGTCGGCCGACAGCGTGCTGTAGCCCGGCTCAGTGCTCGACGAACTCCACCAGCACGCCGCCCGTATCCCGCGGGTGGAGGAAGGCGACCTCGTGGCCCCACGCCCCCGGGCGTGGTTCCTCGTCGATACACTCGATGCCCAGGCCGCGCGCGCGGTCCAGCGCGTCCGCGGCGTCGTCGGTCCCGAATGCGAGGTGCTGGATGCCGGGGCCGTTGTTCTCGAGATAGCGCGCGATGGCACCCTCCTCTTCCAGCGGTTCCAGCAGTTCGAGGTAGCCGTTCCCGCAGTCGAGGAAGTGGACATCCATCCCGTCGAACGTCTCGCTGTGGACGTGTTCACAGTCGAGGAGGTCGGCGTACAGGTCGGCGAGCCCGGCCGCGTCGTCGGTCGCGATACCGGCGTGGTCGATATGCATACCGGCCGTTCCGGGGGTGGCCACTAATCCCTACCGTCGGCGACACCGGCGGTCCGGGAACCGTCAGACCGTCGCGCCCCGGTACTCCCCGAAGACATCGCGCATCGCGTCGCAGATCTCGCCCGTCGTCGCGTATGCCTTCACCGCCGAGACGATGTAGGGCATCACGTTCTCGTCGCCCTCGCAGGCCGCCCGGAGGTCGTCGAGCGCGTCCTCGACGGCCGCGTCGTCGCGGTCGTCACGGAGCTGCTGGACGTTCTCGCGCTGGCGCTGCTGGTCCTCCTCGGAGACCTGCTCGATGTCCTCGGATTTCTCCTCGTCCTCGACCCGGTAGTCGTTGACGCCGACGATGGTCCGCTCGCCGGCCTCGATCTCGCGCTGGCGCTCGAAGGCCGTGTCCTGGATCTGCCGCTGGACCCAGCCGGCCTCGACGGCTTGGCGCATGCCGCCACGCTCGTCGACCTCGTCGAGGATGGCGAACGCCTCCTGCTCGAGTTCGTCCGTCAGCGACTCCACGTAGTAGCTCCCGGCGAGCGGGTCGATGGTGTCGGCCGCGCCGGATTCGTGGGCGAGGATCTGCTGGGTGCGCAGCGCCGTCCGCACGGACTTCTCCGTCGGCAGCGAGAGCGCCTCGTCCTTCCCGTTCGTGTGGAGGCTCTGCGTGCCGCCGAGCACGGCCGCGAGTGCCTGGTACGCCACGCGGACGACGTTGTTCTCGATCTGCTGGGCGGTGAGTGTCGACCCGGCGGTCTGGGTGTGGAACTTGAGTTGCTTCGAGGCGTCCTTCTCGACGTCGAAGCGCTCCTCCATGATCTTGTACCACATCCGGCGGGCGGCGCGGAACTTCGCGACCTCCTCGAGGATGTTGTTGTAGGAGGCGAAGAAGAAGGAGAGCTGCGGGGCGAACTCGTCGACGTCCTGCCCGGCCTCGACCGCGGCCTCGACGTACTCGATACCGTCGCCGAGCGTGAAGGCGATCTCCTGTGCAGCCGTGGAGCCGGCCTCGCGGATGTGGTACCCCGAGATGGAGATGGTGTTGAAGTTGGGCACCTCGTCGGCGCAGAACTCGAAGATATCCGTGATGAGTCGCATCGACGGCTCCGGCGGGTAGATGAAGGTGTTCCGCGCGATGTACTCCTTCAGTACGTCGTTCTGGATGGTCCCGCGGAGTTCCTCGCGCGGCACGCCCTGCTTGTCCCCGACGGCGATGTACATCGCGAGCAGGACCGATGCGGGCGCGTTGATGGTCATGCTCGTGGAAACCTCGTCGAGCGGGATGCCGTCGAAGACGGTCTCGAAGTCGTCGAGCGAGTCGATGGCGACACCCGACTTGCCGACCTCGCCCTCCGCCATCGCCGCGTCCGAATCGTACCCCATCTGGGTCGGCAGGTCGAACGCCATGGAGAGGCCGGTCTGCCCCTCGTCCATGAGGTAGTGGAACCGCTCGTTGGTCTCCCGGGCGGTCCCCATCCCGGCGTACTGGCGCATGGTCCACAGGCGCCCGCGGTACATCGTGGAGTAGACGCCGCGTGTGTAGGGTTCCTCGGCGGGATTGCCCAGGTCCTCCTCGTAGTCGAGGTCGCCCACGTCGGCGGGCGTGTACAGCGGGTCCACCTCGGTCCCGCCGGTGTCGGTGGTGAACGTCTCCTTGCGCTCCCCGAAGCGGTCGACCGTCGGGCCGTACGTCTCCTCCTTCCACTCCTCGTGGCCCTCCTGTATCGCCTCGAGGTCCTCCTCGTCGAACATGCACCGCCCTACCACGGCGGGCCGCTTGAATGGTCGGGACCGCTGCCGACTCCCATCGGCCACGGGAGCCATCGCGTCGGCGCGCCTACGGGGCCGTGAACTCGCCCAGCACGGCACCGCTGTTCCCGTCGCTGCTCTGCCAGACGACCCGGAGCGTCGCGCCCGAGGCGATGGGTCGGCTCGTGGTGAACGAGTCACCCGCGGTGACCCTGCCGTCGTCGTCCTGCCATCGTTCGACCGCCCTGCTCCCGTCGCTCTCGTAGACCACCTGCAGTTCGTTCGCCTCAACGCTGTCGCCGCCGTCGTGGGTGATGGTCACGCGCTGGGTGTCGGCGCTGTACTCGAACGAGAACGCGACCTGTGGGACCTCTCTCGCGCTACCACCCCCGCTGCTGCTGCCACTCGTACTGCTGCCCAGCCCCAGCACGAACGTCCCGACGACGGCCGCGAGGACGACCAGTAACAGCGCGAGGACGAACGGTTGCTCGTCGTCCCGGTCCGCGACGCCGGCGTACAGCGCGAGGTCGTCGCCGTCCCGGACGGCGAACGGGTCCAGCGCGGCGACCGGGAGTCCGGCCGCCGCGAGCGCGTCCAGCGCCTCCGCCCGGGCGGGTGCGCCCTCGGAGCCCGTCACCCGCGCACGGACGACGGGTCCTCGTGTGGTGAAATCGACGCCGACGGCGAACGTGGCGACGCCGTCGATGGTCGGGGCGACCGTCTCCACGTGCAGGGGCGCGTCCGCGAGCGAACCGAGTGCGCCGTCACGCGCCGCGAGCGTGTCGGCGGTCGATGGAAGTCGCCCGGCGACGTTGTCGGCCACCGCTGGTGCCTCGGCCGCGACGCGGTCGGCGGCTGCACCGATTCGCGGGAGCGAACGGGGCGCGATGCGACCACTGACGGCACCGGAACCGAACGCGTTCAGGGCGGCGTCCACGTCGGCGGTCGGGCGACTGGGGCTGGCGGCGGCGGTGCCTGGGAGGGTCGCCGCGCCGAGTGCTGCGCTACTCAGCAGGAACTGCCGTCGAGAGGGCATGTTCCCACACTCTGACCGGGGTAACTAAACCGTACCGACGAGCCGCCCCGCTACGACCCCGTGTCGTACTTGTACGTCGCCTCGTCCGGGTCGATGCCGAAGTCCTCGGCGGTCTCCTCCGGTTCCTCGGGTTCGTCGACGGCCTCGGCGGCCTGCTTGAACCGCTCGCGCAGTTCCTCGGGCATCCGGAACCGGTCGGGGTCGATGGCCATCGGGATGGCCTCGGGGTCGAGTTCCTCGCGCTTGGCCTCGAGTCGGTCCCGGAGCAGGTCGGGCAGGTCCTCGGTCTCGACGGGGCGGAAGCCGAACTGCGAGAGGTACTCGTGCTGGGAGGTCAGCGAGTACACCCGGTCGAACCCCTCCATCTCCGCGGTGTCGACGAGGCGCTCGATGACGTGGGCACCGACGCCCTGGTTCCGCCAGCCGTCCATCACGCCGATACTGGTCAGTTCGGCTACCTCCGGGTCGCTCGGGGTCGGGTGGTAGCGCAGGCGCCCGAACCCGGCTCGCGTGTCGGACTCGTCGTCGACCGCGATGACGTAGTCCCGTGACCGGAACGCGGTCTCGTCGAGCCCCATAGCCTCGATTCCGTCCAGCAGCCACGCCTCGTCCCGGTTGCGCGCGTCCCGAACGTACATGCCCGACCCTTGACGCCTGCATGGTTAAAGTGTGCAGGCCGCAGGGGCCACACTGGCACGGTCCCCGGCGGCACGGCGGTGCCGGCGCCGGGTACACGCTAAACGAGTTGTCTGTTGTCCGGTTCGGAAGGTTTCTTGTCGGGGCCGGTCCCACCACCGGACACGATGGCACCCGACACCACACTGGAGGAGACCGACCGGGTGGTCTACGAACCGCCCGAGGGGTACGTCGAGGAGACGAACGCCTACGAGTTCGCACAGGAACACGGCTACGACTCGCTCGACGACCTCATCGCGGCCTCGGCCGACGACGTGGAGTGGTTCTGGGATGCGCTCCCGGAGCATCTCGGCGTCGAGTGGTACGAGGCGTACGACGAGGTCCGGGACGACAGCGACGGCCCGCAGTTCACCGAGTGGTACCCCGGCGGGTCCATCAACGTCGCGCACAACACCGTGGACCGCTGGGCCGAACTCGACGCCCCCGAACGCAACCGCGTCGCCATCACCTGGGAGGGCGAGGACGGCGAGGTCCGGGAGACGACCTACCACGAACTCGCACGGCAGTCCAACCAGGTCGCCAACTGCCTCCGCGAGCGTGGTATCGAGAAGGGCGACACGGTGGGCCTGTACATGCCGATGGTGCCGGAGGTGGCCAGCATCATGTACGGCATCTTCATGGCCGGCGCCATCGCGGTCCCCATCTTCTCCGGATTCGGGGTGGACGCTACGGCCACCCGTCTCGAGGACCCCGAGGTGGACCTGCTGTTCACCGCAGACGGGTTCTACCGCCGTGGGAGCGAGGTCGGTCTGAAGGACCCCGCTGACGAGGCCATCGAGGAGGCCGACACCGACGTGGGGAGCGTCGTCGTCTACCGACGGTTCGAGGACTCGGACCCGGCGATGACCGACGGCCGCGACGAGTTCTGGAGCGACGCCGTCGGTCGGCAGGACGACGAGTTCGAGACGGTCGAGACCGACGCCTCGGACGAGTGCATGCTGCTCTACTCGTCGGGGACGACGGGCAAGCCGAAGGGCATCGTCCACACGCACGCCGGTGCGCAGATGCAGGCGGCGAAGGAGATCTACTTCGGCTTCGACCATCAGGACTCGGACCGCTTCTTCTGGGTCAGCGACATCGGCTGGATGATGGGCCCGTGGACCCTCATCGGGAACCACACGTTCGCCGGGAACATCTTCATGTACGAGGGTGCGCCCGACCACCCCGAACCCGACCGCTTCTGGGAGATGATCGACCGGCACGACCTCACCGTCTTCGGCATCTCCCCGACGGCCATCCGGGCACTGCGCAAGAAGGGCGACGAATGGGTCGAGGACCACGACCTCTCCAGCCTCCGCCTGCTCGGCTCGACCGGCGAGCCCTGGGACCCCGAGTCCTGGCTCTGGTTCCACGAGCACGTCGGCGGCGGGGAGTGCCCCATCATCAACATCTCCGGCGGCACGGAGATCTTCGGCTGCTTCCTGATGCCGTTGCCCGGTCAGTCGCTCAAGCCCTGTACGCTGGGCTCGCCGGGGCTGGGGATGGATATCGACATCGTGAACGCGAAAGGCGAGTCCATCCGCGACAGCCACGAACGGGGCTACCTCGTCGCGCGCGATTCGTGCCCCTCGATGACCAAATCGCTCTGGTCGGGCGACGAGCGCTACCTCGAGGAGTACTGGAGTCGATTCGACGATATGTGGGACCACGGCGACTGGGCCCAGGAGGACGAGGACGGCTTCTGGTTCCTCCACGGCCGTGCGGACGACGCGCTCAACGTGGCCGGCCGGAAGGTCGGCCCCGCCGAGGTGGAGGGCGCACTCATCGACCACGACGCCGTCAACGCCGCCGCCGCCATCGGCGTCCCCGACGACACGACCGGCACCGCGGTCGTGACGTTCGTCCAGCTCGAGTCCGGCTACGAGGAGTCCGACGGCCTTCGCGAGGAGCTGCGCGACCACGTCGGCGAGGAGCTGGGCAAGCCGTTCCGCCCCCGCGAACTCCTGTTCGTCGACGACTTCCCGATGACACAGTCCGGGAAAATCGTCCGGCGTGTCATCCAGGCCACCCACGTCGGCGAGGACCTGGGCGACCTCTCGTCCATCGAGAACCCCGGCGCCATCGAGGAGATTGAGGACGCGCGGTGACAACGAGTCTCGTGAAACCGATATCACCTGAGAGATAAGTTCACCTCCGTCGTAAGCCCGGTCATGAGTCAGCAGCCACACGTCGTCGGTATCGCCGGGAGTCTCCGGGACCACAGTTACACCCGCCTGTCGGTCGAGCGTACCCTCCGGGAGGCAGACCGGCGCGGCGCCACCACCGAACTGCTCGACCTCCGGGAGTTCGACCTGCCTGTCTACGATGCCGACGCGGACGAACCCGGCGACGCAGCCCAGTTGGCCGCCGCCGTCCAGCGGGCCGACTCGGTCGTCCTCGGGACGCCCTCCTACCACGGGTCGTACTCCTCGGTGCTGAAGACGGCGCTCGACTACTGTGGTTTCGACGAGTTCGAGGACACGACCGTCGGGCTACTCTGCGTGGCGGGCGGGTCGTTCCCGACGACGCCGCTGGAGCACCTGCGGTCGGTCTGTCGCGCGCTCAACGCCTGGGTCGTCCCGCATCAGGTCGGACTCCCCCGTGTCTCGGGCAAGTACGAGGGCGGGGAACTGGTCGACGAGGGGCTGGCCGAGCGCGTCGACGTGCTGGGTCGGCGTGTCGTCGAGTACGCCAACATCGAACCGGACCCGCGGTGTGCGGAGGCCGTGCAGAACAAGGGCGCCGGGGACTGAGCCGGGTCAGTCCGCGCCGTTGGCCGCCGCGGCGCGCTCCTCGCGGAACGCCTCGAAGGCGGCCTCGCGCTCGGCGCGGACGCTTGCCATCTCTTCCGGGTGGTCGTGGGCGTACGCGAGCGCCCGGTGGACCGTCGCCGGTTCGATGTCGAACTGCGCGGCTACAGCCGACGGCGACGCGCCCGACTCCTCGACCGCCGTGTACAGCGCCCGGACCGGGACCCGACGGCCGGCTACGTGTGGTTCGTCCAGCAGTTCACGCTCGATGACGCCGTCGGTCGTCTCGGCCATGGAGAACGAACGGCCCTACCGCCGGTAGTTGTTGGCACGGCATAACACGCACACTTATCAGCCACGACGCTGCCCGCTGCCGGTTCTCGTGATGACGCCCCGCCCCCCGTCCCCCGCGTCCGCGCGCCGGACCCCGGAACCCTCAAACGGCGGTCGCGCCTACCCTCGGACGTGACAACCTGGGTCGAGAACCCGGAGGGTGGGCGCGCACGCGGGCCTGTCGGCCTCGCGCGGGCGTGGGGCGAGGTGCTGGTGCGGCCGCGCCGGTTCTTCGAGAACGGCGTCGCACCCGGTGACCAGGCGCCCGGCCTCGTCTTCGCTATCGTGGTCACGCTGGTCCACGTCGCGCTCCGAGGGGTGTTCACGCCCGGCTTCTTCCCCGTCTACGGCGGCCGGCCGGTCCTCTCGGCGGTGTTCACCTTCGTCGTCGCGGGGCTGTTCGTCGCGCCGGTGCTGCTGCATCTCACCGCGGCCATCCAGACCGTCCTGCTCCGGCCGTTCGTCCCCGAGCGTGCCGGCGTCTCCGCGACCGTGCAGGTGGTCGCCTACGCCGCCGCGCCGGGCGTGTTCGCCGCCCTGCCGGTGCCCGGCATCCGGCTCGCGGCCGCGCTCTACGGCGCCACGCTCCTCGTGCTGGGGCTGGTGGTCGTCCACGACACCACCGTCGTCCGGGCCGTGGCTGCGGGCGCCGTTCCGGCGCTGCTGGTGTTCGGCTACGCTTTCGGGGGCGTTCCGGCGTTCGAGGCCCTCGCCGGCGTCGACATCGTGCCCGACCCGCGGGTGGGCGCCGGGAACGCACCGTCGTGACACGGACGGCCGTCTGATCGGCGGGCTACATTTTTGCCGCGCCCACGAGTCCGACCGCCATGGAATACACCACCCTCGGCGACACCGGTGTCACCGTCTCGCGACTCTGCCTCGGTTGCATGAGCTTCGGCGACTCGGACTGGCGCGAGTGGGTCCGGGGCGAGGAGTTCGGCCACGAACTCGTCGAGCGCGCCCGCGACCTCGGCATCAACTTCTTCGACACCGCCAACATGTACTCGCGGGGCGAGTCCGAGCGCATCCTCGGCGACGCGCTCGGCGAGGACATCGACGAGCAGGTCATCGCGACGAAGGGCTTCTTCCAGATGGACGACGACGACCCGAACTCGGGTGGGCTCTCCCGCAAGTCCATCGAGCAGGAGCTCGACGCCTCGCGCGAGCGCCTCGGCGTCGACACCATCGACTTCTACCAGACGCACCGCTACGACTACAAGACGCCCGTCGAGGAGACGATGCGCGCGCTGGACGACGCCGTTCGCCGCGAGAAGGTCCGCTACCTCGGCGCGTCCTCGATGTGGGCCCACCAGTTCGCCGACATGCTCCACATGAGCGACCGGCTCGGGCTGGAGCGGTTCGCCACCATGCAGAACCACTACAACCTCGCGTACCGCGAGGAGGAGCGCGAGATGCTCCCGCTCTGTGAACGTGAGGGCATCGGTGTCATGCCGTGGTCGCCGCTGGCACGTGGTTTCCTCGCGCGCCCCCACGAGGAGTACCTCACCACGACCCGCGCCGAGACGGACGACTACGCCCAGGCCCACCCCTACGCCGACAACGGCGGCCGGGAGGTCAACGAGCGCGTCGAGGAACTGGCCGACGAGAAGGACGCCTCCATGGCACAGATCGCGCTGGCGTGGCTGCTCCACAAGGACCGGGTCGACGCGCCCATCATCGGGACCTCCAGCATCGAACACCTCGAGGAGGCCGTCGCCGCGCTGGACATCTCGCTGTCGGACTCCGACATCGAACATCTCGAGGAGCCGTACCGGCCGGTGCCAGTCTCCGGCCACGAGTGAACGTCCCGGAGAATCTCTCAGAACCACACATTACTGAAACATTCTGGGAATATATCATCAGGGCGACGGTGGTTCGTTATATAGGTCACTCCTGGCAGGCGTACAGCGGTCAGTCACGCCGCCGGATCACCAGCAGCGCGCCGGCCAGCAGCGCGCCGAGTAGCGCGCCTGGTGCGCCGAAGCCGGGACCCTCGGCGGCGGTCGGTGACCGCCTGACCACGTCCGACCAGTTGCCCGCTGTCGTCGGCGTGGGCGTCGCGGCCGCGGCCGACCCGCTCCCGGCGCTCGCACTCTCGCCGTCGTCACCGCTTCCGGCGGCGGCCGTCGCGGTGGCGGTCGCCGCGGCGGTCGGCGTCGGGGTCGGTTCTGGCGTCGGCGTGGGCGTCGCCGTGGGTGTGGGGGAGGGGAACGGCGTGCCCTCGTCCGGCGGCGTCCGGGTCGGTGTCGGCTCGGGCGTGGGAGTGGGCGTTGCCGTCGGGGTGGGAGTCGCCGTCGGTGTCGGCGTCGGTGTGGGTTCGGACGGCGGCGGGCCCAGTTTCTCGCGGGCCTCCTGCTCGTTCGCGCAGTCGCAGATGTAGAAGTAGTGGGATTTCACCTTGGTCTGCTCCTCGGTCCCGGCGATGGTCGACGTGAGCTGGTACCAGCCGGGTTCGTCGGGCGTGTCGATGCACCCGGTGACGTAGTTGACGAACTCGTCGCCCTCGTTGAGCGTGGGCGGGGAACCGCCGAAGTCCCCCTCGTCGTAGAAGTCCGCCTTGAACACGTCCTCGGTGATCGTCGTGGACTTGACGTTCTTCGTCAGGCTCTCGTCGATCTCCGTCCCGGGGTCGTCGTTCCCCCGGTCGATGCCGAACGCCTCGGCGTTGCTGGTGCCACAGCCCGCGAAGCCACCCTCCTTCCAGGTGGCCCTGAGGAAGTCGACCTGCGGGACGTCCCGGTTCGGGACGCCGAAGCTCTTCATCTCCCCATCTTCGAGGCCGGGCTGGGGGCTCGGTCGGACGGTGAAGTTCCCCTCCTCGATGCCGTGGCCGGCCGCGACGACGCCACCGGTCCCGTCGAGCGACGTGCCGAGGAGCGTCGGTCCGACGACCCCCGATGCCACGACGGCCACCAGCACCAGTACCGCGAGCGGTTGAGTCCTGTCCATGTTCGTCTCGCTTGGCTGGATGGTGGGGCTATTCCCGGGTATGGGTTGTCCCCTGTATCGAGGGGAAGTTGAAAGTGCGGACGGTTCTGCCCCCGTGACCACGCGACGCTCCCCGTCGCCGTGGCTGCCCCCGTTCGTTTTGAGGGAGCCGGTGTTCGCCCCCGACATGGACCTCGCTGCCGACCAGCAGCGCGACCGGCTGGCCTGGTGGCTGGCCGTCGGCATGCTGGCTGCCCTCCTGGCCTTCGTCGCGCTCAACGTCCTCGGGACCCTCGTCCTCGGGCTGTTCATCTACTACGTCGTCCGTCCGCTCAACGAGCGTGTCGACCGCCATCTACCCTCCGACACGGCCGCGACGGTGACCTTCCTGGGTGTCATCCTCCCGCTGGTCGCGGTGGTGGCCTACATCGTGGTCGTGGCGGTGCGTGAACTGTTCGCGGCGTTCGCGGGCCGGTCGCTCACCGTGAGTGCGCTGCTGGCCCCGTATCTGGACAGCTCGGTCGCAGAGCCCCGCGAAACGACCGTGCGAACCGTCCTGAACCAGCCGATATCCTTCCTGACCAGCAACGCCGGGACGGCCCGCGAGGTCGCCGACGCCGCCCTCGCACTGGTCGGGGCCGCGAGCGGCATCCTGTTCGTCCTGCTGGTGGCGGCGGCGGTCGCGTACTTCCTCCTGCAGGACGGTGACCGGCTCTACCGCTGGTCGCGGGCGAACCTGTTCGCCGAGGAGTCGACGCTCGACGCCTTCCTCCGGACCGTCGACCACGACCTCGAGACGGTCTACCTCGGCAACGTCTTCACGGTCGCGCTGGTCGCCGTCGGCGCCGCCGTCGTCTACAACGGGTACAACTTCCTCGTGCCTGCGCCCGTCGAGATACCGATTCCGACGGCACTCGCACTCGCGACCGGGCTCGCGAGCTTCGTCCCCATCGTCGTGGGCAAACTCGTCTACGTTCCGCTGACGGGTGCGCTGGTGATATCCGCGCTCGGGAACGACACCGGGCTCCTCGTCTACCCCGCCGCGCTGTTCGTCGTGGCGCTCATCTTCCTCGATATCCTCCCGCAGACCGTCATCCGGCCGTATCTCGCCGGACGGGAGCTTCACACCGGCGCGACGATGCTCTCGTACGTCCTCGGTGCCACCGTCTTCGGCTGGTACGGCATCTTCCTCGGGCCACTGGTGCTCGTGCTGGTGGTACATACGTCCCGTATCGTCCTCCCGGAGCTCGTCGCGGGTGAGGAGCTGACGCCGGAGGTCAGTGCGCCGGCCAGCCTGGGCTCCGAGGGGGACCGGACCGAGTGATTCCGCCGTCTGCCACCGGCTCACCGCTCGCGCCGTGCGAGTATCCCGGCGGCGAGGATGCCCGCGACCGCGGCGACCGCCCCGAATCCGGGGCCGCTGGAGGCCGTCGGCGAGCGCTCGACGATGGCCGACCAGTCGCCCGGATTCGTCGCCGTCGGGGTCGCGGCGACCCCACCACTCTCACCGTCGCCCGCGCTGCTGCCTGCACCCGATCCCCCACCGCCGCCCCCACTCGAGGCGCCCGCCCCGGCCGCGGTCGCTGCGTCTGTGGCTGCGGCAGTCGACGTGGGCGTGGGTTCGGGCGTGGGTGTCGTGGTCGCCGTGGGTGTGGGGGAGGGGAACGGCGTGCCCTCCGCCGGTGGCGTCCGGGTCGGTGTGGGTTCGGGGGTGGGGGTGGGCGTTGCCGTCGGGGTCGGGCTTGTCGTGGATGTCGGCGTGGGCTCGGAGGGCGGCGGACCAAGCTGTTGGCGGGCCTCCTGCTCGTTCGCGCAGTCACAGACGTAGAAGTAGTGCGATCTCGCCTCGAAGTTGCCGTTCTTCGAGGCGATGGTCGACCTGACCTGGTACCAGCCGGGGGCGCGGGGCGTGTCGATACAGCTGGTCGTCTTCCCCACCAGCTGGTCCCCCTCGTTGAACGTGGGCGGGGAGCCGCCGAAGTCCCCCTCGTCGTAGAAATCCGCCTTGAACTCGTCCTCGTTCACCTTCGTGGATTTGATGCTGGCGAAGAGGCTCTGGTCGACCTCCGTGCCGGGGTCGTCGTTCCCCCGGTCGATGCCGAACACCTCGGCGTTGCTGGCACCACACCCGGCGAACCCGCCGTCGATCCAGGTGACGCTGACGTAGTCGACCGTCCGGAAGCCCCGCGGCGGGACGCCGTAGTTCTCCATGTCCCCGTCCTCCAGCCCCGGCTGGGGCGTCAGCATCACCCACGTCAGGTTGCCGTCTCCCCCGTGCCCCGTCGTCGCGGCCTGTCCCCCCGTCGTCCCGGGCGCTGGTCCTCCTGCCGCCCCGGACACCGGTCCCCCCGCCACCGCGGCCAGTGCGACCGCCACGACGGCGAGGGAGACGACCTGACGTGTGTGCGTGCCAGTCACAACCGTGACTCCCGGTGACCCACCCAAAACGGTTGTCCCGGGTGTGTCCCCGGATTCAAGTGCCGGCACCGGGATCGTCCCGGTCCTGCCGTCCGTCGACCCTCTCTCCGCCCGTCCACTGACTCCGGCCGTCTGCCGGCTGTCCGACAGCCATCCGCCGGCCGTCGGGCGATATGTGGATGATTACACACTCGACCCCACTTAACAGCATATAAAACATATCACCATTTCACACGGTAGTTATTTGTGAGACGCACCGTACCTCTCGGCCATGCGGTACGTCAAGATCGTCCTCATCCCGGAGTCCGGCGGGCTCCACCCGGCAGAAGAGCGGCTCAGGAACGACCCGGATATCCAGGAGGAGGCCATCCTCCACCTGAACCTGCTCGACGACGGCACGGCCGTGTCGCTCGCGACCCACCGCGGGGACTCCGAGCGACTCCGGGAGATCCTCGGCGGGAGCGGGGACGTGCTCGACTTCGAGGTACTGGACACCGACGACGGCATCCAGACCTACATCCACTTCACGCCCAACGAGACGACCGAGGCCCTGCTCCGGCTCACCCGCGAGTACGAGTTCGTCATCGACACGCCCATCCGATGGGATGCCGACGACAGCGGCGCCGTCCGTGTGGGGCTCATCGGCGACGACGACACGGTCCAGCGCGCCATCGAGAGCGTCCCCGAGAACATCCGCCTCGAACTCGAACAGCTCTCGGAGTACAGCCCCGAGTCACAGGAACTCTCCGCGATGCTCACCGAGCGCCAGAAGGAGATCCTCGATACGGCCGTCGATGTCGGCTACTACGAGGTGCCGCGCCGTGCGACCCACGAGGACATCGCCGAGGCACTGGACCTCTCGACGACGACCGTCGGTGAACACCTCCGGAAGATCGAGGCCCGGATGCTCTCCGAGATCGCCAAGTCGCACTAGACGTTTCTGCCGGCGTCCCGCCACTTCTCCCGGTCCTGTTGTGCGTCCACGGGCGCTCCTGTACCGACGACAGCTACGCCGGAGTGCCCTGCAAGCCTCCGCCCGCTCGCCCCGGCCGCGGTTCACTGTGCTCCTCGTGCTCGCTTCGCTCACGCTACGGTGCTTCCTCCAGGATGGGGAGAGAGCGCTTTGCAGATGGCTTCTACACCCTACAATTCATATATTGTATGGTCTGAAGAGATATGGACGAATATACTGGAAATTCAGGGCCTCTTCTGATGACCTACAGGAAGTCCTCGATGTGGTCGGCGACCTCCTCGGGCGTGTCCCCGACCGGGACGCCGGCGTCGTTGAGCGCGTTGATCTTCGATTCGGCCGTTCCGGTGCCGGAACTGCCGACGATGGCGCCGGCGTGGCCCATCCGCTTGCCCGGCGGCGCCGTGCGGCCGGCGATGAAGCCGGCGACGGGCGTGTCCATGTACTGCGAGATGTAGCGGGCGGCCTCCTCCTCGTCCTCGCCGCCGATCTCGCCGCACATCACGACAGCCTCGGTGTCGGTGTCGGCCTCGAACCGTTCGAGGGCGTCGACGAAGTCCGTCCCGATGATGGGGTCGCCACCGATGCCGACCGCGGTGGTCTGGCCGATGCCGCGCTGGGTGAGGCTATCGACGACCTGGTAGGTCAGGGTGCCCGAGCGTGAGACGAGACCCACGTCGCCCTCGGAGAAGATGTTGCCCGGCAGGATACCGAGTTTGGCCTCCCCGGGCGTGATGACGCCGGGGCAGTTCGGGCCCACCAGGGCGGTGTCCGTCTCGCCGAGCCGCTTGTAGACGGAGGCCATGTCCTGCTGCGGGATGCCCTCCGTGATGGCCACGACGAGGTCGACCGGGGAGTCCAGCGCCTCGAACAGCGCGTCCGCGGCGAACGCCGGCGGGACGAAGACGACGGCCGCGTCGGCGTCCTCCTCGCGGGCCGCGCCCGCGACCGTGTCGTACACCGGAACGCCGGCGACCTCCTGGCCGCCCTTCCCGGGGACGGCGCCGGCCACGACGTTCGTTCCGTACTCGATCATCTGCTCGGCGTGGAACTTGCCCTCCCCGCCGGTGATGCCCTGTACCACCACGCGCGTCTCGTCGTCGACTAGGATACTCATTGGTCCACCTCCTCGGCCCGCGCCACGGCACGCTGCACCGCGTCCTCGAGCGTGCCCTGTACCTCGACCAGATCCGTGTTCAGGATCTCCATCCCCTCCTCGGCGTTCGTCCCCGCGAGGCGGACGACGACGGGCTTGGGGATCTCGTCGAACTGTTCGAGTGCCGCGTTGATGCCCTTCGCGACCTCGTCACCGCGGGTGATGCCGCCGAAGATGTTGAACACGACCGAATCGACGTTCTCGTCGGAGAACACCATGTCCAGCGCGTTCGCGACGCGTTCGGCCTTCGCGCCGCCCCCGATGTCGAGGAAGTTGGCGGGTTCGCCGCCGTAGTAGTCCACGAGGTCAAGCGTCGTCATCACCAGCCCCGCACCGTTGCCGATGATGCCGACGTTGCCCGAGAGCCGGACGTAGTCGAAGCCGTACTCGTTGGCCTTGGCCTCCAGCTCGTCGCCGGCGGTCTCGTCCTCCATCTCGGCGAGGTCCGGATGCCGGAACAGGGCGTCCTCGTCGATGTTCATGACCGCGTCCGCGGCGATGACCTCGTCGTCGGCCGTGACCATCAGCGGGTTGATCTCCGTCTCCGTGGCGTCGCGGTCGTCCCAGAGGCTGTACAGCGTCGTGAGCACCGAGGCCACGTCGCCGGCCACGTCGCGGTCGACGCCGGCGTCGTAGACCGCGCGGCGGGCCTGGTACGGGTGCAGGCCGAACGCCGGGTCGACGTGCTCGCGGGCGATGGCGTCGGGGTTCTCGGCGGCGACCTCCTCGATGTCGACGCCACCCTTCGTCGAGACCATCGCGACGGGTCGGCCCTCGTTGCGGTCCATCGTGACGCCGATGTACAGCTCGTTGACGAAGTCGACGGCCTCCTCGACGAGGACGCTGTCGACGTGGAGCCCCTTGAGGTCCATCCCGATGATGCGCTCGGCCGCCTCGCGGGCCTCGTCGGCGTTCTCGACCAGTTCGATGCCGCCGGCCTTGCCGCGGCCGCCGACCTGCACCTGTGCCTTGATGGCGACCGGGTAGCCGATGTCGTCGGCTGCAGCGACCGCCTCGTCGGCGGTCTCGGCGAGCTGCGAGGCCGGCGTCGGAATCCCGGCGTCGGCGAAGACACCCTTCGCCTGGTACTCGTGGAGTTTCATCTGACGCACGGGCCTTCCCGTGACGGCGAGTTAGTTGTACCGGAACCGGGCATAGCCGGGTGCCGGGTCGACGCGTGTCCAGTCGGTCCGAGGAACACGCGCCGGCGTAAGTGTTACCCCGACGGCCGCGAATAGGATGGATATGAGCAGCACCGCCGACGAGGGAGGCGCCGACCCCGGCGAGACGGCCGAGCAGCGCCCCGAGATCCGCGTCACCGAGGAGGCCGCCGAGCAGGCGCTCGGCCTCCTGACCGGCGAGGACCTGGACACGGACGTGGCCGGACTCCGGTTGTTCGTCCAGCAGGGCGGATGTGCGGGCCTCTCGTACGGGATGCGCTTCGACGACGCGCCCGAGGACGACGACACCGTCTACGAACATCACGACCTGCGCGTGTTCGTCGACCCCGCGAGCATGAACTACATCGAGGGCTCCGTGCTCGACTTCGAGGGTGGCCTGCAGGGCGCGGGCTTCACCGTCGAGAACCCGAACGTTGTCTCCGAATGTGGCTGTGGCGAGTCGTTCCGGACCTGAGACTCGAGCTTTCTTCCCGTTCGGGTTCCGCGTTCGGGAGAGCTTCGCTCTCCCGCAGCCCATCAGAAATCGAAGATTTCTGAGGACGCCGGAGGCGCGGAACCGCTCACGGCAAAGAACGTTCAGAAAAAAGCCGGCCCTCACTCTGCTCGGGCCGGTGAAACGCGCTCGCTCACTTCGTTCGCGAGGACTCCGCTCGCGCGTATGCAGCGAACCTGGCATCTCAAAATGGGTTCCTCTTCATCTATTACGTCTCGCCTTATATGCAAAAATCCCATATAAAATATAAAATCGCACGTTTGTGTCTGGAATATATCTCTAACTCAATATATAGTGGTGGTACGGTAGTCCGTTCGGATGCTGTGCATACCGCGCCGCAGGCGCGATTTCACTCGTCCGAGGTGCGTGGTGAGCCGGCCGTAGGCCGGCGAACCCGACGCCGAGGACGAGCCTTTTTTCTGAACGTTCTTTGCGCAAGTGGTTCGCGCAGAGCGCCGGCCGCAGGCCGGCGCACAAGCGAACCCGCCGCGGAAAAAAGCTCTATTCCAGCTCGAAGGCGACCTCGACCTCGACCTGGTATTCCCGGCCGCTGACGCTGGCCATCTCGACGCCCATGTCCTGCACCTCGGCCCAGTGGATGTTCTCGATGGTGTAGTCCGCGCGGTCCAGCGCGTTGTCGACGGCGGCTTCGAAGCTCTTCTCGCTGGTCCCGATGAGTACTATCTTCTTGTAGACGCTCATGTCCGAGCGATTGGTTTCGGCGGCTCCTAATTAAAGGTGTGTGCCGGGCGCGGAAGGAACCCGCTCTCGTGTCTCGGTTCCAGGCAGCGTCGTGCTTCAGCCGCCCGAACCGTGGTCCGGGCTCTATCCGCCGAGCCGCCGCGCGATGGCGCCAGCGACATCCGAGAGGTAGGCGGTTCCCCAGCCCGCCACGACGACCGCGCCGACGCTGTCGAAGACGAGGTCGAGCATCGAGTCGCCGAGCCCGTACTGTGTGAGGACGGCGTCGCTGCCGGTCAGCGCGGCGGCCTCGCCGATGGTGAACTCGATGACCTCCCAGAGGACGCCGAACGCGAGCGTCACGAGCAGGATGAAGACGAACATGAAGCGTGGGGGAAGCCGTATCTCGTCGGTGTGCAGGTCGACCGCCCGCGCGGTCGCGTAGCCGGCCGCGGCCACGACCGACGCGGAGAGCGCGTGCGTGACGTGGTCGTACCACCAGACGCTGGCGTAGAGGTTCTGTGGCGAGCCGGGGAAGCCGACGACCCCGACGGCGTGGAGGAACACCGCGCCGGTGATCCACAGCGTCAGCGCGGGGTCCATCGGGATGCCGTAGTCCCGCTCCAGCAGCGGGACGAGCTGTGTCACGGCGAGGCCGACCGCCGTGTTGACGATGATGCCGGTGTCGCGGTCCCAGATGCCGACGAGCAGGATGCCCACGAGGACGAGTTCCATCGCCCAGGCGAGGCGCGCCTGCGTGTCGGTGTCGATGCCGAGGTGGTCGCGGAGTCTCACTGGTCTCCCCCCTGGCGCCCGTCACGGTTCCGGGCTCGGGTGAGAGGCGAGTCGACGGATTGCTCGGCGACGGTCTGCTCGAAGGACTCCTTGTCGGCCCGCAGCTCGGCCTCCACGTCGGCCGGCAGCCGCTCGTGGCGGGCCCGCCGGCGCCGGAAGTACAGGTCGAAGATGACGCCGGCACCGACGCCCGCGACCGTCGAGTAGACGAACTCCAGCATCACGTTCCGCTCGATGACGTGCTCGTCGAGCCCCGGCTTCAGGAGGAACGTCGTTCCGAGCAGCGTATCGACGCCGAACCGGACGACCGCCCAGACGCCCGCCGCGGCCATCGTCGCGATGGCGACGAAGACGACGGCGAATGCAGCGTTCATCTCGACCGGCGTGAAGACGTGGAGGTTGACGGCGACGATGAGCGCGACCGCCGCGACCGCGAGGTACGTCGCCAGCGCGCCCGTCCCGATACCCGCGAGGATGGTGAACGGTCTGGCGAGCAGCGGCAGCGCCGCCAGCGCCAGGACCTCCCACGGCAGCATCGCCAGCGGGTTCTTGAACCGGACGGGTGGCTGCAGCGCGAGTATCGCAACCGACGCGGCGAAGGCTGCCCACGCCAACTCGCCGATAACGGCGTTCCCGACCGCGACCAGCAGGACGAATCCGACGAGCGCCCACGCGAGCAACGCGTTCAGGCGTTCGTCCTCGACGAACCGGTCCAGCTCTGTAGCCATCAGCGGTACTCCGCCCCGAGCGCACAAAGCGTTCGGGGGAACCGGCCGGGCGGCGTTCGGATGGTCGACTGGAACGGACCGGGAGCGATTCACCGTCCGGAGTCACGGAGTGGCGTCTCTCTCGGAACCCTCTGTGTATCCCCCAGCTGCTGGTGCATCCCCTAGAGCCGCCTGCGTGCATCCCCCAGAGCTGTCGGTGCATCCCCTAGAGCCGCCTGCGTGCATCCCCCTGCGCCCCCCGTCACGACTGGCAGTACGCGCCGTCGATCAGCGCACCGTTACAGTTGATCGAGACCTCGGCGCGAGCAACGTCGGCTACATCGCCCTCGACGGAGTGGCTGACGTTGATCGTGCCCGAGTCCCCCGGCGCGACCTCGTCGCCCTTGGCGTACCCCCTGCTGCCCTGAATCGTGTCCCCTTCGCTGTCGTACAACGACATCTCGTAGTTGTACTCCGAGAGGTCCGTGGTCTGGTCTCCCGTGTTGCGGACCGTGGTGAACATGAGGATCTTGTTGCTGTTCCCTCCCTGTCGTTCGAGGTCGACTATCTCGAGTCCCTCGACTGCACTTTCCCCGGTCGCTGTGAGCCCACTTCCCTGGCCGGTGGTGTCGGACGGGGACGCCCCCGTCTGGCTATCCGTCGTCTCGTCGCTGCCGTCCCCGGAGTCGTCGGGACCGCCATCGTCGGTCGTCCCGTCTCCGCCACTCGAACAGCCGGCGAGACCGACCACGAGACCGGTCCCGAGACACGCCAGCACCCGGCGCCTGGGACTCTCCTCGGTCACACTGCACCACCCACGGTGCCGGTCGTCGGCTGCTGTCGGGTCGATGCTCCTCTCACAGACCGGTTCCGCGACTTTGGTCGCATGCCCTGTCACCTAACGCCGGGACAGGCGAGATATTACTACTGGCTGGAGATCTGCTCACGACATGAGCAAATAAAAGGCCGACCCATCGTGTAGGCACGAGTATGTCGTCGGATTCGGACGTCGAAGCGGTACTCGACCTCGTCGCGAAGCGGATCGACGTTCTCAGGCTTCTGGACGGTGAGCGCGTACGGAAGCGGACGATAGCGGAGGAACTCGACTACTCCCGATCGACGGTCAACCGAACGATTACGGCGCTCACGGATGCGGGACTGGTCGACGACGCTCCAGGCGGCTGTCAGGCGACCGTCGTCGGTTCGCTCCTGGCCGAGCAGTACGATGCGTACGTACGAGGGGTTGCCGACGTCCTGACGCATCGGCAGTTGCTCGCCTCGTTCCCGCTGGACGCGGAGTTCTCCCCGAAGGTACTGGCGGACGCAGAGGTGAGTGTGCCCAGGGGTTCGAGCCCGTACGAGCCCTACCATGCCATCGAGGCACTGCTGGAGCGCGCCAGCGGGCAGGTGCGAGTGTACGTACCGACGTTCACGAACCCGCGTGGTATCGAACTGGCGACGCGGCTCTCGGCGGAATTCGACGTCGAGATCATCTTCGACCGGGAACTGGTCAGGGAACTGCGCTCCGATATCCCCGACGAGGTCGAGACGCTGTCACAACTGGAGAAGTTCACGGGCTACGAGACGACGGACGGGCCCGACTACTCACTCATCGTTGTCGACACCGAATCGGGAGCGGAAGGTGCTGTCATCGTTCACTCCACGGAGCGGGAACTCCTCGGATGTATCGTGACTGGAGCCCCAGACGCCACCCGCTGGCTGGAACAACGGTACTCGGACATCCGAGCCGAAAGCGAGCGTCTGGATACGCTTCCCTGAACTCGTCTCTGCTCGTCGTCCACCGGCTGCCCGAGGACTGCCTGTTCCCGACGCTGCATCGTTGGCAGTCGGGGGCGTCCATCCAGTTGCCTCAACCCAGCAGCAGGTAGCCCGCCGTGTACGCGACGGCTGCGAGCGTGACGGCCGCGAGCCCCGAGAGCGCCGCCCGCTCGACCCCGTGCCAGCGGTCCGGAGCGGTACGGACCTCCCGGACTGCCGAGGCGGCCGTCACGAGGAGGCCGATCCCGAGCAGCGGGAAGACGAAGTGGTAGGAGACATCGAGCGTCGGCGCCGGGACGAGGGCGGCCGCGCCGGCGTACCCCAGGCCGAGGCCGGCCCGGCGGTCGATGCGCGCGGCGAGCGCCCCCGGCGCGGGCCAGGTCGGGAGCGCGTCGTCGCGGAGCCACACCAGCACGAGCGCTGCGAGCCAGGCGGTCCCGAGTTCGACGAACAGGGCTCCGAGGAGATGTAGCGTCGGGTCCGGCGAGAGCACGACGCGCTCGGTGAGGAGGGTCACGTCGAACGGGTAGGCCAGCGCGGGCGGCTCGCCGGTGAACAGGTCGCCGAACGGGTGCGTGAGCGTTCCGACCGCCGCCGCGGCCGCGATGGCGAGCGGTGTGTGACGGAGGCGGACCCGCCCGACCCGGGCGAGGCCGAACACGGCCACGCCGAACGCGGCCAGCACGACCGCCCCCAGCGCCCCGGAGACGAGGAACGCGACGGCGACGAGCCCCGCGACCCCGAAGGTCGCGCCGAGGCGCCCCCGTCGGGTGCCGGTCGCCCAGGCGCCGGCGGCGAGGCTCGCGACGGCGGCGACGACCAGCGAGTGGGTCACCGCGCGGTGGACCTCGTTGCCGGCCATCCAGAAGCCCGCCGCGGCGTCGAGCGGGCCACTCGCCCCGAGGACCCCGACGGGGGCGTAGAGGATGTCGACATCGGGCGCGAGGCCGAACGCGCCCGCGAGCAGGCCAAGCGAGAGCGCACGCTCGGCCGACCAGCCGCGTGCGCGTGCGAGCGCCGCGACCAGCGCGAACGCCAGCAGTCCGTGGCCCACGAACATCACCCGGGGTACGTCGCGGGAGCGAATAAGCGACGCGGCCGCCGCGGCTCGCCTCCACGTTCGCCACCGGCCCCTCAGACGTCCAGCACGACGTACGCCTCGTAGCCGTCGGCGGTCCGCTCGACCCGCATGTCCGAGTAGGTGACCGCCTTCACCTCGCGGGCACTCACGCGGTCGAGCGGCACGCCGCGGAACGACCCACGCAGGACCCACTTGCCGCGCTTGAAGAACACCTCGCAGGCGTTGTCGACGGGCAGGACGTGCTCGATGTCGCGCTGGTAGATGAGGTCGTCCAGGTAGTCGAACAGGAGCGACTCCTTGCCCTCGCTGTGGACGCCGACGGGGTACTGCTCGCCGCCGGCCGGTACCTCGTCGCACATCGCGGCGGCGAGCCCGTCGGCGACCGCGGCGAACGTCTCACCCAGGCTCTCGCCCTCGGCCGCCACCGCCACGTCGGCGGTGTGGTCGCGGAGTTCGAAGCTCACGGGTCCTCCTCGTCGGTCCACTCGTCGCTGTCGGTCGGGAACACCTCGTCGCTCTCGCTTTCGCTCTCACCACCGTCGGCGTCCCCGTCGGTGCCACCTTCGGTCGTCTCCTCTCCCCCGGTGTCTCCTTCGGTCGTCTTCCCCTCGCCGGCGTCACCTCCGTTCCGGTCGCCGCTCCCGCCGGGGTCGTCGCCGGCGTCCCTGTCGTCGGCGATATCGTCGGGTACGTCGGCACTCCCCGCGCTGTCACCCCGGCGGTGCCCGGCCCGTTCGGCCGGCGGCTGGGGGGTCGTTCCACGGGTCCGCTCGTCGGCGCGGCTAGCCTCCGCCGGGGTCCCGGCGGTGTCACCGATGGAGCCCTCGCCACGCTCCAGGTCGGCGGGCGTACTCGCGTCGCTGCCGGCGCCCTCCGTGCGTCGCTCGATCTTGTCCGGCGTATCGGAGAACTCCGGGGCCACGTCGCGCTCGTACTGGGCCTGCTTGTCCCGGCTGGCGTCGACGGAGCCGGTGGATTCGGGCTGGCTGCCGTCCTCGACCCGGCGGAGACGGCCCAGTTCCTCGAGTTGCTCCTCGCTCAGGCCCCGCATCGTCGGGCTGGTCTCGCCGATGGCGACCCCGCTGGTGACGATGCTGCGGATCCCCTCCTCGACGGTCATGTCCGTGTCCACGACCCGGTCGGTGGAGACGTGGATGACGAACCCACCCATGACGGGGTTGGGGGCCATCGGCATGAACAGGGTTATCATCTCGTCGTGGCCCGTATCCGATTCCAGCGTCGCGGGCGTGTCGGCGGTCTTGAACGCGACCGTGTACGACCCCTCGACGGGGTACTGGACCAGCTTCACGTCCTGGAACGACTCCGTGTCCGAGTCGAGCAGGAGCTCGGACATCTCGTTGAAGCTGGTGTAGACGGAACCGATTCCCGGGATGGACTCCATGAAGTGGTCGAACCGGTTGCCGATGGAGGAGCCGCCCTCGGTGAACTCCGCGAGGAATCCGACGACCAGCATCACGACCAGCAGTACCACGACCGTGATGGCCCGCACGATGTTCTCGTTGTTGAAGGGGAGTTGCGAGACGGCCGTCTGCGAGATGGGGCTCAGGGCGTTCGAGAGGAAGTTGACGACGAAGCTGAGGACCAGTAGCGTGACGGCCAGCGGGAGGATGATGGCCGCGCCGGTGACGAGTGACTTCCGGAGCACCTCCTTCGGAGACTGCCGCCGCCCGACGATCTCTGCGTCGTCGGGGTCGAGCGCGCTCATTGCTGCCGACTGCGTGGCCACGCACCTAAGGGGTTGTGGCCCGGGGCGCTCGCCGCCCGTCGTGGCCGTTGGGCGGCGCCCTAGCCGGACCGCCCGCGGGCGGTGGCCCCGGGCGGCGCGTGTTGGCGGTGGAATTATATCCGGTCGAGAACCTATGGAAGTGGTAGTGAGCGTCAATATCGAGCTCCGTGTCGTCGGCCCTGGCAAGGACGACCTCTCGGGGGACGCGTGGGAGCTGAAAGAGCGCATCCGCGCTCGACACGGCGTGCTCAAACAGCGCCGGGGGTTCTTCGTCGACGCCTACCGTCGCTCGACGGTGTACGCCCTCATCGCGTCCGGGCCGGACGAGGAACTCGTCGGGTTCGCCGCGACCCGTCGCGATGGCTACGTCCTCTTCCTCGCCGTCGACCCGGACTGGCAGGGCGAGGGGTTCGGCGAACAGCTCGTCGCCGCCGTCGCCGACGACCACTCCTCGGTGACCTGCCACGCACGGACGACCAACCAGGGGGCCATCGACTTCTACCAGCACGTCGGCTTCGAGATCGAGCGCCGCGTCGACAACTACTACGAGGACCGCGGCGACGCCTACTACCTCCGGCTGGGTGACGGCGGGCTGACCGAGCGCCTGTCGAATCTGGTCCGGCGGTAGGCTGTGGATAGTTCTCGAATGAGCTGCATATTTCTATAAATCTACGAACAATATATCCATATCTATCATATATGGGGTATCGGGGACACACCGTCGCTTGAGGGCTGGGGACCCGACGCCGTCTCGGTCGCGCTACGCGACCCTCACCCGGTTACACCGACGGGCCGCGGTACTCGTAGTACGTGATGCCGGTCGCGCAGTACCCACAGCAGTAGTTGTCGGATGGGCATCCGGGATGCCGGCCCGAGAGGGTGCGGGGGTGCGAGCGCTCGACGTTCCGGAGGAACGTCTTCGCGAGGTCGTGATAGCGGTTACACTCCCTCCAGAAGGTCGAGACAGCAGCCGTCATCGGGAGAGACGAGCGGAGGTGGTGGCATAGCCTTTCTGTGGGCATGCCATACCCTCACACCTGTCCTGGGCATCGGTGGCGACACCGGATAGCTAGCCCCGCCCACCGCCGGGTGGCCCTCTGGGATTTCCCCGCGATGACAGCCCCTACCCGTCGAAACGGGTGATGTGCTCGACCTCCTCGGAGGCCACGTCGTCGGGGTCCAGCGCCGCCCGCGCGATGGAGCGCTTGTGGACCTCGTCGGCGCCGTCGATGATGCGGAAGCAGCGGACGTTCTCGTAGAAATCAGCGAGCGGGAGGTCCTTCCCGATGCCGTTGCCGCCACAGACCTGCACGCAGTCGTCGATGACATCCTGGACGACGCCGGCGGCGAAGGTCTTCGTCATCGCGACCTCCGTGCGGGCCTGCTCGCCGGCGGCGATCTGCCGGGCGGCGTGGCGCACCATCGTCCGGACAGCGTGGAGGCGGGTCTCGGCCTCCGCGATATCGAAGCGGAGCGCCTGCTTCTCGGCCAGCGGCTCGCCGAACGCCTCGCGCTCGTGCATGTACGCCTTGGCCACGTCGAGCGAGCGGTCGGCCATCCCGACGAAGCGCATGCAGTGGGTGAGGCGGGCGGGACCGAGTCGCTGCTGGGCGATGGCGAAGCCCGCGTCCTTCGTCCCGAGCAGGTTCTCCTCCGGGACGCGGACCCCGTCGTACCGGATCTCGGAGTGAGCCATCCCCGCCTCGCCCATGTGGGGCACGTCTCGGACGAGTTCGACCCCGTCGGCGTCGGCGTCGACGATGAACAGCGAGACGCCCATGTAGGGGTGGGCCTCCTGGTTCGTCCGCGCGACGACGATGAGGAAGTCGGCGTCGCTCCCCTGCGTGGTCCACCATTTGTGGCCGTCGATGACCCACTCGTCGCCCTCTTTCTCGGCCGTGGTGCGGATGGCCTTCGGGTCCGACCCGGAGCCGTCCAGCGGTTCGGTCATCGAGAAGCCCGACGTTATCTCGGCGTTGGCCAGCGGCCGGAGGTACTTCTCCTTCTGGGCCTCCGTCCCGGCCTCGTCGAGGATGTGGATGTTGCCCTCGTCGGGCGCGGCGACGTGCATCGCGCGCATCGCGAGGATGGAGCGGCCGGCCTCCTCGAAGACTGGGAGCAGGTCGTCGAAGTCCATCCCGAGGCCGCCGTACGCCTCGGGAATCTGGGGGCCGTACACGTCGAGTTCGCGCGCGTCCTCGCGCAGGTCGTCGATGAGCGATTCGGCCTCGTCCTGCCGGTCGGCGGGGCTGCGCTCGTCGCGCCCGCCGAAGAGCGCGCGCTCCTCGGGCAACACGACCTCGTCCACGAACTCGCGGGTGCGTGCGGCGACCTCGCGGCCCCGCTCGGAGTCGTCGTATGGGATATCCATACCACTCCGAACGCCGCACCCGGGTTAACGATGGTGTCGCTAAAGAGCGGGGCTTTTACCGTCGGAAACTCGGTGGGTGTGTATGGTAGCGACAGGCGACCTCGTCGACCCGGCCCGGCTGCGGGAGTTCCTCGCGGGCCATCTCGACACCGAGCCCGATGCCTTCGACGTGGAACGACACGACCAGGGGTTCTCCAACGAGACGCTGTTCGTCGAGTACGGTGAGACGGATCTCGTCGTCCGGCGGCCGCCGCCGGGCGAGACCGCTGACACCGCACACGACGTCCTCCGGGAGTTCGAGGTCGTCGACGCCCTGCAGGACACGGACGTGCCGGTCCCGCGGACCGTCGCCGCGTCGGAGGACACGGACATCATGGGCTGTCCGTTCTACGTGATGGAGCGGCTGCCGGGCGACGTGCTCCGGTTCAGCGAGCCCGACCGGTTCGCGAATCCGGACGCACGCCAGCGTGTGGGCGAGGAGATGGTCGACACCCTCGCGGCCATCCACACCGTCGACCACGAGGCCGTCGGGCTGGGCGATTTCGGCCGCCCGGAGGGGTTCACCGAGCGCCAGGTCGAGCGCTGGACCGACCAGATCGAGTGGGCGTTCGAGGAGACGACGAGTGAGCGCGAGGTGCCCGACCTCCGGCGCATCGGTGACTGGCTCGACGACAATGCCCCGAGCGAGCACGAACACGCGCTCGTCCACGGCGACTACAAGCTCGACAACGTCATCTTCGGGCCGGCGGACGAGCCCGAGCTGACGGGCGTGCTGGACTGGGAGATGAGTACGCTGGGCGACCCGCTCTGTGACCTCGGGTGGCTCCTCTTCTTCTGGCTCGAATCCGGCGACTCGCTGCCGACCATCATGCAGACCGTCGCGCCCGTCTTCCTCACGAACGACGACTACCCGAGCCGGCGCGACCTCGTGGACCGCTACGAGCAACAGACCGGCGTCGAGTTCACGAACCAGCGGTTCTACCGCGTGCTCGCGGTCTACAAGATGGCGGCGCTGGGCGAGATGTTCTACGCCCGCTACCTGATGGGCAACAGCGACAGCACGTTCTACGCGATGATGGAGGACGGCGTCCCCGCGCTGGCCGAGCAGGGCGTCGCCATCATCGAGGGGGACCAGCCGCTGTGACCACGTCGATGGAGCCGACCGTCAGGCGCGTCGACCGGCAGGAGGACCTCCCCGACCCCGCGCCGGACGCGGCCTTCGTCGTGGTCGACGTCATCATCTCCTCGACCACGGTGGTCCGCCTGCTGGAAGCGGGCGCTGAGTACGTCCGCCCGTTCGCCGACGCCGACGCTGCGCGCGAGTTCAAAGCCGAGACGGACGCCTTCCTCGTCGGTGAGCAGGGCGGGGACTCCGTCGAGGGGTTCGACGGCTCACCACTCCCGTCGCTGGTGGCGGACTACCCCGTGGAGGGCCGGCCCGTGGGCCTGCTCTCCTCGAACGGGACCCGCGCGATGGACCGCATCGGCCACGACCGCGACATCTACGTCGGGACGACGGTGAACGCGGCCGCGGTGGCCGAGGCCGTCGCCGACCACGAGGAGACGTGGCTGGTCGCGGCCGGGCGACAGGGGGAGGTCGTCGGCGAGGACGTGGCCGGCGTCGATGCCATCGCGGCCCACCTCGACGGTGCGCCGCCCGACGTGGCGGCCCTCGCCGCGACCATCCGGGAGACGGGCACGGCCCAGTGGCTCTGCGAGATGGGCTTCGAGCACGAGGTCGAGGCACTCTGCGAGTTCGATTCGACGGGTGTGGTGCCGCGGCTGCGAGACGGCGCGTTCGTGGCGGACTGATTCCGACGGGCCGCCGCGACGCTCTCAGGACTTCTTCAGCATCTCCCGCCAGAACGTCGCCGCATCCATCGACCCCTCGAATACCCGCTGCATCGTCTGGAGACTCTCCCTGGCCATGTCCGGCGGGCTCCCCTCGTAGATGAACACCGCCCGCTCACCGCGGTCCTCGTCCTTGAACACGAGTTTGAGTTCGCCCAGTTTCTGGTCGAAGGTCCGCTCGACGGCGTACTCCTGGTCCGCGAAGTAGGAGAACGTCAGCCGGGTGAACGACTCCCACCGATTGGTCTCGACACGGGTATCGAAGTTCCCTTCGTCGTCTGTCATGCGATACCGTTGGGCAACCCGCGAGTAAAGCGTTGGTACCGGTTCGGGAGTGTCTACCCCTGCGACTCACTCGAACCGGCCGTCGTCACGGAGTCCGGTCATCAGGTCCGCGACCAGCGCGTCGCACTCTCGTACGGGTACTCCTGGTACTCCGCGTAGCCCATCCCGAGGTCCATCGCGCTGATGCAGACATCGCCGGCCTCGAACGTCGTGGCCGGGCCGTCCGGCATCAGGGGGATGAGTTCGAACGGCTCCGTCACGGGGTACTCCGCCCGGCCGAACACCTCGGTCAACTGCTGTCGCATCTCGGCCGCGGGCTGCTGGGTGGCCATGGCGGTACGCCTGGCGACACGGGGAAAAGATACAGCGCGGTTTCGAGGGCCGAGGTGTCCGGTGGAGTGGGCTTACTCCCGTGGCGTCCGGTCGACGAAGTCGACGATCTCCTCGGCGATGGTGGGGCCGGCGTCCTCCTGCAGGAAGTGCATCGCGCCCTCGATCCAGGTGTCGGGCTGCTCGTCGGCCGTCGGGATGAGTTCGCGGAGCGGGTCACGGGCACCGCGCGTGATGGGGTCGCTGTCCGCGAACAGGACGAACGCGGGCTTCTCCCACTCGCCGAGCTTCTCGCGCGCGTCGCTGGTGATATCGCCGCCGTCGCCGCCGTCGGCGCGGGGCACCATGTCGGGCCACTCGCGTGCGCCGGCCTTCAGCTCCTCCTCGGGGTAGGGCGCCTCGTACGCCGCCAGTTCCGCGTCGCTCAGTTCGGTGGCGGTGGCGTTCTGGATGAGCATCCCGATGGGGAGTTCGTCGACGCGCTCGACGAAGTTCCGGAAGTCGTACCACTCGTCGGCCATCTCCGCGGTCCCGGTCGGGCAGTCCGTGTTCATCGGGACGATGCGGGCGAACCGCTCCTGGTTGTTCATGGCCACGGGGAGCCCGATGATGCCGCCCCAGTCCTGGCAGACGAGGGTCACGTCGGTCAGGTCGAGCGTCTCGAGGAACTCCTCGAGCGCGTCGTAGTGGAGCCGGTAGTCGTAGTCCTCGCGCTCGGTGTACTTGTCCGAGCGACCGAAGCCCAGCGCGTCGGGGACGACGACGCGCCCGTGTTCGGCGAGCGTGGGAACCATCTTCCGGTAGAGGAAGCCCCAGGTCGGCTCACCGTGCAGGCAGAGGAACGTCTCCTCGGCCTCCCCATCCGGGTCGGTGTCGACGTACGCCATCTCCGGCTCGCCGGGCGCGCCCTCGATGGTGACGTAGTGGGGGTCGTAGTCGTAGTCCGGGATGTCCGCGAACGCTTCCTCGGGAGTGCTGACTGGTTCGGTTGCCATGTCCGGCCGCGTGCCCGCCACCGACAAAGGTGTTCGGTTCGCGGCGCCCATAGGTTAACGATGTTCGACAGGCGCGCACGACCGCGTCACGCACACTACGCGCCCGCCCGTACGGGCGAGTATGAGCGAGGCGACCGACACGGCCGGGGCGACGGGTATCGCAACCAGCGTCCGGCTCACCTACGACGAAGGCGAGTACCCCGAGGACGTGCGCGGCTGGGTCCACGAGGGCGTGACCGACGAGACCTTCCTCGCGTCGTTCCGGCGGCGCCACGACACCATGGCCGAGGGCGAGATCTTCGACGAGTTCGTCTCCTGTGGCTGTGGTTCACCGCGGGACGTGACCCTGCGCGTCGTGGCCGTTGACGGCGGGCCACGGGTCGACGAGGGGACCGAACTCGTGGTCGAACCGACCGGGTGACACCGGGCCGCCGGTGACCCACCCGGCAACGGCACGCCTTTCTCCCGTCCGCCCACAGCGCGGCTATGGACCTCGTCGAGGCGCTGGCCGTCGACGGACTCGTCTGCGTCGTCGGCGCCGGCGGGAAGAAGACCACCCTCTACACCCTCGCCGACCGGCTGGACCGTGCCGTCGTCACCGCGACCACGCGCATCCCCGCGTTCCCGGGCGGCGTGGCCCGGCTGGTCGAGACCACCGACCCCATCGCCACCGTGCGCGCTGCCGGCGATACTGCCGACGAGTGGCCGCTCGGTCTCGTCCCCGAGTGGGCCGACGACGTGCGCTACGAGGGGTACGACGCCGGGACGGTCGCCGAAGTCGCGCGCGTTGCGGGCGAACGTGGTGTCCACGCGACTCTCGTCAAGGCCGACGGCGCGCGCGGGCGCTGGCTGAAGGCCCCGGCGGACCACGAACCCGTCATCCCGGCGGCGACGGACACGGTCGTCCCCATCGCGAGCGCCCGTGTCGTCGGCGAACCCCTGGACGAGGAGCACGTTCACCGCCCGGAGCGCGTGGCCGCCGTCACCGGCCGCGCGGTCGGCGCGGAACTCACCGCGGACGACGTGGCCGCCGTCCTCGCGAGCCCCGACGGCGGCCTCCGGAACGTCCCGGACGAGGCGACGGTCGTCGCGCTCGTGAACATGGTCGACGACGACGCGCTCCGGGCGACCGCCGAGGAGATCGCCGCCGGCGTCCTTGCGCGCAACGACCGCGTCGCCCGCGTCGTCACCGCCCGGATGGACGAGCCACGGGTCGTCGCGACGTTCGAGTGACGCCGGTGGCGTGAACGGGCTTCTCGGCGAGAACGCTTATCCGGCTCCTCCGCCTCCGGGGAGACAACTGATGGGCTTCTTCAACAAGGTCGGTCGGCAGGTCGAACAGTTCTCGCAGACCGCGAAGGACGTCGCCGAGCAGCAGGCCGACTACCGATGCCGGACCTGTGAGGAGCAGTTCCACACCGACCACGACGCGTGCCCGGAGTGCGGTGCCGAGACGGTCGTGGCGGTCGAGACGGAGTGAGGCTCGGGCACCGTCGCGCCATCATCCCTCGCGGAACCGCTCCTCGGCGGCGGTCAGCTCCTCGTGCGTATTGACGTTCTCGAAGCTGTCGAGCCAGCCGTTCGCGCGGAGCCGGGACTCCTCGACGACGGTCCAGTCCAGTTCCTCCAGCGGTGCGAGGATCTTCGACGCGCCCCGGTCGAGCGCGCGGTCGCAGGCGTCGGCCATCGCCTCGGTGCGGTAGACGGCCTGCGTCGTCTGGAACCACTCCCCGATGCGCGGGACGGCGGCGTCGTGTCCGGCCGCGCGCTCGAACAGGTACCGGACGAGCGAGCCGTCGACGAACGGCATGTCGCCCGCGACGACGACGGCGAACTCGGTCGGGGCCGCGCGCAGGCCCGTCCGGATGCCGGCCATCGGCCCGGCGTCGGGGTCGGGGTCGACGGCGAACTCGATGTCGGCGTCGAGGCCGGCCAGTGCGGCCGCGAACGCGTCGCGCTGGTCGCCCCGGCAGTTGACGACGACCGTCCCCACGACGGGGGCGAGCCGGGCGACGGTCCGACGGAGTAGCGGCTCGCCCGCGAGGTCCGCAAGCAGTTTGTCACCACCCTCGAAGCGGGTGGAGCGGCCGCCAGCGAGGACGACGGCCGTCCGGTCGTCGGTGGTCACGGCGCCGTCGGCTGTCGGGTCGGCCATCGTCCCCCGATACGACCGCCCGTGGCAAAACCCCGACGGGCCGAGCCAGGGAAGACACTTACCGGACGACCCGGAGCACTCCGGTATGCCCTCCGACGACCACGACGCCCGGCCACGACGCCCACCGCGTCGACTCCTGTTGCTCGGCGCCGTCCTCCTCCTCGTCGCGCTGGCGGGGTGTGGCGCCCCCGAGCCCACACCCGAGGTCTGCTACGGCTGCAGCGACGACGGCGCGGGACGGGCCTTGCCGCCCGATGCGACGACCGGTGAGAGCGTTACCCACCTCTATCTCGACCCGGAGACGGGTGACGACCCGCGTGTGGTCGCACGCACGCGGGTCGGGCTGGAGACGGCCGAGGAACTCCGGACGAACGAATCCCGCCGCGAGGCGGTCCGCACGGCGATCCTCCGGCTCCGTGAGAGGGGCTCCCCCGACCCGGCCGTCGATTCGACGACGCCGACTCCGAGCTACGAGGGGACCGACGGGCTGCCCGTCTACCCGGTGCCGGCGTTCGAGGCGCGCGACCTCTCGGTGCGTGCCGAGAGCGACAGCCTCGTCGTCGGCTTCCGGGTCGCGGGGATCCCCGGACTCGACCCCGACGAGACGCCGCCGCTCGCGGGCGAGGGGTACGGCGACGCGGTACTCGTCGACCGGTTCGATGTCGAGGACGGGGACAATCCGCATCCGCAGAACGAGGGGCACGCCTACCGGCTCGCGACCGACCGGCTCGTCGTCCACGCGCCCGCCGGGACCCGCCCCGTCGTGGCCCCCGAGAACGCGACCGTCTACGACGACCGGGTCGTCCTCCGGTCGCTTCCGGCCGATACGAACCTGGTGTTCGCGCCGGAGGGGGCCACGGGCACGCTCGCCGCCCACGCGACGCTGACGGCCGACCGGCTCGACTGGGTCGTGCCGGACTCGTTCTGGGTCGCACTGCTCCCGATGCTCCAGCTGGGGCTGTTGCTGGGCGGGCTCCGGGCGAGCGAGGCGCGCGGGACCCGCTATGCCCTCGGTGCGGTGTTGCTCGCGCTCCTGCTGACGCTGGGGCCGCTCGTCATCCTGCTCGGCCCGTTCGGGCTGGCCGCGGCCGTGCTCGCGGTCGTCGTCGCGGCCGTCCTGCTCTGGCGGGTCGGCGGATCGGACAGCGCCGATGACGGGGCCGGCGACGCGGACGAACAGGGCGGCCACGACGACGGCCGACGGCTCCCCTCGCTCGACCGGCTCCGGGCGGGCATCGAGCCGTGGGTGGCGCCGGTGGCGGTCGTCGCCGGGGTCGCGAGCGCCTTCACCGTGGCCGCGGCGGCGGCCGGCGGTGGGCCCGTCGGTGGACTGCTGTTCTTCGGTGGTGGCGTCCTCCCGGTCGTCGCGCTGGTCGGCCTCGGGCGGGTGCAGGCGGCCGACGCCAGCTGGCCGCGCCGGGAGCGACTGCTCGTGCTGGGCGTGCTGGTCGCACCGTGGCTGTTCGCCGTCGGGTACGTCGCCGGCCGTGGCTTCCCGGACAGCATCGAGGCGCTCGTGCTGGTGCTGGTGTGGGGCGCCGGCGTCACACTCGTCGGGTTCGTGGCCCATCGCATCGCCCGGTAGGCGCTCGTCAGGCCGTAGTAGGCCGGGAGTCGGCGGTGGCGCCCCCGGGTCCCGTCGCGGCAGCTACCGCTCGGCGACGGCCACGAGTTCCTGCTCGGTCGACTCCAGCGGGTCACCGTCGAAGCCGCCGTGGAACGTCCAGTCCGAGAAGCCGGCGTCCGCGAACAGGAGTTCGAACTCGCGTTTCGTCACGAGCGCCAGCGGCGTCTCCGTCTCCAGCACCACCTCGCCGTCGGCGTCGAGTACCTCGCGGTGCTGGGTGCCGACACGCTCGATGGGGTCGTCCAGCGCCATCACGTCACGGACGGTGTAGGTAGCCCCGTCGATCTCGGTCTCGACCTCGCTGGGCTCGCCGTAGTTCTCGGCGACGAAGTGGGGGTCCGGGGCGAACGTGTTCAGCGCGAACCGGCCGCCCGGCGCGAGCGCATCGTGGATGTTCTGCAGTGCGGCGCGCTGGTCGGCCAGCGAGGTGACGAGGTTGAACACGCGCGCCGGGCAGTAGACGAGGCCGTACTCGCGGTCGGGGTCGAACGCGGTCACGTCGGCCTGCTGGACCGAGATGTCGACTCCCTCCGCCTCGGCCGTCTCGCGGAGGTGCGCGAGCCGCGCTGCTGAGAGGTCGATGCCGTCGACATCGATGCCGTCACGCCGGAGTTCGAGGTAGACGCGGCCGGTGCCGACGCCGACCTCCAGCGCGGGGCCGTCGGCCTGCCGGGCGAGCCGGCGGTAGAACGCCACGTCCTCGGTCCAGGGCAGGTCGCTCACGTCCGTCCAGGCGTCGTAGACCGCCGCCTCGAAGGCGTCCGTATCGTCCATATCGGGGACGTGGGCGCGCCCGACAAGTACCTTCCCGGCGGTCGTGAGCCGTTCCCACACCGTTCGGGTCTCAGTCGTCCCCGGTCGCCTCGTCGGTCCCGTCCCCGGGCCGGTCCGGGGCGAGGTCGTCGACGCCTGCCGGGCCCTCGACCGGCTCGATGCGGACGCTGGCGACCTTGTACTCGGGGATGCCGCTGGTCGGGTCGTACGTCTCGTCGGTGAGGACGTTCGCCGCGCCCTCGGCGAAATGCATCGGGACGAAGACGACGCCCTCGCCGACGCGGTCGGTGACCTGCGCGCGGACCGTGATGTCACCGCGCCGCGAGGCCACGCGGACCGCGTCCCCGTCGGCGATGCCCAGCGTCTCGGCCGTCGCGGGGTTCACCTCGACGAACGACTCGCCGACGTGGCGCATGATGCCCTCGACGCGCCGGGTGAGCGTGCCGGTGTGGAAGTGGTACATCACGCGACCGGTCGTGAGCGTGAGCGGGTACTCCTCGTCCGGGAGTTCGCCGGGGCGGCCCATGTCGGCGGGGACGAACCGCGCCTCCCCATCCGGGAAGTTGAAGCCGTCCTCGTAGAGGAAGCGCGTGCCGGGGTCGGTGGTGTCGGTGCAGGGCCACTGCAATCCGCCCTCGGCCTCGATGCGGTCGTGCGAGATACCGCCGTAGATGGGGGCGACCTCGGATATCTCGTCCATGATCTCCGCGGTATCCTCGTGATTCCAGTCGTGACCGAACTCTCTCGCGAGTTGCTGGAGTATCTCCCAGTCCGGCTTCGCGTCGCCGGGCGGGGAGACGGCCTCGCCGACCAGCTGGACGCGCCGCTCCGTGTTGGTGAAGGTGCCGTCCTTCTCGGCGAACGATGCGGCCGGGAGCACCACGTCCGCGTGTTCGGCCGTCTCGGTGAGGAACACGTCCTGCACGACGAGGAAGTCGAGTTCGGCCAGCCCCTCCTCGGCGTGCTGGATGTCCGGCTCCGAGAGCGCGGGATTCTCGCCCATCACGTACAGCCCCCGAACGTCGCCCTCGTGGATAGCCTGGAAGGTCTCCGTCACCTTCAGGCCGACCTCCTCCGGCGGGCGGGTGCCCCACACACCCTCGAACTCGTCGGCCACCTCCGGGTCCGTCGGGTCCCGGTAGCCGGGCAGCTTGTTCGGGAGCGTCCCCATGTCACCGCCCCCGCCCTGGACGTTGTTGTGGCCGCGGAACGGGCTGAGGCCGGCGTTGCGCTTGCCGATGTGCCCCGTGACGAGGGCGAGGTTCGCGACCGCGAGGACGTTCCGGGTGCCGTGGCCGTGCTGGGTCAGGCCCATCGCCCAGCCGAAGACGCAGGTGTCGGCCGCGGCGATTGCGGTCGCCGTCTCGGCCAGGTCTTCGGGAGAGACACCCGCGAGGCGCTCGACCTCCGCGGGCGTGAAGGGGTCGACCTTCTCGCGCAGCGCCTCGAAGTTCTGGACGTGCTCCTCGACGAACGCGTCGTCGTACAGGTCGTGCTCGATGACGTACCGCGTGAGCCCGTTGAGCCACGCGATGTCGTAGCCCGGCCGGGTGCGGGTGTACTGGTCGGCGTGCTCGGCGATGCCGGTCTCCCGCGGGTCGTAGACGTGGAGCGTCGCGCCGTCGCGGACGTTGCGCTTGATGTGCGTCGCGAGGACGGGGTGGGACTCGGTGGTGTTCGAGCCGGTGATGAGGTAACAGTCCGTGTTCGCCACGTCGTCGATGGAGTTGGACATGGCGCCGTAGCCGACCGTCTGGAGCAGCGCCGCGACCGTCGAGGAGTGACAGAGCCGCGCGCAGTTGTCGACGTTCGGCGTCTCCAGCACCGCGCGGGCGAACTTCTGGAGCAGGTAGTCCTCCTCGTTGGTGCATTTCGAGGAGGCGAATGCCGAGAGCGCGTGTGGCCCGTGTTCGCGCTTGATGTCCCGGAGGCCGTCGGCGACGCGCTCGATGGCCTCGTCCCAGCCGACCTCGCGGAACCCGTCGGGTCCGGGTGTGTCGCCCCCGGCCGACGCATCGCGCACGAGCGGGCTGGTGAGGCGGTCGTCGCTCCCGACGAACTCGTAGCCGAACTTCCCCTTCACGCAGGTGGAGAAGTCGTTCGCCGGCGCGTGGTCGGGGTCGGTCGGCCGGACGGCCTTGATGTCGTCGTCCTTGCTGTGGACCTCGAACCGGCAGCCGACGGCGCAGTAGCCACAGGTGGTCTCGGTCGTCTCGATGTCGCGCGAGCGGACCCGCGCGACCCCACTCGCGATGTCGAACAGCCGGCCCTCAGAGAGCGTCCTCGCGGCCACGGCCTCGGCCGCGTGCTCTCCCTCCAGGAACGCGCGCTTGCCGGCGTCGCGGGCGGCCTGCCGGGCCTTCCGTTTGGCTTTCGCCATGAACCGCGCCACGCCCGACAGGTCGTCGTCGATGGCTCCGGCCCCCCCGGCCTCGTTGCCCAGTCCACCGCCCGCGTCGGGTCGGTCGGCGGTTGCGACGGGTTCGGCCTCGTGGACCGTCCCCACGCTGTTCTTCTGTGTGAACCCCGGGATGGGGAGCGTCGTCGAATCGGCGTAGTCGCTCTCGACGAGCGACCCGGTCGGGCAGACGGTGGCGCAGTGCCCGCAGGAGACGCAGGTGGAGTCGGCCATCGTGTCGGCCTCGCTCATGAAGCCGATGCGGGGCTCGCCGTCCTCGTCCGTCTCGATTCGCAGGACGCCCTCCACCTGCACGTCGTTGCAGGCCTCGACACAGCGGTTACAGAGGATGCACTTGTTGCGGTCGATCTGGATGACGCCGGAGGTGTCGTCGACGGGCTCGTACGCGCTCCGGTCGTCCAGCACCCCGTAGCGCGGGTGCTCCACGTCGGCCTCGATGGCGGCGTCCTGGAGTTCACAGCGGCCGTTCTTCCCGCAGGTGGTACAGCGGAGGTTGTGGTTCGAGAGGACGAGGTCGAGGTTGACCGAGCGGGCCTCCGCGGCGTCGGGGGCGTCCGTGCGGACCGTCGCGCCGTCCTCGGCGGGATGACTACAGGAGGGGACGAGCCCGTCGCCCGTCTCCACGACGCAGGTCCGGCAGGTCGTCCGGGGGCCGATCTCCTCGGCCGCCTCCGTGTCGCGGTCGTAGTGGCACAGGGCCGGGACCTCGTCGCCCGCGTCGGCGGCCTCGACGGCATCCAGGAGGGTCGCGCCCTCCGGCACCGCGACGGCCTCGCCGTCGACGGTGACCGTCAGCATCCCGTCGTCCGCGTCGGCGCCGCGCGCGGAGTACCGCGGCGGGTCGTTGGCCGTGCCGGTGCGGAAGTCCTCCGTCAGCGGTGTCGACGGCCGCGGGTCCTCGATGTCGGGGACGCGCGGGAGCTCGGCGGGCGGGTCGCCCTCGCCGTCGTCGGCGCTCACGCCCAGACACCTCCGGGGCCCTCGGCCCCCTCGTCGGGAGCGTCGTCGAAGCACTCGCCGGCGGGACAGTCGCCGTCGGCGTGGGCACGGACCTCGCCGGCGAAGCGGTCCAGCGCCGTCCGGGCCGGGCGCGCCGCCTCGCGCCCGAACGCACAGAGGCTCGTCTCCCCCATCGTGCGGAGGAGTTCGCGCAGTCCGGCCTCGTCGTGGTCGCCGGCGTAGACCTCTCGGAGCCCCTCGTGGAGCTGCTTCGAGCCCTCGCGGCAGGGGACACAGCGCCCGCAGTTGGCCTCGCGGGCGAACGCGGCCCGGCGGCCGACGGCGGCCAGCACGCAGGCGCCCGCGAACGCCTCCACGGCACCCGCGGTGCCGCAGTCGGCGGCCCGGAGCGCGGGCGCCCCGGCGGGCACGTCGAGGTCGCGCGTCAGGCCACCGAAACGCCCCCCGACGACGGCCCAATCCGGCTTCCGACCGGTGTCGAGCGCCGTGAGTACTCGACCGACCGGTGCGTCCGTCGGGAGTTCGACGGTCGCCGCCGGGGCCATGGCGTCGCCGCCGGGTCCGCGCGGCGTGGCCGTGACGAGCCGCGTCCCCGGGTCCCCCGCGTCGGGGTCGAAGGCGTCGGGTTCCCGCAACAGCGCCACGAACTGGGCCAGCGTCCGGGGCGTGTGGACCACGGTCGGGCGGCCGTACAGCCCCCACTCGGCCGGGCCGGGGGGTCGTCGGCGCGCCTCGATGCGGTCCGACCCCTCCAGCGCCTCCAGCGCCATCGTCGGCTCGCCGGCGGCGAACGTGTCGGGCCCGGAGGCCACCTGCACGGTCACGGCCGCGGGGGCCAGCGCGTCGGCCGCGCGCGCGGTCCGGTCGGCCGCGAGGTCGTCGGTCTCGCCGACGTACACCACCACGTCATCGGCGTCGACGATGCCGGCGACGGCGAACGCGCCCGCGAGCACCTGTGCCGGCGCCGAGGCGAGCAGCAACTCGTCGCCGGCCACGGCCGCGTCGGCCTCGTTCGCGTTCACGACGACGACCGGGTCGCCCGCGGCGTCGCGGGCTGTCTCCCAGACGCCGGCGACGGGCCGGTCGCGCGCGGCGTCGCCACGCCCGCGGCCCAGCAACCCGACGCGCGCGGCGTGGTCGAGCGTCACCTCGGGGTCGCCCGGGAGCGACGGCCGCAGCTCGGGGTCGAACTCGTCGACGCGCGTCCAGCCACAGGGGCCGAGCATGCGCCGCCGGCCGACGGCCAGTGGCCCCTCCGCGGGGGTCGGGAACCGGGCCGTTCCGGGCTGGTGCTCCACGACGGCGTGTGCGTGGAGCATCGGCCGGCCGTCGTGGAACTCGCCCGCGAGTCGCTCGCAGGTCCCGATATCCGCGTTCGTGTGGATGGCGGTCCGCCCGTCGCGGGTGACGAGGGCCAGCGGCTCCAGTGCCGGCACGCCCGTGGACCCAACGGGGACCACCGCCACGTCCTCGGGCGCCGCCTCGCGGGTCGCGCGCAACCGCTCGGTCGCATCCCGGCCGGCGGTCACGGCGACCCGTGCGGTGGATTCGGTCATTCCGCGAACGCACGGCCGTCGGCGTGATAAGAATTGGCGCCCCGGTGCCCGCGTCGGGTTCGCCCCACGTCCTCGCGCCCGGGCGGTCCCGCCGGAAGGGATACGATTACGGGCCGGGCTACCCTCGGACCGGACATGTCCGAGAACCGCGTCGTGGAGGGGCGGATGGTGACGCCAGCGAAGCTGGCCGAACTCATCGAGGGGGAGTCCCCGATGGATACCGAGGGTATCGAGGACGCCGATCGGGACTGCCCGGAGTGTGGCGGGAACGTCCTCAGCGTCGGCTACATGCCCAGCGTCACGGAGTTCGTGACGGGCTACAAGTGTCAGGACTGTGCGTGGAGCGAGACGGACCGGGACTGACTCAGGCGTGCTTCGCGACCCGGTACCAGTCCCCCGCGCCACCCACCAGGTACTCGATGACTGCCCTCGTGAAGACGACGCCGTACAGGGGGAACAGCAGTGGTGCGAGCGCCCAGGAGATGCCGACCCCGTCGAGCGGCCCGCGACGGTAGTCGAGATACCGGACACACGCCGCGAGGAGGACGACCGTGCCGACCGGGACCATCGTGACCAGGCCGGCACCGATGCTCACGAGCACGATGAACTTCGAGAGGAGCGAGATGAGCATCATCCCCCCGACGAGGGAGCTGCCAC
Source organism: Haloglomus halophilum (assembly GCF_024298885.1). Lineage (GTDB taxonomy): Archaea > Halobacteriota > Halobacteria > Halobacteriales > Haloarculaceae > Haloglomus > Haloglomus halophilum. Next base: position 3,103,884 of record NZ_CP101166.1, read on the forward strand.
AGATAGCGAGTCCGAGCACGTCCCGGTAGCCGGTCGGCCGGAGCGCGTCGCGTGTGAGCCGGTGGAACACCTGTACGTACCCCCGGACCCAGCGCTTCCGCTGGCCCCACCAGTCGCGCATCGAATGGGCCGCGTCGATGGTCGAGGGGGCGTGCAGTAGCTCGCGGACGGTCAGCCCCTCGGTGTAACACTGGTACGCGAAGTAGTAGTCCTCGGTGAGCATGTCCCGGTCGTAGCCGCCGACCGCCTCGTACGCTCCTCGCCGGAACACGACCGCCCGGCTGGCCGCCATCCGGAACCCGGTGAGCCGATACAGGAGCCGGCGACCGACGTAGCTCAACAGGACCGACTCGTAGTACGCCAGCGCCTCGACGACCCCGTTCGGACGCGGGACCGTCCGTCCCTGGACGACATCCGCGTCCTCGAGCCGGGCGAGCGCGTGCTCGATGAACTCGGGAGCCACCCGCTCGTCCGCGTCGAAGACGCCGATGTACCGACCCTCGGTCTGCTCGACGGCACAGGAGATCGCGCCGGCCTTCGACCCCGGGTAGCGGGTGTTCGGGAGGCAGCGCACCTGCTCGAACTCCCCCGCGAGCCGCCTGGCTTCACGGAGGCTCGCCCCATCGTCCGTCTCCGGGACGACCATCACGCGTACCGGGTGCGTCGAGTCGACGAGACTCCGGACGCTCCGTGAGAGGACGTTCGCGTCCCCGTAGACCGGGACGATGGCGACGACCGGCTCCGAGTGAGCCACCTCGACCTCGGCCGGGTCGCGAGCGAGCTTCGCGACGAACAGGGCCCCCGAGAGGAGGATGACCCCGGTGAACGTGACGCTCGAGACGAACGCCTGGAGGACACCGACGGTGACGGCGATGATGACGAGGTTGAGATGGACCGTGATGAATCGGAACCCGATCAGCAGCTGCGTGACCAGTAGCCCCGTCGACACGGAGAGGAACAGCAACCGGTCGACCCACTGCTGGACCCGTATCATTCCAGTTCAGCTCATCGGACACCTGCGACGGTCGGACGACATCACCGTTACGATGTCGCGCCGGAGACCCACTCGACGGCTGTCTCGGGGCTCCCGCCCGCGGTTCGGTCACTCCTGCGCCGGTCCGCCCGGGAGCAGCTGGCCCCACATCACCTTCTCCGGTACCCGGACCGTCAGCGGCGCCTCGACCGGAATCTGGCAGGAGAGTCGGGGGTAGCCCGCGGCTGCGGCGGCGCGGTCGTGCCAGTGCGTGGGTTCTGGAGCAGTGCCCCCCTCGAACCGCACGCCGCAGGTTCCACACAGCCCGCGTCCGCCGCAGTTGGCGACCCGCGAGACAGGCCCGTACACGTCGAAGCCCGCGTCCAGCAGCGCGTCCCGGAGTTGGGTGCCCCGCTCGACGCGGAGCGTCGTCTCGTAGTCGCCGGCCCGGACCGTCACCGGAATCGTGTCGTCCTCGCGGGGTCCGGCCGAGTCGTCGTCGCTCACGGTCGGCCGTTCGCACGCCGGCGGCGAAACGCTTCCGACGGCCTCCCACGGAACCGAAATCCCTTTAGACGGAACCGGGGTACGTGATGGCGAGGGGCTGTGGCCAAGCCAGGCATGGCGACTGACTCCAGAGGCCACGCGCCCGGGACGAGACTCCAGACTGATATACCGAGCGACCGGCTGATCACCGCGTCGCGATGACGACCCTCTGGAGAACCGAGGCGCAACCGGAGATATCAGTCGATCGGGGGTTCAAATCCCTCCGGCCCCATAACCGCTCTTTACACCGCTTAGAGAGATTCTCCTCCGGAATTTGCACATCATTTATCAACCCGCAGGGCAAGAGGATTCCGGTAGATATGACCCCCTGCCGATGGGGGCGGTGCGCCTTCTCGGTGTTACCCGGATATGTTGCCAATGGTACTGTAGGTGAAAAGGAAAACCACGGCGAAAAGTGCTAATCCAAGCGCCTTTACTAGTGAAACCCAGAAGTTCAGTCCCTTCCCCTCGGTCAGTTCCCAATGAGCATATGGGAATAACCGATACCGATAGGCGGTACTGACTAAGGCAACCATGAAAATGAAGAATTTTATATATAATCCGGGGATGCGTCGTTCGGCAGGGTAGAATATCCCGAGAGGAGCGATAAGGAGAAAATAGTGGCCAGCGATAACTGAGAATATGATTGCTAACGGAGCCATATACCCATGACCACTCAAATATGTTCGAAATCTGTTCTTTCGTCTTTCCATGAATTGGCTGATTATCTCCTTGATACTTTCCCGCCATCGGGCTTCTCCTTTGAGGAGGAGTCTATGGCTATCCTGCCGGTCGCAGTTCCCGATTATCTTGCCTTCCCCTCTTTCCCCCTCAAACGAGAACTGAAACGAGGTTGTATATTCGGGTACCATTCCGTCGGACAAGAGGCCATTTACAGAATGATATGAATCTTCGAACCCGTTTGAATCGATAGTTATCTCAATTATTGGGCTCTCGAGCGCATTTATGATACATTCTTCAAGCTTCCGAAGGTCCCTCGGTCGGAGAGCGACTGAGGGTAACTCAGTTCTCGTGATTTCCCCCATACCATTGAGAGAGTATTATGCCACTGAAATATATCCCCCCGGAGAACCCTCGATTATTGATATGAGAGGTCAATAGTTGCTATCGAGCGAGTTCTATAATAGTCGCATATACTGCGCTCGATTCGTGGGATCTACCAGAGGATAGGGAGCTGCTCTAGCGAGCGTGCAGCGTGCTCGCCGGCAGCCCGACCCCCCGCCCGTAGCTTGAATACCCAGTCACCCCACGGACGGTTCATGCCCGACGAGCCCCACCCACAGGCGAAGGCGCTGCTCGAACAGCTCGACGCCCAGAACGCGCCGCCGACGTACGGCGTCACGCCCGAGGTCGCGCGCGAGCAGTTCCGCCGGCTGACCGCCGAGATGGAACCCACGGAGGTCGGGGACATCGCGGACTTCGCCATCGAGGGGCCCGAGGGGCCGATTCCCATCCGGGCGTACGTCCCCGAGGGGGAGGGGCCGTTCCCGGTACTCGTCTACTACCACGGCGGCGGCTGGGTCATCGGGGGTATCGACGAGTACGAGAACGTCACGTCGGCTATCTGCGACCGCGCGGAGGCCGTCGTCCTCTCCGTGGACTACCGGCTCGCGCCCGAACACCCGTTCCCCGCACAACTGGAGGACGCGTACGCGGCACTCGTGTGGGCCAGCGAGTTCGCCGCGGACGTCTCGGGGGACCCCGAACGCGTGGCCGTCGGCGGGGACAGCGCCGGTGGGAACCTCGCGGCGGCCGTGTCGCTGCTGGCGCGCGACCGCAGCGGCCCCGCCATCGACCACCAGTCGCTCATCTACCCGGCGGTGGCCTCGCCCGTCATCCACGACTTCGACTCCTACGAGGAGAACGCGGAGGGCTACTTCCTGGAGCGCCGGAGCATCGAGTGGTTCTACGAGCGCTGGCTCCCGAGCGAACTGCACGCGCGCAACGAGTACGCCGCGCCCCTGCTCGCGCGTGACCTGTCCGGGCTCCCGCCGGCGACCGTCGTGACGGCGGGGTTCGACCCGCTTCGCGACGAGGGCATCGCGTACGCCGACCGGCTCGCCGAGGCCGACGTGCCGGTCCACCACCAGCACTACGACGATATGATCCACGGGTTCGCCAGCATGACCGAGATGCTGGACACGGCCCACGCCGCCGTGGACGTGGTGGCAGACGAGGTCGCGGCGGCGCTCGATGCGTCGCGCTCGGGCTAACTGCTACTGCTGCTGCTGGTCACGAGAGCCCGGACCGTCCGTGGACAGCGGCGCCGGGTGGGTCGCGCGGCTCTCGGTGGGCGGGTGCGGCTCTCGGTGGACGAGTCAGTGAAAGAGATCAGGATGTCGTTCGGGGGGTTACGCGGTCAGGCGGCGGCCGAACCGCCTGACCTGACGACCGAGCCGCCGGACCTCGCCGTCGACACGCGCCGCGAGGGTGCGTACGTCGTGTCGGGGCTTCGCGCGCCCCACGAGCCGCTGCATCCAGCTGGCGTGCCGGAGCGGCGATTCCGTCTCCGCCGCCGCTCGCTCGGCGACCTTCGGCGGCAGGTCCCGGTTCTCGACCGCGGTTCGGTTGGGTTTCATCGTATGACACCAACGACCCCTAACTGGTGGACGAGTACGGACCTGACGCCCGAATTGCTTGGGTGACTTATGTGCGATTCCGCCGCTATTTGAACAACCCGCGTTTGGCCGTGTGCAACCGGGACGGCCTTTCTACGGCCGGTTGTGTCGGGACCCCCCCACGCGATGATGCTCACGGGGCCGTGCGGGTCACCCGCGGTTCGACTCCGATCTCGACCCCGACCCCGACTCCGAGTCCCGCGGGGGCCGACCCAGAATCCGGTCCGCGAGGCTCCCGAGCGATTTCAGTGCGACGTTCACGTAGAGGCCGACGAGGAAGGCGACGCCGGCGACGAACTGCGCGCTACCGGGTCCGGTCCCCCCACCGCTCGTCCCGCTCGACCCGCCGGCCCCGCCGAGGAGGAGGAAGACCCCAGCGGCGAGGATGAGTGCCGCCGGCACCCGCATCAGCATCGAGGCCAGCGCTTCGGCGTCGCTCCACTCGTCGTAGCGGTCGAACTCCACCATCAGCTTCGTGAAGACGTAGCCCAGCGACCCGAGGCCGGCGTAGAGGTAGACGTATCCCGGGACGGTCACCGTCTTCTGGGAGCCGTTCTGCCCGACCTCGACGATGGAGTCCAGGAGCCCCAGCGAGAGCACGATTCCGAGGACCGTCAGGAGCACGAACAGGGTGATGACCGCCGCGTTGATGGCCGACCAGGTACCATCCGGCTCGGTCCCTGCTGTGATTCCCCGTCCCTTTCCCCCCGTGGTCTCCTCGGCCGTATCGCTCGCCATGTTCCATGTTGACACTCCGCGTCGTAAAAATCCACCTCACCCCCGCGCAGCCTCCCGTGACGGGAGGAAGGCGTACAGTACCGCCGCGGCGGCGGTGACGACCGCCAGCAGGAGGAACGCCTCGTCGAACAGTTCGGCGTCGGACATCACGCCGACGACGGTCGACCCCGTCGCTCCGAGCAGGAAGAACGCCGTCCGGAGCGTGCCCCAGGCGGTCCCGGTCACCGCGTCCGGCAGGACCGCGATGATGTAGGCGTTCGAGACGGGCGCGATGGCGAGTCGGGTCCCGATGACGACCGAGAGCGCGGCCAGCGGGACCAGCCCGTCAACGAACGGGACCGCGCCGACCGCCACCGCGCCGACGGCGGCCGTCAGGGTGAGGACGGCCCGCTCGCCGAAGCGGTCGGCCGCGGCGCCCCCAGCGAGCTGTGCGACCGCGCCGCCGACGAACAGCAGGGCGAACAGGCCGGCGGCGACCCGCTGGTCCAGTTCGCGGGCGAGATAGGTGACGTAGAACGCCGAGAGCCCCTGGAACGCGAACAGCATCAGCGTGACCGCGGCCACCGCGACGGCAACGCCCCGGCGCCGGACCGCCCGGAGCACGTCCCCGGCCAGCTCGTCGGCGGGCGGCGCGCTGGTCGTGCTCTCCCGGTCGCGCTCCGGGACCGTCCGCCACGCGAACGCCGCCGCGACCAGCAACGGCGGTGCCAGCCCGGCGACGACGTACCGCCAGCTCACGCTGCCGACGAGCGCGCCCGCCAGGAACGGCAGGACGGCCGAGCCGACCGAGCCGGCTGCGAGCGTGACGCCGATGGCCGCGCCGTCGTCGTCGGGGAAGGTCCGCGCGAGTGCGGTGCCCCGCGCCGGGCCGTACAGCCCGGTCGCGAAGCCGAACGCCGCACAGCCGCCGAGGAAGGCGAGGTAGGCCGGCGCCACGCCGAGGACGGCGACGCTCCCCGCCGACAGCAGGAGGCTCCCCGCGAGGAGCCGCCGTTCGCCCACGCGGTCCACCAGCGCGCCGGCCGGCGACTGCATCAGCGCGTACGTCGCCCAGATGACGGTGACGGCGATGCCGCCGCCCGTATCACCGACCTCGAAGGTCGCCGTCACCTGCGGGAGGACGGCGGGGACGAGGAAGCGCCCGCCGAGGACGAACACCCAGCCCGCGGCGATGGCGACGAGTACCCACCCCCGCCCGCCGCCGCGGAGGCGCCCTGCCGCCCTTCGGAGTCCCATCTACCTCGTGTGAGAGGGGGCCGACATTACCCGGTTGCGGTTGCGTGTCTCCCGTTCGCATCCCGGCCAGCGGAGCTAAACCTCGCCGTGACCTCGATTCACCCGTGGCTCCCAACATCCTCCTCCGGGCGGCGTGGTTCCTGCTGGTCGGCTGGTGGCTCACGCCGGTCGTCCTGTTCGTCGCGTGGCTGCTCCACGTCCCCATCGTCACGATTCCGCTCGGGGTGAAACTCGTCAACCAGACCCCACGAGTGTTGACGCTGAAGCCGCCGAGCGAGGTGAGTGGTCTGCGGGACCCGGACGCCGTGGACCCGTCCAGCCAGTACCCGTTGCTGGTGCGTGCGGTGTGGTTCCTGTTCGTCGGGAGCTGGCTGTCGCTGGTGTGGGTGGTCGTCGCGGCGCTGTTCGCGGTCACCGTCGTCGGGTTACCCGTCTCGATCTGGCTGCTGAACCGGCTGCCGTTCGTGCTGTCGCTGTACCGGTACTGAATCGACCACGACGGCTCTACGGAGCCCGTCACATCCGGAACCGAGTCGAAAGCCCCCGCCCGACGTGGGTCGTGGCGGCTCGCGGCGTCCCTGCCCTTCCCCGGGTCGTGCGGCCTTGCGCGTCCGCGCTGCGGCACGCACTCTCGGCCGGAGAGCGGTTGCTCGGTCGGCCGGTTCCGGTGACCGGAAGCGCGCAGCGAGGCCCGGCAGGTCGAGCGGGCGGGGGCTTTCTACTTGGTGTCGTCGCGGTCGTCGTCGTGAGAGCGGGCGGGGGCGTTCGACAGTATTCGATAGACGTGTCCCCGCTGAGTTTCTTCGCCCTACTCGAAGTCGGGGTCGCGGTCCTCCAGGAACGCTGCCATCCCCTCCTTCTGGTCATCCGTCCCGAACAGGCCGCTCCAGACGCGCTTCTCGTACTCCAGACTCGCCGACTGCGGGCTCTCGTGGACCTGATTCAGCGCCTCCTTCGCGCCCTGCAGGGCGAAGCGCGGCTTCTCGGCGATGCGCTCGGCGAGCCCGTGCGCGTGGTCGTCGATGTCGTCCTGCGGGACGACCTCGCCGACGAGGCCCGCCTCACGGCAGGCCTCGGCGTCGAGGCGCTCGCCGAGGAACACCATCCGGCGGGCGGTCTCGTCGTCGACGAGGCGCGCGAGCCGCTGGGTCCCGCCCCAGCCCGGGACGATGCCGAGGTCGATCTCCGTCTGCCCGACGAGCGCGTTCTCGCTGGCGACCCGGATGTCCGCGGCGAGCGCGAGTTCGCAGCCGCCGCCGAAGGCGTAGCCGTTGACCGCTGCCACGACGGGGACGGGGAACGACTCGACGGCGTCCATCACGGCGTGGCCGAGCTGGCAGTAGTCGTACGCCTCTGCCACGCCGAGCTGGGACATATGCGCGATGTCGGCGCCCGCGACGAACGCCTTCTCGCCAGCACCGGTCACGACCAGCGCGCGGGCGTCCTCGCGCGCGGCGTCGAGCGCCTCGGGAATCGCGGTGAGGGTCGCCTCGTCGAGCGCGTTCAGCTTGTCCGGGCGGTCCACGGTCAGCGTCGCGACGGTGCCGGCGTCGTTCCAGTCGAGCGAGACGGTCTCCGCGTCGAAGTCGGAGGCAGTCATGAGTCCGGCCTCGAACGCCGGCGAGATAAGTTCCGCCCCTGGCTCACCGACGGCTCGCCGCTCCGTGCCGACCGACAAGAAAGACCGAACAGTTAGCCGCCGGTCACTGGCGGTGCCGTGTACTGGACTCGAACAGGGATATCATGTCCAGGGAGTCACCTGACGCGGCCGGGCGGGACGGGGGAATCGGCCGCCGCGAGTTCGTCGCGGGCGTGGGGAGCGTGGCCGCGCTCGGGATGGGCGGGGCGGTGCTGCACAACCAGGGGCCGCCGGAGGAGTCGTCGTACATCCTCCAGCAGGGCTACCTCCGGTGGGAGGTCGACCCGCTCGCCGGCGGCGACCGGACCGCGGGCGAGTTCTACGGCTACGACTCGAGCTCGGGCACCGGTATCCCGGCCGCGAAGATAGTCGAGGAACCCGCAGCGGCCCGGCTGTTCGTCTACAGCGGTCCCGTCGACGACTCCATCGTCTTCCTGAACGGGGCCACCGACACCGACCGCGGCGGGACCGCGTTCTACGCGTTCTCCGGGCTGTCGCGTGACCAGGGCGAGTGGGCGGTCCGCGACGACCCCATGGGCGTCGACGACGACTTCGAGAAGTGGGAGGGTGGCAACGGGAAGGTGCGGTGGGAGTGGGACGCCGGCGAGACCGACGGTGGCGTCTTCTACGGTGCGCTCGGCCGGGAGGACTACACCATCAGCATCGACCCCAAGACGCTGCGCGGGGTGGATACGTGGCGGTTCCTGACCGGCACGCCCGGGGCGACGCGCTACGTGGACCTGTATCCGGGCAAGCCCGCGAAACTGAAGCCGACGAAGGGCACGAAGTCGGTCCGGCGGGCGAACGTCGAGCTCATGCCCGAGCGCGAGGCGAACGTCTTCGACCCGTACGCCAGCGAGGAGCGCATCACGGTCGCGGTCCACGAGCCCCCAACCGATGCCACGAACCCGGACGAGTGGGTGTCGCCGACGGACCTCGACCCGGGCAACTACGCGCTCAACTTCGGCTCGAAGTCCTACCTCGCGGGGCAGAACGCCGCCCAGCCACAGAAGTACTTCCGGAACGGCGGCTCGCTCTACCTCCAGTACAACGTCCGGGCGGCCCAGTTCACCCTCGACTCCGCGTACGGCTACCTCGTCGGGAAGGCCGACGAGTACACGTTCGTCCGCGGGCGCGATGTCGTGAAGCCGGGCGGCTACGACAACACCGACGACGAGGCGGGTCTCACCGTCTCGGACATGCACGTCGACATCGCCGGCGACGCGCCGCTGACCGAGGAGTGGGTGGCGTTCCGCAACGACGGCACCGAACCCGTCGACATGACGGGATACACCATCAGCGACGCGGAGGGCTGGGAGTTCTTCATGCCCGACGGCTTCACGCTCCGGGCCGGCGAGTCCTTCCGCCTCCACACCGGCGACGGCGAGTACGGCCCCGACCACCTCTACTGGGATGTCCAGTCGGAGGTCTGGGACGCCGACGGCGACACGATCACCGTCACGGATGCCGATGGGAACCGGGTCATCGAGTACGCGTACTAGTCCGGGGATAGCTATCGAACGGGGGTGTTTTCTATACCGATTCTCAAATTGGGATGTTATTGAACGAATTATTGATATATGCGCCGATCGAACGACGGGGTTCAGGACGCCCGCTCGGCCTGACGGTCCCCGGAAGCTATCCCCCGTCCCCTGTATCGGGGGGTATGGACGCCGACGACGCGTGGGTCCCCTACTACGACCTGCTGGGAATCGATATCACGACCGTCGACGATGGCTACGCCGCCGCACGGATGGACCTGACCGACGAGCACAGCGCGGCCCCGGGGACACGTGTCGCGCACGGCGGCGCGGTCGCGTCGCTCGCCGACTCCGTGGGCTACTGGGCCGTCAGCAGCGCGAACGACCTCGCGCTCACCCCGACCGTCGACCTGCGACTGGACTACCTCGCACCGGGCACCGACGACCTCCGGGCGGAGGCCGAAGTGATCCGCAACGGGGCGAGCGTCGGCTCCGTGGACGTGCTGGTCGAGCGGGACGGTGACGGCGAGACGGTTGCCCTGGGTCGTGGAACGTTCAAGACCGGCGGGAGCGATACGCGAGGGGCGTGGGGCGGGGAGTAGTGGCCGTCCACTCGGAGTGGTGGCCGCTCAACCGGAGTAGCGCCGGATATCTCGTTTCCCGGAGGTGTCGGCGAAGAGCACCGACCGGACGGTGAGGCCGAACAGCACGACCGCCGCGGCGGTCATGCCGAGCGCGACCATCGAGAGGGTCTCCCCGGTGTGTGGTGTGAACCGGGCGAAACCGGAGGCGGCGAACCAGAAGCCCGCTGCCATCAACAACAGTGCGAACGTCACTGCAGAACCGAGAACACCTGACGGCTGACTGGGATTCATCGGATGAACGGACGGGCGATAGGGCCGTAACCACGGCTACTATCTATCTAGACCGACTCCCGGAATCGGCAACGACAGCCCATCTCGGCGCCTCCTCTCGGCGGCCCGCTCCCGGCCTGCTGGCGGCGCTCCGGCCACCGACCGGATATACGCTGGTCGGTATATATGTCGTCCGAACGATAGTAGGGCTGCGACCGCGCCCGCTCGAACAGGCCCCAGGGCGTTCGCCCGCTCGACGGCCGCCCAGCGGTGCATACCCCCGGTCCGGTCCGGACCGCTCCACCGGTCCGACCGCGTGTCGGGCTACTCGGACGACGCGCTGAACAGTGCACCGCCCCGTGGCAGCCGCCGGGCAACCCAGCACGGAACCGTACCCACTAAGCGACCGCCGTGCCAGCGACCACCATGGCGCGCGTCCCCTACCTCGACGGCGACGACATCCCCGACGAGTACGGTGCGGCCTTCGAGCGGAGTCGAAGCGGCGCGACCCATCTGTTCGGTGCGCTGGCGAACAACCCGCCGGTGCTGGACGCGTTCGTGACGTTCGCGGGGACGCTCTGGGACGAGTGCGGCCTCGACGCGGCCGACCGTGAGCTCGTGGTCCTCACTGTCGCCCGGCAGACCCACGCCGATTACGAGTGGCACCAGCACGTGCCGCTGGCGCTGGAGGCTGGCCTCTCGGAGGCGACGGTCCGGGCGGTCCGAGAGGGACGGTACGACGACCTGGAACCGCATCGGGAGGCGATCGCGAGTTACGCCGCCGCCGTGGCCACCGCTACCGTCGACGACGCCCTCCACCGGGCGCTGGCCGAGCGCGTCGACGACCGGACGGTCGTCGGCGTGACGATGCTCGCCGGCGTCTACACGGGGCTGGCACGGTTCCTCGACGCGCTCGCGGTCGGCCCCGAGGAGTCGTTCGTCGGCTGGGGGCTGGACGGACTCGAGAGTGAATCCTGACGACGGCAATCGTTTTCACCCAACGCTCCGACCCGGGCCCATGAGCACCGAGACGACCGGGGAGGGTGACGACCGGCGGCAGTCGTTCTGGGCCTGGGGCTGGGCCGACCGCCTGCCGACCGACGAGGAGCGCCGCGAACTCAAGTCCCGCATCGAGGGGATGCTCGGCTTCCCCGAGCGGCCGCTGCTGGACCTGCCGACGCTCGACGACGTGACGCTGGCGCCCCCGCGGGTCGAGCCGCCGGCCGACCTCTCGTGTGCGGCCACGACCGACAAGCGCGACCGCGTCACCCACACCTACGGGAGCGCCTATCGCGATCTCGTGCGTGGCTTCCACGGCCAGTTCGACGACGCGCCCGACGTCGTGGCCTACCCGGAGCGCGAGTCCGACGTACAGGCCGTCCTCGACTGGGCGGCCGAGGCGAACGTGGCGGTCGTTCCGTACGGCGGCGGCACCAGCGTCGTCGGCGGCGTCGAGTGTGACGGGTCGGGGTACGCGGGCGTCTGCTCGCTCGACATGCGCCGGATGAACGACGTGCCGGAGGTCGACGAGCACTCGCGGGCTGCCCGCATCGAGGGCGGCGCGACCGGCCCGGAGATACAGGACCAGCTCGCCGACCACGGCCTGCAGCTCCGGCACTACCCACAGAGCTACGAGTTCTCGACGTTCGGTGGCTGGGTCGCCACCCGCGCGGGCGGTCACTTCGCCACGCGCTACACACACATCGACGATTTCGTCGAGAGCGTGCGGGCCGTGACGCCCGCCGGGACCCTCGAAACGCGCCGCTTGCCCGCATCCGGTGCCGGCCCGGACCCGAACCGCTTCCTGCTGGGTAGCGAGGGCGCCTTCGGCGTCATCACCGAGGGCTGGGCCCGCGTCCAGCCGCGGCCGCCGTACCGCGCGAAGGCGACGGTGCGGTTCGACGATTACTGGGACGCCGTCGCGGCCTGCCGTGAGGTCGTGCAGGCCCGCCTGACGCCCGCGAACTGCCGGCTGCTCGACTCGAACGAGGCGATGCTGAACGAGGTGGCGTTCGACGGCTCCTCGGTCCTGCTGCTCGGGTTCGAGTCCACGGACAGCCTCTCACCCATCGAGGCGGACCTGGACCGCGCGGTCGAGATCGCCGAGGGCCACGGCGGCCGCGTCTCCGAGGGCCCGACCACCGAGGACCGGACGACCGATGCCGACGAGAGCAGGACCGGGGACGCCGACAAGGCGGCCGACGGAAGCGAGGCGAACGACGGGGACGAGGACGGCGATTCGGGCGAGTGGCGCGACTCCTTCGTCGAGGCGCCGTACATGTTCAACTCGCTCGTCAGTATGGGCGTCCTCGTCGACACGTTCGAGACGGCGGTGACGTGGGACCAGTTCCCCGCGCTCCACGACGCCATCCAGGAGACCGTCACCGACGCGATGGAGGACGAGTGCGGCGCCGGCTTCCTCTCCTGTCGGTTCACCCACGCCTACGAGGACGGCCCGGCGCCGTACTACACGCTGCTGGCGCCCGCCGACGTGGGGCGTGAACTCGAGCAGTGGCGCGCCATCAAGGAGGCCGCCTCGGACACGCTGATGGACTACGGCGCGACCATCACCCACCACCACGCCGTCGGACGGGTCCATCGCGACCACTACCACGAGGAGGTGCCCGAGCACTACCTCGACGCGCTCCGGTCGATGAAGCGGACGCTGGACCCGGAGGGCATCATGAACCCCGGCGCGTTGCTGTAGGCGCCCGGCGACGGCCGGCCGCTTCGTACACGCTCCGTCAGGCGGCGAGGGCCGCACCGATGGCGGCGGAGTGGAGGACGGCACTCACCAGGGCGAACGTCGCGTAGGCGAGCGTGGGCGCGACCATCGATTCCGTCCGGTCGTAGGCGTAGGCCGCGATGCCGACGACGGCGATTCGGGGGGCGACCGCGACGGCCCCCATCGGCGACTCCACCGCCGTCGCGAGGACGAGCGCGGTGAGCGCGACCGCGGCCACCACCGGTAGCATCGCCAGCGCGCGTATCCGGCCGTCCTCGGTCCGACCCTCCGCGTAGACGGTGACGCCGAGTGCGAGCACGAACACCGCCGCCACCGCGGCTCTGGTCCCCCAGAGGTAGAGCCATGGCGCGTCGCCGAAGGTCCCGTACGACGGGAACTGTGGCGTCACCAGATAGCCGCCCACCAGCGTCGTCACGACGACCGTCAGGTCGCGGTCGTGGTCGAGTACCCGCTGGAGACCCGCCTGGACGAGGCCGTGATAGAGCAGCACCATCCCCAGGACGAACACCGTCAGCCGGACCAGCGTCCGGTCGAGGAGGAGGTCCGGGAGCCCGAACACCGCCGAGACGATGTCGGTGATGCCGACCCCGGACTGGACCCCGAGCGGGACGAACGCGGCCACGGCGAGTGTCACCGTAGCGACCACCGCGCCCCCGGTCAGGCGTCCGTGGGGCCGGTCGGGGAGCGACACGGGGAGCGAATGGCCGCGATAGACTGCGTACGATACGACGAGTGCGCCCATGCCTGCCAGGGAGAGCACTCCACGTACAAGTGACAGGGTGATGTCGCTGTCGAGGAAGTACGGGTCGAGAACGTTGTTCAGGCCGACGAGGTACGCCTGGAACCCGACCAGCAACGTGGCTACCACCCCGAGCTCGACGACGAACGCACGCTGGAGGACATCCCCGAGAGCGCCACGCCCCGGGGCCGTTCGACTGCGGACCATGTTTGCAAGTAACACTCGGGGCTCAAAAACGTGTGGCCGACCCGGCGGGTACGTGGTCTCGGCGGCCTCGTTCGGCCGCGTTCTCCCGGACGACCCCGACGTTCGGCTTGTCCTCGCGCGTGCCTCCGGCGTTCAGTCTCGTCCTCGCATCCGACCCCGATTCCATCCGGAGGGGGCGTCCGTGCCACCACCCGACACCGGTGCCCGCGAACCGTTAACACCCTGACCCGAGAACTCCCGGTATGACCTGCCCGCATCTGGAGTACCGCGACGGCGACCACGCCGACACCGAGCGCGCGTACTGCACGGTCGTCGACGCGTTCGTCGAGCCGATGCGTGCCGACATCTGCAACGACCGGTTCGACCTCTCGCACGGGGCACACTGTGAGTTCTACCGGGAGGCCGAGGGGCTGGACGGGGAGGGGGACGGGTCGTGACGGGCTACGACGACTACCTCGCCGGCGAACCCGTCATCATCACCGTCGCGCTGACCGGCGGCGTCCACGGGAAGGAGGCGAACCCGAACCTGCCCGAAACCCCGGCCGAGGTCGCGGCGGCCGCGGCCGACGCCGAGGACGCGGGGGCGAGCATCGCCCACCTCCACGCCAGGAAGCCCAACGGCGAGCGCTCCTTCGCGACCGAGCGGTTCCAGGAACTCACCGAGGCCGTCCGCGAGACGACGGACCTCGTGGTCCAGCACTCGACGGGCGGGACGGGCGCGCCGCTCGAAGCGCGCCGCCAGCCCCTCCGTACGGACCCGGCACCCGAGATGGCGAGCCTCGACATGGGGCCGCTCAACCGCTACCGGCACCTCACGAGCGAGAACCCCCGCGCGATGGTGGACGACCTCTACGACGAGATGGCCGCGCGCGGCATCAAGCCGGAGCTGGAGGCGTTCAACGACGGGCACGTCAACGAGGTCCACGGGCTCCTCGACCGGCGGGACCTCGCGGAACCGTACCACACCACCCTCATCTTCGGCGGCGGGACACTCACCCCGGCGAGGCCGCGCAATCTCCTCAACGCCGTCCGGAACCTGCCCGAGGGCGCGACGTTCAACACGCTCGGCTTCGGGCCACACCAGTTGCCGTTCGCGACGCTCGGGACAATCCTCGGCGGCCACGTCCGGGTCGGGCTGGAGGACAACGTCTACGTCGAGCGCGGGGAGCTCGCTGCGAGCAACGCGCAGCTGGTCGAGCGCGTGGCTGGGGTGGCACGGACGCTCGGGCGCGAACCGGCGACCCCCGACGAGGCGCGGGAGGTTCTGAACCTCTGAGCGGCCCCCACGTCAGGTGTCCTCCGGGCCGACCTTCGGCTCCGTCGGCGGCTCGTACGACTCGAAGGCGTCCAGCAGCGCCGCCGGGTCGGTATCGACCTGTGCGAGGTCGCGGTGCGCCGGCGAGACGAACCCCTCCTCCGCGGCGCCGTCGAGGTGCGAGACGAGCCCGTCGTAGAACCCGCCGACGTTGAGGACGCCGCAGGGCTTCTCGTGGATGCCCAGTTGCGCCCACGTCAGCACCTCGAACAGCTCCTCCAGCGTGCCGAGGCCGCCCGGGAGCGCGACGAACCCGTCCGAGTGCTCGACCATCCGCCGCTTCCGTTCGTGCATCGAGCCGACGACCTCCAGTTCAGTGACCCCGCCGTGGGCGACCTCCTTCGCCTCCAGCGACTCCGGGATGACACCGACGACTTCGCCCCCGCCGTCGAGGACGGTGTCGGCGACCGTGCCCATCAGCCCGACGCTACCGCCGCCGAAGACGAGCCCGAGGTCACGGTCGAGCAGTGCCTCGCCCATCTCGCGGGCAGCCCGCCGGTAGGCCGGGTCGTGGCCGGGGCTGGAGCCGCAGTAGACACAGACGCGCTCCACGGTCAGTCCGCGGACTCGGGAGCGACTTCCTCGCTCTCCCCGTCGCCCTCGGTGCCGGGCACGCCGTGGAGCCACTCGTCGGCCCACCGCTCGATCTCGTCGAACACCGGACAGAGGGAGGTCCCCTTCGCCGTGAGCGAGTAGTAGGTCGCGACCGGGGCGTCCTCCTCCATCCGGCGGTCGACGAAGCCCATCTCCTGCAGATCATCGAGGACGCGCGAGAGTGTGCGTGAGGAGGCATCCGTCGACCGCTTCAGCTCGTTGAACCGCTTCTCGCCGTCCTGCAGGTCGTGGAGGACGATGAGCCGCCACTGCGAGCCGATCTGTTCCAGCGAGTCGACGACCGCACAGGGGCCGTCGTCCGCCACGTCGGTCTCCGAACCCGGAGTGTCTGCACCAGAGGACATGCGTGTTACCTACCGAAACGGTTGTCAGGGAACGTATAAGTAAGTTCGGGCCTGAACTCAGGTGACGCGATGATACTGCTATACGAGCCGCCGACGGGGGTCGGACGATGAGCGAGGAGTCAGGCGACAGACTGACCGGTGAGGGTGTCATCGGCCCACATCAGGGCCAGCAGACCCTGACTGCCGGCACCGACCTCGACGAGGCCGAAGCGGCCGTCGTGCTGGCACACGGCCGCGGTGCCTCCGCGCGTGGCATCCTCGGACTGGCGGACGAGATCGGGGTCGAGGGCGTGGCGTATCTCGCGCCCCAGGCCGCACGCAACGAGTGGTATCCGAACTCCTTCCTCGCGCCGGTCGAGTCCAACGAGCCCGGCCGCTCTTCGGGGCTGCGGGCGATGAGGGACGCCGTCGAGCGGGCCGTCGACGCGGGTATCCCACACGAGCGTATCGTCCTCGGCGGGTTCTCGCAGGGTGGCTGCCTCGCGACCGAGTACGCCGCCCGCAACCCCCGCCGGTACGGGGGGGTCATCGCCTTCAGCGGTGGCCTCATCGGCGCGGAACTGGACGACGAGTACGAGGGCGACCTCGAGGGGACGCCGGTCTTCCTCGGCTGCTCGGACGTGGACCCACACATCCCGGCCGAGCGCGTCGAGGCGACGCGCGACGCCTTCCGGTCGCTCGGCGCGGACGTGGATATGCGGCTCTACCAGGGGATGGGCCACACGGTGAACGAGGACGAGCTCGAGGCCGCCCGGGACATCGTCGCTGCGCTGGTCGCGTAGGCGTCTACCGTGCGGTCGGGGCGTCGGGCCCCATCACGCGACCGGCGGAATCCGGGGGCTACGCCCGCGCGCAAAGGGAACTTTGATACGCGACCGGTTCGCACGCTGTGCCGTAATGAGTCAATCGTACGACCGGGGCCTCGTGGAGGACTTCGGGCGCTGGCGGGAGTTCTCCGCCGGCATGTGGGCCTGGATCTTCCACAAGTTCACCGGGTGGGTGCTCATCGGCTACCTGTTCACGCATATCGCCGTGCTGAGCACCGCCACGGTGGGCACGACGGCCTACACGAACACCATCTCGGGGCTGGAGAGCCTGCTGGTGGTCCGGTTCCTCGAGGTCGGCCTGCTGGCGGTCGCCGTCTTCCACATCCTCAACGGACTGCGGCTGCTGTTCGTCGACCTCGGCGTCGGACTGGAGGCACAGGACAAGAGTTTCTACGCGTCGCTCGTCCTCACGGGGGCCATCGTGGTGGCGAGCGTCCCGACCTTCCTCGCGGGGGCGATATAACATGGCAGACTACTACTCCTCGTTCGACCCGAAGGGGTCGCGCTGGATGCTCCAGCGCCTGACCGCAGCGTTCCTCGTCGTCGTGCTGGCGTTCCACTTCATGCTGCTGCATTTCGTCAACCACGCCGCCGACGTGACCTTCATGCAGACCCACCTCCGGATGCAGCAGCCGGGGTACTTCCTCACGATGGTGGCGTTCCTCGTGACCGCCACCTTCCACGGCGTCAACGGCGTCTACAACGCACTCGTCAACCAGGGGCTCGACGGCACCCCGAAGACCGTCGTCAAGTACGGCCTCGTCCTCGCCTCCCTGCTGCTCATCGCGCAGGGCATCCGCGTCGCGATGGCGATGGCCGGCTTCATCATCGGACCCGCAGCATAATGAGCACGCAAGTCACCGAACAGGAGCAGGCCGAGACCGAGGAGGAGTCCACCCACCAGCGTCGCCGCCTCGAGGAGAAGGCCGAGCGCCAGGAGGTCCGCGACCGGATGCGCGAGCGCGCCGAGACGGACCTCGAACAGGCCGACACCGTCTTCGACCTCAAGGTCTTCCGCTACGACCCGGACATCCCGGAGAAGGAGGAGCCCCGCTTCGACACGTTCCCCGTTCCGTTCACGAAGGGGATGACCGTGCTGGACGCGCTGATGTACGCCCGCGACCACTACGACTCCTCGCTCACCTTCCGGCACTCCTGCCGGCAGGCCGTCTGCGGGTCGGACGCCCTGTTCGTCAACGGGACCCAGCATCTGGGTTGCAAGACGCAGGTCGTCGACCTCGGGGACTCCGAGGGCGTCCCCGGCCAGATCCGCGTCGAGCCGCTCCCCCATCAGGAGGTTGTCAAGGACCTCGTCGTGGACATGGAGCACTTCTACGACCAGATGGATGCGGTCGAGCCGTACTTCGACGCCGACGAGCTCCCGTCGGGCGACCTGGAGGAGCAGCGCCAGACCCGCGAGAACCGCGAGAAGATCAAGATGTCCTCGCGCTGCATCTGGTGTGGCGCCTGCATGTCGTCGTGCAACATCGCCGCCGGGGACAACGAGTACCTCGGCCCCGCCGCCATCAACAAGGCCTACAAGTTCGCGATGGACGACCGCGAGGGCGAGGACCGCAAGCAGGAGCGGCTGGAGATCATCGAGCAGGAACACGGCGTCTGGCGGTGTCAGACCCAGTTCTCCTGCACGGAGGTCTGCCCGAAGGACATCCCGCTCACCGAGCACATCCAGGAGCTCAAGCGCGAGGCCGTCAAGAACAACCTCAAGTTCTGGTGAGCGCTCTGCCCGCACCTGGCCGTCGGATGGCGTCGCGCTCGCGATGCACACCCGGCTGCCCGCGTGCGGTCGCGCACAACAGCCTCAAGTTACCCACAGCCTAACACGAACACACGACTGCGACCGAGCGACCACCCACCACATCACTTCAACCAATGTACGAACACGACGTCATCGTGGTCGGCGCCGGCGGCGCCGGCCTCCGGGCGGCCATCGCCGCACACGAGGAGGGCGCCGACGTGGCGCTCGTCTCGAAGCTCCACCCCGTCCGCAGCCACACCGGCGCGGCCGAGGGCGGCATCAACGCCGCGCTCCGTGACGGCGACGACTGGACCGACCACGCATACGACACGATGAAGGGCTCGGACTACCTGGGCGACGCCCCGGCCATCGAGACCCTCTGCGAGACCTCCCCCGAGGAGGTCATCCAGCTCGAGCACTGGGGGATGCCCTTCAGTCGCGAAGAGGACGGCCGCGTCTCACAGCGCCCGTTCGGCGGCCTCAGCTTCCCGCGGACCACCTACGCCGGTGCCGAGACCGGCCACCACCTGCTCCACACGATGTACGAGCAGGTCGTCAAGCGGGGCATCAAGGTCTACGACGAGTTCTACGTCATGGACCTCGCTGTCACCGACGAGGAAGACCCCGAGGACCGGGAGTGCCACGGCTGTGTCGCCTACGACATCAAGAGCGGCGACATCGTCGGCTTCAAGGCCAACGACGGGGTCGTTCTCGCGACCGGCGGCGACGGCCAGGCCTTCGACCACACCACCAACGCGGTCGCCAACACCGGCGACGGCCCGGCGATGGCCTACCGTGCGGGCGTCCCGGTCGAGGACATGGAGTTCGTCCAGTTCCACCCGACCACGCTCCCCTCGACGGGCGTCCTCATCTCCGAGGGGGTCCGCGGTGAGGGCGGTATCCTCTACAACGCGGAGGGCGAGCGGTTCATGTTCGAGTACGGCTACGCGAACAACGCCGGCGAGCTCGCCTCGCGCGACGTCGTCTCTCGTGCCGAACTGACCGAGGTCAACGAGGGCCGCGGTGTCGAGGACGAGTACGTCTACCTGGACATGCGCCACCTCGGCGACGAGCGCATCCTCGACCGCCTGGAGAACATCCTCCATCTCGCGGAGGACTTCGAGGGTGTCGACGGGCTCGTCGAGCCGATGCCGGTCAAGCCCGGCCAGCACTACCACATGGGTGGCATCGAGACGAACGAGCACGGCGAGACCTGCGTCTCCGGCCTGTACGCCGCCGGCGAATGCGCCTGCGTCTCCGTCCACGGCTCCAACCGCCTCGGCGGCAACGCGCTGCCCGAGCTCATCGTCTTCGGCGCCCGCGCCGGCTACCACGCCGCCGGGCGCGACTACGGCGAGGCGCTCGTCCAGACCGGCCCCTCCGCGGCCATCGAGCACGAGGAGGACCTCGGCGCGCCGGTCGAGCCCGGCGCTCTCGGCCCCGCGGACGACGATGTCGCAGCGGATGGTGGGGAGCGGGCCGCTGACGAGGCCCGCTCCGACGGTGGCCAGCTGGCTAGCGCCTCGGAGGTCGTCCACCGCTCCGTCGAGCGCCAGCGCCAGCGCGTCGAGCGACTCAAGGAGCGCGACGGCCGCAACCACGCCGAGATCCGCAAGAAGCTCCAGAAGGCGATGACCCGCTGGGTCAACGTCTTCCGCGAGGAGGAGGGGCTGAAGAAGGCCCTGGAGGTCATCAAGGAGTGCCGCGAGGAGTACCAGAACGTCGCCGTCTCGGACCCCTCGGGCACCTACAACACGGACCTCATCCACACCATCGAGACCCGCAACCTCATCGACACCGCCGAGACCATCGCGCTCGGCGCACTCGCCCGTGACGAGTTCCGTGGCGCCCACTGGCGCGCCGAGCATCAGGAGCGCAGGGACGACGAGTGGCTCAAGCACACGATGGTCCAGTGGTCGGACGGTACCCCCGAGCTCTACTACACGGACGTCATCCTCGAGGGCGCCGAGAAGACCTACGAGCCGAAGGTCCGGTCCTACTAAGGCACCTTCTTTCGGTTCGGGTTTGCTCGCGCTCGCCGAAGGCGAGCGCTGTGCGAACCACTCACCGAAAAAATCTGCACCAAAAAAAGCCGCTGGCTCCCTCCGGTCGCCAGCGGTGAACCGCGCTCGCTTCGCTCGCGCGGACGCAAGTGATATATTATCTATATAATACTTTAATCATTCTGGCATCTATACAATTACCGTATTAAATTGGGAATGCGTAGCGAATAGTGGGTTGGATGTTGGGTCTCATCGGATAGCGTCTCCGAGCCGTCACGTCTCCCCCCATCGAGGTGCCCTGTCGGCGCAACCGGGCCCCGATGACAGGAGGTATATACCCGTTCGTGAGCAATCCCCGGCAACGATGCCCTCCCGGCGGCGGTTCCTGGCCACGGTCGGCGCGACCGCAGCAGCCGTCGGGCTGGCTGGCTGTTCGACGGCGGTCGGCGAGCCGCCCGCCGAGCGGTGGCTCTACGACCCGGCAGCCGTGCTGGACCAGCCGTTCCCGTGGCAGGCGTACCTGTCGGTGGACGTGCCGACGGCGTGGGAGCGGCGCGAGCAGCTGCCCGACGAGTGGGTCGCGACGGCCACCTCGTTCGACCAGACGGTCGAGTCCGTCGACATGAGCGACCTCGACCGGGTGACCGCGCTCGGGTTCGGGACCGAGGGCCTGACGACGATGGGAGCGACGGTCGCGCTCACCGGGGACATCGAGTCCCGGCCGGTGGTCCACGAGTTCACGCGGGGGAGCGTCACCGAGTACGAACCGGTGGCCGGGAACCGGCTGTTCGGCTACGTTCCCCCGTTCCTCGACCGCATCCGCCGGAACGGCGTGACCTCGCGGGGGTCGCTCGGGCTCGCCGTCGGTGAGGGGCGAGCCGTCGCGGGCGGTCTCCTCGCGCCCGAGGGCGCCGCCGTGAACGCGGTCGAGGCGATGGCCCGGGTGGGTGCGGGCGAGTCCGAGGCCCGGCCCGACCGCGACCTGCGGTCGGTCGGTCGTGCGCTGGCTGCCTCGCCACTGGGGAGCCCGCCCGTCTCCGGCGCGGTCGCGTTCGACCCCGACCTCGCGACCCGCCTCGCCGAGGCCATCCCCGACGACTGGCCGACGCTCGCGGCGACGGTCGATGACCTCCGGGCGATCGGTGTCGGCCTCCGCTTCGCCGAGGATGCCACGCTCACCTCGTTCGTCTTCGTCTACGACCCGCGTTCGATCACCGAGAACGAGAACCTGCGGGCGGCGGTCCGGAAACTGAACGACGAGTCCGGCACCCCCGACAGCGGGGTGGTGGGCGTGCGACTGGGTCCGGACGGCCGGTCGCTCGTGGTCCGGACGACGGTCTCCCCGCAGGCCGTCTGGACCGACTTCCGCGACCGGCTCCCCGGGCTCTGAGCCGGGCGTCCGGGAGCGGCCCCCGGCCGGCGCGGCGGGCCTGAGGGTGGTGACGCGCGTGTCACCCCGTTTCCACGACGCTATGCAAAGCGTCAAACGGCTACCGTTCGAAACCGCGGCAAATGGTTCTCGGGACCGACCGACGCGTCCTCGCACTGGCTATGGCCCGCATGGCCGACGCGCTCGGCAACTCCTTTCTCATCATCGTCCTCCCCCTCTACATCGCGAGCGGGCAGGTCGCTATCGACGGTATCGTCGGTACCGAGATGCTGGGTTTCACCCTGACCGAGGAGTTCCTCATCGGGCTGGTGCTCTCGCTGTTCGGCTTCCTCAACAGCTTCGGCCAGCCAATCACGGGGCGCCTCTCCGACCGCGTCGGGGTGCGCAAACCGTTCATCCTCGGCGGCCTCGTCGTCTTCGGCGTCGCGAGCGCGGCCTACCCGTTCGTCTCCTCGTACGCCGCAGTGCTGCTCGTCCGGGCGTTCCAGGGGCTCGGCGCCGCGCTGACCGTGCCGGCGACGATTGCGCTGGTGAACGACTATGCCACCAGCGACTCCGAGCGCGGGGGGAACTTCGGGGTGTTCAACACCTTCCGCCTCATCGGCTTCGGCTTCGGCCCCATCGTGGCCGGTATCGTCGTCGCGGGCGGCTTCGGGCGCGAGACCGTCACGCAGTACACGCTCGGGAGCTTCGCCCTCTCCGGGTTCAACGCCGCGTTCGCCATCGCCGTCATCGGCGCCGTCGTCTCGTTCGCCCTGGTCGTCTGGCTGGTCGACGAGCCGCCACGGCCCGACGCCGAGGCGGCCGACAACCTCTCGGTGAAGGTGCTGGACCCGGACGGCGGACTGGACACCGTGTTCGCCGTCGGGGTCGGGACGCTGTTCATGGCGCTGACCATCGCGCTGTTCGCGACGCTCCAGGAGCCCATCAACAACGCGCTCGGGCAGGGTTCGACGCTGTTCGGACTCCAGTTCTCCGCCGTCGTCATCGCGAACGTCTTCCTGCAGGTCCCCATCGGCAACTGGGCCGACGAGTACGGGCGGCGCCCCTTCATCGTCGCCGGGTTCGCGCTGCTCGTGCCCTCGGTGCTCGCACAGGGGCTCATCCCGCTCGTCACCGGGGTGGCCGGGTTCGTCGGTCCCGCGTTGATGCTGCTCGCGCGGCTCCTGCAGGGCGTGGCCGTCGCGATGGTGTTCGCGCCCGGCCTCGCCATCGCGGGCGACCTCGCGCGTGGCGGTAACTCCGGGACCACGCTCTCCGTGCTGACGATGGCGTTCGGGCTGGGCGTGGCCTTCGGCCCGCTCGTCTCGGGAGTCCTGTTCTCGTTCGGCCTGCTGGCCCCGTTCGCCTTCGGTGCCGGCCTCTCGCTGCTGGCGCTCGTCATCACCGTCACGCAGGTCGAGGAGACGCTCGGGACGGGCAGCGCGCCGCCGGATGCGGACGACCCGTCGGCGGTCGGCGGGGACTGACTCCGACGGGCCACCACCGACGCGGCTCGCGACGCGCCCGTCACCGACTCTCGGTCCGAGGTGAGGGGCAGACCTTTCACGTCGCCGGGCGTCGCGCCGGGCATGGCAGGCGACGACGAGACGGTGACCCTGGAGTTCTACGGCACCGTCCGCGACGCAGTCGGCGAGAAGGTCATCTCGCTCCCGCTCGACCCGGGAACGACGGTGAACGCCCTTCTGGAGGACGTGGCGGCGGCGCATCCGGACCTCCACCCGCTCCTGTTCACCAGCGAGGAGCGGCTCCGCCCCCACATCAACGTCTCCCGGAACGGGGAGCCCATCCGGGACCTCGACGGCCCCGATACGGAACTCGGTGCCGGGGACCGCGTGACCGTGGCGCCGTCGGTATCGGGCGGGGTCGTCATCGGGCGCGCCGAGCGGCCGGACGTGGACGGCCTGCCACAGTACCGGTGCCTCACCACCCCGGAGGTGGCCCGATGACCGACCCCGCGCTCCCCTTCCAACTCGGGCAGGTCCAGCTCGGCAACAACGCCTTCGAGGGACAGAACAACTGCTACGTCCTCGGCGCCGACACGGACGCCGGGCCGACGACGCTGGTCGACACCGGCATCGCGATGCCCGACACGGAAGCAGAACTCCGCGAGGGACTCGCCGCGTACGACCTGACGTTCGCGGATATCGACCAGATCCTGCTCACCCACTGGCATATGGACCACGTCGGCCTGGCGGGTGCCATCCAGGCCGAGAGCGACTGTGTCGTCCGCGCCCACGAGGCCGACGCGGGACTCATCGAGGGGAATCCCGAGGCGGAGGCCGAGTCCCGCGAGACGCTCGAACGGCTGGTCGACGAGTGGGGGATGCCCGACGACAAGCGCGAGGAGCTGTTCACGTTCATGGAGCTGGGCGAGGGGGGCGCGGGCGACACACCCGATGTCGAGCCGTTCGTCGGCGGCGCGACGTTCGATGCGGGCGCCATCGAACTCGAGGCGGTCCACCTGCCCGGTCACGCCGCCGGCCTCGCCGGCTACGCCTTCGACGGGCGCGACGGGCGCGAGTTGTTCAGCGGCGACGCCCTGCTACCGTACTACACGCCGAACGTCGGCGGTGCCGACACCCGCGTCGATACCCCACTGGCCGACTATCTGGAGACGCTCGCCGGCATCGTTCGTGCGGGGTACACGCGAGCGTGGCCGGGTCACCGGGGCGTCATCATCGACCCGGTCGGTCGCGCCGCGGATATCGTGGTCCACCACCGCGAGCGGACGGAGAAGATCGTCGACTACCTGCGCGAGTCGGGACCGGCCGACCCGTGGACGGTCTCGGCGCACCTGTTCGGCGAGCTCTCGTCCATCCACATCCTCCACGGGCCCGGTGAGGCGTACGCCCATCTGCACCATCTCGAGGACGCCGACATCGTGGCACGCAACGGTCGAGAGTACGCGCTCGTCGCGTCGTCCCCCGACCTCGACGACCTGTTCCCGGACGTGTCGGACCTGGCCCTGCGCCCGGGCGCGATTCCGGGGCCTGGGTAGGGGTCCGGGGCACGGCTTCTGTGGTTCCGGGGGACGAGTCCTGTGGTTCCGGACTCCCTCTTCCGACGCCTCAACGTTTAACCCGGAGCCGAGAGTGAACCCGACTGGTGATATAGATGCCCGAACATTCCAACCCTGAACTTCCCGACCTGCCGTACGATTACGACGCGCTGGAGCCGTTCCTCGACGAACAGGTGCTCACGTGGCATCACGACACGCACCACAACGGCTACGTGAACGGCCTCGAGTCCGCCGAGGAGACGCTGGCCGAGAACCGCGACGCCGGCGACTTCGGTTCCTCCGGCGGTGCGATGCGGAACGTGACCCACAACGGCAGTGGACACTACCTCCACACCCACTTCTGGGAGAACATGTCGCCCAACGGCGGCGGCGAGCCGTCCGGTGACCTCGCGGACCGCATCGAGGAGGACTTCGGCTCGTTCGAGGGCTGGAAGGGCGAGTTCAAGGCCGCCGCGGGCGCCGCGGGCGGCTGGGCCCTGACGGTGTACGACCCCGTCGCCAACCAGCTCCGGAACGTCGTGGTGGACAAGCACGACCAGGGCGCGCTGTGGGGCAGTCACCCCGTCATCGCGCTGGACGTGTGGGAGCACTCCTACTACTACGACTACGGGCCGGACCGCGGCAGCTTCATCGAGGGCTTCCTCGACCACATCGACTGGGACTACTGCGAACAGCAGTACCAGCGCAGCGTCGAGCACTTCGAGTAGGCACGCGACGAGACCTCGGTCGCACCGGTTCCACACCATCGCCTTTCTTTCGCGCCCAGGTCGGTAGCGGCGGCTCCGGGGGTGAACCGGGAGGCGGCTGGTCGTGTCGGTCGCCGTCGCGCGCCCGCGAGTCGCGGACAGTCGTATAAATCGCCGAACTGTTCGACCGACGATGGAGGTGTGTCGAGCCGAACCATCCGATGATGGAACGACGGACCTTCCTCGGCGCCCTGGCGTCGGGAGGGGCGGCGGCCCTGGCGGGCTGTACGTCGCAGCGCGAGACCATCAGCGCCGTCTCGACCACTACGGAGATCCCGAGCGGCGAGTTCTACCACCGGGAGCTCCGGGTCGACGGACAGGACACGCAGTTCAACCTCCGCTACGAGGTGACGGCGGACGCGCCGTTCGACGCCATGCTGTTCGGCGGCCAGTCCGACCCCGCCGAGTTCGACACCTACCGCCAGCTAGTCGGTCATACGGAGGGCGGTGCGCACCACGCCGGCGGCATGGGGTGTGGCGGGCCCCACGGCGAGGGAAACCAGCACCACGGCGGTGCCGGCGGTGCGGGAAGCGGCCAACATAACGGCGACGACGGCGGTGCGGGAAGCGGCCAACATAACGGCGACGGCGGCGCGGGAAGCGGCCGGCACCACGGCGGCGACGGAGATGCGGGGAGCGGCCGACATCACGGTGGCGACGGCAGTGGGGGAAGCGGCAGGCTACACGGGCGGGGCCCCGGCCCCCGTTCTCGTTGTCCCGAGCCGTCGGACTGGCACTCGGTCATGGGCGCCCGCGGGCAGGGCGAGGTGAACAAGCCGCTGCGCCCCGGCATCCACCACTTCGTCGTGGACAACACCCGCTTCGGGGAGGCGACGCCGACCGGGACGCTCCGGCCCACCATCGACCTCCGGGTCCGGGACTTCGATATGTTCTCCGGCTGACGCGGGCGGGTCGTGTCGGCAGTCCCCGACCCGCAACCGTTTACCCCGTGCTCGCGCCATCTCTAGCTATGCCACGTCCGCGTGATTCGTTCGACGACCTGCGCACCCTCGCCTTCCGCGAACCCGACGAGGTCCTCGACGCCGACAAGCTCTACACCGTCTACGAGGTCGCCCGGCTCCTGCAGGGTGTCCCGCTCGACCAGGAACTCGACGTCGAGACGGAGAACGTCCTGCTGGACTGGGCGATCCCGTGGCTCGTCTACAATCAGGAGCAGTTCGTCTTCGCCGAGCCCGAACACGACTCCCAGCCCGGCTACTACGGCCTGCGGCGCGAGGAGTAGGTCGCCGGCTGGCGGGTCACGAGACCCGCGCGTCCCAGTAGGAGACGGAGGCGAGCCGGCGGCCGATGGGGGTCCGGACGAGCGCGGTGTCGATCTCCCGGGCCGGCCCGGCGACCTCGCTGGGCACCTGGCGATAGAACCCGTACGGGAGGACGAAGTCGTGCTGTGAGCCCTCGAGCTGGAGGCCGGCACCTTTGAGGAGCCGCTCGACCTCGCCCGTCGAGTAGAGCCGCGACCCCATCGGGAGCGCGAAGTTGTAGATGGAGCGGAAGGAGAACCGCTTGAACGTGTCGAAGAACACCTGTTCCTTCGAGACTCGGGCCATCTCGGAGAGGAACGATGCCGGCCGGTCCGCGAGATGGAAGAAGCGCATCGCCAGCACCGCGTCGAAGTGGTCGTCGGGGAACGGCAGTCGCGCGGCGTCGGCGCGCATGAACTCGAGGTGCTCGTCGACGCCGACCGACCGGGCCTTCTCGCGGCCCTGCTTCAGCATCGCCGGGGAGATGTCCAGCCCGACGATGTCGGCGCCATGGTCGGCCAGCAGGGAGGTGAACCGTCCCGTCCCGCAGGCGACCTCCAGCACCTCCTTGCCCTCGACGGTGCCGAGCGCGTCCAGCACCGCCTCCTTCTCGCGGTCGTCGATGAGTCGGCCGCCGTTCGAGAACCGCTTGTCCTCGTACGCGTCGGCCACGTCGTCGGACTGGTACCACTCGCGTCCCTTCACGTCCCTGTGACTCCCCGGCGCGTGGATAAAACGGTACTGGAACGCGGTCGCCGTCGGCCGATGGATGCGGGTCCCGTCCGAGAATTCGTCGTGGCCCGGTGGGCGGGTTCGGCGGCAGGTACGGCGGCCCGCTGTCGGTCGCTACTCCGCCTCGGCGGCCGTCGTGTCCAGCTCGTCGAGGTCGATGGTCTCCGCCAGCAGGACCTCCTCCTGGCCGGAGATGTCGCGCTGCTCGCGCGCGAGCTGTTTCAGCTTCGACTGGGGTGCGAGGTCGCCGATGAGCACGCCGCCGATGACGCGGCCGTCCTTGAGCGCGACGCGACGCCACTCCGAGTCGGAGTACTTGCGCTCGACGAAGTCGTCGCCGAGCGTCGGATGGCCGAAGGAGAGGAACGGGAAGTCGAAGTGCGTGATGGAGTACGAGGAGACCCAGCGGAACTCCTCGGCGGCCTCGTCGGCGACCATGTTGGAGGCCGCGACCGAGCCCTGCTCCTTCGCCGAGCCCCAGGCGCCGTTCTGCGCGCGCTCGCCGAGGATGAGATCGTTGAACTGCGTGATGTCGCCGGCCGCGTACACGTCCTCGACGTTGGTCTGCATGTACTCGTCGACCACGACGCCGTTGTCGAGGTCCAGCCCCGAACCGCGGAGGAACTCCGTGTTGAAGTCCAGCCCGATGGCGACGCCGACGAAGTCACCCTCGTAGAAGTCGCCGTTCGGGTCCGTCGCACCCATGACGACGCCGTCGTCGTCGACCTCGAACTGGTCGACGCCGGACTGGAAGACGGGTTCGACATCGCGCTCCCGGAGCGCGTCGTGGATGATCTCGGCGCCCTCCTCCGAGAGCGCGTAGCGCCACCAGCAGTCCCCACGCATCAGGTACTTCCCCTCGATGTCCTGGGCGGCGCAGATGGCCGCGAGGTCGATGCCCAGCAGGCCGGCGCCGACGACGATGCCCGTCTCGGCCTTCTCGGCGTGCTCCTTGATGTCGCGGGCGTCCTCGAACGTCCAGAAGTGGTGGACGCCCTCGGCGTCACTGTTCCCGACGGGAAGCTGGGTCGGCGTCCCCCCCGTCGCCACGAGGAGCTTGTCGTACTCGTAGGTCCCGCTCTCGTGGGTGTGGAGCTCGTGTGCGTCCGTGTCGATGTCCGTGACGTACGTGTTCAGTTCGAGGTCGATATCGCGCTCGGCGTACCACTCCTCGTCGTGGATGGAGATGGGCGCCTCGGGCAGCTTCCCCTTGGCGAACTCCTTGATGAGGATGCGGTTGTAGAGGGCCTCCCCCTCGTCCGTGAGCACCGTCACGTCCGCGCCCGGGTCCTCCTCCCGGATGGTCTCGGCGGCGGACGACCCCGCGATGCCGTCGCCGATGATGACGTGCGACGTTGTCATACCGGGGGCTTAGATACCCCGGCAAATAGGGGTTGCCATCGGTCGAATTCCGGATGAAGATACGTGACAGTTCCCGTCCCGGCCGCTCCACGTCCTCCGACAGCCGGCAGTCGGGGCAGGGCGTCGGGAGGTTGAAGCGTCCGCGGGCCTTCCAGTCGGGTATGAAGATCCGTCAGAACGTTCGTCACTGGGCGGCGAAGAAGGCGCTGACGACGCCCGTCATCGGGCCGCGGGTCAACGACAGACTCGTCGATATGCACACGGATATCTTCCTGGGCAAGACCGACGAGTCCAACCACGAGGCCCGCAGGCTCCATCTGGACGACTTCTTCGACGCCACGATGGACACCTACGTGGCCGCGCTGGAGGCGGGCTACCCGGAGGCCGAGGCCCGCGAGATAACCCACATCCAGGCGAACTTCGACTTCTTCAACCACGGCTGGACGGAGATGATGGAGATCCCCGCCGACGAACTGGAGGACCACTACCGCCGCTACGAGGCGTTCTTCAGCGAGTACGGGATCACCATCGACGACCCGCTCGGCGAGTTCACGCCGCCGACGGGCGTGGCCGAGGCACCCGCGACACCTGAGAAGCTGGAGGACGCCGAGTTCGAGAACGCCATCGAGGGGTTCGCCGACGACGTGTACGTCGAGACGCCCGACGGGATGCTGAAGGGCCGCGGGACCGCCGAACCGGAGGATGTCGACCCGAGCGAGGCGCCCGGCGTCGACGACGAGGAAGCGAGCGCGGACTGACTAAATGGCGAAGTTCGATATATCTCGTAGATAAATCTGCAGATTCCTCCATACCGAATCATATCCCTCAGTTCATTCGATATCTTTCTCGCTCCCGAACCACCGCCGGAAGTCGCCGGCTTCGGCGTGGCCCGCTATCTCCCCCGCGAAGGCCAGGGTCCCCGCAAGCACGACCACGCCAGTCGCGTCCAGTCCGGCCGCGAGCCCGACACCGCCACCGACCAGGCCTGAGCCGACGCCGATGACGGCGGACTGTTCGGGGGTGTCACAGAACGGAAGCGTGAAGCCGAGGTCGAACGCCATACCTACATTCGGCGCTCAGTGATGTTAAGCGCCACCCTGGGTGGGGTACTCCCCGGCCTACACCCTCCAGGGGTCTCAGTTGTCGGGGGCGGTGTCGTTTGAAACCACCAGTCGCTGATATTCTGTTGAGGTCGTGCTGCATACAGAGTATACAGTCAGCATTGGGACCGCATTATTTTCCCTGTTTGAATCCTGGACCAACCGTTAGAACGTGCCTGCGTATCTTGCAGAGAGTGTCTCTCGTTCGGAACGCGATCACGGGAAATGATTTCGTGTGCCGAATCGAACTAGAGAAGTCTTCGATCCGTCATGCTCAGTCGAAGTATGATAATACTAACTTATATACTAATGTCAATTATAATATTAATAATGAGTGGGAAACGTCGTGCAGATGTTGAATCGTTGGATACTGCCAGTAGTACTCCGCTAGCGACCCGCAGAGCGCTCCTCGCAGCGGGTGGGGCTGTCGCACTCGGTGGGTTAGCGGGGTGTTCCGCGCTCGATGGCCTGTTAGACAGTGCAGGCGACCAAGTGGTCGGGACGACGGTGTCCGCACCGGCGGCGTTCTACGCAGGACGGCCGCCCTCGGATGGGTCGGCCAGTAGTACTAGCGAGCAGACGAATGGTAACGGGACTCAGTTCTTCAGCAATGGTCCGGCCGAGGTCCAGCACGTCCCGGCGACGGTCCGAGCGGACTCCCAGTCGATCGAACTCGAAGGTTGGTCGACCAGCGCGGTGACGAAGGCACCGGACTACGAAGGCGACAATACGCCCATAATCAAAGGGAGTGCTCTCGGTCGCGCCCAGGACTACAACTCCTCGCGCTCGAACAAATTCGAGTGGTGGGCCGGGCCCGACGACGAGGACGACGATGATGGGGATGGAGACGTCCTCGAAGCGATTCACGACGTCGAACTGGCGTTGCTCGGTCACGTCACGACCGCACAGGCTGCCGTGGATCGAGAAGACCCGACCGCGGCCAGAGAAGCGTTCGACGCGTTCATCAACGCGACCACGAAGGCACTCCGACCGGCACTCGACGAGTGTGAAACGGACGTCTGTGGGACTGTCCGGGAGAACTCGGATGGTCGAGTCCAGGGGATCCGGATCGCCCGCAGGGCCGTCGACGAGGGGGACTGGACCGCTGCAAAGCGGGAACTCGAAGGTGTCGAGGAAATCGTCCTCGGCGATATCGAACGCCTCGACGACGAACTCGTCGAGCGCTATCCGGGCCGGCCGCGGTTCATCGATATCATCGAGTATCTGGGAGACGCGCCGACCATCGGCGAGTCGTTCACTGTGTGTCTGCCCGACGCCAGTCTCCCGGGCGACCGTGGCTCGCTGGCCGAGGTTCTCACACTGGACCACGTGCTGGCGTACTTCGCGTCCTCGTACGAACCAGACGGGCGACGGACGCCGTTCAACAACCGATATGACCCGGTGTGCTGCTTCGATTACACCGACGACTATATCGAACTCGACGGCCCCATCTCGCTCCACGAGGACGTCGCCCGCCAGAACATCCTCTCTGCGGAACTGGACACCTACACCACCGAGAACCGGGCCATCGTCGGCTACGGTACTGAGGGCGGCGCCGTCGTCAGTGCCGCGGCGGCGTCGGCCGACACCGACGGGAAACGCGTCTTCCTCGCGTCCGGAGATGTCACGGGCGAGATCATCCTGGGCGAAGACAGAGACATGGTGATGCCGGGAGATAATGTGTCGTCGGGTGACTCCGGCGGCGACGGTTCGGTAAGCCCGACGCCGGTAAGCCCGACGCTGGTCTGTCCCGTCACCGCGACGCCCGAAGACAGCCCGACTCCATTGCCTGGGCTGTTCTACCTCAAGCGGATCCGTAACGACGACCAGATCGTCTTCGCCGGCGGATGGGTCCTCGACGAGGGCGCGCTCTTCGAGGATTCGGTGACGCTCCTGTTCGCGGAGGGGCCGACCGAAGTCGCGAGCGTGACCCCGGAGGACATCGGGAGCGACGACTACGACGGCCGCATCGTCGAGCAGTTCTCCCGCGACCGGAGTCGGTTCGGCTCGGCTTTGGTCAGTGGGACCCCCGAATCTGTCGCCGACTCTGGGATGATGCCAGGCCCCCTAAATGGTATCCTCGAGGGAGACAACGACGAGCAGATGGCTGACGGCGGTGGCGAGGAAGTAGACATCCTCGGGATGGGGGCGGAAAAGCTGACTGTAGCAGCACTGGACGCACCGCTCGTCCATCTCGCTGGTGCCGGAGAGCTATCGAAGGGCGATAAGGTCGCAACGGGCAGGATCGAAACCGGAGTGATAAACTCTGGCGAGGAAGTCGACATCCTGTAAATGGGTGCCGAAAAATTAACTAGCGTTGTCAAATACACGGTTTGAATCAGTTGCAGATCGATACTATGCTGCATAGACGCTCTGTATTGACCAATCGGTACCACCCGAATCGGTCGCTTCTCCTGTGCAAGATAAGCGCCCTGTATCTCGCACGCCGTTTCTATCAGTTCCCATGGGTTTCGATAGAGGCGGGTGCGGACACGGCGGACCGGTCACCACTTGACCAGCTACTGTCTGGCTTGCATACCGCGCCGCAGGCGCGGTTTCACCGGCACGAGGCCGCGAAGCGGCCGAGTGCCGGCCTTTTTTCTGAACGTTTTTTGCGCAAGTGGTTGCCGCAGACGGTCGGCGAAGCCGGCCGTCAAGGCAACCCGCAGCGGAAAAAAGCTCGTTCAGACCAGCGTGTCGGGCCGGTCCCCGAGGTAGTCGAACACCGAGCCCATGGAGAAGCCGTAGACGAGGTGGGCGACGAGCGAGAGGACGACGTAGACGGCGAGCGCGGTGCCGCTGTAGCCGACGTTGAACGCCAGCACGAAGCCCGTCCAGAGGACGAAGCCGTAGGTGAGGCCAGCGGTCGCGTAGTCCTCGCCCGGCAGGTAGCGCCCGATGGAGGCGAACAGGAGCGGCCACGTCGTCATCCCGCCGCCGAGGAAGATGACGTACCCGGCGGCGAGCACCATCTCCGGACCCAGCACCGCGTCCAGCCCGATGAGTTCGGCCGTGGTGCCGAACGAAGACATCTCGAAGCCGCCCAGTGACGCACCGACGAGGAAGACGACGGTCATCAACGAGGTGCCGACGAAGCCGCCGAGTGCCCCGACCAGCCCATCCGCGAGGATGCCGGCCAGGACATCCACGTTGGGTTCGGGATGCTCGTTGGCGAGCGTCGTGTCCACGTTGGCGTCCTCCACGCCACTGTCGCTCTGTGACATGTGTACGTATGACGTTGGCCGTCCTGATAAGGATTGGCACACCATGCGACGGACAGTAAGAACCACCGTGTCAAACCGGGAGTACCAATATCTGCTGACCGTGGGTTCAGTGTGTTGTGGAGTGTCACAGGTATCTGGAGCGCCTCGGTGTCGCCCCTGCTTCGGTGGGCCGCCCGGCGTCGGTGGCCGCTGTTACGTCGCTCCAGTCGGCACACGTCCGGACGGTCCCGTTCGAGACGCTGTCGGTCGCAGGGGACCCGTTCGACGGTGACAGCGGGGGAACTGCCGTCCAGCTCGAGGAGTCGGCGCTGTACCGGAAGGTCGTGGCCGACCGGCGGGGTGGGTACTGCTACGAACTGAACGGGGTGTTCGGCTGGCTCCTCGACGAACTCGGGGTCGAACGGTCGTACGTCGCCGCCGTCAACCTCCACGAGGACGGCGAGGCTCGCCCTCCGGCCAACCATCTCGTCAATCTCGCGACGTTCGGTGGGAAGCGCTACCTCGTCGACGTGGGGCTCGGCACGCCGACGCTCCGGAAGCCGCTCCCGCTCGACGGAACGGTCGTCACCGACGAGGCCGGCGTCGCCTGGAAGGTCGTCGGGACCGAGCGGCCCGACGCCGACGGCCTGACCCAGTTCCGGTGTCAGAGCACGGGAGAGTGGAACGACCGGTACCTGTTCGACACGGAACCGCGCGCCCTGAGTTACTTCCAGGCGACCAACGACTACCTCTCGACCGCCCCGGAGTCGCCGTTCACGGGGTCCCCGGTCGTGACCCGCGCGACCGACCGCGGACACGTGAAACTGACGCCGACCCGGTTCGTCGAGTGGGTCGACGGCGAGGCCACCGAGCACCCGGTCGTCGGCGCCGAGGAGTGGTACGAGCGACTCGACGAATGGTTCGACATCGACTACCCGTAGTGACTCCCACCGGCGGCCAGCGACGGATAACTCAGCGCCGGGCCCACTGGAGGAGTCGCCGGTAGAACGGGTCCGACTCCAGCGCCGCCGCGTCGCCCACGAGCGCGAGCGCCCGCTTCGTCCGTGTGAGTGCGACGTTCATCCGCCGGTGGTCCTCGAAGATGGGGCTCTCCACGTCGCCGGTGGCGACGAAGGAGACGACGATGACCTCCTTTGCCGACCCCTGGAACCGGTCGACGGTGTCGACGGCGACACCGGTGCCGTCGAGACGTTTGCCGATCTCGGCGACCTGCGCGCGGAAGGGTGCGATGACGCCGATGTCGGCGGGCGCGACGCCCGCGTCGAGGTACGAGCGCACGGTATCGGCCACGGCGTCGGCCTCCGTCGGGTTCGTGTTCCCGACCTGCCGACCGCCCGGGTCCACGAAGGCGACGGCGTCGCGGAGCGAGTCGGGCAACCGTGACGTGTCCACCCCGTCGAGATTCTCGAGCCGCCGCCCTGCTACCTCGGGCGTCGCCGGGCGCAACTCGCCGTCGTAGAACTCCTCCGAGGAGAACCACTGGACCCGCTGGCACATCCGGTACTGGCGGTCCAGCATCACGCCCGCGTCGGGATAGGCGTCGATGAGCCGCTCGAACAGCGACTCCTGCAGGTCGTTCTCGGCGCGCACGACGGGCGGCAACTGCTGGTGGTCGCCGACGAGGACGAACCGGTCGGCGCGGTTCGTCGCGAGGAAGGTCCCCGGTTCGGTCAGCTGCCCGGCCTCGTCGACGACGGCCACGTCGAACTCGCGTGACTTCACCGCGCGTGACCCGCAAGAGGCCGTGGTCGCGGCAACGACCGGTGTCTCCTGCAGTTCGCGGGCCACCCGGTCCGGGTCACCCGTCTGGTCGAGCAGGTGGTCGTGCATGTCCGCCCGGACGCCCGACTTCGAGCCGACGCGGAGGAAGTCCTCGAACCCCTGGTCCCGGAGCGCCTCCAGTGCGTTGTCGACGGCGCGGTTGGTGAACGCCGACAGCAGGACGCGGTCGCCCCGCTCGACGAGCGCCCGGACGAGCGTCGCCAGCGTGTACGTCTTGCCCGTGCCCGGCGGCCCGTGGACGAGCGCGAAGTCCTCGGCGTTGAGCGCGAGGTTGACGGCCTCGTTCTGGGAGTCGTTGTTGTCGATGTGCGTCTCGTGGTCGTCGCGGAACTCCGGGTCGCGCCGCCCGAACAGCACGTCCTTGCGCTCGTCGTCGCCCGCGAGGATGGCATCGTGGAGCGCGTTCAGCTGGCGGTCGACGGTCAGCTCCGAGGGGTAGACGTCCAGTCGGCGGACGTCGAGCGGCTCGTCGGCGGTCAGCACGATGTCGCCGTCCGTCCCACTCCCGAGTGACTCGACCCGCGCGAGTTCGGCCTTCGTCCGCGTGGGATGGCCCTCGCTGGCGAGGACGAGGTCGCCCTCGCGGATCTTCGAGACGGCCTCGCTCGTCCGGCGGGCGCGGAGTTCCCACTGGCTCTCGGCCTCGCGCCACTCGCGGCCCGCGGGTTCGAGGTCGACGAGCGCGCGGTCGTCGTCGGCCCGCTCCTCGGCCGTCTGTTCCCAGAGCTTGCGGTACTCACGGTGGACCTCGCGGCGCTCTGCCTCGATGGCCCGGTAGAAGCGCTCGAAGTACGCCTGTTCCGCCTCGGCGACGGCGATGCCGGGAATCATCCCGGCCTTCGCCTCCTGTTCGAGTCGCCCGGCCACCGCCATGCAGGGGTCCTGTTCGAAGCAGTACTCGCACTTCGCGTTCGCCTCGTAGCCCGTTGGGACGGAGTGGTCGTACTCCATCGCGGCGAGGTGGTTGCGCTCGCGGAGGACGTACTCGGCGAACCCGCGGCCGATGGAGAAGTCCTTCGCGGGCGAGAGGTCGCCCGACTCCTCGTTGCGGTCGAGGGCGGCGTTCTTCGTGTAGATGAGCGTCCCCGTGTCGGGGATGGCCGCCGCGGTGTCCCCGCCGCCGCTGATGGGGGTTCCGTCCTCCTCGACCGCTCCGTCCATGTCTGCGTACTCACCCAGCATCAGCGCGTAGCAGGCCGCCTGCACCTTGTCCTGGAAGCGGGGTTCCCCCTTCGTGTTCTTCCCCGTCTTCAACTCGACGGGCGCCCCCCGGCGGACGGCGTCGGCCCGGCCCTTGATGCCGAACGTCTCGGAGACGAGCGTCTGCTCGGAGCGCCAGCTGTCGGTCTCGGTCAACGTCCCCTGCTCCAGCCAGGCCTGGATGGCCGCGGCGTTCGCCCGCACCTCCTCGGCCACCTCGTCGGGGTCGAGTCCGAGCAGGCCGATGTCGAGCGCGGCCGCCTCGACCTGCTTCTCGACGGCCTCGTCGAGGTCGCCGCCGCGAAGGAGGTCGCCGAACACCTCGTGGACGACGGTCCCCTTCACGACGGGGTACTTCAGCGGGACGCCCTGTAGCTTGTTCAGGTAGTACATCCGCGGACACTGGACCCAGGCGCGGATGCCCGTCACGTCAACGAGGAAGTCCGGCTCGACCACGACCCACGAGGTGGGGGTGGTGCTGTACTGCGTCTCGCCCTGCCACTCCTCGGTCTCGGCGTCCGTGACGAGCAGTTCCATGCCGGGTTCGAGGTAGTCGACGGTCTCGGCCCACTTGCGCCACAGCGTCACCTGCGTCGGCGGCGCCGCGCCGCCCTCGGGGCGGACCGTCACCTCGGCGAGGTCGGTCCCGCCGCTCACCGTCCGCGTCTCGCCCACCTCGACGACCGGCCCCCGTACGTTCACAGCCGTCCCTGTGCCGTCGGGGGAAAGAGCGTATCGGTCAGCCGGACACTCGGAAGTCACGGCGCACGAAACGTTTTCAGTGAAAGCAAAGTACAGTGGGTATGGCCGCACTCGAGCACGAGTTCTCCCTGGATGGGATGCTGGTATTTAATGGTCTCTACGAATGCCGGGTCCCGAATGAACTCGACTTCGAAACCGTTCTGCTCTCTCTTCCCGAGTACGAGGAGGGCACCCAAGAAGACCCGGGTGACGGATTCACCCGTCTCGCTCTCGACAGTGCATTGAGTTCTCGAAGGGATGTCGAGGAGGAATTAGGGGAAGAGTTGCGTGAGGTCGACCACATCCGTTACGTAGCTGAACAGTATGAGAGGACGGTTGCTGAGGTTGACGGCGAACGCCGTGCGGTATCGGTTCCATCCCAAAGACGGGTTGATCTCCACTGGCGTTTTCCGGACTTCCTTGCTGCTAGAGGTAGCCGTGAGGACACGAAGCAGGCAGTTAGCACTCTACAGAAGGAACTGGGTGGCGATTTTGGATTTCTGAAGCTGGAATTTGACAGTCACTTCCTCCAACAGTTATTCGAAGAGATGGAACCGGTGCCGGGGCCCCTACGTCTCGAACGGATCACGGAGGTGGACCTCCGCTCAACCTCGGGTAAATTTGGTCAATTCAACCGGGTCTCCACAGAAGGAAAATCTCTCGACAGGAGTGATATCATCAGTAGGCTATCCAACGAGCATGAAATTGAGAGTCTCGGCGGGGTGTTCGAGCTTGAGGGACACGAGATTCATGCAACGGTGTCGACGAACGGGCGAATCCATGTTCGGGCCTCCGGTGACATTCAGCATCGAGACGATTACGGCCGAATATTCCTTGCGCTTGGTTTCCTGAATCGCTTCATCGAGACGTATCGTCACTGGAAATCTGGCAAATGAGCGGGGAAGAGGACCACGAACTCGAAATCATCGGGATGACTGTCAAGGAGGCGATTGATGCTGGGGAATCTCAGTCAATAGAGTACAAGCGTGAGATCAACGACGCGAGTGATATCGCGAAAGAGGTCGTTGCTCTAAGTAACAATGGTGGTGGGACCGTGTTCGTCGGTGTCAATGACGACGGAACCGTAGCCGGAATAGAGCGTCCGAAGGAAGCGGGTGAGCGGATTGCCGGAGTTCTGCAAGATATTCAGTCACCACCTAATTACGATATTCTGGAACTCGAAGTTCAGGATGAGTCGATAATCTCGATTATCGTACCTAACTATCCACACTTTCCCCTCGCCTATGACTACAAATTCTACCAGCGCCGCGGAACTACGAAACAGAAGCTCACCCCTCCCGAGGTCTGGGAGCTGATGCCAGACAGGAACTGAGGTGGGTCTCTAAGAGAACCACGGACGACACGCTCTTGCCGCCGCGCCCCAGACCACCGAACCATGCGCGTGCGCGACTGGCAGGACATCGTCGAGGAGGTGGTCGACTCGGGGGCCGACCCGGACGGCTGGCGTGCGGTCGCCGGCGACCGCCGTGGGGGCCTCGGCGAGGACATGTTCATCGGCCATCCGTCGGCGGGCGTCTTCCAGCTCAAGACGTACGCCAGGAACCCGTTCGACGTGAAGGGCGTCGGGAGCGAGGTGGCCCGCCGCATCGACGACGACCTCGAACCGCTGTTCCCGGACCGTGACCATGACGGCCGGTTCGGCGTCCAGTCGCGCCCCGAGGACGAGGACGCCGCGGCCGAGTCCGCGAAGCGACTGGAGGAGGTGCTGAAGACCCACGCCGACGCGCCGACGACGGGTGACGCGCTGTTCGAGGATGTGATGGACGCGCTCGACTCGCCTGCGTTCGGCCCGATGGAGTACGAGTTCGACGGCCGGCCCGAGGAGATGGACGACCTCTCGGAGACGTTCGAGGAGGCCGAGGAGCTGCTGTCGACGGAACTGGACGACCTCATCGAGGAGGACGGGGTCGGCCGCGGCTTCGAGTAGCGTTCACTTCCACTCCGGTCCCCGCACGCTTTTATACCGCTTCGTCGAGAGCCCCGGTCATGCGCTTCGACAGGGACGACGACGGGGCACGGCGGGTGGCGACGCTGGACATCGAGACCACCCACTACGACGCGGCGAAGGGCGAGGTGGTCGCGGTCGGCGTCGGCGTCCACGAGTTCGGGACGCCCGGCTCGGACGCCGTGTACGACTGCGTCCTCCGCGAGGGGGACGACGAGCCGGCCGTCATCCGCGACGCGCTCGACCGGCTGGCCTCGTACGGGGCCGACCGGCTCGTCACGTACAACGGCGCCGAGTTCGATATCCCCTTCCTGCACGACCGGCTGCGGGTCCACGACACCGACCCGGTCGCGCTCCCACCCGTCGACCACCTCGACCTCTACGCCGACCGGAAGCGACGCGCGGACGAGACCGGCCGGAAGTGGCCGAGTCTGGAGGAGTGTGTCGCGGCCTACGACGCCACTCCAGCCGAGACGCACTGGCGGGGGGAGCCGGTGACGAACAGCCGCTTCGGCGAGGAACTCGGCCCGGAGTACCTCGACGCCGTCCGGGCCGGAGACGGCACCGACCTCCGTGCGGTCGTCGAACACTACCTCCGGAGCGACCTCGAGAACAACTTCCTCGTCTACTACGGGGACGTGGGGACACCGTTCGAGCCGGCGTTCGCGGGAACGCGACGGGAGTTCTGACTAGGTGAGGATATATCTTTAAAATAACTGGGATATGGTGGAAGGTAATGGTATAATACAGTTAACGCGCTATCTACTATCTCTCCCTTCCGATTCGCCGCTGTCGTCTGCGGGGACCACCTCTTCCGCGGGGTCCCGCTCCTCTGCCGGGCCCATCCCCATCTCGATTCCATCGATTCCACGCCCCTTCTCGTCGTATCGACCCGGGTCCGGACCGCCGTCGTCAGCCGGTGGCTGGGGGCCGGCGCTCGCCTCGCCGACCCGGTGCCGGACGAACGCCATCGTGGCGGCGTTCAGCGCGAGGCCCACGGGCGCGGCGACGAGCGCCGTCAGGAGGATACTGGGCAGCCCCGCCGAGAACGCCACCGAGGAGAGCGGCACCGAGCAGACCGCCACGAGGGCGGCGTAGGCCAGTGCGAAGACCACGTAGTCCGCCGTGAGCGCGATTCTGGCACCGAGCCGGAACGCCCGGCGCGGGCCGAGGTCCGCGGCGACACCCGCGTAGACCCCGGGTGCAAGCAGGTAGTAGCCGACGAGCGCCGCGACGAACACCGGAACGAACAGCGCGGTGGCGATGCCCCCGGCTGCGAGGATTCCACCGCCGAGGACCAGCAGGACCAGCAGGAAGCAGACCTGGAGCGCGGCGAACGCGAGCGTCACGGGAGCGTACCGGCGCAGGTTCTCCACCGGGTCGCCGGACCGTCCCGCCAGCGCGTCGTCGATGGACCCGAGGTAGATGGCGGTCAGGAGGCCGACGAGGAGCAGGCTCCCGCCCGCGACACCTATCCCGGTGACGAGGAGTTCCGGCTGGTTCGCGACGGCGGTGCTGGAGTAGCCGAACACGGATACTCCCGACTCGGTCGGCGCGTTCAGGAACGTCCAGACCCCGGCGACCGGCGTCGGGAGGCCGAAGTTTATCTGCATCGTCACGTCGGCACGCGCGGCGCGTTCGAGCTGGTCGACCGACAGGAGGCCGGCGACGAGCGGGACGAGCGCGAGCCACGGGCGGCTGGCCAGTACGTCCACTCCGGCGGAGAAGTACGACATCGTGGACGGGGAACGGTGGCCGTCGCGGCTGTCGGTGGAGGAGGGCGTCGACATCACGCGGAGGCTGCACGTCGGCGCACTTCAACCGGACGGAGGCTCAAGCACCGAATTCACCCTCCGTGACGCGGACGACGACCGTCTCGTCCACGTCACGGAGGTCGTAGTCGGGCAGCTCCGGGCCCGTCCGCGTGACGAACATCGGGTCGACGAGGCGACGGTCGGGGCCCCGACGGGTCCCGTCGTTCCCGTCGTCCGCCGCCGTGTCGCCCTCGTCGCCGCCTGACGCGTCGCCCTTGTCGGGCGTCACGACGCCGTACACTTTGAGGAAGCGGTCGCTCTCGTCGGGCGTGACGCGGTCCTCGCGGAGGTCGCTCGCGAGGTCCCGGGAGAGCCACTCCTCGTCGCTGACGGAGGGTTCCAGCACGAGTGCCTCGTCGACGAAGCGGACGAGGTACCAGTTCAGGTCGTTCAGCAGGGCGACGGCGGCGCCGAGCGAGACCGTCTCCAGCGCCACGGAGTTGTGGTACGGCTGCCGGAGGTCGTAGGTCGCGAGCGCCTCGCGGGCGGTCTCCCGCGAGAGCAGCTCGTACCGGAGGTCCACGCCGTCGTCGCCCAGCAGACAGACCCGCGCCATACCCTCGACTGCCGGGGGCGCACTCAAAGCGGTTTCGACCGGGCGGGTCGGTCGGTGGCCCGCCCGTTACTGGATGTACGAGGGTTCCTCCGCGTCGCAGTTCTCCTCGTGGGCCGCCGCGTCGTCCGGGTCGTCGAACAGGAGGCCACACGCCTCGCACTCGTACCACGTCT
Organism: Haloglomus halophilum; assembly: GCF_024298885.1. GTDB lineage: Archaea > Halobacteriota > Halobacteria > Halobacteriales > Haloarculaceae > Haloglomus > Haloglomus halophilum. Next base: position 3,145,612 of record NZ_CP101166.1, read on the forward strand.
CGCCCTCTCGGGTGGTTTCGGCGACCATGTGCGGAACCTGACCGCCCGCGGACAAATGTGTTTCTCCGAGCGTACCCCGTCAGGAGTCACCGGACGACGGGGCTCGAAGTGGGGCCCGGACTTAAGTCTCGTGCGCCCCTCCCACCGACGAATGATAGAGGTCCGGGACCTGCGCAAGGAGTACGGCGACTTCGTGGCCGTCGAAGGGTCGAGCTTCACGGTCGAGGGGGGCGAGGTGTTCGGCATCATCGGGCCGAACGGGGCCGGCAAGACGACGACGCTGAAGACGCTGGCCGGCCTGCTGGAGCCGACGAGCGGCAGCGCCGAAGTCGCGGGCTACGACGCCTCGGACCCGCGGATGCGCCAGCAGCTCGGCTTCCTCCCCGAGGAGTCACCGCTGTACGAGGAGATGACGCCCATCTCGTATCTCACCTTCTTCGCGGACCTCTACGACGTGGACCGCGAGGTCGCGGAGACCCGCATCCACGATACGCTGGACCGACTCGACCTCGAGTACCGCGAGCGACCACTGGGCGACATGTCGAAGGGGATGAAGCGGAAGGTCGCCATCGCGCGCTCGCTGGTCAACGACCCCGACGTGCTGGTGTACGACGAGCCGGCGTCGGGGCTGGACCCGCTGACGACCAACTACATCATCGAGTTCACCCGCGACCTCGCCGACGAGGGGAAGACGGTCGTCTTCTCGGCGCACAACCTGTATCACGTCGAGTCCATCTGCGACCGTATCGCCATCATGAACGAGGGGAAGATCGTCGCCCGCGGCAGCGTCGAGGAGCTGCGCGCGCAGTACGGCCGCACCACGTACCACGTCTACACCTCCGTGCCGGTCGAGGACTCGACGCCCGTCGAGGGGAGCGCCGGCGAGCGCCACGAGCGGACCGTCGAGTCGATGGATGCGGTGGATGCGACCCGCGAGGCCGCCGAGGCCGCCGGGGGACGGATGGTCGACATCCGGACCGAGGACCCGTCGCTGGAGCGCGTGTTCCTCGACCTGGCGGAGGGTGAGAGCGAGGCCGAACGAGCCGTCGCCCGACGTGCCGCCGACGGGGCGGCCAGCGAGGACACGGAGACGGCCCGCGCGACGCCCCCGGGGGCCGACGAGTGAGGCCACGGACGGTCCTCCGCATCGCCCGCTGGGAGGTCACGAAGAACGCCGGCGGCCTCGACCGCCGGACCGTGGCGGTGGCGGTCGTCGGCATCCTCTTCGCCTTCGCGCTCGCGCCCGTCGTCGCGGGCGGTGGGTTCGCGCTCGACGACGGCATCTACCGCGCCGGGGTCGCCGAGGACAGCGTCTTCTACCCGGCCGTGGCGAGCGACGACACGTTCCGGGTCGTCGAGCCCGAACCGGGGCTCCTCGCGGCCGGTGAGGCCGACATCGTCATCCAGGAGGGCCGACTCGTCGCCGCGGACTCGGAGAAGGGCCGCGCGGCGGTCGCCGAACTCCGGACTACGGTCCAGCAGTTCAACGACCGCCGGATGCTGAACGAGACCAACGCCTCGGCCGCCTATCCCGTGTTTCCGGTCTCGCTCCAGTACGCCGACCGTGGCTCGGTCGACACCGGTGGGGACGGCGGCACGGACGGTGACGGCGGGACGGGCGGTGGTGGTACGGGGAGCGATGGCGGTGACGGTGGGACCGGAAGCGACGGTGGTTCCGGGGGCACCGGCGGCGGCGACGGCGGCGGCCTCCCGTCGGGCGGCGGTGGCGGCCAGTTCGGTGTGCCGGGGCTCTCCGGCGGCGTCTTCGGCGGCGGCACCACCGGCGGGACGCCGGGCGACCTCGCCCCGCCGTTCCCCTTCGGGTCGCTGGTGCTGGCGTTCGTCTTCGTCATCCCGCTGAACTTCGTCATCCAGGCGTACGGCTCGTCCGTGCTGAGCGAGCGACTCAACCGACGTGGGGAGTTGCTGCTCGTGGCGCCGGTGAAGCCACGCGAGATCGTCGCCGGCAAGACGCTCCCCTACTTCGTCGGCGCGGTCCTCATCACGGGTGCCATCACGGGGCTCATCGCACTCGGAACCGGAAGCGGGAGCCTGCTGTCGGTGGTCGCGGTGGCGACGCTGGCGCTGCTGTTCCTGGCTGCCTCGTTCGTCGGCGCGATGTTCGCGCGCTCGTTCAAGGAGTTGACCTTCGTCACCGTCGCCATCTCCGTGCTGTTGATGACGTTCGCGTTCGTCCCGGCCATCTTCACCGACGTCGGTAGCGTGGCGCTCATCTCGCCGCTGACGCTGGTCGTCCGTGACCTGACGGGCGCCTCGGTGGGCCCCGGCGGTATCGCGTTCGCGCTGCTCCCGACCACGTTGACCGCACTCCTCCTGTTCGCGCTCGGGACGGGCATCTACCGCGAGGAGGACATGTTCACCCAGCGGCCCGTCCATCTGAAGGCGATGGACTCGCTCGCGGCCCGCATCAGCCGTCCGCGCTCGCTGACGCTCGTGGTCGCGGCGCTCGTCCCGTTCGTCTTCGTCGCGGAGCTGATGGCCGTCGCCCTGCTGTTCGCGCTCCCGGGTGGGCTCTCGGTCGTCCTGCTCCTGACCGTCGTGGCGGTGATCGAGGAACTGGCGAAGTCGCTCCCGGTCTACGCCGGGTTCATGCACGCCCGCTACGAGCGGACGGCCCGGACAGCCGTCATCGCGGGTGCGTTCGCCGGCTTCGGCTTCTTCCTCGCCGAGAAGCTCACCCTCATCGTCCAGGTGGTCGGGCTGGACCAGCAGATCTCCGAGGGGAGCGCCGTCTTCCAGACCGGCGCGAACGCGGGGCCGGCCGTGGCGCTCTTGCTGTTGCTCGCGCCGCTCGCGCTCCACGTCGTCACGACCACGTGCTCGGCGCTGGGTGCCACCCGGAGCCGCGACGGGTACGTGCTCGGGCTGACGGCAGCCATCCTCCTGCACGTCGTCTACAACCTCTCGGTGGTGGTCTTCCTTGTCTGACCGCACCGGCTCGTTCGGCTCCGGGAGCCGCCCCATCCGGACCGACGGCGGCGACTCCGACGGTCGCGGGAGCGAGGCGGGCCCTGATGGCACGCCACGGGCAGACGGCATGCCGCGAGCTGACGGTGGAACGGCCGCCAGCTCGGACGAGCGAGGCCTCGGCTGGGCCCTACGTGTCCGCGGCGTGGTCGCCAGACGCGACCTCACCTCGCTCACGCGCGAGAAGACCATCGTGCTGGCGCTGCTCATCCAGCTGTTCGTCGCCGCGTTCTCCTCCTTCCTCGTCGTCGGGCTCACGTCGCTGTACGACCCGTCGGCGGTACAGGGTGAGGTGACGGTCGGCGTGACCGGCGAGGCGGCCGACGCGGTCGTCGCCGCCGGGGCCGGTCGCGAGGGGCTCTCGGCCGTCCAGTACGACACGCGCGACGACGCCCTCGCGGCGTTCGACGCGAACCGGGTCGACGCACTCGTCGCCGCCGAGCGGTACGCGGACGAGAGCGGCGGGAACCGCATCCGTATCGAGGCGACGGCGCCCGCCAACAGCTTCCGGGGGACGCTCATCGTCGCCCAGTTACGCGAGACGCTGGAGGCGCTCGAGCGCCAGGAACGGCAGGACCGCGCTCGATATCTCGACTCGCCCGTGGTTCCGCTCCCGGGCGAGGTGAACGCGAGCCCCTACTTCGGGTTCTCGTACACGGTGCTCGTCCCGCTGTTGCTGTTCCTGCCCGTCTTCATCGCGGGGTCGGTCGCGGTCGACATCGTGACCGAGGAGATCGAACGGGGGACGCTCGAACTCCTGCAGGTCGCGCCGCTCTCCCTGACGGCCATCGCCGACGGGAAGGCGCTGGGCGCGGTGTTCCTGGGTCCGGCGCAGGCGTTGCTGTGGATGGCGCTCCTGACGCTGAACGGTATCGGCATCGAGAACCTGCCGGGGCTGCTCGTGCTCACGGCGGGGCTCTCCCTGGCGCTGGTCGCCGTCGGTATCGGTCTGGGGCTGGTGATACGGGAACGCCAGCGCGCACAGCTGCTCTACTCGCTGGGCGTCCTCGGCGCGTTCGCCGGCGCGGCCCTGCTCCCCGAGCACCCGGCCACCACGGCCGCGCTGCTGGCCATCGATTCCCCCGGCGAGTTCTCCCGGCTGCTGGTCGTGCTGTACCTCGTCGCCGGCGTCGTCGTGGCTCTGGGGGTCCGCTCGTTCGTGACGCGCATCGACGCCGAGGGGCTGTAACCCGGCCGGGCCCGAACCGCCAGCGTCAATCCCCCGTCCGTCACACTGGCGGGTATGCAGGTGTATGGCCTCCTCGGCAACCCGGTGGGGCACTCGCTGTCGCCGCCGATGCACGAGGCCGGCTACGAGGAACTGGGACTCGACGCCCGGTACGTCACGTTCGAACCCGACCCCGACGAGTTCGACGATGCCGTCGCTGGCGCGCGGGCGCTCGGCATCCGGGGGTTGAACGTCACCATCCCGTTCAAGGGCGACGCGCTGGCACACCCCGAGGTCGACGCCGACGCGCTCGCCGAGCGTATCGGCGCCGTCAACACGCTCGATTTCGGCGGCGACGGTGTCACGGGCCACAACACCGACGCGGCCGGGGTCACGCGCGCGTTCGAGCATCACGATGTCGCGCTCGAAGGGCGAGGTGTCGTCGTGGGTGCGGGCGGGGCCGGGCGGGCGGCCGCGTTCGCGCTCGCGGACGCCGGCGTCGATGTCACCATCGCCAACCGCACCGAGTCGAAGGCCACCGACCTCGCCGCGGCGGTTCCGGGGGCCTCGGGCCACCCGCTCGATGCGGTCCCCGACCTCCTCGCGGACGCGGACCTGCTGGTCAACGCCACCAGCGTCGGGATGGAGGAGGACGCCAGCCCGGTTCCCGCCGACGCGCTTCACGGTGACCTCGCGGTGCTCGACGCCGTCTACACACCTATCGAGACGCGGCTCCTGCGCGACGCGACGGCGGTCGGCGCGACGACCATCGACGGGGCGTGGATGCTCCTCTTCCAGGGGGTCGAGGCGTTCGAGCTGTGGACCGGCGAGCGCGCTCCCGTCGACGCGATGAACGTGGCGTTGCGCGGGGCGCTCTAGCGAGCCGCCCGGCCTGTCGGGTCATCGTGTTGGGGTTTAAGTCCAGCCCCGCCATCGCTTCGGACATGACGCTGTTCGACTCCATCCTGTCACTGCTGGGGCTGAAGTCGACGGACTCCGACAAGCGACAGGAGTCCACCGACGTGACCGTCGAGCACGACCCCGACGCCGAGAACGAGGCGGCGGTGAAGGGAACCGACGCCACCGGCTCGACCGGTTCCATCACCGAGGAGCCCCCCGAGGACGAGGGGGCCGCGGAGCCGGCCGAGGCGGCCGACGGGACCGACCACGCCGGCACCGAACACGAGGCTGCGGAGCCGGCCGAGGCCGCCGGCCCGGCCGACGAGTCCGACCCGAGCGAGACCGAGCCCGCGCCGGTCGACGAGAGCCCGGTGGGCGAGCCCGAGGTCGAGGCGGATGCGGGTGAGGAGGAGGCTGCCGCGGCCGGTACGGACGCCACGGGCTCCACTGGGAGCGTGACCGAGGAGCCCCCCGAGGACGAGGGGGCCGCCGAACCCGCCGAGGCCGCGGGCGCCATCAGCGAGAACGACGACGAGCACGAGGCTGCGGAGCCGGCCGAGGCCGCCGGCCCGGTGAGCGACGAGGCCGACCCCGCCGAGGAGTCGGCGGGCGACGACGATGACCCGGTCGACACCGTGAGCGGTATCGGCCCCGCGTACGCGAGCCAGCTGGCCGATGCGGGCGTCGAGACGGTCGCCGACCTCGCGGCCGCGGATCCGGCGGCGCTGGCCGAGGAGACGGGCATCTCCGAGAAGCGGCTCTCGCGGCTCGTCGAGCGCGCCGGGGAGCGCCTGGCCTGACGCCGGCAACCACATCGATTAAGAGACGCCTCCGACTACGACACGCCATGTACCTACCACTGCAGGCCGTGAACGCCGGCATCATCGACACGACCGGCTGGCTCGTCGGACTCGCGAGTCTCGCCTTCACCATCGCGTGGGCGGTCTACCTGTTCCGGTAGCTCACGTCCCCTCGGCTTCCTCGACGACGTCGACCCGTTCGCGGAGCCACGCGGCCGCCTCCTGCACGACGCGTTCCTCGTCGCTCTGGAGTTTGATACGGACGTACTCGCCCGGGTAGGAGCCGACCTGCACGTCGAACTGCTCGCGGAGCTCGGCGAACCGGTCGATGAGTGCGCTCTCCGGCTCGTCGGCGGTGACGAACGCGACGTGGGTCTCGCTCCCGACGAACCGGTCGGCGATGGACTCGAACATCGACTCCATCTCCGCCGGGACGCCGGGGAGGACGTAGACGTTCTCGATGACACAGCCCGGCGCGACGCCCGCCTCGTTGTGAAGCGGCTGGGCGCCGGCCGGGATGTCCGCCGTCCCCGTCGCGAGGTCCTCGCGGGCGTAGCCACTCTCGGATAGCCACTCGAGTGCGGCCTCGCTCTCCTCGACGGCCACGTCGAACGCTGCCGCGACGGCGTCCATCGTCAGGTCGTCGTGGGTCGGGCCGAGCCCACCGGTCACGAGGACGGCGTCGTACCGGTCCCGGTACTCGGTGACCACGCCCGCGATGTCGGCCACCCGGTCGGGGACGGTCGTCACGCGCTCGACATCGACGCCGCGCTCGGCCAGCCGTCGCCCCAGCCACGCCGCGTTCGTGTTCACCGTGTCGCCCGCCAGTAACTCGTCCCCGACGGTGACGATGGCCACGCGCATGATTCGCCGTTGGCGCCGCCTCGCAAAAAGGTCCTCGCGATGGGGTGGCCGCTGTCGCGCGATGCCGGGCCGCCGCTACCCCATCCCCGGCGGCGGGTCGCGCCCGTCGTCGTCCTCGATGTCGATGTCGAGGCCGACCTCCTCGCGGCGTTTGACGGTCTCGCGGATCTGGAGGTAGTAGTAGAGCGCCCCACCCGTGCCGAGCACCAGCATCAGCGCGACCAGCCCGCCGAACAGGAACAGGTCGCGCTGGAGGTAGTACCGGACCAGAACGGAACGCGCCCGGCTGACCGAGTCCCACCTGACGTGGACGTTGCCGTCGATACGCTCGGCGCTTGTCCGTGTGGGCTGGACCTGCGCGAGGACGGGCAGGCCGACGCGGGCGCCTTCGGGCAGGACCATCTCGTAGGAGCCCTCGACGAACGTGGGCGTGGCCACCTGCTTGCCGTTCTTCGGCGTGGTGAACGCCAGCTTCCCGGTCTCGTTGGTCGGGAGCCGGACCGTCGTCCGGCGGCGTGACTTCGAGACCGCGAGCTTCGAGTCCGGCACGTCGACCGTCTCGCCGTCCTTCAGCATGACGAGGTTCGCGTTCCCGTCGTCGGTCTTCTGGTACCGGAGGACGGTGCCGTTCTCGTACTGGAACTGGAGCGCGATGGGGTCGACCGGCTGGTCGGTTCCGAGCGCGTCGCGGGTGTACAGCCCCATCGTGAAGTTCTCGCCCGCCTCCCGGCTCCCGGTCGTCCGGTTGCCGACGGCGTAGACGGAGGTGAAGTTGTTCTTGTTCACCTCGATGTAGCCGTCGGCGTCATCCGTCCAGTCGTAGGGGCTGCCCGGGTCCTCGGCGAGCGCCCCGGACTGCACCGAGCCCGGGCCGAACACGGAGGTACAGCCACCGAGCGCGAGGAGTGCACCGAGGAGCACGACACCCGCCGCGAGCCGGCGTCGACTGCCCGGAGACGGGCCCGCGCCTCCGTCGTTCGTCCCGTCGTCGGGTACGTCTCCGGTCATGGGACGACGCACAGCAGCTCCGCGGGCAGGTACTCGCCGACGGCCGACAGCAGCCCCGGCGGGTCCGTCCCCTCCTTGCAGACGACCGACTGCTCCAGCAGACCGAGTCGCTCGACGGTCACGATATCCTGGGCGTGCCCTGCGCGGTTGACGGTGGCACGGACCTCCGCCCGTGTGGCACTGTTGACGTTGAGCCGGCCGGTGCCACGGGTCCACTCGTAGAGCCGGTCCTGCTCGACCTCGGCGAGCGACGCCATCTCGTTGCCCTCCTCGTCCTCAGCTATCGTGTAGCGGAGCGGGAGGTGCTGGACCAGGCCGAACCGCTGGCGGATCTGGGTGGCGTCGCCCGGCCCCAGGCCGAGGTTCTCGGCCGGGACGCGGACCGTCTCGCCGAAGCCGACGTCGAGGGTGAACCCGTCGTCGTCCCAGCGCGCGAGGGTACCGACGTAGGTGCCGCCGGCCTCGCGGTGCGGGGTGAGCTCGCCCCACTCCTCGGCGAGCGCGTTGCGCGCGGCCGTCGCGTCCGGTCCGGAGATGGTGACGCTCGGGAAGTCGTCGTCACGGATGCCCAGCGACGACTCGACATCGAGCTCGCCGATGGTGTTGTCGACCTGCGAGCGCAGCGAGTCGAGCGCCCGCTCGCGGGCCTCGCCCTTCACGTAGAGTTTCGTCGCGAGAACGACCATCTACGCCTCGGCCTCGTCGGGTTCTGGGAGGTGAAGTTCATCGCGGAGTTCGGCGATACGCTGCTCCATCGCGTCGACGAGCCGCTCGTTGGACATCGAGGTGAGTTCGCCGCCGCAGTTGGGGCACTGGAAGCCGAACTCCATCGCCTCGCCGAACTCGAACCGGATGGAGTCCTGCTCGCAGAGGTAGAACTCGTTGTCGCGCTCGTAGTCCTCGCGCTCCTCCAGCGCCTCGAGCAGCCGGTGCATCTCCTCCTCCAGCCGCTCGGGGATGTTCTCGTACTCGAACGTCCAGAGGTAGGTGAGCCAGCCCGAGTCCTCGTCGCGGAGCCGCCGATAGCTCGCGAGGTCGTTCTCGTAGAGGATGAACAGGGCCCGACGCACGTCGTTGAGCTCCATCCCCAGCTCCTCGGCCAGTTCCTCGTCCGTTACCTCCCCGTCCGGGGGGGCCGCCGCCACCGGCATGCCGGTCGGCCCCACCAGCTCGTGGAGGTACTTCTGTATCACGGGGTCCTCGAGTAGATCCTCGAACGCCATTACGGTGTAATCCGCCGGTCCGCCGGGTAAAACTTCCGCTCGGGCCGTCTGTCTCCGCTCGGCCGGCCGGCGGCGGCCTGCTGGATTCGCGGGACCGAAGTAGGTCGCTCCCCGACACCGGGTATGGACGATGCGTCCGCGGGCGGTCCCGCTCCCTCGACGCCGTATCGTGGGGAGCCACACGGGTCGCCCGGGCGCCGACTGGCCACCATCGCGGCACTCGCCGTCGTCCCGTGGACGGTCATCCTCGTCTACGGGGAGGTGACGCTCGTGTTCCCGTTCGGCTTCGTCAACACGAACCCGCCCGAGCTCATCGACATCTATCGCCTGCTCGTCGTCGCGAAGGGCGGCCTGCCGCGGAACCCGGAACTACTCCCGCTCTCGATCCTGTTCTACCTCGTCGCACTCGCGAGCGCGACGGCCGGGCTGGCCGACCGCGAGGACCCGCGCTTCACCGCGGGCATCCTCGTTCTCGCCGGCCTCTCGCATCTCGGCGTCGCGTACGCGTTCAGCCACCGACTCGCGTACACGCCGGTCCCGTTCGGCGCGGTACTGATGTTCGGTGTCGCCTGGTGGTACTACTGGCCCAGCCTCCGGGCGCTGATGCTGGCGCCAGTTGACTGATAGTTGGAAATAATTCGAATAATGTAGAAAAGATGTAGGTCTGTAGAATGTGGGGGAATATTTCGCGAGTATACCGCATAGTTGCAGAAGTCTACTCCCACGTCTCGATGCGACCTTCCCGGATGTCCTCGACGCAGCCCTGGCAGTCCGTATGCTCGGAGTCGTAGCAGACCGGCCGGGCCTGCTCGTCGAGGTCGACGGCCCGGCGCTCGGCGTAGCGGCGGCAGACGAGCTTCGCCCGGCCCTCGTCGTCGGTCGGGAGGTCGGCGAGCGCCTGGTTGCGGCCGCTCTCGTAGGACCGACGGGCCTCCTCTACCTGCCGGCCCGCCGAGCGGAGCTTCGTCCGGAGGAACCGTTTCCATCGTCCTCGGTCGCCCATACCGATTCACGGGTGCCCGGCCACAAAGACGCGTCGGCGCGGCCCCGGTCGCGCTCCGGCGAAAGCGATAGGTGGGTGCCGGGGGCAAGAGCCGGTATGCCGGGGCCCGTGTTCATCGAGACGGAACGGCTCGAACTCCGGACGGTCGAGGAAGGGGATGCGGATGTGGTACAGCGTGCCCGGATGCATCCCGATATCAGGCGGTACATCGCCGGATTCCGGGCGCCCCGGAGCGAGTCGGCCGTCGCCGAGGACGTTCCGAGCGACGACGGCGTCTCGCTGTTCGTCGTTCCGAAGGCGGGTGAACACGGGGGGCAGCCGGTCGGACAGGTCGAACTCGACTACGTGAACGAGGCCGACGGCTGGGCGAACCTCAGCTTCTGGTTGTTCCCCGAGGGGTGGGGACACGGGTACGCGACGGAGGCCGCGGCCGACCTGGTCGAGTTCGCCTTCCGGGAACGGGGGCTCCGACGCATCACGGCGAACGCCCTCGCTCCGAACGACGGGTCCATCAGCGTACTGGAGCGGCTGGGGTTCACCCACGAGGGGACCCAGCGCGAGAAGACGATGGCCGACGGCGAGTACGCCGATGTCGAGTTCTACGGGCTCCTCCGGCGGGAGTGGCCGGGCGCCGACGCCGTCCGCTCGGACTGACCGTCGACGGGTGGCCGGTGGTCCGTCGGAGGTGGTCCGGCGGGAGGACCTGACCCGAGCCGAGGAACCCGGCGATAGATGCATCGAAGGCCACGATTACACTTCCACCCCGGTCGCGAAACTTCTTATACCATCCGGCGCCAACCAGCGTACGCCTCCCATTGAAAACACGCGGAGGCGGAACGAACCCATGGCAGACCTACAGCGACACGCCGAAGAGGTACACGACCAGTTCTCCGACCAGCTCGATATCACCGTCGAGGACGTCCAGGAGCGCCTCGAGACGCTCGTGAACGAGTACAAGGTGCCGGCCGACGAGGCCCGGCGCAGCGTCGTCTCGACGTATCTGGACGAGGCGGGCATGGAGCGCGATGAGATCGGCGGTGGCGGCGGTGGCGGTAACGCCTCCCTGCTGGTCAACGAGATCGACGAGGACGAGCAGTGGGTCGACCTGCGCGTGACGGTGGCCGACCTCTGGGAGCCCCGGAGTGACGCCGTCTCGCAGGTGGGCCTGCTCGGCGACGAGTCGGGAACCATCAAGTTCGTCGCCTTCGAGACCAGCGACCTCCCGCCGCTGGAGGAGGGGCAGAGCTACGCGCTCGGCAACGTCGTCACCGACGAGTACGAGGGCAACTACTCGGTGAAGCTCAACCGGACGACGAGCATCACCGAACTCGACGAGACCGTCGAGGTCGGCGACGACGCCACCGAGGTCGAGGGCGCCCTGGTCGACATCCAGGACGGGAGCGGCCTCGTCAAGCGCTGCCCGGAGGACGACTGCACGCGCGTCCTCCAGAACGGCCGCTGCAACGAGCACGGCGAGGTCGACGGCGAGTACGATCTCCGCATCAAGGGTGTGCTGGACGACGGCGACGAGGTGACGGAGGTCATCTTCGACGAGGAGGCCACCACCGATCTCACCGGCATCGGGCTGGAGGAGGCCATCGGCATGGCCAAGGACGCGCTCGACACGGAGGTCGTGGTCGAGGAGATGCGCGAGGACGTGCTGGGGCGCTACTACCGCGTCCGCGGCCCGACGTTCGGCCGGTACGTCCTGGCGAACGAGACAGAGCGGCTCGACGGGCCCGTCGATGCCGAAGCGACGCTGATCAAGGCGAGGTCGATCTGACATGAGTTCCATCCCCACCCGCGAGGTCGCGCGGCGCGCGTTCGCCAGCGAGTTCAACGACGCCGGCTACACGTTCAAGGAGAGCGACGACGACCGCGCGCCCCTGTACGCGCTCCTGCCCACAGGCGAGCGCGCCAACCGCGTGTTCGTCGTCGGCACCCTGATGGAGACCGAGGACGTCGGCGACGAGTCGGAGTACTGGCGCGGCCGCATCGTCGACCCGACGGGGACGTTCTTCACGTACGCCGGGCAGTACCAGCCCGAGGCCGCCGCCGCACTGCGCGAGCTGGAGACGCCCGCGTTCGTCGCCATCGTCGGCAAGCCCCGGACCTACGAGACCGACGAGGGCGAGGTCCGCGTCTCCCTCCGGCCGGAGTCCATCACGGTCGTCGACCAGGCGACCCGGGACCGCTGGGTCGTCGAGACGGCCGAGCGGACCATCGAGCGCATCGAGGCGTTCGCCCCCGAGACGAGCGAGTACGCGGCCATGGCCGACGAGCAGTACGACCTGCCCGTCGACACCTACCGCGACCAGGCCATCGCGGCGCTGGAGTCGCTGGACGACGGTGAGACGGCCGAGGCGCCGGCGCCCGACGCGGCCGACTGACCGCCTCCGCGGTTCGTAGCGTTCGTCAACCGTTCTGCGATTTCTTCGCAACTGATAGCGACGGGTACGTTCGACGGTCCACGGGCCGGGAGCGCGTGGCCGAGCAACGCGAGGCCCGCGCGACCCGGGGAAGGGCAGGGCCGCCGCGCCCGTGACACGTTCTACGTCCCTGGTGGAATCGAAGGGCGAGCGCTCTCGGGGAAGCACGACGACGCAAGCACTGGACCGAGCGACCAACGGGAGCGAGGGAAGCGCGCAGCGAGGCGCGCGACCCGAGAGCGCGAGGGCTTCGTAGTCGTACCCGCCGGCCTCGGTGCGGCCGCTCCAGTCATCTGCTAGCACCCGAACGCTTTAGTGATAACCCACAGTTATCAAACCTCATGGAACTGCCGACGGCCGCCGAACTCCGGGAGCGGCGGAAGACCGACCTCGACATGACCCAGAGCGAGCTGGCCGAGATGGCGGGCGTCTCCCAGCCGCTCATCGCGCGCATCGAGGGTGGCGACGTGGACCCGCGGCTCTCGACGCTGCGGCGCATCGTCAACGCGATGAACGAGGCCGAGGGCGCCATCAAGCGCGCCGAGGACATCATGAACGAGGACCTGACCTTCGTCTCGCGCGACGACAGCGTCGCGGCGGCCATCGACCTGATGGGTGAGGCCGGGTTCTCGCAGTTACCCGTCGTCGACGAGGGCGGGACGCCCGTGGGGCTCATCTCGAACTCCGACGTGCGCCACTACAGCGCCGACGAGGTCGACGAGATTCCGGTGGCGGAGTCGATGAGCGAGTCCATCGTCACGGTGGGCCGGGACGCCACGCTCGACGAGATCAACGACTACCTCGACCACAACCCCGCCATCATCGTGATGGAGAGCGGCGAGATGGTCGGTATCATCACCGAGGCCGACGTGGCGACACACCTGCGGTAGGTGTTGGGGGCCGCCTCCGAAGCCCTCGCGCACTTCGACCGGCACCGAGACTCTGCTGCTGGAGATTCCTCCGAAGCCCTCCCGCTCTCGACCGGTTGCGACTCGCTGCGCTCCTCGTCGCGCTCACTTCGTTCGCGCGGCTGCGGTGCTTGCGTCGTCTCACCTGGTCGAGAGCGGTCGCCCTTCGATTCCGCCAGGAACCGCACGCGGGTCAGTCGGGGCCATGAGCCTCACGCCTCCCCAACCGCCTGCGATGCTCACTCGCTCCGCTCGTTGCGCTTCTCGCCCCTCGCACGGTGCCGGCGGCTGGCCTGTGGCACAGCCGCCAGCGCGCGCCTACTGGACTGACGGGAGGCGCGGTTCGAACAGCATCCGGGCTACGCTCATCGATGTCTAAGGCTGGATATAAGTGCCAAAAGGTGGGTATAAGGGCCCCAAAGACGAGTATAGAAGACTTAATCGAGTTTCAATCCGCGAATCTCGACCGTTGCGTCCTCGCTCTCGGCCTCCTCAACGTGCCCGATGACGCGGCCGTCCGTCTCGGCCACCACCGCCTCGGCATCGTCGGGCGCGAGCGCGGCGACGAAGCCGGTGCCCATGTTGAACGTGCGATGCATCTCCTCGTCGTCGACCGACCCCTCGGCCTGCACGAAGTCGAACACGGGGTCCGCGTCGAACGGGCCGTCGACGACGTAGCGGAACTCGCCCAGTCGAGTCAGGTTCGTCCACCCGCCACCCGTCACATGCGCGGCGGCGTGCGCGCCAGCCTCGCGGAGCGGCTCCAGCAGGTGGGTGTAGATGCGCGTCGGCTCCAGCAGCACGTCGCCGATGCGGGGTGTCTCGCCGTCCTCGACGCGCGAGCAGTTCGGCGTCCCGTACTCCTCGACCGGGAACGGGTCCGTGTATGAGTGCTCGCGCGTGGTCGCCTGCCGCGCGAGCGTGAGCCCGTTCGAGTGGATGCCCGAGGAGGGGAAGCCGACCAGCGCGTCGCCCGCCTCGGCGTCGCCGGGGAGCAGGTCCTCGTCGGTCGCGAGCCCGGCGCAGGTCCCGGCGAGGTCGAGGCTCTTCACGACCTCCGGCATGACGGCGGTCTCGCCCGCGACGAGTTCGATGTCGGCGGCCTCACAGCCCGCACGGAGCCCCTGCCCGACCTGCTCGGCGAATCCCTCGTCCGGTTCGTCGACGGCGAGGTAGTCCACGAAGGCGACGGGCGTGACGCCCGCGGCTGCGAGGTCGTTGACGTTCATCGCGATGCAGTCGATGCCCACCGTCGAGTAGTCTCCCAGCGCCTCGGCGACGAGCAGTTTCGTCCCGACGCCGTCGGTCGCGAGCGCGAGGTAGCGGTCGCCGATGTCGAGCAGGCCGGCGTAGTCGCCCGAGACCCCCTCGACCGCACCGACGAGGGCAGCGGTGGCGGCCTCGCTCGCGTCGATGTCGACGCCGGCGTCGGCGTAGGTCAGGCCCTCCTCGCCGGTACCGTCGTCCGCGTCCCGGTTCCCGTCCGGTGCGTCGTCGTCCCCGTTCGCGCCACGGTCGGTCATGGGTGAGCGCGGGGGCGAGGCGCGCAAAGGCGTGTCGGTCGGCGCCTGACACCGTGGCGCGGCGGAATCGGCCAGCGAGCCAATCGCAAAAGGCTTATGCGGGTTTTGGCCCCCCGTTCGGGCAATGAGCCAGTCCTCGAAATCCATCTCGGAGCGGGTGGAGGCACTCGACCTCCCCACCGAGACGCTCCGGGATTACTACCACATCCCTGTGGTGGCAGCCCTGTTCGCGTTCATGCTCTGGGTCCGAGCGCGCAACTGGGGCGCGTACGTGCAGGGGAAGGAGGTCCTGTTCTCCGGGAACGACGCCTACTACCACTACCGGATGGTCCAGTACACGGTCGGGAACTGGCCCGCCACGATGCCGTTCGACCCGTGGACCAGCTTCCCGACGGGCACGAGCGTCGGTCAGTTCGGCACCCTGTTCGACCAGCTCATCGCCACCGGCGCGCTCATCTACGGCCTCGGCTCCCCCACGGAGTTCCAGGTCAAACTGGCGACGCTGTTCGCCCCGGCCGTCTTCGGCGCGCTCGTGGTCGTCCCGGTCTACTTCCTCGGCAAGCGTCTCGGCGGGAAGTCCGGCGGCGTCATCGCGGCGCTCATCATCGCCCTGACGCCCGGCCAGTTCCTCACCCGCTCTCTCGCCGGCTTCTCGGACCACCACGTCGGCGAGACGCTGTTCATGGCCACCGCCGTCGTGTTCGTCCTCGTCGCGCTCGACGTGGCCGACCGCGACCGGCCCATCTGGGAGCTGTTCACCGCCCGTGACTGGGACGCCCTCCGCCCGACACTGCTCTGGTCGGCCCTCGCGGGCCTGTTCGTCGGCCTCTACATCTGGGTGTGGCCGCCCGGCGTCTTCCTCGCCGGCATCATCGGGGTCTTCCTCGTCTGCTATCTCCTCGGGACCTACCTCCGCGGGCACAGCCCCGACCACGTCGGCATCGTCGGCGCCGTGATGATGACGACGACGTTCCTCGTCACCCTCGTCCCCATCAACACGTTCTCGTTCTCCGCGACGCGGTTCTCCATCGCTCAGCCGTTCGTGGCCGCCGCTGCCGCGCTCGCGTGCGTGGTCATCGTGGGCGGGAGCCGCCTCTGGGAGCGGCTCGATCAGGAACTCCCGCGGGCTGCGTTCCCCGTGGCACTGGTCGGCGCGGGACTCGTCCTCCTCGGACTGGTCGCCGTCGTCCTGCCGGACGTGTTCCAGTTCTTCCAGCGCCAGCTGCTCCGCGTCGTCGGCTTCGGCGCCACCGACACCGCCCGGACGGTCGCCGAGGCGACGCCCATCCAGAACCCCGGGCAGTTCCTCTACAACTCCTACGGCCTGGCGTTCTACACCGCGGTCGGCGCCCTGGTCTATCTCACCTACACCTCCCTCCGCGAGGACCACATCGACCCGGTCGGCACGTTCGTCGTCATCTGGTCGCTGTTCCTGCTCGCGGCGGCGTTCACGCAGCGCCGCTTCGACTACTACTTCATCCTCTCCGTCTGTACGCTGAACGCCTTCCTCGCGAAGCAGGTGTTCGACCTGCTCGACGTGGGCCAGATGGCCGAGGACATCACGAGCATCAAGGGGTACCAGGTGCTCTCCATCGTGGCCGTCCTGCTCGTCATCACCGCCCCGCTGGCCATCCGGCCGGGTGGCGGCACGTACTCGAACGTCGTCGACACCTCCGAGCAGCAGTCCTCGCCGGGGTCGGTCCAGAACTGGCAGTCGGGCCTCATCTGGCTCGACGAGCAGACCCCCGAGGAGGGCAAGTTCGGCGAGAGCCCCGACTCAGCGCTCGAGGATGGGAAGTACGGGACCTACGAGAAGACGGACGACTTCCAGTATGGATCGGGTGACTATGGCGTCCTCGCCTGGTGGGACTACGGCCACTGGATCACGGTCCTCGGCGACCGGGTTCCGAACGCCAACCCGTTCCAGCAGAACGCCGAGTACGCTGCCGAGGTTTTCCTCTCGACCAACGAGTCGTACGCCCACGAGTCGATGGTGGACACGAGCGGCGACGGCGAGCAGACCCGGTACGTCATGCTCGACTACCAGATGGGGCAGGCCGGGACCCGGAAGTTCAGCGCCCCGGCTGCGTGGCAGCGCCGCTACGCTGTCGACAACGACACCGGCGAGTTCGTCGTCGAGCCGTACCCCGGCGGGAGCGACACGCTGCCGGACGGCCTCCGGGCGCTCCGCGCCGGCGACCTCCAGCAGACGGCGTACGTCATCCAGCAGACACAGGCCGGTAGCCGCGTCATCACCCGGTACGCCATCCACTCCCAGCGGTCGATGGAGAGCATGCGGACGCGGCTCTACCAGTACCACGGGAGCCGCGCCGAGCCGACCTTCAGCGACGGGAGCGTCGTCGTCGCCGACTGGGAGCGCGTCGACTACCGCGGGACGACCCTCCCGGGTATCACGGCTGCGACCCAGCCCGTCCGGACGTTCCCCAACCGGACCGCGGCCGAGCAGTACGTCCGCCGTGACGGCACCGCACAGATCGGCGGCGTCCTGGGCAAGCCCAGCGAGCCGGTCCCGGCACTGGAGCATTACCGGCTGGTCTGGGCCTCCGGACAGAGCGTTCAGACGCCCATCAGCCGTGCCTTCGGCCTCTGGTCGCGCCTCAATCAGCGGCCGCCCCGGCCCATCGAGAGGACCTCGTACCTGAAGACGTTCGAGCGCGTCGAGGGGGCGACTATCCAGGGCGAGGGGCCCGCGAACACGAACGTCACCGCCACGGTCCAGATGCGCATCCCCACCAACGGGCAGACGTTCACCTACGAACAGCAGGCCCGGACCGGCGACGACGGCCGGTTCACGATGACGGTGCCGTACTCGACGACCGGGTACGACCAGTTCGGCCCCGAGCAGGGCCGTACCAACGCCTCCGTCAGAGCGACGGGGCCGTACAGCATCACGGCACCGCCGACGGTGGAGGGTGACGAAATCACCCGGTACCAGGCGAACGCGACCGTCTCCGAGGCCCAGGTCATCGGCCGCAGCGACGAACCCGTGACCGTGACGCTGGAGGGCGAGGTCATCTCCGTGAACGACGGAAACAGCACCAACTCGACGGACTCGGGGAGCGGGACGAACACGACCGACTCCGGCGGCTCGGACACGAACTCCACGTCGTCGACGCCCACCCCGACGCCGACGGGCACGGCGACCCCGACGGCGACGCCCTCGGGGTCGCTCGCACCGCCGGCCTGGCTGACCACACCGCTCGCGGCCGTCCTGTGATGCCGGAGCCGGAGTCTCCGAGCACCGAGACGACCGTGGAGACCGGCGAGGGTGGTTCCGTCCTCCCGTGGTGGCTGTCGGTCTACCTGAAGGGCGCCGCGATGGGCGCCGCCGACACCGTTCCCGGGGTTTCGGGCGGGACGGTCGCACTCATCGTCGGGGTCTACGAGCGACTGGTGACGGCCATCACCGAGCTGGATCCGCTGGCCGTGCTGTTGCTCGGTGACATCCACACCCGCGCCGGCCGGGCCGCGCTCATCGACCGACTCCGCGAGATGGAGGTCCCCTTCCTGCTCGCGCTCGGTGGCGGTATCGCGACGGCCGTCGTCACCCTCTCGCGGGTACTGGAGTTCGCGCTGGAGGAGCATCCGGGGCCGACGTTCGCGTTCTTCTTCGGCCTCATCGCCGCGAGCGCGGTCGTCCTCTACGGTGAGGTGGATGTGGGCACCCCCCGCCGGCTGGCGGTCGGTGTCGTCGGTGTGGTCGTGGCGTTCCTGCTGACCGGGCCCATCTCCGGAGCCCTTCCGTCGACGCTTCCGGTCGTCTTCATCGCTGGCTCGATCGCCGTGACCGCGATGGTCCTGCCCGGAATCAGCGGCTCGTTCCTGCTGCTCGTGCTGGGGCAGTACGAGTTCATGGTGACGACGCTCGGCGACTTCGTCGACGCCGTGCTCGCGGCCGTCACCGGCGGCGGCACCGACCTCGCCAGCACGGGCAGCGTCGTGGTCACGTTCTGTGCGGGCGCCGTGGTCGGCCTGCTGACGGTCGCACACGTCATCCGCTGGGCCCTGGACCACTACCGCGCCGCGACGCTGACCTTCCTCGTGAGCCTGATGGTCGGCGCGCTCCGGCTCCCGGCCCGGGAGATCTTCGATGCCACCACCCGGTTCTCCGCGGAGACCGCCGCGGTGTTGCTCGGGGCCGGACTCGTCGGTGGCGCCCTCGTGCTGGGTCTCGACCACATCACGGCCGACCTCGGGCTCTGAATGCCCGCGGGCGAGTCGGACGGGACCGCGACGGGACCGCTCGCGGCCGTGCTCGCCCGTCTGTTCGGTGACGACGCCGATGTCGTCCGGGACCGGACGTTCCAGGTGCTCCTGCTCGGGAGCGTCGTCTCCCCGATGGGGTCGTCGGTCGTCTCGCCGGTGCTGGAGTCGCTGGCGACGCCGTACGGCGTCCCGGTTGCGCGCGTGGGCCTGCTGATGGCCGCATTCACCGCGCCCTCCATCGTCGCCATCCCGCTCGTGGGAGCGCTCTCGGACCGGGTCGGTCGCAAGCCGGTTCTCGCGGCTGGACTCGCGCTGTTCGCCGTCGCCGGCGGCGCGGCGTCGTTCACGGCCGACTTCCGCGTCGTCGTCGGCCTCCGGCTCGTCCAGGGCATCGGCTACTGTGGCATCGGGCCGGTCCTCATCGCCAGCGTCGGGGACCTGTACGCAGGCGAGCGCGAGGCGACCGCGCAGGGACTCCGGTTCGCCACGGTCGGGCTCTCGCTGGCCCTCTTCCCCGTCGTCGCGGGCGTGCTGGTCACCCGTGGGTTCCAGCTCCCCTTCCTGTTGTTCTTCCTGGGCCTGCCGGTCGCGCTCGTCGTCCTCCTGGTGTTCGAGGAACCGACGCGGGCGGGCGCCGGGGGAGGGGGAGGGGGAAGGGGAGGGGGGACCGACGGGTCGGAACCGGAGGCCACGGTCGGCGCCCTCGTCGAGCGCCTTCGCGACCCGCTGGTGCTCGCGGCACTCGTGGGCCGGGCGGTGCCCTCCTTCGTGTGGTTCGCCTTCCTGACGTACGCCTCGGTCGTCACGGGCCGTCTCCTCGGTGGGTCGCCGGGCGTCGCGGGGCTGGTCGTCGGGCTCGCCAGCCTCGGGTCGGCGGTCGGCGGGACGCAGGTCGGCCGACTCACGGCGACCTTCGACAGCCGTGGGCTCCCCCTCGCGGCGACGATGGCGGTCTGTGGCGCGGGACTGGCACTGTTCGGCCTCGCGACCTCGGTGCCGATGGCGGCGGCAGGGGCCGCATTCGTCGGCGCCGGCTTCGGGACCGTCCTCACGCTCTATCGCTCGACGGTGACGGGCCTGGCCGACGCCAGCGCTCGCGGGGGGCTGGTCAGCGTCGGCGAGTCCGTCGGCCGCGTCGGTTCGACGGCGGCCCCGCTCGTCCTCGGGGGACTCATCGCGGCCGGCGAACCCGTCCTCGGCTTCGAGGCCGCGGTCCGGTACGTCCTGCTCGGGACGGCCGCCCTCGGAACGGTCGCGGGACTCGGCCTCGGGCTGCTGGCCGGGCGAGCTCACACGCGAGCCACCGACGACGAGGGCGTCTTCGAGGCCGACTGACGGGCGCCCCGGCTCCCTGACGGCCGCTCCGCTCGCGGGACGACCACTTCCGCTCCGCTGCCGAACGATTGAACTGGCCAGCGGTCGGACATCGAGTCGAGACCACGATGCGCCTCGACGAGTTCATGGACGGGCTGGACGACGGGACCGAGGCGCTGAAGCGCCAGCTCGCCGAGGAGAAGTCCTACGCCATCACGGACCACCTCGACGAGGTGCAGCGCCGCTTCGACGAGGTGGCCCAGGGCGACTCCCTGTTCGGGTCGACCTCGCCCTCCATCTTCGTCGGTCGGAGCCAGTACCCGGACGTGACGGCCGGCGTCCTCGCCCCCGTGGGCGACGAGGAGCGCGCCGCACAGTACGAGACGGGGAGCCACTGGTACCGCGAGGGGTTCGGTATCGAGGACGTGTTCGAGGCGCGGACGAACCTGCTCAACTCCACCCAGCGGACGAACGTCCACGTCGCCGACGAGTGGACCGGCTTCACCGGCGTCCAGCGCGAGGTGGCCATCGCCGACCGGCCCGTGGACGTGGAGGTCGGGCTGGATGGGCCGCTCGACCTCGACCTGGACGTGGGGTTCGACGACATCGCGACGCCGACCGGACCGCGGGCGCAGGCCGAGCACGCCGAGCTAACGGAGAACCCACACGTGCCCAGAGCGGTCGAGAAGACCCTGGAGGACGACGACTGGAAGGCCGAGGGCGCGATGAGCTACCTCTACAACCGGGGCTTCGACGTGTACGACGTGAAGACCATCCTCTCGGCGGGCGCGCTGGGGCAGACCGAGGAGCGCCGGATGGTCCCGACCCGCTGGTCCATCACCGCCGTCGACGACACCATCGGCGGTTTCCTCCGGGGCGGCCTGCGGAACGCCAACACCGTCGACGAGGTGGAGGTCTGGTACAACGAGTTCCTCGGCAACCGGTTCTGGGTGCTGCTCGCGCCGGGCGACTGGGAGTTCGAGCTGGTGGAGATGAAGGCGCCCGGCTCCGTCTGGAACCCCCACGAGGACCGCGGTTACCGCGTCGCCTCGGACCGCGAGGGGTACGAGGGCCGTACCACGTACGTCGACGAGACCTCCGGCGCGTACTACGCCTCGCGGCTCGGCGTGCTCGAACACCTCCGCGAGCGCGACCGGCAGGCGAAGGTGCTCGTCCTCCGGCACGTCACCGAGGACTACTGGGGTCCCGCCGGCGTGTGGCAGGTCCGCGAGACCGTGCGCAACGCCTTCCGCGACGGGCAACCGGGCGTCGCCGAGACCTTCCACGACGCCGTGCGTGAGGTGAGCCAGCGGCTCCCCATCTCGATGGACGGCCTCCGGCGGAAGTCCGAGATGGTCGCCGGGTTGCAGTCGACGCTCGGCGAGTTCGGTAGCGCTGGCGGCGTGGACCCGAGTGGAACGGTCGGGGATGGCGAGATGGCCGAGGATGGCAGGACAGCCGGGGACGGCGGGACGGTCGGCGGTGGTGCCGGGGACCACGACGGCGGCGAACCGACGCTCTCCGACTTCGAGTGAGTGGCCGCGCGTCCCGAGCGACCCCCCGTTTTTTGCCCCTTCCGGGTGCGTGTTCGGCCGATGCTGGTACCCCTCCAGTCGATTCCCGGCGCCCCGGAACTGCTCATCATCGTGCTGAACCTCGTCCTCGGTGTCGCCATCCTGCTGGCCATCCTCGGCGGGTTCTACTACTTCGTCGACCGTACCAAAAGTGGGGGCAGCATGGACGAACGCTTCGACCGCGTCGAGCGCGAGGTCGGCGGGGTTCAGGCGCGCGTCGAGGACCTCGACGACCGGGTCACCGAACTGGAGGAGCTCCGGACCCGTGTCGAGGAACTCGAACGCATCGTCGGAACGGACGGTGGGGAGGAGTAGTCGGGAAGCGTCACGCCCCAGGCTGGGTCGTGGTTCCGTTCCGAGTCGGTTCGGTGGCGTATCGGCGACGCTTCCCGGGCCGATGGCCGATCACTCGGCGGTGTTCAGGTTCGCCCACGCGGCCTCGACCAGGTCGCCCGTGTCCGCGATGATGTCGGCCATCGTCTCGTCGTCGGGAGCCATCCCGGTCAGACGGGCGAGCTTCATGATGGAGACGTGATAGACGGTCTGGACGCCGGGCTCCTCCTCCCAGACGACGACGTTGCAGGGGAACAGGCCGCCGGCCCGCTTGTCGCTCGCATCCAGCACGCGGTCGGCCATGTTCGGGTTGCACGCACCGAGCACGTAGTACGGGTCCCGACCCGCATCGACCTTCTCGTTGAGCATCTCCGAGGGGGAGAACTCCGTGGCGACGCCGAAGCCCTCCTGCGTGAACGCCTCCCGGACGTGCTCGATGGCCTCCTCGTGGTCCATGTGGAGCGTCGCGCGCTTCTCGCCGATGTCGTCGCCGTCCAGCTGTGTCGGGTCGATGGGGAGCATCGTACCGTCCGGACGCCCGTCAGCCACAAAACGGTTCCGACAGATATTCACTGATTGCACAATATTGGGCCGTTCGCGCGACGTGCCTGCCTTGCAGTCGCTGATCGTGTGCGTGTATCGCGCCCGTCGGCTTCCGGCGGCAGTCTACGGCCACGCGCCTGGATGGGTGACCGTTCGATGCGCCGGCCGGGGCGGGCGGCAAGGAGAAGCCGTCTCCGCAGGCTACCGGGACACCCGTACGGGTCGGATGGCTCGTTTTCAGTCCTCGGCTGTCGGGACGGGGCCGGTGCCGACGACCGCCTCGACGGCCTCTTCGAGCGCGTTGCGGGTCTCGAAGTAGGTCTCGTCGGTTTCCTCCAGCACGTCACCGAGTTCGCGCGGGCCGTCGGGCGTCCGGATGACGGTGTCGCCCTCGCGGCGCACGACCTCGCTGTGCTCGATGCCGTAGTGGAGCCGGTGGCTCACTCGCGCGAGGGGCGCCCCCTCGACGTCGGTACCCTCGCCGAGTTCGACGGCGGGCTCGTCAGCCTCCTCGTCCTCGTCGCTCATACCCAACCCTTCGGGGGTTCGCTCATACCGTTTTCGAAGCCGGAGCGCCCGCCGGTCGTGTGCAGATACGCACCCGGGCCGGTAGCTGTAGGGAGTGTAGTTGGAGGGAGATGCAGAGCGAGGAACCGCGAATAGAACCGGTTTGGAAGCCCCTGGCCGCTCGACCGTCCGCGGCTCGCTGCGGTCCTCGGCGGCCTTCGGCCGCCTGCGGTCCTTGCTTCGCCGGGGCCGGGTCGAGCGGCCAGCCCCTTCCATTCCACCCGAGAGTGTCCGGTCCACGGAGCGTCCGCACCGAGCCAGCACGGTGCGAAGCGACCCTGGAACGCCGACCCGGGCGGGACTGAAAGGGGCCGAGCACTCCGCGGCTCCCGGGCGACGTAAGGACCGCAGGCCGCCTCCGGCGGCCGAGGACCGCAGCGAGCCCCGGAGCCCGGAGCGCTCGGGGGCTTTCAACAGGGTTCGGTCGGCGCTGTCACCAGAGAGCCCTTCTGTATCTTCGCACCACCAAGCCACCATCGAGTCCGACCTGAATGCGCCCGCCGGGACCACAAACGACACGTCGCGCCCGGCCGCGGAGTCGCGCATGAACAAGACTGGCGCGCGGCGACGGACCGGTGCGGGGGTCGAGCCGTGACCGAGGTCCGGCTCGCGGGCGAGGGGCCGGCCGTCGAGGCCGTCGAGGCGGCGCTCGCGGACACCGACGCGACGGTCGACCGGACCGATTCGGACGCACTGAACGGTGCCGACCTCGGCGTCGTCGTCGCGCCCGTCGGCGCCGACGCGTTCGAGACGGCGGCCGGGACCGCACGCGAGGCCGGCACCCCGTGGCTGGCGGTCGAACTCGGCGGTATCGGCGGCCACGCGCTCCCGAGCGTCGACGCCGCGGTCGCCGGCTTCGGCCCCGGAACGGCCTGTTTCGACTGTCTCCGGACGCGGGTGGCCGCGGGACTGGGCGGCGAGGCCCCCTCCGTCGACGGGACCGCGTCGGTCGACCCGGCGACGGCTCGCTTCGCGGGCGCGCTCGCCGGGCGTGCGGCGGCCGACCTCGTGGCCGGCCGCAAGACGGCCACGCTGGGCAGTGTCGTCGAGGTTCCGCACGCCCAGCGCCGGGTGCTCCCGGTGCCGAACTGTGCCTGCGAGAGCGAGGCGCCCGGGCCCGCCCTCGACCGTTCCGTCGTGGACCGCTCGCTCGACGAATCCGTCG
The DNA here is from genome assembly GCF_024298885.1 of Haloglomus halophilum. Taxonomy (GTDB): domain Archaea; phylum Halobacteriota; class Halobacteria; order Halobacteriales; family Haloarculaceae; genus Haloglomus; species Haloglomus halophilum. The sequence continues at coordinate 3,170,149 of NZ_CP101166.1, forward strand.
ACCGGCTGGAGCGCGCGGTCGACCGGCGACTCGGGCCCGTCCGTGAGATCAGCGAAGCCGAGTCGTTCCCGGCGCCGTACTACCTCGCCGAACTCGCCGACACGCGCGGGTTCAGCGACGGTGCGACCGGTGGGCTCGCGGCGGGCGTCGCGACCGACTGGAACGCCGCGCTCGGGAAGGCACTGGGCGAGGGACTCGAACGCTACGCCGCCGCCGTCTACCGCACGGAGGCGTTCGAGCGCGCGCCGGCTGCCGGGGTCGACGATACGGTCCCACCGTCGGCGTTCGTGCGGCCGGAGACGGACGGTACCGACGCGGGCGAGTGGCACGCCCCCGACCCGAGCGAGACTATCCCGTGGGTCGCGGGTGAGGCCCTCGCGACCGGCGAGCGGGCCTGGCTCCCGGTCGAGTTCGTCGTCTTCCCGCCGCCGGGGGGTGCGCGCCACCGCCCGGCCATCACGACCGGACTGGGCTTCGGGAGTGGTGTCGACGCCCTGCTGTCCGGGCTCTCGGAGGTCATCGAGCGCGACGCCGCGATGCTGGCGTGGTACTCGACGTTCGAACCGATGGGACTCTCGGTGGGGCCCGACACCCTCGCGGACGCGCCCGAGGACGGCCCGCTCGCCACCTTCGAGACGCTCCGGCGCCGTGCCCGCTCGGAGGGGCTGGAGACGACCGCACTCCTGCTGACCCAGGATATCGACGTGCCGGTCGTCGCCTGCGCGGTCCACCACGAGGAGGCGGACCGCTGGCCCCGGTTCGCCGCCGGGATGTCGGCGGCGCTCGACCCGGCGGCGGCCGCCCGGGACGCCCTCTCCGAGGCGCTCCAGAACTGGATGGAACTGCGCGGGATGGGCCGGCAGGGGGCCAGCCAGCAGCAACCGAACGTGGCACGTGCGGCGGACCTCCCGCGCGGTGTCCGAGCACTCTGCGACCCGGAGACGACCGTCCCACTGGGGTCGGTCGGGTCATCGACTCCGCCGACCGGTGCCGAGGCACTGGAGGCGCTCGTCGAAGCGCTCGCGAGCGCCGACCTCGACGCCTACGCCGCGCGGCTGACGACCCGCGACGTCGAGGCGCTCGGGTTCGAGGCGGTCCGGGTTCTGGTCCCCGGCGCGCAGCCACTGTTCAGCGGAACGCCGTATTTCGGGGAGCGTGCCCGTAAAGTCCCGGAGACGTTCGGGTGCGAACCGCGCCTGGACCGTGCGCATCATCCGTTCCCCTGATGCCGCTGACGCCTGCCCGGGCCACTGCAGCGCCGACTCGGGCATCGAGGTGACCCGTAGTTTAAGGGCAACTGGTTGTGGACATCTCACTACCAATGGGTGTGGGTGACCGGGAGCCGAGCGCTACCCCGGGTCGACAGCGGGCGTCCGCCAGACGCGACGGCGCGAGTGGCATCGAGGTCGACGCCATCGCCGACCTGGGTGTCGACTTCGCTTTCCGACTCGACACCGGCGGCACGGTCACCGCCGTTTCCGGTGACATCGAGTGGCTCCTGGGAGCCACCGCCGAGGAGGTCATCGACCACAAGTTCGAGCAGTACATCGCCGCTGGGTCCCTCGAGACCGCGTACGACGCGCTGGACGCGGTGCTGTCGGGAGAGACCGTCCGCGGGATGGCACTCCGGATTGCCGGTGACGAGCGCCCCTGGATCGAGGTGAACGCTGAGCCGGTCCGGAACGCGGAGGGCGAAGTGGTCGCCGTGCGCGGAGCTGCTCGCGAGGCGACCGAGCGCCGCCGGGCCATCGAGCGCCACTCGGAGGCGATGAAGGGTGCCATGGACGGGATGGCGCTGCTCGACGACGACGGCTGCTATCTCTTCGTCAACGACGCCCACGCCGACCTGTACGGGTACGACCGCGAGGAACTCCTCGGGAACCACTGGTCCCAGCTCTACGACCCGGCCGAGCAACGACGGCTCGAACGGGAGGCGCTGCCGGAGATGGTCGAGACGGGCGGCTGGCGCGGCCCGGCCGTCGGCCGGCGCGCCGACGGCTCCACCTTCCAGCAGGAACTCTCGCTGAGCGACCTCGAGGATGGCTTCGTCTGTGTCGTTCGGGACGTGACCGAGCGGACACGACGCGAGCAGATAATCGACGTGCTCGACCGGGTGCTCCGGCACAACCTGCGCAACGAGATGAACGTGGTGCTGGGCGAGGCCGGGGACATCGCCCGGAACGCCGAGGGGGAGCAGGCGGCTGCCGCCGAGCGAATTCGTGACCGCGCCCGGAGCCTGCTGGCCGTGAGCGACACCGCGCGGACCGTCCGCGAGGTGGTCTCGGGCGACCACGAGACCGACCATCTGGACCTCCGCTCGGCCGTCCGGCAGGCCACCGACCAGGTCGAGGCCGGGGGACACGACATCGCCACCAGCCTCCCGGAGCGCCCGCTCCACGTGGCGTCTCCCGGGTGCCGACACGCAGTGCGAGAACTCATCGAGAACGCCGTCGAACACGGCTCGACGAGCGGTCCGTCGGAGGCCGGGTCGGATGGCCCTGACGGCACCGCCCCGGCGGTCAGCGTCGACCTCTTCAGCTCCGAGGACCCGGGGGGTGCGCCCGTGGCCGTGCTTCGCGTGGCCGACAGTGGTCCGGGTATCCCCCGGATGGAACGCCGCACGCTGGAGGAGGGCTCGGAGACACCGCTGCGCCACGGCCAGGGGCTCGGTCTCTGGCTGGTCAACTGGGTGACGACGGAGGCCGGTGGCGACCTCTCGGTCGACGAGTCCGACGACGGCGGGACCGTCGTCGAGATGCGGCTACCCCTGGCCGACAGTGCGGACGGGTGAGGCGGGCGGCCCGCCTCAGATGCCGAACGTCGCGCGGAGCATGTCCCGGCTCCCCGGGCCGAGGCCGACCGCGAGGATGGCGATGAGCAGCAGGACCGCGTACCGTGGGCTCTCCTCGAAGATACGCCGGTCGAAGACGTAGATGACGGCGGTCGCGGCGACGAGCTTCACCGCGAGGAACGGCCACGAGGTGCCGATGGCGGTCGAGAGCCACTCCGGCTGGACCGACTGTGTGATATCGACGATGATGCGGTTGATCGGGTGCTTCGAGCCGTACTCGACGGGGACGCCGATGTAGTCGAGCCAGTCGGCCGACAGCACGTTCGCCACGCCGTCGACCGCGTGGCCGAACAGGACGACGAGCCCTGCACGCCCGGTCCCCTCGTTGATCACGGGCGCGTAGCGTTCGGCGCCCGCGTAGATGATGACCGCGAGGACCGCCGCGAGCACCAGCGTGACGATGGTCATCAGCGGGTAGAACCCGACGCCTGGAATCTCCGGGGCGATCTGCGTCGGGACGAACCAGAACAGGAAGCCGGTCGTGGCCAGCAGCGCGACGGCGCCCACGCCGAAGACGAAGCGGTGGTAGCTCTCGACGACCTCGCGCCGGTCCAGTGCGACCCCGACGACGAGCGCAGCCAGCGTCACCGCGAAGACGGTGAAGTAGATGACCGGGCTGATGATGAGCGTGTTCGCCGGGTACGAGAGCAGGTTCTCGACGCCCGCTTCGAGCGCGGCGTTGTTGGCGTCCTCGACGACCCGCAGCGCGCCGCCGAAGAACATGAACGGGGTCAGCGCGAAGAACAGATCCAGCGACTCGCCGACCTCCAGGTAGCGGAGCAGGTAGAGGACCCCGATGAGGAAGAAGACGAGCGTGATGGCGTAGCCGGCCTCCGAGACGAGCGTGTAGCCCGGCTCGGCGACGATACTGCCGGCGTTGCGGGCGGCGCTACAGCGGGTCTCCCGGAACAGCAGCTCCGGGCCGCTGTCGGTCATCACGGCACAGCGGGCGCCCTGTGCGTCCGCGAAGACGGGGCCCCAGAAGTAGTGCCAGAGGAAACGGTCCCAGACGAGGCGGGGGAGGGCGGCGGCCCCGGCGGTCAGCGCGACGACGGCGGCCGCCAGCGTCGCGAGCCACGCCCGTTCCGGGCTGATATCGAGGTCGAACCGCTCTGTCGCGGCCATGTCCGGAGACCGGCGCGCCCGATGTTTCAGCGTTCCGGACCTGTGCCCGGGCGACGCACCGGCCCGTCCGGTCGCTGTGGTCCGGAACTGCCCCGGTGTTTTAGCCGGCTGCGGCCCTGCGCCCGCGTATGGATATCCTCGTCGCGGGCGGTACCGGCTTCCTCGGCCGGTCGGTCTGCGCTGCCCTCGTCGACCGGGGGCACCGGGTGACCGCCGCGTCGCGCTCGCCCGACGGCGTGGCGCTCCCCGAGGCGGTCGTGCGGGCCCCCGCGGACGTGACCGAGGACGACCTCCGGGGGCTCGTCGCGGGCCACGACGCGGTCGTCAACCTCGTCGCGCTGCCCTCGCACGTCCAGCCGCGGGCCAGCCACGAGGCGGTCCACCTCGGGGGGACCCGCCACCTGCTCCGGGCGAGCGAGGCCGCCGGCGTCGACCGGCTCGTCCAGCTCTCCGGACTCGGCGTCGAGGACGATGTCGAGACCGGGTACTTCCGGGCGAAGCGCGCCGCCGAGGCCGCCGTCCGGGCATCCGGACTCGACTGGGTCATCTACCGTCCGTCCGTGGTGTTCGGCGACGGCTGCGCGTTCCTCCCCTTCCTCGAACGGCTGGGCCGCTTCGGCGTGGTTCCGCTCCCCGGGGGCGGGCGGACGCGGCTGCAACCGATGTGGGTCGACGACCTCGCACCGATGGTCGCCGCGGGGGTCACCGATTCCCGACACGTCGGCGCGACGTATCGGCTCGGCGGGCCCGAGCGGCTCACGCTCGCGGCGGTTCTCCGGCTGGTCGCCGACGACCCGGTCGTACTGCCCGTCCCGATGCCGGTCGCGAGAGCCGGCGCCGCGCTCCTCGATCGGGTGCCCGGCGCTCCGGTCGGGCTGGACCAGTACCGCGCCACGACGCTCGACAACACCGTGGCCGACAACGACGTGACCGCGTTCGACACCCCCGAGTCGTCGCTCCGGCGGCTCGGTGACTACCTCCGGGAGCGCGAGGACGGGGCGACGCCGACCGCCCCTGCGGATGCGACGGACACGACGGGCACGACGGGGGTGACCGACCCGTGAGTGCGACCGGGTACGGCCACCGCGACGGGTCGCGGCCGACCCGTCGGCTCCGACTCCGCGGCTACCGGGTGACGGACCTGACCGCGGCCGCCGGAGCCTTCGTCTGGGCGGGCGTCGTCGCCGCTGGCCTCGGCGATATCGCCCCGCTCTCGGCCGTCGACCGTTTCGTCGCGCTGGCCGTGCTGGTGCTGGTCCCCCTCGGACTCGGCCAGGTGCCGTCGCCGGACTCCCGACTCGGGGTGCTGGCTGCCCGTGGTGCCATCGTCGCCTCGTTCCCGGCGGCGCTGGCGGTCGTCGGGGCCCTGTCGCTCCCCGTCGGGTCGCTGCCATCCGTCCTGCTGACGCTCCCGTGGCTCGCTGTCACCGGTGCTATCGCCGTGGCCGGACTCTCGCGGCTCCGCGAACGGGGACTCGACTCGCTTCCGGAACTGTCTGTGACCGCGGCGCTGCTCTACGTCCCGGTCGGCGCGGTGGCGCTGGTCCTGCACCGGGCCGGCGTCTTCCTGCGCTTCGAACCCATCATCGTCCTGCTGACGGCCGTCCACTACCACTACGCCGGGTTCGTCCTCCCGCTCACGGCCGGCCTGACCGCGCGCGTCGTCGACGCGGACGGGGGGTTCGAGGGGCCCGTCGGTCGGCTGGCCGCCGCCGCGCTCCTGGTGCTCGTGGGGAACGTTGCGCTCATCGCGGTCGGAATCACGTTCTCGCCGCTGCTGGAGGTCGTCGCCGTGGCACTGTTCACCGTGGCGGTGGCCGTGTTCGCCGCCGTCGCGCTCCGCCGGGCCGTGCCCCGGCTTCCGCGGGTACCGGCGACGCTGCTGGCGGTCGCGTGCTGTACGCTGTTCGCCTCGATGGCGCTCGCGCTGGCCTACGGCTACTCTGCGTTCCGTCCGAGCGACGCGCTGGTCGGCATCGGGACGATGGTCCGCTGGCACGGCGCACTCAACGCGTTCGGCTTCGCGGTTCCGGCACTGCTCGCCTTCCGGCTGCTGGATGATTGATGGCCCTCTGACGCGGGGATTCCCGATGCTACTCCCGTCGTCGCGCCCGCGCCAGCTGCCACACCAACAGGACGGTCCCCGCGGCGAGCGCGCTCGTGACGCCGAACCCAGGGCCGTCCCGGACCGCGGGACCGCCGCCCGTCCCGTTCCCGTCGTTCCCGTCACCATCCAGCAGGCCGGGCTCGGGGGTCGCCGTCGAACTGCTCGCGTCGTAGGGGTCGCTCCCCTGTCCGAGCTCGGCGGCGTTCGTGACGCCGTCGCCGTCCACGTCGTCGCTGGTGGCGACGGTGAGGCGAGTCGACTGCTGGCCGTAGAACGTCTCGACGCGCAGCGTCGCCTCGCCGGCCGCGAACCGGACCGTCGACGGGTCGCCACCGGAGACGTTCACGGCCGTCGTCCCGTTCCCGGCCCGGACCACGACACCGACTTCCGGGTGGCGAACACGGACCGGTATCCCAGCGGGGAGCGGGGTGTCGGAGACGGAGACCCACTCGTCGCCGCGGCGCCACTCCGCCCCTGCGGGGTCGACGGTCACGTCGGGGGCGGGATAGGCATCCGCGACGGGCGAGGGAACCGGCTCCGACCCGTCGACGTGGCGGTCGAGCCAGTCGGCCTGTGACTCGCCGGCCGTCGCGTCCACCATCGACTGGAAGTCGGCGTACGTGACGTTCCCCTCGTGGGCGTTCAGCCGGCGGAACACGTCCTGCAGGGTCCGCGACCCGTTCGTGGATACCCGGATACGGCGGTCGAGCGCCGCCAGCGTCCGGGCTCCCCGGGTCGCCCACGCCCGGTACTGCGCGCCGGTTGTCCCCGTCAGCACGGTGTCGCCGAAGCGGTCCGGGACCCGGAGCTGGCGGTCGAACCGGGCCTCGGTGATACTGCCGCGCTGGTAGGGGGTCAGCGCCATGTAGTAGAACGCGCTGGCCTCCGTGAACCACTGCATCTCGGGCGTCGACGTGTAGTTCTGCCGCGTGTGGACGTACTCGTGGACGAAGATGGGTTCGTGGACGCTGGTCCCGTTCGGCCCGGTCGTGGTGGCGGCGTCCGCGGCGATCCACATGTCCGCGCTGGTCGCCAGGCCGCCCACGCCGCCCTCGCCCCCCTCGACGCCGATGGGTCGCGGCGCGATGAACGCCGTCACGGCGGGGTCGCGCGCCCCGATCCGGATGGTGCCGGCGAGACTCGCGAGCGTCTCGGCGTACGCGCTGGCGGTCGCGTTCGTCTCCACGACGGTCGGGTGGACGACGGTGAACCGCTGGTCCGCCCCGGAGGCGTTCGCCACGCGGTAGGGGCCGAGATAGGCCATCGCCCGCCCGGCATAGCCGTTCGGTACCGAGAACCGGCGTTCGTAACTCGTCTCGCCGAAACTCCGCCACGAGTACGCGGCGTCGAAGTCGGTCATGTCGACCAGTGCCCAGTCGTCGGTCGCGGCGAACCTGACACTCTCCCCGACCGTCCGGTTGACCGGTGCCCGGTAGGTCAGCGTCGGGTCCTCGGTCCGACCGTCCCACTCGTACGTCCCCCCGTCGGTCCGGCTGAACCCGTCGGTTCCGGTCACCTCGGCGGTGCCGGGGAGCGTGACCCGGAACTCGGCGGTCGGCTCCGTGATGCCCACACCGAGTTCGACGCGGACCGTCCCGGGGTCGGCCAGCCGGACGGTGTGGCGGACGGTCCCGGTGGGGACCGGACTCGCCACCGCGGAACCATCCGTGTCGGCTGCGGCCGACGGACCGTCGGCCCCAGCTCGGGACGGCTCCGGGACGACCGCCGCGGCCGGGGCGCCGGCCGTCGCCACGAGAAGCACGGACACCACGACAACGGCCGCACGGGTTCGCATGCCCACCCGTCGAACACCACGCCGTATAGCGCTTCTGGCCGTTCCCGGTCGCCCTCGAACTGGGGCCGTTCCCAGGACTCGTCAGGTGGCTTCCAGTAGGATGATGCGGGGGAAGACCGCTCCGAGGCGGCCTTCCGCACGAGTTGCACGTGCGGGGGATGGGATTCGAACCCATGGACCTCTACAGGAGCGGATCTTGAGTCCGCCGCCGTTTCCAGGCTTGGCTACCCCCGCGCGCACCGGAGAATCCGGCGTTGTCGGGCAAAACCGTTGCGGAGGCCGGTCACACCCGTGAACCGGGTCGCGGGAACCGGGCCGCTGAAATCACGGGCGCGCGTACGGCGGGGTATGACCAAGCCCCCGCATCTCTATCGCGACCCCGACCTGGAGTCACGCGACGACCTCCTGCTCGAGATCGCGGTCGGGAGCAGTCGCCGGCGGCTCGAACTCTCGGACCGGGTGGTCTCGCTGCTCGTGGACGACCTCGAATACGAACGGCCGGACGTGGTGCCGTTCGTGATGGCGAAGGCGTTCGTGCTCGCGGGCGGGGCGACGCTCCCGGAGCGCGGGGGCGACGACGAACGCGACCTCGCCTGGCGACTGGGTGGCGCCGACGGCGGCCGGAAGGCGTCGACGGCCGACCTCGAACGAACCGCCGAGTACCTCGAATCCGTGGAGGTGCCCGACCGGTCGCTGGAGCCCCTGCAGGAACTGGTCCGGTCGAGCCGGCTCGGGGAGTTCTGTGACCCCGACGCCATCAGCGACCGCTCCGAGCGGGTCAACCGGCTACGCGACATCGCGCGGGACCTCTGAGGCGATTGGGGCCGAGTGGTGCCCCCGCCTCAGGCCACGAGCCGGATCTCACACGCCGGGCACTCGGGCTCGTCGAGCAACTGCTGGCTCGCGAGGTCGTCGACGCAGATGTGACAGTAGTAGGCACCGCAGTCCGCGCACCGCTCACCGCCGGGGACGCCGACCTCGACGGCGTCACCGCATCGCTCGCACTCGACCGTATCGGTCGCCGCGTCAACGTCCATGCACCACGGTTACGTGCCCCACGGCAAGAAGCTTCGGCTCGTTACGACCGCCGAACGGCGAGGGCATACTGACCGACGCCGTTACGGCCCTCGCGGCGGAAGTCGAGGTATGGACGACCACACCCGTGACCCGAGCGTGGGCCCGCCGGCCCGCGGCGACCCGGCGGGGTGGCGAGCCGACGGCCGGTGGGAGCATGGGACCCTGCGGCGGGCGACCGTCCACGGCGTACGCCTCTACAACAGCGGCGAGTTCCACGAGTCACACGACTGCTTCGAGAACGTTTGTGCCAGTGTAAACAATCCGTACCAGCGGAATCCTTGATAATGGACGACCACACTATTGACCCGGATATTGCTCCACCAGCTTCGAGCAACCCAACCGGTTGGTCCGCCGACCGGAGGGAATCAAACGGTTGGGAGCATGGCACGCTCCGACGCGCTGTGATTCACGGCGTCTGTCTGTACAATAGTGGCGAGTTTCATGAATCACATGATTGCTTCGAAGCGGAGTGGTACAACTACGGCCGCGGCTCCACCGAGAGCAAGTTCCTCCACGGGATGGTGCAGGTCGCCGCGGGCGCGTACAAGCACTTCGACTTCGAGGATGATGATGGGATGCGCTCGCTGTTCCGGACGGCGCTCCAGTACTTCCAGGGTATCCCCCGGGACTACTACGGCGTCGACGTACTCGACGTGCGGACGGTCCTGACGAACGCACTCTCTGACCCGACGGCGCTCCACGGTTGGGCCATCACGCTCGACGGGGAGGTCCGGGAGGCCGGCACGGAGGATTTCGCCTACGCGGAGTCCCTGGAACACTGACCGACTGGGTCGGGGCCTCGTTGCTTCCCCTCGGGTTCGGTCGCTATCTGCGCAGATGAGTATAGCTGGCAGAAATATCAAATAAGTCCCATATATGCATATTATTCCAGATATTGGCTAGGGTGCTGAGAAATACGGTGCTCCTCCACGCTGTGGAGGGGCCGGCCGGCTCAGTATTTGGGGTCGGCGCCGGTGACCTCGTACAGCTCGTCCATGACGGCGTCCCGGCGGTCGCGCCAGGCCTCGAAGCCGTCCGGCGAGGTCGGATAATCGTCGTAGATATCCCGGAGGTCGGCGGCGAGGCCGTTGACCTTCCGGAGCTCCAGCAGGGTGCCCCAGTGCCCGAACGTCCTGACGAGTGTCTTCAGCTTGAGGCCCAGGCTCATCGAGGCGGTCCCGTCGCGGGCCATCACGTCGGCAATCTGCTGGCCCGGCAGCGCCGAGATGACCGAGACGAGGTCGTCCACGTCGTAGGTGCCACCCCAGATGTTGTACAGGTCCATCGCGGCGAACCGCTTGCCGAAGTCGGTCTGGACCTTGCGGTTGTAGTCCCAGAACGCGGCCTCGTCGTCCGTGGTGCCCTCGGAGATGGCCTCGACGGCCTCGAGCGCGGCCCAGTAGCCGGCCTTCGCGGCGCCGGGGATGCCGCCGCCCGTCGTGGGGTTGACGTGGGCCGCCGCGTCGCCGACGGCGATGAAGCCCGGCGCCGTCGCGGAGTCGTACGGCCGGCGGGTCGGGAGCGCGGCGCCGAGCTTGTCCTTGACGGTGGCGTTCTCGAACTCCGGGCGCGTGCGCACGTCGTCCCGGAGGACACTCACGAGCTTCATCGGGTCCTTGTTCATCTGGAAGCCCAGGCCGACGTTGATCTCCGTCTTCGTCCGGGGGAAGTACCAGAGGTAGCCCAGCTCCGCGGTCGGCTTGAACACGAGCGCGTCGTGGTAGTCGACCGGCTCCTGGACCTCGATGACCTCGCGGTAGGCCGAACAGAACTGCGAGTAGCTGACGTTCGTGTCGAAGGTGGGGTCACTCAGGTCGGTGCGGTCCTGGAGGATGGAGAGCGCGCCCGCGGCGTCGATGGTGACGTCGGCCTCGTAAGTCGTCACCGAGCCCTTCGAGGCGGTCTTGACGCCCTCGACCTTGCCGTTCTGGATGACGTCCTGGACGACGGTGTCGTAATGGATGTCCGCGCCGGCCTTGGCGGCCTCGTCGAGGAGGATCTCGCCGTAGCGCTTGCGGTCGACGACGGCGCCGCCGTCACCCTGCATCTGGATGTCGAGCGTGCCGCCCTGGGGGTTCTCGAACACCGCGCGCCGGATGCCGTCGTTCGTGAACGATTCCCGGCGGAGTCGCTCACGGTCGATCACGTCGGGGAACGTCGACGTTCCCTTGACGGCGTCGCCGCAGGCGATGTGCCCCGCCTCCTCCTCGGACTTGCGTTCGAGGATGGCGACGTCCACACCCTCGCGGGCAGCCGTGGCTGCGGCGAACGCGCCGGCCGTCCCGCCACCGACCACGAGGACGTCGTACGTCTCGGCTGGCATGTTCGGAGGTTATCCGACCCGAACTTAAAATACACTCCTTTCGGGTCGGCTCGCGGCCGCCGGCGTCAGTCGAGTCCGAATCGGCCGAGCAGCCCGTCGTCTCCCTCGTCGCTCTCGTCGTCCGCTCCGTGCTCGTCACCCTCGCCGGGAGCCTTCGCATCCGTCTCCGGGTCGGTCCCTGCCCCCGACGCCCCGGGGCCGCCGCCGTCGGCTGCGCTGTCGGCCTCGGCCTCGACGGCCCGGCTCCACTCCTCGAGACCGTCGGCGAGCCGGTCGTAGGCCTTCGCGGCAGGCGCATCGGGCACGCTGTAGCGGACCGGTTCGAGGTCGGCTGTCCGGCTGTCCTCCGGGATGACGCCGACCGCCTCGACGCCGACCTCGTCGGTCACGGCCGTGACGGTCGTCTGCTCGTCGGCCCGGTTCACGACGGTCCCGACGAGCGAGGCGCCGTTGCGCTGGCACTCGATGGCCGTCGCGTTCGAGGTCTGGATGTGGGACTCGTCGGTCGAGGTCACGACCGCGACGCCGTCGGCGACCGTCACCGGTGCCGTCGCCGCTACCGACTCCCCGCCCGTGTCGATGATGACGGCGTCGTAGGCCATCACCAGCTCCTGGAGGACGTCCTCCAGCTCGTCCGGGTCGGTCGCCGCGACGCGCCGGTCGGAGGGCCAGCCCGCGATGACGGGGACGGTGTCGATGTCGGGGAACTCCGTCTCGTCCACCCCGGCGAACTCCTCGTCCCCGGCGCGGAACGCGGTCCGGTCGTCGGCGAGCGCCTCCCGGTAAGCCAGGAGGTCCGCCTCGGGAACCGTCTCGGCCGAGAGCTCGTACTCGGTGGTCGCCTCGCGGATTGTCGCGTCGCCGTCGAACACGTCGTCGAGGGTGTGTTCGGGCTCGATACCGAGGCGCGAGGCGACGTTGCCGCGGAGGTCCGCGTCGAGCACGGCGGCGTACTGGCCGCCGGCACGGAAGGCGACGGCGACGTTCAACGCTGTCGCCGTCTTGCCGGCCCCGTCCGCACCGGCGACGGCGTAGATATCCATGGGTACGGGTACGTCGTCGTTCCTTTAATAAACTGTCCCACTATTGCCCGGTTCTAACGTTCCCGGGGGAACCGTGACGCTCGGTCGTTGTGCTCGCACCGTCCCTCGGTGGGCCTCCAGCCGCCGCCTCGGACTGTCAACAGTTACTTACACCCCATTGGCCTAGAACCGGCAATGAGTCAGCAGGACGCCGAACAGTCGGACAAACAGAAGTACGAGTTCAAGAAGGTCATCGAGGAGCTGAAGGATTTCGAGGGGTCGGGCACGCAGCTAGTGAGCATCTACATCCCCGAGGACCGTCAGATCAGCGACGTCGCCCAGCACGTCACCCAGGAGCACTCGGAGGCCTCGAACATCAAGTCCAAGCAGACCCGGACCGCGGTGCAGGACGCGCTGACCAGCATCAAGGACCGGCTGAAGTACTACGACACCTTCCCGCCGGAGAACGGGATGGTCATCTTCTCGGGCGCCATCGACAGCGGCGGCGGCCGAACGGAGATGATAACGCGGACGCTGGAATCACCGCCCCAGCCCATCGAGTCGTTCCGCTATCACTGCGACTCGGACTTCCTCACGGGGCCGCTGGAGCATATGCTCGAGGACCAGGGCCTGTTCGGCCTCGTCGTCCTCGACCGGCGCGAGGCCAACGTCGGCTGGCTCCGGGGCAAGCGCGTCGAGGCGGTCAAGTCCGCCTCCTCGCTGGTCCCCGGCAAGCAGCGGAAAGGTGGCCAGTCCGCCCAGCGATTCGCCCGGCTCCGACTCGAGGCCATCGACAACTTCTACCAGGAGGTCGCGGGGATGGCCGACGACCTGTTCGTCCCGAAGCGCCACGAGATGGACGGCATCCTCGTCGGTGGCCCCTCGCCGACGAAGGACGAGTTCCTCGACGGTGACTACCTCCACCACGAACTCCAGGACCTCGTCCTCGGGAAGTTCGACGTCTCCTACACGGACGAATCCGGGCTCAAGGACCTCGTGGACGCCGCCAGCGACGTACTGGCCGACCACGAGGTGATGAAGGACAAGCGGCAGATGGAGGAGTTCTTCGAGGAGCTCCACGACGGCGAGCGGGCCACCTACGGCTTCTCCCAGACCCGGCAGAACCTCATGATGGGGTCGGTCGACCGCCTGCTCATCTCCGAGGACCTCCGACAGGACGTCGTCGTCTACGACTGCGGCGGGAAGGAGGAGTTCGAGACGGTCAGCCGCCGTGCCGAGACGCCCGAGCACGAGTGCGAGAACGGCACCGAGGCCGAGGTGAAAGAACGCGAGGACGCCATCGACCACCTCATCGAGATCGCCGAGCAGCGCGGTACGGAGACGAAGTTCATCTCCACCGACTTCGAGAAGGGCGAGCAGCTGATGACCGCGTTCGGCGGCGTCGCCGGCATCCTCCGCTACTCGACCGGCGTGTAAGCGGGCGGAGCTGCTATCGCGTCAGGGCTTCTCGCGCTGCCCGAGGTCGATGCGTCCGGTTCCCCAACGGCTATTCGGCTCGGCGTCGGAGTTCGAACCGACATGAGTGACCAGCAACAGCAGCGCGTCGGTGGTCCGGAGTCGCGTGGCATGCCGATGCTCGGCCTCGGAACGTGGCAGAACGACGACCCGGACCAGTGCGCGGAGACGGTCGCGACGGCACTCGAGACCGGCTATCGACACATCGACACGGCCCAGGCCTACCGGAACGAGGATGCCGTCGGCGAGGGAATCGAGCGGGCGGACGTCGACCGCGAGGACGTCTTCCTCGCGACGAAGGTCTGGATCGACAACCTGAGCCACGACGATGTCATCGCGACGACCGAGGACAGCCTCGACCGCCTCGGGGTCGACTACGTGGACCTCCTGTACGTCCACTGGCCCGCCCGCGAGTACGAGGCCGAGGAGACGCTCGGCGCGTTCGAACAGCTCCGGAACGAGGGGCTGGTGGAGCGCATCGGCGTCTCGAACTTCGAGCCCGACCACCTCGACCGGGCGACGGAGGTGCTGGGGGAACAGCCGTTCGCCAACCAGGTCGAGATGCACCCACTCCTCCAGCAGCGCGAACTGCAGCGCTACACCGAGGACAACGGCGTCGAGCTGGTCGCGTACTCCCCGCTCGCCCGCGGCCAGGTGTTCGAGGTCGACGAGCTGACGACCATCGCCGAGCGCCACGGCGTGAGCGAGGCGCAGGTGTCGCTGGCGTGGCTCCGCGAGAAGGGCGTCACCGCCATCCCGAAGGCGACGGGCGAGGACCACATCGTCGACAACTGGCGGTCGCTGGCCCTCGAACTGAGCGAGGAGGAGGTCGCCACCATCGACGCCATCGAGGAGACCGACCGCCGGGTCCACCCCGACTTCGCCCCCGAGGCCTGGAGCGCGTAGCGCCCCCGAAGCCGACGGCTGTACCAGCCCGAAACGGACGGGCGGAAGGTTGACGTATGGCGGCCGCAACCCCATCGACATGGCGACCGAGCAGCGCGACGGCGTCGTCGACGGCGTCCGTCTCGACGTGCAGCGGTTGCACGAGACGTGGATGGAACTGTTGTTCCCTCGCCAGCGTGGCGCCCAGCACTCGGTGCTCGGCAAGTGGAAACCCTCCACCACCGGTGACAAGGCGAAGTATCGCATCTGGGGCGCCCTCGGTGTCCCCGTCGTCCTCGTGTTGTACCCCCTGATGTTGCTCGGCGTGGCCGTCCGGTTCTACTCGCGCCGGTTCGACAGTCTGGCTACCCGCATCGGCCTGGGTGGCACGGTCCTCGTGATGACGGTCATCTGGGGAGCGCTGACGGCCATCGTGAGAACGTACGGCGGCTTCGGGCAGGTCGGATTCATGGCCGTCCTCGTCGCGAGCGTCACGGCCGTCGTCTCCTCGGCGCTCGCCTTCATCTTCTGGGCGAAGGGCGGCCGGGCGACGACGGTCCTGCTGGCGTACCCGTTCGGGGTGACGGCGCTGTTGCTCCCACCGGTCGTGGCCGCCTTCTACTCCGATACGGTCGGCGCCGTCGTGTTCACGCAGAGCCGGCAGATCGCCATCGTCCTGCTGAACCAGGTGTTCCAGCCCATCGGGCTCAAGGACCTGCTGGAGTCGCAGTTCGAACTCCAGGGCTTCGCCTTCGTCCTGATGTGGTTCGGCATCGCGGTGCCGCTGGGCTGGCTCCTCGGTCTGGTGGTGACGCTGGCGAACCTCACCCGCCCGCAGGAGGACGAGGACGAGAACAAATCCGGCGGTGCTGAGGCATCCGACGACTGACCGCCACGGAATCGGCAGGCCTCCCCGCTGGACCAATCCTCATTAGCGAGTCCCGCCTACGCCCGGTATGGAGTTCGACCTGACCGTCACGGCCGGAATCTTCGCCGCCATTATCGCGGTCGGCATCGGTGGCCTCGTCGCCGCACCCATCCCGATGGAGACCAGCACCATCCTCATGATGGTCCTCCCATCGACCGTCGTGTTCGGTGTCATCTGCCTCGCGCTGGGTGTGAAACACGGTGAGTTCCGGGCGGGGGCGTCCGGCGGGCTATAAGCTGAAAGCAGAAACTCATCCCGAAATCCAGATGCTTTTGACATATTTGTAGCATAATATCTTTTTCGCGGCATATGTCGCGAAAATGGCTGTAAAGAATCCGGGCATCTGCACGACGTGTCGCCCGGTGGAACGGGCAATCGGGGCCACGCCCGTGAATCAGGTGAATCAATCGCCTGCATACGCGCGCCGGAGGCGCGCGTTTCTCCGCTCCGAGCGACCGCAGGGAGCGAGGAGCGGCCTTTTTTCTGAACGTTTTTTGCGGTGAGCGGTTCCGCGTTCGGGAGAGCGAAGCCCTCCCGCAGCCCATCAGAAATCGAAGATTTCTGAGGACGCCGCAGGCGCGGAACCCGAACCGCAAAAAAGCTCACATGTAACCGAGGTCGCGCAGCCGCTCCATCAGGTCCTCCTTGTCCTGGGCGCGGTTGCCGCGCTCGGAGGTGTTCTCCATGTCCTGGAGCCAGGCCGGTTCGTCGGCGGACTTGCCCGTCGAGACCTCGGAGCCGAGCGAGCGGAAGCCCTCGAAGTACTTCGGGGAGACCGGGATGTCCTCGGGGGTCAGGTCGTTCGGCAGGTCGTCGAGCGACTGGGGCACGTAGCCGTCGTCGGGGTACTCGGCGACCGTCTCCGGGACGACGAAGTACCAGAAGGCGTCCCACACGTCGGCCTCCATGAACTGGAGGATGGGCTGGATGCGGTCGTGGGGCGGGTAGATGTCCGGGTCGTGACGCGGCGAGAAGAACGTCTCGTCCGCGCGGGCCTCCTGCTCGTCCCAGCGGATGCCGGAGATGATGCCGTCGATGTCGTACTCCTCGAGCGCGTCGTTCAGCGCGACCGTCTTGAGGAGGTGATTGCCGACGTACGTGTCCAGCAGGAACGGGAAGGTGTCCTCCTCGTACTCGAGGATGTTGCGGACGTGGTGCTGGTTGTGCTCGGAGAGGGCGTCGATGGGGATGTCGTCGCCGGGTTCGAGCCCGTTCTCGTCGACGTAGTCACCGACGTCCGTGTTGCGGGCGTAGGCGACCTCGAGGTCCCACTCGTCGGCCCAGCGCTCGACGAAGTCCATGAGTTCGTCGAAGTGCTGGTAGTGGTCGATGAACACCGTCGGCGGCATCTCGAGGTCGAACTGGTCGACGACCTCCTTCACGAAGTACAGCGTGAGCGTCGAGTCCTTCCCACCGGTCCACATGATGGCCGGGTTCTCGTACTCGCGCAGCCCCGTCTCTACGACCTCGAGGGCCTTCTCGATCTTGTCCTCGATGGTCGGGTAGTCCTCGGGGTCCTCGTCCTCGCCGTCCGTGTAGTCGACGTCCAGGTAGTCGGGGAAGTCGGTCATCTCGTAATGAGATATAATTAGCGAGTTGTAAGTGCTTTTCGGCAGGATTCGTGGGTGTTAACGGGTAACACACCGGGTTAGGCGGGTCATACTGAGGGTGCCCGCCAGCGAAGGCCGCTGGGTCGGAATCAGTAGCCGGGGATGTCCGTCAGCTCGTAGCCGACGATGAGCTTCTGGATCTCCGTGGTGCCGTCCGGGATGGTCATCGTGCGGGCGTCGCGGTAGTAGCGCTCCAGCGGGTAGTCCTTCGAGAGGCCGTTGGCGCCGAAGACCTGCATCGCGTTCGAGGCGCCCTCGACGGACTGCTCGCAGGCGTAGCCCTTCGCGAGCGAGGACATCAGGCGGGCCTCGTCGTCGCCACGCTCGACCAGGTCCGCCGCGTGGTAGGTGAGTAGCCGCGAGGTCTCCAGCGAGCACTTGATCTGGTACAGCAGGTCCTGGACGAGCTGCTTGCCGGCGATGGGACCGCCGCCGACCTCGCGCTCCTTCGCGTAGTCCAGCGCCTCCTCCATGCAGGCCTGCAGGATACCGACCGACATCGCCGCCATCCCCGTCCGCATGTACGAGAAGATGGCGTTGAGCGGTTTCGCGCTCTGGAACATCGGGGCGTCCATGATGGCGCCCTCGCCCTCGGCGACCATGTTGCCGACCGCGGTCATCAGCTTGTTCTCCTCGGGGACGCGGATGTCGTCGAAGAACATCTGGCCCGTCGGAGAGCCCTTCCAGCCGAGCTTGTCGAGTTCGCGCGTCTCGAACCCGGTGGTCTCCTTGTCGACGATGAAGAAGTCACGCGTGTCCGTCTCCTGGTCCTGCGCGACGACCAGCGCCATGTCCGCGATGGTGGCGTTCGAGACCCACGTCTTCTCGCCGTTGATGACGTACTCGTCGCCGTCCTTCCGGGCGGTCGTGTTGGGGTTGGCCGTGTCGCTGCCGCCCTCCGGCTCGGTGACGGCCATGCAGGCGATGCAGGAGCCGTCCTCGACCTTGTCGGTGAGCGCCTCGCGGGTCCGCTCGCCGGCGTACTTCCCGAACTGTGCGGGGAACGACATCATCAGCGCCACGTTCAGCGACGGCCACACCCGCGAGAGCTCCTCGGAGGTGATGGTGTAGGTCATCGGGTCGGCGAAGCCCTCGCCGGAGGCGGGGCCGACGCCGAGTTCGCCGAGTTCCTGCTGGTACGCGACGACCTCGTCCTTGCTGAGTGCCTCCTTGTCCGCCTCCGGCAGGTCCGGGGCGATCTCGTTCTCGAGGAAGTCACGCAGCGAGTCCTTGAACATCCGGTCCTCGTCTGAGAGCTGCATACACATCTCCTCGTGAGGCTACTGCCTCGTCGTTGTCCATCACATATGCGGCCCTTCTTTACTCACCGGGCGGGGCCGCGTTCCCACTGCTGTCTGGTACCGAGTGTCGTGGTGTGGCCCGCACAGGGTCGGCCGAACGGGGACACGGTGTCGAAGAAGCCGCGGGGTCAGTTGATGAACTTGTTGTCGCGCCAGTCGACGCCCCCGTTCTCCGTCTCGCGGGGGTCCTCGACGACCTTCACGCGGGCCGCGCGGTCCTCGCCGTCCACGATACGGACCGCTTCGAGATCCTCGCCGACCGCGGTGATGGCCTCGAGCGAGCCCTTGTCGGCCGTCCGTGCGAGGTTGCACAGCACCTCGAACATTGGGTACTGGAGCTCGGTGTTCTGGAGCACCGTCTCGCGGTCGCCCTTGAAGCAGGCGTACTCGATGAGCTTCGAGCGGATCTCCTGCTCGGCCTCCTGCTCGCCACCGAGGCTGGACCAGGAGGGTCCGCCGCCGCCGTCGCCGCCCGAGGAGACCGACCCGCCGGGCCCGTCGTCCGGCGGCGTCTCCTGCCACTCACCGTCCTCGTTCTCGTAGACACGGTTCTCCGTCACGCTGGCCTTCAGCTGGGCGGTCGGAGTGTACTTCGAGAGGTTCTCCTCGGCGGCGACCGAGGAGATGATGAGCGTGTTGTTCCGGCGGGTAATCTCGATGTCCTTGATCTCCACTGGGAGGTCCGGGTCCTCGAAGAAGGAGTGGACGTCGTCTAGCGGCAGTTCGAGTGTCGAATGGAGTCTGAATACCCTGCTGTTCATAGTATCCCTGTCCCTTGGGAGCGGCCGACCCCCAACAGTTGGGTGGTCATGTGAGTATAAGGATTTCTCACTTATAGTTGTGTCTCTCGGGGCCGATGCCACGAGAACGGGGCGCTCGTGAGCGTAACGGGCGACTCAGGCCTGTAGCGTCTCCCCGAGGTCGCCACGCTCCTCCAGTTCGACCAGCACGTCGCTGCCGCCCACGAACTCGCCGTCGACGAACGTCTGTGGGATCGTCTCCCACCCGCTGTGGTCCTCCAGTGCCGCCCGGTACTCGTCGAGCGACTCCAGCACGTCGACGGTCTCGAACTCCTCGCGATACTGCCCGATGAGCGTCAGCGCCCGGTCGGAGTAACCACACTGAGGCATCATCGGTGTCCCCTTCATGAACAGCACCACGTCGTTCTCGGAGATGGCCTCCGCGACCTGTTCGTCGACCTCCTCCTGGGGGAGGCTGCTCTCGGGGTCGAACGTCATGTCCGAACCTGTGGCTCGACGGCTCATATCCCTTGCGGGCAGGGGTCACGGACCGACAGCCCGGCGGTCGGGCGCTCCCATCTGCCGTGTGGGTGGATGACCGGGCCGTCAGCCGGTTACCTCGTGCTTACCGACCAGTTAACTGTAACCCGGCTCTATCCATGTCCGATGACCGATAGCGAGAGCCAGGACGAGGAGTACGAGGTCGCGGTGGTCGGCGGCGGGCCAGCCGGACTGACGACGGCGGTCTACACGACTCGACTGGGGCACGACACCGTCGTCATCAACCGCGGCGGCGGCCGGGCGGCGATGATGCTGGATACCCACAACGTCATCGGCGTCACCGAGGACGTGAGCGGTAACGAGTTCCTCCAGACCGCCCAGGAGCAGGTCCGGGAGTACGGCGCCGACTACCACCGCGACTTCGTGAGCGAGGCCGAACGTACGGACGAGGGGCGCTTCCGCCTCACCGCCAACGACGTGGAGGTGGTCGTCGACCACGTCGTTCTCGCGACGGGCTTCTCCGACGTGCGG
Organism: Haloglomus halophilum; assembly: GCF_024298885.1. Lineage (GTDB taxonomy): Archaea > Halobacteriota > Halobacteria > Halobacteriales > Haloarculaceae > Haloglomus > Haloglomus halophilum. Next base: position 3,190,421 of record NZ_CP101166.1, read on the forward strand.
CCGGACCCCCCGCTCCCGCGCACGGGTCGTGGCCTCCACTGGTGTCTCCACTGCGACGCCTACATGTTCGTCGACCAGCCGGTCTGGGTGATGGGGACCGGCGAGGCCGCCGCGAAGGTCGCGATGATAATGCTCAACTTCACCGACGAGGTCGACCTCCTCACCCGCGGCGACGAGCCCGAGTGGTCCGAGGAGACCGACCGCCAGCTCGCGGCCCACCCCGTCGATGTCATCCACGACGACATCGAGAGCATCGAGAAGGGCGAGGACGGCTGGCTGGAGGCGTTCGTCTTCGAGGACGGCACCCGCCGCGCGTACCGCGGGGGCTTCCCGATGTACGGCAGCGACTACAACACCGACCTCGCCGACCAGCTCGGCGTCGACCTGAACGACGACGGCACCATCGCCGTCGACGACCACGGCCACACCAGCGTCGAGGGCGTCTCCGCAGTCGGCGACATCGTCCCCGGTCACAACCAGATTCCCGTCGCGATGGGCCAGGGCGCCAAGGCCGGTATCGGCATCCACTACCGGCTCCGCGAGTTCCCCCGCTCGCTCGATAGCATCGAGTCCGAGGGCGAGGTCACCGCGGAGCAGGTGCCCGGGATGAGCCAGGAGCTGCGCCGCCGGGCCCGCGAGCACAACGCGAACGCGGCCGCTCCACCGGTCGAGGAACCGGAGCCCGAGACGGCGGACGACTGATCTACCGCTGAACCGGGATCTCCCGGAGGATAGCTCGCGCTCGAAGCGAACGGCGACTGCGTAGCTATCGTTGCTGGAATAAACAGGAAATCGGCGCCGCGAGCGCCAGCCGTTAGCTACTCGCGGTTTCGGTCGGCGTGGCGGTCGCAGTCGCCGTCTCGGTCTCGGTGTCCGTACTCTGGTTGCCCGAGTCGTCCCCGGAGCCGCCGTCGGAGCCGGCGGCGTCACCGGAACCGGACTGCTGTTCGCTCTCGGTGCTCGTCTCGGTCGCCTCCTCGTCCGGTTCGAGTGTCTCCTTCAGCGAGACCGTCTCGTCCTCGTAGGTCACCTCGACCTCGACCTCCTCGGCGTCGCTCGGCACCGCGAACGTCGCGTTGCCGTCCGCGCCGGTCAGGTACTCCGTGTCGTTGTACGCGACCGTGGCGTTCTCCACGGCGGTCCCGTTCTGGGAGACGTACACCGTCGCGTTCTCGCCGGCCGTGACGTTGCCGACGAACGTCGCGTTGAACGCGGCTGCCTCGGTTGCCTCATCACCCTGCTGGGCTCCGCCGCGCTCGTCCTGCTCGGACTCGTCGTCCTCGGCCTCGTCCTCACCGCCAACCTTCTCGATGGGGACGTCCGTGCCGGACTCGCTGGCGACCGGCTTGATGTTGTAGGAGCCGGAGTTACCGCGCTTGACGACGGTGATGTCGTAGACGAAGTCGAGCTCCTCGCCGCCGCCGACCTCGAAGTTCTCGTTGAGCTGGAGCTTCGAGGAGGGCAGCTTCACGTCGGTCTGGTTCCCGTCCGTGAGCGTCCCGTTGACGTCGTCGACGTGGATGAATACCTTCGTGTAGTTGCCCGACTGCAGGTCGAACGTCTGCAGGAGGGTGGCGTTGTCACCCTTGAGCTCGGTCAGGTCGACCGTGCGGTTGTCGACATCGTACTCCGTCCAGTTACCGGACTCGCCGCCGCGCTGGAAGCCGACCTTCGAGATGGTGACGTTCAGGTGCTCGAAGTCGTCGATGGCGTTCTTCTCGTCACTGATGTAGAAGTTCATCCGACCCTGGTCGGCCTGGGTGTCGGTCTCGTTGCCGTCGTCGGTGGCCGTCGGCGTCGGCGTGTCCTCATCGTCGTCGGCATCGTCACCCTCGTCGTCAGCGTCCTCGTCCTCGGCGTCCTCGCCGACCTTGTTGATAGGCACGTCCGTGCCGGACTGGCCCGCGACCGGCTTGATGTTGTAGGAGCCGGAGTTACCGCGCTTGACGACGTTGATGTCGTAGACGAAGTCCACGGACTCGTTGTTGCCGACCGTGAACTGCTGGTTGATGCGGAGCTTCTCCGAGGGCAGCTTCACGTCGGCGCTGCTGCCGTCGGTGAGCGTCCCGTTGATGTCGCTCACGCTGATGCGGACCTGCGTGTAGGTCCCGTTCTCGACCTCGAACTCCTGCAGGAGCGTGGCGTTCGCGCCCTTGAGCTCGGTCAGGTCGACGGTACGGCTGTCGACGTCGAACGTCTGCCAGCCGCTCTCCTCGGCATCATCGTCGTCGGCCTCCGCATCGTCCTCCCCGGTGGAGGTGTTGGTGGCGGTGGCTTCGGAGTCGTCGTCACCCTCGGCCTTCTGGAAGGCCACCTCGTCGATGGTGACGTTCAGGTGCTCGAAGTCCTCGATGGCACCCGGCTGGTCGCTGATGTAGAAGTTGATCGTCCCGACCGCATCGCCCGAAGTCCCGTCACTGGGCTCGCCGCTCTCGCCCGGCCCGGACCCGCCGAAGGAACACCCGGCGGTCACGAGCATGAGCGCGACGAGCACTGTTGCGAACTGCTGTCTCATTATGTATCCGTGCGTCAATGAACCGCGTCGGACTTAGAAGTGTTATGGCCGAATCGCCCGATATCGCCGCCGAGGCTGCCGCTACCGACACTATTTGCCGAAGGTGGAGTTCCATGTCAGCGTCCCACGCGACCGGTGTGGCCGGTCCGGAACCGAGCGTGGCGGTCAGCTCTCGGTCGCCGTGGCCTGCTCGCCGGCGTCGCTTCCAGCATCGTCCGTGGCGTCGTCGTCCTCGCGCTCCTCGGCCTCATCTTCGTCCTCGTCCTCCTCACGTTCCTCGGGCTCTTCCTCTTCCTCCTCCGCATCGCGTTCCGTGTCGTCAGCATCGCGCTCCGCCTCTGCCTCGTCCTCGTCCGCATCGCGCTCGGCGAACTTCCGCTTCAGTTCGACCTCGCCGTCCTCGTACTCGACCTCGACCTCGACCTCCTCGGCGTCGGCGGGCACGTCGAACATCACCGTCCCGTCGCCGGCGGTCGTGTACTCGCGGTCGCCGATCTCGACGGTCGCGCCGGAGACCGGCTCGCCGCGCTGGGTCACCGTCACCGTCGCGGCCTCGCCGCGCTCGACGCTGCCGGCGAAGCGCGCGCTGAGACCGGACTCCTCGTCACGGCCGACCTCCTTGATGGGCACGTCCGTCCCGGACTCGCTCACGACCGGCGTCAGGATGTACTTGCCCGACTTGCCGGCCTTCACCACCGTCGCGTCGAAGACGAAGTCCATGGACTCGTTGTTGCCGACCGTGAACCGCTTCTCGAGCTGGAGCTTGCCCGAGGGGAGCTTCACCTTCGTCGAGCTGCCGTCGTCGAGCGTCCCGTCGACCTCGCTCACGTACAGGAACACCTTGTCGTAGGTGCCGTTGGGGAGGCGCTGCTGCCCGACGACCGTGGCGTTCTCGCCCTGCAGCTCGGTCAGGTCGACCGTCGTGTCGTTGATGTCGTAGGTCTCCCAGCCCTCGCGCTGGTCGTCCTCGCGGTCGGGGTCGTTCTCACCCTCTGCCTCGGCTTCCGCTTCGTCCTCGGGGTCGGCCTCGGCGTCCGTCTCGTTCGCCTCGGTCTCGGTCGTGTTGGCGTCCGTCTCGGCCTCCACGTCCCCGTCGTCGGACGCGTTCACGCGGTGGTAGGCGACGCGGTCGATGGTGACGTTCAGGTGTTCGAAGTCGCCCATAGCACCGGGTTGGTCACTCACGTACAGCGTGACCGTGCCCGCACCGTCGTCGGTCGTGGCGGTCCCGTCGGTGCCGCCGTCGGCACCACCGGGAACGCCTCCGATACAGCCGGCCAGCAACAGCATCGCCGCCGCGGCGAGCGCGACGACCGTGTTTGTACTCGACATCGTACCCCGGGATAGTGCCCGGACCCAGATAAGGGGGTCACGCCGTTCGGACCGTTCCTACCCCGATGCCGTGTGGCGATTAAACGGGGTGAACGAAGTGAACGGCTCGGCGGCCGCCGCCGGGTGCCGGCCATCCGACACGGGTTTCACGCGGCGCCCCCGACCCAGATGGTATGTCCCTTCACGTGACGTTCCTCGGCACCGGCGGGGCGGTCCCGTCGGTCCGGCGGAACACCTCGGCGCTGCTGGTCCGCCGCGAGGGCGAGCGACTCCTGTTCGACTGCGGCGAGGGCACCCAGCGGCAGATGATGCGCTTCGGGACCGGCTTCGACATCTCGCATCTCTTCGTCACCCACATGCACGGGGACCACACGCTCGGCATCCCCGGGCTCCTCCAGACGTGGGACTTCAACGACCGCGAGGACGGCCTCGCCATCCACGTCCCGAACGGCGAGCGCCGGACGATGCGGAACCTGCTGGACGGCACCGGCACGAATCCGGGGTTCCCGGTCCGCATCAACGAGGTCGATCCGGGCGACGCCGCGCTCGCCCGCGACGAGTACGAGGTCCGCGCGTTCGCGACCGAGCACCGGACCCGGTCGGTCGGCTACGCTATCGTCGAGGACGACCGGAAGGGCCGGTTCGACCGCGAGCGGGCCGAGGAACTCGGCGTCCCGGTCGGCCCGAAGTTCTCGGCGCTCCACGACGGTGAGTCCGTCGAACTCGACGACGGGACCGTTGTCACGCCGGAGCAGGTCGTCGGCGAGCCCCGCCCCGGCCGCACCGTCGTCTACACGGGAGACACCCGGCCGACCGACGCGACCGAACGCATCGCCGCGGACGCCGACCTCCTGGTCCACGACGCCACGTTCGCCGAGGCCGACGCCGACCGCGCCCCGCAGACGGGCCACTCGACGGCGACCGAAGCAGCCGAACTCGCCGGCCACGCCGACGCGAAGCGACTCGCGCTCGTCCACATCTCCTCGCGCTACGCGGGCCGGTCGGAACTGCTGGCCGAGGAGGCCCGCGCGGGCTTCGACGGCGAGGTCCTGCTCCCCGACGACGGCGACGAACTCGAGGTCCCGTACCCAGACGGCTGAGCCACGGAACCGGCGGTTGTCGCACCGAGGCTGTCGCCCCGAAGCTCTTGTATGCGCGCGCGGAACGCCCGTTCATGTCCGAGGACTACGAGTGCCCCTTCTGCAGTATCGTCGGGGGCGAGGCCCGGGCGAGCGTCGTCGCCGAGACCGACGAGACGCTGGCGTTCGCGGACCTGAACCCGGCGACCGAGGGCCATACGCTCGTGATTCCGAAGCGACACGCCGCCGGGCTCGCGGACCTCGACCCGGCGGTCGGCGGGCGGCTGTTCGAGGAGGGGATGGCGGTCGCGGCCGCCGCGCGCGAGGCCCTCGACCCCGACGGGATCAACTTCGTCCTCGCAGACGGCGAGGCCGCCGGGCAGGAGGTGTTCCACGTCCACCTCCACGTCGTCCCGCGCTACGAGGGCGACGACGTGCGGTTCGTAGCCGAGCAGTCGCGGGCAGATCGCGAGGCGCTGGACGCCGTGACCGAGCAACTGCGAGAGCGGCTGTAGGTCAGCCCTCGCCGTCGTCCTCGAGCTGGAACAGGTCCTCGACGGCGCAGTCGAAGTGTGCCGCCAGTTTCAGTGCCAGCTCCAGTGAGGGGTCGTACCGGCCGCGTTCGACCGCGTTGATGGTCTGCCGGGTGACGCCGACGGCCTCGCCGAGGGCGCCCTGGCTCAGCCCCTCGCGTTCGCGGTACTCCCGGAGGTTCGACTCCATTATCGGCGGCGGGAGCGGGCCAGGAGCACGAAGACGCCCCAGACGGCGAACAGGCCGGCCACGAAGTAGCCCGCGTAGTAGAACCACTCCGGCCAGGTCACGTAGCCCAGCGCCCGGGCGGCGACCATCGTCGGGAAGACGACGGCCGAGGCCATCCCGACGGCGGCCATCGTGTGGCGGCCGGCCTCGTCGAAGACGGCGCGGTCGCGCTCGTCGAAGGTGGGCTGGTCGCTCTCGTGACCCAGCGCGACCGCGACGACTGCGCCGGCGACGAAGGCACCGACGCCGACCAGCGGGTAGCCGGCGACGATGAGGGCGGCGTACAGCGCGCTGCCGACGGCCCAGGAGGCCGCGTACAGCGAGCGAGTCGATACGGTGGGGCTCGGGAGGGCGGTATCCGTCATGGTGTCAAGCACCCTTTACACTGTAACGTATACTTTACACCCACTTCAACATTTCGCCACCCGCCGCTCGCTCCTGCCCCCGGGCACGGGATTTATTCCCACTCGTCGCCGATAGCCAGGTGTGAGTACCCGAACGAGTGCCCTCGACGCGGTGGTGTTCGGGGTGGACATCCAGAGCGGCGACGTGCGCGGCGATTCGCCCTCCTATGCCGTCGTCGCGTTCGACGGCGAGAACGTCGACCGGGACGTGGTCTCCTACCGGAAGCTGACCCGGCTCATCCAGCGCGAGGAACCCGCCATCGTTGCGACCGACAACACGTACGAACTCGCGACGGACAAGGACGATCTCGTGCGGTTCCTGCGCGAGCTCCCGTCCGGAACGACGCTCGTGCAGGTGACGGGCGCCGAAGAGCCCGAGCCGCTCTCCCGCGTCGCCCGCCGCCACGGCGTCCCGTACGGCAAGCAGCCGATGAAGGAAGCCGAGGCCGCCGCCCGGCTCGCCGCCCGGAACGTGGGCCAGGAGGTGTCGGCGTTCGCCGACCGGACGACCGTGAAGGTCGCGCGGGGCCGCTCGACCGGCGGGGGTGGGGGATGGTCCGAGGACCGCTTCACCCGCCGCATCCACGGGAGCGTGAAGACGAAGACCCGCGACGTGGAGCGGAAACTCGACGAGGCCGGACTGGAGTACGAGCAGGAGGTCACGGAGAAGTACGGCGGCTACTCGCAGGCGCTGTTCCACGTCGAGGCGACGCCCGCCGAGTTGCCGGTTTCACGCGAGCGCGCCGGCGACACCCGCATCGAGATTGACCGCGAGCGCAAGGACGGCATCGAGTACGCGCCGCTGGTGCAGCGCCGCGACCACGTCCTCGTGGGCATCGACCCCGGGACGACGACGGCCGTCGCCATCGTCGGGCTGGACGGCGAGGTCCTGGAGACGCTCTCGACCCGCACCGCGGACACCGCCGCGGTCATCGAGTGGATCATCGAGCGCGGCCGGCCCATCCTCGTGGCGGCCGATGTCGAGCCGATGCCCGAGACGGTCGAGAAGATCCGCCGCTCGTTCGACGCCGCCGGCTGGGTCCCCGAGACGGACCTCCCGGTCGACACCAAACAACACCGCACGCGGGAGGAAGCGTACGACAACGACCACGAGCGCGACGCGATGGCCGCCGCGCTGCACGCCTTCGACGCCCACGAGGACCAGTTCCAGCGCATCGCACGAAAGGTGCCCGCGGGCTTCGACCGCGGCGAGGTCACGAAGCGGGTCGTGGCCGACGAGGAGTCCGTCGAGGCGGTCATCGACGACCTGACCGACGACCCCGGCGAGGACGAGGAGGAGTCGACCCACGAGCCCCGGGAGCTCACGGCCGAGGAGAAGGAGATAAAACGGCTGGAGGCCCGCGTCCAGCGGCTGGAGGACCACGTCGAGGAGCTGCGCGAGACGGTCCAGCAGAAGGACGAACGTATCGCGGAGTACGAGGACGAGCTGAGCGAGGCGCGTCGCGAGGAGCGCCAGGAGGCCCGCGAGCGCCGCGAGGTCGCGCGCCTCGAACGTGAGAACGACCGCCTCGAACGCGAACTCGCCGAGGAGCGCGAGGCTTCCGAGGAACTGGCCGACAAACTGGAGCGACTGAAGGCGCTCTGGCGGCTCGACCACTCGGACTTCGCGGACGTGGCCGACGAACAGTCAGGGCTGGTCCCGGTCAAACCCGTCGCGCAGTTCACCAAGACGGCCATCGAGGAGGCTCAGGAGTCATACGGCCTCGCCCCGGACGACGTGGTCCTCCTGCGGGACGCCTCGGGAGCGGGCCGGACGACGGCCGAACGACTGGCCGAGACCGACCCCCGGGTCGTCCTCCGGCACGGCAACCTCTCGGAACAGGCCGACCGGGTCCTGTTCGAGCACGACATCCCCGAGGGCCCCGCCGACGACGTGACCGTCCAGGAGGTCGACGAGCTGGCCGTGGCGCGCGAGCGCGAGGTCGAGGCCGTCATCGAGGACTGGGCGGACCGGGCCGAGGACCGGCGGCGCGACCAGAACGCCGAGATGGTCGACCAGATCATCAGCGAGCACCGCGCCGACCGGCCATCCGAGAGCGACTGACCCGGGCCGCGGCCCGGCGTGGTCACTCTCGGGTGAACGAGTGTCGAAGGGAGAAGTACGGTCGCGCCGCCTCAGAGCATCCCGCCCATGCCCATCTCCTCCATCGCGGACTCGACGAGCCCGCGGGCGACCATCCCCATCCCGGCCACGACGAGCGCGACGCCCAGCGCGGCGACCTTGTTCTCGCGAGCGACCACGAGCAGGCCCAGCACGAGCGCCACGACACCCTTCTGTCCGACATCACCGAGCGACTCCTTGGTTTCCTCGACGTCCATACCCGTCGGGATTCACCCGTGTGTGATAAAGTCACGGAAACGCTGCTGGTGACCGGCGCGACCGGAGCCGCTTACTGCCGGTGGTTTCACAGTGCCGGCGCGCGCCGGCTCATCCATGCGCGACATCGACCCGATGGACCACGAGCAGTGGAGCGCCGAACAGGCGGAGACGACCGTTACCGTCGACGGCCACTCGGTCAGGATGGCCTACCGCGACGCGGGCCCGACCGACCGGGACGAGCCCCGGGACACGCTCGTGTTCGTCCACGGCGTGCCGACGTGGAGCTACCTGTGGCGCCGTGTCGCCCCGGCCTTCGAGGACGAGTACCGCGTCATCGTCCCGGACATGGTCGGCTACGGCAACTCCTCGTTCCGCGAGGGGTTCGATCGTTCCATCCGTGCCCAGGAGCAGGCGCTGGACGGCCTGCTGGACCACCTCGGCATCGAGCTGTTCAGCTTCGTCGCGCACGATATCGGGGGTGGGGCGGCGCTGCGGTTCGCCGCCCACCAGCCCGAACGGGTCGACCGCTTCGTCGCCTCCAACCTCGTCTGCTACGACTCCTGGCCCGTCGAGTTCATCGTGAACCTCGGGCTCCCGCGGACCGAGGAGATGGACCGCGAGGAGTTCGTCGGGCAACTGGACTTCGCGTTCGCAGAGGGGGCGGCCGCGGACGAACCGGACGAGGCGTTCGTCGAGGGGATGAAGGCGCCCTGGCTCGGCGAGAGCGGCCAGCGTGCCATCGCCCGGGCGGCGGTTGCGACGAACACGAACCACACCACCGAGATCGACTACGGCGACATCGAGGCCCAGTTGCTCTGCCTCTGGGCCGAGGACGACGTGATGCAGCCCATCGAGTACGGCGAGCGACTCGCCGACGACGTTGGTGGTGAGGTCGTCCGGCTGTCCGGCGCGTACCACTGGGTGCCCGAGGACGTGGGGGCCGAGTACCGCGAGGAACTGGGCGAGTTCCTCAGCGCCTGAGCGCGGCCGGAAGCCGGCGAGGTGGTGGGTGTCCGAAAAAGGCACGTACCCACCCCGTGACGACCGGGGTATGAGCAACGACGCGCCCGACTGGGAGTTCAAGCCGCGGGATGTCTACGTCCTCCGCGAGCTGTCACGGGACCCGCAGCTCTCCTCGCGGGACCTGGCCCGCATCCTCGAGGAGAAGTACGACATCGATGTCTCGCACGTCACCGTCAGCGAGTCCATCCGCGGGATGCGCGAGCACGGGGTCTTCCGCGAGGCCGTCATCCCCAACGAGGAGTACTTCATCTTCGGCCTGTTCGAGTTCAAGCTCAACCCCGAGAACTTCGCCGAGGGCTGGCGCGACGCGATGGAGTACATCCGGGACTCCCCGAACACGCTCTTCTACTTCCTCTCGGACGGGGAGTACCAGTGGAAGTCCGTGATGATGTTCTCCTCGCGACAGCACGAGTCACAGTGGATCCACGAGTTCTACAAGGAGCACGGCCCCGTCGTCGAGAACATCCGCAACTCCGTCATCCACAACGTCCTCAAGTTCCGGACGGATCCGGAGATCCTGGCGAGCATCGACGAGAAGAACCCGCGGGAGTAGCCCCGAGCGCCCTGGCGCGCCGGCTCACCCCGACAGCGGCTTCTCGAACTCGTACTCCGAGACGGTCTCGCCGCCGACCTCCGCCTCGACCTCGCGCACCCGCTCGAACCCCCGCGATTCGAGGAACGCCACGGCGACGGTGTTGCCGGCGAGCGCCGAGCAGACGAGCCGTTCGGCACCGCGGTTGGCGGCCCACGCCTCCAGTGCCTCCAGCAGCGCCGTCCCGGTGCCCTCGCCCCAGTGGTCCGGGTCGACGTACAGGGTGAACAGCTCGGCCTCGTCGGCCCACTCGCGGGCCGCGCTGGCGAACCCGATGACCGTTCCCTCGTCTCCCCCCTCGTCTCCCTCGCCCTCCTCGTCCGTGACCACGACGAGGAACCGGAACTCCTCCTCCTGGGCGGCCTCGGCGGCGACCTCCCGGAGGAACGCCTCGTCGTAGAGGTCGGCGAGTGCGGTCCGGACGGCATCGGCCGACAGCGCCGAGGCGCAGGCCGCCCACCAGGCGTCCGCGGCGACCGCCGCGATGGCCTCGGCGTCCTCGGGTGTGGCCTCGCGGAGTCTCACGGGTGGTTCTCCCCCTCGGCACCGTCGCCCGCGTCCCGGCCCGGGACATCGGGGGCGTCCTCGGGGGCCGCCGCGTCGCTGTCGCGGGCGCGGGTGACGTACGCCAGCAGCTCGTCGGCGTCCGCGTCGGCGCCCGCACGGGCGAAGAAGTCCGCGACGTTCCGGCAGTCCCGTTCGAGGAACTCCTGGTGGTTGGGGTGGTGGACCGTCACCGCCTGTCCCAGGTCCAGCAGCGCGAGTTCCCCCTCGTGGACCACGATGTTGTACTCCGAGAGGTCGCCGTGGACGAGGCCGGCGTCGTACAGCCGGCGGGTGTACTCGCGGACCACCTCGTACGCGGTCTCGGGGTTCTCGACGTTCACCTCGTTGAGCCGGTGGGCGCGCTGGCCGTCGGTGCCGAGGAACTCCATCACCAGGACGTTGCGCTGGACCGCGATGGGTTCGGGCACCCGGACGCCGGCGGCGATGGCGCGCCGGAGGTTGGCGTACTCCTTCTTCGTCCACGCCGTGACGACCTTCTTCTTGTCCGAGCCGATTCCCTCGAAGCGCGGGTCGCCCTCGAGGTAGGCCCGCATCGAGCGGAAGTCAGAGGCGTTGATGCGGTAGATCTTCACCGCGACCTCGCTGTCGGGCCCGGCCGCGAGGTAGACGTTGGCCTCCTTCCCGGTCGAGAGCGGCCCGCCGAACGCGTCGATGTGGCCGTCCTGGACCAGTTTGTACAGCGCGCCCAGCGTGGCGTCGTCGAACACCGACGCCTCGACCTTGAACTGGTCGGCGTCCTTGATGCGCTTGCGGAACTCCAGGAACTCGCGGTCCCGTTTGCGCGCGATGCGGTCGGCCTCCGTGTCTGCGACGTCGATCTCCTCCCACTCGTCACCGAAGCCCTCGGCCTCGTCCGCTTCGAGCAGGTCGACCTCGACGTCCTGGTCGGCCATCAGGCGGAGATATGGCCCTCTTCACGGAGCTGGTCGGCGTCCTGCTTGTCGTAGCGCCACGTGATGTCGCCCTTCTCGTCCTGCCAGTCCCACGGCTCGACCAGCACCACGTCGTCCTCGCGGATCCAGATGCGCTTCTGCATCCGTCCCGGGATGCGTGCGGTTCGCTCCTGGCCGTCCATACACCGGACCTTCACCCGGTTCGCACCGAGCATCTCCGTGACGACCGCGAACACCTCGTCATCGTCCGGCATGCGGAGGTTCTTCCGGCCGCCGTCGTCCTCGCTCATACCCGCCGATTCGTCGGCCCGCAGTTTAAGTGCAATGCATGATTTCGCGGTATCGGCCGACGGGGTATCCCCGTCGTGGCCATCGTGGCTGTCGTGGCCGCGCGTGTGTCTCGTATGGCGAACGCCGGCCCCACGACGGCTCCTCGCAGCCCCTGGTTTAACGGTGCCTGCGAACAATTGCCAATCCTTTATTGTGACGTACGCACTCTCCGCAGGACGCAATGAGAGCCGTAGTTTTCCAGGGACCGGAGGAGCCGATGCAGGTCGAGGAGGTCGACCGCCCGGACTGCCCTCCGGACGGGGTCGTCATCGAGACCGAAGCCTGCGGGGTGTGCCGCTCGGACTGGCACGCCTGGCAGGGCGACTGGTCGTGGATCGGGATGATGATGACGGAGGGCCTCATCTTCGGCCACGAGCCCGTCGGCGTGGTCGCCGAGGTCGGTGACGACGTCGAGAACTTCCGCGAGGGCGACCGCGTCACCAACCCGTTCAACCTCTCCGACGGTACCTGCGTCCACTGCAAGAAGGGTCACCAGAACCGCTGTGAGCGCTCCATCCCGATGGGGTTCGTCAACTTCTCGACCGGCGCCTTCGCCGAGGAGTATCCGGTACGGGCGGCGGACACCAACCTCATCAAGCTCCCCGAGGGCGTCGATTCGGTCGATGTCGCGGGGCTGGGCTGTCGCTTCGCGACCGCCTTCCACGGCATCGCGCACCGCGTCGACGTCGACCCCGGCGACTGGGTCGCCGTCCACGGCTGCGGTGGCGTCGGCCTCTCCGCGGTCCACACGGCCAACGCGCTCGGCGCGAACGTCATCGGTGTCGACCTGAACGAGGCCGCACTCGAGAAGGCAGAGGAACTCGGCGCGGACGAGACCATCAAGGTGGACGACGTACAGGACGTGCCGCAGGCGGTCAAGAAGAAGACGCCCAAATCGCGGGGCTGTGAGGTCTCCGTCGACGCCCTGGGTATCGCCCAGACCTGCCGAAACTCCGTCAACTCGCTCGGCAAGGGCGGCCAGCACCTCCAGATCGGCCTGACGACCAGTGAGGAGGGTGGCGAGGTCTCCCTGCCGGTCGACAACATCGTCACGGACGAGCGCGAGTTCATCGGCTCCTACGGGATGCCGCCCCACGAGTACGACGAGATATTCCGGATGATGGACAACGGCAAGATCGACCCCGGCGCCATCGTCTCCGAGACCATCTCGCTGTCCGAGGTCCCCGAGACCATCGCCTCCATGGGCGACTACGACACGGTCGGGATTCCGGTCTGCAACAAGTTCTGATCGAGGCTTCGGGCCTCCCGTTCGGCCCGCAGTGTCTCGCTGTTCCTCTCGCTCCCGTGACAGCCGTCGTATGAGCCACGGCCCGGATAGCGCCTCGCGAGCGACCGAGTATTAATGAATATGCATTCAATAACCGGTTGATTTAAAATACGGAGCGTTTCCGGCAGAGAACACTTCCGGGGTCATCTGAAGGCCTTCGCATGGACCGGACGCATGGAATCGCGCTCGTGTTCGTCGGCGTGGTCGTGTTCGGGGTCGTGCCCGCGGCGGCAGGGATACATCCCTCCGACGGGGGGCACGCGGAGGAGCGGACGATGCGGTCCTCGCTCCAGGACGAGGGGACCCCGTGGCTCGCGCCGGGTACCGGCGGCAAGGCGGTTCAGGGCCAGGAGGACGACGAGTCCCAGCAGTTCCCCGGGAACACGTCGTTCCGCATCGATAACCACGCGCCCGGCGGGTCGGGGAACTCGTTCAACATCTTCGCCGTCGGGTTCAGCGAGAACATCCGGATGCACTGGAACGTGGTCCGGCAGGAGGACTTCCGCTGGGACACCTGCACCTCCACGGACGCCACGGCGTTCGGCATCGACCGCGGGAACGACGACCCGGGGACGGAGACCGACCAGAGCCTCCTCAACGCCTACCGGTCGGTGACCTACACGCAGGACGGTATCTACGTCCAGTTCTTCAAGGAGGACAGCCTCGGCGGGTCACCGGTCAACATCACGGTGAACGACCAGATCGTCTCCCGGGTGACCAACTGCCTGCAGAACCCCGACGACCCCGGATGGTACCGGCTGACCGGCTACATCAACGGCTCCACGCAGATGGACGCGAACACCGACTACACCATCTACGGGGCCGCGAAGTACGTCTACATCTGCGAGAACTGCGACAGCCGGCAGGACGCGGTCGAGAAACTCGGCCCGCCGCCGACGACCTGCCCGCCGACCGACGAGTTCGCCCGGGACTCGAAGGAGTGGACCTGCCGGACCCAGGACGGCGAGTACTACACGCGCTCGAACCCCCCGTCCGGCGGGGATCAGACGGCGACCGCGATGCCGACCACGACCTCACCCCCCGGCTCGACGCCGGCCGACACGCCCACCCCGACGCCCGGGGCCACTGCGGCGGCGACGCCCACGCCGACCCCGACATCGGCGATGGGCCCCGACACGCCCACGGTGACCGACAGCTCGACTCCCACCGATCCCCCGACGGACGCGGAGACGGTCGGTGACGACGAGGACGACCCTGGTGGCACACCGACGGCGACCCCCGCGCCGGGTACGACCGCCGGCCCCTCTGGACCTGACGGGACCAGCACCCCCGGAACCGGGGTCCGGACCCCGACCGCCGGCTCGGGGCCGGGCTTCGGCGCCGTGGTGGCACTGGTCGTGCTGGTCGGCGCCGCCCTGCTGGTCCGGCGTGCCGACGGCTGACGACGACCCGTCGTCTGCCGGCGCGTGCGGCGAACGGGCCGCGCGTCGCGGCACTACCGCCGGACGACCTCGACCTCGTGGCCGTCGTCGGTCCTCGTGAAGGCGTACATCTGGTTGCAGGATTCGGGGTCGCGATAGTCCGCAGGTGGTGGTCTCCGAGCGTGTTCTCGGGGCCCCGAAGTCGTAGCGGCGCCGGAGCGGTGGTCAGCCGGGGCCTTCCGTCTTCGACCCGGCGAACTGCGGGTTCTCCTGATAGAAGTTCCCGCCGGCCCTCACACCGGACACGTACCTGTCGTGGGCCACCGCGTACTCGTGGGCCTCGTGCCAGCTGATCTCGCCGTCGTTGTCCGTATCGACCTGGGCACTCGGAACGCTGGTGCCGTTGGGGTAGGTGCCGGCGAGCGCGGCCACGAAGTGATACCCGAACGGTTCGACGCCGTTCTGACCGGTGGTCCCGTAGGACACCTCGTCGTTCGGGCTGGCCGTCGAGATAGCGGTCACGACCGGGTCGCTCGTCCCACCCTGCTGCATGAGGTCGACGTTCGGCTGGTCGCTCCGGGCGTTCAGGAACTGCCCAGCGTAGCACTGCATCATGTTCACGTACGCCTCGTCGAGTCCTGCACGTTCGAGGCGCTCGAACTTGCTCCGGAGCTCCCTCGGGGTCAGCCTGGCGTCGTCACCATACCAGCCGACCAGATTCAGCCCCTCGGGGTCGCTGTCGGTCCCGTGATTGGTGGTGAACAGCATCACCTGGGATTCCACGCCACAGTCCTCGATCCGTGATTCGAGCCGGTCGAACGAGGTGTTGATGGCAGACTCCGTGGCGTTGCCGTCCACTATCGAACGACCGTTGACCGTGGTCGCGTGCCCAGTTCCGGTTCCTCGGTAGTAATGGACGAATATCTGGTCGTCCGGGAGTCCGAACGAGCCGTTCATGGCCTTGTAGGTGTAGCTGACGTCGTTCCAGTATCGCTGGTAATTGGACCCGGAGTTGACACCTCCCGTGACGATGACCGCGAACCGGCACTCCCCCCGGTCGTACACGAGGTCGGGGAAGTACGTGGGGTCGATACGTTCGCGGACCTCGACGAACTCGATGTAGTCGCTCGGACCGAGAATCTCGTACTCCTCGATCTGTAGTTCGACCTCGGGTGTCTCCTCGCCGTCGTCCTCACTGGACGCGACCTGCCCGACCAGCTCGAAGCGGTAGCTCTCCGACCACTCCGCGCGCTCCGACGATGGGACCTCCGCCGTGTCGAGCAGCAGGGTGCTCTCGGCCGGAAGCACCCGGTTCTGGGCGACCCGGCTGTAGTTCTCGACGAGCACGCTGTTGTCGACCTCGCCCTGCGCGACGAGGTTGTTGTGCAGCGCCCCCCGGACGCGGACCCGCTCGCCGGTCCACCGCTCGGGGTCCTCGTTCAGCTCCTCGATGGACACGGTCGGGATCTCCTCCTGGTCGTCGGGCGTGGGCGACGACTCGGTCGTGGGTGTCGGGTACGCCGTTCCCGTCACCGTCGGATTCGTTCCCTCGTGCTGGATGCAGCGGTAGAGACGGTCCAGCCGGGACCGTTCGGCCGTGTTGGCCTGCTCGTAGATGCTCCCCAGCACGACGTGATCGCCGCCGTGCTCGACGCGCACGACCTCGACGAAGACGTCGACCGGATCACCGTCCTGGGTCCCGGTCGCGGTGAAGCGCGTTCGGGTCGCCGTCGTCCCCAGCGTGGTCACCTCGTCGGTCCCTTCCTGCTGGAGGTCCTGCAGTGACCCGTACTCGTCGAGTCCCGAGTCGAGGTTCTCGACCATCTCCCGGGGCGACCAGGTCCGGACCGGGTTCAGCGACTGGCCCGCCGCCTCCGCCTGTGGCGTCGTGAACACCGCGAACCCGCCCTTCGACTCGGTCCCTCCCTCGCCGTCCGGACCCTCCCGGGCGTAGCTGTTCACGTAGTTCGAGAAGGAGACGTTCCGGGACTGCCCACCGACCTCCAGCGTCCGGGAGACGTTCTCCCAGCGCGACAGTTCGTTCGTGTACCCCGTCGTCGAGAGTGCCTCGTCGCAGGCGCTGGCTGGCGAGGCGGTGAACGCGAGCGGCCCCGACAGCATCGAACACCCGCTCGACAGAACGACGAGTGCGAGCAGTATCGTGGCAGTGCGGCGGCGGACGGCTGGGCTCGCAGCCATACCCAGCCAGCCGTAAATCCGGCGGCAGTTCCCCAGCACTCCGCTCCCCCGTACCCGCTCGGCGATCCGGACCATATTGCGTGTGATATATGCACACGAAATAAAGCATTCTCCTGTTGTCGGCAATCTGATACATGGGCAGGTGAGGCCCCGCAGCGTATATCGAGGGGTGAACGGTGCCGACGAGAATCCGATGGTCGGAACCTTTCCGGACCCGCACGAGAGAGGGTGAACCCCAGGCTCCGGAGACGGACGTTGCGTGTTCGCGAGCGGAAACGGATTCTATAGCGCCGGACGGCGGTGCGCAACGCGCTCGAACGTCAGCGCCGGACGACCTCGACCTCGTGGCCGTCGTCGGTCCTCGTGAAGGCGTACATCTGGTTGCAGGATTCGGGGTCGCGATAGTCCGCAGCGTCCCGGAGCATCAGCGTCTCCCAGGCGTCGTTCAGGTCGTCGGCCCGCACGGCGAGGTGGCCCCACGCGTCACCCATCTCGTAGGAGCGGCCGTCGTAGTTGTAGGTGAGCTCGACGCTCATCGCCTCCTCCGGGGCGCCCTCCGGCCGCATGAAGTAGAGCGCGAAGTCGTCCAGTTCGACGCGACGGTGCATCTCGTAGCCGAGTTTCCGGGCGTACCAGCCGATGGCGGCGTCGGCGTCCTCGACGCGGAGCATCGTGTGGTCGAGGGACCAGCGCGCGCCGTGGTCGCGCTCGACGATCTCGATCTCGTGGCCGTCCGGGTCCGTCACGAAGGCGTAGTGCCCCCCGCAGGACTCCGGGTCCCGGTAGTCCTCGACGCCCCCGTCCATCAGTTCCTCGTAAGCCTGGTGGACGTCCTCGACGCGGACGGCGATGTGGCCCCAGGCGTCGCCGAAGTCGTAGGTACGGTCGTCGTGGTTGTAGGTGAGTTCGAGGACGGCGCCCTCGTCGTGGCGGTCCTCGGGGGCGAGGAAGACGTTGGTGAACGTGTCGGCCTCCATCCGGCCCTCCTCCACGTAGTCGAGATGGGTCGTGTACCAGTCGACCGACTCTTCGAGGTCCTCGACCCGCATCATGGTGTGGTCGAGCGTCGCGTCGAGCGAGGTGTCGGAGTCCAACATTGGCTGCGACTACTCGCGCGCGAGCGAAAAAGGTGGTGACAGCGATGGGTTCCCGGGTGCGACCCGGCGGCCGGGGTCGAGATGGACAGCTGCCGTATCTGGTGGCTTTCTTACGGAATCCTCGACTATGCTATTTCAGAAGCGATTTAGCAGTTAATATGGCTGTCTGGTCAGCAATACACTCCGCGACGGTTGGGGGCTATCCGTCCAGTTCCGGGTCGTACCCGCCCTCGTTCTCGCCGCCCGCGCGTGGCTCGACGCCGA
Source organism: Haloglomus halophilum (assembly GCF_024298885.1). GTDB lineage: Archaea > Halobacteriota > Halobacteria > Halobacteriales > Haloarculaceae > Haloglomus > Haloglomus halophilum. Next base: position 3,208,489 of record NZ_CP101166.1, read on the forward strand.
CCTGACGGAGCGCCTCGTAGTAGGTCGACGCGTCGGCTTCGCCGACGAACGTCGCGAGCGCGTCGTGGTCGAGTTCCCAGGCCGCGTACTGGACGGCACCACGATTGAGTGGGTGGTCCACCTCCTCGGACGCCAGCGCCTCGGCGAGCTGTTCGCGCACCTCGTCGGTGATGGGGACGCGGGTCACGGTGTGGCCCCTCCGACCTGGGAGTTCACGACGCGGCCTCCCCGGTGGCTGCGGCCTCGCGGGCCGCCGTGTACGCTTCGCGCACGCGCTTGAACTCGTCCTCGTCGCCGCCGTGGTCCGGGTGGACCTGCTTGACCTTCCGGCGGTAGGCCGCCCGGACCTCGGACTCGCTCGCGCCCTCCGGCAGCCCGAGGACGGCGAACGCCTCGTCGTAGGGCTTCAGGTCCCGCTCTGCGGGGTCGCGGCCGAGGTCGACCTCGGGCGTCTCGAACGGGAGTCGCGAGCCCAGATGGATGCCCGGCAGCTCGTGCTCGACGAGCACCGGGTGGGTCGCGGTGCGCTCCAGGCGGTAGAACGTCCGCGGGTCGAACGTGATGGCCACGTCGCGGCCGGGAAGGTAGAACTCGACGCTGGTCCCGGCGACGGGGTGGTTCTCGGCGTAGGGCTCGTCGATGGCGTCGAGGTACTCGCGGATCTCGACCGTCCGGCGTTCGCTGTCCGTGTTCGACCCAGACCCACCACCGGTGCCCCGGCCGGGGAACCAGCGTGTTCCGACGTAGAACAGCCCGGCGGCGCAACAGCTCGCGGCGAACCCGAGCAGCAGTCCCACGACGATCCATCGCGGGACCCCGAACCACAGACCCTCGCTCGGCACGACGCCCCGTAGGGGTGGTGGGAGTAAGTATCTCTCGGGACCGGGCCGGGTGTCCGGGGACGAACGAAGGCCGGCGACCCTCGCGCCGTCGGCCGTTTGGACGGTTCTGTCAGAACCGTTTACCCGTCGGGAACGCCCTCTCGGACAACCGCGGAGTACGTGGTGTCCACACATCCACAATGGTACGAGACGACACATCCGAGGACGGGAGCGATGGACGGTTCGACGACGCTGGTATCGACCGGCGGACGTTCGTGAAGCTGTCGGCGGCGACGGGCGCGGCGCTCGCGCTGCCCGGCAACGCCACCGCGAGTGTGTCCGCCCCCGCGTTCGATGCGGAGTACGAGTACATCCAGAACCACACGCCGGCGGACCACGCGGTGCCGACGCTGGTCCGGTTCGAGTCCGGCACCGACCCGACGGTGCTGGAGTCGTTCGACACGAACGCCGTCACGACGACCGAGCCCGAGCCGGCCGCCTACGGGCGGCTGACGGCCACGGAGGCGGCGGTGGCGGCGGCCGAACTCCCGCAGGCCGACTCCTTCCAGTTCGCGCCGGGGTCGAACCCGTTCTGGCGCATCGGCTACTATCCGTTCGGGGTCTTCCCCGAGGCGCGGCGGGCCGTCGACTGGATCGGCTTCGAGCAGCTCAAGGACGGCCTCCACGAGCTGGAGGACCGCTACTCCGATACGGTCCGCATCAAGCGCTTCGGGCAGTCACCCGGCCACCTGAACAACGCGACCAACCGCGTCGACCCGAAGGGGATGTACCTCGCCGAGGTGACCGACTTCACCTCCGAGGCGTCCTTCGCGGAGAAGGAGAAGGTGTTCTTCTCCTGTTCGCTACACGGGCTGGAGCGGGCCGGTGCCGAGGCCGGCGCGCGCATCATCGAGAACATCGCCCGCGGCGACCAGTACGCGGGCGACCTCCCGGACCTGCTCGAGGACGCCGTCCTCATCTTCGGCTTCACCAACCCGGACGGCTGGGCGGTCCGGAACCCGCAGTACGACTCGGGCTGGCAGCTCGGCGGTCCCGGGACGGGGCTCCCCCGCGCTCCGGCCGCGCCGCTGTTCGAGCGCGGCAACGCCGAGGTGTTCGACACCAACCGCCAGTACCCGACGGTCGGCTACATCACGACCGCGCACAACCCCGCCGAGCCGCGTGATGCACCCGACTACATCCACGACAAGGTTCCCGACGCGGTGTCCATCGTCCAGCAGTTCCGCTCGTACGAGAACCTCAACTACGGCGCGGACCTCCACGGCGGGCCGCTGTTCGAGGACTTCGTGCTCGGGCTCATCTCGCAGGACCAGTACACCCTCGAGGAGTCCCACGAGGTGTACGCGATGTGCGAGGTCATCAAGAAGAACCTCGACGAGGCGCTGGTCGAGTGGCAGACCGCCGGTGACCTGAGCGAACCACTTCGGAACGCGCTCGGCAACCCCTCGATTCCGCTGGCCGGCGGCACGCCCCCGGACGACGCCTTCGACTACGCGACCATCTACGACACCATCGGCTACACAGTCTCCGGCGCCATGCTGGACTGGATGGCCCACCCCGAGGACCTCGGTGGGCTGGGCATGACGACGCTGGACTTCGAGATGTCGTTCTCGCACATGGCGGGCGGGAACGTCTACAACCCCGAACTGCTGCGGATGGAGGTGCTGGGCTATCGTGAGGCCATCCGGACCATCTCGAACTTCGCCGTCCAGAACTCCGACACGCCCACGACGGACGACGAGTTCGACACCACCGTCGATACGAAGGTGGAGACGGACACCGACGAGGACGGCGAGTCGGTCGCGTTCGTCACGCCGACGGACCTCTTCGACAGCGAGGGCGAGTTCGACCCCGCGGGCGACCCCCTCACGCGCTCGGACGACGATCTGGACTTCGCGTCCTCGACGGGCGAGGTGGACACGTTCTCGGCCTCGGGTACCATCGGGCCGGGCGTCGGCGAGGGCGTCGCGCCCACAACCGTCGAGGAGCCGTTCGACACGTCGAACCTCGACGGCGACCCGTTCGCGCTCGACGCCGAGCTGAGCTGGACGCCGCCGGGCGAGGACCTCGAGTTCTTCCTCGAGGACCCTGACGGCAAGCAGGTCGGGAGCGCCGTCACCGCGAGCAACCCGGAGACGATGAGCAACGTCCCGCTGGAGAAGTCCGGGGAGTACACGTTCATCGTCGAGACGTACGCGAACGTCGCGGCGCAGTACGACATCTCCGCGTCGTTCACCGGCAGCACCAGCGGGGGCGGCACGACCAGCGACCGGACCAGCCAGTCGACGACGGTCGCTGGGACGGATATCGCTACCGTCTCCCAGGAGATCCCCGCCGACCTGCACAGCATGCAGGTCCACATGCACTCACACAGCGCCATCATGGACCTCGAACTCGTCTCGCCGTCGGGCGAGGTCGTCCGGGAGTTCGAGGGCATCACGGAGAAGCGCGTGGGTGGGAAGTGCTGTGGCTTCCCCGAGTGGGACGTCGTCGACCCCGAACCCGGGGAGTGGACGGTCCGCATGTCGAACCTCCTGGTCGACGCCAAGCAGGTCGACGTGCAGTTCGCCACGCTGTCGTCGAACTCGACCAACCCCGACCCGAAGGACGCGCTCGGCTACGAGCAGCGCGAGTACGAGGTCACGCCGTTCCGGTTCGCCGCCGACTACGACGCCGCCGTCGAGGACGCCGGCTCGGTCGAGCTCGTCTCCGTCGACGCGGTTGCGACCGAGGACGCGCTCTCGGACCACGACCACGCGGTCGTCATCCACGACTACATCGACGCGGCCAACCGCGTCGGTACCGGGGCGGCCGATCCGGACTACTTCGACGCGCTCGACGCGTTCGTCGATGCCGGCAACAACCTCGTCCTGACGGACACGGGTGTCAACCTGCTCGGCGAGCTCGAGAACGACCTCGTCGGGGCCGAGCAGTTCGGCTCGGACCCGTTCACCAGCACCACGCAGGACGTGGCCCGCTACACGAGCAAGAACCTCGACCACCCGCTGATGACGGACGTGCGTCCCATCCAGAACCAGCTCTGGAAGGTCGCGCCGCTGGGCTACAACGTCGCGGGGCAGGCGCCGAGCCATCTCGTCTCCGAGAGTGCCTTCACGAGCGGGCCGGCCACCGCGTCGGTCGCCGGCAACATCGACGGGGCTGTCGCGACGGGCTCGCTCACCCGTGGCCCGCAGGACGGGACGGGCATCCATGTCATCGGGTCACTGCTGCCGCCGGCGAGCCAGGCCAACCTCCACCCGTTCGGCCTGCTCGACTACACCGTCTCGTTCCTCGGCTACCTCGTGTTCACCTCCGCGCTGGGCTTCCAGCAGGTGCGCACCGTCGGGGACGAGGAGACCCGCGAGGAGATCCGCTTCGGCCGTGGCGACTCGTGGGACACCGGGTCCGGCTCCGGCGGCTCGGGTGGCTCCGGTGGGTCGGACGGTCCGACCGTCTCCGGCTCCCGTGGCAGTGCGAACAACCCCTACACGCCGGGCGACACGCATCAGGTCGAACTCACCATCACCGAGCTCTCCGAGGAGGTGACGGTGACCGACTCGCTGCCGTCGGCCGACTGGGAGAAGGCGGGCGGTGCCGGCACGAAGAACGGCGCCACTGTCGACCTCGGCACGGTCGGTCCGGTCGACCCCGAGACGGACGACCCGGTGACGCTCCGCTACTTCGTCGAGGTGCCCGACACCAACGGACAGGCCACCTTCGGTCCGGCCGCGGCCGGCGGCACGGAGTTCGGTGGGCAGAACACGCTCTACGTTGTCGGTGGCGACCCGAGTGGCAGCGCGCCCGCCGAGTCGAGCGATGGGTCGGACGCCGGGTCCACGCTGACCGGAACCCGGGGCTTCACGGACGACTGAACCACGGGCGACACCGCGCCCCGGACGACACCGCGGGACGGGGACCGAGCGGCTCCGTCCGCCTCAACCGATGTAGCGCAGGTCCTCGTCGCTGGGGGTCTGGGGGCCCTGCTCCATCTCCTGGATCTTCTTGATGACCTCCTCCATCTCCTCGGCGCGGTCCTCCAGCGACGCGTAGCCCACCTCGAAGCCGACGACCTCCTGTAGCACCTCCAGCACCGCGCGGGAGCTCTTGGGGTCGACCAGATAGCCCGATGTCTCGCCCATCAGACAGGCTGTGGGAATGTCGCGGCGCTCCCCGAGACCGAGCAACAGCCCCGAGACACCGACGATGCCGCCGGCGGGTTCGTCCTCGCGGAACTCCACACCCGCGGCTTCGAGCTCCTCGACCTGCTCGTCGTCCGTGGCCGCGCCGACGACGGCGTACTCCTCGATGAGTTCGCCCGTCGGCACCCCACCCAGCGCGAAGGCGCGCTCGACGCCGAACGCCTCGGCCACGTCGAGGAAGCAGTCGGTCAGGCGGTAGTGACCGGGAGCATCGGTGGCCTGGTGGTCGCCCGACAGGAGGAGGATGTCCGCGCCGTCGGTCCGGACAGCGTGGAACTCCGCGGAGGCCATCGTCGTGGTCCCGTCGTCGTCGACGGCGACCTGCGGCGGGAAGTGCTCCGAGTAGACCCGCCGGACCAGCTCCGCGTCCTCGAACTCCTCGAGCAGGTGTTCGGCCACGAGCTTGCCCACGTGCCCGACTCCGGGCAGCCCCTCGACCAGTACGGGGTCCTCGAGCTCCGGGTCCGCGTGTTCCTCGACGTCGAACTCGTCCATACCGCGGGGTTGGGGTCCCGACACTTGAACCCCCGCGGGTCGGTGCGACCGCCCCCACCGGTGGCGTGCGCTGGGCCGAGGGACGGCACCGATGGCCCGCTGTCCGGCAGCGACCGCCCCGACGGTCAGGTTCTTCCGGCGGGCACCCGTACGCGCGGCTATGCGTGACGAAGACGAGATCCGCGAGCAGTACGAGTTCCTGAAGGCCGAGCTCGACGACGAGGAGATGAACCACGAGGGGGTCCGACAGATGTTCACCTACTACAAGCGAGCCCTGGGCTGGGTGCTCGAGGAGGAGTACATCTGAACGGACGGTGAGGCGTCTCCCTCGGTCGGTAGGCTTAAGTAGAAACGGCGACTCGTATCGGGTGACGCTTCGCTTGGAGGGCCGAAGCGTCAGCGGGGACCAATTCAGGGCGGCAACGGCCGACCGGCCTTTTCATCCGGTCGGCCCTTGCTTTCCTTTCCGAGAACCACTCGACGAGCGACAGTACCGCCGCTCTCTGGTATCCACGACAGGTCAAACTTCGGAGGCGTACCGCTACCTTCTGGTGGAATCGGGGTTCGTGGCGATCGGAGATGTCACCGTACGCCCTGTACGACGCCTACGTCGGCGCGGGTACCCCGTCCGCACAGATTGGGGGAGTGACATGATGAAAGCGATATACTTATTCGATACCGACAGTAAGTCCCCAGCAGGTATCTGTCCATGTACGACCTGACCGGCTTCCAGCGGGACCTGTTGTACGTCATCGCGGGGCGCGACGAACCACACGGCCTCGCCATCAAGGAGGAGCTGGAGGACTACTACGAGAAGGAGATCCACCACGGCCGGCTGTATCCGAACCTCGACACGCTGGTCGAGAAGGGCCTCGTCGAGAAGGGCCAGCACGACCGGCGAACGAACTACTACACGCTGACACGTCGCGGTCGCAGGGAGATCGACGCCCGGCGTGACTGGGAAGAGCAGTATCTCGATTGAGCGAACGTCCCGGTCGGGCTACATGTACGCGGCGTCCCAGCGCGTGGGCTTGCGCTGGTTCCCGCACTCGTCGCACTCCATCCGGCCCATCGTGTCCATCGACGTGATGAACGTCTCGCAGTTCCCGCAGTAGTAGCCCCACTTGTTCTCGCGGTCCTCGTCCGTGTAGACGGTGTGGAACGCGCCCTTCGAGCCCCGGTCCGTGTCGAGGTGGTCGATGTAGACCTCGTCACCGGTGGAGGCCGTCGTGGCCTCGAGGTCCTCGGTTTCGGCGTCCGTGTAGACGTTCTCGACGAACGTGGGGCCGTCGAGTTCGACCCGGCCCTCGCCGCTCTTGACCAGGCCCTGGCGCTCGTAGAACTTGTTGCCCTCCGTGTTGTCCGAGAGGACCCGTCCGCGGATGGTCTCCGCGCCACGCTCGCGGAGCGCGCGCCGCGTCTCGCGGAACAGCTCCCCGCCGATGCTCTCGCCGCGGTGCATCGGGTCGACGTGGAGCCAGTTGATGTCCCCGTGTTCGTCGACCAGCTCGCTCTCGGAGAACGCGACCAGCTCGACGCCGTCGTCGACCACGAGGAACAGCACGTCGTCGTCCTGGAGTTTCTCGGTGAACGTCTCGCTGGAGTACCAGCGTTCGATGGCCTCCTCGATCGCTCCGGGGGAGAGGGAGTAGGACGCCTCCATCGACCGCTTCGCGATAGAGCGAATCGCCGACTCGTCCGCCGGTGTCGCTTCTCGAACCTGCATACGTGGCGATGACGGTGGGCCCCGGCATAAAACCACCTCGCTGGCGCGGTGAACTCGAAGTTCGTCCACCTGGCGCCCGCCGCCCGCCACCCCGGGCCAGGACCTTGTCGCTCCTGCCCTGTCGCCACCGTGCCGCCATCGCGCCACCGCACGGCCACCGTACCACGGAACTGTCCCCGCGTTACCGTACCGCCACCGCACGACAGAACCCTCACCGTACCGCCGCCCCGTCGCCGGTGTCGCCCCGCTGGATGGTGTCAACCGCCAGTAAAAGCCGACCGGTGGCTACCGACCTTCCGTGAGCGCCGAACCGGCTGATATCGGGCTGTAGATGCAGCCAGTGGTTGATTTCCTGCTGCGGTCGGTACCATAATCCCTAAGACTGGAAACCACCTTTAGTTACGTAACATGACTGACGTTCGTGCGGCAACGCCGTCCCGGAGGTGGGTCGATGGGCGTTGAGATAAAGGAGTCGCCCGTCACCGACGCGGAGTTCGAGGCGATGAAGGGGTTCGTCCACGACTACCTCGCGGCCTCGGTCGAGAACGAGGAGGAGGGCGGGCGGATGCGCTGGTACCCGTGGCACAGCGCGGAGTACCGGTTCAACCACATCCTCAACGTGACCGAGCTGGCGGCCGACATCGCCCGGGAGGAGGGTGCCAACGTTGACGTGACGCGGGTGGCCGCCCTGTTCCACGACATCTCGAAGCTGGAGGCCGACCAGGACGTCCACGCCGAGGAGGGCGCCCGCGTCGCCCGGGAGTACCTCGATACGCACGGCGACTACCCGGAGTCGTTCGTCGATGCGGTCTGCCGCGCGGTGCGCGAGCACTCCTACCAGGGCGACCTCGACGACGTGACCCTGGAGTCACGCTGCCTGATGGAGGCCGACCTGCTCGACAAGGTGGGCGCGAACGGTACCGCCCTGATGCTGCTCCGGATGGGCTACGAGTCTCGCACCCACATGGACGCCAACGAGATGGTGGGTCGGGTGCTGGAGCGCGGCGAGGACGCCGCCCAGCGCGTCCGCTCGGACACCGCCGAGAGCATCGCCCACCAGCGGCTCAAACGCGTCCGCTGGTTCAAGGAGTGGCTGGAGGGCGAGATCGCCGACATGGACTCGCCCACCACGGACGAGTCTGGATAACCGGAATCGATTCCGCGGCGCGGGACTCAGACCGCAGACAGCGTCTCGACCGCCCGGACGAGATAGAAGACGCCGAAGCCGGTCAGCACCAGCGCACTCAGTCCAGCCACGGCCGGGGCGAGTCGGTCGACCCGGCGCTGGGCGCCCACGAGCGCGGCCGGGAAGCCCGTTACCCAGACCCCGATACCGACGAACAGGCCGACGAGCAGCGCGGGCGACCCCGTCTCGACGACCAGGAGCCCGGACAGGGCCTCCGAGAGCGGCGCGAGTGCGTCCAGGGTGCCGGGTTCGAGAAGCCCGACGCCGACCGTGAGCCAGAAGACGATCTGGTAGGGGTTGGTGAGCGCCAGCACGAACGCCTTCCGGAACCCCCGACTCGACTCGTCGAGCGCGGCGTCGGCGTCGGTGAACGTCTCGCGGACATCCGCGACGGCCCCGTAGGCGAAGTAGAGCATCAGGATACCGCCGAGACCGACCATCACCCCCGTCACGAGCGCGGACTGGCGCACGAAGGTCACGACGCCGGCGACCGCGAGCAGGAAGAAGATGAAGTCGGCCGTGGCGGCCCCGAGCCCGGCCAGGAATCCGGAGAGCCAGCCCCGGAGAACGGACTCCTCGGCGATGACGGCGTTCATCGGTCCCGGTGGGGCCGCCAGCGCCAGCCCGAAGGCGACACCGGCGACGAGCGAGACGAGTGTCGACATCGACCGGTGCTACCGGAGGCGGCTGTATAATCGTTGTGTGGTGGGAAATCGTGACATGGTGGGTGTCTCGGATCCGTTTCTCAATTGTGGTTCGATTTCACTATCGGAGAGGGGTATTGGGCGATAATCGCTGTGTTCCGATCACGCAGGCGTCGCTTCGGCCCCGTCCCAGCAGACCTGTCCCTCGACGGCGAGTTTCTCCAGGTGGGCGATGACGGTCGCCTCGGCCATGTCGCGCACCCCGGAGAGGTCCTTCTCGTAGGCGGCGTCCGTGATGTCGCCGACGGTCCGGGCGCCGCCGTGGACGGCGTCGCGGACGCGGTCCTCGCGGTCGCGCCGATGGGCGATGAGGCGGGCACAGGTCTCGCGGGGGTCCGCGATGACCGGACCGTGAGCCGGATAGAGCGTCTCCGGGTTCCGGGCCCAGAGCCGGCGGAGTGAGGCCACGTAGGCACGCATATCCCCCTGTGGTGCCCCGACGACGACACTCCCCGCGGCGACCGCGAGGTCACCGACGAGATACGCGGGGGTGCCACCGGCGTCGTCGTCCGTGAACCGGAAGCCGACGTGCTCGGGCGCGTGGCCCGGCGTGTCGACGACGGTCACGTCGCCGTCGGCGGTGGGGATGGTCGTCCCGTCGACGAACGTCCGGTCCGGTTCCACGCCGGTCGCGGTCTCGAAGTCGGCCGCGCGGCCGTACCGGCACCAGACCGTCGCGTCGTGGGCGGCCGCGTACCGCTCGACCGCGCCCACGTGGTCCGGGTGGTGGTGTGTCACGGCGATGTGGTCGACGGTCCGCTCGGCGAGGGTCTCGTCCAGTGTGTCGGTCACGGCGGCCGGGTCGACCAGGAGGGCGCCGTCGCTCCCGAGGACGTAGGCGGCGGTCTGCCCCGTGGGCGCGCGGGTGGCGACCGAGAGGGAGACGCGGGTACAGTCCATACCCACAGGTCGGGTGCGGGGCGGAAAAGCGTGGGCGGTGGACGCCGGCGTTACTCGGTGAGGAAGTAGACCTGCTTGCGGGCGTCGTGGAAGGAGTAGCGCGACCCGACGAGGTCCTCCTCCTCCAGCCGGTTCAGCGCGTAGCGCACGGTGCGGTCGGGGAGGAGCGACTCCTCGGCGAGCTGCCCCTGCGAGAGCGGCGAGGCATCCTCCAGCACCTTCGCGACCAGTTTGGCGCTCGGCGGGAGTTCGCGCAGCCGCTCGCGGAACTCGGGGTCTGTCAGCGGCGACTCGGCTGTCTGCTCCTCCGGCGTCGTGCTCATACCTGTACTGGCCCGTACCTTTCCGTAAAGCCTCGCTATATGTGTGACAAAACAATACGTACACTGCTATGTGACTAAGGGCCCCTTATACAAACTCGGGTGACATAAGTTGCCGGAACCGATAACCGACGTATCCCCCCGTGATTGGAGGGCCACTTATGTCTCTGGCCGGCGCGGGCCGGGTCGGTTCCAGTCTAGTGTATTCGATATGGCAGGTCTGCGATCGGATCACCGGGTTTCTCCCATCACGACCGCCGTCCGCCCGCCGGCCGCGTACCGGTGTCGGCGCCGAACCGGCGCGCGGGCGGTCCGGACGCGGGCACGACTGTCGCGGACCGATGTCGGGGGAACGGTTTTGCGGGCCCGTTCCGACCTACCGGTATGCTCGAACTGGAGCACGGGTTCAGGGTCGTCGACGTCGGGGCGACGCTGCCCGGCGAGCGGGGCGGGTCCCGGGGGCGTGCGGTCGTCCCCGACCGGCTGGAGCGCGAACTCCGGCAGGCGGGCGTGGTGCGGGCCGTCGTCACGCCCCCCGCCCGGCCGAGCGAGGGTGGCTACCTCGCGGCCAACAATGCCGTCGCCCGCCGCTCGGTCGACCGCCCGTTCGTCCCCTTCGCCCGACTCTCCGGCCCGCGCGTGCCGGGCGCCCCGGCCGGCGAGCGCTCCCACCCCGGCGATCATCCGGATGCCGAATCCGTCGCCCAGTACGGGTACGACGACCGGTTCCACGGCTTCGCTCTGGACCCGGCCCTGGACGGCCTGCCGACCCGCGAGACGCTCGACGCGCTCGGTGACGTGGGTCTCCCCGTGCTGGTGACGGCGGGGCACGGGTTCCCGCCCTCGCGGGTGGCTGACCTCTGTGGCCGCGGGTTCCCCGTCGTTCTCGGCGGGGTCGGTGGCGACCCGGGGACCCACGAACTGTTCGCGACCGCCGTCGACCTGCTGGACCGTCACGACGACCTCCACCTCGATACGGGAACCGTCCGGACACGGGCGCTGCTCGAGCGTGCCCTCCGCGAGCATCCCGACCGCGTGCTGTTCGCCAGCCGCGCCGGCGAGGCACACCCCAACGTGGCTGTGATGACACTCCTGACCTGTTCGGTTCCCGAGGATACGATGCGCCGGGCGTTCGACGCCAACCCCTCGCGGGTGGTGCCGTCGCTGGCGCCCTGACACCCTGGCGTCTACCCGCGCCGGTCGAAGACGGTGACCGCCCGGTTGGTCCGCGAGGAGAGCCCGTTGGGGTTCCGCCGGGGGTCGCGGTCGCGGTAGCGCGCCCGGATGCCGTCGGCCAGCCCGCGCCCCGTGCCCAGGGCGACATCACGGCCGTTCCCGAGCCAGACGGAGGGGCGTCCCTCGCCGCGGCCGACCTCGCGGAGCCCGGTCCACGCGTCGCCGAGCGCGTGCCGGCAGACCCGGTACGCGACGGTCGGTCGCGGGCCGTAGTTCTTCGCGAGCCGGTAGGCCAGCGACCGGTAGCGCCAGCGCCACTCGGCCTCCTCGCCGCCGTCGGCCCGGGTCGACGGGCCGTGCTCGGGGTCGAACCGGACCGCCATCTCCGACCGCCAGTCGACCTCGTACCCCGTCGCGGCCAGCCGATGGGCCGCGTCCCGTGCGCCCCCGACCTCGAGGTACTCGTCGAACCCGTCGATCTCGTTCAGCGCCGCCTGGGTGAACGCGACGTTGCGCGGGTTGACGTAGGTGACCGACCGACCCTTTATGCGGCGTGTCTCGACCTCCTCCGTGGCGAGTCCCGCCCGGAGCTGCCGGTTCGTCGGGCCGGAGAAGGCCCCGACCGGGCGTTCGTCCGCTCCGGCCTCGCTCTTCTCGTCACCGTCGCTTTCGCTGTGCTCGTCGATCTCGGCGCCGCCGTCGGTCGCCACCTGCTTTCCCGCCCCCGTCTCGGGGTCGGCGTCGCCGCCGGGCATCCGGTCGCGGAGCGCATCCAGCCAGCCCTCCGCGACCACGAGCTCGTCGCCGAGGAAGGCGATGATGTCGCCGCTCGCACGCGCCGCGCCGGCGTTGCGCGCGACGTTCACGTTCCGCTCGTCCAGTTCGACGAGCACGTCCACGTCGTCCCGGTCGCGGACCATCCCGCTGGTCCCGTCCGCCGAAGGACCGTTGGCGACCACCGTCTCGACATCCGGCGCTCGCTCGACGAGCGAGTCGAGACAGGCCGCCAACCGCTCCCGCCCGTTCAGGGTGGGTATCACGACCGAGATATCCATACGGTTCCGTTCGGCTACCCAGGGGCAAAAAGCCCGCGGGTCGGGGAGCGTACGGCGTGGTCTGCCCTGTCACAGCGCGTGTGGCGAAGGAACAGGCCCTCACCTGATCGCCTGGGCCGGCCTCGGTACGCGGCTGACCGTCCGTGGCGCTCAGCGGCCGATGACGACGGCCTCCCGGATGTCGAGTGCCGCCTCGAACTCGTCGCGCCGGTCGGTGTCGGTCCCGATGCGGCGGAGCTGCGCGCCGTGGACCCGGCGGAGCGCGTCCGCCTCCTGCTCGGTGAAGCCGAGTCGCCCGCCGAGCTCGTCCCAGTGGTCGGCCTCGACGAAGAAGCCGACGCGGTCCCCCTCGTCGAAGGCCACCTCGTACGCGCGCTGGTACTCGGCGAGCCGGTCGGTGAGGTGGGCCTGCGCGAGGTCGACGAGGTCCGGGAGTCGCTGTGGGCTCACGCTCGCCTTCGCCGCCGCCAGCAGCAGGACCTGCCCGTCCATCGGGTCGCCGTCGCCGGCCATGGTCAGCCGCCGGCGCGCATGGCCTTCCGGCCGAACTTCTCCATCAGCGGGTCCAGCGTCTCCGGCGGCCCCTCGAACGTGACCGTCACCTCCGTCAGCGTCATCGACCCCGCGACGTTGACCTTCTCGGCGCTGGTCTCGACCCGCCAGTCCGGTCCCGTGACGACGTGCTCGTCGACCTCCTCGCCGCCGAGGTTGACGAGATAGTGACGCACGAGCCGCTCGGAGACACCACGGAACGCCTTCTCCCGGGTGACGCGCTCGCGCTCGCCCTCGGTGGACCCCTCGGCCCCCCCGGCGACCGGCGGGAAGACCGAGACCGCGTCCCCGTCCTCGAGTGGCGTCGCCAGCCCGTCCATGTGGACGACCTCGCGGCCGTTCTTCAGGACGGAGAGCTGTGGCCGTAACTCGCCCGCGTCGTCCAGTATCTCACCCTCGAGTCCGTCGAACTCGGCCTCGAGCGCCCGGAGCACCGTCCCGACGTCGGCACCGTCGTCGAACTCGCGTTCGATGGTCTTCGACCCGACGGCCTGCCGGAACGTCGCGAAGAACCGGAGCTCGATCTCCATGCCCACCGAAAGGGCCGGACGGGACATGAGTGTTGGCGTGGCGCGCGCGACCGGTGGCCGACCGTCGGAGCCCATCGGTTCGACACGACAAGAGCGAAGCGCCCCCCGCCCGTTCGCCGACACGATGACGGATACGGGCGGGAACGGCGAGCGCATCTACCACGTGAACGGGCGGCTGGTCCCCCGCGGGTCGGCCCGGGTCTCGGTCGAGGACAGAGGGTTCCGCTACGGCGACGCGGCGTTCGAGACGATGCGGGCCTACGGCGGCGAGATCCTCGACTGGGACCGCCACCTGGCGCGGCTGGAACGGACCTGCGAGACGCTCGGGATGGCCGCGGCCGTCCCCGACGACCTCGCGGTCCGGGTGGCCGACACCATCGACGAGAACGCGTTCGACGACGCGTACGTCCGCGTCTCGGTCACCCGCGGCCCGACACAGGGCAAACTCACCCCGCCGCCCGAATCGGAACTCGAACCGACGGTCGTCGTGGTCGCCCAGCCGCTCCCGCGCGGCGGTCTGCCCGACCACGGTGGGGAACCGGTCTGGGACGACCCCGCGGTCGTGCAGACGGTGCGGACCCGCCGCATCCCCGACGCCGCGCTGCCGGCGGACGCGAAGACGCACAACTACCTCAACGGCACGCTCGCCCGGCTGGAACTCCGCCGCGCGACCAGCGACACGTACGCCCCGGACGAGGCGCTCATGCGCGACTTCAACGGGAACGTCGCGGAGGGCGCCACGAGCAACCTCTTCTTCGTCGACGACGGCACCCTGAAGACGCCCGAACCCGGCGACCTGCTGCCCGGTATCACCCGCCAGGTGGTTCTCGAACTGGCCGACCCGGAGGCGTTCCCCGTTGAACGGGGCCACTACGACCTCGACACGGTGCGCGGCGCCGACGAGGCGTTCCTCACCAACCGTACGTGGGAACTCCGCCCGGTCGCCACCATCGACGGCATCGATGTCGGTGGTGGGCCGATTACGTCACTTCTCCAGCGGCTCTACGATGAGCGCGTCGAAGAGCGCTGCTATTCGTGATTCAGTTCGAAAGCGGTCGCTGTTCGAACTGAATACGGCCGGCCGCGCCGGCTCCTGCCATCGCAAGCGTTGAATCGCCTGCCCGCCAAGGCCGGGGCAGGATGGAGGTCAGCGACGACCAGCGGATCTGCGACGTGGAGGACGTTCCCGAGGCAGGGACCTTCCTCTTCACCTACCGTGACGGGTTCGACACCGGGGAGGCGCTGCTCGTCCGGTTCGGTGGCGACGCGCCGTCGAGCGACGCCGAGGTGGGGGGCACGGCCCCGGTGGACGAGGACACCGGCATCGCCTGCTGGAAGAACTACTGCCAGCACTGGACCGACGTGCGTCTGGACAAGGGCAGTGGCGCCCGGGTCCGCGACGGCGAGCTGTGGTGCAACAAGCACGCCGCGACCTTCCGGCTGGACGACGGCGTCTGCACGCACGGTCCCTGCGAGGGTGCCGTCCTCGACGAGGTGGACGTGACGGTCCACGACGGCGGCGTCTACCTGACCGACGACCGCTACGAGTTCGACTCGACGGGGCCGGACGGGGACCGTGACCTCTCATCCGGCGCCCCGGGCGGCCGCATCGACTTCACTGGTTCCTGAGGGCTCTCCTCGCCGCGCCCGGCGCGCGGAAACGCTCATGCATCACCGCCCTGAATACCCGGCTATGGGGTTGCTCTCGCGACTCGGGATCGGGAACGCGACCGTCGACACCGTGTTCCCGACGACCCGCGTGACGGCCGGGGATTCGGTGACCGTCCGTGTCGAGATCGAGGGAGGGCGCGACCGCCAACACGCCCAGGAACTGGTGGTCGGCCTTCTCACGCGGGCCGAGACCGGAAACGGGGAACGCGTGGTCGAGGTGTCACGTACGACGCTGGCCGAGGACCTCGAGGTCACACCGGAGACCGACCGCCTGCTCGAGACGTCGGTCGACATCCCCCCGTGGACGCCCATCACCCGGCACGGGACGGAGGTATGGGTCGATACGGACCTCGCCATCGACTGGGGCGTCGACTCGCACGCGGAGGACGCCCTCCACGTCGAACCGGGCGAGCGCCTCCGGCTGGCACTGCAGGAACTCGCAGAACTGGGGTTCGTCCCTCACCGTGCCGTCCCACTGGCCGGCGAGGGCGAGCGGGTCGCCGCCCCGGGTGTCGACGGGGACCACCCGGTCGTCCAGCAGTTCGACTGCCATCCCCGGTCCGGCAGCTTCGTCGGGAGCGTCCGGCGACTGACCGTCGTCGCCGTCCCGACGGTGGCCGACCTGCGACTCCACCTCCGCGTGGATATGGACACGGACGTGGTGTACGAGGCGACGGGCGCCTACGAACTCTCCATCGGCATCACGGTGACCGACGAGGGGCCGGCCGAGCTTCGACACCGGCTGGAGCGGGCCATCGGCGGCCGGGGGAGCTAGTCGACGCGGAACGCCGGCTCCTCGACGGCCTCGGACTTGCAGTCCGGACACCGCGAGGGACGGTTCACGGGGTCGTCGAAGGCGGAGAACCCGCAATCGAGACACTCCGGCGGGGCGACCAGCAACTGCTCGTCGGCTGCGTCGAGCGACCTGGCGATGTGCCGGACGTGCGAGAGGGCCTGGTCTGTGGTGATGTCGAACTCGCTGGCGATGGCGCTGGCCCGGAGTGCCTCCGACCGGAGGTGGTCCGCGATCCGCTCCCGAGTGGTTGGTTCGTCGACGCCCTGCATGCCGGGAGGTCGTCGGCCGGGTGGCAAATCCCTTCCCCCTGGCGCGTTCCACGCTGCGGGTCGGGAAGGGAAACTGACTTGCACGGGGCTACCGACGCCACGCGGTATGCACGCTGTCGTCCTGGCTGGTGGGTACGCGACGCGCCTGTGGCCCATCACGAAACACCGACCCAAGATGTTCCTCCCGGTCGGCGAGACCACCGTCGTCGACCGTATCTTCCGCGAGCTCGAGTCCGACGACCGCATCGACGATGTCTACGTCTCGACCAACGAGCGGTTCGCCGACGAGTTCCGCGACCACCTCGCCGAGAGCGAGTTCGAGAAGCCCGTCGTCTCCGTCGAGGAGACCACCGAGGAGGACGAGAAGTTCGGCGTCGTCGGGGCGCTGGGCCAGCTGGTCGACCGCGAGGGCATCGACGACGACCTGCTCGTCGTGGCGGGCGACAACCTCGTCGACTTCGACCTCAGCGAGTTCATCGACTTCTTCCAGGCGAAGGGGGCCCCGTCGCTGGCGGCCTACGATGTCGGCTCGCGCGAGAAGGCGCGCTCGTACGGCCTCGTCGAACTCGACGGTGACCGCGTCGTCGACTTCCAGGAGAAGCCCGACGACCCCAAGAGCACGCTCGTCTCCATCGCCTGCTACGCGTTCCCCCGCGACCAGCTCCGGTTCGAGGAGTACCTCGAGAGCGGCAACAACCCCGACGAACCGGGCTGGTACCTCCAGTGGCTCCAGGAGCGGACCGAGGTCGACGCCTTCGTCTTCGACGGCGCCTGGTTCGACATCGGCACCCCCGAGTCCTATCTGGAGACGGTCGCGTGGTATCTGGACGGCGACAGCGTCGTCGCCGAGGACGCCACCGTCGTCGACACGGAGGTCGGCGAGAACGTCCACATCATGTCGGGCGCCCACGTCGAGGACGCGACGCTGGAGCGGTCGCTGGTCTTCCCGAACGCGCACGTCGAGGACTGCGAGATCCACGACTCCATCATCGACGAGGAGACCCACGTCGAGAACATCGACCTCGCGGGCGCGCTCGTGGGTGCACACACCCATCTGACGAACGGGGAGTGACGCACGGGCACGCTTCGCTCCTGCCCTCTCGCTCTACTGCCGTCCTCGCGATGTCCCGGCCGGTTCCTCACTCCAGCGTCGCGTCCGTGACCCGGATATGTCCCCGCGTTCCCTCCCACACCCTCTCGAACTCGAGGCTGATGCGCCGGGCCATGTGCGGCCCGTCGACGACGAACGTCTCGAACTCCCCGCCCTCGCCGAGGATGTGGACGCCGTACTCCTCGTGGAGTCGTTCGAGGTCTTCGAGCGCCGCCTCGTCGAGCCGCCGGCCGAGCCACGATTCGTCGAGGCCACCCGCAGCCACCTGCACGATGCGGATGTCGAACCCGGCGTCGAGCATGGCGTCGGCCAGCTCGCGGGGGTCCTCCTGCCACAGCGGCGCGAACACCGCACAGCCGAGACGGTCCGCCATCGACCGGATGCGGGAGGTCTGGTACTCGCTCTCGACGGCGCCGGCGGTGACGCCGCCCAGGCTACCGAGGTCGTCACGCAGGTCCTCGAGTGCACGCTCCAGGGGTTCCAGTTCACGGTCGCCCTGGGCCCCCGAGTCGGTCGCCTCGGCGGCTGCGAAGTCCTCCGGATAGACGTCGACGAGGTCGATGCCGATGCTCTGGGCGGCCAGCGCCGTCAGGTCCGTCGCAGGCGTGTGGTACATGTAGGAGTCCCCCTCCGGATGGACGGTCACCAGTCGCTCGACCGGGAGCCCCGCCTCCAGGGCCCGGTAGAGCGCCCACGAGGAGTCCTTGCCGCCGGAGAAGAGGCTCACCCAGGGCCGGTCCGTGGGGAGCGCGTCGGCGTCAGCCGCGTCGGTCATACCAGCGGTAGCGAGGCGACCGGTTTAGCCACACCGCTCTCGCGGTGGTGGCGCGCGGCGACTCACGACTCCGGGAACTCCTCCTCGACGCCCTCCTCGGTGGTGATGTAGGAGGTGAATCGGACACCGCCGAGGCTGATGGCGATACCGAGCAGCACGAACACGGCCAGCCGAGTCCAGACGGTGACGGTGAACCCCTCCACGGAGACGGGGCCCAGTTCGGTCGCTGGGACCATCA
Source organism: Haloglomus halophilum (assembly GCF_024298885.1). GTDB lineage: Archaea > Halobacteriota > Halobacteria > Halobacteriales > Haloarculaceae > Haloglomus > Haloglomus halophilum. The sequence continues at coordinate 3,227,034 of NZ_CP101166.1, forward strand.
CCGACGGGATCTCGCCCGCCCGTTCGAGGAAGTACGCCGAGAACCCACGGACGACGAGTCCGACCGCGACCACACCGAAGGGGAGGTTCAGGAAGGCGTTCGGGACCTGCTCCTCGGCGAGGAACTCGTCGATGAGCCGCCCGGTCGAGGCGGTGAGGGCGGCCAGCGCCAGCCACGGCACCGCCGCGAAGACGAACCGCATCCCGAGGATGACCGGACTCGCCGCCGTGTTCGACACGTCGATGGCGCCGGCGAACAGGCCGACCATCGCCAGGCCCGCGCCGACGACGTAGGTGACGAGCGACACCTGTCCGGAGTAGAAGGCGTCGCGGACGGCGCCCGGAAGCGCGGCCAGCCAGTCGTCGACACCCAGCCCCTTGTAGAGGAGGAACACGCCGATGACGGCGGCGATGGCCGACACCGCGACCGTCAGCGAGTCCGCCAGCAACAGCAGGACGGGGAACGCCAGCAGGGCCGCTCCGATAGGCACCAGAACCGTCGCCCGCAGTTCCTCGTCGGCCAGGAACTGCTTGAGGACGTAGTAGGTGGACTCGATGTCGTGGCTCTGACGGACGACCACGCGGTCGACCGCGTCGACGCGGATACGTGACTCGACGATGGGGACCAGCCGCTCGTCCTCGGCGCTGTCGGTCACGACGACGGCCGAATCGGGCCGGTACTCCTCGACCAGCCGGTCGGTCTGTCGCGCGACCGCGCGGTCGGCGTCCACGCCGTCGCCGCCGCCCGAGACCACCGCGACGATGGCCTCGTCGCCCTCCGCCTCGATGTCGTCCGCGACCCGGAGCGTCTCGAGGAAGCTGTTGACGCGGGAGGTTTCGGGGTCCGCGACGCCGATCTCCATCACCAGCGATTCGATGGCGTCACGCCCCACCACCGGCTCACCGTCGGCGAGGTCGCCCCTCCGGTCCACACAGACGACGAGCGTACTCACGGACGAGAGGTGGTGGCGCCCGGGTAAAAGGGTTCAGGCTGACTCGCGGGTCGCGGCGCGGGCGTCACCGCTCGGCGCGGACCTCGACCTCGTCGTCGGGCGTGACCGCGTCGGCGAGGCCCTGCCCGAGCGCGTACGCCACGCCGCTCGCACCGCCGCGGAGGCGGGCGCCCAGCCCACGCTGGGGTTCGAAGGTCGACACGCGCGGCTCCGTCCCCAGCAGCGTCTCCAGCCGGTCCTCCACGTCGTCGCGGGTACCGAGGTCGTCGACCAGCCCGAGGTCGTGGGCCTCCGCCCCGAGATAGACGCGTGCCTCGGTGTCGCGCACGAACTCCTCGTCGAGGTCGCGCCCCTCGGCCACCGTCTCGACGAACGTCTCGTAGAACTCGTCGGTGATCCCCTGCAGGTACTCGCGCTCGTCCGCCTCGAGCTCGGTGAACGGGGAGCCGGCCTCCTTGTACTCGCCGGCGACGAACTGCTTGTACTCGACGCCGAGCTTCTCCAGCAGCTCGGTCGCGGTGAACCGCGGGCTCCGGACGCCGATGGAGCCGACAACCGACCCCTCGCGGGCCCACAGCTCGTCGCAGCCCGAGGCGATCCAGTAGCCGCCACTCGCACACGTGTCCGTGGTGTACGCGACGGTCGGTCCGTCGAACTCCTCGGTGGCCAGCCGGATGTCGTCGCTGGGGACGACCGCGCCGCCGGGCGTGTTGAGCTTGACGAGCAGGGCGTCGACGGCGTCGTCCTCGTCCGCACGCTCCATCTGCTCGACGATATCGTCGGCACCCGGCGTGGTGGGTGTCGAGGGAAGTGGGCTGCTCCCGCCGTCGCGGGTGATCGGTCCCTCGACAGCTACCTCGGCGACGTTGTACGTCGGGTACAGCGAGCCCGCGATGCGGCTGCCGAACTGGAGGCCTGCCCCCACCGTCGCCAGCACCAGCACCACGCCCAGCAGCTCGGCCAGGTCGCCGGGGAACCAGACGAACAGGACGTAGCCGGCGACGACGCTCAGCACCGCGACGAGGACGATGATGAGCGTGCGGGCGAACCCCTGCGTGCGGTCGCTCACGATGCGCTCCCTCCGTGGGTCGATGACCGATACCCTCGCGACGGGTCGTGATTCCCGTGTGGTTCCATACCGTCGCTCCGCCCGCGCCGGAGTTAAAGACACCCGACCGTGGATGACGAACAGGCGCCCATGGATGGCGAACGGACGCCCATGGATGGCGAACAGGCGGCGCCACGGCACCGACAGCGAGGGGTGGCGCCGCGCTGTACGAACCCCTCGCCGACTCCCGTCAGGTCACGGGGTCGGTGGTCCCGCTCTCGTACTTGAATCTACGGTCGGAGAGGGCACTGCCGATATGTGGTCGCTCCGTGGCTTATGCAGAAAATCTTGGAAATATCGAAGATATGGCTGGAGTCTGGGTCTTATCGCCCCTTCAGAGCTTTCGCTCGGCGTCGTCGGCCAGCTCCTCCATCCGCTTGCCGATGCGGCCGGCGTCGGAGAACTCGTCCTCGCTCATGACCTTCGCGAGGGCGTTCCCGAGGACGAACACGGCGTGCTTGTGCTCGGACTTCGACTTGTGGACGTCGTTCGGGGTCACGTCCAGCCCCTTGTACTCCTCGAAGACGCTGGAGTCGACATCGTCCATCCCGTCGAACGTCTCCATGATGGAGACCATCTGTTCGTGGAGCTCCAGCAGTTCGTCCTTGTGCATGGAAGCGTGTTGCCGGTACGCCGACATAACAGTTGCGCGGGGGGAGATACCACGGGCTGCTGGCCTCGGAGTGCGGAGAGAACCGCTCGGCGCCGCGGGCGTCCTCAGAAGACGTACTCGTCCTCGTGGCCCATCATCCCGTCGTCCTCGAATCCGGCGTCCTCGTCCTCCATCGGGCCGCTCGTCTTGTACGCACGGATTCCAGTCGACAGGAGGTCCTCGATGGCCTCTTCGCGGTTGACGAATTCGCCTCGCTCGACGAGCTGGGCAATCTGCATCTCCAGGTGTTCAGGAACGGTGATTTGTACCTTCGGCATCTGAGTGTGGGAAGATTCGGCAGACGGGGATTTAAACCTGGCGGGGACGGTACCGAATCCGACAATCCCGAGTTCGATATCACGAACTTTCGCTTGCGCTCGGCGTGGATGTTTTACCGTTCGGTAAGGAACTGGAACTCGGTTGATAGATTGGGCGGCAAACGTCAGGCATACGGGTGCTCGCTTCGGAGGCAGGGCATGGGCGATATCGTGGATGTCACGGACCTCTACCGCGAGTTCGGCGAGGAGCGGCTCCCACCGGGCCAGCGCGAGACGAGCGCGTTCCCGGTGCTGTCGAAGTCCGGGACGCCGTCGGTGTCGGAGCCGGACGTGGAGGTCTGGGGGGCCGTCGACGACCCGACGACCTTCTCGTTCGACGAGTTCCGCGACCTCCCCAGCGAGACGCAGCGACAGGACTTCCACTGTGTCACGGGCTGGTCGAAGTTCGACTGCGAGTTCACCGGCGTCACCTTCCCGACGCTCGCCGAGGCCGTCGGCGTCGATGACGACGCGGTCCACGTCATGTTCCACGCCGCCGACGGCTACACGACCGACCTCCCGCTCGAAGCCTGCATGCGCCGGGAGACGATGTTGGTGTGGGGGTTCGACGGTGAGACCCTCCCGGCGGACCACGGCGGCCCGGTCCGCGTGGTGACGCCCCACCGCTACGCCTACAAGGGGGCGAAGTGGGTGACCGGCGTCGAGTTCCTGACCGAACCCGAGCGTGGCTACTGGGAGCAGCGCGGCTACTCGGTCACGGCGGACCCCTGGGAAGAGGAGCGGTACGCGTAGGGCGCTACGCGTCGCTGTCCCGGCGTGGGGGGGCGCCGACTGCCGGCCCCCACGCCGCGCGCTCCCCGAGAAATATAATCCATCACGCGAGTACGGACGCGCATGCCCATCGATGCCGACGAGTGGGACGAGGGCCGGACGGAGCAGGGTGCAGAGGGCGGCCACGTCAAGGAGAAACTGCTGGAGTACCTCGAACTGAACGAGAACCGCGCGTACACGGCCGACGAACTGGCGAAGGTGTACGCCCGCGAGGTGGCCGGGGACGCCGTTGCCGGCGAGGACCCGGAGGGAATCAGCCCTGACGCCCCGGACGACGGCGGGATGTTCGAGCGGTTCCTGAGCCGTGTCAACCGGACCGTCTTCCGGCGCTCGGGGAACATCCGCGAGGCGCTCGAGGAACTCGAGGCCGAGGGGCGCGTCGAGAGCAAGACCATCGAGACCGCAGAGGGCCGCCGGACCTACTACCGGGTCCGGCAGGACTGAGGCTCCGGGCGGCCCGCCCCCTGCGGGTCGCTACAGCTCGACCTCGGTCGTCGGGTCCTCGAGTTCCCACAGCAGCTCCGGCAGGAACGCCTCCAGGTTGTCGACGACGCGGCGCTCGCTCACGTCGAGCCCCTCGCAGTGCTCGTGGGCGCTGTCCCGGATGGAGACGTGGATGTCGCCGGCCTCGACGTGGACCTCCAGCGGGAACACCGAACAGCGCGCGGGCTTCCACTCGTGTTCGGCGTGGAGCGCACAGAGCCCATCGTCGCGCAGGAAGTAGCAGGCCGCGCCGTCCTCCGGGTCGACGTGTTCCTCGCGGTTCTTCCGCTCGCGGCGGACGAAGTCCCGGCCATGAGCCTGCGTGACGGGGTCGTTGATGGACTCCCGTGCGGCCAGTTCCAGCAGGTCCTTCTCGTACAGCAGGACGCCGTGCTGACAGCACCAGGTACAGTCGTCGACGCACTCGAACGTCAGCGAGGGGTCGAACTCCACGACGACCTCCTTCCCGTCGTGGACCGTCGTTCGGAACGGTGGCTCGGGGTGGCCCTCGCTCCCGCTTCGGGTCCCGGTTTCGGCGTCCTCGGCATCGCTCACGTTCGTGCCCTGGGAGATTGACGGGCAAAGGCGTTCCGTCCGGCCGGCGCCCGGCCGGTGTCCGGCCTGCCGGTCCACCCGAGAGTTGAAACCGGATGCCGCGGGCAGGACCGCCGATGGAGGCGTTCTCCGACATCGCGACGGCGGCCTACTGCCCCCGACAGCTCTACTACCGGCGACAGCATGCCGACCACGAGGTCCCGGAGCCGGCGGCCGAGCGCCGGGCGCTGGCCTTCCGGTACGGCGAGCTGCTCGACCCGGCCCACGACCTGCGAGGGGAACCGGTCGATGCGACGCCCACGCAGTTCCGGGCGCGGCTCTCGGCCGCGAAGGAGCGTCTCGATGCGTGGGGGGCGCTCGTCGACCCTGCGGGGCGGGAGGTGCTGCTGGAGGGGAAGGACGCCCGGGGTATCGCGCACAAGGTCCTCGACGGCGAGGTGGCGGGTACGGACCCCCCGACCGTCTCGGTCGTCAGCGCCGGCGAGCCGCCCGAGCGCGGCGTCTGGGAACCCGACTCCGTCCGCGCGGTGGCGGCCGCGAAGGCGCTCGCGTGGGAGCGCGAGACGGCGGTCGACCATGCCTTCGTCGAGTACCCGGCGCACGGTGTGATCCGCCACATCTCCCTCGGGACACGGCGCACGGCCGCGTACCGTCACGCGCTCCGGGTCGCGCGGTCGATGGACGGGCCGCCGCCCCGACTCGAGAACGACGACCGCTGCGAGCCCTGCGAGTACCGGGCCGAGTGCGGAACCCGGACACGGACGCTCCGGTCGCTGCTGGGTGGGGACTGAGGAAGCGCTTCCGTCGGTCCGAGCGGGTCAGTGCTCGGCCAGCCACTGCTCGATGGCGTCGATACGTTTCCCGCGTCGGTGGATTGTCCCGGCCGTCACGTCGACCACGGTGCTCCCGCCGCCCGGCGTCCGCCCGCCGTCGACGACGAACGCCCGGTCGCGGATGGACGGTGCCACCTCGCCGATGCCCCGGGCGCTCCCCTCGCCGCTCAGGTTGGCGCTCGTCGCCGTGATCGGTCGGTCGGCGGCCCTGGCCAGCCGCCGCGCCACCTCGTGGTCGGGAACACGGAGGCCGACACGGTCACCGCCCGCGACGAGTTCGTCCGGGACGTGGTCGGTCCGTTCGACGACGACCGTGACCGGCCCGGGGAGGAACCGGTCGCAGAAGGCCCGTTCGTGCTCGTCGAGTCGGACGTACGGCGCCGCGGCCGGGAGGTCGGGGACGGCCATCGAGAGCGGCTTGTCACGCGACCGGCCCTTGGCCTCGAAGACCCGTTCGACCGCGGCCGCGTCGGTCGCGTCGGCGCCGAGCCCGTACACGGTCTCGGTCGGGTAGACGACCAGTCCGCCCGAACCGATACGGTCGGCAGCGTCCTCGATGGTTTCGTCGGAGACTGACCCGGTCGACATCCCCGGTCAGAGGTCCTGGACCGCCGCCTCGATATCCGAGTACGGCGGGAACTCGGGGTTCTCCCCGGCGACCCACGTGTACCGGACGGTCCGGTCCTCGTCCAGCACGAACACGGCGGGGCGGGGCTCGCGGATGCCGGTCATCCCGTCCACGTCGGTCGCGATGCCGAACTCCTCGGCGACGCCGGCCGCCGGGTCCGAGAAGAACCGGAACTGCTCGAAATCACGCCACTCGCGGATGAACCCCTTCAGCTCGTACGGCGAGGAGATTGAGATGCCGACGATCTCGGCGTCCCAGTCGGTCCACTCGTCGTCGCGGATGCGCTGGAAGACGTAGGTCGGCGGGAAGTCCCCGGCCATCTGATGGAAGACGAGGACGACCGGCGAGTCGTCGGTCAGGTCCGACAGGGCCACGTCCTCCCAGAACTCCTCGTTCACGAGCGGGCGGGTGAAATCGGGCGCCGTCTCGCCCTCCCCGAGTGCGTCGGCTGGCGGGAGTTCCGAAACCTCGAAGCCCAGGTCCATCAGGCCTCCACCTCCTGCTCGTCGGTGTCCTCGCCCTCGCTGCCGGACTCGAGTTCCTGCACGTCGTCGCCCGCCGCGTCGGCGGAGATGTGGACCGGCGTCTCCCCGTCGCCGTCGCCGTACGTCTCGTCGAGGTACTCGACGATGTTGGCGGATTCGGACATCGTGACGCCGGTCCGCTCGTCGACGAGGGCGGGCACGGTGCGTGCGCCGGTCAGTCGCTTCACCACGTCGCGCCGGGAGTGGCGTGCCTCTACGAATCGGGAGTGGTAGTCGAGCCCGAGGTCGTCCAGTTTCCGGACGGCGCGCTCGCAGAACGGGCAGGCCTGCAGCCGGTACAGTGTGATTGTCGGGTCGCTCATGCGTTCGGATACGGATGGCCGACCGGTAAGCGTATCGCCCGCGGAAGCGGGCCGTGCATGACCGGCACGGTCCGGAACGGCCGGACCCCTCGTGGCGGGAGATGGCAAACCCTTAATCCCGTGGCGAGTCAACACGGACTACTCGATGGGTATACGCCTCCTCAGCCCGCTGCTCGCGGATTCGCTGTTCAGCGGCGGCACTCTCCTCCAGGCACAGTCGGTGCTCCCGGCGGTCGATACCACCACCCTGACCGTACTCGGCCTCGTGACCATCGTCTTCCTCATCGCGCTCTCCGGGTTCTTCTCCTCCTCGGAGATCGCGATGTTCTCGCTCGCGCCCCACCGCGTCGAGTCGCTCGTCGAGGACGACGTGCCCGGCGCGGAGGCGATGGCAGAGCTGAAATCCGACCCGCATCGCCTGCTCGTCACCATCCTCGTCGGCAACAACATCGTCAACATCGCGATGTCCTCCATCGCGACGGGGCTGTTCGCACTCTACCTCTCGCAGGGGGCAGCCGTGGCCGCCGCCACGTTCGGCATCACGGCGCTCGTCCTGCTGTTCGGTGAGAGCGCGCCCAAGTCCTACGCCGTCGAGAACACCGAATCGTGGGCGCTGCGCATCGCCCGCCCGCTCCAGATCGCCGAGCTGGCGCTCCTCCCGCTGGTCGTCACCTTCGATTACCTCACCCGCGTCGTCAACAAGGTGACCGGTGGCCGGTCGGCTATCGAGACCTCCTACGTCACCCGCGATGAGATCCGCGACATCATCGAGACCGGCGAGCGCGAGGGCGTCATCGAGGAGGACGAGCGCGAACTCCTCCATCGTGTCTTCCGGTTCAACAACACCATCGCCAAGGAGGTGATGACCCCGCGGCTCGACATGACCGCCGTCTCGAAGGACGGCTCCATCGAGGAGGCTCTGGAGACCGCCGTCCAGTCGAGCCACGCCCGCATCCCCGTCTACGAGGGCTCGCTGGACAACATCATCGGCGTCGTCCACGTACGTGACCTCGTTCGCGACCTCAACTACGGCGAGAACGAGTCCGAGGACCTCACGCTCGAATCGATCATCGAGCCGACGCTCCACGTCCCCGAGTCGAAGAACGTCGACGAACTGCTGGCCGAGATGCGGCAGAACCGGATGCACATGGTCATCGTCATCGACGAGTTCGGGACCACCGAGGGGCTGGTGACGATGGAGGACCTCACCGAGGAGATCGTCGGGGAGATCCTCGAGGGCGAGGAGGAGGAGCCCATCGACTTCCTCGACGAGGACACCGCCCTCGTCCGCGGCGAACTCAACATCGAGGAGGTCAACGAGGCGCTCGACATCGACCTGCCGGAGGGCGAGGAGTTCGAGACCATCGCCGGCTTCATCTTCAACCGCGCCGGCCGCCTGGTCGAGGAGGGTGAGGTCATCTCCTACGAGGGCGTCGACATCCGTGTCGAGGAGGTCGAGAACACGCGGATCATGAAAGCGCGCATCACCGTCACCGACGAGTACGGCGTCGAGGACGAGGAGGCCGAGGCCGACGAAGTGGCGACGGACTGACCGGAAACTTCCTGCTCGGCGGGTGCCCTCGCCGGGCGGCCTGCGGCTCCCCACCCTCTGTACGAACCCGTCCAGAAGACCGCTCGTCGTGGACGGGTCAGAGCACCGCATCGACCGCCACGAACATCCCGTAGCTCACGGTGAACGCCAGCACCAGCGACCCGACCCAGGCCAGCACCGTCTTCACCATCTTCTCGCGGCTGACCCCGGCGCCGCCGGCGGCGTAGCCCGACCCGATGATGGCGGAGACGATGATCTCGTTGAACGAGACGGGGATGCCGAAGAAGACGGCGGTCTGTGCGATGGCGAAGGAGGGGATGAGCGCGGCGATGGAGCGGCGCGGCCCGAGCGCGGAGTAGTCCTGCGCGAGCGCCTTTATCATCCGCGGCGCGCCGGTCCACGAGCCCACGAGGAGTCCGAGTCCGCCGGCGAACAGCAGTCCGGTGAGCGGCAGCGCCAGCGACGTATCGTCCAGCAGCGGGAGCAGCGGACCGAGCGCGAGGCCGACCTGCGAACCGCCCGCCGAGAACGCGACGAGGCCGCCGAGCGCGAGCAGGAAGTGGCGCTGTCCGGCGGCCTTGTCCCGGGAGATGTCCTGTGCGAGCGCGAGTGCGACGGCGGCTGCGAGCACGAGCGAGACGGCGGCTCTGACGAGGAGTGGTGGCCCGGTGAACTCGGCGGCGATGGTCCCCGCGATGGAGGCGGCCTCGCCCGCGGGCCCGAGCAGCACGAACCCCACGTTGGCGAGGATGAGCCCGACGATTCCTGCGAGCAGCGGGACCGCGACGCCCTCGGGAACGCGCTCGTCGCGGAGCGTCACCGCGGTGCCGTAGGCGATTCCGCCGCCCACGAACGGGACCAGGACCCAGAGGGTCGCGATCTCCTGGTACTTCGCCCACGCGGGCGCGCCGCCCATCGCCAGGCCGGCGCCCACGACCGCTCCGGTGACGGTGAAGGCGGTGGCGATGGGGTAGCCCGCGAAGACGCCGATGGCGACCAGCGTCGCCGCCACGAGCAGGCCGACCGTCGCGGCCACCGGTGAGAGCGTCACCCCGACGACGAGCTCCTTGCCGACGGCCTCGGTCACGTTGGCACCCTGCAGGATGGCACCGAGCAGGCCGAGGATACCGACGATGAAGCCGGCCCGCATCACGCTGATCGCGTTCGCACCGACGGCGGGCGCGAAGGGGGTCGACCCGGAGGAGCCGGCGCCGATGGACCAGGCCATGAAGAGGCTCGCCAGGCTCGCGATCACGAGTGTCACCAGCGTCGCGGTGCCGACCATCAGTTGTCCGACGCTACTCCGGCATGCCGGTTAAAGCCGCCCATCGACTCGTGGCCGCGAGTCCGTGCTGGCTGCGGCCGGGCACGGGCGCGCACGCTGCCCGAAATCCCTAGTGGTCGTTCCGGTCGATTCCCACGAAGCGGCAGTTCTATCAGAACCCTCTGCCTGCGACCGGGTATGGTAGCACTCGGACTGGTGGTCGCTCAGTTCAACAAGGAGCGACCGATTACGCACGAGATGGCCGAGCGGGGCCGCGAGGCCGCGGCCGCGCGCGACGCCGACGTCGTCGCCGAGGTCCCGGTTCCCGGTTCGTACGACGCGCCGCTGGCCGCCGACCGACTCGCGCGCCGCGAGGATGTCGACGCGGTCGCGGTGCTGGGCGCCATCGTCACGGGCGATACGAACCACGACGAGGTCATCGGCCACGCCATCGCACCGAAGCTCTCCGATGTCGCACTCGACCGTGATACGCCGGTCACGCTCGGCGTGACGGGGCCGGGGCAGTCGGCGGCCGAAGCCGACGAGCGCGTCCACGTCGGCGCCGACGCCGTCGACGCCGCACTCGACCTTGCCGCCGACCTCCCGGAGCCGGGTGCCGACCTCGATTCGTACGACGCGGATACGGGGGTCGAAGCATGAACTTCGAGTTCGCGGACCGCGTCACGCGTGTCGAGCCCTCCGCCACCATCGCTATCAGCAACCTCTCCGCGGAACTGGAGGCCGACGGCGTCGATGTCGTCGATCTCTCGGTGGGCGAACCGGACTTCCCCACGCCGGCGAACATCGTCGAGGCCGGGAAGGACGCGATGGACGCCGGTCACACGGGCTACGCGCCCTCGAACGGCATCCCGGCGCTGAAGGAGGCCATCGTCGACAAGTTCGAGAGCGACGGCCTCGACTACGGCACCGACGAGATCATCGTCACGCCGGGCGGGAAGCAGGCGCTCTACGAGATCTTCCAGACGCTCATCGACGACGGGGACGAGGTCGTCCTGCTGGACCCCGCGTGGGTCAGCTACGAGGCGATGACGAAGCTCGCGGGCGGTTCCATCTCGCGCGTGGATACCTCGGGCCACGGCTTCCAGCTCGAGCCCGTCCTCGACGATTTCGCCGAGGCCGTCTCCGACGAGACCGAACTCGCGGTCATCAACTCGCCGAACAACCCGACTGGGGCCGTCTACTCCGACGCTGCTCTGGAGGGTGTGCGTGACCTCGCTGTCGACCACGATTTCGCGGTCATCTCCGACGAGATCTACAAGGAGATCACCTACGGCGTCTCCCCGACCTCGCTGGGCACGCTCGACGGGATGGGCGACCGGACCATCACGCTCAACGGCTTCTCGAAGGCCTACTCCATGACGGGCTGGCGGCTGGGCTACTTCGGGGCGCCCAGCGACCTCGTGAGCCAGGCCGGCAAACTCCACTCCCACTCCGTGACGTGCGCGACGAACTTCGTCCAGCACGCGGGCGTCGAGGCGCTCCGGAACACGGACGACGCTATCACGGAGATGCGCGACGCCTTCCACGAGCGCCGCGACATGCTCGTCGACCTGTTCGCCGACCACGGCAAGGAGGTCGCCGTTCCCGAGGGCGCGTTCTACATGATGCTCCCGGTCCCGGAGGACGACCAGTCCTGGTGCGAGGGCGCCATCGAGGACGCCCACGTCGCCACAGTTCCCGGTAGCGCCTTCGGCACGCCCGGCTTCGCCCGGCTCTCGTACGCGGCGAGCGAGGAGCGCCTGCGCGAGGGCGTCGAGCGGCTGGCCGAGGAAGGCTACCTGTAACGACGCGGGACCGATTCTCGGTGCGGGCGGGCCTTTTTGTCGCTGCAAGGAGACACGCACGCCCATGGCGGGGTACGATTACGTCATCGTGGGTGGCGGGTCCGCGGGGTGCGTGCTGGCGAACCGGCTGAGTGCGGACAACGATGTGCTGCTTCTGGAGGCCGGCAAGCCGGACGAGAAACGGGAGATGTCCATCCCCATCGCGCACGTCGACCTCCTCGGGACGGAGTACGACTGGGACTTCCGGACGACACCGCAGGCGGGGCTGGACGGGCGCCGTGTGACGCTCGCGCAGGGGCGGACGCTAGGGGGCTCCAGTTCCATCAACGCGCAGATGTACTTCCGGGGGCACGAGACGGACTTCGAGGCGTGGGCCGCGGCGACCGACGACGAGGGCTGGGGGCCCGAGTCCGTCGCGGGATACTACGACGGACTCGAGGACAGCGAGGGCGGGTTCCTCGGTTCGGGTGGTCCCCAGCATCTCCGACCGATACGCGACCCGCATCCCGTGTCGTCGTCGCTGGTCGACGCGGCTGCCGCGGCCGGCCTCGGCCGGGCCGAGAGCGTCGCCCGCGACGCCGAGGGGGTCGGCTTCTGTGAAGTCATCCAGCGGGACGGCGAGCGGTACAGCGCCGCGGACGCGTACCTGAAACCGGCGATGAGTCGAGACTCGCTGACCGTCGAGACGGGTACCCACGTCCGGCGGCTCCGGTTCGACGGCGACGGTGACCGCGTGACGGGCGTGCTGTACGTCCAGAACGGCGTGACTCGCATCGCCGAGGCCGACGCGGAGGTGATTGTCTGCGCTGGAGCCATCAACTCTCCCCGGTTGCTGCTCCTCTCGGGCGTCGGCCCCGCCGACCACCTCCGCGAGCACGGCATCGAGGTTCGAGCGGACCTGCCGGTCGGCGAGGGTCTCCAGGACCACGCGCTGGTCTACACCAACTACCGCGCCACGACGGAGACGTACGACGATGCCGAGTCGCTGTGGAACGTGGCGAAGTACCTCCTCCTGAAGCGTGGTCCACTCGCCTCGAACGGGTCCGAGGCGGTGGGCTACTGGCGCTCACGTGAGGGCCTCGACGCGCCGGACATCCAGTTCATGTTCGCCCCGGCGACCATCGAGGGCGGCGACCTCGCCGAGTACGACTGGAGCGGGTTCACCATCGGTGTCGGGCTCGTCGCGCCGGAGAGCCGCGGCCGGGTCCGGCTCCGGTCGGCCGACCCGGACGACGACCCGCTCGTCGACCCCGGCTACCTCTCCGCCGAGGTGGATGTCGAAGCACTCGTGCGAGGGGTCGAGAAGGCCCAGGAGATCGCCGCGGCGGCGCCGCTCGCCGACGTGTACGACGGGCGGAACTTCCCCGCGGGGACCGACGAGGCGTCCATCCGCGAGCACGTGCGCGACCACACCGGCTCGTACTACCATCTCGTCGGCTCCTGCCGGATGGGTGCCGGCGAGGACGCCGTGGTCGACCCGGCGTGTCGAGTTCGGGGTGTCGAGGGGCTGCGGGTGGTTGATGCGTCGGTCATGCCGACCATTCCGCGAGTGAACACCTACGGGCCGACGATGATGCTCGCAGAGCGAGCAGCGGACCTGATATCTGGTGGTGCCTGAGAGCGTTCGGGAGGTTGAATTTTACATGTATGTTAACTGACTTGACGAGGGGATTGGGGGTGGAAGGTTCGAACAGGTGAGAAATATGTTACATATAGAATATATGCGTGTGTCCCCGCCCGTCTCTATCAGAGCTGCTCGCTCGATGCCAGCGGCTCCCCGCCGAGTTCCGCCTCGACCTGCTCCTCCAGCTTGTACCGCTGGACCTTCTGCGTCGCCGAGCGCGGGAGTTCGTCCACGAAGAACACCCGCCGGGGATGCGCGTAACTCGCGACGTTCTCCAGCGAGTACTCACGGACGGCCTGCTCGTCGAGGTCGGCGTCCGGCTCCGGCACCACGAACGCGACCGGTGCCTCGCCTTTCACCTCGTGGGGTGCGGCGACGACGGCGGCCTCGGCGATGTCCGGGTGGTCGTAGAGGGCGTCCTCGACCTCGGCGGGGTAGATGTTCTCGCCGCCCGCGATGATCATGTCGTCGGCGCGGTCGACGATCCAGAGGTGGCCGTCCTCGTCGACGCGGCCCACGTCCTCGGTGTGGAACCAGCCCTCGTCGTCGAACACCGCCTCGTTCGTCTCCGGGAGACCGTGGTAGCCCTCGAACACCTGGGGGCCTCGCACGGCGATCTCGCCGGTACGCTCGGCCTCGTCCTCGGGGAGGTCCGTCGGTGCCTTCCGGGGGTTCAGCGCCCGTGCCGGGACCACGGTCTCGCGGGTGTCCGGGTCGCGCAACTCCAGTTCGAGGTTCCGGAGTGGCTGGCCGATACAGCCGGCGGCCTTGTTCACGGCGGGCGAGCGCAGCGTGACGAGGCCGGCGGTCTCGGTCATCCCCCAGCCCTCGCTCATCGACACGTCGAAGTCGCGCGTGAGGTTGCGCTTGGTGTCGTCCGGGAGCGGGGCCGCCGCCGCGCCGAGTGCCTCCACCGACGACACGTCGTACGCGTCCGGGTTCTCGCTGTACGCCCGGTACATCATCGTGTGGAGCGCGGGGACCGCGGGTACCTCGTTGATGTCGAACTGCGCGATGGCCTGGAGCATCCCCTCGCCGCTGGGGCGGGCCTGCAGGATGACGGTCCCGCCGGTGTAGAGGTACTTCCCCATCACGGTGTTCAGCGTCGGAACGTGGAACAGCGGGAGGACCATCAGGCCGGTCATCCCGGGGTCGGGGCTGGGGCCGGAGGTGGCCATCGACTCCTGCACCGAGAGCAGGTTCCGGTGGCTCAACAGCACCCCCTTCGGCCGCCCCGTGGTGCCGGAGGTGTACGTCTGGACGGCCACGTCGTCGGTGTCGCGCTCCGGCGGGTCGAAGTCAGGGTCGGCGGCCTCGAGTGCGGCCTCGTAGTCGACCACGCCGTCCGCGTCGCCGTCGGGGTCGCCCATCCCGGGGATCCAGCGGGTCGCGATGCCCGCCTCGGCGGCGATATCGGCCGGCGCCGCGACGGTCGCCCGGTCGGTCTCCATCCCGCCGACGAGCAGCGGCGACGTGACGAGATGGTCCACGTCGGCGTCCGAGCAGATGTACCCCAGCGTCTCGATGTCCATCCGGAGGTTGAGTGGCACCGGGATGGCGCCGGCCCGCATCGTGCCGAAGAAGGTCTCCGGGAACTGGAGCGTGTTCGGCAGGAAGAGCCCGACGCGGTCGCCCGGTTCGACACCGCGCTCGGTCAGCGCGCTCGCGACGCGACTCGCGCGCTCGTCCAGGTCCGCGAAGCTCTGTGCCTCACCGTACTCCAGCGAGACGATGGCGTCCTTCTCGCCGTATCGGTGCGCTCCCATCGACAGCACGGCGTCGGCGTGCTGGAGGGGACCGCCGTCGTGGTGCTCCATGACAATCGTGAACGCGTGTGTCGCATCGGGGGTTAAGTCTATCCCCGGCTGTCGCCGGCGGTCCCGGACCGCCCCTGCCCCGCCCCCGGCCGCCCCCGGCCGCCCCCGGCCGCTCCCGGCCGCCACTCCCTGTCACTCGCTCGTCGGCGACTCGTCGAAGAACAGTTCCAGGAAGTTCCGCTCGGCGGCGCGGAGGTGGTAATGCAGCGTCGCGGAGGTGATGCCCATCCGTTCGGCGACCTCCTCGGCGTTGTGGACGCGGGGCCACTCGAAGTAGCCCATCAGGTACGCGGTCCGGAGGACGTCGCTCTGCCGGTCGGTGAGGCGCTCGTCGGCCGCTTGCCGGAGGTCCTGAGCCGTCTCGACGGGCTCTTCGACCCGTCGTTTGGCTTTCAGCGACGCCTCGAACTCGTCCTGGAACGCCTCGACGACGGTCCGGGTGCTGGTCTGCCCGGCGATGCGGGCGGTGAACTCGGCGGTGCCGCCCTCGGCGCTCCCCTGCTGGACCACGGCCCCGACATCGCTCAGGCGGGCGGTGACGCTCCGAGGCGCTATCGCTTCGATGATGGTCGTCGTGGGTCCGTCGTCGCCCTCGCGCTCGCTGACCACCGCCACCTCGAGGGCGCCGGCGGCCTCCGCGCCGGCGACCGCCGCCTCTGCGGGGGCCTCGACCTCGAGGAAATGCCGGAGACCATCGTCCTCGGGGACGGTCCAGCGCAGGCCGACGGGCCCGGCCTCGGCCGAGAGCGTCGCCAGGAAGCAGTTCTCCCCCCGGACGCGGAACACGAGTTCCGTCGTGGTGCCCGAGTGGAGCAGGAGTTCCGTGTCGGCGGCGTTGATGGCGAAGCCGACGACGCGCGCCAGTCGCTCCAGCGCGGCCTGCTCGCGGTCGCTGAACGCGTCAGCCCGTGGCGACTGCAGGCAGAGGACGCCGTAGGCGGTGTCGTTGTGCGTGATGGGGAGCGCCATGCTCGCCCGGATGCCGTGCTCGGCCGCCAGCCCGTGCTCGGTCGGGTGGTCGCCCCCCATCCAGTCGTCGCGTCGGATACACGGCTCCCCCGTCCGGAACGCGACCCTCGCCGGGTGGTCCTGGTGGGTCCCGGCCGCCGTGGCGACATCGGCGGCGTCCGCCTCGGCCGTGTTCTCGGATGTCTGCTGGCTCGCGAACAGCGGGGGCTCACCAGCGCTCGCCGTCACCTCCAGGCCGCCCGCGGCGATGCGACCGACCCAGACCGTCCGGTAGAGGTCGGAGGCAGCCAGCCGCTCGCAGACGGTCTCCTCGATACCCTCGCGGGTCGCGGACTCGACGATCCCCTGGACGACCCCCTCGACGGCCTCGCTGATGCGGTTCAGCGTCGCCAGCTGGTCCCGGTGGCGTGCGAGCTGGTGCTCGCGGCGCCGGCGGTCGGAGACGTCCCGGAGGACGCCGACGACCACCCGGTCGTCCCCGTCGGCGACGGCCGTGGCGTGGATCTCGGCGGGGATATCCCCGCCGGCGCTCGCGACCGTCAACTCCACGGTTCCCGTCTCGCGGTCCCCTGCCAGCAGTGCCTCGTGGAGGCCGACCGCTGCGGCCTGGGAATCGTCGGCGAGCAGCGCCCGGAGCCGCTGACCCACCAGTGCATCGCGGTCGCGTCCCAGCGTCGCCGCGAGCCGGTCGCTCACCGCGGCGAGCCGGCGGTCGCCGTCGAGGACGTACGCCCCATCCCCGACGGCCTCCACGATGTCGGCCCGCTGGAGCAGACTCCCGGCGGCGAGCCCGTCGTCGGTGGCCCCGGATGCGGTGCCATCGGCAGCTCCGGATACGGTGTCGTCGGGGGCTCCCTCATCCGGGAGCCTGGTCGCGGTCGTGTCCTCCTCCTCCACCTTCTCCTTCGCTTGTTCTTGCTCTTCTGCCTCCTCGGTCCCGCTCGGCCGACCGACGGCCAGCACGGCGGTCGGTCGGCCCTCCAGTTCGATGGCCGAACAGTCGAATGCGAACCGCCGCGTTCCGCTCCCGGCCTGAACGTCCACCTCGACGGTCGTCGTGTCACCGGCGGCAGCCGCAGCCACGGCCTCGCGGGCGCGTTCGCGGTGTGCCGGGCGAGCCAGCGTGTCGAACGTGTCCGGCTCGTCTCCGGCCAGCAGCGTGGCTGCGGCTTCGTTCGTCCGCTGGATGCGCCCGTCGGTCGCCAGCACGAACGCGGGACCGGGAATCGCGTCGAGCAGCGCCGCACCCGACGGTCCGTTCGTATCTCGACGCTCCCCCGGCTGCTGGTGTCCGTCTGCCATGACTCGATTTCCGCCGGACGGCGGTCTATGTCGACCGGAGGAACGCGGGAAGATAAGTTGTCGGGTGGTTCGTGGCCGTGAGCCCGCGCCGTCAGTCGTCGCGGACCAGCGTGCTCCGCAGCTCCTCGTCGAGCTCGGCGTCGGCCATCTTCTCGACCAGCGCGTCGAGGACGGCCTCGCGCTTGCCGGGGACGAACTTGATGGAGCCGACGACGAGGTGGCCGCCGCCGCTGACGCCTGCGCCGGGCAGCTCCTCGGTCAACTCCGTCACCATCTCGGGGATGTCCAGCCGGACGCCGTCCGACCGGAGGACCGCGAAGTCCGGCCCGTAACCGATGGTGATGACGGGGTCGCCGGTCTCCTCGACCTTCCGGTCGTGGACCTCGCCCGTCGTCTTCCCGGGAGCGGGGTAGATGAATCGGTGGGCGTGCTCGTCGACATCGAGCCGGTAGAGGTGGGCGTCGTTGTCGAGTCGTTCGTGGTCGACGTGCGGGAGGGCGTCCTCGAGCTGGCGGTCGACATCGCGCTCGGCGCGGGTGGCCATGAACTCGACGAGGTCGTCGTGCCGGTCGGCGTCGGTGCCCACGTCGAGCAGGTCGTTGACGAAGCCGTTGCCGTCGTTGTAGCGGAGCCAGTGGGCGGCGTAGTCGAGCGCCTCGCCCACGTCGCGGAGGTCGGCCTCGGTGTAGCCGGCCTCCTCGGCCAGTTCGAGGTAGTCGTCCATCGCCTCGGCCTTCGAGCGGTCCGACAGGCCGCCGACGGCGGGGACGTGGCGGACCTCCTCGGTGATGTCGGGGTCGACCAGGCGCGCGAGCTCGACACCCATCATGCCCGTCGTGATGCGGTAGTCCTCGCCGTGGAGGTACGGATTGACGTGGGCCTCCAGCAGCGGCTCGACGGCCTCCGGGTCGGGGTGGTGGTGGTCGACGACGACGATGGGCACGTCGTACTGGGCCATCGCGCGGTAGGCGGGAACGTCCTCCTCGGTCGACCCGTTGTCGAGCATACACAGCATCGGGAGCTTCTGCCCGTGGCGCTCGCGGTCCTCCAGTGCGAAGTTGAGGTCGCGCGTGACATCCTCCATCTCGTAGAACGGCGCCTTCGAGGGGAGCCGCTTCAGGAGGTGTCGCGGGGCCTGGTTGTCCTCGTGGGTGTCGTCGATGAACCGCTCGAGTGCGGTCTGGAGCGGCACGGAGGCGCACATCCCGTCACCGTCGGCGTGGTGGCGCATCCGGATGGGGCGGTTGGCGAGTGCGGCCCGGCGGAGGTGACGGGCCACCTCGCGCAGTTCCTCGTGGATGGACTCGAACGCCTCCCACTCGACCAGCGGCTCGACCTCGGGCGGCTCGGCGGCGGCCGCCAGTCGCTCCTCGTAGTCGGCGCGGACCTCCTCGGCGGCCTCACCACGCAGGCGCGAGAGGTCCTCGACCTCGATCTGCAGCGCTTCCTCGCGGTGCTCGACCTCGCCCGTGATACGGACGGCGTCGTCCACCTCCACGCTCGGGTACGCGCGGACGCCGGCGGACTCGAAGGCGGCGCCGGGGACGACAGCCTCGCCGTCCGCGACGTGGAACAGCGTCGGGCCGCCGGTCTGCTTGACCTGCACGACGACGCCCTCGACGTTGACGATCTCGCCGACGTGTTCGTCCAGTTCGGCGACCGCGACCTCGGCGCCGGCCGCGACTTCCTCGGTCTCGAACTCCGCTATGTCGCGCTCGGCGAACGCGAGGTCGCCGTTCTCGCGTACCTCGATGAGTTCGACGATGAGTTCGTCACCGACGTCGTACGCCCCCTGCAGCTCCGAATCGTGGACGAGTCCGGAGACGCTGGCCGAGACGTCGACGAAGACCCCGTACTCGACCACGCCGTTGACGGTCGCGTGGTAGTGCTCGCCCTGTTCGAGGGCATCGGCCGTACAGGCGTCCGCGAGGCGATAAACGACGGTCCCCCGGTCCGGGACCCCGTCAGCATCGGAATCGGCGCCGACCTCCTCGTCGGCGTCGGGCGAATGAGACATGTAATGGGTTTCGGTCCCGTTGCCGTTTAAGAGTTGTCAAACTGTGGAACCGCCGCTCCGACGCGTCACGGGCTGCTGGCCGCTCAGACGGTGGATTCCGGTCACACCCACTCGCCCGCGGTGGGGTCCGGGGCATCGAAACGCCTAATCATCGGCCGACCGGACCTCGGGTATGCGCCTGTTCCGGTCGAGCGGGGTCATCGGCATCGCCGAGGACGCCCTCGAGTTCGCGCTCGAGGCCTCCGAGGACGCCCACCCCAACGAGTACATGGGCTTCCTCCGGGGCGAGGACGCCTCGCGGCTGGGCCTCGACCGGGACGGCACCGTCATCACGGACGTGCTCGTGATCCCGGGGACGGAGTCGAACCCCACGAGCGCCACCGTCCAGGAGTACATGGTCCCCAACAGCATCAAGTCCGCCGGGTCCGTCCACTCCCACCCGAACGGCGTCCTCAAACCCTCCGACGCCGACCTGATGACCTTCGGGAAGGGGAAGGTCCACATCATCATCGGCTATCCGTACGGCCGCCACGACTGGCAGGCGTTCGACCGCGAGGGCGAGCCCCGGGACCTGGAGGTGCTCGACGTCGACCTGCCCGACGACGAGTTCTTCGACTTCACGCAGGCGGACATCGACGAGGAGCTCCGGGAGGAGGCCGACGAGCGCGACACCCGCTTCGACGGGGGGGATGGCTGGTGAGTGGCGACGGCGCGGGCACGGACGGCGACGCCCGCGACGCGGAGACGCTCCCTCAGTACGAGCGCGTCGTCGCGCAGGGGACCTTCGATATCCTCCACCCGGGCCACCTCCACTACCTCCGCGAGGCGGCCGCGCTGGGCGAGGAGGTCCACGTCATCATCGCCCGCTCGGAGAACGTGACCCACAAGGAACCGCCCGTGCTGGACGACCAGCAGCGCCGCGAGATGGTCGACGCGCTGGAGCCAGTGACCGAAGCGCATCTCGGGCATCTGGAGGACTTCTTCGTCCCCATCGAGCGCATCGACCCGGACTGCATCCTGCTGGGTCACGACCAGCACCACGACGCTGACGGGGTGCGCGCGGCGCTGGATGGTCGGGGGCTGGACTGTGACGTGCGACGCGCGAGCGGCCGGGAACCACGGTTCGAGGGCGAGTTGCTGTCGACGGGGCGTATCTTCGACCGCATCTGCGAGGAGCGGTGCTAGGCGAGTAGAAGCTCTCGATCTCTATGGTATATCTAACCTTGGGTACGTAATCAACTCTCTGCATTCTTATAAATAGATTTGTGGTGTTATCGTGGAGTTTTTGATTTTATGCCTAGTGGTATCTCAATGTGGCCAACAGTGGCGACGGAGACGCCTCCGAAGCCCTCGCCCGCTCCGGGCCCCTGACTCGCTGCGCTCCTCACTCCGGTCGCTCCGCTCTCTCCGTTGTGGTGCTTGCGTCGTCAGTTGACCCGGAGCGCGCTCGCCCTTCGAGTCCGCCAAGGCCCGCAGTTTGTCAGTCGGCAGTCGTGGACCTCACGCCTCCCCACCCGCTTGCGCTTCTCGCTCGCTTCGCTCGCTTCGATGCTCAGCCCTCGCGCGCTGGGCGGCGGCCGGCCCTGCGGGCACGGCCGCCAGCGCGCGCCCACTGGACTGACGGGTGAGCGTGCAGCGTCGCTGTTTCTCCGAGAACACGCCGCGGGCGTCGCAGAAAGGTGGTGCGAGTCGGCTTACTCCTCGTCCTCCTCGTCCTCCTCGTCCTCCTCGCCCGTGTCGAGCAGCCCGTGTTCGTCCAGATACGACTCGACCTGCGCGTCGTCGAGGTCCTCGTACTGGGCGGTGTCGGACGGGATGACGGCCACGCCGATTCCCTCCGGGGTGAGCTTCCCGTCGTTGACCGACGCGAGCGCGCCGAGCGCCAGCCCGACGCCGGTGTCGAGGTCCGCGGACTCGTCGTAGTTCTCCTCGAGGTAGTCCTCGATCTCGCCGCGGTCCGCGCCGATGGCGAGGGCCTGCCACTCGTAGGGGGTCCCGGAGGGGTCGGTCTCGAAGAGGCGCGGTTCGCCGTCCTCGACGCCCCCGACGATGAGCGCGACGCCGAACGGGCGTGCGCCGCCGACCTGCGTGTACTGCTGGATGAAGTCGGTGACCTCCTTCGTGAGCGTCTCGACGCCGATGGGCTCGCCGTAGCGGAGCTGGTTGACCTGCGCCTGGCGACGGGCCATGTCGATGAGCTGGCGGGCGTCGGCGACGTGGCCCGCGCTCGCGATACCGATGTGGTCGTCGGCCTTGTGGAGCTTCTCGACGGAGTTGCGCTCCATCAGCGGCGAGCGGATACGCTTGTCGACGGCGAGGACGACGCCGCCCTCCGTCCGGACGCCGATGCTCGCCGTGCCACGCTTGACCGCCTCGCGGGCGTACTCCACCTGATAGAGCCGGCCGTCCGGCGAGAAGATGGTGATACCGCGGTCGTACGCCTGCTGTTGTGATTGTCCCTGCATGTTCTGTGTGGTGTGTCGTTGTGGGGTGTCTCGGCTCCGAGGTCGGTACCGGGAGATGCCGCGCG
The DNA here is from genome assembly GCF_024298885.1 of Haloglomus halophilum. GTDB lineage: Archaea > Halobacteriota > Halobacteria > Halobacteriales > Haloarculaceae > Haloglomus > Haloglomus halophilum. Next base: position 3,249,081 of record NZ_CP101166.1, read on the forward strand.
TCGTCAGCCGTCGGAGCCCTGGTAGTCGAGTTCCGTCGCGCCAGCGTGCCCGCCCGCCAGTTCGACGTCGACCCGTCGGCCACGGGTCCACGCCCGGCGGTCGGCCCCCGCGAACGCGACCGTTCGGTCCCCTGTTCCTGCTCGCGGCCGATTCAAATACTTTTCCTCACTGGCTCGCACGGTCCCGCTGACACCGCGGACGCGCGTCCGGACCGGCGCCCCCTCGACGGCGTCGAGACAGGCGACCACGGCCCGGCCGCGCTGGACCTCCTCGCGGCGAACGCGCACGATTGCGATCGCCTCCGCGCCCGCCTCGTCCCTGGCGTGACCGTCCTCGTCCGCCTCCGGCCGTCCCCGCGCGAACCGGACGACCGACAGGTCGGCGTCGGCGCTCCCCGGGTCGCCGAGCAGGTTGCCCGCGGCGTACCAGATGGCCCGCTGGAGCGCCTCGCGGCCGAACGTCGCCTCCGGGTGCGACTCCAGCTCGACGGCGAGGTAGCGCCAGCGCGGACGGAGGTGTTTCGGGAGGTGCTTCACGGGCCGCTCAGTCCTCGTTCATCCCGACGGGCTCGTCCGAGAACCCCTCGTCGGCGGCGGCGTCGGTCTCCAGCCGGTCGGCGACCAGGACCCCCACCTGCTCGTGGACCAGCTCGACGGCCGTGACGGCGTAGCCCGCGTCGGTGAACGCGTCACACAGCACCCCGACGGTGGCCGGGTCGTCGACCTCCGGGCTGTAGAACGGCTCGTCGGGGTCGGGTTCGCCGAAGAACATCACGTCGCCGAGGACGATGCGCCGGGGGGCCAGGTCGGCGATGATGTCGATGGCCTCGCGCTTCTCCGCATCCGAGAGGTGGTGCATCGCGAAGTTCGAGACGACCACGTCGACGGGACCCTCGTAGCCCGGCTCCCGGAAGGTCCCGTTGCCGAAGCTGACGTTGTCGGCGCCCTGCCCGTCCGCCTTCTCGCGTGCCTTCGCCAGCATCCCGTCGCTGATGTCGCGACCGACGACTCGGCCGGCGTGGCCCGCGAGCGCGAGCGCGATGGCGCCCGTCCCCGTCCCGAGGTCCAGCACCACGTCGTCCGGGCGGAGGGGGCGTGCCGGGCGCATCGCACTCTCGGCGGTGCCGCGAGCGTGCTCGACGACGAGCCCCGCGCAGGCCTCGTACTCGGCCGACTTGTCCGCGTCGTAGGAGTCGGCCGCCTCGTCGAACCGCGCGGCGTGCTCGTCAATCGACTTCTTCATACCGACCCCTGTGGACGCCGGGGGCTATGAAATCCTCGCCGAGTCGCTCGCGGTTGCGCGCGGTGAGTCGCCCCCACTCGCGGAGCCCCGCCGCCACCTGCTCGGGGTCGAACCCGACGACCTCGCCCACCGCCCGGAGGTCGCGTGGCGACCGGAGTTCGAGATACGAGGCCGGGTCCACGCTCACGACGAACGGGGCGTCGTAGTGGGCGACGATCTCCCGTTGCTTGCGGAGCCCCCTGACGGCCTGCACCCGCTTGCCCCCGGTTCGTCGGAGCACGCGCGAGAGGTCGAACTCGAGTCGGACGCCGTTCCGCGCCGCCGCCTTCACCAGCACGTGGTTCAGGTCTCCCTCACCGCGGGTCGGGTGCGCCAGCACGTCCACGCGTGGATCCTCGACCGCCCAGCGGTTCAGCGACCCCCCGTGGACACAGACGATGACGCGCTCGTCCCGGTACCGCGAGAGGAGCGTGCCGGCCTGCCCGCGGTCGTCCGTCCGTATCTCGACGGCCGGCACCACGTCGATGTCGTACGCGTCGATGACGCGGTCGGGAGCGTAGGCGCCGCCACCGGGGTCCTCGGGCGTCTCCTCGACCGGCGTCGCGTCGGCGTCCCCGTGGTTACGGACGACGACGCCGGCGTAGCCGGACTCGGCCGCGGTCAGGGCCATCCGGGCGACCGTCGCGTCCCCCTCGGGACGAGCGTGGACCGCAGCGTACGGCCCACCAGCGGCTGCCGAGCCCTCGTCGGTCCCGTCGGCGTCGGCGTCGGGGTCGGGGTGATTCGGCGGTGCGTCCCTACCGTCGTCGTCCGTCATCACCTCGGCGGATGCGGGGGGCGGGCAAGGGCGTGTCGGTGGGATGACCGGCGCCGGACGGTGTCACGGTAGCGTGACCGGCACTGGACGGTGTCACGGTGGTGCAAGCGGTTACAATCCCCTGGCCGAACCCCCGGCTATGCGGAAGCTCGGAGTCGCCGCCGTCGCCGCACTCGCCGGCGTCGCCGTCGGCATCGCGGGGGAGGCTAGCCTCGCGGGTCTACTCGTGGCGCCGGCGCCGCTCCTGGCCGTCATCCGGCAGCTGCCGCTCCCGGTCGCGGCCCCGGCAGCGGTCTCGCTCGGCATGTCGATGTTCACGATGGTCGCGCTGAAGCGCGAGACCGACCTGCCGCTGGTCATCAGCGGGATGATTGTCCCGGTGGTCGTCTTCCTCGGATTCGGGCTCGCGGTGGTGCTGGACCGGTTCACCGCACTTTCCCTCGTCGAGGGGGCGTTCGGCCTCGGCGTGCTGCTGTTCGGTCTGGTGTTCGTGAAGCAGATGGTCGACCCCGACCCGTAGTGCGCCGGGGTTGTTCCGGAGGTCCGGGGTTGTCCAGTTCTCACCCGTCGGTGTCGTGTCGTAGCGACTCGTGGACCCCGACGACGAACGCCGGCACTACCAGCATGAACAGGTGCTCTTCGAGGGGGATGCCGAGCAGTTCGACGCCCGTTCGGAGCGGAATCGCGAAGACGCCGACCTCCAGCGTGTACCAGTCCCAGAGGTACGCGAGCGGGTAGAGGACGACCACCGTCCGGGCGGCCGCCCGCCACGCGCCCGCCCGCCACAGCAGGGCGAACGCGCCCGTGCCGAAGAGCGCCTCCGTCGCGAGATAGGTGTACGGCCCCAGCACGCCGATGTCCGGCAAGGGGACGCCCGCGAGCGGCCGGAACCAGACCGCCGCCACGAGGACGGCCAGGAAGAGATACGCACCCCGGATGAGCAGCATCGTCGCCAGTTCCGGGTCCCCGCGGGTCGCGAGCGCGGCCACGACGACGAACGGAACCGTCGCGAGTACGCTACCCGTCGGAAACAGGCCGTCGATGGCGAACGCGACCACGAGGAACATCCCGAGCCCCATCAACCCGAAGGCGATCTCGCGCCCACGGCGGGGCCCCAGCGCCACCGCGACCGTCCGTTTCCCGATGGACCGGTCGTACAGCACGTCCTTGGTGTCGTCGACCACCTTCACGCCGGAGAGCGCGACCACGAACACCGCGGCGAACGCGAGGACGGCCGGCGAGAGCGTGCCCGCCTGCACGTAGAACCCGCCGAGGAGTGCCAGCGCCACGCCGGTGGGGTAGCCTGCCGTGGCGGTCACGGGGTTGGTGTCGAACTGTGGCGCGTGCAGGTAGCCGATGACCCATCCCGGTAGGGTCAGGAGTCCCGCGACCGGGCCGGCGACCGCGACCACTCCGGCCAGCGCGAACGCGAACCCGACCGTCGCGCCGGCCAGCGCCAGTCGACAGCCACGGGCCGTGAGCGGGTGGTCGTCGTCCTCGCTCCGGATGTGGAAGTCGACGTAGCCGTCCTTCAGGTGGGCGGTGTAGAGGCCGAAGAAGACCGCCACGAGGTGTGCGACCAGCGCGAGTGGAGCCAGCGTCACGTCGGTGGCACCGAGACGGGTTGTTCCGGCGAGGACGGCACCGAACGCGCTGGCGGCCAGCGGCGGCAGCATGAACACCGGATGGACCTGCGAGCCCAGCGCCTGGAGTCCAGCCGTCGGACCAGCGCCGTGGCGTGCAATAGCCATGTGTGAATTAATAGCACGGAATCCGCAAAAGTATCGGGGCGCTACTGCGGCTGACACGCCCTCGCGTACTCAGACCAGCAGGTTCTCTCGGACAGCGGTCATCCGGTCGATGGCGGCGTGCATCGCTGCGGCGGTTCCGGCTCCCGCGTCCGCTCGGGTGCTCCCCTGTCCCGCTCGTCCGGGTCGGCCATCTCCTCACCGGGCGGCGTCGGGGTGTCCGGTCCAGTCCCGGGGCCGTGCGGGCCGGTGTGCCCGGGGTCGGCCGCAGCCAGTGGTAGGCCGGCCACGGCTCCGACGAGCAGTACCAGGGCCATCGCGAGTCGATGCGCTCCGTCCGGGAGTGGCTTCATACCCGGGACGGGCGGCGACCTGGCCACAGATACATATTCATTTTGATATTTTGGAATCGGTGCGCGTATGTTCCAGAAAAGTTCACAAGCGCCGGCTACTGGCGGTTGTTTTTGTGGGCGTCTCCTGAATACATCGTCGATTTGAGCATTCGGCCCGACTCGCTCCGGGAGTCGGGACTCCGGTGTGATATAAACGCTCCCGGATACCGGGCGGAACGGATAGGTTGCGATACCGGGATGTTCGAGTCGAGAACTGCGGGTGGCCACACGGCGTGGTCCCTCGTGGTCGAACGCATCCATGCACGAGTCGACAGCGACGGCCGACGAGCGACGCACAGACCGCACAGACGATACCGGAGACGATTCTCACCGCGGTACCACCCGCCGGGGCGTCCTGCGAGCCACCACGGGTGCCCTCGCAGTCGGGGTGGCTGCGGGAACGGCCGCGGGCCGCCGAGCGGTCCCCGGCGTAGCCGAGGGCGCCCGACAGGACACGCGCGACGTGATGTTCACGTCCTGTGCACGGGACGGCTCCGTCACCCTCATCGACGCGCACTCGCTGGAGACGTACGGCACCGTCGATGTCTATCCCGACCCGGGCAGCGAGGACCCGGCCAGCGACGTCGTCGACGACATCGAGCCACGCTTCGTCAACTCCTTCGCCCGGACGAACTACCTCGAACACGCTAACGTCTCGCCCGACGGCCGCACCGTCTACGCTGCCCGTGGCCACGCGGGCGACGTGGTCGCGGTCAACATCGCCACCGGGGAGAAGCTCTGGGAGACGGAGATGGACGGCGGTCGCGCCGACCACCAGGTCATCTCGACGGACGGGCGCTACCTGTTCACCTCCGACCTCACGACCGACCATATCGACAAGATCGACACCCGAACCGGGACCGTCGTCGGCCGCGCGCCGGCCCGCGATTTCCCACACGGCAACCACTACCACGAGCTGCCAGCGTTCGGTGGCAACCCGGTGCTGGTCAACGGCAGCCTCGGGAACATGGTCGTCGACGATTCGAGCACGGGCGACCCGCTGGGCCATCGGCTCACCTTCATCGACCCCGAGACGATGCTCCCGCTTCGGACGGTCGAGTTCGACGAGGGCGTCCGCCCCATCGCCATCACCGGCGACGGCCGGAAGATATACGTCCAGGAGTCGTACTTCCACGGCTTCTACGAGTACGACATCGTGAGAGACGAGATCACGGGTACGGTCGAGCTCCCGAAGACCGAGCACGTCCCCGAGAGCAAGAGCGACTACCCGCTCCAGTCGGCTCACCACGGCATCGGGCTCTCCGGCGACGACGAGTACATCGCCGTCGCGGGAACGACCTCCTACGTCGTGTTCATCGTCCGCCGCTCGGACCTCGAACTGCTCGCGACCATCCCCGTCGGCGAGCACCCGTACTGGGTCCAGACCGGCCCGACCGGCGACCGCGCGTTCGTCCCCGTCAGGGGCCGGAACGAGGTCGTCGCCATCGACTACGAGTCCCAGGAGATCGTCGGCCGCGCGCCGACCGACCGCCAGCCCCACGTCACGGAGTACTCCGAGGTACCGACGGAGGCGCTGGAGGGGCTGGCGTCGCGGAGTGACTAGACGATACGGAAGCTCCGTCCCACTCCGCGCGACGGATTCACTCGGCAGACAGGGCTTTCGGGTCCGAGCTGGACGCGCTGTGCCGCGCGGAAAGCCACACCGGACGCCCCGGTGGTTCGACCGGGGCGCGCAAACGGTTAGTGTGCGGTGGTCGAACCTGCACGTAGTAGATGAACCACGAGTCGGCTAGCAGCGAGAACCAGCCGGTGAGAGCAACCCGCCGCCGTCTCCTGGGTCTCTCGGCCGGCGTCTTCGCGACAGGGCTGGCCGGGTGCACTGGTGGGCCAGCGGGACGCCCGGATGCGACGCCGCCAGATACGTCGACCGGCACAGCGACCGACACACCGGTCACGACCGAGGCTCCCTCGCGCAGACACGAACAGGCGGACGACCCGTTCCGAGAACTGAACCGAACCGAGACCACGTCGACGACGGCGGTTTCGTTCGAGGTCGTCCTCGAAGCCGGCCAGTACGCACACCGCGAACTGCGCATCGAAGCCCCAAGTGAACTCGAGATAACGGGGGAGAGTACGGCCCGGATGGATGTCTTCCTCCTTCGCTCGGAGAGCGTCTTCGCCAGCTATCAGTCGGGGGAGCAACCCCTCCCCACCGGGGCCCTGACCGCGACCGACATCGACACCATCGACAGCAGTATCGAGGTCTCTCCCGGCACGTACTTCCTCGTCTTCGACAACACTGCCACGTACGGAGTAGCGCCACAGGGGGACCTGAACTCCAGATTCGAGGTGACTGTCTCGTCGGGGCAGCCGACCCCTACCGGGACGACGAACCCGCCCGGCGAGAACAACGCCGAGATCGTCGGTGAGAGCGAGATGCCGAAGATACGGCGCGTGACCGACAACTTCGGGCATACGTTCGTCTGGGATGCGGCGGACGGTGGTGAGGCGAGCCATACGGTCTCGGTCGAGGACGAACTCGTCGTCTCCGACGACACCACCGTCTCCCTGACGGTCGACGAGGTGTGGGCCGATGCCGGGGACGACCTCTCGTTCAGCTACGTCTTCGGGAGTAGCCGGCGCTCACACCCCGACAACACCGCGTTCGACGGGAGGATTCGAAGTAACGCACATACGTGGCAGATGAGTCGGGAGCAGTATTCCTCGGCGTGGAGATTCCAGATATATATCCGAAACGAGGACGATATCTACTATCACAACGCAGCCAGTGAGAGCGATTTCAAGTTCACCGTCTACTACGGGAACCTGACGTTGGCGTAGGGTCGCCCGATGCGCGGGACCGGATTTGAACCGGATCAAGACATTCCGGGCAGGCGGCGCTTCGCGCCGTTCCGGGCTGTGACTTGCAGGGTTGCAAATCCGGCCGTGCCCAGACACGTCTCTCACGTTCTTCGAGACGGTCATGCGCGGGACCGGATTTGAACCGGAGGAAGACGTGCTCACTTCGTTGCGCGCGTCTTCCAGGGTTCAAATCGGCCCTGCTCCTTCGCTCGGTCGCTACGCTCCCTCGCTCAGTGCGCGGGACCGGATTTGAACCGGCGGACTCCTACGAGACAAGGTCCTAAGCCTTGCGCCGTTTCCTGGCTTGGCTACCCGCGCGCACCTCCATCTCTGCCGGAGGGCGGCAAGAACCTGACGTTCCGCCGTCACTCCACGCGCTTCTCGGCCCGCTCGTCGGCGCGTTCACGCATCGCCCGCGCGATGCTCGACGGCTCCGGGTTCGCGGGTTCGGGAACGCCGAACTCGTCACCGACGCGTAGTTCGCCGCCGTCGACCACGTCCGCGCAGATACCGCCGCGCCCCTCCGTGAGCGCCTCCATCACGCCCTCCTCGTCGGCCACGCGCTCGACGTGTGCGCAGGGCGGCCGCGGTCGGGTCCCCTCGAAGGTGACCTCACCGACGCTGAAACGGTGGTCCAGCAGGTCGTGCAGGTCGACGCCTCGCGTGACGACGTTCCGGCGGTGGCGCCCGTCGGTCAGGTCGATATCGTACTCCTCGCGGATGGTCTCCAGCGCCTCGGCCGCGACGAACGTGACCTCGCAGACGTCGTACGGGGAGTAGTAGCCGGTCCCCTCGTAGTAGCGGTCACCGACGAGGCCGCCCGGGCGGGCTTCCACCGATTCGACGGACTCCATCGGCGCCGAGTCCTCGCCGGCGATGCGGATGCGTTCGACGTGGCCGTCCATACGGATTCGAGAGTCCGCGCGTGCAAAAGCGTCGCGGGCCAGGCGTTCGCGCCCCGGCTACCACGCCCCCATAGCCGGTTCAGTCCCGCAGCGACGTGGCGTAGTCGCCGACCGTGCTGTCGTGGACGAGCCCGTCGACGACCGCGGTCGGGTCGGGGTCCAGTTCGTAGCCCGGGCGACCCTTGCCGACGGGGGAGGTGGCCTCCACCTCGGTCAGCGGGCCGTCGCCGGTCATCGACTCCAGTACGCGCAGGACGGCCGCACGCTCGACGCCACCCTCCGCGCAGGTCACGTCCGCCGTGCGAGCCGTACATCGCTCGCGCACGACGAAGGAGTGGACCGGCTCTCGGTCGTCCAGCGCCAGGTCGGCGACCGCCAGCAGGACGAAGCGCTGGAACGGCCGCTCTGGTAGCGTCTCTTCGATCATAGATGACCGGGTGCGTGCCCGGGAGATAAAACACCGTGTCCGTTCCCATCCGTGGGGAGCGAGCGTCGAGTTGCGACCGGGGCCGGAGATTCAAGTACGCCGGCGACCGAGAGGCGTCCGTGTACCGCGCGTCCGACGAGGTGGACAACGAGGAGTGGCTGGCCGAGCTGGAGACCGCAGCCGACCGGCTCGGCCTCGGCACGGACGCGCGGAGTCGGGCGGCGGACCTGTTCCTGAGTGTCAACCCCGACACCGACCGGTCGAAGCGGGCCGTCCTCGGGGCGGCCGTCTACGCGGGCGCGCTGATGGCCGGCGACCGGCGCTCGCAGTCCGAGGTAGCCGACGCGGTGGGGTGCTCGCGGCTGACGGTCCAGGGGCGGTGGAAGTCACTGCTGGAGGAGGCCGGGCTGGAGCCGCCGGGCTGGTGAGTCAGTCCTCGGAGGCGTCCGTGCTGGTCTCGACGTCGGCATCGGCCGGACTCGCACGCCCCTCGCGCTCGGGCGTGAGGTTCCCGTGTTCGTCGATCTCGCCGGTCACGACGCGTGTCGAGGAGATGGCCTCGCCGTCCTCCGCGGGAACGTGGTCGACCACCTCGATGTCGAGCGGGTCGAGCCCGTTCCCCTCGCGGATTTCGTTGACGCGCTCGCCGCCGTCCCGGGTTTCGGGCGAGACAATGAGCACGTCGAACCCCGGTTCGGTGGCGACGCCGGTCGGCTCGGTCAGCTCGCGGATGGTGTACTCGCGGTCGTACTCGGCGGCGAACGACGCCAGTTCCGCGGCGAGGTCCGCCCGGCGCTCGGTCCACGGGCGGACGTAGCGCTCCTGCGAGCGCGTCTTCGGGGCGAGGTCGTCACTGGTGAGTCCGACGGTCACGTCGCCGAGCTCGAACGCCCGCTCGAACAGCGCACGGTGCCCGTCGTGGATCGGGTCGAACGTGCCGCCCAGCACCACCTGCATACGCCGCGAGTGGCGTGCCGGCGGTTTAGTCGTTCCCCAACAGGTTCATTGCGGCGGTCAGTCGTCGTCCGCCTCGGTACCCGCCTCGGTGCCCGCGTTCGCCTCGCCCTCCACACCGACGCTGATGGTGACAGGGCCCCGCTCGTCATCGGCCTCGGCCTCGGCCTCGCCGAGGTGGCGGTCCAGATTGAACACCGTGTTGAGTTCGTTCTGTACGCCGTCGACGATGCTCGTCACGAGGTCGGCGGGCGCCTGGGCGGTGTACTCGTAGGGGTTGTTGCCGGCGCCGCTTGCCTCGCGCTTGCGGCGCTCGACCTTCCCATCCTCGTGGAGTTCGGCCAGCGCCTCCCGGACCGTCGACGGGTAGAGTCCGGTTCCGGTCGCGATCTCCTCGGAGGTGCTGTCCGGATGCTGTCGGAGATAGAGGTATATCCGGGCCCGTGTCTCGGTGTCGAGGACCCACGCCAGCAGGTCGACGATACCGTCGTCGAACGAGGCGCTCCGCTCCTCGAGCGCGTCCCGGACCGCCACCTCCCCGTCCTCTGGGATATCCCCGTCGTCAGGGCTCTCTTCGGCAGACATATCGGGTCTATCGCGAGGCGAGGGAATCACCGGATAAAAAGCCAACGTCTGTCTCGGCGCCACGGGTGGAATCCCGAGTCTGAGGGGAGTTACGACCCGAGGAGCGATTCAGCGGGTGCCACCCTCTGCCGGTATGGACCGCTGGCTGCCGCTCCTGGAGCCCTCCCCTCACTCGTCCGGATCCAGCAGCAGTGCCGCACAGAGCGCATCGAGTCCCTCCTCCTCGCGGAGTCGGCGTTGCCGCTCGGCGCCGCTCTCGGACTCGTACAGCCGCCGGATGCCCTCGACGCCGAGTCGGTCGGCCAGCCGGTCGGTCGCCTCGCCGAGGCCGATGGTCCCATCGCCGTCGCGGTCGATGAACGAGGCGCCGTGTCCCCGACGGATGGCCCGCCACTTGTTCTCGTCCAGCGTCTCGCGGCGGTGGCCGGGTGTCTCGTCGCTCGCGGCCGCGTCGGTGCTCTGACTCCCACCACGGTAGGCCGCCCACGGGTCCGACCGGTCGGCGTACCGTTCGGCGAGGTCCAGCACCAGCGCGTGGACGGCCTCGGCGAACGCCATGACGCGCTCGGGGTCGGCCTGCCCGTCCGGGGTGCGGACCTCGACGGTCCCGTGAGCCGAGTGCGGGCGCACGTCGTACCAGAGCTCACCCCGGTCCTCGATACTCCCCAGCTCGACCATCCGCCGCTCGAGGTCGAGGTACTCCTCGAACGAGCCGAAGGCGGTCGGGATGCCCGTGTTCGGGAGCGCCTCGAAGATCTTCGCGCGCGCCGACGCCAGTCCGGTGTCGAATCCGTTCCAGTACGGCGAGTTCGCCGACAGCGCCAGCAGGACGGGCAGATCCCACCGGAGTTCGTTGGCGATCCAGGTCGCCTTGTCCGCGTCGTCGACGCCGACGTGGACGTGCAGTCCCGCGGTCGTGTTACGGTGCTGTGGGTACTGGATACGGTCGAGCTGCGACCGATATCGGGGCTTCTCGGCGTGCTCCAGTTCGCGCCACTTCGCGGCCGGGTGGAGTCCGGCCGCCGCGATCTGGTAGCCGTGGGCCTTGGCGTGCTCGACGAGCGCCGCCCGGACTGCGCGGACCTGTTCGCGTGCCTCCGACAGCGACTCGCAGGTCGGGGTCTGCGTCTCGATGACGCATTTGAACAGTTCGTGGTCGAGCCGCCCTTCGAGGAGTTCGGGGGGTGTCGAGTCGTAGACGAGCGTGTCCGTCCCCGATGTCGGCCGGCCGTCCTCGTCGACGACGTAGAACTCCTCCTCGATGCCGAGCGTTCCGAGCCGGTCGAACGCGTCGGCCGAACCCGTCGCTCCCTGCTTCTGGTCGTCGGCCCCGGCGTCGTCGCCCGTCTCCATCGCTCGCATCGAGACGACCCGGGCGGTTAAATCTCACCGTCGGCGACGCGGTACGGACACGAGCGTTTTGATTCTGAATCCCTCGCGCTCTCTCATGCTGACAGCGACGACCGGGGCATCTACGAAGCCCTCGCGCTCTCGACCGGCTGCGACTCGCTGTGCTCCTCGCCTCGCTCCCTTCGGTCGCTCGGCTGCGGTGCTTGCTTCGTCTCACCGGGCCGAGAGCGCTCGCCCTTCGATTCCGCCAGGGCCGCGCGTTGGTCAGTCAGCAGCCGTGGGCCTCTCACCTCCCCAGCCGCCTGTGATGCTCGCTGACGCTGTCGTCGGACTACGTCCGACTGCAAGCGGTACGGAGTCCCGCTCTGTCGCCGAAAATCGAAGATTTTCGAGATCACGAGAGAGCGACGCTCTCTCGGACGACGCTTCTCGGCCCTCGCGTGCTTAGAGGCGGCTGGCCTTCGGCACAGCCGCCAGCACGCGCCGGTTGGACTGACTGGTGTTCGCGGCCATATTATCCAGAAATGCAGAATATTACTGGCAAATCCTCGGCATAGGTTTTGAACATAACTCTTCCTGACTTAACCTGGCATTTCCATCTGTTATTCGCTCAGCGGACGCGCAACAACGGCAAGGTGGTCGTCGTGGGTGGGGTCCAGCCGTTCGGTCTCCAGCACCTCGTACCCCTTCCGGAGGTCGGACAGCACCTGGTCGAACACGTCGTCCGGGTCGGCCACCACGTCCTCGCTCCGGGCCTTCACCGAGAGCAGGAGCCGGCCATCCTCGCGGAGGAACCGGCGGTTCCGGAGCGCGACCGTTGCCTGCCCGCGCGTCGCCACGTCCTGCACCAGGGCGTCGACGGGTTCGACGACGTGTGCGTACGTCTCCGGTTCGCGGGCGTCCTTCAGCAGCGGAAAGAGGTTCGGCCGGGGCTCGGCGGCGTCCAGCAGGTCACGTGCGGGTCGGGGGGCGAACTCGACGGCGTAGGTGGGGCCAGCGAAGTCGGCGACGTGTGAGACGGTCGTCCCCGCGGCCGCGCCGAGGTAGAGGACCGTCTCGCCACCCGCCAGTCCCGTGTCCAGTCCCCGGCCGAGCATCGCACCGAGCTTCGACCGGCCGGTGTCCCACGCGCGCCAGTCGCCGTCGGTCGGCTCCCCGTAGACCGGCGGCCCGCGCGTGGCGAGCCGCTCCTCGCCGTCGAACGGCCGGCGCTCGACCCCCTCGGGCAGGGTCGGCGTCACTCGTCGTCACCTCCGGTCGTTGCGTCGTCACCGTCGTCGCCCTTCCGCGCCCGGATGGTCGCGATGCGGTCACGGAGCTGTTCGTCCAGTACCGGCCGGCGCTCGCCGGTGTAGTGGTCGGCGCGAGCGGCGATAGCCAGCTTGCCGGCGAGCGCGCGCGCCGCCGACCCGCGGTCGTCGGGATGTGTGTTCTGCACGGCCTCGTGGATGTAGATGACGCCATGCTTCGGCGACGGCGCCCGGCCGCGGAGGTGCGCGAACAGTGCCTCCTCCGCGCCGAGTACCTGAAGCGTCCCCGAGGGCTTGCGCGCCAGCGTCTCCAGTCCACCGGCGAGCGCGATGAGCCGCGCGGCGAGCACGGGCCCCGCGAGTGCCGAGAGGTTGGGCGCGACCTCCGGGGCGGTTCGCTCGATGCTCGCACGGAGGTCGGCTGCCTCGTCGTCGAGGTCACGGACGCGCCGGGCGAGTTCGACTACGCGGCGCTCGTCTGGTTCCGGGTCGCGCTCGGCGAGTTCGCGGGCGAACTCGATGCCGGCGCCCGGGTCAGCGACCAGTGAACTTCCCCACTCGGCGACGCGCTCGGCGAGTTCGTTCGCGACCCGCTCGCAGTCGTCCATCGCCCGAATACTATGCTGCAACTGTCGGTCATCCGACCGTTCGTACTCCTGCACCGCGGCCCGCGTCGCGGCCATGCTCGCGTCGTGTAAGATTTCGTAATAATCGTTCTCGTCGGCAGCGAATCCCGACTCGACCGCGCGTGCTGGCCAGTCATCTGGGGTGTCCGCGGTGCCATCACGGATGGCCTCAGCGGCTGCTTCCTCGTCGTCGCGGTCGATCCCCTCGAACCAGCCTTCGTCCGAGGAAGCGGTGCCGTCCATGGCGCGTCGTTGCGCGGTGGGTCACATAGACGTATTGGAGACGGGTTCATACTGGCGCAGGGAACCGGCAGCCATGGTTAACGCACTCTGTCGAGTAGTCCAGTAGCGTAGAGATGTCCGGACTGTTGTAGACTCGAATAGTCGAATTGTGGTGTCGCAGCTATCCATCCGGCGCAATATCCATCGAACAAGTCCATTTCTGTGCGACCTATTAGATAAAGATACAATCCCCTCTCCTGCAATCTACACGTCGACCATCAGTTCTGCTGTTTGGAGGATGTCCTTGAGATCAGCGAGGTGCTCCTCCGCCTTCTGCACTTGGCCAGCCTCAAAATAGGCTAACGACTTCGCGAGATCCGCAGAAATCGCATCGGCCTCATCTTTGAATTTATCAATCTCGTCCTGTGTTGAGACGATCACCAGCTTCTGGAGCGTTGGATCGGAGTTCTGTGCTTTCATCAGGTTGAGTAACGCAGAATCACGGCTCCCCTTCCGGTGGACCTCGAAAGCGTAGGCGATAACCCCGAGATTTGCGACGCGAGTACTCCACCGCACGTCGAGTCGGGCGCCGGGCCCTGCTTCATACTCCTCTTCAACATCGAAGCCGAGGCCGTCACCGATTTCCAGAAGCTTCCCCTTGAACTCCTCATGGTCGAAGTCCTGGATAGGTTGGGTCTCGCTCTCCTTTTCACCATCTTCCTCATCGAGATCCAACTCAGAGACGTAAAAGAGGAAGTAGTCAACATCGATCAAATCCTCGATTTTCACGCCTCCAGATTCTGTCTCGATCTCGTCTAATCGCTCCTTCACCTCATTTACTGTCTCAAGGAAATCGATGTACTGGTCACCACTGGAAAGTCGCGAGGGAACGTCGTAGCCGAGATGCTGTAATGCTTCACGGGCCCGCCGATTATAAATCGCGCACTCATCAGGATAGAGGAAGGTAAGAATCTCCGTGATACTTGCCGGACCCAGCATATTCACGTCCTCGGTCAGGATGTCAAATTTCTTCGCGATATCGTCCGTCTCATAGAGCGCTTCGTGGAAACGTGACCGTACGTTCTCGATTCCGTCTTCGAGGATCTCCCCAACGAGGTAGTCCTTGTTCGTCCACCCACGGAAGGCCCAGAGGTTCCGGACGAGTTCCCGGATATCGCCCTCATTAAAATCGGTGACGCGCTCTTCAGAGACGAGATCCGGGAACTCCTGTTTCTTCTCGATACGCTCAGTTGTGAACGCCTCTCCAGCCTGTTCGGTAAACTCGTGATAGTGTTCCTCCAATTCTCCGTCTGAGATAGGCATAGCCGCCCCATCGTCCACTATGCTTGAAAGAACTTCTTCTCATCCGGCCCGATCCACTGAATTTGGATTAGGTATATAAACGTGGGATGGTGATGGTGACAGATATCCGATATTCGGGGTTCAGGATTCGTCGTCCGCTGCAGCGATGACATCCGCACGAAGTTCGTCGGATATCCAGAACCCCGCCTCGCGGAGGGCATCGAGTTCGGCCTCGATATCGAGGTTGCCGTGCTTTGCCTCGCGAAGAAGGATACCGATCACGCCTGTCACGGACAGGCCGTGCCGCCGCGCGACACGGCGACCATCCCGCTCGTCGATCAGGAGCAAACCTGCCCCCTCGGTGACGGCGTAGCAGATTGCTGCTGTCTCGCCGATATCGAGTTCGTGGACAATCTCGACGAAGAGGTCGGACCGATCGACCGGAATGATCGTCAGGAACCCCTGCTCGCGTAGCTCTTGGAGCGCCTCCAGTCCCTCCTCACCCTCTGTGAGTTCGGTCCAGACCTGCTCTGGGGCGGTGATACCTGAGAACTGTGACTCGAGAAGATCCAATCGGCCAATGAGCGCGAGGTTCAGTAGTGGAGACGTGTCGGCAACGATGAGCTCGTCACTGCGCATACTCGACATCCTCGGCGAGTTCCGACTCACCGTAGTGGCGGGGAATCTCGCGTTCGCCGAGGAGTTGCTGGAACTCTCGCTTCGACATCCCGGCCAACGCGCGGGCCTTGCCGAACGAGAGCACGTCCTGGGAGTAGAGCGACACCGCCAGCTCCCGCTTCACCACCTCGGAGCGCTCACCCTCGGGAAGTTGGAGCGCCTCGTATACCTCGTCATCGATTTCTATGGTGGCCATGTTCGACGTTGGACAACTCGGCTATTGAGTGTTTGGCCGCCGCCTAATTCCCGTCGTATATCCGTGGTTTCGGTCGGTACCCGACTGGACTACTGTATGAGGTCTCAGCGAGAAGAGAGTGAATGGTGTCCACCAGGGGAATCGGAACTAACAGTTCCAGCCCGCGGCACGGTTTTTTCCGCGCATTCACCCAGAACTACGCCATGGAAGAGGTCACCGCCAACATATCGTTCGACCGGTTCGCGGACATGCCGGAGTTCTACGGCTCCGGGGCAGCCAGCTACCGGCTCGCGATGGTGAAGCGGCGCGAGGACTTCCTTGACATCTTCGAGGGGGCCGCCCACGTCGACGCCATCACCTACGCCGATACGCCCGAGCTGATGGTGCGGATGCTCACGGAGTACGACATCGGCTCCCTGGACGTCCTCGTGGGCAACGCGGATGACTACGCCGAACAGGTGAATGAGGTGGCGACGGCCCGGGAACTGGTCGACCTCCGCCAGCAGGACCGGCTGACCGTCCGCCTCAAGAACCAGAAGACGGTTCACTCGAAGATGTACCGCGTGGTGATGCCGGACGAGACGGTGAAACTCATCCACGGCTCGGCCAACCTCTCGGTTAACTCCTGGCAGTACCACACGAACCAGATCTCGGTCATCACGACGGAAGTCGGAACCGAACTGGACGAGGAGTTCCTCCAGTTTATCGACGAGTACCGCGAGACGTACAGCAGCCAAACGTTACTCGAGGGACTCGTCGAGGCGTTAGAGGAGGCGGATTCCAACGAGGAGCGCGAGGAACGCATCGAGTACTGGGTCGGAGCTGGCGACCTCGAGCTAAGCGACACGGCCGCCCTCAATCAGGACGCTATCGAGGACCTCGAGGAGGTAGCGGACCACGTGACCGCCGTCGTAGAGGATCCCGACGAGGCCGACGAGACGGTCGCGTTCGTGGAAGAACCGGAGAACGCCGACCGGTCTGTCGTCGAACCATCGGGAGCGGACAACGGCGACGGCACAACTGAGGCGTCTACCGACGACGATTCTGGTGAAGCCAACGACGGGGAACCAGAATCTGCTTCAGATGGAAACGAGCCGGCGGAGTCTCCCGACATCGGGCTGGTCGAGTCGGCACACGAGACGGGGCTGGGTGATTCCCTCGACCGTCCACGCGTTCGTGCCCCCGACCGACGCGTCCGTATCGGGACGAACCGGGTCGACCCAGACACCGCTGACGAGTTCGGGGCCAGCCTTCAGGACAAGGGCGCAACCGTCGAGGATCACTCCATCATGGCGCCACTCAGTGCCTACAACCAGCAGGTCAAGGAGTCCACGAAGATTCCGACGATGACGGTGCTACCGGAATCGAATCAGGTGGTCATCGGGGAGAAAGAGGACATGATCCTAGTTGCGACGGAGTCGCCCGATCCGGAGGTTCTGGACCACTGCCTATCGACGATAGAGGAGTACCTCGAGACAGTCGATGACCACGGCTACACACAGAACTCCGAGGCCATCATGGCGCAGATGTACGAGGCGTTCCTCTACGGGTTCTGGGCGCCGTTCGCCAACCAGTACGCGGAGAGCCTCTCATCGCCGTCACGGACCCTCGACAACGTCCTCCAGCACCTCTACATCCAGGGCAAGTCTGACGCCGGAAAGGACAAGCTCACCGAGTACATCCTTCGACTGCTCTCGGACAACATGGTCACCTCTGGAGTCGATGGTGACAGCATCGGAGTGAAGGAAGTACGGGGCGTCCGAGAGTGGGACACTTGCTTCCCGTACGCTATCATCGACGCGGAGAAGGACCGCATCGAGGACTGGGGAGCGATCCGGAACTACTGGAGTGACTGGACCCCAACCAGCGTCGACCAGCCTTGCCTCATCTTCACCACGAACGACGCACTCCCGAAGTCGGAGTTCCGCAATCGGATGAAGATCCTGAACATGGATGTCTCCTTCCCATCGAACCCGGAGGACCCGGGCTTCCACGAGGCGCAGGAGGACTTGTCCGAGGTGCTGGAGCAGGAGAACCCCATCTTCTCATACGTCGCACGTCGGATGGTTCGGGAGGAACCGTGGACCGACGGCACGGGCACGATTGAAGATGTCCGGCACATCCTCAACGACTTCTACGAGGAAGCAGACCGCCCCAAGCCCGACTACTTCCCCGCCGAGAAGCCAGCCGAGAAGACGTACGACACTGGTCGGATGAAGTGGCAGCGAGACATCCGCGGCGGGAGGGTCACCTTCGAGCCAGAGCCCGACGGAATCGAGGCGAAGTTCAAGCGAGAGAAGTACGAGGTGTTCGACTACGAAAAGCGCCTGAGCAAGCGATTCATGTCGGATCAATCCGGCAGCGACGTATTCATCGGTGACCCCGAGGCGTTCGCCGAGTGGGTAGGCTACTCCGTGGACGAACTACTCGAAGGGGTCGCCGAACAGGCTGGTGAAGACGAGGATGAGCCAGAAGAAACCGGCCCTGAGGAGGCACAGAGCGACCAGTCGGAGGACAGCGGTGGCGGGTTGCTCTCCCGGTTGCTCGGCCGATAGTCGTAGCGATGTATTCGCTATGACACCATGCGATATTCCCAACCTGATAGCAATCAGATACGACCCTCAGCAATTCAGAGACCCAGTTTGAAAATCCGATCGCGATACTCCGACTCGACGTCCTCGTAGTAACTGTGGATGTAGTAGTCGATGCCGCCTGCTGACTCCCATCCACTAGTTCCCACGGTGTCTCCCCTCATGTATCGGATTAATTCACGGTTCATGTCCTCCTGAACACGCCAAAACGTGGTGAATCGATGTCGTCCGAAGTGCGATGTAACCCCTTGATGTTGTTCGGTTTCATCGTACTCTGGTCTGAAGTGCCGTTTCCATGCCGTATTCATGACCTCATCGTCGGTCTGTGTATTGCTCCGCTGGCTCAGGAACAGCCATGGCTCGCCGTTATCGGGCCGGATGAGGAGGTATCGAATGAGAATCCGTCGCAGCTCGTCGTCTATCGGGAGGACACGGGGACGTTTTGACTTGTTCCCCGATCTGTCGTGGGGGATGTAGACGGCATCATCGTACTCACTGACGCGTGGTGCACTCCCCATCCGGTCGTAATGCTCCTGTACCTCCTGCTGGCGGATATTGATCTCGCTGATCTTGATATTCGCAACTTCACTGGCCCTCAGTCCGAGCTTCAACTGCACCGCGATAATCGCCTGGTCGAAGATATGGTCCACGTCGGCCAGAATCTCACGAAGTCGGTCTAAGGATATCCGTGGAGGCTCTTTCACGCGTCCAGTCGAGAGGTCGACCTGGCGCTCAGCCAGTTTGAATGGATTGTAATCGACCGAATGCGGGAATACGGAATCGTCCTGCCAGTACCGGTAGATTCGGTTCAGTCGAGTCAGCTTCTTGTTCGCTGTCCGTGGAGCGTTGTCGCGCTCCTCAAGTTCGATTTCGAGGAACCGTTTGACGTGGTCCTCGTTCGGACAGGTCGGCTGCCGACCCTGCTCAGCCATAAACTCCTTCCACTGCTGGATGACTCGTTCGTAGCCTCTTATCGTATCATCCGCCGGCCCGCTGGGCTCGAGATCGTTCTCGAAGAACGGCGCGAATGCGTCCTTCTTGAGTTCGCGGAACTTCTGATCATACTGTTCGAGTGGATCGATTGTTTGACCGAATTTCTCTGCGATTTCTCTGCGTGTTTTGTCAGTCATGGTTATCGCTTGTCGTTCTGTGAGAGCTTCTTCGCCCAGACCTCGCTGGGGTAGTCGTACTCGACGACCGCCATGTGTACTGGATGATAGACATGGGGATGCTCGGTATGCCAGAGCAGCCAGGAGTAGAACTCCTCTATCGGCTGGAAGTACTCGAAGTAGACCGTTTGGAGCTTCCGTGTGTGGCTCTGCCGCCCGATAGAACCGTCACGCAGCGCCCGGAGGAAGCCAGCGACGTGCTCAGGATCGCAGAGGGCGTGGTGCCGGTCGATGTCGCTCAGGTGGTCTGCAAGATACCGACCCGCTTTCTCGTACCGGGTTCGTGTCGCATCTGAATCGAATTTCTCTGTCTTGACTTCGGCGAACTCCGCCCAGGTGTCCTCACCAGCGTAATCCCCCGCGTAGTTGGCGAGCTGGTACCGCTGTGGCACCTGCTCGAGGCGCTTGTAGACCCCCATCCGGTCCTTGACATCTTGCGAGAGCGTACGCGCTGTTTCCCCCGTCACTGCTGGCTCTCCTCTAGGCTGTTTGTTGCGAGGTGATAGCCGTCACCAGTCTGACGTAGCTTCAGTCCTTCCAGCTCTTCCAGGTGCTCCGTCACTCGACCAGGGACCGTGTTGATTACGTGCTGGACGATCTCTTCGTACGAGGCTCCAGGGTTGGCGCCGATGTACTCGAGTATTTCCTGCTGTTCGTCTCTGTAGAGCGCATCCTCGAGCTCCTGAATCCGTTCACGAGCGCGCTTCAGTTCATCTCGGAGGTTATTGCGCTGCTTCCGTAACTCTCGGACCTCGTCCCCTTCTGCCGTAGCGGGAGCATCGAACTTCTTCAGTCCAGCTTCAATCATGGCCTCGGCGAAGGCGGACCGAGAGCGGAACCCCAGTTCCTCGCATCGCGACTCCCAGCGTTCCATCTGCTCGTCACTGGGGTAGGTCGCGACCTGGTTCGTCTCCGTCATGGTCTGAGAGCGGTCATCTGAGCTGGTTAGGGGCGGTCCGATCCCTCGAGACTGTGAGGTTCCAGGTGCAGTTCTCGATTAACCACCTGGACGACTATTGCGTCGCTCTCCTCCGGCTCAACCCCGAGACGGAGGAGTTGAGCTGTACTCAAGAAGATCGCTACCCCGACAACCTCTCCTTGCGGTCCCTGGCATAGGGGGACGAGACTCCCACAGTTACCAACCGGAGTCTCCCCGGATTGGGGTAGGTCACGAACGCGCTCACTCATTGTGACCCTCCAGTGTATTGTCGCACGCGTGGGTCCGCCAGCGAACAACGACGAATTGTTGTTCGAAATCTGATTGTTCAGTGGTTCCTGATTTGTTGTCCATTCTGCACGGGACGCACGCGCTCCAGACGGATATATTTAAAATAGTTGACTGTTTGGTGGGGTAATGAATGTTTCTTCTAATCCGCCAAAATATGGCTCAGAGTGAGTATTTACGCCATCCCGAGCTGCCCGTGCGAAAAATATATAAAAATTCTGTTAATATGTGGTATACCTCGCCGCTGTGAGTGCCGGCTTAGTCCAAAAGGAGTAGAGTACAGGATAATCTCATCCAATATTACGACAAGGACTAACACACAGTCGCCCCTCGCCTTGGTCATGTCGAAGTGCTGGGTGACTACGGGGAGCACGAATCCCGAGGCGGTGGTGAACCCGCTCGCTGCGGCGTGTACGGAGTGGGACTATGCTCCGGATGAGGTCTACCCGCTTGGAAATCCTGGGGTCGCAGATCAGATCGCCGATACGCGAGTCTCTACGAACACATCTCCGAGGCCGACAACAGCTCGCACGAGGACATGTCTGTCTCGAACGCTGGCTGGGAGGAGAAGCGCGAGGCGATTCAAGAACACACGGTACTCCGGCTGAACAAGCCCCTCGTCCAGAACTGGCCCGAAGAGTGGAACGGGGAGACGATTGCGGATCGAGGCGCGTGGCTTGCAGACCGCGCGAACCAGATTTGGGAGGCCCCAGACTCCGACTACTGGGACCAGTAACGCGTGTGCGTCACGCGACGACAGTCTCTGGCCGACGCTGTAACTGCTGCGTGAGCGAAATCTTTTATAAGTAACAGGCAGCACCTGCTGCCTCTCAACTGCTGCCGGGTGACCTTTTATGTCGATGTATCACAGAGAACCTGATGTGCAGACCGGGAGACCGTCCCTCGGAAGCGGACGGCCGGTGTATAGGCACCGACCACCCGGCTGCCATCTAAGCAGCATGAAGTCAGAAGCAATTCGCCGACAAAGTCCTGTCGGCCACGACGCGGTAGAGGCAGAGAACACAACCAACATGCGGCCCACGGAGGTGCGGTCATGAGCGTGGATAACCGCGATGAGGTGCTGGAGCGCGACGGTCGCCAGTGCCGGATTTGCGGTGCCGCCGACCGCCAACTCGAGGTCCACCATGCCACCCCGCAGTCAGACGGTGGTAGTGACGACCCCGAGAACCTCCTCACCCTCTGTGACCGGTGCCACACGCTGGTCCACAGTCGCACGCGCGAAGAGGAGGTCCCACTCGACCCAGAAGAGGCCCGGGTCGACATGACCCAGAGCGACCTCGCGATTATCAAGGCGCTCTCCGAGGTCGGAGCATCCACCCCGCCCGAACTCGAGGAGGTGGTCCGATTCAGTGAGCCGACCGTGCGGCGGCGCCTCCACGCGCTGACGGTCGACGACATTGTCGCCCCACGCCTCGATGGCAAGTGGGACTTCGCCGAGGAGGTCAGCCGGTCCGCTGTCGGCCGGTGGCCGGAGAAGTCCGCCCGCGCAGCGCGGTACGCGCGAAACGAGGTCATGCGGCGGATGTTCGAGTCCGGCATGACGAAGTCGGAAATCGCCGACATAGTCGGACTCGATGACCGGACGGTCGGTCACAACATCACGCAGGCACGGGCCCTGCGCCCACCGCTCGAACCGATGACCGACATTCACCTCTCGGTGGTTGACGTAGAGTAGGGGCAAACTCGGTAGGCCGCCTCTGATATGGTCTGAACCATTACACCAATTTTTTGATAAATATCCCGTAGCGGGGCCTCCATGTGTAGTCTGACGTAGTCTAGTTCTGGCCATATCTGGCCAGATTTATGGGCAGAATTATGGCCTGCAATTGCTCTATATCAGTACCCAATCATTTTGCTGGGCATCCCCGTGAGCGGTGCAGTTTGGTCCGAGCACCGTAATTAATTTCTACCGGGACAGAAGTCTCTCCTGCTGTTCACTACTATCTAAAAGTAAACTGATACAATATATTGCAGAGTAGAACGTAGTTCCAGTGTGTATGGGTACAATCCGTGTTGACGATGTCCCACTCGATGAAATGGCGCAAAAGGCTCTCATCCTACTGGGGCGGGAGGAACTCTTGGAACTTGATACATCAGAACTTAACAAAAAACTCAAGGGGGCAAATTCAAATCAAGTCAGACACCGAATCAGGAGACTCAAACAGGCTGGATGCGTTGAGACGCATAAGAATCCTAATTCGAACAACGACCCGCGGGATATCCAGATGACTGGGAAAGGACAGAATGTTCTCAACCGGGTTGAGGTGGATGAAAAAGAGGTGAAGACAGAAGAAGACAGAATCTCGGAACTTGAAGAGGAGTTTTCGGATCTGAGGGACGAGTTCGATGCCTTGGAGGGTGGAGTTGATGACCTCTCTGAGGCCCATGCGAGGGTCAGTGGCCGCCTTCGTTCCGAACAGGAGATTATACAGAAGCAGGAAGAGATCAGGGAGCAGCAAAAGGAGATAGAGGAGGAGTTAGCGGAACTCCGTGAACAGGTTGTGGGCTCTAATCCGTCTTCTAGGGAGTTAGAGCTGTCTGACGAGGAGATCCGCAATCTCAGAGGGCTGTTAGATGTTATATCTGAGTCGGGTGGCGATGGTGGTGGCGGGTTGGTGTAACCGTACGTGCTGATCTCAAGGAGCCCAGTACTACCCAGTACGTCGAGTATGTACTGGTCGACGACAGTCTGGACTCTGGCGACCGGGTCGATGTCTCCAACTCCGACTATGCGACCCAGCCGATTCTGCCCAAGAAGTTCCGGGATTACATCTACACACTATATCCAGTTCTCGAGGATGGGTTGATTCACCTGCCGTACTGGTTCTACCTCATGCTCTGCTGAGGGCGGCACGGGGGCTCTCACCGGCAGCAAGTGGTTGTATCTGAGCGGGCTATCGCAGAAAATTTTGCCGTTTCTGGGCCGATATTATTTAAACAGTATCAACCCATCTGACCGTGGTATCTAGCATACGGATGGGATATACTACAGTAACGTGTCCAGTTGGTACTTAATTATTATTTTTAATCTAAATACACCAGAATTAAGTTTCAAACAGCCGAATATGTCTCATGGGAAGCACCGGACTTCACAAGCGCGACGTAGAGATCCTGAAAGGGGTTGGCAAGCTTGGAGGTGAGGCTTCGATATCACAGGTGCATCGTTCCACGAATATCGATTCTCCATCGATTGAATTGAATCGTGCAATAATCCTAGAGAACGAGGGACTCCTCGAGATCAGGGTTGAGGAGGTGATGGGGACTAGGGTAAATCCTCGTCTCACTCTCACCAAACAGGGATGGGAGGCTCTTTTCAGCGTGCTGGTCCTGTAATCGGAATCTGGCGACGTGTTGAATCCTCTCGAACAAATCAGCCAGTTGGCAGGCCTGTTCCAGGGGATGACAGCTGATGATGATGATTCCCCGAAGTCCGACGATGATAGTAGCTCGGCGGAGGAGGACCGGAGTGGTCCAGAGGGCCCGTACAAAACTAGTTCGAGTTTGGTGAATCGCCATAGGGCAGCGGTTTCTGCTGTTGCTGAGTGGCCGTAATCGTCTCTCTGTGATGGCTGTTCACGACGTTACCTGAACAAATCATCCTGCTGATTGATATGTGGTAATTGTTCGACTCAATGTTCATAACTCAACAGACCAATCCGACTGCAGTCTGGCGATTCACCAGAGCCTAGGAATCCAAACTGAGCATCTTTCGATCCCAGTAACTTGATATCCGTATCCGAACAGATGGTGATTACTGTGGGACACGTCTACTACCACCACCCGGGTGACAAGCAGTTCTCGCTCGACTTCGTGCATCCGGACTCTGATGAGGCCCTTTCCCGGGTCGTAGGTTACGACGAGGAGATCGCGGTGAAGGTACGAGCCTATGACCTAGAGGAATCGTTCTACGCGATCTACACGACCCGCACGTTCAGCGGCACGCCGGTTCGGGAGATGGAATTCGATCTGAACGCAGCGCTCGAATCCGTCGGTGACGCTAGTAGTACCATCGTCCTCCGGCTCATGGACACCTATCGGACAATCGTCTCTGAAAACGAGGAGGAGAAGGGAACACCCGTAGAAGCGTACAAGCAGGAAGATGTCAGAGAGCTCGCCGATGCACTCGACAAGGTTACCTGGACCGGATCGGCAACAGATGTCGCTGGACGGCTCGCTTCGAACGTAATCCTGAAGCACGCACTTCCGAACGCGAACCATCGGACCGGTGTGGCACTGATCCAGTTCTACCTCCGCCGTCTGGACCCGGAGTTCTCGATGCCGGAGACCTACGTGGAGGTTGACCCCGAGACGTACGACTGGCGAGAGTGGGTGAATTCGTACATCAACGAATCGAAACGGCTACTGACGGTTCGTCGGAAAAACGTCCTGTTCAAGCATCTTCAGGGGTTCGGGGCAACGACGCTGGAACGCAAGCACGGGATCGAAATCGACCTCTCGGCGTACGAGTTGGACATGCACCCGAGCGAGGCAAAGGAAATCTACGCTGAAGAGCATGAGAACCTCTGGATCGATTTCGTGGAGGAAGCCGTAGAGAGGGTTGGACACACGGAACTGAAGCAGACACCAGCGATGTCGAAAACGGAGTTCGCCGCTGCGATACGGGACCTCGAATGACGGCTGGTCAGTCCTGCAGCGTTGCGACCATCCGTCCCGTCTCTTCGGCCTCCTCGCTAGGCGACATGTCGTACGCCGCGAGTGCCTCGTCGACGGCCTGATCGAGGGTCATGTTTCAACCGAAGATTAGCCATCCATCCAAATAAACTCTCGCATCGCCTTTGCTCCCCCCGCGAATACGTCTGATAATCCGGAGGCGGACTAGGACACGATACTGCAGTAATTGTTCGAAAAGGGCGTTGAAATACCGGGGATTCCGGCTCCGATCGTCACCCCCGCGTGAACCGCGCTCAAATCATGCTGTCAAGGTACAACATCGCCCCACCAACCTAAACACCAATCGGCCGGAGTATTGGTCAAAGCCTATGCCAAGCGGTGCTACCGAGGTTACGAACCCGTCGCTCGATCACGCAGAGAGCGACAGCAACAGGGCCATGTCGACCGTCGATGACCTCACCTTCGAAGAGGCGTGGCGGGAGATCCTAGTCGAAGCACGCGAAAGCAACCTCAAGACAGATCTTGAGGAGCGTCACTCCCCGGCCACGTTCGAGCAGGTGCTTCCGCTCGCAGCGGCGAACTCGGATCGCGTGTCCATCACCCGTGAGCCGATGGGCCGCTGGACGGACATGACCGAGCACGTCCGGAACGATATCGAGACGCTGCTGGAAAAGGATCACTTCGTCCACCGATTCGTGAAGCCAGTCCCGAAGACGGAGCCGATCCTGAACCTCTTCGAACTCGGGTATCTCTACGACTCAGTCGCCCGATTCTGCTCGGAGATCGTCGTCTCGACCGAGACTGCAGGGCTCGAGAATATCCGGTTCCTCGAACTACCGGGCGAGCTTGATGAGTGGATGGGTCGGGTGGACGTACTCTGGCGAATGGCCAGCGAAGACATCCCGTTCCCGGACGCCTGCGACCTCGAGACGGTAATCGATGACCTCTATGCCGAACGACTGGGTTTCGTCGAGGCCGCCCGCGGGATGGAGATGTTCCTCCTGATCACCCCACCCAACGAGGAGGATGAGGACTTGAACCGAATCACTGATCGCATTGAAACAGGCTTCCGACGGAACGGTACCGTCACTCCGGAACTGGTGTTCGATTACTGCTACGGCAAGGCGAGACGTTACTGATTACTCCACCCCGGCGTCACGCAAGAACTCCAGCACCAGCCCGTCGTGTTCGAACCCCTCGTTGCGAAGGGCAGCAAGCGCATCCGTCGGGAGGTCCGCGAGCCACGCTGTCAGGTTGATCGCGCTCCCGTCGGACTGGATCCCGAGCAGTTGCCAGTCACCGGCGAACGTCCGCCCCGTATCCTCGCGATGGACCGACTCGTACACCGCGAACTGGTTCTTCAACAGATGGACCCGACGCTTGGCCCCGTCACCCGAGACGGATTTGATCTCGTACCGCGCCGGCTGCAATCGCCCATGGCTGTCGAGACTGAGCCCGACAAGGTCGAATCCCGCGCCGTCCCACACCTCAGAGATGTGGAGTGCCTCCCGTAGGAGCCGCTCTTCGTCGACACCTTCCTCGCCGTACCCTTCGAGCGTCTCCCGGACGTGGGTCTCCGTGACCAGCCCGTCGGAGAACGGCCAGCAGAGGACGTCGATCGCGTCCTCAAGTGTCGTTACCCGAGCCCCCCGGATGGTCTCCAGCTCTTCGCCCGCTAAGATATCGTCCAGACACTCCTGAGTCCGTTCGACTACGTCCGGAAGCGCCGCCAGCTCGGCATCCTGGCCGACGGCCATCTGCGCCCGGTGCTCGTGCATGTAGTCCTCGTCGTCGGGGGGCGACTTACAGAGGCACGCGAGTGCGTTCAGCAGAGCATCAGATAGAACCAGTATGGCAGGTGTATCACCCCATCCTCGACGGCAATCGCTCGGTCGTCGCTGACTGTATCGCCGGTGAGCACGATCCCGAATGGGGCGTTGTAGCTGTCGACGAACTCACGGATGGGTGCCGTAGCCTCGTCCATTGGTGGGCGATAGGCCAGCCCGACGGGCACGGGCGTGCCGTCGACCTCGAAGACGAAGTCGACCGTGCCGTCGCGTGCCCGCCAGAAGCTGACCGCGGGCGTGCTCTCGCCTCCCTGTGCGGCATCGATTCCGTAGGCGAACCGCATCGTATGATCGAACGCGGCGACGCGAGCCAGCGCAGCCTCGCGGTCGAAATCACGTAGTACCGTCTCTGCGCCCCCATCAGTAAGCGCCGTGACCAGCCCCGTATCGCGCAAGTAGAGGCGAACTGATCTGGGACGGCTGTTGTCGTACTCGGTGACGCCGGTCAGGAGGTAGAGTTCCTCGAGGGCAGGGAGGTAGCTGTCCGTGAGCGTCCGGCGGTCGACATCGAAGAGGTCCGCCAACCGCTGGTACCGGACCGGCTCGGCACCGTGGTTGCGGGCGGCCAGCGCACACAGCCGCTCCAGATCGGCGATGGTCTGGACCGAATCGAAACCCGGGACATCTTGGTAGAGCGCGTCCCGGACATCCTCTCGAAGTTCGGTGTACGCACTCGCATCGAGAGCCGCTGCGGATTCGACCGGGCCGTCGAGCGCGTAACTGATTGTGCCGCCCATAGCGAGGTAGTGGACCACCTGTGACTGGATGCGTCGTTCGACATCGGCTACCCGGTCGTACTGCGCCTGGAGGGTCGCTACGAGATTATCGAGATTCCCACTGTCGAGGGCCTTCGGCAGACTCCCTTCGCCCTCGCGAATCGGTGTCGGACTGACACGGGTGTCGCCGTCCTCGAGCTCCGGATACAGTGTGTAGATGTAATCTCGGAACTTCTCGGGTAGGATCGGCTGGGTTGCATAGTCGGAGTCGGCGATGTCGACCCGGTCGAGTTCGCGGTCGATCTGGATACCGGCGTTGGCGGTCACCACGATGTGCCGCTCGGGCCTTGCAGCCAGCATATCCGCGACCGGTGTCCCCCAGCCCTCTACGGTCGGTTTGCTTGGATGCTCGACGAGGTGGACGTCGTCGAGGAACACGAACTGTGGTGTCGGATCGTCGGCCCGGCCGAGGATGCGGCTCTCGTAGTAGCGGATGGCTTGTCGGAGGCCCTCATCGGACCGGAGCTGGTAGAGTGGATCCGCGTCGAAGGGTATGTAGCAGAACTGCTCCGGGGCCGCTCCTTGGTCGATACTATGGTGGATGAACTGCTTGATAAGCGTGGTCTTGCCGACACCACGACGGCCGACGAGCCCGAGAAGTCGCTGATCCTCGAACTGGCTGTCGGGCTGATCGGGCCGGGCCAGATGGTAGAAGTCACTCTTGGTGCGGGCGGGCAACTCGATGGTATCCGCCCCGGAGTCCCACCAAGGGTTGTGCTCGCCGAGCGCTCGGAGGAGCGCGTCTCCGCCCGCGTCGAACGACATATCTTACAGAGGCCATGGCGGGCACCGTAATGGATGTTCTGGCTACGAAACGTGCTCCGCGATGCCTGTTCCTAGCTTTTGAGTACCGAATCTCAGCGCACAGACAGCGGTTGGACGGATAGAAAGAACATCAAGATGTACTTAGAAGACGATATTAACACATTTCTATCTGTTTTGGCGAAGGGTTTATGGCTTCAAAGTGCATACTGATGCGTGCGGGGTGCCTGAAAGGCACGCCGCGATGTCGACTTGCGACATTCAGGGGCATCGAGGGGGGACCGCCTGCTGGGCGTCCGGGGGAGTGACGCCCGACACGAGATCAGATGAGGACTCACACGCTCCAGGGGGGAGGGACTCGGCGTAGGTCAGCAGCGACGACCATCCGGCCCGACTCGGTTGTGCCGGAGGTGGTCGCCTGATGCTGGTGTTCGCGTTCGACCGTGACTGGACCGTGGACGTGAACCCGCACCCGAGCCGGCAGGCGGTGCCGCTCGGGTGGGTACGGGAGCTCGCCCACGAGACAGAGCACGCGGTCTACGCCATCGGCAATCAGGACCTCGCCGAGGAGGCGGCCATCCCAGGCGTCGTCGACATCGTGGGGATGCACCCCGACGACTGGGACCGGTGGCTGGGAGGGAAGCGGCCCGACGGGTACTACGAGCGGTTCCCGGAGCGGCGTGAGCGACTGGCGCTCATCGAGGACCTCCATCCGGAGGCCGACGGCTACATCGTCGTCGACGACCTCGACCTGAGCGACGCGGCCGGGTGGAATCACTACCACGCCTGGGACTTCGTCCCGGCAGCCGAGCGGGGTGAGATCCATCCGGAGCTGCCGTTCGTCCGCGAACCGACCACTGACGGGGGGTATCCCACGTCTGCCGGCATCATCCCAGCAGACGCGGAACACCTCGACACGTGGCTCAAGGAGCAGACCGGCACGCCCGCATACGAAATCGAATACACCGATGATGGGGAGGAGCGAGTCGACCTCTGTCGGGACATCTCGGTCATCCGGAAGACGATGAGCCGAGCTGTCGAGCCGGTGTTTCGCTGTCAACCGGCTGCCCCCGATGAGGAATCGTTCACTGTCGGTATCACCGACATCCAGCAGGTGAGTGCCGTCAAACCGCCGACCGAGGCCTTCCTTCCGGCTACGGACGATCCGGCTGAGCGAGCAGCCACACTCGCTGACCTCGCGGCAGACAACCCGTTCTCCGTCGAGGTCTCGCAGGTGTTGGCGCTGCTCGACCGTGAGGATGATACCCCACAGGAAGCAGCGCTCGCGGCACTCCGGCAGGTCGCGGCGGTGCGACCTAGGGACTGCACCCCGGCGCTGCCCATCCTCCGGTCGCTACTGGCCGAGGGCTGCACCGCACCGGTGGATGCGCTGGCGGTGCTCGAATCCATCGGCGGCACGGATGCCGCCGATATCGCGCCGCTGGTCGAAGTCATCACCCCGTACCTCACGGACGACGATGACGACGTGCGTCGGCAGGCCGCGGGCTGTATGACGAAGATTGCGACGGCTGATCCCACCGATGCGGTTGGGGCAGTGTCAGCGCTAGCGACGTTGCTCGAGGACCGGGTGGCGACTCACCACGCTGCGCACACTCTATCGGTCGTCGCGGAGGCCGACCCGACGGCGGTCAAACCGGCGGTGCCTGCACTCGCCGACGCAGTTACTGACGAATCGTTGGATACTGGCACGCGCCTTAGCGCGACGGCAGCGCTCGGTCGGGTCGCGAACCACGACCCAACTATCGCGCTCGACCTCGTCAACGAGGTCGCGGCGTTGCTTGGGGCCGACGACCCGAAGCTCCGGAACAACGCGACAGGGTTACTGTGGGAAATCTCCCGGCTACACGCCGACCGGGTCGAGCCCCACCTCGACACCGTCGCAGAGCTACTGTCAGCCGACGACAACCTGACGAGGGTCAACGCCTCGGCGGTGCTGGCACGGGCCGCCGAGGACCTGCCAGAGACTGCGAGAGGGCACGTCGCCGAGGTACGCCCGCTGCTGAACGACGAGCATCACCTGGTGCGGAGGAACGCCTGTTGGGCTCTGGGCTACCTGGCCGACGAGGAAGCGCTCGACGTACTGCGGACCGTCACCGTGGAAGACGAGGACGAGGAGGTCCGCGAGCGAGCCCAGTGGGCCGTCTCGCGGATCGAGGGGGTGGCCTGAGAAACGATTTCAGCACCCCGGACTTGCACAGCCGATCGAACAACGCAGCACCCGAGAGAACCCAACAATGTCACCCGACACAACCACACACATCACGTTCGTACTCGACTCGTCCGGCTCGATGTCGAAGATCCGCGAGGACACCATCGGCGGCTTCAACACGTTCCTCGCCGACCAGCGGGAGGAACCCGGCCGCGCGTCGGTCACGCTGTACGAGTTCAGCGACAGCGTCTCTCAGGTCTATCAGGGCACGCCGCTGGCGGACGCTCCGGAGCTGGACACGGAGACGTACACGCCGGGCGGACAGACGGCGCTACACGACGCCATCGCGACGGCCGTCACCGAGACCGACGGTCATATCGAGAAGCAACCCGCGACGGTCCAGCCCGACACCGTCATCGTGGTGGTCCTGACCGACGGGAAGGAGAATGCCTCCGAAACGCCGCAGGACCGGGTGCGCGAGCTCATCGAGCAGTATCGGGAGGAACACGACTGGGAATTCCTCTTCATCGGCGCGAACCAGGACGCGGTCCTGACCGCGACGGAGATGGGCATCGAGGCCGACAAGTCGCTGGACATGGCCCACAGCGGGGAGGGAACCCAGGCGGCCTACGAGTCCACTTCGCGGAACGTCCGGGAAGCACGGCAGACTGGCGAGGCTGGTGGGTTCACCGACGCCGATCGGCAGCGGCAGGACGAGGTCGACGACAGGTGAGCATTATGGGAGTGTGATGGGGACCACTTCAGCAGCGCACAAGTACTGGGCTGAAAATTCCGGTAAGATGACTACTCTACCTGGGCCGATCAGCCGACGAGCTTAGAACACAGCTCGCAGCTTGCTGACGAACGACTGCCACAACCCAGCATCATCCGGTCCGGGGTCAGTCCGCTCGGCCGCTGCCACATGCACCGCCTCGACCTCACCGTCCGTAGCGTTGGAGACGAGTTTCACCGGCACACGATCACCCGCTTCCACCGCTGGAATCGTCCCGAGATTCAGATGCCCTCGCCCCTGCAACTCGACGATTACATTCCCACCGTTGCTGATTCGATCGACGGGGGCCTCCACGATTGATCCCACATCGACACCGGTCGGATCGAATGTCCCCTCGGACGACACGCTTGCCGAGCCGGTAGTCGCAGCGTCGGTGTCGAAGCGGGTGGTTGGTTCCTTCCCCGACATCGTCGAGTCAGCATCATCACTCCCCGCTGTCACATCATCCCAGATCGAGG
Organism: Haloglomus halophilum; assembly: GCF_024298885.1. GTDB lineage: Archaea > Halobacteriota > Halobacteria > Halobacteriales > Haloarculaceae > Haloglomus > Haloglomus halophilum. The sequence continues at coordinate 3,281,043 of NZ_CP101166.1, forward strand.
CGAGCTCCTTTACCTTGTCATCGGGTTCCCCCCTTGCTCCAGGGTGCTCGGTGAGCTGGTTCCGCGAGACTCGCCCCTGCCCATTGAAGACGTGTTTGTTGACCCAGTCCCGTTCGGTCGGTGTATACCCTTCATAGGAGGCCAGATAACTCCGAAGCTGCCGCTTCTGTGCCGCCGACAGCTTCTGCACCGCCGTCGAGAGATCGTCCCCGGTCGCATCACCTCCTGGTCCCCCACCACTCTTGCTGTATGCATGCCCAAGCATACAGAGTGGTGTCATCACTTTCCACGGGATCGCGTCACCGTCTTCGTAGCCAAGGCGAGTATTGAGCAAGGCCTGTGCCGGCTGGACGAGTTGTAGCGTGACAAACCCCCCATCCAATCGGCCCTTGACGTAGTATCCCCCACCACCGGCTCGCTTGTGAAGAACGGGCACAGGGATGATTCCGGGCGGTAGTACTTAGTAACTTGCACCCATCGTGATTGCGCCCCCGGTTCGTTATCCGGTGTTGAGAGGGATGCTGGATCGTGATCTTCGGCGGTCGGTCAGGGCCGTGTAGTCCCAGAGAGCCATGCAGAAGTAGCACCACACAACGAAGCTATCCGCTCGCACACCAGCCAGCCGAAGCTATTTATCCTCATCCCGCCGAGGCTGAGGGAGTTCTACTGTGACGGGACCGCGCTATATTTTCTCCGGGCAGCCCACGAGCGGGGAGCGAAGCCAGCTACTGCGGCCACGGATGCTCGATGAGTACGCCACACCCAACGTCGGCATGATCATGTACGGCTTTTTCTGGGTGAAATACGGCCTCTGGCTCAAAGCACAGGGGCTGGATCCCACAGCGCAGTCGGAGCTCCTACTGTGGGTGGAGCAGTCTGATGGATCGATCGAACCAGCCGCTGGAGCCCTCTATTATTCACTCTTGCTGGTGTATGCGAATGAATCGGCGAGCAATATCCCGGGGCGAAATATCACCAAAGGCTGGATCTTTGCGAAACAACCCTCCGGGGTCGATCACTATGCAACGGCGGTCCGGAAACTGGACGCGCTAGCGGATGCGCCAGCCAGTGTCGATGGGGAAGCGTTCGTCGAGGCGGTGATCGCCCCCTGGCTTCGGACTCGGTGTGAAGAGGCAGACATCGATCTCGCAGCACGTTTTGAGGCCGAACTAGCGCCGGCAGTGCAGGCAGAGTACGAAACTGAGCAGGCTCGATTCGAGGCGTCTCTGGCGGCGTTTACGACAGTGCTTGGGGAGATCTTCAACGCGAATCAATCGTTGCACGAGGGGCATAACACCACCCCGATCGACCAGCCATTCGATATCTCGAACATGCTGTGGGCGGCCGCCGCGCCCGAGGGCACAGCACTGGCAAACGACACGGTCCAGATCACTCAGGCCGATGTGACGGCCCTCTTTTCGTTGCTTGAGCAATTCGAACAGGGGCGCCGAATGCTGCATTCGTTCATCTTCTTCGGCTATCTCGGGGCGGACCACACCGATGCAGATACGGTCCGGGAGATCTTCGCGCTCTGCCGGGCGCAACCGACGGCACTCATCGAGGGAGCTGCGACGCACTATTCGTATACCTTCGATCCACAGATCAGCGAAGAGATCATCGAGACGAGCTTTGTCTATGAGGTAAACTACATCCTGGCCGAAGCGGAGACGATCGCCCGGAAGCTCCTTGCAGAGCACTCCCAGCAGATCTCGCTCCAAGCTGTCGAGGAGTTTTTCGAGGAACGCCGCGGTGACCTGCCGATTGATCAATATGAACGATTCGTCGCTTGGCAAGCGCCAGTCGAAACGTATCTCCCGTGGCTGATCGAGCGATATGCGGACACAGGGGAGGATGAGGATGTCGTCGCAGTGCTTGAGATCCTCGAGCGAGGCGTAGCCGAAGGCCGGTCACCAGCAGCGCTGCTCATTGACCTGCTCACGGATCGTGGTGTTCTGGAGCCGTTCGAGTTCGCGCCAGAGACATACAAGGTGCTTCGGTCCCCGTCAACTGAATCGTCGGCGACATTCTACGGCGTCGGGTCAATGGAAGACTACGCAGCAGAACTCATGGAGGCCACCCATGAGTGAATCGGCCCCGTCGATCCTCGGCGCGATTGAGGAGGAGTTTCAGGATGACCTCCAGACAGAGCGGTTTTCCCAATATCTCTTCCTGACGTGGAGTGTCGACGCAGACTACCTGCGGGGATTCGCTGCCGATGACGAGGTCGTCATTTGTGGACCAGACAGCGTCGGGGAAACAGTCGAAGGCCTTGACCAGCCGAATCTCTCCTGGGAGTATCTCGACTCACATGCAAAATGCTACCTCATGTGGGGCGAAGACCGGCTTCGCTGTTGGGTGGGGTCGTTCAATCTCACGCCGAGCGCGCTGCGAGATACTCTGGAATGGGCTGTCGTTCAGGAAGCGCCGTTGGACACGTCGCTGTCGCTGGAGGAGCTCCAGGATGGAACCTGTGACCCAGCTGCGGTCACGACAGATAGCCTCCTCCAGCAAGTCCTGGCACTTGTCATGGGGGTCCTCACCGCCTCAGAACCGACGCTTGCGACCGACTATCGCAACACCGCTCGTGAGGCGGGGCCGATCGCCCTCACGAACGGTGCAACTCCCGGGCCAAACGGCCTGCATGCAGCTGTTGAGACTGCATTGGACCGTGCCGACGGAGCGGTCTCCCTGACCTACTACACCCCGTTCGTGAATCAATCCGGCGTCGAGTTCCTTGCTGAGGCCGTCCCTGAACAGATCCCGCCTGACGAGCGCCACATTCAGATTCGGACCTGTCGAATCACCGAAGTCGATAGTCAGTCGACGTATTTGAGCCAGGAGGAACTCGACGCGCTGGATCACACCTACGGATCAGTCGATCTCCAAGCACGAGCCTCGGGGACGGCTGGTGAGACACTCCCCGGCAATGAGACACTTCGCTCTGGCTTTGCGCATTTCAAGCTGCTCCTGCTCTCCTATACCGATCACCAGGGCGAGGATCACACAGAGCTCCTGTTTACCTCGGCAAACCTGACTGCCAATGCCTGGCGGCCAGGTGCCACCCAGCTCGAATTCGGGCTGTGGGTCCGAGATCCAACCGTCGCAGCCCCCCTCGCCGAGTTCTTTGGGACTCAACTGAGCCGGTGTTACTCACGGCCGAACCAGACTGACTTCGATACGGTTGAGCGGCTTGAATCGATGACGGATCTGCTTACGGAGTCGTCGATCCTGGATCGCCTGACAGACCGACTGCGGGTCGAAAAGCGAGGCATCGTCGTTGACTGGGCATCGACTGAGCCGACGCTCTCAACGTTCGAAGCGACGATCTTCCTTCGAGAGGTGGCCGGCACCGACACGCGGCACGAACCAACGACGCTTGTCCGGGAGGGGACTGAATTCGTGAGTGACTTCGACCCCGGTGAGCTTGACCCGGGCTGGGTGATCGATCGGATTCAGCTCGCCGTAACCACCCGCTGCCGGCCGATCGAGTATACCCTCTCGGATCGTGGACTGGACGAACTGGTGACACCCGGGTCGATCGACGAAACACGCCAGGCTGTGACTGCTGAGTTGGAGACGCGGGAGATCACGGCGGCTGAAATCGTGGTGAATGACGAGCACATCATCCGAGGAGCGGCTGGTGAATGGCCCTCCGTGCCGGAGATCGACACACTGCGAATCAGACAGGAATTCGATGGCGAGCCGCGCGTGTTTCGGCCCACTGTTGTGGCCCCAGCACAGCCACACCTCCCCGACGCGCCCATTGCAGCGAGTTCTGCATCGGCGATTGAGACCGACCGGTTTGGCGGGCTCTGCCAAATCACGATCACGCCTGTCGAGGGGATCCAGCTGGACTATGACATGCTCGTGTTCACCAGCGAGGAAACTGGTGCCATTGACTGGCTCGGCTATGCGGCCACGGACCAGGGACTCACGTATTTCGTCGACAGTTCGGTCGCCGGCGAGACCGTCACGGCGACGCTAAAAGAGCCATACGCAGCGTATTATGACGAGGCTCCCCGGCAGGTGACCGTGGAGTGTCCCCCGGAGATCTCGTCCACAGCTACGCAATTACGCACCCTGCATCGGGATCCCACCTATCAATTCTCCCACCACCCCCGTCTTTCCGAGGCGGGCACTGACACCGACACTGCCGAGGCGTATATCACACCTGGGGTCCCCGTTGGGATTACACCGCCACCGGAGATTGCGGCGCTCAACGAGCAGGATGCCATTCAGCTGGGGGCTGACTGGAACCGGCGCGGCGGCACGTACGCCCCGCCGACACGGATGTCGCTCGAGGAGACGATCACACCGGTAAGTGCCCACAGCCGGATCGTCTATCGTGGCTCCCTCACAACCGAGCTTGCAGGCCACGCAGTCACCTTCCATACACCGCCGAATGAGTTCCAGGTCAATCAGCAGGTCTTCGCGAGCGGCGCCACGCCTGACTCACGGGCTGTCTCTGCGATCGATCTCGATGCGCTCAGCGCGGATGCCCACGCGAATTGGCTCGCGTTCGAGGCCGATGAGATCCTTCGGCCGAGTGTCGTGTTGGGGCCAGACCGCTCGATCGAGATGCGCGTCACAGTCGGCGATGACCGCTACGACACGTCACAGCGGTATCCCGTCTATAGTGGTGAGCAGCTATTCTTGATTCCGCTGTTTGGGCGCCATCTCGATGTCGGGGACACAACCCGACTGCTCCTGCAGTGCTCGATCGCGAATGGGCCAGCAACCTATGGTTCGGCCGCGCTCAGCACGGAGCTCTCATATGATCGACAATCGAACGGCCTCCAGCAGCTCATCACCGATTCGACTGGCAAGCGGCGACAAGCCGTCCCGATTGCCGATCAGCCAGGCACGAAACTGCCCAGCCTTGATCGCTATCGAGACTTCATTCATGGAAACGACTTAGAGAGTTATCTCGAGGCGAATCCCGCATTCCGAGTCGATGAGCGAACGGCGACGACGCTCGTAATTGAAGCGCTCGACACCACGGTCCTGCATCTCGGACCGTATCCGACGGGGTAGTGCTCGTACGGCGTGGACCCAGATAGCGGCGCCGGGAGTATGGAGTGGCTCTCCGACAGCAGCCGGGCCACTGCGCGATGATAAGCGGTGAGTGACTCGATGGGAAGCCTCCGGCTATGGGCTCGAGGAATAGCTTTATATCTTCCAGGAATATCTATCGTCAATAAAATGCGGCGAACAACGACGGTCTCAACGTTTGTCGACCCGGACGCCGATGAGACCGAATGTCATGAGTTCGGCGAGATGATTCAGATCGCCGACGATGAGTTAGTGTTCGACGCCATCGTTCGGCACTACCAGAATGTGCATGATATGTTGACGGGAGATGGAGAGTAACGACCAGTGAACCCCAATTGCTTGACCGTCCTCGAGAGTATGGGGAAAGCGTGCTGTAACAAGAAGCTCAGAAGGGGATCAACGCTACAGATGTTCATCAATTCGATCAGCCCTATCGAGGCGTCCACTTCCCGATTATCCAGTTCTGACTTGCCACTTCGCTTTTCCCCATTGACTACTAGAGGATGATAATGGGTCTACGGGGGGACACGAAATTGGAGGTGTCATCTAACGATCAAGTAATCAGTCCTAGCACCTACTGGGACTGGAGTGATGGCCGGCATCTGAAGAGATTATCTGTCAATGGAGTACTATCACCGGATTCTGCACGGGGGAACCTGTGAGAGAGACCAGCGAGTCGAGTGCGCCAGGTAGCGTCCCCACTAGTACGGATCTGAAGGCTGTCTTCAGGAACCACTACCGCCATTTCAAGGAAACGAGCGGGGAAGTGGCATACCAACAGCTGCAGGATGAAGCATCCATACGGCGACAGTACTCAGGCCGGGTTCTGTATGAACTGCTCCAGAATGCCCTCGATCGTGCCGATTCGACGGTACGGGTACGAGTTATCGGAGGGGAAGACGCAGACCACCAGCCCGCGCTCGTAGTGACGAATGACGGCGACCCTCTGCGCGCAGATCCAGAGTATGACTATCAGGATCCACCTGAGACTTCGGATGGGAAGCGACCCGATTTCAATGCTCTCTGCACCCTGCACGTGTCGAATAAGTCACCTGAGGAGAGCGTCGGCAACAAGGGGGTTGGATTCCGATCGGTATTTTCGCTCGGCGACCATGTCCGTGTTTGGAGTCGATTCGCCGACGAGCCAGGGTGGTGGGGCCTGGAGATGCACTCACCGATCAGTAGTGCGACCTGGAAGAGCCGGATGGAGACAGCCGCTGTTGGGGAGGGATTCCGAGAGTTACTGGAACTACCTGAAGTACTGCTCGAAGATGGTGAGAAACGTCCGAGCTTTCATTTCCCGCTCCCGATCTATTCGGAGAATTCTCCGGCCCCGATCGCTGGACTCGACGATGTTGAAACTGCTGTTGTAGTTCCCATCCGGGACGAACACTACCAGTCCCTGATCGATTCCATCCAACAGTTCGAATCAAGCCATCTCCTCTTTGTCGGACTGTTCCCTGACCGACGCAACCTCGACGTGCAGTTCGAGACACCAGATGATGCGTTCCGGCGGGGGACTTGGCCAGAAACCTCGACCGCAGAGGCCGATGAGGGATGGTCGCTTACTCACTGGCAATCCCCGGAGCTGTACTCGCTGGCCGCACAGGCTGAACATGAGCTGTCAGCACCGGGTGCAGCAGTCGCTTGGCCCCCAGAGCGGGGGCCACAGCAGCGCGCAGCCTGTTCCCGGAGTGGACAGATATATGGGTATTTGCCTACGCTGGTCGACGGGCCGTTCGGAGTAGATCTCCACGGTGACTTTCAGTTACGGACTGATCGGACGGGACTGAAACTGGATGATGACCTTGTCGGGGACTACAATACAGCGCTATTGGAGGCGGCTGCTGAGCTGCACCTGCTGAAACTTCTGCAGCACGTCCACACGAAAGGTATCCAGGCGCCCGAAATTGAGCCAGCAACGATCGATTGGAAATGGGTTGACTGTGAAACTGCGCAGAGTGCTGGTGGTTCAGCAGATGAGACACTCAGAGCAGACCTCTGGAGGTTTCTGAACCCCCATTCCGGGACCTCTGCCGCCGCAAAGGTAGCAATCGAACACGTCGCGTCACTGCTATTCAAGGATGCCCACAGCCGGACATCGGATCGGTACGATCGATGGGCGGCATTAGCGGATTCATATTTCTCATCTCGGGACCGCTGGCCTATCGAGACGTACAACGAATTCTGGCGTGCCTCGAAAGGCTGGGTTGATCGCTTCGCTACCTATAGTGACAGTAGCCAGAATTGGCGAAAGACTGCGACGGCCCTTTGTAATGCTCTTCGAGAGCACGGAGTCCACGTCGCTCCCGTGACTGAACGGCGTAATCCTGGCGCCGAAGTGGAGGTGCCAGCCGTGCTGCTGGCACCACAAGGGAGTACCGTGGCAGAAGGTGGGGGAGCACAGCGGCACTCTGAGACCCTATTCATCCGTGATACTGATACTGCGTCATTTACACTTCCAACAGCACTTCGTGAAGCCGATCGTGCAGTCACGGCGTTCGAGTTCCCGTCGGCATTCAAAAACCGACCTCCACAACCGCTTGGCGCCAGTAGATTCAGGCGATGGGAGGTGCTCGCAGAGCTTCGGCAGCTCCCGGATTCGCTGGATGGAGGGAGATACGAGCCGTTAGCCTCCGACCCGGAAGTAGCTGCAGAACAGCAGCGCGGCCTGATCCGATTCGCCGCGGACCTGTATCGTGCCGACTTCGGCGGGAATAGCAACCCGCCCGCAGACGTAGATGGATACAAGACAGGGTGGCGGGTTCTCGAAGGAAAGCTCTATCCCCAGGATGCGCGGAGGGCCGGGCGTTCGATTGCGACGTTATTCCTCCCCACGGAGAATAACCAGTGGGCACCGGCACGGCAACTGTCCCGAGAGGAAATCGACGATCACCGGCTGGGAACTCTTCCCGATTCGATCGATATCGATGACTTCCTCCAGTTCCTTGGAGTCGCCCCTGAAACGCCGGCTGACGCGCCGAAACTGACCCTTATTGAAGGGGGCGAACGAGGGAAGGTCGCGCCACGAGACGCCCCACCGGCATTAGCAGCGGCCGGTCAGGGTGGAGGGAAACGGCCTACGCTTGGACAGCTTCCGGCTACTGATCGAACGCACACAACCTATACAGCAGACCAGTGGCGTGCGGGAATCCGAGCAGCGTGGGATGACTGGCTGGCACCACTGGTCGCCGCAGAACAGGCCGCCAGAGAGACCGGGGAGCAAGCGATCAGAACGGACCTCCTTGAGGCGCTACAAACGCGACCGTGGTATCCTGTTGGAACGGATGAAACGGAGGCACGGCCGCCAAAAGTAGGCAACGAGGGAGGTGGTCGGATTGAACCGAACCGGCTGACGATCGTATCACGCCGGCAGCAACAGTTCCCTGCGGTTCTCTGGACCGTGCCGCGCGACTCCGATGATACAGAGTTGCTTGAGGCTCTCGGAGCCATCCCGGGGACTGACGAGGACACGCTCAGTCAGGATGGGGCAGCCCCTGCAATCCACCTCCTGAGCCAACTCCGGGAACTCAATCTCGACGTCGTCCAGAGAACACCGATGGCAAGGCAGGGGCTTATCAGTCTCTTCAATCGGCTTCTCAATACGATCGCCCGCGAATCCGCTGACGAATCACCGACCACTGGGCTACCCTTGTTGACGTATGCACCGACGCACGAATCGATAGCCCTCGAAGAGCGGCAGCTCGAATGGGTCGACTCTGATCACGGTGACGCGTGGCTTCCCACGAATAACGCGACTCGTGAGCGAATTCGCCGACATTTCCCGGACGTCCGCCTCATCACGGCAGTTGTCGGCTCGGGAACTATCTCCGGATTTGCACCGTTATCGGATCGCGGAGTCGAGGTCATCCCGACTGTCCGCCGTGACGAAGTTGTCGACAAGGACGGAGAATCAACGCTCGTTACAGAGTTTGCCGAGGTACTGGAGCCCGCAATTCCGTACTTGTTGGCGGTAGCCGGGACAACCCATCAGATAAACGTCGATCCGACGAAGGCAGCTCGACGATGGCGGCAGGCAGACGTGCAGCACGTGCACGATGCATGGATCGAATTCCAGGTTGAGCTGGGTCGCGAGACTCGAACTGCAACCCGCTTCCGGAGCATGTACAATGATGCGTTTTTCCGGAGTCAGAGGCCCCCAGCAATTATCTTTGATACGCCCCCTGGTCAGCATGAACTCCCACCATTGGCCGAGTTTGGCGAGCCACTGGCACGGTTGCTGCTCGATGATGACAGCCAGAGCGCTGGGTCACTATTTGCGAGGATGCTAGGCGACTACGAGCGAGCTCGCGGCGAGGAGGGCGACGGCGAAGGGCGCCTCCAACGATTTACTGAGCGAAAAGATGCGATGAGCCTCGTTGAACCGTATCGCCGACTCTTCAAGCCACTTGATGAAGCTGAAGAAGCTGACCTTCGCCGCCAAGTCACAGAGGCACTTGATGAGTTAGGGCTCGAGCTCCGTGATGACTCGATGAGCCTTACCAAGCTCTGTAATTTGGGGCCGGACGACATCGAAGCGCCACATGCATCATCGAGCCTCACAGAGAATCGCATCAACCAGGCGTTCCAAGAACTCGAACTCAGCGAGACCCAAGACTCGTTTCGGCCGCAGTTCTCATGTAAGCAGAAGCATCTGGCTGAGTGGCACTCCTGGTTCGACCAAATCAAGGATCGACTTCTCCCATACCTACTCCATCTCCACAAATCCGACGGGAAAGAGGATACCGATCAATCCGATCTCGCTGAAGATCTCGAGGTGTACGTTCGAGATCGACGGTGTCCACGTCTTGCCTTCGATCCAGAGGGGGCAGTTGTTGAGTGGTTGAAGAGCGAACCAATTCCAAACGAGGAACTTCCGACCCAGGAGATGCTCCTGGATGAGGTTAGTGAGTACTCTCCCCTGTACGACCCCGTCGAGAGGATCGACTCAGCAGAAGATCTGGAATGGGATCAGCCAAGGTTGGCCGATTCAGGGCCATCAGAAGACGAAACAGGAACTGTCGACACGTCCGATGTCGCCAGCAGGATGCACGCACAGAGCGCCGTTGGAGAGGAAGCAGAACAAGCCGCACTGAAGAAGGTGACAACGGAAACAGCAACCTGTCTTGAGACAGCTCAGGAAGAGGGCAGAGTTGAGCAAGCCTGGGCAAAGCTGGAGGCTGCGATTCCGTCGAATGGGGCGACAGCAAAAAGCCTGAAACGGGGCCGGCAAGGGTGGGAGGAAAGTCGTGATTTAGATGCCCTCGCAGATGGATTACATATCTCGAATGTTTGGGATGGTGCTGGCTACGATCTCCTCGGACTGGAGTCGGACGGAGATGAAATCATGGCCGTTCGGTACGAGATCAAGGCCCTGCCAGGGCAAACAGAGAGAGAAGATACGGTAAAGGTCCACCTTTCGGGGAATCAAATTGCGGTCTATCAGAGTGTCTGCCTCGACAAAGCTGCTGGCACGAATCGCCGATACCAGGGAGACTGGAAGCTGGTCGGTGTCGAACCGGACGGTCGAGCGGTTGACCTAACGGTCCATCTTGACGGCCTGCCAGAGCTAATCGGCCAACTCCAGACAGAAGGCTTCGATCATGACGGGGTTGTGGTGTTCGTTGACCGGAGCCACTGACCCTGGCACGCCTCTCAGAACATCCTTCGTAGTGTGGCTGGCAACACCTCACTGGCCATCGCCAACTGGGAGGGTGAGACACCAGCCAGCCAGCTCCGGTGCGAGCGAGATAACCTTTCCACGGCGCTCGAGTTCGGCCATTCGCTGCTCTTTACGCGATTCAAGCTGGTCGAGGCGCTGGCGCTGATTCCGGATGGAAATATCCATGTCCTGGCCACTGGCGGCTTGTGACTGGTAGTCCTCGATGAACGCCTCAATGCGCTCGCGTTCAGCGGCGGCATAGGCCTCGAGGTCACTCCGTTTCTGCTCGATATCAACCAACCGACGCTCGCGGATCTCGGCGCGGCTGGCATCGATGACGTTGGCGAGATACTGCTCGGCCGCAGTCTCAAGCCGGTCGCGATCCGTGAGGAGCTGCCGAACCGTCGCACCGTCGGGCATAGCATGGACGCTCTCGGCCTGTAGTACCTGCTCACCCACCGGGCGCTGTGGGTTGGCCTGTGCCTGGTCGACGAATACGGGAATCCGCTCTTCGCGAATCAGCTCACCGGTCCCGTCTTCGAATCCCGCACGATAGACGAACGTGATCCCCGGCTGCTCGACGCTGGGGACGAGCTTCAGACCAAGTCGCCCCTGATCGTCGGCGAGGAGTCGCTCGCGGAGCTGCCGGACCAGCTGATCATCGGGCGAGAGATGCTCGATCCCCTCGTGGTCCATAGCGAACTCGCGATCGAAGGTGACCGGGCCACGTTCGGTCGCCGATCCGGATGCACTGAACGACGCCGGCAAATGGGCGGTATAGAGCTGATTGCCCGTCTTCTCGAGGCGGCCTTCGAATGACTCGAGCCCACGCTCCACGAACCGACGGATATCAGCGGGCGTCCCGAAGACGTCGGCGGAATCGTCGATCACCTCCTGAATGCGCCGGCGGCTCTCCGCGTCGAACGTGCTCGGGTCGATAAGGCTCCGTTCGTACCACTCCATCAGTGTCTGCTCGCGCTCGGCGAGCAGCTCCTCGAGCTCATCGGCGGTCGCCTCGGGCGGCTCGTCGTTCCGGACCGAGCGCATGATGAGCCCATCCAGGTCGACATCGTCGAGCATGCCGAGGACGTCCGCCGTCGAGCCGACCTTCGACCGAATCGCCTCGACCTTCTCTTGGAGTAGCTCGAAGATCTCGTTCTCCCGGGTGCCGTCAAACTGGAAGTTCCACACCTTCACCTCTTGATCTTGCCCGTAGCGATGGATACGGCCGATCCGCTGCTCGAGGCGGTTGGGATTCCACGGCAGCTCGTAGTTGATCATGATGTGGCAGCTGTGCTGGAGGTCAATCCCTTCGCTTGCGGCATCCGTCGCGAGCAAGAGTCGTTCCTCGCCATGATTGAACGCATCCTCGATGGCCTGGCGCTCGTCTTTCGGGACGTCCCCATGGATGACGAGGATCTCATCAGCCCAGGGTTGATCGGCGAGTTCCCCGCGCAGGTACTCCAGCGTATCGCGGTACTCGGTGAACAGTAGCAGCTTCTCCTCGGGATGCTCGTCGAACAGCTGCTGGATATACCGTTTCACCTTCCGAGCCTTCGTATCGACCGGGAGGTCCTCGGCAAGAGCGACGAGGTCCTGTAGCGTATCGATCTCCCGCTGGAGCTCCGCATCGCCCTCGGTGACGGTGAGCCGCTCGAGTTCGTGCTCGGCAGCTTCGCGGTCGTCTTCTTCGAGATCTTCACCATCGAGGTAGGCCCGGGCATCCTGGCTTAGATCGCCATCGGCGCCCCCTTGCTCCAGCAGGGCGCGCAGGCGCCGGCGAAGCGTTTCACGAATGGCGCCGACGCTGGAGACCAGCCGCTTTTGCATCAGTGCCATCGCGAAGCCGACTGCAGGTTTGTTGAGCTCCGCGGAGCGGTTGTACACCTCCTGGACGTACTCGGTCACGCCGTCATACAGTTCCTGCTCGGCCGGTGACATCGATACCGGAACGGTCTGGACATCACGGTCGGGGAAGATCCGCTCGCCATCATCATCGTAGATAGTGGTCTTTCCCCGACGGATCATCACCCGATCCACGGTCTCCCGGGTGAGGTCCTGGTCCTCGGCGACGAGGAACGGGTCGACGTACGAGATCAGCGAGCGAAAGCCCTCACCCTTGCCGTCGTGGGGTGTCGCACTCAACAGCAGCAGTGACTCTGAGTTCTGGACAACCCGTTCGGCCATCCGGGCGGTCTTCGAGCTGTCGTCGCCCCGGCCGGCGGCCTTGTGGGCCTCGTCGACGATGACGATGTCCCAGAAGGCCTCCTCGAGGGCGGGCTGGAACTCGTCCTGCCGGAGGAAGGCCATGCTCGTGACGAGCTGCAGGTCGTCCTGCGCCCAGATGTTGGCCGCCTCGCCGAGCCGTCGGCGCTCGCCCTCGACCCACGCCCGGTCAGCAACGGTCAGGTCGATGCCGAAGAAGCGGTCCATGTCCCGGATCCACTTCTTCTGCAGGTGGGCGGGGACGACGAACAGGACGCCCTCAGCGCGGTTCCGCGCCCGGAGCTCTTTGAGTATCAGCCCGGCTTCGATGGTCTTGCCCAGCCCAACGTCATCGGCGATGAGGTAGCGCTGTCGCAGTGACTGCATCACCTCGTTCACACAATCCAGCTGGTAGGGCTCCAACCGGACCAGCGAGTTCGAGATCGAGAGGAGCTGGCCCTGCTCGTGGGCGATGGTGAGATTCAGGGCCTCCATCCGGAGGTCGAACCGGTCGGCGGCGACGGCCTCGTGGCGTGGGTGGAGTTCCTCGGCCTGTGCGACCAGCGTATCGGCCTGATCGGTCACCGGCTCGACGGTCACGTCAGCCAGTGAGACCGTCTTCACGCCAGTGTCTTCGATATACGCCCGGAGGTAGTCGATATCGCCGACGCTGTACGTGCGGATGACCTCCGCCGGCTGACCGTCGATGCGGACCTGCTGGCCCGGTTCGAGGTCCATCACCATGAGCTTACAGCAGCACGTCCTCCTCGACGATTTCGGGGACGATGTTCTGCACCGCGAGGGGGCGGATATTGACTGCGACGCCGTGCTTCGTGACAGGATCGTACCCGTCAGTCATGATCTCATCCAGTGCCCGTCCCTCCCAGTCCGAGGAGCAGCCTTCGTCCCAGGTGACTTCGACCATCGATTGGAGTTCCTTACACTGCTCTTTGACTCGGTTGCCGATTTCCACATCACGGTCAATACCTGCGGCAAGGCGAGCCAGGAGCGTCTCCTGTTCGTCCATCCCCTCCCGTGGCTCACCATCCTCGACCAGTCCTCGGAACTCGTCGTCGCCGAAGTAATAATGCAGGAAGAGCAGACCGTTCCGGTGGTAGGAAGTGGTGCCGATGTTGTCTTCGCAGTAGCCGAGATAATCGTAGAGATGGGGTTCCACAGGAGTATCGACACTCTCTGCGTACCCCCCCGCTGCCTTAATACCACAATCGAGGGCCGTGAACCACTCCTCTTGCTCGTCTATTACGTAGTCGGTGAATGTGTCGGTGAACGTGTCAGCGAGCCATTCCTCACCAGATATCTCGACTAGCTCTTCGAATGCTTCCATTCGATCAGCCAGTCGCGCCCTGAGGAGTTCGATGTCCTCTGATAGTTCGCTCGCGAACTCTTGAGTTTCCGGGCTACATTCCCGCTCTCGTGACCGGGTAAGTTCTAACAGCCGGTCCTCAAACGCGTCAACTTGGCGTCGCTCGTTCTCATATCGGTCAAACTCTGCCTGAGCAGCGGCGCGTTCGGTGCTAGCCAGCGATTCATCATTCCGCCGCCGGTTCGCAGACGACTGGAGGTCGTTTAGAACGCTCTTACGCTCTTCGAGGTAGTCGGACTGAATACGATCGAAGGTTGATTGATCGAACCGGTGGTAGTCGATGTAGCAGCCGAACCCCTCTGTGTCACCATCAGAGGTCAACCGTTGGCTGGTCAATCGCCATAGTATAGGGACGTTCTCAAACTGGTCGAGGTGATACTCAAACAGATCCTCCCGAATCCATCGTCGCAGATTTGGATACGCGACATCTGTTACCTCCTGATCGCCAAGCTGGTCGTCAGCCTCTTCCAATCGTTCGTGGGCATGACCGCCCCAAACCCGCTCAAAGTGGCGTATTATGAGTTCTACTAATGAATCATATTCCTCTTGATTTGACTGTATAGGGGCGATACCATGGTCTGATTCCAGAACAGATTGTAATGCAAAATGAAGGATCAGGTCTTTAATTAGTCCTTCATACTCCTTCGGTTCATCAGGGTCTTCTATATCGAAGTTTGGCTCGAACTCTGGGTTCTCATTAGTCCTGAGCGATACCTCTTTTAATATTTCTTTTCGAATCTCAGTATCGAGATCAAAATAATCGAAAATGATACTATCAATGTTGTGGGCATGGCGCTCAAGTTTTGAATCGATCTTGTTATCGATTTTCGAGGCACCTAACGCCAATTCATATAGGGTGGAGGTAGGATCAAATTCTGTATCGAAATCTGGCACCCTAGAATCGGCAATCAATTCTCGGTGGGGATGAGATGCATAGTGTGGCAAAGGAGTCTCATCAACGACGAGGCGTAGTATCTGCGGTGCTACATAATACGGAGAGTCGAAGTTAGACATACGTCTATAGATCACGAGACCAACAATTGCGCGAGCATGATCCTCTAGCCGGGAATCATTCGTAATTTCGGGGTACCAGGGTAATTTAGCGACATTTCCGACTTCCCAGTGGCGACCTGGGTCAAGACCAGTCATCAAATATGTTACCAAATTAGAATTTCCATAACTGAGAATTGACCACGTATCTGACTCAGGGATGAAAACACTTCCAGCACGGCCAAATATCGAATCTGGATGAAGATAACCGAATCTTTTTCCACTACTTTTCATATAGGTATAAGTCAGCGCCTCAGAAAAGTAATACTGCGTATTCTGAGGTCGACCTTTGCCTGTAGCCCTAATCTCCCTCCCATCTTCCTCCCAGAGTACCTCAAGGTTCACCGGTGGAACAGCCCAAGCATCCTCTCCCCCCTTTGCAAATGGAACCCAAATATCTGAATCTGTCTCCCAGAATTGCCTAGTAAATCTATCATTGTATCCAGTTATGAGCCCTTGCTTAACAACACCCTGCCCAGGTTTGTCAACATTACAATTCCCAGAATCAAAAACAATATCCGAATCGAATAAGTCTCTTATCTCCTCCGGCATCCAGTAAGACATATGACTGCCCGGAATTTTATCAAAATGCCGAAGGTTTTTGCTGTAAACTCTTTCTATTTCATTACTCGTTCGGTCATATAGAGATGACAACAGTACACTTTCTTTCTTGTCTTTCTCTACGTCATGGAGGCGAATAAACGTACCATCTGTCTCTATCTCGGATTCTGTATCAATCCGAACCACTGTCCCTGCGTTACGGACTTTTGCCTTATCCAGTACCCCTTCTCCAAATTCGGCTAGGAAATCGAATGTACCTTGTTGTCCTATGAAATCTTCTCTGAAGGGAGCGAGTTTATTTTTGAACATGAACTCTCTTTTCACCAACATTCCCACCCGGCCGTTCCTTTTTGATAGCTGGTTACATACTTCAAAGAAATTAATATAATACTCTGCGGGGTATTTCCATTGCCGGTCCACATATTCACGCACCGGCTCTGGCATTCTAGATTGGGCCCCATACGGCGGGTTCATCAGGGCAACATCGTATTCCTGAGTGAGAATCACCAGAAGCCGCAGGAAGCTCCTGAGCTCCTGCGCATCGAACGAATCATCATCAAATCGATCATCAACGTTTTGGCGGAGATTCTCAAGGACCGAATGCAAATCACCGGTCCCATTTATTGACTCCAGTAGCGTTTGCTGTTTTCCGGTATCGAACACTTCCCCAAGGGTACCCTTGGCATCTAACAGAGTCCCAAGTGCTTCGATATTCTCAAACGAATCCAAGATAGTCTGAAGAGCTTCCTCGAGCTCATCATGGTCCCCAGAGAGTTCCTCGAAAATCTCGCCAATATTGTCTGTGTTAGTTACCTTGGCATCCGCCGTGACGATCCCCATCCGTGGCAGATCAAAGTCAGTATTCCCCTCAGCTTCAGCGCGGCCACGAGCTTTGAGATAGAGGTTGAATGTCGCTAGTTGGCAGGCACGGAGGTCGAGATCAACACCGAACAGATTGTACTCTAGTATCTTCCGTGGGATCTCTCCGCTATCTAATTCGGGACATTCCCGGTGCCAAATTCGCTCCAGTATGTCGAAGGCATAAAGAAGGAAGTGACCGCTCCCACAGGCAGGGTCAAAGACTCGAAGTTCCTCAGGATGGTCGAATTCCGTCGGTTCTCCTGATTTCTGATCGGGCAACAGGTACGTGCAAAAGTCCGCGATACTGTCTGTCTCCGCGAAAGTGGTGGGGCGTTTCTTCCGCTCGTCGGTAGTTAAACCAGACTGCGCTTCGACGACTTCGTCCACCTCCTCTTTCTTCTCCAGGTAGAGTCGGCCGAGGCTGTTGTCGGTCAGGAGCCGAACAACCCAGTGAGGGGTGTAGAACTGGTTCGCTGGTGCGACTTCCTCGGCTTCAAGCGAATTCTTGTCGTCGAGCCGCTCTACAACCGGCCTGTTGTAGTACTCGTATACCCACCCCAGGACGTCGTCGGCCCGCCAGACATCATCGGAAATCTCGTCCAGCTTGGCGATAAGTTCCCGAAAGAGGTCGGGGTCAGGGTCGATGACGCTGTAGCGTGACTCGGGATCGAAGAGAATCTCAATCTCTTCGGCCATCGCCTCGCATTCTTCGTGGTAGGCCGCTATCAGGGCCTCCTCCCGTCCCAAATCGAATCGGTCGGTCAGCGACTGCTCTGCCGCGGGAGTAAGTCCGGAATCTCCGACCTGCGTGACCGGCAGGTCAATGAAATCACGGACCTCCATACACCGGAAGGCAGCCAGTCGGTTGACGATGGTATATCCGACGCCAGTAATGTACTGCTCATAACACCATGCCCAGGATTTGCCCCCTGGATCCTCATAATCAATCGCCTCGGCGAGCCGCGCCCGGGTCGCTCGCATCTCCTCTGAGAGATCTTCGCCCCCCTCCCGGTCGGTCAGGTCGTACCGGTGTTCCAGTTCGTATTCGATCTCCTCTTCGACAGCTTCACGAAGATCAACGACGACGTCCTCGAGCTGCTCTCGCTCTGCCTTATCGAGCTGCGCTTTCCGCGATGAATCCCCCAGAGACATATCGATACCGCCCCTCACCAAGGGGGCCAACATCAACCTTGTCCCGGCACCCGCTTGCGATTCCATCTGGGGTTCGACGCGAACCTCTAAGTGGCCACCCGTCGGGATTCGGGCCATGTCCGCTGGTCGGAACGGGGGGCTCGACCAGGAGCTTCCCTCGCTAAACGGAAGCCTCGCCGAGGGTGAGGCTTCCCTCGACCTCAACGCGGCCGGGATCCTCCTCGAGCAGACTCGCGCGATCGCGGAGCTCTATCTTCAGGAGGAAGACTGGAATCGAGTTGAGGAGGTCTGGCTCGAGGAGCGACACGCCGAGCGCTCGACACGGGGGAGTGCACGCCGCACGTTCGTCGTCATCCGCTCACGGCTGCAGCAGGCCGGCGGTGGGCTACCACCGCTCCGGCACCTCCCTGGAATCCTTGATGCCTGCCGGAAGGACCGCGATCGACACCAGGTACTCTATTGCTATCTCGTCGCTGATGACGGCCTGTTTCGCTACGTCCTCCACGAGCAACTCCGACGGCTCGCGAGGGGTAGTATCGAGCAGCTGGAGTTTGCTGATGCGGCCATCGACGACCTGCTCACTGACTTCCGATTCGATACCGGCGCCCCCCTCGATGCCGCAGAATCGACGCGGGGGCGCTGGGCGAAGGGCTACCGATCCGTCCTTCGCTCGATCGGTGTGATCCCGTCCAAACAGAGCATGACTGCTGAAATCCCCTCCATCGGCGATATTCCGCTCGAAGTGGCTGCTTACTGGTCCTGGCAGACCCACGGTGATGAGTGGTTAGTACATCCCACTGGCTGGCGGTATCTCTTCCAGCCGGAACCCTTCTGGGAGCCACAGAGTCAGCGACTGACTCGCTCAACGCGCTGGACCTCACATCAGGCCCATGGCCGGCGCTGGTACGAGCCCGCCGACGACTTCCACGCGCGGCTCGCGGGGGCCGAGGGATGATCGAGGACACTGAGCTCTTCGCCGAGCCCGATCCGGGCTTCGAGGAATCCATCCGTATTGATCGCGATTTCGACACGGAGGCCCCCGCAGAGCGCCGTGAATACCGGTACGAGCGATACCTCGATACGTACCATCTCACCGATGCGTCGGTCGACTTCCTCGAAGACCTGTTCACCCGCATCCAGGACGACAATCCGGATTCAGAGGAACTCAATCACTGGCTCTACGGCTACTTCGGCAGCGGCAAGAGCCACCTGCTGACCGCGCTTGATCTGCTCCTTGATTCGGCAGCCCTCGCCGAGGAGGACATGGCGACCGTTTGGAATCGATTCGATAGCCGGGCCGACGCGAGCGACAGCCTGGCCGATACCTGGCGGTCGCTTCACGAGGAGTATCTCATCGTCCCGGTGCCGATCAACCTATTGCGGTATCAGGGCGTCCGCGAGCAGAATTTCAGCGAGATCATCCTCCAGACCATCTATCAGCGCCGCGGGTTTTCCGATCGGCTCGATGTCGCGTTCTTCGAAGAGGAGTTCCAGCGCCCCGGCGGCCTCTTCGATACGCAGGCGGTCTGGGAGGATCGCGAGCAGCTCGTTAACGAGATCCTCCGCGAGGCGGGGGTCTCCGATCCGGAGTACGACTGGGCAGCTGTCCAGCGGTATCGCATCCTCTCGGATCTCGTCCTCGAGGGGATGACCGAGCGAGCGACTGGAATGACCGAAAACCTCGCCGACATCCAGGCGAAAAACATCGGCCAGGAGCTCGCGGTGCGGACGCTCGAGGAGTACCGGCAGGAGCTGGCAGCACGGTACGACCGGCCGACGAAGCTCGTTCTCCTGATGGACGAGGTGACGCTGTTCATGGGCGATGACGACCGCCGGATCGGGGAGTTGAACGCGTTGGCAGAGAGCATCGAGAGCGTTGGCGGTGACATCCTGTCGGTGGTGACCGCCCAGTCAGCGATCGAGGAGGCCCAACCCGGGACAGCGACGAAGACCAACGAGATCGGCTGGCTCAAAGACCGCTTCCCACAACAGTACGCACTGCCGAGCCGGCATGTCGGGGAGATCGTCCAGCAGCGACTGCTGGCGAAGTCGCCAGCGGGCGCGGACTGGGTCCGGACGAACGCTCTCGAGGCGACGGTCCGCCCACGAACGATGCTGGTGTACAACGACGGGAACCAGAACACGACGCCGCCGCTGGACGACATCGATCAGGCGGACTTCATCGACTATTATCCGCTGCTCCCATACCAGCCCGCGCTGTTTCTGGAGATCCTCTCGAATCTCCGGACCGAACTGGCGGATCGCAGCAAGTCCATCTTCTCCGGCACCGCCCGCGCGATCCTCGCGCTCGTCGCCGGGCTCCGCGAAGAGATGGCTCGTACGGACCGCGAGCTGCCGATCGTCAGCCTGGTCGACTTCTATGATCTCATTCGATACGAGCTGGAAGACATCATCCCCGATGAGACCGAAGTCATCGAGACCATTGCTGAGGATCCCGCTACCTCTGCGTTCGACCTGAAGGTCGCGAAGGCGGTCCTGCTGTTGTCGTATGTTCCGGACCTCGTCCCCCAAAACGAGGCAAACCTGGCTGTCGCGGTGATGGATGATCTCGACGGCGCTCCACGCGCGCAGGTTCGGACCCAGGTGCGGGAGGCGCTGGATGGGGAGCTCGAGCGGTATATCCGACCCGATACGGCGACGGACGGCGCCAAGCTCCGTATCAGCACGCCCGATGAACAGCGGATGCTGGCCGACGCCCGCGAGCGCGAAACCGACCCGGACTGGGACGCCATCATCGAGGCGGTCGACCAGGAGTTATGGGCGGAGATCATCGCGGAGCTGGATCTCCCCTCGACGTACACCTATGACGATGCGGCCGATGCGAGCGCCTACCCGGTCGGCTACGGCTTTGCGATCGATGGGCAGCCACTCTCGACAAGGACCGACGAGGACGCGGTCTTCGCAGTCGATGTCGTCATCCGTGGATTGCGCCCCGATGTCGACACCGATACGATCGCCGAAGAGACACTTTACTGGCTGCTTGAAGGGGATGGGCTCGATGAGCTCCGGTCGCAGCTCGTTGATTGGTGGGCCCTCTGGGAGGCCACCCAAGCGACGACGCCACCGGAATCCGTCGCGCGCGATCTCGATGACGCGGCCACCAGCGCCATCAGCAAGCTCGTCGCTGCCCTCGAAGCAGCGACGTTCCGCGTTGAAGCCTCCAGTTTCAGCGGCTTCGACGCGGCGCTCGAGGACTACATCGATGAGGCCTATCCCGACTACTTCCATCCCGAGTTGCTCCGGATCGACGAGAGCCACCTCAGGGAACTCGAACGGCTCGATGATGATGACGCCCTGCCGGAGTGGGCGGGAACAATCGGCATCCCTCCAGCGTCGGCCGATATCGCTGACATTAGCGAGATCGGCTTTCAGGTCCGCAAGCTCGTCGGGAGCGAGCTCCAGAGCGCTGCCGGAGAGATTGACCTTGCAACCACGCTCGATCGTGTGACGGCGTCCGAGCCGCTGTTCGCGGTTGAAACGAACGGGCAACAGCACCCATCACCCGCGTTGTTGGCCGTGCTCTGGGGACTCTGCCGCGCCGGCGTCTTCCGCGTCGTGACGATCGAGGGCGACCCCGCATCGGTCGATGACCTGCTCGATACCGGAACACACCCCGAATTGGCACTCCGCCCGGTTACGCCGGGGCGACGGGCGAAGGAGGTCTTCGTCGAGCATGATCTCATCCCTCCGACCGGCAGCGAGAATCGTGGCTATCTCGAATTGGATACCCTCCTCGAAACGACTGAGCGGCGCGCTGCGACGCTGGCCGAGGACGTGACGGTCCAGGCAGAGACGACCTTCGAGACCGACACCCTGTCGACGCTCGTCGAGGCGCTGGCCGAGGCAGCGGAGGGCGTCGGTGAGCGGGCAGCAACCCGGCGCAGCACTGCATCGGCCGCTGATGTCTCCGAGCTCGAGGAGCTCGTTGCTGGCGCTACTGACGACGCTGCCTGGCTCGAAACCGCCCAGGAACGCTGGACGAAACAGATGGCATACCTCCTCCAGCTCGAGGGGCTCGTCCGGCTTGGTCGACATGATATCGCGTGGCTCGATGACGCCTATACCGAGGCGATCGAGGCTTTGACCGAGCAGCTCACATCGCAGGCCGAGACTGAATGGTGGACCCAGGAGGGCTGGCGCGAACTGGTCCGGAGTCTAGATGCCCGCGAAACCGCCATTGAATCGCTTGAGGCCTCCTGGACAGCCCAACAGGAAGCCGCGGAGCTCCCGGCACTACGACAGACCCTGGCCGGCCACCCGTGGCTCCTTGACCCGATGGAGCTGCCCGATCGGAGCGTCCATGACGGCTTCCGGGTGCAGTATCTCGACCCGCTCCGAAACACCCGGTCGGCCCTCGAGCGTATCGAGGCCGCCATCGAGGCCCTCACTGAGCGAGAGCCGCGTGCCGATGACGAGGAGCGCCTCACTGAGGCCCTCGGCCGGCTCGATGATCTCGACTGGGCAGCGGCGACGACGGCGACCGCCGACACCCAGCGCGAGCTCGCAGCCACGCTCGAATCGGTCGTCGGCGAGCGAACACCGAGCGAGGTGACCGGCATCGGGGTGCTCCATACTGATGCTGATGCGCTTGAAGCCCAGCTTGAGCGCCTCGATCTGAGCGAGGATCGCCCCGAGGTCGTAACGGTCGGTGATGGCCAGGGGGTGCTCATCCAATGAGTGCGCCCAGTGGGAACCCGTTAGCGCGATTCACACAGGAGCTGGTCGATTTCGCCGGTGGAGAGCGCCGCGGGATCCGGAACCCGTTCGTGATGGTCCCGGTCGACCCGCCGATCGAGCGACGTGTCATCACCCGGCTTGAGCGCTGGGCGGCGCATGGTGAGCCCGGCAGACTGGCTGACTGGGAGGCAGTCACCGATGCTAGTGGCACTCCCATCACCGTGACCAGCGTCCGCCTCGATGGCCTCCTGCCGGACACATCGGTATTCGGCACCTGTACGGACCTTGGGCCGCTCGACAGCGTCGACACGGAGGCGGTAGAACGGACCCTCCAACGGAATCTCGCCTCGGAGCTGGTCTCCGAACTCATCAGCACCGAACTCGGCGCCAACGGTGTGGTAAACGAACAGACCTCCGTGCTGGTGCTGCTCGGGCTGGGTGGGCTCTACCCCTTCACTCGGGCATCGGAGCTCCTAGACGCGCTTGACCGCCGGAACGTGAATACAACCGTCGGCATCCCCTTCCCGGGTTCGGTCATCGGCGGCCGACTCAGCTTCTTCAATGAAGATGCACGGCACTACTATCCAGCGCACCGTATCGATGAACAGATCGTGGCGGGGGTGTTGACCGATGTCTGAGTTCGAGACGATCGCCGACCTCTTCCCGGCCGGCCGTCACCCGACTCGCCCGCTCGAACCGATCCAGAAGGTCGATCAAGTCGATCAGATCGAACGAGACATCGAGGAATTCTATGAGACACCGAGCGTCCGAGCCGTCCTCGAGGCGACCGAGGAGATCATCTCACCCGGACTCCAGGAGCGATTCCTGTACATCCATGCGACGTTCGGCTCCGGGAAGTCACACCTCCTGAAACTCATTGGTGTCGCGACCGGGGCGATGGACGGGCTCGAGGCCGCAACGCATAAGCTCGCGACCGAGATCCCACGCTTTGGAGCCTTCAGAGAGACGCTCGAGGAGTCAGGCATCGACCAGCTGCACCCGCTGTTGATGAACCTCCTCGACCGCGATCGGCCGGATGCTGGGCTTCCCCTCCTCCTGTTCGAGGAGCTCGGTCGTCGACGAGAATACCCGACCGATCGACCCTGGTTGCTTGAGTTTTGCTGGCGGCTGGATATCGTGCATGACCTGTGGGAGCCACTCCAGGCGGCCACCCATGAGGGGTTGAGCTTCAACGACATCGTTGATCGCCCGGCGTCGCTGCGAGCCTGGCTACGAGCCGTCATTCCCGCTCTCGATGGGGCGGCCGACGCCGGCTTTGCGACAGGTGCCGATGTCGATGCCGCCATTGAGACGGCCACCGCTGCGGTCGCATCCGACGCGTTCGGCCCCGACGACATCGTTGATCGCCTCGCCCGGACTCGATCCCAGATGCAACAGCCCGAGGCGACGCACGAGTTCCTCATCGCGCTCGATGAAGTCGCCATCTATGTCGGTGACCAACCCCGTCGATACGACGAGGTCGTCGCGACCATCGAGGCGCTCTTGGAGGAGCTTGGCGCACCGATCATCGCAACCGGGCAGTGGCCGATGCGGGACATGCAGCGAGACTTCATCGGCGACGTCGACGAGGATGCCTGGTACACCAACGAGGTCCAGCTCGAGGGGGCAGACACCGAGACGATCGTCCGGAAGCGGTGGCTCCAGAAATCCACCGCCGGGGCGGAGTATATCGACTCGGAATTGCTTGCCGAGGCGCCGTCGCTCGAACCGCCGCTTCCCGATGACGCGGATATCACCGTCCATGACAACCCGGCCGAGGCCTATCCGTTCCGTGACCGAGATCTCTGGTTGCTTCGGGCAGCGATGCAGGGCCTCATCGAAGGCGATCGAACTGCCGACCGGGAGTACGTCCAGGGCCGCGCCCTCCTGGTCCGGGTTCGCTCAGTGTTCGCCACTCATGGCTGGGCCGAACGGGCCCCGGGGGCTATCGTCCCATGGGACGTGCTCTACGATGTCCTTGATTCGGATACCGGGCTCATCCCGAGCTGGGCCCGTGATCTCATCAAACGGGTCGAAAGCAGTCTTGAGGACGCCCTCGCCGTCCGGACGGCCAAGGCGCTGTTCCTGCTGAGTCAAGTCGAGGAGCTCACCCGGACCGCCGAGACCGTCGCGCGGCTCCTCGTCGCTGATGTAACGACCGATCTCGACGCATTCACCGACGACGTCGAGGCGCAACTGGAGGAGCTGGAGGACCGGAACCTCATCCGCTCGGATGTCGACACCGAGCCCACACAATACACGATTCTCTCGGAGGAGGATATCCAGTTCTGGCAGCAGGTCGGTGAGGCAGCGGCCGATATCCCCCACCCCCAGTTCCGTGCCCAGGTCAGAGAGTACCTCCGTGAGCTCGGGGATGATCGGTTGACCGGGGATGATTCGACGGTAATCCGTGACTTCGGCGACTATGATGAGGTCCCATACACCGTCCGGTACACCATTGACCAGTCGATCCCCGACTCAACGACCGAGCGGTACGATGCCATTGTCGCGCGACTGCTCGTGGCGGATGGCGATGATATCGGCACTGATCGGCAGCGGTGGCAAGAGACCCATGGCGGTCCACAAGGGACCGAAGAACTCCTGGTCGCCGTCGAGCTCCCCGAAGGAACCCGGCGACAAATCCGACGCCTCATGGGAATGCGAGAGGTTCTGGGGACGATGGCTGATCCTCGGCCAGAGCTCCGACTCGAGCGCCAGACCCAAGAAGAGTCCATCGAGGACAAGCTCGCCGAACAGCTCGAGACCGCAGCAGTGTATCTTCCGAACCGCGCAGAGCCCTACGGCACCTATCTGGAATCGTTCGATGATGCCGTCGCCGGACGGGTCGAGGAGAAGTTCCCCAATCGTCGGAGTATCGAGACCCCCATTCAGCGTGAGGATCTTGAAGCCCTCAGCCAGTTCTTCGACCAGAATGGGGGCTGGCCGCTCAGCAGCGCTGATGCTGAGGAACTCGGGATTCAGACCGTCACCCACGCGATCGCTGATGAGGGCTGGGCCGCTACCTTCCTCGATCTGTTCGCCGACGAAGACCGGGTGCACGGTGATCGTATCCTCGAGACCATCGAAGGCCGTCGGGGAGCGTTCCTCGGCACCCCAGAGAACGCCCTGCACGCGCTGTTGTTCGTGCTCGTCGCGGCCGATCGCATCGCAGTCCGGGTCGACGGCGAGCGACTGACCGACACGCAGACCATCGGCGAGACCCTGATGGCGCGCGGGCGACTCAGAGATGCGCTCATCACCTTCGATCCTGAGCCACCAGCCGAAGGATTAGACGAGGTCTACACGGCCCTGCTCGGCACGTCACCGTCGACGGACGATACAGCCGTGCTCTGCTCAGAGATCGCAGACTGGGCCGCAGCCAACGGGTCGACAATACGATCGGTCGTTGCCCGGACGAACATGGCATTCGGCGCCGGCACCTCCCTGGGCAATCTCGAGACCGCACTTGAGCCGGCCCTCTCCGGCGAGGAGCTCGATGCGGATCTCCTGAGCAATCCGACCATCGTCGACCAGGCCAACCTCTACGCAACGGTCGCCCCGCTGTTCACGACCGAGACCGGGGGCGATACGCTCTGGGAACAGTATCAGGCAACCTACGAGACGGTCGAGGATCTCTATCCGACGGCGACAGAGGTCAAGCAGATGCGCCCCTACGCGGTTGGCAACAAGGTCCCGGACGTCGAGACGGTCGAATCCCAACTGGCTGCCGTCGCCGAACTTCGGGTCGAAAAGCTCCAGGACCGCTACCGGCAGCTGACCGGCACGGAGACGAACACGGCCGATCTCGACACCCTCCGAGCGGAGGTAACCACCGCGCTCGCCGACTCAGACCTGCCGAGCACGCTCGATACCATCGCCGAGCGATACGAGACGGTTTCATTCGAAGCCCTTCGGTCGCTTGCGGCGCAGGCTCGCGATGCCGAAGATGCCCTCACAGAGGCCACACTGGCGGCTGAGGAGGTTCATTCCGAGGCTGCAACCCTGGCGGCCGCCCGGCAGCTACTCAGGGCTGATGGCACGGAGGGCTCACTCTACGCAGAGCTGCAGACCGTCTATGACGACCTTGTGGAATCACACCCGGATGCCTTCGCCACCAGCCAACTCGAACGCGCACTCACCGGGGCCGCCATTCCAGCGCCGGAACGCGCACGCCGGCTGCTGACACAGGCGCGGTCACTGCTCGACAGTGAGGGCGATGACGAGGAACCAGGCGACGAGGCGCCGCACGAGCAGCTCTGGCGCTCCGTCGCGGCTCATGACGACGGAACGATCGTCGTCATCGACACGGAGGACGATGCTCGATGAACCAGCAACCGAACACCACGCTGACTGAACTGGCGACCCAGCGCATTGAACAGGCCTTCCCCGATCAGTATGCCGGCCCCGTCCGGATTGTCTGGTGGGACGATGGTGGGTACCTCGAGGAGATCGTCCGGCGGGCAACCGAGGCAATCGGCGGCGAGATCGGATTCCGCGCTGCCGAGGAATTCCCGTTAGACCTTCGGACAGGAGCCGTCGCTGAGGAACACGACGGGGCCACACCACAGGTCTGGTACATCGGCGAGGCCAAGGCGGGCCGGGATTGGTTCCGTGATATTCGGGAGACGGGCGGCGAGGTGACGACCAGTATCGAGGGGCTGACCGCGGCCCTCTACGACGTCGACCCGTGGGATATCTTCGACGCGGAGCGACACGATCCAGCCGATCGTGACGAGGTTGCAAACATCATCCTCGACCGGTTCGATGGCATGGGAATTCCGCGTTTAGATGACCTCCGCGGAGAGATTCTTACCAAGGGGAAAGGCCAGCTGCTCGACCATCTGCTCCGGCGGGGCTGGCCGGATATCGACCGCGATGCGGATACCATTGCGACCGCCATCGAGCAGCTGCAAAAGAGCGGCATCCCGGTCGCTGCTGATGCAGCTCCGGAAGCCATCACGGACACTGTCCGTCGGTGGGCAGTGGCTTGCTGGCTCATCGACGCCGGCGTTCCGGCTGCTCGATTCCCGGACGCCATGGCCCTCACCGACGAGGCCCCGAACCCACTGCAGAGTCTGCTCCGGACTCGTGGCTCGCCCGCGGCCGCCGATATCTACCTTGGGGGCCCGTACTGGTCGGCGATCATCGACGGACTCGACGATCCCTGGGCATACGCTGAGTGCCCGGTCGATGGCGCGCTCGATGCGGCGCTCTGGACGGAGTGGGTCGAGTGGTTCGAAGCCGAGGACTTCGAGCAGTGCATCGAGGCGGCGGAGCGACGGCAGGCAGCGGTAGCGCTCTACTCCACTGAAAGCGCCTGGGTCGGCCTCTGGGACCAAGCCGCACATCTCGCTCAACTGCAGCAGTATCTGCATGAGTGGGAGCAGCGCGCGACCGGTGCCGACCCGTTCGCAACCTATGCCGATCCAGAGGATGGGAGCTGGCGGATCGACGACCAGATTCTCCGCCTCGAGCTCACCGGCACTCCCGAAGCCGGGCTCAACGATTCGCACCCGGCGACTGAGTGGCTCCCTGAGACGCGCTCGACCCTGCTTCACGAGCGGTACCGGGACTACCTCGAGACCCTTGGTGACCAGGTCGAGACGGCGATGCAACTCGGCAACCCGTTGGACGACCAGCAGCTGGCCTTCCGCTGGTGGAGCGATATGGCGCCGGAGTTCGATGAGACAGCGACTGTCGCGGTCCTCCTCATCGATGCGCTGCGGTATGACCTGGCCCAGGAACTCGCCGGCCGGTTGGACGATCAGTACGAAGTCCGACGTGAGACCCGCCTCTCGGTGCTCCCGTCCGAGACGCGATTCGGGATGGCGGCACTCACTCCCGGGAAGGCCTTCCGATTCAGCGTCGGCATGGATGACGGGACGCTCTCGGTCGATCGCGGTGGGCGGTCGCTGGGGCTCAAGCCCAACCGCGTCCGAGCGCTCGAAGAGCAGGGCTGGGAAGTCCCCACCGAGGCCGAAGGCGGCTGGGAGCACCACCGCATCGCCTACTACGATAAGGAACTCGACGATGTCGGCGAGGGGGAGATCGGCGATATCGAGGCCCACTTCCGCGGCTACATCGACGATCTTCACGACCTCATCGAGCACAAACTGGAAACAGAGAACTGGGACCGGATCTACGTTGTCACCGATCACGGCTTCGTCCTGTTCCCCGATGAGCCCACGATGGAATCGATCGATGCCAATGCCGAGTCGGAGATGGAAGTGAAGTACCGACGGGTCGCCGGTGATGCCGTCGAGAGCGGTGGCAGCGGGGTACTAGTCGAGGCGAGTACGCCGGGAGCGAACTACCTCGACACGAATCTCCGGTTGCTGACCGATCCACGCCAGCACTTCAGCAAGCAGGGCTATGATGCGCGGCGGTACTACCATGGCGGGCTCCTGCCCCAGGAGTGTATGCTCTCGTTCCTCCGCGTGGAGAAATAACCGCCAGGTGATATCGGGCCCATCGCGCTCCGCTCTCGGTGACGGTCGCTTCAGGCGGGTTTGATAGCAGGTGGCTGTATTTCGAGGCCGAGCTGGTTGAGTTCCTGCTCAGTGTAGTTCTGGAGATCTTCGAACAGGAGTTCGGTGAACTCCTCTCCGTCAATGATACCGATATGATGGTCGGACGCAGCAGCAGCCGCTTCCGCCCCCTCACTGACAGAGGTGCTCGTAACGACGATTCCATGATCTCCAGGAGTCATCGAGGCAGCCAATTGCTCGACAGCACCAGCACCCAGCTCGCCCCGATCCGGATAGAAATGTTTCACCTGGACTCTGATCGTGACATCGCCAGGAAGCTCTGCGAGGAGGTCAGTATCCCCGGACTCATCACTGGTCGTCGCTTCGCGTGAGATACTGGGGAAGTAGTTGTCCAGCACCGTCTTCACGACCGCTCCTTCGAAGCTATTTGCATTGATGCCAGGGATAGCTCCGTCCTGAAGTCGTTCGAGATACTCCTGCTGAAGCTCGCCGAACCGGTCCCGCTCGCGGACGACGAGCTCAGATTCAACGAGGTCAGCAACACGGTCCCCATCCACAGAAAACACTGTTAGCCTGCCTTTCAGACTGTCGTGGATCCGTCCGGGAAGCGAGGAGCGACTGACGGCGCCGCCATCAAACTGCCACTCGACATCTCGCTGATGAGGGTAGCCCTTGCCCGCTTCCTGACTCGGTTCCCACCGGTACTCGCTGGTTACCTGGCCGATATACACGTCACCACCGGATGGAACCAAGATGTGATCGCCCTTTGAGATCTCGTTGGCGAATCGGTTGACCTGACCAACAGCTTGGCCCTCTTTGTAGACGCTCCAATCGTAGGCGTCCTCGATCCGGCTCCGGATCTCAGCCTCTGTGGCCTCACTCAGATCGCCGACCGAGTTCCAGCCAATAGCGACGATATCCTGATCGAGAAACTCATCTAGTCGGTTGATTCCGTGGGGTTTGGGTCGGACCACCCAGGCGTTCGCCATGGTATAATTTTCTCCACAGACCGTTTAAAATCATTCACTACCGTATGTGACCGTGGTGCCTTCTAGGCATTGACGATACGGTTCATCGACGCCCGCCGGTGAGGACTGCTTCCGCTCTCATTCTTCGAAGAGTTGTTCGGGGCAAACTCGGAGATAGCCCGTGATTCACTCCCATGCAGAATTAGGGTCGATGCGAAGCTACCTACGAGATCCTCGAGCACTGCCTGGAATCCGCCGGGGCCAGATCGGAAATCCATCACCACAGAGCGAACCTTCTTGACACACGCCTCGGTGGCATCACCATGGCTCGACTCTGGGTAACGACGATGAGTACGCACCCGGAGTCAGTGGTCAACCCACTCATTGCTGCCTGCGAAGCCGGCTACGTTCCAACCGAGATTCGATTGCTCTCAAACCCCAGTGTCGAAGGCTATGTTGCGACTGTTCGTGAGCTGTTTGCAGCCGTCACGACTGCTTACGGCCGTCAAAACACGGACATAGCGATCACTGAGCTCGAAACAGAGACTGATTTCAAACGGATCGTCGACCATTTTCGCGACCCAATCCCCGACGAGGATGACGACGGCCCGACTGTCGCCGTGGACGTCACACCAGGCCGGAAATTCATGTCGGCCATCGCGTTTCAGGCCGGCATCCAGTTCGGCGCTGATCACGTCTATTATCTCCACCTCGATTCGGGCGACTACTTCGGGCAGGTCTACTCAACGATCCCCCGCTCAGCAACCGACCTCATCGACTTCCAGGAGCTGTTCGACTAACCCATGCATCTCCGTCGCCAGCACCTCATGACCTTGCTGAACGCGCTTTACAGCGAGGGCGTCACTACACTCACAGTCGAGCATCCGAGCCCCCAGATCGACACGTTACTCCGGATCGACCTGGGCGATGACGCGACCGCAACGGTCCGGTTCCCGACACCGTTGGATGAGTATCGCGAGACACGCGAACAGATCCAACTGGAGCATGGGGATGCTCCATACAGCGATCTGCCCGACCCGCACGAGTTCGTGGCCGCGCTCACCGGCTGTGGGCTGGTTGAGCTCGCCAATCGCGAAGCGGTTGATGAATACCTTGAGCAGGTTTGCTACCCGGCGATCGAGGCCGGCGACGCGCCATTGATGATCGGTATTGACGCGAATATCTTCCCCTGGGGGTTTCCCGAGCAGTTGGGAATCGACCACGTAACTGGCGCGGAAGATGCCAAGGGCCGAACCCCGACAAACGGCTACGCACTCTCGAATGGCGTCGTAGAGGAACTCCGCTGGCAGTACACCCAACACCACGCGGATGCGTTAGTCGCCGCGTTTGGCGACGAGTTCGAGCGGCTCGCGGAGCAGCCGGGTGGGGCAAAGCGAGCTGGGCGACTCGGAATCCGCGCGTATCAGTCACTCATCGCGACCCGGAACGTCGATCTCGTCCATAGTGAGAAGGGTGACAGCGCGATCGTCGATGGGTATGTCCGCTACGACGAGGCTCACTACAAGGAGCCACTCCTGCTCAGCAACGATCGCGGCTTCATCAACCAGGCAACGGAGGCCGGTCTTGCAGCCCAACGCCTGGCGTTTAAATCCACGCTGCCCCACCGGACGAGCGTCTCCTGGCGTACGGTGGCTGAGGCGTTGTACTCCCTGGCGATGCAGTTCGGGGTGGTACGGCTGCCGAAGGTGACACTCTATGGGGTCTGGACGGAGAAAGACGACCAGCATTGGCGAAACGACGAGGTCGATATCACGTTCCGTGGCAGCCAGTCCTCAGTTCGACGCCCCATCGTGCGCCATCGCCGTATCGCGACTGAGTACGACCGCCTGATGTGAGCGACGTACCGCACTGGTCCCGTACCAGATTCTAAGTGAGATGCCGCCAGGGGATCCTCGCGGCGGCAGTTGCCCGTCACCAGCACCGGCGTTTGGGCAGAGAGTCAAAACAGCAGTTAAGCAGATCAGCCCTCCACGGTTGTGGTGGTCACCAAGATAGATACCCGGAGAAGCCGAAATGGGGGTAGTTTCAGAATGGCCACGGACGAGTCTCTCGCCAGCCTCCTTGATCCTACCGCACAACAGGAGCTCGACGCCTTCATCGCTGCCTGTGAGGATGACTCCCTTCCGACCCCGAGCCAAGCCGACGTGCTGGCCGACCTCATCGAGTGGATGTGGAGGAAGCTCTCTCGACGCGCGTACCAACTCGCTGACCACCCGGATTTCGTAGCCCTCGATTCGATCGACCCAGCATACGCCGCCAAACAGGTTTCCGAGCCACCGGAGCCAATGTCGGCACAGTGTGATACTGCTGACTGGACGCTGCTCGATTCGTTGCCGGATTCCGCTCACTCCCGACTTGCGGCGTTCTACGCGTACCGCTACGAGGGAAAGCAAGTGTTGTTCGCACCAACCGAGTTGGTATCGGAACTTTGCCACCGGTTCCTCGACGAGATGCAGGCCGCCAGACGACAACGCAGAACGCGACACCTCGTTGAGACATGCCCGGCCGGCGAGGCAGTGCACGCGTGTCTCGGCTTCGACGGAGAGGCACATCTCCTCAGCACTCTGATCGACCGCCACACCTTCCCAGCAGAGGCTAGTGAGGCAGAAATGGAAGATGTCTCGTGGACCCTGACTTCGAAGGACTTGGCAGCGACCCGCGAGCACCACCGACAGCGCATCCGGTACACCACAGCCGCGTTCCAAGTCTATGCGGAGATAGCTGTCGAGTTACACTCACGCGAGATCCCTGAGATCGCACATGTGGAGTTCGAAGCTTCCGACCGCCCGGATGGCTATTTGCTTCCGTTCTATGTTCCACAGCGCGACGGTCTCGACTGGGTGCATGGGTACGAGCCTACACTTCGCTTCGTAACGGCCTACGCGGAGGAACTGGTTCCCGAGCAGTTCGAAGCGGCGAGTGCTGCCTATGACGACGTGGCAAGCGGGCGGGCCCACCTCGTACTCGTTGCAGACACGGAACGGCTGGCCGTCGGGGCGGAGTTATCTGCCGGGGGAAAAGGCGACCAGCCGCCCTGGTTGGTCAACGCGCTCGCTCGTGTCCGTGATCATCCGTACGACGATGGGCATGGGGGACGGGACGGCCCGTTCGAGGAGGGCCGGGATTGGAATCCGTTCGCCAAACCGACCTGAGGTGCCCACTACCACGGGTCGCTCTCTTCGAGTCACTTGGACTGTGAGTACGAGAGCACGCACCCGACCACGGAAGCGGTTGCGACAGCCCTCTCACTGGCGCGATCGGCTGCCGATCATCCCAATTGCATTCCGTCAACATCGACGGAGCCACCCGAGATGAGCAAGCGGGTCGGATTCCGTGCTGTTCCAGGGCAGAGGGTGTTCAGTGACCGCTTCGCCAAACGCGTTAGGTCTCGTCGGTCCGGCGTCGGCAGGTGAGTTGCTTCCAGGTGAAGGCGTGCGGTATTGGCAAGCACCACCGGTGAGACCGAAGACGATGCATCGAATCCAGCCGCCCTGAATGCGGCTTCCGTTTCGGGCCCCGGTTGGAGCGAGGATGGCAGGGTCGCTGCCGCATACTCAATGTCGATCCAGTAGAGATTCCCGGTGGGGCCGATACAAAGCGGGAGCACAACCGCCGACCCGGGCTGTCGGGAGGTAGGGAACGCCGTACGCGGAAGGTTGAGCGATGTTTCCATGGTGGCTTCTTCGACCAGAATCTGCAGTGCGGCAAGCGACGCGCGCTGCGCCCGAATCCAGTCCCGCCGAGGGCGGGTCTCGAGCAGCTCGATCGGGAGCTCCCGCGGGACTCGTGAGTCGCTGTCGGGCGCAGGGGTTTCAACAGCGTGCGCAGACAGGACTGCCCCCACGGCGGCCTCGGTCGCTCCATAGAGGTCCAGAATCGCCCGCCCCGGGTCCGACGTGACCAGCGCCCGATACCGCTCCTCGGCGACTGCTGAATCCGCTCCGAGTGGCTCGTGCGCCGCCAGATACGCCTCGCGAGTTTCAGCGTCGAGATCGGCCCCAGACATGCGTGCTTCCGTCGTTCTCGTGATTTCCTACAAGAAGCTGGCGCTATACTGAGTTAGCCCCTCGAAATCGGGCGGAAGAGCCGGTCCGGTATCAATCGGCGTCCGGTCATACTAACCGGCCCAGGAACCACTACTCGTTCCGGAAGGTCCACGAACGGTACTCGAAGCAGCCGTTGGATGGTGTTGATAGGAGCGAGAGCGTCCCCCAGGACCGAGGCTGGAATCCCGTCGTCGGCACAGATAAGCCAACAAATCACCGGTCTTCTCGGTCGCTTGGTCCACCCATAGAGCACTCGGGTAGTCACGAATGTTGGAGTCGGACAACAACGCCCGAGGTTGAGACAAGCCATTATCTGCCACGTGTCGGAGGCACGAACGCAGCTATGCCCTCACAGACCGCTTCATCAGGTACGTTCGAACTCTCGTGTCCGGAGTGTGGGTTCACCTACTCGGCGGGCTCGTACGAGGAGGCAGCGGAGTACAGCCGTGGGCACCGAACGCATACTGGCCACGATTGCTGCTGGGAGCTTCCGGCGGAGTTCACCTCGCGTGGCCGGGAGATTCGACACTGTGTGGTCCGGTGTGCGGAATGCGGAACCGAGACTCGGTTTCACGGACGAACAGAAGCGGAGTCGTTCGCTGCTGATCACGAGCGGTTCACTAATCATGGACTGCCGGAGCTCGTGCCGATTCCTCAGGATGGGGCTGATTTCCTCTCCATACCGGAGCTCGTCTCGAAGCTTCGAATGCAGGGGATTGGTGATGCGATGGGTGTGCCCGAATCCGTCGTGTTCGCGTCCTCGGTTCGCCGTGAGAATTCCCCCCAGCAGGTCGACCGCCAAATCGACGAGGCCCTTGCGTCGGGAGCGGTGTACTATTCTTCTGAGTTCTATCTGGCTACGACATTTGATACCGAGTCGGGTTCGGAACCGGGGTTCGAGTATGAGGCCGGCGAGGAGCCCGAGCACAGTCGTTAAGGTAGACAATTCGGAGAGGCATTCCTTCGTACCGACGATCCAGAGTGCCGTTGGGCGATTGTTGCGCAGCTAGAGAACTTGCTGCGGCAACGGTGCGGATATGTCAAAGTCATCCAGCCCCACCGATTCTGGGCATACAGAGTCGGGTTGGAAGCCCACGATCGAGTATCAGAACTCATCCGAGAGTGGTACCGAAGTATAGCCCGCGAAGACCGGCTTAAGCAGCTGTTCTTCTCCGATATCGGCGTATTGCAGTATGCAAGAGGAAATGAAAAGACAGCCAATCAGAGTCGAAGCGACCCCGAGGACGACGAAATTCTCGTAATGAGCTGGCTGATGAATCGCATTGGCGAGCGCGATGATGTAGATTAGCAGAAGAGTGCTGAAAATCCCCACCGAATGACGCATCGCACGCTCTAATCCACGGGTATCGAAGCGAATGAACAGAGAGCGCAGGATGCTCTTTTGAGATGTGTTCAAGATTCGTATCTCGGTCGGGCGACTGATCTCAGCATCACCCACAGAATCGTTCTCACATTCCTGCTGTGCGACCACTGCGGCACGCTGAGAAGCATAAACAACGGGGTGCCAGTGGTTCGGAGACTCGGCAACGTAGAGCGTTTTACTTCGTACACCCCGTGGCGGTTCCTTCGGCTCGACCCAGGTCATGTAGTGGCCGGCGTTATTGGCGAAGTGATTCCGCCAGAGGCACCGCGATTTCTCCAGCGTCGGTGCAGATACTCGGTGGCCACAGATAACGCACTCAAGAACGTACGTGTCAATCATCGTCCCGCCATGCATACGCCGCAGGAACCAGAAACGATGCAATCACTAGGAGCATGAATCCCGCAGCAGAAACCCAAAGCAACGGATTATCGAGGTTAACGGGAGGATTCCCGAGAAGGTATACTACACCACCCGTCGTCAATATGTATGGCCCCACGAAGATGAGGCCGGCCCAGCCGAGTTTGCGGAACGCTGTCCGAAGCGTCGGGTAGGTCTGCTCGTCGACAGTCCACTCCTGCCGGTTCACTGGCTCCCAGCTCGGTCCGAGATGCCGGACCACGTCAGCATCGCCAGTCGGGTTCGTACTCTTGGCGATTGGCACGATTTCACCGATCGCATCGGCGACATTGCCCGGTGAAACGCCAGCCACCTCGACCAGTCGGCAGAAGGTATGCTGGTCGTTCCACGCCGCTTCGGGAAGCACATACGTCCGGACGATTGTGTCCAGGTTCGGTAACGTGAACTGGACGGTGACACGGCCAGGGTCGGGGTCATCGACCTGTGGGATCCTGGCAGCACTGGTGTGATCATGTGGATAGATGCCTGTAATCCAGGCCTCCTTCCGTTCCTCCACTAAATGGTCGAGGACGAGCTCCTCCTCGAACGCGTCGAAGCCCTGCTCGTTGAGGGAGATGTCACAACACCCCTGAATGAGCGCTGGCCACTCGTCTTCGGGGATCGAGGCAGCACCGCTGTCGGATGTCGACTGTGTGGGTATCGGTTCCGAATGGGTCGGTGCGGATGTTGGGTCGGAGGGCGGTTCCCCATCTTGTTCCGTACCGTTGAGATGCATGAGGATTCCTGGGTGAAGGGGTGCACAGCGCAGTCAGCGAGCGGTGCTTGCCTCGTCGGAGGGGAGTT
Organism: Haloglomus halophilum; assembly: GCF_024298885.1. Classification (GTDB taxonomy): domain Archaea; phylum Halobacteriota; class Halobacteria; order Halobacteriales; family Haloarculaceae; genus Haloglomus; species Haloglomus halophilum. Next base: position 3,317,775 of record NZ_CP101166.1, read on the forward strand.
CCAATCGACCTCCTGATTCACCACCAATCGGGTGAGTGGGATCATCCACGAGGAAGGCGTACCAACGTCACAACAGAGGTTGTTTCCTGGAACTTCGATTACCGCTTGATTCGTGCTGATTTCCACATCACTACGGCTCCTACCCGTTCGTCATTGAGGGCAGCGACCCACCGACCTCTTCCCGAACTAATGGCCGGTGCTGGTCAATGCCCCTTTGCGGAGACCGCCTCTACGAACTGTCGTGCGTGGGTAAGCACCTGTTCTGTTGGCCGCCGGTCATGAGTGGCGAGCCGGTCCACCCATTCGTCGACAGTACCTCCAGCGTGGACCGCCAGCGCGGCGGCAGCGACGCCGACACTTCTCGAGGCACCCATCGTGCAGTGAACGAGGAGTGTTTCGTTGGTCTCCCGCAGTAAGTGGAGCACCCGGGCAGCGCCTCTGACGAACGCTTCATAGCGGTTGCGAGAGCCGTCATCCATCGGATGGGAGTGGATCGTGACGCCGTCCGGGTAGCCCTCGCGAGGCCAGCGGTCCGTGACCCGAACGACCGCCTCGATGCCGTACTCCTGGTAGAGTTCTCTCAGCCCTGCCCTGCGTATGCCGCCGATAACGATCCGCTCCGTCGATTCGCTCATAATGGTGCTCTCAGGAGCCGCGCCCAGGCAGATTCTCTCGTGCTGGTTCGGGGTAGTACTGAGGCTGGACTAATCTCCGGGGTAGCGACAATTCAGTCGTGATATCCTCGACTCAAAGGGTGGCACCAGGACACAACGATCGTTGTTGGTATTGGCGAGCGGTAGCGGTGGAAATGACTCCAACAGCCAAAGAATTATATAGCAGGTTGCCAAAAGCGCTGGAATTTAATACCAGAACCGAGTCGACCCGGGTCCGGTCATGTCGTCGGCAAACAACTCAGAGCCGCTGGACGCGGCACGACTCTCGGAGTATCTACAGGAGGTCATGGGGTGGGGGAAGTACGAGGCTGCCGCCTACATCACTCTCGTTCGGATGGGGACACTGGAGGCCAGCGAAATCGTCGCACGGACGGCGGTACCGCAGGGCCGCGTCTACGATGTGCTGGAAGGACTCGAAGGCGAGGCCGTCCGGGTACAGGGACGGCAGCCCAAGCGGTACCAGGCGCTGCACCCGCGCCAGGTCATCACCGACCGCAAGGAGCGTTTCACCACCCGTGCGGATACACTAACCGACCAGCTCGAACAGGACTACGAAATCGAACGCGAGCGCTCATCTGACCGATATCCGGCCTGGGTCCACGCCGGCATCAACGGGACGCTGAAGGATCTCCGCGAGCGGATGGATGCTGCTGAGGAGCGGATCTGGCTCGTCGAAGAGACTGGCCAGTGGATCGACGACACGGACGTGCGTGAGCTCAACTGCTACGCCACGCACGGTATCGACGTCCAGATCGTCGGCACGACGGGCTGGGAACAGACACTCGCCACCATCGCGGAGACAGCGGCAACTGCATACCAGGCGTCGGATGTCGACCTCTCCTATGCGCTGGTCGACGCCACCGTGATTCTCCGAGTCGGGCGGGGCGATACCGGCGTCACGATCGCCGACGATGGTATGACCGCGCTGTTGGAACGAGATGTTACCCGCCGTGTTGCTGCCGCGACCCGGCTTGAGGGTGATGGGACGGCCTAACGGACTCAGAGCGCCTCCTAACGTTTGAATCGAGAGCTCGATTCCTCTGGGGGAATATTGGCTCCGAACTACCACAATAGAGGTGGAGGATGGCGCGATTCACCCTCGCTCTACGCTCTATTTGAACCGGTATCTATGAACGAGGAGTCCTCGGAGTGGTCACGGCGTGAACTGCTGAAAGGTAGCAGCACGGCGGGCTTGATCGGGTTGGCTGGAGGCCGGCCACACAATACAGCGGCGGCCGGAGAGATCGCCGAACCGGTCTCAGGCACCCTCTCTACCGACGTGCTGGAGCTACTGGAGACAACACGAGACCTGCGGCGTGCTATTCCCTGGTTGTCGGCAGTTACGGAAGACATCCTCCGACAGCAACTCGAAGCCCATATCGACGAGATCGAATTGGAAGCCAAACTGTGCCGGTGGGACGCACACTTGTTCGAGACTCCTGCAGCACAGGCCGCGTTCGCGTACTTCGACCGGACGGATAGAACACACGACCATGCTGATGGGGTCCTCGAATCGTGGCGCCAAACGCCAGACCGATCCCCAGGGGCCCCAGCGCCCGAAGCCGCTGATCGCCATCTCGTCCGTGGCATCGCCGCGAATCAGTTGGCTGCGGAACTCTCGGAGACGCTCTCAGAGCTGTCAATTCCGGATGAAGCACTGATCCGTGATGGCGAGTCCATCGCCTCGGTACTCCTTCCGATAGCCAAGAACCATCGATGGGCCCGTGCACTGTACGGGCAGAACAGACCGCCAGATCTCGTTGCAGATGACCGTTGGCAACGGGTTCACGAAGCGTACATCGCCCATCCGGATGTCCACTATAGTGAGGCATTGAGTGGCTTGCAGAAGCTCGCACTCATCGTCAATACGCCACGGTTGGATATCCGACCAGACCCGAGTACGGAGCCGGTCGGGACGCGAGCGAGAACGCTTGCCTCGTGGGATCGGTTCTACGCACAGTATTCGATAACCACAGAATGTACGTCGGAAACCGAGTCGGAGCGATACAACCACAACCCGATCTCGTGCCTCCTCAGGTGAGCTGGTGAGGGGCCAGTACCGCTAGAGCCGCCAGTTTCATATAGCAAACTATCACAGCCACGAGTCCATGGCGCGATGCTCCGTCGGTGGGTTGCCGGCCTGTACGTGGCCAGTTCGGCCGCTACTCGACACCACGATACCTCGTGGGGGTGCGCCGTGAGCAGGGTGGAATGGGAGGTGGTGAACGGCGACGATTACTACCGGTCGTCAGGCCCGCCGGAGATGGAAGTCGGGATGGTCAACGAGACCGTGCTCAAGTGGCTCCAAGATCGCGACCTCCGCGATTGGGACGAGGCGGATCTCGAAACACTCGCTGGGATTCTCCAGCGGTGGGGGCGCGTGTCGCCACGCCAAGCGGCGGGACTTCTCGGGGTCGAGTGGGCCTTCGCCCGACAAGCCCCCGACCCCGGGCCTCGGCGGCGATGGCGGCTGGATGGGTGGCGGATCGAACGGCGGAGCAAATGAGGAACGGGGGCTCCCATTGGTCGTACTCCGGGAGAGCGCGTGGCACGCCCGCTTATCAACTCCTTCCGCCCTCGAACGGTAGGGAAGTGCCCGGTGCTGCTAGGGATTCGATCGACGAACAGTGGAGGTAGGGCCCGGAAATAGTGAGTGGGCTCTGGGTATCGGGCCGCTCGCATCGGATGCCGGTCACCGCTGCCTCATCTCCCTCGACAACGCCCAATGCGAGATGGTCGGCCAGAACGATGGGAACGGATGCTGCCGGAGCGGATTCCTCGCCATCCGTGGGTCGTTCGAGTCGGGCGGTTTGAATCGGTCTGTAGAGCGAGTGTTCAGGCTCAAACTGCCACGGATCGTCGGCCGTACACGCTGTACAGGGGCCGATGTCCGGTGGGCCCTCATCCAGCGTTCCGATCGAGATGAGTTGCTCGCTTCCACAATCCTCACACCGCATCGCCGCTTCGTACAGCGATAGTTCGACCCGTGAGGCTTCCTGAACCACGCCTTCGAGGCGGCAGAGTCGCTCTGGCGAAACCGCTCCGAATTGCCCGCCGACGGATGGTCCTTGGTAGACCTCGAAGTTCGTCGCCTCGATGAGGCGGCCAGCACCCTCTCTGTCGGTGAACACCTGATACGCGAGGCGAGCCATCGAAATCGTCGTCGCAGGATCCTCCCGAAGTCGGCTCGCAAGTTGGGGATGGACTCGAGCGACTGCATCGTAGTTGAGGCGAGCCGTACGGAATCCGTCGACTGCCTCGGCCGACCAGGGGTCGAGCGGCCAGGTTCCGGTGACGGGTGTCTCCGCGTCGGCCCCGTGGTACAATCGCGACTCGGTCGGTCGCGAGACCGTTTCCAGTCCTGTCGGATATAGTTCCGTGAATTCCTCGATGAGGTCGTTTTGTGACATATCGTTCCGTGCCGGACGAGTGGAAAGCCAGAGGCAAGGTATCGCCCTACGAGCGATGCCGACTGTTCTGATTTCGACGTCCGGCTCAATTCTGCTATCAAAGGCTGATTTAGTCAACGCGGGCATCATTAGCGAGTGTAGAGAGAATAAACAACATCAATCGTTGAGGCTCTCCTGAAGGCACCACTCCGGGAATAGTGTCGGCCGCTTCAAATGGCCACCTTGTCGATCGTCATTCACATGTATGACAGCCCATCGACAGACAGTATCGGTCTTGCCAGGGACCGTAACTCCCGGTCATGCTCTCCAGCCGCGCGCTGTGGACAGAGAGGGAATCAGCCTCCGGACACCACCTACCCCGTACCACAGAGTCCGTTTGATGCCGCGGAACGCGGTTCTAATCCGGATACGGTGGCCACAGAGAACGGGACGATCCGGTGATCACCTCGTGATTAAGAACTCGTGCAGTGTCTGATCCAACACATCACTTTTGATAGCTGAGGTGGCCGAAATAATATTTAGGCAGACATACAATAGCGAGAATCATGGTAGATGTTCCAGATACAGCGTATATAAACCATGCATGGTCAAAGGATAAATGGAAGCCAATTATCGCTGCACTTTATAGAAGTAAGATCGCAGCAATTCATTTTGGAGACTTCCCAGTAAGTCTAACTGAATCGGAGTGGGCTGATGCGGGTCATAAGAATTCAAATAAAAGCTCAATCGGGAGACTATCCGAATATGCTCGTGAGGGTCGCATTTTAGCAGTTTCATACTCGGGACATCCGGCTCTTTCTGGAGGGCGATACGTCGGGACAGTGGGGTCACCGGAGTCTGCGTCTAGTGACTCTGACCGGATGCTCCTGTTAGTTTGTGAATATGGAGAGGAGGTAGAGCCTCAGAACGCGATTGTGGACTATATTTCTGTCCCGATTGGTGCAAATCAAGACCAGATTGAATCACAGGTGGACGATCTCAATAACGAGGCAGCTCAGTATGTTCATTCCGTAATCGAAAATAGGGGAAGTGTCGATTCTGACGGCCCGAGCTACAAGATTCTCAAAGGAATACAGTTAAACAAAAATGATGTAGAGTGGGTTTGGAACCAAGACTTCCCTGGGCTTTGGGCAGCGAATAAGCGCGGAACCATCATGGGATGGAATACGGGGGATCAGCACCTCTATGCAGCATACTATAGTGCAGTTTCCGACCACGTGGATATCGACCGACTTGACGATGTCTATGATATAATCGGGAGGGACAAATCGAGCGTTTGGGCTCTATCAGAAGGCCAGCTTGAAGCACTCTGTGGAGAGTACCTCCGGCGGCAAAACGATAGTTACGTAGAGCTAATATCGGCGGGCGGTTCATTATCTGAAGCAGATATATTTGCCGGAATAGAGAACGATGATCGAGAGATCGTCGCACAAGTTACATTTGAAAAGAAAGTAGATGATGCTGAGAGTAAATTAAGAAAATTATTATCCTATAGCCAGGATGACCCAGCTGTTGAGCTTATCTTTTTCGGTCCCAAAGAGGTAGAGTCGAAATTGCCTGATACGGTCGAGGATACCAAAGTTAGCGACATATATACACCCATAGAAGAAGTTCTTCAGAAATTTGAGTCAGGGATGGGGACAGAATTCGTTGAAATGTTACTCAGTATCAAATTATCTGGTGGTAATCCGAAGATATAGGATATTCTGAAAGCAACATTTAAAATAAACCCGATATAATCAAAATAGTCCGTACATACCCTGAAATACCGATTTACTACTTTTGCAAGAATCAATCGCAGCGTACGAGGGTTCAATACCAAACTTCGTGGTAAATATTTATTTTCTACCCTACAAGATGAGTGGACGGTACACTGTTGGGTAGGGAACAGATCAAGAGCCCACAGATACAATCCATAGCGGAAGAAGCTATTCGTCAGCAGTGAGTAAAGAAACTAACCACCAGCGTTCAGCAATCCGTTCTAGCCAGCAGTTCGCCACACAAAATCTTGGAAGCTACTCAACGACGCTGCTAGTCAGCGCCAGCTTTGCTCAGCTCTGCTTCGATCGTTCCAAGCCGCGCTGTGATATCGCGCTCAATCTCTGAGAGCGTCGTCTCAATCCGCTCGCGAGAGTTCTTGATCTCGGTACACTGTCCTCGAATAGCTTTGAAGCGGTCGAGGTCACTTTCAATCTCATTCAATTCGGCCCGCAAGTCCTCAGGGTCGAAGTCACTGCCAACCTCTGCATGTGCCTGTACTGCCCGCATCCGTGCCCAGCTCATGGCGATCCGGAGATAACCGGGCTCAATCTCGTCTTCAGCGGTCTCGCTCAACGCAACGACAACCGTATTCTGATCGGGGAATTCGTGGAACCAGCCTGTCTTCGTGGAGGGAAGATTCTCAAGCGTATCAGTGACGAAGACGCCATATGCCGCATCCCGATTCTGGATCGCAGCCTCCATTTCGTCCTTGATGTCCTGTGTCGGATAGTACTCTGTCTTCGCCTCAACAGCGATCTTCTGGTCAGTATCAGCCAGGTTGAAAACGAAGTCACCGACCTCGCGTCCGGTCTCGCCAGTCGTATCGCCAGTGAACTCCACGTTGTTTGGCGTTTGTCGAACGATCTCGTTGAGGATATCATGCACGGAGTCTTCGAAATCGCCACCCTTGAGATAAGTTCGACTCCGGAGGTCAGCCTCTGTCTCTTCCTCGACGATTTTGTCCCGGATCGACTCGATCTCGTTCTTTAGCCGCTGTTCGAGCCGGTGGGTAGGTGAGCCCTCTTTGTCCGGATCGAGCGCTGCCTGAATTCGTTCCCCATCCTCTCCCAGTTCCTCGTTCAGTCGTTCGACAAAGGGGCCATCATCGTCGAAGGCAGCCTCGATCCGGCTTTCAAGCGTTCCCTCTTCACCCATATGCTCGTCGAGAGCTTGGTGGAGCTCCCCATCATCTCCCAACTTGCGCTGGAGTTCGTCCTGGAACGCCTCGACCTGAGCGGTCAAGCTATCTTCGAGATTGCTCAGTCGCCGTTCGACATATTCGACTTCCTGCGAGGTGTCCATGAGCTGCATCGTCTTCATGCCGATCGTGAGCGCCTGAGAGACTTTCTCAGGATACTCAGATTCCTCGTGCTGCAGCAAGAATTCGCACAGCTCCTCGTCTTCGATTTGGAGTGAGTCGATCGTAACGCTACCCCCCGCTTCGTCGATTGAAACTGACCCCACAGTCGACATACAATGAACCCCGTGGGCCCATGCTACCTAATTCTATCCACGAACACACTGAATCAAGACCCATCTACACTGCCGCCATCCGTCGCTTGCGGGGTGACGTGTCACCCAGAACTGTGCCCCCGGAAAATCGGGACTGATCACCACCACATGTGTCACGTCATCGAGCTGGCCCCTATTTTGAAGGACACCCCACTCTTCAAGCAATGAAATGACACGGCAGGTCCACACTGCCCCCACGGTTGCTGACGCCGAGCGAGCAGCGCTCACAGCGGCAGCATCGGAGGCGGGCACCCAGCCGGGGGCAATCCTCTACCTTGCGCCCGGTGGTCGTCCAGCAGCGGACGTCAAATCACGGTGGGAGGAGCTTGGTACGCCGATTCGACTCCGGACCTCGGATTTCGATACGGTTGTCACCGAAGCGATCGAACAGCTCGACTACGAACCGCGGAGTCGAGGACTGTCCTTGGAGCAACGGCAACGGATCGTCGAAGCGGCCGTCGATGGGCTGGACGGGCAGGATCACCCGCTCGCGATGCGGGACGGACCAGCAGGACCTGAGGCATGTGCACAGGCAGAGGACCTCCTCTCGCTACTGGAGTTCGCCGGGCTCGTGGACTCGGCCGCCATTCGGACCGATGAACGGCTCGAGCCGGTCTCAACCCCAGTCCGAGATGCAATCACCGCACTCTCTGCTGAATTCGATTCTCGACGCGATGTCTTTGCCGATGAGCGTGGCCAGAAGACGCTGCAGAGCGAACGGTATCAGCGTGTCTGTACGGCCGACAATGGGCTGGCAGCCGTGCTTGATCCGGTCGATGCGGTAGTTCTAGGCCCGCATCCATTCTACTCCCCACTCGAGGCAGACCTGATTGACGCGATCGCCAGCGAGGTCGAGATCATGACGGCCGCGCTACCGCTGGCGGCCGCTGCACTCGATGCTCCGCCAGCGCTTGGGGAGTCGCTCGCTGGGATTGACGTTGGTGCCAGCCGGGCGTGGCAGCGGTACGCCGATCTGAACTTCGCTCATAAGCCCCCCGCGGAGCCAAGCCGAGCCTCGGGGACCGACATTGCGGCGGCCTGCTATCGCTATCAGACGGGGACGGAGCTCCGACCGGCCGCAGTCGAGGCAGCCGGCATCGACTGGCAAACCTACCCCACGCCCGCCCACGAAACTCGTGGTGCGGCCCGAACGGTGCGAACGGCACTCGAAGCTGGGCGTGACACGGATGAGATCGGGGTCGTGGTGACGAACCTTGCCGACCGGCGCCGGGAGTTCTTCGAAGTGTTCAGCCAGTACGGCATCCCAACACAGACGACCGAGGAAGGGGCACTCGACCAGACGGAGCTCGGGGCCGTACTGTCGGATGCGATACGAATCGGGAGTGGCGAGGGTCGGCTTCGAGACATCCTCCGACTGCTCGATAACCCCCTGACGGACCTCTCATGGCCGGCGGCAACGATGACAGCCGCGGAGCTCGGCACCATCGTCGGTCAGCTCGAGGTGAGCAGTATCGCGGCCGCCCAGCAGCTCCTCGAACGAGAGGGGCAGGACGACCGTGCCGCCTCGCTGGAATGGCTCACAGCGCTCTGTGCAGAGTTCGTCGATGCTCCAACGAGCGAGGTCCACGAGCAGACGTATGCCCTGTTGGAGACGCTCGGCGTGGTGACACAGGCTGCTGCCGAGGACGCCTGGGAACTGGATACAACAGCCGAGCGGCCGAAGTGGGCCCGAGACCAAGCGCAGGCTGCGCGACGCGAACTGGATCGGGTCCTTGACTCCCTAGCTGCGACCACAGCGCTCGATGCCCGGAACGTCGGCGAGCGACTGCCACGCGCACTAGCAACGGCGGCTGTCGAGGCATCGATCGGCGATCCCGACGGAATCGTCCTCTGCTCGCCAACGGATGTGCTTCAGCATGAGTTCGCCGTCACCGTCGTGGCCGGCCTGACAACAGAGGCGTTCCCGTCTCCGCCAACACGACTGGCATTCACGCGTGAAATCAACGACTCCCACCCCGATTTCGAGCCCGGCGATACCACGCTTCGCGCCCGGTATGCGCTCGGGCTACTGGCGAGTGCCAGCGATCGGCTCGTCCTTTCACACCCGGACCAAACGCCAGAGGGCGACCAGTCAGTGATTGCTGACTTCCTCGCTGAGCTACAGCGGCTATGTGATGGTGACCTGGAGCCGACCCAGCACGATGACGGCGACCAGCTCCATTCCCGAGAAGATATTCAGCGGCAGGTTGGCCGGGTGCTGGGCGCCCGATCACAGCCGGATGAGGACGTCGCAACCACCGCCGCAGAGAGTGGGGCGTTCGAAACAGGGCCCGGGACACCCGCAACACGGCTTCAAGCCGGGATTACCTGCGCGGCCGCACGTCGCGACGCCTCGACAACGCGGTATGACGGGCGCCTCTCTCCGGAAACGGTCGAAGAGTTCGCGGCCAGCGAGGCCCCACTCAGCCCGAGTCGAATCGATACGTACGCTGCTTGCGGGTTCAAGTTCTTCGCGAGCTACCTCCTCGATTTCGAGTCGCCAGAGACCATCGCGACCGAACCCGATACTGGGGTACGCGGACACTTCATCCACGAAACGGTGGGCCGCTTCTTCAAATCTCTTCAGGCAACGCCGGGTGAACCCGTTCATATCGCAGATCCGGACCCGTATCATGACGCCCTCTTCGAGGCGGCACAGACGGAACTGAACCAAGCCTACGTTGCGGAGTACGAATCCACCTTCCACGACGGCTGGCTCCAGCGCCTCTTTTCGGGCCTCGAGCCCTCATCGCACACGAACCCATATCAGGGGCCACCTGCCCATCGGGGGCTCTTCATCCGATTCCTGGAATCGTTGGCCGAGGAGGAAGCGCTAACGAGCGTCTCTCCGGCATTCTTCGAGGCGGCAATTGGCCTCAGTCGCCAGCGAAGTGATGTCACGACGCTGCTGCATGAGGAGCCGGTTGAGTTGGTCGATGGCATCAAGGTTCGAGGCAAAGTCGATCGGGTGGACATCGATCCAAGTGCAAGCCCCGCCGAATTCGCTGCGATCGATTACAAAACCGGTAGCAGCCCCAGCATTAGCAACGTTCGGTCGGGGCTCAGTTTCCAGCTCCCACTCTATCTGCGGCTCCTCGACGCGGTGCTTGATGAAGAGACGGACTGGCGGCCGGTTGGGGCCGCATACTACGACCTAAAGCCACCTGCAACTGCGGCGATCCAGAAGAGTCCGCTTGCGTCGAAGGACCATACGGAGCACTTTGGCACGGGTGGGGAAGCACTGCTCCGGGCGCAGAAAGACTCACTCTTTGAAACCCAAGAGGGCGAAGACTCGCTGGAGGAGTTCCTCTTCGAGACGATAGACGAACGCCTCCAAACGATTGGGGCAGCGCTTGCTGAGGGCATCTACCACCCGACGCTGTTAGCTGCGGATGATGCGGGCTGTGAGCATTGTGATTTCGCACATGTTTGTGACGTTCGCCACCATCGACGCGCAGAGCGGCTGGAGCAGCACGGGCTGGAGACAGCCTACGTCCCACCAGGTGCCACCGATTCAATGGGGGCAGAGCAATGATCGATGACAGTCGGTTAGAGCGAGAACAGCTAACCGCAAAGGAGACGCTGGACGCCAACGTGACTCTTCGGGCGGGGGCTGGAACGGGGAAGACAACGACACTGACGGCCCGGTATCTCGAGATTCTAGAGCGCGAACTCGATGCGATCGAAGGGCACCCAGAGCAGGAGGAACTGGCCGCAGCGTTACCACAGCAGATCCTTACGACAACATTCACAGAGCGAGCAGCAGCTGATCTACAGGAAAGTGTTCGTGAGGAAGTGAATGCGCGGCTGACAGCGGCCGAGAGCGACCGGCGGTTCACGCTTTGGCGTGAGGTAGCCGACGGGCTCGAGGAAGGCTATATCCACACCCTCCACGGCCTGTGCCACCGCATCCTGGCCGAGCATGCGGTCGGGACAGCCCGCGACCCGACCGTCGCAGACACCAGCCCGCTCGCACGGTATGGCGTTACCTACGACGACATCGGCCCCGGGTTCGATGTCGTCGAGGAGGCCGACGCCGATGCACTCGTGGGAGAGTCCGTGAGTGCAGCTGTGCGGGCCAATGAAGAGACGGACGCTGTCCAGACACTCGCACGGCGATTCGATCGGAGCACGATCGAAGCGGCATTGGAGGATCTCCTCTCATACAATCCGCGTCGCACCGCGTTTGCGTGGTTGGACCAGGTCGCGAGCTACGATGACGCCGCCACGTACGCCCAGGATCACATCGCGCAGTATTTCGATGTCGTGCGGCCGGACTTCGACCCGGCGTGGATCGACGAGGCGGTCGAGGCAGCGGTTCCGGCTGCAGTCACTATCGCAGCGAACTACGAGGAGACACGGCCGGATCTCCATGGCCATCTCTGCATGTGGGCCTTGGATGGCCTCGTCGACAGCGTCGAGGAGCGGGGACTCGACGGAACCACATCGCTATCAGACCTGAGTGAACAGCGACAGCGGGATCTCGCGATCGAAGTCGTCGCGGCACTGCGGAGTAGCAGTGGTGGAGTCCACGATGGAATGCTCGATGCTGCGTATCCGGACGAGCTTGATCCGGAGAGTCCACTCTATCGCGTCTCAGCAGCCGTTGAAACCGTCACTGAACACGCGCGACGAGGGCCCTGGGACGACGTCCTTGAACTACTGTATGAAGGGGAAGAGGAGTCCTTCGAATACGTACAGGCGTTCGCCACACTCGCACAGCATGCGTTCAGCGAGTACGCCCGCCGCAAGCGCGATGAGGAGATGCTGGACTATGGTGACCTCATCGCGCTCACCAACCATTTCCTCAACTCGCTACGCCCGGCCGCTCGACGAGAGATCGGCTTCTTCGCAGGCGGCAACGATGACTCGCCTCTAGGAGCACACGTCATGGTGGATGAGTTTCAGGATACGAACCCGGCCCAATGGGCAGTCATCAAGGGGCTCACCTGCGAAGACCCATCGAATCCGGAGGCGACGAATCTGTTTCTCGTGGGCGATGATAAGCAGAGCATCTATCGCTTCCGGGGGGCCGATGTCTCTGTCTTCGGTGACGCAGAAACGGAGCTCGATCGAGCGAATCAGGAAGCTGGAATCGTAGACGAGCAGGAACCGCTCACACGGAACTTCCGGACACTCGACGCGCCCGTCAGCGCCATCAACGGGTTGTTCGATAGAGTGTTCGTCAGTGAGCGGGCCGCAACCCAAGAAGATCCTTGGTATGCCGAATATGGGGGCCAGCCAGCGCCATTCGAAGCCGACTCAGAGCCACTGCAAGCAGCTCGCGAGGATCAGGCCGCGATTGAGCCAGTCGTCGAGTATCTCCCAGTGCCAGTTGATGCATCGTTAGCCGACCGGTTGTTGCAGTCCGACGACGAGACCACGCACGATCTCCTCGACGGGCCGACATTCGATCGAGCGGCGATGGAGGCCGACGCCGTAACGAACCGGCTCACGAAGCTGCTCACGGACGGCACACAGGTGTATGAGGAACTCGAAGAGGATGATCCGGCGTACGATCAGTGGGACGATGGCTCCGATGGGCCCGTTGAGCGACCGCGTGCCGTCCAACCGGACGACATCGCGATCCTCCTCCGGACACGGAGTGATTTAGGCGCCTACGAGCGCTCGCTGCGCGAGGCGGGCGTTCCCTACAGCGTCATCAAAGGGGGTGGCTTCCTCGAAGCCCCCGAGATCGAGACGTTACTGAATCTGCTCCGGGTGCTCGTGGACCCAACCGATGATCGGGCGCTGTATGCACTTCTCCGGTCACCGATGTTCGGGCAACCTGACGATGCACTCGCACAGCTCGCGCTTCGGATTCAGGACGAGCCAGAGCAATCGCTGTGGGACGCCCTCAGCGCGGCGACCGAATCGGAATGGACCGCGATTCATGATGACCTCACGCGATTCCGAGGGTATGCGGGTCAGACCGATGCCGAACCAGCGGTAGAGTCGTGGGGAGAGCTTCTCACCCGGGTGTATGATCAGACCGGCTACCTGGCAGCCGTCGCAGCTGACGAGCGGGGCGAAAAGGCGGTTGCCAATGTTGAGCGCTTCCGTGATCGGCTTCGGGCCTCGGGACCGGAGGAGCGACAGGGGCTCGCTGAGCTGGTGGCCACACTCGAGGAGCAACTCGAGAATAGCGATGATCCGGAAGCGAACGTCATCTCGTTCGACGAGCCAGACAGCGGCACGACGACGGGAAGCGTCGATATCCTCACCATTCACGAGGCCAAGGGTGACGAGTATCCGGTTGTGGTGGTCCCAGGGATGGCCCGCAACTTCCGACAGGCGAGTGATACGCAGTCGGGGCTCGGGAGCCAAACGATGGAGTTCGAGACTGTTCCTGACCCCACAGACGAGGGGCGCGTCCCCATCCTGGGCCTCAAAGGCCCGAATCCGCTCGATCCCTACGCTGACAGTGGCACAGCCGCACGAGCGCTGGCACGCCACCAGCGACGGGCCGAAGAGCGAGCCGAAGAAAAGCGGACACTCTACGTGGCCTGCACGCGAGCCAGAGACCACCTTATCCTGGCAGGGCAACACAAACAGGGTGATAGTGAGGATGATGAGCCGGCCGTGATGGAAGCCCCAGAGCCGGCGGAGGCAGATGCATGGCGAGACTGGGTCCAAGCCGTGTTGCTGCCTGACGATGACTCGTCGGAAGATGAAGACGGCCGTCAGGAAACGACCGCCGCCATCGACCCCACAGCGCCACTCGAGCGGCTCATTAGTGCTGAGCAGTATGATCGCACCCTTCCGTTCAAGCTCCGGGACGGGAGCGAACGAACCGGCCGAATCACGGTCAGACTGCCTCCGGAAGCAACCGACTACCAGCCTGGCGCGACAGAGCCAACGCTGAACCCGGACGCATACGATCCAGAGCCCGCCCTGACTCGAGAGACGGTCTTAGCGATCTCACCCAGCCAGTGCTCACGAGTTCTCGATGGGAGTGGCACATTGGAGCGGACACAGGCCCATCGGATCGAGTACCACCCCGGCACTAACACTGGGACTGACCAGGGAACAGCGGGGCCCACAAGCGTCCCCGGAGGCATTCCGTCACGTGTGTTCGGCACGCTGGTGCACCGCTTCTGTGAGCTCCAGCCACCGACAGACAAACACGAGCAGCTCATCCGCGACTTGCTGCGTGAGGCCGAGCAGGAGGGACTGCTCGATACGTTGCCGGAGGATGCTGCTCTTCAGTCGATCACCGAGGCAGTCAGGACGCGCATGGAGCGGGTTACGGATGCTCTCGACCACATAGTCGATCACGGAGCTGTCCATGCCCAGTATGACGAATATCGAGCCGAAGCGACATTCGAAGCGGAGACGCCGCTAGGGGTTGATCGAGTCGAACTGGCCGGCGAGATCGATTATCTGGCAGCGACTGCGGATACCTACTACGTCATCGATTACAAAACAGACCGTCCGGGCGATCGCGACCACCAGGAGTTCGTCGAAGAGCAAGCCACGCACCACCGGCCACAGTTGCTCGCCTACGCTGCGATGTTGGCGGCACACGATCCTGAGCGAGAGGTCCGTGCCGCGTTGTTCTTCACTGAAGTCGATGATCCGATCCATGACTTCGGCACGTTCGAGGCGCCAGCTGCGGAGTTATTCGAGGCGCTAGACGGGGTAACAGTCGCAGCAGAGCATACTCAGTAACGGCTTCACAACCCCAGCCTCACCAGGAAGGGGATCCCCGTCGCCAATACGAACTTGGTGACTCGACCGATGGCGAGGAGATTCGATTCGCCGCACAGTGTCATTCCTGCAGAGGTTCTGGGGTAGTCCATTTCGTCTCCAGGACAGGGCAATATGTCCGTGGGTGCAACTCTCGCACGCCCTAATGGCGTGAGATAGATTCGGTCAACCTGCTCGGCGCGGAACCAGGATTACTGCTCCAGATTTCTGCAACCCCCCGACAAAGGATTAAGAGGGTGGCTGGTGAGTCATTCTTCAGCTTGGGAATCAGTCGTGGAAGATAGCGCCGACGAAGCGGATGACGACGGGGGGAACGCAACCGACCAGTATCTCGTCGACGAGACACCGGAACAGCAACCATCCAGGCAACAGGAACGCGATCACGCTCCTGATTACTACACCACTGGGTACGATGCATTCGGAGACACCCGGGTGGGAATCGGCAGTGCTGGCGGGGATGTGACGAAGCTCATCCGGCACAACGAGGGTCGTCACCGCTCCGATGGCAACCACAGTGCCCGTGAAGCAGCCCGCGACAAGATGCGGATCACCGAATCGTTCTGCTCTGCGCTCGATATCCCAGCACATCAACAACGATTGGCGGTTACCGCGATGGCGACGATGAATCTGGACCGGTTCGGACGGCAAAAACGACTCAGTAAGGTTGCACTGGCGACGATCAAGGTACTCGTTGAGTGGGATCGGTCTCGCCGATTCCCCGATGAGGCTCTCTCGGAACTCGATGAGGAAGACCTCCCTAAGGGACTGCTCCAGGAATCGGACTACCGAGAGTTGCTGGAGCAACAGGAGGTTTCGAAAGCGGATCTCTACAGCGTTTCCCAACTCGTCAAGCGTGAGCTGAAAGCAGCGAGTTTCTTCAGTACTGGCCCGCGCGATGCCACCGACAGAGAGGCCGATGACACGACGGGGGACGCCTAATCCCCCCTCTTTCTTCGCCAAATATGCCCTATCGGACATATATTCTGCCACTTTCATGTATAATAGTAATTTTCTTTTAACTGTTTCTTGCGACAATATGCGTATTGAGGATCGCCGGTCGTCGGGTCCGCCGTAAGGCGGAGCCACGGCCTGGCTGCCAGGCATCGCGCCAATTGCGCGGGATAGCTGCCCCCTTTGAGGCCATGGGCTGCCCAGCCTTCACCTTCGGTCTTCGGGGCTCTGTTTACAACACGCACATGGGGCAATGGGTTTGGCCCGTCGAACAACCCCTTCCCTCTGTGCCATCGTCCGCACGCGCGAATCGCGCCCGAATCGTTTCTCGCCGTTAGCCAGCGATACCTCGTCGAGAGTCTTCGGCCCATCGCCGAGAGGCATCCATCCTTGGTGAAGCTCCGCTTCGCCGACTCTCACTTGCTGTAGCACTATCAACGCGGCCAGTGGCAACGCTGGCCAGCGTTCGATATTCACGCTCGGCAGCCATTGGCTCCCAGACGGCGACGTCACACGCTGACCTGACTATTCAGAGATGTCCGTACAACACAACCTCGACCAGACGTATCTCCCGCTGATCAAACAACACGCCCGCGATCGCTGGCACGAACGGACCCCCGCAGAGCGGCCGCTCGAGGAAGCATGGCGCGTCGCCAAGCCCGTCGACGCTCCCGCAGCCAGGTGTAGCCACGCTCGCCTCTACGAACACACGGATGCGTTGCTGCTTGTCCGTGACGGCTGGCTGCGAACGGTCCTCATCAACGACGGTCGGTTGAACACCCCCGGGCTCGTGATGTGCAGGAGCTGCGATGATCTCGTTGATCCCATCACCGAGACGCGGTGCCCGGGCTGCGGTGAGGCACAGCCCAGCACACAGACGTGTGGGCAGATCACGATCGTCCGTGGGGGTGGAAACCGATGAGCAGCCCGCCGTTCATCCACATCGACGAGTTCGACGGCGCGGACCGGTTCATCAGGACGAAAGCGTTCGTCAACTACACCATCGACCTCCGAAGTCATGACCCACACCAGAAAGTGATGCTCGGGGATAGTGATAGAGGGGAAGTCCAGCGACCCTGTGTCGTGTTCAACGAAGACATCACCCTGGAGGAAGGGTGTGGCTACCGTTTCGGCGGCTTCGACAACCAGTGGGATGCTGGTGAGGAGATCCAGCTGAAGCTCGCGAAGGGCGCTTGGGTGAACAAGTTCTACGACCCGAGCGATTAGGGAACGCCTGAACGAGCACCGTAGTCAGCGTGCCGAGGGATGTCATCACGGTGTGCTCGGTCGGCTAAGCGCCGGCCGATCTTCATCCGAGAAATTTAATCACTGAGGGTTCATAGAATAATTTAATCGGTCGAATCCGAGGCTTCGCGAAGGTTTCGAGGTGGATCTTCAGCGGCACCGAGTGGATAATGAGATGTTCGACTCGAGCCTGGAGATTTCTTAATCAGGACGTAGCGCTCGGGCCAGCGTTGTGCCGTTCACCGCTCAAGGGGCGTACGGCCGAGGTCGTTGTCTGAGTATCAGACGGATCGTCAGCAGATCTATATCAGGGTCGGTTAGGATCGTTGTCAACGGCCTCCTCAGGGTGGGTCGGCCGCATCGTTGAACGGGTCGGCCGTCCCATCGTCGTACCCACTTCGCCACAGCTGATGGACAGCCCGTGCGACGAGCACGAGTTCCGTAACCTCGATACAGGACGCTTCACCATCGTCATCGTCCTTCGAGGCATCCGGCGGCGGATGGTAGTGGCCATCCCCATCCGGATCGGTATACACGTGCGGATGCACATCCCACCGGAGGTTCCGATCCGCGTCGTCGCTGTAATGGATGTTATAGTCGTCTCGCACGGACCATCGGACGGTGATGGTCGCAGCCGTCGCCTCACCGATACCGTCGTCCAGCTGAAGGCGCAGTTCGCCGGGACTCACTGGGTCGTCGAACGACCCGTTCGCGAGTGGCTCCAGACGCTCGAATTCGGTGCGAAAATCGTGAAGCGCACCGGCATCGATGGCACCTCGCAGCGCGTGTGACTCGGCGTCCTGCATCCTGTCAGCCGATGATGCCTGCTGGCTCCCCGCGCTCGTCGGAGCCGAAGTCGTCGCCCACGACCTCCGTCGCGTCAGCGAGGGCGAGGGCGGCCCGAGCGAGTTTCAGGTTCCGTTCTGCCGTCTGCCACTCCGTCATCGCCTCCGCGTCCAACTCCGCGTCGGCGATAGCCGCGGCACGGGGCGATTCCGCGCCGGCCTCATCCTCGAACTCGCGAACCGTATCGCGGAGCTCGGTGACGCGGGCTGACAGCGTCTCGATGTCGACCGTGTCGAGTATCTGCTGAGCGCGTTCGAGGACGACCGAACGAGGGGCACGCTTGTACCAGGTCCCGCGCTCGTCCGCGGGTGAGACTGCTTCCACGAATCCGTCCTCGGCGAGGACGCCCAGATGCTTACGAGCGGTCGTCTCGGAGGTCAGCGCACGCTCGGCGATGGTAGCGACCGACTGCGGATCGTACGTCCGCTTCATGACGGTCCGGACCCGCTCGCCGGGGCTGGTGTCCGCCTTCCACTCCTCGGTGACGCGCTCGTTCACGTCGGCAGGGCGGTCCTCGGTCATAGCTGTTCTCGTTCACGCAAGGATATTACTCTTGGGAACAGTATGTTGTCTTCTTATGTCGGTATAATGTATTGCTATGTGCTGGCGCGGGCGTCGCACATACGACTCGCCTTCGCCACGTCGATGGTGTCTAACTCGTATCGGTCGCTGTCTACACGGAGGTGATGGGGTGGGTGCTGAGGTTGGAAACTATTGTCTAGAGGGTGAAAGTGACAGAATTCTGGATTAGTGGACGAAACAGTCCTCTTTGCACTGTCGGCTGTTTTCAGTGATTCGTTCCCGAGATTCGGGGAGAATATTATACTAGCTATCTGGTGTGGTCGTCCATCGCTCGGATTGCGTGAACCAGTTGTCGGTCCCCGGCGCTCTCGGCCTCGGCGACGGCCGCACGCGTGGCCGCCATCGTCGCGGCGTGGAGTGCGTCGTAGTAGTCGGCCGCGTCGTCGGCGTAGCCGTACTCGACCGCGGCGGCCGGCCAGTCGGCCGGGCCCTCGGCACGCCCGTCGCGGATGGCTGTGGCTCCGGCGTCGGTGTCGTCGCGGTCGACGCCCGCGAACCAGCCACCGTCCGCGGCGTCGTCTCCGTTCATGCCACCCCGTTGCCGGGTGGCTCACATAGGCGTCCCGGTGCGAGCGGGTGAGAGTGAGCCACGGGGAGCGGCCGAGTGCAGCCCCGAACGCGTCGATGAAAGGGACGTTTGCGCCTCCAGAAAGGGTTTGCCTCCATGCCCGCCAGTGCTGCCCGTATGCGACGACGCGCCCTCCTTGCCGGCCTCGCGGCCGGAATCGGTGGACTCGCGGGCTGTAGCGAAGTGATCGGGAACCGGACGGGCTCCCCGAACGGGGACTCGGGCGACCGGCCGACCGACTCGCCGACGGCCTCACCGACCGAGACGCCCGACCCGGACCCGGATACCGACAACGGGGCCCTCGGGGCGGCGAGTATCGTCGACCTGGAAACGGTGGACCGAACGTACGCGCTCGCTCCGCTCCGGTATCGCTCCGACGACGGGGCGAGCGTCCGGATGCGTTTCACCGCGACCGCGACGGCCGACAGCCCCGCGACGGTCGAGGCGGAACTACGAAACGAGAACTCTTTCGAGAACACGTTCCGGCTGGAGTGGACGCCGCCGTTCGGCCGCCTCGCGAGCGACATCCCACAGCCACTGGGCCCCCGGCGAGTCGACCACACCTACCGGACGGCGCTCGTCTTCGCCCCGACGGCGAACCACGAGCTCGTCGAGGAGCCACCGGAGCTCGAACGCGCTGCCGACGGGCACTGGCGGCTCGCCGGCGACTCGTTCCCGCAACTCCCCGGGCGCGTCCGACTCGCCGCCGGCGAGACCGTCCGCGGGGAGTACGCCCTGGTCGGTCGTGCCGAAGGTGCCGGCCGTGGTCGGCCGCCCGGGATGTACGAGTTCTCCCGGGCCGGCGAGCGCCCCGTCCGGGTGAGCGTCTGGCCCACCGATGCGCCCGGCCCGACGACCGATTCCCGGTTCACGGGGACCACCATCCCGGACCTCCCTGGCGAGTCGGAGACGGCGTGGTTCCACGATGCCGACGCGAGCACGCCCTCGTTCGTCAGACCTGGCGTCGAGCGGACCGATCTCCCGGCTCGCGTCGAGTTCACGTTCATCAACCGCTCGCTGGAGTCGACACGCTGTGGCCACTGGAACCTCTACAAGCTCGTGGACGGCGAGTGGTTCCACCTCGGACCCTACATTCACACGTCGGACTGCCGCGGCGTCTCGCCGGGGGGTTCGAAGACCTGGACGATGCGGGCAGCGACGGGCGAGATGGCCCCCTGCGAGGCCGAGAGCTATCCGTTCCTGGGTGGTGGCCGCTACGCTGCCGTGGCTGGCTACGGACACGCGACGGCACAGAGCGCCGCCCTGGTCCAGTTCGACGCCCCCGCGGTGTCGGTGGTCCCGACGGACGACGTGACGACCGACCGAACCGACGGGCAGGTCACGGCCACGTCCGACCGCTGGCGGACCGCGCCCGACGCCGAGGACCGTTCACGGGTGCAGCTCGTGCTCGAACGGGCGGCGGGCGCCGACCGGACGCTCATCCCGGAACAGGTGATGCGTCGTCGGCGACGGGGGCTCCGGAACACGCTCGCCTTCGCCGCTCCCGATGTCGAGCGGGTCGTCCTGCGCACGGACGACCGGACGACGGCCTGGAGCGTCGGCTACGACGACGGCGCTGCCGAGTTCAGGTACGACGGCCAGGCGTATCGGGTCTCCGAGAGTAGTCGGTAAACCGGGCAGTCCTGCCCGCCCGGCGAGGGCGGTCAGCTTCTCACCGACCCGGTCGCTACGGCTCCTCGTCACGCAATCGAGCTACGATGGCCTCCAGCTCCGCCTTCCGGAAGGACCGTTCGCCGTCCACGGCGTCGGGGTCGAGCCCCTCGACCCGTTCCCGCACGACGGCCCGCATCTCGCGCTTCGGCGGGAGCGGCTTCCCCGTCACCTCCTCGCCCAGGGCGCCACAGATGGCCGCGAGGGCCTCCTTCGTGAAGTCGGTCGAGACGGCGCGTTCGTAGCGGCCGACGGCCAGGCGGATCTCGTCCCGTAACTCGTCGACAGTGGGTGACATACCGGCCCTGTCCGGCGCCCGCGGGTGTAGCTTCCGGTTCGTGTGGCGCTGTCGGTCAGTCCTTGTTCCGACCCGCGTACACGCCCTCGGCGCCCTCGGCCTCCGTCTGCGATGCGGGCTCGATGTCGGCACCGAAATCATCGATACGGTCCCGGGCACCGTCGGTCCACTCGGTGAGCGCCTCGTGCATCCGCTCTCGAACCACCGGGAGCGGTGTCGGGCTGTACCGGTAGACATGGCCACCCTCCTCCAGCAGGACACGGCGTCGCTCGGCGAACCCGCGGTCCCGGAGCGTCCGGAGCGAGCGGTTCACGTTCGAGCGGTCACGACCCAGTTCCTCGGCCACCTCGGCGGCCGAGCTATCGGGGACTCGCAACAGACCCAGATACGCGCTACTCTCGCTCGCCCGAAGCCCGAAGACGGCGCTCAGAACGGTCTCGAGGTCGGGGACCTCGACAGGCACTCTCTCGGCCGTCGTCTCGGGGCCGGGCTCGGATACGGTCATGTCCGTTACTCCGTCAGCACTGCTCAAACCAGTTTTCCGGGCTCAGTGGGGATTCTCACCCAAGAGTCTCTAGAATCTCGCCGCACTCTCAGCCGTCGCCCCAGCAGTGTAGTGTCCGCCCCGACTGCGGGCCGACCGTCGGTGTCGCGTCGAACCGCCCCTCCGCGCGGACCAGTCGGCCGTCGGTCAGGGCGTACCGGACCGGGATGTACGCCCCGTCACCGTGGACGATGGTGGCGGTGCGGTTCCCCTCGGCGGGGCCGCCGTACCACGTGTTCGTCCGCGAGGTGAGGGTGACACGGTAGCCATCCGCCGTCCGCGCGACGGAGACATCCGAGACGGACACGGTCACGCGCTTCGTTGCCTCGCGGAGCTGCTGGTTCCGGGACCACGCCTGCTCGAACGCGACCACGTACGCCCGGACGGACGACTCGGTCCAGTTCGCGGGCCGGTCGGGATACGGACTCGGGTTCACGTTGTCGCGGGTCGGGTCGGTGACGGACAGGCGCTGTTCGGTGCACTCGGTCGCGGTCGGCGTCGCGTCCGGGGTGCTGTCGGGTGACCCGGGCGCGCCGCCCCCGGGCAGGCCACCCACACAGCCCGCAAGCGCCACCGCGACGAGCAACACGAGCATCGACAGTCTGGAGGGCATTGGGGAATCACTGGCAGCGCGCTGGAAAAGGCCTTCAGGAGGCACAAACGGGCGTTTGTGCCATACCACTCGATAACCCGGTGGCATATCCGGTACCCACCCCATACCATCTCTAAAAATAGTTTACTGGATGTAATTGGGCATGTAGGTGAGTAATGCGCGGTTTCTGAGCCCTATGCCATCGCCTCGAACGACTCCTCGCATACGTTGCAGTAGTGGATGGACTTGCAGAGCGACGGCCCTCGCGGGTGTTCGCGTGTCGTCTCCTCGGACCCGCAGTACGGGCAGGTCACCGGGTCGTCCGCCTCGATGTCGACGCTGGGGTCGAGCCGTCTCATATCGCCACCCCGAACTCGCGGAGCGCCTCGCGGCCGTCTTCGGTCACCATCTCCACACTCCACTCGGGCGACCACAGCAGGTTGACCAGTACGTCCTCGACGCCGTCGACGTTCTCGACTGCCCGCTCGACGCTGCTCAGCAGGTAATCGCGCGCCGGGCAGCCCGTGTACGTCAGCGTCATGTCCACGCGGGCCTCGCCGCTCGTGCGGTCCACGTACACGTCGTAGATGAGGCCGAGGTCGACGACGGAGACGGGCATCTCCGGGTCCTCCACCTCGTACAGGGCGTCCCAGACACGCGCCTCGATGCCGCTGGCGCCCTCGCCTGTCCGCGGGAGGTCCGGATGCCCGCCCCCGGAGCGGTACTCGGTGTACCCACAGTACCGCGGTTCGTCCTCGAACGTCTCGTCCGGGAGGGCGTCGCCGTCCTCCGGGCGCTCGGCGTCGCTCATCGTGGCGCACCTCCGTCACCGTCGGCATCGTCCGGGTCGGCCATCAGCCGCGGTGCTTCCCGGCGGTCGAGTTGTCGGTAGGTGAACGTCAGCTCGTCGTAGAGGTCCGGCCACGCGTCGGTGTGACTCCCGTCGCGGCCCCGCTCGGCCGGCAGGAGCGTGTCGACCGCCTCCGGATGGGCGTCCGGCGCGACCGGAACGGTGAACCCGAGGGCCTCCAGTTCGGGCACCACCGCGTCGAGCCACGCCTCGCGGAGTTCCGAGAGCGGTGTCGGACGCACGCCGAGTTCGACGATGTCGGGCTCGTACACCGTCGGCGCGAACAGCGTCAGCGCGTGCGGGAACAGGCGGTCGAGTGCCTCCTGTACCCGCCGGTGGCCGTTCGCCGGGTCGCCGTCGACAGCGCCGGTAGCCAGCCGCTCCAGCCAGTTGCGGGCGTGCTCGCGGTGGTAGTGCTCCTCGCCCTGGACCTTGCCGACGCGGTCGGCGATGCGGGGGTACTCCGTCTCCGTCAGGGCGTCGAGGCGGAGATGCTCGAACTCGTCGTAGAGGAACCCACGGACGATGGCGTCGGCCCAGTCACCGGTGTCGAAGGGGAGCTCCACCAGCGTCGCGTGCCGGAAGTCCTCGGGCGGGCGCTCCCAGATGAGCTCCGATTCCGTGTAGCCGAAGTCCTCCAGCAGGTCGTACCAGAGCCGCGCGTGGCCGAGTTCGTCCTGTGCGATGTTCGCGACCGCGAGGTCGCTCTCCAGGGTGGGCCCGCGGACCTGCCACTCCGTGTATCGCTCGGCGAGGACGAACTCGTCGTCGGCGAGCGCGCGCAGGCAGGCCTCCACGGCCGCCTGCTCGCGCTCGGAGAGCTCGTCGGGGCCGCCGAGCGCGTACTCGCGGTCCCACGGGAGCGTCTCGTCGGTCGCCATCAGTCGTCACCTCCGTCATCGCCCGCGGCGCTCGGCCGCCGGCGCCGTGACTCGGCCTCGGCCTGCTCGGCCTCGCTGGCCTCGATCTCCTCGGCCATCCGGCCCGTCGAGTAGTTGGTCGCCCAGCGGTACTCCTTCTGGGTGGTGCCCCCCATCGCGACGCCGGGGTCGTCGGCGTCGACCTCGGATATCTCCGCCTTCGGGACGACCCACAGCGAGTTCGCCGGCTTCCGCCGGGCGTGGGCCACCTGCGCGAACATGCGGGCCATCTCCGCGTCGGGCGCGTGGACGTTCCCGACGTGCGTGTGGTAGTCCGTCTCCGTCTCCTGGCGGAACACTTCGAATATCATGGTCAGTCGGCTGTCGCGGGCTGCCCGCCCGTGGGGGTGCTCTCGATGGCCTCACGAACCCACTCGACGGCGTCCTGGCTCCGCCGGCGCTTCGCTATCTGGCCGCGGCCGGTCGGCAACTCGTTGCGCGCGACGGTGAAGAACTCGTCCCAGTCGAGGTCCTCCTCGTACACCTCGTAGTGGTCCTCGGATTCGTGGTACTCGACGCGCGGGTACTCGGGAATCTCGAGGCCGTACTTCTCGGCCTTCGGGAGGTAGGCGTTGAGGAAGGCGTTGCGGAGTGCGTCGTTGCTCATCGTCTTCAGCCCGACCGTCTGCGAGAAGTCGTCGTGCGTCGACTGGTCGTCCGTCGGCCCGAAGAACTGCAGGATGCGGGGCCACCACTTCTCGAAGGCCTCCTGCAGTTTCTCCTGGTCGCGTCGGGTCCCGTTGGCCAGCTCCCGGAGGATGTCCTCGCCGTGCTTGATGTGGAACCCCTCCTCGAAGCAGATCTTGTCGATGGCGTGGGCGTACGGCTCCCAGGAGGTCCGCTTGAGCGACGCCTGCCGGCGCATCGCTGCGCCGTCGACGAAGAACATTATCATCGGCAGCTCGTACCAGTTGTCCAGCGGGTAGTGGAAGCAGTTGAGGAACTTCCCCTTCCCGTTCGCGAGTTCATCGAGCATCTCCTCGCGGGTCTTCACGCCGAGGTTCTCGGCCGCGCGGTAGAGCAACTGGCCGTGGCCGATCTCGTCCTGTACCTGCGCGCTGACCGCCAGCTTCCGGTCCAGGCTGGGCGCCTGCCGGATGAACGGGCGCTCGATGTACGCGCCCATGATCTCGCTGTTGGCGTGGAACTGGATCATCCGCGTCGCCGCCTCGCGGTACTCCAGTGGCATCTCGTCCGTGGGCCCGAACTGCCGGGGGCCCGCCCGCTCTTCAACCGTGGGCAGGTCCATACCGGCATCTATTTATGCTGGAAACGAACCGGTTGGCCCGTCCATGGGGCGGTTTTAAATGTCTACGCCACGTTACCGTGCCGCATGCGCCCGGAGTGTCTCGTCGTCGAGTTCCGGGTCACCGGCGACGACTGCCCGCTCGCGGAGGCCTCCCGAGCGGCGGACGCGACGGTCGACGCCGCGCCGCCGCTCGCCCGGAGGGACGGGAACAGCCTCCTCCGTGCGAGTACGCCGAGCGAGGCCGTCGGCGACCTGCTCGACGAGGACGACCGGGTGCGCTACCTCCACGGGTCGCAGGTCGACGGCCGCTGGAACTACCGCTGCCTCTCGAAGGACCCCTGTGTCGTTCACGACCTGGTCGACGTGGGGTTCCTGGTCGAGTCCGTCCACCACCACGAGGGTATCGAGCGCCACGTCGGCGCCGTGGTGGGATACGACGTGCTCGATAGCGTTCTCGAGGCGGCCGGCGACCGCGTCGGCGTCTCGCTCGAACGCGTCACGACGCTGGGAGAGGAGGGGGACGTCCCCATCGCGCAACGGTGGGACCTCACGCCCGCTCAGGAGGAGGCCGTTCGCGCCGCGCTGGCCGCGGGCTACTTCACCGTGCCACGGAGCGCGACAGCGGCCGAGGTGGCCGAAACGCTGGACATCTCGAAGTCGGCGTTCCTGGAGCGTCTCCGGCGTGGACAGGGGTCGCTGTTCGCGCAACTGTTCGGCGAGTGACGCCGGGCGACACCCGAATCTGTGGGCCGACGACCACGTTCGCCGATAGTTTCAATGTCGCAGTCGGTGATACTCGGCCTATGCGAGGCCAGGGTGGTGGTGAACGGGCGGTGTCACCGGTCATCGGCGTGATACTGATGGTGGCGATAACGGTCATCCTGGCTGCACTGGTCGGCACCCTCGTCCTCGGCCTCGGCGACAAGACCGGGCAGTCGGGGCCGACGATATCGGTCTCGGCGGAGCCGCTGGAGGCTGGGGGGAGTCCGGGCCAGGTGGTGCGGTTCGTCCACGAGACCGGTGACCCGGTCGATGTCTCGGAGCTGGAGTTCGTGGTCACGCTGGAGGCGACCGGTGCCAGCACTCGACTCGTCGACCTGCCCGTCTCGTCGAACACCATCGGCCCGTCGAACGTCGAGGGTGACGACCTCCTTTCGAAGCAGTCCGGCGACACGACGGGCGCCATCTCGTCTAAATCCCCCGACACGGACGGTACGTGGAGCAGTGGGGGGTTCGTCAGGTTCCGCATCAAGGAGACCGACGACGGCTACGTGATGAGCCCCGGGGACGAGGTGACCGTCCGCATCGTCCACACCGGTTCGGGACAGGTCCTCGTCGAGCGGACGCTGGCCGCGACCTGACACCCGACGCCACGGACGGCCCCGGTGGACCGTCGATGGGCCCGGTCTACGACTCCCGCCGCTTGAACAGGAACTTCATGTCCCCCTCGAACACCGACTCGTCGTCCTGATTGGTCATCGACGTGTCGATGACGACCAGCCCAACGTCGTCTCGCGAATCCAGTTCCCGCTTCGTCGTACACTCGAAGGTGGCGCTCACGGTGTCGCCGATGTAGACGGGGTTCGGGATGTCCATGTAGTTCATCCCGATGAACGCCTCGACCGTTCGCTCGACGAACCCACAGCGCTGGACGAAGCCGGTGGCGAGGATGAACGTCATCGGTCCCTGGGCGATGCGCTCGCCGTAGGTCCCGTCCTGCGAGTACTCCTTGTTGGTGTGGAGTTCGGTCCAGTCGCCGGTGAACATGGAGTGGAAGACGAAGTCCGTCTCCGTCACCGTGCGGCCGGCGCTCTCGAACGTCTTGCCCTCCGCCATGTCCTCGAAGTGGTGCGGCTCGTAACTGTACGGCATACGCTACCGTGTCACAGTTCCGAGTGAAATATTTGCCGGCGAGTTCTCGGTCGTGTCCTCGTCGGACAGAGCGTTATATGCCTGGCAGCCGAAGGCGCGGTATGCAGCGTACCGAGGGTGGGAGCTGGTGACTGGCGAGACGCGTGAGGTGCCGGATGCCGGGGAGATTCTGGACCGGATGTCGGATGCCTTCCTGGCGCTCGACGAGGACTGGCGGTTCAGCTACCTGAACGAGCGGGCGCGGGACCTGATCTGCGAGGCAGCCGGCATCGAGGCGACGGTGGCGGAGCTCCGGGGTCGCCACATCTGGAACGTGGTCCCGGCCGCCGAGGACACCATCTTCGCCGAGCAGTACGTGCGGGCCGCCGAGACCGGCGAGTCGGTGAGTTTCAAGGCCGAGTACGGGCCCATCGACACCTGGTTCGAGGTCCGCGTATATCCCTCCGAGAGCGGCCTCTCCGTCTACCTCCGCGACATCTCCGACCGAAAGCGTCGCGAGGAACGCCGCGAGCGCGACCGGCAGGCCCTCCAGTCGCTGTATCGCATCGCGGCCGACGCCGAGCGCTCGTTCGACGAGAAGGTCGACGATGTCCTCGAACTGGGCTGTGACTACCTCGATGTCCCGTTCGGGATGGTCAACGAGCTGACCGACGAGGGCCAGACCGTCGCCTACGCGCACGGGACGCCGGCGGGGCTGCGTCCGGGCGAGAGCATGCCCAGAGACGAGGCGTACTGCAAGGAGACCGTGGAGACCGACGACCTGCTGGCGATCGTCGACGCCGTCGAGGAGGGCTGGGGTGACGACCCCGCGTACGCGAAGCACGGACTCGGCTGCTACATCGGCGGCCGGATCGAAGTCGACGACGATGTCGACCGCACCCTCTGCTTCGCCGGCCCGTCCCCTCGCGAGTCATCGTTCACGCCGACCGAGGAGACCGTGATGGAACTGCTGACCCAGTGGCTCACCTACGAGTTCAGCCGGCGGACCGACCGCCGTGAACTCGAACGGAAGAACGAGCGGCTGGAGAACTTCGCCTCCGTCGTCTCGCACGACCTTCGGAACCCGCTCGCCATCGCGAAGGGCCGCCTGGGCTTCCTCGACGAGGACGCACCCACCGAGCACGTTTCTGTCGTCGCCGATGCCCTCGACCGCATGGAGTCGCTCATCGACGACCTCTCGACGCTCGCGCGGCAGGGTGAGATCATCGACGAGCGGCGGGCAGTCGACCTGTCGACGGTCGTCTCCGACGCCTGGGGCGCGGTCCCGACGCCGGAGGCGACCCTGGACCGTCAGGGCGACCTGACGCTCCACGCCGACGAGAGTCGGCTCCGGCAGGCGCTCGAGAACCTGTTCACCAACGCGGTGGAACACGGGGGCGACGACGTCCGCGTCACCGTCGCCGTCACGGACGGAGGCTTCTACGTCGCCGACGACGGACCGGGTATCCCGCCCGAGCAGCGTGAGAACGTGTTCCGGATGGGGTACACCACCGACGACGACGGCTCCGGCATCGGGATGGCCATCGTCCGGGAGGTGGTCGAGGCCCACGGCTGGTCCATCGCCGTCGGCGAGAGCGCGTCCGGCGGCGCCCGCTTCGACGTGACCGGCGTCGAACCCCTGGAATAGTCCGCCTTCGGTCGACCGCTCGCCGCCGACAGAACCACGTCCCGTGCGCCCTTGCGTCCGGATATGTGCGGCCGCACCTCGCTGTTCCCCTCGCTCGAGGAACTCGAAGCTCGGCTCGACGCTACTACCCACGCCGACCCGGACGCGTACGAACCTCGGTACAACGTCGCCCCGCAGGACGACATCGAGGTCGTCACGGGCGCCGACCCGGACACCATCGAGCGCCACCACTGGGGGCTCCTGCCGGAGTGGGCCGACGGCCCCGGCGACGGGTTCATGAACGCCCGCGCCGAGACCGTCGCGGAGAAACCGGCTTTCAGCGAGTCGTGGACCGAGCGCCCCTGCCTCGTCCCGTCCTCGGGCTTCTACGAGTGGAAGGAGGCCGGCCACGGGACGGAACCGTGCCGCGTCCACCGCCCGGACGACCTGCTGCTGCTGGGCGGTGTCTGGCGCGAGTGGCAGGGCGAGAACCGAACCCTCCGGAGTGTCACGGTCCTCACGACCGAGCCGAACGACCTGATGCGCGACCTCCACGACCGGATGCCGGTCGTCCTGCGTCCGGGCGAGGAGACGACGTGGCTCCACGGCGACCCCGCGGAACGAGCCGACCTCTGCCGACCGTATCCCGACGACGACCTGGAGGCCTACCGCATCGGGACGGCCGTCAACGACCCGTCGAACGATTATCGCAGTATCATCGAGCGCGACGACACCGAGCAGTCGGGGCTCAGAGAGTTCGTCTGAGCGGCGGGCCGACCGGTCACGGTATGGGGCCGTCGCAGCGGGTCGCGGCCGCTCAGGGCTGCTGGATGTCGAACCCCGTGGTGAACGAGAGCTCGGTCGACGGGCCGCCGAACTCCGTGCTGTGGCCCACCGACGCCGCGACCTCGTAGCGCCCCGGCCGCGGGGCCGTCAGGTCGGGATAGTGGTCCGTCGTCGAGGGGAGCACCTCGTATCGCCGGGCCACGCGCTCGCAGGGGGGGGATGCGCGTGACCTTCCCGATGTCGCAGCGGAGCCACCCCTCGTCGGTCCGGCTGAAACAGCCCTCCGCCTCGTAGTCCGCCCAGAGGAGGAACCGACCGCGCCCGGGCGTGGCCTCGGCGTGGAGCATCCCGAACGGCGGCACCGTCCCGGAGAACACCTCGCGGGGTTCGGACGCACGATTCCGCAGGCCGAACGCTATCTCGCCGGGGTCGTCCGGCGCGACGTACGGGTCCGTCACGCGGACCTCCGGGACGACCGCCGGCGGGCGGTCCGGGTGGAGTCGATACAGCTGGAGGCCGACGTGGGTGTAGGTCCCGCTACTGGCGCCGGTGAAGAAGTCCACCCGCTCGACGGTCTCCGCGAGGCCGGCCGGCAGCTCGTCGGCGCGCCAGCTCTCCTCCTGGATGGCCGTCGTGACGGCCGCCCGAACGTCCGGGGAGTCGAGTTCCTCGACGGCCATCACCACCGGGTCGGGGCCGGGCTCCGCCGCCTCGCGCTCGACAGCCTCGGCCGAGTAGAACGCCGACGGCTCCAGGACGTAGCGGTTGTCGGGGCCGTCGGCGGTGTACTCCACGGCGAGGTCGGCGATGCGGAACTCCGCGTCGGCCGGCGGCGCGGCCGCTGTGGCGGTCGCCGTCGGGGTGGAGCAGTTCTGGAGGGTCGATGCGTCCGTCGGGGCGCCGGGCGTCCGGTCACCGTCGCGGTCGGCCCTGTATCCCGAGGTACAGCCCGCGGCGACGGCGCCGAGTCCGGCGAGGAGGGCACGGCGGCGCATGGCCGACGATTCACGAGTCACGGTAAGTGTCTTCGGTCAGCCGTTCGAGATGGCCCCCCGATGCCGAACGATCTGATGGGCTCCATCCGGGATAAATGTATTGTGTCGGATATTACTCTCGAAGTCCTTTATTCTACTTCATAACCGTACTGTTCGCGTGCAGCCCCCACCGACAGTTTCTCCAGCCGCAGGTCACGCTCGATAGCGGAGCGCGAGCGGTCGGCGGGGTCGCCGTACCCGCCGCCGCCGGGCGACCGGATGCTCACCACGTCGCCGGGGTCGAGGTCGAGCGTCGTCTTCGGCGGCAGTCGGGTCGGTTCGTCCGCGCCGGCGGGCGTGTGGAACGCCGCGCCGGACGTTCCCGACTCACCGCCGGCCAGGCCGTACGGTCGGTGTCGATGCCGGTCCGCCAGCAGGGAGAACGCCGTCGGACCGGTCCGACGGGACTCGCCCTCCGGGCTCACGGCCGCCTCTCCCCGGACCTCGATATCGCGCCGGAGCCCCAGGCCGCCCCGGTACTCGCCCGCGCCCCCGGAGTCCGGTCGGAGCGCGTATCGACGCACACGGAGCGGATACGCCGTTTCGAGCACCTCGACCGGCGTGTTGAGCGTGTTGGACATGTGGACGTGGACGCCGTCCATCCCGTCGCCGCCCGCGTGGCCCCCGGCGCCGCCGCCCCCCGTCTCGTAGAACGCCCACGGCCGCCCCTCGCGGCCCTCACGGGGGTCGGTCCCGCCGAAGGTGACGTTGTTCATGGTCCCCTGCCCGGCCGCAGCGGCCCGCTCGGGCGCACACTCCGCGAGTGCGCCCAGGACCACGTCGGTCACGCGCTGGGAGGTCTCCAGGTTGCCACCGACCACGGCCGCCGGCGGGTCGGGGTTCACGACGGTCCCCTCCGGCGCGTGAATCTCCACCGGTCGGTAGGCCCCCGCGTTCGGGGGCACGTCCGGGTCCGTCACGCACCGAACCGCGTAGTACGTTGCCGAGGCTGTCACGGCGAACACGGCGTTGACCGGGCCGCGGGTCTGCAGTGCCGTGCCCGCGAAATCGACCGTCACCGTGTCACCAGCGACCGTCACGGTGGCCGCGATGCGCACGTCCTCGGTCCCGCAACCGTCGTCGTCCAGCGCGTCGGCGAACGCGTACTCCCCGTCGGGCAGGTCAGCGATCTCGGCGCGCGTCCGGCGCTCGGCGTAGTTCTGGATGGCCGCGGTGATGGCGGGCAGGTCCGCCCCGTAGCGCTCGTGCAGCTCGCGATAGCGCTCGGCGCCGGTCTCGTTGGCCGCGACCTGCGCGCGGAGGTCGCCCCGGCGCTCGTCCGGGGTCCGGACGTTCGCGAGGATGGTGTCGTAGATGGCCTCGTTGGCCGCCCCCGCCTCGTACAGTTTGACCGGCGGGATGCGGAGTCCCTCCTGGAAGATGTCGGTCGAATCCGCCGCCACGCCGCCCGCCCGCGAGCCCCCCACGTCGGCGTGGTGTGCGCGGTTGGCGACGAACGCGAGCGGGTCGTCGTCCGCGTCCGCGTCGTCCGCGAAGACCGGCGTGACGAGCGTGAAATCCGGGAGGTGGGCGCCGCCGCGGAACGGGTCGTTGAGCAGCACCGCGTCGCCCGGTTCGAGGGCCGCTGCCGGGAACGCGTCGAGCGCCGCCGCGACGGAGAACGGCATCGCGCCGAGGTGGACCGGGATGTTCTCGGCCTGTGCCACGAGCGCGCCCTCGGCGTCGAACAGGGCACACGAGCAGTCGCGGCGCTCGGTCACGTTCGGCGAGTAGGCCGTCCGGACGAGTGTCGCGTTCATCTCCTCGGCGACGGCGGCACACGCGTTGCGCGCCACCTCCAGCGTCACCGGGTCCACGTCCACGCCCGCGCCCGCTCCGGGGTCGGAACCGTGCTCAGACATCGGCATCCACCTCCACGACGAGACTCCCGTCGTCCGCGACACGGACACGGTCGGGCGGCCGCACCACGAGCGTCGATTCCGCGCCCTCGACGACGGCCGGCCCCTCGACGCGCCCGCCGGTGGGGAGGCGCGAGCGGTCGTACACCCGGACCTCCAGCGTCCGCCCGTCGAAGGTGACGGGCCGCTCCTCGCGGACGGCGTCGGCGACGGCGCCCTCGGTCCGCGGCGGGTCGAGTTCGGGCGGGTCGACCACACCGCGCGCCCGGAGGCGGACCGTCACCAGCTCCAGTGGCTCGTCGGGCGACGCGTGGCCGTAGCGCTGGCGGTGGGCCTCGTGGAACCGCTCGGCGACCGCGTCCAGCGCGTCGCCGTCGAGGTCGGCCGGCGCGTCGACCGTGAGGTCGTACGTCTGCCCCCGGTAGCGCAGGTCGAAGGCCCGTTCCATCCGCCGGCGGTCGGCGGGGACGTCCGCGAGGCGCTCACGTCCCCGTGATTCCAGGTCCGCGAACAGCGCCTCGAGGTCGGCGGCGTCGACCTCGCGCCACGCGCGGACCCGCGAGACGGACTCGTCGTACGTGCGGTCCGAGACCAGCAGGCCGAGTGCCGAGAGCACGCCCGCCGCTCGCGGCACGACGACCTCCGGCACCGAGAGCTCCGACGCGACGGCGCTGGCGATGAGCGGCCCGGCCCCGCCGAACGCGACCAGCGCGAGGTCGCGCGGGTCGTACCCCCGCTCGACGGAGACAACCCGGAGCGCCCGCGCCGTGTCCGCCTCGGCGACCGACAGGATGCCGGCGGCCGCCTCGCGAACGTCCGCGTCGAGTGGTTCCCCGACCGCGCGCTCGATGGCCTGCCGGGTCGCGTCCCCCGCGCCGCCGATATCGCCGAGGAACGCACTCGGGGCGATACGCCCGAGCGCGAACGCGGCGTCCGTGACCGTCGGCTCGTCGCCGCCACGTCCGTAACAGACGGGTCCGGGTTCGGCACCGGCCGACGCGGGGCCCACCCGGAGCGCCCCGCCCTCGTCGACCCGGGCGATGGACCCGCCGCCGGAGCCGACCGTGTGGACATCGACCATCGGCGTCGCTACGGGGTACTCCCCGACCGTCACGTCCGTCGAGACGAGCGGCTCGCCGTCCCGGACGAGCGAAACGTCACAGGAGGTGCCACCCATGTCCATCGTCAGGACATCGTCGTGGCCGTGGCGCGCGGCGACGTGGGCCGCGCCGCGGACGCCGGCCGCCGGCCCGGAGAGGAGCGTCCGGACGGGCGTCTCGCGGGCGGTATCGGCGTCCATGAGCCCGCCGTTCGAGGCCATCACCCGGAGGTCGGCGCCGACGCCGGCCTCGCGGGCCCGGCCATCGAGCCGGCCGAGATATCGGTCCAGCACGGGCCGGAGCGTGGCGTTGAGTGCCGTCGCCAGCGTCCGCTCGTACTCCCGGATCTCGGGCAGCACCTCGCTCGATAGCGAGATAGCGCCCTCGTACCCGCCGTCACGAAGCGCCCGCCGGACCCGCCGTTCGTGGCTGTCGTCCTCGAAGGCGAACAGGAGCGCGACCGCGACGCTCTCGGCGTCGATGTCGGTGGGGAGGTCACGGACCGTCTCCTCGTCGAGCGGGGCCAGTTCCGTCCCCCGCTCGTCGAGGCGCCCGGGAACCTCGTAGCGCCGGTCCCGGGGCACCACCGGGTCGGGCTTCTCGCCGTGCAGGTCGTACAGGTCGGGCCGGTCCTGGCGGCCGATCTCCAGCACGTCCCGGAACCCCTCGGTCGTCAGGAGCGCCGTGTCGGCCCAGTCGCGTTCGAGGACCGCGTTCGTGGCGACGGTCGTCCCGTGTGCGAGCGCATCCACGGCCTGGAGCGGGAGCCCCTCGTCGGCCGCTTCGGACAGGCCCTCGACGACACCCTGCTCCGGCGCGTCCGGGGTCGAGGCGACCTTGTGAACCCGAACCCGCCCGTCCGTGACCGCCACGACATCGGTGAAGGTGCCCCCCACGTCGATGCCGACGCGGGTGGCGGTGTCGCTGTCGCCCATACGGCGGCCACGCCAGGAGTCATGGTAAAACCGGCGTCAGTCCGGGTTCGAGCCGGGTGCGAGCTGGGTCGGGGCCGCACCCTCATCGCCCACCGTCCACTGCCGGCGGATTCATCCCCACACGCTTAGGACGGGGGGCGCCGTTCGGCTCCCCATGCGCGATGCCTACGTCGTCGGGGCCGGCCAGTCCGACTTCGGCGCCTTCCCCGACGAGTCGTACCGGTCGCTGTTCGCTACCGCCTTCGAACACGCCCTCGACGGGACCGCCGTCGAACCGAACGATGTCGACGAGGCCGTCGTCGGCACGCTCGGGGTCGGTGGGCGCCAGCTCGGCCTGCCGGGGCCGGCCGTCACCGAACACGTCGGTCTCCACGGCGTCCCGACGACGCGGGTCGAGAACGCCTGTGCGGCCTCGGGCTACGCCGTCCGGCAGGGTGTGCAGGCGATTCGGTCGGGGATGGCCGACCTCGTTCTCGCGGGCGGCGTCGAGGTGATGACGGACGTCTCCTCGGACGCCGTCCGCTACTGGCTCGGGGTCAGCGGCGAGACCGAGTGGGAGCGCCTGTCGGGCACCACGTTCGCGGGCGTCTACGCCCAGATGGCCTCGGCGCATATGCGCGAGTACGGGACCACCGTCGACCAGCTCTCGCACGTCGCCGTCAAGAACCACGCGAACGGCGCGAAGAACCCGCACGCACAGCTCGGCTTCGAGTGCTCGCTGGAGGACGCCTCCTCCGCGCCGACGGTGGCCGACCCGCTGACGCTGTACCACTGCTGTCCCACGACGGACGGCGCGGCCGCGGTGCTGCTCGCCAGCGAGGACGCCGTCGACCGGTTCACCGACGCGCGCGTCCGGGTGGCGGGCGTCGGCGCGGGCTCGGACCGCGTCGGCCTCTTCCAGCGCGACACGTACTCGGGCGTCCCCGCCTCGCGCCGTGCGGCCGAGACGGCCTACGAGCGGGCCGCTGCCGGGCCGGACGACCTCGACTTCGCGGAGGTCCACGACTGCTTCGCCATCGCGGAGCTGATGGCGTACGAGGATATCGGCCTCTGCGAACCCGGGGAGGCCGGCCCGTACATCGCGAGCGGCGCCACCCGTCCGGACGGCGAGACGCCCGTGAACACCTCGGGCGGCCTGAAGTCGAAGGGCCACCCCATCGGCGCGACCGGTGCCGGGCAGGTCGTCGAGGCGTTCGACCAGCTCACGGGCGGCGCCGGGGACCGACAGCTCGACGCGCCCGAGGTGGGGCTCACCCACAACGTCGGCGGCTCCGGCGGCGCGGCCGTGGTCCACCTGTTCGAGCGCGAGCACGACTGGGACGACGTGGAAGACGGGGAGGTGATCGCATGAGCGACCTCGCTATCACGGGTGTCGGCGCGTACGCGCCGCGGCTCCGTATCGAAGCCGACGCGTTCGCCGAAGCGTGGGGGCAGTTCGAGGCGTCCGGCGTCGAGCGGAAGGCCGTCCCGGAGGCCGACGAGGACGCGCTCACGATGGCTGCTGCGGCCGCCGACCGTGCGCTGGATGCGGCCGGCGTCGATGGGGCGGAGCTGTCGGGACTGTCGCTCGCCACCACGACCCCACCGCTCGCTGAGGAGGAACTGATCGTCCGGCTGGGGTCGATGCTCGGCGCACCCGAGACGGCGACCCACCACCAGTTCACGGCGAGTACCCGCGCCGGGGCCCGGGCACTGGCTGCGGCGTTCGACGCCGAGCGAGCGCCCGTGCTCGTCGTCGCAGCGGACTGCCCGCGGGCGGACCCGCCCGACGAACGCGAGCACGCCGCGGGTGCGGGCGCCGCCGCGTTCGTGCTGGCGCCCGACGACGGCGCGCGCGTGGTCGCACACGGCGAGTCCGTCACGCCGCGTCCGGGCGAGCGCTTCCGCGAGTCCGGGGGCGACCGCGTGCAGGGTCTCGGCGTGACCAGTTACGACCGCGCCGCGTTCCACGACGCGCTCGCCGGCGCGGCCGCCGATGCCGGCCTCGACGACCCCGACGTGTCGGCCGCCGCGGTGCAGGCGCCCGACGGGAAGCGGCCGTACCGCGCGACGGGGCCCCTGGGCGTCGACAGCGAGGCCATCCAGGCCTGCGCGACGGTCCACGACCTCGGCGACACCGGGGCCGCGAGCGTCCCGCTGTCCCTGGCACGGGCGCTGGCGGACGGCCACGACCGGGTCCTCGCGGCCGCGTACGGGAGCGGCGCCGGCGCGGACGTGTTCCTCCTGAAGACCGACGACCCGGTGCCGGCGTCCTTCGCTCTCGACGGCGAGGTCGACATCTCCTACGCCGAGTATCTCCGCCGCCGTGGAGACCTCGACGGGCAGGAACCGGCTGGCGGCGGTGCCTACGTCTCCGTGCCGACCTGGGAGCGCTCCATCGCCCAGCGACATCGGCTCGTCGCCGGCCGCTGTCGTGATTGCGGCGCACTCGCCTTCCCGCCGGAAGGGGCCTGTACTGACTGCGGCGCCCTGGTCGAGTACGAGTCCGTCACGCTCCCCGGGCAGGGAACCGTCGAGGCGGTCACGCGTATCGGTCGCGGCGGCGCACCCCCGGAGTTCGCAACCCAGCAGGTCCGGAGTGGCGCCTTCGGGGTCGCTATCGTCTCGTTCGACGGCCCCGACGGCGGGACCGTCAGCGCCCCCGCACAGGTGACCGACCACGACACCGAGGTGGACGACGACCTCTCCGTCGGCGACCGGGTGGCGGCCGTCGTTCGCCGGGTCTACACGCAGGAGGGCGTCACCCGATACGGCTTCAAGGTGCGACCGGCGGGGGACTGAAGCCGCGGGCACCGCGGCGGCACGAGGACTTATCCTCGCGGCGGCGGGACCGGACCACGTGCGAGCGTACCCATCGGTCCCGTCACTCGCGAACGCGGCTCCGGACCACCTGCAGGGCCACGTCTGGGTCCACGAGTGGCTCGACGGGGTCGCGATTCGGTTCAGCGTCGCGTCCGCCGGCTACCTCCAGTTCGGTGGGCCGGAGCGTGTCTTCGACGAGGTACCGCCCGAACTCGGGTACGCCGGCCGGTTCGTGGAGCGGGCGTTCGACCTCGGTGGGTTCCTCGACACGGTCGACGAGCCGGCACGCTACACGTTCGCCGGGGTGGCGACTCATCATCGGAGCATCGACTACGACTGGGACCGCCTCCCACCGGTGCTGGGAACGGCCATCTGGGACGACGCCGAGGACCGCTGGCTCCCGCCGGACCGCGTCCAGCAGGTCTTCGACCGGCTCGGGCCGCCACTGGTCACCGTCGTCGAGCGCGAACGGTCCGTCGACCAGCGCCCGCTCGCCCGATACGACCTGCCCGCGTCGGCGTGGGACGACGGTCCCGCGGCGGGCGTGACGTTCGTCGACAAGCGCGGTCATCGAGCGCGGTCGGTGGACCCGGACCTGCCGGACGAGCCGCCGACGGTCCACGTCGATACCGGCGATGCGTCGGTCCTCGCCGACCGGTTCGTCACGGACGACCTGATGACGACACGGGCGGCAGCGCTCCGTGACGGGGACGAGCCGGGCGCGTTCGACCCGCTGTTCGAGGCTGTCCTCGACCACGTCACTCGGGCGAACCACGGGGCGCTGTTCCGGGGGGTCACCGACACGGGCGGGGTCGACCTCGACTGGGGGCGGTTCCGAGGGGGTGTCGCCGAGCAGGTGCGCCGCTGGCTGGGGATGACGGACTGACGGTTGCACCGGGATGACTGACAGGCGACGCCTCTGTTCCCGCGGCCACGGTGTCGGCGTCGCGCCGCTCGTGTCACCGTGCCCTCGCTCGTCAGGTCACGGCGCGGCTGGTGCGGACTGGTATTTGAAATCCAGGCTCCGAGGGCCGACCACGCTCCGAACTACTCGCCGCCCGTCCGCAGGAACTGGAACACGTACGTCTGCGCGTACCCGGCGTACTCCCCGCCGAAGCGCTCCCGGATGGCCCGCGAGGTGTCGGCGTAGTTGCCCTTCTCGCACTCGGGGTAGTACTCCTCGATGGCCGTGCGGATCCACGTGTCCAGCGGAACGGCCTGGAGAAAGTCCAGCGAGAAGAGGAGGACACAGTCCGCGACCTTGTCCCCGACGCCGACGAACTGGGTGAGGTAGTCGCGGGCGGCCTCGTACTCCAGCTCCCGGGCGTCGTCGGGGTGGGCCTCCCCCTCGGCGACCATCTCGGCCGTCCGCTGGACGTACGGCGCGCGGTAGCCCAGCGACAGGTCCCGGAGGTCGGCCTCCGTGGCGGCCGCGAGCTGGCCGGGTGTCGGGAAGGCGTGGTAGGTGTCGCCGTCGAACTCGACGGGGTCGCCGTACGCCCTCGCGAGGCGGCCCTGCATCCCGTGGATGCGCGAGACCCGCATCTGCGCCGAGC
The DNA here is from genome assembly GCF_024298885.1 of Haloglomus halophilum. Classification (GTDB taxonomy): domain Archaea; phylum Halobacteriota; class Halobacteria; order Halobacteriales; family Haloarculaceae; genus Haloglomus; species Haloglomus halophilum. Next base: position 3,356,708 of record NZ_CP101166.1, read on the forward strand.
AGATGAACGATATCAGGCACGCGAACGACGGGTCCTCGACGAGGCGCATCCCCCCGTACCGCTCGTAGGCCCGGCGGAGGAGCGGGAGTTCCGGCGTGGCGTCGACGATCGCGTCGAGGTCGTCGTCCAGGCGGAGGAGCCGCGTCAGATGCTCGGGCGCGTGCGGGGTCGAGGCCTCCCACTCCAGTGCCTCCTCGCCGAGCCGGCACCGGAGGACCTCGGGTTCGTTCGTCTCCGTCTCGGTCGCCGGCAGGACGGTGTGGTACCAGGCGTCCCCGCCCCAGGCGACATCGTCGGTGAACATCCCGCCGTCGGGGCGGTCCCAGACGTAGGTCTGCCCGCTCTCGAGTGTCGACTGGAGGTCGAACCCCCCGGCGAACTCGGTGACGGGAACGCGGCCGGCGTGCATACCTCGGCTCGGTTCGGGACCGGCATCCGGCTTGTGTTTCCGGCCCGGGCAAACTTCTTGATGCCAGCGTGCGAACCGTTGACTGGGTATGGATTGTCGCGTTGTCGTGGAGGCGGCGGTACCCGTCTACGATGTGGGGAGTGCCGACGAGGCAGTGCGGATCGCCATCTCGAAGACGGGAGAGATGCTCAACCCGGACCTCAACTACGTCGAGATCGACATGGGCGACCGGTCGTGCCCACACTGCGGCGACCACCTCGAACCCGCGTTCATCGCCGCCGACGAGGGGCTGGTGGCGCTGGAACTGGAGATGACGGTGTTCAACGTCGAACGGGACGAACACGCCGCCCGCATCGCCCGGAAGGAGATCGGCCAGCGACTGGAGAACATCCCGCTGGAGGTGCTGGAGGTCGAGACCGTCGAGGCAGACGAGAACGACGCCCAGGATGGCGAGACGAGCGAGACGAGCGAGGAGAGCGCTGCTGATGCGGGAGGCGACGGATCGGCTATCGAGGACGAACTCGACCTCGATGTCGGACTGGACGACGACGATGACGACGATATCCTTCCGGAGTTCGAGGAACTGGTCGAGGAGTGAGCCTGTGGCGGAACTCGCGCGCGCACCGTGCAGCGCTGCCGCTGGTGGGTGTGATGGATAGGATAACGCGCGGTCGCGTTCAGTCGGCGGCGGCGGAGACCGGCTCCGCGACCTCCTCGGTCATTTCCTCGGTGATACCATCGGCAAGAGCGAAGACGGCGGCCTTGTGGTCGGTCTTCGACTTGTGGATGGATGTCGGGCGCACACCGAGATTCTCGTAGTCGGTGGCTGCGACATCGTCACCTGTGCGCTGTTCGTAGTGGTTGCGTACCTCCGCAAGCAGGCCGTGGAGATGGATGAGTTCCTGCTTCTTCATACTCACCCGCGCTTTACCACTGGATGGTTATAGTATTATCCTGAGTGACGTTAACATGGAGTGTCGTTTCGGGGTCGCTACTCCCCGGCAACGGCCGAATCGCCGTGACAACCACCCACGTGCTTGGTGGCAACTACTGCCGGTGGTCGGCCCCCGTCGGGGACATCGGTCGGCGGGGTGGGCCGGCGCGCGCCGGGCCGACAGCCAACGTGAAAGCTTTGAGGACCCGCCAAATAGCCCGGCACATGAGCTACGATGACCACCTCGACCGCGCGCTGGAGGAGACGCCCGACATCGAGGGGAGCGGCGACCGGTTCCAGGTGCCCGAGGTCGAGGTCCGTCAGGAGGGGAACGTCACGGTGTTCGAGAACTTCCAGGGGACCATCGACCAGCTCGGTCGCGAGGCGGACCACGTCATGAAGTTCGTCCAGAACGAGCTGGGGACCAGCGCCTCCATCGACGAGCGGGGACGGCTCCGGCTCACCGGCGACTTCCGACAGGCCCGCGTCCAGGACGCCATCGAGGAGTACGCCGAGGCGTACGTCCGCTGTCCGGAGTGTGGCCTCCCTGACACCAACATCGTCCGCGAGGGCGGCGCCGAGCTGCTCCAGTGTGACGCCTGCGGGGCCCGGTCGGCGACCGGCAGCTGACGAACCGGTATCTCGGCGGATAGATCGATAATGGACCGGTTTCGGATATTATCCTCGGAGTAACACGGGAGTATCTGGACCAGGGGGCGGAACTGGTTCGTATCCTCGCGATTTCGGGGCTCTCCTCGCGTCAGAACTGCTTCATCGTCTTCAGGTCGTGTTCGGTGCGCGCGAACTCGGAGAGACGCCGGGTCGCGTGACAGGCCGGACAGTGGAACGTGGTCGAGACCTCGGGCAGGTCGGAGGGAGTGGACTCCCAGTTCTTGCCACATTCCGGACAGAGCAATCGTGCGTACGTCTCTTCCATACCGTCGCCGAACGAGCAGGGGACGCAAAAACGTTGTCACCGGTACGGTTCGCTGTCACTGGTCGGTCTCGACAACTACCGAACAGAAATCGTTGCCGCGGGGGTTCGCCCGCGGCCCGCACCCATCAGGGAATCAGGCTGTGATGACCTCGGCGGCCTCGAGCAGCTCCTTGTACCGGTTCCGGATGGTGACCTCGGAGATGCTGGCGACCTCGCTGACCTCGCTCTGCGTGACCTTCTCGTTGCAGAGCAGGGCCGCGGCGTACACCGCGGCGGCGGCGAGGCCGACGGGCGACTTGCCCGAGAGGAGGCCGGCCTCGCGGCCGTCCTCGACGAGGTCGCGGGCGCGGCGCTCGACCTCGTCGCTGAGTTCGAGGTCGGAGGCGAACCGGGGGATGTAGCTCTCCGGGTCCGCCGGGGCGATCTCCAGGTTCAGCTCCCGGACGATGTACCGGTAGGTGCGAGTGAGCTCCATGCGGTCGACTCGCGAGACCACGCTGATCTCGTCGAGCGAGCGCGGGACGCCGGCCTGTCGCGCCGCCGCGTAGACGGACGCGGTGGCGACGCCCTCGATGGAGCGGCCGGGGAGCAGGTTCTCCGCGAGCGCGCGCCGGTAGATGACCGACGCGGTCTCGCGGACGTTCTCGGGGAGGCCCAGTGCGCTGGACATCCGGTCGATCTCGCCGAGGGCCTGCTTGAGGTTGCGCTCCTTGGAGTCGCGGGTCCGGAAGCGCTCGTTCCAGGTGCGGAGCCGCTGCATCTTCTGCCGCTGGCGGCTGGACAGGGAGTTACCGTAGGCGTCCTTGTCCTGCCAGCCGATGTTGGTCGAGAGCCCCTTGTCGTGCATCATCTTGGTCGTCGGGGCGCCGACGCGGCTCTTGTTGTCGCGCTCGGCCGAGTCGAACGCGCGCCACTCGGGCCCGCGGTCGATGCTGTCCTCCTCGACCACGAGGCCACAGTCGCTGCAGACGACCTCCCCGTGCTCCGTGTCGGTCTCGAGCCGGCCGCTGCACTCGGGGCACGTGGTCGCCTCCTCGCTCTCCTGTGTCCGCTCGGCCTCGCTGGTGGTCTCCTGTGTTCGGAGTGTCGTGGTATCGCTCATGATGGGTGCGAGAGACGCCCCTGCCGGGCCGGGAAAGCCAAAGAATTCCGGCGGGACGACTCCTTACCCACAGTAAGGTCGAAAGCTACTTAAACCTTTCGCCGTCGTGAGGGTCGTTAACACGATTGTGGCCGCCCGTAACGCCCGAATTCGTACATTCTCCATCAGGACGGTGCATCCGCTCCGAGAAGTGGTAGTATAAAAGAATGTCGGAGTTCAGTACTTGAATCTACCGGATGGAACCGGTAGCTCAGCTGCGTCGGGCGAGCAGTGCCGCGCCCAGCAGGGCCAGGACCGCGATGACCGCGCCGAAGCCGGGCTGACCGTCGGACTCGGTGGAGTCGGGGGTGCCGTCACCGCCGTCACCACCCATCCCGGTGTCGGTCGCGCCGTCGGCCAGCGTGACCTGCGCGTCCGCGAGGACGATGTCGCCCCCGGCGGTCACGTAGGGCGCGTCGGCGCCGCCCTCACTGGAGACGAAGTCGTACTGCTGGTTGTCGTTGGTGTCGCGGTGCGGCATCGCGACGAACGTCCCCGACTCCTCGACGGGGTCGTCCAGCGAGACCTCGACGTCCTCGTTCGTGCCGGCTTCGAGGTAGTCCGAGCTGCCCCGGACGCTGTCGAAGGTGGCACCGTCGAGCAGGGTCGCGTCGTGGATGGTCACGAAGCCGCCCTGCGACATCGAGACCGAAGCGACCGTCAGCGAGTCGCCCGCGGTCTCCTGGGCCTCGAAGGTGACCGAGGCCGAGCGCACCGTCAGGCTGGCCGGGGCGACGACTGCCTCGCCGCCGCTCGTGTACGGCCCGTCCGCACTGCCCTCGGAGGAGACGAAGTCGTACGCCTCGTTGTCGTTGGAGTCCTTGTGCGGCATCGCGATGATGGTGCCGGACTCCGTGTACGGGTCGTCCAGTGAGACGCTGATGTTCTCGTGGGAGCCGGCCTCCAGGTAGTCGGAGGTGCCCCGCACGGAGTCGAAGACGTCGCCGTCGAGGAGGGTCCCGTCGTGGATCGTGACGAAGCCACCCTGCGAGAGGGTCGCGCTCGCCACGTTCACGGAGTCGGCCTGCCCGTTGGCGGTCTGGTTGTTCAGCGTGACCGTCGCCGTGCCGCCGCCCATCCCCATGTCGGAGACGTTGACCGTGGCGGGCGCCACGACGATATCCTTCGCCACGTAGGGTCCGTCGGCGGTGCCCTCACTGGTGACGAAGTCGTACTGCTGGTTGTCGTTCGTGTCGTAGTGCGGCATCGCGATGAGCGTGGTCGACTCCTCGAGACTGTCGAGGGAGACGCTCACGTTCTCGTGCGTGCCGGGCCCGAGGTACTCGGACGTGCCACGCACGCTGTCGAAGACCGCTCCCTCGAGGAGGCTCGCGTCGTGGATGGTGACGAAGCCGCCGTCGTGGAGCGTCGCGGACTGCACCGTGACGTTCGTGTCGGACGTGGTCTGTGACTCGAAGGTGACCTGCGCGTTGACGGTCGCCTTCGCCGTGTCGATGACGAGGTTGCCACCGTTCGTGGTGACGGGGCCGTCCTCGCTACCCTCGGTGGTGACGAAGTCGTACGACTCGTCGCCGTCCGTCTCACGGTGAGCCATCGGGATGACCGTGCCGGACTCCTGCAGCGGGTCGTCCAGCGTGATAGTGACGTTGTCGTAGTAGCCGGCCTCGAGGAACTCGGAGGAGCCCCGGACGCTGCCGGTCACGGCGCCCGCGTTGAGCGAGGCGTCGTGGATCGTCACGTAGCCGTCCTCGGAGAGGTCGACGTGGTCGACGACGACCGTGGTCCCGTCGGACGGCTGGGCGGCGATGTGGAAGTTGGCCGCGATGTCCAGCGTCGCCTGGTCGATGACGGCGCCGTTGTCGTCCGTGTACGGGCCGTCGTTGTTGCCCTCGCTACGGACGAAGTCGTAGCGCTGGTTGTCGTTCGTGTCCTTGTGCGCCATCGGGACGACGGTCGCGTTGTCGTCCGTGAACGGCTCGTCCAGCACGATGTGGACGTTCTCGTGGTAGCCCGGACCCAGGTAGTGCGAGGTACCACGGACGCTGCCGAAGGCGTCGTCAGAGACGTTCGCGTCGTGTGCGGTGACGAAGCCGCCCTCGGGGAGGAAGACGGAATCGACCGTCACGAGGTGCCCGCCACTGACCTCGTCGGCCATCGTGACGTTCGCCGTGTCCGTCAGCTCCGCGCTCGCGGAGTCGAGGACGATGTTCCCGTCCGTGTCCGTGTAGGGACCGTCGTCCTCGCCGTTGCTCGTGACGAAGTCGTACGACCCGTCGTCGTCCGTGTCACGGTGGGGCATCGGGATGACCGTGTCGTCGTTCTCCAGCGGCTCGTCGAGCGTGACGCGAACGTCCTCGTGGACGCCGGCGCCCAGCTTCGGGCTCACGCCACGGACGCTCTCGAAGGTCGCCCCGTCGAGGAGCGAGGAGTCGTGGATGGCGAGGAAGCCGCCGTTGGCCAGCTCCGTCCGGTCGACGAACACGTGTTCGCCGTCGGTCGGCTGGTCGGAGATCGAGACCGTCGCGGAGGCGGTGACCGTCCCCACGTCGACGACGATCTCACCGTCGGCCGTGTACGGGCCGTCGACCTCGGCGTTCCCCGAGACGAACTCGTAGATACGGTCGCCGTCGGTGTCCTTGTGCGGCATCGCGACGAGCGTCGTGGTGTTCTCGATGGGGTCGTCCAGCCGAACGGTGACGTTCGTGTGGTTGCCCGGCGAGAGGTACTTCGAACTCCCGCGGACGCTGGAGAGGACCTTCGCGCCGCCCTCGTTGACCGAGGCGTCGTGGATGGTCACGAACCCGCCGTCCGGGACGTAGACCTGCTGGACCGTGACGGTGGTGCCGCCACTGGTCTGGTTGTCCAGTGTCGCGCTCGCGACGTGCGAGAGCGCGGCCGAATCAGTCGTGGTCGATACTGCCGATGAACTGCCCGAATCGGCGTCGGTCGCTGTCGCGCCGACCGCCCCGACACCCATCGTCATCCCGGAGAGGACGAGTGCCGCGGCGATCATCAGCACGGATATCCGTCGATGCATACACCTGTACGTCACGGAGCCACTGTAAAGCGATATTCCGACTTTCAGCCCCCCTCGGCCCACACTCTCACCCAATTTCGTGTCTGGTTGCCGGCGCCCCGACGAGGGTCGGGTCCGTCCCCACGCCACCCGGCGGTCCGGGGGTCAGACCGTGAACAGGTGCCCCTCGTCGGGTACGTCGAACAGCCCGATTCGGGCGCCCGCGTCGAGCCACGCGTGCCCGTAGGAGAAGGCCGCCAGCGCGTTCACGGGGTCGTCGTCCTCGCGGAAGTGGCGCCCGTCCTCCAGATACGAGCGGGCCATCTCCTCGTACTCCGCGGCGGCGTCGGCGAGCGGCGTCTCGGCCGGCGGGACGGCCTCGGCGGCGTCGAGGGCCTCGGCCAGCAGTCGCTCGTAGCGGTCGGTCTTCTCGGCGAGGTCGGCTGACATATCTCGAAGGGGACCGGCGAATCGCCTAAGCGTGTCGGCACGAGCGAGGAGCGGCCGTCCGACCCCGGCTCGTTGCTCCACTGGTCCGTTGCTTCACCGGCCGAACCCCCGAACTTATACGCCTGCGCTGCAGAGTTGCAGGTAACCGAGCATCGGTCGCCCCGGGAACGCGTACGGGGGGCGACCGGCAGCGTCGTCGGGACGGTCCGGGATGGCTCCAGTCGGGGCCGACCGGGGCCCGCCCGACGACCCGCCGACGGTCGGCACGCCCCGGCCACGGCTCCGCTTGGAGTCGCTGGACCGGCCTCCGGGTCCGCGTTCGGGCCCTGCGGTCGCGGGACGTCCGCCCGTCGTCGGCCGCGCAGCCATGCGCTCTCGCCGGTCCCCCCGTCGTCCGGGGCGGCCACTCGGCATAGAACAATGGAAGTAGAAATCGCGACAATCGGCGGTTACGAGGAGGTCGGCCGGCAGATGACTGCCGTGCGGGCCGGCGACGACGTCGTCGTCTTCGACATGGGGCTCAACCTGTCGAAGGTCCTCATCCACGACAACGTCGAGACCGAGCGGATGCACAGCCTGGACCTCATCGACATGGGGGCCATCCCGGACGACCGGGTCATGAGCGACATCGAGGGCGACGTGCAGGCCATCGTGCCGACGCACGGCCACCTCGACCACATCGGCGCCATCTCCAAGCTCGCCCACCGATACGACGCGCCCATCGTGGCGACGCCGTTCACCATCGAGCTGGTCAAACAGCAGATCCAGAGCGAGGAGAAGTTCGGCGTCAAGAACGACCTCATCAAGATGGATGCCGGGGAGACGATGTCCATCGGGGATTCGGGCAACGTCGACCTGGAGTTCGTCAACGTGACCCACTCCATCATCGACGCCATCAACCCCGTCGTCCACACGCCCGAGGGCGCCGTGGTCTACGGGCTGGACAAGCGGATGGACCACACGCCGGTCATCGGCGACCCCATCGACATGGAGCGGTTCCGCGAGATCGGCCGCGAGGGCGAGGGCGTCCTCGCGTACATCGAGGACTGCACCAACGCGGGCAAGAAGGGCCGCACGCCCTCCGAGTCCGTCGCCCGGCGCCACCTCAAGGACGTGATGACCTCCATCGAGGACTACGACGGCGGCATCGTCGCCACCACGTTCTCGAGCCACGTCGCCCGCGTGAAGAGCCTCGTCGAGTTCGCCCGCGACATCGGGCGCCAGCCGGTCCTGCTGGGCCGGTCGATGGAGAAGTACTCCGGCACCGCCGAGCGCCTCGGCTTCGTCGACTTCCTCGACGACGTCGGTATGTACGGCCACCGCAAGAGCGTGGACCGCACGTTCAAGCGCATCATGAACGAGGGCAAGGAGAAATACCTGCCCGTCGTGACGGGCCACCAGGGCGAGCCGCGCGCGATGCTCACCCGGATGGGTCGTGGCGAGACGCCCTACGAGCTGGACCAGGGTGACAAGGTCATCTTCTCGGCCCGGGTCATCCCGGAGCCGACCAACGAGGGCCAGCGCTACCAGTCCGAGCAGCTCCTCCGGATGCAGGGTGCGCGCATCTACGACGACATCCACGTCTCTGGGCACCTGAACCAGGAGGGCCACTACGCGATGCTGGACGCGCTCCAGCCCCAGAACGTCATCCCGGCCCACCAGAACATGAAGGGCTTCGCGCCGTACGCGGACCTGTGCAAGTCCGAGGGCTACAAGCTGGGTCGTGACCTCCACGTCACGTCCAACGGCAACACCATCCAGCTGACCGAGTAATCCGGGTACGGGACCCCGTCCCCCGTGAGCGCCCTGCGATATTCCACTCGCCCGACGGGCTGGGTGACGCCGGACGTTCAGCAGTCGTATCGGGGGCCGTTATCTGCCCTGCCCTTTTTATATTCAGCTTGCATTATGGTATGCATGAGCACACCTCCCCGCTCACGACGCGGTTCGACCGGCCCGGCGCGCCCGGGTGCCATCGGTCCAGCCATCAAACTCGCCCTCGGTGCGGTCTTCGTCGCCACACTGGCGTACGTCGGGACCCTCGTCGCCGGCGCGGCTGCCGGCGCTGCCGTCCCGTTCGCCCCGCTGCTCGCGGGGCTCGGTCTGCTCGTGTTCTTCGTCGTCGTGTACGCGTTCGCTCCCGGCCCACTGTAACCCCTTGCCCAGCCCGGTTTCCCGCGCTCCCGTGGCCCGCTCCAGCCCTGCGGCCGCCGCCGGTTCGGTCACGGCGCCACGATAGCGTCGCGACCCGCGGGGCTTTTGGGTGTCGGCGCTGAGCGACCACCATGACCGACCCGGACGCAGGCGGCGGCGACGTGGATGTGGACCGGGCCATCCGCGACCGCCGCGAGCTGGTCAACGACGCCATCGTCGAGCGACTCCCCGTGACGGAGCCCGAACGGCTCTACGAGGCGTCGCGCTATCTCCTCGATGCCGGCGGGAAGCGGCTCCGCCCGACGATGCTGCTTCTCGTCGCCGAGGCTGTCACCGGTACCGAGCCGATGGCCGAGGACTACGAGGCCTTCCCGGACGTGGGGGGCGAGCCCGTGGACGTGATGAGCGCCGCCGTCTCCATCGAGGTCATCCAGTCGTTCACGCTCATCCACGACGACATCATGGACGACGACGACCTCCGGCGCGGCGTGCCCGCCGTCCACCGGGAGTTCGACCTCGAGACCGCCATCCTCGCCGGTGACACGCTCTACTCGAAGGCGTTCGAGTACATGCTCCGGACCGGCGCGCCACCCGAGCGCTCCGTGGAGGCGCTCGACCGGCTCGCCACGACCTGCACGGAGATCTGCGAAGGGCAGGCTTTCGACGTGGAGTTCGAGGGCCGCGAGGACGTGGACACGGACGAGTACCTGGAGATGGTCGAACTGAAGACCGCCGTGCTGTACGCCGCAGCGGCCGCGATTCCGGCGGTCCTGCTCGGAGCCGATGAGGAGACGGTCGAGTCGCTTGCTGGCTACGGACTCGACGTCGGCCGTGCGTTCCAGATCCAGGACGACCTGCTCGACCTGACCACGCCATCCGAGCAGCTGGGCAAGCAGCGCGGCTCGGACCTCGTCGAGGGCAAGCGCACACTCGTCACCCTCCACGCCCGCGAGCAGGGCGTCGACGTGGAGAACCTCCTCCCGGACGACGAGGACGAGGTGACCGAGGCCCAGGTCGACGAGGCCGTCGCGACGCTGGAGGCCGCCGGCTCCATCCAGTACGCCCGCGAGACCGCACAGGACCTCGTCGCCTCCGGGAAGGCGAACCTCGAACCCCTCCCCGAGGGGGAGCCGAAGGCCCTGCTGGCCGTCATCGCGGACTACCTCGTCGAACGGGAGTACTAGGGCGACCGATCACGTGTCGTCGGCCGGCGTGTCGCCGTGCTCCCGGTAGCCGCCGTCCGGAGCGGTGTCGTGTTCCCCGGCGTCCGGGAGCGTGAAGCTGAACGTGGTCCCCTCGCCCAGGGTGGAGTCGACGGTGATCTCGCCGCCGTGGTGCTGGACGATCTTCCGGCAGAGCGCGAGGCCGACACCCGACCCGCCGCTGGCGCCGACCGACGTGAACAGGTCGAAGATGTGTTCCTGGCGCTGCTCCGGGATTCCCGGTCCGGTGTCGGCCACCGCGAAGCGCCACATCCCGCCTGCCCGCTCCGCCCTGATGTCCACCGCAACGTGGCCCTCGCTGTGATTGATGGCGTTGGTGACGAGGTTCTGGAACAGCTTGGTCAGTTGCGTCCGGTTCGCCCGGACCGTCGGGAGCGGCTCGGCGGTCACCTCGGCATCCGCTTCCTCGATGGCGAGCATCTCCCGGACCTCCGCCAGCACCGCGGTGCAGTCGACCGGCTCGTGGGCCGACTCGTCGAGGTCGACCCGCGAGAACTCGAGGATCTCGTCGATCATCCGCTGCATCCGGTCGGCGCCGTCGACGGCGAACTGGATGAACTCCGTCGCGTCCTCGTCCAGTTCGCCCGCATAGCGGCGTTCCAGCAGGTCGAGGTAGCTCGATATCATCCGGAGTGGCTCCTTCATGTCGTGCGAGACCGCGTAGGCGAACTGCTCCAGCTCCGCGTTCGACCGCTCGAGCTCCTCGACGAGTTCACTCAGCTCCTCGCGGCGCTCCTCGAGTTCCTGCTGTCGTTCCTTCTGCTCGGTGATGTCGCGGATGACGGCCGTGAAGAGGTGGTCACCGTCGACCCTGGTCTCGCCGAAGGAGAGGCCCAGCTGCACCTCGTGGCCGTCCCGGTGTTCGCCGGGAACCTCGATCCAGTCCCAGTCGAGGTGCCGAGTTCCGTCCGTCTGGTACCGGTCGAGTGCCTGGAGGTGGTCCGGGACGAGCCGGTCGGGGATGATTCGCGTCAGCGAGGTCCCGACCAGCGTCTCCGGCTCGTAGCCGAATATCTCCTCGATGGTGTCGTTCGCGAAGCGGATCGTGCTGTCGCCGTCGATGGTGACGACGGCCACCGAGGAGTTCTTCGTCAGCGCCTCGAACCGGTTCTCGGTCCGTTCGAGTTCCTGATTCGCCGCCTCGAGCTGCGTGATGGTCTCCTCGAGTTCCACCCGGGTCTCCTCGAGCTCCCGTTCGCGCCGTTTGAGCGGCGTGATGTCGCGTCCGGCCGTGATGATCCGCTCCATCTGGTCCCGCCGGTCGGCCATCGGCACCGAGCTGACCGAGAGCCACTGGCGGGTGCCGTCGGGGCGTTCGACGGCGAGTTCACGATCCATGACCGGTTCGCCCGTCGCGATGACGCGCTGGGTCGGGAACGCTCCGGGGTCGAGCGGCTCTCCGGTCGCGTCGCGGATGGTGGCCGTCGGGCCCCCGGTGGCGTCGTGGCCGTCGATACCGAGGGCGTCGAGGAGCTCCGTCGCACGGTCGTTCGCCCGGAGGCGGTCCCCCTCGGGTGAGTGAACCGCCACGGCGACGGGCACCGCGTCGAGGATGCGCTCGGTCAGGTGGTGTTGTTCGCGGAGCTGTCGCTCGCGCTCGCGCTGTTCGGTGAGGTCGCGGGTGAACTTCGCGAACCCCCGGACCGCCCCGTCGTCGTCACGGAGTGCCCTGATGACGACACTCGCCCAGAACTGCGACCCGTCCTTCCTGACGCGCCAGCCCTCGTCCGTGACGCGCCCGTGGGTCCGGGCCTCCGCGAGCAGGTTCGTGGGTCTGTTGCGCTCGGTGGCCGCCTCGGGGTAGAACGTGGAGACGTGGGCTCCGAGGATCTCCTCCCGGCGGTAGCCCTTCAGATTGTGGGCCCCCCGGTTCCAGGATGTCACGTACCCCTCCGGATCGAGCAGGAATATCGCGTGGTCCCTGATTCCGTCGACGAGAGCCCGGAACTCGTCGGCCTCGGCGGTGGTGAGTGCTCGCGTCGCGTTGCGCCGCCGCAGGACCGTTTCGACCGTGTCGACGAGCTGCTGGAGCGACCCATCGCGCTCCTTGGAGATGTACTCGGTCACGCCCGCCGAGAGTGCATCGCTGGCCACGGCCTCGCTCCCGTCGGCCGTGTGGACGACGAAGGGGAGGTCCGGCCGGTCCTCCTGGAGCCACTCGTAGAGGCCCAGCCCGGTCCCGTCCGGGAGCGTCGCCTCGCTGACGACACACTCGACCGGCTGGCGTTCGAGGTGCTCCCTGGCGGCATGGGCGGTGTCGACGGTCTCCACCGTCGGGATGTCGGCCTCCTCGAGCGCCGATACGATCCGGCTCGTGGTCGGGTCGTTCGGATCGACCACCAGGACGAGCGAGGGGGTTTCGGCCTCCCCCGTCGGGGGGCTGTCCAGCGGATGGGGGTCCAGCATACGTGTTCGGAACTCGGCGGCGACGCCTGCGCGTTCACGGGCAGATAGCGCCCACCCACGGATAAATAATCCCCAACGACTACCGAGAGAAACATATCTGACGGTGGATGTCCGTGTGGGAACGTGGAGTCCGACGACGCCCCGACGCTCCCCTGGCCGCACGGCCCCCACGCCCCCCCGACCAGAGTTATGGCCCGACCCCTCTAGCGACCACCATGCCCTTCCTCTCGGGCGACACCGTCGACCTGGAACCGCTCGACCCGGACGACGACGACCACGTCGCCGTCTACCGGGCGTCGCGCAATCAGCCTGCGATGCGCGTGACTGGTGCGTACGAGGCTGGCCTGACGACCGGGGAGGCCCGCGAGCGCATCCGGGAGCGACGGGCCGATGACCGCGACGGCGCCCTGTGTGTTATCCGGGCGGAAGGCGAGCCGCTGGGATGGGCCGGCGTGACCATGACCGACGACCGTGCCCGGGTCGCCGAGGTGGCCTACTACGTCCTCCCGTCCGGGCAGGGCAAGGGGTACGCCACCGACGCCGTCCGGACGCTGGTCCGGTTCGCGTTCGAGACCCTCAACGCCAACTCGGCCGTCGCTCGAATCCGGGCCGACAACGAGGCCAGCCGGCGGGTGGTCGAGAAGGCCGGCTTCACGCGGGAAGGGCGTCGCCGGGAGGGCTACTACCGAGAGGGCGACTACCACGATATCGCCATCTACGGGCTGTTGCGGTCTGAGTTCGACGGGGCAGGCTCCGAAGCGGCCGAGGCTACCTCGGCAGATACCGACGAAGACGGGTGAGCGCAGGCGGTTCGCTGCCGGTTGTCTGCCGCTGCCGGGCAGTCCGTCGCCGTCCGTGGTGGTTCGCCGCGGTGGGACCAGGCTGTCTCCCCATGTCGGGTCGACCGACGGCCCGTGACACCTGAAGAGACTTGTCCCGTCCGTGCGGAGTCACGACCGTGCGACGACGCGCTCTCCTTGCCGGGCTCGCCGGGCTGGCGGGCTGCTCCGGGCTCTCGAGCGACGAGTCGGGGACGACGCTGACCCCGGCGCCGGTCCCCACCGGGACGCTGCGCTCGACGCCCGACCCGTTCAACCGCGAGTTCGACCTCGCGGACGCCGCGTTCGGGTTCGACGCGCTCACGGGCAGGACCCTCGCGCTCCACCCGCCGGGGTACGGTCAGGCGGGCCTCGCAGTCCGGCTGCGGTTCGTCCGCGAGTCGACGGCCGAGGAACCCGCCCGGCTCCGTGCCGCCCTCCGTCCGCGCGCGACGGCACCGACCGCGGTCGCGTTCGACTTCCCACCGTTCGTCCCTCGGGCCCGGCTGACCCGGCAGGCCGGGCCCGCGATGGAGTCCACGGCCGCCGCACGGGCGTGTTATCTCGTCCCGGCCCCGGGGTCGTCCTTCGCCGAGCACGTCCCCGACGTGGAACTGGCGGGCGGGTCGGGCGGCCGGTTCTGGCGGCTGGCCGGGCCGCCCCGTGACTGGCTCCCGGACCAGGGTCAGGTCCCCGTCGACGGGACGCTCGTGGGGGAGTTCCGCCTGGTCGCCGGGCCGGCAGCGACCGCGCCGCTGGCCGGCCGGTACGTCGGCGACGCGGCCCCCCTCGGCGGCATCTCGCTGTCGGCGTGGGACCGCGAGACACCGGGGCCGACGGCCGACTCCCGCTTCGACGTGACCGTCCCGCAGCTGCCACAGGGCCGGGCGACGCTCTGGTACCACGAGCTCTCCCCGCGAGCGTCCGTCTCCCTCCGACCGACCGTCGAGCGGGTCGAGCCACCCGCCACCGTCACGCTGACGCTGGTCAACCACTCCCGCGAGGCCGTCCGCGCGAACGACTGGTCCGTCCACCGGCTCGTCGACGGTGACTGGTACGAACTGGGGCCCCTGTTCACGAACGGTGCCACACGGTTCGTCCCGCCCGGTGGCCGCCACCGGTGGCGGTTCGGGCTGGCTCACGGCCCGGCGGCCGATGTCCCCGGGGAGCTGGGTCCACTCGACCACCGGCTGGGCTTCCTCGGCGGCGGCCGCTACGGCATCGCGGCGGGGTCGACCGACGACGAGGACCGCCCGGCCGCGCTGGTCGAGCTGGTCGCCCCGGAGCTGACCGTCCGGCCGACCGCCGACGCCACGGTGACCCGTGACGGCGAACGGGTCGTGGTCGAGGCCGACCCGCCGCGCGACGACGCCGACGACGAGCCGCGGACGCTGGTCCTCGACCGGCTCCCGCTCGGCGACCGGACGGCCACGCCACGGCCGACGGTGACGGCGGTGGATGGCGGCCTCCCCCGCCTCCTGCCGGAACAGGCGATGCGCTCGCGGGGGCTCCGGAACACGCTCCCGTTCGTCGAGGGGACCGACCAGGTCCGGCTCCGGACGAACGACGACGTGACGCGGCGAGCGCTCCGGCGCGTGGCGTTCCGGACCGGTGGCCGACGCTTCCGGTTCGGCGACGGCGACTTCCGCGTCACCGTCGGGAGCACCCAGCGGCCGGACAGGTGACGGAATAGGCGGCCGAGTAGGTGACGGAAGAGACGGCCGGACAGGCGACGGAGCTGGTCAGTCGTCGCGGTCGACGGGCGTCGCCGCGGTGTCGGCGTCGTCGGGGTCGTTCTGCGGCGAGGGGGGGTGGTAGTCGGTGTCGTACTCACCGGGCTTGCCGTCGACGCGGTCGGGGTTGATACGGCCACCCAGCAGCATGTAGTCGAGGACGGTGCAGTAGAGCATCGCCTCGACGACGGGCACGGCCCGCGGCGGGAGCGACGGGTCGTGGCGCCCGACGACCTGTACCTGCTTGTGCTCCTCGGTCTCCCAGTCGTAGGTGGTCTGCTCCTTCGGGATGCTCGTCGGGGCGTGCCACGTCACCTCGCCGTAGATGGGCTCGCCCGTCGTGATACCGCCCTGCAGGCCGCCGTGGTCGTTGCCGACGGGGACTGGGTCCCCCTCGTCGGCCACGACGGCGTCGGCGTCGGGGGCGTCCGCGTCACCCATCCGGGTCCAGTCCTCGTTGCGGTCGATGCCGCGCACGGAGCGGGCCTCACGGCCGAGGCCGAACTCGAACGCCGTGGTCGCGGGGATGGCCATCATCGCCTGGCCGAGGCGCGCGGGGAACGCGTCGAACCGCGGGGCGCCCAGCCCGCGAGGCACGCCGCGGGCCTCGAAGTAGATGGAACCGCCGATGGAGTCGCCCTCCTCCTGGTAGCGGTCGATGGCGTCGCGCATCTCCTCGGCCGTCTCCGGGTCCGCACAGCGCACCTCGTTCTCCTCGGAGTGTTCGAGCATCTCCTCGAAGGTGACCTCGGGGGCCTCGATGTCGCCGATCTGGTTGACGTGGGCTTTGATCTGCACGTCGTGTTCGCTCGCCGCGAGGACGGCCTTCGCGACCGCGCCCGCGGCCACCCAGTTCACCGTCTCCCGCGCCGAGGAGCGCCCGCCGCCACCCCAGTTGCGGGTGCCGAACTTCGCGGAGTAGGTGTAGTCGCCATGCGAGGGCCGGGGGGCCGTGACGAACGGCTCGTACTTGCCCGAGCGCGCGTCCTTGTTCTGGATGACCATCCCGATGGGCGTGCCGGTGGTGTAGCCGTCCTGCACGCCGGACTTGATGGACACCTCGTCGGGTTCGCCCCGCGATGTCGTTATCATCGACTGTCCGGGCTTGCGCCGGTCGAGCTCGCGCTGGATCGTCTCCTCGTCCAGCTCGACACCCGCCGGACAGCCCGAGACCGTACAACCCATCGCCTCGCCGTGGCTCTCGCCGAACGTCGTGAACCGGAAGAGCCGCCCGAACTCGTTGCCGTTCATTGAATCGGTGTGGGAGGTGGTCGCATTTAGGTGGTGCGTTCCGGGCAGGGCTGGCGCACAGTCCGGCGCCGAGTGGCCGCAGACCGCGGTCGGCGCGCCCTACATCGGTCGTTTATCCGATACGCCAGAGCATTTCCATACTGTCATGGATTCATCATATCTAAGGGTGCCATTTGTCGGAATGTATGCGAGATATACCGATAATGATGGCTGGGACGGGACAGCCGGCAACGGCGGGCTAGTTCGCTCCCCAGGCCGGCGCCCGGCTGTAGTGGGTGGCCACGCCGGTGGATTCAGGGTGCTCGGTGCCCCGGCC
Organism: Haloglomus halophilum; assembly: GCF_024298885.1. Lineage (GTDB taxonomy): Archaea > Halobacteriota > Halobacteria > Halobacteriales > Haloarculaceae > Haloglomus > Haloglomus halophilum. The sequence continues at coordinate 3,373,457 of NZ_CP101166.1, forward strand.
GGAGACATGCACAGCATTCCCCGCTACCTGCTGGGACCCTCGGGGACGCCGTGGTACGTCCGGGCGGTTCTCGTGGCGCTGGTCGCCGTGGCGGTGGGTGCATTCGTGCTGTGGCAGTATCCCGAACTGCAGTTGCTGTTCTCCTGATCGGGACCGAAGGTCGTAGCCGAACACGGCCGTCCCGTCGACCGCTCCGATATCATCCGGGATACTCGCCCCGTTCCCGAAGCGCGTCCACGACCTCGCGGACCCGGTCAGCCCGCCGTTCCGGGACCACCAGCGTCCGGCCGTCGTAGGTCGCCACCACGAGGTCCTCGGCGTCGACGACCGTGACGTGCGATTCGGGCCCGGTCGCCAGCGTACAGCCCTCGCTGTCGATGGCCAGCGACCGGCCCTCCCCGGCGGCGACGTTGTCGTCGGCGTCCCGTCCGAGCAGCGAGTCGAGCGCGTCCCAGGTCCCGAGGTCGTCCCAGTCGAAGTCGGCCGGGACGACGAACACCTCGTGGGCGTCGCCGTCGTCGTCGCCGTCGTCGCCAGCACCACCGCCCGCGCCGCCGTGGCGCTCCAGCACCGCGTAGTCGATGCTCACGTCCTCGACGTCCTCGTACCCGGCCTCGGGGACGCCGTCGTCGCAGGCCTCCACCAGCCTCGACAAGGGGGAATCGCGCGCCGCGTCGAGAAGCGCCCCGGGCGTCCACGCGAACGTGCCGGCGTTCCAGAGGTAGCCCGACTGCCGGTAGCGCGCGGCCGCGCCGACATCGGGCTTCTCGTAGAACTTCTCGACCGCGTGGTAGCGGGCGCCGTCCTCCTCGACACTGTCGAGCGTCCGCGCCTCGCCCGGTTTCAGGTAGCCGTAGCCCGTCGCGGCGCTGTCGGGTTCGATACCGAGCAGGACCAGCCCACCGGTATCGACGGCCACGCCGGCTGCCCGCTCCATCGTCGCGGCGAACCCGTCGCCGACGTGGTGGTCGCTGGGGAGACAGCAGAGCACGCAGTCGCCGATGGCCTCGCGGACGCGGTGGGCGGCGTAGACGAGCGCGGGGCCCGTGTCGCGCGCGGCGGGTTCGACGAGGACTGTCGCCTCGTGGTCGAGCTCCGTGACGGCCTCGCGGGCACGCTCGGCCGTCGCGGGCGAGGCGAGGACGAACGTCCGGTCGGCGAAGGCGGCGCGCTCGACGGTACGGGCGAGCAGCGAACGGCCGGTCCCGAAGTCGAGGAACTGCTTCTCCCGCCCCGGTCGACTCGCCGGATACAGTCTGGTTCCCGTTCCACCGGCCATCACGAGCGCCACGACCGGCCGCCCATCCCCGTCGTCGGTCCCGGCGGCGCGTCCGGTGTCCGTATCCATACGCTGCCCGACGACAGCACCCGGCAAAAGCCCACGGTCACCACCCGCCACCGCGGCCCAACCCGCGTCGATACCGGCCGGCCGACAAGGCTTATCATCCGACGCCACGCGTTCTCGACCGTGTCCTCCACCGACGCCGCCGGTCTCACCTACCGGCTGGTCCTCGCACTCTATCTCGCCACCGGCACTGCGGCCGTCGTGGTAGCGTCGCTCGTCGTCGTCGGCGTGACGGCCGGCCTCGTCGCCGTCGGCGCTGTGGGTTCCTGGCTCGGTGGGACGGTACTCGCCGCGGCCGTCCTCGGCTGGCTCGGGGTTCCCCGGTGGCTTCATCCCCGGCCGCTCTACGCGGCTGGCCGATCGTGGCTCCCGGCGCTGGGTGGCCTCGCGCTCGTCGGGATCGGCGTGGCTGTGGGGACCCAGAACGTTGGGGCGGCCGCAGCCCTGCTCCTCGGTGGCGGCGCCGTCGCGACGCTGGGCTGGTTCGTCCGGGTGATGGCGCGGAACGCCGAGGCGAGGGCGCGCCTCGACGGTGGCGGGGTGGTCACGTGGCGCGCCCGCCCGGCGAAGCGACGCCGGGTCGCGTGGTACACTGCCGGGGGGCTGTTCGTGGTGGTCGTCCTCGGCGTGATGCTCTGGACCCGGGACTGGTCGTTCATCGGTGTGCTCGGCATCGGATTCGCGCTCGCTGCGCAGGGCGCCAACCGGACACAGTACTGGCTCGGGGACGGAACGCTGGTGTACGGCAACCCGCAGGTCCGCTACCTGCTCCCGGCCGCCGACGTGACGGGGGTCCGTCACACCGACGCGGCCATCAGTATCGAGCGGCGGGGCTGGCGGCCGGCCCGGACGCTGGACCCGGCCGACCTCTCGGACCCGCAGGCCGTCGTCGCGGCACTGGATCGACTCGCTACGACGGCCGACGCAGGTGGCTAGTCAGTCGACGCTCCTGACGATGTACACGTCGTAGATCGGGCTCGAGACGACCGTGTCCCCCACGCTGCTGACCGGCGAGACGATACGGCCGGCGTTGTCGCTCCCGAGGACGACCACTTCCGCGTCGAGGTCGTACGCGGCCCGCCGGAGCTGCTTCGCGATGTCCCGTGGATGCGCGTCGTCGAGCGTTTCGAGCCGGAACTCCGCGTCCGGCGCGAGCTGCTCGACCTCGGTGGCGAACCGCTCGGCCCACTCGCTCGGCACGTACTCGGTCTCTCGTGACACCCAGCCCTGCTCCCTGGCGTACAGCGAATCGTCGGGGACGACGCTGACCGCGACGACCTGCTGGCCGAGCGCGTCTCCCAGTTCGACACCTCGTCGGAGTGCGGCTCGTGACAGGTCCGACCCATCGTACGCGACCATGACAGTCATACCCGCGGCTTCGACACGGGTGCTCATAGCCTTCCGTGGTGATTCCCACCCTCCGGGTCAGACGCCGTCGGGAAGCTCGATGACCTCGCCGTCCACCTCGACGGTCGGGTCGCGGATGATGCCGTCCTGGTGGATGGGTGCCTCCGTCTCGCCGCCGATTCCGGAGTCGTCGCCGACGGCGATGTGGACGGTGCCGGCGGCCTTCTCGTCGAGCAGGACGCTTCCGACGAGTTCGGTGACGGCGGTGTTGGTCCCGATACCCAGCTCCGCGAGGTTGTAGGCCGCGTCGCCGGCAGTTTCGGCCGCGCGCTCGAACTCCTCGCGCATCACCTCGTCGTCGATGGCCGTCACCTGCCCGTCCTCCACCTCGAAGGTGAGGGTCTGTCCCTCGTCGAGCAGGCCGTGGGGGTCCATCGTCCCGTCGACGACGAACCGACCGTCGGCGGTCTCGGGCGCGATGAACACCTCGCCCGCCGGGAGGTTCGAGAAGGCACCCGCCTCGGCGATGTCGCCCGTGTCGGCCAGCCACTCACGGCTCCCGGGACGGAACGTGATGTCCGTCCCGAGGTCCGTCGTCACGCGGACCTCGTCGGCGTCGGCCACCTTCGTCAGCATCCGGTCGCACTCCGCGGCGATGGCCTCGTAGTCGGCAGCCAGGCCCGTCTCGAACACCTCGCGGGTGATGCCGGGGAGGGTCGCCCCTCGTGCGCCGCCCTCGCAGGCCTCCTTCCGTGCGCTCGTGTGGCTGATGCTCTTCGAGGTCGGCGCGAGGAAGGCATCACAGCCCGTCATCGCCGCGGCCACGCCCGTGGTCGGCTCCTCGCCGTGCTGGCTCCCGACGGGGTAGGTGACCAGCGACACGTCGTCGGTCACCTCGCTGCCCGCGAGGTAGCACTCCTCACCGATGACCGCCCGCTTCTCGTCGGTGACGACGACCAGCGACTCGCCCGGCTGCAGTTCCAGACACTGTCGGACGGCCGTCCGCGCCGCCGCCGCCATCGGTCCGCGCTCCGCGTCGGAATCGCTCATATCCGGCATCCGGTCGGCGGCGGGATAGTGGTTCCCCACCGGCGGCGTACGGGTGACTGCGTCCGGACACTCCTCGGGGCCGTGCGGTCAGTCGTCGAGCGCGTCCCGGAGGTCCCGTGGCACCGTCTCGAACCCCGTCCCGTCCCCGATGGCGGTGCCCTCGGTCGCACGCTCCATCAGCGTCGCGTGCGTGTCCACCGTCGCGCCGTCCGGTCGCTGCTGTCGGTAGGTTCCGTCCGCGGCCATCTCCCAGGCACGTCGGTTGTCGGCCAGCTGGAGGTCGAGGATGGACGCGAGTTCGCGGCAGTGTGCCGGCTCCTCGACGGGGACGACCGCTTCGACCCGGCGGTCGAGGTTGCGGGTCATCCAGTCGGCGCTCCCGATGTAGAACGGAGTGTCGGCGTTGGCGAAGTGGTAGATACGCGCGTGTTCGAGGAATCGCCCGACCACGGAGCGGACGGTGACGCTCTCGCTGACGCCCTCGATACCGGGCCGGAGCCGGCAGATGCCCCGGACGACGAGGTCGATGTCGACCCCGGCCATCGACGCCTCGTACAGCTCGCGGACGATGGCGGGGTCCTCCAGTGCGTTGAGCTTCGCGACGATACGGGCGTCCTCCCCGTCGCGGGCGGCCGCGGCCTCCGCTCGGATGAGGTCCGTGACACGGTCGCGCAGGCCCGTCGGCGCGACGAGCAGGCGCTCGTAGTCGTTCTCGCGGGAGTGGCCCGTGAAGAAGTTGAACAGCCGGACGAGGTCGTTGCCGACGCGGCGGTCCGCCGTGAGGAGCCCGAGGTCGGCGTACAGCTTCGCCGTCCCCGCGTGGTAGTTGCCCGTGCCGACGTGGGAGTAGAGCCGGACGCCCCGGTTCGCGGCCGGGCCGTCGCCGGTCGCCTCGGTCCCGCGCTCGCCGTCGGTCCCCTCGTCACGGACCACGAGCGCGCACTTCGCGTGGGCCTTCAGCCCCATCGTCCCGTAGGCGACGTGGACGCCCTCCTCCTCCAGCCGGCGGACCCAGCGGAGGTTGTTCGCCTCGTCGAAGCGGGCCTTCAACTCGACCATCACCGCGACCTGCTTGCCGTTGCGCGCGGCCTCGATGAGCGACTCGATGACCTTCGAGTCGTGGGCGGTGCGGTAGATGGCACATTTGATGGCCAGCACGTCCTCGTCGCGCGCCGCGGCCCCCAGGAACGCCTGGACGGTCCCCTCGAACGAGTGGTACGGGTGGTGGGCGAGGACATCGCCCTGCCGGATGGCGGCGAACAGCTCCGGGCCCTCGCGGTCAGCGAAACGAGGGTGGGGCTGTGGCTGCCAGCCCGGCAGTGCGAGGTCCGGCCGGTCGAGGTCCGTGAGCCGTGACAGGTCCCGCAGGTCGAGCGGCCCCTCGCGCTCGAACAGTTCGCGCTTCTCCAGGCCGAGCTGGTCGAGCAGGAGCCGACGCGTCGCCTCGTCCATCCGGGCGTCCACCTCCAGCCGGACGACGGTCGCGAACCGGCGGTCTCGGAGGATGCCCTCGATGCTCCCGATGAGTCCCTCGGCCACGTCCTCGTTGCGCCGGACCTCCGCGTTCCGGGTCACCCGGAACGGGGCCGCATCCAGGACCGCCACGTTCGGGAACAGCAGGTCGAGGTTCGCCGCGACGACCTGCTCCAGCGGGACGAACCGCGCCGGCTGGTGGATGGTCGTTCCGTCCGTCGGCCCCGCGTCGGCCGTGTCCTCACCGTGGGTCGCCAGCACGTCGTCGAGGTCGACCAGACGGGGCCGGTTCTCGGGAATCTTCACCCGGGAGAACCGCGGGTCGCCGTCGCCAGCGCGCGTGCGCACGGCGAGCGAGAGCGAGAGGTTCGAGAGGAACGGAAACGACTTGCTGGCGTCGTAGGTGAGCGGCGTCAGCGTCGGCAGGACGGCCGCCTCGAAGTACGACCGCAGGGCGGCCCGCTCGTCGGCGTCGAGGTCGTCGTGGTCGTGGACGTGGACGCCGGCCTCGGCCAGCGTGTCACGGAGGTCCTCGCGCCAGCACCGGGCGGCCGCCGCCGACAGGTCGCGTGCGGTCGAGAGCGCGTCGAGCCACGTCTCGCGTGGGGTTCGTCCGTCCGGGAACGTCTCGGCGACGCCGGCGTCGAGCTGTTCCTTCAGCCCGCCGACCCGCTTCATGAAGAACTCGTCTATGTTGCGGGTGATGATGGTGAGGAACTTCGCGCGCTCCAGCGGCGGGTTGCGGTCGTCGAGCGCCTCGTTCAACACCCGCGCGTGGAAGGTCAGCTCCGAGAGCTCGCGGTTGAGGTAGTAGGCCGGGTCCGAGAGGTCCACGTCGCCGTCGTCGGGTGGCTCCGGCACGGCACCCCCGTACCGTGCGAGGCCGGAGGGCGAATCGTCGCCGTCGGCGTCCGTCTGCGCCGCCGTAACCGGCGTCGGGTCGTCGACGGCCTCCGCCGTCTCGGCCTCGCGCTCTGTAGCCGACGCATCCGGCGGGTCCGGCGGGTCGGTCGTTCCGCCAGGGTCCTCGTCTCCGGTCCCGGAGGGCTCCTGCTCGCTCATAGGGGACGCACCGTGCACCGGCGCAAAACGGTTCGGGTCGGATGGCCGGGCCGCGGGAGCGACCCGGGCCGGTGACTCGGGTCGGTCACTCCGAGATGGCGGGGTCGGCCGGGTCGAGGAACTTGCGGTCCGGGCGATGCTGGTAGGTGTCGAACGCCTCGACGCTGTGGAACTCGCCGGTCCGGTAGTTGTAGGCAGTCAGCTGGCCGCCGTACACACAGCCGGTATCGAGGCCGACGGCGTACTCGGTCACGACCGGTCCCTCGAGGACCGTGTGGCCGAAGAACACCGTCGTCGGCCCCTCGTACGTCTCCCACCAGAACGGGCCGTCGTAGCCGTTCTCCGGCGGGACGGCGCGGAAGGTGAGCAGGTCCTGGAGCCCGTGCTCGGCGAGGTCGCGGCGGGGGTCGACGCCGCCGTGGACCACCATCGCGTCGCCGAAACTGATGACGACCGGGAGCGAGGCGAGGTAGCCGTCGACATCCGCGTCGTCCAGCGCGTCCAGCGTCTTCCGGCCCTGTATGAGCTTGTCCTCGTTGTTGCCCCGGACGCTGTAGGCGTTCGGGAGCTGTCGGACGTAGTCCAGGACGCCATCGCTGTCGGGACCCTTGCGGACGAGGTCGCCGACGAACAGCAGCAGGTCGTTCGGGCCGGGGTCGATGGCCGCGAGGAGTGCTTCCAGCTCGGCGAGGCAGCCGTGGACGTCACCGATGAGGTAGATGTCGTCGTAGGCCTCGTCGTCGAGGCGGAGATGGTACGGGGCAACTGCGGGGTCGAGGTCGCCACACGTGATGTGGGCCTCCTGCGTCTCTGATCCTGTCATCACGGGTGGTCCGTCGGCTGCCTCCGGCGTCGGTGTCGAGGCATCGTCCATGCACACCCGACGGCCGGCGGAAATATATAATTTCGCTACATAATCGTGTAATTGGCCGAATAATCTATAGAGGTGACGGGTAACATACCTATTCCGCGTGCTCTCGCCCGGCCCAGCGCACGGTCGCAACGATGCAGGTCGTTCCATCCGACAGGTCGCCACATCCGGCAGGTCGTCGCCCCCGATGTCCCGACCCGGACCGCCCGTCGGCCGCGCTTCGGTGGTTCCGGCGAGCGCAATCCCTTTGAGGGGTTCCGGCGAATCCGGACCCATGAGTGCGCTCGACGACGAGAAGTACGAGAAGCACCGCGAGGCGGGAGAGATACTCGCCGAGGTGCGCGACGAGGCAGCCGAGAAGGTCGAGGTCGGCGCGAGCCACCTCGAGATCGCGGAGTGGGCCGAGGACCGCATCCGCGAACTCGGTGGGGAGCCGGCCTTCCCGGTCAACATCAGCATCGACGAGGAGGCCGCCCACGCGACTCCGTCGGTCGACGACGAGTCGACGTTCGGCGAGGAGATGGTCAACCTCGACATCGGCGTCCACGTCGACGGCTGGCTGGCCGACACCGCCGTCACGGTGGACCTCTCCGGGAACCCCGAACTCGCCGAGGCGTCGGAGCAGGCGCTCGAAGCCGCACTCGATGTCGTCGAGGCCGGCGTCTCCACCGGCGATATCGGTGCCGAGGTCGAGGACGTCATCGAGGGCTACGGGTTCAACCCCGTCGTCAACCTCACCGGTCACGGCCTGGGCCACTGGGAACAGCACACCAGCCCCAACATCCCGAACCGGGCGGTCTCGCAGGGCGCGACGCTCGAAGCGGGCGACGTGGTCGCCATCGAGCCGTTCGCCACCGACGGGAGTGGGAAGGTCAAGGAGGGGAGCGAGGAGGAGATCTACGCACTCGAGCGCGAGGCCTCCGTCCGGAACCGGCAGGCGCGACAGGCCCTGGAGCAGATCGTCGACGAGTTCAAGACGCTCCCCTTTGCCACGCGCTGGCTCGAGACCTCCCGCGCCGAGATGGCGCTGCGACGCCTCGAACAGAACGGCGTCGTCCACGGCTACCCCGTCCTGAAGGAGCAGGAGGGGTACCTCGTCAGTCAGAAGGAGCACACCGTCATCGTCACCGAGGACGGCTGCGAGGTCACGACCCGGTCCCGGTAGCGACCGCCGACCGAACGCTGCGTCATCAGCTCTCCGGGCACGTATCCGAGCCACGGAGCCGCCGCTGGGTCGGACAAGTCCGGTGCTGCGCTCAGAGCCACAGGAGGTCCGCGTCGCAGTCGCGTCGCGGCGGTCGCTACGCCTACGCGTTGTTCATCCGCACCGCGTCCTCGTCGCCGCAGACGACACACGTGGCGACCCGGTAGGGCTCGCGCGAGAACTCCGCGTTCTCCGCCTTCGTACTCTCCGTGCGGATCTCCACCGAGACCTGATGGGCGGTCTCGCGGCCACAGGTTCCACACTGCTCCACCATATCACCGTCATCGGAGCGGGTGTTCACTGACATCACCAGTTTCGAGGGGCGATAGCATCGTAAGAACCCCCGACCGTTGGGGGTCGTTCGGACCGTTCACGACTGCTGTGGTGGAGTAACCTCGAAACTAGTCAGTTCCGGGTGCATAACCGTTCTGGCCGTCGCACCCGGCTCCGTTCCGACCGTTCAAACCGTTGAACGGCCAGTAGATTCTTGTACCAGATTGGAACTGACTGTTCAGTCGGGTCCCTGTCCGACCCGGCCGTTCGGGCGGTGGGTCGCCCCGCTCTCCCGTCGTTCGGGTAGCCCCCGGACCCGACCGGTTTCCGGTCATCCGGGTGGACCGTGACCGGCAGTGCGGGCGCCGGGAGACTGATACCCCTCCTGGCCCACCGGGGGACATGGACCAGGTCTTCGCCCCGTGGCGCATCGAGTGGGTCGAGCGCGACCCCGACGACCAGAACCCCGAGATGGACTGCCCGTTCTGTGGGCTCCCCGAGCGCGAGAACGCCCGCGAGGCCCGAATCGTCGCGCGGTCGGCCCACGCGTTCGTCCTGCTGAACAACTACCCGTACAACCCGGGCCACGCGATGGTCATCCCGTTCGAGCACGGCGGCGACTACGGGGCGCTCTCCGACGAACAGCTCCTCGACCACGCCCGACTGAAGGCCCGGACGCTGGATGCACTGGAGACAGCGTTCCACCCGGACGGCGTCAACACCGGCGAGAACCTGGGCGGCGACGCCGCGGGCGGCTCCATCGAGGACCACCTCCACACCCACGTCGTCCCGCGCTGGAGCGGCGACACGAACTTCATGCCCGTCATCTCCGACACGAAGGTCATCGTCGAGGCGCTGGAGGACACGTACGACCGGCTTCACGACGCGTTCGCCGCACAGGACGGAGCCGAGAATCCCGGGCCGGAGCGGGCCGTCCGGCTCGACCTCCACCGGTGACCTGCCGGCTCCCCAGTGGCTCCTCGCTGGGACCCGACAGCGGTTAGTGCGCGGGGGGTCCACGCTCGGGTGATGCCCGACGCCGAGTCCGGCACCTCGCCCGAACCCGGTCCCCATCAGCGGAGCGGTGGGCGGGCCGGCGAGGAGGCCGCGAGCGAGCGGCGGCGGGACGTGCTCCGCCGCGTCGGCCTGCTCGTCCTCGGCGCCAACCTCGTCCTCGCGGTCGCGAAGGGCGCCGTCTGGTACCTCACCGGCAGCCTCGCCGTCGGGGGCGAAGCCGTCAACAGCCTCGCCGACGCCCTCTACTCGGTGGTCGTGCTGGGTGGGCTCTACCTCACCACCCAGCCGCCGGACTTCGAACACCCGCACGGCCACGAGCGCATCGAGCCGTTCGTCTCGCTCGTCGTCGCGCTGGGAGTCTTCATCGCCGCGGGGGCCGTCGCGCGGAACGCCATCGGGGCCCTGCTCTCCGGGGAGCCGGCCGTCTCGGGCGGGGGGCCGGCGATGGTCGTGCTCGCGCTCTCGGCCGTCGTGAAGTTCGGCCTCTACCGGTACGTCCTCGATGTCGCCCGGCGCCGGCACTCGCCCGCGCTCCGTGCGACCGCACTCGACAACCGGAACGACATCCTCGCCGCCAGCGCGGCGCTGCTCGGCGTCATCGGCGCGAGCATCGGCTACCCGTGGCTCGACCCCGCGGCCGCACTGGTGGTCGCCGCCGCCATCGCCTACACCGGCGTCGAGATCGTCCGGGACAACGTCACCTACCTCGTCGGCCGGGCCCCCCCCGAGGACCTCCGGGCCGATATCGTCCGTCGTGCGCTCGACCACCCCGACGTGGAGGGCGCCCACGATGTCATCGCCCACTACGTCGGTCCGGAGGTGGATGTCTCGCTCCACATCGAGGTTGCCGGCGACCGAACTCTCCACGAGGCCCACGACATCGAGACGGACGTGGTGAGCGCCATCCGGGACCTGCCGGAGGTCGACGACGTGTTCGTCCACGTCGACCCGAAGGAGCTGGGCGAGTGGAAGGACGACCCCGACGTGGACCGGCTGGCGGGCGAGGCTCCCGGCGGTGCCACCGACGGTGAACCGACCACGGCGGACGAGTGACCGTCCGGACGAAGAGCCGGCGGACCGCCGACCGGACGGAAAGCACAACCCGACGGAGCCCCTCGAATCGGGTGATGGCGTCCGAACAGGAGTCCGTCGGTGACGTCGATGCGGTGCTTCGCGAGGAGCGCGAGCGGGTCGAGACGGCGCTCGTCGAGTTCGACCCCGACCTGCTGCGCCGACTCGGTGTGGCCCCGGACGCGGTCGTGTCCGACCTGTTCACGCCGGTATTCGTCGACACGGCCACGGACTTCGAGGATCTCGACGAGTTCCTGTCGGTGGCTGGTACCGACTCGCTCTGGGCCCTCGAGCGCTGGCTGGACTGGGTCCTCGACTGGCACGTCCTCGGGAACACGCGGTTCTGGTCGTGGGAGTGGATGGTCCACGCCGCCGTGGCGGTCCGGGCGAGGGCCGCCGAGATCGGACCGGTCCGGTGTGCGTGTGGCGGCTCCGTGACGCCGGTGACGGCTTCGGACGTGGAGGAGCCGGGGCGGGCCGACGGCCGCTGGGTCGAGTACCGCTGCACGGCGTGCGACGCGACGGGCCGAGCCAGCCGCTCGCCCGACGGTACCGAGACGCTCGACGGGCTCGAACGGGTCTGACCGACACTGCGCCGCCCCGTTCCGCTGTCCCGTTCCGCCTTGTCCCGCTCTCCCCCGTTCCCGTTCTGTCGTCCTGCGAGCCCGCTCCCGTTCGGGAAACCCGGACCCTTCTTGCCGAGCCGGTGAGAGCGTTCGCGCGATGGTCGATGCCCTCCCCCTCGCGGTCGCAGTCGTCGCCTTCGCGGCCGTCGCCGAGCTCCTCGACCGGACGGGGCGGCTCCCCGAGAGCGTCAGCGTCACGGGGCCGTTCGTCACGCTCTCGTCGACCCGCGGGCGGGCGCTGCTGACCCGGCTGGCCCGCCCACGGCGCGCGTGGCGGCGCGCCGGCAACGTCGGGCTCGTCGGGGTCGGGGTCGCCATGGCCCTCGCGGCGGTCGGCGTCCTCCTCGCGGGGGCCGCCGCGCTCGCAGACCCCGGGGCCTCGCCCATCGACTCGGCGAGCAGCGTCCTCGTCATCCCGGGTGTCAACCGCTTCCTGCCGCTCGCGGCCGCGCCGGAACTCCTGTTCGCCGTCCTCGTCGGGCTCCTCGTCCACGAGGGCGGACACGGTATCTACTGCCGCGTCGAGGGTATCGAGGTCGACAGCGTCGGCCTGTTCCTCCTCGGCGTGATTCCGGCCGGCGCGTACGTCCTCCCGGCCGAGGACAGCGACGAGCGCGCGAACCTGGGCGGCTGGGCGCGGATGTTCGCCGCCGGCCCGGTCAACAACGTCGTCCTCGCTGTCGTCGCGTTCCTCGCGCTGCTGTCGGTCCTCGGGAGCGTCCAGCCCGTCCCGGGCGTCGCGGTCGGTGGCGCCTTCGCCGGCGCGCCCGCGGCGGACGCCGGTATCGAGCAGGGCGACGTGCTGACGAGCGTCGACGGGACGCCCGTCCGGTCGGCGGCGGACCTGGACGCCGCACTGGCGAACGCCTCCGGGACGGTCCGCGTCGAGCGGGCCGACGGCCCGCCGACACGGGTGCGACCGGAGCCGACGGTCGTCCGGGCCGCCGACGGTGCGCCGTTGACGACGCCGGAGACGGTGGCGGCGGTCAACGGCACGAACGTCTCCAGCGAGCGCGCGTTCCGCGACGCGCTCGCGCCCCGCGAGGTGGCCGCCCTCCGTGTCCGACCCGGGACCATCGACCCCTCTTTCGACCCCTCGTCCCCGAGCTACGGGGACGACCGCACCCGGACGGTCATCGCGGCGATGGGGCTGTCCGGGCAGGTCGTCGAGGGGGGGCCGCTGGCCGCGGCCGGCCTCCCGGCCGGGGAACGAGTCGTCCTGGTCCGGGTGGACGGCGACCGGACGCTCGACCTGGCGGCGCTGGAGGACGCGCTCGCGGACCGGGACCCGGGGGACGAGATTCGAGTCGTGGCGTACGCCCCCTCGGGGGACGCCCGGCACGCCGGCGCCCGTCGTGAACTGACGGTCACACTCGGCGGCGATTCCGACCCCGTCGTCGGCGTCCTCCCGGAGGCGGGCGTCTCCGGGCTGGTCGTCTCGGACTTCGGCGTCGGCGTCTACGACACGAATACGTATCTCCGGGCGCTGGCGGGCGGCGGCATCCCGACAGCGGGCGCGGACGGACCGCTGGGACGTGCCTTCGCCTTCCTCCTGCTGCCGCTCGCGGGCGTGACGGGCCTCGCACGCTACAACTTCGCCGGGTTCGTCGGTCCCGCACGGTCGCTGTACGAACTGACGGGGCCGCTCGCGGCGCTGGGCGATGTCGGCTTCGCCGTCGCCAACGGCCTGTTCTGGCTGGTCTGGCTGAACGTCCAGCTCGCGGCGTTCAACTGCATCCCCGCCTACCCGCTGGACGGCGGTCGGCTCGTCCGCGTCGGCACGGAGTGGCTCGGCGTGCGCTACGACGTGGGTGACCCAACGCAGCTGGCCGAGCGCGTGATGGTCGGGACGACGCTGGCGATGCTGTCGGTGCTGGGGCTGATTCTGGTCGTGAGCATCGCGCTGTGAGGCAGGTGCGGCGTGAAGGTCAGTTATCGGTCGCAGCCCGGGAGGTTGCACTCCCGCCCGCGGTCTCGACCCGGACCTGCACGGTGGCCTGGTCCTCACGGTGGTAGAGGGTGTACTCGCCGGTGAGCGTCCGCTCCTCGCCGGCCGCGAAGTCGGTCGCCAGCCGAGCGCCACCCTGGCTGTAGTCCGCGATGAACTCCTCCTTCGGCGTCTCGTGGTCCAGGAATCCGCGGAAGGTACCCGCACCGCCCTCGTTCCGGACGACGAGTTCGTAGTCGACGGTCGTGGTGGGGAAGTCGTCGTGGTCCGGCGTCGGCGACTGGTGCGGGGTCGGGCCGGGTGTCGTTCCGGGTTCGCCCGCGACGAACGACTCCAGCGTGAACGCGGGCGGTTGGCTCCCGAGCCGTTCCAGTGCCGACGTGGGCAGCTGCCCGAGCGTCCGCTCCTCCGCGGGCCACCGCAGGGTCGCCTCGTCAGGGTCGATATCGGCCGGCACCTCGAACGCCGTCCAGGCACGTTCGGCGTCGCCGACGAGCGAGTAGTTTCGCCGGCGTGACTCCTCGTAGGTCTGCACCACGTCGCCGGCCTGTACGTCGAGCCGGAGGGCGTCACGCGCCGGATACCCCTCGGCGTTCTGGAAGGCGCGGCTGTTCCCCTCGGGCGTGTGCTCGTCGGTCCCGATGGCGACGTACACCAGCCAGCCATCGCTCGTGCGCAGGTCGAGGAACCCGCCCATGATGTGCCGCCCCAGCGCCGAGGACTGCACCGAGGTACCGGTCAGCGTCACGTCCGCGGGATCGACGGGCGTCGGTGACCCGTTCGGGCCCTTGCCGGTCGGCGTGTGCCGGTCGGTCGGCGTATCGGTGGGTGAGCCGGGGGTCGGCTCGTCGTCGGAACCGCTTCCGAGGTCGATACAGCCGGCGACGCCGGCGAGCGCCCCGGCCGTCAGGCCGAGGACGGCGCGCCGCGAGCGGTCGCCGGTCGATGCGTCCGTGGGGGGCTCCTCTCGCATGGTGAGGCCTCCGCTCGGCACTGATAAACGCTTCGTGGAGGCACAAAGAGGCCTTTGAACGAGCTGTTATCGGAGAGTCCTGATGATTACCGAGTAATGTCGGAGGTTCGCGAGATATCCGTCAGTCGTCCGCGGGCGTCCGTGCCCCATCGGACCGGTCGGCGGCCGACCGGACGGGTTCGCCGAAGCAGTAGACCGTCTCCGCGGCCGTCACCTCCACCTCCAGGAAGTCGCCGGGTTCGACGCCGTGTTCGGAGGCGCCCTGGACGATGATCTGCCGGTAGGCCGAGTCCCGGCACTTCACGGAGTCGCCGGTCCCCTGCTCGACACAGAGGACGCGCCGGCGCTCGCCGACCATCTCCTGGTGGGCCTCCAGCACCACCTCGCGCTTGAGTTCGCTCATCGCCTTCGAGCGCTCCTTCTTGACGGTGCCGCCGAGGCCCTTCAGGTCGGCGGCGTCCGTGCCCGGCCGCTTCGAGAACCGGGTGACGTTGACCTTCTCGGGCCGCACCTCCCGCAGCAACTCCATCGACTGCTCGTGGTCGGCCTCGTCCTCGGTCGGGAAGCCGACGATGAAGTCCGTCGAGAGCGTCCAGTGGTCGAGCCGGTCGTCGAACGTCTCGACGATGTCGCGGAACTTCGCGACGCGGTGCTGGCGGCGCATCTCCTCCAGCACCTCGTCGCTTCCGGACTGGACGGGCAGGTGGATGAAGTCGTACAGCTTCTCGTTGCGCGCGAACACGTCGGCCAGCTCCTCCCGGATGCCGTGGACGCCGCCGGGGTTGGCCATCCCCACGCGGACGCGGAACTCGCCGTCGATGTCGCAGATACGGTCCAGGAGTTCGGGGAGCTTGCGCTCGTCCTCGTCCCAGCCGTAGACGCCAGTGTCCTGGCCAGTGACACGGAGCTCCTTCGCGCCGGCGTGGACCAGTGCCTCCGCCTTGCGGACGTTCTCCGCGACGCTCGGGCTGTCGATGCGTCCGGTCGCGAACTTCGTGATGCAGTACGAGCAGTTGCTCATGCAGCCCCGCGCGATGGGGAGGATGCCGACGACGCCGTCGAGGACGGGCTCGGCGTCGGGCGTCGTCGTCGGGCACTCCCCGTTCGTGACCGCTTCGGGGACCTCCTCCCAGTGGAGGACCTGCGCGTCGATATCGGCGTCCGCGAACTCCTCGCCCTGCGCGAGCGCCATGCAGCCGGTGACGATGAGGTCCGCGACCTCGGATTCGAGTTCCTCGGCCCGCCGGAGCATGTTCCGCTCCGTCTTCTCGACGACCGTACAGGTGTTGAGGATGGCCACGTCGGCCTCGTCCGGCCCGTCGACGGGGTGGTGGCCGGCGTCGCGGAGCCGCCGCTCGATCTCGCGGCTCTCCCCCCGGTTGGACGTACACCCGTACGTCTCGATGTGGTAGCGGGCCATCGCTTCGTGTTGTGGGGGATTGCGGGTGGGTCAGCAAAAGGCCACGGGTTCGGTAGCGGGAGTTCGGTGGTTGTTGTGAGTGTGAATTTCGGTCCGCCTCCGAAGCCCTCACGCTCTCGACTACCGTCAGACGTTCCTGCTCGGCCTCCGGCCTGCGCGGGCTGCGACTGACGTTGTTCGCGGCTTCGCCACTCACCGTCCGCGGCTCGCTGTGCTCCTCGCTCCCTGCGGTCGCTGCGGTGCTTGCGTCGCCGGGGACGGGTCGAGCGCGCTCGCCTTCCGCTGGACTCGCTTCGCTCGGCTCACCTTCGATTCCGCCAGGGCCGCAGTGCGTCAGTCGGGTCCGTGGGCCTCACGCCTCCCCAGCCGCCTGCGATGCTCGGCCTCGCTTCGCTCGGCCTTCGCTTCTCGTCCCTCGCGCGTGCGCGGCGGCTGGCCTGCGGCACAGCCGCCAGCGCGCGCCCGTCCGACTGACGGGTTGCGAGCGAACGCACCGGGTGTCGCGCCGTCGCTACGCGCTCCGCAGGCCCCCACCGTCCACGGGCAGGGCCGTCCCGTTCACGTACGAGGAGGCGGGGCTGGAGAGCCACGCGACCGCCTCACCCAGTTCCTCCGGGCGCCCCATCCGTTCGAGGGGGATGCCCTCGTTCCAGGACTCGCGGCCCTCGTCGTAGTCGGCGAACTCGCCACGCTCGACCGACTGCTCGATGATGTCACCGATGCGGTCCGTCTCGTGGGCGCCCGGGAGGACCGCGTTCACCCGGACCTCGGGTGCGAACTCGCGGGCCTGCGTCTTCATCAGGCCGATGACGGCCCGCCGGACGCTGTTCGAGAGGACCAGCCCGTCGATGACCTCCTGCACCGAGCGGGAGGTGATGTTGACGATGGTGCTGGCGCCGTTCTCGCCTGCCCGGTCGCCGTCCCCGGCCGCGTCGGCGAGATGCGGGTACGCCGCTCGCGTCGTCCAGACCGCGGACATGACCAGCAGGTCGTACGCGCGGTACCAGTCGCCGTCGTCGGTGTCGAGGAACGGCCCCGACGGCGGGCCGCCGGCCGAGGTCACGACGTGGTCGAGACGCCCGAACTCCTCGACGGTGCGCTCGACGAACCCCTCGACGGCCTCCTTCTCGGTGATGTCGGCTTCCACCACGAGCACGTCGCCGGACCCGACGGCCCGCAACTGCTCGCTGGCCTCGTCGAGGTGCTCCGGCGTCCGGCCACAGACCGCCACGTCCGCGCCCGCCGCCGCGAGAGCGAGGGCGCTCGCACGGCCGAGGCCCGCGCTGCCCGCGGTCACCAGCGCTGCGTTCCCATCGAGGTCGAGGTCCATGCCGGCGGGTGGTACGGCGGCGCGGTAAAGCTTCCCTGTCGTCGACTACTCGCGCTCGACACCGTGGAAGGTGACCAGCAATCCGCCGGCCTCGCTCTCCCCGAGTTCGACGGTCCAGTCGTGGGCCTCGGCGATCTCCTTGACGATGAACAGGCCCAGGCCCGTGCCGTCACTCTGGGTGCTGTATCCGGCATCGAGCGCCTGCTCGATGATTTCGGAGTCCATGCCCGGCCCGTCGTCGGCGACGTGGAGGCGGTCGTCATCGAGCCAGACACGAACGGTGACGGCCGCGGCGCCGCCGCCGCCGCTCGCGGCGACCGACTGGGCGCCCTCGCTGACCCCGTCGCCGGACTGCGTCCGGCTGCCCGTGGAGCCATGCTCCACGGCGTCCCGCTCCTCCGGAGCGGGGCTCGTCGAACCGTGTTCGACGGCGTTCCGGTAGAGGTTCTCGAAGACGTGGAGGAGCCGGGTGTGGTCCGAGCGGATGCGCCCGAGGTCGCCGAGTTCGAGTTCGGCGTCACCGGTGGGGACGTGCCGCCACGCCTCCAGCGCCACGCGCTCGACATCGACACCCTCCGGGTCCTCGATGGTCTGACTGCCCCGGGCCAGCACCAGCATCTCCTCGATGATCTCGTCCATCCGGTCCAGCGCCTCCTCGATGTCGGCTGCGTGGGGGACCTCCGTCTCGTCCCGCGCGAGGTCGAGGTATCCCTGCGCGATACCCAGCGGGTTCCGGAGGTCGTGGCTCACGATACTGGCGAACGCCTCGAGATGTTCGTTGCGCCGCTCTAGTTCCCACCGCCGCCGCCGGCGCTCCGTGATATCCGTGTAGACGAGGTAGCCGCTGGTCACCTCCTCGCCCTGGAGGGCGCCGATGCCCCGGAGACGGAACACGCGCTGCTCGTCCTCGCTGTCGCTCCCGAGCTGGCCGGTCACCTCGACGTCGAGGGTCTCACCGGTCCGGAGCTCGTTCAGGAGGTCGGTCAGCTCGTCGGTATCGTGGGGCGGGACCGGCAGCTCCGTCAGCAGCGACCCGACGGTCGTCGTCGAGTTGATGCCGAACGCGTCCGCGAAGCGGCCGTTCGTCCGGCGAACCACCGCGCCCTCGGCGGTGAAGGCCACCTCGACGGCCGGGTCGACCGCGTTCTCGAACAGCGACGGCGCGTCCGTGGCCGAGCGGTCCAGCCGGCGGACCCGGAGCCGGTTGCGCAGCGCCCGGGCGGCCAGCGACAGCGGCGACTCGTGCGTCGAGGCGATGTGGTCACAGATCTCCAGCGCCTCGTCGACGGCGTAGTCGCTCTGCTGGCCGAGGTCCACGGCCGCGACCGCCGCTTCGACCACCTCTCGCGCCCGCCGGTAGCCGACCGTCTCGCTCAGCCCCGTCACCAGTTCGCCGAAGTCGACCCGGCTCATCGTGGGAGGAGGTAGATGACCGTCGTCGTGTTATGATAGCCACTCAACTGGTCGCGGTCCATCGCCACCTCGCCGTACGTCTCGAACCCGAGCAGCGGGCTGTCGAGTTCGTCGGCCATCGCGTCGACCGCGGCGGAGAACCCGTCCCCGAGGGCGGTCGACCGGCAGATGCAGTCGAACACGAGCGCGCCGGCCGCCTCGCCGCCGAGTGACTCGCGCGCCTCCCGGGCCGCCCGGCGCGCCGACTCCACCTGTGCTTCCCGGGACCCCGCCGTCACCCGGAGGACCACCCCCTCGGGCATCGAGCAGGCGAACCGGAGCGACCCCCCTGGTGCGGTGGTGAGCCCCGGCCAGCGGATCTTCAGCCCGTTTCCGGTCACGAGGCCGAACGCGTAGTTCGTGAGCGCCATCGAGAGGTCCTCGCTGCCGGCCTCGAACGCGTCCACGTCGATTCCGTCATCGGCGGCGTGCTCGCGGATCTGCTCGCGCCACACCTCGAACGCCGGCTCGCCGTCGAGTTCGTGGACCACCGGACCCTCGCTCTCGGTCACCCGAAGCGGCGGCGAGATGGGGCTGTGGCCGTGTGCGACGCTGACGACGGGCGCGGTGCGTGACTCGACCAGTCCCAGCGCGACGCCGTCGGTCGTCACCGCGTCGTCGGCCATCACGTACGTCGCCTCCAGTTCGAGGTCGTCACCCGCCGACCCGCCCGCGATGCGGACGTCCGGACCCAGCTCGACCTTGCTCGCCAGCGTCACCTCCTCGCCCTTCCCGGCCAGCCCGTCGTGGAGGTTCAGTACCGAGCGGTGGGGGTGTGTCGTCGGGTTGGTCGGGCTGTTCGGGAACCCCGTGATCGCCTCCTGGACGGCCGCCTCCTCGTCGTCGGTCACGCCGTGGCCCAGCCCCGTGTGGAGCTGGTGGGTGTCGCTCATCGAGAGCGCGACGCCCACGGACCCCGACGCCCACGTTCGGTGCGTGAACTCGCCGGCGGACGTACAGCCGAGCAGCGGTGCCTCCGTGGCTTCGCGAACGGTCGCCGCCACCACCTCCGGGTCGTACACCGGGGACGCGAACACGACGGCGAAGGACGCGTCGCCCGGTTCCACATCGATACCGTCGACAGCACGGCGCAACGCCTCCCGGGCCGCCACCTGCCCGTCCTCGCCATCGGCCAGTCCCACCACGAACCGGTCGCTCATCTGCTCCGATGTTCACGTGGCACCGAATAACTCCACCGGCGGTTTACAGCCTCTGAGAGAACCTTCCGAAACCGGTTTCGACCTCAGGACCGGCGGACGGTAACCTGTCCACTACCGGTGACGGCGACGGTGATGTCCGTCCGGACCTGTCGGCCCTGTACGGCGTCGCCCGCAGCGTCCCCGACGAGCTTCATCAGCTCCGGCGCGGTGCGGGTCACCTTGACGCCGGCGTCGTCGCAGGCGGAGTAGACACGGTTCGGCACGTCGTAGAGGTCGGTCCCGGACTCGACGGTGACACGGACGGGCGCGTCGAGTGCCTCGGCGAACGCGACCGTCTCCCTGGCTTTGGCGACGTTCTCGCGGGCGCTGGCCTCGACGGAGGAGACGTTCGCCCGCGAGGTCCCCAGCTTCTCCGCGATGTCGGCCTGTGCGATGCCCCGCTCGCGGTAGACCAGTACCTCCGCCTGTCGGCGCGTGAGAACGCTCGTCTCCGGGTCGAACCCGACCTCGCCGAGTATCGCGTCGACGTCGGGAAGGCCGTCGTCGCTCACGTCAGTCGTCCTTGCCCCAGAAGTTGTCACGGCTGCCCAGCCGCTCACGCTTGGCGCGCCGGTTGCTCTCCCCCTCTCCCTCGGCCTCGTCGTCCTCCTCGTCGTCCTGGGCCGCGGGGTCGGCGTCGTCGAGGCCCGTGTCCTCGTCCCCATCCGCGTCCTCGTCGTCCGCTTCCTCCTCGAACGGCAGGCGCTCGACCTCCTCGGCCCAGGCGAGACTGGAGCGGACGGTGTCGATACGGACCTTCGCACGTGCGTCCGGGAGGACGCCGTCGACCAGGACGATGAACCCGTCCTCCGTGCGGCCGACGCCGGCGCCGCTCTCGTGGATGTCCTCGACGGTGACGACGATCTCCTCACCGGGCTTGACCGGCTGGGACTTCAGGTCGCGGATCGGCTGATTGTAGTGCTGACACCACTCGGCGCCACCCCGGTCGCCGTAGTGCTGACAGCCCATCCCCTCGATACGCTCGGAGAAACTGGGGCAATCGTCCGCGAGTGGGCAGTCCGACATACACGGTGGGTTTGCCGGGACGGGTTATAACGGTCCCGGGTGGACCGCTCGTCCGTCACAGCGACCCACAGCGGAAGCCTCGGGGAGCCGCCGGAGCGACCTCACAGCGAACCGCAGAACGACGCGACGAGCTGCTCCCCGGCGTCCGTCAGAATCGACTCCGGGTGGAACTGCACCCCCGCGTGGGGCCGGTCCCGGTGCCGTACGCCCATCACCACCCGGCGCTCGTCATCGGTCCACGCTGTTTCCCCAAGCGCGTCCGGCAGGTTCCCGCGCTCGACGGCCAGCGAGTGGTATCGCCCCACGTCGAACCGTTCCGGCAGCCCCGCGAACACGCCCGCGCCGTCGTGGCGGACCGTCGAGGGCTTGCCGTGGACGACCTCCGGTGCGTGGCCGACCTCGGCACCGTGGGCGGCACACAGCGCCTGATGACCGAGACAGACGCCGAGCGTCGGATACCGCAGGTCACGGAACACCGGAATCGAGACGCCCGCCTCGCTCGGCGTCCCGGGCCCCGGTGAGACGACGATGCCGTCCGGGTCCAGTGCCCGGATGTCGTCGGTGTCGACGGCGTCGTTCCGGCGGACCACCACGTCCGCGTGCGTCCCGACGTACTGGACGAGGTTGTACGCGAAGGAGTCGTAGTTGTCCACCACGAGCACCGTGGGACGTGGCTCGTCCGCGGCCGACTGGCTCCCGAGGTCGGACCCCGCGCTCAATCCGCCGACACCTCCTCGACCGCGAGGTCGGCGCCGGCCAGCGCCTCGTCCACGGCGGTCACCAGGGCCCGGCCCTTGGCCAGCGTCTCGTCGTACTCGGCGTCCGGGTCCGAATCGTGGACGATGCCCGCGCCGACGCGGAGCCCGTACTCCTCGCCCGTGCGCACGAGCGTCCGGATGACGATGTTACAGGTGGCGCGCCCGTCGAAGCCGAAGATGCCGACGCTCCCCGTGTAGGGCCCCCGGCGAGTGGCCTCGACCTCGTCGATGAGCGCCATCGTCTTCGGCTTCGGCGCGCCCGTGATGGTGCCGCCCGGGAACGTCGCGGCGAGCGCGTCGGCCACGTCGTACCCTTCGCGCAGGCGCCCCTCGACCAGCGAGACGAGATGCATCACCTCGGCGTAGCGGTCGACGCGGCGGTACTCGCGCACGTCGACGGAGCCGTACTCGGAGACCTTCCCGAGGTCGTTCCGTTCGAGGTCGACCAGCATCGCGTGCTCGGCGCGCTCCTTCTCGTCGCCGGTGAGGTCGCGTTCGAGGGCGCGATCCTCGGCGTCGGTGTCCCCGCGCGGTCGCGTGCCGGCGATGGGCTCGGTGAGCAGGCGGCTGCCGTCGCCGGCCGGGTCCGGCGCCACGTCGAGCAACAGTTCGGGCGAGGCGCTCACGAGGTCGACGCCCGGGAACTCCAGCAGCGACGAGTACGGCGCCGGGTTCACGCGCCGGAGCGCGGCGTACGCCGCGACGGGATGGACGGCGGCGGGGGCGACGAGCCGCTGTGAGACGTTCGCCTGGAAGGTGTCGCCGTCGCGGACGTGGCGCTTGATGCGCCGGACGCGCCGGCGGAAGGCCGCACGGCCGCACTCGCTCTCGAAGGTCGCTCGTTCGGCGCGGACGGGTGGCCGCCCCACCCCGGGGTCGCCGTGCTCGATGCGCTCGACGAGTTCCATCGCGCGCGCCCGACCGTGTTCGTACGCGGCCCCCGCGTCGTCGTGAGCGTCCAGGCGGGGGCATGCGGTCACGCGCAGGGTCGTGCGCTCGCCGCGGGGCTCCGCCCACGCCGCCACGCGGTCGAAGACGGCCAGCTGCATCCGGGATAACCCCCGGTCGTCGGTCGTCGTCTCGGGCAGCGACTCCAGTTCCCGGGCCACGTCGTAGGAGAGCCAGCCGACCGCGCCGCAGGGGTACGGCACGTCGCAGTCGCCACGGGCGAGCGTCTCGGCGTCGAGTACCGACCGAAGTGTCTCGAGTGTCGGGGAGTCCGGCGGGTCGAACGGCCCCGGCGGGTCGTCGTCGCTGGTGTCGTCACGCTGCTGTCCGTCGTCACGCGGCTGGACCGTCATCGCGTCCGGTCCCACCTGCACGCGTGTCACGGGGTCGACGGCGAAGTAGCCCCAGCCGTCCTGCCCGCCGGTGGTCTCGAGGTAGACGCCGCCCGGGCCGTCGCGGGCCCGGCGGTAGGCGTCGAAGGGGTCGGCCACCGTGGCCCTGACCTCGACCGGGACGCGAGCGTGGGTGGGTGCCGAGCGGGCGACCCGCTCGAACGCCGCCCGGTCGGTGACGACGGTCGTCATTGGGTGGTCGGTAGCGACCGGTGGCTAACCGTCTTGCGGTCCCCACAGCGGGGCTGCCGGGTGTGTCGCTCTCGGGACTCGGCAGCAGGATTATGACCGTCGGCCGTCGAGTGGGCCCCAGAAAGCATGGCGGACGCCGACGACCCGCACGACCTGCAGCGCTTCGTCGAGGCACAGGACTCGGTCATGGAGACGGTCGAGCGGGAACTGCGGGCGGGTGACAAGCGGAATCACTGGATCTGGTTCGTCTTCCCGCAGGTCGCCGGCCTCGGCAGCAGCCCCACGACGCGGCGCTACGCCATCTCGTCGCGGGCGGAGGCCGAGGCCTACCTCGAACACCCGGTGCTGGGCCGGCGCCTTCGCGAGTGGACGGAGCTGGTCAACGATGTCGAGGGTCGCACGGCGAACGAGATATTCGGCCACCCGGACGACCTGAAGTTCCGCTCGTCGATGACGCTGTTCGAGGCGGTCGCGGACGACCCGGAGCCGTTCAGGACGGCCATCGAACGGTACTACGACGGCGAGCGGGACCCGAAAACGCTCGCGTTCCTCGAGGACGACTGACCCCGGCCCGCGGTCGGGCGGCCGGGCGGCCGGCGCGCTCACCTCGACTCCGACTCCGCCCCTGCGCCGGCCAGCGCCCCGTCCAGCCCCGGAACCGGCTCGTACTCGGTCTCGCAGGGCTTGCCGTCGGCGTACTCGAAGACGGCGCCCTCCGGACCGATGCGGAGGAGCGACGAGGACTGGGTGCCGAAGCCGTCACCGTGGATGCAGCGCCCGTACTCGTGGTCGCCGAGGACGGCCCGGGCCCGGTCGATGAACTCGCGGGCGTTCTCTCCGGGCTCGGGGCGCAGTTCCTCGCGGACACGGTCGGTATCCTCGGCCTGCTGGAGGCCGACCTCCGGGCGGTTCTCCGGGACGAAGTAGCTCCCGTCCCAGCCCACGTTGACGACGGCGTGGACGCCGGGGTCGAGGTTCCGGACGATGAGGCGGCCGTCCCACGAGAGGAGGATGGCGGCGGTCGCGTCGGCGACGACGAGGTGGAACGGGTTGTAACCGCCATCTTCGACGGTCCGCTCCACGAAGCGGGCCGCGTCCTCGGCGGTCTCGTGGCCGAGCGCGTCCTGTACCAGCAGTCCCCGGGAGCGTTCGCCGTCGCGGAGTGGTTTCCACCGGTTCGTGATGCCGACGAACAGGCCCGCCTCGTTGTATCCCATCCAGGTGCCGCCCGCCCGTTCGTCACGGGGTGCGACGTAGCGGAGCGGACCATCGCGGACGGCCGGCGGGCTGCTTGGGCGGCCGTCCGCCTCGTCGCGGTTCGCCGCGACCGTCACCGGCGCGTCCGCGAACGTCTGCCAGGCGAGGATGAGGGTACACACGCCGTGCCGTAGGCCACCTGGCCGCATAAATCCGCGTGGCAGTCGATGCGGTGGTGAACCCGTTAGCACGCTCCCGAGGACCACTTCCACCGTGCGGCGAACGGTAATACGGGGGGCCGCACCACCGTGCCCGCATGACCGATTCCGATTCGGACCTCGGCGACTTCGCCAGTTTCACGCCCGACGACGAGGGCGACGGGGCCGACGACACGGATGCCGGCGGGGGGTCGGCAGGAGCGGAGAACGGCGCGGCCACGGAGGCCGACGCTGGAAGCGGTGCGGGCGACGACGCCGAGCGGTTCGACGAGATGGCCGCGACCCCGGCCGGGTCGGACGAGGGGCTCGGCACCCTCTCGGCCTCGGAGGGGCTCGTCATCAGCGAGGACGAGCGCGACACGCGGATGAAAGCCTACGTCACGGTGAACAACCGCTCCCGGGTCCGAATCGGGAAGTACCTCGTCGCGCCGTATCCCGACGGCGAGTTGCTGTTCTCGCGCATCACCGCGCTCGAGTACGCCCAGGAGTTCCGCTCGGACGACGCGACCGAGATTCACGCCCGGCGGGCGATGCGACAGGATGCCGCCGACGAGCGCGACTACAAGTTCATGGCCACGCTCGAACCCCTCTCGGTCCTCTACCGCGAGGGCGGCGAACTCCGGCGGCGGATGGCCGACCGTGTGCCTCGTCCCGAGACGGTCGTCCGGGAGGCGACCGACGAGACGGAGATCAAGACCGGGCTGAAGATCCCCGAGGACGGCGTCTTCCTCGGCCACCTCGCGGTCGGCGGCGAGAAGGTGCGGACGGGCGCGTCTCCACCGACGGTCGACTACCGGCTCTCGGACTCCTACGACTCGGGCGACCCGCTCGTCTTCCGGCACGCGCTCGTCGCCGGCGGCACGGGGTCGGGGAAGACACACGCCACGAAGAACGTCCTCCGGCAGTACCTCGGGCGCACGTACGAGATGGACGACGACCGGACGCCGGGCGTCGCCGTCGTCCAGTTCGATCCGCAGGACGAGTACGCCCAGATGCACGACGACAACGACGCCATCACGGACGAGGACGCCCGGCGCTACGAGCGGGAGGGGCTCCAGTTCGGCGGCTACGACGACACGAAGGCGTTCGTCCCGCAGGTCGGGTCGGCCGGCTACTCCGGCGGCCACCACCGCGCCGAGCAGGTCCCGTTCACGGTGCCGTTCTCGATGGTCCGCGAGCGGCCCTGGCTCGTCGCCTCTGCGGGTCTTAACGACAACCAGTATCCGGCCCTCCAGCGCCTGCTGGAGCGGTTCTTCCAGCAACACGGCGATAGCGGCACGTACGACGAGTTCACCACCTTCCTCGACGACCCGGCGCTCCGCGAGGAGCTCCACGAGTCCGGGCAGGTCCACGAGGCCACCTTCGACGCCGTCCGGCGACGGGCATACGGCTTCGGGAGCGTCTTCGACCAGGACGCCCAGCCCATCACCGACCTCGTCAACGAGTTCGTCCGGCCCGGAGGGCTCTCGACCGTCCCCACGTACCACATCAACTCCTCGCGGGAGGCGACGACCGTCGTCCTTGCGGTCGCGTCCCTGCTCGTCGACCAGAAGCTCTCGAACGACCCCACCTACGACCGCATCAAGGAGACGCCGCTCGTCCTCGGGATGGACGAGGCACACAACTTCCTCACCGACGCCGACAGCGTGCAGGCCCGGAAGGTCGTCTCGAAGTTCTCCGAGGCCGCCAAGCAGGGGCGCAAGGAGCGGCTCGGCCTCTTCCTCATCACGCAGGACCCCCAGGACATCGCCGACCCCATCTTCAAGCAGGTCAACACGCGGCTCGTGCTGAACCTCGGCGACGAGGACGCCGTCTCCGCGGTCAACCTCCCCAGCGCGCTGGAGGGGAAGGTCCCCTACTTCGAGAAGGGACAGCTGGCGGTCTACTCGCCGGACAACTCCGAGCCCGTCGAGCTCATCGGGCTGTCGAACTGCCTCACGAAGCACGGCCGGGACTGAAACACGGCCGGGGCCGAACCGTCGTCTGCGTCGCCGTCCGGCGACAACCACGCAGTGTGGCGATTCGGACCCCCCGTCAGGTACGTATCTTTATATGTGACCCGTCCACAGGGAGGTGGTATGGATACCGATGACGCCCCTCGCTTCGACTTCCCCGGGGCGTTCGACCTGTCGGGCGAGGTGGCGGTCGTCACCGGCGGGTCACGCGGTATCGGGCGGGCCATCGCTCACGGACTCGCGGCGGCGGGCGCAGCCGTGGCACCCGTCTCACGGACGGAATCTGACGTTGCGGAGGTGGCGGCCGAACTCGACGAGTACGGGGCCGAGACGTGCGTGGCCACCGCGGACGTGGCCGACGAGGCGGACGTGCTCGACTGCTTCGAGACCGTCGCGGCGGAACTCGGGCGGCCGTCCGTCGTCGTCAACAACGCGGGCATCAACCCCGAGGCCGCACTCGGCACCCCCGACCGCGTCGACACCGACGGGTTCGACCAGGTTAACAACGTTAATCTCCGGGGGGCCTACGCCTGCGCCCACGCGGCGGCCGAGCACCTAGAAGCGACGGGGGGGTCACTGGTCAACGTGGCCAGCGTCGGCGGGCTCGTCGGACTGCCGCGTCAGCACCCCTACGTGGCCTCGAAGCACGGACTGGTCGGCCTCACGAAGAGCCTCGCACTGGACTGGGCGCCGGATGTCCGGGCGAACTGCCTGGCACCCGGCTACGTCGCAACGGACCTGACCGAGGACCTGACCGGGAACGAGGAGCTCGCAGCCTCTATCCGGGAGCGAACGCCGCTCGACCGGTTCGCCGACCCCGAGGAGGTTGCTGGCCCCGCGGTCTTCCTCGCGTCGCCGGCGGCGAGCTATCTCACCGGCGCCACGATCTCCGTCGACGGCGGCTGGACGGCCCGGTAGCGGAGGTGGAACCTCGTCCACGTCATCGGGGGTCTATTATTCTCGTCACCAGAGACCATTATATTGTAACCGGCATACGACGGCCCCACACATTTATCTGTGCGGTGGGCTAACGTGCCACCGGTATGGCTAACGATGGAAACCGAAGCGGTGCGAACGAGGGCGAGACACCTGACCACGCCGACTCCGACCGGCGGGACTTCCTGAAGGTAACCGGACTCGGAGCGGCGGGTGTCGCCGCGGGACTGGCCGGCTGTACAGGCCCGTCCGACGGCGGTGATGGTGACGGCGGCGGTGGTGATGGTGGCGACGGCGGAAGCGGTGGCCTCCCGGATACCATCCGTGTCGGTGCGCTCGGCCCGGCAGAGCAGTCGTTCGGGAGTTCGATCATCAACAGCGTCGAGCTGGCCGCCGATGAGATCAACAACGACGGTGGTATCGGCGAGAACGGCGCCACGGTCGAGGTCGTCAGCGGCGACACGAAGGACCAGCCCAGCGTCGCCCGGCAGCGATACGAGGAGATGACCTCCGGTGGGGACGCGGTCGACGCGACCATCGGCATCTTCGGCTCCGAGCAGCTGCTGGCGCTGATGCAGAACATCGCCCAGAAGAAGACCGTCCACCTGACCGCCGGCTCGGCGACACCCGAGGCCCCGGCACAGGTGAAGACGGACTACGACAAGTACAAGTACTGGTTCCGGGTGGGCCGGTCAACTCCTCGTTCCTGGGCGACAGCCTGCTCCAGTACGCTGAGGACAGGTTCGCCGATATGGGCTGGGAGCGGGTCGCCTTCGTCGCCGAGCAGTACAAGTGGACGGAACCGGTCACCCGGAAGATCAAGAACAACCTCGAGGACCGGGCGGACGTGACGCTCACCTCCGCTCGCCGTGTCTCCGAGGGGACCGAGGACTTCTCGCCGGTGTACGACCAGCTGGAGAGCGAGAACGTCGACGGCTGCTTCACCGCCCTGGCACACACCGGTGTGAACGCGCTCGGCCAGTGGGCCGGCCAGCAGCGCCCGTTCGGGTTCGGCGGCATCCACGTCCCGACGCAGCTCCCGTCGTTCTACGAGGCGACCAGCGGGGCCGCCATCGCCACGTTCAGTCAGACGACGGCGACGCCGAACTCGGCAGTCACCGAGAAGACCATCCCGTACGCCGAGGCGTACAACGAGGCCCAGGACGGCTATCCGGTGTACAGCGGGTACAGCGCCTACGACGCGATGTACATCCTGAAGGAGGCCATCGAGTCCGCCGGCACCGTCAACAGCGACGACCTGGTCACGGAACTGGAGGCCACGTCCTACACCGGCACCTCCGGGCAGATCGAGTTCTACGGACAGGACAAGAAGTACCCGCACGACGTCCGGTACGGTGCGGAGTACGCCCGTGGCGTCTACTTCCAGTGGCAGCAGGAGAACGGCGAGGGCGTCCAGAAGACCATCTGGCCCGACAGCCTGGCCGATTCTGAGTACAAGAAGCCGCCCTGGGTCTGAACCGCCCCACCAGCAACTCCCTATCATACATAAATGGCAGTAAGTCCAATCACGGTCGGCATCAACGTCCTCATGCTGGGGGCGCTGTATGCACTGATCGCCGTCGGGTTCACCCTCATCTTCGGGGTCGGAGGTATCCTGAACCTCGCCCACGGGGCGTTCCTGACCATCGGTGGATACATCGCCTTCTACATCGTCGATGCCGGTCAGAACGTCGCCCTCGCGATACCCATCGCGGCGGTCGTCGCCGGGGTCGCCGGGGTCGCCCTCTACAAGGGCATCCTCAAGAAGGTCTCCGACAATCCGGTGTCGGTGCTCATCCTCTCGCTGGTCGCTGGACTCCTCGTCGAGCAGGTGTTCCTCATCCTCGAGGGCGGTGAACCGAAGGTCCTCCCCGGCATCGTCGAGGGGAGCCTCGCGCTGGGGGGCGCCTCGGTCCAGTCGAACCGCCTCCTCGTGTTCATCGCCAGCTGGGTCGTCATCGGTGCCCTGTTCTACTTCGTCAACCGGACGAAGACCGGGCAGGCCATCCTCGCGACCTCGATGTCCCGGAAGGGGGCCGCCATCGTCGGCATCGATGCCGACCGGGTGTTCACCCTGACCTGGATCCTGGCCGCCGCGCTGGCGGGCATCGCCGGCGTGTTCCTGGCGACGTTCCAGTCGGTCAACCCGCTGATGGGCCGGAACCCGCTCCTGCTGTCCTTCTCGATCGTCGTCCTCGGCGGTCTGGGTTCGATCCGCGGGAGCATCGTCGGCGCCTACGTCATCAGCTTCCTCGACCAGATCACCGTCCAGTACATCGACTCACAGCTCGCCGGGGTGTCCGGCCTGATTGTACTGGTCGCAGTGCTCATCCTCCGGCCGGAGGGGCTGTTCGGCCGGGAACTCACGGAGGGCTAACATGGCAGGAGAAACTTCCGACGCGCCGACTGCCGAGGAGTACGAGGAGCGGAGCCTCCTCGAGATGGTCGACCCACGCGGGTTCGGGTGGCCCACCCGGGTCGGACTGCTCGGACTGGTCCTGCTGGCGGTGCTTCCACTGCTCCGGGGGTACGGCGTCGCCATCCCCGGGCTCGGTATCGTCAGGGTGAACAGCCTGCTCCTGGGGAACTTCACCGGAGCGCTGTTCTTCGCCGTCTTCGCGATGTCCTGGGACGTCGTCTCGGGGTACACCGGTGAGATATCGTTCGGTCACGGCCTCTTCTTCGGGATCGGCGGGTTCACCAGTGCCATCCTCAACGCAGACTTCGGCCTGGGACTGATGATGAGCATCCCCCTCGGAATGGTCGCCGCGGCCATCGCCGGGCTGCTCATCGGGGTTCCGTCGCTGCGGCTCCAGGGGCCGTACTTCTCGCTCATCACGCTGGTCACCCCGATCATCGTGCTCGGGCTGTTCAAGTTCTGGCCCGAGCTCACGGGCGGAGCGACGGGGAAGTTCACCGGGACCCTCAGCGTCGACCCCGCGATGAACTACGCCTACGCGTTCCTCCTGTTCGTCTTCACGCTGGGACTGTTCCTGGCGATCACCCGCTCGGACGCGGGGATCGTCCTGACAGCCATCCGTGAGGACGAACTGGCGGTCGAGGCCGCGGGCCTCAATCCGGCGAAGTTCAAGCTGTTCGCCTTCATCCTCTCGGGGACCATCGGCGGCCTCGCCGGCGCCATGTACGTCCACACGTACCTCGGTGGCATCGCCACGCCCAGCGACCTGCTGGCACTGGTCATCAGCATCGAGGTCATCATCGCCGCCATCCTCGGCGGCATCGGGACCATCGTCGGGGCCGCGGTCGCGGGCCTGGTTCTGTTCCTGTTCCGCATCTACATCGCCAACATCAACGCGACCGTCCCCGTGCTCGGCGTCGATATCGCGGAGATCTACTTCTTCCTCTTCCTCGCCGCCACGTTCCTCTTCCTGTTCTACATCCCGGAGGGGATGGTCCCCCGCATCCTGCGGGCCGTCCGCAGTCGGGAGGAGAGCGCCGACGACGGCACCGGTGGGTCCGGTGGCGACGGCGGCGAGGAACAGGAGGTCGCGGCCGACGGTGCGGGCCCCGGCTGGACCGAGGGCGGCTCGACGACGCTCGAGCGCATCGTCGCGAAGTTCACCCGCGAACTCCGCGAACTGACGGGCGGAGGTGACGACCGATGAGTGCCGAATCAGAGGGGGGTGACACTCCCACCGACCTGGAGGGCGGTGCGACAGGCGAGTCGACCGACCACGCGTCCGAGAGCTACGGTCCCGACGACGGCGTGCTGGTCGTCGACAGCCTCACCAAGCGGTTCGGTGGGCTCGTCGCCGTCGACGACCTCTCCTTCGCGGTCGAGAAGCAGGAGATCCTCGGCTTCATCGGCCCGAACGGCGCCGGGAAGTCGACCACGTTCAACTGCATCACCGGCGTCTACCCGCCCAGCGAGGGAACCGTCTACTACGACGGGAAGGACGTGACCGGCTCCGCGTTCTACCGGATGGTCCAGAACGGGATGGCCCGGACCTTCCAGGAGTTCCGGCCGCTCGAGGACCGAACGGTCGTCGATAACGTCCAGATCTCCCTGGTCCCGGACCGGCTGTTCTCGACCTCCGGGCTGCGCGGCCGGACGCGGGCACAGGCGGTCGAGCTCTGCGAGCGGGTCGGCCTCGGCGAGCGACTCCACCAGCTCCCCGACGAGCTCCCGCACGCGGACATGATCCGTCTCGAACTGGCGCGTGCGCTGGCGACGGATCCGGACCTGATGCTGGTCGACGAGCCGTTCGCGGGCCTCGCCGAGGAGGACGTGAAGGGCCTGTCGGACCTCATCCGGAGCCTCCGCGACGAGGGCACGACGTTCATCGTCGTCGACCACAACATGCGCGGCCTGCTCCAGCTCATCGACCGCGCCATCGTCATCAACTTCGGGGAGAAGATCGCCGACGGCACCCCCGAGGAGATCACGGAAGACCCGGCGGTCCGGAAGGCGTATCTCGGGTCCGAGGACTGAGCGCAGGTCGGCCCCGGATATCTTTTATATTCTCGGACTCGTCAGATAGCGTTGCGCATCCATCTCTTATATCAGCGGCTTCGAAGATACTCTGGGTTCTCGTCAGTCCTTCCGAAGTCCCAGTAGCGCCACCGCGAGGAGGCCACTCAGCGCGGTGATAGCACCGAGGCCGGGACCGGTGCCCACCGTCGGGGTCGTGGGGGCGGGCCCGCTACCGACTCCTCCGGCAGCGGTCACCGTGGTGGTCGTGGCGCCGGCGGTACTCCCCCCACCCGAACTACCGCCCCCGCCGCCCCCGCCGCCCCCGCCGCCGGAACTGCCGCTCGTCGGCGTGGCGGTCGGCGTCAACGCGTTGCCGGAGGGGTCGCTCCCGGACCCGCCCGCCCCGCCACTACTGGTCGGCGTCCGAGTCGGTGTCGGCGTCCGAGTCGGTGTCACGGTCGCAGTGGCCGTGGGCTCGCTGCCACCGCCGGAGTCGCCGTTCGCCGGCGTGGCGGTGGCGGTCGGAGTCGGGGTCGCGGAACCACCGTTTTCGTCGGTGTCCTCGGAGCCGTCTTGTCCCGGTGGTGGGCCGAGCTGCTCCTCGGCCTCGGCGCGCGAGGTACAGTCACAGACGTAGACCCAGTTCGAGAGGTCGCGGATCTTGTAGTCGGTCTCGGTGCCGCCGGCGACGTTGCCGGTGACGGTGCCGTTGATGCGGTACCAGCCCGGCTCGGACGGGTTGTCGTAGCAGTCGTTCTGGGCCGCGACGATCTGGTCGTAGACGGACCCCTCGACCGGTTCGCCGGCGAGTTTCTCCTCCTTGTAGTACGTGATGTCGATGAAGTCCTCCTCGGAGGTGTAGCTCTTGTAGGCCGTCAGGAGCGACTTGTCGGTGCTGGTGCCCGGGTCGTCGTTCTCCCGGTCGATGCCGAAGGCGCTCGCGTCGCTCGGTTCGCAGTTGCTGAACCCGAAATCCTCGGAGACGAGTTTGATACGGTGGAGAGTGCCGTTCTCCGTCAGCCCGACGGCGTAGTGTTCCGCTGCGCCGTCGGTGAAGCCGGGCTGGTGGTTCTGTAGACGGAAGGTGTAGTTGACCTCGTAGATCTGGTCGTCGTCGTCCTCGGCCGCTTTCAGTTCCTCGCCGTTGGCGATGTTCCCGTCGGTGGCACTCGGCATGTCCTCCGCCGTGACCACGCCGACGCCGACCAGTGCGGCCAGCACCAGTGCCCCCACCGCGACGATGCGCCCCGGACGCCCGGCTCTGTCGCCCCACATAGTCCTAGCAGGTAGCTGACCAGGCCACCGGTAGTGGAGTTTCCCCCGGAAATACTCCGTGGTTGAAATGAGATGGAGAATAGAGGAACACGGCAGAGCGGGGCTACCGCGCGGATTCAGTCGCGTTGCCGGAGCGCGAGCGCGGTCGTCAACAGGCCGCCGAGCAGGGTCGCGAGGACGCCGAAGCCGGGACCGGAACCGGCGGTCGGCGTCAGGCCATCACCGCTGCTGCCACCGTTGCCACCACCGACGGTGGCGGTCGGGGTCGCGGTCGTGGTACTACCGCTGCCGCCGCCGTTGCCGCTGCCGTCGCCGGCGGCGGTCGTGGTCGCAGTCGTGGTCGCCGTCCCCCCGTCGCCACCGCCGCCGGTGGCGGTCGCGGTCGCCGTTGCCGTCGCGGTGGTACTCCCGCTACCCCCATCGCTCCCGGGCGTCGGTGTCGCCGTCGCGGTGGCAGTACCGGCTCCCTCTCCGTCGCTCTCGGGTGTCGCCGTCGCGGTCTCTACCGGAGTCGCCGTGGCCGTCGCGGTACCCGGCTCGCCACCGCCCTCGCCCGGCGGCGGGCCAAGTTTCTCGCGGGCCTGCGCGCGCGAATCGCAGTCACAGACGTAGACCCAGTTCGAGAGGTCGCGGATCTTGTAGTCCGTGTCCGTCCCGTCATCGTCGGAGTCGACGTGCCCAGTGATGGTGCCGTTGATGCGGTACCAGCCCGGTTCCGAGGGGTTGTCGTAACAGTTGCTCTGTGCCGCGACGATCTGGTCATGGACGCTCCCCTGGACCGGTTCGCCGGCCAGCTGTGATTCCCGGTAGTAGACGATGTCGATGAAGTCCTCCTCGGAGGAGTAGGTCTTGAACGCCGTCAGGAGGGACTTGTCGGTGTTCGTCCCGGGGTCGTCGTTCCCGCGGTCGATGCCGAACGCGCTGGCGTCACTCGGTTCGCAGTTCCCGAATCCGAAGTCGTCCGAGACCAACTTGATGCGGTAGAGGGTCCCGTTCTCGGTCAGGCCCACGGCGTAGTGCTTCGCCGCGCCGTCGACGTGGCCCGGCTGGTGGTTCTCGAGGACGAAGGTGTAGTTTATCTGGTACACCTGGTCGTCGTCGTCCTCCGCTGCTTTCAGCTCCTCACCGTTCGTGGTGTCCCCGTCGGTCGCGCTCGCGAAATCCTCGGCCGCGACGAGCCCCGCACCTACCGCGGACGCGAGGACGAGCACCGCCGCCACGAGAAGCGTGGTCGTGTGTTTCGGTCTCATACGTCTGTCGTCTATGAACGGGCTCTCCCACATCCGGGTTGGGCGACAGAACTGCGGCTTTTTAAATTCGCCCGTGCCCGTTCGACAGAAATCGGGGTGGACCGAGCTACCGGCGCGCTAGCAGGAACGCGACGAGCCCGCCCAGAAGCGCCGCCCCGGCACCGAACCCAGGTCCGGCGCCGATCGTGGGAGTCTCGACCGCCCCCGAGTCCGGGGCGTCCCCCTGGGCGGGCTGTCGCGCGGCCGTCGCCGTGTCCCTGTTCGCGCTCCCGCCGTCGCCGCTCGCGGCCGTCGCCGTCTGGGTGTTCGTGCTCGTGCTACCTCCTCCGTCGTCGCCGTCTGCGGTTGCCGTCGCGGTCGCGGCGGCCGTGGTCGTCGCGGTCGCGGATGCCGTGGCCGTCACGGTCGCCGTTGCGGTTCCGGTCGCCGTGGCCGTCGGGTCGTCGCTGCCCGACGGGGTCGCAGTCGTGGTCGCCGCTGCGGTCGCCGTCGGCGTGCTGGCGTCACCGCCGTCGCCCCCACTGTCCTCGTTCGGCGGCGGGCCGAGCGTCGATTCGGCCTCCTGCTGACTGGCACAATCACAGACGTAGAAGTACCCGGACAGGTCACGGACCTTGTAGTCGGTCGTCGTGTCACCGTTGGAGCTCCCGGTGATGGTGCCGTTGATGCGGTACCAGCCCGGCTCGGAGGGGTTGTCGTAGCAGCCGTTCTGGGCCGCGACGACCTGGTCGTCCACGTACGCCTGGATGGGTCCGCCCGCGAGTTTCTCCTCCTTGTAGTACTTGATGTCGATGAAGTTCTTCTCGGAGGTGTAGCTCTTGAAGGAGGTCAGCAGCGAGACGTCCGTGTTCGTCCCGGGGTCGTCGTTGCCGCGGTCGATGCCGAACGCCGCCGTATTGTCGGGCTCGCAGTTGCTGTAGCCGATGTCCTCGCTGTACAGCTTGATACGGTGGAGCGTGATCTCCTCGGTCAACCCGACCGCGAAGTGCCGGGCGTCGCCCTCCGCACCGGGCTGTGGGTTGTCGACGACGAACGTGTAGTTCGTATCGAGGACCTGATCCTCGTCGTCCTCGGCGGACTTCAGCTCTTCACCGTTCGTTACGTCACCGTCCGTCGCGCTAGGTTTGTCAGCTGCCGCGGCGATGCCGATTCCGACAACGGCCATGACCACCACCAGTGCGACCGCCCCCAGCACCACTTTCCGCCCTGCAACACTCATCTATGCGCCGAGTCAATGAGCAGGAACTTTTTGAACGTTCTGTTCATATTTGAAGGGGGAGTTATCAGTGGCCGTCCTCGACGTCGGAGGCGGAGGCCGCTCGGGTGTCAGTCGCGCCGCAGTGCGAGCAGCCCGGCCAGCAGTGCGCCGCCGAGTGTGACCACCACACCGAAGCCGGGGCCATCGCCGACCGTCGGCGTCGAGGGCTGTCCGGCACCCGCGTCGCCCTGTGCGGGCTGCTGGGCCGCTGTCGCCGTCGCCGCGCTCGAATCACCATCTGGTCCGTCCCCACCGTCGGTGCCCGGTGTGGCGGTCCCGGTACTCGTCCGTGCGTTACCGCCGCCATCACTGCCATCACCGCCGCCGTCGCTCGGCGCGGCGGTCGCGGTTTCCGTCGTGGTGGTGGTCGCCGTCGCGGTGGCGGTCGCCGTAGCCGTCACGGTGGCGGTCGCCGTGGCCGTCGACTCGCTCGGCGCGGCGGCCGTGGTTTCCGTCGCGGTGGCGGTCGCCGTCGGAGTGCTGCCTCCAGACCCGCCGTCGCCGTCGCTACCGGAGCCACCCTGTCCTGGCGGCGGGCCGAGCTTCGACTCGGCCTCCGCGCGCGAGGAACAGTCACAGATGTAGATCCACTGCGAGAGGTCGCGGATCTTGTAGTCGGTCGTCGTATCGCCGTTGGTACTCCCGGTGATGGTGCCGTTGATGCGGTACCAGCCCGGCTCGGAGGGGTTGTCGTAGCAGCCGTTCTGGGCCGCGACGATCTGGTCGTAGACGGAGCCGCCGATCGGGCTGCCGGCGAGTTTCTCCTCCTTGTAGTACGTGATGTCGATGAAGTTCTCCTCGGAGGTGTAGCTCTTGAAGGAGGTCAGCAACGAGACGTCCGTGTTCGTCCCGGGGTCGTCGTCGTTCCGGTCGATGCCGAACGCCGCCGTGTTGTCGGGCTCGCAGTTGCTGTACCCGAAGTCCTCGCTGTACAGCTTGATACGGTGGAGGGTCGCGTTCTCCGTCAGTCCCACCGCGAAGTGCCGTGCGTCGACCTCCTTGCCCGGCGTGTGGTCGGCGAGGACGAACGTGTAGTTGATGTCCTTGACCTGGTCGTCATCGTCCTCTCCGACCTTGATGACCTCGCCGTTGGTGAGGTCGCCGTCGGAGGAACTGGCGAAGTCCTCGGCTGCCACGAGTCCCGTACCCGTGATGGAACCCAGGATGAGTAACGCTACCACTACTATCGTTCCGCCGTCAGTTCCGTCCATTCGCTCTACCTGTCGGTGGTTGGTCCGGGACAAAGCCTTTTCACCGCCGATATGGGGCGCTATTTAACGCTCGTTCAACCGTTCAACTTAAATAGCGGACCGAAGCCGGTCACCACCGGTAGCTGGGAACTGCATGGAGTGGGACGGCGTCTCCTCTCGACATCGGGTAACCGCTCGCCACCCGAGTCGGTGGGCTACTCCTCCTCGTCGTCGATTTCGACGTCGTCGAGCGACTCCTCGATCTCCTCGAGGTCCTCTTCGACCTCGTCCTGAAGCTCCTCGAAACGGTCCTGGACCTCCTGCAGGCGGTCGAGACGCTGCTCGAACTGGTCCTGGAAGCGGTCGAGCTGGTCCTCGAACTGGTTCTGGAACTCCTCGCCCTGGTTCTCGTACTCGTCCTGGAGCTCCTCGAGGCGGTCGAGGACCTCCTCGAAGGTGTCGACGGTGGCGCCCTCGAGCTCCTCGTTGGCGTCGATGAGGAAGTCGAGCTGCTCGTTGAGCGCGTCGAGGAACTCCTCGCTCAGCGGGCGGACGTCCTCCTCGTCGGGGTCGTAGCGCTCGGAGAGCGACTCGAACAGCTCACCCTGCTGCTCCTGGATGTCCTCGAACCCCTCGTCGACGGCGTCGCGGATATCCTGGACCGTGTCCTCGGACCCGTCGACGTTCTCCTCGATGGCGTCGAGCAGGCTGTCGATGGACTCCTGACTGAATTCGAGCGTGCGCTTCTGGGCCTCCTCCTGGGTCTCCAGCCCGCCGATGACGAGGTCGTTGAAGCTGCGCCGCGTCTCCGCGGTCTGCTCCAGCGCGCGCTGGCCGAGCTTCAGGGTGTTCCGCTGCAGTTCGAACGCCGTGCCGATGACCGTGTTCTCGTTATCGTCGCTCATGATGGTTCACTTCGGTTGCGGCACGGGCTCGCCGGGCGCCCGGCGGAGTGTGCCGTCTGCCTTCATCTCCGGTGGCGAACCACTTAACCATTGGGTGGTTTGGTTTCTATCTACTCTGAAGACCATTCAATACCATCTTCAGATGGTGGGTGCCATGGTACACCGTCTCTCGACACCACGTCGTCCGGCGGTTTCGGCGTACGAGCCGGGAACCGGCTCGAGGGAAACTGACCACCTCCTTAACCGTGGTATTAAGTTAGTGCAGTCGGAATCCCGGTTCAACCACCCGAGGGCGTCCCCCCGAATCCGGTGGGCGCCGGGCGGACCCTCGACCGTGCGGGCGGTATCTCACTGCGCCCAGTCGCGCCAGCCACCCGTCGCCAGCCAGCAATGATTCCACCCCTGCCGATCGAACCACGGCTCCTGCTCATCCCCCTCATCTCGGGGATCATCGGCTACATCACCAACTGGTTCGGGATCAAGATGCTGTTCTACCCGATCGACCATCTCGGGTTCCGTGTGCCCGGACTGCAGGACGTGGTGGTCAAGCTCCCGAACCGGATCCAGCAGATTCCGGGCCTCCTGCAGGGGCGGATCGGCTGGCAGGGGATCATTCCCGCACGCGCGGACAAGATGGCCAGCATCTCCGTCGACACCGGCATCTCCAAGCTGGCCACACAGCGCGAGTTCTACGACGCGTTCGACCCCGACCGCATCGCACAGCATATCCTCGCCGAATCCGGCGACGAGATCCACGAACTCGTCGACGATGTCATCAGGCAGGAACACCCCGACCTCTGGAACAACATGCCCGAGCCGATGTACGAACTGGTACATCGGCGCGTCGAGTCCCGGCTGCCGCAGATCGTCGACACCGTCACCGAGGAGCTCGGGGAGAACATCGACGAGCTGCTGGACGTGAAGACGATGGTCATCCGGAACATGGAGCAGAACCCGGAGCTCATCAACCGCCTGTTCTTCGAGGCCGGGGACAAGGAGCTCCGGTTCGTCATCAACTCCGGGTTCCTCATCGGCGGCTTCCTTGGCTTCTTCACCATCCCGCTGTTCCTCCTCATCGACGCCTGGTGGGTCCTGCCGGTCGTCGGCGCGACGGTCGGCTACGTCACGAACTGGATCGCCCTGAAGGTCATCTTCAACCCGGTCGAGAAGAAGACGCTCGGCCCCTTCGAACTGCAGGGTCTGTTCATCCAGCGCCAGCCCGAGGTCGCGCGCGCATACGGCCGGGAGGTCGCGCAGAACACCATCACGCTGGAGAACGTCGCCCGGGATATGCTCCACGGCCGGAAATCCGACCGGACCCGTCGGATGCTCCGGGACCTCCTCCGTCCGGAGGTGGACCGCGCCATGGGCATCGCCGGTCCGGCGGTCCGGGTGGCGACGGGGACCAGCGAGTACGAGGCGATGCGCGAGCGGATGGCGACGGAAGCGGCCGAGATCTCCATCGAACCCATGACAGACCCCGAGTTCAACGAGGAGCGCGCCGTGGCTATCGAGGAGCTCATCGCCAGCCGGCTGGCGGAGATGCCACCGGACCAGTACGTCGAGACCCTCCGAACGGCCTTCGAGGAGGACGAGTGGATGCTCATCGGACTGGGTGCCGTCCTCGGATTCGTCGCCGGCTGGATCCAGCTCCTGGTGGTGACCGCCGCATGACGGCCCGGGACCCCGGCAACGACCCCAGTAACGACCCCGGAGGCCCGCCCCCTGAACCGGGGGACCTGGGGACCGGCCCATGCGCGTCGGATGACCCCTCCGACCCGTCCCCGGACGGTACCGGTACCGATAAGGAGCGGAACGGGGACGCGACGGACAACGGCGCCGACATGGCCTCGTCGAACGACGACCGGTCCGGTGATGACGCCCCCTCGACGGCAGCCGGAGGCACGGCGACCTCGGCCGATGGAGACGACACTGCGGCTGGTCGAGACCGTCACCGAGGGGACGATTCCGGGGACGGTGCGAGTTCCGGCCGCCGGAGCGACGGCCGCGGGAGCGGTGACGCCGGCACCGACCCGCTCGACGTGACCGAGAAGGACCTCGACACATCGGATGTGGACGAGGAGGACCTCGACCGGCTCGTCGAGCTGCTCGAGGAGGCTCGGGACGACCCGGATACCGTCCAGGACCGCGACTTCGAGGACATGCTGACGGTCTTCGACGACGCCGGCATCGACACCACCGACCTCGATGTCGAGGACCTGGAGGAGCGGTTCGACGAGTCGCTGAAGGTGGCCCGGATGCTCGTGACGGCGGCCGCCAACACCGGTGAGTACGCCGGCCTCGCGGGCCTGCGAGCCGGCGGCCGGATGGCAGAGGCCGCGTTCACCTCCGAATCACCCCGCGACCTGCTGGAGGAGACGACGGACATCGCCCGGAACGAACTGGAGCGGCTGGGGCTCCCGTTCGGGAGCGCCGGGCGGCGCCGGGCGAACGGGAGTTCGGACGAGCGGGGTACCCGACGCTCCGACACCGACGATGCGGACGGGCCGGTCACCGTCGCCGACCTCCGGAACCGTGGCCAGCGGCTCCTCGAACTCTCCGCGGATGTCGACCACGAGGAGCCGTTCCACCCCGCCTACGTCCGGGTCATCGAGCAGCTGTCAGCCGACGAGGCACGCATCCTCCGCCTCCTCGCGACGGAGGGACCCCAGCCCGCGCTCGACGTCTACGACAAGGGACTCATCCCGGTCGGCGAGGGGTCGCTCGTCGCCGACGGACTGACCATGCTCGATACGGACGCCGGCCTGCGATACGAGGACCGGGCGGACGTCTACATCGACAACCTCGAACGGCTCGGTCTCCTCAGCGTCGAGCGCAGCGCTCTCGACGACCTCGGGCAGTACCGCGTCCTCCAGGCCCAGCCGAACGTCGAGCGCGCGGAGGAGGCCGCCCGCCGCCCGAGCGTCAGGCGCGGGAGCGTCCGTCTCACGCCCATGGGCATCGACTTCTGTCGGACGGTGTTCCCGTTCGAGGTCGCCGACCGGTACGACGGTGCCGGGGGGACCCAGCCCGGGGAGTAAGGCCGCCGCCCCCACGGGAAGGTTTACGTTGTAAGGGCCGGACAACACGGTCGCATGAGCGAGCCCGTGCTGTACGACGTCGAGGACGGCGTCGCGACACTGACGCTGAACCGGCCCGACAACCGCAACGCCCTGACCGGGGACATGTCCAACGCCATCATCGACGCGGTGGACCGTGCCGAGGAGGACCCGGACGTCCGGGCACTCGTCATCACCGGGACGGAGGGCACCTTCTGCGCCGGCGGCGACGTCAACTCCATGATGGAGATGATGTCCGGTGCGGCCGAGCTGCACGAGGCCGTCCAGCGCATCCAGCACAACACCCATCGCGCCATCATGCGCGTCGCGCAGTTCCACCTCCCGACCATCGCGAAGGTCGACGGCGTGGCCTACGGCGCCGGCGCCAACCTCGCCATCGCGACGGACGTGCCGCTGGCGAGCACGGACGCGAGCATCAGCTTCGGCTTCCGGCAGGTCGGCCTGGCGGTCGACTCCGGGACCTCCTACCTCCTGCCGCGCATCGTCGGCGAGAACAAGGCCAAGGAGCTGGTGTTCACGGGTGAACTCCTCTCGGCCGAGGACGCCGGCGAGGAGGGCATCTTCAACCACGTCTACGACGCCGACGAGTTCGACGCCCAGGCCGACGAGCTCGTCGAGAGCATCGCCTCGGGCCCGACGGTCGCACTGCGTACCTCGAAGCAGGCCATCAGCCAGGGCCTCAACATGTCGCTGAAGGACGCCCTCGACAACGAGGCCGCGCTGCAGGCGCAGGTGTTCGCCACCCAGGACCACGAGGAGGGGGCCACCGCGTTCATGGAGGGACGCTCCCCGGACTTCCAGGGGGAGTGAGTCCGCCCTTCCACGGGACCCGTATTTGACGCCCCCGGCCACTGCCGGGGTGCCGGTCGCCATGTTTTAACAACCACCGGCAGATAGGGAATATCTTTTAACACCGGAAACCGAAGTGTGGGGTATGTCGTTCACCACGACCGGCGAGCACGAGGCGATCCGGAAGGCCGTCCGGGACTTCGGCGAGGAGGAACTGAAGCCCGTCGCGCGCGAACACGACAAGGAGCAGATCTATCCGGAGGACCTCCGCCGCACGGCCGCGGACCTCGACTTCGTCGCACCCCACATCCCCGAGGAGTACGGCGGTGCCGGGATGGATATGCTCGCTCGCTGTATCGTCACGGAGGA
The DNA here is from genome assembly GCF_024298885.1 of Haloglomus halophilum. GTDB lineage: Archaea > Halobacteriota > Halobacteria > Halobacteriales > Haloarculaceae > Haloglomus > Haloglomus halophilum. Next base: position 3,415,291 of record NZ_CP101166.1, read on the forward strand.
GCTGTGGCGCGCGGACCCAGGGCTGGGCAGCGCCATCGGCTCGGCCGGCTTCGGCTCCTCGATGATCCTGAAGTACGGCGACGAGTGGATGAAAGAGGAGTGGCTCACCCGCATCGCCGCCGGTGAGTCCGCGTCCTGTTCCTGTATCTCCGAGCCCGCACACGGGTCCAACGTGGCGGGTATCGAGACCCACGCCGAGAAGGACGGCGACGAGTGGGTCCTCAACGGCAACAAGATGTGGATCACCAACGGGACCGTCGCGGACGTGGGCGTCGTGATGGCCAAGACGACCCGGGACGCGGGGCACAAGGGTATCACCGCCTTCCTCGTCCCGACGGACCTGGACGGGTTCCAGCCCACCAAGATCGACAACAAGCTCGGTATCCGTGCGTCGGACCTCGCGGAGGTCGTCATCGATGACGTGCGCATCCCCGAGGAGAACGTCATCGGCGAGGTCGACAAGGGGTTCTACCAGCTGATGGACTTCTTCGCGTCCGGCCGGACGGGCGTCGCGGCACAGGCGGTCGGCGCCGCACAGGGCGCGTTCGACGCCGCGCTGGACTACGCCGGCGAGCGCGAGCAGTTCGACCAGAAGATCGGCGAGTTCCAGGCCATCCGGCACAAGCTCGCGGAGATGGCGACCGACATCGAGGCCGCCCGCTCGCTCGTCTACCGGGCCGCCGCCAACGTCGAGCAGGAGAACCCCGACCAGGCCGCGAAGTTCGCCTCGATGGCGAAGCTGTTCGCCTCCGAGCACGCCGTCGACGTGGCCGACGAGGCCCTCCAGGTGTTCGGTGGGGCCGGCTACGTGAGCGACCACCCCGCCGAGCGCTACTACCGCGACGCCCGCATCACGAAGATCTACGAGGGGACCAGCGAGATCCAGAAGAACATCATCGCGGACCGACTCCTGTAGACGGGCCGGCTCCCTCTCGGCTCCTCGCCCCGCTTCGGACACGCTTAAGCGGGGCCGACCGCACCCTCCGGGTATGCAACCGCGGGACCTGTCGGCGCTCACGCCCTACGAGGCCGGCCGAGGTATCGAGGAGGTCGCCCGCGAGGTCGGTATCGACCCCGACGACCTCGTCAAGCTCTCGTCGAACGAGAACCCGCACGGCCCCTCGCCGGCCGCCGTCGAGGCCATGCGTGAACACGCCGACGGCGTCCACCACTACCCGAAGGCCGCACACGCCGACCTGCAGGACGCGCTCGCCGAACGCTGGGACCTCGCGCCCGAGCAGGTGTGGCTCGCCAACGGCGGCGACGGCGCGCTCGATTACCTCGCGCGGGCGATGCTCGACCCCGACGACCCCGTCCTCGTCCCGGACCCCGGCTTCGCCTACTACGCGATGTCCGTCCGCTACCACCACGGCCGCGTGAACACGTACCCGCTCCACAAGGAGGAGGACTTCGAGCAGCGCCCGGAGCACGTCCTCGACGCATACGACGGCGAGCGGGTCGTCTACCTCATCAGCCCGCACTCGCCGACAGGCCGGGAGATTCCCCGTGAGGCGATTCTCGAAATCGCCGACGGCGTCGACGACGAGACGGTCGTCCTCGTCGACGAGGCGTACGGGGCGTTCTCGGAGGCGCCCTCGAAGGTCGACCTCGTGCGCGAGCGCGACGACGTGGCCGTCCTTCGGACGTTCTCGAAATCCCACGGCCTGGCGGGCGTACGGCTGGGCTACCTGCTCGCACCCGAGTCGTGGGCCGACGCCTACGCCCGCATCAACACGCCGTTCGCCGTGAACGAACTCGCGCTCCGGGCGGGCCTCGCGGCGCTGGAGGACGACGACCACGTCGAGCACTCCGTCGAGTCCGCGACGTGGGCCCGCGAGTTCATCCACGACAACCTCGCCACGCGGACCTGGCCCAGCCAGGGCAACTTCGTGCTCGCGGAGGTCGGCGACGCCGAGGCGGTGTTCGAGGCCGCGAAGGAGCGCGGTGTCATCGTCCGCGACGCGTCTAGTTTCGGCCTCCCGGGCTGTATCCGTATCACCTGCGGCACCCGTGCCGAGACCACGCGCGCCGTCGAGGTGCTGAACGAGGTCCTCGCGATGCGGGACCCGCACGGGGCGACCGGCGGCGCTCCCCCGGACGCGGCGGGCGGGGGCTTCGGGATGGACGGACCCCGACCACCGACCGACGGACCTGATGACGTGGGGGACGAGTGATGCGGGTCGCCGTCACCGGAACCCCGGGCACCGGGAAGACCACTGCGACCCGGCTGCTCGCCGAGCGCGACGGGTTCGACTTCGATGTGGTCCACCTGAACGACGTCGTCCGCGAGGAGAACCTCGTCGAGTCGACCGACGAGGCCCGCGACTCGCTCGTCGTCGACCTCGACGCCGTCCGCGAGTGGCTGGCGGACAAGTACGACGACGCCGACCTCGTGCTCGACTCGCACCTCGCGCACCTGCTCGACGTGGACCGGGTGGTCGTCCTGCGTGCGCATCCCGAGCGCATCCTCGAACGGCTCCGCGAGCGCGGCGAAACCGAGGCCTCGGCCGCGGAGAATGCCGAAAGCGAGGCGCTCGATGTCGTGCTCTCCGAATCCGTCGACCGCCACGGCACGACCGCCGTCCACGAGGTCGACACCACCGACCGGGACCCCGATGCGGTCGCTGACGAGGTCGCGGCGGTCGTGGCCGGCGAGCGCGACCCGGCGGTCGGCATCGTCGACTTCACGGACTACCTCGTCGGCTCTACGCTCCCGGAGCCGGGAGCGGAGCCCCCGCCAGAGGATGGAGGTGACGGCGCGTGACGCTCGACCAGTACCGCTCGACCGCGAAGCGCGTGGCCGACCCGTTCGTCTCGCTGTTCGTTCGCCTCGGCCTGACGCCGAACCAGGTGAGCGTCCTCGCGGTCGTGCTGGCGGGCGCGGCCGGGGTCGCGTTCGCGCTCGGCGGGTCGAACCCCCTGTTCTACCTGCTCGGCGCCGTGTTCGTCTTCTTCAACGGCGCGCTGGACGTGCTGGACGGTGAACTCGCACGCGAACTCGGGACGGACTCGCTCGCGGGTGACCTCCTCGACCACGTCCTCGACCGGTACGCCGACATCCTCCTGCTCGTCGGGCTGGCGGCCGGGAGCGGCCGGTACGCGCTCGGCCTCGCGGCCGTCACGGGCGTCCTGATGACCTCCTACCTCGGGACGCAGGCCCAGGCCGTCGGCCTCGACCGCGTCTACGGCGGCCTCGTCGGCCGGGCCGACCGGCTGGTCATCATCGGGCTCGGGGCGGCCGCCGCCGCGTTCGTCACCGGCACCGTCGCGGCCGGCCCGCTCGGGCAACTGGGGGTCGTCGGCGGCCTGCTCGTCTTCTTCGCCGTCGTCGGGCATCTCACCGCACTCCAGCGGTTCTACTACTCCTATCGGGAGCTGGCATAAGTCCCATCAGGGTCAGCCTTCGAGAGATACACGGCATCTTTGGCGAAGAACCCGAGGGTATCTGGAAGATCCGTTCCGCTCAGCCTCAACGATAGAGTCTCAGCTGGCGCCCGAGTTCGGCCGCGGCGGCGTGTCTGAGCGCCGTGTGGTCGCGGTCACCGACAGCCGCCGTGATATCTACGTCGGTGTCGAGGGCGTCGAATGCGGCCTCGGCGGCGTCGTAGCCTGCCATCGCACCGGTGACGAGCGCGGCCGTCGCGTCCGGGAGGTCGGTGTCGGTCAGTCGCTCGCGGAGACGTGGCACGTCCACCGAAACCTCGTCGTCGGGGCCGTATCCGGCGGCCCCGCGGATGGCGTCGCCGGCCACCACCAGGGCGGCGGCGTCGGTCCAGGGGTCGGTTCCCTCGGCGGCGTCGCCCAGGGCCTGCTCCGCGAGCGCCATCCCGCGCCAGATGTCCCGCTGCGCCGCGGCGAGGAAGGCGGCCCGGACCCGGTGGGTCGCGGCCGTCTCGCCCGCGCTCACCTCGCCGAGTTCGATCAGGACGCGGAGCCCCTCGTCGGGTAGCTCGTCGACCCGGTCGAGTGCAGCCTCGTAGTCGGTGGCGGCGGCGTCCTCGTCACCCAGTCGGCGGTTCGCGTTCCCGCGGTTGAAGTACGCTCGTGCGGTGTCGGTGCGGTCGATGGCACGCGTGAAGTCCTCGCGGGCGTACTCGTCGGCGCCCGCCTCCGCGTACGCGTTGCCGCGAACGAGGAACGGGTGCCCGGTTCCGGCGTCGGCCGCGCGTTCGAGGTCGGCGGTGGAGGCCTCGCGCTCCCCGAGGCGGGCACGGGCGAGGCCACGGTTGAACAGGGCTTCCCCGTTCTCGGGGTCGGCATCGAGCGCGGCGGTGTAATCAGCGACGGCGGCCTCGATGGCCGTCCGGACCTCGTCGGCGTCCGGTTCGGCGCGTGGGTCCCCCTCGTCGGAATCGGCCCGCTCCATGCGGACGTTGCCGCGGTCGGTCAGCACGCCCGCAACGAGCGCGTCGTTCCCGTCCTCGCGAGCGAGTTCCAGGGCCTCGTCGAGGTGGTCGAGGGCGCGCTCCACGTCGTCCGCGCCGAGCGCGCGGCGGGCCGCCTGCCGGTGTTCGACGGCCGTCTCGGGCTCCGGGTCGGGAGCGCGGTCCGGTCCAGCGTCGACGGGGGTGCCGTCGGGACCGAGCTGATAGCTCTCGCGCTCGTCGTCGGCCCCGGTATCGTCGTCCATCCTGCCGGCAGGTCGGGGCCGGAGAGAAAGAGCGTTCCGGCGTTCCGGCAGGCCACAGATATTGCCAGAAATTCACATACACTGACTGAAACGGCAAATTTCGCACGATTTTTGGGGTCCCCCTCGATACAGCGGGTCATGAGTGACCGCGAGACGTGGACGACGCGGCTGGGGTTCATCCTGGCGTCCGTCGGGAGTGCAGTGGGTCTGGGCAACATCTGGCGCTTCCCCTTCCAGACAGCGACGAACGGTGGCGCAGCCTTCCTGTTCGTCTATCTCGTCGCCGTGGTGGTCATCGGGCTTCCGGCGATTCTCGCCGAGTTCGTCGTCGGCCGTCGGGCCGAGATGAGTGCTATCGGCGCGTTCGACGAACTCGGCCATCCCGGCTGGCGAGCGGTCGGCGCGCTGGGTGTCTTCGCGGGCTTCTGGACCCTCTCGTACTACAGCGTCGTCGGCGGCTGGGTGATCCGGTACATCGGCCAGGCCGCGATGGGGAGCTACGGGTCGAACCCGAAGGTGTTCTTCGGCAACGTCTCGGCTGGGCCCGAGGCCGTCGCACTCCACGCGCTGTTCATGCTGTTGGCGGTCGGCATCGTGGCCTTCGGCATCGAGGGGGGAATCGAACGAGCGACCAAGGTGATGGTTCCGGCCATCGTCCTCATCCTCGTCGGGCTCGTGGGCTACGGGGCCTCGCTCGCGGGAGCCGGCGAGGCGTACGACTACTTCCTCACGCCGGATTTCGGCGTCATCGTCGCGAACGCGCCCAGCGTGATCCCCGCAGCGGTCGGGCAGGCGCTGTTCTCGCTCTCGCTGGGCTTCGCGGTCATGATAACCTACGCCTCCTACATCGACGGGGACGAGAGCCTCCCCGTCGACGGCCTCTCCATCGCCGTGACGAACACCGCCATCGGTATCCTCGCGGGGCTGGTCGTCTTCCCGCTCCTGTTCACGCAGGGCGTCGGTCCGGATACCTCCGGTCCCGGCGCCGTGTTCATCGCGCTCCCCACCGCACTGTCCGACTTCGGAGCAGCCGGACGGGTCGTCGGTGTCGCCTTCTTCGTCGTCATCCTCATCGCCGCGCTCTCCTCGGCCATCTCGCTGCTGGAGGTCGCGGTGTCGTATCTCGTCGACACGCACGGGTTCGAGCGCAAGCGGACGACTGCCGTGCTCGGTGTGCTCCTCTTCCTCCTCGGCATCCCGTCTGCCTGGGACACCGCCTGGCTGAGCTGGTTCGACAGCATCGCCGTGAACCTGCTCCTGCCCGTCGCAGTGCTCCTGCTCGTCCTGTTCGTCGGATGGGTGCTCGCTCCCGATGCCGTTGACGAACTCCGAATCGGTTCGGGAGACTCGTTCGACGACCTCGCCCCGCTGTGGCTCTGGTCGCTCCGGACCGTCGTTCTCCTCGCGGTACTGGTGACGGTCGCGCTCAGCGTCACCGAACTCACCGGCGCACCCGTCTGAGTTCTCCACTGGCGCCCCGGCGCGTCCGGCCGTCGACCCACCGGCAGCCGCCGGACGCTCGGCGCGTCGAGCTGCGGTCCTGTCGCCGTCTGTGATATCCGTAGCCGACCGTGGGCCGTATCCCGGCTGGACTGACACGAGCCCACTGGCTGGCGGGTCACCCCCAGTGCATCCCGGAACGCATTTGCGGGGGCCGGTCGTTCGCCCGCCCATGATTCGCGTTGGCACGCACACGGCGCCAGTGTCCGGGTGGTCGTCGTGGTAGACGAGGAGGATATCGAGGAACTGCGCGAGCGCAAGCGGCAGGCCGAACTCGGCGGCGGCGAGGAGCGCATCGAGAAGCAACACGAGAAGGGGAAGATGACCGCGCGCGAGCGGGTGGATTACTTCCTCGACGACGACAGCTTCCGCGAGGTCGACACGCTCCGCGAGCACCGCTCGACCAACTTCGACATGGCCGAGAAGGAGTTCCCCGGCGACGGCGTCGTCGTCGGCTACGGGACCGTCGAGGGTCGGCAGGTCGCGGTCTTCGCGCACGACTTCACCGTCCTCGGCGGCTCGCTGGGCGAGGTGTTCGCCCAGAAGGTCTGCAAGGTGATGGACCAGGCGATGGACACGGGTATCCCCATCATCGGCCTGAACGATTCGGCCGGCGCGCGCATCCAGGAGGGTATCGACTCGCTGGCCGGCTACGCCGACATCTTCCACCGCAACCAGCAGGCCTCGGGCGTCGTCCCGCAGATCTCGGCCATCATGGGCCCCTGCGCGGGCGGCGCGGTCTACTCCCCCGCCATCACGGACTTCATCCTGATGGTCGAGGAGAGCAGCCACATGTTCATCACCGGGCCGGACGTCATCGAGACGGTCACCGGTGAGGAGGTCACCTTCGACGAACTCGGTGGCGCGGGCGTCCACTCCTCCGAGTCGGGCGTCGCGCACTTCACCCGGGCGGACGAGGAGGCCGCGCTCGACGACCTCCGCTACCTCCTCTCGTACCTCCCGCAGAACAACATGGAGGACCCGCCCCGCGTCGAGCCGTGGGATGACCCCGACCGCGCCGACGAGGGCCTCAACGACGTGGTCCCGTCCTCGCCACAGAAGCCGTACGACATGCACGATGTCATCGGGCGTGTCGTCGACGAGGACTCGTTCTTCGAGGTGGCCGACCGCTTCGCCCGGAACCTGCTCACCGGGTTCGCGCGCCTCGACGGCCGGTCCATCGGCGTCGTGGCCAACCAGCCCCGCGTCAACGCGGGGACGCTGGATATCGACGCTTCGGTGAAGGGCGCGCGCTTCGTCCGCTTCTGCGACGCGTTCAACATCCCCATCCTCACGTTCGTCGACGTGCCCGGCTTCATGCCCGGCAAGGACCAGGAGCACGGCGGCATCATCAAGCACGGGGCCAAACTCCTGTACGCATTCAGCGAGGCGACCGTCCCCCTGATGACGGTCATCACGCGGAAGGCGTACGGGGGCGCGTACGACGTCATGTCCTCGAAACATATCGGCGCCGATGTCAACTACGCGTGGCCGACCGCCGAGATCGCGGTGATGGGTCCGCAGGGCGCCGTCAACGTCCTCTACCGGAAGGAGCTCTCCGAGGCTGACGACCCCGAGGCGCGCCGGCAGGAGCTCATCGACGACTACCGCGAGACGTTCGCGAACCCGTACAAGGCCGCCGAGCGCGGCTTCGTCGACGATGTCATCGAACCCCCCGAGACGCGCCCGCGGCTGGTGCAGGACCTCGAGATGCTATCCCGCAAGCGTGCGGACACGCCCGACCGCAAGCACGGGAACATCCCGCTCTGAAATCGCTTCGACCTCCCTCTCACCTCACCGCTCTGAAGCCGTTCCGAACCATCTCTCAACGGCCATACCACCCGCTAGACGGGTGTCGGCGCCGCTCCAGCGGACGTGGTCACCGTGACATCGTCAACAACCAGACGACAGTTGGTAAACATACAACGCGTTGTTCCTGGCCGGAACCGGTACACTAAGGGGGAAGGCACTGGCACCGTCGCCTGATAATGTTCGACAAGGTTCTCGTCGCCAACCGGGGTGAGATCGCGGTTCGCGTGATGCGAGCCTGCGAGGACCTCGGTGTTGGGACGGTCGCCGTCTACAGCGAGGCCGACAAGCACTCCGGGCACGTACGGTTCGCCGACGAGGCGTACAACGTCGGGCCCGCGAGAGCGGCCGACTCGTATCTGGACCAGGAGGCCATCGTCGAGGCCGCGCAGAAGGCCGGCGCCGATGCCATCCATCCGGGGTACGGCTTCCTCGCGGAGAACGCGTCGTTCGCCGAGCGCGTGGAGAACACCGACGGCATCACCTGGGTCGGGCCCGCCTCCGAGTCGATGGAGCAGCTGGGCGAGAAGACCCACGCCCGGAAGACGATGCGCGAGGCCGACGTGCCCATCGTCCCCGGGACGACCGACCCCGTCGAGGACCCCTCCGAGGTCGAGGAGTTCGGCGAGGAGTACGGCTATCCCATCGCCATCAAGGCCGAGGGGGGCGGCGGCGGCCGCGGAATGAAGGTCGTCCGTGGCCCCGACGAGGCCGAGGAGAAGCTGGAGACCGCGATGCGCGAGGGTGAGGCGTACTTCGACAACGACAACGTCTACATGGAGCGGTATCTCCAGGACCCGCGCCACATCGAGGTGCAGATCATCGCGGACCACCACGGCAACGTTCGCCACATCGGCGAGCGTGACTGCTCGCTCCAGCGACGCTACCAGAAGGTCATCGAGGAGGGGCCCTCGCCGGCGCTGTCCGACGAGCTCCGCGAGGAGATCACCGAGGCCGCCCGTCGCGGCGCGGACGAGGCGGGGTACTACAACGCGGGGACCTTCGAGTTCCTCGTCGAGGAGGAGGACGACCGCGACGGCCCCGACGAGCTGCTGGGTCCGGACACGGACTTCTACTTCCTGGAGGTGAACACCCGCATTCAGGTCGAGCACTGCGTCTCCGAGGAGCTGACCGGCATCGACCTCGTGAAGTGGCAGCTTCGCGTGGCGGCCGACGAGGAGATCACCTTCGACCAGGAGGACGTGGAGCTGGACGGCCACGCCATCGAGTACCGCATCAACGCGGAGAACGCGGCCGACGACTTCGCGCCCGCGACGGGCGGGGAGCTGGAGACGTACGACACGCCGGGCGGCATCGGTGTCCGACTGGACGACGCCTCCCGGCAGGGTGACGACCTCGTCACCGACTACGACTCGATGATCGCGAAGCTCATCGTCCACGGGTCGGACCGCGAGGAGTGCATCGCCCGTTCGCGGCGCGCGCTCGCCGAGTACGACATCGAGGGCATCCCCACCATCATCCCGTTCCACCGGCTGATGCTGGAGGACGAGGCGTTCCTGAACGGCACCCACACCACGAAGTATCTCGACGAGCATATCGACCGCTCGCGCTTCGAGGAGGCCCAGGAGAAGTGGGGTACCGGGGACGCCAGCACGAGCAGCGACGAGGAGACCGTCGAGCGCGAGTTCACGGTCGAGGTCAACGGCAAGCGCTTCCAGGTCAACCTGGAGGAGAGCGCCGACGCGCTCGTCGCGGCCGGGGCCCAGGGTGGCGGCGGTGGCGGTCGCCCGTCGGGCGGCTCCGGCGGTGGCGGCGGAGGCGGTGGTGGCTCCGGTGGCGGCGGCCAGCAGGTCACCGCCGAGGGCGAGACCATCAACGCCGAGATGCAGGGCACGGTGCTGGAGGTCAACGTCGCCGAGGGCGACGAGGTCGAAGCCGGCGACGTGGTCGTCGTGCTGGAGGCGATGAAGATGGAGAACGACATCGTCGCCGAGTTCGGCGGGACCGTCGCACAGGTCCCCGTCGAGGAGGGCCAGTCCGTCGACCAGGGCGACGTGCTGCTCGTCCTGGACTAGCGGACGGTCCTCGTTTCTGTATTATTCCTGGTTCTGTTGAACTGCGGCACGTCTCTAGTGGATATGCTCGGAGTATGGGCTCTGAGTCTGAGATAGCAGGATTAGCACAACGGTGGCCGTACGGCTCGGGACTCAGTTACCGCGTTCCCCGGACCCCGTGTCGACCGCGTCGGTCGCCTTCCGGAGTCCCCTCTCGGCCTGTTCCTTGCTCACACTGGTCCGCTTGCTGACCGTCTCCGCGAGTTCCTCCTCGTGGCCCTCGACGAGGCCGAGCAGCCGCTTGAGCTTCGTCGTAATCCCCATGGTACGTCCGAGTGGGTCCCGGAGGCCCGAAAGCGTGATGGCTGTCCCGTGGCCCGCCGGTCGACTCACGCGACCGACGGGCGCCCCTACTACCGCAGTCACTCCCATTCCGTCGACGGGATGGCCTCGCCGTACTCGATGGTGATCCACTCGGTGGTGAGGTTCGGGCCCTCCGGGCTGAAGATGGTGAGCTCCTCGGGGTCGTCCGGGTCGTCGGTCCCGTACTCCAGGTCGTGGGCGCCCCAGGACGCTTCGGACAGGGACTCCCCCGTGCTCACGGGCGACCACCCTCCGGGTCGGTGCACTCCGGACAGTACGGGCCGCCCTCTCCCCGACCGCCAGCGATCGGCCCACTGCAGGCGAGACAGTGGCCCCAGTTCTGACTCCCTCCCGTCTCCTTCCTTCCATCGTTCCGTTTCATATATCCGGGTACTGGACAGAGTGACTAATATCTATTGGTGTTCGTAAGGATTGTGGGCAGAAATAGCGACAAACGAATGGTGATTCGTCGTGGAACAGTCCAAACGTTTCTCCAGCTCCGGTCGGTGGATGGATGTCCGAGCGTGAGAGTCGAGTCCGGCTGAGGAAGGCCGCCCGTTCTCGCGAGCGGCGCGACGGCCTACAGGTCCTCGTCGAGGTGAGTCGCACACTTCAGCGCGAGCGCCGCGATGGTCAGGGTCGGGTTCATCGCACCGCTGGTCGCGAACACGGAGGCACCCACGAGCGACAGGTTCGAGATGTCGTGGGTTCGCAGCCGGCCGTCAACGACCCCCTTCGACGGGTCGACGTGCATCCGCGTGGCGCCCATCTGGTGGTACGCCGGGCCGGTCCCGTCGTGGCCGATGGTGACCTCGACCGTCGCGCCCAGTTCACGCAGGATGCGTGTCTGGATGTCCAGGGCACGCTCGATGGTGCGCTCGGTGCGGTCGTCGAGCGCCCACTGGATGTCGGGCACGGGGTTCCCGTGGTCGTCAGTGCGCGAGGGATCCAGCGTGACGCGGTTCTCCTTCCGGGGGAGCTGTCCGACCAGCCCGCCCATCGCGATGTGGGTGCCGTAGTCGGCGCGCAGCCGTTCGAGCATGTCGTCACCGAACTCCCCGGCGTCCATCGCCAGCTCCACGGGGGAGGGGCCGGCGTAGTTGAGGAACTCCAGCTTGATGGGGCCGAGGTCGGCGTCGCTCCCGGGGATGGCGCCGCCGGTCCCCTCGGTGGCCCGTCCGGGGTCGTCGTAGAACGCGTGGCTCTCGCTCGTGAGGAAGCCGATGTGGTTCTGCCGGGTTCGCTGGTCGAGTCGTCCCCCGGCGCCGACGAACAGGTGGTCCATGAATCCCCGCCCGACCCAGCCCGACGAGTTCGCCAGGCCGTCCGGGTGACCACGGTCGGCATTCCGGGACAGCAGGAGGAGCCGCGGCGTCTCCACCCCGCCGGCGGCGACCACGAACTGGCGGGCCTCCTGGCGATACTCGCTCCCGTCCGGCGTGGCGTAGACGGCGGCCTCGACCGTCGAGCCGTCTCGCGACGGGACGAGTCGCTGGACGGGCGCGCGGTCGATGATGCGGGCCCCTGCGTCCTCGGCTGCCTCGGCGGTGTAGTCGGCGCTGTACTTCGCGCCCGACGGACAGACCGGCTTGCAGGTGCCGTAGCCGACGCAGGCCGAGCGGTCGTCGTTGGGCTCGGAGTTCCGGGCGTTCGGGACCGTGTGGGTGGCGACACCGAGCCGCTCGCAGGCCGCCGCGAACAGCGCGTCGGAGTAGGAGGGCTCGAACGCCGGCAGCGGGAACGGCTCCTCGCGCGGCGGCGCGAACGGGTTGTCGCTCGCGCCCGCCACGCCCATCGCGGACTCCGCCGCCGCGTAGTACGGCCGCAGGTCGTCGTACGAGATGGGCCAGTCGACGCCGACACCGTCGGCGCTCTCCCGGCGGAAGTCGTCCTCGTGGAGCCGCATCACCATCCCCTGCCAGTGGAGCGTCGACCCGCCGACACCCTTGACGCGAGCCTGATTGAGCGGGTAGTAGCGGGGGCCCGTGGAACTGAACGCGTCGCGCTCGCCGCCCATCTCCCACACGTCCTCGGGCCCCCACGCGGGGCGGATGGCGCGTTCCATCCGCTCGAGTCGTTCGCCGCGGTCGAAGCGCGGGCCGGCCTCCAGTACGACGACGGCGTACCCGGCGCTGGCCAGTTCCCGGGCGACGAGTGCGCCGGCCGGGCCGCTTCCGACGACGCAGACATCGGCCCGCTCGCTGGGCGTCCGGTCGCGGCCGTCGTTCCGGGTCACGCGACCCGATTAGGCAAACCTAAATTTATGTCTTGGCTTCCGACCTGCCGAGTCCGCCCCGCTCGGCCGGGGGGTCACCCGGACGCGGAGTCCGTCTCGTGCTGGTCCCGTCCGCGGTACACGACGAACGAGTACGCCGCCGGCACCAGTGCGGCGATGGCGGCCGCGACCCCCACGACGAACTCCGTCGGGAACGGGAGGAAGGCACCGGCGGCGATGAGCACGCCAGCGAGGACGAACACCGGTGCGGCGACGCGATGGGTCCGGCGCCACACCTCGTCGTCGGAGAGGGTCCACGGCGTCCGGATACCGACGAACCAGTTCGGCTCCGCACGGCGGAACAGGACGCCGAGGCCGGCGAACAGCAGGCCGACGCCGCCGAGGACGAGGGCGTTCTGCGGGTAGTCGATACCGAGGTTGTACGCCAGCAGGAGTCCCTGGACGAAGCCGAGGAACGCGAGTGTCAGCAGCACGATGGCGTCGTACGTCGGCCTGAACTTCCGGAAGTTCTCGCCCCGCGGGTCGATGACCGGCAGGACGCGGAACATGACGTACATGGCGACGCTGATGGCCGGAACGATGGCGGCGCCGAGTGTCCGCCCGTAGAACGAGTCCGGCGTCCCGGATGCGTCGAAGTGGACCGCGAACCGTTCGGGGAGCGACGGGTAGACCATCGCCGTGGCGCCCGCTGTCGCGATCAGTACCAGTATCGCGGCGGCATCGCTCCATCGGAGGGGAGGGCTTCTCATATGGAATATTCGGAACTTGCCGAATATAATCCTTGTGCCGCCCCCGGCCCGTCGCCGCTCAGGGGATGTGGACCTCGTTGCGGAGCGTTCCGACCCCCTTGACCTCGATCTCGACGGTATCGCCGTCGGCCAGCGGTCCCACGCCGGCCGGCGTCCCCGTCGAGATGACATCGCCGGGTTCGAGCGTCAGGTAGGTCGTGATCTCCGCGACGAGTTCCGGGACGGAGAAGATGAACTCCTCGCGGCTGGAGGCCTGTTTCGTCTCCCCGTTCACGCGACATTCGACGCTCGCGTCGGCGGGCACCTCGTCGGGCGTCGCGATGACCGGGCCGAGCGGACAGGCGTCGTCGAAGGCCTTCCCCCGGATCCAGTTCTGCTCGACGGCCTGGTCGTCACGGTTCGAGAGGTCGTTCACGCAGGTGAACCCGGCGACGTGGGTCATCGCCTCGTCGACGTCCACGCCGCTCGCGCGCTCGCCGATGACGACGCCGAGTTCGGCCTCGTGGTCGATGCGCTCCTTGTTCGCGGGCAGGTCGACCGCCTCGCCGTGGCCGACGACCGTGTTCGGCGTCTTGAGGAACAGCAGCGGGCGGTCGGGCACGTCCTTGCCCTGCTCGGCGGCGTGGTCGGCGTAGTTCAGACCCACGCAGACGACCTTCGTGGGGTCACTGGGCGGGAGGATGTCGACATCGCCGGCGGCGAGCGGTTCCGGGTCGAGGTCGAGGCGGGACCCGGCCGCCCGGCCGGTCCCCGGGTGGGGTGCTATCTCGGCGCCGTCGTCGCCGGTCCACTCGCCGGTCCTGATGTCGCCATCCGTGTCGCGAAAACGGACGTATCGCATGGTCTAGGGATCGTGCGGCCGTGGATTAGGCGTTGCGTTGTCGGAAGTTCGGTGCTGCGACGGTCGCCGGCTGCCGACTCAGCCCCTGACCTCTTCGGGCGGCTTGTCGTAGATGTCCGCGATGGCTTCGCGGTTCTCGTCGACGATGTTGCGGCGCTTCTTCTTCATCGACGGGGTGAGCAGGTCGTTGTCGGCGGTCCACTCGCGCGGGACCAGCCGGAACTCCTTGATGGTCTCGTGGTGGCCCAGCCGCTCGTTGACCTCGTCGATCTCCGCCTTGACCCACTCGCGGACGCGTTCGTCCTTGCAGGCCTCGGCCTCGGCCTCGGGGATGTCGTACCCCTCGTCGTCGGCCCAGTCCCGAAGTTGCTCGAAGTTCGGCACGACGACCGCGCCGATGAACTTCTCGTCCTGCCCGACGACCATTATCTGGTCGACGCGCGCGGAGGTGGCGAACTCGTCCTCGATGGGCTCGGGGGCGATGTTCTTCCCGGTGTCGAGGACGATGAGCTGCTTCACGCGGTCGACGAAGGTGAAGTAGCCGTCGTCGTCGACGGCGACCACGTCGCCGGTCCGGAAGTAGCCGTCCTCGGTGAACGCCTCCTCGGTCTTGTCGGGCTTGTTCCAGTAGCCCTCCGTGATGTTGGGGCCCTTCACGAGGAGTTCGCCGACCTCGCCCTCCTCGGACTCCTTCTGCTCCGGACCGACCACCGAGCCGTCGAGGCGGTAGTCGACCGACGAGAGCGCCGGACCCATCGTCCCGACGCGGATGTCCTCCGGCGGGTTCAGCGAGATGACTGGTGCGGACTCGGTCATCCCGTACCCCTCCAGGATGGTGAGGCCCATCGCACGGTACATCTTCGCCAGTCCTTTCGAGAGCGATCCACCGCCGCTGATGAACAGCTCGATGTTGCCGCCCAGCTTCTCGCGGACCTTCGAGAAGACGAGTCGGTCGGCGAGCTTCATCTTCAGCCGGAGGCCGACGCCCGGCGACTCGGCATCGTCGTAGTCCTGTGCGGTGTCGACCGCCCACTCGAAGATGCGCTTGCCGATGTCGGACTCGGAGGCCTGGTTGCGCATCTGGTCGAAGATGCGCTCGTAGACGCGGGGGACCGACGCTGCGCCGTGGGGCTTGACCTGTGCCATGTCGTCGCCGACGGTGTCCGGCGACTCGGCGTAGGCGATGGTGAGGCCGCCGCCCAGCTGGACGAAGTGGTTGAACCGCTCGAAGACGTGTGCGAGCGGGAGGAAGGAGAGGACGGTCATCCCGTGCTCCATCGTCGGGATGTCGTCGGGCTTGTCCGGGCGCGGGCCGACGCGGCGCCAGACGGTGTTGATGGATGAACGGAAGTTCTTGTGACTCAACTCGACGCCCTTGGGGTCGCCCGTCGTCCCGGAGGTGTAGACGAGCGAGGCCAGCGACTCGAACTCGCGGTCGTCGACCCACCCGTCGACCTGTCCCTCGGAGCGCTCGGTGGTCCCCATCGCGTGGACCTCCGCGAGCGTGTACACGTCGTCACGGTCGGCGTACTCGCCGGCCTCGTCCATCGTGACGATGAACTCCAGGTCGAGGTCATCCTCCACCTCGACGATGGTGTCGACGAGGTCGGTCGTGCCCGCCACGACGCCGGTCGCGCCGGGGTCGTCGAGCAGGTACTGGACCTGCGGCGCCGAGGACTCCGTGTAGACGGTCGTGATGACGCCGCCCGCCGACTGGACGGCGAGGTCCGCCTGGATCCACTCCGGGCGCGTGTCGGCGTACAGCCCGATACGCTCGTCCGGACCGACGCCGAGTTCGCGGAATCCCACGGCGAGGTTGCGGACGATACGGCCGACCTCCTCGTAGGTGAGCGAGCCGTACTCCCCGTCGGCCGGCTCGGGCATCACGCCCGGCGTCATCGAGCGGTCGCCCAGCCCGCCCTTGTACATCTGACAGGTCGTGTCGCGGTGCCGGTCGACGGATTCGAAGAACAGCGCCGGAATGGTGTTCTCCCCGATGACCTCGTCGTCGTACTCCAGTTCGGCCTGTCTCCAGTCCCCGGTCATGGCTCCGGATGCGAACGATTCTCACTTAACCCTGACCAATCGTCGCAACTGAACACGCGTTCATCGTGGTCCGGCCGCGGAACGGCGGTCGAGCGGTCACGCCGCCCCTCGGAGCGCTCACGTGGCCACGCTCCCCCGGAGTGCTCCCACAGCTTCAGGTACGTGGCACGCCCGGCCTCGGTATGGTACGACGCATCCGTCGGCTCACCGTCGGGGGCCTCCGACTCTTCGAAGACGACATCATCGCCTTCGGCGACGGCGGGTCGGGGTCGGACCTGCATCTCGTCGTCGGGGACAGCGGAACCGGGAAGACCACGCTCTGTCACGCGCTCCGGCTCGCCCTCTACGGCACCACGCCGTGGGTCTCGTCGGCGAACGTCTCGCTTGCGCGCCACATGGCCACCGACGATCCGGCCTCGGCCACCGTCTCTGCGACGGTCGAGACCGACGACGCCCGCCACCGGGTCGAACGGACACTCACCGAGGAGACCGCTGACGGCCAGGGTGACGCGACGGTCGGGCCGCCTCGTGTCGACCGGTGGGACGGGGACTGGACGGCCGTCGACGACCCGTCGGCGTCGGTACGGCGACTCGCACCGCCGGAGACCGAGGCCATCCTCGTCAACGACCCCGGGCTGCAACGGGGCGCCCAGCCGACCGGCTGGGCACCGGTCGCACAGGGACTCCTCACCGCAGCGGCGGCCGGCCGTGGCGCGTCCGAGACGGACCCCGTCACGCCGCCGGGCCTCTGGGACGAGTTCCAGCAACGGGTCTCGGCCTACGTCGATCTCGTCGGTCCGGCGCCGCGCCACGAGGTCGAACTCGACGCGGAGCCGTTCGGTATCCGGGTCTCCGCGAACGGAGACTCGGACGCCGCAGTGGGGGGGCTGCCGACGGGGGCATCGATCCAGCTGGGGCTCGCGATGACGCTCGCCGCGGGTGACTGCGCGAGGCTCCCGCAGTGGTTCGACGTGCCCTTCGGACGGCTTGACGGTGACGCGACGGCCCGTGCCATCGAGGGGTTCGAGGCGGCCGCACGACGGCGGCAGGTCGTGCTCCTCCCGCATCAGGGCACGTTCGTCGAACAGCAGGGGCTGGCGCGGAACGCTGCGACCGCGCACCGACTCGAACTGGTCGCGGACCACCGGGCACGGATTTCGGGGCTGGAGCCGAACTGAACCGGGGGCTCTCGTCGCGACGTGGCTTCCGAACGACCCTTGTCCGGTGACGCATTACCGACCGATATGAGTAAAGTGAGTATCGGCCTGCGCGGCTGGCGGTTCGACGAGGAGGAGGTCTTCACGGAGGACGGCGACCTCCGCTCCATCGACCAGGTGTCGCCGGACACGCGCGACCGCCTCGTCCGGCTGTCGGTCGTCGCGGGTCAGCCCTGTAACGCCTGCTGGCTCATCCACGGCGACGAGAACATCCAGGAGTGCAACGTCGCGCGCGTGGTCTACGGCGAACCGCTCCACGAGGTACTGCTGTGCAACGAGCACGAACCCGATTTCCTCTACTGGTACCAGGAGGAGGGCGGCTCGCAGTACCGGGGCGAGGCCGAGGCGTTCGAGGCGGCCTTCCAGGAGTGGTTCGCCGACGGGAACCGTGCGCCCGAGGGCTTCCGCGGGGTCGAGCACGTCGAGACGGACCCCGACAGCGTCCCCCAGCCCGAACCGGATGTCGAACAGGACACGCTGGAGGAGGCTATCGCCGAACTCGACGACGAGGAACGCGAGGCACTGGAGACGGACTTCAGCGACCTGGATATCTGAGCGACAGTTCCACCCGTCCGCGAGCCATATCCTTTTGCCGGGGGCACCCGACGCCCGGGTATGCATCCGACCGAGGGCGACGACGCGCCCGACTTCGAGGCACTACTCTGCGACGGGGAGACGTTCCGCGGAACGACGCTCGAGGCGGCCGGTGGCGACCGGGGGACCGTTCTCGTCTTCTTCGGCTTCGTCTTCTCGGCCATCTCCGACAACTGGTGGCGCCGCTACGAGGCCGGCGACTGGCACGAGTTCGACGAGGTGCCGGTCTACGGCGTCTGTCGCGACGGCCCGTACGGCATCAACGCCTTCCTCCGCGGCATCGACTCGCCGTTCTCCGTCTTCGCCGACGTGGACGGCGAGGTGGCCGACGCCTACGACCTGCTCGTCGAGCGCGAGGGGATGGCCGGGACGAAGACCCCGCGGCGCGCGGTGTTCGTGCTCGACTCCGAGGGCGTGGTCCAGCACGCGTGGAGCACGGATGAGTGGATCCACCCCGTGCCGGTCGAGGAACTGGAGGAGAGTATCGAGGCGCTGTAGAAGAGGCACCTGCATACGCGCGCCGCAGGCGCACCGGAGCGAGCGAAGCGAGCGGAGGTCGGCAGAGGTTTTCCGCAAGTTCTTGCGAGGAGTGGTTCGTCGGCTTTGCCGACGAACCCGACGAGTAAAACGTACGTGTTAATTGACGCCCATCTGCTTCGCGATGGTGTTGAGCTGGATCTCGTCGGTCCCCTCCACGATGCGGAGCAGTTTGGCCGTCTCCAGCTCCGTCATGAAGTCGTTGTCCTCGGCGAGGCCGTTGCCGCCGTGGACCTGCACCACGTCGTCGGCCACGTCGAACATGACGTTCGTGGAGAGGTACTTGACGATGGAGGAGTCCTCGATGGCCTGCTCGCCGTTGTCCATCTTCCAGGCGAGCTGGAGGCCGGCGGCGTCGGCGGCGTACATCCGGGCCTTCCCCTCGGCCAGCTTGTGCGAGATGCCCTGGAACTTGCCGATGGGGCGCCCGAACGCCTCACGGTCGTTGGCGTACTGGGTGCCCTCTTCGAGGAGGTACTGGGTGTGTCCGACCGCGCGGCCGCCGATCTCCAGCCGTCCCAGCGAGAGGAAGTCCATCGCGTCGTAGAACGCCGTGTCGACGTCACCGAGGACGCGGTCCTCCGGGACGCGCACGTCGTCGAGGGCGATCTCGCCCTGTCGGCCGATGGCCGAATGGGCGTTGTTGAGCGAGGCGATCTCGAACTCGTCGGCCTCGACGATGAAGCAGGTGATACCCCCGTACCGGCCCATCTCCTCCTGGGGGCTCGTGCGGGCGAACACCTGCACGAAGTCGGCGTACGGGGCGTTCGTGATCCACTGCTTGCGCCCGTTGATGACCCACTCGTCGCCGTCCTTCTCGGCGCTGGTCTTCATCGCCGGGGAGTCCGAGCCGGCACCGGGCTCGGTCTGGGCGAACGCCGTGGACTTCTCACCCCGGACCGCGGGCTTGAGGTACTTCTCGACCTGGTCGCCCTCGGCCTGCATCAGGAGCGGCTTCGGGCCCTCCGGCCCGGCGAGCATCGCCGAGTGGAGGCCTGGCCCGCGCGAGGCGACGTGCTTCATCGCACGGTACCAGGTCACGTTGGAGACGCCCTCGCCGCCGACCTCCTCGGGGAGGTTCATCGCGTAGAAGCCGGCGTCGGCCGAGCGCTTGCGGACCTCCTGGAGCGCCTCGACGACCTCGGGGACCATCCGTCCGTCGTCCTCGTGGCGTTTGCGTGGGTTCGACCAGGTGTCGCCCAGCTCGTCCTCCAGCGGCTCGACCTCCTGCTCGATGAAGTCGTCGATGGACTGGAGGATGAGCCGTGTCTCCTCGTCGGTGTCGAAGCTGACGCCCGCGGGGGCGGCGTCCTGTGTTGCCATACCTCGCCCTACGGCGGCGGCCTCTTAATCCCTGCGCGCGGGGTACACGGCATGTTTAAACGGACCGCGCGTGGTTCGTTGTCCGGGTCGGACGAGCGTCTCAGTCTTCGAGGTCGAGGGTCACGCCGAGGTCCGCCAGCGCGAGGTCCAGGTTCCGGCGGTGCGCGCGGAACGCCACGTCGAAGAGGTCCCCCACGACGGGGATGGAGCCGACGGTCGCGTCGATCAGGATGTTCAGCAGCATCCGGGCGATGGTGAGGAAGGAGACGCCCTGGCGGGCCGATTCGGCCACGATGTAGAGCCCCACGACGGCCATCGCCGTGTCGCCGGCGACCGGGAGTACCCCCACTATCGGGTCGAGACCGACACGGACCCCGACCACGGGGAGTCTGATGCCGTCGTCGAGCAGGCGGACGACCGCGTGCATCCGCCGGATGGCAGCCTCGTCGATATCGGTCGCCGCATCCATCTCCGCGATCGCATCACGCGACACGTCGGCGGGGAGTTCGTCGTCCACGGTCTGCTCTGGGCCGGGCGGCCGTGAAAGGATTATGGGCCGGATAGTGGACTGTCACTCTCTGTTATGTGACAGTCTGCCCATGCCCCCCTTGCCGCGAGTGAACGGGGAGCAGCCGGTCAGTCGGCGTGCTCCTCGCTGAGCGTCAGCTCGTCGAACCGGTCGCGAAGCACCTTCTTGTCGAACTTCCCGGTCGAGGTGCGCGGGATGGCGTCGACGATTTCGTAGTGGTCCGGGAGCCACCACGCGGGGAACCGCTCGCCGAGGAACTCGTCGAGTTCGTCCTCGGTCACCTCGTGCCCTTCCCGGAGGACGATGCAGGCCATCGGCCGCTCCTGCCACTTCTCGTGGTCGACCGCGATGACGGTCGCCTCCGAGACGGCCTCGTGGGCCATCAGCTCGTTCTCCAGTTCCACGCTCGATATCCACTCCCCGCCGGACTTGATGACGTCCTTCGTCCGGTCGACGATGTCGAGATAGCCCTGCCCGTCCATCGTCGCGATGTCGCCGGTCTTCAGCCATCGCCCATCCTCGTCCTCGACGAACGACTCCTCGGTCGCCTCCGGCCGGTTGTGGTACGAGTCGGTTATCCACGGCCCACGGACCTGCAGTTCACCGAACGCCTCGCCGTCGTGGGCCACCTGCTCGCCGTCGTCGTTCACGATGCGCGTGTCCACGGCGGGGACGGGCATGCCGGCCTTCGCGCGGTACTCGTACTGCGTCTCGGGGTCGGCGTCTGCCAGCTCCTTCCGGAGGATCGACAGCGAGCCGAGCGGGCTCATCTCCGTCATCCCCCAGCCCTGGATGATGGGCGCGTCGAAATCCTCGTCGTAGCGTCTGATGAGCGACTCCGGCGGGGCCGAGCCACCGACGGTCAGGCGGTCGATACTGGAGATGTCCGCTTCGGGGTTCTCGTCGAGGTACTCGGCCATCTCCAGCCAGATGGTCGGGACGGCGGCCGACATGGTCACGTTCTCCTCGTCGATGAGCTCGGCGATGGGGCCGGGGTCCGTGTGGACGTTCGGGAGGACCTGCTTCGCGCCGACCAGCGTCGAGGCGTACGGGATACCCCAGCCGTTGGCGTGGAACATCGGCACCACGGGGAGGACGGTGTCGTGTTGCCCGACGGCGTTGGCGTCGACGTGCCCGCACATCAGCGTATGGAGGTAGACGCCCCGGTGGGAGTACGCGACGCCCTTCGGCTTGCCCGTCGTCCCGGAGGTGTAGCACATCCCGCACTCGTCGTCCTCGTCGATGTCGGGCCACTCGTAGTTGGTCGACTGCTCCGCGAGGAGGTCCTCGTAGGAGACCACGGGCTCCAGCGACGTGTCCGGCACCGTGTCGCCGAGGACGACGTACTGCTCGACGGTGTCGAGCTCCGCCGCGTTGGCCTCGACCTTCTCGATGAACGCCGGGTCCACGAACAGCACCTCGTCCTCGGCGTCGTTGACGATGTACTGGAAGTGCTCGTCGGGCAACCGCATGTTGCACATGTGGATGGAACGCCCGGAGGCCGGCGGGCCGAAGTAGAGCTCCAGATGGCGGTGATTGTTGAGTGCAACCGTCGCCACGCGCTCGCCCTCCGCCACGCCGAGGTCGTCGAGCGCGTTCGCGAGCTGGGATACCCGGTCGCCCATCTCGGCGTAGGTGTACCGGTGCTTCGATCCGTCGGGCCTGACGCTCACGATCTCCCGGTCCGGGTAGAGCGATGTCGCACGGTCGAGTATCTTCTCGAGCGTCAGCTGGTAGTCCATCATGGCGTGTGGCGGTTGTTGGCAGGTAGCGTATTCGTTCTTTCGCCGACGGCGGGTCGGTTCGGCCGGCACCGAGCGGCCGGCACGACGTGGATCCGTCCGTTCATCGCAGGGGATTTAAGCCGGGCCAGTGGCAGGCAGGCCCATGGACCTCGACAGACGGACCGTGCTCCGGCGGGCCGGCGCGGTCGGCCTCGCCGCCCTCGCTGGCTGTACGGGTGGCGACGGCGACGGCAGCGACGGGGCGAGCGGTCCGGGTGGTGGGTCCCCTTCGGACTCCCCCACGGGCGCATCCAGCCCGTCGCCCACCCCCGCTTGCGGCGACTCCAACTACATCGACGAGGGCGAGTTCTCCTTCGAGTACGGCGTCGTCACGCACAACGACCCGGACAACTA
The DNA here is from genome assembly GCF_024298885.1 of Haloglomus halophilum. Classification (GTDB taxonomy): domain Archaea; phylum Halobacteriota; class Halobacteria; order Halobacteriales; family Haloarculaceae; genus Haloglomus; species Haloglomus halophilum. The sequence goes on from NZ_CP101166.1 coordinate 3,437,818, forward strand.
CGAGGGAACCGTGCGCATCTACCACATCCGGACGCCGGTCTGCAACTTCCCGGAGGCGAACCCGACGCCGGCGTTCCCGGGAGCGGGGACGCCGACGCCGACCGTTGCGTCGGCGAACTGCGAGGGCGCCTCCGAGACGCTGCTCAAGGAGCAGACCTACCGGGTCACGAGCGACCTCACCTACGACATCGTGGATGCGCCGGTCACCCCGGATGTCGACACCTACCGGCTGGAGTGGGAGGCCGCCGGCGGCAAGGACATCAAGTTCGGGGTCGAGGAGGGGGCCCGGGCGTTCGTGGACACCGACCTGAAGTACGAGTTCTTCGTCTGCAACCCCGGCGCCCGCCGGTTCGGCTTCGCCGTCGCGGACGGGAAGCCGCGTATCGTGCGGTCGCCGACTGCTGATTAGGGGTGTGACGTGAGTTTGTGGTATAGATAACCAATAACTGGGTAATTCTGGAGACAGGTCTCTATCTCCATAGGTATGATAAATATCTCGGGTTCGGGTCATCCCACGACTGATGCTGTCTGATCGAACCGTCCTGTCGACGCTCGCCGCGACAGCTACGACAGCGACGATGGGGTCCTGTCGAAAGCCCCCGCCCGCTCTCGCTGCGATGGAGACTGCCACGGCGGAGTCCTGTAGAAGGCCCCCGCCCGCTCTCCCTAGGACGGCAATAGCCACGACGGAGTCCTGTTGAAAGCCCCCGCCCGCTCGACCGGTTGCGGCTCGCTGCGCCCCTCGGGCTCGCTACGCTCACCCTGCGGTGCTTGCGTCGCCTCACCGGGTCGAGCGGGCGGCCCCTTTCAGTCCCGCCCTGTTTCTGGTTCGGCCGAGCGTCCGCGCGTGGTGGTTCCAGCGGAGCGCTAGTGGCCCCACACCTCCCCGAGCCAGCGGCGGGCGTGTTCCGGCACGCTCGCTGGCGCGAGCGGCCTTCACAGCAGGGCCGCTGGCGCGCTTCCTGGTCCCGGAACCGGCCGGCCGAGCAACCACACTCCGGCCGGGAGCGCGTGCCGAGCGCAAGCGAGGTCGCACGTGTCGGGGGACGGAGTCCCCCGTACCCCGCGGTGGAACCGCGGGAACCCGGGGAAGGGCAGGGCCACAGTGCGCGCCGAACAGCCGAATCCTGGCGGACTCGAAGGGCGAGCGCGCTCAGCGTGCCCCCGACGACGCAAGCACCGCAGGGAGCGAACGAAGTGAGCGACCGAGGAGCGCAGCGAGGGTGAGGCCGGAGGCCGAACGACGGAAGTCGCAGCCCGGAACGGCGCCGAAGGCGCCGCATGCCCGGACCGTCTTCCGGAACGCGGGTACCTGAGCACGTGAGGGCTTCGTAGGTGTCACCGTCCGCACTGTAGTCGTGAGAACCCGAGATCTCCATAGCAATCCCCACCCCACCCAGCCACGCGACCCACCCCACATCCTGCCTGCCATCCGAGCGGGAGTCTTCAAGTGTGCCCCCCGACAGCGGTGGGTATGCGACTCGACGACGTGCGGGTGCTCGACCTGACCCGCCTCCTGCCGGGACCGTACGCCACCCAACTCCTCGCGGACATGGGCGCCGATGTCGTCAAGATAGAGGACACGGGCGCGGGCGACTACGCCCGCCACACCCCGCCGGTCACCGACCGCGGGACAGGCGCGCTGTTCGACTCGGTCAACCGGGGCAAGCGCTCGGTCGCGCTCGACCTCAAGAGCGACGAGGGGCGCGCGGCGTTCATGGACCTCGCCGCCGACGCGGATGTCGTCTTCGAGCAGTTCCGTCCGGGCGTCGTGGACCGACTCGGCGTCGATTACGAGAGCGTCCGCGAGGTCAACGACGAGGTCGTCTACTGCTCGCTGTCGGGCTACGGCAACAGCGGTCCCTACCGCGAGCGCGCCGGCCACGACCTGAACTACATCGGCGTCGCCGGTCTGCTCGACATGACCCGGAACGGCGAGGACGACGCACCCCGGGTACCGGGCTACCAGATCGGCGACCTCGGCGGCGGCCTGTTCGCCGCGTTCAGCATCGTCTCCGCCCTGCTCTCCCGGGAACTCGGCAACACCGGCGGCGAGTACATCGACGTCTCGATGACCGACGTGGTGGCGTCGTTCTCCCAGTCCATCGCGTACGAGGCGCTCGCGGGCGACGACCCGCGCCCCGGCGGGACGGCGCTGACCGGCCTCTACCCGTGGTACGACGTGTACGAGTGCGCGGACGGGAACTACATCACGCTGGGCGCGCTCGAACCCGAGTTCTGGCAGGCGTTCTGCGAGGAGGTTGGCAAGGAGGAGTGGGTCGGCGAGCACATGACCGGCGACCCGGACCGGCGGGCCGCGCTGCGGGAGGCGCTGGAGGAGCTGTTCGCCGAGCGCCCGCGCGACGCGTGGCTCGACGAGCTGAGCGACCAGACGATGACCGGTCCGGTCCTCTCGCCGGCGGAGGCGTTCGAACACGACCAGCTCGCCGAGCGGGTCGTGAAGCGACCCGACGACGCCCCGCCGCGGGTCGGCTTCCCCGCGGCCGGGACGGACGCGCCAGAGGACACCGACGAGTCCGTTCCGGGTCACGGCGAGCACACGGCCGCCGTCCTCCGCGAGGCCGGACTGGACGACGACGAGGTCGAGGCGCTCCGTGACGCGGGTGCCATCAACTGATGCCGGGGACCGACGCGGCCGACAACGTCGGCTTCCTGCTCCCGCAACTGGGTCGGGACCCGGCGGACGTGGCGGCCCGCGCCGAGGACCTGGGGTACGACTCGGTGTGGCTCGGCGAACTCTGGTTCACCGCGTCGCCGGTGAAGCTGGCGCAGATCGTCGAGCGTACGGAGACGGTCGACGTGGGCTCGGCCATCCTGAACACCTACTCCCGGTCCCCCGCGGTGCTGGCGATGACCGCGGCCACACTCCATCGGGACTCGGGTGGCCGCTTCAATCTCGGCCTCGGGACGAGCACCCCAAAGGCCGTCGAGGACCTCCACGGGATGGACTTCGACGACCCGAACCCGGCCCGCCGGCTCCACGAGTGCGTCGAACTCTGCCGCGAGTTCTTCACCGGCGCCGGGCGGGTCGACTACGACGGGCAGGTGTTCCACGCCGCCGATTTCCCCGCGCTCGGGTCGGACGTGCCCATCTACGCCGCCGCGCTCGGGACGGCCAACCGCCGGGTCGTCGCGCGGCTCTGCGACGGCTGGATTCCGCACAACGTCCCGTTCCCCGACCTCGCGGAGTCGTTCGACTACATCCGCGAGCATACGCCCGACGAGCGCGACGCCGACGACATCTCGGTGGCGCCGTACGTCCCCGCGGCCGTCGACGAGGACCCCGCAGAGGCCCGGGACGCGATCCGCGGCCACGTCGCCTACTACGTCGGCAACGGCGAGGGGTACCGGCGCGCGGTCGCCTCGCGGTTCCCGGAGGGTGCGGAGGCAGTCGCGGAGGCGTGGCGGTCGGGCGAGCGCGCCGCGGCCCGCGAGGCCGTCACCGACGAGATGGTCGACGCCCTCGGAATCGCCGGCACGCCCGAGGAGGCCCGCGAGCAGTTCGACGAGCTCTGTGCGATGGACGTGCTCGACCAGCCGCTGGTGACGATTCCACAGGACGCCTCCGGCGTGCTGGACGCGACCATCGAGGCGCTCGCACCGGCGAACCGCTGAGTCCGTCCCCCTTCTCGCTCAGTCGCCAGGCCGGACCACCGCGTCCTGGTAGCCCAGCAGGTCCGCCAGCTGGCGTCGCTTCAGCAGCGCGAAGCCCAGGAAGACGATGGCGAAGCCGCCGATGGTCGCCAGCGTGATGGACTCGTCCAGCAGGACGACACCCGCGACGGTCGCCACGACCGGAACGAGGTAGGCGACGAGGCTGGTCTCCAGGGCACCGTAGCGTTCGAGGATGGTGAAGTAGATGACGAACGCCAGGGCCGTCGAGAAGACGCCGAGGTAGACGATGGCGCCGATGGCCGTCTGCGAGAACGTCGCGCCCGCCAGTCCTTCGCCGGCCGCGAGGCTCCCGAGGTGGAGCAGGACCCCGCCCAGCGCCATCGACCAGCCCGTGAGCGCGCTGCTCGCCATCGTCGGTTTCGCCCGGTCGACGAGGACGCCGCCGAGCGCGACGAACAGCACCTGCCCGAGGATGATGACCTTCCCGACGAGGTCGGTGGCCAGCAGGTTCGACGGGTCCGGCCGGACGATGAGTCCGACGCCGAGAAAGCCCAGCAGGATACCCGCGGCCCCCGCAGGTGTGAGCCGCTGGTCGAGCAACAGGAGCGCCCACAGCGTCGTGAGGATTGGCACGAGCCCCTGCAGGATGGCGGCGACGCCGCTGGGCACGGTCTGCTGGCCGACGAACAGGAGCGCGTTCGCCGCGACGAGGAAGGTCCCGCCCGCGAGGACGGCACTCACGTCGCGGCGCTCGGTCGGTCGGCGGTCGCCCGGTGCCGCCGTCACGGCGACGTACGCCAGCAACAGGACACCGGCCACGTCGTAGCGGAACGCGGCGAACAGGATGGGCGGGAGGTCACGCAGGCCGACCGTGATGGCAGGGAACGACAGCCCCCACATCGTCGCGAGGGCGCCGAACAGGAGGACTGCAGAGCGACGGGACACATCGGTGAATCGGACGGATGCCGTATCAGTCCGTCGGAAGGGTGGGTACGGGTGGCGTGGGACGGTCCCCGAACCGGGGCCTTACAGCCCGTCGCCGATGCGCTCGCCCGTCTCCAGTCCGTTCCGGAGCGCGGTGTGGAGGCGGGCCTCGCCGGCGACCCAGTCGCCCGTGAAGTGGAGGCCGTACTCGGCTGCCTGGTCGAGGAGGTCCGTGTCCGCCCCCTCGTCGGGGAGGGCGTACCGCCACCCCTGATGGTCGGTCCAGTCGGGGTCCGTGAGATGCGGCTCGCCGAGCAGGTCGGCCGTCGCGTCCGCGACCGACGTACAGACCGATTCCGTGTCGTCGTCGTACCGTTCGCGGGACCACTCCGGCGACAGCTGGACGACCAGCAGCGACTCGCCGTCCGGGACGTGGCCGTCCTTGCACTCTTCGCGCGCGAGCCAGCCGATGTCGTGGTTCTTGTCGACGTTCACGAGCGCGTACCACTCGCGGTCGAGCGCCGTGTCGTAGCCGAGGACGGCCGTGACGATGGTCCGGTAGGAGACGGAGGCGGCCTCGCTCGCCAGGTCCGTCCGGAGGTCCCGGTCCCACTCGGCGTCACGCAGGAGTTCGGCGGTCTGTGGCGCCGGCGGGTTCAGTACCAGCCGGTCGAACGGGCCGTACGACTCGCCCTCGTCGTCGAGGAGCGTCCACGTGCGGTCGGTGTTCCGCCGGACGGTCTCCACGCGGGTCCGCCGGTGGACCGTCGCGTCCGTGGTCCCGAGAAGGCGTTTCGCGATCTGCGTGAGGCCACGCTCGTAGCTCCACTTGTGCTCGTCGGCGTCCTGTCCCTCCGAGATTGTTCCCTCGGCGTCGAACGTCCACACCGGTTCCGTCACGTCCACCAGTCCCTCGCTGTCGAGGTCCTCGGTCAGGAGCCGGCTGACCCGTTCGTCGTCGGATTTCACGTAGTTGGCGCCGTAATCGTAGACGTACTCGTAGTCGCCGCGCCGGCGGGTCGCCGCGCGGCCGCAGACGCCACCCGACTTCTCGACGACGGTCAGGTCGGCGTCCGCGTTCCGGAGCGCGTATGCCGCGGCGGCGGCCCCGGCCCCTGCCCCCACGAACCCGATTCGTGTCATGCGATTCCCTAGCGGTGGACGGCGGGAAAACGTTCCTCTCCCGGCGAGACGAGGGGGATGACGGAGACGATTCCGGGGCGGTCCGGAACCGGGTGCGTCGCCGACCGGGGGGACGAGGGGGGCGCCCTGCTCGTCGCGTACCCGTTCCGTTCAAGTGTGGAAGTCGCATATCCCCTGGCAACGAGATGAGCGAGGACTTCTACGAGGTACTGGGGGTCTCACGCGATGCGAGCGAGGACGAGATCAAGCAGGCCTACCGGAAGAAGGCGGCCGAGTATCACCCGGACGTGAGCGACGACCCGAACGCCGAGGAGAAGTTCAAGCAGGTCAAGAAGGCAAAGGAGGTGCTCACGGACGAGGAACAGCGACGCGCGTACGACCAGATGGGCCACGAGCGCTTCGAGCAGGCCGAGAAGCGCGGTGGCTTCGACGGCGGCGCGGGCGGTGCCGGTGGCGGCCCCTTCGGCGGTGGCGCCGGCGGCGACCCGTTCGGCGGTGGCGCGGGCGGGATGGGCGACATCTTCGAGCAGTTCTTCGGCGGCGGTGGCGGCGGCGGTGGACGCGGCGGTGCCCGGCAGGGAGCCGACCTCCGAACGTCGCTGACCATCACCATGGAGGAGGCGTATCAGGGCGTCACGAAGCAGCTGAACATCACGCGCCCCGAGCAGTGCCCGGACTGCGACGGCTCCGGTCATCCACCGAGCGCTGACTCGGAGACCTGTCCCCAGTGTAACGGCCGCGGCCAGGAGACGACGGTCCGGCAGACGCCGCTCGGGCGCGTCCAGCAGACCCGGACCTGCAGCCGCTGTGAGGGCGAGGGGACGCTGTACGACGAGACCTGCTCGACCTGTGGCGGCGAGGGCGTCACGCGCGAGGACGCGAGCCTGGAGGTGGAGATCCCCGGCGGTATCGACAGCGGGCAGACCCTCCGCATGGAGCGCGAGGGCGCGCCAGGCGAGGGCGGCGGGCCGAACGGCGACCTGCTCGTCGAGATCCAGGTCGAGGACCACCCGGAGTTCGACCGCGACGGCGCCGACCTCCACTACACGCTCCCGGTCTCCTTCCCGCAGGCCGTCTTCGGCGACACCGTCGAGATACCGACGCTCGACGGCAAGGTCGAGATGGACCTCGATGCGGGCGTCCAGTCCGGCGAGACCCGGCGGCTCCGCGGCAAGGGGATGCCCCGACTCCAGCGCCGCGGCCAGGGTGACCTCCTGGTCCACGTGCAGGTCGTCACGCCCCAGAACCTCAACGAGGAGCAGCGCGAGGCACTGGAGGCGTTCGCCGAGGCCTCCGACGAGGACCTCTCGGTCGACCAGAGTTTCTTCGAGAAGATCAAGAGCAGCTTCTGAGTCGGCCGCATTCCTGCCGCTTCACTTCCACTCCGGTCCGCCCGCGAATTTAAACGTGATGCGGCCCATATCTCCGGTAAGAGGGCCCCATGAGCGAGCAGTCGGACGCCGACCCGGACCTGTCGTTCTCGACCGCGGCCGACCTCCGGGAGGCGTCGGACGACGGTCCCGGGACCGGCCCCAGCGACGCGTTCGCGGACCTGCGCCATCCCGAGCGGACCTTCCCCCGCGCCGGCGGGATGCGCTACGAGGGTGCGACGGTCATCGAACTCACACCCCGGGACGGACCGGTCGACGAGGTCGAACTGGTCGCGCTGACCGACACGGTGCTGTCGGCCGACCGCTACCGGGTCGGTGACTGGTTCGACCTGCCGCTCCCGGTCTTCCTCGTCCACGACGACGAGACCGGGGACACGTTCCGCGTGGCCGTCCGCGAGGCGGCCATCGAACTCCACGTCCGGTCAGAGACGGGCGCTGGGGGCCTGCGCGCGTTCCACGACCGACTCGTCGAGGTCGCGGCCGGAGAGGCGACGGGGACGAGCAGTCGCCCCGACTGGCGGGTGACACGACGGACGGACTGAGAGCGGACGGACCGAGAGCGGACGGACCGAGAGCGGACGGACCGAGAGGGAGTATCACGCCCTGCCTCGACCTTTGGACGGTTTCTCGAATTTATTGATAAGGTCGTACGGGCACCGTTGGACCAAGCGATGACCGAACTGAACAGGCGGAGTTTCGTGCGGGCCGCGGGGGTCGCCGGCGCCGGCGCCGCGTTCGCGGGCCCGGCCGGCGCGCGGACGGTGGCAGAGGAACTGGACACGGACGGGGGGCGCCAGGAGGTCCTCGTCGTCTTCCGCGACACCGACGACCAGTCCCTCCTCGACGAGCTCGACCTGCCGGTCGGGCGCTTCGACTACCAGGTGCTGCCGATGTCGTGGACGGAGCTCGACGGCGACCAGATCGCCGCCCTCGCCGAGCGCGAGGCGGTCCGCTACGTCAGCGACACGTTCGAGCTGGAGTACTTCAACGATGTCGGGTCCCGCAAGTCGATGCACGTCGAGGCGGTGAACGCCGCGGCCGACTTCGCCAGCGCCGAGTTCAACGGCGAGGGCGTCGACACCGTCGTCATCGATTCGGGCATCGACGGGTCGCACCCGGACTTCCAGGGCCGCATCGTCGGCAACTACGAGTTCGTCGACGAGCCGTTCGGCGACCGTGACCCCGAGATGTGGGTCGACATCGGCCCCGGCGACTCCGACGACATCGGGCACGGCCAGCACTGCTGTGGCACCGTCGCGGGCGACGGGTTCGCCTCGAAGACGGAGGGAACCGGCCCGTACGTCGGGATGGCACCTGCGGCGCGCCTCTCGGCGTACTCGGTGAGCCAGGCGGTCTACCTCCCGTACGCGGTCGGCGCGTGGGACCACATGCTCGCACGGAAGCGCGACGAGAGCGACGACTTCGACCCGGTCGTCTGCTCGAACTCCTACGGCGTGGCCCGCGGCAACCGCTACAACCCGCTCGACCCGCTGAACGTCGCCACGTGGGAGGCGTTCCAGGAGGGGATACTCCCGGTGTTCGCGCTGGGGAACAGCGGCCCCAGCGAGGGCACCGCCTCCCGGTACGCGAAGGCCCCCCACGTCCTCGGCGTCGCCGCCAGCCGGAAGGACGAGACGGTCACGGAGTTCTCCTCGCGTGGACGGAGCGTCGGCACCGAACTGCCGAACGCCGAGGAGGCGGTCACCGCGGAGTACCACGACCGGCAGTCGCTCCTCGAGAACATGGAGGGGTATCACGCCCTCACGCGCGACGGTCGGCTCATCGTCGACCAGGGGACCCTGTCGGGGACCCTCGGTCCCGGGGTCAAGGACCCGGCCGGCGGAACGGGTGTCGATCAGGACGCCGGCGTCGTCACGCATCACCTGAAGATGCCCGACGGCGACGAGGACCTGCTCGCGGGGACGCTGTCGCTGACCCCCGACGGCCAGCAGGTGACCGTCTCCTTCTACACGGACTACGGCGAACCCGACGAGGAACTGCTCGCACGGATGGGCGAGGAGCCGGTGAAGATCCACGAGGACATCGCCCTCGACGTGCCCGGTGGCGAGCCGGTCACCGTCGAGTTCGACCCGCAGGTGACCGCCGCCGTGCAGTACGAGTTCGACTACCGGGTGTACGACCTCATCGAGTCCGACGGGGACTCGCTCGAGCAGGCCTCGCTCGACGCCTTCCGCCCGCTCACGCTCTACCGGCCGGGCATCCTCACCCACGGGAACAGCGTCATGTCGACGTTCGACCCCGAGGACGCGCTGGCGCCGCTCTCGACGGGGGACGGGGAGCCGTTCTACGGGCGCATCTCCGGCACCTCGATGGCCTGTCCGGCCGCGGCGGGCATCGCGGCGCTCGTCATCGAGGCCGGGCGCTCGCACACGACGGAGGCCGCCCCTGATGGCCTGGCGTTCGTCGGTCACGAGGACGCCGGCGAGCCCGGCACCTTCGGCCCGATGGATGTCATCCGGACCATCGAGGCGACGGCGGACCACAACCCCGGCTACACGGTCGCCAAGGCCGGGCCGGGGCACGTGAACGCCGAGGCAGCCGTCGAGTTAGCGAAGAACGGGGCGTTCGCGACGGCCAGTGAGGCACACGACAACCTCGTCTCCGGCACGGATGACGGGGGCGACGGCGCGACCGTGAGTGCGGGCGGAAGCCGCGCCGACGACGGGCAGGTGTTCACCGCGGGCGGGACGAATCAGGTCGACATCACCGTCGAGAACCCGTCGGCGGACGTGACCGTGTACGACGAGATCCCCGACTCATGGACGGTCGTCTCCGGTGAGCCGACACAGTCGACCGAAGACGGACGACAGGGCGTGGAACTCGGGACGGTCCCGGCCGGCGAGACGCGGACGCTGACCTACTTCGTCGAAGCGCCCGACGGCCCGGCAGCGACCAACCAGTACACCTTCGGCCCCGCGACGGCGGAGACGGAGGCCGCGGCGACGCAGGTCGCGGGCACCGAGACGAACTACGTCGTCGGTGCCGGAACCAGCCCGTCGTTCTGAACTGGCCACGGCTGCGCGGGCGCCTGCTCGCCACTGCACCCTAACGGTCCGTTCGCCGCTCCACTGATGCGGTTCCGGTGCGGCCGCTCTCGCCCGTGCGGCCGTGAAGAGATGACCTGTCGCGGTCCTACTCACCCAGCGCGAAGCCGACGCCGAGGAAGACGACGGCCAGCGCGAGGTGCAGGAAGTTGTCGGCCGTGTTCAGCGCGATGAGGTCCGCGAACAGGTCGAACAGGACGAACCCGAGGATGGTCACCAGCAGGTAGACCACGCCGAGCGCCTTGTTGTACTCCGACGCGTACTGGCCGCCGGCGTAGTAGCCCGCCGCGAGGCCAGCCAGCCCCGAGAGGAGGTGGATGGCGTCGTGCAGGTAGTTGCGACCGAAGATGATGAGTTCGCCGCTGGCGCCGCCCAGCACCGGGCCGAGAACGCCCACCAGTGCGAGGACCGCACCGAACAGGACCGCGACGATTGTCTGTGGGCTGCCACCGATTCCGCCTGCGTTGGCCGTCTCCGTTGCTTGTGCCATTGCGTCCGTAGAGGTCCGGTACTGGTTAATTACGATTTTCCAGACTGTTACGGAACTGGGTCCCACATCACGCCCAAATTGCCGGAAGTCGGCCGTTTATATACGGTGTTCCGGTGCCGGTATCCGGTGCGTTTAGGGGGAAGGCCCGCGGGTGAGAGAACGATGGAGGGCGTTCTCTGGTACGTGCTGACGGGCACACGAGGCGGGTCCAACCGGGCCCGTATCCTCAGAGCCATCGATGAACGCCCCCGCAACGCGAACAAGCTGGCCGAGGAGCTGGAGCTGGACTACAAGACCGTCCGCCACCATCTCGACGTGCTCAAGGAGAACGACATCGTCCGTGACACGGGCGACGACTACGGTGCCGTCTACCTGCCGACCGACCGCGCACGGCAGAACTGGGACACGGTCGAGGAGATAATCCGGAACGCGCTCTGACGCGGCGGTCCTCCCGTCCGGGCGCCCGGAGCGGTTGGGGTAGTGGGGCCGGATTTGGGAAAACGTATACCCGGTGACGCGGTCAAGCACGACCAGATACAGAGAATGGCCTCAACACTCGTCGACGCGGTCCGCCTGCTGACCGTACTGAACCTGTTCGTACTTCTGGGTCTCGCGGCGGTCTGGGGCCGGAACTGGTGGGAACTGCGCTCGAAGCACGCCTTCGGACTCCTGCTGTTCGCCCTCCTGCTCATCGGCGAGCACGCACTCGGGGCGTACCTGTTCCTGCTGGACCCCACCGTCTCGGCGTGGATCGGGAACCCACAGCAGGTGCCGCCGCCGGCACAGACCGCGATGGCCGCGTTCCGTGCGCTGGAGTTCGCCGGGCTCGCGTTCCTCGCCTGGGTCACGTACGACTGAGACGACACCCGCTGCCGAGGCCATTCTCCCCCTCTCCCGCTGCCGACATCCCGCACCCGCAAGCGACTTGCCACCGGCCCGTCTCTCACGGCGCATGACCGTCTCTCGCGAGGTCGAACTGGAGGGACACATCATCGACTCCGGGATGATGCAGTCCGCCTTCGGTATCATCATGGACATGGGTGGGTCGTTCGACGTCGAGGAGTTCGACATCGGCCGCTCGAAGACCGAGACCTCCTACGCGCTCCTCACCGTCAGCGCGGACGACCCCGGAACGCTGCAGGCCATCGTCCACGAACTCCACCAGAACGGTGCCAACCCCGCCGACCCGGACGATGTCGAACTGACGCCCGCGCCCGACGACCAGGTCGTCCCGACCGGCTTCTACTCCACGACCAACCACCCGACCGAGATCCGCGTCGACGGTGAATGGCTCGCCGTGGACGACATCGAGATGGACTGTGCGGTCGTCGTCGAGGGGGTGGCGCCACGCGACACCGATGCGAGCGGCGAGGCGGCCGAGCCGCGAGCGGATTCGGAGCCCCGCGCGTACACGAAGGTGCTCAACGCCATCGACGAGGGCGACCTCGTCGTGACCGGCGAGGCCGGTATCCGTGTCCGACCCCCCGAGCGCCCCCGCGGGAGCGAGGGCGCCTTCGGCTTCATGCAGGGCGGCGTCTCCTCGGAACGCCCGTCCGAGTCGACCATCGAGAAGGTGGCCGACGCCATCGCCGAGACCAAGCGCGAGGGCGGGAAGGTCCTCGCGGTCTGTGGTCCCGCGCTCATCCACTCCGGCGCACGCGAGGAACTCGCCCGTCTCGTCCGGGAGGGGTACATCGACATGATATCCGCGGGCAACGGGTTCGCCGTCCACGACATCGAGCGCGACCTCTACGGCACCTCGCTCGGCATGAACACGGAGACGCTCGACCACGCCCGGAAGGGCCACAAGCACCACATCTACACCATCTCCGAGGTCATCCGCGCGGGCGGCATCGAGCAGGCCGTCGAGGACGGCCTCGTCGAGTCCGGCGTGATGTACGAGTGCGTCGAGAACGACCGCCCGTACGTGCTGGCCGGGTCCATCCGCGACGACGGCCCGCTGCCCGACACCATCACCGATGCCGTCGAGGCACAGAACGCCATCCGTGAGCAGGCCCACGAGGCCGACATGGTGCTGATGCTGTCGACCCTGCTGCACTCGGTCGCCGTCGGGAACTGCCTCCCCTCCACGACCCGGGTCGTCTGCGTCGATATCAACCCCGCGACCGTCACGCAGCTGCTGGACCGCGGCTCCGCGCAGGCCGTCGGGATGGTCACCGACATCGGCACGTTCGTCCCCATCCTCGCCGAGAAGATCCTCGACGAGGAGGTGTGAGGACTCCCCCGGTCACCCTGACTCCTCCCCCGGCCGATGCCCCCCGTCGAGTGCGAGCCAGCACGGCTCGTCGAACACGAGCCAGCACGGTCGTGTGACCGTGAAGATGTTCGCGGCCACGCTTTTCCGGGTGCCGCCCGTGAGTTCCGGCGATGCCAACCGAAGGCGATACCGCCCCGAGCTTCACCGCGACGCGCGGTACCAGCGACCACGAACCGTTCGACCTCGACGACGTCCTCGGTGACGGGCCCGTCGTGCTGGCGTTCTTCCCCGGCGCGTTCACCCCGCCGTGCAGCAACGAGATGGTCGCGCTCCAGGCCCACCTCGACGACTTCGAGGACGCGGGCGCGACGCTGCTCGGCGTCAGCGCCGACTCCCCGTTCTCGCAGGGTGCGTTCCGCGAGGAGCACGGGCTGGAGTTCGACCTCGTGAGCGACATGGCCAGGGAGGCCATCAGCGCGTACGACCTCGAGATCGACATCGGCGACATCGGCCTGCACGGTATCGCGAACCGCGCGGTGTACGTCCTCGACGACGAGGGGACGGTCACGTTCGCCTGGGAGGCCGACGACCCGACGAACGAACCGGACTACGAGGCGGTGCTGGCGGCCGTCGAGTCGGCGTAGGGCTGTCCCGCGGCGACCGGGACTCGCAGATATCTACCGTAACAACGAGATATCTGTCTAATGAACGGATCACCTCGGAGAATATCCTGGTATGGGGGTTGTCTAGCCGATTCAGACGCCACCGACGGTCTTGCGGAACTCGGTGATCTCCGAGCGAGCCGTCTGGATGGTGCTGGCCGCGTCGCCGCCCACCTCGTCGGCCAGGTCGTCGAGTTTGAGCAGGATGTTGGCGAGGGCGCCGTGGTCCGGGCCGTTCTCCTGGTCGGCCCAGCCCTGGACGCGGTCGGCGAACCCGGTCAGCCGGTCGGCGGTATCACCCTCGGCGGCCTCGGCGGCCTCGGCGATGCGGTCGCTGGCGGTGCGCAGGTGCTCGCGGGGGTCGTCGCTCATGTGCGGCGCTTCCGCGGAGGAGGGTAAAACGGTGTCGCTCGCCCTACACCGGCTCCGTCAGCGGCACGACCACGGTCGGGCGCGTCGTCTCGAGGAGGAGGTCCTGTGCCGTCGAGCCGAACACGAGCTTGCCCGTCGGCGACCGCTTCCGGATGCCGATGACGAGTTCATCCACCGCGTTCTCGTCGGCGAACTGGACGAGGTCCTCCTGGGGACTGTTGCCGCGGATGAGCTGGTGGGCCTCCGCGTTGGGGAGTTCGCCCTCGGCGTACTCCGTGGCCTCACGCCCCTCGATGACGTCCTTGTCGCTCGTCTCCTCGCCGCCGGGCAACGAGTTCACGATGAACACCGTGTCCTCGTCCGTCAGGGTACCCGTGAGGTAGTCGACCAGCTGCTCTGCAGTCTCTCTGGAGTCCACGCCGACCAGATAGCGCGTCATACCTCGGGTGACTCGCGGCTGGTATATAAAAACGGGCGATGATTGACCGGCCTCGGGACGGACCCGGGCCAATCCGGGCCGACGCGCCCCGTGGATGCGCACCGAGCATACGGCAACGTATTTGTATATCTGGCAGGAATTGCCGCCCGATATGCGCCCCACACCGGGCGGGTGGCCAGCGTGACCGCGACGCGGCGGCGACTGGCGCAGGAACTCGGCGTCGTCACGGGGTTCGAGGACCCCGTGGCGGCGCTGGAGCAGTACCACACGCCGCCGGACCTGGCCGCACACATCGTCCACGTCGCGGACCTGCAGGGCGACATCGAGGACGAGACCGTGCTGGACCTGGGCTGTGGCACCGGGATGTTGTCGCTGGGTGCGGCGTTGCGCTCGCCGGCGCGCGTCGTCGGCGTGGAACTCGACGCGGACGCGCTCGTGACCGCCCGCGAGAACGAGCGCCGGGTGGGCGCCCGCGCGGACGTGGCGTGGGTGCGCGGGGACGCGACCCGCCTCCCGCTCTGCCCGCCGGACTGTACGGTGCTGATGAACCCGCCGTTCGGCGCGCAGGACGGCAACGAACACGCCGACCGCGCGTTCCTCGAGACCGCCGCCGAGGTGGCACGCGTCTCCTACTCGGTCCACAACGCCGGGAGCGAGGCGTTCGTCGAGTCGTTCGCCGCGGACAACGGCGGCGAGGTCACCCACGCGTTCCAGGCCGAGCTGGAGCTTCCACACCAGTTCGACCACCACGATGCGGAGGCCGGCGTCGTCGACGCCGAGGTGTTCCGTATCCGCTGGCGCGACGACGCCTGAGCGGGTGCACGCCGCGCCCGGTCCTCAGTTGTAGTTCTCCTTCCGCGCCACCTGCACGCGGGTCCCGTTCCGCGAGACGTACAGCCCGCGGTCCTCCCGGATGACCCGGAGGCCGCCGACCTCGACGTGGGTGCCGTTCGCCGGGACGGGTGCGCGCCCGAGTCGCTCGCCTCCCCACGTGACGTTGACCGCGAACGCGTTCGGGTCGTCCGCCCGCCCGGGGAGCGGGTCGATGGAGACGTTCCGCCCGGCGACGGTCGGGCCGGCCCGGGCAGGGTCGGACCGGTGGGCGAACTGCCACGGCTCGCCCGCGACCCGCAGCCGGACGCGGTAGGTCGTCGGGCCGCCGACGGCCGACCACCCGGTCCGGTTCACGACGACTGTCCGCCGGTAGGTGGGACCGCCGAGGACAATCCGCTGGGTTCCGTCGAACGCGAGCCGGCGTTCGCTGACGGTCTCCCACCAGATGTTGCGTTGCTCGCTGACGACGATGGCACCGGAGACGGTGACGTTCGAGGTCTGCACCCCGGGCACGTCGAAGGCGGTGACGAACCGGTCCGGAACGTCCTCGGCGTAGTAGACGGTGTAGTCGCCGGCCTCGACGCCGCTCTCGTCCTCGAAGCCGCTCCCGCCGTCGGCGATGGCGAGCAGGTTGTACGGCACCGCCACGGCCGAGAGCGCGACGAGGACGCTCAGGAGTAGTCCGAGCGCTGCCTCCCGTCGCGAGAGGTCGATACTGGTGATCAGGTCACGGGCGGTCGCGCCGGCCCCGCTGGCAACGAGCGCCGCGATGAGGAACAGGAGCGCCACACCGCCGGCGCGGTAGAGGACGAAGCTCCCGCCCTCGCCGTAGGTGTAGACGGCCCAGAGGCCGCGGTCGACGGCGAACAGGAGCGCTGCCACCCAGACGAGTGCGGGGGAGGACCCTTCCCGGCGCCGGGCGACGACGAGCGCACCCAGCAGGACACCGAGGAAGAACCCGATGGCGTGGCCCTGGATGGCGATCTCGGCCCAGTACGGCGAGGAGAACGAGGGCCCCGGCGTGGCGGTCGATGTGGGACTGCGGAGCGCCCGGTAGACGAGACCGAGCAGGTCACCTGCGAGGAGGATGCCGATGGTGCCGACCGGGTAGCGGACGATGGCGAACCCGGCGTACGCGAAGACGACGCCGGAGAAGCCGATGACCGGCCCGAGCGAGAACGCCCCCATGAAGACGCCCGCGAACAGCGTCACGGCGACGAAGGCGGCGATACGGGCCCGCGGGTCCTCGCGGAGCGACCGGAACGACTGGCTCCCCCGGGCCGTGGGGAAGTGGCTCCACGCGTACTCCGCGAGGACGCCGAACGTGAACGTCCCGAGCAGGTTCCCGACGAGATGCCCCGGCCCGGAGTGGGCGAACCCGGCCGAGAGGATACCGAGCGGGTAGAAGTACGACCACGCGCGGTACGGGATGACCAGCGGCTGGAACCAGTGTGTCAGTCCGTCCTGTGGGACGAGATAGAACAGCAGGACCAGCGCCACGACGACGAGCGTTCCCCAGGGGACGCCGAGGACGAACCGTGAGCGGAGGTGCCGCCCCCAGCGACCCCCGGGGCGAGCGAGCGCGTAGAGCACACCACTGGAGACAAGCGCGGTGACCGCGATGGCGAGGTACCAGACCACGGGCGGTACGGCGGCCATACCCGCCCTCCGGTGGCCGACGGATTAACTGACGGGGGTTCGGCCGTGGCCGCCACTCGCACGGCAACGCGCCTGCCGCTCCGAGGTCCGACTCACGCCGGGTCGTAGTACCGGACACCGTCCTCGACGGTGGCGACGACCTCGCCCTCGGATTCGAGGTGGGCCAGCGCGCTCATCGCCTCGGGGAGGAGGTAGCGGACGCTCCGGTCGTCGCCGGCGATACCCATCGCGACGCCCGGAACCGTCCGGACGCCGTCGGCGACCTGCTCGCGGACACCGTCGAGCCGTCGCTCCAGCGACCCGCGGTGGCGCTCGACCACGCCAGCGAGGTCGTCGTGGACGGGGCCGTGACCGGGGTAGACGCGGTCGGGCGCCGGCCCCAGGTCGTCGAGACGGTCCAGCCCGCGGACGAAGGCTGCAAACGCCCCGCGGTAACCGTCGTCGAGCCCGTCGTGGATGACGACCGGACGGAACGGCTGGATGCCGGCATCGCCCGAGAGGAGGGCGTCCTCACCGTCGAGCGTGGTCGCGTAGACGAGGTGATCGGCCTGGTGACCGGGCGTGTGCGTCGCGGTCAGGTCGAGGTCGCCGACGGTGAAGGTCTCGCCCGGGTCGACCCAGTGGTCGACCGCCGTCGGGGGGAGGAACGAGCGGTCGCGTTCCAGTGACTCGCGCGCCATGTCGACCGCGTCCTCGAGCTGGTCGCCCGAGAGCCCTGCCATGGTGGCGTTCTCGCGGACCCGTCGGGCGAGTGCGTCGGCGTCGCGCGAGAACCGCTCACGGACGCCGGTCGGGGCGTGGACCGTCGGGTCGGCCGCCTCGAGGACGGTCGGGACCTGCCCGATGTGGTCCACGTGCGGGTGCGTGACGACGAGGTGCTCGATGTCGGCGACCTCGTAGCCGTGACGGGCTAGCCCCTCGCGGAACGCCTCGTCGTGGCCGCCCAGTCCACGCTCGTCCGGCATCCCCGCGTCCACGAGGACCGGGACGCCGGCGTCGACGACGTAGCAGGCGACGTGCCCGGGCGGGAACTCCACCTCGAACTCGACGCGCCCGACGGAGGCCGTCCCGGCGCGTAGCCGACTCTCGCTCATTCGTTGGAAGCTGATGATGCAGTCAGATAAGCGTTCGTTATTCGGCACAGGACGCCTCTACGCCCCGGAATCTGCGCCTCGGGGGACATCTCAAGTCGCTACACCCGGCGGTGCATGGCGCACCTTTATTTACGGTTGGTGAAAACACCGCACCTGTAATTACCAATGGTAAACGTCAACGAGCGGTTCTCCGTCGAGGGCAAGAACGTCATCATCACAGGGTCGAGCCAGGGCATCGGCCGCGAGACCGCCGAGCAGTTCGCCCACGAGGGGGCGAACGTCGTGGTCACGAGCCGGTCCCAGGAGACCATCGAGGAGGTCGCCGACGGCATCAACGACTCCGACGCCCCCGGTCGGGCCATCGCCGTCGAGTGCGACGTTCGGGAGCGCGAGTCCGTCGAGGCGCTCGTCGAGGCCACCGTCGAGGAGTTCGGCAGCGTCGACTCCATGATAAACAACGCCGGCGCCTCGTTCATGGCCGGGTTCGACGACATCTCGGAGAACGGGTGGAAGACCATCGTCGACATCAACCTCCACGGCACCTTCCACGGCGCGCAGGTCGCGGGCCAGCAGATGCAGGAACAGGACGACGGCGGCACCATCATCAACTTCGCCTCCGTCGCCGGGACCGAGGGCTCGCAGTACATGAGCCACTACGGCGCCGCGAAGGCCGCCGTCGTCAACCTCACCGCCTCGCTGTCGGCGAACTACGCCCCGCACGGTATCCGCGTGAACTGCATCGCGCCGGGCCTCGTCGGCACGGCCGGCGTCGCCTCGCAGATGGGGATCAACCCCGCCGACGTGGACCGCGAGGACGTCGACAAGGAGATGGGCCTGCCCGCGGAGATCGCCGACCTCACCCAGTTCCTCGCCAGCGAGGCCTCCTCCTACATCGTCGGCGAGACCATCACCGCCCAGGGGGTCCCGCCGCTCGAGGACTCCAACATCTGAGTCGGCCTGCCGTCGACTCGCGTCTCCCCAGGTCGAGGCGTCCCCGTTCCGGCGTCGGATTCAAGAACCAGCCGCGAGGGGTGAACGCATGGCAACGAACCGCGATGTCTTCCTGCCGGTCGCCGCCCAGCCGTCCGTCGACGCGCTCGTCGAGCAGGCCCAGTCCGCCGAGGAGATGGGCTACGACCGCGCGTGGCTTCCCGAATCCTGGGGGCGCAACGCCGCCGTCGTCCTGACGAGCATCGCCGAGCGCACCGAGGACATCGGCATCGGGACCTCCATCATGCCGGTCTACTCCCGCTCGCCCGCGCTCATCGGGATGACCGCCGCCACACTCCAAGAGGTCGCCGAGGGCCGACTCCGCCTCGGTCTCGGCCCCTCGGGTCCCATCGTCATCGAGAACTGGCACGGGGTCGACTTCGGCAACCCACTTCGGCGGACCCGCGAGACGGTCGACGTGGTCAAGCAGGTGCTCTCCGGCGAGGAGGTCTCCTACGACGGCGAGTACTTCGACCTCGACGGGTTCCGCTTGCGCTGTGACCCGCCGGACCCGCAGCCGCCCATCGACACGGCCGCGATGGGGCCGAAGGCCGTCGAACTGGCGGGCCGGTTCGCCGACGGCTGGCACGCGCTGATGCTCACCGAGGACGGCCTCGCCGAACGCTACGAGGACTTCCGGCACGGCCGCGAACTGGCCGACAAGGACCCCGACGGCGGCCAGGTGACGCTGTCGCTGACGTGTATGGCGCTGGAGGACCGAGAACGCGCGCGCGAGCTCGTGAGAGGCCACTCAGCCTTCTATCTTGGGGGGATGGGAACCTACTACCGCGACAACATGGCCCGGCAGGGGTACGAGGACATCGCCCACGAGGTGTACGACCTCTGGCAGGAGGGAAAGAAGCGCGAGGCGACCGCCGCCATCGACGACGACCTGCTCGATACGCTCGCTGTCGGTGGGACCCCGGACGAGTGCCGCGAGCGTGTCTCCGAATGGGAGGCGATGGACTGCGTGGACCGCGTCTCCGTCTCGTTCCCGCGCGGCGCGGAGGTCGAGGAGATACTGAACACGGTCGAGGCGCTGGCGCCTGAGGCCTGAGTCGGAATCGTCATCCACCGGACGAGGGGGCACCTCCAAAAATTATCAGCCAGCAACGCGTATTTTTCTGATATTCAGCAACTTCACTACGAACGCCTCGCCCATGTCCTCTGTTCGATACTGTAAGAGAATGTGTGCGAGTGCCTGGATCCGTCGTTCCGGCAGCGAGCGCTCAGGCGGCTGTCGAGCGCGTCGCGTCCCGGCACCCAGACAGCCAGAGGGTGTACTGCGGGTCGCAGTGGTGGCCCTTGGCGCTGAAGGTGGTGGTTTCGTCGTGCGACATGGTACGGTCCGCCTCGAAGGTCTCGCTACAGAGATTAACGTGGCCACGCAGTCTCGCCGGCTCCTCGCGGTGTCCCTCGGTGAGACGGACGTGAACCACGAGGACGTGTTCGTCGTCGGCGCCGCGGGCGGTTCTCTCGTCATCGCGAGGGGTGGCACGCTGTCGTTCGTAGTGTACGTTGAGGCTCGACTCTTCGCACGAGTGCTGGGATTCACCCGACGCGCCCGGCCTCTCGATCCTCCCGGTGGTACAGCCTGCCAGGCCGACCGAGAGGCCCGCGCCAGCGAGTCGGAGGACGCGACGGCGACTGGGATGGGGAATCACGGGCGTGCGTGTCGAACACGGTGACAAGTGCCTTGTGGCGTGACCCGGTCCGCGGGGGAAAGGTGACACCGGCTCCACGGACCGGACCCCGTGGTCACGTCTCCTCGACGAGTCTCACGCGCCGCCGGCACCACTCCCGGTGAGCGGGTGGGAAGGCTGCCAGCGGCTTCGTCCGGGTGTCGTCTCCAGAACCACATCGCGGGGCCGCCCCGTCCTCGGGGTAGGGGAGGTGGAGCCGCGAGCCACCCCGGCTGACGACGACGCGCTCGGTCTTGACCGACGGGGGTGAGAGCGTGGTGGACACGCCACACCGTACGACATGCCCCACGTGAACGGTCCAATCCGGTCCCGTGAAGCCACTTCGAGGGCGCATAGCGAGGCCGGGCGACGGGAAGACCCATTACGGACGCTATCACAACGGCGACCGATGCCCTCCAGACGTTCCCTCCTGCGGAGTGGTGCGGTCGCTGCGGCGGCCGGACTCGCCGGCTGTTCGGCGCTGGCCGACGACGACCCCGTCCCGCTCGCCGACGCGACGCCCGGCCCCGACGACTGGCCCACGGACGGCTACGACCAGCGGAACTCCCGGTACAACGCGGGCGCCTCCCCGCCCGCCAGCGAGCCGACCCCGCGGTGGTCCCGCGAGTTCCTGTTCTGCCACGACCCCGTCGTCCGCGGGACGCGAGTCGTCCTGAACACCGGCACCGAGGACCGCGAGTACACGGTCGGCCTCCGCGCCACCGACGGCGAGACGGCCTGGCGGTCCGACTCCGAGCCGTGGGGCTACCCGACCCCGACGCTCGGCGCGAAGCGGGCGTACGTCACCGGTCCGGACTGCGCGTTCGGCGTCGACCTCGCCACGGGCGCGGAGACGTGGCGGGGGGACCCGTGCGAGGGCGCCAACACCGCGAGCGGCACCGTCGCCGACGGGCGCCTCTATCTGGAGTACGGCGGCTACTTCTCGGCGCTGGACGCGACGGGGAAGCGCCGGTGGGCGACCAGCCACGAGGCCCGCGCGACCCCCGCCATCGTCGGCGACACCGCGTACGTGGCGACAGCGTTCGCCGTCGCGGCTCTGGACCTGACTGCGACCGCCCGGGAGTGGCCGTGGCAGGACCCCGACGGCGACACGCCCGCGCACGCCGACCGGCAGGCCGCCCGGACGTGGCAGGAACCACCGGATTCGAGCCTCGTCGGCCCGCGCTACTACCACTCGCCGGCCGTCTCCGACTCGCTGGTGTTCGCGACGGCCACCAGGGACGACCGCGCGGGCGGCGCCCTCCGGGCGCTCGGCCGCTCGACCGGGGAGGAGCGGTGGTCGGTGGCTTCGCCGCCGGACCGCGACCCGGGCGAGGAGCGCCGCGAGGCGCCCGACCCCGTGAGCGAGCCCGTGCCGCCGGTCGTGACCGACGACCTCGTCGTCACCGGACTGGGCGACCGGCAGGTGCTGGCGCTGGACCACGGCGGCGAGATCCAGTGGGCCCGGTCGCTCGACCACAGCGTGACCGAACTCGCGGGGGCGGGCGACACCGTCCTCGCCGTGACGCACGACCGCTCCATCGAACGGACGGGGGCGGGTCACGGCGGCATGGTCGCCCTCGGTCTCGAATCGGGTAGTCGGCGCTGGTCGCTCGGCTTCGACGACCATGTCTCCGGACTGGCCGTCGCCGGCGGATCGGTGTACGCGACTGTCGTCGCCGACCGGCAGGCGGACGGCGATGTCGTGGCCGAGCGGCTGGTCGCACTTTCCTGACGCCCGGCGCGAGTCGGTCGCGCCCCGGCCGCGACACCACGCCGCCGTCATCGGATAAACGGGCCCCAACCCACGGGGGTAACTACTTCAGTGCAGCGTCCCCCCAGCGGGGTATGAGCGATGACTACACCGGCGCGGACCTGTTCGTCGACACCCTCGAACAGTACGGCGTCGAGCACGTCTTCGGCAACCCCGGCACGACCGAACTGCCGGTGATGGAGGCCCTCTCGCACAGCGACCTGGAGTACGTCCTCGGCCTGCAGGAGGACATCGCGGTCGGGATGGCGGCGGGCTACGCCCAGACGCGCCGCTACCACGCACACCACGACCCCTCGGTGAACCCGGTCGGCGTCGTCAACCTCCACATCACGCCCGGCCTCGCCCACGGGACCGGGAACATCTTCAACGCGGAGTTCTCCGGCGCGCCGCTGGTCGTCACGGCCGGCAACCACGAACTCGACTTCCGCCACGAGGAGCCGCTGCTGGACGGTGATCTCGAGCAGCTCGTCGACCAGTTCTGCAAGGACTCGGCCGAGGTGACCGATATCGACGCACTGCCGCTGCTCCTGCGTCGCGCGATGCGGACCGCGCTGACGCCGCCGACGGGCCCCGTCTTCCTCGGCCTCCCGGTGGACGTGATGCTGGAGGAGACGGACGACGACCCGCTGCAGCTGGGCGAGATCCCCGACGCCGGCGCGGGCGACCCGACGCAGATCGACAGGGCCGCCGACCAGCTCGTCGAGGCTGACGAGCCCGTCCTCGTTCTCGGCGACCACGTCGCCCGTGCCGGGCGCGACGCCGTGGAGGCGGCGGTCGACCTCGCCGAGGCCAGCGGCGCCCGCGTCCACGGCGAGATTCTCGCCAGCGAGGCCAACTTCCCGACCGACCACGAGCAGTGGGTCTCCTTCGTCGGCACCGGTGAGAACATCGCGAAGATGCTGATGGACACCGATACCATCGCGTTCGTCGGCTGCTCGACGCACACGACGCTGCTCAAACACGAGAGCCCACTGCTGGACGAGGAGACGACGGCCATCCACGTCACGCCGGACGCCCACGAGCTGGGGAAGAACTACCACGTCGACGCCGGCGTCCTGGGCGACCCCGGACGCGTGATGACCCAGCTCGCCGAGAAGCTCGAGGATCGGCTCGACGAGGAGACCCGACAGGAGCGGGTCGATAACGTCGTCAACACGAAGGAGATGCTGGCCGGCACGATGCAGCAGCTCGGAGAGGACCCGACGCCCGAGGGTGACACGCGCGCCTCGAAGGCCGACCTCGTGGACACGATGAGCGAGGTGCTCGACGTGGAGAACACCCACATCGTCGACGAGGGTGTCACCTCGAAGTTCGCGCTGCTGACGCGGTACGAGCTACAGCCCGAGTCATTCGTCGCGACGAAGGGTGGCGGCCTCGGCTACGGGCTCCCCGCGAGCGTCGGCGCCGCGCTCGCCGAGGAGCAGACCGACGACCCCCGTGACGTGATCGGCTACATCGGCGACGGCTCCTACCTCTACTACCCCAACTCGATGTACACCGCGGCGGCGCTCGACCTCGACCTGACGGTCGTCGTCCCGGACAACCGTAACTACCGCATCCTCAAGGACAACACGCTGGAGATGATGGGCGGCACGGAGGAGGACTACGAGTTCGTCGGGATGGACTTCGACCCGCACGTCGACATCCCGAAGAACGCCGAGAGCCACGGGGCTCGGGGCCAGCTGGTCGAGACGCCCGAGGAGATCGCCCCGGCACTGGAGGCGGCGCTCGACGCCGACGGTCCGGACGTGCTGGACATCCTCGTCCACGACTGACGGCGCCCAGTTCGGTCCGACCGCGCGACAAGAACCGTCCCCGCATGGGAGGCCACAGTTTATCGCCGCTACCCCGGAACCCGCGCCCATGCGCGCCGCACGCTTCCATCCCGGCGAGGGGCTCCGTATCGAGGATATCGAGCGGCCGGACGTCGGCCCCGGCGAGCTACTGGTCGAGGTCGCCGCCTGCGGGGTCTGTCACTCCGACCTCCACCTGCTCGACGGCGACCTCCCCATCCCCCGGCCGACGACGCTCGGGCACGAGGTCGCCGGCACGGTCGTCGAGACCGGCGACGGCGTCTCGACCGCGGAAGGCACCGATGTCGCTGTTTTCGGTGGCTGGGGCTGTGGTACCTGTGCCGTCTGTGACCGGGGCGAGGACCAGCTCTGCAACCTCTCGAACTGGCTCGGTATCGGGAACGACGGCGGGTACGCCGAGTACCTCCGGGTGCCGACCGAGAAGTACGTGCTCCCGCTCGATGGCCTCGACCCGGAGACGGCCGCGCCGCTCACCGACGCCGCGTTGACGCCGTACCGCGCGGTGCAGCAGGCGGGCGAGCTGACGCCGGCCGATACGGTCGTCTGTATCGGCATCGGTGGGCTCGGGCAGTTCGGCGTCCAGTTCGCCGCGATGACGGGCGCCCAGGTCGTCGCGGTCGATCTCGACGAGGCGAAACTCGACCGCGCGGTCGACCTCGGCGCGGACGCGACCGTGAACGCCGCCGAGACGCGGGTGCCGTCGGCTATCAGCAGCGTGGCGGCCGGGGAGGTGTCGGCCGTCCTCGACTTCGTCGGCGACGACGACACCCTCCAGTGGGGGTCGAACGCGCTCGGCGTCGGCGGTCACCTCGTCCTCGCGGGTATCGGGGGCGGCGCCATCGACTTCTCGTGGAACCCGCTTGCGGGCCAGGAGCTGACCTACCGGACGGTGCAGTGGGGGAGCGTGCCCGAACTCCGCGAGGTGCTGACTGTCGCGCGCCGGGGCGCCCTCGACGTCCGGACCGAGTCCGTCGGCTTCGACGATCTGCAAGCGACGCTCGACCGCCTGCGCGCGGGCGAGGTCGAGACCCGGGCCGTGCTGACGCCGTGACCCGCCGACCGAACGCCCGCGAGACGGTAGGTTGAAGCGTTCCCGCACGCAGGCTGGGGTATGAACCTCCAGGACTTCGACCACCCGACCTGGTTCACGGCCGCCGGGACGCTCGTCAGCTACACCGTCATCCTCCTGGCGATGTTCGTCCTGCTGTTCGTCGTGCCGTACGCCATCTTCGTCGCCATCTGACCCGTCACCAGCCGATTCGCTCGTTCTCGTCGTCGCTTCCCAGCTCCGAGCGCCGCTCGAACTCGAACCGACTGGCCAGCCACAGCGCCCCACCGCCGCCCGCCACGAGGGCGGCCAGCAGCCCGACCGGGAGCCGCCACGCGCCGCCGCGCCAGTCCGCCCGGAAGACGCGCCCGAAGTAGCGCGCTGCGCCCTCGCTCTCAAGCGCGAGCACGACCTCGCGGTTCTCCCGGGCCGAGTGGTTGTTCCAGTTCATGGAGCCGACCACGACGGTCTCGCCGTCGATGACGACGCCCTTCGCGTGGACCTTGCCGTAGCGCCCCCGTGGCTCCGCGAGTTCCGCTTCCAGGTCGAGCCCCTCCCGCGCGGCGCGCTCGTCGAGCACGCGGACGACGGCACGGTTCTCCTCGCGAGCGTACCACGCGCCGTTGAGGAGGACCCGAACCCGGACGCCGCGACGGGCGGCCCGCACGAGCGCCCGGACGAACGGCTGGTCGGGGCTGCCGGCGGTGGCCTGCAACACCCGGATGGACTCCTCGGCCGCGTCGAGGCGACGTACGACCGCGCGCTCGGCGTTGTCGGGTGCGACCAGCACCTCGACGCTGTCCACCGAGACCGACCGTGCGCGGAACCGCGTCGGGTACGAGGCGTTCGCCGGGCTCGACGGCTCGAACGACCCGTCCCGTGGTCGCACTTCCGGCCAGGGGCGCGCCCCGCGTGCCCCGAAATCGGAACGGAACGTCTCGGCCAGTACCGCCGCCGTCTCGGCGTCGCGCGTGACGACGCCCCAGCCCCGCGAGCCGTTACCGCCCGTTCCCGCCGGTTTCCAGTTCTCCGTCAGGACGACCGCCCGGTCGTCCGCCACGGCGTACTTCGGGTGGTGGAAGTCGTATCGGGCGCGGGGGCCGCCGACGAGCCGGACCCCGACGCCCGCGGCCCGCAGGCGGTCCAGCGCGCGGGCCTCCGCGCGCGAGATACCACCCACGGGACCCCCGTCGACCAGCACCCGTACGCGGACACCGCGCCGGGCGGCCGCGACCAGTGTGTCGACCACGCGCTCCGAGGTGAGCGTGTAGCCCGCGAGGAGGAGCCGGTCGTCGGCGGCGCGCAGTGTTGCCACTGGCGGTCCCGGCGAGTCGGGGAGTACGAACGCCGTCGCCGGGCCGCCACCGGTCGTTCGGACCGGGAACCGCGTCGCGCCGATGGGATGGAACGCCCCGGTTCCGGGCCGGTACGCCTCGCCCTCGGGGGCGTCGCGATAGGTGACCGAGTCGACGGTCACGCCGTCGACGAGCAGCCGGAGTTCCTCCCCGCCGTTCGCGAGCGCCGGGAGGTCGACGGTGACGACGGTTCCCGGGTCGGACGTACCGTTGGCGGTCCGGTTCGCCACGGCCCGCGGAGCGGCGGTGAGGGTCACGCGGCCACCGACCGTCCGGTTCGGGAGCGCGAGACGGTCCTCGCCGTCGTCAAGTGCGAACCGTCCGAGGTCCGTTCCCGGCGGGACCGAGAGCGTGACCGTCTCCCCGCGGTCCTCGTCCGCGACCGGGTTCGGAACGACGCGGAGGAACTCGGCCCCGCCGGCGACCCCGACCCCGCCCGCTGCTGGCCCGGCGAACGTGGCGGCCGCAACGAGGGCGATTGCGGTCGCTACGGCGAGGGTTCCCCGGAGTACCCGCGTGGACGACGGAGCCGACTGTGGGTACCGCACGGGGACGGTGGTCCCGGCACCCTACTTGAATCTACGTGACGGAGATGTCGTGGAACGTCTGCGTGACGGAGGTTGTCGTCGAACCTGTACAGCAAGTAGGGAAGCAAGGGGTTTGTAGACGTGATCGGCAGGTTCGCGGCGAATTGCCCCAGTCTACGCCTTCTGCTTCTCCTTTCCGAGCGCCTCGGCGGCCCGCTCGGCCTCGTCCTGCACGATGAACGAGCGGTCGTCGGCGTAGGCGGCGGCCGACTCCAGCGCACGCTCCGTGCCGATGCGGTTGAGCGCCCAGACGGCGGCGGCACGGACCGAATCGTCGTCGTCCTCGGTGATGCGGTTGGCGAGCGGGTCGATGGCCCGGGTGTCGCCGATCATGCCCAGCGCGCGGGCCGCGCGGGCGCGGACCTCGGGGTCCTCGGCGACCAGCCGGTCGGCCACGTCCTGGGTCGCCTCCTCGCTGCCGATCTCGCCGAGTGCCCGGAGGACCGTCCGCTGGAGCGGCGGGTTGGACTCGTCCTGGATGTAGTCGACCAGCGTCTCGACCGCACGGTCGTCGGCGATCTTGCCGAGCACCTCGATGGCCGGCCGGTCGCGCTTCTGTGCGCGCTCCATCATCGCGTCGTAGGCCTCCTCGGGGCCCATCCGGCGGAACGCGTCGATGCAGTTCTCCTCCATGAACTCGCTGGTGAGGTACTCCAGCGCCATGAGGATGCGCTCGGGATCGTTCTCCTGCTCGGCGATGCGGACGACGCTGAGCTCCGGCGGGAAGTCCTTCCGGTTCTCGGAGGTGAGGCGGTCGTAGAAGCCCTCGGCCTCCATCTTCTGCCGAACCGAGAGGTCGTCCCACGTCTCGGCGTCGTCGACACCGGCCTCCAGCGCGTCGGCGGCCTCGACCAGCGCGGCGAGCGTCTCGGCGTCCTCGTCGGCGTCGAGGCCCGCCCCCTCGATAGCCTCGGCCGCGTGGTCGAGCGCCTCGGCGGCGTCGGCCGGCGTCTCGCCCGCGTCCGTGTCCGCGGACAGGTCCTGCTCCTCCAGCGCGGCCAGGAACGTGGCTACCGCGTCGACGGCCTCGGTCTCGCCGCGCTCGGTCCACTCCGCCTCGTCCAGGGTCCCCTGCACCGACTCGATGACCGCGACCACGTCCTCGGCGTAGGGGCCGCGAGCCTCCTCGATGCCGTCCCGGAGCTCCTCGACGCGGGCCTCCAGCTCGGCGCGGGGATCCTCAGCGTCCTCGTCGTCCTCGTCCGGTTCGGGGAGGTCGGCGGCCTCCAGCGTCGTGGCCACGTCGTCGAGGTCGGCTTCCACGGCGTCGAGGTCGGCCTCCGTCTCGGCGGCCTCCAGCGCCTCGGCCACCTCGTCGAGCTGTTCGTCCAGTTCGTCCGCGCCCACATCGACCGCGAGCGCCTCCTCCTCGGCTTCCTCGTCGGTCTCGGCATCCTCGCTCTCGGTGTCCGCGGACGCGTCGGGCGTCTCCTCGCCCTCCTCGTCCGGGCTGTCGTTCTCGAACTCGAACTCCTCCTCGTCGGCCGACTCGGCCTCGTCCGGGGAGTCCTCGGGGTCGTCGGGCGCGTCCTCGTCGCTCATGGGGGTGAGTTGTTCCATTCGCGCCAAAGGCGTTTCCGTTCGCTTCCCGGGTGACACTCAGGGCTCGCGCCAGTAGAAGCGCGGCGACAGCACGAGGTACGCGAGCGCCGCGAGCAGGAGGCTCCGGGGGAAGACGCCGCCGAACGCCCCCGGGAGCAGCACGGCGAGCGCCTGCAGGCCTCCGAGCACCAGCGCGTCGCGGGCGAACAGTTCGGGATAGGTGACCGGCGCGAGCATCAGGTAGACGAACAGGCCGGTCGCGCCCAGCAGGACCGCCGCGACAGAGGTGCCCAGTGTCGCCGCGAGCGGGCCGAGGCCAGCGAGGTAGCCGGCGGCGAGGATGGTGCCGGCGAGTGTCGTCTGGACGCCCTCGGTCGTCGCGCCGTCGACGTCCTCGGCGGTGTAGAGGCCGAGCCGGAGGACGGCGGCAGCGACGAACAGCGCCGGGAGCAGGAGCGTCGCGGCACCCGTCCCGTCGAGGGACACCCCCCACTCCGCCCGCGCGACGGCGAAGACGAACACGGCCGGCGCGACCGCGAAGGAGGCCACGTCGGCCAGCGAGTCGAGGACCTTTCCCACGTCGGTCCCGCCGTAGTGGCGGGCGAGGACGCCATCGAGGCCGTCCGCGATGGCCGCCAGCAGGAGGAGGCGTGCCGCCAGCGCCGGGTCTGCCGTGGCGACCGCGGCGGCGGTGAACCCCAGCGCCGCGTTGGCCACGGTCACCACGTCGGCGGGACCGATACGGCCGACGAAGCGGGGCTGGACGCGCATACTCTCGGCGTCGGCACTCGCGCTCTTAGTCGGTTCGCTCTCCGGTCGCTCGGCCACGCCGCCTGGCCCCGCTCACGGCTCCCTGTTCCCGTTTCCGGCTGACGGTGGGTTTTAGCGGCTGGCCACACTCGACTCGGGTATGGTGTTCCGGCTGGTGCTGGGCTGTGGCTCCGTCGGTCGGGATATCGTCACCTCGATATCGGGCACCGGCGACCTGCTGGTCCTCACCGACGAGGAGTCCCGGGTGAACTCGCTCCGGGAGGAGGGCGTCACCGCCGAGGTCGCCGACCCGACGAACGCGGATGCCATCCGTGCTCGCGCCGGCCACGTCGACAGTATCATCGTCGGGAGCCCACAGGCCGCTCGCAACCGGGAGATTACGACCGCCGCACGGGAGGCGTACCCCGACGCCTTCCTGCTGGCCTACACGGGGCTCGGCGCGACGCCGGGGGACCGCGAGGCGCTCGCCGCCCTCGCCGACCGGACGGTCGACCTCGGGGCCGCGGTCGCCGAGGCGCTGCTCCAACGCGTCGGCGACGCCGGCTACCGACTACGGCGCCTCAATCGTGTCCTCAACGCCATCGACGGGCGACTCGCGGTCGTCATGCACGACAACCCGGACCCGGACGCTATCGCGTCGGCGGTGGCGCTCCGGATGCTCGCCGAACGGGCCGGAATCGAGGCAGATGCCTGCTACTACGGCGATATCAACCATCAGGAGAACCGGGCCCTGGTCAACCTGCTGGCGTTCGACCTCGTCGAACTCGACCCGGCGGCGGACCCCCGGGAGACGTACGGTGGCTTCGCGCTGGTCGACCACTCCCGCCCGGGCGTCAACGACCAGCTCCCCGCCGACACGCCCGTCGATATCGTCATCGACCACCATCCGCCGCGGGGTCCGGTGGAGGCCTCGTTCGTCGACCTCCGGAGCGACGTGGGCGCGACCAGTACCCTCCTCACGGGCTATCTCGAGGGGTTCACCGTCGAGCCGACCGCGGCCGTCGCGACGGGGCTCCTGTTCGGTATCCGGGTCGATACCATGGACTTCTCCCGGGAGGTCTCCATCGAGGACTTCCGGGCCGCGGCCACCCTCGTGCCACACGCTGACGCCGACACGCTCGACCGCATCGAGTCGCCGTCCGTGAGCGTGGAGACGCTCGAGTGCATCGGCCGCGCCATCCGGAAGCGGGAGGTCCACGGCGAGGTGGTCGTCTCCTGCATCGGCCGGACCGGCGACCGCGACGCGCTCGCACAGGCCGCCGACACCCTGCTCGACCTCGAGGGGGTCTCCGTCACCTTCGTCTACGGCTACACCGACGACATGGTGTACGCCTCCGCGCGGGCACGGGGAACCGACCTCGACCTCGGCGAGGCACTTCGTGATGCCTTCGGGCAGATCGGCAGCGCCGGTGGCCACGCCGACATGGCCGGTGCCCAGCTCCCCGTCGGCGCGCTGGCGGTCCGCTTCGGCGAGGACGAGGCCGAGGGCGTCGACCACGACCCCGAGGACGACCTCCGGGAGGCCATCGACGCGCGCTTCCTGGAGGCAATCGACATCACGCCGGACCTCGCGGCGACCACGGTCTACGGACAGGGCAACTACATGGGTGCCGATTCGCCCCGTCTCGGCACCGGACTGGCAGGGGACACCCGGGAGGACCGGGCCGGCGACGGCGAGTCGCCTCCCGACCACGGGAGCGACCCGGACGACGACGCCGGAGCACGGATGGATGGCGAGGGCCACGGCGGGGAGGGTGACGCCTGACCGGTTGCCCGGCCGTCGACCGCCGGCGACATGCCGCTGGGGGAGCGCTTTTGCTTGCGCGTCCCCCACGGTCGGGCAATGGTAGACCGCGTTGACGAGAAACCCCAGGTCCGGGATTACATGACGCGGGACGTCGAGACGGTGTCGCCCGACGAGACGGTCGGGGTGGTGGCACGACGGATGGCCGAGAGCGACGGCCACGGCGGCTTCCCCGTCTGTGACGGCCGCCGGGTCGAGGGGTTCGTCGCCGCACGGGACCTCCTCCTCGCCGGCGACAACGAGCCGATATTCAAGGTGATGACCCGGGACCTCGTCGTCGCGCACCCGGACATGGAGATCACCGACGTGGGGCGTGTCATCCTCCGCTCCGGTATCCAGCGGCTCCCCGTCGTGGACGACGCGGGCAACCTCGTCGGCATCATCTCGAACGCGGATGTCATCCGCTCGCACATCGAACGCGCCACGCCCGGGAAGGTGGACAAGCTCATGCAGACCCTCCAGAACATCCACGATGTCGGCGCCTCGGAGGAGCGACGCACGGTGGAACTCGCCGCCCTCCGCCCGACCCAGTCGAAGGTGTACTCGGACGAACTGGAGGGGCGGAGCTACGAGCTGGAGAACGGCCTCGCCGAGCCCCTCGTCGTCATCGACAACGCCGGCGAACTCCTGCTCGCCGACGGACACCACCGCGTCAAGGCCGCCCACAAGCTCGGCATCGAGGAGATGGACGCCTACGTCATCGTGCTCGACGAACGGGTCCAGCTGGGGATGGCCGAGACCGCCGAGAAGGAGGACCTCCACGCCATCGAGGACATCCAGGAGGTCGACTACGCCCACCATCCCCTCGTCGAGACGACCCACCGCCTTCAGGAAGGCGAACGGTAGGTCCGCGACGCCCCACGGCAGCAGCCCGGACGCCGGCCGTCGTGACGCTCCGACGGCCCGGTGCCACGGGTACCGGCGCGCCCGGCACACCATGCATGGACGGGTGACGCTGCATGGACGGGTGACGCTGCATGGACGGGTGACGCCCGGCGGCCTTTTGCTCGTGCCGCTCCAAACCGTGGTAGTGACTGATTCGAGGGACGGAAACGGGTCGGCTGTGGACCCGGCACGGACCGGCGCCACCGAGGCGCCCGCGGTCACGGTCCGCGACCTCCGGAAGACGTACGGAAGCGGCGACGACCGCGTGGTCGCGGTCGAGGACGTCTCCTTCACGGTCGACCGGGGCGAGGTCGTCGGGCTGCTCGGCCCCAACGGGGCCGGGAAGACGACCACGCTGAAGGCCGCGCTCGGCCTCCTCGTCCCGACCGTCGGGACCTGCGAGGTGTTCGGGACCGATGTCCACAAGGAGACGGCCACAGCGTACCGCCACGTCGGCGCGATGCTGGAGGGGGCACGGAACGTCTACTGGCGGCTGACGCCCCGCGAGAACCTGTCGTTCTTCGCCTCGCTCCAGGGCATCGACCCGCGCTCCCGGCGGGAGGCACACGACCGCCTGCTGGAG
Source organism: Haloglomus halophilum (assembly GCF_024298885.1). Classification (GTDB taxonomy): domain Archaea; phylum Halobacteriota; class Halobacteria; order Halobacteriales; family Haloarculaceae; genus Haloglomus; species Haloglomus halophilum. Next base: position 3,470,580 of record NZ_CP101166.1, read on the forward strand.
TCGCTCGACCTGCTGGACCGCGCGGACGACGCCGTCAACGACTTCTCGCGGGGGATGAAGGGGAAGGTGGCGCTGGCCGCGACGCTCGCCCGCGAGACGCCCGTCGTCTTCCTCGACGAGCCGACGCTGGGGCTGGACGTGGAGGCGACCCGCGACCTCCGGAGCCGTATCCGGCGCCTCGCCGACGAGGAAGGCCGCACGGTGCTGCTGTCGAGCCACGACATGGACACCGTCCAGGCCGTCTGTGACCGCGCCGTCGTCATGAACGAGGGGCGCGTCGTCGCGGCCGACGCCGTCGAGAACCTCGTCGGCCTCTTCCGGACCCGGGAGTACGAGGTGACGGTCGCGGGCACGCTCGGCGACGCCCGGGAGCCGCTGGAAAGCGCGTTCGAGGCCCGCGGGTTCCGCGAGATGGCCGACGGGACCCAGTTCACCGCGACGGTCCCGGAGGGACGGTTCTACGACTTCGTCGACCGGCTCCGCGAGGCCGGGGTCGAGGTGGTCGCCGTCTCCGCCCGGGAGACGGACCTCGAGGAGGCGTTCCTCAGGCTCACGCGCCGGGACGGCGTCGACGGGACCGTTCGCGCGGAGGTGCGTGCGGAGTGAGCGCCGACGACGGTGGACGCACGGACGGCGGTACCGTCCCCCACGAGTCGCCCCCGCCGACCGCCGGCGCCGGCCGCACGAGCCTTCGGGAGTCGTACGTCCTCGCGCGGGCGGTGGCGTACAAGTCGCTCATCCTCCGGGTCCGGTACGCGTTCAACACGGTCACGAACCTGTTCACCATCTACGTCTTCTTCGCGCTCCTGTTCTTCGGCGGGCGGGCCATCGCGCCGCAGGCCATCACGAACTCGCTGACGGGCATCATCGTCGGCTTCTTCCTCCTGCTGATGGCGACGGTGGCGTACTCGGACCTGTCATGGGAACTCATCCGCGAGGCCCAGTGGGGCACGCTCGAGCAGCTCTACATGTCGCCGCTCGGCTTCCGCCGCGTCGTCTTCCTGAAGACGGCCGTCAACATCCTCGTCGCGTTCGCCTTCGGGGCCATCCTGCTCGCCCTGATGCTGGCGACGACCGGCACGACGCTGGCGCTCGACCCGCTGACGGTCGTTCCGCTCGGCCTCCTGTCGCTCGGGCCCGCCGTCGGGGTCGGGTACGTGCTTGGCGGGCTGGCGCTGCTGTTCAAGCGCGTCGAGAACGTCTTCCAGATCGTCCAGTTCAGCTTCGTCGGCCTCGTCGCGGCGCCGGTCGACGCCTACCCGCTGTTGAAGCTCCTACCGCTTTCACTCGGCGCGGAGCTCCTGCGGAACGCGATGGGCGGCGGGCTCCGGCTCTGGGAGCTGCCGACCGCCGACCTCGCGTTGCTGGTGGTGAAGGCCGTCGTCTACGTGGCCGTCGGGCACGTCGTCTTCGGCTGGTTCGCGCGACGGGCCCGCGATGGCGGCAAACTGGGGAAGTACTGACCCCCGAACGTTTCGCGGATCGATGACACTACGAACTCTGTCGGTCCCCCGTACGGAGCACGTCGAGGCACTCCTTCACGAAGCTCGAAAGTCGGCTCCCGACGAGGTGGTCCATCGAGACGCCGACAGCCGAGCCATCCGGGAGCAGCAGATGGACGACCAGCGCCTCCCCGAAGACGTGGGTCGAGGCGTGCAGCGGCCCGAACTCGGGGTCGTCTTCGGTGGGCGCGCGAGCCACCCGCTCCGCCTCGTAGAGGGCGTTGATACGTTCGACGCGTGAGTGAACGGCCGCTTCGGAGATGTCGTCCCGGGCGAAATGCAGTGTCGCCCCCGACCCGTCGTAGACCACACAGCTCCGGAAGCTGTCGCCGAACCGCTTCCGGAGGTGTTCGACGAGCGCCCCCACGTCCGTGGAGTGCCCGTTGCTGTCGCCACTCGATACCATGAGTGTCGGTAGCACCAACCGGGCTTGAGCTTTCGGATGGCCGGTGCCGAAGCCGACCGCCTGCACGCCAACCTTCTTGCCGGGACGGTGCGAAGCCGGGCGTATGTTCGACGAGGAGGACCTCGAATCCATCCGGGAGTCCCGTGCGGAGTGGGAGTCCGACACTCTGGACCCGTGGCTCGAACGGGGTGGCGAGCGCAAGGACGAGTTCGTCACCGTCTCGAACCACGGGGTCGACCGCCTCTACACGCCCGACGACGTGGCCGACATCGACTACGACGAGGACCTCGGGATGCCCGGCGAACCGCCGTACACCCGCGGACCGTACCCGACGATGTACCGGGGACGGACGTGGACGATGCGCCAGTTCGCCGGCTTCGGCACCGCCGAGGAGACCAACGAGCGGTTCCACTACCTCATCGACGAGGGGCAGACCGGCCTCTCGACGGCGTTCGACATGCCGTCGCTGATGGGGCTTGACTCGGACGACCCGATGAGTCTCGGCGAGGTCGGCAAGGAGGGTGTCGCCGTCGACACGCTCGCGGACATGGAGGTGCTGTTCGACGGCATCGATATCGGTGAGGTGAGCACATCGTTCACCATCAACCCCTCCGCGGCGGTCATCTACGCGATGTACCTCGCGCTGGCCGACCAGCAGGACGTGCCCCGCGAGCAGGTGCGTGGCACGCTGCAGAACGACATGCTCAAGGAGTTCATCGCGCAGAAGGAGTGGGTCATCCCGCCCGAGCCGTCGCTGGACCTGGTGACCGACACCATCGAGTTCGCCGTCGAGAACACGCCGAAGTTCTACCCCGTCTCCGTGTCGGGCTATCACATCCGCGAGGCCGGGTCGACCGCGGCCCAGGAGGCCGCGTTCACGCTGGCCGACGGCTTCGCCTACGTCGAGGACACGATGGACCGTGGACTGGGCGTCGACGAGGTCGCCCCGCAGCTCTCCTTTTTCTTCAACTCCCACAACTCGATGCTGGAGGAGGTCGCGAAGTTCCGCGCCTCGCGCCGGGTGTACGCCCGCATCATGGACGAGTGGTACGACGCCGAGGCAGCCGCCTCGAAGCGCCTGAAGTTCCACACGCAGACGGCCGGGCAGTCCCTGACGGCCCAGCAGCCGCTCAACAACATCGTCCGGACGACCGTGCAGGCGATGGCCGCGGTGCTGGGCGGCACGCAGAGCCTCCACACCAACTCCTACGACGAGGCGCTGGCGCTGCCCAGCGAGGACGCCGTGCGGGTGGCGCTGCGGACCCAGCAGATCCTCGCCGAGGAGTCCGGGGTCGGCGACACGGTCGACCCGCTCGGCGGGAGCTTCGCGGTCGAGAAGCTGACCGACGAGATGGAGGCCGAGATCATGGACTACCTCGAAGCCATCCGCGAGATGGGTGACGGCTCGATGCGTGATGGGGTCCTCGCCGGCATCGACCGGGGCTACTTCCACCGGGAGATCCAGGAGGCCTCCTACGAGTACCAGCAGCGCGTCGACGCCGGTGAGGAGGTCGTCGTCGGGGTGAACCAGTACCAGATCGACGACGACCCCGACCTCGACATCCTCCATGTCGACGAGGACACGCGGGACCGCCAGCTCGAACGGCTCGAACGGGTGAAGGACGAACGCGACGACGACGAGGTCCAGGAGACCCTGGACGCGCTCGACGAGGCCATCGAGAACGACGAGAACACGATGCCGTACATCGTCGACGCGGTCAAGGCGTACGCCACGATGGGCGAGATAATGCAGGTCTTCGAGGCCCAGTACGGCGAGTACCAGGAGAAGATCGGGCTGGCCTGACGCCGGCCGAACGGAGAACACCTTTACTCGGCGCCGTCGTAGCCGCTCCCGTGTCCTCCCCGGACGAATCCACGTCACTGCGCGCGGCGGGTGCCGTCGGGACCGTCGTCGCGATGCTCCCCGTTCCGGCGCTCGCCCCGGCCGTCGGCGGGGGGCTCGCCGCGGCACTGGCAACGGGGTCACGCCGCCGGAACGCCGGTCTCGGCGCCGCCGTGGGGTTCCTCGGCGGCCTCGGCTACCTCACCGGCTGGGCCGTCCTCGCGCTCGTGCTCTCCGGGACGTTCCCGCCCGCGCTCCCGAACGGCGGCGCGTTCGAGGGGTTCGCCGGGTTCGTGCTCGTCCTCGACATCGTCGGTGGGACCGTCGGTGGGATGTTCGGTGGCGGCCTCGCCCGCCGAGCGCGGGCGCGTGGCGACGAGAGTGACCAGACTGGTTACGAGCAGCCGGAATAATCGGTCAAACGAGTTCCTAAGGCTGTAATCCTGGAGTTCTACGAGTAATCCTCAGAGCAGGTCGCGGCGCCGCCACACCGCCAGCGCGACGAGCGGCACCACGACGGCCCAGGCCACCAGCACGACCGCGGCAAACTCCGAGGTGACGGCGATGGAGTCGACGCTCGCCTCGACGACCACCTCCTCGGTGGCCGGGTTGTAGTCAGTCGCGACGGTCCGCGTGAGCAGCGGGTGGTTCCTGGTGCCGAAGTCGGCGAACTCCGTGGTCAGCTTCACGTACGCGTTGAGGGGGTTCACCCGGCCGATCCAGAAGTACCACTCCGGCGGGAACGGGTAGCGGTCGACGTTCTGCACCTCGAGCAGGACCATCTGCAGGGCCGGCCAGAGCCCGCGGAAGAGCGCGAAGACGCCGACCGCGCCGACCACGGCCCGCGTCGAGGTGGAGGCGACCGCCGAGAGCGCCATCCCCATGCCGACGAACACGAGCGCGAACAGCAGTGTCACGGCAGTCAGGCCGAGCATGGCGACGTAGGAGCCGTTCTGGAACAGTGCGCCGACGGCGACGGTACAGACCAGCAGCCCGAGCGTGAGCGGTGCGGCGACCGCCGTCAGCCGGGAGAGGAACTTGCCGGCGAAGGCGTCGAGCCTGGAGTTCGGCAGGCCGAGGAGGAACCGGACGCTCCCGGACTCGCGCTCGCCGACCAGCGACGAGTAGGCGGCGAGCAGCCCGACCAGCGGCACCAGTACGTGCGATATCGCCCCGATGGCGAACACCGCGGTCTGCCGGTCCGGCGGCGGACCGTAGTTGTCGAGTGCGTACATCCCCAGGACGATGCCGGCGGTGGCCAGGACCAGCAGGACCGCGACGGCCGGTACCAGCCGTGACCGGTAGGTCGACAGGAGGTCGCGCCGGAGGACGTGGTTCCAGGTCATCGGTCGCCCCCGTCGGTCGCGGGGGCCCGGTCCGGCGACGCGTCGGTCCGGTCGCCGTCCGTGTACTTCGAGAAGACCTCGCCGAGCGACGCCTCGCGCACGTCGAACTCACCGAGGCGGCCGGCCTCCGACACCCGGTTGAGGACGCGGAGCTTCGTGTCGGCGTCGTCACAGACGGCCTCCAGTTGTCCGTTCGGGAACCGGACATCCCTGACACCCTCGATAGTCTCGATGCCCGAGAGCGGCTCCGGGTCGCCCGTCAACTCGACGATGAGCGTGCTGCCGGCACCGAGTTCGTCGCGGAGGTTGCCGACGGAGTCCTCGGCGACGATCTCACCGTCGTAGAGGATGCCCACCTCGTCGGCGACGGCCTCGACCTGTTCGAGGATGTGCGAGGAGAAGAAGACCGTCGCGCCACGGTCGCGCTCCTCGCGGACGATCTCCCGGAGCGTTCGTGCCCCGTTGGGGTCGAGCCCCGTCGATGGCTCGTCCAGCACGAGCAGGTCGGGGTCGTCGACGAGCGCCACCGCGAGCGCGAGGCGCTGTTTCATCCCCTTCGAGAAGCCGCCGGCCCGGCGGTCGGCCGCCCCCTCGAGGTCGACGCGGGCGATGAGTTCGTCCGGGTCGTCGTCGGCTGCGCGCGTCTCGATGGCGTGCTCGACGTGTTCGCGGGCGGTGAGGTGTTCGTAGACGCCGTAGCCCTCCAGCAGCGAGCCCGTCCGGCGCCGCACCGGCACGGAGTCGTGCTGTGGGTCCTCGCCGAGCACGCGCACGTCGCCGGCGGTCGGCGAGGCGAAGTCGAGCATGATGTTGATGGTGGTGGACTTGCCGGCGCCGTTCGGGCCGAGGAAGCCGAACACCTCGCCGGCCTCGACGGTGAGGTCGACGCCACGGAGTGCGGTCACGTCACCGTACGTCTTCCGGAGGTCGTCGAGTTCGACGACGCTCATGCCGTCACCTCGCGGTCGCGGAGGGGGGATAGGGGACCGTTCATCGTCGGTACGGCGGACGAATTCGGCATAAGTCTTCTTCGTCCGCGGGTCGGCGCCCGGCGGTGACCGGACGGCCGGTTCCGTCCGATGGTACCGGCGGTGACCGCCTGCCCGATTCCGCCCGATTATATGCAACGTTTAATGCCTCGGTCCCGAGAGTGGCGGTTGTTATCCCATGTCCAGGGGCGACCCGGAAGCGGACCGGCAGCCGACGAGCAGCGGTGGCTCGACCGACCGGTTCTGCCCACCGGACTGGTTCGTGGAGACCGCGAACGTCTCCGATTCCGACATCAGGACCCGGTTCGAGGAGGACTGGCCCGACTGCTGGCGTGCGGCAGCCGATCTCCTCGACTGGGACACATCTTACGACAGCGTCCTGTCCGCGGGCGACGACCGGCTGACGTGGTTCGAGGGCGGGGCGCTGAAACCCTCGGTCAACTGTGTCGACCGGCACGTCGAGGCGGGGCGCAAGAACGCCGTCGCTCTCCGGTGGATCGGCGCGGCCGGTGAGCGCGAGTCACTGACGTACCTCGACCTCCAGCACGAGGTCGAGGCGGTCGCGGCCGGCCTCCGCACGCTCGGGGTCGGCCCCGGTGACGTGGTCACGCTGTTCATGCCGAACGTGCCGGAGCTGCCGGTGACGATGCTGGCCTGTGCCCGTCTCGGGGCGCTCCACAACGTCGTCTACGCTGGCTTCTCGGCCGACGAACTGGCCGACCGGATGGAGAGTGCCGATTCGGAGTATCTCGTCACCTGCGACGGCTACTACCGCCGCGGGAGCGCGGTCGGGCAGCGCAACACCGCCGACAGCGCCCGTCTCCGGCTCGATGCGGACGTGACCGGCGTGCTGGTGGGCCGGCTCGACGACGACCCCCATCTGGGTCGCGATTACCACGGCTACGGGGCGCTCCGCGACGAGTTCGCGGGCGCGACGGTCGAACCCATCGCCCGCGACGCCGGCGACCCGCTGTTCGTCCTCTACACCTCCGGAACGACGGGGGAACCCGACCGGGTGACCCACGCGACCGGTGGCTACCTCTCGTACGCCGCCTGGACCGCGATGGCGGTGCTGGACATCAAGCCACAGGACACGTACTGGTGTGCGGCCGACATCGGCTGGATCACCGGCCACACCTACGGCGTCTACGGGCCGCTCGCGCTCGGGACGACCACCCTGCTCCACGAGTCGCCCGCCGACCACCAGGCCGGGGGCCACCCCTGGACCAGCATCGAGCGTGAATCGGTCGACGTCTTCTACACGGCGCCCACGGCGGTCCGGTCGATGCGCCAGCGCGGCGCGCCGCCCAGCGACGAGTACGACCGCTCCTCGATCCGCCTCCTCGGGACCGTCGGCGAGCCCATCGACCCGACGACGTGGCACTGGTACCGCGAGCATCTCGGCGGTGGCGAGGCCCCCATCGTGGACACCTGGTGGCAGACCGAGACGGGCGGCATCGTCGTCGCGACGCTGCCGGCCCTCGACGAGATGCAACCCGGCTCGGCCGGTCCCGGAGTCCCCGGCCTCTCCGTCGATGTCGTGGACGAGGCGGGCGACCCGGTCGCGGAGGGCACGGAAGGGACCCTCGCCGTCAGCCGGCCGTGGCCGGGGATGTGCCGGCGGCTCGCCGCCGAGGCGCGCACGGCGGGTGCCGACGCCGACAGCCCGGAGGCGTGGCGGTACGTCACCGGCGACCGTGCGACCCGCGACGAGGACGGCTACGTCACCCTGCTCGGGCGGGACGCCGACACCATCGAGATGGACGAGACGGCCGTCGGAACGGCCGTCGTCGAGCGGGTCATCAGCTCGCTCGACGGGGTCACCGAGGCGGGGGTCGTCCGCGTCTCAGAGACCGGCGAGATCGCGGCGTACGTGAGCTGCGAGCGGAACCATCCGGACCAGGATGCCCTCGCCGACCGGATCCGGTCGCGGGTCCGCGAGGAGGTCTCGCCGGCGGTCTGTCCGGACCGCATCGTCGTGGTCCCGGAGCTCCCCAAGACCCACTCCGGGAAGGTGATGCGCCGACTCCTCGCCGATGTCGTCGGCGACCGTGGCTACGGTGACACGAGCGCGCTCCGGAACCCGGAGGTCGTCGGCGAGATCGAGACGGTCACCCGCCAGGAGGAGTGACTGTTTCGGCCTCGGCTGTCTCCTCGAAACCAGGCAGGGTCCCGTCGGAGGCACCACCGTCTGTAGCCGGGCTTTGTCGTTCGTCTCGGGGGACACGATGGCTTCCGGCCTGGCCGGAACCGTATCTGCGGCTCGGCTCCCGACGACGCGACCGGATGGTCGTGATGGACCGGGTTATCCCCGGTGGATTTATTTCGGACTCACGTAATATCACGAACTATGTCGTCAGATGGGCGGGCCAGGCGTGTCCGGCTGGACCGTGACCGGTATCGGCAGCTGGTGGCTGCTTCGGGGACGGACCGGGAGCGGCTCGTGCTCCGGCTCGCCGGCGAGGCCGGGCTGACGCCGACGGAGATGACCCGGCTGGAGGCCGGTCACGCCGAGACCCGCCTCCACGACGGCGGCGTGGGTCACGCCCTCCGGGTCCCGGACGGGGAGGGCGGGACCAGCCGGCTGGCGCCGCTCCCGACGGACCTGGAGTCCGAGCTGACCGCGTACGTCGGCCCCGACGCAGACGACGGGGTACCCGTGTTCGAGGTGACGGCTCGCCGCCTCCAGATGCTCGTCGGGGCCGTCGCCGACCGCGCGGCCGAGGCCGCCGCCGACCCGACGCTGGAACGGGTATCGAGTGCGGACCTCCGGCGGTTCTTCGGCCGCGACGCCGTCGAACGGGGCGTCCCGCCCGGGGCGGTCCTGGCGACGGGCGGCTGGGAGCGCCTCGACAGCATCGACACCGCCGTCTCGAACCCGGACCACGAGACGGCCGTCTCCGCGTTCGCGGACGCCCGCCCGCCGGTCGTCGTCGACGACGAACCCACCGCGCCGCAGACGGGGCTCGACCCCGGCGCGCTGCGGGACGCGCTCGACCGGCTCGACGCCGCGGTCGTGGTGCTGGGGCCGAACGGCCGCATCCACCACGCCAACCGCTCGTTCGAGCGGCTCACCGGGCGGCGCGTCGACGGGGTCGTCGGCCGGCCATTCGGGTCGCTGGTCCTCGACGACGGGCTCCCGGGCGAGTTCTGGCGGACGGTCGCCACGGAGGGCGCGTGGTCGGGCGTCCTGCCGTACGCCCGGGCCGAGGAGGGTGCGGTGGAGCGCTGGACCCGGGTTTCGCGGGTTCCCGACGGCACCGGTGGCGCCGAGCGTGTCGTGGTCGAGATACGCGAGCGCGACGCCGACCCGACGACGGGCCGGTCGCACACGGTCGCGGCGGCGGTCCGCGCGCTCGGCGAACGACTCGTCGAGGAGACGACGCGCGACGGCGTGTTGCAGGCCACGACCGAGGTGCTGGCCCGAGGCGAGGCGTACGCCTGCGCGTGGGTGGTCGACCCCTCTCCCCCGAAGGGGCTGGACCCGCTGGCCGCCGCCGGTGTCGACCCGTCGGTCGCCCGGGAGTACGTCGCCGACCAGTCGGCGCTCGTCGACGCCGCCCGCGAGGTGGCCGAGGACGGAACGACGCGTGTCATCTCGGTCGAGCCGACCCCCGCGGCGCCGGATACCCCGTCCCTCGCGCTGGTTCCCCTGCGACACGCCGAGAGCGTCCACGGCGTACTGGCCCTCGCCGCGAGGGAGACGGCCTCCATCGAGGACCGCGAGCGCGAGGTCGTCACGGATCTGGGCCGGCGAGTCGGCCTGGCGCTCAGCGCCGCCGAGTGGCGCCACCTCCTCCTCTCGGATACGGTGCTGGAGCTGACCTTCGAGAGTACCGACCCCGGCTCGCTGTTCGTCTCCGCGTCGGCGCGTCTGGACTGTCGTATCGAACTCGATGGGATGGTCCCGGTCGAGGATGGACTTCTCTACTACGTGACGGTGGCCGGCGCGACGCCGGAGGAGGCGCTCGCGGCGGCCCGCGAGGCCGGGGAGGCACGACTCGTCGCCGACCGCGGGGACGCCGCGCTGCTGGAGGTTGCGGCGCCGGCGGCGTCGCTGGCGACCCCGCTCATCGAGCGTGGCGGGAACGTGCGGTCGCTGGTCGCCGAGGACGGGCGCGCGGAGCTGGTCTGTGAGTTCTCGCCCGACGCCGCGGTCCGGGACCTGCTGGAGGCGCTGCGCGAGGCGTTCCCCGAGTCGAACCTGCTGGCGAAGCGCGAGGACGAACGCTCGGCGGCCACCTCCTCGGCGTTCCGCGAGTCCGTCGACGACGAGCTGACCGACAAGCAGCGCTCGGTCCTCCGGGCGGCCTACCACGCGGGCTACTTCGAGTGGCCCCGCGGGAGCACCGCCGAGGAGCTGGCCGACTCGATGGATATCTCCTCGCCCACCCTCCACAACCACCTCCGGCGAGCGCAGCAGCGCCTCCTGACGGCGCTGTTCGAGGAGGAGAGCCGGCCGCTGGCCGAGGAGGGTTCCGATTGGGATAGCTAGCGGGACGGGTTATTATGGTGGGTGGGAACGCTTGACTCGTTATGTCCGAACAGGAAGAGCCGGACCCGGACGCCACGATCGAGGCACGCCTCCACGAGCAGGAGTACTTCCGCCCGCCGACGGAGTTCGTCGGCCAGGCCAACGCCTCGGACCCCTCGATCCACGACGAGGTGGGTGAGTTCCCCGAGGGGTTCGAGCAGTACGCCGAACTGCTCGACTGGGACACACACTGGGACGAGGTACTCGACGCCTCGAACCCGCCGTTCTACGAGTGGTTCGTCGGCGGCGAACTCAACGCCTCCTACAACTGTATCGACCGGCATCTCGACGAGCGGAAGAACCAGACCGCCCTGCTGTGGGAGGGTGAGGGTGGCGAACAGCGGAACATCTCGTATCAGGACCTCTATCGCCGCGTGAACGAGACGGCGGCCGCGCTCCGGCAGGCCGGCGTCGAGGAGGACGACGTCGTCACGGTCCACCTGCCGATGGTGCCCGCGCTGCCCATCACGATGCTCGCGTGTGCGCGCATCGGCGCGCCCCACTCGGTCGTCTTCGCCGGCTTCTCCGCACAGGCACTCGCCGAGCGTGTCGATTCGGCCGATTCGGACTTCGTCGTCACCATCGACGGCTACTACCGCCGGGGCGACTTCCTCCCCCACATCGAGAAGGCCGACGAGGCCCACGAGGACGCCGAGCGCGACCCCGAGACGCTCGTCTGGACCCGCCACGACGATGTCCACGACTCCGTCGATGTCAGCGACGACTACACGATGATGGAGTCGCTGCTGGCGGACAACGAGCGAGCGACCGTCGAGCCCGTCTCCCGTGACGCCGAGGACCCGCTCTTCCTGATGTACACGTCGGGGACGACGGGCAAGCCGAAGGGGTGCCAGCATCGCACGGGCGGCTACCTCTCGTACGTCACCGCGACCTCGAAGTACGTCCTCGACATCAAGCCCGAGGACACCTACTGGTGTGCGGCCGACATCGGCTGGATCACCGGCCACTCCTACATCGTCTACGGGCCGCTCGCGCTGGGGACGACCAGCGTGATGTACGAGGGGACGCCGGACCACCCGCACAAGTCCCGGATGTGGGAGATCGCCGAGCGCTACGACGTGGACATCTTCCACACCTCCCCGACGGCCGTGCGGATGTTCATGAAGTGGGGCCCGGAGCACGTGGAGGGCTACGACTTCGACTTCCGCCACATGACGACCGTCGGCGAGCCCATCCAGCCCGAGGCGTGGCTCTGGTACTACCAGCATATCGGCGACGAGGACGCCGTCATCGTGGACACGTGGTGGCAGACCGAGACCGGTGGCCACCTCATCACGAACCTGCCCGCGCTGGAGGACATGAAGCCCGGGAGCGCCGGCAAGGCCGCGCCCGGTATCTCACCGGCCCTCGTCGACGACCAGGGTGACAAGCTGGAGCCGGCGAGCGGGAAGGCCGGCAACCTCATCATCGAGCGGCCGTGGCCCGGGATGCTCCAGACGGTGTACGGCAACGACGAGCGGTTCATCGACACCTACTGGGCCGACTTCTCCGATACGGACTCGGACGACTGGCGCGACTGGAACTACAAGGCCGGCGACGGCGCCGTACAGGCCCAGGACGGCTACTGGCGCGTCCTCGGCCGTCTCGACGACGTGATGAACGTCGCCGGCCACCGGCTCGGCACGATGGAGCTCGAATCGGCCGTCGCCGAGGTCGAGGACGTGGCCGAGGCCGCCGTCGCGGCCCGCGAACACGCCGAGAAGGGCGAGGTGCCCGACGTGTACGTCGTCGTCCGTGACGGCGTCGAGGCCAACGACGAGGTCCGCGACCGCATCATCGCGGCCGTCGAGGACGAGATCGGCGCGTTCGCCCGCCCGGACAACGTGATGTTCGTCAGCGACCTGCCGAAGACCCGTTCGGGCAAGATCATGCGTCGTGTCCTGGAGAACATCTCCAACAACGAGGACCTCGGAGATACGACCACCCTGCGCGACCCCTCGGTCCCCGAGCAGATCCGCGATCAGGTCCACGGCGACTGAGACCGCGCCGGTTCCGGGCCGACCGCACTCCGCGTGCCAGTCCCCGCGGCCCATCCCTTCACCTTCCCTGCTGCGTTCCGTCCGCTTTCTCGGCGGCCGCTCACACCGGTCGCGATGGCCGACTCCGGACCATGACAATCGTTGGTTAACGTATTTATCCTGTTCCTTTATACGGGAATGTCGCTTGTCACACATCGTCGTGACACGAAATACCAACCGCACGCGGCGCGACGTGATGAAGGCTGCCGGCGTGGCCGGCATCGCCGGCCTCGCAGGATGTACGGACTCCCTCACCAGCGGCGACGGCGGCGACGGAGGGGGCGGCAACGAGGCGCTGGGCAACTACCCCATCGAGGGAGACACCGCTACGTTCGGGTTCAACATCCCACTCTCGGGCCCGTACGGCTCCGAGGGACAGGACGAGCTCCGGGCGTACGAACTCGCGGTGAAGCACCTCAACAACGGTGGCGGCTGGGTAGACTCCCAGTTCGACGACCTCTCCGGCGACGGTGTGGTCGGGAAGACCATCGACTACGTCGAGGCGGACACGGAGACGGACAAGGGGAAGGCCCGGGAGAACGCCCGCCAGCTCATCGAGCGGGACAACGCCATCATGGTATCGGGGGGCTCCTCCTCCTCGGTCGCCATCAACGTCCAGGACGAGTGTCAGAAGCAGAAGGTCCTGTTCATGGCCTGTCTGACCCACTCGAACGACACGACCGGGAAGGACTGTGTCCGCTACGGGTTCCGCGAGATGTTCAACGCCTACCACACGGCGAAGGCACTCGCGCCCGTCCTCGGCGACGAGTACGGTGAGGACCTCGAGTTCTACCAGCTGTACGCCGACTACACCTGGGGCAAATCCGTCGAGGAGTCGATGCGCCAGTTCCTCTCGGAGGGGCCGGGCTGGTCGGAGGTCAACTCCGTCGCCACGCCGCTGGGCACCTCGGACTACTCGTCGTACCTCTCGGACGCCCAGTCGTCGGGTGCCGACGTGCTCCTGCTGAACCACTACGGCCTGGACGGTGCGAAGTCGGTGCGGCAGGCCGTCGACGCCGGCGTCGACGAGGAGATGGACATCGTCGTTCCGCTGTACAACCGGCCGATGGCCGAGGCCGCGGGCGACGCGATTTCGGGCGTCTTCGGCACTGTCGCCTGGGATTCGGCCATCGACAACACTCCCTCGAACGAGTTCACGTCGGTGTTCCAGGACGAGTACGACCGCATCCCCTCGGGCCCGGCCCAGCTGGCCTACGCCCAGACGCTCCAGTACGCCGCCGCCGTCGAGCGCGCGGGGAGCTTCTACCCGCCGGACGTCATCAAGGAGCTGGAGGATTACTCCTACAGCAACATCGGCATGGGCGAGGAGACGATGCGCAAGTGCGACCACCAGGCCCAGCGCGCGGTGCCGGTCGTCCGCGGGCTGCCGGCCGACCAGATTGAGACGGGTAACTACTTCGAGATCGTGAACACCACCGAGGCGAGCCAGGTCACGTACGGGTGTGACACCGGTCCCGCGGCGCAGTGTGAGCTCGGGCCGTACGAGTAACGACGCTCTCAATCCAATCACTATGTTCCCCGACGTACTTCGTTCTGCGGAGGTGGTATCGTGAGCCTCGTGGCCGACCTGATCTCGATTCTGCTCAACGGGCTTCAGCAGGGGGCCATCTACATCCTCCTCGCGGTCGGTCTGTCGATCATCCTCGGGACCCTCGAGTTCGTCAACTTCGCCCACGGCGCCCTGTACATCATCGGTGCCTACGTCGGGTTGTACGTCGCACAGGGACTCGTCGTCTCCGAGGGCTACCTCGCCGAGGCCGGATTCAGCGACCTCGGGCTGGGGATGGGGTTCATCGTCGGGATGATAGTGGTCGCCCTGGTCGTGTTCGTCCTCGGGTTGCTGTTCGAACGCTTCATCGCGAGGGCGTTCTACGACAGACCCGACACCGACCAGATACTGGTCACGTTCGGGCTGGCCATCATCGTCCAGGAGATCCTCCGGGTCTCGCTGGGCTCGACCAGCCAGCCGGTCAACCAGCCCACGTGGGCCTCCGGCTCGGTCCCGATTCCGGGCGTGGCCATCTCGGAGTGGCGCATCTACATCATCCTCATCACCGCGTTGCTGGTCGGTATCGTCTACGCGCTCGTCGAGTACACCGACTTCGGGCTCGTCGTCCGCGCGGGCACGATGGACGACGAGATGGTCCGGCTGCTGGGCATCAAACTCTCGCGCCCGTACATCATCGTCTTCGGTATCGGCGCCGCGCTCGCGGGGGTGGCCGGGCTCGTCGCCGGGCCGCTCTCGCCCATCAACCCGACCGCCGGGACCGACATCCTCGTCCCGGCGTTCGTCACGGTCGTCATCGGTGGCGTCGGCTCCATCCGCGGGGCCGTGGCCGCCGGGACCATCCTCGGCATCACGCAGGCGGCGCTCATCCAGACGCAGATCGGGACCTACAACCTCGCCCCCTGGTCGCAGGTCGGCATCTACGCCATCGCGGCCATCATCCTGCTGGTCCGACCGGAGGGCCTGCTCGGTGAGGAGGTGGATACCGCATGAGCGAGGACCACCAACTCCGTTCTGACGGTGGGACCGCGCCGGCCACCGGCGAGGATGCCACCTCCGCGAACGGCACGGAGAAGGCCACCTCGCGGGTGCCCGGCCTCGGCGGTGACGAGGGCCGTATCATCGGCCTCACCGCGCTTGCCGTGCTGCTGTTCCCGTTCCTGTTCGCGGAGGCCCCCGTCATCAGCGACATCATCCAGGGGTACGCCGGGCTGACGACCCTCATCCTCATCTGGGGCATCTTCGCGATGGGGTACGACCTGCTCCACGGCTTCACCGGACTGCTGTCGTTCGGGCACGCCGCATTCTGGGGTGCTGGCGGGATAGCCGCCGGCCTTCTCGTGGAGTACGCCGGCATGAACCTGCCGCTGGTACTGGTCGTCGTCGGCACCGTCGTCGGCGTGCTGCTGGCGTGGCTCATCGGCTTCCTGTCCCTCCGGCGTGGTGGCATCTACTTCGCCATCCTGACGCTGGCGTTCGGGCAGATGATCTACTTCACCATCTTCGGCCCCCTCGGGCCCATCACGGGCGGGGAGGACGGGCTGTTGCTCACCATCGGTGACCTGTTCGGGGTCATCCCGCTGAACGCGGGCGTCCCGGTTCTGACGCCGCTGGGCTTCATCCCCTCGTGGCTCTACCTCATCGTCGGCATCTTCGTCGTCATCTCGGTGGCTGTCGCCTACCGGGTGCTCAACTCGCCGTACGGTCTCATCTTCAAGGCCATCCGCGAGAACGAGCAGCGTGCGGAGTTCGTCGGCCTGAACGTCTGGCGCTACAAGCTGATGGCGTTCATCCTGTCCGGCGCGTTCGCCGGGTTCGCGGGCGCGCTCCACACCATCTACAACGGCGCCGCCTCCGCGAGCGCCTTCTACTGGATCGTCTCCGGTGACGTCGTCATCATGAGCATCCTGGGCGGGGTCGGCACCCTGTTCGGTGCCTTCCTCGGTGCCGGGGTCTACCTCTACATGTCGAACATCCTGGAGACGTTCGTCGGTACGCTCTGGCACGTCATGCTGGGGCTGTTGTTCGTCATCGTGGTGTGGCTGTTCCCGGGCGGTATCTGGGGCGGCATCCGGGCGCTCCGGGACCTCCTCACCGACCTCATCGGTGGCGGGGGGTCCGAGCCCGAAGCGGCGACCGACGGCGGTGAGCCCGGGGCCCGAGCCCCGGCGGACGCCGGTTCCGACGGAGGTGAGAACCGATGAGCCTCCTCGAGACCCAGGGACTCGTCAAGCGGTTCGGCGGCGTCACCGCCACCGACCACGTCGACGTGTCCATCGAGCCCGACGAGCGCGTCAGCCTCATCGGGCCGAACGGCGCCGGCAAGTCGACCTTCATCAACCTCGTCACCCGCCGGCTGGACCCCACAGAGGGGGACATCCGGTTCAAGGGCGAGTCCATCGTGCAGAAGGAGCCACACGAGGTCGTGCAGGCTGGCGTCTCGAAGTCGTTCCAGCAGGCCTCTATCTTCCCCGACCTCTCCGTGCTCGACAACGCGCGCATCGCCGCGCTGGGTGCCGACCACGGGGCCTTCGGCTTCAACTTCCTGAAGCGGCTCGACTCCTACCCGGAGATCGACCGCATCGCGCGGACCACGCTCCAGGACGTCGGCCTCTGGGGGCAGCGCGACACCACCGCCAGCGACCTGCCGTACGGTGACAAGCGCCGCCTCGAGATCGGCATCGCACTGGCCGCCGAGCCCGACCTCCTCCTGATGGACGAGCCGACCGCCGGCATGTCCCCGGAGGAGACGAAGGCGACGGTCGACCTCATCGAGGAGGTCAAGCAGGAGCGCTCGCTCACCTACCTCCTCGTCGAGCACGACATGGAGATCGTCTTCGACATCTCCGACCGCATCATCGTCCTGAACCGCGGGAGCGTCATCGCGGAGGGGACTCCCGAGGAGATCCGCGAGGACGAGGACGTGCAGGACGCCTACCTCGGAGGTGTCGAGGCATGAGCCTGCTCGAACTCGACGACGTGGACGCCTACTACGACGAGAGCCACATCCTCCGGGACCTGTCGCTGTCCGTCGAGGAGGGCGAGATCTGTGCGCTGCTCGGCCGGAACGGCGCGGGCAAGACCACCACGCTCCGCTCCATCGCGGGTGCGACCCCGCCCACCGTTCAGGACGGGACGGTCTCCTTCCAGGGGACCGACGTGACGGGCGACCCACCCGAGGATATCGCGGCCCGCGGCATCTCCCTCGTCCCGGAGGAGCGCCGCGTGTTCGCCGACCTCAGCGTCGTCGAGAACCTCAGACTCCCGGAGGTCGCGCGCTCCTCGACCAACCGCTTCGGCCGGTCGGTCGCGACCACCCGCGAGGGGATGAGCATGGAGGAGGTGTACGAGTACTTCCCCCGGCTCGACGAGCGCCGCGAACAGCGCGCCGGGACGCTCTCGGGCGGCGAGCAGCAGATGCTCGCCATCGCCCGGGCGCTCCGCCAGCCGACGGACCTGCTCCTGCTGGACGAACCCTACGAGGGGCTCGCCCCGCAGATCATCGAGACCGTCGAACGGGCCGTCGAGCGCATCCGCGAGGACGGCACCACCATCCTGCTGGTCGAGCAGAACGCCATCGCCGCCACGAACATCTCCGACCGCGCCTACGTCATCGACCAGGGCGAGGTCGTGTTCGAGGGGACCGGCGAGGAGCTCCAGGACGACGAGGAGACGCGACAGCGGTACCTGGGGGTGTGAGCGTGGGCGACTCCACCGCCGGTTCGGACCGGAACGGCCCGCCGAGTGACGACGACCGGCCGGACCCCCCAGCGGACGCCCCCCGCGACGAGGAAGCGCTGTTCGACGCGCTCCTCGAGGCCGACGTACTCGTCGAGGACGACGCGAGTGTCGGTGTCACGACCGAGTTCGAGGACACCCGCGACATCTACCGTGCGACCTACGGCGACGCCAGCGACGAGGAGTTCCACGCGACGCTCGGAGAACTGTTCGGGATGGACCCCGAGACGGCGGCCGAGCAGGCCGCCGAGCTGGACATCACGCGCGAGGAGCTGTGTACGCTGCTGTCGCTGCGGTCACATCTGGACGGCGCGACGGCGACGGAACTCCAGCAGGCGGTCGGGATGGTCCACGCGGCCGGCCCGTCCTCGCCCGTGCCGGCGGCGCTCCACGAACTCGGCGACGACGCTGATGCGTGGCTCGCCGGCCGGGACGCGGTCGTGGTCGTGATGAAACGCGGCTGTGACCCCTGTCGAGCGCTTCGGGATGACCTCGCCGACATCGTCGACCTCGCGCCCGACGGCGTCGCGTTCGCGGGCATCGACGGCCCCGAACACCACGAGTTCCTGCGAGCCCACGAGGTCGATACGGCTCCCACGTCGCTGTTCGTCCGCGACGGCGAGGTGGTCGGGCGGCTGGCCGGCTACTACGGCCCCGACCGCTTCGCCGAGGCGTTCGCCGAGCACTACTGAGTGCGGGCGAACCACGACGGCCGCTCGACCGTCGTCGAACCGACTCCTTCGTACCGGACCGCACGCACGACCGTCACCGGCCCGGTCGAGGCGTTCGCGGTGTACCGGAGCCGATACCGCTCGACCAGTCCGTCGTCCCGGACGACCGCGCGTACGGTCGCGTTCCGTGGGTCGGTCAGGCTGCCCGGGACAGGGAGCCCGCGGGGCCGGGCCTCGCGACCGCGCACGATGTAGCGTGCCGTTCCGTTCACGGCCGTCCGCTCGACCACGGTGACGTCCATCGCTGCGAACAGTCGTGTGGTGTCCTCGCCCGGTGCCCCGTTCAGCGCGACCCCCCGAATCCAGTAGGGCCAGGTGCCGGCGTAGCCGTCCGGCGGCTGGAAGCGGTTGTACGTGGTCTCGTTGTCCCGCGTGAGCGCGAC
Organism: Haloglomus halophilum; assembly: GCF_024298885.1. Classification (GTDB taxonomy): domain Archaea; phylum Halobacteriota; class Halobacteria; order Halobacteriales; family Haloarculaceae; genus Haloglomus; species Haloglomus halophilum. The sequence goes on from NZ_CP101166.1 coordinate 3,489,619, forward strand.
CGCGTAGACGCTCCCGTTGCTCCAGAACGTCCCGCGGGCGGGCGGCTGGCCCAGCAGGCCGGGGCCGGCATGGCCACCGGCCCGCACGGTCGTCAGATATCGACGCTCGGCGTCCAGCCGGATGTCGACCCGAAGGGCCGAGCGGGCGGTTCCGTTCGGGTACCTGATGGTGTGGTTCGCGACCAGCCGGTAGCTCCGGTCGTCCAGCGCCCGGCCGTGGGCCCTGCCGAGTCGGCGGGGGTCCGTGACACCGTCGGCCTCGAGGCCCGGAGCCAGCGTGGCCCGGTCCTCCGGGACAGGGGCCGGCGTGAACGTCTCGCTCGGGGTGGAGTCGCCGGAGCCGGCGAACCCACTGCACCCCGCGAGCACGAGCAGTACGGCACAGGCGACCGCCACCACCGAGCGCATCGTCCGCGCTTGGAGCGCCACCGTCTAAACCTCCGTGGCGCGGGAGCGCGTGTCTAGGGGGCATTATTAAATTCCATCCGGTCCCAGACGGTGGTGTTATGCGAAAGCCACTGCTGGTGACCGAGTTCCTCGACCGGGCACGACGGCACTACGGCGATTACGAGGCGGTGCTGGCGACCGACGGCACGCGCTACACGTACGACGAGCTGGGCGCACGTGCCGACGGGTTCGCCGCCGCGCTCCAGGAACGGGGTATCGAGCACGGTGACCGGGTGGCGGTGCTGGACCCCAACACGCACTACCACCTGGAGGCCGCCTACGGGGTCTTCCAGGCTGGGGGCATCCACACGCCGTTGAACTACCGACTGACGCCGAACGACTACGAGTACATCCTCAACGACGCCGGCGTGGACGCCATCTACGCCGACTACGACTACGCGGACAAGATCCAGCAGGTCCGCGACGAGGTGCCCACGGAGACGTTCATCACGAACGACCCGGACGCCGTCGAGGGGGACTGGGAGTCCTTCGACGACGTCATCGACGGGCTGGGTGCCGCCGACTACGAGCGCCCCGAGATGGAGGAGGACGAGATCTGCACCATCAACTACACCTCCGGGACGACTGGCGACCCGAAGGGCGTCTCCCGGACCCACCGCACCGAGACCATCCACGCCTACCTCATCAGCAGCCATCAGGACATCTCGGACGACGACGTCTACCTGTGGACGTTGCCGATGTTCCACGCCAACGGCTGGGGCCACATCTTCGCCATCACCGGCGCCGGGGCACGCCACGTCTGCACCCGTGGCATCGACGCCCAGGAGATCTTCGAGACCGTCCGCGCGGAGGACGTCTCGTACATGTGTGCCGCGCCGACGGTGCTGAACATGCTGCTGGACTACTACGACGACAACGACGTGGTGACCGTCGGCGACAACGATGTCCGGTGTGCGACCGCCGGGAGCGCTCCGCCGGAGGCGACCATCCGCACCATCGAGGACGAGTTCGGCTGGTACATGATGCACGTCTACGGGCTGACGGAGACGGGGCCGCTCATCACCACCAGTGACGCGCGCCGGCTGTTCGACGACGACTCCAGCGACCGCTTTTCCATCAAGAAGCGACAGGGCCTGGGCTACCTCGGTACCGAGGTCCGCGTCGTCGACGACGACGGCAACGACGTTGCGCAGGATGACCAGTCCATCGGCGAGGTCGTCGTCCGCGGCAACCAGGTGATGGAGAAGTACTGGAACAAGCCCGAAGCGACCGAGGAGGCATTCAACGCCCGCATCGAGGGGTACTTCCACACCGGCGATCTCGCCACCGTGGACGAGCACGGGATGATCGCCATCCAGGACCGCAAGAAGGACCTCATCATCTCGGGCGGGGAGAACATCTCCTCCATCGAGGTCGAGGACGCCCTCTACGACCACTCCGCGGTCTCGGAGGCCGCCGTCATCCCGGCACCCTCGGACAAGTACGGCGAGACGGTCAAGGCGTTCGTCGTCCCGACGAACGGTGACCCCGACGACCCCGGCGTCACCGCCGACGAGTTGAAGTCGTTCACGAAGGAGCAGCTCGCCTCCTACAAACGCGTCCGCAAGGTGGAGTTCGTCGCCGAACTGCCGACGACGGCCACCGGGAAGGTCCAGAAGTACGAGCTCCGCGAGCGCGAGTGGGAGGAGGAGGACCGGATGGTCGGACAGGGGTAGCGCGAGTCAGACGTGGTCGGCGGCCGCGTCACCCGCCTCCTCACCCGTCACCAGTACCGGACAGTCGGCGTTGAGCAGAATCTGTTCGGCTGCGGGGTGCAGCTGGTGCTTGCCGGCGGGTGACCGTTCTCGGCCCGCCACACAGATGCAGTCGGCTGCCCGCTCCTGGGCCACCCGGAGGACGGCCTCGGTGGGCCGTCCCTCGGCACGGACCGCCTCGACCGCGACCTCCGCGGCCGAGAACCGGTCTATCGCGTCCGCCACCGCTGGAACCGCCGTCACGTCCATCCCCGGGTCGGCGACGTGGACCAGGGTTACCCGCACCGCCTCCGTCGCCCCGGGGAGCCCACCCACGGTCGACACCTTCGTGGCGACCTGGGCGTCGTCCGGTGCGACGGGCACGACGACGTGATACATACAGACCTGGAGCGGGTACTGGAGTAAGTTCCTTCCGACCACCGGCGATATCCCGGCGATCCGCGGTCGTCCATCGGGTCGTGCCTGCGGATTCAGGCCTTCTCGTCCACGTACTCGTTCGAGACGTAGACGACGAGTGCCAGCATCACGCCCAGGCCCAGCCCCATCGTCAGCATCCCGTAGGCCGCGAGCCCGGTCGCCGTCGGCTGGAACGTCACGAGCCCGAGGAAGGTGACGGGCCGGAGGCCACGGATGCCCAGCGCGCCGATGAGGAACCCGGTGAGGCCCGCGATGCTCACGACGACGGCGTACAGGAGGATGATGAGCCGCTTCCCGCCGAGCGTCGAGACCTCGTCGTCGGCCTCGTCCCACACCTCGTCGCCGGGCACGGCGCCCTCGCGGTTGCCTGCGCCGGCGTCGCCCTCGGGACCGTCGGTCATACACGAACTGGGCGCCTGCCGAGGATAGGGCTTTTGTCCTCGCTGTGCCAACTCCACGTATGGAAGAGAAGGACCTCCTGCTCACCATCCTGGGCGGGACGGCGCTGCTGATGTTCGTCACGGGTATCGTGCTGGTGCTCACCTCCAGCGGCGCCTGACCGCAGGGATCCGGCCGATAGCCGGGGGGGCCCGCCCGGCCTCAGATCCCGTCTCCAGGCGGGCGGTCGTCCCGCTCCGACGGCGTATCTGTGTCGCGTGCCGACTGCTGGTTGCCGTCCTCGATGTCGTCCCCCTCGTCGTCCCGGTATCGCTGGCGGAGCCACGCCGCGACCCCGATCCCGGACAGCCCCGTCAGGACTCCCAACCCCGGCCCCGCGGCACCGGTCCCCCCGGAACCACTGGTCCCCTGGGAGTCGGGGTCTGCCGTCGGATCGACGGTCGAGGAGGGAATCGGGGTCAGGTCGTCCGGGAGGTCCCGGTCGACGCTGATGCCGAGCTGCTCGGTGAACTCGTTGTTGAACGTCCCGAAGGCGTTGAACCGGTGGTAGGTCTCCAGCCAGCCGCCGGGGCCCTCGAACCGCGGGTAGAGGTCGGCGAGGTCGTCGCGGTCGAGCGTGAAATGCTTCCCCATGTGGGGTCGGCCGTCGAACTCGTCGATGAGCGCCCGCTGGATCTTCGCCAGCGCGGGTTTGGCGACCCGGTCACGGACATCTCCCTTCGACAGCGACGGGTAGTCCTTGGACCAGATCCGTGGCTGCCGGGCGAGACTGGGAACCGGATACGGCAGTTCGACCATCGCCCGGGGTGCCGGGTCGTCGGCCTCGTCGAACTCCGGCGAGAGCATGTGGTGGGTGCCGTCGACGAACCGGATGCCCAGGGGGACCGGGAAGAAGATCTTCCAGTCCTTCTTCCGGCTCCGGTCCGGGTCGAACGGCTGGTCCTGCCTGATGTTCTGGATCAGTTCGGTGACCCGCTCGATGGCCGGGGCGAGGTTCTCGAGCGGCACCGCGACGGCGGTGGAGATGGCGTCCGGCGGCGGTGCTGGCGGGAAGTTCTTCCGGTCGCGAAGCCGGCGGAGGGCGATGTACGAGGCCGTCCGCCACCAGCCCTTCCGGAAGGGGCCGTCCCCGTCCGGTGGCGACCCGCTCGTCCGCCCCTCGAAGAAGTTGTTCCGGAGCGACTTCGCCCAGTTACCTCGCTTCCGTGCACCCCTCCCGAACGGGTGGGGGACCTCCACGGGTGTCGCCTCCGCGAAGTCCTGCTGTTCGTTCTTCGGGCGCTCGGGCGGCCAGCGGTCGTCGGGAAGGACCTCGCTCCAGTTGTCCGGCTTCTCCTTCGGCGGGACCCGCCGTTTGCGGACCTCCAGGCAGATGGGGTCGTCGGGGTCGGACCCCAGTCGGTCCCGCTCGCCCTGGATGGTCGCCAGGTTGACGAACAGCCGGAGGTGACGCGTCCTGTTGCCGGTCTCCGGGTCCTCCGTGAGGAACTTCATCGGGGGGTTCCCGTCGTCGTCCGTGCGGAGGTCGTCCAGCAGACCCTGGTCCGGGGTAGCGAGCTTGGGGTCCTCGAACTCGTCGTAGGCGCTTTCGAGCCGCCGGACGCGTGGCACCTCCTCCACCCAGTATGCGTCCCGTACCTGCAGCGTGTAGTGGAACACGTTGCCCATGCAGCCGTAGCCGACCACCGCGGAGTGGAACACGTCGTCGTCCTGGATGAGGCGCATCTCGTGCTCGCCGGCATCGGCCTCGAACTCCTCGCGGTCGGTGATGCCGTCCTCCGGCTCGATGCGGAACAGCTGGACGATGGGCGCGCCGCTCCGGGCCTCGGGGACCGTCGCGATCTCGACCGACCGGACGGCATCGGAGACCGCACCGAGGTTCAGGCCCGTCCCGTGGGTGCCGGTGTTGATCGCCCCGGCGATGGTCTGTCCGTCCCAGGCACCCATGTTGGTGAGTGCCTTCCCGGGCGCCGGCCCGTCCGTGTCACCGAGGGTCGGCAGGATGTCACGGTTGAGCCGCTTCAGTATCGTCCCGCCCTTCAGCCGCGCGAGGTTCGACTTCTCGGCGCGCAGGGGGATGTTCCCGGTCGATTCGGGGGCGAACACGTAGGTCGTACCCTCGGTGGACTTCTCCTCGTCGACCTGCAGGTAGCCGTGTTCGCCGGGGCCGTGGCTCAGCGTCCCGCTGTCGTTGCGAAGCCGCCGGAGGTCGATGTAGCTGGACGACGGTTCGGCGGCCTTCGAGTGGGAGTGGCCGGAGCCGACGGACCGGATCTCCGCGTCCGCCCCGTCCACGTCCAGCATGTTCACCATCGCCTTCCGCAGCTGGGTCTTGTTCTCCGGCTCCAGCCGAGTGGAGTCCTCCTGGACGAAGTCGTCCAGCCAGTTGGCCCACCGGACGCCGCCGGTGCTTCGCAACCCCTCCTGCTCGCCGGGGCGGGTGTCGGATGCCTCGCCGGGGTTGTCACCGGGCCGGGTGTCGGGCTCCGGTGCCCCCTCCGGTGGCTCCTTCCGCCGCTCGAACCCCAGCTGTGGCGTGACGAGTTCGCGCTGCGAGAACGGGAGGTAGTCGAACCCCCGGTCGGTCGCCACCTCCCGCATCGTGAAACTGTCCTTGTCGGTCAGACTCCTGAGTGAGATCGCCATCCCGTGGTCACCTCCGTGTCCGCGCCGTTCGTCTCGGTATGTTCATCGCTCGACCACCCGGACGGTGCCGCCGTGTCCATCGGCCCTCGGCCCGACTGGCTCCCCTCCGATGAGTGCATCGTCGGCGGCTACCGCCGCGGCCGTCGCCCGCCGGGGCGGGCCGGCAGCGTCGACCGGCTCCGTAGCGGCCCGCTGCCAGCCTCCGCTCCGTCGCTGGAACAGGTGTGCCGCTCCGGCCGGGGACATCGCCCCCCGTCGGTCGCGCGGGGTGCTCGCCACGACGATGGCGGTGTCGCCATCGAGCGCGACCGCACGGCCGAACCGGTCGTCGCTCTGCCCGTCCGTGGCACGGAGTCGTGCCGCCCGTCGCCATCGGCCGCCGGTCTGCTCGACCAGGTACGCCGCCCCCGCCCGGTAGCCATCGGCGGTCGTCTCGCCTGGGGCCCCGACCAGCACACGGCCCTCGTCCAGCGCGAGCGCTCGTCCGAAGCCCCCGCCCTCGTCGCTGGTATCGTGCTGATCCCACGGCGTCAATCGGGTCGTCTCGGTCCATCGGTCCCCGGTCCGCGTGTACACGAACGCCACCCCGCTACCGGGCGCCGTCCCGTCGCGTCCCAGCCCGCCGATGACGGCGGTGCCGTCGTCGAGTGCGACCGCGCGCCCGAACCGGTAGCTGTCCTCGTCCGGGGTCAACCGGGCCTGCTGGGACCAGTCGCCGCCGGAGCGCGTGAAGACTGACGCGGCGCCGGCACCGACCGCCGCGCCGTCGTCACGTCGCCCAGCCCCGACGACGGCGGTATCGCCATCGAGCGCGACCACGCTCCCGAACCGGTCGGCTCCGGTCGGTTCCGACGGCGTCAGCGTGGCCGTCCGGGACCACCCCTGCTCGCCGCGCTCGAACACCGTCACCGAGCCCGTCAGCCCATCGTCGCCGGGTCCCAGCGGGTCGCCGATGAGCGCCGTCCCGGCGTCGAGCGCGACACTGGCTCCGAATCGATTGCCGTCCCTGCCCGGCGTGAGTCGCCCGGCGCGCGTCCAGTCGCCCGCCTCTCGGGTGAAGAGGAACGCGGCCCCGGTGGGCAGGTCATCGACCGTTTCCGCCCCGGCGGCGCCGACGAGCGCCGTCCCGCCGTCGAGTGCCAGCGCGCCGCCGAACCCCTCGGCGGACCCCTCGCCGGCGAGTGTCCGCCGTCGCGCACCCCGCACCCGTCCCACGGCCGCGTCGTCGACGTACCGCCCGACCAGGGGCGCCGCCCCGAGCGACGCGAGCAGGTCACGGCGGCTCGTGTGCGGGCCCCGCAGGGCGCCGCGGAGACCGCTCGGCCACCGCATCAGCGCCCACCCCCGGCGCTCATCGTGTCGCCACCTCGACAGCCCTCACCCCCACCGCTCATTGTGTCGCCACCTCGTCGCCGTCCACCAGCACCGTCCCGTTCGGCTCGACCCGCAGGGCCACGTTGCCGTCCTCGTCGGTCAGCACGATGCTCCGGCCGGTCAACCGCTCCCCGGTCGGAGCCGACTCCTCGAGCCGGATTGCCGGAACCCCGTCGCCGTCCTCAATCACCAGCCGGCCGCTGTCGTCGAGCCGGATGGCGCCCGCCGTGTCGCCCCGTGTATCGACCAGTTCGATCGCGCCACTCTCTGCACCGCTACCGAGCGCATCATCCACCCCATCGGGTGTCGTCACCGGCTCCTCCTGCACGCCGTCGGTTCCACCGATGCCGTCGTCATCGGTCCCTCCGGTGAGGCCGCCACCGCCGTCGCCGGAGTCCTCCCTCCCGCCGGCTCCGAGCGTCAGTGTGGCCGTCTCGGCGTCCAGCTCGCAGGTTCCGAGCCCGTAGCTGTTGTTCGCCGTGACGGTCCCCGGTTCGCCGATGCCGACCCTGCCCGCGCCGACGCTGATGGTGGCGGTCCCCGCGTCGAGCCGTGCCATCTCGATGGAGGGTCTGGACTGCTGGGCCTGGAGCAGTGAGATGCTCCCGTGCTCGCGCCGACTCCCCACGCTCACCCGCGCGTCGCCGGCGTCCATCGCCAGCGAGACCTGGTCCGCCCAGGGTGACTGACCGTCGTTCAGCGATTCCTCCGGTGGTGACAGCGCGCTGATGTACACGTCGTCGGTGATCCGACCGTCGTCTGTCCGCGGTCGCTCGCCGAGGACCGACACCGTCATCGACTGGAGCACGTTGACCGGGTCGCCGCCGATATCCTGCCCCGTACCGCCACCGAGGCGGAGCGTCGCCCTGCTGGCGCTCAGGTCGACCGTCGGCTCCCCCCCGTCGCCGACCGTTATCTCGGTATCCCCGATGATCGTCGTCCGGTCCTCGCGGACGACGATATCAGCTTTTGCCATGTTTCCTTGCTCTCGGATTCACACTTAATTCTACGGGAGGTCGATGTTCCGTGCCAATCCGTCCGCCACTCCGCGCTACTCCCCCCGTCACTTATGTGCGTCCGTGCGCGGTCGCTGGTATGAAGCTCGAGGTCGAGCTCCCGGACAAGTACGGCGAGAAGCTGGAGGAGATCGAGACCGTGGAACCGACCATCAGGGAGCAGATCGAGGTGGAGGTGCTGCCGCAGGTGCTCCGGCTCATCAACGACGGCTACCGGCAACTCGACGGTACGGACCCGGTCGCACCACGGGTCGAAGCGGGCGAGGACTCCGAGGACTGAGCGTCAGTGTGTCACGCTACCGGCGTGTGTCACTGACGGCAGGTGGCCGTGCATCTACGAGATATCTATGGAACGTTCTCGTTCTCCATCGAATGGCTGGGATAGCCCCTGGAACGTGCGGGTAGTTGTCGGAATATCGTCAGAGATCGGAAGCCGAGGTTCGGGAAGACGAACGGAGACCGGTATCGAGAGGGGTCTCACTCCTCGTCGACGCGGCGGACGGCCTTCCGGTGACCGCCGTCGGTCTTGACCTCACCGCCGTCCGCAGCGACCTCGTCGCCGCCGTCGGCGGCCAGCTTCTGCGCCTCGAACCACTGGAACTCGCGGCCGAACATGCCGTCGTCCTTGAGGTTCCACGGGTCGGCGTCCTCGAGTTCGGGCCCCTCATACCAGGACTGGACCATGTTCCACGCCCAGATGAGCTGGCCGATACCGATGAGGAACGCACCCACCGTCGAGATCTGGTGGAGCGTCGTGACCTGCGCGAGCGGCGCGATGGCGCCGTCGAACTGGTAGGTGGCGTACCGGCGCGGCATGCCCAGGTATCCCAGCACCAGGAACGCGAAGAACGTGATGTTGGTGCCGATCATCGAGAGCCAGAAGTGCCACTTCGCGAGCGTGCGCTGGTACATCCGGCCCGTCACGATGGGGAACCAGTAGTAGAGCGCGCCCATGCCCGCGAAGGCGATCATCCCCATGACGATGTAGTGGAAGTGCCCGACGACGTAGTAGGTGTCGTGGAGCACGAGGTCGATCGGGATGGCGGCGAGGAAGACCCCCGTGATGCCGCCGATGATGAAGTTACTGATGAACCCGATGCAGAACAGCATCGGCGCCGTCAGGCGCAGTTTGCCGTTCCACATCGTCGTGATCCAGTTGAAGGTCTTGACCGCGGATGGTATCGCGATCGCCAACGAGACCGCCATGAACGACGCCCGGATGCGCGGGTCGATGCCCGTGCTGAACATGTGGTGGGCCCAGACGCCGAAGCTCAGGACCCCGATAGCGAGCGTGGAGTAGACGACGAACTTGAAGCCGAACAGCTTCCGGCCGGAGAACTTCGGCAGGATCCACGAGACCAGCCCCATCGGGGGCAGGACGAGGATGTACACCTCGGGGTGGCCGAAGAACCAGAACAGGTGCTGCCAGAGGATAGGGGAGCCGCCGTCCACGGCGAAGAACGCCGTCCCGAAGTTCCGGTCCAGCAGCAGCATGATGAGCGCGCTCCCGAGCAGCGGGAACGCGAACAGGATGAGCGCGGACTGCGTGAGGACGGTCCAGCTGAAGATGTCCAGGTTGGCCCAGTTCACGTCGTCGCCGCGCTCGGTGAAGATGGTCGCGATGAAGTTGATCGCACCCATCGTCGCCGAGACCCCCGTCAGGTGGAGGCCCAGCAGCATCAGGTCCACGCCCGCGTTGGCCTGCTCGGCCGACAGCGGCGTGTACATCGTCCACGAGGTCTGTGCCGGGTCGATTCCGATACCGAGCGGCGCGGTGAAGAACCCGGCCCAGATGAGGATGGCGCCCGGTGGGAGCAACCAGAACGCGATGGCGTTGATACGGGGGAACGCCATGTCGTCGGCCCCGATGAGCAGCGGGATGAAGTAGTTCGAGAACGCCGCGATGATCGGCGTCCCGAACAGGAACAGCATCGTGATGCCGTGACTCGTCAGCAGGCTGTTGTAGAACTGGGCCTGCATGATGTCGAAGCCCGGCGCCGCCAGCTCGGCACGCATCAGGAGGACGGCCGCCCCGCCCCAGAAGAACGCGATGAGCGCGTAGATGCCGTAGAGGATGCCGATGTCCTTGTGGTCGACGGTGGTGAACCACCGAACGATGCCTGCGGGTTTCTCCGCGTGCCCGCCGCCGTAGCCCGAACCGCTGATCGTACTCGCTCCCCCGAGCGGGGTGTACGAGCGCCAGTCCTCCATGCGGGCGAGGAAGCCGGCCACTGCGACCAGCAGGACCCCCATGAGGACGGTCAGCGCGAGCTGTTCTCCTGCCATGGTCAACGGTGAGGACTGCGCCGTTAGAAAGGTTGCGTTCCCGACGCGACGTGCACGCTGTCTCGCGATTCCGAACTCCCAGCTCGGGGGTGTCAGGAACGGTTCGAACGGGTCCGGCTGTCGAGGAAGGTGACCGCGGAGAGGATATCAGGCGTGCGATTCGTCGTGTGCCTCGTCCGCCGGCGTCTCGGGACTCGCCTCCTCGTTCGCGCCCGCCTCCTCGCTCAGTTCGAGGCCCTGCTCCTCCAGCTCCTGCTCCGCCTCGGAGACGGCCTTCCCGGAGACGTACGTCAGGAATGCCAGTGCGACGAACGGGACGATGAGGAGACTGAGCTGGATGGCGGTGTTGACCGGACTCGAACCGAACGGGTTGATCAGCACGAACACGACCACGAAGAAGAGGATCATGCCGAGCGGGATGGCGTTGACCACGAGGTCGAGCAGGGTCTCGCGGTCGAACGTCTTCGCCTCCGATTCGCTTGCCATACTGGTGGGTTCCCGGGGACGAACTACAACCTTTCCTTTCGCCGCGGGGCGGTTCCCCGCGCACTGCCCCCGGCTCAGGCCGGGAAGGCCTCGGTGTCGTCGCCGCTCCCCATCGCCGAGACGACGACCGCACCGACCGTGGCGACGAGGCCGGCACCGACCACCGAGAACCCACGGAGTACGATGCCGTCGGCCTGTTCGACGGCGGTCAGAATGGGGTCGACCGCCAGCGGGACCTGCGTGGCTACCATCCAGACGCCGACGGCGACCAGCATGACCCCGAGCGCGCCGGCCACCCGCCACGGCCGGTCGGTGTAGCCGGCTTCGTGCGTGATGCCGGCCACGCTGGCGACGAACAGCACGAGTCCGCCCACGGCGAGCGGGTAGACGCCCATGAAGACCCCGACCTCCGAGACGGTCAGTCCGAGCGCCACGACCAGCGGCCACGCGCTCACCCGCGTCGGCCCGTCCTCGGTGCCGTCCGGGGTCGGGCGTGGGTCGGGGGCGTCGGTGGACCGTGGCTCGGGCGCGTCGTCGACATCCGTACCGGTGAAGGCCGACGATTCCTGCGACGAACGCTCGTCCATACCACATCGAGGGACGCGGCGCTCAAATGGCCGTCGGTAGCGGTCGGGAGGTGGTATCGAGGAACGGCGAGCGGTCGGTGACGGTTCAGCAGCGGTCGGTGACGGTTCAGCCGACGAAGTGATCGGTGACGGTTCAGCCGAGGACGATGGCGCCCGCGTACAGCACCACGACGAGGAAGACCCAGACCACGTCGACGAAGTGCCAGTACATCGAGACCGTCGAGACCGAGGTGTCGTGTCCGGCGTCGTACTGGCCGTACAGCGCACGGACGAAGACGATGCCCAGCAGCACCGCGCCCAGGCTGACGTGGAGGCCGTGCAGCCCCGTCAGGCCGTAGAACGCGGAGGCGTAGGCACCTTCGGTGATGGTGAAGCCCTCGTGGACGATGAACTCGTAGTACTCGTAAATCTGCCCCCCGATGAAGATGACGCCCAGCAGGAGCGTCACGCCGAGCAGGCGGATGAACTGCTTGCGCTTGCCCTTGTGGAGCGCGATGTGGGCGTAGTGGAGCGTGATGGAGGAGATGATCAGGATGATGGTGTTGATGATGACGAGGCTCCCCAGGATGTTCCCGCTCTCGACGAGATGTGGGAGGTTGTCCCAGGCCGACGTGCGGACGAAGAAGTAGTAGACGAAGCCGGCACCGAAGGTGGCGACCTCGCTCCCGAGGAACAGGACCATCGCGAACTTCAGCCCCCGGCTGTGACCCTCCCCGTCCCAGTAGGCCTTGACGAACGCGTGGTAGACCCAGCCGTAGAGGCCGGCCAGGAAGACGAAGGTGCTCGCGACGAAGAACGCGGGCCCGACCGCGATACCGAGGAGGTCGGTTCGCGTGGCGATGACGTACAACGATGCGCCGATGTAGAAGCCCGCCGCGCCGAGTGCGGTGATGAACGGCCACCAGGAGGCCTCGCCGAACCCTTTGGGCCAGTCCTCCACCGCCGGCAGGTGGTGACCGTGGCCCCCATCGTGGCCGTGGTCCTCCGCTTCTTCGATTGCCATACTGTGTCGTCACCGTTGGACTCACAAAAACGCATCCATCCGCGCGGCGGCGGGCGGCCGCCCCCGGCCACTCTCGCCCACGCCGCGCGTGTGTCGGAAGGCACAGGTATCGCGTGGACGTAGCTCGGGCAGATGCGACACGCGCGACTCCGGACGGCCGGCGCGTCGCTCCTGCTCGGGAGCCTCACGCTCGCACTGGCCGGCCGCACTGCCGCGCACGGCGGCAGTCTCCGGTCGGAGCCCGCCCGCTCGCTGGCCATCCCGCTCTGGCTGTTCCTCTCGACCGGCGGTGGCGCCGTCGGCGTCAGCTTCCTCCTCACCAGCTTCGTCACGGACCGCGACTTCATCCGGTCGGTCCACGACCGGCGGCGGACCCTCGGTCTTCCGGCCGGTCTCCGCAGGGGGCTCACGGTCGCCGCGCGGCTGGTGGGGCTCGTCGGCCTCGGCGCGGTTCTCGTCGTCGGGATGCTCGGTCCCGCGGACCCGCTCCGAAACCTCGCGGTGCTGGTCGTCTGGGTGGGCTGGTGGGCCGGCTACACGATGACGACCTACCTCGTCGGGAACAGCTGGCCGGCGCTGAACCCGTGGCGGGTCGCGCTCGACCTCCACCAGCGGCTCCCGGCCCCCGACATCACCTACCCCGACAGACTCGCGTCGTGGCCGGCGGTCCTCGGCCTGCTCGGGTTCGTCTGGCTCGAGGTGGTGAGCCCACTGGCCGACGACCCGCGGCTGCTCGCGAGCGTCGTGGCCGCGTACACGGTCGTGACGGTCGCCGGCGCGTACGCCCTCGGTTCGGTCTGGTTCGAGCGCGTCGACCCCGTCGCCCGCGTCTTCGCAGCCTACGGTGCCGTCGCGCCGCTCTACCGCGACGAGGACGGGTCGCTCGGTGTCCGCGTCCCCGGCACGGGGCTGGAGGGCGCCGGCCTCGTCCGCGGCCGGAGCGACGTGGCGTTCGTCGTCGCGCTGCTGTGGGTCACGACGTACGATGGCCTCGTCGCGACGCCGCCGTGGCGGGCGTTCGCGCGCGCCGTCGTCGGCATCGGCGTTCCGCCCGCTCTCCTGTACCCGCTCGCCCTGCTCGCCGGGTTCGGGCTGTTCCTGGCCCTGTACCGCATCGCTATCAGGCGTGGCCGCCGGAGCGCCGAGTCGTACCGCGACCCCGAGACGCTGGCCCGACGGTTCGCCCCGTCCCTGCTCGCCATCGCCGCCGGCTACCACGTCGCCCACTACCTCGGCTACTTCATCGAGCTCTCGCCCGCCTTGCTGGGTGCGCTCACGGCGCCACTCGCGCCGGGTGCGCCCGTGGCGGTCGTCCTCCCGACGTGGTTCTCCGCGGTGTCGCTCGGGTTCGTCCTTCTGGGGCATCTGGGAGCCATCTGGGTGGCCCACGCGGTCGCGTACGACCTGTTCCCCTCGCGCATGCAGGCCGTCCGCAGCCAGTACGCCTTGACCGCGGTGATGGTGTTCTACACGATGACCTCGCTCTGGATCGTCAGTCGACCGTACGCCGCGCCCCCGTTCGTCTGAACCATGTCCGGTACCACCCCCACCGACACGACCGACGATGACCCGCCCCACGACTGCCCCTCCTGTGACCGACGGTTCCACCGCGAGTCGTACCTCGCGCTCCACCGCGGGCAGGCACACGGGGACGAACTGACCGACGGGGAGCGTGCGGCCTACGAAGCGGCACGTGAGGAGGAGGAGGAGGAACTCCGGATGTTCCGGCTGCAGGCGCTCGCCGCACTGGTGTTCATCTACTTCGGCTTCCTGCTGGTGTACGCGTTCTCGCTGTGAAGCCGGGGGCGTTCGGTGGGGGGCCGGGCGATTGAACGAACCGGCCGGACCCCCACGCCGGTTCTCGTCCTGCGCCCCGGGACTGCGGGACTCGTGTTGCTACGTCGGAGCGTTCCCATATCACTCTACGACCGCGTGGAGCGAGGCGGCCGCTGTCGGGGAACGGGGAGAACCGAGACGAACGAGGGGAACCGAACCACCGATTCAGGCCGCGCCGCCCGAAACCCCCGCGAGGTTCTCGCGGGGGTTCGGCTCGATGTCGGCCGACGAGTCACCGCTCAGCTGGTCCTGCTTCCACTGCTCGTACTGCTCCTCGGAGACGACGCGGACCTTGCCGAGCATCCCGGAGTGGCCGGAGCCACAGTACTCCGCACAGTAGAGCTGGTAGCTCTGCTCGTCCTGGCCTTCCGGGAGCGTGACGGCGGTGGCGATGGTGTTGTAGTGGCCGGGGAAGGCGTCCTGTTTCAGTCCCAGCTTCGGGACGTGGACCGCGTGGAGCCAGTCCGTGGACGTGACGTGCATCACGACGGGCCGGTTCTCGGGGATGACCATCGTCCCGGTCGTGGATACCTGTCCGCCGTCGGTGGTGTAGTTGTACGTCCAGAAGTACTTCTTCGCGACCACCTCCACCTGGACGGGGTCGCCCTCACCGGGCAGGTCGGATGCGGCAGGCATGTAGGCACCCTTGCCGTCGTAGTGGGTCACCTCGGCGTTCTGCTGGGCGACCTCCGGGTCGTCGACGGTGGCGGCCGTGACGCCGCCGATGGCGACGTTGCCGAGCACCTGATAGGATGCGAAGCCGACGAACAGGAGGATGATGGCCGTTGCGACGGTCCAGGTGATCTCCAGCCGGCGGTTCTCCTGGGTGGGCTGGGGGTCGTCGTTGTCCTTGTACTTGTAGACGGTGTAGAAGAGGATGGCCTCTACCAGCACCGTGATCGGGATGGCGACGTACAGGAGCTTCTCGTTGAGGTCGTTGATCAGCTCGATGTTGACGGACGGCTGTGCCGCGGCGGGCATCGCGCCGAGAAGGGCGAGGAGCGCGACCCCGACAGCGGCCCGCAGGACGGCGCGCCTGTGGTTCATATCCCCGGGTTAGGAACTGCCGTGTAAGAACCTGCCGACTCGCCCTCACGCGAAAAGCGTGGGTGCTAAGTCCCCGGGCGGTAAGACCTAGGGAAGTGGTATCCGTGTCCCTCCCAGACCCTCGCGCCGTGCTCGGGACCGGCCGCGAATCGCGGCTGACGGCCCTGCTGGCCGCGTCCGTCCTCGGCGTCTACCTGCTGGTGGTGGTGGGCGCGACCGCGGCGCTGGCCGAGGCCGCACGGGCCTGTTCCGCGTGGCCGGGCTGTGCCGGTGCCGACCTCTCCGAGCCCGCGGTACTGGTCGCGCTCGGGCATCGGGCCGCGGCGACGCTCGTGGGTGTCCTCGTCCTCGTGACGGCCGTCGTGGGCTTCCGGGCCGACGTCGACCGGCGGGTGAGAGCCGCGCTCCTCGCCGCGCTCGCGCTGTTCCCCGTGCAGGTGTCGGTGGGGGCCCTCGTCGCCACCAGCGGCGCCGGTCCGCTCGTCTCGAACGGGCACCTGCTGGTCGGCATGACCATCTTCGGCGCGCTCGTCCTGGCGCTGGCGTGGCGCCTCGAGGCCGAGACGGGAACCGACGACACCTCGGCCGTCCGGGACCCGGACGACCTCGAACGGCCGAAGCCGGTCGACGCGGCGGCGGAATCGTCCGGTCCCTCGCTCTCCGGTGTCGCTCGCGTCCGTGCGATCGCCGGCGCGTACATCCAGTTGATGAAGCCGCGGCTGATGTGGCTGCTCTGCCTCGTCGCCTCCGCCGGGATGGCCCTCGCAGCGGCGACGACGCCCGGTGGCCTCTCGGTCCCCGTCGTCGCGGCGACACTCGGCGGCGGCGTCCTCGCCATCGGCGCCTCGGGGACGTACAACCACGTGCTCGAACGCGACATCGACAAGCGGATGGAGCGCACCGCCGACCGCCCGGTGGCCACCCACGAGGTGCCGGTCCGGAACGCGCTCGCCTTCGCCGGCCTCCTCACCGTGGCGGCGCTGGGCGCCTTCCTGTCGGTGAACCCCCTCGCAGCGGCGCTCGGCCTCGCAGCCATCGTGTTCTACTCGGTCATCTACACGCTGGTCCTCAAGCCCAACACCGTCCAGAACACCGTCATCGGTGGGGCTGCGGGTGCGCTCCCGGCGCTCATCGGCTGGGCCGCCGTCACCGGCGACATCGGGCTCCCGGGGCTCGCGCTCGCGGGCGTCATCTTCCTCTGGACACCCGCGCACTTCTACAACCTCGCGCTGGCCTACCGCGACGACTACGAGCGCGGTGGCTTCCCGATGCTGCCGGTCGTCCGCGGGGAGACGGTCACCCACAAGCACATCCTGCTGTACCTCGCGGCGACGCTGCTCGCGGCGACGGTCCTCGCGGAGCTGACGACGCTGGGCTGGCTCTACGCCGCCACGACGGTCGCGCTGGGCGCCGTCTTCCTCGTCGCCGTCGTCCGGCTCCACTACGAGCGCTCCGAGGGTGCTGCCTTCCGCGCGTTCCACGCCTCGAACGCCTACCTCGGCGCGCTGCTGCTGGCAATCGTCGTCGACTCGCTGGTGGTCTGATGCGGGCCCGCCACCCCGATTCCGGCGCACGGGCGACTCGTGTCCTTGAAGCCACCCCGACCCGAATCTGCGACCGATGAGCACCATCGAGTCGCGGCTGGCGTCGCTCCGCCCGAGCCGCGAAACCGCCATCTGGTGGGCGGTCGTCCTGAACACGGAGCTGCTGGTGCTGCTGGCGTACCTCGTGGTCGAGACGCCAATCGTCACGCGGCCGCTGTTCTACATCATCCCGTTCGTCTGGATCAACGCGGCGCTGTGGGGCGTGTTCCGCGTCTCCCCGCGGGCGGCCTCGACGCGCCAGCGTGTGACCGCGCTCGGTATCTCGGGGGGCTACTTCCTCGTCCTCGGGTACTTCGGTGGCCTGTACGGCCCGAGCGGTGGCCCCGCGACGGGGCTCCGGGTGGCGTTCGAGGCGGTCCCCCCCGGCTGGGGCCCGGCGGTCATCTACGGCGGGACCGTGCTCCAGTTCGCGCTGCTACCGTTCAAGCTGGTCGGCTACGCGACACTGGCCTACCTCGTCTACGCGACGGTGCTGGACGCTGCCTCTTCGGTCGTCGGGGGCGTGCTGGGGCTGTTCTCCTGTGTCTCCTGTACGCTGCCCGTCATCGCGGGCATCGTCTCGGGCTTCGTCGGCGGCACGGGCGCGGTGGCCGCCGCCGCGTTCAACCAGTCCTACCTCCTCTCGACGGTCGTCTTCGTCGTCACGGTGGTCCTGCTGGTGTGGCGGCCGACGATGGCTGACCTGCGGGGAATCGGATTACGGGGATAGTCCGAGCCTCCAGTGTCAACACCCACGATAACTCCGTAACTCCGTCGGATACTGTTCTCCGTACGGTTCCGTTGGCGAACCGACCTGCGCCTCCGACAGCCACATATCTACCACGCCCCTGTGGCGGGGTATGACCACCGTCGAGATCGAGTACTGCGTTCCCTGTGGGCACCTCGACCGCGCGTCCGACCTCGCCGAGCACCTGCTGCGGACGTTCCGCGAGCGACTCGACCGCGTCGCGCTCGTCACCGGTGACAACGGCGTCTTCGTCGTCCGGGTCGACGGGGAGCGCGTGTTCGACATCGCCGAGGAAGAGTTCGACCCGGACGAGGTGGCGCGGCGGGTGCGTGAGCGGGTACGGTGAGTGTACCGCCTCCGGGAGCGATGGCGACGGGGAAACGCTGATTCAGCTGGACCTCGAACCGTGACGCAGAGTTATGAGTGACGAGTCGGGTAGCGAATCCGGGGACTTGCCGGTTTCAGAGGCCGAGCGCCAGGCGTTCCACGGGGGGATGGCCGCGTCCGGTACGGAGACCAGCGAGGAGGATATCGACGAGATACTCTACGGATAACCGCCGCGAACCTCCATCACTCAGTCCTCGTACTCGTAGAACCCGCGCCCGGTCTTCTTCCCGAGGTCGCCGGCCTTGACCTTCCGCTTGAGCAGGTACGCCGGCGTGTACCGGTCCCCGAGTTCCTCGTGGAGGGTCTCCGTCGCGTGCAGGCAGACGTCCAGCCCGATGTGGTCGGCGAGTTCGAGCGGCCCCATCGGCACGTTGGTTCCGAGTTTCATGCCGCGGTCGATGTCCTCCTTCGTGGCGACTCCTTCGTCGTAGGCCCGGACGCCCTCGTTGATCCAGGGCATCAGGATGCGGTTCGAGACGAAGCCCGGCTTGTCGTCGGCCTCCCACGTCTCCTTGCCCAGCGATTCGGCGAACTCGTGGGCGAACGCCACGACTGCGTCGTCGGTGCGCTCGCCGACCACGAGTTCGACCCCCTTCATCACGGGCACCGGGTTCATGAAGTGGAGCCCCAGTACGAGCGGTGCGCGGTCGGTGGCGGCAGCGATGGTCGTCACCGACAGCGTGGAGGTGTTCGTGGCGAGGACGACGTCCTCGTCGGTCACCGCTTCGAGGTCGGCGAACACGTCGCGCTTGAGGTCCATCTCCTCGGGCGCGGCCTCGACGACGAGGTCGGCGTCCGCGAGGTCACCGAGGTCGGTGGTGCCGGTGATGCGGTCGCGGGCGGCGTCGGCCTCCTCCTCGGTGAGCGTCTCCTTCCGCACGAGTCGCGAGAGCGAGTCGTCGATGGCGTCGAGGCCGCGCTCGACGAACTCCGCCTCTACGTCGCGCATGAGCACGTCGTAGCCGGCCGTGGCGCTCACCTGTGCGATGCCGTTGCCCATCGTGCCCGCGCCGACGACGCCGACCGTCTCGACGTCGTCGAGGCCGCGGAACTCCGGTTGGTCGGTCATGTCCGGGGCCTCGGCGGCCGGCGATATAAGCGTGGGTTGCCCGGCGACGGGACCGCTGGAGAAGGAGGACGGCCGCGGCGGCTCAGTCTTCGCCGCGGATGCGGGCGGCCACCTGCTTCGCGATGGGGCCGCCGAGCCGTTCCCGGACGCTCCCCAGCAGGCCACCGGGGACGAACAGGACGAACGCGACGAACACCAGCCCGATGTAGAGGCTGGCATGGCCGTTGAGGAACGTCTCGATGGCGCCCTGTACGGTCAGCCCCGCGATGTCCGTCGTCAGGACGGACTCGGGGAGCGTATCCCGGAGGTAGGGCAGGAGGCCGCCGCCGGCGCCCTCCTTCGAGAGGAACTCCCTGACGGTCTCGTCCAGCAGCCGTCCGAACAGCGGGCCGGCGAGCGTGCCGAACCCACCGATGATGGCCGCCAGCAGCGCGTCGCCGGTGACGAGGAAGAAGAACGCGTTGTCCGGCGAGGCCGAGCGGCGGAAGCCGGCGAACAGGCCGCCGGCGACGGCCGCGAAGAACCCGCTGACCGCGAACGCGGCCAGCTTGTAGCGGAACGTGTCGTAGCCGATGGCGCGGGCACGCTCCTCGTTCTCGCGGATGGCGATGAGCACCCGTCCGAACGGCGAGTGGACGAGTCGCTGGAGCGCGAAGTAACACACCAGCACGACCAGCCCGACCATGTAGAACGACACCTCCGTCGACCCCAGCGAGAGCGGGCCCAGCACCACCGAGTCCCCGGTGAGGACCCCGATATCGAGGTTGAGCGGGTCGACGAACGGCACGCCGACGCTGAAGATAGGCGCGGTGGCGCCCTCGGGGCCGACGACGAACGGCCCGTCGCGCGGGTTGGAGGCCAGGAAACCCCAGTCACGGACGAGCACGTAGACGACCTGCGAGACGCCCAGCGTGACCATCGCGAAGTAGACGCCGCTGAGGCGGAAGGAGACGACGCCGATGACCAGCGCCAGCACCGTCGCCAGCAGGCCACCCAGCACCAGCAACAGCAGGAACGGCGTCGTGTGTGGGACGAGCGGGAGTTTCCCGTTCGCCGCCACGATGACGAAGTACGCGCCGGTGCCGTAGAAGACGGCGTGGCCGAACGACAGGTAGCCGGTGTACCCGGAGATGAAGTCGAAGCTCATCGCGAACAGCCCGAAGTACAGCACCGCCGTCATCGTCTCCACGTCCGGCAGGAGCATCACTGCCTCCGCACCGACGGGTGAGGCGACCAGCGCGCTGTGGATGAGCGGGTAGAGCCCCAGCAGCACGATGACGACGAGATGCGCCACGTGCTCCTCCGCGTAGCGTCGCCACCAGGCCCGCTCCGGCGCGAGGTCGACGGCTTCCGGTGACTCCGGCAGGTCCTTCTCCGCGTCGGTCGCGGTGCCCGCTCCCTCGACGGGTTCGCCGCCGTCGCCACGGGACTCGATCGAGGACCCGTCGGGACCGCGGTCGGGGTCGCTAATGGCCACCCACCTCCGCGACGCCGAACAGGCCCTGTGGCCGGACGATGAGCGTGACCACGAGGATGAGGAAGATGAACATCTCCGGGAGACCGGTGAACTCGACGGCGTTGACGAACCACCAGGTCGTCACCGCGTCGATCATCCCGACGATGAGCGCGGCGACGACCGTTCCCCGGAAGGTGCCGAGGCCGCCGACGATGACGACGACGAACGCCGGGAGGAGCGTCTCGGCCGCGAGCGGGACGCTGGCACCCCAGACGGGGTCCCACATCAGCAGCGCGCCGGCGATGCCGGCGATACCGGTTCCGAGCGCGAAGACGGTGGTGAACACCCGGCGCACGTCGATGCCGAGCGCCTCGGTCATCTCGCTGTCCTCGCTGCCGGCGCGAACGACCAGCCCGTACCGCGTCCGGGTCAGGAACGCCCAGACCGCGGCAACGGTAACGACGCCGAACAGGATTTCGAACAGCGCGAGCCCGCTCACGGTCGTCGAGCCGAGCCTGATGGTCGCTGTGAGTGGTTCGGGTTTGGTGCCGAGTGCGGCCTGCCACTCGGAGATGGGCTGGAGGCCGTAGAACAGCGTCACGATGCGGACGAGTTCGTCCAGCACCAGTGTCACGCCGAACGTCAGGAGTATCTGGTAGATGGGCGGGCGGTCGTACAGCGGCCGGATGAGGCCGACCTCGATGACGCCACCGAGCGCCGACAGCGCGCCGAACACCACCAGCACCGCGACCAGGAAGAACGCGAACCTGGAGACGGTCCCGCTCGCGCCGGTCACGGCCAGCACCATCACCAGTCCCCCGAGGTACGCGCCGATCATCGTCAGCGATCCGTGGGCGAAGTTGAGCACGCCCATCAGCCCGAAGACGAGGGTGAGGCCGCTGGCGATCATCACGTAGATGGCGGATTTCGAGAGCCCCCGGACGAACACGCCGACGAGCGTCGACGGCCGGAGGAACTGCCCGAGCGTGTCGATGTACGACACCAGCGGGAGCGTCGCCAGTTCGGCCAGTAGTGTGGGGACGATGGCGCTCATGCGCTGAGATACCTCCGGATGCGCTCGTCGTCGGTGACACCGCTGGTTGCCTCGCCGTCCTCGACGACCTGCCCGTTGTCGAGCAGGTAGAAGCGGTCGGCGAGGTCCATCGCGAGCGGGAGGTTCTGTTCGACCAGCAGCACCGTCGCCTCGCGGGCGGCGTTCTGGACGGCCTCGGCCACGTCGGAGACGATCTGCGGTGCGAGCCCCTCGCTGGGCTCGTCGATGAGGAGCAGGTCGTTCTCACCGACGAGGCCGCGGGCGATGGCGAGCATCTGCTGTTGCCCGCCCGAGAGCGCGCCCGCGTTGGCCTCGCTCCGCTCGGCGAGTGCCGGGAAGGTGTCGAACGCCAGCTCCAGCGCCGTATCCACGTCGCCGCCCTTCGGTACCGCGACGCGGATGTTCTCGGTGACCGAGAGCTGCGAGAAGACGCGGCGCTCCTCCGGGATCCACCCCACTCCGAGGTCGGCGACCTCGTGGGTCCGCTTGCCGACCAGTTCCTCACCGCGGTAGGTGATGCTGCCCGAACGCGGAGCCGTCAACTGGAGCACCGACCGGAGCGTCGTGGTCTTGCCGACGCCGTTGCGCCCGATGAGCGCGACGACCTCGCCGTCCTCGACCTCCAGGGAGACGCCCTCGAGGATGTGGCTCTCGCCGTAGTAGGTGTGGATATCGTCGATCTCGAGCAGGCTCACTCGGTCCCACCTCCGTCGGCTTCCGCGGCCGGATCCGCCGCTCCGTCGTCGTCGAGGTCCCCGGGCTCGTAGCCGCCCAGGTACGCCTCCTGCACGGCGGGGTCATCGCGGACCGACTCCGGCGGCCCGTCGGCGATGACCTCACCGCGGTTGAGCACGACGATGCGGTCGGAGACGTTCATCACGATGTCCATGTTGTGCTCGACCAGCAGGACCGCGTGGTCGCCGGCCACGTCCTCGATGAGCGCGATGATGTCGTCGACGGACTCGCTGGAGACGCCCGCGTTGGGCTCGTCCAGCAGGAGGACCTCGGGGTCGCCCGCGAGGGCGACGCCGACCTCCAGCTGGCGCTTCTCGCCGTGGCTCAGGGTCTCGGCCGGCTCGTTGGCCTTCACCGCGAGCCCGACACGGTCGAGGATGGCGTGGGCCTCCTCGAGGTAGGGCTCGAAGCTGTTGACGTTGCGCCAGCCGCGGAAGGAGTCCGTCCCGTGTGCCTGCGCGGCCACGCGAACGTTCTCCAGCACGGTGCTGGTCGGGAAGACGTTGGTCACCTGGTACGAGCGGTGGAGCCCGCGCTGGGCGGTCGCGTGGAGCGGGGCATCGGTCACGTCGACCCAGCCGACGCTGCCGCCCGGCTCGTCCACGTCCTCGGTCCCGCTTTCGCCGCCCCCGCCGGCCGCGAGTTCGACCGTCCCGGCGGTCGGCTCCAGCGCGCCCGTCAGCAGGTCGAAGAACGTGGTCTTGCCGGCGCCGTTGGGGCCGATGAGCGAGCAGAGTTCGTCCTCGGCCAGCTCGAAGTCCACGTCGTCGACCGCCGTGAGACCGCCGAAGCGTTTGGTGAGGCCTGCTGTCCGCAGGACGCTCATGCTACAGCTGGCAGCCCATCTCCGGGCTGTCCTTCGGGATGGTGGTCTCGTCCGCGGGGATGGTCTGGACCGGGTCGCTGGGCTTGATAGCGGCGTCCCAGTTCTCGTTGTCGTTGGGCACCATGTCCGCGATGGTCATCGCCGAGCGGGCCTGGTTGTTGTACTCCTGGAAGGTGTACGCGTCCTGGCCCTTCGGGGTGTCCGCGACCGTCATCCCGGTCAGCTGGGCCTGGATGTCGGCCCCTTCCGTCGACCCGCCGGCCTCGACGGCCTGCACGATGGCCGAGGAGGCGGTGAACGTCCCCGAGGTGAACAGGTCCGGGACGATGCCGTAGGCGCTCGTGTAGCTGTCGACGAACGCGCTGTTGATCTCGTTGTCGTACTGGTTCCAGTGGTACCGCGAGGTGAACGGCCCGAGGTTGGCCTGGCTCAACTTCTCCTTCGTCAGTGGCTTGCCCAGCTCCTTCTGGAGCGTCTGCCCGACGATGCCGGTCGTGATCTGCGTGGCGAAGCCGCCGAACACCTTGTACGAGTAGTCACCGTTGAGGAAGGTGGTGAACAGCGCCGGGAGCGTCTGCACCGTGAACCCGGCGACGATGCCCTCGGCACCCTCGCTCTCGGCGTTGTCGAGGGGGCCCTGCCACTCCTTGTAGCCGCGGGGGAAGAACTTCTCCCCGACGATCTCGACGCCGTTGGCCTCCAGCACCGTCCGGTAGTTGTTGACGACGGCCTTCCCGAAGGAGTAGTCCGCTCCGAACAGGTACACCTTCGAGACGTCGGTGTTGTCGGCGACGTACTTGCCGCCCGAGCGGGCGTCCATCGCGGTGTTCTCACTGGTACGGAACACCGGCGCGCCACAGGTCTCGCTGTTGGCCGTGATGTCCGCCGACGCGGCGGGCCCGAGCAGCGTCGGGACGTTCGCCTGCTTCGAGACCGTCGTCGCCACGCGGCTGGCCGACGACGACGAGGTACAGCCGAACAGCAGGTCCACGCTCTCGTTCTTCACGAGGTCCTGGGCCGCGGACTGTGCGGTGTCGGCCTTCAGTTCGGTGTCGCGGACGATGAGTTCGTAGTCCACGTCGCCGACGGTGGTCGTCTTCGTCCCGGTCGAGGCCTCGGGGGTGAACTGCTCGTCACCCTTGTAGTTGAGCCCCTGGTAGAAGCCGTACATGGCCTGCTGGCCGTAGTACTTGAGGCTCCCGGAGAGTGGCTGGAGGACGCCGATCTTGACGGTTCCGCTCACGGACCCGCCCCCGCCACCGCCGCCGTCTCCCCCACCGTCCCCGCCGTCGCCGGTGCAGCCAGCGAGGCCGCCGATACCTGCTGCTGCCAGTCCAGCCAGCGCCTTGCGTCGTGTGAGTCGTTGTCGTTCCATGGCACTACCCGATACTGTGACCCAACGGGCTTCGCTCCCCGGGTTAACATATGAACTGACCGGACAGAGACGGCCCGGGGTTCACACGTGAACCCCGCGATACAGGGGGTCCGGGTCGTTATCCGAACCCATGCAGCCGACTCCGACGACGGTAACGGCAGCCGACGGGACCGACCTGCGGCTCTGGGAGCAGCCCGCGGACGGTGGTGGCGGGAACACGGCGGTCCTCCACGTCCACGGCTCCATCACGAACTCGCGGGCACTGTTCGCCCCGCCCGTCGAGGGTGACGACTCCTACTCGTGGCTGGCCGCGACCGCCCGCGAGGGTCGAACCGCGCTGGCGCTCGATATCCGTGGCTACGGGGACAGCGACCGCCCTCCGGAGCTGGACGACCCACCCGAGGCCAACGACCCGCCGGTGCGCGCACCGACGGCGGCCCGGGACATCGCCGCGGCGGTCGACGCCGCCACCGACCGGTTCGAGACCGTCCACCTGCTCGGCGTCTCGTGGGGCACGATGACCTGCGGCTACTACCTCGCCCACCACGCCGACGACGCGCCGGTCGCCTCGCTCACACAGGTCGCGCCCGTCCATCGCCCGCCGTGGAGCTTCGAGGAGGTGACGACGGCGCTCGGGGTCGATGCCGGGCTGGACGCCTACTACGACCAGACCTACGAGGGCGTTCGCGAGCGCCAGGGCGTCGCCGAGTCAGGCGAGGACCCGCTGTTCGAGGCCGTCTGGCGCGCGCAGGTCGAGTCCAACCAGGGCGTCGACGACGGGACCTACATCGCCCAGTCGGGGTCGCTGGCCGACACGGCGATGGCCTGTGAGGGCGAGCCCGTCTACGACGCGGCCGCGGTCGGGGTGCCGGCGCTCGTCCTCCGCGGGACGGACGACGCCATCTCCGTCCGCGAGGACGCGCTCGGCCTCTACGACGAACTCGGCACGACGGCCGACCGGAAGGAGTACGCCGAACTCGCGGGCGCCGACCACTACGCCATGCACGGCGCGCGCCGTGGAGGGCTGTATGCGGCGGTCTCGGACTACCACGACCGTGTGGAGCGAGACCTGGACTGAGCGGAGGGTGCCCAGTAGTATCGAAGTCCGCCGGATAATCTGTATATGCGCGGAGTAGGGGCAGAAGGCTCCGAGTGTATTCGCTATCCGTCGAGCTCATCCATCGCTTCGACCATCCGGCTGACGGCCTTCTCCTGCCCGCGGCGGAGGCGCTTCGAGACGGCTGGTTTCGAGACGCCGAACTCATCGGCGAGGTCACCCAGCGTCGCGCCCCGCGGCGACCGGAAGTAGCCCCGTTCGACGGCCGCCTCCAGCGTCTCGCGTTCGGTGTCGGTCAGGTCCTGACAGCCCTGGATGAGCGTCATGGCCGCGCCGACGTTCTCGGCGAACCCGGTCACCTCGGTCTCGTTCACCGGGTCCCGCGCGACCACCTCGAACTCGTTCTCCCGTTCCAGCCCCGCGAGGGCCTGCTCGGCCGTCGAGTCGTGGTCGAAGCCCACGTGCCACAGTTCGCTGCCGGCCTCGATGTGGAACGGGCCGGTGATGTAGCCGTCGTGGTCGCGGATGGTCCGCATCGCCGCCGTCTCGTCGATGACCGTCCGGATGTGGGCCACGTCGTCCTGCTTCGAGATGAGGCCGCACTCGCGAAGGCCGTCGTGGCCGCGCAGCACGTCCAGTCCGGCTTCGACGGCGCCGTCGTCATCGCCCTCGACCAGCATCCGCGTCTCCAGCCACCCCTCACGCCCCCCCTCGAACTCCCAGTTGACCGCCGAGAACGACACCGGCTGTGCCTCGGTGGCAGCGATGAACGGGCAGTCGTACTGCTCCATGTCGAGGGTGAGGTCTATCATGGTTCTTCCCCGGTCCTGCACGAGTTGCGTTGTCGAGGGACAAAACGGTTGCCCCTGTTGGCGTCCCGCACAGTAGCTGCTCGGAACGGCCGTGAGGCCATCTGGCGACAGGAAGGAGCGGTCTGGACGGGTTCCCCCCGACCCGTGTATCAAGCGGTGTGTGACAGGGCAGGAGACGAGAACGACGAGCGGGGTGCCGGACGCGACCGGACGGAAACCCCTATCGGTGGACCCGACGAACCCCGGTCCAACATGGTCATCCTCGCGGAGGAGGTACGTCGGCGGTACGGCGAGACGGTCGCGCTGGACGGGGTCTCGCTGTCGGTCGCCGAGGGCGAGGTGTACGCGCTGGTCGGGCCGAACGGCGCCGGGAAGACGACGCTCGTCCGCGCCCTGACCGGCACCACCGTCGTCGACGGCCGGGTCGAGGTGCTGGGCGAGGCGCCGGCGGACGTGGACCCCGAACGGGTGGGACTGCTCCCACAGGAGTTCGACCCCGCCGAGCGACTCACCGCGCGGGAACTGGTCGCCTACTACGCCGGCCTCTACGACGAGGCCCGTGACCCCGACGACGTACTCGCGGATGTCGGACTGGCGGGCGCGGATGCCCGGAAGCCGTACGAGGACCTCTCGGGCGGGCAGAAACGCCGGACCTGTGTCGCCACCGCGCTCGTCAACGACCCCGACGTACTGTTCCTCGACGAGCCGACGACCGGCATCGACCCGGCCGGCCGGCGACAGCTCTGGTCGCTGCTGGCCGACCTCGCGGACGGCGGCACGACCATCCTCCTCACCACCCACGACATGGCCGAGGCCGAGGCGCTGGCGGACCGTGTGGGACTGCTCGCCGACGGCCAGCTCGTCGCGGTGGGGCCGCCAGCGGACCTCGTCGCGGCACACGGCGGCGACAGTCGGCTCGAACTCGATATCCCGGAGGACGCGGAGGGACGGGCCGCGACGGCCCTCGAGATGGCCGGCTACCAGCTCGTCCCGGACGAGGCCGCGCTCGCGGTCACCGGCATCGACCCGCGAGAGATCGGCGACGTGGTCGAGGCGCTGGAGGCCGAGGACGTGCCGTACGAGGCGATCACGTGGAAGCAGCCCGACCTGGAGGACGTCTACCTCTCGCTGACCGGGACGGAAGTGGCCGCCGGCGGCGAGCCGGTCCCCCGGCGGCGTGGGCAGGTCCCCGCCGGAGCGTCGTCCCGCCGCGGAGGTGAGCCCTGATGGGCGCGCTCGGCCGGGTCGGGAGCGAGGCCACCGCCGCCGCGAAGGCCTTCCTCCGGCGTCGGACCGCGGTGTTCTTCACGTTCTTCTTCCCCGCCATCATCATCCTCATCTTCGGCGCGCTGGTCCAGACCCAGCCCACCGGCGGCGGGCTGTTCACCGAGCCGGCGGGCTACTACGTCCCCGGCTACCTCGCCGTCGTCGTCCTGTTCACGCCGCTCTCGCGGGTGGGGAGCGAGGTCGCGCGCCACCGCGAGGGCAACCGCTTCGAGAAACTGGCGACGACACCGCTCTCGCGCGCCGAGTGGCTGCTCGCACAGACCATCGTCAACGTCGGCATCATCGGCGCCGCCGCCGTCCTCATCCTCGTGCTGGTGGTACTGGTGACGGGCGCGGCCGGGTCGCTGACGCCGTCGCCGCTCCTGCTGCCGTTCATCGCGCTGGCCGTGGCGCTGTTCTGCGGCCTCGGGGCCATCCTCGGGCGCATCGCGGACTCGCAGGACGGCGTCGTCGCGGCGTCGAACGGTATCGCGCTTCCCCTCCTCTTCCTCTCGGAGACGTTCGTCCCGCCGGACCTCCTCCCGGCGTGGTTCGCGCCGTACCGGTTCCTGTCGCCGCTCACCTACTTCGCGCGCGGTATCCGGGAGGCGACGTACCGACCGCCGGGCCAGCTCGCGTCGTTCACCCCGAACGCCAACCCGTTCGAAGCGGGGGGGCCGCTGCTTGAACTGGGGGTGCTGGCCGTGCTGGCCGTCGCGTTCTTCCTCGCCGGCGCGTACGCGATTCCGACGACCGACTGATACGAGGTTACGTCGCGATCCTCGTGCATTCGTTCCGAACGTCCGCGGTTATCGACGAATTGCGCCCATAATACAGAAACCTCTCTCGGTCGCTGTGGGAACGTCTTTACCCACGACCGTCCGATCCGGAGGCATGGACCTCGCCTCGCTCCCGGCACGGCCGCTGAGTCTGGAGGAGTGTCGCGATCTGGAGAACAGCGGGCGGTTCCGGACGCTCGTTCCGGCGGGCGTCTTCGACCTCTCGGAGAGCGACCGCCGCCTCGTGCCAGCCGTGGTGTTCGTCACCGAGTCGTCGATCGTCGCCGCCGGGTACGTACTGGCGGCCGACGCGGACGTGGACGCGGATGCGGACGTGGATATCGACGCCGCGGCCGCCGACGCCACGGCCACGGAGAACGATCCCGGGGGCTGGACGGTCGTCACGGAGCGTCCGGCACCCGAGGGGAAGGAGGCGCTCGAGGAGCAGGTTCGGGCGGTCGGTGCGGAGCTCCGCGCGTGGGCGGAGGACCAGTCGTGGGCCGAGGACCCCAGCGCCCTGCTCGACGCGCTCTGAGCGGGTGGCTCCGTCCCGGCGCCCTCGTCTCGCACGGTCGCGAGCGCGTCCGCGACGGAGTAGCCGAACATGTCCGGGTCGGATTGGATTCGGCGAGGTGAGGACTGCACCTATATACTCGGAACGCCCCAGAATACGTAATGACGACAGATGCGGCCGGGCAGTCGATGAGCGACCCGGAGATGGCCGACGAGGGTGACGACTCCGACGTCCCCACTCCGACGCTGTTGATGGGGATACTGACCGCGGTTGCGGCGGGTGGCTTCGTGGGCTGGGCACTCCTGCCGCTCTCGACACCGGTCGCGGGACTCCCGCTGTACGCCGTGGCGGCCGTCGCGACGACGCTCTGGTCCGGTATCGCCTTCCTGCGGCGCAAGCTCCCGACCGGCGTCCTCGCCGAGGGGTTCTACCTGATGGGTGTCGCCGTACTGGCCCGGCCCGTCTCCGTCGCGCTCGCCCTCGACGGCCTCCCCGCGTTCCTGGCGGACCCGGGTGCCGTGTTCATGACGTTCATCGTGGCGGCCGTCTTCGCCACGCTCCTGCTGGTGGCGGGGTGGCGGCTCGACACCCACGCGCGCAAGACCCGGGTCCGGCGGATGCGACGGCGGGTCACGCGGCGGATGTCGCGCAAGCAGGCCCAGAAGGGGCCGATGCCGTCCGGAATGGCCGATTCCGAGGGGGGCTCTCACAGCCAGGGGTCGAACGGGAACGGCTCGGTCAGAACGGAGCAGGAACCCTGACCAGGAGCCGGACGAACTCGAACGTGTAGACGTGGTTGAGGAGGACGTACGCCGCGACGCCGAGCGTCAGCGACACCGACCAGACCGCCACCGCCCAGCGACCGACGCGGGCGTGCGCCGTCCGCCGGATCTCCTCGGTGCTGTGGCTCAGGCCGACGATGATGTTGTACAGCACGAGTGGCACCGCCAGCACGGAGAGCAGGATGTGGATGGCCAGCATCGCGAGATAGGCGATGGTCGCACCGTCGGGAGCCACGATCTCCTTCTGCCCGCCTCCCCCCGTCTTCAGCAGGTAGAGGACGAGGAACAGCAGGATGAGCGTGAACGCGCCGACCATCGCCGCCCGGTGCCGTCGCACGTCGCCGTCGCGGATGAACTTCCAGCCCGCGAGCAGCAGGACGACCGTCGTCGTGTTGATGACGGCGATGGCGTGCGAGAGGAGGTTGACCGTCTCGAGGCTGATGGTCGGGTAGATGGGGAGCCCGACGTAGAGGGTCCCGATGACCAGCGCGTACCCGACGACGGTGAGGACCGCAGTGAGTGCTCGTGGGTACTCCTTCGCTGTCCGGGAGAGGGGACCGGCGTCGGCTGTCGCCATGAGTGGCAGTTCGGGTGCCTCCCGCATGTCGGTGTCGCTTCGCGAGTCGCGCGTGCTGTGGCGTGGCGGCCCCCGGCGCGTCAGGACGGGGGATGCGCGGTCACGGTCACGTCGGCGGCCACGGTCGCATCGAACGGCGGCGCCGTCCGGAGCGGCGCGAGACGGAACAGCCGCGAACGGGCCGTCCCGCCGCCGGTCCCGGTCGCGAGGTCGAACGTGCGGGTGGCGTCCTCGTAGAACTGGATGCGGCTGTCGCCCCGCGACCGGGCGCGACCGCGAGGGTAGCCGACGACGAACTTCTCGCCGTCGCCGAGCCCCGCGACCGTCACCTCGACCGCCGAGATGCCCGGGCCGGCGGCTACCGAGCGCGTCCGCTCGATCTCGCGGTCGAACACGACGCCGGTCGCCCGCCGTTCTCGCTGCTCCGCCCGGGCGCGGACGGTGACCTCGGCGGGACCGCCGTCGGCCCGGAGCGCGAGATACGCCGCACCGCGCTCGAGCGGGCGGACCGTGGCCGTCCGCGGTCGGTAAACGTGTCTGCGGGCGACCGGCGCCCGGTTCACGAGTTCCGCGACAAGCGACCCGGCCACCGAGCGCGCCTCGACGACCACCGGCTGTCCGGGGAAGAACGGGCCGCGGACGTACTGCTGGTCGTTCACGGGCCCCTCGAACAGCGTCCCGGTCGGCGGCTCGCCCGGCCGGTACTCGAAGGTATCCGTCGGGGGCGCGACCGTCTCGTCGGGGTCCGGGACGTTCCGGTCGATTGCGGTCGGTCGTGAGGCATCGCTCCCGCACCCCGCCAGCCCGGCCAGCGTCCCCACCCCGAGGAGGAACCGCCGTCGTCGCACGGCCGTCGTCTTGGCCGCCTGGGTCATCAACGTTGCCACCGCCCGGTCACAGCCGGTCCCCCGAGCGCTTATGTGCCCCGCGGCGGTCCGTCCCCCCGTGACAGAGGAGGGGGGGACGCGGGTGGTCGACGGGGTCCGCGTCGAGACGGCGTTCGACGCCGACCGGTTCGGGATGCCGTCGATAGCCGTGCAACTCACCTCGGAGCGGGACGAGTCGGTCGCGCTCGCGCTCGCACAGCCGCTCCCCGATGGTGCCTCGGCCGCGGATGTCTCCGTCCCGGACGCGTACGCGGACGACTGGACGGTGTCCGGGGACCGACTGGTCCTCCGGGCGCGGCTCGACCCCGGCGAGACGGCCACCGCGGCGTTCGGGCTTGACGTGCCGACGGAGACGGCCCGGGCGGCACTGTCCCCGGGAGCACTGGACGTGGAACCCGTGCGTTCGATGGCGACGGCAACCGCGAATGGGACGACCACCTCCGGTTCAGGGTCATCGAGCGATGGCACAGCGGACGGTTCGTTCTCGCTCCCGGTCGGACGACGCGGCGCGGCGGTCCTGTTCCTCCTGCTTCTCCTGACGGTAGGCGTGACGCCGGCGGTGGCCGACGTGGACGGCGACGGGCTCACCGTGCTCGACGAATTCACCGGCCCCACCGAACCGTTCGAGGCCGACACGGACGACGACGGGCTCCACGACGGGATGGAACGGGCGTGGGGCGGGGAGCCGACCGACCCGGACACCGACGGGGATGGGCTCGAGGACGGTCGGGAGCGCGCGCTCCGGAGCGATATCGACGACCCGGACTCGGACGGCGACGGACTGGACGACGCTCGGGAGGCGGAACTCGGGTTCCCCATCGATCAGGCCGACATCGACGACGACGGACTGGACGACGCCCGCGAACTGGAACTCGGGAGCAGCCCCTACCGGGCCGATACGGACGGCGACGGACTGAGCGACCCGAAGGAGGCCCGTCTCGGGACCGACCCCGCCGATGTCGACACGGACGGTGACGGGCTCACCGACCGGAAGGAGGTGCAGTTCGTCAAGTCGGACCCGACCCTCGCCGACACGGACGGCGACGGCGCCGACGACCTGCAGGAGGCGCGTCTGAATCTCCCCGTGAAGGTCCCCGACGCCGACGGGGACGGCCTGCCGGACGGCCGCGAACTGGAGACGGGGGCGAACCCGTTCGTCGTCGACTCGGACGGCGACGGCGCGCTCGACGCCCTGGAGGCCGAGCAGGGGACGGACCCGTCGGTGGTCGACACGGACGGCGACGGACTCGCCCGCGAGCAGGAACTCGCCATCGGTGCGGACCCGACCAACCCGGACACCGACGGCGACAACCTCCCCGACGGGATGGAGGCGAGCGACGACTTCGCCGGGGACCCGCTCCGGTCGGACGTGTTCGTCGAGGTCGACTACATGCGCGATCTCCGCCTCTCGGCGAGCGAGCGGGCCGACCTCCGGGAGGCGTTCGCGAGCGCGCCCGTCGAGAACCCGGACGGCTCGACCGGCGTGACGCTCCACCTCGAACGGTCCGGACAGGTCCCGGTCGACGACCCGTTCACGCCCGACGACCTCGGGGCCTACAGTCGGGAGTACGGCGACACGGAGTGCCAGGGCTACCACTACGCGGTGCTCTCCGCTACCGGGGTGGACCGCCAGCCACGGGACCGGCGCGGCGTCAGCATCGGTGCCGCCATCGCCAGTAACGAGGACCCGTTCGTCTTCATGCACGAACTGGGTCATGACCTCGGACTCACGCCGAAGATCCCTGGCGTCGACTCCCGGAGCATCCCGTTCGGGACCTACGAGAGCGTGATGAACTACAACTCGCCGGAGAGCTACCTCGACTACTCCGACGGCGACAACGGCGAGCGTGACCACGACGACTGGGAACTGATCGCGACCGACCCGTGGACCCCCGCCGTGGCGCGCCCCGGCGGGCCGGTGGACGGCGACGACTGCGAGCGATGGCTCGAAGGCCGCGCCGTCGTCGGGACACCCTGACCTGGCCGGGCGCGGGCTGACCGGGGCGCCTAAACCGCTGCCGGACCCAGTACGTCCGTGCGGTCCCCGTTCAGGTCCCGCGACGAACTCGAGTTCACCAGCGGCTCCGTCGGCTGGCCGCTCTACCACCTGGCGCTCCCCGTGGTCGCGACGACGCTCCTCCAGACCGTCTACAACCTGACCGACACGTTCTGGGTCGGGCGCTATGGCAGCGCGGAACTGGCGGCGCTCACGTTCTCGTTCCCGCTGGTCTTCCTGTTCGTCGCGCTCGGCTCCGGTGTCTCGGCCGCCGGCCGCATCCTCGTCGCGCAGCACGAGGGCGCCGGCGACTCCGAGCGCGCGTCGTTCGTCGCCGGGCAGACCCTGGCGTTCAGCACGCTCGCGGCTCTCGTCGTGGCCGCCGTCGGCGCCCTCGGTATCGCTCCGCTGTTCCGGGCCATGGGCGCGGCCCCGCTGACCCGCTCCCTCGCGCTCTCGTACATGGGGTACATCCTCGCGGGGCTGCCGCTGCTGTTCCTCGCGTACGCGTTCTCCGCGCTGTTGCAGGGATACGGCGACGCACTCACCCCGCTTCTGGTGGTGCTGGCCTCGGTCCTGCTCAACCTCGTCCTCGACCCGGTACTCATCTTCGGCCTCGGACCGGTGGCGCCGCTCGGGCTCGAGGGCGCAGCCATCGCGACCCTCCTCGCGCGCGGCGTGGCCGCCGTGGCCGGCGTCGTACTCCTGCTCTCCGGCCGGGTCGAGCCGACCGTCGCGGTCGCGGACCTGCGGCCCGACCGCACCTTCCTCGGCCGGGTCGCGCGGGTCGGCCTCCCCGCGTCGCTCGAAACCGGCGCCATCGCCGCCTCCGTGACGGCCTCGCTGTTCTTGGTCGGCCAGTTCGACGCGGCCGTCGTCGCCGGGTTCGGTATCGGCGAGCGGGTCACGTCGCTGATGTTCCTGCCGGCCATCGGTGTCTCGGCGGCGACCATCACGATGGTCGGGCAGAACCTCGGCGCGGGCGAGGCCGCGCGGGCCCGGCGAGCTGCGCGACTCGCCGTCGGCGTGCCGCTCGCGGGACTGACCGCCCTGGGCCTGCTCGTCGTCCTCGCGGCCGAACCCATCGCCGGCGTCTTCTCCACCGACACGGCCGTCGTCGGCCACGCCGCGGACTTCCTGCGGGTCGTCGGGCCGGCCTACGGGTTCGAGGCCGCCGCCCGCGTCTACAGCGGCGTCTTCCGTGGCGCCGGGCGGACGGACGTGGCGCTGGCGGTCACCGGAACGACCTTCCTCCCAGTTCGGCTGGGTGTGGCGCTGGTCCTCGCGGGACCCCTGGGGTGCGGCCCGCTCGGCATCTGGGCGGGATACGCCGTTTCGGGCCTGTTCGGTGCCGCGCTCGGCTTCCTGACGGCGCGTGTCGTCGACTGGGAGGAGACCATCGTCGACCGTGGCTCCGTCACGGCCGCGACGGACCCCCCGGCCCGCGACGGTAACTGAGTCGCGGGGCGGCTGAGGGGGCTGCGCTCGCAACCCTCAAGTGAGCGCCCTCCTACCCGCGAGTATGGACCTCTCGCTGACGCCGGAGCAAAAGCAGATCAAGGAGATGGTCGCCGACTTCGTGGACGAGGAGGTCGTCCCGCGGGCCTCGGAGATCGACAACGAGGACGAGTTCCCGTGGGACCTCGTCGAGGAGATGGGCGAGCTGGGGCTCATGGGCGCGCCGTTCCCCGAGGAGTACGGCGGCGCGGGCCTTGACTACCACGCCTATCCCATCGCGCTGGAGGAGATCGCTCGCGGCTCGGGTGGCCTCGGCACCATCATGGCCGCGCACGTCTCGCTCGCGGGCAACATGGTCTACGAGTTCGGCGACGACGAGCAGAAGGAGCGGTTCCTCACGCCGCTGGCCGAGGGGACCGACATCGGCGCGTTCGCGCTCTCGGAGGCTGGCGCGGGCAGCGACGTGCCATCGATGGAGACGACCGCCGAACGCAACGGTGACGGCTACTACATCAACGGCGGGAAGCTCTGGATCTCGAACGGCTCGGTCGCCGACACGGTGACCGTCTTCGCGAAGACCGACCCGGACGCGGGCAGCAAGGGCATCTCCGCGTTCGTCGTCCGGCCCGAGGAGGACGACGGCTTCATCGTCGAGGGCACCGAGGACAAACTCGGCGACAAGGGCTGCCCGACCGCGGAACTGCGCTTCGACGACTGCTTCGTTCCCGAGGACCGCTTGCTCGGCGAGGAGGGCGAGGGGTTCGTCCAGGCGCTCAAGACGCTCAACGGCGGCCGCATCACCATCGCCGCCCGCTCGGTCGGCATCGCGCAGGCTGCGCTCGACGCCGCCGTCGACTACGCCGGCGAGCGCGAGCAGTTCGACCAGCCCATCGGCGACTTCCAGGCCATCCAGCACAAGCTCGCCGACATGGACACGAAGACCCGCGCCGCGCGCCTCCTCATGCACGACGCGGCGGACAAGAAGATGCGCGGCGAGCGCTTCCGCAAGGAGGCCGCGCAGGCCAAACTGTACGCCTCCGAGGTCTCCCGCGAGGTCGCCAACGAGGGTATCCAGATCCACGGCGGCTACGGCTACACCAAGGACTTCCCCGCCGAGCGATTCTACCGCGACGCGAAGCTCAACGAGATCTACGAGGGCACCAGCGAGGTGCTCCGGAACACCATCGGCCAGGACCTGCTGAGCTGACGCCCCCGCCCTCACCCGATAAATAGTCCCGAACCATTCGGCGGTACTGAATGGGGCTCACGGCCGCCACGTCGTCCCGTGAGCGCAGACACGGCGAACACGACGTGTGCGATGTGTACGAACGAGTCCGTCGGCCGGTTCGATTATCGAGCGCTCAACGGCTCCTACTCCGTCGAGGAACCCCTCTGTGGCGTCTGTGTGGCGCTGCTCGCTCAGGTCGGCTCCGTCGTCTCCATCGAGCCCGCTTCGGAGATGGACCTCGAGGCGGACACGCTGTCCCTGGTCACGCCGTTCGGCTCCTCGACACATGGGGAGGGGCAGGACAGGGCCGGATGGTGACATGCCGTTCCGTCACACGCGGTCGGACAACGGCACGCCGGTTCCGTCATGCGAGTCCCCCGCGCCCCTACCGTGAGGGCCCGCGTTCCGGGGCCGGGCTTCGCCGACCGATGGGTTGGTACCCCCGACACCCCTAGCGACCGCCATGACGGAGACGGTCACCGAGGGGGACGTGTCGGCCCGCTACGACGAGACCGAGGGCGAGCGGCGGCTCACGTTCGAACGCGACGGTCGCGTCGCCACCGTCGCACAGAACGCCGACGGGTACGCGATGCTGAAGGTCCGGGACGGGCCGGACGGCGACGAACTGGAGCGGTACTACGGCTTCGACATGGCGCTCGACCACGCCGCCGAGCTGCTGGGCGTCTCCCCGCACGACCTGCCGGTCCCCGAGGCCGCCACCGACATGGGGATGTGAGGTGACCGTCCGGGCCGATGCGCCGTGGACGGTCGGGTTTCTTGCCGCTGCACGCCGACGTTGCGTGCATGACCGACGATGAACTCCGAGACGCGGTCGAATCGTTCGTCGACGACGTGGACCTCGCGCTCCACGAGTACGAGGAGGGGTACGCCGACGCCGACGCGACCCTGACGGTGGTGCAGTCCCACCTCGCGGACCTCCGCGAGGTCGTCGAGGAGGACGGCAGCGAGTAGCTACTGGTCGTCGGTCGGGTCGTCGCCGGTCGGGTCGTACGGCTTCGCGATGTCGAACTTCGGCGCCCCCATCCCGACAACGCGGACCTCCTCGGCGGCGGCGTCCGGGTTGTACGCCCGGTGTGGGCTCTCCGGCTCGGCGACGAACACCTCGCCGGACTCGACGGTGTACTCGTCCTCGGGCGTCTCGACGGTGAGCGTGCCGGCCGCGACGTAGAACGCCTCCTCGCGCTGTTCGTGGTAGTGGTACGTCGTGGGGAGCTGTTCGCCCGGCGCCATCGTGTAGACGGCGAGCGCGAGCTGGGCGAGCTCGGCGGCCTCCGAGATGGAGCGACGGTCGCACGGATGGTCCGGTGATGTCGGGAGGTCGTCGGGGTCGAGAACGTGATAGCCCATAGGCGTGGCTCGGGGGCGGACGGCGAAAGCGTGGCGGCCCCCGCAGAGGGCAGCCGGCCACTCGACCCCGGCTGTCGAGTGCCGGCTGCCGACGACGGAGGGGCTTTGGGGCTCGCTCCCCTATCGGGCGTATGCACGTTGCCGTCCTCGGTGCGGGATACGCCGGGCTGACCGTCGCACGCCGGCTGGAGCGTCGTCTCCCCGATGACGTCGACATCACCGTGGTCGACGAGTCGGACACGCATCTCGTCCAGCACGAACTCCACCGCGTCATCCGGCGACCGGCCCTCCGTGAGGTCATCACGGTCCCGCTCGACGAGGTACTCGCCCGTTCCGAGGTCCGGAAGGCCCGCATCACGGACGTGGACACCGACGCCGGCGTCGCCGCGCTCGCCACCGACGACGGCACCGAGGAACTCGACTACGACTACGCCGCGGTCTGTCTCGGCGCCGAGACGGCGTTCTACGGTCTCTCCGGGGTTGAGGAACATGCCATCCCCCTGAAGCGACTCGAACACGCCGGGGCCATCCGGGAGTCGGTCCTGGCCGCCCCCGGCGGCGAGGCCATCGTCGGCGGTGGCGGCCTCTCGGGCATCCAGGTCGCCGGCGAACTGGCCGCGCTCTCGGACGCGGAGTCGCTCGACCTCGACGTGACGGTCGTCGAGATGGCCGACCGCATCGCGCCCGGCTTCGACGCCGCGTTCGCCGATACCGTCCGGGCGGAACTGGAGGCGCGCGGCGTCCACATCGAGACCGGCGCGACCGTCGAGTCCGCCGACGATGACACCGTCCACCTCGCCGACGGGCGCGAACTGGGGTACGACACGTTCGTCTGGGCCGGCGGCATCCAGGGTCCGGCGGCGACCGGCGGCGACCGTCCCGAGGTCCGCGCGAACCTCCGCGTCGGTGACACCACCTTCGTCGTCGGTGACGCGGGCCGGGTCGTCGACGAGGCCGGCGAGGCGGTTCCCGCCGCGGCACAGACCGCACTCCGCGAGGCGAAGGTCGCCGCGGCGAACATCCGAAAGCTCGTCCGCGACGGCGATGAGGGCGGCGAGGACGGGTTCGAGCCACGGCTCGACACCTACCGCTACGATTCGCCGGGCTGGGTCGTCAGCGTCGGCGACGGGGCCGTCGCGCAGGTCGGTCCCGTCGTGATGAGCGGCGAGCCGGCGAAGGCGGCGAAGGCGGTCATCGGCGCCGGGCACCTCGGCTCGGTCGGCGCCATCGGTCGCGCCTCGGACCTCGTCCGGACGGAGCTCGGGTGGCCGTCGGCCGACGATATCGACCTGCCCGCACAGCTGCTGGCTCTGAGCCACGTCGGGCGGCTGGCGACGCTCTCGGACCCGGCCTCGCCGGGCGATATCCAGTATCCGCTCGCGGGTGCGGGGCTCGCGTTCACCGACGCCTTCGCCCCCGGGAGCGTCGACCTGACGCCGTTCACGCGACTGGCCGACCGGAACTTCCCGGACGGTCCGGCCAGCCACGTCGGTGACGCCCTCTCGACAGGTATCGGCCTGTTCGGCGCGATGGCGAGCGGGTCGGGCACGCGGCCGGAGTCGGACGACGGTGAGGAAGAGTAGCCGCGCCGGTCAGACGCCCGGGATACCGGGGATGTCGGTCCCGAGGCCCGCACCGACGTTCGAGAGGATGGCCAGCACCACCAGCACGGTGACGTAGGCGACCAGCGTGATGCCGGCGGCGGTGATCCAGCCGGTCCGGTAGCGCCACTTGATGACCGCGAGGTACGCCAGGAAGACGAGTACCGGCCCCAGCACCGGGACCCCACCGATGAGGTAGGCGACGATCGCCCACACCAGCGACCCGAGCGCCGCCGTCACGACGGCGTGGCTGTAGTTCCGACTCCCGGCCAGCAGGCTCGCACCGACGAAGACGCCGAGGCCCCCGATGAGGAGGCTCACGACGAACACGATCAGCGAGTTCTGGAATGGTGCCATCACGCGGCCCCACGACCGGCCGACGCGTCAACGTTGTGGCCCCCGTCTCGGCGCGTCGGCCGCTCGGTTCTGATCAGCCGTCGCGAGCAGCCGCCACGAGCCGCTCCACCCGTTCACGGTCGACGGGTGCGGTCACCTCGCTGCCCGCCTTCAGCGCCGTCCCGACGATGGCCGAGTCGGCGACCTCGAGCAACTCCGCGACCGTCTCCGGGGTGGTGCCACTCCCGACGACGAGCGGGACGCCGGTCTCGTGGGCGACCGCCGCGACCCGTTCGAGTCGGTCCCGGTCGGCCCCTGTGCCCGTCGCGGGCCCGGAGACCACGAGGCCGTCGGCACCGCCCCGCTCGACGGTCTCGCGGGCCACCTCTGCGAGCGGCCGGTCGGCCAGCGGTGCCGAGTGCTTCACGTCCACGTCAGCGAGCACGCGCACGTCGGTCGCGTCCAGCCGGTCGCGGAGGCGGAGCGTCTCGTGGGCACGCCCCTCGACGACGCCCTGGTCGGTCACGCGAGCGCCCGTGTGGACGTTGACACGGACGAAGCGCCCGCCCGTCGCGGCCGCGACGGCGATGGCGGCCGGGCCATCCGACCGGAGCACGTTCACGCCGACCGGGACGTCGACGGCCCGGCGGACGGCGCCGACGAGGGCGGTCATCGAAGCCACGACGTGGCGCGGCACCTCGCCCGGATGGAAGGGTACGTCCCCGAAGTTCTCGACCAGTACCGCGTCCATCCCGCCCGCCACGAGCGCCTCGGCGTCGGCCACGGCCCGCTCGCGGAGCGTCGCCCGGTCGCCGTCGAACCCGGGGGTGCCCGGCAGCGCCGGCAGGTGGACCATCCCCACGAGTTCGGGGACGGCCCCGGACCCGGTGTCCTCGGTCATGGGCGTTCCTCGTGGCGCTCCGGCTTGAATGTCGGTGCGGTCCGTCGGTCGGGCGACTCCTCCGCCGGTCGACCCGCAGCCCCACGGTACCGAGCCACAGGGTTTTACTCGGGACCCGTGGACTACCGCCCATGCGACGACAGGCTGCGGTGGTGGCAGTGGCGGTGCTGGTCGTGCTCTCGGGCTGTTCGCTGTTCGGGGGCGGGACACCGACGGGGGCCGACGAGCCGACGGCAACGGCGACATCGACCGCGACGCCCACGCCGGCCTCGTACCCGACCGGGTACTCCGCCGAGGGTGTCACGAACGCGACGGCGGCGCGTGCCGCACATGTGAGCGGCCTGCTGGCGACGGACAACTTCACGCTGGGCTACAACGCGACCGTCCGTGGGGAGAACGGGACCTCGCGTATCACGCTCGTCCAGGCCGTCTCCCCGGATGAGCCCCGGGCGCTGACGGATACGGTCATCTCGGCGACGGGGAACCGGGGGTCGGGGGGCCTGCGGCGGACGCGGTTCTACGCGAACGGGACCCAGTACGTCCGCGTTCAGCAGGGCGGCAACACCTCGTACGGTACCATCAACGGGACGGTTCCGCCGGAAGCGTTCGTCGGGCGGCAGTACACCGACGCTGCCATCACGAACGTCAGCTACGACGCGACCGAGCGGTTCGAACAGGGGGGTGAGACGTTCTTCCGCTTCACAGCATCCGATATCGACGACCCCGGGGCACTGCTCTCCTCCCGCATCGACGCGGGTGACGTGACCGGTGGGAACGTCACGCTGGTCGTCGGGACGGACGGTGTCGTCCAGTCGGTCCGGTACCGCGCGACCGTCCAGCAGGACGGGCGGACCGTCCGGTACGGTGTCACGTTCGCCATCGCCGGGGTCGACCGGACCCCCGTGCAGCGCCCCTCGTGGGCACAGCGGGGCTGATTCCGGACGCGAACCGGGGACTCGCCACCGTGAACGGGCTGTCGTGTGATTCGCGGCCAAAACGCATAGGACCCCCCCGTTCCTGTACGGCGACGTATGAGACGCTCGCTGCTCACAGCAGCCGTCGCAGTTCTGATGTTGACATCCGGTTGCTCGTTCCTCGGTGGTGGTGGTGCAACACCGACCGATACCGATTCGACGCCGACACCGACGGCCACGGCCACGCCGACACCGACGGCGACGGCCACGGCGACGGCCACGCCGACACCGACACCCGACCCGTCGGAGTCGTTCCCGGCCGGCTACGGTGAGACCGGCATCGACGATTCCGAGGCGGCGCTGTCGAGTCATGTCGACTCGCTCGCGAACCATCAGTCGTTCATCGTCGATATCAACGGGAGCGTCGCCACGCCGAACGGGACGCAGGCGCTCCGGCAGCTCCAGTCCGTCGATATCGACGACGACCGGGCACTCATCGCCGTCAACGGGACCAGCGGGGTCGAGCGGACCAGCTACTTCGGCGGCGGCGAGCGCTACCTCCGGGTCGACCCGCCGGGGGCGAACAACACCCGCTACAACGTCACGAACGCCACGCTGGAACCGCGTGGCTTCACCGGGGGCGGCTTCCTCGCACCCGTGCTGACGAACGTCACCTTCGGCGAGGCGAACGTCACGACGACCGAGAACGGGACGTTCTACGCGTACAGCGCCACCTCCGTCGACCGCTCGGTCCTCCGGTCGCTTCTCGGACCGTCGGTCGACCCGGAGAACGTGACCCGGTTCGACGCGGGGCTCGTCGTCGACGAGGAGGGCATCGTCCGCCGGATGAGCTATCAGGCGGTCGTGGACCGCGGTGACGAACAGCTGGTCGTCCGCGTCGACCTGCGGACGTACTCCATCGACGAGGTCGATATCTCCGAGCCGCCGTGGCTCGACGAGGCCCGGCAGGCCGACTCCTCGTAGGCGCGCGGCCCGCTTCTCGCTTCAGTCCGTCTCGACCAGCGCATTGAACCGGTTGACGTCCTCGTCCGTTCCGGCGACGATGAGGCTGTCGCCCGGTTCGACGACGAACGCCGGGCCGATATCCGAGAGGAACGTCGAGTCCCGCTCGACGGCGATGACCGTCACACCCGTCCGGGCGCGAACGTCGGCCTCGCCCAGCGACTTGCCCGCCAGGTCACCACAGTCGATGCGGACGAGCTCGACCTGCTGGTCGAAGGAGATGATGTCCTCCTCGAGGATGGTCGAGGCGAGCATCCGCCCGGCCACGGTTGCGACCGCGAGGACGTAGTCGGCCCCGGCCTGGTACAGCTTCCGGACGGATTCGGTGGCATCCGCGCGGGCGATGATCTCCACGTCGGGGTACAGCTCGCGGATGACGAGCGTCGCGAAGACGGCGGTCACGTCGCTCGAAACCGTCAGGATGACCGTGCCCGCGTTCTCGGTATCGGCCTCGCGGAGCGTCTCGGGCTCGGTCACGTCGCCGACCACGTCCACGCCGTCCTTGTCGCGCAGGTCGATGACGGTCGTGGGCACGTGCGCGTCGAGGTCCTCCAGGACGGTCGTGCCGACCTCGTCGAACCCGGCGAGGACGACCCGGGACCCTCTCGTGCCGAGTCCCCGCGCCTGCGAGAGCGTGAGCCCCTTCAGCCGTTCCAGACTCTCCTCGCGCCCCGAGGCCACGAGGATGGTCTGCCCGTCGATACGGGCGTCCGGCGGCGGCGGGGAGACGAACTCGCCGCGGAACCACGCGCCGATGATGTTCGCACCGGTGCGCTCGCGGATGCCGCTCTCCGCGACGGTCACGCCCGCGAGCTCCGAACCGCTCTGCACCGGCAGCTCCACGATGTCGAAGTCCTCGCCCTCGCCGAGCTGCACCGAGCCGTCCAGCTCCGGCCGGACGCCGGCTGACACCTTCCGTGCGATGGATTCCCCGATGAGGTGGCGTGGCGAGAAGACGTCGTCGGCGCCCGCGTACCGGTGGTAGGCGGCGTTGTCGTCGTCCTCGACGAACGTGACGACCTGCGGCCGCTGGGTCTCACCGTCGGTCTCCGGCTGGGCGTCCTCGATTCCGGGGTCGGGACCGTCGAGGTGGCCGGCTGCCAGCGCGATGGACGCGTTGGCCTCGTCGCCGATGTCCGCGACGACGGCGTGGGCCCGGTCGACGTTGGCGGCTTGCAGGGTCTTGGTCAGCTTTGGGTCGCCGTGGATGACGGTGATGTCGGTCTCCGTGTGCAACTCGTTGGCCGCGTCGCGGTCCGGCTCGACGACGACGTACGGATGGTCACGGGTGTCGAGCTCGTCGATGAGGGCCTCGCCGCGCGAGGAGTAGCCCGCCAGCACGACGTGGTCGGAGAGGTTCTCGACGGCGGTCGGGGCGGTCTGCGAGAGACGTTCCTCGACCCAGGGTGCGAGGAACACCGGGAGGGCGAGGAAGATGAGCGTG
Organism: Haloglomus halophilum; assembly: GCF_024298885.1. Classification (GTDB taxonomy): domain Archaea; phylum Halobacteriota; class Halobacteria; order Halobacteriales; family Haloarculaceae; genus Haloglomus; species Haloglomus halophilum. Next base: position 3,533,054 of record NZ_CP101166.1, read on the forward strand.
ACGCCGGTCAGCTGCATCGAGACGAGCAGCATCTGGACCGGTGTCGTCGTCCAGAGCTCGGAGTCCTCGCCGTAACCGGTCGTCGTGAACGACTCGACCACCGTCAGGGCGGCCTTGGCGAACGAGATCCGGACCCCCTCGAAGTAGAACAGTGCCGCCTGATACGCCAGCGCGTAGAGGACGGCGATGCCCACCAGCCCCACCAGGTAGAGCGCGATGCGCCGGCGCTGGCGTGCGGCGTTCGACGACCCCCGGTCGCCGTAGGCGAACGTGGCGAGGTCCCGCGGATCCATATCCGTTCGAAGTTCCGGGGGGTGGATAACGATGTTCGTTACCGTCGCTCGGCTTCCCGAGGGGGACCGTGGCACGGTGTTGATGCCGCCGCGGTTCCTCCAGCCCACCGTGCCCCGCCGCACCGGAACCCGCATCGAACGGACTCCCGATGGGCGCCGGCTCGTGGTCGCACGCCCGATGGCGGCGGCCCGGAACGCCGTCTGGAGGGCCTTCCGTGACACCAGGTGCTGGCCAGAGTGGGGTCCCTCGGTCCGGGCAGTCGACTGCTCGGACCGCCTCGTCAGCCGTGGCTCCACGGGACGCATCACGACCGTGGGCGGCCTCCGCGTCCCGTTCGAGGTGACGAGCTGTACGGACGGACGCTGGACCTGGGACGTGGCGGGGATACCGGCGACCGGCCACCGGGTCGAGGGGACGGACCCCGCCATCGCGGCGTTCGAGGTGCCGCTCGCCGCCGCGCCCTACGCGGCGGTCTGCCGACGTGCGCTCCCCCGACTGGACCGGGTCGCACTGGCGGGCGACGATGCGGATGGGTGAGTTCCGCCGCCCGGGCAATCATCGAACTGTCCGGATTCGTCGGAAAATCAAGATATTACTACCGAGATTCGGATGTTCGGTTGGGATGCGAGAAGGAGACGAGAAATGTGAGGTCGAGGGGCGCGAGGGGTGGCCTGCAGGGCCGCGGCGGACCGGTCGCTGGTGGGTCGTGGGTTATCGCGTCGAGGAAGCGGGCGTGACGGAGAAATCGTCGGCGCGGAAGAGGTCTTCGCCGAGACCGGAGCCGGAGCAGTCATCGTTCGGGCATCGATAATGCCACCCGTCGCGTGTAGCCTTCCGCTCGGATACCTTCTCGCCGCACTCCTGGCAGACCAGGAGGGAGGCCGCATCGCAGGTGTCCTTGTGGAGTTCGAGCTCGAGTTCCGTACTGAAGGTCCGCTTGCAGTCCCTGCAGACGTGCGTCATACTAGACGCTCCAGATGCCTCCGTAATATGTGTGGTGCTTTCCATGTCCGGGATTCAAGTACGACGGCCGTCCGACGCCAACGGCAGTTACCGTGCGCTACGGCGTAACGAACTGTCCTGTGGCTGGCTGTGGCCTCCCACGAGCCGGCAGAATTGGACGCCGTGGCGCGATTTCACCCCGATGAACTCGGATATCTGATAACATCTCAGTCGGGGCGAGACAGGGTGAACCGGTCGCGTGTGGTGCAGTAGCCGTCCGCCGCCAGGCGCCCGAGCGCGTCGAACTGCTCCGTGTCCATCTTCCGGTCGGTGAGGACCGACTCGTCGGCATGGAAGTGGACCACCCGGCCGAAGGTGGCGGTGTTCGACCCGAGTTCGAGCGTGTCGTGGAGGCGGCACTCGAACGAGACTGGCGCCTCGGCCACGCGCGGTGCGTCCACCTCGGTCGCGGGGGCGGCCGTCACGCCCGCGAGGTCGAACTCGTCGCCGTCGCCCGTCGCGGCGGTGGCGACCATCGCCTCCGCGAGGTCGACGGTGACGAGGTTGACGACGAACGATTCCGTCTCGCGCGCGTTCCGGAGCGTGTCCTTCTGTTCGCCGTCGGGGGCCTGCCCCGGCGCGAACGCGAGGACGGGTGGGGCGACGCACATCACGTTGAAGAAGGAGTACGGCGCGAGGTTCCGGCCGGCCGGGCCGTCACTGGACACCCACGCGACCGGGCGTGGGACGACGGCGCCGCTCAGCCAGCGGTACATCGACTCCGACTCGGGGTCGAACTCCATGCGTTCGACAGGGCTGTCGACGGCAAAAGGGGGTGGGTCAGGGAACGGGTGGCGGGCCGGGCGCCCCACGGCGGGTCACGGCCTCAGACGAGACCCATATCGACCGCGTAGGGCCACGGGAGCGACGCCAGGCCGAGGAACGCGAGCGCGGCGCCGGCCAGCGAGACGTTCTTGAGGAACTGCGTCATCTCGGTCTGTTGCTGCTGTTCGTCCTCGACGGTCCAGAAGTCGTGCATGACGACCGCGGAGGCCAGCAGGAAGACGGCGAGAGCTCCCGCGCCGAGCACGACGAACGCACCGGTGATGATGGCGAGCCCGCCGAGGACGAGCATCGCCCCCGAGGCGACGACGCTGAACGTCGGCGCCGGCAGGCCCTTCATCTCGGCGTAGCCGGCCATCCCCTCGATGTCCATGAAGTGGTTGAGCCCCATGAACGCGAGGACACCACCGAACAGGAGTCGCGCGAGGAGGAAGACCTCGCCGGCGCCCGCCGAGTCGAACACCGCGGGCCCCGCCTGCAGGACGAGGTCCGTCATCGACCACCCTCCGTCCGAGATAGTTCCGAGGCGATACCGGGTTCGGTAATGCGTACTGCTTTCATCGCGTTACCACTTACTCGGGACGGGTACTTATCTCCTCGCTGACAGTGGGGTGACCGGGTTACGGGCGCTGCTCCCGGGTGACAGCGATGTTACTGGGCGTGCCGGTGACACGACGGGCCGTGGAAAGAACAGCCGGGAGCCCCCCGCTCAGCCCCAGTGGTCGGGGTAGGCCTGGGTCAGCACCTCGGGGCGGTCGAGCAGGCGCTCGCGGACGGGCGCGATGACCTCGTCGAGGTAGTACGCGACGGCGGGTTTCAGGTCCGCCGGGTGGAGTTCGCCCGAGACGAAGTCGGCCTCCAGTTCGTCGTAGGTCCCGTACTCGAGGTCGCCGCCGTACTCCTCCGGGCGCTCGACGACGAGTTCCTCCTCACGGACATCCAGCACGGGGAACACCAGCCGGTGGAGGTACTCGAGGACGCCGTTGTCCTCGACCTCGCCGGCCGGGCAGTACGCGGCCTGGACCTTCTCCTCGATGGCCTCGCGGTCGTCGGTGAGGAAGATGCCCGAGGAGCGGTCGCTGCTGGAGATCTTGTCCGCCTCCCCCTCCTCGTCGGAGCGGGTCAGCCCGGAGAGGAGCGGGGCGAACACGCAGAGCGGTTTTCCGAACCCGTGGTCGGGCAGCACCTCGCGCGAGAGCATGTAGATGCCGCGCTGGTCGATGCCGCCGTAGGCGATGTCGGCGTCGAGGGCGGCGACGTCGAGGCTCTGCATCAGCGTGTACACCAGCCCGCCCAGCTTCGGGTTGTCCGACTGCCGGACCACCTCGCTCCCGGCGCGCTGCGCGCGCGAGATGGTCGTGTCCGCGAGCATCCGGTAGAGTTCGAGCGTGTACGGTTCCTCCAGCTGGTAGTCGGTCCCGCGCTTGAACGTGATGGCGTCGGGGTCGGCGCCGGCCGACTCGACCATCCCCTCGATGGCGATGCGGTAGTACGTCGAGCGGGGGTCGAGCAGCTCGAACGGCGATTTCTCGTCGTCGAGGTGGGCGTGCAGGTCCGCGATGAGGACCGTCACGTCCAGCCCGGCCTCGATGAAGTCCGCGAGCTTGCGCATCGTCGTGAAGTGGCCGATGTGCATCTCGCCGGTCGGCGCGTAGCCGATGTACGCCGTCGGTTCGTCCTGCTCCTCGAAGAGGGCACGCAGCTCCTCCTCCGTGACCACCTCCTCGGTGTGGCGGGCCACCAGCGCGGCGCGTTCGGCCGTGTCCATACAGTGCGGTCCGGGGGGCGGCGATTAAATCGTTCGAAGGGCCGACAGCGTCTCACATCCCGGCGGGCATGGTGCCGCCTGCCCGGCGGACCGGTTCCAGTAACCGTAAGACCGAGCGCCGGCTCGCTCCGGTATGGACGACGGGACCGCCCAGGACGCACCGGTCGCCCCCGCCGACCCACCCACGGGGAGCGCCGCCGGAACCGTCCGCGCGTACTACGAGACGCTCCGGAACGGCGAGCCGCTCTACCCGTACTTCGCCGAGTCGCCGACGACGGTCAAGTTCGGTGTCGGCGAGCGCCTGACGGGCTACGAGTCCGTCGCGGCCGGGCTCCGCGAGCAGACCCGGACGACGGACGGCTGGCAGGTCGACTCCTGCCGCCTCGTCGTCGAGGAACGGGACCGTCACGCCTGGTTCTCCGACGACGTGTTCATGGCGTGGACGGACACCGAGAAGCGCGTCCGCTACGAGTTCGACACGCGCTGGTCCGGGACGCTGGAGCGCAACGATGGCGACGCGGCGGACGGCACGACCGACGACGGCCCCGCGTGGCTGTTCACCGGGATGCACGTCAGCACGAGCGTGGAGGGCCGATAGTGGTCGCCCCGGTCTCGGACGAGGAGCGCTCGGGCGCGGCCTTCAAGATAAAGGTCGGCATCGTCCTGTTCGTCGGCCTCTCGGCGGGTCTCATCACGCTCAACGGTGACGGGCCGCTCTGGTTGAGCGGCGTCGCGGTGCTCGCCGGACTCCTCACCGGCGCCCTGCTCGTCTACATCGTCTTCCCCGGCGACGGGTCCGTCCGGTCGAGCCGGGACCGCCGCCGGCAGTAGCCGCTGCGGGAGGGACCTCGGTCCTACCCGGTGACACCGGTGTCAGCGCGTACTCAAGTCGGCTGCCCACGTACGGACGAGCAATGACGGACCAGACCCCGACACCCGGCATCCACCACGTCACCTGTATCGCGGGCGACCCGCAGGCGAACCTCGACTTCTGGGTCGAGACGCTCGGCCTGCGCCTCGTCAAGCGCTCCATCAACCAGGACGACCCCGGGACGTACCACTTCTTCTTCGCCGACGCCGAGGGGACGCCCGGTACGAGCATGACGTTCTTCCCGTGGGAGGACATGCCGAGCGGGACGGTCGGCTCCGGGCAGGTCTCCCGGACCGCGTTCCGCGTTCCCGAGGGGAGCCTCGACTACTGGGAGGGCCGCTTCGACGAGTACGGCGTCGCGTACGAGGGCCGTGTCGAGCGGTTCGGCGAGACCGTGCTCCCGTTCGAGGACCCCGACGGCCTGCCGGTCGAACTCGTCGCCGTCGAGGTCCCCGACGACGATCCGACGGTCCCGTGGACGGAGTGGGTCCCCGAGGAGCACGCGATCCGCGGGTTCCACTCCGTGACGCTCTGGTTGGCCGACCCCCAGCCGACCACCGACATCCTCCGCACGATGGGGTTCGAGATGGTCGGGCGCGAGCAGTCCGAGGGTGACACCCCGGACGACGAACGGGTTCGCTTCGCCGCGGACGGCCCCGTCGGCAGGTACGTCGACGTGCTCCCGACCATCCGGAGCGGCCGGCAGGGCCACGGCACGGTCCACCACGTCGCCTTCCAGACGCCCACGGATGCCGACCAGGGAGCGATGCGCAAGGCCGTCCGGACCATGGGTGTGAGCCCGACCCGCCCCATCGACCGCCACTGGTTCCGCTCGGTCTACTTCCGCGAGCCGGGCGGGGTCCTGTTCGAACTCGCGACGAAGGAGCCGGGCTACACCAGCGACGAGCCGCTGGCCGACCTCGGCGGCCGGCTCGTCCTGCCGGGGCAGTTCGAGGAGCGCCGCGAGGAGATCGAGGCCGGACTGACCGATGTCCGGATCCCCCGGCCCGAGGCGGCCGAAGCGGACAACTGAGGCCGATACACGTCCCGTCACAGCGTGCCGATCAGCTCGCGAACGGAACGAGCCACTCATTAGCCGTGGCACCGATGGACATGGATAGATGGCACGAGCAAGCGTAGTCGGCGCCGGCATGACCAAGTTCGGCGTCCACGACACGCCGTTACAGGAACTGTTCGGCGACGCGGCCTTCGAAGCGTTCGACGACGCCGGTGTCGGCCCGGACGAGGTCGAGGCACTGTTCTTCGGGAACGCGATGGGTGGCCAGACGGAGAACGTCACCCACCTGGGGCCGCAGTGTGCGACCCACGTCGGGATGGCGGGCAAGCCCGTCCAGCGGTACGAGGACGCGTGCGCGACCTCCGCGAACGCGTTCAAGAACGCGGTGGAGGCGGTCGAATCCGGCCGTCACGACGTGGTCCTCGTCGGCGGCGTCGAGCGGTGTACCCCCGAGACCGGAAAGGACACCGACGAGATGACGCGCATCTTCGCGTCGGCGTCGCACCGCCAGTACGAGCAGCCGACCGGGCTCACCTTCCCCGGCGTCTTCGCCCTGCTGACGAAACGGCACATGCACGAGCACGGCACCACCGAGGAGCACCTCGCCGAGGTTGCCGTGAAGAACCATGGCCACGGCTCGCTCAACCCGAAGGCGCACTTCGGCAAGGAGACCACCGTCGAGGAGGCCCTCGACGGGCCCGTCGTGGCGGACCCGTTCCGGTTGATGGACTGCTGTCCGTTCTCGGACGGCGCCGCCGCCGTGGTCCTCGTGAGCGACGACCTCGCGGACTCGTTCGACGCCCCGGTCGACGTGACCGGCGTCGGGCACGCCACCGACATCGTCCCGCTCGCGGACAAGGAGACGCCCCACGTCACGAAGGCCGCCCGCGACGCGGCCAGCCAGGCCTACGACCAGGCCGGCGTCTCGGCCGCCGATGTCGACTTCGCGGAGGTCCACGACTGCTTCACGGGCGCGGAGGTCCTCGCCAGCGAGGCACTCGGCCTCATCGAGGACGGCCAGGGCGGCGTCGCTGCCGCCGAGGGCCGGACCAGCCGCGACGGCGACATCCCCATCAACGCCTCCGGCGGGCTGAAGGCGAAGGGCCACCCCATCGGCGCGACGGGCGCGGCACAGATCGTCGAGCTGACCGAACAGGTCCGCGGTGAGGCCGGCGAGCACCAGCTCGACGGCGTCTCGCGCGGCGTGGCGCACAACCTCGGCGGCGACGCCGCCACCACCGTCGTCTCTATCATGGAGGCACGAGCATGAGCACGCAGGACCAGGAGAACGCAGAACTCCCGGAATCGCTCTCCTACCACGACTGGGCGGCCGCCGTCCGCGAGGATCGGCTCCTCGGCCAGGAGTGCAGCGACTGCGGCCACGTCGGCGGCGTCCCGAGCGGTGCCTGTCAGGAGTGTGGCGGCCGCGACCTGACGACCGTCGAACTCCCGGCGGCGGGCGAGGTCTACACGGAGACCACCATCAACGTCCCGCCCGAGCAGTTCGAGGAGCGTGGCTATCAGGTCGCCGTCGTCGACCTCGGTGACGCCCGCGTGATGGTCCGCATCGAGGGCGACCACGTCGACATCGGCGACGACGTGACGCTGTCGGGCCACATCGACACGGACGACGACCACCCGGCGCCGACGTTCGCGCCGGCCGAGTAGGCAGTTCGCGTCGGCACCGCTTCTCGCCGTTCACTCCACCCGGTCGACGGTGACCTCGCCGGAGAGCTCCCGGCCGGCCGCCGGAGCGAGGGTCAGGTCCTCCTCGTCGAAGCGCCGCTTCACCGCCCGCCGGAAGTCCGAGCGCATGTCGGCCACGTCACCGCGAGCGGGGTCGTCGATCCACAGCTCGGCCTGGACGGTGATGCTGTCCGGGCCGAGTTCGACGACGCTGGCGTCCGGTGCGGGCTCGGTGAGCACGCGGTCGAAGTTGACCGCGAGCTGCTGGAGTTCCATCAGCGCGTGTTCGGTGTCCTCCGCGTAGGAGACGTACGCGCGTTCGGTGATGCGGTACCGGTCCCGGCCGAACGGCCGGGTGAGGACGTTCGTCGTCAGCTCCGTGTTCGGGACGACGACGGTCTCGTTGTCCGCGGTCCGGATGCGGGTCACGCGGAAGTCCACCGCCTCCACCACGCCCTCCCCGCCCGACCACGAGATCCAGTCGCCGACGTTGAAGTCGGGGTCGGCGACGAGGAAGAAGCCGCTGATGAGCGACCCGAACACCTCCTGCCCGGCGACACTGAACGCGAACGTGAGCGCGGCGATGATGATGGCCGAATCGGTCCCCACCAGGAACCGGAGCTGTCCGGCCGCGAGCAGCCCCGCGATGAGGGCCGTCCCTGCAACGAACACCTGGACGTAGGTCTCGGTGGCCGACACCACCGTCGGGTTGTTCCGGTTCCGGCTCTGCACCACTCGGAGCAGGAACGGCGCCACGACCAGCCGGCCGATGACGATGACGGTGGCCGCGGTCACGAGGAACACGAACAGGTCCGAGAGGAGGTCGCTGTACGGTACCAGCGGGTCCGGGAACCCGCCGGGAGGCTGGAGCTGCGCGAGCATGCCCGTGCGGACTCGGGGCGGGCGTGAAAGCGTGGGGGTCTCCGGTGGTCGGCCGTCGCTATCCCTGGTCGGTGGGTGCCGTCCGGCACCTCTGTTTTGTCACCGGGGGGCGTACGGGCGGCCATGCCCCGCGAGGTCGAACACGACGCCACCGGGCCGTACGTACTCACGCCGGAGGATATCGATCCGGACCACGGCGACATCGCCGTCTGCCGGTGCGGGCTCTCTCCCGAGTTCCCGTTCTGCGACGGCTCGCATCGGGCGACACGGGACGAGGACCCCGATGCGGTCTACCGCTATCCCGATGGACCCGACGGGGAGCGCCGGGCCGTCGCTGACGCCGAGAACCAGGGCGGCGAAGTGGGCGGCGGGGTCGGATGTGCCGAGGGGGTGGTCGCCATCCACGAGGCCCGTGGTCCCCGCATCGTCGACCCGGAGGAACTCACGGCTGCGGGCGGGCGTCTCGAACTCGTGCTGGCGGACCTTGCGACCGAGGTGCTCGACGGGTCGGAGGACGACCAGTAACGGGGCCTACTCCGCGTCGGCCGGCGTGTCGAAGTCGTGGAAGTGCTCGCCCTTCTCCTTCGAGAGGATGTTGAGCGCGGCGGCGGCGCCGTCACCGGCCGAGATGACCGCCTGCCACTCCTCGGCCCGGACCATCGCGCCCGTCGCGTACACGTCGTCGTGGCTGGTCTCCATCGTCACGTCCACGTCGACCACGTCGTCGTCGAAGTCGACGCCGAGGTCCTCGGCGAGGTCGCGCTTCGCGCCGGTGGCCAGCACCACGTAGTCGAACTCGTGGTCGTCGTCCTCGGTGACGACGGTGAATCCGTCGTCGGTCGCCTCGACGGCCGTCACCTCGGCGCCCTGGTGGCGTTCCACGCCGAACTCGTCGACCTGGTCGCGGGCCGTCTCCATGAAGGCACTCCCGTCCTCGGACTCGATGCCCAGGTAGTTGAACAGGTGCGCCTTGTGCATCCACGTCCCGTCCGTATCGAAGACGTGCGTCTCGAGGTCGTTCTTCGCCGTGAACAGTGCCGCACTCAGGCCGGCGGGACCACCGCCGACGACGCCTATGGTTGTCATCGGGAACGGGTACGCCGTGGGTACAGAAAAGTTCACGCCGGGGTGGGAAGTGGAGCAATCTCATATCTCATATTCTCTCCAATTATGAAATATATACCTCAATTTATTATAGAATAATTGCTTTATTTGGGGTGCGTCTTGAAATATCGGATTCACACTCGAACCGCCACCAGCCGAAGCCGACGGTAGTCGAGCGTCCACGTCTCGCCGTCGAACCGCTCCTCACGGAGACGCTCGACGATCGCGGCCGCGACCGCATCGCGGTCCGGCAGCTCCCCGAGCAGCGGGTCGCCGAACTGGGCGAGCCACGACGCCAGGCCGTCGGTGCCGTCGAGGTCGGTCGGCCGGTCGAACAGGACCGCCCGACGGACCTCGAACCCGGCGTCCTCCAGTCGCATCGTGTACTCACCGACCGATGGGAAGTACCAGGGGTCGGCGGGGTCGTGGCCGTGCTCGCGTCGGGCGGCGTTCGCGGCCCGGACCACGCTCGCGACGTTGCCGGTGCCGCCGAGTTCGGCGACGAACCGGCCATCCGGGCGGAGCGCGTCGGCGACAGCCGCGAGGACGCGGTCCTGGTCGGCCGCCGGAACCCAGTGCAACGCTGCGTTCGACAGGGCTCCGTCGGCGCCACGTACGGGGGGCGCGCGCAGGTCCCCGCGGACGAACGCGGGGCCGTCGTGACGGGTACGCGCCCGGGCCACCATCGACGGCGAACGGTCCACACCGACGGCCCGTCCCGCGTCGCCGACGCGCTCGGCCAGGGTCGCGGTCAGGTCGCCCGTTCCACAGCCCAGGTCGAGCACCCGCTCGCCCGGTTCGGGGTCCAGTAGGTCGACGAGCGGCGTCCCGTAGGCCGCCACGAACGACTGGTCGGTGTCGTAGCGGGTGGCGTCCCAGTCACTGGTCACGTCGGCGGTCAGGGGCGGTGCCGGGTTGAGGCTACCGGGTCCCTGTCATCGGGGGTCAGGGCCGTCTCAGGGCGTCAGGGCCGTCTCAGGGCGTCGGGGCCGTCTCAGGGCGTGCCGCGGGCGTGAGCGTCGGCGACGAGTTTGTAGATGATGCCGATGGTCCCGCCGTACACCAGCACGGTGCCGACGACGAGGAACAGGGTCCGGAGGACGTCGGCGAGCAGGAACAGGTTGCTCCCCCGTCCCAGTCGGAACGCCTCGACCCCGAGGCCGAGACAGAGCGTTCCGACGATGACGACGGCGTAGAGGAGGGCCATCTCGCGGCTGACGACGTATCGCAGGGCTTCCCTCGCGGTGACGACTGCCATGTGACGGCTGCCGCGCCCGGCGTGTTAAATCCACGCACGCCGACCGTGGGAACCGGGCACACGAACACTTATTCGGGAGCCGACCGCCGTCCGGCAGTATGGTATCCGATCTCGGGGGAGCGGTCGCCTCGGTTCTCGCGCTGGCGTTGCTTGTCTCCGCGGCGGTCGGCGGCGGGTCGTTCGTCACGCTGTCGGCGCCGGCGTCGGGGGAGGCGTGGGGGCCATCGTACGGCGCGAACGACGGGTCGGTCGCCTCGACGGCGGTCGACCTCGGCGGCCCGCGAGAGATCGAGAACCCGTACGGCCGCGCGACCGTCCGGTTCGACGAGCACGGGGTGCCCCACATCAACGCCTCCAACACCCGGGCGATGGCGTTCGCGGTTGGCTACGTGCAGGCGCGTGACCGCCTGTTCCAGATGGACCTCCAGCGCCGGCTGATGGAGGGGAACCTCTCGGCCGCGTTCGGCGCCCGGGCGCTGGAGTCCGACCGCTTCCACCGCCGGATGGGGTTCGATGCCGCCGCCAACGCCTCCTGGCGGCGCATCCAGAACACCGAGACCGGCGAGGGCGTCCGGGCCTACACCGCTGGCGTCAACCGGTACATGGACACCCGTCCGACACCGTTCGAGTTCCGCGCGAACGACTACGAGCCGACGCGCTGGACCCCACAGGACACCCTCATCGTCGGGAAGCTCATCGCCTGGCAGCTCACCGGCGACTTCCGTGACCTGGAGGGACGTAGCATCCGGCGGGCGTTCCCCGACCGGCGCGAGGCCATCGGGCGACTCTATCCGGACCGGCTCGACCACGACGACGCCATCGTCGACAACGCCGTCGGCGGGCAGCGAAACGACCTCGGCGAGCCCCGCCCGGACCTCGTCGAGGGGGTCGATGTGGGTGGGATGCAGGGGCTCTACGAGGAACTCCGCCCGTATCAGTCCTCGCCGGGGCTGGGGTCGAACTCCTGGGTCGTCGGCGGGCGCTACACGCCCGACGGGAGTCCCATCGTCGCGAACGACCCGCACCTCTCGCTGAACGTCCCCCCCGTCTGGTACGAGCAGCACCTCCGCGTCCGTGGCGCGGGGCGCGAGGACACGATGGACGTGCGCGGGGTCGCCTTCCCGGGCGTCCCGACGGTCGTCATCGGGGCCAACGACGACATCGCGTGGAGCTTCACCAACGTCGGCGCCGACCAGGTCGACCTCTACCGCTACGAGCGACCCTCCGAGAACACGTATCGTTACAGGGAGGAGGTGCGGGAGTTCGAGACCCACAACGAGACCATCCCCGTCAAGGACGGGCGCGACCGGACGGTCCGCATCCGCCGGACGGTCCACGGGCCCTTCATCTCCCGTGAGACGCCACAGGGTCGGGTCGGGGTCGGGGTTTCCTGGGTCGGGCTCGGCGACACCCGCGAGTCGCAGGCCATCCTCCGGCTGAACAAGGCCGACGACCTCGACGAGGTGCGGGACATCATGCGGCGGTTCGACTCGCCGACGCAGAACTTCGTGGCGGCCGACATCAGGGACGGCGGGACCTACTTCCGCATCACCGGTCGCTACCCCGTCCGGACGGTCGACAACCGCACCGTCGAGGGCGACCGGGTGTTCAACGGCAGCGCCGCCCGGATGGAGTGGCCCGGGTTCGAGCCGTACGGGCGGACGAACTGGTCCGCGTTCCACGACTACGACGAGGTCCCGGAGGTTCGGAACCCGGGCTACCTCGCGACCGCGAACCAGCGGACCATGGACGACCCGCCGTTCTACATCGCGCACAGCCCGCGCTACGCGGACCCGTACCGGGGCGAGCGCATCCACGAACTGCTCGACCAGCGTGCGTCGTCCGACCGGCCCATCACCGCGGCGTACGTCAAGCGAATCCAGCGTGATGTCCACAGCGAGGCCGCCGAGGACTTCGTCCCCATCATCCAGGACGCGACGGGGAAGATGCAGCCCAGCACCCGCGAGGCTGCCGCGGACCTCGCCGAGTGGGACCACAACATGACGCGCGACTCGCAGTCGGCGCTGCTGTTCGCGCTCTGGTTGGACCACTACCGTAACGCCACCTTCGGCGACGAGTTCCGCTCGCGCGGCCTCGACGAGTCCTACTTCCCGAAGGACTACACGCTGGGCCAGCTCCCGCCGAACGCGCGCTGGTTCGACGACATCCGTACCGACCGACGGGAGCGCCGTGCCGACATCGCCGCGCGGGCACTCCGGAAGGCCATCGCGGAGGCCGACCGCGAGGGCTGGGAGGTCTACGGCGACTACAACCGGCTGGACTTGGACCACCCGTTCCCGCTCGACTTCCTCGACTACCCGGAGCAGCCGATGGACGGCTCGCCGTACACCGTCTCGAACTTCCGCTCCCAGCGGTCGACGCAGGCGGGCTCCTCGTGGCGGATGGTCGTCACCGAGGGGTCGTCGTTCGGTGTCATCCCGGGCGGGCAGTCGGCCAATCCGTTCTCGCCACACTACCACAGTCAGCTGGACGAGTGGGCGGCCGGCGAGTACAAGCCGATGGCGCGCGAGCCGGCCGGTGAGCGCGAACTCGTCTTCGTCCCCGCGGACGGTGGCGACGACGGGGGTGATGGCTCGTGAGCTACCTGACGCCCGACGCGCTCGCCGCGGTCCGGCGGCGACGCGAGGACGAACTGACCCTCGTGGCGTTCCTGCTCGGCCTCGTCGCCGTGCTCGTGACGACGCTCGTGCCCGCCATCCCGCCCGGAACCGGGCTCGTCGTGGGCGGGCTCCTCGTCGGCGTGGCGGCCGGGTCGCTCGGGCGGGCGGCCCAGCTCGGCTGCTACTTCGGCGGGCTCGTCCTCGTCGCCTGGGGGGTCGTGCTGGTCCTGTTCGGCGTGTTCGGCGCCGTCGCAACGGCGACGCCGCTGTCGTTACTGGCGCTCGTGCTCGGGGTCGCCCTGCCGACGCTGGCGGCGGTGACGGTCCGGGGACTGGTGTGACCCGCCGAGCCCCCGGTTCTCGCTTCGGGCGACCGAACGGGACGTGACGCGGGCAGCGAGTCCGCTCGCGAGGACAGTGGTTCAGGAATCTATCAACTGGGTTCTCCAGCTTCTCTTCGCTGATGGAGCCCAATACCACTATATCGAACCATATGGCAGATCATCTGCCGCCGCTCCGAAATCACTAATTGAGAATGCGCTCAATTCAGCACTCATGGCCCAGACCACGGAACGACTGCGGCGCTATCTCGACGACGAGCTCGGGGAGTGTCGCGACGAGGACGTCGAGCGTCGGCTCGACGAGCTCGGGACACTCGAAGCGGCGCTCGGGAGCGCGCAGGTGGACGCCGAACTCGGTGTGGTTTCGGCACTGTCCAACGAGACGCGGTACACGCTGGTCCGTGTGCTCGTGGCCGCTCGCGAGGAGCTCTGTGTCTGCGAACTGAACGCGGTCGTCGACGTGACCGAGAGCGGACTCAGTCACGCACTGTCGAAGCTCGTCGATGCGGGGCTGGCCGACGGCCGGCAGGACGGCCGGTGGAAGAAGTACCGTGCGACCAACCGGGCCGTCGCGCTCGTCACCGTCCTCGAGGGGAGCGTGAGCGATGAGTAACGTCGACGCGCACGAACACGGGCCCGACTGTGGCTGTGAGAGCTGTGGGGACCCGCGGTCGATGGACTTCCTCGACAAGTACCTCACCGTCTGGATCTTCGGCGCGATGGCGGTCGGCGTCGGGCTCGGGTTCGTCGCCCCGTCGGTGACCCGGCCGATACAGGACCTCCATCTCGTCGAGGTCGGCCTCATCCTGATGATGTACCCGCCGCTGGCGAAGGCCGACTACTCGCAGCTTCGGGCTGTGTTCAGCAACTGGCGCGTGCTCGGGTTGAGCCTCGTCCAGAACTGGCTCATCGGCCCGACGCTGATGTTCGGGCTCGCGGTCGTGTTCTTCAGCGGCCTCGTCCCCGGACTGCCGGCGCGCCCCGAGTACTTCCTCGGCCTGGTGTTCATCGGGATGGCCCGGTGTATCGCGATGGTGCTGGTCTGGAACGAACTCGCCGAGGGCTCGACCGAGTACGTCACCGGGCTGGTGGCGTTCAACAGCCTCTTCCAGATCATCACCTACGGCGTCTACGTCTGGTTCTTCGCGCTGTTCCTCCCGCCGCTGCTCGGGATGGAGTCGCTCGTCGCCGGCATCACGACCTTCGACATCACGCCGATACAGGTGGTCGAGGCCATCGTCATCTTCCTCGGCGTCCCGTTCGCGGCCGGCTTCCTGACACGCTACGTCGGGACCCGGGTGAAGAGCGAATCGTGGTACGACGAGGAGTTCATCCCAACAATCGACCCGCTGACGCTGGTCGCGCTCCTGTTCACCGTCATCGTGATGTTCGCCACGCAGGGGGGCACCATCGTCGCCGCACCGGGCGATGTCCTGCTCATCGCGGTGCCGCTGACCATCTACTTCGTCGTGATGTTCCTCGTGAGCTTCGGGATGGGCAAGGGTATCGGTGCGGACTACTCGACGACGACGGCCATCGGGTTCACGGCCGCGTCGAACAACTTCGAGCTGGCCATCGCCGTCGCCGTGGCGGTGTTCGGCGTCGGCTCCGGCGTCGCGTTCGCGACCGTCGTCGGCCCGCTCATCGAGGTGCCCGTCCTGCTGGCGCTGGTCAACGTCGCGCTGTACTTCCAGCGGAAGTTCGACTGGAGCGGGGCCACGGCGGGCGGGCTCCCCCCGACCGCCTCGGAACCGGCACCCGAGGACGACTGAGCGCGCCGCGGCCCGACTCCGCGGGCCGGAACCCAACCGACGGACCCACCGACGCTTCCGTCTCGCCGCGACCCACAGACTCCTCACCCGGCCCGTCGTACACCGACCATGCACTTCGAGGGTGTCGTCCTCGACCTCGACGGGACGGTCTATCGCGGTGGGGAACCGATTCCGGGGGCGCCGGAGACCATCGGTCGGCTCCGCGAGCGGGGTTGCTCGCTGCTGTTCTGCTCGAACAATCCGACGAAGGGCCGTGAGGCGTACGTCGACCGGCTCGCAGGGATGGGTATCGAGGCGACGGCCGACGAGGTGCTCTCGGCGGGTGCCGTCACCACGCGGTACCTCCGTGACCACCACGCCGACGACCTGCTGTACGTCGTCGGCTCGTCGGGGCTCCGCGAGCAACTCACCGACGCCGACCTCCGGACGACCGACGACCCCGAGGCGTGCGAGGCACTCGTCGTCTCGTTCTACCGCGGGTTCGACTACGACACCCTGACCGACGCCTACCTGGCGGGCAAGGATGGCTGTCCGTTCGTCGGGAGCGACCCGGACGTGGTCATCCCCACCGAGACCGGGATGGTTCCGGGGTCGGGCGCCATCGTCGGCGCCGTCGCGAGCATTCTCGAACGGGACCCGGACCACGTCCTCGGCAAGCCCTCCTCGGAGGCCGTCGCGATGGCCACCGAGGCGCTCGGGGTTGCCCCTACGCGGTGCCTGATGGTCGGTGACCGTCTCGACACGGATATCGCGTTCGGCGAGCGGGCCGGCATGACGACCGCGCTCGTCCGGACGGGCGTCAACGACGACGCCGACGTGGTCGAGAGCGACGTGACCCCGGACCACGTGCTCGACTCCATCGCGGACGTGGAGCGGCTGTTCGACTGACCCCTGCCCCGGAAACGCTTATGGCGAGCGGCGGTCCACGGTCGCGTGTCATGACCGAGGAGACGCTGACCTCACCCCCCGACAGAGCGGTCGACA
Source organism: Haloglomus halophilum (assembly GCF_024298885.1). Classification (GTDB taxonomy): domain Archaea; phylum Halobacteriota; class Halobacteria; order Halobacteriales; family Haloarculaceae; genus Haloglomus; species Haloglomus halophilum. The sequence goes on from NZ_CP101166.1 coordinate 3,549,438, forward strand.
AGGAACACGTCCGGCGGAACCGGTGCATCCGGGACTGCGGGTCCGGCCTCCGCGAGGGCTACGCTGCGGCGTGGACCGAGGCGCCCCGGAACGGCTGAGTCGTCGGCAGACTATCGATATAATCTGGCACTCTATCGCGAGGCACGCTCATTGTCTCGAAATATCGGAAGCAGATGGTGGAGTGTATGGATATCTAACTAATCGACCCACAGGCCGTCCCCTCCCGGGCCGCATCACCGTTATTTGGCTCGGGTCCGTCGTTCGGCCCGTGTCCGACCGTCCGGCCACGGATGCGCTGTCGCTCGCGCTCGCGGACCGGTGGCGCAACCTATCGGCACTCGTCCTCGTGGCCGCGGCCATCGGGTTCGCCGTCTCCATCGACACCAGCATCGCGTACTACGGCGCCGGGCTGACCGTCTTCACCGTCTGGATGGCCTGGTTCGTGCTGGTGGCCATCGACTGGCTCCGGGCGGCTGACTTCTGAGGGTCCTCAGGCCGCCCCGTCGCGTTCCTGTGCCCACTCGAGGAGCGGGTCGAGGAGCGCCCGGAGCTCCGCGCCCTCGTCGGTGAGCCGGTACTCGACGCGGGGCGGGATCTCGTCGTACTGCTCGCGGTCGAGGAGCCCGGCCTCGGTCAGGTCGTCGAGTCGGGTCGACAGCGTGGAACTGCTCACCTCGCCGAAGGCGGCCTCCACCTCCCCGTACCGGACCGGTTCGAGCGCTCCGACGACGCAGACGACCTGGATGGCGTACTTCCGGCTGAGGAGGTCCATCACGCCACCGAGCGGGCAGTAACAGCGGGTCTCGTCGGGCGGTACCGTCGTCTCGTCGGCGCAGGCGGTGTTCTGGGACATGGGTTCGACGCGTCGAAGCTGATTCAATACTTCGGACTCGACAGTACAAGTGCTTTGGTATCCGAAGTAAGGTCGCATGTCGAGTCAGACGACCGACTGCTGCGACCAGTGTGGTACCGAGACGACGAACGAGACTGCCGGCGGCCGTGCGGGTCCGGCTCCGGACTCGCGGTGGCTCACGGAGCGGCCGGTCCTTGATGCCGGACTCCCGGCCGACCTCACGACGGCGGCGACCGAGTTCTACGGCGTCGGCCCCGTCGAGACGCTGCGTGACTTCGCGGAGGCGTCGCGTGCGGTCGCTGGCGGGTCCGTCGAGGTGACGGACCTCTGCCACGTCGAGGGGGACTCCCCCCACCGCGCGGTCACGGGCGAGGAGACGTACTCGTTCAGGTGTTTCTACGACGGGGTCGCGCTGGCGCGGCTCCAGTCCGAACCGGTCGAACTGCGCACCGAGAGCCCGGGCGGCGCTGTCGTGGAGCTGGAGGTCGCCGCCGACGGGTCGGTTGCGGTCACGCCCGAGGACGCGGCGATGTCGTTCGGTATCGCGCCGGCCGCCGGCACGCTCGACGACGACCCATCACCAGAGGCCGTCTTCGAGGCCGTCTGCCCCTGGGTGAAGGCGTTCCCGTCGCGCGAGGCGTACGAGGGCTGGGCCGCGGCCACGGCGGCGCCGACGGTCGGGCTCCCGTTGGCCGAGGGGACGCCCGTGGCGGCGGAACTCGTCGCGGAGGAGTGACGGCGCGATACTGCCAGGACGGCAACCCCTAAATCCGGCCGGCCCACAGAGTCGTTCGTGCAGGTCACCATCATCGACTACGGGGTCGGGAACCTGCGGAGCCTCCAGCGCGGTCTGGAGCGGGCCGACGCCACGGTGACGATATCGAACGACCCGGACGAGATCGCCGCGAGCGACGCCCTCGTGCTCCCGGGTGTCGGCGCCTTCGGCGAGTGCGTCCGCAACCTCGAACCGTTCTCGGATGTGGTCGTCGACGCCGCCGAGGACACGCCCATCCTCGGCATCTGCGTCGGTTTCCAGCTCATGTTCACGGAGTCCACCGAGGGCGCGCCCGAGGGCGAGACCATCGACGGGCTCGACCTGATTCCCGGGCGCGTCGAACGGCTCCCCAGCGACGAGGTGAAGGTCCCCCACATGGGGTGGAACGAACTCACCGTCGACCGGGACCACCCGCTCGTGGACGGCATCGCCGACGGCGATTACGCCTACTTCGTCCACTCGTACGGCTCCGAAACGGCCGACCACACCGTCGCCTCCTGTGACTACGGCTTCGACTTCGCAGCCATCGCCGCGACCGAGGCGGGCAACGTCATGGGCACGCAGTTCCACCCCGAGAAGTCCGGCGACACCGGGCTGCGGATTCTGGAGAACTTCGTCGCCTTCGCCGAGGAGTACAACGACGCGCAGGTCACCGCCGACTGAGCCACGGTTCTGGAGGTCCCGTCCGCGCGACGACCTGAACACTCAAGCCCCGGGCGACGGCAGACGGGGCCATGGGAGAGCAGGCGGCCCTCGAACGCGTCACGGACCCCGTCACCGTCGACACGCTCGTTCGTGACCTCCGGGCCCTCGGCGTCGAAGCGGGCGAGACGTTGCTTGTCCACTCCTCGCTGAGCGCGCTCGGGTGGGTCGCCGGTGATGCACAGGCCGTCGTCGATGCGCTCCGCGAGGCCGTCACCGCGGACGGGACCCTCGTGATGCCGACGCATACGCCCCAGTACACCGACCCTGAGGACTGGTCGAACCCGCCGGTGCCCGCCGACTGGGTCGACACCATCCGCGACGAGCGCCCGGCGTTCCGCCCCGAGGTCACGCCGACCCGGGGGATGGGTGCCATTCCCGAGTGCTTCCGCGGCTATCCCGATGTCCGGCGGAGCGCACACCCGCTCTACTCGTTCGCCGCCTGGGGCTCCGAGGCCGGGGCCGTGGTCGAGGACCACGAGCTCGCCTACGCCATGGGGGAGGACTCACCGCTCGCACGGGTCTACGAGCGTGGCGGTCGGGTGCTCCTGCTCGGGGTCGGCCACGATGTCAACACGTCGCTCCACCTCGGCGAGTACCGCGCCGATATCGATGCCGAACCCGTGACCAGGGAGGCGCCGGTCCACCGGGACGGCGAGCGGACGACGGTCACGTTCGAGGATATCGAGACCTCGACCGACGATTTCGCGACCCTCGGCGGGGCCTTCGAGAACCGGCACGGTGCCGCGGTCACCCGCGACACCGTGGGCGCGGCCGGGGCACGGCTGGTCGACCAGCCGGCGCTCGTCGACTTCGCGGTGGACTGGTTCGAGGACAACCGTGCCGGTGACCACGGGGAGTGACACGGTCGACGGGGCCGGCGACCGTCAGCGGAAGTGGTCCAGCTCCAGCTGGTCGCGGTGGATGCCGCCCTCCTCCTCGTCGGGGGTGGCACCCAGCAGTCGGGGAAGCGCCGTGTCGGCGAACGTGAGCGCGACCACCAGGACGATGGGTGCGAAGAACAGCCCGTAGAACCCGAGCACCACCGGGCCGAGCGTGTACGCCAGCATCAGGAGGCCAACGTGGGTCGTCTCGCCGCTCAGTAGCGGCCGGAGGATGATGTCGGGGATGGTGTCCACGACGACGATGGTGAGGATGAGGAAGATGACGATGTAGACGAGGAACGCGTTGTTCGCCCCGAGGACGATGCCGGCCGCGGCGATGGCGGTCAGGGGCAGGTAGACGATCTTCATCCCGACGACCGGGATGAGGCTCGCGATGCCGGTGAGCGCGCCCGCGAGCGCCGGGTACGGGATGTTCGCGGGCGCCGGGGCCCAGGCGTTGTAGCCGTGGTAGACGGCGATGGCGATGAGCGAGGTGGCGATGACGTTCAGCAGGTTGCCGAACAGGACCGCCTCGAGTTCCTCGTCGACGGCCTCCAGGTACTCCCGGATGATGGCGTCGTCATCGAACCGGAGCAGCCACTCGCGGATACGGTGGCCGTCGACCAGCAGGTAGTAGAGGACGATGATGACGATGAACAGGTTGAGGAAGAAGCTGGAGACGAGTCCGGTGAGGAAGGTGGCGTTGTTCTCCGCGAAGGTGAGGAACCCGTCGAGCTGTCCGGACTGGTAGGCGCGGTAGAGCCCCTGGATGGTGAGCTCCGGGAGCTGGTCGACGCCGCCGAACCAGTCGAAGCGCTTCGACACCACGTCGATGACGCCGTACTGGTCGATGAACCGTCGCGCCTCCACGATGAGCAGGAGGACGGTGTAACTGATGAGGAGGATGAGCGGGACGGCCAGCGACGCCAGGACGACGACGGCCCGCATCCGTGCCGGAAGGCGGAGCCGACCCAGGAACTTGTAGTAGCGCCGGGTGGCGTAGTAGAGGAACACTGCGACGGTGAGGGCTGCCACGAACCGGACCGCGAGGTAGCCGACGATGAGGGCGACGGCGAGACCGAAGAGGGCGACTGCGAACCGCTTCTCGTCCATGGCTTCCAATGGATGGTAGTGGTGAATAAACCGTATGGTCATCCCCGGGCGGTAGAGGACCCTGCCGAGACTCCCCGGCAAGTCGGTTCAGGGCCGGGCGCCCCCCCGTGGAATCGTGGGTTATTCATGCGGTCCCACGTCGGGACGTACATGAACACGCTGGCCAGGCTCCTCCGGGGGAACGCCGACCACGCCGAGGACTTCCAGAGCCGCTTCGACGAGGTTCAGGAGGGCCAGCGACCCGAGGCGGTGACCGTCTGCTGTTCGGACTCGCGGGTCCTGCAGGACCGTATGTGGAGCAACGACGACCCCGGCCGCCTGTTCACCGTCGGCAACATCGGGAACCGGGTCGTGCAGCGACCGGTCGACCCCATCGTCTCGGGGGACGTACTCTACCCCCTCGCCCACACGGGGACGGAGACGGCGGTCGTGGTCGGCCACACCGGGTGCGGCGCGGTCACGGCGACCTACGACGCCCTGACGGGAGACGTGTCGGACGCCCCTGGCATCGAGCACTGCCTCGACCTGCTGCGGCCACATCTCGAACCCGGCGTCGGGAGTCTCCCCGGGGACCTGAACCGGGCCGACGCCATCAACCACCTCGTCGAGTACAACGTCGACCGGCAGGTCGAACTCCTCCTGGAGAGCGATTCGGTGCCCGACGGGACGGACGTGGCCGGCGTCGTCTACGACTTCCAGGACGTCTACGGCGGCAAGCGTGGCGAGGTCCACGTCGTCAACGTTGACGGTGAGACGGATGTCACGCACCTGCGGGACGCGTATCCGGAGTTCTCTGACCGAATCCGGCGGCTGTGGGAATATTGAGGTTTGATCGAAATTATGTCCTATATTTCCCAAATAACGCGTGAATAGCCTGGGGTAAATTGTAAGGGTGTTCTGAACCGACTCTATATGGCACAGAGGTGTTTACTCGTCGTCGGTGTACCAGTACGCCCACAGCACCAGCACGGCCTGGAGCGGGAGGCGGGCGTACAGGAGGGCGTCGGAGTTCGCCCAGTCGGGGGCGGCCGGGAGTTCGAGGTCGCCGACCGCCATGTAGATGTTCGCCGGGAAGACGGCAGCGAGCAGGAGCATGATACCGACGGCGGCCCGGTGGCGCGTCCGCTCGAACAGCACCCCGATGCCGAGGGCGATTTCGGCGGCGCCCGAGAGGTAGACCAGCGCCTTCGGCGCGGGCAGTTGCGGCGGCACGATGTACTCGAACGGTTTCGGCGACAGGAAGTGGAGCACCCCCACGAAGGCGTACGTCAGTCCCATCACGTACCGCAGTGGCCGCTTGTACTGTGCGAGTCCGCTCTCGGCAGCGTCGGTCATCGAATCGGGGGTCACGGCGCCGGAACAAGAGCGTTGTCAACGCGACTCCCCTGTCCGACTCCTCTCGTTAGGCGTTCGTTCGCAGCGGCAGGGCGGCGGTAGCACCAACCTGTCGAGGGGATTGGATGGACGTAGAACCCGTTCGGCGGGGACGAATCCCGGTACGGCTCGCATACTCCGGACAGGTACCTTTAATATCTTACAGATCGGATATAGATGGATTATGCGCGACCGACAGACAACTAAGCGATCTGCAAGCGGCCGAGCGATGACTGCGACGCGGCGCCAGCTGCTCGCCGCCACCGGGGTACTCGCTGTCGGGAGCCTGGCCGGCTGCCTCGGACGGGTCGCAAGCGCGACGACGAACACGGGCGCGTCACCGGCTGCGTTCTACGGCGGCGACACCAGTGACATCAAGGCCGGCGACGAGGCGCTCCGACTGTTCGGAACGACGGGCTCCGACATCCGGTACGTGCCGGCGACGGTTCGGGGTGGTTCGGGGGCGCTCTCGGGGGAGGTCGACATCGAAGGCTGGGGGACGAGCGCCGTCGTGCCAGCCAAGGACCTCAACTCCTCCCGGTCGAACAAACCGAGGTCCATCTGGTGGGCCGACCCGGACTCTGACGACGATGGCGTCGGTGACGGCGACGACATCCACCTCGCGATCCTCGATATCGACCTGGAGCTTTCGGGCTACGTCGAATCCGCGCAGGCCGGCGTGGAGGACCGCTCGGAGGACGACACCGAAATCGCCCTCGACGCGTTCATCAACGCCACCACCAAGGCGCTGAAGAAGGGTGACCGACTCGACCGCTGCTCCACCGATGTCTGTGGGACGGTCCGGGAGAGTATGGAGAGATGCCGACAGCTCGCGGGTGATGCGGGCGACGCTGTGGACGCCGAGAACTGGGGCGAGGCGAACTCCCTGCTGAGCGATATCGAACGCATCATCGGGGGTGATATCGGCCGACTGGAGGACGCCATCGATCCCGAGATCATCGAGGCGATGGCGAAGCTCCGCGCGTATCTCGACGGGAACCCGACCATCGGCGAGCAGTTCGCCGTCTGTCTGCCCGATGCCCGCCTGCCGGGCGACCGTGGCTCGGTGGAGGCGGCACTCACACCGAAACGGCTAGCGAACGGATTGATCGACGAGGTACGTGAGGACGACAAGGTCGAATACGAGGTCGAAGCCCCACCGGAGGACACTGGCAACTGCGGCGACGCCGAGCAAGCGGGGGCTCTGGTCCTCCACCGCGATATCTCCTGCCGGAACCTTCTCTCCGCCCGACTGTTCGAGCAGGGACGGGAGAAGCGAGGGGTCGCTGGCTTCACGGCCGGCGATGGCGTCGCCGTCGCGGGCGTCCCAGCGGCTGATGACGATGCCGAGGCGATCCTGTCCATCGCATCCGGCAGGCTCGACCAGACGACACCACTCCTGTATCAGGGTCTCAAGAAGCTCTCTGATTCATCCGGAGGATGGGGTGAGGGAACTGGCGACGACGATGTCGCCGTCTCTTCGACGATCGTGATGCCGGTACTCGCCCAGCCGCGGGGCTGCCCCTCGCCGATGCCGGCGTTGTTCTACGTCAAGCGCTGTCGACACGACGACCAGTACATCTACTGCGGTGGCTGGGTCATCGACGATGGCGCGCTCTATCAGAACACCCTGACCGTCCTCGTCGGTGAAGGACCGACTGAGGTCATAGCTGTGTCACCGGAGGAGGTCGCAAGCGACCGCTACAGTGACATCGTCGCCCGGAAATCCGAACGCGAGCGGAGTCGATACGGGTCGACGATGTTCCTCGGCACGTTCGACCCGGACGCCGACTATCTCCCGGAGGAGCTGCTGGCGTCGACCGGGGGGAAGAAGGGATACGATATCTACATACACAACAAATCGCAGACGACGACCAGCAACGGTGCGGATGGGGGCGGCGGGGCGGTCACCGGGACGAGCCTCGTGATGGCAGTCGACGCTCCGGTCGTCCACCTCGTCACCGGGGAGGGGAACAAGGTGAAGTTCAAGGCCGGTGCCGAACTCTCGAAGGCGGTCAACTGACCGTCGCGGCGCCGATCCAAGGAGTTCGTCCTGCCCGGGTGCCGGAGTCGTGATAGACGGACTGGGAACGTACTCCTCTCGCTATCGACTCTCCCGCTGTTCGACCTTGTTCAGCTCGATGAGCAGCCGGAACACCGCCTTCACGAGGTTCGAATCCACGTCGAAGCGCTCGGCGTTCTCGCCGGCGCGGTCCATCACGGCCTGCTCCTGGTCCTCGTCGGTCGTGGGGCGGCCCTCGTCGCGCTTGACCGCGGCGATGGATTCGGCCACGTAGGTCCGCTGGGCGATGAGTTCGACGATCTCGCGGTCGATATCCTGGATCTCCCGCCGAAGCGCGTCCAGGTCCATCTCTTCGACCGCGATCTCCTCGTCCTGTGCCTCGTCGTCGGTGTCAGCGTCACTCATAGTTGGTGTTCTCCTCGGGAGTTATCGTGCTACCATCCCGCCAGCCGTGTCCAGCGCCAGCCGCCGTGTCCGCCCCTCGCGTTCCTGCCACCGTGCCGCGACCGGGTCCAGCGCGCCGTCGGTCCCGACCGCGACGAACGAGGGGCCGGTCCCCGAGAGCGAGGCGCCCGCCGCGTCGGGGAGCGCCTCGACCGCGGGGTCCGCGGGGAATCCCAGCGCGGCGCAGAACGCGAAGCCGTTGACCGTCATCGCGCGGGCGTAGTCGCCATCGAGCGCGAGTTCGCGAACGAGGTCCGCGACCGGCGCGATACGCTCGCACCGTGCCACGTCGGCGTCGGCCGAGAACGCCCGCTCCTCGGGCGTCCAGACGAGCGCCCGCCACGCCGTCGGGAGCGTCTCGTGGGTCAGGAGCGTGTCCTCGGTGTTGTCCGTCACCGTCACGCCGCCCAGCATCGAGGCCGAGGCGTCGTCGAACGCGCCCGTGACCGTCACGCCGGCGTCGCGCGCGGCCTCGACGCCGAGTCGGCAGGCAGCGGCGCGCGTCGGCGCGTCGGCGTGCGCGCGCTCCGCATCCGGGAGCGCGTCCGCCGGCGCGCGGTCGAGTGCGTCCAGCGTCGCCAGCACGGTCGCGTTCGCCGCCGCAGAGGAGGACTTGAGCCCGGCTGCCATCGGGACCGCGCTCTCGGTCCGGACGTGCCCGCCGTCCGCGACGCCGTCGCCGTGGCGCGCACAGACCAGCTCCACGCACCGCTCGATGAGTCGCGTGTCCGCGTCCGGCGCGCCCGCGATTTCGCCGGTGACGCTCCCGGAGTCGTCGAGTTCGACGGTCGCCGTCGTCCGGGCATCGATTGCGAAGGCACTGCCCGAGCCGTTGGCGAGCGCGTTCAGGACCGTCCCGGCACCGGGTGCGGCTGCGCGACCCTCCATCGGCCGTCGGTCGGCGGGGGGCACACTAAGCGATGGCGGTCGGGGCGTATCTCGCTGCGCGCGAGGCACGACGACGCGCTCCGGATGTCGGGCCGCCGGGTGTGTGATAGCTGGCCACACGTCCACTCCTGTACACGGAAGTGGATGAACGTCGCCCGGTACCCGCATCTCGACCGAGAACATCCGTACCCTGAGGGCGAGTCTCACACAACGTTTAGTACCCCGCAAGTATTGCCCTGCAGTATGGACTTCGCCAGTCCCGTCGCACCGAGCATCGCCGGGGAGCAGACCGACTCCTTCAGCACCGGCAAGACATTCGCGACGTGGACATTTAATACGGCGAAGAACCCCTCTTTCGCGACCAAGCGGCAGTCCGCCGACTCCACCGCCGTCCCGATGTGGGACGATGCGGAGACTGCCGTGAGGTATCGCGAGGAACATCACCCATCGGCCTCGGGTGAGGGCCTCGCGTCGTGAGATGAGCGTCTCTCGTCACCCGGTCGCCCTCCGGCTCGAGCAGCGCGTCGGTCGCGGCACGCGGCTGCTCGCGACGGTCATGCTGCTCCCGCTCATCGACGGCATCTTCCCCGCACTCGTACTCGCGGGCGGCGTCGACGACCTGACGGGCATCCTCGAGGTCGGCCTCCTCGTGTTCGGTGGCTCGGCCACCGTCGCGGTCGTCCTCGCGGAGATGGACGGCACGCGTCGCGAGCAGGTCTCGTCGGTCCTCCTCGTGGGCGTCGGCGTCATCTCGCTGGCTGCCGTCGAGGCCGCGCTCGCCCCCACCATCGAGACGCTCCTGAACCTGACCACCTTCAGTCGCTTCGCCGCGCTCGTCATCCTCGCGGTCGCCGCGAAGACCGCCTCCGCGACGGTCGGCGAGTACCTCCCCAGCCCGGCGGTCATCATCGGGCTCGGCCTCGTCGCCAGTTTCGAGCCCTCGGGCGCCAGCGTCCAGATCGTCGCTGACCCGTGGCTCGTCGCCCGTGGCGCCGCAGCCGGCGGCGTCGGCGTCGCGTTCGCCCTCGGCGTCGCCCTGTTCGGCCCGTGGCTCCGCGGCGTCGTCGACCTCGACCGCTTCCGCTTCGGGAGCGCGGTCGCGCTCGGTGTCCTGCCGCTCTCGATACTGGAGCTGATCCCGGCGAACGCGCCGCTCGCGCTCGCCGTGCTGGGCATCACGTCCCTGCTGGCGTTCGACCCCGACGGCCAGGGCGACCCGCTCCCGGCCGACGAGGCCGAGGGCCCGGTCGCGGACGACGACCCGCTGGGTCCCATCGTGGCCGCCGACGGGGAGGGCCAGACCGGTGACGGTGAGGTCGCCATCGAGAACGTCGACCCCGACGCCACGCCCGGCGTCGACGCGGTCGCACCCGACGAGTCCGACGACGATGTCGACCACACGCCGGGCATCTCCGACGGCGACCGCGCGCCCTGGCTGTAGGCACCGTCCGCTGTCCCGTCACCCGACGGTCGTCGCGACACCCTTCGTCTGCCGGTAGTCACGGCCGAGAATCGTCTCGAGTCGCTCGCGGAGCGACCGCTCCTCCGCCGGCGTCCAGGCCGACGGCTCCATCACCGGCACCAGAAGGAACCCCCTCCCGGTGACCTCCTCGGCATGCAACGCGGCCGCGTCGACGGGAAGCCGGTCGGCCAGTGCCGTATGTTCGCGGAGACCGTACCCGAGCGCCCGGTCGCCCACGAGCACGAGGATGTGGGCGTTGACCGCCCGGAGTTCGGCGTCGAGGTAGCGCTCGGCGTCGGCGTATGAGGCCTCGTCCGGGTCGAGCGCGGCCTCGGAACGTTCGGCGGCACTCCACACCTCTGGGTGCGCGTACGAGCAGAAGCAGTTCGTCACGTCGGGGCGGTCCGCGTACGGCTCGGCCAGCAGTCCGACCGCGTGCAGGACCCGCTGGAGCCGGACGCCGGCCACGCGTTCGGTGAACGGGACGCCCGTCCCGGCGCCACCGTGCCGCCCGGGGTGATCGCCGACGACGTGGACATCGGCGTTGGCGTCACCGTACCCGGGGACCGCGGCACCGGGGTACCGGATACCGAACGGGTTGGACACCTCCGACGTGACGTTCTCCACACGGTCCGTAGTCGTGCCCGGGGCATGAGTATCGCGGGTGAGGAGCGGCCGCCACCGCACGGGCGCAAGCGGGAAGCCCCCGGCCCACGACCGGCGTCACATGACGATGGACTCCGACCCGACCGCGGCCGACCGCGAACCCGACAGCGACCTGCTCGACGTGGAGTACACACACGAACACGTCGCACGGGTCCTGCTGGCCCGGCCCGACTCGCTGAACGCCTACAACGAGGCACTGCTTCGTGCCCTCGTCCCGACGCTCGAATCGCTCGACGAGGCCCGAGAGGTTCGGGCCATCGTCCTGACGGGCGAGGGGAAGGGGTTCTGTGCCGGCGTCGACCTCGACGACATGCCGCTCTCGGCCGACCAGGACCTCGCCGAGTACGAGGAGGGGCTCGGGATGTTCCAGGAGGTGGTCGCGACGCTCCGCGGGATGGACACACCGGTCGTCGCCGCGGTCAACGGTTACGCGATGGGCGCCGGCTGCGACACGGCGCTCGCGTGTGACTTCCGCATCGCCGGGGAGTCCGCGACCATGGCCGAGACGTTCGTCGACGTGGGGTTCGTCCCGGGCGACGGCGGTGCCTACCTCCTGCCGCGCATCGTCGGCGAGGCGAAGGCGAAGGAGCTCATCATGACGGGCAAGCACGTCTCCGGCGAAGCCCTCGTCGAGTGGGGCCTCGCCCGGGAGTGCGTGCCGGACGAGGAACTGCAGGAGACAGCCACCGAGTTCGCGGCGGAGTTGGCCGAGGGGCCGCCGGTGGCCATCGCCCACTCGAAGGAACTGGTCAACGAGGCGTTCGACGTCGACCTGGAGACCGCCCACGAGCACGCCACTCGCGCACAGCGCATCTGCTCGCAGACCGAGGACCACGAGGAGGCGGTGCAAGCGTTCGCCGAGGACCGCGAGCCGGAGTTCGAGGGGCGCTGAGCCACGGTCGGCGAACAGCGGTCGGAAGGGCCGGGTGGGACTCGAACCGGAGGAATCGCGATGCGGCCGCGCCTCAGTCGCCGCGGGGCCGGCCGCGTGAGGCGACCAGCACCGCGGCGACCGCCACCATGACCGCCGAGACGGCGGGGAAGGCGGCCACGGCGACGGCCACGACCGGCACTGCGGCCATGGCGACCGCGTACCGGACCGGCGGGGCGCGTCGGGGCTGTCGTGCGTGCGATACGTATCGTGCGTCGTCTGCGTTCATCGTTGGAGGGGTGTCAGCGGGAGCCGGCTATCGGGCCGGTCCTCGACTACCCGGGGGTCCGGGGCAGTCAGCCGTGGTCGTGGGGCGGGTCCGTGCCTTCGTCAGCGCCGCGCGGCGCGTACTCGATGGCGACGGCGTGGACCGTCTCGACGCCGAAGGCGTCGGCGACGTGGACGGCCAGCGCGTCGGCGTCGCGGTCGCCGAAGTCGCCCTCGAGGCGGGCGGTCACGTCGACGTAGATGTCGAGCGACGCCGGACGGACGGCCTCGATCTCGCCGACGTCGACGACCGTGGCGCCGCCGACGTTGGCGAGGACATCGGCGACGCCGGCCGGGAGGTCCCCCATCTCGCCGCGGGGGACCCGGACCTCGGCGTCGACCTCGATGGCGACCGCTTCCGCGTCGCCGTCCGGGTGTTCGTGTGCCGATTCGTGCTCGGGGTGGGTACCGTACAGTGCCATACGGACCGTGCGGGAGTCGAACCCGCGGCGCGTGGGCGCTCCACCGGGCGGTCCCCGCCGGGACCGACAGTGATGCCTCTCGGCGACTGGCGGACCGGCGGCTGTTCGACCCGACGACGGACGGCGGCCGACGGGTGCGTTCGATGCGATGTCCGGCGGACCTGCGGCCGGCTGGGGAGTGAGAAGCGCGAAGGAGAGCGTCGCACGCGGACCCTCGCGCCCCTCGGGCGCGCCGGGTCCGAAGTCCCGGCGGCCTAGGTCTGCTGGGCCGCGAGGTCGGTGCGACGGGTGGTCACTGCGGACCACACGCCCTCGCCCGGCCACCCTGCTGGGGTTCCGGTAGCGTCGCGTTCACCTGCGATGGCGAACGCGGCGCTGCCGGCATACGCGGGCAGCGTGGGGCGATTGCGCGTGGTCATGATGTGCCTCCGAACGTCCGGGGACCGGACGAACGTATCCCTGCCTGTGAACGCGGATGTATTAATGTTTTCTCCGGGTTGAGACGCCCTAACAAATGACACTGGCCTCGGAACCGTGGGGTTACGAGCGTATCTGGACAGTAGTGTACGAAAGTGGAAGATTACTGGCGAACAGTGCTCAGCGGTAGGCGGTGGGGTCGCGGAAGAGCTGGTGCTCGTCGACGACGAGCGACCGGTCGATGTCGGCCGCGCGCGTGCGTCCGGTCAACCCCATCGTCAGGTCCATGTCCGCGATGAAGTTCTCGCAGACCGCCTCGACACCGTTCGCCCCGTCGATGGCGAGCCCGTAGATGTACGGCCGGCCGAGACACACGGCGTCGGCACCGAGCGCGAGCGCCTTCAGCGCCTCCGCCCCGCGGCGGATCCCCGAGTCGAACAGGATGTCGGCGTCGGTACCCTCGAGTTCGGCGGCGATGCGCGGGAGCGCCTCGAGAGCGCCGATGGCGCCGTCGACCTGTCTCCCCCCGTGGTTCGAGACGATGACGCCGTCGGCACCGTGCTCGACAGCGCGCCGCGCATCGGCCGGGTGGAGCAGCCCCTTCACGACGACGGGGAGGTCCGTCTGCTCGCGGAGCCAGTCCAGGTCCGCCCACGTCAGCGTCGGGTCGCCGAAGGCGTCGAGGAACGTCTGGATGGCCCCGAACTCGTCTTCCGACGGAGGCTGGTCCAGCAGGTCGAGGAACGTCTCGTCGGCGAAGTAGTTCGCCATCCCCTCCCCCTCCAGCTGGGGGACGTACCCCCGCGAGAGGTCGCGCTCCTTCCAACCCGGCACCGGCGTGTCGACGGTCACGACGATGGCGTCGTAGCCGGCGTCCTCCGCCCGGTCGACGAAGCTCTCGGCCAGGTCGCGCTCCGAGGACCAGTAGAGCTGGAACCACTTCGGTGTCTCTCCAAGTTCCTCGGCCACGTCCTCCAGCGTCTCCGAGGCGACCGACGAGAGGATGACCGGCATCCCGGCCTCGCGGGCCCCCTCGGCCATCGCGAGTTCCGCGTCCTCGTGCGCGATGGACTGGATACCGATGGGCGCGAGCAGCACCGGGAACGGGAGCTCCTGCCCGCAGACCTCGACCGAGAGGTCGCGCTCGCCCACGTCCCGGAGGAAGCGCGGGACGATGCGCCACCGGTCGAAGACCCGTCGGTTGCGACCGACCGTGTTCTCCCCGCCCGCGCCGCCGGCCACGTAGCCGGCCGCCTCCTCGTCCATCATCTCGAGCGCGGCCGCCTCCAGCGCCTCGAAGCTGATCGGCACGTCGGGCTCGATGCCGGCGTGGCCGCTGACGAAGATCTCGCGCTGGCGCTGCTCGCCGATGTTGTCGGACATGGGTGAGCCTGCGGGTGGCTGGCACATAACTGTGGGCGGGCGATGGAAGGGTTCTCTTCACCCGTGCATCGGCCTCGCCGCAGGCGCGCCGTTCACCGGCAGAGCCCGCGAGTCCGACCCGAAAAGAGCTCGATTCAGAACAGCGGGTCGTCGACGATACGTGCCGGCCCACCGACCTCCCAGACCCGCGTCGACACGCCGAGGTCCTCGATGGCCGCCTGCACGCGGTCCACGTCGTCACGGGTGGTGTTGACGTAGACGGAGGCCCCCGTGTCGGTCGAGTAGTAGGCGTCGATGCCCTCCTCACGGAGTTCGCGGACCGTCTCGAAGATCTCCAGCGTCTCGGGCTGCCAGTAGACCCAGCCCGCGGGCCCGGTCATCGTGGTCGCGGCCAGCGAGAGCGAGTCGTGCTCGGCGAGTTCGAACACGTCCTCGAAGTCACCCCGTCGGAGACCGTCCCGCATCGTCTGCAACTGCTCGTGGACGTGCGCCATGCGGGCCTGGAACATGTGGCTCTCCTCGGCCTCGTCGTGCGCCGCCTGGGTGTGCTTGAACGCCGGCACCTCGCAGCCGACGATGCGCAACTCCTCTTCGAGGTCCGTCTCGAGGCGGTGCGAGCGGCAGTCCGCGTCGTTGTGGCCGGCCGAGAGGTCCGAGAACGCCCCCGTCACGGCCCGGGCCGCCGAGGCCGACCCGCGGCGCGCGATGGCCGACATCGTCGGGTGGTCCAGCTCCAGCCCCGCGGCCTCGCAGGCCGCGACCGCGAGTGCCGCGAACCCGGAGGCCGAGGAGCCGAAGCCGATGTTGGTCGGGAAGTTCGACTCGCTCTCCATGTGGACGTGCCTGTCCTCGTCCGAAAGCTCGCGGACCCGGTCGAGCACCGACCGGATGCGATCGGCTCCCTGCCCCTCGACCGCCTCGCCGTCCACGACGTAGTGGTCCGTGTCGCGCTCCTCGAACTGGACGGTCGTCCGCGTGCGCGAGGGCGCGGTGCAGACGCTGATGGAGTCGTGGTACGGCAGTCGGAGGTCGTGGTCGCTCATCCCGTGGTACTTGACCAGCCCCTCGATGGGGTGGGCGATGGCGGTGGCCTTCATATCCCTCTCCCGGTGTGGGGCTCGCTTCAGGCTTCGGGTCCTGACTCGTCGGCGTCCATCCGGGCCGCCGGCTCCGTGTCCTCGGTCGAGGAGCCGGGGCGCTCGGCGTGTGCCCACCACCCGACACCCCCCGCCCCGACGAGCAGGAGCGCCCCGGCCACGAGCAGGAACGGCTCGGCGCCGAGGGCGTGCTGGGCGCGGTCACCGCCAGGCGTCGGGACGGGTGTGTACAGCCCGATCTCCCGCTCGTATCTCAGGACGGTGTTGCCGGTCCCGAGGAGGACGATGCTGCCCATCACGGCCGGCGCGACCGCCGCGAGCCGCCAGCGGATCGCCGCCACGGCGCCGACCACACCGATTCCGGCCCATAGCAGCAACAGGTACTCCCCCTGTGTGGGGTCCCGACCCCACGGCGTCTCGATGGACCCTGCGGAGGCCGGCATGATACGGAGGAGGTCCTGATAGACCCCCACGACGACGGCGAGGAGGCCGAGTAGCGCGAGCCCCGGGGCGATGTAGCGGACCCGACGCATACGTCGTCGAGCGACGCCACCGTGGTATATCTTCTCCCGATTCGAGCGTCCCGTCGCTCAGATCCCGTCCCGCCGGTAGAGACAGAGCGCGTAGTCCTCGACGACATCGCCGAGCGCGTCGCCGAGCGCGTCGACGGTCGCGTCGGCGGCGGTCGGACTCGGTTCCGCGAAGCAGGCGATGCCGGGGTACGAGAGCGGCCGCGGGTCGGCCTGTCCCGTCGGCTCGCCGAGGAAATCGAAGTCGCTGGTGAGCCGGGTCCCGTAGACGTAGGCGCCGCCGGCCGCCTCCACGGGTTCACGGACGGCGTCGAAGTCGGCCTCGTCGACGCGACCGGTCGGCGGCTCGAAGTGGACCGTGAGGAGGTACTCGTGGCGGCCCAGCGGTTCGTCCGTGACGGGCGTGGTGAACCCGGCCTCGAAGTGCGAGACGCCCCGCTCGCGGAGCCGGTTGATGAGCGCGTAGTACGGGTTGCCGATCATCAGGAGGAACCGGCGATGCGAGGGGTACTCGACGAGGCCGAACTCCTCGCACTGGCGCTCGCCGTGGTAGGTCCGCTCGTGGCGGCCGAACCAGCGTGCCGACCCGCCGACCGCTCGGATGAGTGGGTAGACCGCGGCCCCGTAGCGTCGGTACCACGCCCGGTTCGAGAAGCTCAGCAGGTTCGGGACGTGGACCGGCTCGGGAAGGTCCCGCTCGTACGCGGCCTGCAGGGGCCCAGGGAGGAGACGTTCGAGCATGGTTGCGGCGACGATGGGGGGAGATAAAACGCTACGGGCTTGCGATGGGCCGCCGATTCAGGGCCAGCTCCCGCCCTCCCGGTAGGATTTGAGGACGCGCTGGAGCCCGACCACGTAGGCGGCCGTCCGGAAGTTCGGGATGTCGTAGCTCTCGTAGGCCTGGATGAGCCCGTCGAAGGCGTCCACGATGTGGCGTTCGAGTTCCTCGTTGACCTTCTCCTCGGCCCAGTAGAAGCGCTGGCGGTTCTGGACCCACTCGAAGTACGACACCGTCACGCCGCCGGCGTTCGCGAGGATGTCCGGGAAGACGTGGACGCCGCGCTCGGTGAGCACGTCGTCGGCATCCGGCGTGAGCGGGCCGTTGGCCGCCTCGACGACGACATCCGCCTGCACGTCGTGGGCGAGGTCACCGTCGATGGCGTTCTCGAGTGCGGCCGGGATGAGCAGGTCGACATCGAGGGTCAACAGTTCCTCGTTGGTCAGCTCCTCCTTCGCCCCATCATAGCCCGTGACGGCGCCGGTCTCGTCCTTGTGGTCGCGGACGGCCGCCGCGTCGAGCCCGCCCTCGTGGTAGACGGCGCCCGAGGAGTCGGAGACGGCGACCACGTTCGCGCCGAGTTCGGACTCGAGGAGCTTCGCCGCGACCGACCCCGCGTTCCCGTACCCCTGCACGGCGACCGAGGCGCCCTCGATGCGCTTGCCGAGGTAGTCGAACGCCTCCCGCGAGGTGAGCATCACGGAGCGGCCGGTGGCCTCGACACGGCCCTCGCTCCCGCCCGAGTCGATGGCCTTCCCGGTGATGACGCCCGGCGCCGTGGTGTTCTCCAGTTTCTCGTACGTGTCCTTGATCCAGTTCATCTCCCGCTGGCCGGTGTTCACGTCCGGCGCGGGGATGTCCTGGTCCTCGCCGATGACCGGTCGGAGCTCCTTGGCGAACGAGCGGGTGAGCCGCTCCAGTTCGTCCATCGAGAGGTCGCGCGGGTCGACCGCGATACCGCCCTTCCCGCCGCCGTACGGGATGTCGACGACGGCGGTCTTGTAGACCATCCAGCCGGAGAGCGCCTTCACCTCGTCCTTGTCGACGCCCGGGTGATAACGGATACCGCCCTTGTACGGGCCGCGGTCACCGTTGAACTGTGACCGGTAGGCCCTGAACGTATCCAGCGTTCCGTCGTCGCGTTCGATGGTCAGGTTCGTCTCAAGCACCCGTTCCGGGCGTGAGAGACGCCGGAGCACGCCGTCGTCCGCGTCGACGTACTCTGCGGCGTCCCGAATCTGCTCTTGCAGGGACTCGAACGGATTCGCCTCCTCGGACATACCGCCTCCCTCACTCGGTCGGAGTATAAGCGTGCTGGAGTGGTAGCGCACCCGAGGATATGTGTGTATTCTGAACATGTCTCCGGGTAGCCAGGGAGGCGTACCGAGACGGCCCGCTCAGCCCTCGTCCGGCCAGGCGTCGGCCGCGAGCGCGCGGTCACGGACCTGCTCGGCCCGGGCGATGAGCGGTGCATCTATCATCTCGTCGTCCACCCGGAAGACGCCGACGCCGTCGGCCTGGGCCTCGGCGGCCGCCTCGAGTACCCGGTGGGCCCACTCGATGCGGTCGTCGGCAGGCGTGAACGCGTCGTTGACGACCGGTATCTGGGCCGGGTGGATGCACAGCTTCCCGTCGTAGCCCAGACCGAGCGCGAACTCGGTCTCCTCGGCCAGCGCCTCGGACTCGCCGATATCCGTGAACACGGTGTCGAGCGCGTCCACGTCGGCCGCGCCCGCCGCGAGCACGACGTGCTCGCGGGCGTGAATCACCTCCGTTCCCTCGCGGGTGCGGGTCGCACCGATGTCCGCCGAGAGGTCCTCGGCGCCGAAGGCGATGGCCTCGACGGGGTCGGTCGCGGCGATGCCCTCGGCGTGGAGGACGCCCGCCGCCGACTCGCACAGCGCGATGATGGGGACATCCGCGCGGCGCGCCCCGAGCAGGTTGTCGAGGATGCGGATGTCCTCGGCGCGCTCGGTCTTCGGGAGCATCACCGAATCCAGTCGCGGGTCGCCGTCGAGGACGGCCTTCAGGTCCGCCGCGGTCACGTCACGGTCCGGCCGGACCGGGTTCACGCGCACGCACACCTCGCAGTCCGGGTCGAACGCGTCGTCGGTCAGGACATCGTTGACCGCCTCGCGGCCGTCGGCCTTCGCCCCGGGCGCCACGCCGTCCTCGAGGTCGAAGACCACCACGTCGGCGCCGGAGTCGGGCGCTTTCCGCATCAGGTCCGGCCGGTCACCCGGCGAGAACAGGACGCTGCGTCGTGCCATACCGGCGGGGTCGACTCCGGGGTACTTCAATGCGGCCACGGCTCCCGACCGGTCGCGCTGGTGGCGGGTCGCGCCGCCGGTGGACTCCGCTGGTGGTCGGTCCCGGAGGAGGTTAGTGGGCGGGGGGCGAACGGCTGGCCATGACGCGCCGGGTCGGGGTCGTCGTCAACCCCATCGCAGGCATGGGTGGTCGGGTCGGTCTGAAGGGGACCGACAACAAGGTCGAGGAGGCCCGCCGTCGCGGTGCCGAACCCCGTGCCTCCGACCGCGCGACCGAGGCCCTCGAACACCTCCGCCGGCAGGGCGCCGACATCGAACTCGTGGTCTGGGGCGGCCGGATGGGCGAGGAGCCGGCACTCGACGCCGGGTTCGACCCGTCGGAGCTGACCGTCGCGGGGCAGCCGGCCGACCCCGAGGAGACGGGGGCCGAGGACACCCGGGCCGCGACCCGTGCGTTCGTCACCGGCGGGGTATCCGGGGACGCCCCTGACGGCGACGCCGCCGGTGTGGACCTCGTCCTCTTCGTCGGCGGCGACGGGACCGCGGTCGACGTGGCCGAGACGCTCGACGAACTCGACAGCGACACACCGATGCTCGGCGTCCCGGCGGGCGTGAAGGTGTACTCCTCCGTGTTCGCCGTCACGCCGCGGGCCGCCGGGCGACTCGCCGCGACCTTCGACCGCGTGGAGACCCGCGAGGTCAACGACATCGACGAGGACGCCTACCGCGGCGGCGACGTCCGGACGGACCTGAAGGCGCTCGCGAACGTCCCCGTCGGCGAGGAGCTCCAGTCCTCGAAGCAGATCGGCGGTGGCTCCGTCGAGGCGCTGGCCCAGGCCGTCGCTGCCGAGATCCGCGAGGGCGAGGGGACGACCTACGTTCTCGGTCCCGGGTCGACGGTGGACGCCATCAAGACGGAGCTGGGCTTCGACGGCTCGCCGCTCGGGGTGGACGTGTGGCGCGACGGCGAGGTGCTGGTCCGGGACGCCGGGGAGTCAGACATCCTCGAGAACCTGGGCGAGGAGAACGTGATCGTGGTCTCACCCATCGGCGGCCAGGGGTTCGTCTTCGGCCGCGGGAACCCGCAGATCTCCCCGCCGGTCATCCGCCAGTGCGAGGTGACGGTCGTCGCCTCCTCGCGGAAACTGGACGAGACGGGTGTCCTCCGTGTCGACACGGGCGATACGGACCTCGACGAGGAACTCCGAGGCTGGCAGCGCGTCCGCGTCGGCAAGTTCGAGCGCCGGCTGATGGAAGTGGTGTAGGGCGCCCCGGCTCGTGCTATCATCTCACCCTTAGCTACGGATGAAGATTCTGCCGCGAGTATAACCATACCCCTCTATCACGGTCGTTCCTGATACTGTATAGTGAACATTAAGGTCTCTGCGACCGATGGGTCGGCTATGGAAACCCGGAAGGTCCAGCGGCTGGGCCCCTCGACGCTGGCGATGACGCTCCCGGCGGAGTGGGCGAAGGCACAGGACGTGGAGAAGGGCGACGAGGTCTCGCTCCGGATCGGCTCGAAGGGGACGCTGACGGTGATGCCCGAATCCCTCCAGCAGGAGGAGTCCGAGGCCGTCATCCACGCGGGGGAACTCGACGCCGACGCGGTCGAGCGCGCCATCCTCGCACAGTACGTTCTCGGCCGGCGTGTCATCCACGTCGAGGTCGAGGAGGGCGGCACCCTCGACTCGGCCACCATCAACGCCGTCTACAACGCCGAGACGCAGCTGATGGGGCTGGGCGTCATCGAGGAGACGCCCGAGCGCATCGCCATCCGCTGCTCGGTGGACCCCGAGGACTTCACGCTCGACAACCTGCTCACCCGACTCGAATCGACGGGCAGCACGATGCGCAACGAGGCCATCAAGGCGCTCGCGCACGGCAACCCGGACCTCGCCCAGCGGGCGCTCAACCGCGAGCGGCAGGCGAACAAGATCTTCGTCCTGCTGCTCCGCCTCATCTTCACCGCCTACCAGAACCCGAACCTCGCGCGGGCGGTCGGGCTGGAGGGTGGCTTCCCGCTCATCGGCTACCGCTCCATCGCGAAGAACCTCGAGCTGACCGCGGACAACGCCGAGGACATCGCGGAGATCGTCCTCGAGGCCGAGGGCCACTCCCTGCAGGTCGACCAGGCGACGATGCGCCGCATCCGTGACTTCACGGACGATGTCAACGAGATAACCGAGAAGGGCGTCGAGGCGGCCGTCCAGCGGGATTACGACATCGCCATCGAGGTCCGGGAGCTGTTCCACCAGATCGAGGACCGCGAGCGGGAGATACTCAACGATCTCGACGAGATGCCCAACGAGGACCTCCTCCAGGTCCGCGAGGTGCTGGTGTCGCTGGGACAGACCGCACAGTACGCCGTCCGGAACGCCGAGATCGCGACGAACCTCGCGCTCAACAAGGATTCCGAATACATCACCATCTCGTAGATAATCCTCGGAGTTACGGCAGCAATTTCGGAATGATTGAGATATGGGGGATAGCGGCTATTTCTCCTTGTGGCTCGCTTCCCCGCGGGTGGCGCCGCCGAAAACGGCATGGCCGGGGAGTGATTCTACCGAAGGGAAGACCGATGCGCGACCTCGACGACACCGACAGGAAGATCCTCCGGCTGCTGCTGGAGGACGCCCGGCGACCGTACGCCGACATCGCAGAGCGCGTCGACCTCTCGCCCCCGGCCGTCTCCGACCGCGTGGACCGGCTCCACGAACTGGGCGTCATCGAGCGGTTCACGGTCGACATCGACCGCTCCGCGCTCCGGGACGGCGTACAGGTCCTCGTGACGCTCCGGACCGCGCCGGACGCCGTCTCCGAGCTACGGGCGGCGCTGGCCGACCTCGACGGCGTCGAGCACGTCTTCGAGACCGCCGACGGGCGGGTCATCGCGTCGATGGCGGCCCCGGACGGCGAGGTCCGCAACTACCTCGCCGGGGCGCTCGATCTCGACGCCGTCGAGGGGCTGACGGTGGACCTGCTGGCCGACGCGGAGTGGACCCCGGCGCTCGGGGACGCCACCATCGGCATCGACTGTGTCCAGTGTGGCAACACGGTCACCGGCGAGGGCGTCCTCTCTGAGGTGGGTGGGACCCAGCGCGCCTTCTGCTGTGAGTCCTGCGAGGCGGCGTTCCGGGAGCGGTACGAGGAACTCGAACAGGGCGCCTGACCCCCGGGTGGGCCACGGCCCGTGTTCGGCACGAGAGGCCCGTGCCATCACGTCTCGCGCAGGCTTCTTCGCATTTCCGGCCCTACTGCAGGTAATGTCGCTGCCCGCTCTCTCTGTCCCCGCACGCTACCGCGATGCGGCGCTGTTCGCCTTCCTCGCGGCGCTGTTCGGCGGTTCGTTCGTCGCCATCAAGTCCGGACTCGCGGCGCTGCCGCCGCTGTTCTTCGCGGCGCTCCGGTTCGACATCGCCGCGGTCGTCCTGCTCGCCGTCGTGGCGCTGACCCGCCCCCGCGAGACGTGGCTCCCACGGACCCGTGGCGACCTGTTCGGCATCGGCGTCGCCGCGGCGCTGCTCATCGCCGCCAACAACGCGCTCCTGTTCCTGGGGCAGGGGTCGACCACGACCGCCGCCGCCTCGGTCATGTACGGGCTGAACCCCGTGCTGGCGCCGCTGTTCGCGTGGTGGCTCCTGAAGCAGCGCCTCGCGCCGCTCGGCGCGCTCGGCATCGCCGTCGCGCTCGGCGGCGTCGTCATCATCGTCCAGCCCTCGCCCGCCTCGCTGACCGGTGGGAGCGCACTCGGACAGGTGCTCGTTCTCGGAGCCGCCGCTGCCGTGGCGCTCGGGAGCGTCGGCCTGCAGTGGGTCGAGCCCCGTATGGACAGCGTCCCGCTCACGGCGTGGGCGATGGCCGGCGGCGCACTCCTCCTGCACGCGAGCAGCGCCGCGGTCGCCGAGGCCGTCCCGCCGCTGGCCTCGCTCGGCTGGCCCGTCGCCCTCAGCGTCCTCGCCGTTGCCATCCCCTCGACGGCGGTCGCGTATCCCATCTACTTCGGCCTCATCGGGCGCGTCGGCCCCGTCCGCGCCAACCTCGTCGCCTACGCCGTCCCCGTGTTCGCCGCGTTCATGGGCTGGCTCCTGCTGGACGAGGTGCTCTCGGTCTGGACGGCCGTCGGCTTCCCCGTGGTCGTCCTCGGCTTCGTGCTCATCGAACGGGAGGTCATCCGCGAGGAGGTGGCACGGCTCCGCCGCCGCCGAACACGGGACGACTCGACGGCGAAAACAGCCCCGAATCAGCCCTGTGACGACTGAACGGACGGTACGCGACCGGCTCGGGTGACACTCCCTGCCTAGCCCGTCTGATAAAAACAACGGTGTATGAACTGCACAACTCGGTTACTGTTGTAGATTGAGTTGCTGGTGATGACAGATCGGGACGATGGTGTGGACGATGATTCGAACGGGTTCTCGCGGCGGCGCCTCCTCGGGGCGATGGGCGCCGGCGTGGGTGCGAGCGCGTTCCCGGGTGTGGTCCGTGGTGGGCTCGGGAGCACGACGACCGACAGTGAACTGAGCGGCGCCGACATCCTCCGGAACCGCGCTGCGGGGTCCCGGCGGGCACGGCTGTACCCGGTCGGCTCCGACTTCGAGAGCGGGTCGGTGCCCCAGCGGCTCACGTCGAAGCCGCGCTGTGTCCAGCCGCAGGAGCGGCCCCTCTACGGACCGACGGACGTGAACGCCCAGACCGCCAACGGGAGCCTCGCGGTCGCGACCAACCACGAGGGGACGATGACGGTCCTCCGGTGGCCGCGGCCGTCGTTCTACGAACAGCTGAAGTACTTCGCGGAGGGTCGCGACGCCGCGAACCCCGACGACATCACCGTCGCGCCCAATCAGGGCGCGTTCCTCGGGCTCGCGGTCGACACCGGGGACGGGTTCGAGACGACCTGGCTCCGGGACTGGCCCGACATCGAGCAGGCCTACCGGAACGACCGGGAGCGCTCGGTCGACTACTCCGACGAGATCGTCACGGAGTACGTCCACGACGACCTCGGGCTTGAGGTGGCGGTCCACACCGTCGCCGCCAGGGACGACGACGTGTTGGCCCGGCACGTCGAGGTGACGCGGCGACCGGACTCGCCGGTCGAGGGCGCGAAGCTGCTGGCGTTCGAGAACCTCGGGCTCGTCGTCGGGAAGTTCCCCCAGTACCCCATCCAGGACTGGTGTCTGGAGGAGGACAACGCCCACCGTGCACGGTACGTCGACCGGCTGGATGCCGTGGTCCACGACCGCACCGGTGTTGACCAGTCCACCGGGGAGCAGAGTTCAGTGGCGCTCGCGGTCGGCTTCGCGGGTGCGTCGACCGGCCATCAGGTCGGCGGCGACGCCTACGACCCCGCGGCCGAGCCAACCGGTCAGGCGGGTCCGACCCGCGACGCCTACGACGACGCCGCGTCCGGCACCCTGTCGGGCAACGACCAGTACGTCGGGCAGGCGACCAGTGCGCTGGCGACGACGCTGTCGTTCGGTCCCGGTAACGGTCGGGCGACTGCGTCGGAGACGGTGCTGTTCGCGGCGGGCGCCGACGAGGCCGAGGCGGGGAGTGCCCTCGGAACCGCCCGCAACCGCTCGTTCGAGGAGATTCGAGTGGAGAAGGAGGACTGGCTGGACGACCTGCTCGGCGACGCGCCGCTGCCGAACCGGAACACTGCCGCCCGGGTCCACGACGAGGCGGCCGCCTCGGCCATCGAGTCGACCGCCCGGCGCGCGCTGATATCGATGGTGACGGCGTACGACCCCGAATCCGGTGCCATCGTCGCCTCCATCACGACCCAGCCCCCGTACGGTGAGGACTGGCCCCGTGACGGCGCCTTCTTCAACTACGTCCTCGACCTGATCGGGCTGCACGACTGGGTGGAGAAGCGCAACCGCTGGTACGCCAGCGTCCAGCAGCGGGCCGCCGACGAGGTCGCGGGTGGCAACCCGCTGGCCGCCACCGACCCCGGGCAGCTCTCGTCGCTCAACACCCTCCCGGGAAGCTGGAACATGAACTACTACGGGGACGGCATCCCCGGTGGCCCAATCCCCTACCAGACCGACACGACCGGGTTCATGGTCTGGACGATGTACGACCACTACGAGGTGACCGGCGACGAGTCCTACCTCCGGTCGGTGTATCCGGCCATCCGCCGGGCCGCCGACCTGATGGTCGCGTGCCGGGACCCCCGGAACGGGCTCCAGTGTGGCGGCTTCGAGGACGACCGACCGACCCAGCCGACCCGGCAGACGGTCAACGGGGCCGTCCCGTTCTGGCAGGGACTGAAGTCGGCGACCCAGGCCGCCCGCGTGCTGGGCCACGAGGACGATGCGGCCCGCTACGAGGAACGGATGCACGAGCTGGGCCGGGCGATCGACCGTGAGCTGTACGAGACGGGGAACGGCTGTTACGGCTGCGGGGCCAACGGCTTCCCGTACGGCGAGACCACCTGGCCGCTCGGGTTCACCCCGTACGCGGACCCCGAGGCCGACCCGACGGACCCGGACGCCGAGATACGGGACCGGCCACAGGTGGACAACCCGTTCGACCACCCTCGCATCCAGTCCCACATGACGACGGACGGTCGCGGTGTGGCGAAGCTCGTCAAGGAGCCCGAGGCCGGCGAGGTGGACAACGGGGGGTACGACGCGAAGGCGATCATCCCACTGGCGAAGGCCCGACGTGGCGAGGACGAGCCCCGGAGCCTCTCGCTGATCCGGGACAGCGTCCGCTGGATGGCGACCCAGCACGCCTCCGAGGACACCCACGTCATGGGCGAGTTCTGGCGTATCTACGGCGAGGGCGACGACCGCGAGGTCCGCTCCATCCAGGGCCAGCCCCACATCTGGGAGCAGAGCCTGTTCTACCTGGCGGCGCTGGAGGCGTTCCCGCCGGCCGGCCTCGATTTCGAGCCGGCGACCATGGAGAGCGTCACCGGGGCGCTCCGTGGCGACGGCTCGGTCGACAGCACGCCCTTCTCGGCGTCCGGGAGCCGGGTCGACGACGGGCAGCTCTTCACCCCTGGCGGCACCAACCAGGTCGAGGTGACGGTCGAGACGCTGTCACACGACGTGGACGCGGCCCGCGAGGTACTCCCTGCCGACTGGTCCGTGGTCGGCACGGGCGAGGGCGTCACCGCGACGACGGTCGATGGGAACGACGCCGTCCGGTTCGACCCCGCCGCGGTGAGCGAGGCCACCGCCCCCGACGAGTCGGTCACGTTCACCTTCTTCGTGGAGGCGCCCGCGTCCGCCGGTGCGTACGACCTCGGCCCCGTCGAGGTCAGCTCCACGGCCACCGACGACGGGTACGTCCCCGTCTCCGGGACCACGAGCACGGAGTACGTCCTCGGGACGAGCCCGGGGCTCTGAGGTCGACTCGAGCCCGCCGCGGGCTGTGGTGAGCCACGACCGGGCGACATCCGGACCGACGACGATGTGCCATCACCGCCCACGGTGGACGCGACACTTTTGCGCCCCCCGGGTAAGTCACCGGTATGTCGGAGCGGCGACGTGGACGACGGGCGGTTCTCGGTAGCATCGCGGCGAGCCTGCTGGCCGGCTGTAGCCGCCTCCGCGGCGGCGGACCGCTGGGCGGTTCCGACCCCTCGGCTCCCGGTCTGGAGGGGGAGGTGGAGCGCAGGCGGGACGGCACGGAGACCGCGACCGGAACGGAGACCAGGAGCCTCGGCCAGCGTGCGTTCGATGTCGTCGCCCGCTTCGCCGCCGCCTACAACACCGACGACTACGAGGCGCTGCAGGCGACGCTCTCCCGGGGGTCACCGGTGAAAGAGCGTGTCGGGCCGGAGCTGCTGGCGCGCTACGACCTGCCGACTATCACGCCGCAGGGGGTCGCCAGGGCGGGGTCGAGCGTGGTGGTACAGGTCCGCCTCGAACTGCGCGACCGGGACGGGTCGACCTCGGAGTTCACGACCCGGTTCCAGCTCGTGATGGAGTCCGGTCGCTTCCAGGTCTACGAGATCGACGACCCGGCACCGATGCTCCGGGCGCCGGGGACGCCGACCGCCACGCCCGAAGCCGAGGAGACGACAGCAGTGGACGATGACGGAACGTACGGGTTCGAGGGCGACCTCGCGGCGTGGACCGTCGAGCGCGAGGAGTGGGGCCAGCGGGACGACGTCGCGTACGCCGGGACGTACAGTGGCGGCATCACGGCCGGCGGTCCGGACACCGGCGACTACATCGGGACGCTCGCGACGGCGACGCCCGAGCGCCTCGCCGGTGGACAACAGCCGACCCGGGTCGACCACTACTGGTACGAGCGGGCGGCGAGTTTCGGCGGCGGCCTGCGGCTGGTGAACAGCGACGGCGAGGTCGAACTGAGCGTCGGTACCGACAACCCGACGTGGTTCGTCGAGGACGGGGACGGCACCACCGAGCTGTACGACGGGGACGGCTACGACCGCTGGGTCCGGACCACGGTCGCCCTCGACTGGGAGGCCGGCACCGCGTCGGTCACGTTCACCGACCAGCAGTCCGGGACCGCGGAGACCACGGACGCCACGCTCGCGGTCGGTACCGACATCGAGGTCATTCGCCTCGCCGGGTTCACCATGGAGCAGGGCTGGCGAGCGGAGTCCTGCCACATGTTCTGGGACGACGTAGAGGTCGAGCGCTGACTACCGGGGCGTCTCCGGGTCGCGGCTCGATGCTCGTACCGGCGGTCGAGCTGCAGGAGGTTCCTGGGCGGTCACTCCTCGTTGCGGTCGGCTGAGCGGTTCCGGACGGGCGGGCGGTTCCGGACGGCCAGGGTACGCCTGACCTGCTCGACCGCGGCCTCGGCGGCGTCACGCCGGTCGTCGCTGGATGGAGGGCTCCGGCTCATACGTGACCCGAGGCGATGCAGGGATAAGTGCTTCCTGGGGGGTCGGGATGCGTTCCCACCCCACGGCGGTCGATTGCCTACCGGTTCCGACCGAGCTCGTCGTGGCTGGTGACCCAGTCCGACGCCGAGATGGCCGAGGCCAGCGACAGCTCGCCCGCGAGGACGGTCGCGGCCGCGATCTCGGCGAACTTGTTCACGTTGCCGGCGCCGTCACAGTCGAGCATCGAGAGACACTCCCGCTGGGTCGGCAGCCCCGTCCCGCCACCGTACGTCGCGACGATGAGCGACGGGATGGTGACGGAGACGTGCAGCGAGTTGTCGTCGAGTAGCGTGGTGTTGACCATCGCCGCGGAGGACTCCGCGACGTTGGCCTCGTCCTGGCCACAGGCGATGAACAGCGAGGCGAGCCCGTTGGCCGGGTGCGCGCCGTTGGTGTTCGCGCCCGAGAAGAACGAGCCGAGCGTGGCGACCTGACCGTGGTGGTGGATGGCGCTGGGCTCGACGCCGAGGTGGTGGAGCATGGTCTGCTCCGAGAGCGTGGTCTCGGCGGTGACCCGCTTGCCACGGGTCTGCAGGTCGTTGATCTTGGAGGCCTTCTTGTCCGTCGCGAAGTTGCCCTCCAGGTAGAAGTTCTCCACGTAGCCCGAGTACTCCGAGAGCATCCAGTTACACGCCGCGAACGTCGCCTTGCCGACCATGTTCTGGCCGGCGGCGTCGCCCGTGGTGTAGTCGAACCGGAGGTGGACGTGGTTGTTCGTCATGTAGTCCTCGATGCGCACGAGCTCGGCGACCGACGAGGTGGCTTCCGCCTTCTCCCGGATGGTGTCAATGTGCTCGAACACCCAGTCGCGGAAGTCACGCGCGTTGCGGGCGTCCTCGAAGACGAACACCGGCGCCCGATTCATGTTGTCGTCGACGACGGTCGTCTTCGCGCCGCCCGAGAGGTTGATGGCCTTCATCCCGCGCGAGTACGAGGCGACGAGGGTCCCCTCCGTCGTCGCGAGCGGGATGGGGTACTCGCCGTCGGCGTGCTCGCCGTTGACCTGGACGGGGCCGGCGACGCCGAGCGGCATCTGGGCGACGCCGATGAAGTTCTCGACGTTCCCCTCGGTCTCGTGGGGGTCGAAGGAGTTCTCCGGGACGTGTTCGAGGTCGACGCCGGTCGTCTCCTCGAGGTACTCGTGGCGCTCCGCGATGGCGGACTCGGAGTAGTTGTCCTCGTCGTCGCGCGGGATGCCGCCGACCGTCTCCTCGTCGCGGATGGTGTCGGTGACCTCCAGCGTGAGCTCGCCGAACGGGTCGGCCTGGAAGTCGATATCGATCTCGTGTTCGCCCGTGCTCAGGTCCACCCCCTCGATGACGATGACGACGGTCCGCCCCACGGGGAAGTTGATGGGCTGGTCCTCGTCGATCTCGTCGAGCGTGTACTCCTTCTCGTCGGCTGTCACGACACGGACGTCCTCGAGGTCGATCCGCTGTCGGTTGATGACGACCCGGGAGACGCCTGTCACCTTCGCGTCCTGGAGCCGGTTCTTTATCTCGAATTCGGCCCCGCGGTCCGTATCCTTCAGACTCCCGTAGGTGTAGAGCCGCTGCAGGATCCGGTCCGGGATATCAAGGGAGAACCGCCCCCCCGAGCCGACCAGGTTCGCGTAGATGCGCTTCAGCACGCCGCTGTCTGGCGTCGGAATGACCATGTAACGTCCCGCAATCTGAGGCGTCGGGATTAAACCTTGTGTCACCGACAACGATTCGCCCGTTTCGGCCCGTTGTTTAGCGTTTCTGCCGGTTTCTCCCGGCGCCCTATCAACGGTCCAGCCGACTCCGCGCTGCATCGACTGCCTCCCGGACGCGTTCCCGGACCGAGGGGTCGGCGCCCATCTCCTCGATGGAGTCGCGCCGCTCCAGCGTCCCCCGGACGAACGGCCGGACCGGGAAGACGCCGAGGTGTCGGCGCTCGATGTCGGCCACGGTGAACGCGTCGTGCTCGCCGAACTGGTCGCCCGTGTGGCGGGTGAGCCGACAGCCCCCCGCGAGCCGGCTCCAGAGCGGCGCGAGCGCGCGCTGGGCGAAGCGTCGCCAGCCCTCCTCCGCGACGTGTTCGAGGAACCGGAACTCCCCGCCGGGGCGGAGTACCCGGGCTGCCTCGTCGAGCGCCGCCTCCGGGTCCGGAATCGTGCAGAAGACCATCGAGGCGACCACCACGTCGAACGAGTCGTCCGGGAACGGGAGCGCCTCCGCCCGTGCGTCGCTCACTCGCACGTCGAGGTCCAGGCGCCGGGCCTCGGCGACGGCCCGTTCGCGCATGTGCGGGTCCGGTTCGAGGACCGTCACGGTCGCCGCACCCGACTGGATGGCCGTCTCGTAGTAGGGCAGCATCGCCCCGGTGCCCGCCCCGAGGTCGAGCACGTCCCCCGAGAGGTCACGGGCGAGATACTCCCGGTGTGGTGGGAACAGCTTCTCCTCGGAGGCGCGCATCACCGGGTCGTACAGGCGCGCGAACCAGGGATGTGCTGGCCTCTCCGTCTCGTGGTCGTGGCCCGATACGTCGTCACCCGCCACCCCCTCCTCCGCGCCCTCCTGCTCGTTCGTGGTGGCGGTTCCCATACCGTCTCGGGGGGAGTCCCAGCAGTATATTTCCGGGGGGTGCGTCCGACGCTCGTCTGCCGCCCCCCGGTTGCGGACCGCAAACGACAGGGGCCACCCGCTCGCGGGAGCGTGTATGACTACACCGGAGTCCGTGCAGTCGCTCATCGACGACCTCCACGCCGAGGCAGAACGGGACCGACCGACCGAGGCGACCCCGGAGGTCGGCATCGTGATGGGGTCCGATTCCGACCTCGATACGATGTACGGCGCCTACGAGGCCCTGACCGAACTCGGCTTCGAGGAGGTGACAGACGTCGAGAACCCGCCCGAGGCCCGCTACACGTTCGAGACCTACGTCGTCAGCGCCCACCGGACGCCGGAACTGATGTACTCATACGCCGAGACCGCCGAGGACCGCGGCCTGGATGTCGTCATCGCAGGGGCGGGCGGCAAGAGCGCGGACCTGCCGAACATGACCGCCAGCCTCGCGTACCCGCTCCCCGTGGTCGGCGTGCCGGTCCAGGAGAAATCGGTGAGCAGCGTGCTGGGGATGCCGACGGGCGCACCCATCGTAGCCGTGGACGCGGGCAAGTCGTTCAACGCGGCCCTGTCGGCGGTCCAGACGCTGGCCCGTGAACACGACGAGTTGCGCGACCGCCTCGTCGACTACCACGAGCGCCTGCAGCAGGGTGTGGGGGAGGTCTCCCGGGACCTCCACGAGTCGGGGACCGCCAGGTTCCGGGCCGAGCGCGAGTGAACGGGTGGTTCCCGGGGCTGCATGGGCCGTTCCACGGGACCACTGATTCCGCGGTTGAGGCCCGTGATTCCGCCGAAGGCGGCGTTATCAACTCTTATGTACGGGGGTTCCTTAGCCGCCAGTGATAGTCGTGAGC
Source organism: Haloglomus halophilum (assembly GCF_024298885.1). GTDB lineage: Archaea > Halobacteriota > Halobacteria > Halobacteriales > Haloarculaceae > Haloglomus > Haloglomus halophilum. Next base: position 3,581,031 of record NZ_CP101166.1, read on the forward strand.
AATCCATGGATCGCTATCGGGGCGCTAGCGGTCGTGGGGGTGGCGATCCCCCTGACGATGATCGCCGCTTCCGCGCTCATCCGCCCGAGCGTCCCCGAGCAGGGAAAACGAGCCGTCTACGAGTCCGGTGAGATCCCGACGGGCAACACGCGCATCCGCTTCAACATCCAGTACTACATGGTCGCGCTGTTGTTCGTCATCTTCGACATCGAGACCGTCCTCATCTTCCCGTGGACGGTCATCTACCGGGACGCCGTGAGCCAGTTCGGCCTGGCGAGCGCGCTGCTGCCGATGCTGGTCTTCATCGGTGTCCTGGTTATCGGACTCGCCTGGGCGTGGCGCAACGGCGCCGTCCGCTGGGTCGCGAGCCCGCGGGCCGAAACCGGACGATCAGCTGACTAAACCAATGAGTTCCGACAACACAACACCGATCGAGTCGACGCAGGAGGCCCGCATGGGCGACGGCGTCGACTCACGCTTCAACTCGAAGCTCCGCGAGGCGTTCGGCTCCACCCCGTTCATCCTCACCAAGTTCGACAAGTTCATGAACTGGGTCCGGGGCTCCTCGATGTTCATGCTGCAGTTCGGCATCGCCTGCTGCAGCATCGAGATGATGCACACCTACGCGGTCAAGCACGACCTCGACCGCTTCGGGGCCGGCGTGCCCCGGGCGTCCCCACGACAGGCGGACGTCATCATCGTGCCGGGGACCATCGTCTCGAAGTTCGCCCCGCGGATGAAGCGCGTCTACGACCAGATGCCCGAGCCGAAGTTCGTCGTCGGGATGGGCTCGTGTACCATCTCCGGCGGTCCCTTCCAGGAGGGCTACAACGTCATCAAGGGCGCCGAGGAGGTCATCCCGGTGGACATCCACGTCCCCGGCTGCCCGCCGCGCCCGGAGGCGCTGGTCTACGGCGTCGCCAAGCTCCAGGAGCGCATCGCCAACGGCGAGAGCGCGCCCGTCACCGTGAAGCCGTACGAACTGGAGCAGTTCGGCGACCTCGAGGGCGACGAACTCGTACAGCACCTCGCCGACCAGATAGACGAGGATGACCTCGTCATGCGCTACAACTGGGCGGACTCGCCCTGATACCATGAGCCTGGAAGACCCAACCAAACCCGAGGCCGACGCGGCACCGGTCGGCGAGACCGACGACGGCCTCGACTACGACGCGCTGGAGGCGCTGCTGGGCGACCTGGCCATCGGCCGCGAGTCCCACATCAACGCCGAGGCGTTCGTGGTCCGGCCGGACGACGTGGCGGAGGCGCTCATCACGCTCCGCGACGAGGCCGGCTTCGACCACTGCTCCTGTGTCACCGCACAGGAGTACGAGGACCGCTACGAGTCCATCTACCACCTCCGGAAGTACGACGACCCGACCCAGGAGGTCGGCGTCGTCGTCCCCACCTCGCGCGACGACCCGGTCAGCCAGTCCGGGAACGCGGCGTACCGGACCGCCGATTGGCACGAGCGCGAGGCGTACGACCTCGTCGGCATCGAGTACGACGACCACCCGGACATGCGCCGTATCCTCCTGCCGGAGACGTGGCAGGGCCACCCGCTGCGCAAGGACTACAACCAGGAGCAGCCCCAGGTCGTCAGCCTCCGCGAGCACGCCAACCCGCTGCAGGACGACTACCGGGGCGGCGAGAACTCGGACACGATGTTCCTCAACATCGGTCCCCACCACCCCGCCACCCACGGCGTCCTCCACCTGAAGACGACGCTGGACGGGGAGACGGTCGCCGACGTGGAGTCCGACATCGGCTACCTCCACCGGTGCGAGGAGCAGCTCTGCCAGCAGGGGAACTACCGGCACCAGATCATGCCGTACCCCGACCGCTGGGACTACATCTCGGCCGGCATCCTCAACGAGTGGGCGTACGCCCGCACGGCCGAGGACCTCGCGGACATCGACGTGCCCGAGTACGCACAGGTCATCCGGACCATGTCCGCGGAGATGTGCCGCATCGCGAGCCACATGCTCGCGGTCGCCACGTTCGCGCTGGACGTCTACGGCGACTTCACGGCCATCTTCATGTACGCGATGCAGGACCGCGAGAACATGCAGAACCTGCTGGAGGACCTGACCGGCCAGCGGCTCATGTTCAACTACCTCCGGCTGGGTGGCGTCGCGTGGGACCTGCCCGAGCCCCGCGAGGAGTTCTTCGAGAAGACCCGCGACCTGCTGGACGACCTCCCGGAGCGCCTGGAGGAGTACCACAACCTCATCACGTCGAACGAGATCTTCCAGATGCGGTGTGTCGACACCGGCGTCCTCGAGCCCGAGGTCGCCAAGCAGTACGGTGCCACCGGGCCGGTCGCCCGTGGCTCCGGCATCGACTACGACCTCCGGCGCGACGACCCGTACGGCTACTACGACGAACTCGACTGGGATGTCGTGACCGAGGACGGCTGTGACAACTACGCACGCGTCCTCGTCCGGATGCAGGAGGTCGAGGAGTCCGCGAAGATCATCCAGCAGTGCGTCGACCTGCTCGAGGACTGGCCCGAGGAGGAGCGCACCATCCAGTCGAACGTTCCCCGGACGCTCAAGCCCGAGCCGGACACGGAGATCTACCGCTCGGTCGAGGGTGCGAAGGGCGAACTCGGCATCTACATCCGCTCGGACGGGACCAGCACGCCGGCACGGTTCAAGATCCGGTCGCCGTGCTTCTCGAACCTGCAGACCCTGCCCGAGATGAGCGAGGGTGAGTACATCCCCGACCTCATCGCGTCGCTGGGCTCGCTGGACATCGTCCTCGGGGAGGTGGACCGGTGAGCGCCTCGCTCCCGACGGTCGCACTACAGGGTGGCACGCCCCTGCCGACGATGCTCAAGAACCTGCTGGGCCTGCCCGATGGCCCGGCGTTCGAGTTCATCGCGGCGCTCATCGCCTCGTCGGTCGTCGCCGCGGCGCTGCTGGGCCTAGTCGCGGTGTCGGGTATCTGGGGCAAGCGGAAGATCACGGCCGCGTTCACGGACCGCATCGCGGTCAACCGGCACGGTCCGTACGGCCTGCTCATCATCGTGGCCGACGCCGTCCGGCTCCTGTCGAAGGAGCTCATCGTCCCCGAGGGCGTCGACCGCCCGGCGTGGGACATCGCGCCCATCGTCATGGCTGGCTCCGCGCTGCTGGGCTTCGCGGTCATCCCGATGGGGAACGGCCTGCAGATCGCCGACCCCGAGGTCGGCCTGGCGTACGTCTTCGCGGTCGCCTCCATCGCCAGCGTCGGGCTGGTGATGGCCGGCTACTCGTCGAACAACAAGTACTCGCTGCTCGGCGGGCTACGAGCGGTCGCACAGAACCTCGCCTACGAGATCCCGCTCATCATCACGGCGGCGTCGGTGGTCATCTTCGCCGGCACGCTCCAGATGAGCGGCATCGTCGAGGCACAGACCGCGACGCTCGTCTCGGTCGCAGGCATCGACATCCCCTCGTGGTACGCCTTCGTCAACCCGTTCGCGTTCGTCCTGTTCATGGCCGCGAACCTCGCGGAGGTCGGGCGGAACCCGTTCGACATCCCGGAGGCACCCACTGAGATCGTCGCCGGGTGGCAGACGGAGTACTCCTCGGTCTACTTCGTGCTCTGCTACCTCTCGGAGTTCATCCACATCTTCCTCGGCGGCGCCATCATCGCGACCATCTTCCTCGGCGGCCCGGCCGGGCCCGTCCTGCCCGGCATCGTCTGGTTCGTCATCAAGATGGTCGCGGTCTACCTGTTCACCCAGTGGACCCGCTCGGCGGTCCCCCGGGTTCGCATCGACCAGCTCATCGAGATCGGCTGGAAGGGGATGCTCGTGCTGTCGTTCGCCAACCTCGTCCTCACGGCCGTTATCGTGGGAATCACCGTCTAAGACAGAACAATGATCGGCGTCCTCAAATCCATGGCCACGACGATGAAGCACGCGCTCGACGGCGAGACGTTCACCGTCGCGTACCCAGAAGAAACACCCGAAGTGTCGCCGCGCTTCCGCGGCGTCCACAAGTTCTCCCAGGAGCGGTGCATCTGGTGCCGCCAGTGCGAGAACGTCTGTCCGAACGACACCATCCAGATCGTCACGGACGAGCAGCGCAACGGCGAGCAGTACAACCTCCACATCGGCCAGTGCATCTACTGCCGGCTCTGTGAGGAGGTCTGCCCCGTCGACGCCATCCTGCTCACCCAGAACTTCGAGTTCACGGGCGATACCAAGGACGACCTCGCCTACTCGATGGAGGAGCTGAAGAACGTCCCCTGGTACAAGGACATCGACCCGCTCGCGTCCCGCGAACCGGACCGCGGTGCGTGGATCGGTGAGGGCGAGGGCGAGATCGACTACCAGTAGAGCTTCTTCCCCGCGAGCTTTTTTGACGGCTCGGGTGGCCTTGCCGGCCGGCTTCGCCGTCCTCAGGAATCGAAGATCTCTGATGGGCTGCGGGAGAGCTTCGCTCTCCCGAACGGCCGTCTGCGGTCACCGCTCGCCGCAAAAAACGTTCAGAAAAAACGCCGCCCCTCGCTGCGCTCCGGCCGGTGAAACCGCGCCTGCGGCGCGGTATGCAGGATGGGTCAGAAACCACCTATTATTAAAATAAATCATAAAAGCTGAACATTATGGATTTATGATGGTCGTATCGGTCAAATTTTCATATCACTGACGGTACCGTCGTCTCGGGCGACTGCAACTGACTCACCGCGCGGTCGCGTTCGCCCGTGCCGCGTCCAGCCAATCGGGTTCGGGCACCGACGTCGACCCGATGTCCGTCACCCGGAACGTCCGGTTCATCGACCCCTCGCCGAGGGCGATGGAGTCCTCGTAGGACCGGACGGCGCCGTCGCCGGTCACCCGGAGCGTCGCGGTGAAGTTGGTCTCCGACCCGGCGCCGGGCTCCCCCGGGAACCCGGTGCTCTCGGCCCGGAACACGTACACGGTCTCACTCAGTAGTCCACCCTCCCGGCTGACGAAGGTGTAGTTCGGGTCCGGTGGCGCGGCCAGCAGTTCCAGCCCGTTCGGGGCGCCGAGTGTCTCGTTCGTCGGTCCGCGGGTTCCGGGTTCGAACACGCGATAGGCCACGTCGTCGGGCGTCTCCACACGACGGTAGACCGTGCCGTTGGCGATGAACAGCTCCGAGGTTCGGTTCCCCCGCGTCTCGATGGAGTGGTACGGGGTTCCACCAGTACCGATACGGACCTCCGTCCGGCCCTGGCGTGGGGGTAGCGTCACGTTCTCCGGGGTCCGCTCCAGGCTCACGTTCACCCGAGAGACGACCGTGTAGCTCCGGTTGTCCAGCGCGGACTGGTGTCCGATCACCAGCGCGGTTTCGTTGACGTGCGTCTCGTTCGTTCCCGGTGGGTACTCCCCGCCACCTGTCAGCCCGCTGCATCCCGACAGTACGACCAGACAGCAGACGAGAACGGCCGTCGTTCGCATCGCTTCGGCGGACAGATGACCACGGCAAGCCGTTTCTGCCGTGTATGTCGGCCGTTTTAATCGGGCTGGCAGGACCCGTAGGCCAGAGGTGACGAACCGACCACGCAGCGCGACCAGCTACCGTCCGGACAGCGCTGTCGACCGACATCCCTCAGCGACCGAACACTCACCCACTTCGGTTCGCCACGGTCGCCCGGATTCAGGCGATATCGGACTCGAAGCCCAGCACGTAGCTGTGGTCGTAGCCGTAGCCGTAGACGCCATCGGCCGCTGCTTCACCGTCCCAGGCGACGACGAGTTCGCCGGTGAACCGGAAGCGCGGGAGGGCCCGAATCGTTTCCACGAGGTCCCACGCGAACGTCGTCGTCCGGCCGTCGTGTTTCAGGTTCGCGACCTCGATTAGCAGCGTTCCGTCCCGGTGGAAACGGGCTCCGAGGTCCGAGAACACGGCCGCGAGGTCATCGAGATACGTCTCGTAGTCGCTCTCACCGACGTAGTTCTGCAGCGGGTCGCGAGTATCGGACTCGTGCATGAACGGTGGCGAGGTGAGCACGCAGTCGAGTGTCGGGACGTCGTCGGGGATGTCGGTGGCCGTCCCGTGGTGGAGGCGGTCGGGGTGCTCGAGACGGTCACGCGCATAGGCCACGCGGTCGGGGTCGTACTCGATGCCCCAGGCCTTGCGGTCGAGCCGCTCCGCGACCGCGAGCGTGGTCCCGAAGCCGGCGAAGGGGTCGAGGAGCCGGTCGCCGTGCTCGGTGTACTCGCTGACCAGCCGCCGGACGAGCGCGGGCGGCATCCGGATGTCGTCGCCCTCGAACGACTCGGGGAGAGGCGTCGGATGGTCGTAGGTCAGGTGGAGGGTCGTTCGCACGGGTGGCCGATGGTCGGCCCGTCGACATGATTCCCACGGCTCCCGAGTCAGGTCACTTCTGGTCACCTCTGGTCATCACGGGTCGCCGACGGAGCCGAGGCGGGAGCCACGCCTGGCCCGGGCCGAGGCGGCGATTTCTCGCACCTGGGGCGGTGATACGGCACTTCCGAGAGAACATACGCACGCGCCCGCGGATGGCAAGTTTCAAAGCCGTTCTGGATAAGGGAACGACAATGGCACTAGCAGAGACACTGGCGTTCGCGCTGTTCGCCCTCGTGACCGTGGGGAGCGCGCTGGGCGTCGTGTTGGTCCGCGACATCTGGCACGCGGCACTCCTCCTCGGGGTGGCGCTGGTCAGCGTCGCGGTCCACTTCGTCATGCTGCGCGCCGAGTTCCTCGCGGCGATGCAGATCCTGGTGTACGTCGGTGGGGTACTCGTCCTCATCACGTTCGCCGTGATGCTGGTCCGCGAGCAAGGGGCCGACACGGAGGTGGTCGGCCAATGACCAGTCGCCCACGACTGGAGCGAAACAGTCGGCAGGTCGTCGGCCTGCTGTCGCTCGTCCTGTTCGCCGTCATGTCCGCCGTGTTCCTCACGGCGGAGTTCGGGGGCGCCACCGGCTTCCCCGGCGACGGCTCCATCACCGCCGCCATCGGCTACGCGATGTTCAACCTCGACGCCGGGGCGTTCCCCTCCGAGGGGTTCCTCGTGACGTTCGAGATCATCGACCTCGTGCTGGTGGCGGCGCTGGCCGCCGCTGTCATGCTCGCCCGTCGAGAGGGGGGCTCGCTTCCGTTCCGGACGGATGGCGGTGAGCCCGGAGGGCGAGCCTCGTCGGGCCGACAGTCCGACGGCGGCACGGAGCGCACGGGCGACGATGATGGGGGTGACCGGTGATGGCGGTCCCGGTCCAGTACTACCTGGTCCTCTCGGCCGCGGTGTTCTGTATCGGCCTGTTCGGCATCCTGACGCGTCGGAACGCGCTGATGTTCCTGATGAGCGTCGAGCTGATGCTGAACGCTGCGAATATCAACCTCGTCGCGTTCTCGTTCTACCACGGGAACCTGACCGGGCAGGTGTTCAGCCTGTTCACGATGGCGCTGGCGGCCGCCGAGGTGGCGGTCGGCATCGGCATCATCCTCGTCCTGTACCGCAACTTCTCGGACGTGGACGTGACGAAGGCGACGACACTGAGGTGGTAACATGGCTGCAGAAGGAGGAATATTCACGTTCGCGCCGGCCATCGCGGTGCTGCCGTTCGTATCGTTCCTGGTCGCCCTGTTCTTCGGTGACCGGATGCCGAAGAAGGGGGCGTTCGCCGGAATCGCGGCGACCGCCGGGTCGCTGTTGCTGTCGCTGGTCATGCTCGCGCAGGTCGCGAGCGGCCACGCCTACCACATGGAGCTGTACACGTGGGTCGGCGGCGAAGGAGTGCCGTTCGAGCTGACGTTCGGCATCCTGCTCGACCAGCTCTCGACGCTGATGCTGGTCATCGTCTCGACCATCGCGTTCCTGGTCCACATCTTCTCGCTGGGCTACATGAACGACGAGAACGAGACCGGCCTGCCCCGCTACTACGCCGAGCTGGGCCTGTTCACCGCGAGCATGCTCGCCTTCGTCTTCTCGGACAACATCCTGATGGCGTTCATGTTCTTCGAGCTGGTGGGCCTGTGTTCGTACCTGCTCATCGGCTTCTGGTTCCGGCGCTCTGGTCCGCCGAGCGCCGCGAAGAAGGCGTTCCTGGTCACCCGATTCGGTGACTACTTCTTCCTCATCGGCGTCGTCGGCATCTTCGCCACCTTCGGTACGGGGATGTTCGGCGGCCCGGGCGTCGAGGAGTCGTTCCCCGGCCTTGCCGAGGCCGCCATCGCCGGTAACGCGACGGTCAACACGTTCTTCGGCCTCTCGCCGCAGGCATGGTTCGGCGTGCTCGGCCTGCTCGTGCTGGGTGGCGTGATGGGCAAATCCGCCCAGTTCCCGTTCCACACGTGGCTCCCGGACGCGATGGAGGGCCCGACGCCGGTCTCGGCGCTCATCCACGCCGCGACGATGGTCGCGGCCGGGGTCTACCTGGTCGCCCGGATGTACGGGTTCTACGCCCTGCTTCCGACCGTCCTCGCGGTCATCGCCTTCGTCGGCGGCTTCACGGCGCTGTTCGCCGCCTCGATGGGCGTCGTCAAGGACGAGATCAAGCAGGTGCTCGCCTACTCCACCATCTCCCAGTACGGCTACATCATGCTCGGGCTGGGCGGCGGTGGCTACGTGGCCGGGGTCTTCCACCTGACCACGCACGCGTTCTTCAAGGCGCTCCTGTTCCTCGGCGCCGGCTCGGTCATCATCGCGATGCACCACAACGAGGACATGTGGGACATGGGCGGGCTGAAGGAGAAGATGCCCGTGACCTACTACGCGTTCCTCTCGGGCAGCCTGGCACTGGCCGGCATCGTCCCGTTCTCCGGCTTCTGGTCGAAGGACGAGGTGCTGTACGAGACGCTGGTCCACGGCCTCGGCGGGAGCCCGCTCCTGCTGGGTGCCTACGCCATGGGCCTGCTGGCCGTGTTCTTCACCGGCTTCTACACCTTCCGGATGGTGCTGCTGACGTTCCACGGCGAACCGCGCTCGGACCTCGCGGAGGACCCCGAACCCGTCCGGTGGAACGTGAAGGTGCCGCTGGCGATTCTCGGCATCCTCGCCGCGGTCATCGGCGTCATCAACCTCGTGCCGGTCCACAAGGTCGTGGACAGCGTGCCGGAGTTCCTCCACGACTGGCTCTACCACGGGCCGGAGGGGCTCAACGGTGAGCACTACGCGACGCTGCTGCACGATGTCGCGGGGTACACCGCCAACGCCACGTTCGCCGGCGGCGAGCTCGTCTCGATGCTCGCCTCGGCGGCGCTCTCGCTGGGGCTGGCACTCGCGGGTGCGGGCGTCGCGCTCGCGCTCTACCGCGGTCCCGACCCCGACGAACACACTGCGAAGCTCGGTTCGCTCAAGACCTTGCTCTACAACAACTACTACCAGGACGAGTACCAGGTCTGGCTCGCGCAGGACCTCACCGAGGGGACCGTCGCGAAGAACGCCAAGCGGTTCGATGACGGGGTCGTCGACGGCCTCGTCAACCGCGTCTCCGACGTGAGTCTCGTCTCCGGCCACTTCCTGCGTCGCATCCAGACGGGCATCGTCTCCAACTACGCGGCCCTCATCACGCTCGGGCTGGTGGTGCTGCTGGTCGCCTTCGGCATCGCCGGCGGCTGGTTCGGAGGTGTCTTCGCATGATGATCGAGGCCCTCATCGGGCTCTGCCTGCTGGGCGCGGTCGTCGTCTTCTTCGCGCCCGACGAGTACGCCGGGAAGCTCGCCTTCGGCTGGTCGCTCCTGCCGCTGGCGCTCTCGGCGCTGATGTACCTCAACTTCGACGGCAGCGGCAACGCGCTACTGGGTGGTGAGCTCGCCTACAGCGAGCAGTTCACCTGGATAACGCTCGGCCCCTACGACCTCTCGTGGTACATGGGCCTGGACGGCATCAGCATGCCGCTGGTCGTCCTCTCGACGCTACTGACCTCGCTGGCCATCATGTCGGCGTGGACGCCCATCGCCGAGCGACAGAACCAGTTCTACGGGCTGGTCCTGTTCCTGGAGGCCAGCCTCATCGGCGTCTTCGGCGCGCTGGACTTCTTCGTCTGGTTCGTCTTCTGGGAGGCCGTCCTCATCCCGATGTACTTCCTCGTCGGCATCTGGGGCGGCGCCCGCCGGAAGTACGCCGCCATCAAGTTCTTCGTCTACACGAACATCGCCAGCCTCGTCCTGTTCATCGGGTTCTTCGGGCTGGTGTTCGGCCTGGGCGACAGCATCACCTCGCTGGCGCTCCCCGAGATCGCGCAGGCGTTGCGGGCGGGTGAACTCGGCTCGCTCGCCGGCGGCCTCATCGGGCCGGAGCAGCTGGCGCTGCTCGCGTTCGTCGCGATGTTCATCGGGTTCGGCGTCAAGGTGCCCATCGTCCCGTTCCACACGTGGCTGCCGGACGCTCACGTCGAAGCCCCGACACCGATCTCCGTGCTGCTGGCGGGCGTCCTCCTGAAGATGGGGACGTACGCCCTGCTGCGGTTCAACTTCACGATGCTGCCGGAGGTCGCGCGGAACCTCGCGGTGCCCATCGCGGCCATCGCGGTCATCAGCGTCATCTACGGCGCGCTGCTCGCGCTGGCCCAGTCCGACCTCAAGCGCGTCGTCGCGTACTCGTCCGTCTCCTCGATGGGCTACGTCATCCTGGGACTCGTCGCCTACACGAGCTACGGGATGGGCGGCGCGACGTTCCAGATGGTGAGCCACGGACTCATCTCGGGCCTGATGTTCGCCTGCGTCGGCGTCATCTACAACATCTCGCACACGCGAGAGATCGGCGACATGGCGGGGCTGGCCGAGAAGATGCCCGTCACCGTCGGCGCGTTCGTCGCCGGTGCGTTCGCCTACGCCGGCCTGCCGCTGATGGCCGGCTTCGCCGCGGAGTTCTTCATCTTCGTCGGCGCCTTCCAGTCCACCGTCATCGCCGGCAACGGCATGGCCGTGATGACGGGGCTGGCGATGTTCGGTATCGTCATCGTCGCCGGCTACCTGCTGTGGGCGATGCAGCGCTCGCTGTTCGGTCCGTTCGAGTTCGACGGCGACTACGAGATCACGAAGGCGGCTCGACACGATGTCGTGCCGCTCATCGTCCTCATCGTGGTCATCATCGCGCTCGGGACGTTCCCGAACGACCTGTTCTTCCGGATGATCACGGACGCGGTCGGCCCGCTCGTCGATGGTGCGACGGCTGAGGCCGCCATCGAACTCGGAGGTGGTTCCCCATGATGCCCCTACAATCCACAGCCATCGAACCGACCTGGGCGGCGCTCACGCCGGCGCTGGTGCTGGCCGTGTTCGCGCTGCTCCTGTTCGTACTCGACAGCATCGACCCGGACGAGTCGAACAGCGGCCTGCTCGCGGGGACCGCGACGGTCGGCACCGTCACGGCGATGGTCGTCGCCGGTGCCTTCCTGCTGACGGGCGTCGGGAGCGGCGAGGGGGTCTCGCTGTACGGCGGCCAGCTCGTCGTCGACTCGATGGCGCTGTTCTTCATGTTCATCGCCACCAGCGTCGCCACGCTGGTCTGTCTCGCGAGCCTCGACTACCTCGAGGGTCGGCAGTACCAGGCCGAGTACTACATCCTGGTGATGCTGGCGACGACCGGGATGACGCTGATGGCCGCGGCGAACTCGCTGGCCACGATCTTCGTCTCGCTGGAGCTGCTCTCGCTTCCCTCGTACGCGCTCGTGGCGTTCCTCAAGAACGACAAGGGCAGCGTCGAGGCGGGGATGAAGTACTTCCTCGTCGGGGCGCTCTCCTCGGCGGTGTTCGCCTACGGCGTCTCGCTGGTCTACGGCGTCACCGGCAGCCTGCTGCTGGAGGAGATCGCGGCGGCCCTGCAGAGCGCCGGCGCGCTCTCGGGGCTGGGCGGTGTCCTCGGCGTCGGCGTGCTGATGGTCGCCGGCGGCTTCGCGTTCAAGACCGCCTCCGTTCCGTTCCACTTCTGGGCGCCGGAGGCCTACGAGGGCGCACCCGCACCCGTCAGCGCGTTCCTCTCCTCGGCCTCGAAGGCGGCCGGATTCGTGGTCGCCTTCCGCGTCTTCGTCGTCGCGTTCCCCATCGAGGCCGTCGCGCCGGTCATCGACTGGGTGCTCCTGTTCCAGGTGCTCGCGGTCGTGACGATGACGCTGGGCAACTTCGCCGCCGCCACCCAGGAGAACGTCAAGCGGATGCTCGCCTACAGTTCGGTCGGGCACGCCGGCTACGTGCTCATCGGCCTCGCGGCGCTCACGGGCGCCGGTAACGGCGAGATCGTCCTCGGCGCCGGCATGATCCACCTGCTCGTCTACGGCTTCATGAACACGGGTGCGTTCCTGTTCGTGGCGCTGGTCGAGTACTGGGGCATCGGGCGCACCTTCGAGGACTACAACGGCCTCGCGACGAAGGCACCGGTCGCCTGCGTCGCCATGACCGTCTTCATGTTCTCGCTGGCGGGCCTCCCCATCGGCGGGGGCTTCCTCTCGAAGTACTACCTGCTCGCCGGCGCGGTCGGCGCGGGCGTCTGGTGGCTCGCGCTTGTCGCGGCCGTCAACTCCGCGCTGAGCCTGTTCTACTACTCCCGCGTCGTCAAGGCGATGTGGATCGAGGAGCCCGACGGCAACCTCGAGGGGATCGACGCGCGGGGCTACCCGACAGGGCTGTACGCGGCCGTCGTCATCGCGGCTATCGTGACGGTCCTGCTGCTCCCGGCCATCGGCGTCTTCTCCGGCGTCGCCTTCGACGCGGCCAGTGCCGTGCTGCAGCTCGGGCCCTGAACCGGGGTCCAGCGTTCCGTTCGCGGTTCCGTTCTCCGATATTCCGTCCCCGAGCTGCCGGACCGTAATCAGCGCCCCACGACCAGCGGTCCAGCGAGGGCCTTCCGGAGGCTGGCCCCCGCTTCCCAGATGGAGAGGACTTGGATTCGGCTTTATTACGCTCGCTCCCGGAGCCCGGACTGGATGTACGACCGGATCCTGCTTTCGACGGACGGGACGAGCGCCTCCGATGAGGCCGAATCACACGCCATCGAACTCGCGGCGGCCCACGATGCAGTCCTCCACGTCCTCTACGTCGTCGACGAGGACATCGTGACCGCGTACAGCGGCGACGAGTACGTCGACGAGGCCGAAGGGCCGGAACACGGGCTCGAGGAACTCGGCGAGGAGACACTCACGGCGATTCGACGTGACGCGGATACTGCCGGTGTCGAGGTCGTCGAGGCGATGCAACACGGTCGACCCGCCGAGACGATCGTCGAGCACGCCGACGACGCCGACGTGGACCTGATCGTCCTCGGCACGAAACGGCGGCCGGACGAGTACCGGGCGCTCCTCGGGAGCGTGACCGACCGCGTCCTTCGGTTGACGACCCGGCCGGCGACGGTCGTGAAGACCGTGGTCGGCGAGTGAGTCTTCATCGGTCCTGGGTGTGGGCCTGGACTCGACACAGCCTCACTCGGGGTTCACAGGGCTGAACCGGACGTGGATATCCCGGTCGGGCTGGAGGTTGATGGCCGAATCCAGTCCGACCTCGGGTGCCTCGTGGGGGTCGAACTCCTCGGGGTCCGTGTCGTGGGGGCGGGCGAACTCGACCCGGTAGGTCGCACAGATGGCCGCGAGGGCGGCCGTGGCCTCCGTGGTGGCGATGTTCTCGCCGAGGCATGAGTGGCGGCCCTTCGAGAACGGGAGGTAGGCGAACTCGTGGCGGTCGGCCACCTGCTCGGACTCGAACCGCGACGGGTCGAACGTGTCCGGGTCGTCCCAGAAATCCGGGTCGCGATGGGTGACGTAGGGGCTGATGAGCACATGCGTCCCGGCGTCGATCTCCTCGCCACCGACACTCGTCTGGGTCTTTGTGGTCCGGCCGAAGACCGGGAGCGAGGGATAGAGTCGGAGCGTCTCCTCCCAGACCCGCCGGGTGTACGGCAGCGAGGTGATGAACGTCTCGCCGTCCTCGGTCGCCGGCGTCTCGCCCAGCGCGACCTGGCAGGCCGCCTCGCCATGGGGGGCCAGCAGTTCCGTCTCCCGGGTCTCCGCCCGGATGCGCTCTTGCACCTCGGGGCGGGCGGCGAGCAGGTAGAGCGCCCACGTCATCCCGGCGGTGACGGTGGCGTGCCCGGCGATGAGCAGCCCCAGCACCTCCTGTCGGAGCGTCTCCGGGTCCAGCGACTCCCCATCGACCGGGTCCTGGCGGCAGAGCCAGGCCCCGAGTGCGTCGTCGTAGGCCCGCGGCGTGCGGAGCCGGCGCTCGACGATGGCCGTCGCGGCCCCGATCAACTGGTCGACGTACGCCTCGATCTGCCGCTCCTGGCGGCTCCCCAGCTCCACGTACGGGTCCGCGCCGAGCCCGTCCTGGAGCCAGCCGGGGAGATGGAGTTCGTCGGGGAGTCGGCGGCCGACGTAGCTGGCCACGAGCCGCGTCTGCCGCTGCTTGAACAGGTCCCGGAGGCCGTCGACCGACTCGATGATGTCCGTCTCCTGGGCGCGGATGTCCGGCCCGAACAGGCTCACGCCGAGGAGTCGGAGGGTGAGCCGCTGCATCGCCGGGAGCAGTCGGATGCCGTCGTGGTCGGGGGCCATGACCTGGACGGCGTCGGGAACCGTCTCCGGCGCGGCCGCCGTCGCCCCGCCGTCATCTCCCTCGAACTCGGCCAGCGTGGCGAGCGTCGTCTCCACCATCTCCGGCGCCTTCGGGATGACGGCGTTCTCGTTGAACTCCGGCCCCACCAGCCGCATCCGTCGGGTCCAGGAGCCCTCCTCGCTGTCCTCGTGGAGGCTGACGATGCTGTTGCGGATGACCCGACTGAAGTCCCGCGAGCCGGGGACGTCCAGTCCCCCGAACTCCGAGGGGTTCGACTGGAGGATGTACTGGAGGTCGTCCGGGTGCGAGATCAGATACACCTCCTTGTCGAGTGATGGGTGGATCGGCGGGATGCGGACGGTGTGTCCGTACTGCTCCCGGAGGTACAGCCCGACGGTCAGCGGGTCGTCGCTGATAAGCCGGGGGACCAGCTCCACGGCCCGGGCCAGCGAGGGGCCGCCCGGAAGCTCCGACGGGTCGATATCCCTGATGCCCATTACCTGTCGCAATTGTTACCGCAAGGTAATGAGTGTCGTGGCCATTGTGGACGCGGCACACGAACGTTGGGTGGAGGTGCCTGGTTCGAGCGAGCGCCATCGGTGAACGGTAGCTGTCGGAAAACGAAGGAGAACGGCGGCCGGTCAGGGTCGGTCCGCCGGCAGCGGCCGTATCAGCGGCCGCGTGCGAGTCCGTTGCCCTTTCCGGTCGCCTTGCCGCGCCCGTGAGCGTGGCCCTGACCGCGTCCGCCGGAGTCACCGGTCACCGTGCTGGTCGCGCTGTCGTCGGATGGGCGCCCACCACCGCGACCCCGGGAGGGGAAGCTCTCGGCGAAGGCCTGTGCGTCCGCCTCGGTGCAGAAGAACGCGACGAAGCTGATCGCGTAGGGGTCGACGTAGCCGACCGTCACGCTGCCATCGTCGTCGGCAGTCACCTGTGTGACCGCGAACTCCTGGCCCGCCTTCACGACCGCCCAGGCGTCACAGAGACCACCCAGGTCGAACGTCGCGGACATGGGGTCGTACATCGACCCGTCCTTGTCCACGTCGCTGACGTAGCTGATGCCGCCGTCGTAGTCGCCATCGAGGACGAAGCCGTCGAAGGTCACGGTGCCCTCGTCGTCGTACTCGACCACGTACTCGTACCTGACCGACTCGTCGAGCGCGCACGGGGCGCACTCGGGCTCGCAGACCTCGCTGATGAGAGTCTCGAGTTCCGTGCCCAGGTTGGCCGGGTCCTCGACGGCGACGTAGTCATCGGGGGTGCTAGCGATACTGTTCATGAGGTAGTCGTCGTCGACGCTGGTGCCGACGCCGACCGTGATGATGCGGCGCCCGCCGTTCTTGATGGTGGTCGCGAGTGTTGCAGTCTCGTCTTTCTCTGTCTGCTGAATCGTTCCGTCCTCAGATGCCGTCCCGCCGGTGAACGGGAAGGTTCCGTACGGGAACGACGTGTCGTCCGCAGGGGGTGCCGCACCGTCGCCCACGACGCCGTTCTGGTAGTTGGGGCTCCCATCCGTGATGAGGAGGATGATCTCTTTGCCGGCGCGGCCCTCATTCGCGAGGATGGCATTGGAGAAAGCCAGCGCACCGGGCATGTGGGTCGCATTCTCGTTCGATGTCATCGCCGGAGGGATGCCGGCCTTGAACGCAGCGACGTTCGTCGCGGTGGCGAAGTCGAGCAAGTTGTTCGCGCTGTACTCGAACGCGTCGGGTGCGTCACCGAAGGTCACCAGCCCGAGTTGAACGTCATCCGGGACGACGCCGAGGAAGCTGTCGACGCCACTCTCGATATCCGGCCAGGAGCCGGTATTGTAGATGGAGCCGGAGTAGTCGAGCGCCACGACGATGTCGACATCACCACCGCAGGTCTGGATGACGGTTGGCTCTGCCGCGCGTACGGTGGGGAACAGCGTGGTCCCGACGCCACCGACCGCCGCTGCACCGCCGAGGATGGCGGCCGTTCGCATCACGTCACGACGTGAGAGGGGATACAGCTGGGTCGTCTCCGTGTTGGTTGTAGTCATTGATGTCACTCCTCCGGTCCGGTGGGCGCCTGGCCAGGATGGCCGAGGAACGATGTGCCTCCTCGCTCGGAAGTGTACCGCAGTATCGGTGGCTTGAGGTATTAAGCACGTACTACCGTCGTGTCCCCGTGAACGGTTCTAGAACGCTTCTGTAAGCGGTATGGAGTCCATACTGCCACCGTGTGGGGACAGACCGAGCACGGAACGGCCGACGTTGCCGGATGCTACTGTCACACTCGCACGGGTCGAACAGGGGTTCGATTCGCTGCGCGCGCGGCCCGAGACCGTCCTCTCAGTTCGTCGTCACGACCTCCAGCACCGCCCGGTGGTCGAGGTCCGTGTCGCCGCCGACCTGCATGTCCGAGCGGCAGTCGATGCCGTGGAGGAAGCCCTCGCCGATATCGGAGTGGAGGTGGTAGGCGAACTCCTCGGCGGTGGCGTCCCCGGGCATGAGGAAGCAGTCGCGGAAGGGTCCCTTCGACCAGTCACCGCTCGCGGAGCCCGGGAAGACGGCCTTCAGGTCCAGCTCGTCGAACAGCGCCCGTTCGAGCGCGGTCTGGACACCGGTGCCGCCGTACTCGGTGACGAACTCGCGGATGGCCTCCAGCCCGGCGCGCTGACCGTCGGAGACGTCCCCGACGACCTCGAAGTCCGCGTCGCCCGGGCGGTAGTCGACGGCACCGGCCTCGTCGGCCTTCTTGAGTGACTTCTCCGCGTGGGCGCTCGTGGGGACGATGGTGAGGTGGTCGTAGTCGGGGTCGTCGGTGATGGCCTCGTAGTTGTCCCGCGCCTCGGGGGTGTCCATCTTGTTCGCCGCGATGACCATCGGCTTCGTCCGCTTGCGGGTCTCGCGGGCGACCGCCTCGCGCTCGGACTCGTCCCACTCGGTCGGGTCGAGAGCGAGGTCCAGCGACCGGACGACGCGCTTGACACCGTCGTCGGTGGTGCCGAACGCGCTCAGTTGCTCGGCGAGGATGCGGGCGGGCTTCACCTCGTCGTCCGGCGTGGGTCGGTCGTAGGCGCTCTCGACCTTCTCGATCCCCTTCTCGAGGACGCCGAGATACCACATGTCGAGTTCCCGTTCGAGGAAGTCGATGTCGTCGCGGGGGTCGTGGCCCTCCGTCGGCTCGCCCTCGGCGTCCGTGGTCCCCGAGAAGTCGACGACGTGGACCAGTACGTCCGTCTCGTTGAGGTCGGTCAGGAACTGGTTGCCCATCCCCTTCCCCTCGTGGGCGTCGGGCACGAGCCCGGCCACGTCGACCAGTTTGACGGGGACGTAGCGCCGCCCCTCGCGGCAGACGCCCACGCTGGGCTCGCAGTCCTCGTCGAACTCCGGGGCCGCACAGTCCACACCGACGTACGCCTCGCCGAGGCTCGGGTCGATGGTCGTGAACGGGTAGGCACCCTCCGGCACGTCGTTCATCGTCGCCGCGTTGAAGAACGTCGACTTGCCCACCGAGGGCTTGCCGACCAGACCGATGCGATAGCTCATTACCGGATGGCAGCCGTCGGTCCGGATAGCGGTTTCCACTCGCCGGCTCCGTGGGTTGTCACGGCGTGACGCGGCCGTGAACGGTCGTCCGGTTATATATGCGTGTACTGCTAGCACGCGCCTATGAGTGCCGCGAGAGAACCCTGTCCGAACTGCCAGCTCCCGTACTACACGGACCGGAACAGCGACTGTCCGTACTGTGGCGCGCTGGCTGGTGACGACGAGTCAGCGGCCGGGGCGTCGGCGTCGGCGGATTCGTCCCCGACAGTAGACACGCCCCCGGCCGGGTCGGTCGCCGGCCCGACCCCACCCTCGCGACCACGGACCGTCTGCTCGAACTGTGGCCTGGCACATTACGCCGATGACGATAACGGCTGCCCGTACTGCACGATGGCCGGTCGCGCTCCCGACACGGCGGCGCCGGAAGCGGAGGCAGAGGGAGTGGACACGAACACGGAGGCCGAAGCCGAGGGGTCGGCCGCGCAGACGGCGGAACCGGCGGCCACGACGGCGACCCCCGAGGGGACGGACACGGCGGACGACCAGTCGTCCGGAGGACTCCTGTCCCGGCTCCGCAACCTGTTCAGCTAGCGACCCGGCGAGCGGTCCGTGGCAGGGGGCCGACGCTGATGGGGGTCAGGCGAGTACCACGTCCAGCGTCAGCATCACGGCGAGCCCGACCATCAGTCCCATCGTCGCGACGTGTTCGTTCCCCCGGGCGTGGGTCCGCGGGACGATCTCGTGGCTGATGACGAACAGCATCCCACCCGCGGCAAAGCCCATCGCGTACGGGAGCAGCGGCGCCGCGACCGTCACCGCCACCGCACCGAAGACCGCGAGGGGAATCTCGACGATGCCCGCCCGGACGCCCGCGACGAGCGCGTAGAACGACGACCCGAGACCGGCGTCGCGGGCGGAGATGGAGACGGCGAGCCCTTCCGGGATGTTCTGGATACCGATGGCGAGCATGAGCGCCAGCCCGTCGCCGACGTTCCCCGAGCCGAAGCCGACGCCGACCGCGAGTCCCTCGGGCATGTTGTGGAGCGTGATGGCGAGGACGAACAGGACGACGGCGCTCACGCGGGCGTCGTCCAGGTCGGCCTCGCGGCCGGCGCGGCCCGTGATGACGCTCCCGACCTGCGGGGCGATGTCGTCGGCCCGGTCGAGCAGCGCGACCCCGAGCGCGAACCCGACGAGGACGGGCACGACGCCGTCGAGCGTGACGCCGCCGACGGTCGCCTGGTAGGCGGGCTGGCCGGCGAACTCGATGCCGGGCAGGAGGAGGCTGGTGAACGAGGCCGAGAGCATCACGCCCGCTGCAAAACCCATCAGCGCATCCAGCGTCCGCTCCGAGGGGTCGCGGACGACGAGGATGGCCGCCGCACCGAGGGTGTTGAGCAGCGCGATGACGATACCGCCGACGAGCCCCTGGACCAGCGGGTCGGTTCCGACCAGCGAGACGAACGTCTCCGTCGGCGTGGCCATGCGCCGGCCGTCGCTCGGCACCGTACTGAACGTGTCGGTGGGCCGGCCCCGAGGGACCGCGGCGGGCCCTACTCCTCGCGCAGCAGCGCGTCCGCGCCGTGCCGGTCGATGAGCGCTTCGAGGTACTCCCGGCTCTCGTCGACCCGTGGCGTCGGTTCGGCGTACGCGTCTCGGAACAGGTCCATCGGGTCGCCGGCGCCCTCCTCGGCCGCGTCGATGGCGTCGGCGACCGTCTCCGCCACCTCCGACTCGATGGCATCGTCACGCTCGTCGTCGAGCCGGCCCGTCCGCCGGAGGTAGGCCGCCATCCGGTCGATGGGGTCCTTCTCGCGCCACTGCTCGACCTCGCCCTCGTCGCGGTACGCGTCCGGGTCGTCGGCGGTCGTGTGCGCGCCGTAGCGGTAGCAGATGGTCTCGACCAGCGTCGGGCGCGGGCGCCACTCCTCGCGCCCCGGCCCCCGGGCGGCGGTCGCGGCGGCCTCGGTCACGGCGTACACCGCGAGCGGGTCCATCCCGTCCACGCGGACGCCGTCGATGCCGTAGGCGCTGGCCTTCCCGGCGTAGGTCTCGCTGGCCGTCTGCTCGCTCGCCGGCGTGGAGATGGCCCAGCCGTTGTTGTGACAGAAGAAGAGCGCGGGCGCGTCGAACACGCCGGCGAAGTTGACGCCCTCGTGGAAGTCCCCCTCCGAGGTCGCGCCGTCGCCGAAGTGGCAGGCGACGACCTCGTCGCTGCCCGAGAGCTGGGCGGCCCACGCGTAGCCCGTCGCGTGCGGGATGTGCCCCGCGATGGAGATGTTCAGCGGGAAGACGTTCACGTCCGCGAGCGCGGCGTTGCCGGACTCGTGGCCCATCCAGTAGCGGACGTAGCCGGGGGTGAACCCGCGCGAGGCGACGGCGCCGTGCTCGCGGTACTGGTAGGAGATGGTGTCCGAATCCCGGAGCGCGTGCGTGGAGCCGACCTGCGTGGCCTCCTGGCCCGCCGCGGGGGCGAACGTCCCGACGCGGCCCTGGCGCTGGAGGCTCACCATCCGCTCGTCGAAGTGCCGGACCAGCCGCATGTCGCGGTAGAGCCCGAGCAGTTCGTCGTCGCCCATGGCGGGCAACAGCTCGGGCGCGACGACCTCGCCGTCCTCATCGAGCACCTGCACGGTGTCGGTCACGTCGCGGTCCAGCAGCGCGTCGACGCGGTCGCGGTCCATCGGTCAGGCCTCCCCCCGCGAGGGGTCGTTCTCCCGCGGATGCCGGACGATGTGGACGTCGTAGCGTGGGTCCCCGGAGACGGAGGAGCCGACGCTGGTCAGCGGCCGCGAGACGCGGCCGGCGTTCTCGGAGCCGATGAAGAGGACGCTGACGTCCTCCTCGGCGGCCACCTCGCGGATCCGGCGCGTGATATCGGTCGTGACGTTCGCGAGCAGGTTCGACTCGTCGGACTCGAGCCGCTCCACGCGGAAGCGCGCGTCCGGAGCGATCTCGCGCGCCCGTGCCCGGAGGTCCGCTGCCACCGCCTCCGGGTCGTACGGTTCGTCCGCCCCGACCCAGCCGCGGGTACGGGCGAACTCCTCGTCGTCCGGGAGCACCGACAGCACGACGACCTCCTCGTCGGCGAACAGCGAGAACTCCTCCGCCCGGGCCAGGGCTGCCGTCGCGAGCGACGACCCGTCGTACGGGACTAGCAGAACCATATGACTGTCAACTCCCGGAGCCAGTATAACTCCTTGTCCGAGAGCGGAACTCCAGCCCGGCGGTCGAGCCCGAACTGTTAGGGGAACACGGCCGGAACGACCGACCGTGCCCCACGACATCGACCGGGCCACCGGCAGGCGTTCGCCGTCACCAGCGAATCCGTTCCGATTCAACCTCAGGCGGGTCGTCGGCGGGGCCCGGCTCCTGCTGACGGAGGCCTCGCCGTGGCGACTCGCCTTCCAGCGCCGCATCGGCGACCTGAAGGCCGACCTCGTGGCAGAGGTGGCTGACTGGCCGGCCGTCGAGACGGCCCCACATCGGTACGGCGGCACGGAGTTCCTCGTCGGGGGCCGGGAGATCGGCCACGTCCACGACTGGGGACTGACCGACATCCCCTTCGTCCGGCCCGTGGGGGAGGCAGTCGTCACGTCCGGCATCGCGGCTCGCCACCACGTGCTTCCCGACTCGGGCTGGGCGACGACGTTCCTCGAGATGCCCGCGGACCGTGACCGTATCCGCGACCTGCTCCGGCTCTCGTGGTGCTGGCACGTCGCGCACTTCGATGCGGGTGCGGACAGCCTCGACCCCGACGCCGCAGAACGGGCGGCTCGGGCGCTCGCACTGCCCGAGGCCGTCATCGAGACCTTCCTCTCGACGCTCCGGTCGCGGGCCTGACAGGAGGGGCAGCGTCCCGTGCGCGCCGCCTGTCCCGCGCGGCGCTGGCTTAACCCTCCCAGTGTTCCATCGCGAACGCGACGGCCATGTGGCCCAGCACGGCCGGGTGAACGTCGTGGGTATCAGCGATGCCGAGGATGATCATCCCGAGCAGGTCGTCCAGCCACAGGATGTTCTCCGAGCCCTCGTTCCGGCCGATGGACGCGTTGAGGTCTCCCCCTCGCCCACGGCGAAGATGAACCCGTCCAGCTCGTCCGCCCGCGCCAGGTACTCCTCCACTGTGCCGACCGTACTCCCGTACTCACTGACGTGTGTTGCCATGAACCATACACGGCGGACCAGATATATTGATAATAGTATAAATTTAACAGATATCCTGTCAATTTACTATATACTATCTGGATATCTGGAGAGGGTGATGGATATCCTTCGGGCTATCACCGTCCACACGGCGGCTCACGGAGTTCGGCTCAGTCCCCGGGGGATCCACCGGGCAGACTCAAGTGCCCCGGCGACGACCTGTGGGTACCGGACGGAATCGTTTCCCGGAACCGGCGGCGCCGCGCTCGGCGACGGCCTCCACCCGATACCCCATGAGCGACTCCGAGAACTCCCCCACCGACGACAGCGGCACCGAGAGCACAGACAGCCCGTCCAGCGGCGCCCCGACGACCGACCGGGCGCGGGACGACCGCGAGGCGTCCGACCGCGCCGTCGTCCTCGTCTCCGGCGGGATGGACAGCGCGACGGCGGTCTACGAGGCGATGGACCGGGGCTACGAGCCGTTCTTCCTCCACACCTCCTACGGGCAGCGCACCGAGGACCGGGAGTTCGCGTGTGCCCGCGAGCTGGCCGACACCGTCGGCGCGGAGTTCCTCCACGTCGAGACCGAACACCTGGCACGCATCGGCGCATCCTCGCTCACCGACGAGGAGCTCGAGGTCGCGGACGCGGACCTGGACAGCGACGAGGTTCCGACCTCGTACGTCCCGTTCCGCAACGCGAACCTGCTGTCGATGGCGGTCTCGTACGCCGAAGCGAACGGCTGTACGGCGGTGTTCATCGGCGCACACGCCGAGGACTTCTCCGGCTATCCGGACTGCCGTCCGGAGTTCTTCGAGGCGTTCGAACAGGTCGTCGACGTGGGGACGAAACCCGAGACGGACATCGCCATCGAGGCGCCGTTCGTCGAGTGGTCGAAGACCGACATCGCCGAGCGCGGCCTCGAACTCGCGGTCCCCTACGAGCAGACGTGGTCCTGCTATCGGTCCGAGGAGCCGGCGTGTGGCACCTGCGACGCCTGTGCGTTCCGGCTCCAGGCGTTCCAGCGCCTCGGCGTTCGCGACCCCATCGACTACGCGGAGCGTCCCGACTACACGTGACCGTGGCACGGGCCCTGTTCGCCCGCACTGGCCACCATCGCCCCTCGGCAACCTTTTTGGTCGTGTCGGGCGCGCGACCGAGCATGACTGCCGACCCCGCCGTGTCGGGGGGTGAGCGACGTGGGTGACACGTTCGCCTCCATCATGGAGAAGTTCGAGGACAGCCCCAGCCAGCAGGCCGTCGTCAGACTCCTCCTGGCGCGTGGCTTCTCGGTCAACGAGGACGGCCGTGTCGTCTCGGGCGGCATCGAGATTCCGAACACGGGCATCGCCCGCGAGATCGGCGTCGACCGGCGCGTCGTCGACGCCACCACCGACGCCATCCTCGACGACCCCGAACTCGAGCCCATCTTCCGGAACATCACGGCCATCCCGTCGCTGATGGACCTGGCGCCCGTCCTCGACCTGACGGTCCTCACCGTGTCCGTCTCGGACCCGGAGGCCTCGGGCATCGTCGCCGCCGTCACGGGCATCCTCGCCGACCACGACATCTCCATCCGGCAGACCATCTCCGAGGACCCGGAGTTCACCAACGACCCCGTCCTGTACGTCATCACCGAGGGTGACCTCCCGGGCGCGGTCATCAACGAGATCCGCGACCTCGAGTTCGTCCACCGCATCGAACTGGAGTAACAGCACGCCGGAGTCTCAAACGGCTCTTTGAGCCTCTACGAGGCTTATGCCGTCCGTCCCACCAGTCCCGCGTATGCGACGACGAACCCTCCTGGCCGGCCTCGGCGCCGGCCTCACGACCGCCCTCGCCGGCTGTTTCTCGGATGGCGGGTCGAGTACGCCAGAGTCCCCCAGCGAGACGCCACCCACCGACGACGGAACGCCCACCCCGACCGACACCCCTCCGACGGACGACACGACGCCGACCGGCCCCGTCTCCTGGACCGCCTCCGTCGATGGCGCCGCGGGCGACCCGGTCCACACGGGTGCGACGCTCCGGTACGTCGACGGTTCCGGCCCGGCCCGCGACCGCTGGCTGTTCGTCCCGACCGAGGCCGGGACCCTGTACGCTCTCGACCCGGCGACGGGGCAGGACCTGTGGCAGGCCGACCTCGGCAAGCCCGTCCGGGACGTGGTCGTGGCGCCGGACGCCGGCCTCGTGGTGGCACGCGCGGGGAAGCAGACCCTGGGCGACGACCACCTCGTGCGTGCGTTCGACGCGGGCGGGACCGAACAGTGGACGTTCCCGGGGAGCGCGGACGCCTCGCCGTGGGGGCCACTGGAACTCCTCGGCGCCGACGGGGAGCGTGTCTTCGTGGCGAGCCGCGACGACCAGCCCATGAGCAGCGGCGAGACGCTCTGGTCGCTCGACGCCGGAAACGGCGCGTCGACGTGGACCGGTGAGGTCGGTGACCCGCACAGCGCCGCCGTCACCGGTGAGGCCGTCTTCGTCGCCAGCCGTCGGGCGGTCGACGCGTTCGCTCGGCCGGACGGCGAGCGGCTGTGGCGCTTCTTCGAGGAGGGTGTCGAGTACCAGTTCGACACGCTCCGGGCCGACGGGCGGACGGCCTTCTTCGCCACCACGTCGGGAACGAACAGCGGCCACACGCGGGCCATCGCCGCCGACGGGAGCCACGCCTGGCAGCGCCCCCGCTACACCACGTCGGTGACGCTCGCCGACGCGCTCTACCTCGGCGGCGGCCCCGTCACGGCCGTCGACCCCGCGAGCGGCGACGAACGCTGGGAGACCCAGGGCGAGTCGTTCCTTGTCGAGGGGCCCGTCGCGGGCGGTGTCCTGTACGCGGGCGGCGACGGGTTCGCCGCCTACGACACCGAAAGCGGTGACCGGTTGTGGACCTGGACCGCCGATGCCGACCTCGTGACGCCAGCGGTCGCCACGGAGATGGCCGTCTACGGGGACACCGGCGGCGGGAACGACGCGCCGAACCGCGTCTACGCCCGGAACGCGACCGACGGGAGCGAGCGCTGGACGTTCGAGGCCGACCACGGGCTCTCCGATCTCGCCCTCGGCGAGCGCGTCTACGTCTGCGCGGCCGACGGAACGGTGTACGCGCTCCAGCGCTGAGCGGGAGGCGGTGAGCGGGAGGGCGGTGAGCGGGAGGGCGGTGAGCGGGAGGACGGCGAGCGGAAGGATCGGTACGACCCGCGGGTCGTACCGTTTTTGCACGGCCGCGCCGTGGTCCGCCCGTGAGTGACCACGACGGGAGCGACCCGGACGCCACCGACGGGCAGCCGGACGACCCCGACGCCTACCGGACGCTCGGGGGACGGGGGCGCGCCGAGTTCACCGTCAACGGCTCGGAGTTCATCGGCCACACGGCGCCCGCCGCGACCGTCGACGAGGCCGAGTCGTTCGTCGCGGAGATCCGCGAGGCGTTCCCCGACGCCACCCACAACGTGCCGGCCTACCGCGTCAACGCCGACCCCTTCCGCGAGTACAGCAGCGACGACGGCGAGCCCTCGGGGTCGGCTGGCAAGCCCATCCTGAACGTTCTGCAGGGCCAGGAGGTGGAGGACGCCGCCGTCGTGGTCACGCGCTACTACGGCGGGACGAATCTCGGTGTGGGCGGGCTGGTCCGTGCGTACTCGCGGGCGGCGAAGGAGGCCATCACGGACGCGGGCGTGACGTGGACCGTCCCCCACGAGCGACTCGTCGCGACCGTGGAGTACGACGACAGCGGGACCGTCCGGGGGCTGCTGGAGTCGGCAGATGTCGAGTTCGAGGCCAGCTACGAGGCCGAGGTCCGGTTCGACGCCCGCGTTCCCGCCCGCGAAATCGAGGACCTGCGAGACCGCCTGCTCTCGGCGACGAGCGGGCGGGTGGAACTGGATTGAGCCCGGAGTTGGCGGATTAGTCGGGAAAGCTGTCTACTGTCCGTCTCAACTCCCGATTCTTGCCGAATATCTGGGGGAGTCTTCCTCTCCGTTCACTTCGTCCCGAACGCCCGGTCGCCGGCGTCGCCGAGCCCGGGCACGATGTAGCCGTCGTCGTCGAGCCGTTCGTCGACCGCGACGGTCAGCAGGTCGGCCGACGGGACGGCCTCGCGGACGTGGACGAGGCCGTCGGGTGCGGAGACAGCTGAGAGTGCGAGGACGCGTTCCGGGTCCGCGTCGGCAGTCACCTCCTCCAGGACGGCCGCCATCGTCGACCCCGTGGCGAGCATCGGGTCCGCGACGATGACGGTGTCCTCGGGGGTGAGTTCGGGGAGCTTGACGTAGTCGACGGAGATGGGGAAGTTGCCGTCCGCGTCCATCCCGGCGGACTCGTCGCGCCCGGCGCTGACGATGCCCTGCCGGGCCTGCGGGAACGCCTTGAGCAGCCCCTCGACGAACGGTGTCGCGGCCCGGAGGACGTTCACGATGACCACGTCGTCGAGGCCCTTCACGCGCTCGCCGGTCGTGTCGGCCAGCGGGGTCGTGATGGAGACGTACTCGGTGTCCATCATGCCGTCGATGATCTCGTAGCCACAGATGCGCCCCAGCTTCACGAGTCCGTTCCGGAACGCTACCTGCTCGGTATCGGCCGACCGGAGGTCGCTCAGCGTGTGCTTCGCCAGCGAGTGGGTGATGACGTACGCGTCGTCACGGTCCTCGATAGGCATATCCGAATCGGGACGCGCCGAGGGCTTAACATGAGGGGTCCCGGCCGCTCCGGACTTCCCACGAGGGTCACGGCCCTGGCCGCTCGGAGAGGTGCGCGCCCCGGGGAGCGGTGCCGTGGCGGGTGTCCCGTGCCGAGTGCGCTGCGGCGTACGAGCGTCGGACTACTGGCAACACGTATTAGGCCGGAAACCGAAGCGGGTACCGATGGAAGAGAGCGTCTCCGGGTTCAGGGAACGTGGTACCTGGAGCGACATCGTGGAGCACGGCGAACGTATCACGCGGGCACTCCGGGACCTGGCCGGGGGAGAGGTCGAGATCGACGACGACGCACTGGTCGAGTGGGACGAGTGGCGCCCGAAACACGACGAGCGGCTGGACGAACACGTCAACGAGAAGACGGCCGAGCAGGCCAGCGTCAACGAGGGGGCCGGCGAGAAGGCCGGCAAGGACCCCGACGAGGACATCCAGGCCGCTGGCGAGCAGCTCGCCGAATCGTACGAGAAGCTCGACGACCCGGACGAGGCCGTCGAGAAGGCCGCCGACTCCGTCAGCTACATCGCCCGCGCAGCGGACTCGGCCAGCCGCAAGGCCATCCGCCGGGTCGAGGGGGCCGTCTACAAGAACGTCATGACGCGTATCGCGCCGTACTACTTCGACAACGAGCTCGTCAGCGCCAACGTCTCCCGGGTGGGACGCAGCGACGACGCGGACTACGAACTCGAGGTGAACGTCAACGACGACGACCTGAAGATCCGCGTCTCGAACCGGCTGGCGGACTACGAGAGCGACGTGGACCGCTGGCACGTGGACACGCCGAAGGAGACGGAGTCGGCCGTGGCCGCCGAGGGCGTCGAACCCCCGACCGAGGACGAGACGGAGGGACGCTCCCGGCCGGACACCAACTGACGCCCGACGGCCGTCGTGCTGTTCGTCGGGACCGCCCTGGGGTGCAGGTGACGGGGCCGACGCCGAGGGAGGAACCATGACACCGGGAGCATCGAGTGAACGAACCGCTCAGACCCCGGCCAGCACCGCGGCCGCGTAGACGAGCGCGGTCAGTGCCGCGCCCGCCGCGAGCCCGAGAAGAGTCAGGTGGAGTGCGTACGTCCGGTCCTGCTCACGGGCCGTCGATGGCTCGACCATCCCGGTGCCGCCGTCCGTGGCCGTGTCGCGGAAATCGTAGCGCCCCTGGAGCGCGAGCGTCACGCAGAACGAGCGGCGGGCCTGCAACCCCCATTCGATGGCCACCGAGAACGGGACGAACAGCCCCAGCAGGAGGAGCGTCGGGAGATTACTCACGAGGACGAAGGCCGCGTAGCCGATGGCTCCGGCGAACGAGACCAGTGCGACCAGGCCCCGCTCGCGGCGGGCAGCGGGGCCGATGTTGCAGACACCGGGTCGGTAGGCGGAGGGGGCCGTCACAGGAGAGTGGAGGGGCTGGATGCCCTTGAGTGGTGGCGTGACACCGGCGTCATCGACAGCAGGTAGCAGGGCTCAGGGGACCAGTGCCCTGGCGACGAACACCACCATCCCGGTCGCCACGACCCCCACGACGATTCCCAGGCCCGTCGCGAGGGCGTCGGCCCGGGTGTTGACCGGCCCCCGGTGGGCGGCTCGGACGGCCGATTCCGTCCCCAGCGAGAGCGGCACGAACAGCCCGGCCAGCAGCGCCACCGGAACGCCCGAAAGCGCGACGGCGACAGCGTAGCCGACAGCCGCGAGGAACGCCGCCGCACCGCGGTGGTGGTGTTCACTGTATGTGGCTTCGGGCGCCCTGAACGGAATATTATTCGGACTACTCGTGGACATACACAGCTATTATATCGCAATTCCACTTAATTCGTTCGGAAAGGCAAGGATCTCTTGATGGCTCCTTCCGTCCCGATGAACGGTCAGTTCGAGACGCGATTACTGGACGAACTGGTTCGGAAGGTCTCCCGTTCCGGACCGCAACGCCTTCCGCAGCGGGGGCGCGAGTGCGCGTATGGTACTCCCCTCCGGGTTCGCGCTCCCGCCGGTCCCCTATCTGCTGGCGCTCGCGGTCGCCGCTGCGGTCGCCGGGGCTGCCCTCCATCTGACCCGACCGCGTGTCACGTCGCGTGTCGTGGTGGCGTTCACGCCGTGGATGGTCGTCGGGGCCTCGCTGTACGCACTGTTCCAGGTCGACGCCGTGCCGGCGGTGGTCCGACCGCTCGTCGGCGCGCCGGCGGTCTACGTGGCCACCTTCTCGGTCGCGGGGCTGGTGTGGGCAGCGGCGAGCCCCTTCCCCGCCGACGAGTGGGACCTGCCCTCGGCACCGAGTCTCCTCCTGTTGACCGGAACCCTGACCGCCGGGGGCGTCGTCGGGACCGCGCTCCGGGTCGGGATGGGCCGTGGCGGCCTCCTGCTGGGGCCGCCGCTGGCGGCACTGGTCGTCTCGCTCGTCGTCGCGACGGCCGTCTGGGTCGTCGCCGCCACCTCCAGCGAGGACGCGGCAGCCGCATCGAGCGTCGGGTGGCTGGTCGTGGTCGGGCACACGCTGGACGGCATCTCGACGGCCGTGGGGTCGACGCTGGGCTTCGCGGAGCAGACGCCGCTCTCACGGCTCCTCATCGAGCTGGGCGGCGGCCTCGTGTCGCTCCCGTTCCTCGGGCCGGCGTGGCTGTTCGTGCTGGTGAAGATCGCGCTCGCCACGTTCATCCTCGTCTTCATCGGCGAGTTCGCCGCCGAGGAGCCCCAGCGTGGCTACCTGCTGCTCGGCGGCGTGGCGGCGGTCGGACTGGGTCCGGGAGCACACAACGTCGTGCTGTTCATGATCGCGTAGCGACCGGAGCTCGTCTCGCCATCGAGAATCCCGCCGCGTCCGCCTCGGCCGGTCGGGTGGGGTTTATCATCGCCTGCAGCCGGAGCGGTAGCCGTGGGACGCATCGCCGACCCCGTCGACGCCCTCGCCGACCGGACGCCGCCGCTGCTCGCGCTCGTGGTCGCCGTCGCGGCCGTCTCGACGAGCGCCGTCCTCGTCCGGTGGACGAGCGCCGGCTCGACGGTGACGGCCTTCTACCGGGTCCTGTTCACGACGCTCCTGCTCGTGCCGCTGGCGGGCACCCGCTACGGTACCGCGTTCCGGCGGCTCGCGCCTCGGGACGGGCTCATCGCCGCGGTGACGGGCGTCGCCCTCGCCGTCCACTTCGCCGCGTGGTTCGAGTCGCTCCGGTGGACCTCGGTCGCGGCCTCGGTGACGCTCGTGCAGGCCCAGCCGGCCTTCGTCGCGGTCGGCGCGTGGCTCCTCCTCGACGAGCGGGTCGGTCGGCGGACGGCGCTGGGCGTGGCCGTCGCCATCGGCGGGATGGCCCTGCTCTCGGCGGGGGACCTCGTCTCGGGAGCGGTGGTCACCGGCGAGCGACCGCTGTACGGCAACGGGCTGGCCATCCTGGGGGCGGCCGCCGCCGCGGCCTACGTACTCGTCGGGCGGTCCCTCCGACAGCGGGTACCCCTGCTCCCGTACGTGACCGTGGTGTACGCCGCGTGTGCGATGGCGCTGCTGGCCACCGTCGTCGGGGGCGCGGTCGGTGCGGCGAGTGGTGAGGGGATGGGCGCCGCAGTGGCCGCGAGCCTGTTCGACCACCCGCCGCGCGACTGGCTCCTGTTCATCGCGATGGCCATCGGTCCCGGGCTGCTCGGACACACGGTCATCAACTGGGCGCTGGCACACGTCGAGTCATCGGTCGTCAGCGTCTCCCTGCTGGGCGAACCCATCGGGGCGACGCTGCTGGGGGTGCTCCTGCTCGGTGAACGGGTCGGCGCGGTCACGCTCGTCGGCGGGGCCATCGTGCTCGCGGGAGTCGCGCTCACGGTGCGGGCCAGGGAGGACGCCGACGACGCCGGAAGTGACCTGGACCCGGCGGGCCCCCACGGCGACGAGCCACCCGACTCCCCCGAGTGAGCGGAGTCATCTCGCGGCGTCGTGTGCCGTCCGGACCGCAGCCAGGGCCCGCTCGCGCGTGCCGAAGTGGGCGAGGTGGCTCCCACAGTCACAGTCCGACGCGCCGAACCCCTCGACCGGTCCTGACGGGAGCCGCTGGGCGACCGCGCACTCGATGTCGGCGCCCGGCGACGTGACCACCTCCCGCAGCGCCGCGTCGCGGTGACCGAGCAGGTAGTCGACGTGCCAGTGGCGGGTGTCCCGTTCGCCGGCCGCGAGCTCTCGGTGGCGCTCGACCCGCGCGAAGCCGCCGCTCCCCAGCGCGCTCCCCGTGTAGGCGTACCAGCCAGCCGGGAACTCCCGGGCCCCGAGCGCACCGACCTCGATACCGGTCGCGGCCGGGAGCACGACCAGGAGCGTGTAGGTTCCGCCCGGCTCCGAGCCGTGCGGCTCCGAGCTGTCCGGCCCCGAGCCGTCCGGCCTATCACCTGTCGTCACGGGCCCATCGACGGCCGCCCGGGGCTTCAGGCCTCCCCTCCGTCGACCGGGACTCCGGCGCTGCGCGCTCGGTATCCCGCCGGTACATCTAATGCGGTATGCTACCATACCCGTTCATGGGTGGTTGATTTATGTCAGAAACTGCGCGTCGTGGCGCTATCGGAGCGGCGAGCGACGGTCCGTGGTCGTCCGGATGGACCGCGGGGGCCGCCCTCGAACGGTACGAACGTGACCACCAGCCTGCCGGACGGGGGTGGTGAGCGTGCGCGACGAGCGCGACTCGTCGGACGACCCCGTGGCCGACGGTGGCGCCGACACGAGCGATGCCGGCGTCTCGGACAGCGCGACCGGGCGGGAGATGGACCCCCTGGACGAACTGCGGGCGCGCAAGCGCGACGCCGGTGGCGAGGAGCGTGCCTACCGCCAGCACGACCGGGGGAAGATGACGGCTCGCGAGCGCGTGGCGTACCTCCTCGACGACGGGTCGTTCCGTGAGGTGGACACGCTCGTCGAGCATCGGTCGACCGCCTTCGAACTGGCCGAGCGTCACACGCCCGGCGACGCCGTGATGACCGGCTTCGGGACCATCGACGGGCGGCAGGTGGCGGTCTACGCCCACGACTTCACGTTCCTCGGCGGCTCCGTGGGGGAGGTCGTCGGCGAGAAGATCGCGTCGGTGATGGACCGCGCTATCGAGACGGGGATTCCCATCATCGGCCTGAACGACTCGGCCGGGGCCCGCATCCAGGAGGGTGTCGACTCGCTCGCCGGGTTCGGGAAGATCTTCCGGCGTGCCACGGAAGCGTCGGGACTGGTCCCGCAGATATCGGCCATCCTCGGTCCCTGCGCGGGCGGGGCGACGTACGCGCCCGCACTGACCGACTTCGTCTACATGGTCGAGGACACCTCCTACGCGTTCATCACCGGCCCGGATATCGTCCGGACGGTGACGGGCGAGGAGGTCTCGAAGGAGACCCTCGGCGGCCCCCGGACCCACGCCGTCGACTCGGGGTTCGCGCACCAGGCCTGCCCCTCGGAGGAAGCCGCGCTCGACGAGATACGAGGGCTCCTCTCGTACCTGCCACAGAACAACATGGAGGACCCACCCCGGACCCGGTGTACGGAGGCTCCGGACCGGAAGTGCGTGGCCGGCGATATCGTGCCGGACGCGCCACAGAAACCCTACGACGCCATCGGCGTCGTCTCCGAGGTGGTCGACCGCGAGTCGTTCCACGAGGTCCACGA
The DNA here is from genome assembly GCF_024298885.1 of Haloglomus halophilum. Lineage (GTDB taxonomy): Archaea > Halobacteriota > Halobacteria > Halobacteriales > Haloarculaceae > Haloglomus > Haloglomus halophilum. Next base: position 3,613,456 of record NZ_CP101166.1, read on the forward strand.
CGGGTACGCGGCGAACGTCGTCGTGGGGTTCGCACGGCTCGACGGGCGGCCGGTCGGCATCGTCGCCAACCAGCCCAGCATCGCGGCCGGGACGCTCGACATCGAGGCCTCGCAGAAGGCCGCCCGGTTCGTCCGGTTCTGCGACGCGTTCAACCTCCCCATCTGTACGTTCGTCGACGTGCCGGGGTTCCTGCCGGGGACGGACCAGGAGCACCGGGGTATCATCCGGCACGGCGCGAAGCTCATCTACGCGTACGCCGAGGCGACCGTTCCGTTGCTGACCGTCATCACGCGCAAGGCCTACGGCGGCGCCTACATCGTGATGGGGTCGTCGGAACTCGGGGCGGATGCGACCTACGCGTGGCCGGGCGCGGAACTCGCCGTGCTCGGGCCCAGGGGCGCCGTCGACATCCTCTACCGGGACGAGCTGGCCGACGCCGAGAACCCGGACACCCTGCGGGCCGAGCTGGAGGACCGGTTCCGCGAGGAGTTCGCCAACCCGTACGGGCCGGCGAAGCACGGCCACATCGACGACATCATCGAGCCGAGCGAGACGCGTCAGCGGCTCGTGGCGGACCTGCGGCTCTTCGAGCGCAAGCGCGCCGACTCGCCACCGAAGGACCACGGCAACATCCCGCTATGACACCTCCGCGACACGAGGAGACGAGCGACGGGGCGACCGACGGTGATTCCCACACGTTTACGCCCCCCGCGGACGCGGACCCGAACATGGCCACAGAGTCGACGAACGGCGACGAGAGCCGGAGCCTCCCGGTTCCGGGCGGGAAGCTACTGCTCCCCGATACCGCCAGCGAGGAGGAGGCCGCGGCGCTCGTCGCCGCCGTCGCCAGCCACCTCCGCGACCAGCAAGCGGCCGCCGAGGCCGACGACGAACCCGAGACCGTCGAGCCGTGGGCCTACGCCGCACGGGTCGGGGCCCGCCAGCGTGTCGACCTCCCGTCCCGTATCGAACGGGGACAGGAGTGGAAGATGGCCACGCGCGCGCGTCGATAACCCATCAACCTCTGACCCTGAATCATAGCTGGATAAATCCGGGAGAAATCCGATATCTACGACAGTTATTCCGCTGTACTGCTGATAATACCTTCTCTATGGGTAAAACCGGCCTTCTTAGGCCCACCAAAACATCGTCAAGGTTTTAGGAACCCCTAAACAACCCGCTGGCAATGAGTTCCACTGCGACCCCGGCCGGCCCCGACACGTGTGTCGTGGTTCCGACCATCCGCGAGCACGAGTGCGTGCGCGACTACGTCGCCAACGCCCGCGAGTACGGGCACGACGACCGGCTCTTCTTCGTCCTCGTCACCGAGGACTTCTGCGACGCCGACGCGATGCGCGAGATGCTGGACGACCTCGACGTGCCCGGCGCGGTCTTCGACGAGTCCGACCGGCACGACTGGTACGCCGAGCACGGTGTCTCCGATTACGGCCACGTCGTGCCGGCAGCGAGCCACGCACAGACCTCCTTCGGCCTGCTGTACATGTGGGCCCACGACTTCGAGTACGGCTTCTTCATCGACGACGACACGCTCCCCCACGAGACGGACTTCTTCGGGGGCCACTACGACAACCTCTCGTACGAGGGCTCCATCACGGAGGTCCGGTCGGCCGACGACGACCAGCGCTGGGTCAACGTCCTCTACCAGAACTTCGACGAGCACGGCCTCTACCCGCGCGGCTACCCGTACGCGGCGATGGGCGGCGGCCACGAGACCGAGGAGGTCGAACTCGCCCGGGGCGACGTGGTCGCCTCGCAGGGGCTCTGGACGAACGTCCCGGACCTCGACGCGGTCCGCATCCTGATGGACGGCGACCTCCAGGGACAGGCGCAGACCCTGACCAGCCGCGAGGACTTCGGCGAGGACTTCGTCTGTGCGCCCGGCCACTACACCACCGTCTGCTCGATGAACCTCGCCTTCCGCCGCGAGGTGATTCCGGCCTTCTACCAGCTCCCGATGGACGACAACGAGTGGGACGTGGGGCGGTTCGACGACATCTGGTCGGGCGTCTTCCTCAAGCGCGCGGCCGACATCCTCGGCAAGCGCGTTCTCACGGGTACGCCGCTCTGTGAGCACAACAAGGCCCCTCGGTCGACGTTCGACGACCTCAACAACGAGGTGCCGGCGCTGGAGCTGAACGAGCACGTCTGGCGCGTGGTCGATGATGCCGGTACCGACGCGAACACCTTCCGTGGCGCGTTCGCTGCGATGGCCGACGCGCTCGCCGAGGGCGAGTTCGAGGAGTGGAACAACGGCGACTTCCTCGTCTTCGTCGGCGAGCATATGCAGGACTGGCTCGACTGTCTGGATTCGCTGGACGCCGGCCAGCCCGTCCCGGCCGGGCCGGGTCGCACCGTCGCGGAGACCGGGGGTGAGGCCGATGACTGAGGACTCCGAACACACGAGCCGGACCCGTCGCCGGTTCCTCGCCGCGGCCGGCGCCGTCGGCGCAACGGGGCTCGCGGGCTGTAACGGCATCCTCGGCGACGGCGGTGACGGCGGCGATGGCGGTAGCGGCAACGGCGGGAACACCCTCGAGGACTTCCGCGGTTCGGGTGCCAACGTCGGCGGCCGTGGGGAGATTCGCGGAACCCGGATGGACGACCTTCCGGACCTGTCGGGCCAGCTCAACATCTACCTCGGCGGCGGCGAGGGCGGTCTCTACACCGATCTCCTGAGCCTGCTGGGCCAGCGCTACCCCGAGTTCGAGCCCAACTTCCGGCTGGAGCCCAGCTCCCAGCTCGTCAGCAAGATCGACGAGGAGCAGTCCGCCGGCGGCGGCAGCTTCGCGGACGTGTTCTGGGCGGTCGACGCCGGTTCGCTCGCCGCCGTCGCCTCGCAGGGGTACACCCGCGCGCTCCCGGACGACCTCGTGGAGCCGGTCCTCGAGGAGTACCATCCCGACAACCAGTGGGTCGGGGTCGCCGGCCGGGCCCGTGCGGTCCCGTACAACACGAACCAGCTCTCCGAGAGCGACATCCCCGACAAGGTCAGCGACTTCCCCGACACGGAGGCGCTTCAGGGGGCGATGGGCTGGGCGCCGACGTACGGCTCCTTCCAGGCGTTCATCACGGCGATGCGGCTCATCCGGGGCGACCAGGCCACGAGGCAGTGGATAACCCGGATGCAGGAGGCCGGCGTCCAGCAGTACCCCAACGAGTTCGTCGTCTCCAACGCGGCCGCCGACGGCGAACTCGCCGCGGGCTTTGCCAACCACTACTACGCGCTCCGGGTCAAGGCCGCCCGCTCGAACGCCCCTCTCGACCTGGCGTTCACGAGCGGCGACGCCGGCGCGCTCATCAACGTCTCCGGCGCCGAGATCCTGACGGGGACGAACAAGGTCGACCTCGCGGAGAACTTCATCGCCCACCTCCTCACGGTGGAGGCCCAGGAGTTCTTCGCGACGCGGACCTTCGCCTACCCGATGATCGAGGGAGTGCCGCCGGTCGGGGGTCTTCCGCGGGTCAGCGAGCTGAACCCGCCGGATATCGACCTGCAGAAGCTCGACGACATCGAGGGGACCATAGACCTGCTCCGCGATACCGGGGCGCTGTAACGGTCGATGTCCACCCGCGAGGAGCTGGCCGCGCTCCGGGAGCGACTCCGGCGCGAGGCCGACGGCGACGGGCTCGGCCTGACACTGCTGAGTGCGGCCATCGCCGCCGTCCTTCTCTCGCCGGTCGCGTGGCTGTTCCTCCGGGTGACCGACATCCCGACGGCCGAGGCGCTCTCGCTGCTGACCGCGCCCTCGACGACGCGGGTCCTCACGAACAGCGTCGCCCTCGTGGCGACGGTCACGACTGCCACCATACTGCTGGGGGTCCCGCTGGCCCTGCTCACCGCCCGGACGGACCTCCCGTTCCGGCGCTTCTTCACGGTCGTCCTCGCGCTGCCGCTGGTGGTCCCCTCCTACATCGGCGCGTTCGCCTTCGTCTCGGCGTTCGGACCCCGCGGCGTGCTGGCCGACGCGCTCGCACCGCTGGGCGTGGAGCGGTTGCCGGAGATCTACGGTCTCCCGGGTGCGACGCTGGTCCTGACGCTGTACGTCTACCCGTACGTCTTCCTCACGACGCGCGCGGCGCTGTTCTCGCTCGATGCCTCGCTGGTCGAGGCCGCGCGAACGCTCGGGAAGGGCCGGGTCGGGGCCTTCCGCGAGGTGACGCTCCCACGCATCGTCCCCGGTATCGCCGCGGGCGCGCTGCTGGTGGCGCTGTATACGCTGTCGGATTTCGGGACGCCGACCATCATGCAGGTCGACGTGTTCACCTCCTACATCTACGTCGCGTACAACGGGTTCGCGGCCGACCAGGCGGCGCTGCTCTCGATGCAGTTGCTCGGCGTCACCACCGTCATCCTCGCGCTGGAATCGCGGATCGGGCAGGACGACGCCAGCGCCTACGCCTCGGGTGGCGGTGGCTCGGCGACCCGCATCCAGCTGGGGGCGTGGCGGTGGGTCGCGGCGCTGTGCTGTCTCGTCGTCGCCGGCCTCGCGCTCGTGCTCCCGGTCGGCATCCTCCTCATGTGGCTGTTCCGGGGCGGGCTGGGGTACAGCGGGGGTGGGTTCGAGTTCGAACTCCTCTTCGCGCTCAACTCCATCGGTGTCTCGGCGGCGGCCGCGCTCGTCTCGGTCCTGCTCGCCGTCCCCGTCGGGTACGTGGCGGTGCGCCGGGCCTCGATTCCGGCACGGCTGGCCGAGCGTGCCACCTACGTCGGCTACGCGATGCCCGGCGTCGTACTGGGGCTGGCGCTGGTCTACTTCGGCGTCCGGTTCGTCCCGACGCTGTACCAGACCCTGCCGTTGCTGGTGTTCGCCTACGTCGTCCGGTTCCTCCCGCAGGCCGTCGGTACGACCACCTCGTCGGTGCTGCAGGTCGATACCCACCTGCTGGAGGCCGCGCGCGCGCTGGGCCAGTCGCCCGGTGGAGCCTTCCGACGGGTGACGCTCCCGCTCATCTGGCCCGGCGTGCTCGCCGGGGCCGCGCTGGTCTTCCTCACGACGATGAAGGAACTCCCCGCGACGCTCCTGCTTCGTCCGACAGGTTTTGAAACGCTCGTGAGCTACATCTGGCGAGTACAGGGTGCGGCCTACTACGGGCAGGCTGCGATTCCGGCACTGACGCTGATCGTGGTCTCGGCCTGTTCGATGGCCGTCATCCTGGCACAGGAGCGACGCTGATATGGCACGACAGGACAGGACGACGGCGGAGGCCAGGGCGACGGACCACGACGGCGTCGAGGAGCGACTGGACCGCACGCGGGCGGACCCTACGCTCGACGACGGTGATGTCGGCTGGGCCGTCGAGGAGGAGGCGGGCGCGGAGGGGACCGTGCTCGAACTCGACGGCGTCACGAAGCGGTTCGGCGACACCGTGGCCGTCGACGATGTCTCGATGACCGTCTCCGACGGCGAACTGCTCACGCTGCTCGGGCCGTCTGGCTGTGGGAAGACGACGACGCTCCGCCTCCTCGCGGGCCTGGAACGTCCCGACGAGGGCGTCATCCGACTGAACGGCGAGCCAGTCGCCGTGGGCGCCGAGGGCGGCGCCGCCGCGACCGAGACCGGCGATGTCGACGACGGCCGCTTCCTCCCGCCCGAGGAGCGCGACGTGGGACTCGTCTTCCAGGACTTCGCGCTGTTCCCACACCTCAGCGTCGCCGAGAACGTCGCCTTCGGCCTAGAGGGCGAGGCCGGGGCGAACGCCGAGCGCGTCAATGACCTGCTCGACCTCGTCGACCTCCCGGGGTACGAGGACCGGCGACCCGACGAACTGTCCGGTGGCGAGCGCCAGCGTGTCGCGCTCGCGCGGTCACTCGCGCCCGAACCGGCCGTCCTCCTGCTCGACGAGCCGTTCTCGAACCTCGACGTCCGGCTCCGGGTCGCGATGCGCGAGGAGGTCCGCGACATCCTCAAACGAGCCGGGGTGACGGCCGTCTCCGTCACCCACGACCAGGAGGAGGCGCTCTCCATCTCCGACCGCGTGGCCGTCATGAACGGCGGCCACGTCGCGCAGATCGGCAGTCCCGAGGGGCTGTTCCAGCACCCCGAGTCCCGCTTCGTCGCGAGTTTCCTGGGGCAGGCCTCCTTCCTCGACGCCGAGGTCCAGCCGGACTGTATCGAGACGGGCCTGGGCTGTGTCGACGACGACGACCTGGCCGGCCCCATCGACGCCTACGACGGCACCCACATCCAGATACTCGTCCGCCCGGACGACCTCCGGGCAACGCCCGCGACTGAGGATGGCGCCGACGGCCGCATCGTCCGCCGCCAGTACAACGGCCCGACGTTCGTCTACCGCGTCGAGCTCGACAGCGGCGACACCGTCCACTGCATGCACAACCACGTCGAGGAGTTCGCCGTCGGACAGTCGGTGACCGTGGAGCTGACCGCCGACCACGAACTCGCCTGGTATCCGCCCTGATTCGACCGTGACCGCCCCGTCCCTCCGTGTTCCGCTCGTCGACCGGCTCCCGGACGACGACCGCACCCGCCATCGACTCGCCGCCGCGGCCCTCGCGCTGGTCGCCGGCGCCGTCGTCCTGCTGGTCTCGTACCGGGTGTTCCCGTACCTCTCGACCAACCACGACGAGGGCGTCTACCTCCAGCAGGCGGCGATGCTGCTGGAGGGGCAACTGGTCATCCGGCCGCCCGTGGACGTGACCTTCCGCCCGTGGTTCTTCGTGAAGTCGGGGGCCGAACTCTACCCGAAGTACACGCCCGTCACGGCCGCCGTCTTCGCTGTCGGGATGGCGCTCGGCGACCCGCGGCTCTCGCTCGCGGCCGTCGCCGCCGCGCTCGTCGCGCTGACGTACGCCGTCGGCGCCGAGGCGTTCGACCGGCGGACGGGACTGCTCGGCGCCGGACTCGTCGCCCTCTCGCCGTTCTACCTCGTCCAGGCCGCCACCTTCCTCCCGTACGCGCCGACGCTGGCCTTCGAACTCCTGTTCGCGTGGGCGTACCTGCGCGGGGCGCGAACGGGGTCGCGTCCGCTCGCGGCCGTGGCCGGCCTCGCCATCGGCGTCGCCTTCTTCGCGCGGCCCTACACGGCGGTCCTGTTCGCGACACCGTTCGTCGTCCACGCGCTGTGGACGCTCGGCCGGGCCGCGATGGCGGGTGAAGGTACCGGGCGGGGACTCCTCCCCGTGACGCTCCAGCAGGGGCTCGTCGCCGTCGGCGGCCTCGTCGGCGTCGGCGCGACGCTCGCGTACAACGCCCGGATGACGGGTGACCCGTTCACCTTCCCGTACCAGGTGTTCGCCCCCCGTGACGGCCTCGGGTTCGGGACCCGGCGCATCCTCGGCTACGAGCGCGACTACACGCTCGCACTGGCACTGGAGGCGAACGCACGCGTCGTCCGTGCGCTCCTGACGCGCTGGGTCGTCGCCGGTCCGCTGGGGACGGGACTCGCCGCCGTCGGACTCGGGGCCACCGCGCTCCAGGTCCGGCGGGCGCTCGCCCGACGGGGGCGCGGACTGGTCGGTGCCGCCGTCCGTCGGGATGGCGGGGTCACCGGTATGGACGGTGAGGGCACCGACCCGGACCGGACCGACCGCCTCGCCCCCCGGCTCGTCCTCGCCGGGCTCTTCGCGAGTGTCGTCCTCGGGAACGTCTACTTCTGGGGGAACCTGAACGTCCTCGGTGCGGTCGACGTCGCGGGTGACGGTCTCATCTCGTTCTACGGGCCGTACTACCACTTCGACCTCGTCGTCCCGACGGCGCTGTTCGCGGCGGTCGCCCTCCGGCTGCTGGCGGGCCGCTGGCGGTCGCTCGTCGCGTCACGGCTCGACGGTGACGCCGCCCGCCGGGTGGCCGCAGCCGGGCTCCTCGTGGGCGCGCTCGTCGTCGGGGGGACGGGCGTCGCCGTCGCGGCCGACCCGCTGGCCGAGAACGACGCCAACTCCGACCAGCTCGCCGCGGCCTACGAGCCGTTCGAGCCGCGCCCGCCCGCCGGAGTGGTGTTCCTCCCGACGCCGTACGGGGACTGGCTCAACCACCCGTTCCAGGCCCTCCGTAACGACCCCTCATTCGACGGCCGGACGGTGTACGCCATGCGCGAGAACCAGTTCGCCGTCGTGGACGCCTACCCGAACCGGGCACTGTACCGCTACGGGTTCCAGGGTGACTGGGCGCCGTTCCTCGGCGAGCCGGTCGAGCCACGCCTCTACCGCATCCGCCACGTGCGCGGCGAGCGTGTCACAGTCCGCACGGCTCTCGGCGTGCCCGAGGGCGTCGACACGATGACCGTCCGGCTCGCCGGCGGCGGCGAGAGCACCTACTACTCGGTCGTCGGGCCGCCGGAGGAGTTGAACGCACGCATCGTCGTGGGCGATGGCCGGGCGCGGCTGCTGGGCTCCGACGTGGTCCCGGTCGATTCGAACGACACGTCGGTCCCGGTCCACGCCCGCGACGAGGTGCTGCTGGAGGCCAACGCCGAGTACGCACCCGGGAACGCGTTCACCTACCGGCTGGAGACGCCCGTGGCCCTCGAGGAGGGGGAGTGGCGCGTCCTGACCCCACATCCGGAGGTCTGTCGCGGCGCCGACCTCTGCGACGGGGAGGCGGCCTATGTTCCGGAGACGGCCCTCCCCGGGGTGACCGTCGAGACGCGGCTCTCGGCGGACGCCGGCGTGGCCACGAACGCGACAGCAAGCGACCGGACGGCGGCGGCGGAGGTGGGAACGCGATGACGGGCGACGACCGCGACGCCGACGCCAGCCTCACCCGGCGCGACGCGATGGCGGCACTGACGGCGGCCGGCGCGGCCACGGCGCTGGGCGGCACGCTCTCGTGGGCCGTGCTGAACGAGGCTGGCGATGACGACGCGACGACCGAGGGGTTCACCGAGCGCGACCGCGAGACGCTCGTCGCGCTGGCCGAGCATCTCTACCCGTCGACCGTCACGGGCATCCCCGAGTTCGTCGAGCGGTACACGGTCGGCCGGGTCCGCGACCGCCCCGAGTACGCCACCGGGATGCGCGAGGCACTCGCGGCGCTCGACGAGTACGCCGTCCAGTGGACGGACGAGCGGTTCGTCGACCTCGATACAGACCGTCGTGGAACCCTCCTGAACAGCATGGGCGTCACGCGGGCGACGCCCGAGCCGGACGGGCTGGACCCCGAGCGGGTCCGGTTCTACCTCGTCAACGAACTCCTGTTCGCGCTCTACTCGTCCCCGACCGGCGGGAAGCTGGTCGGTATCGAGAACCCGCAGGGACACCCCGGCGGGACGACGAGCTACCGGCAGCCGCCGGACGCGGACCGCTGAATCGACCCGACGGCCCCGCCAGCTCGGTCATCTGTGTCGGTTGGAACTGCCGTCGGTCGCGGCTGTCTAGTAATTCGGCCCGACTCTTACGGGGCTCGACGCGCTCGCCACGGATGATGTCAGCCAGCAACCGTACCCCGGAGGTCGAACAGGCCTACGACCATCTCGACGACGTCGAGACGCAGGTCCCCGGGAGCGTCCCCCACACGCCGGAGCGCCTCGAACAGCTCCGGGCGAGCGTCCAGGCGTACGAGAACACCGAGGACGAGTCCGACCAGGTGGAGCTGCTCGACCGTATCGACCGGGAGATCGACGAACTCCGCGACGCCATCGAGCGCGAGGTCGAGGAGGGAGCCGACGCGGCCCACGAGGCGCTCGAGAAGACCGAACGGCGCCTCTCCGAACTCCGGGACCGACTCCACAGCTGACCGGCTGTTCCTGATTCCCGTCGCTGCTCGCGACGTTCAGCGGTCACGACCACCGGTCGCACAGAGCGCGTCGACGCCGGCACCGAGGTCCGCGGCCGGCGGCAGCCGCCGCTTGTGCCGTGACGATGCCCACCGTTCGGCGAGTCGTTCGACCAGTTCGCGGTCGGCGTCCGTCTCCGCCGCGACGGCTTCGGTGGACCGGTCGCGCTCGACCAGTCCGACCAGCACCGGGTCGATGGTCGCGTAGTCCGCACCCAGTTCCGCCTCGTCGGTCTGTCCCTCCCAGAGTTCCGCGGTCGGCTGCTTCTCGGCGAACCGGTCGTCGAGGTCGGTCGCGCGGGCGACCTCGTAGAACTCGGTCTTGTAGAGGCGCCGGAGCGGCGCCACGTCCACCGCGCCGTCGCCGTATTTGGTGAAGTAGCCCAGCAGGTACTCGCTCCGGTTCTCCGGCCCCAGAACGAGCGCGTCCCGGCGGTTGGCGGCCTGGTAGAGGAGGACCATCCGGGTCCGGGCACGGACGTTGCCGAGGGCGAGTCGTCCGAGATCCGCCGGCGTCGTCCCCCGGAACGCCTCGACGACCGGCTCGATATCGACGACGCGGTGGTCGATGCCGAGGCGCTCACACAGGTCGATGGCGTCGGTCGTGTGCGTCTCGGAACTCGGCGCCCCCGGGAGCACCAGCCCCGTGACGGCGTCCGCGCCGACGGCTTCCACGGTCAGTCGTGACGCGAGTGCCGAGTCGAGCCCACCGCTGACGCCGACGACGTAGCCCTCGGCACCCGATTCCGCGAGGTAGTCGGCGATGAACCGCTCTGCCGTCTCCACCGCGCGGGGAACGTCGACCATGGCGGGGGCAGTGGCTCCCCGGACATAGCTCTCGGGGCGACGGGGCGGGATGCCCAAACAGTTACGCCGCCGCCGCGGGACGCCTCGTGTATGCGCGACGTAGCAATCGTCGGGGCGTCGATGACGAAGTTCGGCGTCCGCGAGGACGAGTGGGTGATGGACCTGCTCGCCGAGGCCGGCGGGGCCTGTATCGCGGACGCGGGTATCACGCCCGACGACATCGACCATCTGTACGTGTCGAACATGGCCAGCGGGGAGTTCGAGGGGCAGACCGGCGTCCCGAACGCGCTGGCCCACGACCTCGGTGCCATCCCCGCCTACACCCAGCGCGTCGACCAGACCTCCTCCTCGGGCGCGGCGGGGATGTACGCCGCCTGGCAGTCGGTCGCCTCGGGAGCGAGCGACCTGACGCTGCTCGTCGGCGGCGAGAAGATGACCCACCGGACGACGGGGGAGGCGACCGACGTCATCGCCTCGCTGACCCATCCGGTCGAGTACAAGCAGGGCGTCACGCTCCCGTCGTTCGCGGGGCTGACCGCGCGCCACTACCTCGACCGGTTCGACGCCCCCCGGGAGGCCCTCGGCCACGTCGCCGTCAAGAACCACTCTAACGGCGCGTTGAACCCGAACGCGCAGTTCCAGAAGGAGATAACCCTCGAGAAGGCGCTGGAGTCGCCGATGGTGGCCGACCCGCTGCGGCTGTACGACTTCTGCCCCGTCACGGACGGGTCGGCGGCGCTCGCGCTCGTCCCGGCCGAGCACGCCGAGTCCTACGCCGACGAGTTCGCCCGCATCGCGGGCATCGCGGGCGCCACCGACACCCACGTCGTCCACGAACGTGCCGACCCGACGCACATGGGTGCGGTCGCCGAGTCCGGTGCCGCCGCGTTCGAGCAGTCGGGCCACGAACACGAGGACGTCGACGTGGCCGAACTCCACGACATGTTCACCATCCTGGAGGTGATGCAACTGGAGGCGCTGGGCTTCGAGGAGCAGGGCGAGGGCTGGCGCGCCGCGATGGAGGGCCGCTCGGCCCGCGACGGTGAACTACCTATCAACACGTCGGGCGGGCTGAAATCGAAGGGGCACCCGCTGGGCGCGAGCGGCGTCGCTCAGGCCGTCGAGGTGTACGAGCAACTCGTCGGCGGCGCCGGCGACCGCCAGGTCGAGGCCGATGTCGGCCTGGCCTGCAACGTGGGTGGCTTCGGGAACTGTGTCATCACCACCATCATGGAGGCGGGCGCATGAGCGACGACGAGCACCGCCGCGTGGCCGACGGTGGCACCCCTCCGATGGCGGCCGCGCGCTACGAGGACGGCAGCATCACCTACCCACCGCACCCCGTCGGGCCGGACGGGAGCGAACCCGTCGAGGAGGTCGATCTCTCCGAGTACACCGCCGAGGTCGTCACCTGGACGACCAGCCACGCCACGCCGCCGGGCGTCCGCGAGCCGAACACGCTCGCAATCGTCGAGTTCGACGTGGACGGCACGCCGGTCCGGGCGCTTGGACAGTGCACCACCGAGGACGTCGGCATCGGCGACACCGTCGAGCCGGTGTACGTCGCGGAACTGCGCGACCCGGACGCGGGCATCCGCGAACGGGAGAGCCAGCGCTGGGACGGCTACCGGTTCGAGCCCGTCGAGTAACTCCGGACGGAGCGCCGTCAGGAGTCGTCAGGGTCGTCCGCGGTGGGGTCGTCACCCTGGTCCGCCTCCTCATCGTCGCGGCCGGCCTGTTCCTTGAGCGAGGCGAGTTCCGCATCGACATTGACCGTCGGCCCCCGGTCACGCTCGGCCTCGTGGTCGTCCCGTGCGGCATCGTCGGTGGGTTCCATCGCGGCGAGCCGCTCGTCTATCTCACCGCGTAGCTCCCGGGCGTCGGCCAGCAGTCGCCGGGCCGTCGGGTCCTCGGGGTCCCCCTCGTAGGTCCGCTGGAGTTCGGCCAGCGCGTCGTCGACACGGGAGAGCGCCTCGCGCCCGCTGGCCGCGGCCCGTTCGCCCGCTGCTGTCGATACGTCCGCGAGGACGCTCCCCCCGTCGCGGTTGCGACGGTCCGGCGAACGGGGGTCGCGGCCGTCCAGCAGCCGGATGGTACCGGCCAGCAGTTCCAGCCCACGGATGGCGGCCTCGAGGAACGCCACGACGGTCGGGATGGTGTACCGCTCCGTGAAGGTGAGCAGTTCGCGCGGTGACGGCGGGCGCGGGAGCACCGGCCCACCGGAACCGGGACGGCGTCGGCTGGGCGGCCGACTCTCCTCGTCGACCTCCGCCCGGAGCTGGCGCAGCGTCGCCTCCAGTTCGTCCACCAGCGCGCCGAGGTCATCGTCGCGGGTGCGGACAGGTCGGCGGTCGTGCCGGCTGTCGGCCGCCCGGTCACCACGCTCGTCCCCCGGTGGACTCACCTGTACGGGGATGGGCTCGCCGCCGGCCTTCCAGTCGCTCATATCGGGGACTGCGGGGCCGACCGGGAAAACGCTCCCGCTGGTTTAGGAAGACCGAAATCCTCTTTACCTCTAGGCTCACCTAATCGGCTGATGGAAGCCACTCGCAGTCGGGATTCCGAGACGCCGGAGGCGCCCCGGGTCACCGCCCACGGGACCTCCCCCGAGCGCACCGTGTTCACCGAGGAGGGGAACCCGGACGCGTGGATCGCGACGGACACCCTCACCGAACTCGAGAACTGACCCCGCGACCGTTCTGGAGCTGTTCGCTGCCGTCTCGATTGCTGTTCTGGATGTTCGCACCGAATATCGCCAGCAACAGCTGGAAACAGAGGATTATCTGATAATACTACACGGAAGGGGGAACAGCATCCGGCCGAGAGTGGCCGGCGACGCACGTCAGCGTGTGGCGACGGGAGCCGTCAGTGAGTGGCCTCGTCGAGAACCAGCGTGTCGTCCTCGAGGTAGTGCTCGAGGTGGTGCGCGTGGTCCTCGAGGTCCTCGAGGTAGCGCCGGAGGATCTCGGCGGAGGTGTAGTCGCCGAAGTCCTCCATCATCCCGATGTGGTCGCGCATCGTCTCGATCATGTCACCGAACATCTCCATGTCGTTCGCGAGGGAGGTCCGGATGTCGTACACGTCCTCGCCCTCGAACTCGACGGGGGCACGCTCCTCGAGATTCGCGGGGCCGGCGACCGGGACGCCGCCGAGGGCCTGCGCACGCTCGGCGAAGGCGTCGGCCGCGAGCTCGAGGTCCTCGGCCACCTCACCGAGGTACTCGTGGAGCTCGAGGAACTCCGCACCCTCGACGTTCCAGTGGTGCTTCCGGACCTGATGGTACGCGACGTACGACGCGGCGAGGTCGGTGTTGAACGCGTCGACGATCTGCTCTGCCTTGTCCTGGTCCATCCGGAGCGCGTCGCTCCCTTCCACGGTGTCTGCCTGCTGACGGACGTTCTTCTGGGTACTCATTGCGTTCTAATGTCCGCCCGCCGGCCACTTAAGTCTTGGCGAGACGGAAAGCAGTTTTTCGGTTCGGCAAAGAATAGTTCTCGATAGCTAGGCGTGCCTAATCGACGGTCGGGCACGGGGCGCAGGGAATCAGGACGGCTGCGGGGTGTCGACCGGCCATTCGCTAGTCAGTCGCGGTAGATGCCGACGCGTTTGCGGTGGTACGCCTGTTCCTCGGGGTCGAGCGTGACCACCAGGTCGCGCTCGTCGTCGGCCAGGGCGGTGTGGACCGAGCCGTTCGGCCGGGCGACCATCGACCGGCCGCCGTAGGTTGCGGTCGGGGCCTCGGGCACGTCACGGCGACCGGTCCGACCGCAGGCCACGGCCCATCGAACCCCGTCGAGGGCGCGTGCGCGGACCAGCAGCCGCCAGTTCTCGGAGTGTGCCGCCGGCCACGCCCCCACGACGAACAGCGCGTCGACGCGCTCCTCGGTGTACGCGGCGCTGTCGGCGACGAAGTTCAGGTCGTAGCAGGTGACGAGCCCGGTCCGTCCCAGGGGTGTCTCCACCGTGACCCGTTCCTCGCCCGGTGTCAGCACCTTCAGTTCGCCGCCCCAGAGGTGGCGCTTCCGGTAGACCGTCGTCTCCCCGTCCGGGCGGACGTAGGCGACGGTGTTGTAGAGCGTCTCGTCCGCGCGCTCGACGTAGCCGACGAGGAGTGCCACGTCGTTGTCGGCGGCGCAGTCACGAACGGCATCGAGTTCGGCGCCGTCGGTCCGGACGGCGGCCTCGGCCGTTCGGTCGTCCGGGACGAAGCCGGTGAGGAACTGCTCGGGGAAGAGTGCCACCTCGACGCGGTCGGGGAGCGCAGCGACCCGGTCCTGCAGTGTCGCCACGTTCGCCTCCGGGTCGAGGTCCGAAACCGGCGTCTGGCACGCCGCGACCGTCGGCCGTTCGTCGGGTGTTGGGTTCGACATGGGCGCGGGTGCAGGCCCGCACCACATCACCCTTCGGGTGGCCTCGATGGACGGCAAAGGACGGAGTGGCGGGCTACTCTCGCGTGAGGAGCATCGGCGTCGCGCCGTCGAACGGCTCGGTCGACTCGCCGCGGTCCTCGGCCGCACGGCGGGCCTGCCGGTCGTGGACGGCCAGGAGACGCTCGAAGTCCGCGTCGTCGATGTCGACCGTGTCGGCGAAGTCGGCCCACACCTCCGGGAGGACCACGCAGTGGAACGCCTCGTCGGTGCGGGCGACCACGGGGTCGTAGGGGAGGTACTTGCGCCACTCGTAGACGAGGTTGTCGACCCCCGGGAAGTCGCGGGCGGACTGCTGGTGGCGCCGGAGCAGCTCACGAAGGCGGTCGGGGTCCGTGTCGGTTCGCTCGGCCACCGCCGCCACGATGTCGTCGTCGAAGGGGGCAAGCGGGTCACGAGCTGCCGGGCCGGCGGAGTCGGTCACGGCCGGCCCTACCCGACCGGTGGGTATAGGCGCACCGACCGGGGTGGGCGATGCGGGTGGACTACTCCGGCCCGCCAGCGCTCGCACTCCCGTGTGCCGCGCTCGCGATGTCGCGCCCATCGTGAGCGACGGTCACCTCACTGGGCGCCTCGCCCTCGAACACGTAGCGTGCCGCGTACTCGATGTCGACGATGCACTGGGTGCACATCTCCGCGTCCTGGCGTTCGTGGGCGCGGACGTTCACGTGGAGTCTGTCGTTCTCGGCGTCGTACTCGACCGACTCCTGCTCGGCGGTGTAGCAGCCGTTCGACCCGTCGATGACGCCGTCGAGGGTGACCTCCGACCCGTCGAACTGGACGTCGACCGTGTTCTTCCCCTCACCACACCCCTGCGCGGTGACCTCGAAGGACTGGCTCACCATCCCGTTCCCCATCGGGGTCCGTGTGGGGGAGTTCGAGTCGGTGGGCGAATCGGTGGGTGAGTCGGTGGGTGGGTCGGTGGGCGAATCGGTCGGCGAGGCATCGCCGCCGTCGCCACCGGCACCGCCGTCGCCGGAGCCGTCGGTCGGTTCGTCGCCGGTACAGCCTGCGATACCCGCTGCCCCGGCGAGTGCCGCGGTGCGGAGGAGGGCTCTTCGTCGCATGCAGGTCGACGGAGACGGCGGACGGATAAACCCTTCCGGGAGCCACAAACAGCCCTTTGAGCGACGACCGCCCGATGGCGTCGGATTCATGTGCCGGCGCCGCGCCCGCCGGGACATGCACGAACGCGCACGCGAGTTCGCCGAGACGGCGCGCGACCGGTACGCCTTCGACCCCGCCGTCCGCGAGTTCGAGGCCGGCACGAAGACCGCGAAAGCCGCGGCCGACGCTATCGGCTGCCGGGTCGCACAGATCGCCTCCAGCATCGTCGTCACGGACGGGGAGGCGGTGGCCGTGGTCGTCACGAGCGGGGCGAACCGGCTCGACACCGACCGGGTTGCGGACGTGCTGGGCTGGGTGGACGCCGACCTCGCCGACCCCGAAACCGTCCGCGAGGCGACCGGCTGGGCCATCGGCGGGGTGCCGCCGTTCTGTCACGCCTCGGACCTGCCGACGCTGCTCGACGAGACGCTGCTGGCGCTCGACGAGGTGTGGGCCGCGGCCGGGACGCCGGAGGCCGTCTTCCCGGTCGACCCGGAGCGACTCGCGGAGCTGGCGGCGGCCGAGCCGGCGGCGGTCGCCGAGTCCTGAAGGTGTCTACTGGTCGTTCTCGGCCGACACGAGGGGCCTCCGGAGACAGATGCTGCTGCACATCCAGCGGGTTTCCACACACTTACCAGCGCGGACCGAGAGGAGGCCGCACATGCACCGGGACGACCGCGTGACGACGGAGCCGGGCGACTCCCCGGTCACGTCCGTCCCGCGCGACTACGCCCCGGCCGACGCCGGCCACTGGTTCGAACTCCCCGAAGGCCGGGACGCGGGCAAGAAACTGTTCTTCTGGGACGTGACGCTCACCACCCAGGGGCTCGTCCCCACCGAGGCCACGGCGGAGACGGTCGCTGACCTGCCGGTCGTGCTGTTCGTCCACGGCAACCCGGAGTGCTCGTACGCGTACCGGAACGTCGTGCGCGCGTTGCGCGACCGTGCCGTCGCGGGGGAGTTCTCCCTGCCCGTCCGGCTGGTCGCGGTCGACCACATCGGCTTCGGGCTCTCCTCGACAGCCACCCACGAGGCGGTTCCGATGGACCACGCCGAGAACCTCGACCAGCTGGTCGGGGTGCTCGACCTGTGGGATGTCACCCTCGTCGTCCACGACTGGGGCGGACCCATCGGCATCGGTGCGCTCCTGCGCGAGCCGGACCGGGTGACGGGGCTCGTCGCCTGCAACACGACGGTGTTCCCGATACCGTTCGTCGGACCGACGTTCGACGACTACCCCATCGGCTGGCTCCCGTGGGCGGACTTCCCCCGCGTCACGCCGGACCGGTTCTGGCCCGCCGTCGCCTCGTACGCCGTCTTCCGCCAGCCCGCCGGGGAGTACCGCATCCTGCTGGAACTCCTCTTCTACCTCGCACGGGTCGAGGGGTTCGGCTGGTTCCCCGAGCACGAGCGCGACGCCCGCCGGGTCTACTACGAGCAGTTCGAGGACGAGTGGAACACGCGTGCCTCGAAGCGGCTCGTCCGGCAGACCCGCTACTGGGGGCACGGCAACACCTTCGAGGACCCACGCATCGGGACGCGGAACACCGCACCGTTCTACCGCGCCATCCACGACGGCCTCGGACGCGAGTGGGGGCCCTCGGGCTGTGAGGTGGATGTCGAACTCGTGTTCGGCGGCTGGGACCCGCTCGCGAAGGACGCCGTCCTCGACCAGTGGGCCGAGGCGCTCCCGCAGGCCGAGGGCCACATCACGGTGCTGGACGGCGTCTCGCACTTCGTCGAGGAGGAGCGCCCCGAGCGGGTCGCGGGAGCCGTCGTCGACGCGGGCGGGTTCGCCGACGCTCACACGACGTGAACCCGACGCGAGCCCGGTCGAGAGGCGACTCGCCAGCGTCCCGTCTGCTGACTGGCGATTCCGGACGAGCACCGGCAACGGTCCACACAGACAAAGCTTTTATATGTGGCTGGGTCCGACGACATAAGTATAATGGCAGGGCCGACTCGCCAGCGAGAGCGGAGTGTCGAATCCGAGGAGGAAGACGAAACACAGCGGGGCTGTCCTGAATGCGAGTCGACGGATCTTGTTCACGACGGGGAGGAGCTCGTCTGTGACGACTGTGGCCTGGTCATCGAGGAGGACCAGATCGACCGCGGGCCGGAGTGGCGTGCGTTCAACCACTCCGAGCGACAGTCCAAATCCCGGGTCGGGGCGCCGACGACCCAGACGATGCACGACAAGGGGCTGACGACCCAGATCGACTGGAAGAACAAGGACGCCTACGGGCGCTCCATCTCCTCGGAGCGCCGCTCCCAGATGAACCGACTCCGGAAATGGCAGGAGCGGATCCGGACGAAGGACGCCGGCGAGCGCAACCTCCAGTTCGCGCTCTCGGAGATCGACCGCATGGCGAGTGCGCTCGGTGTCCCCCGATCGGTCCGCGAGGTCGCCTCCGTCATCTACCGCCGCGCGCTCGACGAGGACCTCATCCGTGGCCGCTCCATCGAGGGCGTCGCCACGGCCGCGCTGTACGCCGCCTGCCGCCAGGAGGGTATCCCGCGCTCACTCGACGAGGTCGCCGAGGTCGCCCGCGTCGAGCAGAAGGAGATTGGCCGGACCTATCGCTACGTCGCCCAGGAACTCTCGCTCGGGCTGGAACCGGTCGACCCGGTCCAGTACGTCCCGCGCTTCTGCTCGGAACTCGGCCTCTCGGAGGAGGTCGAACAGAAGACCCGCGAGATCATCGAGGTCACGGCCGAGAAGGGGATGCTCTCGGGCAAGTCCCCGACCGGCTACGCCGCAGCCGCCATCTACGCTGCCTCACTGCTCTGCAACGAGAAGAAGACCCAGCGCGAGGTCGCCGAGGTCGCGCAGGTGACCGAAGTGACGATTCGAAACCGATATCAGGAGCAGATCGAGGCGCTGGGCATCCACTGAGTCGGGTGCAGATCCCCGGATCCTTCTGCTGCCAGTGTTGATTTGCATCCCGGATAACTGCGATCTGGTGGTGTCTCTACTGGAGATGTCCAGATATGTGGCTAACCCTCGTCCTCCAGATTCAGGCGCGAAGGTAGATACTCCATCCTGATGCCGGAAAGCGGCGTATCGGCGGGTTCGAAACGGGCGAACGACCTGTCGCAGGTGAACAGGAGCGTCTCCCCTGGGCAGGCCCAGGCATAGGTGAGAACCGGGATATCCTTCGACTGAACTCCAGTTAGAAATGACAGCATCGTCGCTTCCGCACTCCTCCTGACTGTGCCCACATCCATCTCCTCTACCTCTGCTCGCCTGGGGCCCACCACGTTGTCCGCCTTGGCTACAATCTCGGCGAAGTTTCCTCGTTGCTCGCGCCACTCATCGTCTCCGGCATCCTGCCCTCGCGCGAACGCTTCGATAACCTCGTTGTAGATATACGCACTGACGGCTATCGGGACCTCATCGCGGAGCAGTTGCCGGAAGTAGAGCGCGTACGCCGGTTCAGACTCCGTGATTCCGTGAATCCAGCAGTTGGTGTCGTAGACGACGACGGGTTCGTCCGGCAGCCTCGAACGTGTCTCTGGCTGCACGTCACTCGATACGGCGGACCGCCGGAGTCAGCTCCGTGTCGTCCCCACGGTCGAGCATCGCTCGGAGGTTCCAGTCGACCTGACGGTTCAAGCGCTGGGCATCGCTGAACGCCTTCTCTGCACTCCGGTCCGACGCCGCCGCCTCGTCGAAAACACGGGCGGCCTCCTCGGTCATATGCTCGGTTAGCTCTCTCCGGTTGGTAAGCTTTGTGCCCCGGTCCACGCGGTTCATAGCCTCGTCTTCTGTTTAATACTCCCCCGCGTACCGTGCTACACCCTTAAGGAGGAGCCGACCGGATACCCGGCATATGACCGTCAGCGAACAAGCGGGCGAGTTCGACATCGAGTCCGCCGAGGAGGACGAGCGCATCGCGGGGCTGGGCAAGTACGTCACGCTGGCCGACGGCGTCACGGAGACGTTCGACGTGAGCGAGCCGTTCACCGGCGACACCGCCGGGACGCTCCCGGCCTGCCAGGAGGCCGACATGCGCGAGGCGTTCGAGCGTGCTCGCGAGGCCCAGGAGGAGTGGGCGGCCCGGCCCGTCGAGGAGCGCGAGGAGATCATCCTCGACGCCCACGACAAGGTGCTCGACCGGGACGGTGAGTTCCTCGACGTCGTGCAGGTCGAGACGGGCAAGTCCCGGAAGCACGCCCACGAGGAGGTCATGGACGTGGCGATGAACGCGCGCTACTACGGCCACCGCGCGGAGGGCCTGCTCTCTCGCAAGCGCAAGAAGTCCGGCATTCCGGGCGCACAGAAGACCTGGGAGTACCACCAGCCCGTCGGCGTCGTCGGGATGATAACGCCGTGGAACTACCCCCTGAGCCTCACCATCTCCGACGCCATCCCCGCGCTGCTCGCGGGCAACGCGGTCGTCATCAAGCCCGCGCCGGACACGCCGTACAGCGCGCTGAAGTCGAAGGAGCTCCTGGAGGACGCCGGGCTCCCGAGCGACCTCTACCAGATCGTCCCCGGCTACGGGCCGGAGCTGGGCGACCCGCTCATCGAGGAGTGCGACTTCCTGGCCTTCACCGGCTCCTCCGAGACCGGGAGCATGCTCGCGGCGAAGGCCGCCGAGCAGCTCACGAAGTCCTCGATGGAACTCGGCGGCAAGAACCCCGCCGTCGTCTGCGAGGACGCCGACATCGAGAAGGCCGCCGAGGGGCTGGTCCGGGGCTGCTTCACGAACGCCGGCCAGCTGTGTATCTCCATCGAGCGCCTCTACGTCCACGAGTCCATCAGAGAGGAGTTCGTCGAGGAGTTCGTCCGTCAGACCGAGGCGATGGAACTGGGCACGGGCTACGACTACTCCTACGACCTGGGCTGTCTCATCAGCGAGGACCATCTGGAGAAGGTCGAGGAGCACGTCGAGGACGCCCGCGCGAAGGGCGCGAACGTGCTGACCGGCGGCACCGCACGCCCGGACGTGGGCCCGTCGTTCTACGAGCCGACCATCCTGACCGACGTGCCCGAGGACAGCCTCCCGTGCTGTGACGAGACGTTCGGGCCGGTCGTCGGAATCTACGAGTTCTCCGACGAGGAGGAGGCCATCGAACTGGCTAACGACTCGGAGTACGGGCTGAACGGCTCCGTCTGGACCGAGGACTACGACCGCGGCGTCGAACTCGCCTCGCAGATCGAGTGCGGTACCGTCAACGTCAACGAGGGCTACGCCGCGGCCTTCGCCGCCACCGACGCCCCGATGGGCGGCATGAAGAACTCCGGCATCGGCCGCCGCCACGCCTCGGAGGGGCTGCTCAAGTACACCGAATCACAGAACGTGACGCTCCAGCAGGCCGGCACCATGTCCGCACCGCCGGGTGTCCCGTACGGCATCTACGCGAAGGGCGTCAACTACGCGCTCCGCCTCATCGAGAAGGTTCCCGGCCTGCGGTAAGCCGGCCGGCTGCGAGCGATATCCGGCTTCTTTCGACGGACGCGCCGGCCAGCGACGCGTCCGTCGTTCGTCACGGTTGCCACCCAGTAATACCACCGAGTGTAAAGGGTTAAGCCGAAACCGTCCGGAGGCCGCTGTATGAACACCGTACGCATCCGCAACGGGTTGCGAGATATGGGCCCCGGCTGGGTGGCCGGTGCCATCGCGGCCGGCCCGGCGACCATCGGGTCGCTGGTGGCGGCGGCCGCCGGCTTCGGCTACGACCTGCTCTGGGTCGTCCTGCTGTCAGCACCGGCCGGCTTCCTCGCGCTCCTGCTCGCCGCGCGGCTCGGGACGCGCACGGAGCGGGGCATCGTGGCCACCGTCGAGGACCACCTCGGTGAGGGCTGGGCGTGGCTGCTCGTCGCCGACACCGTCATCGTGTCGATGGTGGCCCAGTTGCTCATCATGAAGACGCTGGCGGACATCTCCAGCACCTTGCTGGGGCTGGACGCCAGGGTCTGGGGCGTCGTCTGGGCGCTCGTGCTCGTCGTGGGGCTCGCGGGCGGCGGCTATCGCGTCGCCGAGGTCGGCGCGAAGGTCATCGTCTCGGCGGTCGTGCTCGTCTTCCTCGCCACGCTCGTCGTCGTGCCACCGGACCTCGGCGCGGCCGCGGCCGGACTCGTCCCCGTCTCGCCGCCCGGGTCGGCCGACGCCATCGCCGGCGTGCTGGGTGGTGCGGTCCACATCACGCTCATCACGATGCACACCTACACGATGCACGCCCGTGGCTGGGGGAGCGAGGACTACGACCTCGCCGTGTTCGACGCGGGGGCCTCGATGCTCGCCGCCTTCGGTGTCTACAGCATCGCCATCTTCCTCGTCCTCGCGGGGGCCATCGGGGGGCAGAGCGTCGCCCCGACCGCCGGCGCCGCGGCGAGCGCGCTGGAACCGGTGGCCGGTGGTGCCGCCGTCACGCTGTTCCTCGTCGGCATCCTCGGCGCGGCCGTCTCGACGCTCGGCGGGAACACGGTGGTCCCGCCGTTCCTCGTCGCCGACAAGCTCGGCTGGGAGACCACCGTCGAGGACACCCGCTACCGTGCGCTCATCGCGGTGACCGCGCTCGTCTCCGCGGCCGGCGCCTTCGTCGGCGGGAACTTCATCCCGCTCCTGCTCCAGGCACTCGTCATCGGCACCGTGGGGACGCCGTTCGCGCTCGCGGTCGTCCTCTACCTGCTCCACAGCGATGCCGTCTCGGTTCGGCCCTCCCGGGCGATGACGGGTGCCGGCGTCCTGCTGTTCGCGTTCGTCTCCTACGTCGCGGCCGACTCCGTCTACGGGACCGCCCGGGGACTCCTGTCCGCGGAGGGCGGCGTCGGGACGGCACTCCTCACCTCGCCGGCCAGCACGCTCTCGGTCGTGTTCGCGGTGGTGCTGGCCATCGCGACCGTCGGTCTGGGTGCGAAGTTCCTCCTCCACCGGGGTGATGCGCCGGCCGCCGAGCCGGCCGACTGAGTGCGTCCCGTGCCAGACGGTGAGGACGGGCCGACGGACGCGAGCGACGCCCTCGCCCCCAGGGTTCCGGCCACCGGCCGGACGCTGCTGACCGGCCCCTCGAACGCGGGGAAGACACGACGGACGGCGGCCGCGCTCCGCGAGTACGTCGACCGGTACGGGAGGACGGGCGTGGTCGTACTCGACTTCGCGCCGACGGTCGTCCGCGACGGAACGGTTCTGGGCGGGCGGCTCGACCGGTTCGACGTTCCCCGCGTCGCGTGGACGGGGACGCTCGTCGCGCACGCGCCGCGCGCCGGGAGCGGGGGCGACCAGAAGCGTGCAATCGAGCTGGCGCGTGCGAACGCACGCAATGCCGAGCGGCTATTCGACGCCGCCCCGCCCGCACGCGCGGTCTTCGTCAACGACGCCACCATCCCGTTCCAGGCCACAGGCGACCCGTCGCCGCTCGACGCGGCGTGTGACGGTGCCTCGCTGGTCGTGGCCAACGCGTTCGACGGTGATCTGGGTGAGGGGCCGGTGAGTGACACCGAGCGGACGGCACTCGAGCGACTGACCGACTGGGTGGACCGGCGGGTGCGGCTCGACGGCTCCGGTTGAACGCCCAGTTCCGGGAACGCTTTTGTCACAAGAGGTACACCGGAGCAGCAAGCATGTCGAAGCCGGCGTCCTCACCGCTCGCGAGCTCGAGCGCAGTCCACGCCCGGGTGGTGGTTCGGCCCGTTCGTGACTGCCCCGTCACGCGGCTGGCCGGCGAGTTCGGCATCCGCGAGCTGGTCGCACCCGGCGCACCCGGCAGAGCGCCGCAGGTGGTCGTGGAGTCCGCCCCCGAGGAACGGCTGGTCGAACTCGGCGCGCACCCCATCGTCCGCGCCGGCGACGGCACGGTCTGTCGACTCCCCTCACTCGTCCGGACCGAGGACGGAACGTTGTCCGCCTGCGGCCACGGGCACTGCCTGGGCCACGGCTTCGGTTTCCTCCCCATCGACGCGTATCACACGCGCTGGGAGGGTGACGCGCTCCGCTGTTCGTTCGCGGCCCTGGACACGCGCGAGGTCGAGCGCGTCATCGAGTCGTTCGGCGCGGCCGACTACGTGGTCGAGCTGGAACAGCTCATCCGCGCCGGGGACGACGCCCCGGAGGGCGTCTCGGCGGCCTCCGAGACGACCATCCTCGACATCGACGTGCTGACCGACCGCCAGCGCGAGGTCGCACGCGCGGCCGTCGAACGCGGCTACTTCGACCCCGACGGACCCTCGGCGGCCGACGTCGCCGACGACCTCGGCATCGCGAAGGCCACGCTCTCCGAACACCTCCGCGCGGTCCAGCGCGAACTCGTGCAGCAGGCGTTCGACACGCCCGACTGAGTGCCCGGCGCTTCCGTTCGTCGCCCGATACGCGAAGGTGGGAGTCGTCCCCACTCGGCTGCTCCCGACCCGTTTTCGCTTCAGCCGGTAGCGAAATCTCGCATTCCTCGTGCGGTTCTGCCGTACTACAAAAGGCCCCGAACTGTTCGCCGTCATCGATTGTGTGGCTCCCCCGTTACGAAGGAGTGTGATGCAGGAAGGTACGACCCGACGTGCGTTCATGCGAGGCATCGCCGGGACGGCGGTCGCGACGACCGTCGTCGGAAGCGCCGCTGCCGCCGACTCGGATGCCGAGTGGACGGTCGAGGAGACCCCCACCGGAAGCACCATCTACGACGTGGAGTACACGAGCGATGGTGCGTACGCGGTCGGCGCCGGCGGCGTCGTCCTGCGGCGCGACGAGGCCGGCTGGACGAAGGTCCTCGACGGCGGCCCGACCGGCAACGGCAACTCCCTCTACGGGTCCGATGTCTCGTGCCACGGGTCCTGTCTCTGGTTCGTCGGCTCCTCCGGCGCGATCGGGATGTACAACGTCGAGACCGGGAACCTGGAGGACTACTCCGCGCCGATGGACGTGACGAACAACTTCAACGACGTGAGCACCGAGACCACCCCGAACGGGACGAACGTCTACGTCGCGGGTGACTCCGGGAAGATCTACTCCTCCTTCGACGGCGGGAAGACCGGCACCTGGGACTACACGACCCCCGGGAGCGGGTCGGCGGTCAACGCCGTCGACTTCTTCGCCGGCCGCGACGGCCACGCGGTCGACGGGAACAAGACCGTCTTCGAGACCGACGACGGCGGCACCTACGAGAAGATCGGCGTCGCCGACGCCAACAACAACTTCTTCGGCGTCGACTCCGACGCGTTCGACGACGTGACCGTCGTCGGTGGCGGCGGGACCGTCCTCGAGTGGGACGGGTCGAAGTGGACCCGGACCGACCTCGGCGACGCTCAACTCCGCGACGTGAGCGTCGGCGAGGTGTCCTACACCGTCGGCGGCGGCGGCGCCGTCTTCCGCCGTGACGGCTCGAAGTGGGCCCAGGAGGCCACACCCACGGGCGACAACCTGAAATCCGTCGTCGACGGCCCCACGCCGCTCGCTGTCGGTGCCGGTGGCACCGTCATCGCCCGGAAGTAGGCGCGACGGTCGCCGTTCACGTCCCCACTCCCGCTGTCCGCCGTTCGTTCTCACCGCCGCTTTCGCCGCTCGCTCCGCGTGCTCCTGTTCTCTCGCCGTCTGTATCACCGGACAACCGCCTGCTCGTGGACGGTTCCGGCGCTCTCTCTGGCTGCATCCGCATATAAGGTCCCGAACAGTTCGCCAGCAGTCACAGTGTCGTGTCACCCCTCGCCAGTGATGGGGGCGGCACGGAACTGCTCGCCCCGAACCGGCCGCGACCCGTCAGCCGAGAGCGCGAGTCTGGACATGGTGACTCGGTCGGCCACGGCAGCGCCGACGCGGCCCGGGCACGAGCGTGCCGCGGCAGCGGGCTCCGCGCCCCCCACCCCTTTCCCCTTCCCCCTTCGCCGTTCCGTCCACCGCCAGCGGCGAGGAGCCCAGCCGGCCTCACACCTCTCCCGCGAGCACCTTCGCCGCCACGAGCACCGGGTCCCAGACGGGGCTGAACGGCGGCGCGTACGCCAGGTCCGTCCGCTCGAGTTCCGCGACGGTCAGTCCGGCTTCCAGTGCCGTCGCAACGGTATCGATACGGACGGCCGCGCGGTCGGTACCGACGATGCTCCCGCCGAGCAACCGGCCGCTCTCCCGGTCCGCACAGAGCGTCACGCGCGTCTCCGCGTTCCCCGGGTAGTATCCGGACCGCGACCCCGCGGTGACCGTCTCCGAGACGGGGTCGAAGCCGGCCGCCCGTGCCCGCTCGTGGTCGAGGAGTCCGGAGCGGCCACACTCCTGGTCGAAGGCCTTCACGACCGCTGTGCCGGCAATACCGCCGACCCGGGACGGGGCCCCGGCGACCGTCGCCCCGACCGCACGGCCCTCGCGGTTGGCGGTCAGGCCGAGCGGGACCCAGTCGGACTCGCCCGTGACGACGTGACGGGACTCCGAGCAGTCGCCCGCGGCGTAGACGCCGTCGACGGTCGTCTCGCCGTACTCGTCCACGACGACCGCGCCGCTGTCGCCGCACTCGACCGGCGCTCCGTCGAGGAGAGCGGTGTTCGGCCGGACGCCGATGCCGACCACGGCGGTGTCCGTCTCGACCGTCTCTCCGCCGGCACGGACAGCCTCCACCGTCTCCTCGCCCTCCAGCCGCTCGACCTCGGTCGAGAGGTGGAGTGTGACGCCCCGGTCGCGGAGTTCCTCGGCCACCACCTCGCCGACGGCCTCGCCGAAGGGTGGAACGAGCCGTTCGGGCCGCTGGAAGAGGTGGACGTCGAGGCCGTGTGCGCTGAACGCCTCGGCCATCTCGACGCCCACGTACCCCCCGCCGACGATGGCGGCCGACTCGGGCGGCTCGCGGTCGGCGTACGCGGCCACGCGCGCCGCGTCCACGTACTCCACGTCCGCGCCCCGGACGGGTTCGTCCGGCGGCGTGAGGAACGCGCGGAGGGCCGCCGTCGCGTCCATGCTGTGCATCGTGAACGCGCCCGACAGCTCGAAGCCGTCGATGGGGTCCGTCGTGGCATGAGCGCCCGTGGCGACGAGCAGGTCCCCGTACGACTGTTCGAACCGGCCGTCCGGCCCCTCGACCGCGACCGTCTGTCGGTCCGTGTCCACCGCGACGACCTCGTGTTCGCGCCGGAGGTCGATGTCGCGCTCCCGGACCTCGTCGGGGGTGAGCGACAGGAGGTCGGCCAGCGACTCGATCTCGCCCTTCACGTAGTAGGGCATGCCGCAGTGGGCGTACGACACCCACGCCCCCTTCTCGAAGACGAGCACCTCGCGGTCCGGGTCCTCGCGCTTGCACTTGCTGGCCGCGCTCAGTCCGGCCGCGTCACCACCGACGACGACGAACGGGTCCGTCATGGTTCCGCCGGGGGGCGGCGGGCATTTGCATCTACCGGGCATGTGCGCGCTCGGAGCGCGGGAGACGAATTTCGCGGTTATGTTGCGGTACGGAACAGACGTGTGGTGTGCTAACATTTAACAGTATCGGGCGGTAACTAGCAGGTAGGAGGTGACCAGCATGGTGGCGACAACGGACGAGCGTTCCGAGCGCGACCGTCCGACCATCGGCGTGGACGCCGTCCCGCTCGACCGGTTCGTCGACGTGGGGACGGAGGACGGACAGCTGCTCGTCTACGACCGCGACGACGAGACCGCGTGGGTCCAGGCCGACCTGTACGTTCCCCGCGGGACGATGCTCTAGCTGCCGGGCAGTGATGGCTTCGTCCCACGCTATCCGGCGGCATCCGGGGCTATCTGTCGGCGTGGTCCGGGTCCGGAAAGACCTATGTCGGGGTCCCGTGTAGCCGGCCCAACGAGGCGCTACGACGTGGACACTCCCGACACCGAACTGGACGCGGACGACCGGTCGAACCGACGATACCCGACCCTCGGCATCGACGCCGCTTCGCTGTCACGGTACGACGATGTCGAGGCCGACGACGGCGACCTCCTCGTGTACGACGTGGAGAACGAGGACGCCTGGATCCAGTCCTCGGTATACGCGAATCGGGCCGATCTGGTCTGACGGAACTCAGTTCTCCACTCCATTCGAACATTATTCGGCGTGTATGGGGAATAATTCACCCCATCATCGAATATTGCACAATCTGTCTGGATGAGCGTGTCCCGGTGATTACACGTTGGCCGGGATGGGGCGTCGCTTCCGCTACGGCGGCGGCGCGGAGGGCGTGTTCGCGGTGGTCGGCGCGCTCGTGGCGAGCGCCGAGTTGCTGACCCGGCCCGGGGCACGCCACCGCGCGACGGGCGTAGCGTTTTGTCCTCCCCGCGTGTGCCGGTGAGTATGTCCGATGCCGACCTTCCTGACACGGAGCTCACCCGTGAGTCGCTCCTCACGCTCGACGACCCCCGTTTCACCCCCGACAACGTCGCGCTCGTCACGGGCGCCGCGTCCGGCATCGGCCGGGCCACGGCGGCCGGCCTCGCTGCCACCGGTCTCACCGTCGTCGGCGCCGATATCGACGAGGAGGGGCTGGAGGGAACCGCCGACATCGTGGCGGACGTGGCCGACGAGGGCGCGTTCCACGAGGCCCCGGCGGACCTCACCGACGACGAGGACGTGGCGGCGATGGTCGAGGCCGCCGCCGAAGCCGGACAGTTGCGCTACGTGGCCAACATCGCCGGGATGCAGCATATCTCGTCCATCTCGAACTTCCCGATGGAGAAGTACGACCTCCTGCTGGACGTGATGCTGCGCGCACCCTTCCTCACGGCCAAGCACGCGATGCCACACATCCGGGACGCCGACGACGGGACCGGGGCCATCGGCAACATGTGCTCGGTCCACGGCCACTACGCCACGCAGGACAAGGCGGCCTACATCACCGCCAAGCACGGCCTGCGGGGGCTGACCCGCTCCATCGCGGCCGAGGGCGCGGGCTCGCTCCGGTCGTTCTCGGTGTCGGTCGGCTACGTCCTGACGCCCCTGATGGAGAACCAGATCGCCGACACCGCCCAGGAGCGTGGCATCTCCGAGAGCGAGGTCGTCGAGGACGTGATGCTCGGCCAGGCCCGGACGAAGGAGATGATGACGCCCCCGCAGGTGGCGAACCTGTTCACCTTCGGCTTCTCCTCGCACGGCCAGCATCTCAACGGCGGCGACATGCTCTGGGACGGCGGCTACACGACCACCTATGAGTGATGTCCTCGAGGGGGCCGCCGACGAGGGGCCGAACGTCGCCATCGCCTGCCAGGGCGGCGGCAGTCACACGGCCTTCACCGCCGGCGTGCTCCGAGGGCTCCTGCGGAACTGGGACGCCGACGACACCCTCGTCGGCCTCTCGGGGACCTCGGGCGGCGCGGTCAACGCCGTCACGGCGTGGTACGGACTCACGACCGACGGCCCGGAGCGGGCCTGCGACCTGCTCGACGCCGTCTGGGCCGACATCGCGGCCGACGACCCCGTCTCCAGGTTCACCAACGATTCGCTCGTCTGGTTCAACCGCGTCGAGGCCAGCGGCTTCCCGGTCCCGCACGTGAGTCCTTACTACCTCCCGTCGGCGACGGCGGCACAGGAGCAGTTCCGCGAGGTGATCGAGCGACACGTCGATTTCGAGGCGGTCCGCGACCTCTGTGACCACGAGCACCACCCTCATCTCGTCGTCGGAACGGTCGACATCAACGCCGGCGAGTTCGAGACCTTCACCGACCGTGACGTGACCGCCGACGCGGTGCTGGCGTCGGCCGCCGTCCCCGAGCTGTTCCCCGCCGTCGAGATCCACGACCACTACCACTGGGACGGCCTGTTCAGTCAGAACCCGCCGGTCCGTGACCTGCTCCACGTCGCGGCCGAACGCAAGCCCGACGAGCTCTGGGTCGTCCAGATCAACCCACAGGAGCGTGAGGACCTCCCCACCTCCCCGTCCGAGATCGCCGACCGCCGGAACGAGCTCTCGGGCAACATCTCGCTCAACAAGGAGCTCCGGTTCATCCAGCAGGTCAACGACTGGATCGACCAGGGCCACCTCCCGGAATCGGACTTCTCGCGGACCAGCGTCCGCCGTATCGAACTCGACCAGGAGTTCGACCAGCCGAGCAAACTCGACCGGTCGTCCGACTTCCTGATGGGGCTGATGGACCAGGGCGAGGCGACGGCGGAAGCGTTCCTCGGGGAGCGCTGAGCCGGGCGGCGGGCGGCTCAGGAGCTGCGGATGAGGTCGGCCGCCCGCTCGGCGATGGCGACCGTCGGCGCGTTCGTGTTCCCGCCGGTGAGCGTCGGCATGATCGAGGCGTCGACGACACGGAGCCCCTCGACGCCGTGAACCCGGAGTTTGTCGTCGACCACGGCGTCGTCGCCGCTCCCCATCCGGCAGGTGCCGACCGGGTGGTAGACGGTGTGGGAGGTCTCACGGACGTGCTCGGCCAGCTCCTCGTCGGTCGTTCGGTCCTCGCCGGGCCAGACCTCGTCCCCGCGCACGTCGTCGAACGGCTCGGCCCCCGCGATCTCCCGGGCCCGCCGGAGTCCCTCGACGAGCGCGTCCACGTCGGCCTGTTCGTCGAGGTAGTTCGGGTCGATAGCTGGGTCGTCGAAGGGGTCCGCGGAGGCGAGGCGGATCTCGCCGCGACTCTGCGGACGGAGCTGGGTCGCGCCGATGGACATCCCGCGCCCCTCCTCGGGATTGTCGAACCCGTGGCGCATGAAGTACGTCGGGCCGAAGTGGAACTGCAGGTCCGGTGCGTCGAGGTCGTCGGCGGTTCCGGCGCGGATGAAGCCGCCGCCCTCCCCCACGTTCGAGGTGAGTCGCCCCCGGTTCGCCCCGAAGTAGAGCAGCAGGTCGATGGGGCTCCCGGCGTCGTCCAGCGTCGAGTGCCAGCCGGCATCGACCTCGTGGACGACGAACGCGAACAGGTGGTCCTGGAGGTGCTGGCCGACGGGCAGGTCACGCTCCACGTCGATGCCGTGCTCCTGGAGGTGGTCGGCGGGGCCGATACCCGACAGCATCAGGAGCTGCGGCGAGTCGACGGCGCCCGCCGAGACCAGTACCTCCTCGCTCGCGTCCGCGACCACGCGCTCGCCCTCGTGTGCGAACTCGACGCCCGTCGCGCGCCCGTCCTCGAGAACGACCTTCGTGGCGTGCGCGCCCGTCTTCGCGGTCAGGTTCGCCCGGTCGAGGACCGGCTTCAGGTAGCCGTCGGCGGTGCTGTGGCGCCGGCCCTTCTTCTGCGTGAGATGGTAGAGCCCGACGCCCTGCTGCTGGGCGCCGTTGAAGTCGTCGTTGCGTTCGTACCCGACCTCGGCGGCCGCGTCGACGAACGTCTCCGAGATCCCGCGGGGCGACTGCGGTTCGCTCACGGCGAGTGGCCCGTCCGTGCCGTGGTACTCCCGGTTCCCGGGCCGGAAGTCCTCCGCGCGCTCGAAGTACGGCAGCATCTCGTCGTACCCCCAGCCCTCGTTGCCCCGGCTGGCCCACTCGTCGTAGTCCGCGGCGTGCCCGCGGATGTATATCATCGCGTTGATGCTGGAGGACCCGCCGAGCGTCTTCCCACGGGGCCAGTACAGCTCCCGGCCGTTCATCTGGTCCTGGGGCTCGGTGTGGTAGTCCCAGTCCGGTTCCTCGTGGAACAGCTCCGGGAACGCGGCCGGGATATGTATCTCGCGCTGGTCGTCCGGCTCGCCCGCCTCCAGCAGGAGGACCGTCGTCTGGTCGTCCGCGCTCAGTCGGTTCGCGAGCACACAGCCCGCGGAGCCGGCGCCCACGATGACGTAATCGTAGGTGGCCGTTCGTGGTGGCATGGGCACACACCTCACGGCGACGGCATAACGCTTCGCCCGATGGCGCCCGGGAACACGGTGACTGCGGCACGTACCACGCGCCGCTGCCCAGCGGGGGCGGAGGGGTGGTCGGTCGGCGGCGACCGGACCGCTCGGTCCCCGTTCCGAGACCGCTCGCCACGGAGCGCCCGCTCCATCGGACGCGTCGTGGTATATACAGCCCTACTTGAACGGGAACAGGACCATGCGGGAGTGCCGGAATCGGGGTGTATGAACGGATTCGACAGGCGGTCGGTACTCCAGGGAATCGGCGGGCTGGGGTCGCTCGCGTTGCTCGGCAAGCACGCCGTCGAGGAGGTCGACGCCGAGGAGACCGCCACGGCGGTCCCCGAGGAAGCACGCAGCGTCGAGGCGGGGCTGGAACTGTTCGCGACGAAGTGGGCCGCCGGCGGCCCCATCATCACGGCCACGCGCTTCGGCCGCTTCCTCACCAACCAGACGTACAACGTCCACGTCGTCCAGCCGGAGACCGACGACGACACGGATGGTGAGGCCGACCCGGCGCGCTCGTACACGCTCACGCTCGGGACCGCGGGCGCGACGGCGACACCCGGCGTGACGCCGACGGCCCACGCCGAACTGACGATGGACGAGGGGGACTGGGAAGCCGTCCTCTACGGCGACTACACCGGCCTCGCGCCCATCCTCGCGGGCGACACCTACCCGAACAAGGACGACGCGAACACGCTGGTGGGGTTGGTGCTGGTGATGTACGTCCTCGCGCACGTCCCGCACCCGGACGCGGACCCGCGGTTCACGGCCGAGACGCTGGAGGGGTTCTTCCAGCGCGGCGGCGTCCCGGAGTGCGAGGGGGAGCCGGCCTCGTTCGCGACGGTCAACCGCGTCCAGAACGACCCGGAGGGCGAGGTTCGCGAGCGCGCGTTCGGCACCAACGACGCCCCCGACCTGACCCGCGAGTTCGCCGAGTGGGTCGCGGCGCTCTCCTACGACCGGCTGGGCGAGGAGCAGGTGCAACTCGCCAAGGAGCAGCTGAAGAACATGCTCGGCTGCATGGTCGCGGGCGGTGCCACGGAGCCGGGACGCACCTTCTGTGACTCGACGGTCGGCTTCAGCGAGGGCCCCGCGACCGTCGTCGGCTTCGATTCGGCCTCCCCCCACGAGGCCGCGATGGCCAACAGCTACCTCTGCCAGGTGCTGGAGTGGGAGGACTGGACCAACCTCGCACACTCGGGCGCGGCCATCATCCCGGCCGCCCTCGCCGCGGCAGAGGCCGCGAGCACCGAGGGCCAGCCCGTCTCGGGGAAGGAACTCATCACGGCCATCGTCGCCGGCAACGAGGTGCTCGCCCGGACCAGCCAGTTCATGACGGACCTGACGAACACGGGACAGGCGCTCCCGCTCCATCAGGTCCAGACGCCGCTCGTGGCCGGCAAACTCCTCGGCCTCGACGCCGGGCAACTGCAGGACGCCGTCGGCACGGCCGCCACGCAGCCACAGCTCACCTCCATCCCGGCGTGGACCGCCGACGCGAAGGGGATGGTCACGGCGGACCCGACCGGGACCGGCGTCCGAGCGGCCCTCTTCGCCCGTGACGGCCTGTCGGGCCGCCGCGACCTGCTGGAGAACCCGCTGGGCTACTGCTACCGTGTCTCCGACGTGCGCAGCCCCCGCGACATGTGGCCCGCCGTCGACGACCTCGCGACCGACGGGACGCCCGTCGACCAGTGGGGCTTCCGCCGGGAGCAGTACTTCAACAAGCGCTACCCCTGCGACGGCTTCACCATGACCGCCATCCAGGCGATGCTCAACGTCCGCGGACAGCTGGTCGAGGAGGGAATCGACCCCACAGACCCGTCGAACGTCGAGTCGGTCCGTGTCCACATGAACCTCCCCATGGCCTCGACGGCAACGATGTTCAACGAGGCCGACGACGCCGTCCTCGACCGTGTCCTCGACGAGGACCAGCCCGACTGGACCTACATCTCGCTCCTGTTCGGCGGCCGCTACCCGCTCGCCGCCGCGCTCCTTCACGGCGAACTCACCGACCGGCAGTACGAGCGCGATGCCATCGCCGACGACCGCATCCGCGACCTGTGGTTCAAGTTCGACGAGGCCCCGGACCTCGGCGTCGGTGTCCTCGGCGCACAGGTCAGCGTCACCACCAGCGACGGCGGTCCCTTCCGCTCGGCGGTCGGCGTCGACGACACCGCCGCGGGGGACGACGCGACCTACGAGTCGTTCGTCCAGTGTATCACCCGGGATGTCAACGGCCGCGGCCGCGACGATATCCAGACCTACACGCCGGACGTGAAGTTCCACGAGACCGCCCGGCGACTCCCGGAGGGCAAGCGAGACACCATCCTGAGCCACGTCGACACACTCGAGGAGCGCCCGGTCACCGCGCTGACGGCGCTGCTCTGATGACGCTGCTCTGACGGCACTGTTCGACGGCACTGTTCCGCGGCCGTCACGCCCGTTCCCGGCGACGGGTGTCGGACGGAGAGCGGCCGTGTGTCCGCTACCCACACTTCAACCCCCGGTGGACTCCGGCAGCAGGACGATGGTGAACGGGTAGTCAATAGCAGGTATGGTGGGAGGATTCGCGTGTGCCCGCTGTGACCAGCTCTATCAGGAGCGGCCGGGGGCCTGTCACGAATGCGGCCACGAGGGGATGGAGACGCTCACGTTCAGCGAGTTCCGCCAGCGCCGACGGGCCGGCGACGAACCCTGGTCCGACTCGGGCACGGGACGGGGCCGGCTCCGGACGGCCGCGCTGGTCGTCCTGGCCCTGGGACTCGTCGTCGTCGGACTGGCCGCCATCGGGATGGGGACGATGGCGATGGGCGTCACCGTCCCGTTCTGACTCGGCGGACGCGGCCCTGTCTCGCCTGCACCGCGTAGCTACGGGGGCATCCCCGAGTGCGGTTCGCTCCCGGGGAGGCCACCGATTTTTGCTCCGGCGGTTCGTGGGTGCCGGACGTGTCGCGAGCCGTCATCGCCATCGGTGGGAACGCCATCGCCGAGTCCGGCGCGGACGAGTGGGACGAACAGGTCACCACCGTCCGCGAGACGGTCGGCGAACTCGCACCGCTCGTCCGTGACCGCTACGACGGGGTCGTCCTCACCCACGGGAACGGCCCGCAGGTGGGGAACCGCCTGCTCGAACAGGAGGCCTCCGACGAGACGCCGTCGCTGCCGCTCGACGTACTGGTCGCCGAGACACAGGCACAGCTCGGCTACGCCCTCCAGCGGGCGCTCGACGGGCACCTCGACCGGAGCGTCGCGTCGCTGGTGACGCTGGTCGCCGTCGACCGCGAGGCGTTCGAGGCCGCCGAGCCGACCAAGCCGGTCGGGCCGTGGTACACCGCCGCCGAGGCCGAGTCGAAGCCATTCGAGACCCGCGCGGTCGGCGACGGCGAGCGGCCCTACCGGCGCGTGGTCCGCTCGCCGCGCCCCGAGCGCATCGTCGAGGCCCCCGAGATCGAGGCTATCCTCGACGCCGGCCACTCGCTCGTCTGCGGGGGCGGCGGTGGCGTTCCCGTCGTCGAACAGCCATCGGGCGGGTTCGAGGGCGTTCCCGCCGTCGTGGACAAGGATTACACCACCCGGCAGGTCGCCGAGGTGGTCGACGCGACGGACCTCGTCTTCCTCACCGACGTTCCACACATCTGTGTGGGTTACGGCACCGACGAGGAGCGAGCCCTGACGGACGTGTCGGCGGCCGCCCTCCGGGACCACCTCGAAGCCGGCGAGTTCCCGGAGGGCTCGATGGGGCCGAAGGTCCGGGCCTGCCTGGCGTTCCTCGACGGGGGCGGGGAACGGGCCATCGTCGTACATCCGGACGACGTGGCCGCGGCCGTCGAGGGGGAGGCCGGCACCCGAATCCACGGCTGAGAGGTGCGCGTCAGTATATCGCGAGCCCGGTCAGCTGCCGAGCAGGCCCGCGTACCGGTCGAGCAGGCCGTCGAACGTCGTGTCGTGGAGGTCGACCTCGTAGGTCACGTCCACGATGGGGGCATCCACGTCCACCCGCCGCGAGAGGTCGTGGGGCGTCCCCGAGACCACGACCTCGGGGTCGACGTTGCGGATGGTCGCCTCCAGGTCGGCGACCTGCTGGTCGCTGTAGCCCATCGCCGGGAGCACGCGGTCGAGGTGTGGATAGCGCTCGAGCACGTCCGCGATGGAGCCGACGGCGCCGCTGCGGGGGTCGAGGCGTTCGGCCGCGCCGTACCGGTCGGCGGCGACGGCCCCCGCGCCGTGGCTCGCGTCGCCGTGGGTGAGTGTCGGACCGTCCTCGACGACGAGCACCGACGCCCCCTCGACGAGCGAGGGGTCATCGACGGTCACGACGGAGTCGGCGTGGAACAGGTCGGCGTCGGGGGCGAGGTCCCGGACGTTCGCCGCGACCTGCTCGATGTCGTCGGGGTCGGCGCTGTTCTCCTTGTTCGAGACGACGGCGTCGGCGCGCCGGAGGTTCGTCTCGCCGGGATGGTAGCGGGTCTCGTCACCCGGGCGGAGCGGGTCCACGAGCACGACGTGCAGGTCCGGGCGGACGAAGGGGAGTTCGTTGTTCCCGCCGTCCCAGACGAGCACGTCCGCCTCCTCGGCTGCGGCCGAGATGACATCGGCGTAGTCGACGCCCGCGAAGACGACGTGGCCGGCGTCGATGTGTTGTTCGTACTCCTCGCGCTCCTCGATGGTCACGTCCGCGGCGTCCAGGTCCTCGTGCGAGCCGAACCGCTGGACGCGGCTCTCGGCCAGGTCGCCGTACGGCATCGGTTCGCGGACGATACTCACGTCGAGCCCACGCCCCGAGAGCGCGTCCGCGAACGCGCCGGCGACCTGCGACTTGCCACACCCGGTGCGCACGGCGTCGACCGCCACGACGGGCACGTCGGCGTCCAGACAGATGTCCTCGGGCCCGAGGATGCCGAACGATGCGCCCGCCGACATCGCCCGCGAGGCGGCGTGCATCACGTGTTCGTGGGAGACATCTGAATACGAGAAGTAGACCCGGTCGACGTTCCGTTCGCGGACGAGCCGCTCGAGGTCCGCCTCCGGCTCGATGGGGATGCCGTCGGGATATCCCTCCCCCGCGAGCGCCGGCGGGTAGCGGTCGTGCCCGCCCTCGACCTCCCCGAGGTTCTGTCCGGGGGCGCTGGTGAACGCGACCACCTCGATGTCCCCGCGGCCCCGGAAGGCGACGTTGAAGTCGTGGAAGTCCCGACCGGCCGCGCCCATGACGAGTACGCGCATCGGTGAGAGCGGCACGTGCAGGGGGTAAAAGGTTGGCCACCCGGCCGCCGCGCTGGTCACACCGCCAGTTCGGTGCCGATGCCGACCGCGAGCCCGAGACTACCGAGTAGCACGGCGACCAGGCCGCCGGCCCAGACGGGCGTTCCCCGCCCGACGCCGGCCAGCACCCAGAGGCCGCCGACGAGCGCGATGCCCCCACCGAGGATGTACTGGACGAACCGTTCCATATCGGGGGCATCTCGCCCCGGGAACAAGAGTCACATCCTCGGGGGAGTCACGCCCGCGGTCCTCATCGCAGACCCGCCCCGAAGCGACGGCTTCCGAGGTCTCCCTCCGAGATGGGCCGCACGTACGTTCCGACCCGTTCCCGGGTCCACCACCGTCCGGTCTCGGACCGCTCGGCGGGCGAGGTGAACGCGTAGCGGTAGCGGACGGCGCGGACGTGTTCGGGTGGTCCGTCCGGGAACGGGTCGTGGGCCAGCAGCGAGCGCGTCGCCTCGTCGCCCTCCAGTAGCTTCCGGAGGAACCGCGGGAACCAGGGGCTCCGACGGGGCGTGGGCGCCATCGCGGCGAACCAGAGCTGCCAGTCCAGCCGGAGGTGGTACGGCGCGACCTGTCGGGGGCGCTCGTCGGGGTCGGTCGGCTTGCCCTTGAACTCGTACGTGCGCCACTCCGTGTCCGGGCCGACCGTCTCGTCGGCGGTGCCCTGCACGACGATCTCGTAGCGGTCGCGCGTGATGGAGCCGAAGGCGCCGTACGTGTTGACGAGGTGGAGCGGGTCGTAGGAGGTGTTCATCACCTGCGTCTCCGAGACCGTGTTCAGCGCCGGGCGCACGCTGAGCGCGAGGACGAGCGCCGCGACCAGGAGGACGAGGACGACGAACGGGAGCGGCGCGGCGGCGGTCGCGGGCGCCGCGACCGGGGCCAGTCCCGCGAGGACGCCGTCCGAGAACGTGCTGAACGCGAGGACGATGGTGAGCGCGTTGAGCCACGAGAAGTTGCCCGTCAGCATGAGCCACCCCTGGAAGGCGATGGTGGCGACGCCGGCGATGGCGGCGAACGGCTGCGGTGCGAAGTAGAGGAACGGCACCGCGAGTTCGACCACGTGGTTGCCCAGCGTCTCGACGCGGTGGAACCGGTCGGGCAGGTGGTGGGCGTACCACGAGAGCGGGTTGGGGATTGGCTGGGTCTCGTAGTGGTAGTCCATACAGGTCAACTCGCGCCAGCAGTCGTCACCGCGGAGTTTGATGAGCCCCGCGCCGAACATGTTGCGAAAGAGGACCCAGCGCAGGAGCCACACGACGACCCCGGGCGCCGCGGTCCCGGGGTCACCGAGGAAGACCGCGAGGAACCCGACCTCCAGCAGCATCGACTCCCAGCCGTAGCCGTAGAAGACGCCACCCGCGTTGACGAACGACTGGTAGAGCGCCCACAGCAGGAACCAGAGGAGCATCGAGGCCGGGAGCGCGAACGGCGCCGAGACGACGGCCGGGGCACCGACGAGCGCGAGCGCCGCGAGCCCGACCCCGGCCCACGCCGCGACGGCGATGGCGCGGTCGCTCGGGACGTAGTAGAACAGGCTCGGCCGCTCGCGGAACTCGGCGCGCTCGATGTACTCACGAAGCGGCCGGAGCCCGTCCTCACCGGCCAGGGGCCGGAACTGGAACGCCGCGACGAGGAAGGCCAGCAGGTAGAGCAGCGCCAGTCCCCGCCGGACGAGGAAGCGGGCGAACCAGTAGCTCCCGCCGGCCGGGAGTCCCAGCTCGGAGAGCACCATGCGCGAGCGTGAGTCGGGCGACGGACAAAGACGTTGCCGACGGGCCCCTCGAACCTCCGGCCGTCGCGTCGGGCGGCTCAGCCCTGCCGGAACAGGGTCCGGACGAGCTGCGTGAGGGTCGTCCCGACGGCATCCGGGTCGGTGACGACCAGCCGGTCGAAGAACTCGGCGTGGTCGGGCGCGGCACCGTCGCCCTCGTCGATGTAGACGCCGAACACCGGGAAGTTGCAGGCGTCGAGCACGGCCCCGTAGCGCTCCTCGTCGTTCGGGGCGCCGTCGGTGACGACGAACACGAGTGGCTCGTGGCCCCGCCCGGTCCGGACACGCTCGCGGGCGATGGTGAGTGCGGCCGAGAGCGGCGTGCTGCCGCCGACCCGGCCGCTCAGCAGCCGGTCGACGTGGTCGCCTGGCGTCCCGCCGAACGGCAGTTCCAGCCACGGCAGGCTCTGGTGGACCGACAGCACGGAGACGTCGACACCGACCCCGTTCATCGCGACCGCGAGGCGGGCGGTGGCGTCCTCGGCGGCCTCGACGGCCCCGGACATCGAGCCGGACCGGTCGAGGACGAGGAGGCAGCTGTAGTCCTTCTCCGGGCCGCGCTCGACCCGCTCGAAGACCCGACTGGACCCCCGTCGGACGTCGACGACGCGCCGGGAGTCAAGCGACCCGACGCGGTGACCGCCGCTCCGGGTCGCGCGGCGCTCGCGGCGCAGCTGTGTCTCCAGCGCCGCGGACAGCCGCTGTGCATCCCGGGCGGCGGTCTCCCACCGCTCGCGGTCGCCGCTGCCCGGTTCCGGCTCCGGAATCCCGACCCGGTCCAGCTCCTCGGACTCGCGGACCAGCTCCAGCAGCCGCTCGGCCTCCTGTCGGAGCGGGTCCGAGTCGTCGAGCGCCCGGCTGGCGTCGTCGCCCCGTATCGACCGCTCGGCGCGGCGGACGGTCCCCCGGTCGAGCCGCCCCGGAAGCACCTCCCTGCCGGGACCAGTTCCGCGGCCCGTCCGGTCGCCGGAACGCCGCCCCCCGTCCTCGCCCTGGCCGACAGCGAGCCCCGGCAGCCTGTCGGCCGGGCGCGGGTCGGTGATGGCGACGGGGATGGCGTCGTGCGGGCGTCCGGCGCGGCGCTGGCCGGCCTGCAGCTGGGCCGGGGGCAGCGGTTCGAGCGTGGGCCGCACGGTCCGGAAGAACGCGGCCGCCAGGTCGACCCGCCGGGTGCCGTCGGGTTCCGCGAACATCCGGTCCATGTACTCCCCGATGGCCGGACGTAACTCGGCCAGCACGTCGTGGCGGTCGTTCCGGACGGCGAGGCGCTCGTCGGCCGGGTCCAGGAGCGCCTCGAACCGGCCGCTGTCGCCGAAGCCGTGGTCCAGCAGCCCGATGCCCAGCGCCTCCTTCACCGTGTACTCCAGGGGTGGCCCGTCGGGTCGCGCCGCGCCGGGGGCGCCCGGGCCGGGGGTCGGGCCGGGGGTCGAGGGAGTGAGGGGGGAGCCCCCGCTGCGGGCGTTCGTCTCCCGGGCTCGTTCGCCGTCGGCACCGGACCGCGCCCCGGCCGTCTCCCCGCCATCGTCGAACAGGTCGGCGTACGCGCGGTGACGGCGGAGTTCACGCTGCGCGAAGGCGTCGTTCAGGACGACGAAGTCCTCACCGACATCGAACTCGGCGGCCATCTGCGCCTCGACGACGCCGTCCTCGGCGGCGTTGTAGACGGTCCGGAACAGCTCCTCCCACTCCGGGGCGATGTGCGAGCGCCACTCGCCGAACCGCTGGAGGTCCGAGTAGAGCACGTGGCCCAGTTCGTGGAACAGGAGTCCGACCTGGACGCGCCGGTCCCAGCGGCGGGGATGCATGTCGGTCCGTCCCTGCTCGATTCGCTCGGTCGGGAGGCGGATGACGTACGACTCCGTCACGAGCGGGCCGGCGCTGCTCCCGCGGCGCTGGCGGTGCTTCGCCCCGGCCCGTTGGCCCGAGCGGCTACCGTCGTCTCCATCGTCACCGGAGTCCGCCGGGCGGCAGGACGCCTCGCGCTCCGTGAAGCTGACCGACACGTCGACCGAGCGTGGCGTGCAGATGTTCGCCAGCCGCTCGAGTTCCCGACGGTTCTCCGCGGAGCGGCGGTCGGGCAACGCGAGCCGGGAGAGTCGGTCGGGGTCGGTGTCCGGTGTCAGATACATGCGTTCGCCTCGGTGGGTGAGCGGCCGCCGCTCAGAGCTGTTTGTCGATGAGCGTCTCGACCAGCGACTCGTCGTGGGCGTGGACGCGTGCGAGCAGTTCGCTCCGCGTCGCGGTCACGAGGTCCATGAACCCGTCCTGCATGAACGTCGCGATGCGGACGAGTTCGCGGGTGGTGATGGGCGTCGACAGTTCGCCGTCGAGATACGCCTCCCGGAGCCGGCCGGCGAACGAGACCAGTCGCTCGATGTCGGGCTCGCGCTCGCGAGAGAGGCCGCTCCGGCGGAACACCAGGTCGACCTCGAGTTCCGCCGGGAGGTAGTCGAGTTCGACGTGCCGGAAGCGGTCCTCGAACGCCGCGTTCAGTTCGTAGGTCCCCTGGTAGCCCGGGTTGGCCGTGGCGACGACGCGGAACTCCTCGTGCGGGATGATGGTCTCGCCGGTCTGTGGGATGGTCAGCGACCGGGTCCGGTGGCTCTCCATCACGGCGTTGAGCGCAGCGACCGTGTTGGCGTCGGCGGCGTTGATCTCGTCGAGCAGGAGCATCCCGCCCTCGCGGACCGCCCGGGTCAGCGGGCCGTCGACCCACTCGGTCACGCTCTCGCCGCCCGGCGCCGTCACGAGGTGCATGTGCCCGAGCAGGTCCTCGCGGTAGGTCGTCTCCGAGAGGGTGATCCGGTAGAGCGGCCGGTTCGTCCGGGCACAGAGGTAGCGCGCGAGGAAGCTCTTGCCGACGCCGGGTGGTCCCTTGAGGACGACGTTCATCGACGCCTCCAGCGCCCGTGTGACGATGTCGACGTCCGTGTGGTCGCTCGTGGCCGGCCGGTGGAAGTAGGCGTCCTCGGCGACCTCGGGCACCTGCTCGTGGCCCACGTCCTCGAGGACGGTCAGGTGGCCGAACGTCGCCCCGGTCGGGGCGCCCGCCTCGGTGGGGCGGCCGCCGAACGTGTCCGTGTCGGTCTCGTGAGGGTCACTCCCGGTCATGATAGGTGGCTGCGGCGCGGCGTCGGTCGCGGCAACGTCGGTCCTCGACGGTCCCCGGCCCGGTCCCCGCCGTGAAGCAGTACCCCACACTCCCGGCGGGAGTGACAAATGCCTTGTCCAGGAGTGGCGGCCGATACCACACCCCGGGAGGCGGACTGCCGGGACGGGCGACGGTCGCCCCGCTCGGGTCGCTCCACTCGGGCCACCTTACTCAGGCTGTCCCGGGGCTGCTCGCCCAATTCAGGCCGCCTCGGGGTCGGCCCGTCCCCGGAGGACGTCCAGTGCCTCCTCGGCGAACTCGTCGAGCGGGGCGTCCAGCCGGTCGGCCGCCGCCGTCAGTGTCTCGCGGCAGTCCCCCCGGACGAACCGATGGCGACGGCCGAGCGCACCCAGCGCCCGGAGTTCCCCGTGTGGACCATGGTCGGCCTCGACCCGGAGCCGGCGGGCGAGCAGCGCGACCACGCAGCGGACGCCGGCCCGTGTCTCCCGGGCGACGGTCGCGAGCGCGGCGCCAGCGGCCCGACGAACCCGCATCACGTCGTCGTCCAGCCGGCGGAACAGCAGTCCGGCGGCCTCGTCCGGGTCGAGCCCGCCTGCCTGCACCAGCGGCGGGACGGCCGTGACGGCGTCGACCCGCCGCTCCCACCCCGTGGCGGTGAGTTCCTGCCGTACCGGCGTCGCGGCCACCTGGGCCACCGAGTCGCCGTCTTCCTCGACGAGGCCACGAAGCGCCGCGGTCGCCCCCTCCCGATGCCGCCTGTCGTCGTACGCCTCGCGGACGGCGAGCGCCACCTCGTGGGTGTCGAGCGTCGACTCGGCGACCGTGCTGGCGGCCTCGTCGCGGGCCCCGCGCTCGGCGTGGACGAGGTAGCGGGCGACGTCCGCGGCCACCTCGTGGGCGTCCTCTCCGAGGTGGGTCAGATGGAGCGACGCGCCGGTCCGGGCCAGCACCCGGGCGCCGAGCTGGAGCCACCGGTTCGTTATCGTCGTTTCCTCGAGTTGGTGGTCGAGCGACGCCTCCCCCGGCACGCACAGGGTGGGCAGTGTGGTGGTCAGCGTCGCCAGCGCCGGAAGCGTCCGCCGAACCGGGTGGGCGGGACCGGAGAGCCGGTCCTCCCAGTCGAGCTCGGCCGGGAGTTCGCGGAACGCCACGCGAACCGCGTCGGGCTCGGCACGAGCCAGTCGCTCGAGCAGGGCGCCGGCCGCCACGCGCCCGGCCTCCCCGTCCGGGCTCTCGGGGTCCAGCGGCGGCGCGAGGCCGTGCGTGGCGTCGGCCGCCGCCCCCGCCGCCCCCGCCGCCTCCTCGGAGCCGTCCCCGTCGCCGTCGGCGGTACCGTCGTCGTAGCTGGCGAGCGCCCCCACCAGCCCGGTCGCGAGCCGTTCGGGGCTCTCGACGGCGGCCGATGGAACGGCCAGTAGCGCGACGGCGAGGGTCCACCGGGTGTCGGGGTCCGTCAGGAACCGGCGTTCGAGCGCTGGCGCCGCCGCCTTCGCCGCCGTCTCGTCGTGACAGACGACACGCGCGAGCGCCGCGGCCGCCCGCCGGCGCACGCCGGGACCGGGGTCCCAGAGTCGCTCGACCAGCGCGTCGACCGACTCGGCGCCGTCCGTGGCGATACCCACCCGACCGAGCGCGGTCACCACCGCCTCGCCGGTCGCCGGCGGCGGGCCGCCGGCGGCCCGGAGTGCGGGGTCGAGCGGCCCGACCGCATCCGGCACGACCCGGGCGAGTTCCCCCGCCGCGCGGGCGGCGTGAGCCACCACGACGGGGTCGGGGTCGTCCAGCAGCCCGCAGACCGCCCCGGCGGCGTCCGCCGGGGCCCGATGCCCGACGAGGCCGAGCGCCGTCGCCGCCGCCCGACGGACTTCCGGGTCCCGAGCCGTCGCCGCATCCCGGAGCAGTGCCACGGCCTCACTCCGACCGCCGACAGCCTCGGTGTCGGTCGTCGTGGCTGCGCCCAACACGTCCGCCCCATCCGCGGACGATTCGAGACGGTCTCGGTCGCTGTCGGCGATCTCCTCGGGGGTCGCGAGAACCCGG
This sequence comes from Haloglomus halophilum, assembly GCF_024298885.1. Taxonomy (GTDB): domain Archaea; phylum Halobacteriota; class Halobacteria; order Halobacteriales; family Haloarculaceae; genus Haloglomus; species Haloglomus halophilum. The sequence continues at coordinate 3,657,437 of NZ_CP101166.1, forward strand.
GCCACGGCGAGAACGGCCGGAACCGCTCCTGGGTCCGTGTCCGGCGTGGCCCGGGGCGTTCCCGCCGAGTCGCGCACCGGCCGGTCGTCGAGCGCCCGACGGGCCGCGGTCCGGGTGTCGGGGTCGGGGACGGACCGGGCCCGCTCCAGGTAGTCGGTCGCGGCCGCTCCCGGCACCTCGGCGAGGGCCTCGACGACGGTCCGCTCGAAGGCCCGCTCGTCCGGGACGCCCTCGTCCACCCGGACGCGGTAGGTCGGAGTGGGGCCGGGTGACGCCCGGTGGACGGCCGGCACCGGGTTGTCGGGCGGGTCGGGCGCCCGGCAGCGGGCGTCCAGTGTGGGGACGAGCGCCGGCGCGAGCGCCGGGTAGGCCGCCAGCAGCCACAGGGCCGCCAGCGGGTCCCGGTGGCGAGCGGCGTCCGACGCGTCGGCGCCGCCGGTCCCGACGCCGTCGCCCGGCGTCCGGAGTCGAGCGAGCGCCTCGGACAGGTACCGTGGGTCGGCTATCGCGATCCGGGCCAGTGCCCGCTGCGTGGCCGTGGCCTCGCACGCGGCCAGCGTCCGAACCGCGGGCGCCACCGCGTCGGCGTCGTGTTCCGCGACGGCGACCAGCGCTCGGCTCGCGTCGACGACCACGTCGGAACCGGCGGTCGCCTCGCGAGGACAGGCGACGGTCGTCTCCCGGGCGAGCAACGTCCGCAGGCGTTCGACCGCGTACCGGCGGGTGTCGAAGTGGTCGGCGCGAATCGCCAGCGCCCCGGCCAGCGCCGCCACCACACTGTCGCCGTGATCGGGTTGCCAGAGGAAGGGCTTGATTTCGGCAGGACCGATGACAGGCGTCTCGGGTACCGCCGCGACCCCAGCCAGCACCGCTCGCGCCGCCTCCCGCCGCGGGGCGACCGGGCTGCCGGTGTCCGGGCCCTCGTCCGCCTCCCCGTCGCCGAACAGTTCCCCCAGCGACATGGACTCCTCCGCCGAGTCCTCTGTCGTCTCGTCGTCCTCGTCCGCGGTGGCACCGGGCGGGGGCGCTCCGGCGGCGACGCCGAGCAGGTCGAACAGCGCGGGCTCCAGCGCCGCCGGCGCGGCGAGCGTGGCCGCCCGGAACGCTGCGGGCGCGTCGCCCATCGCCGGGCCACGCTGCCGGCTGCAGAACCGCTCGACGACGACCGGTGCCATCGTCGGGTCCTGCTCGACGAGTGTCCGCAGGGCCTCCGAGAGACGGTTCCGGGGGCTCTCCTCGGATGTCCGGTCGAGCGTGGTCATCAGGGCTGCAACGGCGCTCTCGCGGGCCGACGCCGTCGCGGCGCCGGTCGCAACGCGCTCCAGCGCCCCAACGTACTCGGCGGGTGGCTCCGGGTCTTCCCCGCGGAACGCCGTGAGCACCTGCCCGACGGTCACCGAGGCGGCGTGTTCGTCGACACGGCCCAGTACGGACAGGACCGCCAGCGCCGCCGTTCGATGCGGGTGCCCCGGCTCCTGTCGGAGCACCCGTGCCTCCCGGTGGGCCAGCGCGGCGGTGTCGAGCGGCTCGAAGGCCCCTGCGGGTATCGAGCAGCAGAACGAGAGGAGCGTCTCCAGGTTGTCGACATCCCACACCTCCCAGTGAGGGAGCCCCAGCAGGTACCGGAGCAATCGCGTCCGGAGGTCCGGAGGGACATCGGCGAGCGACCAGTCCTCCACGCGCTCCCGCCAGAGCGCCACCGCACGCTCCACGGCGCCCCACAGCGAGGGTCTCTCGAGGAGCGCGTCGGTGAGCTCCGTGAGGAGTTCCTGCCGGCGCTCCGGGCCCCGGACGGCAGCGAGCCGCGCGAGCTCGACGGCCGCCACGCTCTGCTCCTGCGGGTGGTAGGCCTTGTCGTGAAGCGACCGCAGCAGCGGCGCCCAGGCAGCCGGCGCGAGCCGCGGTTCGGCGGCACCGATTCGCCCGAGCGCCTCGTAGGCCGCCTGCCGCACGTCCTCCACCGGGTCCTCGGCCGCCACCGCGAGCGCGGAGACGACGCGGTCCGTCGTCGGCTCCTGGAACGGGAGCTGCCCCTCACGGTCGCGTGCGACGCCGGCGAGTGTCTCCGCGGCCTCCTCTCGGACCTCGGCGTCGTCGTGCGAGAGGCGGGCGACGATCGGCTCGACATCCGGAACCAGCTCCGGGAGGACCGTCCCGACGACACGCAGCGTTTCGAGCGCCCGGCGCAGTGATTCCGGGTCGGGTCGCTCCCCGTCCGTCCCGTCCAGCGCCTCCACCGCGGCGGCGACGGTGGGCCGGGCCGCGGTAGGCGCCGTCGCTCCGGCGATACCGACCAGTCGGTAGCCGGCATCACCCTGGTAGATCCCCTCTTCGGCGTGTGCGACGTGCCACGCGACCGCCCGCGTGAGGATACTCGGGACGCGGTGGGCGAGCGCGGCGAGCAGCCCCGTCACCGCCGGGTCCGCGTCGCCCATCCCGTCGCTGGCCGCCCGAACCAGCGGCTCGACGTTCCCCATGAACGCCCGCGGACGGAGGACGGCGAGCGTCCGCAGCGTCAGTACTGCCGAGCCCGGGACCCCGGTTCTGTCGTTCCACTCGTACGTCGTCACGACGGCAGCGACAGCCCTCGAGGTCGCCGACGGGTCGGCGCGGGCGGCGGCAACCAGTACCTCGTGGGCCGCCCGGCGAACCGGCGGCTCGCCGGGAAGGTGGTCGCTGGCCGTCTCGATGGCCTCGACCGGCGGCTCCTCCCCCACCCGAACCGCCTCGGCCAGGCGGCGCAGCTCCGCGAGCGTCATCTGCCCGTGACTGCTCGCGTCGCGTGTAAATCCCTTCGGGGGGCGTGCTGGCTGTGACCGCCTCCCGTGGCGGAACCGACGGCTCCCGCCCGGGGCGGACCAGGGTCGCCCTCAGCAGTCGACGTACCCGGACAGGAACCCCGATGTCGGAGCGCTGTGCGGCCCCTCGGGGAGGGCTTCGCCGACGACGAACAGCCCCCCGTCGGCCAGGGTCGCCCGTGCCGTGGTCGCGTTCGACGGCGAGAGGTGGTACTCGACATCGCCCTCGTGCGTCAGCACGTACACCGAGCCGTCCGCCGTCCCCAGGTGCAGACGGGCCCCGGCCGCTATCGAACTCCGCACGTAGTCGCAGTCGAGGTCGCGGACCCAGCGGACCGTGCCGTCGCCCACGTCGAGCGCGAAGACCGCGTTGCAGGTCCCCACGAAGGCCGTGTCCGCCGTGACGCTCAGCGTGCTGATGGCCGACCGGTTGGCCGGCGGCCCCTGTCCGTCACGGCCCATGTTCCGGAGGTCGTCGTGGAACTCCGGCCGGAAGAGGTCGGCAGTCCAGCACGACTCGCCGGTCGCGGCGTCGAGCGCGTGCAGGTCCCCCGACCGCCGGCCGGTCAGGACGAGGCCGTCGACGGTGACGGGTGCCGTGGTGCTGTTGCCGTCGAGCGTCCGGCTCCAGCACGGTTCGCCGTCCGAGAGCCCGTAGGCCGCCACTCCGTCGCCGTTCGCGTGGAAGACGGTTCCCCGAGCGACCGCGGCGTCGCCGCTGGCCGCGGCCGCGTCCCACGCCACCGTTCCGTCGCTCGCGCGGCGGACGACGAGCGAGTCGTCGGCGTGACTCACGACGACACGATTCCCGGCGACGACCGGCGGCGCGCGCGACCCACGGGCGGTGCCCGCCGCCCAGCGGTCCTCGCCGGTCCCGGCGTCGAGGGCGTGGACCGTGGTCTCGGCACGCCCGAAGTCGTCGAAGCCAGCGACGAAGACCGCCCCGCTCCGGAGGACGACGGGCGCCGTGACCGTCTCTGCCGGGAGCTCCCGCTCCCAGACGACCCGCCCATCGGTGCGGTCGACCGACAGGACGCGCCCGGCGCGGGTCCCGGCATAGACCCGCTGGTCGCCCACCGCCGGCCGGGCGAGGATGGGCTCCTCCGTCGTGTGGGTCCAGGTCGGCGTCCCCGGCCCGGCGAACGCCGTGCTGTCGGCGTCGTGGCCCCGGTGCTCCGGGTCGGCGTTGCGCGCGGGCGGTCGGGTCATCGCCACCCCACGTCGACCGCCTCCGTGCGGAGGGTTCCGTCCCGGCTGACGGAGACGCTCGAGACCCCGGCGTCGCCCGGGTTGTGGGCGTACGAGTGGCCGGCGGTCGTCGGCACCGCGGTCAGGCCGCGCTGGTGGGTGTGTCCGGAGAGGCAGCCGCTGACGGCGGTCGCCGCCAGGGCGAGGCGGAGCGCCACGGAGCCGAAGTGGTGGCTCCCGTCGTGGGAGTGCTGGCCGCGGATGTCGAACGGCACGCCGAACGGGGAGACGTGGCTCGCGACCACGGTCGGCTGTGCGCCCCCGAGCAGTTCGACGAGCGTCCCGAAGCGGTCGTCGAGGCGTGCCAGCGAGGTCTCGAACGCGGCGTCCGACGGCACGGCCCCGAGGCGGTCGGCGAGCTGCGCCGCGCTCAGCGCGCCGTCGAGGTACGCCCCCGCTGCGCCGAGGAGAGTCTCGGCGACGGCCTCGGGCGTCTGGGGGCCGCTCCCGACCGGAATCTCCGGGTAGTCCGGCGACAGCAGGGCTGGCGTGAAGTCGAACTGCTCGCAGCCCCAGCCGACGAGCGCGAGCGACCAGCCCGTATCGACCGCCACCCGGCGGGTCTCGCCGTGGAGCGGGTGGACGTTCGGCAGGCCGTCGCTCAGTCGCCGCGTGCAGGTGAGGGGGTCGTGGTTCCCGGGCACCGCGAGGACGGGAACGCCCCGCTCGTCGAGCCGCTTCAGGAACGCGCGGCCCCGCTCCTCGTAGGCCGCCCCCGCCTCGGCGGATTTGGCGTGCTCGCGGTTCTCGTCGATGATGTCGCCCAGCGACACCACGAGGTCGTGCGCCTCGACCGGGAGGTCATCGACCGGGTATCGTCCGCCCGTCGCGCGGAGGTGGAGGTCCGAGACGACCAGCAGGTCGACGGTCGCCCCCTCGACGCGGTGGAGCGGTTCGGTGTCGGGGTCAGTCATCGTCACTCACCGTGTGCTCGGCGGCGGCCCGGTCGGCGAACCGCTCGCCGCAGGCCAGGTAATCCACGAGCCGGTCGGTCGCGAGCGGCCGGTAGTCCAGCAGTTCGACCGAGAGGTTGACGCGCCGCGTCTCGTGGTCGACGAACGGGAACTCGTCCGGCCAGTTGTTATGGTGGTGGCCGTGGAGGAGCCAGCCCGCGTGGTTCGAGGGGCCGTCCGCCGGGTCGTGGACGGCGTGGAACGGGACCCCACGATGCTCGAAGCGGTACTCCTCGACGAACCGGACCCGGTCCAGCCCTTCCAGCACGGTCCCGTCGTGGTTGCCCAGCAGGAACACCAGCTCGCCATGGAGTTCCTCGAGCCAGTCCAGCAGCGCCGCGGCGGACGAGCGGATGGTCAGGTCACCACCGTACAGCACCTCGTCGCCGGGGTCGACCGTCGCGTTCCAGCGCTCGACCAGCGTCTCGTTCATCTCCGCGACCGAGTCGAACGGCCGGTCACAGTACTCGATGATGTTGTCGTGGTCGAGATGGAGGTCCGAGACGAGATAGTCCACTGGTGTCAGGTCGTCGGGCGGGTACTCGTAGATTGTGTCGGGGTGAGGGAGAGTGACACGGCACGCGTTGCGCCCACACCGGCCGCCCCGATTCAGTCGTCCGCTCGCAGCCGCTCGACGGTCGACGCGATGGCGTCCGGCGTCGCGTCGCCCGGTTCGAGGACGACGGGCACGTCGTGTGCGCGACAGAACGCGAGCACCCATGCCAGCCCGTCCGTGCCGTGGTCGCCGCCCGGCAGGCCGTCCGAACCGTGGCTGTCGCCCGGCAGGCCGTCGGTGACGGGGTCGTTCAGGTGGAGCGCCCCGACCGTGCCGCCGGCGAGCGCGAGCATGACGAAGACCGGCCGCCACGGGCTGTCCGGTGCCGGCGGCTCGACGCCCGGGCCGATGCGGTCCTGCACACGGTCCAGGTTCGTCCGCAGGAACGACGCGAGTTCGTCGGCCAGGCGCTCGCGGAGCGGCCCGTCGAGTCGTGCGAGCACTGCCCCGAGCGCGTCGTCGTCGACCGCCGGCTGGCGTCGGTCCATCGGGACGTGGGCCGTGTCGACCAGCACGGAGACTGCGTCGAGCCGCGGGACCCGGTCGGCGAGAAGCGCCACCGCGGCCACGTCCTCGGGGGCGTGGTAGTGGCTGGGGTCCGGGAGGTTCTCGACGGCGAGCGGGTCGCCGCCGACCTCGGTTATCGTCCCGAGCCGGTCGACCTGCTCGCGGTAGTCGAACTCGCGGGTGGTGTGGACCGTCAGCCAGTCGGGCGCGATGTCGGCCCCGAACGCCCGGTTGGTGAAGTCGGTGATGGTGCCGACGGCCCCCGGCGCGACGCTCATCCCCTGCGGGTGGGTCGTCCCGGGCGGGAGGTGGACGCTGGTGATTGCCGCCGGGTCGACACCTCGCTGGGCGCACTCGTCGGCGAGAGTGTGCTCTGCCGAGAGCCGCTCGGCGTGCTGCCAGTCGAGTTTGCATTCGAGTCCGTCCCCGAGGTGCGCGACGCTCGCGGCCCGCTCGGGTGTCGCCGAGACCAGGACGGTGAACGGCACGGGCGGGGTTCCAGCGCGGGTCACGTAACCCTTCGGCAGCCGTGGCGCTGCCTGGCGTGCCGGCTCGGCCGCAGCCTGGCCGCCCCCGGCCGTATCTCGACCGCGAACCCGCCTCAGTGGTCGTCCGGGTCGGCGGTGACTCCGGGAACGTCGACCACGGACTCGAACAGGGCGTAGTAGCCGTCGCGGTCGGCCGCCCGCCACAGTATCGGCTCGGCGTCGAGCTGCCGGCAGTGCCACAGGTACACCAGCCGCCCGATACGGCCGTTACCGTCGGCGAAGGGATGAATCCGCTCGAAGGCGACGTGCCACTCCAGCGCCTCCACGGTGTCGGCCGGCCGCCAGTCGAGCAGGCCGTCCATTGCGGGCCGCACGAACCCCGGCGGTGGCGGGCGCCGCCCGCCGACCGTCACCCGGACGTCGCGGTACTCCCCGGCGATTCCGGGCTGGCGGTTCTCGAGGACGTGTTCGTGCCCCTCCCTGACGACCTCGTGGGTGAGTTCGTCCCGGTCACGGAGATACGCCCAGGCGTCGAGGCTGTCCGCGAGGGCGGCCTCGCTCTCGACGCCCTCTATCGCGTTCGACTCGCGCAGGTACTCGCGAACGTCGACCATGCGTCCTGCGGGAACATCCCGGGGCAGGGGCTTCAACGCTCCCCTGTCGACGGGGCTATGGGAGACACGAACACCCCGGAACAAGAGTAATGCCGACGGCCCGACGGGCGGGCGTATGGAGACCATCGAGCGGACCCTCGTGCTCGTGAAGCCGGACGGTGTCGAGCGTGGCCTCGTCGGGTCGGTGCTACACCGCATCGAGCGGGTCGGCCTGACGCTGGCCGCGGTCGAATCCCGCGCGCCGGACCGGGACCTGGTCGCGGCCCACTACGACGACCTCGCGGACGAACCGTTCTACGACGACCTCGTCGACTACGTGACCGGCGGGCCGGTGGTCGCCGCCGTCTTTGAGGGCGTGGAGGCGGTCACAGAGGTCCGGAAGCTGGTCGGGGAGACGGCGCCACAGGAGGCGGCGCCGGGGACGATACGGGGGGACTTCGCGCACGTGAGCTACGGCCACGCCGACACCGCCGGCAAGCCCGTCAAGAACCTGGTCCACGCCTCCGAACCCGGGAGCGCCGAGGCGGAACTGGACCTCTGGTTCCCCGACCGGGAGTTCCTGGCCGTCGAGCGGGTCGACACGACCCACACCCAGTAACCGCGGTCCCGTTCGCCGGTGCCGGCGGGGCAGCGTCCGTCCTGGGGTGTCGGCTCACCGCCGTTCGCCGGTGCCGGCGGGGCAGCGTCCGTCCTGGGGTGTCGGCTCACCGCCGCTCGCCGTCGACGACATCGTAGCCGAGGTCACCCTCCCGGAGCGCGTCGGTGATGGCCGACAGCTCCGTGACGCTCGCCACGACGAGCACGTCCAGCCCACGGTGGGCCGCCTCGGTCACGGCCGTGGGAACCCCGAACCGGATGTCCGGGTCGAGGGCCGCGCGCTCGACGGCCGCCAGCGCCTCCCCCCCGGCGACCGCGAGCAGGTCGAGGTCGGCCGCCCGCTCGACGAGCGCGTCGGCGTCGACGGCCGCGCTCCCCCCCTCGTGGACACGGGGGACGCTCACGACCCGGACCTCACCCCACTCGTAATCGACGAGCCCCTCGAACTCGGTCACGCCGACGTCCTGCCCGGCCTCGGCGCTCGTGACCGCCACGCCCGTCGCGCTGCCCGCGCTGCCGGGCGTCGCCCGCAGCACGCCGTCACGCATCGAGAGCGACACCGGCTGTCCCTCGTCGATGGGGGCGGTCGCGATGGCGGTGTCGACCTCGACCCGTCCGAGTACGTCCTCGGAGACGTGGCCCACGTAATCCCGGAGCGCCTCGGTCCGGGACATCAGCCAGTCGACGCCCTCGTTGGTCACCTCGTAGCGCCCGCGGCCGTGCTTCTCGACGTACCCCTCCGCGACGAGCCCCTGGAGGTAGTCGCTCACCGCCTGGGCCGTGACACCGATGGCGTCGGCCACCTCCTGCTGGCTCACGGCCGGCTGGCGCTGGGCGATCTCCACGAGGATCTGGTAGCGCGTCGCGTCGCGCTTGCTCCGGAGGACGCCGGCGCGGTCACCGGCGTCCGTCGACCCGCCGCCCGCCTCGTCGCCACTCATACCACCGTGTCCCCCCGCCGAGTGCAAGTAATTTTGGACTCAGTTCCCAGATTCTGCACCGCTGACCCGATTCTACCCGCACAATAACGACTTGATTTGTCCTAATACAAGCACAATTGTTTTACTCCCGGGTGCGCTTGTGCTCGGCATGGTACGGGTACGACTCCCCCACGACGCGAAGGCCGGGCCGACGAAACCGGAGGTCCGTGCGGTGACGCTCGCGAAGCTCGACCCGGGTCCGGACGCCCACGCCGTCGAGGTGGGTGCCTGCACCGGGGCTGTCACCGTCGGCCTCGCGCGCCGGGCCAGCCGCGTGACCGCGCTCGAACGGAAGTCCGAACGCCTCGACACGGCACGGAAGAACCTCGCCGCCAACGGTGTTCCCGTGGCGGACATCGACACCGCCACCGACGGGGGGGTCGTCACCGCCGACGGCGAAACGGGTGCCGCGACAACCGACCCCGCGACGGTCCGGCTCCGCGAGGCCGAGGCGCCCGCGGGGCTCCCCGACGACGCCGACACGCTGTTCCTGGGCGGCAGCCGCAACTACGAGGCCGTGCTCGACCATGCCGTCGAGACCGGCGTCGGGACGGTCGTGATGAACGTCTCCCGGCTCGAAGTGGCGGGCGACGCCGTCCGGGCGTTCCGCGAGCGTGACCTGCTCGACGAGGTCTGCCAGTTCCAGGTGAGCCACGGCTACGAGCTGGCCGGCGCCACCTCGTTCGACTCGGAGAACCCGGTCTACTGCATCGTGGGGGGCGCATGACGCTGTACGGCGTCGGCCTGGGCCCCGGCGACGCGGGCCTGGTCACGGTGCGGGGCCGCGAGATCCTGCGCGAGGCCGAGGTGGTCTACTCGCCCGGGCGCCTGTCGCGCTCGGTCGCGACCGAGCACGTCCCCGAGGAGCGCATCGGGGACCTGGACTTCCCGATGACCCGCGACGAGGAGGAACTGCGCGAGGCCTGGCGCGAGGCGGCCGCCGAGATCGCCCCGTCGGCCCGCGACGGGACCGTCGCGTTCGTCACGCTGGGCGACCCGAACGTCTACTCCACCTTCGGCCACCTCCGGCGCACGTTGGCGGCGTTCCACCCGGATGTCGACCTCGAGGTCGTGCCGGGTGTGAGCGCGCTCACCGCCTTCGCCACCGCGCTCGGCGTCGAGGTCGCGGCCGGGTCCAGCATCGCGCTCCGGGAGGCCGCCCGCGGCGCGGCGCCGACGGGGCCGGACCGGATGGTCCTGTTCAAGGTGACCGACGCGCCCGCCACCCACGAGGGACTCGTCGAGGCGGGCTACGAGGTGACCTACGGCCGCCGGCTGTTCATGGAGCAGGGCGAGACGCTCGTCACCGACGACCCGGCGGACCTCGCCGAGCGGGACTACTACACGCTCGCCTACGCCGAGCGCCCGGAGGCCCGCGTCGAGCAGGCCACCGACGCGTTCGTGGAGGCGGGCGCCGACGGCGGCCGCGCGGTCACGGACGGCGGGGACGCCGAACGACTCGAACGCTCCGAAGCCGCCCTCTCGGGCGACGAGGTGGGACGATGAGCGACGACTCCGACACCGAGCCCGAGGCCGCCGCGGCCGACCCCCAGGCGGCCATCGACGCGGCCTCGGCCGCCCGCGCCGAGGGGCGCGACCCCCGCGTCTACGAGCATACGGCCGGCGACGAGCAGGACGGCATCCCCTTCGTCGGCGCGGGACCGGGCGACCCGCGACTGCTGACGGTCGCCGGCCGCGACCTGCTCGCGGAGGCGGACCTCGTGGTCCACGCCGGGTCGCTGGTCAACAGCGAACTGCTCGAGGAGTACTGCGCCGACGCCGAGACGGTCTCCTCCATCGGGAAGGACCTGGAGGAGCTCATCCCCCTGATGCGGGATTCGTACGAGGCCGGCGATACCGTCGTCCGGCTCCACAGCGGCGACCCCGCGGTGTACGGCGCCGCCCTGGAGCAGATGGACGCGCTGGAGAGCGAGGGCGTCCCGACCTACATCGTCCCCGGTGTCACCTCGGCGTTCGCCGCTGCGGCGACGCTGCGAACCCAGCTCACGCTGAACGGGGCCGCCAACCACGTCGCCTTCACCCGGCCGCAGGGGAAGACGCTCGACGCCGAGGACGACCATATCGCCGAGTTCGTCGAGATGGGCGACGTGACGACCTGTATCTACCTCGGAACCCACGCCGTCCCGGAGACGATGGACCGGCTGGTCGACGAGGGTATCGACCCCGAGACGCCCGTCGCGGTCGTCTACCACGCTTCCTGGCCCGACGAGGACGTGCTGACGGGCACGGTCGCGGACATCGGCGACGAGATCGAGGACGCCGGCTACCGCGCCTCGGCGATGGTGGTCATCGGCGACGCCGTCGGCGCGGGCGACTACGAGCGGTCGTACCTGTACGGCGGCTGGGCGAACCGTGGCGAGGACGACTCGGACACCTCGGCGGACGAGGAGGCGGGGGCTGACTGACATGAGTACGGACAGCAACAGCGGTACGACGGACGACGCATCGAACGACGACTCGGGCGGGCACTGCTCGACCCCGGACAGCGACGGCGAGGTGGCCGAGGAGATCGCCATCGTCGCCTTCGAGCGCAAGTGGGACACCGCCGAGGAGATCCGCGATGGCATCGGCGACCGCTACGAGGCTATCGACCTGCTCGAGTACCACGGCGACGTGTTCGCCGAGCACTGGGGCGAGTACGACTGCTTCGTGGGGCTGATGGCCAGCGGCATCGCGATGCGCAAGACCGCCGGCCTGCTCGACGACAAGTGGGAGGACCCCGCCGTCGTCGTGGTCGACGAGGCGCTGACGTGGGCCATCCCGCTGACGGGCGGCCACCACGGTGCCAACCAGGTGGCCGACGACCTCGCGTCGATGGGGGCGGTCCCCGCCATGACCACCGCGTCGGAGGCTGCGGGCAAGCAGGGCGTCGAGGAGCGTGCGAAGGCGCTCGACGCGCACGTCGTCAACGGGGATTCGACAGTGGCGACGAACCTCGCCGTGCTGGACGAGGAACTCGGCCCCGTCGCGCGACTCGACGGCCCAACCGCGGTACTGGCTGGAGAGGACGTGACGGTCCTGAAACGGAACTCGGACGACGGCGTCGTCCTCGGGACGGGGAGCGTCGCGGGCGCCGAGGCCGAGCAGTTCGAGGCCGCGTGGCGCGCGGCGCTCGACGGGACGGACTACGACCTCTCGGACGTGGAGTTCGTCGCGACGGGCACCCGGAAGGCCGACGAGGACGGGCTGCTCGAAGCGGCCGAGGAACTCGGCCTCGGCGTCGTCTCCTTCGAGAAGTCCACCCTGGAGGAGTTCGAGGGCCCGACCCCGTCGCGGTCGCGCGAACTCATCGGCTGGCCGGGCATCGCGGAGGCCTCGGCCATCGCCGGCGGCCGCGAGCACGACCTGCTCGTCGAGAAGGTCAGCCACGAGGACGCCGTCACGGTGGCGGTCGGCCGATGAGCACCGACGCAGAGGGGGACGCGCCCGACGCGGACGACGGCGGTGAGTTCGACCTCGACGGCGAGGTCGTCCCCGAGTCCGAGTACGGCACCCTGTACGTCGTCGGCATCGGTCCCGGCCTCCCCGACGAGATGACCCAGCGCGCCCGCGATGTCATCCGGACGGCCGACTGCGTGGTCGCGTCGAACCTCTACCAGGAGTTCCTCCGGAAGGACGGGACCCTGCCGCCCGAGGACCGCACCGACGAGGAGGGCGTCTTCGAGCGCCCGGACGGGTCGACCGGCGAACTCGTCCGGTCCTCGATGGGCCGGCAGGTCGAACTGGCGAAGGAGGCGTTCGCCCGCGTCCGGCGCGGCGAGGACGTGGCCCACGTCTCCGGTGGCGACCCGAACGTGTACGGGAAGAGCGACCTCGTGTTCACGATGGCCGAGGCCGAGGGCGCGACGGACGTGCCCATCGAGATCGTTCCGGGCGTCACGGCGGCGCTGGGGCTGGCCGGCAACCTCGGCGCGCCCCTCTCCAACGACTTCTGCACCGTCTCGCTGTCGGACAAGTGGCGGGGCTGGGAGGAGATCGAGGAGAAGCTGCGGGCCGCCGCCATCTCCGGGTTCGTCGTCGTCCTCTACAACTGCTGGCGCGACTACGAGCGTGCCATCGACGTGCTCCGGGAGGAGCGGGCCGACGACGTGCCCGTCGCCATCGTCAACGACGCCGGCCGCGGCGAGGCCGGCCGCAACCTGGAGGGCGAGACGTTCACCCTCACGACGCTGGGCGACGCCGACCAGCACGACGAGGAGGTCGGCGGGATGGGCACCTCCATCCTCGTCGGCACCCACGAGACCGAGGTCTGGAGCAACGACCACCGCGAGTACCTCGTCACGCCCCGCGGCGGGCGCGACGTGGAGGACTTCTGATTCACAATGAGTACCGAGAACACCGACACCACGACCGAGGCATCGACTTCGACTGATACGGAGAGCAAGTGCGGCGCGTCGACGACCGAGAAGGAGTCCACGAGCAAGTGCGGTGCTTCCTCGTCCAGCTCCTCGTCGAGTTCGTCGGGCTGTGGCGCCTCGAAGAGCAAGCAGGAGACGACCGACGAGAAGGTGGCCGCGACCGCCGCGGACTTCGAGGGCGACCCCGGCCGGCTGGTCGCGGTCGGCCTGGGCCCGGGCCACGCCGAGGGGATGACCCAGCGCGCGAAGGCGGCCCTGCTGGAGGCCGAGCACATCGTCGGCTACACCACCTACATCGAACTCCTGCCCGACGAGGTGACCGAGGCCGCGGACGAACTGTACGACACGCCGATGTGCGGCGAGGTCTCCCGCACGGAGGAGGCCGTCGACCGGACGCTGGCGGGCAACGACGTGGCCATCGTCGGCAGCGGCGACCCGAACGTCTACGCGCTCGGGGGGCTCGCCTTAGAGATCGTCGAGTCGAAGGGCACCACACCGAGTGCCGTCGACTTCGAGGTTGTGCCCGGCGTTCCGGCCGCACAGTCCTGCGCCGCGCGGCTGGGCGCGCCGCTCGTCAACGACACCGTCACCGTCTCGCTGTCCGACCACCTCACGCCGATGGCGGACATCGAGTCGCGGCTCCACGCCGTCGCGCCGGAGGGGTTCACCATCGCCATCTACAATCCCTGGAGCCGGAAGCGTCGCGAGAACTGGGAGACGTGCTGTGACATCCTGCTGGAGCACCGCAGCGCCGATGTTCCCGTCGGCGTGGTCCACGGCGCCGGCCGCGACGACGAGCAGGTCGAGATCGTCGAGCTGGGCGAGCTGAAGGCACTCGGCGAGACGGACCTCGTGGACATGACGACGACCGTGCTCGTCGGCAACGAGGAGACGTACGTCGAGGACGGCCGGATGGTCACGCCCCGGGGCTACGAGTCCAAGTACGACTACTGAGATGAGCACGACCGACACCGACGCGACGCGCTACCGCGTCACCGTCGACAAGAACGCGTGCGACGGCATCTTCGCCTGCCTCGTCCGCGACGACCGGCTGGTGGAGGCCGAGGACGGCCTCGCCGGCTTCGACCCCGACGAGGCCGAAGCCGTCGAGCACGCCGACGACAGCGTCACCGCGACGTTCGAGGACGACCGACTGGCCGAGGCCGAGGGCGCCGCCGCGGCCTGTCCGCCGAGCGCGATTTCCGTGGAGGTGCTGGAATGAAGCCGAAAACAGCCGAATACAGTTCGAAGGCACGGGACAGGTCGATAACCGCGTCTGTTCCGGAGGTATCGCGATGAGCGACGCCCCTGTCAACGCCACCGACCGCGACCCGCCCCGGGACCTGCTCGCGGCCCACCCGGAGACGGCGTACTTCTGGGGCCGGGTCGCCGGCGACGGCGACCTCACGGCTGAACGAATCCGTGTCCGTGCGGCCGAGGAGTCGGTCGCCCGGCGCCTCGCGGCCATCGCCGGCGACGACGGCCGGCTCGCGGGCGAGCGCACGGTCGAGCGGCCGTACGCGCACGACGCCTCGCTCGCGCGCGTCGAGGACGAGTACACGGTGAAGGTGTTCGGCGGGGCCGCGGACCGCGCGGCCGCCGCGTTCGGGCTCCCCATCGACGGCACCGACGGCGGCTACCGGCTGGACGCGCTGGCCGACCACGACCGCCAGCTGCTGCGGGGGCTCCTCGAAGCGAGCGGGACGGTCTGCTTCCGCGAGTCCGAGGGCGTGGTCGGCGTAAGCTTCGTCCACGAGGACCGCGCGCTGCTGGAGTGGGTTCAGGACGCGCTGGCCGACAACGGCTTCGGCGCGGACGACCTCGCGGAGACCTCCTCGGGCGGCTACTGGTTCGGCGTCGCCGACGACGACACGGCGGCGTTCGGCGAGTGGGTGTACGAGGGGAGCGACGAGTCGGGGCTGTACGCCGACGACCGCCGGACGAAACTGCTCCGGAGCATCGAGCGTGCCGCGAGCGTCTCGGAGGGGGAGTGAGCATGCCACGCTCGAGACAATCCGACGGAGGCGACCTCAGATGAGCGATTCACAGCGGACCCCCACCCAGGCCCCGACCGAGAGCCCGGAGCTCCCGGACCAGCTGGACGACGAGGCGGTCCTCCTGGTGGGCCACGGCTCCCGGCGCGAGAAGTCCAACGAGCAGGTCCGGGAGCTGGCGGTCATGCTGGAGGAGCGGCTCGGCCTGCCCGTGGACGCGGGCTTCCTGGAACTCGCCGAGCCGTCCATCCCGGAGGCGCTGGGCGGGCTCACGCCGAGCGTCTCCCGCGTGACGGTGGTCCAGCTGTCGCTGTTCGCCGCGAGCCACGTCAAGAACGACGTGCCCCTCGCGGTGGAGCGCGCCCGCGCGGACCACCCCGAGGCGACGTTCCACGTCGGCGGCCATCTCGGCGTCCACCCCGCGCTGGTCGACCTGCTTGACGACCGGGCGGCCGCCGTCGAGGCGGAACTCGGCGTCGACCGCGCCGAGGACGACGTGGCGGTCGCGCTCTGCGCGCGTGGCTCCTCGGACCCGGATGCCAACGCCGACGTACACAAGCTGGCGCGGCTGCTCCACGAGGGCCGCGACTTCGCCCGCGTCGCCCCGACCTTCATCGGCGTCACGGAGCCGACGCTGGACGAGACGCTCCATCGGATGGCGAAATCGCGCCCCGATGCCGTCCTCGTGCTCCCGTACATGCTCGGCGACGGGATCCTGACTGGCCGCATCCGCGACGGCGCCGACGAGTTCGACGCCGACTACCCGTACGTCGAGGCGGCGGCCGGCGACCCGCTCGGCACGGACAGCCGGCTGCTCGACGTGCTGGGCGACCGCTGGCAGGCCGCCCGCACGGACAGCGTCGAGATGTCCTGCGATACGTGCAAGTACAAGGTCGAACTCGACGGCTACGAGGAGGACGTCGGGGGCGCGCGGGCGACGCTGCGCGCGCTCACGCATCTGGAGACCCACGCCGACCGCGAGGACATCGACGACGACCCGCACGTCCACGACCATCCCGAGAAGCACGTCGCCGTCTGTACGAACACCACCTGCGCCGCCGACGGTGCGCCCGCAGTCCTGGAGCGGCTCCGGCAGGGCGTCCGTGATTCGGACGCCTGCGACGCGCGCGTCACCCGGTCCTCCTGCCTCGGCCGCTGTGGCGACGGTCCCATCGTCGCTGTCTACCCGGACGGCGTGTGGTACGGCGATGTCGCGCCCGACGACGCCGAGCGCGTCGTCGGCGACCACCTCGACCGCGACCGTATCGTGAGCGACCTCGTCGACGGCACGCTGTAGCATCGCCAACTGACCGACACCCGACGACAACTCATCCACACCACCCATACACATGACCTGTCACGAACTCGAAGCCCTGCGACTCGGACTGATGAACGTCCTCGGCACGACCGACCGGAGCGCCCGCGAACACGCCGAGAAGGAACTGGAGGGGCACCTGGAGGGCCCCATCGGCGCGCTCGCCGAGGCGGACGACCTCGCGGCCATCGAGCGCCACCTCGACGCCGCGCTGGTCGACCTAGAGGAGGAGGTGGCTGCGGCGGACGAGTCGACCGACCGGTACGACTACCTCCGCGGCCGGCTCGTGGCGGTGCGGGACGCCGAGCGCGCCGTGCGCCGGCTCACG
Organism: Haloglomus halophilum; assembly: GCF_024298885.1. Taxonomy (GTDB): domain Archaea; phylum Halobacteriota; class Halobacteria; order Halobacteriales; family Haloarculaceae; genus Haloglomus; species Haloglomus halophilum. The sequence goes on from NZ_CP101166.1 coordinate 3,674,194, forward strand.
AACCAGGGCGAGTCCGTCCTCGACGGACTGGACGACGCCCACCACCTGCTCCACGAGGCGTTCCCCGTCGATGACGACGACTGAGCCCCGGCGCGAGTCGGGGGCCGACGTGCTCGCCGAGACCGGAGCGGTGTCGCTCGGCGACGTGGATCCGGCCCGGTCGCGCCACGCCGGCCGGCGGTCGGCCGTCGCGCTGGTCGAGGCGCCCGACGCCGAGACCTCCCTGGCCGTCGCCGGCCTCGCGGACGGCTCGCTCGTCGCGGTGGCACCCGACGGAACCGAACGCTGGCGGCACGCACCCGAGGACGCGGGCAGCGTCGTCACCCTCGTCCCGTTCGCCGACGGCGTGCTCGTCGGCGAGCGCGGTACCGCCGGGACCGTCCGCTACCACGACGGCGCGACCGGCGAGCGCCGCTGGCGCCACGAGAGCGCGACGGACGTGGGCGACCCGCAGCGTGACTCGCGGTTCTACCTCCCGTTCGTCGCGAGCGCGGCCACCGCGCGCGTCGACAGCGAGTCCCGGGCGTACGTCGCCGTGCGGCGGTACGAACGCTCGGGCGACGACGACCAGCCGCGCCACTTCGAGAGCGTCGTCTACGCGTTCACGCCCGACGGCGAAGTCGCGTGGCGGTACCGCGCCGACGCCTCACCCATCGCCGTCGACGCCCGGGACGGGCGCGTCGCGGTCGCGTACAACCGCTGTCCCGACCCGGACGCGCACGACGACGGGCTCGTCGTGCTCGACGCCGGCGACGGGGGCGAGCGGTGGCGCTGGGACCCCGGCACCGCGATGGCCGAGCCACCCGGACAGCGCCGCGTCGGCGACGTATCACTGACGCCCGACGGACCCGTGGTGGCGAGCCACGCCGACTACCGTGGGTACGCACTCGACCGGCGCGGGGACGTGCGCTGGCAGCTCGACCTCGCGCGGCCGGTCGAGCGTGCCACCGAGGAGGGCACGGACACCGTCTACGCCTACCCCAACCACGTCCACGCGACCGACTCCGGGGATGAGTCGAGCAGCGCGAGGCGAGGCTCGTCGGACGCGTCCGACGGTGCGCTGTTTGTCACGGGCAACACCTATCCCGAGGCGGGCCGCGAGACCGAGGCTCGACATCCGCGCGAGCACACGGCTGTCGGCGTCCGCGACGGCGTGGAGGAGTGGTCGGACCCGGTCGGGGGCTTCGCCACCGGCCTCGGCGCCGCTGAATCGTGCGTAGCGGTCCCGTCGGCCCAGCATTTCCGTGACCGGGACGCCGCGACCCACGCGGTCCGGACCTTCGACCTCGCCGACGGGCCGACCGCCGCGGTCGAGACCGACGGCATCGTCACCTGCGCGGCCGTCGCGAACGACGGCGTTGCGGCGGTGGAGGAGCCCGTCATCTACCACGACGAGGGCGTCGAGCACGGTGCGTACCGGCTGTGGCTGTTCGAGCGGTAATCGAGAATCTGCCTGACTACCGTCTTATCCGAGAGGTATTCGGAGAATATCTGCTGTCCGTCTATTGTTAGTCGGATTCAACAGTTAGTCTCCGGGGGCGACTGCGGGGCTATCGGCCGTGACCGTCGCGTCACGGTCGAGTCCGCGCCGGTGGAACCGTGCGAACGCCGTCGTCAGGACGAGCCACAGGCCGACCTGGCCCGCGAGCACGACACCGCGGTAGGCCGCGACCAGCGGTTCCCCCGCGGCCGCGGTGGGGCCGACGACCGGGAGCACGAGCAGCGCGGCGAGCGGGCCCGCCGCGACGAGCGCGGCGACCCGGCGGTCGCGGCCGGCACCGGTCAGCCGGTCGTACAGTGCCCCGCTCGCGAGGCAGGCTGCGGCCCCGGCGACGAGCGCGCCGCCGTACCAGAGGCCGCGCACGTCGAGCGCCGCGCCCTCGACGCCCGGGGGCTGGGGCGGCACCGCGAGCCAGGGCGCCCCCGAGACGGTGAGCAGCCCGGCGGCGCCAAGCAGGTAGACGCGGGCATCGCCCGCGCCGGGGACGGCCGGTTCCAGCAGGTAGAACGCGACGCCGAAGCCCACCCCCAGGAGGACGCCCCAACCGAGGCCGCCCAGCAGGTTCGTCAGCGTCGACAGCGCCCCCGTCGGGACGGAGAGCGGGCCCAGGTCGACGTGATCGTGTGCCGTCGCGTGTTCGTGGGCGGCGTCGCCGGCGTGCTCGCCGTGGTGGCCCGCGCGCTCCTCCGCGACGGCGACCAGCGGCGACGCCACCAGCACGACGAACAGCCCGAACGCGAGGCCCGCGACCGCGCCGGCCTTCAGCCCGCGGAGCGCGTAGGCCGCGAGCATCAGTGACAGATGATGCCGGCGGCGTGGCGCGCGTCGTGGAGCGACTCGTGGACCGCGGGCTCGCCCGCGAACACGAGCAGGAACAGGAGGCCGGCGACCAGCGCGGTCCCGACCGCGACCTGCGTGGCGGTCAGCGACGTGCGTGCGGCGGTGAAACGGTCCTGGACGGTCGAGGCCCGCGAGGCGGGCGGTGATGACTGCGACATCGGAAACTCGACTTGTCAAAAGACAAGCTAGATTGTAAAACTTTCGAGCGAACCACAGTGTGGTTGCGCCGTTCAAGTGTCGGTGTCGCGTGCGCTCCGGGCGGCCGCATCCGCGCGCTCGGCCGAGAGCGCATCGAGGCCGACGACGGTCGCGTCCGTCGTCCCGGCGACCGTGCCGACCAGGCCGCGGCCCTCGCCGGCGTCCACCACCAGCACGTCGTCGGCCACCTCGGCGAGCCCCTGCGCCGCGTCCCGGGTCGCCGCCGTCGGGCTCTCCCCGTCAGCGACGTTCGCGCGGCCGTCCGTCACCAGCACGGCCACGCTCGCGTCCGGATCGGCCCGCGCCAGCACCTCGCTCGCGGTCCGCAGCCCGGCCGGCAGCGGCGTCCTGTCGGCCGTCGGCAGCTCCTTCAGGTGGCGCGCCGCCCGGCTCGTACTGTCCGTCGGGGGCAACACTACGTCCGCGCCGTCGCCGGCGAAGGCCACCAGCCCTACCTCGTCCCGGGCCTGGTAGGATTCGCGGAGCAGCTCCAGCAGCGTCCCCTTCGCGGCGCGCATCGCCGGCCGCATCGACGCGCTCGCGTCGACCACGAACAGGACGAGCGTGGTCGCGTCGCCCGCCCGGACCGAGGCCCGGAGGTCACGCGGGGCGACCCGGTCCCGGCCGTTCGCGGCTGCCGTCCGGACCGACGCCGCCGCATCGACCTGGTCGTCCGGGTCCGCTCGTCGCGTCCGGACCCGGGGGCCCGACTCGTCCCCGCGGACTGTCGCCGACCCGCCGCCCGCCCCCTCGGCCCCCTCGGCCCCCTCGGGACCGTCCGGCGTCGGGAGGTCGGGCGCCCGCGCCTCCCCCGCCTCGGCACGCGCCTGCCCGGGAAGCAGCGGCGTCGGGGGCGCGGCCTCGTCGGCGTCGTCGTTCGGTTCGCCGTCGTCTGTTCCCCCGGGCTTCCTGCCGTCGGCCGTCCGCCCCCCGTCGGCGGGTGCCGGGCTCGGCCCCTCCGCGGGCGTCTCACTGTCCTCTCCGTCCGCATCGTCGGGGGTCGGGCTGTCCATCTCGTCGCCTTCGGGACCGTCGTCCGGCCCCGACTCCGGCCCGCCGTCACCGTGCTCGCCGTCGGCGCCGCCTCCAGCATCGTCGGCAGCCTCGCCGGTGCCGCCGTCGCCAGTTTCGTCGCCCTCGTTCGATTCCTCCGACTGGCTCTCGTCCGGTTCGTTCTCCCCCTCGCCGCCGTCATCGGCGTCGTCGAACCGCTCGTCCAGCAGGTCGTCCGGGTCGGGAGCGTCCTCGAACGGCCGGGACTGTAGTCGATGTGGCAGCGCCAGCTCGGCGGCCCGCCGCACGTCCGGTTCGAGGACGCGCGGTCGGTCATCCAGCGCGGCGAAGGCGAGCGCCGCGCGCGCCGTCGCGATGTCCGCACGGTGCCCGTCGACACCCGCGTCACGGCAGAGTTCGGCCACCTCCGCGGCGAACTCGTCGGGAAGGTGGGCGTCGCCCGCCGCCAGCCGCTCGCGGGCACCCCGGAGCTGGGCGGCGTGGTCGGTCTCGTCGGCTGCCGTCTCGTCCTCCAGCGGGTCCTCGCCCCGGTCCCGGGCCAGCGCGCCCCGGAGCACCCGGACACGGTCCTCGGTGTCTTCGAGCCCGGCGACGGTCGCCTGGAGGTCGAACCGGTCGCGGAACTGCGGGCGCAGGTCCCCCTCCTCCGGGTTCATCGTCCCGACGAGCGTGAACGAGGCCGGGTGCTGGACGGAGACGCCGTCGCGCTCGACGCGATTGACACCGCTTGCCGCCGCGTCCAGCAGCGCGTCCACGAGGTGGTCGCCGAGCAGGTTCACCTCGTCCACGTACAGCACGCCGCGGTTCGCCCGGGCGAGCAATCCGGGGTCGAACGTCGCCTCGCCGGCCAGCGCGTCCGCGACCGAGAGCGTCCCGACCAGGCGGTCACGGGTCGCGCCGAGGGGGAGCGTCACCAGCGGCGTCGGTCGCGTCTCGACGGGCGGGTCCGCCCGCTCCCGACAGTCAGGACACTGCGGCGGCGCGGCCGCCGCCCCAGGTCCCTCGTCGCCCGGGTTCGGATGGCAGCCGAACGGGCAGTCCGCGACGACCCGCTGGTCGGGCAGCAGGTCGGCCAGTGCCCGCACGGCGGTCGACTTGGCGGTCCCTTTCTCTCCGCGGATCAGCAGCCCGGAGAGCGCGTCGCTGGCGCCGACCGCGAGTAAAGCCCGCTTGAGTTCCTCCTGCCCGACGACCTCGTCGAATGCCGGGCCATCACGCCCCTCGGGTGGTCCAGGCCCCGACAGGCTTTTGGTACGCGCGAATTCAACCATGCTTGTCCGATTGCAACGGAGGTTTAACAAGATTATGCCTACCATCGGCCTGTACACGGCGACGGAGAACGAACTGGGGGCGGTCGGCCGGGCCGCCAGCGAGGTGGATGCGGACCTCGTGGTGCGCTCGGAGAGCGACCTCGACGGCCCGGAGGACGCCGACGCGTTCGTCGACGAACTGACCGACGCGACCGCGGTGGTGCTGTGGCTCCACGGCGCCGAGGACTCGATGCCCGGCTACGGGCACGCCGTCGAGCGGCTGCGCGAGGCGGGCGTCCCGCTCGTGGTGAAGGCGACCGGTGACGCCTTCGCCATCGAGGATACGACCGTGGACGGCGACACCCGCGACCGCGTCTGCGAGTACCTCGACCGCGGCGGCACCGCGAACGTCGCCAGCTGTGTGCGCTACCTGGTGGACCAGTTCAGCGATGAGTCCCGCAAGCACGACGACCCCGTGGCGCTCCCGACGGAAGGGGTCTACCACCCGGACCACCCGGGAGCGAGCTACGAGGACCTCGCCGCGACCCTCGACCCCGACACGCCCACCGTCGGCGTCTGGTTCTACGAGTCCCACTGGACCCACGAGAACCTGCGCTACGTCGACGCACAGGTCCGTGCAATCGAGGCCGAGGGCGCCGACGCGCTCCCCGTCTTCTGCAACCCCGCCGAGGACGACCCGGACCAGAACGATGCCGAGTGGGTCGTCGACAACTGGCTGACGGACGACGCCGGCGACCCAATCGTGGACGCGATGCTGTCCTCGTTCATGTTCTCGCTGTCGATGGACGAACGGGGCCGCAGCGCCGACGACGAGGGCAGCGGCGACGTGTTCCTCGACCGGCTCGGGGTACCCGTCATCCAGACGGTGACGACGATGCGCTCGCGGTCGCGCTACGAGTCCAGCGACACGGGCGTCATGGGCTTCGAACTCGCCCTCTCCGTGGCGCTCCCCGAGTTCGACGGCAACGTCATCACCCATCCCATCAGCGGGAAGGAGCGCACCGACGACGAGGCCGGCATCGGCACCGCGCCGAAACAGCACTTCCCCATCGAGGACCGCGTCGACCACGCGGCGAGTCTCGCGGTGAACTGGGCACGGCTTCGGCACACACCGAACGAGGACAAGCAGGTCGCCGTCGTCCTCCACAACTACCCGCCCAGCGACGACGGCATCGGGACCGCCTTCGGGCTGGACTCGCCCGCAAGCACGGTCAACCTGCTTGAGGAACTCGACCAGCGGGGGTACGACCTCGGAGCGGGCGCGGCGTCGGCTGCCGATACCCCCGCCGACGTGCTTCCCGAGAGCGGGCAAGCGCTCGTCGAGCGGCTCACCGCACAGCTCACGCTGGACGACCGCTGGGTCGCGCCCGAGGACGTGCGTGACCTGTCGGTCGGTACGGTCGCGCCGGACACCTACGACGAGTGGTTCGCCGACATGGACGCCTCGTTCCGCGAGAACGTGCTCGAGGAATGGGGCGACCCGCCCGAGCGCCCGTTCGCCATCCCCGGCGTCGAGTTCGGCAACGTGCTCGTCACGGTCCAGCCCCCACGCGGCTTCGGGATGGACCCCTCGAAGGTGTACCACGACTCGGACCTCCAGCCGCCCCACGACTACGCCGCGTTCTACGGCTGGCTCCGTCACGAGTTCGACGCCGACGCCGTCGTCCATCTGGGGACGCACGGCTCCCTGGAGTGGCTCCCCGGGAAGACCGTCGGCCTCGACGGCGAGAGCGCCCCCGACGCGCTCGTCGGCGACCTGCCGAACGTCTACCCGTACATCGTCAACAACCCCGGCGAGGGAACGCAGGCCAAGCGCCGCTCCTACGCCGCCGTCGTGGACTACCTCACGCCGCCGATGGCCAACGCCGGGACGTACGACGAACTGGCCGAGCTGGAGGAACTGGCGAGCGAGTACCGCGAGGCCGGGACGACCGGCGCCCGCCCGGACGAGGGGCAGGCACTCGAAGAACGCATCCGCGAGGCCGTCGCCGAGGCCGACCTCGCCGTCGAACTCGGCATCGAAGGCGACATCGAGGAGCGGGCGGACGTTCGTGGTCCGGAAGAAGCCGGGACCACGCTCGCCGAGGGAGAGGTGTCGGGCGACGAGGTGGACGTGGACGAACTCGTCGAGCGGGTCCACGACTACCTGACGGACGTGAAGACGACCCAGATCCGGATGGGGCTCCACACGATGAGCGAGCCGCCGGCCGGCGACCGGCTCGTGGAGTACCTGGTCGCGCTGACGCGGCTGGAGAACCCCGGCGCGCCGAGCCTTCGGGACAGCGTGGCCGGCGTTCTCGGCGTCGACCCGGACCGGATGCTCGAATCGCCGGGCGCCTACGACGACGACCTCGAGATGACCTACGCCGAGGCCGCCGACGAGGTGTACGAGACGTGCTGTGCCCTCGTGGAGACGCTCGCGGCCCACGGGTTCGACCTGCCGGCCTCCGAGCGCGAGGCCGGGCCCGACGACGAGGTGAATCTCAACCTGCTCGTGGTCGACATCGACCCGCTGGGCGACGGCCGCGCGGTCTCGGGCGCCCACGACGACCTGCGCGAGGCGCTCCGGTTCATCTGCGAGGAGGCCGCGCCGCGGGTCGGCGGTGCCCGTCAGGAGGTGCCCCGGACGGCGGACGCGCTGGCCGGCGAGTACGTCCCGCCGGGCGGGAGCGGTGCGCCCACACGGGGTGGCGTCGACCTGCTCCCGACGGGGCGGAACTTCTACACGCTGGATCCGCGGAAAGTCCCCGCCAAACATGCGTACGACGCAGGCAAGGAGGTCGCCGACGGCGTGGCCGAGCGCCACCACGACGAGGAAGGCGAGTACCCCGAGGAGGTCGGTGTCGTCGCGTGGGGGACCCCGACCGTCCGCACGCGCGGCGAGACCATCGGGCAGGTGCTCGCGCTGATGGGTGTTCGGCCGGTCTGGACCGATGCCGGGCGCGTAGACGATGTCGAGGCCATCCCGATCGAGGAACTGGGCCGGCCGCGAATCGACGTGACCACGCGCGTCTCCGGGCTGTTCCGGGACGCCTTCCCCGCGGCCGCGGGCGTGGTCCACGATGCGGTCGACCTCGTTGCGGGCCTGGACGAGCCCCACGAGATGAATTTCGTGAAGAAACACGTCGAGGCGGAGGCCGAGGAACTGGCGGCTGACGGCCTCGACCCGGATGACGCGCGTGACGCGGCCAAACAGCGCGTCTTCACCACCCGACCCGGCGGCTACGGCGCCGGGACGAACAAGGCGGTCGACGAGGGCAACTGGGACGACCGCGCCGACCTCGCCGAGGTGTACGTCCAGTGGGGCGGCTACGCGATGGGGTCGCGCGGGACGGTCAGCGAGGCCCACGACGCCTTCGAGCGCCGCCTCGGGAGCGTCGAGGCGACCGTGAAGATCGAGGACACCGCCGAGCAGGACGAGTTCGACTCCTCGGACTGGTACGCCTTCCACGGCGGCTTCATCACCGCCGTCGCGGAGACGGCGGGCGAGGAGCCGGCCTCCTACGTCGGCGACACGTCCGACCCCTCGCGCGTGGACGTCTACACGAACGAGGAGAAGGTCCGCAAGGCGATGCGGGCCCGCGTCCTGAACCCCTCGTGGCTCGACTCCATGGAGGAACACGGCTACAAGGGAGCCGGCGACCTCTCGACCACGGTCGACGTGGTGCTCGGCTGGGACGCCACCACGGGCGTCATCAGCGACGGCCTGTGGGACGACGTGGCCGAGAAGTTCGCACTCGACGAGGACCGCCAGGAGTGGCTCCGCGAGGTGAACCCGTGGGCGCTGGAGTCCATCACGGACACCCTTCTCGAAGCGATCGAACGCGGCCTCTGGGACGCCAACGATGACATCCTGGACGATCTGCGCGACGCCAACCTGCGGGCCGACGGCGATATCGAGGCTCGCGATGGGGCCAGCGCGGCCCGGACGGAGGTGACCAGCGATGACGACTGAGGACGACGCTGCGACGGATGGAGGTACTGCAGCAGAGGTCGAGGAGTACGCCGACCTCGGCGCGACGACCGAGAACGCGATGGAGATCGCCGAGACCAGCATGGACCGGGTCCACGAACTCGTCCCACAGGAGACGCTGGCCGACCGGTTCCGCGCGAAGGCGGTCCACGCCACCGGTGACCCGGAGTTCCAGCACCTCGTCCGGTTCACGGGCGCCGACGAGTCCGAACCCGCCCGTGCCGGCGCCCGTGCCGTGCTCGACGAGGCACCCATCGTGACCGACATCACGATGGTCAAGTCGGGCATCACGGGCCGCGGGCACTCCTGCGAGGTACGCAAGGCCATCGGCAACGGCGCCGAGTTGGCTGCCGAAACGGGGATGACCCGCACAGCGGCGTCCGTGCTCGAACTCGACCGTCAGGGCGTCTACGACGGTGCCATCGCGGCCGTCGGGAACGCCCCGACGGCGGCGCTGGCGCTCGCGGACTGCATCGAGGATGGCACCCGGCCCGCCGTCGTGGTCGCCACGCCCGTCGGATTCGTGAAGGCCGCCGAGTCCCGGAAACGGCTCCGCGAGGTCGCGAGCGAGCACGGTGTGCCCGCCATCACGAACGTCGGGCGGCGCGGTGGGAGCGGGCTGGCTGCGGGCCTGACGAACGAACTCGTCCACGTCGCGAGCGACGTTCGCTCGGAAGACCTCGACCTGGAGGAGTCGCCGTGAGCGACACCGAGGACCCCGGTGCGGACGCTGCCGACGGGAGCTTCGGCGACCCGACGGCGTACGCCGCCCGAGCGCCCGAACCGGCCGATATCGTCGAGGACGGTGGCGACCCGCCAGTCCTCGCAGTCGGCGTCGGCCCCGGCAACCCGGAGTATCTGGTTCCGCGTGCCCAGCGGGCCGTCCGCGAGGCCGACGTGCTGGTCGGGTTCGAGACGGTCGTGGACGTGGTCCGCGAGCACGCGACCGGCGAGGTGCTCGAATGCGGCTACCGCGACCAGGCCGAGACGCTGGCGACGTTCGCCGACCGCGTCCGCGACGGTGCGCGAGGGACGGCCGTCCTGATGGGCGATCCGAACCACTCGGGCTACCAGCTGGTCGGGCGCGTCGAGCGCCACGTCGACCGGCCGGTGCGCGTGGTGCCGGGCATCTCCTCGCTCCAGCTCGCGGCCTCGCGGGCCCGGACGCCGATGGAGGAGAGCACGTTCGTCACGCTCCACCGGCGCGGCGACCTGGCCGAGGCCCGTGAACGGCTCCGTCGTGATGTCGGGGACCGCCATCTGCTGGTGCTGCCCCGCCCCTACGACCTGATGCCCGGGGATATCGCCGCGGACCTCGTGGGGTCGGGTGCGAGCCCGGACCTGCCGGCACTGGTTCTGGAGCGGCTGACGCACGATGACGAGGCGACGACGCGGTCGACGCTCGGCGAGCTGGCCGAGTACGCGGGCGGTGATGGGGCCGAGGACACGCCGTTCTCGGACCTGTCGGTGCTGGTCGTGCGACGGGCGTAACCGGAACTGCGGTCCCGTCGTGGCGGCGTCGGTGCCGCCGCCGTCACGTTACAACGGTCGGCCGTCACCGTCCGCTGCGAGTCGCTGGGCGTCGCGGGCGAGCTGGTCCTCGAACGAGGTCCCCGGCGTATCGGTGCCCGTCCGTCGCTCGGCCACGCGGGCGGCGATGGCGTCGGTGACAGCGTGATGCTCGCCGAGCGGGTCGGCGTAGGAGAGCCCACCCCGGTCGACCTCCAGCTTACGCGGTATCTCCTCGGTCGTGGCCGTCGACGGGACCAGCGGTAGCGGCACCGCGACCACGCGGTCGTTGGAGACGGTGTAGCGGGCACACTCGACCGCCGGGTTCTGGAGGAGGAACGCGCTCGTCACTTCGCCGTAGGCGCTCGTCTCGCGGAGCCGCGAGGCGTGGTAGTCCGCAGCCTGTCGTTCGAAGGGCTGGTCCCCACTTCCCAGACCGACCAGAAGGAGGGAGGCGTCCGGCGTCGGCGTGACGTGCTCGGCCGCGCGTGTGGCGAGCGCGTCGGTCACGGCCGGCGAGGGTCCGACGGGCTCGCAGTACGCCACCGCACCATCGACGGTGTCGAAGGCGGCCGGGACGCCGTCGGTCGTGGCGCGAGCGTGTGCGGCCCGGACCGGGACGACGAACACCCGGTCGGCAGAGATGTCGGCGAACGATGTCCGGAGTTCGCGGCCGGGCTCCTCGCGCCAGGTCGCGGCGTGGACGGCGTCGGCCACGCCACGGTCGCGCAGTCGGCGAGCGTGTGTCTCGAGGACGCCCCCCGCGGCGGGCGACGCTCGGGCGACCAGAACGAGGGCATCGGTAGCCCGTGTCTCTTTTGCAATCTTCATTGTGTTAGGCCAAGTGCAGTTGTTACTCGGCGTGCGAGGGCATCCCACATATAGCTGGTGATGGTCCAGTACTGCTATCGACTGCAGCCAGTCAGCTGGGAACTCCCGTGAGAAGTCACGGACAGCGGGTGAGGCGCTGGAAGAAGAGGGATGAAGATGGTGCGTTTTCTGTATAGCGGTATACGATTTATGCGTTGGGGATGGGACGCCCCGGCAGGAGCGGAATAGTTGAGAAACTGATAATTATGCGACGCCAGTCCGATAGAGCGCTACCGGAAGCGCTCCTCGAGCGAGACCTTCACGATGGACTTGAGTATCTCGGCGCCGCCCTGTATCGGGTCGAGCTTCGTCTCGCCCGCCCGCTCGGCGTACGTGATCGGCTCCTCTCGGACCTCGTACCCACGCATCAGCGGCCGGATGAGCAGCTCCGCGGAGAGGCCGGTGTTCTCCGTCCATTCGATCTTCTCGATGATTTCGCGGCGGTACGCCCGCATCCCCGTGGTCGTATCGTGGACCCGGTCGCCCATCAGCACGGACGCGATACCCGCGAAGGCAGCGTTTCCGAGGCGGTTGAACGCCGGCATGGCGTCGGCCCCGTAGTAGAGGCGGTCACCCGAAACGACATCGTAGCCCTCGTTGATGAAGTCGAGGAACTCCGGAAGCGCGTCCATCGGATAGGTGTCGTCGCAGTCCGTCGTCACCACGACCGGACGCGAGGCCGTCAGCAGCGCCTCGCGGACGGCTACGCCGTACCCCTGTGGCTCCTGCTCGACGACCGTCGCGCCGTGCTCACGGGCGATCTCGGGCGTCCTGTCGCTGGAGCCGTCCACGCAGACGACCTCGGCGCGCCCATCGGTCACACGGTCGATGTCGTCCAGCACCGTACCGATGGCTGCCTCCTCGTTGTACGTCCCCATGACGACGCTGAGGTCGTCGAAGGTGAACTGCTCTACCCCGTCCGCCGCGGCCACGGACTCGTCTGCCGACCTGTCGGCCTGCTGCTGGCTCATACGTCCGCCTTCGTGAGCGCCCACTTGAGAGTTTAGGTTTGCCAAAAACGACGGCCGGTCGAGATTCGCTCCAGAACTCGGCCGTTTCCGAGTGTAGCAGCCGCTACCATACGAACGGAGCTGAAGAACCAGAAATCAGGAGATTTCGTAGCTTACCGCAGGTCGGCCGCGCCGGGTTCGATCTCCTCGCGGTGTCGATCGGCCTCACTGCAGGCTGTCTCGGGTGGGCGCTCGAATCGCTGTCGCTGTCGCTCTCCCCCGTCCGTTCGGGTCGTGTGGGTCGTCGGGTTGTTCATGTACGGGACCATCGGAGCCGTGTCGTTGGAGTCGTCCATCGGTATCTGGTGGGTTCGTGAGTGCGTTCGCGCGTCGATGCCGCTGTCGTGGCCTCGCGCGGAGCGCGAGGAGGCCGGGGGAGAATCAGTTGCGTACGTGTACAGCGAGCATCGGTCTTCACTCTCCCATTGGGGGCATCCATCATAAACGTTCATGTCGTAACAACGGTTGCCATCGATGTCGGTCGCTACGCTTACGAGCGTCCGCTCCCCTCGTTCGCCCGTGGCGACCGGACTGACGCTCGCGTTCGACCTGGAGGCGCTCAGAGCGTTCTCTGAGCCCGCTGTGGCGTTCGAGGACGCGCGGCGCTGGAGTGAGAACCTCGGTATCGTCTCGGACCAGCCGCCGTACGTTCTGACCAAGTTCACCCGCGAACACGCCCTCCGGAACGATTTCCCACCCGAGCCTGCCCCCGCCGTGGAGACGCTCGACCACATGCGCACGCACCACGACACCGACCGGTACGTGTACGTCGTGCCCGACGACGTGACAACGACGCCGGACGGATGGGAACGCCTCCCGGCCTCCGAGGCCGCGGAGCGAGCCGACTGGGAACTGGCACCCGACGACTCGGTGGATGTGGCGGAACCAGTCATCGAGGACGAAGACTCGGACTGGCCCTGACGGCCCGGGAGTGGGGCTGGCGGTCCGGAGTGTCTCTTTCCGCTGGTGGACTTCGAGCGATTCGGCTCCACAGGCCGCTCCATCACACCACCACGACCAGGGGCCACCCGTCGCCCTGAACAATCCTGAATTCGCCCACCGATATCGGAGCTAGATGAGGTACCCACCTCTCGCGGAGTCTCATCGGGGCCAATCTGTTATCGTCTAATGTGATATGTGGAAAGACGCGCCTGTCGGCTGGACAGTCAGTTATCGTCGAATAGATGGGCAAACTACCCCGATTTACACCACCACGTTCGGTGATAACTGCCCTTATCGTCGTGTCTGACGCAGATTGAAGTAGCGCCCGTTCGAGGAGGGGAGCATGAGTACGGACGGGTCGGAGACCGAACGCGTCTCGGTCAGCACCTACATCCCGGCCTACCAGCGCGCGACCTGGGAGGCCGAGGCCGAGTCGATGGGCGTGAGCCGGAGCGAGTACGTTCGACTGATGGTGCAGGCAGGCCGTCGGAGTTTCGAACTGGACGGGACCGACGATAGCAGCTCCCTCCCGGGCACTGACGACCGTTCGAGCGAACGCGCCTCCGGCGGTTCCGATACGGTTACCGGGAACAACCCCGAGCAGACCCGTTCCTCCCCCTCTGACCCTGGGGGTGACGGCCTCGAAGACCGTGTCCTCGACCTCCTCGAGCCGGACGCGTATCTCGGCTGGGACGAACTGGTCGCCGGGTTGACCGACGACCTGGAGGACCGACTGGAGGAGTCACTCGAATCGCTCCAGTCCGCGGGCCGGGTCCGACACAGTGGCCGGCACGGTGGGTACACGGTGGTCGCCGATGAGTGAGGCCCGCGCCGGGGAGACCGGTGCCGTCGAGGACCCGGTCGCGTACTTCCTGGAGGACCTCACCTACCACGGCAAGACCGAGCGGACCCGGGACGCCTACGAGCGCGTGCTCCGCTCGGCCGAGACGTTCATGGAGGGCCGCCGGACCACCCTCGCCGACGCCACCCGCCGGGATTGTATGGCCTGGGTCCACCGGCTTCGTGGAGAGTACGCCGACAGCACGGTCGCCTCCTACGCTTCCTACCTCCACCGGTTCTACGGGTACATGGTCGAGGTCGGCACGTTCGACCGGAACCCGATGGCGCTGGTCACCGACGAGATGGACGAGACCATCGATACGGACCCTGCACGCCGCGAGATCGACCTGCCGCGGATGCGGGCGTTCGTCGCGGGCCTCGACCACCCGCTCGAACAGGCCGTCGTCGTCACGCTCCTGAAGACGGGGATGCGCGTCGGCGAGCTCTGTAACCTCGACATCCGGGACTGCTCGCTCACCGACGAGGAGGTCCGCGAGGCGTACGATATCGCCCCGCGTGGGGGGCTCGACGGCCGCCCGGACTCCATCTACGTGGCCAGTGACCCGGCCCGCGGGGAGCCGTACAACGGCGAGGAACGGACCGCCTCGAACAAGCGCAAACGCGACACCGTCGTCCCCATCGACGACGAGCTGGCCGCTGCGCTGAAACGCTGGCTCGCCGTCCGCCCGGACCCGAGGTCGGACGCGGAACCCCTGTTCTGCAGCACGAAGGACGAGTGGGGCGCCCGCCTCACGCCGAAGATGGCCCGGTCGTTCGTCACCGACCACGCCCGCGAGGCGGGCTGGTACCGCTCCGGTGGCGGCGCCGAGGAGAACGTCACGCCCCACTACTTCCGGCACTTCTTCACCACGCACCTCCGGGACCGAACCGGCGACAGAGGCGTCGTGAAGTACCTCCGCGGTGATGTCGCTCAGGACGTCATCGACACGTACACCCACAACTGGGGGGACCGCGTCCGGGAGGTATACGAGGAGAACATCTACTCGCTCGGGACGAGATAGTGCGGTACTTCGACAGCTCTCACCAGGGAGACCGTCACCGACACGACTCGTAAACTGCATGTCGCTATACGGAAACTCGGGTGGTAGGCATCCGGTTCCCGTGCCGCTATTACGACGGAATACGGGGCTGAGAGTCCCTGTGAGTTGGTCCGGGTATCCCGGCGGATCGACTGGCTCGGTCGCGAGCGGACGCCTGACAACTTGTTCACCGTACGTGGTGAGTTGAATCAGGTCCCAGTCCACCGGGAAAAGGTTAAAGCGCGAGCATTGCGACGGTCGCCACGACCCATGCGGTTCGTGGAACTGGTGGTGAACCCGGACGAGGGCTGGTCCCGGTTCGGCCGGGCGGCCGCCGACGACCAGCGGGTCACGCGCGAGGCCATCCACCAGCTGGAGCTGATGGACGACGGCAGCGTCGTGATGCTGTACGAGCTGTCGGGCGACCACGACACGATCCACGACCTGCTGGTCGAGCATTTCGATGCCAAGGGGTCGGAGATCTCCGAGGTGGCCGGGAACGTCCTCGTCTACGCACATCACGACCCGAGCCCGACCGTCGACGGCCTGTTGCGGATCCCACGAGAGCTCGGCGTCGTGGTCGATACACCGCTCGAGTTCACCCGTGACGGCGGCATCAGGCTCACTCTCGTCGGCGACGAGGCGGACATCCGGCAGGCTATCGCTGCCATCCCCGAGTCCGTGCACCACACCGTCGAACGCACCGGTGAGTACCAGCCCGAGCAGGAGCGCCTGTTCGCGGAGCTGACTGACCGACAGCAGGAGATCCTCCTCACGGCACTCGAGATGGGCTACTACGAACAGCCGCGGCGAGCGACCTACGAGGACCTGGCCGGGGAGCTGGGCTGCACGAAGACGACCGTCGGCGAACACCTCCGGAAGGCAGAGGAGAAGGTCCTGACCGGTATCGCCCCTGACTGAGGGCAGCTCAGGTCGCCGGGGCGACCAGTTCCGTCTCGGACTCGTCGATGAGCAGGTCCGCCAGTGCCTGGGCCCCGTCGTCCAGCTCGGCGACGTTCTCCAGCAGGACCGTCTCCGAAGGGAACAGCTGCTCGCCCAGCAACAATCCGTGTTCCCGGGCTGTCGAGCCCGTCACGGTGAGATAGACCCCCAGCCCGGTGTCGGCGATGGCGGCCTCCTCCTCCAGCTCGGGGTCCGTGTAGGTGAACTCGATACCGTCCAGCGCGTCGCTCCCGAGCACGGCCTCGACGAGGCGCTCGTACCGCGGCGAGATGCAGAGGTCGCCCTCGTAGTCGGCGACGAACGAGCGGTCCAGCGGGGTCCCGCCGTCGCCCCGGACCTCGGGCGAGGCCAGCAGCGTGTGATAGACCGTATCGCCGAGGCCCCCGGTGACGCGGACGTCCGTGTCCCTCGGGTCGATGCGCTGGTTCACGTCCGCCAGCGAGGTCAGCGGGTCCGGGCGGAGCCCGACGACCTCCTCCAGCACGAGGTCGGCCGAGTCGAAGCCCAGTGCGAACTCGTGCTTCCGGAGGGCGCGGAACGGCTCCTCGCGCCCGACGAGCTGGACCTCACCGGCCGGTGTCGGCACCAGTAGCGAATCGAATACGACGCGGCGAGGGAATCCGTCGCGGGCGTCACGGAGCAGGGTGTACTCGGGGGCGTATCGGTCGTTGGGGTCGGAGTAGTGCGCCAGCCGCTCGTACACGGACCGGTCGAGGGTTCGCTCGCCCTTCGTGACGGCCTTCTCGAGCCGGAGCGTGGAGATGACCTCGTCGACACGGTCGGTCACGTCCACGGAGCCTGTCGACTCCCCATGGTCGGCCACCCGTTCCAGCACTGCCTCCAGCGGGCGACCCTTCCGTGGCACGGCGACCTGCACGGTCGTCATTACCGGTTGAATCGGAACTGCGGGAGAAAAGCCGTCCGGTTCAGTTCCCGGCCAGCGCCTGTCGGAGGTTGTCCAGCGTCTCGATGTCGTCCTCCATCTCCTCGAGCTCGGCCTCGACGTCGGCGACGCGGTCGGAGAGGTCCTCTCCGAGCTCGTCCTGCATCGTCTCGAGGTCGGTCCGGAGTGTCGCGAGGTCGTCCTCGATGGTCGAGATCCGGCCGTCCAGCGACTCCGTCGTCTCGGCCATCGAGTCGACGCGGTCGTCGATGCTGTCGACCCGGTCGTCGACCGCCGTCATGTCGCTCTCGACGGCCGAGACCGTTCCTTCGAGCCGTTCGAGGCTCCCCTCTACGTCATCGAACCGCTCGCGCATGGCCAGGAGGTCGTCGGCCGTGCCGGCGTCGTCGAGGAACTCCTCGAGGGCGCCCGTGTACGCGACGACCTCGTCGATGTCGGACTGCAGTTTGTCGAGTTTCGCCTCGACGTGGCCCGGGAGTTCGGCCTCGGCGCTCATCGCCTCGATGTCGGGACCGAGGGCCTCGTTGAGCGTCTCGAGGTCCTCCTCGGCCACGTCTCCCGCCCGGATCTCTGCCGCGAGCGTCGCGGCGACATCGTCGACGGCGACGGCCTCAGCGGTGCCGTTCCCGTGTTCGGCCTCGGCCGCCTGGGCCGCTGTGGACTCGTCGACGGCGGCCTCGCTCTCCCCGTCCGCCTCCTCGGCCTCGGCTTCGATATCGGCCTCGTCGACGTTTGCGATGGCGGATTCCAGGTCGTCGGCCGACGCCTCGGCCGGCGATGGCGTGTCGGTGTCTCCCTCGTCAGTATCCTCGACTTCTTCCGTGTCGGCATCGAGCGGGTCGTCGAGGTCTATCGAGGTATCGGGCTCCTCGTCCGCCGTCGCGTCGTCGGCGTCGTCCTCGGCCGCTTCGGACTCATCCTCGTCGCCGATGATGTCGCTGACGCTCTCCTCACCCTCGACACCCTCGATGGTGGGCTCCGTGAGGAACCGCTCGATATCGTCCGTGTCCTTCGCACGGAGGCCGTAGACGGTCGTGTACTCCTCACCGGCCTCGAACTCCCGCTCGAAGACGATCTGCTCGTCCTCGACGCGCCAGAAGTCGGCTCCGTACTTGGGGTGGAACCCGATGTCCTGTGCCGGGACGTCGTCCGGAACGTCGTCCACGATCCGGACGTCCGTGGCCTCCTTGCGGTCGGAGTGGATGACGAAGGCGATGGCGGGGACGGGGAAATCGTCGGGCTCGAAGGATTTCTCGACGGTGATTCCTCCCCGTTCGACGACCACGCTCACCTCCTCTGAATCGGCGTTGCTCATACTGTGGTATGAACCTGCAACCTCAGTCCCATAAATGTACCCTGAAACCTGGGGTCGCTCACCTGACCAGCGGGTCCGGGCCGTGCCGGCTCAGAGCGACACCCGGTCGCCGATCTCCACGACCTCGACGGTCCGTGGGTGGGCGAACGACCGCGTGTGGTCGCGGACGCTCCGCGGGTCCGCAGTCAGCCCCTTCCAGATGTCCCAGTGCGACGGAAGCAGCCGGTCGAGTTCGAGCTGGGTGGCCGCCTCGGCCACCTCGTTGGGCGAGGAGTACCACCGCTTGTACACCGGCTCGCGCGTCTCCTTGTCCAGCAGCATCCCCGAGGAGCCGAACGCCAGCACCCCGAGGTCGATGTCGTAGCGCTCGCCCACGTCGGTGAACGCGTCGCTCGGGCGGGCGTCGCCGCCGTGGAAGAAGGTCCCAGATCCGTGCTCGACGACGTAGGAGACGGGGTGGGTCGCGTCGGGGTCGTGGGCCGGCTCGACGTGGATACGCAGGGACCCGACCGACAGCGTGTCGCCCTCCGCGACCTCGTCGATATCGGCCGCGTCGACCCCTTCGCGGTCGGTCCAGCCCTCCTCCTCGACGACCGTGATGGAGTCGTCCGGGGCGACGTAGTCGGCGCCGCTCGCCACCAGCGGGGCCTGTGTCCCCTCGTGGACGTGATCGGAGTGCTCGTGGGTGGCGAGAACCGCGTCCGGCTCGACGAGGTCACCGAACACCTCCGGGTCGAACGGTACCGGCACCATCCGCACGGTGCGTGGCGGGTCGCCCAGCCCGCAGTACGGGTCGACGAGCACCGTGGCGCCACAGGAGGCCTTCAGGACGAACCCGTTACAGCCCAGATACCAGATATCGACGCCGGCGGGGTCCGCCTCGGCGACCTCGCGGGGGAGCCAGTCGCCCCAGTCGGACGTACCGAGTTCGTGTGCGCACATGCGTGCGAGGGCCTGCGCGCGCGTGAAGGCTAAATCCCCCGCATCCGGTCACCTCCCTCGGCCACCTACTCTCGCCCCCGCGCCCGAAGGCCTTTGCGAGTGCAACCGCAACCGCCACGTATGGGCCTCATCCCGCCGCTTCGGGGCGTCATCGACCGGCGTCTCCTGGTCAACTTCCGGCTCGACCCGGCGGCGCTCGCCGACGTGCTTCCCGAGGGGTTCTCCCCCCGGACGGTGAACGGGGTCGCCATCGGCGGCATCTGCTGCATCCGCCTCTCGGCGATGCGTCCCGCGGGGTTCCCGGCGGTCTGTGGCCGTACCTCCGAGAACGCCGCCCACCGCATCGGTGTCGAGTACGACACGGCCGGCGGACGAGAACCGGGTGTGTACGTCCCTCGTCGCGATACGGATTCGCGCCTGAACCGCCTCGTCGGCCGGCGGACCGTCGGCCGTCAGTACCGCGCCGACTTCCATATCGACGAGGGGGGCGGTCGGTACGAGCTGTCGATGGAGAGCCACCACGGCGACGTGTCGATGCACGTCACGGCGACGGAGGCGGACTCGCTCCCGGCCGACAGCGTGTTCGAGAGCGTCGAGCAGGCATCGGCGTACCACCGCTGTGGCGCGGTCGGCTACTGCCCGACGCCCGCTGGGGAGGAACTCGCCGGCGTCGAGCTCGACCCGGACGAGTGGCGGGTCCGTCCGCTCGCGGTCGAGTCTGTCGGGGCGAGCTTCTTCGACGAGCGGCTCCCCGCCGACGCCGTGACGTTCGACAACGCACTCCTGATGGACGATATCCCACACACGTGGCGGCGTCGGGCGTCGAAGCCGCGGTCCGCCTGAGTCATGGAGCCGGCTCGCGTCCGAGATGGCGTACTCGCCGGTGGGTGTCTCGCCAGCCTTCTGTACGTGCTGGGGCCGGACGGTCGACAGCGACTCCGCGACCCCGGGGCGGCCCTCGCAGGCATCGGCTGCGCCCTCGCCCTGGAGTGGGCGTTCATCCGGTATCCGGAACAGTTGCTGTCGCTCTGGGAGCGCCCAGCCGTCAACCGCGGGAGCGCACTCGCCCTGCTGGGCGGTGGGCTCCTCGCACGGGGGGCGCCGCGAGTTCTCGCAGCCGCCTGCTGGGGGCTGGTGACGTATTTCGGGCTCCTCGTGGTATTGATCGTGCGACGTAGCAGTCGGTAGGCCGACCTGCAAACCGCATACCGCTATACCGAATTGGGGGGGGACGACCCGTCCCGCCGGGTGCCGGTGGCAGGCGGCGACCTCAGTTCCCGAGCGTCTCCCGGGCCGCGGCCGTCGCGTCGGCCACGCCATCCAGCAGCATCGCGGTGTCCACCCCAGCGATGAGGAAGTCGAACCCGAGCGAGCCGAGCGTCCGAACCTCGTCCGGCCGCGTTCCGAGCGTCCCCACCGGCGTCCCGGCCGCCTCGCCGGCCTCGAGAACCGCGGCGATGGCCTCCTGCAGTTCGGGGCTCGACCACTCGGCGAAGACGCCGAGGTTCGCCGACAGGTCGGCCGGCCCGACGAACAGCGCGTCGACCCCCTCGACCGCGGCGATGTCGGCGGCGTTCTCGACGCCGGCCTCGGTCTCGACCTGCAGGACCGTGAGGACCTCCTGGTTGGCCGTCTCGACGTACGCCTCGAAGTTCCGCCCGTAGTCGGCGGCCCGCGCGGCCGCGATGCCTCGCATCCCGCCGGGCGGATAGCGACAGGCCTCGACCGCGGCCTCGGCCTCGTCGGCGGACTCGACCATCGGCACCATCACGCCCCCGACGCCGGTGTCGAGGACGCGCTTGATGCGAACGGGGTCGTTCCAGGGGACCCGCGCGAGCGGGAGCGCATCGCCCGGCGCGGCGTCGACGGCACGGGCACAGTCGGTCACCGTCTCCAGCGAGTTCGGCGTGTGTTCGGTGTCGAGTATCACGAAGTCCGCGTCCGGGGCGAGCAGTTCGGCGACAGCAGGGTCTGCCAGCGATGCCCAGATCCCGACGACGGGGTCGCCGCTGCGGAGTGCGTCACGCATGGCTCGGGAGTCGGGCGGTCCACGCAAAAAGGTCGGTATGGCGCCGGAGGCTCGTCAGTCCTCGCGGCTCCACCGTCTCGAATCAGTCCTCGCAGCAGCCGCCGGCCTTGCCGCCGAAGTCGACGGCGAGCGGGTCGGAGATGAGTTCGTTCAGCTCCTGCAGCGAGAGTTCGAGCCGGTTCTGTGCGGCCTGGAACTCCGCCATCTCGGGGATGTCGTTGAGCTCCTGCTGGGCCTCCTGCAGCTCGCGGAGGTCCTCGTTGGTCGCGTCGCCGGTCTGCCGGGCGAGCATGAACTCCTCGCGGAGCTGCTCGAACTCGCGGACCTGCGCCTGGATCTCCTCGTCTGACTCGACGGCCTCCTTGGCCTTCATGAACTCCTGGTAGGCCGGCAGTTCGGTGATGACCTCGCCGAGTTCCGAGGCGAGTTCCGTCGCCTGCGCCGCCGGGTGTTCCGCCTCCGTGTCGACCTCGCTGGAGTCGATGCTCATTAGCCGCGCTTGGAACTGACACGATTTAGGTCTGCCGAACGCACGTGCCGACGGACCCCGGGACGTGGCGGGTCCCGGCACCCCTCAGTCGGGCACCTCGACCCCGTGTCCTCCTCGGCGACGACGACGTTGATGGTGCCCAACGGGAGTCACCCGGAGCGACCGTCACGACGGTCCGTACGGTCGCCACGTGCAACCACCCACGAAACCGTTCGAGCACGCCGGCTCAGAGGACCAGCGAGACCACGAGCAGGACGAGGAAGAGCACGACCATGATGCGCGCGATCTCCATGCTGATGCCGGCGATACCTCGTGCGCCGACCAGCGCGGCGACGATGGCCAGGGCGAAGAAGACGAGCGCGTACTGGAGGAAATCACCCGAGAACAGCATCGGGACCATCGGGAGTGACGAGGCAACACCGGACGCGAGCGACACTGGGAGGCTCACTGAAACCAACTGGGGCCGTTCCGTGAATACTTATCTTGAACGTAAGCACTGACTGTGCGGTTCATCGCCGGAGTCGGGTGGCGACAGCGCGAGTGGTCCGCGACCGGGGGAAACACCGACGTTATACGCGCCGAGGCGTATCCTCGGACAATGAGTCAGGACGCCGACGCCCCCGAGCGGACCGAGGGCGACCTCACCCGGACCGGGATGGCGCTCAAACACGAGCGTACGTGGGACTACGAACTCGACCGCATCGTCGAGGCCGTCGAGGAGCGCGACGCCGAGAAGGTCGGCCTGCAGTTCCCCGAGGGCCTGAAGCGCCGCGGCCCGAACGTCGCCGACGACCTGCGCGAACTGCTCCCCGACGGCGTGCGGGTGATGATATCCGGGCAGCCCTGCTACGGCGCCTGCGACCTCGATACCTACCTGATGCGCCGGACGGACGTGTTCGTCCACTTCGGCCACTCCCCGATGAAGGAGTCCGACTCCATCATCTACGTCCCGCTCTTCTCGAACGTGGACGTGACACCCATCATGGAGGAGTCGCTCGACGAGCTCGCCGACCCCGACGCCGACCCCGACGTGGGCCTCGTGACGACGGCCCAGCACATGAACAAGTTCGACGAGATGCGCGAGTGGCTCGAAGAGCGGGGCTACACGGTCCATACCCGGCGCGGCGACGACCGACTCACCCACGAGGGCCAGGTGCTCGGCTGCAACTACGCCAGCGCGGACATCGACGCCGAGCAGGTGCTGTACGTCGGCGGCGGGAAGTTCCACCCGCTCGGCCTCGCGATGGAACACCCCGACAAGAAGGTCGTCATCGGGGACCCCGTCAACAACGTCGTGACGGTCGCCGACACCGAGAAGTTCCTCAAGCAGCGCTACGGCGCCGTCCACCGCGCGATGGACGCCGAGACGTTCGGCGTGCTGTTCTGCACGAAGATCGGCCAGGGCCGCTGGGACGTGGCCAACGAGATCGTCGAGGCCAACGACGACGCCTACCTCATCACGATGGACGAGATCACGCCGGACCGGCTGGTCAACTTCGACATGGACGCCTTCGTCAACACGGGCTGTCCCCGCATCACCACCGACGACGGCCCGCAGTTCAAGAAGCCGATGCTCACCCCCGGCGAGTACGAGATCGCCATCGGAGAGAAACCGCTGGACGAGCTGTCGTTCGATACGTTCCACGGCACTTGGTAGAGCTTTTTTGACGGCTCGGATTCCGCGCCGGAGGCGCGGAACCTCTCGCCGCAAAAAACGTTCAGAAAAAATGCCGGCACTCGGGCGCGAAGCGCCCTCGTGCCGGTGAAACGCGCGCCTTCGGCGCGCGTACGCGACCGACTAATTTATCCCGATGTCTTCGTTCTAAAGTGCAAATATTTCGATTTCTTCAGCTATGATTTCAGCAATATCCCAGGTGCCCCAATATCTGATTTCAGTTACTCAGTCCGCCGCCTGGGCCTGTCCCCCGGAACGCTCCTCACCCATCCCACTCTCGCGGTGGAGCCAGTAGAGGAAGAGGAACAGGCCCGTGGCGAACACGTTCAGCACCAGCTTGTAGTTCAGCTCGATGCCGACCTCAGCAATCTTGACGCTCGACGCCGGCGGGATGAGGCCGGCACCCAGGAAGAGGAAGTGGACGAGGACCCCGACGATGACCGCCGAGACGAATATCATCCCGGAGAGGACGGCGGCGAACGTCGTCCCGTAGTAGTCGCGGTAGGCGTCCATGATGGGCGGGACGATGAGGTCGGCGTAGATGTACGAGAGGACGGCGCCGAAGGGGAGGCCGTTGCTGAACAGGACTGCGGCGAAGGGGACGTTGCCGACCGAACAGACGAACGTGGCCACGCCGATGAACGCACCCACGACCGCCGTCCAGAACACGTAGACCGGGAGGCCGAACGTCGGGCCGGAGAAGATGGTCGTCCAGACCGACTCGGGGATGAAGCCGGCGATGAGACCGGCGAAGAGGAAGCCGATGGCGATCTCGTCCCAGAGCATCCCCCACTCCTTCCACTGCTTGTCCGCGAGCGCCTTCCAGCCGGCCATCGAAGTGGCCTGCGCGCGAATACTCGAATTCGTCTCCTCGGGGTCGAAGCTCTCCTTGCACGACTCCGAACAGAAGTAGTAGGTGTGGCCGTCGTGCTCGGTCGAGTAGTCCGTCTCCTCCGGGCCGACCTCCATCCCGCAGACGGGGTCCTGAGCCGTCTCGCCCTCGTCGTCGGTGACGTTCGCGCGCGCCTGCTCGATGAGGTCGTCAGGGACGAGGTAGACGAACCCGAACGCCAGCAGGCCGATGAGCATGAACCCGCCGACGATGTCGGCGACGAGGAACTGCCAGCCCAGCAGGAGGACGATGACGGCGCCGATCTCGATGACGAGGTTCGTCGACGCGAACATGAACGCGCCGATGGTAGCGGCCGCGGAGCCACCCTTCTTGAAGAGGTTCTTCGCGGTAGCGATGGCGCTGTACGAGCACGACGAGGAGACGAACCCGAACAGTGAGCCGTAGCCGAGTTCGCGGGCGCCGTGGCCGTTCAGCAGGTCCGCGACCTGCTCGTCGGAGGTCCACGCCTCGACGCCGCCCGCGATGGCGAACCCGACCACGAGCGCCCACCAGGTGATCCAGGCCATCGCCACGGTGGTGGAAGCGAACTGGCGGAGGCTCTCGGCGAAGAACGCCCCCAGTGGCTTGCTCGTCGTGAATACACCGATACTCACCGTCAGAAGCGCGATGACGGCCAGGATGGCGTACTCCCTGCGTTCCATGTACGTTCCTACCGTCGCCTCGTTTACCCGGATTTCGCCTGTCGTAACGGTAGCTGCCCGGGCCGAGGCTTCGGAATCCAAGATCAGCGGCGCGAGTCGACTACCGAACCAAACCAGAGAGCAGCCGAAGGGCGAGCCGACCGCCCCCCTCACGCGCGTAGATTCAAGTACGGAAGGGCGGCCACCGTCCCCATGACCTGACGAGTCGTCGCCGGGCCGCCGACCCGAGCGGGTGGCACGCCACCGCGCGCTCGGCTCCGCCAGCGCGGTACCACGGCCCGGCGAAGCGAGTGGTACCGCCTGTTCGCCAGCATGCGAGGGTGTCGAAGGCCCGGTGCCGTCGAGAACCGGCAGGGGCCACCGGGACCGTCTCCCGCGCGTGGCCGCATTTTAAATATCGGCTCCGTCTACCCTCGGGACATGACCGACGCCGCCGACTCGGACGACTCGCAGTCGGCCGTTGCCGACGAGGACGACCCACGCGAGGCGGTCGTGCTGGACTACCTCCCGACGGGGTTGCCGGACGAGCAACGGAGCAACACGCCCGTCGCGTACGCGCTGGGGGTCGACGAGTTCGACCTCTACCTCGTCCGCTTCGAGGGTGATACCGACCTGAACGTGGGGGACAGGGTGGCCACCGACCCGCGGGGCGACAAGGTGAGTCGCGTGGGACACGTCGACTTTGGCGAGCTCTCAGGGGCCGCGGAATCGGAACTGGAGTACGCCGTCGCGGCCATCGTCGACGAGGAGGAGCGGCGGTTCGTCGACTTCTTCAACGAGGCACAGGCCATCACGACCCGCCTCCACGCGCTCAACCTGCTCCCGGGTATCGGGAAGAAGCTCCGCAACAACGTCCTCGACCTGCGCAAGCGCCAGCCCTTCGAGTCGTTCGAGGACCTCGAGGAACGGGTATCCGGCCTTCACGACCCCCGGCAGGTTCTCATCGACCGCATCGTCGAGGAGATCCGGGAGGACGACATGAAGTACCGCATCTTCGCCACCCGGGACCGGGGGGAGTGAGGCCGACTCACGCGGTCGGTCGGTGGCGCCAACCCTTTATCGCCCCGGCGACGAACTCGCGGTAGCGCGTATGACACGACGGGACCCGGATGCTCTGCGGCGCCGTGCCGGAGTCCGCGGGGACCCGGACCAGGACCAGCACTTCCTCATCGACGACCGTGTTCTGGACCGCCTTCCGGACTACCTGCCGGCCGACGCCACGGACCACGTTCTCGAGATCGGCGGTGGCACCGGGGGGCTGACCGACCGCCTCCTCGCCGCCAGCGACGGCCACGTCACCGTGGTCGAACGGGACCCGGGCCTCGCAGCCTTCCTCCGCGAGGAGTTCGCCGACGCCGTCGACGCCGGACGGCTCGACATCATCGAAGGGGATGCCCTCGAGTGCGACCTGCCCGACTTCACCGGGTCCGTCTCGAACCTGCCGTACGGGGCGTCCAGCGAATTCTGCTTCCGGTTGCTTCCCGAGGGGAAACCCCTCGTGCTGATGCTCCAGCGCGAGTTCGCCGAGCGGATGGCCGCCGACCCCGGGACGGACGACTACGGCCGCCTCTCGGTGACTGCGGGCCACTACGCCGACGTGGAGGTCGTCGAGACCGTTCCACCGACGGCGTTCGACCCGGAACCGGCCGTCGAGAGCGCCGTCGTCAGATGTCTCCCCCGTGCCCCGGACTACGAGGTGGACGAGGCCGTGTTCATGGCACTCGTCCGGGGCGTCTTCACGCAGCGGCGCAAGACGATGCGCAACGCCGTCCGGAACACGGTCCACATCAGCGGCATCGCGGACGCCGATGCCGTCGTCGACGCGGCCGGCGAGGAGCTGATGAGCCGGCGTGCGGGCGACGTGACACCGGCCGAGTTCGCCGAGCTGGCGAGACTCGCGACCGAGGAGACGGAGGTGACCCCGCCGTGATGGGTGCGGTCGACGCGGCGGGGCTACTGCTCCAGACCGAACCGCAGCTCGACCCCTGGACGTGGACGCTCTCTCGCACGGAGCAGTATCTCGTGAGTGCAGG
Source organism: Haloglomus halophilum (assembly GCF_024298885.1). Classification (GTDB taxonomy): domain Archaea; phylum Halobacteriota; class Halobacteria; order Halobacteriales; family Haloarculaceae; genus Haloglomus; species Haloglomus halophilum. Next base: position 3,701,107 of record NZ_CP101166.1, read on the forward strand.
ACTCCTGGCGCTGTTCCTCGTCACGGCCGCGTTCGTCTACGCGCTGGGGCGGCCGCTGAAGCGACGCATCCAGGACGACGAGGTCGTCGAGGCGATCCAGTCACTCACCATCAGCCTCACCGGCCTGGGCGTAGCGTTCGCGCTGGTCGTGGTCTGGCGGCTGCGCGACGAGGTGGCGACCGCCTTCACCTTCGTCCGGCTCGGCCCGACCGACGGGGTGCGGCTCCTCGTGACCGCTGCCGCCTTCGGGGCAGCGTTCACCGTCACCCGCATCACGAAACGGGCCATCCGGCGGGGGTCGGAGGCCGACGCCATCACGGCCCACCAGAAGGAGGTCGCCCATCACATCATCCAGATCCTCGTCTTCGCGCCCGCGGCGCTGTTCGTTCTCGCGCTGTACGGGGTGAACCCACAGAACCTCCTCATCGGTGCCGGCGCGGCGGGTATCGTCCTCGGACTCGCGGCACGGCAGACCCTCGGCGCCGTCGTCGCCGGGTTCGTCCTTCTCATCTCGCGCCCGTTCGAGGTGAACGACTGGGTCGTCATCGATCAGGAGGAGGGCGTCGTCACCGATATCTCCATCTTCAACACGGAGATCCGCACCTTCGACAACGAGGTCGTCGTCATCCCGAACGACGAGGTCACGAAGAACAACATCATCAACCGCTCTCGCAACGGGAAGCTCCGCATCCAGGTTGATGTGGGCGTCGACTACGACATCGAGATCGCGCGGGCGATGGAACTGGCCCGCGACGCGATGCATGTCCTCGACGAGGTGCTGGACGAGCCACAGCCGGATGTCGTCATCGACGAGCTCGGCGCGTCCTCGGTGGTGCTGACGCTACGGTTCTGGATTCCGGACCCCACTATCGAGCGCAAGTGGGCCGCACAGAACGCGGTCATCGACGCGGTCAAGAACGCCTTCCAAGAGGATGGCGTGAAGATCCCCTTCCCACAGCGCGAGCTGATGGCCCGCGAGGAGACCGAGGGCTTCCAGCTCGCCGAGAAACGGCGGGAAGTGGGGGCAGCCGGCAACGGCGATCCGGACGCCGCGGTGCGGCAGGTCGACCCCGACGCTGAGGAAGACGGTCCGGGCACGCATATGAGCGCGGTGACCGACCCGACCGTCGAGATCGACGACGGGGACAGCTCCCTCCAGCCTCGCACTACGGAGGGGGAGTACATCGCCGCCATCGAGCGCGTGGAGGGCGGCTCGGAGCTGTCCGACCCCGTCGAACCGATGGACCGGAACCATGACTGACGGCGACCGCCCGCGGCTGGCGGGGCTCCGTGGTGAGCCGGACGTCTACCGTGCGGCCGAGGACTCGCACCTGCTCGCGAAGGCGGCGGCCGCCCGTATCGAGAGCGACGACCTCGTGCTCGACCTCGGGACGGGCTCGGGCTACGTCGGGCGCAAGGTCGCCGAGGCGTGCAGCGCCCGGGTCGTCGCCTCCGACCTCAACCCGCATGCGTGCCGGCAGGCCCACGACGCCGGGCTCGCGGCGGTCAGAACGGACATGGTCTCGGCGTTCCGCGACGACAGCTTCGACTGGGTCCTGTTCAACCCGCCCTATCTCCCGACCCCCGAGGACCGCGAGTGGGGGGACTGGATGGAACAGGCGCTCTCCGGGGGCGAGGACGGTCGCGCGGTGGTGAACCCGTTCCTGGCGTCCGTCCGGCGCGTCCTCGCTCCGGGCGGCCGCGCGTTACTGCTCGTCTCCTCGCTCACCGGGCTCGACGCGGTGCGGAACACGGCCCGCAACGAGGGGCTGATGACGGCCGAGGCGGCCGAGGAGCAGTTCCCGTCCGAGCGGCTGGTGGTACTCGAACTCACGCCGACCGGCACGTGAGCGGCGGCCCGTGTGCGGCGGTGGATTACTCCTGGGCATCAATCTGATTAGCAAATATTATTCGGGGTGGTACCGTATCCGTCTTCGATGACCGAACTCGTCGCGACGACACCGGGGCTCCTCCCGCTGCCCGACTGGGCGAAGGGGGAGCTCTCGGACCTGAAAGGGCACCAGAAGTCCGACCTCATCGACGGGACCGAGGGCGAGGACGTGACCGAGGCGTACGACCGCGTCCGTATCGAGGAGCTCGAGTGGCAGACCGACGCCGGGCTCGACCGCGTGGTCGAGGGGCAGGGCCGCTGGGACGACAACATCGCGCACCCGCTCGCCGTGGCCGACGCCGTCGACACCCGCGGCATCGTCCGCTACTACGACAACAACAACTTCTACCGCGAGCCGGTGGTCACCGACGACCTCGCCGCGAGTGGCGACGTGGCGGCCGAGCTCGACGCGGCGGCCGCCCTGCTGGATGGTGACGCTGGTGGTCTGCAGGCAGTTCTCCCGGGCCCGTACTCGCTGGCCGACCTCGCGACCGACGAACACTACGGCGACGAGGCAGCGTTCCTCGACGCCGTCGCCGACTTCCTCGTCGGCGAGGTCGAGCAGTTCCCCGACATCGAGACGCTGTTCCTGCTGGAGCCCTCGCTCGTCGAGAACCCGCCCGAGGACGGTATCGACGAGCGCGCGGGCGCGGCCATCGACCGCGTGGCCGGCGCGACCGGCGCCGACGTGGTCTGTCACACCTACTGGGGCGCCGTGCCGGAGAAGGCGTACGCCCACCTGATGGACGCCGACCTCGACGCCGTCGGCTTCGACTTCGTCAGCGACCACGAGGCGAACCTCTACAACATCACGGAGTACGGCACCACCGACGACATCGCGCTGGGTCTGGTCGACGGGCAGAACACGCGCGTCGAGTCCGTCGAGACGATCCGTGACCGCGTGGAGTGGGTGAACGAGCAGGTCCCCGCTCAGTCGTTCGACACGACGTACCTCACCGCGAACACGGAGCTGTTCTACCTGCCCGTGAACCGCGCCCGCGAGAAGCTGGACGTGCTCGCGCGTGCCGCCGCCGAGGAAGAGGAGGTGACAGCATGAGCGACTGGCCCGAGGTCGGCGACGACGACCGCGACGGACGCGACGCCCGCGAGGGGACGCCGACGACTGCCGCGGATGGCGGCGTCGACGTGCGCGAGCAGTTCCGCCCGGACGACCACCCGACCGACCACTTCCTCCTGACGACCGTGGTCGGCTCGTACCCGAAGCCCAAGTGGCTCAACCGGTCGGAGGACCTGGTCGACGACGAGGAGTACGACTTCGACGAGGACCACCTCCACGAGGCCCACGACGACGCCGCGCGCCTCATCACGGAGGAGCACGAGCGCGCCGGCCTCGATGTCGTCTGTGACGGCGAGATGCGGCGCAACGAGATGGTCGAGTACTTCGCCCACCGCATCGACGGCTACGAGTTCAACGGCCCCGTCAAGGTCTGGGGGCACAACTACTTCGACAAGCCCTCGGTCGTCGGCGAGGTCTCCTACGGCGAGCAGTGGCTGGTCGAGGAGTTCGAGTTCACCAGCGGCGTCGCCCAGCGACCCGTCAAGGTCCCCATCACGGGGCCGTACACGCTCGCGAACTGGTCGTTCAACGAGCACTACGAGGACGAGGAGACGCTGGCCTACGAGCTGGCCGACCTCGTCAACGAGGAGATCGAGGCGCTCGTCGACGCGGGCGCGCGCTACATCCAGATCGACGAACCCGCGCTCGCGACGACGCCGGACGACCACGCCATCGTCGGCGAGTGTCTGGAGCGCATCGTCGACGACGTGCCCGCGGACGTTCGTCTGGGGCTGCACGTCTGCTACGGCGATTACTCGCGCATCTACCCGGAGATCCTGGACTTCCCGGTCCACGAGTTCGACCTCGAACTCGCGAACGGCGACTACGAGCAGGTCCCCGTCTTCACCGAGCCCGACTTCACGAAGGACCTCGCCCTGGGCGTCGTCGATGCCCACACCGCCGAGGTCGAGCCAGTCGAGGTCATCAAGGAGAACATCAAGAAGGGCTTCGAGATCGTCCCGCCCGAGCGGCTGACCATCTCGCCGGACTGCGGCCTGAAGCTCCTGCCCCGCGACATCGCCTACGGCAAGATGGAGAACATGGTGCAGGCCGCCCGCGAGGTCGAGCAGGAACTCGATGACGGCGAGGTCGATGTCGGCTTCGCCGCGCCGGCCGCGGACGACTGAGCCGCACAGCCGCCCCTCCTTCTTCGGCGCGCTCAGTCCCCTTCCGGCCTGGCGATGGGTCCCTGTGGTACGAACTCCTCCCGCCGCGCCCCCGCACGCAGTCCCATCTCGGCGATGTTCCCGCCGCTCTCGACGGTCCGGCGGAGTGCGTCGAGCACCCGACCGAGCCGGTAGCTCCCCGCGGCGTCTGCCAGTCGGCGGTCCATCGACTCCACCGTCGCCCGGATTTCCTCGCGCCGTTCGAGGGCGTCGTTCGCGGTCTCGACCGCCGCGTCGCCGACGACGACGGCGGTCGCCTCCTCGACCACGGCCCGTGCCTCCCGGGCCAGGCTGTGGAACTCGCTCGCCGGAACGGACCCGGGGAAGGACTCGACCGCGCCGGCGACCTCGGCGATGGTCTCGGCGCCGTCGGCGACCCGCTCCAGTTCGCGGGCGACGGTGCGGAGCTCGAACAGCTCCAGCCGGCTCAGTCCGAGCGCGTCCACCTCGTCGAGCCGGGCGAGCCCGCGCCCGAGATGCCGGTCGATCATCGCGTACAGCCGGTCGGCTTCGGCCTCGCGGTCGGCCACGTACGGGGTGTCATCCGTCGTGAGCGCGTCGGTCGCGTCGCGGTGCATCGAGAGCGCCGTGAACCGGAGCTGACGGACCGACTGGTGGACCGATACCTCGCCGGGGTCGAGCAACGCCCGCACGACGAGCTCCGTCCCCGTCTCCGCTGCGAGCGTGACGCCGACGAACGCGTTGGCGACCCGCTCGACGGCCGCGCGCTGCTGGGCCGAGAAGCCATCGGGCGCCCGGAGCGTCAGTTGCTCGAACCCCGCCGCGTAGGCGGCCCGTACCGCGCGTTCGAGTCGGACCGGCGACTCCCCGGCGACCGGGAGCTGGACCCGGGCGGTCGCGTCCTCCTCGGGCGCTTCCGGCTCGAGAACCAGCTGGTCCTCGCTGCGGGGGTCGATGTGGACGGTCGTCCCGGCGGTGATACCGGCCCGCCTGGCCCACTCCTTCGGGAGCGAGACGGTGTACGTGCCGCCGCCGACCTGCTGGACCTTGCGCTGCTCCATCAGTAGATCAGCTCCGGGTCGCTCTCGATCATGTAGAGGGTACGGGCGGCGATGTTGACGGCGTGGTCGGCGACCCGTTCGAGATCACGAACCGTGAGCAGCAGTCGGGACACGTCGTCGAGCAGGCGCTCCAGCTCCCACGCGTCGGTCGCGGCCTCGCGCTCGACCAGGTCGCGCGCGACCGCCTCCGAGGCGCGCCCACACAGCGCGTCGACCGTGTCGTCGTCCTCGTGGATGGCCCGACAGGCCGCCGCGTCCCGGTCGGCGTACGCGTCGAGGCTGCGGGCGACGAGGTCACGGGCCGCCGTGCCGATATCCCCGACGGGCACCTCCGGCACCAGGCTCTCGTCCCCGGCGAGGGCGTAGCGGCCGAGGTTCGCGGCGAGGTCGGCGATCCGCTCCAGATCGGTGAGGATCTTGAACGAGGCGGCGACGAACCGGAGGTCACCGGCGACCGGCTGCTGGAGCGCGAACAGGTCGATACACCGGCTCTCCAGTTCGAGGTAGTGTTCGTTGACCGTCGCGTCGCCTTCGGCGACCTCGCGGGCGAGCGACTCGTCGCCGGTCCGCAGCGCCTCCAGCCCGTCGTCGAGCCGCCCGAGGACGAGCTGTCCCATCGCGAGCACGTCCTCGCGGAGGTCGTCGAGGTCGTCCTGGTAACCCGTTCGGGGCATCGTGGTCACCCGAACTTGCCGGTGATGTAGTCCTCGACACGCTCGCTGTGGGGGTTCTCGAACACCTGGTCGGTGTCGCCGTATTCGACGAGCTCGCCGCCGGTGAGGAAGACGGCCGTCTGGTCGGAGATACGGGCCGCCTGCTGCATGTTGTGGGTGACGATGACGACCGTGTACTCCTCGCTCAGCTGGTCGATGAGGTCCTCGATCTTGGCGGTCGCGATGGGGTCCAGCGCCGAGGCGGGCTCGTCCATCAGGATGACCTCCGGGTCGACCGACAGGCAGCGGGCGATGCAGAGCCGCTGTTGCTGGCCGCCCGACAGCCCGAGAGCGTTGTCGTCGAGCCGGTCGTTCACCTCGTCCCACAGCGCCGCGTCGCGGAGACATCGTTCGACGAGCTGCTCGCGCTCGTCCTCGTCGCTCCGGTCGAGCAGCCGCGCGAGCAGCCCCGTCTGCAGGTCGCCATGCTTCTCAGGGCCGTACGAGATGTTCTCCCGGATCGACTTCGGGAAGGGGTTCGGCGACTGGAACACCATCCCGACACGCTTGCGGAGTTCGACGAGGTTCACCCCGTCCTGGTAGATCTCCTCCCCGTCGATACGGACGGAGCCGTCGACCCGGGCACTCCTGATGCGGTCGTTCATCCGGTTGAGACACCGGAGGAACGTCGACTTCCCGCAGCCCGAGGGGCCGATGAGCGCGGTGACGCTGTTCTCGGGGATCTCGATGGAGACGCCCTTCAGTGCGTGGTCGTCACCGTAGTGGACATCGAGGTCCTCGGCGGCGAGTTTCGTCCGGCCGTCGAACGCGTACTCGCGCCACTCCTCGCGGACCTGTTCTTCGGTCTCCCCGCTCGTCGTCTCGAGGGGCTGGTCCGGTGCTGTCTCCGCGTCCGTCCGCTCTGCCTCCGCCTGTGTGGTTTCACTCATGGTTGAGTCGCCTCCGGAAGTAGTACCGTGCGCCGATGCCGATGGCGTAGAACGACAGCACCACCACCAGCAACATCAGGGCCGTCGCCCACTGGAACTGCTCGGGGCTGGCGACGTTGTCGCCGAGGCCGACGCCCGCCTTGATGAGTGCGAACAGCTGGAACGGGAGCGCCGTCGTCGCCTCCAGCAGTTCCGGGTTCGCCACGAACGGCGGGCTGGTCGTGAACCGGAAGCCGCCGATCACGTCGACGGTCTGCCCACCCGAGATGAACGTTCCCCCGGTCATCGTCAGCAGGATGGGGGCGGTCTCGCCCGCGATCCGGCCGACCCCGAGGATGATGCCTGTGACGACGCCCGGGAGTGCGGCCGGGATGACCACGCTGCGGATGGTCTGCCACCTCGAGACCCCCAGCGCCGCGCTCGCGTCGCGGTACTCGTCCGGAACCGCGAGGATCGCCTCCCGGCTCGTGATGAGCACCAGCGGGAGGAGCATGAACCCGAGCGTGAGCATCCCCGATATCAGCGACTTGTTCCCCCCGAACCGCGGGACGAGGAAGGCGAAGCCGAACAGGCCGAACACGATGCTGGGCGTGCTCCAGAGCCCGTTGGTCGCTACCTCGACGACCTGTGTGAGTCGGCCGCGCTCGGCGTACTCCGTGAGGAAGATGGCCGCGCCGACACCCAGCGGCACCGCGAACAGCACCGCGCCGACGACGAGCCAGATCGTGCCGACGATCGCCGGCAGCACACCTTTCACCTCGGCGAAGAGTCCGGCCCCGTTCATCACGAACGGCACCGAGACCGGGAGTGCGACGGGGCCGACCGCCGGGCCGACCCCCAGTCCCACCCGCGCGCCGTTCAGCAACCCCGGAATCCCCTTCATCGCCGTGAACGCGACCAGCACGAACAGCACGCCGACGATGGAGCTCGCGTTCAGGTAGATGAGCACGTACGCGCCCATATGCCGGCCGCGGGCGCCGAAACCGCCGTACGCCTTCGCGGCGGCCCAGCCCGAGAGGAGCGCGGCGAACAGCGTCGCCGTGGGGATGACGAACTCGGCGGTGAACGAGGCCTGTTGCTGGAACCCCAGCTCCCACACCCACGCCGGTCCGATAGTCCCGGTGATGAAGACCAGCCCGGTCAGCAGGGTGAGCGCGCCCGCCGGCAGTGTCGAGCCGATGTCCTCGCGGGGGAGCGCGGTCAGCGCGAACGCGCCGCCGCCGGCGAGGAGGGCGACGGGTAGCCAGGTGAGCCCGCCGAGGCCGAGTGTCTGGGAGGCAGCCAGCCCGCCGACCGTGAACCAGACACCCGAGAGGGCCACCGTCGCGACCAGCCCGGCGCTCGGGCTCGGCTGGGTCTCGACGTAGCCCAGGTAGGAGCCGACGCCGAAGGTGATGACGGCACCGCCCAGCGCCGCGAGGATCAGCCCGAGCAGCGTGACGACCGGCACGCCACCGACCGGGTCGCTGATGGTGACGAGTTCGAACAGCGCCGCCAGCGAGAGGGCAAAGAGGAGCGCCGCGACCGCGACCGCGACCGCCGCGACCGCGTTCGCCTCCGAGGTGTCACCCTTGACGAGGTTCGTCCGCGTCGCGCCCGCCATCAGACATCACCCCCCAGTTTCCGGTGCATCCGCCACTCGATGTACTGTGCGCCGATGGAGATGAGCAGCACCGTGATGAACAGGATGACGCCCGCGACGAACAGGGCGTCCATCTGGAGCCCGTCGGCCTCGCCGTAGTTGTTGGCGATGAGCGAGGTGAGCGTCGCCTGGCCGTAGAAGGCGTTGTAGAGCGGTTTCGTCAGCTGTGGGACGCCCCGCAGCATGACCGTCGCGGCCATCGTCTCGCCGATGGCCCGACCGACGCCCAGCAGGACCGCCGCCGAAACGCCCGAGAACGCCGCCGGCAGCGTGATGGAGGTCATCGTCTGCCAGTCCGTCGTTCCCATCGCGAGCGAGCCGCTCTTCATCGACTCGGGGACGCTCGAGAGGGCGTCCTCTGCCACCGAGACGACCGTCGGCAGCGCCATCAGCCCGACGACGATGCCGACGAACAGGTACGACCCCTGGCCGACGGTCCGGAACTGGTCGGCCGCCCACGGGCTCAGGATGGTGAACCCGATGAAGCCGTAGACGATGGAGGGGATACCGGCGAGGATCTCCACGCCCGGCTTGACGACCTCGCGGACGGTCGGCGGGGCGATCTCCGAGAGGAACAGCGCCGCGGCCACGCCCAGCGGCGCCGCGACCGCCGTCGCGATGGTCGTCACCATCACCGTCCCGTGGATCATCGGTACCATCGAGTACCGGATCGGCGGGGAGACCGCGTCCCACTGCGTCTGCGTGAACAGCCGCAGTCCGGGGATGGAGACGCCGAACACGGTCGCGCTCTCGTACCGGATGACGGGGATCGACTCGACGAAGATGAAGACGGTGATCAACAGCAGTATCAGGACGGTCGAGACCATCATCGAGAAGGTCAGCACCCGGGCGGTCAGGCCCTGATGCCGGAGCCAGCCGTACCCCGCGCTGACGAGGAACACGGCGAAGGGGATGATGGTCAGAGGCGACACCGCGAGGAACCCGGCAAGTGCCGACAGGAGCGAGACAGCCATCACGCCGACCGTCGCCAGTGCCCCCGGGTCGGTCTCGTCGACGAAATCGCGGAACCGACGGCGCCGCTGCGCCAGTGGGCCCGTCCCGGCGCCCGTCTCGTTCGATGTGCGTGTCATGATGTGTTACGTATGAAATGAATCATGGGGTCGGAGGATCCACACTCCGTCAGCGGAAACGCCGGTTCAGGCCTTCTCAGGCAGCTTGTCGGCCTCGGACTTGATGTCGCTCGTCGGAAGCGGGATGTAGTTGTTCTGCTCGACGAAGACGGTCTGACCGAAGTTCGTCAGGAACATGTTCAGGAAGGCCCCCTCCCGCTTGTCCGTCCCGCTCGGGGTGTCCTCGGTGATCTTCGTGTACATGTGGAGGTCGCGGTTCAGCGGGTAGGAACTGTCGAAGATGGTGTTCTCGGCGTCCTTGTCCGGCTGGTACAGGGTCCCCTCGAACTCGATGCCGATCGGCTGGACCGACTCGCTGGTGAACGCCAGTGCCATGTACGCGATGGCGCCGTCGTTGTTGGAGACGGCCTCGGCGACCTGCTGGTTCTGTCCGAACCGGGAGTCGACGCCCGGCATCGGTGCGTCGGCGCTGCCGAGCATGTTGAGCCGGAACGCCGTGTCCGTGCCCGAGCCCTCCGCGCGGCCGATGCAGAAGATCTCCTGGTCGGGGCCGCCGACCTCGGACCAGTTGGTGATCTCGTCCTGGTAGATCTTCCGGACCTGCTCACCGGTGAGCTGCTGGACGCCGTTGTCGTAGATATCGCTGCTGACGACGACCGGCTGGCCGTCGCGGCCGACGACGTGGTCGACGACCTCCTCGTTGGCCTTCTCCTCGCTCCAGCCGAGTTCGGCCGTGATGGGGCCGGAGGAGTTTCCGATGTCGACCAGCTCGTCGCGGACCGCCTTGCAGCCGGTGCCGGAGTGGCTCAGGCTGACCGTCGTGTTGTACGGCGGGTTCGACCGCTGACCCGTCTTCTCGAAGCCGTACTTGGCCGCGAAGTAGTCCGCGAGGTTGTCGTCCGTCTGGATCTCGTTCCAGCCGGGCACCTGCCCCTCGTCGTTGGAGCCCCAGTACTCGCCGTCGCTCGGCGGCGCGTTCGCGTTCCAGTAGGAGCTCCCCTTGTTCGAGATGGGGTAGACGGTCGAGGAGCCCTCGGCGGTGAGCAGCGCCGGGCCGCCGCTGCCGCCGTCGCCACCGTCGCCACCGTCGCCGCCGCCGCTGTTGTTCTGGCCGTTGCTGGTGCAGCCAGCCAGCCCCGCTGCCCCGATGGCGCCCGAACTGACGAGGAACTTCCGCCGTGATACGCCGGTACCGGACGTTGTGCCGTCTGACATCACCCGAGTGGACCCGGGATTCGATTAAAGCGGTTTATAATACCGCTATGCGGCGATACAGGCCGCTTCGGAGCCGTAGGGTCCGCCCCGTTCGGGTGGGTTCATCCACGTTCGAGGGGGTTCGCCCACGTTCGACCCATGACGGATATATATCCGACCCGACCGCTACCGAGAGGTGCTGTCCCGAACGAACGGCTCTGACGGAAGGTATACGGGCTGTGGCCGGTGACCCCGGAGCATGAACGAGAGCGGGCTCGTCGGACTGCCAGTGGGGAGCGCGGTCGATGCGATTGTCGACCGCGGGGACGGCGACCGCGACCCCGACACCGTGCGCGAGGCGCTCGACCCGGTCACCGAGGACGGCGTCGTCACCCGCGAGGCCGTCGACGACACCGTCTCCGATACGTCCAAGCTGGTCGCCACCGCGGAGACGCGGGTCGAACTCGCCGGTATCGCCCACGAGGACGCGACCACGGCGGCAGCCCCCGTCGCCGACATCGACATCGTCGCAGCCCGGCTGGAGACGTACGACGACCGGCTGGCAGCGGTCGATGCGCGCGCTGCCGACCTCTCCGATGGGCTCCGCACCCCAGTCGAGCGGCTCGACGATCCGGGTGCGGTGTACGAACTGGCGGTCGAGCTCCGCGAGGTCGCGGCGACCGCGCAGAACGTCGCCCGGGAGGCCGACGAGCTCTCGTTCGACCTGGAGGCGTTCGAGTCGTGGCTCGCCAGTCCGAACCGCCGGTACGACGAACTGGCCGAGGACATCGACCTGGTTTCCGAGTCGCTCGAGGAGCTGTCGGCCGCGGCCGACGCGCTACCCGCGAGCGAGACGCCCGCGCCGGACTGGGCGGACGCCACGATGCGGGCGCACGTGCTGGCGCTGCTCGCCACCGACCTCCGCGCCGAGGTCGCCGACCTCCGGACCTGGGCGGACCGCGAGGGCGACCCGTTCCGGGCGGAGCTCGCCGACCGTGTCGCAGCGACGGAGCGGGAGGCACGAGCCCTCGTCGAGACGCTGTCGGAGCACGGCGAGCCGGCCTGGCACGACCGGTTCGGTTCGGACCTCGCGGCGTTCGAGCGCGACCTGTCCGCGTTCGCGTCGCCCGTGGACTGGGACCGTGTTCGGGAGGCCCTGGAGGAGCACCGTACGGCAGCGTTCGACTAGTCGACCCAGTCCGGCCGGTCGACGGTCGTGTTCCCGACCGCCGTGAGTCGGTGGGTTATCTCGACCCGTACCGTCTCGCCCTGGAACGTCGTGTCGTAGCGCAGCCGGAGCGACCGGATCAGCCCCGACTCCTCGACGGCCAGTTGCGCGGTCACGTTCCGTGGCTCGCCCAGCGAGATGGGGATGACTGCCTCCCCCACCGGTGGGGGCTCCGCGGTGCGCAGGACGACCCCCTCGGCGGTCCGCTCCACCCGGTACTCGCCGCCGGTCACGAGCTGTTCCCGGAGCAGCACCCACCGGCGGAAGTGCCCCGGAACGGACGGGAACGGGCCCCGTTCGATCCGGGTGCCGTCCTGGTCGTACGTCCGGACGAACACCGTCGAGCCGTCCTTCCAGAGTTCGCTCCGGGCGACCGCCGGCGTCAGCCCGGGGGACCCCTCGGTCTCGACACGCTCGTAGATGGTGCCGTCCGCGGCGACCCGCCGGTCGCGGTCGATGCGGGTCGTCCAGTTCCGGCCACGAATCTCGACCGCCCGCATCAGGCGATAACTCGTGGCCTCGCGCCGCCGCTCGTCCGCCGCGAGCAGCCGGTCGGCGTCCAGCGCGGTCACGCCCTCGGCAGCCGGAACCCCCGGGGCGGCCGTCGGTACACCCTCCGGCACCGCCGCCGGCGTCAGCGTCTCCGTGCCCGACGACGGTGCGGACAGCGCGTTGCAGCCCGCAAGCAGGAGGAGAGCGAGGAGGGCGACGACGAGCCGGCGTCGATGCATCACCCAGGGATAGGTGGAAGCCGAGTTTAGCTCTTGTGCCAGTTCTACATCAGCTGTATCGGCATTTACTACACAATACTCCAACTATATCAATATATTCGGCATTATTCAATATACTCGGCGAGTGTCCGTCGGAATCGGGCGGCGTCCCGAGCCGACCAGACTCAGGAACCGGGCAGCAGGTCGCCAAGCGCCGCCCCGATGACCATCGGCACCAGCGTGACCGACACCTGGCAGAACGAGAGCCACGGCTGTGACCAGTCCAGCCGCCCCCACGCGGTCATCGCGACGAGCGCCGTGACGAACGAGATGACCAGGATACCGGCGAGCCGCCGGGGGATGAACCCCAGCAGCGGCCGGTAGACGCGTACGTCCTGGAAGTCGGCGACGTAGAGGATACCGACCGTGAGCAGGACGGACGCGCCGAGGGTCCCGGCGAGGTAGAGGGGGTTGGTGGCGACGAACGCGCCGACCTCCAGGGTGCCTCCCTCCACGAACATGGGGATGCCGAACAGGAGCGCCCCCAGCAGCGCCTCGGCGGCGTCCGCACGGTCGAAGCCGTAGACGACGTTGCCGAACGCGCCCGCCTGCATCTCGCCGAGGACGAGTTTCGCGCGCTCGACCGCCTCGCGCTCCTCGGGGTCGTCGACGGTTCGGGAGAGGGCTTCCAGTTCGTCGAGCACGTCGCTCGTCGTCGGGGGCGGCTCCCCGAGCGGGCGCGGTGGGTGGTCCTCGCTGGCGGTCGAGCCCTCGTCGTGGGCCGCACCGTCCTCGGTCATCCTACGCCTCGTCGACCGGGCGGACGGCCTCGCCGTCCTCCCAGACGTAGAACCCGCGCCCGGACTTCTGCCCGAGGTGGCCGGCGCGGACCTTGCGACGCAGCACCTCCGGCGGGCGGAAGCGCTCGCCCAGTTCCTCGCGCAGGTGTTCGAGGATGTCCAGCCGCACGTCCAGCCCGACCACGTCCGAGAGCTTCAGCGGCCCCATCGGATGGCGGTATCCGAGTTCCATCGCGGCGTCGATATCGGCGGTCTTCGCGGTGCCCGTCTCCAGCATCCGCATCGCCTCGGCGCCGAGCGTCACGCCGAGCCGTGAGGAGGCGAATCCGGGCGCGTCACGGACGACGACGGCCTCCTTCTCCAGCGACTCGACGAAGTCGATGGCGTGGTCACGGGCGCCGTCGCCGGTCTGCTCGGCGGTCACCACCTCGACCAGCCCCATCACGTACGCGGGGTTGAAGAAGTGGAGCCCGCAGAACCGCGACGGGTCCTCGAGCGACGCGGCGAGTTCGGTCACCGGCAGCGAGGAGGTGTTGGAGGTGATGAGGGCATCGTCGTCCACGACGGCCACGGCTTCATCGAGCACGCTGGTCTTCAGGTCGAGTTGCTCGGGAACGGCCTCGATGACGACGGTCGCGTCCGCACACTTGTCGATGTCCTCCGTCGTCCGCACGCGCTGGCGCGCGGCCTCGGCCGCGTCGGCATCGAGTTTGCCACGGTCGGCGGCGCCGGAGATGCTCTCGTCGACCGCGTCGGCGGCCTCCTCGAGAACCGACTCGTCCACGTCACGGAGCGTCACGTCGTGTCCCACGACCGCCGCGGCGTGGGCGATGCCTCGGCCCATCGTTCCGGCACCGAGGATGGCCACGTGTTCTGTCGTATCTGCCATGTCCACGAACGCGAGCGGGACCCCGTTAAGCGTTCGGCGCTGGAGTCGTGTCCGGGCGACTCGACGGCGGATTCGACCGCAACCTTCATCACTCGCCGATTCGACTCCTCGAGCATCGATAATTGTATTATAAGCTCGTTAGATTCATTATTCTGCCCGTATTCTATTCGACACTGGGTCTGGTCCCCGGATGCTCACGATGACACGAAACTCCGACGACAGCGACTGGAATCGTGCTTCCCGTACCCTCTCCATCGAAGCCCCGACCTGCTCACCGAACGACGAGGCAGTCGATCTCCGCGTCACCGGTGCGGCACCCGGCTCGACCGTCGAGTTCCGTGCCACACTCGTCGACGACGAGGGCAGGGAGTGGGCCTCGCGAGCGGCATACACGGCCGACGGGGAGGGAACCGTCGACTGCACCGACCGCGCCCCAGAGCGGGGGACGTACGGCGGCGGCGAACCGATGGGATGGCTGTGGTCGATGCGGACCGACGCCGACGCCCGGTTCGCGAGTCTCGGCGACCGGGCCGAGGTGCCGGTCACGTTGCAGGCCAGTACCGAGGCGGCGGCCACCGAGCGGGAGGTGACGCGGGTGCTGTACGACCCCGGCGTCAGCTCCCGGCGGATAGACCACGAGGCCCTCGTCGGCGACCTGTTCCTCCCTCCGGACGGGGGGCCACATCCGGTCGTCCTCGACCTGCACGGCTCGGCCGGTCCGACCTCCCACAGGCTCGCGCAGACGCTCGCGACACACGGGTTCGCCGTGTGCTCGCTCCAGTACTTCGGCGAGCCCGACCCGATTCCGGATGGTCTCGCTCGCGTGCCGCTCTCGTACTTCGACGAGGCGGCAGCCTGGCTCCACGACCAGCCCGACCTCCGGGGAGGGCGGCTGGGGGTCGTCGGGGCATCCCGCGGGGCCGAACTCGCGCTCCTGCTCGGCGCGAGGGCCGACTGGGTGGGCGCCGTCGTCTCCTACGCCGGGAGCGGTGTCGTCTGGGACACGCCCGACGGCACGCCGGCCTGGACCGACGATGGGGCGCCGATTCCCCACCTCTCGGGTGAGGGCCCACCAGAACGGACGGACGACGGTCGGGTCCGCACGCGGCCGGTTCTGGAGCGGGGCTTCGAGAACGCCTCGGAGGCCGCCCGCCGCGCCGCGACCATCCCGGTCGAGCGGATCGAGGGGCCCGTCCTCCTGCTCTCCGGCGGTGCGGACCCGGTGTGGCCGGCCCGACGGCTCTCGGCCGTCGCCGCCGAGCGGCTGGCTCGACACGACTTCCCCTACGCGTTCGACCACCGGACCTACGACGGCTGTGGTCACCTCATCGGCGTGCCGTACGTCCCGTTCGGGGGTGTCGAGGCGGGCGACGTGACCGCCCGTGCGACCGCACACGCCGCGGCGGACTCCTGGCCGGCCGTGCTGGCGTCCCTCGACCGGGGGTTGAACGAGCACTGACCGGCGGGAACCCTTTTGTCGAATCCCGGCGAACGCCCGCCCGATGGAGTTAGAAGACCATGCCGAGGAACTCGCCTCCGACCTCGGCGTCGACAAAGAGGAGGTCCTCGAGGATCTCGAGCGGCTGGTACAGTACAGCGTGCCGGTGGACGAGGCGAAGGGCTCGCTCCGCCGGAAGTACGGCGGCGGCGACGGCGGCGGTGGCGACGAGCCGACCAAGGCCGACATCGCCGATATCTCGCCCGACTCGGGCAACGTCACCGTCACGGCGCGCGTCCTCACCGTGGGCAAGCGGTCCATCCGCTACAACGGCGAGGACCAGGTCATCCACGAGGGTGAACTCGCCGACGGGACCGGCGTCATCGATTTCACCGCGTGGAACGACTTCGGCCTCTCCGAGGGCGACACCATCACCGCGGGCAACGCCGGCGTGCGCGAGTGGGAGGGCGAGGCCGAGTTGAATCTCGGCGACTCGACCACGCTCGCGTTCGAGGACGAACCGCTCGAGGTCCCGTACGAGGTCGGTGGCGACCGCTCGCTGGCCGACCTCGCTCCGGGCGACCGCGGGCGGAACCTGGAGGTCCGGGTGATGGAGGTCGAGTCGAAGGTCATCGACGGCCGCGACGGCGAGACCGAGATCCTGAGCGGCGTCCTCGCCGACGAGTCGACCCGGCTCCCGTTCACGGACTGGGACCCCCACCCCGAACTGATCGAGGGAGCCTCGGTCCGCATCGAGGACGTCTACGTCCGGGAGTTCCGGGGCGTTCCCTCGGTGAACGTCTCCGAGTTCTCGCTCGTCGCGCCAATCGACCGCGAGGTCGCGGCCAACGACGAGGCCCAGCAGCTCCCCATCGGCGAGGCCGTCGACGGCGGCGGCGCGTACGACGTGGAGCTCGTCGGCAACGTCATCGAGGTCCGGGACGGCTCGGGGCTCATCCAGCGCTGTCCGGAGTGTGGCCGTGTCGTGCAGAACGGCCAGTGCCGCTCGCACGGGCAGGTCGAGGCCGAGGACGACCTCCGCGTCAAGGCCATCCTCGACGACGGGACCGGCACCGCGACGGCCGTCCTCGACCGCGAGATGACCGAAGCCATCTACGGCGGCACGCTGGCGGACGCCCTCGATGCCGCACGCGACGCGATGGACCGCGAGGTCGTGGCCGAGGACATCGCCGCCGATCTCGTCGGCAAGGAGTACCGCGTTCGCGGGACGCTCTCGGTCGACGAGTACGGCGCCAACCTCGACGCCACCGAGTTCGCGGCCGTCGACGACGACCCGGCGGCGCGTGCGACCGCCCTCCTCGAATCGCGGGGTGAAGCATGAGCGCGAACGGCTCCGAGAACGGCGACGGCAGCGACGACGGCGACAGCGGCCCGGGGACCCGGGAGGTCGCCTACCGGATGTTCGCCGCGGAGTTCGAGGACTGCAACTTCCAGTTCTCCGAGAGCGACGAGGAGCGCGCCCCGAACTTCGTCATCACGCCGACAGGTGGCCGGGTCAACCGGATGTTCCTCGTCGGCGTGCTGACGGAACTCGAACAGGTCAACCAGTCGATGCTCCGGGCACGCATCGTCGACCCGACGGGCGCGTTCGTGGTCTACGCCGGGCAGTACCAGCCCGAGGCGCTCTCCTTCCTCGAACGGACCGACCCGCCGGCGTTCCTCGCGGTGACGGGGAAGGCCCGGACCTACCAGCCCGAGGATACGGACGTCGTCTACTCATCCGTGCGCCCGGAGAGCATCAGCGAGGTCGACGCCGCAACCCGGGACCGCTGGGTGGTCTCGACCGCCGAGCAGACGCTCGACCGAATCGGCGTGATGGCCGCGGCCATCGAGTCCGGTCTCTCGGGCGATGCGCTCCGCGAGCGACTCGAGGCCGAGGGTGTCGACGCCGCGCTCGCGCAGGGTGTCTCCCTCGCCCGCGAGCACTACGGCACGACGCCGGCCTACCTCGACGCGCTCCGGGACCTCTCGCTGGACGCGACACGCGTCGTCGCCAACGAGCGCGACGAGGCCGGGTCGCTGGATATCGCCCCTGACGAGGGCGGCGAGGCCGACCTCGCGACGCTGCAGGCGCCGGACGCCCCATCCATCTCGGTGGAGCCGACGGACATCGCGGCCGGAGCGAGTCCGTCCGAGGGGACCGACGATGCGACCGGCACGACCACGTCGGAGGCGCCGAGCGGCGGGGAGACAGCGCCGTCCGCCGGCGGTGGAGCGACAGCGGCCGAGGAGACGGAACCGACCGAGACGGAACCGACCGAGACGGCGGAACCAGCCGGCACGGCGGAACCGGCCGACACGGCCGAGGCGTCGGAGCCATCAGAGACCACGGCGACCGAGACCACGGAACCGACCGAGACGACCGAACCGACGGCTACTCCGGAGACGGACGCGGACGGGACGGACGACGACATCGGGGAGTTCGAACCCGGCGAGTTCGACGCCGAAGAGCCCGAGGAGGACCCGCTCGGTGACGAGGTCCGCGAACAGGTCGAGGAGGAGTACGGGACGGAGTTCTCCACCGGGACCGAGGTGGAGTCCGAGCCCGATCTGGAGCCCGAAGCCGAACCGGAACCTGAAGCCGAGTCCGAGACGGAGCCGCAGACCGAACCGGAATCGGCCCCGGAACCGGACCCCGACCCCGACCCCGACACCAGCGGCGCGGAGCCGGCCGAGGATGTCGACCTCTCCGAGGCCGTGATGGACGCGATGCAGGCCCTCGACGACGGCGACGGCGCACCGACCGACGCGGTGATAGAGCGTGTCGCCGACCGGACCGGCGCGTCCCCCGACGAGATCGACGACGCCGTGCAGGACGCACTGATGGGCGGCCAGTGTTACGAGCCCGAGGACGGCCTGCTGAAGCCCATCTGAGCGGTGGCCCCCGAGACTCCACACGTCGAACCGCTCCCCGGCGAACCGGCGGCCGTCGCCGAGACGGATGAGGGTCGTGTACTCGTGCTGGCGGACTACCACGCCGGGCTGGAGGTGGCGCTCCGCCGCGACGGCGTGGAACTCGGCAACCGTGCCGACGACCGCCGCGAGTCTGTCCGCCGCCTGCTGGCCGAGAGCGGCGCCGACCGCGTCGTCCTGCTGGGTGACGTGGGGAACGCCATCGGCGACCCGAACGAGACCGAACGGCGCGAACTGGACGAACTGTTCGCCGCACTGACCGAGCGCGTCCCCGTCACCGTGACGCCGGGGAACCACGACGGTGGCCTCGCGGACGTGGTAGCCGACCTCGGTTACGCTCCGGACGACGCGCCGGCCGGGCACGCCGTGACGGTCACCGACGCCGCGGGCACCCGCGTCGGCGGGGTCGGGTTCGCGCACGGGCATACGTGGCCCGGGCGCGAGGTCGTCGAGGCGCCCGTCGTCTGCACCGCCCACGAGCACCCGGTCGTCCGGCTGGAGGACGAGGTCGGCGGACGACGGGTCGAGCGCGCGTGGCTCCGGGGGCGGCTCGTGCCCGCCCCGTTCACGGCCCACGCCGAGGACGCCGGCGCGGAACCGCCCGAGGTGGCCGGCGACCTCGTCGTGTTCCCGGCGTTCAACGACCTCACGGGCGGGACCTGGGTGAACGAGGGCCAGGACTTCCTCTCGCCGTTCCTGCCCGAGGGCCTCGCCGACGGGGAGGCGTACCTGCTGGACGGGACGCGGCTCGGGGACTACGGGTCCATCTGAGCTGGAGCTCCCGTGGTCCGTATCTCGGATATCGGTCACCGGAAGGCCCTCGTCCATCCGGAGGGTGCGAGGTCAGCGCGTCAGCCGACGAGGAGCGGACGGTGTCCGTCGGCGGATGCGGTCACCGCCCCGGAAGTTAACTCGGGTGGCCGCCTTCCCGGAGCCGTGTTCGCGCCGACACCCCTTCAGGGTTCCATCGTCAGCACCGCCATCAACGAGTTCATCGCCGACGTGGCCGCGGCCCTGCCGAGCCTGCTGACGGGGCTCGTCTTCCTCGTCATCGCAGCGATTCTCATCAAGGTCGTGATGGCAGTGGTCAACTTCTCGCTCCAGCGGAGCATCCCGGCCTCGCAGGGCGTCTACCGGCAGTTCATCTCGACCATCGTGCTCGTCTTCCTCTGCTTCGGCGTCGGGTTGAGCTTCCTCTCCATCGTCGGACTGACCGCCATCGCGGCGTCGCTCGGGACGGCCACCGGCTTCCTCGCGCTGGGCGTCTCGTACGCGCTGTCGGGGATGCTGGCCGACGCCGTCGCCGGGGTCTACCTGCTCCGGGACCCCGATTTCATGCCCGGTGATAGGATCGATATCGGCGGCACCGTCGGCGAGATCAAGAGCATCGAACTCCGGAAGACCCGCTTCCGGGTCGAAGGGGACACGATGGTCCGCGGGAACGCCGAGATCGAGAAGAAGTGGACGAAGCTGGACGACGACGATTAGTCAAGCGATACCGACCAGCAGCAGTTCGGCACCGAACCCGAGCAGGACGAGTCCGGACACCGCCTGGAGGCCCATCGCGACCCGCGGGCGGGCGGCCAGGAGTCCCCGGGCGCGGTGGGCAGACAGCGCGACGGCGCCGAGGTAGGTCATCGTGAGGACGGCGTACCATCCCCCGTGCGCGGCCAGGTCGACCGCGTCGGGGCCGGCGAACTGCGGCAGGAACGCCAGGAAGAACACCAGGACCTTCGGGTTGAGGACGTTCACCGCGACCCCCTGGAGGTACGCCCCGGGGGTGCCGTCGGTCGGCCACGGTCTGCTGCTCCCGTCCTCATCCTCGTCGGCGATTCCCCGGGTGCCGATGGCGGTGCCCGTTCCACGAGCGAGACGCCGGAGTGTCGACCCACCGAGCACGAGCAGGTACGCCGCGCCGATGTATCGCAGTCCCTCGTAGGCCGACGGCGACGCGCGCAACAGCGCGGACAGGCCGAGCGTGACGCCGGCCGTGTGGACCAGGATGCCCGTCGCGACGCCGGCCGCGGCGGCCAGGCCGACCCGCTGGCCGTCGCCGAGCCCCCGGTCGAGGACGTAGAACGTGTCCGGCCCCGGGGCGAGGACGAGCGCCCCGGCGGCGAGCAGGAAGGCGACGGGGAGGTCGACCGGCATCCGATGGGGGTGCGGCAGCGACGTGCGAATACCTGTCGCTTGGTTCGTTCCTCGTCCGGTTCTCCCCGCACCTGGTTCGCCCGCAGGCATTTATCGGAGCCGGGAGTGGCCCCGCTCATGACGTCCGAACACGTCGACGTGACCCACGCCGCCGACGGCGCCGTCGGCCGCATCACCTTCGACCGACCGGAGCGGAACAACTCGATGGACCAGCAGGCGGCCGACGAACTCCAGCGGGCCGCCATCGACCTCGTCGAGGACGACGCGGTCCGGTGTATCGTTCTGACGGGGACGGGCGGCGCGTTCAACACGGGGGCCGACCTCACCGCGCTCTCCGGCGACGGGAGCGACGGGGCCACGGTCCGGCGCATCGCTGGCGCGCTGCACGGGATGGTGAGCCAGCTCGCCCGCGCACCCAAGCCGGTCGTCTGTGGCGTCAACGGCGTCGCGGCCGGTGGCGGCGTCGGCCCGGCCATCTGCGGGGACGTGGTACTGGCTACGGAGTCGGCCCGGTTCGAGTTCGCCTACCCCCGCATCGGGCTCTCGGCCGACGGCGGCTCGTCGTACTTCCTGCCGCGGCTCGTGGGGCTCCGCGAGGCACAGCGCATCGCCTTCCGCGACGAACCGGTCGGCGCCGGGGAGGCCGCCGACATCGGTCTCGCAACCGAGGCGGTCCCCGACGACGAGTTCGAGGAGCGGCTGGCCGCGGAGGCCGCGCGGCTGGCCGAGGGACCGACGCTGGCCCACGCCGCGACGAAGGGCCTCCTGCGCTCGTCGCTGGACCGGTCGCTGGACGAGCAGCTCGCGACCGAGGCCGAGACCATCGCCGGGCTCACCGCCACCGAGGACTTCTCGCGGGGACTGGACGCCTTCCTCGGCGAGGGCGGGGCCGACTTCCAGGGCGAGTAGAGCCAGACTCGACGGCGGCCCCTCAGTCATCGGCGGGAACCGTCCGGCCGCCCGCGGGCCGGCTCTCGACCAGCGCGAGCCCCGCCAGCCCGGCGGCCGCGAACGCGAGCGAACTGGTCAGCGCGAACGCGGCCGGGTAGCCCGCGAGTGTCGCGATTCCACCCACCAGCGTCGGGCCGAGGACGCCGCCCAGCCCCTTCGCGGTCGAGCGCAGGCCCATCAGCTCGGACTCCCGACCCGCCGGCGCCACGTCCCCGATGAAGGCGACGGCGCCGGTGGTCATCGCCGAGAAGGAGACACCGAGCACGAACAGCGCCCCGCCCGCAGCAGCCACCCGGGCCAGGCCCGTTCCGAGCCACGCGGGGCCGGTGACGCCGAGGAGACCCGCGCCGGCGGCGGGAACGGTCGCGGTCGCCGCGAGGACCGCGAATGCACCGCTTCCGGCCATCCCGGCGACGATGAGCGGCTTGCGGCCGATGCGGTCGGCCGCGACGCCCAGCAGGTACATCGCGCCGACCTGCGTGCCGTGGTTGACCGCGAGCAGGGCACCCATCACAGGCTCGGCGACGCCGACCACGTCGACGAGGTACGGGGCCATCAGCGCCATCACGCCGAGGACGGTCACGTTGCGCACGGCGAGCGCGACGTAGAGCCAGCGCAGGCCCTTCACGCGGAAGTGGCCGCGCTCGCCCGCCGCGGGGAACAGGCGGTGTCGGACCTCCCGGAGGAGTTCGGTGCGGGTCGGTTCGGATGCGTCGTCGGGCGCGTCGTCATCCCCGTCGGTCCCCGGACCGGTGTCGGTCGGGTCGACGAGGAACGCCGCAGCGACCGTCGACAGTGCCGAGAGGCCGGCGACGACGAGGTAGAGTTCGGGGCGTGCGACGGCGCCCAGCAGGAGGCCGGCGACGAACTGGCCGCCGGCGAACCCGCCAGAACGCGCCGAGTTGAACGTTCCGAGCGAGCGCCCGCGCCCGTCCGCACCCCCGCGCTCGCTGGCGATGGTGAGCGCGACCGGCGCGAACCCGGCCGCGAAGACCGCGTACAGCCCCCGAAGGCCGACCGGAACCCAGACGCCGTCCGCGATGGCCAGCGGCGCGGCGGCGAGGGTCGCGAGGGTCCCCGTGACCACCAGCACCGCGCGGCGGCGGCCGGTCACGTCCGCGAGCGCGCCCCAGACCGGCGAGGCGAGCATCAGCCCCGCGAAGTAGGCGGTGGCGACGGCGCTCACGGCGAGCGGCGAGCCCTCGCGGCCGACGTAGACGGCCATCGCCGTTCCCATCAGGACGCCGCCGCCGAAGCGCGTGGCTGCCGCCGTTGCGAGCAGTATCCACTGGGTCCGGCCCGACCGGAACACGCCACCTCCTCGGCGAGCGCCGGTCTTGAGCGCCGCGGTTCGGGCGCGGGCACTCGGTCGGGACCGTCGGGTTCACGCCCCCGGAGAACGGACATCGAACCATGCGCTACCTCGTCGCGACGGACTCGGTCCACACCACTGCGGCGGCCTGCGACTACCTCGACGGCCGGCTCGACGGCCCCGGTGCCGACACCGTGACGGTCCTGACGGTGTCGGCCGGCGGCGCCCGCGACGCCGGGGACGCGGCGAACGTCGCCCGGGCCCGCCTCGCCGGGCGGGCGACACTGGAGACGGAGACGCGCGACGGCGACCCCGCCGAGGCGATTCTGGAGGCCGTGGACGACCTGGATGCGGATGTCCTCGTCCTCGGTCCCCGCTCCGGTGCGCCGGGCAGCGATACCGAACTCGGGTCGACGGCCCGGACGGTGCTGGCCCGGGCCTCCGTCCCGGCTGTCGTCGTCCCGCTGGAGCGACTCGACCCGGACGGGGTCGAGTGAGCGACGCCCGACACCGAGGGTCTCCACGTGGCCGTTCGCTCGGGGGTGACAGGCTTAAGCACCCTCCGACGTAGGGGTCCGACAGACGATGACACGGTATCTCGTGGCCACGGCCACCTCGGCGACCACCGAGGCCGCGAGTGACTACCTCATCCCGAAACTCGACGACGGGGACGAGGTGTACGTGCTGACCGTCGAGGAGGAGGGCGTCGAGATGGACCGGGACGCGCTCTCGACCGCACAGGTCAAGCTGGCGGAGGAAACGACCGTCCGGACCGTGCGCCGTGCGGGTGACCCGGCCGCCGAGATCGTCGCGTTCGTCCGCGAGAAGGACATCGACGAGGTCATCCTCGGCCCGCGCCGCGAGGGCGGCGAGGGGTTCGGGACCATCGGCACGACGACACGGACCGTGCTCAACAAGGTCGAGGGACCGGTGTTCGTCGTCCCGAAGTGACGGTCCACAGCGGTGTCGCGGGGCGGCTCAGTCCGCCAGCGGCTCGATGAGCTCCACGACGTGTCCGTCCGGGTCCTTCACGAACGCCGTCCGGGCGCCGGCGGCGGGCTGGTCGCCCGGCTCCTTCACGACGCCGTGGTGGTCGATATCCTCGAACGCCGTGTCGACGTCCTCGACGCCGACAGCGAGATGGTCCCAGAGGTCGCCCGCGTCGCCGGGCGCTTCGCCCTCGGTCTCCGAGAGCTGGAGCTCGGTCCCGTCCTCGTCGGCGACGTACAGGTTGGTGGTGTCGCCGCTCTCGAAGCCCCAGCTGTGCTCGAAGCCCAGGTTCTGCTCGTACCACTCGACGGAGCGCTCGGCGTCGGCCACGTTCAGACAGGTGTGGAGTATCGCCATCGTCGGAGTCGGCGGCCGCGGCAGGCAAGTCCGTATCGGTCCCGGGGCCAGCGTGGGCTGGCGTGGGCACCAGCAGGGCGGGACGGCCGGCCGTGTCGGAGGAGCCAAACCGCCCGGGAACCAATGCCGTCCATGTACTGGCGGGCGGTTCTGGTCGGCGTCGCCTGGGGTGTGGGGTATCTAGCGGTCTGCTATCTCTACCCTGCACTGGAGCGGGTCGGACTGGTCGCGGGCCTGTTGCTCCTGGGTTCCGGAGCGCTCGCGGGCGCGGCAGCGGGGCGGCTCGCACGGGGTGGGCCCGCCGAGAGCACCCGCCACGGCCTCTTCGCGGGCGCCGTCACGGGCGTCGTGTTCGCCGCGGCGTTCTGGCACGTGCTCTCGGTCAGCCGGTTCAACAGCCTCACCCCGTTCGGCCACGGCGGCGCGTTCTTCGCCGTCAAGCTGAGCTTCGTCTACAGCGCCGGGGACTTTCCGGCCATCGCCCGGAACCCGGGTCGCGTCGGGGGCGCCATCGCCATCGCCGGGGGCGCCGTCATCACCCTCGTCGCGGCCTATGCCGGCTACGTGGCGTCCGTCCGTGAGACGGTAGAGTTCGTCGGATAGGGCGGTTCTCTACTTATTCCGGATGTACGTGTCGAGAGGCGCGGATAGCTGGATAATACAGGACCCCGACGCGGCAGTGGCAAGACACTTGCCGGCGGAGGCGGCATCGACCAGGGATGCCCTCCAGACGTACGCTGTTGACGGCGCTCGGCGCCGCCGGTGCGGCGGGCGCCGTCGGGGCCGCCAGGGTGGCCGGTGTCCGCCGTCCGGTCGACCTCTCCGACGCCGAGTGGCACCGCGGTGCGTACGACCGCCAGCGGACGGGGAACGGTCGCGAGCGCGACGCCCCCGGTCCGGGACTGACACGCCGCTGGGCCACCGACGTTCCGGACGACGTGCACTCGTCCTCTCCGATACTGGTCGACGGGAGCGTCCACGTCGTCGCCGCCGTTCCCTCCACACGGGCAGGAGACCGACCCCGCCCGGTCCGGTTCCTCCGACTGGACGCCGCGAGCGGGGCTGTCGAACTGGACAGCCTGGTGACCCGGTACGAGGGCCGGGGGACGAGCGACGCGGTCGCCTGGGACTCGCTGGTGTACGCCGACGGGACGTTCTACCTGCTGGCGTTCGACGGCGTCCACGCGCTCGCGCCCGACGGGACCGAGCGCTGGCACCGCCCACTCGGCGGCGCCCCGAGCAACAGCAACCTCGCCACCGCGCATCCCGTCGTCGTCGACGGCTCGGTGTACGCACCGACCGCGAGCACGACCTGGCACACCGACGCCAGCGAGGGACTCTACGCCCTGGACGCGGCCACCGGCGACGTCCGGTGGCGCTACGAGGTGCCGAACGACGTACGGGGCTGGACCTTCGCGCCGGCGTACGCGGACGGGACCCTCTACTGCTCCGTGCTGGACCACGGCGTCGTCGCGCTGGACACCGCGGACGGAACGGTACAGTGGGAGCGTCGCGTGCCCGTCACCGGCCCGCCGACCGTGGGCGAGAGCCGGGTCTTCGCCTCCGTCGAACCGTCGGGCAGCGACCGGTCCGGGGTCGTGGGCCTCGATGTGGGGACCGGGAAGCCGGACTGGCGCACGGAGGGCGACGGGACCTGGTTCGGGCGGTCGGTCGCCACCGCGGGTGGCCTCGTCTTCCACCGCGAGCGCCTCTCGGACATCGTCTGCCGGGAGGCGGCCACCGGCGAGGAGCGGTGGCGGCACGGACTGGCCTTCAGCGGGCTGGGGACACCAGCCATCGCCGACGGCCGGGTGTACGCCCTGGCTCGCACGGAAGAGAAGGGGCCCAGCGGCCTCCTCGCCGTCGACGCGGAGAGCGGCGACCGCGTGGGGTTCGCGCGGACCCGGCACGAGACGGGCGGGGACGCCAGCGTCGCGATCGGCGGCGGACTGGCGTTCGCCACGTCGTCGTACGGCGTGGTGCAGTGCTTCGAGTCCTGCCTCACCGGTGCCGAGGGGCACTGTCTGCACTGAGAACGGGGTGACCGGTAGCCGAGTAGCCGACTCACCGGTCCCTGGCCGCCCGGCCGGCGGCACGGGACACGGCCAGCCCTACCATCCCGCCAGCGGCGCCGAACGTCCCGACCAGCACGGCGTCCTGAATCGGCTCCGGCGCGAGGCCGAGGCCGAACCGGAACCCGACGATGGTGAGCAGGAGCGCGAGGAAGGCGACCCGGCCCTGGCGGGTGCTGCCGAACCACTCCTCCAGCCCCGCAAGGCGGTCACGTACCCGACTGACGGTCGCCGCGACGGCGAACGGGACGAGGAACCCGACGGCGAGCGCGGGGCGGACGATAACGGTTCCGGCACTGGAGAGCACGGCTCCAGTGAACATCAGGTACACGACGCCCAGAACAGTCAGCAGCACGTCGACACCGGTCGCCGAGCGGAGCATCCGGCAGCCTCGCGGGTTACAGGTAGCCTTCCGTCAGCAGCAGCTCGCCGTTCAGCACACTGGCGCCGGCGGCGCCACGCATCGTGTTGTGCGCGAGGCAGTTGAACTGGATGCCGGTCGTCGTGCTGCGGATGCCGCCCGCGGAGACGGCCATCCCGTCGTCGAGCATCCGGTCGAGGCGGGGCTGGGGGCGGTCGGGCTCCTCGAAGACCTTGATCATCCGGTCGGGCGAGGAGGGGAGGTCAGCACCCGGCAGTTCGGCCATCGCGTCGGCGGCCTGGTCGGGCGTCACGTCCTCGGCGGTGTCGGCCCAGACGTTCTCGAGGTGGCCGTCGAGGGTCGCGATGCGGTTGCAGGAGGCCGCCACGTCCACGTCGTGGAGGTGGACCTCGCTGCCATCGAACGTGCCCAGCAGCTTCGTCGTCTCCGTCTCCATCTTCTGCTCCTCGCCGCCGATGTGCGGGATGGCGTTGTCGATGATCTCCATCGAGGTGACGCCGGAGTAGCCGGCGCCGGAGACGGCCTGGAGCGTCGAGACGCGCACCGATTCGAGGCCGAACTGGTCGAGCGCGGCCAGCGTCGGGACCATCGTGATGGTCGAGCAGTTCGGGTTCTTCAGGAGCGCGCCGTCCCAGCCGCGCTCGTCGCGCTGGACCTCGAGGAGACCGACGTGGTCGCCGTTGACCTCGGGGATGACGAGGGGTACGTCGTCGGCCATCCGCGCGTTCGAGGAGTTCGAGGAGACGACGTAGCCCGCCTCGCAGAACTCGGGTTCGACCTGTTCGCCGACACTGGACGGGAGCGAGGAGAAGATGAGGCTCACGTCGTCGGGGACCTCGCTCGGGTCGGTGGCGGAGACGGTCAGGTCCGCGACGGATGCCGGAATGGGCGAGTTGACGCGCCACTTCGCGGCGTCGCGGTACGTCTCGCCGGCCGAGTCCGCCGAGGCGGTGAGCGCGGCGATCTCGAAGTCCGGGTGCGGTTCGAGCAGCTGGATGAGTCGCTGGCCCACGGCGCCGGTCGCGCCGAGGATGCCAACCTTCGTCGTCATTACCAGTCCGTGTGCTACGGGTACGCAAAACGGTTCTGAATCGGGATGGCATCCGGGGCCTGAACGGGAGCCAGCGAGATCCGAGGGGATGCGATGGGACGGGTCAGTCCGAGAACACGCGCACGCCGTCGTCCATCCGGTCGGTCGCGCGGCCCCGCTCGACCAGTTCCGCACACGCGCCGATGGTCTCGAACAGGACGTATGGCTCCTCCGCGATGTCGGCGCGGGTGTTCGCCACCTCGAAGGCGGGGGCCGGGCCGACCTCCGCGAGCGTCGACTCCACGTCGTCGAGCAGGTCGTCGAGGCTCTCGATGGAGCGCTCGATGGCCCCCGCGTAGTCCGTGAAGACGGGACCGTGGCCGGGGTAGACGCGGTCGAAGGAGTACGACCGGAGCGAGCCGTAGCAGCGATAGGAGGCGCTGACGGAGTCGAAGGTACCGTCGTCGAGCCCGGCGTGGAGCGCGGCCGCGCGGAACGGCTCGATGACCGCGTCGGCCGAGAAGAGGACGCGCTCGCCCGCGTCACCGGTAGCGCCATCGGTATCAGTGCCGTCGGCCTCCGGGCCGAGCGTGGCGGCGAAGGCGAACTGGTCGGCCTGGTGACCGGGACAGTGGATGCTCTCGAAGGTGACGCCGCCGGCCTCGAACGCGTCACCCGCCGCGAGGCGCACGTCGACGGCTTCGGGCGGGCAGTAGCGGGCGTTGCGCTTCAGCGACTCGACGGCCTGCGAGACGACGTACTCGCGGAGTCCCTCGGGAACGCCGACCACGCGGGCGTTCTCGGTTACGACCTCGTGGAGGTCGTCCGGGTCGCGTTCCAGGCGCTCGACGGCCGCAGCAGGCGCGTACACCGTCGGGTCACCCGCGTCGATGAGGTTCGACACCTGCCCGTCGTGGTCCGTGTGCGGGTGCGTGACGAGCACGTGCGCGATGTCCGCGGGCTCGAAGCCGTGCGCGTCGAGCCCCTCGCGGAGCTCCTCGGCACCGCGATCCTCGGGGGCACCCGCGTCCACGAGAACCGGTTCGTCGGCGTCGACGAGGTAGCAGGCGGCGTGACCCGGCGGCCAGTCGACGGTCGTCTCGATACGGTGAACGGGAGGCGCGTCGGCAGGAGCGCTCTGCGTGCCGGTGCGCCCGTCGGTCTCGTCGGGGGAAGGAGTGGAGTCAGTCATCGTAGGTTTCGGGGTCGAGCGTCTCGGGGTCCAGCGTATCAGCGTCCGTAGCGGCGTTTCCGGCGGCTTCATCGTCGGGCACCGAGTCGCTGTCGGTTTCCGCGCCGAGCAGGGTGGCGTTCACGAGCAGGAGGCAGCCCACCGCCAGCCCCGCACACGCGAGATAGGTGAGGTCGTAGCCGACCGTCGTGACGGCGGGGAACGCGACGAGCGGGCCGAGCGAGAGGCCGATGTCGCCGAACACGTTGTAGAGGCCGCCGAACTTGCCGGTCTCGCCGGTCGGGGAGATGTCGCCGAGCGTGGCGAGCAGCGCCGGGCCGGAGCCGCCCGTACCGGCCCCGACGAGTGCGACGCCCGTGGCCACGCCGAGGAACGAGGGGACGAGCGCGAGCGCGGCGAAGCCGGCCGCGAGCAGTGCGAACGCGGGAAGCGTCACCAGCGCCCGGTGCTCGACGCGGTCGGAGAGACGCCCGCTCACGACCGTCGAGATGGAGGAGACGACGACCCCACCGCCCATGACGAGGCCACTGACGCCGGCCGCCGTGAGGACGCCGACCTGCAGTTCGAGTTCGGCGGCGTACTTGACGGCGGTCGTCAGGAGGATGCCGCCGAACAGGAAACGGATGGTCCCGTTGGCGATACCGACCGGGACGACGCCGGGCGTCGAGCGCGCGAGCCCGGGCAGCTCGCGCAGTGGCACGCGTGCGCCGGCGCTGGCCCGCACGTCCGGGAGGACCACGAAGGCGACGACGCCCGCCAGCAGCGCGAGGGTACCGGCCGTGAGGAAGGCGGTCTGCACGTCGAACACGTCCGTCAGGACGCCACCGACCACGAGGCCGGCCGGGAAGCCGAGCGACTGCCCGCCCCGCATGTAGCCCGTCCACTTCCCGCGGGTCTCCTTCGTCGTGATGCCCGTGATGATGGCGAACGCGCCGACGAAGACGAACGCCGACCCGACGCCCCAGAAGGCCCGGGCGAGGACGAAGACGAGTCCCGGCGCCGAGACGGTCCCGACCACCGGGAGCGTCGCGAGGTCGACGGCCGGCGTGTAGAGGCCGACGACGTAACCGAAGGGGGCGAGGCCCTGGACGAACAGGCCGGCGATCATGGGCTTGCGAGCGCCGCGCTCGTCGATGAGCTGCCCGGCGGGCGTGTTCATCACGAGCCGGGCGATGCGGTTGGCCGCGAGGATGACGCCGAGCATCACCGCGGAGATGCCCAGCACGCGGTCGAGCAACGGAAGCGTCGGGAAGGCGACGCCGGTGGCGACGCCGCCGAGGAAGACACCCGCGGTGACGGCGATGGCGACGGTCCGCACGGAGTGTTCGGAGCCGTCGCTGCCGGCCACTCCGCCGTCCGACGGTTCGCTCGCGCCAGCGTCCGCCGACACGGAACCGCCATCAGGCACCGCGACGCGGCGCTCGTCGGCTCCCGAGTCGACTGCCTGTTCAGCCATCGGTGTCGATGGTCCGCTTCGGTGTTACCACTGTTAAGTGATGTGCCTTGTTACGTTGGGGTCGTTATCCAGGGTGGCTCCCGGCCGGGCGCGCCGGCCCGTCAGTCGTCGTACGGCGGCGTGAGTGGGTCGGCATCGAGCGCCGGACGGCGCCCGTCCAGCGGCGCGAACGCCTCGTCGCGCCGGCGCTCCAGCCAGCGGAGGAGCCGTGCGGCCCAGTCGAGTTTCGCGTGCTTCTCCGCGCCGACCGTCGGGTCCCGGAGGTCCCAGCCCGGGAACCGCAGGCTGTCGGCGCCGAGGTGGTCGGCGAGGAAGGCCGCCCGGTCGCCGTCCGTGAACCCGCCGAAGTTCCGGACCGGCCCTACGGGTGCGGCCTGCGTCGTCGGGAGGAGCGCATCGGGATCGCAGTCCGGCACGACCGACTCGACGAGGGCGAGGTTGTCACCGTGGGCGTGCGCGGCCACGGGGACGCCCTCGTGGGTCAACCGTCGGGCCGTGTCGGGGTTCTTGTCGAGGTCGGTCACCATGCAGTCGACGGTGACGCCGTGCTCGCGGCAGGTGTCGGCCGCGACGGAGGCCGCGAACACCACGTCGGCGTCCCGGGCGACATCGAGGTCGTCGACCAGTCGCTCGGCGCCACCGGCCACGGCGACGGTCGCACCCGCAACCCGTTCGCGGAGGGGAACGAGGTCGAACGGGCTCGCCAGCACGGCCAGTCGGTCGCGGGCTCGCTCGTCGCCGCCCCGGTCGTAGCCGAGGTCGGCGAGGAGTCGTTCGTAGACGGGGTTCCACTGTTCGAAGCGCATTACTGGACCTGTGGCTCGGGGGCTGCTGTGACTCCGCAGATAGGTTGCGGGCCGAAGGGCACCAAGGTACCCCTACCCGGTGTGCCCTCCGGCTTCCACCTGCGCGTTGTCGTGGGGATGTCATAAGTTTTCTCGTCCGAACGCTGATACCTGGCGTTCGGGCGTCGGACCCCTGTCGGACGTGTGTTTTCACGCTGGGAGAACGGTCGGGGGGCTTTCAAGTACCGGTAACGAACGGGAGATTGAATGAGCGTCGGGACCGATACGGACGACGGAGCAGGTGTGGTGGGCCGGGCGGGCGAGCTCTCCTCGCTCGGGCGCTTCTGCACGGAGGAGTTCGCCAGGCTGTGGCTCATCGCCACGGCCACGTACGTCGTCGGCGACAGTGTGACCACACTCGCGATCGTCAATCACTCACAGACCGTGGCCGAGGGGAACGTGGCCATGGCCACAGCCATCGACGCGTTCGGCGAGGCCGGCCTCATCGGACTGAAACTCGTGGCGATGCTGTTCGGTATCGCCGTCAGCATCTACGCGACCCGCGACCACGACCGGATGCTCTACTACACGCCACCCGTCTTCCTCGCGGTGGTCGGGGCGTTCGCGACTGCCTACAATATCCGCCTCCTCATTGGATAACTGCGAACATTGTTGATGTGTATCTGAAAGAACAGGACAACTTCCTTTAGAAGTTGATTATCTCCTACAGCGCGTCCTCGATACGCTCCAGCGCCGCCCGTAGTCGGTCGGAGCCGTCCACCTCGCGGACGACGGCCCGGAGTGCCGCGGGCGTCCCGTAGAGGACGCCGGTCCCCGGCTCGCTCCCGGGAGCGAAGCCGGCGCCCACGGGCGGTGCCGTCAGCGTCGCGCGGTCGGGTTCGGTCAGCCCCGACAGCTCGAACACCCGGGTCGCAGCACGGGCGGCGTGGTCGATGTCGGCCGGCGCGCCGAGCCGGTCCAGGTGTCGCTGGACCTCCGTCGGCGTCCGCGCGTCCAGTTCCTCGACGCCCGCGGACGCCTCGTGCAGGCGGTTCGGCGTGAACGCGTCGCCGACGAGCGCGGCGTCGCGGGTCTCGGCCACGTCGTGCGTGCGGACGACGTGGGCGCCGCGCTCGATGGCCATCGCGGTCGCGGCCAGCGACACCGGGAGGGCCGCCTCGGTGTCGCGGCCGGCCAGGTCGCGGAGGAAGTTCTTCCGGTTGATGGAGACGAGGATGGGACGCCCGTAGCCCCGGAACTCCCGGAGCCGGCGGAACGTCTTGCGGTCGTCCTCGAGGGTTTTGGCCTCCGACCAGCCGCCGAAGGCCGGGTCGACGATGGTCTTCTCGGTGAAGCCGTTCATCGACAGGGCCTCGTAGATGTCGTCCACCGATTCGACGGCGCCCGGCCGTTCGAGGTCCGGCGGGGAGGCCATCTTCCCGACGGCCACGTCGTACTCCTCGCAGACGCGGGGCATCTCCGGGTCGGCGAAGCCACAGATGTCGTTGACCATGTCGAAGCCGCGGTCGAGGGCGGCCTCGGCGACCTCGTGGTAGCGCGTCTCGATGGAGAAGACGGCGTCGCTGGAGACGGACTGGATGGTCTCGACGGCCGTGTCCAGGCGGTCGAGTTCCTCCTCGGCCGACAGGACATCGAGGCGCTTGTTCGCGGATTCGAGACCGACATCGACGATGTCCGCGCCCTCGCCGATGAGCGCCTCGTCCACGTACTCGGCCGCTGCGCCGGAATCGTCGAACACGCTGGGCTTGTACGGGGACTCCTTCGAGACGTTCAGCACGCCCATGATGCGGGTGGGCTGGTCGTCGCCGATGGCCAGGCCGGCCGCGTCGACGGTTCGCATAGCCGAATCGAGGGGCGGCGGGCGGAAAGACCTACGGAAACCGGCGGTTCGACGAGCGTGGTGGACCGACCCGACGAGCGCGCGAGCCAGGGCGGTGGGTTCAGGACCCCCGCCGGGGTAACGCCGCCATGGTGTGGCGTAACCGCCGTGCTGCCTACTACTTCGCCGCCGTCCTGCTGGTGACGGTCGCGTTCACGCTGACCTACAACGCCGGGATGCGGGTGTGGGAGGGCCGGCCCCAGCCGCTGTACCGGTCGGTCGAGGTCGTCTTCCAGACGTTCACCACGACCGGGTACGGCGAGGACGCGCCGTGGGCGACGCCACAGATGAACGTCCTCGTGGTCGTGATGCAGCTGACCGGTATCGGACTCATCCTGACGGCCGTCGACGTGTTCGCCGTGCCGTGGATACGGGATGCGCTGGCCGTCGAGCCCCCCACGGCGGCGCCGGACCTGGCCAACCACGTCGTGGTCTGTGGCTACACGTCGCTCGGCGAGACGTTCCTGGAGGAACTCCGGAGCCGGAGCCACGACTACGTCATCGTCGAACCCGACCGCGAGGCCGCCGTCGAGTTGCACCGCGAGGAGGTACCGGTCGTCCACGGTGACCCGGAGAGCCGCGAGACGCTGGAGAACGCGGGGCTGGCCGACGCACGGGCCGTCCTCGTCGACGCGCCGGACGATATCAGTGCCAGCGTCGTCCTGACGGCCCGCGAGGTCGCGCCCGACGTGGACGTGGTGACGCTCATCGAGGACGCGGACCTCGCCCAGTACCACCGCATCGCGGGCGCCGACGACGTCCTCTCGCCCCGGCAGCTGCTGGGCCGGAGTCTCGCCGCGCAGGTCCCCACCGCCGTCTCCACGAACGTCGAGGAGGGCGTCGTCATCGGCGAGGACTTCGAACTCGTCGAGGTGGCCGTCCGCGAGGGGAGCGACCTCGCCGGGCAGTCGTTCCGGGAGGCCCGCATCCGCGACCGGTTCGGCGTGACGGTCATCGGCGCGTGGGTGGACACCGACTTCCGTATGCCCGTCGACCCCGGGACGATTATCCGGACAGGAACGCGGCTGCTGGTCGCGGGAAGCGAGGCAGAGCTCGACGAACTCCGTAACGCGACGGCCGCCAGCGTCCGCCCGCTCGCCCCCCAGCACGTCGTCATCGCCGGGCTCGGGCAGACCGGTGTGGCCGCCCGCGAGGCACTGGCCGACACCAACACCCGCCTGACGGTCCTCGACCGCGAGGACGCCGAGGGCGTGGACGTGGTCGGCGACGCCAGGGAGCCGGACCAGCTCGATGCCGCCGGCATCGGCGAGGCGCAGGCGTTCGTCCTCACGCTCGGCGATGATACCTCGACCGTGTTCGCGACGCTGGTCGCGCGCGACCGCAACCCGGACCTCGATATCGTCGCCCGCGCCGACGCGGAGGCCGACGAACCTAAGCTCTACCGGGCCGGCGCGGACTACGTCCAGTCGCTGGCCACCGTCAGCGGCCGGATGATGCTCTCGACCGTCTTCGAGGACGAGGAGGTGCTGGGCTACCACCAGCGCATCGAGGTGGTCCAGCTGCCGGCCGGCGACCTCGACGGGCGGACCCTGGCGGATGCCGCCGTGCGCGAAGCGACCGGCTGTACCGTCCTCGCGGTGAAGCGCGAGGGCGACACCGTCACCGATATCGACCCACAGGAGTTCGTCTTCGAGCCGACCGACGAGGTGGTCGTCGCCGGAACGGACGCGAGCGTCGAGCGGTTCGAGGCCCGCTTCCACGACTGAGGCCGGTCGTCGTCACGGCCTCGACCCGGTCGCCCATCCCCGCCAACCACGCCGTTCAAACACCCACCGCCCGCATCGCCGGTATGACCGAAGACGCCCCAGAGGACGACGCACACGAAGAGCCACCCCGCGAGGAGTTCAGCCACGACCCAGTCGACCACGTCGACGTGCGCGCCGGGATGAGCGTCGCCGACCTCGTCGCCGAGTACGGCGACGCCGGAATCGGCGCGGCGGACCTCCACGAGGCCGTCGACGTGACCGCAGAGCTGTTCGACGACGACGTGACGACGCTGGTGGGGCTGGCGGGCGCGATGGTGCCGGCGGGGATGCGGGCGCTGGTCGCCGACCTGATCCGGGATGGCCACATCGACGCGCTCGTGACGACGGGCGCGAACCTGACCCACGACGCCATCGAGGCCATCGGCGGGAAGCACCACCACGGCCGGGTCCACGCGCCCGACCGCACGGAGCGCGAGCACGACGAGCAGCTCCGCGACGAGGGCGTCGACCGCATCTACAACGTCTACCTCCCGCAGGAGCATTTCGCGGCGTTCGAGGAGCACCTCCGCGAGGAGGTGTTCCCGGAGCTGGGCGAGGAGGTCGTCTCCATCGCCGCGTTCACCGACGCACTCGGCGCGGCGAACGCCCGCGTGAACGACGCGGACGACGTGGACGAGGACGCCGGCATCGCGGCGGCCGCCCACGAACACGACGTACCCATCTACGTCCCGGCGGTGCAGGACTCCGTACTGGGGCTCCAGGCGTGGCTCCACTCGCAGGTGTCGGGCTTCTCGCTCGACGCGCTCTCGGATATGAGTGACCTGAACGACCTCGCGTACGAGGCCGACGAGACGGGCGCGCTCGTCGTCGGCGGCGGCGTCCCGAAGAACTACGTCCTCCAGACGATGCTCGTCACGCCGGGCGCGTACGACTACGCCGTCCAGCTGACGATGGACCCGCCACAGACCGGCGGCCTCTCCGGTGCGACGCTGGACGAGGCCCGGTCGTGGGGGAAACTGGAGAAGGAGGCCCGGAACGTCTCCGTCTACGCGGACGCGACCATCACGCTCCCGCTGGTCGTGGCGGGCGCGCTGGACCGGCTGGAGTGACCGGGCAGGCACCCACTGGCGGCGGGCCGTTTCGAGCGTCGAATCCGACTCCGCCTTTATCAACCGAGGACACCCATCCTCGCGATAGCATGCAGTTGAGCCCCCAGGAGTACGACCTGATGGAGCTCCGACAGGTCGCGCGGCCGGCGGCGGATGGGACGGAGCCGCCTCCGGAGGACCGGCCGGAGGGACAGGGGAGAGAGCATCGAGCCGACGGTGGGGCCGCCGTCGCTGGCGGGCCGGACCCGTGGGGGGAGACGGGGCCGCAGCAGCCGGATGCGACGCCACCGGGGGCGACGAACCGGTCGCCGGAGCACGGCGAGCGGTCGGTGGCGGGCGAGGAGCAGTACACGGGCGAGGTCCCGGTCCACCTCCGGGCCTCGGATGGGCGGACGACCCACGGGACCGCGACCCGCCGACGCGAGAGGGCCGGGCGCGAGCCGCCGGCCCGTAGCCGGGCACCGCACAACGGCCGGCCGGAACTCGCGTCCGCGGCACTCACCGGCGCGGCCTCGCAGGAACGGCCGTACCTGCGCTCTCTCCCGGGCGGAGCGGCGACCGAGTTGCTGATCTTCCGGTGGCTGGAGGGCCTCGTCGAACGGGCCGGGAGCCAGGGCGCACACGACGCGCTGGAGTACTACCGGGCCATCGACTGGCTGACCGAGGACGCGGCTGCGAACCTGCAGGACTACCTCGGTGGCCTGCCCGACCCGGCCGGCGACCCGCCCGGGCTGACGACCGAGGACCATCGCACGAGCCTCGAGTTCCTCGTCCACATCGCCGGGCATCACGGGGACTGACGCGGTCCGTTGGAGCGGGTGACCGTCCCGCTGCGACCGCCGTCAGGCCACGCCTTCGCCCGGTTCACCCGGGGTGACGGTCGGGGCCCCCGACCAGGTTCCGTTGGCGAGGGTCCGGACGATCTCAAGGTCGCGCTCCATCCGCTCGGCTCCGAGTGCCTGCTTCTCGCGGGCGAAGTAGTCCGCGAACCGGTCGAACCGCGCGCGATACACCGGGGACACCTGCAGGTCGAGCGAGCGCTGTTCCCACTCGCTGCCGCCGGTCGCCGTGAGTGCCGGAATCCCGTCGCCCTCGGCGGGTGTGGTCGGTCCACGGCCGGCCGCCTTCCGCCGTTCGTAGGCCGCCCACGACCGCCCGAGTTCGGCGTAACGCGCCAGCGCGACCGCCTTCCGGACGCCCGTGGTGGCGAAGAACTCCGGCTCACGGTCCCGGAGGTCGACCGTCCGGGTCGTCCGGTGACGCTCCCCGTCACGGGTCCGGTAGGTGGCCACCAGTGTCGCCCGCTTCGGGCCGTCGCCGGTCGGTTCCAGCTCGACGAGGGTCACGCTCCCCTCGGTCCGGTTCCCCTCGCGCCGCGACGGGAACAGCGTGTTCACGTGCATCACCTCGCCGCTCGTCGCGTTGGCGTCCGGCGTGCCGTGGACCCGGGCCACGTCCATCCCGTCGGACTGCACCTGCACCCGGAGGTCGAAGACGAGCGGCGTCACCATGTACTGGAACCCCTCGTCCATGCGCTCCCGGAAGGCCTCGGCCGAGCGGACGGTGTAGTGGTTCGCCCCCTCGACGGCGTTGAGCTGCTCGACCAGCCCCGAGTTGAAGTCGACGCCGACCCCGACGAAGGTGGAGTGTATCCCGTTCGCGGCGTGGCCGCCGAGTCGCTCCTCCAGGGCCCGCTCGTCGGTCTGCCCGGTGTTGGGCATCGCGTCCGTGACGTAGACGATGCGGGTAGCGCGGTCGCTCTCGGGGTCGGCCCGTCGTTTCGCCATCTCGACCGCGGTCTGCATCCCGGCGTCGAGGTTCGTCCCACCGTCGGCCCGGAGCGAGTCGACCCGGTCGGTCAGACGAGCCTGTCCGGTCTCGTCGACGCGCTGTAGCTCCTGGACCACCCGCGCGGAGTCGTCGTAGGCGACGATGCCGACCCGGTCGCTCGCGTTCAGTCGAGCGGTCATCGCCGTGACCGCCTGCTTCGCGGCCTGCATCTTCCGCACCGTCTCCGGGTTCCCGTCCGAGGGTGTGCCCTCATCGCCGTCGTAGTAGTACCGGCGCATCTCGTTGGACATCGAACTCGAGGTGTCCACCACCACGACCAGGTTCAGTTTCGGGCGCTCGAACGCGGCCTGTGAGATGCCGGAGTTCAGCCCGACGGTCGTGAAGTACTCGGTCTCGTTGGAGAGCGGGTCACGGCTCACCGCGGGCGATGCCGAGGGGCAGAACGTCCGGTCGCAGCTCCCGTTCCCGGTATCGAAGTAGTAGTCGTGGTAGAGCCCGGCGGCGGTCATGTCCGTCGGCTGGGGGACGTAGCCCGCGTCGATGTTCTCGCGGAAGGCGTGAGCGTCCTGTGCGCCGCCCGCGGCGAGCCCGACGCTTCCCCCGCCGTTCGCGGCGAACCCGCCCCCATCCGGGCCTCCCATCCC
This sequence comes from Haloglomus halophilum, assembly GCF_024298885.1. Classification (GTDB taxonomy): domain Archaea; phylum Halobacteriota; class Halobacteria; order Halobacteriales; family Haloarculaceae; genus Haloglomus; species Haloglomus halophilum. The sequence goes on from NZ_CP101166.1 coordinate 3,739,642, forward strand.
GGAGCAGCCAGCGGTCACCAGCAGTGCAGCCGTCGCCACCGCGAGGGCCATCCGACGCATGATACCAGAACGTGTGTGTCTCTGCCACATGTAGGCGACGTAGCATCAAAGGCGGATTTGAGCGACCGGCCGGGCCCGGTAGCGGCCCGATACGGGACTGCATCGCAGGTTTCGGGCCTGTCGTCACAACTATCACTTGGGTTCCCCTACCCCCGACCGCCATGAGTGCGAACGACGACAACGACCCTGTGGAGGAGCTGACACAGATGTTCGAGGACGGCCCCTTCTCGGACCTGCTCGAGGACACCGACATCGACCCGGAGGACTTCGTGCAGGACCTCATCGACGCGGCCGACGAGACCAACACCGCGCTCGAGGACCTGTTCATCGAGTTCAACGAGTCGAGTCCCTTCCCCGGGAGCGACCTCCTGGCGGAACTGGGCGAGGAGACCCAGCAGACCCGCAAGGAGCTGCTGGACATGTTCCGCGACGCGGCCGAGGAGATGGGTGACCGCGGCAGCCGGAACTGACCATCTTCAACGGACCGGCCATCACAGGCCGAACGGCGGCTGAACGCATAGAGAGCCCTGTTCTGTACGATAGCCGCCAAAAATCCCTTGAGTATCACGCGACTTCTCCCGGGTGCAATGAGCAGTCGTTCACAGTCCGACCTGATCGAGGACCTGCAGCAGGAGATCGAGAACACCAGCGATAGCCTTCAGGACCTGCTCGACCGGGCGAAGTCGGACGGCGGGAGCTCCGGCTCGGCCGTCCAGGACCTGCAACAGCAGGTCCAGGACACGGGTCAGAACGTCGGACAGATGATCGAGGACGCCTTCCAGTCCAGCGACTCGTCCGGCGAGAACTTCCTCCAGGAGCTCAAGCAGGACATCCAGCAGGAGGGCAAGGACCTGAAGCAGTCGCTGAAGGAACGGACGAACTGAGCCGCGCCGCGCGGAACCCGCCGACGCTGTTTCTATCGCGCGAACAGCGCCCGTCTGTCGACATCCAGCCGCAGGAGGAACGGGAGCGTCGCCAGCGCGAGCAGGAGTTCGAGCCCCCCTGCGAGCAGGAACGCCGACTCGAATCCGAACGCGTCCGCGGCGGTCCCGCCGCCGACGATGCCCACGAGGAAGCCGACGCTGCCGAAGATGTTGAACCCGCCCATCGCCGCACCCCGCTCGCCGCTCCCGGCGAGGTCGGTCACCAGGGCCATCGTCGCGGGTGCCATCAAGGCACCCAGGACGCCGACCGTGACCATCGCCGCCGCGACGAACGGGACGCTCGGGGCGAGGCCGACCAGCACCACGCCGACCCCGTACAGTGCGGAGCCGGCGACGATCGGCGTGGTGCGGCCGATCCGGTCCGAGAGGACGCCGAAGGGGTACTGGAGGAGGGCGAACGGGACGAAGAAGGCCCCGAGCAGGAGTCCCGTGGTCGCGGGGGTTGCCTCGAACGCCGACCGGAAGTAGAGCGTCCCGACGAGCGCGAAGAAGCCCGCCGTCAGGCGGTCGACGAAACCGAACGCGTACGGGACCGCCAGCGCCGGCGTCCGCTGGAGTCCCGCGACGACCTCACGGAGTGAGTCGCCGTCCCGACCGGTGTCATCGGCCGTCGAAGCGCCGGCAGCGGGCTCGCCGACGGCCAGCGCCAGTCCTGCAGCGACGAGCAGGACCCCGGCGGCGACCCACAGCGGGAGCAGGGGACTCACGCCGTAGAGCTGCCCACCCAGCGGCGCGCCCAGCGCCGTGCCCGAGCCGATGGCGATACCCGCGGCGCCCATGTTGCGGCCGTGGCCGCCGCCGAGTTCCATCAGCGCCGTCATCGCCAGCGAGAAGGGCGCGATGGTCGCGGCACCCTGCAGCGCCCGGACCAGGAGTACCACCTCGAACGAGGGGTCGAACAGCCGCGGGAGGAGCGCGAGTCCGACGTAGCCCAGCGTCCCTCCGAGCGCCCCCGCGACGATGAACGGGACGCGGCGACCGGCGGCGTCGCTGGCGGCGCCCCAGAGCCCGGCGAACAGGACGAACGCGCTGAACTCGGCCGCGAGGAACCACATGCTCGCGTCGAGGTCGGTGGTCGCGCCCAGCGCCCCCACCAGCCGGTCGACGCCGGGGTAGAGCAGGACCTGCGCGAGCAGGACGCTGAAGACCACCAGCGCGAGCACGACTCGGGCCCGACGGTCCGGCATCGACTACCCCTAACCGGGCCCGATACATCCCTCTTTCCTGCGCCTCCGGAGGGCCCTTCTTGCTCCCGCAGGGCTGCGAGGGGTCCACCCAGCGGGTCGTGGGCTTCTTTGCGGCCGGCGGGCTGTCCCCGACGACGGATGCGATTCGACTTCACCGAGCCCGAACGGGTGTTCGAAGCCCTCGACCGGGGCCGGAACCGGGACCGGGATCCGGGCCCCGACGCCGATGACCACCGGTACCGGGCGACCGTCGAGACGGCGCTGCCGTCGTTCCCCGACGGGCTGGACCACCTCTCCTGCCGCGTCGTCGACCGCACGGGCGACGGGGAACCGGTCCACCGGTTCGGTGTGACGCCGGTGATGACCACGCCGCTCGTACACACCTTCGACCTCCCGCTGTCCCGCGTCCGGGCGTACGATCACCGAGTACGGGTCCTCGGTGTCGGACACGGGCGAACGCCGACGGCCGCGCTCCGGTCGCTCCGGCATCGGGGACTCGTGGTCCAGCTGGAACTGCGGCACGAGTCCGGCGGGTTCGAGCCGCTCCTCTGGGCGACCGACACGCAGGTCTACATGGAGGGTGTCTCGGGGTACGACATCCACCGGGAGCCGGATATCGTCGACAAGGGTGTGCAGGCGAGGCTGCTGAGTCGGGGTGAGGAGTTCGTCCGCGCGGACGAGGCGTCGGACCGGAACAGCACCGAAGGATAGCTGCCCGTCCGCAGCAGCATCGTGCCTGGGATGGCGTGTCGGCGGAGTCAGTACGCGCCGCGGTCGACCAGTCGGTCGGCGATGCGCTGTGCGCCGCGGGCCGCGGCGGTGACGGGGTCGTCCGGGGCGATGACCGTCACGTCGCGCTGCAGTTCATCGGCCAGCCGCGACTCGAACTCGTCGACGAGGCCGGGGATGCAGGTCATCCCACCCGTGAGGACGATGTCGTTGTCCAGTGCGAGGTTGTACGTCTTCATCGAGTCGTTGGCGAACTCCGAGAGGAAGGTGTTGGCCAGCTCGTCGACGGCCTCGTCCACGTACTCGTCGAGCGCCTCCATCACGCTCCACTCGATGGTGAACTCGTGGCTGCCGCCGCCGGGCTGCTGGATGACATCCGTGAACGGCTCGAACGACTCGAAGTCGGCGTGCTGTTCCTTGTACTCGCGGGCGGTCGTCCCGTCGATGTTGACCCGACCCTGCGTCTCCTCCTCGACGAGGTTCGCGATGCGCCGGTCGACCTCGTTGCCGGTGACGGCGCCGGTGGCGAAGTGCGAGAGCTGTTCGCCACGCCGGTAGGCCGACGCCTCCAGGTTCGTCGAGCCGAGGTTGACGCCGACGAAGATGGACTCGATGGCCTCCAGCCCGTCACCCATCGCCGGAATCGCCCCGCACAGCGACTCGGGGTACGACCGGATGGCCCGGTCGCCGATGCCGCTGTCGTCGATGACGCGCTCGAGGTTCGCCAGCCCCTGCTCGTTGTCGATGCTCGGGATGGCGTACACGACCACGCTGTCCGGGTCGACGCCGTTCGCCGTGACGACCTCGCGGAAGAAGCGGCCGGCGAGGTCGGCCCGCTCGTCGTCCTCGGGGAGCCCCGACCGGAGCATGAACTCCACCTCGTCGGGGTACTCCGTCGCGGCCTCCTCGCCGTAGAGGAGCCGCTCCTCGCCCGTGATGGCGTCCTCGTACGTCGCGAGACAGGTCAGCGTGGTGGTCGTCGCCATCTCGCCGTCCGTGTCCGGATGGACCAGCACCGTCCGCGTACTGCCGAGCTTGACGCCCACCGGGGAGGGGTCGCCACTGCCCGCTGCCGCGGCGTCGGCCGAACGAGCGCTCTCCGCGTTCCCGGACGCCGCCGCGCCCGACTCCTCGGACTCCTCCTCGTCCCCCCGGTCCCAGTCCATCCGCTCTTCGTCCTGTTCTCCCTCCTGCCCCACGTCGTCAGGTTCGGTCGCCATACGACCCGGTATCGTGAGGAAGATAAATACTTCCGGGCTACACCGGCTCCCGACGGCTCCTTATCTGGTCTCGGGGTCGGCCATCTCCGCCAGCCGCGCGATGCGTGCGAGGCTCCGCATGTGGTGGGCACGCTCCAGGTCGCCGAACCGGCCGGGGCGGTAGCCGACCCCGAGAAGGTGGTCCTCCAGTTCGTCGCGGACTTCCGGGGTGATCCACCCCATGAAGCGGTAGTACTCCAGCGCCGCGACGGCGCCCTCGAACCCGGCGGCCGCCACGAGGTCCTCCAGCCAGTCCAGCACGAACGCCTGCGTCTCTGCACCCGCCGGGAGGTGTGACAGGTACGGGAGCTGGACCCCCAGGTTGCCGCCCTCTCCCGGTCCCGATGCCGACCGCTCCCGGAGCTCCCGCAGTTCCTCCACGTCGTACTCCAGCGGGTTGACCCCCATCGACTCTCGATGTGAACCGCAGGTTCATAACAGGCCGGGTCACTCCGGCCCCATCCGGTCGCAGCGCCCCTCCGCCACGGCGGTGTCGTGACCCCGGCACGAACGGTCGCCGGGACCCGCCGAGAACTGTGGTTCCGGCCGAAGTCAGCGCCCTCACCGACTGCACAGGTGATTCGGAAGGGAAGAAGGCACATCTATTCCACAATTTCTCACGAAATGGTCGTATTGGAAGCCACCATCGAGTTTTTTCGAACTGTATCGCTACTTTCGGAACCCTTATCCCCGCTCTCGGTTTCCGTTTACTCGCAATGGCAAACGGTAAGGTTGACTTCTTCAACGACACGGGCGGTTACGGTTTCATCACGACTGAGGACTCTGACGAGGACGTTTTCTTCCACATGGACGACGTCGGCGGCGAGGACCTCACCGAAGGTACTGATCTGGAGTTCGACATCGAACAGGCCCCGAAGGGCCCGCGCGCGACGAACGTCGTCCGCGCCTGAACTGACGGTTTCGTACGTCGCCTGACGGCGACACACGCACCGCAACTTCTCTGACTGTTACACGACGAGCGGCAGGTTCGCAGTGGACCCGACCCGTTTTGTCACCGGCCGGACTACCGGTGACTGGCCGATGACGAGCGCTCGCACCGAGCCGGCGTAGGCACCCGGCGATGACGACCCCTATGAGTGCCGAGGCCTTCATTTTGGCCGTCGGATGTGTCTCCGAGGGGGTCCATCCATGAGCACCGTAGCCGCCGGCCCCGTTCTGGGGCACGCACCCGTCAGACGGCCCGGAACGCCCGCAGCGTGTCGCGGTCGCAGTCCTCGACGGCCACCTGCTCGAATCCCCGCTGCGTGAAGACCGCGTTCCAGTCCCGATAGTAGAGCGGGACCTCGTCCTGGACGTAGTTGACCTCCGTCTCGGCCGGCGGCTCCTCGTCGTGGCCCTCGTTCTCGACGGTGACGATGAGGTCGCCAGTCACGCGGGCGATGTCGTCGAACACCCACTCGGCGTCGGGGTGGATGTGCTGGAGGGTCTCGACGGAGTAGGTCACGTCGAACGCGTCGTCGTCGAACTCGGGAACGACATCCTCGATGGCGTCGAGGTAGAACCGTCCCGTGGCGGCGAGGTCGGGGTAGTTGTCGGTCATCACCGCCAGCGCCTCGTCGTTCAGCTCGATGCCGGCGAGGCGCTCGAACCCCTCGTCGTGGAGGTGCGCGAGGTGACGCCCGGAGCTACAGCCCAGCTCGAGCACCCGGGCGTCGCGGTCCACGAACCGCTCGAGCACGCCCAGCACGGCCTCGCTGCGTTCGTCCGGGCCGTAGTAGGCGTAGTACGCCGGTGAGAACTCACCGGACCGTTCCGCCCACTGACGCCGGACATCGTGAGAATCCACAGTGATACAACCGGGAGCAGCGTGATAGACCCGTCGGATTCATCGGCCCAGCTCGTGGGGGTGCGGCCGGGGCCGGGCGGGCGTGCTCGCCCGGACGCCGCTACGAGGACCTCGCGGCCGAGTCCCCGACGGCCTCGCGGATGCGCTCGACGAGCAGCTCGTGGTCCGGGTCGGTCCCCTTCGGGACGTAGTCCGTGACCCCCTGTTCGATGGCCGCGTCCGCCACCGCCTCGGAGCCCTTGTTGGTGAAGAGGATGAACGAGACCTCCTCGTCGCGTTCGCGGACCGCGTCGAGGAACTCCAGACCGTCGACCGCGGGCATCCGGTAGTCGCTGACGATACAGTCCACCGTCGCGGTGGTCAGCTCCCTGAACGCGGTGACGGCACCGGTGGCGGTCGTCACCCTGATATCGTCGTTGTCGCGCTCGATGAGTCCCGCGACGGCGTCGACGAGTTCCGGCGAGTCGTCGACGAGCAGCACGTGGAGCCGCCGGGCAGCCGCGTCCGTGCCTCCGTCCGGGCGGTCGGTCGGCGCTATCCGCGAGTCCCCTGCCGGTGACTCCTCGGTCGGTGGGTCCTCGGTCGCCAGGTCTTCAGTCGGTGGGTCCTCGGATGTGGTCATGGTGGGTCACTCACGGCGGCCCCGTGGCAGGCTACCGGGGCACCACACTCCAGGCTGGGAGGTCCGCCTCGCGTGTGCGGCGCCCGGCGCACGGCCCGTGTCCGCCCGAGGCGTGCCTGAGAGAACCATGCACATCCCGGGCCCTTAACGAGGTATGTAGTCCTCCTGATGGATTCCGGGGACGAACGACCGACCCCCGGGCAGCAGAACTCCGGGACGACGGTCCCGTGACGGTTCCGTCATGCCGTGGATCGTTCGCGCCCGAGGGTTTTCCTCCGTTCGTCCCGCGCGTTCCTCACGGATGTCGCCGACACGCCGGGCCACTCTCGCAGCCACCGCGTCGCTCGTCCCGATGGGGGGCTGTGCTTGGTCGTCCCTGCCGGGGTCGACGAGCGACGGGGGAGCCGGTGGCGACGCGCGGATCGGGCTGGCTGGCGACGTGATGCTGGGGCGGGGGGTCGACGAGCGCCACGCCGACCGACGACCGGAGTCGGTCTGGGGGACGCTACTGCCCGACCTGCGTCGACTCGACGGCACCCTCGCCAATCTCGAATGCTGCATCTCCGAGCGTGGTACCCGGTGGCCGGGGAAGGGCTACTACTTCCGGACTGGCGGGTGGGCGCTTCCGGCGCTGGACGTGGCCGGCATCGGGGCGGTCAGCCTCGCCAACAACCACACGCTCGACTTCGGGCCCTCGGCGCTCCGGGACACGCTCGCCGGGCTCGAACGGACCGGAATCGGATCGTCCGGCGCCGGGACGGACCGGCGGGCCGCGCTGGAACCCGCCATCATCGATGTCGGCGAGGTCTCGGTCGCCATCCTCGCGCTGACCGACCGGATGCCGGCCTTCGCCGCCGGCCCCCGGCGGCCGGGCACCGCGAGGATGGGTCTCGGCGAGCGGAGCTGGCGTGCGCGCCGGCTCGTCCGGGACGTGCTCCGGCGGCCGGCCGTCGACCGTGCGGACCTCGTCGTCGCCTCGCTCCACTGGGGGCCGAACTGGACGCTGGTCAAACACCCCGCACGCCGAGCCTTCGGCCGGTGGCTCGTCGACGCGGGCGTCGATGTCGTCCACGGCCACAGCGCGCACGTCCCGCACGGCATCGAGGTGTACGAGGGCGCCCCCATCCTCTACGACTGCGGCGACCTCGTCGATGACTACCTCGTGAAGGAGGGCCTCCACAACGACCGGAGCTTCCTGTTCGAACTCGTGGTCGAGGCCGGCAGCGTCGTCGCGGTCCGACTGCATCCCGTCGAGATCCGCCGGAGCACCGCCCACCGCGCGACGGGCGACGTGGCGCGCTGGCTGTTCGAACGGATGCGGACGCTCTCGTCGCGGTTCGACACGGCGGTCCGCGTCGAGTCGGGGACGGGGGCGCTTCGGGTGTCGGTCACCGAGGGGTGAGTCGACACCCGGCTCGCCCACATCCAGCGTGCCGACCCGACCTCCCGCTCGGGTGGCATCTCGGCGTGCGGTTCTACCCATCGAGGGGTACCTCGATGAGCGAGAGCGCGTCGTCGTCGACCGCGGACAGCGCATCCTCGAACTCGTCGAGCGACGCCGCGCGGGTGGCATCGAGGCCGAAGCTCTCGGCGAACGCCACCAGATCCGGGTTCCCGATCCCGGTTCCGTAGTGTTCACCGGTGTGGTCGGCCTGTTTCTCCGAGATGAGGCCGTAGTCGTCGTCGCGCCAGACGATGGTGGTGAACGAGCAGTCCAGCCGCTTCGCCGTCTCCAGTTCGGCGGCGTTCATCAGGAACCCGCCGTCGCCGGTCCCGACCACGACGTTCGCGTCCACCGCGAGGTCCGCTGCGAGACCACCGGGGACGGCGATACCCATGCTCGCGAGCCCGTTCGAGATAATGCAGCGGCCGGGCTCGAAGACGGGGAAGCGCTGGGCGATGGCCATCTTGTGGCTCCCCACGTCGGAGACGAGGACGTCCGCGTCGGCCATCGACTCCCGCAGGAGCGGGAGCGTGTTCGCGACCGTCACGGGGTCGTCCGCCGACGGACGGGTCGTCGCGTGCTCGAAGACGCGCTCGTGGGCGTCCACGCACCAGGGGTCCCACGACCGGTCGACGGCGGCGGCGAGTCGCTCCAGTCCGGCCGTGGGGTCACAGACCAGCTCCACGTCGGGGTTGTAGTGGGTGTACACCTCGGCGGGTTCACTGTCGAGGTGGACGACTTGCTTCTCGCCGTCGGGGTTCCACCCCGCCGGGTCGTGCTCGGCGATGTCGTACCCGACCGCGAGGACGGTGTCGGCGGCGTCGACGGCGCCTCCGGCGTTCCCATCGGGGCCCGAATCGAGCGTCATCAGGGAGCGCTCGTCGCGGTCGGGGAGCGCGCCCTTCGCCATGTACGTCGACACGACGGGGACCCCTGTCCGGTCGACGAAGGTCGCGAGCGCGCTCGCGGCGTCGGCTCGGACCGCGCCGTTGCCGGCGAGGACGAGCGGCTGGTCGGCCGACTCGAGGAGCGAGACGGCCGCAGCCAGTGTCTCGTCGTCGGGCGCCGGTCGGGCGACCGACTCGCGAATCGGCAGTGGCTCGGCATCGGTCGTCTCGGCCGCGACGTCCTCGGGGAGTTCGAGGTGGGTCGCGCCGGGTTTCTCGTACTCGGCGACCTTGAACGCCTTCCGGACGGACTCGGCGACTGCGGTCCGGTCCGAGATCTGCGCGTTCCACTTCACCAGCGGCTCGAACGTGCCCACGATGTCGAGTTTCTGGTGGCTCTCCTTGTGGAGCCGTTCGCGACCGCCCTGCCCGGTGATGGCGACGAGCGGCGACTTGTCCAGTTGCGCGTCGGCCACGCCGGTGAGGAGATTCGTCGCGCCCGGGCCCAGGGTCCCCAGACAGACACCAGCCTCGCCGGTCAGGCGGCCGTGGACGTCCGCGATGAACGCCGCTCCCTGCTCGTGGCGGACCGGCACGAACGTGAGCGAGGAGTCACGGATGGCGAACAGCAGGTCCTCCAGTTCCTCGCCCGGGACGCCGAAGACGTGCTCGACGCCCTCGGCCTCGAGACAGGCGACGAGGCACTCCGCGACGGTCCGCGAGCCATCGTCCGTCACGCCCCGTCACCTTCCGATTCGAGGCCGTGGTTGACGAAGACGGTCTTCCGGTTGACGAACTCGTGGATGCCGTGGCGGGAGAGTTCGCGCCCGTAGCCCGAATTCTTGATGCCGCCGAACGGCAGTCGGGGGTCGGATTTGACGTACTCGTTGACGAAGCAACAGCCCGCTTCGAACCCGCGGGCGAACCGCTCCCCGCGGTCGAGGTCGCTCGTCCAGACGCTCGCGCCCAGTCCGAGGTCCGAGTCGTTGGCGAGTTCGAGCGCCTCGGCCTCGCTCTCGACCTCCATCACAGCGGCCACGGGGCCGAACGTCTCCTCGCAGGCGGCCGCGGCATCGCGCGGCACGTCCGTCAGCACCGTCGGCGGGTAGAAGGCGCCCTCGCGGTCCAGTGGCTCGCCGCCGAGTGCCACGTCCGCACCCGCCTCCACCGACCGCTCGACCTGGTCGTGGAGTTCCTCCATGAGGTCCGGGCGGGCCATCGGGCCGATGTCGGTGCCCTCGTCAGCAGGGTCCCCGACGGTCAGGGCGTCGACCTTCTCGACCAGGCCCCCGACGAACGCGTCGTAGACGTCCGTGTGGACGATGAAGCGCTTCGCCGCGATGCAGGACTGGCCGTTGTTCTGGACCCGCGCGGTGACGGCCTTCTCGACGGTCTCCTCGAGCGGGGCGTCCTCGAGCACGACGAACGGGTCCGAGCCGCCGAGTTCCAGCACCGTCTTCTTCAGCTCGCTCCCGGCCTGCTCGGCGACGGCACGGCCCGCGGGCTCGCTCCCGGTCAGCGTCACCGCCCGGACGCGGTCGTCGGCGATGATCTCGTTGGCGGTCCCCGAGCCCACCAGTAGCGTCTGGAACGTGCCCCCCGGGACGCCCGCGTCGTGGAGCACCTCCTCGATGGCGAGCGCACAGCCCGGGACGTTGGAGGCGTGCTTCAGGAGCCCGACGTTCCCGGCGGCGAGGTTGGGCGCTGCGAACCGGAACACCTGCCAGAACGGGAAGTTCCAGGGCATCACCGCCAGGACCGGTCCCAGCGGTTCGTAGCTCACGAACGAGCGGGTGTCGGCCCCGGTACCGATGACCTCGTCGGCGAGTTGCTCGTCGGCGCGCTCGGCGTAGTACTCACAGACCCACGCGCACTTCTCGACCTCGGCCCGGGCCTGCTCGATGGGCTTGCCCATCTCCCGGGTCATCAGCTCGGCGTACTCGTCGGTCCGCTCGCGCAGCAGGTCGGCCGCGCGTTCGAGATGGCCGCAGCGGTCCTGGGTAGTTCGCGCGCTCCAGTCCTCGAACGCTGTCGCCGCCCGGTCGAGCGCGGCGTCCACCTCCGCTTCGGTCGGCTCCTCGTACGTCTCGATCCGGTCTCCGGTCGCCGGGTCCCGTGACTCCATCGTGACCGAGGTTCGGCCGCGAGGGCCTAACGGTTTGCGGGCGTGGCGGGCAGCCGCCCGGGGGCAGATGTCACCGCGGGCGGAAGACCCGATGGGTCTACGTGGGCCGCCCGCGTGCGGGCGTGACGTGACGATGCCTCCGGCCAACCTCCGAGGGACCGTCCGGTTCTACCTGCTGGACCACGAGACTCCGCTCGGGAAGGCCATCGACATCGGGCTGCTGGTCCTGAACCTGCTGTTCGTCGTGGTGCTGGTCGTGGAGACCTATCCGCTCCGGCCGGCGACGGCGGACCTCCTCCGGACGGCCGAGGTGTCACTGGCGATACTCTTCCTCGTCGAGTACGTCCTCCGGCTGTACGGTGCCGAGTCACGGATGTCGGAGGCGACGGACCCGTACACGGTGGCCGACCTCCTCGCGGTCCTTCCCACCATCCTCGTGTTCGTCGTGCCCGGTGTGGCCCTCGCGTTCGTGGCGGAGATCGGGTTCATCCGGGCGCTCCGGGTGGTCCGAGTCCTCCGCTTCTACCGGTTCACCCGCGACGCCGAGTTCTTCTTCGGCACCGTCTCGGACAACACCCTCCGGGCGGTGAAACTCCTGTTGACCGTACTCGTCGTCTTCTTCCTCTCGGCAGGGCTGTTCTACAGCGCAGAGTACGCCGTCAACCCGGACGTGAACACGTTCGGTGACGCGTTCTACTACACCGTTGTCACGCTGTCGACGGTCGGGTTCGGTGACATCCTGCCGACGACCGCCGCCGGGCGGTGGGTGACCGTCGCCTCCATCCTCGGTGCCATCATCCTCATCCCGTGGCAGGGGAGCCGCATCGTCCGCGAGTGGGCGCGCCGAGACCGTGTGGACGTGACCTGTTCGAACTGCGGCCTCGCGGCCCACGACCGCGATGCCTCGCACTGCAAGGCCTGCGGCGAGGTCATCTACCAGGAGTACGACGGCGAGCCCTGACGCTTGCTCGGCTATTCCGTGACTGGCCATCCCAGGTGCCAGATTACCAAGCTATATCGGGCACAGATCTTGGAACTAGCGTAGTAGTAGCTCAAGGCGGCGTCGGATGGAGAAATCCGCCCGCGTAGCCGCCGACCGCCGGCCGACGGCGTTACTCGATGTGGCCTTCGCGGCGGAGCTGCTCGGCGTCCTGCTCGTCGTAGCGCCACTCCACGTTGGCCTTCTCGTCCTGCCAGTCCCACGGCTCGACGAGGACCACGTCGCCCTCGTTGATCCAGACGCGGTACTTCATGCGACCGGGGATGCGGCCCATCCGGTTCTTGCCGTCCTGGCACTGCACCCGGACGTGGTTCCCGCCGTTGTGTTCTGTCACAACGGCGAACAGCTCGTCGTCGTTGGGCATCCGGAGGTTCCGGCGCCCGCTCTCTTCGCTCATACATTCAGTACGTCGTGTGGCCGTATAAGGTTCCTGATAGCCGCGGTACCACGAGACACGGGAGCGATTCGGGCGGTGATCTCCGTGCCACCGGCTGGTACTGATTGGAATCCGCGGTCGGCAGGTGGCGGGAGCCGTTTCTCACGACCACACGCTACCGACTGGTGGATGACCCACCAACATTTATGACAGTCCGCGTGGTATCGATACACATGAGTTACAAACAGCGACCCACTGGCGGGGAAGATGGGGCCCCGACGACGGTCGCCACTGTCCTGCACCGTCTCGCAGAGCGTTTCCGCACGCACGTCGCAGAGTGGCCGACGCGATTCGTCGAGATGCAGGAGGAGGCCCTCGGTGGCCTCGACCGGTAGCTCAGTCCGCGGCCAGCTTCACCGTCAGCACCGGTGCCGGTGACTTCCTGACGATCTCCTCCGTGACGCTCCCGATGAGGTAGTGGTCCAGCCCCGTCCGGCCGTGCGTGGCGATGACGACCACGTCGATACCGGCCTCGTCCACGTAGTCGAGGATCCCCTGTTTGGGTGTTCCCTCCTGCACCACGCGCTCGATGGCGAGTCCGTCGTCCAGCTCCGCGACCGCCTCGTCGATGGCCTCCTCGGCGCGCTCGCGCTCGCGCTCGGTCCAGGCTTCGGGCGCGAGGCCGGCCGACGGGCTCTCGAACCGGTTGCGTGTGTCGACCACCGAGAGGACGTGGACCGTCGCGTCGTAGGTGGTCGCGAGTTCGTTCGCGTGCGTCACGGCGGCCCGGGTCCCCTCGCTCCCGTCGGTGGGGAGCAGGATGTCGTCGTACATGAGCGGGAGTTCGACGGCCGGATAGAAAACGCCCGTGGTGGCTGTTCCACGCCGTCCGGGCGCGCTGAATCCGCGGTTCAGAGGCCGATGAAGCCGGCACCGCCAGCGGCCATCAGGAACAGCGCTACCGAGATGACGGCGAACAGGCCGCCGACGCCCTTCTTGATGGTCCCGGTGTCCAGCGCGTTCGAGACGTACGGGGCGATCTGTCCCCCCGTCACCGTCGCCGGGACGGTCCAGACGACCATGTTCCACGGCGTGGCGGCGAGGTCCAGCGAGTGACCGCCGACGAGGCCGCCACCGAAGACGTGGACCAGCGAGGCCAGGATGGCCGTCGTCGCGACGATGATGTGGTTGGTTCCGATGGCGACGCGGACCGGCACCTCGGTGCGGAGCATCGAGATGATACCCAGTTCGCCCGAGCCGAAGCCGGCCAGCCCCTGGAACGTGCCACCGACGGCGTAGTTGGCGAACCGTTCGAGGTACCCACTCCGGGTGTAGCTGTAGTCGTCACCCTCGCGGTCGACACGGGTGACGTTGCCCTCGGCGTCCGTCTCGACGCCGGCCGGCCCGAGTTTGTCGTCGTCGTTCGGGAGGTCGCGCTGGCCACCGTCGGAGCGAGGCTCGCCCCCGTCGGCCGCAGCGCTGGCCTCGCTCTCGCTGCCCGACTCGTGACCATGCCCGAGGTCGGCCTTGAACAGGAGGTACGACGCGGTTATCAGCGCCAGCCCGAGGGCCAGGTGGAACAGTGGCTCCGGGATGATGAAGGAGAGCAGCGCCCCGCCCACCACGAACGGGACCGAGCCGCCGACGATGGTGAGTGCTACCCGCCGGTCGACCAGCCCGTACTGGATGAACGCGATGGACGAACTGGAGAGACCGAACGACTCGCTGATGAGCCCCACCTTCACGATGGTCTCGGGGGAGAGTGGCCGCGCCAGGAGCGGGAAGATGAAGATGAGGAACGGCACGAACAGCGCCGAACCACTGATCCCGACGGTGTTCACGATGGTCGCGCCGAGGAGGAAGAAGAAGAACAGCCACCAGTACTCGAACCAGTAGCCCTGTTCGATGGTCCCGGTCGGCGCGAACAGGTAGACGCCCGCGACGAACAGGACCGGCGCGAGGAAGACGAACACGTGCTGGTACTTCAGGAAGGACTTCTGTACCCGGCTGGAGGACGGTGTATCAATCATCGTATCGTAACACCAACTCGGACACTACGAGGAGAGGACGGCTGTCGGCCTCGGACGTGGACATCTATGAGAACTCACCCAGGAGGGAACGACGGAATCGTTCGGCTGTACGAGCGGTCGCCGCAACCGTGGTCATGAGTACGCGGCAGTAGGATATTCTGTATTAAAAAGGCCTTCCGTTGTCTCGCGGCGTGTGGTGCCGGCACACGGGTGTGGCGGCGCCCGGGGCGGAACGAAACCGGCCGAGTGATTTACTCGGATGTCGAACCGGCATCCGTGTACGACCGCATCCTCGTCCCGACCGACGGTAGCGACGCGATGGAGACGGTGTTCGACCACGCCGCGGACCTCGCAGGCAAGTACGACGCTTCGGTCCACGTCGTCCACGTCCTCGACAGGCGGGCCTTCCTCACCCTCGACGAGGGGATGAAGGCCGACGTGGAGGCCGAGCTGGCCGAACAGGGCGAGCGCGCCGTCGCCGCGGCCGCCGACCGGTTCGAGACGGCGGGCCTGACGGTGACGACCGAATGCCGGAGCGGCGACCCGGCCGAGGAGCTGTCCGCGACGGTCGCCGAGGCGGGCATCGACCTCGTCGTGATGGGGACCGAACGCGGGGAGTTCAGCCGCTCGATGATGGGTAGCGTCTCGGGGAAACTGACCGCCAACGTCGACGTACCGGTACTGGTCGTGAACCTCGTGGCCGAGTGAATCGACTCAGGGCGACGACGGCCCGGACGGGGTGCCGGAGGCCGTCGACCCGTCGCCGGTCGACTCGTCCGCGTAGGACTGGCGGAGCTCCTCCTCGAACACGAGCCGGGTGGCGTGCCCGCAGTAGGGACACCGGAGCTCCGTCACCGCCTCGACCGTCCAGCCGTTGAGGACGCCGATCTCACCGCCACGCACCCGTTCCTCGAACGGGCGCCCGCACTCGTCGCACTCGATGCCCGTCAGCTGGACGTAGGCGATGTTCTCTATGTCGAGCTGCTGTACCACGGGTCCGACGGTTCCCGCTCGACTGGCTTAAACCTCCGTCAGACGCCCGACACACGGGCGGCGGGCCCGGTCCGGTCGGTCGGCAGGGGGACGGTTCTTGCGCCGACGGTGGCCGTCGGGGACCGGGCCGGCGGCTCGATGGCGGGTGACGCCGTCGACGTTCCGTTCCGGGTCGTCTCCTGGACGACGTACCGCTGGCCCACCATCGGGTCGAGCAGGCTGTCGACGGGGGCACGGTCGTCACGCAGGACGGGGACATCGTCGGTCGGGGGCGGCTCCTCGCGGAGGTTCCGTACCTCGAACGAGAGGTCGATACCGATGTCACGGCGCTCCTCGCGGGCCCGGAGGGCCGCCTCGCTCACCCGCGTGTCGTTCCGGGTTGCGACGAGCTGGATGTTCTGGACGATCGAGCCACCGACCGTCGGGAACGTGTAGACCTGCGGGAACACCTCCGACATGGTGCGGTACTCCGCGCGGTAGAACTTCGACGCGGGCCCGCTCTCCGCGGAGATGACGTTCGCGTACAGCATCCCGTCGGCCGAGAGCTGTGATTCGGCCAGCTCGAAGAACTCCACCGTCGTCAGCTGGAAGGGGACCTTGTCCTTCTTGTACGCGTCCAGCACGATGAGGTCGTAGGTCCGGTTCGTCTCGCGGAGGTAGCGCCGGCCGTCGCCCTGATAGATGTTGAGCTGGTCGGACTCCTCGACCGCGAAGTACTCCTTCGCCACGTCGATGACCTCGGGGTCGATCTCGACCACGTCGACGGTCGCGTCGTACTCCTCGACGAACCGCTTGGGACCGGTGAACCCGCCCCCGCCGATGAACAGCACGCGGTCGATGTCGTCCGGGTCGTCGGCCAGCAGATAGGGGAGGTGGAAGTACCGCGTGTACTCGAAGACGTGTCGCGTCGGCCGGTCGACGTCCATCGCACTGTGTTGCTGGTCGTCGAGGTACAGCGTCCGGGTGTCGTTGATCTGGGTCACCTCGAGTTCCTGGTACGGCGTCTGTGTCTCGTAGAGGACGCGCCCCTCGACGGCGAAGCCGAACGAGCCGCTGGTCGCCGCCAGGACGAGGAGCACCGCGACGGCGAGCGAACGCGCCGTCATCCCGGACAGCGGCGGGTAGCTGAGGTAGACCGCCGTCCCGACCAGAAGGATTCCGAAGACGAGGCCGATGTACTCGACCGACAGCGTCGGGATGAGGAGGAAGGTGGTGCCGAAGGCGCCAAGTATGCTCCCGACGGTGCCGACTGCGTAGACGTGGCCCGAAGCCTGCCCCACACCGTCGGCTTCGGCCAGTTCGGCCGCGTACGGGCTGATGTAGCCGAGCAGGTACGTGGGCGGACCGAACAGGAGCGTGACGGCCGGGAGCGATGCGAACCGGGCCGGCAGGGGGAGTCCCGCGACCGCGGCCAGCATCAGGTCGCCCGCGAAGATGATGGCGGCGACGTACCCCGCGGTCGCCATCAGCGCCCACGCCATGCGGTCGGTCGAGGCGTGCTCGGCGGCGCGCTGGCCGCCGCGGTGGTAGCCCAGACTCAGGGCGGCGAGGAACACGCCGATGATGGTTCCCCAGGTGTAGATGCTGCTCCCGTACTGTGGGGCGATGATGCGCCCGGAGAGGATCTCCAGGCCCATGCTGGCCACGCCCGAGACGAACACCGCCGCCCCGGCGTCGGTGACGACCGGCAGCCGCCCTCGGACCGTACTCATTCGTCCGCGGTTCGGCCACCGGGTGATTAAACGTTCCCCGCGAGCGGACGCCAGCTACTTGTTCGAGATCCCCCGACGGGACGGTATGCAGGTCCGGGAGGCGACGAGCGACGACGCGCCCGACGTGCTGGCCGTCCACCGGGCCGCCATCGGGGCCATCGAACCGGGCGCGTACACGGCGGCGCAACTCGACGCCTGGGCGGCTGCACAGGACGACCCCACACAGTACCCGTTCGACGATGCGGGCCAGTACCTGGCGGTGGCCGAGACCGATGCGGCCGGGGTGGTGGGGTTCGTCGGCGTCGACCGTGCCGATGGTGTGCTGGAGACGCTGTACGTCCATCCCGACCACGCCGGGATGGGTGTCGGGAGCGACCTCCTGACCCACGCAGAGAGGGTGCTCCGGGAAGCCGGACACCACCGCGTGGTGATGGCCGCGTCCCGGAACGCCGTCCCGTTCTACGAGCGTCACGGCTACGAGACGACGCCGGAGACGTTCGACCTGGAGATGGGCCGGGAGACGCTCTCGTTCGTCCGCATGGAGCGCCCCCTCGACTAGCGGAACGGCGAGGCTGGTGATCCGGTCCCGAGCGCCGTCGTCCGAATCGGCGAAACCCACTAACCGCTCGCGTCCCTCGTACACGTATGGCACGCGAACTCCCGAAACCGCCCGAGGCCGGCATCCTCAACGCGCTGCGGTTCGGGACACAGACGTTCCGGTTCCTGGAGGGAGTGCAGTCCCGGTTCGAGGACATCGTCGCCGTCCCGGTCCCGGGTCGGGGCCCGCTCGTCATCGTCACGAACCCGGCTCTGGTCCACGAAGCGCTCTCGCGCCCCGAGGACTTCCCTCGCGTTCCGGCGCAGGGTCCCTCGGCGATGATCGCCGAGCAGGGCCTCGTCCAGAGCGAGGGCGATCTCTGGCGCCAGCAGCGCGACATCGTCGGCGACGCCTTCGCCGGGCCGCAGGTCCGGGCGTACGCGAACACGGTCGGCGAGCGCGTCGAGGGACTGGCCGGCGAGTGGCGCGAGGCGCTGGAGGAGGCGCCGACCGCCGCGGCGGACGGGGGAGCCACGGCGAGCGGCGGTGCGGCTGAGACGGTGACAAGCGCAGGCCCGACCCTCGACCGCAACCTCCACCGCGAGATGACCACTCTCACCGTGCGGGTCGCCAGCGAGATACTGCTGGGCGAGGACATCGGCCGGTCGATGGCCGACCGGTTCCACTCCTGGATGAGCGTCGCGGGCGACGAGTTCGAGTTCGACGCGAGCGCCGCCGCGCCGGCGTGGTTCCCCACCCCCGTCACCGCGGAGTTCGAGGGCGCGGCCGAGGGCGTCCTCCGGCTCGCGGAACTGATGATCGAGCGGCGCCGCGAGGCGATGGCGCGCGGCGAGAACGGCTCGATGGACATGCTGACGCTCCTGCTCGCCCGCGAGGACGACCCCGAGGTCGACTATCCCGAGAACCAGATCCGAGACGAAGTGGCCACCTTCCTCATCGCCGGCCACGAGACGACGGCGCTCTCGCTGACCTACACGACGACGCTCCTCTCGTGGCATCCCGAGGTCCGCGAGAAGGTCCGCGAGGAGGCGCGTGAGGTGCTGGGCGACGAGACACCCCGTCACGACCACGTCGCGGACCTGGAGTACACCGGGCAGGTGTTCCAGGAGGCGCTGCGTCTGTATCCGGCTGCGTGGGCTGTCTTCCGCCGGACCACCGAGGACGTGGAACTGGGCGACTACCGCGTTCCGGCGGGCTCCGGCGTCATCATGCCACAGTGGTCCATCCACCGTGACGGCCGCTACTTCGACCGGCCCGACGAGTTCGACCCATCGCGCTGGGACGACCGCAATCCGCAGGCGGTCGAGGCGTACTTCCCCTTCTCCTCGGGGCCGCACGCCTGCATCGGCCGGCAGTTCTCGCTGACGGGCGCCCGTCTCGCGATGGCTCGCATCGCACAGGAGTTCGACGTGGACGTGCCCCGGCACGCGCTGGACGACCTCCGCGCGACGCCGACGCTTCGCCCGCCCGAAGGGGTCCCGGCGACGGTTCGGTTCGCCGAGTAGTCTGCCGCTACCCGTAGACAGGTGTCCGTGGCCCGACCGCTCCCGCCGTGGTTTCCGTCGAGACACTCGTCACGCTCCTCGTTCTCGCCTTCCTGATACCGGCCCTGCTGGTCGGCACTGCAGCGGGCTACGCCGTCGCCTGCCTGTTCGGGCTGCCCTCGCAACTCGCCGTCTACGGCCGGGTGCTCGGAATCGACCGCTGGTCGGCCGCCCTCCCGACGGTCCTGGCGCTGGCGGTCGTGTTCACCATCCAGTTCGCAGCCGGCCTCCCGGGCGAGGGGGAGCCGGGGTCGGCCCTCGCGAACGGCGCGATGGCGGGGCTGTTCGTCGGTGCCTTCGCGCTCTCGGTCGGCCTCGGCAATCTCCGCCGCTACCGCCGCGTCCGGACCATCGACGACGTCATCGACGCCACGGACGGCCACGTGACCGTCACCGGGACGGCCGAGCCGGGGCCGGACGGCGAGACGGTGGCACCGCTCAGCGGCGAACCCTGCCTCGCGTGGGCCGTCAGGGTGCGCGAGCGCCACGGCATCGGTCAGCGGGGTATCCGCGGCCTGACCCGGACGGACCACGGTGGCGTCCCGTTCACGGTGCGTGATGCGACCGGCGGCGTCCGGGTCGATCCGGCGGCGCTCGAGCTCCGGGGCTGGTCAGTGCCGCCACGCTCGGGCGACTACCGTGTCGAGGCGCGCGATGGCCTCCCGGACCGCGTCGCGGCCTACCGGGACGACCACGACCTCTCTGACGGCGACGAGCGCATCTACGAGGAATGCCGCCTGACCGCCGACGAGACGGTCACGGCGACCGGCAAGGTCGTGACCCGGAACGGCGTCGCCACGGTCGGGGAATCGGGAACCCTGCACGCCGAGCGAGCCAGCGACATCCAGCAGTCCCGCAAGCGTCGCGTCCTCGTCGGGGTGGCCGGCGTGGTGGCGATGCTGGGCTCGACGGCACTCCTGGCGGTCGTAGTCGGACTGGTCTGAGTCACCCTGCAGAACGCCCGACCACGGGCCGCATTCCGTTTCCGGACAATAATATCTACACGCGTAATAGTTGCAGATTACGCCCGATATACTGCAATTATACCGAGAATCCTCGGCGTTGAACCAGAGAGTTCCACAGGTACCCGGGAACTCTTCCGCGTCGGTGTCCTATCGGAGCGTACAATGACTTCGGCACTGCTGGTCGTCACCGAACACGGCTACTGGGGAGAGGAGTGTACCACGCCGCTGACCGAACTGGACGACGCGGGCGTCGACGTGACGGTCGCGACCCCCTCGGGCGCGGCCCCCGAGGTCGACGAGCTGTCCGTCGACCCCGACGAGGTCGGTGCGGAGACCGCCGAGCGCGTGCTCGAGGTCCACGAGAACGACGCGCGCCTGAACGACCCCGAGCCGCTCGCCGAGCAGTCCGCCGACGACTACGACGCCGTCGTGTTCCCCGGCGGCCACGGCACGGTCTGGGACGTGAACCAGGACCGCCACGCCCGGACGCTTCTGCGGAACGCCGTCGAGGGCGAGTCCGGACTCGGGGTCGTCATCTGCCACGCGGCCGGCATCCTCGCACACACCCGAGCCAGCGACGGGTCGTTCCTCGTCGACGGCCGCGACGTGACCGGCTTCCCCAACGCGTGGGAGGCGGACATCGTCGACGAGAACGACATCATGCCGGACGGCCGGAAGTTGCCGTACTGGGTCGAGGACGAGGTCGAGGCCGTCGGCGGGAACTGGGATGCCGAACTCGATGCCAACACCAGTGTCACCGTTGACGGCGACCTCATCACGGTCCGTGGGCCGGGGTCGTCGGCAGCCGGCGCCGAGACGCTGATCGACGAACTGGGTATCGAGGCCCCCGCTGCGGACTGATCTCTGGCCACGCGCTCTCGGTCGACACGGGCAGCGCTCCTCGCGGACTACGCCTCCGACACCCCTAAGCCCGCGACGCCCGTCTCTCCGCGTATGAGTCAGGCGCTGGTCATCGTCGCCCACGGGTCGCATCTCAACCCCGAGTCCAGCACGCCAACCTACGAGCACGCCGACACCATCCGGCGGGTCGGCGCGTTCGACGAGGTCGTGGCCGGGTTCTGGAAGGAGGAGCCCCACGTCCGCGAGGTCCTGCGGACCGTCACCGCCGACGAGGTGTTCGTCGTCCCGCTGTTCATCAGCGAGGGCTACTTCACGGAGGAGGTCATCCCCCGCGAACTCCGACTCGACGGCTGGGCGGAGGACGCCTGGGAGTCGGACGGGACGAGCGCCACGTCCGTGACGCTCACGGCCGCGGATACCGGCCAGCGCATCCACTACTGCGGGCCCGCCGGCACCCACGACGCGATGACCGATGTCATCGTCCGGCGGGCCGAGTCCGTGACCGGCGACCCGGGCGTGGGCGAGGGGTTCGGCCTCGCCGTCGTCGGCCACGGCACGAACCGCAACGAGAACTCGGCGAAGGCCATCCGCTACCACGCCGACCGCATCCGCGAGATGGACCGCTTCGACGAGGTGCGCGACCTCTACATGGACGAGGACCCGGAGGTCGACGACGTGACGGAGTTCTTCGAGAGCGAGGACATCGTGGTCGTCCCGCTGTTCGTCGCCGACGGCTACCACACCCAGGAGGACATCCCGGAGGACATGGGCCTGTGCGAGGACTACCGCGACGGCTACGACGTGCCCGAACCCGTGGACGGCAAGCGCATCTGGTACGCGGGCGCCGTGGGGACGGAGGCGCTAATGGCCGACGTCATCATCGAGCGTGCCGCGGACGCCGGCGCCGACGTGGGTGACGCGATCGAGCGTGTCCGCGAACTCACGCGGGTCGCCGAGGAGGACGGCGGGGCAGAGGCTCCACCCGCCGACGACTGAGCCCCTGCCTCGTCCGGCCGCTGGATCCCCGCCGTGTCCGGCCGCTGGATCCCCGCCGTGTCCGGCCGCTGGATCCCCGCCGTGTCCGGCCGCTTCGATAGCCTTCTTGCAGGGGGAACCCGTACGTCGAGTCATGACCGAGGACCGACGCCGGACGGGCGGGGTGGTGGCGTGAGCGCGCCGGACACGCCGAGCGCGAGCGACGAGCGGGTGACCGTGAGCGACGGGGCCATCGCCGCGCTCGTGGCGGCGGCCGAGGAGGGCGTCGCCTTCGACGGCCTCCGGGCCGTCCGCGACGGCGACGGGGACGCGGGCTACCGCTTCGAGACGCCCGAGGTGACCCGCGAGGGGCTCACGGAGTCGGAGTTCCGCGACGCCTGCAGCAACCACCCGGAGTACGTCGACAACTGGTGGTTCTTCGAGGGGGCCGACCGGTCGCCCGCCGACCGCGACTTCCTCCGGTGGCTGGAGAGCGGCGACGCCGAGGACTGGGACGTGGCGACCCGCTACGACGCGCTCCGCGAGGGCATCGTCCGTTCGTGGGGGCAGGTCGCCGTGACGGCGATGCTGGGCGCCGGGGGCCGTCGCTACGAGCTCCGCCACGAGGACGATGTCGGTACCCCGCTCCCCGACCTCGACCGGCACGAGGACCCCCTGACAGCCCGGGAGCTGGTCAAGCACGACGACCGGGGCCGTTACCGACCGCTCAAGACCGCGCCCACGCTCCCGACGGGCTGGGCCTTCGTCGGGCTGGCGGGACGCGACTGCACGCGCGCGCTCGACCTCATCTACCCCGCGACGGTCGCGAACTGGCATCTCGAACGCGAGGGCGACCTGGATGTGGACCACTGGCGCCCGACGATGGAGCGACAGACCGGCATCTACGGCGTCATCGAGACGTGGGACCGCGGCGACGGCCACGAGCACGTCGAGTGGGTCGCCGAAGCGTGTTGTGACGACTCCCAGTGTCTCAAACGCCGCGAGTGGCAGTACGACGAGGAGACGGACCTCGACGCCGACGGCGGTGACGGCGTCTTCCCGTGCCGGGAGCCCTGCTCGCTGGTCGTGGCAGCCGCGCGCAAGTGGACCCGGCTGGAGGGTGAACAGTCCCGGACCTACGAGTTCGAGCTCACGCCGAGCGAGAAGGAGCAGGTGGAGGCCATCATCGACGCCGTCGCGGACGGCCGGGTCGACGACATCCGCGAGGCCGACATCTACGAGGGCGCGAACCGCTACCGGGCACGGTACCTCCGTGCGAAGCGGTTCGACGACGAGGGGAACCTCTGTGGCGTCGAGACGGACCCCGGCGAGGAGCAGGCGCCCGACGAGGAACACTGAGTCCCGACCCGGACCCGGACCGTTTGCCTCCGGCGGTCGGTCACGTGAGGAGGAGATAGGCGGCCGCCAGCACGGCCGCCGCGACCGCCAGTCCGCCGAGCGAGAGGTTCGGCGTGCCCGCGGGCACCACGGCCGCGGCCGCGAGCCCGACCGCGACGAGCCCGAGCAGGACCGCTGGGAGCAGTTTCACCGTCCGGCTCCGTGCCAGCGGCGACGAGCCGCCGGCTGTCCCCGAGACGTCCGTCGCCGTTCCCGTCGCCGTTCCATCCGGGCGCGCAGCGGTCCGTTCGGCCCCGTCACCGCCGCCGTTGGGCGTCGCCAGGTCGGGGTCAACGTTCACGGGCTCATGGCTGCTGAGGTCTATGGTCAGGTCGACGAAGCGTGTCTCCTGTCCGTACGCGATGGCGATCTTCAACCGTCCCGTGACCGGCTCGTACTCGCCGTCTTCGGGCTCGAAGACGTTGACCTGGACACGGCGCGAGTCCTCGCTGGAGACGTAGAGGTTGGCGTTCGAGAGTCGCGCGACCGTCGAGAGGGCGTCGTCGAGGTGGAGATGGACGTGCGTGGCCATCCCGTGGTTCCGGAGGTCCACGGTGAACGACCGGTCGACGGTCACCGAGGCCGGGGCGGCCAGCGACCGGGCGCCGTCCTGGTTGATATCGACTACGAGTCTGTCGGTCGCGTCGGTCACGGGGAGGGAGACACCCCGCCACGAGGAAAAGCTGTCGACGGTTCAGATGCCGCTCAGGCAGCCGCTTCGTCCCGCATATCCGGCGGCAGCAGGTTCGGGATGCCGTCCTCGATGGGGTACTCCTCGCCACACTCCGTGCAGACGAGGCGGCCCTCGAGAATCTCGTCGTCCTCGTCCCGGCGGATGACCTCCAGGTCGAGGTCGTGCTTGTCCAGGGGACAGCAGATGATGTCCATCAGGTCCTCCTTCATGTCCGCGGCTTCGAGCGACCCCGGCAAAAGAGTGCCGTTCGCGACTGTCCGCCGGTCACGGTCAGGAGCGATACGGATGGTGGAATCGGGCGGCTTCCCGGGCGGCGACCCGTCTCGTTCACCCGTCGACGGGTTCCGTCGATTCGATGGCCTCCCGGAACCACGGCGGCTTCGAGAGGCCCGTCTCATCGACCCTCCTGACCTGGGTCTGCCTGGTTATGGTGGCGTTCCGCCCCTCGATGGCGATGGGTGAGCGGATGCTCGTCGACCGGATTCGACCGTCCGGTCCGACGACGGCCTCGTGGTGGGCAGCTCCCCGAGAGGTAGCACCGATACTCAGTCCGAACGGTCGCTCCATCGTCAACACCACCCCGTCCGAGCCGGACTCGACCCTGACCGGTGAGGACTCGACGTTCCCCCCGAGCCACCCGGTGCCGTTCGATGGGGTCCCGAAGCCGGGCGTCCGGTCGTACCGTACGGTTCCGTTGGCGTACCGAGTCCGCTCCAGGCTCACCGAGTCGTTCGTCCACTCCTCGAAACGGACCACCGGCGACGGGGCCGTCAGTTGGTCACGGGCGCGCCCCTCGTACGAGACGGACAGGTAGTGAGTGTCGTCGGCCGCGACTAGCGACCGTGCCTCGACCCGGCTGTAGGTGGTGCCGTTCGTGAAATCGATGCGTCGGCGGGTCGTGGCGGTGTAGTTCCGGCCCGCCAGCGTGTCGGCGTGGGCCACGAGGAGCGCACTCTGGTTCTCCAGCCGGGAGTCCGAAACACCGGGGGGCAGTTCATCACCGGTCGGCACCGGCGCCGGGGTCTCGGCCGACGAGGGGGACGGAGCGCCGGTGAGACTGTTACAGCCGGCCGTCGCAGCGAGACAACACAGGAGGAGAGCAGTCGCTAAACGGTTCGAAACAGGGGACATGTCCGCGGCTGGCTCCGCCGTCCCCCTTACTGTTACGGACTCGCAACGACTTAACCGGGGCCCCCGCAATCGTGGAGCGTGATTCGGAACCTCGCGCAGGGGCAGCGTGGCTTCACCAGCAACGCGTTCCTCGTCGCCGGCGCGGACGTGATGAGCGACGGTACCGACCCAGAGGGGTCGGTTGTCGATGCAGACGGCCGGACGGTCCTCGTGGACACGGGCAACGAGTTCGATATCGTCCCCGTGGTCGAGCGCTTCGTCGACGACATCGACGCGGTCGTCCTCACCCACACCCACCCGGACCACGTGGGCAACACCGACGCGGTAGTCGACGCCTTCGATGTCGACGTCTGGGGGTTCGACCCGGACCACCAGCTCGTCGACCACCGCATCGCCGACGGCGACACCGTCGAGCTAGGCGCCAACTCCTACGACGCCATCCACACGCCAGGCCACAAGGAGGACCACCTCTGCTTCCACGCCCCCGAGGCGGGCGTCCTGTTCGCCGGGGACCTCATCTTCGCCGGGGGAAGCTTCGGGCGGACCGACCTTCCCGAAGGGAACCGGGAGGTACTCATCGACAGCATCGACCGCATCCTGGAGGCCGTCGGCCCGGACCTGCGCGAGTTCCACACCGGCCACGGCCCGAGCGTCACACAGTCACCGTACGAGGACATCGAACTGTCCGCGCGGGCGGCGCGGACGATGTGAACTCGGTCGTCCGACAATAGATCGGTACTGTCTCGATTTCCTGAGGCAGAACAGGCCTTTGGCTCAGAAAACCGCATATTAATCAATAATTCGCTACATCTGTGCTTTGTCTCTGCGCGTCTCACCCGGCGTAGATGGCGTAGTTCAGCACGGCGGCGAACGACACCCACGCGAGATAGGGAACCAGCAGTAGTGCCGCGCGGCGGTCCACGCGGTCGAAGGCGGTGATGGTGGCGACGATGGCGACCCAGAGGAGCACGATTATCACGAGGCCGAGCCCCGGGCGCTGGAGGCCGAAGAAGGCCGGCGTCCACGCGATGTTGAGCGCGAACTGGCCGGCGAACGCCACCAGCGCGAGTCGGGTGTCACGGGCGTCGGCCTCGGCCCGCCAGACCAGATAGAGCGCGACGCCCATGAGCGTGAACAGGAGCGTCCAGACCACCGGGAAGGCGATGGTCGGCGGGAAGAACCAGGGGCGGTCGAACCAGGTGGTGTCCGCGCCGACGAACAGCGACGGTGCCGCACCCAGCGCGTTCACCGCGACGACCAGCGCCACCGCGAACAGTGCCTCCCGACCCGGCCGGTCGACGTTGATGTAGCTCATCTCGCATCGGTGTACGCACCCGGAGCGGGTAGCTCTTTCTCGGCCCCGATGCCGGCAGCCAGCGGGCACTCCGCGCGGGTCGGGTCAGGCCTCCTAGTCGGCCCCCTCGTCGAGCGGGACGAGCGTGATGGGGATGGTGACGCGCTGGAGGAGCGAGTGAGCGACGCTCCCGAAGATGACGCGCTCGGTGCGCGAGTGCCGGCGCAGCGCGATGACCATCCGGTCGGCATCGACCCTGTCGGCGTAGTCGACGAGTTCGCGCGAGGGGGCCTTCCCTCGGTTGAGCTGGTGGACCTCCACCTCCGGGCCGTCCGCGAAGCGGTCCTCGAACACCTCCAGTGCGGCCTCGCCAGCCCGGATGTGGTCGACATCGTCGGTCATCTGGACGTTGACGACTACGAGGCGGTCGTCCGGCCCGAGGCCGTCCGCCTCGAGGTTGGCACAGATGGCTTCGCTCGCCGAGCGACCGTCCGTTCCGATGAGGTACGTGACCATACGGCGGCATATGTCGGAGTCACGGGATAAATCGAACGCCGATTCCCGGCCGCCAGGAGGTTCAGTCGAACGCCGTCGCCAGCAACGCCTCGTACGCCGGACCGTACGCCTCGGCGACGGTATCGGGGTCGTCGCGCTCCGCGCCCGTGAGCGCCGGCAGCGCGACGCGTGCCCGGGGCTCGAGCAGCTCGATCACGTGTGCGACGCGTTCCTCCAGTCGCCCCTCGTGAGCGCTCCCGGAGGCCACCTCGCAGGCGTTCGCGTAGCGTTCCCCGTCGTAGATACGGGCCCGCCGTGGCTCGACCACCGCCACCGCGTCCGGCTCGAACCCCTCTAGCGGCCGCGCGATGTCGGCGTACGACTCGACGACGGCCCGGTCGGCGGTCACGACGGCCTCGCCGATGGCGTCCATCGCCGGCCTGTGGAGGTCGGCCATCGCCGCGTTCGCCTCGTCGAGGTCCGTCACCCGGCGCGCGTCCTCGAGCGGGAGCCGCTCCGCGAGGCCGTCGGGGAGGTCGGCCGTGGCGTTCACCACGAACGATGGGTCCTCGTCGGGCGCCATCCCGCCAACGCGGTCGACGAGGAACTCGCGCTCGTCCTGTCCGAGCAACCCCTTCCCGGCGCCCGGCGCGGGCGTCCAGAGCCGGTGGACCGGGTTGATGGCCTCGGGACGGTGGTCACCCGGGGCGGCCGCCGCGAGTCGCTTCGCGTCCTTGCCGTAGAGTCGGCCGTCGTCGACGGCCCGGCGGTAGTCGTCGTGGTCGAACCAGTAGTCGTTGCCCGCGCGGGGTTTGTAGCCGGTCGCGCCGGTCTCGGCCAGTAGCCCCACCGAGAACGTCGTCTTCCCGGCGTCCACGCGGTCTCCGCCGGCGACGAGCAGTTGCATATCCGACGGTGGGTGGTCACGAGGCAAAGCCGCCACGGTCCGGAATCGGCCCCCGAACGGGGGACTCCACTTCCGCCGGGCTCTCGGGGGGTTCTTGTGCGCCGGCGCCCCAACCGCCGCCATGACCCTGGACCCGGTCCATTTCAAGGCCATCACGCGACTCGCGGGCCGGGTGTCCCGCGAGGACGCCGAACGGGACCACCGCGACTTCGCCGAGACCGTCTGGAACGAGTTCCTCGACCCGCTCCGGAGCGACGGTGCGGTCGTGCTGGAGTCGCTCGGCGAGCACCGACGCCGGCGCGTCCACGCCGAGGACATCGCGCTCGCCGAGGACCCGTTCCCGACCCGACACGGCCTCGACTCGGGAACCATCAACCCGACCACCTTCAAGAACGGCCTCGTCGTCGACGTGGCCCAGGCCGCGATGAGCGCGGTCCCCTCCGACGTGGACCTCCACCGTGGCCGGACGATGGTGACCGCCGTCCACACCAACGACGCGACCACGACCTTCGAGGAGGACTGGCGGATGGACGACGAGGGATACGTCCGCGGGCGCGTGCTGCACGTGCCACGCGTGGACCGCACGGTGACGCCCGTCGTTCACGAACTCGCGCTCTACCTCGCCGAGATAACGCACGCCTACCGCAACCGCGAGGTGGTGGACGACCTGCTCGTCCTCGACGGGCCCGTCTACCCGAAGGGGCTGCTGACGTGGGCCGACCGCGACCCCGAACTACAGGAACTGCTCGCCGCCGAGGAGCAACCCCAGGAGATCATCGGCCAGTACGTCCGGATGGTCGAGCACTTCGCCGAGCGGGGCGTACCGCTCATCGGCTTCGTGAAGACGCCCGTCTCCCGGCAGGTCACCCGGACCATCCGCGAGAAGGAGGGCTCGGCACCGTGGGTGAACGACGCCGCGTTCTTCTCGCAGGTGCTCGCACCCGACACGTACGGCACCGACGAGACCGACCGCGACACCTCCTGCCTGACGTTCACGAACTGGTTCACCTCCCGCGGGGGGACCGACGGCGCACTCTCGGCACCCTCGGTCCCGTACGACATCCAGCGCGAGCGCGACCCGGCCGACTACGAGGTGACGTTCTGCATGCTGTACGACCCGCGCACGGACACCGTCTACCGGGTGGAGTCGCCCGCCGTGTTCACCCGGGACGAGGAGTTGCGCGAGCGCCTGACCCGACACGTCCTGAAGTCCGTCGCCACCGAGCGCGGGCCGCCGCTCGCGGTGCGCAAGGCCGACCAGCTGGCACGCATCTCGCGGCGCGAGACGGTGGCCCTGCGGGAGGCGCTGGAGCGGGCCTTCGACTCGGAACTGGACACGAACTACGGGGACGAGCGGGCCGCGAAGTGGGGGCTGGAGGGGTAGGTGGCCCGTCGGTGGGCCGACGGCGGGGCAGGCCCGGTCCGGCGACCGGTCAGTTCTCAGGCGGCTCGGCGCTCTCGATGACCGCCACCTCGACGCTGTCCCCGACGACGCCCAGCCGCGCGAACTGGGTGCGGACGTGCTCCTTCGCGGCCTCGATGGCCGCCTCGCGGTCCTCGAACCCGCGCGGCATCGGCGTCTCGAACGCGACACGGAGTTCGCGGTCCCCGACCTGCTGGACCTGGCCGCCCGACTCCACCTCGTAGAACGCGTCGCAGACCCAGACGTACGGGGACCCGTCGTCCGGCGCACCCTTGAACGACGGCGCCTCCTCTCCCGGTTCGTACAGGGTGCCGGTCAGCGCCGTCCCCCCGGCGCTCCCGCGGATGAGTAACATACCTTCGGGTAGGCCGGCGTGGCGTATAACGTCCGCGCTGGCGGTGAATCAGCGTGGATACTGTCGATAGATGCGCCCGTGACTGTCAGAGTTCCACCACATGACAGAAAAGTCGACGATTATCAGATTATGCAGATCTCACTTGTGCGCGTCCATGAGGTCGTAACTGCGCTCCCACTCGTAGTCGTCGTCGTGGTAGCGCTCCGCGAGCGGGTCCTCGGGCACGTCGCCGTGTTCGCGTTTCTCCTGCTGATAGGACGGCCGGTCGGGGTCGTGGTAGAACCGGCCCGTCAGCACCTCGCCCTCGTGGAGGGCGTCCTCGACGTCGTGCATCATCTCGGAGGCCTCGCGGCGGTCCCGGTGGTCGAACTCGTAGTCGTCGGACTGCTGGACGTCGATGTACGGGACGTACTGCTTGGCGTCCTTGTTCCAGGTGGGACACTGGGTGAGGAAGTCGACGTGCGCGAACCCGTCGTGCTGGATGGCCTCCTTGAGTATCTCCTGGGCCTGGTTCGGGTTCACGGCCGCGGTGCGCGCGACGTACGACGCGCCCCCGACGAGCGAGAGCGAGAGCGGGCGGATGGGCGCCTTCGCGGAGCCGTGGGGCTGGGTCTTCGACTTGTGGCCCTTCGGCGAGGTGGGCGAGGTCTGACCCTTCGTCAGCCCGAAGATCTCGTTGTTGAACACGATGTACGTCATATCGTGGTTCTCGCGGGCGGTGTGGATGAAGTGGTTCCCGCCGATGCCGTAGCCGTCGCCGTCACCACCCGCGGCGACCACTTCGAGGCCGGGGTTGGCGAGTTTCGCGGCCCGCGCGACCGGCAGCGAGCGGCCGTGGATGGAGTGGAAGCCGTAGCTCTCGAAGTACGAGGAGAGCTTGCCCGAGCAGCCGATGCCCGTGACGAGCAGTACCTCCTCGGGCGTGTAGCCCAGGTCACCCATGGCCCCTTTCAGCGCCTTCAGGACGCCGAAGTCGCCACAGCCGGGGCACCAGGTGGCCTGCGGTTCGATACCAGGCGTGAACGCCTCCCGGTCGGTCGGTTCCCGCTCGGTCTCGTCGTCGTGCTGGTGGAGTGGTGTGAAGCTCATCTCAGTCGCTCCCCGCGGGGACGTAGCGCGTGGACGCGGTCGCGGGGTCACCGCTGCCGAGGCCCTCGACGGCCTCCACGATCTCGTGGGGCTCGAAGGGCTCGCCGTTGTACTTGAGGAGGCTGTGCAGGATGTCGCCGTAGGCGCCGAGTTCGCGCTGGACGAGGCCGCGGAACTGCCCCGTCGCGTTCATCTCGACGACGAGGCAGGTCTCCACGCTGTCCAGGAACTCCCGGATGTCTCCGTCAGGGAACGGCATCAGGTCCGAGACCGAGAGCGAGGCCACGTCGTGCCCGTCGTCGACGAGCCGGTCGACGGCCTCGTGGACGGTGCCCTGGTTGGAGCCGTAGGTCATCACGCCGACGGTGGCGTCGGTCGCCCCGTGGCGCACCTGGTTGCTCTCGCGCTCGTCGAGGCGCTCGCGGATGGCCGCCAGTTTCCGCATCCGCCGGTCCATCTGGGCGACCCGGTTGTCGGGGTCCTCCGAGATGTGGCCGGTGGGGTGGTGCTCGTTGCCGGAGGCGAGGTAGCGGCCGTCGGCCTGCCCCGGGATGGAGCGCGGCGCGACCCCATCACCCTCCGGCGGGTCGTGCTGGAACCGCTCGAACGTGCCCGTGGCGTAGTGGGCCGCCTCCGCGAGTTCCTCCTCGGTGAGCGTCTTCCCGAGGTCCGGCGACGGCTCCCGGTCGAAGAACTCGGCGTCGACGTTGCGCAGCTCGCCGGACAGCTTCTGGTCGTAGACGACGATGGCGGGCAGGTGGAAGTCGTAGGCGAGTTCGAACGCGAGCCGGGTCTGCTCGTAGGCTTCGCGCTGGTTGCCCGGCGCGAAGACGACGCGACAGGAGTCACCCTGGCTCGTGTAGAGGACGTGTTCGAGGTCGCCCTGCTCGGTCTTCGTCGGCATCCCGGTCGAGGGGCCCGCGCGGGTCGCCTCCACCAGGACGAGCGGCGTCTCGGTCATCTCCGCGAGTCCCAGCGGCTCGGACATGAGCGCGAACCCACCACCGGAGGAGCCCGAGAGTGACTTGACACCGGCGTGTGAGGCCCCGAGCGCCAGCGCGGCCGCGGCGATCTCGTCCTCGACCTGCTCGGCGATACCGCCCATGTCGGGCAGGTGCTGGCTGAGCAGGGTGAACACCTCCGTCCACGGCGTCATCGGGTAGCCGGCGACGAACCGACAGCCCTCGTCGATGGCGCCGTAGGCGATGCCGTTGGAGCCGGAGACGAGCGCCTGCTCGGCGTCGTGCTCGCCCTGGGGCATCCGGAGGTCGTGGGTGTGCTCCAGTTCGTTGGCCTGCTCGGCGGCGTACTCGAGTATCTCGAGGTTCGCCTCGAGCACGTCGCCGCTCATCCGGTCCTCCATCAGCTTCTCGATGGGTTCGAGCGGGTAGGAAAGCAGCGCACAGGTCACGCCCACACCGGCCGTGTTGCGCATCACCTCGCGGCCCTGGTCGCGGGCCATCCCACGGAGGTCCATCGGGTAGACGTGCCAGTTGTGCTCCTCGGCACGCGCCTCGAAGTCCTCGATGACGCTTGCGTCCAGCAGGCCCTCGTCGTAGACGACGACCCCGCCATCCCGGAGTTCGTCGAGGTTCTCGGCGAGCGGCTTGGCCTGCTCGTTCCCGTAGTAGGCGTGTTCCTTCGGGTTGCGGGCGAACGAGTCACCTAGCGCCAGCAGGAAGTTGAAGCCGTCACCACGGGCCCGTACCGGCTGGTCGTCGGCCCGAACCTCAACGTACGTGTGGCCACCACGGATCCGCGAGGGGTAGTGGCGATGCGTGAACACGTGGAGGCCGGACCGCATCAGTGCTTTCGCGAAGTTCTGGCTGGTCGAGTCGATCCCGTCACCGGAACCACCCGCGATACGCCAGACGATTTCTCCTGTCATGATACCATGCGCCCGGAGGCGCCTTGGTGCGAGATTTGCCGGGAGAGGTGAAAAGCGTTTGCGCCGTGGTAGCACACGAAAGTTCGTGACTTTCCCGTGACGGAACGGCGATGAGGGACCGATTTGCACGCCGACCGACCGTGGATTCTAGGTGATTTGGGAGAAGTTTTAAAACCGAAACTGTCGTCCCCCCGTTTGACGAGTAATGTCCCTCACCGAACTGATATCCGGTGTGGAGGACCACGAGAAACGCCTCACGGTCTTCAACACCGACGAGGAGACCGTCGAGGCCGTCCGGGAGCAGTTCCGCGACCGCAACCTCACGGTCGTCGGGGACCGGTCCGAGAGCGGGCGTCCCGGCTCGTTCGTCGTGCTCTCCAGCGAGCGGGCCGAGGGGGAAGACGAGTTCGTGACCGCCACCAGCGTCGACGACGTGCTCTCGGCGCCACGTGGTGAGGGGGCGGAACTGGACAGCGAGGTCCGCCATCCCATCCTCGACCATCTCGACGAGACGATGTTCACCTCCTACGACACTCGGCAGATGGTGGCGGCCTCCCGGGAGATCGAGGACCGCGCCTGGCGGCTCGGTGAGGGGTCGCTCCACGCCGGCTTCCAGCAGCTCTCTATCCTCTCAGACCAGATGGAGGTGTACACTCGGCTGGCCTCGCGTGAGGACCTCGATGTCCACGCCTACGCCTGCCCGGACACCGAGGTCCCGGAACACGACACCGATCTGACTATCCACGTCGAGCGCTCCGACGAGATCGCGAAGTCCTGGTTCGTCGTCTACGATGGCAACGGGGTCGACGTGAACAAGTGTGCCCTGCTCGCCGAGGAACGCGAGTCACGGGCCTTCTACGGCTTCTGGACGTACGATCCCGACACCGTGGACTGGCTCATCGAGTATCTCGAGGGCGCCTACGGCCTCATCGAGCAGTAGCGACCCCTCTGGGCCGAGAGCACCCGTCCCCCGACCGACGCGGGCGATCCCGGTCCCGCACGCCCTGTCCAGCTCTTTCAACCTCGTATCGGTTGCTGTATCCCCCGTTCGCGTCGCCCGACAACGACCCGACCGTACGGCAGTAGAATACTTACTAACTATTCAGTTGTTTACTGGCTGTTAAATACCCTCCGTGTGTCCTGCAGAGCAATGAGTTCCGACTCCTCCCGCGTGACGCGTGCGCTACGCGTCCTGCTCGCCCTGGTACTGGTCTTCTCGATGGTCGCCGCGTTCGCCGCACCCGCGTCGGCGTTCGTCCGTGGCAAACCGGATATCTCGGTCACACTTTCGGACGACACCGTACAGCCCGGTGGCACGACGACGCTCGACCTGACCCTGGTCAACAGCGGGGATGTAGAGATCGGTGCGACCAGCCAGGCCCTCGCCGGCAAGGAACAGGTCGTCACGACGGCGCGCGGAACCGTCGTCCGGGTCGACCCGGCGACGAAGAACAACCCCATCGAGGTCGAGACCGACGAGGTGGCCGTCGGGTCGATGCCCGAAGGCGCTCGCTCGGTCCCCGTCCAGGTCAGCGTCCCCGAGGACGCCGAGCCCGGCACGTACGAGTTCGACGTGGCGGTCGAGTACGACTACTACGACATCATCCCCGGCGCACCCGTCAACAGGTACGGGGAGGAGCACCGGACGAAGGAGTTCACCGTCGAGGTGACCGTCGAGGAGGCCGCCCGCTTCGAGGTCGTCGACACGGAGACGAACGCCCCCATCGGCGGCCCGGGGACGGTGAACGTCACGGTCGCGAACGTCGGGAACGAGGTGGCCTCTGACGCGTCGCTCTCCCTGCAGTCCACGAACGCCGCGCTGACGTTCGGCGGGTCGGGGACGACCGAGTCGTACGTGGGAAGATGGGCGCCGGGCGAGCGCCGGACGGTCTCGGTCGGTGCCACCGTGGCCGAGAGCGCGACGAACCGGTCGCTCGCGCTCCGGACGACCGTCGACTACGAGGACGCCGACGGGAACGCCAGGCAGTCGACGCTCTCGACAGGTGTCGCTCCGGACCCGGAGCAGCGGTTCACCGTCGTATCGGCCGCCACCGGGGCCTCCGTCGGTGATACGGACTCGACCGTCCTCCTGTTCACCAACGAAGGTAACCGGACACTCGAGGACGCGACGGTACGACTCGAATCGGACAACGCGGCGCTGACCTTCGGTGGGGCCCGGACCGCCCGCGTCCACATCGGGAGGTGGCCAGCGGGCGAGATCGAGCGAGCCGAGGTGGAGACGCAGTTCGCCCCGTCCGCCGAGCGACGCAGCTACGCCGTCGACGCGACCATCTCGTACACCTCCCCCGCCGACCGGACCGAACAGGTGGATGTCGGGACGTTCGGCATCACGCCGGCGGAGGAGCAGTCCTTCGACCTCGCCAGCCACGAGACGAGCCTCCGGGTCGGTGAGGAGGGCCAGCTGACCGGCACGTTCGTCAACGAGGGGCCCAGGGAGATCGAGAACGCCGTCCTGGTGCTGGAGCCACCGGCCAACGTCGTGACCGCCGAGCGCGAGTACGCGCTGGGCGACCTCGACGAGAACGCCAGCGTCGACTTCCGCTACGACGTGGAGGTCTCCTCGGAGGCCCGCGAGGGGCCGCGCCAGTTCGCCTACCGGCTGCGCTACGACACGGCCGGTGACGACACCGTGACCTCGGACCCGCTGTACGCCCGCGGCACCGTGGCCCAGCAGCGTGATACGTTCTCCGTCGACACGGACGCGGCCGTCGCGGCCGGGTCGTCGGAGACCATCGAGATGCAGGTCACGAACGAGGGCGAGGAACCCCTGACCGCGGTGAGTGCGAAGCTGTTCGCCGACGCCCCCATCAGCGCGAGCAACGACGAGGCCTTCGTCGAAGGGCTGGGCGCCGGCGAGACGGCGACGCTGACCTTCCGCATCTCCGCGAGCGGTGACGCCATCGCGAAGCCGTACCCCGTCTCGCTGGACTTCCAGTACGACGAACCGGACGGTGACACGAAGGTCTCCGACAGCTACCAGGTCGCCATCGACGTGACCGAGCGGAGCGGCGGCGGGCTGCTGTCCACGTTCGCCGTCCCCGGCGGCGTTGGCGGGGCCGGTGTCGGCCTCGGTGTCGTGCTCTCGCTGGGCGGCCTGGCCGCGGTCGGGCTGGGCCTCGTCGGGCGACGGGAATGAGCGGCCCCGTCGACTACCAGCGGTTCGTCGACGCGGCGGACCACCAGATCGTCAACCATCCCAGGCGGGTTGTCGGGGCGTTCCTCGTCCTGACACTGGTGTTCGGGGCCGGGCTCGGCGCCGTCTCCACGGACGCCGGAACCGAGGGGTTCACCCAGGACGTGCCCGCGCAGGTGGCGTTCGAGGAGGTGCAAGACGAGTTCGAGACGAGCGCGTTCACGACCGACACCGGGAGCACACAGCTCATCCAGCGCGGCGAGAACGTGCTCTCGAAGAGGGGGCTGTTGCGGATGCTGAAGGCTCAGAACCGCGTCGAGGACCACGATGAGCTCCGGGTCACCTCGACGGCCTCGGCCGCGACCATCGTGGCGACCACGCTGGACCCACAGGCCCGAACGACCGAGCAGCAGCTCCGCGCGGTCGAGCGGGCCACGCCGCGTGAGATAGACCAGGCCGTCCGGACGGCTGCCGACCGGAACCCCCGGTTCGTGGGGCTCCTCTCGAACGACTTCAACCGCGGCTCGGCGTCGGCCGGCGCCACCATCGGCGTCGTCACCCACGAGGTCCCGGCCGGGCTCTCGGCCTCCGCGGGACAGGGTGGCTCCAGCCCCCTGACGCCGCTCCAGCTCCGGACGGACTACGTCGTCGGGAGCGTCGGCGGCGAGATGATCGTCTTCGGGTCCGGCATCATCTCGGCCGAGTTCGCCAACGTCATCGGTGATTCGCTCATCATCGTCGTGCCCGCCGCGGTGCTGTTCATCCTCCTGTTCCTCATCATCTCCTACCGGGACCTCGCGGATCTCCTGCTGGGGATGGTGGCGCTGGCGATGGGGCTCATCTGGACGTTCGGGTTCATGGGGCTTGCGGGCATCCCGTTCAACCAGATTCTCATCACCATCCCACCGCTGTTGCTGGCGGTCGGCATCGACTTCGGCATCCACGCGGTGAACCGCTATCGCGAGGAACGGGTGGCGGGCGCCGATATCGGCCCGGCGATGCGCATCACGACCGACCAGTTGCTGGTCGCCTTCTTCATCGTCACCGGGACGACCGTCATCGGCTTCTCGGCCAACCTCACGTCGGCGCTGCCACCGATCCGGGACTTCGGCATCGTCGCCGCCGTCGGCATCGTGTTCACCTTCCTCATCTTCGGGGTGTTCCTCCCCGCGGCGAAGGTGCTGCTGGACCGCTCCCGGCAGAAGTACCCTATCCCGACGTTCTCGACGACGCCCCTGGGCGCGGAGGGCTCACGGCTGGGCAGGGCGCTCTCGGGGGGTGTCTTCATCGCGAAGCGGGCCCCCGCCGTCTTCCTCGTCGTCGCCCTGCTCGCGACGGGCGGGATGGCCTACCACGCGACCGGCGTCGACACGACCTTCTCGAACGAGGACTTCCTGCCGCCGGAGGAGAACCCGGACTACCTGATGGCGCTCCCGGAGCCGTTCAAGCCCTCCGAGTACACCGTGACGGCCCTGACCAACTTCCTCCAGGAGAACTTCGAGTCGAGCCAGTCCGACACCGTGACGGTGTACGTCGAGGGGCCGATGCGCCAGGACCAGTCGCTGGAGGTGCTGTACCGTGCCGGCGACGACCCGCCCGACGCGTTCGTCCGCCAGGGCGGTCGTGCCGACGCGACCTCCATCATCACCGTCATCGACGAGTACGCCGCCCGGGACGAGGAGTTCCGGAAGCTGGTCGAACGCAACGACCGCAACGGCAACGGCGTCCCCGACGACGACCTGCCGGCGGTGTACGCCGCGCTGACGGCCGAGGACTCGCCGGTCCGTGGGCAGGCGCTGCGCTACATCACGGGCGACCGGCGCTCCACCCGGCTGGTCTACAGCGTCAAGGCCGACGCCACACAGAGCGAGATCACCGAGGATGCCCGGTCCGTCGCGGCCGATATGGAGCGGCCACGCACCTCGTTCCGGGCGACCGCCACGGGCTCGACCGTCGTGTTCGAGGCCATCTCCGGCCTCATCCTCGACTCCGCGCTCACCTCGCTGATCATCGCGCTGGGGGGGACCGCGGTCTTCCTCCTGTTGGTCTACTGGGTGCTCGAGGGCAAACCCTCGCTCGGCATCGCCAACCTCGTCCCCATCGTGGTCACGGTGTCGTTCGTCGCCGGGTCGATGCGCGTGTTCGGCATCTCGTTCAACGCCTTCACGGCGACCATCCTCGCCATCACCATCGGGCTGGGCATCGACTACTCGGTCCACGTCACCCACCGGTTCGCGGACGAGTACAGGCAGCGGGACCTGTACGAGGCACTCGACCGCACGGTGCGGGGGACCGGCGGGGCGCTCGCCGGCTCGATGCTGACCACCGTCTTCGGCATCGGCGTGCTGGTCCTGTCGGTGTTCCCCGCCATCGGCCAGTTCGGCATCCTCACGGGGCTGAGCGTCATCTACGCCTTCGTCGCCTCGCTGCTCGTCCTGCCCTCGGCACTCGTCGTCTGGGCGCGACTGTTCGGTGGCGGCGGCACGACCGCCCGAAGCGGCGACACGCCACCGTCATCGGCGGCGGCCGGCGACGCGGACTGACCGGCGGTGCCCTACGGAGGCTCTTTCGGCCACCTGGACGAGAACTGCTACCTGAGCGCCGCTGCCGCACCTTTTGATGCTCTTGTCAGAATCCATTAAGTGGAGGATGCCATCGATTCAGGTACGCCACCCCGTACCCATGTCCCAGCCCACGACCTCGACGGACCCCATCGCCCACGCGGCCCCGGCCCGCCTGGCGACGGCCTCGGGCAGTAACATCGCCGTCGTCGGCGAGCCGATGGTCGGAAAGAGCGGTGTCGCCTTCGACGCGCTCGAGGCGGCTGCCGACGCCGGCCGCGACACCCTCCTCATCTCGGCCGCCCGCGGCCCCGGTCGGATGCCCGTCCCGGACCCGGTGTCGGTCGTCGACTGCACGCCGGGCCCGGAATCGGAGGACGCCGTGTCCGTGAACTCCCCGGCCGACCTGACGGGCATCGGTATCCCCGTCTCGAGGTTCCTCGGCGACGCGGACCGCCCGGTCGTCGCGGTGGACTCGCTGACCTCGCTCCTCCTCTACAACGAGACGCGGGAGGCCTTCCGGTTCTTCTCCGTGCTGAGCACGCAGATCGCGAGCGCGAACGGCCTGGGGATGTACCTCGTCGACGACGGCGCCCACGACGGGCGGACGGTCCGGACGTTCGCCCAGCTGTTCGACGGCCAGGTCGAACTCCGAAGCGGTCTCGGCGGCACCGAGGCCCGCGGCCGAGGGGTCGAGACGCTGCCCGCCGAGTGGTTGCCGGCGCGGAGCTGACCGGAGCGGTTCGCGGCGGTACGAGGCCCCGGATGGGACACCGGGACGGTCTCTCTATCTCTCTCAGTGCCACTCGTCGCGGAGCGACGCGGCCTGCTCGGGGTCGTGCCCGTACAGGACGGTCGCGTCCGTCCGGCGCTCGATGTCCTTCAGCCGGCGGAGCGATTCCCGCCAGTCGGCGTTGCTCGTCGTGAGTGACTGCCCCATCGGCGCCTCGTCCTCGTAGTTGGGGCGCAGGAACGCCTCGTCGCCGGCGACGAGGACGGTGCCGTAGGCGTCCGTATCGAGTCGTGCGCCGAGCAGACCCGGCGTGTGGCCCGGGAGGTGGAGCAGCTCGAAGCCCGGCACGAGTTGGCGCTCGCCCGCTACGACCTGCCAGTTCAGGTCGTGGTCGAAGTCGCTCGCGAGGTAGGCGTTCGCGCCGGCCGGCGTCTTCGCCGAGAGGTAGGCGAACTCCACCTCGCGCTGGTGGACGTAGACGGGAACGTCGGTGCCGGCGAACTCGTAGAGCCCGCCGGCGTGGTCGAGGTGGAGGTGGCTCTGGACCACGATGTCGATGTCGTCGAGCGCGTAGCCCACGTCACCGAGGGCCGTTTCGAGGTCCCGCTCGCCCGCGTCGGGGTGTGCGAACGCCTCGAACAGCGGCTCCGGCCAGTAGCCGTCGCCGGCCTCCGGGTGCGACCCGGTGTCCCACAGGATGGTCCCGTCGGGGTGGTCGACGAGCAGGTTCCAGACGGCGAACTCGCCGTAGTCGGAATCGGGATTCCGGTTCGAGTAGGTCGCCGCCGTCGTCCCGTCGATGGCGAAGTTCCGGTCCGACATGATCGTCCCACGGTCCAGCAGGTGGAGGTCCATCTCGACCATACCCGTCGTAGGGGCGGCGCGGTCAAACCCTTGTGGGCGGCGAGGCGGTGGAGCGGGGAGGTGTGCAGAGAGGTCGTTATCGTCGTCAGCACGCCGATAGAATCTGCAATCAGATATTTCGAACCATATCAGAGAATCAACCGAACAATGTCGAATATTCGGCTAGAATCCCGTCATGCCCCGATGGGAACCACTCGCATCACGGCCCCGATGAGGCCGCCGTCGTCGGTCGAGGTGGCGGTAGGGCCCTGTGGCTCCGTCGGTGTCGCGGCAGGGGTCGCACCGGGGGCGCTCGTCGAGGTTTCGTCACCGACCAGTCCGCCGGTCGCCTCGGTCGGCGAGGGGGTCGCGGTGGCGGCACCGGCACCGGACTCCCCACCACCCGACGCCGGGGTGGGCGTCGGGGTCGAACCCGTGGTGTCGCCCGACTCGTTCTTGGTGCCGAAGATGTCCGTCTCGAACTCCTGGACGTACGTCATCCGGTCGAGCGGGACGCGGATCTCGTTCCCGGTCGGGAGCTCGACCTTCGCGTAGAAGTCGATGCGAAGCGTCGTCTCCTGGTCGTTCTGGAGGTGCGAGACCCACCACTCGTCGAGGTTGCCGTTGTCGATGGTCGGGGTCGTGCGGAGGGTCTCGGTGCTCTCGCCCGGGATGACGTAGGTCTCGTCGGTCGCCCCGGAGCCCATCGAGATGTTGTTCATCGTGATGTCGTAGCCGACCTCCGTGATGGTGTAGGGCTTCAGCTGCGGGTTGTAGACGACGAACTCCATCGGAATCGGCGTCTCCTGGCGGTCGACCTGCCCCCACTCGGCGTCCGTCCGGTTGATGTAGAGGACCGGGTTGGAGTAGAGCGGGTTCTCCGGGCCGTTCACCGGCCGCGTCTCATCCGAGGCGAACGCGCTGATGATATCCGTCTCGACCTGCTTGCGCTGGTTCAGGTCGAACGAGCGGTTGCCCAGCACCGAGGTCTGCACCGTCGCGTCGATGGTGACGTTGGTCACCTCGTCGTTGCGGATGTGCGAGACCCACCACGGCGGGATACGGTCGTTGCGCATCCGGGTGCGGAACGGGAGCGTGGTGTTGCCCGAGTCCACGTCGAGTCCCGCCTTCGACCCGTGGGCAATCTCGACGTCGTTCATGTAGACGGTGTAGTTGACCGTCGAGCCGCCCAGTCGGACCCCGATGGGGTTGGGGTTGTTCACCACCAGGTCGGTCAGGATCATCGTCCGCTCGTCGTTCACGTCGCCGAACCGGTTCTCCACGTCGACGACCGACGGCGCACCCACCAGACCCAGGGCGAAGGCCCCACCGACGCTGGCCGTCAACACGCCCAGCGCGGCGACGACGGCCTTCACCCGTGCTATGGCACGGTCGTCCATCATATCGGCCGGAGTCGTGGCCCGCGTATCAACCTTCTGCCCCCGTCTCGCTGACGTTTCGTTCAGTCCGCGGCGCCTCCGTGCGGTCCCGGCCGGGGCGCGCTCAGCAGGCCGAGGAATCCCCCGACCACCGCGGCGAGGAACACGGCCCCGACCCAGAGGTGGACCGTCCACGAGAGGGACCCACGGGCAGCCAGCGCGATGAAGTGCACCGCGACGAACGCGCCCGGCGTCACGGCGCCGACGAGAGGTGGCCAGCGGCGGTGGTCGAGACGGCGCCGGGCGAGCGTCGCGGCCACCTCCGCGACCAGTCCGGCAGCCAGGTACCACGGAATCAGCCAGACGTGCCCGCCGAGCCACGCGACGGCACCTGCCGGAACCACGACGAGCAGCGTCACGGCGCCAGCAGGGAGCGTGACCCGCGTCGAGAGGAACAGGACGACGGCCGCGACGAGTGCGGCGTGGAAGAGGATGCCCGAGAGGCCGTGGGCCGCGCTCACGCCGCCCTCGCCCGCGAGCAGGAAGGCGGGATGGGCGTAGACCGTGAACACCGTCACGACGACGGCGGCGAGCGTGCTGGTCAGCACGAGCGGCCCGGTGGCGAGCCAGCCTCGTGGCTCCGCGCCGTCGTGCACTCGTGCGAGCGTCGCCCGCAGTGGGGAGGTACAGAAGAGGACGCCTCCGGACGCGAGCGCGAGGTGGGTCGGGCTGGCGAGCGCCTCCACGTTCGCCTCCGAGCCGAACGTCGCGTGCCAGAGCGCGTCGCCCGGCCCGGCGAGCGCGAACAGGACGAGCCCGACGAGTCCGAGGCCGTAGCCCGTCGGAACCGCTTCCCGCCAGTCCGCGCCGCGCCAGCGTTCCCGCTGGACGACCACCGCGAGGAGGCCGGCCACGGCGAGGAACCCGGAGTAGATGACCGCGTGTTCCGGCGTGAGGAAGCCCTCCTCCGCGAAGCTGAACCCCTCGACGTGGGACCGAACGTCGAGGACGAGTCCGGCCGTCCCCCAGCAGACGCAGGCGGTCACCAGCCAGTCCAGTCGGCGCCCGGCGAGCCAGTCCGTTCCGTCGCTGTCGGCGTGGCCGGTGGTCACCGTCGCCTCGGTCATGGGTGTCCGTGCCACGGGGACGAGCGAAAGGCCACTGCCGGACATCACAGGGCCGTTATACCGGCCGCCACGCCCGGTCGGGCGAAACGGCAGTCTCAAGTGGGCCCCGACGGACGCTCGGGTATGGAATCTACGGCCACGTCCGACAAGTCCGTGGGGCTGAGTGTCCTCTTCGTCGCGCTCGGCCTCGTCGCGGCGCTCGGCATGTTCCTCACGGCCATCGCCCACGACCAGCTCGGCTCGGGAATCGCCTTCGCCGTCGCGATGCTCGGCGGGGCACTTGCGGTCGCCGCCGTTCACGTCTACAGCTGAAC
The DNA here is from genome assembly GCF_024298885.1 of Haloglomus halophilum. Taxonomy (GTDB): domain Archaea; phylum Halobacteriota; class Halobacteria; order Halobacteriales; family Haloarculaceae; genus Haloglomus; species Haloglomus halophilum. The sequence continues at coordinate 3,782,506 of NZ_CP101166.1, forward strand.
GTCCCAGGACAACTCCCGGCAGCACGCATCCTGCCTCCCGATATCCGGAACGTATGACACGAACCGACAACCGTTAAGTCCGTCCCGCGCCTACGTGTTCCCATGAGCGAGATGAGCGAGGAGGACGAGCGCATCCTGTCCTATCTGCGCGACAGCGTCTCCGGGGGCGAGCGCTACTTCCGGGCGAAGAACATCGCCACGAAGGTCGGACTGACCGCCAAGCAGGTCGGTGCGAGACTCCCACGCCTCGCCGAGGAGTCCGAGGACGTCGACATCGAGAAGTGGGGCCGGGCGCGCTCGACCACGTGGCGCGTCACCCCCGAGTGACGACCCGGCTGACCACCCACGGCCGTCGTACCGTCCCGCTTTTCTACCGACGGCCCGACATGACCGTATGACCGTCCGCGTCGAGCGTACCTTCGACCTCGCGGCGCCGCCGGCCGACGTGTGGGCCTTCATCGCCGACCCGCGCAAGCGGGCCGAGCCCATCAGCGTCGTCGAGGAGTTCGAGGTGACCGGCGACCACACCGCCATCTGGCACGTCGCGCTCCCCATCCCGTACACCGACCGGACCATCGCCGTCGAGACCGAGGACACCCGCGTCGACGAGCCGTCCTACGTCGAGTTCGTCGGCCGGTCGAAGGCGATGAACGTGCAGGGGGAGCACACCCTCGAACCGACCGACGACGGGGGAACACGGCTCATCAATCGCTTCGTCGTCGACGGCAAGGTGCCCGGCGTCGAGCGCTACTTCAAGGGGAAGCTGGACGGGGAACTCCAGAACCTGGAGGCGGCCATCCGCGCCGACCTCGGGCTGGCGCCGGGACCATGAGCCCACGCACCGACGCCGGGGTGGGCGACGCTGACACCGACACCTGGACGGTGACGTGCGCACAAGTCTCGCTCGAGGGTGCGGACGTCGACGGCAACGTCGAGCGCGCCGTCGCGGCCATCGAGCGTGCGGCCGACCGCGGCAGCGACCTCGTCGTCCTGCCGGAGATGTTCACCGTCGGCTACTTCGCGTTCGACTCGTACGCCCGCACCGCGGAGTCCCTGGCGGGCGAGACGATGACCCGGATGGCGGCGGTCGCCGCCGACCACGACTGCGCCGTGCTCGCGGGGACGTTCGTCGAGGACCTCGCGGCGACGGCCGCCGAAACGGACGCTGCAGTCCCCGAGACGGACGGCTACGCCAATACCGCCGTCCTGTTCGACCGTACGGGCGAGCGCCGAGCAATCTACCGGAAACACCACCTGTTCGGCTACGGCTCAGCCGAGCAGGACCTACTGACGCCGGGCGAGTCGCTCGGCGTCGCGGACCTCGGCGGCCTCACCGTCGGGATGACGACGTGCTACGACCTCCGGTTCCCGGAGCTGTATCGCGACCTCGTCGACCGGGGTGTCGACCTCGTCGCGGTCCCGAGCGCGTGGCCGTACCCGCGCGTCGAGCACTGGCAGCTGCTCCCGCGAACCCGGGCGGTAGAGAACCTCTGCTACGTGGCGGCCGCCAACGGGAGCGCCGAGTTCGGCGACGACCGGCTCGTGGGGCGCTCGACGGTGTACGACCCGTGGGGCACGCCGCTGGCGTCCTCGGGCGAGGAGCCCGCGCTCGTCACTGCCGAGGTCGACCCCGAGCGCGTCCGCGAGGTTCGCGACGAGTTCCCGGCGCTCCAGGACCGGCGCCACCCGAACTGAGCCGTCCCGCACCCGACACGCGTCCGACGACTGGCCGACACGTCGGAAATCGGGGGCCGAACCGCCCATCACCGAAGCGAGATTTTATATACAACGGGGAGCAACGACCAGATGCCCAAACGACGCTTTTCTCGTCGTGAGGGCGACAACAACAACGCGCCCGCCACAACGCGTCGGGTCGCCCGGCCCCCGACGCATCATCCACCGGCCCCACTCCCCCTCGCCTCTTCCGTTCACATCTGTTCCAGCGGCCGCTCCTGTCGACACACAGCGTGGGCTGACTGATGCTATCGTCCGCCCTGACAGGTAGCTCCCGCCGTCAGTGCCGGTCCAGCGTGTCCCGGTAGAGCTCATCGAGCGTGTCCACCGCGTGTTCGACGCTGATAGCGTCGCGCCGGTCGAGGCAGGTCCGGGAGAGGGTGTCGCGGTCCGCGATGGTCCACCGGATGGCCTCCCGGAAGGAGTCCACGTCCCCGGGCTCGAAGTGGAACCCGGTTTCGCCCTCGTCGACCGTCTCTGCCAGCGCGCCGCTATCGACGCCGACGACCGGGGTCCCGCAGGCGTTGGCCTCCAGCGCGACCAGCCCCTGCGTCTCGACCGGGCTCGGGAAGAGGAAGGCATCGAGCGAGGTGTAGAACGCCGCCAGTTCCTCGCGGTCGAGGAAACCGAGGAAGCGCACGTCGGCGTCGATGGTCTCCGCACGGGCCATCAGGCCCTGCCGGGCGGGTCCGTCACCACCGAACACGACCGTGGGTCGCTCACCGTCGATGCGGAACCCGTCGACGGCATCCAGGATGACATCGAGGTCCTTCTCGTAGCCGTGGCGGCCGGTGTACCCGAGCAGGTACCCGTCGTCGAGGTCGTGACGGGTACGGAACGCGTCGGTGTCGACCGGCCGGAACCGGTCGACGTCGACGCCGTTGGGCACCACCTCGATCCGCGCCGAGACGCCGATATCGGTGAGGTGCTCGCGGGCCGGTTCGGAGGGGACGACCACGGTGTCGGTCCGGTCGAGATACCAGCGCTCGTAGCGCCGGGCGACGCGCTCGACGGCGTCGGCCAGCCGGCCGTCGGTGATGTAGTCCGCGTACTCGGCCGTGGGCGTGTGGTAGGACGCGACCAGCGGGAGGCTCTCGTTCCGGGCGAAGCGGGCGCCGCCCAGGCCGAGGAGGAAGGGCGTGTGCGCGTGGACGATATCCACATCGTCACGCTCGACGGCCGTGGGTACGCCCGGAACACCGACGCGGAACCCCTCGTAGTAGGGGAACGCGACGCTCCTGACGGGGTGTTCGGTCGACGCTGGCTGGTGGTCCGCGGCGTCGGGATAGACGACGTGCATGCGACCGCCACGACTGCCCCACCGCTCGCGCCACGTGCTCACGGTGTAGGTGACGCCGTTCACGGTCGGCAGGTACGTGTCGGTGAACGCCGCGACCGTCGGTACCGCCATCGCCCGACGGTTGACGGGGCCCCGTTTAATCCGTTCGGGTTCCCGGTCGCCGCTGGAGAGGAGTGTTCAGGCCGCGAGGCCGTCCTCGGCCTCGAGCAGTTCGTGGTACCGGTTGCGGATGGTGACCTCGGAGATGTTCGCCACCTCGCTGACCTCGCTCTGCGTGACCTTCTCGTTGCAGAGCAGCGACGCGGCGTACACCGCGGCCGCGGCGAGTCCGACTGGGGACTTCCCGGAGTGGATACCGGCCTCCTTCGCGGACTGGAGCAGTTCGCGGGCCCGGCGCTCGGCCTCGTCGCTCAGGTCGAGGTCGGAGGCGAACCGGGGCACGTAGCTCTCCGGGTCCGCCGGCTGGATCTCCAGCTTCAGCTCCCGGACCACGTAGCGATAGGTGCGGGCGATCTCGTCCTTCTCGACTCGGGAGACCTGCGTGATTTCGTCGAGCGAGCGCGGCGTGCCCGCCTGGCGGGCGGCGGCGTACAGCGCGCTGGTGGAGACCCCCTCGATGGAGCGGCCGGGGAGGAGGTTCTCGTCGAGCGCGCGCCGGTAGATGACCGAGGCGGTCTCGCGGACGTTGTCCGGGAGTCCGAGCGCCGAGGCCATCCGGTCGATTTCCCCGAGGGCCTGCTTGAGGTTGCGCTCCTTGGAGTCGCGCGTGCGGAACCGCTCGTTCCAGGTGCGGAGCCGCTGCATCTTCTGCCGCTGGCGGCTGGACAGGCTGTTGCCGTAGGCGTCCTTGTCCTGCCAGCCGATGTTGGTCGAGAGCCCCTTGTCGTGCATCATGTTGGTCGTCGGGGCGCCGACGCGGCTCTTCTCGTCGCGCTCGCTGGCGTCGAACGCGCGCCACTCGGGCCCGCGGTCGATGTTGTCCTCGTCGACCACGAGGCCGCAGTCCTGGCAGACGACCTCCCCGTGCTCCGTGTCGGTGGCGACGTCACCACCACACTCGGGGCAGGTCAGTTCGTCGGCTGCCTCGTCCTCGCGCTCGGCTGTTTCCTCGTTCTCCCGTTGAAAGCGTCTGACACTCGTGTCTGTCATTGGTGTGCTGGGCCGGGATAGGGATGGAGATAAGAAGCTCCCTACTCGTTATCACGTTGGGGCCGAGCCGACTTAAATTCTCGGGCGGAAACACACCGCACGGTCGCGGAAGAGGCCCAAATTCATCTCGAATCCCCTCGTCGGAGAAGTATCACTATTCCGAACGGATGTCGCCCCAGAGACAGACCAACCCGACGAACACCGGGTCGGATATCTGCTATCGAGGGGCGCCGAGCAACCGGCCGCGTTCACGGAAGGTCCTCGGAACTGGCGGGCCGTGGAGTCGAAACCCTTAGTGCCGGGTCAATCGCATGCCCAGGCATGAGCGATACGGACGCCGTCGACCCCGAGGAGGTCCGCCACGTCGCGGGGCTGGCCCGCGTCGACCTCGAGGACGACGAGGTCGAGCGGTTCGCCGAGCAGTTCGGCGACATCCTCGCGTACTTCGACGCCCTCGACGACGTGCCGGAGACGGACCGCGAGGCCGACCTCGTGAACGTCTTCCGCGCCGACGAGGTGCACGAGGGACTCACCCAGGAGGAGGCCCTCCAGAACGCCCCCGAGTCAGAGGACGGTCGCTTCAAGGGGCCGCGGGTGGGATGATGGCGGCGCAGGACTCCCCCGGCGAGGGGCGCCTCGTCGCGGACGACTTCGACGACGAGCACGGCGCCTTCCTCACCGTCGAGCGAGTGGAAGGGGCCGACGACGGCCCGCTCGCCGGTGCCACGGTCGCGGTCAAGGACAACATCTCCACGGACGGCATGCGGACGACCTGCGGCTCGGCGATGCTGGCCGACTACGTCCCGCCGTACGACGCGACGGTCGTCGAGCGCCTGAAGGACGCGGGTGCGACCATCGTCGGCAAGACGAACATGGACGAGTTCGGGATGGGCACCACGACCGAGACGAGCGCGTTCGGTCCCACCGACAACCCGGCCGCACCCGGGCGCGTCCCCGGCGGCTCGTCGGGGGGCTCTGCTGCGGCCGTCGCCGCCGGCCAGGCCGACTACGCGCTCGGGAGCGACACGGGCGGTTCCATCCGCTGCCCGGCCGCGTTCTGCGGCGTCGTCGGCATCAAGCCGACCTACGGGCTGGTCTCGCGCTACGGCCTCGTCGCGTACGCGAACTCGCTGGAGCAGATCGGCCCCATCGCCCGCGATGTCGAGGGCGCGGCGACCGTGCTCGACGCCATCGCCGGACCGGACGAGCGCGACGCCACGACCCGGCACGACACCCGTGACGACCTCGCGGACGAGTACGACGGGCAGCATCCTGCGGCCGCGACGACGTACGCCGATGCTGCCGACGGCGACGTGGAGGGCCTCTCGGTCGGTGTCGTCACGAACCTCGTCGAGGGGGCCGACGAGGCCGTCGTAGAGAACTTCGAGGCCGCGCTGGACGACCTCCGCGCGGCGGGCGCGACCGTCCACGAGGTCTCCCTGCCCTCGGTCGAGACGGCCGTGCAGGCCTACTACGTCATCGCGATGAGCGAGGCGTCCTCGAACCTCGCGCGCTTCGACGGCGTCCGCTACGGCCAGTCCGGCGGCTACGACGGCGACTGGAACGAGACGTTCGCGAAGGCACGCGAGGAGGGCTTCGGCGAGGAGGTCAAGCGACGCATCCTGCTGGGCACGTATGCGCTCTCAGCGGGCTACCACGACAAGTACTACAAGCAGGCCCAGGACGCCCGTGCCTGGCTGAAGCAGGACTTCGACGAGGCGTTCGAGGACGCCGACGTGCTGGCCTCGCCGACGATGCCGGTGCCGCCGTTCGAACTCGGCGAGTCGCTGGACGACCCGCTCCAGATGTACCTCGCCGACGCGAACACCGTCCCGGTGAACCTCGCCAATCTCCCGGCTATCTCCGTGCCGGCGGGCGAGACGGACCGCGGCCCGGTCGGGCTGCAGCTCGTCGGGCCGGCGTTCGGCGAGGAGACGATCATCCGCGCGGGCAGCGCACTGGAGTAACGGTCTCGACAGCCGTTCGCCCCCTACTCGGCGGACGGTCGCCCGACGACCGCCTCAGTTCACGGTCCGCATCAGCCCGAACGCCTCCTCCTGGTACGCCCCGGGCGTCAGCCCGAGGTCGATATCCAGCGTCATATCCAGTGCCGAACTCAGCTGTTTCTCGATGGTGTCCGTGTAGTTCTCGGCAGCGTGGACAGCCCCAGAGACGAGTGTCGACTCCACGTCGTCGTTGTACCAGACGGCGAGCCACCCGCGGACGGGGACGGGCTGGCCCTCCAGCGAGATGGTCTCGCCGCCGGTGACGGTGAAGCCGAAGTCGTCGACCGGGTAGATGGCACCGTACCGGACGAGGTCGGCCGTCTGTCCGGAGTCGACCTCCAGCGTCGACTCCCCGAGGACCTCGATGTCGGTGAGGCCGTCGGCCTCCATCTCGGTCTCGAAGTCGGCCTTCGCCGACTCCTTCGTCCGCTGGAGCACCTCGTCCCGACCGATGGCCAGCGGGAGGTCGTCGAGTTCCGGGTCGAACTCGATGCGGGTGGCGAAGAAGACGCTCAGCTGCCCGGTGACCGAGCCGAGGGTCTTCTCGGCGATCTCCTGGCGGAGCGCCTCGTCCTGATACCGGATGGTGTGGCCCCTGGCGGTGACGGTCCCGGCCGCGTACTCCTGGGTGAACACCGTGCCCGACTCCTCCTCGTCCTCGCGCCATCCACCGGCCTCCAGTTTCTCCTGGTCGACCTCCGGCGGGGGGACCTTCCCGAGCACCTTCCCGAGGAACCCACAGCCGGCGAGGCCGACCCCGGCCGCGACCGACGATGCGCCGAGGAACTTGCGCCTGTCCATGCCAGCGGATGCTCGCTCGGAGGGGAAGGACTTGCTGGCTGGTTATGACGGTTCGGGGCCGGGTGACACGGCCGGCCGACGGCCGGCCCATCACCTTCCCGAGCGCTGGTCCGGTCATGGCGGACCGTGATCGGGCATAAATACCCCGTGGAAGACCGGCAACCTTCAAGCCGGAGCCGGGCGAACCCCGAATCGGTATGCCAGGAGGCCACGACCAGACGCTGCGACCGTTCCTGTGGCGCGCCGAGACGCTGTACGAGGACACCGAGATCGTCTCGCGCACCCACGAAGGTATCGAGCGCTACACGTACGACGAGTACGGCGACCGCACAGCCCAGCTCGCGCACGCACTGACAGAGGCCGGTATCGAGGCGGGCGACCGGGTGGCGACGTTCTGCTGGAACCATCACCGCCACTTCGAGACCTACTTCGCGGTGCCGACCATCGGCGCCCAGCTCCACACCATCAACCCGCTCCTGCCGGACGAGCACATCCGGTTCATCGTCCAGAACGCCGAGGACCGGACCATCTTCGTGGACCACTCGCTGTTCCCCAAACTGGCGGGTGCCATCCAGGGCGCCGACGGCGAGTTCGACGCCGTCGACCGGGTCGTCGCGATGGGCGAGGGCGTCCCCGAGGGTGCCGACGACCTCCCGGTCGATGTGGTGGCCTACGAGGACTTCGTCGAGGGCCACCCCACCGAGTACGACTGGCCCGACGTCGACGAGGACCAGCCCGCCGGGATGTGCTACACGTCCGGGACGACGGGGATGCCGAAGGGCGTCGAGTACACCCACAAGATGCTGTGGAGCCACACGATGGCCTCGCTCACGCCGCAGGGCATCCCGATGGCCGACGACGACGTCGTCATGCCCGTCGTGCCGATGTTCCACGTCAACGCCTGGGGAATGCCGTTCACGGCGACCGCGGGCGGCTCCAAACACGTCTACCCCGGCCCGTCCCCGGAGCCGGAGGACATCGCGCACCTCATCGAGGAGGAGGGCGTCACCATCACGGCCGGCGTCCCCACCGTCTGGATGGGCCTGCAGGACTACATGCAGGACAACGATGTCGACCTCTCGACGCTGGATACGGTCATCGTGGGCGGGTCGGCGGCCCCCGAGTCGATGATCCGCTGGTTCGACGACCACGACGTGACGCTGCTGCACGCGTGGGGGATGACGGAGATGTCCCCGCTGGGCAGCGTCTCGCACCTCAAGTCCGACCTCGAGGACGCCTCATACGATACCCAGATCGACCGCCGCTCCAAGCAGGGCCTCACTGTACCGGGCGTCGAGTTCAAGGTCGTCGACGACTCCGGCGAGGAGGTCCCCCACGACGGCGAGGCGTTCGGCGAACTGTGGATCCGCGGGCCGTGGGTCACGAAGGAGTACTTCGAGCGGCCCGAGGCCAACGAGGAGGACTTCGAGGACGGCTGGCTCAAGACCGGCGACATCGTCACGGTCGACACGGACGGCTACCTCCAGATCGTCGACCGCGCGAAGGACGTCATCAAGTCCGGTGGGGAGTGGATCTCCAGCGTCGAACTGGAGAACGCCATCATGGCCCACGACGACGTGGCCGAGGCCACCGTCATCGGCGTGCCCCACGAGAAGTGGCAGGAACGACCTGTCGCCTTCGTCGTGCCCGGTGCGGACGCCGACGAGTCGACGCTGGACGAGGAGATCATGGACCTCCTCCGGGAGGACTACCCCAAGTGGTGGCTCCCGGACGACATCGTCTACATCGACGAGGTGCCCAAGACGGCGACGGGCAAGTTCTCGAAGAAGGACCTCCGCGAGGAGTACGCCGGGCAGTCGCTCATCGACGAGACCGAGGCGCCCGAGGAAGCCGCCCCGGACGACGACTGAGTCTCGCGACGCGGCGCTGTCGGCACAGGTCCGGTCGCGGCCCCGTTCCGTGCCGTTTCCCGTTCGGGTGTCACGGGTACTTGAACAGACAGGCGCCCACCGCCGTGCGGTTCTTGTCGCTCGCGCGCCAACGGAATGCTGTATGGAACTCGACCTGCTAGAGGCGTCCCTCGTCCCCGAGCACGCACGCCACGTCAAGGCGGAGGCGCGCGAGTTCGCGCAGGAACATATCGCACCCAACGCCGAGGCGTACTACGACAGCGGCGACTACCCGTGGGAGGTGCTGGAGGCGGGCATGGACGCCGGCCTCGTGGCCGCCGACGTGCCCGAGGCGTACGGCGGCCGGGACTGGGACCTGTACCAGATTCTGGCGGCCGCCGAGGAGTTCTACCGCGCCGACGCCGGCATCGGGCTCACGCTCCAGCTGGCCTCGTTCGGCGCCGAGATGACCGCCGAGTACGGCACGGAGGCACAGAAGGCGGAGTACCTGGCGCCCGTCGGCCGCAACGAGCAGATCACCGGGCTCGCGGTCTCGGAGCCCGAAACGGGGAGCGACCTCGCCGGGATGACGACGAGTGCCGAGAAACAGGGCGACGAATGGGTGTTGAACGGGGAGAAGTACTGGGTCGGCAACGGTGTCGAGGCCGACTGGGTCACGCTGTACGCGAAGACCGGCGACGACCCCGACAACCGGTACGGCAACTACTCGATGTTCATCGTCCCGACCGACGCGCCGGGCTACGAGGCCGAGCATATCCCCGAGAAGATGGGGATGCGCGCCTCGAAACAGGCCCATATCGTCCTCGATGACTGCCGCATCCCCGAGACGAACCTCCTCGGCGAGGAGGGTGCCGGCTTCTACATGCTCGCGGAGTTCTTCAACCACGGCCGCATCGTCGTCGGCGGGCAGGGGCTCGGTATCGCCGCGGCCGCGGTCGAGGAGGCCTGGGAGTTCGTCCACGGGCGGAACGCGTTCGGCAAGCAGATCAACGAGTTCCAGGCCGTCCAGCACACACTCGCGGACATGCGCCTGACCTTCGAGCAGGCCCGGTCGCTGAACTGGCGGGCCGCCGAGAAGGTCGTCGAGAACGAGAAAGCCGGCCTGTGGGCGTCGATGGCGAAGGTCGCGTCGACGGAGGCGGCCGTGGATTGTTCGGAGCGGGGGATGCAGCTCCACGGCGGGCGCTCCATCTTCACGGACCGACGCATCGCGCGGACCTACCGGGACGCACGGATTCCGGTCATCTACGAGGGGGCCAACGAGATCCAGCGGAACCTCATCTACAGTCAGTCGTAGGCGGGGAGGTCCAGAGGCTCAGACAGATGGAGCCGATCTGCCACGATGAACATGCTCGGTACAGAGGCTGTAGTCGACACCAGCATCCGCGCGAGAACTGCTGAGACGCTATCAGGTTCGGGAGTCGTGTCGGACGGAGGTTCGGAGCGGGACAAGTGACGCGTTATTCGTCCTCGAGTGCGTCGTAGATGTCTCGGTTCTCCTCCCGGTCGGCTGCCGCGACCCGTCGGACGAGTTCCCGCCGGATATCGTCCATCACCTCGTCGAGCGGGGAGGCGGAGTCCGCTCCCTCTTCGGTCGCCATACCCGACTTACCGGTTCGTAGCCCGTTAATCGTTCGGGTCCGACGATCCTCCCGTCAACTCGTCCAGTCCGTACTGGACGAGGTCGCCCCGCCACGCTTCGATCTCGCCTGGAAGGTCGATCTCGGCGGTGTGGGACTGGAGATACGCGAGAGTTTCGGACTCGTCAACTTCGGCCTGATCGACTCCGAACTGCTTGAGGAGCGACCTGACTCCGGCGTCGTACTCGAAGCGGTACCCATTGAGGAAGTAGAACACGACTGTCGTGTTGAGTGCCGTCCGTTTGTTCGCGTCGACGAAGGGATGATTGGCCACGAGGAGGCGCAGGAGGTGGAACGCCTTCTCGTGGATCGTCTCGGGCGCCGTTCCGAACGTCCCGCCGTCGATGTACTGCAGGGCGAATTCGATGTCACCTCGGCCCTGGACACCGCGTCCCGTCTGGGGGTACTCCGAGAGGATATCGTCGTGGATGCTGAGGACATCCTCGACTGACGGGTACCAGACCGAGTCAGCCATTCGTCCCGACCATGAGGGCGGAACGGTGTATTCCTTGCCATCAGCTGATCGCCCGGCTCCAGCGACGGGAGGTGACCAGATCGCTCCCTATGCGTCACCCAGGTACACTATAGATCCAGCACTTCCTTCGCGATGATGTTCCGCTGGATCTCGCTGGCACCCTCGCCGATCTGGTAGATCTTCGTGTGCTTGTAGTGCCGGGAGACGGCGTAATCGGTGGTGTACCCATTGCCACCGTGCAGCTGAATCGCGTCGGAGGCCACTTCCTCTGCGATCTCGCTCGCGTAGAGCTTCGCCATCGACGCCAGTTTCGTCGGCTTCTCGCCCTCGTCGACGCGCTGGGCGGCGTCGTAGATGAGCCGTCGCGCCAGTTCGACCTTCATCGCCATGTCGGCCACCTTGTGCTGGACGGCCTGGAACTCCCGCAACTCGCGGTCGAACTGCTCGCGCTCCTTGACGTAGTCGACGGTCTCCTCCAGGCAGCCCTGTGCGATGCCGAGCGCCTGCGCGCCGATACCGACGCGCTCCTCCTCGAAGAACTCCATCAGCTGGTAGAAACCGGCGTCCTCGTAGCCGACGAGGTTCTCCTCCGGCACGCGGACCCCGTCGTAGCGCAGTTGTGCGGTCTCGGAGGCGTTCCAGCCCAGCTTGTGGATCTCGCTCTCGACCTCGAAGCCGTCGCGGTCCGTCTCCACGATGATGGCCGAGATGCCGCTGTGGCCCTCGTTGCCGGTCCGACACATCGTGAGGACGTAGTCCGCGATGGTGCCGTGTGTGATGAACGTCTTGACGCCGTCGATGACGTACTCGTCGCCGTCCTTCTCGGCGGTCGTCTCGATGCCGGCAGCGTTGGAGCCGTGGTTGGGTTCGGTGTTCCCGAGCGCGCCGATGAGGTCGCCGTTAGCGACGCCACGGAGAATCCAGTCCTTCTGCTCCTCGGTGCCGTACTCCTTGATCATCCGGGTGCCGAACTCGGTGCCGATGGCGGCGAGCATCCCGGCGTCGACGCGGGCGATCTCCTCCATGAACAGGCTCATCTCCAGCTGCGAGAGCCCGGCACCGCCGTACTCGACGGGGATGCTGCCACCGACGAGCCCGGTGTCGACGGCCTTTTCCCACACCTCCCGTGGCCACTCGCCCGTCTCCTCGTGGTGCTGGGCAACCGGGGCGATCTCGTTCTCGGCGAACTCGCGGGCCGTCTGCTTGATGGCACGTTCCTCCTCGGACAAGCCGAAATCGACCATACCTCCCCCAGAGAGGGCCCGAGGGAAGGTGTTTGTCCTTGTATCAATGGTACACTAATGTAGAGTTGATTCACCCGGCGGCGGTCGACACCGGTGGATTCCAGCGGCCGGGGCCCGTTTCCAGACCACGTCCGCGCCTGTCATGTGAACTGATAGCTCGTCGCAACCACTAAGCGCCCGGCACCCGCGGCTGGAGTATGAACTTCGCGAACTACCTCGACATGGCTGCAGCGGAGGCACCGACCGACATCGCCATCACCGATGTCCAGCGCGATCTGACGTATCGGGAGCTCGCCGGTGAGACCGACGCCTTCGCGAACGCGCTGGCCGACCTCGGCGTCGGGCCCGGGGACAGAGTGGCCCTCTACCTCCCGAACAGCACCGCATTCGTGGCGGCGTACTTCGGCGCGATGAAGCGCGGTGCCATCCCGTTCCCGATCAACATGCGGTTCGAGGGCCCGGAGGTGGAGTACGTCCTCGACGACGCAGGCGCGACCACACTCGTCACCGTCGGGCAGTTCGAGGACGCTGCGGCCTCGTTCGAGACGGACGACCTCGAACACCTTATCGTCGCCGAGGGGGACCGGGGCCACGACTACGCGTCGCTGGTCGGCGAGCACGCCGGCACGGGATACGAGATCCACCCGCGCAAATCGTACGAACTCGCGGAGCTGGTCTACACCTCCGGGACCACGGGGCGGCCGAAGGGCGTCAAGCACACCCACGGCAACCTGCAGGCGAACGCGGACGGCCTCATCGGGGCCATGAACTGGACGAGCGACGAGGTGGCGCTGACGGTCTGTCCGTGTTTCCACGTCTCCGGCCTGAACGTGACGACGACGCCGTTCGTCGTCGCCGGCGCGGAGAACCATCTCCTCCCGCAGTGGGACATCGACCTCGCGCTGTCGACGATGGCCGAGCGCGACGTGACGTACGCCTTCTTCATCCCGACGATGCTCGTCGACATCCTCAACCAGGGTATCGGCGACCACGACCTCTCGGCGCTGGAGACCGTCGGTGTCGGCGGCTCGCCGATGCCGAAAGAGCGCATCGACGCTGCCGAGGAGCTACTCGACATCAAACTGCTGGAGGGGTACGGGATGACCGAGACGACGCCGCTGGCGGCCATCAACACACCCGACCAGGACGTCTACAAGGCCGGGAGTATCGGGCCGCCGGCCCGCGAGGTGGTCGACGTCCGCATCGAGGACCCCGAGACGAAGGAGCCGGTCGGCACGAACGAGAAGGGCGAGATGCTCTGGCACGGCGACACCATCACGCCCGGCTACTACAACCTGCCCGAGGAGAACGAGCAGGCCTTCGTGCAGCGCGAGGGCAAAGAGTGGCTCCGGTCGGGCGACGTGGCCCGGCAGGACGAGGACGGGCACCTGTTCGTCGAGGACCGCATCGACGACATGATCATCACCGGTGGGGAGAACGTCTACCCACGCGAGGTGGAGGAGGTGCTGTACGGCGTCGAGGGTGTGGCGGAGGTCGCCGTCGTCGGCACGCCGGACGACCGCCTCGGTGAGCGCATCGTCGCGTTCGTCGTCGGCGATGTGACCGCCGACGAACTGGAGGCCGGCTGTCGTGGGACGCTGACGGACTACAAGGTCCCGAAGGAGTTCCGCGTGGTCGACGAGTTGCCGAAGACCTCGACACGGAAGATGGACAAGGTGGCGCTGCGCGAGCGGCTGGACTGAAGGGCGCTCCGTCAGGCGTCTTCCACGGTCAGCGAGAAGCCCCAGGTGAACGAGTTCTCGTCGGCGGTTCCGGTCGGTGTCTCACCCTCGGAGACCGACACCTCCTCCTCCCAGCGGTAGGTCCCCAGCTCCATGTAGCCCTCGACGCGGTAGTCGCTCCAGAGGACGTACTCGTTCTCGACGGACTCGCCCTCGGCGTACTCCTTCTTCAGGCAGCCGTAGGCGGCGTACGCCCGTGGCTCGTCGGCGTCCCTATCGGCCTCCCAGCGGTTCCCGTCGCGGTCGATATGCTGGGCGCTCTCGGGGTCGTGCAACCAGAGTCCGGCGGGCCGGTCACTCCCCCCCTTCGAGCGGTTGAGGAGACTACAGTCGTCCGGGGCGACGGAGATGGAGCGCGACGAGCCGGTGTTGGTCGTGGTGATGCGCAGGCGCGCGGTCGCCGTGTCCGTCACCCGCGAGCGCAGGAGCTCGGCGTCCATCTCGACCTCGAACCCGGCGGGGACCGAGTCGACGCTGGCCACCGAGACGGTCCACTGGAGCCCCTCGTGGGGCGTCTCCGTGGCCGTCTCCTCCTCGGGCGTCGGCGAGTCGGTCTCCGTGTCCTGCGGCGTCTCGGCCTCCGTTGCCGTCTCCGTGGGACTGTCCGTCTCCGTGTCGGTCGGCGTGTCCGTGGCGGTCTCCGCGTCGGTCGCGGTCGGGGAGTCGATGCCCGTCGGCGAGTCGGTCGCCGGTCGACGAGTGGGCGTGGTGGAAGCGGTCCCGGTAGCCGTGCCGGTCCGGGGGGTCTCGGAGGCGGCCGGCCCCTGCTGGTTCGAACAGCCGGCGAACCCCAGCGCGCCCGCGCTGCCGAGCCACGCGAGCAGGCGTCGTCGGTTCATGGGACCCGTCTCGACGCCCCCGACAAGTGTCTTGGGCCGTTCGGAGGTATCCCGACGACCCGGACCACCCAATAAATACGTCCCGTCTCCGTGTGGGAGAGGTTACTTGTACCCGCCGGCGGTGGAATCTGGCATGTCGGACCACAGTGAACCCACGGAAAGTTGGCCAGCCACTCCCCCCTCCACCGACGTGTTCGCCGACGACCTCATGGAGGGCGAGACCTGCCTCATCACCGGCGGCGGGACGGGTATCGGCGAGGAGATGGCACTCGCGTTCGCCGACCACGGCGCCGACGTGGCCATCGCCAGCCGCGACATGGACCACCTCGAACCCGTCGCCGAGGCCATCGAGGAGCGGGGCGTGAACGCCTGCGCCACGACCGTCGACATCCGTGACAAGGAGAAGGTCGACGAGATGCGCGACACCGTGCTCGACGAACTCGGTGACATCACCGTCCTCGTCAACAACGCGGGCGCCAACTTCCTCACCCCGTTCGAGGACCTCTCCGTCAACGGCTGGCGGGCCGTCGTCGGGACCATCCTCGACGGCACCGCCTACTGCACGATGAGCGTCGGCGAGCACATGCGCGAGAACGGCGGTGGCTCCATCATCGCGATGGGCGCGACCAACAGCGTCGACGGCGCGCCGTTCCACGGCCACTCCGGCGCCGGGAAGGCGGGCGTCCACAACCTGATGCAGACCGTCGCCAGCGAGTGGGCGAAGTACGGTATCCGCGCCAACACCATCGCGCCGGGCATCATCGAGACGGAGGGTGTCTCGGAGGCAGCTGGCGGCGCGCTCCCACCGCAGTTGCTCGACGAGATGGCTGCGGACCGCTTCGGCGTCGCACAGGACTGTGTGCCCCTCGCGGTGTTCCTCGCGAGCCGCGCGTCCGCGTACGTCACGGGCTCGTACTATCAGGTCGACGGGGGGCACCTCGTGCGGCAATCGCCGTACTAGTCGCATAATACCGACTACAAACCCCGAAGGGAACAGAGAAGATAGATAAATCGGTGGCAGTTTGATAATCTCTCACTCAGTGCACGTATCGCGCGACAGGGAGCCACTCGCCGGAACGCACATCCCGGACCCGGCCCAACTCCCGGCCGACATGGTGATGATGGAATCCGAGGCGGACGCCCTGGAGCGCGGCGACGCCGCCCCCGACTTCGAACTGCCCGGCACGGACGGCGAGACGTACACGCTCGAGAGCTTCGTCGACAACGACGCACTGCTCGTCGTGTTCACCTGCAACCACTGCCCGTACGCGAAGGCGAAGTTCGAGGCGCTGAACGGTATCGCCGCGGACTACGACGACGTGGCCGTCGTCGGTATCAACCCGAACGACGCCGAGGAGTATCCCGAGGACTCCTTCGAGGCGATGCAGGAGTACGTCGAGTCCGGCGAAGTGCAGTACGATGCCTACCTCCGCGACGAGAACCAGGCGGTCGCCGAAGCGTACGGCGCGACCTGCACGCCGGACCCGTTCCTGTTCGCCCGGCACGAGGGCAGCGAGGCGCCACGCGCCTCGAACGACGGAGCGGCGGAGCCGCGGAGTGAATGGCACCTGAAGTACCACGGCCGGCTGGACGACGCGATGAGCCCCGACGAGGAACCCTCGGGTGAACCCGGCTTCGAGATGCGCGATATCATCGACACGGTGCTGACGGGGGAGCCGGTGGAGGCGGAGATGCGACCCTCGCGTGGCTGCTCCATCAAGTGGCGGGACTGAGCGGCACCCGAGTCCACCGGCGTGGGACCGACCGGCAATCGTTTTCACCGGTGGCGTCGAGCAGCCAGGTATGGCCCTCACCGACTATCTCGACGAAGCCGAACCCGCCGCGCTCGTCCTCGTCGGTCTCGTACTGATCGTCATCCCCGAACCCGCGACGACGACGCTGGGCGCGGGTATCTTCCTGCTGGGCCTCGCGTACATGGCCTACGAGTGGAACCGGCCCTGAGCGGGTGCCTCTAGCCCGTCCGAGACGCGGCGATTTCGCTGATCCGCTCGCTCCCGGCAGCCACGGTGCCACCGTGGAAGCAGTGCGTCGTCTCGATATCGAGTCCGCCCAGCTGCTCGGCCGACGCCAGCGCCGTGTCCATGTCCTCGGTGAACCCCTCGTTCGGTCCCTGCAGGCCGTTCGCGTCCGCCGTGAGCGCGTCCGCGGCGAACAGGAACCGCTCGTCAGGGAGATGGACGGAGACGTGGCCCGCCGTGTGCCCCGGTGTCGGGACGACCCGGGCCGGGCCAGCCGCGGTGTGGAACGTCACACCCGCCTCGGGAACGGCCTCGAACGTCACGTCCACGCGCGCCGGCGGGTACCGCTCGCCCGACCCGCGCGTCTCCGCGCGGCCGTCGACGGCCCGTGCCTCCGGCTCGCTCGCGAGGACCGTGGTCACGGTGCGGTCCTGCAACGCGGCCAGCCCGGCCGCGTGGTCCCAGTCGTGATGGGTGACCAGCACCCGCGACACGTCGTCGATGTCGAACCCGGCGTCGGTCAGGTGGTCGGCGAGCTGGCCCAGCGTCTCCTCGGGTCCGACATCGAGCAGCAGGAGTCCGTCCGCGGTTTCGATACCCGCCGGGTGGATGGTGACCTCGCGGTCACCCTGCTCGAACGTGAGCGGGAAGGTGTAGACGCGGTCCGGGAGCATGCGTCCCGATAGGGGAGCCTTCCCCTTCGCCCTTCGGGCGGCCGCCGACCGCCGCTGACTGCCGCCGGCGACGCGACCCCCCGGCGCAACCGTTTTCCCCCGACCGGGAGACGGCTCTCGGGTGAGACGCCCGCTCGGTTACGCCTCCTTCGTCCTCGCCGTCATCGCCCTGCTGGCCGGAAGTGCCATCACCGCCCGGCAGCCGGACGTCGGAACCATCGCTGGAACGCCGCTCTGGCTGGTGGTGAGCAAGTCGCTGCTCGCGCTGGGCATCTCCTTCGGCGCGTACGGACTGTACGCGCTCCTCCTGAGATTCCTCACCCAGCGGACGCCCGACAAGCGCCGCCAGCACGATCTCCGGAACGTGCTCCGGCTGCTGTTCATCGCGGCCGTCCTCATCGCCGTCCTGGGAATCATCACCGACCAGTGGGTCGGCGTGCTGTTCTCGCTCGGCGTGGTCGGCTTCGCCGTCACGTTCGCGCTCCAGCAGCCGCTGTTCTCGCTCATCGGCTGGATCTACATCATGGTCAAGCGTCCCTACCAGGTCGGCGACCGCGTCGCCATCGAGGGGACGAAAGGCGACGTGGTCAGCGTCGACTTCCTCGTAACGACGGTCTGGGAGATCAACGGCGAGCTCGTCACCTCGAACCAGCCGTCGGGTCGTATCGTCACCCTTCCGAACAGTGTCGTCCTCTCCTCGCACGTCTACAACTACTCCTGGGAGGGGTTCCCGTACGTCTGGAACGAGCTCCCGATACAGGTCGCCTACGAGACGGAGCTGGACTTCGCCCGGGAGCTGATGGTCGAGGAGGCCGACGCGTTCCTCGGTGACGAGATGGCCGACCACATCGCGGAGTACCGCGAGCGACTGGCCGAGACACCCGTGGAACTGGAGGTCCGCGACCGGCCGGCGGTCAACATCGTCCAGAAGGAGTCGTGGGTCGAACTCCGCCTGCGCTACCTGGTCCACCCGCGCCGCGGGCAGCGGGTCCGGAACGAACTGTACGAGCGCATCCTCGAGCGGATGAACGATGAGCCCGAGCGCGTGAAGTTCCCCGTCAGCCGGAACCGGTAGCCTGTGTGGCGGCTCGTCCCTCAGCCGTCTCCCACGTCGTCGCCCACGCCGTCTCCCGCAGTTCCCGGGGCCTCCTCGCCTGACGGCTCGTTCCCGGCACGACCGGCGCTGTCGAGCGCGTCGACGTGACGGACCTGTTCGGACACCGTCCCGGCCCCGTCGATACGCCGCCGCAGCATGGCCTCGTGGGCGGCCTGCAGGTCCTCGACGGATAGCGCCACGTCGAGCGGCGCGAGAACCGCCTCGTCGAGGTCGTGCTGTGCCGCCGCGCCGTCGAGCAGTCGCTCGCCCGCCCGGCGGATGGCCCCGCGTTCTGCCCCGGAGAGCCGCGCCGGGTCAAGTATCGGGACCGACGACAGCTCGTAGGTGAGCAGCTGGAGCGCGCCGCCACCCTCGTGGCGGCCCCAGAGTTCGAGCATGACCTTGTGCAGGGTGGAGTTCAGCAGGTGCGGAACGACATCCTCGTACTCCGTCACGTCGACGCGCTGGATGGCGTTGGTCGGCGCGAACCCGCCCACGTTCTCGACGGTGAACACGCGCTCGTCGTAGAATACGGGATGCAGGACCTCCGGAGCCGGCAACTCGCCGAGGTTGAACCAGGGCGTGTGCCGGGAGACAGTGCGGCCCTCAGGGACGCCCTCGGCCTCGCCGTGCCGGATGTAGTCCAGCACGGCCTCGTGGCCGTCCTCGCGGAGGGCATCTTTCACCCGGGTGGCGAGTTCGGAGCGGTCCACGGGCGCCTCGACCCCCTCGCGAACCGCCTCGACGTACGGGTGCAGGTCGAGGAGGTACCGGTCGGTCGTCTCCAGCCGCCGGGTATCGATGTCCCGGAGCGAGCGGACAGCCGGCCGCAGGACGGCGTCGGGCAGGTCCCACTTCGCCACGTCGCCCTCGTCGAGCAGGAAGAAACCGTTGTTCCCGGTCTTGTTCCCGAACGAGACCTCGGCGTACGTGTCGAGACGGACCAGCCCGTCGCTGTCGACCAGCCCGACGAACGGGGACGGTGCCGTGAGGTAGTACCCGAGTTTCGTCCCCCCCCGTTCCGCGAGCCGGCGCTGCGGAACGCTCACGACGCGATACGCCTCCCGGGTATCCAGCGCGAACGGCTGGCCCTCGGGGACCGTGCGGTTCTCCCCGACGATATCCGCGAGCCCCCCGGGCTCGACGGGCTCGTTCAGTCGGACGAAGTCCGTCACGGCGTCGGCACGCGCGTCCGGGTCGTCGCATCGCTCGGCGAACAGCAGGACCGTGTCAACCATCGCGTCGAACGCACGCGCGGAGAAGCCGACGACGGCTGTCACCGTCGCGTGGTCGTAGAGGAACTCCTGCAGGTCCTCCCCGTACCGCGTGTCGAGCCACTTGCTCGGGAGGACGAACCCGAGACGGCCGCCCTCGCGGAGGAACTGCAGGCCGTGGGTCACGAAGTAGGCGTAGGCGTCGGCTCTCGTCGAGAGCTTCCGGCTCCCGTCGTGGTACGGCTGCTCGCCGTCCGGGCCGTACGTCCGCAGGTGGTCGCGGTAGTGGTCCCGGTCCTGTGACAGGTCCTCCTGGCGGAGGTACGGCGGGTTCCCGACCACGGCGTCGAACGCCGCCTCGTCGCCCACGCTCCCCAGCAGGGTACCGGGCGAGCAGTCGAAGAACGACGCCGCGACGGTCCGTACGTCGCGGTCCGACAGGGACCCGTCCTCCTGGGTGAGATTGCTCGCGGTCAGGTCGAGCGCGGCCCGGTCGACATCGACCGCCACGACGTGCTCGAGCAGTTCGCGTCGGGTCGCCGTCGGGGCCGTCTCCGCGAGCCGGTCTCGCGCCGCGACGGCGAACCGCCCACTGCCGGCCGCCGGGTCCAGCACGCGCGCCGGACCGTCCCGCGGGCGGATCGCCCACTCGCAGATGCCCGCCGCGATGGCCGGCGGAGTGTAGTAGATACCCAGCCCCTCGCGCCGGGCGTCGGGCAGGCGCGCCTCGTACCGCGCCCCCAGCGGGTCCTCGTCCATGGTCGAGGCTACGCAGCGACCGTGATAACGGTTCGTCCTCCGCCGGCGCGCCGGGCGTGGCTTTACACCCCCGGCCGACCCACGCCGGCGTATGGACACCGAGGAGTTCCTGCCGCCGGTGACGGCGTCGTTCGCGGCGGCCGTCGGTCCGGACGCCGACGAGGTGGTACGGGAGATGGACGCTCGCGCCGACCGCGAGGGGTTCCCGACCGTGGGGCCGGCCGTCGGTGGCTGGCTCCGGTTGCTCGCCCGCGCCGTCGACGCCGAGCGGGTCTTCGAGTTCGGCTCCGGCTTCGGCTACTCGGCCTACTGGGTGGCCCCCGCGCTCCCCACGGACGGCGAACTCGTCCTCACGGAGGTCGACGCGGACGAACTGGCCGACGCACGCGAGTACCTCGCTCGCGGCGGCTACGCTGACCGTGCCGTGTTCGAGGCCGGCGATGCGCTCGCCACGGTCGAGCGCTACGAGGGCCCGTTCGACCTCGTACTGCTCGACCACGAGAAGGAACGCTACGCCGAGGCGTTCGAGGCCGTCCGCGAGAAGGTCCCCATCGGCGGGATCGTCTGTGCGGACAACGCGATGACGGCCGGCCCCATCGAGTTCGACGCACTCAGGGAACTGGTCGCCGGCGAGAGCGATATCGACACCACCGACGCGACCCACGGCATCGCCGAGTACCTCGAGACCGTCCGCACCGACCCGGCGTTCGAGACGACGCTGCTCCCCCTCGGGGAGGGGTTGGCGGTGAGCATCCGGACCGGATAACAGCCATATCCCCCGATCTTCCGCCCTATTCACAGATTCCAACTGATACCCCGGATTCAGTCAGCGAAAGACAGAGAGACACGCCGGAACGAGAGCGTTCTCACTACCGAGGTAGTGCGCTCGACGAAGGAATCTCGGCCTCAGGCGACGGGTCGCTTCTTGCGCGTGACGTAGCCCGCGATGCGGTTGCGGACGCCCTTGGATTCGACGTTGGTGGTCTCCGTGACGACCTCCTTGTTGTGGTCGAAGTCCTGGCCGAAGGCGTCAGGGTAGCGCTCGAGCAGTCGGTTCCCGATCTTCTTGATGTAGGCGGGCTTGATAGCCATGGTATCCGACAACTCGACGCTCCGTACCTAAAAACGTTCGACTCCGGGTTCGCCGTGTCAGGCGTCGGCACGACCGTCGCCGCGCCAGTCCACGAGGTCCTCGAACCGTTCCCACGCGGCCGCCTCGCGCTCGCCCGCACAGGCGTCCACCACGTCGGCGTAGTGAGCGATACGCGCACGGAGCGTCTCGTCGTCGAAGCCGGGCACCCCGAGGCGCGAAGCCGCTACGGTCGCCTCCACGACGGCCGCCCGGGCCCGGTTGTGGACCGGCACCGCGCGCGAGCGAACGACCGACTCGACGGGAGAGAGCGCCCAGTCGACCCACTCCGTGCCGTCCTCGGCTCCCGCATCGAGGCGTTCGACCCGGACCCGGGCCCAGGCGGCGGCGCTCTCGAGTACCGGCTCGTCGGCCTCGCGGACGCTACACGCGGCCTCGACGAAGTCGACGGGGTCGGTCCAGAACTGGACGTAGCCACCCCCACGCTCCTCGAAGTTGCGACGGGTCCGGGTCCGGCCCCAGGTCCGGGCCGTGACCGGGGCGGCCTTCGAGTCCGGTGCCGACAGGCCCAGTGCCGCCACGTTCCAGCGGTCGTTCGGGCCACGGGTCGTCACGACGGACTCGGTCACGCCGCGCCCGTCGAGGTCGACCGGCCAGTCGGCACTCGGGGGCGCGTCGCCGCCCGGTGGGTCGGCGGTCACACCGCCACCCCCCGGCGGAGCGCCACGAACAGTGCGCCAGCCGTCAGGTCGGCCGTCGTGCCGGGGTTGACCCCCTCGGCGACGAGTTCGTCCGAAAGCGCCACCGGGTCGGTCTCGCCGTCGCGGGCCGCACGCGCTCGTTCGCGGACGGAGACGGCCGTCTCGCGGTCGTGCGTCTTGACGACGAACGTGTCGAGTTCGGTGGCGAGCAGGCCGAGGAAGGCCCGGGCGGCGCGGTCCGGAACGGGCCCGTCGTCGGCCAGGATGGCCTCGGCGGCCTCGAACACGCGGGGGAAGCCGTCGACCCACTCGGCGGCGACCCCGTCCACGTCGGCCGAACGAGCCATCACGTCCGCCAGCGTGAGGCCTCGCTCGCGGAGTACCTGCTCGGCGTCGCCGCCCTGCCGGACGTCGAGGTCGGCCATCCCCTCGGGTGGGTCGTCGACGGCCACGTCGACGGCGTCGAACGCGCGGTAGAAGTCCACGGCGTCGTCGACGGTCGTCGCCTCCACGACGGCGCTCGCCCCGGCGGGTGAGAGGTCACCCGCGTGCGCGGCGTACGCGAGCGGCAGGACGGTGAGGATGGCCCCGAACTGGGTGTTACCGCCCTGCTGATAGCTCATCCCCTCGACGGCCCGGCGGAAGGTCGCCCCGAGCGGCGCCTCCGGAACGTCTCGGAAGGCCGGCTCGGCGCCGACGGCGCCCGCGAGGAAATGCTCGAACCGGAGGTCGTCGTGGTCGTGGTGTCGGTCGACGTTCCCCGGCTTCGGCGTCCCGGTCACCTCCAGCAGGAGCGCGAGCACCGCGTCCTGAGCGACCGTCCGCGGACTCGACCCGGCATCCGGACCCCGGTTCGTCACGCCGGCCCACCTCCGCTGCCATCCGTGGCGGCACGAGAGGGCCGACCGGGCCCCTCGCGGTCCCCGTCGAACCACTCGTCGACGGCTGCGCGGACGCGTCGGAGGACCTCGGGCCGGTCGCTCGGGCGACCGACCGAGACCGCATCCGCGCCGTTGGCGAGGTACTCGCGGACGGTCCGCCGGTCGCGGACGCCGTTGTTCGCGACGACGAACGCGTCCGGGCAGGCTGCGACCACCGTGGCCACGACACCCTCAGAATCCATCGCGTCGACGTGCAGGAGGGCCGCTCCGGCCTCGTGGGCCTTGCGGCAGACCGCGGGCAGGTCGACACCCGGCACCTCCGTCCGGCACTTCACACTCACCGTCGCGCCGGCCTCGCTCGCAGCCCGGACCTGCGCGGCGAGTCGCTCGGGGTCGTGCAAGAGCGACTGGCCGGCGCCGGCCACGCACATCTCCTCCTGCCGGCAATGGGCGTTGACCTCGATGACGGCACCGTGTTCGGCGCACACCGCGGCGGCCTCGGCCACGGGAGACGGACCGGCAGCACGGACGTTGAACGCCGGCCGGAGCGGCGCCCCGGCCAGCGCCGACAGCTGCCGGTCCACGAACGCCAGCGGGTCCTCGGGGAGGAACTCCTCGCGGTCACGGTCGACCAGCCCCCGGGCAGCCTCACGGGTCGGCTCGTCGAGTGCGATACCGCCGAGGAAGGCACAGCCGACGTGTGGCGCGGCCGCCCGGGCCCAGGCCGCGTCCGACTCGCCGGAGAGCGACGCGACGGCGACACGGGGTGCGAAGGCCGGCGGTCCGTTCCGGGTGTCGGGCGAGGCGTCGGTTCCGGGCTCGCTCATACGCCGACGACCTCCAGCGCATCCCGGCACGCGCGCGCCACGCGCTCGGCGTCGGCCGCCGTGTTCAGCGTCGTATCCGTTCGGACGACCGGCCGGTCGAGGTCGGTGCCGTCCTCGTCGTCGAGGACGAACGCGTCGACGCCGGGATAGGCGTTCGCCACGCCCCGCGTGGAGGGCTCGTACCCGACCGCCGCCATGAGCTTCGCCGCCGGCCCGGAGAACACCTGGTCCTCGACGAACGGCGAGACGGCGACCGTCGGCGTTCGGTCGAGCGCCTCGTGGAACGCGTCCATCGCGGTCATCGGGCCGATGCTCGTGACCGGGTTCGAGGGCCCAACGACGACCGGCTCGGTGAGCGCGGTCAGCACCTCGTCCGTCGGCTCGGCCGTCGTGGCGCCACGGAACTCGACGGACTCGACGGCCGGCTCCGCGCGCCGATGAACCCAGAACTCCTGGAAATGCATCGGCCCCTCCTCGGTGTGGACGATGCTCGCGACGGGGTCGTCGCTCATCGGCAGGAGCGTCCGTTCGAGGCCGAAGGCGTCGGCGAGACGCCCGGTGACCTCGGTGAGCGAGTGGCCCTCGTCGAGCAGCGAGGTGCGGGTGACGTGGACGGCGCGGTCGCGGTCGCCGATCTCCATGAACTCCGCGACCCCGGAGAACCGGCGCCAGGCCGCGATATCGCGGCCTGCGGTCTGGAGGTCGTCGGAGAGGTAGCGCGGACCGGCCTCGAACCCGGCCTCGGCGCCGAGTTCGCGGAGGCGGTCGTGAGTCGCGGTCGTGTCGCCCTCGATACCCCACCAGCGTTCGCGGTCGAGGACGCCGCCCTCCAGGAAGAGGACGGTGTCGAGGTCCGGGCAGACGAGGTGCCCGCCCAGCTCGACATCGTCGCCGGTGTTGGCGACGACCGTCGTCTCCTCGGGTGGGAAGACGGCGTCCGCGCCGGCCAGCAGCTTCGGCGTGCCCGTGCCGCCGGCGAGGAAGGTGACCATACTCCCGGCTCGGGTGCGACCCGACTAACGCGTTTCGCTCGCCGGAACGCGGCGACGGCCACGCGTAGCCTTTTGCCGTATCCCGCACAACGCACGGCCGATGGTCACCATCAAGGACTCCGTCCACGACCACATCGACATCGAGGGTGTGGCGGAGGCCCTGCTCGAGACGCCGCCCGTCCAGCGGCTCCGGCGCATCCGCCAACTCGGGACCGTCCAGCTGGTCTACCCGTCGGCCAACCACACGCGCTTCGAGCACTCGCTCGGGGTGCTCCACCTCGCCGACCGGGCACTGGAGCACCTCTCCGTCGCCGGCCAGCAGGCCGAGCGCGTCCGGGCGGCCGCGCTCCTCCACGACATCGGTCACTCCCCGTACTCGCACAACACCGAGGACGTGGTGCAGCGGTACACGGGCCGCGCCCACGACGACGTGGGGCCGCTCATCACCGAGGGGCCGGTCGCGCGCGTGCTGACCGAGTACGACCTGGACCCGGCGGAGGTCGCCGGCCTCGTTCGCGGCGAGGGGGAGCTGGGGCAGCTCGTCTCGGGCGAACTGGACGTCGACCGGATGGACTACCTCGTCCGGGATGCCCACCACACGGGCGTCCCGTACGGCACCATCGACCAGGCACGGCTCGTCCGTGAGCTCGCGCTGGTCGACGGCGAGCTCGCGCTCGACGAGGGGAACGTCCAGACCGCCGAATCCCTGCTCCTCGCCCGCGCGCTGATGAATCCAACCGTCTACAACCACCACGCCGCCCGTGTCGGGAAGGCGATGCTCCGCCGCGGCGCAGAGCGCCTGCTCGAGAGCGGCGTCGCGCCCGAGGAGCTCCGCCGGATGGACGACTGGGCCTTCCACGTCGCGCTCCGGAACGAGGAGTCGACGGCCGCCATCGCCCACCGGCTCGACCGACGGGACCTGTTCAAGCGCGCGGTCTGGGCCGAGATCGTCGACGTGCCCGACGATCTGCTCGCGTCCGACCACTACGAGATACAGTCGCTGGAGGTCGACATCGCCGACCGGGCCGGGGTCGACCCGGACGCGGTCGTCGTCGACATCCCCGGCGAACCGCGGATGAAGGAGTCCACGACGAAGGTCGTCGTCAACGGCGAGGCCCGACGCCTGGACCAGCAGTCGGCGCTCGTCGACGCGCTCCGGACGGCCCAGCGCGAGCAGTGGCGGATGGGTGTCTACTGCCCGGACGAACACACCGAGACCGTCGGGCCGGCCGCCGAGTCCGTCCTCGGCCTGGAGCTCGACGCGCTCGTGACGGATGTCCGAACGCGGATGCACGCGCGGCTGGACGACTTCTGACCGCGGTCATCGCCGTCGTCGCGAACCAGCGTGTGACGCCGGCGCGGCACCTCGGACCGCTTTTACGCGGCGACCGCCTACCCGGAGTGAATGGCCGACGACGCGGATACGGGGTACGTCTGTACCCAGTGCGGTCGCCAGCACCCGACGGACATGTCGACCTGCGAGTGCGGGTCGGCCTCGTTCCGGCCGGTGACAGAGCGGCTCACCCGGGAGTGTACCGAGTGCGGGACGCTCGTGGCGAGAGGCATCGAGAGCTGTCCGGAGTGTGGGTTCCGGTCGTTCGAACCCCTCGACGCGGGCCCGACCGCCGGCGAGGTCGCCACGGGATACAAGGAATGGCAGTGCACGGAGTGTGGCCGCTCGCACCAGCGGAACAACCCACCCTGCAAGCGCTGTGGCAACGGCACCTTCGAGCGGGTCGACGTCGATGCGGACGAGGTGACACCGACGGAGTTCGTCGACGGCCGCTGGTACGAACTCGACCGGCCCACCATCGGGCTGGCGCTCGTCGCCGTCCTCCTGGTGGGCATCGTCGGTGCCGGGCTCCTCGGCGTCGGTCCCCTGGCGCCCGACCCGCCGTGGACCGCGACCGTCGACGAGTCCGCGCTCGAATCGGCCGTCGCCCAGGACCTGGACGACGCCCGCGAGGAGAACGGGGCCGCCCCGCTGGGGTCGGATGCCGACCTCGACGATGCCGCGGACGCACGTGCAACGGCCCTCGCGTCCGGTGACGGCGGTGCCGCTATCGCCGACCGCGTGAGCAAATGCGACGCCACCGGCGGAGAGGTGACAGCGACCGGTGACCAGCGCCCGCCGGGCGACGGCGGCGACCCGACGACGGCCGAACTCTCCAGTGCCGTCGTCTCCACGCTCCTGTCGGGCGACAGCGGTGACCCGTTCCTCGACCCGTCTGCCTCCCGTGTCGGCGTGGGGGTCGCGAGCGACGGCGGCCGGCTGGCCGTCGTGGTCGCGGTCTGCTGAGGGGGCACAACGACCGGGCTTACCACCTGCCAGCGCCGGTGCCTTTTTGAGCTAGCCCGGGTGAACGAGTACCAAGTGAGACGCACACATGGCACAGGCAGGACTACTCGCGAGCACCGTCCTCATGGGCGTGCTCACCGCAGGGCTCGTGATACTGATGGCGAACGGCCGCAGGTGGCGGAGCTACTCGCCGACCGCGCTCCCCGCGACCCGAGCGAGCGGAGAGCCGATGTCCGAACGGCCGGGGATGCTCGCGCTGGGGTTCATCGCCATCGTCTTCGTCGTCGGCGGGGCCGTCGTCCTGCTGGCCGGCGGCCTGACGACGATGGGGACCTCCGCGCCGTCCATCGACATGGCGGTGGCCGTCTCGGCCCTCCTCGGCCTGCTCCTGGCGGGGTTCGCGGTCGTCGGCTCGTACTCGACGGCCCGCTCGCACGGCGCCGGCTACGCGCAAGCACTGCTGGTCGGCCTCTGGGCACTCGGCCTCCTGTTCGTGCTCTCGGTGGCCGCCAAGCTGTTCCTCGGTTGACCTGATGTCGACGCGTACCCTCGAGTTCAGGCCCGGCAGCGAGGAGTGGTGGCTCGCCAGCCTCCTCGCCGCCGAACTGCTCGCGCTCGTCGCCTACTTCGGCCTCACCGACGCCGGCATCACCGGCCCCCGGTACGTCCTCTACCCGCTGGTGTGGATCACAGTCGGTGTCTGGGCGGTCCTCCGGACCTCGCCCCCTGTCGCGAACGAGCGGGCGCGCTGGGTCGCGGGCGGCGTGGCCGCCGGCTACGTCCTCGTGCTCGCGTTCCTGACCGGGCTGCTGGCCATCTACCTCTCCAGCGGCGCCGGGGGATCGCACGGCCACTCGCACGTCCACGGGCTGCAGGTGACGATGACCTCGCCCGGCTGGGGCCCGCGCATCTCGTACGTGAGCCACGCGTTCCACGTCTACTTCGTCCCCTTCCGGGTCATCGGCTACCTCGCGCTGGGGTATCTGGTGTACGCGACGCTGCTCGATGCGACGAGAGTCGCGCTCTCGGGGGTCGTCGGCATCGCGACCTGCCTCAGCTGTGCGTTCCCGCTGGTCGCGTCCGCCCTCGGCGGTCTCGGTGGCGCGGCGGTGATGGGCGGGCTCGCGCCCTACTCGCTCGATATCTCGACAGCCGCGTTCCTCGTCGCGGTCGGGCTGCTGACGTGGCGTCCCGGCCACAGGGGGGGCCACAGCGCACCGTGACGGGACCACCGACGCCGGGCGAGCGTGGCACCCGGCTGGACCGCCTCATCGTCGTACTGGCCGCCTGCCCACTCCTCGCCGGCACGGCCGCGGCCCACGTCGGCGCGCTCGGCGGCGCCGGCACCCCACAGCCGGTTCCCTTCTGGCTCGTCGCGCTGACGGGCGGCGGCCTCGTCGGCGGCTCCTTCCTGTTC
The DNA here is from genome assembly GCF_024298885.1 of Haloglomus halophilum. Lineage (GTDB taxonomy): Archaea > Halobacteriota > Halobacteria > Halobacteriales > Haloarculaceae > Haloglomus > Haloglomus halophilum. Next base: position 3,811,236 of record NZ_CP101166.1, read on the forward strand.
ACCAGCCTGATGACCGACCACGAGACCATCCGGTCGGTGAACGCCAGCCGGCTCCGGATGCGGTCAGTCGCGGCGTTCGCGCGGACGGTCCGCCGTGGCGCTCGCGCCCTCGGCGTCCTCGGCCTGCTCGCGGTGCTGGCCGTCGCGCTCGTGGGCCCGGCCGGGTCGACCAACGCGGCAGTCCTCGTCGTCTGGGTGGGCTGGTGGGCCGGCTACACCGCGACGACGTACCTCGTCGGGAACAGCTGGCCGGCGCTCAACCCGTGGCGGACCCTCACCGAACTGATACCCGCGACCGAACGCGACCTCCCGGACGTGGGGGCGTGGCCCGCCACCGTCGGCCTGCTCGGGCTGGTGTGGCTGGAGGTCGTCAGCCCGGTCGCCTCGGACCCACGCTTCCTGGCGCTGGTCGTCCTCGGATACACCGTGGTCACGCTCGCGGGGGGCGCCAGATTCGGGGACGCGTGGTTCGAGCGCGTCGACCCCGTCGCCCGTGTCTTCCGTCTGTACGGCTGGCTGGCGCCGGTCCAGCGGACGGCCGACGGGCTGGCGCTTCGGGTCCCCGGCGGCACCCTCCCGGAGCGCGAACTGGCGGACCGCTCCGAGGTGGCGTTCGTCGTCGCCCTGCTCTGGGTGACGACCTTCGACGGCCTCGTGTCCACGCCCGCGTGGAACGGGCTGGTCGGGTCAGTCGTCGACCTCGGCGTCCCGGCGCCGCTGGTCTACCTCGCCGCCACCCTCGCCGGCTTCGGCGTCTTCCTCGGCGGCTATCGACTGGCGTCACGCTACGCCCGCCGGACCGCCGCGACCTACGTCTCGGCGGTGGCCATCGAGCGCCGGTTCGCCCCCGCGCTGCTCCCCATCGCCGCCGGCTACCACCTCGCGCACTACCTGGGCTACGTGGTCGGCCTGTCGCCGGCGCTGGCGACGGCCGTCACGAACCCGCTGACCTCCCCTGCGCTCCAGGCGGTGGTACTGCCGGGCTGGTTCGGCGGCATCGCCCTGGCGCTGGTCGTCGTCGCACACCTCGTCGCGGTGTGGGTCGCCCACGCCATCGCGTTCGACCTGTTCCCGGGGCGGCTCCAGCCCATCCGCAGCCAGTACCCGTTCGTCGTCGTGATGGTCGCCTACACCGCGACCAGCATGTGGATCGTCTCGCAACCGTTCGCCCGCCCGCTCGCCGTCTGACCCGACAATGTCACCAGCATCGACCGTCCCACACGACACCGCCTCGCACGACCCACCGCCGGAGTCGGACCACCACCACCCCGAGACCACCGTGCCGGCCGGCGCCGAGGCCGACCGCTGTCCGTACTGCGACCACCCCTTCCGCGACGCGACGCGGCTCGCGCTGCACGTCGGAGAGCGACACGGCGATGCGTGTACGGACGCCGAGCGGACGGCCTACGAGTCGGCCCGCGACGAGGAGGGTGACGAGCTGTTCATGTACCACCTCCGTGTCATCGCGGCGCTGGGCGTGCTGTACGCGGTGCTGGTGCTCGTCTACATGATCGTCCTCGCCTGACCCACGCCTCAGGGCTCGGGCGGTGCCGATTCGTCGCCTGCTCGCTCCGGCGCGGGCTCCTCCTCGGGGTTGGTGGCCGCGGCCGCCGCGACGAGCACGAAGGTGACGAGGAAGGTGACCCCACCCATCGCCAGCGCCAGTGGAATCGTCGGTGGGGCGTTCACCGAGCGGCCGGCGGCCAGCGCGACGCCGACGCCGGTCGGAAGCGAGAACAACAGTGCCCAGAACACCCCCTCGGCGTCGAGCGTCCCGGGGAGGTTCATCGGTGCACCTCGGGGTCGGAGGCGGACCGACCCGCAGTCCGAGCGCTCACAGCAGCGAGGCACACGCCCGGCAGAAGCGGTACCCCTCCTCGTTCACCGTCCCGCAGGTCGGGCATCTTGCGCCGTCCGTGGCTCCCGCGGTCGCGGGGTCCGGCCGCCGCCACTGCTTCGGGGTGCCTGCGTCCCCCGAGGCGACCGGTGGCAGCTCGGACTCGTCGGCCGCGACGTACTTCGAGAGGTACAGCACCAGCGGTACCTGGACCGCCGGGATGAGTACCAGCGCCGCGACGAGCCACGGTGAGACGCCCATGTCCGCTCACGTGATGGAGTAGGAGGCGGCGATGGTTAATGCCAGCGCCGCCAGCAGGCCCATCCCCATCAGGTAGCTGAGCGAGCGCTGCTCCCAGCGGAGATGCTGGTAGTAGGCCGCGACGATGACGGCCTTGACGAGCGACAGCACGAGGATGGCGCCCACGGCCGGCCAGTAGGTGCCCGGCTCCAGCAGGCCCGCGTACTCGACGCCGACCTGGACTGTCGCCCCGACGAACAGTACCACGTAGATCCACGTGTACAGTTTTGCATGTGACATGTGTTTTATATTTTTGTTTTGGTATTTGTGTGGCTGTTTTCTCGGTTAGAGGATGTAGAACAGCGGGAAGAGGAACAGCCAGACGATGTCGACGAAGTGCCAGTAGAGGCCGAAGAACTCCAGTGGCCCGTCGTCGTCGAGGTACGCGCCCCGCGAGGCACGGACGATCATGTACGTCGCGATGATGAGCCCGACGATGACGTGGGCGGCGTGCAGGCCGGTCGTCAGGAAGAACGTCGAGGCCCGGATGTTCGTCGACAGCCAGATACCCTCGTGGAACAGCTCGAACCACTCGATGCCCTTGTTGATGAGGAAGCCGATGCCCAGCAGCAGGGTCACCAGCATCGACGCGACGACGCCTTTGGTGGAGTTGCGCTCGGCAGCCACCAGCGCCAGCACGACGCTGAACGAACTCGTCAACAGCAGGTAGGTGTTGATGAGCCCCGGCAAGGAGCGATGGGGGATGGGCTCCCACGCCGCCCAGCCGCCGGGGAAGGCGACGCGGATGAAGACGTACGAGCCGATGAACGCGCCGAACAACACGACGTCCGAGGCCAGGAACACCCACATCCCGGTCTTCAGGTTCGAGGTCTTCGAGAACGGCCAGCTCTCGCCGAACGGCCCGGTCGGACCGTGGAACTCCTCGAGGCCCATCGCGACCATCGCGCCGAGCCCGAGGACACCGCCGAACACCAGCGACCCGAGGTGGACCATGCCCCAGATGCCGTCGATGAGCTGGCCGTCGACGATACCCGAGAGCCCGAAGAACGCGAAGAACGCGGCCACGCCGGTGACGAACGGCCAGATGCTCGCGTGGCTGACGTGGTCGTCGTCGTGGCCGTCGTGGGCCGTCGGCGCGACCTCACCACCGTCAGCTGCCGCGTTGCCACCGTCCGTCGCTGCCTCACCGCCATCGGCAGCCGACTCCGGTCGGAACGAGAGCTTCCCGTCCCCGTAGCTGGGGATGCCGGGGAAGTTCTCCAGCGGCGGCGGTGACGGGACCGCCCACTCCGCGGTCGTCGAGTAGGCCCACGGGTTGTCATCGGCCTCCTCGCCGACGAAGATGGCCTTCCCGATGGTGTAGACGGTCAGGAGGAAGCTGAAGCCGAGGATGAACGCGCCGATGGTGGCGAGCTTGTGCCAGGGCGCGAACGCGGCGTCGTAGCTGAACACCCGCCGTGGCGTCTCCCAGGCGACGAACATCGGGAAGTACAGCAGATTGAACCCGATGAAGTACAGCGCGAAGCTGACCTTCCCGAGGAACTCGTCGTACATCTTCCCGGTCATCTTCGGGAACCAGTAGTACAGCGCCCCGATGAGCGCCGTCACGCCCCCGACCATCACGTAGTGGAAGTGCGCGACGACCCAGTAGGTGCCGCGGAACTCGTAGTCGAGGACGACGGCGCCGAGGAACACGCCGGTGATACCCCCGATGATGAACAGGAACAGCGCGCCGAACGCGTAGAGGAACGGCGTGGTGAAGCGTATCCGCCCCTTTATCATCGTGTAGATGAGCGCGAACACCATCAGGTCGAACGGCAGGGAGATGCCGATGGTGGTCGCCATGAACAGCGTCTTGATCTGGAGGTTGATGCTCGTCAGGAACATGTGGTGCATCCAGACGACGAACGACTGGATGGCCACGAGCAGCATCGCGCCGATGAACCACTTCCGCCCGACGATGCGGCGGCCGGTGAACGTCTGGAAGATCTCGGCCATCGCCCCCAGTGCGGGGAAGAAGACGATGTACACCTCCGGATGGCCGAAGAACCAGAACAGGTGGGCCCACAGCAACGACCCGCCCGCGGACTGTGCGGCGAAGTAGGTCGTGCCCAGGATGCGGTCGGCCGAGAGGATGATGAGCGCGGCCAGCAGCGCCGCGAACGCGAACAGCATCATCCACACCGTCAGCAGGATGGACCACGAGAACAGCGGCAACCGCCGCATGGTCAACCCTTCCGCCCGCATCCTGTGCATGGTGGTGATGAAGTTCACCCCGCCTATCGTGACCGACGCGGTGAACAACATGAGCCCGAGCACGGATGTCGTCGCCCCCACGCCCGGCGTGTACGTCGGGATGTTGAGGGGGGCGTACATCGTCCAGCCGCCCGGGAACGCGCCGCTCTGGAAGAAGGACACCCCGACGAGGATGCCCGACGCGAGATAGAACCAGTAGCTCAGCGCGTTCAACCGCGGGAACGCGAGGTCCTTCGCCCCGATCTGCAGCGGGACGATGTAGTTCGCGAACCCGAAGGCGAACGGTGAGAGGAACCAGAACACCATCAGCAGGCCGTGCAGGGAGACGGCCTGGTTGTAGGCCGCCGCCGAGAGCGGTCCCGCGCCGGGGGCGCGTGGGGTCCAGAGCTGCAGCCGCATCAGCAGCGCCAGCACGCCACCGAACAGCAGGAAGAACATCGCCGTCACCGTATAGAGGATGCCGACGTCCTTGTGGTTCGTCGTGACGAGCCATCGCTTCAGCGAACTCGTGTCCGGCAGGCCGTGGCCGTGGTCGTCCTCCTCCTCCTCGACCTCGGAGACGGGTAGGTCCTGCCCAGCCACCGTCCCGCCATCGGCCCGCGGGTCCGTGTCCGAGTCCGTATCCGGGTCCGGGTCTGGGTCCGGGGCGCCCACGCTCGCGTCGGCCACCGACCCGGGCTGTGCGTCCCGCTCGTCGTCGCTGGTGTCTTCAGGCATGTGACTCACCTCCGCCGCCGCCGTGACCGGCCTCCGTCGCGGTCGGGGTCGGCGTCGTGTTGTCCGTCGTGTTCGCGTACCACTGCTCGTACTCGTCGGGCTCCATGGCGACCACCGTCGCGGTCATGTAGGAGTGTTGCTGGCCACAGAGTTCGTAACAGGCGGCGCTGTAGTTCCCGGTTTCGTCGGCCACGAACCACGCGTCGGTCGTGTGGCCGGGGATGGCGTCGGCTTTCACCCGCTGTCCGGTGATGCCGAAGTTGTGGAACACGTCCGCCGAGGTGACACGCAACTCGACCTCGCGGTCCGTCGGGACGCGCATCACCCCCGACCCCTTCGTCGAGTAGCCGTTCTCGTAGACGAACTCCCAGTAGAACTGGTGGCCGATGACCTTCACCTCGACCGGGTCCCCCTGGGCCACCTCGTTGTCCGGTCCGGGGCTCGCCTCGACGTACAGCAACGTGCCGTAGGTCCAGAGGATGAGCGAGATGACGATGATCGCACTCAGCGCGAACGAGAGGAACAGCTTCTTCCCCTTCCCGCCGCCGGTGGGCACCTCCCCGAGCGAGGGGCGCTCGTCGTCACCCTCGGCGGCGTGGCCCCCACCCTCGCGGTACTTGTAGGCGTTCCAGCACATGTAGCCCAGTACCACGACCCCCACGACGGTCCCGAGGAAGAGGAACACGTCGTAGATGCGCGAGAACACCTCCACCCGAGTTCCCCGTGGGACGAGTCCGGACTGGAGCGCAAGCAGTGCGCGGCCGCCGATTGATATCATCGTTCATGCGGGAATCCCCGCCCGGTCACTTATCCGTTACGGGGAGTGTTACCAGACGGCGCGCTGATTGCGTACATGTCACAGGGTCATGGCCCGGGGATAGCCGGGGTGGGGGGCGCGAGCGCCCGGTCCACCTCCGCCCCCTTCTTGTGTGCGGCTCCCGAACCACCGGACATGGCTCGCGAGTTGGCCGACGGGGTCTGGTTGCTGGATGTCGGGTTGGTCCCGCCGCTCGCGACGAACGCCTTCCTGCTCGACGGGAGCGAGGCGGAAGCTGGTTCGGAGCGCACCGACGGGACGGACGGGGAGGTGACACTCGTCGACACCGGGCTCTGGCGGAACCGACCCTCGCTGGTTGGCGAACTGGCCGACGCCGGTTACGAACCGACAGACATCGACCGGGTGCTGCTCACGCATTACGACCTCGACCACGTGACCGGCCTCGGCCGCCTGCTCGAACGCGGGTTCGACGGCCCGGTCTACATGGGTCGACGCGACGTGGAACTCGTCCGCGGGGAGTGGGACCCGCCGCTCGCACACCACAAGGGCGCGTTCCACCGCGCCGCACGCTTCATCTTCGGCTTCCCGGAGGTCGACCTCCGACCGGTCGACGACGGCGACCGCATCGGCGGGCTCGTCGCCTTCCACACCCCCGGCCACAACCACGGCCACACCGTCTTCGTCCACGAGGGGCTCTCCGTGGCGTGTCTCGGTGACCTCGTCTGGGAGGAGGACGGCGAGTTGACGCCCCCGTTCTGGTTGGACTCCTACGAGATGCGGGCCATCCGCGAGTCCATCGCGCGATTCGACCGCGAGGCGCCGGAGTTCGACGTGGCCGCGATGTCACACGGGCGGCCGTTCGTGACGGGCGGCCGGGACGCGATCCGACGACTGGCGGCCGAACTGTAGCGCGACGGCTGGCGGATTCACGACCGGCGAAAACGAGGACGCGTTCGTGCGAGGCTCAGGCCGCGGCGGCGACGCGGTCCGCGACCGACTTGATGACCGCCTTCAGCACCGCGTCGCGCTCGCCGGAGAGGAACTCGATCTTCCCCTCGCGAGCGCCGCGTGCGGCGACGCCGGCGTGCTCGGCCTCCTCGGCGACCTCCTCGGCGATGGCACGGAGGTCCAGTTCCTCGGTCGCGCGGAGGAACAGCTCGTCCTTCGCGATGCCGATGGTGACGAAACTGTCGCCCTCGGCCTCGCGGCGGTGGAGCTCGTCCAGCAGGAGGCGCTTCGGCGGGAAGTCGAAGCGGTGGGTGTACGAGTCCGTGTCCAGCACCGCAAAGGAGACGCCCGCCGCCTCACGGCGTTCGAGGTTCGCGAGCGCCGTGTCCATCTCGGCCTCGAGCTTGGTGTCGAACTGCTCGGAGACCTGCTCGGCGAGGCCGACGCCGTCGCCGCCCTCGCCTCGCTCGAACAGCAGGTCGATGATGAGTTCGCGCTTGTCCTCGTAGGACTGGTAGTACGCCTCCAGAGCGACGGCCTCGCGGAGCTGCTGGGCGGTCTCGGCGTCGACGCCGGCCTCCTCGGCGAGCGTGACGTACCCCTCGGGCGCGTCGTTCCAGTAGGAGACGGCCGGCAGGTGGCCCAGGTCGTCACGGATGGCGTCGTTGATGGCGGCCGCGAGCGTCGCGCCCACGGTGGCTGCGGTCCGCTCCTCGGCGTCGGCGTCGGGTGCAACGGTCGTCTCGACGGCGTCGCGGACCTCGTCGTCCACGGCCTGCCCGTCGACGACGACGCGCTCGGTGTCGTACACCTCCAGCAGGTCGAAGCCGTCGAGCGACTCCCGGGTGCCGCCGGCGGCGGCGAAGACGAACAGCGGGAACTTCTCGTCGTGGCGCTCCTGATCGCCCAGCATCCCCGTCACGTCCTTCGTGGCGTCATCCATGTCGTAGACGGCGCCCTCCAGCGGCCGGCGGTCGAAGTAGTGGTAGCTGGCGTCGCTGGCGGCGTGCTCCTCGGCGACCAGCGGCAGGACTGCGCGCTCGATGGCCGCACCGGCGACGTAGCCGTCCGTCGTCGCGGCGTGGCGGATGACGACCGGGCGCGACTCCGCGACCGCGCGCCGGATGGCCGTCGCGGCCTCGCGGAGGTCGTCGTTCAGGTCGGCGATGACCTCGTCGACGGCCAGCGGCTCGACGCGCTCGGGCTCGGCCTCCTCGTCGAGCGCCTCGGCCATCCGCTGCTCGACGGCCTCCTTCTCCGCACCCTCCAGCACGACCAGCTCCTCCGTCTCGACCTGCAGCTCGTCGCGGCGGACCCGGACCTCGCCGGTGAGCCGGATGATGTCGCCCGTCTCGACCTCGGGATAGGCCCGGACGCCGGCCTCCTCGAACGCGGCACAGTCGACCACGGCGGTCTCGTCGCGCAGCTCGAAGACGGTCGGCCCGGAGGTCTGCCGCACGCTCACGACCTCCCCCTCGACGGCGATGACCTCGCCGACGCGCTCGCGTAGCCCCTCGACGGCCGCGCGCTCGGCCTCGGCGGCCTCCGTCGGTTCCTCGTCAGCGTCGTCGGCCGGCTCCTCGGCCGACTCGTCCACGGACGCCTCGGTCGTCGGTTCGGATCCGCTGTCGGCCGCGGACTCACTCTCGACCTCGGTCTCGTCGGTCGTCTCCTCACCCGTCGGCTCGCTCGCCTCGGGTTCGGCCGCCTCGCTCACGGCGGCGGCCCGGCCCTGGCCGGCGGTCGGCGCCGGCTCCGAGTCACGTCCTGATGGTGCCTCGGACTCGTCGGCGGTGTCGGATTCCGCTTCGGACTCGGTCTCGGACTCGTCGGCGGTCTCGGATTCCGTGGACTCGTCGGATTCCGAGACCGGCTCGGGCTCCGAGCTTCCCTGTCCGCTTCCGCCCGTGCTGGCGTCCGGCTCGTCGTCATCGTCGTCCTCGTCGGCGAGGTAGTCGCCGTCGGGGGTATCGACGAGGCGGCCGCGGAAGTCCCGGTCGGACTGGCGGATGGACCAGCCGAGGTCCACGTCACCGTTGTCTCGGACGTTCGTGACCTGGACGAAGACGCTGTCGCCCGGCTCCCAGTCGAGGGATTCGAGCCGCCGGTCGAGCTTCGAACGGTGGAGCAGCCCGGTGACGCTGCTGGACAGGTCGACGAAGACGCCGAAGTCGGCGTAGCCGTCGACGGTGCCCTCGTAGAAGCGACCCTCGGTCAGCTGGCTGGGGCTGTTCCCCTCGAACTCGAAGACGACGTCCTCCTGGTGGGTGTCACAGATAGGCCCGTCAGTCGCCGTACCACAGATGATGCAGTTACCCATTACTGCGAGAGAGCGGGCCGTGCCTAAAACCCCTGTCGGAATCCCGCTCGGACTCAATTGGTCGTAATCGGGGGCTGGTCCGGTGTCGTAGCGGCCTCAGGGCTGGCTGCGTTGTCCTCGCGCTCTCTCACGGTCATGGCGACAACCAAGACACCTACGAAGCCCTCGCGCGCTCAGGGCGCCGGGGCTCGCTGCGCTCCTCGCTCCGCTCCCTGCGGTCGCTCCGCTGCGGTGCTTACGTCGCCCGGGCACCGCTGAGCGCGCTCGCCCTTCGAGTCCGCCAGAAACGTTGAACGTGTCACGGCGCGGCGCCCCTGCCCTTCCCCGGGTCGCGCGGGCTTGCGCGTCCGCGCTGCGCCACGCGCTCCCGGCCGGGGAGTGGTTGCTCGGCCGCCCGGTTCCGAGACCAGGAAGCGCGCGGGCGCTCCAGCCGTGGAGGCCGCGAGCGGAGTCCTCGTGAGCGAAGCGAACGAGGGCCTTGGCAGTCGCAGCCCGCGTAGGGAGCGAAGCGACCGAGCAGGAACGTCTGCCTGAGCGAGCGTGCCGGAACACGCCGGCGCCCGCGCGGGGAGGTGTGGGGACACTAGCACTCCCCCGGAACCACCACGCGCGAACGCTCGACCGAACCGGCAACAGGGCGGGACTGAAAGGGGCCGCTCGCTCGACGACGGCGGACGAAGTAAGCACCGCAGCGGAGCGAACGAAGTGAGCGAAGCGAGGAGCGCAGCGAGTCCCCCGAGTCGAGCGAGCGGGGGCTTTCTATCCGGTTCGGTTGTGGCTGTCGTCGTCGTGCAGAGAGCGGGCGGCGGCTTTCTATAGGACGCCTCAATTTATTTCGTATTCGAATATCAAGTCGAGAATATACCGCTTCGACCGTTAAAATCTTCTATTGAGAGCTAATACTAGAAATTGACATAGAGAATATATTATATCTCAATAACGAACTCCTTCGGGTAGTCGGTCAGGTTCTCCACGCCGTCCTCGCGCACCACGACGAGGTCCTCGATACGAACCCCACCCACGTCGGGGTCGTACAGCCCCGGCTCGACGGTCACGACCATCCCCGCTTCCAGTTCGTTCTCGGCGGTGCTCAGCCGCGGATATTCGTGGATGTCCAGCCCCACGCCGTGCCCGGTGGTGTGGATGAACCCCGTCTCCGTGGCGTCGTCGTCCCGGAGCGTCGGTTCCCCGGCAACCTCGTACACGTCACAGACCGCGCCGTGGACCTCGCTCCCCGAGACGCCGGCCTCGATGGCATCCAGCGCGGCCTCCTGCGCTTCGAACGTGAGGTCGTACCAGTCGTGTGCCACGTCCGTCGGCTCGCCCACGCAGAAGGTGCGGGTCATGTCCGCGAAGTAGCCGGTCTCCTTCGAGCGCGGGAAGATGTCGACGATGATGGGCTCGTCGGTGCGGAGTGGCCCGCTCCCGCGGTCGTGCGGGTCGGCGGCGTCGGCCCCGCAGGCGACGATGGTCTCGTCGAGCGCGCAGCCGTTGTGGAGCAGTTCGATCTCGATGGCCGTCCGGACGCGCTCGCTGGTCAGCACCTCGCCGTCGTGGTGGAGCACGCCGTCGTCGACGGTGGCCTCGCGGAGGAGTTCCTCGGCCCGGGCCATCGCCTTCTCGTTGGCCTTCTGGGCCTCGCGGATGTGGTCGATCTCCGCCTCGGTCTTGATGGCGCGGACGCGTTCGACCGTCTCGTCCCGGTCGACGGTCACGTCGAGACCCTGCTCGCGGAGGCCGTCGGCCGGCCCGAGCGGCGCGCGTTCTGGCATCGCGACCGATTCAACGCCGTGGGCCCGGCAGAACGCCGCCACCGCGCGGTCGCTCCCCTCGTGGGGGCCGTACTCGTCGACGAGCGACTGGGCGTCGTACGCCGACCCACGCTCGACGGTGTCCGCACGGGCTTCCTTCGCCGCGCGGCCGTACTCCAGCGCCGAGACGAGGAGGTGGGTCGTGCCGCCCGACGCGTCGGCGCTCCCCTCGCCCGCGCCCTCGCGGACGTACAGCGTCACGTAGGGGTCGGGCGCGTCGAAACCGGAGAGATACCGTTGCGTCGCGTCCTCGCCGTCCGCGTCGACGAGGTAGCCGTCCACGCCGGCCTCGTCGAGGTAGGCGTCGAGCGTCGAGAGGTCGAGGTCCATGACCGGGGGTGGGTCCGGGGCGAGTAAATGGTTACCGGGCGGCCGGTCGCCCGGGGCAGGAGCGACCGCCGTCCCGTCGCCTCCGAAAGCCGTTTACAGGGGCCACGAGTGCCCACCGCTATGGACGCAATCGTACGCGAGTCGGCGGTCCGGGGCGTCGCACGCGCCCCGCCGTCGAAGAGCTACACCCACCGTGCCATCCTCGCCGCGGGCTACGCCGACGGGGCGCTCGTCCGTGGCCCGCTCGACTCGGCCGACACCCGCGCGACGGCCCGTGCGGTCGAACGCTACGGCGGCACCGTCGACCGCCTCGGCGAGGACGACCAGCCACCCAGCGTCGACCCCGAGGGCGTCGGCTTCGTCGACAGCCCCATCGACGCCGACCCCGGCGACCTGCTCGTCACGGGCTTCGGCGGCCGGCCCGACGTGCCGGCGCAGGTCATCGACTGTGCCAACTCCGGCACCACGATGCGCCTGACCACGGCCACCGCAGCCCTCGCGGACGGGCTGACGGTCCTGACCGGCGACGGCTCCCTCCGGTCGCGGCCGCAGGGCCCGCTGCTGGACGCCGTCGACCAGCTCGGCGGGCGTGCCGAGTCCACCCGCGCCAACGGGCAGGCGCCGCTCGTCGTCGGCGGCCCCGTTGGGGGTGGCACCGTCTCGATCCCGGGCGACGTCTCCTCGCAGTACATCACCGCGCTCCTGATGGCCGGGGCCGTCACCGACGAGGGGGTCCGCGTCGACCTGGAGACCGAACTGAAATCCGCACCGTACGTCGACATCACGGTCGAGGTCCTCGACGAGTTCGGCGTCGCCGCGTGGGACACCGACGACGGGTTCGCGGTCGACGGCGGCCAGTCCTACGAGCCGACCGACGGCGAGTACCACGTCCCCGGCGACTTCTCCTCCATCTCCTATCTCGTCGCCGCGGGCGCGCTCGCTGCCGCACCCGACGACGAACTCGTCGTCCAGGGCGCCAAAGAGAGCGCCCAGGGCGACACCGTCATCATCGACGTGCTGGAGCGGATGGGTGCGGACATCGACTGGGACCTCGACGAGCAGCGCATCACCGTCGCGCGCTCGTCGCTCACGGGCGTCGAGGTCGGCGTCGCCGACACGCCGGACCTCCTCCCGACCATCGCCGCACTGGGCGCCGCGGCAGACGGCACGACGCGCATCACGGACTGCGAGCACGTCCGCTACAAGGAGACCGACCGCGTCAGCGCGATGGCCGAGGAACTCGAGAAGATGGGCGCCACGGTCGAGGAGTTCACGGACGAACTCGTCGTCCACGGCGGCGAGACGGACCTGCGGGGCGCGACCGTCGACGGCCGCGCGGACCACCGCATCGTCATGTCGCTCGCGGTGGCGGGCCTCGTCGCCGACGGCGAGACGCGCATCCAGGGGGCCGAGCACGTCGACGTCTCCTTCCCGGACTTCTTCGAGGTGCTGTACGAACTCGGCGCCGACGTGGACCGGGAGGGGTAGCCTGCACCGACCATCGGCCGCGCCGCTCCCGACCGCACCCCCTGACCGCGCCGCCTCCAGACGATTTATCTCCGGGCGCGGCCAACCGCGCCTGTGAGCGGAATAGCGGGGGTACGCGAGCGGGAACTCGAGCCGATTGTCGACGAGCGAGGCTGGCTGATGGAGATACTTCGCTCGGACTGGCCGGAGTTCGAGGCGTTCGGCCAGGTGTATCTCACGACGGCCCGCCCGGGCGTCGTCAAGGCGTGGCACGAACACGAGGCCCAGCGCGACAACTTCGTCCCGGTGTCCGGGCGCATCAAACTGGTCCTGGCCGACACGCGCCCCGACTCCCCGACCGAGGGGGAGATAGCCGAGTACTTCATCGGGGAGCGGAACTTCCGGCTGGTCTCGATTCCGCCAGGCGTCACGCACGGGTTCAAATGCATCAGTGACGACGAGGCGATGGTGGTGAACGTCCCCACGACGACGTACGACTACGAGGACCCCGACGAGATCCGGTACGACCCGGACACCGACGAAATCGACTACGACTGGGTCCTGCCGGACGACCGGGTCCACGGATGAGACTTCTGGTGACCGGCGGCGCCGGGTTCATCGGGAGTCACTTCGTCGGCGCGTACGCCCGGAACCGGCCGGTGGACGAGATCGTCGTGCTCGACGCCCTGACCGACGCGGGCGACCGCGGCCGGGTCCCCGAGCACGAGGCCGTGACGTTCCGAGAGGGGAGCGTGACGGACCCCGATGCAGTGGCGACCGCCATCGAGGGTGTCGACCGGGTCGTCCACTTCGCCGCGCGGACCCACGTCGACCGGGGAATCGCCGACCCCGGCGCGTTCGTCGACACGAACGTCCGTGGCACGCAGGTCCTGCTCGACGCCGCACGCGCGGCCGACATCGACCGGTTCGTCCTGCTCAGCACCGACGAGGTGTACGGCGAGACGCTCACCGGCGCGCAAAGCGAGGGCGACCCGCTCGACCCGCGGAACCCGTACAGCGCGACGAAGGCCGCCGCCGAACATCTCGCGGGAAGCTACGCGGCGACCTACGGCCTGCCCGTGCTCAGCGTGCGCCCGAGCAACACCTACGGGCCGCGCCAGCACGCCGAGAAGTTCATCCCGACCATCCTCCGCCACGCGCTCGCCGGGGAGCCGATTCCGGTCTACGGGGACGGCAGCGCCCGCCGCCAGTGGCTCTACGTCGACGACTGCGTCCGGGCCATCGCCACCGTCCTCGACGAGGGGGCCACCGGCGAGACCTACAACATCGGCAGCGGGCGGGAGCTGTCGAACCTCGAGCTAGTCCACACCGTGCTGGAGCGTCTCGAACGGTCGCGGGACCTCGTCGAGTTCGTCCCCGACCGCCAGGGCCACGACATGCGGTACGACGTCGACGACACGAAGCTCCGCGACCTCGGCTGGGCGCCGTCGGTCGACATGGAGGAGGGGCTCGAACGGACCATCCGGTGGGGGCGCGAGCGGTTCGGCGGCTAGCGGTGCCGGCGCGTTCGGAACCTACAGGTAGCCCAGGTCCCGGAGCGACTGCTCCACGTCGCCGCCGAGGTCGACGGTGGGCCCCTCCCCGCCGTCGAACGCCGCGAGGCGTTGTTCGCAGGAGTGTCGCGCCGCCTCGGGGGCGTCCTCGTAGGGGCGCCGCTCGCCGTCGCAGGTCGCCAGCCGGTGGCCGTCCGACCGGGCCTCGACCTTCCAGTCACCCTGGAACGCGACCGTCGTGTGGTGTTCGATTGCCGTGGCGAGCAGCTCCCGTGGCACCGCGTCGAACTCGTCGTAGTGCTGGGTTGATTCGTGGGCCGGGCTGGCGCTCGGGACGACCTCGCGGCCGGTGAACGCGCCGAGGTCCCGGCCGCCGCTCGCCAGCACGGTGTCGAGGTCGTCTGTGAGTAGCGACGGCAGGTCCGCGAGCGTGACGCGGTCGGGTACGGAGCGCCCGTCGAGCGCCGGGTGGGCGAGCAGGAGTGGCACCTCGAGGACGGCGTCGCTGGTCGTCGCCTCGTGGCCCATCGCCCGCTCGCCGCGCCAGGTCCGCTCGCCCAGGTTCTCGCCGTGGTCGGCGGTCACGACGAGCAGGGTGTTCTCCAGCAGGTCGAGCCGGTCGAGCGCAGCCCGGAGCCGCGCCAGTTGCTCGTCCACGGCCCGCGCCTCGGCGTCGTAGAGGGCCCGTATCGCCTCGATGGTCGCCTCGTCCACGTCGCCGCGCTCGTTCGCCGCGTGGAACGACCACGGGAGGACGTACTCCCGGTTCAGCCGGTCGGCCGCACGGCGCGAGAGCCCCTCCGGGAGGTACGCCTCGGGCGGTCGGTACGGCGAGTGCAGGTCCATGTAGTTCACGAACCCGAAGAAGGGCGCATCGTCCTCGGCAGCCCGTTGGAGCAACGACACCACGCGGTCCGTGTTGTCGGCGGCGTCGTAGCTGTAACCGAAGCGACCGCCGTTCGTGAACCAGGGGTGCGGAACCCGGCGGAGCGGCTCCCAGCGGGACACCGCCCGGCCGACCGTGGCCCGCGCCACGTTCACGAGGCTCTCGGACGGGTTCTCGTGTGTCGCCGCCGCACGCAGCACCCGGGCATAGCCACGCGGCGTCGCCCCGTGTTCCCCGAGTGCGTTCGACGCGTCCAGCCCGTCGGCGTGTTCGCGGTCGATTCCGTTCGTGTAGTGGAACTCGTCGAACGAGGCGTCGAAATCGTAGTGCTGGGAGGCGAAGATGTTGGCCGAGACGCCCCAGGTCGTGAAGCCCCGCTGGCGGAACCCCTCGACGAGGTCGAGGCGGCCGACGGAGTGGTCAGAGCGGGAGTACCGGACGTGTTCGGAGGGGTCCGCGCCGGTAAGCATCGAGACGTGTGCCGGGAGCGACCAGCTCGCGGGCGTCACCGCGCGCTCGAACGTGAGGTTCGACGCCGCGAGGTCGGCGAACGTGTCCATCGCCCGCCGTGTCGCGTCCCGACGACACGCGTCGAGTACGACGTAGAGCACGTTCGTCTCACCGGAGTCAGTCATCGAAAACCGACGGCTGTACTGCGGTATCGTTCATAATACTTTTGTCTTTCCGACAGGTTCGATTCGGCGGACAGTCGGATGAAGTGTGTACTGCTGGCTGGGGGGTCCGGGACGCGGCTGGCTCCACTCACCGACGGGTTCTCGAAGCACCTCGTCAGGGTGGGCCAGCGGACGCTGCTCGAACACGCCCTGTCGGACCTGGAGGCAGGGGGCGTCGACGAGGTCTGTGTCGTCCTCGGCGAGACCGGCGCGACGGCCATCCGAGAGCACCTGGGGGAGAGCGACCGGTTCGACCTCGATATCAGCTACGCCGTCCAGGGGGCCGCTCGCGGGGTCGCGGACGCCATCTCCCACGCGGAGCCGTTCGTCGGCGACGAGCCGTTCCTCGTCTACCTCGGCGACAACCTGTTCGGGCCGTCGCTGGAGCCGTTCGTCCGCGGGTTCGCGGCCACCGAGGACGGGGTCGGCCTCTGTCTCCGTCGGGTGGACGACCCGACCCGGTTCGGTGTTCCGGCGTTCGAGTCCGGCGCGCTCCGGGACATCGTGGAGAAGCCGGCCGACCCGCCGAGCGAGTACGCCGTCACCGGCCTGTACGGATTCCCGCCGGCGGTGTTCGACCATATCGAGCGCCTGGAACCCTCCGACCGTGGCGAGCTGGAGGTCACCGACGCCATCCGGTCGTTGCTCGACGTCGGCCGCTCGGCCCACGTCCACCGGTTCGACGGCTGGTGGGTGGACGCGGGGACGCCCGACGGCCTGCTCACCGCGAACCGTCGCGTACTCGCCGCGTCCGGTGGCTCCGGACCGGCCGCCGCCACGGACGCTGTGGGCGCCGACGCCGACTCCGGACTCGGGGAGGGGGTCAGGGTACGGGCCCCCGTCTCGGTCGGTGCGGGCGTCGAAGTCGGCAACGGGACGGAGCTCGGTCCGAACGTCACGCTCGGCGCTGATGTCGTGGTCGGAAGCGAGGCGCGCATCAGCGACAGCATCGTGCTCTCGGGGGCCACCGTGGCCGACGGCACGAGCGTCACGCGGAGCATCGTCGCGCCCGGTGCCCGGGTCACGTCGCCGCTCCGGGACGAGGTGTACCGGTAGTGACCGTGCCCGCCAAGACGGACATGGCCGGCACCGCCACCGCGGTCAGTCCCGGACGACGGTCGCTCGGTCCGCCGGGCAGTCGTCCATCCGGTACTCGACCGTCCGGACGAACGCACCCAGGCGCTCGCGGGCGTCCTCGGCGGCCCGGGCGAGGAAGTCGGCGTCCGCCGGTTCGTCCACGTCCTCGGTGACCATGCCGACGGCCAGCCCGTCCGTGCTGGGCCAGTACTCGTCGAGTATCCGCCGTGCGGTCGGTGGGTCGTACTTCGCCCAGAAGAGCGGCCAGTTCCGGTAGACGTGGTAGAGCCCGCCGGAGTCGGTCTCCGAGAGGTAGCGGTCGTGCCTGGCGACGGCCCGCGGTTCGAGCGCCACGTCCCAGCCGCGCTTTCGCGCCCGGAACCCGAGGTCGGAGCTCTCCCAGTAGATGCCGAACCGCTCGTCGAGGATACCGACCTCCGCGACGACCTCGGCGCGGACGACCGTCCCGAGCAGGGTCACGCTGGGGCGACGGACGAGCCGGTCGTCGATATCCGGCTCGCGGGTGATGGGATGGCACATCCGGTAGCGGTTGAACCGGTGGCCCGCCGAGTAGATGCCACCGCGGAAATCCCGAACGAGCGGCTGCACGACGCCGAGGCGGTCGTTCGCCCGGAGCGTCGCCCAGAGCCGGTCGATGGCGTCGGCGTCGAGCGTCGCGTCCTGGTCGAGCAGCATGAACGCCGACGGGTCGAGCCGGTCGCCGGCGTACCGGAGCAGGTCGTTCACGCTCCCGACGTAGTGGGTGTTCTCGGCGTGGCCCAGCACGGTGAGCCGTGAGCGGTCGCGCAGATGCTCCCGAGTCGCGTCCGTGGAGGCGTCGTCGAGCGCGAGCACCGCCGTCTCCGGCGTCGCGGCGGCCGCGGCATCGAGCACCTCGTCGAGGAACCCTCGCTCGATGTAGTCCACCCCGTTGTAGTAGGGGAGCAGTATCGCGAGGTCGGTCACGGCTCCACCCCCACGGCGTAGATGAGGCGGTCGTCATCGTCGCCGTACCCCGTCGCGAGGTGGGCCTCGCGGTCGGCGAGCGAACTCCGGTCGTGGGCGAAGCGGAACTCGTGGGCCGTCACGTACCGGAGTTCGTGCGTGGCCGTGTGCGTCTCGACCAGTTCGCCGTCCTCGAACACCCGGAGCGTCTCCTCGTGATGCCACCGGTTGTCGAGGGTGTCGACCGAGTGGCTGACGTGCTTCTCGATGCGGCCGTCCTCGTGGTCGAGCGTCTCGGTCAGCTCGGCCTCGTAGCCGTCGACGAGATGGGCCATGAAGTTGGACGCGTCCACGACGACCACGCCGTCCTCGGCCAGCGCGTCGCCGAACGCGTCCAGCGCCGCGACCACGTCCGCGTTCGAGAGGAGGTAGTTGAACGTCGTGTACATGCAGACGATAGCGTCGACCGACCGGCTCCCGAACTCCCGGAGGTCGGCCTGGAACAGCCTGATATCGTCGGACTGCTCGCGGGCGTACGTCAGCATCTCCCGGTCGACATCGAAGCCGACCAGCTCGCACGCGGTCTCGTCGGCGAGCGCCCGCAGCAGCCGCCCAGTGCCACAGCCCGCCGAGAGCAGCGTCGCGTCCGGCGAGTCGGTAATCCGCTCCGGGAGCGTCTCGAGCAGGAACGATACCTGCTCGTCCACCCGCCGGTTCCACAGCCGCTCGTTCTCCGCCGGCAGGAACAGCGAGTCCGCCATCGGTCTCAGAACGCCCCCGCTGGCGGCTCCGTGACGGGCGTCCGCTGCCCGTCGTCGTACGCCCGGACGGCGTCGACGATGCGTTCTCGTGCCTCCTCGTCCACGAACCACCCGTTCGGGACACAGACGACCCGCTGGTCGAACCACCGCGTCCGGGGCCGCTCGTCGACCGCCGTGTCGAACACCGACGCCTCGATGTTGGACTGGTGGAGCGCCGAGCACTGGATGCCCCGGTCGGCCATGAAGTCGATGAACGACAGCCGGTCCTCCACGAGGACCGGGTAGAGCCACCGGGCCGACCGGCTCCCGGACGGGACCGAGAGCGTCCGGACGGCCTCCAGGTCGGCGAACGCCTCGTCGTAGCGGGCGGCCTGCTCGCGCTGGGTCGCGACCAGTTCGTCGAGGTAGTCGAGCTGGACGTTGCCGACGGCGGCGAACACGTCGTTCAGCGTGTACCGGTAGCCGGGCTCGGTGATCTCGTAGGTCCAGGGACGCTTCCGGTCCAGCTTGTCGGCCTTGTCGGTCTCGATACCGTGCCAGCGGCGTCGTTTCGCCCGCTCTGCCGTGGCCGCGTCCGGGACGGCGACGGCCCCGCCCATGACCGAGGTGATGGTCTTGACCGGGCCGAAGCTGAACGTGGTGTAGTCGGCGATGGCGCCGACCGGGACGCCGTCGTAGGCCCCGCCGAAGCTCTGTGCGGCGTCCTGAATGAGCGTCACGTCGTGTTCGTCGACCACCTCGAGGAGTTCGTCGTAGGCCGCCGGCGTCCCGTGCATGTCGACGACGACCAGTGCGGTCGTCTCGTCGCTGACCAGTTCGGCGACCGACGCCGGGTCCGGGAGTCCCGTCGCCGGGTCCGTCTCGGCGAACACGAGGTCCGGCTCGAAGTGGAGGAGCGGGACGTTGGTCGCGGCGCAGGTGAACGGCGTCGTGACGACCTCGTCGCCCGGCTCGATGCCGGCGAGGTCGTAGGCCAGCGAGAGCGCGCTGCTCCCGGAGTTCACCGCGACCACGTGCGGGTTGTCGATGCGGTCGCCGATGCGTTCCTCGAACCGTTCCACCCGTGGGCCACCCCCGATCCACCCCGACTGGAGGACCTCGACCACCCGGTCCCCGACCTCGGCGGGCATGAATGGCTCCAGAATCGGAATCTCGTCGTCGTCGGCCATCGTGAGTGGCCTCTCGCGGCGGCCCATTAATCTCGGTGGTGACGGCCACAACCACCGGCGGGAATCGTCGGGAAGCCGACGAGATGTTATGATTTATGCCCGAGCGCCTGCCCCGAACAGCTATGAGCGACCCCGAGTCCGAGTTCGAGTTTCTCTCGGAGCTAGACCAGCAGTACGACCCACACGAGGTCGAGGCGGACATCAACGGGTTCTGGGACGATGTCGACGCCTACGAGACGGTTCGCGAGGAGGGTATCCCCGACTTCTACTTTCTGGACGGGCCGCCGTTCACCAGCGGACAGATGCACCTGGGGACGGCCTGGAACAAGACCCTGAAGGACGCCATCATCCGATATCTCCGGATGCAGGGCCACTCCGTCTACGACCGCCCCGGCTACGACATGCACGGGCTTCCCATCGAGACGAAGGTCGAGGAGAAGTTCGGCTTCGAGAGCAAGAAGGACATCGCCGAGGCCAGCATCGACACGTTCATCCAGGAGTGCCGGACCTTCGCCGAGGAGAACCTGGAGAAGATGAACGAGGACTTCCAGTCGCTCGGGGTCTGGATGGACTGGGACGACCCGTACCGGACGGCCTCCAACGAGTACATCGAGGGGGTCTGGTGGGGCTTCAAGCAGGCGTACGACCGGGGCCACGTCGACCGCGGGCACCAGGTCATCAACCAGTGTCCCCGCTGTGAGACCGCCATCGCGGACAACGAGGTCGAGTACGAGGACATCGACTCTCCCTCCATCTACGTGAAGTTCCCGCTGGTCGACGAGCCGGGGTCGCTGGTCATCTGGACGACGACCCCCTGGACGCTGCCGGCGAACCTCTACGTGGCCGTCGACGAGGAACTGGAGTACGCACGACTCCGTCTCGACGGCGACGAGGAGGTCATCGTCGCCTCGAACTGCGTGGAGGAAGTGGTGGAGGCCGCTGGCGCGGACTCGCACGAGGTACTGGAGACGATGCCGGGGTCGGACCTGGTCGGCGCGAGCTACCGGAGCCCGCTGGGCGAGCAGGTGCCCGCCCAGGCCGAGTACGACGACGAGCCCGACCACCATCAG
This sequence comes from Haloglomus halophilum, assembly GCF_024298885.1. Taxonomy (GTDB): domain Archaea; phylum Halobacteriota; class Halobacteria; order Halobacteriales; family Haloarculaceae; genus Haloglomus; species Haloglomus halophilum. The sequence continues at coordinate 3,832,057 of NZ_CP101166.1, forward strand.
GTGTACGCGACGGACTTCGTCGAGGCCGAGCGCACGGGGCTCATCCACTCCGCCCCGGGGCACGGTGTCGAGGACGCGGAGTTCGGCGAGCAGTACGGGCTCGACGTGTTCGCGCCGGTCGCCACGGACGGCGTGTTCACCGACGACGCCGGGGAGTACGCCGGCCAGCAGGTCTGGGACGCCAACGACGAGATCATCGCGGACCTGGAGGCGAGCGGCGCGCTCCTGTCGTCCGGCACCGTCTCGCACCGCTACGGGCACTGCTGGCGGTGCGATACGCCCATCATCAACATGGCGACGGCGCAGTGGTTCATCCGGGTCTCGGAGATCAAGGACCGACTGCTCGAGGAACTCGAGGAGAGCACCTGGCACCCCGAGTGGGCCCGTGACAACCGGCAGCGCAACTGGATCGAGGACGCCCGTGACTGGTGTGTCTCGCGCCAGCGCTACTGGGGGACACCGCTCCCCATCTGGGAGAACGACGACGGCGACATCATCGTCATCGAGTCGGTCGAGGAGCTCCGCGAGCGGGCCGACCAGGAGTTCGACCCGGCCGACATCGACCTGCACCGCCCCGAGGTCGACGAGATCACCATCACGGAGGACGGCGAGGAGTACCACCGCGTCCCCGACGTGTTCGACGTCTGGGTCGACTCCGGCGTGACCTCCTGGGCCGCTATCGACTACCCGAACCGGAGCGACCTGTTCGACGAGATGTGGCCGACGGAGCTCATCGTCGAGGCCCACGACCAGACCCGGGGCTGGTTCTGGTCCCAGCTCGGGATGGGCGTGACCGCTCTCGACCAGAACCCCTACGAGGAGGTCGTGATGCACGGGCACGCCCTCGACGAGGACGGCCTGAAGATGTCCAAGTCCCGCGGGAACATCGTCACGCCACAGGAGGCCATCGACCGCCACGGGGCCGACCCGGTCCGTTCGTTCCTGCTCACGCGGAACCTGGACGGCGAGGACATGCGGTTCTCCTGGGAGGAGATCGGGAACCAGGCCGACCAGCTCAACATCGTCTGGAACGTCTTCCGCTTCCCCGCGCCGTACATGCGGATGGACGGGTTCGACCCCCGCGAGGAATCGCTGGCGGACGCCGACCTGCGCCCCATCGACGAGTGGGTGCTCTCCCGGCTGGAGTCGACGAAGCAGGTCGTCGGTGCCCATATGGACGACTACGCCCTGCCGGAGGCCTTCTCGGCGGTGCTCTCCTTCCTCGTCGAGGACGTGTCCCGGTTCTACATCCAGTCCATCCGCGACCGGGTGTGGGAGCCGGAGGACTCCGCGGACAAGCACGCCGCCTACCTGACGCTGTACCGGCTGTTCGACGAGTCCAGCCGCCTGCTCGCGCCGTTCGTCCCGCACATCGCGGAGCGGCTCTACCAGACGTTCGTCGGGTCGGAGACGACCGTCCACGACCTCGACTGGCCGGCCGCCGAGGCGGCCTACCACGACACGGCGCTGGAGGCGCAGATGGAGACGGTCCAGGCCATCGAGAAGGCGGCCTCGAACGCCCGGCAGAACGCCGGGCGGAAGCTCCGCTGGCCCGTCTCGGAGGTCATCGTGAGCACCGACGAGGCCGACGTGGTCGAGGCCGCCACCGAGCTCGAGCCGGTGCTGCGCGACCGCATCAACTGCCGCGACGTGACGGTCGTGGAGGGGACGTGGGACGGCGTGGAGTTCGTCGCACGCCCGCAGATGGACGTTCTCGGGCCGGAGTTCGGCGGCGAGGCGAGCGCCATCGCCGACGCCATCAGGGGGATGACCCGGGCGGAGTTCGAGGCAGACCCGACGATAACGGTCGACGGCGACACCATCGAGGTCACCGAGGAGATGGTCGATTTCCGGAAATCCGTGCCCGAGCACGTCTCGGCCGCCGAGTTCGGCCAGGGCAGCGTCTACGTCGACCTCACCATCACGGACGACATCCGGAGCGAGGGGTACGCACGGGAGGTCATCCGTCGGGTGCAGGAGATGCGCAAGGAGATGGACCTCGACCTGCACCAGTCCATCGAGCTCGACCTCCAGTTCGAGGACGCGGAGGCCGACGACCTCATCGAGCGACACCGGGAGCTCATCGCTCAGGAGACCCGCTGTGAGAACTACGCCGCGGACGCCGACGACTACGTCGAGACGTGGGAGTTCGAGGGCGTGACCGTCACCATCGGCGTGGCGACGGTCTGAGCAGCGCGGGCCGCGGCGACCGGCTCTCGGCGCCGACCTGTTATAGACGGCAGCACGGTTAGGCCCGGTCCCCCGGCTTGGTCTGACGATGCCCGAGGCACGAACGGACGACGGGAGGTCGGGGACCCGGTCGGGCGCGGCCGCTCCCTATCGCTGGGTCGTACTGGCGAACGTAGCGGTCACCCACGCCGTCGCACTCGGCGTCGTGTGGCTGGCCATCCCCGCGCTCGCTCCCGTCGTCTCAGAGGACCTCGGTGTGAGTACGACAGCCGCACTCCTGCCGTACGCCGTCATCAATCTCGTTCTCCTCGTGGGACAGGTGCCGGCCGGCGTGCTCGGCGACCGCTACCCGCTGCGGTGGGTCGTCGGAGGCGGCGTGCTGCTGGCCGGCGTCGGCACCGCGCTCCGGGCCGTGGTCCCGACCTTCAGGGGGCTCATCGCCACGAGCGTCCTCACGGGCGCCGGCATGGCGCTCGCGAACCCGAACGTCATCAAGGCGGTCACGGAGTGGTTCCCGCCCGGGCAACTCGGGCTGGCACAGGGCGTGACCATCTCCGGGTACAACGTCGGCGCGGGCCTCGCTGGGTCCCTCTCGGCCGGAATCCTGCTGGCTGCCGTCGGCGACTGGCCGGACGTGTATCTGGTCTACGGTGTCGTCTGTGTCCTCGTCGGGGTCGTATGGCTCGCGACGGTCCGGAACCCGACCGAGGCCGAGCGTCCGGACTACAGCGGCGCCGCGGGAGCCCCGGCCGCCGTCGCGGAGGGGACCGCCGAGTCCACACGCGAGACCCTCCGGGCGGTCTTCGGCCGCCGGAACACGTACGTCGCGGTCGCGCTGGCGGTCTGTGCGTTCTACGCCGTCATCGGTGGCCTCGGGGTCATCCCCTCCTGGCTCGAACACGCGCCGGTTCCCGTCCCCGCCTGGTATGCCGGCATCCCGCTCTACGCCGGTATCGTCGGGGCACTCACGCTGCCGCCGCTCTCCGACCAGGTCGGCCGCAAGCCCGTACTGTATCTCGGGCTGGTGGGGAACGCGCTCGCCCTCGTCGCGGGTGGGTTCGTCGCCACCATCCCGGCGCTTGTCGTCGTGCTCGTCACGGCGGGCGTCTTCGGCGGCGGGCTGTTCGCGATGCTGTACGTCCTCCCGGGCGAACTCCCCGGCATCGGGCCGGCCCGCGCGGGGACGATGGCCGGCGCACTGCTGGCGCTCGGACAGCTCGGCGGCACCATCGCGCCCGTCGTGGGCGGCCGTGTTCTCGACACGGCCGGGCTCCGCTCCTCCGTCCTCGTCGTCGGACTCCCGCCGCTGCTTGGGGTGCTGGCCATCCGGGCGCTCGAACTCGACCCGGAGAAGGTGACGGCCATCACGGGGAGTCCGGCCGACTCCGAGGCGGCCCCGAAGACGGACGACTGAGTCCCCAGCGGTCACCCACGCGCCGCCCTCACCTGAACGGCCGGCGCTCGCCCGCGTACGATGCGGCTGACCGGTAGATGTTCCCGGCCATCAGGCTGGACGCCTGGTCGGCGCGCGCCGAGTAGACGCGGTTGACCGCCGCGGCCACGGCGTCGTCCTCGGGCGCGGCCTCCAGCGCGAAGTCGGCGAGGTGCCCGGCGAGGCGGTACTCGCCATCGTCGGCGAGCGCCTCCGCGCGCTCGGCCAATTCCGCAGGTCCGCCCGCGAGTGCGGTCACCTCCGACGCGAGCGCCGCGCGCGGCGCCGGTTTCAGTTCCGACGGCCGACCCGTCCACCAGCCGCCGTAGCGCCGGATCACCGACCGGACGATGAACTCGGGTTCGTCGTACTGCGGGGCGAGCCACTCCGCGTCGGCGTCGGGGTAGTCCACGTCGTGAACGATGTCGACGTGGGGTGGGGACTCGTCGTTGAGTGCCGCCAGCGTCTCGTCGACGAGGTCCTCGAGGTACGCGGCGGTCCGGACGAGCCGCTCGTCCACGGCGTCGGGGTCGTCGACGATGGCGTCGCCGTGGCCGGGACAGAGGTGACGGGGCTCCTCGGCGGCCATCTCGCGGAGCGCGTCGACCCACTCGCCGGGGTAGCGCTGGACCTTCTGGGGGTTGCCCGCGTTCGGGCACGCGCCGATGGAGAAGTCCCCGGAGCAGAGCACCTCTCGCCCGGGACAGTAGACCCACGTGTGGTCGTCGGTCTCGCCTCTTCCGTGGTGGAGTTCGAACCGCTCGCCGCCCACGGTCAGGACGAGTTCGTCGCGATACTCCGTCGTCGGCTGGTAGTCGGGATAGCCGAAGGGTGAGCCGTCCTCGTACATCATGTCGGCGAGGTCGACGGTGCCGCCGAACTGCCGAGCGTTGATGGCCTCGTTGTGTGCCCGGGTCCGCCCGTAGCGAGCGAATCGCTCGGTGACGGCCTCGTGGGCGACGACCTCCGGGTCGGCCTGCCCGTCGAGGAGGTACGGTTCGAGCCCGTATGCGTGGTCGACGTGGCCGTGGGTGTAGATGGCCGTGTCGACGGGGGCGTCCGTGTGTTCGCGGAGGGCGTCGGCGATGTGGGGCGCCAGCTGCTGGAGTCCGGTGTCGACGAGAACGAGCCCGTCGTCGGTCTCGAAGGCAGTGACGCCGCTGAACAGCGGACAGAAGTAGGTTCGGTCGGTGACCTGCACGATTTCGGGGGCACGAGCCCCGGCCTCGACGGCGGCGACGGTCTCGATGGCGTTCTCGACCATGGGATGGGAGGCGGGGGAGCCACCTTCCGTCTTCCCCCGGTTATCCGGGGATCGGGCCCGCCGTCAGGGGACGACCTCGTTCATCAGTGTCGCCTCGATACGCCGGAGGTGTTCGCCGACGGTCGTCGCCGTCAGGCCGACCGCGTCGGCCACGTCCGCGTGGGTGGCCTCCCGCGGCTCCTGGTAGTAGCCACACTCGATGGCGGCGCGGAGCACCTCGCGCTGGCGCTCGGTCAGCAGTGAGAAGATGCGGCTGCTCCCGGCCTCGTACTCACCCGTCCGCTCGACCTCGAAGTGGATATCCTCGGGGACCGACGCGAACACCTCTGAGATGGTGTTATCGTTCGCGATGAGTGTGACCCGGAGTCGACCGTCGTCGGTGAATATCATCGGCATATCGATGGCGAACTCGTACTCCTCCATCATGTCGAGGAGTTCGTCGACGACCGGCGTCGGCTCGAAATGCGCGTGCTCGAGAACGGTCCCCTCCCCGCGGGTGACCTGGTAGCCGATGGACTGGTCGTGCTCCTGGATGATGCCCATGATGCGGTCCGGGTCCCCGCTGATCTCGTACATCGCGACCGCCGACCCGTCGGCGAGCCGGTCCAGATGGTGGATGGCCTCCCGGCGCACCTCTGGGTCGGCCATCAGCGCCTCCTCCATCGGCTGGAAGAACCCCTTGTCCGGTTTTATCGTCCCCGTCACGAAGCGCATATCCTTCGGGTGCACACTGGGAGTGTTAAACGTTGTCAACCGTAGCGAGCCCCTGAATGGCAGGTATTCCGGTAATACGGGTGATTTCGTTCGGGAGGGTCAGTTTCTATGGATAGTTCACTGATTGATGAGTTAGTCGGAGATCGACGCCGCGGCGGACCGCGGAGCGAGCGGCCGAGCGCGGCCGCTCCTCGGTCGGCGTGAACGACGGGGGAGAGCCCGTCTTAGAAGTCCGCGTCCTCGTAGAGCCAGCCCTCGGCGGACTGCTCCCAGTCGACGAGTTCCTCGTCGTCGAAGAAGAGGGCGATCTCGCGCTCGTTGGCGCCCTCGTCCTCGTGGTCGGAGCCGTGGATGACGTTCTGTCCCAGGTCCAGCCCCAGGTCACCGCGGATGGTGCCCGGCTGGGCCTCGGCGGGGTCGGTGGTGCCCATCATCCGGCGGACCTGGCGGGTCGCGTCGGCGCCTTCCCAGACCATCGCGAACACCGGCGCGGCGGTGATGAACTCCACGAGGTCGTCGAAGAACGGCTTGTCCTCGTGCTCGCCGTAGTGCTCCTCGGCGAGGTCCCGGTCGATCTGCATGAACTTCGCGCCGACCAGCTTCAGTCCGCGGTCCTCGAGTCGGGAGACGACCTCGCCGATGAGGCCGCGCTGGACGCCGTCCGGCTTGACCATCACGAAGGTGCGCTCGTCGTGGTGGCTCATGCCTCCTGCTCCTCCTCGGTTTCGGCGTCGGCCTCGTCCTCGTCCTCGGCCTCAGCGTCGGCATCGGCGTCGGATTCGTCCGCGTCAGCCTCCGCTTCTTCCGCTTCGGGGTCCTCCTCGGCCTCCGCCGCCGCTTCGTCGACATCGGCGTCGGATTCGTCCGCGTCGGCCTCGGGTTCCGGTTCGGGCTCCGGCTCAGCCTCGGCGGCGTCGGCCGCGCGGGCCTCGTCGGCCGCGCGGTTCGCTTCAGCGGCCTGTCGGCCGGCCTCGGTCCAGCCGACGTTCCGTGGCTCGCGACCCAGCTCGTCCGATCGCTCGCACTTGGCCGAGCAGAAGTGTTCCGTGGTGCCGTCCACGCGGACGAACATCGTGCCCGTACCGGGCTCGATGTCGTCCCCGCAGAAGTTGCACTCGCGCGTTCGTACCATTATTGGCCTCCGATGGAGTCTGCTTCGCGGGCGGTCTCGCGCAGCTGAACGACGTCCCCGACCCGGACGGGGCCGAGGACGTTTCGCGTGATGATGCGGCCCTGGTTCGACCCCTCCCGGATGCGGCACTTGACCTGCATGGCCTCGCCGTGCATCCCGGTCTTGCCGACGATCTCGATGACCTCGGCGGAGGTCGCACCGGACTCACCTTCTTCCGCGGACATCTTACCGGAGTTCCTCGATCTTGTTGCCGATCTCCTCGACGTCCGTGGTCGCCTCGCCGGCGTCCACGATGGCGGCGGCGGCCGAGCCGACCTCGAGACCGGCCGCGTGCCCGACGTCGTCCTGTGCGCCGACGAAGATGTACGGGATGTCCTTCTCGGCACAGAGGTCCGGGAGGTGCATGACGACCTCCTCCGGACTGACGTCCTCGGCCACGAAGACGAGCATGGCGTTGCCACGCTCGACGGCCTTGGTCGTCTCGTTCGTTCCCTTCTTCACCGCGCCTGTGTCCCGGGAGACCTCGAGTGCCTCGAGGGCGTCGTCCTCGAGGTCCGCCGGAACGTCGTAGTCGACGTATACTGACATGATGTGTTCACCTCCTGTACGCGGGCTCGCGCTCCCCCGCCGGTTCGGGCACCGCGCCCTGGCCCGCCCGTGAGACCACAGGGGGCGTATCCTGAGAGGCTAGGAGCATCACAACCCGGTACAGGCTGTACCCCCTCGTTCCGCTCCGGCACGTAAAAGCGTGTATGAACGTTCCCGGGGGTGACACGCGAGCGCACGGGCCACCGACCGGCACGTGCCACCCGCGGCACGAACCGTTATCCGACCGCCGCGAGTGGAACGGACCATGCCACCAGCGACCTTCGACATCGGCGGCGACCTGACGGTCAACCGGCTCGGCTTCGGTGCGATGCGGCTCTGTGGTCCGGACATCATCGGCGCGCCCGAGGACGAGGCGAACGCCCGGCAGATCCTCCGGGACGCCGTCGAACAGGGTGTCGACCTCATCGACACCGCCGACTCGTACGGCCCCGGCACCAGCGAACGGCTCATCGGCGAGACGCTCGCACTCGACGGCCCCGTTCCCGACGGCCGCGACCGCGTCGACGCCGGGGACGTGGTGGTCGCCACGAAGGCCGGCCTGCTGCGCAACGCGGATGGCGACTGGCTCCGCCACGGGGAGCCCGACTACATCCGCAACCAGGTCCTCGCCTCGCGCGACCGCCTCCGCGTCGACACCATCGACCTGTACCAGTACCACGCGCCCGACGAGGACACGCCGTTCGAGGACGCCGTGACGACGTTCGGCGAGCTGCAGGACGACGGGCTCGTCCGCCATGTCGGCCTCTCGAACGTGAGCGCCGATCAGCTGGAGACCGCCCGCGACCACGTCGAGGTCGCCACCGTCCAGAACCACTACAACGTCGTTACCCGCGACACCGACCGGGTCGGCGGTGACGGACGACGCGTCCTCGACGCCTGCGAGGAGTACGACATCGGTTTCATCCCGTACTTCCCGGTCGGGGCGGGCGATCTGGACACCATCGCCGACACCATCGACCCCATCGCCGAGGCCCACGGCGCGACCCGGTACCAGGTCGCGCTGTCGTGGCTGCTCCACCGCTCGGACGTGACCCTCCCAATCCCGGGGACGAGCGACCGCGACCACCTGGCCGAGAACGTCGCGGCCGCCGACATCGAACTCACGGACGCAGAGGTGGCCGACCTGACCGACGCGGCCTGACGCCGATGTACGAACTCCCGCTCGGCGACGGCAGCGTACGGTTCGACCTGCCCGACTGCGAGGTGGACGTGGCCGAGCCGCCGGGTGCCGAGCCTGTGGACGTACCCAGGGCGGCCCACGAGGCCGTCGAGAACCCGCACGGCCCGCGCCTCTCGCAGCTCGTCGACGCCGACGACCTCGTCTGCATCGTCGTCACGGACGTGACCCGCGCGACGCCCGACGACCTGCTGCTGGATGCGCTGTTCGACGAACTCGGGCGGGCGGGCATCCCGCCGGCGCAGGTCCGGGTGCTGGTCGGTCTCGGTCTCCACCGGCCGATGACGGACGGTGAACTCGAGGCCGGCCTCGGCGAGTACGCCGACCGCGCGGTGAACCACGACCCCGACGACTGCGTGCAGGTCGGTGAGGTCGACGACGTGGCCGTGGAGGTCCACCCCTCGGTCGCGCACGCCGACCGCGTGGTCTCGACGGGGATGGTCGAGCCCCACCAGTACGCGGGCTTCTCGGGCGGCGCGAAGACCGTCGCCATCGGTGCCGGCAGCGAGTCGTTCATCCGGTACACCCACGGCCCGGAGATGCTGGGTCGGGAGGGAATCCGGCTCGGCCGCATCGAGGACAACCCGTTCCGGGAGGCCGTCGACCGTGCCGGCGACGAGGTCGGCCTCGACTTCTGCCTCAACGTCACCCACGGCCCGTCGGGAATCCTGGGGGCGGCAGCGGGACAGCCACGCCAGGTCGTTCGGGACCTCGCCGGAACCGCACGCGAAGCGCTCTCCGTCGAGGTGGACGACACGTACGACGCGGTCGTCGCTGGCGTCGGCGCGCCGAAGGACGCGAACCTCTACCAGACGACGCGGGCATTCACCTACGTCACACTGGGCGCGAAGAACCCGCTCGCGGGTGGTGACGGCTGCGGCCGTGGGCGCGTCGTGGTTCCGGCAGCCCTGCACGAGGGCGCCGGCGAAGGAACGGGGGAACAGCGCTTCTACGACCGGCTCTCCGGGGCAGACTCGGCGGGTGCGCTGTACGGCGAGCTGGCCGACGGCTACGAACCCGGTGCCCAACGCGCCTTCGTCGTCGCACGAGCGCTCCGCGACCACGACCTGTACGTGACCGACTCGGCCGCACCCGCGGTCGTCGAGGACTGCCTGATGCACGCCAGGGATACCGTTCCGGCGGCCATCGAACCGGGGAGTCGGGTGCTCGTCGTGCCCGATGCGCTCGATTCGCTCCTGGTGTAGTGGCCGGCACTCGACCGGGGCGACGCGGCCGATAACGGGGTCGGTACAGGCCGACCCGGACGGACGGGGCAGGTCCGTCCGTCGTTCTACCTCCCTCGCCCGATGGGTGCACACCTCCCCCCGCAAGGGTGTGCATCCTCCTCCCCCCACCGCCGAGCGTGCCCGTTCGGGACGCCATCTCGGCCCGAGATTCCGGGTCCGGCTAGGCGGTCCCGCAAGAGGGTCACGTCTGTTCTCTATAGTATTTACCGGGGTGTTCTGTTCCGGCACCACGGACTGGCAACGCCGGCTCAACTGTTTCACCCCCCGGAACAGTACGGAGTCTCCGGAGCGAAGCGTTCCAGTGACCGCGAGCCGGACCTGACCTGCTCGAACCAGTCGGATGCCCATCCGTGGAGGCGTTCGTCGGTCGAGTGGAGGCAGGCCCGGAGGTCACCACGCGAGCCGTAGGCCTTCAGGAACACCTCGCCGTCGACGATGGCCAGTCCCGCCTCGATGGAGTCCGGGACCACGTGGATGGTCACGCTATCGGTTCTCATCGCCAGCTCCATCGTCTCCGGGTACGACTGCAGCGCCTGCCGGGCGTACGATTCGTCGTAGACGAGTTCGACCTCCGTTCCCGCCTCGACCGTCGGTTCGAGGGACTCGGCGAGTCGCTGGGTGAGCACCGGCGTGAAGCCCCGGAAGCGGTCGGCATCGGCGGGGAGCCGGTCGTGGAAGAAGGTCCGGGGAGCCTGTGGCTCGGTCGGCGTCGCCACACGCACCTCCCCGTCGAAGGGGAAAGGGAGGTCATCGGCCCGCGGGAACGTCGTGAGGAACTCGCTGAACCGGTCGCCGGTCTCCACGGCCGCGGCGAGTTCCTCGTACTGCTCGTGGACGTGTCGACCGGCCGCGGTCAGGGCGTACCGGTTGTCGTCCTTGCGGACCCAGCCACGCTCCTCGAAGCCCGTCAGGGCGCGGTGGATCGCGGTGCGTGAGGCCTCGGTCCGCTCGCGGAGCTCGCACGGCCGGCACGGCGTCTCGGCGAGGAGTCGAAGGACGGCAACCCGACCCTCCGACCCGGTCAGGAAGGCGACCCCCTCGCGCGCGTCCATGTGGAAGCATCACACCGAGGAGGAGCAAAACGGTTCCGGCCACCCGCGACGGTCAGGACTGGACGCCGCCTCACTGGTCGTCCAGCCACTGCTCGAAGGCGTCAGCCCGTTCCTCGCGACCCGGCCTCGTCGCGACCCGCCCATGGACCAGGTCCAGCAGGTCGTGTTCCCGAAGCAGGTCGCGGGTAGCACCCCGGGAGCGGTCGAGACGGCGGGCCGCAGCCCGCAGGCTCCCACCCTCCACGACGGCCTCCCGGAGGACGGCCACGCCGATGTCGTCGGGCAGCGTATCCGGGGTCCGGCCGTCGTGTTCCGCGTCCGGAGCCGCCTCCGCCGCGGCGCTTCCAGCCCCGTCAGTCACGGGCCGTTCCTCGGCGGCACCCATCGAGCCGTCCGTCTCCCCGACGGCGTCGTCGCCAGTGTCGCTGCCGCCGGGCGATGGGGTGCCGTCCCCGTCGGCGGATGCCGCACCGTCGTCCGCGGTGTCCAGTTCGTGGATGCCGAACTTCAGCATGTTCCGACGGACAGTCTGAGGCGTCACATCGGCGCCGAGTGCATCGGTCATCGTCGAGAACGAGTCGTAGGCGTCGTACGCGGCCCGGAGGGCGGGTTCGTGCTTGTGGATTGACTCGTCCGGTCGGTCGTGTGCCACGAACCGGTGGACCGTCAGCGCCGCCGCCGAGTCGAATCCGGCCCCGCAGTCGGGCGCCTCGCAGGGATGGGCCGCCGCCTGCTCGTGCCCGGACGGCGACCCGGCATCAGGCGCAGCGTCGCTCTCGGCATCGGCGTCCGGACCGTCGACATCGTCCGTCCTGTCGGCCGAGTCCGTGTCGCTGTCTCCCACCACCGCCGCATCCGCGGTGGCTCGGCCCCGCTCGCTGGACACCCCGATAGTGGGTTCCGGGGCGTCGGCGGCCGTCGGAATCCCGACCTGGACATCGACGTGGAGCACGTCCCCCGAGTCGTCCTGAACCGGCGTCACGTCCACCACCTCGATACCGTCGGCTTCCAGTCCCGAGAGAACCGTACCGAGACGGCGATAGGCGTCAGCTAGTGTCATGTGTCCCCCTGAATCAAGTGGAGGAGCTTCCATTCATAAGGCTTCCGTAGAGTGCAAAATAATCGCCCGAGGGTACCCCATCGTGAGTGTAGCACTCCCACACAGGCGCGGCCACGACCGTCCGAACGGACCCGGACTAGTCGTCGCTCTCGGCGACCGCTCCGTCACCCTCAGTCTCGGACTCATCGATGGCATCCAGCACCCGCCGATGGAACTCCTGCAGGACGGCCGATTCATCCTCCGCCAGCACCACGTCGCTGGCCATCAGCGTGGCCAGCCCGAATGCCCGCGGTGTCGGCGTCTCGACCGTGTGGTGGACCACGTCGACCGCACCTCGCTGGATGTCCTGCAGTACGTCCTCGATACCCGCGAGGTTGAGCTTGTCCTCGAGGATCTCGCGGTAGGTCTCCTCGATGACCGCGAACTCCTCGAGGTCCTGGGCGAACGAGAGCAGCATCTCGCTGGAGACCTGCTGCTGGGCGGCCGACTTCTCGTACCCCTTGTACCGCTTGAGGATCATCAGCGACCGGGTGGCGTTGATGCGGAAGTAGCGCTTGAGCAGGTCCGTCCCGTCGAGCGCGGCACGGAGGTCGGCGCGGGCCTCGTCCGGCGCGATGGACTCGAGGACACCTGTCACGTCGACCTTCCGGTTGAGCGGCATCGAGAGCGTGAACCCGTGGTCGGCGACGGCGACCTGCACGTTGGCGTCGGCCGCCTGCGCGCAACGGTAGGCGAGCAGCCGCGAGAAGCCGTCGTTGAACCGGCGGCCGTAGTTGGAGTGGACGTAGTAGTGGCGCTCGTACTCGTCGTGGTCGAGCTCCTCCTCGACGACGAGGCGGCCGTCGGTCGCGACGCTCTCGGTACCCGCGTACCGCACCTGCTCGTCGAACATCCGCGTCACCGCGCGTACGGAGTGTTCGTCCAGTGGGAACGCGCGGAGCCAGTTCCGGACCGCGGGCGGGCCGCCGTCGGCCAGCCGCTCCAGCAGGTCGCGCTGGAACGCCAGGATCTCCCGGCCGAGGTCGTACGAGAGCGGCAACCGCTCGGAGAACCACGACGGCACCGTCGGCCGGGCACTGGTGGGGTCGACGTACACCTTCGAGCCGCGCCGGTAGCGGTACTCGTAGTTCGACCCGCCGAGGACGAACACGTCGCCGGGTTCGAGGGTGTCGAGGTACGACTCGTCCAGCTGCCCGACCCACTCGTCGCCACCGCGGACGAACACGTCGCAGGTGAACGAATCCGGGATGGTCCCGATGTTGGTCATGTAGATGACCCGCGCCATGCGGCCGCGCTTGCCGACCAGCGGCGTCCCCGGCGCGTACGCCTCGTAGTGGTGCTCGCCGCCGGGCGCGTCGTTGGTGTCGCGCCACACCTTCGCGTAGACGTTCTTCGCCTCCAGCCCCTCGTAGTCCGCCGTGAGATAGCGGAACAGCTGCTCGAACTCCGCGTCCGAGAAGCTCCGGTACGGGTGCGCACTCGTGAGTATCTCGCGCACCTCGGCCTCCGGGCGTGGCCCGTTGATGGCCATCCCGTACACCTGCTGGGCGGCCACGTCCTGGGCGTCCTCCGGGACGAACACCCTGTCGACGAACCCCTCCTCGGCCTTCTTCAGCATCACCGTGCACTCGACGAGTTCGTCGCGGTCCAGCGCCACGACGCGGCCGGTGACGGTCTCGCCGAGCTGGTGGCCCGCGCGGCCGACGCGCTGGAGCAGCGACGCGACCGATTTCGGCGACCCCACCTGCACGACGAGATCGATGTGGGGCATGTCGATGCCGAGTTCGAGCGACGTGCTCGTGGTGACAACCTCGACATCGCCGGATTTCAGCATCCCCTCGACGCGCTCGCGCTCCTCCTTCGAGAGCGAGCCGTGGTGGCAGCCGGAGTTGGCCTCATCGTAGCCGTCGTAGTTCTCGCGCAGGTTGTGGAGAACCCGTTCGGCGCCCGAGCGGGTGTTCGTGAACACGAGCGTGTTGGTCGCGCCCTGGATCCACTCGTGCAACTGGTCGTAGAACCGGTCGTTGACGACCGACGGGTGCGTGTCGATGAGGTCGTCGGTGGGGCAGTGCAACTCGATGTCGAAGTCGCGGACGAACCGCGCGTCGACGAGTTCGTAGTCGCGGAACTGCGGAGCACCCGCAGTATCTCCATCCGCGTCCGGGTCGCCGGGCGTCTCGCACCCCACCAGGAACTCCGCCATCTTCGACAGCGGCTCGACAGTCGCTGAACAGCCGATGCGGGTCGGTGACTCCTCGGCCATCGCCTCCAGTCGCTCCAGCGAGACGGCCATGTGGGTCCCGCGCTTGTTGTCGGCCAGCGAGTGGATCTCGTCGACGATGACGTACTCGACGGTCTCCAGTTTCCGCTTGAACTTCGGCGAGTTCAGCAGGATGGCCAGCGTCTCCGGGGTGGTGTTGAGGATGTGCGGCGTCGTCTCCAGCATCGCCTGCCGGTCGCTGTCGCTCGTGTCGCCGTGCCGGATGGCGTGGCGGACTTCGACATCGTGCCCGTTCGCCGCGAGTTTCTCGGTGATGGCGTCGATGGGTTCGGCGAGGTTCCGGTGGATGTCGTTCGCGAGCGACTTCAGCGGCGAGAGGTAGAGGCAGTAGACGGAGTTGTCGAGGTCGTCGGTCTTCGCGCGGCCGAAGAGGTCGTTGTAGATGGCCGCGAAGCTGGCCATCGTCTTCCCGCTTCCCGTCGGCGCACAGACCAGCGTGTTCTCCCCGTCGTCGACCAGCGGGATGGCCCCCTTCTGCGGTGGCGTGAAGAACCCGCCGTTGCCCGGGACGTACTCGCCGAAGGTCTCGGCCCACCACTCCCGGACCTCCGGCTCCAGCCGGGCCAGCACGTCGGCGTCGTCGATGTCGACGGTCGTCGGGTCGAACGGGAGGTCGTCGTGACACGCGCGCAGTAGCTCGCGACCCTCGCCCGACAGGTCGTCGCCGTGGCTCCCCATCCGTGCCTCGACGGAGGGCCGGCAGGATGTTAAGGGGTCGCCTCCCGCGGTGGAACTGGTCCCGTCGAGGTGATGCGCTGCCGATGACGCGGGCGTTCGGGGCCGGATTCAAGGCCCTCCGCCGTGGCTACCCGCCATGACCCACGCCGAACGTGCCTCGCGGTGGGCACGCCGGTTCGTCCTGGCGGGTGCCGCGTGGCTCGCCGTCTGGCAGGTCGCCGAGCTGGCCGGTACCCCCCGGCGAGCGGCCGTCACGCTCGGACTGCTGGGGTTCGTCCTGCATACCGTCTTCGGGAAGGCGTACGCGCTGGTGCCACCCTACTTCGACCGCGACCTCGCGACGACGCGACTCATGCCGGTCCACCTCGCCTGCTCGGTGACGGGGACACTCCTGCTCGCGGGGGCGGCGTCCGGAGTGGGCCAGGCGGTCCTCCCGACACCCTCCGTCGAGCTGTTGTCCCTGGCGGGCGCCGCCCTCTGGACGGTCGGCGTCGCCGTCTTCCTCGGGACGCTCGGCTGGACCGTCCGCGACAACCTCCTCGGCGGGGCGACGGGCACCGGCGAGGCGAACGCCGAGCGCCGACCCGTCGACCGGGCCGCGAACCTCGCGATGCCGGTCGCGCTGGCCTATCTCGCTCTGGGGTCGTACGCGCTGCTGGCGGCGCACGCGCCGCTCCCGACACTCCTCGACGGCTACGCCCCCCGTGCGTCGCACCTGCTCGGGGCCGGGTTCGCCACGCTTACGCTGTTCGCTGTGGGCTTCCGGCTCCTGCCCCGCTTCCTCGTCGCCCACCCGCCCAGGGCGCTCGTCGCGGTCGTCCTCCCGGCCGGGGCCGTCGGCCCGGCACTGCTCGCCGTCGGGCTCCCCGCCGGGCCGATGTTCCGCCTCGGCGCGACGGTCGAGGCGACCGCCGTCATCGGGTTCGCGACCGCGTTCGGCGTGACCTTCGTGCGCTCGGACCGGGGCCGCATCGGCCTCGATGCCGTCCTCGTGGCGGTGGCGCTGGGGTCGCTCGCCGCGTTCCTCGGGCTCACGTTCGCGGTCGACCCCCCGACAGCCGAACTCGTGACGGCTCACCGCCGCCTGAACGTGCTGGGCTTCCTCGGGCTCGCCATCATCGGCGCGAGCTACCAGTTCTACCCGCCGACCGCGGGAAGCTTCCGGGGCGCCAGTGACCGGACGGCGCTGGCCGTCATCGGCCTCGTCGCGGGCGGGCTGCTGGTCGAGGTCGCTGGCCTGCTCGGCGGGGGGACGTACCTCGTCACGGGTGGCCGTCTCGCCGCCACGCTCGGGGCCACTGTCCACCTCGGGTTGCTGGTCGCCCTGTTCCGCGAACGGTTCGGCTGAGGACCGTGTCGCCGCCCGCTCCGAAACCCACTAACCCCGCCCCCACCCAGCGATGCCAATGACCGACGGTATCGACGACCCCGGGGATGTCCTCGGCCGTTACGAGCCCCTCGTGGACGATGTCGAGTCGTTCCGCGAGGCGTGCGCCCGGCCGCTCCCGGCAGTCGTCCGCGTGAACGAGATCAAGGCCACGCCCGACGAGGTCCGGGCCGGCTTCGAGGAGGAGGGTATCGACTTCGAGCCCGTCGACTGGCACGACGGGCTGCTCCGACTCCCGGACGGCGACCCCGGCCACTCGTGGGCGTACGTCCACGGCTGGGTGTACGGCCAAGAGGAGGTCTCGGCCGTGCCGGCCCTCGTGCTCGACCCCCAGCCCGGCGAGCGGGTGTTCGACCCCTGCGCGGCGCCCGGGAGCAAGACGACGCAGCTGGCGGCACTGATGGAGGATACGGGGCTTCTGGTCGCCAACGACTCGAACCTCGGGCGGCTCTCGGCGCTGCGCTCGAACGCCGAGCGCTGTGGCGTCTCGAACGTCGCCGTGACGAAGTCCGACGCCCGGAACTTCTCGCTGAAGCCGTTCTCGGAGGGCGACGAGGACGAACCGTTCGACCGCGTCCTCGTCGACGTGCCCTGCTCCTGCGAGGGGACCATCCGGAAGAACCCGGACGCGCTGGCCGACTGGACGCTCGACCACGTGCAGGGTGTCGCGGGCGTCCAGAAGGGCATCCTGGAGCGGGCCATCGAGATGACCAAGCCCGGTGGCACGGTCGTCTACTCCACCTGTACGTTCGCGCCCGAGGAGAACGAGGCCGTCCTCGACCACGCGCTCGCCAACAGCGCGTGCGACCTCGTGGAGTTCGACCTGCCGCTCGAGTCGCGTCCCGGCGTCACCGAGTGGGACGGCGAGACGTACGACCCCGCCGTCGAACGGGCCCGGCGCATCTACCCGCATCACAACGACACGGGCGGGTTCTTCTGCGCGAAACTGGAGGTGGCGGCATGAGCGACGACACGACCGGCGACGACACGACCGGCACCGGCGCGCCGGCAGAGAACAAGCCCCACCAGTTCGAGCGCCTCCCCGCGACCGCCGACGACCGCGACGTGCCCGAGCGCGCCACGCGCGAGGGCGTCGTCGAGTTCTGGCAGGACCGCTACGGCGTCGACCCGTCGGTCTGGGAGGGCTACACCTTCTGGGAGAAGGGTGCGGGCAAGGTCTGGGCGTTCGCGGACGACCTCCCCTCGCCCGTCGAGGTGGAGGCGCTCGGGATGACCTTCCTCCGAACCGGCGGCGAGCACTGGAAGCCGACGACGGACGCCGTCCAGCGCTTCGGCCGCTACGCGACGGCCGACGATACGGTCATCGACCTCTCACGGGAGCAGGCGACCCGCTTTCTCGCCGGAGAGGACCAGGAACTCGACTGGGATGGGGACTGGGGGTATCTCATCGTCCGGCACGAGTACGGTGGCGAGTCCGTGACCGGAGCCGCGCCGGACCGGGCCGACAGCGGCCGCCCGGAACCCATCGGCGTGGGGCTGTTCCTGCACGGCGAGTTGCGCTCGCAGGTGCCGAAGGGACGACGGCGGGACCTGTAGAGTGGTCCGCACCCCCGCCCATGTCCTCTCGGCGCGGTCAGCGATGTACCCGCCGTCGGCGGTTCCAGCGCGGTGACCGACAGCGAGATACCGAGGGAATCACTCGCAACCCCCGAATCAATAATACTCCATAGTTCTAAACAGACACGGAGGTTAATCAATCCGCCTAGAACATACGTCGAACAATTTTACTGTCTCCGAGAAGTACGCGTATTCGATGTCGAAGCCCTCTCCACTCGCTACCGCCGTCCGGAAGGCCGAACGCGGGAGGTACCCACCATCCGGGGCGGACAGAGAGCGGGGTCGGTCGATATGACCCGCCACGAGGCGCCGGATCCCAGTGCATCCACCCGCGGTGGCAGTTCCCCGCCCCTCGATGTCTGCTGGCGCTGTCGCGACACGGCGGACCGACTCCGCGAGATCGACCACCCCGACCCCGCCATCGACCGCCGGGTTCGGGTCTGTGAGACGGGGTGCTGGCTCCCCGAGTCGACCAGTTACCGCTGTCACGAGTGCGGTGAGAACCACTCCCGCGAGCAGGTCAGACTCGTCCGGTCCCCCACCCGAGCCGACCTCGTACCGGAGTGTCTGTCCTGCAACCGGGCGGTCGTCGCGGGCGACTGAACCCTCGACCGGGCCGAGTCACATCTCATGGACCGGATCGTCCCCTGCTGAGTCGCCCTGCGATTCCGCCCCACCGTGCTGTGCCTCCGCTTGCCCGTCGGTCTCCACTCCGGACTCGAACTCCCCCAGTGCTTCCTGAACGGTGTCGCTCGCACGGGTGCCCAGAAGGAGGTAGGCCGCACCCGTGGCGGTGGCGTGGGTGATGCGGCGAGAGAACCAGCGGCGGACCCGGAACCGCGAGGTGAGGCCGACGGCGTTGCGCCAGGCGCTGGACCGGCACTCGTCGATGGTGAAGATGGCGAGCCGTTCGTCGGCCCGGCCCATCGATTCGTCCACCCGTTCGAGGCCCGGGGCGTACGTCTCGGCGAGCAGGTCCTGGATGTCGTCGACGATGGTCCGGAGGACCTCGGTCACGGCGCGATGGTCGGCGAGCTTTGCGGAGCGCTCCGAGTCGATACCCACGTCGGCGAGCGCGAACGCGAGGTCGTAGTTGATGTGGGCGTTCACGCCCAGCAGCGCGTCCTGGATGACGAGCGAATCCGGCGCCGCGGCGGAGTCGAACGCGAGTTGCCACGGGTCGGCCACGGCCGACAGGTCCCCGCGCTCGTAGTCGTGGACCGCCTCGCGGTAGCGGTTCGCGAACGCGACGAGGTAGTCCGCCACCCAGTCCGGGTCCTCGAACTCGTCGCGCTCGATCCGGGCCGCGACGGCCTCCGTCGTCCGGGCGTACACGGCGAGGAAGACCGCGCGGTCGTCCTCACGGGTCGCGAAGGCGCGCTGTAACTCGGCGAGCCGGCGCTCCGACTCCGCGACGGAGTCGTACGGCTCCGCCACCAGGTCCAGAACCTCCCGGTCCCCCGCCGACCCGCCGCTCGTCCCCGGCCGCCCCTCACGGACGCGCTTGCCCACGGCCGTGGCCTGCTTGCGCCACGCCCGACGCGGGCGAGTGTCCGGCTGCATGGCGGTGGGTACCACACCGGTGGGCATAACTCTCACCCGACATCCGTCACCGCCGGCTCACTTCTCCCGGACGGTGCCGCCGGAGAGGCCCTCCCACTCGACGCGGTAGCCCAGTCGCGAGAGCACCGCGCTCGCGTCGTCCAGGCTGTACTCGTCGAGGACGTGCTCCGCGTCGGCGAGGTCCATCCCCGCTTCGACGCGGTCGCCCACCGCCTCCAGCACTGCGGGACGAACGAGCGTCCGCCCGACGCGCTCGTGCTCGGGGAACGCCTTGTCCTCGACCGCCTCCTCACCGACGCCGTGGCGTCCGGCGAGCGTCTCCAGCGTGATGACGTCGTCGTCCGGTGCCAGCTCGTCCGGCAGGTCCGCGGCCGCGTCCGCCACGAGGTCGTCCTCGTACCGTCGGAGGGCGTCGACCACGTCCTTCACCCGGACGCTCCCCTGGTAGGGGATGGCGCCGTCGGTCAGCTCCGCGACCGCCTCGCCGACGCCGAGCGACTCGTCGACCGCGACCAGCATCGTCACGTCCTCCAGCGTCTCCAGCCGCGAGAGCTTCTTCTCGACGTACTCCGGGGTCCAGAACCCCATGATCTCGAAGAAGACGCGGAAATCCCCGTGTCGGTAGTCGAACGCGAAGTCCGGGATGACGACGTGTGCGCCGCTGGCGAGCGGTTCGGGCTCGCGCACCAGATCCCAGTCGAGGTCCAGCGACGCGAACCGGGTGGCGAAGTCGCGCTCGACGCCCGAATCGTAGGTGGGCTCGACGACGGGCTCTGTCCCCGGCACCGAGACGTCCGCGTCGGTCAGTACCAGTTGCCGCTCGGTGCCGCGGTCGTCGACGGTGGCTTCGAGGCGCCACTCGGGCGCCGCCGCGACCGTCCGCAGGAGACGGGCGAACCGGGTGCCGTAGCGGCGCGAGCGCGAGAAGGGAGCACTCGGACCAGTGACGACCACCTCGCGGTCGCCCGGCCCGGCGTCGCGCTCGCCGTCCTCGACGCGGCGCACCTCGTACATCAGCCGGAGGCGCTTGACCACGGAGACGAGTTCCTTCGGCTCGGCCGAGCGCACCCGCACCTCGACGGCGTCGAACAGCGCGGTCTGTGCCAGCGAGAGGTCGTACTGTGTGACGAGGGATTCGGGGTCGTAGCGCGAGTCGAACGTCGTGAGGACCTGCCGGGATTCGAGGTCGGCGTACAGCGAGTCGGCCACGTCGCCGGGTGCAGCGTCGAGCCCCTCGGCCGCCCGCTCGAGTGCGGTCCCGCGCTCGCCCTCGGTGACGACACCCACAGCCTCTGCGGCCTCGAAGGCGGCCGCCCGGGCGCGCCGTGGCTCGACGGCCGCTCGCGTCTCGAAGGTCGCCTCCCGTTCCAGAAGCTTCGCGAACCCACGCACGAGTTTGAAGTCGCTCGCCGACCGCTCCAGGTCAGTCAGCACCGTGTCCAGCGTCGCTCGCTCCTCGCCGACGTGCCCCTGGTAGACCCCGATGGCACGAGCCGCCAGCGCCCGGGCGTCGGCGTCGTCGCCGACGAACCGGGGATGATAGCCGCCACCGGCCCGCGAGACACGGAGCAGGTCCTTCGTCAGCATCCGGCCGGGTGGTCGGAGAGCGGGCGGTTAAGGGCTCCGTCGCTCGACCGAACCATCGGAATCGGCACCAGCCATGCTAGAGATTTACAGTCTCCCGGGGGGAGTGGCCGGACATGAGCCCACACACGGTCTCGGTCGGCATCCCGATCGCCGGCACCGTCGTCGGGATGGTCATCATGATTCTCGGTGTCCTCCAGGGGGGTATCAACCCGACCCTTCTCGCGGGGACGCTGGTGATGATGGGCGGTATCGGATACCTGGCCCGCGACCTCATCATCCTCGAGGCGGAGACCGAGCCCGAGAGCCACCATTGAGCCATCACCACCGGAGCCGTCACCTCCTGTCGCGCGTCCCGTCGTGAGTCCTGCTACGAGCCCCGTCGTGAGTCCTGCTACGAGCCCCGTCGTGAGTCCTGCCGCGTGCCCTGCCGTGTCCGGATGGCGCGCCGCCGGGAACCAGTTAAGTACCTGCGTGACACCGTGCCACGATATGCACAGCGGAGGGCGGCCATGAGTCTCGACGGCGCAGGTCTCGATGTCGACCGCCTCCAGCGGGCCGTCCACGACTCCCCGGCGGTCGAGGTGGCGACGGCCGCCGGGGACCGGCCACGGACCTACCCGCTGACGCCGTTCTACGACGAGGCCCGCGAGGCCGTGGTCGTCACCTCCCCGCCGGCCTACGCGGGCAAGGTCGACACCGTCCGCGAGAATCCGAAGCTCTCCCTGCTGTTCTACGACGCCGGCGAGCCGTTCGTGCTGTACGGCCGCGGCACCGTCCGCGACGACGACCTGGAGGCGAACGCGGAGTACGTCCAGAACCTCATCCGGGCCGAGCCCCCGTCGGAGAAGCGCGAGGGGTTCACGAAGACCTCGTCGCTGCTCGACTCACGTCTCGGCCGGTTCCTCTTCGGCTGGTACGCGCTGCGGCTGGTCGTCGAGGTGGAGCCGGTACGCGTCGAACCGCTCGAGGACGCGACGCCCGGCCGGTTGCCACCGTGGCCCGAGCAGGGTGTCGACGCCGCGGAGGCCGACTCGTACGACCGGCTCGCGCTCACCGTCGTCGGCGAGGACGGCTGGCCGACGACACGGACGGTCCGCGATGTCGAGCACCGTGGCGCGGACGCCGTGGTGCTGGACACACCCCTCGCCGTCGAGGACGGTCAGCCCGCGTCCCTCCTCTGCCACTGGCACACGCCGGACCTGTCGAAACTCGGGCAGCGGCTCTTCCGGGGGCGCGTCGCGGACGCTGGGGCGGACAGCGTGCGGTTCGAGCCCGGCAGCTCGACATCGATGCGGAACGCGACACGGCTGGACCGACTGAGGTTCATCTGGAACGGGAAACGCCGGACGCGGGCGTACTTCCGGCAGCGGGATGGCCCCGAGGGGTGAGTGCGCTCTCGACGGCGTTCAGACGCCGTAGATGACCGCGATGCCGAGCGTCACGACGACCGCGAGGAGCAACTGCAGCGGGAGTCCGACCCGGGTGAAGTCCGTGAACCGGTAGCCGCCCGGCCCGTACACCATCAGGTTGGTCTGGTAGCCGATGGGGGTCGCGAAGGCGGCCCCGCCGGCGAACAGGACCGCCAGCAGGAACGCGAACCCGTCCGAGCCGACCTGCGAGGCGGTGTCGACGGCGACCGGGACCATCAGGACCGTCATCGCGACGGGGGTGATGAGGGCCGCGACCAGGCCGGAGACGAGGAAGACCACCCCCAGCAGCGCGAGGGTCGGGACGTAGATGCTGACCTCCGCGAAGAGCGAGGCCACCAGTGCCGCGCCGCCGGTGCGCTGGAGCGCCACCCCGAGCGGGAGGATGCCGGCCAGCAGGAAGATGACGTTCCAGGAGACGGCGTCGTAGGCCTGGCGGGTGGAGAGGCAGTCGGTGGCGAGCATCACGAAGACGCCGCCCAGCGCCGCGATTACGATGGGGAGCAGGTCGAGCGCGGCCAGCAGGATGACGCCCACGAGCGTCCCGAGCGCGACGGGCGTCCGCGGCGAGAGCGGTTCGGGCTCCAGTTCGTCGAAATCGACGGGACGCTTCGGCTCGCGCAACAGCGCCAGGTCGTCGGTGTCGGTGAGGTATCGCGCCGCGGCGGGCGTCGTCTGGAGCAACAGCGTGTCGCCGGCCCGGAGCCGACGCTCGCGCAGGTCCTCGCGGAGCAGCCCCCCCTCGCGCTTGACCGCCAGGACGGTCGTATCCAGGCGGCGGGTGAGGATGCTCTCGCCGATGCTCGTGCCCACGAGGTCCGAGTCCGGGAGGACGACAGCCTCGACAAGTTGCCCGCGCTCGCCCAGCAGGTCCTCCTCGGTGACGACCTCGCGGGGGAACTGCCGGAGCGTGTAGCGCTCGACGAGGCGGTTCAGGTCGCGCAGCGTCGACCGGATGACCAGCGCGTCACCCGCCTCGACGATGCGGTCGGTGGTGGCGGCGATGACCCCTTCGCCCTCGCGCTCGATGCGCAGCAGGTCCGCCCGGATGTCCTCCTCGCCGTCGATGGTCTCCTGGACCTCGTGGACCGACTGCCCGACGAACGGCGAGTCCTCCCGGACCGTCACCAGCGAGAGATGGTCCTCCAGTTCGTACGCCTCCGTCAGGTCGGTGTCGGCCGCCACGCGCTCCGGGACGAGGTACCGCCCGACCGTCAGGAGGTAGGCGATGCCGACGACGAGGACGACGACACCGAGCGGTGTGAACTCGAACATCCCGATGGGGCCGCGGTCGAGGAGTTCGACGGCGAGGTCGCTGGCGATGAGGTTGCTCGCGGTCCCGATCAGCGTGAGTTTCCCGCCCAGCATCGCCGCGAACGACAGGGGCATGAGCAGCCGCGACCGCGAGATGCCGGCCTGCTCCGCGAGGCCGGTCACCATCGGGATGAACACGGCGACGACGGGGGTGTTGTTGACGAATCCGGCCGAGAGCCCGGTCGTGGACACCGTCGCCGCCAGCAAGCGTCGCTCCTCGCCGCCCGTGATGCGGCCCAGGAACAGGCCCAGCCGCTCGACGATGCCCGTCCGCTGGACCCCCTCGCTGAGGATGTACATCGCGAGGACGGTGAGCGTCGCCGCACTCCCGAAGCCCGAGAGAGCCTCGACGGGGGAGACCTGCGTGAGCGGTTCGAGGACGGCCAGTGCCACCAGGACGCCGATAGCGGTCACGTCGGGCGGGAGCTTCTCCGAGACGAACAGCGCCAGTGCGGCGAACACGAGGCCGAACGTCACGGCCATCCCCGTCGTCACTGGCGGCAATGCCATACGGGGTGCGCGATGCCACCCGACAAAACGGTTCGCCTCGCCCCGTCGGCCAGGTGCCGGCGGGGACGTACACTCGCGTTCACCGCCGCCGCCGCGCCACCCGCTCCTCGGCGGTCTCCTCCGTGACGAGTTCGTACAGCGTCGCCCGCCCGCCGTCCGCCTTCGGCCGCAGCACCCGCCCGAGACGTTGCGTGAACTCGCGCTCGCTCCCACTCCCCGAGAGCACCACCGCGACGTTCGCGTCCGGCACGTCCACGCCCTCGTCGAGCACGTTCGCGGTCACGACGCGCGAGTAATCGCCCTCGCGGAACCGCTCGAGGATCTCGCGCCGCTCGGCCGCGGCTGTCTCGTGGGTGATGGCCGGTATCAGGAACCGCTCGGAGAGCCGGTAGACGAGGTCGGTGTACGCGGTGAACACGATGACGCGGTCCTCGCGATGGTGATCCAGCACCCGCTCGAGTTCGCGCACCTTGTTCTCGGCGTTCATCATCACCTCGCGGGCACGCTGTTTGGCCAGGAGCGCCTCCCGTGCCCGCGGGTCGTTGCCCGACCGCTTGACGAGTTCCTGGTAGTCGCTACCCGAGCGCAGTTGGATGCCCGACTGCGCGAGGTAGTCCGTGAACGTGCCCTGGTACTCCTCGTAGCGCTCGCGTTCCTCCTCGGTGAGTTCGACGGCGACGCGCTTGATGTCGAAGTCGGCGAGGTGGTCCCCCGCGAGGTCCTCGGCCGAGAGCCGGTGGACCACGGGCCCGACCAGCTCCTCGATGACCTCGTGGGCGCCGTCCGGGCGCTCGAAGGTCGCCGTGAGCCCCATCCGGGCGGGCGCGGCGAGGAGGCGCGCGATGTCGCGGTACCCCTCGCCCCCGAGGTGGTGGACCTCATCGAAGACGACCAGTTCGAAGTCCCCGCCGAGTTCGTCCGCCCGGAGGTACGCCGAGTCGTAGGTGGAGACGGTGATGTCCTCGACGCGCTGCTCACCCCCTCCGAGGCGGCCGATGGGCACGTCGAACTCCGCCGCGAGTTCGCGCTCCCACTGGTCCAGCAGGTCGATGGTCGGGACGACCACGAGCGTGGGGGCCGAGCGCGCGGCGATGGCCGCGATAGCGACCACCGTCTTCCCGCTCCCGGTCGGGAGTTCGAGAACGCCGCGGCAGTCGGCCCCGCGCCACGCGTCGAACGCGTCGCGCTGGTAGTCTCGGAGTTCGTACGCCGTCGCGAGGTCGGGGAGGTCGCCGGCGTCGAGGACGGCGTCGTCGACGGCCACGTCCCGCTCGGCGAGCGCGTCACGGAGGTCGGCGTAGCGGTGGGCGGGGGCACGCCAGGATTCCGAGCGGTCGTCGTACTCGGCACCGGGGAGGTCCGCGACGACGGACTCGGGACCGGTGATGCGGACGGTCCCCTCGTCGAAGCGCAGGCGGACGGGCGCGGCGTCGGTCACGGTCGGGGGTCCGGCCCCGTCCGGTTTGAATCGTGTGGGTGCTCTCCCACCGGGACCGCCGAGCGCCCCCGGTCGCGGAACCGGTGGCGCCGGGCGTGTTGCCCCTGGCCCCTACAATGATGTGTCGGTGTTGCTACTCGATATCTGTGCTCGACGACGAGATTTCCCGCCGTCGAATGCTCGCCGCCGTGGGAATCGCTGGCGCTCTCGCCGGTTGTGGGTCCCCGTCCGAGGAGGAGACCACGCCGACATCATCGCCAGCGACGACCACGACAGCCTCACCGACCGAGACTGGAGTGCCGACGGCGACATCGACACCGGAACCCGAGGCCGAATTGGAGATCACATCGATCACACTGCAGCCGGATACCGTTACGGTCGGCGAGCCCATCGAGGTCGAGGTCGTCGCCCGCAACTCCGGTGACGCCGATGGGACGACCGATCTCTCGCTCGGTGTCGACGGCGAGGCGGTCAGCGAAGAGCGGGTCGAGGTACCAGCCGGGGAGGACATCCGGGTCGTGCTGACCAGCCCTGAAACATCCCGAGCCGGCATCGTGAGCGTGTCGGTCGACGGTCAGCCCGCCGGTGACGTTACCGTCGAGCCGCCGGAGGTCCTCCACGTCGCCCCGGACGGCGATGATTCCGCTCCTGGCATCGAAGATGCACCGCTTGCATCGATTCAGGAGGGGCTCCGACGGGCGATTCCCGGAGATACGGTCCGTCTCCACCCGGGCGAGTACCGTGAGGTCGTGCGGACAACACGGGATGGGACATCCGACCGACCGATAACGCTGACCGGCCCCGCTGAGGCGGTCGTTCGACCGCCGGCCCGGTCGGACGACTGTCTCATCGTCCACCACAGTCACTTCCACGTCACCGGGATAACGATAGACGGCCTGCTGGAACCGGAGCGGAGGTTCGCGGATTACAGCGCGTGGGCCGACCGGTGCGTGCTCGTCACTCCGACACCGCGATACGAGGCGGGAGTCGAGTATCTCCGCGATATCGTCATCGAACCGTCTCGCATCGGGAACTCCGGTCGGGCCCTGATCCAGACGATGCGGCTTCGCGACGCGTCGATCGGCGACTTCGAGCTCATCGGACCCGTGGGGATGCACTACGATCAACGTGTAGAGAACCACAAGGAGGGGCACATCCGCGAGATTGTCTACATCGGCAACTCGGAAACCGCACGCGGGACCTCGTATCACCCGTGGGAGACACTCGACCGCAGTCGGAACATCCGTATCCATCACATCGACAACAGCGAGGGGTACCGGAACGCCGAGTTCGTCGATATCAAACTCGGCAGTACGGATGTCACGGTCGAGTACTGTACCAACCGCAACTCGGGGCACTCGACCGAGCCCGCGTCGTGGTCGGCTGTCAATCTCGGCGGCAACGGCTGTACGATACGGTGGAACGATTTCGCGGACGGGCCTGTCGGCGTGAACCTCGCGGCCTGGGTACCGACGGGTGATATCGACGGGAGCGAGTGGGCACGAGACCACGAAATCTACGGTAATCGGTTCGCCGACTTCTCCGAGAAGGTATTCAACTTCGAATCGTCGGGGGATGTCGTCGGGTCCAGCCCGGAAGCACAGGCGGTCCTGTGCGGGAACGAGATCGAGGGGGCGAACGCCGATGAATACGCCTACGCGAGCGAGCGCTGCGAGGCGGCCGTCCCGGAAGGAGACGGAATCGGCCATTCCGGGGGAGAGCGCGCCGAGCCGGAGGACCGAGGATAAGGGCCCCGGATTCCGTCACCACCCGACCGAGCCAGTCCGGACGCGGAGTCGCATCTACAACCCTTATCCGCTACCGTCGCCAATCCGGACGTATGAGCGAGAAGGACGCCGCGCCCGATGCCGAGGACGCGGCGGACACCGACGGAGCCGCCGAGGACGACGCCGCCACGGACGTCGAAGCCGACGAGGAGCTCGTGGCCCGGGTCGAGGAGTCGGACCCGGAGACCATCGCCCGCGAGATCGCCTCGCTCCGGTCGGCCCGCCACGACGCCGAGGACGCTGCCGCGGAGTACGAGGAACGGGTGGAGGACCTCGAAGAGAAGCTCAAGCGCAAGCAGGCCGAGTTCCAGAACTTCAAGAAGCGGATGGAGCGCAAGCAAGAGGAGCAGAAGCAGCGCGCCACCGAGGAACTCGTCGAGCGGCTGCTCGACGTCCGGAACAACCTCGTCCGGGCGCTGGAGCAGGACGAGGACGCCGACATCCGTGGCGGCGTGCGGACGACGCTGGACCAGTTCGACCGCGTGCTCGACGCCGAGAACGTGGTCGCCATCGAGCCCGAACCGGGTGAGGAGGTCGACCCCCAGCGCCACGAGGTGCTGATGCGGGTCGGGAGCAACCAGCCCGAGGGGACCGTCGACGAGCTCCACCGCCCGGGCTACGAGATGGCCGAGAAGGTGTTGCAGGCCGCCCAGGTCACCGTCTCCGACGGCTCCGGCGAGTAACCAGCACGACCCGACACCCCACATTCTGGTCCGGTGCCGACCCACCGGGACCACCCTTTTGCGCTCGGCCCGCGCACGCTCGGGTGATGACGAAGCGCGGCCATGGACGGCCCCGGAGGGCGACGGAGGACGACCGACCGTGAGCGGCGTCGCACCGCTGCGGGTGATGACGTACAACGTCCGCTACGCGACGCTGGACGACGGCCCCCGGGCCTGGGCGAACCGCCGGGACGCCGTGGCGGCCACGGTCCGTGTCCACCGGCCCGACGTACTCTGCCTGCAGGAGGTCTGGCAGGACCAGCTCCCGGACCTCCGCGAGCGGCTCCCTGGCTACGAGTGGGCCACGGAGCGTCAGCAGACGGGAGAGCACACGCCCGTCGGCTACCGGCCCGAGCGACTGACTGCCGAGACGGTGGAACCGTTCGCGCTGGCGCCCGACCCCGCCGATATCGGCGCGACGGGGTGGGATGCCTCGGTCCCGCGGGTGGCGACGGAGGTTCGGTTCCGGGACCAGGAGACGGATGACACGTTCGACCTCGTCAACGTCCACTTCGACCACGCGGGCGCGCTGGCACGGCGCGAGAGCGCGCGCCTCGTCCGTGAACGGTTCGACGCCGCCCCGGCACTCCTCGTGGGAGACCTGAATGCCCGGCCCGCCTCCGGCCCGTACCGCTCGCTCGTCGAGACGCCGGGGCCGTTCACCGACGCCCGGCAGGCCGCGGACACGCGGTTCGGCCCCGGCGAGACGTACGTCGGCTTCGACGGCGAGGGGGTCGAGGAGGGCACCGACCGCGACCCGACCCGGGACAAGCGCATCGACTACGTTCTCGTCCGCAGCTTCGACGTGGCCCTCTACGCGACGGCCGCCGACGTGGACGCGACGTGGCGCCACCCCTCGGACCACCTGCCCGTCGTGGTCGACCTGCGTGCTGCGGGCCCGGACTGACCCGCGGCCAGTCCGGGACGGCGCACTGGTGATGCACTTCTGTTTGTACGTGTCGGTCCCGGAGAATCGTCGAACGGAAAACCGCACGAGGGCGACGGGGCCGCTACGAGGTGAATCGACCCGATTCAGCAAGGCTTAACGGCGCAAGACTGCTACTCCCGTCCAACAATGGCGAGCAACAAGATCCTCGGCATCGACCTGGGGACCACCAACTCCGCGTTCGCAGTGATGGAGGGTGGCGACCCCGAGATCATCGCGAACGCCGAGGGCGACCGCACCACGCCCTCCGTGGTCGCGTTCACGGACGACGGCGAGCGCCTCGTCGGGAAGCCCGCGAAGAACCAGGCCGTCCAGAACCCCGAGCACACCATCCAGTCCATCAAGCGGCACATGGGCGAGGACGGCTACACGGTCGACATCGAGGGCGAGGAGTACACGCCCGAGCAGATCTCGGCGATGATCCTCCAGAAGATCAAGCGCGACGCCGAGGACTACCTCGGCGACGAGGTCGAGAAGGCCGTCATCACGGTCCCCGCCTACTTCAGCGACCGCCAGCGTCAGGCCACGAAGGACGCCGGCGAGATCGCCGGCTTCGAGGTCGAGCGCATCATCAACGAGCCGACCGCGGCGTCGATGGCGTACGGCCTCGACGACGAGTCCGACCAGACCGTCCTCGTCTACGACCTCGGGGGCGGCACCTTCGACGTCTCCATCCTCGACCTCGGTGGTGGGGTGTACGAGGTCGTCGCCACGAACGGTGACAACGACCTCGGCGGCGACGACTGGGACCAGGCGCTCATCGACCACCTCGCCGACGAGTTCCAGGCCGAGCACGGCATCGACCTCCGCGAGGACCGGCAGGCGCTCCAGCGACTGAAGGACGCCGCCGAGGAGGCGAAGATCGAACTCTCCAACCGGAAGGAGGCGACCGTCACGCTGCCGTTCATCGCGGCCGACGACGACGGCCCGAAGGACTTAGAGGAGACCATCACCCGCGCGAAGTTCGAGTCGCTCACGTCGGACCTCATCAAGCGGACGGTCGGCCCGACGGAGCAGGCGCTCTCGGACGCCGGCTACGACAAGTCCGACATCGACGAGGTGCTGCTCGTCGGCGGCTCCACCCGGATGCCGCAGGTCCGCGAGAAGGTCGAGGAGATGGCCGGCCAGGACCCGCGCAAGTCCGTCAACCCGGACGAGGCCGTCGCGCTGGGCGCGGCCATCCAGGGTGGCGTCCTCTCCGGTGACGTGGACGACATCGTCCTGCTGGACGTGACGCCGCTCTCGCTCGGTATCGAGGTGAAGGGCGGCCTGTTCGAGCGCCTCATCGAGAAGAACACCACCATCCCGACCGAGGAGTCGAAGATCTTCACGACGGCCGCGGACAACCAGACGATGGTCAACGTCCGCGTGTTCCAGGGTGAGCGGGAGATGGCCGAGGGCAACGAGCTGCTCGGCGAGTTCCAGCTCACCGGCATCCCGCCGGCCCCCGCCGGCACGCCGCAGATCGAGGTGACGTTCAACATCGACGAGAACGGCATCGTCAACGTCGAGGCCGAGGACAAGGGCTCGGGCAACGCCGAGTCCATCACCATCGAGGGCGGCGCCGGCCTCTCCGACGAGCAGATCGAGGAGATGCAGGAGGAAGCTGAGGAGCACGCCGAGGAGGACCAGAAGCGCCGCGAGTTCGTCGAGACGCGCAACGAGGCCGAGTCGGCCGTCCAGCGCGCCGAGACGCTCCTCGACGAGAACGAGGAGGAGATCGACGACGACCTCCGGAGCGACATCGAGGCCGAGGTCGAGCGCGTCGAGGACGCCCTCGACGAGTACGAGGACGTCGAGTTCGAGGAGATCGACGAGGCCACGGAGGCGCTGGAATCGGCGACCGAGAGCCTGAGCCAGGAGCTTCAGGAGATCGGCAAGCAGATGTACCAGCAGCAGGCCCAGGCCGGCGCCGGCGGTGCCGGCGCGGGTGCCGGTCCCGGTGGCGCCGGTCCGGGCGGCATGGGTGGCGGCCCTGGCGGCATGGGCGGCGGCCCCGGCGGTGCCGGCCCGGGCGCCGAGGCCGACGACGAGGAGTACGTCGACGCCGACTTCGAGGACGTGGACGAGGACGACGAAGAGTAGAACTACTCGCCGAGTACCCGGATAGGCTCCTCGTTTTCGGACCTATTCGGCAGATGAGGAGTCGGCTCGAATCGTTCCAGAGCTACTGCTCCGGCAGGGGTGCGTCAGCAGCGTCCGAGAACTCGAAGCCGTCGTAGTCGTCGCGGGCGACGCGGTCGCAGATGTCGCGGTACATGTCGAGGCCGCCCGGGAACGGCGTGAACACCGCCGTCTTGCCGGGAACGTTGTCACCACGGTACCAGGAGTCGGCCTCCGAGAACAGCATGTTGTCCGCGAGCATGTTGGTGTTCGTGACCCACTGGGTCTCGGACGCCTCCGTCGGTTCGATGGTGTCGTGGCCGTGCTCGTCCATGTAGCCGATGCAGTCCTCGATCCACTCGACGTGCTGCTCGATGGAGAGCGGCATGTTCGTCAGGACCGACGGGGACTGCGGCCCGGTGATGGTGAACAGGTTGGGGAACCCACGGGTCATCAGGCCGAGGTAGGTCCGCGGGCCGTCGGCCCACTTCTCCTGCATCGTGAGGCCGTCGCGGCCCTCGATGTCCATCGCCAGGATGGCGCCCGTCATCGCGTCGAACCCCGTCGCGAACACGATGACGTCGAGGTCGTACTCGTCGGCGGTCGTCTGGATGCCACGGGCGGTGACGCGCTCGATGGGTTCGCCGTCGTCGCTGACGTCGACCAGCGAGACGTCGTCCCGGTTGTAGGTGCGGTAGTAGTCGTTGTAGTCCATCGGCGGCCGCTTCGCGCCGTACGGGTGGTCGCTCGGGACGAGTTTCTCGGCGGTTTCGGGGTCGTCGACCTTCGCGCGGATCTTCTCGCGGATGAACTCGGAGACGACGGCGTTGACCTCCATGTTCGTGAGGACGTGGCCCGGCTCGAAGGCGTGGAGGAAGCGGAAGCCGCCCTGCTGCCACCGGTCCTCCAGCGTCTCGCGGATCTCCTCCTCCGAGAGGCTGGCGGCGGAGTAGTGCTCGTGGTCGAACGGCATCCCCAGCCGTGAATCGCGCGCTTTCTCCCAGATCTCGTCGTAATTGGCGCGGATCTCCTCGTACTCGTCGTCCTCCAGCGGTCGGTTGCGCGCGGGGACGGCGTAGTTCGGCGTCCGCTGGAACACCGTCAGGTGCTCGGCTTTCCCGCCCGTCTCGGAGATGAACTGGATGCCCGTCGACCCGGTGCCGATGACGCCGACGTGCTTGTCGGAGAAGTCGACGCCCTCGTCGGGCCAGCGGGAGGTGTGGTGCCACTCGCCCTCGAACTCGTCGAGGCCGTCGAAGTCGGGTTTGAACGGCTCGGAGAGGCAGCCGACGCCGGTGATGAAGAAGCGCGTCTCGACCACCTCGCCGTCGGCCAGTGCGACCGTCCAGGTGCCCGCGTCCTCGTCGTACGTGGCCGATTCCACCTCGCGCTCGAACGCGATGTCGCGTCGCAGGTCGAGTTCGTCGGCGACGTAGTTCAGGTACTCCAGGATCTCGGGCTGTTCGGGGTAGCGCTCGGTCCACTCCCACGTCTCGCGGATCTCGTCGGAGAACGAGTAGCAGTAGATGTGGCTCTCGCTGTCGCAGCGCGCGCCCGGGTACGTGTTCCAGTACCAGGTCCCGCCGACGCCGTCGCCCTTCTCGTACACCTGCACGTCGTACCCCCGCTCGCGCAGGCGATGGAGCATGTACAGCCCGGAGAACCCCGCCCCGACGACGACGGCGTCTACGTCCGTGTTGCTCCCGGCCCGGCCCGTGCGTGCGTCCGCGTCAGACACTCTCAGTCACCGCACGGATGACAGTGTCAGTTCGCGTTAAAACTACTGCCTGTCTAGCGAGTGTCGACCATACCGACCCGATGCGGTCGCCGGGTCACAGCGTCCACTCCCCCTCGATGATGGCGAGCGCCCGCTCGGCCTGTGCGGGGACGCCCTCGCCCATCCGCTCGTACATCGGGTCGTCGACGCCGCCACGCAGGAACCGGGCGTAGAACATCTCGCCCAGCGCGGCCATCTTGAACGCCGCGAGTGCGAGGTAGAAGCGCGGGGTCGTGAACTCGCGGCCGGAGCGCGTCTCGTACCGCTCGATGAACTCCGTGCGGGTCGGGTAGTCCTCGCCGGCGAGGAAGGCGGGTGCGAACCGTTCGGAGACGACTCGCCGCCGGTCGTCCGGGTCGGGCCAGAAGTGGAGCGCGTACCCCAGGTCCGCGAGCGGGTCGCCCAGCGTGGACATCTCCCAGTCGAAGACGCCGGCGATGCGCGGGTCGTCGTCGGGCGCGAACATCACGTTGTCCAGTTTGTAGTCGCCGTGGACGAGCGCGTGGTCGGACTCGGCGGGCGCGTGCTCGGCGAGCCAGGAGCCGACCTCGTACAGTTCGGGGACCTCCCGCTCCTCGCTCGTCGTGTCGAGCGCCCAGATGCAGGCCTCCTGGAACCGCTCGACCTGCCGGTCCAGATAGCCCTCGGGATAGCCGAACTCGCCCGCCTCCAGGCCGACCGCATCGTAGTCGACCTCGTGGACGGCGACCAGCGCGTCGATGAACGCGTCCGCGAGGGCGCCGCGACGCTCGGGCGTGCCGAACCGGTCGGGCTCGTCGGTCCGGATCACGTCGCCCGCGACGCGGTCCATCACGTAGAACGGCACACCGAGCACGGACTCGTCGCTGCAGGAGACGACCGTCGGTGCCACCGGCACGTCGGTCCCCTGGAGCGCGTCGAGGATGCGGTACTCCCGGAGCACGTCGTGGGCGGTGTCGGCCGTTTCGTCCGGCGGCGGTCGCCGGACGACGAGGTCGCGGTCGCCCCAGGCCACGAACAGCGTCTCGTTGGAGTAGCCGCCCCCCTCGCCGGTCACGTCGAGCGTGTCGGCGGGACCCACCTCGCGCTCGAGGAACGACTGGAGCGCCGCGGTGTCGAGGGTCGAATCGGCCGGTTCGGACATGGCACGGTGGCGGAGTGGCGTGGGGAAATAGCTTCCCCCGGCGGTCGGGTTGTGGGCTCCGGGTCAGTCCGCCAGCCCCTCGCGCTCCCGGAGACTCTGCCGGCGGACCTTGCCGGTCGATGTCCGGGGCAGCTCGTCGACGAACTCGATCTCGCGGGGGTACTCGTACTTCGCAAGCCGGTCCTTCACGTGGGCCCTCAGCGCCTCCCGGAGGTCGTCGCTCGCCTCGTGGCCCTCGGCGAGCATGACGAACGCCTTCGGAACCTCGCCACGCTCCTCGTGCGGGACGCCGATGACGGCGGCGTCGGCGACGGCCTCGTGGCTGGCGAGCGAGTCCTCGACCTCCTCGGGGCCGATGCGGTAGCCCGAGGAGATGATGACATCGTCCTTCCGGGCCTCGAAGTAGCAGTAGCCGTCCTCGTCCATCCGCCCGAGATCTTCGGTCAGCAGCCAGCCGTCCTGCACCTTCGCGGCGGTCTTCTCGGGCTCGTTCCAGTACTCCTTGAAGCAGATGGGGTTCCCCTCGTACCGGACGGCGATCTCGCCGACCTCGCCGGGCTCGACTGGCTCCTCGCCCGTCTCCGGGTCGAGGATGGCGACCTCGTACCCGGGCGTCGCGAGGCCCATGCTCCCGGCACGTTGCTCGGCGAGCGCGGCGTTCTCGACGACGGAGACGTTCGCCTCGGTCTGCCCGTACCCCTCGTGGACGAGCGCGCCGTCGAAGGTGTCCTCGGCCCACTCGGCGACGGACTCGCCCAGCGACTCGCCGCCGCTCCCGATGACGCGGAGCGAGTCGACGTCGTGCCCCTCGCTCGGCACCTGCATCATGAACCGGAGCGCGGTCGGCGGGATGAACGCCATCGTGATGTCGTAGCGGTCGAGCAGGTCGAACGCCGTCGCCGGGTCGAACTCGCCCCCGTGATGAGCCAGAACCGGGCGCCCGTAGAACAGCGCCGAGAAGACGATGTTGAACAGCGAGGCGATCCACGCCCACTCGGCGGGGGTCCAGAAGCGCGTCCTCTCGCCGAACTCGAAGTTACCGACTGTCTGGATGCCCGGCAGGTGGCCCAGCAGCACCCGATGCGCGTGCCGGACGCCCTTCGGGTCGCCCGTCGTCCCGGAGGTGTAGATGAGCAGCGCGTCGTCCTCGGCGTCGGTCTCGACGGCCTCGTGGTCGGGTGACTGGTCGGGAACGGCCTCGTTGTACGCCCGCTCGTCACCCTCCGGGGACCCGTCGACGACGAGGACCGCATCGAGGCCGATGTCGTACTCGTCGCGGGCCCGCCGGAGCGCGTCGACGTTGCTCCCGTCGACGACGCAGGCGCTGGCATCCGCGTCGGCCAGCCGGTAGCCGACCCCGTCAGGCCCGAACAGGGTCGAGAGCGGCACGGAGACGGCCCCGAGCTTCCACGCGGCGACGTGGGCGATAGCCGCCTCGGGTTTCTGTGGGAGGTTCACGCCGACACGATCGCCCCGCTCGACGCCGTTCGCGGCGAGGTGGTTCGCGAGTCGGCTCGCCTCCGCCTCGAACTCGGCGAAGGTGTACGTGCCCTGCTCGCCGGACCCGTCCTCGCGGGCTTCGCCCGCTGCGGTGTGGTCCTCGACGAACAGCGCCGTCTCGTCGGGTGTCTCCTCGGCCCAGCGGTCGCAGACGTACGCCGCCATGTTGAACCGGTCCGGGATTTCCCACTCGAACCAGTCGCGCAACTCGTCGAAGCTCTCCCAGTCGTGCTCGTGGAACTGGTACCTGTCCAGCCGTTCAGTGGTTGCCATGACACTCGGCAGCAGTGGACAGGGCAAAGGCGTTTGCACCGGGACGATTCGAGCAGGCGTCCGCTACAGTGGTTCCTCGCCCTCGATGATGCGCTTCGCCCGGGTAGCCAGTTTCGGGACGCCCGCCTCCAGCGCGGGGTAGAGCGGGTCGTCGGCGTCGCCGGCCCGGTAGCGGA
This sequence comes from Haloglomus halophilum, assembly GCF_024298885.1. Lineage (GTDB taxonomy): Archaea > Halobacteriota > Halobacteria > Halobacteriales > Haloarculaceae > Haloglomus > Haloglomus halophilum. Next base: position 3,868,104 of record NZ_CP101166.1, read on the forward strand.
AGTACATCGCCTCCGTCGTGGTGACGATCTTGTACGCCGCGAGGCCGCGGTAGAACCGCTCGTTCGTGAACTCCCGACCCGTGCGCTCCTCGTAGCGGGCGACGAGCTCCCGCCGGGTCGGGTAGTCCTCCTGCTCCATGAACGTCGGGACCAGCCCCTCCGGCAGGGCGGGCTCGGCGTCGCCCGCATCCCGCCAGAAGACGAGCATCCACCCCAGGTCCGCGAGTGGGTCACCGAGCGTCGCCAGCTCCCAGTCCAGCACGCCCGTGATCTCGGGCGGTGTTCCGGGCGCGAACATGACGTTGTCGAGCTTGTAGTCCCCGTGGACGAGTGTGTGGTCGGCCTCGTCGGGGACGTTGTCGGCGAGCCACTCGCCCACCTCGCGGATGTGGGGGACCTCGCGGTCCTGCTCGGTCGTCGGGAGGAACCACTCCAGTTGCTCGGTGAAGGTCTCGACCTGGCGCTCGAGGTAGCCCTCGGGATAGCCGAACTCGCCCTCTGCAAGGCCGACAGCCTCGTGGTCGACAGCGTGGACCTCGGCCAGCGTGTCGACCAGTTCCTCGCCGACGGTTCGACGGTGGTCGGCCGTGGCGAACCGCTCGGGCTCGCTCGTCCGCAGTACGTCCCCGTCGAGCCGTTCCAGCAGCACGAAGTCACAGCCCAGGACGGACTCGTCGTCGCAGGTGGCCACGACCTCGGGCACGGGCACCTCGCCCCCGACGGCATCCATCACACGAGCCTCCCGGAGGACGTCGTGGGCGCCCTCGGCGTGGGCGCCGGCGGGCGGCCGTCGGAGGACCAGGTCGCGGTCGCCCCACTCGAGGAACAGCGTCTCGTTCGAGAGCCCGTCGCCATGGTGTTCGACGGTGAGGTCGGTGTCGGCCCCACCACCCAGTTGCTCGCGGCAGAACGCGGCGAGCGCGGCTTCATCGACGAGGGCGGAGGAGTCCGTCACCGCCGAGTCACCCGTTCACGCCCCTGCCCGCCACGGTGTTCCGTTCGATGCATGCCCCGCCCATCGCCGTCCGCCGGCAATAGCGTTCGGGGCGTCACAGCGCGCGACCGGCACGGACGAGTCGCACGGTTCCGAGTCCCGTCGCGAGGAAGCCGGCCAGCGACACGGTCCAGTGACTCCCGGTGAGCACGGCATCGTAGCCGAGCGTGACGGGGATACTGGCGAGGACCGCATCGACCCCGGTGACATGCACGTCCCGGCGTGGCGGTGGTTCAACGAGGGCGACGATGGCGGCCTCGCCTTCTGGGCCGAACTGTACGTCATCGAACCCGAGAACTACGAGACGTTCTTCCGGAACGTCGAGGGCGTCGGCCTCTCGCGGTTCGGCCGGATGGTGCCGATGGCAGAGCACGAGCGGCAACTGGGGCTAGCCGGGAGCGTGGTGGCGTCCGAGGAGCCGGTTGCCGCTGATGACGGAGAGAGTGAGTGAGGGCAGGGTCTTCTCCGGCGCTGAACGGCGATATCGAATCGCCCGTGGGTGTCAGTTCCAAAGTTCCGTGCTGACGTCAGGGTGGGTCGTCCCATCGCTGTTCGAGGTGCGCCTCGACGGTCGTCTCCTCGTTGACACGGAGGCTCTTGCCGACACGGTGGGCGACTTCCATGACCGACGCCCGGCAGTCCTCGGGAATCGACTCGTCGGCCCCGGCCCTGGCGTTGCTGGAGATGTTGACCGGGAAGTACAGCTTCGTGTCACCGACGGTGTAGGGCAGGTGTCCGTTGAGCTTGTATATCTCGTCCGTCTCGCTGGAGATATTGGCTCTCTCGAACGAATAGAGCGTGACCGTCTCGCTGCCGAACTCGACGTCGGCCACCGCTGGCTCCCCCCTGGGCTCACCCGGCTCGTCCGTCACGGCATCCTCATTGAGGTTGATGCCGACGGCGACTCCGATTCTGCTGCCGTTGGCCCCATCCGACCCGATGCCCCACCCATTGTCGCCCGGGAGGTCGCCGGATGAGGAGTTCCCCTCCAGCACCGCAGGGATGTCGAAGTCACAGATCGTGGGCACCGCGCCGACGTCGTAGGCGACGAACCCCCCCGGGAAGCGGCTACACAGGTCCTGGACGGTTGTTCCAGAGTTGCCCTCGCCGCTCCCGTCCCCGCCATTTCCGCTCTCCCCGTCACCGGAACAGCCAGCGAGGCCTGTCGCCGCGGCCAGTGCGGCGCTCGTCTGGAGTAGTCGCCGGCGTGAAAATCCTTGACCCGGCATGTTATGCCGCCCTTTTACTCATCGAAGTCATGTCAATCTTAAAACTCATGTGTGAATTGGGGAAGTCGTGGAAAATAAAGTTACTGGCCGGATTCAGTCGCAGTCAGTCGTCCGTACGCGGTCGATGAACTCACCCTCTGTATCGGTCCCGGTATTCGTGTCACTTACCTAGAATCCCCACCAATATCGTCGCTGCATACGCGCGAGCGGAGCGAGGAGCGGCCTTCTTCTGAACGTTTTTTGCGCAAGAGGTTCGCGGGCTCCGCCCGCGAACGAATAGCTGGTCGGCGTGGCCGACCAGCCGGTTCCGCAGGCGGACGCCGTCAGGCGCCCGCCGAGGAAACCCGCCGCGCAGAAAAGCTCTATTTGAACCGGAACGTCTCCAGGTTCTTCGGCGCGAACGTCCGCATGTTGAACTCGTGGTAGAGTGCGCTGGAGAGGTCCTGCGTGGAGGACTCGTCGCCGTGGACACAGAGCACCTTCTCCGGGCGTGGGTTCATCGTGCGGACGAAGTTCTCCAGTCCCTGGCGGTCGGCGTGGCCGGAGAAGCCGTCGACGGTCTCGACATCGAGATCCAGCGAGAGGGTGTTCCCGCGGCCGCCGCCGTTGCCGCGGTCGTTCATCGGGATCTCGTCCCAGCCGTTCTGGATGCGACGGCCGAGTGTCCCCTGGGCCTGGTAGCCGACGAACACCATCCGGTTCTGCTCGTCGCCCCCGAGGTGGCGGAGCCAGGACATGATGGGGCCGCCGGTGACCATCCCCGACGTGGAGAGGACGATACAGGGGCCACCGTCGGCGACCTCCTCCCGTTCCTCCTCGCCGCCGTCGATGTGGTTGAACTCGTCGGCGAGGAACGGGTTCTCGTCCTCGTGGAAGATGCGGTCGCGGAGGTCGTCGCGGAGGTACTCGGGATAGGTGGTGTGGATGGCCGTCGCCTCCCAGATCATCCCGTCGAGGTGGACCGGCATCTTCGGGATGTCGCCGGAGCGCATCGCCTCCTCCAGGACGAGCATGATCTCCTGCGAGCGGCCGACCGCGAACGCCGGAATCAGGACCTTCCCGTCGCGCTCGTAGGTCTCGTTGATGACGCGCTTGAGGTTCCGCTCTGAGTCCTCCTGGTCTGTCTGGTAGTCGTTGCGGCCGCCGTACGTCGACTCCAGGACGAGCGTCTCGACGCGGGGGAACTCGTTGACGGCTCCGTTGAACAGTCGGGTATCCTCGTAGTGGATGTCACCGGAGAACGCGACGTTGTAGAGGCCGTCGCCGATGTGGAAGTGCGCGATGGAGGAGCCGAGGATGTGCCCGGCGTTGTGCAGCGTGAGCTTGATGTCCGGCGCGATATCGGTCACGTCGCCGTACTCGATGTCGATGCAGTGCTTGATGGCCTCCCGGACCATCTCGGACTCGTAGGGCGGCGTCCGGCCCTCCTTCGCGGCCACGTCGAGGTAGTCGAGCGTCAGGAGGCCCATCAGGTCGCGTGTCGGTTCGGTGCAGTAGATGGGGCCGTCGTAGCCGTACTTGAACAGCAGCGGGATGAGCGCGGAGTGGTCGAGGTGGGCGTGGGTCAGGACGACCGCGTCGAGGTTCTGCGCACCAGCGCCGAGGGCCTCGGGCACCTGCAGGTAGGGCACCTCGTCCTCGGCCCCGGGCTTGTCGCCGCAGTCGATGAGGATGCGCGTCTCGGCCGTCGAGAGGATGAACGCGGCGCGGCCGACCTCGCGGCAGCAGCCGAGCGTGGTGATGCGGACCCACTGCTCGTTGGCCATCTCCTCGCGGTGGATCTGCCGACCGACGCGTTCGAGGATGTCGCGTCGCTCCTCGCGCTCCTGCTTGAGGAAGTTCCGGACGTTCGAGACCGTCGAGGACTCGATCGGCGGTGTGCGGACGACCTCGGGGGTCCAGCCGACCTCCTTCGTGATCTCGCGGAGCGTGGAGCCGTGGCGCCCGATGACCATCCCGGGCTTCTCGGCCTCGATGACGACCTCGCCGGTGTCGGCGTGGAAGTCGAGGTCTGTGACACCTGCCTCCTCGGGGATGATACCCGTGATGCGCTCGCGGGCGTCGTCCGGGCGCGAGAGGCTGTCCGGGTCCGGTCGGACGGTGATACGCTTGCGGAGCTTCGAGGCGAGGCTCCGAACGAGGTCACCGTTCTCCGCGAACTTCTTCGGGTCCCTCGTGTAGATGACCAGTTCCGGACCCTCGTACTTCACGTCGGAGATCGAGATATCGCTGGGGACCTCGTCCGTGATCGTTTCCTTCAGTTCGTCGAGTTGCCGCTCTACTGCGCTCATAGATACGAGAGCGGGCTCCGGCAACTGCCACCCGAAGCTCGGGACCGACCGTGTCGGTCGTCTCCGTGCAACGACGTGTGCGACGGGATAACTATCATACCCTTGACCGGTCCGGAGCGTATCCGGACGTCTGCGGGACGTGGTGCCGGAAAACCCGCGTGTACCTGCTCCTATCGCCGACTGTTATTAAAAGCCTTCGGGACGACCAGGGTGTATGCGCGTCACACCTGCTGTCGTGGCCGACGAGCACGAGTGGGTCCGCGACCGTGACTCGGTGGTCGACCTCGTGAACCGGGTCCGTGCCGACCTCGGCACGGCGTTCGACACGAGTGTGGACTCCATCACCACCGACCAGTACCGCACGGAGGTGGACCGCGTCTTCGCCGACGGCGACGTGGCCGTCAACGTCGCGGCGCTCGTGGGGCTGCTGCGGGACCTCGACGTCGAGGGTGACTACCCGGGGTTCGTGGTCGACGAGTATCTCGGTCGCGAGCTGGCAGCGACCATCGCCAGCACGAAGGGCCGCCCGTTCTCGATGCTCGCGGAGGCCACCTTCCACGTCGCCGACGTGGGTACGCACGGGACTCCCGACGAGCCCGCGGGCACCGACGACCTCGACGCGGCGCTCGCAGCGGGATTCCAGACCCGCCTCCCGGGCTGGAACTGGACCGAGGGCGAGAGCCCGTTCGCGGTCGGGGGAGACGAGGAGTGACCGCGGGGGCCGGACCCGGAAAGCCTATGCGCGCCGTCCCCGGACCGGCCGGGCGTGCAGGTCTCCGTCGTCCTCTGTACGCACACGCTGGAGCGCTACGAGTACCTGACCGACGCCGCCGAGAGCGTCCTCACCGGGACGTACGACGACCTCGAACTCGTCTGTGTCAGTGACGGGAACGAGGCGGTGTACGAGCGGATGCAGGAGGACTACGGCGACCATCCGACGGTCGTGACGGACTGCCTCGATGAGAACAGCGGCCTCCTCACCGCACGGAACCACGGCGCCGAGCTGGCCTCCGGCGACGTGGTCGCCTTCCTCGATGACGACGCCATCGCCTGCGAGGCGTGGTTGGAACTGCTGGTCGACGCCTATCGGGAGCACGACGCCCTCGCCGTCGGCGGGCGGATGACGCCGCGCTGGGAGGCACCGGATGGCGAACCGGGCATCCTCCCCGAGGAGTTCTACTGGCTCGTCGGCGTCACCCACCGCGGCTTCGGCCCGGACGGCGACCCCGGCGAGCCGGGGTGGGTCCGGAACACGATGGGTTCGAACATCTCCTTCCGGGCCGAGGTGTTCGCCGAACTCGGCGGCTTCGACGTGGACATCGGCGGGCGGAAGGGCGACAACCACCTACAGGGCGGGGAGTCGGAACTCTGTGCCCGGCTGCGCGCCGAGTACGACCAGCGCGTCTGGTACGTCCCGGAGGCGACCGTCGAACACCGCATCTTCGAGTATCGGACGGAACCCGACTGGCTCCTCGAGCGGGCGTTCTGGCAGGGCTACTCGAAGCGCGGGATGGAGCGGTTCGTCCCCGAGTCGACGGGCGCGGAGGGGGAGTTCCTCGGCGATCTGCTCGGTGAGTTCGTCCCCGACCGGCTACGTGGCCTCGTGCTGCGGCCATCCGCGGCCGCGGCGCTCCAGCTCCTGTTCCTGTTCGTGTTCACGGGAGCTGTCGGCACGGGCTACCTGTACGGCATCGTGAAGTGGGGCTGAGCCGGCCGGCGAGAAGCCACCGCCACCCCAGCCGAACGCATAAGCGACATCCGACCCCAGCGTACGCCATGTCGTTCGAACTCACGGCCGAGCAACGGGCGATCCGCGAGGCCGTCCGCGACTTCGGGGAGTCCGAGATACGGCCGGTCGCGAAGGAGTACAACGAGCAGGGGCGATACCCCGAGGAACTCCGGCAACAGGCCGCCGACCTCGACCTCGTGGCACCGCACATCCCGGAGGCGTACGGCGGCGCGGGGATGGACGGCGTCTCGACGGTCATCGTCACCGAGGAACTGTGGCGCGCGGACCCCGGTGTCGGCGGCGCCATCGCCGCCGCCGACTTCGGGACCGGGATGATACTGGAGTACGGCGACGAGTGGATGAAGGAGGAGGTCCTGCCGCGGGTCACGGGTGGCGAGACGCCCATCGCGACCTGCATCTCGGAACCGGCCCATGGCTCGAACGTCGCCGGGATGGAGACGCGCGCCCGGAAGGACACCGCCGAGCAAAGCTCGGCGAGCCCTGCGACGGCGTCGCAGGAGGGAGACGAGTACGTCATCGACGGCGAGAAGATGTGGATAACGAACGGCACCGTCGCGGACGTCTACATCGTGATGGCCAAGACCTCACCCGAGGACGGCCATGCCGGCATCACGGCCTTCCTCACCGAGTCCGACCGGGACGGCATCGAGGCCGCCCGCATCACCAACAAGCTCGGCATCCACGCCCAGGACACCGCCGAGATCCGGTTCGACGGGCTCCGAATCCCGGCCGAGAACGTCGTCGGGGAGGTGGACCGGGGGTTCTACCAGCTGATGGAGTTCTTCGCGCCGGCCCGTGCGGACGTGGCCGGGCAAGCTACGGGCGTCGCGCAGGCCGCACTCGACGCGGCCGTCGCGTACGCGAGCGAGCGCGAGCAGTTCGACCAGCCCATCGCCGAGTTCCAGGCCATCCGGCACAAGCTCGCGGAGATGGCGACCGACATCGAGGCCGCCCGCTCGCTGGCCTACCGGGCGGGGTCGGCCATCGACAGCGGCGACACGGACGAGGCGACCCGGCTCGCCTCGATGGCGAAGCTGTTCGCCTCCGAGCACGCCGTCGACGTGACCGACGAGGCCATCCAGGTCCACGGGGGCGCCGGCTACGTCGACGACCACCCCGTCGAGCGCTACTACCGCGACGCCCGCGTCACGAAGATCTACGACGGCACCTCCGAGATACAGAAGAACATCATCTCGGAGCAATTGCTGTGACATACCACATATCCTCCATCTTAACCAGATAGCCGGGTTTCGGTGCCGAAGAAAGGTAAGTAAGCCAGTAATATCGCCGCCACCCACGTACATACGAGTCGGAATCACCGATGCGTTTAGGCGTGTCAACGAACAACATCCACGTATGAGATTCGTCGTAGCCGTCGACGGAACGCCCGGGAGCGAGCGTGTACTGGAACACGCGGCGTCGCTGGCGGGGGCGGCGGACGCCGACCTGGTGCTGGTCCACGCGGTCAACCCCTCCGTGTACGAGGTGATGGACGGTCCCGTTCGGGACGGGAGCAACGCCGAGGAGCGGCTCCTGCTGGAGAGTACCGAGGACGCCGAGGAACGCGGCGAGCAGCTCCTGGAGCGGGCCGCCGAGCGGGTCGAAGGGGTCAACGCGGAGACGGAGTTGCTCTACGGCTCCCCCGCGAGCGCCATCGCCGAGTACGCCGAGGAGATCGGCGCCGACGGGGTGTTCGTCGGCCATCGCGACCTCAGCGAGGAGCAAGAGCGGGTGCTCGGCAGCGTCGCGAAGCGGCTCGTCGACAACTCCCCCGCCCCCGTGACCGTCGTTCGCTGACCACCGACAGTCCGTCGCCCCCGAACGGCCGCGACCGGTACCGCTTTGGTGCCGGCTCCGGGACGGTCCGGCGTGTCCGAGTCGGTCCCCGAGGTCTGCGTCGTCACCCATCCACTCTCCTCGGCCGGGGAGAACGCCACCCGGAGCCTCCTCGATATCCTCGGTGCTCTGACGACGGTGTCGCTCGTCACGGCCGACCTCCCGGCCGACTCCGAGATCCGGGACCGACACGAGGTGGTCGAGCTGACCGAGCGGGGCGCCGGCGACTCGCTCCCGGTCGCCGCCACCCGCTTCCTTCGCAACCAGCTCCGGATGTGCCGAGCGATAGCCCGGCGCGACGAGGAGGTGGTGCTGTTCTTCGGGGCGACAGCGTACCTCCTGCCGGTCCTGTTCGCCCGACTCCGCGGGAAGACCGTCCTGCTCCAGCCTCGCGGGGACGTGCCACTGACACTCCGGCTGAACTGGGAACAGCGGGTCCCCTCGCCGCTCGCGGGGCTGCTTGCCGGTTCGGTCCGTGCGCTGGAGCGCCTGGACTACGCCATCGCCGACGGCGCCATCACGTACACGCCGTCGATGGCCGAGGAGCTGGGGCTCGACCCCGACTCGCCGCGTGTCTACCCGAACGGAGCGCGCTACATCCGTGTCGACGAGTTCCGCCCCCGGACGCCGTTCACGGAGCGCGAGCGCCGCGTCGGCTTCCTCGGCCGGCTCGACGAGGAGAAGGGTGTCCGGGAGCTCGCACAGGTGGCGAAGCGACTGCCCGACGACGTGACGTTCTCGTTCATCGGCGACGGCCGGCTCTCCGGGTGGCTGGAGACCGAACTCGCCGACGAGATCGCGGCCGGCCGCGTCGAACTCCGCGGCTGGGTGGACCACGACGAGGTGCCGGCGGAGCTGTCGCGGCTCCAGTTGCTCGTGATGCCCTCCCAGCCGACCGAGGGGCTCCCAACGACCATCCTGGAGGCGCTCGCCTGCGGGACGCCCGTCTACGCCACCCCCGTCTCCGGCGTGCCGGACGTGGTTCGGGCGAACGAGACGGGCTTCCTGATGGATTCGCGTGACCCGGACGACATCGCGGCCGGCATCGAGAGCATCCTGGCGCGCGAGGACCTCGCCGACGTGTCGCTGCGGGGGCGACGGCTCATCGAGACGGAGTTCAGCCTCGACGCGGCAATCGAGCGCTATCGGGCCATCCTGACGGCGGCCGTCGGCGACTGAGGGCCGCCCCCGGCGGGGCTCAGCCTGCGGCCGACCGGACCAGGTTGCCGAACTTCTCGCGAACGCGGGGCGAGACGCCCAGCAGACAGCCCACGTACACCAGAACACCGACGAACACCAGTCCGATAGTCGCGTACTGGGAGCCCGGAGCGACCCGACGAAGCAGGAGTACGGCCCCGGCCATCACGCCGCTCGCGACGACCTGTCGACTGAACTCCCGGAACGGCAGGTCTGGAACTCCCATGACCGCGACGAGCCCCCAGTAGGAGAGGACGGCGGTCACGCCCGCGGAGACGAGTGTGGCCACCGCAGCGCCGAGCCAGCCGTACGTCGCGACCAGAACCACGTTCAGAACGAGATTGAGCGCCACGAACGCGAGATTGATACGGAACGCGATGTCGGGGCGGTCGACCGCGTTCACCGCGTTGAGGAACTGCTCACCGTAGACCGCGAGGAGCCGTGCCACCACCAGCAACACGAGGACCTCGACACCCTGCGTGAACTCCGAGCTGTAGATTCGGAGGACCCGCCGGCCCAGAACGGCCGCGCCGAACAGGCCCGGGATGATGAACACGCCGGCGAACACCAGCCCCTCGTTGAGGTAGTGGTGGATGCGCTCCTCGCTGTCCTCGCGACCGCTGAGTTCGCTCATCTCCGGGAACAGCGTCGTCTGTACGGAGACGGCGACGAGGGCGAACAGCGACGCGAGGTTCCAGGACACCTCGTAGACACCGATGAGCGTCGGCGAGACGAACACCGCCAGCACGATGGTGTCCATCCAGCCGAACGCCCGTGTCTTCAGCTTCCCCAGCCAGGCGTAGCGCGCGTAGGACAGCAAGCTCTGCCCCCGCTCACGGCTCGGCCGACCGATGACGACCGTCGACAGCACGGTCCCGACGACGACCGCAAGCAGCGTCGCGACCACGTGCCCGGCGATGAGGGCGGCGACCCCGAACCCCGCGACGACGGCTCCGATGTGGATGCCCGAACGGACCACCCGCTCCAGCGCCTTGATCCCGCCGGACCATCCAACCCGCTTCTCGCCGTTCAGTACCGCTACGACGGTCACGAGGCCGATATTGCTGACGACGAGGGCCGTGACCAGCCCACCGACGGGCGCACCGACGTACGACTCGACGAACGGCCGGGCGGCGAGGAGCACGACCGCGATGACGGCCGCCAACAGCCCGTTCACCAGGACGGCTGTGGCGACGATGCCCTGCGAGTCCGTCGCCTCGCTGAGCCGCTTGGTCAGCGCGTCACCGATGGCGTTGGCGGGAACGTTCAACCAGAACGTCAGGGCGACGGCGACCGCGTACAGTCCGAGGACGTCCGCACCACCGAGTCGGGCGATGGCGAAGGTGGCGGCGAACCCGGAGACCGAGACGGCGACCTGCGAGAGGAAGTGGAGGAACGCGGTTCGACCCAGCCGCATCTCACTCCACGTACCCGAGGTCGGACAGTTGGCGGCGCATCGCGTCGTCGAACTCCGCGTCGCGGCCCTCGCCGACGGGTGCGCCCTCGGTGGCCAGCCACTCGTCGAGTCGCGCTGCGAGGTCGGCCGCGAGGTCCGGCTCCGAGTCGCTTACATCGGTCGTCTCGTCGGGGAGCGCCAGCAGCTCCGACCGGCCCTCGCTCCGCTGGTAGCGGTGGGTCTCCGTCCGGAGACCGGTCAGCAGCGACTCGTGGAACCGTGAGGTGTCGAAGGAGGCGTCGTGTTCGAGGTACAGGTCGAAGTTGGCCGGGCCGCGCTGGCTGATGGCGAACTCACGAGCCTCCTCCCGGAGGTCGACCCCCTGGACGCCGTCGGTGTCGGCGCCAGCCGCTTCGAGGAGCGTCCGCATCAGGTCCGTGTGCTGGACGAGGTCGTCGTCCTCGACAGCGAGGTCGTCGAGGCCCGTGGCGACGAGCGGGACGTTCACGAGTGCGTCGTCGACGACGAGGTTGTGGGCCAGGAGGCCGCGGTCACCGAGCATCTCCCCGTGGTCGGCGGTGACGACGAAGACGGTCTCCCGGTCGGTGTCCAGCCCCCGCACCCTGTCGTGGAGGCGGCCGATGCACTCGTCGGTGTACGCCACCTCCGCGTCGTACATCGCGAGCAGTGCCTCCCGCTCGCGCTCGGTCAACGGGTCACCGCTCGCCACGCGAGCGTGCATGTTCCGGTGGGCGTCCATCGCGATGTCGATGGCCTCCTCGGCCGTCGCGTCGATGTCCGCCGTGTACCGGTCCTGCCACGGCAGGGGTGGGACGAACGGTCGGTGCGGCTCGTTGTAGTGGAGGTAGTAGAAGAACGGCTCCTCGCCGGCGAGGTCGTCGAGCCATCGCTTCGCGATGTCGTTCATCAGGAACGGGGTGGCGTGCTTCGCCGTGTCGGTGGTGAGCCCCGCGGAGTGTCGACGGATGTTGAGGAGGTACTTCGCGAGGGTCCGTGGGCCCGCCGCCGAGAGCAGCGTCGAGGCAGCGATCCACTCGAACCGGTCGAACCCGCGGTCCATCCCGGTCGCTTCGCTCAGGTGGCCGTTCCGGGACAGACAGGCGGTTCGATAGCCGGCGTCGTCGAACCGTTCGGCGACCGTCGGCAGCTCCGGCGGGATGGTCTCCCCGTCGACGCCGACCGTGTTGTGCGATGGGTACGTTCCCGTGAGGATACTCGCGCTGGAGGGCAACGTCCAGATACCGGCGGCGATACAGGTCGAGAACGACCGGCCCGCCTCGGCCATGCGCTGGAGGCGCGGGGTCGTGTCCCGGTCGTGGCCACCCATCGTGGTCCGGTCCTGACGGACGCTGTCGAGGGTGACCCAGACGACGTTCGGCCGGCTGTCCATGGCCGGCGTTGACTGCCGGGATTACCAAACCTTTCCATCTCCGCGGCCGGTCCCGTCAGAGTCTTGCCCGCACGCGCCGGACGGCGAGCCATGACGCTCGTCGTCCTCGGGCTGGACGCCCTCGACCCGGACCTCGTCGACCCCGACGAGCACCCGAACCTCGCGCTCGATGCCCGCCGCACCATCGACACCATCGACAGCGTCGCGGGCGAGCCGAGCACCCACGAGCTCTGGCCGACCATCATCACGGGGCTGCGCCCGCCCGAGCACGGCCTCGAACTCGAGGACGGCGTCGCCTGGGGGAACCCGCTGCTGGAGTTCGGGAGCGACGTGGCAGACCGCGTGCTCCCCGACGGGCTCCAGAGCCGCATCGGCGCCTGGCTGCTCACGAACACCGGGACCGACGCCTTCCGGACGCCGGCGACCTACTACGCCGAGCACGGCCTCTCGACGGTGTTCGACGGGCGTGACGCGCTCGCCATCGGCGTGCCCAACTACGTGACCGACCCGGACGCCGAGGACCGCGAGCACCAGCTCCGGCGCAACCTCGGCGACCTGTTCGAGCGCGACCCCGATGCCGTCGGGGGACACGTCTCCTCGGCGCCCCGCGAGTTCTACGAGCAGTGCCTGGAGATGCTGATGATCCGGCTGGCGCGCACGCGGCGGGGGCTCCGCAGCGGGACCCACGAACTCGTGTTCGGCTACACCAGCGGTCTGGACCTGGTCGGCCACATCGCCTACGAGGAGCCGCGCCTGCAGGACCGCTCGTACGAGGAGGCCGACGCGTTCGTCGGCGAACTCCGTGCGGACCTCGGCGAGGACGACGAACTCCTGCTCGTCTCCGACCACGGCCTGCAGGACGGCGTCCACACCCACGAGGCGATGGTGGCCGGGACCAGCGAGCGACTGGTCGCCGACATCGACTCCGTGACGGACGTGCGGGCGGCTATCGACACCGAACTCGACGCCAACGACCACACGCCCGCGGACCCGTGGGCCGGGTCGGAGGCGAGCGGGCACAGCGAGCAGTCCGACGTCGTGAAAGAACAGCTGGAAGACCTCGGATACATGTGAATATCCAAAATTAGTGAATAACCCCCCAATATTGTCACAGAATCAAATTATTATCGACATATTACGCGTAGCCCAGGTCCTCCAGCCGGTCGGCGACCGCGTCCGACACCTCGCCACCGGCCTCGCCGACGCCCGCGTCGGTCAGGGCGTCGACGATCTCGGCCGCCGTCGCGGTCTCGCCGTCCACGTCGTACGCGGTGAGTGCATCGCGGACGACCTGCGTGGACCACGTATCGCCGATACGGGTCGCCTTTCTGACGACGCCTGGCTCCTCGGTCGCCCGGTAGACGGCGTCGCCGCCGGCCTCGTGCGGGCCGATATCGTCGACGTATTCGGCGGCTGCGCTCCGCATCGGCCCGTCGAGTCCCGTCGTGGCGGCCAGCACGGGGCCCTCAGGAGCGAACGAGGTCGCCTCGCCCTCCCGCGTGCCGTTCACGACCTCCGGGAACCGTGTCAGGGTCGCCGGGGGCGTCTCTCGGACCGAGGGCGGTGTCACTCCGTCCGGATAGCGGACCACCAGCGGGACGTGGAGCAGTGGCTCGGCGAGGCCGCCGTTGCCGTGCCCGACGGCTCGGTGTCCCGGCCGTGACGGGTCCGGTTCCCCGAACCCCTCCCCATGGTCGCTCGTGACGACGACGAGCGTCTCGTCGAGGACACCCCGGTCCGCGAGCGTCCCCAGGAGGTCCCCCATGGCGGCGTCAGCCTGTCGGATGGCCCCGTTGTACAGCGCCTCCAGCGCGCGGCGCTGCCACCAGGGACGCTGGCCACCGACGAACTCCCAGGCGTGGCTGTCGATGTCGGATTGCAGGTCCCGGAGTCGCTCACCGCCCCACTGGTCGAACTCCGGCCGTGGCTCGTACGGATGATGGGCGTCCATCAGGTTCACGCAGGCCGCCCAGGGGCCCGTCCGGTCCGCCGTCCATTCCAGCACGCGGTCGGCGTACACGTCACCCCCTGTTCCGGGGCGGAGGCCGGCCGGGAGGCGCTCGGCGACCGCCGGCAGGTCCCGCTCCAGTTTCTCGAAGGCCCCGTTGACGAGCCCCTGGGCGGGCCGGTCGCTCTCGAGACAGTGCTGGACGTACGCGAGGAACGAGCCGGTCCCGTGCTGGCGGACGAACTCGCGCGGGTCACCCGCCGCCGGGTACGGGAGGTCGATACGGCCCGCTACGGTCCCGAACGCGTCACGGAGCCCGACGTCGACCTCGGTCAGGTACGGGTTCGAGGAGAAGACGCCAGTCTCGTAGCCGGCGTCGGCCAGCGTCTCCCATATCGTATGCCCCTGCTGGAGCCGCTGAGCCCGGTCCGTGATGCCGTGTTCCCGAACGTGGAGGCCCGTGAACATCGAGACGTGGCTCGGGAGGCTCCACGTCCCCGGCGCCCGGGCGTTCGTATAGCAGACGGCGCGGTCGCGCTCCGCGAACGCGTCGAGATGCGGCGTCGTCGGCTCGGGATGTCCCAGGTGGCCGACGTTCCGCGCCCGGACGCTGTCGAGCACCACCAGAAGGACGTTCGGCTGCACAGCCGTACTCTGCCGACGCCGCACATATTTCCTGCCATCCCTCCCGAACCGCCGGCAGCGTACCTACCGTCGTCCGGAACCGGCTTGTAGCCGGGGGCTGTCCGGTCACGCCATGACGGACGTGGCGCTCGCGACGAAGGTGTTCTCGCGGGCGGACAAGCTCGGGGAGCTCCTGAACTCGGCCGGCGCCGCCGGACTGGACGCGGTGTACGTCGCCGACGACGGCGAGCCGAGCGACCGCAAGGACGAGCTGTACGCCGCGGAGTACCCGTTCGACCTGACCGTCCTCGACCTGCCGTACGACGCCGGGCTGGGACGGGGCCGGAACCGCATCGTCGAGGCGTCCGACGCCGAGTACCTCCTCGTCGTCGACAGCGACCACCGCGTCCCGGGGAACGTGGACACGCTGGTCGCCCAGGCCGAGGCCCGGCCGGACCTGGGCGGCATCAGCGGCCTCCTCTACGAGGACGGCAAGATACGGGGCACCTGCCACGACCTCCACGAGCGCGGGGACCTGCTGGTCCGTGACGTTCGCGAGGACAAGAAGGTGGAACTGGTAGCGGGAGCGCCGCTCGTGGAGTTCGATTTTCTCCCGAACGTCGTGCTCCTCCGGCGCGAGTGCCTCGAGGAGCAGGCCTGGGACGACGAGTACGTCATCGGCAAGGAGCACCTGGACTTCTACGTCGCACACGCCGAGCGGACCGACTGGGAGTTCGCCGTCTCGCCGACCGTCCTGTTCGACCACCGGCCCGGCGGTGACGAGGGATACGTCTCGAACCGCGAGAGCGCGGCGAAACTCGAACACAGCAAGGAGTACTTCCTCGAGAAGTGGGACTACCGCCAGGTCCTGCTCGGGCAGACCGACTGGACGGATGCGACGCGCCGGCAGGGCACGACCGACCACCTCGTCGAGTGGGGCATCAAGCGCGCGTTCCTCTCGCTTCCGCCCGCGGTGCAGGCGCCGCTCATGGACGCTCGCGACGCCGTGCGACGACGACGGAACCGGCCGCCGCTCTGAGCCGGCGCCACGCCGTCTTCCACGCGTGTAACTCCATCCGATACATCACCGAGTGCCACGAAGGCCGTGTGTCCGCGGCGGGCGGTCGGCCCTCCGAGTGACCCGGGACCCCGTCGCGGACGAAGCTTCAAGTGACGGCTCCCCGACTCGGTGGGCATGACCTTCGACGCGGCACTGGACGGCACGCTGATGCTGTCGGATCACTCCAGTATCGACGAGGCCGTCGCGCAGGCGCAGCGATACGAGGACCACGGGTTCAGGCGCGTCTCGATGGGCGAGGTGACCGGGTGGAACATCGTGCCGGTGCTGACGGCCATCGCCCGTGAGACCGGCATCGGCATCTCGAACGACGTGTTCTCGCCGCCCTCGCGCTCGCCGGCGATGCTGGCACAGACCGCACTCACCCTCCACGAGGCCAGCGACGGCGACTACCGGATGGGGCTGGGGCCGTCCTCGCCCGCGCTGGTGGAGCGGTGGCACTCGGGCGAGTTCGAACCGGCGCTCCGCCGCACGCGCGAGACCATCGACATCGTCCGCGCGGTGTACGAGGGCGGGAAGGTCGACTACGACGGCGAGGTGTACGAGCTGGGCGGAATGGGGTACGACCGGCAGGTCCCCGACGACCCGCCGGCCATCGACCTCGCGACGCTCGGGCCGAAGGCGGTCGAGATGACCGGGCGGTTCGCGGACGGCTGGGTCCCGCAGCTGTTCACCGCCGACGGGCTCCGCGACCGGCTGGCGGACCTCGAACGCGGCGCCGACCTCGGTGACCGCTCCGTCGACGACGTACGCGTCGCGCCGCTGGTGCGGACGTTCGCCCACGAGAACGGCGACCACGCGCGGTCGATGGCCCGGCAGATGGTCGCGTTCCTCGTCGGCGCGTACGGCCCGTTCTACGGCAACTCCGTCGCCGAACAGGGGTACCCCGACGCCGTCGAGGAGATCCGCGCGGCGTGGGAGGAGAAGGACACGGCCGCGATGGCCGCCGCGCTCCCGGACGAGGCGCTCGAGGAACTCGCCGCGGCGGGGACGCCCGAGGAGGTCCGCGAGCACTACCGCGAACTGGCGAGCGTCGACGGCGTGGACGCCGTCCGGTGTGCGTTCGTCGCGGGGATGAGCCAGGAGGACAAGGAGCGGACGATGGCGGCGCTGGCCGAGCTGTAGTCCGGCGGGAACCGCCATCCCGTCCCCGTCGCGGGGTCAGTGTGAATGAATAGCATTATGCGGAACCCACCTGAACGCCGCCTATGAGTCTCGAGAGGCCGGACCTCGAAGGCAGTACGGCGTTCATCACTGGAACTACGCGCGGCATCGGCAAGTCCATCGCGCTGGACCTGGCCGAGCGTGGCTGCAACATCGTCTCGACCGGCAAGACCAGCGAGAACAACGACTACGGCGAGGACAAGGGTCTCGAGGGAACCATCGAGCAGACCGCCCGCGAGTGCGAGGAGAAGGGCGTCGAGGCCCACCCCATCGAACTCAACGTCCGCGACGAGGAGGTCGTCGAGGCTGCCGTCGAGGAGGCCGTCGACCACTTCGGCGAGGTCAACATCCTCATCAACAACGCGTCGGCCATCCAGCCCGCCAACGTCGAGGACCTGCCCGCCAACCGCTTCGACCTGCTGACCGACGTGAACGTCCGCGGCACGTACATCACCTCGCGGGCGTTCATCCCGCATCTCCGCGAGGCCGACGAGGACTCGTGGATCCTCACGAACGCGCCGCCCGTCCGCACCGACCGGAAGACCGGCGGCTCGGCCTACGCGTGGTCGAAGATGGGGATGAGCTTCATCACGCTCTCGCTGGCCGGCGAGCTGGCCGGCGACGACATCGGCTGCAACTCCTTCTGGCCCGTCACCGCCATCGACACGCGCGCGACCCGGCACTTCGGCATGGGCACGGAGGACGACTGGCGGACCCCGCAGATCGTCTCCGACACCGTACTGGGCATCCTGAACGAGGACCCCGCCGAGTTCACCGGCAACGCGGTCTACGACGAGGACTTCCTCGTCGAGAAGGGCATCACGGACTTCTCGGAGTACAACCTGACCGAGGGCGACCCGCACCCGATGTCGGCCCAGATGGTCGACTCCGAGTACGAGCGCCCGGCTGAACTGCAGTAACGGCACCGACACGCTGTCTCGCTGTTCTGGAGAACCCACCTCCCCGGTCGCGCACGGACACCGGTGCGTGGACCGGTACGTGATCGAAGGCGATTATCGGGTCGATAAGCAAGTGGTCGGGCGAAGCACGTCGAGCTATGTCCAGCAGAACCGACGAAGCCCACTGCCCGCGCTGTGACCGCACGACGGCCGTCCACACCGACAAGCCGTGGCTCGGGTCCGTGTGTCTGGAGTGTGGCGCGACGGTCTGACCGCTCTCGAACCGCGCTACTCCCCCTCGAACTCGGGGTCGCGCTTCTGTGCGAACGCCGTGATGCCCTCGAGGTGGTCGTCCGTCTGCGCGCAGTCGGCCATCCCCTGTGTCTCGTGAGCCAGTTGCGTCGGCATGTCGTTGGCGTACGACTCGTCGAGCAGCCGCATCGTCCGGCCCAGCGCGACCGTCGGCCCCTCGGCGATTCGGCCGACGACCTCGTCGAGGCGGTCGTCGAACTCGTCCTCGGGGACGGCCTCCGTGGCGAGTCCACGCTCGGCGGCCTCGGCCGCACTCACCTGCTCGTTGAGGAGGACGAGCCGTTTCGCCTCGCGCCGGTTGACCGTGCGCGGGAGGTAGAAGGTGGAGCCACCGTCACCGGTCATCCCGATTCTGGGGTAGCCGTACTGGAAGTAGGCGTCCTCGGAGGCGATGGTGTAGTCGCCGGCGATGGCCAGCGAGAAGCCCGCGCCGACGGCGGGACCGTTGATACCCGTGACGACCGGCACCTCGGCCTGGTGGAGGTGGAGCATCGCGTCGTGGAGGACGGCCGCGCCCTTCCGGAAGCCGCGGGCGGGCGTCGCCGCATCGGCGCTCCCGAGGTCCAGCACGTCGCCGCCGGCGCAGAACACGCCGTCGGAGCCGGTCAGGACGAGACATCGGGGCCGGTCGTCCTCGAGCTGGACGAAGATGTCGGTCAACTCGTCGATCATCGTCCGGTTCATCGCGTTCATCTTGCTCGTGCTGTCGATGACGACGTGCCGGACGCCGTCCTCGTCGGACACGCGGAAGTTCTCGAATTCGTCGCTCACGACCCGCTGGTCATCCCGAGGATACGTAGCCTTTCGGGGGTCGCCGTGGCTTACTCGCGAAGCCGGAGCGTCCGACTCGCGACCGCGTTGCAGGACTGGCAGGTCCGCTGGTAGCGAACCCGGCCGCCATCGGTTTCACAGCGCCACTCGGCCGCGTCGCTCCCGCACTCCGGACAGCGGGACTCGGTCTCGGTCAGTCTGTCTCGCAGCCGGTCGAGCGCCGTGATGCCGGTCGGGCCTTGCACTGCCATGGGTTGTCATACACCATCGACCGTGATAAATCGAACGGGCGCCCGTATCCTCGGGCCGAACGGCCGTCTCACGGTCCGTATCGGACGAGGAAGCCAGCCAGCAGCACTCCGACGCCCCCTACCTCCGCGACGACGAGTGCGACCATCGCTCCGGTCACCAGGCGCGGGTCGAGTTCACGGTCGCCCAGCACGTGCGGCCGGGCGAACTGGTTGTTCGTGTCCTGCAACACGCCGTGGATAACGTACGAGGCGACCGCGCCGGCGAAGAACACCTGTGGGAGCACCACGGCCGCGACGGTGACCGGTTCCGAGAACGGCGCGACGGCGGCGAGTTCGAACAGCACCAGCGCCGCGAACGAGTAGAGCAGCGACGCCCGGTGGGCGATATCGACGTACGTGGGGGCACTGGCCGCCCCGTCGGCCGTCGCACGGATATGGGCGTACTTCCAGACCCCGGTCAGGAGCCCGACCAGCAGGAACGACCCGCTCCCGAACAGGGCGAGTTGCGCGGCGGCACGCATACCCGACCCTGCGAGGGCCACCGCCTCAACCTGCCGGTTGCGGGCGAGGCCCGTCAACTGCTCGCGCACCGGCTGGCAACCGAACCCGTTTTGTCCGCGCCCGGACCACGGACGGGTATGCCGTTCGTGACTCGGCTCACGCTCCAGTCCGGGGACCGCGAGACACTCGAGCGGGTCGTCACCGACATCAAGGAGCGGGCCGAGCGCAAGGGCGTCGAACTCCGGGGGCCGAACCCGGAACCGCAGCGTGACGTGACGGCGCCCCAGTACCGCCGGCTCGACCCCGACGGCGGCCGGTTCGAGGGCTGGACGTACCCGGTCTACGTCCGCTCCATCGTCATCGTCGGCTACGACGACTTCGCACGGAACGTGGCCGGCGCCGACTACCCGTCGAGTATCCACATCGAGGCGGACATCGAACAGGTCAGCAACCCCGGCTGAGCCACCGGGCAGAACCGGGCGACAGGTACGCGAGTTCGTGACACCGACAGCGCTCCCACAGCCCTGCGCTCGACGGTTCGTATCGGTATCGCCGCCGGCTACCGCTCCGAGCGTTTAACCACCCGGCCGACCAGCGGACGGGCATGAGCGAGAGTCCCACAGGTCCGGACGGTGAGTCACCGGACTCCGGCCCCACGGCCCCCGACCACCTCGTCGCCCTCCGGCGTGACCTCCACCGGCACCCGGAGCCCGCATGGCGGGAGTTCTATACGACCGCGCGCATCGTCGAGGAGCTCGAACGTATCGGCGTCGACGACCTCTACCTCGGCCCGGACGCCATCGACCCCGAACATCGAGTCCAGGTCCCCGAGGCTGCCGAACTCGCAGAGTGGCGCGAGCGGGCCCTGGAGGCAGGTGCCGACCCGGACGTGGTCGAGCAGCTGGGAGCGGGCGTCACCGGCGCGGTCGCGGTCGTTCGGCAGGGCGACCACGAGAACGGACCCACCATCGCGCTCCGCGTCGATATCGACGCACTCCCGCGGGCGGAATCGACCGACGACGACCACTACCCGGCCCGCGAGGGGTTCCGCTCGGAGACGGGCGCGATGCACGCCTGCGGCCACGACGCACACGCCACGTTCGGCGTCGGCGTCCTCGAATGGGTCAGAGCGAGCGACTTCGAGGGGACGCTGAAGCTCCTGTTCCAGCCCGCAGAGGAGGTCATCGGCGGCGGGAAGCCGCTGGCGCACTCCGGGCATCTCGACGACGTGGACTACCTGCTCGCGGTCCACGTCGGACTCGACCACCCCACCGGTGAGGTCGTCGCGGGCATCGATGGGTTCCTCGCGGTCACACAGCTCCGGGCCGAGTTCATGGGGGAACCCGGTCACGCCGGCGCGCATCCCGAGGAGGGCCGCAACGCCGTGCAGGCGATGGCGACGGCGGTCCAGAACCTGTACGCCATCCCGCGACACAGCGACGGCGCGACCCGGGTCAACGCGGGGCAGGTGGGCGGCGGGTCCGCCTCGAACATCATCCCCGAATCGGCGCACATCCAGGGCGAGGTTCGCGGTGAGACGACCGAGCTGCGGGACTACATGCTCGACCGAGCCGAGCGCGTCATCGAATCCGCGGCGACGATGCACGAATGCGAGGTGGCCATCGAGAACGAGGGCGCCGCGCCCTCGGCGACGAGCGACGAAGCGCTCGTCTCGCTGGTGCAGGACGTGGCGAGTGGCGTCGCCGGCGTCGACTCCGTCGTCTACCGTGACGACCTCGGCGGGAGCGAGGACGCGACCGAACTGATGCGCTACGTCCAGGAGCGTGGGGGGCAGGCCGCGTACGTCTGTGTCGGCACCGACCATCCCGGCGGACACCACACGTCGACGTTCGACGTGGACGAGCGCTCGCTCCCCATCGGTATCGACCTGCTGACCGATGCGGTACTGCGTATCGCCCGGGAGCGACCGACACGGGCCGAGTAACGGCGGCTTCCCCGTCCTGCCAGGAACCGGCCGGGTGGCCCGTGGTGTTTTGTGTCGGGGAGGGATATCGCCCGCTATGACGATGGCCGACGCCGAGCAGCTGGCCAGGTTCTGCCGGGAGCAGCTCGGCGACGAGGTGCGCGCGGTCGGCCTCGTCACCGACGGTACCGTCGAGCCCACCTACATGCGCGACGACCTGCAGCGCCGGTACACGAAGAGCGAGCTGGACGGGCTGGAGGACGCGGCCACGGAGACCGCCGGGGCGCTCCACGGCCTCAACACCTACCACACCTCTCTGGGGCAGTCCCACGCCGGCCTGTTCGCCTTCGAGGATGCGTTCATGCTCCTGATTCCCTGTGGGGGCGGGGAGGAGGCCGCGTACGTCTCGCTGGAGCGCTCGGTGAGCGAAGACCTGTCGGCCTTCATCAAGCGCTGTAACGACCAGCTGTTCTCCTGACGGGGGGCAGGGGGTCAGTCGGCCGCCGCGTCGGGTTCGTTCTCCAGTGCCACCAGCTCCTCCACGTCCGGGATTTCGGCGTCCCCCTGGGTGATGATCTCGATACGACGGGTGAGCTTGTCGCGGGAGTAGGAGATCATCGCGCCGGGGTCCGAGATGACGGAGTAGTCGTTGTTGTTCTTCGCGACGTGTACCATCAGGTCCTGCAGGGTGTCACGGACGACCTGCGGGGCGACGACATCGTTCTGGACGAACTCCCGGAGCTTGCGGACACCCCAGCCGACGTGGCGCCCCTCGTCGCTCCGGATGTAGCCGACGCCCTCCAGCACGCCGGGGAGGTGGGGCATCTCCCGGTCGGTGATGTCGCTGTCCTGCTCGCCGTAGATCTCCTGGAAGGAGTAGTAGCCCGTCTGGGCCATCACGCTCTCGACGACGATATGGTAGTGAGCGATTGCACGGGCCATCTGCTCGGGCGAGTCGTCCTCGAGCAGGTGCGCCATGTTGCGCTCGGTCGCGTCGAAGATGTGGGTGTAGGAGTCGTTAAAGTAGTCCCCGTGGGTCGGTGGCGTGACCTCGAAGCCGAGTTCCTCGGCCGCCGGGTTCACGACGTTCCGCCAGTAGCGGTCGAAGAAGGCCGTGTGCTTGGCCTCCTCGTAGATCTGACTGGAGAGGAACAGCTGGTCGTTGATGTCCTCGAGGACGATACTCATCGGCGCGAGGTCCTCGGTCACGGCCTCCTCGCCGGCGCCGAACTGCGCAAGCAGCTGCCGGAACTCGTCGAACTCGGCCTCGCTGGGTTCGTCGGCTACCAGCCGCTCGAGGTCCGTCTCCAGCTTCTCTTCGGGGATATCCTCGTACGGGTCCCAGTGGTTGTAGACGGCGTGCCGGAAGTAGCCCCCTGCGAACGAGTCCGGGTCGAGCCGCATCTCCCGCGAGTCGTCGGCGTACCGTGACATGACACCACAGCACACGACCTGAAGAACCATGTAGGTACCCCGCCGCGAGCGAGGCCCGTTTATTACTGGCCCACTGAAGTGATATAGCGAACAGGCGGCACCGCTCCCCGCGCCGGACCGTGGTGCCGCACTGACGGAACCGACCAGCCAGTGGCGTCCTGACTGTTCGGGTCGGCGGTCCGGCGATGGCTCGTCAGGTCACGCGGGGCGTTGGTCGCGGATTCGTACTTGAATCTATGCCTGGAGGACAAAGAGAAAATCCACAGAATATACTCAGTATTTCGTATATATCTCGATAATGTCCGGAAATGCTGGAAGCTGCTCGGTGTATCGTAGTCTGTGCTCTGCATCCGCGAGCGCGCCTCCGGCGCGCGAGCGGATCACCGGGCCGAGCGAAGCGAGGCCCGGCTTTTTTGGTGCAGATTTTTTGGCCGAGTGGTTCCGCGCCTCCGGCGCGGAACCCGAGGCGAAAAAAGGTGCGTTAGAAGCCCTTGCCCTGCAGCTCCCGAGCGATGATGTTCTTCTGGATTTCGGTGGTGCCCTCGTAGATCTGGGTGATCTTGGCGTCGCGGTAGAACCGCTCGACGTCGAAGTCGTTGACGTAGCCGGCGCCACCGTGAATCTGGACGGCCTCGTTCGCGACGTCGACGGCCACGCGGGAGGCGTACTCCTTGGCCATCGACGCGAGCTTCGTGACGGGCTCGTCGGAGTTCTCCACGGACCAGGCGGACTTGTAGGTCAGCTGGCGGGCCGCCTCGAGTTTCGTGTGCATGTCGGCGAGTTTGTGCTGGATGGCCTGGAACTCGCCGATGGGCTGGCCGAACTGCTCGCGCTGCTGGCTGTACTCCAGCGCGCGCTCGCAGGCACCCTTCGCGATACCGACACCCTGCGCGGCGACGCCGGTTCGGGTGGCGTCGAAGAACTGCATCTGCTGCAGGAAGCCCATGCCCTCCGTCCCGATGAGGTTCTCCTCGGGGACGCGGACGTCGTCGAAGATGAGCTCCGCCGTGTCCGAGGCGCGGATGCCCATCTTCCCGGTGATCTTGTCGGCCTCGAAGCCGTCGCGGTCGGCCTCGATGACAATCTGGCTGAAGCCGTTGTAGCGGCCCTCAGCGTCCGGGTCCGTCTTGCACAGCGTCGTGAAGTAGTCACCGACGGTCCCGTTGGTAATCCACATCTTGTTGCCGTTGATGACCCACTCGTCGCCATCCTTCTCCGCGCGCGTGGAGATGGAGGAGACGTCGGAGCCGGTGTCGGGCTCGGAGATGGCCGCGCCGGAGATGGCGTCGCCGGCGGCCACGTCGGGGAGGAACCGCTCCTTCTGGTCCTCGGTCCCGAACTCGATGATGTTCTCGGTCCCGAACGAGCAGGCCATGATGGAGAGGCCGATGCCCGGGTCCGCCGCGAACAGTTCCTCGCCGACGAGGATGTTGTCGATGGGGTCGTAGCCCGCGCCGCCGTAGTCCATCGGGATGGACATCCCGATGAGGCCCATCTCGGCGGCTTCGTCCACGATATCGTGGGGGAACTTCTCTTCGACGTCGTACTCGACGGCGTTGGGTCGAATCTCGTTGTCGGCGAACCGCTTGACCTCCTTCTGGAGTTGCTCCTGCTCGTCTGTCAGACCGAAGTCCATAGACACGCTGCAGAGGTACATGGTTGTAAACCCTTCGAGTGCCGTTGACACGCAACCCGTCTCACGGCCTGCAGCGGCGGTCAGCAGGCGCGATAGGGGACTACCCCACCCTCACACTGACGGGTGGGGTTATGGCCTATCGAAAAGGAACGTTGAAACCCGACCCGTGGGACCACACACCTGTTATGGAGTTCGACGAAATCGAGACGATTGCCGTGCTCGGCGCGGGGAGCATGGGTCACGGTATCGCGGAGGTCGCTGCGCTCGCGGGGTTCGACGTGAACCTGCGGGACATCAAGGAGGAGTTCGTCCAGAACGGCTACGAGCAGATCGAGTGGTCGCTCGAGAAGCTCGCCGAGAAGGACCAGATCTCCGAGGACGAGGCCAACAGTGCCATGGACCGCGTCGAGCCGTACGTCGACGTGGAGGCGGCCGTCGGCGAGGCCGACTTCGTCATCGAGGCGGTCCCGGAGAAGATGGAGATCAAGAAGGACGTCTACAGCGACGTCGAGGAGCACCTCCCCGAGGAGGCCATCATCGCGACCAACACCTCCTCGCTCTCCATCACGAACCTGGCCGAGGAGACCGAGCGTCCCGAGCAGTTCTGCGGGATGCACTTCTTCAACCCGCCGGTGCGGATGCAGCTGGTCGAGGTCATCTCCGGCGCGGAGACGGCCGACGAGACCCTCGACGTGACCGAGGAGCTCGCCGAGGCGTTCGGCAAGACCCCCGTTCGCGTCCGCAAGGACTCGCCCGGCTTCATCGTGAACCGCATCCTCGTCCCGCTGATGAACGAGGCCTGCTGGATGGTCTCCGAGGACGAGGCGACCATCGAGGAGATCGACTCCACCACGAAGTTCGACGTCGGCCTCCCGATGGGCGCGTTCGAGCTGGGCGACCAGGTCGGTAACGACGTCACCTACCACGTCCTCGAGTACATGCACGACGTGCTCGGTGACGCCTACGAGCCCGCGCCGTTCCTCGAGGAGACCGTCGAGGCCGAGAAGTTCGGCAAGAAGACCGGCGAGGGCTTCTACGACTACGAGGACGGCGAAGGCGTCGACGTCCCCGTCGACGCGGGTAACGAGGAGATCGAGAACCGCCTGCTCGCTGTGATGGCCAACGAGGTCGGCAACCTCGTCGGGCAGGACGTCTCGAACCCGCGCGACATCGACCAGGCCGTCATGCTGGGCGCCGGCTACCCCGAGGGCCCCGCGAAGATGGCCGACGAGGCCGGGCTGGAGACGCTCGTCGAGCACCTCGACGAGAAGTACGAGGAGTCCGAGCACCCCCGCTACGAGGTCAGCGACGGCCTCCGCGAGGCCGCCAAGGCCGGCGGCTTCCACGACGCCGACGACGAGGAGGACCTCGAGGAGTTCGAGACCATCGAGCTGGAGTACCCCGGCGACATGGTCGGCCACATCAAGCTGTCCCGTGAGGCCCGCATGAACACGGTGAACCCGCAGATGCTGGAGGACCTCTCCGACGCCGTCGACCTCTTCGAGGAGGACGACGACGTGCGCGCCATCCTCATCACGGGCAAGGGCCGCGCCTTCTCCGCTGGTGCCGACGTCACGGGCATGGCCTCCAACGCCGACCCCATCTCCGCCATCGGGCTCTCGCAGAAGGGCCAGTCCACGTTCGGCAAGCTGGAGGGGTGCTCGATGCCGGTCGTCGCCGGCATCGACGGCTTCGCCCTCGGCGGCGGCTTCGAGATGGCGATGTGCGCCGACATCCGCGTCGCCTCCGAGCGGTCCGAGCTGGGCACGCCCGAGCACAACCTCGGTCTGCTGCCGGGCTGGGGCGGCACCCAGCGCCTGGTCGACATCGTCGGCCTCGGCCGCGCGAAGGAGATCGTCTTCACGGCCGAGCGGTTCGACGCCGAGACGATGTACGACTACGGCTACGTCAACGAGGTCGTCGACAACGAGGAGTTCGAACAGAAGGCCCACGAGTGGGCCGCGGACCTCGCCGGCGGGCCGCCGATCGCCCAGCAGCTCACGAAGCGTGCGATGCTGAAGGGTCTCCACGACCGCGAGGCCGGACTGGAGCTGGAGAGCCAGGCGTTCGGCCACCTCATCAACACGGACGACCTCATGACGGGCATCACCGCCTTCATGGGTGACGAGGAGCCCGAGTTCGAGGGCAAGTAGAGCGCCGACGGGGCGTCTCGACCCGACGGCAGCGTTCCCGAACCGAACCCGTTTTATCCCCGCAACCGGAACCTGCGACTGCGCTCCGGTGGTGTAGTCCGGCCAATCATGTTGGCCTTTCGTATCGGCTCGCTGACATATCGGCGCCGGTGAAGAAAGCCGACGACCAGGGTTCAAATCCCTGCCGGAGCATTGCAGTCTCGCACCGCGGAGCGGTGCGAGCGAAACGCGCACGGCGGATCTGAGCAAGCGAGTCGCAGCGCGCGAACGAAGTGAGGGCGACCGTCTCGCCGTGTTCAAATCCCTGCCGGAGCATTTCTCCGCGGACGCTGTTCCAAGAGCGGTAGGGCCGTCCAGGGCCCCAGGCGGCGTCAGTTACCGTCCTCGTCCTCGAGGACGACCGTGATGGTCTCGTCCTGAGCGACGCTGTACGGGATACCCTCGGCGTCCACGGCGTACGTCAGCCCGACGGTGACCGTCTGCTGGTCGGGCGTCTCGCCGTCGGACCGGTCCCGGCCGAACTGGGATTGGGAGACAGCCAGGCTTGCGACGGCGAAGCTACCGTTGGGTGCCTCGCGGACATCGAGGGTCTGGATGTCCGCCGTCGAGCGACCGGCACCGATGCCCGCACCGGACCGCAGCGAGCCGGTATCGAGCGCATCGGTCAGTTCGAGATCCAGCCTGAGCGCTGGCTGTCCTCGTCGTTCCGCATCGATTCGGATGGCGCGCAGGCCGGCGTCCGTGCCGGCGAGCGTCAGGTCCGTCGTGGCCGTGCCGTTCTGCGGGACGCTCAGCGTCCGGTTCACGGGTGTCAGCGTGACGTTTCGCTCTTCCGTCACGACGACGAGCGTGGCCGTCGCCGGTTCGGTGGCGTCGGCGGTCCGGTTACCGGTGAGCGTCACCTCGTAGAGTCCGGCCGGGAGCGCACCGGCATCGAGCGTGAGGTTCCGGTCATCACGGAGTTCGACCGTGCCGTACGCACGGTCGCCGACGGTGAAGACGCGGTCATCGTCGACCCGCTCGTCGGCGCCGGGGGCGAGCGCGTCCGCAAGGGTCGCCTGCCCGACGCTGGAGCCGTTCATCCGGGCGAGTCCGACGCGGGCGGTCATGCTGGCCGGGTCCGACTCCACGCGAGCGTGCAGGAGCCGGTCGCCGGCGAACGTCTCGAGAACCGACCGCCGGGGCTGGATACGCCAGATGTCCTGCTCCGCGAGCGTGAACGCAGCCGCCCCGGGGTCCTCGACGAGTTCGTAGCGCCCGTCGTCGATACGGTACCAGAAGCTGCCGGGCGCCCGGAACGCGTACTTACCGCTGCGGAGCGTTGCGGTCTCGAACGCCGGGACGCCCTCGGTCGTGGGGCCGACCCGGCGGACGAGACGGGGCTGGTCGAACTCCGTGTACTCGCCCGGGAGCTGATACAGCCCGTACGTGCGGTTCGCGTCTCCGGGGAGCCGGAGGTTCTCGCCCCGGTAGAACGTCCGGTTCGACGTGACCGTGTCGTGAACCGGCCAGTCGGGGGCGGCCGGGCGCGGTAGGTCGACGGTCCGCGCGATACCGGTTGCGGTTCGGTTCTCGCGGTCCAGCGCGAAGCCGTAGAGGTCGACGCTCCTGTCGCCGGTCGGAACCGGACTCGTGAGTCCGCGCTCCGCGGCGACGGCGCCGGTGGCCACCTCACCCTCCGCGGTGACGTGTGTCAGGACCGTCGAGCGCGCGCCGGTTCCGGTGTCGCGCGTCGAGAGCAGCAGGATGCCACGGTCCGTCGCGACCGCGGTTCTGGGGTACTCCCGGTCGGTCGTCCCGTAGGTGCGGCTCCAGCGGACCGTTCCGTCGGCGTCCAGCCGCGCCACCCACGGGTCACTCCCGCTGAATCCACGGACCTCCGCGCTTCCGGCGACGAGCAGGTCACCGTCATCAGCCGGCGTGGCACCAACGATTCGCCGGTCGCCGGTCGCGAAGGTCTCGTTGCGGACGATATCGCCGTCACCGTCGAGCCGGAGGTACCAGCCACGTCGGAACTCCCGCTGCCCGACAACGACCAGTCCGCCGTCGTCCGTCTCGGCCAGCGCACGCGGGACGCCGCCACGATACGTCCGGTCGCCGAGGAGTGTACCGTCATGCGCGAACCGTGTCAGACGGGCTGCGGGCGGCTCCGAGTCGACGGTTCGGGCGAGCGCCACGCCGTCGTCGGTCGCCACCAGCACCGGGCCTCGGACGACGCTCGTGGCGTTGCCGAGCGAGCGCTGCCAGGCCAGGTCTCCATCCGCGGTGATGCGGCGCAGGCGGAGCGTCGGTGGTGTCTCGTCCGAGGCCGGACCGGGGCGGCCGCTCACTTCGAGCAGGAAGGCGCCGGGCGAGTCACCGCTGACGACGGCTGTCACACGGCGGGATTCGTTGGGGCTTCCGAACGAACGGGTCCACCGGACCGTCCCGTTCGGGGCGACCCGGGTGACCGTCGAGTTCGTCTCGCGGAGACCGATGGCTCCGACCAGATACCGGCCGCCATCGGTCGCCGGAGCAGCATCGATGATACCGCCGACGCCAGGGACCGTACGGGTGTCGTTCGCTGCGCCCCCGGCATCCCCAGCGGCACCGCTCCCGCCGGCGCCACTCTCGACGCCACCGGAGGCACTGCCACTGGCACTACCAGCGGCACTACCGTTCCCAGCGCCGTCCGACCGGGTGCCACCCGCGCCATCACCGCTATCCGGAGGGACCGCCGCCACCGCGGCGACGGGACTCGTGACGAGCAGTACAGCCACGACTACTGCGGGGACCAACCGCCTGAGCATACAGGGAGATTCTGCCGGGCCGTCTGCTATCAGCCTTCCGGTCTCGCGAAACGGAGTCCGTACGAGCGAGGCTCCGACGGGAAAGTTTGACATACGTTGCCAACATACATACCGACATGTCGAAATCCGACCCCGTGACGCCCATCGAGCACCGAGCGGCCGTCTTCATCGAACAGACGGGGGGATACGTGGATATCGAGCAGGAGTTCGGCGACCACACGAAGTACACGCCCGAGGAGGCACGAGAGATCGCCGAGGAGATCCTCACGGCGGCCGAGGCGGCCGAGGCGGACGGCAGCGTGCGCGTCGACGACCCCTGATACCGACCACCTGTACGACTACTACCGAGGATTCGAAATGTACGACGGTCGTATCGGCTCAGAAATTATTGTACGTCTGTTCTCTTCCGACTACTCTGGATAAGTTTGAAGAGATATCGGGTCGAGGGAAGATGTATGTCGAAGTCCCGGTCCGTGACCTCGCTCGAACAGCGTGCCCCGATATACATCGACCCACGAGAGCGGTACGTGGACATCACCCAGCCCCGAGGGGACCGGACGAAGTACACGCCGGCGGAGGCACGGCGGCTCGCAGCCGAGCTCCTGGCGGCAGCTGAGGAGGTGGAGGGAGGCGGGACGGTCGAGCAGTAGCGACACGCTCGGGAGCCAGGTCCGAACTGAGAGTTTTTCCGCTCGTGCCGCGTACGCCGCCACATGAAGATCCGCGGGCAGCGCGAGTGCAAGGACTGTGGCACGCGGTGGGCCTACTACGAGACCGGGAGCGTCGACTGTCCGTCCTGTGGGAGCCTGCGGTCGGTCGGTGTCGAGGACGACCGGACCCTCCACACGGCGACCCCGCGGTCGTTGAACCTCACGCCGGCCCG
Source organism: Haloglomus halophilum (assembly GCF_024298885.1). Classification (GTDB taxonomy): domain Archaea; phylum Halobacteriota; class Halobacteria; order Halobacteriales; family Haloarculaceae; genus Haloglomus; species Haloglomus halophilum. The sequence goes on from NZ_CP101166.1 coordinate 3,898,575, forward strand.
TGACGAACTGGAGGCGGGGAAACCTCCCCGGCAGGTCGCCGAGACCGCCGCGGGGATCGCCCGCGAGTTCACCCGGGGGTACGGCTTCATCGACGCGGGGGCGTTGCAACCACTGTCGGACCGCTATCTCGCGGCGATGGAGCTTCGCCACGTCGGAAGCGAACTCTCGCGCCATCGCGCCGTCGACGAACCCGAGGAGTACTACCTCCTCTCGCTATTGCAGGGCGACGTGTCCGAACGACCTGGGCCTGAGGCGGTACCCGACTCGTTGCGGGCGGCTCGCGGTCTCGCGTACGCCACCGCTATCGAGGCCTATCGTGGGGACCTCAGAGAGTACCTCGAGGAGCATCCCGACCCGGACGTGGCCGACGTACTCGGGCCGCTGGACAACCATACCAAGCGGATGCAGGCGCTCGACGGCGACGTTCCGCCGGAGGACGCCGAGGTACTCGTGGTGGCGACACGGGAGCTGTGGCGGTATCTCACGGAGGACGACGAGACCGCCCTCGTGAACGCCCAGGACCGGCTCCGCCGACTGTCCGGGTGAGCGCCCAACGGGCAGGTTACAGTTCACTCTCTTCGATTCCAGGCCGGGAGGAATCCAGCTTCTGCTGGCGGTCGCCAGCGATGGCCCGATACCACAGAATGTACGTTCAGCGACTGTAACGTTGGTTTGGACGGGTCTGTCAGAACCCCTTTTGAGGTACGTTCGGGAGTTGCGGACACGCTATGTCAGGGAAGGACGATCCGAAGCTGTCGGACGCGACGCGGCGGGCCGTGCTGAAGGGCACCGCCGGCGCACTCGGTGTCGGCGCGATGGGCACCGCGAGTGCTCACGAGTGGGGCGACGAGAGCGGCCCGGCCGGTGAGAACACCTGGACCAGCCAGCGGGAGAACTCCCGCGGGGAGACCGAGGGCGCGAAGGTCGTCGGCTACCACGCGCTGGGCGACGCCGACACCGCGAACCCGGACCCCGAGGCCGAGGCACAGAACCCACACTACGGGGGCATCACCGAGATCCGCACCCACGGAGACTACGCCTACGTCGGGTTCTTCTCCTCGGGGTCGGAGACGCCCGGCCGCGGGATGGCCATCCTCGATATCTCGGACTACAACCGCATCCCGGCCGATGCCCCGAAGCCCGAGCAGGAGGCGATGCTGGAGAACGCCCAGATCTCCGTCGTCTCCTTCCTCCGGAACAACACCGCCTCGGCGTCCGTGATGGACGTGAAGGTGAGCGACGACGGGAACTACGTGTTCCTCTCCACGCAGCCGTATCAGCAGCTGTTCGGCTCCGCGAGCGGGAACACACAGGACCCGACGGTCATCGAGGGCTTCGACCCCACGCCGAACCTGGAGGACGAGGGGGCCACGACGCAGGTCGCGGGCATCGTCGCCGTCGACGTGACCGACAAGTCCAACCCCGAGGTGCTGAGCAACTTCTCGCTGGAGGGGTCGGGTTCGCACAACGCCTACCATCACCGCATCGGCGGCGACGACTACATCTTCGCCATCAACGACTCGGGCAACCTCGCCGGCGCCGGCGAGGGGATGTTCGTGCTCCGGTTCGACCGCACGACGGGGACGCTGGAGCTGGTCAACCAGTGGGAGTACGAGCGCAACTTCGCCCAGGGCGAGGCCGGGGCGCAGAACGTTCAGGGCGGCGCGTACATCCACGACATGGAGGTACAGGACGACCCGCGGACCGGCACGCCCGTCGTCTATCTCGCCTACTGGGGCCGCGGGATGTGGGCACTCGACGCCTCCGACCCGTCGAACCTGGAGGCGCTCGGGCAGTTCGAGATGGGCTCGGCACACTTCGCCGCCCCGGCCCCGACGCTCGTCGACGGCAAGCGCGTCGCCGTCGCCAGTCAGGAGGTGCCCGCGAACAGCAACCACACCGGCCGCGTCTACCTGGTCGACTGTGACGGGCTGTTCGAGAGCGACCCGAACTTCGACTCGGTACCCCGCGAGAACGGCGTCGTCCAGATGGGCGAACTCGACATGTGGGAGTGGCAGAACGAGTACGAGAACCCGATGAAGGCCAACACGGGCACCGACACGACGAACGATGACAGCGACATCGACTTCGGCCCGTACGACTTCTCGCTGTCACCGCACAACTCCGACTTCGCTCGCCACATGGACCGGAGCGGGAAGGAGTCGTTCTGGATCCACCAGGCCCACTACGGCGGCGGCATCCAGTTCCTCGAGGTCGTGCCCGGCGATGACGACGGGCTCGTGGGCGAGGACGCCCGCTTCCAGGAACCTGTCAAGGACGCCGACGGGAACGAACTCTCCGGGGCCGCCGCACCGCACAACACGACCGACTGGCGCATCGTGAAGCGGGGCTACTCCCGGCCCACCTACGACACGCCGAAGGACTCCCGGCTGGAGGGGCTCAACTACATCACCCCGTTCGTCTGGGGGGCGTCCGAGTCCAACGGCATCACCTTCGCCTCCGACATCAACCAGGGCGTCCACGCGGTGAAGGCCGACGGCATCCCCGTCGGTGGCGCCGACCCGGTCGCGAACGTCTCGCGGGAGATGGACGGGCAGGTCTTCCGCAGCGGCGACACGAACCAGGTCGACCTCACGCTCGAGTTCGCGGACCGGGACCTGCTGGTCCGCGACCGCCTCCCCGAGGGCTGGTCGTACGCGGGCGGCGACGGGACGGACGTCGAGGTCGGCGAGGACACCTTCGTCCAGTTCTCCGGGACGCAGTCCGGTGACGATGCCATGCGGTACTTCGCCGACGCGGGCGGCAGCGGCGGCGGCAGCTTCGGCCCGATGCAGGTGAGCGACGACGGCGGGGAGACGTGGCACACCCTCGCCGGGAGTTCCCAGAGCGTCTATACCCTCGGCGGCGGCCTGACGCTCGGCGCCGCGGGCGGGGCCGCTGGCGCCCTCGCCCACCAGCGTGACCGACTCGGCGACCGCGTTCGGGATCTACTCGGTGACGACTGAGACAGTCGCCGAAGCGGCAAACCCCACCCCCTGACGCCCCCTTTTCAGGGCTCGTCTCCTACAGGTACTCATGGAACGTACCACCAGACGGCGTGTACTCGCGACCACAGGCTCGGCGCTCGCGGTCGGGCTCGCCGGCTGTACCGGCGACGGCGGAGATGGCGGTGACGGCGGTGGTAGCGACGGCGGAGATGGTGGCAGCGATGGCGGTGACGGCGATGGCGGGGATGGCGGCGGTGGTACCTCGCTCGATGTCTCCAGCGAGGCGCAGACCCGCGTCGAGAACTTCCTCACCGCCGAGCCGTCGGCCAGCAACTACGACGGCACCATCGCGGCGGCCGGCGACGGGACCGTGATGGTCGGCGCGGAGGGGAACCAGGGCAACTACGCGTTCGCCCCCGCCGCCATCGCCGTGGAGACGGGAACGACCGTGAACTGGGAGTGGACCGGGAAGGGGAACCAGCACAACGTCGTAGCAACCGGTGATTCGGACTTCGCGCTCGACAGTGGCAGCGCGAAAGCGGACGACAGCTACGAGTTCACCTTCGAGGAGGCCGGAGTCGCGCTCTACGAGTGCGTCCCGCACAAGTCGCTCGGCATGAAGGGCGCCGTCGTCGTGGTCGCCTCCGGCGGCTGACTGGAGCGTATCCATCTGGCCGAAGTGATTTTCTACAAACATATCCATTTCGCCCCCAATGTGAATTTCTTCTGGACAGTGGCTTCTATTACCGCACAACCAGGTCAATCGCGCCGCTCGAGAAGAGGCAATCCACGGCCCTCGGCTGTGGTTTTATCCCCGGAGGCCGAGTCGTGGGAGGTACACGATGGACGGCAGCGACGGCGCGAGTGTCGACGGGGAGGACGAGGGCAGCGGGCAGGCGAGCCCTGACGCCGGAGCGGCCGACACGGTGGCGGATGCCAGTCCGCTCGCCGGCCTGTTCGCCCCGGAGCGCGTGGCCGTCGTCGGCGCCACCGAGCGCGAGGGGAGCGTCGGCCGCGCCGTGACGGCGAACCTGCAACGGTCGTTCGACGGCGACGTGGTCCCGGTGAACCCCTCCGCCGAGGCTGTCCTGGGGCTGTCGGCCGTCGACAGCGTCGCCGAGGCGGACGCCGACCTCGCGGTGGTCATCGTCCCGCCAGCGGCGGCGGTCGAGGTCGTCGAACAGGCCGGCGAGGCCGGCACCGACGACGTGGTCGTCATCACCGCCGGGTTCGGCGAGGGTGGACCGGAGGGCGTCGCTCGCGAGCGCGAACTCGTGGCCGTCGCCGACGAGTACGACCTCAACCTCGTCGGGCCGAACTGCCTGGGCATCATCTCGACGCCCGTGGGGCTGAATGCGACGTTCGCCCCCCGGAACGCGCTGCCGGGCGATATCTCGTTCATGAGCCAGTCCGGCGCGTTCGTGACGGCCGTGCTGGACTGGGCGGCCGAGCGCGACCTCGGCTTCCGCGAGGTGGTCTCGCTGGGGAACAAGGCCGTCCTCGACGAATCGGACTTCGTCGCACACTGGGGCGCCGACGAGGGGACCGACGTGGTGCTGGGCTACCTCGAGGGCATCGACGACGGCGCGGGCTTCATCGAGACGGCCCGCGAGGTGACCGCGGAGACGCCCGTCGTCCTCGTCAAGTCGGGCCGAACCGAGGCCGGCGCCCACGCCGCGGCCTCGCACACGGGCGCCATCGCCGGGAGCGAGGCGGCCTACGAGGCCGGCCTCGACCAGGCGGGCGTCCTGCGCGCCGAGAGCGTCCAGGAGCTGTTCGACTCCGCGGCCGCCCTCGCCGGCCAGCCGGTGCCCGAGAGCGACGGCGTCGCCGTGGTCACCAACGCCGGCGGCCCGGGCGTGATGGCGACCGACGCCGTCGGTGACAGCGGGCTCGAGCTCGCCTCGTTCACCGACGCGACCCACGAGGCACTCTCCGAGCGGCTCCCGGACAACGCGAACGTCTACAACCCGGTCGACGTCATCGGCGACGCGCCGGTCGAGCGCATCGCCGACACGATGGACATCGTCCTCGACGACCCGAACGTGGGTGCCTGCGTCGTCATCACCTGTCCGACGGCGACGCTCTCGTTCGACGACTTCGGGGACGCCGTCGTGGCGGCCAACGAGTCGGGCGTGCCGCTCGCGGCCTGTCTCATGGGCGGCGCCGACGCGGCGAACGCCAACCGACGACTCGCGAAGGCCGGTGTCCCGACGTACTTCGACCCCGCGCGGGCGGTCCGGTCGCTGGACGCGCTCCGGCGCTACCGCGAGGTGCGTGAACGCGAGTACGCCGCCCCGACCGAGTTCGATGTCGACCGCGGGCACGTCCGCGAGCGCCTCGCCGAGGCCGCACGGAACGACGAGACCCGCCTCGGCGTCGAGGCGATGGACCTGCTCGATGCGTACGGCATCCCGACCCCCGCCGGCGAGGTGGTCGACTCCCCGAGCGAGGCCGAGCGCGTTGCGCGCGACATCGTGGGCGACACGGCCGACGGCACGGACGACGAGGCGGGCGTCGTGATGAAGCTCGTCAGCCCCGACATCCTCCACAAGAGCGACATCGGTGGCGTCAAGGTGGGCGTCCCGCCCGACGACGTGGCCGACGCGTTCGAGGACCTCGTCTCGCGGGCCCGGCGCTACCAGCCCGACGCGACGGTCCTCGGCGTCCAGGTGCAGGAGTTGCTCGACACCGAGGACGGCGTCGAGACCATCGTCGGGACGAACCGCGACCCGCAGTTCGGGCCGCTCGTCCTGTTCGGTCTCGGCGGCGTCTTCGTCGAGGTGCTGGAGGACACCACCGTCCGGGTGGCACCGGTGGCCGAACCGGAGGCCCGGCGGATGCTCGACGACATCGACTCGGCGCCGCTCCTCCGCGGTGCCCGGGGCCGTGAGCCGGTCGACGAGGACGCCATCGTCGAGACCATCGGGCGGCTCTCCCAGCTCGTGACCGACTTCCCCGCGATCCTCGAACTGGACGTGAACCCACTCGTAGTGACACCCGAGGGCGCGACGGCCGTCGACATCCGGCTCACCATCGATCCGGATGAGGTCGCGGGCATCGACCCCGAGGCCGCGGGGGAAGCGGCCGACGGCGACCAGCACCGGACGACGACCGACACCGCGGACACCACGGAGACGGACCGATGAGCGAACACGACGACACATCCGACGAGCGAACCGAGACGGAGCCGAGTGCGGCGACCGACCCCGACGAACACGGCGGTGGGGACCGGGCAGCCGAGACGCTGCTGGTCACGTCGACCGCGGACTCGACCGGGAAGACGGCGGTCGCGCTCGCCCTCGCGCTGGCCGCGCGTGACGAGGGGCAGTCGGTCGGCTACATGAAACCGAAGGGGACCCGCCTCGAGAGCAACGTCGGCAAGACGCTCGACGCCGACCCGATGCTGGCGCGTGAACTCCTCGACCTCGACGACCCGATGCACGAGCTGGAGCCGGTCGTCTACTCGCCGACCTTCATCCGCGAGGCGGTCCGGGGCCGCGAGGACCCGGCGGCGCTCCGGGAGACCGTGCGGGAGGCTTTCGACGGCCTCGCGGCCGGGCGCGACCTGCTGGTGGTCGAGGGGGGTGGGCTGAACGCCGGCGCGACCGTCGGCCTGACGGACCCAGAGGTCGCGGACCTGCTCGACGCGCGGGTGCTGCTGGTGGCCCCGTACGGCGGCCCCGAGGATGTCGACGATGTCCTCGTGGCGAGCGAGCGGTTCGGCGACCGCCTCTCGGGGATCCTGTTCAACGCGGTCGGCGACGCCGCGTTCGACGACCTCGCCAGCGACGTGGTCCCGTTCCTCTCCGGGCGTGGTGTCCGGACCTTCGGGACGCTCCCGCGGGTCAAGGAACTCGCTGGCGTCGCCGTGGCCGACCTCGGGCAGGAGCTGGGGGCCCGGACGCTGACGGACGAGGCACCGACCGACGCCATCGTCGAGCGGTTCGTCGTCGGGGCGATGAGCGCGGGCGAGGCGCTGCCGGCCCTCCGGCGGACTCGCTCGGCGGTCCTCGTCAGCGGCGGGGACCGCCCCGAGATCGTCACCGCGGCGCTCGACGCGTCCGGCATCGAGGCCATCCTCCTGACCGGCGGGTTCCAGCCGCCGGCGGCGGTCCTCGGCCGTGCGGAGGAGGCCGGCGTCCCGGTCCTGCTGGTCCAGGCCGACACCACGACCGCCATCGAGCGGCTGGAGGGAGTCATCCGCTCGGGGCGGGCCCGCGACGCCCGGACGGTCGAACGGATGGGTGACCTGCTGGGGGAGTACGCCGACGTGGACGCGATGCTGCTGGGAACGGGCGACTGAGGATATCCGACGCCCACGGTCGGGAGATGCAGAGCGGCGGTCCCCACGACCGGGGCCGTGGGCATCCGCCATGTCGTTCGGTAGTCGGCTCAGGCGGAATCGTCGCTCGCGTCCGTTCCGGACTTCCGGGGCTCCGAGAGGAGGAGCACCGGGAGCGAGGTGTTGGCGGCGACGCGCTCGCTGGTGCTCCCCAGGACCCCACCCGGGCCGTGTCGGCCCGTCGATCCCATCACGATGAGGTCCATCCCCTGATTCTCGGCGTAGTCGATGATGCCCCGATAGACGCCCATCCCCCGGACGACGGCGGTCTCGACGGGCACGCCGTCGGCACGAGCGGCCAGTTCGGAGAGGAACTCCTCGGCCTCCCCCCGGAGCCGGTCGAACCGGTGGCCCATCGACTCCGAGGAGAGGAGCAGCGCCGTCGCCGACTCGTCGAGCACGAAGAGGAGATGGACCGTGCCGCCGTGCTCGCGGGCGACATCGAACGCCTCCGTGGCCGCGCGTTCGGCGGCCTCGCTCCCGTCGACGGGGACGAGGATGGATTCGTACATACCCGCGGACAGAACGGCAGGCAGTATGAGCCTTCGGCCCAGTGTGCGCCGGGCCGGCCGTGTCCCCGGGAATTTATGACCGAATCCGCACTACGAGTCCACGGAGCCAAGTCGGCTCCGTAGTGTCACACGCGGGGCACACACCCCCGCGTCTCGACCACGCTCGACCTCTCGCCCGTTCTCATCGCTCGCCAGCGCCGGGTCACGCGATGTCGACGTATCGGGGCAGGTCCGCGGCCAGGTCGACGGCCGCTGCCGGGTCCGAGAGGTCGCTCGGCGGGAGCGTCGCCACCTCGTGGCCCGTCATCTCCTCGAGGACGGCGGGGTTCGTCCGTTCGGCGACCGACGCGCCCTCGTACTCGTTGAGGACGATACCCCGGACCGGCACGTCGCGGCGCTCCAGGGCCTCGACGGTCAGTGCGGTGTGGTTGAGCGTGCCCAGTCCGGAGCGCGAGACGACGACCGCCGGGACGCCAAGGTCGGCGACGAGGTCCACCACCTCGCGGCCCTCTGCGAGCGGCACCCGGAGCCCGCCGATTCCCTCCAGCACGCCGACCTCGGCGGCGTCGAGTTCGGTCGCACAGAAGTCACGGACCTCGTCGTAGGAGAGTTCCTCGTCGGCCTCGTCTGCGGCGACCTCGGGTGCGAGTGCAGGGCCGAGGTAGCGGCCACAGACCCCCGCCGCCTCGTCGTCGCAGGCCTCGCGGACGAACCCGGCGTCGTCGTCCGGCGGGTGGCCCGTCTGACAGGGTTTCACCCCGACCGCGTCGACGCCCTCGTTCCGGAGGCGCCCCACGAGTCCGGCGGTGACGACGGTCTTCCCGATACCGGTGTCGGTCCCGACGACAGCGATGTTCGACATGGGAACGCGAAGAGCGGACGAGGTATTGAAACCCGGCGGGTCGCACCGGGCTCAGCGGAGGTCCAGTTCGGTGCCGGCGGCCTCGAACGCCGCGAGACAGCGGTCGACATCGGCGCGGGTGTGTGCCGCGGTCGGCGCGAGTCGAATGCGACTGGTTCCCTCGGGCACGGTCGGCGGCCTGATGGCGGGGGCGACGAGGCCGGCCTCGTGGAGGCGGTCGGCCAGGGCGACGGCATCGGCACGATCACCGACGACGACGGGGAGGATCTGTGTCTCGCCGAGCACCTCGTACCCCAGCGCTTCGAGTCCCTCGCGGGTCCGCTCGACGATGTCCCACAGCCGGTCACGGCGCCGGTCCGCGCGAGCGATGCGGAGGGCCTCGCGTGCGGCGCCGGCCGCCGGCGGCGCCAGGCCCGTGGAGAAGACGAACGCGCGTGCCGTGTTGAGCAGGTGTTCGACGAGCGGCTCGCTCCCGGCGACGTAGCCGCCCTGTGCGCCGAGCGCCTTCGACAGCGTGCCGAGCTGCACGTCCACGCGCTCGCTCAGGCCCTCGCGCTGGACGATACCGCCACCATCGACGTACAGGCCGGTCGCGTGGGCCTCGTCTACCATCGTCCACGCGCCGAAGTCCTCGGCCGCGTCGCAGACCGCCGCCAGCGGGGCCACGTCACCGTCCATGGAGAACACGGTGTCGGTGACGACGAGCCACGACTCGCCGCTCGCATCGACCTCCCGGGCGCGTTCGCGCATCGCCGCGCGGAGCGCGTCGGGGTCGCAGTGGTCGTATATCTCAACGTCCGCGCCCGAGAGCCGGCAGCCGTCGATGATACTCGCGTGGTTGAGTTCGTCTGAGAAGACGGCGTCCGGGTCGAGCGCGGTGATGGTACCGACGTTGGCAGCGTAGCCCGAGGAGAAGACGAGCGCGCGCTCGGTCCGTTTGGTGGCAGCGAGGTCACGTTCCAGCGCACGGTGCGCGGGCGTGTCTCCGACGACGAGCCGTGACGCCCCGGCGCCCGCGCCGACCTCGCGGGCCGTCTTCGCGGCGGCCTCGGCCAGCCGCGGGTCGCCCGCGAGTCCGAGGTAGTCGTTCGACGCGAGGACGAGGCGCTCCTCGGTCCACTCCGCCGGTTGGCCCTTCGGGTCGGGCGCGGTCCGGGCGCGGGGACCTACGCGGTCGACGGGGGCGAGGTCGCGCCGGAGGTCGACAGCCTCGCGACTGGCGAGGCGCGCATCGAGGTCGAAGCCCCGCTCGACACGCGCCTCCCGGGCGTCGTCGGTGTGTCGCGATTCGAAGCTCATCGAGCGTTCGGAGGTTGGCTCAGAAGCCAGGCATCAGCTCGGCCGGGCCGAAGACGCCGTAGTCGCCGGCGCGGTTGTGCCGGACGGCGGCCTTCAGGTAGCCCAGCGCGGGCCCGTTGACGTTGGCCTCCATGCTCGTGTCGTCGCCGAGTTCGAACGTGTTGGTGGCGACCTCGCCGTCGAACGTCTCGCCGGTGACGGTGACGGTCGTCGTGGTCGGCTTCTCGTCGTTGCGGAGGTCCAGTACGCCGCCGACGGTCACGTCCTCGGCGTCGCAGATGCCCGCGCGTTCGAGCAGCACGTCGTCGGCGTGCTCCATGTCGTGGAACTCCAGCACACCGTCGTGCTCGTCGACCAGTGCCTCGATCTCCTCGTCCGTCATCGCGCGGGCGGTCTCGATGTCGTAGCCGTCGAGGTGGGCGATGTCCTCGCGGACGGTGCCGCGGTTGTCCTCGTAGCCCGACTTCAGCCCGACGCCCCACCAGATGTCGACCTCGTGGACCTCCACGAACGACTGCGCGGCGAGCGCGGCGGCGCCGGTGAGGAAGCCCGGCGTGGCACCCGCGCCGCAGACGAACGTGATGCCCGAGTCCTGCAGCGTCTCCTCGCGGTCGTCGAGCATCCCGATGACGCGAGAGCGCTTGAGCACGTCCACGAGGACACCCTCGTAGTCGGCCTCCGCGAAGCGCTCGGCCACGCGCGGGATGAAGTCGTGCTCGAGGTTCGGGAGCGCGATGAGGACGGCGTCGATGGCATCCGATTCGTCGATGATGTCGTCGATGGGCGTCTCTGTCGGGTCGGCCTGCACGGAGGCAGCGACGCCCTTGTCGGTGCCGGCCTGTTTGATGCCGCCCTCGCTCTTGGCCGCTGCAGTGCCACCGTCGGAGGCGATGTTGCCCTCCGTCGCCGCCAGCAGTTCGTCCACGTCGAGGCCGTCGTGGTCGACGGCGACGCCGTGGCGGTCACAGGCCGCGACCGGTGTCAGTTCCTCCTTGTCCTTCGAGACCTCGAGTGCTCGCCGCCCGATGCCGCCCGTGCCGAGTACCGCGAACGTCGTTTCGTGCATAGGTTCGTAATTCGCTGTGTTCGTCGTGAAGTGTTCAGATTGTTCGCTTCTGCGTCGAATCGAACGATAATCTCGTCAGTCGTCGAGTTCGGCGTTGCTGGTGGCCGTTCCGGCCGCCGTCGCGGGGCCGTCGTCGCTGTGTCGCGCCCGGACCGCCGCCTCGTCGAAGTCGTTGACCGACTTGTTCGGTTCGAGGCCGGCCTTGCGCATGATCTCGATGTCGTCGGCGGGGTCCTGGCCCTCGGTGGTGAGGTAGTCGCCCGTGAGCATCCCGTCCGCGCCGGCCTCGAAGGGGAGGTGCTGCTCGTCGCCTTTCAGGTTCACCTCGCGGCCGCCCGTGAGGCGGACGCGGGCGTGCGGGTGGAGCAGCCGGTAGACGGCGATGGTCGCGATGACCTCCTCCGTGCTGATGAGCGCGGTGTCGTGTTCCTCGCCCAGCGGCGTCCCTGCCACCGGGTTGAGGATGTTGACCGGGAGCGAGGAGACGCCGATGTCCTGCAGTTCGATGGCCGCGTCGACGCGGTCCGTGGGCGACTCGCCCATCCCGAGGATGACGCCGGCACAGAGGTCCATCCCCGCCTCCTTCGCGACACGGAGCGTGTGGAGTCGGTCCTCGAAGTCGTGTGTCTCGACGATCTCCGAGAAGTAGCGCCGGGAGGTCTCGATGTTGTGGTTGTAGTGGTTGAGCCCCTCCTCAACGAGTATCTCGGCCTCCTCCTCCGTGAGGATGCCCAGCGAGGCGTCGACCTCCACGTCCGTCTCGTCGCGCACGAGGCGCACGGCGCGGATGACCTTCTCCCACTCGTCGGGCCGTTGCTCCTTGGAGACGCCCTTCTCCGCGACCACGATGCCGAACCGCTGGGCGCCGTCGGCCTCGGCGCGTTTGGCCGCGTCGAGGATCTCCTCGGGTTCGAGGAACCCGTAGGTGTCGATGCCGGTGTCGAAGTGGGCCGACTGGGCGCAGAAGCCACAGTCCTCCGCGCAGTTGCCGGCCTTCGCGTTCACGATGGAGCAGGCGTCGACCGTCCCGTCGGAGAACTCCTTGCGCACCATATCGGCGGCGGCGGCGAGTTCCTCGACGGGCTGGGCGATGAGCGCCAGCCCATCGCGGCGGCCGAGCTGCTCGCCCGCCAGCACGCGCTCGACGGCGTCGTCTATCGTCCGGTTGCCTGTCTCGTAAACCACACTTCCAGAGTTGGTTGACGTGTTGATAAAGGTTGGTGAACGTGTGACATGCGGGAGGGGAGTTGCAACGGCCGGCGCGTGTCCGACCGTTTCCTACAGGACCACCACAGTCCGTCCGACCACGAACGAGGCCATCGCGAGGAACATCCCGTACTTGAGCCGCGACTGGCCTGCGGTCGCGTCCGAGAACGACTCGTAGGCGGCGGCGGCCATCACCGCGTCCGCCGGGAGCACCAGCACCAGATACGCGGCGCCGAACGTGCCCGTCACGTAGGGCAGCGGACTCGCGAGCACTGCCAGCCCCAGCGCGGCGGCCGCCACGACCAGCGACCGGCGCTCCCCGACGGCGATGGGCAGCGTGTTCAGCCCCTCCTCGCGGTCGCCAGCGATATCCTCCACGTCCTTGACGACCTCGCGCGCGAACGTCGAGAGCGCGGCCAGCGCGAACAGCACGCCCGCCGTCGAGAGATCACCGCCGACGGCCGCGCCGCCGAACAGGAACGTCGAGCCGCCCAGATACGCGACCACGAGGTTCCCGACCCCGGGCAGGCCCTTGAACAACTCCGTGTACGCCACCAGCGCCACGAGATTGAACAGTGCGATACCGATGGCGAGCGGGGGAAGGAGGAGCGTCAGTCCGACCGCGAGTCCGAACAGGCCCACCGAGAAGCCGAGCGCCCCACGTGGCGAGACGGCCCCGCGCGGGATGGGGCGCCCCGGGGCGTTGATGCGGTCGATGTCGCGGTCGAAGTAGTCGTTGATGGCGTTCCCGCCCCCCACGGCCAGAACGGTCGCGAGGACGGCCGCGCCGGCCCGGAGTTCGGGCGCGGTATCGACGACGAGCCCGCCGGTCGACCCCGCGAGCCCGGCGACGAACGCACCGATGAACGTGAGGACACCCGACGCGACGGCGTTCCCCGGCCGCGTGAGTTCGAGCAGCCCCCCGGCAGTCTCGCGCATACCCGTCGGCTGTCGGGGTCGAAGCATAAACGGCGTGGAACGGCGGGGCCGTGCTCACGAGCCGGCCGCGGGGTATGGACAGAATTATGTCCGGGAGGGCGCTTCGCTTCGATGAGGGGCCTTAGCTCAGCTCGGACAGAGTGCGTGGCTTCGGACCACGTTGCCGGGGGTTCAAATCCCTCAGGCCTCGCTTCTCGCGAACAGATGTGACCGAGAGCGGCGGCCGCGGGATTTGAATCAGGGAGGACGCACGCAGCGAAGCGAGCACGTCCGACCGTGGTTCCAATCTCTCAGGCCTCGTCCCGCCGTGATGTGACAGGGAGTCGGATATGCTGCCGCCGCCAGCCCCGTAGAGTGTTCTTACACGGAGTCTCGAGTGATGCCGGTCCGGATTTCAATCCGCTGGGGTCGTCTCCGTCCGTACTTGAGATGCGGCAGGAGCGACGCGGGAACCGAACCAAGCGAATCGGGCAGTGACCGCCGCAGGCCGGCCACCTAGTTCAGCTCGGTACCACAGTCCGGGCAGAACGCCGGGTCGTCGAGCGGCGACAGGTCGCCACCACACTCCCGACAGCGGTCGCGGTCGTCGAGCTTACCGGTTTCCGATTCGTCTTCGGGGAGGCCTTTCGACTCGTCACCCTCAGAGGCCACCCTGTCGGTCGACGGCTGATCACCGGGGAGTGCGGCGTCATCGCTGGCCCTGAGCGCGTAGAGGGTACCGTCGGTGCCACCGACGTACACACTCCCGCCGGCTACCGCCGGTGTGGCCTTGACCCGGCTGTCGGTCTCGAAGCGCCACCGCTCCTCGCCGCTGTTCGCGGCCACCGCGTACAGATGGCCGTCGTGACTTCCGACGTAGACCGTTCCGGCGGCGATCGTCGGCCCGGCCCGGACGTACAGGTCGGTCTCGAAGCGCCACCGCTCCTCGCCGCTGTTCGCGGCCACCGCGTACAGGTGGCCGTCGTCGCCTCCGAAGTAGACCGCGCCGCCCGAAACGGCCGGCGGGGACCGGAGGTTCCGGCGGGTCTCGAAGCGCCACTGCTCCTCGCCGGTCGTCGCGGCCAACACGTACAGGGTGCCGTCCTCGCTCGGAGCGTACACCGTCCCGTCGGCCACCGCCGGCGAGCCGACGACGGGACCGTCGGTCACGAGATGCCACTGCTCCTCACCGGTCGCGGCGTCTATCGCGTACAGATGGTCGTCGTACCCGCCGGCGTACACTGTCCCGTCGGCGACGGTCGGTGATGTCGCGATTCCACCGTCGGCCGCGAAACGCCACTGCTCCTCGCCGGTCGTCGCGTCCACCGCGTACAGATGGTCGTCGTTGCTCCCCAGGTAGACGGTCCCGGACGCGGCCGTCGGCGACCCGTGGATGGGGCCCCCGGTCTCGAAGCGCCACTGCTCCTCGCCAGTCACCGTGTCGATAGCGCGGAGCCCTCCCTTGCGTCCACCGACGTACACCGTCCCCGCCGTTACCGCCGGCCGGGAGGTCCCGTTGGTGAACGCGTGCCACTGCTCGGTGCCGTCCGTCGCGGACACCGCGTGCAGGTGCCGACCACTCCCGACGTACAGGGTCCCGTCCGCCGCTGCGAGCTGTTCTATCGGGTCACCGGTATCGAATCCCCACCGCTCCGTGCCGACGGTCCCGCTCCCGCTGTCGTCGTTCCGGCTCATCTGCCCGGGGTACGCGGGCCGCCGGCAAAAGTGGTCCTCCGGATGGCCGGCGGACGGCGGCAGCGCCGTCCGACAGCAGTCCTGTCGTCACTCGAACACGCGGCTCTCCTCCTCTAACATCTCGATGCCCCGGGCAACCTCGCTCGCCTGGTCCGGGGCGAGGGCGATCTCGACCTCGCTCCCGTCCTCGTCCTCGAAGGTGAGTTTGACCCGGCGGTCGCCGTACTCCCGGACATCGATGCCCTCGACGTCGTAGAGCTTCGCGGTGGCACTCCGGTTCGAGGCCCCCGCGTGCTTGATGGCGCCGTCTTTCAGCTCGAACATGAAATCCTCGAGGTCCAGCAGCAGCATGGGAGCGACCGCGTACCGCGGCCACCTCAACGTTGGCGTTCTGGTGGCTCACCGGTCGCCCCGCCCCCGGGTCTCGGGAGGTCGTCCGCACCCGGTCAGAGCGCGCTGGACTGCCGGGCGCGTCGGTCGCCCACCGACTCGTAGGCGACGTAGAGCCCGAGCGTAACGCTGCCCAGCCCCGCGACGACCAGGAGCAGGCGGACGAAATCACCGACGAGTGGAACGAGCGAGAGGACGGCCATCACGAGCACGCCGACGAGGAGTGCGAGATAGCGGTCCTCGCGGGTCGTGTACGAGAGGACCCCCGACCCGAGCAGGTAGCGGCCGTAGATGCTCCCGACCCAGAGGAGCACGACGTACGCGGCCAGTCCAGCGAGCGCGAGCGGGAGACCGATGATGGTGAGCGCGGCCAGCGCCACGGCGAGAGGGATGCCGACGATGGCCGCCGCGCCCGCCGCCGCGACGCGCTCTGGTTGCTCCCCCACCGTCTCGACCGCGTCGCTCGCGAACGCCGGGAAGACGTACAGCAACAGGGACCCGGCGAGGAGGTCGGCGACGAGCAGGTACAGGGTGAACAACACCCCGCCGGCACCCGACAACGGCGGGAGGAGCGAGAGGTCACTCACGTGGCGGGCCCCGAGCGAGACGGTGCCCCCACGGTCGTCGAACTCGCCGACGTACGTCAGGAAGCCGTCGACATCGGCCGACGGAGCCAGCGTGACGGTTCCCGCCACCGTCGTGGCGTCGTCGTCGACCGTCCCCGCGAGGACGGCGCTCCCGGCGACGGCGCCGAACGACCCGCCGACCCGGCCGGATTCAGCTACCTCGACGTGGCCGGCGTACGTCACCGTGTTCCCGCCGGTGGACCCGGCGACGACGACGGACCCACCGAACGCTCTGACACGGCCGGTGACCGTCGCACCCTCCTCGATGACCACCCGGCCACCGAACGCGGTGAGGTCGCCCTCCACGCGCCCACTGACGACCACGCGACCGGCGTACGCGGTGAACCCGGAGACCGTCTCGCCCTCCTGGACGACGACGGTGCCACCGAGTCGCTGCTGTGACTGTGCCGAGGCGACGCCGGCGAAGGTCGGGAGGACCAGCATGAGCATCAGTACGGCGACGAGGACCTGTCGCATACCGGGAACGACCGGGCCTCCCACATAGCAGTTCTGACGTGGACGTGAGGCCTACACGACGAGCGTCACGAAGTAGGCCACGGTCAGCAGCACCAGCGTGAGCATGAGGAGGAGCTGACCGGTCGAGAACGCCCCGTCGCTGTCGAGCGATGTCGGGGTCGCTGGTCCGGCATCACCGTCGTCGTGTGACGTGGCCGTCGCCTCGGAGGAACTCCTGGGGGACATAGTGACCACTGGCCGTTCGAGACCCAAAAGCGGACTGAAACCGCGAGCGGTCGGGCGGCCCGGCGACGTATGGGGGATGTCCACCCGGAACCGACCCTCAGAGCTCCGCCAGTGCGCGGTGGTAGAAGAGGCCCAGCACGAGATGCTGGCGCATCTCCGCGGCGATCCGCTCGCGGCAGGCCTCGGCGTCGTCGAGCTGGTACTCCTTGGTCCGGACCAGCTCGTGGCGCTCCAGCAGCCCCTCCTCCTCGAACTCGTGGAGCTGCGGGTACACCGTCCCCGGCGACAGGTCCGCGTCGAACACTCGACCCAGGTCCTCCATCAGCCGCTTCCCGTTCGTCTCCGCCGACCGGTGGGCCACCAGGGTCAGCAGGATCTCACTCAGGTCACCCTTCACCGTCTCCTCGCTGAACGCGAACTCACCTGCCGGCGCGAACGACTCCAGCACCTCCGACAGGAACTCGTCCGCCGACTGCACCGAGTCGGGAGAGCCTTCCTCCTCGTCTCCTCCAGTTACCTCGGCGTAGAGGCGCTGTAAATCAGAGATCGAGCTATCTCCGTCCATGGTGTCGTCGGATCGCGATGACATCGTGTGAGCGGGGGATATCGAGGGGGAATAAAAACCCCCGAGGGGCGTTATCTGGCCATGAAAACCGCATTTATAATAGATGGGGCCGTCGCGGAGTGATCACGGGGGATTTTATCCCACATATGGGTGAAAACATCCCTCCCCGTGTGTGACCTGTCCGGCACGCGCACGTCAGACGGCTGGGCCGGATTCCCGAGCATCCAGAGCAGGCGGGCGTGGGGTTACCGCTGGTGGGAACGGCGGGGGGAGCAGAGGACGAACAGGTCGGTCTCGGCGTCGGAGGGTGCCGAGCAGTGTGTGACCGTCCTTGCCATCCGGCGGTGGACATCCCGGGCGGCGACGGCTTCCCGCTGATCGACCTCGCCGGCAGCCTCTACCGACCGCCAGACGCTACCGGGGAGGTGGAACACGGCACCCGGCATCTCGCACTGGACTGGGACCCCGACCGACCGGAGTTCCTCCTCCCGACGCTGGCCCTCGTGCTCGACCGTGGCCAGCACGGCCCGCAGCTCGCGTCGGGAGACTGGATGCTCGACCGAGACCTGTTCGATGAGTTCGCCGAAGTGCCACTCCACCGTCGCCCGCAGGTCGCAGCTGTCGGGTACCTCACCCCCCGTCGAGGAGGACCCACCGCCCGGACGCTCGGATGCCATTACTCCTCGTCCGTATCCGTACTCAATAGTCCTCGGGGGGGTTACGCGACCCCGAAACCGGGTACAGAGTTATAACCCCCACCGCGCCGAGCGGGTCGGCTCAGGCCGTGTTGATGATGAGGAGGTTCCAGCCGGTCACCACGACGCCCGTGACCGCGAGCGCGAGCGGGAGCGCCACGCGCCCCGGCGTCCGGACGGACCGCCACACGAGATAGAACGCGGCGAGAACGATGCACTTCAGGCCGATGAGCCCCAGCGGTCCGAACGTCGCCAGTGCCGGTCCCGCGATAGGTCCCCCCTCCGCGACGTTCGGCGTCGAGAGCCCCCAGAGGGTTGCGACGGTGTCACCGACACCGTAGAGGAGGACCGCCGCGACCCAGAGCTGGGTGTCGCGGTCGCCGAGCCGTCTGACGGCACCCTCCGTGTTCATGCGTGACTCGTACGCCGGAACGGTGGTAACGGCTTCGCCCACCTCACAGGACGAGCACGCTCGCAGCCAGTAGCGCGATGCCCATCGAGAGGGCAAAGAGCGCCAGGAAATCGACCGTCGGGGAGACGTACCCCTCTGGGGCCCGCTCTCCCGGTCTCCCCGCCTGCTTGAAGGATTCCTCGGTCGCCATGGCAGGGATGTCGCCCCCCACCCTGAAGGTGACTCGCCGCGTTTCGAGTCTCGATTCGGGCCACGACCCCCTCGTCGACCGTTTCGAACGCTGAGTCCGTGCCGCGACTTATCACCGGTACTAGTGATGTCGGTGACATGCTTGGACTCGTCGAACGCATCCGCGCACGAATCGGTGGCCGTGAACGGCACCCACTCCGCAGTGACGGTGGTCAAGAGATGAACGGAGGGGAAAGCGCGACAGTCCTCGACTCGAGTACAGCGGACGGTACCGAGGAGCCGAACGCCTCGGCCGAGCCGGCCGAGCCGGATCCCCCGGCCGCACCCGAGGCGACATCGGGTACGGCCGGAGCGCGGGACGGACCGACCGGGTCAGCGATGACCGACGGTTCGGAGCGCCCGAGCACCGAGACGACGACCGAGGCGGGGCCGATGGCGGCCGCCGGGCACGTACAGGTGCTCGATGCGCTGGGGGTGCCCGCGTTCGTCCTCGACGCCGACGGGACGGTGGCGGGCTGGAACGACGCCATCGAGGAGCTGACGGGGGCCACACGCGACGATGCCATCGGTCACGCCCACGTCTCGGAGCTGTTCTATCCCGACGGCCGGCGGGCGAAGACGCTCGCCGACAAGGTGACCGAGGCCCCCCAGCGCGCGGCCAGCGAGTTCGGCGTCGGGGTGAAGGACCCGTCGGTCCCGCGTTATGGCGACACCAGTACGATGGTCGACCAGTACGGGGAGGAGAAGCACATCGACTTCCACGCGACACCGCTGTACGACGGCGAGGAGTTCGTCGGCGTGCTGGAGGTGGTCATCGACCAGACCGAGGAGGTTCGCGAGCGCGAGGCCGTCGAGTCGCTCGTCGGCGAGGTGCGCGATACCGCCCACACCATCGGCGCGGGCGACCTCGACGCCCGTGTCACCCGCGATGACGAGTTCGCGACCCTCGACGACGACCTGCTCGCGGTCGTCACCGCGGTCAACGAGATGGCCGACAACCTCGCCGGGCTCGTGGCGGAGGTGACCGAACAAACCCACGAACTCGAGACGGGCGCGGAGGCCGCCACGTCCGCGGCCGAGGCCATCTCCACGACGGTCACCGAGCAGAACGAGAGCCTGGAGGAGAGCGTCCACGAGATCCGGAACTTCTCGGCCGGGATGGAGGAGGTCGCGGCCACGGCCGACCGCGTCAACGACGCCACGACGACCGCCCGGGAGGCCGCGACCGACGGCCTCGAAGCCAGCGAGGAGGCTCGCGAGGCGACGACGGAGGTCGTCGAGATCGGTGACGAACTGGCCGAGAGCGTGGCCGCCCTCGACGAGAAGATGGACGACATCGAGGCCGTCACGGAGATCATCGCGGACGTGGCCGAGCAGACGAACCTGCTCGCGCTCAACGCCAACATCGAGGCTGCACGCGCGGGCGAGGAAGGTGCCGGCTTCGCCGTCGTCGCGGAGGAGGTCAAGAACCTCGCCGACCAGACCCAGGCCCACACCGAGGAGATCGGCGAGAGCCTGGCCGAACTCCAGTCCCGGACGGACGCGACCGCCGCGGCCACGGAGCGCTCGCACGACCGCATCGAGGCGGCAGAGGACAGCCTGAGCGAGGTGTTCGACTCGCTGGAGGCCATCGCCGAGGAGGTCGACGAGGCGGCCGACGGCGTCGCCGAGGTCGCACGCACGACCGACGACCAGGCCGCCCGCATCGAGGAGGTGACGGCCACCCTGGAGGCGACCCTCGAACAGTCCGAACACGCCGGCGACCGCGCCGCCGACATCGTCAGCGTCACCGAGGAGCAGTCACAGCGCGTCGACGCGCTCGCGAACTACGTCGCAGACCTCTCGGTCGACGGAACCACCCAGTAGCACGAGGACCACTTCTCCGCGACGACGCGACAGGAAACCGTCGGTTCGGTTCTGCAAGCTCTTCGATAGCCTCGAGTTGCTCCCGGAGACACCTGCCCTATGCGTCACTCCGCACCGATGATTCGGTCCCCGTATTCTCGTCCCCACGCGTGGCGCGGGCCCGTACACGATGAAATCGAGACACTGGCCAGCAGCGACCGCCCCCCAGCAGGCCGTCGTGCCGACCGGGACCACCGATAGCCGGAGTGGTGCGGCTGCGAGCTGCACGACCCGTCGTCTCGTCCGAGAGAGTACTTAAATCATCGTTCTACTCCGGCTTCTCATTTTTAATAGTTTCCCCCCATTCCGTTTCGAACCTCGATACTGGCTTTAGTGGAGTAGGGTGGTTCGGTGGTGGTAACGCCCGGGGCCGTCCCCCAGCGCCGACACGCGTCGGCCCGGGACTGGCTGGGCGTCGAGTCAAAGTAACATGTTCGAAAACATCGAACGCGACGCGGACGAGCGCGGGCAGGTGGGAATCGGTACCCTCATCGTGTTCATCGCGCTGGTTCTCGTCGCCGCGATCGCCGCCGGTGTGCTCATCAACACCGCCGGCTTCCTGCAGAACCAGGCCGAATCGACCGGTGAAGAAAGTACACAACAGGTGTCGAATAACGTGGAGGTCCTGAGTGCGACCGGCTCAATGTCGAGCTCCGGTGGCCCAGTGGATACCGTCACAATCACGATTGGACTTGGGCCGGGTTCCGACCCTGTTAACATCGGTGAAACCCGGTTCGAACTGCTTGATGAGCAGGCGAACGCAGTCCTCGGCAAAAATCTTGGCACCCCTGTAACGACCAATCTGGAAGAGGGCGACCGCGTTCAAGTCGAGTTCGACCTCGATTCTGACTTCGCACAGAACCTCCAAGAGGGTGATGAAGCGGAGCTGACCCTCACGACTCCGGATGGCTCGCAAACGGTCGAGGTTCTGAACGTTCCGGACCCGTTCGACGGGAGCGGCAACGACGTGCGTCTATAAAACAATGTTCGAGACAATCAACAACTCAGACGAGGAGCGCGGGCAGGTGGGAATCGGTACCCTCATCGTGTTCATCGCGCTCGTCTTGGTCGCGGCAATCGCCGCCGGTGTCCTCATTAACACCGCCGGCTTCCTGCAGAACCAGGCCGAGTCGACTGGACAGGAGAGTAGCGATCAAGTGACGAACGGCGTGAATGTGGTCTCTGCCTCTGGCATCTCTGACGATGCCAATGATACGGTCGATAGATTCACTATTACCGTTTCGCAGTCACCAGGCGCAGACCCTATTGACCTGACCGACGCGAAGTTCGAGTACCTAGACGAATCCGCGACGACAGTCGATTCTACGGATGCAGACGTAAGCTTGAACGCGGTTAAAGGCGGTTCAACGACGCTTACACAATCGAGTGACCGCGTTGAGATTACTGTCAAGCTTCAAAATGGGCCGGGTTCAATTCCCGTAGGGGGACTGGACCCAGGCGATGAGGCAGAGTTCAAGATTATCACCAAATCCGGAGCTACGACCACAGAAGTCCTGAACGTCCCCGACCCAATCGGTGACGACAACGCAGTGGTGCTATAGAACAATGTTCGATAATATCAACAACACCGACGAGGAGCGTGGACAGGTGGGAATCGGTACCCTCATCGTGTTCATCGCGCTCGTCTTGGTCGCAGCGATTGCCGCCGGTGTGCTCATCAACACCGCCGGCTTCCTGCAGAACCAGGCCGAGTCGACTGGACAGGAGAGTACAAATCAGGTAACCCAGTCACTGGATGTCCAAAACACCCTCGGGACCGCCGATGGTAGCGGTAACATCGATACCATCGAGCTGGTCGTTTCAAAATCGCCCGGGGCCGGACCAGTCAACGTGACCAACTCCACCATCCAGTACGTCAGCCCCGATGATGCGACGACGCTAATCGGAGCAGAGCAATCGTCAGCGGGGTTCACTACTGATAGTGATATTCTGACTGACGACTCCAGCCCGATTACCATCACCATCAGTCTCGCTGATTTGGGTGTGAACAATCTTCAGGCCGGCGATGAGGTCGAGATGACAATCACCACGCCTTCGGGGGGCCAGTCAACCGTCATCGCGACGGTGCCCGAGCCACTAACGACGGACGACGACGGCGATCAGGTCCGGCTCTAACGAATCTCAACTCCCTCGTCTCGCCCGCTAACTAACCCTCTCAAATCTCCCGCGAACAAACACAAATGGGCTTCAGTGTCTCCGGCGCGACGGCCATCGTCTTCCTCGGCGCGGTCATCGCCTTCGGTAGCGCCTACCCTGCTGTCGTCGACAGTACGGAGGCCATCTCGCAGGCCCAGGGTCAGCAGTCCGACCGGATGCTCGAACAGCAGAACAGCGAGCTCACGGTCGAGACCGCGACCTATTACGCGGGCAACGACACGTTGACAGCCAACGTGTCCAACAGCGGCACGACCGCCCTGGCGGTAGGTGAGGTCGACGTTCTCGTCAACGGCACCTACCGCGACGGGGCGACAGTCGACGTCGTTGGGAACAGCGGTTCCGAGGTGTGGCTCCCCGGCGAGGTCCTCCGGGTGGAGGTATCGGCGACGCCCGGGACGGCCGGGGCCGAACTCCGGCTCAAGCTCGTGACGGGGCCGGGCGTCGCCGACGCCACGGAGGTGGCCACCTAGATGGCCAGCGCCTCCGTCTCCTCGCTCATCATCTTCATCGCCAGCCTGGTGGTCGCGGCCTCCGTCGCGGGCACGCTCGTCACGCAGGTCGGGGATATCACCCACTCCGTGACCGACAGCGGCGAGGACGTCGAGGAGAACATCAACACGGACATCGCCATCATCAGCGACGCCGGGCGGCCGGACTCCATCTACGACGGGAACGCACCCATCACGGTGCTGGTGAAGAACACCGGCTCGGGGACGCTCGCGACCGACCCCGGGCAGTTGGACGTGCTGGTGAACGGCAGTTACGTCGGCGAGAGCGACCTCACGGTGACGAAGGCCGGCGGAGGCGGTGGCTCCTGGGGCCCGGGCGAGGTGGTGAAGGTGGCAATCGACTACGGCGGCCTCGCCACCGGCGACCACCGCGTGACAGTTATTGTCAATGGGAACGAAGAGGTCCTGCGGTTCAGACACTGATTCCAGATGAGCGACGATACCCCGCCGTCCGACCGAGACAGCCCGGACGAAGAGCCCGACGACACGGACGAGCCACTGTTCCCGGTCGACGAGTCGGGCGACAGTCCGTCCGGGGAGGGCCCGCCGGAGGGGCGGCCCGAGAAGGGTCGCGTCCTCTCGCCGAACGACCTCGACATTACCGACGACGAGGCCGTCGAGGAGATAGACGACGGGCGATTCGTCGTCTCCGCGGGCGGCGGCCCGCCGAACGTACCGGACGACCCGCCCGACCCCACGACCGGCGCGGACCGTGGGAACGACGGTTCGAACTCCGGTTCCGGTCCCGCTGGCGCGGGGAACGAGCGGGGTGGCGTCGGCACTCCGGGCATGGGAGTTGGCGGGCCGGCGAGCCCCGAGGCCGCCCGGAACCTGCTCGGCGAGGAACTCGGCCGGACCCGGGCGCGCTACGGCATCGACGTGGTCGGGCGGTTCGACGGGGAGTCCGCCCGGCATCGGACCGTCTCCAACGACGTGGTGGCGACGTTCGAGAACCTGGTGCTCTGGTACGCCCGCCACGTCTCCGACGAGACGCCGGCCGAGGAGGTCATCGAGATCCTCCTCCGCGAGGCGAGCGTGGTTCCGGACCCGGGGACCCCGAACCTGAAGGAACTCCTGGACAAACACGACCTGACCCCCCACGACTCCATCGCCGAGCTGGTCGCGGCCATCACGGCAGAGTCTGGCGACTGACCGGCACGCAGACCGTCTTCGCTCGCGAGGTCGGCAGCCACGGACCACCGTTCGGCGGGCGAGTCGTCGGCTCGTCGAAGGTGACCCGGCCGGTCGGGTGGCGTAAAAAGTCTGGTCCGCGTTTCGGTCGCCGAGGGCTGCCGGACGTTAACGGGGGTATCCGTCCTGTCGTGGAGTATGGAGCTGGACGTACTGATCGTCGACGACTCGGACTTCATGCGTGACCTCCTTCGGGAGATCCTCGAGGAGGACCACGACGTCGTCGGCGAGGCCGAGAACGGCGTCGAAGCGGTGGAACTGTACCAGGAATCCGAGCCGGACCTCGTGATGATGGACATCACGATGCCCATCCGGAACGGCATCGAGGCGACCGACGAGATCACGTCGGGCGACCCCGCCGCGAACGTCATCATGTGCACGAGCGTCGGGCAGGAGGAGAAGATGAAGAGCGCAATCAAGGCCGGAGCGAGCGGCTACATCAAGAAACCCTTCCAGAAGCCGAGCGTGCTCCAGGAGATACAGAAGGTCACCGGCTGATGCAGATCGACATCGACGCCCTGGAGACGTACAACGAGTTGGCGCGTGACGGGGCGGAGTCGGCGGCCGCGTCGCTCTCGCAGCTGACGGGCATCCAGACCCGGGTCGACGTGACCAACGTCTCGCTGGCGTCCGCGGCGGACCTGCGCTACGAGTTCGTCGGTCGGGAGTTCGCCGGCGTCCGCATCGCGCTGGGCGGCGCGTTCTCGGGCGAGACGGTGATGGCGTTCGATAACCAGGCCCGGGAAGCCATCACGGACGTGCTGGCACCGGACGGAACGATGGAGCGCAGCGCCGTCGAGGAGGTGGGCAACATCATGATGAGCGGCTTCATCGACGGCTGGGCCGACCACCTCGACACGGGTATCGACATGAGCCCGCCGACGTACGTCGAGGGGTCCGGCGAGGAGGTGCTCCCGACGAACGTCGCCAGCGGTGAGCAGCTGATGATGTTCCGGAGCCGGGTGCAGGCGGTCGACGAGGCCGTGGACTTCCGCATCTGCCTGATGCCCGAGCGGGCGACGATGGCCGAGGCGATGGAGCCGGCCGCCGACAGCGGCATCGACTTCGAGAAACTGGAGGTGTTCAACGAGATGACCGCCGCCGGGAGCGCCAACGCCGCCGGCAACATCAGCACCATGACCGGCATCGACGCCGACCTCGAGGTCAACCGGATGAGCTTCGTCCCCATCGAGGACGTCCCGGCACAGGTCGGCGACGAACGTTACGTCGGAACGGTCCTCCAGTACGAGGGCTCCATCGGCGGCTACCTGGTCATCCTGTTCGACCAGCCCTCGGCCCGGGCAGTGGTGGACGCGATGATGCCCGGCGGGAGCGAGGACGGCTGGGGCGAGATGGAACAGAGCGCGCTGGAGGAGCTCTGCAACATCATGACCAGCGGCTTCATCGACGGCTGGGCGAACGTCCTCGAATCCGAGATCCAGCACTCCCCGCCGCAGTTCGTGGCGGACATGGGGTCGTCCATCCTGAGTCCCGTCGTCGGCCGGATGGCCGAGAGCCAGGAACACGCGTTCCTGCTGGACTCGACCATCGAGACGGCCGACGACCGGGCGTTCCGGTGTGAGCTGTTCGCCCTGCCGAACGAGGCGGAGCTGACCGCCGCGCTGGACGCGCTGCTGGTCGAGCGAGCGGACCAGCTGGAGGCCGACCCGAGCGAGGTGTTCTGATGTCGGTGCCGGCGAGTGACGACGCTCCCGGCGCAGCGGATCTCTCGGTCTCGGTGGCCGATAGCGGCGTTTCGGCCGGCGGCTGCCTCCGGACCAGCGGCCTGGGGTCCTGTCTCGGTATCGCGCTCCACGACCCGGAGGCCGGCGTGGGTGGACTGCTCCACCCCATGCTCCCGTTCCGCGAGGACGAGACGCGCCGCCGGGAGCGGTACGTCGATTCCGGCGTCGAGCGGCTGGTCGACGACCTCGTCGACATCGGGGCGGACCGGCGGCGCCTCGTCGCCCGCGTGGTCGGCGGCGCCGCAGTCGTCGAGTTCGGCTGGAACGACGACGCCGGCGGCTCCATCGGCCAGCGGAACGTGGCGGCCGCGGAGGAGGTCCTCGACGAGGCCGGTATCGACATCGTCGGCCGGGAGGTCGGCGGCGACCACGGCCGGTCGATGCGCTTCGACACGGCCACCGGCGAGCTGACCGTCGAGCGTACCGACGGCGAACGGACCGTCCTGTAGTCCTCCCCGGGCACGGCGGCGGGGCTGCCCGGGTAACTTCAACCTGTCCCTCGTTCCGGGGCTCGAAGTGGGCCTGACGTAATAGGAGGGTGCCGGACAAGTGGTACCAACCCATGCCTCTCACCCGCGAGACCTCAGCACGAGCCCCCTTCGGACACGAGCGGGGCCCGACGGCGACCGGCCGGCCGGCGTCCGCCACGCCGACCGCGGCGAGTCCGGTGACCGACGACGTGACCGTTCCGGGAGGTGGTCACTGATGGGGTTGTTCGGTGGCGGCGACGAGGAGGACACCGCGGACGAGGAACCCGAGGAGGCGACCGACCCGCTCCTCGACGACGGCGGCGACGACCTCCTCGACGGGGACGACGACATGACCTTCGGCGACATGGAGGAGGACGACGGCGGTGCCGGCGGCGCCGGGAACGCCGAACTCGAGAACCGGATGGACGAGCTGGAGAACGAGGTCGGCTCCCTCTCCTCGACGGTGAACACGGTCAAGAGCGAGAACGAGCAGATCAGCGAGTCCGTCGACGACATCGAGGAGAACATCCGGAAGCTACTGGAGGTGTACGAGATGGTCACCCGCGGCGTCAACCCGTTCGTCAACGAGGACGACCTGGGCGACGCCTTCGACGGCGGCGGAGGCGGTGGCGCCGCCGGCGGTGGCGCCAGCCTGTTCGGGGGCGACGACGGCGACGGGGACGAGGAAGCACTCGACGAGGATGTCGCTGGCGCCGACGCCGAGGACTTCTTCGACGAGGACCTCGGCGAGGACGAGTTCGACGACGGCATGGGCGACTTCGACGAGGGGGGCGACGAGTTCGGTGGCGGCATGGACGACTTCGACGATGATGCGGACGCCCTCGACGGTGGCATGGACGACTTCGACGATGATGCGGACGCCCTCGACGGTGGCATGGACGACTTCGACGATGATGCGGACGCCCTCGACGGTGGCATGGACGACTTCGACGATGATGCGGACGCCCTCGACGGTGGCATGGACGAGTTCGACGACAGCGGCGACGACCTCGGTGACGGCGGCGACACCGACGACGAGGGGAAGTCGTTCGAGGAGCTGAAGGCCGAGTACGACGCCGGCGACGCGGACTGGCAGGGTGAGGAGGCCGACGCCGGGGAGGCGCTGGACGCCCCGGACTCGGGACCGGCCGGGATGGACGGTGACGGGACGGACGGGGCTCTCGATGATGCTCTCGGCGGGGACGCTCCGGACGCGGACGAGACGTTCGGCACCGACGGGCTGGACGAGGACGCGGCCGACGATGCGGGGGCCACGACCACGGACGCGGCGGCGAGTGGCCCCTCGGACGGCCGTCGCCCCCATCTCGATTCGCTCCCGGACGGCTACGCCAGCGACGTGGTCGTGATGGAGTGGCTCGAGTTCCTGGTCGACCAGGGAGGTGTCGACGGTGCGGCCCGGACCATCGCCTACTACGAGTCCATCGGCTGGCTCGGCGAGGCCGCCGCCGAGGACCTGCAGACGTATCTCGGTGGCTTCGGCGAGGCCACCGCCGAGGGTCTTCCGGACCCGGAGACCGTCGAGGCCCGCTCGCCGCTCAGCGTGCAGTGCCACCGGACGAGCCTGCGCTACGTCAGCCGGCTCTCCAGCGCCTCGATGGGCATGGACGTGATGGACCGGCTGGACGAGGGGGATGCCGCCCGTGCCCCAGCGCCGGACGCGCGTTCGCCTCGCCCGGACTGGCTGGCGGGCAACGGTCACGACTCGGCTGCACGCGCCGCGCCCGCCGCGGAGGCGGCCGGTGGGCCGGCGACCGACGGTGGAACGGACCCGACCGACAGCGGGACGGACCCCGCAACCGACGACGGCCGGGAACCGGCCTGGCAGCACCCGCCGGAGTCGGGGGCGACCGATACCGGGGAGGCCCACGACCCAGCACCCGAGGGACGGCTGACCCGGGCCCGGGGGACCGACGACGGGCCGCCGCCGGGTGGCCGCCGCGGTGTCGAGCGGGCCGGGGCCGAGGCACCGACCCCCGAATCGACCGACGACCCCACCGACCAGTAAGATGCCAGGCACCAACGCCGAACGGAACCTGCTCTCGCTCGGGCTGAGTGACCACGACCGGCTGAACAAGGAACTGGGCGGCGGTATCCCGAGGGGGAGCATCGTCCTCGTCGAGGGCGACTACGGTGCCGGCAAGAGCGCGCTCTCACAGCGGCTCGCCTACGGGTTCTGTGAGACGGGGACGAGCGTCACCTACCTCTCGACGGAGCTGACCATCGGCGGGTTCATCGACCAGATGCACTCCCTGGAGTACGGCGTGGTCGACCACCTCCTGAACGAGGACCTCCTCTTCCTCCACGCCGACATCGACACGGGGGGCGTGCTGTCGGGCGGCGGTGACGCCGAGAACGAGCGGATGGACCTCCTCTCGAGCCTGATGGAGGCCGAGACGATGTGGGAACCCGAGGTCGTCATCATCGACACCTTCGACGCCATCCTCCGGAACGACCCCACGTTCGAGGCGCTCATCCGACAGAACGAGGAGCGCCAGGCCGCCCTCGAGATCATCTCCTTCTTCCGGAACATCATCTCCAGCGGGAAGGTCATCGTGCTGACGGTCGACCCGTCCACGGTAGACCAGGAGGCGATCGGCCCGTTCCGGGCCATCGCGGACGTCTTCTTCGAACTGGAGATGATAGAGGTCGGCAACGACGTGCGCCGGCAGATCGCGGTCAAGCGGTTCGCCGGCATGGGGGAACAGGTGGGTGACTCGGTCGGGTACAGTGTCCGGTCGGGCACCGGAATCGTCATCGAGAACCGCTCCATCGCATGACGGAACTGGGAACCGCTCGGCCCACGGACGAGCTGCGCGAGGAGGCCGCCCGCAGGCCCCACCTGCGCGAGCATCTCAAGAAGTTCAAACAGATCACCGGCGAGTTCCCACTCCTCATCGACGAGCCGTCCGGCGAGTACGAGACGCACCGGCCCAACGTGCTCTACTCGGTCGGCGGCCCCATCTACTGCCACATCTACGGCGACCTCGGCCGGGACACGAAGTACTACGCCATCGAGCCGACGCTCTCTGGCGCGGAGCGAGAGGTGTACGCGGACATCAAGGACGAACTGCTGCGCCGGAGCGTCAGCAAGCCGGCGCCGGAGAACGAGTCCGAGTACGGCGACCGCATCGAGGAACTGCTCTCCGAGACCACGCAGGTCGAGGAGGACGGTGGCCCGGACAGCCTCCTCGAACAGATCAAGTTCCGCTTCGACCCCTCGGTCCAGGAGGTCTCGCGCTCCACCTACGAGAACATCCGCTACCGGCTCAACCGCGACATCGTCGGGCTGGGCCCGCTCGAGCCGGTGATGCGCGACCCTGCGAACGAGGACATCCACGTCATCGGGCCGGAGGGGTGTTACGTCGACCACGGCACCTACGGGATGCTGGAGACGACCGTCGAGTGGGAGTCGGACAAGGCGTTCGACACCTGGCTCCGGAACATGGGCGAGCGCATCGGCGACCCGCTGAGCGACTCGGACCCCATCGTCGACTCCACGCTCCCCGACGGCTCGCGCCTGAACGTCATCTACTCCGACGACGTGTCGCTGAAGGGCCCCTCGCTCACCATCCGCCAGGGCGAGGAGGTGCCGCTCTCGGTCAACCAGATCACGAAGTGGGGCACCCTCTCGCCGGAGCTGGCCGCCTACCTGTGGCTCTGCCTGGAGAACGAACAGACCGTGTTCGTCGTCGGCGAGACGGCCTCGGGGAAGACGACGACGCTCAACTCCATCATGGCGTTCATCCCACGGGACGACAAGATATACACCGCAGAGGACACCGCCGAGGTCCTGCCACCCCACGACACCTGGCAGCAACTGCTCACCCGCGAGGGCGAGGGTGAGGGCAGTCAGGACGTCGACATGTTCGACCTCGTCGCGGCCGCGCTCCGGTCGCGCCCGGACTACATCGTCGTCGGGGAGGTCAGAGGGGCGGAGGGGCAGATGGCGTTCCAGGCCGCCCAGACGGGCCACCCCGTGATGCTGACCTTCCACGCGTCCGACATCGTCTCGATGATCCAGCGGTTCACCGGCGAGCCCATCAACGTCCCCGAGACGTTCATCGACAACGCCGACGTGGCCCTGTTCCAGAACCGCGTCAAGCAGGGCGACGACGTGCTCCGGCGCGTGACCTCGGTCCAGGAGATCGAGGGCTACTCCAAGGAGATGGACGGCGTCGTCACGCGCCAGGCGTTCTACTGGGACCCCGTCGACGACGAGATCGTCTTCCAGGGGATGAACAACTCCTACGTCCTCGAGGAGCAGATCGCCAGCCTGCTGGGGTACGCGGACACCCGGAAGATCTACGACGACCTCCAGTTCCGGGCCCGCGTCATCGAGCGGATGATCCAGGAGGGTATCCTCGACTACCACGACGTCATCGAGACCATCGCGGACTTCCAGCGCGACGGCGTGGAGGGGCTTCCCTTCGACATCCACAGACAGAACTAGCCATGAGTGTCGGACAGCGCAGCGCACAGGCCGCAGACCTCCTCGGCAGCATCATCACGGCCTACGAGGAGATGGAGATGCCGGCCCGGCGCTACGTGCTGGCCGTCCTGCTCCCGACGTCGTTCCTGTTCCTCATCACCATCGTCGCCGCGATTGCGGTGGAGACGCTGTTGCTGGTCCGGCTCCTGCTCCCCCTCTTCGGCCTCCTCATCCTCGGGGCGGGCGTCGCCTATCCCCGGGTGGCGCTGGACCGACGCCGCATCGAGATGGAGAACCGGTTCCACCTGATGGTCACGCACATGACGGTCCTGTCGACGACGAACATCGACCGGATGGAGGTGTTCCGCAAACTGGGCGAGGAGGAGGAGTACGGCGAGCTCGCGAAGGAGATCCGCCGCATCGTCCAGCTGGTCGACACCTGGAACCAGAGCCTCGACGACGCCTGCCGCCGCCGGGCGAAGTCGGTCCCCAGCGAGTCGCTGACGGACCTGTTCGACCGACTGGCCTACACGCTGGGCGCGGGCCAGGCGCTCGATGATTTCCTCCTCAGCGAGCAGAGCGTGATGATAGAGAACTACTCGACCGTCTACGAGTCCGCGCTGGACAACCTCGACGTGATGAAGGACCTCTACCTGTCGATGATCCTCTCGATGACGTTCGCCCTGGTCTTCGCCGTGGTCCTCCCCATCCTGACGGGGACCGACCCGACGCTGACGGTGGCGGCGGTCATCAGCATGTTCGGCTTCGTCCAGCTGGGGTTCTTCCTCGTCATCCGGGCGGTCGTCCCGTACGACCCGGTCTGGTACGTCGCCGAGGACGTCGACACGGAGGCCGAGCGGAAGCTGTTGCTGGTGACGGCCGTGAGCGGTATCCTGTTCGTGCTGCTGGCGGCCGTCTTCGCGGGCGCGCTGGTCGGTGTCGGCGTCTTCCGGATGCTCATCCCGGGCTGGCTCCCGACGCCGCTGTACGTCGCCATCCCGACGCTCCCGTTCCTAGGGGTCGCGCTCGCGTTCCGGGCCGAGGAGAAGCGCATCCGGAACCGCGACGAGGAGTTCCCGTCGTTCATCCGGGCGCTGGGTGCGACCGAGAGCGCGAAGCAGGCGACCACCTCGAAGGTGCTCTCGACGCTCCGCGACAAGGACTTCGGCTCGCTCACAGGGACCATCGACGACCTCTACCGGCGGCTCAACATGCGCATCGACACGAGCAAGGCGTGGCGCTTCTTCACCGCCGAGAACGGCTCCTACCTCATCCAGAAGTTCAGCGAGATGTACCTCATCGGCCGGGAGATGGGTGGTGACCCCAAACAGCTCGGTGAACTCATCAGCCGCAACATGAACGAGATCAACCAGCTCCGCGAGCAGCGCAGCCAGGCCACGACGACGCTCATCGGCCTGCTGTACGGCATCACCGCGGCCGCATCGTTCGCGTTCTTCACCGGGCTGGAGATCGTCGGCATCCTGGCCGGGTTCGACATCGGAACGGCCTCGGCCGGCGGGATGGACTTCGGGAAGCTGCTCCACACGGACGTCTACAACCTGCCGCTGCTGCAGGCGCTGTTGCTCTGTGTCATCATCTTCAACGCGGTCGTCTCCGCGCTGACCATCCGGACCGCCGACGGCGGTCACCCCGGCAACGGCTACCTCCACTTCGTCCTGCTGACGTGGGTCGGCTGTGGGACCGCCGTCGCGACACAACAGCTCATCAGCATGCTGCTCAGTATCTGACCATGGCAGAAGAGAGACCAGTCGCCGACTTCACGGGTCGGTTCGCACTCGAACGGGGGAACGGGGGACGGCCGGAGCCGACGCAGGGCCGGGTGGTCATGAGCCGCCAGCGGCTCGTATTCGTCACAGCCGACCGGCGGACGACGGTGCCCCTCGAGAGCGTCGTCGACGTGGTGGTCGGGCAGGTGCCCAGCGACATGCGGGCCCTGTTCGACGACTCGCTCACCATCGCCTACCGGGACGGCTCCGCCACCCGGACCGCGGTCGTCGAGGGCGGCGGTGACACCATCGACCGGTTCACGACCGTCCTCTTCCGGGCGCTGGTGACCGGCCGCGATGCACTCGTGAAGCATCCCGCGCGCGTCGGCGGCCGGGTCACCGACGCGACCGCCAGCCCCGCGAAGATGCAGGTCTCCGACGACGGCGTCCGCTTCCGGACCCCCGACGGCGGGTTCTGCATCGACCCCGGGCAGGTCATCGACTTCACTCGGACGGAACGGTCGCCGGACGGCACCGAGCGCCCGACGCTCCTCGTCCAGCACACGGACGACGGGGAGGCGGTCACGTCGCTCGCGGCGCCCGCCTCGGCGCGACTGGTCAACCTCCTCGGGCGCTACCTCCGCGTCGAGTACGACACGCTCCGCTCGAACATCGCCGACGTGGAGCTGACCGAGGCGGAGAAGCAGGTGCTGGTCGGCATCTACGCGACCGGCGGACACATCGACTTCACCAGTCTGCTCGACGGCGACGCGGCCCGTGTCACGCGCGTCCTCAACGGTCTCGGCGAGAAGGGCCTCGTCGACGACGGCCCGGACGCCGTCTCGCTCACGCCGGAGGGCCGCGTCGTGGTCACCGAACGCATCGAGGATGTCAACGTCTGAGTACGACCTCGGGCGAGAGGACCTCCGACGAGCCGACCGGGGGGTCGGCGGACGCCACATCCGACCACCCAGCCGGGCTCGACGGACGCCGCGACGACCGGCCGCCGTTCGCTGGCCGCACCCCGCATGACGCTGCTCCCCGATACGTGGTACAATATAGCATGCCCGATAGTAACATAACACAATATTCTCGATTTACCGCTCGAAAATTATTTATCCGCCCAGGAGAATATCCAGATACCATGATGGAATGTGACACCTGCGGCAAAACGCCGGAGTTCGACGAGCGGAGCGTCTTCGAGACAGCGGACGGCGAGCACATCTGTACGGAGTGCCGCGTTCCGGTCGTGGCCTGATTCGGCAGAGGTATTTTCGACTAATCTCGCTTTTTTCTACCTCTAATCGGCATATTGAGGTAGGGGAGCGGTTCTGAGTACATCTATTCCGACTCGGCAGATATATCCCGTTTAGAATCATATCGAGCCGGGCGAGTCACTGGTCGTTCATCGACTCGCTGGCGATGTTGCGCCCGCGGGGGCGCAACGCGACCTCACGGCGGATACGGACCTCCTCCAGCACGTCGAGGTCGATGAGTCGGTCGAAGATCTCCTCGACGTCGTCCGGCGGGAGTTCGACGAACTCCGGGATGTCGAACGAGGAGACCCCGGAGTACAGCGCCATCAGGACCTCCTCCTCGGAAGGGTCGAGGTCGAGGTCCGTCTCGTTCCGGGCCGCACCTTTCCCGAGGACGGAGGCGATGATGGAACAGTGGCGCGGGTTGCCCGAGAGGTACGTCTCGACGCTGGTTCCATCGTCGGTGTGTGAGGCCTCGATGACGGGCCGCTCGCTCCCCCGGACGGACCGCTGGTCACGCTCGACGGCGCTCGTGTCGTCGACCTCGATCTCGACGAGTTTGCCGGATTCGGTGGCCAGGTTGATGCGCTCCTCCTCGAGTTTCACGCGGGCCTTCTGCCAGTCCACGTCGCGGACGACCCCGCCCTCCACGGCGGGGTGGCGGATGAGGACGACCTCGCCGTCGACCATCGCGCCGTACAGCGTCCGCTCGAAGGCGGCGGCGTCCTCGGGCGAGACGAGGAACACGTCGTCGCCCTGTCGGACGCTGACGTAGTTCGACACCTGTGCGATGGTCTGGTTGATGTCGAACCGTCCCTGTGCGGCCTCGATGCCCGAGAGGGGTACCGTCCGCTTGCCCTCGTTGCCCGCGAGGACGAGCCGGCGCGTCGAGAGGACGATGCGGCCGCGCTGCCAGCCCACGTCGCCCAGCTTCCGGCCGTCCTCGATGACCTGGGCGAAGCGGCCGGTCGTGTCGGCCAGTTTCCGCTCGGGCGTCTTGCTCACGACAGCTCACCCCCCGGCGCACCACCGAGTTTCGAGAGCGCCGAGAAGGCCCGCTTGCGCAGGCGTTCCTCCTCGGTCTCGTCGACGAAGCGACCCAGCCGCTCCCGGGCACGCTCGTCACCGACCTTGCCGAGGACGAACAGCGCCTGCGCCCGGGCGTCCATCGAGGCCCCGGGATCGTCCAGCAGCGCGAGCAGTCGCCGCTCCAGGCCGGCGCCGTCGAGGCTGGTGAGGCTGGACGCCGCGAACTGTGCGGTCCGGTCGTCCCGGTCGTCGAGGGCTTCGATGAGCGCCGCCTGGGCCTCGCCGCCGCCCGTGCCGCTGGCGACGCGGCCGAGGAGCCACGCCGCATTGCGGCGCTGTGGCGACCCCGACGCCTCCGTCAGGATTGCCGCCAGCGGTCCCACGGCCGAACCGTGGTCCACGTCCTCCAGCCGGTCGACAGCCATCTCCCGGGCCTCGTGGCTCTCGGCCGCGGGTGCGTTCGACAGCACCTCCACGAGCGCGAAGACGGCCGTCCGGCGGACTCCCTCGCTCGGGTCGTGGAGCGCGTCGACCAGCGGGTCGACCGGCTCGACGCTCCCGAAGTCACCGAGCGCGTCGACTGCCGTCCGGCGGATGGACTCGGACTCGTCGGCCACCAGGGGTTCGAGCGCCCGGCGCGCGGGTGGTGTCCCGATGGCCCCGAGGGCCGACGCGACCGCGCGCCTGACCGGTGCCGAGTCGTCGTCGGTCCGGTCGGCCAGCGCCTCGACGGCACGGGGGTCGCCGACCCGGCCACAGGAGCGTGCCGTCCGGGCCCGGACCCGCTGGTCGGGGTCGTCGAGCCGGTCGACGAGCGCCGGCGTCACCCGTTCGTCGCCGACCTGCCCCAGCCCGACGGCGGCGGCCATCCGCAGCTCCGGCCGGTCGGCGTCGAGCAGCTCCGCGAACGCCTCGGCCGTGACCCAGTCCGCGTCGCCGCCGATATCGCTGCCGGTCAGCTCGCCGACCAGCCGCTCGATGGCTGCCTGCCCGTGCCGGTCGAGCGCGTCGACCGCCGCCCCGCGGACGCCGGGGGCGTCGTCGTCCGTCGCCGCGGTCACCAGCGCGTCGACGACGCCGTCCGCGTCGGTCACGCCGGCATCGCCACCGCCCGCGTCCGACGCCTCGGCCCCCAGCAGGTCGTCGGCGTCGCCAGGGTCGGGGGCACGTGAGGGGTCCTCGATATCGCCGAGGATGGCCGCCGCTCGCCGTCTGACCTCCGCCTGCGACCCGTGGCGGAGGTACTCGACGAGCGTGTCGGCGTCGGCCTCCCGTTCGAGCTGGTACAGTGACATGGTCAGCAGTGGCGGTAGACGTGGGCTCCCCGCTCGACCGCGTCGAACGACGTGCGGAACTCGCGGGGGAGCGTCTCGGATTTCCCGATGGTGAGGTAGCCGTCGGGGACGACGGCCGCGGCGAGACCGTCGAAGATGTCCCGCGTGTGGTCCCCGTCGATGTAGATGAGCAGGTTCCGGCAGAGGACCAGTTCGAACTCGCCCAGCGGGTCCTCCCGGAGGAGGTCGTGGCGGCGGAACTCGACCAGCTCCCGGACCGGCCGGCGGACGGTGAACGAGTCGCCATCGCGGTCGACGTGGGCGTCGAGGTCCGACAGCGGTGCGAGTTCCTCGGCGATATCCGTGGTCCGGGTGGTCTCGTACGTCCCGCGGCGGGCGGCCGCCAGCGCCTCGCCGTCGATGTCGGTGCCGACGATGTCCAGTCGATTCGCGTCGATGGCGGGGTCGTCGCGCGCGAGCATCGCCAGCGAGTAGGGCTCGCGCCCGTCCGCGCAGGGAGCGCTCCAGCACCGGACCGTCCGGTTGGCAGCCGTCAGCTCCGCGAGCACGTCGCGGAGGACCGCCCACACGTCCGGGTTGCGGAAGAACCGGGTGACGTTGATATTGAGCGCGTCCAGCAGGGCCGTCTGCTCGGCCTCGTCGGCCTCGAGGAGGCCGCGGTACTCGCGGTAGGTCTCGGCGTCGGTCCGGCGGATGCGCGCGGTCACCCGCCGGTCGAGGTAGGCGTCGTTGTACGGGCCGGGGTCGAACGCCATCTCGCCGGTCACGAACGAGAGGACGGTGTCGAGGCTGCCGCTCGCCGCCTCCGACTCGTCGGCCTCGCCGCGGGCCCCCCGGCCGCTCATAGCTCCCTCACGTTCAGGATGGGGATGATGTTCCCGTCGCCGAGGATGGCGGTCCCGGAGAGCTCCGAGATGCCGCTCAACGCGCCGTCGAGCGGTTTCACGACCACCTCCTCCTGGTCCTGTACCCGGTCACACCGGAGCGCCACCTCACGCTCGGAGGGGCGGATACGGACGAGCATCCCTCCGCTCCGGTCCATCGGACCCTGTCCGGCGGTGAGCCCGTCGATGCCGTCCCGGCCGGCCCCGCCGGTCGCCGACCCGCCCGTATCGGGACCGGAGCCGGCCGCCGACCCGCCGTCCGCGGCGAGTTCGCCGCGGCCGTTTCCGGTGTCGAGGGCCTCCGAGAGCCGGACGACGGGGACCACGTCGTCGCCGTGTCTGACCACGTCGTCGCCGTGGAGCTGCTCGATGTCGTCGTCGCGGGTTATCTCGTCGATGTTCTTGATGGGGATGCCGTAGCTCTGTTCGCCGACCGCGACGAACAGGACGTCGACGATGGCGACCGAGACGGGCAGCTGCAGCCGGAAGGTCGTCCCCTCGCCGGGTATGGACTCGACGTTCACGGAGCCGTCCAGCTGCTCGACCGTCCGATGGACCACGTCCATCCCGACGCCGCGGCCGCTGAGGTCGGTCACCTCCTCGTTGGTCGAGAGCCCGGGGTGGAACACGAGGTCGTGGGCCTCGTCGTCAGGCATCGCGGCCGCTTCCTCCTCGGTCAGGACGCCTTCGCTCACGGCCTTGCGCCGGAGTCGGTCGGCGTCCAGCCCGGCACCGTCGTCCTCGACGACGATGGTGACGTGGTCACGCTCGCGCTTCGCGCGGAGTTCGACCTGTCCCTCGGGCGGCTTGCCGGCGGCCTCGCGCTCCTGAGGCGGCTCGATACCGTGGTCGACGGCGTTGCGCAGGATGTGGATGAGCGGGTCGCCGATCTCCGCGAGGATGGACCGGTCCAGCTCGATATCCTTCCCGTACATCTCGAAGTCCACCTCCTTCCCGGAGTCGCGGGCGGTGTCCCGGACCACGCGCGGGAGCTTGCTCACCACGCGACGGAGCGGGATGAGCCGCATGTCCATCACCGTGTTCTGGAGCCGGCTCGTCACCTTGTCGAGGTCGCTCATACTGTTCTTCGCGCTCTCGAACTCCTCGGCCTCGACGGCCCGCCGGATGTTGATGCGGTTGGTGACCAGCTGCTCGACGAGCCCGTGGAGTTCGTCCAGCCGGTCCACGTCGACCCGGACGGAGGCGATCTCGTCGGCCGACGGCCCGGCATCCCGGCCGGCCGCCGCGTCTCCGCCCGCGTCATCGCCGGCGTCCGGGGTGGACCCGGAGCCGTCGGTGGCCGCCGGCGACTCGTCCGCCGCCGCGGCGACATCGAGGGCTTCGGACTCGCCGGCTGGCGCGCCGGCGCCCGCATCGCCTTCCGCGCCGGGGGGCTCGTCTTCCGACTCGGACTCGCCCGCCGCCTCGCGGATCGTGGTCACCTCGAAGGAGTCGACCGCGCCGACAGTCTCCAGCCCGGCCGCCAGGGCCGCGGGCTCGTCGTCCGGGAGGAACACGTCGAACGCCCCGCTGTACTCGCCGCCCTCGATGGCCTCGCGGGACGGCGCGAGTTCGAACCCCTCGAACCCCTCCGCGAGTGCCTCCAGCACGAACATCGCCTCGACACCCGGCATCTCGCCGGTGTCGACCGTCACCCGGGCGTGGACCACGCGGTCGGCGCCGGGAAACGCCGGCACCGCGTCGGCGTGGGCGAACTCGGCAGCCTCGTCGCCGGGACCGGAGGCGCCGTCTACGGGGGCGCCGTCTCCCCCGGCGTCGTCAGTCACCCCGGCCGCGGGGTCGCTCTCGTCCCCTGTGACCGTCTCGCGGTCACCCTCGGCATCGGCGTGGTCCATCGTCCGGCGGAGGCTCTCGACGGTGTCGCTCACGTCGACCTCCTCGTCCTCGCCGGCCTCGATGGCCGCGACGGCCGCCTCGATGCGGTCGACCGCGTCGAAGGTCACGTCCATCACCTCGCTGGAGACGGTCATCTCGCCGGCACGGATCTCGTCGAGGAGGTCCTCCAGCGCGTGGGCGAGGCTGCTCGCGTCGGTGAAGCCCATCGCCGCGAAGTTCCCCTTCAGCGTGTGGGCCGTCCGGAAGACCGAGTCCATGGCCTCCGCGTCGGTGGGGTCGTCCTCGAGTGCCAGCAGCGCGTTGTTCAGGTCGGTGATATGCTCTCTCGCCTCGGAGACGAAGGTGGTTCTGTGGTCGTCGTTCATGGTCGGAGAAAGGTGTTGCAGATGGCGCCGGCGACCGCCCCGGCCGGGCGGACCGCGTCGACGACGCCGGTCTCGATGGCGCGCTTCGGCATCCCGAACACCGCCGAGGTCGCCTCGTCCTGTGCCACGACGGTCCCGCCGGCGGCCGCCACGGCCTCGACACCGGCCGCACCGTCGCCGCCCATGCCGGTGAGGATAGCCGCAGTCAACGGCCCGTCGACGGTCGCCGCGGCGGATTCGAGCGTCCGGTCGACCGCCGGCCGGACGCCGTGCAGCGGTTCGTCCTGCGTGAGTTTGACCCGGAGCCGGCCGCCGCCGAACCCCGAGACGACGAGGTGGTGGTCGCCCTTCGCGACCAGCGCCTCGCCGCCGCCGATGCGGTCGCCGTCGGCCGCCTCGCGGACGTCGTAGTCGGAGGCGTCGTCGAGCCGCTGGGCGAACCGACCCGTGAACGCGTCGGGCATGTGCTGCACCACGAGGACCCGGAGGTCGGCATCGAGCGGGAGTCCCGCCACGAGTTCCTCGACCACCGGCGGGCCGCCGGTGGAGGCGCCGACGACGAGCGTCGCGTCCGCCGCGTACTCGCTCGCCGCGCCGTCGGCACCGTGCCCTCCGGCCTCGCCGCCACTGTCCTCCGCGGCCCGGGACTCGGGCGCGCCGGCCGCGGTCGGGTCGACCGTCGCGACCGACCGGACGGTCTCGACCAGTTGCTCCCCGTGGTCGTGCATCGCCATCGACACCTCGCCGCCGGGTTTGGTGAAGAAGTCGACGGCGCCCCTGTCCAGTGCCTCGAAGGTGGACCCGTCCGCCGAGCCGGCGTGTGCCGAGAGCACCAGCACCGGCGTCGGGCGCTGGGCCATCACCCGCTCGACGGCCTCGACGCCGTCCACGTCGGGCATCCGCAGGTCCATCGTCACGACATCCGGGTCGTGTTCGACGACGGCCTCGACCGCGGCCGCGCCGTCGTCGGCCGTGGCGACCACCTCCACGCCACCCGACTCGAGGATGTCGCTGATGACGGTCCGCATGAACTGCGAATCGTCGACGACGACGGCCCGGAGCTGCCCGTCGGTCGCGTGCCGCGCTCCCGTGGTGTGCGTCATACTCCCCGCGGGAGCTGCGGGGGTTCGACTGGCGACGCTGTCATAGGCGGGCGGTGGTCGCAGTCGCTATTTAACACTCGTCCGGACTCACGTCTCGACACCGACGGGGCCCTCTTGTCGCCAGCAGTGCTGGCAGGAGGTGATGACAGGACCCCTCGACGACAGGGCGGTGGGCCACGGGCTGATGATCGGCCTGATGCTCGGGGCGACGGTGCTCCTCGGAGGGCTCCTCGCGCTGACCGTTCTCACCGCCTGAGACGGCACTCCTTTCGACGGTCTTGTCAGAACTGCATTACTACCTCACGGACAGGTGGGGGTATGTTCCGACGTGTGGCCGCTGTCGGAGCCCGTATCCCGTGGGGGGATGGGGCCGACGACCAGCATTCGGCGGGGGCATCGACCGACGACCCGACCTCGGGCGCCGACCGGGTGCAGACCGACCGACGGACTTCGGACGCACGAGGCGACCGCCCGCACGGACGCGCTGGGACCGACCGGAGCACCCGGGGGGACGGGAACACGGAGACGGCGACGGACACGACCCCGCTCGAGGCCGTGTCCGAGCGGCGGACGCTGGCCGACGTGGTCGACGCCGCGGCACTCACGCGGTGGCTCCCGACGGCCTGGACCGCCCGGACGACGGTGACGAAGTTCGGCGAGGAGCCCGTGACCGAGGTCCTGGAGCTGTCGGGGCGCGGGCACCGGGTCGTCGTCGACCCCCTGCGCACGGTCGCTCCCGAAGGGCCGGCGACCTGTTACGCACGGCCTGCAGGCACCGCACAGCGTCGCGAGATCGCGACGACCGACAGCCTGCACGAGGCACTCGCTATCGCGCTCGACCACATCACCACGCTCGACGAGCACGTCGACCCCATCGTGCCGGCCGAGCAGCGAGCCACGGATCTCTCCGAGGCGCTGGACACGTCGGGGCGCGTACTGCGGTAGCCACGGCGTCGGGCTCCGGCGCCTGCCAGTACCGGGGTGGCGTCAGTCGCTGGTGTCCGCGTCGGAGTCGGTCCCGCCCGGCTCCCGTTCGGTGCCGACATCCGTGGTCCCCGTCGCGCCGGTTCCGGCTGGCTCGGCGAGTGCGTCCTCGATTCGTCGGAGAGCACGCCGCTCGCCGCCGGCAGCGGCTCGACACTGCACGGGGGAGCCGCCCGCGACCTCGACGACGACCACGTTCCCGCCGGTCGCGAGCCGGTAGCCGAGGGCACCGAGCGCCCCGACGAGCGCGACGGCACCGAACAGGATGGCGGCGTCGCCGAGCAGCTGGAGGCCGCCGGTCAGCACCGTGACGAACCCGAAGGCGCCGGCTGCCGGGGAATCCTGCGGGATATCCACCGACGCCGCGGGGACGAGCGCGCCGAACAGGAGGCCGACGAGGATACCGACGACGCCGTACGCCGCGACGCGAGGTGCGTACCGGACGACCGGGCCGTCACCCGAGCGCCGGATGGCGACGCTGGTCACGTTCGGCCGTGGAATTGTCACGAGCGGCGGCGCGCGGTCGGTCCGGTAGACGAGGACCTGCCGCGGGGTGACGGCGAGCCAGCCGTCCGAGAGCGAGACCCGGGTCGTGATGGGCTCGCAGGACGGGACGCAGTCGGCCGGCTCCGGGACCGGCGGCTCGACCGACACCCGTCGCACCGTCCGCGGGTCGGGGTCCGCGTCCATCGGATCGTCCGGGGATGGACGCGGCGCTCGTAAAGCGTCGCGGACGGTTTCGAGCGCCGAGCCGGGGCTTTCGAGCCTCGATTTCCCCGTGACGGGTTTTAGGTGGGGACACGGAGTGTTCCCGCATGGCAGTCCACGGGGGTGCCGAGACGACGCTCGCCGACTTCGAGCTGGAGAACTCATGCGAGGGCCACGAGCCGGTCCTGCACGCCCGTGACCGACTCGTCCGCTGTGGTCGCTGCGGCCGCACCGTGCCCGTCACGGTCGTGGCCGAGTACACGCTTCGCGACGCGCTAGCCGAGCTCTCCGAGGCACCCTGCCGGAACGACCGCATCCCCGCGGCGGCCGGCGGCGAACACACCCTCCGCCTCGGTCCGGAGTCGGACCGCGGGGCGCGACGGGTGCTCTGTGAGACCTGTGGCCGGTCGGCCCCGCTCCGCGGTGACGGGTCGCGCGCACTGCACTCGCTCGCGGAGATTCCCTGTGTCGAGGGATGGAGCTATCGGGAGCTGCTGGACGCGGTCGTCGACCCGACGCCGGCGACGCCGCCGCTCTCGGCGCTGGGAATCAGTTCCTGGCGCGGCGTCGAACCGTCCGGCCAGGGGGACGAGACGGTGCGGCTCCTGCGCCATGGCGGCTTCCAGTACACGCTGTACGTCTCGCGCACCGACGACGTACCGGACGACGGGGCGGACCCGGACACCGACCCGAGCTACGAGGTGACGCTCCGGAGCGGGCCGAGCACCACCCACGAGGCGGTCGAGACGGTCCCGCTACCGGCCGCCGACCCGGCGGACCCGACCATCCAGGTACGGGCCGAGCGGCTGGTGACGTTCCTCGTCGCTACCGACGAGCTCGGTGCCGGCGAGTTCGGCTCGCTGGTCGACCATCACGCGAGCACCGACGACGCCCATCGGGAGTCGTGGCTGGACGACGCGTACGCGGCCGCCAGCGAGACGTTCACCGAGCAGGTGGGTGGGAGCCCGGAAGCGTTCGCGGAGACGTTCGCCGACGGTGGCGACACCCGTGAGGTCCTCCGCCGTGTCGTCGAGGGGGACGATTTCGACGACGTCGACGAGGCCGCCTTCGCCGACGCGCAGGTTGGGGACCGCCCGCACTTCCCGAGCCTCTTCGAGTACGTGGCCGACCAGTACGGGTGGCGCCCCCCGGTCGCGAACCGCTGAGAGAGCCGACGGAAAGCCGACGGAGAGTCGGTGGCCTCCTCTGGAACCTGCGAACGGAGAGTTACTCGGCACCGCGGGTATCGAGCCTCGATTCGGGGACCCCTGCTAATAATTCCCGGCAAATAGCCGGGTGTATGACGGATGACGGTATCAAGATCGACGACGAAACGCGACGGGACGTCAACGGCTCGTCCCTGTCGGCCAGTATCGGCATCGACGAGCGCGAGATCGACTGGCGGAAGTCGTTCACCGGGTTCGACCCGGCGGACGCCGAGCAGCTCGAGGCCATGTCGGACACGTTCGACCGCATCGCCGAGGACCTCGTCGAGGACTTCTACGACCATCTCACGGGCTACGAGGAGGCCCGTGAGATCATCGGCAGCTCGACCAAGAGCGTCGAGATGCTCAAGCAGTCCCAGCGCCAGTACCTGAAGGACCTCGGGAGTGGCCAGTACGGGCAGTCGTACTTCGACCGGCGGGCCCGTATCGGGAAGATCCACGACATGCTCGACCTGGGGCCCAAGGTGTACATGGGCGCCTACCACATCTACTACGAGGGCATCATCCGTGCCATCGCGGAGGACGTCAAGGAGGGGCTGGTCCTGACCGACGGCGGGGCGGCTGCCGAGTCCGGCGGGGCGAGCGACGAGGGGACGGAAGCGCCGGAGGTACCGGGCGAACCCGCAGCCGAAGCCATCGACGAGGTCGTCGAGCGGACGATGTCCGCCCTGAAGCTGCTGAACCTCGACCAGCAGGTCGCGATGGACACGTACATCCATTCCTACAGCGAACAGGTCGAGGAGCAGCTCGCGAGACAGCAGCAGCTGAGCGAGGATGTCAGCCAGGAGGTCGAGCAGCCGGTCGACCAGCTCTGGGACCTCTCCTCGGATGTCACCGAGACGGTCGAGGAGATCAACGACCTCACCGACCAGCAGGTCGACCGGATGCGCAACGTCTCCAACGAGGTCGGGCAGCTGAGCGCG
The DNA here is from genome assembly GCF_024298885.1 of Haloglomus halophilum. Taxonomy (GTDB): domain Archaea; phylum Halobacteriota; class Halobacteria; order Halobacteriales; family Haloarculaceae; genus Haloglomus; species Haloglomus halophilum. The sequence continues at coordinate 3,942,811 of NZ_CP101166.1, forward strand.
ACGGTCGAGGAGATCGCCTCCACGGCCGAGGGCGTCGCCGACACCAGCGAGGAGGCCGAGGAGCTCGCCGAGGAGGGCCGCGAGTCCGCGACCGACGCCATCGACGTGCTCGAGGACGTCGACGAGGCCGCCGAGAACGTCACGGAGGACGTCGAGCAGCTCCAGTCCAACGTCGACGAGATCGACGAGGTGGTGGAGGTCATCGACGAGATCGCCGACCAGACGAACCTGCTCGCACTGAACGCCTCCATCGAGGCCGCGCGCGCCGGCGAGGCCGGCGAGGGCTTCGCCGTCGTCGCCGACGAGGTCAAACAGCTCGCACAGGACGCCCAGGAGCAGGCCGGGCGTATCGAGGAGATGGTTGCGGAGATCCAGAACGAGACCGCCGAGACCGTCGACAGCCTCGAGGAGACCAACGAGGTCATCGACGAGGGGCTCGGCCAGGCCCAGGCCGCGATGGACAGCCTCGAGGATATCGCCGAAGCCGCCGAGGAGACCGCCACCGGCATCCAGGAGGTCTCCGACGCAACCGACGACCAGGCCGCGAGCACCGAGCAGATCGCCAGCATGGTCGAGCAGGCCACCGACGAGTCCGTCACCGTCGCCGACGAGGTCGAGACCATCGCCGAGATGAACCAGCAACAGCAGGCCAACGTCGAGGAGATCCGTGATTCCGTCGGCCGACTCACCGCGAACATCAGCGACAACGACGACGTGGACGTGAACCGCGGCTGACCGCGGGATGGACGTGAGCGGCTGACCACGGGACCGGCGGCCGTCCTTCCACGGCGCCGGTCCCGTCATCAATCACTGTTCCTGTCACGACCAGCGTCCTCAGCGGTGGCTCGCTTCAGCGTAGCCACGGCTCGACCGACGGTTCACAGGACAAGGGACCCAGGGCGGCGGAGATGTCAGTGGAGGTCGGACGGTTCCGCGGCGAAGACGACGGCGTCGGTGGAGTCGTCCTCCGGCAGGCTGGCGATCGCGCGTGCCATCCGCCGATGGACCGACCGGACCGCCTCCGCCTCCTCGCCGGACAGGTCACACGCCCGGGTCAGCACCTGTAACGTGCCGACGGGGAGCGCCAGAACCTCACCCGGCGCGCCGGCGGTCGAGACCACCCGACCGCGTTCGGCGAGCTGGTCGCGGCGCGCGCTCGCTTCCTGCTCGATGCTTGCCAGGGCACGGATCAGTTGCTCATGCGAGACCCCGCAGTCGGCCACCACCTGGTCGACCAGGTCCCCGAAGTACCAGTCCACGGCCGCTCGTACGTCGGTGGCCGCTCCCGCAGCAGCCTCGTCGTCGTCCCGTCGAACTGGCCCCTTGTCGGGCTCCATACACCCTCGTACGCTGACGAACCTTTACTATCTTCTGGCCGCAGCGTCGAAATCTCTCGGAATCGGGTCCGTGAACGGATTTCGGCCTCAGATCCTGTCGATCGCCCGTTTCACATCCCGATGTGGAGCGAACGACGATAATAGGGGGTCACATAGCGGGCGGCATGCGCGTTCCGAGTGGCGTCCCGGGGTTCGACCAGCTCGTCGACGGGGGCTTGCCGGCCAACAGGCTGCACGTCGTCAGCGGTCCCCCGGGAAGCGGCAAGACGACGTTCTGCTCGCAGTTCGTCACCCAGGGTGTCGAGACCGGACAGGACTGCCTGTACGTGACGATGCACGAGACGAAAGCGGAGCTCCGCCAGGACATGGCGAACTTCACGTTCGGCTTCTCGGGCGCCATCGAGTCCGGAGCCATCGAGTTCCTGAACCTGATGACCAACGAGGGCAAGCGGACGCTCTCGAAGTTCGGTTCCGAGTCCGGACTGACGAACCGGCTCGTCGGCGCCATCCAGGAGAACGATATCGACCGCGTCATCATCGACTCGACGATGCTGCTCGAACACTTCGCGGGCGAGACCGGGACCACGAACTTCCTCTCGGCGCTGAAGCGCACGGACGCGACCGTCCTCCTCATCTCGGAGATGACGGACCCGGGCTCGTACGCGAACGAGCACTACCTCGCCCACGGGGTCATCTTCTTCCACAACTTCCTCGACGGGAGCGGGATGACCCGTGGCATCCAGGTCCTGAAGATGCGCGGGACGGCCATCGACACGGATATCAGGCGCCTGACGTTCTCCGACCGGGGCCTGCGAGTGAACCCCGACCGGACGGTCGAGACCTGATGAGCCGTTACGAGCGGACCTACGGGACCGATTGGGAGAGCCTGACCGCCGACGAGGCCGTCGAGCGAGCGTACGCGGTCGGCGTCGCCGAGCGCCTCGGCGAGCGCAACCGTGCCGAGCTCCGGCAGCTCTACGAGAGCGTCGAGACCACCTACGACCGGAGCATGGTCGAACTCGCCTACGAACAGGGGCGGACCGAGGCGAAGGCTGCCGCGGCCGATGCCGGCACACCCGGTGCCCTCTGGTCGACGCTCGTCACCGAGGGTTCGGTCGAGCTACCCGACGGGGACGACGACCCGAGCGGCCTTCCGCCGGCACTCTCACGGGTCGAGATGCTCGACCTCTCCTCGCCCGACTCCACCGACTCGCTCGACCTCCCGGAGTTCCTCGACTGACCGTCCCTCGTTCTCGGGACACCGTGTGACTGCCCATCCGGAGGAACCGGCGGCTCCTCGGCATCGGCGGCGAGACGACAGAACTCGCAAGCAGTGCTCGCGTGCCGTTACAGGTCGGCCAGCGCGCGGTGGTAGAAGAGGCCCAGCACGAGATGCTGGCGCATCTCCGCGGCGATCCGCTCGCGGCAGGCCTCGGCGTCGTCGAGCTGGTACTCCTTGGTCCGGACCAGCTCGTGGCGCTCCAGCAGCCCCTCCTCCTCGAACTCGTGGAGCTGCGGGTACACCGTCCCCGGCGACAGGTCCGCGTCGAACACTCGACCCAGGTCCTCCATCAACCGCTTCCCGTTCGTCTCCGTCGACCGATGCGCCACCAGCGTCAGCAGGATCTCGCCCAGGTCACCTTTCACCGTCTCCTCGCTGAACGCGAACTCACCTGCCGGCGCGAACGACTCCAGCACATCCGACAGGTACTCGTCCGCCAACTGCACCGCGTCCGGGCCGTCGGACTCCTCGCCGGAGACTTCCGCGCGGAGTCGTTCGAGTGCCTCGGGCGCTTCCGTGCTCATCACATCATCGCCTTCTCTGGTCCCCATTGTACGACCAACTCTTAGACCGGATACTCATAATAGCTGGAGCGGGTTTTCTGGTCGTGAAAACGGAGGTTTACAGTGGTAGCTTTCGCACATATCTGCGCACCACTGGACAGTATTCCTCCAAATAACCGAACAGAAGACGCCAGATGCCGTTGGAAAGTTACCGACCGTATATTCGGGCGTGTCAGTCCGCCGCCGGGGCGGCTTTCGAGCCGGCAGCATCCATCTCGCCGGGGTCGACCCAGATGACGAAGCCGTCGTCACGCTTGACGATGCTGCGGACGTGGTCGCGCTCGACCGGCGGGTCGTCGACCGACTCCGGCGCGACGCGGGCGACCTCGCGGACGCTGTCGACGGCCCAGCCGACGGACCGCTCGTCGTCGAACACCGCCGAATCGAAGATGATGATGCGGTCCCCCACGGTGCCGTCGAGATCCAGTCGGACCTTCGGGTCGATGATGGCCGTGGTCTCCCCGCGCAGGTCCATCACGCCCTTGACGTGCCGTGGTGCGTTGGGAATCGGCGTCAGATCACCCATATCGACGATCTCGGTCACGTAGTCGATGCTCACACAGTAGGCCTCCCCGTCGAGACGGAACTCCAGCACCTGCCGGGCCGTCTCTTCGTTGGTCTCTGTCATTGTCGCCACCGGCTCTTGCCGAGGTATCGGACCATCCACACAAGAAGCGTCGCCACGACTCAGTTCCCGAAACGCGGGGCTCCGCCCGATTCACGTGTCGAAATCGACCGGACGGCTATGAGTGGCACGTCCGTTCGGGGCCCATGGAGAACCGTTCGCCAGCGGGCGACCCGGGGACGGAGGAGGCCGTCAGCGGCCGGGAGCCCGACGCGGCGAGCCTGCCGCGCTCGCCCCTGGCACTCGTCCAGCGGGCCGCGGCCGCGCTCGTCCTGGCACCCGGCCGGAGCGCGGCGGTCGTGCTGACGGTCGTCCCCTACCTCTGGTTGGCCTGGTACGTCACGGGGACGGCGCTCGGGGTCGTCGCGGACCCCATCATCGGCGGGGACTGGCTGACCCTGGGGTTCACCTGCTACGCGCTGGTGTTCCCGCTCGCGCTGGCCCACCGGACACTGGCCGTCGGCCTGACCGAACTCACGCAGGAGTATCTCGTCGACATCGTCGCGCTCGTGTGGCTGACGACGTTCTACGTGGTTTGGATGCTGGCCCGGGAGCCGGTCGACCCGGGGACCTCGACCCGGGAGCTGTACGGTCCGGTCGCGGCGGGCGACCCGATGGGTGTGCAGTGGGCGGCCATCGCGGGGGCCATCGCGGTCCTCGTCGTGGGGCTGAGCGCCGAGCGCGACGAGGACCACGCGCTGTTCCGGAGCCCCTTCCGGACGGCCCTCGTGACCGTCCCCGGGCTCGTGACGCTGGTGGTCCTGCTGTCGTCGCCGGGGCCCGACTCGCTCGTCTGGCCGGTCGTAGCGGGGGCCTTCGGTGGGACGCTGCTGGCGGGCGTCCGGCATCTGCCGACCGTCGCGAGCGGTCTCGCCAGGGCCGCGTTCGTCTGTCTCGCGGCGCTCGTCTGGGCCGTCGGGGGACTCCTCTGGGTCGCCGTCTACCGGCGTCCCCCACCGACGAGGGAACTCCTGCTCGCCCACGTCGATTTCGACCTCCCCGACGGCGCCCCCGAACCGACGGCCGACCCCGAACCGACGACCGACCCCGAACCGACGGCCGATTCCGCACCGACGACCGATCCAGGAACGGACGAACCGGACGACGGGACGGCCGCGGGCAGCGACCACGTGGCCACCGACGGAGGCCACGGCGACGTGCCCGATAGCCGTCGATGAGCTTCGATATCCACGACCACCGGCACCGGCTCAAGCAGCTCCGCGACGGCGGGGAGACGAAGCTGTTCGAGAACCGGGACGGGATGTCGTGCCCAGCGTGTGGGGAGCCGTTCTCGCGGCTGTTCTCGACGCGGAAGACCGCCACCCGATTTCCACCCCCCGGAGATGCACGCTTCTGTCTGGTGGTGCCGGACGACGAGTTCGTCCACCTCTTCAGCCATTGACCCCCATCGAGCCCTCCGGAGACGGCATCAGCGGGACGGTCAGGGTGCGGACGTGGTCCGAACACTTTAGCCTGGGCGGCGCCTCCATCGAAGCGATACGAATCGGATGGTCCCGCCTAACGACGAGACGATCGACCCAGGGGACCAGGCGACCGACGACGATGGTGGGGAGGGGGAGGTGACGGACCTGCGCCGGAGCCACGAGGCACTGCAGGAGCTGTACCTGGTCACGTCGGAGCCCGGCCTCGACGAGACGGAACGGATCGAACGGATGCTGGATATCGGCCGGCGCCGACTCGGCGTCGCGAACGCGCACCTCTCGGTCATCGACCCGGAGACGGACGACTACGACGTGGAGCTCGCCGTCGGGCCCGGCGGCATCGAGTCCGGCCAGTCGTTCCGCTTCTCGACGACGTACTGCCGCGAGACGGTCGAATCCGGCGAGCCCCAACTGATTCCCGATCTCGATGACTCCATCTGGGACGGCACACCCACCCAGGAGACGCACGGTCTCTCCTGCTACGTCGGCGGGCGCGTGGAGGTCGACGGGGTGCTGTACGGGACCGTCTGCTTCAGCGGCGACGAGCCCCGCGAAGCGTTCTCCGAGGACGAGCGGACACTGGTCAAGCTGCTGGTGGAGTGGATCGGCAACCGACTGGAGGAGCGCCGCCTCCGGGAGACGGTCGAGCAGCAGCGACGGGCCATCGAGGCCGCGAACAGTGCCATCACCATCACCGACAACGGGGCCGAGGGCGACCGCGCACTGACCTACGTCAATCGCGGGTTCGAGGAGCTGACGGGGTACGACCGCGACGCGGTGCTGGGGCGTGACTGTCGGTTCCTGCAGGGCCCCGAGACGGACCCCGAGCGGACCGCCGAGCTGGCCCGGGCGCTGGACGCGGAGGAACACGTCCAGATGGTCCTGCGGAACTACCGGGCCGACGGGACGCCGTTCTGGAACGAGATCGAGGTGACGCCCGTCCACGAGGACGGGGAGGTGGTCCGCTACATCGGTACCCAGCGCGACGTGACCGAGCGTATCGAACGCCAGGAGACCGTGACGGCACTGCTGGAGCGGACCCGCTCGCTGCTGGCCGCCGAGACCCGCGACGAGGTCGCCACGGCCGCGGCGCGGGCGGTCGAGGAGGTCCTGGGCTACGACTGCCTCATCCGGCTCTACGACGAGGAGACCGAGCGGCTCGTTCCCGTCGCCGGCACCGGGACCGAGCCGACGGCGGTCGCCCCCGTCGCCGTCGGAGAGAGCCTCTCCGGGCGGGCGTACGAACGGGGAACGACGCTCGGCTTCGACCGCGAGCTGTTCGAACCGGGCGGCTACGGCCACCAGGCCGACGCCACCGACGGGCTGGTCATCCCGCTGGGCGAGCACGGGACGCTGGGGCTGGAGACCGATGGAGCCCGGACGAGCGACTTCGAGCGGCGGATCGCAGAGATCCTGTCCGAAAGCGTCCAGGCAGCACTCGAACAGGCGGCCCAGCGCGACCGGCTCCGGCTCTACGAGACCGTCATCGAGCAGGGGAGCGAGATGGCGGCAGTCGTCGGCGAGAGCCTGCGGGTGGAACTCGTGAGCGACTCGCTGGCCAGCTACCTCGAACTCGACCCCGAGGACCTCGTCGGCGAGCAGGCCCGGGACCTGCTCCCGGAGGACGACCTCGCCGAGATGGTCGCCGCGTCCGAGAGCGCTGCCCCGGGCGAACCGGGGCGGTTCGAGACCACGGTCACCGTCGAGGGAACCGCCCGGCCGGTCGAGCTGGAGGTCTCACTCGGCGAGGGGGGCGAACCTCCACTCGTCGTGGTGGTCCGGGACATCTCGGAGCTACAGGAGACCCGCGGTGCGCTCTCGCGGGAACAGGACCGGTTCGCCTCGCTGTTCACCCACATCCCCGACCCGGTGAACGAGGTCCGGTTCGAGGACGGCGAGCCGATCATCTGCCGATGCAACGAGCCGTTCGCCGAGGCGTTCGGTGGGGGGCGCGACCCGGAGGAGCTGGTCGGGCTTCCCGCCAACGACCTGGTCCTGGAGGACGACCGGGAGGACGACGAAGGACGGGAGATCGACGCGCGGGTCCGTGCCGGTGAACCGGTAACCCGACAGGTCCGTCGGCGGACGGCCGACGGCTACCGCGAGTTCCTCTTCCGGGCGGTCCCCTACGAGACCGCCGACGGCCTCCGGGCCTTCGGGACCTACACCGACGTGACCGACCAGCAGCGCCGCCAGCGCCGGATCGAGGTCCTCAACCGCGTCCTCCGGCACAACGTCCGCAACCAGATCAACATCGCGGACGGCAACGCACGTCTGCTCGACGAGCGGCTCGACGACGAGGAACTCCGGCCGGTGATCGACGGACTCCGCACCGCGACCGAGAGTGTCCTCTCGGTCAGCGAGAAGGCACGCGAGGCGGAGCGAGCGCTCTCGCACGACCACACCGGTAGCGCACCCCCGGGGACCGCCGTGGGGAACGTCGTCGAGCGGTTCCGGTCGGCGTATCCCGACCTGCGCATCGAGTTCGACCCGCCGAGCGAGCCGGTCGCCGTCATCGGCCCGGACCGGCTGGGGCCCGTGGTATCGAACCTCATGGAGAACGCCATCGACCACAACGGCCCCGACATCTCCGTCCGGGTCGGGATGCAGGCGGCCGGGGACCGGCTGGAGCTCCGGGTCGCCGACGACGGCTCCGGCGTCCCGGAACTCGAGCAGTCGCTCATCGCGGGCGACCGGGAGATAACCCAGCTCCACCACGGCAACGGAATCGGGCTGTGGGTGGTCCGGTGGATCGTCGACGAGATGGGTGGTGATATCCGCTTCGAGGAGGCGGACGGCTGGCATTCGGTCGTGGTCTCGGTGCCGAAGGCGAACGGCTGAGCGCGCTCCACCCCGTCACATGGGGGACGGCGACGGTCAGTCGTCGGCCGACACGTCCGTCGCATCCGCAGCCGACGACCCGTCGCTCGCTCGTGGGTCCGGCAGGTCGTAGCCCACGCCGGTCTGCTCCTCGGAGACGGACCAGAGCCGGTAGGCGGTACCCTCCTCGTAGGACCGCTTCGAGGAGCGCTGGCGCTCGGGGGCGCCGCGCATGTTCGCGAGGCCGCCCGGGCCGTAGTACTCGCCGCCGGACGCGTCGGGCATCGTCGCGGCGTACAGGTACGGCAGGACGCCCTGTTCTGCGGGCTGGGCCAGCACCGCGTTGGCGAGTCTCATCCCGACCGTGCGGAGCGTCGAGCCCATCATCTCGGGGCCGCGGCGCTGGAGGTCCGTCGCGGCGTAGCCCGGGTGCGCGGCCAGGCTCTCGACGGGCGCGCCGGCGGCCTCGAGCCGCCGGTCGAGTTCGTAGGCGAACAGCAGGTTCGCCAGCTTCGACTGCGCGTACGCGTCCCACTTGTCGTAGGAGCGCTCGCCGTGGAGGTCATCGAAGTCGATACGGCCACGTTCGTGGACACCACTGGACATCGTGACCACGCGAGCGGGGTCAGCCCCGGTGCCCGTCGCCCGGAGCGCGTCGAGCAGGAGCCCCGTGAGCGCGAAGTGGCCGAGGTGGTTGACGCCGAACTGCGTCTCGAAGCCGTCGGCCGTCTCGCGACGGGGGATGGCCATGACGCCCGCGTTGTTGGCGAGGACATGTAGGTCGTCGAAGGCGTCGGTGAACGCGTCGGCGAACGCCCGAACCGAGTCGAGGTCCGCGAGGTCGAGCTCCAGCACGGTCAGCGAGCCGTCCGGGCCGTCGGCCTCGATGTCGGCCTTCGCGTCGCGGGCCTTCGCCTCGGACCGGCAGGCCAGCACCACGTCGGCTCCTTTCGCGGTGAATGCGCGGGCCGCCTCCTTGCCCAGACCCGTGTTTGCGCCCGTCACGACGACGGTCCGTCCCGTCTGGTCCGGCATCTCCGCGGCCGTCCACGTACTCATGACTCGTCCGAGAGGTGGGCGCATTATCAACCTCGTCCCTCATTCTCACGCCTCAGCGCGCGTCGACGGTGTCGGCGAGGATGGTCGCGTGGTCGAACCCCATCGCCGGCGGGTCGTCGGGGTCGAACGTGTCCACGCGTCTGGCCTCCTCGCGGGCAACCGGCTCATCGTCACCGGTCGGCACGCAGAGGTAGGCGGCGGAGACGTTCCCGCGGCTGTCCCGGCCGGGCGCGTCGTAGAGACCGACGAACGAGACGGGCCGCACGTCGAGCCCCACCTCCTCTCGGACCTCCCGAGCACAGGCGGTCCGAGCACGTTCGCCCCGCTCGACCATTCCCCCGGGGAGTACCCACTCACCCTCGTGGGGTGGATGGTCGCGTTCGAGGAGCACGACGCCCCGCCCCGTGAGTAGCACCGCGTCCGTCGCCAGCGCGCGCAGGTCGCTCGGGTCCATGGCTGGCGGCTGGCACGCCTGCCACCTGAATCCGACTGTCATCGACGAACGGAGAGGTTTCGTTCCGGAAATCCAGCCCTCTGTCCGAGAGCGACAAGTATCACGATAATCTCGGAACTAGTATAGATATCTCGGCGTGGCCCATCGGCTCGAACGATCAAGTACCCCGGGGGCGAGATACCGGGCGTGACGGTTCACGACGAACGCATCGAGGCGGCCGGCGTGGGCATCCACTACCTCCGGGACGACCCGGCCGAGCAGGACGGGGGGCCGCCGGTGGTCCTGCTGCACGGGGGTATCGTGGATTCGGCGCGACTCTCCTGGGGCGGTATCATCGAGTCGCTGGCGGCCGAACTCGGCCGTCCGGTGCTGGCGCCCGACCTCGCGGGCTACGGCGACAGCGACCGGCCCGTGGCGGCCTACTCGACGGCCTACCACGTCGAGGTCGTCCGGGGGCTGCTCGACGCGCTCGGGCTGGCGCGTGTGGACCTCTGTGGCTGCTCGCTGGGCGGCGGCGTGGCGCTGGGCCTGGCGCTGGCCGACGACCGTGTCGAGCGGCTGGTCGCCATCGACAGCTTCGGCCTGGGGACCGAGCTATCGAGCGGCCGGCTGACGTGGGCGCTCGCGCAGGTCCCCCTGTGCAACCGGCTGTCGCTCGCGGTGCTCGCACGGTCGCGCCGACTGGCGCGGGCGAGCCTCGGGGGCATCGTCGTCGACCCGGGCGCCCTCCCGGACGAGGTCGTCGAGACGCTGTTCGACCTCCTCCAGCGCGAGGACCCCGGCCACCCGTTCCGGCAGTGGCGGTCGGCCGAGGTGACACGCCAGGGGTACGCGACATCGTACGTCCCGCTGCTGCCGGAGCTCCAGCAACCCGCGCTGTTCCTGCACGGCGCCGCGGACGAGGTGTTCCCGCCGGCGTGGTCGGAGCAAGCCGCGGAGCTCGCCCCCGACGGCGAGTGCGTGGTGCTGGACGACTGTGCACACTGGCCGCCGCGCGAGCGACCCGACGCCGTCGTCCAACACGTGTCGCGCTTCCTCGGCGAGGCGTGAGGGCAGGAGCCGTGCGGTCGCCAAGGTATCGCCCGGTCCTCTCGGACGAGAGCGCCGTCCGGTCGCCCGGCCGTCAGGCGGCCCGGATGGCGCTCACGTACGTGTTCTTGTCCTTGACGCCGACCCACTCCTGTGCGGGGTCGCCGTCGCGGAACAGGTACACCGTCGGGACGCCCCGGACGCCGTAGCGCTGCGCGAGTTGCTGGTTCGCGTCGATATCGATCTTGATGACCGTGGCGTCCTCCTCGGCGGCGATCTCCTCGATGGTCGGTGCGAGCATCTTGCAGGGCCCACACCAGTCGGCGTAGAAGTCCGCCAGCACCACGTCGTGCTCGGCGAGCACGGATTCGAGGTGGTCGGCACCGTCGATATGGATGGGGTCGGTGGCTCCGCCGTCGGTGACCGTTCCCCCCTCGTCGCCGCCCGTCTGCGAGAGCAGTTCCTCGCGCTTCTGCTCGCGGATGGTCTCGATCTCCTCGTCGTCGGGTCCGTCTCCTGACTCGCTCATACCCTCCCTAATGTCCGGCCGAGATTAAGAGCCTCGGGGTCGTGCCCGCTCGCCGCATTGCCGAACGCGGCGAACGCGTCTCGGGGGCGGGGACTCAGTGCCGTCGGACCGGGGACAGACGGGCGTCTGACGCGCGGGGAAGCTTGATAATCGGGGACCGCAACCGCCCGTCCATGACCGAGGAACCCCAGGAGATAACGACGCTGGTCGGTCGCGAGGTCTACTCGAACAACGGTGTCTTCGTCGGGCAGGTCGAGGACCTGCGCCTCGACGTCGACAGTCGTTCCGTGACGGGGCTGGCGCTCACCCAGCTCAACCGTGAGCTGTTCAACGAGGAGGTCAACGGGAGCCGCGGTGTCATCCTGCCGTACCGCTGGGTCCGGTCGGTCGGCGACGTCATCCTCGTGAACAGCATCGTCGAGCGGATGCACGGGACGAACGAGGAGGAGGAGCCGCTGGCCGTGGCCGGGTCGGCCTGACCCGGTTCTCGTCACCGGCGCGGAGCGCGGCGTTCAGGTGCCGTTCGAGGACTCGCCACCGCTCCCCCCCTCGACCTCCACGTCGACCCCCATCGCCTCGAACAGCTTCGTCTTCACCGCCTGCTCGGTCAGGTTCAACAGCGTCTCCCGGTTCCCACTGTTCCCCTCCAGTCCCGTGAAGATTCCCAGCGGGATCTCCGCCGTGGCGTCGGTCGAGTGCCCGCGTGCCTCGCCGATGCCCCCGAAGGCGTCCTCCAGCACGCTGCCGATGTTCATCCGGATGTCCTTCGAGCGCGCCGCGAGGTGGATGGTGTCGTCGGTGACCGCGAAGACGGCCGTCGTCGTGATGCCCTCCAGATTGAGGAGCTGCTGAGCGGCCTGCGAGACGGCGGTCTTGTCGCGGATGAACCCCGCGTTCGAGACGAGGTGCGAGCCCTGCACGTCGCGGTTCCGGATGGCCTCGGCGAGTACGTCCAGCGTCTCCGGCGAGAGCGACGGCGACTCGACCTGTTCGAGCGTGTCGTGGTTGGCGAACGGGTAGAGGTACGCCGCCGCGGTGAGGTCCGCCGGTGTCGTGTCGCGCTTGAAGTCCAGCGTCTCCTCGCGGATGCCGTACAGCAGCGCCGTGGCCACCTCCTCGCTCAGGTTGAGGTCGAACTCCTGGATGTACTTCGTGAGGATGGTCGAGGTCGAGGAGACGTTCGGTCGGATATCAGCGAACTCGGCCTCGTACTCCAGCTCCGGCTCGAAGTGGTCGATGAGGATGTCCGGCTGGCGCTCCAGTTCGTACTCCGTGACGCGGGCGTAGTCGACCAGCGCGAGGGTGTCGTAGGACGCGAGGTCGTCGTCGGCCAGCGGCGCGAGGTCGATGCCCAGGAGGTTGACGAACGCGCGGTTCTCCTGGTGACCGATCTCGCCCTCGTAGCGGATGTCGGCCTCGACACCGAGCGATTCGGCGATGGCCTTCAGCGCGACGGCGCTGGCGATGGAGTCGGGGTCCGGCGAGCGGTGCGCGAGGATAGCGAGTCGTTTCCCCTCGCTCAGCACCTCCGCGAGCCGCTCGGCGCGATGTTCCAGTTCGCCGGTCTCCAGCGCCCGGAGCGCCGAGTCCGCGATGACCTCGGAAGGGTTGATGACCACGTCGACGCCGAGTTCCGTGAGCTCGTCGGCTGTGACGGGGTCGGAGGCCCGAACGACGATGAACTGGTCGTCGCCCCGGGCCCGGATGTTCTCGACGGCGGCCTTGTTCGCCGACACGTCCGAGGACATGATGAGGATGACATCGCGGTCGCCGATGGCGTCGGCCACCTCCGGCTCCGCGATGTCGGCGGTCCGTGCGTCGAGGTCCTGGTCGCGCAGCGCCTCGACGCGGCCCTCGTCGTTGTCGAGGATGAGGACGTCCTTCCCCTCGGACTCGAGTTCCTCGGCCACGGCGTGCCCCACACTCCCGCACCCGAGGATGGCGTATGTAGACATCGAGGCCATCGAGACGGCGCTGCTCATACTGGCTGGCACTGCGGTGGCGTGCTACAAAAACCCCGGCTTCCCTTCCCAGACGGGATGTGGCGGTGGGGCCACGGCCGAGACCGGCCGACAACACCGGGCCGGGCGGCCGTTGTCGGAAGTGCGTAACGTGCCAGGGATGGGGAAACGCAACCCTTTAGCGTCGCACCTCGCTACCCGGTTGTGAGGGCTGATAGCTCAGCCAGGCAGAGCGTCTGGCTCTTAACCAGACGGTCGAGGGTTCAAATCCCTCTCAGCCCGTGATTCTGCGACGAACGAACGTGAGGAGCGAATCTCGACGTGAGAGGGATTTGAACCCCGCAAGTCGCGCACAGCGAACGCAGTGAGCGAGCACGTCTTGCTCCGGTTCACAATTCCTCTCAGCCCGCTCGATTTTCACACGGAGAGGAGCCAACCCCACCAGCCTGCCGTCTTTCGATTCTGATAGCCTCACCCGCGGCTCCCGAACTGAACCCGAACGGAGAACGAACGGCCACCGTCACACGATTTCAGCAGGCGAGGGGGCCACTCCCCTCCCGACCCCAGGCCACGGGGATAACGTTTTCACCGAGCAACCACCTACGAGGAGATATGACCGAGGAAGCCGCCGGAGCGTACGAGTGGGCCCGGCGGGCCGACACCACCGCCGAGGAAGCCTGGGAGCGGATCCAGGAACTCAACGAGTCCACCGACTGGGACCCAGAGCAGATGCTCGCGGCGATGGAGTCCGACCCCGACCAGCGAGCTGAAGAGGGTACCGAGCGCGGCGAGGCCCACTAATCTCTTCTGTGGACGTATACGACTCGAACGTCTGGGTCTGGGGACTCACCGAGAAGGCTCCCGCCGCCGTCGAGAAGATCGACGAAGTCCGGGCAGGTGACCGGTACGTCGGCATCAGCGCCTACATCCACGGCGAGGTGACCGAAGCCTTCAACCGGGCCGCCAGTGCTGAGAACTCCGAAATCCGGGAGATGAAGCGGGAGTTCAATGTCATCGTCGCCAAACGTCACAACGTCGAGTTCCCCGGCCACGAGGCCATCGGGAGCATGGACATCCACGAGGTACGACGCCAACAGCCCATCCGACTACTCGCGAGCGCCTGGGGTATCCAGGCGAAGGATGTCCCTATCATCATGTTCGCAGAGGAACTCTCAGGCGAGACTACCGTGTTCACCACCGACGACCCGCTTGCCGACTTCGATCCCGAACGCGCTGACGTCGACGGCGTCGTCGTCGAGCACATTCCGACGGCTTAGGATGTCAGCGTCTTCGCGTTGTTCTAGAGAAGTACGCAGAATCCGCAACCGTGGTCGCCACCGATACCGGTGAACCGCCCGTAAATCGACGTTTCAGTAGTTCGTTTGTCGACGGGTTGCGCGCTTCTACAGAAACATGAATCTCAGAAATCCTCTCAACATGCCGGAGTAGACACAACGGTATCAGTCGGATTCCACTCTGCTGATGGCCTCGCCGAACCGGTAATCGCTGATGTGATTAGCCCGATCCTGGTTTTCCTTAGAACCCATCCTCTCTAACTCTGTGAAGGTAACCCGCTGGCGCTTCCCACTCGCCTCGCTGACCGGAATATAGAATGTAGCTACCTCATCTTCCGAGTAGCCTGCGAGCAGATCGACGTACTCCTCATCGTATTGTCCTGCGTCAGCTTGGATGTAGTATCGATTCCCGTCCTCGATCTTCGCCGTCTTGACCTGAATTCTGTATAAAGCTCCGTCCTTGTCGACGATGAGGTCGTATTGATAATCGTGCCCGAAGGGGAACGACACGCCGTACCCCTTCATCATCAGTTCCGAAGCGACGGCTAATTCGGATTTCTCCCCTTGACGGGGGGCATTGGTCATGCTGCCAATCCCTGCTACGGTATTATAAACATTAACCGCAATCGATGGATCTCAGAGCCGATATACGTCCTCATCTCCACCAGGAACCGGACAGCCCTCACTTTGACTCCTGCTTCTAATCGGCCTCTGACTGCCCGGTCGCCTCCTGCTCGGCTCACTGCTTGACCTTCGGCGGGAATCCGGACCGCACCCGTGGTCTCTCGGATACGCTCACACCCTCTCGATTCTGCGCTTGTCGTCGCCAGTCAGTTTCCACCGCCCCACAGTTCAGTCGCTCGCCCGTAGCTCGACGACACGCCCCCGCGACTCGGGCTCCGCAGTCCGTGTCGGCAGCGTCGCGGTCACGACCTCGTGCTCCGCGTGGGCCTCGAAGAAGCTCGCACGGCCGGCGACATCGTCGGCGATCTGTTCGGCGGGGCAGGTCCGGCATACACAGTGGAACAGTCCATCGGACATGGCTCCACCGTCGGTACAAGCGGGTATGAAGGTAGTTACCAATGTCAGGCAGCTGAATTTACATTCAGGACTTCGGATAGAGTACCCTCGGCTGTCAGAGTCCATATGCGGCCAGTTCTCGCCTCGCAGGGCGGATGTCAGCGGCCGGGGTCGTCCCGCGGGAGAGGCGGCATCCTCCGGTCGTTTATGTCTCGGTGAGTCCGGATAGCGAGCGACTCGCGGCAGAAGGGGTTCTCGTTCGGGACGGTCGCTACTCGTTCTGCGGCGAGTAGTTCGGCGCCTCGTCGGTGATCATCACGTCGTGGGGGTGACCCTCGGTCTGTCCGGCCGCGGAGACGCGGACGAACTCCGAGCGCTCCTTGAACTCGGGGATGGTCTCGGCACCGACGTAGCCCATGCCGGACTGCATCCCGCCGACGAGCTGATGGAGCTCGTCCGCGAGCGGGCCCTTGTACGGGGTCGCCGCCTCGACGCCCTCCGGGACGTACTCCTCGTCCTCGTCGTCCTCCTTGAGGTAGCGGTCGCCGCCGCCGCTCTGCATCGCGCCGACGCTCCCCATCCCGCGGTACTGCTTGTAGCGCTTGCCGTTCATCGTGATGACCCGACCCGGAGCCTCGTCGGTGCCCGCGAAGTACGAGCCCAGCATGACGGCGTCCGCGCCCGCGGCGATGGCCTTGATGGCGTCACCGGAGTAGCGGATGCCACCGTCGGCGATGACCGGCACGCCCGCGGGGCCGGCCACGTCGGCGACCTCGGCGACCGCGGTCATCTGGGGCATCCCGGCGCCCGTCACGACGCGGGTCGTACAGATGGACCCCGGCCCGATGCCGACCTTGACACCGTCGGCGAAGTCGACGACGGCCTCAGCGGCCTCGCGCGTGCCGATGTTCCCGACGACGACGTCCGCGTCGACCTCGTTCTTGATGGAGCGGGCACTGTCGATGACGTTCGCGTTGTGCGCGTGGGCACAGTCGATGAAGAGGATGTCCGCGCCGGCGTCGTCGGCCGCGGTCGCGCGGTCCTCCTCGAACGGGCCGACGGCGACGCCGACGCGGAGGCCGCCCTGCTCGTCGTGGACGGCGTTGTCGTACTCCCGGCGGGCGAGGATGCCCTGCATCGTGACCAGGCCCGTGAGGCGGTCGTCCTCGTCGACGACGGGGACGCGCTCGATCTTGTGCTCGTACATGAGTTCGAGCGCCTCGCGGGCGCTGACGCCCTCCTGTGCGGTGACGACCTCGTCGGTCATCGCCTCGCGGACGGCGTCGGTCTCGCCGACCTCGAGGAACGGCCGGATGTCGGTCGCGGAGATGATGCCCAGGACGCGGTCGTCCTCGTCGACGACCGGCGCGCCGGAGACGCCCTCGCGGCCCATCATCGCGTCGACCTCGCTGACGGTCTGGTCCGGTTCCGCGGTCACGACATCGCGGATGACCAGTTCGTCGGCACGCTTGACGCGCTCGACGTGCTCGACCGTCTCCTCGACATCCATGTTGCGGTGGAGGACGCCGATGCCGCCCTGCCGGGCCATCTCGATGGCCAGGTCGGCCTCGGTGACGGTGTCCATCGCGGCCGAGAGGACGGGGATGTTGAGGTCGACGGACTTCGAGACGCTCGTCCGGGTGTCGGCCTCGTCGGGCTCGACACGGCTCTCCTTCGGGCGCAGGAGAACGTCGTCGAAGGTCAGCGCCTCCGGTACACGAAGCTTCTCCGAGAACGGCTGTGGAGCGTCGTTCGCCATGTCAACGGTGCGGTGTGACCGCCCAAAAACGTTGTGCGACCCGTCGAGCCACGGGAGAGGTGGGCACACCACGGGCCCCCACACGGGGGCGGCAGCCGACACCCGTTCCGGTCGCTCAGCGCGAGACCTCGATGCCGTCCCCCTCGACCGCCACCGAACACTCGCCACGCTCCTCGAGGTGGCGGGCGTACTCGTAGACGACCATCGTGAGGAAGCCGACGGCGGCGCCCTCCGCCCCCAGCACATCGCTGGCGAACTCGCGGGCGAAGAAGCTGCCGCGGTCGTCGAGCCAGTCCAGCAGTCGGGACTCCGTCCGCTCGGCCTTCGCGAGGCAGTCATCGATGCGCTCGCGGGGGTTCTCCATCGGCGGCCCGTGCATCGGGACCAGCCGGTCGGCCTCCAGCGCCCGCAGCCGCCGGAACGACTGCTTGTAGTCGCCGATATCGCAGTACAGCGGTGCGTACATGAAGTGGCCGTTCTCCGAGACGATGTCGCCCGGGAGACAGGTGCCCGAGGGTTCGTGCCAGAAGGTGGCGTGCTGTCCGGAGTGGCCCGGCGTCGAGAGCACGTCCAGTTCGTACTCGCCCAGCCGGACCGTGTCGCCGTCGGCGAGGACGCGCTCGAACTCGATGCGGTCCTCCTGGTACTCCCGGTCGACCGGGAAGTAGCTGTCCCACATCGAGTCCGTCGCGCCCAGACCGGCACAGAGCCGCGTCATGTCCGCGCGCGCCTCCAGCAGGTACTCGCGGTAGTCGTGGACGATGAACGGGACGCCCTCGAGCGCGACGTGGGGCAGGTCGGCGAGTTCGTCGAGTACCTCGGAGCCGCCGACGTGGTCGATGTGGGGGTGCGTCAGGACGACGCGCTCGACACCGCCGAGTCGGTCGGGGTCCGATAGCGCCTCGGCGAGGGCCTCGGCCGAGCGGACGTGTCCGGTGTCGATGAGCGTGTCGCCGACCCGGAGGACGTTGACGCTCGGGCCCCAGGTGGGTTGCGGGAACTCGAACCGCTGGATATCCATGGCGTCCCCAGTCCCGGGAGGGACTAATCGCTTGCCGTGACCGTGACGGAGGCCGTGGCTGGGCGGCTCAGTCGGCGCCGAGTTGCGTCATGTTCTCCAGCCACCCCCGCCCGGCGACCTCGCCGTCCTTCCGCTGTTCGAACGGCGACCGGTTCAGCACCGCCCGGTGGCCCGTCTCCTCGTCGGTCCAGTCGACAGGTGTCGTCGCGCCCGGGTCGACGGCGAGGTCGGCGCTCCCCCCGTCCCAGCCGAGCGTGAGGTCGATGGTCGGCGCCGCGCCGTCGTTCATCCAGGTCCGACCCGTCTCGACACCGAACGCCGGGTCGGCCGACAGGTCGGCGTCCGTGATGGTGTGGACCTCGTCCCCGTCGAACCAGAACCCGTTGGTGATGACCGGGTCCATCTCGCTGGGCCCGTAGCCGGCGGCCCACGCCGAGAGGTGGTTGTACGCCGAGCCGTCGTCGAACGAGCCCGATATCCAGAGCCACTCGCCGTCGGTCCAGTCGCGCCGGCCCCAGGAGTGGTCACGCTCGCCGGGGCCCTCCAGCGCGAGCGTCCGCGCGTCCTCGCCGGTCCCGACCGTGGCCGTCCCCTCGACCTCGGTGGCGACCTCGTAGCGGTCCTCGTCCTCGCCACCCGGCCAGTCGGTACCCCCCGAGTACAGGAACGGCTCGTGTCGGGCGTGGGTCACGAGCTCGACCTCGATATCGACCGGCTCCCCCGCGCCCGCGACGACCTCGCCGGCGTCCTCGCAGCGCGCGGCGGTCCCGCCGAAGGCGACGCGCCAGTCCCGGCCGACCTCCTCGGGCACCATCTCGAAGGAGAGATCCGGCGCGTCCACGGTCAGCCCGTGGACGTGCCGGAGGTCGACCTCGTCGTCACGCAGCCGGTAGACGGTCGCATCCGGGCCCGTCCCCTCCAGCAGGTACGCGAAGACGTTGGCCGCGTCGCGGTTGGGGTAGAAGCCGATGCGGGCGTGTGCGGCCACGCCGTCACCGACGACATCGAGGTAGTGGCTCTCGGACCAGAACTCGCCGTCGCCGGGCGCGTGGAAGAACTCGTGCCGTGCGTCCATGTCCGGTGCTGCGGTGGATGGGGGATAACGTTTACCACGGGTGGCCCCGCGCTGTAGGGAAGCCATGGACATCGAGGCGCACGCGGACCGGGTCGGGGACGGGACAGCGCTCGCGGCGGAACTGGAGACGGCCTTCGGGCCGGCCGAGACGGCCGGCATCCGTGAACTACCGGGTGGGAACGCCAACGACACGCTCCTCGTCGAGTGGGGCGACGAGTGCTACGTCGTCCGCATTCCGCCGACCTCGACGCCGGCGCCGGAGATGCTGGCCGACGTGGGACGGGAGTACGCCGCGCTCGCGGCCGTTGCGGAGACAGACGTCCCCGCTCCTCGCCTGCTGCACCGCTGCCGCGACGAGTCGGTCGTCGGAGACGAGTTCTTCGTGATGGAACTGCTCGACGGGGAGGTCATCGAGGACCGGGTTCCGGACCGGTTCGATTCGCCGGCCGCCCGGGAGCGCATCGTCGACGAGACGACCGACGCGCTCGCGGCGTTGCACGACGTGCCCGTACCGGACGCGTTCGACGCGGACCCCGACACACCGGAGGCGTACCTGGAGCGGGAGCTGCGGACCTACCGCGACCAGCTCGCCTGGGCCGAGGAGCGTACGGCGGAGGAGCGACGGGTGAGTGGCCTGCACGAACTCGCGGACCGGCTGGAGGAGCGTCTCCCCGAGCGCCCCGCGGACGCGACGGCGTTCGTCCACGGTGACTACAAGCCGGACAACCTCATGTTCGCCCCCGGCGACGAGGCCGACCTCGTGGGCGTGCTGGACTGGGAGATGGCCGCCCGGGGCGATCCGCTGGCGGACGTGGGCTGGCTCCTCTCGTACTGGGAGCAGGACTCGGACCCGTCCATCATGACCGACGAGGTGCGCGAGCGGTACGGCGACCACAACTACTTCGAGATGCTCCGGGTGTTCGTCGAGGACTACTCCGGGTTCACCAGCCACCCGGACTCGCCGGGGCGCGGCCACATCGTCGACCGCTACGAGGAACGGACGGGCCGAGAGTACCGCCACGACGAGTTCTACCGCGCGCTCGGAACGCTGAAACTGGGTGTCATCACGGAGGGGTTCTTCCGGGCGCATCTCGATGACTCCCCGAACGCGAAGCCGACGTATCCCGTGATGCGGATGGTGCCGTTCGTGCTGGCCGAGCAGGGCCGACAGATTCTGGATGGCGAGGTCCCGCTCCGGGGGTGAGTCCCGACTACTCCCCGTCGAGAATCGAACCGACCGCGGCGGCGACCTCGTCGAAGTCCCGGAGTGTGAGCCCGTCGGTCGTCAGGAACACGCCCTCGTCGGCGGTCGTGATCCGACACAGGAACCCGTTCTCGAAGACCCGGATGGTGTACTCGTAATCCCCGAGTTCGGAGTCACGGTACGCGGTGTTGGCCTGGAAGCCGAGGCTCTCGTGCTCGACGAATCCGGACAGGTCCGCGTCCGAGTCGAGGTCCGAGCGGAGGTACAGCTGCCTGAAGTCGTCGAGTGTGAAGTACGTGACCGACCGGACCTGGTCGCCGACCGTCGTCCGGCAGGCACTCACGAGTTCCGAGGACCGGGGGTCGTCTATCGAATCACCCTCGTGTACCGACATCTGTGGTTCACCTATCGTGGGTATTGTTCTCACTGAACATAGATTTGTCTGCCACCACGATCACGGGACCCAGCGACCCGGAGGAGAGCAGCGAGGGCGGTTCACTCCCCGCCGTAACTGAAGTACGAACCGGCGACCAGCGTTCCGGGGGATTCCCCTGCCAGGAACGCGTCCAGGCCGTCGAGGTCGAAGACGGACGCCGGAGTGCCGAGGTCGAGCAGCGTCCGGACCTTCGCGGCCATCCCGCCCGTCACGTCCGTCGCGGCGCTCTCGCCGAGCACGTCCGCGACATCGTCGAACGCCTGGATGCGCTCGATGACCGCGCCGTCCCGATCCAGCACGCCCGGTACGTCCGAGCAGAGGCCGACGCGGTCGGCATCGAGGCCCTCGGCGAGTTCGGTCACGAGTTCGTCGCCCGAGACGACCGTCACGCCCTGGCCGGCCGTCGCGACCACGTCGCCGTGGAGGACGGGTACGAACCCCTCCGCGAGGAGGGCGGCCACGGCACCGGCCGGCTGCTGGAACTCGCCGCCGACCCGGTAGCCGGTCGAGAACGGCGCTACCTGGACCGCGGGCACCCCGGCGTCGGCCAGCGTGTCGACGACCGCGCGGTTGAGGTCGCGCATCGCGCCGTGGATGTCGCGGACGGCGCTGGCGTCGTGGGTACCGTCGCTGGTGGTGACGCCGTAGCGCTCGGCGCTCGGGTGGCCGAACGAGCCGCCACCGTGGACGACGACGAGTTCGGCCGGCTCGGGCGTGGTCCCGTCACCCTCGCTCCGGTCGCGTCCGTGGACCGCGCCGACCGCGTCCGCGGCCCGTTCGAGCCGTCCCGTGTCGACCTGCTCGACGGCCCCCTTGTCGGTGACGACGCTCCCGCCGAGTTTGAGGACGGTGGTCATGCCTCCCTCCGGACACCGTCGGTGTCGAGTTCGGCCCGGAACGCCTCCTCGCAGCCGGGCGTGTAGTCGAGCGCGGTCTTCGCGCCCTCGCTGTCGTCGAGCACGACGATGCAGCCACCGCCACCGGCGCCGGTGAGCTTCGCGCCGTAGGCGCCGGCCTCGCGGGCGGCCCACACCATCGAGTCCAGCGAGCGCGCGGAGACGCCCAGCGCCGACAGGAGGCCGTGGTTGAAGTTCATCAGCTGCCCGAGTTCGTCGAGCGGCGTGTTCTCGCCCTGGAGCAGCGTCTCGCCCTCCCAGACGAGGTCGCCGATGGCCTCCACCGTGTCGGCGGCGAACGGGTGTCGGTCCCGGAGTTCGCGGACGCCCGCGACGAGTTCGCCGGTGTCGCCCGCACCGCCGTCGTAGCCCACGACGAACGGGAGGTTGCCCACGCCGTCGAGTTGCCGGCGGTCGTCGCCCTGCACCCGGACGGCCCCACCCATCGTCGAGCAGAACGTGTCCGCCCGCGAGGCCTGGCCGTCCTGCACGTCGTGTTCGACCCGGAAGGCGCGGTCGGCGAGCGCCTCGCGGCCGAGTTCGGTCCCGAGTTCGCGCGCCGCCGCGTCGATGGCGGCCACGACCACCGCCGCCGAGGAACCCAGGCCGGCACCCAGCGGGATATCCGACTCGACGCTGATGTCCAGTCCCGCGTCGGGTGCCTCGGCCGCGTCGCGGGCCTGCTCGACGGCGCCGTCGAGGTAGCCCATCGCGGCCTCGACGAGGTTGTTCGGCACGTTCAGCTCCGGCGCGTCGCTCTCGCCGCCCCACGCGACGGTGAAGCCGTCGAGCGTGAGGTCGTCGGCGTTCACCCGGACGCGGTCGTCGTCGCGGCGCTCGACGGTCACACGCGCCCGGCGCTCGATAGCACATGGGACCGCAGGCTCGCCGTAGACGACGGCGTGCTCCCCGAACAGGTACACCTTCCCGGGGGCCGAGGAGACTGTCATACCCCCGCGTCGGGTGGGTGGGCACTTGACTCTGACCACACGAGCGGCGGTTGCCGGCCACGCCCTCCGAGCCGACACGCCCTTGCCGTCGCCGGTCCTCGACCGAGATGTGTACCGCTCGGGCGCCGCCGACCGACTCCGCCGCCACGTCGCCGCCCTCGTCAGCGACCTCGCCGCCGAACACGGTGAGCTGGACGTAGTCCGCCGGGGCTGGGAGTGCGAGGCCTCGTCGTACGACGCGCTGGCCGAGACGTTCGAGGCGTTCGACGTGGTCGGTGGCGCCACCGCACGCGTCCGCGACGCCGAGGGGCGCCTCCTGCTCGTTCGTCACGGAGACAGCTGGGCCGACCCGGGCGACGCCCGGCGCCCCGGCGAGGACTACCGCGAGTGCGCCCGTCGGGCCGTCGAATCGGCGACCGGCATCGAGGTCCGCCTGGACGACCTCTCGGAGGTCCACATCCACGTCGCCCGCGACCCGTTCGACCGCCCACCGCTCCCTGACCCGGCGCTCGTCTTCGAGGCCTCCCCCCGACGCGGCGGGAGTCCCGACCCCACGCCGGGCGACGGCGTCACCGAGGCCGGCTGGTTCGGCTCCGACGAGTTGCCCGACGACCTGCTGTACGGGGACCTGCGGCCGACGGCGCCGGACGCGCAGTGAGTTCCAGCCCAGATAAGACATATATTCGGACAGTCTGCCGATAGTATTCGGATCTCTCGCCGAAAGTCCCAGGTTATCGCCCTACCCGGCACTGTCGCTGGCCGGTCGATGGCTGGAGAACGAAAGTCGTCGCGCGTCTACAGTTCGGTCTCGAAGTCCTCGAGGGCGTAGGTCGGCTCGGCGCCGCGGTTGTCGAGCGTCTCGTTGGCCAGCAGCCAGTAGACGACCGACAGTGCCTTGCGCCCCTTGTTGTTGGACGGGACGACCAGGTCCACGTTGGACGTGGTGTTGTTGGAGTCGCACATCGCCACGACCGGGATGCCGACCGTGATGGCTTCCTTGACGGCCTGGCTGTCACCGATGGGGTCGGTGACGACCACGACGTCCGGCTCGATGTAGCCGTCGTACTTCGGGTTCGTCAGCGTACCCGGGATGAACCGGCCGGTCCGGGCACGGGCGCCGACGGCCTCGGCGAACTTCTCGGCCGGGAACCGGCCGTACTGTCGCGAGGACGCGACCAGGATCTGCTCGGGGGCGTAGTTCGAGAGGAACGATGCCGCCGTGCGGATGCGCTGGTCGGTCTGGGAGACGTCCAGCACGTACAGCCCGTCCGTGCGGACGCGATGGATGAACCGCTCCATCGATTTGGTCTTCTGCTGGGTCCCGATGTGGACCCCGTTCTGGAGGTACTCCTCGACCGGGATGAGGAGGTCGGCCTCCTCGTCCGGCATGACGTCCTCGTCGAGGACGGGCGTCTCCTCGGCCTCCTCGGCCTCGGCCGCAGCCTCGTCCTCGCCTGTCTCCTCGGCCGCCTCCTCGGCGGCGGGCGGTGCTTCTTCGTCGTCGACCTCGGCGACCTCGGCCGGCGTGTCCTCCTCGGACTCGGCGTCGGCGTCGGTCTCCAGGCCTTCCTCGTTGTCGCTCATGCGGATTCCTCGATTCTGATGAGTTCGTTCAGCTTGGCGGTGCGCTCGCCACCGACCGCGCCCGTCTTGATGAACGGGGCCGCGGTCGCGACGGCGAGGTGTGCGATGGTCGTGTCCTCGGTCTCGCCCGACCGGTGCGAGACGACGGCGTCGTAGCCCGCGCGGTGTGCGGTCTCGACGGCGTCGAACGCATCCGAGAGCGTCCCGATCTGGTTGGGCTTGACGAGGATGCTGTTGGCGGCACCCTGGTCGATGCCCTCCTGCAGGCGCGCGACGTTCGTGACGAACAGGTCGTCGCCACAGACCAGACAGTCGTCGACCCGTTCGGTCAGGTCGGCGAAGCCCTCGTAGTCGTCCTCGTCCAGCGGGTCCTCCACGTAGACGAGGTCGTAGTCGTCGACCAGGTCGGCGATGTAGTCGCGCTGCTCCGCGGGGGTGCGCTCGCGCTCGCCGTACCGGTAGACGCCAGCGTCGTTGTCGTACAGCTCGGCGCCGGCGACGTCCAGACCCATGCGGATCTCGAAGCCGACGGCCTCCTCGACCTGTTCGATGGCCTCGTCGACGATCTCGAACGCCTCGGCGTCGTCGATGCTGGGTGCCCAGGCGCCCTCGTCACCCTTGGCGGCCGGGATGTCCCGGTCGTCGAGGATGTCGGCGACGGCGGCGTGGACCTCGGCGTTCGCGAACACGGCGTCCGCGACCGAGGGGGCGCCGACCGGCGCGGCGAGGAACTCCTGGATGTGCGTGGCGTCGGCGGCGTGCTCGCCGCCGCCCACGACGTTGCCCAGCGGCGTCGGGAACTCGTTGCCGCGGAAGGCGCCACCGAGGTGCTGGTACAGCGGGGCGCCGAGCACGTCCGCGGCGGCCTTCGCCGCGGCCATCGAGATGGCGACGGCGGAGTTGGCGCCGATCTCGGAGAAGTCCTCGGTGCCGTCGGCCGCGCGGAGCGCGGCGTCGACCGACCGCTGGTCGCCGGCGTACACCTGCCCCTCGATACGCGGGACCGCCAGTTCGCGGGCGGCGGCGATGGCCTCGCCCGCCGGCCGCTCGACGGCCTCGTACTCGCCGGTCGACGCCCCGGAGGGCGCCGCGGCGCGGCCGTGACCGCCGGACTCCGTTCGGACCTCGGCCTCGACCGTGGGCGAGCCACGGGAGTCGAGGATGCGCCGGAGTCGCACCTCGGTGACGAGCGTCATGTCTCCTCGGCCCCCGGCTTGTCGCTCCGGCGGACGGTGAACGGGAGAACGCCCGCGTCGTACTCCTCGGCCGCGATGAGGATGGGCTCGGTCTGTTCCGTGTCGATGAGCACGGGCGCCCCGAAGGACACCTGCAGCGCTCGCGCGCCGATGATGCGTGCCTTCTCGTAGCGGTTGTCTGGTCCCGCCATCATTGATAGGGTGCCACCACGTCGACCAGGTCCTTGTGCGAGACGAGCATGCGGCGACAGCAGTGCCGCTCGACGCCGAGCTCGTCGAGCACCTGTTCGGGGTCGTCGTCCCCCTCGCGGGTTCGGGACTTGAACTCCTCCCAGTGCTCGCCGACGACCTTGCCGCACGTGAAGCAGCGGACGGGTACCATCATTGGTGTATCACCTTGTGTGTTGGATTCTGGGGTGTGCGGCTGTTAGCGGTACGACTTCTGGTAGCGGGCCCGTGCGCCGGGGCCGCCCCACTTCTTGGGCTCGGACTGACGCACGTCGTTGACCAGCAGCGAGCGGTCGAAGCTCATGTACGCCTCTCGCAGCTCGGCGTCGTTGGTGTGCTGGACCAGCCCGCGGGCGATGGCGGTCCGGGCGGCGTCTGCCTGCCCGGAGAAGCCACCACCCTGCACGGTGACATCGATGTCGACGCCCTCGCGGAGTTCGTCCTCGGCGATGCGGAACGGCTCCGTCATCTTGAGGCGGGCGAGTTCCGGCTCGACCAGCTCGACCGGCTGGGAGTTGATACGTACCTTGCCGCTCCCGTCCGTGACGGTGGCGCGGGCGACGGCGGTCTTCTTCTTGCCTGAGGTGTTCGTGACCATACTGGTTACCAGGTGACGTTGGCGCCGAGTTCCTCACTGATGTCGCCCAGCGAGGTGAAGCGGATGTTCGACAGCCGGTCCAGCGAGGTGCCCTCGATGACCTCGGCCTCCTCGTCGTCGTAGGGGTCGCCGACGTAGACCCGGACGCGCTCGAACGCCTCGCGCCCGCGGGTCGTCTTGTACGGCACCATACCACGGACGGCGCGCTTGAAGATGCCGTCCGGCCGCTTCGGGTAGTACGGCCCACGGTCGGAGCCAACGTCCCGGCGGCTGCGGTACTTCTCCATCGTCGACTCCTCGCGGCCGGTGATGACCGCGTCCTCGGCGTTGACGATGGCGACGCGCTCGCCGTCGAGCGCGCGCTCTGCGACCTCGCTGGCGACGCGACCCAGGATGCAGTCCCGTGCGTCGACGACGATATCGGCGTCGTACTCGGCGTAGCTCATCGGATCACCCGGACGTCGGAGCCCTCGTGGTTGCGGTCCAGTGCCTCTTCCAGTGTGATGGCCTCGCCAGCTGCGTCGATCTTCGTCTCGGCGGTGCCGGAGAAGTTCACGGCCGCCACCGTGACGTCCGTGCGGAGCGCGCCGGAGCCGAGCACCTTGCCCGGCACGACGATCGTCTCGTCGGGCTGGGCGTAGCGGTCGATGCGGCCCAGGTTGACCTCCGCGTGGGTGCGGCGCGGCTTCTCCAGCCGCTCCGCGATGTCGCCCCACACGTCGCCGCCCCCGTTGCGGGAGGCGGACTTGAGGTCGGCGATGAGGCTGGCGAGCCTCGGATTCGTCTTGTTACTGCTCATTGTTGTGCAAGTTCCGCAGAAGGGTGGAGTGCAGGGAGCAGGATTTGAACCTGCGGACCCCTACGGGACAGCGCCCTGAACGCTGCGCCGTTGGCCAGACTTGGCTATCCCTGCGCGCATCCACCCGTTCGGTGTATCCCTTCAAACCGCTTTCGGTCCCGTGGTCGGGGTCGGCACGGGTCACGACATCCAGCGTCCGCTCGTCGGCCCATGTACCCGTCGACGGCGCAGCCGTCGCGGGCGTCGGGCCCCATGCGAGCGCGTCGGTGCCGGCGAGGCCGGCGTGGAGTCGTGGGGTCACGGTTGTCGGGTTCATGTTGGTGTGTGTTCGGTTCGTCCGGTTACAGCTGGACGGCCTGTTCGAGTTCGTCCGCGCGGTCGGCGATGGTGTCGACGGCGTTCAGGACGAGGTTCTCGACCGAGAGCGAGCCGTCGCTCTCGATGCTGAACACGAACGCGTTCGGCACGTCGTGGACCTCGACCTCCTTGCCCGGGTAGCGCTTCGAGAGGTCGTGGTCGAACTCCTCTGTCGGCACGAGCTCGCCGTCCTCCTCGATGACGCCACGCAGGACGTTCGGTTCGTCCGCCTCGAACTCCTCGGCGTCACCGACGACCTCCACGGTCTGGAGGTGTCGGTAGCCGACGGCCACGCCACCCTGGTGCTTGGCGTGGGCCTTCCCGCGGTCCATCACGGCCTCGGCCTCGACCTCGAGGCGCTGGGGCGAATCCGCCCCCTCGGGGTACTTGAGGTCGATGATGGGGATGTTCTCGTCGGCGGGCTGGACCTGGTCGTCGGCGGAGACGAGGTCGCCCGAGTACGCGGTGTCGGGCCCCTCGACGTCGAGCGCGAGCGTGACCGTGTCGCCCTCCATGTAGTCGTCGGGCGTCGTCAGCGGGACGAGCCCGAGGCGGAGCGAGATCTGCTCGTCGAACATCACCGACGAGTTCTCGATGACACGGACGGTGTCGATGCTCAGCGTCGGCACGTCGGCCACGATGGCACGCCGGATGCCGTTGGCGAACGCCGGCGTGATGTTGCGGACGACGAACCGGGCGTCGCGTTCGTCCCGGTCGATGAACTCCACCTCGTAGTCCTCGCTCATGTCAGAACCCGCTGTTCTTGGGTGCCCGCGTCCCGTCGTGCGGGATGGGAGTCACGTCCTCGATGCGGCCGATCTCGAGACCGGCGCGTGCGAGCGCCCGGATGGTCGCCTGTGCGCCCGGGCCGGGGCTCTTCTGCAGGTTGCCACCGGGGCCACGCACCTTGACGTGCAGGCCCTCCAGGCCGGCGGCCTGGACCTCCTCGGCGACGACCTCGGCCATCTGCATCGCAGCGTACGGCGAGGCCTCGTCGCGGTTCTGCTTCACGACGGTCCCGCCGGAGGACTTGGCGATGGTCTCGGCGCCGGTCAGGTCCGTCACGGTGATGACGGTGTTGTTGAACGACGCGTAGACGTGGGCGACACCCCACCGGTCCTGTGGTACATCCTCTTCTGAGCTCATTCCTGCTCACCTGCTCGTTCGGGGTGGAGGTCGTCTGCCAGCGGACTGTTCTCGTCGAACTCGATGTGGTCCTCCTCGGCCACCTCGACGGTGTAGCCCGGTCGCGTGACGCGGGCGTCGCGCACGGTGACGTGCCCGTGGACGATGAACTGTCGCGCCTGGTCGGCCGTGTTGCCCAGCCCCTGGCGGTAGGCCACGGTCTGGAGTCGCCGTTCGAGGACGTCCGTCACGTCCAGCGCCAGCACGTCGCCCAGGCCGTCGTCGTCGCCCAGGACGCCGATACGGCGGAGTCGGGCGAGGAACTGGTCGCGGGCGCGCTCTGCGGCCGCGTCAGCTTCCGTCTGGCCCAGCAGCGAGCGGGCCTCGCGACGGAACGAACGAAGCGTCGACTGGGTCCGCCACAGCTCCTCCTTGTTCTTCAGGCCGTACCGGTCGAGCAGACTCGCCTCCTCGTCGATGCGCTCGCCCTGGTACGGGTGGTTCGGCGTCTCGTAGAACTTCGTGTTGCTACCGAGTGCCATTATTCTTCCTCACCCGCTGCGGCCTCCTCGGCCTGCTCTTCCTTGATCGCCTCGACGTTGACGCCGATGGTGCCCTCCGTCCGGCCGGTGGACTTCGTGCGCTGTCCACGGACCTTCTGGCCGCGCTCGTGTCGGACGCCCTTGTACGAGTCGATCATCTTCATGCGGTTGATGTCCTGACGACGCGTCATCTCGAGCTCGTTGCCGATCTGATGCGTCGTCTGTCCGCTGAAGTAGTCGTTCCGGTGGTTGTTCATCCAGTCGGGCACCTCGTCGGCGTACCCCTCGACCAGCTCGACGACGCTGTCGATGACGTCGTCGTCGAGCTTGCCGAAGACGGCGCGCCGGTCGACGCCTGCCTTCTCAGCGATGAGGCGGGCGGCCCGGTGCCCGATGCCGTTCATCTCGGTCAGCGACCGCTCGACGGACTTCGTGCCGTCGAGGTCGGTCTGTCCAATGCGTACGAAGTACCGGATGTCCTCCTCTTCCTCGGACTCCGTGTCCTCCGCCGCGTCTGGGTCTTCTGCACTCATGTCTTGTTGGTGTGGCTAGCGCGACGGCGGGGATTCGAACCCCGGAGGCTTGCGCCACAGAGTTAGCAACCCTGCGCCTTAGACCACTCGGCCACCGTCGCACTTGGCGTTCTGCCTGGTAGTTTCGCCCCGGACGAGCCGGAACTCGCGGGTGCCGGACACCCGCTACAGTGTTTGCGCTTGCTCGTACCGGGCAGGTGCATAAAAACGTAGTGATGCCGTCCGCGTGTGCGAGGCCGTCTCCCGGCGCTCCGTGTCGGATGCCGCGGCGCGCCCAATCAGTCCCGGTCCCGCTCCAGCGTCCCGCGCTCGCTCACCTGCAGGATGGTCCGCATGTTCCGGTAGATGGACTCGGGGTCCGTCTCCTCGTCGGGGTCGTAGAGGTCCGACACCCGGAACAGGATGGCCGCGACCCGTTCGGACTCGTCGTTGTCGCCACGGACCTCGCGGGCCACGTCGCGGAGCATGGCCGCACGCTCGGGGTCGTCGCTGGGCTGGTCGGGGCTCCCGGAACCGTCGTCGCTCACTGCTCCGGCGCGTTCGCCTGCTGCTGGTGTCGGCGCCGGTGGACGATGCCCTGCATGTCGGCGGCCGTGCGGACGAAGTCGCGGAACGACTCGCCCGTCTCGCTGTCGTCGTCGAGGACGACCGGTTTCCCCGAGTCGCCACCCTCGCGGACGGAGGTGTCCAGCGGGATGGAGCCGAGGAACGGCATGTCGTTCTCCTCGGCGAACCGCTCGCCGCCGCCCGCGCCGAAGATGTCGTGCGTGCTGCCACAGTCCGGACAGCGGAAGCCAGCCATGTTCTCGACGATGCCCAGCACGGGCGTGTCGTGCTTGCCGAACATCCGGAGCCCCTTGCGGGCGTCGTCGAGTGCAACCTCCTGCGGGGTCGTGACGATGACGGCGCCCGAGACGGGCACGGACTGGAGCATCGTCAGCTGGGTGTCGCCGGTGCCGGGCGGCAGGTCGACGACCATGTAGTCCAGCGCGCCCCACTCGACATCCTCCCACAGTTGGGTGATGACCTTGTGGACCATCGGACCCCGCCAGATGACGGGGTCGTCCTCGCCCAGCAGGAAGTCCATCGACATCAGCTTCATCCCGAACTTCTCCGGGGGGACCATCGTCTCGTCCTGAGTCGCCTTCGGTGCCTCGCCGGCGTCCAGCATCCGCGGGACGTTCGGGCCGTACACGTCGGCGTCGAACAACCCGACCCGAGCTCCGCGGTCCGCGAGTCCGGCCGCGAGGTTCACGGCCACGGTCGACTTGCCGACGCCGCCCTTCCCGGAGGCGACGGCGATGATGTTCTTCACGCCGGGGAGGATCTGGTCCTCGGCCGCGACGCCGCGGTCGACGTTCGCGGACAGCTCGACCGACAGCCCGAGCCCCGAGAGCGCCGCGCGGACCTCCTCGGCGATGCCAGTCTCGGTCGGCGAGTACGGTGCGCCCAGCGCGAGGTCGACCTGGATGGCGTCGCCCACGGTCACGTCGTTGACGAGCCCCAGCGAGACGATGTCGTCCCCGAGGTCCGGGTCCTCCACGGAGCGCAGCGCATCGAGAACCTCGTTCCGGTCTACCATTACCGGCGATAGGCCCCGTGCGAGCGATAAGGGTTGTGACGCGGTCCGCTCAGCGGCGGCGTCGCTGGAACGGCAGTATCCCGAGGGAGTTGCCGAAATCGTCCGGATGGGGGGATGTTCCGATACAAACCTGGAAGTTGCTGAGCAGACGCTCGCTAAAGGAAATTTTAGCGAGAACGTATCCCTTCCTCGGCCTTCACCTCAGGTGCATGAACCCCAACGACCGCCCGAGCCTCGACCTGGGTGGGTCGCTCGACCCGCTCGGCGTGGCGCCGGGCACGAACGCGGCCGGCAGCAGCGGTGGCGACATCCCCGCAGCCGGCGCTGGTGGCGACACTCCCGCAGCCGGCGGCGAGAACGCGGTGGAGTACAGTACCGGGACGACGACGGTCGGCCTCGTCGCGGACGATGGCGTGGTCCTCGCGACGGACCGCCGCGCGTCGCTGGGCGGCCGCTTCGTCTCCAACAAGAACGTCGTGAAGGTCGAGCAGGTCCACCCGACCGCGGCCGTCACCATCGCCGGCTCCGTCGGCGCGGCCCAGGCGTACCTGAAACAGCTCCGCGCCGAGGCCGACCTCTACGAGAACCGGCGCGGCCGCCGGATGAGCATGGAGGCCCTCTCCACGGTCGGGAGCGCCATCCTCCGCGGGCTTCCAGTGAGTCCGCTGCTCGGCGGCGTCGACCCGGCGCACGACGACGGGGACGGCGTCGAGCCACACCTGTATCAGCTCGACGGCGCGGGCGGCCGCATCGAGGAGTCGGCGTTCGCCGCGACCGGCAGCGGGATGACGGTCGCGACGGGTGCCCTCGAACGCGAGTACGACCCCGAGGGCGATGTCGAGTCGGCCGTTCCCACGGCCGTCGACGCCGTGCTGGCGGCCAGCGAGCGGGATACGGCCTCCGGGAACGGGGTCGTCGTCGCGCGCGTGACCGCCGACGGCGTGGAGACGGAGCTACGTGACGCGACCGGTGCTCTCATGAACGGGGCGGCCGGAGGTGTCCGATAATGCAGAACAGCCAACAGCAGGCGTACGACCGCGGTATCACCATCTTCTCGCCGGACGGCCGGCTCTATCAGGTGGAGTACGCCCGCGAGGCGGTGAAGCGCGGCACGGCGGCGGTCGGCATCCGAACGCCCGAGGGCGTCGTCCTCGCGGCGGACGGCCGGCTCCGCTCGGAGTTGCAGGTCGCCGAGAGCGTCGAGAAGATCCACAAGGCCGACGACCACCTCGGCGTCGCGACCGCGGGGCACGCAGCCGACGCGCGCCGCCTCGTCGACATGGCCCGCCGTCGCGCACAGGTCGAGAAGCTCCGCTACGGCGAGGCCGTCGACACGGAGACGCTCACGAAGGCCATCACGGACAACATCCAGGAGTTCACCCAGACCGGCGGCGCGCGCCCGTTCGGCTGTGCGCTCCTCATCGCCGGCGTCGACGACGGGGGCGAACCCCGCCTCTTCGAGACGGACCCGTCCGGCACGCCGTACGAGTGGAAGGCGGTCGCCGTCGGCGGCAACCAGCGCGAGGCACAGGACCGTCTCGAGGAGGGCTACGACGACCTGCAGACGGTCGACGACGGCCTCCGACTGGCGTTCGAGGCCCTCGCCGCCACGGCCGACGGCGACCTCACGCCCGAGGGGATGAGTGCCGCGACCATCGACGCCGAGACGGCCACCTTCGAGGCGCTGGAGCGCAGCGAGATCGGTGCCCACCTCGACGAGCACGGCTTGCTCGACGAGGGGAGCGAGAGCGACGAGGAGTAACGACCCGACGAGTCCTCACGCGGGCGCCGAATCCGGCTCGCCGACGGCGGGCTGGTCGGCCCCCGTGTCCGCGTCCGCGTCTTCTGTCTCGCTGCCCGCGCTCTCGACCGACTGGTCCGTCCCAGCCCCGGCGCCCGTGACGTCGGCGCCGGAGCGGCGGCCGTCGCCGTCATCGTCCGGCGTGACGCGGTCCGTGTAGACCACCGAGAGGTCGCGCCCGACGAAACAGGCGAGCTCACCATCCCCGACCTGCGCGGTCACGCGGACCGCGAGCGGGTCCGTCGAGACGACGCGCTCGCGCCACTCCGGCCCGACGTTCCACAGCGGTCGCTCCGAGAGATCGATACCGGCGGCGTGGAAAGCCGCGACGACGGCCGGCTCGTCCAGCACCGTCAGCGTCACCGGACAGCGGAGACGATAGCCACACGCCGTGCAGGTCATGCGCGCGTGGGCGACGAGCTCCCCGTCGTGGTCGTCGGAACGGTCGTGTGTGTCGTCACCGTCGGCGCCGGGACCGTCCCCGCGGTGGTCGTGCCGGGCCAGTTCGGCGGCTGTCTCGACGACTCCCCCACACTCCGGGCAGGTCCCGTCACGCATCGTCCCGATTCGCCCCCGGTAGTAGCTATCCACGGCGGCCGGGAGGGAACCGTCGTCGTGGGCCCGGTAGCCGGCTGGCGGGAACGGCAGCGCGAGGACCTCGCGCTCGCACGCCCCACAGGCGACCGTGAGGACCGTGTCGTCGCCGGCAGCCACCAGGTCCGCCTCGGCACAGAACGGACAGGGGGCCTCGAGGTCGACCGGGTCCCGGTCGGCGCTCTCGGTCAGCGTGCCGGCCGCGATGGCCCGGGCGACCCGGCGACCGGCGGCCGTCAGGCGGTAGCCCGCCTCATCGTCGGCGGTGTCGGCCTCCGTCGGCTCGATCTTCCGGAGATACGTCTCGGGGAGCTCTCTCAGGTGGTAGGCGAACCCGGCGGTGGTCTCCTCGTCGCTGGCCTCGAACAGTGTCGAGAACGAGCACGTCACCGGGCGCCCCGCATCGCGCTCGGCCTCGAACAGCGTCCGAACGATACCCATCCGCGTCTCGCCCCCGAGCGCGGCGAAGGCATCGCTCGGGGCCACGCCGGGGTCGGCGGCGGCCGACCGCTCCCCGACAGCACCGGTTCCGGCGTCGTCCGAAACGGCGTCACTCATTGCCACGGATTGGGTGGCGAGTCGGTTAAGCGGCGCGGCACCCGCAACCCCCACCGCGACGTGACTGAATCCGGTTACGTATTGTCGAATCGTGGCCACACGATTAAGCGTCGTCGGGCGAACGGTCGGGTATGCTGGTCGACGGGCACGGGCGCGAGCTGACGGGGGTCCGGGTATCACTGACGGACCGCTGTAACTTCGACTGCGTCTACTGCCACAACGAGGGCCTGGGAGATACGCGAGGACCGATGGAACCAGCCGACGGCGAGATGAGTACCGACGACGTGGTCCGGTTCCTGGAGGTCGCGGCCGAGTTCGACGTGGGGAAGGTGAAGTTCACGGGCGGCGAGCCGATGCTCCGCGAGGACCTCGAGGAGATCGTCCGGCGCGCACCCGACGGGATGGAGACCTCGCTCACCACGAACGGGACCTTCCTGCCCGGTCGTGCCGAGGCACTCCGCGAGGCCGGGCTCGACCGCGTCAACGTCTCGCAGGACGCACTCGACCCGACGGCCTTCCGCGAGGTCACCCAGAGCACCCAGTACGACGCGGTGCTGGAGGGCGTGCAGGCGGCCGTCGATGCCGGCCTCACGCCTGTCAAACTCAACATGGTCGTCTTCGAGCAGACCGCGGGCTACGTCCCCGAGATGGTCGACCACGTCGCCGAGAACGAGGGGCTCCAGCTCCAGCTCATCGAGTACATGCCCGAACTGGCCGGGCGCCCGGAGTGGGCGGTCGACATCGACCGCGTCCACGACTGGCTGGCGGAGCAGGCCGACCACATCGAACACCGCGAGATGCACGACCGCCGTCGCTACTGGGTCAGCCCCGACGGCACCGAAGCGACCGAGACGGGGATGGTGGAGATCGTCGACCCCGTCGGCAACGAGGAGTTCTGTGCCAGCTGCCACCGCGTCCGCGTCACGCATCAGGGCTTCCTGAAGGGCTGTCTCAACCGCAACGACGACCTCAAGCCGATGGGTGAGATGACGAAACCGGACATCCGCGAGGCACTCCGGGAGACGGTCGACGACCGCGTCCCCTACTACGGCGAGTACATGGTCCGCGATGACGACGGTGAGTGGGTCGTCAACGAGGAGTATCTCGACGACTACGTGAAGGCGTAGCGCTCAGAGTTCGATTCCACACTCTTCCTCGGTCGCCTCCAGCGCGTTCTTCGCCGCCCGGTACCGCTCGCGACCCGTCTCCGCCTGCCCCTCACGGTACGCTCGCGCTGCCGACTGGTAGCGCTCTCCGGCGGTTTGCAGTCCGTCACAGAGACAGCGGTCCTGCTCGAACACGTCCCGGAAGTGCCGAACGTCCCGCTCGAACGCGGTGGCGGTGAACCGACGCCCGTTCTCCGCCGCGGTCACGGCGTTGGTCGCGAACTCCTCGGCCTGTGCGTACTCGCCGCGCTCGATAGCCGGGGCCGTCGCACTCGTGAGCCCGTACGCCCGTAGCATCGAGCGCGTGCCCGCGAACGCCGGTTCGAACTCCCGACCGATGGACTGGAACACGCGCTGTCGCTTCCGGGCCGACCGGAGGTCGAACCCCTCGACACCGAGCGCGTCGGCTCGCGGCTCGACACGGTCCAGTATCTCCCCGGCAGTCCGCGTGCGCTCCTGTAGTGCCTGCATATCCGCGATAGCCGCCGACGCGCCGTCCAGTTCCAGCTCGCCCGGGAACGACCGGTTCGCCTGGTAGAACGACGAGAACCCGTCGACGATACGGTCGTGTTCGACGGCCCGCGTCTCGAGGTACTCACAGAGGAACAGCAACCCGTTCACGCTCCGTCCGCGGTCGCCTGCCGCCCGGTCGGAGACGAACTCGAGGCGCTCGCGTGCCTCCCGAACCGGCGGCCAGGGGTCCTTCGCCGCAGCGTACTCGGCGAACGCATCCTCCGTCACGAGCCCGACCCGCCCGTCCGCGACGACCGCAGCCGACTCGAGTCGAGCGATCGATGTCTCGATATCACCCCGGGCCGCCGCGAGCGCCTCCGCGACGGGATCTTGTGTCTCGGTCGGTTCGTCGGTCGGGGACTCGGTCGGTGACGCCGTGTCTTCGACAGTGGGCGTGGAGGTCGTGAAGGTAACCGTGGGGGTTCCGCTGTCGCGGGTCGGGGTGCTCTCCCGTTCGGATGCCCCACAGCCGCCGAGCAGGGTCGCACTACCCGCCAGTGCGGTCAGTAGCGAGCGCCGACTGCGCGTCACGGGCGCTCACCCCCGTAGTAGCAGTCCTCCGAGGGGGTTCCCGTGGCGGCGTCCTCGGCGTCGGCCGGGTCGTGCGTACAGAACAGGTTGGTGACGTAGATATCGTTGTCTCGGGTGATGTAGCAGCCCACACCGGCGACCTCGACCGGCTCGCTCCACATCGTTCGGCGATGTGGCTCAGAGCTTATCCACCAATCCACGGCAACATCCCCCAATTTGTCTGATTTCTTCCCGTATTTGGTGTAGAAATATGGGTGTTTGTAGATTATCTCTCCGCTTGAATGGGGGCAGCCATAACCGAAGGAATCGATTCGGTCTCCAGGTCCTCTGCCAGCCGGGTCAACATGGTCCAAAAATCCCGTTATAGCCATATTCCGGCTATGGAGTCTCGAGATGTAGGCCAGCACTTCGTCCCACTCAACGGGCTCAACGCCCTGTGACCGACGCGACTCGTTCACCCGCTCGAAGACGGCTCGCTCGAACGGTTCGATACGGTCGTACTCGTCGCTGGCGACGGCATCGAACTCGGGCATCGGACAGGGAGTAGGCTGTTCGGGAGTATCGTCACCGATACCGAAGCGCTCGGTGCAACCGCTGGCGAGCCCGGACGCCAAGCTTGCTCCGGATACACGGAGGAGTGTCCGCCGTTTCACACGATTTCACCCCATTGAGATACCATCTGCACGGACCGGTGTGGAATCATATGATGCCACCCCAGCTATCGCTGCCGTCGATGGTCGGTTCGTCGGACGAGTCGGACGAGTCCGAACCGATGCCGTCGGATTCGTCCGCGGAGGTGTCGATGATACCGTCGAGTGCAGGGACGGTGCCTCCACCGGAGGAGCCGGAATCATCGTCCGTGGCGGACCCCGAACTGTCGGCGGATGAGGATTCGGTCTCCCTGTCCCGGCCTTCAGTATCGCCGCCATCGCTGGCCGAATCGGACCCCGTATCGTCGCTCCCGAGTAGACTTCCGACACTCTCAGCCGCGTCTCCGACGGGGTCCATGATATCCGATACGGTATCGGCGACCCCGGGGTTGTTGTCGATTACTGTCTGCTCCGAGTTGGGGGACGACTCCTGCGAGGATGCCTCACTCGATTGGTCGGCACGAGACCCTTCGGACGACGAATCGCCGGTTGCAGCAGAGTCACTGTCGGTCCGATTCTCTCCAGTGAACCGGTCCGGGTTCCCGGTATTGTCTTTCCCGATACGGACGACAACCTTGACCCTGCCGTGCTCCGTCTCTACTCTGTCCTCGACACGTGCATTGCGCAGCCGTTCGTGTTCGTTGATTCGGGGGCCATTCGCCCCTGCAACGACTTCGTCGTCAGGAGTCGTACGGATGTTCTGACCCAATCGACTGGCGTTCTCGGCGGACATGTAGAAGACGAGCGTCTCCTCGTTCCCGGTCGCGTGCTCGGCGGCACCTTCGCCGACACGACCGAGGCCCGCCCCGATGTCCGCAAGTTTCTCCACCGGACCCGAGTTCGGTACGTTCCCCCGTGCCCGCATGACTGCGGAGATCCTGCTAC
Organism: Haloglomus halophilum; assembly: GCF_024298885.1. Lineage (GTDB taxonomy): Archaea > Halobacteriota > Halobacteria > Halobacteriales > Haloarculaceae > Haloglomus > Haloglomus halophilum. The sequence continues at coordinate 3,980,810 of NZ_CP101166.1, forward strand.
CTTCCACCAGGTTGTCATCGGTAGCTCTGATGAGAAGTTTGTCTGTCTTTGCACCTTGTCCCGTAGGCTCTTCCATCTCAGGATCACACACCCGCTTCTCTCGAACCGTCACGGTATGCTGGGTGCGCGCCGTCTGGGCCTGCATGTCCTGTGCGGAGAACCCGACGACGTACTGTCCGGAATGCTGTGGGACGAACGTCGGGTCGCCGTGCCACGTCGTCTCGACGACCTCGTCGTGTTGCTCGGAGGCGATAGCGTACCCCTCGAGTTCGACCGGTTCGCCGACGCAGGTCGCGACGGGGCCCTCGATACGAACCTCCGGCGGAGCGTTGTCCGTGACGACGTGGACGACGACGGCATCCGAGGAGGTGTGTCCCTCGCCGTCGTCGACGGTGGCTGCGATGCGGACGGTCGACCCCGGTGGCTCGGTGAAGAGGTGGGTCGCCGAGTAGCCGGAGCCGAGACCCCCCGACCAGGAGATATCGGCGATACCCCCCGGACGGTCGCTGACGGTCGCGGTGTAGGTGTGGACGCTGCCTTGCCGGACGTAGAGCGGCCCGGAGACCTCGACCGTGGCTGGTGGGTCCTCTCCCTCCAGACAGCCGCGCTGGCCGCTCCGGGTCGTCTCCCCCGGGCAGGCATCCGTGCCCGGCGAGCTACCGCCAGTGGAGGCGGTCGTGCCGGCCGAGAGGGGCGCGTCCGGGGTAGCCGGGTCGAGGACCCCGTCGGAGTCGGGCTCGGCGGAGTCCGGGAGTCCCGGCGTCGTATCCGAAGCCTCCGACGGAGACGACGGGGACGTGGCAGCCGGATCCACATCGACGTACAGCGTGTCCGATGCCGTCTGCCCGTCGTCGTCGGTGACGGTGACGGTCACCTCGTATCGGCCGGTCTGTCGGGCGACGAACGATGTCCGAGGAGCGTCCGTGTCGCGAGGCTGGATCGTCCGGCCGTCCGGCGTCTCGATGGTCCACCGGTACGAGCGGATGGTTCCATCGGGGTCGCGGGAGCCGGCAGCGTCGAGCAGGACCGTCGCGTTCCGTTCGACCTGCTGGTCGAGACCAGCGTCGGCGAGCGGCGGTTCACCCCCCGTGGCGACACCACCCCCACCCAGCAGGAGGACCACGAGGAACGACAGGTACGCAACCTCCCGAAGGCGAATTGATTTCATCGAGTGTCTGGCCGATTTTACCTGCGTCCCCCGTTATAAAATTTCACACTCCAGAGCGGAATCTCAACGTCGGACAGTGACCACTAGGGTTTAGACGGCGCGGTCCAGAGTGGGACGTAACACGAGATGGGGACGGGGACCGTACTGCTTCCGGCGACCACCGCGATGGACGACGTGGCGGCGGCGCTGGACGCGTCGACAGCGCGCTACGAGGGCGTCCACGACGCGGTTGCCCGACTTCGGGCCAGGGATGTCGTCTGCGTCGTAGTCGATGCCGCAGCCGACAGCGTAGCGGTCAGCGGGGCGGTAGACGGAGCACTCCGGCGATTCCGCCGGGATTCGAGCGCGGCAGTGGTACTGGCCATCGACCCCGACAGCGGTGCCGTAGCGATGGGCGCCGATGTGGCAGCCGTCGTCGACCGGACCGCGCCAGCAACAACCGCACGGCGGCTCGAGGAGCTTCGCTCGGACGAACTGCTCGACCGGTCAGCACATCGGAGCTCCGGAGCGGAGACGCTCCTGCGAACGGCGATAGAGACCGTCCGGAGCGGCGAGCGGGACGCCATCGAGCCGCTCACGGACGATATCGTCAGGTCCGTCGGCGGAACCGACCCCTACCCGGTCGTCTGGGCCGGCCAGCACGATACCGAGCGGCGGGTGGTTCGACCGCTGGCCGCCGCAGGAACGCCGACGGACCACCTTCGAGCTGTTCCGGTCGGAGGCGGGGGCGGCACCGGAGGCGGCACTGGAGGTGGCACCGACGGCGAGGAGACGATTTCGGTGACGAGGGAAGCAGTGACTGCGGACGGCGGTGCAGCGGTGTTCACCGAGCCGCTCGATGGGAGCGACCGTTCGCCCGGCGGCGATGACGGAGCCCATCTGGTGGCGCTGCGGGTTCCCACCAGCCCGGTAGTGGTGTTCCATCTCGTCGCCGAGCGGCCCGGGGGCGTCCCGGCGGGGGAGCGGCGAGCGCTCACGGCGCTCGGGTCGGCAGTGGCGGCAGCCGTGGCGGATGGCGCGACCGGCGAGGGAAACGAGGACCGACTCCGGCTGCTGGCCGACGTACTGGCCCACGAGTTGAGCAACCAGCTCGGTGCCGCGAGCCTCCAGCTCGACCTCGCCCGGGAACACGGCGACGACGAGCACTTCGATCACGTCGCCCGGGCACTCGCCCGACTGGAGGGACTCACCGAAGAGACGCGGGCGCTGGCCCGACCCGAGCCCGACCTCGGATGGACCGACCTCGGGGCGGTGGTCGAATCGGCGTGGACGGCGATTTCGACGCCGAACGCGACGCTGGAGGTAGCGGACGCCACGTTGAACGTCGATACCCCGCTCGTTCGCCTGGCAGCCATCAACCTCCTGCGGAACGCAGTGGAACACGGGCGGGCGGACACCGGAACCGACGACGAGGACGACAGCTCCACGGACCTCCGGGTCGAGGTCGGCCCCGTCGGGGACGACGAGGGGTTCTACGTGGCCGACGACGGCACCGGCATCCCGGAGGCCGAGCGCGACCGGGTGCTGGAGTGGGGGTACTCGAGTGGCGACAGCACGGGCGTCGGACTCGGCCTGGTCCGTGTCGTGGCGGAGCGACACGGGTGGGACATCACTGTCGAAGAGAGCGCGGCAGGAGGTGCGCGCGTGGCGCTGGGACCCGAAGAATCGCCGTGAAGGAGAGGAGCTATCCGACGGTGGCGACTACTCAGTCACCGCCCGCGCACGGCTCTCGTCCCGTTCGCTCTCCGGTGACGATATCGTCGACGGCGACGGCGTAGCCCTCGGTCTCCCGGAGTTCCTCCAGCGTGTCGTCCAGACGGGACCGGAGCACCTGCCGTCGGTCCAGAAGCCGCTGGTAGGCCTCGTTCCCGTCGAGCTCCTGGGGGTCGTGGTCGGCCTCCAGCAGCGCGACACGGCGCGCAACGGAGTAGAACTCACGTAGCCCCGCGTCGTAGGCCTGCCGCGCGATGAGGTTCTCCACGACTTCGAACAGCGAGGCCTCGTCGACGGGTTTCCTGATGTAGTCGTCGAACCCCATCTCGGCGATGTCGAACGAGGGCTCGACCCCGGTGAGCATGGCGACCCGACAGCTGTATCCCTCCGAACGGAGGCGTTCCAGTACCTCGTCACCAGAGAGATCCGGCATCCGACGGTCGAGGAGGGCGACATCGACCGCCTCGTCCAGCCGCTCGAGTGCCTCACGCCCCCCGTAGGCCCGTCGAATCCGGTACTTTCTCTCTAGCCGTGACGCCTGGCCATCGACGATGGCGGGCTCGTCATCTGCGATCAGGACGGTCGGAGGGTCACCATCGGACATGGGCGGAAGGTTCCTGTGAGAACCACCTGCACGGCGACTGGATAGTTCTTCCGTCAGACAAATATATTATATCTTTCATGTAAATGAGAATGGCCGCTTCAGTCCGGGAACGTGGCCGGTATTATCAATGCGGCCTCAGGCGGTCGGCCAGTGGCCGAGTTCGCCGAGTGCCCACTGGACCACCCGGGCCTCGACGAGGTCCCGTTCGGAGTGGAGCGCATCCGGGTCGTCGTACTCGTCGACGACCCGCTCGGCATCGGCCAGCATCTCCCGCTCCAGCGGGGTCTGGTCCGGCTCGTCACGGACGTCGTTCAGCAGGGCCTCGAAGTCCTCCCTGAGGACGAAGTCCGCACGGGCAGCGTTACAGCGTGGCAGCGGCGTCATGCCGGCATCCAGCACCACGTCGCGGACCGTCTCCCAGTCGGAGTCACAGAAGTGCAACGAGACGTCCCCCTCGATGTCACGCCAGGCGATAGGACCCGAGTTGTCCAGCAGCTGGACCGCACGCGGCGGGATATCCATGCGGACCGCTGTCTCCTCGCGGCCACAGAGACAGCACGGCTGCTGGGTCTTCCCCGTGTACATACGAGAACCAAGGGGAGAGCGGCCCAAAGATGCCGCGCTCCCGGCGGGGACCACCCGTTCCGGAATCGACATGCTCCACCGGGACTCGGCTCAGTCCCCGTGGTCGAACAGGCCCGTCGAGACGTAGCGCTCGCCCGAGTCCCAGAAGACCGTCACGACGAGCGGGCAGTCGTCCGGGATGCTCCGGCCGGCGTCGTCGCCGATGGTCGTCGGCTGATCGTCCAGCAGGTGCGTCTCGTTGTCCGGTTCGGGACAGTCGCCGCCGGCCGCCGGGTCCATGTCGACGAGGCCCCGGGCGACACGCTTCGCGGCGAGGTTCGACGCCGCGGACGACTGGCCGACGAGGATGCCCTCCTCGCGGGCGAGTCGTCGGACCTCGGCCTCCGCGCTGTCGATATCGACCGTCTCGACGTAGTCCAGCAGGTCCGTATCCAGGTTCGGGCTCACGAAGCCGGGGCCCATCCCCTGGAAGTCGTCGTCGCTCGGTTCGCCGCCCGTCAGGACCGCGTTCTCGGCCGGTTCGACGCCGACGATATCCATCTCAGGGAACTCCTCCCGGAGCCGCCGGCCGATACCGGTGATGGTACCCCCGGTACCGATGCCGGCGACCAGCGCGTCAATCTCGGCGTCGCCGACCTGCTCCAGTATCTCCGGACCGGTCGTCCGGTAGTGCGCCTCGGGGTTGGCGGGGTTCTCGAACTGGCGCAGCTGGACCGCCCCCTCCTCCTCCTCGATCTCGTCGGCACGCTCTTTCGCCGCGGAGATGTCGCCGTCGACGAGTTCGAGATCCGCGCCGTAGGCCTGCATGATGTTGCGTCGCTCGGGCGACTTCGAGCCGGGCATCACGAGCGTCGCGTCGTACCCCTTCGCGGCCGCGACCAGCGCGATGCCGATGCCCGTGTTCCCGGAGGTCGGCTCGACGACACGGTCGCCGGGTTCCAGTTCCCCGTCGCGCTCTGCGGCCTCGACCATCGCCACGGCCGGGCGGTCCTTCGCGCTCCCGCCGGGGTTCTTCGATTCCACCTTGGCGGCGATGACGCTCCCGGGTGGCGACCGGACCTGTACCAGCGGTGAGCCGAGCGTGTCGAGGATCCCGCGCTTCATGATGATGCGCCGGTTCGGGACCGGGAGGTTTGAACCCGACGGAGGCCGCTGCGGGGGGCGGTGGCCCGTGCCGGGCCGTCACTCGGCACGCTGGAACTCGAAGACGAACGCCGCGCCACCCAGGTCGGCGTCCTCGATCCGGACATCGCCGCCGTACTGCTCCATCATCCGGTCGACGAAGAAGAGGCCGAAGCCGCCATCACCGCTGGACTCGCCGCGGTGGAACACCTCCGACTTCCGGTCGTCGTCGATACCCGGCCCGTCGTCGGCGATGCAGACCGTCACCGTCCCCTCGTCCCCGGTGACGGTTATCTCGACGGTCGGGTCGGCCCCGCGGTGGTGGACGACGGCGTTGGTGAGGACGTTCCCGAGCACGTCCGGGAGAACCTGATTGGCGAGGACGAACGGCCCGTCCCCGTCGTCGAGGCCGTCGACCCGGAGGTCCACGTCGAACGAGCTCCGGACGGTCGTCGCCTGTTCCTCGATGGCGGCTCCGAGGTCGGTGGCCTGCAGGTCCGGGTCCTCGTCGGTGATGGTCTCGATGACCGCACCCGTCCGCTCGACCTCGTGCTCGATCTCCTCGGCCTGTGCGACGATGGTGTCGAGGAACTCCCCGGCACGGTCGTCGATGTCGGTGGCCGTGGCGCTCTCGAGGTCGTCACCGAGGAACTCCGCCCGCGACTCGATGACCATGATACTGTTCTTGATGTCGTGACGGAGCACGCGGTTGATGAGCCGGAGGTCGTCTCTGGTGTTGCGGGCCTCCTCGAGCAGGCGCTCGGTCTCGGCCTGGGCCTCCTCGAGCTGTTTCCGGTTCTCCTCGGCGTCGGCACGGGCACGCTCGGCGCGGTCCTGTGCCTGCCTGGCCTCGGCCCGCGCGAACTCCGCGACGCGAGCATCCCGGCGCGCTCGTGCGTAGAGGCCGCCAACGAGGCTCCCCGCGATTCCACCACCACCGGTGGACGTGAGCAGGACGAACGGCGCCTCCGAAACGGGTCGTCCCTCGGCAACCCGGATGAGCATGGTCAGGATGATGATGCCGGCGAAGACGGCGCCTCCGCCGAGCGTGCTCTGGGCGACCAGCCAGCGTTCGTCCTGGTCGAGCCCGGACCGGGCCAGCCTGGTGCCGGCGTACAGCAACCCGACCGACAGCAAGAGCCCGAGGACGGCCGCAGCTATCGGCGGCAGGTCGGCGGAGAGCGTCCGTTGCTCGCGCAGGAAGTTCCACGCTGTCACGGTCAGTACCCCGAGCCCGAAGGCGATGACCGTCAGCGACGGGGACCGCGCCTGAGCCGACCCGATGGGCCCCTCCGGGTCGACATCGTCGGGCGACGTGTTCGTCTCGACGCTGGCTCCCATTCGGTCGAAGCCACTCTCTGACACCACTTCAGACCTGCGGCCGCCGACACGACGGGTACACGGCCGCCTGACGGTGGTTCAGTAGTGCCAGGGGAACCCGGAGAAGTCGGGGTCTCGGCCCTCGTTGAACGCGTCCCGGCCCTCGGCGGCCTCCTCGGTCATGTACCCCAGCCGTGTCGCTTCGCCCGCGAACACCTGCTGGCCGACGAGTCCGTCCGTGTCCATGTTGAAGGCGTACTTCAGCATCCGCATCGCCATCGGCGATTTGCTGGTCATCTCGGCGGCCCACTCCAGCGCCACCTCCTCCAGTTCATCGTGCGGGACGGCGGCGTTGGCCATGCCCATGTCGACGGCCTCCTCCGCGGAGTAGGTCCTCCCGAGGAAGAACACCTCCCGGGCACGCTTGTGCCCGACCTGGTTGGCGAGGTAGGCGCTCCCGAAGCCGGCGTCGAAGCTCGCCACGTCGGGGTCCGTCTGGAGGAACTTCGCGTGCTCCTCGGAGGCGAGCGTCATGTCACAGACGACGTGCAGCGAGTGGCCGCCGCCGACGGCCCACCCGGGCACCACGCAGAGGACGGGTTTCGGGATGTGCCGGATGAGCCGCTGGACCTCGAGGATGTGGAGGCGCGGGGCCTGCTGCTGGCTCTCGGCCGGTGCGCCCCCGGCGTCCGGGTCCTCACCGGCGGTGTACTCGTACCCCGCATCGCCGCGGATGGCCTGGTCACCGCCCGAGCAGAACGACCGGCCGCCGTCCTTCGGGGAGGGGCCGTTCCCGGTGAGGATGACACAGCCGATGTCGGTCTGTCGCTTCGCGTGGTCGAGCGCCGTGTACAGTTCGTCGACGGTCTCCGGACGGAACGCGTTGCGCTTCGCGGGGCGGTCGAAGGCGATGCGGACCGCGGGCACGTCCGTGCCGCGGTGGTAGGTCAGGTCGCGGAAGTCGAAGCCCGCGACGGGCTCCCATCGGTCGGGGTCGAACGTCTCGGAGACTGGCATACAGTGTCTCGGGCCGGGACGGACCAAAAGCACCCGGACGGCGGCGATTCGGGCCGGGGTCGGGAGTCACCAGGTGGGCCGGCGGTCCATCAGCGACGGGCCGGTGAGCCAGACGGCCAGCAGGAACAGGCCGCCAGCGAGGACGCCGAGCGCCGAGCGTCCCGTGAGCGCCGTCTGGAGCGCGACGGCCAGTTCGACGGCCACCACCGCCGGCACCGCACGCACCGGTACGGTCCCGACGAACCCGTTTGGCCCGTGCGCTCGCTCCCCGACGACCACGAGCGACCCGACCAGCACCGCCACCAGCGGCCGCGCGGCCACCAGCCAGTAACAGGACGTGAGCCCACCGACCGCGAGCCCCGCCGCCCAGCGGTCGTCCGTCCCGGTCGCGGTGCCACCCATCGGTCCCGGATCCGGCCCAACCGAGCAAAACCGTACCGCCGAAGGCCTCCGGCGGTTTATCAGCACCAGCCGGTGCGGACTCCAGATGTCACGGAGTGGAGACGCAACTATGTGCGAGAGGTGCAATCTGGAAGGCTTTCCGAGATATTACGAGCATATACCCGGACCATATCAGAAATTCCTCGGCCTGGAAGATTAGCTCACCGATACAGGGAGAGATAGATCATCGCGAATCCGATGATGAAGGGGATCGTCTCGGAGATCTGGATCAGGACCAGCTCCGTCCCAGCGGCCGCCCCGGAGGTTCCGATCTGTGTCGAGAGGTTCGTGACCGCGACGCCCATGCTGATGAATGCGAAGCCGATGAAGGCGTACTGGAGCCGCTGCGACTGGCGGCGCTGGTAGGACTGGAAGCTGATGACGGTCAATCCGAGTGAGAGGCCGAACAGGATCAGCCGCATCAGCACCAGCACCGCATTCAAGACATTGACCATCCTTGCGGGGTAGGCGGCGCAATACCTCAAAAAACCCCCGTTCGGTTACTCGTCGTGAGAGAGCCGGTGGGGGGTCACTCCGACTCCGAGCCGAGCTCGTCCCAGAGCTGGCCGAACCGGTCGGGGAGGTTCTCCTTCCGGTAGATTCGGACCTTGTACTCCTCGTCCTCCAGCGTGATGACGGTGGAGTCGAAGTTGCACTCGTAGATGTTGTAGTGGTTCCCGTCCTCCGCGACCGCAGTGCGCTCGGTGATGAGGTCGTGCTCCTGGAGGAGCTCCAGTCGCCGGTAGATGGTCGGAAGCGAGAGGTCGCACTCCTCTGCGAGCTCCTTCGCAGACCGAGGGTTACGACTGATGGCCGCGAGGACCGTCCTAGCGTGCTCGTCGCCGATGGTGTTCAGTATCTCCTCGATACTGCGGTTCTCGTCCACGAGCACCCGTCGGGTGGCGCCGGACAAAGGCTTTTCTCCCACGGCCAGCACGGTGCCGCCCGACGGCAGCCGTTTCCCGACCGCCGGCAGCGAGAGTCGGTTTCAAGTACGCCCCCGGCCTGCCGTCCGGTATGTACGACGCCATCCTGTTCGCGACCGACGGGAGCGAGGCCGCCGCGACCGCCCTCGACCACGCCATCACCACCGCCGACGCGCACGGCGCGACGCTCCACGTGCTCTCCGTGGCCGACGAACGCCTCGCGCTCGCGGCCGACGACACCGAGGCGACCCGCGAGGACCTCCGCGAGCGCGCCCAGGAGGCCGTGGACGAGGCGGCGAACGCGGCAAGCGGTTCCGGCGTCCACGTCGAGACGAGCGTCACCGACGGCGTCCCCTTCCGCGAGATACTGGCGTACGCCGAGTCCGAGGGCGTGGGACTGGTCGTCGTGGGCACGCACGGACGCGAGGGGCGCGAGAAGCGGGTGAACATGGGCTCGACGGCGGAGCGGGTGGTGAATCAGGCGGACCGGCCGGTGCTGGTGGTGCGGGAGACGGAGGAATCGGGGTAGTAGGTTCGGGGGCGGGTCTACGACTGGCCGTCCGGGACCACGAAGTACCGGGAGATGGACCCGTCCTCGAACTCGATGGAGTAGATGAAGAAGTCGCCTTCATCGACATCGAACGGGTTACCGTCCTCGTCCCAGAACTCCATGCGGTAGGTCTTCTCCTCGCCCGGCTGGTAATCGATCTTGAACCCGGTGGCGAAACTGTTGATGTAGTCGCCCCCGACGAACACCTGCGTCCCGTTGATGACGGCGTAGTCGGGGTGCTTCTTGTTGCTCGCGGACTGGGAGTTGTCGACGAACGAGTTGATACGGACGGCCTCGATGCTCACCTGGTCCCCCTTGTTCTCGAACGTCACGTACGCGACGCCGATGTTGTTCTTGTTCCCGACCTTCTCCTGGGTCAGGGTGGCGGACTTGAGCTCGAAGGCCTCACTGGCGGCCGGGTTGATCTCCGAGTCGCCCCCACCGTCACCACCGCCGCCGCCGATGACTGCGATATCCTCGAAGATGATGATCTCGTTGTCGTCGGGGTTGGCCCCGGGGTAGCCGAAGTCGGCCGTCGCGGAAATCGTGGCGGTGGTGCCGCCGGTCGGCTTGAACACGACCTTCGCGAGCCCGTTCTCGTCGCTCGTCACGACGTGGGTCCCGCCGACGTTGGTTCCCTGGCTGTCGATGAAGTACCCCTGTCCGTCGTCGAGGTTGTAGGTCACGTCGACACCGGGCTTGACCGTGTTGAACTGGTCGCGGACCTCGACCGAGATGGTGTTCCCGCCGAGTTCGACGAACCGCGGTGCCACCGCGCCGTTCGCGAGATAGATCGGCTGTTCGTCGGTGTAGCCGCTCCCGACGCCGATCTTCGCCAGCCGCATGTCGTAGATGACGTCCTCGTCGAGAACGATGGTCAGCTCGCCACCCGAGAGGGTCCAGCTATCGATGTTGTTCGGTTCGTCATCGAGGAGTTCGGACCAGGCCTTCTGGGTCATTCCCGTCTGTAACGTGAGGATGATATTGTCGCCCGTAACGTCCGGGTTATCGCGTACGCTGACACTCTGCATAGGAGCACTCAGCGGTTCCGATTCCAGAGCCAGCGCCGAGGCGCTGGCCGTTGAGAGGGACCCGTTCACCGCGATGAGGGTGATTCGGTTCCCGTCGATGACCTCGGCAGTCCCCATTAGCGTCGTCTCACCGTTCGGGTGCCTGTTGTAGGCGACGCCGTGCTCGTAGGCAGTCTCGGGCGCACTGTCGTAGACGTTGTAGTTCGGGCGGAAGACGACGACACTCGAGTCGTACTCCCGGAGGCTACCTGTCCAGAACTGTGCGATCTCAGAATCGACCGCCCGGGCGTTCTCGATGCTGAAGCCCGAGACCTCGGTCGTGACGCTTCCAGCTGCCTCGGGCGGGTTCCGGAGCAGGAACCGGTTCGGGTAACGGGTGCCCGCCTCGACGTTCACGGACCGAGCGGACCCCTGCGTCGCGGTCACGTCGGCCGCCTGCTGGAACTCGAGGAAGTCGTTCTGCACTCGCTGGTTGTGATCGAACTCCACCTCCTCGTTCGCGGCCGGGACTCCGCTGAGCTGCACGATCGCAAGCACTGCAAGGACGAGGCCGAAGATCAGCATCGAACCGAGGACTTCGGATACACCTCGCAAGTCACTCTGATCGACATCGAATGTCGAGAATCGAAGATTCATGAGATACTATCGCCTTCTGTATTAATAGCACTTGCTATCCAAATGAATACCAGAATCGGCGAGATAGCCCCCGTAGGGGACAATACTGCAGAAGGGCCGAAGCGCGGTAGCCGTCCTCGTTTCAGACGAGGACGAAGACGGCCATCGTCAGCACGACCAACCCGATGGCGTATTTCAGGCCCACGAGGGAGTCGTTCTCGGCGAGCTTGCCGGCCAGCAGTCCGCTCCCGATGGCCTGGATGAGCGCCGAGTGCAGGAACAGCATCCGGTAGAGGTCCACCGGGATGTTGTCGAACGAGAGCGGCAGGTCCTGGCTCGCGCCTCCCGTGTCCAGCGTCGCGATGGGTCGGAGGTAGCTGGCGTCGAGGATGACGATGACCATCAGGTAGACGAGGAACCCGATGACGACGACGGCGATGTAGGCCGCCAGCTCGCGCCGGCGCGCACGCTCGATACGGGCGCGGTCGCGAGCGTCCTCGGCGGCGATGCTGAGGACCCGCGCGAGGTCACCGGACGACCGGAGGCCGTCCGAGAGGAGCTTCATGCTCCGGGACAGCTGTGGCGTCTTGAGCCGGGCACCGAACGACAGCAGCGCGCGACTCACGTCGTGGTTCCACGCGATGTCGTTCTTCACGCTCCGGAGCTCCTGAGCGACGGGGCCGGTCTGGTACCGCGAGATCAGCTCCAGCGCGTCCGGGAGCGGGATGCCCATCTTGTTCGCGGAGGCGAGGATGTTCAGCGTATCCGGGAAGCGCTCCGTGATGGCCTTCTGTCGGGCCGCCCGCATCTCGACGAACACCGAGAGCGGTACGGTCACCAGCAGGAACGGGACCACGACGAGCCAGCCGGTCGTCCGGACGGGTTCGCTGCTGAACGCCGATAGCGAGGGCTCCGCGAGCCCGGCCGCCACGGCGACCACCAGCGCGACGAGTGCCAGTGGGACCGTCACCAGCAGCGTGTTCAGGGGTTCGTCCTTGAACGTCCCGGCCGGGTCCGAGAACAGCTCCCGGAGCGCGAGCCGGCGGGCGCGGCTCTGGTAGATACCGTAGCGCTGGTCGTCATCGAGTTCCGCCAGGTCGAACGGCAGTTCCTCGGTGGGTTCCGGGGGATTGGTAGTCGAGGGCGTCTCGAACGGCGCCGAGAGCACGTCGATGAAGACGAGGAACGCCAGCATGCCCACGGGGAGCACCAGGTAGATGAGCGAGCTCATCGCGCTGATGGTGCTCCCACCGATGAGGCTGATGACGACCATCGTCACGACGAGGAACAGCGGCGCGGCGACGAAGCCGACGACGAACACCTCGGCCATGATGGCCAGCGTCTCGAGGAAGTCCGACTGCTCCTCCTCCGCGGCGCGGAGGTAGGACTCGGCCTCGCTCTCGAAGAACGTGGTGACATCACCACCCGCGTCGAGCACGCCGAGCATGTCGTCGAGGAACCCCTCGAAGCGGTCCGAGGGGGTCAGGTTACGCGCGCTCTGGAGTGCGCTGTACATGTCGCTGCCGAACAGGTCGATGTCGTTGACGACCATCTCGAACTCGTTGGCGACCTCGCCGTACACCTCCTCGGCGTCCGCGATGTCCCGAAGGACGCCGAGCAGGTCCTGCCCCCCGTACGACAGTGCGTACATGTAGACGATGGCGTGGGGCAGGGTCACGTCGATGGCCTGTCGCCGCGAGGTGACCACACTGGCCGGGTAGTAGTACCGTCCGAACCAGATGCCGGCTCCGACGAGGCCGGTCAGCACGATGGTGATGGCGCCGCCGGCGAACAGCGACCGGTTGGCCTCGATGTAGCGCGCGAGCCCACCGCTGAACTGGATGGGACTTCGCAGGTCCGAGAGCACGCCGATCTGGACGAGGAGGGCCGTGAGGAGCACGCCGAGCACCGCGCCGAAGAGGCCGCCGAAGAGGGCGAACCAGAGACTGTGCGCGAGGTACTCGTCGTAGGTCGCCCCGATACGGGCCTGGTTGAGGGAGCGCTGGATGCCCGCGTAGCGAGACGGGTGCAGCTTGAAGTACGTGCGGACGCGGCCGTACTCGGCACGCATCCGGCGACGCTCCTCGTTCGTGACGGGGCGGTCACTGGGTCGGGAGACGAGCCCGATCTCGTTCATCTCGGTGTCCTCCAGGGGCGTCCCCTCGAATTCGCCGCTCATCGCTCCTCACGCTCGGGGTCGTCGCTACCGCCGTCCGCCCCGCCGGAGCCATCCGCGGCCGATTCTGGCCCCGGAGTGCCGCCGTCGGTCGGCGAATCCTGTGACGGACGGTCGTCGCCGTCGGGCGGCTGCTCTGCGACCGCCGCTTCCGGGAGGTCCCCGGAAGCAGTCGCGGTCGTGGCCCGGAGCAGTTCCTCGTAGGTCGTGGCGTCCAGCGCCGGCGCGGTGCCGGCACCGGGGGGAGCCGCTCCGTCGCCCGTGATCATGTCGTGGACCGCGGCACCAGCCCCACCGTGGGACCGGACGTCGAAGTCGGTCGGATCGAAGGTCCCCTCGACCACGGCCTCGAGCACCTCGTCGGGGCTGCGGGCATAGGTCTGGACCGCGGCCGCGACTGCCTCGTACTCCCGGATCTCCTCGTCGACGAGGTACTGGAGGACGCGGCGGCGCGCGTCGAACTCGGCGTCGAGTTCGGCGTCGGTCCAGCCGCGTTCGCGGGCGATCTCGGTGAGGACCTCCGACTCGCCGACCCGGTCGTGCGTGTCGGTCTCCGGGTCCCACCGGAAGATGTCGTTCCAGGCGACGCGGTCCCGGTCGGTCCCGTCGGCCTTGAGCTCGGCGATGGTGGCGTTCCGTCGAACGCGACGGTCGCCGAGGAACGTCTGCCGCTGGATGCTGATGACATCGAGGTCCTGCAGCATCTGCGTCGGCACGGACAGCGGCGGGTTCTGGAGCCGCGAGATAGCCGTCTCCACGCTGTCGGCGTGGATGGTCGTGTATGCGGTGTGGCCCGTCCCCATCGCCTGGAAGAAGGTCAGGGCGACGTTCTGTTCGGTCCGGATCTCGCCGACGAGCAGGTACTCGGGGCGCTGGCGGAGCGCGGCCTGCAGGAGGTTGTACATCGTGACCTCGCCGCGACCCTCGCCGCTGGCCGAGGAGCGAGTCACGGACTGGACCCAGTTCTGGTGGGGGAGATCGATCTCGCGCGTGTCCTCGATGGAGACGACCTTCGAGTGCTGCGGGATGAAGAAGGACACCCCGTTCATCGAGGTGGTCTTCCCCGAGCCGGTGCCGCCGGCGAAGACGAGCGACTTGTTGTTCTCGATGGCGAGCCAGAAGTACGCCATCTCCTCGACACTGAACGTGTTCCACGACGCGAGGTCGACCGGCGTGTACGGCACGTCGGCGAACTTACGGATGGTGAAGTTCGCGCCGCGGGTGGAGACATCGCCGCCCAGCGTGAGCTGGACCCGCGAGCCGTCCGGGAGCGAGGCGTCCACGAGCGGGTCCGCGATGCTCACCGACCGCCCGGAGCGCTGGGCCAGCTGGACGACGAACGCGTTGAGCCGTCGCTCCGTGAACGTGACGTTCGACGGCAGGTCGCGGTACTCGCGGTGGTAGACGTACACCGGGACGCCGGTCCCGTCACAGGAGATGTCCTCGATGTTCGGGTCCCGCATGATGGGGTCGATGGGGCCGAAACCGAGGAACGTCCGCCGCAGGTGGTAGAGGACCTTGTGGAGCGTTCCAGGGGCGACCGTGGCCGCGTGCTCGTCGATGAGGTCGCGGGCCTGGGCCATGAAGGCGCCCTCCCGGTCGCCGGGCGCGAAATCCATGTAGATGAGCTCGTTCCGGAGCAGGGTCACCAGGTCCGCACGGACGTACTGTTCGAACTGGTCGAGCATCGGCTCGACGACGTGGTAGCGGTACTCGTTGCGGTTCGCGTCGTACAGCACGGAGATGTAGGCGAACGGCTCCCTGACCCAGCGGCGGTCGACCTCCTCGTACCCCTCGAGGTAGGAGAAGTCGAAGAACGACTCCGAGATGAACTCGTCGGCGGGCGCACCGAACGGTTCGGCGCCCTCGCCGGCGAAGTACTCACGTACGTCCGCGAGAACGGCCTCGACGGTCGGGTGGAGCGGCTCGGCCTCTGGTTCTGGCCCGGATTCGGCGACGATCTCCTCCGTGGCCGGCTCGACCCGCCGGATGGCCGGCCGTGGAACGTTCTCCCTCCCACCGTCGGCGAGCAGCATGGGGGCCTCCCGGGCCGTCATCGGCCGATACCCCCCTCTCCACGTAGATTTTGCGAAGTAGACATAGCTGTTTTAAAGCCTTAGCAGGTAGTAAAGATTGCGGCGTGCTATGTCCCCACACGAGGACATATTCAACCTTCAGAGCCGTCCGTGGACGATTCTGACCACCCGCGTTACTGACGAGCAGGAACGAGGACGGGGGCGACCGTGTCGGCCGGACCCAGTCAGGGAGTCTCGCCGATGAAGAACGTCTGGGTCCGCTGGTTGCCGCTGGAGTCCTCGAAGACGACACTGAGGACGAAGAACTCCTGGCGGGACTGCCCCCCGCGGAGCGGGGCGTCGAAGTCGAAGACGTACGTCTCCTGATTGGCCGCCCCCTGCTGGATGGTCACGCCCGACCGGATGGGAGAGAAGTCGTCCGTGACCGTGAGCACGTCGTCCTCGCCCGGCGGTTCGTCGACGATGTTCTGGAGGCGGTTCCCGTCCGCGTCCGTCGAGAACACCCTGGCCCCGGTCACGCTGGCTTCCGCGCTGATGAACGAGATGCGGGCTTCCCGCATCGTGTACGTGTCGTCCCGACTCCGGAACGTCACCGTCATCTCGTCCTGTCTGTTCCCGGACCCGATCTCGGCATCGGTGTAGTAGACGCCGATATCCCCCCGATTGATCGACCCGGAGTCGTCGTCGCCGCCACCCGGACCGGTGCTGGCGGTCAGGTCGTACACGACGCTCAGCGGGTCACCGTCGGCACCGGTGCCGCCGTCGACGGTCGCCGTCACGGTCACGGACTCGGACGGCGTATGCGAGAGGGTCGCACGCCCCTCGCCGTCCGTGGTCACCGTCTCCGTCGTGGTGGCCCCGTCCCCGTCGTCGATGGTGAACGTCACGTCCTCGCCGGCGACGGGGCCGTTGTACTCGTCGCGGACCTCGACCGTGAGGTCGGTCGGTGTTCCGGCGACGACGGAGCGGTCGGTGGCCCCGTCAGCGGTGACGTACGCCGGCGTCGCGGTGTACGGCGCCGACCCGACCGCGACGCGCGCCAGTTCGAGTTGGTAGGTGGTGTCCTCCTCGAGCACGACCTTGACCGTGTTCCCGCTCCCGGGGTCGACCCGCGCGACGTACCCCTCGGTCATCTCGTCCTCGAGGAACGCCTCCCACTCGGCTGCCGTCGCTCCCGTCCGGACGGTGAGGGTGATGTTGTCGTCGGGGACGGCGGGGTCATCGTGGACGCGGACGGTCTCCGTCGGCGCCGACTGGGCGGTGACCGGAACCGAGACATCGCCGACCCGGGACTCGTTCCGGCGGCCGGCCAGCGCCGTCAGCTCGATTGAGCGCCCGTCGATGAACCCGCCGGCGTCGATACGGCGGGTCGTCCCGTCGCCGAACGCGTCGTAGACGACGCCGTGCGAGAGGACGGTCGTCGGTGCGTTCTCGTAGATGTTGTAGTCGACGCGGTAGACGAGCTGTCGGGACTCGTAGGGCAGGGCGTCCCCGTCCCAGTAGTCGTCCGTCTCCGCGTCGCCGACGGCCTCGGCGTTCTCGATGCTGAACCGCGAGGTCTCCGTCGTCAGCGTGCCGGACACCGGGGGCGGGTTCCGGAACAGGAACCGCGTCGGGTAGTCCATCCCGACGGTGACGACGGCGGTGCCGCCGTTGCCGCTGGCGGCCGCGTCGCTCAGCGCCGCGTCGAGTCCCAGCAGGTCCGCCTGGACCTCCTGGTTGTGGTCGAACTCCACCTCCTCGTTGGCCGCGGGGACGGCGTTGGTCTGGAAGATGACCAGCGAGATGACGACCAGCCCGAACACCAGTATGGCCCCGATTATCTCCGAGACGGCCCGATCATCCATTTCATATCCGAATTTCATTGTTGTGAGCGATGTTCGTTGGTTATCAGATGAAGGCGAACACGACCACCGACAGCCCGACCAGGCCGAGGCCGTACTTGAGCCCGCTCCGGATGCTGTTGTCGGCCAGCTTCCCCGCGAGGAGCCCGCTCCCGAACCCCTGGATGATGGCCGAGTGGAAGAAGAGGAGCTGGTACTCCTCGATGGGGACGTTGCTGAACGAGATGGGAGCGCGCTGCTCGCCGATGTACTCGGCCTGTTCGGCCGCGGTCTCGGCGACCGGCGCGAGGTAGCTCGCCTCCAGCGCCACCACCACGAGCAGGTAGACCAGGAACCCGATGACGACGATGGCGATGTACGAGACCATCTCGCGCTGGCGGTCGCGTTCGAGCCGGTAGCGGCCGCGAGCGTCCTCGGCGGCGACCGACAGCACCCGCGCGAGGTCGCCGGACGAACGGAGCCCCTCGGCCAGCAGGCGCGTGGTCCGGGCGAGCTGGGGCACCTCCAGCCGGGAGCCGAAAGCCAGCAGCGCCTCCCCGGTGGAGGCGTTCCAGATGATGTCGTTGCGGACCTTCCGGAGCTCCTCGGCGACCAGTCCGGACGAGGAGCGGACGACCAGCCCCAGCCCCTCCGTCAGCCCGATGCCCATCTTGTTCGCGGAGGCGAGGATGTTCAGCGTGTCCGGGAACCGCTCGGCGAGCTTGCGCTCGCGCCGGGTCTTGCGCTCGTGGTAGTAGGTCAGCGGGAGCGTGGCGAGGAACAGCGGGAGCACCACCAGCCCGGTCGTCGTGAAGACGGGGGCGTCCAGCAGTGCCGCGTAGGTCGTCTCGACCACCCCCGCGACGACCAGCGCGACGACGACCAGAGCCGCCGCCGGGACCGAGACCAGGAGCGTCGCGTTGGGGCGCTTCCGGAACAGGCCCAGCGGGTTCGACGCGATGCTCCGGAACGAGTCCAGCTGTCGTGCGCGCTGGTAGGACCTGATGCGCTCGTCGGGCGGCCCGTCGTCGGCGTCCGACCCGTCCGGCCGTCCGTCCCCGGCCGCGTCGGCGGACCCTTCGGCCGCCGTGTCGGGCCCCTCGGCCGCCGCGGCGGGCATCGTGGGCGTCGACCCCTCGTCGCTCACGGCAGCCGTGGTCCGTTCCAGCAGCGACTGCTCGTGCATGGCCGGCTGGTCCGCGGCGGTCCGTTCGAGCCGTTCCGTGTCGGCCGTCGGCGGGGTATCCCGGGCCCGTGAACCCGAGAGCGGCCCCCGGTGGGACGCGTCGTCGCCACCCCAGGCAGCCGCGCCGATGGGCTGGAACTCCCCCGCGCCGGCCCCGCCGGCGAACGCCCCCCTGTCGGGCGCCTCCACGTGGCCCGTCTGGACGAACGGCGAGGAGAGCACGTCGACCAGGACGATGAACGACGCCATCCCCACCGGGATGACCAGATAGACCAGCGAGGCCACCTGCAGGAGCGTCTGCCCGCCGACGAGACTGATGACGACGAGGATGACGATGAGAAAGAGGGGCGCGGCGACGAAGCCGACGATGAACACCTCGCTGAGGATGGCCAGCGTCTCGAGGAAGTCGGCCTGCTCGTCGCGCGCCTCCTCGAGGTAGTCCGCGGCGGCATCTTCGAGGAAGACCGTCACGTCGCCCCCCGACTCCAGCAGGCCCAGCAGGTCGTCGAGGAACTCCTCCAGCCCGTCGCTGGGCGTGCTGTTCCGGAGGTTCTGGAGCGCGGTGAACGTGTCGTTGCCGAACAGTTCGAGGTCCCGCAACACGGTGTCGAACTCCGCGGCGACCTCCCCGTAGGTGTCGTCGGCCTCGGCGACCGCCCGGAGGATCTCGGTCAGGTTCATCCCCCCGTGCGACAGCGCGTACATGAAGACGATGGCCTGTGGCAGGGTTATCTCGATCTCCTGCCGGCGTCCGGAGACGGTCAACACCGGCGCGTAGTAGAAGCCGGCGAACGTGAGCCCGCCGAGGACCGCGGCCAGGATGGCACCGAAGCCGACGGCCGCGAACGGGAGGCGGTACTGCCCGACGAACGCCCCGAACTCGCCGCCCAGGCCCGTCGTGATACCGGCGAGGACGCCGGTCCGTGCGAGCAGGACGGCCAGCAGCACACCCAACAACGCACCGGCCAGTCCCGCCGCCAGCGAGACCAGCGTCGCCCGGGTGAGGTACTCGTCGTAGGACCGGGCCATCCGGGCCTGATTGAGGAGGCGCTGGTAGTCGGCGAACTCCCGATGCCGGGACCGGAAGAACGTCTCGAGGTAGCCGATGTCGGAGCGGTACCGCTTCTGGAAGGACTCGTCCGGGCCGGCCGGGCCGGGGAGCCCCTCGATGATCTCCTCCGGGTTCTCCTCGTCCGGGGGCGATGGCGGCGACTCGGCATCCAGCTGGGGGTCCTCCTCCCGGTCACCGTCCGGGCGACGGCTCCCCGCGCTCGCGTGGCGGGACGAGAGCCCGTCCGGGTCACCGGGAACGGGGTCCGCCGTCGGCGCGCCGGGACGGTCGTCGACGGGGTCGTCCGGCGCTGGCTCGTGGTCGTCGTCTGTCGCCGAATCACCGTCCGGGAGCGTGTCGTCGTCGGTCATCAGGCGACCTCGTAGCCGCGGCTGCGCACCTGTTCGAGGACGTAGTCAGGGTCCTTCTGGTAGAGGTGGATGACGGAGGCCACGTCGCGGTAGTCGGTGATGTCCTCCTCGACGAGGAACTCCAGAACAGCCTCGCGGCGGTCGATCTCCCGGCGGAGTTCCGCGTCGGTCCACCCGCGCTCGTCGGCCACCTGGGCCATCACGTCGGACTCGCCGACCCGGTCGTGCGTGTCGGTCTGGGCGTCCCAGTCGAAGATGTCGCGCGTCCGCACGCTCGTCGGGTCGGGCTGGTCGTCGACCACCTCCACGATGGTCTGGTTGCGCCGGACGCGCTCGTCGCCCAGGAACGACTGCTTCTGGATGCTCACGATGTCGAGGTCCTGTATCATCGCCGTCGGCACCGACAGCGGCGGGTTCTGGAGCCGGTTCAGCACCGTGTCGATGCCGTCGGCGTGCATCGTCGTGTAGGCGGTGTGGCCCGTCCCCATCGCCTGGAAGAAGGTCAGGGCGACCCGCTCCTGGGTCCGTATCTCCCCGACGAGCAGGTACTCGGGGCGCTGGCGGAGCGCGGCCTGCAGGAGGTCGTACATCGTGACCTCGCCGCGGCCCTCCCGTGTCGTCGACGAGCGCGTGACCGACTGGATCCAGTTGGAGTGGGGCAGGTCCACCTCGCGGGTGTCCTCGATGGAGATGACCTTGCTGTTGGGCGGGATGAAGAAGGAGATAGCGTTCATCGAGGAGGTCTTCCCCGAACCCGTGCCACCCGCGAAGATGAGCGACTTGTTGTTCTCGATGGCGAGCCAGAAGTAGACCATCTCCGCCAGCGAGAACGTGTTCCAGTTTATCATGTCGACCGGGGAGAACGGCACGTCGGAGAACTTCCGGATGGTGAAGTTCGCCCCTCGCGTGGCGACCTCGCCGCCCATCGTGAGCTGCAGACGCGAGCCATCCGGGAGCGTCGCGTCCAGCAGCGGGTCGGAGACACTGATGGTCTTGCCGGCCCGCTGGGCCAGCCGGACCGTGTACGAGGAGAGCCGCCGGGCCTCGAAGACGACGTTCGTATCGAGGTCTCGGTAGGCCCGGTGGTAGACGAAGACGGGGATGCCGGCACCGTCACAGGAGACGTCCTCGATGGCGGGGTCCCGCATGATGGGGTCGATGGGGCCGAACTCGAGGAAGTCACGGCGGAGGTAGTAGAGCAGTTTCCGCCGCGCCAGCCGGGACGCGCTACGGGCCCGGTCGGCGACGATGTCGGTCACCTCCGACTCGAACACCTCCCGCCGGTCGGCCACGGAGTCGACATCCTTGTACAGCAGCGTGTTCCGGAGGTACTCCACCAGGTCCGTCCGGACGTAGCTCTCGAACTCGTCCAGGTCCGGCTCTGTCACCCGGTAGCGGTACTCGCGCTCCTCCGGGTCGTACACCACGGAGACGTAGGCGTACGGCCGGTTCACCCATCGCCGCTCGACCTCCTCGTACCGTTCGAGGTAGGAGAAGTCGAAGAACTCGGAGATGTCGAGCGACTCGGCGTCGATTTCGGGGTCCTCGAGGAGGGACTCGCGGACCTCCGCCAGCACCGCCTCGCGGACCGCCTCGAGGTCGCTGTCGAGCGAGTCGGGTTCGTCCGGCGTCTCGTCACCGAGGACGCGGGCAGCCCGCTGCCCACCGATCTCGGCGTCCTCGTCGGGAACGTCCCCGTCGGTGTCGAGCGCCGCATCACCCACACCGGGCAGTGAGCCCTCACCGACCGTGCTCCTCCCCTCGCCATCGGTGCGTCCCCCGGCGCCGTCGGTGACGACATCCGAGGAGTCCCGGCGGTCCCGGGAAGCGGCTCCGACCTCGTTTCCGTCCGGCGAACTGGCCTCGCTCGCCGGGCCCTCGTTACTCATTGGGGGATACCGACACGGTGCGTTGATAAAGACTGTCCCGTCCACGGCGGTCGGGTCTGGTCCGAGATGGGCCGGTCAGTCGTCCCGCTCGCCGACCGTGTTCCGAAGCGTCCCGATGCCCTCGTAGCGGATCTCGATATCGTCGCCCGGCTCGACCAGCCCGGGGTTGGCCGGCGACCCGAAGGAGATGACATCGCCCGGCTTCAGCGTGAACCGCTCGGACATGAACGCCACCACCTCGCGGGGCTTGATGAACATGTTCTCCGTGTTGTCGTACTGGCGGCGCTCGCCGTTGATGTGGGTCTCCATCTCCAGCCCCACCGGGTCGACATCGGTGTCGACGACCGGTCCGAGCGGGCCGCTCGAATCGAACGCCTTCCGGGCGGTCCGGCGCTCCTGGTCCAGACAGTCCAGGTCGTTCAGGATGGTGTACCCCTCGACCACGTCGTCGACCTCGTCCTCGTCGACGTGCTTGCAGCGCTCGCCGATGACCGCGGCCAGCTCGCCGGCGTAGGTGAGTTCGTTCGAGAACGTCGGGTACGGGATCGGCTGCTCGGGCGGGTGGAGCGAGACGGGCGGTTTGATGAAGAAGTCCGGCTCGTCGGGGATCTCGTAGTCCATCTGCTCGACCTTCTCGCCGAAGTTCCGGCCGACACAGTAGAACACCGACGGCTCACAGGGCGCCAGCAGCGTGGCCTCGTCGGTCGTCGTGTCGTACGTCCCGGAGTCGACGGTGACGACGCCGTCCTCGTACTCGCCGCGCTCGACACCCTCGTCCGTCTCGATCCGTGCAAGCTTGGGCATTGTCGGCCTGCCGGCCGACGCGGGTACGAGTCTGTCGGTTTCCGGTTCGGACCGGTGTCAGTCGATGACATCGACGCCCGTGAACTCGAACCGGGCGCCGCCGGCAGCCGAGTCGGTCACGGTGACGTCCCAGCCGTGGGCCTCCGCGATCCGCTGGACGATGCGAAGCCCGAACCCGGTCCCGTCGTCGCTGGTCGAGTAGGCCTCCTGGAAGACGAGCTCCCGGCGCTCCGGCGGGATGCCGGTGCCGTTGTCGGCCACGGAGAACCCGGAGCGGCCCACCCCGAGTGGCTCGACGGTGACGACCAGACGCTCGCCGACCGAGTCCCCCCCGCCCGACCCGCCGCCCGCCGGGACCTCCTGGGCCGGCTGGCCCGTATCCCGCGGGGACCGGCCGTGGTCGACGGCGTTGGCGAACAGGTTCTCGAACAGCTGGCGGAGCCGCGCCGCGTCGGCGAACACGGTCTGCTCGGCGTCGATACGGAACTCGGCGGCCGGTGCCTCCACCAGCCCGGCCGCCTCCGTCGCCACCTCGCCGAGCGCGACCGGCTCGAACTCCGAGACCGCCTTGCCCTCCTGTGCCAGCGTCAGGAGGTCGTCGATGAGCGTCCGCATCCGTTCGAGCCCCCTGCGGGCCCGGTCCAGTTCGTCCACGTCGTCCGTGGCCTGCGCGAGGTCGACCGAGCCCCGCACCACGTTCAGCGGGTTCCGCAGGTCGTGGCTCACGACGGACGCGAACGCCTCGAGCCGCTCGTTCTGTCGTTCCAGTTCCCGCTCGCGTTCCTTCCGCCGCGAGATGTCACGGACGACGCCGACCGTCCCCCGGAACGACTCCTCGAACGGGAGCAGGGAGACGTGGTTCTCGCAGGCCCGGCGCTCGCCGTCGGCCGTCACGATGGTCATCTCGTAGGTGCCGCGCTGGCTCCCGCTCTCGAGTAGCGACCGGATGAGCGCCTCCCCCTGGGCCACGTCGCCCGGGGGGAGGACGATGTCGACCGTCTCGCCGACGAGCGTCGCCTCGTCGTGTCCCGTCATCTGGACCAGTCGGTCGTTCACGTAGCGGAACCGGCCCTCCTCGTCGATGACGTACACCGGGTCGCCCGAGGCCTCGACGATGTTCTCGTACCGCTCCAGTTCCCGTTCGCGTCGTTCCAGACGACGACGGGCCGCAGCGCCGTCGAGGGCACCGGCGATGGTGTCGGCTAGCTCCTCCAGCACGGTCAGTTCGCTCTCGTCGAAGGCGTCGCGGCGGTCGGCGTACACCGCGAGGATGCCGTGCCACGACGCCGGCCCCTGCAACGGGAGCACTGCGACGGACCGGAACCCGTACTCCGCGGCCACGTCCCGCCACGGGGCGAACGTCGGGTCCTCCGGTATCGCCTGTGCGACCTGTGGCTCGCCGGCTCGGACGGCCCTGCCGGCCGGTCCGTGGCCCTCCGGTGAGTCGTCCGTGCGGATGTCGATCTCCTTCACGTACGCGGCCGCGTCCCCGCCGGTGGCCCGGATGTGCACCTCGTCGGTCGGCCCGTCCGCGTCGCCGAGCCAGGCGAACCGGTACGGTTCGGCCCCGGCGAGGGTCTCACAGACCGTCCGCTCGATGGCCGCCGCGTCGTCGAGGCGGGCGACCCGCCGGTTGAGGCGACGGATGAGCTGGTTGACGCGCTTCAGTTCCTCCGCGCGGGCGCGCTCCCTGGCCCCCTCGACGGCGTTCCGGATGCGGTTCGCGAGCACCACGTACTGTTCGAGCTTGCGCCCCTTCCGGATGTAGTCGGTCACGCCGGCCGCGATGGCCTCGCTGGCGACGGCCTCGCTCCCGCTCGCCGTGAACAGGAGGAACGGGAGCCTCTCGTGGCCTTCGCGGACGTTCCGTAGCAGTTCGAGCCCGTCGCACCCGGGCATCTCGTAGTCGCTGACAACCGCGTCGAACGGCTCGGCCGCGAGCCGCTCGGGAACCCGCCCCGGGTCGTTCTCCGTCTCGACGGACAGGGCCTCGTCCGCCCGCTCGAGGCTCTTCGCCGTCAGCTCGCCGAACGCCGCATCGTCGTCCACGTGGAGAACTCGAACGTCTCCCTCGGGCCCCACCCCGGAACCGGCCCCGTCGCTAGAGACGTACATACCTGGGCGTTTCGGGCGTTACGATATAAACGAGCGCTCCAGACGAGGGTCCGCCCTCATACGCGGCATACTCCGGGGGAATGTCGTTCGACCGCAACACGGCGGCGGGGTCGGTGGGGCGCCATAGCGTGCTGGGGGCTGGCGGGGGGCTACAGCGGGGCGACGAGGTCGGCCAGCGCCGCCCGTGGGTCGTCGGCCTTCGCGACACCCGAGGCGAGCAGGACCCCCTCCGCGCCGAGGTCGCGCGCGGCCACGACGTCCTCGCCGGTAGAGATACCGGCGCCGCAGAAGACCGAGACGCCCTCGTCGACGGCGTCCACCGCGGCGACGGCGTCCTCGACGATGTCGGGGTCGGCAGCCGAGACGGGCGTGCCGGTGCCGATGAGTTCGGGCGGTTCGACCGCGACGGCGTCCGGGCCGAGGGCGGCGGCGGCCGCGACCTGCTCGGGGGTGTTCCCGCAGACGACCGTCTCGAGCCCCACGCGGTCGGCAGCGTCGACCGCACCGTCGATGCGGTCGAGGCGGAGGCGACGCTCGGAGTGGTTGCAGAGCGTCCCGACGGCACCGGCGTCGGCGACCGTCTCGGCGAGCGCGTGGCCGGTGTTGCTCCCCGGTTCGACCGGGTCGACGTGCTGAGCGAACGTATCGGCCGGCGTGCCGTCGAGCACGTCCGCGACACGGCGGAGGTCGGCCGCCTCGGGCGCGACGGCGATGCGCGCGTCGGTGTCGGTAGCGACGCCGGCTGCGGCCTCGGCGACCGCGACGGGGTCACACGGGTACGTCTTGAGGTTGACCAGAACGAACATACCGGCAGCCCGGCCGCTCGGCGCAAGTAGATACCGCTTCGGGACCGGCGGGGAGCGCCCCGCGGCCCCGACACGACCGCGTCCGGAGCCGTTACCGCATCTCCGACGGCTCCAGACAGTCGTCGGCGTCGACCGTGATCCAGGTGGACATCCGCTCGATGCTGCTCATCCCCGGCGGGTAGACCGTCACCTGGTCGGGTTCACCGTCGTACCGTACCAGGGTACTCGCGAGCTGGGGGAGTTCCTCGGCCGCCGGCTCGCCGGTCGCGTCCCCCGCCTCGCTCGCGGCGCTTCCATCGTTCGTCCACTGTTCACCCGTCTCGTTCGGTTCGTTCATCGACATGCGTCCCGTGTCCCTTCCCCCACGGTCGGGTGGGGTCGCTCCCCGCACGACCGCGAGTTGGTAGGAGGTTCGGGCCGCCGGGTAAGGCGTTGGCGCTTGATATTTACGGGTCGGGGCGAATACCCGTCCATGACCGACCTCGACGGGGCGACGGTCGCGGTGACCGTGGATGGGCAGCAGCGGACGGGTACGGTCCTCCGGACGACGTACACGGCGAAGTACGGGCAGCCGCTGGTCGCGGTGGCGCTCGACGAACCGCTCCCCGACGGGCGGGAGCAGTACCTCGCGCGGGCGGACACGGTCGAACGGGTGTAGCCGTACGGGGCACCGCGAACGGGGAAACCGTCGGGACGCCGGCACCGTGTCGTGCTATCGCATCGACTCGAGGTCGACGAAGGCATCCGCGTCGGCGGTGAGCCAGGTCGACATCCGGGCGACGCTCGTCGTTCCGGGCGGGTAGATGGTTCGGCGGTCGGGGCGGCTCGAGTACGCCACGAGGGTGGAGGCGAGGGGCGCGGCGGGGGCCCGGTCACTCGGGTCCTCCGGGTCCTGTCGGCGGGACGCTGGCATCATCAGCGGCTCCCGGGGCGGGGGAGAAAAACGCTGCTAGGAGGGCTATTGACTGCTCGATACGAGTGGGGAAGCCGGGTCAGTCCTTGCGTTTGACCACGTCGCCGAGCGTGGTGGTCCCGGCCGAGGAACTCCCCTCCCACTCCGTCTCGCCGTCGTCGCCGCCCTCGGTCAGCGTGATGTCGAGGGCGCGCTCGAGCTTGTTCTGGACGGAGTCGCTGGGGAGGACATCACCGCGCTCCAGCTTGCGGATGAGGCTGGCTTTCTCGTTGAGCTGGTTCGCGAGTTCCTCCTGGCTCAGCCCCTCGGACTCCCGGGCCGAGCGGATACGCTGGTCGTAATCCTGCACGACCTCGTCCATGTCGTCGAACATGTCCCGGCGGCGCCCCTTCGAGGAGCCGCCACCCGAGGACGACGAGCTGGAGCTCGAACCGCCCCCGCCGGAACTGGACGAGGACGAGGACGACGATGTCGAGTACTTCGTCGACCCGCTGGAACTGCTCTCGGTGCGGACCTCGGTCCCGAAGTCGGCGCAGTCGGCACAGACATCGAGTTCGGCACCCTCGACCTTCACCGTCTTCGGGGCGCCAGTCTCGGTCCCGCACATCTCACACTGGACCATACCAGGGGTTGGCCACGCCGACGCATAAAACGTGTGCCGCCGGTCCGGCTGCTTCCGGCAGACGAGCGTCTGACATAAACGCCCGTCCGATTCCGGGGACTCGCGGCCACACGGGGGTACGCCAACGGTACATCACCCTGGGACGGCTGTTCGGAGGTATGTCATCCAGTGCGACTGGCTCGACAGAGCGGGACGCGGGGGACGGGACCGACGAGCTTCCGGTGACACTCGACCGGACGGTCGAGCGCCTGGACCGCGGTATCGTGGTCACCTACGAGCTGACCACCGAGACCGGCGCGCCGGCCGCCATCGACCTGACACAGACCCTCCCGGATGAGCTGGCGGTGGCCGATGTCGGCTTCCGGACCGACGCGGCACCGGGGGAGTGGTCGGTCGACGATGAGACGGTCACCGGGACCGGGACGGTCCCCACCGACGAGGCCGTGGAGTACGTCCTTGGGCTGAAACTGCCCGAGGCACCGGACCGCCTGCCGACGTTCCCGGAGCCGGAGCTGTCGGACGCCGAGACGGCGGCGGCCGAGACCACGTCTGAGGCGGGGCCGGACGCGATGGCGACGGCCGATTCCACGGCGGTCCCGGAACCGGACGCGACAGCGACGGAATCGGACAACGGCGACGCGGAGCCCACCCCCGGGGCCGAGGAGCCGACGACAGCAGCCGGCGAGACACCGGCCGACGACGGGACCGACGAAGGGGACGATGACGGCCCCGCGCTCGTCGGGAACACCGACGGCGCGCTGGCGGAGTCCGTCCGGCAGGTCATCGGGGACGATTCCGACGACGGGGACGGTACGCCCGGGGCGACCGCGACGGACGGCGGCCCGGAAACGGTGGAGGCGGGCGGTTCCGAGGGCACTCCGGCACCCCGGGGTACCCCCGAGGACACCGGCTCCGGACTGGAAGCGGCCGTCGCCGCCGTGGAGTCCGAGCTCGACGGCGCGGCGGACGATACGCTCTCGGCGGACGGCGACACCACCGACGAGGAGCCACCGGAGCTGGACCTGTCGCCGCCCGAACCGGATGCCACGGAAGCGGGCGAGGGGGAGGGGACGACGGACGAGGAACGCGGGGCGACCGAGGAGACCGACGCCGACGGCTCGACGGTCGACGCGTCCCACGTCGAGGAGACGACCGGGACCACGGCAGCCGCCGGGGCGGGGGTCGACGAGCTGGCCGACCGGCTCGCGACCGCCGACGAGGCCGACCGGCGTGCGGTCCGGCGCGCGCTCGGGCTCGACGGTGGCGGTGAGGACGACGATGGTGAGGGCGGCCACGGCGGGACGGTGACGGTCCGGCTGGAGCAGCTGGAGTCGCGGCTCTCGGCGTTCGAGGCCTACGAGGACGCGCTGGCCGACTTCATCGAGGACACCGGAACGGTCGAGTCGGTGGCGGCGACGGCGACCGAGGCCGCCGAGGCCGCCGAGGAGCTCCAGGCCGAGGTCGCGGACCTTCGCGAGGAGGTGGCGGCGGCGCGGGAGTCGGTCGAGGAAGCCAGCGAGGAGCGTGCGGCACTCCGCGAGGACGTGGACGCGCTCCGGGCCGATGTCGAGGAGGCACGCGGCCTGCGCCAGCAGCTCCTCGGAGCGCTCCAGAACGCGGACAGCGCGAACGACTCCGCCCCGGAGAGCGCCGGCGGCGGACAGTAGGCAGCGGGTGGTAGACGGCGGGCGGTAGACGGTGGACGGAAGACGGCGGACACGGGCGAGTGAGGGCCGGCGAACGGCCCGCGGCGCTGCTTCGTCGCGCGGGCTACCATTACAACCCATCCCCCTGTAGCGGCGCGTATGCAGGAGACACGGAGGCGGGTGCTGGACGCACTGTCGGACGGCCCGGTGACGGGGCCGGAGCTGGCCGAGCAACTCGATGTCTCGCGGGCCGCCGTCTGGAAACACGTCGAGGCGCTCCGCGAGGCCGACTTCGAGGTCGAGGGGACCGACGAGGGGTACGTCCTCCAGTCCATCCCGGAGTACGGGGGGGCTGCCATCGAGTACGGCCTCGAGGCCCCGTTCGAGGTCGAGTTCCACGACTCACTGGGGTCGACCAACGAGCGGGCCCGCGAGCTGGCGGCCGACGGGGCCACGGACACCGTCGTCGTCGCGGCCGAGCAGACCGGCGGCCGGGGGCGACTGGACCGGGAGTGGTCCTCGCCGGCGGGCGGCGTCTGGCTCTCGGTCCTCTGCCGCCCGGACCTGCCGCCCGCGCAGGTGCCCGTCTACACGCTCGCGGCCGCCGTGGCCGTCACGCGGGCGGCCCGCGAGGCCGGCGTCGAGGCGCGCATCAAGTGGCCCAACGACGTGCTCGTACCGGTCGGCGACGGCGAGGACGCCGAGGAGCGCAAGCTCTGTGGTATCCTCACGGAGATGGAGGGCGAGGCCGACCGCGTCTCGTGGGTGGTCGTCGGCATCGGCGTGAACGTCAACTTCGACGAGAGCGACCTGCCGCCCGAGGCGAACGCGACGACCCTCCGGGCCGCTCGCGAGCGCGCCGGCCACGGGGCCGACGAGGCGGACGTTCCCCGGCGACTGTTCGTCCAGCGGCTGCTGGAGACGTTCGACGAGCTCCGCGCGGCCCCCGAGCGCGTCCTGCCGGCGTGGCGCGAGTACGCCAGCACGCTCGGCCGGCGCGTGCGCGTGGAGACGCCCGGCGGCGAGGTGGTCGGCGAGGCCGTCGACATCGAGTTCCCGGGCACGCTCGTCGTGGAGACCGACGAGGGGACCCGGCGCGTCTCCGCCGGCGACTGCGAGCACCTGCGCCCCGCGGAGTGAGCCGGGCGTGAGGGTGGCAGGTCAGGTCGGCCGGTCGCGGTCGCCGGGGGTCCCGCTCCCGGTGACCGTCCCCGGGTCGGAGAAGGCGCCGCTGGCCGGGTCGGTCTCGGCCTCCAGCAGCAGCTCCCCGTCGATGGAGAGTCCGGTCTCGATGCCGCGGACGCCGGCGTGTGCCCGGACGCCGAGTACACGGCGCTGGTCGGCGGCCTCGACGGTGACCCGGTAGTCGCCCTGCTCGGTCACGATATCCTCGGCGGCGGCGAACTCGGGGCCCGGGACGACGGTGCGGTCCTCGCCGTCACCGAAGACGAGCGAGACGCTCATCCCGGAGTACGAGCCGTCGTCGCCGGTGTCGAACCCCGGCGCACGGAGCGACCCCTCGTACACCGTCCCACCGGGACCGTCGCAGGCCGACCCGTCGGCCGTCGGCCGCGCCCCACAGGAGAGCCGCTCGACGGTGACGGTGAACGTCGCGGTGGTGTCGGGCCGGCCGTTGATGGCGCGGACCCAGAGCGGCCCCTCCCAGAACGACCCACCCGGCGAGTAGGTCGGCGTCCCGGTGTCGGTCGGCGTCCCCTCGAACTCGTCGGCGTAGCGGAGGGTCCGACCGCACCCGGCGGTCACCGTCACGGCACCGGCGGCGAGGAACGTGCGACGGCGCATCGACGACTCCTGGCCGGCTACTCGTCGGACTCGTCCGGAATCTCGCCGACCCGGACCGTCAGCACGGGAACCGGCGACTTCCGGACGACACGCTCGGCGACACTCCCGAGCAGGAGGCGGTTGATACCGCCCCGACCGTGGGTCCCCATCGTGATGAGGTCACACCCACTCTCCGTGGCGTACGAGACGATCTCTGGCGCGGGCGACCCCTCGCGGATGGCGCGCTCGACCGTCACGTCGGGGGCGACGCGTTCGATGGTCTCCGCCGCGTCGTCCAGCGCGGTTTCGCCTTCCTGCTCCAGCATCGAGGCGATCCCCTCGTACGAGGACTCCATCGGGAGGTTGGCGAACGACGCGGTGTTGACGACGTACAGAAGGTGGAGCGTCGAACCGTGCTGGTCGGCCAGCGCTGCCGCGTGTTCCACGATGCGGTCTGTGCCCGGGGAGCCGTCGGTTGGGACCAGGATGTCGTCGTACATGGCGATAATCGAAGCTTGCACGGGTAGGGATTTAATCGTGTGCCACGTTCCACCGGCCCGTGCCACCGCTCTGGGTCGGCCCCCGGTCAGGCGGTTCCGATGCCGTACGTGTGCGCGGGCGGTGCCGGAGGGGCGTGATTTATTACGCCTTCGCGGCCTACCCGGCAGTATGAGCGACGACGAGATTCGACACCGGCGGCTCATCATCGCCGGCACGGGGATGGCCGGGCTGACGGCGGCCATCTACGCCGGCCGGTCGAACAACGAGCCCCTGGTGCTGGAGGGCGACGAGCCCGGCGGGCAGCTCACGCTGACGACCGACGTGGCCAACTACACCGGCTTCCCGGAGGGCATCTCCGGTCCGGACCTCATCAACAACGCGAAGGAGCAGGCCGAGCAGTTCGGCGCCGAGATCGACCACGGCATCGTCACGAACGTCGAGAAGCGCGCGGACGACACGTTCCTGGTCGAGCTGAAGGACGGCACCGTCTACACGGCGGACGCGTTCATCGCCGCCTCCGGCGCGTCGGCGCGCACCCTCGGTGTCCCCGGCGAGGAGACGATGATGGGCTACGGGCTCTCGACCTGTGCGACGTGTGACGGCGCGTTCTTCCGCGACGAGGACATGCTCGTCGTGGGCGGCGGCGACGCCGCGATGGAGGAGGCCCACTTCCTCACGAAGTTCGCCGACACGGTCTATCTCGCCCACCGCCGCGAGGAGTTCCGCGCCGAGGACTACTGGGTCGAGCGGGTGATGGAGAAGGTCGACGCCGGCGACATCGAGATCATGCGCAACACCGAGCTTCTGGAGATCCACGGCACCCAGGCCGAGGGCGTCGACCACGTCACGCTCGCGCGCAACGAGGCCGGCCACCCGAAGGACAACCTCGACGACCCCGGGACCGAGCAGTTCGACATGGACGTGGGGGCAGTCTTCTACGCCATCGGTCACACGCCGAACACCGACTACCTCGAAGGCACGGGCGTCGAGATGGACGACGAGGGCTACCTGGAGACGCTGGGCGGTGACGGCGGCGGGCAGACCCGAACCGCCGTCGAGGGTATCTTCGGCGCCGGCGACGTGGTGGACTACCACTACCAGCAGGCTGTCACGGCCGCCGGGATGGGCTGCAAGGCCGCCATCGACGCCGACAGCTACCTGGAGGACCTGGAACGTGCGGGCGAGCTAGGCGTCGCGGACGCCGAACCCGAGGCGGCTGCCGGCGACGACTGAGCGGAACAGAGAGAAGTCGTGAGCGGCCGCTTCTGAGTTCTCACCGACATTGTCGGCGGATTAGTGGGCCGGTGCCCGCCAGACTATCGAACGGGGGGTGTCCCCGGGTCAGGCCTCGGGTCAGGCCTCGGGCACCCGGGCCAGCCACTGCTCGGGGTTGTCGAGTTCCTCGTCCGTCGGCAGCAGGTCCGGGTCCGACCAGACGACCCCGGCGGCCTCGACGCTCCGGGCGTCGGCGACGGCGTCGAAGAACGCCTTGCCGCGCTCGTACTGCCGGCGCTTCATCCCGAGGCCGAGCAGGCGGCGGAGGAGTTTCGAGAGCGGCCCGCGACCGGAGCGCCGGGCCTCCAGCTTCGCGCGCAGGTCCTCGTACTCGTCGTCGAACGCGCGGTCCATCACGAGCTCGGCGTACCCCTCGACGGAGGTCATCACGGTGTCGAGTTCGCCGATAGCGTCGCGGTTGAGGCTCCCCTCCGTGAGGTCGTCGACGGCGCTCTCCATCCGCGTCTCGAGATGCTCGGACAGCCACGGCGCGGCACCGAACTCGGCGGCGTGGGTCACCTCGTGGAAGGCGATCCAGCGGCGGAACCGCTCGGTCTCCACGTCGAGCGATTCGGCCACGCGTTCGATGTTGGGATGGACGAAGTAGAGCGCGTGGTCGTCCCCGTCGGCGAGCAGCAGCGGGTCGTACTGCCCGAGGACGTTGTTCGCGAGGAAGCTCAGCATCACGGCCATCGACCCGGTGTTCGTCGTGCGTGCGATGCCGAAGGCGTCCGTCTCCAGTTCCGCCAGCGGCTCCATCACGCGCCGGAAGGTCGCGATGTTGGCGTCGATCCAGTGGTGACGATGCTGGACCTCGACGGTCTCGGGGAGGTCGAAGCCCAGCCCCGTCACGTCACGGACGCGGTTACGTGCGTCGCGCACGTCGGTCGCGTACCCCTCGCGCTCGGCCGGCGTCAGCTCGATGTTGCCGGGGCTGACCGTCGCCTTGGCCGCCTCTGCAGCCCCATCCCAGTCGACCGGGCCGTCGCCGCTCCGGGGAGCGTCCGCGACAGCACGAATCGCGCCGAAAATCGTCATACATCCGATAGCCGTGTTCGGGTCAAAGGCCTTCCGGCAGATGGGTGGCTGGATGTTGTGTACCTGGCTGTCGGGTTCGGGTCCCTCGCGCGTTCTCACGGGTTGGTAGCGGTGATGGAGACGCCTACGAAGCCCTCGCGCTCTCGACTCCGCCCCCGGCGACGTAAGGACCGCAGGGCGCCGCGAGTGGTCGAGAGCGCGAGGGCTTCGTAGGTGTTCCTGATGTCGACAGACCAGTCATCAGGGAACATCCAATCATTACAAGGCCCATAATACAAGAAAATCAAACTTTGCTAAGATAATGCCTCCACAAGTATAGGAAATGGATTCTAAAGTGAAATCTCCATTCCGTTCCACTTCCACTCCGGGGTGCCAAGCTTCAGACCCCCCGACCCCCATGGACCCGCATAGATGCCCGAACGCGCGGAACTCCCGGGGGCGCCCGAGCCCGAGGACCGCGTGGTCGCGCACGTGGACATGGACTGCTTCTACGCGGCCTGCGAGCGCCTCCGCGAGCCCGAACTCGAAGGCGAGCCCGTCGTCGTCGGGATGGGCTACGAGCCGGGCGACACCATCGGCGCGGTCGCCACCGCCTCCTACGAGGCCCGGGAGTTCGGCGTCGAGAGCGCGATGCCCATCGAGCAGGCGCTCGAACGGCTGCCACGGCGCGCCGAAGCCGACCCCGAGGCCGAGGATGCGCCCGATTCCGACGAGTCGGGGTTCTACCGGCCCGTGGACATGACCTTCTACGAGGAGACCGCGGCCGAGGTGAAGGCCATCCTCCACGAGGCGGCCGAGACCGTCCGCGAGGTGAGTATCGACGAGGCGTATCTCGATCTCACACCCGAGGGCTGGGACGGCGCTCGCGAGGCCGTCGAGCACCTTCGCGAACGCATCCGCGAGGAGGTCGGCGTCGTCGCGAGCGTCGGCGTCGCGCCGAACATGTCGACCGCGAAGATCGCCTCCGACCACGACAAACCCGACGGCCTCGTCGTCGTCCGTCCCGACGCAGTCAGTGAGTTCCTCGCGCCCATCCCCGTCGACGACCTGCACGGCGTGGGGCCGGTGACGGCCCGGACGCTGCGCGAGCGCGGCATCGAGACGGCGGGCGACGTGGCCGAGGCGGACCCCGTCGAGCTGGAGCGCGAGTTCGGCGAGCGGGGCCGGGAGCTGTACGACCGTGCGCGGGGACGCGACGACCGCGCGGTCGAGCCACGGGGACGGCCAAAGAGCCTCTCCAGCGAGTCCGCGCTGGAGGCGACCGACGACCCCGAGACGAAACGCGACCTCGTGCGCTCGCTCGCGGCCGACGTGAGCGAGCGCGCCCGGGCGAAGGACGCCCTCTACCGCACCATCGGCATCAAGGTCGTCCAGCCGCCGTTCGACGTGAACACGCGCGCTCGGTCGCTCTCGGGACCGGTCGACGACCACGACCTCGTGGAAGCCGTCGCGCTGGACCTCCTCGACGAGTTCGACGACGCCGAGGTCCGCAAGCTCGGCGTCCGGGTGTCGAACCTCGACTTCACGGCGGCCGAGCAGGCGACCATCGATAGCTGGGACGGAGCCGGGACAGCCGCTCGCGGCCAGCCGGACCAGTCGGAAGCGGCGGACGCCTCGCCGGACGAGGAGGTTCCGACCGAGGCGGAGCAGGCGACCATCGGCGGCTGGGAGCACGGGACGGCGGACGACGGCGCGGAGGAGGACTCCACCTGGCACGTCCGTCGGGGACAGACCCGGCTCCCGGAGTTCGCCGAGGAGGAGTGAGTGGGACCGGGCGGAGCGAGGGCCCACGACCGAACGGCGACCGCAGGGAGCCGTGAGGAGTGACGGGTCGGCGATCGGTTCGATGACCGACGGCCTTTCGGCGACGGCCGACCGACAGTCCGTGTGAACAAACTCCCCGTGGCCGGCGAGGACGCGTGGCGGCTTCCGCGGCACGCCCACATCATCGTCTACGAGACCGACGACGGGAACGAGTTCCTCACCATCTACGACTGTGGCGCGGCCCAGAAACCACCCTCCGCACAGGTCATCGGCAATCTGGTCCGCGTCGACGCCGCCCACGAGACCGAGCGCCAGCCGACCGGTTACATCGTCCGGATGCGCGAGGAGTCGCGGCTCGAACGGCTGGACGAGGACCACTGGGTCGTGCGGGCGGAGTGAGCGTCGTCGGAGCGCGTCGGGTCGCCAGCGTGTACCGTCACGGTGCCGCGCCCGAAGGGTACCACGTTTCGACGGCCCCGGTCCCCCTTCGAGGTGCGTCCCGCTCACAGACTGCCCGGGGATGACACTCCCCAAAGACATATGCCGGGTAGCGACGAGCCTCGAACCATGTCGACGCCCTCCACTGAAGAGACGTTCCTGGGTCGGTTCCTGCTTGGATTCGCCGTGATCGCGGCGATGTTCGCCGGCGGCGGTGCGGTCGGCTGGACCCTCCGCGAGGCCGGCATCCCGTATGGCGACTGGGTCGGTGCCGGTCTCGGCGCGCTGCTGGTGTTCGTCGGGTTCGCGCTCCTCTACAGCCGCTACAGCGAACCGGCCGCCGAGTAGGTGCGGCCTCGCGTCACCAGTCAGCTCAGTCCTGGGTCGGGTCCTCGGTCCGGTCGCGCAGCTCCGTCCGGCGGATCTTCCCGGTGACCGTCTTCGGCAGTTCGTCGACGAACTCGATCTCGCGGGGGTACTCGTGGGCGGCGAGTTCGTTCCGGACGTGCTCCTTGATATCCTCCTTCAGCTCGTCGGTTCCCTCGGTGCCCTCGACCAGCCGGATGTAGGCCTTCACGATGGTCCCGCGCTGGCGGTCCGGCTTGGGGACGACGGCCCCCTCGGCGACCGAGGGGTGCTCGCCGAGTGCGGACTCGACCTCGAACGGGCCGATGCGGTAGCCCGAGGAGATGATGACGTCGTCCGCGCGCCCCTCGAACCAGAAGTAGCCGTCCTCGTCGACGTGGCCGAGGTCACCGGAGAGGTACCACTCCCCGTCGGGGCCGTCGACGAAGCAGTCGGCGGTCTTCTCGGGCTTCTCCCAGTAGCCGGCGAAGAAGCAGGGGTAGTCGCCGCGCTCGGCGATCTCACCCGTCTCGCCCGGGTCCAGTACCTCACCCGTATCCGGGTCGACGACGGCCGCCTCGACGCCGGGCAGCGGGCGGCCCATGCTGCCCGGCTTCAGCTCCATCGACGGGTAGTTGTTGATTATCATGTTCCCCGTCTCCGTCTGTCCGTAGGTGTCGTGGATGGTGACGCCCATCGTCTCCTCGCCCCACTCGACGACACCCGCGGAGAGGGGCTCCCCGATGGAGAGCGCGTGCCGGAGGTCGAGGTCGACCCCGCCCAGGACGGACTCGTGCTCGCGGAGCATCCGGTACGCGGTGGGGACCGAGAACAGGACGGTGATGGGGTACTCATCGAGCAGCGCAGCCCACTCCTCGGGGTCGAACTCGTCCTCGTAGGTGAACAGCGAGGTGCCCCAGAACCACGCGCCGAGCGTGTTGATGGGGCCGGTGAGCCACCCGAGGTCCCCGGTGGACCAGTAGAGATCCTCGCCCGGTTCGAGGTCGACGGCGAACTGCTGTGTGGCAGCGACGCCGGCCACCCAGCGGTGCTTGTGGCGGACGCCCTTCGCGGGGCCGGTCGTGCCCGAGGTGTAGTAGAGGAGCGCGTCGTCGTCACCGCTGGTCCGGACGGTCTCGAACTCGTCGTCCGCGGCGTCGACGGCCTCGTGGTAGTCGATATCGCCCTCGCTGGCCTCACCCTCCTCGCTGTCGACCACGATGACCTGCTCGACGCTGGGAATCTGCTCCATCGCCTCGGCGACGGTGTCGCGGTTGCCCGTCGTCGTGACGACCACCTTCGCGTCGCAGTCGCCGAGCCGGTAAGCGATACCGTCCGGACCGAACCGCTCGTTGACACTGCCCCAGACGGCGCCGGTCTTCAGCGTCCCGATGAGCGCGGCGTAGTGCTCGGGAACCCGGGGCATGTACGAGAACACGCGGTCGCCCCGCTCGACGTACTCGTCGAGGACGTTGGCGAAGCGGTTCGACTCCGCCGCGAGGTCGGCGAAGGTGACGGTCTCCTCCTCGCCATCGGCACCGACGTACTGGAGGGCTGTCCGCTCGGGCGTCGCCTCGGCGTGGCGGTCGACGGTCTCGTGCGCGATGTTCAGTTCGTCCGGTGCGGACCAGTCGGCCTCGGCGTACAGCCGGTCCCACTCGAACGACTCGTACTCCTGCTCGTAGTTCGCAAGGTTCGGCTGGGACTCCTGTTGTGACATCAGCGGCGTGTATTGCCGGCTATGTCTTAAACTTCGTTCCACTTCCCGCGACACGAGAAGAGCCGGGACACGCCAGTTCGAGCCGCGTCGGTCGTCCGTCTGACGCGGGTTCTTGTGCCCGGAGCACCCCGCTCGTAACAACATGGGCGACGAGGACACCGAAGCGATTCGGGTCGGCGAGACGAGCGAGGGCGTCGCGGCCGACGCGCCAGCCGGGAACAACGTCGAACTCCCGGTCGTGGAGCTGATGACCGGGCGCGGGTTCGTGACCGGAAAGAGCGGCGGGGGCAAGTCGAATACAGCGAGCGTTGTCATCGAAAAGCTGCTTGATAGGGGGTTACCCGTGATGATTGTCGATATAGATGGCGAATATTATGGTTTGAAGGAAGAATACGAGATTCTTCACGTCGGCGCCGACGAGGAGTGCGACCTCGTGGTCAACGAGGAGCACGCGGGGAAACTGTCCGAACTCGCCCTCGAACAGAACGTCCCCATCATCCTCGACGTCTCCTCGTTCCTCGACGAGTCCGACGCCCGGGACCTGCTGACCGCCGTGGCGCGCAACCTGTTCGCGAAGGAGAAGAAGCTCAAGCAGCCCTTCCTGCTCGTCGTGGAGGAGGTCCACGAGTACATTCCGGAGGGCGGTGGGCTCGACGAGTGCGGGCGGATGCTCATCAAGGCGGCCAAGCGCGGCCGCAAGCACGGGCTGGGGGTGGTCGGCGTCTCCCAGCGCCCGGCCGACGTGAAGAAGGACTTCATCACGCAGTGTGACTGGCTCGTCTGGCACCGCCTCACCTGGGAGAACGACACCAAGGTCGTCAGCCGCATCCTCGGGCGGGAGTACGCCGACGCCATCGAGGGCATGGACGACGGCGAGGCGTTCGTGCTGACGGACTGGTCCGAGCGGGTGCGGCGGGTCCAGTTCGACCGCAAGGAGACGTTCGACGCCGGTGCGACCCCCGGGCTCGACGACTT
The DNA here is from genome assembly GCF_024298885.1 of Haloglomus halophilum. GTDB lineage: Archaea > Halobacteriota > Halobacteria > Halobacteriales > Haloarculaceae > Haloglomus > Haloglomus halophilum. The sequence continues at coordinate 4,019,178 of NZ_CP101166.1, forward strand.
CGAGCGCCCGGAACTCAAGTCCGTCAGCAGCGACCTCGTCCAGGACCTCGAGGCCATCTCGGAGGCCGAGGAGCGCCGCGAGTCCCGCATCCAGGAGCTCGAGCGCAAGCTCGCCGACAGGGACGAGCGAATCGAGGAGCTCGAAGAGCAGCTCGCCGAGGCGAAGGACCTCTCGAAGATGGCCGAGCGGTTCTCGCGGGCGATGATCGAGCACGCCTCCGGCCGCGCCTTCCGGACGGACGTGACCGTCGGCACCCAGACCGAGATGGACGACTGGCGCAAGCAGGCGCTCCGGGGCGAGCACGTGGAGGCGACCCGGCGGCCGGCCAACCCGACCGACGAGTACCTCGAGGCCGAGGCGGAGGCACTCGCGGAATCTACGCCGGAGCAGGACAGCGCCGCCCCAGGCGAGGGCAGCCCGGCGCCGGACGAGCCACAGACGGAGACGACGGCGCCACCCGGATGGCCGGAGGAGGACGAGGAGCCGTCGAGCGACGAAGGTGAACCGTCCGGTAGCGCGGCGAGCGATACGGGCAACGCCTCAGCCGGGAGTACCGCGGCCGAGATCGACGCAGCATTCGAGGCGCTGACCGAAGCAGGGACCGCTACCGACGAGACGGCGGCCGATGCCACGGAACGGGAGGCGGCGGCCGATACCACGGACACCTCGTCGTGGTCGTCCGAGTCGGCATCGACACCCGACGCTCCGCAACGCAACAGCACCAGCGTCCCGGGAGCGGACGGCGGTGACGACGGCTGGCCGGAGTTCAGCGCGGACGCCGCGGAGTCAGCTACCACGACAGACGAGTCGTCGACCGTCGAGACTGTCGTCGAGGCCTCCGACCCCGGCTTCGAGCGCGAGGTGGTGCGCGAGGTCAAAGCGACCATCCGCGGGTTCGACGAGGTGACCCGGCGGATGCTGGCCCACTATCGCGAACACGGTGCCACCGACCCGGTCGACGCCCACGTCGCGGCGGGCGGTGACGGCAACCGGACCCGCGCGTACAGCCGGAACCGGACGCTCCGACAGGCCGACCTCGTCGCACACGCGGGCCGGGGACGGTACGGCTGTCGGCTCGCCGCCCATCTCCGTGAGGCACACGGCGACCGGCTCTCGGAGGCGGAACTCGCGGCGGCCATCGAGGCGGTCGAGGCGGCGTTCGTCGAGAGCCACGAGCACGAAGGTGAGCCCTCCGACGCGACCGGTGCCGAACGGGCTGGTACCGAACGGGCCGGTGATGATGGCCGGGAGGATGCATCCACACCGAGTGCGGATGGGCGCCAGGCCGAGAACGAGACGACGAGCACAGAGGGCGCGCGTTCCCCGGCATCCGCGGCCGAGAACACTGCATCGGCGGGCGACGTGCTCGCGCCGGACGACGACGCGGAGTTCATCGACGCCGAGGCGGTTCAGGCCGACGAGGAGTCGGCGGGTGGCGCGAGCACGGCGGCGCTGGACGACGACCCGGCCGACGTGCCTCGGGGCACGGAGGACGTGGACCCCGACCAGAGCGTCGTGGACGCCAGCGGCGACGGACACGACCAGTTCCAGCCGCCCGAGGAGCGAACCGCCTCGGACGGCGGCGAATCGGACGACTTCCCGAAGTGGCCCGGCGAGTAAACGGCTAGCAACCCACTCACGGTTCAACGAGTGGTCTATTTTCGGTGTTCCGAAATCGTATAGTGGTAACCCGTCGCAAGCCCGGACACATGGTAGACGCCGACGAACTGTCGAACGAGGACCTCGACGTCTCCGTCAGCGACGACGGGCTGGTGGCGCGCGCCACCATCGACCGGTACGAGGACCGGAACTCACTGAACGACGCCGTCATCGGCGGGCTGGAGGACACCCTCGCGGCGGCCTCCGAGGACGGGACCCGCGTGGTCGTCATCCGCGGTGCCGGTGGCACGTTCTGTGCCGGCGGCGACATCAAGGGGATGGCCTCGAACATGGGTCAGGGTCCGATGGCGTACCGCGACGGCTTCTCCGGGATGGCGAACCTCATCGAGGCCATCGTCGACGCGAACGTGCTCGTCGTGGCGGCCGTCGAGGGGTACTGTCTCGCCGGCGGGATGGGCCTCGCGGCCGCGTGCGATGTCATCCTCACGAGCGACGACGCCACCTTCGGCACTCCGGAGGTCGACATCGGTCTGTTCCCGGCGCAGGCGCTCGTCCCCATCATGCGCACGGTCAACGAGAAGCAGGCGCTGCACCTGCTGTTTACGGGCGAGCACATCGACCCGGAGAAGGCCTACGAGATCGGCTTCGTCACGGAGGTCGTCGAAGCGGACCACTTCGAGGAGGAACTGGACGACCTCGTCGACTCGCTGGCCAACTCCTCGCCCGTCATGATCGAGGTTGGCAAACAGTCCTACTACAACCAGCGCGACATGGGGTTCGACGAAGCGCTCTCGTACATGCGCGAGATCATCTCGCTCATCGCGATGAGCGACGACACCGAGGAGGGCATCAACGCGTTCCTCACCGACAGCGAGCCGGACTGGAAGGGTCGCTGAGACCGCCCTGCCGAAGCATCGCCCGCTAACCACCACGACTCCCCCACGACACCACAATGGCAATCGAGCAGGAATCCGTCAAAGGCAACGACCCGGACAAGGCAATCATCAGTGCGTCGCTCACCGGCGCGCTCACCACGCGCGACCAGTGCGAGGCGATTCCCTACACCCCCGAGGAGATCGCCGAGGACGCCGCCGCCGCCCGCGAGAACGGCGCTGCCGTCGCACATATCCACGCCCGCACCGAGAACGGCTCACCGACGTTCGACACCGACATCTACCAGCAGATCTACGACGAGGTGCGCGAGCGGACGGACATCCTCATCAACTTCTCGACGGGCGCGATGCACGAGCCGGTCGAGTCCCGGACGGAGTACATCGAGGAGGTCCAGCCCGATATCGCGGCGCTCAACATGGGCTCGATGAACTACGCGAAGTACAGCGAGAACCGCGACGACTTCGTCTTCGACATGGTGTTCGAGAACCCGTTCAACGAGATCCGCGAGTTCCTCACCACCATGAAGGAGAACGACGTCAAGCCGGAACTGGAGTGTTTCGACACGGGCCACATCGGCAACATCCGACCGTTCGTGGAGAACGGCGAACTGGAGTCGCCCGTCAACTTCTCGCTCGTCATGGGTGTGCTGGGCGGCATCCCGCCGACGGTGGAGAACCTGGCCCATCAGGTCCGCCAGCTCCCCGACGACGCGACCTGGCAGGTCATCGGCATCTCTCGCGAACAGTGGCAGCTGGTGTCGGCGGCGCTGGCGATGGGCGGCAACATCCGCGTCGGGCTGGAGGACAACTTCTACCTCCCGAACGGGGAGATGTCCACCAATCCCGAACTCGTCGCGAAGGCCGCGGAGATGACGCGCAACGTCGGACGCGAACCCGCGACGCCTGCCGAGGCGGCCGAGCTGATGGAGATAGAGCCACCACACCTCTGACCCCATCTCTGACCTCGGCCGTGACCGCGGCGCGGCCCCCGTTTAGCCGGGGAACGACGCCGCTGTGACGACGCGCACGGTCTTTTACTTCGGAGTCGTTCCCAGTTCGCTGAACCCGTGCAAAAGCTTATCACACCAGCAGCGTTACCCCCGAATGAATGGGTGTCGTTAGCACACCACTGCTGGACGAGGCACGGAGTATCTTCTCCGATCTCGGGTACGAGGTCGAGAAAGAGGGCGAGGAACTGCGCGCGGAGCGCAAGTGGCGGACCGTCTACGTGACGACCGCCGACCCGTCAGAAGCACCGACACACGGTCGGCTCCGGTGTTTCGTGGCCGAGGAGGACCACGCCGCGACGGTACGGGACCGGCTCGTGTCGCTCGCCCCGGACTACGACTGGGCGGTCGTGGCCGTCGACGCCGGGGACTATCGCATCCTGCATCCGAACGCCGAAGCACTGTCGGCACCGTAGCCGACGATTCCCCGGTTTCTCTACCTGTTACCAGATCCATCTCCTAGGCCCACCATTTCGGTCGAATCAGCCACTCTGACGAGATATTCTAGATATATTCCGAGAATCAGGCATATTCTCTCGGTGGGTGCTGAGCCCCGGACCGGCATCGGAGCCGAGGCCCGGAAACGGGCCGGGAGTTGAATATAAAGACCCGCGCAACTGATGGGACAGGACCAATCCATCTGGTACCGTTAGATGGTATCAGACGGGCCACCGCCCGTGAGCGCACCGATGGCACCGAACATCACCTTCACCGCCGCACCGCTGCTGAACCGACTCCGCCGCCGCGTCCGGAGGTGGACCTGATGCAGTTGACCGAGGACCAGCAGGCCTTCAAGCAGGACCTGCGCGACTACCTCGAAACCGAGGTCGAACCTGACGTCGACGAGCTCGACCGGAACGGGCCGATGAGCCGCGACCGGATGCTCGACTACATGGACGACCTCCGGGAGCTTGGCATCGGCCACGACCCCGACACGGTCCAGGAGTACTTCGGCGACCTCTGGCGGTTCGCCATCGCGAGCGAGGAGATCTCGCGTGTGTGGCCGTCGCTGAACGTCGCGCTCCAGATGTCGTTCCCGGCGGTCTTCGTCGAGCACGCGTCCGAGCAGACCCGCGAGACGATGCTCCCCCGGCTCGAGGACGGCCAGTGTATCGGCTGCCTCGCCGTCACCGAACCCGAGGGCGGCAGTGACACGGCCCGACCCAACGTCGTCGCCGAGTACGAGGAGGAGGAGGACATGTACACGCTGCGGGGGCAGAAGACGTGGGTCGGCAACGGCGGCATCGCCGACGTGGCGCTGGTCGTCGCAGAGGACGAGCAGACGGGCGTCTCGGACATGTTCCTCGTCGACTACGAGCACCAGCCCTGGGAGGCAGAATCCATCCAGAAACTCGGGTGGAAGGGCGTCAACAACGCGCGGATGGACTTCACCGGCTGCAAGGTCCCGCCGGAGAACAAGCTCATGAACATCGTCGGGAACGCGATGGCCGAGGGCAACGAGATGACCGACATCGTCCCGTTCCCGGAGAGCGTGACGGACCTGTTCGCCCGGCAGAAGCCGCTGAACGCCACGTTCTCGTTCATGCGGACGGGGATGGCGTTCATGGCGGTCGGCATCATGCAGGCCGCCTTCGAGGAGGCCCTGGAGTACGTCGACGAGCGCGAGACCTTCGGCAAGTCCATCGCCGGCCACCAGCTCGTCCAGGAGAAACTGTACGACATGAATGCGGCGCTCGTCTCCTCGCGGCAGACCGCGCGGCGCGCCGCGGAGGCCCTGGAGGAGGGGGCTCCCGAGGCACGGCGACTCACCTCGCTCGCGAAGGGCTACTGCTGTGAGCGTTCGAAGGACGTCACCGACGAGGCCATCCAGGTGTTCGGCGGCGAGGGCCTGAAGACCGAGCGTCGGCTCGAGCGCTACTACCGCGACGCCCGCGTGATGACCATCCCCGACGGGACCACCGAGATCCAGAAGCTCATCGTCGGGAAGGAGCTGACCGGAACTGCCGCGTACAAGTAGACGCTCCCGGACAGCTGCCGACCGCTGTCGAGAGCAGTTCCCGTCGCTACGCCGAGTACTTCTCGTCGACGAAGTAGCAGTCGATGCTGGCGGAGATGTCGGTCAGCTGCGCGGCGGCCTGCGAGTACTGCATGACCTTGTTCATGTCGCCCTCCAGCTCGAACTTGCCGGACATCATGCCGTCGATGGCGCCGATGTTGCCACGGAGGAGTTCCTTCCAGACGCCGTAGTCCGCGCGCAGAATGAAGCCGGCCTCGACGTCGTCGGGGTCCTCGATGAGGCGGGCGTCCGTACACTCGCCGCCCTCGAGCGCGACGAGCGTGTAGCCGGTGTCGCCGTCGACGTACTGGTCCATCTCCTCGCGGAGCTCATCGGGGAGCGCGTCCATATCGATGTCGTCGATGGGCATCCCCTCGGTGATGAAGAGGAAGTCGCCGTCGAAGCCGACGCCCCAGTCGGCCGCCGCCTCGGCGTACTCCTCGTCGTTGTTGATCGCTTCCTTGTACTGGTCGAACCACGCCTGGCTGGGGAACGGAACTTCGCTCATCCGATACATTCCTCGGGTTACCACCACCTGACCGTTGTGGATTCAATCGCCGGGTGATTTAAGACCACCAGCAGTGGCTGGGTCGGACAGCGACCCTCCGTTCCAGTGCGGTCGTCGCCGGCCGGAGAACTGCCCGGGACACCAACAACAGACCGTTGCATCCGCGCGAGCGCAGCGAGCGCGGTTCCCCGGTACGAGGGCGCGAAGCGCCCGAGTACCGGTTTTTTGGTGCAGATTTTTTGCGTGAGTGGTTCCGCGCCGCAGGCGCGGAACCCGAGCGCAAAAAAGGTGCGTTAGAAGGAGAAGAGGTCGATGCCGCCGGTGACACCGACGACCTGGCCGGTGATGTAGTTGGCCTGCTCGGAGCAGAGGTAGGCGATCATGTTCGCGACGTCCTCCTCCTTGCCGAGCTGGCGCATCGGCGTGGCCTTCGCGATACGGGCGAAATGCTCGTCGGTCTGTTCGAGCATCTCGATATCCATGTCCGCGAGCGCGCCGACGACGATGGAGGGGGCGATGGCGTTGGAGGTGACGCCGTGCTGGGCGCCCTCCAGCGCGAGCGTCTTCGCGAAGCCGATGAGCGCCGCCTTCGTCGCGGAGTAGGAGGCCTGGCCGAAGCCGCCCTGCCAGCCGGCCATCGAGGACATGTTGACGATGCGGCCCCACTCCTGCTCCTTCATCCGGGGGTAGACCTCGCGCGTGATGTTGTACGCGCCGGTGAGGTTGACCGCCATGTCACGGTCCCAGATGTCGTCGTCGAAGTCCTCGACCTTGTCGCGGGCGTCGACCATCCCGGCGTTGTTGATGAGGATGTCCGTGCTCCCCATCTCCTCCTCGATGGCCTCGACCGTCGCCCCGACGTCGTCGCGGTCCGTGAGGTCACACTCGACGGCGAGCGCGTCGCCGCGGTACTCCTCGCCCTCGTTGATCTCGTCGGCGACGTTCTCGGCCTTCTCCTGGGCCACGTCGAGCACGACCACGTCGGCGCCCTCCTGGGCGAGTACGCGGCAGTCCTCGCTTCCGATACGTCCGGCGCCACCGGTGACGATGGCGACCCTGTCCTCGATTCCGAAGTCCATTGCGACCGGCGAATCCCCCGGGCGCCGCTTAAGCGTTTATCCGGCACACCAGCGGCCGTTTATGCCGTGAGGGCCCGGGGACCGACGCGCCAGTCACTCGACAACCACGCGAGCGATGTTTTCTCGAACGGGTGCGAGGGCTCGGACGACGCAGTGTGATCATCCGTCGATTCCGACGACCTCGGCGATCCCCCGGAGGTCCGTGATGACGTGGTCTGCGGCCTCGCCGGCCGCGTCCTCACCGTAGGCGATGGCCGAGAGTCCGAGCGCGCTCGCCCCCTCGATGTCGTGGCCGTAGCGGTCACCCACCATCACGCCCTGCTCGGGGTCGATACCGTGCTCGGCGGCCTTCGACAGCGCCGTCTCGAACATCCGGCGGTCCGGCTTCTTGTAGCCGACCGCTTCGGAGGTGGTGACGTGCGCGAAGTGTTCGTCGATGCCGAGCTGACTGAACATGGACTCGGCCTCGGCCGCGTCCACGTCGCTGATGACGGCCTGGTAGACGCCGGCCTCGTCGAGCGCGCGGATGGTCTCGACGGCGCCCGGTTCCGTGCGGAGCGTGGCGTTCGAGCAGCGGTCGAGGATGGGGCGCCACTCGGATTCGGGCGGCGCGTCGCGCCCCGCGGCCTCGAAGACGGCCTCGGTCGCCACGCGGTAGCCCTCGCTGGCGGTCCGGTACTCCGTCCCCTCCCCGGCACGGAAGTGCTCGCCGAGCGCGGCCTTCCAGCGCTCGCGGGTCGGCTCCGGGTCGAGGTCGTACTCGTCGGCCAGTTCCGCGAGGAAGGCGGCATACCCCTCCCGTACCGAGGCGAGTTCGACGATGACGCCGCCGATGTCCCAGAAGACGGCGTCGTAGCGGCGTTCGGTGTCGGTCATGCCCGAAGGTGGGAGCGGTGGCGTGAAATCGGTGTCGCGTCGCCGCCCCGGCGCAGCCTCGACTCCGTTGCAGCCATCAGCGCGGCCGCCGGCGGGTCACTCTCCACGGTCGCCGTCGAGATGCCGACGGAGCCGTTCCCGCGGCCCGGACCAGTCGACGCCGAAGACGACGGTGGCCGCCAGCAGCAGGGCGGCGAGCCAGGTCAGCCCGGCATCCGCGGCGACGTACGGCGAGCCACGGAGGTCCCCGACCGCCGGACCGACGAGCGCACCGAGGCCGAGACGGAGCACGACGGCGACGGCAGAGAAGGCCAGCACCCGGCCTGTCGATGGTGGGTGGCGTCCCCCCGAGAGGAGTCCGGCGACCGCCGCCGTGGCGACCGACCCGACCGCCGTCGCGGTACCGAACGCCGGCGAGAGCAACAGCGCCTCCGTGACGGCCCTGACCGCTTCGCCCACGGAGAACCCGAGCAACAGGAAGTACGCAACGGCGTACCCGATACGCATGGCGGTTCCGGGCGGCTCGTCCGGCCGGTCGGCAGCGTCGGTCGGGCCGGTCGGGCCGGTCGGGCCGGTCGGGCCGGTCGGGCCGGTCATCGTTCCCCCTCCAGCGCGAAGACGCCGCGCTCGTTCCGGACGTACAGGCGTCCGTCCGCGACCGCGAGCCCCGACGGCCGACCGCCGGGGAACGTCGCCCGGAAGGCCCGTGAGCCGTCCGCAGTCACCAGCGCGGTCACCCCATCATCGACGGGGACGTACAGCCGGTCGGCGGCGATGGCGGGCGTGGCGAAGCCCTGTACCGGTACGTCTGCAGTCCACCGCTCCTCACCCGTGGCCGCGTCGAACGCGGCGACACCTCCCTCGCTGGTGACGTAGACGCGGTCGCCGTCGGTGACGGGACCGCGGAAGGCGTCGGTACCGTACGGTGCCCGCCACAGCTTCGAACCGTCGCCCGTATCGAACGCGTACACCGGGCCACTGGCGACGTAGACGCGGCCGTCCCCGACGGCAGGGGCGCTGGCATCCAACAACGGCAGGTCGAGGCGCGCGGTCGTCCACTCCACCGCTCCCGAACGGGCATCGCGCCCCTGGAGGACGCCGTTGTCGGCACCGGCGGGACTCCGGGCCGTGACGAGGATTCCGTCATCGGGAGCATACGCGAGGGGCCGCGCCACGGTCTCGGTCCGCCAGTACGGCAGGCCCGTCTCCGCCGAGAGCGCGACGAGCCGGTCGGCGTCGCCGATCAGCGACCCGAAGAAGACGGTGTTGCCGACCGCCAGCACCTCCCGGAAACTGCTGTTCGTCCCGTAGGCCCAGTCCCCGCTCCCGGTCGCGGTATCGAGCCCGTACAGGGAGATGTCGGCGGCCGTGAGCGCGTGGCCGGCCGCCAGCTGGGGCCCGGACTGGACGAACTCGTTGGTCCCGTCGCCGAGGAGGTCGCGCTCGCGGTGGCCCGTCTCCCACGCGAGCGACCCATCGCCGGGACGCAGTGCGAACGTGGACGAGGGCCGGACCGCGAGGACATGCTCGGGCGTCGCCACCACGCCCGGCGAGGCGGTCGGGTCGCGTGGCGTCAGGAACCGCCAGCGAACGCTCGCGCCGGTTCGTGGCCCCGGTACGGGCTGGTAGCCGGTCCGTCGGGGGTCGCGCTTGCGGCCCGGCCACGACCCGGTGGGGACGGTCGAATCGAGCCGCATCTCCGGGCGGACTCGGTCGGGGGAGAGCCCCGCCGCGGCGAGGCTGGCGAGGAGCCCGCCGCCCGCGGCGAGTGCGCCGCGGCGGCTGAGGGTGGAGGGCGCCGTCATCGTCGGTCCGTCGCGGCGCTCCGGTATGTGTCTCCCGGCTCCAGCGGTGTGGTTCCCGACAGGCATAAACCGCGACCCGACGACCGCCCGGCAATGGCAGGTTCCCCGCCCGCCGCCCGCTCCTCTCCACCGAAACGACCCCGACGAGGTGGCTCGCGATGAGTCCCGACCGGCTGGCCCTGACGGTCGCCGGCGCCGTGACGCTCCTCCTCGGTGGCGTCTGTGCCGGCGCGGTGCTCCTCGTCGACGAGCCGGCGCCCCCCGAGCCCTACGAGCCGACCGAGAACGTCCCGGCCGGGGCCGACTACGTCGGGACGCTGAACGCGACGGAGTACCGCTCGGACCCCGCCGTCAGCAACGGCACCCGCGCCTCGCTCCGCTTCCAGAGCGCCGTGCAGTTCTACGACGGCCCGCCGCACCTCCGGGCGCTTGCGCTCAGCCCACCGGAGAACGCGTCGCTGAACGCGTCGGCTGCGAGCCACGTCACCTACTTCGGCCGGAGCGGCGAGCCGTACGGCGCCCGGCTCGTCGTGGCGAACTGGACCGCGAGCGACGCCACCGACGCGCTCGCCGCCCGCCGCGACATCGAGTTCGAGACCGAGACACGCCGCGGGTTCACCATCTACCGCTCCGAGCGTGGCCCGTCGGTCGCCGTCCTCGACAACGGCGGCGAGGGCGGCCCGATTCCGAGCGAGGGACCACGCCTCCTCGCCATCGGGAACGGCAGCGCCGTCTCGGACGCCGTCGACGTGGCCATCGCCCGGTCCGACCCGGAGGCCACACCCGAGACGGTCGGGGGCGAGCTACGCCGGCGCTACGCGGACACCGACGACGGCTACGTCCGGTTCGCCTACCGGTTCCGACCGGCGACGGTCCCGGACTACCCGTTCGTCGGCCCCGCGGTCCGCACCGTCGAGTACGTCGGGACGAGCTACACGCTGAACGAGACGGCCGCCGCGGCCAACGGGACGGCGCCGCCCGACATCCGCGTACGTATCCGCATCACGAGTGAGGACGCCGAGAGTGCCGACGACGTGCGCAACATCCTGGGTGCCGGGAAGTCGTTCTACCTGCTCCAGTCCTCGAACCGAACGCTGAAGGTGGAACTCCGGAAGGCCGCCTTCACCGTCGAGGGGCGAACGCTCCTCGCGGACTACGAGTCCTCCCCTGGAGGGCTCCGGGTCCTCGTTCGGGGACTCTTCCGGAACCAGCCCGAACCCCAGTCGCTCACCCGGCCCAGTCCCGAAATCGACACCGCCCGACAGGAGCCTGCATGAGCCTGCGCACCATCCTCCGGAAGGAACTGCTGTGGAGCCGCCACCGGATACTGGCGCTGCTGTTCGTGCTCGTCCTTCTTCCGGGTGCGTTCGCCGGGGCGTCGGTCTTCTTCCAGCACGTCCTCCCGAAGGACGCGCCCGTGGCCGTGGTGGCCGGTGAGGACGTCTCCGAGGAGGAGTACGACGTGGTCGCGGCGTCGTTCCGCCTGTTCTCGAAGCCCATCCAGTACGACTCCGAGGCCGCGGCGATGCGGGACCTCGACCGCGAGTCCGTCTACGCCGTCGTCAGCGTCCCACCCGACCTCGGCGACCCCGAGGTCGAGCGGGTGAACATGACCGTCACCATCGACGGCGACATGACGCCGTACCGGGAGCCGTCGCAGGCGCTCGTGAGCGTCGTCGCCTCCACGATGAACCGGCAACTGGACAAGCGTGTGGTGGTCCAGCGCGAGATCGCCGGCGAGGAGCGCAAGCTCTCGTCGTACCTGCTGCCCACGTTCCTCACCATCATCGTCCTCACCTTCGCGTTCGCGTACCTGCCGTACAACCTCGCCCGCGAGGAGGCCGTTCTCGACCGCCTCCGGGTCGAGACCTCGCTCGATACGGTGGTCGCGGGGAAACTGGCCTTCTTCACCGCCCTGCTCGCGGTGCCGCTGCTCGTGTTCCACGCCGTCGGGCTGGCGATGGGCTACGACGTGAGCCTGCTCGCGCCCGCCGCCGTCGCCGCGCTCGCGCTGACCTTCCTGGCGTGCGGCGCCATCGCGACGGCCGTGACGTTCGCCTCCGGGTTCGGGACGACGGGCCGGCTGTTCAACGTGCTCCTGCTGTTCGCCTTCCTCGGGTTCTCGGGGCTGGTCTACCCGGTCGGCTTCTTCTCGCCGCTCCGACGGGACATCATCCGCCGGGTCCCCACCCACTACGCGATGCTCACGGTCCGTGGCGCCAGCCTCCGTGACCTCCCGGCCGCCGAGTTCGGGCCGTGGCTCGGTGGCGTCGCGCTGTTCGCACTCGCCATGCTCGTGCCGCTGAAACTCTCGCTGCTCGCCTACGAACGGAGGGCCTGAGATGAGCGAGGACGACACCACCGACGCCGACACCCCGATGCCGACGGCGGACCCCGCCGCCATCGACCCCATCCGTGTCAGGGGGCTGCGCAAGCGGTACGGCCGCGTGATGGCGCTCGCCGGGGTCGACGTGACCGTCGAACCGGGCACCGTCCACTGTCTCGTCGGGCCGAACGGCTCCGGGAAGACGACGCTCCTGCGGACGTTGCTCGGCCTCGTGGAGCCGTCGGCCGGTGAGGTGTCCGTCCCGGACGTGCGCCTCGGGACGGCGTTCCAGCGCCCCTCGCATTACGACCAGCTGACGGTGGCGGACAACCTCGACGTGTTCGGCGCGCTCGCGGACGCCGACGAGGACTGGGCCGAGACGGTGCTGGACCGGCTGGGGCTGGACGTGGTCCGGGACCGCATCGCCGGAGAGCTGTCGGGAGGGTACAGCCGGAAGCTCGACCTCGCGCTCGCGCTCCAGAAGGAGCCCGCGTACCTCCTGCTGGACGAGCCGCTCGGCGACCTCGACGACGTGACGAAGCTCCGGCTGCTGGAGTTCCTCGGCGACTACCGGGACGCGGGCCACGGCGTGGTGGTGTCGACCCACAACCTCGGCCAGTTCGCCGAGGCCGTCGACCACCTGACCATCGTCTACGACGGTGAGGTGCTGCTGGACGCGCCGCGCGAGGCTATCGACGTTCCGGACGAGGACCTGCAGGAGTTCTACGTCGAGCGGGTGCTGGAGGCCGCCTCGGGGGCGGAATAGCCGCCGGACCTCGACCGCACGCTCTGTCAGCGATCGCCGTCGAGGCCGGCCTCGCGCTCGAACCGGTCGAGGAACTCGTCCATGAACTGTTTCCGCGACTCGCCGAGGCGCTGCGCCGGACGGGTGTGCAAGCGTGCCAGGCGCTCCGAGGCCCACTCGTGGAGGAGCCTGATATCCGGTCGGTCCGGCGCCGTCGCGTCCGACACCGAGGCGTCGTCGATGACGGCGTAGCGTTCGCCGGCCCGGCCCGACCGCTCGCCGACGATACAGGCCAGCCGCACCAGTCCGCGTGCGCCGGCCGCGTCCAGTTTGTCCGCGTCGAACAGCAGTTTCGCCTCGATGGTCTCCGGCTCCGGTGAACCCGACCGGATGCTGTGGGCCCGGATGCAGCGTTCGACCGCCTCGACCCGCTCGGCCGCGACCCCCTCGCTCCCGAGCAGGGTCGCCGCCCTCGTGGCCCCCCACACGTCGTGGTCGTCGATATCGCCGACCCGCTCGCGGGGCCGTCCGATATCGTGGAGCCACGCCGCCGCGGCGAGGACATCTTCGTCGACGGTCGCGTCGCACTCCCGGGCCAACCGGAGCGCCACATCGTGGACACGCCTGGCGTGGAACCGGTCGTGTGCCGGGAGGGCGTCCTCGTAGTACGGCAACGACAACTCACGCGCGAGGGGACCGAGTGTTCGTGTCATCGGAGGGGTCCGGGAGTCGGCCGCCGGCCGGCATAGGCGATGTGGAATCCACCGTCACCGAGCGTGCCGTGGCGGCGGGATAGAGAGTATCGTCGTTTCCAACCCCCTCAAATATGCTACTTCGACAACAATATCCCAATATTCACTCCACAGATATTATCTCGGTATTATGGCCTCAAAGCGACATTCTGAAAGTCAGACTGCTCACTCCGCCAGCGCGGCAGCCAGCACCTCCACGGGATGGGGTGGCCGCTCGTCGAGCCCCTCCCAGTCGTCGAGCTGGGTCCGACACGACGCCCCCGGCGCGACGACGGTTTCGGCCGGACTCGCCTCGATCTGCTCGAACAGCAGTTCCCCGACCGCCTTGCTCATCGAGTAGTGCTCGGCCTCGTAGCCGAATGAACCGGCCATCCCACAGCAGGTCGAGTCCAGTGGGTCCACCTCGAACCCGGCCCGCCGGAGCACGCCCACGGCGTGATGGTCCTTCTTCGTCGCCTTCTGGTGGCAGTGCCCGTGGTAGGCCAGCGACTCGGCGACCGGGCCGTGGGACTCGCCTGCCCCGACGGCGCCGGCCGCATCGAATGCCACGTCCCGGTCGAGGTCGTGGCGGTCGAGGTACTCGCAGACGCCGTGGGTGTACTCCCGGACCATGTCGACGGCCGTGCCCGACAGCAGGTCGCCGTAGTCCGACTGGACCATCACGGCGTCCGTCGGCTCCACGACGACCACGTCGCGGCCGTCCTCGACGTGGGGTGCGAGTTCGGACACCACGTCGCGGGCGCGGTCGCGGGCCGTGTCGAGGAAGCCCTTCGAGTGGGCCGCCCGGCCGGAGGGGAGCGGCTCGGCCAGCTCGACGTGGGCGCCGGCCGCCTCCAGCACCTCGACCGCGGCTCGGGACACCTCCGGCGTGACGTACGTCGAGTACGGGTCCGGCAGGAGGACGACGCGGTGGGCGGCCATCTCGGCCTCGATAGCAGGGTCGTGGGCGTCGAACCACTCGACGAACGACTCGCTCGCGAACGACGGGAGGTCGCGTTCGCGAGCGATGCCGAGGGTCTTCTCCGCCAGCCACCCGCTCCCCGGCAGCGACCCGAGCGCGTTGACGAGCGGGGCGAACCGCGACCCCTTCTCGGAGAGGTCGAACACGTTGGCGAACAGGCGGTCGCGCCGCGGTGGTGTCCCGCGCTGTTCGTGGGCGGCGTGCTCCACCTCGACTTTCAGCTTCGCCATATCGACCTGCGACGGGCAGTCGCGGGCACAGCCCTTGCAGCCGACACAGAGGTCCATCACTTCGGTCAGGAACTCGTGGTCGGCCGCCTCCATGTCGAGTTCGCCCGAGAGAACGCGCCGGAGCGAGTTCGCGCGCCCCCGCGTCGACTGGATCTCCTCGTCGGCCGCGCGATACGTCGGGCACATCACGCCGCCGGTCGTCTCCTGCGGCCCGCGACACCCCCCACAGCCGTGGCAGAGTTCGACCATCCCCTGGAACCCGTTCTCGTTCTCCCAGCGGAGTTCGGGCTCGAAGCCGTCGCCGTCAGCGCCGTCAGCGCCGGCCGCCGCTCCCCCGACAACGCGGTCGGCTGCGTACTCGTACTCGGGGGAGAACCGGAGGTTCTCGGTCATGTCCACGTCCCCGCAGACCTGTCCCGGATTGAGAAGGCCGTCGGGGTCGAACTCGGCCTTCAGGTCGCCGAATATCTCGAACACCTCGTCGCCGTACAGCTTCCGGTTCCAGCCGCTCCGGGCGCGGCCGTCGCCGTGCTCGCCCGACACCGCGCCGCCGTACTCGACGACGAGGTCCGTCACGTCGTCGGCGATGGACTGCATCCGCTCGACGCCCTCGACGGTCTTCGTATTCACCAGCGGGCGGACGTGCAGACAGCCCGGCCCGGCGTGGGCATAGAACGAGGCGTACGTGTCGTGTTCCTCCAGCACCGCCCGGAAGTCGGTGACGTACTCGGGCAGGCGCTCGGGCGGGACCGCACAGTCCTCGACGAAGGAGATGTGCTTCGCGTCGCTCGTCCGCCCCAGCAGGATGGGCAGGCCCGACTTCCGGAGTTTCCAGAACCGTGCCCGCTCGTCGTCGTCGTGGGCCTCGCGCGCGAACGTCGCCCGCGCCCGGTCGTCGCTGACGGGCGCGTCGCCGGACGGGTCGGCCGCGGGGTCGGCGTCGAGATGGCGCGCGCGGTCGGCGAACAGATCGGCCACCTGCTCGCGGCCCTCGGCGTCGGTCTCGGCGTAGAACTCGACGAGCAGCACCGCACCCGTGCCACCTGGCGCGAGGTCGCGCACCAGGTCGCCGAACTCCGTCGTGTCCCGCGCCAGGTCGAGCAACACGTCGTCGAGTACCTCGACGGCGGCCGGGTCGTGCTCGAGGATGGGCGCGACATCGGCCATCGCCGTCACGAGGTCGTCGTACCCCAGCAGCGCGACCGACTTCGTCTTCGGGACGGGCTCGAGCGACACCGTCACCTCCGTCACCACGGCGAGGGTCCCTTCCGAGCCACACAGCAGTTTCGCGAGGTTCACGGTCGCGTCGTCGGGGAGCGGCCCCTCGCCGTCGCCCGGTTCCCTGTCGAGACCGTCGTACGCGTCCGCGACGACGGCATCGAGGTTGTACCCGGAGACGTTCCGCTTCAGGTCCGGGAAGGCCGCCTCGACGACGCCGGCGTCCTCCTCCAGCAGTTCGAGCACGCGCTTCGCGACGCGGGCCCGGACCGACCAGTCGCTCTCGGCCCGGCGCCGGAGTTCGCCGAGCGTCGCCTCGCCGAACGTCTCGACCCGCCCGTCGGCGAGCACCACCTCGCAGGACTCGACGTAGGCGTCGGTCTTGCCGTACTGCAGCGAGTGCGCGCCGGTCGAGTTGTTCCCGACGGCGCCGCCGATGGCGGACTTGTCACCCCACGCGGGGTCGGGTGCGAACTTCAGGTCGTGTGCGGCCAGTTCGGCGTTCAGGTCCCCCAGGAGACAGCCGGGCTGGGCGGTCGCCGTCCGCCCCTCGGGGTCGATGTCGGTGATGGCGTCCATCTCGGCCGTGAAATCCAGCACGACCGCCTCGTTGACCGACTGCCCCGCGAGCGACGTGCCGCCGCCACGCGGCAGAACCGGCACGCCCTGCTCGGCACAGAACTCGACCGTCGCCGCCACGTCCTCGGTGTCACGCGGGAGCACCACGCCGACGGGCGTCACCTCGTACGCGGAGGCGTCCGTCGCGTACAGCGAGCGCGTGAACTCGTCGAACCGGACCTCGCCCGCCACCCGCTCGCGGAGGCCCGCCACGAGGTCGGCGTGCTCCTCGGGGACCGCACCGCCGGCGTAATCGTAGTCGGCCCGCGGGTCCGCCGCCGGGTCCGACTCCTCGGTTGCCATACCCCGCTCTCCGACCGCCGCCCACCTTAATCCCCGCGCCGAACCGCGCTTCCGAAGGCGCGGGACCGGCGAACGGCCGCGGTCGGTCCGTGGGAGTCGCCGGGGATTTCTTGCCGTCCCGGACGCAACGGTCGCGCATGTCCCACGGCACCGGCGAGGCGGCCACCCGACGCGACGGCCGGGGCGCGCCGCTCTCGGCGCTGGCGGGTGGCCTCGTCAGCTTCGTCACGATCTTCCTCCCCCTCGCGCCGGTCGTCGGTGGAGCGATAGCCGGGTATCTCCGCGCCGGGGACGCCCGAGCGGGCGCGCTGACGGGGAGCCTCGCCGGCCTCGTCACGGTACTCCTGCTCGCGGGACTCGCGAGCGGGGTCCTCGCGCTGCTCCCCGTCCCCCTCGATGCGGGCCAGTTCCCGGATCCGCTCGGCCTCGTGCTCGGTGCCGGTGGCGTCCTGCTCGCGGCCTACGTCCTCGTGCTCAGCACTGTCGGCGGCGTCTGTGGCTCGTTCGCCGCCAGCGAGGTCGACATCATGGGGCGGTGACCGCGTCGGCCGAGGCGGAACCTTCCTGTCGTTCGGGCGATATGCACCGACATGCCCAGCCGCCGTCGGGTGCTTCGCACGCTCGCGCCCGGAGTCGCGACCGCGCTCGCCGGCTGCGGCGATGGCTCGACCGACGCCCGGGAATCCGGTGGCCCCCCGGCCGCGAGCCCGACGGCCACCCCCAGCCCCACGCGCCGTCCGGGTCCGGCCCCGTCTGAACGGGTCCTCGGCGCGAGCGCCACCGCCGCGGACGGCACCCGCGTCACGGCCCGGCGCTGGACGGCGTTCGAGTCGGTCGACTACGAGCGCGAGGGCGGGACGGCGACGGCCGAACCACGGCGGGGCCGCTTCGTCGCGTACGACTTCCTCGTCGAGAACACCGGTGACGAGCGACTGCCGGCCGTGTCGGACACCGTCTTCCGGCTCCAGCTGGCCGGCGGCACCTACCAGCACCGCCACAGCCTCGATGGGGTCCCGTTCGACCGGGTCGAGCGGCCCGACGACGGGCCGGGGATCCGGCCGCTCGCGTGGTACGACGGGCTGGCTCCGGGAGCGTCGGTCAGCCTGCAACTCGTCTTCGACGCGCCACATCGCCCGCGGTTCCGCCACTACCTCGCGTGGGACCACCCGGAGCCGGTGGCGGGAATTGAGGGTGCCGTGTTCCTGTGGCCCGATGGGAGCGTGCTCGGGTAATCGCGTCGCCCTACGGCGACAGCGGCTGCGGGTGCTTCTCCTCGTACCGCTCGAACGTGTACGGCATCCACTCCTTTGCCTCGGCGAGTACCTTCTCGGAGAGTTCTCGTACTTCCCACTGGGCATCCCCCTTCATCCGCATGTTGAGCAGGTGCATCAGCGCCCGCGCGTTCATCGAGAAGGTCATGTTCACCTTCGTCCCGATGGGGAGGAGCATCCGGGCGTCCTCCTTCGGGACGCCGGCCTCGACGAGGTCCGTGTACGCGTCGATGCACTTCTGGTAGACCTCGTCCGCGAGTTCGCCGCGTTCCTCGGCCGACATCTCGATCTCCTCGACCCCCTCGCGGGAGACGACCTCGTCGGACTCGAAGGTCTCCGGGTAGGTGAACCGCTCTTCGAGGGCCTCCTCGCCGGAGAGTTTGACGTATCGGAGGCTCATCACGTCGAAGGAGGCGTGGCGGTGGCGGGTAATCTGTGCCATACACGAGCGGCTGACCCCGCGGACCGCGAACGTTGCGGACGGATGCTCGAACGGGCCCCAGTGACCCGAGCGCATCAGATGGTCCATCAGTGTCTGTTTCTTCTCGTCGATGGTGTCGCCCTCGACCGGCTCCATCACCTCGGCGAACGGTACGTCGCTCCCGACCCAGTCCGAGGAGTAGTCACCGCGAGCCGCGCGACAGACGAGTTCCTCGGGGGTCGGCGTGCAATCGAGGAGTTCGACCTGCATGTCCGGACCGGGGACCGCAGGGGGTATCAAACGTTCGGCAACGAGCCGGGTGGTGGCCCGGTCAGGGAGCCACGAACTGCGCCAGCACCGCGGCCGCGCCGTCGACCTCCCAGATGACCGTCACCTCGCTCCCGGAGTCGACCGTCGCACGCGTCGTGAAGCTGTCGCCGGCGGCGACGCCGTCCTCGCCGGCGGTCCAGGTGTCGACCCTGGTCTCGCCGTCGCTCGTGTACCGGACCCGGAGGTCTCCGTTCACCGTGTCGCCACCCTCGTGCTGGATGGTCACGGTCCCCTCGGCGTTCTGCTCGAAGCCGAAGGCGACCTGCGGGGCCTCCGCGGGAGTGCCGCGGTCGCTCCCGCCCCCGCTGGCCTCGCCGAAGCCGAACTCGTCGGCCAGGCGCTGCGGGTCGCCCGTGACGGTGAGCACCACGGCCCGGCCGTCGGCCGTGACCTCCGTCTCCGGCGGGGTCACGTCCTCGGAACGTGATTTGGCGGTCTCGATGGCCGAGCGGAGCGTCTCCGCCCGGTCGCTCACGACGCCCTCGTCGTCGTAGTAGAGGCGGACGGTCACCTCGCCGGAGGTGGACTCCGGTGCCGTGCCGCTCCCGCCGACGCCGACAATGCCCTGCGTGAGCGCCTTCACGTCCCGCGCGAGTTCGTCCTCCGGCTCCCGGGTGCCGCCCTGCCCGTCGCCGAAGTACATCGACCGGACCGTCTCGCCGCTGGCGAGCGTGCCGGCGAGGAACGGCTCGTCGCCGAGGTCGGTCAGTATCTCGCCCCCGAGGTCGTCGTCCGCGAGCGGGCTGCCGCCACCGCCTGCGGTGTCGACCTGCGTCTTGACGGCGTCCAGTGCCGTCGGCACGCCCGAGGGGGTGGCCGTCAGTTCGCCGCCGCCCCGGTAGTCGCCGCCGGAGGTCGGGGTCTCGCCGGGGTACGCCACGTCGACCGTCGCGCCGGCGACCGCGTCGGCCGATATCGCCGCGGCGACCGTCCGGGTCTTGTCGTACTCGGCCGCGCCGCCGTAGAGCGTGAAGCCCTCGTACTCGCCGCGCTCGGTGAACTGCTCGTTCTCGGCGAGCTGCGAGCGGATGCGTTCGGCATCGAAGTCGCCGGTCAGGTAGCCGGCGTAGACGCTCCGGTCGTCCTGATACTTCCTGGGCTCGCCGCGGTCCGTCCCGATGACGCCGCTGAGTCGGTCGGCGTCGGACGGCGCCGCTCCCTCCACGTCGCCGGCGGTGTCCTCGACACCCTTCCGGAAGGACTCGGGGAGCGCGGCCTTCTGCTGGCGGTACGCGCTGGCGTCGACCGAGACGAACGACCGCGTCTGCACGTCGAAGACGGCAGCGGGGTCGAACAGGGCCGTGGCGTACGCTGGGGCGTCGGAGCCACTACCGCCGTCGGTCACGTCGGAGAGCTGTTCGGTACAGCCGGCGAGGCCGGTCAGGAGGGCTGCGAGTCCGCCACTCGCGCGGAGGACATCGCGTCGTTCGGGGGCCATGAGCGGTCGTTCAGGACCTCCCGGCAAACGTCTTGTGTTCGGCACGTCCATCGCGAGAGAAGCGTCAGTCCGGCGGTTCCGGGAGAATCGCGGCCGAGGCCCCGGCCGACAGCGGCGTCAGCTCCCGGAGGTCGGCGTCCCGTCCTCGACGGGTGTCGGGGTCCGGGTGCTGGTGGACGTGCTCGTCTCGGTGGGCGTCGCGGTGCCGGATTCGGTTGGGGTCGCGGTGGCCGAATCCGTCGGCGTCGGGGTGCCGGATTCCGTCGGTGTCGCGGTGCTCGAGTCGGTCGTGGTCGGGGTAGCCGAGTCGGTCGACCTCGGCGTCCGCGTCGGTGTCTCGTCCGGGGTCGCGGTGCCCGTCCGCGTCTCGGTGGCCTCCCGGGGCGTCTGCGTCTCCGTCCCCTCCGCGGACGCCGTTCGGGTTCGGCGGGGCGTTCCCGTCGGCGCCCCGTCGAACTCCGCGAGCGTGACTGCCCCCTCACCGTTCCAGATGACACGGACGGAGCCGTCCTCGGCGAGGGCGAGTTCGGTCGTGTAGGTGTCCCCGGCCGCGATGGCGTCGCCCTCGGGCTCCCAGACCTCCTTCCGGCCACCCTCCACCGAGTCGTAGACGACGACGAGCGGCTGCTCGATGGTGTCGCCACCCTCGTGCGTGATGGTGACCCGGTTCTCGCTCCGGGTGTCGAAGTCGAAGGCGACCTCCGGGGCGTCCGGCGCCGGCGGCCGGTAGAGGCCCAGTGTCGCCGAGGAGTCGCCGTCCGAGGAGTTCCAGACGACGCGGAGGACACCCGTGACGGGCTGGTCCGTGGTGATCGAGTCACCGGCGGTGATGGAGCCGTCGTCGGGCTGCCACTGGCGCTCGATGCCCTCGCCGCTGGATTCGTAGAGAAGTCCGAGTGTGCCCTCGGTGCCGACCTCGTCGCCGCCGTCGTGGGTGACCATGACGCGGCCGTCCTCGCGGCGGTCGAAGCTGAACGAGACCTGCGGGGCCCTCGGCGCGGGGTCGTTGCGCTCGCCGAAGCCGAGTTCCTCGTAGAACGCCGACGGGTCGCCGGTGATGGCGACGGCGACCGCGGCCCCGTCGGTCTCGACCGTGACCTCCGGGACGGTGAACGCCTCGGACTCCGCGCGGAGCGCGTCACGGAGGTCCTCGACGGCCGTGGCGCCGTCGCTCGCCGCGGACTCGTCCTCGTACAGCAGCCGGAGGTCGACCGCGCCGCTGCTTGCGCCCTCGGCGTCCGCACTCCCGCCGAACGCCGTCAGGCCCAGCGTGATGCGTCGGAGGTGGCGCTCGACGGGGCTCGGCTCCGGCTCGCTCACGGTCGGGGTACTGGCGCGCCGGTCGTCGGCCCCGCCGTTGTCGTCCCCGTCCCGACCGTCGGCCTCCGGGGTGGCCGTCTCCGCCTCCGGCGTCCGGAACCCGAGGCGCTCGCGGAGCGTGGCGGCGTCGAACGCCAGCCCACCGACGATGGGCCCATCGAGTGCGTCGGCAAGGCGGTCGAGCCGGTCGTTCGCGCCGAGGAGCCCGCCGGAACCGCTCGCGCCCGCGTCGACGTGGAGCCTGGCAGCGCGCTCGGCGCTCACGCCGCCAGCGGGCGTGCCGGATGGCTCCGGCGGTGTCTCGCCCCGTGGCGGGTCGACGTACTCGCCGCCGGCGTCGGCCACCGCGAGAACGACCGCCTCGTCACCGACCGCCGCCGCGGCCGTACTCCCCGGCGAGTAGCGGTCCCGGCGGGTGTAGAGGTCGTATCCCTCGTACTCGCCGGCGGCGCCCACCTCGGAGTTCGACTGGATGGCGCTCGCCACGGCGTCGCTATCGAACGACCCCGTCCCGACGGTCGTCATCACGAACTGCTCGTCGCCGTAGTCGTCCGGGTTCGGGTCGGCGAAGGCGCCGAGACCGGTCACGCGGTCGAAATCGTCGATGGCGACGCCGTCGTACTCGTCGGCTGCGCGCTGGAGGGCCTCGTTCGCCTCGGTCGGGAGCGCGGCCTGCTGTTCACGGTACGCCGCGACATCGACGGCGTAGAACCCCTGGAACGAGGCGTCCAGCAGGGTACCCGTGTCGAACAGCCAGTCGGCGTACGAGGGCCGCTCCTCTCCGGGTGCGTCCGTAACGTCCTCGATACAGCCGGCGAGGCCGCCACTCAGGAGGGCTGCGACGCCTCCAGCACGGAGGACATCGCGACGTTTGGGTGACATCATCAGTCGGTGTCGATGGCATCGGTAAGTGTCTTCGGTGTCTCCACCGCGGGAACCGCCGGCGAGGGGCCGGATGCCGCAACCGGTGCCCGTGGGACCACCTTCATGCCACCGCCGCCCGTCGACTGCGCCATGTATCTCGCCGACGAGGCGTGGCCGGACCTGGAGTCGTACTTCGAGTCCGAGTCGCTGGCCATCGTCCCGCTGGGGTCGACCGAACAGCACGGCCCGCACCTGCCCGAGGGCACCGACCATCTCATCGCCGAGGGACTCGCCCGCGCCGCGGCCGACCGGACGGGCTACCTCTGCACACCGACCATCAACATCGGCGTCAGCCCGCACCACAAGCAGTTCCACGGGACGATGTGGGTCGACGCGCCGCAGTTCCGCGACTACGTCGAGTCGTTCACCCGCAACCTCACCTACCACGGCATCGACCGCGTCGTCTACGTCAACGCCCACGGCGGCAACATCGAGCACCTCCAAGAGGTCGGCCGCCGCCTCTACGACGACGAGACCGCCTTCGCCATCGAGTGGATGTGGGACGAGTCCATCCCGGACCTCGTGGACGAGCTGTTCGAGCACAACGGCCCCCACGGCGGGCCGAAGGAGACCGCGATGATACAGCATCTCCACCCCGACCTGGTCCACGACGACCGGCTGGAGGAGGCCCGCGACACCGGTATCCTGATGGAGGAGGTCGAGAACGCGGAGCCGGACGGTCGTCGCCGGGGGATGGTCCACGGCGCCCGCGCGTTCTACGACGCCGCCGACAACACCGACAACGGCGTCCTCGGGGACCAGACCGACGCGACCGCCGAGAAGGGCGCCGAACTGTTCGAGGCCTCGTGCGACCAGCTCGTGAAGCTCTGCGAGTGGCTCGCGGCACGCGAGCCCGAGGAGCTGCGCCCGAAACCCCACGTCTGAGGACCCCACGACGCCGGCTGTCGTCTGAGTTCCCACGTCGCCGGCTGTCTGACGGACCTTCTTGTCGTACCCGCCCGTGCGGCCGACCATGCATCAGGTCGCCGACGGGCTGTACGTGGGGGGCATCGCGGCCGTGAGCGAGACGGCGCCGCTCCGCGACGCGGATATCGAGGTCGTCGTCGGCCTCACCCACGACCCGCCGGCCGGCGGCTACCCCGACCCCGTCCGCGTAATCCGCGAGCCGATGGTGGACGGGCCCAGGAACGAGGCCCCGGCCTTCGAGCGCGCTGTCGAGGCGACCCGCGACGCCCTGACGAGCGACGAGCGGGCCCTGGTCCACTGCTCGGCCGGCGCCTCGCGGAGCGTCGCGGTGGCCGCGGCGGCGCTCACCGAGACGACCGACCGCGACCTCGAAGCCGCCTTCCAGCGGGTCGTCGACCGACGACCGCCCGCCGACCCACATCCGGCGCTGGTCCGGCGTGCGGCCGGCTACCTCGGGTACGAGAGCTGAGTTCGTGATAGCCCGGTATATCCCACCAACGCTAACGATAGGTTCCAAGGCCCAGGCGTATCCGACGCACGTTACGTACAAGACGATAATCCGTGCAGGGGCCGTCCCGAATCGGCAGCCACGCGTTCCGTCGGGAGAATCAGCCCTCCGACGCGGCCTCGGCCTCGCTCAGCCAGTCCGGCTCCTCGACGGTCACATCGCTCGTCGCCGTGGTCCGGAGTTCGATGAACAGCCGCCGCGGCGTTCCGTCGCGGTTCCCCCGGATGTCGACCACGCCGCGATGGATGACGCCGCGTTCGTCGACCAGCAGTTCGCCGGTGGCGTCGGTGATGGTCGTGCTCTCGTTGATCGCCGACCGGTTCGCCTCGGCGAGCGAGTAGCGGGCCATCGTCCGGCCATCGCGCTCGACGAGTTCAGCGCCGGAGAAGTTCGCGAACCGGAACAGGCTCTCCGCCGAGCGGGCCACGTCGGCCCGACGTTCGTGGTACTGTTCGAACGTGCCGCTGCCGTTCCGGACCCGGTAGCTCGTCCGCCCGTCGACCGTCTGCTGCCGGTAGAGGGTCGTCACGTTGCGGTAGATGTCGACGGTGGTCTCCCCGCGGGGCGACCGCACGCCGAACTCGCCGAGCGAACGCTGCCCGTCGAGGTCGCTCCGGACCACCGAGACCGACCGGGTCCGGTTGCCGTCGACCATCGCCACCTGTGTCACGTTGAGGGCGTAGTCCGTCTCGGCGAGACTGTCGACCTTCGTGTCGAGGAGGGCTGTCGAGTCCCCCACACCCGACTCGCTCGTCCCGGCCGGGTACGAGAACGCGGTCGAGCCACCGTCGCTGCCATCCGCACCGCCACCGCCACCGGCGCCGTCTCCGCCGTCGCTTCCGCCCCCGCCACCGTCCCCGCCGTCGGGAGCCGCCGACCCGGTCGGGGATGGTGTCGGTGTCGGTTGCGTGCTCGTCCCACCACAGCCGGCGAGGACGACGAGACAGCACAGGCCCACCACCAGCAGGCTGCGTCGCATGCGCGCCAGTGCAACCCCACCCCGGATAGTGCTGACGGCGGCGGCAGCCCAGCCCCCCGGGAGCGAACGGCTTTTGCCGGGGCGTCGGGAACCAGCCCGCATGAACCTGCTCGTGGTCGGGGCCGGGACGATGGGCCGCTGGTTCGCCCGGAGCGTCGCCCCCGCCATCGACCGCGTGACCTTCGCCGACGACGACGCGGCCGCCGCCCGGGCGGCCGTCGCGGCCTTCGAGGAACGAGTGGCCGACCAGCCCGACCCGCCGGCGGCGGCCGTCGACGGGGAGCACGCCGACAGCGCGGCGGTCGACGTCGTCTGCGTGGCGGTGCCCATCTCGGCGGTCCCCGAGGCCGTCGCCGAGCACGGCTCACGCGCCGAGCGCGCCGTCGTGGATGTCTCCGGGGAGATGGCGACCGCGGTCGACGCGCTCGCCGACGCGGCGCCCGACTGCGAGCGCGCCTCCTTCCACCCGCTGTTCGCGCCCGGCAACGAACCCGGCAACTGCGCCGTCGTCGTCGACCGTGGCGGGCCGGCCGTTCGTGCCATCCGCGAGGCGCTGACCGACCGCGGCAACCACGTCTTCGATACGACCCCCGAGGAGCACGACCGCGCGATGGCGACCGTGCAGGCCCGCACCCACGCTGCAGTCCTCGCGTTCGGGCTCGCCGCCGAGGACGTGCCCGAGGAGTTCCACACGCCCGTCTCCGGGCCGCTGGCCGCCCTCGTCGAGAACGTGACCGGCGGGAACCCCTCGGTGTACGCGGAGATACAGGCGGCCTTCGAGGGCGCGGACGCGGTGGCCGACGCCGCCCGCCGCATCGCCGACGTGGCCGACGACGCGGAGGCGTTCGCCGAGATGTACGAGGCGGCCAGCGCCGGAGCGTTCGGGGCAGGAACCGGGGAAGCGGCGGCCCCCCACGACACCGACGCGCCCGGCCACGACACCGACGCGAACACGGACGGTGATGGCACATGATGGATGAGTCCCAGCGGTCCGACCTCCGGGACACGGCGCGCTACCTCCGGAGCGTCCGCCCCATCGACCCCGAGGAGGTGTTCGAGTACGTCGAGGGACAGCCCCATCCCGGTATCGTGAAGCAGGGACTCCGGACGCTGGCGCCCGAGCTGGGGCTGGTCGAGACCGACGAGGGGACCTTCGCTCCCGCCCCCGAGGAGCCGGTTCCGGCGTGGCGTGCCCGCGGCGCCGACGAGCACGTCACCGCGCTCCCGGACGACCACGCGACCCGGCTGGAGGACCTGCTCGTCGAGCGCTACGGCGCCGGCTGGCCGGACGGCGACAGCGGCGACCGACTCCGCGCCCGGCTGCGCGAGGTCAAGGAGCACTACCTCCACGGCGGCGATGTCGAGTACGACGACGAGACGGCGCTCGCGTACGCTGTCTACCATCTTCCGGGCTACTACGCGAGTGTCCAGTACGTGCTGGACGACCTCGCGAAGGCCGACCTGCTGGACCACCATCTGCGCGTGCTGGACGTGGGAGCGGGTGTGGGCGGGCCCGCGCTCGGCCTCGCGGACTACCTCCCGGACGACGCACTCGTCCACTACCACGCCGTCGAACCCGCGGCCGCGGCCGACGTGCTGGACGCGGTGCTGGAGGGGACGGGGCGGAACGTCCACCCGACGGTGCATCGGGAGACGGCCGAGGCGTTCGACCCGACCGGGCCGCTCGACGGGGCCGCCGCGGAGGGCGGGAACGACGACGACGCGGCGGACGGCTGGGACCTCGTCCTGTTCTCGAACGTCCTCTCGGAACTGGCCGACCCCTCGAAGACGGCCCGGCGATATCTCGACACACTCGCCCCCGATGGGTCGTTCCTCGCGCTCGCACCCGCCGACCGTAACACGGCGCTGGGGCTGCGCGGCGTCGAGCGCGCGCTGGCCGACCACTCGGGCGAGGACGCGGCGACGGTGTGGGCACCGACGCTGCGGCTGTGGCCCGACGCCGCGCCCAGCGACACCTGCTGGTCGTTCGACGTGCGCCCGGACCTCGACGTGCCGGGCTTCCAGCGCTCGCTCGATCGGGGCGAGCGCGGGCCCGACGCCGCCCCGTCCGGGGGCGAGGACCGGGAGCCGGGCGACGGCGAGTTCGTCAACGTCGACGTGCAGTTCTCGTACAGTGTCCTCCGGCGGGACGGCCGCCGGGCCATCGACTTCCAGCCGGCACACGACCGATTCGCCCGCCTCGCGGACTCCGAGGCCCACGTCACCGACCGCGTCAACGCCGCCGCGGTGAAGTTGAGCCACGACCTGACGGAGGCCCCCGGCGCGAACCCGCTGTTCCGTATCGGCGACGGCTCACAGGTGGCCGACCACTTCGCCGTCCTCGTCGACGAGGACGCGCTGAACGCGCCACTCCGCGAGGCGGACTACGGCGACCTGCTCACCTTCGAGCGGGTGCTGGTCCTCTGGAACGACGACGAGGCCGCGTACAATCTCGTCGTCGACGATGAGGTCGTGGTGGAGTCGGTGCCCGTACCGCCCTGACCGGGAGGGCAGTCCACGGGAGTGGGCCCCTGCCCGCCGCCGCAGGCACGGCTTTTTGCCCCGGCCGGCCGGAGACACGGCATGGAGGTTCTCCTCACCAACGACGACGGCATCGACGCCACGGGCCTGCAGGCCATCCGCGAGGCCCTCTCGCCGGTGGCCGACGTGACCGTGGTCGCGCCCGCCGCCGACCAGAGCGCGGTCGGGCGGAAGATGTCCAGGGAGGTGACCGTCGAGGAACGCGAGGCCGGCTTCGCCGTCCACGGGACGCCGGTCGACTGCGTGGTCGCCGGAACCCAGGCACTGGACCTCGACCCGGACCTCGTGGTGGCTGGCTGCAACCGAGGTGCGAACCTCGGTGGCTACACGCTCGGCCGCTCGGGCACCGTCTCCGCGGCCGTCGAGGCGGCGTTCTTCGACATCCCCGCCATCGCCGCCTCGCTCTACTTCCCCGGGAGCGACGAGCGGTACCGGGAGTTCGACCCCGACGTGCCCGCGTACGCGGAGGCCGCCCGCGCGACCCGCTTCCTCGTCGATCACGCCCCCGAGGCCGGCGTCTTCGAGCACGCCGACTACCTCAACGTCAACGCCCCGCTCCCGGCGGCGTACGAGCCCGACGCCCCCGAGAGCGAGGCCAGCGCCCCGATGCGGGTCACCCGCCCGTCCCACGTCTACCGCATCGACGCCGAGCGCGAGGGGGATAACGTCGTCATCCACGACCATATCTGGGAGCTGATGGCCGAGGGGACCATCCCCGACCCCGACGGGACCGACCGCCGCGCCGTCGTCGAGGGCGAGGTATCGGTCACACCGCTCGCCGCGCCACACACCACCGAACACCACGAGGCGCTCGACGGCCTGGTCGCGGCGTACGGCGACGTCGAGTGACGGCCGACGGGCGGTCATGGCGACGAGCCGGGCGTCGCCACTCGCCGGGTGAGCGTTGGGCCGGGACAATCGCCCGGCCCGCGGAGACGGGGCCGCAGAAGGCGTCGAGTCAAAGGAACCGTCGGACGGCGCTGGTGCGCCGCAGCCGTGGTATCAGAGCGTCCCGGAGAACGATTCCAGCCCGGTGACCGGGTTGGACGCACCGGACGAGGACGACGACGCTGCCGCGAGACCGTCGGTCCCCTTCACGGGAATCCGAACCTCCGAGCCGTCGTTGTCGATGCTGACGCCCGCCGACGTGCGCGAGTTGAAGTACGCGACGTCGGTCGTCGAGAGGGTGACACGAAGCGTGTCGCCCGCCTCGAACTGGCGCTGGACGCCGGCCAGTTCGAACGAGATGTCCTGCGATTCGCCAACCGGCCCCTCGACGCGGTAGGGCGTCGACTGGTTGTAGAGGAGTTCCGCGTTCCCCGCCGAATCGACGTGGTAGACCTTCGCGAAGACGAGCGGGTCGCGGCCCAGCGGCGTCACGTTCAGCGTGATTTCGGGCACGCCCAGGAGCTCCATGTGCTCCTCGACCGGGAAGTCGAAGTCAGCGAACGTCCCCGGCGCGTAGTCGTCGTTGCGCTGGACGAGAATCTCGGAGTTGGAGCCACCGGCCGGGCCACCGGCGAGGTCGGTCGTCCCGCTACTGGCGTTCGTGGCCTCGGTCAGCGTCCGGGACGGACCCTCGGCCGCGCTCGGAAGCGCGTCCGCCTCGGCGAACGCCTCGGCCTCCTGCTGCCAGTAGGTGACCTCGGCGAGGTCGGCCCGTTTGCCGCCGGCGACGTGCTCGGTCATCCAGTCGAGCGCCATCGCGTCGATCTCCCCCTGCTCGAGCGGCGCCTGCTGCTCCAGCGAGTGGCCACCGCGGATGAACACCATCCGGCTGTCCTGCCCGCCGCCCTCCAGCAGTTCGTGGTTCCGAACCGCCTCGGTCGCGGTGAACAGCGTGTCGTTCCAGCCGGTGATGAGCAGCGACGGCGGCGCGTTCTCCGCGAGCCCGGCCGCCTTCGTCGACGGCGAGCGGAGCTTGAAGAACGACCGGGCCGCCGGCGAGAACTCGTTGGTCGCGACGCTCTCGGTGTAGAACTTGTACAGCCGCGGGTCGACGCCGTTCCGGACGTCGCGCTCGTCGATATCGTTGTCGCTGTCGCCGCCCGTCTCGATGTCACGCGAGCCCTGCGCGCCGAACTCCTGCAGGATAGTCGTCCAGCCCGCCTTGATGCCGCCGTTCGGGGCCAGCGAGTAGGTCAGGTCGTTCCACGCCCACCGCGGGACGATGGCGTCGAGCCGGTCGTCGACCGCAGCGAGGTTGAGCTGGATACCGCCGGCGTAGGAGAGCCCGTCCATGCCGACCTTGATGTCCGGTCCGGAGCCGGGGTTGTCGACGTCGCGCGTGCCGGTCCGGCCACCGTTCCGCTCGTCACCCTGCACGAGCAGGCCGGAGCTCTCGCGACCGACGTCTGCCTGACGTGCGTAGCCCAGCCAGTCGAGGAGCGACTGCGCGTCCTTGACCTCCTTCGGCCCGTCGACGCCGACCTCGCCGTCGGACTCGCCGAAGCCACGCGAGTCGTAGGTGAGGACGACGAAGCCCGCTTCCGCGTATTTCGTTCCCGTCCGGACGAGCGCCGCATCCTCCTTGTCGCTCCCGTAACCGTGCGTCATCAGGACAGCCGGCGCCGGGCCCTTCGTATCCGGCAGGTAGAGCTGCGTCGCCAGTTCCTTCCCGTCCCACGTCTCGATGCGCTTCGTCACCGTCTCGACCTGCTCGCTGGCCGCCGCCGCGTTCGTGACGCTCGTCCCGAGCGCGCCCGCCGCGAGCAATGTCGTCGTCGCACCTTTCAGAAACGAGCGTCGGCCCGTCCCACCCGACCCACCACGGTCTTGCTGCCTGTCCTGTTCCATACCATACAATGCCGTACACCAACATAAAGAGAAATTGACAGTCCCGTCAAAACGTCCGACAGCGCGGCCCGCGGTCCCCCTCACGTTGAAGCCCCTCCCGAGTGACGCGACGGTATGGCACACATCGACATCAGGGCCGACATCGACCTGAACGGTGCAACGCTCGTGGAAGGGCTCCCCGGGGCCGGGCTCGTCGGGAAGATCGCCGCCGACCACCTCGTCGACGCGTTCGACATGCCCTGTGTCGGTGGACTCCACTGCGACGGCATCCCGGACGTGGCCGTCTACCACGGCGATAGCTCCGACCTCATGCCGCCGGTCAGGTTCTACGCCGACGCGGACCGGGGCCTGCTCGTCCTCCAGAGCGACGTTCCCATCTCCCCCCAGCGAGCCGACGACTTCGCCGACTGCGTGACGAGCTTCGTCACCGAACACGACATCACGCCGTTCTACCTCAGCGGCCTCCCCGAGGAGAAAGAGGGCACACCGGAGCTGTACGGCGTCGCATCGGGTGACGCCGGGGGCCGCCTCGACGAGGCCGGCATCGTCCCGCCACGGCAGGGCGGCCTGGTCAGCGGCCCCACCGGCGCGCTCCTCTCGCAGGCACAACGCCAGGACCTCGACGCCGTCGGCCTCATCGTCGAGACGGAGGCGCAGTTCCCCGACCCCGAATCCTCCCGTATCATCATCTCGGGGGGTATCGAGCCCCTCACCGACCTCGAGATCCCGACCGAGAACCTCGTGGAGCGCGCCGAGGAGATCCGCGAGGCCCGCGAACAGCTCGCCGAGCAGATGCAGCAGGCCGACGAGGAGTCGAGCCAGGCCCAGCCGATTCGAGGGTTCCAATAGAGCGGCGGTCCCGTCCCGCCGCCCGTCTCACTCCGTCGTCACGCGTACCCGGTAGAACCCGGCGAGCGTCATGACGTGGTCGAACTCCCGGAGGCGTGACCTGTCGTGTCCGGTGTAGTCCGTGAGCGGTCGTTCCGCTTCCGCGCGGGCGTCGGCGGCGATGGTGTCGGGCTGGTTTACCGTCGCGAGCGAGAGCGACCGGTCGGCGCTGTCGACGGGCGAGAACCGGAGCGCGACGTAGTAGTCGCAGGGTGGCGTGATGGTCGGCACGTCCGGGTGGACCCGGTAGGTGGTGCCGTCCCGCCTGACCCACAGCTCGGGGTAGCTGCCGTCGCCCTGCCGGCCCTCGCGTCTGATGTACTGGTAGGGCCGGTTCTGTGGCGGGAGGTCGACGGCCATCCCGTCGAGGGTCCGCCCGACAGGCTCGCTGACGGCCGCCGGGAGGTCCGCGAACGGGTGGACCGTCGCGTCCTCGGGGGGTGAGGCCTGTTCGGCCCGGTACTGGACGATGTAGTGGCCGCCGGTGTCACCCTCGACGGTGTAGCTGCCGGACAGGTCGCCCGCGTGGCGGAGCCGGACTGCCCACCCGGGCTGGACCGGCGAACGCCCGCAGTCCTCCGGTCGGGTTCTCCCGCGGGCAGTGTCGCCGCTCGCGGCCGTCCGGAGCCAGTCTCGCCACTGCCCGGGGAGGACCAGCGCGGGCTCGCCCGTCGGCAGGTCGTCCGTGCCGACGTACTCGTAGGTGACCGTCGCCCCGGCGCCGGTGGGCGACGTGTCGGTCGGGGAATCCGTGGGCGCATCGTCGCCATCAGCGGGCGAGTCGGGGGAGAACGGACTCGTACAGCCCGCGGTCGCTGCCAGCATCGCGAGGTAGGCACGTCTGGAGGGCATATCCACCGGATGGCGGTGTGCGGAAAAACGCCTTCTGGATGCTCAAAGAGGTGCTTGTTTCTGGGGCCGGGACTCGCTTTCCGCCAGGGGATTTCGGCCGGGAGAGAGCCTTCACTTCGGGGTGAACGGCGGGTCCTGTGGAGTCGAGTCCTCCGTCTCCCGGCTGCAGGGCTCGGCACGCCGGAACGCCCACCTCAGAGCAGCCCGCCGATACTCCGGAGCAGGTTCACCACTCCCCAGAAGAGCCCGCTGACGACGCCCCGACCACCGATCTGGATTTCGCGGGACGCCAGCGCCTCGCGGAACGCGACCCCCGGTGAGTCGGCGGTGGCGATGCGGTCGAACGTCTCCTTGTCCGTCGTCATCCGGATCGAGGCGTCGCTTCGGGCGCCCGCGCGCAGTTCCTCGATGCGGTTGTCCTCGGTGAGCCGGAACGAGAAGACCGCTTCCTCCCCGTCCACGGTGGTCACGTGGAAGTTGACCACGTTGTCGGTGGCCAGTCCGCCGGCGAGCCCCAGTTCGGGCTGCTCATCGTTGTAGGCCGTGGTGACCGACGAGACCCGCAGGTAGAACCGGCTGCCGAACGTCGTGTCCGGCGACTCGACCGGGCTCCCGAGGGCGTCGCCGCCCTCCCGGACACCGTCGCCGGCCACTGCGCCGGGGTCGGCGGTCGCGTTGCCCTCCTGTGCGACCACGGTGCCGGCCGGTGTGGCCCCGCCGCTGGCCACACCACCGGCCAGGAGGAGCAGCACGCAGCTCACCACCACGAGACCAGGGTGCGTGCGCCGACTCGAGTTCACACCGGTCCTTCGGGCGAGACCACCATCAATCGCCGACTCCCTTTGGCCGAATCCGGGCCATTTCAGCACTGTTTTCATCGCCGAAACGGTCCGTTTACCGGTTGCTGTCCCGCGACTCCGGTCAGACATCCATCTCCCCCGGCAGTGAGAGCACGTTCTCGCGGCCGATGCGGTACACCTCGATGGTCCCTTCATCCTGCATCTCGTTGACGACCTGGCTCGTCTTGGTCTCGGACCAGCCAAGCTCGCTCACCACCTCCTGCTGTTTCATCCGCCCCCCTCGCGACTCCAGCAGGTCGAGGACACGTTCGGGGTCGCTGAGGAGCTCTTCGGGAACCGCCGCCGCAGCGCCGTCCCCGTCGCCGGACGGCTCCTCGGTCGCCGACTCCTCGGCCGCGGTGGCTGGGTCGTCCGCAGTGGACGGGTCGTCCGGTGTGGTCCCGGTGCGGTCCTCCGACGAAGGCCACGGCAGCAGACGCCCGTCGGGGTCGCGTCGGCGCCACCAGTACACGCCGACACCCCCGGCGCCGGTAGCCGCGACGAGGCCGACGACGGCCCCGATGGTCGCGAGCGTATCGGGGCCGAGGAGTGGACCGCCACCGACGGTGACCCGTGGCTCGTAGGGCGCGAACTCGACCGGACCTCGCCAGACGACCGCCCTGTCGCGCCGGGTATCTGGGTCCGGGCTGACCTGCTTCGCGTCGAACCCGGCGGGCCACTGCACCACGAGTCGGGTGTCCGCGTCCGAGAGCGGCAGCCGGGTGATGGCGTCGCCGATGACCATCCGCCCACCCGACCGGGAAGCGAAGCCGGTCCACACGAACCGGTACACCACCACGCCCTCCCCGGTCGGGAGCTCCCTGGCCTGGACGGTGACGTTCCGGATCTCCATCGACCGCCCGGTCCGGCTGGCGGCGACCTCGGCGGCCTCGGCCATCATCTCCCGGTAGGGGCCGGTGTACTGGAGCGGCCGGGCCTCGATGCGGTCGTCGACGGTCTCGAACCGCGACCGCGTCTCCTCGTCGTCCAGGGCGACACGGTAGCCGACCTCCCAGACCGCCGAGCCGTCGGGCTGGACGGCGATGCGGATGGCGGTGGTGTCCGCCGCCAGCCCGCTGGCGTTGCGCTGGACGGCGGGGACGCTGTCGGTGGTGCTTCCCCCCGGATTCGGGGACAGCGACCCCCCGGCGACGGTGGCCAGCAGTGCCACCACCAGCAGGGCCAGCACGGTCGAACCGCGGTAGCGGTCCATCCTCCTTCTACCGGGGCATTACCAGCCGCTCTCATAATCCCTCGGTCGGCCGTCGGGACTGGGAGCGTCCGAACCGGCGGCGCCGGACCGGGAGCATCGCCCTGAGCCGGGATGTCCGATGACCTCCCCAACCGCGCGCGAGGCCGAACGCCGTCCGGTTCACCACGGCGGTGCTCCCCCGTCACAACCGAGGGCGAAATTCTAGTATTTGAATCCAGCGACCGTTTTGGAGAGAATCCGGCAAGGATTCACGAGAACCGCACGACTTGGAGGGTATCAAATCCGGACAAATCTACGCGGAACCGCCTCGATTCACCACCAGCGCTGGGGGTTTATACGGAACTCCACGGGGCATGTGCAGTCACGATGCGAGGAACCGCATCGGCACGCTCCGGTCCTGTCACGGCGGTCACGGCCCGGTCGACGGGTGCGGATGCGTGCACACGGAGACAGCCCATGACCCGGAACCACGAACCGAAGTTCGACACGGACGAACCGCACACGACCGACGACCAGTACGCGAGCTTCTCGACCGAGGCGGGGCTCGTCATGTACGACCCCGACGACCCGGACGCGTGGCTCGAGGCCGACACCACCATCGACCCCGCGGAGGTGGCGTAGATGTCTCGAGACGACGCCACCACGGGCGGCACGTCGCGGCGGAGCGTGCTCAAGACGCTGGGCGCGGCCGGCGCGGCCGGCGCCGTCGGCCTGGCCGGCTGCAGCGAGGTCGCGGCACGGGAGTACGAGGCGGCCCCGGTCGCGCTGGCGGCCGAGGCCGAGTCGGAGGGCTTCCACGCCGTCGACGCCGGCAGCTGGGAGGAGACTCGCAGCGCCGAGGCGCTCGGCATGGAGGTCGACGCGACGCTGACGAACCAATACGCCGCCTACGGGGGCCAGGATGCCCACCTGGGGCTGGTCGCGATGCCCGCGGTCGAGGAGGGCGGGGAGGCCCTGAACCCGCTCGCCGAGCGACCGCTCCCCGACCTGGTCGACTCCGACGCCGCCCGGTCGCTGCTCCGCCGGCTCAACATCGAGCCCGAGGGGGAGCTGGCATGGCGGCGCGGCCCGGAGCGGCTCGGAGTCCGTGAGACCGCCTTCCTCGGCCGGGAGGCCCGTGCGATGGCGTTCACCGGAACCACCGGCGGCGGCGAGGAGGTCCTGCTCCACGTCGCTCGCATCCGCCACGAGGGCGACGCCGTCTTCGGCGTCCGGGTCGATACCCGGCCCCTCGAACGCGACCAGGAGCGCGCCACGCCGACGGATGGAGGCAGCGAGGACGAAGACGGCTCCATGGACTCGGGCTCCGGCGGCGGCTGGTCGCCCCCCGAGGCCTGGGAGCGCTTCGATATCGGTCTCGGACACGGCGAGCGCATCGACCCCTGCGCCGGTACGCCCGGTCGCTGGGTCGAGATCACCAAGCCCGAGGACCGTGGGCTCGTCACGCTGGACGGCTCGACGAGCGGCGGTTACCAGTTCCCAATCGAGTACGACGGCGGGAAGCCGTACGCCGAGGTGACCGCTGAGGCAGACACGGGGAAGGTCCTCGGGGTCTGCGGCGGGTGGCCGGACGACTTCGACCACTACGAGTGGAGTTACCGTCGCATCAGCCAGCACAGGGGGCACTGCGGGCCACCACTGAACAGGTGGGTCTCTGCCGGCACGGGGACCTCGGTGACCATGCCCCTGGAGGACTGCGAGTGCGGGTTCACCATCTACGAGATTCGCGTCGAGGCGTACGACTCGCAGGGCAACGTCGCCTCCAGCGACACCATCCGCTACAACGTCAACGTGTGGGGGTGCTGAGATGACGGACTCGCGACCGCCCCGGCACGGAGGTGACCAGGCGTGACCGACGAGGCCGACACCACGGACTCCGGCGAGACCTCCGACAGCCGGGTCGCGCTGAGCCGGCGGCAACTGCTGGCCGGGACCGCCGCGGGCGCCGTCGGGCTGGCCGGCTGCTACACCGCCGTCACCGAGCTGGACGACGGGGCCGGTGAGTCCGGCGGAGGCGGCACGCCGACCCCGACGTTCGGCTACGGCGGGTCGCCGGACGGCGGGGACGCCTCCTCGACCGGGACCCCGGACCAGCGTGGCGAGTGGACCCCCGGGGCCACCGAGACGGGGACCCGCCCCGACCTCGACTGGCCCACCGACACCCCGACGGCGACAGCGACGCCCAGTCCCACGCCGTCACCGACCCCCAGTCCGACCCCGACGGCGACGCCCACGTCGCCTCCGATTCAGGACGACTTCGGCGAGCAACGCTACGGCGAGTACGGCTACGGGGGCGTCGGCCCGTAATCCGGCGCACACGAGGTGAACACAATGAGCAAGACTCCGAACCACGGCTACAACGTTCCGCAGAAGGGCGCGAAGAACTGGCACAAACCGCTGAACGACAACTTCCGGCAGTACGACATCGACATCGAGGTCCGCGACGCCGCGTCCAACCGCGGGAACTACACGCCCAAGCAGGGCGCGAAGTTCCTCGCGACCGACCTCGGCGTGGTCTACCTGGGCGATGGGTCGAACTGGCTCCCGATGCTGGCGCTGTCGCGGCTCCGGACGCCTGCGACGACGGGCGCCGCGGCTAACCTGATCGCCGGCCACCCGGGCAACAGCGTCGCGAGCGGCATCAGCGGCGCGACGGTCGCCGGCGGTGGCTTCGACGACGGGAACACGGTCGAGCCCAACGAGGTGACGGCCCCCTTCGGGACCGTCGGCGGTGGTCGCGGGAACGCCGCCGGCGCCGAGAACGCCACGGTCGCGGGCGGCGAGGCCAACTCAGCCAGCGGCCAGGACGCGAGCGTCGGGGGCGGCACCTCGAACGTCGCCTCTGGGCAGCACGCCACGGTCGGCGGCGGCGACCTCAACCGGGCCACCGGCCAGGATGCCATCGTCGCGGGTGGGATGCGCAACGAGGCCACCAACCAGTGGTCGACCGTCGGCGGCGGGAACAACAATGTCGCGAGCGCCGGCAACTCGACCATCGCCGGCGGCTCGAAGAACACCGCCGAGTTCGACGCGGCGACCGTCGCGGGCGGCTACGACAACACCGCGAAGTACACCGCCACCGTTGGTGGCGGGGCCGAGAACAGCGCGGGCGGCGACCACTCGACCGTCGGCGGCGGGGAGAAGAACACCGCCAGCGCGGAGTACACGACCGTCGGCGGCGGCGGACGGAACGAGGCCACCGACAAGATGGCCACCGTCGCCGGGGGCGTCGGCAACACCGCGGACAGCACCGGGACCGTCGGCGGCGGCCTCGGGAACTCGGCGGGCTACGTCGCCACCGTCCCAGGGGGGCGGAACAACGCGGCCAACGGGAGCTTCTCGTTCGCCGCTGGCCGGCAGGCGACCGCCGACGGCGACGGGAGCTTCGCCTGGGGCGATAGCACCCAGCGGAGCGTCACGGCCTCGCGGGCGGACCAGTTCCTGGTCCAGGCCGGCGGCGGCGTGACCGTCTTCTCCAGCAGTGATGCCTCCACGGGTGCGGAACTCCCGCCCGGCGGGGGC
This sequence comes from Haloglomus halophilum, assembly GCF_024298885.1. Lineage (GTDB taxonomy): Archaea > Halobacteriota > Halobacteria > Halobacteriales > Haloarculaceae > Haloglomus > Haloglomus halophilum. Next base: position 4,056,906 of record NZ_CP101166.1, read on the forward strand.
TCCTGGTCCTCGCTGAGCGCGAGCTCCGCGAAGACGAACATCCAGCCGGTCGACCCGGGCGCGGTCCTGGACCGGGTCGCGGACCTGGATGTCAGTCGGTGGGAGTACGACAGCCAGGAGGACGCCACCCACATGGGCCCGATGGCCGAGGACTTCCACGACGCGTTCGGGCTCGGTGCCGACCGCGACCGCATCGCCACCGTCGACGCCGACGGCGTCGCGCTGGCAGCAATCAAGGGCCTCGACCAGCGGGTGGACGACTGCGAGGCGCGTGTCGCGGACCTCGAACGCGAGGTCGAGAGACGCGACGAGCGCATCTCGGACCTGGAGGCCACGGTCGCGGAACAGTCGTCGGCACTCTCGGACCTCCGCGACGAGGTCGCCGACCTCCGCGAGACGGTCGGCGAAACGGACGCGGCGTGAGCTATCACCCCCGCTGCCCATCTCGGCCCTCCCACGACCCGCCTACCGGACGACCGGACACACTGGCTGCGCCTGAAATACTGGGTGTCCCAGCCATGAGTCCTTGATGCATATTGAACATTCTTGTCTAGTTATTCTGCAGTTATTACGACTGTTCTGGATATATTCCAGTCTATTTCGATAGAATCGGAAAATCGAGGGGTGAAACGGAGCTCTACAGCTCGCCACCGCTCTCGAGCTGGCCGCCGTCCAGGCGCTCCTTGGCCATCTCCTCGAGCTGGAAGCGCTGGACCTTCTGGGTGGCGCTGCGCGGGAGTTCGTCGACGAACCAGATGCGCCGCGGGTGGGCGTAGGTGGCGACGTGGTCGAGCGTGAACTTCCGGAGTTCCTCCTCGGTCACGTCCGAACCCTCCTCGAGGACGACGAAGGCGACGGGGGCCTCACCCTTGACCGCGTGCGGGGCCGCACAGACGCCGGCCTCCGCCACGTCGGGGTGCTCGTAGAGGGCGTCCTCGACCTCGGCGGGGTAGATGTTCTCCCCGCCCGCGATGATCATGTCGTCCGAGCGGTCGACCATCCAGAGGTAGCCGTCCTCGTCGACGCGCATGATGTCCTCCGTGAGGAAGTAGTCCTCGTCGTCGAAGACGGCCGCCGTCTTCTCGGGGAGCTTGAAGTAGCCCTCGAAGACGTTGGGGCCCTTGATGGCGAGCTCGCCGGTCGTCTCCTCGCCCTCGAAGTCGAGGTCCTGGTCGGGGAACGGCTCGAGCTGGTCGTTCGTCACCTTCGTCTCGCGGGTGTCCGGGTCGACGAGCTTCACGTCGCAGACCTCCAGCACGGGGCCGATACAGCCCGCGGCCTTGCGGACGCCGTGGGACGGCTCGATGGTGCCCGCGGGCGCGGTCTCGGTCATCCCCCAGCCCTCGATCATCGGGACCCCCCAGGCCTCCTCGATGGTCCGGCGGACGTTGTCCGGCAGCGGCGCGGCGGCGCAGTTGACGTAGCGCAGCGCGGAGAGGTCGTACTGGTCCTCGTTGCCGCGGTACTCCTGCCACATCATCGTGTACATCGCGGGGACGCCGGCCATCGTGGTCACGTCGTGCTCGTCCAGCGCCGTCAGCATGTTCTCGGCGTCGGGCTCGGGCTGGAGGTGCATCGTCGCGCCCTTGTAGAGGTACGTCGACATGATGGCGTTCAGGGCGAAGATGTGGAACAGCGGCAGCACGAGGACGATGGAGTCGTCGGCGTCCACCGCGAGGCCGCCCTTGGTGTAGGCCTCGACCGCCGAGAGGAGGTTCTCGTGGCTCAGGAGGACGCCCTTCGGCTTGCCGGTCGTCCCGGAGGTGTACGGCTGGCAGGCGATGTCGCTCACGTCGCGCTCCGGCCGGTCGAACTCGGTGGGCTGGTCGGCCATTGCCTGCGAGTAGTTGACGATGCCGTCGTCCGTGACACCGGGCAGGAGGAGCGTCTCGATGTCCGTCGCCCCCGCGAGCTGCTTGGCCTCGTCGGCGAGGACGGGCGAGGCGATGACGATGTCGGCCTCGGAGTTGTTGACGACGTAGCCGAGCGTGTTCGGGTCCATCCGGAGGTTGAGCGGGACCGCCACGCCCCCGGCCCGGATGATACCGAAGTACGCCGGCGGGAACTGGTTCGTGTTCGGGATGAACAGCCCCACGCGGTCGCCGGGTTCGACGCCCTGCTCGACGAGGAGGTTCGCGACCTGGTTGGCCTGCTGGTCGACCTCGGCGAAGGAGAGTTCCTGCCCGAAGGAGGTGAAGGCGGTCTTGTCCCCGTACCGGTCGGCAGCCATCGCCGGCACGTCGCCGAAGTGACGCAACGGTTCGCCGTTGTGGTGTTCCATAACAGAGGGAGGAACCGCCGGTCACGGCATAAAGATTGGCGCCCGGCACGGCTGTCGGACTAAAAGCGTCCGGCAGATGCAGGGCCGAGAAGGTCATTGGGAGTCGCTGGACGGACGCGGCGTCACCCGCTCAGGCAGGGGCCGCGACGAGCAGCACGGCCGCCGTCGCGAACGCACCCAGCCCGAGGAGGGCGTAGTTGGCGACGGTGTTGTCCGCCCGGGCGATATCGAAGGTGAACGAGTCGGCGGGGAGCGGCCAGAAGAGGTTGATGCCCGCCGGTGTCAGCATATCCGCGAGGAGGTGCGACCCCACGCCCAGCACGCCGATACCGGCGGTGAACACCGCCGCCCGCGTCGGCTCACCGAGCGGCTGCCACGACCCCTGGCCGACGGCGTACCCGACCGCCCCCAGTGCCCCGGCGACCAGCGCCAGGAACAGCAGCGAGTGGGTCGGGCCCCGGTGTGGGACGAGCGGGAGGTCCATGTCCACGTCCGGGAGCGTCGCGAGCGCGAGCACGCCCGCCCCGCCCACGAACGCCAGGAACGGGTCCGCCTGCACGAGGATGTAGCCGACCGGTGCGTAGACGAGCAACGCCATCCCGTAATGCCCCGTCGCGTACACACCGTCGGTTCGGTGGCTCCGGATTTGAACCTGTGGGCAGACTGCCACGGCCCCCCGGCTACCCGCCGGCCGACCGCCGGCCGATGCCCACAACTAAACCGCTGCCCGCCGTACAGGTCGGCGATGGTCGGGGTCCAGTCGGTGGTGGAGGGGATGGTGCGGACGTTCGGCCCCTTCCTCATCCCGGTGACCGTCTTCGCCATCGGGGTCGTCGGCTACACGGTGCTGTTCCTCGTGAGCCGGCAGTTCCGCCCGGACACGGAGGAGGGCGTGGTCAACCTCTCGGCCGGGACGCCCGAACGCTCCGCCACCGACAACGACTACGGCGCCAGCACCCGCGGCGTCCGCCCGTACGACGACGATGAGGAGGGCGCGACGACCGACGGGACCGAAGCCGACGGTACGGGGCGCTCCGGAGGCGGGAGCAGTGCCGGTACCGGGCCGGAACACGAGGGAGCCGACGACCGGACCGGGAACACCCCCCGGCACAACGACTAACCCGGCTCCAGACGGAGCCACGGTATGGCTCCAGACGAGACGCCGACGCTCCGGGACAACGCCATGACGCGCTTCCCGGTGCCCGACTTCGAGGACCTTCCGGAGGACCTGCAGGAGCGCATCGCCGAGGAGACCGACCAGGCCGGCTTCACGCCGAACGTCTTCTCGGCGATGGCCCACCGCCCCGAGCAGTTCCGCGCCTTCTTCGGCTACTACGACGCCATCCACGAGGGGAGTTCGCTCGCGCCCGAGGAGATCGAGATGATAATCGTGGCCGTCTCGGGGACGAACGACTGCTACTACTGCATCGTCGCGCACGGCGCCCTGCTCCGCATCTTCGCCGACGCGCCGCTGCTGGCCGACCAGATCGCCGCCAACCACCGCCTCGCCGATATCTCCGACGAGCACCGCGCGATGCTGGACTTTGCGGTCAAGCTCACCGAATCGCCCGGTCGCGTCGACGAGACCGACCTCGACCGCCTCCGCGAGGCCGGCTTCGACGACGAGGCCATCTGGGACATCGGGACCGTCGTCGCCTACTACAACCTCGCCAACCGGATGGCGCTGCTGACGGATATGCGTCCGAACGAGGAGTTCCACGCGATGGGGCGCTGACCATCAGGGAGGCCGCGGGCCCGCGACCTGGAGCGTCGGTCAGGCCACCAGCAGGAACCCGACCAGCATCGCGCCCGTCACGACCAGTTGCGCGAGCGCGCTCCCGAGGACCGCGACGGTGGCCGTGCCGGCCGCGCGGAGCGACCCGCGGGGGTCGCCCGACGCCCGGAGTTCCAGCAGGAACACCGTGCCGGCGACGCCGACGACGACGCCGAGCGGCCCGAGTACGAACAGGAGCGCGAAGCCGACGACGCCCGCCACCGCGGTCGTCCGTGTCGAGGCCCCGCCCGCCTTCGCGCCGAGCGGTGCGGCGAACCAGTCGGCCGCGAGGCCGAGGAGCCCGAGCCCCACCAGCCCAGCGAGCGCGAGCGTGCCGGGACTGGTGTAACCCGTGGCCCACCAGTAGGACAGGACGCCGGCCAGCGACAGCGCCGGCCCCGGGAGTCCGGGGACGAGACTCCCGAGGATGCCGACGAGCAGGAGCGCCAGCGCGGCCAGCCACACCGCCTCGACGGTACCCAGCATGGGGACCGACACCGACGGTCCCACCGCGGCGAGAGCGACGGGTTCGGGAACGGGAACAGCGTGAAGCGGGGACACGTGTGCCGTGAAGGTTGCGCGTGGGGCGGCTTACGTCCCGCGGTCAGTGGGGCGCGTTTCAGCGTTCCGAACAGGACGCGCCCTTATGCCCGGACGGAACGGTCCTCGACCATGGACGATACGTACCGCTCCACCGTGGGCGTCGTGGCACTCGCGCTCCTGCTCGTCGTCTCGGGGTGTGGGCAGGTCATCGGTGGCGGGCCAGCGGGCCCCCAGTATCAGGGCGACGCGAGTGACTACCTCCTCACGGCCGGAGAGGTCGGCGACGGCTGGACGGAGAACGTCACCCGCGACCCGAACATCAACTCCTCGCGCATCGAGTCGGGCCGGGTCATCGAGCTGACCAACGGGAGCGCCGACCTCCAGATAACGGTGCTCGTGTTCTCGTCGGCGTCGGATTCGAGCGCGTTCCTCGACGAACAGCGGCAGGCGTACAACTCGAGCGGCCTGAACGCGACCAACGTCTCCCTGGGAGATGGTGGCATCGGCGCGACCGTCTCCACGGGAACCTTCCTCGAGGCACGGACGGACAACGTCTACGTGCAGGTCATCGGCAACGTCCAGCCGGAGACCGCCGAAGGCTACGTCAGGGCACAGTTCGAGAAGCTCCGGGTCGCGGGCGAGTCCGACGAGTAATCGCGGCGAGCCACTCCGTTCTCGACGGCCCTCAGCCGCCGTCGTACCGCGCCGCCTCCTCGCGAGCCGCCTCGCCACCGTACGCGTCCACGAGCGCGACGCACGCATCTCCGAACGCCCGCATACAGGCGCGACGGGAGACGAAGTCGAGTTCCTCGGCCACGTCGTCCCACGGGTGGGACTGACACGCCTTCCGCACGAGGAGGCGCTCCTCGGTATCGTCCAGTCCCGCCGCCGAGCCGCCCAGCAGGTCGTGGAGCGCGAGTCGCCGGAACGGCCGCGGCGCCGGGGCGTACATCCCGGGGCCGTACGCCGCGGCCGCGACGGTCCGCCACTCGCGGTCGGACAGATCGAGCGGGACCGTCGCGTCGGCCGCGCGCAGCGTCGCCCGGACCACGTCCGGGTCCGCGTCCCGGAGCGGGTCGCCGAGGACGCTCCCGATGCGCCGTGCGAACCAGGCCGCGCTCCGGTCATGGAGCACGCCCCCGGCATCGGTGAGTGGGCGCATCATCAGTGCGGAGTACTCGCCGGAGGTGTCGTTGCGCGTCGTCGAGAGGTGAACCGTCCGGAACTCGTTCCGCCCCCAGAAGCGGAGCAACCGCGGCGTCGCGCCGTAGCCCACGCCGAGGTAGTCGACCGGCTCGACCGGCCAGCGTGGCTCTGGCGGGTCGGCCGCGGGGGGAGCGCCCTCGCCGCCATCGGCCGGACCGCCCTCGCCGTCGCCCTCGTCCGGCCCGAACTCGTCGGCGACCTCACGCAGGAGCCGACTCCCCAGCCCCTCCGAGCGGACGGCGTGATGGGTCGCGATGCGGAGCACCCGGATCCCGACGGGGTCGCCGGCCTGCTCGTCGCGCAACTGGGTCGTCAGCACGTCCGGGAGCATGTTGCCACGCACGCGCTCGCCCTCGTACATCCGGGCGCGGCGCTCCGCCGGCAACCCGCCCTCCCGCGCGAGGAGCGCCACGGCGACCGGGTGGCCGTCGTGGATGAGCGCCCGGACGGCGACGTTCGGCGCGTCGAGCAGGCGCGCGAGGTCGTCCGGCTCCGTGCGGTAGTGGGCGAGTACGAGCAGGCCGAACGCCTCGGCGAGCCGCCACTCCTCGCCCGGCGCCGCGAGCGTCTCGGGGTCGAGGCGTTCGTACGTCGTCGTCCCCGGCGTGGCGTCCACGACGATATCGTCGACCGGCGGCCGGGCACCCAGCATGAGTGCCCGGAACGACCACACCTCGATGGGGTCGCCGCCGGCGTAGCGGATGGGCTCGTCCAGCGTACGGTCGGTCACTGTGTAGTCGCTGTCGGCGAGGCGGCCACGGAACCGCACGTCGAAGCCCCGGCCGGCGCCCTCGTAGCCGTGAACCGTCGTCGCGAACGCGACCGGGACGCCCGTCAGGTAGCGTTCGAGCAGGCGGACCGGGAGCGAGGCCGCCTCGTCGACCAGCAGGACATCAGGGGTCGTCGCCGCGTCGGGGTCGGCCACCGCCTCGGCCGCGTCCGGCGGGCCCGCGAACCGGACTCGCCCCCCGCCCACGCGCAGGGTGTGGGCGTCCGAGTCCCACTCGGCGTCTGCGCCGACCGACGCGACCAGCTCGCGCGCCCGGTCGAACGCCTCGCTGGCGTTCCGGTAGCCCGGCGCCGCCACCAGCACGTCCCGGGCGTCGAGCGCGAGCGCGCCGGCGGCCAGTCCGATGGCGCTGGACTTCCCCCGGCCGCGGTCGGCCGTCAGGACGACCGCCTGCTCCGGCTCGCGGAGGTGTTCACACGCTGCGACGGCATCGGCCTGGTCGGCCGTGCGGCAGGCGTCGTACGAGGCACGCGGGAAGACCGCATCGGTGGGGGGCTCGACCGCCGGGTCGTCCGTCACGAGCCGCGGTGCCGGGTGCGTCAGGCCGTCGCGCTCGATGTCGACCGTGACACCCTCGTCGGTGTCCGCAACGGCGGCGATAGCCACGCCCGGATGCGCGCGGAGCGTCCGCACCAGCCGGCGCCGGAAGACGCCGGTCACGTCGTCGAGGTCGAACGGCGGTACCGCGAGCGACTCGTCGAAGCCGTCGCGGCGGTCGGGCCACGCGTCGAGCGGTGGCGCCAGCACCACGAGCAGCCCACCGCCGTCGACCGTGCCGGCCGCCCGCCCCAGCGCGTTCGGCTGGCAGGCGTCGTGGCAGTCCACGACCGTCGCGTCGTACGTCTCGCCGAGGAGGTCGCCGGAGCGCGTCGGCGGGCGCCGGGTGGTCGCGTCGACGGCGTCGCGCTCGCTCAGGACGGCAACCCGGTCGAGGCCGGCAGCATCGAGCGCGACGTTCGCCGCCCGCTCACAGGCGTCGCGCGGGCCGTGGAGCACGAGAAGCCGGCGCTCGTCGGTCGCACGCGCCTCGGCGACGAGCCGCTCCGCGAGCCCCGGGAGGTCCATACCGGTCGGGGGGTCCCCGAACGGCAAGGGTCCGTCGGTCGTGGGATGTCGTGGGTTCACACCCCACCGAACACGCTTACCCGTGCGCCCGACACGACCCCGACATGACCAGCGACGACCCGCCGGGGCTGACCGACGCCCTCGCGGCGGTCGAGCGCGACCACGGCGCCCGCGTGGTGGCCGTCCGCGACATCGGCAGCCGGGCGTGGAACCTCCACTCGGCGACGAGCGACCACGACGTGGCGGCGCTGTTCGTCCAGCGGCCCGCCGCGTACGCACGGCTCGGCGACGTGGTCGAGTCCGTCGAGCGAACTGCCGGGGAGACGGAACTCCGGGCGTGGAACGTCCGCCGGTTCGGCGAACTGCTCGCGGACTCCAACCCGACCGCGCTGGAGTTCTGCCACTCGCCGCTCGTCCACCGACCCTACGAGCCGCTCGCGGCGCTCGTCGCGGACGTGGCCGACCGGTTCGACCCGATGGCCGTCTACCACCACTACCGGTCGCTAGCGACGCGGCAGTACCACAAGTACCTCCAGCGGCGGCTGCTCGACGGCGGCGAGCCGGTGTCCGTGGTGGTCGAGGAACTCGAAGACGCGTACCGCGTCCGACCGGTCGACACCCCCGACGCCCCTGACACTCCCGACGCCCCGACCGAGCGCGTCCCGAAGGACCGCTACGAGGCGGCGACCACTGACCGGACGGTCAAGCGGGCGCTGTACGTCGTCCGGGGCATCCTCTACGCCGCGTACGTCCGCGACACCCACCGGTTCCCGCCGCTCGACTTCGGCGCGTTCCTCGACTCGGTCGGTGCGGTCGACGGGTTCGACCCGGACCCGGAGCTGGTGGCGACGGCACGCGACCTCGCCGAGCGCAAGCGGGCCGGCGAGGGGGGCGCGGTCGTGGGCGACCCCGTCGGTCAGGACGCGTTGCCGCCGGAGCATATCGACCCGGGGACACACGCCGTCCGAGGGATTCCTCGAGAGCGGGTGAACGCGTTCATCGAGCGAGCACTCGCCGACGCACCCGAGTGAGTCTGATGCCGGTTGCCGGCGTGGGGCGAGTGCGCCGCCCCCTCGACCGCCACAGGAGTCCGCAGAACCCGCCGGTTCCCGCGACAGGCGGCAGGTCCCGCGGGGGCCGTCGGGCCCAAACCGCGACCGTGACAAGCCCGTCTCATGAGCTACGCCGAGCAGGTCGCGAACACGATCGATGAGTTGCGGACGGTCGCCGAGGAGCACGGCTGCGAGGTCGGCCGGGCCGGGAGCTACGACTGCATCGTGGTCGGCGGGACCGGTGAGACCATCCGCCCGGTGCCGACGGCGGTGTTCCGGAAGGCCCGGGCGCTGGGGCTGGAGGCTGCGGGTGCCCACGTGGACGAGGCGACCGGCCGGCCGCAGGTCGGGTTCGACTTCGTCGAGCCGCCCGAGCGCGGCGACGAGGAGTGAGAGCGCGCCGCGGGCCGACCCACCAGAGTCATACCGGAGGCCGCGCTACCGGAGTGCATGTCAGACCAGTCCGACGCGGTCACGCTCACCATCGACGGCCCCGACGGCGACGACGAGGTCACGCTCCCGGAAGGGCTCCTCGAGATGCTCGCCGAGGGCGACGAGTCCGCGGCCCAGGTCGTCGGTGACCTCGCGATGTTCGGCTGCGCCCAGCGCATCCACGCCACCGTCCACCACTCCGAGGGCGGCGTGGACGAGGAACTGGAGGCCATCGAGGAGACGACGATGGACCTGTTCGAGGAGCGATTCGGCGCCACCTACGGCGAGCTGACCGGCCACCAGCACTGAGTCGGCCGCACTTCTTTGCCGTTCACGGAACCTCGTACGACAGCAGCACGCCGTCGTCCAGCCGTTCGACCGACGCCAGCGACAGCGACGGGAACGACTCGACGAACCCCTCCCCGTCGGCCAGCGTCGGGGCGTCCCGCCCGCCGATGACCAGCGACCCGACGTAGACGGTGAGCCGGTCGACGAGACCGGCGTCGAACAGCGAGAAGATGACCTCGCCGCCGCCCTCGACCATGAGCCGGTCGACGCCTCGCTCGGCGAGCGCATCGAGGCCAGCCGCGAGGTTGACCCGCGCTCGGTCCCCCTCACTCGGCGCGCGAACGACCGTCGCCCCCGCCGCTGCGAGCGCCCGCTCGCGGTCGTCCGAGAGCGCGTCGCTCGCGAGCAGGTAGGTCGTCGGGTCACCGTCGAGGATGGCGGCGTCGGGCGGCGTGCGCCCCCGGCTGTCGACGACGACCCGTGCGGGTGGACCATCCGCATCCGCCCGCTCGCTGGCGCGGTGGGTCTCGTCGTGACGTACCAGCGACGGGTCGTCCGCGAGGACGGTCCCGACACCGACGAGCACGGCGTCGGTCTCGGCGCGGAGGCGGTCGACGCGGGCGAAGTCCTCGTCGCCGGAGATGCGGACCTGCTCGCGCCGGCGGGTCGAGAGCTTCCCGTCGGCGCTGGTCGCCGCGTTGACGTGGACGTACACACCGGCCGTGCGGTCCGGGGGCGAAAACGGGTTTCGGTGCGTGGGGATCCGCGGCTCAGACCTCGACGGCCAGCATCAGCTCGTCGACCGGCTCGCCGTCGATGCGGTAGTGGCCCTCGCGGACGGCCTCGACCTCCCAGCCGTGGTCCTCGAGGAACTCGGCGGCGGCCTCGTTCGTCGCCGGGACGGAGTTGTAGACGCGGTCGTAGCCGTTGGCCGCCGCCCAGCCGACCCCGCGGACGAGGAGGTGGCTGCCGATGCCGAGCCCCTGGTACTGGTCGACCACGCCGACGGTGAGTTCGGCGGTGTGGGACAGCTTCGCCAGTTCGTTCCCCTTCACGCCGGCCCAGCCCACCACGTCGCCGTCGACGGTCGCCACGAAGAACACGCGCGTCTCCACCTCGTTGTGCCGCAGCAGCGTCTCCTCGCTCTCGACGATGTCCGCGACCGATTCGGCCTCGACGTAGGGCGCGGTCTCGGTGGTCGAGCGGATGGCCCCGATGAGGCCGGTCAGGTCGTCCTGGCGGGCCTGCCGGATGCAGAACAGCGTGTCGTCGACCTCGTACTCCTCGACGGCGCCGGACTCGAAGGCGACCTCCAGAGCCCCCTCCTCGGTCCTGTTCAGGGCGCCGTCCCGAACCAGCATCGCGACGTGGTGGCCGAACATCTCGTGGTCCATCCGCAGGTCCTGCCGGGCCTCCTCGTAGTCGACGCGTCCGTGGCGTTCGACAAGGTCGTAGATCTCCTGTCGCTCCGGCCGCTCGAACGTCGGCTGCTGGCGGAACTCCATACCGTACCCGTTCATCGCCGGGTGACTTAGATACACGGTAACGTTCGACAACCGGCCACCGGCCGTCGAGCGTGGTGGGACGGGCGCCACCGTCCATACGAGTCCGTGCAAGCAGGTCATTTATCTGGAGCCACGGCGAGGGTCGAGGTATGGCAACGGACCCCATCGACTACGGTGCCCTCGACGAGGCCGCGGACTGCAACTACTGGACGTACGACCCCACGTTGCAGGGCGTCGCGGAGCGGCTCTACCCCGAGTCCGACCTCGACTGGGCACGACGCCAGCTCTCGGCGTTCGGCGAGGTGCTGGGCCACACCGTCGCCCACAACGCCGACCTGATCGACGACAACCCGCCGGAGCTGCACACCTACGACAACTACGGCGAGGTGCAGAACCACGTCGAGTACCACCCGAAGCAGTTCGAGAACGAGCGCATCACCTACGACGAGTTCGGTCTCAGCCACGACGTCTTCCACGCGCCCGAGGGCCGCGAGGAGCCGCTGAACATCTCGCACGCCCTCCTGATGCAGACGTTCCTCTCGTACGCCGACCAGGGGTTCACCTGTCCGGCGTCGATGACCGTCGGCGCGGCCATCGTCCTCGAGAAGTTCGACGACGGCCCGCTTGAGGAGTTCTTCCAGGGACTCACGGCCGACGACTACGACGAGCACATCGAGGGCGCCATGTTCCTCACGGAGAAGCAGGGCGGCTCCGACGTGGGTGCCAACGAGACCCGCGCCGAGCCGGCCGACCCCGAGACGGTCTCCGACGACGCGCCAGAGGACGCCGAGGTCTACCGGCTCCACGGCGAGAAGTGGTTCTGCTCGAACATCGACGGGCAGGGCGCGCTCGCGCTGGCCCGCACCCCGGACGCCGACGAGGGGACCGCCGGCCTGTCGCTGTTCCTCGTCCCGCACGAGGTCGACGGCGAGCCCAACGGACAGGTGTACCGCCGGCTGAAGGACAAACTCGGGACGCTCTCGGTGCCGACGGGCGAGATCGAGTTCGAGGGCGCCGAGGCCTACCTCGTCGGCGAGGCGGAACGCGGCTTCAAGTACATGGCCGAGATGATGAACTACGAGCGGCTCTCGAACGCGGCCGCTTCGGTCTCGGCCATCGGCCGCACCCTGCTCGCGGCGAAGGTCCGGGCCGCCGACCGCGAGGCGTTCGGCGATGTCATTCAGGAGTACCCGCTGATGCGGCGTGACCTCGTCGAGATGACCGTGGACTACGAGGCCGCAACGGCGTTCACCTTCGAGGCCGCGCGGCTGATGGACCGCCGTGAGGAGGAGGGCGACGATTCCGATGCGTACCGCCTGATGCGGCTGCTCATCCCCATCGCGAAGTACCGGACCGCGCGGATGGCCGTCGACAACACGAGCTACGCGATGGAGGTGCTGGGCGGCAACGGCTACGTCTCCGGGTTCGTCACGGAGCGGTTCTTCCGCGACGCGCAGGTGCTCCCCATCTGGGAGGGTCCATCCAACGTCCTCTCGCTGGACGTGCTGCGCGCGCTGGAGCGCGAGGGAGCGGCCGAATCGCTGCTCCCGTACGTGCAGGAAAAGCTCGACGCCGTCGAGCATCCACACCTCGAACCGCTGGCCGAGGAGGTCGAGGCGGCCTTCGGCGACCTCCAGCGCGGCCTCGGCGCGCTCGCGGGCGAGGACGGCGACTACGCCCAGTACCAGGCCAAGAAGCTCGCGGACCTCATCTTCGACGTGGTGACGGCCACGCTCCTGCTCGAACAGGCCCAGGACGACATCGACGCCGGTGAGGGCCGCCGCGCCCTCGTGGCGGAGGGCTTCGTCAACACCCGCTTCCGCGACGAGTCACGCGTCATCGACTCCGGCGAGCGCTTCGCCATGACCGACGAGGTGTTCGACGGCGTCGCGCGGTACGCGAGCGTGGAGCCCGACGCGCTGGTCGATACCCCCGAGCCGACCGCCGACGACTGAGGCCGGGCGGCACTGCCACATGCGACGTCGGCACACGGCCTCGGGCACCTTTTACGCGCACAGTTCGATAACCTGGATGATAAAGTAGCTACTAGCGATTTCTGTGCCAGGAATCGAGAATTGTGTGTGAACCCTCGTGTTCGTCGAGCTGTGCAGTCGGTAGCGAGTGCTCCGGTTTCACTCCGCCTCCTCGTGTTTCTGGTAGCTCCGGTAACTCATCGCGTCGCCGTCGACGATGACCGTCTCGGTGCCGTGGTCGCTCTCCGGGTCGACCTCCAGTCCGCCGTCGCCGGCCTCGTCTCCGAACACGTACGGATTGCTATGTTCTGCCATACCACGATGTGGGGGACGTGGCGGTATATACGTTGTGGCGACGTGCGCCGGGCGTCAGACGGGGTCTCGGCCGTTCCGGAACCTTCCGGCGACGTTCGTCCATCTTAAACGGCCTGCCATCCCGGGGGAAGACGCTACGCCCCTGATTGAAGGTTCGTTCAGTATGAAGCGACGAACGTTCACGCAGGGGCTCGGCGCCGCCGTCGGTACCGGGCTCCTGGGCGGTATCGCCAGCGGCCGGGGGGACACGCTCTCGGAGATCGAGATCGAGACGACCGAGTACGGCGAGAGCCACGTCTACGCCGACGACCTCTACGCGCTGTCGTACGGGAACGGCTACGTGCAGGCCCGCGACCGGCTGTTCGAGATGGACGCTCTCCGACACGTGGGCTACGGGGACAGCGCGGCCATCATCGGGCCCTCGCAGCTGGGCTCGGACATCTCCGTCCGCCGCGACCTCTACAGCGAGACCGAGATGGAGTCGATGTACGAGGCCGCGAGCGAGACGACGCGCACCGCGCTGGAGGGGTTCGCCGCCGGCGTCAACCGTCGTATCGTCGAACTCGCCGGGACGGGTGACCTGCCCGGGGAGTTCGCGGCACTGGGACACGCCCCCGAGCCGTGGGACCCGGTCGACTCCATCGCGGCCATCAGCTACGCCATCGGCTACTTCGGTGTCTCCGGCGGCGGCGAACTCGGCAACGCGAAGACGCTCGCGCACCTGTTCGAGGAGTTCGACGACCCGGCCGAGGCGTACGCGGCGTACGGCGACCTGAACACGCTCCGGACACCCGAGTCCCACTACGCCAGCATCCCCGCGACCGACAAGACGGTGGAGGCGGGCGAGACGATCCCCGACTCGCTGGCCGACCTGCCGGAGCGTCAGCGCGAGTTCGTGTCGGCCGCCGCGGACGCCGAGCCGTGGGGCGTGCAGACGGAGGTGGACCTCCCGGAGGACCTGGCCGACGCGGTCCCGCAGGCCCGGGGCATCATGGAGGGGTTCAAGTTCGGCTCCAACGCCATCGTCGTCGACGGCGAGCACACCGAGACGGGCGAGCCGATGCTGGGCGGCGGCCCGCAGATGGGCTACTTCAAGCCACCCGTCATCCACGAGATCGGCCTGCACGGCGCGGGCTTCGATGTGACCGGCATCGGCGTCGTCGGGGCGCCGTCGGTCGTCATCGGGCGGAGCGACCACCTCTCGTGGACGGTCACCTCCGGGCGCGACGACATGATCGACACCTACGCCGTCGAACTGGACCCCGACGACCGCCATCGCTACCGCTGGAACGGGGAGTGGCACGAGATGGACACGGAGACGGTCGTCCACCGCGCCTCGCTGCCGGGGAGCGTCGTCGAGGGGGACCCGTCGGTGCAGGTGGTCGAACAGGAGCTCGCCCGCATCGAGCAGAACGGCGACACGATGCCCGTCGTCGCGTGGAACGAGGAGGAGAACGTCGCCTGGTGCCAGCGCAAGACCACGCGCTATCAGGAGCTCTCGGGGGCCTTCCGCTGGGCCGAGGTCGGGCGCGCCGACACGCTCGACGAGTTCGAGGACGCCCTCGCGGAGTTCCCGTTCACCTTCAACTTCCACGTCATCAGCGACCGCGAGGACGAACCCGACATCTCGTTCATCCACACCGGGGAGGTCCCCGACCGGGTCGGTCCGTGGGACGGCCGGCTGCCCGTCCCGGGGGGCGAACCTCACTGGAACAGCACGCGGCTCGCCCAGCTGGAGGGGACGGTCGCGCACGGCTCCTCGCGGGGCTACTTCGTCAACTGGAACAACGGCCCGGCGGTCGGCTGGCGGGCCGACGACGCCGAGCGCTCCTGGGGCACCACCCACCGCGTCGAGGTGCTGGACCGGTTCACGCGACAGGCGCTGGCCGACACGGGTGATGCGCTCTCGCTCGACGACGTGAAGTCGGTCATCGAGCTGGCGGCGAAGCACGACTCGGCGGCGCCACAGTGGCTCGAACCGGTCATCGCCGCGGGCGCGGAGAGCGACGACCAGCTGGTCCGCGAGATGGCGGCCGAACTCGAGTCGTGGCTGGCCGACGGCTGCTCCTGGCGGACCGCCGACGGCGGGTTCGGCGGCGAGCGCTACGCAGGCGGCGGGATGGCCATCTTCGAGGCCGTCCGACGAGCCCTCAGCGAGCGCGCACTCGGCGACGAGCTCGGACCACACCGCCACGTCGCGGCCTACGACCCCAGCGGCGGCGGCGGGGCATCGCTCGGCAACGGGCCGGACCCGCACGCCGCGGACCACGGGAACGCGAAGCAGGACCAGCTGCTCGCCGACGCGCTTCACCTCCGGACGGAGTACGACTGGTTCCGGGGAGCCACGAGCGGCGAGGGGCCCGGCCGTGGCCGGGGTCGAGGGCGGGGACGGGGGCGAGGACGAGGACGAGACGGCAGAGCACGGCGCCGTGACCGCGTCGTCCGCGCGGCACTGGCCGACGCCCGCGACGAGCTCGTCGACCGGTTCGGGACCGTCGACCCGTCGACCTGGCAGCTGCCCCGGTACAGCAGCACCTTCTCGGCACTCGGGGCGACGCCCACGGAGGCCATCCCGATGTCGAACCGGGCGTCCTACATGCAGGCCATCGCGGCCGGCGAGGGGCTCGACGGGGCCGGGGACGCGCTGCCCCCGGGGAACTCGGGGCACGTGAACGCCGCCGAGCTCGTCGCGGCTCAGGCGGGCCGCGGCCCGGAGCGCCTGACCGACCAGCTCGAACTGTACGCGAACTACGAGTACAAACCCCACCCACACACCCGCGATGAGGTGGCCGAGACGGCCGTCGAATCGACCACGGTCCGCGCGACGACGCCCTCGCTCACCGGCCCGGTGGAGCCGGTCCGGGACCTGCCGGCGGACGTCCTCTCGCCGCTGCTCGAACTCCAGTCCGCCAGCCAGCCCGGTGACGCCGCGGACGCCGTCTCCGAGACGACAGGCGCCGTGACCGGGGCCGTCGAGTCGGCGAGCGAGACGGGGACGACCGGAGCGGCGGACGACACCGGCGAGTCGATACTCGGTACCGGAGCAGCAACCGACGATTCGGCGACGGAGTCCGGCGGTGACGGTCTGACCGGTGGTGATCTCCTGGGCGGGCTGTTGGACCGCTGACTCCGGAACGGACCGCCACCAGGTTCGAGCGGCTAGAATCCTGACTCAGCGTTCAATCAATAAACACCCCTCTAAAGGCGGCGACATCGCTTAGCGGGGATAGGGGAACAGTGCGGACACATGGAACGACGCGAGTTCACGAAGCTGCTCGGTGGGCTGGCCGGGACGGGGCTGGCCGGGACGGCCTCGGCCGAGACCGACGGTTTCGCCCCGAACCTCCAGGAGGACCCGCTGGAACAGATCGAGATCCTGACGACGGAGTACAACGAGAGCCACATCTACGGCGACAGCGTCTACGCGCTGGGCTACGGCAACGGCTACGTGCAGGCGCGCGACCGGCTGTTCCTGCTGGATGCCGTCCGACATATCGGCTACGGCAACAGCGCACAGGTACTGGGGCCGGCACAGCTCTCCTCGGACATCCAGGTCCGGCGGGACCTCTACAACCCCGACGAGATCCGGCGCCAGTGGGAGAACGCCTCCCAGACCATCAAGGAGGCCGTCCGTGGCTACACGGACGGCGTCAACCGGCGGATGACGGAGATGGCGGCGGCGGGCGAGCTGCCGGGCATCTTCGCCGCGCTGGGGCACGCCCCGGAGCCGTGGAAGCCCGAGGACACCGTGGCGGCCATCAACTACCTCATCGGCTTCTTCGGCGTCAGCGGCGGGAGCGAACTCGGCAACGCGAAGAGCCTCGCGAGACTCAAGCAGAACCTGGGTGACGAGCGCGAGGCGTTCGAGGCCTACGGCGACCTCAACTGGCTGGAGACGACCGACGACCACTTCACCAGTATCGCGCCGGGCGACGAGGACTACGACCCGGACCTCGTCGAGACGGTGCCGGACTACGAGGACGTCCCACAGGAGCAGCTCGATCTGGTCGACGCCGCGCTGGGGGCCGAAACCTGGGGCATCGAGACCGACCTCAGAATCCCCCCGGACGTGCAGAACGGCATCCGCTCGGGCCAGGGCCTGATGACCGGGTTCAAGTGGGGCTCGAACGCGTACGTCTTCAGCGGCGAGCTGACGGAGACGGGGACGCCGATGCTGGGGGGCGGGCCGCAGATGGGCTTCTTCAAGCCGCCGATCCCGTACGAGATCGGCCTGCACGGCGCCGGCTTCGACATGACCGGGATGGGCGTCGTCGGGGCGCCCGCGCTGGTCATCGGCCGGACGGACACGCTCGCGTGGACGGTCACCTCCGGGCGGGACGACCAGGTCGACACCATCGCGGTCGAACTCGACCCCGAGGACAAGCACCGCTACAAGTGGGACGGGGAGTGGTACGAGATGTCGACCGAGACGGTCGTCCACAGGGCCAACCCCGCGGGTGCGGTCCTCACGGGCGGCTCGGGGACGCGAGTCGTGGAGCAGGAGGTGGCCCGGGTCGAGCAGGACGGTGCCTCGATGCCCGTCGTCGCGTGGAACCCCGACGAGAACGTCGCCTGGTGCCAGCGGACGACAACGCGGGGCGACGAGCTGGAGGGTGCGTTCGCGTGGGCAGAACTCGGCCGCTCCGACGACCTGGAGGACTTCGAGCACCGCCTCTCGGAGTTCCCGTTCACCTTCAACTTCCACGTCGTCGAGTACGAGGAGGACGACCAGGGTAACGTCGAGCGCGAGAACATCGCGTACATCCACACCGGAAAGATTCCCGAGCGCTTCGACGGCCGGGACTACCGGCTCCCGGCGACGCCGGAGACCCACGAGTGGACGGCCACCTACTCCGGGACCGGTCTCGGGACGACCGACCGCAACTCCTCGCGTGGCTACTACGTCAACTGGAACAACGGCCCGGCAGCGGGCTGGCGGGCTGGGGACGGCGAGCAGAACTGGGGCTCGCGACACCGCGTCGAGACCCAGAACCACTTCATCCGAGAGAAGCTCGATATCCCGGATGGGGTGCCAGTCGGCAAGGAGAAGGCCGAACAGGCACGCTCGACCGTCTCGCTCGAGGACGTCCGCGACATCGAGTACCAGTCCGCGAAGCACGACGCCACCGCGCAGGTGTCGGCGCCGTACCTCCGCGACGCCGCGGCCGACGCCGACGACCTGCAGGACGTGGCCGACGTGTTGACCGAGTGGCTCGACGACTTCTGCTCGTGGAAGGACCTGACCGACGACGACCGGATGGACTACCCGGGGCACTCGGTGTTCATCCGGGCCCGGAGGAAGCTCCAGCAGCGCGTCTTCGACGACGAACTCGACGGCGAGCAGGGGGCGCTGAACCTGCGGCCGGTGACGAGCCGGCACGCCTCGGACTCGGGCAACGCGACCAGCGACGTGACGTTCATCGACGCGCTGGCGGGCGACACCACCCACGACTGGTTCGCGACAGCGAGTAACGACGGTCTCGCCACGTTCGACCCCGAGCGCCGCGACGAGGTCATCCGGGGCGTGCTGCGTGAGGTGAAGGCCGAACTCCGCGAGGACTACGGCTCCGACCCGGCCGACTGGCGGGACGACATCCTCGAGAGCAAGTTCCTCTCCATCGGCGCCTCGAACCAGACGGTCATCGATATCCAGAACCGCTCCTCGTACAACCAGGCCATCGACATGGGCTTCGCGCTGAGCGACGACACCCAGACCTGGCAGGACAACGCCCAGGACGTGCTGCCGCCGGGGCAGTCCGGCCACCAGAACGCACAGGAGCTCGCCCAGACCCAGGCCACCGGCGAGGAACCCGAGCGGCTCCACGACCAGCTGGAGTTCTACGTGAACAACGGGGAGTACAAGCCCCACCCGCACACGCGCAAACAGGTCGAGGACGTGGCGGTCGAGTCGACGACGGTCCGGGTCACCCCGGAGCACGACTACACGCCGGTCGTTCCGGCGGCACCGCGGCCCCTCCCGATGCCCATCAGCGTCCCGAACCCCGACGCACCGTCGCCCGGTGACGCCCCCGAGCCGCCGGAGGGTGGCGTGCCCTCCCCCACGTCCACGGACGGAGATGGCGGCAGCGATGCGACCGATACTGCCAGCGACGTGACCGATGCGGTTGACCGACCTACTGGCCACGTCACTGACGACGACCTGGACGACCTGCTGTAGGACGGCCAGAGGAGGCGAATTTCCCGGACATCCCACGTATAACCGCAAGGGAGAGCTACCGAGAGAGGTTCGGCAGCCCCCTCAATGAAGCTCGACATCCCGAAATTCGAACCGGGCGCCGTCTTCACGCCCATCGGTGACCGTGATGGTCCAGTCGTGGGCCTCGGCGATCTCCTTGACGATGGCGAGTCCGAGGCCGACGCCGCGCTTACCCTCCGACCGGGTGGGAGAGAACACCGCTTCGCGCTCCCCGGGGGGGATACCGGGACCGTCGTCCTCGACGAAGAATCCCTTGCCGTCCGCGAGCGCTCCGATAGTGATGGTGGGGTCACCGTCCTCGCTGGCGTGTTCGACCGCGTTGCGGATGAGGTTCTCGAGGAGCTGCTGGAGCCGGCTCCCGTCGGCCAGGAGGTCGAGGTCGGACTCGACGGTGACCGTGGCCTCGCCGGTCGCGACCG
The DNA here is from genome assembly GCF_024298885.1 of Haloglomus halophilum. Classification (GTDB taxonomy): domain Archaea; phylum Halobacteriota; class Halobacteria; order Halobacteriales; family Haloarculaceae; genus Haloglomus; species Haloglomus halophilum. The sequence continues at coordinate 4,076,766 of NZ_CP101166.1, forward strand.
TCTCGCGGGCGGCGGTCCCGACCGCCATCAGCGACACCGGCGCCATCGCGTCCACCGCCTGTCCCTCGCGGGCCAGTCGGAGCAGGTCGTCGACGAGGATTGACATCCGTTCCAGCGAGCTCTCGACCAGCTCCAGCTCGTCGCGGTCGATATCCTCCTGCAGGATGTCGACGTAGCCTTTCGCGACGTTGAGCGGGTTCCGCAGGTCGTGGCTGACGACGCCGGTGAACGCCTCCAGCCGCTCGTTCTGTTCGCTGAGCTCCTGTTCGCGCTGTTTCAGCTCGGAGATGTCCTGAATGGTTCCGAAGTGGTAGGGGGTGCCCTCGATGCGCCGTCGCGTCGTCACCGCCGAGACCGGCACACAGGTGTCCCCGTATTCGTGGACCGTCTCCACCGCACGGGTCTCGCCGTCCGCGAACGAGTTCCAGTACTCGTCGAACCGCTCCGCCTCGAACTCCGGGACGACCGCCCAGATTGGCGTCCCGGTGAGCGTGTCCACATCGGTCCCGAGCAGGTCCGCGTAGGCCGCGTTGACGTAGCGGTAGCAGCCGTCATCGCCGTAGATGGCGACACCGACGCCCACGGAGGCGACCATCTCTTCGAACAGCTGCGACCGGTCCATACGGCTAATCGGGGGCCATCGGGGAAAAACCAGTCGGCCATTTCACCGCTGGTCCTGGCTGAGCGAGTGGGGTGGCGGGGTCAGTCGGCTGCGACCGGCTCGCCGTGCTGGATGTCGGTCCCCAGTACGTCGAGGAACTGGGCGATCCACTCCGGGTGGTCGGGCCACGCCTGCCCTGTCACCAGGTTGCGGTCGGTGACGACGCCGTCGACCCACGAACAGCCCGCGGCCTCGACCTCGGCCCGTACCGCCGGATACGCGGTCATCTCGTAGCCGTCGAGGACGCCCGCAGCCGCGAGAATCTGGGGGCCGTGACACAGTGCCGCGACCGGCTTCTCCGCCTCGAAGAAGTGCCGGACCGTATCGAGGACGGCGTCGTACGTCCGGAGGTACTCCGGGGCGCGCCCGCCCGGGACGACGAGGCCGTCGTACTCGGCCGGGTCCACCTCGCTCATCGTCGCGGTGACCTCGAAGTCGTGGCCACGCTCCTCCAGGTACGTCTGGTCGCCACGGAAGTCGTGGATGGCGGTCTTGACGCTGTCCCCGGCATCCTTCTCCGGGCAGACGGCGTGGACCTCGTGGCCGACGGCCTGCAGGGCCTGGAACGGGACCATGACCTCGTAGTCCTCGACGAAGTCGCCGACGATCATCAGGAGCTGTTTTCCTGTCATGTGTGAACACGCACCGTGTGGTGCGTCCGATGCATGGGCCGGAGCGGACATAGTTCTTGACCCCGCCAAGAGGACACGAGGAGAGGCCGGCCACATCGGGGGTGTCCGGAGCATAGCTGCAGTTGCTGCTCCACCGTTCGATGTCTTTCAACGGTTGTCCGGATAGTGCGAGCCGTGGCGCGACCCTACTCCACGGCCTCGTCGGGGACGCCGGGCGTCACGCGTGGCGACCGGATGTCGTGTTCGGCGAATGCGGCGAGCGCACGGTCGGTCACGTCCGTCTCGAAGGCGAACTCGTTGCGGAGGTCGTCGACGTAGGCCTTCCCGGTCACGGTCCGGTAGTGGAGGTCGTCGGTGACCCGGACCGTCACCGGGTGGTCCTCGGTGACGTAGACGTACTGGGAGGTCTCCATCGCCTCGCGGACGATGCGGCGCGCGACCCGGACGTCGGCGGCGGGGTCGAGGTAGAACTCGACGGTGACGAGCATCTCCGCGGCGCCGTCGTTCGCGTTGGCGATGGACTCGTTGAAGAAGAGGTAGTTGGGGACGGTGATGGCGGTGTCGTCCGGCGTGACGAGCGTGGTCGAGCGGATGCCGATGTCGGTGACCTCACCGTAGTGCTCGCCGACGGCGATCTTGTCGCCGATGCGGTACGGCCGCTCCGCGACGAGCACGAGCCCGCCGAACAGGTCCGCCATGAGGTCCTTGAGGCCGAGCCCGAGCGCGGCACCCAGCAGGCCCGAGAAGGCCACGAGCTGGGCGCTGCTCAGGTCGAACACGCCGCGGAAGACGAGCCAGACCGCCCCGCCGTAGACGCCGACCTTGACCACGGGGATGAGCAGCGTCACACGGAACCGCTGGGTGGTGAGCCGGTCGGCCAGCCCGTTCAGGACCGCGCTCGTGGCGCGGGCGACGACGTACGCCAGCACCAGCACCGCGAGCGCGTTGAGGACCGTCTGGAGGGTGACGGGACTGGCCTCGCTCACCTCCGAGCCGCTCAGCCCGCCCGTCTGCGCGACGACCAGTGCCCGGGCACCCGCCCACGCGACGGGAGCGCTCACCACAGCAACCGCCTCCCCCGGAGGTACTCGGCGGCGGGGTGCAACGCCGTCGGTTCGACCCAGGCGATGTCGTCGGAGAGTGACACGAGGTCGCGGTCCGCCAGGAACGTGAGCGACCGTCTGACCTGCACCTCCGGCAGCGCCGCGGCCAGCACCTCCCGGTCGACGGCGCCGTTGGTCAGTACGAGCAGCAGCACGAACCCCGCGTCGTCGTCGAGGTCGAGGCTCCGGTCCAGTGCCTCCACCGAGGCCGGCGTGATGGTGCCGTCCTCGACGCTGCGCTCCCAGAGCGCCACCGCCACGCCCGGGTTCCCCTCGGAGAGCCGGGTCAGCCGCTCGAAGACGACCGCCTCCACCTCACCCACGTCCTCCTCGGCGCGGGCGGTGAGGTAGGAGAGGTTCAGCGTCGGGACGGTCACCTCGACGCCGACCGAGCGCGTGAGCGACAGCGTCCGACGCTCGAAGTCCAGCGTCTTCACCCGGCCGAACGCCTCCGTCGACTCGAACGCCGGCAGGTCCGGGCCGTACGTCGCGTGGATGAGGTCACGGACGCCGCCCGCGTCGAGCGCCGGCAGCCGGACCACGACGGGGAACGCCGCGTCGACATCGCGGGTCGCACGGAGGTAGTCCCAGGCGTAGCGGTTCCACCCGGTGACGAACATCGCGTCGCTGTCGGTCACGCGGTCGATGAACCGCTCCAGCGGGTCGAACCCGCCGACGCGACGGGTGTAGAGGTAGTGGCAGCCGTCGACCACGACCGCCTCGCTGTCGGGCGCCGGGGCCTCGTCGGGGTCGACAACGAGGCCGTCGAACGACCGACGCTCGGCGGCCGCGCCCAGGTACTCCTCGGCGTAGGCCAGCAGCCCCGCGCGCCCGGCGAACGGCTCGGCGACGACCGCCACGTTCGAGCGCTCCCCCTCCAGGTGGCCGCCGACCGCCTCCTCGAGCGCGTCGAACTGCGCGCCGAGTCCGGCTTCCCGGAGCGCCGCCACGGGGAGGTCCGGAACCGCATCCTCGACCACCCCTCTCATGGCTGTCCACCCCCGACAGCCCGTGACACCCCAGCGTCCATACCCTCCTGCGGGCCCCGCGGTGACTTCCGTGTTTCCCCGACTCGGTCGGGAACGCCGTGCAGCCGCCCGACCGTCACCGCCCGCCGAGCCCCCACACCGCAACCTCCCCACGGAAGCCTCTCCACCGCCAGCCATCCCGTCACCAGCCTCCCAACCGCCAGCCGCCGCACCGCCACGCCTTTGCCGCCGACGCGCCCGAGGTCGGCGTATGCAGGTGACGTTCCTCGGAACCGGGAGCGCGATGCCGACCGGCGAGCGGATGCAGACGGGACTGCTCGTCGAGGGCGACGGCGAGGCGGGCCCGCTGCTCGTCGACTGTGGCAGCGGCGCGCTCCACTCGCTGGCCGCCACCGAAACGGGCTACGAGGGCGTCGATACGGTCCTCCTGACCCACCACCACCTCGACCACGTCGCGGACCTCCTCCCGCTGATGAAGGCCCGCTGGCTGGCGGGCGCCGAGTCGCTCCGTGTCGTCGGACCACCCGGGACAGGGGAACTCGTCGAGGGCCTGCTCGATGTCCACGACTACATGCAGGACCGCCTCGACCTCCGGCTCCGCGAGGTGACACCCGACGAGGCCCCCTTCGACCTCGCGGGCTTCTCGGTGGACGCGATGGAGACCGTCCACTCGATGTACTGTCACGCGTACCGGTTCACGCCCGCAGACGCGGCCGCGGGCGACGACGCGCCCGTCTTCACCTTCTCGGGGGACTCCGAGGAGACCGACCGCCTCGCGCGCTTCGCGGACGGCTCGGACGTGTTCGTCCACGACTGCTCGTTCCCCGACGAGGTCGACGTGGACAACCACCCCACGCCCAGCGCACTCGGGCAGGTCCTGGCGGGCCACGACTACGGCACGGTCTACCTGACCCATCTCTACCCGCACACGGTCGGGAAGGAGTCCGAGATGCTCGATTCACTGGAGCAGCACTACGACGGGGAGGTGCGGTTCGCGGAGGACGGCCTGGTGGTCGAGGTGGAGTAGCTGCACGCCAGTCGCTCTCCGAAAGCGGGTGTCGTCCCCGAGTGCGTCTGCCGCCATCCGAAACCATTTGTCGAAGTGGTCGCAGGACGAGCCATGGGGCGGGTTACTGTCAACTGTCCGTACTGTGGGGAGACCGCACACGCGACCGTGCCGAACAACGCCGACTTCTACTCCGCGCGGAAGAACTCGAAGCAGGGGGACGCGCGGTCGACATCGAGGTGTCGGCACTGCGACCGCTGGTTCCGGTCGAACTACGAGTTCAACTCGCGCTCGTCGGATTCGGTCGAGACGGTCACGTGTCCGAACTGCGGGGTTCCGGTCGACGTGAATGTTCCCCCGAACGCTTCCTTCTACTCGACCCGGATGGAGACGAAACAGGCAGACGCGCGGTCGACGGTCAGCTGTCCGAGCTGCGACGACTGGTTCCGCTTCAACTACATGCTGGACTGAGCCGGAGCTCAGTCGATGCGGTACCGCAACAGCGCCGCGACGCCGCCGAGGTTCTTCAGTTGCTGGCCGGGGTCGAACTCGTTGGAGAACACCGTCACCTCGCCACCCTTCTGTTCGACCGTCTCCACGAGGTCGTTGGCGTCGACGTCCCAGTCGCCCTCGCCGGCGCGCTCGGCGCGGAGGCGTTCGTCGAGGATGAGCAGTTCGTCGATGGCGCCGAACTCGGCGGCCTCCATCACGCCCTCGATGCCGTAGGCGGCCTCGTGGCCCTGTGCGATGCGCTCCATCAGCTCATCGATGTACTCGGCCTCCTCGGCGATGCGGGTCTCGGCCTGCACCTCGTCGACGGCACCGCGCTTGAGCACCTCGTGGACACCGCGGTCACCGACGCCGGCGGTGTCGACCGTCGTGATGAGCTCCGCGACATCCGGCGCCTCCTCCTCGATGTACTCCAGGGCGTCCTGTTTGGTGAATCCGGGGCCGGCGAGGATGATGGCGTCCACGTCCATCCGCGCGAGCACGTCGGTCAACTCGGCGAACAGCTGGGTGCGCGGCTGGGCGTACTCGCCCTTGCCCGTGGTCGCCGTGATGCCGGCGCGCTCCTCGACGCCGTACTGCGCGACGGTGTGGACGTACGCCTCCCCCTCCTCGACCGTTGCGATGGCCACGTCCGGGTTCTCGGCGGCCTCGACGGCCTCTTGCAGCCGTTCGAGCTGGTCGGTCTTCCAGCGCTTGGTTATCTCGATCTCCGTCAGTTCCTCCACGTTCAGGGTGTGGTGGAGCCCGAGCTGGTCCTCGCGCGAGCAGTCGACGATCTCGCCCCCGATGCGGAGCCGGTTGGCGAACTTCGCGAACTCCGTGGTCTCGACCGCGATGGTGACGTACATGTGCTCGCGCTCGCCACCGGTGTCGCGCATCTGGTCGTCGTTGCGCTGGATGCGGCGGGTCGTGTCGCCCCCGACCTCGTCGCCCGGCTCGATGATGTAGGTCAGGTGCCACAGGTCGTCCAGACTCTCGGGGACCACCTCGATCTTCTCTCGCCCCTCGCCGACGGCGTGGCGGTCCTGGATTCGCATACCCGGACTCGGCGGGCCGGGCGCAAAGACCCTGCCGTTCCCGGCCGCCGGGCGGCGCCAGCCTTTATCAGCCGGCTGGCCGCAGACCGAGCACGAGATGCGCGAGACCCTGCCGTTCACGCTCATCGAGGAGATGACACACCACCTCGAGCGGCGCTTCCAGCCGCTCGACATGCAGGGCGAGATCGCGTCCTCGGCCCGTGTCGACATCGACGAACTGCGGTCGGCCACGGGAACCGCGATGCAGCTCCACCCCATGTCGCGAGCACGGCGCCGCCCGTCGCGACCCACCGACACCCGATACTGGTGGGAGATACCCTCCGACCCGGGGCCGGTCCCGGTCTACGAGGTCGACAGCGAGGAGTACGACCTCCGGACCGTCCGGAACCGGCTCTACGGGCACCAGTTCGACCTCACCGAGGAGCCGCCCTTCGCGATGGTCGTCTACCGGGGCGGCGGCATCGACGGTGGCGACCGTATCCTCCAGTCGACCAGCCACGTGGTCGCCGACGGCGTGGGTGTACTCCGGTTCAGTCACGCCACCTGGACGGCCTACCGGGGCGAGGAGCCGGTCGGGGACACGGTCGGCCTGCACGAGTCCCGCTCGCTGCTGGAGAACCTCCGTCCCACGACGCCGCGGGACGCCTGTGAAGCGGCGGAGACGGTGGGGCGGCGACTCCGCGATGGCGTTCTGAGCCCGACCGACATCGCGGACGACGGCGGCTCGGACCGGCCCGGCTGGGGCTACGAGCGACGGGTGCTCGACGCCGACCTGACGGGTCGGCTCATCGCCACCCGGCCACCGGGCGTCTCGGTCAACGACGTCCTCCTGACCGCCCTCCACCTCGCCATCGAGGCGTGGAACGACGCCCACGGGGAGCCGACCGGCTGGCTCGGCGTCATGATGCCGGTCAACGTCAGGCCCGACGACTGGTTCTACCAGGTGATGGCGATGTACACGCTGTTCGAGCGGGTGCGGACGAACCGGGCCCACCGGCGGAACCCCGGCACCGCGCTGGCACGGGTGGCCCGGCAGACGACCCGCATCAAGGAACGCGACCTCCCGGAGCGAGCCTACGAGGCGCTGGCGCTGCTCCCCGACGGTCTGCCTGTCGCCCTGGAGCGCCACCTCCCCGACCTCCTCCGCGACGGTGGCGCGCGACTGCTGGATACGGCCGTCCTGACCAACCTCGGAAACGTCCCCGTCTCCCCGTCACTGGGCGAGGGGACCGAGAGCGAGGTCTGGTTCTCGCCGCCGACCTGGCGGCAGATTCCCATCGGCATCGCGGTGGGAACGTTCGACGGTGAACTCCACCTGTTCTGCCGGTACCTGCTGGAGCAGTTCGACGAGCCCGCGGCGGCGCGGTTCGTCGACACGTACGTGACCCACATCGAGCGGCTCGTGGACGAGGTGTTGCCGGCAGTGACGGCGGACTGACCAGCGAACGTTCCGGTCATCACACGTACCGTACCCCTCCGATATATTCCTCCACCGGACCATATCTAGAAGTATACGCCCAACATTCCATTAATAGCACACATTATACCAATATCCCACCACTTCTCCTGCAGAACGAAATCATCGATACGATTCCAGAATAGGGGGTCGCGCCCGGACGCTCAGATGGCCTGTCCGGCAGTGGGGTCCGGGTCCGCCTCGTCGGCCCCCGGTTCGACGACGCCGACCGCTCCGCCGTACAGGTAGTACGCCGAGACCATCCCGTAGAACGAGACGAACGGGACGACCAGCCCGCCGATGCCGGTGGCGCTGAGGACGCTGGTGATGGCGCCGACGACGACGAGGACGCCCAGTGCGACCACCCAGCGGACGGCGTACTCGCGGGTCGTCACGAGCGCACGGATGCGCCCGACATCGAACCCGTCGGCCACGCTTCCCGACATGGCGACGAACGTCAGCGCCGCGGGCAGGAAGTAGTAGATCAACAGGGTCAGCAGGCCGGCGACGACGAACCCGCCGAGAGCGCCGAGGATGGCCCCGGCGGTCAGGCTCTGACTTCCGGTGAGAATCGCGACGACCAGCCCACCGGTGGTGACGCCGAAGATGACCAGGGGCACGAGAAGGTAGGCCAACGAGACCACGAACAGCTTCAGGCCGTCCATGAGCAGCTCGCCCCAGTCGTCGAAGACGGGGGCGCTCTCGGTCTCGGGGTCGGCCGCCGCGTCCCGGAGGACGCGGGCCCCGTAGCCCAGCACCAGGAACACGGGGACGACCAGGAACGACAGGATTCCCAGAACCCCGCCGATGACGATCGTCTTCCAGCCCTCCCCTCCCTCTCGCGGATAGTTGATGGATTCCTCGAACATGGTGTATCACCGTCCGTGCTGGCCGCGCGATTAACCTTTCGCGCGCGCTACGGCTGGAAGTTTCTACACCCTTCTGGAATATAAACTTATACCGAGCAACGATGCGCGGTCGGACGCCCCGGAGATGACAGAAGTGACCGTTCCGTCGGGCAGCCCCCCCCGCTACTCGTCGACGATCGTCGAGCCGCCGGGCGGGCAGAACTCCTGGACGCGGTCGGCGCTGGCGACCTTCCGGACGAACGACTGGTCGGCGAAGCGCTCGCGGAACTGCCGGTAGACCATCTTCGCGATGTCGTTCTGGGCGTACTGCCCCGGCTCCAGCCGGACGCTGGTCACGGTCCGCTCCTCGATGGGGTCGGGCGGACCGCCCACGACCCTCGATTCGGGTTCGACCTGGATGCCGACGGCGACCTCCGCTTCGACATCCTCGAAGTAGGTGCGGTCGCCACGCACGGCGAAGCCACCCTTCTCCAGGTACTCGCCGGATTCGGGCGTCTTCGACACCTGGTCGGGGTCGACCACGTAGGCGTCCCCCGCGAAGCGACCGTCCTTCCAGACCGAGGAGTAGGCGACGGCGAACTGCGCGGCCTCTGCCTTCGACCGCTGAGGGATGTCGATGTCCGTCGCGGCCTCGCTCGGCCCGGTCGCCTTCAGAATCGTGACGGGGCCGCCGTGGGCCTGCGTGTGGAAGAACAGGTCCCCGCGGTCCATGTACTTCTTGACGAGTTCCTCGTTCTGGTCGGCGTTGCGCCCGCCGATGACGAGGAAGCCGTCGGAGGTGTGGAACCAGCGGAACCGCTCGTACCACTGCTCGTCGCTCCGGATGGGGATGGAACTCCGCTGGAGCCACTCCTCGTCGCTGGTCTCGTCGTCCCCGTCCTCGTCCCCGTCGTCGACCTCCTCCTCGTCGCGGGCCGTCCACTCCTCGCGACGCTGCTTGACCGCCTCGAGGTCCTCGCGGGTGTCCTCGATGGCGGCCAGCGCGCCCTCCTTCTTCTCGGCGATGCGCTTTGCCTCGGTGTACAGCCGGTCGGCGTTCTTCTCGACGCCGTCCGCGACCTCGACGGTCACCTCGTGGTCGTCCAGCGCGAGCGTGACGGTCCCCTCGGCGCCGTCCACGCCCACGACGGCCTCGGCGGCCGGGATACCCTGCTCGGCGCCCTCGGCGAACCGCTCCTCGATAGCGTCCCAGGAACGGTCCTCCTCGCGGGCCGCGCGCACGGTCGAGAGCACGTCGTCCACGAGGTCGTAGTTGGCGTACAGCAGTTCGGCCTTCTCGCGCTCCTGTTCGGCCTGTTCCTCGAACTCCTCGATGGCGGTCTCCTGCTGCTCGATGATGCGCTCGTGTTTGGCGATCTCCGACTCGAAGTCCGGTCGGTCACGTCCGCCACCACCGCCACCACCGCCCTCGCCGACCGATTCGTGTTCCAGTCGGTGGAAGTAGTCCGCCAGCGCCTCGTTGAAGTCGTCGAACGCCTCGGCGTGGAGCCCCTCGGCCTCGTGCTCCTCCATCGGGACGGGCGTCACGTCCACGACGCGGCGAGGGGCGTCCTCGTCGGTATCGTCGTTGCTGTCGTCCTCGATCTCGACGGCCTCGGTGTAGACGCGTGGGTCGAGGTCGCCCTCCTTGATGCGGGCCCGGAGGCGGTCCCAGGCGTCGTAGAGGGCGTCGTACTCCTCGCGCTCGGCGGCAGCGATGTCCTTGACCATCTCGACGCCGGCGCGCCGGCAGAGCTCCTCGGCCCAGAGGCCCCCGAAGTTGAGCTGCGTCGCCACGGTACGGACGATGTCCGAGTCGGACTGGTCCATCCGTCGTGCGAACGCCTCCTGGTCGGCTTCGAGCGGGTCGAACCGGGAGTCGGGGAAGTCGTAGGTCGAGCCCGGAGCGACGGTCCGGGACTTCAGCCGGACCGTGTCGAGCGACGAGACGACCTCCCGCTCGGGGTCCAGCACCGCGACGTTGCCGTCGCCGAACAGCTCGAAGACGAGGGTGGTGTTCTCGTCGTCCCGTTCGAACTCCACGCTGATGATGCGGTCGAACTCGAACTGGCGCACGTCGACGAGGTCGGCGCCCGACAGGCGGTTGCGCAGCATCATCGCGAAGTTCGGCGGCCGACCCGGGGCGTCCGGAACGCGTTCGGGGTCGACGAGGTGGACCCGTTTCGGGTCGCGTACCTCCGCCAGTAGTTCGAGGCGGCCGGCGTCGAAGTCCCGCAGCTTCAGCCGGACGAGGTCGTCCTCGTACAGGTAGGCCTTGTCCAGCTTGGCCCCCCGGTAGCTCCGGAGTTCGCGGACCAGCGCCGCACAGTCCACACTGGTCAGGGCGCGTTTCTGCTCCATGCCCGGACTGTGGCGGTCGCCCGGATAGGCGTGTCGGGTCGGGGTCCCGACCCGGGCGCGGACGGCGCCTCGAATCAAAACGAACCGCAGAACTGCGGGCACAGGGTCGAGTGGATGGCTCGCCTGGAACAGGTATGAACGACGACGTACGGAGAGCGATGCGGCGGGTGGTGAAGCAGGAGGTCGAGGCGGCGGACAGCGTCGTCCGGAAAGGGGAGCTCCCCGAGCGGCGGCTCGCCGAGCGGGTCGACTCGTACGGTGACGTGGCCCGGGCGTGGCTTCGGGGGCGGGCCCGCGACCGTTTCTCACCGATGGCGACCGGGCTCGGACTAAAAAACCCGCAGTTGACAGGCAGTAACGATACACCCGAGGGCGACGAGATGCAGGTTGCTATGGCGGACAAGGAGAACGTACGACAGCAGTTCCGTGAAGCGTTCGAGGGTGCGGATTACCCCGTCAACAGCCCGATGGACCTCGTGCCGGCCCTGCCGAACGGCCCCGGCACGACGTTCGAGATCGGCGACGAGACCATCACCGCGATGGAGCTCAACCAGGAGGCCTCCGGGCAGGCCGACTATCCCTACGATAGCGTCGACGAGCTGGTCGACGCCCTCGTCGACGGGATGGAAGACGAAGGCTACTTCTAGAGCCACGCGCTCTCCCGAGCGCGGACTTCTCGCCCGTGTCGTCGACCAGCGACGGCAGTGGGTGTGCCGGCACGAGCCCGCCCCAATGAGTGACCCGGTTATCCCCGGATTGTGGCGGGTAGCGGCCGCGCTCGCGCCGAAGCGCGATGTGCGAACCGAAGGACATAGGGTGCCACGGTCGACAAGCCGGGCGTATAGATGCAGGACCTGGATGGGACCATCGGATACGGACGGGGGGAGCCGGACTGGCTCCGCGCAGAACGGGAGTACGACGACGAGGTCATCGGCGACGACACGCTGGGCGAGCTCTTCGTCGCCAGCGCCCGCCGGAACGGCCGCCGGGACGCACAGTGGTACAAGGGCGGGGTCTACGACCGCACGATGGCCGGTGTCGCCTACCCGGAGGCGCTCGACGGCGAGTTCGCCTCGCTCACGTACGCGGATATGCTGGACGTGGTGCAGAGCCTCTCGGCCGGCTTCGTCGACATCGGCGTCGAGCACGGCGACCGCGTCGGGATGTTCGCCAACACGCGGATGGAGTGGGCCCAGTGTGACTTCGCGCTCCTCTCGGCCGGCGCCACCGTCACGACGGTCTACACGGAGTCCGAGCCGCCGCGGGTGCAGTACCTGCTGGGCGACCCCGGCGCGACGGGCGTGGTCTGTGAGAACGGGGAACTGCTGGAGCGCGTCGTCGCGGTGGAGGACGAACTCGATGTCGAGTTCGCGGTCGTGATGGACGAGTTCGAGGCGCCGGAGACGGACCTCGACGTGTACTCGCTCGCGGACGTGTACGAGCGCGGGCAGTCCGCCTTCGACGAGGACGCGTTCGAGGAGCGCCTCGACGCCTGCGAACTGGACGACCTCGCCTCGCTGGTCTACACCTCCGGGACGACCGGCGACCCGAAGGGCGTGATGTTGACCCACGGGAACTTCCGCGCGAACGTCAACCAGGTCCGCAAGCGGTTCGGGCCCCGGCCCGACAAGGACGAGGACACGCCCGTCATCGACAAGAACACCCGCACGCTCTCCTTCCTGCCGCTGGCGCACGTCTTCGAGCGGCTGGCCGGCCACTTCTCGATGTTCGCGACCGGCGGCACCGTCGCGTACGCCGAGTCGCCGGACACCGTCGGCGACGACCTCGAGAAGGTCCAGCCCTCGGGCGCGACGAGCGTCCCCCGTGTCTACGAGCGCATCTTCGACCAGATGCGCGAGCAGGCGTCGGGCTCGGACGTGAAAGAGCGCATCTTCCAGTGGTCGCTGGACGTGGCCCGCGACTACGGCCGCATCAAGCGCGACCCGGACGAGGAGCCCGACCTCGGGCTGCGCGTCAAGCACGCCATCGCCGATAAACTCGTCTACGAGACCGTCCGCGAGGGCGTGGGCGGGCGCATCGACTCGTTCATCTCCGGTGGCGGCTCGCTCTCGAAGGAACTCGCCCAGATGTTCGACGGGATGGACATCCCCATCAACGAGGGGTACGGGCTGACCGAGACCTCGCCCGTCGTCTCGACGAACCCGGCCGAGGCGCCCAAGCACGGCACACTGGGCCCGCCGGTCGTGGATTGTGAGGTGACGGTCGACGAGTCGGTCGTCAGCCAGGAGCGCCGCGAGAACGCCGACGGGCAGGTGGGCGAACTGCTCGTCCGCGGGCCGAACGTCACGCAGGGCTACTGGAACAAGCCCGAGGCGACCGAGGACGCGTTCACCGAGGCCGAGGACGGCGGCGACCCCTGGTTCCGCACGGGCGACATCATCACCATCGACGAGGACGGCTACCTCGTCTACACGGACCGCCTGAAGACGCTGGTCGTGCTGGACACCGGGAAGAACGTCGCGCCCCAGCCCATCGAGGACGAGTTCTCCACCTCCGAGCGCGTCGAGCAGGTGATGGTGACCGGCGACGACGAGAAGTTCATCGGCGCCATCATCGTCCCGAACTTCGAGCAGGTCCGCCGCTGGGCCGACAAGCAGGGTATCGACCTGCCCGACGACAACGAGGGCATCTGCCAGGACGACCGCGTCCGCGAGTACATCGGGGAGGAGGTCGACCGCGTCAACGCCGAGTTCCCGAAGCACTCCCGCATCAAGCAGTTCGAACTCGTCCCGGTCGAGTGGACCGCCGAGAACGACTATCTCACCCCGTCGATGAAGAAGAAGCGCCGCGCCATCCGCGACGGCTTCCAGGAGTACATCGACAGCATCTACGAGGACTGAGCGGGCGTTTCGGTGGTGAGCTCGGCAACGTCAGCGTGCGTGGTTACTGACCTGGGGAGTGGACAACAGCGCCGACGACCTCCTGTTGAAAGCCCCCGCGGGCTGAGGGCCCCGCGGCTCGTTGTGGTCCTCACGGTCCGGGCGTGCGGCCCTCGCTTCGCTCGGGCCGTTCCGGGCCTGCGTTGCGGTCCTTACTTCGCCGGGGAACCGCTCAGCCCGCGGCCCCTTTCAGTCCCGCCCGTCGTGGCTTTCGGGGGTCGCGTCGCACCGTGCTAGCTCGGTGCGGACGTTCCGTGGACCGGACACTCTCGGGTGGGACTGGAAGGGGCTGGTCGCTCGACTGTCCCCGGACGACGCAAGCACCGCAGGCCGAACGCAGTGAGGCCGAGGAGCGCAGCGAGGCCCGGGACATCGAGCGGCCAGGGGCTTCCAAATCGGTTCGGTTCACGTATCGTCATTCTGAATCCCCCTTCAACTACACTCCCTACAGTCACAGAACCAGCCCGTTCTACGGCACGAGCCGCTTCAGCACCGTCGACTCGATCTTCCGGAGGTGCTCGCCGACGGTGCCGGAGGAGAGTTCCAGTTCGTCGGCGAGTTCCTGGTAGTTGGTCTGCCGGGGCTCCTCGTAGTAGCCCATCTCGACCGCGGTCCGGAGAATCTCCCGCTGGCGCTCGGTGAGCTGGTCGCCGGACTCGGACTGTTCGGGGTCGTACTCGCCGGTCGAGAGGAACTTCAGCCCCAGTCCGTCGGGGACGTCCTTGATGGCCTCGCGGATGGCGCGCTGGTTGCCGATGGCCCGGACCTCCAGCGCCCCGCGGTCGGTGTAGCGCATCGGCGTGTCCAGCACCAGCTCGCGACGCTGGGGCACGCTGTACAGCTGCTGGAGCTCCTCATCGGCGGTGATGCGCGAGTACGAGAAGATGCCCGTCTCCGAGACCGAGAGGTCGTACGAGATGATGTCCGGGTCGTCGCCGACGAGCTCCTCCAGCCGGTCGGCGTCGCCGGAGAACTCCAGCAGCACGACCGCGGAGCCGTCCTCGAGGACGTTGAAGTGGTGGATGGCCTCCCGGTGCACGTCGGGGTCGTCGGCGACGGCCGCGACGGCCGGGTGGAGATAACGGCCTCGCGGGATGAGTAGAAAATCGACGTACCTCATATCTGCGGTTCGAGTGGTCCAGCATCTTGAGGGTTGCGGGCTACGGAGAAGAGCGCATCCGAGGGCATATCTAGGCCATTCCAGATTTTACACCATATTCTAGCAATTTTGCACCCAGATTAGACCATTACACTCTTATTTCCCGATTAACATCTGTATCTTCCGGGCTGCTTTGCCAGGAACGGTCAGACGGGGGAGCCCTCGCGCTCTGTCACGAACACCGCAACGATACAACCAGCTACGAAGCCCTCGCGCTTCGAGTCCGCCAAGGCTGCACGCTGGTCAGTCGGCAGCTGTCAGCCTCACACCTCCCCAACCGCTTGCAGTGTCGCTCCCTGCGGTCGCTGCGCGCTTCAGCCCTCGCACGGTGCCGGCGGCTGGCCTCCGGCACAGCCGCCAGCGCGCGCCTGCTGAACTGACGGAAGACGGTGACGAGAACAGGAGGCCGGCCGCGCCGGGGACGCTAGTTGCTCCGCAGTGACTCGCGGACGGTCGCCGGGCCGGCGTCGGCGTCCACATCGACGCCCAGCGCGAGCAGCGAGTCGCCCAGCGCGGCCACGAGCGCGGTCACGTTGTCCGGCGTGGCACCGTAGCCCATGCAGCCGACGCGCAGCACCTCGCCTGCGAGGTCGCCGAGGCCGCCGGCGATCTCGATTCCGTGCTCCTCAAGCATCCGGTCGATGACATCGCCCGGTTCGACGTGGGCGGCCTCGGGGAGGCGCGCGGTGTTGAGCGAGGGGAGCCACCAGTCCGGCTCGGCGACGGGTTCGAGCCCCATCGCGGCCAGGCCCTCACGGAGCGCGCCGGCGACGCGCTCGTGGCGGGCCCACCGGTCCTCGAGGCCCTCCTCGACGACGAGGCGAAGCGACTCGCGGAGCGCGTAGACGTTCGAGACCGGCGCGGTGTGGTGGTAGGCCCGCTCCTCGCCCCAGTAGTCGTCCAGCAGCGAGAGATCGAGATACCACGAGCGGGGGCGCTCCTCGCGGGACTGCACCCGCTCCATCGCCGCGTGGTTGAGCGAGAGCGGCGACGCACCCGGCGGACAGGAGAGGCACTTCTGCCCGGCCGAGTACGCGGCGTCGACACCCCAGTCGTCCATCCGGAACTCCACGCCGCCCAGCGACGTGACCACGTCCGCGACGACGAGCGCGTCGTTGTCGTGGGCGATGTCGGTGAGCGCGGGCACGTCGGGCTGTTTGACCCCGGTGGAGGTCTCGGCGTGGACGAAGCCGAACAGGTCGGGGTCGTGCTCGGTGAACGCCTCCTGCACGTCGTCGGGGGCGAGCGGCTCGCCCCAGGGCGCGTCGACCCGCACGGGGGCGCCGCCGGCGCGCCGGACCATCGCGGCCATCCGGTCGCCGAAGTAGCCGTTCGAGGGCACGAGCACCGTGTCGCCGGGGCGGGTGAGGTTGCCGATGGCGGCCTCCATCGCCGCACTCCCGGTCCCGGAGACCGGGATGGTCCACCTGTTCTCGGTCTGGAGGACGTAGCGGAGCAGCTCCTGGGTCTCGTCCATCACGTCGATGAACGCGGGGTCGAGGTGGCCGACGGGTGGGGCCGCCATCGCGCGGAGAGTGCGCGGATGGACCTCGCTCGGCCCGGGACCCATCAGCAGGCGGTCCGGTGGCGACAGCTCACCGACCTGAGGGCGTTGCATGTGCGGCCGTCCGGGACCCGGCGATATAAACGCGGCCGTTCACGACGGCCCGGGTGATTTCTGCGAGCAGGACGCCTCAGTCGTCGGCTGCGCCCTCGCGCTCGTCGCCCCGTGGCCACTCCGGAACCTCGCTGGTGTCGTGGCTCCCGGTTGGGGGCAGGTTCACGGCGGCCGCCGCCGATGTCTCGAGGTCGGTCTCCCGACCGATGGCGTCCAGTTCGCCGGCGCCGTCGGCGTCACGGGCGTCCTGGTCGATGCGCATCGAACAGAACTCCGCACCGCACATCGAGCAGAAGCGCGCCTCCTTGTAGTTGTCACCCGGGAGCGACTGGTCGTGGAACGCCCGGGCACGCTCGGGGTCCAGTGCCAGCTCGAACTGCCGGCGCCAGTCGAACGCGTACCGGGCCTCGGAGAGGGCGTCGTCCCAGTCGCGGGCACCGGGCCGCCCGTTCGCCACGTCGGCTGCGTGGGCGGCGATACGGTAGGCCGCCAGCCCGTCACGGACGTCCTCGCGCTCGGGCAGCCCGAGATGCTCTTTGGGCGTGACGTAGCAGAGCATCGCGGCGCCTGCACGAGCGGCCTCCGTCGCACCGATGGCACTGGTGATGTGGTCGTAGCCCGGCGCCACGTCGGTCACCAGCGGCCCGAGCACGTAGAACGGCGCCCCGTCACAGACCTCCTGCTGGCGTTCGACGTTGTCGGCCACCTCGTCGAGCGGGACGTGACCCGGCCCCTCGACCATCACCTGCACCCCGTGGCTCCACGCGGTCCGGGTCAACTCACCGAGGGTCTCCAGCTCGGCGAACTGGGCGGCGTCGGAGGCGTCCGCCAGGCTCCCCGGACGGAGCCCGTCACCCAGCGAGACGGTCACGTCGTGCTCGACGAACACCTCGCAGATGTCCTCGAACGCCGTGAACAGCGGGTTCTGCTCGCCGTGGGCCTCCATCCACTTCGCGAGGATGGACCCGCCACGGGAGACGATACCCGTCGTCCGGCCGTCGGTCAGAGGGAGATGCTCCAGCAGCACGCCGGCGTGGACGGTCATGTAGTCGACACCCTGGCGGGCCAGTTTCTCGATGACCTCGAGGAGCAGGTCGGGCGTGATGTCCTCGGGGCTGCCGGCCCGCTTGAGCGCCTCGTAGATGGGCACCGTCCCCACCGGGACGGGCGAGTGCTCGACGTTGGCCGTCCGGATGGCGTCGAGGTTCTCGCCGGTCGAGAGGTCCATCACCGTGTCCGCACCGTAATGGACCGCGGTATGGAGCTTCTCCAGTTCCGTCTCAAGGTCGCTGGTCGTCTCGCTGTTCCCGATGTTGGCGTTGACCTTCGTCGCGAACTCGCGGCCGATGACCATCGGGTCCAGTGACTCGTGCGCGTGGTTGCTGGGGACGACGGCCTGCCCCTCGGCGACCTGCTCGCGGACGAACTCGGCGTCTCGGTTCTCGCGCACTGCAACGCGCTCCATCGCCGGCGTCACCTCACCGGCACGGGCCCGCTGGAGCTGGGTGCGGTCCGACATGGTACAACCAGATTGTATTATCGAGTTATTGTAAAGCCAGCGGTGAGCGTGGTGACCACGGTCATCGGTGGGTCTCCCGGAGTCGACCCGTGCGTTCAAGCGGGGTGGGGTCGACGTGTCGGCTATGTCGCTGGTGCTGCCCGAGGAGATCGTCGTCGAGCGACTCCTCCCGACGCTCCGGGTGGAGCTCGCCCGTGACCTCTCGGACCGCGGCCTCACGCAGGCCGACATCGCCGACGGGCTCGGTGTGACCCAGGCCGCCGTCAGTAACTACCTCTCGGGCGACCCGGCCGTGGAGGAACGCTTCGTCGAGGACGAGCGGTTCCAGCGGACCGTCGAGCGTATCGGCGCCGGCTTCGCGGACGGCTCGATGGACGGGTACGAGGCGCTCGCCGAGACGATGGAACTGGTGCGCGCGTTCGAGGACCGGGGACCGATCTGTGCCGTTCACGAGGCGGAGATGCCGGCGCTGGAGGGGCTGGGCTGTGACCTCTGCGTTCGCGGCGCCGACAAGGCCCTCTCCGAAGAGCGACAGGTGCTTGCGAACGTCCGGAAGGCGACCCGCCGGCTGCAGGACATCGAGGGCGCAGCAAGGTTCATCCCGAGCGTCGGCACCAACGTCGGGATGGCACTGCCCGACCCCGCGGACCCGACGGACGTGGCGGCGGTCCCGGGCCGGGTCATCGCCGTCCGCGGGCGCGTGACGGTCCCGGCGAACCCGGAGTTCGGGGCGAGCGAACACGTCGCGAACGCGGTGCTCGCCGCCACGGCCGCCGACCCGACGGTCCGGGGAGCGCTCAACGTGGCGACCGACGACCAGCTGCTGGCGGCCGCACGCGAGGCGGGGCACGACCCGCTGCTGGTGGACGCGGAGGCGGACGCTCACGAACGGTTCGCGACCGCGTTCGCCGAGCATGGGGGCGTGCCGCCGGTGGTCTACCACCGCGGCGCGTACGGCGTCGAGCCCATCACCTACGTGTTCGGACCGTCGGCCATCGACGCGGTCGCCCGACTGGGCGAACTGGTCGGGCGCGCCATCGGACCCGCCGACGGCGACGGCCCCGGCGAGTAGCATACGGTCGCCGACTCGCGGAGGACGCCCCCGCTCCCCTGCCCCCGCCCCCGTCCCCGCCGACGCCCGATGGTACACGCCTGCTTGCGGCCGTGACACCGCGACCACGACCCTACATTTATATACGCACACATGGGATTGGAAATATGACTCGGGAGGGACACACCGAGGTGGAGCCGGACGCATGACCGAGGCCGCTGCGCGGCGGATCGTGGAGTACCTCCGGGACCGTGTCGGCCGGGAACTCCGCACGGTCGTCATCGTCCGGGAGGCGGACTGGGAGATCTACTACCTCCGGGACGACCTCCAGCGCGAGTACACACGTGAGTCGTTCGGCGAGGTCGTCGACCACTTCCAGCTCGACGCTCCGGAACAGCCCCCCGACGTGGCGGAGTGGCCCGTCGGGGAGCGTCGCGGGGTCGTCCACTACCACGAGACGGCGTTCGTCGTCCAGTTTCCGGTATCGGATACGGAGAGCATCCTGATCAGTCTCACGCCGGAGGTCGGCCAGGATCTGCTGGCGTTCATGGAGGCCTGCCGGAACCTCATCGAGGACGACGGCTGAGGGCAGGCGGCGTCAGTCGGTCGCGATGTGTTCCGCAAGGTCCTCCCGGAGGATGGTGTCACAGTACCCACAGCGGACGGCGTCGTCGAGTACGTCGAAGCGGGACTCGACCGGCTCGCCCTCCGTGCTGATACAGTTCGCGTTCGGACAGGAGAGGATGCCCGTCACGACCTCCGGCCGGGTGACGCGGGACTTCTCGACCACGTCGTACTCGCGGACGATGTTGATGCTCGCGGCCGGAGCGATGAGCGAGAGCACGTCGACCTCCGCGGGGCTCAGCTCGCGTCCCTCGACCTTCACGATGTCCTTGCGCCCGAGGCGGTCGGAGGGGACGTTCATCCCGACCGAGACCTCCTCGCCGCCGGAGCCGTCGATGCCGAGGATGGCGAGGACGTTGAGTGCCTGCCCGGCCGCGATGTGGTCGATGACGGTGCCGTTCTTGATCTTCGAGACGCGGAGCTCCTGGTTCGAGTCGCTCATCGAGCATCACCCCCGTCACCGGGGAGCATCATGTCCAGTAGCGCCATCCGAACGGGGACGCCGTTGTGTGCCTGGTCGAAGTAGGTGGCGTACTCGGTCTCGTCGACGTCCGGGGCGATCTCGTCGACGCGGGGGAGCGGATGCATCACGGTCAGATCGTCCCGGGCCGCGTCGAGCGTGTCGGCGTCGATGCGGTACTCGCCGGCGACCTGCCGGTACTCGTTCTCGTCGGGGAAGCGCTCGCGCTGGATGCGCGTGACGTACAGCACGTCGAGTTCGGGGAGGACCCCCGCCAGCTCCGTGTGCTCGCGCACGTCGGCACCCGCCTCGTGGAGGTCGTAGCGGACGTTCTTCGGGAGCCGGAGGCTCTCCGGACTGATGAAGTGTTGGCGGACGTCGAACTCGGTGAGCGCGCCCGCGAGCGAGTGGACCGTCCGGCCGTACTTCAGGTCGCCCATGATGCCGACCGTGATATCGTCGAGGCCGGCGTTCTCCCGGATGGTGTACAGGTCGAGCAGCGTCTGGGTCGGGTGCTGGCCGGCGCCGTCGCCCGCGTTGATGACGGGCACGTCGACGAACTCGCTGGCGAGTTTGGCGGCGCCCTCGCTCGGGTGCCGGAGGACGAGCGCGTCGGCGTAGCCCGCCACGACGCGGACGGTGTCGGCGAGCGACTCGCCCTTCTTGACCGACGAGGATTCGACGGTCCCCATGTCGACGGTGTCGCCGCCGAGGCGTTTCATCGCGGTGTCGAAGCTCATCTTCGTCCGCGTGGACGGCTCGAAGAACAGTAGCCCGAGCAGGTCGTCGTCCCGGGCGACGCGCTCGCCGGCGTCGAACTCGGCGGCGCGGTCCAGCACCGCCTCGACGTCGCCCCGCGACAGCTGTCTGGCACTGATGAGGTGGTCGTGCCGCATTACCGGAACGGCCGCCCCCCGCCGCCTTGAATCTCCCGACCCCATGGACCGTATATCAAGGCGCGTTGATGTCCGGGCGTAGCTCCGTCGTTTGCCCCCCTCGGCGGTCGACAGGTATCGGCCATATAAGCCCCCAGGTGCCAGTATTCGGCAGTTCGTGTTCCGGGCTGCCATCCCGAAAAGGCCAGAACTGTTAAACCAGAGTAGATAGTAACCACTCCTCAATGGCGGACCGGCTACGGACAGGAATCGAGGTGCTTGACCGCAAGCTCGATGGAGGAATCCCTGCCGGTAGCATCGTCGCCCTCACTGCCGACCCCGCGAGCCAGGCCGAGCTGTTCCTCTACGAACTCACCGCCACCCGCGGGACCCTGTACATCTCCCTCGACCGGACCGGCGACGCCGTCACGGACTCCATCGCCAACTCCCCGACGGCGACCGGAAGCCCGACGGTCCGGGACGTGGCCGGCGAGGCGCCGCTGGACAACGCGGCCAAACTGGTCTCGGCGCTCCCGGAATCGTCGAACCTCATCGTCGACCCGCTCAACATCCTCGAGAACCAGGAGCCCGCCCGGTTCCGGAACTTCATGAACGAGCTCCAGAACCACATCTACAACACGGGCTCGCTGGCGCTCCTCCACTGTCTCGACGGCCACTACGTCCCGGAGCTGCGCGACACGACGCTCCACATGTCGGATATCGTGTTCGACCTGAAGACCATCGAGTCCGGCGACGACATCGAGAACCGGCTCGCCGTCCCCAAGTTCCGCGGCGGGCGGGCACTCAACGACATCATCAAGCTGGAGCTGTCCGAGGAGGTCGCCATCGACACCTCCCGCGACATCGCGTGACCGCCCGGTCCCCCGCGATGCCGTCTCACGGACCGCGGCCACTCATCCCGTCGATTCCCTGCATCGCCGCGCAGCCGGGGGATTGAACCGTCGTCAGCTTAAGGCTCCTGCCGAACCCACGGGCCAGCGATGACCGGGACCGTCGACGAGACGTACGTTGCGGCGCTCCAGCACGACCTGATCGACCCCGGGGACGCCACACTCGTGGGCGTCGTCCGGCGGCCGACGGGCTGGTTCCGGGACGTGACCGACGAGAACCGCCCTGCACTGGGACCGCCGGCCGCGCTCATCGACGAGGCGAAGGACCGGACCGAGGAGCTGAAGCGGCGGGGGATGTGCGACGAGGGGGCGCACAACGCGGCGTGGGAGGAGACCGACTTCGCTCGGCGCTACCGCGAGTACCTCGCCAACGACGACGCGGCACACGACGCCCTCGCCGCCCTCGCCGCCCGTGTCGACGGCGGTGAGGACGTGTGGCTGGTCTGTTTCGAGGGCGAGGGGAAACGCTGTCATCGACACACGCTCCTCGAGTACCTCCACGAGCAGTTCTGACGCCGGCCGGTCGGCGACGACTCCCGGGAGCGCGGCGCTTAACCCGCGCGGCGCCGTCACTCCGTGTATGGTCGACCAACGCAACGAGGCGACGGAGCCCGCAGGGGACCGACTGGAGACGATGCGGCCGAATCCGGCCTGGGACGAGGAGTCCTACGCCGACGCCGTGGAGACGCTGGCGGCGCTCCCCGGCGACACGGTCGTGAAGGTGTGGGGCGGCGACTGGTGCAAGGACTGCCGCAAGCAGCTCCCGGACTTCGGCGCCGCCCTGGAGGCCGCGGGCATCACCGGCGACCGCGTCGAGCACTACCCCGTCGAGAAGGAAGAGGACGGCTCGAAGGTCGGCCCGCAGGTGGAGGCCTACGACATCGAACTCATCCCGACGGTCGTAGTGGAGTCCGGCGACGGCGAGGAACTCGCCCGGTTCGTGGAGGAGGAACCCGTCCCCATCCTGGTCCACCTCGCACGGAATCTAGAACGCGAGTAACCGGCGAGATAATCCGATAATGCTGCCCTTTCGAGGCCAAATGCGCCCTTCTGACTGTTAATTGACTCGCCCGTCACTTATCGCGCCCTACTCGCTACCGGGCGCCAGGTCCGCGGCCCACTCCAGTGCTTCCGCGAGGTCGTGGGTCGGTGGCGAGCAGGTCCGGGACCGGCAGGCGTACACCGTCGGCTCGCCGTCGCGGGCCTCGCGGCCGGCCCAGATGGGCGGTGCCGCGTCGACGCCGAGGGTGTCGAGCCAGTCGTCGAGCGCGTCGTCCGCCGCGGGCCGTCGGGCGAGCAGGCGCTCGGGCAGGTAGGTGGTCGCGAGCGTGGTCCGCCACGCCTCGGGCAGGTCACCAGCGACGGTGAGTTCCAGCGGCCCGACAGCCACGTCGTCGGCCGCCAGCGTCAGCGTCGGGTGCTTGAGCGGGTTCTCCTCCAGGGTAGTGGCGTGGGTTCCGACGACGCTCGCAGCAACGTCGCCGAACCGGTCGTGGTCGACGAAGCCGTCGAGGGCGGCGAGCAGGCGGGTGGCGACGCCCGCGCTGGACGGTGTCGAGGAGTCACCGAGCTCCTGCGGCCGCGCGACCAGCGACTCCCCGCCGGCGGGCGTGAAGTAGAGCGTTCCCTGCTCCGCGTCCCAGAAGGAGTCCTCGATGCACCGCGCCAGGTCGAGTGCGAACGCGAGGTGCTCGGCATCGCCGGTCGCCTCGTAGCACGCGAGCGCCCCCCGGCCGAGGAAGGCGTAGTCCTCGAGGTAGCCGTCGATGCCGGCGTCGCCGTCCTTCCAGCGCCGCTGGAGGCGACCGACCGTGTCGTCGGCATCCGCGTCGGCGCCGGCGGCCGGCACGCCCTCGGGGTCCCACAGTCGCTCGCGCACGAACGCGAGCGCGTCCGTGGCGAGGTCGGCCCAGCGCTCGTCCTCGAGGACGAGCGCCCCCTCGGCGAGGGCGGCGACAGCGAGGCCGTTCCAGCCCGCGAGGACCTTCTCGTCGCGTCGCGGCCGGGGTCGTTCGGAGCGAGCTGCCTGCAGCGTCCCGGTGGCCGCATCGAGACGCTCGCGGGCCGCTGCCTCGTCGAGACCGTGCTCGTCGGCGAGGGCCGGGACCGACGTGGCGAGCGTCAACACCGATAGCCCAGCCTCGAAGTTGCCGGGCTCGGTCACGCCGAAGCGGTCACAGCAGAGGTCGGCGTCGAGGTCGTCGTGGTCGCCGTACGCGTCGAGGGCGGTCCGTATCTCGTCGGGCGTCCAGGCGTAGAAGGCCCCCTCCTCGACCTCACCGGCCCCGCCCTCACGGTGGTCGAGTGGCGGGCTCCGGGCGTCGAGCGTGGCGTAGAAACCGCCCTCGGGGTGGCGCATCTCGGCGTCGAGGAAGTCGAACGTCTCCCGGACGACCTCGGCGTAGCGCTCGTCGCCCGTGACCTGGTAGCCGGCGAGGAACGCGCGGGGGATCTCGGCGTTGTCGTACAGCATCTTCTCGAAATGCGGTACCGTCCACGAGCGGTCCGTGCAGTAGCGGTGGAAGCCGCCGCCGAGATGGTCGTACAGCCCACGAGACGCCATCGCGTCCAGCGTCTCCGTGACGACGGCGCGGTAGTTCTCGCGGCCCGTGCGCTGGTGGGCGCGCAGGAGGACGTGGAGACGGGCGGGCTGGGGGAACTTCTGTCCTCGGCCGAACCCACCGTGCTCGCGGTCGGCCGACCGGAGCGCGTCCGAGGCCGCAGCGTCGAGGAAGTCCGCATCCGGGGACTCGGCGGGCTGGTCCGGGACATCCTCCAGTTCACCGCGGGCGGCGGCGGCCCACTGCTCGGCGCGCTCCTCGATCTCCTGGCGCTCCGCGGGGTCCGACCAGTTCTCCCGGACATCGCGCAGGAGCTGCAGGAAGCCGGGCTGGCCCCGCTTCGGCTCCTTCGGGAAGTAGGTCCCGACGTAGAACGGCTTGCCCTCGGGCGTGAGGAACACGGAGAGGGGCCACCCCGCCTGCCCGCGGACGAGTTGACAGACGGTGATGTACAGCGAGTCGATGTCCGGGCGCTCCTCGCGGTCGACCTTGATGGGGACGAACGACTCGTTGAGAACCTCGGCGACCTCGTCGTCCTCGAAGCTCTCCTCCTCCATCACGTGACACCAGTGGCAGGCCGAGTAGCCGATCGAGAGGAAGACAGGGACGTCCTGCTCGCGCGCGGCCGCGAGCGCCTCGTCGTCCCAGGGCTGCCAGTTGACGGGGTTGTCGGCGTGCTGCTGGAGATAGGGCGAGGCGGCGTCGTCCAGGCGGTTGCGGTCGACGGTGGGCATGGACGGGGGTTCGTGGGGAAGGCGCAAAAGGCGTCTGCCAGGTGGCCGGGGCAGCCGACGCCCGATGAGTGAACGAAACAGCTATACGGCCTGCCCGTCGGTTGCGAACGTGTCTCTTGCCAACGGCTCACAGGGATGGCCGTTCTCTGCCGACCTGCGGGCGAACCTGCGAGAGCTGAAGCGGGCGCGGCGGCACGGTGGCTGCCACGTCGAGTGCGACCGCGAGCGAGGCAACGCCACGCGGCTCCCCTGGAACACCGGCGGACTGTACGGCGGCTGGGGTGGCCACGCCCACCACGGCACCGAACCGGGCACGGAGCGGACGCCCGTCGTGTTCGTCCACGGGAACCAGCGCGACGCCTGCGACTGGCAGGGCCACGCCGAGTTCTTCCTGCAGCGTGGCTATCTCGGCGACGAGCTGTGGGCCGTGACCTTCCGCGACGGGAGCCCCAGCCACCGCGAGATGGCAGCGTCGCTGGCGGACTTCGTCGATCAGGTCCGCAACGAGACGGGTGCCGACGAGGTATCTGTGGTGGCCCACAGCCTCGGCGTGACCGGCGTCCGGTGGTGGCTCTCTGAGTACGACGAGCACGACCACGTCGACAGCATGGTCGGCCTCGCCGGCGCCAACCACGGCTCCGTACTGAACCGGTGGGCCGACCGGGCCGGGATGTCCGAGGGGACCTACAAGATGAGCCCCTTCCTCCGGGACGATTACGACCGCGACGATGACCACCCGCTCGCGCGGCTGAACGCCGACGAGACGCCGGGTGACGTGGACTACTACACGCTCCGCGGGACCGAGGACCCGCTGTTCTGGGGCTGCCCGGAGAGTCCGGAACTCGCTGGCGCGACCAACGTCGCGCTGGAGACCGACCACGACGGCGTCCGGACCGACCGGCGCGCACGGGAACTCGTCTTCGAGTGGGTCTCGGGCGAGCATCCGTACGACCTCAGCCTGCAGGTCGGGCTGCCCGACCAGGGGACCCGCGACGGGGCCGGGTGAGGCCGGCGCCACGCCGGGAAAGCAACCCTTAGGGGGGACCCGCGCCGCGACTCGCGTATGAGCACGAGCAAGCACGAGCGAGTCCTGCTGGTCGGCGGCGGCGGCCGCGAACACGCCGTCGCGCGCGCCGTGGACCGCGCACAGGACGCCACGCTGTACGCCTGCGCGTCGAACCGGAACCCGGGTATCGACACACTCGCCGAGGAGTACCACCTCGTCGAGGCAGAGACCGACCCCGACGCGGTCGTCGGCGTCGCCCAGGACGTGGGCGCGACGCTGGCCGTCGTCGGGCCGGAGGCACCGCTCCAGGCCGGCGTCACGGACGCGCTGGACGAGGCCGGCATCTACGCGTTCGCGCCGAAGGCCGACGAGGCCCGCATCGAGACGGACAAACGCTTCCAGCGGGAGTTCATGCGCGACGAGGCCATCCCCGGCTGCCCCGCGTTCGAGGCGTTCGAGGATGCCGACGAGGCCGCCGACTACGTGGCCGCCGTCGACCACGACGTCGCTGTGAAGCCCCGTGGCCTGACGGGCGGCAAGGGCGTCCGCGTCACGGGCGACCAGCTCACGCAGTCCGAGGCCGTCGAGTACGTCCGCGAGAGCGACTACGACGAGTGGGTCGTCGAGGAGCGCCTCGTCGGCGAGGAGTTCACCGTGCAGGCGTTCGTCGCGAACGGCTCCGTCCGCACCTCGCCCGCCGTGCAGGACCACAAGCGCGCCTACGAGGGCGACGAGGGGCCCAACACCGGCGGTATGGGGTCGTACACGGACGCCTCGTTCGAGCTGCCCTTCATGACCGAGGCCGACTACGACGAGGCCGTCGAGGTCATCGAGGCCGTCGTCGAGGCACTCCCCGACTACAAGGGCATCCTCTACGGCCAGTTCATGCTCACCGCCGAGGGTCCGAAGGTCGTCGAGTTCAACGCCCGCTTCGGCGACCCGGAGGCGATGAACACGCTGCCCGTGCTGGAGACGGACTTCGTCGACCTCCTGCGCGATGCGCGTGCGGGGACGGACCTGCCGGAGCTCGCCTTCGACGCGCAGGCGACCGTCTGCAAGTACGCCGTCCCCGCAGGCTACCCCACCGACCCCGAGGCCGGCGCGGAGGTCCGCATCGACGAGGAATCCGCCGCCGACGTGGGAGCACAGCTGTTCTACGCGAGCGTCGACGCCCGCGACGACGGCGCCGTCTTCACGACGACCTCGCGCTCGTTCGCCGTGGTCGGTGTCGCCGACACCATCGCCGCGGCCGAGGAACTGGCCGAGGCCGCGCTCGCCGAAGCGGGGGAGGAAGGGCTCCGGGTTCGGCACGACATCGGGAAAGCCGAGCTGGTGCAGTCGCGTATCGACCACATGAAGCAGTTACGCGGCGAGTGACCGGATGGACCCGACCGGTCAGCAGGTGTACGACCCCGGCGAACTGGATGGCTGTTCGGTGATCTCGATGGTCTCGATTATCTGACTTTCCCCATCCGCGGTCTCGTAGACGACGTGGTAGGTCGTCCCCTCGCGGACCTCCGTCAGGGCGCAGTCGCTCCCCTTGCCGTCGACATGGACGTAGTCGGGCGTGTCGACGCTCGGGTCGCCCATCCAGATATCCTCCCACTCCTCCTCGCCGCCCTGACCGTCTCGAATGAGGATTCGCGCGCCGTCGGCGACCTCCCCGCGCTCGTGACGGATGCGGACGTACGGGACGCCACCGTTGTCCGCGCCATCGAGCACCGGTTCGGCCTGGAAGTTCGCGGTCGGAGCCGGGTCGGCTAGACGCCCCTCGAACGCTAGCGCCATGGTCCCCAGCACCGACGCCAGCACCACCACGATGGCGACCATCAGGACGGCTCCGACGACCGCGGAGACGCCACGCTCGCGGGCCGCTGGTCCACCGGTGGAGTTTCCGAGCGTCACGTGGAATCCAGGGGGCTCGACCAATATAAACCACTGAACGTCTATTCAAGACATGAGAACACCGAGGCCTCGAGACACGGAGGCGACCGGACCACGCGCGGCCGACGCACTGGCACCCGCTGTCCTTTTGCGCACGTGGGCGCTACGGTATCGTAGTGACCGACGATGACGACGCTGTGCCGGCTGATCTGCCGATAGATGCGTTCTACGACCTGCTAGAGGACCGCGAGCGACCCGTCGTCACGGCCACGGAGGTCGCCACGGTACTCGACTGTTCGCACGCGGCCGCCGAGGACGCTCTGGCCGAACTCGTCGAGGAGGGGCGGATCGAGCGCCAGGCCGTCGAGAACGACCCCGTCGTCTGGTATCCGACCGACTGGAAGGAGACGCAGGGCCGCGAGCGCGTCGTCGTCTTCCCGAACCGCCGGGAGGTCATCGTCGACCAGCCGAGCCAGTTCACCCGCGCACAGCTCTCGACGTTCGCGCGGCTGGAGGACGTGAACGGGGAGCGCGGCTACCGCTACGTCGTCCGCGAGGACGACATCTGGCGCGCGCCACAGGAGACGTTCGAGGGGCTGCAACGCTCGATGCAGCAGGCACTCGGCGGCCGGTACGAGGCGCTGGAGGAGTGGGCCGAGGGCCAGTGGGAGCGCGCCCGCAAGTTCCGGCTCTACACCCACGAGGAGGGGTACGTCGTCCTCGCCGCGGCGAGCGCGGACCTGCTGGGCAACGTCGCCGAACAACACCTCGACGAGGGGGTCCTCCGGGCGCGCATCGACGACACGGAGGCGTGGGTCGCCGAGGACCGGACCGCGGAGGTCAAGCGGACGCTGTACGAGGCCGGCTACCCGGTGCTGGACGAGCGCTCGCTCGACGAGGGCGATACGTTGCCGATGGACCTGCACCTGCAGCTCCGGGACTACCAGAACGACTGGGTCAAGCGGTTCATCTCGAAGGGTTCGGGCGTCCTCGTCGGGCCGCCCGGCTCCGGGAAGACCGTCGCCGCGATGGGCATCATGGCAGCCATCGAGGGGGAGACGCTCATCCTCGTCCCCTCCCGCGAACTCGCGAGCCAGTGGCACGACGAGTTGCTGGCGAACACCTCCCTCACCGAGGAGCAGGTCGGCGAGTACCACGGCGGGCGCAAAGAGGTCCGGCCGGTGACCATCGCCACCTACCAGACCGCCGGGATGGACCGCCACCGCCACCTGTTCGACGACCGCAAGTGGGGGCTCATCGTCTACGACGAGGTCCACCACATCCCCGCGCCCATCGCCCGGCGGAGCGCACAGTTGCAGACGAAGCACCGGCTTGGCCTGTCCGCCTCGCCCATCCGCGAGGACGAGAAGGAGGACGAGATCTACACGCTCGTCGGCCCGCCCGTGGGGACGAACTGGGAGGCGCTGTTCGAGGCCGGCTACGTCGCCGAACCCGAGGTGGAGATACGGTTCGTCCCGTGGGCGAGCGACCTCCACGAGAGCGAGTACGCCGCCGAGCACGGACACGAACGCCGGATGGTCGCCGCCACCAACCCGGCGAAAGCAGCGGAGATCGCGGCCATCCGCCGGGACCACGTCGGCGAGAAGACGCTGATATTCGTCGAGTACATCGACCAGGGGAACCGCCTGGCCGACGAGCTGAACGTCCCGTTCGTGAGTGGCGAGACGCCACACGCACGCCGCCGCAAGCTGTTCGAGGAGTTCCGCACGGGGCCACGCGACGCGCTCATCGTGAGCCGGGTCGGTGACGAGGGTATCGACCTGCCCGGCGCGGAGGTCGCCATCGCCGCCTCGGGGCTGGGTGGCTCCCGCCGCCAGGGCGCCCAGCGCGCCGGCCGGACGATGCGCCCGGTCGGGAAGGCCCGGATGTACGTGCTTGCCACGCGCGGGACGAAGGAGGAGGAGTTCGCCCGCCAGCGGACCCGCCACCTCGCGGCGAAGGGGGTCCGGGTCCGCGAGCGCGACAGCGCGGCGTGGTCGTTCGAGGCCGGCGAGGCGACGGCGGTCGAGGTGGACGACGAATCGTCCGGAACGGACGCCGGAGAGAACCCGGAGACGGGCGACGACGGCTGATGGGTCGAATCCACCGGCGGACCCGCATCGCCGCCCCCCGCGAGCGCGTGTTCGACCTCGCGCGCCACGTGGAAGCCCACGTCGCCACGATGCCCCAGGAGCGGGCGCTCCAGGGCTCGGGCCTGCTCGAACGCGGGGACCGGGTCACCTTCCGCCAGCGACAGTTCGGCGTCCCCTTCGAACTCACGGCCGAGGTCGTCGCCATGGACCGGCCCCACTCCTTCCGCGACGAACAGGTCGAGGGCGTGTTCGGCGCACTCACCCACGAGCACACCTTCGAGCGTGCTGGCGACGGGACCGTGATGGTCGACGAGGTGCGGTTCGAGCCACCCTTCGGCCCGCTGGGACCGCTCGTCGAACCGGTCGCCGAGCGTCGACTCCGCCGGCTCGTCGACTACCACGCCGGGGCGCTGAAGGAGGTCGCCGAGAGCGACGACTGGCGGCGGTTCCTCGAGTAGCCGCCGCGGAGTCAGCGGGAGGCTCCCGACGCCGGCCAAACTACAAGCCACCACCCCGTCAACGCCGTGGCGTGAGCGACGACACAGAGCCGGCGGGCGCCGAAGCGGCGGGCCCGGAAGATATCGGCCGCGGGCACCGCCACGAGCGCCTCGAACGCCATGCGACACCGGGGCCGAAGAACTCGCTCCAGCACTGGCGCGAGGCCAAATCCATCCCGACCATCGTCGTCAACTACGTCTTCGTCCTCGTCGCACGCCTCGCGCCGGCGCTCCCGGTGAAGGCGTGGGCGCTCCGGCGCCTCGGCGTCACGGTCGGCGAGGGTGTCTCCTGGGGGCTGGAGGCCACGCCGGACGTGTTCTGGCCGGAGCTGGTCACGCTGGAGGACCATGTCATCGTCGGCTACGACGCGACGCTGCTCTGTCACGAGTTCCTGCAGGACGAGTACCGAACGGGCGAGGTCGTGCTCCGCGAGCGCGCGATGCTCGGCGCGGGCGCCATCGTCCTGCCGGGCGTCGAGATCGGCGAGGGTGCGCAGGTCGCGGCCAACTCGCTGGTCGCCGAGGACGTGCCCGCCGGGGAGACGTGGGCCGGCGTGCCCGCCGAGCGGGTCGATGCGGACGGAACAGCGTCGGAGTGAGGGGTCGCCGGGTCAGTCCCGGACGCGGACGATGCCGTTCTTGAACACCTGCCGGTTGGGCAGGATGAACTCGCGACCGTCGCTCTCGATGCGCGTGACGAACACGTCCACCTCCTGGACGATGCCACGCTGGCCGTCGATGACGACCTCGTCGCCGATGGTGTACGGCTCGTTGAGGACGAGGTAGAAGCCGGCCGCCGCCGAGGAGAGCATGTCCTTGAACGCCAGCCCGCCGATGAAGAACACGCCGAAGGCGTAGGCGGCGAGCAGCACCAGCAGCGCCGCGGTCGCGACGCCGAGCTGGCCGAGCGCGACCAGCGCCGCGATGTAGAAGATGCTGTACTTGACGACGAGCGGGAGCGCGTTCACCTCGGGGAGCTTCACCGAGCGGAGCCGCTCGCCGACGACGAGTTCGGCCTTGTCACCGAGGACGAGCCCGAGGATGGCGACCAGCGCCGCCACGAACAGGCTCGGGAGGAAGTCCGCGAGCCGTTCGATGAGCAGCCCGGCGTTCACGACGCCCGCCACCCGGAGCGCGAAGATGGTGCCGACGGCGACGATGAACAGGCCCGACAGCCGCGAGACGAGCTTCACCGTCGAGGTGCCGAGCCGGCGGGCCGTCCGCTCGAACAGCGTCCCCTCGACCTCCTCCGGGACACCGGCGTCGGTGAGGAGGCTGTTGAGGAGGCGCGCGACGGCGAGCCCGAGCAGGAGCGCTGTGACGACGATGAGGCTGGCGACGAACAGCTCCAGCTCGCTCGTGAGCAGGCGCCGCAGGAGTCGTCGGAGCGCGGCGATCTGTCCGACCATTGCTCAGTAGTCCTCCGGGTCGATCTCCAGGACGAGTTCCCCGCCCGAGAACGCCCGCACCAGCCCGTCGGACTCCGAGAGGACGATGGCCACGGCGTTCGTGTCACGGGTGATGGCGCCACCGGCCATATGGCGGGCGCCGAGCCCCTTCGGGATGTCCACACCCTCGGCGGACGGTTCGAGGTAGCGGTACGCGGAGACGATCTTCCCCGAGTCCGAGATGATGAAGGCGCCGTCGAGCCGGGAGAACTCCTTCAGCATCACGTTCACGATGGGGTCGCCGACGTGGACGTGGCTCTTCTCGAACGGGTTGTACGAGAGGGGACGGGACTTGTTCATCACCTTGCCCGCGTCGCCGACGACGAACAGTGCGCCGACGGGTTTCCCCTTCTGTCCCTTCTTCCCGAGCTCGATGGCCACCTCCAGCACGTCACGGATGACCGATGCCTCGGCCCGCGAATCGGCGAACAGCTCGTACACACCCGAGCGGACGAAGTCGCCCGCACGCACGCGGACGAGGCTGTCGATGTCCTCGGCGAAGGTCTTTGCCGCGCACAGCACGGCGTCGCCCTCCTCGATGACGCCGTTCTCGAGGGCGCCCTCCAGTCCGAACCGGATACGCTGGGCCACGTCCGAGAACTCCAGTGGTAACTCGACGTAGTGTTCCGCGTCCACCGTGTTCTCGCCGGAGACCACCACGACAGGCTGGTCCGCGTCCACGACCCGCTCGTAGTAGGACCCGCTCGGGCTGAACAGCAACACGGCTTCCACGCCGTCCGTCATCTCGCCGACCAGGTCGCGCAGGTCGCTCATCGCTCACTACCTCTCGCACGACACGTAAGAGGTTTATGGGCCGTCAGGCGCGCGTCTCACGCGTACCAGTCATCGGACAGGTCCGTGGAACCGGTGACACCACGCTATTTGGTAGCGGGGGGCGAGGTATCCGGCATGGCCACCGACGAATCGCCGGCCACCCGGATGTACCGCCACCGCCACGACACGCTCGTCACCGAGCGCGGCGACCCGACGGACCCGACGCTGGTCTGTGCCCACGGGACGCTGATGGACCGGACGATGTTCGACCCGCAGCTCGATGCGCTCTCGGACGACTACCACGTCCTCGCGTACGACCTGCGGGCGCGGACGGAGCACTACACCGGGCCGTACGACCTGTACGACCTCGCGGACGACTGCGAGGCCCTGCTCGACGCCCGCGGCATCGACTCGTGTACGCTCGCGGGGATGTCGATGGGCGGATTCACCGCGCTCCGGGTCGCCGACCGCTACCCCGAGCGGCTGGACGGCATCGTCATGGTCGACTCCATCGCGCAGCCCCACGAGGAGAGCGACATCGAGCAGTACGGGCAGATGATCGACACCGCCCGCGAGATGGGCGAGGTGCCCGAACCGATGGGGGAGACGGTCCGACACATCCTGTTCGGCGCCACCTCCAATCAGGAGCGGACGGACCTCGTCGACCGCTGGGTCCAGCGATGGCTCACCTACCCCGGGGAGGCCGTCTACCAGGAGGTCTCCTCGTGGCTCGAACGCCCGGATTTCACCGACGAACTCGCCGACATCGAGGTGCCCGTGCTGGCCATCCACGGCGAGGAGGACACCGCGCTGGAGATGGAGAAGGCCGAGGACATGGTCGAACACCTGCCGGACGCGCGACTGGAACCGATTCCGGAGGCCGGCCACTCCTCGAACACGGAGAACCCCGAGGCCGCGAACGCCGCCATCCGGGAGTTCCTCGGAGAAGTGTACTGAGAGCTCAGTGGCGAGCCGGTCCGCAGGATGCGGTGGGGATGGGATTTGAACCCATGAGGCGCGAAGCGCCAGTTGCTCTCAAGGCAACCACCTTGGGCCACTCGGTCACCCCACCTCGTCCCGGGATAACGCCGGGGGTCGCTAAGACCTGTCGGTGCCGGGCGCGTGGCCGTGGCCCGCGGGGGCTACTCCCCCGCGAGTTCCAGCCCGCCCGAGCCGTCGGCGACGACCGGCAGCCCCGAATCGTCCAGCCAGTCGCCGACGTGCGTGGGTACCGGACGCCCCGCAGCCCGGCGCGTCTCGACCTGCAGCAGGGCCTCGGCGAGGTCGGCGCCGGTCTCCAGCACCGGGAGCGAGTTCAGGAAGTCCACCTCGTGGCCGGCATCACCAGCGCGGTCCGTCAGCGTGCGGAGCGCGGGTGGCGTGTACGCTCCCTCGAAGTCGATGGTGTCGGTGAAGCCGGCGAAGTACACCCGGCCCCCGGTCGAGGGGCCGAGGACGACGGGGGTGCGTCGGAGTTTCATCGCGGCCTCGTCGATCTCCTGCCGCGAGCAGAAGGCGGCCGCCGGCTCGGTCACCGCGGCCGAGGCGACCTCCTCCTGCTCCAGCAGGTGCGTGACGGTGTTCCCGGCGCGCCCGGCGAACGTCTCGCCGACCTGTACCTCGAACCGCGCCTCGCCCGGTGCGTCGAGCGCCGGTTCGAGGGCGTCCCGGACCTCTCCCTCGGCGTCCGCGTCCGCGGGAACGTGCTCGTCCGGAATGGCGTCGTCCGGGCGGTAGTTGACCAGCAGGTCGCCGCCGCTCCCCTCGACGGCGGTACAGACATCCCGTAGGGCAGCCGCGTACAGTTCGGCCACGTCGACCTCGGAGAGGGGCGACGTGTCGACGAGGTCGGGGAAGACGAGGCCGGGGCGAGGCGGGTCGGCCAGTACGCAGACGACGGTCATACCGACGGGTGACGCCGACGAGTCTTGAGTTTTATACTCCGGCGGCGTCAGCCAGCAGTATGGACTGGACCCAGCCGCTCGGCTTCCTCTGTGCCCTCGGGGTCGGCCTGACCGTCATCGGCGCACTGCTCTCGCTCGTCACCGGCCCGCTCGCCGGGTCGCGCGCGGTCGCCGCCATCGCCACCGTCGCCGTCGTCGTCGTCAGCGTGGTTGCGATGGTCGGTATCGGCACGCGCTTCAGCGGCGAGTGGCTGGAGAACAGCGGCTACTGGTGAGCCTGCTGACCGCATCGACGCAGTTATCGGCGAAGGGCGCCACTATTTCCCATATATCAGATATATATCCAGAAAGCCCAACCATCCCGCCATATCGGGTGGATATCTCATTGGTGGATAGCTGAGGTGGTTACGAGCGGATTCGGCGACCATCGCCGGACCGTCGACAGGCCGGTAGTGGAGCGGTTCCAAGACTTATGCCGGGCCGTCGACAGACCCCGATATGCGATTCGAAGCCCTCCTGCTGGCGGCACTCCTGTTGCTGGCCGGTTGCAGCGGATTCATCGGCGGCACACCGACAGCGACCTCTGACGGGGCCGACGAGCCGGTCCGGTACGGCATCGCGGTCCAGAGCGACTACCCCGACGAGCAGACGTTCGGCGTCCGCGTCCGCGACGGCGAGTCGACGTTGTTGAACCGCTCGAAGCAGCTCGCGGGCGGCGAGCGGTGGCACGTCGTCAATCTGAGCGCCGAGAACTACGGCGACAGGGAGTACGAACTGCAGCTCCTCGTGGACGGTGAGGTGCGCGGCACCTCGTCGTTCAGCTTCCGGGAGTCCGAGAACGTCGAGCGACGGAGCGGCGCGACGCTACTGGTTCAGGGCCCATCGTCGGCCGAGACCCACGTCTGCGGCGGGAACGTGACCTGCTACCGGACGGCGGTGGACGGGTAGGCCGGGCTCAGTCGGCGCCGACCCGGTCGGCGCCCTCGATGTGGACCAGTTCCTCGACCGGCGGCAGCTCGGCGTCCCGAGAGGTGATGATCTCGATACGCTTGGAGAGCTTCTCGCTGGCGTACTCGACCAGCGGCGTCGAATCGAAGTCGGTGTCGTACTGGTCGTCGTCGACGACGCCCGCGATGTGGGGGAGGAGTTCCTGCAGCGTCTCCTGGATGAGTGCCTCGTCCACGTCCCCGTTCTCGACGTGCTGTTCGACCTTGTGCATCCCGAACCCGACGTGACGGCCCTCGTCGGAGCGGATGCGCGTGATGCCCTCGATGAGGCCGTCGAGCATCGTCTGCTCGCGGTCCTCGTCCTCGAACTGCTCGAACTCCGGGCCCGTATCCGAGTACTGGGCCTGGTAGCCGTAGTAGGCTGTCTGCGCGAGGACGGACTCGACGGCGAGGTGGTAGTGGCAGTAGGCGATGACGCGGTTCCGAACCGTGTTCTCGCCGTCCTCGAGCAGTTTGTGCATCGCGGCCTCGGTCCTGTCGAACAGCTGCTCGTAGGCCTCGTTGAAGAACTCGTCCGCCGTCGGCGGGAGCCGCTCGATACCCCGGGCCTCCGCGACCGGGTCGATGACCTCGCGCCAGTAGCGGTCGAAGAAGACCGCGTGTTTCGCCTCCTCGTAGATCTGACTGGAGACGAACATCTGGTCGTTGATGTCGTCGAGCGCGATGGCCAGCGGCGCGAGGTCCTCGGTCACGGCCTCCTCGCCGGCGCCGAACTTCGCGATGGAGGAACGGAAGCCACGGAACTCCTCGTCGGTCCAGTCCGAATCGAGGATACGCTCGCGGTCCTGTTCGAGCAGTTCTCCCGGGATGTCCTCGTACGGGTCCCAGTGCCGGTAGACGGCGTTCTTGAAGTACCCACCCGCGAACGAGTCGGGGTCCAGTCGCATCGTCCGCTCGCTGTCCGCGTAGCGTGACATACCCTCACGTACGGTGTGGCCAGCATCAAGCCTTCGCCGTGTAATCGAGAGTGGTTAAATACAGAGCGGCGATATCCGGGTTTCCACCGACATTCGGGTCTTCTGACCGCTGATACCCGGGATGGAGTCCCGACGGACTCTCAGTCGGCGTCCCCGTCGGCGAGGTCGGTGAACGTCTCCCGGGCGTTCTCGATGGCGGTCTCGCGCTTCGCGGGGTATGCCTCGACCTTCGCGCGGAGGGTGATGCCCTCGCCGAGTTCCGTGCGACCGCCGAACGCGGCCTGCTTGTCCAGCGAGAGGAAGAAGGAGCAGTTGTCGTCGACCCGGTCGTCGAGTTCGTCGAGGACCCGGTCCATCGCGTCGGCCTCGGCCAGCACGGAGAGGACGTGGCGGATGTCGTCGGCCCGCTCCAGTCGCGTCGAGAACACGAGGATGCGGTCGCCGTTGAACCCCTCCGTCTCCGTCCGCTCCAGCTCCGGCGGGTCCCGCGGGTCGTCGTCGCCCCGCTCGGGGAGGAAGTGGTCGAGCGCGTCCGCCACGCGGTGCTCGTCCTCGGTCGCGTAGCAGAACGTCCGCAGTTCGACGTAGTGGAAGGGGACCGACGCCATCGGGGGCTCGCTACTCCGCCTCGTCGTCGTCCTCGGCACCGCCGACCTCCTCGTCGGGCGCCGCCTCGATGGCGTCCTCGGAGATGCCGGCTTCCTGGCCGTCCTCGAACTGGATCATGTAGGTCGCGTCGCCGAACATCGTCTCGGAGACCTGCGAAACCTCACCGACCTGCCCGTCGTACTCGCTGTGTTCGTCGTTCAGCACGACCGTGTCGCCCTTCTCGAAGCTCATGCCCGCGAGTTCTCCACGGCGGCGCAAAAACACGTTGGTTCACGGCGCACCCGTCGACGGCGCGGACCCACACCGACGGTATCGGAGCCGACGAGCGGGCCGGCGATGGGCGCACCGGAAGCACCGGCGACTGTCGAACGGTTTTTGCGACGGCATGTCGTACCCGTGGCCATGCACTCCCTCGTTCGCCCTCTCTCGCGGTCCGCGACCGCGGGACCTCCGCCAGCGTCGCCGCCGAGACGGTCCACCAGACGCGGGGGGGTCTGATGGCCCTCGACGACCTGTGGTATCTCGCCGACGAGGCCGACCAGCACGCCGAGCAGGCCTACCACCGGCTCCGCGAGCACCACGACGGCTTCCTCGAACGGACCCGCGAGAAACACGTCTCCCGCGGTCGCTTCCGGACGCTCGCGCGCCGCATCCGTGAGACCGGTACCCCGTACGGCGCCCACACCATCGTCTACCGTCCCTCGGGGCAGCTCCTGCTCGTCCGCCACGACGCCGTCGACATGTGGGTGCTCCCGGGCGGCGAGGTGGACCCGGGCGAATCCTTCCAGGAGACGGCCCGCCGCGAGCTCGCAGAGGAGGCCGGTATCGAGGCCGACTACGAGGGGCTCGGCGTGCTCGGCCGCGTGGAGGTCAGTGCCGGGAGCTACGACACGTGGGGGGTGCTCCCGGTGTACGCCGCCCGGGCGGCGGCGACCGGCGCGGAGCCACAGGTCCGGGACCCGGACGGCGAGATCAGTGACGCCCGCTGGTTCGACCGGCTCCCGGAGGACACGCGCGACCGCGACATCCTCCACGCCTGGCGCAGGACGTGGCTCGACTGACGGAGACGGTCGCCGTTACCGGAGGCCCGCGCGTGACACCAGCACCCCGTCGCGGCTGACCGCGACACGGACGTAGCCGCGGACGCCACTGCCGTCCTTCGCGGATGGGAACGTCAGGGTCCGCTCAGAGCTGTCGCCGTCGACGGCCGCACGGACCCGGAACTCACCGGCCCCCGCCATGACCACGGCCGAGGTCTCGCGGGAGCCAGAGGGGACCGTGAACGTCCGGTCGAGTAGCGACTCGGCGCCGGCCGTGGTGACCTGCACGTCGACTGCTTTCTCGAAGTTCGTCTGGTTGAACAGGTGGACGGCCCCGTCGGGGGGTCCCTCGGCCTCCTGGCTGCACCCCGCAGTCAGGAGCGTTCCAGCCGCGAGACCGCCCAGTACTGCCCTGCGCGTCGGGCGCATTACGGATCGGAGCTGTGGTCGACACCCGGGCGTGACTCGGCGTCCATCCGGCGGAGCGTCGCCCGCGCCTGCGAGGCGTCGTAGCCGAACAGCACCCGGTCGCCGTACTCACCGGCGACGCGGACGGCCTTCGTGAGGTCGTCGAGGTCGACGTTGACGGCGTACAGCTCGACGGAGAACGGCGTGTCCAGTTCCGCACACCGGTCGGCCCACGCGGAGGCGAGGATCTCCAGCCAGTAGGTCGTCGAGTACGCCATGTCGTAGATTGGGACGACGAACTCGTCGACGTACTCGGCGAGCGCATCGAGGTCGAGCCCGCTCCGCTCGTACAGGTGGCCGGGGTAGGGGTCGGGATAGACGGTGAGGTAGAGGTCGCCGGGGACGTGCTCGCGGGCCGTGGCGACGAAGTCCGTGATGACCTCGGCGCGCCACGCCTCGCGCTCCTCGAAGCCACTGTCGGCGAACGCCGCGTCACAGCGGTCACAGTGGCAGTACTCCGCGCGCGGCCAGCCCACGTCGTCGAGGCGGACGTCGCCGTTCACCTCGGCACAGTCCTCGACGATGTCGAGCAGGCCGCGCTTGTAGTCCGCGACGGAGGGGTCGATGTAGTCCCAGTCGAAGTAGTCGCGCTCGCGGGTGGCCTTGCGCCCCGCGGGGTCCTCGGGAACGAGGTCCGGATTCCCGGTGGCGGCGGCGTTGTCGGCGAAGCAGGACACCATGTTGACCGCTCCGGCCTCGGGCTCGGAGGGTTTGCCGGCGACGGACTTCACCTCGTAGAACCCGACATCGAACTCCGGCCACTCCAGCTCCTCGGCGTTGCGCGTGACGACCCCGTACTCCATACCCGTCGGTGGCGGGGGCGGACGGTAAGTAGTGTCGTTCGCCGGCGCGGGCAGGGACCCGGCGCCGGGAGCGGTGCGGGAGCGTCGGCCCTACCGGCGCACGAGGTAGATGGCGACGACTGCGAGCAGGACCACCGCGGCAAGCACCTTCTTGGACATAGTTGATGGGTCGTCGGGTCGTAACATAATCCTTGTGGAGGATTCACTCATCGGTCACGTCGCATCCACCGGTCGCGTCGAACTCGTCGGTCGCCCGCGTCCCTTTTCACGCCGAGCGATGTATCGGCGCCCATGAGCAGTGCCAACCGGAGCGACGTGCCGCCGGAGACGGTCGGCGTCTCCCTCGAACCGGAGGGCGTCGAGGTGACCTACACCGACGGCCGGTCGGTGTTCTACCACGGCGTCCCGGAGCGGGCCGAGGAGCGGGTCGTCTCCGCCCCCGGCAAGGAGGTCCACGTCCTCGTCACGGACCCGACCGAGACGGAGGGCGTCATCGTGTACGTCAACGACCGGAAGACCGACGACGAGATCCTCGAATCGACCGGTGTCGGCCGGGTCATCCTGGAGCGCGGGGAGACCGACGCCATCTTCCCCGGTGTCGAGGCCACCAACCAGGGGTACCGTGTCGAGGTGGCCGCCGACCCCGAACAGGCCCGCGGCCGCGTGTTCGTCTTCGTCGAGGACGAGCTCTCCGAGCAGGCCTACGAGATCGTCGCGCCCGACGGCGAGGGCGCCGCCGACGGGAGTGCGCCGGGCGACGGAGCCGAGTGATGCCGCTGCAGAAACGCTGGGAGCCCCTCGAACGGGCCACCGTCGGCAAGGCCCCGGACCGCTACGGCGTCTACGAACTCGGTGACGAGGACGGCACCGTCATCGCCATCGACCACGGCCCCCTCCGGGACGAACTCAAGGAGGTCCTCGCCTACCGGGACGCCGC
Source organism: Haloglomus halophilum (assembly GCF_024298885.1). GTDB lineage: Archaea > Halobacteriota > Halobacteria > Halobacteriales > Haloarculaceae > Haloglomus > Haloglomus halophilum. The sequence goes on from NZ_CP101166.1 coordinate 4,117,168, forward strand.
GAAGGTCCGCTGGGAAGCGTGTCAGAACCGCGAGCACGCCGAACGGCTGGCCGAGGAGCACCGGGAGCGATTGTTATAAACCAATAATCATCGACGTTTCATTTATATTTCCCAATCTACATCTATAAAGATGCCAGATCAGAGAAAACGCCCTTGCGGAAGAACGTGATTCGGCCAGTGGAGACAACTACGGGCATTGCTCCGTGACACCGAAATCCCGTCTTGCATCCACGCGCCGGAGGCGCGCGGTTCACCGCTCCTAGCGTAGCGAGGAGCGGCCTTTCTCTGAACGTTTTTTGGCGTCATCAGAACGCGGCGCGTTCTGATTGCCCGTGGAATCGCAAAGCGATTCCACGACGACGAGTGGTTCCGCGCCTTCGGCGCGGAACCCGAGGCGGAAAAAGCTCTATTCGATCTCGTCGGCGATCTCGTCGGCGTCGATGTCCGCTTCCTCCAGCGCGGCCTCGATGTCGGCCTCGTCGACGTCCTCACCGCCGGGCGCGCCGCCGCCCATGCCGCCCATCATGCCGCCCATGCCACCCATCATGCCACCGGAGCCGTCGAGGATGTCCTGGACGATGATGCGGTCGATGCCCGTCTTCTCGATGATCTCCTGGGCGATCTGGGTCTTCTGCATCATCCACTGCTGGTTCATCGAGAGCTGCGGGTTGGACTCGACGTAGAGGGTGAGCTTCTCGACGGTCTCCGTGACCGTCTCGGGCTCTGCGTCCTCGTCGTCCTCCTCGGGCTCCTCGACAGTGGTCTCCTCGACCTCGTCGGTCTCGAGGTGCATCTCCAGGTCCATGTCGAGGAACATCCCGAACAGGCCCTGGGCGCGCTCGAGCTGGTCGGTGACCTCCTCGAGGATCTCGTAGTCGTACTCGATCTCCTCGCCCGCGAGCGGGTGGTTGAAGTCGACGCGGGCGCGGCCGCCGACGATGGTCTCGAGGACGCCCTGCTCGCCGTCGATCTGGACGCGGGCGCCGGGATAGCGGTCGTCCTCGTCGATCTTGTCGGCCGAAACCGTGCGGACGCGCTCCTCGTCGTACTCGCCGAAGGCCTCCTCGGCGGGGATGGTGACGGAGCCGCTGTCACCGGCCTCGCCGCCGATGATGCCCTCCTCGACCGACTCGAACAGGTGACCGGCGCCGAGCACGATGACGCGCGGCTCGAAGGTGCCCTGGTCGGCGACGCCCTCCTCCTCGGCGACCTCGGGGTCGGTGGTGTCGACCAGCTGGTCGCCCTCGACCGTGCGCGCGGTGTAGTCGATGCGGACGAAGTCCCCGTCCTGAAGCCCCTCGGGCTCCTCCTCGTCGGCCTCCGACTCGGCTTCCGGCTCGGCTACTTCCTCTTCGGTCTCCGCTTCTGTCTCTTCGACGTCCTCGTCGGATTCCTCGCTCATAGCACGACCGACTCCCGACGCATCCTTAACGGTCACGTTTCGGGCCTACAAACCGCATTTCCGTGACCGGGGCGGTCGCATCCGGGTGTTTTTGCCACCGCGCCGCCTCCCAGCGCCCATGTACGAGGTCGAACTCAAGGTCCGGGCCGACCACGACCGGGTCCGGGAGCGACTGGCCGAAGTGGAGGCGACGGACGCCGGTGGCGTCACGCAGGTCGATACCTACTACGACGCCCCGCATCGCGACTTCGCCAGCACCGACGAAGCCCTGCGGCTCCGTCGCGAGACGCCGACCGATACGGTTGACGAGGACACCGATACCAGGGCGGACGGGGCGACGGTGACGAAGCTCACCTACAAGGGCCCGCTCGTCGAGGCCGAGTCGAAGACCCGCCGGGAACACGAGACCGAGGTGCTGGACGACGACGAGGCGATGGCCATCCTTTCGGGACTGGGCTTCGAGCCGGCGGCCACCGTCGAGAAGCACCGTCGGTTCTTCCGGTATGAGGGGTACACGGTGACGCTGGACCGGGTCGACGGGCTGGGCGAGTTCGTCGAGGTCGAGACCGAAGCCGAGGCCGTCGAGGCAGCTCGTGAGGGGGCCATCGCCGTGATGGCTGAACTCGGGCTCGACCCGGACGAGCAGATCCGCACGTCGTATCTCGGCCTGCTGCTCGCCGACGGGTAGCGGTCGCGGCTCGGTTTATGCCCTCCAGTTATTAATTCGGCTGCTGGTGTTTCCGTAGGTTATATGTCCGCGCCAGCGAAACTGCTGGTAATGACCGACCGGAACATCCGCGTAGAGCCCGTCGTGGGCCGCGCGGTCGAGGACCAGGAGGTGGAGATCGTCGAACGGAAGGGGCTCGGCCATCCCGACTCCATCTGCGACGGCATCGCCGAGGCCGTCTCGAAAGCGCTGGCACGGACCTATCTCGAGCGGTTCGGCGAGGTCCTCCATTACAACACCGACGAGACGCAGCTCGTGGCCGGAAGCGCGGCGCCGACCTTCGGTGGCGGCGAGGTGCTGGAACCGATCTATCTCCTCATCACCGGCCGCGCCACGAAGAAGTACGACGGCCAGCGCATCCCCGCCGAGACCATCGCGCTCCGGGCCGCCCGCGAGTACCTCGCCGAGAACTTCCCCGAACTGGACTTCGGGACGGATGTCGTCGTCGACATCAAGCTGGGTGAGGGCAGCGGCGACCTGCAGGACGTCTTCGACGACGAAGGGCGGCGGATTCCGATGGCCAACGACACCTCGTTCGGCGTGGGCCACGCGCCGCTCACCGAGACCGAGCAGGTCGTGCTGGAGACCGAGCGCCAGCTCAACGGCCACTACGCCGACGAGCATCCCGTCGTCGGGCCCGATATCAAGGTGATGGGCAAGCGCGAGGGCGACCACATCGACGTGACGGTCGCGGTCGCCATCATCGACAGCTACGTCGACGGCTACGACGACTACGACGACGCCGTCGCCGGCATCCGCGAGTTCGTCAGCGACCTCGCGGCCGACATCACCGACCGCGAGGTCCGCGTCCACGTCAACACCGCCGACGACTACGACGAGGGCTCCATCTACCTCACCACGACCGGTACCTCGGCCGAGCAGGGCGACGACGGCTCCGTCGGCCGTGGCAACCGCGCCAACGGTCTCATCACCCCGAACCGCTCGATGAGCATGGAGGCCACCTCCGGGAAGAACCCGGTCAACCACATCGGGAAGATCTACAACCTCCTCTCGACCCAGATCGCCGAGAGCGTCGTCGCCGAGGTGGACGGCATCCGGGAAATCCGCATCCGCCTGCTCAGCCAGATCGGCGAGCCCATCGACGACCCCCACGTAGCCGACGCCTCCCTCGTCACCGAGGACGGCGTCTCCGTCGGTGACATCGAGAACGAGGTGAGCCGCATCATCGACCGCGAACTCGCCGACGTGACCAGCATCACCGAGCGCGTCATCGAGGGCGAGCTGACGACGTTCTAGGGCCGTCGCTCCTGCAGGAAAGGGGGTGATTCAGTCGTCCAGACTCCCGTTCAGCTCCGCTTTCAGCTGCCCGAACTCGGCGACACGCTCGGCATGGGCGTTGTGCTGATGGATGGATTCATCGTTGGACTGCTTCATGGTCACGATGGCGTCGTCGGGGAGGTCGAAGCGCTCGACGGTGCCCTCGGCGAGCGAGCGCACGCAGTCCTCGACGAACTTCGCGTTCGCGTGCGAGTGGTAGGTCATGTGGTCCTCGTCCGGGCGCTTGGCCATGTTGTAGATGCGCGCGGACATCGAGTCCCGCGCCACGTCGATGAGGTCCTCAAGGTCGACATCGGGGGAGCCCTTGCTCCGGACCTTCAACGTGGCGTGGCCCCGCTGGGAGTGGCCCGGCTGGGGGACCTCGTCGAGGAACGACTCGACGACCTCATCCTCGACGCCGAGGTCGGCGAGCGTCTCGCGAGCGCGGGCCTCGCTCATCCCCTGCGAACAGGGGCAGACGGTCATCCCCGTGACCGTGGTGCCGACCTCCTCGTGGGTCCCGTCACCGTTCGCGGTGGCTGAGGCGTGGATATCGGCGGTGAACTGCGTGGGGCGGTCGCTCGCGGGAGTGTCCTCGCGCTGGACGTACTCGGCGTCCATGGTCACCTCGGCGCGGGAGGTGTAGTCGTGCTTGTCGAGCAGCCGCTCGGCCACGTCGCCACAGAGGTCCTCGATGCGGACGTGGCGGTCCTCGAGTGCCTCCTCGATGATCTCGTCGACGACCTCCATGTTCCGGCTCATGTCGATACCCTTGCGCCACTTCGGGAGGTCGACGTACACCTCGAACTCCGCCATCAGGACGATGGGGCGGCGCTCGTCGCGGTCGAGCTTGACGAGTTTCTCGACGCCCGTCACACCCACCCGGTTCAGGCCGACGCTCACCTCCGGACGCGAGGCCTGCACGTCCGGGAGTTGCTCACTCATTACCCCGAGAGAGGGCCGCGACGCTGTTAGCACTTACGACACCGGAGACTGGCCATCTCGATACCGTCCGGTGGTTTGCCCGGACTGAACGGGGCGTCAATCCAGTTTGCCCAGCGCGGCGAAGAAGTCCAGCGGCGGCCCCGCGACCCGGAGCGGTTCGTCGGCGCGACGCACGGCGATCTGCGTGGGCGGCGTCACCTCCTCGGAGCGCCGACCGTCGGCAACGACGATGGCGTGTTCGGCCTCCTCGACCCTGATTGTCACGTCGCTATCGGGCCCCAGCACCAGCGACGGCATGGGCGAGCGCGCGCACATCTCCGTCAGCACGAGCGCGTCGGCCCCCGGGTGGACCAGCGGGCCGTCCTCGCTGAGGTTGTACGCTGTACTCCCGGCTGGTGTGGCGACGAGGGCGCCGTCGGCCCGGCTTCCGGCGTACAGCGCCCCATCGACCCGGATCTCGAGGCCGATACCGTTGGCCCGGCCACGCTGGGGGCTCATCACCGCGATCTCGTTGAGGGCCGGCGAGAGCGTCCAGTCGTCGTTCTCGGCCACGACCCGCGGCAGCTCGTAGACGGACGGCTCTCCCCGTCCGCGAATCTCTGAGACCACACCCCGGACGGCATCGACGGCCTCCTCCGGCGGGACGGCGTTGAGGAAGCCGACCTCACCGAGGTTGACGCCCATCATCGGTGTGGTCCCGGCCCCGCGGGCGGCGAACAGAAAGGTCCCGTCGCCGCCGATACTCACGACGAGGTCGCAGGCCGACATCCGGTCGACCGGCACGCCGATGTCGGGCTCTTCGACGGCCTCGGCAGTCGTCTCGTCGAGCGCGATACGCGCCTCCGGAACGGCGCCCCGAATCCGCTCGGCAAGCTCTACGGCCCGGGGGTTATCGCGCTGCGCCACGATGCCGAGATGCATCGGCCGGGCGTTCGCCCCCCGCCGTCAAGAACCCCGCGGGAGCGACCCGGTGGCCGGTGGTCGTCGGGGCGCAGGCCCAGCAGCCGCCGAGTCCGAGGCACGCAGGCCGCTGGCCGGGCAAAGTTAATCAGTTAGAACATCCAACCGGACCGCATGAACGATCGCGCTGACGGAGAGGTGGGGCCGTGAGCGACGAGGGGGACGACGACTGGTTCGAGAGCGGGCTCGACGAGGACGCCTCCTTCGGCGAGGGCGGGGCCCCGGACGCTGGCGGTGGAGGGATGGGCGGTGGTCCTCCAGGTGGGGAGGGTGACGAACTGTTCGAGGAGGACTTCGCCTCGGCGTTCGAGGGCGGCGGCTCCTCGGGCTTCGACGAGGAGTTCGAGTCCGACATCCCGCGGATCGACCTCGGAATCACCGGCCTCGACGAGATGATCCAGGGCGGCGTCCCGGAGCGGTCGCTACTGGTCGTCATCGGCTCGGCCGGGACCGGGAAGACGACGTTCGGCCTCCAGTTCCTCCAGAAGGGCCTCGAGGAGGGCGAGCGCACCGTCTACATCACGCTCGAGGAGTCCCGCGAGGCCATCGTCGAGGCGGCCACCGAGAAGGGCTGGGGGTTCGACGAGTACCTCGAGAACGACCAGCTCGCCATCATCGACCTCGACCCGGTCGAGATGGCCAACTCGCTGGCCTCCATCCGGAGCGACCTGCCCCGGCTCATCGACGAGTTCGAGGCCGACCGGCTGGTGCTGGACTCCGTCTCGCTGCTCGAGATGATGTACGACAACCAGCCCGACCGCCGGACGGAGGTGTTCGACTTCACCAAGGCGCTCAAGAGCGCCGGCGTCACCACCATGGTCACCTCCGAAGCCGACCAGGACAACCCCTACGCCTCACGGCACGGCATCATCGAGTACCTCACCGACGGCGTGTTCGTCCTCCAGTACGTCCGCTCGGAGTTCCGTGAGACCCGCCTAGCCGTCGAGATCCAGAAGATACGGAACGCTAACCACTCCCGCGAGACCAAGCCCTACGAGATCACCAGCGACGGCATCTCGGTGTACCAGCAGGCGAACATCTTCTGAACGAGCTTTTTTCTCGATCGGGTGTCCTCGCGACAAAAACGTTCAGAAAAAAGGCCGGCCTCCGTTCGCTACGCTCACTCCGGCTGGTGAACCGCGCTCGCTCAGGGAGACGTTCCTGCTCGGCCTTCGGCCTGCGCGGGCGTGCGACTCCCACGGCCCTCGCTCACTTCGCTCGCGAGGACTCCGCTCGCGCGGATGCAAGAAATAGGCTCGGTGTTACGGAGTGGTGCCTGTTGCCTGCCTCACGGAGTGGTGTCTGTTGTTTGTGGCCTGAAGCGAGGCTCGTGCGGTGGCCGAGTACCAGCCGCCCTTGTACCCGAGACTATTGCCAAAATCCGAGTATATAGACTGATGAAATTAGTTATACACTTGTTCCCGGAATTTATCCGTTAACTGTTGAATATCTCCGCACCACGACCGACCCGCGTCTGGTAGGCGCGGGCCTCGGTGCCGCGGTCGTCGAACGCGTCGAGCATCGCGTTGGCGATGTCGCGGCGGTCATCCGCGTCGCAGGCCGCGATGACGGTCGGGCCGGCGCCGGAGATGGTGACCCCGCAGGCCCCGGCGGCCATCGCGGCGGTGCAGACCTCGTTGTAGCCGTCGATGAGCTCCGCGCGGGCCGGCGTGACGACCGAGTCGCTCATCCCACGGCCGACGAGTTTCGGGTCGTCGCGCGCCATCCCGGCGGTGAGCGTGGCGGCGTTGGCGACCGTCTCGACCAGCTGGTCGACGGTCGCCGTCTCCGGGACGACCCGGCGGGCGTCGCGCGTGGAGACGACGATCTCGGGGAGGACCGCGACGAGCGGGATGTCCGCGTCGATGCCCGTGACGCCGTCCTCGCGGGCGATGGTGAAACCGCCGATGATGGAGGGCGCGACGTTGTCGGCGTGGGCGGTGCCCGAGACGACCGCCTCGCCCTCCGCGGCGATGGGGACCAGTTCCTCGCGGGTGAGGCCGCGGTCGTACAGTTCGTTGAGCGCGACGGCCGCTGCCGCGGCGCTCGCCGCGGAGGAGCCCAGCCCCGACGCCGGGCGGACACCCTTGTCGATCTGGATGTGCGCGGGGGCATCGAGCGCCTCCGCGACGGCCCCGACGGTGTTCTTCTCCGGGTCCTCTGGGATGTACTGTGAGCCGACGCCGGACACGTCGATGGTGGTCCGGTCGGCCTTCTCCACGCGGATGACATCTGCCGGGCGCTCGAGGGCGACCCCGAACACGTCGAACCCGCTCCCGAGGTTCGCACTCGTGGCCGGCGCCCGGACGGTCAGCATGAGGCCGGATTGTCGGTAGCGTCGCAAAAACTTGGCGACATGTCGGGTGCCCGCCGGCGTTCGGACGCACGCCCCACCGAACCGTTCGCTGGAGTCTCCGGGCACGCCGGCGAAGGTTCAAGTACCGGAACGGGACCAGCACCCCCGTGCTCGGAACTCCTGCCGACGCGTGGTACGTGTGGCTCGGTCTCGCAACCGTGAGCGTGGCGGTCCTCGGAACGGCGACGGGGCTCCCCACGGCGGCCCCGCCCGACCCCACGCCCGTCGCCCGGACGGTCGACGCGGTGGCGTCGAGCCCGCGGCCGGCGACCGCCGAACACCCGCTCGAAGCGACCGCCGTGCGGGTCGACCCGGACGGCATCTCGCTCCGGACGGACGGTGGGTCGGCCCGTGAGTCGCTGGCCTACGGTCCGGTGACGCCGGTCCCGCCGGACGCGTCGCCCTTGCGTGCCGTCCTGACCGGCGACCGACCGGGTCGGGTTCTCGGCTCGCCGACGGCACTCGCGGGGCGCGCTGCCGCCGCCCGACGAACCGACCCGGACTGGCGACCAGCACCCGACCAGCTACTCGTCCGGCGCGTCATCTGGGGGGAGGTCGATGTCACGCTCGTCGGCTGAATGCAGCGGCCCCCGCGGCTGGGAACCCGCCGGCCGTGGGCAGGTGGAGCCGCTCGCGGCCCTGGCGGCCGTCTTCGCGGTGACGGCCGCGCTCGGTCTCTACACGGGGGCACTCCAGGCCGCGCTCCCGGAACCGACCGGTGCCGACCTCGCGCCGACCGCGCTCGATGCGGTCGCCGAGGCGGTGAGCGACCGGACCGGCGTCGTCGACCCGACGCGCCTGTCCGCCGCGCCGGGCGCCGGACCCGAGGGACGCCGACTGAACGCGACGCTCACCGCGGCCGACCGGCGGTGGTGCGCCGGTCCGCCGATACCAGACGCTGCATCCGACCGGGCTGCTCGTCGCATCGCCGTCGACACCGCCGTGAGCCGGACTACCGTGGGCCGACTCCGGGTGGTCGTCTGGTGATCCGTAGCGCCCGCGCCAGGACCGACCGTGCCATCAGCACTGTCGTCGACGTGAGCCTCTGTCTGCTGCTGGTGTCGGCGGCCATCGGGACGCTCGTCCTACCGCAAGCGGTTCCGGGTACACCCCACGACGGCCCCGACCCGTCGGCCACTGCCGAGGCGCTCGCCACGGGGACCGTCTCGGTGTCATACGAGCTCGATACCAGCCATCTGGAAGCCTCCGGCGACCACGCGAGCGGGACCGGCGAGGCGGAGCGGGTCGCTCACGGGAGCTACGCGGAGTTGCTCGCCGAGGCGGCGGTCGAGAACGCGACCCTCGACGGGCGCGTACTCTCCGGCGCCAGCGACGGGTTCGAACGACGGGTCGCCACCGTGGTCCGGAACGCGACCCGCGCGACCGGCGGTCGAACACGCGTCACCGCGACCTGGACCCCCTACCCGGGAGCGCCGACGCGAGGTGTCGCGAGCGCGGGCCCCCGGCCGCCACCGGGGGCGAGCGTGGCAGCCGCGACGCTCACCGTTCCAAGCCGGTTCCGGGCCACACGCGAGCGGGCCCGCCGGGCGGCACGACGCGACGGCTACCCCGGCGTCGCCCGGGCGCTCGCACGAGCCACGGTCGCCGGCTGGTTCCCGCCACAGGACGCCCGGCTCGCGCTCCGTGGCGATTATCCCGTCGACGCGCTGCTGACGCGGCGCTACCGGCGGACAGCCACTGGGCTCGGGACCAACGTGGCCGCCCCCGTCCGGGCGGTCGAGCCACGCCGGGCGAACGCACGGCTCACGACCGCGCTCGCCCGACAGTACGAGACGGACCTGCGGGAGCGGTTCGACTCCCCCACTGCGGCCGCCCGTGCCGTCCGTATCGGCGAGGTCAGGGTGGTGGTCGCCACGTGGTGAACACCCTGGGGACCGACGACCGTGCCCGGGTTCCGTTCGCCCTCGTCGGCGTCGTCCTGCTCGTGACGAGCACCGCGTTCCACGCCTCCCTGGGAGCGGCACCGGCGGTCCGGGAACCGGCGACGGAGGCCGCACTGGAGCGGGCCGGTGCGGCCGCCGTGCCGGCGCTCCGTGTCGCCGTGCGGCAGGCCGCCCGCGCGGCCGCGGCGGACCCGGTTCTGACGACGGCGAACACCACGGCTGGACGGGCGCTGAACGACTCGCACGCGTTCCGGGATGCCCTCCGGCTCCGGATATACCTGTCAGCCGCGACGACGCTCGACACCGTTCACGTCCGGGAGGACTCCGTCCGCGCCAGCACCACGCTACCGGCGGTCGAGGACGACGGAACGAGGGCCCTCCGCCGGACCATCGAGCGGGTCGAACTCCGCCGAACCGGACCGAACGGGACCCGACTCCAGGTCCGGTTGCGGAACGTGAGTCTCCGCGCGACCCGTGACGGCCGGGTGGTAACTCGCGAGTCGTTCGCCCCGAGCGTGACCGTCACGACGCCGGTCCTCGCCATTCACGACCGGACGACGCGGTACCAGCGCCGCCTGGACGCCCGAACGCTATCCCCCGAGAGTGCCGGGGCACGTCTCACCTTCGGGACCTATCTTGCGGCGTACGGCCGCGGCACGGCACAGTGGGCGGGCGCACCGGTCAGCAACGTGCTCGCCAACCGTCATCTCGCGCTCGCCACCGACGCCGCAGTGTACGACGCGCAGGCCCGGACGTTCGGCGCGCGGGACCCGGCGTGGAAGGAGGGATTCGCCACCACGGCCGCACGGACGCTCGGCCAGGACGCCGTCGCCCTCGGCTTCGGGCAGGTCAAGCAGAATCGCTCCCGCGGCACCGCGCGCGCGATGGATACGCTACGGCGGTTCCTGGTGAGCCGGAGTCGGCAGGGGGGTCGGACCGCCGGACCGTTCGAGGACGAACCCGTCACCGTCGATGTCGGTGCCAGTGCCGACAGCGCGCTGGCCGCGATGCTCCGGCAACCGACCGGAGGGACGCGGAACCTCACCGACGTACTCCGAGCGTCTTACACGGTTCGGGCCCGGCTCGCTACGACGACCCGACGAGTCGGAACGAGCCGGTCCGGACAGCGCCGACCCGCGTCCCCCGGCGACTGGCGCCTCGTCGACCACGACCGGCAGGTGGACCGACGGAGCCGCGAGGTCATCGACAACGAGCGGGCCGAGCCTCCGGACCCCCAGGGACGATGGCACCGCCTGTCCTCGGCCCACCGTCGCGTCATCGTTCGGGAGACGGTCGTCCGTCACTGGCGGGACGGGAACCGCACGGTGACGACCAGCCGCACCACCACGACCAGGAACGCGGTCGCCATCGAGGTGTTGGGTCGACACACTCTGCCCGACAGCGATGTCCCACAGCGCCCGGTGCGTCCGATCCACGAACCCGGTGGCGTCCTCGACGGTCCGAACCTCGGAGGTGTCGCGGAACGGGCCACCACCCAGCTGGTGGCGGCCCGTGGTGGCTACGACCGGCTCGCGGCGCGAGCCACGGCCGACGCGGTGAATACGACCGCCGTGCGGGTGGTGGGGCGTCGGCCGCCCGAGCTGGAGCGATGGGTAGTGCGCGACCTCACGGCCCTCAACCGACGTGTTCGAAACGTCTCCGTCCGGACCTCGCGCCGCGACCTGGGGACACTCGCGGCGAGTCCCGCTGCCGACCTCGCGGCCACGCTGCGACAGCAGCGGCGCCCGTTGCTCGACCCGCCACGGACCTACGACGGCGTGTCGGACCGGGCCCGAATCGCCGTCCGAGCGGCCTATCTCGACCGTGTCATCGACCGGCTCGAGGACCGGTCCGACCGCCGGAAGCGTGCCCGCCGGCGATTGAACGACTCGCTCGTCTCCCGGGGGCTCCCCTCGCTGGCACGTATCGAGCGCCAGCGAGCGGTCGCCGCGAATGCGACGGCAGGCAGGGTGCGGCCGTCGTCCGCCACGGGGTCCCGGTTCGTCCCGGACACGACGCCGAACCGGCTCGCGCTCACGGCGGTTTCGCGGCCGGCGGTCGGCCTCCGGGGCGGCGGGACGGTCCGGCCACTCGCCGCCCGGAACCTGAACGTGTTCACGCTGCCGTACGACGACGTCGCGTCGTTCGTCCGGGGTGGAGGGCGGGAGACGGTGTCACTACGAACGGCCGCACGGACCCTGCAGGCTGCGGCGGCACTGAATGACACCCACCCGGCGAACGACACTGTTCACGCGAACGGGTCGTTGCTGACCGCGCGCGGCCACCTCGAGGGCGCCGTGCGCGACGCGAACGGCGCCCTCCGCGAACGGGCCAGGGGGCTCCTCCGGCGGGAAGGTATGGAGGGAGCCACGCGACGACGAGCCGTGGTCGCGTCCGCGCTCGACCGGTGGGACACACCGTCGGCCCGTGCGCTGGCGCTGCTGAACGGGTCGGCAGCGAGCGCCATCGCGGAGACGGCGGTCGACCGGAATCCGAGGCTCGGCCGAACGAGTGCCGACCGGCTCGAACTCCTGCTCCGGGCCGAGCTCCGCCAGGCCAGCGAGGAGGCGGCGGGCCGTGTTCCCCGACGACCGACCGAGCGGACCGGGCGCCTCGTACGCGACCTGATCGACGTGGCGGCCACCGAGGCCGTGAAAGCGACCGCCGAGCGCGGTGCGACAGCCGCCCGGGAACGGCTCTACGAGGGCCCAGCCCGGACGGTTCCCGCCGGACTCCCGGTCCTGCCCCCGGTGCAGCCGTGGTACGCGACGGTCAACGTCTGGTACGTCCGCGTACGCGGGGTCCATCCGTCGCTGGTGGTCAGGGCGAACGGCCGAGGTCGACCGAGACCGCCGCTGGCGTACGAGCGCGACGGCCGGTCGGTCCGGCTCGACGTGGACGACGATGGAACGAGCGAGCGGCTCGGACGGGCGACGCGCGTGTCGTTCGATATCGAGACGACGGTACTCGTGGTGGTCCCGCCGGGTGGCCGCGGCGTCGGCGACACGAACGGGAAGGCCGACGAACGGACCGGGTGGCCGGCGCCTCGCCCGTGAGTCCCGGGGCCGCGGGGCCGCGGGTGGCGCGCCCGACCGGGACGCGAGGCGACCCGTGACCCAGCGACCTTATACGTTCACCGCGTACGCCTCCCCGTGTTCCACGACGTTGTACCGAACCCCGACGAACTGGGGCCGGACGAACTGTACGAGCGCTACGAGGCCGAACTGGTGGCGGTCATCGAGGCCCACGGCGTCGAGACGGTAGCCGACGAAAGCGGAATCGACGCGGCGACCCTGCGCGCGCTGCGCGAGGAGGAGTCTCCCGACCTCGACCACGAGGACGCCGCGGCGATACTCGCGGTGGACGCCGACATCGACCCGGACACGGCCGTCCAGCTCGACCGCGACGCCCTGCTGATGGGGATGACCAACGCCGTCCTGGACGTGGAGGCACTCGCCGCGGAGACCGGCGGGGCCCTTGAGGGGCGCGAGATCCAGTCGAAGGTCGAGGGCCGCTTCCCGATGACGCTCCGGGAGTTCGCACTGCTCCACGCGACCATCCAGGCACGGAGCCCCTGACGTGCGCGTCTGTATCCTCGGCTGTGGCTACGTCGGGCTGGAACTCGCCCGACAGCTCCAGCCGGACCACGAGGTGGTCGGCGTCAGGCGGTCCGCGGACGGCACAGAGGCCGTCGAAGGAACCGGTGCGACCGCGGTCCGGGCGGACGTGACCGACGCGGGCGACCTGGCGGCCGTGCCGGACGCCGACGCACTCGTCTTCGCCGCGAGTTCGGGCGGCCGTGGCGCCGAGGCCGCCCGCGAGGTCTACGTCGACGGCCTCCGGACGGCCATCGAGACGTTCGGCGCGCGTGACGACGCGCCGGACCAGCTGGTGTACACCTCCAGCACGGGCGTCTACGGCGACCACGACGGCGGCTGGGTCGACGAGACGACGCCGCTCGACCCGACGACGGAGAAGACGCGCGTCCTCGCCGAGGCCGAACGGGTCGCCCGGGAGGTCGCCGCCGAGTACGGCATCGACGGGCGCGTCGCCCGGTTCGCCGGCCTCTACGGGCCGGACCGCTACCGGCTGGAGCGCTACATCGAGGGACCGGTGACGGCGGGGTATCTGAACATGCTCCACCGCGACGATGCCGCCGGCGTCGTCCGGTTCATGCTGGAGGACAGCGACGAGGACCTCCTGCTCGCCGTCGACGACGAGCCGGTCGACAAGCACGCGTTCGCGGACTGGCTGGCCGACGAGTGTGGTGTCGACCGCCCGCCGAAGCGGAGCAAGGACGAACGGCTCGACGACCCCGGCCTCTCGGCGGCGGCACGGCGGCGCATCCTGACGAGCAAGCGCTGCTCGAACGACCGCCTCCGCGACCTCGGCTACGAGTTCCGGTTCCCGACGTTCCGCGAGGGGTATCGGGCGGCCATCGAGGCGTATCGCGACTGAGGTCTGGGGGGCGACCCCCGGGCATTTTTCGCCGTTTCTGAGCCATCACTGGAGCGTTTCCGGGATGAATCTCCCGCAACCAAGGGTACGTTTCAGGTGGAGGGGAAGCTTCATTTCCCCTCGACAACAAGCCGCACGGGAGATGGGTCTCGTGAGTGGGAGGACCGTGCCAGCGGCTGCGGACGCCATCGGTCCACCACCCGGAGTCGACCCCGTTCTGCTCGGCGGCGTCGCCGTCGTCATCCTCGCGGCGGCCGGTGCCGTCCTCTTCGTGAAGGTGCGTGCGGCCCGGACACCGGGGCGCCGACTCCGCGCCACGCTGGCGGCCAGCGACGAGATCGCGGTGCTAACACATCCGAACCCGGACCCCGACGCCCTCGCCTGTGCGCTGGCGGTTCGGGAGCTAGCCGAGACGGTCGAGACGGAGACCACCATCTACTACCCCGGCGAGATACGCCACGAGGAGAACCTCGCGCTCGTCAGCGAGCTGGGTATCCAGGCGACCCGGCTCCGGGACGCCAGCGACCTCGCCGAACGGGACGTGGTGCTGGTCGACCACAACCAGCCCCGCGGGTTCGCGGGCGCCGGCGGGGTCGAGGCCTACGCGGTCATCGACCACCACCCCGGCGACGGCGAGGGGGCGGCGTTCACCGACGTTCGTCCGGAGTACGGCGCCTGCGCGAGCCTCATGGCCGAGTACCTGCAGAAACTGGGCTGGCAGACCACCGACGACGGCGGGGACGACTCGCAGCCGTCGATGCCGGAATCGCTGGCGACGGCACTGGTGTACGGCATCCGGGCCGACACGGCTGGTTTCACACGCGGCTGTACGGCGGCGGAGTTCGACGCGGCGGCCTACTGTTCCTCGCGTGCCGACCCCGACACCATCGAGCGCGTAGCGACCCCACCGATGTCACCGGAGACGATGGACGTGCGGGCACGAGCCGTGCTGGACCGCGTCCAGCGGGGGGCGTTCGTCTGTACCCACGCCGGGGAGGTTCCGAGCCCGGACGCGGTCGCCCAGGCCGCCGACGACCTGCTCCGGATGAAGGAGGTCCGGGCGGTGGTCGTCAGCGGGACGTGTGATGGGACGCTCCACCTCTCCGGCCGCGCCATCGAGGGGAGCGTCGATATCGGCGAGACGCTCTCGACGGCCATCGAGGGCATCCCGATGGCGGACGCGGGCGGCCACGCCCGGATGGGTGGCGGGCAGCTCTCCGTCGACCACATGGCCGGGCTCGGCCCGGGCGACGGCGTGAGCATCGAGCGGTTCTTCGAGAGTATCTTCGCCGTCATGGCGAGTCAGGACCCCGAGGGCGCCCCCGACGAGATGGCCGAGCCGGTCGACCCGGGGACGGTCGGGGCGAGTGAGGTGGATGCCGGGGAAGCGCCGGCGGCCGTCGACAGCGACGACGAGGGGGATGCCGGAGAGCCCGTCGACAAGCCCGAAGCCAGCGGCGGCGACTGACCCTGACGGGGCGCTCGGCCGGACCCGGAAACGTTTAACCGCCGCGCCCGGAAGCCGGGGTATGGCCCAGTTCGACAAAGCGGAGGACCGCATGCTGAAGAAGATGATCTGTATGCGCTGTAACGCCCGGAACCCCGAGCGGGCCGACAGCTGTCGGAAGTGCGGCTACAAGAACCTCCGGCCGAAGGCGACCGAGCGGCGCGCGGCCTGAATCGCCGGCCGCACCGCCCGGGATTCGGTTCTCCCGCTCTCGACAGGGATAGCCCGACCACCGTCGAGGTGATGGTGGGCCACCGTACCATCGATGACGCCGAGCTGCAGGTGTCTCACGCGCCGTGGCGGGGCTCACCCGTCGGGGTACTTCGGCTCGCGCTGTTCGGCGCGTTCGAGGGCCGTCTCGACCACGTCCCGTACGTCGCCGTGGAAGACGCCGCCGTGGCCGGCGTACATGTGCTCGACGCCCTCGGGCAGTCGGTCGAGGAGGTCGCGGATGGACTCGATGAGTCGCTCGCGGGACTGGCCGGCCATGTCCGTGCGGCCGAAGGAGCCGTAGTCGAAGGCGCCGTCGTCGTGGACCACCACGTCACCGGAGTAGAGGCTCGTGGGCGAGACGAAGGAGACGTGGTCGTCGGCGTGGCCGGGCGTGTAGACCACGTCGCAGTCCTCGTCACCGACCTGCACCGTGCCACCGTCCTCGATGGCGTGGGTTCGGCACGAGTGGTCGGCGTAGGCGTACACGTCCGGGTCGAAGGCGTCGCAGACGGCGTCCAGCTGTGCGACGTGGTCGCCGTGCTGGTGGGTCATCACGACCCGGTCGATGTCGCCGACGTGCTCGCGGACGGCGTCGACGATGCCGTCCCAGGCGCCCGCGTCCACGAGCGTCGTGACCTCGCCCGGCACCAGATACGCGTTGCAGGTGAAGGTTTCCGCCGCGTCCGTGACGCAGACGACATCGGTGTCACTCATGGCCGTATCTGCACCCGGCGCCCGCAAAGTCGTTTGCCCCGGTGGCGCTCGGGCAGTGCCACCGAGCCCCGACCAGAGGCCCCCCGAGCAGGCCCTTTATCCGGCCGCCGCGCCCCAGTAGAGGCGTGAGCAGTGCAGCCGAGGAGTCGACGGCGGAGTTCCCCGAGGACGCCGAGAGCGACGCCCTCGACCCGGCCCTCCCGGAGCCGGAACTCGTCGGGGGGGTCACGGACGAGCGGCTCCCGCTCCGCGTCCGGCTCCGGTCGCTGTACCGGTTCTTCGTCGTCATCGGCGCCTTCCTGCCGTTCGCCGTCGCCTTCCTGCGCGACCGGCGGCGGTGGCTGCTGTTCGGTGACGGCCGCGAGCCGACCGACGACGACGACCGGCGCCGGGCACGCAAGCTCCGCGAGACGCTGCTGGAGCTGGGCCCGGCGTTCATCAAGTTCGGGCAGATGCTGTCGACGCGGCCGGACGTCCTCCCGCCGGCGTACGTCGAGGAGCTGTCGGCGCTCCAGGACCGGGTGCCCGCGGCCCCCTGGTCCGAGGCCCGTGAGGTGCTGGAGGGTGAACTCGGGCCCGTGGACGAGGTGTTCGCCGAGTTCGAGCGCGAGCCCATCAGCGGCGCGAGTATCGGGCAGGTGTACGTCGCACGACTGGACCCCGATAGCGTCGGGGGCGAGTCGCCCACGGACGTGGCCGTGAAGGTGCTCCGGCCGGGCGTCCGGCCGCGCGTCGAGGCCGACCTGCGGGTCATCCGGACGCTGCTGCCGTTCGTGACGCGGCTCGCGCCGCCCGGGCAGCGCTTCACGCTGGAGAACCTCGCCGACGAGTACGCCGCCACCATCCGCCAGGAGATGGATTACGCCCACGAGGCCCGCCGGCAGGAGCTGGTCCGGGCGAACTTCGCCGACGATACGGGGGTTCGTATCCCCCCGGTCGTCGCCGAGTTGACGACCGACCGCGTCATCGTCTCGGAGTACGTCGAGGGGACGAAGATATCGAACGTCTCGACGCTCCGGTCGATGGGTGTCGATACGACCGACCTCGCGGACCGACTCCTCCGGGCGTACATCCGGATGATAATCGAGGACGGCGTCTTCCACGCCGACCCCCACCCCGGCAACCTCGCCGTCCAGTCCGACGGGACCATCGTCTTCTACGACTTCGGGCTGACGGGGACGCTGAGCGAGCGCCGGCGCGACGAGCTGTTCGAGTTCTACGTCGCCGTCGCGAGCGAGGACATCGAGGGCGTACTGGACGCGTTCGAGGGGATGGGCGCGCTGGACCCGGACGCCGACCGCGAGTTCATGCGCGCCGGGATGGAGCTCGCGTTCGACAACCTGCGGGGTGGCGAGGTCGACGTGAGCGAGGTGCGCGAACTCGTCGAGGGGTTCCAGGGG
Source organism: Haloglomus halophilum (assembly GCF_024298885.1). Lineage (GTDB taxonomy): Archaea > Halobacteriota > Halobacteria > Halobacteriales > Haloarculaceae > Haloglomus > Haloglomus halophilum. The sequence continues at coordinate 4,135,032 of NZ_CP101166.1, forward strand.
ACGCTCCGGGAGTTCCCGATGCGGCTCCCACGGGACCTCGCACTCATGGTCCGGACCTCGACCATCCTCGAGGGGGTGTGCTACACGCTCGACGACGAGTTCGACTTCGTCGCGGTCGTGACCGACTACGTCCGGAAGGAGCAGGGACAGGAGTCGGCCCGGCGCCTCCTCGAGGCGGGCATCGACGAGGCGGCCAGGGTCGGGCTCGCGGTCTTCCGGGCACCGACAGGTGCGGAACGAGCCCTCGACCGGGTCGTCCGCGGGAACGTCGAACTCCGGGCGACCGTCCGCGACGATGGGCGAGTTGTCACGCGATTCACCCGCCGGGTCGTGGTGGGGGGGCTCGCGACCGCCGGCATCGTGATGACGACGCTCGCCTACGGCTTCCGGGCGACGGTGGGGACCGAGGTCGTCCTGCTGTCAGCTGCCGGGACCGTCGGGCTACTGGGACTGACGGCGCTGTCCTTCCGCCGCGACCGGGGCATCAGCGCGACCCCGCAGTTCACGCGGCAGAACATGCGCGAGCGCCAGCGCGGCGAGGAGTGAGGTCGGGGCGGCCGGCTGGCGTCGGCCCCGTCGTGTACCTGCGGCGAAACGGTTTTCCTGCGAACGACACAACGGTCGTCCATGAGTGGGAACGAAGAGGAGATCGACGAACTGCGACAGAAGAAGATGGAGGAGCTGAAGCAGCGCCAGCAGGAGGGCGGCGCTCCGGACGGGGAGGCCGCGGAGGCCCAGCGCGAGCAGGCAGAGGCCCAGAAGAAGGCGATGCTCCGGAAGGCGCTGGACGACGGCGCGCGCAAGCGGCTCAACACCATCCGGATGAGCAAGCCGGAGTTCGCCGAGAAGGTCGAACAGCAGGTCATCGCGCTCCACCGCTCGGGCCGGCTCCAGGGCCGTATCGACGAGGAGCAGATGAAGGAGCTCCTGCAGGAGCTCAAGCCGGAGGAGCAGAGCTTCGACATCAAGCGCCGGTAACGTGGCCCCGACCGAGACGGCGTCGGCCGCCCAGCCGCCAGCGTGGGTCCTGTTCAGCGGCGGCAAGGACTCCGCGCTCGCCGCACTCTGCCTCGAGCCGTTCTACGACGTGACGCTCGTCACCGTCGGGTTCGGGGTCGACGCGGCGCCCGAGCCCGGCTGGGGAATCGCCCGTGCGACGTACCACGCCCGCGAGGCCGCCGAGGCCATCGGCCTCCCGCACCGCGTGGTGTCGCTCCCGGAGTCGGTCGCCCACGAGGCCGCCGAGCGGACGCTGGCCGACGGCTACCCCCGGGAGGCCATCCAGTCGGTCCACGAGCAGGCACTGGAGACGGTCGCGGCGGCGGCGGCCGCCGAAGCGGGCGGCGACACGCCCCCGGCTATCGCCGACGGCACCCGCCGCGACGACCGGGTTCCCCGGCTGGACCGACCGGCGATACAGAGCCTGGAGGACCGCCACGGCGTGGACTACCTCGTTCCGTTGCGCGGCTTCGGCCGGGGCGCGGTCGACCGGCTCGCCCGCGACCGTCTCGAGGTCGCCATCGGTCCCAGCGACGAGCTGGCCAAGGCCGACTACGAAGCGGCCATCCGGACGCTCATCCGCCGCGAGCACGGCCACGACCGCGTCGACGAGCTGTTCCCCGACCACGTCCAGTCGCGGGTCGTCGGGCGGACCGACGGGTCGGTCCCGGAGTCGGGGAACGGGCCGGGCGATGGGTCGGACGGCGAGCAGGCCGGCCGGTCGTAATCGCGGAAAACCTCTTGACGTGGGGGGGAGAAGGGGCGGTATGCGATTCCTCATCGTCGGCTACGGTCGGGTCGGACTGCGGACCGCGCAGATTCTCGCCTCCGAGGGCCACGAGGTCACCATCGTCGAACAGGACGCCGAGAAGGTCGCGAAGGCGTCCGATGATGGGTTCCAGGCCCACCAGGGTGACGGCCAGGACGAGCGCCTGCTGGAGCAGGCCGGCATCGCCGACGTGGACGCGATCGCCGCGCTCACGGGCGACCTGAACGCCAACTTCGCCGCCTGCATGGCCGGCAAGGCTCACGACATCCGGACGGTCATGCGCATCGACGAGGACTACCGCGAGGAGATCTACGAGAAGTACGCCGCGGACGTCGACGAGATCGTCTACCCCGAGCGCCTCGGGGCGGCGGGCGCGAAGACGGCGCTGCTGGGCGGCGACCTGAACGTTCTCGCGGACCTCACCGAGACGCTGACGGCGGCGACCGTCGACGTCCCGGCCGACTCACCGCTCATCGGGAGCCGGGTCGTCGAGGTCGACTTCCCGGCGGGTTCGCGGGTGTACGCCCACGGCCGGGTGAACGAGCCGCTGAACATCCCGCTGCCGCAGGCGACCATCGAGGCCGGCGACCGGCTGGCAGTCATCGCTGACGGGAGTTCGCTCGGCGATGTCCGGGCGATGGTCCGGGGCGACGACCCGGACGCCGACGCGGAAGCCGGCGCCTGAGCGGGCGATTCCGGCGGTCAGTTCTCGGGGGCGACGGACCGGCGAGCGACCGCTGTCGAGAGCCATAGCTCCGAGTCGAGGGCGCAGGAGACAGAGAGTGTATGTGGCCTCTGCATCCCCGGAAAGGAGATAGGTCCGGGCGCGCGGTGGGGAGGATGGGGATGTGTTGAGGCCGTCAGTGCGCGCCCACCGATAGCCATCCCCGGGAGGGACATAAATCCGCGTCAGACAGTCGTGTGACCGGCGCAATTCGTCGGACGCCCGTCGTGCCCGCGTCTTGCGGTTTCGGGCGAAGGACGCCGGCCGACCGGCCGCCGTCACCGGATCGTGCTGGTATATAAATCAGCCGCCGCCCGGCAGCGGGCAGAGGCTGGCCGTGAGGACGGCGACGTCCTCGCTGTCGTTGTGCGCGCCGTGGACGACCCCCCGCTCGTTGAGAACGACCCCCGGCGCGGTGACCCGCTCCTCCTCGTCGTCGCGGACGACAGTGACGGTCCCCTCGAGCACGTGGAAGACGTTGGTAGCGTCGCCGTGTTCGTGGGGTTCGACGCGGGCACCGGCGCCGAGCGCGAACGCCTTCACGAGCACGTCGTCGGTGACGACGAGCTCCGCGGTCTGGACCTCTCCTTCCTCCGGGTCGAGCGCGGCCGCCTCGGGGTAGCAATCGAGCATACCGGATTCACGACCGGGCGGAACTTAGTCCCACGCGCCGGCGCCGCCCCGGTATGCCGCCGGGAATGGTTCGCGTGGGCGACCGTCACTCGGCTCCGGAGAGGTGGTCCGTGGCATCGTCGACAGCGCTGTCGATGCGCTCCTCCTCGATTGGGACGACCGTCTCCTCCAGCAGGTCGCGCTTGAAGTAGAGGAGTTCGACGCTCACGACGGCGACCGCTACCACGAGCACCATCACGAACGTGTTCGGTTCGCGGGTGTAGAGGTTGTAGGCCATCAGCGGGAGGAACGCGGTCGCGCCGACGAAGCCGACGGCGGGCGGCACCGGATTGACGGCGTCGTGGTCGCGCTCCCGGAGACAGAGGAGGCTCATCGCCCCGAAGACGAGGATGAACGCCAGCGAGGCGAAGGAGGTGATGGCTCCGAGACTCCCGACGGCGGTGAACAGGGCCGTGACGCCGCCGATGACCAGCAGCGTCCGCTCGGGAATGCCGTCGGCGTCGGCGTCACCGATGTCGTCGGGCAGCAGGTCGTCGGCGAGCATCCCCTTCGCGAAGTGGGCCGCCGAGAACATGGTCGCGTTGATGGCGCTCCCGGTCGAGAACAGCGCCGAGAGGGCGAGCGCGACGCCGCCAGCCGTCGCGAAGCCGTAGGGTGACAGCATCGTCCGGGCTGCGTCCTTCAGGGCGACGTGGGGGTGTTGCTGGAGCGCCTGCGGCGCGAGGTTGACCGTCACGACGCCGACGAGAGCGTAGATGACGGCGGCGACCGGGATGGAGATGTAGACTGCCTTCCGGATGGTCGCCTCGGGGTCGGCGATGGACTCCTGGTCGTAGAACAGGAGCTGCCAGCCCTGGAACGCGACGAAGGAGATGGCCGCGGCCACGAGGGGACCGACCCCGACCAGCGAGCCGGTGCCGAAGCGGAGCCCGCCGCTCCCGGGGGCGAACCGGAACGCGTAGACGACCCCCAGGACGCCGAACGCGACGAGGATGAACACCTTGAGCGCGACGAGGACGTTCTCGGCGGTCCCCGTGGTCCGGGCGCCGGCGAGGTTGAGCGCGACGAACCCCGCGACGGCCAGCACGGAGATGGCCGGCCGGGCCGGGAGGCCGGCCACGGTCGCCGGGACGACCGCGAACGAGACGGTGAACTCGGCGAACGCGAAGGCGTACATCGCCATGGAGCCGATGTAGCCCACGAGAAGTGTCCAGCCGACCATCCCTGCGAGGTCCGGGTCCCCGGCGTAACACTGGACGAACGTGACCGAGCCGCCGCGGTTGTCGGTCATCCGGTCGAGCGTGATGTAGGAGTAGCCGGCACAGAGCGCGACGATGCCGGCCGCGACGAACGCGGCCCACGTCGCGTACTGCGTGATGCCGGCCACGACCCCCATGACGGCGTAGATGCCGCCGCCGATCATCCCCCCGAGCGCGATGGAGACCGACTCCGTCAGCCCGAGATTCTCGGCGGACATACTCGCCCGGCAGGTCCGCCGGAGAGACGGAAATATCTGGTGTAGTGGCCCGCTTTTAGAGATACCGAATAGTTTGGCACCATATCCACCTCGTTTCCAGAATCGTCGGACGGCGGCGGGGCAGTCACCTACCAGGACAGCCGGACCGTATCACGGGGCGCGAGGCCGAACGCCTCGTCGCCCCGGCCCTGGTTGACCGCGAACTCGACGTTGCCATGACTGCCGACGGTGACCAGTCGCTCGCCGGGGGCGCGCTCGGCGTAGGCCCGGACCACCGGCGCATCGAGGCCGTTCACCTCGATGCGGTCGCCGACGCGGTCGGCCAGGGTCTCCCCGGGGACGTTCGTCACGACGTTGCCGAAGTCGTCGACGACCATGACTTCGCCGTCGGCGCCCGTCTCGTCGAGCGACGGGTCCGGGAAGGAGACGGCCTCGTACTCGTCGGTCGGCGTGAGCCGGTCGGCCGCGCCGAGGTCGTCGACGCCGATCTCGTGGACCGCGGCGGCCGCGGGGGCGAACACGTCCCGGCCGTGGAACGTCCGGCTGGCAGGGTCACCGTAGGCGTAGTCGAACACCTCGACCTCGCCGTCACCACCGTTGCCGTCGGCCGCGTCCGAGGCCGTCGCGAGACGACGTGCTGCCGGGAGGAGGACACCGTTGTCCGGGCCGACGAGCGCGTGGTCGCCCGCGCGAACGACGAGCGCCCGGCGGTCCGTGCCGACACCCGGGTCCACGACGACGAGATGGACCGCCGGCGGGAACCAGGGGAGAACCTCCCGGAGCCAGAACGCCGCCGCACGCACGTCCTGCCGGGGGAACTCGTGACTGACATCCACGAGTCGGGGGTCGACGCGCTGCAGGATGACGCCCTTCATCGCCGCCGGGTACGGCGCCCCGAAGTCCGAACTCAGGGTTATCATGTCCGGGACTGGGACGGGCGACGACGTAATCGTGGGGGTCAGCCCGGGTCCCACCCGTGCGTTCCGCCGGTGTCGATGCCGGCGAAGGTTCGCCGACGGCCCCGGCCGTGGTCACGGTCCGCGGTCGAATCGGAGCGTGGACCGGACCCCCATCAGGATCCGGCCGAGCACGTTCCGGCCCAGTCCCGTCTCGATATCGGCGCCCCAGTACGTGTCGTCCCACGAGTTCAGTTCCACGATCGTCCGCTGTCCCGTCTCGAGCAGGTGCTCCCTGTAATCCGGGTGCTGCCCGAACTTCGCGGTCACCACCTCCAGCATCACGTACCGTTTCCGGTCCTCCCAGTCGTCCGGGAGTGCGACCCGTCGACCCAGGCGTTTGGCCTCGTCCGGGTCGGTCGCCGCCGCAATACGGTCGTAGATGTCGGGCTCGTTCCTCGCCTTGGCGGCCTGGTACGCGTGTTCCGCCGTCGCGAACTCCGTCCCGTCGTACCGCACGCCGATGGGAGCGAAGTTGGAGAGGAAGCGGGAGTCGCCCTCGAACGGCCCGACAACGTCCTGGGTCGGCCATCGAACGGTCGCCATAGGGGGGAACCGTGCCCGAACCAGTATGAAACGTCGGCCCGTTCCCCCGGTCGCCGACCGGGCCTCGTGGCACAGGGATTCCACTTCCACCGAGCCCACGACACGTTCTTACGGGGACCCGACCAACCCGCTCGCATGACGCGGCTGCTCCACACGGGGGACACCCATCTCGGCTACCGGCAGTACAACGAGCCGGCACGCCGGCAGGACTTCATGGCGGCCTTCCAGCAGGTCGTCCGGGACGCCATCGAGGCGGACGTGGACGCCGTCATCCACGCGGGCGACCTGTTCCACGACCGGCGACCTGAACTGGTGGACCTGATGGGCACCATCGCCGTCCTGCGCGACCTGGACGAGGCGGGCATCCCCTTCCTCGCCGTGGTCGGGAACCACGAGACGAAGCGCGACGCCCAGTGGCTCGACCTGTTCGCGTCGCTGGGCTACGCCGAGCGGCTGGGCGACCAGCCCCGGGTGGTGGGCGACGTGGCGGTGTACGGGCTGGATTTCGTCCCCCGGTCCCAGCGCGACGCTCTCGAGTACGAGTTCGCCGACCACGACGCCGCCCACGCGGCGCTGGTCACACACGGCCTGTTCCAGCCGTTCGACCACGGCGACTGGGACGCCCGCGAGGTGCTGGCCGAGGCCAGCGTCGACTTCGACGCGATGCTGCTCGGTGACAACCACAAACCCGGGCGAGAGCGGCTCGAACCGGACGACGGAGAGGAGGGTGGTACGGACGGCGGTGACGGCGTCGACGCGTGGGTCACCTACTGCGGGTCGACCGAGCGCGCGAGCGCGGACGAGCGCGAGGACCGCGGCTACAACCTCGTCAGCTTCGACGGCACGGGGGCCGACGGCGTCCACATCACCCGGCGCTCGCTGCCGACCCGGGAGTTCCGATTCATCGACGTCGAGTTGCAGGACGGCGAGGGTGTCGAGCGCGTGAACGAACAGGTGACCCAGTACGACCTGGACGACGCCGTCGCGGTCGTGACCATCACGGGGGCGGGCGAGCGGGTCGCCCCGGCGCAGGTCGAGGAGCGGATGAACGAGCAGGGCGCGCTCGTCGCCCGGGTGAACGACCGCCGGGAGTTCGACCGAGCGGGCGAGGAGGTCGAGGTGTCGTTCGCGGACCCCGACGAGGCCGTCCGCGAGCGCGTCCGTGAACTCGGACTGAGCAGCGCCGCCCGGACGCTGGACGAGACGGTCCGCGAGAGCAAGACGCCCGACTCCCGGGTCGCCGACGACGTGGAACAGCGGGTCCGCGACCTCGTCGACGAGGGGGAGGCGTCGGCGTTCCGGCCCGCGCCGGACGTCTCCGAGACGACGGCCGAGCAGACCGGAACCGCGGCCGAGAAACTGGCCGGCGACGGTGGCGACGCCGATGCCAATGGAGAGAGCGACAGCGACGCCAACGCCGACGCCAACGCCGACACCAAGACCAACGCCAACGGCGAGGGCGAGGCGGACAGTGCGACGGCGACAGCCGAGGCGGAGACCGAGGAGTCGGGTACCGACGGCCAGGGTTCGCTGGGTGATTTCGCGTGAGGTTCCGGCGTGTCGTCCTGGAGAACTTCAAGTGCTACGCCGACGCCGACCTCACGCTCGACCCCGGCGTGACCGTGGTCCACGGCGTGAACGGGAGCGGCAAGTCCTCGCTACTGGAGGCCTGCTTCTTCGCGCTGTACGGCCACCGGGCACTCGATGCGAATCTCGACGAGGTGGTCACGACCGGCGCCGAGGCGGCGAGGGTCGAACTCTGGTTCGCACACGGGGGCACCGACTACCACATCGAGCGCCGCGTCAAACTCCGCGGCGGTGGCGCCACCAACGACAAGTGCGTGCTGGAGACGCCCGAGGGGCCCATCGAGGGCGTGAAGGACGTTCGAGCGTACGTGACCGACCTCCTGCGGATGGACACGGACGCGTTCGTCAACTGCGCGTACGTCCGGCAGGGCGAGGTGAACAAGCTCATCAACGCCGACCCGTCGACCCGGCAGGACATGATCGACGACCTCCTCCAGCTCGGGACGCTGGAGGAGTACCGGGAGCGGGCCTCGGACGCCCGCGTGGGTGTCAAGCGCGTCCGCGACGGGAAACAGGAGCTGCTGGCGGAGAAGGAACGCGAGATCGAGGCCAAGGAGGAGAAGGGGCTCCACGAGCAGCTGAACGGGTTGCAAAGCGAGTTGAGCGAGGTTCGGAACGACATCGAGGAGAAAGAGCGTGGGCTGGAGAACGCCCGCGACACGAAGGCGCAGGCCGAGGAGATCCTGGAGAACCACGAGGCCAGGCGCGAGGAGATCGCGGAGCTCGCCGCAGAGATCGACGACCTCGAATCCGAGATCGCCGCGGGCGAGGGGGAACGCGAGGAGGCGGCCGAGCGCATCGCGGAGCTGACGACGGCCGCCGAGGAGCACCGCGAGACCGCGCGCGAGGCAGTCCGGGCGGCCGTCGAAACGGGCAACGGCGACGACAGCCCCGGTGTCGAGGTCGACGTGGGGCCCGCGGACCCCGATTCCGAGTCGCTCGACGCCGCAGTCGCGGCGCTCGAGACGCGCATCGAGGACGTGAACGACCGCATCCAGGAGCGACTGCTGGAGAAGCAGGAGTACGCGAGCGACGCCGAGACGGCTCGGGAGCGAGCCGAGGAACTCGCGACCGAGGCCGAGGAAAAGCGCGAGGAGGCCGACGAACTCGCGGCCGAACTGGAGGCGGCCCGCGAGACGGTCGCCCAGCAGCGTGAACAGCTCGCCGAACTGGACGAGCGAATCGCCGAACTGGAGGCCAGCTTCGAGGACGCTCCCTGCGACCCCGACGGTGCGGACGCGCTGGTCGAGCAGCGACGCGATGCGCTCGCGGAGGCGCGCGAGCAGGTCACGTCGCTGGAAGGCGACCTCGAGCACGCGCGCGAGCGGGTCACGGAGGCCGAGGAACTGCTTGCCGAGGGGAAGTGTCCCGAGTGTGGCCAGCCGGTCGAGGACTCCCCGCACGTCGAGCGCGTCGACGAGGACCGCGAACGCGTCGTGGAACTCGAGTCGGAACTCGAGTCGGCCCGCGAGACCGTCACGGAGCGGGAGGATGCGCTGGAGGCGGCCGAGGCGCTCGCCGAACGGGCCGACGAACTCGAGCAGGCCCAGGGCGAACGCGAGAGCGCCCGGGAACTCCTCGCGGAGCGCGAGCAGGGGCTCGACGACGACGAAGAGCGGGTCGACGACCTGCGCGAGCAGGCCGCGGAACTGGACGAGGCAGCCGAGACGAAGCGCGAGGCCGCAGAGGCCGCAGAGGAGCAGGCCGAGGCCGCGAAGGGCGCTATCGGGCAGTTGAACGGCGAGAAGGCGACGCTGAAACAGCGCCGCGGCCTGCTGGACGAGGCAGCCGACGCGCTCGATGGGGCCGACGAGGTCGAGACCGAGATCGAGCGCCTCCGCGAGCGCCGCGAGTCGCTCGCCAGCGAGAACGAACTCCGGCGCGAGTCGCTCGCAGACAAGCGTGACCGGAAGGCCGAACTCGAGGCGGAGTTCGACGAGGACCGCGTCGAACACGCCGAAGGGGAACTCGAACGTGCCGAGCAGTACATCGAGCAGGCCAGCGGCAAGCTGGAGGCCCTGCGGGAGCGCCGCGACGACCTGCAGGGCGCCATCGGCGCGACGGAGAACGAGATCGAGGCGCTGGAGGACCTGCGCGAGCGCCGTGACGACCTCGCCGAGACGGTCGAGAACCTCGGCTCGCTGTACCAGGAGGCCGAACGGCTGGAGTCGATGTACGCCGACCTGCGGGCCGAACTCCGCCAGCAGAACGTCGAGAAGCTGGAACGGCTGCTCAACGAGACGTTCGACCTGGTGTACACGAACGACGCCTACTCGCACATCGAACTGGACGGCTCGTACGAGCTGACCGTCTTCCAGAAGGACGACGAGCCGCTGGAACCCGAGCAGCTCTCGGGCGGCGAGCGGGCGCTGTTCAACCTCTCGTTGCGGTGTGCCATCTATCGGCTGCTCGCCGAGGGTATCGAGGGAACCGCGCCGATGCCGCCGCTCATCCTCGACGAGCCGACCGTGTTCCTCGATTCGGGCCACGTCTCGAAGCTGGTCGACCTGGTCGAGTCGATGCGTGACCTCGGCGTCGAGCAGATTCTCGTCGTGAGCCACGACGAGGAACTCGTCGGCGCGGCCGACGACCTCGTGCGCGTGGCGAAGGACCCGACCAGCAACCGCTCGCGGGTCGAGCGAACGAACGCCGTCGAGCCGGGCGCGCTGGAGTCGGAAGCCGTGGAAGGCGACGACTGACGTTCAGGATGTCGAGTTTGCAGGATAGACCCGAAATTGCCGGTTTCTCTCGAAATTTTCCTTCCGTAGCGTGGGATATCTCGATAACTGATTACTCCCTCGCCTCGTCCTCTCGAAGCAGGTCGAGGCCCTCGCTCGCGACATCGGTGGTCTCGTAGCCGCGCTCGCCCAGGACGTCCGCCTCGACGACGAGGCCAGCGGCGCGGAACTCCCCGAGGAGGCCGTGGAGGTCGGACTCGCAGAGGTCCGTTCGGTCGAGGAGGGTCCGAACGTCCGTCGGCCCGCGGTCCTCCAGCGTGAGCAGGAGGCCCAGCGCGCGGTCGTTGTGGACGGCGCGCAGGACCCGGCGGACCGGCGCGGGGACCGCCTCGGCCGCGAGTTCGAGCCCGGACGCCTCGACGGAGCTGAGCTCCTCGTTCGGCAGGTACGCCTCGCTGCCGGTGGTCGGGTCGCGGACGAGGCTGGACTCCCCGGAGCGTTTCACGAGGAGGTAGCGACGGCCATCGGTGTCCTCGACGGGCTGCACGAGGCCCCGTAGCAGTTGGACAGGCGTGAGGATTGCGGTGCCGCTGGCGTCCCCGGCGGTCGCCTCAGTCGTCGGCGGGCGGGCGACCCTCGGCGTCCGTGTCGGCGTCGCCCTCATCGGCCTCGGCATCGTCGCCGTAGTCGGTCGACTGGACCTCCCGGTACTTCCAGCCGGCGTAGGCGAGTGCGGCGATGCCGAGCAGGAAGACGGCGCCGCCGTTGCGGAGTTCGCCGCGGAAGACGACGAGCATCAGTCCGAGGCTCGCGGCGAACAGGCCGAGATTGATGGTGGCGACGAGGCCCCAGAACGCACGGAACAGCCCCTCCGGAACCTTGCTCTCGTCGGGGATGTCCGGCGCGAGGTCGGCCTCCGGGTCCGGTTCGGGGGCCTCTGCCTCGGGGTCGAACCGGTCGAGGTACTTCTTCCCGGGGTTGGTGGGCTCGTCGGGTTCGTCCGGCCACGGGTCGCCATCGCTCACGCGTCGGTCGAGGAGGTGTGGCCGCAAAAGCGTTTCTCGGCGCGGTTCAGGCCATCTCCTGCACCTGGCAGGCGTTGTCGGCCTGGATCCACGCGAGCGGGTTCTCGGCGTCGTAGAGCACCACGCCCGAGTCCGTCTCGTAGGCCTCTGTCGTGGCGACAGCGTCGGCCTCGCTCTCGGGGCTATCCCACTCCGCATCGACATCGGCGTCGGGGTCAGGCATGGTGGTTCTACCCAGACGTGGGAAGTATTGACACACATATATCCCTTGTGGGCATTATCGGACTCAGAACCCGGCCTCGGCCCGCCGGCGGACGAGGGTCCGTGCCCGGACGGAGCGGGACGCCCCGGAACAACGCCCGGGTCGAGGACCCGACTCGACCCGGCGCCGGCGCCCGATACGTGCCTTTTTCACCCCGTACGCCGGAACGCCGACAATGGCCGAGGACTCCCAGCAATCGCTGACCGACTTCGGGAGCGCCGGTGCGGACGAGGACGGGGACGACGGCGAGGGACCAGGGCGCGAGACCGAGGCGGAGATCGCCGAGGCGGTCGCCGGGAACGGCGGCAACGGCGACAGCACGGCGGTCGTCGACATGGCCGAGCGGCGCTACCCCGACGCCGACGGCACGACCACGCTCGCGGTGACACAGGTCGACTACACCATCGAGGGCCGTGGCGACGAGGAGCGGCCCGTGCTCCACGTGTTCGGGCGGAACGCGGACCGCGAACCGGTCCACGTCCGGGTTCACGAGTTCGAGCCGTACTTCTACGCGCCGCTGTCGAACTTCGTGACCGACGCCGCGGCCGCCGAGAAGGACCCGGCGGAGTGGACCGAGGACGACCTCGACCCGATGCAGGACCCCGAGCAGCAGTTCGACCGGCTGACGGGGCGCTACCTCACCGGCGCGGACGGCGAGCCGTTCGAGAGCATCCGGGGCGAGCGCCTGCTGAAGATAACCGGGCAGACCCCCCGGGATGTGGGGCAACTTCGCGACCGCTTCGACCATTACGAGGCGGACATCCTCTTCCCGAACCGGCTGCTCATCGACCGGGACATCCGGTCGGGTGTTCGCGTGCCGGTGCGTCGCGAGGACGACGGCGACGGGAACGAGGACGGCGACAGCGACGGCGGCGCGCCTATCGACGTCCACCACGCCGAACTCGAACCCGTCGAGATGGACGTCGAGCCGCGCGTCTGCACATTCGACATCGAGGTCGACGACCGCCGGGGCTTTCCCGAGGATGGGGAGGAACCCATCGTCTGTCTCACCTCGCACGACTCCTACGACGACGAGTACGTCGTCTGGCTCTACACCGCGCCCGACGGCATCGAGGGCCCGGACGGATTGCCGGGCTACGAGCCCATCGAGGACGACCTCGAGGTCGAGGTCCGGTCGTTCGAGCGCGAGGAGGCGATGCTGAGCGAGTTCGTCGACTACATCCGGGAGACAGACCCCGACGTGCTGACGGGCTGGAACTTCACGGACTTCGACGCCCCCTACCTGCTGGACCGAATCGAGGAACTCGCGACGCCCGAAAACGACCTCGCCATCGACCCGACCTCGCGCGTGAACGAGGTCTGGCGCTCGGACTGGCAGGGGCCGAACGTGAAGGGGCGCGTCGTCTTCGACCTGCTGTACGCCTACAAGCGCACGCAGTTCACGGAACTCGACAGCTACCGGCTGGACGCGGTCGGCGAGACGGAACTCGACGTGGGGAAGGAGCGCTACCCCGGCGACATCGGCGACCTCTGGGAGGACGACCCCGAGCGCCTGCTGGAGTACAACCTCCGCGACGTCGAGCTGTGTGTCGAACTGGACCGCAAGCAGGAGATCGTCCCGTTCTGGCAGGAGGTCGCCTCCTTCGTCGGCTGCAAGCTGGAGGACGCCACCACGCCCGGCGACGCCGTGGACATGTACATCCTCCACGAGGTGTTCGGGAACTTCGTCCTCCCCTCGAAAGGGAGCGTCGAGGCCGAGGACTACGAGGGCGGTGCCGTCTTCGATCCCATCACGGGCGTCAAGGAGAACGTCTCGGTGCTGGACCTCAAATCGCTCTACCCGATGTCGATGGTGACCATCAACGCGTCGCCGGAGACGAAGGTCGGCGATGACTACGACGGGGAGACCTACCACGCCCCCAACGGGACGCAGTTCCGCAAGGAGCCGGACGGCATCATCCGGACGATGGTCGACGACCTGCTGACCGAGCGCGAGGAGAAGAAGGGCCTCCGCAACGACCACGAACCCGGAACGGACCCGTACGAGCAGTACGACCGGCAGCAGCAAGCTGTCAAGGTTATTATGAACTGCTTCACTCCAGATACCGAGGTGCTGACGCCGGCAGGCGTTCGGAACATCCGCGACCTCGACGTGGGTGACGAAGTGTACTCGCTCGACCCGGAGACGATGCAGATGGAAGTGAAGCCGGTCATCGAGACGCAAGGGTATCCCGACTACCGTGGGGAGCTGGTGGACATCGAGACCAGCAAGGTCGACTTCAGTGTGACGCCGAACCACCGGATGCTGGTCCGAAAGGACGACACGAACGGTGTGTCCTGGGACGACTACCGATTCGTCGAGGCCGGTGACCTGAACGAATCGTCGCACTACGAGTTGCCACACGACTGGGAAGGGCCGGACGGGTCGCGTCTGGAGCAGGTCGACCTCATCGAGTGGCTCGACGGCGAGTTCGAAATCTGGGCTGATAACGACGTTCACGGCCATACCCTCGCTGCGGAGGTCGGCTGGTATCCGGACAAGATGGAGAAGCAAGGCGAGGATGGAACGGGGTACGTGTTCACCGCCGAGGAGTTCGAGGAACACCGCGAGTACCTCGACGAACACTGCTCCACCTTCTACGTTCACGCCGAGCGTGGTCGGAAGTGGATTCCGCGGTACTACGACGGGGACGACTTCCTGGAGTTGCTGGCCTGGTACATCACGGAGGGGAACGTCTACGCGTCCGAGGACAAGCAGTTCGGGGAGAACTTCCGCGGGAGCGCAACGACGGTTCAGATCGCACAGGAGGCGGTTGCCGACGGTGGCACCAGTGAGAGTGACCACGCCGCGATCGGCGGTCTGCTCGACCGGATGGGTTTCGACTACTACGTCGACGACAGGAGCTACCAGTTCACGTCGAAGCTCCTCGGTGAGTGGCTGGAGGAGACGTGTGGCGGGGATAGCTTCGAGAAGCGGATTCCGGCGTTCGTCTTCGAGGCGAGTCGGGAACAGAAAGAGCGGTTCCTGAACACGCTCATCGCTGGCGACGGCGACAGGCAGCCGAACAGCTGGCGGTACACCACATCGAGCGAATCACTCCGGGACGATGTCTTGCGTCTCTGCGTTCATCTGGGGCTCACGCCGAGCGTCAACCACGATAGCGGCTCCTGGCGTATCTACTGCACCGAGGACGGCAAGAACAGCTTCCGCATGCACCGGTCGGGGGGGAGCAGTACCGCCGACAGCGGCGTCTACTGTGTCACCGTCGAGGACAACCACACCCTCATGGCCGGCCGGAACGGCAAGTTCCAGTTCGTTGGGCAATCACTCTACGGCGTCCTGGGCTGGGACCGCTTCCGACTCTACGACAAGGAGATGGGGGCGGCGGTGACTGCTACGGGCCGAGAAGTTATCGAATATACGAGCGATATCGTTGAAGAGAACGACCAGGAGATAGTTTACGGGGACACAGACAGCGTGATGGTCGAGTTCGGTGGTGGGATAGACAAGGAGACCGCCATCGAGCGGTCGTTCGAACTGGAGGAACAGATCAACGACTCGTACGACGAGTTCGCGATGGAACAGCTCGACGCCGCCCACCACCGCTTCCAGATCGAGTTCGAGAAGCTCTACCGACGGTTCTTCCAGGCGGGCAAGAAGAAGCGCTACGCCGGCCACATCGTCTGGAAGGAGGGCAAGGACGTCGACGACATCGACATCACGGGCTTCGAGTACAAGCGCTCGGACATCGCGCCCGTCACCAAGCGCGTCCAGCACCGCGTCATCGAGATGATCGTCACGGGCGCGGACCTGGAGGACGTGCGGACGTACGTCCACGAGGAGATCGAGTCGTTCAAAGAGGAGAACGCGGACCTGGACGACATCGGCATCCCCGGCGGCATCGGGAAGAAGCTGGACGCGTACGACACCGCCACCGCACAGGTCCGCGGAGCGAAGTACGCCAACCTGCTGCTCGGGACGAACTTCGGGCGCGGGTCGAAGCCCATGCGACTCTATCTGGAGAACGTGGACGCCTCGTTCTTCGAGCGTATCGAGGAGGAGGAGGGGCTGGACCCGCACGCCGACCCGCTGTACGGCGAATTCAAGCGCGACCCGGACGTCATCTGCTTCGAGTTCGCCGACCAGGTGCCCGAGGAGTTCCACGTCGACTACGAGAAGATGTTGGAGAAGACGCTGAAAGGTCCCATCGCGCGCATCCTGGAGGCACTGGGCGTCTCCTGGCAGGAGGTCGAAAGTGGGCAGGAGCAGACCGGCCTCGGGTCGTTCATGTAACCGAATAATACTGAACACTTCTCGAATATGGTCTCCGTATAGCATTGGTGATATATATTGTCCGCATATACCGCCCCTTCGGAGAGAGTTCCACCGAGTACGGTTCCCTCCGGCCAGTCCCGGCCGTGTGATACCGGTTTTCATAGACGGAAGATTTCGTTTTCGAATCGCGAACACTGACGTGGAAACCCGAAACCATTATGCCCGTCAGACCCGGAGTTTTGGTCGACCGAAGGTATTCATCATGGCAACGCTAGAACTCAAGAACCTGCATGCGGAGGTCGCCGAGGAGGGTGGGGAGACCATCCTTCGTGGTGTCGACCTGGAAGTATCGTCCGGCGAGATCCACGCGCTGATGGGCCCGAACGGCTCGGGCAAGTCCACCACGGCGAAGATCATCGCGGGCCACCCGGCCTACGACGTGACCGACGGCGAGGTCCTGCTCCACCTGGAGGAGGGTGACTTCGGCGAGGACTTCGAGATCCCCGAGGACAAGCGCACCTGGAACCTGCTCGACCTGGAGCCCAACGAGCGTGCGGCGCTCGGTGTCTTCCTGGGCTTCCAGTACCCGGCCGAGATCGAGGGCGTGACGATGGTCAACTTCCTCCGGACGGCACTCAACGCCAAGCTCGAGGAGCGCGAGGAGCTCTTCGAGGACGAGGAAGAAGACGCCCAAGCCAGCCCCGACGACGAGGAGGACGAGGGGTACGACACCTCCCCGATGGAGGGCCCCGCCGACGAGGGCGAGGTCGGTGTCGCCGAGTTCCAAGAGCTCCTGGCCGAGAAGATGGAGCAGCTGGACATGGACGAGCGGTTCGCCCAGCGCTACCTGAACGCCGGCTTCTCCGGCGGCGAGAAGAAGCAGAACGAGGTCCTGCAGGCCGCCATCCTCGAGCCGTCCGTCGCGGTGCTGGACGAGATCGACTCCGGACTGGACATCGACCGGCTCCAGGACGTTTCGAAGGGCATCAACGCGCTCCGTGACGAGCAGGGAACCGGCATCCTCCAGATCACGCACTACCAGCGCATCCTCGACTACGTCGAGCCCGACCACGTCCACATCATGCTGGACGGGCAGGTCGTCAAGAGCGGCGACTCCTCCCTGGCCGAGAAGCTGGAGGACGAGGGGTACGACTGGGTCCGCGAGGAAGCGTTCGAGACGGCCTGATACCGTGAACAGCCTCAAGAGTACGCGACCCCAACCCACACACAACACATGAGTTCAGATCAAGACCATCTACAGGAGACCGACACCGAGGCCCGCTTCGAGTTCAAGAAGGACGAGGCCTCGGCGTTCAAGTCCGAGAAGGGCCTGACCGAGGAGACCATCCGGGTCATCAGTGAGGACAAGGACGAGCCCGAGTGGATGCTGGAGCGGCGCCTGCGCGCGCTGCGCCAGTTCCAGGAGATGCCGATGCCGACCGACTGGCCCGGCCAGCCGGACCTCTCGGAGGTGGACATCGACGAGATCGTCCCGTACATCCGTCCGGACATCGACACGCGCGGCGGCGTCGACGACTGGGAGGACCTCCCCGAGGACATCAAGGACACGTTCGACAAGCTGGGCATCCCGGAGGCCGAGAAGAACGCCCTGTCGGGCGTCGGCGCCCAGTACGAGTCCGAGATCGTCTACCAGAACATGCAGGAGCAGTGGGAGGAGAAGGGCGTCATCTTCTGTGACATGGACAAGGCGGTCCAGGAGCACGAGGAGATCGTCAAGGAGCACTTCATGACGAAGTGCGTCCCCCCGAGCGACAACAAGTTCGCCGCGCTCCACGGCGCCATCTGGTCCGGCGGCTCGTTCGTCTACATCCCGGAGGACACGACCGTCAACATGCCGGTCCAGGCGTACTTCCGGATGAACAGCGAGGGGATGGGCCAGTTCGAGCACACGCTCATCATCGCCGAGGAGAACTCCGAGGTCCACTACATCGAGGGCTGTTCGGCCCCGAAGTACTCGGAGTTCAACCTCCACTCCGGCGGCGTGGAGGTGTTCGTCCGCGAGGGCGCCCACGTCCAGTACTCGACCGTCCAGAACTGGTCGAAGAACACGTACAACCTGAACACGAAGCGCGCCATCGCCGAGAAGGACGCCACGATGGAGTGGGTCTCCGGCTCGATGGGCTCGAAGGCGACGATGCTGTACCCGTCGACCATCCTGAAGGGCCCCGGCGCCACGGACAACCACATCACCATCGCCTTCGCTGGCGAGGGCCAGGACATCGACACCGGCGCGAAGGTGTATCATAACGCGCCGAACACGAAGTCCACCATCGAGTCCAAGTCCATCGCCAAGGACGGCGGTCGGACGAACTACCGCGGTCTCGTCCACATCGCCGACGGCGCGGAGAACTCCTCCACGTCGGTCGAGTGTGACGCGCTGATGTTCGACAACGAGTCGACCTCCGACACGATGCCGTACATGGAGATCGAGGAGTCGAAGGTCGACGTCGCTCACGAGGCGACCGTCGGCAAGATCGGCGACGAGGACGTGTTCTACCTGCAGTCGCGCGGCCTCGACGACGACGACGCCAAGCAGATGATCGTCGCCGGCTTCATCGAGCCCATCACGGAGGAACTGCCAATCGAGTACGCCGTCGAGCTCAACCGCCTCATCGAACTCGAGATGGAGGGGTCGCTGGGCTGATGTCGGTACAACTGGAAACCATCAGCGAGGAGACGGTCCGCGAGCTGAGCGAGGCCCGCGACGAGCCCGAGTGGCTGCTCCAGCAGCGCCTCGATGCCCTGGAGGCGCTCGACGAGCTGCCGTTCCCGGACGTCATCCAGACGCCCGGCCGCACGTGGACGGACCTGGCCGACCTCGACTACGAGTCGATGGTCGACCCGTTCTCCCAGACCGAGGAGAAGGAATGGGAGGCCGACGAGGGCATCGACGTCCTCCCGTTCCACGAGGCCGTCGAGCGCGAGGAGTCGCTCGTCCGCGAGGCCTTCGGCTCCGTCGTCGACCCGGAGACCAACTACCTGACGGCGCTGTCGACGGCGCTGTTCAGCACGGGGACGGTCATCTTCGTCCCCGAGGGCGTCGACGCCGAGGATGTCACCATCCGGACGACGATGAACGGCCGGTCGCTGTTCAACTACACCCTCGTCGTCACGGAGAAGTCCGCGTCGGTCACCATCCTGGAGCGCCAGGAGACCGGCGACGACCTCGACGGCGCACGCTACTACTCCGGCCTGACCGAGATCGTCGGCGGGGAGAACGCCTACGTCCAGTACGGCAGTCTCCAGGACCTCGACCAGACCACCTACAACTACCAGCTGAAGGAGGCCGAGGTCGACACCTACGGGACGGTCGACTTCATCGACGTCAACATCGGCTCGCGGCTGACGAAGGCCTCCGTGGAGACCCACCTGAACGGTGACTCCTCGGAGACGAAGATGGTCGGCGCCTTCTACGGCCACGACGACCAGCACTTCGACATCGATGCCCGTGTCTGGCACAACGCCGAGCACACGACGGCCGACCTGGTCACGCGTGGCGTCATCGACGACCACGCCCGCTCGGTCTACGAGGGCGTCCAGAACGTCGGCAAGGAAGCCTGGGACACCAGCAGCTACCAGCGCGAGAACACGCTGATGCTGAGCGACGAGTCCGAGGCTGACGCCTCGCCGAAGCTCATCATCAACAACCACGACACCGAGGCCAGCCACTCGGCGACGGTCGGACAGGTCGACCAGCAGGACCTGTTCTACATGACCTCGCGCGGCGTGAACGAACGCCTCGCGAAGAACATGCTCGTGGAGGGGTTCTACGTGCCCGTCCTCGAGGAGATCGAGGTCGAGGAGCTCCGCGAGGACCTCACCCAGCGCGTCCGCGAGCGTCTTCGAGCCCGAGCGTAACGCGCGTTCACCCCTCACTTCTACTCTCCCTGCGTTCTCCGGTCCACTTACACGCCGGTAAGTGCCCCGGCTTAGTTGTCGGTTATCGAACAGTTATGGGTGGTGAGTGGCCCCGTACAGGTATGCAAGGCACACCATCGTCAGCGACCCGCCGGTCGTTCCTCAAGACCACGGGAGTCCTCGGAGCCGTGGGGATGTACGGCCAGCAAGCATCCGGCGCCGCCGGGTCGTCGTCGGCATCGCTCGCAACCACCAGCGCTACCAGTGAGGACACGCTCTCGAGAGCCTGTGTGCTCGGCCCAGACCAGACGATACTCGGTGGCGACATGATCGTGGGTCGTGACGGTTACGACACCATCCAGGGCGCCTGGGACGACGCCCACGACGGAGACACCGTCCACGTCCACTCCTCGTACGACGCCGAGGCGGCGGGCGAGCAGTTCCCCATCGTCCTCGACTACAGCGAGAAGGAGGTCATGGTCTCGGGCGGGCACCCCTCGGGGTCCGTCGTGGACGCGAGCCACGCCAGCGAGGACATCTTCCACGTCGAGGGGGTCGCCCAGTACGACTACCGGAACCACCCGATACTCCAGAACCTGAAACTCGTCGGGGGGAACGTCGGCCTCCGCATCAAGGGCGCACCGCACAATCTGTTCCAGAACCTCGTCGTCTTCGAGACGGGGAGTCACGGCATCACGCTGGAGGAGGGGACCGGTCCCGACGGCGACTCGCTGGGTTCGTTCGGGAACACGTTCCTGAACTGCCAGGTGTGGAACGCCGGCGGCGACGGCTTCCGCGAGTTCACCGCCGCGAACCCCCACGCCACGAACTACGCCTACTGCAAGGCGATGGCATGTCAGGGCGTCGGGTTCCGGCTCCGCGGGTTCATGACGAAGGTGCAGGGCGGTGACGCGGAACTCAACCACAGCTACGGGTTCGACATCCGGAGCGGGCAGGGAATCCACCTGAGTAACGTCTACATCGAGGGGAACGCCCGCGACGAGGACTACCCCCTGGAGGTGTACGGGAAGAACGCCCACGGCCTCGTCATCGAGGGCTGCTACCTGCACGGCATCAACCCGCGCACGACGACGCACTCGTACGACTGGGTCCAGCGTGGCATCAACGTCCACGACTCCCGGCACGTGGTGGTCCAGAACTGCACGATGCGCCGGTACGGCGACGGTGGTATCGCGCTGTTCGGGTGCGCTGACGCCGACGTCCACATCCCGTCGCAGAACTGCTCCGAGGCCGACCTGCTGGCGAAGGACCCAATCGCCAACGGCTGTACCCGGGTGCGGAGTGACGGCGTCATCCTCCCCCAGGACCTCGCGCCGGTCGAAGGGAGCTTCGAGGGGGACCAGGGGTACCACGTCGACGGGAGCGACATCTCGCCGGCGGTCTGGTACGGTGGGGAGTGGCACGTCGCCGCGACCCAGACCCTGAGCGAGGCGACCACGCAATGACCCGCCCCGACGAGTCGGCGCCGAGCGGGTCCACGCTAGGCGAGGGCGACGCCGACGGTGCGGAGGATGGCACGCTGGCGCGGTACGCGGGCGTGGTGGCGACGGCCGTGCTGGGTGGCTGTTCGTTCGTCGCCGACCGGGCCGCCCCGCTGGACCGTGAATCGGTCGACGCCGAGGACGGACAGCTCTCGAACCGGATGGGACGGCCAGGCGGCGCGAGCCCCACCCCCTCGGAGACGGCGACCGAGACGACATCCCCCACCCCGACGAGCACCGCATCCCCGACGCGGACCGCCTCGCCGGAGCCAACCGACACACAGGTGTCACCCGACGGCTGGGACGACCACACGACGCCGGAGCCGGCCGACGAGTCACCGACCCCGACGGAGACGGCGCGGCCGGCGCCGAAGACGGACGCGACGTACGGTGGCGCCGGAGGCGGGAGCGGTGGCGGGAGCACTGGTGGAAGCGACGGTGGAAGCGGTGGGGGCGCAGGAGCCAGTGGCGGCAGCAGTGGCACTGGTGGCGGGAGCGCCGCTGTCGCCCCCACGACATCCACCCCTCGGTCGACGACGACCGAGACGACGACCAGCACGTCGACGCCCACGTCGACCCCCACCGGGTCGCCGACACCGACGGCCCGGACTCCGTTCGAGACGGTGAGCGAGAGCCCGTCCGAATCGCTGACGGGGACGGTGGCCGTCTCGGACCGGGAGACGGGGTACCTCTGTCAGGTCGACACCGGAGCCGCCGTGTCCATCGCCTTCGCGGGCGAGGCGGTCGACGGCGGGTCGGTGAACTGGTATCTGGGCGACGCCAGCGCGCTGGCGTCCTACTGGGACGGCAGCGAAGAGAGCCTGTCCGCCTCGTTCCACGAGTGGTCGGCGTTCGATTTCGGGCCGTTCACCACGGGCGGCGGGGCGACCGCGCTGCTGGTCGAACCAGTGGACGACCCCGTGACGCTCTCCTACGCAATCACGGTCCGGTGAGACGTACGGGTCCGTATCCGACCCTCAATCGAAGTCCGGCAGGTCCTCGGGTGGCTCGTAGTCGGCCTCCCAGTCGATGTACTCCTCCTTCAGCACCTCGCAGACCACCTGCCCGAGTTCCGTGAGCCCGGCGTTGATGGCCGAGACCGTTCCCCACGAGTCGAGGTCCGGGTGGAGGTCGCGGACCTTCCAGTCCTCGGGGAGTCCCGGTGCGTGGTAGCCAACGCGGTCGGCGAAGTCGTCCCAGAAGAAATCGAAGCGCGAGGGCAACTCGAGGTCGAGCGCGATCTGCCAGTCGGCCGCGTCCATCTGTGCGGTCTCGGCCCACTCCGCGAACGCCTCATCCCAGGCCCCTTCCTCGAGGAACGTCTGGAGTTCGTCGCGGCGGTAGTCGTCCCCCTGCACCTCGGCGTCGTCGTACTCGTCGGGGTCGAGGTTCGGCTCCAGTTCCGGCGGCGCCGGCGGCTCGACGTCCAGTCCCATGCGTGCGGGTTGCGCGTGGTGGGCGATAAACCCGTGGGCACCGGCGGGACAGCGGAGAGCGGCGTGGGTCGACCGGGGACCGGCAGCGCGAAGTGCCACGCCCGTCACCGGCCGGTCGTGCCCCGCGATTCGCCGGTCCCGGGCGCCCGGGTCGTCCTCGCGCTCGGAACGGTGTTCGGCCTCGCCTCGCTCGTCCGGACCGCCGTCGTGACACCCGGCGAGGTCGCGCTGAACTTCCGGGTGTACTACGGGGCTGCCGAGGCGTTTCTGGCCGGAGGGCCGCTGTACGGCCAGTCGCCGGTCGGAACCGACTGGCTGGTCTACCTCTACCCGCCGCTCACCGTCCTCGCGTTCGTCCCGTTCACGC
Organism: Haloglomus halophilum; assembly: GCF_024298885.1. GTDB lineage: Archaea > Halobacteriota > Halobacteria > Halobacteriales > Haloarculaceae > Haloglomus > Haloglomus halophilum. The sequence goes on from NZ_CP101166.1 coordinate 4,158,109, forward strand.
TGTTGCCGCTGGCGGCGGCGTACGTCGTCTTCACCGCGCTCTCGGTCGCCGGCGGGCTGGCGCTCGCGGGAGTACTCATCCGGGCTGTCGAGCGACACGGCCAGTCGCTCGGGCGTGTCGACCGACTGCTCGTGGCTGGCTTCGTCGTCTGTGGCATCTACACGGTGCCGTCGCTGGTGTTCGGGCAGGTGAACCTGCTGCTCGCGCTGGCCGTCGCCGTCGGGTTCGTCGCGCTGGCGTCCGGTCGGGACCGCCTCGCAGGGAGCGCGCTGGGACTGGCGGCGTTCGTGAAGGTGTTCCCGGCCGGCTTCGGGCTGTGGCTCGTTCGGCGGCGGTCGTGGCACGCGGTGGGAGCGGCGGTCGCGACGGGGGGCGGACTGCTCGCTGCGGGCCTCGTCCTCGGGCCGGCGGTGACGGTGGCGTACGTGACGGAGGCACTCTTGCCGCGAACCGCCCGGGGAGCGTTCACCGGGGGACTGGGACCGAACGCGACGTTCCTGACGGTTCGGCGGCCGCTGTCACTGCTGTTCCCGGGCTCCTCGGTGGCGCGGACGGTGGGAGCGGTCGCGCTGCTGGCACCGGTCGTCGCAGTCGGGTGCTGGCGGGTCGACACGACGCGCCGGCGACTGGTCGCCACGTTCACTATCGTCGCCGGCGTCCTGCTGGCGCTTCCCTCGTATCCCATCTACTACGTCGTCCTCGCGTATCCGCTGGTCCCGTTGCTGTACCTGTTCGAGGGGCCGGGGCGACGGCTGTTCACGGTCGGCGCCGCGCTGGCGATGGCGACGGTGTACCTGAACGACGTTCGTGCCGGCCTGACAGCACTCGGACTACCGGCGCCGATGCACGATGCGCTCCTGTCGGTGCTGACGCCGCTCCTGACCGTCGGGACGGTTCCGCTCTACGGGTTCGCGCTCTGTCTCGCCGGCTGCCTGCGGTATCAGGTGGCCGGGGGGCGGGACGACCCCTCAGCCACGCGCGGCAGACGCGCGTCTGACGAACGTTGAAGTAGGAAGAGCGACGAAACATTGGCACGATGGGCAACAAGAACAAGACCATCTCCTTCAGGGTCAACGAGGAGTCGTTCGAGGCCCTGCAGAGCATCGCCGAGGAGCGTGACATCTCGCTCTCGGCGGTCTTCCGTGACTACGTCGAGATGCTCGTTGCCCACGACGGACAGGTGCAGGTCGTGCCCGAGCACCAGCTCGACGACTCGACCACCTCGCCCGCCGAATCCTTCCCGCCGAAGGTCGAGGTCCCCAAGTCGTTCGTCCGCGAGCACGAGCGCCTCGAACTGGAGTCCGAACACCTCCGTGAACAGCTCGACGAGTACAAGAAGTACGTCACGAAGCTCTCCCAGCGCCTCGAGGAGGAGGAGAACGAGGAGGTCATCCACCTCGAGGACCTCGACGACGGCGAGGAGGAAGAGGAACCGTCGTTCCGGCTGGGTTGAACGCGACCCCCGGGCCCGAGCCGTTCTGCGATATCACTCGGCAGCCGTCTCCGTCTCGGCGTCGTCACCGCCCGAGCCGCTGGTCCGCGCCCGGACGAGCGTCACCAGATACGCCGCCACGACGATGACAAGCGCCGGCGCCGCGGCCGCGAGGATGCGACTCTCGGTGGCGAGCCACGCGCCCCCCGCGAGATACGGGTAGAGCAGGAGCACGAGGATGTACCACTGTCGTCGTTCGATCCGGTCGAGCTTCTGCTGGAGGGCGTCGTCCATACGCGAGGCCAATGCGATGTGACCGGCATAAGCCTTCCCGGTGGTGACCGCGCCGACCTACCACTCGGGCGGGTAGTCGTAGCCCTCGAGCGGCGGTTCCGCACCCACCCACTCCGCCCGGCCGGCGGACGATTCGAGCGTCACCGGCGCATCGCCGTCGAGGGTGTAGGTGAGCGTCACGTCGGCCAGCGAGCAGTGGGCGTTGTAGCGCAGCGACTCGTCGGGCGCCATGTAGGAGACGGTCTGCCACTTCACGTCCTCCGGCGCGCGGACGGTGACCCGGAGGTCGACCCCCTCGCCGCTCCCGGAGAAGCGCCAGAAGCCCGGCTCGTCGTGCTCGGTGGTGTTGGACTTCGGCCCGACGACGTGCTCGAGCCGGTTGAGTGCGTGGACCTCGCCGTCCCGGCGCAGGCAGATGGAGAGCGTCCCCTCGATGTCGAGGGCCTCCAGCACGACCGAGCGGTCCTCGAACTCGTTGCACTGGATCCAGGTCCACGAGTCCGGCGGCGAGGAACCGAGCGTGTGCCCCTGGTGGCCGGGGGCGTCCTCGAACTCGATGGTGCGGTCGCCGACGGTCACCTCGCCGTCCATCCGGACGGCCTCGTTGGCGCTCCAGTGTTTTCCCGTCCCGATGGTCTTCGCCAGCACGTCCGTCAGGCGCTCGCTCCGCAGCGGCGTGAACGAGTACGGGTCCGGGTCGTAGGAGAGGTCCCACGACACCTCGCCGCCCTCGTGGCCGGGGTCGCCGTGGTCGGCGTCCTCGCCGCCACCGTCCGCGTCGAGCGGGATGGAGCCGACCGCCGACGAGGATGTGAGTTCGGCGTCGTCGATGGTCAGCGAGAACGAGGGCGTGCCGCGTGCGCGGACCTGCTCGAACGGGACCGACCGCGTGACGAAGACGGAGCGGTCGGGGTCCTCGCGGTCGGTCAGCGCGGCCCACAGCCGCCCCTCCTGCCGGCCACCCTCCGTCGACAACAGCGTGTACCGGTACCAGAACGCGACCGAACCGTCGGTCGGACTCACCAGCGAGTACCACACCTCCCGCCCCGGCTCCCCGACCGGCAGCGGCCAGTCGAGTACCGGGTCGTTGTCCTCGGGTGCCATGCGTTATCGCATCGACCGCACTGGAGGCAATAAGGATGGTGGAACCCGGAAGCGCGTGGCGGTCAGTCAGCCTGTCCGCGCTTCATCTCCGCCTCGACCGCGTCGGTCACGGGGACGATGGGGGAGTCGGGAGCGAGGGCGATGTAGAGCCCGCTGTCCCCGTACAGGACTCGCAGGAGCGTCATGTCGTCCATCTGGGTGATGATGGAGCGGACCCGTCCGGCGTTGGGGAGGAGCGTCTGCTCGTAGGCGTCGCGCTCGAGGAAATCCATGTTCAGGTGACTGAGCACCTGGTCGTAGTGCTCCTGCAGGTGTGCCTCGTCACGGTACATGTCGAGGATCTCGTCGGCGACGTAGAGGGTCCTGAACTCGTCGGCCGTGAACTCGACGAACGACAGGACGCCGTCCTCGGGGGCGGCCTCGCGTGCCGCCTCGAGTGCCGCGGCCGCGTCGAAGTCGGCGAGCTCCGCGTCCCGCGTGAGTGGCATGCCCCCTCCTCCGGGAGCCGACCGCATAAGTCCGTCCACTATCCGACATCCGTAGCGAGGACAATCTATTTGCGCGGGTGGCCCGACCGTGGGCCATGCGCTGGGAGACGGCGGAACTCGACCGCCTCCGCGACGTTCCGAACACGCTCATCCTCGGGCCATCCGTCGACGAATCGGTCAACGAGGCGGGGAGACGGCTCCTCCGTGGCGAGGCCGACACCCCGACCCACGCGCTGGTCGTGACCTTCGTCAAGGGACCGGACAGCTGGGTCGAGGACTGGCGCCGGACCGTCGGTGACCTCCCCGAGGACCTCGTCATCGTCACCACCACGGACGGGTTCGGTGGGAGCGACGTCGGCGACGGGACGGCCAGCAGTCAGGGCGTCACGACGGAGTACGTCTCCTCCCCGGGCGACCTGACCGGGCTGGGCATGATCATCGGCAAGTACCTCGAACGCTGGTACCAGGACGAGGGGGACATCCGCGTCGTCTTCGACTCGTTGACGACCATCCTCCAGTACGGCGAGCCACAGAACGTCTACCGCTTCCTCCACCTGATGACCACCCGGTTCGACGGCGCCGACGCCTCGGCCTACTTCCTGTTCGACCCCGAGACACAGGACCCACAGACCGTCGCCACCATCAAATCCTCCTTCCAGGCCATCGCCCAGTTCGAAGGGGACGGCGAGTGGGAGGTGAACCAGCGATAGCTACCCTACCACACAGATATATCTAGAATTGTGATTATAATGCATCTTCCAACGTCATAGAAGTTTTGTAGCCCCGCCCAGATTCGAACTGGGGTCCTAGGCTCGCTTCCGGAACGGGCACGAACCCGGCTCCGTCCAAAGGCCCATATGATTGGCCGCTACACCACGGGGCTCCAGCAACGAGTTGCGCCCCGGTGAGAAATAGCGTTACGGTTGTGTTGTCGGATCCGGAATCTCGATATTCCCAGCCTCGGCTCGCTTGTGACAGGAGCGGCAGAGACAGATGACGGTATCCATACTGTGGGCGGCGTGGGGCTCATCGAACGTCCGGACCGTGGAATCCGAAAGTGGAGCCCTGCTCAGTCCGCGGCCTCGGACTCGACCTCCCGGTCGATGTCGAGGTCGGAGACCAGATGACAGCAGACATCGAGTTCGGCGTCGAAGCAGTCCGGGCATGAGGGGTCGCGGTCGATGATGGTGTCGAGGCGGTCCCCGACCGTCTCGTCGATGACCGACTCCAGCTGTCGGGCCTCGGCGCGGAACTCCTCGACCTCGAGCACCTCGACGAGGAAGCGCTCGATGATGCAGTAGGTCTGGAGCGCGTCGCGGGCCCGTTTGATGCCCTCGTCGGTGAGGTCGACGCCCTTGTACTTCTCGTGGTCGGCGAGGCCGGCGGCCTCGAGCTTGCCAATCATCTCGTTGGCCGAGGCCGGCGAGACATCGAGCGCGTCCGCGACCTTCCCCGTCGAGGCGGGGCCGTCCTCCTGCTCCTGGACCAGATAGATCGCCTTGAGATACTGGTTCTGGGTGTTCATGCGCGGGCCTCCATCAGTCGGGTGACCTCCTCGACGCCCTCGGCCTCGTCCTCGCGGATGCCCCGGAGCGTCTCGAGCAGCCGGTCGCGGTCGACGCTGAACCGGACGTCCGAGCCCTCGATGGCGGTGATGAGGTCGTCGTAGAACTTGTAGGCGGTCTCCTCGCTTGCGAGCTGGTCGTAGAGGACGCCGTCGGTGTCCGTGTCGGATTCGTAGCGGGCCGCGACCAGCTGTTCGATCTCCTCGTAGGCGACCGGGTCGCCCTCGAGCTCGTCGACGAGCGACTCCAGTTCGGTACGGTGGCCGGCGGACTCCTCGGCGGCCTCCTCGAGGAGAGCCTCCAGTTCGGCGTCCCGTTCGTCGTCGTCGAGCGACTCGAAGTGCTTGTGCGCGCGCGCCTCGACGACCTCCTCCAGCACCATCCCGATCTGGAGGAGCCGGGCGAGCTGGTGGTCGGAGGCGACCGGGTACGAGAGGCTCACGCGCTCCCACCGCGCGGGCGCGCCTGTACTGACATACCGTCCTGTCGGGTATCCGCGGACTTAAGCGGTTCCCTCGGCGGGTTCGTGGCCCGGGCAGAACAGCGGGTGGACGGAACGGGGTCGTCCGGCGCGGTGCTGGCGCTCGGTGGGTGGAACAGCGAAGAAGCCGGAGTCGGCACGGATAGGACCCGGACGGGAGACGTTTTCCACGGCCCGTACGGCACGTCCGTCGTCACGGACACGTTAGCCGGGCTCGCACCGGCCTGCCCTGGTGGGCTTTCGTCGGGCTCTCACCGACCGTTGTGCTCGTGTCGTCGGTTTCACGAACGTCGCTCACACGACCTCCGCTACTTTGCCTTCGCGTCCGGCCATCCGGATGGCCGGATGGTGGGCCGCTGTGGTTCTCCTTCGAGGCGTTCTCCTCGTGACCCTATTACGGGTCCTTCGGTGGTTGCCCCCAACTCGACCTCGCTGTCGCTTCGGCCGAGTCGTCCGGTGTGTCCCCGTGGACTCCGGCAGCAACCTGTACTGAGGAACCGGGAGGATATAACTGTTTTGGTACATGGTACCAACCAACACGATTCGACTGCCCGACGGGGGTTCTCACTCGCGAGGAACGGCGATGTTCCGAACTCGGCCCCGGCACTCCGGGCAGGCATCCTGGTGACCATCGACGACGACGCGGCAGCCACAGTCGTAGCACTCGTAGGTCGCTTCACGGGGGGTGTACGGGTCGGTGAAGTAGCTCACGTATGTCGTTCGTTCTCTCCACCGGTAAACCGTTACCCTAAGATTACGAGATAGGCGTTATACCTCCTTAATCACGAGTTCTTTCCAGAATATTTCTGGACGAACATCCAATCTATGGTGGACCGATCAACCCAGCACTGCACGAAGCACGAACGTCTCCCGGCGCTCCTCGGCTCGTTCGACGGTGAACCCGACATCTTCGAACGCCGCGACCGCCTCCGCGGCGGCGAACCGCTCGGCCCGGGGCGGGCCCGCCCCTCCCTCGCCCGCAGCGGACCAGTCCGCGATGCCGACCACCCCGCCCGGGCGGACGACGCGTGCGAGTTCCCTCAGCGCCTCGGGCGAGGCGAACTCGTGGTAGGTCATCGTCGAGAACGCGCGGTCCAGCACGTCGTCCGCGAACGGGAGGTCCGCGACCTCGGCGGTGACGAAGCGGACGTTGTCGGGCGCGCCCTTCTCACGGTAGAAGTCGTGCATCTCGGCCTGCACGTCGACCGCGTGGACGGTTCCGGCGTACGGCACCACGTCGTCGGTGTAGAAGCCGGTCCCGCTGCCGAGGTCGGCCACCTCACCCTCGGGGTCGAACAGGGCCAGCAGTTCGTCGACGGAGACGTACTCGTACCGGCCGGGGTCCTCGAGCGCGTCCGCCCGCTCCGCGTCGTAGGTGTGGAATCCCATACGCGGCGTTCGGGCGGGACCGGCATAACGACCGTGTCGGGTGGCGAGGAGCACCGAGAACGAAGCCGACGTGGCTCACCGTCCGCGGGCGGTCCCGGTGACCTCGTCGGGGCGTGCGTAGAACCCGACGTAGCGGACGCTGGCGAGCACGGCCCCCTCGAGGGCCTCCTCGAACCGCTCCTGATTCGCCCCGCCCGGGAGGTCGAGCGGTCGCCGGAGGGCGTAGACCCGGAACCGGTACTCCTCGGCGTCCAGCGTCGGCGGGGGACAGACCGGGAGATAGCCGACCTCGCCGATGCCGTTCACCCCCTGTCGGGCGCCCCCGAGTTCGGGGAGCGTCTCCGAATCCGGGAGCCCGCCCGGAATCTCGCCGCGCTCGGGCGGGACGTTCCAGAGCAGCCAGTGGTCGAAGTTCTGCGCGAAGCTGTTGGGGTAGCGGCAGGTCAGCGCGACCGCCTCCGTCGGCTCCGGGAGCCCGTCGAAGGTGAACGGCGGGGACCGCCCGGCCCCGTCGCACGTGTACTCGCGGGGGATGGTGCCGCCGTCGTCGAACGCGGGCGAGTCGACGGCCAATCCGTCCGGGGTCGGCGGCTCCCCACCGATGGTGATACAGCCCGCGACGCCGGTGGTCGCCGCGGCCCCCAGCGTCGCCAGCAGCGCGCGCCGCTCCATGGCCGTGCTACGTGGGAGTGCGGGAAGCACCTTGCGTTCCGTGCACAGCCCGCCGCGGGATTGAAGCCCCCCAGCGTTCTCCGGATACCCATGGTCGAGATCACGCCACCCACGGAGCGCTCCTGCGAGCGATGCGGCCGGGAGGACATCTGGGACGACGAGCAGGGCAAGTGGACCATCCGGGTCGAGGACGACGAGCGCCTCGTCGGCGACCGGCACTGCATCCACGAGTGGGACATCAACGGCCACTACAGCCCCATCGCGGACACCGAAGCCTGATTGGTCACGGCGCCGACCCGACAGGCGTCCATGCCGACCGCGTACATCACCGCACCGGAGGACGCCGCGGCTGACCTCGCACGGACGCTCGTCGAGGAGCGCCTCGCCGCCTGCGTCAACCGCGTCGCCTGTGACTCCGTCTACCGCTGGGACGGCGAGGTCGTCACCGACGAGGAGGTCATCCTGCTGGCGAAGACGACCGACGAGGGGTACGACGCGCTCGCGACGCGTGTAGAGGAGGTGCATCCATACGACGTACCGTGCATCGAGCGCTTCGAGGAGGCTGACCTGCTCCCGGCGTTCGCCGAGTGGCGGTCCGAGGCCGTGGCAGTCGACGACTGAGAACCCATCAGAAGCCCAGTGCAGGGAGCAGCGACTGTTCGAGGAACCCGAGGACATCGAGCAGGGCGATGAGGGACGAGGTCAGGAGGATGGCCGCGAACGGCGGGTCGAGGTGTGTGTCCGCGTGGGCGTACAGCACCCGCCCGCAGAGTTCCCCGAGACCTCCCGCGAGGAGTCCTACCGCGCCCCCGCCGGCGAGGGCCAGCCACAGCGGCACGGCGGCCCGGAGCGCCGCCACCGGCGCGCCAGCCCCCGACGCGCCGGGGCCCAGTGCGGCAACCAGCAGCCCCGCCGGGAGCGCCATGTGGTAGGTGACGGGGACCCGGTCGACGCCGAGGAGGACGGCGAGCAGCGAGGCCGCGGCGAGTCCGAACCCGAGGAACGGGTTGGCGGTGAGCCAGGTCAGGCCCGCACTGACCGCGCCGACACCCACACCGACGGCGGGGAGGGAGACGTACGGCCGGTCGTACTGCGCCGGGCGCCACGGTTCGACGAGGAACCGTGGCGGTGGCGGCTCGGCCCCGGGCGCCTCGGCGCCGCCCGCGTCCTCGTCGTCGACGACCGGCTCCCGGCGTACCCCACGCTCGAACGGGGAGATGTCGAGGCGGCCCGCCGGAGCCGCACCCAGAAGCGGGTAGCCGAAGGCGATGCGGTGGAGCAGCGCCGACGCGACCACGGCGAAGGCCACCGGGTCGACGGGCACTCCGAGTCCGGCGGCGAGGCCGAACAGGAGGAGGCCGACCACGCCGAACGCACCCCCGGCGAGCAGCGCCCCCGGCGTCGCACCGAGCGGCTTCGTGATCTGCTTGGCGGCGTGGTAGTCGAACCTCGCCCCGAGGCGGTCGTGCCGGGCGGCGTACGCGGCCGCGGCCGCGCCACCCGCGAAGGCGACGTGGGGGGCGAGACCGACGCCGACGAGACCGGGCACGCCGTACACGCCCCCTGCAACGGGGGCGGCGGCACCGCGGACGAACCGGAGCGTCTCGCTCGCGACGACGGCGAAGCCGGTCACGGCGAGCGACGGCAGCGCCCCGACGGCTGCCCCGGCGGCCCCGCCCGCGAACGCGACGGCCACCAGCAGCAGCGCCGTCGTCAGGTCGGCCATCGGCCCGACACCTCCGTCGCCGTGCAGCGTGGCATCACCCGTCGGTGTGCCCACCACCCGCAAAGCGTTGTCCATCTCGACCGTGGTCGCCGGCCCACCCCTGGACTGCCGACACCCGGTTCACACCTTGCGGTTTCACTTCCACTCCGGGTGGCTGGCGTTCATACCCGTACGAACCCTGAATCCGTGTATGTCGATAGACACTGTCCGCGTGCGCACCGACACCACCAGCACGCCGCGCCCCGACCGCCGCCGGTTCGACGTGAGCGAGCGTCCCCCCGCGGAGATCGTCGAGTACGCCCGCGACACCGACACGGACTGCTACCTCGAACGGAAGGGCGGACGCACCTACCTGGTCGCGGACTGAACGGGTCGTTAGACGTCCGGCCCCGGTGGATCTTATCTTCTGCACATTTCAACTATCAGTCCAGTATACCGGCATCAATCGATAAATGTCACCGTTCGATTTCGAAATCCTCCGGTATTCGAGATAAGTGCGTACCGCTGTGGCTGTCGCTGACGGCTGGTGTCGAAAGAAGTGGTGCGTGGTCGGAGCCGGTTCAGCCGAACAGCTCGCCGAGGCCCTCACCGTCGGCCTCGTCGTCGTCATCGTCGTCGCCGCCCTCGTCGGCCTCGGTCTCCTCGGCCTCGTCGCCGCCCTCGTCGCCACCGTCGTCAGCCTCGGTCTCCTCGGCCTCGGCACCGCCCGCGGCACCACCAGCGGCGCCGCCGGAACCGCCGGCGGGCACCGCGGCGGCCCCCTGGACGGCCTCCTCGATGTCGACGTCCTCCAGCGCGGCCACGAGGGCCTTGACGCGGGACTCCTCGACGTCAGCGCCGGCGGCCTCGAGGACGCCGGTCAGGTTGTCTTCGTTGATCTCTTCGCCCGTCTCGTTCAGGATGAGTGCTGCGTAAACGTATTCCATTGTTGTCAGAACATCGCACCGAGTGCTTCGCCACCGTCGTCACCGTCGTCGTCATCGTCGTCGGTGTCGTCGGCGTCGGCCTCGGCGTCTTCGGTCTGGTCGTCCGCCTGTTCCTCCTCGCCTGCGTCCGCGGTGGCGTCCGTCTCGGCGCCAGCGTCACCCGCGGGCTCGGGGGCCGTTCCCCGGAGCTCCTCGGGCAGCGCCTCCTCGTCGTCGATGACAGCCGCGAGTGCGCGGAGCTGCGAGTCCGCGCGTGCGACGAGGTCCTCGGCCACGTCGGGCGACTCGATGGCCGCCTCGATGGCCAGCGAGCGCGCCTCGTTCGAGGCCTTGCCCAGCATGCTGGGGACCGTCCGTGCGGTCGGGTAGCCAGCGTTGATGGACAGGTTCTGCCCGCGAGCGGCCGCGGTCTCGATGTCGGCCTGGTACTCCTCGACGTCGATGTCGAGGTCCTCGGGGTCGAACATGACGCCGTCGGAGACGACGCCACGTAGGTCGAGCCCGACCTCCTTGGGCTCGATACCGAGCTCGCTCAGGACGTTGGACAGCTCCGTACTGACCTCCTCGCCCGCCTCGAGGACGGTCGAGTCGGACATGACCTGGATGGAGCCCTCCTGGATGCGCGCGTCGGCGCCGACCTGCTGCAGTTCGCCCACGAACGGGCCGGGGTCGATGCCCGTGTCACCCTCGGGGATGACGATATCGTTGGGCGCGACCTCACCGGCGTTGATGGGCGCGGGCGTCTTCGACTCCTCGAGCTGTTTGTACAGGCCGAACGGGTTGTCGTTGGTCCCGATGAGCCCGACCTGGCCGGAGACGAGCCCCGCCAGGTCCTCGAGCCCCTCGTTGACCTCCTCCAGGGCCCGGACGAGCAGGGTGTTGCGCGAGACGCGCAGCTCTGCGGTCCCGTACAGCTCCCGACGCATGTCCTGGAGCTGTCGCGAGGGAATCCCTGTGATGTCGACGACGCCGACACTCTCGTAGGACTCGAGGGTCTCGACGAGGGCGTCGACCTCCTCGCGCTTCCACTCGGGGATGTGCTCGGTCTTGCGCTCCGCGGCCGCCTGGGCCTCGGCTTCGTCGGCGCTCATCAGATGGGCACCTCCTTGGCCGGCCCCATGGTGGTCTTGACGAAGATGCGGTCGATGTTCTGGGGCCCCTTCTCGAGGTCCGCAGTCATCCGCCGCACGATGACGTCGATGTTGTCCGCGATCTCGTCCGCGGACATGTCCTCGGCGCCGACACGGGTGTGGAAGGTCCGTCGGTCGCGCGAGCGGACCTGCACCGTGTTCTTCATGCGGTTGACGGTCTCGACCACGTCCTCGTCCGGACCGAGGGGGGTCGGCATCTTCCCGCGCGGGCCGAGCACCGTCCCGAGGTAGCGACCGATATCCTGCATCAGCGCCTGCTCGGCGATGAAGAAGTCGGTCTCCTCGGCGAGGTCCTTCGCCTGGTCGTCGTCGTCACCGAGGTCCTCGAGGTCATCGCTGTCGAGTACATCGTCAGCGACATCCTCGGCGCGCAGGGCGGTCTCGCCCTCCGCGAACACGACAATACTAGTCTCCTGACCCGTGCCCGACGGGAGCACGATGCTCTCGTCGATACGGTTGCTCGGGTCGTCTAGGTCGATGTCGCGCAGATTGATGGCGAGGTCCACGGTCTCGCGGAAGTTCCGCGGGGGGGCCTCCTCCATCGCTTGCGCGACTGCGTTCTCTATATCCTGATCTGCCATCGTTCACCTCCGTAGTGCGCCGTAGGGCTACTACGGTGTGAAACAGGGTCCGACGGACGCCTGTCTCGTCGGAACCACGATGATGCGACAGTTAAGTGCGTCGAAGCGAGGAGGCGTGCGTGACGCACTGGCGCGGTCGAGGGAGCCCCGAGACGAGCCCGCACGGACCCCACGCGGCCGACTCAGATGGGGAGGAACCCGCCACCGAGCAGGTACTGCGCGGCCGTATCCGCGGCGAACAGGAAGAACAGCCCCGCCGACCCGAGATAGATATACCGCCGTCGTTCGACGGTGAACAGGTGCGAGAGGTGATGTGAGACGAGCGCTGTCGCCAGGCTCACCGGGATGATGACCAGCATCTCACCCACCCAGATGGCCGGATGCGCCCCGTACTGGACCGCCAGCCCGATGGTGACGAGCTGGGTCTTGTCACCGAACTCGCCGAACGCGCTGATGGTGAACGCCGGAACGAACCCCCGATACCCCTCGGGGACCCGTTCGGTGATGGCATCGGTCCGCGGCCCCGGCAGAGAGGACTCTTCCTCCATGCCACTCTGCCCCCCATGCTCGCCGCTGCCGTCCGTCGCCACGCCGTCGCTGCTCCCATGGTCCAGCTGGAGTGCCGAGTACGCGAGCACGACACCGAACAGGAGGAACAGTCCACCGGTGATGACATCGAGGTAGACGGCCGGGAGCGCCCGCTGGAGTGCCTCGCCGAAGACGATCTCGAGCGCGGTCCACCCCGCGAACGCCACGCCCGCGCCCGCGACGACGATGTAGGGGTTGTACTTCGTGGACAGCCCGGCGATTATCATCTGGACCTTCTCACCGGGGAGAACGAGCAACTGGAGTGTCGCCGCCGCCACGAGAACCTCCAGCCAACCGGCCATCGCTCACCACCCCACCAGACAGTGCATCGGTGTCCACGTGCGCATCGGCTAGACGTGTCTAATCGGAGGCCGTGGCGACTGAAAAGTAGTTCGGGCCACGCCCAGAACCGGTACGGTAGCTGGGAACGTCGATCGAAGCCGGCGTCGAGAACGGCTCGCTACGCTGTCGCGTCCTCGGCGATGACACTGCGGCGCTTCGCGCCGCAAGCCTTCGCCTCGTCGGCCGCCTATGCGGCGGCCTCTTCGGCGAAGACATCGAGAACTCACTCCGTTCGTTCTCGGGCGTTCGCTCGCTACGCTGTCGCTTCGCTCGCGAACACGTCGTCGTACTCGCCGGCGTCGATCTTCTCCTTGAAGTCACGCGGGTTCTCGCCCTCGATGGTGACGCCCAGCGAGGTGCAGGTGCCCGCGACCTCCTTGGCCGCGCCCTTGGCGTCGTACGCGAGCAGGTCGGGGAGCTTCTGCTCGGCGACCTTCTTCAGCTGCTCGACGGACATGTCCGCGACGAAGTCCTCCTGGGGTTCGCCACTGCCCGTCTCGAAGCCGAGTTCGTCCTTGATGAGCGCCGCCGTCGGCGGGACACCCACGTCGATGGAGAACGAGCCGTCGTCCTCGTACTCGACGGTGACGGGGACCTCGGTCCCGTCGAACGCCTCGGTCTGTTCGTTGATCTCGTTGACGACCGCCTGCACGTCCACCGGGGTCGGCCCGAGTTCGGGGCCGAGCGGCGGGCCAGGGTTGGCCTGCCCGCCGGGGACGAGCACTTCGATAGTTCCAGCCATACGCATCGAAACCCACGCGGCGGGTTTAAGCGTTATTTCTTCGGGGCGCCCGTGTGGCCGCGACCCAGCCACCGCCACGACCACGGTCCGCGATCACGGCCGGATGTTGACCAGCACGATACCGACGACGCAGGTGGCCGCCACCAGCAGACCCACCTGCTCGAGTCCAGTGTCGAAGACGTACGCGAGGACGGTGTGGAGCAGTCCGACGAAGGCGATACCGCCCAGGAGGAGGCTCATCGCGAGCGCCCGCTTGTCCATGTGGCGACGAGTCGCCGCGGCGGCATAACGCCCGCGGAAGCGGCCGAGGGCGCGTCGGGTCCCACTCCCGCGGCAGCGACGGCGGACCCCTGTACGACGGTCACGTTCGTGGTCCGAACGGGAACGCCTTTGAGTCCGCGTGGCCGACACGGGAGTAATGGGCCTGGAAGAGGAGATCGAGGCGATCGAGGAGGAGATCTCCGAGACGCCGTACAACAAGTCCACGGAGGCCCACATCGGGCGGCTGAAGTCGAAGCTGGCCAAGAAGAAGGAGAAGCTCGAACAGCAGTCCGGCTCCGGCGGCGGTGGCGGCTACGCCGTCGAGAAGACCGGCGACGCGACGGTCGCGCTGGTCGGGTTCCCGTCGGTCGGCAAGTCGACGCTGCTGAACGCGCTCACCAACGCCGACAGCGAGGTCGGCTCCTACGAGTTCACCACGCTCGACGTCAACCCGGGGATGCTCAAGTACCGCGGTGCGAACATCCAGCTGATGGACGTGCCGGGGCTCATCGAGGGCGCCGCGTCCGGGCGCGGCGGGGGCAGAGAGGTCCTCTCGGTCGTCCGGACCGCCGACCTCGTCCTGTTCGTCCTCTCGGTGTTCGAGATCGACCAGTACGAGCGCCTCAGCGAGGAGCTCTACAAGAACAAGGTTCGCCTCGACACCGAACCCGCCTCCGTCTCCATCACCAAGACCGGGCGCGGGGGTATCAAGCTCACCACCTCGGACAAGGTGAGCCTCGACGACGAGACCATCGAGGGCATCCTCCGGGAGTACGACTACATCAACGCCGACTGCACCATCCGCGAGGACCTCACCATCGACGAGCTGGTCGACGCCCTGCAGGACAACCGGGTCTACCTCCCCTCGCGGGTCTGTGTCAACAAGACCGACCTCATCGAGCCCGACTACAAGGACCAGGTCGACGCGGACCTCCGCGAGCACGGCATCGACCCCGAGAACGCCGTCTTCATCAGCGCGGAGGCCGAGAAGGGCCTCGATTCGCTGAAGGAGGCCATCTGGGAGTCGCTCGGGCTCATCCGTATCTACATGAACAAGCCAGGCCGCGGCACCGACTACGAGGAGCCGCTCATCCTCACCGAGGACGCCAACACCGTCGACGACGCGCTCGACCGGCTCGGCGGCTCGTTCGACGAGCGGTTCAAGTTCGCCCGCGTCACGGGCGAGTCCGCCAAACACGACGAACAGCAGGTCGGGCGCGACCACGAGCTCGCCGACGAGGACGTCCTGCGTATCGTCGCACGGAAGTAGGCTTCCCGCTCCGTTCGCTCCCGGGGCACGTCTCGCCCGGAACGACACGCTTACCGGACCGAGACCACAGACGACGGTAACGACCACTCGCGCATGCTGACCGAGAACCACGACGAGGACACACCCGAGGCCGAGCCCGCCCCCGCGACACGTGCCGACATCGACGCCATCGCGCTGAAACCGACCGAACACGACCTGTCGGCGGTACCGGACCTGCCGGTCGACACCGTCGCCGTCGACTACGAGGGCCGGGACGCCGTCCCGAACGAGCGGACGCTCGCCCGCCTCGCCGACCGCTTCGACTGCTACGTCACCACGCCCGTCCGGGCGGATGGCTTCGACCCGCTGGGCGACGATTCGCTGGTCGACCGGCTGCCCGAGGCCACCCGGCGCGTCCTCGTGGCCGGCCACCCCGCCTACCTGACCGACGAGGAGCGCGAGCGCACGGTCGCGCCGCGCCTGGGTGCGGCACGCGAGCACGCCCCCGACGCCTGGGTCGGGACCGAGAGCGTCGAACGGGTCGCGCTCGCGGCCGGCGGCGTCCAGTACGAACTGCTCGCGCGGGGGACCGAGTCGGAGCTGCGGGCGCTCCGTGCCGCGGGCTTCGAGGGTGGTATCGCCCTCTACGCGCCGGTCGTCCTCAGCGACGACGAGGACGCCATCCTCGACGCCGTCGGGGACTACGCCGCCCGCCGCGCCCCCGTCCGCCGGGCGCTCCCGGACGGCGCACCGACGGATGCCACAGCGACCGGCCGCGCCCGTGAGGTCCTCTCGCAGGCGGTCCGTGACTACGCGCTCGTCGGCGACACCGCGACGGTCGCGGACCGCGTGGCCACCCTCCGGGAGGCCGGCGTCGACACCGTCGTCGGCTATCCGGCACGCGGAATCGGCGAGTTCTGGTAATTGTTGGTGGAACGTGATATCATCTCCATGTTTTCCGGAATTATCGATATTCCAGCACCATTTCACAATAATCCCGCCACTACGTCGTCGGTGAACTGAAGCCGCTCGGTCGAGACTAACGGGCATGGACAAGCGACGGGTCGCGGTCGTCGGCGCCGGCGCGGTCGGGACCACGGCGGCCCACGACCTCGCCGCGCGTGGCTGCGGGGTGACCCTGTTCGAGGCCGAGACGGTCGCGGCGGGCGCGAGCGGCCGTGCGGCCGGCATCTGTTACGACGCGTTCGCAGAGGACGTGGACGCCGCCGTCGCCGACCGGGCACTCTCCCGGTTCCGCGCTCTCGACGCCGACCCGTCGTTCGACTGGTCGTTTACGCCGCGCCCGTACGTGTGGCTCGCCCGCGAGGGTGATACCCGCCGCGCAGACGCCATCCGCGAGCAGGTGCCCCGGATGCAGGCCCACGGCCGTCGGGTCGAACTGCTCGACGGTGCCGACCTCGAGACCGAGTTCCCCGCGCTCCGGGCCGACATCGAGGTGGCCGCCGTCGCACGCGACGCCGGGTCCGCCGACCCCGGCGCCTACACGAGGGGGATGGCCGAGCGGGCCGTCAGTGCAGGCGTCACGCTCCGCGAGCGGGCACCCGTCGAACTGCGTGCCGGCGACGGTCACCCACGCGTCGTCACGGCCGACGGGTCGGCGACCTACGACACGGTCGTCGTGGCCGCGGGCGCGCACACGGCGCGGCTGCTGGGCGACGCCGGTCTGCCCGTGCCCAGCAAACCGTACCGCGTGCAGGCGGCGGTCACCGAATCGACGCCGCTGTCCGGGCGCGTTCCGCAGCTGTACGACGCGACGGGTGGGTTCTACTGCCGCCCACGGGGAGCGGGGCTGCTCGTCGGTGACGGCACCGAACCCGTCGAGCGCGACCCGGACGACTGGAATCGGGACGCGGACGACTGGTTCGTGGCGGACTGTACCGACCACCTCCGGCGCGCGTTCGGTGAGGAACCGCCCGGGGAGACGCCGGCCGTGGACCGCGCGTGGGCGGGCCTCTGCACCGCGACGCCGGACGGGAACCCATTGCTGGGCGAGCGCGCGCCCGGCGTGGTCGTCGCGGCGGGCTGGCAGGGCCACGGCTTCATGCGCGCGCCGGCGCTGGGCGAACGCATCGCTCGCGGCGTCTGCGATGGCGAATGGCTCGACCCGTTCGACCCGGCGCGGTTCGACGGCGACGAGTCGTTCGACATCGTCGAGGGGATGGTCGTGGAGGGATCGTGAACGGGCGACGCCGAACGGGGCGCCGCACTACTCGTCGATGTCGGGGTCGTCGGGGGATGCCGCCCCGTCGTCTTCGTCGCCCGCGTCGATCTCGACCGGGTCGTCCCCGCGCCTGGGGACGCGGATGCGGACGGTCCCGTTCTCGGTGAGCGTCGCCTCCGCGGCGTCGACATCCACGTCGGCGCCCTCCGGGAGCGCGACCTCGCCGGACAGCGAGAGCCCTCGGCCGGGGACGTGCGTCTCGAAGCCCTCCTGGAACTCGCGGAAGCGGTCGATACGGACCGCGACGACGTTGCCCTCGTAACGGACCTGTACGTCCGCTCCCTCGGCACCGGGGGCGTCGAAGACGACGAGGTAGGCGTCGTCGGACTCCAGCAGGTCGGCGGCGAGCGGGCGTCGCTCCTGGACGCGCGCCGAGGCGCGCCCGATGCCGTCGAGGACCGCCTCCCCGACGGACTCGCCGACCTCGCGGAGCGACGGCAGGTCGACGCCGGACCCGGAGTCGGACTCGGAGTCGGCCGCCTCGAACTCCTCGTCGAACGCCTCCTCGAACGATTCGTCGAAATCGTCGTCGAAGTCGTCGGCGTCGCTCACGCGTGGATCGCCTCCACCTCGCCGCCGCAGTAGGGGCAGCTGAACGCCTCGGCACCGGTCCCGTCGGGCATGTTGTAGGTGTAGTGAAGCTCCGCCATATCGAGGTCGCAGCCGTCGTCCGCGCACTTGATCTCGAGCGTCTTGGGCATATCCGCCCTAGGCCCGCACGACGTATCAAACTCCCGGGCGGGGCAATCCACGGTCTCCCAGGCCAGCCCACGAGACACGAGCGACGGGTTCTCGGTGGCCGCGGTCCCAGTCCCCCCGTGCGCGTCCACGGTGTCGACTTCAGCGGGAGCGCGGAACCGGGCGACGATATCTGGATCGTCTCCGGGTGGTGCCCCGACGGCGAGCGACCTGACACTCCGGAGGGCGAACGGGGCGGGAGTCACCGAGCACGGGACGACATCGACCTCCGGGTGACGGACGCCCACCCGGCGAGCGAGGCGTTCGGTGTCACGGGCCGGGAACCGGTCCTGCACGACCTCCGCGAGTTCATCGCGGGCGCTGCCGGGGCGGCCACGGCCCGACAGGTCACCGGCCTGGACTGCTCGTTCGGACTGCCCCGCGCGGTGCTTCCCGCCGCCGTGACCGCGAGCGACGACTGGCGAGCCACGCTGGACTGGGTCCGCGAGACGTTCGCGGCTGATGATGCCCGGTCGTTCCAGTCAGCACTGAAGGAGCGGGCACGGGCGAGCGACGCCGAGGGTGTCGAACTGAAGCGTGCCACCGACGGACCGACCGGCGCCTCCTCGCCGTACTCGTTCATCACGCGCTACCAGACGCTCCACGGCCTGCGCGAGGTACTGTGGCCCCTGGTCGAGCGCGACGCGGTGGCCGTCCCACCGATGGCCACCCGGAACGACGAGCACCCGTCGCTCGTGGAGGTGTATCCGGCCGGCACCCTGCGCGACCTCGGACTGCCCGACCGCAAGTACAAGGACGACCCCACGTATCCCGAGGCCCCGGCACGACGCGAGCGCATCCTCGACGGCCTGCTCGACCGTGGCGTGCGACTCGACGGCGTCCCCCGCGAGCGACTGCTGGCCGACTCGGGCGGCGACGCACTCGACGCGCTCGTCGGGGCGGTCGCCGTGGCGCGGAACCGTGCGGCTGGTTTCGCGGTCGACGACGGGCGCTACGACCCCGTCGAGGGGTACATCTACGTGTAGCCGCCCCGTACATCCGGTCCGTCGGCGGCCGTGGGCGATTCGCTCGCTCGCATAACAGGAACGACCCATGACCGGCGCACCATTTATCACGAACAATTCACTAGAGTCGGCTGGACATGGGCTTCGGGAGCTACGACGAGTCGGAACAGGAGAACCAGGAGATAGACACCGACTTCGAGGACGAGGAGGGAATGAACACGGCCGAACACGACCACCGCGGCGACGTGGAGTACGAGTTCGGCGACACGGACCGCGACGAGTTGCTGAACAAGCTCGAGGAGATCAAGGACCAGAAGAACGAGCAGGGGTCCTGAGGTGAACCAGGGGGTTCGCGCGCTGGGGGTCGCCGAGTCGACCGGCGGCGGCCGCCGCGCGACCGTCGCGGGAAGCGTCGTCCGCGCGGACCGCACCTTCGACGACCTCGTTCTCGACTCGTGGACGGTCGGGGGCACGGACGCCACCGACACCGTCATCGACTGCTGGGAGCAACTCGACCGCGAGGACATCCGCTACCTGCTGGTGGCGGGCATCGCGCCCGCCTGGTTCAACGTCCTCGACCTGCAGGCCATCCACGACGCCACGGAGCGGCCGGTACTGTCGGTCTCGTTCGAGGCCAGCGAGGGGCTGGAGCCGGCGCTCCGGGACGCGTTCGGCGACGACCCCGAGGCGCTGGAGGTCCGGCTGGCAACGTACGACCGCCAACCGCCGCGCGAGCGCGTGGAGGTGAACGGGGAGACCTGCTTCGTCCGGGCGGTCGGCTGCGAGGCCGCGGAGGCCCGCGAGGTCGTCGACGGGTTCACGCCCGAGGGCGGCCGCCCCGAACCCGTCCGCGTGGCCCGGCTCTGTGCTCGCGGGGGCGACGATTTCCGCCACCGCCTGCCCGATGGCGACTGACTCCGGCCCGTCCCGCGGCGACCGCGGGGGCTTAGTGACGGCCGCGAGTCCGCCACCATATGAGCGAATCGCTCCCCGGCGAGATGGAGGGACTCGAGGTGACCGACTGTGCGGCGTGCCCGGAGCTGTGCGAGTCGCGCTCGCGCATCGTCAACGGTGTCGGGCCCGCGGACGCGGACCTGGTGTTCGTCGGTGAGGCCCCGGGCGCCAACGAGGACGAGCAGGGCGAGCCGTTCGTCGGCCGCTCGGGCGACGTGCTGACGGAGGCGCTCCGGGACCGCGGACTGGCGCGCCGCGACGTCCGCATCACCAACTGCGTGCGCTGTCGGCCGCCGGACAACCGCGACCCGAAGGGGGCGGAACTCACGAACTGCAAGGGGTATCTCGCGGCGGAGCTGGAGCAGGTCGACCCCGAACTCGTCGTGACGCTGGGCAAGGTCCCCGCCCAGCACCTGCTGGAGCGCTCTGTGGCGGTGACGAAGGAGGCCGGGACCGTCCACGACGCACGCGTCGGGGAGGGGAGCTATCGTGTCCTGCTCTGTGTCCACCCGGCCGCGACGCTGTACGACCGGAGTCAGGAGAGCACGTTCGCGGACGCGCTGGACGAGGCGGTCGCACTGGCGGGGCTCGACGAGGATGGCGGGGGACAATCGCGACTGGGCGAGTTCTGAGCCGGTCAGGTGGCCCGAGGTCAGGTGGCCCGGGTGACGACGACGCGGATATGGCTACCGGTGCTCGTCTGTGCCCTGCTGGGAGACTGACTCTCCCCTCGGAGGACGTAGCTCGACGGGTCCACGTCCTCACCACCGACCGTCACCTCCACGTTGTACTCGGGGTCGGAGTCCTCGTAGGTCGTCCCCTGGAAGGTGATGGAGTCGTCGGTCACGCCGATGCCGACCGTGTCCATCGCGTACTTGAGGGTGACGCCCTCGCCGTGAACGTGCCAGATGCGTCCGTTCCCACCCTCGAAGTGCCAGTAGTCGTCCCGCAGCTGGTACTGGTCCGTCGAGAAGTCGGGACTCTGACCGAGTACGGTCACGTTGATGGTCCCGTGGCCGTGGACCGCCCCGAGGTTGTGGGGTGTGGTCGCGCCGCCGGAGCCCGCGAAGAAGACGAGATAGCCGATGATGGCGGCGGCGAACACGACGATGGCCCCGAGGGCGATGGGACCAGCGGCGTCCGACAGCGTGCTCTCGTCGTTCCCCTCCAGACCGACCCGTCGCCGGTCGATAGGCCCCAGCTCACCCTCGTGTTCGGCTTTCAGATGTTTGTGATATGCCTTCTCGCTCCCGAAGGACTCCTCACAGTAATCACAGTCCGACATTCGTTGCCGCCCGTTCGCTGCCGACCGATTCAAGCGTTACGGTGGTGTGTGCGCCGGACGACGCCGATTCCTCAGTCGATCCGGAGCTCGTAGCGCTTCTCACGTGCGTCCCGGAGCGAGAACGCCTCGCTGACGACGCCGGCCTCTCCCAACCGCCCGACGGCGTACCGGACGGTCCGGGGCGGCAGCCGGGTCTCCTCGGCGATCTCGGTCCCACTCAGTGTGCCCTCGTGTTCCAGCACGCGGGCCACCAGCTTCGCGCTCGCCGGGAGGTCGGCGACGGTCTCCCAGTCGGGCGTGCGCTCGGCACCGGCCTCGGCGTCGCTCCGTTCGTCCACCGCCAGCGCGTCGGTTCGAGCCATGGACGGACCTTCCGACGCACCCACAATAATAATTTCGAGTTTGGATATAACTCTAGAGAATAACGTCGTGAGCGGGGGTCTCTCGCCGGGAG